>OY769902.1:0-5447365 GCA_963669175.1 bacterium
GGGCGCCAATCCACCAGAGGAACACACGGAATTCTGCCAGTTTCTGGTTCTTTACCACTCGGTAGGAGAAGTCGAATTGGCGTCCACGGTCAATGATGGCGGCTTCCTTGTCACGGTAGAGCAGCTCCACACGTGGGAATGCAGCGCCGCCGGATGCACGCTTGCCCGCCGTTTTCTTCGCCGGATCGGTATTGATATAAATGGGACGAACGGTCGGACCTTTTTCCGGCACGCTGACCGCGATCAGGTCCGCCGGGTTCTGCACCATGGTGTAGCCGTGACGGATTTCGCGCAGGATATATTCCGGCAGCAGGATCAGCGCGCCACCCACGAAAAACTGTTCGACAGTGATGGTGTTGCGTCCGGCGGTGATCACTTCCTGCACCGCGAGCTGACGTTCAAACGCATCCAGCTCACTGATGACGTTGCCCTGCTTGTCACGTGGGCTCGGATCCATGGTTTCCAGCATTTCACTCAGGGTCAATCCCTGCTCCTGGGCTTACACCTTATATCAATTCCTAATTACTAATTACTAATTTCTAATTAAGCGAAGCGTCATCCCAGCCACACATCGCAGGTTGTATCCGTAGCATTAACCGCGATGACCTGCCCACGCATCAAGTGGCCGCCTTCCGCGATGTCCGCATCCGCCGAGGCCTTGCGAACCTTGCCCTCGCCTGCGATCTCGACCATCTGGTTGACTGCCGGGGTGGGCGCTTCATACTTGAACCGCGCCACACCACGCGCCTGCACTGCACAGGTTGCCGGACGAGTGGTGCCGGGAACCATATCCGTACTCACCCAGACCACTTTTCCGAAGACCTTGTTTCCCGCAGCGCCCTTCCCCGCTTCATTGTTCCCACTTACCACACATGCTGTGGCGTTGTTGTCCACATCATCCTGGTCAAAACCCAGATCCGTGGTCGCATCAATAGACATGGTCAGAAACGGCCCCGACCCGATGCCTTCATTGTCAATCGAATACACACTCATTGAGATATCTCCTGTTTTGCACTGAATGTTGTGTTATCACAACATCACATTCAAAAAAATATCAGCGTCCGCTCTTGAACCGTCCGGCTTCGAAACGTGAACCGCGTCTTCCCTGGATTTCGGGCAGATCGACCTGGTTGGGACGGAAACGGCGTGCGACTTCATGATCCATCTCATCATCGAGACGTTCCAGTTCTTCCAGGGCGCCATCATTCGCCAGGGCACGGTCCTTTTCGCCACGATCCAGCAGGTCACAACGCGCCAGTACACGTTTGCGCAGACGTTTCAGCATCCGTTCATGCTCTTCGGAAAGGGTGGGATGATCACGCAACTCATCAGCGGCATAGCGCATCAGGAACGCGAGTTCATCCAGATTGACCTCTTCACCGGCTTCGCACATATCGGCGGCGGCGACGAGTTTCGGCAGCAATTCCATGAATTCTCCTTGTGGTTGGCAGGACAGACTCTCTACGGACGCTCACAACAGGGATTGGCCCTGCGACCAACCCGCTTCAACTCTGTCCTTGCGATATCATAATATCAACAACTGAACACTTGTTCAGCACGACACCAAGATAGGCCACGGGAAGCGTGTTGTCAATACCCAACATTGCAAATTGTGGTAAAAAGGCCTCAGAGGAGGGGAAAACGGGGATTATTTGTTGAGATAAATTGACTCCCCTGTTGTGTTATGCCGGTTCGAGTTGCGTTGCGTTGTGTCTACACAATGATTATCTTTTGTCTGTTTGGCCCCGCTTGAAGTGTTTTGGCCCCGCTGGCTTGAAACACGCCGTAGCTTGCGAAGGCGGTTGCCCAGCGGTGGTCTATTCTAAAACAAAATAAGAAGTTAGTCCTTCTGTAGTATGTTGGCTCTGGAACTTTCGTGGACTGTTGTTACCTTACTACACTACATGCGGTATAAATCCTTTGTGTTATTTAGAATAAACCCCGCCGGGCAAGCCGTCGGGGCCAAAAGGTCACCAAAGGCAGGAACGAGTGAAGGCAGAGATCGTCGGACAGAGGGTCAGGGAATTGCGTGAGCAAGTCGGCTACACCCAGGGCGGGTTGGCCGAGCGTGCCGGGATTGATCGTGCCAGTCTGAGCCAGATTGAGAATGGTCATGCCGCCCCACGTTCGACCACTCTGTTCAAGCTGGCCGAAGCTTTGCACGTGCGTCCTGCCGACCTGCTGGACGGAGAGAGTCCGACTGATAGCCGTACACCGGATGAGGATGGCCCCCGATACGCTCCCCTGGAAGACAGCCAGTTATACCCGGGACTTGAACAGCTGTTGAATGATCCACGCGACCGTCTTTTACTCCAGATCACCCCGGCCGAGGAGGCGGCATTACGTTCCATTCGTTTACGCAGCGAACGTGTAGCCTCAAAGGATTTCTTCATTGATATGCTGGCGGTCATTCGTCGCCATCAGCAGGAACTGTAACCTCCCATCGCTTCTCAAGGTTGATGCATCGGGAAGCATTTTTTCATACATTCCCGCAGGTTTTCAAGTTACATGTACGACAGTTGACGGAGAGACGATGTTACTTCTGGACTGGGACGAACTGCGTGACGTCATGCTGAAAGCGGCAGGCGAGAAGTTGGAAGGTTTTGGGTATAGCCAGGACGTGAACCGTGCGGTTCTGGCCAACATGAAATCGATTTACGATGAGATCCGCACGATCCACCGTGAGTATGAAGCCGGCGCCATGGATGAGGCGAAGGCACGTCAGCAACTCGGGTCACAGAAAAGCCGTGCCATGGACATGATGCTGGTTTCTTCCGAACTCAGCCTTTTCAAGGTGCGTAAGGTAGTCAACGCGGCACTCGAAGCGATCAACCCGCAGTTCAAAGAATCGACCGGGTTCGATCTGCTCTCAGAATAACCTGTTCTGATTCGCTTCGGCGATTCAGAACATGGATGCTGTGAAGATGCAGCATCCGTGTTGGTACCCCTCCCCTTTGTACTTCTATTCCTGCCATGCGCATGAGTATAGGGAATGCTCTGTGCGCTTGAACTGCTCCCTGCTTGCTCCCTATACTGAAGGATGACGCGACCATATCAGGGAGACCATCATCCATGCCAATCCTGTCCGAAACCCCATCCGAATGGGCGGTGGAATTTGCTGCCCAACACGGTATCCGTCTGAAGTGCGAAACCCCGATCCCGGGAGACTTGCCGGCATTGAAGTACGAGGATGAACATGGACCGGTCGTCCTGCTGGAAGCGAAGCTCCCGCACGAACGTCAGAACTTCTCCCTGGCCCACGAAGTCGCCCATGTCCTGCTGGGACACAGCGGCGAACTGGGCCCATTGGAAGAGAATGAAGCGGACACGTTAGCGTCGGAACTCCTGCTGCCTCGTGAACAGTTCGAACCGGAAGCATGGCGCAACCTGCGTGAACTGAAGGAGCTATTCCCGCATGCGTCGTTCGAAGCGTTGGCACGTCGCAAGATCACCCTCACCCCCGGCGGCCTGACCATCTGGGACAACATGAAGCTGGTGCGCCGCCTGTCCGGGCTGGAATTCGCCCTGCCCCCGCATCCGACTCAACCGGAATTCCAACTTGCCAAACAAGCCTATGAACAACGTAGCGATGTGACTGTAGAAGGTGACGGCTATTCCCTGGAAGCGACGTATGTCGATGAAGGACGTGGGGTCATACGAGTATTGCTGCTGGTGGTTGGGGAGTAGTCTGCTCCAAATCAGCGCCTCTCCTGCCTGGCATTTTACAGACAAAGATTGCAATCGGTATAATGATTGCAGATTTCATAATACAGAATGATTAGCCAGAATTTTGTGCATACATTGCTACGAAGGGGGAATAAGATGCACCGAAAACTTCGACTCAGCGTTTTCATCCTGCTGTTGGCTCTACCGCTCCATCTTCACGCCCAGGATAGTGTTTCCTTCTCGGATCCTGTTGATCTGATAAGCTTCTGGTCTGAAAATGTGAAGGATATAGCATACTGTAATGATCTTGCCTTTGTAGCTTTATCATCAGAAATACGTGTGCTTGATCTGTCGGCCCCGGATCATCCGGTAGAAACAGCAATGATGTTTACAGATTCATATCAGGTTAAAAGCTTGGTAACGAATGGTAATTATGTTTATGTATTGCATCTTACGGAGCGATATTCAGGGCGGATTTCAGTCGTAGATGTATCCAATCCAAATTCATTGGCTATCGTGGGAGAAATTGAAATATCCTACCGTTCGAATACAATGCAGATACATGACAATCTACTCATGATCGGTGGTGGCGAGTTTACAATCATGTCCATTGAAAATCCAAGTTCGCCAGAATTTGTGAGCAGTACTGTTGTATCATATGATGTATTTGGCTTCTGTGTACATGACACTCTTGTGTACACGGTCGGCCAGGAAAGAATCAACGTAATCAATATCGCCAACCTGGAGGATATACGTTCCCTTTATTTGGGTGATGATGTTACTTCTACGGATTGTGCTGTCTATAATGGTTACCTCTATGCGACATATCGATATCCTGTCGATGATCATGTCAGCACTGCCGGCGTTGTATTCTCATTAGAGAATCCTGCTGCACCTGAGCTTTTGGGAACCTTTCGTTTGTACTCACATATTACCCAGGCATTTTATAGTGTTGAGAATTACGGGGAATACCTCCTGCTTCATGGTAGAAACCGGGTTGTTTTATGCGAAGTTGGAGAATCGCCGCAACTGCTTGAGGTTGTTGGAGAGTACTCAAACACAGGCAGAACCTTCATTACAAGCACACTTAACGACAATACCCTGTTCACAATTGTTGATCATTGGGACATAACTGGACTGCAAAGTTTTTCCATTGAAGAAACCAGCATAACTCCCCAGGGGTTGACCTGTTGGTATGAGGGTACCTACCAGACCCACGAACAGCGTGGTGACTATGTCTATGCTTTTGTTTCACCTTTTGATTTGTTCTGTTTTGACATATCCGATCCAGACAACCCGGTTACTGTTTCAGGCAGTTTTCGCGGTGAAGGAATGGCACCATATGAATTAACATCGTATCAATGCGATGAATACATATATACAATTACAGGTGATGGCGTACTAAGCGTATACGACACATCCGATCCTGAGAATGTCGCTGTAGTCTGGAGTGAATCGATCGGGCCGGACGACATCAACTATCCTGATATACAGGGCTGTGGTGATTTGCTGGTTATAAACCGTGGAAATAGTGTCCTGGAAGGCTGGTCTGTTGAAAACAGGCGCGAACCTGTACTGGTCTGGTCACACGACACTGCCAGGTGCACGTATATTGTCAACGATGAGTACTTATACAAATTCGTGTCAACAACTCTCGTCATTTATAGCCTGGACGGTTTTAATCCACCGGAAGAGGTTTCCCGGTCATTCATATACCTGGGTTGTTCCGCAACACCGGCGTCTCATGGCGATTATCTATATATACCATCCTCCTGCGGAGTTGTGAAAACCAATATTAGCGATCCTGTAGCTCCTCGAAGTGAAGCCCTGCTCCCCAATGGAGCAGGCCGTACAAATGGTGTAGATATTCAGTTCCCTTTTGCTTATGTGTTGGTAGTAAACAGGATCCAGGTGTTTGACATATGGGACCCGGTCCATCCTCGACTGACAGGCACAGAACTGTATTCTGAACCTCCAGTAAAAATGACTCTGCAAAATGATGTTGTCGTGGTGGGTACAGAAACAACTCTGCAATTTCAAACTGTGTGTATCCCTAACACGGCAGATGATGATATCAAGGAATTTGTGCCCACAGAATATTCTCTTCTTACAGCGTATCCCAACCCGTTTAACGGCGCAATCAACTTGACAGTGATGCTGCAGGAACGAAGTGACGTTCTCATGCAGGTCTATTCTATCGAAGGACGCCTGATAACAACTCTCATGGACCACACGATGGAGAAAGGAACTCATCGTGTAACCTGGACACCGGACAACTGTTCCTCCGGAGTGTATTTCGTGTCACTCAAGACAAACGAAACCAGCGCAATTCAGAAGATTATCTATACCAGGTAGGGGGAAAATATGCCGTCAAACATAGCGAAAACGATCACTATTGCACTGTCGCTGCTTCTCGCCTGTCTGACCGGTTTTGCACAGGACAGCCTGAATATCAGTCGAGTCGGGCAGATTCCGATCACAGCGGACTGGTGGGGTAAGGCGTTGATGATTGACACCTATGCCTATCTCCCTACCGCAGGTTCATGTATAGAGGTTATTGATCTTTCGGATCTGGATGATCCACGGGAAGTCATAACGTTGACGGTCCCGGGATCAGGTTATCCCAAGCTCATGCTGGATCAACATGATGTACTGTATGTTCAACTCTATCGCAACCGTTTTGAATGGTATGATGTCAGCAATTCGGCAGAACCAGTGTTTCTTGGTTTTATGACCACTCCTGAAGGTCTGGAAGGGATGACTTGTGACGAGGATATCCTCGTTGTGACTGGACATGCTCCCGAAAGCCTCTATGACGGCTGGATGCAGGTGTATTCGTTGAACGATCCGCATCACCCGGAACAGATTCACGACGGTCAAGTCAGCGAAGCGCTGGGCTGTGCCAATCTCGATGGCGATTACCTGTATATAGCTGGTCATTATTCTGTTCGAACTTTTGATATGAACAATCCTGAAGAACCGGTGGAATGTTCTAGCCTGTTTATACCATGCTGGTCCATGACAGCTTTGTACAGATTTGAAGACTATCTTCACATCGCCTTTGTGGATGATGCTCGTCATTCTTATGAATATCGGCGTGTTATTGACCTGTCTGATCCAGCGCTACCAATTGATGTGGGAACCATTTTGCTTGATGGAGATCCTCTCCGATTTCACGACCAGGTTGTTCTTGGAGATACATTGCTCATCCTGCCTGGTCTGCGTAAAATAGTCTTTCACGAACCAAGCCAAGCTTCTATTGTTTGGGAAAATCCAACCCCCAATCCTGGCAGCGCTCTCAAATGGCTTTCATGTTGGCAGGAATCTGAAAGTATCATCGTAAACAACAAAATAAATCTTTCACATTTTAACGTCGAGGAGGCCGAATTTTCTTCTCTGATCGACAATACACTCTCTTCACTTCATAAAATGACCGTTGAAGATAGTTTGCTGGTAGTAACAAACAATGAGAGCGTAAGAATCTACAATGTGGCTGATCCCGATACACCAGTTGCCAGGGACACATTTACAGTAATGAATGATTATTGTCCAAAAGAAATGCAATTGAAGGATGGCGCCCTCTACATGTCCTTGATGCTGTTGGATGCTGACGAGTATGACTGGTGTTTCTACAGGGCTTTAGGGGCATATGACTTGACAACTATACAAGGTCCATGCCTGTTATATTTCCAGGACCGTGTTCCGGATTATTTCAGCTACGCAACCATCGATAGTTTCTACCATCTAAAATCCAGCGATACTAGGATGTTTTACCTTGCCCCTTCAGCAATAGTCGCGCTGGATATCACAGATCCGCATTATCCGGCAGATCTGGCTGTAATACCTGTTGGCGAAGATTGCAAGACTTATTCTGGCTTTGCTGTCAATGATACCATACTCTACCTGACAACCTACGTCTTTGTAAACCAAAGACCTCCTGCAGGTTACTTTCAAGGCTATGTTTTCCCGGAATCCGGTGAAGCTGAGCTTCTCTTCGAAACACCTTTCTACCAGGGATATAGTCACCGTTTTTATCAACGAAACAATATCCTCTACAGAGAATATATTTCAACTGAAACATATGAAGTAGAAGTCCAGCTATACGACATAACCAATCCCGTATTGCCACGCTACCAATCGACCATTACTTCCTGGTTCCCACGAGAAAACCAGGCCAAACTCATCATTGATGGTGACTATGCGTTCGTTGCCGATTCTGTGGAGGGTGTTATAATCTACTATTTCGATTCTGACACCAGCTATGTGCAGATTGGACATTCCGATATGTGGGGACCGGCATACCAGATGGAAGTGGATAACGACCTGCTGTATATCAAGAACCGTCACCGTGTTGGTATCTATGACATCTCGAATGCGCTGGCCGTATCTGAACCAAAGCACCAGGCTACCAGCGAGTTTCTCCCGATCCGGGTAGTGCTGGATGCCCCCTGGCCCAACCCGTTTAACTCATCGACTACGGTATCCTGGACGCTTCCGCAGCAGGAACATGTCAGCCTGGTGGTGTATGATATCCTGGGACGTCGGGTTAGGACACTGTGCAACGAGGTGCGTACGGCAGGCGCACACCGGATTCATTGGGACGGCACAAACGAAGCGAACCGGCTGGTCAGCTCCGGGACGTATTTCTTGCGCCTGGAAACTGAGTCCGGTACTATGACAAGGTCCATTCATCTTGTGAAATAGCGTTAAAAAATTAACCCTGTCCGGCTTGAAGCATGCCAGACGGGTGGCCTGATGCACAAGTGAGAGTGGTGGAATTATTGTTGCGATTAGGATACTGTGATGCTGTTATGATCTGTGACGCAAACAGGAGTGGATCGGGACGACGACGGGTGGCCCGGGAGTTTACTCCCGGGTTTCAAACAATCGACCAACAAAAAACAGGGACAGACCCCGCTGGGTCAGTCCCTGGTTTGACTAAAAAATCAATGAACATATTCCACTTTCCGGGTCAACTTCTCCTTCGGACCGGCAATAGTAATGAAATAAGTGCCGGAAGCAAGCCCAATTTCTTCCATGTTCAAAGAAAGACGGTTAAATCCCATCTCAATGCTTGGTTGACGCTGGTATATCGATTCACCCAGCAGGTTGTAGAGGGTGATAGAGATCGCTTCAGCCTGCTGAATCTCCAGTTCGAGGATGATTTGATGGTTGAAGGGATTGGGATACAGGGCAAGGAGGGAAAATGAGGTGGGTTGTTCAATATCCGATGGTGATTCGGGAACATCATCTGTCCGCCCGGCAACACTGCCATCTTCATGGACCTTGAAAAGGAAGCAGTTAAAACTGGATTCAATAGCTACAATAACAAGTTCATTGTTAGTTGTTACTGTTGATAAGCTACCGAGAATGCCGTGATAAGGACTGCAAACAAAAACAGAATCTTGCCAGCATTCGTGTCCGTCATTAGTATCTATTTTCTGAGTTCGGTTGCTGGTAATAGCATTGTAGTATTGATGTATAAAAGTACAATAAAGAAATAAATTATCATTAGAAAGATTCAGGCTTTTAAAATAGATAAAACCATCGTTGTAGTAATGATGTAGATTGATTCTGTAGCCATCATCATAATATGATGTTCCATCCGGTCTAACACGGATAAAAACAGTATTATTACCCGTGCCGACAAGACCAATACTGCCATCCGGAAATACGACTGGACTGCTATTTTGCGTGTTCGCTCCAAAACGAAATGTAAGCCGGTCATCCCATTGCATATCCGCATCAGAATTGAAGTAGAAGATATTTATTCCAGGAGTAACAAGATAGAAATGATTGTCCAGCGCTTTCATAATATATGTTTTCCTGCTCAACGGGCCATCATAAAGCGTAGGGGGATCTTCCCACCGTAAGGATCCATCTGCATTGACATGCTGAATATTAGTGATATCGTCATAGCGCGAGGTGATGAATGCGATGTACATGCCCCCTGAATCGCCCTCGGCAATGGTAATGATATCCCCTGACGGCCAAAGGTCTTCGCGTATCAGGATGGGTTCATCCACTTTCATGCTGCCATCGCTGTTCAAGCCACATACATAAATCGGTGTGTTGGGGGAATCAAAGAAGTAACACCAGAATCCATCGTTCCCATCACTACATATCGTTGGGTAATTCGGGTAATTGTCCGCAAGCAGATGTGTCAGGATAGCCGGGGCGCCATCCGGTCCCCACAGCTTTTCCCCATCTGCGCTATAGCGTTGTCCGTAGATGCTGTTGCCGTATTCCTCATCCATGCTGGCAACAAAGCCAAGGATCACCCCACCATCGGACGTGGGCAATATTCCCATTGGATCCGAAATTACATCCATTTCCGTCGCACGAATCCCTGGCTGTTCAAACATGGGGTAGCCGTCCTCATCATACCGTTGCAGGTAGGATACAGAGTACTCCGGTCCGGCCAGGAGACCTTGCAGCACCCAAACAGAGTTGTCCGGGCCTGGGACAATGTCTGTGGCATTGATGAGATAGGGAATCTGGTATCCGTTGTAGCCCCACTGGGCGTGGGAATGCGGAGGAAGTACAGAAAGAAGAAGTGTAGTCAGAAAAACAATAACGGCGGATAATGTACAATTGCTTTTTATCATGGCAACCATCCTATGAATTCATATTTTAAAATGCCGGTAGAGAATCGAGGAAGTCAAGAGGATAGGAGGGTGATCTTTTCTTTTTTCACGTTTGGAGATAGAGGGAGCATACCGAGTGTCAGACGGGTAGCCCTGTACACTTCCAGCAGTATGTCATAGGAGTGTTTGGCCCGATTTGCCGAAGGTGTGGCATGTATTCTCGAAATACCGACAACATTTGCAAGTCGTCATCCTGTGATGCGAATGATGAGCAAGTCGGGGTTCGGGAGAGCTTGGGCAGCCAATGCACACGCGCGAAAAGTGGAAAAGCATGCGAAAAATGGGACTGTTACCTTTTCATATTTTCAGATGTCGGCCAGTTTCAACTCAGTGCTGATGAAAAGGTAACTGTACCGAATTTTTCGTCTTCTACAGCTTGATTAGCTTTTATGTGAAAATGTTGGTACAGTTACCTTTTTCGCAACAAGTATTTCTGAAAAGTATCAATCAAGTATACATAGCAAACATCGTCAACACTTCCTACCATACTCGCTGGCGAAAAAGTGTAACAGTCCCCATTTTCCGTAAAATTATGCCTGTTTATCTACCTTCAGCGTGTCTCAAGAGATGAACAAAGTAAAACAGAGACTGATCCGCCGGATCAGTCCCTGTTTTTCTTCAACATCTATGTTTTACTCGAAACTTCAGTTCCAATCAGTGACGTTTTCCCATCACCCAGCCGACCCAGGGTTTACGGCGCAGTTGGTCATATTTGCGGCGTTGACGTGTAATTGCACGGAGCGTACGGGTGACACTCTGGAAATGCTGACGGATTTCTTTTTCGTCGAGCGGACTGGGGTGTTCTTCACCTTCGCTGAGACGATAGATCAGCTCCCCGATGTGCATGTAATGAGAATAAAGATCACGACGCAAGGAGATCAGGTTCAGCTTGATACGGCCCTTCTTCGTCTGGTCGCACAGAACGTGCAGCAAGCCCCTCAGCAGACGATTGGCCCTGCGGAGAATACGTTTCCATACATTCAGAGAGGTAACGCTGTTAAAGGATTCTTCCTGTTCCATCCAACCTGCGTGCGATTCCGCCTGCGTCATGCCCAACTCCTCGTTTGCACCACCCGGAACACTCGATCATCACTCTGAGCAAATAATATAAGAAAATCATCACGGGAATGTACGTGATCAGGGACGCATGAAACGCATCTCTCAAGGAAATTTCTTTCCCCCTTTCCCCTATAATTACGGGTGTGTATCTTCTTTTTTTGGAGCCTAACAACCTGAAGGAGTGGATACCCATGAAATCAATGCGGTTTTTCGCCTGGACTTTACTCATTCTGTTCATCATAATCCCGGTCGCTTCAGCCGAAGAAACGGAAAGCGAACCTTTCATTCCCGGCGAGTGGCTGGTCACCAACGCTGTCATGATGCCTTATGCCCTGATGGACGCGGACAGTTCGGCCGATCCCGTATCCGCTCTGCTTGGCAGGGATATTGTCGATCCTTACCTGTTCTGGCCCTCAGACAAGACCGTGGTAAACCCGGCCCCGGGTAAAACCATCACGTTTAACGCGAAAAACAGCACGTCACTTGAGTTCACCCCACTCCCGGAAGCCGGACAGGACTATCCCTTCCTGGCGATGGCGGCAACATACCTGGATGTGGACACCTGGAATGAGGCTACCATCGAGGTGAAGGGACGCGCACCGTTCAAGCTGTACCTGGAGGCGGAAGAAGTCCTTTCACGTACCAGCACGGCGGATTCAGATACGGCTGTCGAGTCGGGCGACATTACCCTCGACCAGGGCCGTCGCCGTATCCTGCTGGTCAGCGTGCTCAGCGGCGCCGATTCATTGGCGAACTGGTTACTGGAGCTGTCCATCACCCCGACCTCTCCTGAAGATGCAGTCATTACCGCAACCACAGACCCGAGACACCGTTTTGACATCACCGACTACTACCTGCAAGAGAGTATTGTCGGGCAAGACCTCTCCAAAGATGGCGCCTGGTATGCGGTCATCCGTGGCATTCGTAACGGTCAGACCGACAAAACGGAAAAGTGGCTGGAAGTCTGGAGCCTGAAAGACAAGAAGCGGGTCTGGGAATATCGTAACTCCAAAGGGATCGGCAGCGTTCAGTGGTCACCGGACAGCAAAACACTGTTGATTACGGTCAGCGGCAAGGACAAAGGCACGGACCTGCTGCGCTTTGATCCGGCCACGTTGACACTCTGCGAGATGGAAAGCAGCCTGGAAGATGCCATGGGGTTCACCTGGAGCCCGGATGGACAGGGCATATACTACACCCTGTATGAAGCTTTCGAAGAAGACGATAAACCCTATAAAGTCATGTGGGATATGCCGGATCGCTGGACGGGGTTCCGTGATCATATGAGCCTGTGCTACATGGGGCTTGATGGCAACACACACCTGAAATTCAGCGAAGGCAAATACACTCCTGATCAGTGGGTTGTCAGTCCCGACGGCAGCAAAATCCTGGTGATCAGCGGTGTTTCCAGAGTTGAACGTCCCTTCATGGTGAACAATTTCTGGATTATCGACACCCAAACCGGCGAAGCTGAGAAGGTTTTCACCTTCGAACACTCATCCACCGGCCACCCGGTCTGGTCACCGGATGGCAAGTATGTCGCGTTTGACGCTCCCATGAATCCGGTGCTGGGCAATGACAGCCCTTACCCGGACAACAACGATAACCAGACTGATTTGTGGATACTGGACCTCACCACACGCGAGGCCGAGAACAAAACCCGCGACTTTGAACCGGCTGTTGCAATGGGCGCATACGGCGTCGGTTTTGGCGGGACAATCATCTGGCACGAGGACGGCACTATCGGGTTTACCGGCCTGTACAACAAGCACATGCGCTGGTACATCTATGACCCGGTCAAGGATGTCATGACCACACATGACCTGCCCACCCCCGGCGCGACCAGCCTGGTAGCGTCTACGGATAAGAAGTCTACGATTGCCGTATTCCGTGGGCAGCAGGTCGGGCAGTATGGCGACATGTACTGGTACGACTGGAAGAAGAAAAAGAGCGGCATGCTGTTCCCGTTGGCGGAACACATGAAGCAGCTTATCACCTTCGATAACAAGGTGACCGACTACGATGTGACCTACTGGGACGCGGTGGAAAAAGACAGCGTAACCGTACCCGGTTTCCTGTTCTACCCGGCTAATTACGACCCGGCGAAGAAGTACCCGGTAGTGACTGATTTTTACGGTGGTGTGTTCGGATATGCCGAGGGCTGGATGTGGATGAGCCAGGTATTCTCGACACGAGATTACTTTGTATACGTTCCCACCCCACGCGGCGCGGCAGGCTGGGGCCAGAAGTTCGCCGACAGCCATCCCAATGACTGGGGCGTTCGCACAACACGTGACATGAATACCGGCTTGCGTCATATCGTGGACAATGTACCGGGCGCCGATGGTGATCGTTGCGCGCCGGTATCCGGTTCTTACGGTGGCTTCATGACCATGTACATGCTGAGCATGGATCATAGCAGCCCGGATTATTACCCCTACGCTACCGGGATCAGCGATTACGGCATCTCGAACCTGGCGAGTTACTGGGGTATCGGCTGGTGGGGCTACCTGTACAGCGACATGGCAACAGCGCGCACCTATCCCTGGACCGATCCGCAGTATTACATCGATCATTCGCCATTGTTCTTCGCGGATAATGTGACCGCGCCACTGCTTCTGCTTCATGGTGACGGGGATGTGAATGTGCCGGTCGGCGAATCAGACCAGATGTATACCGCGCTGAAGGTACTGGGCAAGGAAGTTGAATTTATCCGCTTCCCGGGCGAGGATCATGGCATGGCCTCCACACGCGCCAAGTACCTGACCAGCAAACGTATCCACATCGAGTGGTTCGATCGTTTCCTGAAGGATCGTCCTGAAGCATGGGATTCACGTATGGAAAACGAATTCCAGCGGTAAGCGGATCGAAACTGCTGACTCCACTATTCAAGCACATATTTCTGCACAATACAGCAGGCCCGGATCACTTCGATTCGGGCCTGTTACTGCTACATGTTTCACGTAAAGAAAAAACTGTATGTCTCACGCAAAGACGCAAAGGCGCAAAGAAAGACAAAAAAAAACAAGAAAAGAAAGAAAGAGAAATAGTGTATTAGAAATGAAGTCATTGTAAACTCAAACCATACAGTAATGCTCGAAAGTAATGTCGCATATCTGCGAAATAGATGTATTGAATTCGCATTCACAGCTTTGTGTGGTTGCTTCTCGCACAAGACAACACTTTCAATAAACAGTATAAATCGAAAAAATACATTTATTTCTATCTTACAAATCGCGTTTCACCTTATCTTTTCAATAAAATCATTCTTTTATCCTTTCTATCCCAGGTATCCTTTGCATCCTGTAAATTCAACCATAGCCCATGAGGCCTGGCACATCTAACCATCATCCTTGACATCCTATTATCCTACCATCCTGTTAAGCGTTTTTCATCCTGTTCATCATTCCCTATCGTGTCCATCCTGTGAATCAGAGTGTTACTTGAGCAGGACGATACGTTGCGCTGTCTCCCACCTTCCGGCTGTCGCGCGTACGAAATACACCCCGCTGGACAGCCCCGGCTGCGAACCGAAATGGAAAGCATGACTTCCCGCATGCAGCACTCCTTCATGCAGTCTCACCACTTCCCGCCCCAGCACATCATACACGCACACCATCACCGCCTCAGCCTGTGGCAACTCAAGCGTGATGCGGGTTTCCGGGTTGGCGGGGTTGGGGTAGGAGGACAAACGCAGTTGACTGGGCAATGATTCGCTGATTTCGATTTCATGTATCCCGGTAGGATCAAAGGCAAACAAACCCATGCCGTTTTCCCAAGTCGCAAGGATACGGTCATCACTCAAGAATTGGGCATCGCTGACAGGTTTGGCATCATATTCCGCAACCAGAACCGGTTCAGTTCCTGCCATGGGATCATACTGGAATACTTGCATGCAGCCATCGAGAACCAACCAGAAAGGTGATTGATAATCAACTATTTCGCAAAAAGCAGTGACCGTATCCAGGAGAAGAGGCTCTTGTGGTGTGTCAAGTGAATATATATACGTGCATTCGTTATTATTATCATGAAGGCACATCATGTTATCATACCCCAGGATATATCCAGATCTGGTCTCTACACCAAATGGATCTTCCAGTACAGCATAACCAAGATTATAAGGGTCACTCATATCAATAAATACTTCTTCAATATTGTTTTGATAAATTCCACTGGTGTAACATTGAGTATCATAATAGACC
Organism: bacterium; assembly: GCA_963669175.1. Lineage (GTDB taxonomy): Bacteria > Electryoneota > Electryoneia > Electryoneales > Electryoneaceae. The sequence continues at coordinate 15,575 of OY769902.1, forward strand.
AGATTCCTGTGAGCAGGAAAAAGAGGTATAGAAAGTTCTAAACTGTCTTCTATGGAGGGAGAGTCCGGATCCTGAATGGATATGCTGCGAATATAGGACGGCGAAGTGTTTAACGGAATAAAAAACAGCCAGCCATCCTGACCGAAAATGTACTTACCGCTGTTTGTTGTACCGGGCACGAAACCGTGAAGCGAAAACCCCAACTCAGATTCTTCATCAGCCATAACCAGTTGAGCTTCACGACGATTGTCGCCCCATTGGATCAATCCCATATTATCCGTATAAGCGATTAGTGTGCCACGTTTGCCTTCTCCATTCACCAGCACCTCAATCGAATCAAGCTGATCTTCCTGTACTCCCGAATAGAGTTTCAAATCCTCAATCAAAAGCTTATTTCCTTCATACAGGCAGGGCATATCATAAAATTCACGATAGGCAAAACCGGATACCTCAACGTAAGGATCCTCATTAATCACTGTGAATTCAAATAGATTCCTGCCCCGCGTCCAGGTACATCCCTGTTCATAAAAATCAACAGTTGCAGGAAAAGGCACCTCAACCTGAACCATACTTTCCTGTTCAACGGTTAACTCGTCGGTAATACTGAAGACGTAGATCTCATCACCCGTCGTCAGCACAAACTTGTCATCGAAGAAGTGGCAGAATTCCATATCATCAAAGGGGAACTCCTCATCGGTCCACTCTGTTACCGGTGAGATATCCGGAAGATTTTGGATTGAATAGAGGCAAAGCCGGTCCTCCTGAATAGTCAACAACCATTCATCGGACATGGTGAACCAGCGGAAGTCTGCGCCAATATCCCAACCGTCAGCCACCAAGTGAACATTGGCTGTATCGGAATAATCCCAGATATTCAATGTGTATTCTGTGCCCTCCCACTCCAGGCCGGCAATGAGGGATTCCGTACAGGCAGTTGCGCCGTAGCGCGCTGTAGTAATGGGCGATAAGACCTCAAGCAGTTGAGGAGATGAATTTTCGGAAACAGACTCAATTGTGATATAGTCTTCCAGCATGATATTATGAACCAAGACATCGTCACGCCATAAAGTCATACCATAAGTAAAATTATGGGATACATGTTCATCATATTCCACTTCATATTCTGCCAACAGCACCGGATTGGCAGGGTCGCTGATATCGAATATGGTTTTATCGCAATGTCCGGTAACCAGGATACGGTCACCATCACGGAAAATCCCCGTTGGTTCCTCGGCGAAATCCGTGTTCTGATAACATTTGGTATAGGTATTTCCTTCCTTGTGCAATACCACAAACCCAGTGGTACCAGTAGACAGGTAATAATAGTCGCCATACCGTTCAACACTGCGACAATAATCCAGCGACTGAACCCCGGCGACCATCCCCAAACCGGTACTGTCCTGTGCTACGCCTGCTTGTGTGAACAAACACACTATCATCACCGAAACTAAGACAGGCAGTATTCTTCCACGTTTCACCGTCATACTGTCCTCCCGAACACTTGTATCGTCGATCGCCCCACATGAGGCGATGCGGTTGTCACTTTGTAACCAGAATACAAAACAACTATATCACGCAAAGCCCCCCCCGACTACTGCATTCGGGGGCAGGCTATCAGGCGCAAAGAAAAGAAGAAGAAAAAACACATACATACATAAAGAAAATCATTAATAAATCAAATTATTAGCCAATAAATACCATCCATATTCACTAAAAAATGAAAACGCTATTGGTCTTATCCATCATATAATATCATTCTTTTATCCTTAATATCCTTACCATCCTTTTTATCCTGTACATTAAACCATCATCCTTGATATCCTATTATCCTACCATCCTGTTAAGAAAATCATCCTGTTCATCATTCTCTATCGTGTCCATCCTGTGAATCAGAGTGTTACTTGAGCAGGACGATACGTTGCGCTGTCTCCCACTTTCCGGCTGTCGCGCGTACGAAATACACCCCGCTGGACAGCCCCGGCTGCGAACCGAAATGGAAAGCATGACTTCCCGCATGCAGCACTCCTTCATGCAGTCTCACCACTTCCCGCCCCAGCACATCATACACGCACACCATCACCGCCTCAGCCTGTGGCAACTCAAGCGTGATGCGGGTTTCCGGGTTGGCCGGGTTGGGGTACGCCTGCATCTGCGGGGTATCAGGAAGCGTTTGGTTTTGTGAGTCTTCGATAGCCATCGGTTCCCATTCATACAGTCCGAAACCGTTATACCATGTTATCAGGATCTGGTCGTCGTTGACAAAACCGGCATAGACTGCATAGGCGCCGGGTACAGTAACATACGCTGTTTGAACAGGCGAGTAGAAACCGTCGCGACAATCATATATGACAATCCGTTCCCATTCCATGTCGCCATCATGCGATTCACTTACCATCAGAAAACCGTTCTCGTAGGCGAGCATGTTGTTACAGTTGCCAAGCACACACGCCGCAAAAATCTCAGGCGATGCCGGGTTTTCCAGTGAGTAGACACCGATGGCGCCTGATACAGCTTCAATAAAGAGCAGATCACCGTGTATGTGCATATCCTGGTAGTAATCACCAAGTTCAACTGTTGTAACCAGTTCCGGGATTCGTGGATCAGCAAGTGAATACACATCCAGCTCAAATTCAAGGGAATCATATTCTATCGTGATGCAATAGAGATAATCATTATAAACGGCTAGTTCGTGGTAGTATGCTAATGGCAGGACATAAGCTGCTTCATGAAACGGATTGGCGGGATCAGCAGCATTTACAATAATCAGTGTGTCGTTCACCTCGCCATAGGCAAGTGCATAAATCCATTCACCAAAATTCTCGCTGAACATAGCGCTTCCAGTAACAAACGACTCTCCATACACAACTCCGTAGGGATTTGACTCATCTGGAATAAGGATTCTGTTTTCTTGAACATAGGGACCATCTCCAACACCACTCTGCACTCCCCTTAACAACACTTTCCCAGCGCCTTCTTCACCGAGAAAAACCGTGTTTACCGCTGGTATTGTCCCGAGTGAGGTGATCGCACCTGCATCGCCGATCTGGTAAACAACCGGGGAAGCCTGATATTTGCTGATAATCGCTTTGTCACCAAGAAGGGTAAACCGGCTCCACTCTGATATAGGATCAAATACGGATCGTTCTCCAAACGGCTGGTCGCCAAGCGGTACAGTTATCAACCCCTGGTTGCCATACGGCGTGTACACAGTCTCGTCATAAATCACACTTTCCATTGAGTTGTAATACAAGTCACTGTCATCGCTATCCACGAAAACGATGTTTGTATTATCAATCAATTCAAAGGCCAATATCTGACTATTGAAGGATTCATTAACATAGATATAATCGCCAATCACTCTGGCACGGCTGAAATAGACATCATCTTGACTGGTGTAGGTGGCAAGCAGCGTGATATTCTCAGGATCAGCGGCATTGTAAACGGCGACATCTTCATCCCCCGCCGACACAAGAAGTTCACCGGAAATAAAAAAATCACTGCCAGGCATGGAAACCGCTATTTCTTCAAGTTCCACTGGATTTTCAGGATTCGACACATCCCAGCCTGTAAGCCAGATACCTTCATTGTCAGTCTTCGACAAAAGCAACACAGAATCACGCAATGCGACCATGGAATAATAGCTGGTATAGTCAAATGTTTGCACAAAGACTCGCTGCAATGTTCCACCTTCGTTCATCCTGTACACTTCCAGTTCACGACTGTATATCATATAGATACAATCATCATGGTCCCAACAGACCCGATTGAATGATGCTATTTCGGAAAAGAAACCTGAATTGACAATCGCATACTGTTCGATTAAAGTCGGATCCAGCGGGAGAGTTATATCGTACATGTACAGATAATTGCGTCCATATACCAATAAGCGGTTATGATGACGTTCACACGCTAGTATACGATCTTGCCCGTCCAGGTACTGGTTATAAACGATGTACCCCTGCTGCTCATCCGGCTCCAGGATCAGCAATCCGGACGTTCCGGCAGCGATATACACCACACCGTTGACCGCTACTTCCAGATCACGGAAGCCATCATAGGAACTCTCAGCATAACGCTCATAAATACCATTACTTGGCTGCGCAAATACGAGGTTAGATGAAAGAAAAACCAACAGGCAGATAAGCAGGGACAGAGTACTCTTCGAGTAACCGTTCATGGTGTCCTCCACAATATACTTTTATCGTCGATCGCGCCCCACAGCGCGATGCCGTTGTCTCATGTTGTCTAATATACTGGGCTTACAACTATATTCCTACAAACTTTACATTTCAACACAAGAAAGATGTTTCACGCAAAGGCGCTCTCATGTAAATAAAGTAAAAAACGAAAAAAAGGCAAAGATGGTCATTTGCAAATCAACCTTTAAGCAAAGAATCACAATTCCTTTCTTTCCAACAAAATCATTATTTCATCACCCAGAAAACATAAAATCGTTCTTTTATCCTTGATATCCTTACCATCCTTTCCATCTTGTACATTGAACCATCATTCCTGACATCCTGCCCATCCTGTACATTCAACCATCATCCTTTCCATCCTATCATCCTACCATCCTGTTAAGCGTTTTTCATCCTGTTTATCATTCCCCATCGTGTCCATCTTGTGAATCAACCCGTTACTTGAGCAGGACGATGCGTTGCGCTGTCTCCCACTGTCCGGCAATCGCCTGCACAAAATACACCCCGCTGGCCAATCCGGGCTGCGAACCGAAATGGAAAGCATGACTTCCCGCATGCAGCACTCCTTCATGCAGTCTCGCCACTTCCCGACCCAGCACATCATACACGCACACCTTCACCGCCTCAGCCTGTGGCAACTCAAGCGTGATACGTGTTTCCGGGTTAGCGGGGTTGGGATAGGCCTGCATCTGCGGGGTATCGGGAAGCAAAGAAAACTGCGATTCTTCGGCGGCGGTCACTTCCCATTCATAGATGCCATACCCGGTAGACCAGGATGCAAAAACCAGGTTGTCGCTGACAAAACGAGCGTCGAATACAGCATGCGGCAATGTCGTATAGGCCACAGGAACCGGGTATTCGAAACTGTCCCTGCAGTCATAGATATAGACCTTGAAATCAGGATTATCACTCGTGTCGTAATACTTCATGATCAGGAAACCATCCCGGTAATCCAGAATTTCCTCATCGGCTTCCACATCCATGGTACACACATATTCCGGGGCGGCGGGATCTTCAAGCGAATACAGCATGGGGGCGCTGGAAGGATTGTGGAAAAACAGAAGATCACCTGAGATAGTTAAATTCCCCCAACAATAATCGAGATCCAGCGAATGAACCAATTCAGGGACGGCTGGATCCTGAAGCGAGTACGTTTGCAAGTAATAATCATTGCGATTATCATCAGCGCACACGACATACAGGTATTCTTCATGTACCAGGACGTCATAATAGTACATGTCAGAAAAAACAAAAGAAGTATCGATAAATGGGTTCATGGCATCTGTAGCATTCACAACATAGAGGGTATCCGATTCGTAACCGTAGGAAAACAGGTAGATCCATTCATCAAAGTTTTTGCTGACTGTACAACTACTTGTCAGTAATCCGTTTCCCAGTCGCACGCCCAACGGTTCATTTTCATCCGGCACAACGATGTGGTACCAATCGACCGAGGATTGAACTCCACCACCACCACTGTTGCCATATAGCAAAACCTTGTTATTTCCCTGTACATCAACATATAGCGTGCTATCTTCCTCAATAGCGCCAAGGTAGGAGATTGATCCGGCTTCATCGATTCGGTATGCTTTCGGTCCTTGTCCATCGCCATTTACCAGGGCAATATCATCACACAATACAAAGTTGCCCCATTCATCTACCGGATCAAAAATGGAAAGGGTTCCAAAGGGTTGATCATCCATTTCCACAGTACGCAAACCACCAGTTCCATAAGGCGTATACACGTTCTGCCCCAGCACCACGCTGTTTGTCGAATTGTAAAACAAGTCTGACTCTGCGCTGTCAACCAGGACAAGAGTATTGCTGTCACTCAACTCAAAAGCATAATGATAGTCACTGTAAGATTTGTTTACATAAATGTAATTACCGATAATACGAGCGTTGGAATAATAAGTTCCTTCAGGAGCAACATACTCAGCGTGAAAAACAATGTTGTATGGGTTGGAAATGTCATAAACAAGCACTTCACGTCCCCCGGCCGATACAAGCAGGTTGTCTTTTATGAAGAAGTCATACCCGGGAAGGAACTGGTCCACAGTTTGGATTTCATTCGGATATTCAGGATCCTGGCACCCCCAGGCCTTTAGCTGATATGTGCCCCCATCAAGGTATTTCACCCCATAGAGAATAGAATCATGAAATTTCAATTCATAGACAGACCGATCATCAAAAGGTGTGTATTCAAACACCAGTTCTACGCGGTCGTTATCCAGCAAGCGGTAAACCTGAAAATTGAAACTATAAACGTAGATATATTCGTCGCCATCCCAACAGGAATAGTAGACAAATGTATAATCCGTATCATAACTGTTGACTAATTCCGGTTGTGACGTGTTGGTCACATCGTATAAATACAGGTGATTGGTACACCTCAAATAAAGTTGATTCCCGTTTAACTCACAAAACGAATAGGAATCTTCATTCTCCCCAATCTGGTTGATGATGTTGTAAGCATGACGGTCGTTCGGCTCCAGCACCAGCAGGCCGGAATACCCGGCAGCGATGTATACCGTGCCATCCTCTGCTACCGCCACATCACGAAACCCACCATAGGATTGCACACCATGAAGCTGGGTCATGCCACGGCTGGGTTGGGCGTCAGCATTGGAATAAGGAAGAAAAACCAACAGGCAGGCAAGCAGGGACAGAGTACTCCTCAAGAAGCTGTTCATGATGTCCTCCACAATACTTTTATCGTCGATCGCGCCCTACAGCGCGATGCAGTTGTCTCATGTTGTCTAATATACTGGGCTTACAATCACATTCCTACTACTTCCATGATCGGCAAAAGAATATTTCTCACGCAAAGACGCTAAGACGCAAAGAAAGAGAATCAAAATATTTTTGTAAAAACAAACTCATTCTTTTTCATCCTTGATATCCTTATCATCCTTTGTATCCTGTACTTTAAACCATCATCCTTGATATCCTATTATCCTACCATCCTGTTAAGAAAATTATCCTGTTCATCATTCCCTATCGTGTCCATCTTGTGAATCAGAGTGCTACTTGAGCAGTACGATGCGTTGTGCTGTCTCCCACTGTCCGGCTGTAGCGTGAACGAAATACACCCCACTCGCCAGTCCGGGTTGCGAGCCGAAATGGAAAGCGTGGTTTCCCGCCTGAAGTACTCCTTCATGCAACCTCGCCACTTCCCGTCCCAGCACATCATACACACACACCGTCACTGCCTCGGTCTGCGGCAACTCAAGCGTGATGCGTGTTTCCGGGTTGGCCGGGTTGGGATACATCGCCAGTTCCGGCGCGACCGGAAGCGGCTCGATGTCCTGCCCGCCAACCCCCACATCATCACAGGAAAACAGCCCCCAACCATAACCCCAACAGGCGAACAGACGGTTATCCTCGAGAAACATGGCAAGCCCATAATCGGGCAGGGTATAACAGGCGATCATGGTAGGATCTTCCGTCCATTCATTGAGAGAATGTATTTCAATGTGTTTTCTTGTGTCATAGTTGGTTTCATGCCGGTTCAGCAACAGGTAGTCTCCGCGTCTGTCGAAAATGTTTACGCTTAACGGCAACTCAATTTCATGATGCAATACCGGCAAGGATGGATCCGAAAGTGAATACACCCCATACTCTTCGTTGTTATTCGCAGTATGCCAATCCTGCAGCAGGAAAAGATCATTGCCTGTCCTGGTAAAATGATGTGCCCAGTCATCGGCTGCTTCATCAAGAACCACTTCCGGCGTTGAAGGATCGCTGAAATCCACGATACGGAACCGTGTCCCTATGCCTTGTGATGAGGTCAGATACAGGTGATTGTTATAACAAACAGGAATGTTAAAAACATGAAAATCCATCCGCACCGTATTCAACAGCGAGAGGTTGTCCGGATCAGACATGTCATAGAAGCAGAAATGTGACGCTTCTTCGTCATAGTCATAGAGGTTGTCGTACCCCACAAGCACATCATCATAGGTTTCAAAGAACTGCAAGACTGGTGTCTGGAGGGTATCACGGAAGTCCACCCCCAGTTCAGCATCTGGATTGGGAGTAATTACCTGGACTGTAAATGTGGAGGCTGGTCCATGATGTGGGTAAGTAAATTGTATCAACGCCTGCTCATCCCCAACAGATCGAACTCTTGCGCCGATGGCTCCTTCCGGCAGCCAGGTTCCCAGGAGAGTAAGTTCATCTGCGTTCGAATGACGATAGAAGCGTAGCGAATCCGACGAACTGCCGATTACAATCGTTTCACCAAGCAGAACCGGAGTTCGCAAGTCATACACAGGGTCATATTTGCCAGCGATTATGCCTGGCGCCTCTGCTTGCAGGTCATAGCTGAGTAAGCCATACTGAGCGCCGGCAAACCAGGCATGATTATCCGATTTGTGTCGCCACGGTCCCAGGAAATCATCTGCCGGAAGAGTATATAACGGCTCAAGTTCGTCGTTGCTGATATCAAACTGCCTGAAATAACTACCGGAAAAACGGGCCAGCACATAATCATCAAGGAGGGTGATACTGCCAAGGCTATCGACAGAATCAGCTGTCCATTCGTCAAGCAGTTGAATCTCGTTCGGGTTGGCAAGATTGTATAACGACAGGGTTTGCTCACGTTTGACCAGCAGACGGCCGTCGTTAATGTCAAAGTTTTCTACCTGCCTGTCAAAATCCTCTGGCAGTTCCACTGCCTGCACAGCCAGGGGATTTGAATAATCAAGAAGGGCAAAATCGAGATTGCCAAGAGTATCTGCGCAGATGCTGACGGCAACCAGTGAAGGAGTTATTTCAACCTGTTGGATAGAATAAATCCCTGGATCAAAGTAGAAAGAGTCCAACAATGCGGGTGCATGCTGATCAGTAATGGAACAGAAAATGATTCCCCTGGATTCTTCCTTAATTAGCACAGTGTCCATCAGGCAGATTTTGCGTACCTGGTAGATATCTGCATTACTGAACCTGTAAAACATATCCGAATACGCATAGCTGGCTGTTTGCACCGGATGAAGCGGGTCTTCTATTGAGTACAGCATCATTGCCGTTGTGCCCATCGTAAGCGCGATATCTCCGGACACTTCAATCACGCCAATGTTTTCACCAAGCGTCTGAAGTTGATTGACAACCGTAAACTCACCGTCGTCTTCTTCGATGATCAGCAGCCCTGAAGTTCCCGCCGCGACAGCCAGGTAATCGCCCAGCACTGCCACATCGTTGAAATAGTTATACGTTTGCTGTCCCCGGATGATAGAAATGCCAAGACTATCCTGGGAAAACGCTGCCGGAGCAAGGAGAAGAAGAAGTACCGGCATGATGCCACATACCAGGCGTGCTACTGTTCGCGTCCCGTTCATGGTGTGCCCCCTTCACGATAGTTTTCATCAAACAGAACAAAAGAACGAATCGTGAATCATGATGAAACCGGATCGAGCAACAAAAGCGGTCCTGCGCTAACAGGCCGCGGTGCGGGGGGATAATGATGTTACTAATAGAATAAAACATTGTTCTGTTGATTTCAAGCAACAATCACACTTTCTCAAAATATTTACTATGTTACCTGGAGCAGGCTCTCCGGAATCTTTTTCACGGATCACTGCACACGGCAGGAACAGGTTGTATCTTTCCCGCGTACCAGATTTGTCAGTCAACAACCATACAGGGCGCGTACATGTCCTTCGATATCAGCTTCTATACCGAGAAAGACCGGGCCGAGTGGGAACGATTTGTCCGTCATTCTTCGCAGGGTAACTTCTTCCATTTCCAGCGCTTTCTGGATTATCACCCGGAAGGCCGTTTTAACATGCGGCACCTGATTTTCCGGCGGAAGGGCCACATTGTGGCTATCTGGCCGGGCGCCTACCGTGATGAAGATGGCCTGAAAAGCTGGACCAGTCATCCGGGAGCCAGTTATGGCGGGTTGATCACATTACCCAATATGGGCATCCGTGACATTCACCAGTTGGTCCTGTCACTTATCGAGGTGGCAAAGGAAGAAGGCATAGAACGACTTCGTTGCACCCCGCCCCCGCTGATGTACCACCGCAGGCCGGAGGATACGGTCGAGTTCGCCATGCTTCGCGCCGGGTTCACGTACCTGAAACAGGACTATACCCAGGCAGTTGACCTGGTTTCCCTGCCCAAGGAAGAAGAAGAAATCATGCTGAAGTATGACGCCAAAACCCGTACCGCGATACGCAAGGCGGTAAAATCGGGCCTGGAAGTCAAGCATGATGTCCCCATCGAAGGGCAGGAGCTGGATGATTATTACTCCATCCTGTACAACAACCGGAAACGTCTGGGCGTCACCCCGACTCATACTCGTGATGAAATCGCACGACTGGTCGAACTGGCCCCACGTTATCTCGACCTCTCCATGGCTTATTACGAGGACAAACCTGTTGCAGGTATCCTGAATTTCATCTGCAACGAAAAAGTCATCCTTGAATTCTACATCGCTCACAAAAATTCAGCCCAGAAACTGCGTCCGGTTCCCCTGCTGGTGCATGAAACCATCCTGCGTTCACAACGACGTGGCTTCCAATGGATGGATTTCGGTATCAGTACCGAAGCGGAACACAAGGTGACCTGGGGATTGGCTGCGTTTAAAGAGAATTTCTTTGTCCAGGGATTCTTCCGTAACACCCTGATACTGGACACGATCCAGAGCTGGGAACCATCGGAAACCTTCCTGCCGACAACGCAACGCGTGATGACGGATATGCGGTAGACAGAGCCTGAGAAACATTCACCGGAATCGTCACCAGATGATTCCGGTTTTTCTTTTTGGACAACTCTCTTTACCAGAACTTCAACTAAACCTCAAGTAAAACGTAAACTTACAACCGGGAACAGATTGCCGTACACGGCATTTTTTCCACCTGCTCATCAAACCGGTATTTCCTCATCTCGTTAAAAAACAGCTTCATGGATTGAGGCATATCCCTTGCCATTCAGATTGGCAAACAACAATCCCCATGCTTACGGAGTAAGAATGAAGTTCACATCCTACGCTTCACGGATTCACGGGACGACAGCTTACATTTTCGGCGGTCGTGCGCTGGACTTCGACACCCAGGGTGGGTTGGAAGAGATCATGAATGCGATGATCAATACCGGCGTACGTAGAATTGTGCTCACGCTGAAAGACATGAAATTCCTGCATTACACGCTGTTTGCCGCGTTACTGGCCACCCAGAACCGTCTCGAAAGCCTGGGAGGCGACCTGATCCTCGCGGAAACTCCTGAATTCGTAAAATGGACATTGAAGGAGCTGGACCTGATGCACCGTTTCGCCCTCGTGCCCCATGCTGACACGGTTTCACGGGCTGAAATGATGACTGTTGACCTGAATCGTATTGTTCTGCCAGGATGATGAGATGACTGCCGGAGAGATCACGTCAACCAACCTCGTCAGTTTTTCGGTACAGCTTGAAGGAACGCTTGCATTGGTGCAGGCCGGTAGCAGGCTGGACGAGGACAAGGACAATATGCTTGAAAAAACGATCTCCCGTTGTTTGCAACAGGGGTCACGACATATTCTTGTCAACCTGCAGGGAATGAAAACAGTAAACCTGCCAAAGCTGACGTCACTTGCACGGTTGCATGAGAAGATCAGGCTCCTGGGAGGCGAGTTGATTTTTACCGGAATGCCGGAGTTTGTTCAATGGTATTTGTCGGACATTGAAATGCTGGAGCGGTTTTCGCTGGCTCCACATTCCGAAATTGTCAGGCTTTCACGTCGAAACAACCGGTTCGACCTGATCCCTGAAAACTGATTTATAGACACCCATTTGCACGATTGTTTATCCCATCCCCAGGGATACTACCGCTCATATAAGCCCTGCCGGAAGCTCATCCGGCGGGGCTGTTTTTCATTGTATCCTTACATAACTGATTCGTATATTTAATGTTCGCCAGCTTGATTATGAGTTTCCATAGAATTGGCTGTGAACTCCAGAGACAGGTGGTGAGGAAGATCAACACGTGTATTAACACTTTCCTTACCATGTGCCTGTTCATTAAACGAAAACGGTTTGAGGCTTAGGTGAGCTTCTTCAGCAAACATCATAATGTTGTCCGCCGGGTTGTCAAGATCGCTCTCGATGTTGGCGCGTTTTTTCTCTCGCTGATTGTGGCGTATTTCTTACGTTTCAATCCAACGGAAGCCATCTTGGTATTGTCCAACCTGGGCTGGCTGATTTTGATCTTTATCGCAATTCGACTGGGTACATTTTTTCTCTTTCGATTGCACTCGTCTATCTGGCGATACGGCGGAACGCACGATCTTCTGAATATTCTGAAAGCATCGACCGTTGGCACTCTGATCATCGTTGTGGTGTCCTATTTCCTGCATTACAAGGGGATGTCACGGCTTATCATTGCCCTGGATTGGCTGCTGGTTGTATTCCTGACCGGTGGCATGCGGTTGAGCGTACGTTTGCTATACGAAACAAAAGACCGGTTCGTCAGGCAATCACGGCAAGAAGCCACATCCGATGACAAAACCAATGTTCTGATTTACGGTGCCGGGCGTGCTGGCGAGCTGTTGTTGCGCGATATCAACAGTGCTGTTCAGGAAGGTATCAATGTTGTTGGTTTTGTTGATGATGATAAAAACAAGCATGGCCAGTACATCCACAACAGGAAAGTACTCGGTGGTGCAGCCAATATTCCGGAAGTAATAAACAAGTACAATGTTCAGGAAATTTTCTTCGCCATCGCTTCACTGTCCGGTACAGAAGCTCGTGACCTGCTAACCTCTATTCGTGAAACAGCCGGAGACCAGGTCAGCATTAAAATTATTCCCGGCTTGCAGGATCTTATGCATGGCCGGATCAGTGTAAACCAGCTTCGTAATATTGAGATTGCAGACTTATTGCGTCGCAAACCGGTCGAACTGGATTATGATCCGGTCCGTCAGATGATTCACGGTCAGGTTCCGATCATCGTGGGTGGCGGTGGAAGTATCGGGAGTGAAATCTGCCGACAGATTGCCCTGTTTAATCCCAGGCGATTGATCGTTCTTGACGCAAGTGAATTTAATCTGTATACCACGGAGATGATGTTGCGGGAACAGTTCCCGGAACTTGACCTCCAGATTGTTGTTGGAGACGCTACCAGCAAGAATCTCCTCAAGCATACGTTTGAGAAATATCGGCCAAACCAGCTATTCCATGCCGCCGCGTACAAACATGTGCCGCTTATGGAGCACAGTCCCTGGTCGGCCGTTTACAACAATATCAGCACGACTCTCAACCTGGCTGAAATTTCACGTGAATATGAAATTGAACGCTTTGTGATGATTTCTACGGACAAGGCTGTTCATCCCACGAATGTCATGGGGGCAACCAAACGCATCTGCGAAGAAATTGTCCTGGCCAACAGCGCCAACAGTAAAACTGATTTTATGACCGTCCGTTTCGGTAATGTCCTCGGCAGTAGCGGCAGTGTGATCCCACGCTTCCAGAAACAGATTGAACAGGGTGGCCCGGTAACCGTTACACACCCCCAGATCAAACGCTATTTCATGTTGATCTCGGAAGCGGTTGAGCTGGTTTTGCAGGCTGGCGCAATCGGGGAAAACGGTGTCTGCTACGTGTTGGATATGGGACAGCCTGTGCCTATTCTGGAACTGGCAAAATACATGATCAACCTGGCCGGATTGAAAGAAGGGACGGACATCCGGATCGAATTTACCGGGTTACGTCCCGGCGAAAAACTTTCGGAAGAGTTGTGCCTGGTAGGTGAAGAGATCGGCACAACCATTCCCGGCCTGATGATGCTGCGCCAGAGGAATGTAAAGGATGAATCCTTCCTGCAAGCACTGCGGGAATTTGCCAACAATACTTACACCTATGATCAGAACCAGATCAGGAAAAAACTACAGCAGTTTGTTCCGGAATATACCCCAAACCAGAAAACAGTACCTGTCGGAAAATAAGCTGCGGGTGAAAAAAAAGAAGCACAAACATAAAAGGAGTTACAACGTACATGGTAAACGTCACAAAGCTGCTTTCAGCATTTGAAGGCAAGAGTGCTCGCATCGGCGTGATCGGCATGGGCTATGTTGGATACCCCATGGCGGTACTGGCTGCGCAAAAGGGATATACGGTCGTTGGTATTGAAGTCAACGAAAAGCGTGTTGATCAGATTAACCAGGGTATCAGCTATATTCAGGATGTCAAATCTGAAGAAGTAAAAACTCTCGTCGAAAATGGGAAACTGAGTGGCACAACAGAATACTCTGTTGTGAAAGACCTTGACGTCGTTCTGATTACAGTGCCAACTCCCTTGAACAAGACGGGCGATCCCGATATGGGATTCGTCATTCAGGCAGCGGATCAGATGCAGGAATTCCTGCACCCCAGCATGATCATCTCCCTGGAAAGCACCACCTATCCGGGCTCAACGGAAGAAATCCTGTCCAAGGCAGTCACTGATGCCGGGTATGTGCCGGGTGAAGACATTTTCATCGCCTTCAGTCCGGAACGTGTCGATCCGGGGAACAAGGTCTACCAGACCGAGAACACCCCGAAGGTTGTCGGCGGTATGACGGCAAATTGCAGCGAAGTTGCTACAGCGCTGTATTCCACTCTAGTCAAGCATGTAATCCCGGTATCCTCAACAACAGCCGCCGAAATGGTCAAGCTGTATGAGAATACTTTCCGGGCGATCAACATCGGCCTCGTCAACGAGCTGGCGATCATCTGCAACCTGCTGAAGATCGATGTCTGGGAAATCGTGGAAGCCGCATCGACCAAGCCGTTTGGATTCATGCCCTTCTTCCCCGGTCCGGGCCTCGGCGGTCACTGTATCCCGATCGATCCCAGCTACCTTGCATGGAAAATGAAATCCCTGCAGTACAAGACCCGTTTCATCGACCTGGCGACGGAAATCAACACCGGTATGCCGGTCTGGGTGATCAACCGTGTCGCCACATTGTTGAACGAGATCGAGAAATCGGTCAAGGGATCAAAGATTATGATCCTGGGGCTTGCGTACAAGGCTGACATCGATGACTTGCGTGAATCGCCCGCTCTGGATGTCTTCCGTCTGCTGGAAGAAAAGGGCGCTACGGTCGTCTATCATGATCCCTATTGCCCGCAGGCACATATTGGCAAGCAGACGCATCATTCTCTCGAATTGACCGATGAGACTATCCGCGAACAGGACCTGGTGATCATTACAACCGGGCATTCTACTGTCGATTACCACAACGTGCTTTCCAAGGCAAATATGGTCTTTGATACCAGGAACATCACCCGTAAGATCGCTGAAAAATACGATGGCAAGGTGCGTTTCCTGTAAGAACATCCTGCACGAAAAACATCTCAGGGCCGCTTCCACTCTCCGGAAGCGGCCCTTTTATGCTCATCAGTATTCCAATAAATAGTAAGAAGTTGCAAGTTTGATTTGACGTACGCCTGAATCTTGATCTATTTTAAATATTGTTCACCAGCCGGAAAACAAAGCAAGTGGGGTGGCACATGAAGAAGCTGCATTTATTCTGGTTCATCATTGTACTGCTGACCGCAGGTCTTGCACACGCCACAGTGATTGACATCATCGAAGGTCCGAGTGATCAGTACGGGTTATGCTTTGATGGCGAATATCTGTGGGTTGGGTCAAGCAATGACGACAATTCAACAACCGCATTCTACAAGGTTGATCCCGAGGATGGCAGTATCCTGAACACGTATCCTATTCATGGAGACGAAATACGTGGTATTGCCTACGATGGCGAGTACCTGTATCTCTACTCCTGGGATTTTGGGGCCAACAATACCGACTATATTTACACAGTAGACCCATCCGACGGTTCACGAGTGGACTCGGTTGAAGGTCCGTGGACATCCAACGATTATTGCGGCGGGATGACCTATTACGATGGTTATCTCTACATTTCGCGCTACTATCCCGATGACCCGACGCAAATCCACAAAGTCAGCATCGAAACCGGTGAATCGGTCAGTACCATCCCCTCCCCATGCACACAGCCTCAGGGTGTTGCCCATGATGACACGTCGCTGTGGGTTGTCGGGGATGACTTCAACAACGAAGATGCCCTGCTGTACCATATCGACCCGGATGACGGCGCCCTTTTCGACGACTACTGGGCGATCAGCGAGGATCAGGGCGGTACGGTGAACCCGCGCGGCCTCACCATGACCGATGATGGCATGCTATGGATGGCGGCCAACTGGACTGATGCCCAGACAGGACGCGGGCTGTACCTTATCGTTCCTGGTGACAACCAGCCAATCATCTCGGTAAGTGTTGAAGAAATCGATTTCGGGTATACCGTTCTGGAAGAAACCGCTGAAATCGAGTTTATTATCGAAAACATTGGCACCGTTGACCTGGTTCTGGACAGCGCCATATTCGACGAGCACTTCGACTATGAACTTGATCCACAGAACCCGGTGATCGCGCCTGATGGCCAGGTTACCGTGATCGCCTCCTTCACACCGGATGAATTCGGCCTGGAGACCACTACGGCAACTATCTACTCTAACGACCCGATTCATCCGGCAGTGGATATCTTCGCCCAGGGCTTTGGCGTCTACTCCATCTCCGGACCAGAAGCGGTTTCTACCATTGTGGACTTTGGATCGGTCTGGATACCGCATGAGCTGAACGGCATCGCATCCGATACCATCACGATTTACAACCCCGGCATGGATGATCTTATCCTGGAATCCATGACTTTTGTCGGAGAAGACGGTTTTTCTGCAGAAGACATTACCCCATACACTCTTGCAGTCATGGAAACAGTACAGGTTGCCATTTTCTTCCAGCCAACCCTCGATTCGGATTATGAATGTACCCTCGAATTCACCAACGACAATACCGATGATATCCTGACATTCTTCCTGTCCGGACATGGTTCCCTGTTCACACAGGATTTCGGCAATCCGTTCTGGTTTGGTCATATCCAGGATTCCCCCAAAGTGACCGCGGTTGAACCCTTCGGCGATATCAACGGAGATGGCATCCGTGAGATTCTGGTCACGCACGATGATGCCAAATCGGTGTGTATTGATGGCGCCTCTTCCGGTCACCCGATCATCTACTGGACCTTTGACACCGGAACCAACAACTACAACACCGGCTATCCCCTGACAGAACGTGATGTTCTGGCTGCGGGCGATTTGAACGGCGATGAGATAAACGATGTGGTCATCGGTTGTGGTGGCGGCAATGAACATGTCTATGCGTTGAACGGCCTTGACGGCAGTATCATCTGGTCTTTCGGGGATGATGAAGACTGGGATCTGGGCGATATCAACGAAGTCTGCCTGCATGTGGACATCACTGGAGATGGAGTCAGGGAAATTCTCGCGGCGGCAGGTGACAACTCCAGTGGTGATGGACGCCGTTCCGTGTATTGCTTCAACGGCGCAACCGGAGCGCTCGAATGGATGTATGAAACGGGAGGAAGCGCCTATTCCGTATGCTCAATCTGGGACATTAACGGTGATACGGTGAACGATGTTGTTGGCGTAAACGGTGGTGATACGAACCATCTGCTGGCCATTATTGACGGCGCCAACGGGACCGGCATCACTTCCTTCGATCCGGGCGGCCCGATATGGCAGGTGCTTTTCGCTGGCGACCTGACGGACGATGTCATCCCGGACATCATCACCGCAGATTTTTATGACGGTATAACGGCCCGCAGTGGAGCTACCGGGGAAATCCTCTGGCAGTATACAACGGGCAGTCTTTTTACAGAGGTCGAGTTGATCGGTGATGTCAACCGAGATGCTTATTACGACTTTGCCATTGTCAATTTGACCGAAACAATACCTTTGCTTGACGGTTGCACCGGCGAAGTCATGTGGACATTTACCGCAGGTGATAACATCCTGGATGTGGAATTTTCACCGGATCTGGATAACGACCTGCTCCCGGATGTCCTGTTGACTTCACTCGACGGCACCGTGCGTGCAGCTTCAGGCGCTGATGGAACCGAGATATTCATGATGACACCGGGCAACGGCGCTGTGGAAGTGGTTCACTCCATGGATGATATCGACAATAACCGTAGTCCTGAGATTCTATTCGGTACTCGTAACGGCGATATCGCCTGCATCAGTGGCGGCGATTTGATCGAGGATTACCCGATCATTGCACATAATCCCGGGTACATCGAGCTCTATTTCTATGCTCATCATGGCGATTTCATCCTAGAAGAAACCCCGGACACCGTGTACAACGTCGGCACAGACACCCTGTTCCTGAGCATCGAAGATATTGTCTGGACAACCGGTTATATAGATCCGGATTACATGACTCCATCCGTTACCGATTCCATCCCTCCGGGCGGTTCAGGACTTGTCGCTCTGAACATCACAGATGAGTTTGAAGGAGATGGCATCATCGGGTATGTTCTGCTCACGACCAATGCTCCGGGCACGGAATCCGATACCGTCTGGATTGATGCGATTTGGGCAGTGGACGAGGATAAGAGATTTCTACCCGACGAATACGCCTTGAAGGCCCCTTACCCGAACCCGTTCAACTCTACGGTTCGCATCGGGTACACCCTGCCTGAAACGGCAGATATCTCCATGCGGGTCTATGATGTCCTGGGACGGGAAGTTGTTCAACTGGCAACCGGGTTAAAACAGGCTGGCAGGTATGAACTTGCCTGGAATGGTCGGTCAGCGTCCGGTTCACCTGTCGCAAGTGGGATTTACTTCGTGCAGATGAAAGCCGGAGGCCATTCGTTCATTCAGCAGGTGCATTTAATCAAGTAAAACTCTGATTTACAGGATGGACAAGATGATGAATGACAAACAGGATAAAAAGTGCTTAACAGGATGATAGGATGATAGGATATCAAGGATAACAAAAATGATTCCTTTTTTATAATAGTCTTGTAATTTTTTCTTTGCGTCTTTGCGTCTTGGCGTGAAACATAAAAAACACGCGCAACCGATTCCGGTTGCGCGTGTCAGGTCGTTGTGTTCAGAGGAATGTTATTCGAAAGCCATCTCGGGCTTCCATTCTTTCCAGACTTCCCCGGCAAGGTTGAACCCAGGTTTCAGGGTCGGTTTTCCGGGCGTCCATCCGGATGGGGTGACTTCTCCGGTAGCCACTACATGCTGGAAGGCCTTCACCTGGCGGATCAGTTCGGACACATTCCGTCCGACCTCCGGCGTGAGCACTTCCATGGCACGGATGTTGAAGTCAGGGTCAATGATGAAGCGTCCACGGATATCCACTCCTGCCGCTTCTTCATACACCCCGTAGGCTTTTCCGATCGCACCTCCGGCGTCGGACAACATGGGAAATGGCACCCCACCCTCGATCATTTTCGAGAGCTCTTCGTTTTGCCAGATCTTGTGGGTAAACTTGGAATCGGTACTGGCCGCCAGGACCACAACTCCCAGCTCTTCCAGTTCCTTATGCTTGGCCGCGACCGCGGTCAACTCGGTGGGTCAAACGAAGGTAAAGTCACCGGGATAGAAACAAAGTACTATCCACTTCCCTTTGTAATCGGACAACTTCACGTTTACGAAGTTGTTCTGATAAAATGCTCCGGCCTCAAAATCCGGAGCAGGACGACCTACTCGTGCAGTCATCACTCCTCCTCCTGTCTTCTTTTCTTCCGCAACCGCCTCTTCCGGTTGCTCGGCATCCTCGCCCAGCACTCCTGCTGCCGGCGAGACACACCCTTCATCAGCCATGATTCCTCCTCCTCTGTTTTCAACGACCATCTTACCATGTTCGGTAGATTCAAGAAGATACGAAGTTAGGCAAGGTCAAAAAACAGAAGGATGTTCTCAAAAGGACAAAGGCGAGAAAAAGAAGTTCAGCGATGTGCTCACAAATTGAAATAAAGCTTTGAAAACCCCAGGATAATCTTAAAAAGTCCATTCCGAGGAGGTGAGGAGTTTTCCTTTTCTTTCAGTTAATTCTATAGACTCGTTCACCCGTGGGATGATAACAATACTGCACATCCCACGAAGTTCCATCTTCAAAATTCCCTGTCCACTCTGGCCACATGCTGGTATTGAAAACAAACTGAATAGAATCCTGCGCTAATTCAGGGACGTACCAATGGAGGTGCCTGCTACTTGTAATCGAACGACTCGCAAGGCATTGGGCAAAATCAGAATTTGAATAAATGTAAACACAAATTGCCCCATTTAACGGCGATCCAATTGAAAGATCTATCTGTTGATCAGTGTCCAGGGTTGCGGTATCCGGCAATCCAAGAATCTGCATAGGCGATCTTACAAAGATTTCACCGTCAACAACCAGTGAATCACCTAATTCCGCTATCACTGCCGTTATAGTATCAGGAGTAAAACTGTCGAGTTGAAAAATAAAGGTTGAATCTTCGGTAAAATCTGGTTGAATCACGCCTCCGATAGATACAGTTACATCTGTTAGCGCCCTCGATGAGTAAGATATCCCTGATATGTAAGGATTAGTTAAATCATAAAATAAGACTTTCACTTCAGCGTGGACTGGGATGACAGGATCAACACATGCTATAGTTTCATATATTCTCACCCTCATTCGCACATACCATTCACCATTTTCAGCATCAATATCTGTTGCAGTAACCTCTTCTTTATCAGTACAACTAACGCAAAAAGAACATATAAGACAAAGAACCAGAGTGCAAGATAGTACGTTTCGTTGTCCCACAATGAAAATCCTCCCCGTTTTGAAATATTCGCTTCTTCAGGTCACTGAATCGTGACTTCACTATTACATTTCAGGTTTCGCGTGTAGGTGCTGAAGGTATTCCCGGAAGGTGGATATTCCGTAGTTGAATACATAACGAGATAGTTCACATCAGAATTCAGGTATATTCGATCTTTAGCGCTTTCCGGAACATACCAGTAAAAATGTTGACCTGGCTTTAGCCAGGTGCTGGTCAACTCTTGTGCATTATAGCGCCCCTCATTGCGAATCGAAAGGTGTAAACTGCTAAAGAATGAATCCGCCTGATAGAACAAATCAACATTTTCACCGCGGTTCCAAGTCGCATCTTCAGGCAACCCGATGAGACTGGGACATCGTGGTGTTCGAAGAGTATCAATCAGGAAAATGGTATCGCCCAGTGAAGCTTGAACAATGAGAGAATCGGGGTATTCAAATGAGGAAAATTGCAGATAGTAGCAATCACGCTCATCTGAATAAGGAATAAGAGAATCACCATAGTAAACAATAGCATCATTTATTTTTTGCAGAATAATAATATGATCTACCCATGGTTCGCTTTCATCCCAATAAAGGACTCCCTGCTTCACAATTTTGAAGGTCAGTAAGGGTGGCACAGCATTAGGGCTGTTCTCTATATAGAAATCTCCGTGTGAATAAAGTTGATAGAATTCATGTATAATATCATCAGGGTTATACCCCAGAGTATCGCCTGGAGTGCTTGTGAACGAATCATCATCTTCTCCGCATCCTGTAACTAACCAAAGAGACAAGATCGCGAGGAAGAGTATTCCCTGGACGCGCATAATATCCTCCATAAAAACCTGAATACCTTGGCACAACCATTTCAAAATTCAATATACATCATTAAGCAAAGCTCCAACAAACGTAGCCCATACCTTTCATTCATCTTTCAACGGTAAGAAGACACGCGCAACCACTTCCGGCTACGCAACAGGATGAGAATTTGTATTGCAGTATGGCGCTATTTTTTCAGGGACGGGTGGCCAGATCCGCAAGAACAAATGCTTCCACTGTAATTGAGTCAAAAAACAATGATGAAACATCTATTCTTGATGAGGTAGCGAGCGCATCGGGACAAGTCTGGTTCTGGGCGCCTCAGTCAGAAAATTAAAGCTTTATCCCAGTCTTGATCATCTGTTATCCCAGCGGGATGTTTCACCGTCTACT
Organism: bacterium; assembly: GCA_963669175.1. Lineage (GTDB taxonomy): Bacteria > Electryoneota > Electryoneia > Electryoneales > Electryoneaceae. The sequence continues at coordinate 37,633 of OY769902.1, forward strand.
GTACGCGGTGAAATGGCAGGAATACCAACAAACAAACCCGGCCTCAAAGAGAGGTCGGGCATAGATGTCTCAACAAATGCCGGCATAAGCATGCCGGTTGTGCAGGACTATTGGCGCACTTTGTCCTTGATACGGGCAGCTTTACCGATCCGGTCACGGAGATAATAAATCTTCGCGCGACGGACACGGCCTTCACGCAGCCGCTCGATCTTCGCAATGGACGGGGAATGCAGCGGGAACACACGCTCCACACCGATGCCGCCCGAAACTTTACGGACTGTGAACGCCGCGTTGGAGGTCTTGCCACCCTTGCGGGAGATTACCGTACCACGGAAAATCTGGATACGTTCTTTGCCGCCTTCAACAATGCGCACATGCACATCTACCGTATCGCCAGGGCCGAATTCGGGGATATCGTCTTTCAGTTCCCTGCGGTCGAGTTCTTGAATAATCTGGTCCGACATGACTACACCGTTATGTTTATGCTTTCGTAGAACGTGCCAATGTATGGAAACGAATACCGTTATGCCACTGTTTTCTCAAAACGAGAGCCTCGTCCGCTCTCTATGTCCATCACTTTTGTGCTTTTAACCATGATTCATACAAATCCGGTCGAAGCTCTTTCGTGCGCTCAAGTGCCTGTTGCTGCCGCCACTCATCAATTTTCGCGTGATGACCGCTGACTAATACATCCGGAACAGACCGCCCTTCCCATTCCTGGGGCTGGGTGTAGTGCGGATGATCCAGCAGGCCACGGGTGAAACTGTCGCCTTCCGCTGATTCAAAATCGTGCAGCACACCCGGAAGCAGTCGCACCACGGCATCCGCAATCACCACCGCAGCAGGTTCACCACCAGTCAGGATATAATCCCCGATGCTGATCTCCATGTCCACCAGGGAATCAATCGCTCGCTGATCCAGCCCCTTGTAATGGCCGCAAAGGATCACCAGGCGTTCTTCACGTGCCAGGGTTTCGGCCAGATTTTGGTCCAGCTTGCGTCCCTGTGGGCTGGTATACAGCACCTTGGGTTCCGGCTGGGGGTGACGGTCCTTCAAAGAACGCAGTGCATCAGCGACAGGCTGCGCTTTCAGCACCATGCCGGGACCACCGCCGAATGGCTTGTCGTCCACGGTTTTATGTTTATCCGTCGCAAAATCACGAAGGTTGATCACTTCGATTTCCGCGACACCGAACCGCTGAGCTCGCGCCAGCATGGATTCGTTCAACATCATTCGTACACCATCGGGAAAGAGCGTCACGATCTCGATCCGCATAGTTCCCTCCGTAGTACGCTTCCCGGTTCGATGATCAGGCCGAACCTTCTTCAGTCTCGTTGATCAGGCCGTCCGGAAGATCCACATTGATGATACGGTTTTCGAGATCCATCTCAACGATGAATTCAATAACCGCGGGAATCAGCACTTCGCCAAACGGGCCGTCAACCTGCCAGATATCCTGAGCTGCCTGGTCAATTACCCCGGTAACGGTTCCCAGTTCGCCATGTGTCTCATCCACAATTTTGCATCCGACCAGGTCATCGATGTAATACATGTCATCGAACAACTCGAGTCGCTGGGAATCGTCAATGAACACCTCGCCGCCGACCAGTTTTTCCGCCAGTTCGCGAAGTGGCGCTTCCTTAAATCGAACGTAGACAGCCTGACCTTCAATCCGCATCCGCTTGAACGTGTAAAACTGCGGTTCCTGTCCGGTCATCTCAACCCAGACACCGTCCAGTTCTTCGAACCGGTAGACGTCCCAGGTCATGGGGGCGATTTTCAGGTCGCCACGCAGCCCTCTTACCTTCGCGATCAGTCCGATCTGCAAGCGGCGTGAGGGAGGAGGACAGATTGGATCAGCCATCTTTTTCCGATTTCACCAAGTCAAGGGTGACCTTTTTACCGCGCCGTGCAGCCGTTGCAATAGCAATCTGACGAATAGCCTGAATAATACGGCCATCCTTGCCGATTACCCTGCCTTCGTCACCAGCAGCCACGTACAAGCTGATACGAATTTTATCACCGGTAACATCAGCGTCCGCACTGACTTCTTCAGGACGGTCCACCAGATGCTTGGCAATAAAATCGACCAGGTCAGCCAACAGCTCGGCGTCAACCATTGCGGTTTACTCGGCCTTTTCTTCCTTCACTTCTTCTTCGGCCGCTTCTTCCGCTTTGGGCTCTTCTGCCGGCTTCTCTTCAGCCTTGGCTTCGGCCTTTTCCTCTACCTTGGCCTCTGCCTTTTCGGGAGCCTTTTCTTCTTTCTTCTCTTCCTTCTCTTCCTTCTTGGCTTCCTTCTTCGGCTTCGGCTTTTCGACAGGTTCGGGCGGCGTCACATCAAAGACCGGCTTTTCGACCGGCTTCGTAGCTTCTTTGCCCAGGGTGCCGTAGTGACGTGCACGCAGTTCTTCGACCGCTGCTTCGATCTTTTCCTGATCGTAGCCACGCTTGGTCATGTCCCAGCGAAGCATGATGCCTTCACGACGGAACAGGCTGCGGACGGTGTCGGACGGCTTGGCGCCATTGTTCAGCCACTTGACGGCGACATCGTGATCGATCTCGACTTTGGCCGGACGGCTAAGCGGATCATAGATACCGACGTTTTCCAGGTACTTGCCATCACGACGTTGGCGGCTGTCCAATGCGACGATGCGGTAGAACGGCCTCTTTTTACGACCCATGCGGGTCAGTCTCAGCTTTACTGCCACGTTTCTTTACTCCTCTATCCGGGCAAGGGGCCGAATCCTGCAGGCATTCCTTTTTTACCCATCTTGCCCATCCTCTTCATCATCTTCTGCATCTGGGTGAACTGGTTCAACAACCGGTTCACATCTTGTACTGTTGTGCCACTGCCAAGTGCAATCCGTTTGCGTCGGCTGCCGTTGATGATGTTCGGCTTGCGACGCTCTTCCGGTGTCATGGACAGGATAATCGCCTCAACGTGCTTCATCTCCTTGGGATCAACTTCGATGCCCTTGAGCTGCTTGCCCACGCCGGGGATCATTTTCAACAGGTTTTCCAGCGGGCCCATGTTGGCGATCTGCTGGAGCTGGCTCAAAAAATCTTCAAGGTCAAACTGCTGCTTCTTCAACTTCTCAGCAAGCTTGGCCGTCTTTTCAAAGTCCATCGATTCCTGGGCTTTTTCCACCAGGGAGACGACGTCTCCCATGCCCAGGATACGATTTGCCATCCGGTCGGGGTGGAATTCCTCGATCTCGTCGAGTTTTTCACCCATACCCACGAACCGGATCGGCTCGCCGGTAACTTCACGGATGCTGAGCGCCGCCCCACCACGAGCGTCGCCGTCCATCTTGGTCAGAATAATGCCCGAAATGCCGAGCTGCTCATTAAACGCCTTGGCGGAATTCACCGCGTCCTGACCGGTCATGCCATCAGCAACGAACAGGACTTCCGACGGTTTGAGCTGTTCCTTGATCTCGGTCAGCTCATGCATAAGGGCTTCGTCAACGTGCAAACGGCCGGCGGTGTCCACGATTAACGTGTCCAACCCTTCGACTGATGCTTTGCGCTTGGCTTCAAGTGCGACCGCCAGGGGATTGCTTGAACGGTCTACCACGACATTAACGCCGACCTGTTCGCCAACCCGTTCGAGCTGGTCGATCGCTGCCGGACGCTGCATATCACATGCGGCCAACAGGGGACGCATGCCACGCTTTTTAAGATATAGCGCTAATTTGCCCGAACTGGTCGTTTTTCCTGAACCCTGGAGCCCCACCATCAGGTATACCGTGGGCGGCTCCTTGCTTCTGCGTAGCTGGCTCCAGTTACGTCCCAGCAGTTCCGTGAGTTCGTCGTGCAGGATCTTGACCACCTGCTGCGCCGGGGTGACCGATTTGATCACCTCTTCGCCGACTGCACGTTCTTCGACACGCTTCAGGAAACTTTTCGCAACCTTGAAGTTGACGTCCGCTTCGAGCAGAATACGCCGAACCTCACGCAGGGCAGCCTGAACATCCTTCTCGGTCAGTTTGCCACGGCCGCGAAGCTTCTTGAAAAAGCCGTCAAGTTTATCTTGTAACTCACCAAACACGAGCAAAACCAATTAGGAATTAGCAATTAGGAATTAGGAATTAGGAATTTCCAAACCCCATAAAGCAATGTCAATCAACGAATTCCAATGTCTTTCAATTACCAATTACTAATTACTAATTTCTAATTATTTAACAGTGTCGTTCTCGAATTGTTTCGATAATCTGTGTCGTGGACAGCCCGGGTACGAGCGGAATAATTTCCACCCGTCCACCGTGCGCTTCAACCGTATCGCGGCCAACGACAGTATCCGGTGTATAATCGCCACCTTTGACCAGCACGTCCGGGATAACCGTATCAATCAACCCGGCCGGAGTGTCTTCATCAAAGAACGCGACGGCATCAACCCATTTCAGGGCGAGCAGCATGGCGGCACGATTGTCCTGATCAATAATCGGACGTTTCGGTCCCTTGATCCTGCGGACACTGGCATCGGAATTCAGGCCGATAATCAGCGCATCCCCGAAAGAACGAGCCTTCCGGATCGATTCCAAATGCCCGGCATGGAGAATGTCAAAGACTCCATTCGTAAACGCCAGAGTTTCTCCCTGCCGCCTCAGTTCTTCCCGCCAGCGTGCTGCTTCTTCCCAGGAGACCAGGGGCATGAATCGCATCCTTTCAAGCCTGTTCCGTCAGGTCTTGCGCAACACACACCGACTTGACAAGGTCCAAAACTTCAAGCGTGTGACCTGGCGGCACTCTTCAGATGGTTCCAAGTGTCAGGTCACACAGCGACAGAATATCAAGTGCAACTTAACCGTAAAACCAAAATTGAATTCAATTCATTTGCTTTGTCGCTGCAAGACCTGACACAACAATGCGAAATGTATTCTTGCTTAATACTACCCGTAAAATCGACGACCATCGATTGCCCTTACAGGAAGGAGGCCCCAGTGGAGCCTCCCGAACATGCTGTTCTTTCAATACTTGGGTGTGGGCGATACTGGAGTCGAACCAGTGACCTCTGGTATGTGAGACCAGCGCTCTAACCAACTGAGCTAATCGCCCTTCGTCACATTATACCCGAGACGTATCAAGCTTTAGAGTATAGGCGACGCGAACTGAAAAATCAATCCCCGGTCTCAGCGAGCAGGGCCTGTGGAGTAATCGGTACGACACCAACTTCACCAACCACATAACCGGCTGCCATAGTAGCCAGTTTTGAGGATTCTTCAGGACTCATTCCGACTGCCTGGGCCGCGGTAATGGTAGCAATCACAGTATCTCCAGCGCCGGAAACATCACTGATCTGGTGGTTCTTCGCCGGAATATGCAACGGCTGTTCGCCCATGCGGTACAGGCTCATCCCTTCGGCGCCGCGTGTAATCAGCACCTGCTCCGCCTGCAAACGCGCCAGCAACTCACCGGAAGCACGATCGATGTCGCTGCGGCTGCGGAGCGGACGTCCCAGGGCACGTTCCGCTTCTTTACGGTTCGGCTTGAACAGGGTAACGCCCCAATATTCGAAGAAGTTGTTAAACTTGGGATCGACAGTAACGATCATGTTCTTTTCACGGGCGCGACGCAGAGCGCCGGAGATGATATTACGTGTCATAACACCCTTGTTATAGTCTTGCAGGATAATCGCATTCGCGCCTTCCATAAGGACATCAAGGCGTTCCTCGATAGCGGCTTCCACTTCAGGACTGACTTCCGCAGTTTCTTCATTGTCGAAGCGGACGACATGCTGATCATCGGCAATCACACGTGTTTTTACCGTAGTGGGCCGATTGTCCACACAGACGATACCGCGAATATCGGCGCCTGAAAGGGCCAGCGCATCGGTCAACGCTGCGCCATCCAGGTCATCACCGATGATACCGATCGGGGTGACACGGCAACCGAGGGAAGTCAGGTTGTAGACTACATTCCCGGCGCCGCCGGGCTTTTCCGCTTCTTCGTAGACTTCAACGACCGGTACGGGCGCTTCCGGGCTGATCCGGTTCACACGTCCCCAGATATACCGGTCCAACATTTGATCCCCCAGCACAACAACGCTGCAATCTTGAAATTTTTCCAGCGCTTGCTCGACGGTGCTACGATCAAGCATACCCCTGCCTCCCTCTGGTTCTCGGGATGATTGCCCCAGTTAGGGCGAATACTGCCTGTTACCTGCGATGAGGATGCAATGTACTGAAAAATGAAGGGGCAGACCAACCTTGACTGCTCGAAGGGAACCGGGTAACTGCTTCAGATAGCGAGCTTCTCTTGGCTCCGCTGAAGGAAATCGCTACCTTCTTTCTAAACATCCACCAAATCCAGGGGGGATAATGGAAAAATACAACGTGATGTTCATTGATGATGATGTAGCTATTCTTGAAACATTCGAGAGTATGCTCAGATTCAAAGAAAACGAGTGGAACATGACATTTGCGCCGTCAGGCGAGGAAGCCTGGCAGTTTATGCAGGACACGCAGTTTGATGTGATAACACTAGATGTTGATATGCCTGATATAAACGGTATTGATTTGCTGAAACGTATTAAAGCAGATCCGAAAACCAGCGCCACCAAAGTCGTCATGGTGACCGGGCTGCAAGACGCTGACCTGAAAAGGCAAGCGCTTGAACTGGGCGCTGCCGACCTTCTCCCGAAACCTATCCGGATGATTGACCTGATCGCACGTATTAATAATGTTTTACGTGTCAAGAGGTATGAGGATGAACTGCTGGAGAAAAACAAAACCCTCCATAATCAGCTCGCGCATATTCAGTTCATGGAACTGGTCGGGATGATTGCCGCCAAGAATATTCATGATCTCAAGAATATCAACATGATTATCATGGGCTTCCTGGAATTGATGAAGATGGATGTAGAACCGGACTCGCCGTTGATGGAATCGCTGAGTGAGATGGAAACAGCGACCAAAAGGATGGATACCCGGGTAAAACATATCCTCAAGGTAGGTAAACCTTCGTTGAACATTCGTACGCTGAATGTTGTCGATGTGCTCAAAGAAGCGCTGGCCATGATAGAGCCCTTCTTCCCGAAGGGAAAAAGCGCAGCATGGGAAGAACCTGTGGAGAAGTATTACACCCGGATGGCGCATGCGCGTCTGATACAGGTATTCCTGAATCTTCTGATCCAGGCAACTGAATCAGTTTCAAAGAAAGAAACGGTCAGTATCTCATTGGATACTGTCAATAAGGAAAGTGTGCCGGATTGCCCGGAAATGAACAAAGACTACCTTCGTATCATTATTCGTGACAATGGGAAATCCCTTTCTGCCAACGCTCTCAAGAGATTGTGTGAGCTGGATGACAGCAAAGAAGGGGTGCAACAACGTAATACAGGTTTTCTTGTCAGCAAGGAAGTGATGGAAGAAGCCGGTGGGTGTATGAAGGTGAGCGCTGATCCGGAACGTGGTACGATCCGCACCATGTTAATACCTTTGGTGGAAAAAGAAGAAGAGAAGGAGTCGCTCCAAGATCCCCTGCTCAGAGAGTAAAGGCATAAACATGTTAAAACGCTTAACCATTCTTCTATTAGTAAGCTTCATTCTGGCGCCTGTATCACATACTTTTGCCCGGGAAGATACGCCCTGGTATCGTACCATCGGTATCAGTCTGCAACGTGATGGCATGTTCGCAACCACCTACCATACCACCGGAGATATCTGGTGGGGTTATTATGGCCCGTCCTACTTCAACGAAGGCAATTCCATTCACCGGTATGGCTACAGCTTCTATGCCCAGGCGGATGTGTATAAAACGTACTATGTGAAACTTGGCTTCCGTCTGTTGAACCAGCCCGACGATGTGCTCAAAGCGCACTATACCGAGTATGGTGTCAATACGGATGGCGAATCTGTAGAAATTCACTACGCATCCGATATCAGCGATATGGCGGACCTGGCTGTCATTGATATCTTTGGCGGATACCGGTATCCCATGCACAAGCTGCTGAATGTCAATTTCGGTATTGGCGTAAGCTGGTTCAGAAGTAACAACCAGGGAAAAGCCCTGTTCGGCGGGTTTGCCGACCTGGAATTCAAACCGATTCCCATGGTCGGTTTCAGCGGCGGTATCAAGTTCGCGCAAAAGGTACGGTTCAGCGAAACTCAGGAGGTCGTCGAGGAGACCACGCCATTTCGTCGAGCGACAAACACGATTCACCTTGAGTGGGACTCCTGGTGTTATTACTTTGGCATGACGGTATATCCGGGGTTGTGGTAGGAAGTGAAAAAAGTAGGCAGTGAAAAAAGTGAAAAAAGAATCAGATAATTGGGAAGTTATTGGGTGGTCCCCGGAGTTGGAAAGTTGGAAAGTTAATCCATGTGCATGACCCGATATGCCTGATATGCAGCATGATTCTCGTGAAATGCTGACAACACTTGTGGGGCTTCGCCCTGTGATGAAGATGATGAGCAAGTCGGGATTATCTGAAAAGTTTGAAAGTTGAAAAGTTAATGGGTGGCCCGATCCGCAAGTGATGCAGTTGTGTGTTCCTGCTGCTGCTGCAATAGGGTGAAAGACCTGCAATCTGTTGTGTAACCTTGAGCGCATCGGGACTATGCAGGGTTGGAAGGTTGAAAAGTTCTAAAGTTACTAATTTGTTAAAATAACGACCTCATTTATCAAAGATGTGTGGCCCGGGTGCTGGCACCCGGGAGTTGATTGTGAACAACAACTTGTAGATTTTGTCGTAGGGGTGAGCCGTGTAGTTTGAGGGAGCGCACGGTGTACCCCTACGACTCCTCATAAGGTCAGCAAAGAAGGCATCTCATGAGCCTCTGGACGATTTTCCTGCATGCTTCCATCGTGAACAAGCTGCTGCTTGTCATTCTGTTGGGAGCTTCGGTTTTCAGTTGGGCGATTGTCATCGATCGTTTCCGTTATTTTCGTCGGTCACGTATCGCCGACCTGGCATTCCTGGAAGCGGTCGGGCGAGCCTGGACCCGCAAAACACTGCACAGCGCAGCGACTTCCACGAACGATTCTCCGGTTGGAAAGATTTTTCTCGCCGCAGAAGCGGAAGTCATGGCGCGTGGCAATGCGACAGTTAAAGCCTGGACCGAACTGCTTGAGATTGAACGTGAGGCCCAGCGTCCCGAGGGCGAACGTGGTCTGCCGATCCTCGCGATTATCGCCAGCGCCAGCCCGTTTGTCGGATTGATGGGAACGGTCTGGGGAGTGATGGTAGCGTTCCTTCGGCTGGCGGAACTCCAGGGCGGGCAACCGGCGCTGGAAATGGTCGGTCCCGGTATCGCGGAAGCGTTGATTGCTACAGCCGTAGGTCTGTTCGCAGCTATTCCGGCCGTGGTCGCATACAATGCGTTTGTCGCACAACAACGGAACCTGCAACGTCGTGCCACCGATTTCATCCGACGCCTGGAAGTGGCCATTTCTATCCCGCCCAAGGGACGTGAAGAAGACGGCGAAGAGGCCGACGCATGATGGGCGTCAACAATAAAAAGGGCGAGGATGACGGCCTTGAAGGACTGGCAGAAATCAACGTAACCCCGTTGGTGGATGTCTTTCTTGTCCTGCTGGTCATCTTCATGATCACTGCCCCGGTGATCAAAACCGCCCTGGAGATGGGATTGCCCGAGTCGGAATCGGCCAATCCCAACCCGGCCCAGGGATTGACGGTGAAGGTGTTCGCCGATTCTACCATGTTCATCGTGACCGATGATTATGAAGAACGAGTTTTTATCGGCGCATTTGGCAACCGTTTCAAGGCCATCTGGAACGATATGGATGACGAAGGCAAACGTCGTCCTGTATTCCTCGCGGCAGACGAAACCATACCCTACAGTGTGATTATTTATGCCTTGGATGTGATGCGTCAGTCCGGTGTTAAGGATATCGGTCTGCTCACCCAGAACGCCAAGGAAGCCAAACGCCGGGGGAGACGAAAGTGACGACCTGGCAGTTCAGAAACGATCCACAATGGAAAAGCAGTGTGCGCCTTGCCCTGATCTTGCACGGTGTGCTGCTTGCGTTGTTGATCATACTGCCACAATTTTCCTTTGATTCCAAACCCCAGGAAATCCAGTTCGTGCGCCTGATGGGTGGTGGGGATCGTACACCCGGCTGGATTACGTCAACCGAACGCCAGGTAACCGAAGCGAAGGTGCATGACGGCCTTCCGGTGCAACCCAAACCGCAGCCACGTGAAGAAGTGAAGACCGAACCAGCGCCTTCTCAGCAGGAAACTGTGCCCGCTTTGCAGGAAGAGACGTCCAAGCCGAAAGAGGAAACGACCCATCAGGAAGAAACACCTGCATTACCGGAACCGGAAGTGAAGAGTAATGCGGAAGAAGGATCCAGCGAGACCGCTCGTGGTGAAGGCGCTCAGACGGAAGAGGTGAAAGAAGAAGCGTCATCGGGTACAGGAGTGGCACGTGCGCCGGGACCGGAAGGGCCGGGTCGCGGGGCCACCAGTGACGCTCAATTCGCCGGGGCGGATCGTTACATGCTGAGTGTGGAAGCGGAAGTGAACAAGAATTTCCGTTACCGCAGCCAGGGCAGCAAGCAGGTTTCAGCCGTGGTGCATTTTTACATCAACAAACGTGGACGGGTAGAAGAACTGATCCTGATGCAGGCCAGCGGCATTGCCAGCCTGGACCAGGCCGCACAGTCCGCCGTAAAACGATCCGGCTTTCCTCCGCTCCCCATGAGCTACCCGGCATCGCGCCTCGGGATTACCTACCGGTTCTATAACCTGAAGAAGTAGCTCCCTCGAGGACCATCAACATTTTTTGGTTCCTCACAAGAATTTGCGCATCCGGGCAAAGTTGTGGCAGGTCTTGACGCGACATTCCGTTTTCGGCTTTCGCAATGTATTTCTGAATGCACATGATACTGAAACCACCTCTCGTCCTGTTATTGTCGCGTTGTGACCTGCCACCGGTATCAGCACTCCAGTGGACCATTGCACCTGCTATGATGTTGTCGGCAATACGAGCATGTCATACAGAACACCCTGTAAATCAGGCCACCCAGGCATTCCGCAGTTCCCGACGGCAAGTTTACATATCATTCAGCATATCCCGGAATCGTAATGCAGTTCAATTATATATCTTAATTCTTCATTCTTAATTCACAAGAGGTTGGGTGACCCGATCCGCAGGTGATGCAACTTCCGTTTTCGATTCAGCAGGAAAACTCTCATTACATCTCTTATTCAATCGATACTCATGAGCGCATCGGGACAGGGCTTCACACAAAAGAGAAAACGCAATCCCGACTTGCTCATCCTCACTCGGCACGGTTGCTATTGATTGCAAGCGGTGATAGTTTATCAGGATGAGTGTGCTGTAAACGTAGAGGACTATTTCCGTTAATTTGATTCATTTCTGAAAGATACGCATGGAGGCTACATGCGGCTTCATTTTCGTGCTAACCTGACCTGCCTGCCAGGGATAGTCCTGTTGTTCACTGTATTGTTTTCAACCGTCCCGGTATTTGCCGATTGGCCGGACACTGGCTTGCAAGTCACTCCACCGGGTTGTACAGGTCGTTACAAAGTCGTCCCGGATGGTGTGGGCGGCGCCTATATCGGCTGGTATGTCGAAGTCTCGCCCGATATGATGGGCTCTCTGGTACAACACATCGACGCCGATGGGAACATCCTGTGGGATCCACAGGGAATCTCAGCCGTAGACCCGGATTCTGCCCACAGAACAATCTTCTATGACCTGCTGGCAGATGGTGAGGGTAACCTGCTGGTACTCTCCATAGCGCGATTGCTTGATCAGGTGGGAAGTTTTTTTACAGTTCAGAAACTGTCACCATCGGGTGAACGGTTGTGGGGCGCTACGGGACGTAGTGTTACTGGAGATTCGTCATCTACAACAGATGCAGGCTTCTCAGATCCCATGGTACTGGATGAGAACGGCAATATCATTGTTATTTACATGGCGATGGATGATGACGAGCTCTTGTGCTTTTCAAGCAAGCTGGATACGAATGGAGATGTAGTCTGGACCACGCTGCTCGGTGATCATTTTACCTCTCATGGACAGTGTGTTCCTGATGGTGAGGGGGGCGTCATTTATGCCAGGCGTGGAGTCAATGCAGACTATGATCATGCGATCCTTGGGGCGCGTGTGGACTCCGAAGGCAACAGCGTTTGGTGGCCCAGTAACTATTATCTCCTGAACCGTCAACCGGACAATAATGTATATCCCACACAACACTTCAAGCTGATTCCCAGGCCGTCTGGCGGGGCGCTGATGGTCGCACAGTCTTTCAGTGCATCCAATATCCCGCCTTGTGAATTTCTGTTAGTCGTCATTGAGCCGGATGGAGACTTTCCACTTGGTCCAAGAGGAGCTACGATATTTCGCTGTGACGACATGGTTGATTTTGATATGGTAATGCATGATGATATCCTGTATGTATCCCTTTACAACAGGGACAGCCCACCGGAACGTGGGCATTATGTCTTCCGAACGGATGAAAACGGAACACTCCTGGATCCGGGGGGGTACGTAGAATTCGATACAACTTCACTGCGTGGTAGTGAAGTAAGAATTGAACCAACAACAGACCATCTCCTGATCGCCTATTCGCGAAAGGTATCTCCCACCAACTCCACGCGTTACCCCCATTGCCAGGCATTCACGGCTGAAGGGAGTTTTCCCTGGGGTGCTGTTGGGCATCTGATTGCGGATACGACACTGCCCTATGACGGTTACCGCCTGCAAACCTGCAATGTGGGTGGCGATACGGTTTTTGTTGCCTGGATGCCTAATGAGACCAGTGTTGTGACTGTAATGCCCGTTTATCCAGACGGCAGCACACCCTGGTATGACAACCCGGTGCAGGAAAGGTCAACCGCGCCGAATCCCCAGAGTTTCCGGATAGATTCGGTTTATCCCCAACCCTTCAACCACCAGGTCCATATCTCGTTCTTCCTACCTGAACCGGACCGGGTGACCTTTACCATATACAACCTGAACGGTCAGGTTGTGCAGAACATGACACACCATTTCGAGCAAGCCGGACAGCAGGTGATGAACCTTGATTTGAAAACAACAGCAGCCGGTGTCTTCTATATAAAAGTAATCAGCGGAGATCAAAGCTGCGTCTCTAAGCTGGTGCATATAAAATAGGATACCCCCTGCGTTCTATACTACTTATGGCTGAATTGCCCGGTACACCCCTTTTTCGCCTATGTGCTCCCTGTGACAATAGTGAACCAGTGTGATTAAACGGAATACTCGCCCTGTTCAGCTCTTCCATTGAAACATCATGCCGTTGACCATCCCCCCAGCCAGCATGCCCCCTCCATGATCGGAAACTTCAGCTCTGATTTTTCTCTCCATTTTCCAGAGAATTGACGCAGCATTTCACCCCTTGCTTGGCCCAAGATGACAATAGCAAATATTTCGATTTGATTCTTGTCATTTAATTATTGTTGTTGCACAATCATTCAACACTATTACAAAATAATACTGATTATTATCTAATTAATGCATATTATTATACGATTATATCTAGCTATTATGAGACTCCTGGAGGCATAAAAATTTGTTCTATTCATAATACCCTGTTGTTGACTGGCTATTATAACAGTTACTAGAGTATTGATTATGCATATACTATTAGCACTATCATATTTGGTGTTATTGGTAATATTTCACCAATATCGTATTATTTCCTGAGATATATCACAAACCAAGAATATGCAAAATTTATCTAATATACCAATTGCATAATATTTGTATTCATTATATTCATCATTTTAATATTTTATATGTTATTACAATATGATATCAAAGGTTATTAAGATCTTATTGCAAATATTTAATTATGTTTTAGAAGTCGTATAACAAGTATTAGTGCCATTATTGTCATTTATTAAGCATCCTGCACTGCTTCCCTGTTGATCTTACGTACATCCTGATTGCAGTAAAACTGAATTGTTGTAACTGGTTGGTTAAGACGATTCTGCCATTCGGGAATACGTTTACTGCTCTGGCGAAAGAATGGCCTAACGGAAAGAAGCACTCATCAAAGGAGGGAAGTACCATGAGGAAAACAGTCATTCTGACAGCAGTATTATTGGCCATGTTCCTGTTGAGCACGACAGGTTACTGCTGGGTGTGGGAAGAGATTTTCCGGGAAAACACAATCCGGTTTGCCAGGGTTGATGACCACCCGACATCCGAACCTGACCAGGCGGCATCGAAGTTCATAAGCACGGATGATGATGTCAGCGCGGTACGTCTGGCTATTTGTGACGATCATGGTTTCCCGGTCCATTATCATGTCGTCTTTAATCCTGTGGTAAACACGGGATATGATCTCATCACCACACAGTATGATGATCTGTATGGGTACGAAGCATCCATGACCGTAACTGGCGGAAGCTTTATGGCATTTTCGCAATATGTTAGAGCCAAGATCATCTATCCGTACTGAGCAGGCTAATACCACGCCATAGCTCACGAGCTATGGAGACTCGATGTTCAATTCCGGGAGGAAAGAACGATGCGTAAAACAGTTATTCTGATCACTGTGATGGTTGCCATGTTCCTCGTAACCAGCACGGCATTTTGTTGGGAATGGGAAGAAGTATTCCGTGAAAATACAACCCGCAACGCCAGGGTTGCTGGTCATCCAACATCAGAACCTGACCAGGCGGCATCGAAGTTCTTGAGCACAGATGATGATGTCGCAGCGGTGTTATTGGCAATTCGCGATCCCTTCGGTGTTCCCGTTCATTATCACCTGGTCTTCAACCCGGCCGTCAACACAGCTTATGACCACTTCAGCACCCATTACGTTGATCTCTACGGTTATGATGCTTCCATGACAGTTGCAGGTGGCGGTTTCCAGGCGAATACGGAATACGTGAAGGCGAAAATAGTCTATCCGTACTGACAACCGTGATCCCCTCCCAACGCCTGAACATTTTGGGCTTGTGATGATCACTATTAGGAGGAAAGAACGATGCGTAAAACAACCATACTGATCACAGTTATGCTTGCCATGTTTCTCTTAACCAGCAATGCCTTCTGCTGGGAGTGGGAAGAGGTTTTCCGTGTGAATGAGATCCGCTTTGCCACAGTTGCGGGCATCCCAACCTCTATCCCCGATCAGGCAGCCTCGAAGTTTAAAAGCACTGATGATGATGTAACCGGTGTACGGCTGACGATTTGTGACGGAGGTGGATTCCCTGTCCATTACCATTCCGTAATGAATCCGGTTGTAAATACCACCTACGATCTGGTTACAACTCACGTGGCTAGCTTATACCGGTACGAAGCTTCCATGACGGTTGCCGGGGGCAACTTCACAAACCTGAGCGAGTATGTGGAAGCAAAAATCACGTATCCATACTGACGCAGGTATTGTCAATTCCGTGAGCATTTGATCATGGAAGTCTAAAGTTCATTTTGGGGAGAAAAGAAAAATGCGTAAAACAGTCATTCTGCTAACTATCCTCCTGTCGATAGCACTGTTGAGCAACGTCGGTTTCTGCTGGGAATGGGAAGAAGTGTTTAGGGCCAACCTGGAACTATCCAGCATGGTTGGAGATCCTTCACCCGATATACCTGCTTTTGCTTTTTCGAAGTTTGAAAACACGGATGATGACGTTGACGCTGTGAAACTGGTCATTATACAGGGTGGAATGCCGGTACATTACCATATGATAGAAAATCCTGCAACCAATTTCACTTACACTCTCACCACGATCCATTTCATAGACCTGTTTGGATGCCCGGCCTATATGTCCGTATGCGGCGGTAACTTCGAGAATCCAACAGAGTACGTTGCTGCAAAAATCGTGTATCCGTTCTAGTGAATCGATTCAACAGAAGACCCTGATTCTGTTTCATGGCCTTCTACCATCGTTTGTTGAAAGAGGAGTATTACCATGCGTAACACAGCTATTGTCCTTGCCATCCTGCTGTCAATGTTCCTGATCAGCGGTTCGGCGTTCTGCTGGGAGTGGGAACAGGTATTCACGGCCAATGCCGAGTTGATCGACATCATTACTGACAACGGGATTACGAATCCTGATCAGGCGCTTTCCAAGTTTGTCAATTATGATGATGACGTAACAGATGTCAAGCTGGCGATTATCCACAATGGTATTTGTGTTCACTACCATGTTGAAGTTAATCCAGTCGTGAACACGGACTATTACATGATCACAACGCATTTCGACGATCTCATCGGAAGCGAAGCTGTCATGGTCGTCGCGGGTGGAAATTTTCAGCCGCGTGAATATCTGGTTGCCAAGATCGTTTATCCTTTCTAACGAACGAACTTTTGCAGAAGTCCATGATCACGCATCATGGACTTCTGCTGTTGTTCTATCGCTCTTTCGATATGGACTTGCAGGCAGTTAACACCTGGACAATGTCCAGGATGATTTTCGGAGTAATCATGCGTATTCCGGTTCAGGTACTTGTCATCTTGCTGTCGATTTCGTTCGGAGTAAACGCCGCAGTGTTGAACATTCCCGGCGATTACGACAAAATCCAGGATGCTGTTGACCAGGCACAGCCGCTTGATACTGTGCTCGTAGCGGACGGCATCTATCATGAACAGGTTATTGCCTGGGAGGTACCCATTACACTGGCAAGCCTGTTCCTGCTGGATGGCGACTCGAGCCATATCAGTCAAACCATCATTCATCCGGATGATTCCACCCGTTACCAGTCAGCGCTTCGGATGGCACTTGCAGATGGTGACACGTCCCGGGTATGCGGACTGACTTTTACCGGCGGGCACCTGGACAGGATGGGGCATAATGACAGCACACGTTATGGCGGCGGGATTTATACTCATGGGGGAACAGCCTGGATCGAGCACTGTATCATCCGCGACAATGTGGCAAGGATGGGCGGCGGAATCTATCTGGATGATGCCAATGGAATCATCACCAACTGCATTGTGGACAATAACCGTATGACAGCCGGTGGCGCAGGGATTCACATGGAGCTGTCCGAACACGCCTCCAAATCGCTTTACTCTGCTTCGATTACCCGCTCTTCGATTACTCGTAATGAACCCTACAGTATCAATGACATCAATAACAGTGGCGGTGGAATCCTCATTACCGGTAACCGGAATGTTCACTGTGACATCATTGACAACACCATTACAGACAACAATGCGTTTGAGATGGGCGGTGGGGTACTTGTCGGGATCAATACCGGCAACGGTACCGCTGCCAGCACGTGTACGATGACCGGAAATACAATCCATAATAACGGCGCCTGTGCATTTGGCGGTGTGGGAATTGCCGGGGATATCGTTGAGCTGAGTTTCCTGAACAACAACGTAACGCAGAACCTGGCAGCGCGTGAATGGGGGTCCGGGATTGGCCTGCTGAATAGCCCGGAAAATCCATCGTACGAGATCGCTGGGAACCATTTCGTTGAGAACAAAGGGACTATCGGCGGAGCTGTCCTTTCTTTCGCCAACGCCCGTATCCATGACAATATCTTCATGAACAACCAGGGACGTACTATCTCAGCAATTATTTTCTGGACCAACCCGGCGGATACTGGCAAAGTTCTTTATGTTGAACGGAATATTTTCTACGGTCAGCAATTCGACACCGAACAACCGGACAAGTATATTGCCGCAGTTTCGCCAGCATCCGACAATATCTATTTACACCTGCACCAGAACGATTTCATCAACAATCAGTCTTACGCTTCGGGATTACATACCATTGCGCACCAGCGTCACCCCGGTGTTCTTTACGCAGAAAACAATTACTGGGGGCATGCAAGCGGTCCGTATCATCCTGAGGAAAATCCCGAAGGCCTGGGCGACACGGTACGTTCCAATATCAGCATACTTCCTTTCCTCACGGAACCGGCTACAGCCCCGCACTCAATCAAACCTATATTCCCGGAAAACAATGCCGCGATTTCTCCTGAGAAGAATACCTTTTCCTGGACTGCGGCGATTGATCTTACAACCATGACACCGCTTACCTACACGCTGGAGCTGTCCGAAGAACCCGGTTTTTCGAATACCCGGACAATCCCGGCCGGACAGGATACAAGCGTTGTAGTGGAACAGGTTGATCCTGATCGAAAATACTACTGGCGCGTTTATGCGGAGGACTCCTTCGGCCTGCGTGGATATTCGAAGACAGCCACCTTTGTCACCAGTAGCAGCATTGCCAATACGAGAAGCGCGACCAGTACACATCAATGAGGAATTAATTCGAATTGCTTGTATAATCTGAATATTCAGCAGAATGTATTTATTGAAGTATTAGATGATTACATAGCCAGGCAATGACTTGTCAGCAATTCGAGAACTACGGTAGTGGTTTCCCGATAACCCCACCGTCCAGCGTCGCCTGTTTGGCGCTCATGGCGAGTCAACGGCTGCCTTTTACCGCACCAACAGCAGGCGTTTTGTCAATGTCTGCACCTCTGTCTGCATCCTCACAAAATACACTCCGGACGGCAGACTATCCGCATTCCAGGCAAATTGGCGATAGCCAGCTTGCAGTTTGCCATTGTGCAGGGTTGCCACGTGCTGTCCCAACACATTAATAACATCGAGTTCAACCACGGCCGTACGTTCCAGATCGACCTGTACAATCGTCTGGCCATTGAACGGGTTCGGATATGAGGACAGAATCGCGAAGTCGCGCGGGACGTTCCTGCCGGATGTCCTTTCCGGAGCATCCACAGTTCCGATAAACTGCCATCTGTCGATGACACCATCATTATCCAGATCTTCACCCGGATCAAGCAGACCGTTTCCGTTGACATCTTCCCCGTTATAGGCGACCTGCGCCCATTCGGAGTTGGTATAGAGATTCGCCCGACGCGCCTCGGAATCCGCCCCATCTCCCTGCCAACGTCCCCCAACAACCGCGAAGGCTACATGCAGACGTTGCCCGGGAAGCAGATTCGGGTAGGGACCGTGACTGGTCAATAAAATCCAGCTCTGCTGATGATCCATGTCTGTCGGGATGTTCTCGTAATCCGGATGTCGCGTCATATGCACATAGCGTTGCTCTTCTGTGACGAGCATGGGCCAATCCTGGGGGAACATTGATCCCAGCCATACCCAGGGATGGAAATAGGTGGCTGTTGTATCCTGGGAAGGTTCAGCGCCAAGCATGCGAACCCCCAGGTAACTCTGGGACCAGCCTGCATCGCCATCATAGTCGTACCCGATACCCATGTTATAATCCTGGGCAAATCCCGGCATATTGTCATACCAGCTCCAGCGCCCTCCCGGACCGCCGTCATCATCATAGATATTCGTGTAGTTCATGTTCCCGATGGATGCATCTGTCCACACGCCAAACCTGGGTTGCTGAATCACATTCCCCAGCCATACGGTATCGCCAACATCGTATTCCAGCACATCCCTCGTCTCATATTCATAATAACCATACTCTTCAGCGATGAAATAATCATCCGGAATGTTGGTGATGGTATAATACAGAATGACAAAATCATCCCCGTACTCGAAGTTCCATGCATAGGCTTCCTGCACGACATGCACTCCCAGCGGCTGATGATCCGGGATATGGTATTGCTCGCCGGGAATAGTGGTGTTCGTATCGGTGTAGGCGCAGATCAGATCCTGGTGACTGACAGCGTCCGGGTGATGAAGCAGTGCGTAGTTCCGGTACGGACTGCTTGCCGACGTATCAGTCAGAATGGAACGGGTAACGATGGTATCCCAATCGGTTGTGCCGAAGCTGATAATACCGTCTTGAATGGGCGCTTCGAGAACGTCGTTAAACACGACCACACTGTCAGACGCCACTCGTGACAGGTCGAACCGTTTGTCCGCCTTGGCCAGGTGCTGAAAGATCGGGTTCCACTCGATTTGATTCGTACGAGCGACAGTGAACTCCATCCCGCCGTCATCATAATGAAAGACACCGTCATAGATCGCGGTGGACACCAGGCGTTCACCATCTTTCTGCCCACCGATCCAGATCCCGGCATAAGACAGGTGCTCTACCTGGAAACGGGTGCTGTCTGTACGAAGCTGGTACCAGCAGGAGGGCTGCCCTTCTGTGTTAAATCCCTGCCCCAGTATCCCGATGTTGGTCACGGTCAGGCCGAGATTGCCCACGCTGGTGTAATGCAGGTAATCTTCGTCCAGGGTGGCGCGTTGCGGATGGTTTGTCCGTGGTGAGGCCGCAAGCGTGATTGAAACCATAATCAGAAGCGAAAAGCTGTAAAGCAAATACTTCTTCAGCGTAACAGTCATATCCCTCTCCGAAGTAGACAGAGTCTTATTGTTAAGCTATTCAGGATAAGATTCATAGATCAAGTGAATCTTGCAAGTTAATGCAAATACTTCCACCATCGAGAGCAAAAACATGTTTTGCCCAACCCGATCCCCAGGGGATCACACAACAAGACACTATACTAATTCGACTGAAAATCGGGACTGCTACTCTATTTCGCCAGCAAGAGTGCTGACGCCTGTTATCGGGGTTCGCGAAAAAACCGTGATCATTCATTCCCAGAATAGAGATAGCGAAATAGGTAGCTGTCCCAGGATTTTCGACTTTGATACAAAATATTGCTATTCTCGTTTTATTGCCGTCATATTATAAAAACACCCGGGATTCACAATGAATCCCGGGCGAGTGAGGTATGCAGAAACGAAAAACGGGACAGACCACTTTGGGTCAGTCCCTGTTTTTCGTTGGCAACTCAGAAGGTCTCGTATTCGTCCATGGAAATACGCTGCACTTCACCGAACTTTTCTACCTGCGGAATGATATCATCAGCAACACCAACCAGCACGATCCGGATGTTTTCCGGTTGCAGGTACTTGACTGCTGCCGCATTCACTTCATCCAGGGTCACACTGCCGTAATTCTTACGGAAGTTGGCGATGTAATCTTCCGGGACGCCCAGTTCATAAAGGATGGTAGTGATGAACTTACCGCCAACCTGTGCCGGTGTTTCAAAGCCCATGACATAGGTGCCGATGATGTACGCCTTGGCATCGGTCAGCTCATCATTGTTGAAACCTTCTGCACGGACATTATTCATCACACCAAGCATCTCTTCTACCATGAGGCCGGTGTTTTCCGTGCCGGTATAGGTATCCATGGTATAAGCGCCTTTTTGGCGACGGTAATCGAGCCCGGAATACGCACCATAGGTGAGGCCCAGCTCGTTACGTACCCTCAGCATCAGGTGACTGGAGAAGCCGCCGCCGCCGAACAGGTAATTCATCAAGTTGAAAGCGTAGTAGTTCTCATGGTTCATGTTCTTCGGAGCAAGAATATATCCCATGCGAATCTGGGTCTGGACTGCGTCCGGCTTGTCAACGACCAGGATCTTGCCGCCCGGCTTTTCCGTCGGATCAGGATGCGCCACTGCCGGAAGGTCATTACCTTTCCAATCACCGAAATACTTGTTGATAAGTTTATGTGCTTTCTTCGGCTCAATGTCACCGGACACCACCATCACAGCGCCCTTGGGGGTCAACAGCACATTTTGCAGGTCCACCAGGTCCTGACGTGTAAAACTCTGTACGCTCTCCATGGTTCCGTTCTGGGGAAGACCATAGGGGTGATCCGCGCCGTAGACAAAACGTGTCCAGACTTTATCCGCGATAGCGCTGGGCTCATCTTTTTCCATCATCAGTCCGCTCATCCACTGCTGACGGGCACGTTCGATTTCTGCTTCCGGGAATGTGGGATTCATAATCACATCGGCCATGATTTCAAGACCGGTTTCCAGGTCGCGCGTCAACACATCCATGCCCACATTACAGGCATTGTATCCGGAGGAGACGGACAGGGAACCGCCAATGAAGTCCATTGTGGCCGCAATGTCCTGAGCAGAACGGGTTTCAGTCCCCTGGTCCAGCAGACCGGACATAAAATCAACCAGACCGGCCTTGTCCAGCGGACAGTACAGTCCAGCGCCCGGCATGTTTATCTGCACAGAGGCAACCGGCAATTCATGGCTCGGGATGTAATAGACCGTCATGCCGTTCTTCAGGGACTTCTTTGTAATGTCCGGCAAGGGCATCGGAGACATGTCGATGTGTTGTTTCGCATCGTATGCAGGCACCAGGTCCACATCGCCTTCTGCCATCGCCCAACCAAATCCACTCAGCAGAATGCCAAGTGAAAGCAGCGCAAGCATGGTCATCCGTTTCATTCTTCACCTCCTGTCATGCTTACATCTACCGGTTTCGCTTCGTTGTCCGGTACGACGATGACTACAGTACGATTCAGCGGGGAGAGGTACGTCGCCACGACACGCTGCACATCTTCCGGGGTCACTTCCGCGTAATCCTTCAACCGTTCGGTGAAGGCGCGCCAGTCGCCATTGTTGGTAACTACTGTCTCACCAATCTGGCTGGCTTTACCACTGACAGTCATCAGGCTGAACACAAAATCAGCTTCAAGCTGGTTGCGGGCTTTCTGCATTTCAAATTCCGTCGGGCCATTCGCGGCAAGGGAATCGATCACGCCAAAAAGGGAGGCTTCCGCTTCCTCAATATCACGACCGGGAATTACCCCGATATAGGTGATGAACAGGCCGGGATCCTTCAGAGCAATCATCTGGCCACCGGCGAAAGGCGCTACCTGCTGTTCGTAAACACAGGTCTTGTACAGACGTGAAGACTGGCCATCCGCGAGGATCTTCTGCGCGATTTCCAGCGCTGCCATATCTCTATGGGTTGACGCCGGAATATGGTAAGAAGCCAGCAGAATCGGCAGTTGAGCCGGACGATGCAGATAGATACGACGTTCGCCCTGCTGCGGCGGTTCCTGGGTGATGACTTGCGGCGGCTGGGGCTGGGCTTCCAAATTGCCGTAATACTTCTCGATCAGCTTGATCGCCTTGTCGGAATCAAAATCACCTGCCAGCACGATGGTCGCGTTGTTCGGCGCATAAAACGTCCGGTAGAACTTGCCCATCCGTTCAAGGTCATACGCCTTCAGGTCGCTCATCCAGCCGATGATCGGCCAGCTATACGGATGCGCCATGTAGGAGTTGCTGATCAACTGTTCGAAAGCGCTGCCGAACAGATCGTTGTCAACGCGTACCAGGCGTTCTTCTTCGACAACCGTGTGTTCCGGTTCAAAGGTCTCCGGGGTAAGTTCGAGATTGACCGAACGCTCCGCTTCAAGATGCACCACCAGCTCGAGCTGATCGGAAGGAATGTTTTCGAAGAACTGGGTACGATCCCAGGATGTGTTGGCGTTGCAGTAACCGCCATGACGCTTCACCATGTTGTTGTGCTCTTCCGGACCGTACTTCTTTGAGCCACGGAACATCATGTGTTCAAACATGTGCGCCATACCGGTCATGCCGGCGTGCTCATCACGGCTGCCAACATGATAGAAAACCTTGTAGCTGACAATCGGTGTGCTGTGATCTTCCAGCATCAATACTCGCAGCCCGTTGTCCAGGGTATGCTCCTTGACATCGAGCAATTCCGGATTCAATTGAATAGGTTCGGGCGCTTCCGGGGTGTCACCCGCCCAACAGACTACCGCCATCAGCAGCAGGACTGCCACGATAAACGAGTTTCTCGCCATCTCTCTGTTCTCCTCCTTCGTCACAAAGACGATTCCGTTGTTTATCTATAGCTCACATCACTTTCTCTTGAAACATGAAAATATCCCAGTAACCACAGGCTCTCAAGAGCGCAGGCACACTTGTTTCACTTTACTGGAATTGGTATGACGTACGAGTATTGAAACACTACTCGAAAAGTAGACGGGGAATTGCTGCAAATCCCGACCACACGGGCAGTGTACGGTCAAGACATTGGAAAATCTGGAATTTGGAATTTCACTCCACCACGCGCTGTGGAAACTACGATTCTCGGCTGGAACCAGCATTGCAAGTTGGGGTCCAGTTTATGGTTAACACTACCTGACTTGAGAATAACGAACCGGGACTGATCCACCACGATCTGTCCCGGTTTCGTATCTAACCCTATGCACAAATCTTACAACAATTTAGATAATGCTGTCAGCCTCATCCCATCAACGCGATATCGAGCACCTCAGCGATCTCTTTTACCGGGTGGAACTCGATCTGCGCCTGCACATCTTTCGGCACATCTTCCAGGTCTTTCCGGTTATCCCAGGGGATGATCACATGCTTGATCCGGGCACGATTGGCCGCGACCACCTTTTCACGCAAACCGCCAATCGGTAACACTTTTCCGGTCAGGGTCACTTCCCCGGTCATGGCGACATCCTTGCGAACCTTCTTGTTCCGGAACAAGGACACCAGGCTGGTCGCCATCGTAACCCCTGCGGAAGGTCCATCCTTTGGCACCGCCCCTTCGGGAACATGAAGATGTAAATCCTGCTTGTCCAGAACCGGCTTTTTAAGGCCCAGTTCTTTCTGATGTCCCTTGATCCAGGAGAGTGCAATCTGGGCGGACTCTTTCATAACATCGCCCAACTGCCCGGTCACCTGTATACGTCCACGCCCCGGCGAAAGCGATGTTTCAATCTCCAGCACCGTACCGCCGACCGTGGTATACGCCAATCCGGTCGTGACTCCTACCGAGGCTTTGCGTCGCACCCAATGCGGGGTCACCTTGTGAGGACCGATATAATCTGCAAGCGTGTCCTGTTTAATGACGGCCTGCCCGTTGTGCTTCCCTTCGGCCACATTCAACGCCACCTTGCGACATACTTTGCCGATGGTGCGTTCGAGGTTACGAACACCCGCTTCACGAGTGTAAAAAGTGACCATGTCCTCAAGCGCTTTGTCCGTAAAACGGATATACTTCTTCGCTAAGCCATTAACATCAACCTGACGCGGGACAAGGTAGTTCCTGGCAATCTGAACCTTTTCATCCGGGATATAGCCCGACAAGCGGATGACTTCCATCCTGTCCTTCAGAGGCGGCGGGATGTTCCCCTCATAGTTGGCCGTCGTAATGAAGAACACCTTGGACAGGTCAAACTCGACCTCGATATAATGATCTGCAAAGGTGTGGTTCTGCGCCGGGTCAAGCACCTCCAGCAAAGCCGAAGAGGGATCGCCACGGAAATCGGAAACCAGCTTGTCGATTTCATCCAGCATGAACAGAGGATTGCGAACGCCGACCTTCTTGATGTTCTGCAGGATGCGTCCCGGCATGGCGCCGACATAGGTGCGTCGATGCCCACGGATCTCCGCCTCGTCACGCACCCCGCCCAACGCCATACGGACAAATTCACGTCCCATCGCTCGCGCAATAGACTGCCCAAGGCTGGTTTTGCCAACTCCCGGAGGACCAACCAGGCAGATGATCGGGCCGGGCGCGTCCGGCTTCAGCTTCTGAACCGCAAGGACTTCGAGAATGCGTTCTTTCACATCCTCCAGCCCGTAATGGTCTTCATCGAGAATACGACGCGCTTCCGCCAGATCCAGCTTGTCATCGCTCTCCTTGCGCCAGGGTAGGGTAACCAGATAATCGAGGTAGGTTGTAATGACAGAGTATTCGGCGGAAGAGGGATTCATTCTCGCCAGCCGTTCAATCTCTTTCTTCGCTACTTCGACAACCTCTTCCGGCAAGTCCGCTTCTTCGATTTTTCTGCGCCACTCTTCGGCCTCACCATCGCCGTCTTCATCCTCACCCAGTTCCTTCCGAATCATTTTTAACTGCTGACGCAGGTAATATTCACGCTGAGTCTTGGATATCTCTTCTTTTGTTTTGTCCTGCAATGAAGTCCCGATCCGCAGGATTTCAAGTTCACGATCCAGCAGTTTTCGAACCAATCGCAGACGGTCGGGCACCTTTATCGCTTCAAGTACCGACTGCCGCGCTGTGTTATCGATGTTGATGTTAGCTGCGATCAGGTCAGCCAGCATCCCCGGATCTTCCACACTGTGAACCGCAGTCCTGAATTCATCCGGGAATTGCGGCGACTGTTCGGCAACCTCATCAAAGGATTCTCGAACGGTACGAATCAAGGCTTCCAGGCGTACAGTCTTTCTGGGCTTCGCCTGTTGCATTTCGATTTCACCAATCGGATAAGGATCGGTCTGCACCAGTCCTTTCAACCTGAACCGTCCAAGCCCCTGGCCGATGATCCGCATGGTTCCATCTGGCGCTCGCAGCATTTTCAGGATCATCATTACCGTTCCGACATCGTAGACATCCTTCATGGATTCTACTTTGGCAGAGTTGGGTTGACGCATGATGGCTGCAATCATACGATTTCCGCCACCCTGCACGGCATCATTGACCAACTGTATGACCTGGTCATCGTTAATTGCCAGCGGAACGATAATACCCGGGAAAATGACCAGTTCGTTCGAGGTAAAAAGAGGTAGCTTTTCAGGAATACTCAACTTCCCCGGCGCCACGACTTCAATGTTGTCCAAATCGGCCATAGGTTATCCCTGTTGTATGTGTATTCTTCTTTTGATCTTCACTTTGCTGGGGCGTTTTTCGAGATTTACGGTCAGCATGCCGTTTCGATATTCAGCGCTTACAGTATCCGCACACACAACCGCAGGTAATCGGAATGTCCGCTCAAAGGGACCGTACGTTACTTCCATAAGGTGATACTGCCTGCGGGGTGCATCCTTTTCCTGGCGGGCGCCTTTGAGAATCAGCAAATCACGCTGGAGGGTTAATTCTACATCTTTGACTGAAATACCGGAAATGTCTATCACCAGTACAATGTGAGTTTCGGTTTCAAACATGTCAGCGGCTGGCCGCCATCCCTCATCGCCTGGCATCATGGCCGGACGCAACCCGCCAAAGGCGAACTCAAAATAGCTGTCCAGATCACCGAACTGCCCTTTATCCGGTGACAGGATTTCCACTTTCTTACTGGCCGTGTCCATCATCCACTCCCCTCTTTCCAGGTGGATCGTTTCGCTCCTGCAAAATAATACGTCCAATCAGCAGCAGATGTTTCTCGATTTCAGCATACAAACTACGCTATCAGAGCCAGAATCACTATGGTTCAGCATAAAAAACCCGGCTTTTGCCGGGTAGTAGAATCTATATCGAAAAAAGAATGTAGCTCACCTGAAGAACCGATAAACAAACGTGTTCACCGGTCATGGAACATGGGCTGTACCTGTAAATGGTTACCGTCCAGTTTCTTCACGCGCACGCTTGGCCTCGATTGAAAGGGTCGCATGGGGCACTGCTTCCAGCCGCTTAAACTGGATGGGCCGTCCTGTATCACGGCAATACCCATAAGTCCCGTTCTTCATCCTGGACAAAGCGGCATTCAAGTGTTGCAGGAACTTGCGCTCCCGCTGAATCATCATGAAAAGCTTCTCACGTTCCTGCGCATCGGTGCCATGCTCAGCCATATGCAACGAATAGGTTGAATTGTCACCGGTGTAGTCGCCAACCGTCTGCAATGCTGCATCTTCCAGTGATGCAAGATTGGCTTCTGTCGTGGAGATCTTTTCCAGGATGAGATTACGGAAATAGGGCATATCCTCAGGCGTATACCTGCGGACGCCATCATCCGGCACATCCTGCGCCTTGTCCTTTGCCGGCTCGTGCGGTTTCTTCTTCTTGTCCGTCACAACTGCCTCACTGCTTCGTAACCGGGGTTACCCCCCTGAATGTGTGTGCAAGCACGCAGTAAGATAATGTGTTTCATACCCGGAAACCAGATGTGTCAACTCGTCTATACATTGCAAAAAATGATAGTGAGACCGTATAAACCCCGGCTAATTAAATGAAATTCCGCTCATTACAGGATTACGCCTTTTCTGCATTCTCCTCCTGTTCAGGGGGGCTAACGCCATGAAGGTCCAGAATCTTCACCCCCTCTGCATAGTCTATTTCTTTCAGCTCACGTAAGGCCAGCATTTTATCAACAAGCAATTTCATGCGCTTTATCTGGCTGCGAACTTTGTCATGCTGCAGCGCCTGCAGATCCGAATCCTCTTTCTTCATGTCCGCAAGATCTACGGCCCCCTGCATGATCGCCAGGGGATTGTTAAACTCATGCGCTATAGTCATTGCCAACTGCGCCACAGTGGACAGTTGCTGAGCCTGGATCTCCATTTTGATTGACCGCTGAAGACGTAACTGCGTTCGCACCCTTGCCATCAATTCAATAGCCTTGAAAGGTTTGGTGATATAATCTACAGCGCCTATCTCGAAACCGGCCACAACATCATCACTTTCTGTCTTGGCCGTGAGAAAGATTACCGGGATTGAAGCAGTCTCTTCGTCCTCCTTCAGCCGTTTGCAGACAGTCATACCATCAATCCCGGGCATCATGATGTCCAGGAGGATCAAGTCCGGATTGGCCTTTTTCACCAGGTTCAGCGCCTGCTCGCCATCTGTCGCGAAGGAAACCCGGCATCCCTCCTTATCCAGTACGGTTCCGAGCACCTGTAAATTCTGAGGCGTGTCATCGACGATAAGAATCTTCGCCCCCTTTGTAGACTCACAGGTATCCGGTATAGTGAAATCACTGACATTCACGTCAGTGTCGCCAGCCGAGGTGTTTTTATCTGTCATCGGATTGTCTCCTGACTTCCTCCAGAATATCACCGAAGTAAGCTAAGGTACCCGGTAATCGTTTGACATCAAATTGTGAAGCCTGTTGATGCAAAGTAGTAGCCCATTGGGTTAATGCCTTATGCTTATTACGATCCCCGATATCCATGAGATCCTGTGCAAAGGTCTTAATTTCATCAACATATAAAGTTTCCTGTAACTCTTTCCACCTCTCCTCAAGAGCAATGTCTTTGAGTTCATCCAGTTCCTGCCAGTTGCTGTCTTCAAGACCCAATCCCGTTTTTTCAATTTCCTGACCAGTATCCTTAGTTAGCATTGTTGCATCATCATATGGCAGAAGCCGGGCCAATTCCTTCACAAAATCTTCCAGCGAGGTCGGCTTTTTCAGGTACCCGCTATAGCCTGCGCTGAGCATTTTGTCAGCAGTGCCTTTCATGGCAGATGCAGTCAGCGAAATCACCGGTATTTTGGAAAGATCCTTGTGTGCCTTCAGAATTTTGATTGTCTCCATACCGTCCAGCACCGGCATGACCATATCCAGCAATATGATATCTGGTTTGTGCTTGCGTGCCATTTCAATGCCTTCACGCCCATTCTCCGCCTCTATACACGTGAGTTTCAACCGATCCAGGTAAATTCGCGCAAGACTGCGGTTAACCGGGGAATCATCAACCACCAGAACCGTAGCTGGCCTGAATCGTATATTAGTGACAGCAACTTCTTTTATTGTTGATTCCTTTTCTTTGAGTTTTTTCGCTTTCACCTTTTTAAACATCAGAATAAAATGGCTGCCTTTCCCTTTTTCACTTTCAACTTTTATCGATCCACCCATCATTTCCACTAGTCGTTGCGTGATAGTCAACCCCAGCCCGGTCCCGCCAAACTCCGCATTCCTTTGGCCTTTCTGTTGTACAAACGCATTAAAAATTGTACTCACCTGGTCTTCAGGGATTCCTATCCCGGTGTCGCTGACCTTGATTTTAATATCCACACTCTGCGGTTGAGATCGGTTTTTCCTGGCGTCCAGAACAACTCGCACTTCTCCCTTTTTTGTAAACTTGATTGCATTACCGACAAGATTGATCAGGACTTGACGGAACCTGACCTCATCACCAACAATAGCCTCAGGCACAGCGTCTGAAATATCGACAGAAAACGCCAGTTTCTTTTCACGGGCCTTCAAGTCAAACATCTGTTGAATTTCACGCCCCATGACAGACAATGAAAATTCCGAAGGTTGCAATTCAAGTTTGCCCGCTTCAATTTTCGAGAGATCCAGAATATCGTCGATCAGTTTCAGAAGGGTCTGGGCGCTGGAAGAGATGGTGCCAATGTATTCCAATTGACGCGCATCGGTAACTTCCTGTCCAAGTATATCAGAGAAGCCGAGAATCGCATTCATGGGTGTGCGAATCTCGTGGCTGACATTCGCAAGAAACTGGGATTTCATCCGGTCTGCTTCTTCAGCGCGCTGTTTCGCTTCTCGCAACTGTCGCGCTACTTCCCGGGATTCTGTTATATCCATTTGAATTCCGGCCATCTGTACCGGTTTCCCCTCTTCATCACGAGCCACTACTTTCCCCGCATTGAAGATCCAGATGTAATGCCCATTCTTGTGTTTCAGTCGATATTCCATCTCATAGATCTCGGTGTCGCCCTGAAGGTGTTTCTGAGTCGCTTCGAGAACCTGGCCGATATCATCCGGATGAACACGCTCCGACCAGGAGTCCACATCAAAAGCTTTCTCTTCGGGTGTGTAGCCCAGCATTTGTAAAAAACGCTCGTCATAGAGTGTAGAATTTGATTCGATATTCCATTCCCATAATCCCAACTCAGCGCCTTCCAGCGCTGCGAAAAGCCGTTCTCGTTGTTTATCTGCCTCTCGCCGCATCTCCAGCAGTTCAGTGATATCCTGCGCGGTGCCACGATACCCAACAAGCTTGCCAAACCGGTCGAACATCGGTTCACCGGATACACGCTGCCATGTAATTCGACCATCCGGCCAGACAATCTTATGCTCAAGATTTTTAAACGAGATCCCTTTGTAGCCGATTCGCAAGAACTCGTCCTGCAAACGCTCGACCTCTTCCTTTGGCATGAAATCAAATACTGTTTTCCCTATTACTTCCTCTTTCTTTCGCCCCAGGATGGTCTCAATCCTGTCTGATACAAACGTATATAGCCCCTCGGAATCCATCTCCCAGAAGTATTCTCCAGCGGCAAAGGCAACATCTCGAAACCTTTTTTCGCTTTCACGCAACTCGTTTTCGATTTTAACCTGATCCGTAATATCCGCAGCCACCAACAAAACAGCTACCTGTCCAAGGTCCAGCGGAACTGCCGAATACTTGATCCATTGAATGGGATCGTCTTCAACCTGAACACCCAGGATACGCCCCTCAACAGCTTTACCAGTCTTTAGAACAATTGCACTGGACAGATCTTCCGGAAGAACACGTTGTCCTTCACGATCATAGTAGTTCAGGTTCTCAGGATGATAACTGCCCTCAGGACCGGGAGGTTCTTTGAGTCCAAGCAATTCCATGCCTTTCTTATTCGCATCAATGATTCTTCCATCTTTGCAAATAACTGCATAACCGATTGGTGAAGATTCAAAGATGGTTTTATAAATCTGCTGTTGAGTCTCGTAGGCCTGAACTGTGGCTTGAGCTTCCTTTTTGCTTCGCCAGTCGCGAAGGGTTCGCCTTAGTGTGTGCCCCAGTACCCGTAAAGTCTGCTCGGATTTCGGAATATAATCCATGGCGCCTTTTTTCATGATTTCCACGGCTGTTTTTTCATCGCCATGGCCAGTCATAACAATGAAAGGACAAGCCGAATTTTCCGGATCAACAGGCAGTAATTCTGTCCCCTGCCCATCGCCCAGGTACAAATCCGTTACAACAATATCCGGTGATTTATGTTCAAGAGCGAAACGCGCCTGTTTCAGGGAGTGAACCCAGGTAACCTGCCAGGCATCATCATCCTTTTCAAGAGTGCTCTGCACAATCTGGGCATGCTGCTTGTCATCTTCAACCAGCAGAACATTGACAGACTTCGCTTTCCCCATCGCTCCCTCCGGTTCACTACCAACAAGCATGTATTAGTAGTTGACACAGAATATTTCTATCAGCAATGACCATACCGATCATATAAAACAAGATATATTGCTGTTCTCGATTTTATTCCGTCATAATGGAGATTGCCGGGAAAAGGGGACGGGATCCTTTTCCTCGCGCGCATATGAAACACTCTCGCCGAACTTGTGGAAAAGGAAACTGTACCCTTTTCCGTGTACGTCCTGCCTGCTCTCAAGAAAAAGGGTACAGCCACCTTTCCCGGTCCATGCTCACAGCGGGAAGGCTTTGCCCAAGGGAAAGGAAACTGTCCCCTTTTTCCATATCCTTATCCTTTATTCCAACCATATGGTTGACCTTTCACTGATCTGGCACATGACCACATGACGGAATAATAATGGGAATCGCTATAGCAATCAAATCATCATTTGCAGTATAAAAATGATACTAATTCAATGTGACGCGGGTCACATTATTGGATTCTTGGGTTTCACCAGGCTCCATCGAGCATATGAAAAATCAGACTCGCTTGCTTTTTTATTATCAATTACACACAATCGTCAACACCGCAATGCGCTTAAATACAACCACTTAAAACCAGAACAAGCAGAATTAGCCATGTGATTATATACTAAACTTAACCGCATCTTTCCCCGGCCAGAGTCAACTATCCGGAATCACAGGAGCTTTCCTGCCTACAAGGTACTTTTTACGCAGACAAAAAACGCGGGTTGTTCGGCCCCCTGTTCGAGAAAAGAGACTTCCGCCCCGAACAACCCAATCGCGAGCAGGGGTGACTGGAAGATAGCGAGGAGGCTATCATGAGCGAATACTCCCGCTTTCGGTTCCTGGACCCGTTTATCTGGTTCATCGCAGTACTGTTTATTCTGTTGCTGGCATTCGCAGGTGTTGTCTGTGCCCAGCCCAACATTCCACAAGCCACCCCGGTCGTCGGAGCTGAGATTCTCCAGATCGAAACCATGGCTCTCAGCGGCGCCGAAACTCGAATTGTCGTATCCACTTTCAGCCCAAATTCCCTGATGTACGCGGATATGGACCACAGTGTCAGCCCGCCAACCCCAACCGCATGGCAGGCTGTTCCGGATATGGACATGAATGCAGGTTACGGCTATGATGTCGTGGGATTAGCCTGTGATGGAGTTAGTGGTTTCATTTACGCTTCCCACAATGATTCCGGCCTGGTTGGACTGGATTGCACCCCCGGATCCCTTTTCAACATTGATCCACGGGAAGCGTTGGATGTGGAAGTGTATGACTCACACCTCTACTATGTAATCGCTGACACGGCAACGACCAGCCTGTACCTGTACTGGCGAACGATCAACCCAAGTGGAACGGTCAACTCGCCCGACAGCCTGCTCGTTTCATCGTCCTTTGTAAAAGATGGCATGCCGCCGAATATCATGGTCAGCCCGAGCACGCAGCAGGTCTATGTCTTCATTCAAGGCACGCCACCTGCACTCTATCGCACCTCTGATCTGTACAACAGTCTGAGCAGCGCTTCGACAACTTTAACCGGCTTGCCCTTGACCGATGTAGCAGCTACCGGAAATATATACGCTTACTCCGGTATTGCCCCGGATGGACGTATCATTCTGGCAGGCTATTCTTTCCTGGCCAATCCACCTTACGCCTATGTAGCCTATTCGGATGACGAAGGCGATCCCTGGACTACATACGATGTCCCCACCCAGCACTCCAGCTTCGGCAACGATATCGCCTTCTCCGGCAACAGCAGTGCATACCATGTATACATCGGCAGGATGGTCAGCGACGCAGAAGGCACCAGTGGTTCCTGGTCATGGATGCCGACGACTACCAGCGGCGCAGCGCCACGCAATAGCTTTGTAGGCGTTGATCCCAACGACAACAACTATATCTATATCCGCACCAATTGGGGTATGGCTTATTCGGATACACGCGGCAATCCGCTCTATGACATGAACGACGACATGTACGCCCTGCAGGTGAATGATTTCGACCAGGAATACATTAAGGAAGACAGTTGGGTGGCTACCCTTTCCGGCATCTGGTATGTGGAAGACTATCAGACCAGCCCGGTCTGGACTGCCCACCCAATCTGGCCCGGCGGTGACACACGCCCCTACTACTCTGTCGCAACGACTGTCACGGCGGATACTGTCTATGCCGGGAACTCGGGCGTGATCTACCGATACGACACCTCCAGCGGTCCGGTCAGCGACATGGCCTTTACCCAGCTTTTTGATGGTCACACCTATTACGACATGTACCACGGCGAAACCTGCATTGCCTATGACTCCACCTCGTCTATCGGTGGCATCGAACGAATCGCTGTTGGTTTCAACGACATGTCTGTCCTGGGCGACACGCTGCCTCGTGGAGGGATCATAGTCGGCACCAACAGCGGCGGCTGGAACTGGCTGGAAATCACTGGCGGCGCTATTCCTTCAGACGGTGCAGACATCAACGATATCGTGGTCGTAGATGAAAGCGGCGTCAGTGTGATCTATGCTGCCACTAATTATGAGATGAACGCTTTCGGCACGACACGTTCCATCTACCGTGTAGAAGAACTGCCCGGTGGCGGCTGGGACGCTCCATCCCAGGACATGCTGAATGCGTACCAGAATATCAGCGCCAGCATCTTTGACCTGGAAGTGGCCCACAACGGTGACCTGTACGCCTGCGGCACCGACGCCGGCGGCAATCACCCGGTAATCTATCAGAAGGTCGCCGGTGGTTTGCAGTGGAACAGCCTTACGCTTACCCTTACCGGTCTGCCTTCAGATGGCATTGCCCACGCTGTCACGTACGACAATACCCTGGGTGACCTGTACATCGCGGTCAACCATGAAGTGTATGTACTGACCAGCGGCGCTTCATCCTGGAGCCTGTATTCTTCCTACCCGGTCGGCACCGATATACAGTTCATGTACTACGACGAGCTGATGGTCGGAACCGGAACCGGCTTGTACGCACACATTCCAGACACGGATGCGGAAGAACGGAACACCGAGAACCTGCTGCCCGAAACTTTCGAACTGGGTCAGCCTTATCCCAACCCGTTCAACGCGACCATGGCCGTAGAACTGACCCTTCCAAGGGCAACCGAAGTGCATGCTGAAGTTTATAACGTCAATGGACGACTGGTGACAACGCTTGTCAATCAGGGCCTTGCCGCAGGAAACCACCGCCTGGTATGGCATGGCAATACGGATGCTGGCATCACCGCATCATCCGGAATGTATTTCCTGAAAGTCAATGTCGGTGATACGGTGCAGATGAGAAGAATGACGCTGATCAAATAGTACAAAACACATTTCCTGTAATCGCGGGGAATCAGGTCGGAATCCCCGCGATTACAGGACGTGCCGGACAGTATAACCACCGTTAAAAATCGTTCTTGGTCCCGAAGGGACGAAACATGAATAGGATGTGCCGGACAGTATAACAACCGTTAATAGAATCGTTCGGCTGCTCACAAGAATTTGTGCATATTATCGACGAGCACGTTTCGTCAGGTCTTGACGTGATGCCTTTTTCTTGTTCTTCTCCACAATT
Source organism: bacterium (assembly GCA_963669175.1). Lineage (GTDB taxonomy): Bacteria > Electryoneota > Electryoneia > Electryoneales > Electryoneaceae. The sequence goes on from OY769902.1 coordinate 72,717, forward strand.
TCAGACATCTATCTGACTTCACACATGCCATTTCGCATGATAGATCATCATCAAGCATCACGTTGTGACCTGACGATAGCGAGAGTGCTGATACCGGTGGCAGGTCACAACGCGACAATAACAGGACGAGAGGTGGTTTCAGTATCATCGTGTATTCGGGAAAACATCGCGAAAGCCGAAAACGGACCGTCGCGTCAAGACCTGCCACAACATTGCCCGGTTGCACAAATTCTTGTGTGGAACCAATCGTTCTTGGTCCCGAAGGGACGAAACGTGAATAGCGCGGGTCGCAAGCCCCGGGAAACAAACGACAACAACATTTCCACCCCGCAGGGGTGGCACATAGAAGAGATATAGAAGAGTACAAAACACCCTTTTCATAAACAGAAGGACTTTTCCCAGTCATTCCCTCCCTGCATGCGGGGTAGCCCAACCTCGCAAAGTAGTACCACCCGATCGCAGTGCAACCCGGGCCATGCCCGGGTTGCGCATTTTAGATTGCTGCACTCCACGCAAGCCAGTGCTCCCCGGCAGCGGGTTGTCTGAACTATTATCCGAGAAAGCCGTCTGATTCTTACCGGATGTGACCTTGCCCCCCTGTGAAATTCGCTTCCTTTTTGTATATTCCCTCAACCACGGAGGAAACCGATGGCTCGGATCATCACCCTGGCAAGCGGCAAAGGCGGCACTGGCAAAACCACGGTCGCTTTCCATCTCGCTGCAGCGTTGGCGCACCTGGACCGTTGGGTTCTGGTTATCGATCTTGACCCGCAAGGCTCGCTCACGTTTGCCTCGCAAGTGCAGGCGGCGGCGAAAGAAAACGGCACCGTTACCGACGTTTTCACCGGTCGAAAAACCCTCGAACAGGTTATTGTACAGCGTGCATCCGCGCCTGAAATGCCCACTTTTGATATTGTCCCAGCGAATGGCAGACTGTCTGACTGGGAATTCAAATACGACCGTCCCGCATGGCATTCCATCTTGAATCATGACTTGGCGCGTGCGAAAGAGAAATACGACTTCATCCTGATCGATTCTGCCGCGTCTATCGGCATCCTCATGATTAATGCCCTGTTCGCCTCTACTGAAGTGATCGCGCCCATACCTCCGGAACCCATGGCCCTGCCGGGTATCAACCGTATCCGTGGTATTATGAGAAACGTGGACAGGAGCTTCCATCACACGATTGATGAGTTCCGAATTCTCTTGACACGTTATAACGCAGATCGTCCCACGACAAAAACCACGGAAGATCTGGTCCGTGAAAAATTCCCGGACACCTTCCGCACCGTCATCCGTGATTCGGCCCTGCTTCCGCGCATCACCGGGGATGGCGTCACGGTTTTCGAGGACTTCTATGGACGCAACCAGGCACAGTCCTTTGATCAACTGGCACGTGAGCTGATGCGTATGGGGCAGAAATAGGAATTATGACCCGATCACGCCCCAAAGATGAAAGCCTGATTAACGCCACAGGCAAGAACTGGCAATGGTGGTTCGCTGCGCTGGATGCTGCGGGCATGGCGGACAAGGATCACCGCACCATTGTCGCCGAGGTAAAGAAACTGGGCTGCGAAAGCGCTTGGTGGCAGCAGACGATTACAGTTGAATACGAACGTGAGCGCGGCCTGCGGGATATCCACCAGCGCAGTGACGGCCACTACGAAATCAGCCGTCAACGCACCCTCAACCTTCCGGCTGAAGAGCTGATCGAACTGGTCCGCAATCCTGAAAAACGCGTTCAATGGCTGAAAACACCCCTGCCGGAACCACAGGAGAAAATCCTTTCCGGAAACCCGCTGTTCATCTTCCCCTGGCCGGGTGGACACAGTTCGCTGTATGTCGTTGTCGAGGCCAAAGGCGAGACCAAAGCATCCATCACCCTGGTTCATCGAGACCTGTCCGGGCCGGAAGAATGTGAGGCGATCAAACCCTTCTGGAACGAAGTCGCAGAGAAACTGAAACAAGTAATTTGACCATCACATTGGTAATGCTTGAACACAATGACGTTTGCTCTGATTCCCAGCATAGCAGACTGTATCAGCATGCAAATGGAATTCATTCCCGCGAAGGTGGGAACCGAAGCTTGCGGTGTCCCGTCTGTTTGGGACAGCCGTTATTCCAGTCATGTTGCGATATTACAAGAGGTTAAGTGTTCTCAAGAGGCGCATTACATTGAGAGCTTTTTGTGCGAGCAACTTGTTGTATTGTCGATACTTGCCTGGATCCCCATCTTCATGGGGATGAAATTGTAGCCTATTCTGCGACAGTCTGGAAGGCTGGGATGAAAGCGTTTTCTTATCTGAACAGCCTGGCAGACGGGGACTTGTGTGCCGAGGCGTATCTACTCAGTAAGCCGTTCAATCCATTGATCATAACAAAACCAGCCATAGCAAACTCATTCCGCCTTCAGCACATCCACCGGGTTCCGTTCCGCAGCACGCACTGCGATCCCAAGCGTCGCCAGCAGAGCAAAGACAAGCGTACAGAGCCCTGCGACCGGAAGCGTTCACCAAGGCAAAGATCCTATTTCGCTTGAGGTTGCGTAGCGCCAGACGTAGCACCAGAAAGGACATAATCCTGCCTCACCTGTTGTTTCAGGTCTTTCACATAAGACAGGTAATGCAAATGTATTGTTACAGGAAGTCTCCTGACATATAACACGAAAAAACGGGCTACCCGAATCGGATAGCCCGTTGAATGTCTTACGCTATCAGACATTTACTTCATGTAGATGACCTTGGACATGGCGGCATTTGCGCCAGCCTGCAGCCTGATGAAGTAGATGCCGGAACTCAGGCTGTTGTTGCCCAGGTTCCAGGAAAGGTTGTGCTTCCCGGCGTCCATATGACGGTCCACCAGGCGGGCAACTTCCTGACCCATCACATTATACACCGTCAACCGTACACTGGCCGCATCCGGAAGATCAAAACGGATATGGGTCGTGGAGTTGAACGGGTTCGGATACGCGTTATGCAGCGCGAACTGTGTCGGGACCGCATCAGCCTGGATATCATCCACACCGACAAAGTCAGACGGAGCCATGGTGGTGAAACGAATCGCACGGCCATTTTCAATCGGCGCGGCTGCTTCCGGGTAGGACAACGCGTAGGTGTATTCGAGACCGGCCGTGTGGCTGTGGTTTTCGATCCCTACGGTTGCACCATTATTGTCCGAATCCACGTTGCTGACATCATGATAATGAATCTCAATAATGTCATCATTGGTCGGGGTCGTACCATCGGCGACATCCTGCAACACCAGGGTGAAGTCTTCCGGGTATTCAATGGCCGGCAGCCCGTACTTGTTGTGGCACAGGTACTGGATCAGCATCCGGTTGTTCGCTTCATCGTAGTACGTGTAGACAACATTGAACTCGTTGGTCGGCGGCTTCAGATCATCCCAGAAAGGCGCGATCACTGTCTGCGGACCAAGCGCGGACGGCAGGTTCCAGTTACGGAAGTTCAACCGTGTGTAGTTCGGCTCTTCTTCAAGGCTGACCCAACCGTTGGAACTGATCGTGAAGTTGTTGCCGGCTTCGTAGACTTCGCCATAATAGGTGAAGTCGAAGGGCAGTTCCATGATCAGGTTTTCATCGTCACGCAGTTCGTGCATGACAGCGCCCTGCATGCTGGACAGATCAAAAGCGGTATAGGTCGGCACGACTTCATCTGCATTCTCGAAGCCGGTATCCGTATTGTCGTAAGCGAAGTAACCATGACCATCCGGGCCAAGTGGATCTGTGGTGCTCACACCTTCCAGCGCGATCTGGAATGCGCCGCTGCCCAGGTCGCCTTCATCACTGGAATAGAAAACCGAATAGGTCACGGGGCAACCGCTGTAAACACCCTCAGCAATCTGGACTGTAAACGGGGATTGGGTGGTAACTGTCGCGCCTGCGGCCACATTGCCCAGGCTGGCTGTGCCGGTTGTCACGGTGACACCGGTATGCCAGCTTTGCAGGGTTACAGATACATTGTTTGCATCCATAACTCCTACATTGGTGAAGGTCAGGTTCAATTCTGCCGTATTGTTCGGCATGTAGGAACCACTGGCGACTGCATAACCGTCATATACCATCCGGACCGTTTCGATCGGAATCCAGATTTTACCCGAGAATGTTCTGTCGCCGGTTGTGATCTCGGCGGTGAACTCGAGCTCCACATCGTTGGCCAGAGGTTCATCCAGGGTAAAGACAAACGGCGTTGAATTGACGGCTGTTGCGCCTGCTGCGATGTTTCCATATTCGACAGTCGCGGTGCTGATTGTCACCAGTTCGTCGTTCTCGTTCGAAAGTGTTACAGAAACACCTGTTTCGCTTTCAGCGCCCGTGTTGATCAAGGTGAGGTCTACTTCAACTTCATCGCCAACGAAGAACCCAAGGTTGCCGCCTGAGTTCCAGGTCCAGGATTGTACACCGACACGGTGAGTCGGCTGCCAGACATTGATGGTGTCGATAATGGCTTCGTAGTCAGGACGGGTCACGGTGAGATACAGTTCACCGGTCTGCACACCGGCCAGGTTCAGGTTGTACTGGCCCTGTACATCAGTCCAGCCACCATCGATCAGCACCAGGTCGCCGCCCTGTTCCTGGGTAACCTGCACATGAGCGTCTTTCAATCCCCAGAAGGTTTCACTGTCAGCGATGCGAACATCAAGATAGTTCTGACCGTAGGGTACTGTGTTGCTGAAGTTGTCTGCTATATGCATGGCTTTGGGACGCCAGCGCCAGACCTGCAGGGACGGGTCACCAATGATGTGGTAAACATGATGGTAAAACTCAACCATGTCACCGCTACCGGTACGTGTCGGATGACCGTTATAGATTTCCATCTTTCCGGCAAACAACGCTGCGGAAAGGTTGGTTACGTCATGATCAAAAATGGTAGTGAAAGCGCCACCAAGAAGAGGATTGTTAAACTTGGTCTGGGTATGCAGATCTGTCGGCGCCATAACGGTAACTGCGCCGGTTGGAGCAGTTGCAGTACCGGCAGTGATCCAGGTCGTTGCGAAGCACTTCGTGTTCGTATTGTTCGCGAAGTCACCAGTATTACAGACGAATGATCCGACAATGGGGAAATTCCATTCGTTGCTCAACTGATCGACGTTGTTGTTACGGAAGTTCGGGGCAATCCAACCATCCGAGTCGCCCCAACCACGATAGGCCACATACAGCGGACCATCATCCACTGAGTTGCGAATCTCGGATTCACTCGCCTGGTAGCCACCGTTCCGCCAGAACAGAGTATCAACAACCAGGTAATCCCAGTCGGTGAGGAAACGGTTGCGCAGCCACTCAAGGGTCATCAGCGGGGACAAGGGCGGATCGCCACTTTCCGAATAGTTGCCACCGACCAGCGAAGCATGCAGCCAGCGCTGTTCATCTGTTCTTGGCACCCGATGCGGGTCGCTTTCGTACTGAACCACGCGACGAGTGGCGCTCAAGGCTTCACCCGGAGTGCCTACCGGCATACGTCCAATCCAGAATTCCGGGAAATAGTCATTTCCTTCCTGGAAAGTGTAAGGCCAGTCGGTCGCGTCTGGCGCTTCCTGCGGGAATGCGGGATTCTGTATCGTCTCGTGCGGAATGTTCACCATACCACGGTTGACATCGCCCAGCAGCAATACATACTCGAGCGGCGGATCCAGTGTTTCGTAATATTCAGTCAACTCATTGGAAAGGTCCGTATACGTAGGGGTTGAAGCCAGATCATGCACGACAACATGAAAACCACGATTGGTTTTCCACTCGATATACTCGCTGATCTGTGATGTATACAGAGGCGGCGCAACAATGACCAACGATCCCTGCGTATCGGAAAGCCGTGTGCCCAACTCGTCCAGGCCATTCAGCAGAACTTCCTGGTAAGCCGGCCAGAAAGCGCGTGAAACCGGACGAGACGGCTCTTCGGCCGGTGTATCCAGCATGCCGGTAACCTCAACACGAACATCCAGCTTCGTCGCCACCCAGGACTGCCCGGAATCATCTTTATACACCGGGTTGATCACAAGGGGAGCAACGGTTACATCACGCCAGATACCGGCAGTGCCCAACGAAGCCCACTGCGCTTCCACAGGCGCCTGGTCCAGGGATACGGCATCGCCAATGATACCAAGCATACTCACCGGAACCACTTCGCCACCGGTTATCACCAGGCGGGCATCACGATTCCAGGGTAAACGTACCATGCCTTTGACACTTGCGACGGCATCTTCATCGTAAGTGACGCGTTCTCCCGAAAGGAGAACAGACATCTGGTTGTTGTTCATCTCTACGGTTGCTGATCCCGCCGTCCAGGCGAATTCCAGCGCGTCTCCAGTCTCTCCGGCAAAGGACAGCCGTGCTTCTGGCTGAACCGCCGAATCGAGGGTGACCTGTGCCGCTACAGCGACACCAGCCGCTGCACACAGTGCAAGCATCACCATCACTACGGCCAAACGTCTCATGGGTGCCTCCGGATTTTGGTCCGCCGAATAGCAGAGCTATTCGGGTCATGTTATGTGAAAACAGACTCTTGTGAACCAACGGGCCGTGCAAATTATGCACGTATTGTGCATAGAGAATGCAAGGAAGCAAGATGATAAACCAAACACTACGGAGTCAACCAAATCGGCTCCCCTTGGGCCCTCGCACTTCAGTAAAATAGTAACAAATCTATTCATAACAGGTTACGATAAAATATAAATTGGAATTTCACGAAAACACTGCCTGTGTAAACCTGAAAACCGGAAAATCGCCCACACCTGTTACAAATACGAGCAAAACGTGTGACATCATGTCTCCTGCAATCCACATGTCTCCGGTGAGAGCATACCTGCTGATGCTCATGAAAGGATTTTCTTGAAGGCAAACCTGATTCTTGTTACCATTATTCATGGCCAAATCGAATCGTCGACAAAAAAACCATGCCGCCAACGCCTTGCCGAGACTCTTCCCGGCATATCATGCTGCGCTGGAACAGGCCTTCATGGAAGTAAAATTAATCCCCATCGTGGTGGAGCCGGTGGAAACCGCCCGACGGTTAATCATGATCAGGAATAAACTGAAAGCTGCATTGAAACGGACACCGGGACGTGTACGCAGGAAAGCCGCAAAGTGGTACTGGATCGGAATGCTGGTGTCATTCCTGCTGATTCTTGCTGTATTCACATTAACCCTTCTTTGGGCCGGACTGGACTATCCCCCTCCGGAATTCCTCCTCTATGAACCCTGGTTTCCGGTAGCCGCTTTCCTGGCAGGATTGCTCGTGGCAACAATACCGGCACTCGCTGCAAACCAGTACCGCAATGCGCAGATTCGATCCCTCGGTGGCAATATTGCACAGGCATGTAATTCTGCGGTGCTGATCTTCGATGTTGCCGTAGTCAAATCGCTGCTCCACCCCAAACCACACCCGGATGATGTTGTTGACTAAAACTGCCCGAATCTGTGCCTGAAAACTACATGTAGCGGTAAAGCCCCAGCGATTTCATAGCGACCAGTGTCGCCTGGATATGGACGAACATCTCATTACCCAGGGAGTACCGCGCCATCTCCTTGAAATCGTGCGGGCTGAGTCCCAGACGATAGGCATAGGCGAAGCGAGCGCTGCCTTCTGTTTCCGGCAGTACGATATAGTGAATTCCACGCGAACGAATCAGCTTGCCCATGCGGTATTCCTGCAATGCTTTCAATTCCTCCTTGCCGCACAGACCGCCCATATCCAGGATCTTGTGCTCACACCTGTAGCTCATCAAGCCAACATCGAATACGGCTACGGTCTGCCCCTCGGGAACCTGTTCACGCACTGTTTCCGCCATCTTGACGTGAATCCGGTTCAAATGATCCATCGATCCGGCGTGATACCCGGCCCAGCGTATTCCCTGGGGAACAAACCCCAGCAGAAGAACCCCGAGAATACCATACAGGACATAACCGGCGACGGGAAATTCACGAAACTTCTCTCGGAATCCGCCCACACCTGCTGCAACCAGCCAAGGTCCGAAAACCCAGAGCGGCCAGACATAACGCCCCATGTGACTCGGCGTGGGGAGGAATAGATAATAAAATGCCAGGTGCATCACGATGAACAGCGCTACAGGCCTTCCCCAACGGCTCTTCCATGCAAACACAGCCCCGGCCACCGCCAGAATAAATACCAGCGCCCCCCAGATCATGCCGAATCCAAACCCGGGGCCAATGAAGTTGACCAGACGTTCCCAGATCATCCCGGTCATGCGAACCATGTGAATCAACGTACGTGGGATGTCCTGCAACGGCGAGGGCGGCAGGTCGATCAACCAGCGCCTTGCGGCAAGAGTATTGGGTGTACTTCCCGCCAGGAGTGTAAGAATACCATACCCGAAAACAGCGCTTGCAAATGGAATCCCGACCATCAACACCCTGGACTTCAGGCTTCGCCAACCGTTCTCTTCCGGTATTTCCGAAGTGTTGCCGGGAAGAAACTGGCTTGCCAGCATTGCTAGCGGAAGGAGGAATGTCTCCGCACGCACCAAGGTAGCCAGTGAAGCGAAAACCAGGGTGCGTTTGAACTTGTCCTGAGCAAAAGCATCCAGCGCCAGGAAAACAAACGCCGCTGCGAGAAGCGGTTCCATGCCGGTCTGGGAGAGTGCGGCAAGTTGACCAATCAGGGCGAGTGAAAGTGCGGCAATCCAGGCAAGCATGCCCTTCATCTGACGAGCGAACCACTGGCTTCCTGCCCAGACTGCAAGCAACCAGCTACCAGTGGAGAAGAACCACGCCACACGATCAGCCGGAATCCCAACTTTGGCGCCAACAGCGAGCAACATCGTCCACAACAGCGAACTGCTGCCCCCGCCGCCTTCGCCCGGATTCAGGCCAAGTTTGCCCGTATCAGCAAGGTTTTCCGCCAGACGAGCGTGAATATACCCGTCATCCAGGGTCAGCAACCACCCGATCCCCTTCACATGCGCGGTCACCATGTACGCCACCACCAGTGCTAGCGCGGCAAGTGTCGCCACGATCGGAATCAATCGCTGTCGGATGCTGGGTTGCATGTCTCTGTCCAGTTGAATCGTGTCAACTTATGCTTCTATCGCGATACTCGAAAAAGTCCCATTGTGTCACCCCCAGCATGGAGCAAGTATTTGTCACGACGAAACTTTTTCCTTTGAAGAATATTGTAGGGATTTATATCATCGCATATCTGAAATGTATATCTGATATAAATTTCTGCTATGTATATCTGCTATGTATATCTGCTATGTATCTGCTATGTATCTGCTATGTATCTGTTATGTATCTGCTATGTATCTGTTATATATATCTGCTATCTGAATATTTAGCAGGCTTTAGCCTGCTCTTCTTAGCACCCGGCTTCAGCCGGGGTGAAAAGATGTCAACAATAATTCCGAGCGCGCTTTAGCGTGCTTGCCAGGTATAAATACTGATTCCGGAAAGCACCCTGAAGGGCGCTCACCACTTCTTTATCACCAAGAACACCCCGGCTGAAGCCGGGTGCTAAAAAGAGCCTGCTGAAGCAGGCTGATAACTATTCGAATCAACAACAACATGCGTGAACTCCTATATTTCAAGATACAGAATATTCCAACAATATAGAATGCCCTACTCAAATCTCGCCCGCAGATCTTTAATATCCGCTTCACGGCGTTGTTCATTCAACCAGTCTGTATAAACCTGTTGACGTTTTTGCTGAACCCGTTGCTCCATGTATATCGCTTTATGCCGTTCCCATTCCCCCGGATCAGGATCGTCCAGCTTGTCCAGGCGCACGATAATGAAGCCGTTGTTGACCTGGATCGGATCACTGCATTCGCCGGGTGAAAGACTGAGCACTGTCTTCACGAAAACAGAATCCCCTTCCAGCCCGGACCCATTCGCGGAACGTGAAATCCAGGACCGTGAGCTTATAAACTGGATATCTTTTTCTTTAGCGATGCTTTCCATGGCATTGCCACGCACCAGCTCTTCACGGAGATCCAATGCGACCTGGCGTGCTCTTTCCTGTTGTTTACGATAGAGTAGACGTTCCCGCAAGGCCTCCTTCGCCTGTTCAAACGTCTGCATCTCCTCCGGGATATCACCCACAGCTTCAAACACCCCAAACTTGTTCCCGAACCGCTGGGGAGCGCTGATGGTTCGCAGGGGAGCGCTCAACAGGAAATCGGCCAGCTCCTTTTTATAGCCGAATCCCGGGATCTGGCCGCTGTCATCCAGCGCATCAATAGCGTCCACTTTCACCGAATACATACGCGCTGCATTGGTCATGCCCATCCGTGCGGCATCTTTCCTGAAGCTTTCTGCCGAAGCTTCCAGTTTCGCCGGATCGCTGGGCTGCTGGAGTATGGCCACGAGAATATGACGAATATTCACTTCTTCGGAAGGGCCATTACCACGTCTGCCTTCTATCTTTACCAGGTGATAGCCCATCTGGGTCTCAACCGGCCCTACGACGTCCCCGACCTTACCATTGAACGCCGCATCCTCCAGTTCAGGCATGAGCCAGCCACGTTTCACCCACCCGATCAGACCGCCACGAGCTTTGGTGGGATCATTGCTCTCAACCGTCGCCAAACGTGCGAAATCTTCTCCACGATTCAAACGATTCTGAAGAGTCTCGATCTTATGAAACGCAGCAGTTCGCATGCTTTCGGACGGTTTATCCTCAAAAACAACCACATTGACACGCCTGCGTGGGCCGAAACGAAACTCCTCCAGGTGCTGCTGGAAATAAGCACGCAGCATCTCGTCTGTTAGTGCACTCGCATCGACTTCCATTTCGTAAAAGGGTATCCAGAGATAGCTCGCCTGTCCGCGCCTGTTTTGCTTCACATATTCCGCTTTGGCGCTGGCCTCATCCTGCGGAATGCTCTGCGCCAGTTCAGTCTGAACACGTTCACGTTGTAGAATCAGCATGATCAACTGTTCGATGCGCCCCACAACCGCACGGTTCTTCAGGTCATTGTAGAAAGTGACATACGTCTGCTTGTTGAATTTGCCCGAGGAATCCTGGAACCTCCTGTTTTGCAGCACCTGTATCGGTGGCGGATTGTTTTCGACCGCTTCCGCCAGGTCTGCCTGTTCAACCGGGACGCCATGATCCCGCAACCAGCGATCCAGCAAGGCAGCTTCGATCATTTCCTGGAAAATCTCTTCGCTGATATGACGTTCGATGGATGGCGTCAGTGTTCGCAGATCCCCCAGCACACGCTCATATTCAATCGCCTGGTTCACATTGGACTGGTAACGGCCCCAGTCGATAATCATATCATCAACCATTCCCGCCGCGCTGTCCGGGATTGTACTGGTATCTTTTGCCGTCTTCTTTTCGCCACACCCGCTGAAAAGAAGCACGCTAACCACGAAAAGCAGTATTGCTGTACGGTACCAACGCATGGTTGCCTCAGAATCGTTGTCTTCGAACGTGAAAAGATAGGCGACAGGCCATACAAATCCAACCGTCCGTTGCACAACCTTCATTTTCATGTTACAATCGGGTGAAGCTTTCTCGGACTGAAAGGAGTTACGGATGCGCCGCCTGTTTCTGCTGCTATGCCTCGGACTGACGATTCCTGCGCTGAGCTTTGGACAACCTTTACAGGGAACGATTTACGGCGAAGTCGGTCCGGGTATTGTCCAGGTAAGCGACACCTGTTATGTCCCTGCCGACAGCATCCTGACCATCCTCCCCGGCACTACGCTTTCCTTCACCGGTCCGTTCTCCATCGAAGTTCAAGGCAGCGTCATGGCTGTCGGCAATGAAGCAGAACCTGTTCAATTCTGCAATGACGAGACTTCCAGTTTCGATTGGACCGGCTTCCGTTTCATCAATTCGGACAGCTCCAGCTTTGTGCATTGTTCTTTCGTCGATGCCATGGCCGGGGAACAATCTCCCGAATCCTATGGCGGCGCGATTTATATGAACCGTGCTATCATCAATTTCGAGTATTGCACCTTCACCGGCAATTATGCCAGCAAAGGCGGCGCGCTGTATGTCTATAATTCAACTGCCTACCTGACCTGTTCCCTGCTGGAAGAGAACAGCGCCCAGGTTGAAGGCGGCGCCTTGTATATCTCCGGATCCGATTTCACCATCTTCCGTTGCATTTTCAACAGTAACTCCGCCGTCACACGTGGCGGCGTATTTTCCATCCTCAATTCACCGGAAAGCATGTATAACTGCACCTTTATCAACAATGAAGCTGCTATCGGAGCGGCGATCTATCATATCAGCAATACCGTCCAGCTCTACAACAGTATCTTTGCCGGAAATATCGGCCAGTCAACGATAATCAACGACATGAACGCCAATTTCATCGCCCAGTATAACTGTTTTTACGAGAACGATGAGAATTTTGAGGGCGACAACCTGCACCCGGCCCTGGGCATGATCCTACGCGTGAACCAGAACGGCGATTCCTGCGACTTCTTTTACAACCTCTATCGTGACCCGGTGTTATCGCCCTGGCGTGGTGATCACGGTGAAGTGTATATCCTGGAAAACTCACCCTGCATCGATGCGGGAGATCCGGCCAGTGAGGTCTATGATCCGGACGGTTCAATCCCGGACATGGGTGCGTATCCCTATTCGGCGGATGATGTTACCGATCCTCCGCAATCTTCAGCGATTCCGGGAACTTTTGCCTTCGAGGACGTCTATCCAAATCCCTTCAACGGGGACGTTACCATCGGTTACTCCTTGCCGTCCACGTCAGCGGTAAAGGCAGATGTGTATGCCCTGGATGGCCGTCTCGTGACCTCATTATCCGTCCCGATGCGGCAGGCAGGCAACGGTCAGGTTCATTGGCGCCCGGACGTTTCTCTTTCCAGCGGGGTGTACCTGGTGAAGTTGACAGCAACAGATTTGAACATGACAGGACTGACAAAGGTGGTTTACGTCAAGTGATTGATTTTGTCTGATTTGTATGGATTTGGCTATCAATGATTTGCATGTTACAGAAAATCGGGACTGCTACACTTTTCTGCAGGAAACATACCTTTTATACAAGACAAATGACTGTTTAGATAGATAAATACCGGTTTTCATAGAGAAATAAGAGCAGAAAAGGTAGCTGTCCCAAGATTTTCCCACTGGCATCGTGATGAAGCAGGCGAAAAATCCGGTACAGTCACCTTTTCACCACCTCTGATTGTATTCTCTTGGATTTGAGAATATATATGGAAAAAGGGGACCGCTTTCTTTTGCACAAGGAAAGTAAGAGTGTTCTATTATGGCGCAAGGAAAAGGATTCCACCCCCTTTTTCCCGGCAGTTTTATGGCGAAAAAAACCGAGTACTGCCAAGGTTCTAAAAATCTTGAATCCCCTTCGTTTACCTCGAAGAGGTGAAACGTGAAAGGCGCGGTGCGTAAGCGCCGGGAAACAAATACACTTACCACCTTTCGATCCCGAAGGGATTGCACAATCACTTCATGATCCAATTCGACGAAAAATTATCTTCTTCATCATTCCTCATTCTGCCCACCATATATTTTTACTATCTTGCTGAACATGTTGCTTGTGAGGATACCATCATGATCCTGCTGGAAAACTCATGGGGAGAACATTCCAGCGCATTCCAATTCCGACCGGTTGACAGTATCGCGATCTTTTTTCGTACGGGGGAGTGAACAATGAATCGTATTTCGGTCAAACCCGCCTGGGTGGCATTCTTTCTGCTGGCGCTGCTTGCACTGTCCATACCGGGTTGTGAACAAGGGAACAGCGTTTTCATCAAGGAAGCGCAACCGCAGAATCCAGTCCCACGCACCAGCAATATCACCATCCTGTTTTCCACGGATATTGTTGGCAACGAACGTGTTGGCGAATCTTTTGACAGCGCCGACGTGACCATTGATCCCCCGTTCCCCGGCTGGTATCGCTGGATTGACACTCGTTCCCTGCAGTTTATGCCTACGGAACCTCTGCCGCCTTCCAGCCGGTTTACCTTTACCGTCAATTCCGGTGTAATTGAGGTTCCGGGCATCACCATGACCGGAAAAAAATCCTTTGATATCTACACAACTCCCTTCTCCGTGCTGGCTGTTCACCATATTATGACCCCCTCATCAACCAATCCGAAGAATGCTATCCTTACTGTCCAGCTCACCTTCACCGACCCGGTCGAACCTGACGAAGTGCTGAACAATGTTCGTATCTACAGTGAGAACTCCAACCGTGAGATCGGTTTCACCCTGTTGAACCCTTCAGGCGCAGCGAGCGAATTCACACTTGTTACGGAAGACCTGGTCCGTCCGGAAAAAGAAAACAGCTTTGTTCGGGTTGAAGTTGACGCCGCCATCAAATGCCTTAACGGAACCCTGCCGTTGGGGGAAACGGAAGCTCGCAAAGTCTCGCTGGAGAAGCTGGATGAGCTGAAAGTGAACAGCATTTCTCCATCCCAGCATGACAAGGCATTCAGCATTTCCATACGCTTATCCATTCCAATCGATCCGGTTGATGCCAGCAAATACATTGAACTGCAGCCGGAAATGGATTATGAGGTTGTGTCAGGCTATTCTGACCAGTTGCTGATTACCGGTGATTTCAAGCAGGAACAGCAGGTCCGGGTTATCCTGAAACCGGGATTGACCGCGTTGAACGGAAAACTCCTGGAAAAGGAATTCAGCCAGACAATCACCTTCCCCAAGCTGCAACCCTCGGTCTCCTTTGCATCACCCGGGAGATACCTGTCCCACAGTGGGATGCAGAATGTGGCGCTGGAAGTGGTGAATATGGACAGCATACGTGTCCAGGTAGCCAAGATTTACACCAATAACCTGGTGCATTTCCTTCACAACGGTGGATTGGGCGGTCTTTACGGGAATACCGGCAATTATGGCACAACCGTTGTAAACGAATTGATTCCCATCTCCTCGCCTGACGGGTATCCGCTTGAGGTGCCGACACCCGTTACAGTCAACTTCGAAAACTTGCTGCGTGATAACCCGTCCGGTTTGTTCGTGATGACACTTCGCGACAATAACCGTTACTGGCGCAGCGACAGCCGTTGCATCATGATCACTGACATCGGTATGATCGCCAAACGTGCGGAAGACGAGTTGCATGTCTGGGCTTTGTCCACCAGCACACTTCGCCCCTTGAACGGTGTCCGGATTGAACTGCTCAGCGACAATAACCAGTCCATGGGTAAAGCGGTCACAGACGGTGAAGGTCATGCTATCATTCGCGGATTGAATGGACTGGAAGAGGATTTCAACCCGTTTGTCATTGCCGCGCAGCATGGTCAGGACTTTTCATTCCTTGATTTCGGAAGCAGTTACATCTCGACGTCAAACTTTGACGTTGGTGGCGATAGTTACCATAGCAAACCGTTTGACGCCTGGTTGTACGGTGATCGTGATGTGTACCGTCCCGGCGAGACCGCGCATATCGCCTGTATCGTTCGTTCCACCAGCGGTCTGGTCCCCTCCAACTTCCCGGTTCGGATGAAGATAACCGACCCGGCCGGAAGAACTGTATTCGAGGAAAAGGGACGGTTGGGGCTGGAAAGTATGGATGAGTTCACCTTCGACATCCCTGCGTTTGCCCGTACCGGACACTATTACGCTCAACTCTACGCTACCGGTGACAACACTATCGGAGACTACAGTTTCCAGGTGGAAGAGTTCATGCCGGACCGGATCAAGGTGGGCCTTGAAACCAACGGAGACCAATTTGCACCCGGGGATACGATCAGAGTCGATGTCACTGGTACCATGCTGTTCGGTCCACCCGCCTCAGGCAGACGTAGCGAAGCGGTCCTTACCATGACACCGACCTCGTTCCAGTCCGGAAATTGGTCCGACTTCACATTCGGGAACAGTGAACGCGAATTCTCCCGTCTGGAAGAAAACCTCGGTGAACAGAAACTGGACGACAATGGTATAGCGGAATTTGCCTATGTCATCGGTGAAGGCAATCGTCCCCCGGCAGCGTTAAAGGGAAATATCCGCGCTACGGTATATGAGATGGGCGGACGTGCGGTGAATAATTATCAAAACGTAACGATTTACCCCTATTCCCGATACATAGGTGTCAAACGCCAGAACAGCGCCTACGCTGTACCCAATAAAGCGGAAAACATCCAGTTTGTTGTGATCGATCCTGAAGGAAATCCGGTCAACACCGATAAGCTTGAAATTACCTTCTTCAAGTACAACTGGCGGACCAGCCTGGTTCGGGATCGCAACGGTCATTATTACCGTTCCAACCGTGTACCGCAAATCATCGGACGAGAAACTGCGTCGTTTTCCGGCACTCAAGCGTCGGTGGAATTCACTCCCCCGACCTATGGCAGTTACGGCGTCCAGATCGAAGATCCGGAATCCGGCGCTTCTTCTTTGATCATGTTCTATGCCAGCGGCTGGGGATACAGTCCCTGGGCCATGCAGAACCCGGATCAGATAGAACTGGAACTGGATCGTGAGGCATACAAACCCGGACAATCGGCCAATGTTCTGGTGAAAGCGCCGTTCGGTGGAAAACTGCTGCTAACCGTGGAACGGGATAACATCCTCTATTCCCGTTTGATCGCGATGGAGGGCAATACCGCAGAGATCAGCATTCCGGTTCGGAACAGCTTTGAACCGAATGCCTATGTCTGCGCCACATTGGTGCGTGCGGGACAGGATGTTGATCCCGAAGCGCCCATGCGCGCCATCGGGATTGTTCCGCTTATGATTGACATGAGCAGTCACCGCATGGGATTGACCATTTCCGCCCCGAAAGAGATGCGTCCAAAACAACCGATGGAAGTCACCCTGACCGCACGCGGTGCGTCCGGGACAGCGGCGGTCACCCTCGCCGCTGTCGATGAAGGCATCCTGCAACTGACCAACTATCAGACGCCTGACCCGTACAGCTATTACTTCGGGAAACGTCAGCTAAATGTATCCACCTATGACCTGTTCCAGAAACTGATGCCGGAAACCGAAGCGGCCAAGTTGCATTCCAGCCCCGGCGGCGGCAAAAGCGCGGCAGATATGGGGCATGTTTCCGCGTTGTCGCAGCACCGGGTCAAACCGGTATCGTTATGGTCAGGCATTGTGACCATGAACAGTGGCCGTGCGAAAATCAAGTTTGATATTCCCGAGTTCAACGGACGCCTGCGTCTGATGGCGGTGGCGGTCGATGGGAACAACTATGACGCGGCCGAAAGCTACGTGCAGGTGCGCGATCCTGTTGTCCTGACCCCGACCTTCCCGCGTTTCGTTGCCGGTGGCGATAAGTTCCGCGTTCCGGTGAATGTATTCAACGGCACCGGGAAAACCGCATCCATCGTTGTCAAGCTGGATATTGAAGGCCCGTTGACGATTGACGGTGCGAATAGTCAGACAGTGGAAGTGCAGCCGGAAAAAGAGGGACAGGTTTTCTTCTCGCTGGAAGCGAAACATGCGCATGAACTTGCCACGGCTACATTGACTGCCACCGGTGGCGGAGTTTCGGTTTCTGTGAAAACCACACTTCCGGTTCGTCCGCCAACCCAACCGCAAAGCTTCAGCGGGGCGAGTTCCTTCGAGGCAGGTAATAAAGTCACCATCAATCTGCCCGGCGATTTCGTAGAAGGGACAGATTCATACGCATTGCATGTTATGTCCACACCCGGCCTGGAATACTCGGCCAGCCTTGAATACCTGCTGAAATACCCATACGGATGTCTCGAACAGACCGCATCCTGTGCGTTCCCCTTGCTGTACTATGATGATCTGGCCAAGCAGGTTTACCCGGACCAGTTCCACGATTCCGCGCCTGAATACTATGTCCAGGAAGCCATTACAAAGATCATCTCGTTGCAGAATTCGAATGGCTCGTTCAGCTACTGGCCCGGTGATGATATGGAAACCCGCTACCCCTGGGCATCGATCTATGCTGCCCATTTCCTCGTGGAAGCAAAAGAGATGGGCTATGATGTTACTGATTCCGTTTTGAAACAGGCTCGCAGGTTCCTGAAAAATGTGGTTGACGGGAAATACGACTTTGAAACATCCTGGTTTTCACACTGGGGAAATACCCTGTCTTCCTCTTACCAGGAACGATACAACATGCGAATCCGTACTTACGCCATGTTTGTCCTGGCCATGATGGATAAACCCGAACGTGGCGCGATGAATGTGATCTTTGACCGGAAAAAGGACAAGCTTACCCCGGAATCACGCGCACTGCTGGCCGGAGCCTATGCCATGAGCGGTGATATGGCCACCGCGCGTGAACTCCTGCCCCAGAAAGCCTATCCGGAATCCGATCAAAACAGGCAGAACGGCTACAGCTTTTACAGCCAGACCCGTTCCGATGCGATCAACCTGCATGTGCTGGCCCACTTCCAGCCGGACAGCCCGGTTATTCCTGTCCTGGTCGAACGCTTAAAGAAACAATCTCACAGTGGCAGGTGGTACACAACTCAGGAAAACGCATGGGCGCTGCTTGCCCTGGGACGCCTGTATCATGGAATCGGCGATTCCGACTATACTGGACGAGTACTGGTGGATGGCAAAGAAACCGCCACCTTCGATTCTGAACCATTTTCCATTTCGGCAAAGGATTGGGCAAACAAAAAGATAGAACTTAGCACCGAAGGGAAAGGCAGGTGTTTCTATTACTGGGAAGCACGCGGACTGCCTGAGAAGCCACAATACCTGGATGTCAACGAAGGTATGAAAGTCACACGAAATTACTACTCGTATGACGGTCAATCGCTGGCCCTTGATGAGATCAAACAGGGTGACCTGGTTGTGGTGGAAATCATTGTCTCCAACACCAGCAGCCGGTATTGCCTGTTCAACGTGATCGTCGATGATATGCTTCCGGCTGGATTGGAAGTTGAGAATCCACGCCTGGAATCACGTCAGCAACTGACCTGGATCAATCGTTCCGGTATCCTGAACCCCACATCCATGGACATGCGGGATGATCGTGTCCTGCTGTTCCTTGACCTGAATTCCAGAAATGACCGCCGGTACTATTATTCTGCGCGTGCTGTAACGACAGGACGCTTTGCGCTGCCCCCGATCCAGGCGGAAACCATGTATGATCCTACGATCCGCAGTATCAGTTCTTCCGGGGTCATGGAGGTCAAACCCAGGAAATGACAGGTACGGAGGCATCGAGGAATCTTCTTCAGCACGTGAGAAACTGGCTCAGCCATCACCCGCGAATACGGAATACACTTTTCGTATTGGTGGGGATGGCTGTGCTATTTGTGTTGTTGCTGCTTGTGGTTCCCCTGCCACCGGACAGTATGAATCCTCCGGCTTCAACGGTTGTCTTTGACCATGAAGGCAAGTTGCTGCGGGTGTACCTGTCTTCCGAGGATGCCTACCTGGTCCCGGCAGCGCTGGATGACATTTCTCCCCATCTACAGGCCGCGTTTCTTACCTATGAAGACCGTTATTTTTACGCCCATCCGGGGCTGAACCCGGTCGCCATCACACGCGCTGCATGGATGAACCTGCGTGCCGGAAAGGTGCTGTCAGGCGGATCTACCATCACCCAGCAGTTGGCGCGAATGATTGACCCACGTCCTCGTACTCTACCGGTCAAACTGCTTGAAGCCTTTCGCGCACTGCAACTCGAATTGCGGTATTCAAAGAAGGAAATCTTTACTGCCTATCTGAACCGAGTCCCCTTCGGCGGAAATGTGATCGGTGTGGAAGCGGCGTCGCAGATATACTTCGGCAAACCGTCTCGCGAACTTGGTCCGGGTGAAGCGGCGCTACTCGCAGCGATCCCCAAGTCCCCGGCGAACCTGCGTCCGGATCGTTACCCGGAAGCCGCCCGGAAACGCCGAGACGAAGTACTTCGTCGTATGCTCGAAAACGATGTGATCACATCGGACCAGTTTGATCGCGCGATTGCGGAATCAGCGGCGCATGGCTGGAAACCGTTCCCACTCTACGCACCTCATGTTTGTGATGAGCTCGCTGCCGCTTCAGGTCGCACGGGAAGAAAATACACAACCACAATCGACCTGAAGATTCAGGAAACCGCGCGGCGCCTGCTGGAACGTCATGTCAACCAGCTACGCGGGTTCAACATCTCCAACGGCGCTTTGGTGATACTGGAAAATGAAACCGGAGCAGTTCGAGCGCTGGTGGGGTCGGCGGATTATTTTGATGAGAAAAATGGCGGCCAGGTGAACGGCGCTCTGGCAGAACGATCCCCCGGCTCCACTCTTAAACCGTTTGTCTATGCGCTGGGCATTGATGATGGCCTGCTGACACCTTCCACCCTGCTGGAAGACATTCCGGTGAGCTACAGCGGGTATGCCCCGGTGAACTATGACGAAACCTTCCAGGGAATGATCACCGCACAATATGCGCTTACCCATTCGCTCAATGTCCCGGCCGTCAATGTGTTGCACGACGTTGGCCTGACACGCTTGATCGGTTTCCTCCGACAAGGCGGTATCCATACCCTGGAAAAGGGGCCGGAACATTTCGGCCTGTCGCTGATCCTGGGCGGTGTCGGGGTACGTTTGCTGGAACTGACCAACCTGTACGCCATGCTGGCGCGTCAGGGTGAGTTTATTTCCTATCGCCTGCTGGAATCCCAGCCGGTATTGCAATCCAAACGATTGCTGACTGAAGGTTCCGCCTTTATCATCACCGATATGCTGACCGAGGTGCGTCGTCCCGATTTCCCGTCCACATGGGAATACACCGCCAACCTGCCCAAGATCGCCTGGAAGACCGGGACATCATACGGCAACCGTGATGCCTGGAGCATCGGCTATACCCCGCGCTACACCATTGGGGTATGGATCGGGAATTTCTCCGGTGTGGGCGCTCCGGCGCTGGTGGGCGCGGATGCCGCCGGACCGTTGCTCTTCGACCTGTTCACCGCACTTGAAGCGGGAAAAGGTGAATGGTATCTGCGGCCGGTGGAGGTGGATGAACGTGAGGTCTGCGCCCTGTCCGGCATGCTGCCCGGGCCGGGCTGTACCGAAATAAAACGCGAGCTGTATCATGTGGATTATTCACTTCGTGAAGAATGTACCTTCCACCAGGTCTATGAGATCGATGATGCAACCGGCTATCGTTTGTGCCCTTCCTGCCGTGTCGGTAAGTACTATCAAGAGAAAGTGTTCGTCACCTGGCCTTCCAAAATTACGGCGTGGCGAAGGTCTGTAGGACTTCCCCTTGAGACCATCCCGCAACATGATCCCAAATGCAGCCGTATCGCAGGAGAAAACGCCCCGTCTATCCGTTCCCCGGAAGAAGGGATCACGTACATTATTCGCAGGTTTGTGCCCCTTGAAGATCAACAGATTCCGCTTGAGGCAGCCTTTGGCAGTGATGTGAAAACGGTGTACTGGTTCGTGGACCGGGAGTTAATCTTTGAAGGAAAACCGGATCAGCTTGTTTTCTGGCCCCCGGAGCGTGGAAAACACACCGTTACATGCATGGATGACGAGGGACGCGAAGCCAGCCGTGAGATTGTGGTGGAGTAATCTTGTGTTATGTTCCATTACATCCAGGACGGGTTGCCCGATCCGCAAGTGATTGATTTTCCATAGCTGATGCCGCCAGAATACTCCTACACAAGCAAGACCAATCGCTTCACTCCGAGCGCATCGGGACTGAGCAGAAGACTCCGCAAAAAGGGACAGCCACCTTATGAAACCCGACAGCAAGCAGTCGGGCCAAGCGCGCTCTACGTGGAAAGGAAACAATCCCCTTTTGCTGCTACTTGACTACAGGCGGACTGACGCTCTATATAGAACAAACCCCGCCGGGCAGCCGTTTCCGCTTCGCTTCAGCGTGCTTCAAGCCGTCGGGGCCAGATTCTTTCACTGCGCATCCAGTGTTTCACGCACTTTCTGGGAGAGAGTATCCACATTGAAGGGCTTCTGGATGAAGGCCACACCTTCCTCAAGAATACCACGCTGGGCAATAACATTCGCCGTGTACCCGGACATGTACAGCGTCTTCATCCCCGGTTTCATGACTGTTAGTTTCTGGTGGAGTTGTTTCCCGTTCATGCCGGGCATAACCACATCGGTGAGCAGCAGGTGAAGATGCCCTTTATGGACATCCACCAGGCTGATGGCATCGGCTGGTGTTCTGGCGACCAGAACATGGAAACCGTCACGCTCCAGCACACGTTTTGCCAGGCGGAGAATGGACAATTCATCTTCAACCACGAGAATCGTTTCGGTCCCACGTGTTTTTTGCTTCGCCTTTGATTGTGCAGCAACCTTTTCTGTAGCGTCATGTCGAGGGAAATAGATATTGAATGTTGTACCCTCGCCAAGTGTACTGCTGGCATGGATAACACCGTTGTTCTGCTGCACGATACCGTAAATCGTGGAAAGCCCCAGCCCGGTCCCTTCGCCCAATTCCTTTGTGGTATAGAAAGGCTCGAACATACGTTCCAGTGTCTCGTCATCCATCCCGGTGCCGGTGTCCGTAATGGACAACAAGACATAATCACCCGGTAAAACAGGCATGTCTTTACGCGAATGCTGCTCGGTCAACTGGACATTTTCCGTGGAAATGGCAATCGAACCGACTCCGGCGATGGCATCGCGGGAGTTTACGACGAGATTGGTGAGAATCTGGTCTACCTGGGATGGATCGATCAGGATCGTCCAGACATCATCCGACGTCTTGAACTCAAGCTCAATATCCTCGCCGATCAACCGCTTGAGCATTTTCCCCTGCTCAAGGATCAGACGGTTCAGGTCTACCGGTTTGGGTTTGATGATCTGCTTGCGTGAGAAGGAAAGCAGTTGACGGGTAAGATCCGCAGAGCGATGTGCCGCCCGACCTATTTCCAGCAAGTCCTGGTATAGGGATTCACCCTCTTTAACATCATTCATGGCCATCTCTGTCGTACCAATAATGACCGCCAGCATATTGTTGAAATCGTGGGCAACCCCACCAGCCAGACGTCCGATAGCCTCCATTTTCTGGGCTTGATTGTACTGTTCTTCCAGTTTCGCGCGTTCTTCTTCCGCCATTCTGCTTTCAACCAGTGATCCGATCAGTTGCGCAGCAAATTTCAGGCGGTGCTTGGCCATTTCGACAATGTACGGCGGCCTGGAATCATAGGCATTCGCGTGTTCAACCAGCAGGTCATAATCAATATTGTATTTTTGTGATAGCAACTGCAATAATTCAGGATCTTTGGGAGGATCGCCATAACCGAAATTGATAGAACCAACGACTTCATTGCCCGCGCAGATGGGAAGCGCATACAAACGAATGCCGCCGTTGCATTCTATATCAACAGGTGTCTTCTGCTTAATCGCAAGCCGTGAACAAGAGTTCCAACAGGATTCATGGCATAACCATTTCCCGGATTCCAGCGCTTCTTTGTTGTCGTCGGTTTCACAAAGATCACGAGATGCTGAGTCCATCAGGCGGCACCAGTTGGAAGCAAAGATTCCGTAAGCGTAATCCCCGTTGGCTTCATAGATGGCAGCCGATGTCCCCAGCAAATCCAGGAATTCCGAGGCGATGTTTCCGAGCATTTTATGACCGACAGATTGCAGAATCAGACCATCTGTATTCAACGAGGTCAGGTCGCCATACTCCTGCACCGGTATACTTTCCTGATCACTGGCTGCGCGTGTAATGGATTTTGACAACATCCATTCGATTCGTTGCAGGTCCGCTTCCACACGTTTCAGTTCTGAAATATCCTGATTGACCATGATGGCAGCCTGCACGGAACCATCATCATCGATTACCGGCGCTGTTGAGTTAAGAATGGTGCGTGATTGACCATCGAACGCCTCAATCTCCAGCATCTCATCGGTGATTGTTTCCCCATCGCGAATAGTTTTGGCCAGCGCCCACTCGTGAAGCTGTATCTCTTCTCCCGATGGTACCCGCTTGGCCTTGAAAATGCCAACATCTGACGGGGCAGAATTCGGATCAGCGCCCCAGATTTCCATCCCCTTGCGATTCCCGTTGATCAGGTTGCCATTTTCGTCGGCAAGCCATAACCCAACCGGGAGAATATCAAAGATGCGTTGCAGCAGACCCTCACGCTTGCGTAAAGCATCTTCCGTCAGTGTGCGTGACGTAATATCCTGGATTGTCCCGAAAGACCGTACCGCTTCACCTTCTTCATTTACCTCCACTTTGAATACATCATTGAACCACTTTTGCACACCGCTGGTTGTAAATCCCCTGTGGGCAAACTCCACTGTTTTCCCGGTAGCAACTGATTTTTCAAAATGTTTTTGGATTTTTTCCTGATCATCGGGGGGGATGTATTCCATGAAGGCGTCATACGTTAATACTGGTGACTCCATGTCAATCTCAAACATGGAATAGATGACATCGGACCACTTGAGCCGGTCATTAATGATATCATATTCCCAGAATCCAATCTGGGCTATCTGCTGGGCCTTACGAAGGTTTTTTTCACTTTCACGAAGGGCGTGATCGGCAGCGCGACGATCTGTCACATCACGCGAATTGACAACCACAGCTTCCACATCCGGGTTATCAAGCAGATTGGTGGCAACATTGTCAATCCATACCCAATGGCCGTCCTTATGCCTGACTTGCGCTTCCCAGGCTTCCATTCCCCCGGGCGTATTTAATAGCCTCGTCATGCAGGTTGTTACAACGTCAAGAGAATCAGGATGAATAGAAGTGTCATACTTGTGACCAATCAATTCTTCCGGTGTGTATCCCAGGATATTTTGAACAGAACTGCTGAAATACTTCGCAGTCCCGTCACGGTCAACCAGAACGATAATGCCCCAGGAATGCTCCAGCATGCTGCGCAGACGGTGTTCGGTATGCTTCAGGTCTTCAGCAATCTTCCGTTTTTTCTGCTGCAGGTTCAGCAAACGTCCCAGCAACATGGTTCCCAACGGATAAATTACCAGAACGGGCCAGGCGATATTTCGCAATGTCCCAATTGCCACATGGAAGGGCATGGCAAATGTGCAGCCAAGCATCACCAGGTGAACAGCCAGGCCAAGCAGGTAAAGATCAATCCAGCCTTTTCGTGATGGCAGGTACCGCCGCCAGAGCAACCCGAGACCGGTTGCCGTAATAATGACACTGATCCCCATCGATGCGCCAACGCCACCCTGTATGATGCGAAAGACGCCGGTAATCAGTATGGCGACCAAACTGGGAATAGGACCAAAGAAAAGACCACTACAGGCAAGAAGTATGGAACGTGTATCAAAAAACAGGCCGGGCAACAACTCCCAGCGACTGAGCATCAGGGCGATACCAATAAGCCCAATAATTAAACCGGAAAGAATTTTTCTGTAAACAGATTTGGAATCTCGACTGATCGGTACAAGCGAATATAGCACTCCCAGGGATATCAATAGGGCGGCATTGTTTACCATCCCCTGAAAAGCAGCAAGAATCATTGATAGACCTTTCTAAAGGCTGAAGCAAGAAGCTCTACACTCCTTTAAAGGCTCAGTGAAGCTGTGCATGATCTTGTGAAAAGTACTTACCTATATATAAGAATTCAACGAAAAACCCTTACAGCAATGGGTTTTTTCTTATTGTTCAGCTATCCAGAGCCCTCCTCACCTGGTCCCCCAGGATGGCTATTGAGAAAGGCTTCTGCATGAAGTTTACTCCCTCGTCCAGAATTCCACGATGTGCAATCACATTCGCCGTATACCCTGACATAAACAGTGTTTTCAAGTCCGGGTAGGAAACCTTCAACGCATTCGCCAGCTCCTTGCCATTCATTTGTGGCATGACAACATCAGTAATCAGAAGATGAACTTTGTCACCGTATGTTTGAATCAAGTGGAAAGCATCCTCTGGAGTATTGGCTGTGAGTACCGTGTAGCCAAGCCCTTCCAGAATACGTTTGCCCAACCGGAGAATAGATGGTTCATCTTCAACAATCAGGATGGTTTCCGATCCTTCAATGACATTTTGTCTGCCCTTTTTCCGTTCATCCGGCGCTGCGTCACCAAGGAAACGCGGGAAATAGATTTTAAATGAGGTTCCTACATCTATTTCGCTGTACACCTTGATGAATCCATTGTTCTGTTTGACGATTCCGTAGGCCATTGCCAAGCCGAGCCCTGTCCCTTCGCCCTGTTTTTTTGTTGTAAAAAAGGGCTCGAATACATCTTTCAGGATCTCATTCGGGATACCGCACCCATCGTCTGAAATGGCGATCTTTACAAAATCGCCAGGCACAAATCCCATGTTGATTTCGCAGTAGTCCTCGTCGAAAACAACATTTTCCGTTTCAATGGTCAGCTTGCCGTTGCCTGAAATGGCATCACGGGCATTGACCGCAAGATTGGCCAGTATCTGGTTTATCTGGGTTGTATCGATTTTCACAGGCCACAGATCCACCCCCGGCATCCAGGCCAGATCAATATCTTCGCCAATCAGGCGGCGAAGCATGTTCAGTGTACCGGTCACAACATCGTTGAGAATAACCGCTTTCGGTGAAATGGGTTGACGACGCGCAAAGGCCAGGAGCTGGCGAGTCAGGTTCGCGGATTGATCCGCGGCATGTTCTATTTCAGACACCAGCTTGCGATTATCCTTCGACAGGGCATCATCCATGGAAACAAGCTCACAGTTGCCCAAAATCGTTTGCAGCATGTTGTTAAAGTCGTGTGCAACCCCACCGGCTAAACGTCCGATTGATTCCAACTTCTGTGCCTGTACAAGTTGAGCTTGCAGTTGCTCCTGCCGCACGATGGCTTTCTTCCGGTCTGAGATATCCCTGGCAATAATCAGGATGGAATCAATGTTCCCCTCTTTTATAACTGCCGTTGACTTCACTTCAACCGGAATCTCTTCTCCATCTTTGTTTACCAGTTTTGTTTCATATTCTTTCTTTCCGGAAAATCCTTCATGCCTGTTGACCTGGCGATCAACTACCCCTTCCAGCTCACTGTCAGGAACAAACTCCATAATATTATGCGACAGGATTTCTTCGCTGGAATAGCCAAGGAAACTCAATCCGGACTGGTTGATAAATAGAATTCTTCCTTTGAGATCGTGAAGTACGATGAAGTCATCCGCCGTCTCGGCCAGGAGACGGTATTTCTCCTCGCTTTCCTGTAAGGCTTCCCTGGCCAGTACACGATCCGTAATGTCTACAATGATCCCATTGGCCCATTCGATCCACTCAGGATTGTCCTCTTTGGGTATACCATTGCTCCTCGCATGAAGCCAGATCCAACCTCGTGTGGGATGCTTATAGCGAAATTCTTCGTCAAACAAGAAGGGAGGCTGGCACCCGCGAATGTTGGCCTCCTTCAACCGGGAAAAGTCTTCCGGATGGACATTGACAAACCAACTGGTAAAATCCATGCTGTCTTCAAGCGGTATCCCCAGGATTTGTTCAATGGAAGGGCTGACCAGGGTGACGATGGGCGACATGGGGTCCGGACCGGCTTGCAGACGATAGATCAAATACCCCACCGGATTCTCCAACAGGGAGGAGAAGTGCATATCACGCTCCCTGAGGGCTTCTTCTGCTTTCTTCCGTTCGGTTATATCCAGGTGAGTGCCACAAGCCCGGAGCGCTTTTCCATCCTGGTCACGCTCAATGACTTTGCCCCTGTCCAGTACCCAAACCCAGTTTCCGGATTTGTGCCGCATACGATGCTCGGTTTCATATTGATCCGTTTTACCTTGTATGTGCTCCTCCAGCTTTTCGTTGACAAAAGGAAAATCGTCCGGATGAACCAGGTTTTCCCACGCCTCAACACCATCATCAAGTTCTTCCCTGGCATATCCTACCATATCGCACCACTGGTCATTAAAGACAACACTTTCATTCACGATATCCCAATCCCATGTCCCCAGATCAGCGCCAAGAATAGCAAGCTCCATGCGCTTTTCACTGTCATCCAGCGCTTTGCGTGCATTATCCAGGTCTGTGATGAATCGTGCCTGTTGAACATTCTGATAGGCAATGTTTGATAACTGGTTCGCCAGGGTAAACAACGCCTGGGAAATTTGTTCAAAGCGTTCTCTGGACATGGCCGGTACGGCTTGAAATGCTGCTGCCGCTTCATCTTCATCGGCGCCGATATCACGAGCGTACTGCCTGATTTTCTCTTCGCTCTGCGTATTATCTCGAACCTGCCCGATTAACCAGTTGGCAATATGATGTCCCCCAACCGAAATAGCAGCGCCTGCATCCCAGAGACCCCCGCTCATACAAGGCTGGATGGTCGGTCCATCTGGATTATATTTTCCCAGTTCCGCATCAGAACGATAGCAGTTTCTTCGCCCCTTCTCTGTCTTACGAATAATATTGTTGCACAGGTGACAAAACTGGCTCGGTCTGGTAATTGGGGTTCCATCCGTATGAGTAATCATGGAAGCCACCCCTGTCGCAAGGGCAAACTCTTCTTGAAGTTCCTGAATCTCCTCAAGATTAAACAACTCTTCAAACTCGATGTTGTTTTGCTTGCTTAACGGGCGTGTCAGGGCAATGAGTCGCTTTTCAAGAGCGACCTCAGCTCTCTTTTTCTCTGTGATGTCTTCCCCGGAACTCAGTGTGCCGGTAATCTTGCCGTCCTTATCACGCAAGACAGTATTATGCCAGGCGATCAAACGCTCTTCGCCGCTATGGCTGATAATCGGATTCTCGAAATACTCAACAGGTTCAATGTCCCCACGCATCAATTGCGAAAAAACTGTTTTCATCTGCTTGTTAATGCTGTCAGGAATGAATTCTTTGAAATAATCCCTGTTCAATATCTCTTCCTGGGATGCCCCCAGAACAGAACAACCTTTCTGGTTGATTTGTGTGATAATTCCATTTTCATCCATGGCAAGCAGAATTACCCCGGACACATCAAAATACAGCTTGGCACGATCCCCCTCTTCACGAAGCTTGTTTTCTGCTTCTCTTATTTCAGTTATATCAATGCCATGAACAACAATTCCTGTTATTCCACTACCGTTAGATTGGTAGGGCTGGTAATCCATACGAAGGAAACGCTCCCCGATGTCGGGCACATGAATGGATACTTCATACTGGAGGGCTTCACCTTTCAAGCAACGGTCCATCTTGGGCTTTATCGTATTGACAAAAACATCTTCTCCCGACAGTTCCGCCACCCTGTGACCAACAATTTTATCGCGAGAAAGGTTGAAATAGCGACAATAGCCGTCATTGACAGTCTCATAGCGATAATCGCTGGTAATAAAAGATATAAGGTTGGGAGTTGTGGAAACAATATGCTCAAACAGATGTAATTGCTTGTTTTTATATATCTTATGAAGCGCATATGACACATCAGAGGTTAATTCCGCAAAAAGCTCTTTTTCTTCTCTGTAGTCCACATATACGATAGGCACCGATACAGAAATAATGCCGTACAAATGGCCTTGATACATCAGCTTTTTCGAAAAACTTGCTCGATTGGTGTATTCATCCCGTAAAGGACATCCCGGACAGTATGTCTGAGGATCCTTAATGATGACAATTCCTTTAGTATCAACAACTTTTTTAATACACTCCAGCTTGCCTTCCTTTTCCAGGTATTCTTTCATTGAGGCAAAATCATCTTTGAAACCTGATGAAGCTGTCTCCCTGATATTATTATTTTTATCAAACAGTACTATCCAGGCATGATGATATCCCATTGTAAGAATTAGATTTTCACATGCTTTTTGTATCAGAATACTGGGATCATTCTCTGTAATAATAAGTTTATTAACATTTCGTATTGCGAGAAGTACTTTCATAATGTGGCTGTTTCGTTCTGCCTGTTCAGCCATTCTTCCCGCAGCAGCTTCACTCGCAGCCAGCTTTTCTTCAAGCTCTTTATAACCTGGATTTTCCTTTTCCATGCATCTTCCCCTGCCTGTGTAAATCTTGCAGCAAGCTCACAATTCATCAATATAGTAAGTAAGCATCACATATGTCGAACAATGTGATCCCGGTCAAACCGTATTGCTTAGAATCCTTCCCTATCCCTCTTTCTGGCGGTATCCGTAATTGCACTTGTTACTTGTTCATATCAAGCGCTTTCCTCAATTGCTTCACGCACCTTTTCGGAGAGTAGTTTTACCGTAAATGGTTTTTTCATAAAATTGATACCTTCGTCAAGAACACCGCGTTTTGCAATAATATCCGCAGTATAGCCTGACATGAATAGTGATTTCAGACCTGGTCTGATTTCCAGCAACTTGTTCATCAGCTCGCTTCCGTTCATCTGGGGCATTACCACATCAGATATGATCAAGTGTATTTCCTGGGTGTAGTCTTGAACAAGATGAATTGCTTCATTCGGCGAGTGAGCAGCTAAAACAGTATAGCCCAACCCGTTCAACATCCTTTTCCCTATTCGCAGGATGGCGGCATCGTCTTCTACCAGCAAAATCGTTTCTGTTCCGCCAACAATCGGTTCCTGCAACTGAGCATCCGGGCCTTCATCACTGTCCGTTTGAAATCTCCTGAAATAAATTGTAAAAGTGGTGCCTTCGCCCAGGATACTGTCAACGGTGATGTGGCCATTATTCTGTTTAACGATACCATAGATGGTCGCCAATCCAAGACCGGTGCCTTCCCCCTGCTTCTTGGTGGTGAAAAATGGTTCAAAGATATCGGAGAGATATTCACTCTTGATTCCGGTTCCCGTGTCGCTTACCGCCAGGCGTACGTAATCACCGGGCTCCACGTCAGTTAAACCGCTACAAAACTCCTCATCCAGCAAAACATTCCGGGTTTCAATGGTTATTTTCCCCACACCGTCCAGGGCATCCCTTGCGTTGACGGAAAGATTGGCGAGAATCTGGTTTATTTGCGTGGGGTCCATCTTGGTTTTCCACAAATCAGCGCCCGGCATCCAGGCCAGGTTAATATCTTCACCAATCAGTCGGCGAAGCATTTTCAGCATCCCGGACACGGTATCATTCAGATCGAGTACTTTAGGCGCAATGGTCTGCTGACGTGCAAAAGCCAGCAACTGCCTGGTAAGGTTGGCAGATTGATAGGCTGCGCCCTTTATTTCAGACAATAATCCTTCCAGTTCACTGCTCAGGTTGCTGTTCATCGAGGCGAGTTCGCAATTGCCCAGGATAGTCTGCAGCATGTTGTTGAAATCGTGGGCCACACCACCGGCCAAACGGCCGACTGATTCGAGTTTCTGAGATTGAAGCAGTTGAGTTTGAAGCTTGCTGCGTTCTTCTTCTACCTGTTTTCGATCTGTGATATCTGTGATGAATCCTTCAAGAAACAGCAATTTATCGTTTTCAAATATTCCTGCGCCAAACTCTTCCCACCACAACCATCTTCCATCACTATGTTGCATCCGGTAAGTCAGGTGGAAGGGTTCCTTTTTCGCAACGGCTTCATCAACATCGCGATAAATATTGTCAAGGTCATCCGGGTGGTATAAATCTGTAAAACTCAGTTGATCGTCCAGGAAGAGGTTCTTATTGTAGCCGACCATTGTTTCAATTGCATCATTCAAATACAACATGGTGTAGCGAGAATCATTTTTACACAGGTAGATAATGCCCGGAATATGATCCGCCAACGCCCTGAAACGCTGTTCACTTTCACGTAAAGCTTCTTCAGCCTTCTTGCGATCTGAAATATCCCGGATGACTACCAGGGTGCCATACATTGCACCGGCGCTGAACAGGGAACCATTTAGCTCACCGGTAAATACAGTCCCATCGTAGCGTTTCATCAACAGCTCAAATCCGACCAGTTTACCGCCTGATCCCATAGTTTCCCTGAAAGCGTCAAGCGCTTTGTTAATATGGGATTCATCCAGAAAATCAGTGAAGTGTCGCCCCATCATCGCTTCTGGTGCAATCGAAAAGATACTCTGAGATGCAGGTGACACATAGACAATTACACCGTTCATGTCGGTGACAGCAATGAGGTCTGTCGATTGTTCTGTTAGTGAGCGAAAGCGTTCTTCACTTTCACGCAATGCCATGTCTGATTGAACCCGATCAGTGATATCCAGGTATACCGCTATGCCAGCTACAACCTGCTGCTGTGCATTGTATAAAGGGGACGCATTTGCCCAGATAAAGCGCTCTTCACCACTGTCCAGTTTGAAAATGTGTTCGGCGCTGGATGATTTCCCGTACAGCACAGCTTGCGCCAATGGCCCTTCATCTTTCCCGAATGGTGAACCGTCGAGATGGTAAATTAGCCATTGGGTGGCCAGTTTTTCATCCTCTTTGCAATCGTCAACACTTTTGTAGTCTTTGCCGTAAATTCTCCAGCCGGCCTCATTAACAAAACTCAACTTCGCGTCCGGCGCTTCAGCAATCGCAATACCGGCAAGGCTGTTATCCATTGCCGCCTTCAAGATGGCCTGGTTGCGCTGCAGATCGGCTGTCCGAGCTGCCACCTCACGTTTTAATTGGCGAGACCAGATCAGTGAACCAAACAGGGCAATCAGAAGTGGCAATATCAAAATCGCTGAATACTTCAGAATGGTGCTGAAACTGGAGGAGGGTTCATCATATACACTTAACCAATGCTGATAAATATGATGATATTCGCCATTATCATCGAGAACTTGTAGCCCTTCGCTCAGCTCAGATAATAACGCATGCTCACCCTTGGGAACTGCATAACAGTACTGGGACGTAAGTAGCGATTTGTGACCAACCTCCAGATCCTGCCATTCATTTTTCTTGATCCAGTACAGAGCAGGCAATCGCGCAACCAGGGCGCAGTCTGCATGACCATGCAATACCTCTTCCAGCGCTTGTTCCTGTGTTGCCACAGTCAGCAGGTTTTCATCAAGGTGGTGTTCAACGCTAAAATCGTGCATGATATCACCAGCCATGACAACAAGCCGCATCGCTGCAAGATCCTCAAGTTGTTCCGGTGGTGAACACTCCCCTTTCCGTACCACACCAACATGATGAATCATTGTATGGGGCTGGGAAAAATCGAATTCAATATCACGTTGTGGCGAATAAAACATACCTTGAATTGCATCAATCTCGCCATTCTGCAACCCCTGCCTGATATCGCCCCATTTATCCAGCTTTATGTGGACATTTAGCCCCATCTCTGCTGCAATAGCCTTTGTCAGAGCTACATTATACCCTGCTGGATGACCAAGCTCATCAATGTACTCGAAAGGTGGATAATCAAAATCACCACCGATGATAAGGGGTTGTCCCGATGTAAGCTCAAATGCACCAAACCACTTGGTGTACAACTTCTGGAAGGTTCCGTTGGCCATGATAATCGACAGGCCTTCATTAAGCAGCGCGAGTGTTTTACGGTCGCCTTCCTGAACTGCAAAACAGAAATCCTGGCGAAAATCAAGCAGAGGACCATCCACTATGCGCAGGTTGCTTATCCCTGTCTGCTGGATTAAACGTAACGCCAGCAGACGCTGGATCACGACTGCGTCACAGCTTCCCCTGGAAAGGTTTAGCAGAGCCTGTTCAAAGGTGTTGACAGTGACAATTTTGTATCCACCGTCTTTCCTTCGGAGATATTCTTCCGCATTATCACCTGCCATCACGCCGACAGTTTTCCCTGCCAAATCTTCAAAACAGGTGATATCTTCTGTGCCTTCACGGACCACTATTGCACCGTGAAGCGACAGGTAGGGAAATGAGAAATCAAACAGAAATTCACGTTCAGGTGTGCGACCTACAAGAGGCAAGGCTTCAATATCACGATTTTCCAACATCTGCCTGACTTCAGTCCAGGTGCCCGTTCGGAAAGTAACTTTGCAGGACATCACTTCAGCAGCAGCCTTGAACAGATCAACAGCAAAACCTTCCGCCTGACCGGACAGGTTCACCATGCAAAACGGGGGATAATTAATTTCACACGCCGACTGAATGGTCCTGACTGGGGCATCGAGGGAATTGGATGGAGCGCCTGAAGGAATAGCAAGAGCAATATTCGTGAACAGCAAAATTAGCAACATAACGCTAAACACACGTATGCATGCATTGGCCATTCGCCACCCTCCCCAGGTTATTCCTATTGCGGATCGCTCCACAAAGAGGCTATAAATTGAAAGATACAACTAATTAGGCAAACGAACTAGCAATAGATTTCAGGAATAAGAGCTTGCTGAGATCAATGATAGAAAAATTTACTACTAGCCCCACATATTAATTCTATATAATCAACATTTTAAGTCTCACCCATTCTACCATTCGCAATATTGCACTATTGTTACACACTGCTAACACTTACTCAACATGTAACCTTTTCCTCGAATAGTCACAAGATTGACCTGGCTGTCCCGTAACAGTTTCCTCAATTTTGATATATGAACATCTACGGTACGTGTTGATATACCGCTATCCACCCCCCACACGGTTGACAACAGTTGATCACGTTCAATCAACTCTTCCGGCCTGTTGAGAAAAAAGGCCAAAAGCGGGAACAGGATTCCGGGTAATTCAATTCTGGTATTCTTGCAATGCGCGCAACGATTGGATGGATCCAGGGATATCCCGGCATAGGATGTGACTTCGTTTTCTGCTTTGTGATTAAAGCCGGATCGACGCAACACCGCACGGATGCGTTCAATCAGCTCGTTCATCCCAAACGGTTTGACCACATAATCATCCGCGCCCAGCCGGAATCCTTTTACCCGTTGCCACTCTTCACCCAGCGCTGTCAGCATGATTACCGGTGTATAGTCATTGGAAGAGCGCATATCGGTCAGTACTCGATACCCGTCCCGACCGGGCAGCATCAGGTCCAGCAACACCAGGTCCGGCTTCCGTTCCTGCCAGCATTTGACGCCGGAATCACCATTCCCGGCGCCAAATGCCTCGAAACCTTCTGCCTTGAGTTGATCAATCAGGCCGTTCCGCAGACGGGCGTTATCCTCGATGACCAGAATTCTCGGCTTCATGATACCTGTTCCAATTCGATGATGAAACGTGCGCCGCCACCCTCACGATCTTCCACCAGTACCCGTCCTTTCATCCGCTTCATCTCTTCACGCGCACCAGCTAATCCCAATCCCGCACCCGGATTCGGGCTACCCTTCAGGGTCTTGAATCGTTTGAATATCTTACGCTTGAAAGCATCCGGGATCCCCGGTCCACGATCTTCCACCAGGATACGAATCTTGTTTTCCGCTGTGCCCGCCGCAATCCGTATTTCCTTCCCGCCTGCGGCATGACGAACCACATTATCCAGCAGGTTCCGAAGTGCCGATGCCAATCGATGCGGATAGACTTTTGTTTTTATCCCCTCGATCATAGCCAGATCGGTTTCAATGTTGATCCCCGCTCCTTCCAGCAATGGGGTAAAGGCAACGACTTCACGCTGGATCAGGGGCATCAGCTCAACCTGTTTGAGAACTTCACGTCCTGTTTTCCTGCCACGCGATTGCTCGAGAATATTCTCTACAGTCGCGCCAAGATGCAACGCTTCGTTCTGAATCGTGTTCAGATAGGCAGTCTGCTGATCCGGTTCCGTGATGCGTTTATCCAGCAGGCCTTCGGAATAGAGACGAATGTTGGCAAGTGGTGTTCGCAATTCATGGGCAAGGTAATCGAGCAACCTGCGTTGACGGTTCTGCGCGATAATTGCATCGAGGATTACCAGGATGAGGATCAGCATTGCCAATCCGGCTTCGATATAAAAAGGTTGGAATCGCTGCCATGCTTGCGCGGTAAATCGTGAATACAGGAATGACGCCATTTGAACGCCAATCGGACCACAAGATTCCCCTGATTCATTCCCTTCACGGGACAGCACATGCGCGCTGACCTGGGTTTCCCAGCCCGGCATACGATCAAACCGGACTTTCGGCATGATGAACATATGAGCGGGAATGGTCATAACCGAATCACGCCATGCGTTATGATGTCTGACCTTTTCCACATCCCCAACGGAAAAGAGAGTGTCGCCTCTTCCATCTTCCAGTAAAAGACCGTAATACCATGAATTCAATTCAGATACAAACTTGGGTTTAATGCCCCAATCTACGCTCTTCTCTCGGGCTTCTGCACAAAGTTCGGGTAGTTCGACGAGATAAGCTTCCTTATTCCAGAATACACCGAACGTCTGAAAGAGCATCCGGCTCCTCAGTGTATCCGGTTCCAGTTTGTTAGGATAAGTGTACTGAGTAAACCCGAGGCTTTTCTGAAGAACACTGCGTACGGAATCCACACGTCCGGAATAGTCTCGCCACTGATCATGCGGCAGATCGTGCGGCAATTCATGGTCTTTACGGTTGTCATGGATCATATGCCGCCATTTCAGGAAATGGTGGAAGTCCGCCCTCATGGTAGCAGGGACAATGTCGGGCGGATAGATCAGCAGGGAATCACGAAGAAAATCATAGCCGAAGACACCATCAACAAGCGGATCATCAAGAAGCTGTTCTTTTGCTACGTCCACATATTGACGTGTTGTCAATCCGGCTTCACGCCAGCGCTGGACAGTTGCATCCACCTCCTCGAAAGGTTGTTCCAGCACATCCCGGAAACGGTCTTCGATAAAGGCTTCCTTTTCAAAGGTGGTGTACTGCCAGGTTGCAATCGCGGCCAGGTAACCGGCTCGCATGGCGCTTGGGTTGAACACCAGGAAAATGACCAGCACACCCAGTGCAATCAGCACCAGTAACAGGCGAAACATGCGTAAACGTCCCATCGTCAATTCCTCCATTAGTTTCTTGCCTGGTCATAGTGTAGAAGTTCGGGAATAATGATGGAATAAAACAGGGAGGAAGGAATGTAAAAGAAATGTAAATTTGAGCGAATGATTACTCTAATTGACTATTTGGCCCCGCCGGCTTGAAGCACGCTGTAGCGCCCTTGGCCCCGCCGGCTTGAAGCATGCTGTTGCGCTATTGGCCCCGCCGGCTTGAAGCATGCTGTTGCGCTATTGGCCCCGCCGGCTTGAAGCACGCTGTAGCGAAGCGGAAGCGGCTGCCCGGCGGGGTTTATTCTACATAGAGCATCAGTCCGCCTGTAGTCAGGTTGCAGCAAAAGGGGACTGTTTCCTTTTCGTCGCGCGTTGGTGAGATACCTGTGATGCGGTGAATCGAAAAGGTGACTGTCCCCTTTTGCAGGTGTCTTCTGCTCAGCATCGAGTAGCCCGGACCGTCCTCGGTCCGGGAGGTAAGAAACCAAAATGCAAGCAGTCAGGCCAAACGTCCACGCCGAATCTCGAGATACGCCTCGGCGCACAAGTCCTGTCTCTTGCTCACATCTTCGTGTTTCTGCCACCCCAGAGGGGGTGGTATATTTTAGCGTAGGGTTGACGCTGTCTGTTTAGCGTCTACCCTACGAAAAAGATCAAACCTTATCTCAACCCTGGAAGGGTTGCATAACGTATAATTTACACCCAATTGGTTTGTATAGAATATAAAATGCGTTATTTCCTGTATTTATTGAACGTACTAATATGAATCGCGTATTATGCAACCCTTCCAGGGTTGATTATTCGTTAGAATACCTGACATAGTGTACAGGCCAAACAGACGGCCTGTACACTATGCTAAAATAGGGAATCCCGCCGGGATTCTAAAAATGCTATGTCCACAACTCTTTTACTGATACAGCTTTCAGAAGATGTGGGTAAGAGACAGCGCACAAGTCCCCGGTCGGAGCCTGGGATGACATGTAGGACTAACTTCTTTACCTCATTAAAATAGACCGCCGCCGGACAAGCGCCTTCTCTTCGTTCCGGCGCTTTCAAGCCGGCGGGGCCAATAGAGCGTCCTGCATCTGAGGCAAAAGCAAAAAAACGGGACAGACCTCGATAGGGCTGTCCCGATTTATTCTTCAACAAGAATTGTTTCTGTTTCAGCTTCTTCTGCTGTTTCAGTTTCTGCTTTTACTTCCGTTTCTACCCTACCACTTCTCCGACACCACTTTCCGTTGCAATTTGCTGATCGCTTCGGTCGGATTCAGATCTTTCGGGCAGGCGTGGAAGCAGTTGGTAATCTTGTGACACCGCCACAGGCCATGCTTGTTATCCAGTACCGGCAAGCGTTCTTCGAAGCCTTTGTCACGAGTGTCAAAGGTATACCGGAACGCTTTCAGCAGGGCCGCCGGGCCGAGGTAGTCCTGATCGTTCCAGAAACTCGGGCAGGAGCTGGTGCACGCGCTGCACAGGATGCAGGCGATGCTGTTGCCCATCTGGTGGAACTCATCGGGCGACTGATGCCGTTCTTTCGCAGGCGGCGGTTCATCGTTAATCAGCCACGGCTTCACCTTCTTGAGAGCCTCGTAGAAGGGTTCCAGGTTCACTACCAGGTCACGGTACACTTCATAGCCCGGTAATGGATCGACTGTAATCACGCCACCCTTTAACTGGGATATCTGCAATTCACAGGCAAGGTCGTTCAGTCCGTTGATCATCATCGCGCATGACCCGCAGATACCGTGACGGCAGCTCCGGCGATACGCGAGGGTGCCATCGTGCTCCCACTTGATCGCGTTCAGTGCGTCCAGTACCGTCCAACCGGGTTTGACGTCGATTTCGTAGGACTTGTAGTACGGCTTCTTGTCCGTTTCCGGGTTGAACCGGAATACTTTGAACGTCCGCTTCGCCATGATCACCTCTTTAAGCGATACACAAGATGACTCACAGGATGTTAGGATACAAGGATGATAAGGATAAAACCCTTGGCATCTTGTAAATCCTGCATCATCTCATGTGTTTAGTCCTTTTTAAACTCCTGTCAAAACAATAACAATATGTATATATACAATGATTAGAATCCATATCTGTCAACAATCATCATTAAGTAGCTATCCTTGACATCCTTCTATCCTATTATCCTGTCAGGCATTTTATCCTGTAAGTCAATCTAGTATTTACGTTCCATCGGTTCGAAGCCGGGGTGTGTTGTCCCCTTCAGCATGACCGGTTTTTCGAACGTCAGCTTCCAATCGCCGTTTTCACGCCAGGCAAGGGTATGTTTCAGGAACTTCACGTCATCACGCTTGGGGAAGTCCTTGCGGGCATGACCGCCACGGCTTTCCTCACGCTGCAACGCACCTTCCACAACGGCGCCGCTGAACTCGAGCAGATGGCCCAATTCGATCGCTTCCAGCAAATCGGTATTGAATCGGGTACTCTTGTCGTCAATGGTGATGTTCTTGAAGCGCGTTTCCAGTTCCTTGATCTTTTCTTTCTGGCTGGAAAGCTGTTTTTCGGTACGGAACACACCGCAATCGACCGTCATGGTTTCCTGCAGTTCCGAACGGATCTGGCCGACCTTTTCCTTGCCCTTGCTGTTCAGGACTGTCTCGATTTCCTGCTTCGCGGATTCGTCGAAATCTTTCGGTACATCCGGGAAATCAAGGTTGGGCAGGTCTTCCACGATTGTCTTACCAGCACGTCTCCCAAACAGAAGCGCTTCCAGCAGGCTGTTGGTGCCGAGACGATTCGCGCCGTGAACACTGATACAGGAACATTCACCCGCAGCGTAGAACCCTACAGTTTCATCACGATTCTCGTTGTAGGTCACACGGCAGTTCGGGTTAGCCGGAATGCCCCCCATGCTGTAATGCGCGGTCGGTTGAATCGGGATCGGCTCCTTGATCGGATCAACACCGGCGAAGTTCATCGCCAGCTCGGTGATCTGCGGGAGACGCTCCATCAGACGCTCCTTGCCAAGATGCGACACATCCAGGTGGATATAATCCTTCCCGTCAATGCCACGCCCTTCGTCGATTTCCGTCTGCATGGAACGCGCCACGAGGTCACGCGGTCCCAGTTCCATAAGCGTAGGAGCGTAATCCTCCATGAAACGACGTCCATCCTTGTTCTTCAGGTGCCCGCCTTCACCACGTGCGCCTTCCGTAACAAGGATACCACTCTGCCATAATCCGGTCGGGTGGAACTGGACAAACTCCATGTCCTGAATCGGCAACCCGGCACGGACAGCCAGCGCGAGACCGTCACCCGTATTGGCGTGGGCGTTGGATGTAATCTTGAACGCCCGTCCATACCCGCCGGTGCCGAACATGACCGCGCGGCCATAGAAGAAATGCAGGCCGCCGTTAACCATGTCCCAGGCCATTACGCCAACAGCACGATTCCCATCCATAATCAGGCTGATCGCCTGGAATTCACTGTAAAAGTGAACCCCATGCTTCAGGCACTGTTCATGAAGCGTGTGCAGCAACACATGGCCCGTGTAGTCTGCGCTGTAGCAGGCGCGAAGCGAGGGCTCTTTCCCGAACTCGAGTGTGTGCCCGCCGAACTTCCGTTGCGCGATACGACCCTCGGGGGTACGGCTGAACGGGCAGCCCCAGTGTTCCATCTCGATTACGGTTTCCGGGGCTTCACGCACCATCATTTCGATGGCGTCCTGGTCGCCCAGGTAGTCGCTGCCCTTGACCGTATCGAACATGTGGAATTCCCAACGGTCGGTTTCCGAGCCTTTCTCGTTTGCCAGCGACGCCGCAACGCCGCCCTGCGCCGCTCCGGAATGGGAACGACTGGGATAAACTTTGGTAAGTACGCCTACATCGGCGATTTGACCGATTTCCACGGCAGCTCGTGAACCGGCCAGACCCGCGCCGATGATGATAACATCATGTCGGTGAATCATCGTTTCCTCCGGTTCAGAAAGGTTGGAAGTTGATTACGGTAGTGAGGCCGGTGAGCCAGAGAATCACTCCGGCGAACCAGGTAAACCCTACCAGGAACATCCGCCAGCCGTCACGATGGATGTAATCGTGAATGTTCATGATCACACCCTGAACCGAGTGATACAGAGCTGCAGACAGGAAAGCGATGTCGATGGTTTTCCAGAGCGGTGTAGACAGACGTGACGCGACTTCAGTAAAGGTCACGTTGCCACCGTTCAGGAAATGCAGAAACAGGTAATGCAGAACAAATGCGATCAGGATGACCAGTCCGGTGATCCGTTGCCAGATCCAGGCGGTTGATCCTCCCGAACCGGTACCGTATTGCCTCAATTTCATGACAGGCTCCTCGGGTTAGAATGGGAAGAATGACACGCCATGGCTGAGATCATGGATGGCATGGCCGATCATGACATATCCGCCAAAAATCCAGATCGCGGCCCCTATGGCCATGAGAATGTAGAACAGTACTACGTGTTTTTCCGTGGCGCCGAAAAAGTCAATCAGCACCAACCGGACCCCGTTTAGCGAGTGATACACCACGCAGAACAACAAGCCCACTTCCAGGAAACGGAACATCGGCGCGGATACTACCGCCATTGTCGCTTCAAATGTTTTGGGACCGAGTTGCAGGCTGGATATCACCCAGATGTGTAGAGAAATGTAGAACACGAGGGCAAGTCCTGTGATGCGATGAAGCACCCAGGCGCTCATCCCCGTTTGCCAACGATAATGCATGAACCCTCCCCTCAAATCAGGTAGGATCAGGTACTGTACGCGCGATGAAAGCGAAGTGACATCCCCGCTCGTCGGGGTTCGCAAAGTGGCGTACAGCCGTCCTTATCAGATAGACGAACGACCCAAAATGTACACCAATTATACCCTTTTCGAAAGGATGACCCCCATGGAAACTGGAATCGGGGAGGAGAACTATACGCTGAAATATTGACCGTATACGTTTTGCGACGAGGAAAAAATAGAAGTTTTTACTCCAGACAAACAATGTCAGAATTCAATACCGAGAAAAAAATAATGAAATTATTGTGCCTGCGAGATCTGCTCCCCGTAATATTACTTGTTTTATAGTGACTCGACAGTATCATTCCCAAGTATCAGCCTGATCTGAACATTCCCAGGATTGGTTTTTCGGGCTACTGAGATTCATGTTACCTGATTCTGCGCTTTCCGCTGCACGTACAATGGGCGCCACCGTCTGGCTGCATGGCCCGATGTGCATGGGTACATCTTGATCATGGGTAAAAAGTTGCTATGAATGAAATGGCCGGTTTCAAGACAAAGGTAGTTGCTCGCAAGAATTTGTGCATATTCTCGACGAACACGTTTCGTCAGGTCTTGACGTGATGCCTTTTTCTTGTTCTTTTCCGCAACTTCAGACACTTGTACGACTTCACACCTGCTTTTTCACATGATAGATCGTCATCAGGCATCACATTGTGACCTGACGACAGCGAGAGTGCCGATACCGGTGGCAGGTCACAACGCGACAATAACCAGGTGAGAGGTGGTGTTAGTATCATCGCGCATTCAGGAAAACAATGCGAAAGCCGAAAGCGGAATGTCGCGTCAAGACCTGCCACAACATTGCCCGGATGCACAAATTCTTATAAGGAACCACAAAGATCAGCAGCACATCGGGAAAAACTACTTCTGAGCCTTCCGTTGGACAAACAGAGGGCAATCCACCCAGTCACCTTCGAGATTGCGTGTGCAGAAATAATCTTCCGGTTCTACGTCAACTCCGACAGCATGCAGCGACTGGTTCCACTTCTCCGGGTTGGACTTGCGCAGCAGGCACTCGGCTTCCAATAAAGCCGGGGGCACGAACTCATCAAGCGCACGTTCGAACTTCAGCGCGTAATGTGCACAGGCCATAATCACCTCCACATGAAAAGACTGTGAATTTTTCCTGTCATTAAAAGCTAGTGTGAATTCCCCTTCTCTGCAAGACACTTTCATGTATAAATTGTGAAACTACAGCCACTTATACAGGCTTCCCACATCTCCTGAAGAACCACACCTGAACAGTTGCACCAAAAAAAAACGGGTCTGGAAAGACCCGATTAAATTTCTC
This sequence comes from bacterium, assembly GCA_963669175.1. Classification (GTDB taxonomy): domain Bacteria; phylum Electryoneota; class Electryoneia; order Electryoneales; family Electryoneaceae. The sequence continues at coordinate 115,293 of OY769902.1, forward strand.
TCTTTTGTAGAACTTCACAAGAGCTAATTCTGTATCATCCTTTCAATTGCTTCCGCAATCCGCTCATCGCTGCTGGTTATCGAAGCACGCACCCAGCCTTCGCCTTTTTCTCCGAATCCTCGACCAGGTGTCAGGATTACGCCCTTTTTCATCATGCGATCCACAAAAGCCATATCATCATCCACCTGCACCCAGACGAAGAAAGTTGCCGGGACACGGAAGACCTGCTTTACACCATCCACTTTCGCCAGCCCATCTTCCAGCGTTTGCTTGCGTCTTGCGTAAATCCCGAATGATTCCAGCATCTCAGCAGGAGGTTCCGAGCCTTTGTATGTCATCAATGCATCGCCCATGGCACGCTGGATGAACACCGGCGCTCCGCTGTCCACCTGGGTTTTCACTTTCACCATCGAGGCCAGCGTATCCGCATCGCCCACCGCAAACCCGATACGATAGCCGGTGCTGTTCATCGTCTTGGACAAGCTGTGCAATTCAACCGCTTTGCGAGTGTATTGAAGAATAGACTGCGGCTTCTCTTCACCAAAGGCCAGCTCACAATAGGCGGCATCCCATGCCACCAAAGTTTCATCAGCATGCGCTTCGGCCCACTCCCCTGTTTCCCGGTAAAACTCTTTCGGCGCCAAGGCTCCAGTCGGATTGTTGGGGTAATTCAGGAAGAGGATACGAGCGCCTTCGGCATCGTCCAGATTTGGGAGGAAGCCATTTTCCGGATGTAATACCAACGACTGCACGTGTGCATCGTTCAAAGCAGCGCCAGCTCCGGCATAAACCGGGTAACCCGGTGTCGGCGCGGCAACCTTGTCACCCGGATTAACCACAGCTCTCGCCAGGTCGGCCAACCCCTCTTTTGATCCCAGCGTAACCACAATCTCACGGTCCGGGTCCAATTCTACTCCGAAACGCCCCTTAAACCACTGCGCGATCTGCTTCCGTACACCCGCATCTCCCTTGCTGGTCGGGTACTGATGCGAATCGGGATCATCAAGATGACGAATCAACGATTCCTGCAGGAATCGTGGTGGACGCAAATCCGGATCGGCAATTCCCAGGTCAATCAAATCCACCCCGGCCGCTTCCAGCTCGGCCGCTTTGCGTTCCAGTTCAGCGAAAAGGTATGGCGGTAAATTATCAAGTCGTTTGGCACGCATGTTCTATCCTGAATGTTGTTAAACGCTACCGTGTTACAATGGAAAAGATACAACTTTGACGAAGTTTGATATCCACGTCATTGGTCCCGCATTTTCTGTGAGAATTTCCAAACCAAAGGCAACCGTTATAAGATTTCCGTTTTCTTCTGTGAAAGAGTTCCAAATCAAAGAAAACCACGGTAGTGGTTTCCTGTATTAGCCCACCGTCCAGCGCCGTCCGTTTGGCGCTCACGGTGGGAGAAGAACGCCCCCCACTCACAAACAACCACGGCAGTGGTTGCCTATGTCCGTAAGTAATACGACAGACTGTTTCAAGAAAACTTCTCTGTTCATACAATTTCGGGTCATAATTTAATTCGTCTAACTGGAGCCGACACAACAAGTTCCGTCAGGTCTTGCGCATACGGTTTTTTTGCGTGTGACCTGACGGGCGTATACAATTCAGAAGAAGAACAGGGACTGCCCCCATCGAGGTCTGTCCCACTTTGCACCTGAAATTAATGTTAGGCAAACTTCTCTTTCAATAACGTATCTCGTATCCACGCCGCAGCGCCATGCAGGGCGTTCTCGTACGGTTTCACCAGGCGCGGTCCCACCATTTTCTCCAACGTCAGATCGGTCGGTGGGTGCTCACGTTTCCTCGCAACTCCCGCTGGCAACATTTCGCCTTCAGCATCGAATGCTGATTCCGAATCCAGCAGGCCGGTTTCACCACCGGCATACTCATGCAGGGCGCTTCGAATACCTTCACGCAGATACCAGCCGCCACCCTCACAAACGCTACCGAGCATTGCGACCAGCAAATCCTCGTTGGGTAAGTTCAACTGCTGCGCAACCCGGACAGCCGTTTCACCAAGCATTTGTCCGGCTTGACGCATGATTCGTTGCGCCGCTTCATCTCCTTTTTCTGCAAGGTCCGGGACATGGGCGGCCAGATTACTGATCCTGCCACGATTGAAATCGTCACGGTAGGCTATCGGGAAGAGCCCGTACGGCTCATCCACGCCGAACTCGTCCAGTAGCAGCGAAGTCAGCTCTGTTGATGTTCCGCTTTCATGAGCGAAGAGGACCTCACGCACCACCTCCCGCCCGATCCACCAGCCGCTGCCATCATCGCCCAGCATCCAGCCCCAACCGCCTGCACGAGCTTCTCTGCCTTCCGAATTACGACCATAAGCGATGGACCCGGTCCCCGAGGTGAGCAATACTCCCGGTCCGCCTTCAAACGCCCCATACTGGGCAATGAAAGCGTCATGATGCACTATAATACGGCTGTTGGGCCAACGTAATTTCAGGATACGTTTGACTTCCGCGCGCGCGTCTTCCGCCCCTGCCCCGGCAATCCCAATCCCGATCCCTGCCGGGTCATCAGGACGAAACTTCGAGGCGAGGTAAAGCAGACGCACCAGCTCCGCCAGGACAACGCCAACGTCATACGGTTCACCCTGGCGCAGGTTGAAACCTTCGCCCGATACTTCTTTAAACACCTCGCCGGACAGGTCACCCAGCAGGGCTTTGGTGGAAGTTGCGCCCATATCGCAGGCAACAATCAGCCGTTGGCGCATCTCAGGCATGCCACGGTCCCTCGTGTCTGTTCAGCTTCCGGCGACGATTTACTGCATTGGTGCGAGCCAGTGTCTTGGCTTTGATCTTGTCCGCCGGTTGACGCAGAGCATCGGTGTTGTCAGGGTGCCTGCGATAACGATAGCTGACATCGTGTACGCGGAGAACGTCATATTTCTCTCCGGCTTTCAGCACCAGGTCATAATCTTCACCATAATTCGGGAAGTCTGTTTCCTGGAAACCACCGAATTCCTGGATCACGCTCTTGTGCCAGCAACGTAATGCCCCGGCCCCGTCAACGCGCATGATGTTGTTCAGGTTATATTCAAGGTGCTTGATCACCCCGAACTCTTCCAGTACCGTCCCGGCTTCATCCATCAACTCGTAATAACTGATAGCAAGCCCGGCTTTCGGGTGACGTTCCAGATGATCAACCATTTTCTCAAGGGTATGCGGCACGTATTCATCATCGGAGTCAAGCTGCGCGATATAGCGCCCACGTGCCGCTCGGACGCCCATGTTCAACGCTTTAGCGATCACGTTGACATCATTCTTCAGCAACTTGATTCGGTCATCTTTCCGTGTGTATTCCTCAACCACTTCGATCGTATTGTCCGTGGAAGCATTATCGACAACGATGATCTCGAAGTTCTGCAACGTGCCGCGCAGCACGGATTCTATCGCCAGGGGAATGAAACGCGCGCGGTTAAAAACGGGGATGACGACTGTGACAATAGGATCATTCTCCCCGACAGGGGCGGGTGTCACCGTATTGTCCCTTTCAGCAAGGAAAGCGCCACGTCGTTTCAGGCAATTGTAGAAAACCTCTTCTGTCTCCTTCTCCTCTTCCGGTTTCATAAACAGGTAGCTGAAGCCGCCGAAAGCGCCTTTCCCGGGAAAGAACAGAGCGTCCGCCTTGCTGCTTTTTTCCTCTTCCGGGGGATCAATGCGGTAGGTGGACTTCTGAATATGCGCAACTTCGCCGATTTCAGCCAGCTTCAAGCGTAAATCGTAAAACGTGGTATATTTCAACGTCGGATCTGCGCCGCCAATCTTCCGCAGCGCCCGCCCGGGCAATCCCCAGATCGCGCCCCAGTCTTCACGTTCAGTCAAATCATCTCGAAGAGGATACAAACTGATTTCATCCGTTCCCATGGTATAATCCGATACGATCAGCGAGGCATTCGGATTTGCTATGAACGCATCCATGAACGCCTGCTTGATACCGGGTTGGGGACGTGTGCCCGGTGGAATCCACAAATACAGGTCAGCGCCATGATTGTGCCGTGCCGCCTCGATCAAGCCACCGATAGTCGGCTCATTCCACTCAACCGCCTTTACGTCAGGCCCGACAGGCGCCTCTTCACCATCATGACGACCATACAGAACTGGCAGACGACACTGGCGCAATGACATCAACGTACAGACTACTTTATCAGGCTTGGCGCCCGAAGCTGGAAGCAGTGCGTAAATAATGGGTTCCGGCACAAGATTCTCCCTGTTGAGAGGTTGGTGAATGGATACCGCTAAGGTAAAAATCCGGAGAGCAAAAAAACACCCCCGAAACCGTGATTCCGGGGGATGATATGGATAGCTGAAAGCAGCTTAAATCGAAAACTCGTCTTTGTCGTAATCGCTGTATTCCGGAATCGGAATACCGCGCTTCACTTCCGAAGCCCAGATGTCTTCCAGGATCGGACGCGCCATTTCAGCTCCGATCTTTGTATAGAGGAAGAACTTATTGCCCCATTGAGCAACCTGTTTATTGTTCTTCAAGGCGATGTCAACATCAATAGCAGTTGGCAACCTGCGATAGGCTTTGCCCACCACGTAGACTGCGCTGCCGAACTCGTTGCGACGTAAGATGTAGTTCTGACCGTAGAGACGCTTGTAGTCGTTGGCCCGGACAAAATGCGGCTTCGGAATACGTTTTTCAAAGAGTTGCGCCAGTTTCTTCTTCTTGGCGTCCTCATCAAGATCGGCTAAATTCAAACGCTTTTTACCGCGATCGTGGTCAACACGTTGATCAACAATCTGGTTAACCCGATCGCGCTTTTCCTGTGAATCTTTGGGATGGTTCATGGACTCTCCCGTGCTGGTTGCTTTCTACAGAGCAGAACTTACGCTCAACTCCCTGAAATCGCAAGAGCTACCATTGCACGGAGACACTGGGTAAACCTATATGCCGCTTTAACATTCAACGATTTTTTCAATGGCAGGAGACTCCGTTACCTGGTAGTCGTGAAAAGATTTTCTGGATTGATGCAGGAACAAGCGAAAATCTCACAGGGAACCTCATATATTCCTGATCAAGTTCATAACACCATGATTCACCAGGGCAGGCAAGCCATGCACAAACTGGTTACAGCTTTTATTGTCTTGTTGTTTTTGATAGCAGCAAGCTTTTCATTCGCCCAGGAGGAAACACCCATGAATGTTGATCCCAAGGTTGACGGTAAACTCAATTTCTTTAAGCGCATCATAGGTTCTCCCGCCACAAAACCTCCACGGGATACGGGCTGCTGGCATGTGGAAGGAAACAAGCTGATCGTTGAACTGAAGCGTGCCCCGGAACTGAACGAAATCGGCGGCGCTATCCGTCTGGAGAGTGATGAGCTGTCAACACGTGTGCTGCTCTTCCGTGGCGATGACAACCAGCTCCACGCCTTCTGTAACAAGTGTACCCATGCGGGACGTCGCCTCGATCCTGTCCCCGGAGCAGGAACTGTCCAATGCTGCTCCGTTGGACGCACGACCTGGGATTACGAAGGTAACACACTTCGCAATGAAGAGAACGCACACGCTACAGTCTTTCCGCTTGTGGAAAACGATGGTTTTGTAACCATCACGTTGGAAGGTACGGACGAAGCGAAGTAGTACCGTTCGGCAGATGAAAACTCGATAATGTGGTAAAGCCTGGACGAAAAGGGGACGGAATCCTTGTATGTCATTCCCATTCCCATGTCATCCCCGGCTTGAACGGGGATCTCGAAGTTCGGAAAAGGAAGCTGTACCCTTTTCGCAGTGAGACAACTGAAACACACGATGTGCAAGTATTGTCCATCTCCCGAGTTGCTTCCTGTATACATCACAGCGGGAAAAACCTGCAAACATAGTTGACACTTTGGGGATTCCTGCATCATATGTGGCAAGTCGGGCCATGCGGGCAAGAGTGTTATTCCACTCTCATTCGGTCGGGTGGCCCGATCCGCAAGTGATTGATTTTCCATAGCTGTTGCCGCCAGAATACTCCCACACAAGCAAATCGAATCGCTTCACTCCGAGCGCATCGGGACTGAGAAGAAGATACCGGCAAAAGTGATCAGTCGCTTCGCTTCAGCGTGTTTCAAGCCGTCGGGGCCAAGTTCTTTCACTACTTCACATAAAACAGCTTTCGTGTCGTAGTCCAGCCCAGATCATTGGTCAGGGCAAGCAAATACAGTCCTGACGCCCCTTCCGGCGTCCAGGTGAAACCACGATACCCGCGTTCCACCGATCCACTCGCCAACACCGCCACCTCACGTCCCAGCACATCATAGACAGCCGCATGCAACTCGCATGGTTGCGGCACAGCTACCACGATTCGAGCCGATGCGTTGAAAGGATTCGGATAAAGCTCCTTGATAGCGAACTCCGTGGGCAACCCATCGTCCGTTTCCGGCATAAAATCCTCGACAACAACAAAGCTGTTGGTTGTTGTGGACCACGCTTCCAGTGTCAACGGATCACGCACCCGGACACGCCACCAGGTAAACTCGTTCTGCGGAAAATCCGGCACAACAAGGACCGTATCATTAACGATCAGCGTAGTATCGGCATTGGTAAACGACGGATTGTTCGCGATCTCAACACGGTACGTCAAGTCATCTTCTTCGTTGGCATCAAAAGATGGTTGCCAGCGGAACACCACCGTATCCCCAACAACGATCTCGTTTTCCGAAGGAAATACCAAATCGAACGATTGTGGCGGTAGCCAGGGAGTACAAGGCTCGGTTTCGAAAGGTATCACGTCCGTATCTATCGCAACTGTATCCCCCAATCCATCCGGATTCTGTGCAGCTTGATACGGCCCGCTCGGATCACCCCAGTAGTTATAGAAAACATCCAACTGGCTGTATTCCGGGTATTCCCGTTCTTGGGCAGCCGCAGGACCGTTTTGATAATAAAAGTCGTTATAACAAAGCGTTAGATTCGAGTTTAATGCAGCGCCAACACATGCATTGTAGAACAAGCGATCACTGTAGCAAGAATAGTTCTGGTTTCGTATATAAAGATTGTGATGTCCATGTGCTAACACTTCTGGATCATTACCATGAAATGCATATGAACCGCTGCTTTGGCAACCCATGTTTAAAAGAAATATATTATGATGAAATTCATAACTACCGAGAATACCCATAGCCGCAGCATCACCATTTGTATAATTATGAATGAAAGTATTATATGAACATATAACAGAATCTATTGCTGCATTTAGCCATAATCCACCACCAGCTCCCATGCGCCCGTTGTCAAAATCCCTCTCTGCATAATTACTGTCAAAATAGTTACTGTCTATTCTACAAAACACCATATTCATAACACTTAAGCCACCTCCAACAGCTGATTCGTTTTCTAGAAAACGATTGTTGACTATGGTCCAGCTTCCTCGAGTAATGGAACCATAAATATCTGCTCCACCACCAATATTTTTTGACCAGTTATTAACAAAGGTATTCCCGCGAAGTGTGCCGGACGAAGATCCTGACGCCAACCCACCACCTTCAAGAGACGAAGCTATATTATTAATAAACCTGTTGTTAACTACACAATAGGTTCCCCTGTCGATTCCCAATCCGCCACCATTTGTTGTTGAAGTGTTGTTGCTGAAAGCGCAATTGGTGATTTCTCCATCACATCCCCAGAGTGAAGCGCCGCTCCCTCTGTTAGCGGAGTTGGACTCAAAGTGGCAATGCTCCAATATGACTGTTGAGTAGCGTGCCCTGAAACCACCTCCATACCCGTTTGTTACTTCACCACCCGCCAGAGTTAATCCGACAAGCCGAAATGTGCCTTCGAGAGAATCAGCCAGCGTAAGAGGGCGGTTGGTGCTGTCCGGGTCAAAATTGCATACGATGCGGGTGTTGGAGATGTGTTGCTCCAGGCTATCCTGCAGAAATAGAGATGCTAAGGTGAGATCCTGTGTTGTAATAATGACTCGCTCGATATACTCGCCTTCCGCGACTAGAATTGTGTCGCCAACTACGGAATGATCAACAGCTTCTTGAATTGTAAGATAGTCCGCGGGAACAGACAGTATCGTTCCCATTCCTGCAGAACTCACAGTCAGTACAACCAATATGCCGAATTGAGCTATTCTTCGCATAGTTATTCCCTATGGTGAAAAACCGGCTCTGTTCTACATATTTACAGAGCCGGTCTAATTTCAGGAAGAACTAATTACTCAACAGTTCGAGGAAGAAATGCACTTGAGCGTAAGTTGGTTGTTCGTTTCCTGTACTAACAAGCTGAACCCATGTCCAGTCATCAATGTTAATAGGACAATTGTCCAACCAGCACGTTGTTCCGTTGACTAGGGCATCATGGGAAAATTGCCAATTAAAGCCATCATCAAGATAAGAAGTACAATGCCACTGCCCTGCAAACCCATAAGGTGTAGTTGCAGTTTTTAATGTATTGTCATCACCAAGATCTGTACTCAATGGCACCTGATACGTTGCTTCTGCCGCAGGACGTGTATTTGACCAGGAATCCGATAATACCGGCAGTGCAATCAGCGCTACCACGAGTAACCCAAGTACGACTTTCGTCATCGTTTTCATGATGACCTCCCAATGTAGGATAGAATAGTGGCCTCATGCCACTTGAATAATCGATTTCTTGAAATAAAACGCTCTTAAGATACCCCCCCCCCCCCATATGCGATGTCAAGTAAAAATGTGTAAAAATCCAGATTTTTTATGGAACGCCGGTACAAGGGCTCTACGAGAATGATGCTTTCTGGTGAGTAATGATGTTTAGAGGAGACAGGAAATGATGAAGTCTGGACGAAAAGGGGACGGAATCCTTGTATGTCATTCCCATTCCCATGTCATCCCCGGCTTGAACGGGGATCTCGAGGTTCGGAAAAGGAAGCTGTACCCTTTTCGCAGCAGAGAAACGTAAACACTGGAAACAGAATAGAGACGGTTGGCCGATGCGCATGTGATTAATTTTCCATAGCTGATACCGCCAGAATTCTCACACACAAGCAAGACCTATCGCATCACTCCGAGCACATCGGGACTGAGCGAAAGACACCTGCAAAAGGGGACAGTCACCTTTTCGATTACCGTATCATGAAACCTCACCAACGCGCGACGAAAAGGAAACAGTCCCCTTTTGCTGCAACCTTTTTTTACACTCAAGTAGCCAATGGAGTGATAAAACCTGGACGAAAAGGGGACGGAATCCTTGTATGTCATTCCCATTCCCATGTCATCCCCGGCTTGAACGGGGATCTCGAAGTTCGGAAAAGGAAGCTGTACCCTTTTCGCAGTGAGATGACTGAAACACACGATGTGCAAGTATTGTCCATCTCCCGAGTTGCTCCCTGTATACATCACAGCGGGAAAAACCTGCAAACATAGTTGACACCTTGGGGATTCCTGCATCATATGTGGCAAGTCGGGCCATGCGGGCTAGAGTATTATTCCACTCCCTTTCGGGTGGCCCGATCCGCAAGTGATTGATTTTCCATAGCTGATACCGCCAGAATTCTCACACACAAGCAAGACCTATCGCATCACTCCGAGCGCATCGGGACTGAACAGAAGACTCCGCAAAAAGGGACAGCCACCTTATGAAACCCGACAGCAAGCAGTCGGGCCAAGCGCGCTCTACGTGAAAAGGAACCAATCCCCTTTTGCTGCAACCTTACTACAGGCGGACTGATGCTCTATGTAGAATAAACCCCGCCGGGCAGCTGCTTCCGCTTCGCTTCAGCGTTCTTCAAGCCGTCGGGGCCAAAACTGAAACGTACCCCTACCGTCCCATCATCAGGCGATCAGCGAGAAAGCCGGGCAGTCCGGCATCGAGAATCGCCTTGGCAGCAGTTTTGATCTCGTAGTCGAGACGCACCAGTTTACGCGCACCGGTCACGTTATCGAACAGCGTATACGCGGCTTTCGGGTTACCGTCACGTGGTTGTCCGGCAGAGCCGACATTGATCAGACGGCCAGAGCGGGTACGATGATCGTTGGGGACGTGAGTATGCCCGATAAAGGCGGTAGGGCAGGGTGAGACTTCCATGGCGTAGGCGGCATCGAGGTCGGTGAAAACATAGGGCCATCCCTCCGGGGTGCGTGGGCTGGCGTGGCAAAAAAATAAGCTCTGTTCTTTGTGGGTATAGGGAAGGTTCTTCAGGTATTCCGTGTTCTCGTCGGTCAGGGTTTCGCCGGTCCAGACCGCAGCACGGTGCGCATACTGGTTGAACCAGGTGATGTCCTGCAACCCGACGGCAGCGTGATCATGGTTCCCGGCCAGTACCACATCAGACACCTCTCTGACCGCATCGACCACTTCATTCGGATGGGCGCCGTACCCGACCAGGTCACCCAGGCAGATCACCTTGTCGGGTTTGTGACATAAAATATCCTCAAGAACAGCCTCAAGGGCGTTCATGTTGCCATGAATGTCCGAAAACAACGCAAACAGCATGATCTTACTCCTGCTGTGCGGGGGGCTTCACATTATTTTTCTTTTTTCGCGGGTTTTTCGAACCGGAGGCATTGGGATTGCCCTTGCCTTTTCCGGAAGTGTTGTTCGACTCAAATACACTGTTGTTCTTGATCTTGCGGATCTCTAATTCCCGCTCGTTATAGATGGCATCCAGGATACCATTGATAAACCGGCCGGATTGATCGGTTGAATACTCTTTTGCCAGCTCGATCGCCTCGTTGATCGAGACTTTCGGCGGCACATCTTTCAGGTAGAACAGCTCGCACAAAGCCAGTCGAAGAATCAACTGATCGAGCAGGGCGATACGTTCCAAGTCCCAGCGTTCCGCCTTGGTACGTATCATCTCCAACAGTTCCTGCTTGTGCTGCACCGCCAATACGACCTGGTTACGTCCGAAATCCAGGTAGCGCTGTTCTCCTCCGATCACCAGTTCATCAAATGCCTGCCGTGGCTCGTGTTTACCTATCTCCACGGCATAGAGCACCTGCAACGCTCTTTCGCGAGCTTCGTGACGGCTGTTTGCGTTGCCGGCTTCCATTTTACTATTGAATCTCCTGGATGAATGAAAAAAAGCGTACCCTGCAAACCCTCTGTTGCAGGGTACGCAGAAAGAGCAAGTTACGGAATATCAACCGGGGTTAGCCAGCCATATTTATCATCCCGAGTACCATTTATGATCGCGAAGAAACGTTCCTGCAATTTGCGCGCGATCTCACCCCGTGAACCGGTTCCAATCGTGATCCGGTCAATAGAACGAATCGGGGTAACCTCTGATGCAGTACCGCAGAAGAAGACTTCATCCGCCAGGTAGAGCATCTCACGCGGGATCTGATGCTCTTCCACATGCGCATCAATCTCGCCCTCTTCCAGCAGCTCGCCGAGGAGCTGAATCAGGCTGTCACGAGTGATGCCGGGGAGCACACTGTTGCCGAGCGGCGGTGTGTAGATGACTTTCTTGTCCTTCAGGTAGACGAAGATATTCTCGCCGCTACCTTCGGAAACAAAGCCGTTGGAATCCAGCGCAATGCCTTCCACATAACCGTTCTTGATCGCTTCCTGCTTGATCAACTGGCTGTTCATGTAGTTGGCGCCGCATTTTGCCAGGGCCGGGAAGGTGTTCGGAGCCATACGTGTCCACGAGGACACACAGACATCCACACCCTTTTCCAGCGCTTCCGGGCCGAGATACTTGCCCCAGAACCAGGTCATGACAAACACATCCACCGGGCAGGGACGCGGGTCCACACCCAGGCTGTTGTAGCCACGCATGATGACTGGACGGATATACGCGGCCTTGTCGCCGTTCGCCTTCACCGTCTCAACACACGCCTGCATCATCTCGTCAACCGTGTATTCGAGACGTTTTCCCGATTTGCCCTGTTCAACGATCTCAGGCAATTCATCGGGGGTCATGCGGTATATTTTGGCTGAATTGTAAAGACGCTGTACATGCTCACGAAGTCTGAAAATCACACTCAGGCCGTTTTCACGCTCCTGATGGTACATCCGGATTCCTTCAAAAACCGAGGAACCATAATGAAGAGCATGCGTTCCCACATGCACGTTGGCGTCGTTCCAGGGAACCAGTTCCCCGTTCATCCAGATCTTACCGGAACCGTCAAAACCCATGGTCTGTCCTCCCGAGTAGTCTGCTGTTTTGTATCGAAAGTGGTTTGCTGCATATCCAAGCGCACCAACAAACCTGTAACAATCTTTTTGGCCCCGTCCGGCTTGTCCGGCGGGGTTTATTCTTATTCAGATTAAGAAGCCAGTCCTTCAGCAGCCACCGTTCCCGACTTGCTCAATACTTCTGATTCTATGTCAAGCCCAGCACACATAGCAACCTGCTCACTCCATCACACCGGCACTTCAGGCAAATCGGGCCATGCGATCCATTTTTTTTCCGCCCAGTTGGGTGGCCCGATCCGCATGTAAGCATTCATCCCTTCATGATGCGGATAGAATACTCCCGTAATATCAGTATCTATGATAAACCTTGAGCGCATCGGGACTATGTCAAAGCCAATTTCTACAGCACCTGTTCCACCGGGATCTCCAGCCATTGCGGCGGATCAGGCGGTTTGATCAATTCGCCATTTTCCATCAACTGCCACGTCCGTATCAGCAGCCAGATACAGCCACGATGCGCGACAACGATTGCCGGTTTCCCGGGCCATTGTAGCGCCGCACGCTTCAACCCGCGTAACAACCGGACACGCATTTCCGCAATCGTTTCTCCACCGGGAGGCGCTTCATGCTCCACTGTACGCACCCGTTCCCACGCTTCCCGATGAGTCTCGAACGCTTCTTCATACGACGTCCCGGTCCAGCTACCGTAATTCCGCTCACGCAGGTCGGCATCAGTCACCTGTTCCAGCCCGAACCGTTTCGCTACGATCTCACCGGTAACCCGCGCCCGTTTCAGATCGCTGGTATACACTCCGCCAAACTCAATTCCGGTTTGAAGGAGCGCTTCCGCCAACTCAGCAGCCTGTTGCAATCCCTTCGGCGTAAGCTCCGGCTCTGTCTGCCCGGAAACCCAGCCCTCAAGGTTCGCTACCGACTGAGCATGACGTGTCATATACAACATGGACATATGCAAAACGCAGGAATTCAACATGGAACTCCGGCGATAGTATCCTGTTACTTGCCGAGAATCTGACGGCTGATGACGATACGCTGAATTTCGTTGGTGCCTTCGTAGATCTCGGTGATCTTGGCATCACGCAGCAGACGTTCTACCGGGTACTCACGTGAGTAGCCATAGCCGCCGTGAATCTGTACCGCTTCTTCCGCGCACCAGGTTGCCGCTTCGGAGCAGTAGACCTTGGCCATGGCGGCTTCCTTGGTGAACTTACGTCCCGAATCCTTCAGCCAGGCCGCGTGATACAGCAGGTGACGAGCGGCGGAGACACGCATCTGCATGTCCGCCAGCTTGAACTGTATCGCCTGGAACGCAGCGATGGGACGATTGAACTGATGACGTTCCTGCGAGTATTTTACCGCTTCTTCCAGCGATGCCTGGGCAATACCCAGCGCCTGAGCGCCAACCCCGAGACGTCCGCTGTCCAGTGCAGTCAGCATGACCTTGAAGCCCATGCCGTGTTCGCCGATCAGGTACTCGTTCGGGACGCGCACGTCGTCAAAGGTCAACGCTACGGTATCGGTGGAACGCATGCCCATCTTCTTTTCATGCTTACCGATTTCGATACCGGGGGTGTCTGCCGGTACGATAAACGCACTGGTGCCCTTCGCGCCTGCATCCGGATCGGTCACACAGACGTACAGATACGCCTGGGCGTTGGAACCTCCGGTGATGAAGTTCTTCGAACCGTTGATCACCCAATGGTCGCCATCTTTGACCGCTCGGCTTTTCATGGCGCCGGCATCACTGCCGCTGCCGGGTTCTGTCAGACAAAACGCTCCCCACCATTCACCGGAAGTGAACTTGGGCAGGAAGTTGGTCTTGATAAAATCGTTGCCGAATTTCTCCAACGGATAACAGATCAGGCTGTTGTTGATGGAAAGCAACACTTCGACCGATGGGTCAACACGAGCGATCTCTTCCATGGCAGCCACATATCCGACAGTGTCAAATCCACCACCGCCGAACTCTTCGGACGCGATAACACCATAGAAGCCCAGCTCACCCAGTTGCTTCATCTGTTCATGCGGAAACAGGCCTTTGTCATCCCGTTCCGCCACACCCGGCCGTAATTCCTTTTCAGCAAAATCACGAGCCGTTTGCCGCAGCATTTCCTGTTCTTCGTTGAAAGTGAAATCCATGCAGTTCCCCGGTGCTGGTGCGCCTGACTGGTACGGATCTCCTTTATCCGGTCCCTGTCACACGCGCTGTGAACGCTTATTTTCCACGTTAACCGGACATAGTTGCCCGGAATGAACGGTTTACGCCAATGCCAATATAACAAAACGAATGCCGTTGCACCTCTCAAAGGGAGCGAGGATTTTCCTGGTAACCATATCCGAAACCTGCTCGAGGCTATTTCTTGTCTTAGGGGGACAATCCATGTGAATTGCCTCTACCAATTGCAGGAGGGCGCTTCCGTAGTTACTTTATTTCGGGGACAGAAATGGAGTAACAGATGAACATGGACTCATCCAGGGACGGTAAACCACGTTTTCGTCTGCTCGCTATTGACGATGATGCCGGGATGCACAACCTTGTTGACAGGCATCTTGACGGTGTCGTTGCAGAAATCCGTCACGCTACTTTGCCGGAAGTTGGCCTCAAGATGGCCATGGAGCAAGACTTTGATGTCATCCTGCTAGGGGTGGACATGCCTGGCATGGACGGATTCCAGGTATGTCGACATCTGAAAGCTACACGCCGTACACGATTTGTTCCAGTAATCTTCCTGACCGGACGTGATGACCCGGCTTCTATCGCTTACGGGCTGGACCTTGGGGCAGTGGATTTCCTGACCAAACCAACCCCGCCATTGGAACTCCAGGCACGAGTGCGTGTAGCCCTGCGTCAGTATGACATGGTCAACCATTTCATCAAGAACTCACACCTTGACCCTCTTTCCGGCCTCCTCGCCGCTGAACAGTTCGAGGTCAACTTAAAGCGCGCGCTGCACCGTTATGAACGTAGCCAGATCCCCTTCTGCCTGTTGATTCTGGACCTGGATCGCTTCAAACACCTGAACGAGCGCTACGGGTTCAATGCCGCGAACGAGGTGCTGCGACGGGTCGGTTCTGTGATCCACGGCGGCCTGAGAAATAACGACCTCGCCCACCGTCTGAAGGAGGATCGTTTCGGCATCCTGCTCGAGGACATCTTCCCCGAGAAAGCGCCGGAAGCAGCGAACCGGCTGCTTGACAGTGTCCGCAGGTTGAAAATTCCCGTAGGCAGCGAAGTCCTCACTGTCACCATGTCCGCCGGACTGGCCTGTGTGCCCTCCAATGACCAGAAAAAACTGTATGACCTGGCCTACCAGGCCATGAAACAGGCGAAGGTGAAAGGAAGGGACCGGTTGGGGGTTGCGCAGCAGGTTTGAAAGTTGAAAGTCTTGCAGCCATATCAGGTTGGTGGGTGGCCCTGTATGTTTCTGGCAGTTCTGCATAAGAACGCGTGGCCCGATTTGCCGGAAGTGTACATAATACTCTCGCAATGCTGACAACAATTGTGAGTCGTCGTCCTGTGATACGGATGATGAGCAAGTCGGGTTTTGGGAGAGCCTGGGTGAGCCGATGCATAAGCGAGAGTGGTAGCCAAATTGCAGGTATACTGTGGTGCTGGAACAAGGTGTGAAGCAAAAAGAAGTGGATCGGGACAGATCTGATAGCGAGTTTTCATATGGAACACAGTATTGTGCCCGCTACAGATATTAGTGGTAGCGCGACAACTCGTACAGGAACACCAGACATTCCGGAAGAGTGAAATATAGTGAATGGACACAATGAGGAAACTGGTATCTGGAAAACTGGGACTTGCCCCATTGCAGTTATTATTATGTAAATAGTATATTTATAAGAGAAAGGGGACAAATATGAAAGACGTTCACAAAGAAGCGCTCGAGTTCTACATAGCACATCAGGATGAGCTTGTTGCCAAGTACAATGGTAAAAGTATTATCATTGTTGAGCAGGAAGTGAAAGGCGTTTTTGATTCAGATCGCGATGCCTTGAGAGAAGCCAGAAAGATGTTCAGGACTGGAAGCTACATGATCAAGCGGGTTGGACCGGGTAAAGACAATTATACTCAAACCTTTCATTCCGGGCGTATCTCCTTCGTATAACAAACCTATTCAAGGAATTTTGGTCATGTCTATTATTCCTGAATCTCATACATTTACGATCCAATATGATCAACCTGTAAAAATGATACAATGCAAGGTTGGTGTTTCCCAGGAATCCCTATCCGATTCTCCTGTAGAGTCGGATTTTTCATTTCATACTTATACAGCACTGTGGGATACTGGCGCGACGAATACTGTTATTACGGCAAGAATATTTAAGCAATTAAAACTCCAACAGATTGGCATTGCTATTGTTGCTACGGCAGCAGGTGAAATAGATTCTCCGGTTTGCTACCTGGCATTGAAACTACCCAATGGACTATCCTTCCCTTTCCTTCAAGCAACTGTTTGCGAAAATATGCTTGGTGATGCGGATGTTCTAATTGGAATGGATATTATCGGCTACGGCGATTTCGCTTTTAGTTTTGGAACCTGTAAACCAGTGATGACATATAGAGCTCCAGCAGGATTGCATGTAAACTACAGAAGAAATCCGATCGTATATGGGAATATAGCAAATGCTAAACCAATCCCCGTTGTTTCTCCAAGTGAATTGTGTCCCTGCAAAAGTGGTTTCACTTATGAGGATTGCCATGGCGCTATACCAACCGTTTCCATTGTCCCTCCTATCGCCTTGAGACCCTTAATATGAAAACAATTCTATTTTCTTTCAAACGTGTCCCCCCCCTCCACAAACGCATCAATCAGCCGTCGTGCGATAGAAAGACGCATCGGTCCGGGTGGCATGGCATCCGCCGTGTACCAGTCCGCTTCAAGAATCTCGCCATCCTGCATGGTAATCTCACCACTCTCATAGTCCGCAAAGAAGCCGATCATCAGGGAATTGGGGAAGGGCCAGGGCTGGCTGTCGAAATAACGGATATTGGTTACCCTGATCCCGACCTCTTCAAAAATCTCACGCTTTACACAATCCTCCAGCGTTTCACCCGGTTCGACAAACCCGGCCAGCACGCTGTAGATCGGCAAGGTAAATCGTGTGCCACGCGCCAGCAGGATCTGATCCCCCTTCGTCACCGCCACAATCACCGCCGGAGCCACTCGTGGGAAGCTCTCGTACCCGCAGGCGGGGCATAGCTTGGCTTCGGATTCCGATGACCACTCGTTCTTGGTTCCGCAGCAACCGCAGAATTGAGTTGTCTCGTCCCAGTGCAGCAGGTGAACCGCACGTCCCAGCAGGTCAAACTGAGCGCGTGTCATGCCCACCAACAGCCCACGCATATGAGTAAACCGCCACTCACCCGGTTCCGGGCAGTCGGACGACACACGGCAGACGGTCCACCTCTTCCCATTCTCCGCGCCGACAAACAGCTCGCGTGTGATGAAAGGCGCAAGGGTTTCGTGAACGTCCCGACCGGGAAGAAGTTGTGAGATGGTATCCGTAGCGGACAGAATGCGGCCGTCACACACGAAAATCCTTACACGCTCCTGCTCTTCCGGTAACTGCTGCGGCAGCCCGAATTCGATGGGCATGGTAGTTCTCCTGTTTTCCGCAGGTGAAGATACAGCAGTGTAGCTATATGGACAAGATTCAGTGGAAGTATCCCTGCTGCGTTAGCCGTGGAAGTTACATCACGTGCTCATCGGGCCACCCAGCCCTACTTTTTTCACCTTTTTCACTTTCCACTTTTTTCACTTCGATCATCCATCCGTCCGCAGCACTGTAACGGGATTCGTGCGTGCGGCGGAGATAGTCAACGCGCTCATCACCATCCACGCGATCAACACCGACGCCACCAGCGTGCCGGGGTACAGCGCCACCGGAATCGTGATATGATAGGCGAAGTTGGCCAGCCAGCGGTTCATGGCCAGCGCACTCAAGGGCAACGCCACCACATTGGCAACCAGCACCCATACCAGGAAACGTCCACTGATCAAACGGTGTATCCCAGCCTCGCTCGCCCCCAACACTTTACGAATGCCGATTTCTTTTCGTTTCGAGTGAACCATCAACGCAGTAATGCCCAGCAGACCCAGCGCAGAAATAATGATCCCCAGCAAACCGAAGGTCCGGAAAATAGCGCTCAAGTTCCGTTCGGACTCATACAACTGCTGCATACGATCTTCCAGGAATTGCATGTCATAAACCCCATTCGGCGCAAATTGTTCAAATACGTGATCCACCCAGGCCAGCGCTTCTTTGGTGCCACCGGGACGGATGCGAACCAGGTTATAGGTGGTTCCCCAGGGCCGGTTTTCAATCACCAGTGGTGAGATAGTCTTGTGCAGCACTTCATGGTTAAAATCTCGCACCACACCTACAATCTGCCCCTCATACGGTCCCCAGATATTATTCCAGGCCGCTTTCCCGACCGGGTCTTCAATGCCCAGTACCCGTATCGCGGTCTCGTTGGGAATGAATGCCGGAGTGCCATACCCGAGCCCGGCAAAACTGCTTCCTTCAGCGAGCTCAAGGCCAAGTGTCTCGATGATATCCGTATCCCCACGCAGCACCTGCACTCCCGGCCAGACATCGGGCGGCGTGTCCTCCGTACTCAGCGATTCTCCGCTGTAGTGATTCCCGGGCAACGAGGAAGCACAGGACACGGACACAATATTCGGATTCCGCAACAGTTCCGCTTTTACCTCGTCAAGGTTGTCGAAAACAGTGTCACGCAGAACGCCATGCGTCATGAAAGCAACCACATGCTCCGTATCAAAACCGGGGTCTCGATTCAACAGGAAATCGGCCTGCATATAAATGACGGCTGTGCAGAAAAGAATGGCGGATGATATGATAAACTGGAAGGTCAGTAAACCTTTCCGTAAAAAACCTACGATTGCCCTGGGATCACGACTGGCTCGGATAGTTTGGGCCGGGACAAAGGTGGAAGCGTGGATCGCCGGGTAAATTCCGCCCACCAGGAACACGCCCAACAAGACACCAAGCAGCAGCGGCAGGTGTTTTACACTCCACAGGTAGCTCGGAGTAAGCGGATACCCGGTCAGGTTTGTGTAGTACGGGAACGCCAGCGATAACAGCACGAGACTGACTACTCCGGCCAGCAGGATCAGCACCCCGGTCTCAACGGCAAACTGCTGGCCTACCTGCGAAGATCCGGCGCCCATAACTTTTCGAATGCCGACCTCCCGAGTACGCCTCAATCCCAACGCCAGCGTAATATTGACAAAATTGATCGCAGCAATCAGCAGGATAATCACCGCCACTACGGCGAAGATTTTCAGGTATACAGCGTTCGTGCGTGGCCCGTTATCATCACTCAGTCCGGGCAATAGGTGAATCGAGGGTAAAGGCTGACAGGTGTAGACAGTTGTAATCTCCTCGTCTTCCTCAAGAACATCGGCAAAATAAGACAACATGAAATCCAGCATTCTTTCACGCACCGTACTGATGGACGCCTGCTCATGCAGCTTGAAATACGTAATTGCCCCTGACCAGGAACGGCTCTGCCACATATCGGGACGCGATTCCATCACGAAGTTTTCCATCAGTTTCATCGGGTACAGGAACTCGTACTGGATGTGCGAATCGAAGGGCGGATCGGGGATGACGGCTGTGATTTTGCGCGGACGGTCAATCGCGGTTTCCAGCATCTCACCGACCGGGATATGATCGCCGAACATGCGTCTGGACACAGATTCGGTGATCACAATGGTGTAAGGATCACGCAATGACAGATCGGTATCACCATGCAACGCTTTGATTCCGAACATGTCGAAAAATGTGCTGTCGGCGAAATAGCCGCCATCTATGCGGTGGGTAGTACGATTGCCGTGGTCATTGGTATAGAACACAGTCGCACGACTGGCGATGACACGGGTATACGATTCAATCTCACTGAAAAAGGCAAGGAGTTGATCACCCAGCATGGGGGATTGTTCTGCGCTGCCATCGCCATCTTCATCCACACGGATAACACGGAAGATGCGGTCACGATCCGGCGCCTGGCTGTCAAAACCAAGCTCAATCCCAAGGTGCATGAAAATGATCAGGGCAAAGGTAATACCAAGGGAAAGTCCGGTGACGTTGATCAGGACATACCAACGGTGACGGGAAAGGTTGCGAACAGCAGACATGAGGTAATTACGCAGCATGACCGGCCTCCAGTCGTTGGGCTGGTGGTTAGCGAACCCGGCTCAGTTCATGCAAAGAAGATACGACAATGCCACTGGGAAGTCAGCTCCTGAAGAAAAGTTTGGGAATTCAGATGGTTTGTGACCGTGAACCACGACCAGAAGCCATACAGAATGGACGGAGGTTTTTTCTGTCTTTATCACATATCTCTGATCAATGTTCACCTGATAGTTCTTGATAGTTGTGCTTGTAATTCAGAAGAACCACGGCAGTGGTTCTCCAGAGTATTGACAAACCTCTCTTGATACCATTTTACAGGTTTTCCGCCATATGCGGACGTTGTTATTAAACAACTTAAGATCGCCATATTCTACCTCTGTAGGTCAGGCTCGACTTTGTCAGCAGTCTGTAGAACCACGGCAGTGGTTCCCTGTATTAGCCCACCGTCCAGCGCCGTCTGTCTGGCGCTCACGGTGGGAAAAGCGATCACTCCTCATGAACAACCCCGGTAGCGGGTTGCCTAAACCACCACAAACTTAAACAGATATAAATATTCAGGTTACTCCTGCCGGGGCGACTACTTGGGATCAAATAAATATCTCTCCTACTTCAACACCCCCTCAATCATCACCTCCCCCGGCTGTACAATCACCGCCTGAATATCAATACGTTCTGTGATACTGGCCGGCAAACGCATCTCAAACACACCGGAGCTTATCTTCAACACATTGGGATCTACATTGGCGAGATGATCGGTGATAAAGCCGAGGAATTTGGGACGCATTTCCGTCTTCACCCAGTTATCTTCGATCCGGAAACGGGACAATGTCACCTTCACCGGGACACCAAACCGTATCTTGAAAACAGCGGCATCATGATTCAGCTCGACCAGCTCAAGGATATCCCGTGTTTTCGGACTCCGTGTGATCAGATCATTGATCTCGTCGTGGGAAATCGTTAGAATCAAGCCGACCCCCTTTTCGTGGTCACAGTTACAACTCTAATGTAAGGAAACGGCCATGGCGGCGATAGCGGACAACGTGCATGCAGCAATTCTCAACGACACCCCGGTAGGACGGGTGGTACTGGTTACGGAATCAGGACGCGTACGTCAGATCAAGATGAATGTTGACAACGCGGAAACGTACCTGCATGCCGTTGCCCCGGAAGCCCGGCTCGATACGGATGAGGCGAAAAAAGCCGCTGACGATATGAACAAGTACTTTGCCCGTCACGATGCAGAAGCGCTCCCCGATTGGGATTTTTGCGATGAATGCGCTCGGACGCCGTTCGTTCGGAAAGTATACGAGACCCTGCGGCGTGAAGTGAAAGCCGGGCAGACGATTACCTATGGTGACCTGGCTCGAAAAGCTGGATTCCCCGGCGCAGCGCGTGCGGTGGGAAGCGCCATGGCGCGTAATCCCATCCCGCTGGTGGTGCCCTGTCACCGTGTCATTCCCGCTTCCGGATGTGTGGGACGCTTTACCGGTGGCGCTTCGCTGAAACACACCCTGCTGGAACTGGAAGGCGCTGTGGTGAAAGATCCATTTGCCAAAGAGTGATTGGAAGAAACGATTATTTGGAAAAGGAAGTGTTGATATTAGGGGGGAAACCTGTCAGGTCTGCCCCTCTTTTGGTTCTTCGCTGTTTCGAATGTGTAGACTACTGGTTGACTAATATGTGATTAAAAGGAAGGGCTTCCAAATCACCTCGAAGAGGTGAAACTTGAATAGCGCGGGTGTGCAAACCCCGGGAATACAAGGACTACCACACCAATCGTCCCCGAAGGGTACGCACATTGGAGGAAAGCCTGATTTGTACATCCAGGCTCTTGAAATAACAACTGATGATAGATATTATAGGAATGTGCGTCGCATCCCCGGCCACTATATATGAAGCAGCGAGTATTCAACATGCCTGGATCATGCGTACAGGATGAACTTTGGTGTGCGCGCTCGCCTGAAGTGTGCGACAAGCAGGTCGCACAGAATCGGCGCGAGGAGAAGCGGTATGTTGTCTCCATGCAAGCGGGAATCTATCGCCCGCTCCTTCCGGTTGTCCTTCTTTTGTTCTGCCTGGTTTTCCCCCTTTGGGCCGAGACATATGTTTCCGGTGAAGTCAGCGGCGTCTGGGATACGGACGGCAGCCCGTATATCGTGGAAGACGATATTCGGATTATGGAATACGACACCCTCCGGATTGAACCTGGTGTGACTGTCGAATTTGCCGATCAGGATCAGGACAATCGCACACCTGTGTATGTCTACGGCGCCTTGTTGGCGCTTGGTGAAGAAGGCGACTCAATTCTCTTCTCCTCGCCAGGTGCCGGATTTGGCGGATTCATCCTCAATCCGGAAGACGACCAGTTTACCTCCCCACGACTTTGTTTATCCTATTGCGTTGTAGATTCCGCTTATACTGGTATCCAAAGCTATAATGGAAGAATCAGCCTGTCAAACAGTCGTTTCTTCATTTCCGGGATATATGCCTATGATAATGAGGATGGGCAAGATTCGCTGCAATGGACAGGTTTTTGGGATCCTGACGGACAGCACGGGAACTCCATTTCTATCCGCTCATCGAGTTCGATCAGGATTAATGGTAACTACAATTCATTAACCAGTATGAATCTTCAATATTCAAATGTTGTCTATATATCACAAAGCAATATTAATGATATATCGTTTTTATATTGTAGCGCGACTGTTGAAACATCAGAAATAAACATGATATCTCCACTTTCCACAAATTTAAGGCTATTCGACAGTTCTGTTTTGAATACCATTAGCTTCATGTTTGGAGGAACACATGAATTCCTCAGAAATAAGTTGCGGGGTTTGTATTTCTACAATGTGAGTTCTGCTTCAATTCAAGATAACAGGTTCATCTATGGTGGCGCTTTTATAAGAACTTCTGGGGGGACTTTTGCCATTAATGGAAACATATTGAATAACGCTATTTTGAATAATCATACGGAAGCGGAAGTAAGAAACAACACATTCCATTACAATGACAATGGCATTGTTGGTTCACACTGGGAGGACATTTCAATCAGTCAGAATATCTTTTTTGATGCTGACGATCCCAGCCCTGCCATTCGCCTTGTGGAAGGAGCCACTCCGGAAGCAATAGAATACAACTGTTTTTATGGCATGTCTGTAGCGACCGACGGCTGCGAATTGGGCGAGGGCAACATCACAGAAGATCCGCGCATGCGCGCCGGTGATCCGTATGACTATCGCCTACAAGCCAACAGCCCCTGCATCGACGCCGGTGATCCCGATAGCGACAACGACTCTGACGGCACCCCGGCCGACATCGGTGCGTGTTTCTACGATCAATCTATCAACAATCCTCCCTGCTTAACCGTGCCCAAACTGGGCTATTTTCAGAACGGCGCTCGTTTTCAGTGCAGTGTCAGCGCAACGGATGATGACGGCCCAATCCTACTGACGCCGGGTTTGTTGCCGCAATGGCTGGCCATGGAAAGCAGCGAACTGGACTGGCTGGGCGACACGATTTCTTTCGAGGGAACCATCCCTTACCACCAGGACGATTGCAGCTTTGAAGTTTACGCGATTGACGGCGGCGGATTGTGTGATACGGCTGTTGTCACGGTTTCCATTGATCCCCGCGCAATCTTGCAGGGTGAAATTTTCGGCACCCTTGAAGCCGCGTATTCCCCTTACCTGGTGACAGATGATGTGATTGTCCCTGATGGTGAAACTTTGACTATTGAACCTGGAGTGACGATCGAATTCCTTTCTGAATTGAATCCTGACCACTATTTAACCATGACGGTGTACGGGAACTTGACCGCTTTAGGCGCTTCCACAGACAGTATCATTTTCACAGGCGATCGAGATGACACCCATGATGTTCTGTGGGGTGGTCTCATTTTACGGGAATTGGACGATATTTCACGTATGCGATATGTCCGACTTGACCAGGCAGAACGAGGACTGGTCGTTGCAAGTGAATCACAATTAGTCATCAGGAATTCTTTCTTTACCGACAATCTGGATCAGTCCATATTTGCAAATGATTCAGCATTACTTAGAGTTGACTCTTGTAGATTTATTGATCATGACAACACATTCTGTTTTATTAGGTCTAATTGTTCATTATTATCCTTGTCATATTCTTATTTTTCCTCACCTAATGATGATTACGTCTTTTCGCACTTATATATATATAATTATTCATCATTAGATGCAAATAATAACACTTTTACAGATGGGGGCTATTGCTGTATAGATACACATAGTGAGTGTCAGATACTAAATAACACTTTTTTCTTTCTAGAATATGGTCTTGAATTAGTCAACGTATCAGGTGTTGTTGCTAACAATAAATTTCTACATTGTGGTGATCAAGGATATGGTGGTGCTATTTTGGTGTTTCCAGATTCATTGTCGATTATTAATAATATCTTTTTTTCCTGCCGTTCCGCTTTAAGGCTATTTAATTATATTGATTTTACTAATGCCCCTGTCATTTATAATAATATTTTCATGGAAAATAATATGCCTTTTGTTGCACTTTATGATGAGATTGATTTACCTACTATTGCATATAACTCCCTATTTTGTAATGATACAATTTCTATTAACACAACGATTAATGATACTAATCTATTTTGTGACCCATTACTTTCGGATACTGTAAATTTTGCATTGCTTGAAGAGTCTCCTCTAATTGACTCTGGTCATCCTTCTTTTATTTATAACGATCATGATGGTTCACGTAATGATGTAGGATTATGGGGTGGGCCATATGCTGCCAATGCTGATCCGCCGGTCAATGAAAGCAAGGAAGACGCGACGGTATGCCCCACGGAGTTCAGTTTGGGAACATCGTATCCGAATCCGTTCAATCCAACTGTCACAATTCCTTATTCCCTTCCTCAACCTGAACATGTGACCATAGTCGTTTATAACGTGTTAGGGCAAAGAGTGGCTGGTTTGCTTGACGCCAGTAGCGAAGCCGGACATCATACCCTGATATGGCATGGCGTGTCCGATGCGGGCTTGCCCCTCGCTTCCGGCGTGTATTTTGTTACGATGAAAGCAGGTGATTTTTTCGATTCCAAGCGGATTGTACTGATGAGGTAGAGAGATTGCCAACCTTATGGCGTTTTGCTGTTTTGTGTGGGGCATCAATACTGTGATCACAGGACGAAACTTTCTGTCACGTCACCCCGGGAACGTTGCCGTCTAGCGTTGTCGTGATCTACTCGCCTGGACGATATTCTAGACCTGTCTCTTACTCACACCTTTTCAACCTGCTTTTCTCTTCCGGCGCCAGGTCCACCTTGTCAACCCAGCTCTTCAGATCCGGTTTCGCCTGAATCGCTTTCTCGATCATGGCCAAGCCTTCAGCCCTGCGGAAAACCATCAGGCTCTGCTCGCCTGCCAGAAACACGAGTTCCGGCGCGATGGGGCCTTTCTCGATGGCGACCAGTAACGCCTCAATCGCATGGACCGCGTTTCCATGAGCTGTATTGCTGAGTCCAAGTTCAATAGCGGCGTCCTGTTCCGCCCCGGCGGCATAGGCAACCTGGAACCATTCGACGGCGGTAAAAGGAAACGAGCGTGGTTTGGAGGTATGATAGTTGGGTTCGTAATCATGCCCGGCTGAACGATACAAACGTCCCAACTCGAGGAAAAAGTGCGCTGAGTCCGGGCCGAAATGTTTCAACGCAGCAAGACACCGTTCACGATACTCCGGGGCTGCCTCCTCGCACCAGTCAATCCCAGCCTGGTACAAATCACGGACACGTTTGACTACTGAATCCGACACCTCCTCTTTTTGCTTTACGACTAATTGCAGGTAGCGAGCAAAATGAATCGCGAAACGCCAGTTGCCCGGATTCTGATCAAGGATGGTTTGAAACGTGCTTTCCAATTCAGTCGCACGATCAGACCAGAGCGCCTGTGAAAGTGTACTGATCCAGTAATACTCATCCTGTTTCAGATCGACCTCTTCGGATCCGGATGCCGCCCCTCCATTGGTTAAAAAATCTATATTCTTGAAGATTCGGTCACTCAGGTTCCGGGCAGAATCCGGCCAGCGTTGGCTGAAATAGAAATATGCCTGCGATTCAAAACGTCTGCGTTTTCCTACATCCCGTTTCAGCCTGTTGCCGATACTATCCGCGCATTTATCCAGGATCTCTTCCGCACGGTGTTTGTGGGTGTGTTTGGCCAGCACTTCACGTCTGCCACGTTCGGCAAACAGCCCCGCAAGTTCCGGTTGTTGCAGGTAATAGCGAATCTTGGCCAGCAGGGTCGGATGGGTATAGGTATCCAGGTGAACGCCCGGTTTGAACAGGTCGGTCAACCCGTTGTCCGTGACTTCGGTCAGCAATAATGTGCCCGCGGCCATCGCCTCAAACACACGGAAATTCACCCCGGTGAAGAGATATTCATTGACCACCAGCCGAGAACGCGCGTAAATATCCGCAGCCTGACGATGAGTGAGACGTGTGGCCTTATCTGTCCCTCCGGCAACCTTGACCGTAAAATGCTCCTGAAGCGTACGAAGCAGCGCTTCACGTCGCGGACGTCCTTCCACCACCCCCACAAAGCCGATATCATATTCTTTCTCACCGCTTGGCAACGGGTAATCCTGCGGATCAATGGCGTACGGTAACCAGTGCGCATCAATCCCCTCTTCAGCAAGACGGGGCAGCGAATCCTTGAAGTCTACAAAAACACGGTCCATCAATTTCAGGTAATGACGCAGCCAGAAATGGTTGAACGAGGAATCGAACGTATAAGCGGCAAGCGGGTAAGGGCAATTGGTGACACCACCGGGAAAAGGACGGCAGCCGAACAACTCGAGTACAACCAGGTCAGGTTCAAATCCGGTATGGGACAGGATTGCCGGAATGGAGAAACCGATATGTTCTGCGGCAGTCTGCTGCGCAGTATACGCCAGAACCTTATGACCGAGTTGTTCGAATCCTTTGCGATACAGGGTACCGTTAAGGAGGAGTATGTTCATGCCTTCTCCCTGACTTCACGTCAAGTTTCCAAGGTAGGAATAAGGCAAGCACATCGCCAATAGAAAGTTGCAGTTAGAAAGACGATTGGTATTGAGCAAACGCCTCATCCATGGCTTGTTTTAATTCATTTTCCGTGGTCCCGAATGCAACTGCAAAATCAAAAGCAAATGTGTTGCCATCTGTGATATGCTGTTCACCCAGGTTGTAGAATTCCAGGCTTCCAAGGTAATCAACCTGCCAGGGCGAGCTCAGATCCGTGCTGTTACTCCTGGTCATTTTCTGCCAGCGATAGGCTTCCGCTTCTTCCTCACTTGCATTCATCAGGTTGGTATAGGTATCGGCGATATGGCTTTCAGGTTCAATCCCCAGGGCGGACAAACCTATGTACTGCCCATCCTTGAAGAAGTACATCATATTTCGTTCATCATCCCACCCAACCGTCTCATCACCATACTGGCCCAGGAGTTGAGGCGCTATTTCAAGGGATATGTAAGCGTCCAAATCGTTGCCGGTAATATTTTCACACTCGCACGAGTAGATATAAAAATCCCCTTCTTCCCATGCACATCCACGTATCTGGCTGGTAATAGTCATGATTGGATACCCAGCCCAACGCCTCACCCGCCATTCTTCATCAGAATAGATACCCGGCTTTTCATACATGAGGTCGCCCTCATTACCATCATTTTTGTCGAAGACCAGCGTATCATTGATGCCGATATTTATCGTGAGCCAGTCAATGATACAATTGTACTCACTATCGAAGAAACGCAACCTGCCCCACTCGTTCAGGTTATAGACAACCTGCTTGTCAATCGTTTCCACACCGGGTTCAAGACCGAAATAAAGCTGGTTGTCTCCATATTCCACCAGGATTGTGCTTGTCCATGAAATGAATCCATCACAGGAGGCTGTGAAGGAATGGGTATCCACGCTTACATCTTCTAAAGTAAATGCTCCATACATGTCCGTCACCACATCGCGCCCGTCATCACAGTGTATCGTCGCGCCCTGAATCCCTTCCTGTGTGTACATGTGCCGCACGACACCGGTGACATCACCCTTGGAATAATCTCTTTCCAGAACCACATTGTGAGTATTCTCGCCGGGATAGATGCTCAGAGTATCCACGTCCACAGCAAAGTCATACGAGGAAACAGTCACGACATACGTACCAGAGGGTATACCTTCGATACTATACTCACCCATGGTATCCGTGGTATCCATGTACACGGAATCAACAGAAACAATGGCTTCGGGAACCAAAGCGCCGGTAAAATGATTACAAACGGTTCCAGCCAGTGAACCTGTTCGGGTTGGATCAAGAATGTTGTCGGAAGTGTCCTCTTCGTCCTTGTCACAAGCGGCAAAAAAGATGCAGGAAAGAAGGATCATACTGCAAAGTGTGGTCAGTGCTCGTGTCAACCGCATATGCAGCCCCCTGGAAGTTTAAGTTGGAGTACAACTGGCATACAGACAATTTCTTTCAGAGCCTGTTATAAAATAGCTGTAGAAAACGGAATGGATCAAGAGAAATCAATTCAGGGATGAAAAAATATGCCAGAATACTGCCAATATTGTATACGTTGAAGTATAAAACCAATATCAGGTTGGGACGCATGGGCACGTAAAATGGGGGTATAGGGGCATAATAAGAATTTGGCTTTGACTCATTTTGTATAGTTGTTATCGGTTTTATTCCGTCATAACGGAGATTTCCTGGAAGAGGGGACGGGATTCTTTTCCTCACGCATATTCAGAATATTCCGGAAGCTTTCATGGAAAAGAAAACTGTCTCCTTTTCCGTGTAATTCCTGCCTGTTCTCAAAATAAAGGGCACAGGTACCTTTCCCGGTTCATTTCTATAGTGAGTTTCCATGGCGATCATGGACCGATATCCTCCTTGTGGACCGATATCCTCCTTGTGGACCGATATCCTCCTTGTGGACCGGTATCAGTCTTGTAGACCGTTGCACTTGAACCGCTATCCAATACTCTTAGCGGGCTTTAGCCTGCTCTTCTTAGCACCCGGCTTCAGCCGGGGTGAAAAAATGCCAGCAATCATTATGAGCGCGCTTTAGCGTGCTTGCCTGGTACATGTCCCGATTCCTGAAAGCACCCTGAAGGGCACTCCCATTTCTTTTTATTCTCATGAACACCCCGGCTGAAGCCGGGTGCTAAGAAGAGCCTGCTGAAGCAGGCTGATTATTTCTTTCGAATAAGTAAATCCAGCGGAACCACTATGATGAAAGAAAAGATTGAAAAATTGTACACGCTTAACCATACAGCCTTTCCATCAAGCCTCCCAATGAAGAAGACATACGCACAAACCTTCTTTTTGAGTTCTCCCCACAAGAATTAATGTCTTTGGCTATTTCGTACTTATTGACTATTTAGGGTTTAGATAAAATAGCGTTCTAAATTTATGCTACTCTTTACTTTACCAGAACCAACCGTTGTACGGATGTATGATACGGTGTATTCATACGTACAAAATAAATCCCTGATGATAATTCTTCTCCATGAAACGCCACCAGATGCTCGCCCGCTGCAAACGGCCTGTCACACAGGATTGCGGCCTCGCGTCCAAGACGGTCATATACTTTTACCTCAACCTGTACGGAACGGGGCAGGCTGAAGCGGATTGTCGTGCTCGCGTTAAACGGGTTCGGCCAGGCGGGGTGAAGTGTCGGCATATTTGGGATTTGCGCATTTCCTGAAGATGCCACAACCACCTCTGTGGGCTCATAGGTTATTGTAAACAGGCCACCCGTTCCAGCCTCAAGCGTCAGCTCACGATTGTCCGCAGTAAACGCCGTGTATTCTTCACCGTCATGGGTAACTGCACCGATTCGCAGGTAATTGTCCTGTATCGCCAGCGGAGTCATTTTCAAGGTCCGTGCCGTGTCAGCCGTTTCAAATTCATAATACAGTGTTACCGGCCTGTGTTGCAGAAACAGGTTGCCATACAGGTAGATATAGTAGCCGGTTTCAATGGAATGGTATCCCGCCTTCCCCGAACCGCCCTTATTCAATCCCCATGTTTCTTCTCCGCGACGGGTACGGTTTTCATAGACATCCCCGTATTCGTGGTCCACGAAATATTGCATGAAAAACCGGGCGCTTTCATCGGCCATGGTCAGCAGGTCATTGTCTGCCAGTGGTTCATGCAGCATGAGTCCGGCAGTAATGGCCTGTTCCATCTGCCACCAGGCTTTCGCGGTGTCCGGGTTGCCCCACATCAGCATCTCCCCGGTCAGACGGTTATAATCTTTATATGGTCCACCGAAATCATGATCATAGCCGTTATCCCAAACCTCACGATAAAGGGTTTCTGCCGGTGTGAGCAGGGACTCATTGCCTGTTATCCGGTA
The DNA here is from genome assembly GCA_963669175.1 of bacterium. GTDB lineage: Bacteria > Electryoneota > Electryoneia > Electryoneales > Electryoneaceae. Next base: position 145,943 of record OY769902.1, read on the forward strand.
AACCCGTCCCAGGCACCACGCCGCTTTCAGCACATGCCCCATGATGGTCATGGTCTCGCCTGTATCGATATTCCAGTCCGAATCGTATTCCTCGGCAAAACCGATCGCCTGTTCGTCCATGCTGCCGACCAGGTGTGTTTCGATCTGGTCCGCCATTGCGTTCATACGATGCAGGTACAGCGAATCCCCGGTCAGCAGGTAGAGGTACATCACGTGGGTGGTTATAGCATCTACGGTAGCATTGAAGCTCTTATCCCAGGCGCCGCTGCCCGTCCGGCTTGAAGCGTCGTAGTAGCCCTCAAGCCCTTCACGGTCATCCCAGTAAACAGCCTCAAGGTTATCCCATCCCTGCTGGATGACGTCCCAGGCGTCAGAGCTGCGTGTTGCTTCGTAATAGGCAACCGGCCCCAGCAAACCATAGTGCTGGTTGAAGGCGGACTTGTTTTCGTTGATGTTTTCCGGGCTGCCGTCCTCGTTGAGGTTGCCGTACCAACCGCCATACGTATCGTCCCAGGCATGATCAGCCATCCAGTCCAGCGCATCCTCCGCCTGTTGCAGGTATGCCACTTCACCGGTGAGCATGAAGGCGCGTACCAATCCATAGGCGTTGCGTGTCTGGGAAATTATATGCTTGTTCGTGCCCCAGTTCGTGATCACATTGCCGTAACGGTCAATATTTGAGTAAAATCCGCCCTGGTCATCATCCCAGGCACTTTCCCAGAACTGCGCACAACTGTCCACATAGGAAATCGCCAGGTCCGGGTTAAGCAGGTAAGGACACTGAACCTGCGCCAACGTAGGAACGGCTGTAAGAAAAACACCCAACAGAACAACACTTTTCACATGCTTCATGCTCACTTCTCCAGATCGGTTCATTACAAGTATACAACTCTCTGATCAGTAAAGGAACAGGACTATACAAACAGGCAATGCTCTGAAGTGACAAACCTCATCAGGTCTTATAGCGATTCCCATTATTATTCCGTCATGTGGTCATGTGCCAGATCAGTGAAAGGTCAACCATATGGTTGGAATAAAGGATAAGGATATGGAAAAAAGGGGACAGTTTCCTTTCCCTGGGGCAAAGCCTTCCCGCTGTGAGCATGGACCGGGAAAGGTGGCTGTCCCCTTTTCCCGGCAATCTTTATTATGTCGGAATAAAATCGAGAACAGCAATATCACGTTGTAACAGGTCTTTATCATGTTGTGGCAGGTCTTGGCGCGAAAGTCAGTTTTATCGCGCTGTGACCTGCCACTTGCCTCTACACCTCCCCCCCGTCAGATCACAATGTGATACCAGATCAGTTCGAAACGGCAGGGATACTTCCTTTGTCAAGTCCATTCTTTGAGACCCAACCTGAAATTAAACATCACATCAAGACCTGACGGAACTTGGGAATTAAGTGATTGATATCCGGCAGGGCAACGGGATTATCCTTTCTAATTGCCGCGCACCTGATAAAACCTTACTTTCCATGCAAATGTTAGTCAACCACGGGGAGAAGATGACGTTCCAGGAATTTACTGCACTGGTCACCCAGACACGCACCATACGCCGTTTCAGGGAAGATCAGCCCATTTCACTTGAAACCCTGCATGAGCTTATTGACCTCGCGCGAGTTTCGCCATCCGGCAAAAACGCCCAGCCGATCCGTTTCATCACCGTCACCGGCCCCAAAGCTCGAACCGAAGTGTTCGAACAGGTTGCCTGGGCGGGTGCGATCAAGGACTGGCCGGGGCCGGCTGAAGGCGAACGTCCCACAGCATATATCGTCATGCTCGAAGACAAGCAGGCCTATGGCGCCACTGTCCTGGAAGATGTCGGCATTGCGGCGCAGGTGATCATGCTGGGAGCGCGAGTTCTTGGCCTGGGTTGCTGCATGCTGGGATCAGTGAAACGTGAACATCTGCGAGCAACCTGGAACCTCCCGGAACATTACCGCATCCAACTTGTACTCGCATTGGGCGCTCCTGCGGAATATGTGCAACTGGAACCAATGCCCGAAAAGGGCAATGTCGATTACTGGCGTGATGTTGAAGGATTGCACCACGTCCCCAAGCATGACCTTGGCACCCTGATCCTCGAAGAAAAAACCGATTGAGGCGACGATGAGCAAACAATTGATCCAACCGGCCGGCGGAAAACTGGTCAACCTGTTCCGGAACAACCGGGACATCGAGACGACGAAACGTGAATCCCTGGACTGGCCCAATTGGACATTGACTTCACGCCAGATCCGTGATCTGGAACTCCTCAGTAACGGCGGCTATTCTCCACTTGAAGGCTTCCTGTCACGCAAGGATTATGAATCCGTCCTCGATACACTTCATCTTGCCGATGGTACTTTCTGGCCGATGCCGATCATGCTGGATATAACCGAAGATCTGGCGACATCACTGAAGAAGGGCGACAAACTTGCCCTACGTGATACTGAAGGCGCAATGTTGGCCGTGGTGACCGTTGCGGAAACCTGGCAGCCCGATCTGGACCATGAAGCAAAAGCCATTTTCGGCACATGCGACCAGAACAATGAAGCTGTACGTCAGTTCTTCAGCGAGACCAACCCCTGGTATCTCGGTGGCGTCCTCGATGTCATGCAGGAACCGATTCATTATGATTTCCTGCCTCTGCGTCATTCCCCGTCGGAACTGCGCAACCTGTTCAGACGTATGGGTTGGCGTCGTGTGGTCGCTTACCAGGCGCGCCGTCCCATGCACCGTGCCGAAGTGCGCATGTGCTTCAAGGCTTCCGAGCAGACCTCGGCCAATGTGCTGGTACATGCCATTGCCAACCGTCGTGAAGGGGCCGAGCAGGAGCATTTCTCTCGCATACGCAGTTTGCAGGCGTTGATGCCACGTTTCCCGCGTGGGCTCGCCATGCTGTCGCTGATGCCCTACCATGTGCGTCATGGCGGCGCTCGTGAGACCCTGTTGAGCGCATTGGTCCACCAGAACTACGGGTGCAGCCACATGGTCCTCGGCCCGGAGCAGGCGGATTGCGATGTGGATGCCATGATGCCGACGGTCAAACAGTTCAAAGACGAACTAGCTATCGAAATCCTGTCCATGCGGCCCATGGTATACGTGGAAGATGAAGCCACCTTCAAGGAAGAACATCTCGTTTCACCTGACGAAGCCCGGCGCACCCTGACCGAGACCCAACTGATCCAGCGCCTGCGTGATGACCGTTTCATCCCCGAATGGTTCTCTTACCCGGAAGTGCTGGACGAACTGCGGCTGGTACACCGTCCACGCTCCCGCCAGGGAATTACCGTGTTCTTCACCGGGCTGTCCGGCTCAGGGAAATCTACCCTCGCCAACGCCCTGATGGTCAAGCTGATGCAACTGGGCAACCGTCCGGTTACGCTCCTTGACGGCGATATTGTCCGCAGCAACCTGTCCAGCGAGCTGGGATTTTCACGTGAGCATCGTGACCTGAACATCAAACGGATCGGCTTTGTCGCCAGCGAAATCACCAAGAACGGTGGCGTGGCTTTGTGTGCGCCGATTGCGCCGTACGATGAGATCCGGAAATCGGTCCGTGACACCATCGAAGCGGTCGGCGGGTTTATCCTGGTGCATGTCGCCACACCGTTGGAAGAATGCGAGAAACGTGACCGGAAAGGCCTCTACGCCAAAGCTCGCGCCGGGATCATCAAAGCCTTCACTGGCATCTCCGATCCCTACGAAGAACCGGCCGACGCCGAGCTGGTCATCGATACCACCGACCTGTCCCAGGTGGAAGCCACCCAGAAAATCATGCTCTATCTCGAACAGCAGGGCTATATCAGTTCGGAAAGTGTGGGGTAGAACCAGTGGACAGTTTCATCTAATGTGAGTGATACTGCTTGTCACCCCCTGACCGGCATCGCAGGTCAAAACAGTGATGCAGTTTCAACGTGTATTGCCATCAAGAGTGGATCGGGACTGAGTCGAGAGTTGTGCTTATGTAAGAGAGTGAAGCCTTTTCCCGATGCTCTCAAGAGTGTAGGTGCGAATGGCTACTTAAGAGGGAGTATTAAGCTTCACAGAGAGTGGAAACTGTATCGCGTTCGCATCGGGCCACCCGCCCTTCTATCATTATAATATAAATATTAGTTACATTGGGCTAATATCTTTGCGTTTTAACCTCTTCATTACCTTGTCTTCTGCTATAATATGTAAATATCCCACAGCCCGTGAAGCACCAACGTATATTTGTTTTTCTATCTCATCACTCATGGTAATAATAAATAGTATTATTCCATCTGATTCCATCCCTTTATACATCTCTATTGTATATATTGGTATCATATTATGCTTTTTTTTGTTTTCATGAAAGATTGGTAATACATTGTTATTCTGTGTTATATTTTTAATATCTATTGACCATTTATATCCTGAATAATATTCTATTCTTTCTTGTAGCGTTGTTTCTCTTTGAATAATAATTGGTTTTTCTTCGCTTTTATATTGCCTCTTAACAGTTGTTTCGCTAAATATCTCAACTTTATTTTCCTTTAATATCATTTTATAAGTACTATTATTTCTAGTTTTACCATATATTTTTATTAATATTTTTGATATGTTGTTTATTTCTTGTATATCCGACTCTGAAGGTGTTGTTCCTTGAGACAATAAAGGAATTTTTAAATATTTATTAATATGTTCTCTTTTAGATATGCCATATTTGTCATAAATATCATGCTTTATTTTATTTTTCAAAATTGTGTTCATACCTATTTGCTTTAAACTAAGCTTTTTATTGCTTGTATCATATCTATTGTATTTGATTGTATTGTTATAAATGTCATTTATTTCCTTATCTATTTTATCAATTACAATTTTTTTCATGTCGTTTATGTCATCAGTGATAAACTTCTGCCAAGTATCCTTTGGTATATAAACATTATCCAATTTAAGCAATATGCTATTTTCAATGCTTGGTTCGTTCGTTAATATCTTTATATTATCATAGCGTATGTATTTTTTTATTTCTTCAATCGATTCCTCTATTATATTGTTAATGTTATCAAGCTTATTGAAAGAACTAATTTTAACAATACCTTCATCTTCAAGCATTTTATTAGTAGATGGCGCATTTTTGTTAAATCTACGAACAATATCAAATATCTTACCTGCGTTACGGCAATTTTTTGAAATGATCATAGGATCGTTATTGATAAGCATAATTTTTCTTAAAGGCAATAAAGACTGTATGTCATCATAAAATATATATAACATAGCATCATTGTTGTTATCAATAAGTGCCTCAATAATACACCACCAACTGTATCTAAAATCCTGTCCTTCATCGACTATAATAGCATCATATTTCAAATGATTATTTTTATATATTTTATTGATCGCTGTATAAATGTCTTCATCGGTAGGTTCAATTTTATTATTCCAAAAAGAATTGTAGATAAATTCCTTATTAATCAATCTGTAAATATAATTTGTGATATCAAAAACATCAATATCAGTAAGACTAGTCATGTTACGTATATAGCAAGAAAGCAAAGGGTTATGACATAACAATAATGTTTTAATACCAGCATTGTCAAGTCTTAATGCCTTTTCAGTTGCAACAAGAGTTTTACCTGACCCAGCACATCCAGAAATAAGTGCTTTTTTAGTATATCTAAAACAATGCATCATGTTGTATTGTTCATTGGTCAAGTAATCAACATTTTTTCTTATTGTGTCCATAAATGATGTAATAGAATAAGAAAAACGATCGCTTTCAGGGTTTAGTAATTCTTCATAAATAATATTTCTGAAATCATCCTTATCGAACATAATATCGGAAAGTGAATTAATAAGGGAAGATTTAAAATTATCAAGGTCAGTTTTGCTAGGTATAGAAGCTCTAAAATTTTGTAAATATTTTATTATATAAATTAATCCTTCTTCTTTAGTTAATGTATTGTAAAATAATAATTCATATTGATTAAGGCAATCACTTATTATAGAAGAGGCCAATCTAATATTGTTAACATTGTATTCTGTCATAAATCTATCAGTAAAAGATTGTTTAAATTCATCACGATTAAAATCCTTAATATCTAAATAATTAACATCTGTAATAGATTTAATAATATTAAAAAGTTTGTGCTTGTCTTTAGAAACTTCTTCAATTACTAAATTGATATCATTCTTGCCAAAATCATCAACACTAGCAAAATTGTGTTTTAGAGCTGAAATGAAAGAATTAAAGAAATGATCTTCGAAAACAGTGAGGTCATGAGAAGAAAGCTTATTTGCTAAAAAACCAGCATGAAGACTAGCTAAAAAACTCAAAGGATAACCGAGTAGTAAAGAAAGGATTTGAAGGTCCATAGAATTCCTAAAGTAGAAAAAGATATTGGGGTGTTGTAAAAACAACAACCCCAATATAAAAAGTAAAATGCTACTTCGGTCCCACCATATTTTCCGGGCGGACTTTATCGTCGAACTCTTCGGCGGTCAGCAGGCCCAGGGCGATAGCGGCTTCTTTAAGAGTCGTGTTTTCAGCGTGGGCTTTTTTGGCGACCTTGGCGGCGTTGTCGTAGCCGATGTGTGGGTTCAGGGCTGTGACCAGCATCAGGCTTTCACGCATGAGCTGTTCGATACGCGCTGTATTCGGTTCGATCCCCACCACGCAATTGTCGGTGAAGCTCACAGCCGCGTCACCGATCAGGCGGATGGACTGCAGCAGGTTGAAGATCATGACCGGTTTGAAGACGTTCAGCTCAAAGTGACCGGTTGCGCCGCCGATGTTAATCGCAACGTCATTGCCCATGACTTGCGCGGCGACCATGGTCATCGCTTCGGACTGGGTCGGATTGACTTTGCCGGGCATGATGGAGCTGCCGGGCTCGTTGGCGGGCAGGTTCAGTTCGCCGATACCGCAACGTGGGCCGCTGCCCAGCATACGGATATCGTTGGCGATCTTCATCATACTGGCCGCACAGGTCTTCAACGCGCCGGAGGCCATCACGATGGCGTCATGAGCGGCCAGCGCTTCAAACTTGTTCGGGGCGGTCACGAAGGGCAACCCGGTAATATCTGCAATGGCGGCAGCGGACTTGACGGCAAAATCTCTATGCGTGTTCAGCCCGGTACCGACAGCCGTTCCACCCAGCGCCAGTTCATACAGGTCGCCGAGGACCGCTTCAAAACGCTCCAGTGACTTGGTCATCTGGTGGGCGTAGCCGCTGAATTCCTGTCCCAGCGTGAGCGGAACCGCATCCATCAGGTGGGTACGTCCGATCTTGATGATGCTGTTGAACTCGTCGCTCTTGGCCTGCAAGGCATCACGCATCTTGGTGACACTCGGGATCAGGTGATGATAGAACCGTTCCGCCGCGGCGATGTGCATGCCGGTGGGGAAGGTGTCGTTGGAAGACTGCGCTTTGTTGACATCGTCGTTGGGGTGGATGGGTTTCTTGCTGCCCATGACACCGCCGGCCAGTTCGATGGCACGGTTGGCGATGACTTCGTTGGAATTCATGTTGGTCTGTGTGCCGGATCCGGTCTGCCACACGACCAGCGGGAAATGGCTGTCGAGCTTGCCTTCGATGACCTCATCGGCGGCCTTGACAATCAGGTCGGCCTTTTCTTTCGGAAGGGTGCCGAGTTCGGCATTGGTCAGCGCTGCAGCTTTCTTCAAGATACCGAGCGCACGGATTAATTCGCGCGGCATGGTCTCGCCGCCGATCTTGAAATTCTGCAGGCTTCGAGCGGTCTGGGCGCCCCAGTACCGATCGGATGGGACCTGCATTTCGCCCATGGTATCTTTTTCAATCCGGTAATCCATCGCCTTCGTCCTCCCGTATAAGTTGAAACGACTGGCACACACTAAAAGTGGATCAGTCTGACTTGACCAATGCACACAGCATGTCGGTTTCCGAATCGTGCCGCTCCCCGGCAAGGGAAAAAGCACGGTTATCCATGTGCAATGATCCACGATACTTGCGAACCTGCAATATCGGAAATGTTGCTGTACTACGCCACTGCTGGCCTCCAGAGAAAGTTCCGCTCTCAATAATTAATCGCAATTATTCCTGTTGATTTCCTTTGGGATTTTGTAGATTCTTTCAGGAATTACAGGGAACGCAACCTGACTTTTCCTGAGACACGGCTTCCTGAAACACGATTGCTTTTCCTGCTATCCCTGACCGTACGCGGCGAGTGACAACAATGCGGTATCATGGGATGTCCAATTCAGCATTTTCTGAAGTTGACATACGATCGGGTAAAACCTTGTAGGAGGTAGCATGCGCGCCTTTGTGATGAGTTGTATGCTGGGGGTAATGCTTATCGGGCTGTTTGTTCCGGTGGCGTTGGCAGGTGAAGTAACTTCGAAGTATGATGTCAATTTTTATGGTTTCCTCAAGTTCGAAACCTTCTATGACAACTCCCTGGTGAAACAGGGCGACTGGTTATTGTACTGCATGCCGGATGATCCCAATGCGGATGATAAGGTATTCAGCATGAATGCCCGCCACAGCCGTATCGGGTTTGACTTCACCGGCCCGGCCGGGGATGGTCTGGATGTGAAAGCCAAGTTGGAAGCGGATTTCGCCGGTGGATTCCCCAATAGTTCCACAGCAGCACGTCAGCCGATCCTGCGCCTGCGTCATGCCTGGGTACAACTGGGCAATGACAAGTGGGAGGCACGTTTCGGTCAGGACTGGGCTCTGATCGCCGGTCCCTTCCCGAACACGACTTCGTTTGTGGTTGGTGCGGGAAAGGGCAACCTGTGGATGCGTTACCCGCAGGCGCGTTTCACCTACAAGATGAACCCGTTGAAGATGGCGGTCAGCGTGAACCGTCCCATGGCCGGTAACATCAAGTACAACGACAATACCGGCGGCGATTTTGACATGGTCGGTGATGGTGAATTGTCCGGCCTGCCCTGGTTCATGGGGCGTGTCTGGTACACCATGGGCGCCACCACTTTCTCCGTTTCCGGGCATACAGGTGTAGAGAAGATCAAGGACCTGGCAGGTGATCCGCATGATATGACCAGCTATTCGGCCAATGTTGACGTGGTGACCAAGGTCGGTCCGTTTGCGATCACCCTGCGTGGTTTCATGGGCGAGAACCTGAACAGCTTCTTCGGCGGTGTCTTTCAGGGCTATGTCGCCGGCGCCAATGATGTGACCAACATTGCCTCCATGGGCGGCTGGGGCCAGGTGATGTATACCATGAACGAATCCTGGAAACTGGGTGTCGGCGGCGGATTTGATGATCCCGACGAAGCGGACCTCGCCGATTGCGATATCGCCAACGACAAGTACTCCCGGGATCGAAACGACTGGTTCTTCGGCAATGTAACCTATACCTACAACCCGGCCGTCTCTTTCATGCTGGAAGGGGAATACCTGAAAACGTCCTACATGGATGACGTCTCCGGCGCGGCAGTCGATCCAGGGGATAACCTGCGGATCATGTTCGTGACCTATTATAAGTTCTAGGTCGCCTCTATATGTCTTGTTGAAACATCAACCACCCTGCTGTCTCTTCGGCGGGGTGGTTTTTGTTGTATTCACAGGATGGACAGGATGATAAGGAATGAACAGGATAAGGGATTTTTCTGTTATTGGCGGGGGAGCCTGTAGGTTTCCAGCAGTTCTGTACATGAACGTATGGCCCGATTTGCCGGATGTGTAGCATGATACTCTCGAAATGTTGACAACATTTGTGGGGTGTCGTCTTGTGATGTGAATGACGAGCAAGTCGGGATTGTGGGAGCCTGGGTGACCTGATGCAATTGTCCTGCAACAGCGCGGCGCCTCTTCTCTTGTTCAGATTCAAATATCTCGTAGCATGACTTGTTTTTAGTTTCGAGTCCAATCTAGTTTATATATGAGGTCTAATAAAAAGAATGATGGGAGACGGATATGTCGAGAATTCGTTTGTTGCTTATTACAGCGCTGTTTCTTGCCAGCACACCGGTTTTCGCTCAAGACAGCCTGAACATCAGCTCGGTCAGCACGTTCATGAATTACTGGGGCGAACCGGCCAGTATTGCTGTTGTTGGTGATATTGCCTATGTAGGTGTTCTCAATCATGGACTCGCCGTGTTGGATATCTCCAACCCCACAGCACCCCGGGAAATCCGGACAGTGATTCCAGCCAAGGATGTTTACGGCCTGCAAATCAACCAGAATTTTCTCTACGCTGCTTGTCATACTGACGGCCTGCTTGTCCTTGATATCAGTACTCCTGAGAGTCCGCAGTACCTGAATACGGTCACCCCTGAAGCGTATCCACATGAGCTTTGGATGGAACAGGGGTACCTGCTGTGCAAAGGAATGCATAGCTGGTCGGGAATTGGAAATGGCGGATACTCTCTTCCTTTTTACGTATATGACTTGACAGATCCATCCTGTCCCGTAGAAATAGACCATATTCCCTATGAAACCAGCCGTCAGAATCCTTGTGAGTGGATGGATGCGACCTTTCTGGACAGCACAACTTTGCTTCATGGAGAAGGATACTGGGCGTCTGTGTATTCGTTATCAGAGGATGGATTTGTAAGTCTTGGTGAATGGCCAGCCAGGTTTTATTCAAACACAATGGCTGCTATGGATACATTCCTGTTTATTCAAGAAGATGGTTATCTTCAGGTAATATCTGTTTCTGACCGGCAGAATCCAGAATTGATCACAGTTGTTGAGAATGAGGGCTATTGCGATCGGATGCGGGTGTCAGGAGATACACTGGTAGTGGCTAATTTCGGCTATAGTCCATACGTCGGTATCAGTATCTTTGATATCAGTGATCCCACCAATCTGCAGAGAATTTGTAACTTCGAGATGGCTGAGCATATCAATGATTACGCTATCCAAAACGACACACTCTTTACTGTCAGGCATATTAACAATGGGACAGATAGAATGGCCATCTGGGCACACAATGACCAGAACGAATTCACATTTCTTGGCGAGTATTCGGATCCTGGCGGGGCATTAGCGCTGGCTGCCTACGATACTCTGCTGTATGTTGCGAAAGGAATTAACGGTTGTTCCATCGTGTCACTGGCTGATCCCGAACACCCGCAGATTATCAATGAAATCCAACCGCCTGTACAAGATACCGAGTGTATTTTTGTTAAGATTGAAGATGATTACCTCTTTCTTCTGACCTCCCTTGATTCCAATGGCTATCTGCACATATACACGTTAACTCAGCCCGATGCACCTGAATTTCAATGTAGTCTAACTATTAACATAAACAATGCATTACAAACACTTGACTATTGTTCCTTCAATGGTGACAGTCTGCTTGCGGTAATGAAATACAACGGTGAAAGTTATGTGTCTATTCTGAATATTGCGGACCCTCAGAATCCGGAATTCTGTTCAACGATTCCAGGTCTGGGCTTTGGAATTGTTGAAGGAAATCGCTTCTATAATGCAGCCTACGGTATCAGAATCTGGGACATTTCGGATCCGTATACCCCAGAACAAATAAATGTCTATGCTGATGAGTTTTATGGCGATCCTGTTGTCTATCATGGGATACTGTTTGAAACCGGATGCTGGGCGTTCAGCGAGCCGGCATTCCAGATTTTCGACTTACGTGATCCGTCAAACCCAACCAGGATTTACCGTCGCTACCATACATATTTGGGTATTCGAGGGATGTGGAGTCATTTCCTGCTGACAACTGAATATGACACGACGGGTACATACCATCGTATTGTCATCAAGGACGTCTTCCAACCTTCAGCTCCTCACAATAGTGGCTCTTATCGTTCCCCCTATATAATGAGTGAGCTAGAGGTAGTGGGGGAAAACTACCTGGTAGGTGCAGCCCGAAGTAACTCGACTCCCTATCGCTACGTACAGGTTTTCGAAGCCGGGGAAGCGCTGGGGGTGGAAGAAGATCCTGTTTCAGATGGGGTGATGCCTTCCGGTTTCGCCATCGAATCGATCTACCCCAACCCGTTCAACAGCGCCACGACAATCCGTTACACTCTGCCGGAAACCGGAGATGTGCGTGTCGGTGTCTATACGGTTACCGGGCAGGAAGTATTTTCGCAAACCTTGTCGGGAAGGAATTCCGGGGCGCACCTGTGGTCGTGGGCAGGTTCCGGATCAGACGGCAGTACACTTGCATCCGGCATGTACTTCATCCGAATGGAGTGGGAAGGACAGACACAAGCTGTAAAAGTCTTGCTGCTGAAATAATCCTCTTGATAAACGCAGCGGATATATAGTGGAGATGTTTCGCCTCATCGCGATATACATGCTTATGAACATTCCCGACTTTGCTCATCAACTTCTGCTACAGGAAAAAACTCTGTATCCAAATCAAGTACGAAAAGAATACTAATATCAGCACAGGGCAAAATCGGGCCACCCAGTCTAACGCCTTCGGAGCAAAGCTATCAATATCCCTTTTCGTGTCGTCAACAACTGAAGGACTAACTTCTTGAAATGAATTAAAATAGACCCCGCCGGACAAGCCGGACGGGGCCAAGTAGCGAAACATTTTACTTCAACAAAGTCGCTTTCTGTACTGTCGAAAAAGCCCCGGCTTCCATCCGAACGAAATAAATACCGGACGCGAAGCCATGTCCGTTCCAGGTGAAACTGTGACTGCCCTGGACAAGGGTGCGGTTTGTTACTGTCGCCACCTCACGCCCCAGCACATCATACACAGCGACTTTGACATGCCGGGTTTCAGGGATATCAACCTGCACATGCACTACCGGATTGAATGGATTCGGGTAAACCGGATGCAGCTTGAATTCGTGGGGCAGGGTGTTATCTGAAATCTCCTTCACGCCCACATAACCATCAACAATATGCTGGGTATACAGATCCCTGAAATCAGAGAAATCATAGTCCCTGGAATAATCCGCACGGTCATCGACCCAGGCGACAAGAATGCCGCCAGCCCCATCAGGAACAGCATGTAATTCGCTGATACATGCGGACACCTCTGTCAATAACAATCCATTGTCACGGTCATAAGCATCGTCCACCAACACGCCCGATTCATCGATATGCGCATAGCGCAATTCTGCTTCATCTTCGTAACGGTTGATGTAGTAGTGTTCGGTCCAAACAACCCAGAGATCATTATAGGGGCCGGCTACCAGTTCATGACGATGACGGAATGAAGCTTCATTTACAGCAATGACGCCATTTTCAAAATCCAGCAATGGTGTGCCATCCCAATCAAAGCGCTGGGAGAAAATCGCCGCAGGGTTCAGGTCGTTGTCGCTGTTTTGCCAGACAAGCCAGAAGAAGGATGATTCATCCTGTGCCGGTTCGATGTCGAAAGCGATTGCTGAATGATCAACCAACTCGATACCGTTCAAGGAATCCGGCCAGAGCAGCTCGCCATCATCCTGCACTGCTTGAGCACGCAAACTATACAGATCCTCGTCCAGGTAATCCTGCCAGACAACAAGCAGGACATCATCAATCATCCGAATTTCAACAGTTGCCGGAATGAGATTTGGGGACTGCTCTACAAGGACAGATGACCAGAGTAAATCGCCTGTTCCGGAATAGGTAGCGGCGAGGATGGAATTGCTGCCATCGTCTTCCACACGTCGCCCGATAACCGTAAGCAAATCGTAGGATTGAGTGAAACTGCTCAACAGGTGAATGGGCCTGAAGGGATCTGACAGCGCGTCGATACCATTTACACGGCCGCCCGTCCAGGCAGGTTCACCATCTGAGGTAAGTTGTTGGAGACGTACCCAACGATGTCCCATGTAAAACCGTTCAAACGCCACATTGATCCGGTCCTCGCTGTCAAGTGAAAACATGGGCGAGATATCGTAATGCAGCAGCCCCGGTTCACATACGACAGCGCCAGTGTCTGCAAAAAGCATTTCACCGGCCGGGGATGTTTTCTGGACCATGACATGCTGCGTTGACGGGCTCCGGCTATCCGACCAGACCGAGATCAGCTCTCCAGCCGAGTTTATACGGGATGAAAGCGTATCAACAAAAAGGGAATCGTTCGGATATCCGGGGATCAGGTTGTTTCCCACAACGTCCCAAAGACGTTCGCCTGTATCCAGAGAAATGGCTTGCGAACAGGGAGTATTCCGGTACTCGTAGTCAAGCCAACTGAAATATACATCGTTCTCGTTTGTAGCTTCAGTCACGGAAATGTTGCCGACATAGGAATCCACCCAGGCCATGACCTGCTCACCACCTTCTTCAAGAAAGGGATTGCCGTTGGTGGAGTTTACCGTCTGCCAACGTAAAACAGGCGTGCGGGTGGTTGTGTCGAGCATAGCGTAGGTGATATTCTCGCCATCCGTAGTGGACGCCAGGGTATAGTCGGAGATAATCGCGTTTTCATCGGAGATCAGGACGTTTTCAGAAACATTGCCCCACCGGTTGAAGCCAAGGTCCAGCACATATTCCGTATGCAGGGCCATGATGCCAAGATCACCGGCAGTCCAGCTTATAATCATCCCGCCATCCGGTCCGGGAATAGCCTGCAGATTCAGGGAGGGAAGTTGTTCAGAGGCTGCGGTTCCAATCAGCAGTCCTTCCTCTTCGTTGCCGTCAGGTCCAAGATACAGGATCAGGTCGCCATCATCGTCTTTAAAACGCTGGGCGATAATATCTGTCTCATAATAATTCTGGGAGTTGGCTGTTGCGGCCAGATAGGCATCCCCATCGCTTCCCGGTACGAGCTGGAACAGTGAGGTATAGTCGAAACTGAAGCTGCCGATGCTGATACCACCTTCCCAGGTAAAATCACCATCCTGGTTGACGTGCTGCATGGCAAGCGTATCTGCAGCGGAGCTGTTCCAGACGATATAAGCGCCGCCATTGCCATCCGAACAGGACTTCACGCTGACGGCTGGAATTGCATCCTCATAGAGTGTAAGGAAATCAGTGGGCGACTCACCCCAGGTCAAGGTTCCGGCACTGTCCAGACGTGTGGTATGAATACGTTGGATATAGGGTGAATAAGCTTCTCGCAGCCGCCAGGTCAAGATGATGGCATCGTTGTCATCAGTGATTCCGGTAACTTCTCGCAGATTGTACTGGACGTCTTCGTACTGGTACAGGTAACGCGCTTCGCCATTCCATTCCAGTTGTCCGTTGGCATTTACTTTCCTGACAATGGCGCGGGTCATATCGTAAGCAATAACATACAAGCCGTTTTCACGGGTTGGAAACAGCTGTATGTCATAACAATAATCATTGTTCCCAAACAGTTCAACACCACCCACTTCCAGCAGTTCGGTGCCGTGACTGTTTACTTTCTGAAGACGGATGTTCTTGCCATAATCATCGGTGATTGAGGAAAAGATAATCCACCAATTACCGCCCCCGGCATCAAGAACAGCCTGGTTTTCCTGCAACTGCCTGCCTTCATAGTTCAGCTCAATGCCGTCCTCGCCCCACAGAGGCTGTCCGGCGGAATTGATTTTCTGCAGGAAAAGGTTACAGTTGTCCAATCCATTTTGCGACCAGATAAAGCAGGCTTCACCATTATCATTAAACGCTATCGCCTGGTTCAGGGAGTTGAAAACGGGGTAATCACCCTTCCGTACCGGAACCCCGTCGAGAGGTGTCCACTGTCTGAATTCCTGGGCAAAAGTCTGGGTGACGAAAACCAATACGAAGGCACACACAACTGCGGAGACGAGATGCTTACTCTTCATAACAACCCCCTGTAGCGTTCAGTCCTTGTAATATCGGGTCATATAAAGTGTAAACAAATATTTCAGGGAGAACAATCACCTCAAACAAGATTTTCTTTTTTTCTGATATAGAATTCCTCAATGTATAACTTATTCAACACCTCGTTGTTTCGTGTGGAAAAGCGTAGCTGTGTTTTACAAGAAAATGACAACACTCGGGTGGCCCGATATTTTTTCAAAAGAACAACCCGAAGCAAAACTTCGGGTTGTTTCGATATCACATTATAAAAACCACTACAAAAAAATCGTTGCGTTCTTTGTTTCTATGCGCCTTCGCGTCTTTGCGTGAAACCTACTTCAGCTTCTTCCCGCCATCGTAGTACTCCATGAACCAGTCGAGGAAACGGTCGATGCCTTCTTCCACGGAGACCTTCGGCTCGTAGCCGGTGTCACGGCGTAGTGATTCGATATCCGCCGTGGTTTCGGCCACGTCACCCATCTGCATCGGTAGTTCTTCCACGATCGCTTTTTTACCCAGCTTTTTTTCGATCAGTTCGAGGAAATGGCGCAGTTCGACAGTCTGCCCGCGTCCGATATTATACAGACGGTATGGCGCGGAGCTGGTGCCGGGGTTGGGGTGTTCGCCGGTCCAGTTCGGATCAGGAGCGGGCAGAATACGCATGCTCTGGATGATACCTTCGACAATATCATCGATATAGGTAAAGTCGCGACGCATATTGCCGTAGTTGAACAGTTTCATCGGCTGATCCAGCAGAATCGCCTTGCTGAACAGGAACAGCGCCATGTCCGGACGTCCCCAGGGGCCATACACGGTAAAGAAGCGCAGCCCGGTAGTACGTACTCCGAACAGGTGCGAGTACGCATGCGCCATCAGCTCGTTGGACTTCTTCGAGGCGGCATACAGCGAGACCGGGTGGTCCACATTGTCTTCCACCGCGAAGGGGATATTCTTGTTCAGTCCGTACACCGAGCTGGAGGAAGCGTAGAGCAGGTGTTTGACACCATGATGACGGCAGGCTTCCAGGATATTGAAGAAGCCGACAATATTGCCTTCGATGTAGGTCTGGGGGTGATCCAGGGAATAACGCACCCCGGCCTGTGCAGCGAGGTTGACCACCAGCTCGAAACCGTATTTATCAAACGCGGCATTGACCGCGTCGGCATCTTCCAGCTTTTCACGGAGTAGCGTGAATTTCCCCGTCGCTTCAAGACGCTTGATACGTGTTTCTTTCAGGCTGACATCGTAATAATCATTTACACAGTCATAGCCCACAACCTCATGACCTTCTGCGATCAATCGTTCGGAGAGGTTGAAGCCGATAAACCCGGCGGCGCCGGTTACCAGGACAGGGATCGAGGCATCATAAGCATCGAGTGGCATGAGTAACTCCTGTTCAAACCTGTATCAGTATACCGATCAGGCGATCTGTTCTTCGATAAGTCCAAGGTACGGCAGGGCACGGTACTTCTGGTCAAAATCCAGCCCGTAGCCCACCACAAACACATCATCAATCTGGAACCCGACATAGTCGGGATCGTACTCGACCTCACGGCGTGACGGCTTATCCAGCAGGGTACAGGTCACCAACCGTGACGGCCCCATGTCGTTCAGCAGGTCATGGATACGCTTGAGCGTACGTCCGGTGTCAATGATGTCGTCCATCAGGATGACGTTTCGTCCACGAAGATCTGTAGTAGTACCCTGCAGGATTTTCACCTTGCCCGATGAGACGGTTCCGCCGCCGTAGCTGGAAGCGGTCATGAAGCTCACTTCTTCCACATCCACCCCTTCACGACTCAGCTCCCTGATCAGATCCGCAGCAAAAACATAAGCGCCGCGCAGCATGGGGATGACCGTAACCGGGCCATGCTTCTTCAGGTCATCAGCAATCTCTCCGGCCAGCTCAGCAATACGGGAGGTGATACGTTCTTCCGATATCAGGACTTCTGATGAAAGGGTAAACATGGTGTCTCCTTGTCCAGGGTATCAGGCGGATTACAAACCAGCGCCTTCATGGGCGAGTCGCATCGAAAGTAGGCCGTATTTTCTGATGTGTCAAGGAGAAAGTCTTGATCAGACCTCTTACGTGATGTATGTTTCCCTGTCCAGCCTATAGGAAAGAAAGGAACCAGTCTCATGAGTGATAGTGGCCCGCAGAACACTACGGCTCAGGATTCGAATGACCTTTTCCCACGTCCGCTCGACAAAGTCGGTCTGTTCGTAGCCGGAATCGTTCATAACCTGTACAGCCCGTTGACCGCAATGATGGGAACATTGGACCTGATGCGCTTGAAGCATCCGGAATTGCAACGGGAACTGGAACGTATCAGCAACATGACTTACCGTCTGAAAGATGATATTGCCGTCATCATGGAAAAAGCCCGTGATGAAGGCGCTCAAAATATTACGGAAGTCGATCTTGCCCGGCTGATCAGCAACGAGCTGCTTTTTTATAAGGGTGACCCACGGCTGAAACATATGATCGAAGTGAACTGGGAAGAACCGGTCGGTTTACCCAGGTTCAACGCTCCGGCGCGTGATTTTATCATGGCGTTCGATCAACTGCTGACCAATGCCATCGAAGCCATGGACAACGTGGACAGCAAAAACCTGACTATCCTCCTGTTTGAAGATGGCGATGAGCTGGTGTTGACCATGAAGGATTCCGGCGTTGGCATGGATGAAGAAACGCTGGCGCACGCCTTCGATCCCTTCTTCACCACCAAAACCCCCATACTGGAAGGCCGAAACCCGCACACCCTCGCGCTTGGCGTTGGCCTGACATTCGTCAAGATGATATTTGACAACCTCGGTTGCAGCATTAACCTGGAAAGCTCGCCGGACCACGGAACCATGGTGGAAGTCCGGATTCCATGGAAGAAAATCCATGAGGCTCATCCGAGACAAATGGTCTTCAAATAGGAAAACTGTGTTAGCTATATCACTCTTTGCCTGTAATTTGACACTTAATTTTTTAATAGATCGCGTGGGTTACTATCTCAAAAATTGCAGTTTAGAAAGGTGGTGGGATAACCATGTTCTTGTCCCACATTGACAACGTCAATCCCGGAGACCGTCTCGGCAAACCCTTGTATGACGAGAACGGCCGTCTGCTCATTTCTTCCGGATACGCCATGAGCGATGCCGTGGTGCAGCGTCTCAGGGGGCTCGGTTACCAGCAGATTTACCTCGATGATCACCTGACCGGAAAAGTCAAACCTGACACCATTATTTCGGAAGCATCCCGCATCCAGATTATTAAAAAACTGCGCGAAATCAATGCGGTTTTCAAGGGGAACGAAGTTATTCACAGTCTTGATCCGCGACGAATACGGCGTGAAGTATACAGCAGTAAAAAACTTCACAAAGTGCTTCACATGAAAGAATTCCGTCGCCTGGCCGGTCAGCTTCTGGATGACCTCTCCGAAAGTCGAGCGGGTTTTTTTACCCACAATCCGATGCGCGCCACTGAAAATGACCCGTATGAACATGCTGTCGATGTAGCCGTGCTCTCGCTGTTGATCAGCCAGAAGCTCTCCATGGAATGGGAGGACATGCTCTCCATCGGCACGGCAGCGCTTCTGCATGATGTTGGCAAAACCATCCTCCTGGAAGCATTTTCAGCGCGTGATACCATCCCTGAAGAGAAACGGGCTGCTGCGTTGCGTGACCACCCGGTATTCTCGATGTTGATGGTGAAAAATGCGGATCCAGCCAGTTTTAAAGAACAGATCACCATTGAAGAACACCATGAACGCCTGGACGGAAGTGGGTATCCTGCAAAAATTCGTGGAGGCGATAATCACCCGGCAGAGCACCCCAAACGTGGTCAACGCTGGATCTATCGTTTCGCCCGGATAGTCGCGGTGGCAGATGAATATGATAACCTGGTCAATGGTCGGAACGACTACGAACGCGTCACTCCGGACATTGCCCTGGCCAAATTGATCAAGCGTTCCGGAGTGTTGTGGAATTCACATGTGATCCGGGCATTGGTTGAGACAGTACAACCTTATGCGACCACCACGCCCGTTGTGGTTCGCAGATCCGAAAAAGAGCAACTGGTAGGATTCAGCGGAGTTGTCGTACAAACGAATACAAATCACCCTCTGCGTCCGACTGTACTGTTCCTGAAGGATTCCAAAGGCAAAGAGGTAAAGCCCACCAAGGTTGAGATGACAGACGACAGGTTACTCCGGTTGCAGATCGCTGTCTGAGATTTCTTTCTCTGCAAGTGTTTCCCGAATCTTCGCCAGCAGGACATCATCCGGAAGCGGTTTTTCGAAGAAAGCGACAACCCCCAACTGCTTTGCCTTGTCTTCAATCTGTTCTGTCCGTAAAGCTGTCAGGATAATAACAGGCAGGCTTTTCGTAGCTGAGAAGACTCGCAGCATATGCAAGACATCCAGCCCGTTCTTAATCGGCAATCCGATATCCAGAATCACCAAATCAGGATTGATTGTCCTCACCTTCTGAATGGCTTCTTTCCCATCCCCGGCGGTATCAGCCCTGAACCCACTCAGCCAGAGAACCTTGCTCAAACGTACCGCTAGAAGTTCTTCATCATCGACAACCAGGATAAGCGGACGTGTTTCCGCCACCTTGGGCTCATCGTCTTTCTTCGCCTTCTTTGGCGCATGGAGCGCCTGCTTCATCAATTCGTCGATTTTCCGTGGCACCCAATCGGGATTGATGGACGTGCGCAAGAACAGACCTTTTCCCAATCCGTCCCAGTCACCGGTTCGTGCAATGGCTTCACTCTCCCCCACCAGGACAAAATAGGTCGGTTCCAGCACCATGTCCTTGATCAGATCATGAAGCAGATCCACCGCATGCAGATCACCCTGCACAGCATCCAGAACGACGAGATCCAAGGCCTGGAAATCTGAGGTCAACGCTTCTTCAAATGACTCATAAACGACGACTTCCATCTCCAGCAGGGAAAGGGCCGTTTCAAGCTTGTTCCTAAGCTGACTGTGGCCCATAATGACCATGGAACGCTTGCGGTTCAGTTCTTCAATGACATCCGCCGGACGGTAGGAGATCACCTGTTCCCGGGCGAGATATTCCTCGAGAATATCACGGGCCTGATCATAGGTCAGGTCAAGATCATCCTTAGGGGATTCGGTCGTCTTTTCTGGCTTTTTATCGTCCATGACCATAAAATATGCAATTTGTAGTAATAAAAGTTGACGCAGAGCAATCAACTGGTTGAAATCGAGCCACAAAAAATGTCCGGCGGTGTGCTGCCGGATATAGATCAACGCAAAATAATTTTTATCGTTACTTGACCAAAACCATCCGCTTCATATCGGTAAATGAGCCTGCTTCGATCCGGTAGAAATACATCCCGCTGGCCAAGTGGCTTGCATCAAAGGTGACGCTATGCATACCCGCCTGCATGGGGCAATCCACCAACTGCGCAACTTCCTGCCCCATGATGTTGTACACCGATAGCTGGACCGTTTCTGGACGCATCAGGTCAAAGCTCAATGTCGTCGTCGGGTTGAAGGGGTTGAGGTAGTGTTTGAAGCAAGGCAAAAAAGAGAAGGGTAGAAATTTCAGAAAATCAAGAGGATGATGGCGACTATTCTCAACAAATGCTAATACAATATGTTACAAGGACAAAAACTACCGTCTGTCCCTAGTTTCTGTAAGTTTCTCCTAGTTTCTGTATCAACTCACTTGAGCAACACGACCTTTGTCCGCCTTACCTCCTTTCCAGCCGCCAGCTCGACGAAATACATTCCAGAAGAATATGCTGCGGCATTTATCACCATATGATGGTAGCCGGCCTGTTGGGAAGAATATGTTTCTGTGAATACTCTTTGCCCTAGAATGTTACAGATTGTCAAATGGATATCAACAGTAAGCGGCAAGCAGTAGTGTATTGTCAGGTAGCTGTTGAACGGATTCGGGTAGGGCGCAAACAACTCGAAGGTTTTGGGTAACTCGTCAGGCTGCTCTGTCACCCACAGGGGATACTCGTAGTATACTCCGTAAGGCCCACCCCAACGACCAATATCATTTCGAGTACCATCGACATCGTTGTACGTACTATCAGGATTTCCTGCGTCTATGAGGGGTGATATGTCGAAGAGGAAATAATCAGTAGTATCAGCAAGTAGAGGATCAATAAACAGATTTGTCGAATCTAACTCGCCATTGACAATCAATGTATCATTCTGGAAGAAACAATTATAATAAGCTTGATCCATGAGCACATCTGGATAAGCGGTGTTGTTCAAGTGAATACCATATATATTATTTATAAATAGGTTATTCTGCACAACAGGTAGATTTTCTGAGTTTGAATAGGCTCGTAAACAAATACCTTTTTCTAATCCATGAAAGATATTATTAGTAATGATAATTGGATTACTATATACTGTAAGCCCTGTTGAATATTCTTCTTGTTGATTATAAAAAAGACAATTCCTAATTACCCCTGATGAGTTATTAGCCATACCCATTGATCCCACTAAATATTTAAACATACAATTATCTACCTCTACATAACAATTATTAGTCATATCAGCCCAGCCATTAAGGAATAAAGTATTATTAATGTAAATGTTAGAATAAAAACAGTATATATTATATGTTTGTGAATCATTATTCTCAGATATAAAAATGCTATCATCTATATACACTGTTGAATATTGACTTGCAATACCATCAAATATATCATCACCATTATAAATAAAAGATGTAGAATTAACATAAATAGTACTTTCATTTTGAAGGAATATTCCGGTCATGTTGTTTTTTAGCACACAATTATTCACGACTAACATCGTTGTATCTACTGCATGAATGGCTTTATAAGCGTATTCTAATCTAGTATAGCAGAATTGCGTAGTATCTAGGCAATGATGAAATTCTATTCCATTCCAAAGGTCATAATTGTCTGGTTCGGAACCATCTGATCTATAAATAATACTATCTGATGCAGTTCCCTGAGAGTATAAAAGCCCATAGACATCCAATCCGATACGCTGACCATTATCCATGTTTCTGAAGCGCAATTCACATCCCGGCTCAATAGTAAGGCTATCACCCTCGGGGACAATAATGTCATCCACCACATAGAACGGGCTGTCTTCCACATGTAGAATCCCGCTGATCTCGCCTCGAAGTAGCGTACGATTATCTACGTCCACTGAGACAATCGCTGTATCAGTCTGCCCCAGTCCATCCTCCGCAATCACCGTAAAGCTGAAGTCCCGGGAAGAGTCAGGAATCGTGCCGGAAACGATTATTGTATCGCTAACCCAGTCCAGTTCATCCTCTTCTGTCAACCATTCTGGCAGATCGGGGAATGAAAAGTCCAGGGGACCGTTATCATCCGTCGCAGTAATCTCGATAGAAAGGGGTGATCCTGTCTGGAGGATTGGGATTTGCGGAGTTGTAAGCACAGGTGGATTGTCTATTGTCTGGTCATAAAAGAAGCATCCCATATCTGCTGCCGTACTGTCAGGATCATTCGGAGTGCCTGGTGCAGCTGCGTCAATACAGGGACTGTTCGCTTGCAGGTGATAATCAAATGGGTTGCCACCTGCAAGGAATGGATTTTCGAACATATTTCCTTCATCCAGGTTCAGATCATTTGTGGCTTCATCCATCCCATAAAAGCAATTGTAAGAAATCGTTCCCGGTTGTTGTCCTCGACCACTGTAAATGGCGACGCTGGTATCTTCCCTTGCAAGAAAGATGTTATTGATAATCTCAACATTCTCGAGATCTGAACCTTCCACACCGTGATAGTCAAAATAGAAAGTGTTGTTTACAATCGACACATCCGCATGGTGTGAAATCTGGATAAGGTTCAGGTTATTATAGCGAATATCAGCCGACCCTCCCAACCAAACTCGAATTCCTCCCGAAGGCCAGGGATCAAAGTAATTGTTATGGATAATAGCCCCGTAATTTTCGTCCAAACAAATACCAGATAACATATTGTTAGTTACATCAATATAGCTGTGCCATGCATATATACCTGAAGAGAAAGCATTATTGATAAATTCTACTGTTGATTCTGAAACACTGGCATCTTCCAACTGATTTTCGACTACGACAACGTCCGTATCATAAAAACTTAACATCTTTAAACTATTATCACTAATTGTATCAATAGCACAAGCCGTAATATGGCCATAGAATCCTGGTGCGTCAAGCTCATGAAGGACAAGGCTATCTGAAGAATTAATATTGGCATTCACATAGAGTGGTTCACCTCTTCTTCTAATGCTCACATTGGAAAATATATCAGTACCAGATGAAGAGTTGTACAAAAATGTGTGCTCAGCATCCAGCCGACTATTACGAAAGGTAGTAGCACTGAATAGACATGTGATATATTCAGAGAAATCAGTAACAACACAATAATCTAAAACCATTTCAGCATGATTCAGTATAAAACCATAGTAAGGATATTCAGCACCGGAGAAGGTTATGGAATCTCCCTCTGTGCCTTCAGCCAGCAATGTACCGTTAACAAAAAAGGGTGTTAATTGTGTACTATCCTGATCTTGAAATATTACCGCAACCCCGGGCTCGATCAGGAGCGTATCTCCTTCCGGGACGATCAGGGTGTCTGTGACGAGGTAAGGGGAGCCGTCCACATCCCACACACCGGATACTTCGCCGGAAACGATGGTTTCAGCGTGAATGGCTTGGGGAACTACAAGGGGTACAAAGGCCAGGGACAGGAGCAGCAGGAACAAGCATAAAACATCCTCTCTGAACCATTGCGGGGGGAATGGCGCCTGGAGTTGGTATACCGTGTGTCCAGCCTTACGCAACACGACTGCGGGGAGTGTGTTGCGCTGTAAAGGAAAGTTCATACGTGTCATAGGTACTCCTTTGCGCTACGATGAAAGAAACATACTACTGAAACAGAATGGATGCAATAAGGAGCTATCTCTATAAAAAAAGGCTGCTCACAAGAATTTGTGCATATTATCGACGAGTACGTTTCGTCAGGTCTTGACGTGATGCCTTTTTCTTGTTCTTCTCCGCAATTTCAGACACCTGTCCGACTTCACAGCTGCTATTTCGCATGATAGATCGTCATCAGGCATCACATTGTGACCTGACGACAGCGAGAGTGCTGATACCGGTGGCAGGTCACAACGCGACAATAACAGGACGAGAGGTGGTTTCAGTATCATATGCATTCAGAAATACATTGCGAAAGCCGAAAACGGAATGTCGCGTCAAGACCTGCCACAACTTTGCCCGGATGCACAAATTCTTGTGAGGAACCAAAAAAAAATATTTACAACTGGCTCAAAGGGAAAAATAAAAAGTCCGAAACGAGTCTGATCAGGCTTCTAACCCGAATATTTCCATGAACGAAACATGGATAATCATCTTAACACATTTCATATCAGCACAATACAACTGATTCATACAGCATTTTTCAGGGTACAGTTTGTTCCAGTATCCCTTTGCATGTCTATTCCCTGTTTCGCTGGCAAACTGAGGCTGAGTATCGGCAACCGCCCCGGCAGGGGCAACCTGTATTAGCCCCGGGCAGCCGCCGTCAGTTTGGCGGCTACCCGGGGAGATAATGCGCACCACATATTTACTCCGGTAGGAGTAACCTAAAAATTAATAATGATATACAACATGAATGGTTAGACAACCCGCTGCCGGGGTTGGCAAGTAGCGCACATCCATCTCCCACCGTAAGCGCCAAACAGACGGCGCTGGACGGTGGGCTAATTCAGGGAACCACTGCCGTGGTTCTTGTACTGGCCGTTCCATCAAGTATCACATTGAAATTGCCATTGGTGAAATATTCGGGTTAGCGCGCACCCTGGGTAAGAAGCACAATTATTTTTCTACTCCGAAGGAGTTGGATAAGAACATATACGCTAAGAAATTCTATTCGAACCTGTTTCTCCTCATGGCATAAAAAAATGCCGGGGCTTGGCAACAAGACCCGACACTCAACTGCTACTGCACTGGTATGCAACTCTGTAAAGGCAACATTTATTTCAACAGCGTCATCCGTATCACCTGGGACGCATTCCCACTGGAAAGCCGCGCGAAATACACCCCGCTGGGCAGATCAGAGGCATCAAACAGGACCGTATGCTCCCCGGCGGCCAGAACACGATCGCTCAGAACCTGCACCTCTCGTCCCAGCAGATCAAACACGGCCAACCTTACCTGTCCCTGCGCGGAAAGGGTGAAACGGATAGCCGTTTCAGGATTGAACGGGTTCGGATAATTCTGCGCCAGAACAAACTGGTTTGGCGTCAGCGACGGCCCTTCCTGCACCCCGGTAGTACGATAGAAGGGATCGTAATACATCACGGTATTCCAGACCCAGTGGTCCGGATCCTCATAAAAACCTGTCGAATCATAGTGAAGCGGATAATTTTCAACCCACCCCGCGGAATCGTAAACAGCATCCATAATCTGAGCAAAAGGAACACGATGAACGACCATTGGATTATTTGTATAGGATCCCTGATTGTAATTCACCATTCCGGCATCCTTATCCAGCATATAGGTCAGGAACATGTGCTCGCCATCTGTATCCAGGGTAATACTGGGGTCGATTTCACTTTCACAGGCACCGGCAGGTATACCATCAGGATACTCTCCTTCCCCTGCACGTGTGTTGGTCAGGTCTACCGGTCTGGTCCACATCTGTCCCGGTACAATGGCATTCCAGTTACGCATGCCCGGACTGGCCGAAACCATGATTTCGTAGTTGATATAGCCTGATTCACTGACATCCCAGGGTTGGAAAGTGGAATCATTAATGGTCGTGAATTCGCCGGGCAAACCGGCCTGGTTCCATACACAGTACAATGACCTTGTTTCAGGATCCTGCAAAAGAGCAGGACGACACACTACGGGATGCCCGCCTGTTATCCGTGCATGGTTATCGAACCAGCCATCCGCGATCACACTGAACTCGTTGTTCACTTCGCACCAGTGAAACACCATGCTCCTATAGTTGTTGGAAGAGGGTGTTCCGTATCCAAGCACGGTGAACGCGATATGCAGGTTTTCATCTTGATCAAAGTAGAGATCCAGATCGTTATAGGTACGGAAGGTGTCAATGTTCCACCACCAGTCTTCAAAATCGGTAACATTGATAAAGCTATCCCAGTCCCAGGTCTCACCACCATCTTCACTGATCCACAAGAATAAATCGTTGTTGAATGCGGAATAATCATCCTGATGCCAGCAAACATTGCTTCCTATGGCAACACGGTTTCCGCTGGGAGATGCTGCAATTGATGCGGAGTAGTTATTTGACAGGTCGGTCACAGTCTGCCACTGGCCCGGAACAATGATCTCTTGATCCGCCGAAAGGACATTGCGCGAATAGTAAAGGTTTTGAACACCGGGATCATCATCATCCAGATATTCCGTTGACAGCATATGCACATACCCGGTTCCATTGTATTCCCCGTAGGCGATATGCGGCCACAGGGCTTCCTCTCCATCAGGATGAGACAAGTATTGGTAGCTGAAGAATCCCAGGTGTGCCTGCCACTGATAGGATAATGTCAACGACAATTCATCCTCGTCGTTACCCAAAGGGCAGGAATGATAGGCTACCAGCGGCGAGTACCAACCGGGTACACGAGCCAGCGTGGCATACCCTGCCCGTTGCCCCAGGTCGACTGGAAAATCATTGCCCATTACCTCAGGCCCGTCATCATGCCAGAACACACGGTTGTAGCGCACATGCCGGTCCGTTGAAGCAGTACTTGCCTGACAGGTCCAGACATTGGTTGTCATGGGACCATCTTCAGGATCATCTGCAAACGAAATTAGCTTCCCGATGCTGCCGTTCTGTTGTAGTTCCCAATACGTAAACCCCACATGAACCGTATCACCAAGTACATCAAGCTGGGAACGCACAGGATTCACGTTCGGAGAAGCAGCAAAAACAGGTAACATGAGGATGAATGTGGAAAACAGGCACACCAGGGCGAAGGAAACCGGACGATTGTTCTTCATAATACCTCCCCATTGAGTCGCGTTCTTGAATAAACTATAAAAAACGACAGAATAGCGCAACTCAAAAGCGACTTAAAACACAAATCGCGGCAAGTGTAAGGAGGAGGAATACAAGAAAGGAAGAAGAATGGCGCCTCGCTATTGCATGTGAGTAGGCGTATCTGTAGTCAATAAAAAGAATGACAACAGGGTAGATCAGATCACTTTGTCAGGCTAAGAATTGTCCGTTTATCAGGATGGAGTTTGACTACAGTCTGATGTCCACCGAAGGTGGGCCACTCGAATAGCGTGGTGCGCACGCACAAAAAAAATGCAGCGTACGAGAAAAAAACCTACTCTTCTGTAGCTTCGGGAATAGGTTTCAGGCCGAAACCACGGTCGTGCATATTCTGGCGAAGATCACGGATCGCAACAATCATACGATCAGCGATAGCTTGGTAGGTTTCTCTGCTTTCTTTCAGCTCATACAGATCAGACATGTCAATCGGATCACCGATAATCATGGAAAATTTCTTCCCGATCTTTGGAGAATAAGTGCCAATCGGAAGGATATCCTGGGCGCCTTCATGATACGCCGGAATGACTTTCACCTTGGTCTGATAGGCCAGTCGTCCGATACCCACCTTGCCCTTGCCGATGTCGCCGGAGCGTGTGCGTGTCCCTTCCGGGTAAATCATGACCACGCCCTTATCCATCAGCAACTGCTTCAAACGTGTCATGCCCGGCTGGAATACTCCATGCCCACGTGTCAACGGAACACACTGGGCCTTCTTCAGCATCCAGGTAATGATCGGGCCAAGGAAAAAGTTCTTCTCTTCGGGAGCATGCCAGGGAAAATACTTTACCCCCATGAAAGCATACCGGAAATACAACAACCCGCCAAAAAGAAAATCATCGATCATGGTCACATGATTGCTGACAAACATATAGGGCGGTCGATAGTGGTCCATCTTCTTCCGGTCCACCAACCGTACTCTCTGGGTGATGTGCATGAAGAAGTAAACGGAGCCCGCAATAAACAATTGTACCAGCCAGGAGAGAGGTTTGTTGATCGGGCCTTGAGTCCAACTACGGATCTCATCGACACGTGCCTGGGCTTCCTCGGCGCTACGCACTGCGGGAGGTTTATGCCCTAACTTCTTGATACTGGAAAGCTTGAACATGGCTTGAAACGCTAGACTCCAGTAATTCCCCTGAAACAGAACCCGTCTTAATCACATCCAACAATGTGACTGGAAGGATAATAATGAGACAGTAGCTCACGCCAGTTCCAACCGCGATTTGCGAGAGCGGCCGAACCGAGCTGACACAGACCTACCCCATGCCCCCATCCGACCCCTTCCAGCTTGAAACCGCCACCCGGTTCCGCATCAATAATAAACGCCGATGAAGGTAAATGCGTATCCGAAAGCAACCTTCGTATTTTCAGCTCTTTGCCAATCGTAAGAGTTTCCTTTTCACCAACCACACGAAGGTAGACAATCCGGCCTGAAACACTACGTTCCAACGGCTCAAGACTTCGGATCGCACCAAGATCGTGCCCCGTCCTCTCCTTCACCATTTCCTGGAGCTGATCTCCGCCAAGCATGACACTCCAGCGATAAAGATGAGTCATCTCTTCTGCGGATTCAGGATAGGGCGACACACAGGGATTGCAGGCGATCGGGAATTTTGCCGGGCCTGCGTCCTGAATCCCCTCTTCGCCGAGCAGGCATTGCAACTCAACCTGTACCAAAGCATGACGGAAGACATGCTCGTTGGACCAGTCGATGATGGATGGTTCTCCAGGTTTACCATCACGATTGCAGGGCACGGGACGCATGTACTCAATATCCCAGTCTTCCCATGCAACCCGGTAATAATCGGACTGCCCGCCGCAGCTTTTCGCATAACGGGCATCCGCCACCCTGTTACCATGGGCCAGAAGAGCATTCTTACATGTTGCCAGCGCTTTACGTGCCGTATCGCTTTCCCGGCTGAGTCCCTGGTAACACTGGCAATGATCATCATGACACAGGTCGAAAGCTTCGCCGTGGTGATGACGTCCCCGTGTCGCAAGCACGGTTGAACGTGCCGCTACTGCCTGAGCAGCCAACGCTTCTACCGGCCAATCGCCACGCATCTCGCTGCCCAGCAGACTGGTCAGGTATGCTTCCAGGCTGACCTCATTCACCGCAGTAATTTTGCCGCCATCCACCCACAGCTCCAATACACCACGGAACGGCAGTTTTTCCACATGATCCCAGTGAAACTCGATACCGATGCGGACCGCGCCCAACTCAAACGGCGCTTCCGGATCAGCCGGATCAATCCGTAGCGGGGATGGAAACGTAAAAGAATTTCCATCGTTTCCGGTTATCTGCAATGTCCCACCGGACGGCGGATCCAGACGGATCGGGTCCGGCGCGACGAGCTGATCTTCGAATTTTACGACGCCCAAAGCTTGCGCGTGCGGCTGAACATAACGATCCACCAGCGCCGGCACATCTTCAGGCTGGGGCACATCGCCGAACACCACCGCCCAGGTCGTGGCTTCCAGAGTACTGTCACCCCATTGTACCGGACGACCCATTGTCTTGACAACGAGGGGATTCAGGATGGATTCATTTTGTGCAACAAAAGCTTCTGCTGCTTCCACGGTTTGGAAAGTCGCCAGCCTGTGGCCCCAGCGTGGTGTTGTCGCTGGCTCATTGACCGTCGCCAGGTATTCACCTGCTGGCAATTGCTGTTGATTCTCAAGATCAACCGGCCCATTCAGCACAAAAGGAAGAGACTCGGAACGAATCTGAACACCAACCCGAACAGTTTCATCATAGCTGGCCATGATTTCTCCTCCCTATGCCCTTGTATCCAGGCGGTTCCCCGAATCACCCTTGGGACCATGTCCCCCAAGCCCCATCGCTTGCGCTGTAGCAAAGAACTGGCGTGTTCCCCAGATCAGCGCGGCAAGCGCCGGGATCAGCAACCAGGGAGATACATGCCCGTGAAAATCAAACCATTCCGGCTGTGTCTCGCCGAATGCGTTTACCAGGATCAGGTCCAGCCCGTTCGCAGCGGCATGCGCCACAACTGCGGGCCAGACTGATTCTGCGCGCCAGACGATCGCTCCCAAAATCACAGCCATGATCAGGATCGGAATCAGCAGGTAAGGAATGGTATGAATCGCAGCAAAGATAGCTGACGTCCACAACACCCCGCTGGTTACCCCACGATGCCGCTCCAGCCAGCGTTGTAATAAGCCACGAAACAGAAATTCTTCGGTAATCGGTGTCGCTATCGCCACTGTCACAACCAGCAGAACCACATCCAGGCTGTCATTCATGGCAATGGAATTCTGCATCCCATCGAACAAGTCCTTGGGAAATGGCGCAACCATGTCGATCAGGGATGCAATTTCACTTCCGATCAGACTCAATCCCACCCCGATAAGCGCGCTGTACCCAAGCAATGATAAGGGTACTGGATGTAGTCTTAGATGAGTTTTCAGTGAGAGGTTGCGTTTTTTCAGATACCACCATGTCGGCACAATGGTGCTTGCCACGATGAGAAACTGGATAAGTTTCTCTACTTTGTCCGGTATGTTGGGTTCTGCCGTTTTCGCCCATTCCATCAGCCCTTCCTGGTCCATCAAGTCGATCTTTCCTTCCTGAAGCGCATGATAAACCTGGATGGAAGCCGTAAGGAGCGAAGCCCCAAGCGTGACCAGTAAAATCATCCCCAGTGTAAGCAGGGCAATTATAGCAATATCACGCCCGGTGAGTTGTGAATTACCCTGCGGGTTGCCCGGCATGAGCGGTTTATGTTCGGATGGTCCCAGCATGATGTCCTGAATGTTTTCTGTCTGTTACCTGTATAAAGCGGTAACCTGCGATATTGTTCCATAACTTCATTTTTTCTGCACGTTTCACAGAGTCGGGTGGCCCGATTCACAAGTGATGGAGCTTCCGTTATGGTTGCAGTTTGAATACGGTTATGCTGTTTAACTCATGACGCAACTTCGAGTGAGTCGGGACTGTGACAGGGAAAGGAGGCAGTCCCCTTTTTTCATATCCTCATCTCTATCACCAATAATTCGTTCGTTGATTATATCCTGACAACGTATTTTCAAGAGTAGCTGTACTTCACTCGCCCGGACTATCGCAGGAGACGATCCACCAGGATAGCGCCTGCCATGGCGACATTGAGCGAATCTACCTGCCCACGCCTCTCGATAGCAACCCGTAGATCAGCAAGACTCACAAGTTTTTCATCCATACCGTGTGCTTCGCTGCCCAGTATCAGGATGGTCGGGGAATCCGGGGAAAGTGGCGGTGGCGCGCTGGCGTTTTCAACGATGGAGGCCAGAATGGTAGCGCCCTGTTCCCGGGCCTTCTTGCAAGCTGAATACAAATCGACCGGCTGACAGATGCGAACCTGCAGGTGTGCCGCCATGGCCGCGCGAATGGTCTTGGGGTTGTACAGTTCTGCGGTGCCCTCGCCCAGCCAGACTTCACGAATACCATAGAAGGCAGCCACACGAATCAGGGTGCCCACATTGCCCGGATCACTAACCTTGTCCAGCGCCAGCGCCAGTCCGGGCGGCACAGGAATCAGCGGGGATTGGGCAGGCGCCTGCTTCATAATCGCCAGAACCGGGGGCGCTGTCGACAATCCGCTCACTGCCTGCAATTCATCCAGCCCTGTTTCGCGAAGCGGGTATTTCTCGCGCTGCAACCAGTCCAGCAATTCCTGGTCGGAGGAACGGGTCAGGCTACGGGCATCATGCAGAATTCCGTAAGCCTCGGCGCCCTGCATCAGGGCGTCTTCAATGGCAGCGCTGCCTTCCAGGAGGTAAACGCCGAATTCTTTACGGTATTTCTTTGACGAAAGCTTGCGTAGCCAGGTTTTTCCTGGCGGCCAGTGGGGAAGTTTGGAGAATGA
The DNA here is from genome assembly GCA_963669175.1 of bacterium. Classification (GTDB taxonomy): domain Bacteria; phylum Electryoneota; class Electryoneia; order Electryoneales; family Electryoneaceae. Next base: position 178,483 of record OY769902.1, read on the forward strand.
CATGACTTTTAAAAGATGTCGAGGTCGTCCATGCCAAGCGCCTGAACGATCTTCGTTAACAGTTGTTCGCTGGTGAATGGTTTGGTCATGTATTGCTTGGCGCCCAGTCGAATCGCCTCAACCATACGTTCTTTCAGGTTGACCGTGGTCAGCATGATAATGGGGATACGGGTGTACTCTTCGCTGCTTTTCACTCGTTTCAGAAATTCCAGCCCATCCATAACCGGCATTTCAATGTCGAGGATAATCAGATCGACATTGCCGTTTTCCTTCGCCAGCACATCGAGCCCTTCCTGGCCGTTTTCCGCTTCAAGAAAATCTGCGCCGATCACCTCAACCATACTCTGTACAGTTTTACGAATGGTGCGGGTATCATCTACCGAAAGGATTTTCATAGCTCACCTCAACTCCGTTTCTGGTTATAGATACAATTTTTATGCACTTTGATATCAAAATCATTGGAGAGGCCACGGATAGTCTCTGTAGCGCCCAGGAGCATCAGACCGTTGGGACGTAGGGCGCGTGCCATCTTGGCGAACAACTCTTCTTTAAACTTGGCTGCGAAATAGATGGCCACATAGCGAGAGAGAATCACATCAAAGGTGCCGACAGCGGTAAAGGGCTCCTGCAGGTTGAACCGTTTGAATTTGACAAACTTTTTAACCTCGTCATTCAGAACCCAGACACGTCCGTCCTGCTTGAAGAAACGCTGTTTCCGGTTAGCGCTCAATCCACGCCCGATTGCCAGCACATCGTATCGCCCCGACAGGGCCAGGAAAAGCGCTGAAGAAGAAATGTCTGTCGCCAGGATTTCCACACGGCTCGCCAGGCTGGGGTTGCCACGCTTTTCAGCCTCTTCGATCAACAGCATGACCAGCGAATAGGCTTCCTGACCGGTTGATGCCGCTGCTGACCAGACACGTGGCCATTCGCCCTTTTCCACACGGTCGAGCAGGTCTGGAACCACAACTTCCTGCATGAACACCCAGATGGCAGGATCACGAAACCACAAGGTTTCATTGGTCGTCATGGCATCAACAACCCGATCACGGAGTTTTCCGCTGGGATCTGCCATGGCCTTATGGTGGAATTCTGTAAATGACGCACACCCTGTCTCCAGGACGAGGTCAGAGAGACGGGTTTCTATCAAATACTCTTTTCCTGTCTCCAGATGAATCGCACAATGCTGCTCAATGTACGCCTTCATCAAAACGTATTCCTGATCCGTGATTTTAATGACCATGGGTACCTGAATCCCTGCCCGATCATGTTCTGGATGCCACTGCGCATTTCACGTCTGCTGGCAGCTCATCGCTTCGCCGAATAAGTTGACACGAAAGATACTACAAGAAACCTGATGACTTCAAAACAATTCGCTAAAACTCAACGGTTACGAGTGCCAAACAATTAGTGGACCGTTTCACCTGTATAAAATCGCCTTGCAGCCAAACGCTTTGAACAAGCAGAATCTCTCAAGTTAGAAGAAACGGTCAAATAATCATCAACGTAGGCTCGAGTAAAAACGCATGCCAGAAGGGAATATAAACTCAAAGAGCGCTTGGAGCCTGTTGCATATTTTTTCACAAAGGTTAGTCTCTCGCAATTTTTTGACAATTGCACGAAGGTGAATTACTATAGGTAATTCGGCAAGGCTTGACGACAGACAGGAGTAAATTGATGAAAACACGCCAGTTAGGCACTACAGATCTTTTCTTAACAGAGATTGGTTTCGGAGCGTGGGCTATCGGAGGAGGCAATTGGGCCTTCGGCTGGGGGCCTCAGAACAATGCGGAAGCAATTGCTGCCATTAGACGTTCAATCGAGCTGGGCGTAAACTGGATTGATACGGCTGCTATCTACGGCCTCGGTCACAGTGAAGAACTCGTGGCGCAAGCAGTTAAAGGTCATAGAAAAGAAGTTATAATTGCGACCAAGTGTTCCATGATCTGGGACGAGCGCGGTGTCATTTCCAACAGCCTCTATGCTGATTCCGTAAGGCGAGAATGTATCGCTAGCCTCCGTCGCCTGAATACCGATTATATTGATCTATACCAGATTCACTGGCCCAGCGATGACGAGAGGATTGAAGAAGGCTGGGAAACAATCCTCCGCTTGATGGAAGAGGGAAAAATCCGGCATGGTGGAGTGAGTAACTTCACCATTAACCATATTGAACGCGCTCAAATGGTTCATCCGGTTTCCTCGCTTCAGCCTCCCTACAGCATGCTGGACCGGGGTATCGAGAAAGAGCTGCTTCCATACTGCCAGGAAAAGGGCATTGGTATTATTGCCTACAGTCCGATGCAGAACGGCCTCCTGACCGGGAAGTTTGACATCGCCAATGTAGCAGAGAGCGATTGGCGGCATCGTTCACCGCATTTCCAGGAACCGGCGCTGTCTGCAAGCCTGAAGTTTATCGAAGAAATCCGGCCAATCGCAGAGAAGTACAACAAAACAGTTGCGCAGTTGGCAATCGCATGGGTGCTGCGGCATGAAGTTGTGACTTCTGCAATCGTGGGAGCCAGACGTCCTTCCCAGATCGAAGAGACTGTCGGCGGAGCTGAGTGGGCACTCGATGAAGATGATATTAAAACCATTGATGAGTTGTTGAAAAAACGTCTTGATGCGATCAAAAAGAAAACAAAGTGATTTGTTTTCCATGTACAGATTCTCTTCACCCGGTTGGATTTTCAACCGGGTGTTTTTGCTCACTAGCCCGGATATTTCACCAATGCAATTTCAAATGTGGTATTTGATGGAATGGCCAGTACAAGAACCACGGCAGTGGTTCCCTGAATTAGCCCACCGTCCAGCGCCGTCTGTTTGGCGCTCACGGTGGGAATAGGATGTACGCTACTTGCCAACCCCGGCAGCGGGTTGCCTGAATATTTCCACTGTATACTTTTGATAATTATCAGGTTACTCCTTCCGGAGTAAATATATGGCGCGCATTATCTCCCCGGGTAGCCGCCAAACTGACGGCGGCTGCCCGGGGCTAATACAGGTTGCCCCTGCCGGGGCGGCTGCCGAAACTCAGCCTCAGTATGCCAGCGAAACAGGTAATTGACACGCAAAGGGATACCGGAGCAAACTATACCCTGAAAAATGCTGTATGAATCAGTTGTATTGTGTTGATATGAACTGTGTTAAGATGATTATCCATATTTCACCAATGCAATTTCAAATGTGGTATTTGATGGAATGGCCAGTACAAGAACCACGGCAGTGGTTCCCTGAATTAGCCCACCGTCCAGCGCCGTCTGTTTGGCGCTCACGGTGGGAATAGGATGTACGCTACTTGCCAACCCCGGCAGCGGGTTGCCTGAATATTTCCACTGTATACTTTTGATAATTATCAGGTTACTCCTTTCGGAGTAAATATATGGCGCGCATTATCTCCCCGGGTAGCCGCCAAACTGACGGCGGCTGCCCGGGGCTAATACAGGTTGCCCCTGCCGGGGCGGCTGCCGAAACTCAGCCTCAGTATGCCAGCGAAACAGGTAATTGACACGCAAAGGGATACCGGAGCAAACTATACCCTGAAAAATGCTGTATGATTCAGTTGCATTGTGCCGATATGGACTGTGTTGAAATTATAATCCTTGTTTCGTTCATGAAATATCCGGGCTAGCCTTCCAGCAAACGCTGCCGGGCCTCTTCCGAAAGCTTTTTTGTCGCTTCTGTCATGAAGCCTTTCCGTACTTTCCCCGCCCAAGGTTGCAGGAATTTCTCCACCGCCTCCAGATCGCTCACTTCACGCAACGCCCAGGCGACCGCTTTCCATATCTCTTTTTCCGTATGGGTCATCAGGTGCCGTAATACCCGAAAAGTCTCTTCTGGGCAGGATCTTCCACCATGATTGAATTGTACTGTGGAGGCTGCGGCAAGGCGTTTTTTCCAGGTGGTTTCCCCATTTACCGCCCAGGCTTCCAGGTAGCCCAACCGGCTCCAGTCATCCATGACCCAGTAACCTACCGGCAATGAAAGCTGGTCCGTGGTCTCCCAGTTGTCGAGTTCACGCGCCCAGCCACCAACACGTTCTCCGAAAAGATCATCCAGTTCAGCGGCGCCTTTTCCCAGGCCGATAGCCCCCACGACAATCTCTTCACGAACGTGCGCGCCAACAACCAGGTTCAGAAAATGCTGCCAATCGAGCGGTTCAAGTTTGAAATGGTTGGTCGCATCACGAGCAATAGTGCGCAGTACTGGCACACGAATTCCCTTAAAGGAGCCAGCGCCGGGAACCGCCTGCTTCATGCCTTCGGCATAAACCGGGTCGATATGCTGGTCAAACTGTCCCTGCAACCATTCACGAACGTGCTGAGGATTTACCGGAGAACTCACCTCTTTACTCCTTTCGGATACACATATTGCCGCCGAGGCGCAAAATTGGGATGTTCCAAGCTCCTGCGCAAGAGGTAATGTCGTTCCAACTCTTCTTTTTTAGAGCGAGAGTGATCATAATCTATAATTGGTTGCGCCTGATGATGGATGAGGCTATGTTAGCAAGGCCAAAACGAGCCGTAACCACTCAGGAGATCAACCATGAAGGTGTACCAGTCCATTGTAATGATCATTCTCCTTTTGAGTTTTCCGCTTGCAGGAATGGCGGATGAAGTCTTCTTTCCGAGATTCCCGGATATTTCACCGGATGGAAAAACGGTTGTCTTTACCTTCCAAGGCGATATCTGGACCGCCTCTGTTGACGGTGGGCAGGCTCAACGCCTGACAGCAAACCCGGCATATGATCAGTTTGCCGTATTTTCCCCCGACGGGAAATCCATTGTCTTTACCTCAAACCGCAATGGGTCCTACGATCTTTATATCATGCCCTCCACAGGCGGCATTCCGGAAAGATTAACCTTCTCCCCTGCGACTGATTTAGCGCAGGACTGGACGCCAGACGGTAAAACCATCCTGTTAAAATCCAGGCATCCTTATGAATACCCGGTTGACTACCAGATATTCACCATGCCTGCTTCCGGCGGCACCCCCTTCCGATTCACCGAGTTTTTTGCCAACGAAATCGTTGTTTCCCCCGACGGAAAATCGTACCTGCTGGCAATCGGTGACAATCGCTTCGGCCGCAGAGGGTATCGTGGCACCCTGCAATCCGACATCTGGCTGTGGAAAGAGGGTCAGGATCCCGTAAAAATCACGGATGATCCGGGCTATGATACCGACCCCATGTGGGCGCCGGATGGGAATACGGTTTATTTCCGTGGTGAAGACGACAAAAGCAACGCCTTCAACATCTGGAAAATGAACCTGGACGGCTCCGGTCGTACCCGTCTGACCAACTTTACGGATAAGACTCTCGGCGTTCGTAACGCCCGCATCAGCGAATCCGGCATCATCGTATTTGAAGCCGAATACGGGATCTACACTTTTGATCCGACATCCGGGAAAAAGCCGGTTCAGATCAAACTGGAAGCTGCTGCCGACCTGATTGAAAAACCGGTTGTCACCTCCACCTTCACCAGCGGCGCTTCTGACCTTACCGCCGATAGTGAAGGCGAAGAATATGCCATCATTGTCGAGGGCGATATTGTCCTGATAAACAAGGAACTCGGTGGTCGCGCCACGGTTCCGGTACCCGATCCGGCACGTGATCAGAACATTGCCTTCAAACCCGGAACGGCAGATACACTCCTGTTCGATACGGATCGCTGGGGCGAGGGCAAGGATCGCGTACAGCGAGTCGCTCTCCTCATTTCCGACGACAAGGATGAATCGCTGCTGCGTGAAGCGAAAAAGTGGAAAATCGAATACCTGACCGGGACTGATGAAAACTGCTTCGATCCGCAATGGTCACCCGATGGCAAGAAGATTGCCTACGTTAGCGGACAGGGCGACCTGATGGTAATGGATGCAGATGGCGGCGGAAAGAAAAAGCTCTTCACCAGCCCGAACACTCCTTCTTTCTCCTGGTCGCCGGATAGTCGCTGGATTGCCTATTCTGTTGAAGACAACGAATATAACGGTGATATCTGGATTATTCCCGCGAAGGGCGGCGAAGCCTATAACGTCAGCCAGCATCCCGATGATGATTTCAGCCCGAAATGGTCCAAAGATGGTCGCATGATTGCATGGACCACACGCCGTCATGACAACCAGTACGATGTCTATTTCGCCTACCTGACCAAGGCAGATGATCAGCGTACAAAGGAAGAATGGGAAATCTGGGAAAAGACACGCGACAAACCGAACAAAAAAGATAAAGACGAAGAAGAAAAAGACGAGGACGAAGAGGAAATCGCTCCTGAAGATACCTTCGAAGTGCGCATTGACTTCGATGGCCTCTATGAACGCGGACGTCGTCTCACTTCCAGCCCGAACACTGAAACCGCAGCCGCGATTCACCCCCGTGGCGACAAGATCTTTTTTGTCCGGCACACCGATGGTGATGCTTCCCTGATCGCCGTGAATCGTTTTGGCAAAGACGAAGAGACCATTATTGAATCGCTGGATGGCGGTGTCCTTTTTGACGCCACAGCCGAAAAGTTTTACCTGATCAAGGGCGGAAAACCCGCTGTTGTCGGTATGGATGGCGGAAAGGTTGAAACAACCGATTTCGAGGCGTTGTTGACCATCGATAAACCGGCGCGACACCTGCAAATCCTGGATGAAGCCTATTACACCCTGGGCGACTGGTTCTACGATCCCCGGATGCACGGGGTAGACTGGGCCCATCAGCGTGACCTGGTGGAACCGATCATCAGGAATGCGTTCACTGAGGAAGACTTCGCGGACGGTATGAACCTGATGATTCGCGGGCTGAACTCCTCCCATATGGGTTATTATCCTCCAGGACGCAACTCTGCTTATCGCACTCCGGGATTCCTTGGGCTTGAATTTGATCCCACATACAAGGGCAAGGGCCTGAAGGTAGCCAGTGTCATGATGGACTCCCCGGCCGATATGGTGAAGACACGCATTCTGCCTGATGATATCATTACGGAAGTGAACGGTATGCCGGTATCAGCAACGGAGAACTACTTCCGTACGATGGTTGACCGGGATGACAACCCCGCTTTCGTGACTTTTAAACGTGGTGGTGAAACCCTGACCTATAAACTTTCACCGACAAGCTGGTCCGGCATGTTTGATATTGCCTATAACCAGATGGTGAAGGAAAACCGTGCGTATGTAGAGAAGAAGAGCAACGGCAAGGTCGGCTATGTCCACATCCAGGGCATGGGTTGGGCGCAGGTTGAACTGTTTGAGCGCGACCTGTATGCGGCAGCCCATGACAAGGACGCCCTGATTATCGACGTTCGCTGGAATGGCGGCGGCTGGACGACAGACATGCTGCTCACCATCCTGACTCAGCCTGAGCATGCGTATACCATCGGCCGTGATGGCGACATCGGCTACCCGCAACCTCGTTACCCGATGTATCGCTGGACCAAACCAATTGCTGTCATTTGTGACGAGAATTCCTATTCCAACGCTGAAATCTTCAGCCACGCCATTAAGACGATTGACCGTGGTCCGGTGGTTGGCAACATCACTGGTGGTAATGTGATCTCCACCGGTGGCTGGACGACGCAGGATGGTGGTCATGTGCGCATGCCGTTCCGTGGCTTCTACGTCTGGGGCGATAAAAAGCACCCGGAACGCAACAACAAGAACCAGGAACATGGCGGCGCGATCCCGGATTACATTGTTGTGCTGACACCGGGCGACCGTATGCACGACAGGGATCCGCAGCTTGACAAGGCGACAGACCTGATGATTGAAGCAGCAAAAGAAGAAGCGATGAAGCCGACTCCCAAGCCGAAAGATCCGGCGGCTGCGAAGTACTCGAAGTAATACTTGATCCTGATGCGCTTTCTGACTGCAACTCCGATTTGGTCTCGGAGTTGCAGTTTTTTCTTTCCCTGATGCGTCATTCATCACAAATTTATCAGCCTCAGCAATGCTATATTGAATATTGTGGTGGTCCGTTTTTATAATTGATACGTGCTTCGGAACAAAAATCCTTTCAGAGCCTGCTTGGGGAGTAATGGCTAATGCCAGAAACAGGTGAAAAATCTCTTTATTCCGCCATGTCGGCAGACATCAACCAGAGTGGCCCCGATGTCATGCAGGAACAGAACCAAATGATACTCGCCGCCTACTTCGACGCCCCTTTCGGTGTGCATCTGTACCGGCTGAATGACGATGAACAACTGGTATTTGCCGGAGCTAATAATACAGCAGACAACCTCCTGAAGATTGAACACGAAACCCTGATTGGCCAATTCCTGCCTGATGTTTTTCGGAATGCAAAAAGCAGTGATCTTTTCGAGAACCTTACTGAAATTGCAAAAAACGGCTCTACCTGGATTTCTGAAGTGTTTGATTATCAGGACGATCGGATTTCCGGCGCTTTCCTGATTCTTGCTTACCGTCCGATACCTGGAACACTACTGACGATCATTGCCGATGCCAGCGAACTGATGCTGCAACAGAACCTGATACAACGCAAACAGGAACAACTGGATATCATCCTGAATTCCGCCAATATCGGCATCTGGGATTATGATTTGAAGAACGGTATTCTGGAAATCATGGGCCAGGGATTGATAACTCTTGGTTATGACGCTCCCAGGCTCAGTGTTTCGACAGAGCAATGGCTCGCCATGATTCATCCTTTGCAACGTGAAGATGTCGCCCGCTCTTTCCAGGCGCACCTGGAAGGAAGAAGTATTTTTTTTGACAAAGAATACCAGGTTCGCTCCGTGTCCGGCAATTATTATTGGATTTCTATCCGTGGCAAAGTAGTAGAACGCGACCGCTCAGGGATTCCTGTCAGGGCTACGGGTATCCATGAAGATATCAACAATCGAAAGAAACGCGAAGAACAGATCCGCCTGTACCATGAACGCATGTACCAATACCAGAGTACGCTGTTATCCCTGTCCACGCATCGTGCATTGCGCATTGGTAATTTTGCCCAGGCTGCCCGCACGATTACCAGCGCTGTTGCTGATATTCTGCGTGCAGATCGGGTGTCAATCTGGCTTGTAAATGGTTCACGTGATCAACTCGTTAGCGTAGATCTATACAATCGCCCGCAAGAGACGCATACCTCGGGCGACATCTTGACCCCGAGTACCAATCCCAACTATTTCATGGCGCTGGATGCCGGCAGGTATATTGCAGCAAATGATGCCCGCCATGACCCGAGAACCAAAGACTTTACCGCATCCTATCTCGAGCCCAATGATATTTATTCACTGCTGGATACTCCCATCAGGATCGAAGGAGAAGTTGCCGGGACTGTCAGTATTGAAAATACACAAACATTACGTAAATGGGATGAATCTGAGATCTCTTTCGTCGGACAGGTTGGCGACCTTACCGCACAAGCCTTGAGCAATGCCAGGCGAAGAGAAGCTGAAGAGGCGTTGCGGGAAAGCGAAGAAAAGCTTCGCTCTTTCATGGAAAGCGTTGATGACTCTGTCTATTTCCAGAGGTTGGATGGCGCAGTCGAACACTTGACCAGTGTGGACTCGAAAACGACCGGGTATAGTCGAGAAGAGTATAAAAACGATCCACAACTCTGGGAAAAAATTATCCATCCGGATGATTTCCGGATTGCAAAAGACTTCTTCCAGAGCAAGGCCGGTAAGGTGGACCGATTTGATATCCTGTTCAGGCTCAAGCATAAGTCAGGAGACTGGCGATGGATACAATCACGCATGGTGGGCGCGAAAGATAAACAGGGAAAAATCACGGGGTATAACTGTGTTGACCGTGATGTCACAAACCTGAAAACAGCCGAAGAAGAAATCAGGCAAAGCGAAAGCCGATTCAGAATGCTGTTCGAGAACTCGGAGGATGCGATTTACATCCGAGTCGGCCGTCAGTTTGTCATGGTGTCACCCAGTTTCGAGCGACTGTTCGGCTATGATGCGTCTGAAATTACATCCGAGGGATTTGATTCTTCAGTTTTTATTGCCGAGAAAGACCGTGATGTCGTTCTTGGGCATCTGGAGGCCTACGATAAAGGCGAGCTGGGTACTATTGAAGAATCCTTTACCGGAGTACGAAAAGACGGACAGAAAATAGAGGTTGATTTGCGTGTGTCACGGCTGGAGTGGGATGGCGCCCCAGCCATAATGGGTATCATACGTGATGTTTCCGAACGCCGTCGCCTTGAAGCTCAATTGTTGCGTTCCCAGAAAATGGAAGCTGTCGGCAGACTGGCCGGTGGTATAGCCCACGACTTCAACAATCTGTTGACCGCGATTTCCGGGAATGCAGAACTGGCCCAATTACAGTTGCATGAAAGTGATCCACTCTTTCGTTATGTCAACGATATTACGAAAACAACCACTCGCGGTGCAGCGCTTACACGGCAGTTGCTGGCATTCAGCCGGAAACAGGTTGCCGAACCTCGCCTGACCAACCTGAATACGATCCTGACCAACATGGAGTACATGCTTCGCCGCCTGATTGGCGAGGATATCCGTTTTGTTCTCCAGAAAGATACAGAACTGGGACAGATCCTGATTGATCCGGTTCAACTGGAACAGATAATCGTCAACCTCGTGGTCAACGCTCGTGATGCCATGCCGGAAGGCGGAAGGCTTGCCATAGAGTCCAGCAATGTGGACGTGGACAAGAACCACACCCTTGAACACCTGGACGCGAAGCTTGGCCCCCATGTCCTTCTGACGGTACAGGATACCGGCTGTGGTATTCCAGCGGAAATCCTCGACAATGTTTTCGAGCCCTTCTTCACCACCAAGGGCGAATCGGAAGGAACCGGCCTGGGATTGTCTACTGTGTATGGTATTGTCCGTCAGAACGGCGGGCATATTGATCTGAAAAGCACTTTGAACGAGGGAACCATTTTTAACATCTATTTGCCTCGTGTCCAGGCAAAGGAAGTGCTGGAAGAAAACGCCCATATAACAAGAAAAGAATCCCTGAAAGGCAACGAAACGATCCTGGTTGTGGAAGATGAAGAAGCCGTTTTGCAGATGACATCGCAACTGTTGACCCATTACGGATACCATATTATTACCGCACGTGATGCGACAACCGCGCTCCAGGAAGTGCAGTCATCAAAGGGTAAGACCATTGACCTGATCCTTACGGATGTGATCATGCCGGACATGAACGGTCCTGAACTTGCCGAGAATCTGGCCGTCAGTAATCCTGATATAAAAGTCATCTATATGAGTGGCTACACCGAGAATGAAATTATCAAAAAGGGATTGTCCGACGTCAATTTCAGCTATATCCAGAAGCCATTCAGATCCTTTGATTTGATCTCGCTGGTGCGTGAAACCCTGGAGAAGCGATGAGAGCCCCCTCACGGCGGTAACTCCCGGTTTTGAACGACCATTTGCTTACATTCCCTCAGGTTTGATTTCCCCCTGGAAAAGGCATGCAGGAAAATACTGTACAGGAAATAGTGACAACCACTGTTGCTGAAACGGAAGCAGTCGGCGCTGCCCTTGCCCGGAAAGTGAAGGTCGGCGAATCGGTTGCCCTGATCGGACAGCTTGGAGCCGGGAAAACCACATTCTCACGTGGTTTTGTACGCGAGCTTGGCTATGAAGGTTCGGTACGTTCGCCCACCTATACATTGGCGAACCGTTATCCCTCCAGACCACCGGTTACTCATCTTGACCTGTTCCGGTTGATCGACCCTTCCGAACTGATCGCCCTTGACCTGGAATTGGAACAGGAAGCGAGAATCCTCCTGGTGGAATGGGGCGACCGTTTCGAGGAGGAATGGGGTCCGGCTTCCTGGACAGTTGCTTTCGATCACGATCCCGCAATGCCGGATCAGCGAAAGATTACTATCAGAAACAACAGAGGTGTGTAATCCGATATGCAAATTCTGATCATAGATACATCCGGTAATGCGGCACGCTGGGCAGGCGTTGAAGATGCTGTGATGGTTGATCCGGTTGAAGTGGAAACGGGCCGTAAACACGACAGCGTACTCGCAGAAGGTATCGTAAGCTGGTTGAAGCGTAATGACTGGCAGAAACCGGATGCGATTGGAATCGTGACCGGTCCCGGTGGCTATACCGGGCTTCGTGTCGGTGTCGCTTTTGCCACCGCCGCTGCGGCCGGATGGGGAATCCCGGTTGTCCCGGTCACCGCCTATGAAGCTGTCGCGGGCCGTGCAGGGGAAAATGAAACTGTCTGGACCTTGTTGCCCAGCAGAAAGAATCATTGCCGCTGCCGTTTGATGACAGGCGGCTCCACACCACAAGCAATCACGGAACCCGATGAGATCAGCGTCCTCTCGCCGACCTGGCCGGAGTCTTCCAAGCCGTATATCCTGTTGGGGGACGGCTACGAGCGTCACCATGAAACGCTGAACGCCCTGGCTTCAGAACAACCCACAATTCTCAAGACCGACGAATCCAGCTTGCTGAGTAAAGGTGAAGCGGTGGCTCGCGTCGTCTGGCAGGCCTGGCTCGATAAAAAGGCTGTATCCCCCAGCGAAATCGACGTCGAATACGGAGGCGATTTTCAACCTACTGCCAAAGCGAAATAGTCATCACCCCATAATCCGGAAGACTTGCAACAATTCACAGGATACACAGGATTGATAAAGATTGACAGGATAAATGATAATTAGCCCGAATATTTCATGAACGGAACATGGATATTCATCTTAACACAGTTCATATCAACACAATACAACTGATTCATACAGCATTTTTCAGGGGACAGTTTGCTCCGGTATCCCTTTGCGTGTCTATTCCCTGTTTCGCTGGCAAAATAGGCTGAGAATCGGCAACCGCCCCGGCAGGGGCAACCTGTATTAGCCCCGGGCAGCCGCCGTCAGTTTGGCGGCTACCCGGGGAGATAATGCGCACCATATATTTACTCCTGAAGGAGTTACCTGATAAATATCAAGAGTATACAGCGATAATATCTAGGCAACCCGCTGCCGGGGTTGGCAAGTAGCGTACATCCTATTCCCACCGTGAGCGCCAAACAGACGGCGCTGGACGGTGGGCTAATTCAGGGAACCACTGCCGTGGTTCTTGTACTGGCCATTCCATCAAATACCAAATTTGAAATTGCATTGGTGAAATATTCGGGCTAGTCGTGTGGCCCGGCGTGCTCGCACCCGGGCAGTTGTGCAGTGTCAGGTTGGGTGGCTGTAATCCAGACATGCCTGTCAGGACACTTTTCCAGATCGAAATCGATCCACAATGCAGGTTTTGCGGGAACAGATGGGAATTATGTAATAACTCGTCCAATTATGTAATGGAATGGACTTATTGCATAATTCACGAGAAGATAGTATACTCTGACGTAAGGCTGTGTGATCTCCGGAAACAGGCGTTTCACATCACCCTACATCGCTTAATATATAAGGAGTTACAAGGAGGCAACAGCACATGAAGTCCTTTCAATCCGGCTATCTGGAACAATTGACTTTTTCCCAATCCATCCTGCAAACAGTCCGGGGAATTGGGGAATACACTGGCCGCGAACAGATGTACCAACGCCAGATGCCCCAGGAGCTGGAAAAGCTGCGCCAGGTTGCCATCATCCAAAGCACCGAATCGTCTAACCGTATTGAGGGAATTACTGCCCCACCCAGGCGTATTAAAGATATTGTTGCACAGAAGACACAACCGCAAGACCGAAGCGAACAGGAAATCGCTGGCTATAGAGATGTCCTCTCTACAATTCATACCAACCATGAAAACATCCAGCTTCGCCCCAACATCATCCTGCAGTTCCACCGTGACCTGTACCAGTATGCTGGTGAAACCGGCGGTATGTGGAAATCTGTGGACAATGTCATATCAGAACGCGAACCAGACGGTCGAAAGGTGGTGCGGTTCCAACCTGTTCCGGCCTGGCAGACACCGGACGCGATGGATCAACTCCACCAGGGATTCACGGCGGTGTGGCATTCGGGTAATGTCGACACAATGATCGTGGTCTCGGCCTTTGTGCTGGACTTTTTATGTATCCATCCGTTTCGCGATGGCAACGGCCGCATGGCTCGTTTGCTGACATTATTGCTGCTCTATCGTGCCGGGTTACACGTTGGCCGGTTTATCAGTCTGGAAAAATTGGTGGAAGACTCGCGGAGAAGCTACTACGATGCCCTCTATAAATCCTCCCAGGGTTGGCATGAAGGCAAACATGACTTGATCCCCTGGACCGAGTACCTGCTTGGAATTATTCTACGGGCATACCGTGAACTGGAAACGCGCGTAGGGACGCTGACCGGCGGACGTGGTGCGAAGACTGATATGGTGCTGCGGGCCATCCAGGCGGCGCACGGTGAGTTCTCTGTGGCTGAGTTGGCAGAGAAGTGCCCCACAGTCAGTTTGGATATGATTCGACACATCCTTAGGCAGGAACGAGTCAAGGGCCTGGTAGAATGTACGGGCAGGGGGCAAGCTGCTCGCTGGAGGAAGATCATATAGCTGGGGCAATTATGCCAATCGAAATCGGTCCTCACTACAGGTTTTGCAGGATCAGGAGTGAATTATGTAACAACTCGTCCAATTGTGTAATGGAACGGCCTTGTTGCATAATTCCTGAGAAGGTACGTAGTAGAAGTGCAAACACCTATAACCAAAGCTCACTACCACGTCATCCCGGAAACGCTGTCGTTTAGCGTTGTCCGGGATCTACTCCCTGGGACACTCTTTCTAGAACATGATATTGCATACCTATCTGTAGAACGGGTGTCCGATCCGCAAGTGACTATGCTTCCACCTTACCTGCACCAGAAATACTCTGTGAATACTTGACGAGAGCTCGTGTGGCCCGGCGTACTCGCACCCGGGCAGTTGTGCAGTGTCAGGCAGCTTACGGAGCAGACCCCCGCGGCTGTGCTTCGCATTGCCCGGGTGCAAGCACGCCGGGCCACACGGATTATCTCTATTCTCACTGTTTCCTGTTGATAAAAAAGAGGAACAAACCGTATGGGTCCGTCCCTCTTTCAACATACTCTGCAATTCACAAGTTAAAACCGAATCTGCGTCTCCACAGTCATGAAGTGATACGGTTCCTTGTTCTGGTACACTGTCTTCCGGTCGAACACCAGCAGCACACCCTGCCCCAGCTCCATGCCAAGCCTGTAACCGATAGTAGTCCCGTTGGATTTGGTCTCAAAGGGATTTTCCGCCTGGGGCACGTAATAGTACGCTTCCGCCAATCCCAGCTTGGGAATGGGGTCCGTATTGATGGCGCCCCGTGCAAAGATCGATTGAATGACCTCGGAACCGCTGTCGTAGTCGTAGGTCATGTTGGTGTAGGCGCCGTACACATCCACCATGTTCATGATCAGGAATCCCGCATCCGCGTAGAACCCGTTGGCAGAGGGAATCCCGGCCAGACGTGATTTTTTAGTCAGGTAGATTGGCTGGCCGCTGCTTTCATCCAGAGTCACACGTTCGGTCTCATAACTCATATCGAAAAATTCCGGCAGAAACTCTTTTGTGAACATACGGTATTCCGCGCCCGCTCGGAACGGCCCCATGGTAAAAGCCAGACCTGGAACAGTAATACCACTACCATAGGCGCTGTCTGAATCGAGCAGTTGTGCGAACTGCCCGTATAGCCAGAGTTGCATCGCCTTGTTCCGCATGATCGGGATGCCTGCATCGAAACCTATCGCGGCAATGTCTCCACCATCCATATCGCCTATACGTGGCGGCAGATTATTGATATCCGGCAAATCGCCCCAGGAAATCAGTTGGTCGATCACCGCGGGATCATTGATTGCCTGCCTGATCTCCTGCGCATGAGCATGATCATCCTTGTCCGGGAACATGTCCAGACCATCAGCGACTCCATCCTCGTCCGTATCTTCAGCGCCAAGATATTCGTTCCCGTCAACAACACCCGTAACACCGAAAACAACCGGAATACCGAGGCTCATTTCTACCGTCAACCGATCCCCGACAAGTCCGGGTTCATCGATCTCACTGAAGTCGTTCAGGATACCTTCCCAGCCAAACCTGCCTACATTCAGTTGGGAATGCAATCCGATCCGCCGACGTTGTGGCCATTCCAGCGCATTGGTGTACCGTTTCATGATAAGCCCGTAGCCGAGGGTCACATTTTCGAGCGCACCCACACGAGCGTAGAAGGTCTCCCCCGGCTGACCATAACGGACATAATAAATCTTGTCCAGCACATCGTTTACATCGTTGAAATCCCAGTCCTCATCACGGAAGTTGCCATCGGCGTCAAAATACATGGGCAGGTCGAACCCGACCCCGAATTTCCAGAAGCACAATTCCGGACGCATGCTGATATACTGGTACATCTGCCCATTGATCACCGCTGCCCCGGCAGCGCCATTCATGGAGAATCCGAACCCATCGCAACTGCTGCCGCCGCTACCGAACATGCCTCCGCTGCCCTTTGAACTTGCGGGTTCCGGTTCGGCTGTTTCTTCCACTGGTGACGCTTCCGATGGCGGAGCGGTTGGTGCAGGTTGATCTATAGCTCCTTCCTCATTTTCCTCTTCCAAAGGTACTTCTTCCGGCTGTTCGCTTCGCCAATCGTATTCCGGCATATCTTCGGGCCAGGTCGGAAGCTCCATTCCCGGCGGGATGGGTTCAACCGTAAGGTTTCCCTGCGGAGTTGAGGTACCGTACTGACCGGCCGGAACATCCATGCTCATGCTGCTCATGACATTGGACAGTTCGACAGTACCTTCGGTCGTGATCACCATGGTTCCGCCGGCATTGTCAACCAGTGTCCAGAACTGGGTTCCCTTAATCGCGGCAACTGAGGTCGGTGTTGATATTTCGTATCTGCCCTTGGGTTGCTGGGCATAGGTAAACAGGTTTCCCAGTTCCAGGGTCACTTTTTTGGAAACGCTGAAGTCTTTTTCTTTCCTGAACTGGAGAACGACCAGCGAATTGGGCCTGATTTTAACCTGGGTGCCGTCATTGACCAGAACCAGTGCGACAAACCCTTCGGCCCCGGTACGGACCTGGTCGCTGTCACCAAGAATGGCGCCAAACTCGAGGGTTTTCCACTCACCCTGGCCATGACGGGTATGACAATCCCCTTGTACGGTTATTGCAACTGCCTGAAGCTCGTTCGGTTCCTGGGCCTTGATCGTGGTTGGAAATAGTGCGAGAAGGAAAATGCCGATCAAAACGCATATACACATGTTACGAAACATCATCACGGCCTCCGTGATGTTAGCACCCCTGGATAGCCCCCCAGCGGGGTGGAGTCGAAACTGTTGCATTCTATCCATTCAAGAATAGAAATTTGTTCATATATAATTGTTGCCACAAGTCACAGCATGATCACGAATTGCTTTTACGAGGAGGTTTGGTTTTGGAAGATTCGCAGAGAAAACTATCGGTTGAAATCGCGATTCAACCGAAAACGTACGATATTGACATTGCAGATCATGTCAACAATATCGTTTACGTGCAATGGATGGAAGACCTGCGCTTTGCCTGGCTGGAAGCCTATTACCCCCTGAAACCCCTCATGGAAAAGGATATTGCCCCGGTTATCCTTGAAACGAAGATCCGTTATCATCGAGCCATTGAGCTTTTCGATGAAGTCAAGGGAATGATTTGGGTCTCGGGAATGAAAGGCGTTCGCTCCACGCTGGAATTTGAATTCACCGCCAACGGCCAGGTCGCTGCAACCGGAACTCAATTGGCTGCTTGGATAGATATCCCCAGCGGCAAACCGGTACGCCTCCCGGAAGGGCTCAAAGCGCTCTGGGGCAGGGAATAGTCATATATTGAGTTGCGATTTTCTCGTGAAATGATTGTGTTGCGCGAAATGTTGCTCCTATTTTAGTGAAAATGATGCATACGAACGAGGGGATAGAATCATGAGTACCTGGTTTGTCCGGAGTATCGGAATTCTGGCCGTTCTGCTTACCTGCACTGCCCTCTTTGCCACGCCCTATATTCCGGAAGAAATCCTTGATCAGCAGTACGAAGAACGGTTGCAGACTCAGCCTGACGGTCCGCAGGTACCACCGACACCTTTCCCGGAACGATCGCTTTTCGATGAACTGGACGAGTATGAAAACGACTGGCTGCAATTGCTTGACTGGCAGATGGGAATGCAAGTATCTGATATCGGAGCCAACTTCGGCGGCCAGCGTGAAGGTGAGCAGGACTGGAACATCATCCAGACCGACAACACCCAGGAAGTACTTCGCGATTGGGCACGTTATGGCTTCCTGACCGGAGATACAGCCACGTATTCCGAGTATATCCGGAACGCATGGCAGTACTGCGAAGAATGGCCCGCCTGGGAAGAGGAAGGTGGTGGCAATCCAAACTATTACCGTGTGCATAATTCAGGATGGGGCTGTGTCGCGGCGATGGAGTATTATCGCGCTTATGGTG
This sequence comes from bacterium, assembly GCA_963669175.1. Classification (GTDB taxonomy): domain Bacteria; phylum Electryoneota; class Electryoneia; order Electryoneales; family Electryoneaceae. The sequence continues at coordinate 196,824 of OY769902.1, forward strand.
ACACAACCTGGCTCTGGTATGGCGATGCCTGCGCAGAATACCTGGACACCTACCGACTGACAGTAAATGTTACTACAACAGGCACCAACCCTCTTTCAGCCGGTTTTGGCGCTGGCGCATTGTACCTGTACGGCTCATGGCGGGAAAACCAGGACTGGATGGATGCTGCACAGGAAATCGCAGAAGATGTGCAGGCCTGGATCGAGTACAATCCTGACCGCTTAAACAATGCGGAATCATGGGCCATGTCCGGCGGAACCGCCATGTGGGGCGTGGTGACAGCGCTTTATACTGATGACCATGAAGCTGGCGCAGAGTGGATTCCCCAGTACACCGAATACATGGATCTCTATTCCGGGCCGGGAACCTGGAATAATAGCTGGACTGTCTGGTATGCCCATGCCTGGAATGCAATTCATCGTGTGCTGGACGATGCGGAAAGCCTGGAGAACGTCATCTGGATAACCGACTGGCTGTTGTTGCAGGACGAACCGGACGATGATGGCGGCATCCCCGGGACGGAAGATCAATACAACAATGACCAGTCCTGGACCAGCGCCTATCTTGCCTGGTATACCCTCGAATTACTGCTGGATGTCAGGCCGGATGCACAGGCATTGAATGTGACACATCCCGGCGTCGACTCGCTGTTAACCGGACAGCCGACCACACTCTATGCTACCATCCGTAACGGCGGCATGGAGCCTCTGGATGGTGCACTGGTTTCTGTACAGATCGGTAATTATGCCGGCTTTGCCCTGATGGACCTTCCTCCTCTCACACATACAACCGCATCACTGACGCCAATGTGGATTCCGGATGAAATCGGTGAAACGGATATCCTGCTGACTGTCACTCATGCCAGCGATACAGTTTCCTTCAACGACTCGCTGGCGATCACCCAGGATGTCTATCCGGCCGCTTTTGTAAATGGGTATATCACATCCGGGGAGGATGAATCCCCCGTACAGGCCACTGTGCTCCTGTACAACGACCCGGAGATGGGCGGCCTTCACCAGGCAGCCAGAACAGATTCAACAGGTTTGTACAGCATTCGCCTTGCCAACTGCGAAGAACATATTCCCTTTGATCTTGAGGTATATCCGGAGGAAAGCCGGTTCGCAGCACAACAGTCCCTGAATCATACCTCAATGCCTTTAGGGCAGGAACGGGTTGATATTGCCCTGGATACAGCGTCTGTGCTGCTGGTTCAGGAGGGTGACGGCAACATTTATGACAGCCCCATGTGTGAAACCCTGTTCTACCTGGGAGAAGCGTTTCATCCATGGGCGCCCTGGAGCGAACGTGGCTACCCGGATGAAGAAATGCTTTCCTTCCCGGTAACCATCTGGTCATGCGGGACCTATGAAACAGATATTCTACCCGGTGAAGCACGTGTCGCTGTAGGGGATTATTTCGATGCCGGTGGAAGTCTACTGCTTCACGGAAGCGGGATACAAAACCTGTGGGGAGGTTTCTATTTCCTGCGAAACAGCTTCGGGGTTGATGCGGATTCAATGGATATTGGACGAGACGGTCTGAATTACAGGATGACAACAAGTGGTAGCTACGGAATTCTTGATGCCGGGTTTGCTTCGGTAGAAGGTGAAAGTATCGACGAAACTGTCCCGGTGAACGGTGGCATGGGCGTCATGGAACTGGATTCCTCCGGGATGTATACGGCCGTGGCATTTGAATCCGCGGACCACCTGTACCGTACTATCCTCGCCGGTTTCGATGTTGACCGGATGTTTGATTATCATGGGACCGAGCTACCGGTTGAGCGTTCCACGTTTATAGAAGACGTCCTGACCTGGTTGCGTTGGGAAGTGGGCGTGTTTGATGATGATCCTGATGGGACAACGTCACTGCCTTCAGCATTTTCACTCAACGCCTATCCGAACCCGTTCAATCCTTCTCTCCAGGTGGAAATCGCATTACCGGAACAGGGTGTCTTGAAGGTTGACGTGTTTGATGTGCTTGGACGGCTGGTCTGCTCCTGGCATCCGGGGCAACTGCAAGCCGGTAATTATAGTTGGAGTTGGGATGCATCTGCATCGTCCAGTGGTGTATATTTCATCCGTGCTGCAGCCGGAAGACAGACAGCAACCCAGCGAGTGTTGCTGTTGAGATAAACGGGTGGAGGTCGGATGACCTGGTTACCCTGGACGATATGTGTACTGTTAGCCATTGGTGTCGCTGTTGTATGGTTTATACAGCAACGGAAAATAAAGGCTCTTGAAGCGACCAGGGCGGAACTGGACCATGAGCTCCGTATCCAGTCTGCCCACACGGAACAGATGGCCTGGCTCCGCGCGGTTGTCGAACAGATGGCCGAAGGGGTCATCGTTACCGATGGCGAGGGCTGCGTCGAATACAGCAATGTCGGACTTGAACGGCTTGTCACTCCTTCACGTGAAGAGATCTGGGGCAAGTTCTTCCTCGAGGTATTCTCACCACGGCGACGTCGCGCGCTGGTTGAAGAGATGATGGGGACAGTGCGTGACGGCCAACCCTGGCGTGGACGTTTCCCGCATACCCGCCCTGATGGTGAAGCGATTGAGCTGGAAGCTTCCGTTATCCCGATTAAAAACGACTCCGGCAAAATCCTGCATTACCTGACTATCCTGTTTGACCTGACACATGAATCTCCGATGGGCGAACAGATGCGTCGCAGTCGAAGCCTTGAAGCGGCTGGTGTGGTAGCGACCGAGCTTGTACCATCGCTCAACAACGAGCTTTTCACCATGCTGGGACAGGCAGATGTGGCGCTGGCACGTCTGGACGAGGAACACCCGGCGCGCAAACCGCAGGAATTGATCCTCGAGGCAGGACAACGTGCGCGTGACCTGGTGCGCCAGGTTGTCGCCTTCAGCCGTGAAGCGGAAGCGGAACGTGCTCCGATGGTTTTCCAGGATGTGGTGGAACAGACTCTGCGTATCCTGCTGAATGGTCTTCCGGACGCCATCGACTTGCAGAGTGACCTTGCAGCAACAAACCTGCAGGTAAAAACCTATCCAGCCCAGATCCACCAGTTGTTGTCCAACCTGTTTGCCAATTCCCAGGCTGCGTTGAAGAAAACCGGCGGCACTATCACGGTGCGGCTGAGACGTGTGCTATTGGAACAGCGAAGGTGCGAACTGGGATTGCGACCGGGTGACTATCTCTGTCTTACAGTTGAGGATAATGGTCCGGGCATCAGCGAAAAAGAACTGCTGAATGCGTTCGATCCCCTTTATGGCAGTGGGAATAAACGCAACAATCATGGCGGCATGGGTTTGACTGTCGTGAAGGGAATTGTCGAAAGCCACCGCGGGGGCATGGAGATTCAACCGCTTCCGGACAAAGGCACGGCGGTCCACCTGTATTTCCCGATCCTCCCCACAGGCGCTGTCAGCCAGGAAACAGAGGAGCCGCCGGAAGAAAGGCGCGGCCACGAACGTATCCTGGTGGTCGATGATGAGACCGCCGTGATGCAGGTGATCTGCGAAATGCTGCATAAGGGCGGTTACCAGACGGACGGTTTCATGGACAGCCAGCAGGCGCTCGCCAGCTTCCGTGAACGCCCGCGACATTATGACATGATCATCACTGACTATATGATGCGACCACTTGATGGCGCTGCGTTCAGCCGTGAAGCGCTGGCTATTCGTTCCACTGTGCCTATCCTGATGATCACAGCGTTCGGCCAGAACATCCGTAAGGATGAAATGACGACTATGGGGGTCAAGAAGGTACTGATGAAACCAGTTTTAACAGAGGATTTACTTGACGCGGTCGGCGGAATTTTGTCTGGGAATTGATACCCGGCAATTTACTATTGGCCCCGCCGGCTTGAAACAAGCTGAAGCGAAGCGGAAGCGGTTGCCCTGCGGGGTTTATTATAAATGAGATTAAGAAGTTAATCCTCATTATCTGTACATCGTTTCCAGCCATCCCGACTTGCAAATACCGGCAACAAACATGCATCACTCTCGTTTATAGCCATTCCAGTTAGTAATCCACATTCATCACCAGCAAGTCGGCCATGTATTCAATCACATGTTTCAGCTTATATTACAATAAAAAGCGACCCATGACTATGTATCATGAGCCGCTATTTTTGTGGTACCCGCGTCGGGATTCGAACCCAAGGCCTTCTGCTCCGGAGGCAGACGCTCTATCCAACTGAGCTACGCGGGCATATGTAAAAAATAAAGATAACCTGTTCTTTTCAGCTTTGCAAAAACCGTTTCTTCAGGCGGAGCCAAACCTAACCCTTTCCCATCACAAATGCAAGTGAATGCGTGTGCGAAAGAGGCAACGGATCAATTCCAAACGGATTACTACGAGGGCGACGTATCTGTTTCCTTTTGGGAATACACGTTTCACGTTGTACTATTGAATACTATATTGATTCTGTTCGTAAAGAAATGAGGGGCGCTCATGTTTGGATTGCGAAAGATGTTGGCTGCTGGACTGATTTTGCTTGTTCTGTCCGGTTCAACCTTTGCCTTCGAAAAGACCGGCACCACGGCAGCAGCGTTCCTTCAAATCCCGGTCGGCGCACGACTTTCCTCCATGAGCAAGGCAGGTGTAGCGCTACAGGGCGGGCCGGAAATGCTGGCGACCAACCCGGCCGCAGCCTGGTCCGAGAACATCAATTTGAATGTTACTTACCTGGACTGGTTCGCTGGTCTGCAACATCAGTCCGCCGCCATTACCATCCCCCATTTCAAGGATCTTGTCCTGGGGCTGCATGTGGTCTCGTTTGGTGGAGATGATTTCGAGCAGACTACCTTGCAGGAGCAGGAAGGCGCCGGCGTGATGGTCAACTACAGCGATCTCGCAGTTGGTGGGTCTGTCATTGGCCGCCTGACAGACCGTTTCACCGTTGGCTTGACCGCGAAATACATCCGTCAGCAATTGTTCAACGAGACCGCTTCCACCTTCGCCTTTGATGTCGGCACCCATTTAACAACCGACCTGCGTGGCTTCTCCATCGGTATGGCTATGACCAATCTCGGTGGAGAAATGCAGTTATCCGGACGCGACCTGTATCTTGAAGACCCCGCAGGTTCACAATACGAGACCAGCAAATGGCCGCTACCTCTGAGCTTTCAGACCGGCATAGGTTGGAGGTTGCTGGGGCAGGACTGGGCATTTAAGCAGAACAATACGTATGGGCTTTCTGTTGCCGCAGACGCCCGTCACCTGAATGAAGGCACCACGACAGTCTGCTTCGGACTGGAAGGCGACTATCAGCGTTTCCTGTTCCTCCGCTCCGGGTATGAAATCGGCCATGACACCAATGATTTTACTTTTGGCGCCGGTGTTCGAGTGGTGCTATACAATGTGGAAGTGCTGGCGGACCTGGCCCTGGCCGAAATGGGCGATTTGGGGCAGGTGCAGTGGGTGGGCCTGACGATTGGTCAACGTGCACGATAACGGGACTTTTTCCAGGACAGGAGGCGCAGATGAATCCCCGGCTGTATGCCGCTCGACGTGAAGAGGATTTGCCATTTGCTCTTGTCGGGTTGGTTCTCAGCCTGATTGTCGCGTTTGACCGTTTCCTTCCCTATTCCATGCCTGAACTGGCGATTATTCTTATTGTCATTCTCATTTTCATGCGGGTGCTGGCACGTCAGACAACTGTGCTTGTACAGGTGGGCATGTGGACAATCAAACGTCCCCTTCGCCCCCTGCTGTTATACCACGAAACCGAGCTTGCCAGTATCGAAGTGATTCGAAAAGGACGCTTCGGCAAACGGATTCGCCTGTTATTTCACCGGAATGATGAATTGCAACCGGTTGACTTGCATATGGGATCGTTTGATCCGGTGCAATTTCTTTCTGATATACAAGCCGTCTACCCCGAAAAGCTGGATGAATCTGCCCAGGAATTTCTGGCGCTTAACACAGTAAGTCATCCCTCCCGGATCACCGGGTGGTTCGCCCTGCTGGGGGCGTCGATTCTTGGATTTGACCTGTTGTTACTGCACTGGCTTCCTTATACAACAAGCCGACCACAGGCTCACGGAATCCAGGTATTCAACAACCTCGCTCCGCTCCTGAGTTGTGCGCTCGCCATGCTGTCGATGTACGTCCGTTTCTTTCGTGCAAGGTGGTCACGTCCCTCTGAAGCCTGGTCAACAGCAGCCATACTAATCCTGCTGTTTGTGACCTATCCAGTTGTGCAGGCCTGGTCTGGCGTCATCGCGCGTCCCCATATCGTGGAAGCCAGTATCGCTGCTCTTTGCCTTGTATTGATCGGCGCCGGTATTCATTCGCTCTTTTTTCCCGGATGGCGTGGCGCGGCTGTGGTTTACCTGTTGGCAGCTCTCAGTTTTGCCGGGGGACGACACTATGTACTCTCTGTCCCATTCCAGCTAAGCGGCACGTTCGGCAGGCTGGACGGCAACCTCCTGGACTTCGGCTGGTGGGATGGGGAACACCCTTTCCTGTACAGCATTGAAAGCCCTGCGATTGATACGTTGATCGCCACACGATACAGCGCCAGCGGCGAAACGCTGGACAGTATCCGCTTCGCTTTGCCGAAGAAAGAACATTCGTACTTGATGCAGTATCGCATGGGTAAGCTGCATCCGTTATGCAATGGTGACTGGGTAGAAACCGGTGGGGATTACCTGGCGATTCGATCATCAGGCAAGGATATTCCCGATACTCTCTGGCGTAAATCTGGGGATGTGCTGGGAAAGCCTATCGAATTAGATCAGGCAATGGTTTCACCCAACGCAGATCGTTTTGTCTGGAAACCGCCCTCTCGTGAAGGAATCCTGTTCGGAAGACTGGAAACTTTGGAAACAGACAGTCTTCCCGGAACAGCCTGGAAAATCGACACGCTGCAATTGGAAGAACATGAAAGCGTACTCGGTATCCTTGGCTGGCTTTCTAACGACAAACTGACGTATACCACCAGTGTAAGTAAAGCTTTTGAGCGGTCCTATGTCAGCTTGAATGAAGGCACAATGAACCTTGAAGTCTCACCTCCCGTTATCCAGCCAACTGAACTGTATCGTGATGAGAGAATCACCTGGCATGATATGAGTCTTTCGCAGTATGGGGTCGTCTTCTCTGGTGTCGGCCTGGACTCGAATGACAATCACATTCCCTACATCTTGTATCCGGGAAAATCGCCTGAGATAATACGACCGGATGAACAATCTGCATCAGCCTCACCATGGGTGGCATTTGACACTCAGTGGATATCGGAAACCGAGACGTATCTGCTTATCAACGAGCAAAATCGAGAGGATTCAAAATATCATATCTGTGTTCATAGTCAAGGCTCGCTTGAAAAAGTGTACACGCTGAAGCAGGGGATACCAATCGACGTCTCCATAAACAATGGGAAGATTTTCCTCCTGATCCGCAAGTTATACCGTTATGAGTGGCTGGTTTTGGGAAAGGACGCTCATGGTCAATGGAAAGTGGACTTCACGGCGTGGACATTTGCCCTGTACAACAACCTTTCAATTGGCACAACCACGATGCAGGGCAATCGGATTTTCGCTGATAATCACATGCACTTTATACTCCCTTACAAAACCATGCCGGACCTGACAGAAGAAAGCGACTTCGCCATCTGGCGGATTAAATAGAGGACAAGCGCCTCTTATTTTGAGGAAAACAGCGCTGCAACCCTTATCCAAAGCGATTCTTTTCACTACAGGTGACAACCTCGCCCTGATCCGTCCCCTGGAGCTGGGTTTCATCAAGCACCTGCGCGGGCAGTTGAAACTTGAGATCTGCCGTCTTGGGCGGGTAGCATCCCTGTTTACCGCGTACCATGAGGCCGCTCTTCATTTTACAGATCCGGATACTCTGCTGATATTCTGTCATGAGGATATCCGTCCCCTGATCATGCCCGATTTACCGGCAAAACCCACAATAGGGTATACGCCAGAGACCGAATGGTTCAGACCGGCGATTGATCATCCGACCGCATGGGTTGAAGTCGTCAAGAATCTGGCAATGTGTAAGGATTCCGGCTGGATGGGTGTTGCCGGTTCACGTGGCATTACCAAAGGCTACCCGTGGTGGCAGTATCCTGATCTGTCCGGGAGTACGGTGCATGCCATGCCCAGGGGCCAAATAACCTTGAATACGTATGGCAACTGGGGACGTGCTGCCGTGCTGGATGGCATGTGCCTGATGATTCGCAGCAGCGCGTATCGGAAGCTGGCTCCGCCTGATCCTCGTTGGGGCGGTTTTCACTATTATGACATGGATATGTGCCTGCGAGCGCATGCCGTCGGGCTGAAGAATTGGACTGTTCCGCTGGTGCTGGTGCATGACCGGAGCGGGGCGCGAACCTCGCCCGGCAAAAAGGCTTTTCATGAGGGGCGTGAACTGTTTGAAACTATTCATGGAGACCAGCTTCCACTCATTGTTCCTTTTGAAACATTCCCCTTTTGAACTTGTGCCTTCCTTCATCCCTTCGTAGCTTCCGGGATAGTTATTATTGTGGAGAGTGTTGTGAGCAAAACACCAGACTGGGTGGAAGCAGTCGCACGTATCCTGTTGGGAGGGCTCTTCCTTCTGGAGGCCGGACGCGGGCTGATTCACCCGGGACATGTGATGCGTGAATTGATCGCCGCTGGTGTGCCTGGAGTGCCTGCGACTTTTGTCGTTGGTTTGACATTGATCCTGATAGGCAGCCTGGGGTTGATTCTTGGATATCGTACCCGGACAGCATGCATCTCGCTCGGCATTGTTCTACTGGTACAGATTCTGTTTCTCTATCCTCCCTGGAATCTGACGGCCACGTCTGGAGTACCCTTATTGTCCCGTGTCGGCATCTTGGGGGGGCTTCTCCTGATCCTCTTTCACGGCCCCGGTCCGATATCCTTTGATGCACACAAGCTGGTTCCTGTTCGTCGGAAACTATAATTTACCTTCAGGTGTTTTATTTGGGGCTGGATCAATCCGATCCCGTCCAGTTGGCGTGCGATGCAAAGTAAGCGAGGATGCGGATGGCATACCGATTCCTTGAACATATCCAACGGGGAGTGCTGCTGGGTGACGGTGCAATGGGCACCCAACTTTATGAACGTGGTGTATATGTAAACCGCAACTATGACGACCTCAACCTCACCGACCCGCACCTGATCAAGGCTATTTACCGGGATTACGTCAGCGCCGGTTCACGCATCATCGAGACCAACACATTTGGCGCGAATCCCTTCAAACTTGGCAAACATGGTCTCGCGGACCGCACCTTCGATATCAACAAGAAAGGTGTTGAAATCGCCCGTCGTTGCGCAGAGGAAGGCGCAGGCGTGATGGTTGCCGGTTCTATCGGTCCCCTGGGAAAACCCATCGCACCCATTGGAAAAATCGGAAAAGCAGAAGCCTTTGACGCTTATCGTTCACAAGTCAAAGGCATCCTGGCTGGTGGTGGTGTTGATGTTTTCATGCTGGAAACCTTCCTTGATCTGCATGAGATTCAGCTTGCCATAGAAGCCATCCGTGAACTATCGGATTTGCCGATTGCAGCCCTGATGACCATCGACAGCTCGGGCTTGACCGCCTATGGACGCACCCCGGAGCAAATCGCCGGCGCCCTTTCCGCTGAACCGGTGGATGTAATCGGGTTGAACTGCTCCACCGGTCCGCTGGCCATTCTCGATGCCATTAAAAAAATGCGGGAAGTTACGGACAAACCGCTGGCGGCATTCCCAAACGCCGGTGAACCGAAACTGGTTGAAGGCCGTATTCTGTACCTGTCCACCCCGGAATACTTTGCGGAGTATACCAAGCGGCTGATTCAACATGGTGTCACCTTTGTCGGCGGTTGCTGCGGAACAACCCCGAAACACATCAAGTTCATGGCGTCCGCGGTCCGCGCCCTGCAACCGGCGGAACAGAAGCTCCAGATTGCCGTATCACAGTTAGACAAGTCTACGGGTGATGACGATACCGAGCTGGAACTGGCGCCACGCGGCGAGCGTTCCGCCCTGGGAAAACTGCTCGACGATGGTGTGTTCCCGGTTTCGGTGGAAGTACATCCGCCACGCAGCCCAAATCCGGCAAAAATCCTGGCTCAGGCGCAACAACTGAAAGAGGCCGGGATCAATGTTGTCAACATCCCGGACGGCCCACGTGCTTCGGCACGCATGAGCCCGGTGGCGCTGGCGCATCTTATCTGCCAGAAAACCGGAATGGACACCATTCTGCATTACACTTGTCGTGACCGGAACATCCTGGGCATGCAATCAGACCTGCTTGGCGCGGAGGCGTTGTGCATCAGCAATATTCTCGTAGTGACCGGCGATCCTCCCAAGTTGGGTGATTACCCCATGGCCAGCGCGGTGTTCGATGTGGATGCAATTGGTTTGCTCCGTATCGCCTCGAATCTTAATCGCGGACGTGATTTGGCGGGAAATCCAATTCCTCAGCCGACATCATTTTTCCTGGGCGCGGGATTTAATCCGGCTGCGATTGATCTGGCCCTGGAAGTGGATCGACTACATCAGAAAATAGAGGCTGGCGCTGAGTACATTCTTACCCAGCCTGTCTTTGACCAGGAAAAGCTGTTTTTCGCGTTTGAAAAGACCGGAAAGATTGATGTTCCGGTATTCGTTGGTATATTACCTCTTGCCAGTTTCCGTAACGCGGAATTCTTCCATAACGAAGTACCGGGTATGGAAGTGCCGAACGTCATTCGTGAACGGATGCGTGTTGCCAGTGAAAAAGGCAAGGAGTATGCTTCGGCCGAGGGCATTGCCATCGCCCAGGAATCGTTGTGTGCGACACGAAAGCTGGTGCAGGGCGCCTACATTATGCCACCCTTCGGGAGGGTGGAACTGGCGATAGAGACAGTGAAGATTTTAGAGCTTAATCCGCAGAAATCATGCGGTGATTAGTGGAGGAGTACAGAATGGCGCTTCAAAAGGGAGTCGTGTGGATTACCGGCGCCTCGGTTGGTATTGGGGCAGCAACTGCTCGGGTAATGGCAAAACGTGGCTGGGCGGTAGCAGCCAGCGCGCGCAATAAAGACCAGCTTGAAGCGCTTGCGAAGAAATACAGGAATATTCATCCCTACCCGCTCGATGTCGCCGATCCGGTGGCGCGCAGGGAAGTATACCGGAAAATTCGCGCTGATCTTGGCCCGATAGATGTACTGGTCAACAACGCCGGGTTCGGATTACGTGGCGCGGTGGAAGAAATCGAATTCGCCCAGCTTCGCAACATGTATGATGTGAATATCTTCGCTCCCCTCGCCTTGACCAAGCTGGTCCTGCCGGACATGCGCAAACGTCGCGATGGTCGTATTGTCATGGTCTCCAGCGTGGTTGGACGTGTCGCCAATCCTTTCAGTGGCGCCTATTCCTCCAGCAAATTCGCTCTTGAGGGGTTAAGCGATGCCCTGCGTCGTGAGGTTCGTCCCTGGGGGATCAAGGTTATCCTCGTGGAACCGGGGCCAATCGCGACCGAATTTGGCAAACGTGCTCGCAATGGTTCTGAATCAAAACTGCTGAGCAAGGATAGCCCCTACGCTCCGTATTACGAAAAAGAACTGGACAAAACTGTCGTTCCGCCGAGGATGTTCTGGGGGCCATCGACTGTGGCAGAAGCCATTCGTGACGCTATCGAAAATAAAAAGCCCTGCACTCGTTACCCGGTCCACTGGGTTGCATGGTTGATGCCTTTCCTGGATCGTATCCTGCCCACATCACTACTGGACAGGATCATGGGAATGCGGCATGGATTAAACAAGCCGGCAGTCTGGCAATAACAGAAACACTCCCATGGCAATTCAGAGACAAGAATACACAGCGGCGGCGATCCTGTTGGCTTCCCTGCCCGGTGAAGAACTGCATGCGCGTCGTCCCCTGGCGACCATTGAGCTTGACCACAAACCGATTTTCGTTCACGGCGTTGACAGCTTGCTGGAATCAGGGCGTTTTCGCGAAGTCATCGTCCTGATGCACCGTTTCTGGATCATGCAGTCCGTGGAAATCGCCGACCAATGGCAACTGAAAGCCGTGCATCATATCCTCGCAGGCGAGGATCATGAGATCAATACACTGAAACGTGGCCTGTCTGTAGTACACAAAGCGTACGATGTGGTCGGGGTACATGACGGCTCGCGTCCCCTTCCCCCTTCCGACCTGGTCGGCCGGGTCATGGATACTGCCCATGTGCAGGGATTGGCTGCGCTGGTCAGGGAACTGGGGCCGGGGGAACAACCGGTTGATCGTGATCGTATGTTTACCTTCGAGGGTAAAACATATTCGTTTCAGAGTCCGGTCGGTTTTCGGCTCGATGTGCTGAAGAAGCTGGTAGAGACCATAGAACCGGAAGTAGATTCTTTTGACCACTGGGTGATCTCGCTGATTGAACAGGGGATTCCTGTCGATCTGATACCATCCGGTGAGAATAACCCGCGAATATGTACGCCGGATGACCTGGAGCGATGCCAGGATCATATCAAGTACCTGGCAAAACAACGAAAGATGGGGTAGACGGGGAGATAACTTTCAGGATGTTGGGGACTCGGGAGAATCAGTTCGGGAGGATACCGCTTTGAAGAAGCGTACTCTCCTGATAGGGTTGATCATCGTGGTGGTTGCGGTGGTGACCAGCCAGCTTGCTTCCGGGATAAAGGCAAACCCGCTTACTTCTCTCCTGGTTGATGCGTTCTTCTTTACCCTCGCTTACGTCCTTCTGGGCAAAGTTCCCGCCGCAGAGAATACCGGACGTGAAACCACACGTTTTGCCCTTGGTGGACTGGTATTCCTGGTTTCTCTGCAATCCTATACTCTTGTAGTCTGGCTGCTGGGCAATGCGGATGACAGCGCAACCGTTCTCCTGTGGTTATACCTTGCACGACTGGGGCCGATCCTGGGCGCGACCTGGAGTATACGCTCCCTCCTGCGGCTGGGGGGAGATTACTGGCAACACAGACGAAAACGCATTGTCACCTTCGGTGTAATCCTTGTTTTTCTCGTTCTGAGTTCCGCGCCATTACCACTCAGTGTGATCGTATCTGTCCTTGTTTCCCTTTTTGTCATACCGGGAAAATGGCTGGAGGAGCTGGAAGAGGGCTACCGGTGGTGGCTGCCACTACTGTTTTTTATCGCCCCGGTTGTAGCGATCATCTTTTTGGGACAACTGAGTCCGGAATTCCTGAATAACCTGCAAATCAATGATCCGGAGTTGCAGGAATCCTTCGAAGAAATCCTGAAATCACGGCACCTCTTCCAGGAAAACTGGGAAAACATTGAATCCGGCGCAACCCTGCTTACACAGGCATGCCTGATCCTGTCCATTTACTGGATGCTGCTTCCGGTTCGCATTCTGCTGGGCGCTATTCAGGGAACACTGGGATTACGTATTCCCATCTGGACGAAAATGTCCTTTACCTACATCTTTAGCACCATCATTCCCACTGTATTGCTGCTGGCGCTGGTAAGCGTCGCCATTTACGCCGGTATGGGAATTATGCGTTCACGCATGGTTCGAACGCTTGTCTTCGAAGATCTGAATACCCTGGGGCAGATCGCACGCGAGGAGAGTTGTGCAAAAATTTCCCTGCTCGACTCGGTCGCCCTGGGGGTGTACGAACGATCCGTGCCAAGACAGTCTGTACCTTCCAGTATGCCGCCAAGTATGTTGCCCTATGGCGATCACCTGTCCATGGTGGGACCGGGCATGGATCGTTTTGGCAATACGCAGCCACAGCCAAGCCTCGCTACGCAACCTGAAAGCCCGGATTTCACTTTTCCGGGACTGATTGGTTTGACCAGCCTGATGTCACTTGATGAACATTCAGGCGACTTCTGGGTCTGCCGTAAAAAGTTGTCTACAACATGGGAAGTACCGGACACCCTTTCCGAGATACCGGGCTGGACGGATTCCACACGCTATCGCACTGCGATTCTGCCCCTGGAAAACAATAACGCGACCTATGCCGCAGCAGCAGCCTTTGACGACAATCCCAACATGATCCGGGTTGCCTTACGCAGGCTGACACCACATGTGTTGAAAAAATACAAGAAAGTTGTGCGAACCGATATCACCATTCTTCCCACAATAGGGATTATCGGGAAAACGGATGGTGGCGAAGTGGACAATGAGCTGCGCATTGGCAGTAACAACGATGCGCCAGCCGTTACCATGACCGGCGAGAAAGTGCTGACACTGAGCGCAGTATCCACACTGGATGAAAGTGCAGATTCTGCTGTTTCTCTTCTGAGACGCTCCATGTATCATGGCGTATCCGAACTTGTTTCCGAAGAAGCGGATGGCGAAACCGGCCATTTTTACGGCCTCATCACCGTTCACAGTTCTATCGGACAGGTGGTTTCTACCCTGTTCGGTCCCGAAGGTCTCAGCATTGTAATTCTCTGGCTGCTTGGCGCACTTACCTTGTTGCTGTTGCTTGCAGTCATTATTTCAAGTGTGTTGGGCCTGGGAATCAGCCGTTCCATTACCAATGCAGTCAAACGCTTGCGTGTCGGAACCGAACAGCTTAGAAAAGGTGATCTCACCACACGCATTCAAGTTAGAAGCCGGGATGAGCTGGGCGAACTGGCGGTCAGCTTCAACCGGATGACCGCCGATCTGAGCCGGATGCTGCTGGAAATGAAAGAAAAGGAACGGCTCGAGCAGGAAATGCAGATCGCCCGCTCAATTCAGCTTAATCTTTTGCCCAAAGCATTACCACGCCTTCCTGAATATGAGTTCGCCGCTACTAGTGAACCGGCGCTCGAAGTGGCGGGAGATTATTACGATTGCCTGCAACTTGAAGACGGCAAAATCCTGCTTGCGGTTGGCGATGTAACGGGCAAAGGCGCTGCGGCGGCCATGCTGATGAGTAACTTGCAGGCCTCACTGCGTGTCTTGATCAGTGCGGACCTGGATCTCCCCGCGATCTCCAAACGCCTGAACCATATCATTTATCAGAATTCAACGCCCGATATGTTCATCACGTTTTTCGTCGCATTGCTTGATCCGGAAGAAAACAGCCTCACATTTGTAAATTGCGGACACGACTATCCTCTTTTACTGCAGAATGGCGAGTTGAACCGCTTGACCTCGGGCGGACTTATGCTGGGAGCGTTGCCATCGGCTGATTACGAAGTCGGGTCCATGACGCTCGCGCAAGGTGACATTTTCCTGGCCTATTCCGATGGTCTTACAGAAGCGATGAACCTGGAAGAAGAGGAATTCGGCGAAACGCGTTTGATCGAATCCTTGAAGAAATACGCCTTCATGTCTGCCAACGATATCAAGCGACGCATCCTGCAGGAAGTACGTGCTTTTGCCGGACGAGAACGTGCGGCGGCTGATGACCTGACCCTCCTGATTATGAAACGATCCAACAGGGAGGATGGTTCGTGAGTTTAGCCAAGTATGACGTGGTTATCACTGGCGCTGGTCCCGCAGGTTCGTTTCTTTCCCTCTTATTGGTCCGTCAAGGTGTAAAAGTTCTTCTCCTGGATAAAGCACGCTTCCCACGCTACAAAGTTTGCGGCGGCGGCTTGACCCCGAAGTCGTTCCGTCTGCTGGCCAAACAGGGTATCCGTCTTGACGGTATCGAAGAAATCCCTATCACAGGAGCGTGGAACACTTTCCGTAACCGTGATTGGGTTCGGGTAGACCGTCCCAAACCGGCCAAGGTCGTGATGCGTGATTACCTTGACGCCCTGCTGGTCAATCGTGCCGCAGAAGCCGGGGTGGATTTCCTGGATGAAACACAGGTCCGGTCAATCGAGTGGAGTGATCAGTGGACCATCCGGACGAAAGCCGCTAGCTATCAGGCGCAGATTATCGTCGGCGCGGATGGTGCGACCGGGATGATCCGCAAACAGCTTGGCCTGCCCCCACGATTTCATGTCACTCGCGGACTTGAGGTCGAGTTGGAAGTCCCGGATGCAGCGCGTGAAGAACTGGGAGGTTATGCCGTGTTTGACTGGGGCGCATGTCCGCAGGGATACGGCTGGATCTTTCCCAAGCAAGACCATTTGTCCATCGGTGTGTACAGCTTTGATCCAACCGTAAAGTTGAAACCCTGGCTGAACCGCTTCCGCAGCTCGTATGCCCTGTTGCGAGTCGGCCAGATGATCAAGAGCAAATCCCACCCCCTGATCATCGGCGGGACACCGGTTCCGGTCTGTACCGACAACGCTCTGCTGGTGGGCGATGCGGCGGGGGTATGCGACGCTTTCTTTGCCGAGGGCATCAGCTATTCGCTCTGGACTGCGCTGAAAGCATCAAAATACATTATCCCCCACCTTGCCGAATCGCGCTATACCCTGCACGGTTACCAGGATGAGTATAACCGTTTGTGTGAACGATATTTCGAACCCGCCCTGCAATTGTCACAGTGGTTTTATGCTTCTCCGCAAATCGCTTTTTCCCTTCTCGCCAGGAACCGGTATTCCTCGGACCAGTTCGCCGGAGTTCTCTTCGGGGAACAAAGTTTTGCGAACGCAATGGCGCATGTGGCTCGAAACCCTCACAAGTTCATGCTCGCCCGCTGGCAAAAGGACGGCCCTGGGAAACGACCGGCGTTTGCCTGATCTTCTTCACTGGTAAAAGGGTACAGTCACCTTTTCAATTCTCTACATCACACAATATTTCATCTTGACTCGTTGAAAAGGAAACAGTCCCCTTTTGCTGCCAGTTTTTTCATTGCCGTTACAATCCACCCCCGAGCGTTTTATTCTAACGTTCGAAGCCGTACCTTGTGGGCGCGGAACCAATAGACCTTTACTGAGTTGAACAGGCAACACGAGTAACAGGAACAGCGCCCCTTGGCCCACTACACCTTATTCATCGCGAACCGATACCTGCGTTCCAAGCGCCGTACCGGGTTCATTTCCCTGATCACCTACATCTCCGCTGCGGGAGTAATGCTGGGAACGATGACGCTTGTGATTGTCCTCTCCATCGCCAATGGGTTCGAGCATGAGGTGCGTGGACGCATCATCGGATTGGATGCCCATATCCGGGTTACCAGCTTCGATGAGTTGGGAAGTGGCGGTTGGGAAAAGGCCATTGACACGTTAAAAACGATCAATCACATCGAAGCGGCCAGTCCCTTTGTCATGCAGAAGGGCATGATCCGAAACCGGAAACACAACGATGGCTGCCTGATCCGTGGTATTGATCCCGCCACGGTTGGCGAGGTGAACAACCTGCCGGAACTGCTGGTAGCCGGTAGCCTGGATTCACTGGAAGCCCTGGACGGCAACATGCCCGGCATCATTGTTGGACGCTACATGTCCGAGATGCTGTATGCGGTCCCCGGCGACACCATCTTCCTGTTCAACCCCACCACCTCCGGCGCGTTCAGCCAACCCAAGGTCGGGCAATACCGTCTGGTAGGTGTGTTTGAATCCGGTCTGGCAGAATTTGACCAGGTTTTTGTCTATATCAGCTTGAAAGAAGCACAGAGCCTTTTCAACATGGGCAACAAGGTCAATGGCATCGATATCCGTTTGAGCAAGACGGATAATATTCTGGCCGACAAGGTCAAGCTTGAAATCAAGGACAAGGTCGGCTATCCCTGGTACGCTCGTACGTGGTTCGAAATGCGGAAAAACCTGTTTGTCTGGATGAAACTGGAGAAATGGGCGTTCTTCATTGTGTTGAGCCTTATTGTCCTGGTAGCGGCTTTCAATATCATATCCACGCTGGTCATGATTACCATGGAAAAACGCAAGGAAATCGGTATCCTTGTTGCCATGGGCGCTACCAGCAAGGATATCAGTCGCATCTTCATTTTGCAGGGACTGGTGGTCGGTGTTATCGGCACCGCCAGCGGCCTGTTCATTGGCTGGCTGGTGCTGTTCATACAACAGACATTCCACATCCTGAGGCTTCCGCCCGAAGTGTACCTGCTGGAAGAATTTCCGGTCCTGATGAATCCGATGGATTTTCTATATGTGGGCATTGTAGGGGTGTTGTTATGCCTGCTGGCTGCGGTATACCCGGCACGTCAGGCGTCACGGCTTGACCCGGTGGAGGCGATCCGCTATGAATAACGCTTCCCCACTGCTCCAGGCCCATGACGTTACCAAGTCGTATACCCTTGGCGAACGCACCATCGAAGTTCTCAAAGGCGTGAATCTTGAAGCCTTCCCCGGCGAGTTTCTCTCGATCATCGGGCCTTCCGGCGCTGGCAAGAGTACGCTGCTTCATATCCTGGGCACACTTGAACAACCGACTTCAGGCAACGTTCAGATCAATGGACACCCGTTCGAAGGATTGGATGAGCAAACACGCGCCTATTTGCGTCGCAACGAGATCGGTTTTGTCTTCCAGTTTCATCACCTGCTTCCCGGCTTCACCGCGCTGGAAAACATCATGATGCCAGCCTTGATCCTGGGCAAGGACAAAAAAGAAGCGGAAAAACCGGCAACTGAGCTGGCGGAAATGCTGGGGCTGTCCCACCGTTTGGAAAACAAACCGGTGGAGTTGTCCGGCGGCGAACAACAACGTGTTGCGGTAGCACGCGCCCTGATCAATAATCCCTCGCTGGTCTTGGCCGATGAACCGTCCGGCAACCTGGACCGTGTGATCGGAACCTCCCTCGAAAACGACCTGGTTCAGTTCGCACGGGATCGTGGCTCTGCGGTGATCGTGGTGACGCATAACGAAGACTGGGCCCATCGCGCAGATCGTGTGCTGACACTGGTTGATGGGCATTTGGAGTAGCCCGGCGCATGCCTGGCCGGGATAAAGCTGGAACCCTTCCCGGCTTGCTTACCAAGAACAGTGCAGGCGAAAAAGCAGCCATCATAGCCATTACCTCAACAATGTCAATTTCACTTCCGGCAAGTCGCGTGGCCCGGCGTGCTCGCACCCGGGTAGTTCCACACCTGCAATCCATGAAGACTGAAATTGAAAGAGCTTAACTCAACGCCCAGCAGTTCCGTACTATCCCATCTTTTCAAATAGCCGACTGACAAGCAATCAGGCCTAACAACCCGTAATCCCCGCCATAACCTCTTGATACTCCTATCCCTCCTGTGCGTCCCCAAGCGAGAAGGGCATTTGTACTTTGCCTGAAACAACCATACCTTACTTGTGGTGTAATCGTTGAGCAGTAACTGTAGTCAGTTATTCGCTACTGATAGACCAGAGACAACGAGAGTGGCATGACCAACAAATTTTCTTTTCGCGTTCAACAGGCGATTCAGTACGCTCGTGAGGAGGCGTTGCGTCTGGGGCATGACTCCATCGCAACAGAACACCTCCTGCTGGGCCTGATTCACCTGGGTGAAGGATCTGCAATCCGCATTTTACAGAATCTTGGTGTGGACCTGGAAGAGGTCCGTGAAACCATTGAAGAAGCAATTGAATCCCCTTCCACTACGCTGAAGATGGGAAACATCCCCTTCACCAAGCGTGCGGAGAAAGTCCTGAAGATGTCCTATTCCGAGGGCAAGAACCTGGCCTCGGAAAACATCGGCACATCCCACCTGTTGCTGGCCCTGCTGAAGGATGAAGAGGGACTGGCGGCGCAGGTGTTGATGAGTTATAACATCAGCTACGAAGCAGTCCGTTCCGAGATGGAAGGCATGCGTGCCGAAGAACCGGAAGGCCCGAAGGAGTTGAGCATTCCCAAGCCATCCGGCAAGAGCAAAACCCCGATGCTGGACCATTTCGGACGCGACCTGACCAAGCTGGCGCGTGAAAACCGGCTCGACCCGATCATCGGACGCGAATCCGAGATCGAACGTGTCGCACAGATCCTGTCCCGTCGCAAGAAAAACAACCCGGTCCTGATCGGTGAACCTGGCGTGGGCAAGACAGCGATTGTGGAAGGTCTGGCCTTGCGTATCATCAAGCAGCAGGTCAGCCCGGCCCTGTTCAACAAGCGTGTTATTGCGCTGGACCTGGGCTCAATGGTCGCCGGCACCAAGTACCGTGGTCAGTTCGAGGAACGGGTCAAGGGTGTGCTGGTCGAAATCGAAAAGAATCCAGATACGATCATTTTTATTGACGAGCTTCATACCATCGTCGGCGCAGGTTCCGCTTCCGGCAGCCTGGACGCTTCGAACATGTTCAAACCGGCGCTGGCGCGTGGCGAACTTCAGTGCATCGGCGCGACAACGTTGAACGAATACCGTGAGAACATAGAGAAGGACGGCGCGTTGGAACGTCGTTTCCAGAAGCTCATGGTCGAACCGCCAAGCGCACTGGAAACCATCGAGATTCTCCAGGGACTGAAGAAAAACTACGAAGAACATCACGGTGTCACGTACACCGCCGAAGCCCTTCGCCAGGCGGTTCTGCTGGCGGACCGCTATATATCCGACCGTTTCCTGCCTGACAAGGCCATCGATGTTCTGGACGAGGTCGGCAGCCGCCTGCGTTTGAAAAACCTGGTCGTCCCTGATTCCATCCTGAAAATGGAGCAGAAGATAGAAAGCCTCCAGCAGGAAAAGGACGAGCTGGTCAAGGCGCAGGAATATGAAAAAGCAGCCGAGATCCGTGATACCAAGAATAAGGTAGAGATAGAACTCGAGCAGGCGCGCAAGGAGTGGGAGCAGAATGAACACGCCGCCCCGATCGAGGTGTCGGAAGACAATGTCGCGGAAGTCGTGTCCATGATGACCGGCATCCCGGTAAGCCGTGTGGCGGTAAGTGAATCCGAACGTCTGCTCCAGATGAAGGAAACGCTCAAGAAGCATATCGTTGGGCAGGATGACGCCATCGAAGCGCTGGCCAAGGCGATCCGACGCAGCCGTACCGGCCTGAAAAGCCCGGACCGCCCGATTGGGTCGTTCATCTTCCTCGGCCCGACCGGCGTTGGCAAGACAGAATTAGCCAAAGTGCTGGCGGAATACCTGTTCGAAGATAAAAACGCCCTGATCCGTGTGGACATGTCCGAGTTTATGGAGAAGTTCAACGTCAGCCGTCTGATCGGCGCGCCTCCGGGATATGTCGGCTATGATGAAGGCGGCCAGCTTTCAGAAAAGGTCCGCCGGAAACCGTACAGCGTTGTTCTGCTGGACGAAGTGGAAAAAGCGCACCAGGACATCTTTAACATCATGCTGCAGGTGCTGGACAGCGGTGAACTTACCGATGGCAGCAACCGTAAGATCGACTTCCGGAACACGATTATCATCATGACCTCCAACCTGGGATCACGTGAATCGAAGAAGGGCGCGCTTGGTTTCGGTGACACCGAAGGCAAGACCGACTACGATCACATGAAAACCAAGATGACCCAGGCGGCCAAGGATATGTTCCGTCCCGAATTCCTGAACCGGATCGACGAGACTATCGTCTTCCGTAAGCTGGAAAAGGAACATATCCTGTCCATCGAAGATCTTTACCTGGAAGACATCAACACACGCCTGATCGAGAAGGGTCTGAAGCTGGAAGTTACCGACCCGGCCAAAGACTTCCTCGCCGATATGGGCTTCAGTGATCAGACCGGCGCACGTACCCTGCGGCGTATCGTGGAACGTCACTTGGAAGATCCCCTCGCCGAGGAGATCCTGAAAGGTTCCGTCAAGCACGGCGATACGGTGAAAGTGCGGGTCCGCGAAGAAAAACTGATCTTCGAGACCATCGAACGGAACAACGATAGCGCCGATAAATCCGGCAAAAAGGAAGCGAAATCAGAGAAGTAAGCTGGTTTTAGCTTGTGATAGATTTTGAAAGCCAACTCGAAAGGGTTGGCTTTAATAGTTGGCCAAGACTGTGTTACTGAAATTGTTTCTCGCCCTTTTTCACTTTTTTCACTGACTACTTTTTTCACTTCAAGATTCCAGGCTACTTCGCTGATCTCCCACGAAAAGGGGACGGAATCCTTTTCCTCGAAACATATAAAGAATTCTCTTGCTGAACCTTATGGAAAAGGAAGCTGTACCCTTTTCGCAGTAATGAAACCTGATAGCAGGAAAAGCCAGGAGCGTGGTACTTCATCCCAGGCAAAAGGGTACAGTCACCTTTTCGATATACTCTTCACACAGTATCCAATCTCAGCGCGACGAAAAGGAAACAGTCCCCTTTTGCTGCCGTCTTGTGTACTGACTTGTCTCTTCCCCCGGCTTCGCTGATCTCACAACGAAAAGGGGACGGAATCCTTTTCCTCGAATCATATAAAGAATTCTATTGCTGAACCTTATGGAAAAGGAAGCTGTACCCTTTTCGCAGTAATGAAACCTGATAGCAGGAAAAGCCAGGAGCGTGGTACTTCATCACAGGCAAAAGGGTACAGTCACCTTTTCGATATACTCTTCACACAGTATCCAATCTCAGCGCGACGAAAAGGAAACAGTCCCCTTTTGCTGCTGATTTGTGTACTGTCCTGTCTCTTTCCCCGGCCAGGCATGGCCGGGCTACTCGACTTTCAGTAGTCTTCTTGCAAATTCTTCTCATTCGGGGCACATTCACTGATAACAGTCGCTTCCGTGCGCTGGAGTGTGTATATTTAGCGATTGTGAGAAAAAGGAGGGGAACGGTTGCAGGCTACAGACTGGATGGCGCTGGCCTTTGAACGGTTTCAGAGTGCGGTTCGCACTGTCCGCTTGACTCTGCCGCCCGGACGTCATGCCGAATTCTGGTCCCGCCTGCTGGAGCTAGCCCAACTGAAGCGTCGCGGCCTGGTAATCACTGTCCTGATTGATGATGACCTGATCAACGAAGACGCCATTCGTATTGCCCTCCAAACCATCCCTGAACTTGACCAGTGTGGCCATGAGATCAGTTGGGTTATCGCTGAGACTCTTCCCTATCGTCTGTTTATTGTGGACGACGCCTGGGCGCTGGTAGTCTGCGGCGATCCGGACGATCCCAATGATGGCGCCTTTGCCCGTTTGACAGATAATGCGGATGAAGCGACGCGCCTGCGTGAAGCGTTCGACCGTCGCGCCGGGTCCGGACAGTGGGATGTGGCTCCTGGTTCGTGGCTGGAATGGCTGGACAAAGCGCCGCACCGTCCCCCGACAAAATCCGCCCTGGCTGCGTTGCATCGTCATTCCTATCGTCTGCATCGCGCGGTTGTCCGCAGCCTCAAGCAGATGCCCAAACGATCCTGTTGGCTGCTGAAGCCACGGGACAGCGCCTACGGCATTCCTGAACCGCCCGGTGGTCACCAATGGCTGGAATGGCGTGAACATAATCTGATGGCTTTGGGCTGGCCCTTATTGGTTGAGCCGCTTGGCCTGCCTAAAATGCCATCACGACGAGCGTTCGTTTCAAAGTTTTCTTCCATATACCATCATCAACAGAATACGATTCGCGCTTACGCCACGATCCGTCATTTCGTGGAAGATATGCGCGTCGGAGATCGTGCTGTCGCTGTTGAAGGCTGGACTGCTCACCAGAACACTCCTGTACGCTTTCACGGCTGGACTCATATTGAAGGCGCCCCGGAGATTAACCGGCAGGCATCCGAATGGCCCCTGGTACGCCGCGCAGACTGGCGACGATATGAACTGGACTTGCCGATTGAAGCCGTTCGCGCGGCCACGGGTCTTGAATCAGCCACCTATCCCTTGCATAAACTTGAGACCGGCGCGTTCAGACGGTTGGTTGCCCTGGCGGAAGAGGTCAGGAGGAACAAAGGGGATAGTCAACTCCTGCTTGACCTGGCATTAATGAATCACACTCCCGCTCCGTTCAAAGAATAGGAGCGCTCCAAGGCATTTGCGCGTCAGCAATTCCCTGTTCACATTGAAGTTTGAACATTTTTTTCCAAATGGCTCTAATTGCTCCCATGTCTCCGTTTTTTTTCTTTATGCTATCGATCAACGTGGATAATACATGTATTTCTTTGTAAATTAAGAGGATCTACTGGCCTCAGTAACAAAGTGCTTGACAAGCTTGACGTTTTCCCATTACCTCGGTGAGGCCATTCCTACCATACGATAGGTAGTGCTGGATACTGAGAAAGGGTTGTGCATAGGGTGCCTACTTGCCGGAAAGAAATTCACTACAGGATGTGAAAGACCACAATTGATTCCGCTTGCCTCGGCTGGCATTGCCTTTGCTTGTTTTTGTTTGGAGTTTCTTTGACATCTCTGAAGAAAAGGTTACAGTGATACTACATCCCCGTGTTGGAGGTACCTTCATGAAGCGCTTTTTGTGCACGTTTTTACTCGTAAGCCTGCTTGCCTGCTCTGCTTTCTCGGCACAGCTTGCTGAACAGACCGCAAACAATCTGGACGCGATTAAAGTAGAACAGCGTCAATTGCGGGATGATGGCGCAACTCTGGTTCTTGGCATTGACGAGCCGACCTGGTCAATTGCCGGATCAGAAAACAACCCGCTTGAAGTTGTTGAATTTGCACTGAGTGGTTTGCTCGGTGTCGAAGGAAACCCGGCTGTGCCGGTAACGGGTGCGATGTTCCGTATTCCCGCGCGCAGTGGCGTTGTTGTTGAAGTAATCGAAACCGAATATACTACCTATACAGATGTTGATTATGCCGCGTTCTACGGTTCCGGTGAGTTGGACGAATTAGGTCCGCCGCAGGAAATCATAGACCAGTGGTATCCCGGGACTCTCGCTGAAGCTGGCGAACCTGCAATCTTCGGAGATTTCCGCGTTTCCAACCTCTTGACTTACCCGATCCAGGTCAACACTGCCCGTCGTGAAGTGCGCGTTTACAACCGCATTACTGTTGACATTCGTTACGAAGGCGTGGATGAGACCAACGCCCTCGAGCATTGGCCGACACATATCAGTGAGGCACGTTTGCCCTTCTATCGTCAGTTCATGGACTGGGACGACGAGGAATTGGATGAGTACGTGCTGTATCGTGGCAATGTCGTTGTCGTCATGCAGGATGATGGTGCGTTATGGACATTGCTTGAACCCTGGCTGGAGTGGAAGCGTCAAAAGGGGTGGACTTTTGAGTTTCTTACGGACAGCGATGTAAACTGGAGCGCAAGTTCTATCCGGAGCGCACTCCAGGACATGTGGGACGACGCGGAAATCAAGTACGACTATATCGCCATTATCGGTGACGACCAGGGTTCCTGGCCGGTTCCGGCAGGTTCAGGCGGTTCCGGCACCAGCCACGGCGACCACCTCTATTCCTGCGTAGCAGGTAATGACAACCTTGCCGACGTCGGCCTGGGGCGTATTTCAGTGGAAAACAATACGCACCTGACTGCCTACGAATACAAGGTGTTCAACTACGAAAAAGAACCGTACATGGAAGAGACGGACTGGTATCTGCGTGGCGCAGTGAACCGGTCAGACAACCATGCCGGTATTTCCAAGATTATCATGTTGCGTTGGTGGCGTAATATCATGTTGGGGCAGCTTGGCTTTACCCAGGTTGATACATCCTGGGGCATTGGAAACAACATAGCCCGCAATGCGATTAACAACGGCGTCATTTTCTACGGTGCTCGTGGCTACATCAGCACCGGCCTGCAATGCGGTGATATCAACAGTCTGACCAACGACTACAAGACACCGATGGTCATTGATGTTACGTGTTACACGGGCAACTGGTCCGGTGGTGACGGCATCAACGAATGCTACATGCGCGCCGGTACAGCAGCCGTACCTCGTGGCGGTATTGGCGGCATGTCCATGGCAACCTCCGCTACACGTCCTGACTTCAACCACGTCCTGTCCGGCGCTGCCGGCTGGGCCTTGTTGCGTTTGCAGATGCCACACATGGGTGACATGATGCTGGCAGCCAAGATTAACGGCTGGAAGAACTACCATGGCCATGACGATGGCAACCTGAACAGCTTCAATCAGTGGTTCAACCAGATGGGTGACCCGACTGTTCTTCTGTACACAGGTCTTCCCCAGGAGATGGATGCAGACGTTGAAACAGAAATTGAAGTCGGCAACAACAGCTATGCGGTGACAGTCACGGATGATGAAGGTCCAGTCGAAGGCGCTTGGGTAACCTTCTACAAGGTTGATGATGACGAAGAAGTCATCGCCACCAAGGTGACAGATGAAAATGGTGAAGTTATTCTGGAAATCCCGGTCCGTTATGCCGGCGACGCGACTTTGACAGTTACGTGTCAGCATTATATCCCGGAAATCATTGACGTTGAAGTAAATAATCCGGACGCACGTGTGGGTTATGTCGATGTCACCTATCTTGATAGTGGTGCAAGCGGTACTGATGGCGATGGCGATGGTATCCCGGAAGCCGGTGAAACTGTCGGTCTGATGATTACTGCCAAGAACTTTGGTACCGGGACTGAAACCGGAGTATCCATTACGGGTTCGGTTGATGATGAATGGATTAGTGATGTATCCGGTGAAGCTACGATCAATTCACTTCCCAGTGGTGGCCAGCAACTCGCTTCTGGTGTTGTCCTGATAGAGATCGAGTCCAATGCACAGAATGACTGGATCGTCAACCTGAACCTGGATATTGAATCGGATGATGGTGGTTGGAGTGATGTTCTCCAGATGACTATCGGCGCGCCTGATTTCGCCCTGGTCGATGCCGCTGTTTCAGGCACGTTGAATCCCGGTGACACACGCAACATTGACATTGATATCATGAATGTCGGCGCTGATGCATTCAGCGGTGGCACGGGCACACTGATCAGCCGTGATCCCTACGTGCATGTCATCAACGAATCCGATACCTACAACGGTATCGCAGTCAACGGTTCCGGTAGTGGCACCTTCTCGATTCAAGCCCATGAAAATGCACTGCCAGGATACAGTACGACTATTAAGCTGGCGATAGATGGCACTAATGGCACCACAGATACCGTTATGGTGCCGGTAACTGTCGGCAACCGCGTCTCTACCGATCCCGCAGGGCCGGATCGTTACGGCTACTTCGCTTTTGACAATACCGATACAGCCTACGAAGATTATGTCCCAACCTACGACTGGGTTGAGATCAATCCCGATGTAAACGGCAATGATTACGACGGCACTTCGTTCAACCTGAGCGATCCTTCTGAAAATTCTGATGAAGGAACATGGGTTGAGCTACCCTTTACCATTCAGTACTACGGTCACGAGTTCGATACTATTACCGTCTGCACCAACGGTTTCATCGCCATGAGCGATCAGTCAACAGTCGCCAGTAACCGTAACTGGACCATTCCGGCGCCGATCGGACCGAACTTCATGATCGCCCCTTACTGGGATGAACTCCGGACAACAAACAATTCTGACATCCTGTACTACCACGATCAGGCGAATGGCCGCTTCATCGTGGAATGGTACGAGGTTACACATGGCACCGGATCGCCCTGTACCTTCCAGGTTATCTTCTACAGCCAGGAAGCGCGTCCAACATGGACCGGTGACAACGATATCCTGTTCCAGTACAACGAGATGTACCATTACGGCGGCAGCGCGATGTCCTACGATGTACCTTACTGGACAACCGGCATTGAAAACGGTGATCAGACAGACGGCATCCTGATCGCTTATTGGAACGACTATGCTCCAGGTGCGGCAACCATTGCAGAAGGTTCCGCCATCCTGTTTACCACCAACATCCCGCAGATCGTTGGGCATGTCCGTGGCCAGGTAACCAGCCTTGCTTCCGGCAATCCTATTGCCGGCGCGGAAGTTCATACCCCCGACTACCTGTTCGAAGCTGTTACAGATGTGAACGGTAACTACTTCATCGAAAACTTCGTAATCGGTGACTGGGTGCTGGATGTGCTTGCTGATTGTTACAATGATCAGTACAGCATTGATATCTCGGTTGTTGAAGCCGAAACCCTGACCGTCAACTTACAGATGACTCACCCGGAATTCGATATTGGTCCGGAGGTTGTTGATGATGAACTGGTTGATGACGACGAGGTTACACATACCCTGACCATTCGGAACCCCGGCGACGGTGTCATTTCTTTCTCGACACGCGTTGGTTACCAGGATCCTGAAGAGCGGCCACTGGTGTTTGATTATTCCGGTGTTGTCCAGGATGGCGTAGACATGATCTGGGAGCCGATGTATTCCATGGCGCTGGAAGATTATGAATCGCACCATCGTGGTATCGCTTTTGATGGCGAGTATTTCTGGGTAAGCGGCTCCAACAACTATGATCAGGATGGCTACAACCTCCTGTACCAGTATACCTTTGATGGACAATACCTGGCGACTTTCAACCAGCCGGTACCATCGGAAGCCAGAAGCCCACAAGGTTTCTACGGCCTGCACTGGGACGGTGAATACCTGTACGGTGCGGATGAGAGCATTGTATACAAGATGGAATTCCGTAAGGACCAGAACGAGTGGGAAGTCGTAGAAACTTACGAATTCCCGGTCAATCCACCTTTCCGTTACCTGACTGTCGACCCCGAAACCAACACATTCTACGTTGGCGATTACGGCACGGAAATTCGTGTGTGCCACCCCGACAGCGCGGATATCATTGCTGAATTCGGGCAGGATTTCCATCCCCGTGGCGCGGCTTGGGTCGCGGATGATCCTGATGGATACAACCTGTACATGGTCGGCCGTGTCATGAACGACGATTTCGGCCAGATTGTCAAGGTTGATCCAGACAATGGTAACTACATGGTTATCGCTACTTTCGACAACTCATTCGTACCGGCCGGCGCATGTATTACCAATGCGTGGAACCCCCAGGTCTGGTCACTGGTTTCTGTCCTCGATGGTGTTGACATGGATGGTATTCAGCTCTGGAATGCCGGCATCAACGAACGATGGATGGAAATCGCTGATCCGGAAGGCTTCATTCCCGGTGGCGATTCGTTGTCATACGATATCACCATGTATGCCAACCAGATGTCATCACGCGATTACCAGATGTACATCTACTTCGACCATACAGCGTGTATCGAACACAATGCTTCCGTACATGTGACCCTCTCCATCCCGAACGTCATTGGTGAAGAGGAAAACCTGGAAGCCATGCCGTTGGAATGGGCGTTTGACGGTGCGTACCCGAACCCGTTCAACCCCTCAACCAATATCGCCTTCACCTTGAAGGAAGCGACATCCGTACAGTTGCGTGTATACAACCTCCTGGGTCAGCAGGTGACCGTCCTGGCCGACCGCACCATGCGCGCCGGACAACACCAGCTTACGTTCGACGGTCATGATCTGGCCAGCGGCTTGTACTTCATCCGCTTCGATGCAGGGCCGATCCATGAAACACGCAAGGTCGTCCTGATGAAATAAGTGTCCTGACAACTCTCACGGCATGAACGCCGTTTTATCCCCGAACCCGGATTGGGTTCGGGGATTTTCTTAGTCGTGGAGTATTATGCTTGACGCCGACATGGACATATCATCGTATATCTGCTATGTATATAAGTGTTCTCGAATTTATAGTGAGTATCGAAAGTATTGTCGCATCCACAGCAGGCGAAATACTGAGGTGATCGCCGAGATGTTATAATGAGATTGCCGGGAAAAGGGGACGGGATCCTTTTCCTCGCACTCATACTGAATACGCTTCCAGCATTCATGGAAAAGGAAACTGTCACCTTTTCCGTGTGATTCCTGCCTGCTCGCAAGAAAAAGGATACAGTCACCTTTCCCGAACCATCTACACTGCGGTTGGGTGGCCCGATTCACAAGTGATAAATCTTCCGTTGTGGTTGCAGTTTGAATACTGTGATGCTGTTTTGACTCATGACGCAACTTCGAGTGAGTCGGGATTGAGGCATGGAAAGGAAACTGTACCCTGAAACAATCTTGAAACTCCATGGTATGCTGGCCCAGCGGAAGGTTACTGCAAGGTATCTGCGGGTGCGTTCTCATCTGCCTCAGGAGGAAGAAGCGTTTCAAGTTTTTCAGTGAGTGTTGCTCCATAGGGCGCCTGGTAGCCAATCGTCCGGTATACTTCATTCGCGTTACCATCAAGGATAACAATCGTCGGCGGCGCCAGTACACCCCAGCTCAAAGAGGCCTGGGCGGTTGGATCGCTGAGTACCGGAAACTGTACATCATGAGCATGCAGCCAGTTTTTGACACGTTGCAGCCTTTTGCTGCGGTCCACGTTGATACCCAGTACGCCAATACGGTTTCCATACTGTGCCTGAGCGTCAACGATCCAGCGTGACGCATGTTCTGCCGGGGAACAGCAGGCTTTGAAAACAAAAATAATCCAGGGACGGCCGTCCGTCGGCAGCACATCAGGCTCAACACTGCCGGGAACAGGGGATAATAAATGAAGTTGTTCGATGAGGCTGGAGCGATCCTGCGCCAGCCCTTCATGGATTGTGACTACCAGGAGAAAGAGAAGCAAACCCTTTATTCTGCGCATGTCAAAATCCGCCGTTTATATAGATTATGTAGGCACCGGCAAACATCATCAGCACGCCAAATACTCTCTTCGACCAGACAGAAAAATTCATGGCGCCTTTGCTGGCGGCGAATTTCTGGACAAAACCCGCTGAAATCCCGGCGACGATAATCAGCGCCACATGACCAATAGCATAAACAAAAAGCAGCAGAATGCCGTAAAGAACTTTGCCCTGGGAAGCTACAAAGGTGAGGATGACAACCAGCACAGGAGTAGCACAGGGCGATGATGCAACACCGAACAGAAGCCCCAGAAGGAAAGCTCCAATAGCGCCGCGAGTCTTGGGTTGCAGTTTGCCCGGCATTGGGATTCGAACATCATACAGCCCGATCATTGATAGCCCCATCGCAATGACAAGGATGCCAACAATCCAGTACCACGCGGTACCAACCTGTCCGAACAGCCGCCCGAAGATGGCAGCAATCGCGCCAAGAATGGTAAAGGTGATGGACAAGCCAAGCGCAAACAGGAGAGAATACAGGACAGACTTCTTCTGATCCCCTTCGCTCGCGCCGCCTACGTACCCGATGACCAGGGGTAGAATAGCCAGCACGCAAGGTGAGCTGGCAGAGAGAAGCCCTCCCAGGAGAACAGCGCCTATTGCCAGCAACGGATTTCCCTGTACCGCCTCAAGCAGTCCTTCCATCAGAAGGTCACTCCCATGTCCTGGAATACCTTTTCAATTTCTTCTTTGGGAAAGAATCCCTCATGACGGAAGAACTCGGTCCCGTCAGCTTTCAGGAAAACCTGGGTAGGGATAAGACGAATCTGGAATTTCTTCGCCATGTCAGGAAGCTTCTTTACATCATAGAACCTGATCTCGATTTTATCAGCATGCTCTTCACGCAATGCTTCCATAACCGGAACCATTTTCTGGCAGGGAATACAGGTCTCGCTTCCCAATTCAATCATTGTTGGAAGTGTATAGCTCTCTTCCGTCGCCACCCTCTGTTCAGAACCTTCCTGATCCTTTGCTTGTGCTTCACTTTTCTCGCCAGAACAGGAAACAGCCATTCCCAGGCTTGCGACCAGCACGATCAGTATCAACCAACGCCACAACTTCATCAAATCCCCCAACTGTAAAGTTCACGTCTCCAGGGAGAAACAAGCTTCATCTTGATTTCGTAGAATCAGCCTGATAATTTATGCACAGTCATGCATAAAAGCAAGAAATGTGGACTACGGAGTCAACATGATCGACAACAAGAAAACGGAATCGGAAGCCCAGCTCCTCTCGCTATTGGGTCAGCCCACGCGTTTGAAGCTTCTCTATTTTCTTCGATTCGGAGAGAAATGCGTATGCGAAATCCACCCCCAAATGAAAGAAGATCAATCAGTTATCAGTCGTCATTTAATTAAATTGCGGGATATGGGTATTCTGGGGTGGCGAAAAGAAGGTGTCTCTGTCTATTACTGGATTGCCGAACCTCGTGTTTTCCGCATATTGGAGATGGCGGACGCTATTGTCCATGACTTCACGCAAAAGAAGGCAAAGGATGTAAAAGAAGCGCTGTAGTATTCAGGAAGATTTCATGCGTTCTTGTGCATAAAGGTTTTACCGATGATTGTAGATTTACTTTTATCCGGATGGCACGCTCTCACTGAGTATTTATCGGCTCATGTCCTGACGTGTCTTATCCCGGCCTTTTTTATTGCCGGGGCGATTGCCGTTTTTGTCAGCCAGTCGGCAATAATCAAATACTTCGGGCCTGAAGCAAAAAAATGGCTTTCTTACAGTATCGCATCGGTATCAGGTGCGATACTGGCGGTCTGTTCCTGTACCATCCTGCCGTTGTTTGCGGGAATCCGGCAACGAGGGGCCGGGCTGGGACCGGCGGTAACATTTCTGTATTCCGGCCCTGCAATTAACGTCTTGGCTATTATCTATTCCGCCCAGTTGCTGGGGTTTGACCTGGGGATAGCGCGTGCGGTTGGAGCAATCGTTTTTTCGGTTCTGATCGGTTTAATTATGGCGTTGATTTTCAAAAAACAGGAAGCTGCGCTGTTTCAGGAGAAGGGTGAATGGTCGTTTTCGTCCGACGATGATGACTTACATCCATTCAAACAGCTTATCCCCTATTTCGCGGCGATGGTCCTTTTACTCGTAGCAGCTTCTTCCATCGGCCTGGTGATTGGCCTGGCATCCGGTGAAGAGGGCCGAATGACCCTCATCATGGATGGCAAACCAATTCCTGCAGCGCTTTCGCTGGTTCTTCTTGCTGCAATTTTGTTCATGGCGTTTCGCTGGTACAACCATGATGAACTGGTCCAGTGGATGGAAGAAACCTGGAAACTGATGAAGAAGATCATCCCAGTTCTTCTGCTGGGTGTTTTCATTGCCGGAATTATTCGTGTGTTACTGCCTGAGTCCGTTGTGCAAACTTGGGTAGGCGGAAACAGTATCTGGAACAACCTGTTGGCAAGTGTTTTTGGCGCACTGATGTACTTCTCCACCCTGACAGAAGTACCGATTGTACGTGCGCTGATGGACCTCGGCATGGGCAAAGGCCCGGCCCTGACTCTGCTGCTGGCAGGTCCATCGTTGAGTTTACCGAACATGATTGTAATAGGACGCGTTATGGGTGTAAAACGAACAGCCGTATACGTTGCCCTGGTGATAGTACTTTCCACTGCTGTGGGAATGCTTTTTGGTCAGTTGAACTGAAGGAGTTTGATCATGAAGAAAATAGAAGTACTCGGTATCGGTTGCCCGAACTGTAAAAAGACAGAAGCGATTATCCGAAAAGTCCTGGACAAAAAGGGCTGGAAAGAAGGAACGGAATTCAGTATTGAGAAAGTTACCGATCCCTCAGACATTGCCGCGCGTGGTGTCCTGGCAACTCCTGGTGTGGTGATTGATGGTGAGATTATTTCACGCGGCAAAGTGCCCTCCGCAAGCACAGTTGAAGGCTGGTTCTGATTCATCTCCGGATATGGTTACATTTGCAGTGTTCGAAGATCCGGAAGGCAACAAGGTTGGCCTGGTGGAAGACATGTAAAATAGCGGAATATTACTATTCGCCAGAAAATCGGGACTGCTACTCTTTTCTGCTGGAGACATTTTCTGAACACAGGGTTATGACGAGTTGACCAGATGAATACTGGCCTTCATAGCGTAAATAAGTAGCAGAAAAGGTAGCTGTACCAGGATTTTCGGCGGATCTCGAACAACATGCTTGCGAAAAATCCGGTACAGCTACCTTTCGGAAACTCTTGATTCAAAATCCTGATTTGATAACAATGAAAAGTAGCAGTCCCATTTTTCGCCGCCACTCTGTCATCCCGGAAACGCTGTCGTTTAGTGTTATTCGGGATCCACTACGAATCCGTCTCCGGCTAATAAACTGAAAAAACTAGTATTTCCTTGTTCCCGGTCATCCTCTATATTGTAAGATTGGAGCTGGGGGTTCCTGCCCGTAAAAATCACATGGAGTATACACTTCGTGTGTGTTTTGATTGCCGGATGGAGGTGTTTATGAGGGGTGTTGGGGTTGTGTTGTTAGTGCTGGCCATAGTCTGTTCTGCCGGAATGGTTTATACGCTTGGCAGCGAAGTGCCGGGCACGTATAAAAATCAGGTAGGCATACAGCATTTGGCAAAAGAAATGCAAATCATGTCCTATCATGTGAAAGGCAAGCAGGGCCATCGCAAGCATCATGAATGGTTGTTATTGCGTAACCCGGAAACCGGACGCATCCCACGTGCGATTCGTTCACGCGAGCTCCAGTTTGCCCAGTCGTTGCCTGTAGCCGGACAATCCACTGCCAAAGCAAACGCCCGAACAGTCAGCACCCAGAATTGGACACCTCGCGGCCCGTGGAATGTGGGCGGACGCACCCGTGCCCTGCAATTGGACGTTTCCAACCCGGACCGTGTTCTGGCCGGTGGCGCCAGTGGGGGATTGTGGGTAAGCGAGGATGGTGGCGCCACCTGGACACGTACCTCTTCCATGGCCGCTACTCCCAGCGCGACCTGCCTGGCCCAGGATATTCGTGAAGGACACACCGACACCTGGTATTACGGGACCGGTGAATATTACGGCAGCGGCACCCACTCCATGAACGGAGAATGGTGGCATTTCTGGGGTGAAGGCATTTTCAAGTCAGAAGATGGTGGTGAATCGTGGAATCGTCTCGAATCCACCTCCAGCGACTCGGCAACCTTCACATCTCCTTTTGATGTGGTTTTCCGCATTATTACCAACCATACCAACGAAGACCAGGATGAAGTCCTCGCAGCGTTATACGGCTGCATTCAGCGCAGTGTGGATGGCGGCGAGACCTGGGAAACGGTGGTGGGCAGCTTTAATCCTGGGCCGGACGGACAGCTCTGGGGTAACATGGCCTGGACTGATATTGATATCGGCCCCAACGGCACCATGTACGCCACGGTTGCCAACAGCCAGACAGGACGTGGCATCTGGCGTTCCACCGATGGCGTCACCTGGGAGAACATTCTTCCGCCAAACTTCCCCACAGCGTACCAGCGAATTGTGCTGGATGTTTCACCCCAAAGTGACAGCCTGGTTTATTTTCTCGGGGTCACCCCGGGATTTGGGTTTACTGAAGGAAGCGACGGCGGCATTAGTTTGTTCAAGCTTGAGGTCACTGTTGTGGGTGATATCTGGACCGATTTGTCTCAGAACCTGCCCAACATGAGCGATGTCTACCCGAATGGTTCGGGGTCCAGATTTACGACACAGGGCGGCTACGACATGCTGGTTAACGTCCACCCGGACGATCCCACAGCTATCTTTGTGGGCGGCAGCAACCTCTTCCGTAGCGATGATGGCTTCGAATCCGATGATTCTACATACTGGATCGCCGGGTACAATCCGACCTGGACGAATATCTATGATCCCGGATCCATGGTGTATCCCGGTAATCACCCGGATGTTCACAAGATGGTATTCGACCCACGTAATTCCGGGACCATGTATCTTTCCAGTGACGGTGGCGTATCGCGTACCGATGAATGCCTTTTGCAACCAGGTGTGAATGACTATATGACCTGGACACAGGCTGATGGATACCTGACGACACAATTCTACTGGGTTGCAGTCAATCCACTGGAAGATAACAACCACGAGATCAGTGGCGGCATGCAGGACAACAGCACCTGGCTTTCCTTTGACAATGATGTCGAAGCTCTTTGGACCATCATTGGCCCGGGTGACGGCATGGCTTGCGCGATTGGCGCTGCGGAACAACCTGACTGGACATCCTATTTTTCATCCATGCAGTATGGAAACGCCATCGTCCGTGTTACCATGGACAATGAGGACCATAACTTGCAGGGAATTTCAATCGTCAATCCACCCAATGCCAATTTCGGTTTATGGATCACACCTTACCATCTTGATCCCTACGATTGGAAATCGTTGTACGTTGCGGACAGTCGTTACATCTGGGTTAATGAAGATATTACGGGCAATACAACCTGGCGCATCATGCCGAACTTCAGCATCAACACCGGCAACATCAGCGCCTTTGATGTGAGTTATGAACCTGCGCATGTGGCCTACATTGCGGTCAGTCCCTCATCCGGAAGTACCGCACGTCCAACGATCTACCATGTTGACAATATCCTGTCCACCGAGCCGGTGATAACCCCCAGCGAAACTGACATCTTCCCTCGCGGCGCCTGGTGTCATTCCATCGCGATTGACCCGGCTGATGCGGACCGTGCCCTGGTCACCTTCACCAACTACGGTATCCAGTCCCTGTTTTACACCTCGGACGGCGGCGCAACCTGGACCCATGTCAGCGGTAATCTGGAAGAGAACGAGGATGGCAGCGGGGATGGCCCGGCGGTGTACTGGGTTGAGATTACACGCTACCAGGGAACCCGTCCCCTCTTCCTGGCAGGCACAAGTGTAGGCCTGTATTCCAGTGAGCGCCTGAACGGTTCGGAAACTGTGTGGGTACAGGAAGGCGCGGAGACGATTGGTCACATGATGGTGAGTTCGATGGATATTCGCCAGAGTGATGGCTATATCGGGATTGGCACGCATGGCGGTGGCACCTATACCGCCGAGCTGTTCCTGGATAGTCCGGAAGAAGCTATCGCAGAGATGCCTGCGGAATTCGCAATTGAACAGGCCTATCCCAATCCGTTCAACAGTACGGTACGCTTGACGGTTGCGCTTCCGCGCAATGCCAAGGCAACCCTGACCATTCATGACCTGCTGGGCAGGAAGGTCGCCACGCTCGCCAGTGAGGAACTCACGGCGGGACGACATGCGTTTACCTGGAACGCCGAGAACCATGCGTCAGGCAACTACTTCGCTACCCTGGAAGCAGAGGGGCAGGTTTCAACGGTACGGTTGTCACTGGTGAAATAGTCTCAGTGTGACAGCGTTATCAGTATCACAGTTTATTGTGAGGTAAAGAACTGTAGTTAGATATTGACGTTGATAGTTCAGTTTGACAATACGCTTACCCTTATCCCCGAAAGTACACTCATGTTGCTTTCGGGGATTTTTCCTCCCTGTTTTATATTGATCATCAGTGTTTTGTCGATACTCTGTCCACCGAAGGTGGGCCACGTGAATAGCTACACAATCAGATTCAATGGAAAATCGGGACTGCTACACTTTTCTGCCAGAGACGTTACCTGAATACAGGAAAAACTGGTTGAACAGGGAATCCTGGTCTTCAAGATAAAAACTGCAGAAAAGGTAGCTGTCCCTGGATTTTCCTGTTGATCTCGTATGATTACAGGCGAAAAATTTGGTACAGTCACCTTTTCATCACCCCGGGTTAGGCTGTTTTGCCTTTGCGAACATGAAAAGGTGACAGTCCCATTTTTCGCCACACTGCTTGCTTTCCTTTCTGACAATTGATCTTAAATCTACCTGGAACCTTGCTTCGACAGGCGGTTCCGCCATACGTTTATACAGTCAGGAGCCGAACGGGAGGGAAGTGTGATGAAACGATGTGTCTTGTTTGTTCTGTTTGTGTGTATGATTCTACTTGCCTCGATGCTTTACGCCGAGGTGTTATCACCGGTCGCCCCGGCGTCGATCAGTTATCCCTGTATCGGGGATGCCGAAGTTGACGTGCCGGACAACATTCCTCCTTTCCTGCCCGCCGACAACGAACTGGATATGATGGGCGATACGATTATCGTAGGCTATACCTATTGGGAATCACAGCACAACGGCACCATCGGACACATGATCGGCTGGGACAATGATTCGGAAACAGCATCCATGATCTGGACCTGCCTGGAAAGCGGCGCGGAAGCGTCAACCCGCCATGTCCGTTTTAATCGAATCGACTTTTCCGGCGGAACACCTTCTGTAGAAGTAGCTTCCGGATCTATTGTTGACGCCAACGAACGTGCCGGCTACGCCACTCTCCCTTTCCATGACGGCATTGCATTGCCAGTCTACCATTACCGTGGCGGCAACCAGGAAACGTATCACCCGGTCTGTGCGGCTGAATGGACCGTGTTTCCCGGCGTGTTTAACGAAACAATCATGCCTCAGTACGAAGACCTCATCTGGTGGTGGCCACACGGCGCCTATGCGGAATACAACGATGAGCATATCCTGCATATGGTCGCTACGGAATGGCGCGAGGATAATGCCGGCCTGCAGCAGGTGATCTATGTCCGCAACCAGTTTGATACCGAAAACGAGAGAATTATTGCTGGCGACTGGGAAACTGTCACCGAATATGGCATGAACATCTCCGCTGATATTGGAGCGTCAAACGATGGTGCGCGTGTCGCTATCGCAGCAACCGTATCCCGTGACTACCTCTATCACCCGGAAGATGATCCCACGCAGTACAACAACGATCTCTGGTTGTGGATCAGCGAGGACGGCGGCGAAACCTGGGACTGGGAAAACCCGATTGATATCACTGATTTTGCCATGCCAAACCCGGACATGTTCCCGGACTCACTGGCGGCAGATACAGACACCCTGCGCGCTTACACAGATTGTGATATCTATTTCGATTATGATGATGTGCTGCATGTCGCTTTTACCGTGAGTGGATTTTTCTATTACGAAGGCACAATCACTTACACCTCCATGATTTATCATTGGGACGAGAAAAGCGGATACTGCACCGTGATTGCCGATGGCAGGTTCTGGAATTATACGATGCCTGGAGCATGGCATCGTGTCGCGAACAGGCCAAGCATGGTACAGGATCAGGATAGCCGTATCCTGTATTGTGTTTATGAACAGCTCGGAATGCCGGGCGAATTCACGGACAATGGCGATAACACTGTTACACCGTGGGATGTATCCGATGATGGCTTTGGCTGTTTTGAGGTCATGATTTCCGCAAGCCCAGGCTATGAGTATTATTACAACACCATACCGGGAAAGATGTGGACCGCTCCGGTAAACATTACAGATTCCCGTGCCGCTGAAGGCGAATACCCCAACGGCATGCAGGCGGGACACTGCCAAAGCGAACGTGAACCCAGTGTCGCTCTGAACACCGAAGGCGACTACCTCCACATCTTCTACATTATGGACACCGATGCCGGGTTTGTTATCCAGGAAGAAGGCGAGTTCACCAATAATCCTGCTGTCTATCATCGTGTATCCAAAGAATCCATCATGGACCAGATTTATGCAAATGGGGAATGGGTGGAGAATTATCCTTTACACACGGATAGTACGGGGTTCTATCTGGACTAACATGATTGGGTGTGGGACAGCGAATTGTGGGATGATCCATTCTACCGTCTCGGGGTTATTGAAGATCAGCCGGAACTGCAACCCGCACAATTCCACCTGGCTCAAAATCATCCCAACCCTTTCAACCCCACCACACAGCTCCAGTACACGCTTGATGTGCAGGGGGTTGTCAAGCTGACCGTATACGACTTGCTGGGACGAGAAGTGCAGGTGTTGAACAACCGTGTCATGCAGGCGGGAACACATGCGGTCCTGTTTGATGCATCCGAACTTCCCAGCGGTGTCTATTTCGTGAAACTATCCAGTGGCAACGCTTCACAGGTGATCAAGATGACGCTGGTAAAATAGCCACCTTGTTTGATTGGACACTTCTTCAAGCGCCCGGCTTGCGGGCGCTTTTTTTTATGGTTCCTCACAAGAATTTGTGCGTTGACTAATGTTGTGGCAGGTCTTGGCGCGACTGTATTTCATGCAACTTTGTTTGTTGTATAGAGATTACCATTCGGTTGCATGCGCTTTGTTTGCGATTTTGACTGGTCGCGTTGTGACCTGCCACGTAATTGGGAGAAATGTATTGTTAATCCGTCATTGGGTAATGTGCAATATCAGTGCAAGATCCTTGATATGGTCGAAAGAAAGGATATGGAAAAAGGGGACTGCCTCCTTTCCCTGGGATAAAGCCTTCCCGTAGCGAACACGGACGGGGAAAGGTGGCTGTACCTTTTTTCTTGGGCACAAGCAGAAATTACGCGGAAAAGGGGACAGTTTCCTTTCCCTGGGGCAAAGCCTTCCCGCTGTGAGCAAGGACCGGGAAAGGTGGCTGTACCCTTTTTCTTGAGAGCAGGCAGGACGTACACGGAAAAGGGTACAGTTTCCTTTTCCACAAGTTCGGCGAGAGTGTTTCATATGCGCGCGAGGAAAAGGATCCCGTCCCCTTTTCCCGGCAATCTCTATTATGACGGAATGAAATCGAGAACAGCTATATGCGGGTAATAACTGAAAACAACGATGTTATCGTGTTCGAAGAAGGCAGCTATGACAAGCATTCAGGCCTGGTGAACTATAAAACGACTGAGTATCCTGAAATTATCTGCAAACTCAATTCTTTGCATGCATCTTCTACAGATAGCCCGAAACACTGGCTCAATATTTCATACGGCGTTTTGCTGGGTTTCCTGGCGCTATCATCACTTTGGATGTATAAACCGAGTACAAGGATGTTCAGGCGAGGTATTGTTTTATCCGTAGCCGGCCTTGTCCTTACAGCTATCATTGTAGTGCTTTAACATAGAGTGCAGGTCGCTTTTGTACTGCGCCTGAGCTGCCAAATCCGCCGATTGGAAGGTTTATTATTCGACGCGATTTGGCAGCTATTCTTTTCCACCATTTTCCGCTGATCACCGTACAATCAGGCAAGAGTCACGACTCGCTGTGACCTCCTTCCTTTTCTGCCTGAATTCTACGGGTTATATTGCCCGGGTCAATCGCTATACCAACAGGGAGACGGCGGACGATGAAAGGTATTATCCTCGCAGGCGGCAGCGGGACAAGGCTCTATCCTTCTACCCGCAGTATTGTAAAACAGTTACTCCCCATTTATGACAAGCCGATGGTATACTACCCGCTTTCGGTGTTGATGCTTGCCAATATTCGGGAAATCCTGATCATCTCCACCCCCGCAGACACAGAGCGCTTTGAACAGCTCTTCGGCGATGGCTCCCAGCTTGGGATGGAAATCAGCTATGTCGTCCAGCCCAAGCCGGAAGGACTGGCCCAGGCGTTTATCCTGGGTGAAGAATTCCTGGATGGCGATGATGCCTGTCTAATCCTTGGCGATAACATTTTTTACGGTCACGGCACAGCCGCGATGCTCACTGATGCGCGCAAGCGTGTCGAAGAAGACCAAAAGGCTGTCGTGTTCGGCTATTATGTGGATCAACCCCAGCGTTACGGTGTCGTGGAGTTCGCTGAAAACGGCCGCGTATTGTCCATTGAAGAAAAACCGCAGCAACCCAAAAGCAACTATGCTGTTGTAGGGTTGTATTTCTATCCTAACGATGTTGTGCAGGTGGCCAAATCGATCAAACCGTCGGCACGAGGTGAACTCGAAATCACCGATGTCAACCGTACCTACCTGGAACGCGACGAACTGGATGTCAAGCTAATGGGCCGTGGCTACGCATGGCTGGACACCGGCACACACAGCGATCTGCTTGCCGCCTCCCAGTTTGTCGAGATGATCGAAAAACGCCAGGGTTTGAAAATCGCCTGTATCGAAGAGATTGCATGGCGGCAAGGATTCATCGACAAGGCTCAACTGCAACGCCTGTATGCACAGCTTGAAAAGAGCGAATATGGAATTTACCTGGAAAAACTGTTGATGTCCATGAAGTAGGCTGGTCAAGAAATTTCGTAGAAACATTGTAGTTCCTGAAAATCATTCTAATTCGAAAACAATCAGCAGGAATCATCTTTCTGGGGCCGTGATACACGAAAGATGTTCTGCGTGAGGAAGAACTTTCGAAGAATACTGTACCGTTAAAATGAATACCCGGAAAGGACAAGTCTGCACGAATCGTGAAGCGACATGCAATGCTGGTCTCTCGCGGCTCTCCTCAAATCCTTACCAGTAGCAACTTTGAGGACTTTGAATAGTCTTTGAAACCGACAGTACTGTTTTGAGATAGTGGTGTTGAACTGCAATAATTTCCACGTTATGAATTTTGATGCCAATACTGGGACATATCCTTTTCGCACTTCCTATGATTGATTCTCTTGTTTCTTCTGTTTATCTAATACTATGGGGATGTTGAAAAGGTGAGTTGTTTCACCGGCAATGGGAGGGAGAGTATAGAAATGCCTGGAGTCTTTCATGATTTGGCGCAAGAACAGCAACGAGAAAGACAGCGTGAACATTCCTTCTGCTGCAACGATATACGAACAGATGCTCGACCGCCTGCCTGTTGCGGTTCTTCAAATTGATTTATCCTATCGCATTGTCTATGCGAATAAAAAGGCTTCCGACTTGTTGGAAACACCTTCTGATTCTCTTATTGGATTGAATGTTTTCTCTGCATTTTCTCTACCTGATCACCATTCTCCTGAAAGCAGTATCCGCAAAGCGATCGAATACGGGAAATCTTCGGAACACCAGGC
The DNA here is from genome assembly GCA_963669175.1 of bacterium. Taxonomy (GTDB): domain Bacteria; phylum Electryoneota; class Electryoneia; order Electryoneales; family Electryoneaceae. The sequence continues at coordinate 238,851 of OY769902.1, forward strand.
TTTGCTGAATCATTTGCAGACGGTTCATGTTTCGACGAATCCGTTGTTCGATGATGGTGAACATCTCACCGGGGCGATGATTACTATCGAACCTCGCATCTCCTGGGACAATTTCAACACTACGTTGCGTGATCTTACCGGTGTCCTGCGTAAAGGGAAATTGAAAGTTCGCACCAACGATACCGCAGCACAAAAAAGTGATCAGTTGCCGCTTTCTCTGATAAACGAAGCCCTTGATGCGGCGCTCAATCCCCTGCATCACCTGGTAGAAAGGCTGGAATCTCTTGCCGAAGGCGATCTGACGGCCACGATTCAACAACCTGCTTATGGTGATCATGCACGCGCCAACCAGGCATTCATGGCGCTGCGTAATAAACTGAACAATGCCTTCGCCAGGATAGTGCAACTGGCCGTGGAAACAAATGTGATCGCAAAACAGGTTGACCAGTTTACGCAAAGCGGCCAAAATTTATTTGATAATCAAATGCGCTGTATCAACAGGATGGAAGAACGATGCGAACCCATACTGAACGACATCTCAAGTTCTGTACAGGCGGAAATGCAAACCCTGCTCGTCGGAAAACAATTTGAGCAATCCATAGGACGTCTGATCAAGGAAGCTGAAAAGCAGAAAGAGTTGATCGCTTCTGTGTCTGAGCTTGTGGCAAACCCCGAGACTTTGCTGGATGCATCCAAACACCTGTTCGATGTCATGCAACAGACTGTAATTCGTCAGGCAGCGAGCGATGAAGACATCTCTGGGGTGGATGAATCAACCCAGGCCATTATACGGGAAACTCTCGGATTTATTCACGATCAGACCAGTGTTGTAAAAGAATCCAAACGTATTCACTCACAAATTGCTATCTCGCTGATTAGCAGCAGTGAATCCCTGGAAACATTAAAAAACCAGGCATCCCAGTTTACAGATATGCTCGAAGCTTCAACGTCAAGAACACGCGCCAATTTCGCCAGCATAAACTTCATAACATCGAATGTCAAACGTCTTCATTCACTGATTGAAGCGCAATCGGTTCGTATTCAGATGATCGCTTCACTGTCGGAAAAGATATCGAATCTTTCACGAAATGTCCTGTCAACAACAGCCGGCTTCAGACACGCCGGTAATACCAACCATTTGCTGAAAAGCTTGCGCCGTGACAAGAAACTAGCCGATCCAACAGAAGAAAACACTGATATTAATGAACTCAGCCTGAAACTGGAACAGATTTCAGATGATCTTGACGAACTCCTCTTACCGCTTTCTGATAGTACACCTGAAGAAGAAATGAATGATTTTCTGACAAGTCTGCGGAAACTGATTGACAAAGACCCTGGACAGGAACCTCCATCCTCATCCTCCAGGGAGTAACCGGACTCCCTGGAAGCTCTTGCGATACTGGCCATTCGCTATCTTTAACATCTTAATTAGTTTGCATATAATTAAAGCACTCATCGTACTTTTTGTGAAGTTGTGCCAGATTTTACCCTCTTTCTCAGGCCACTGATTTATTGAATTCCTTTGCTTCACATCACTCCTTTGTGGAAAATCATGCTATATTATTCTAGGGTCCAAAGAGGGGACGCTCCCACAATGGCGTCAAAACAAAACAGAACGAAAAAAGCAATTTCACCTGTGCGCTTGAAGATCTTTCGCAGAGAATTCAGGCTACTTCCAGCCATTATTGCATCTTCTTTAATCCTTGTATTCCTTAGTGTTAGCATTCTTTACAGTAGTTTTGGCAATGAAGTGGGACGCCTCCAGCGCCAGGCAATTGAAGTGTTGAATCACGACCTTGCGCTTAACCAGCCTGTATGTACATCCCTGACAATTGAAGCGCTCATCATTCCCGGATTGTACCGCGCAGCGGGAGCCTGGGAAGACGGTTCACAGCACATTGTGTTTATCCGTACAGATGGCAAGCGAGTTCAAGCAATTGTTGAATCCCCGCAGAAAGTCTTTACGTCAGATCGCTACACAACAAACCTGGAATCCCTGCAACGGATCGTCGATCTGAATCCGGAATCCATCTCCGGGCATACTGCGCTCGGGTTGACAGCCTATTACAGCAGTGATTTTCAGACAGCAATCACGCACTTCGAAACCGCGTTCAACCTCGATTTGAGATCTCATCACCATGCCGAGAATACAAATTACAGCATAAGCGGCCTTCCCGTACAGGCAATGATGCTGCTTACCGGCGTATCCTATGGCATGCTGGATCAATACAACTCCGCATTGGAGTATCTGAACCAGTCGCTTGAACTAGTCCCCACATCCTCATCGGCATTGTTTGCCAAGAGCCTTTTTATCTGTGAAATGGGCTCGCCTGAGCTGGCAAAACCGACTATAGAACTATTGATGACACAATCGAGTGATTCGCCCACTACCCTGCACGCTCTCAGCTTGTATCACCGGGCCAAGAATAACCGGAAACCCTGCTTGGAATTATTGAATCGTGTGATAGATCTGGACGAGGGGCAAACTGCCAGCTACCTTGCTACAAAATCGGAAACACTGCTGGAATGGGGACAACCGGAAGCCGCCCTGAAAGCCATCGAACAAGCTTTGATGATAACGAAAGATCCACAGTTTTATGTCCTCCTGGGACGTTGTTATGTGGCACAGGAGAAATACACGGCAGCGGAGCTCTCATTCAAGCAAGCTTTCAACATGGCGCCAAATTACGCTGAAGGGTATTACGAACTGGGGAAAATGTACGAGAAGTTGGGACGTCTGGAATTCGCACAGGATAATATAGCGCACAGCCGTGAGCTGGGATTCCGCCACCCCTTTACACAATTGGCGCACGTTTCATTTTAGAACACTACCAGATTATCCCTTACTTTCTGTCTGAACATCCTCTGCTACCTGCAGCTTCCCATTGCCGTTACTCAGGCTTTTTAACTTCATAATGAACAGGGTCATATCATCAAACTGGGGCATGCCTTTCTGGTAGGCTTTAACATCTTTAACCAGTCGTTGCACCATCTCTTTAGCCGTCAGGCCGCTGTACTTTTCGAGCTGCTTTGCCAGACGTTCCTCGCCATACTCCTCCCCTTCCTGGTTGATAGCTTCCGTCATGCCATCCGTGTACAGGACAAGGGTGTCATTATCACGGCGGAGATGGATATGCTCCAACCCCATCGTCATGCCTTCCATCATGCCGGCTACCATGGTTTCCATGGTTGGCAGCATCTGGAACGTGTTTTCCCTGCCACGCGGCCCGGAGATATAAGGCATGTTGTGGCCTGCGGTGGAATACGTCAGGATGCGGGTTTCCAGGTTGAACACGCCGAAGAACATGGTGATGAACATGTTCGTGCCCTGGTCCATTTCCACCAGACGGTCATTGAACTCAACCAGCACTTCAGACGGGCTCTTCTCTTTGGTTGCCAGAATTCGGAACAGGGTTCGGCTGACAGCCATGAACAGCGCGGCCGGAATGCCCTTACCGGACACATCGCCGATAACCATGCCGAATTGCTTTTCCCCGATCATGAAGACATCAAAGTAATCGCCGCCCACTTCACGAGCCGATTCACAGGTGCCGAATACGTCCAGTTCTTCGAACTGGGGGAACTTCTTCGGCAGGAAACTCTGCTGGATTTCCTGCGCCAGCATGAGTTCCGCATCCGCACGTTCCTTGGCCTTCGTGGTCTCGGTCAGCTTGTCGATGTACAGGTTCAGGTCGTCAACCATTTGGTTGAACGCACCACTCAACTGGCCGATTTCATCTTTTCGGTTGCTACCTTCCGTCCGCTTGGAAAGATTCCCCGACGCCACTTCCTTTGCCGCGGTCATGAGCTTGCGTATGGGCTTGGTCAGCGAAACAGACAGCCAGATCGCCCCGATGAAAGCAATAAAAATCCCGACAGCGATCCAGATAACCATTTGGCTGACCATGTCGGACACCGCCAGGTAGGCTTCTGAAAGTGGCTTTTCAACGATGATTGCCCAATTGAAGGAGTTCGGGAACGCATAGGCGCCCAGCATGCTTTCGCCATCCGGGTTGACTGAATGCAGCACGCCATTAGAACGGTTGCCCTCAGCGAGCAGCGATGTGGCGGTTTTAACGATAGCTTGTTCAGCAACCGCTACGGTATCGGTGTCAAACAGCCTGGCGCCTTTTTCATCGACCAGGGTGATACTGCCGCTACGGTTGGAGCGGACTTCATCGATACGCGCCTTCAGATGCGACAGGTTAATCTGAGCGGAAAGCGCAGCGGGACGTCCGAAGGTTTCCATGCTGAGCGGAAGCATGATCGGCAGCAACCAGGTTTCCGCGCCTTCCACGAATACCGGCTCGCCGAGGATCATGGAATCCATGCCTCCGGCGTTTTCAATCCGGCCGGGGTCAAGCTGGAGAAGCTGGATAGGATCGAGATCGGTCTGCTGGCGTAAGGTCTGGCTGAAGGTGTCCTGGGTAATCAGCAACGGACGCGAAATTCCCTGCACGGAGATCTGCATGGCGACAAAATCTTCCACATTGCTGACCGCTTCCGTCATCAGGGAAAGCTTTTCATTCACGCCCAGGTTGGGGCTTTCCACAGATGCCTTAACCAGCGTAATCGGGGCCAGCCAGGCGGACTGGTAAAACGCATCAATATCACCGGCAACCCGTTGCGCTGTAGCCAGCAAATCATCATTCGCAGCGCTTTTCAGCTCATCCTGCGTAATGCGAATCAGGTTGCGCCCCGCCAATCCCAACGGGATCAAGGCAAGAAACAGAGATAAAATCAGCAGCTTTGCACGCAAACTCATGAAGGATCCCCGACAGTCCGATCATCCCAATCCAAGTGAAACCCGTTGCGGATTCACCCTTTGGGATATTTGGTTAATGTCGTATTTCCCACGCGCCGGAGCAAGCGAGAGTGTCCTCTATCCTGCGATTGTTACTCTTTGCGGATATGGAGATCAAATGACTCTCCCCAACAGGAATATCCAGAAATATTGCTGTTCTCGATTTTATTCCGACATAATAAAGATTGCCGGGAAAAGGGGACGGGATCCTTTTCCTCGCGCGCATATGAAACACTCTCGCCGAACTTGTGGAAAAGGAAACTGTACCCTTTTCCGTGTACGTCCTGCCTGCTCTCAAGAAAAAGGGTACAGCCACCTTTCCCGGTCCATGCTCACAGCGGGAATGCTTTGCCCCAGGGAAAGGAAACTGTCCCCTTTTTCCATATCCTTATCCTTTATTCCAACCATATGGTTGACCTTTCACTGATCTGGCACATGACCACATGACGGAATAATAATGGGAATCGCTATTATTTCAAAAATCGAGATTTTGAACTTGTATAGCAGAAAGATATATATCATCTTACAAGTGGCCACCATAAAAACAGCACGGAATAATCAAATGAATGCACGGGTTACTCTGTTACGTTTGATAATCCTCAACCTTTTGGGATTCTTCCTTTCATTTGCTCCTGTTTCAGCCCAGCAAATCGAATGGCAGTGGCGCAGTCCTTTCCCCGCCGGAAACAAACTGACTTGCATCTGGAATTTTGACGGTAACCATGTCATAGCAGCGGGTGAGTATGGCGTTTACCTGGAAACCTTCGATAGTGGCGAATCCTGGGATGTGGACTACCTGCCCTTTGCCCGGGAATGCAAATACCTTCACTTCTTTGGCGACCAACGGGGGATCATGCTCACCTGGTGCAGAGATAATCTGTTCAGGTTATACGCCACGGATGATTGCGGACAGACCTGGGAAGAAAGTTATACGTTTGACTTCTTCTATGTTGATGCCAGTTTTATATCGCCGGATACTGGTTGGGTAACTACTCGCATGTTTCAGACGCCTGGAACCTACTTTACGATGCGAACCTGTGACGGTGGCCGAAACTGGACTACCCTGCCCACAGATACTCTCGAATTCCAGAAACACCATTTTGTCAATGGAAGTGAAGGGTGGGCTGTGCTTGACAACCAAACGGTTGCCCAGACAGTCGATCGCGGTGACACCTGGACGATCATGGAATTGGATGGTTTCAGTTTCTTGAATACACCGGACCTCTATTTCAGCAGCATGGATTACGGTATGGTGGTAGGATATTTCACCATTGCTGTTACTCAGGATAGAGGGGGGACTTGGGATGTTGCTTATGTCATGAATGATTTTACAAGACAAGGCATTGTTGATCAAGGTAACCTATTCATAGTAAGTGATTCTGGATATATCTACGCTTCCCGAGATAGCGGCTCAACCTGGACAAACGATCATTATCCCATTCCCACTCTATTTCCTACGCAACTCAATCTTTATGATATCCACGGTAGCACTGATGTCGGATACTGGGCTTGTGGCAATTTTGGGCAGTTGTTAAAGCTTTCTGCTGGCGGTGAAGAATGGGAGCTGATCTGTGAATCTGAATACTTCAATTGTACTGGTGTTAGTTTCCCAAACGATTCTCTTGGATTCCTTGTCGGGAACTTTAGGTATAATGCGGTTTCTGAAGATGGCGGAATAACCTGGACCAGAGATTATTCAGTACAATATAGGGAACGTCAAACCCCATTGGATGTATTCTTTCTTAACGACTCTCTCGGTTGGATCTGCGGGACAGGCCACTTATTAGTCCGTACACACGATGGAGGTGTTACGTGGGAACACATTGAAATTGACGAGTCAACACTAGCGACAATACACTTCATTGATGAACAACATGGCTTTTTATCAAGTTATTATGGCGCACTTTACGAAAGCCATAATTCAGGCTATTCCTGGGATTTAGTACATGGTGAGTTTTGTGATTATGTTTCCGATCTCTCTTTTTTTGACAATTTGGGATTTCTTCCTGGATCCTCCAATTCTTTAGTAACGCATGATCTTGGCGCTTCATGGCATATTGTTAACGAAGGATTCCTAAAGATTATTTCTATAGGTGATATTTGTTATGGATTACGTAGAGTAGAGGTAGGGCCTTATACAGATGAATCCTATCTTCACGTTTCTTATGACCAAGGTTTGACCTGGGAATACCGTTCCTACATCTGCGAATCCTACCCGCATGATATGTATTTCTTTTCCGAAACATATGGACTTGTTGTTGGCGGGGATGGCTCATGTTACCTAACCCATGATGGTGGAGAAAGCTGGGAGTGGTTGGATTTAAGGACAGATGTAGACTTCATGAGAATTTCAGTACACGATGATGGCAGAGTAATGCTGTATGGCGCAGAAAGTGCCATCATTGAACTTATCAACATGCTTGATATTGAAGAACAGCAAACATCTGAAACGTGCGATAGTGATGTTTTGGAAGTATCGTTGTTTCCCAACCCGACCAACGGTTCTCTGACAATTGATTTGCAGAATATAGGATCAGAATCCTGTTTCTTATCCATCTACAATTTATTGGGGCAACAGGTTTATAACAGACATTTTCAACCCTCTTCTGGTGGGTTCAGAAGGTGGTCATTAAATCTTGATCATGAGCTTTCCTGTTCTGGATACTACTTTGTTGCAGTGGAAGATGCATCCGGTGCGAGAAGTGTGTCCAAGGTTTTGTACTTGAAATGAGGGTTTTAACCCGACAGCAAGCAGTCGGGCCAAGCAGGAAAGCGCGGTGCGATCTCACAGGCACAAGGGGACAGTCACCTTTTCGAAACATTTGTCACGAAGTACCTGACCTCCGCGCGACGAAAAGGAAACAGTCACCTTTTGCTGCTGGATTCCTTTTGGCCCCGTCCGGCTTGTCCCCTTTTGGCCCCGTCCGGCTTGAAACAGTCCGAAGCGAAGCGAAGGCTGTTGTCCGGCGGGGTTTATTTTAATTCATTTCAAGAAGTTAGTCCTTCAGTTGTTGTCCATACAAAAGGGGGAGGTGGAATCCTTTTCCGCGCGCCATATCATAAACACTCTCGATACACTGTTGGAATTAGCCTGCTTCAGCAGGCTCTTTTTAGCACCCGGCTTTAGCCGGGGTGGAAAGATCCGGTCGAGCAGTCAGAGCGCGCTTTAGCGTGCTTGCCAGTAACAAATTCTGATTCCGGAAAGCACCCTGAAAGGCACTCGCCTTTTCTTTTACATCACGAACACCCCGGCTGAAGCCGGGTGCTAAGAAGAGCAGGCTAAAGCCTGCTAATACAAAATGTTGCTAATAACTCTCCACTAATCCCTCGACTTCACCTCAACCGTAACTGAGGTCCACACCACCCCCGCCTCGGTGCCGGTGCCATCATCCACCTTGAGCTGAACCGTGTACGTTCCCGGTGTATCATAGGTATGCAGCACTTTCGGCCCGGTCGCGGTGATCTCGTCCCCGAAATCCCAGTAGAAGGTCAGGGGATCGCCATCAGGATCGGAGGAACCGGTCGCGTCAAACAGAACCGCGTCGTGCGCGCCACCGGCAAAAGCTTCACGATCCCCGCCTGCATTCGCGATGGGCGGCGTATTCACACGAACTTTGATCGATTCGCTCTGAATCCCGCAGGGTGTCCCGGAATCATCATGAACGGTTAACGTGACATCATAGGTGCCCGGCGTACTCCAGGCATGGACCGTTTCCGCATCCGGCGAACTCATGCCGTCACCGAAGTTCCATTCATAACGTGCTATCCATCCGTCCGGATCTTCAGAACCGGTCGCATCGAAGCTGACATCCGTATTCGGTGAAACGATTCTGTCATGTCCCGGGTCGGGAATCGGGGGCGCGTTTACCTTGACTGTCATGGTTTCCTGGGCACGGCTGTTGCCGACTCCCATTCCGTCATCCACGGTCAGCGTCACTTCGTAACGGCCCGGCGTTGCGAACGTGTGCGTGATCTCCTTACCGCTGGCTGTCCCGCCATCGCCGAATATCCAGGAATAGTTGATGTTCGATTCATCCTTCTTGGAAGCCGAACCTCGCAAACTCATTTCCACACCCGCGCAGACCACGGAATCCGCATAGATCACCGGAACCGGCGCATCGTTCACTGTCACTGTCAGGGTATCGTAAGCGAAGTTGTTGGCAAGTTGAGTATTATCCAACACATGCAGGACAACCTCATAGATTCCAGACGCTTCATATTGGTGACGCGGCTGAACCCCGACACCACGGCTACCGTCGCCGAAATCCCAGTCATACATGGTAATCGCGCCATCCGGATCGGAAGATCCCAGCCCGTTCAACGAAACCACCTGGTTCACCCCGGCCAGCACGTCCTCACCCGCTTTGGCAACCGGGGCGGCGTTGATGATGACCAGGTTCTGAGCGCTGGTACGGTTACAATCAGTATCGGTGTCGGAACGCACCGTCAGCGTGACCATGTACTTGCCCGGCTTTTCGTAGGTGTGATTGACGATCTCACCCTGCCCGGCCTGTCCGTCCCCGAAGTTCCACGCGAATTCGCTGATCGCCGCGCCGCCGCCTTCGGAAGCGCCTGCGTTGAACGTAATCGGCTCACCCAACCCGGCATGGGTCACACAGGTGAAGGTAGCCAATGGCGCTTCGTATACGGTAACCGTCATATCATCAGCGCCTGTGTTATCGCAGTCACCGATACGGTCGCCGGTAATCATCAGCGTTACACGGTACGAACCCGGCATCGTATAAACGTGCGTCGGAGTCGGTCCGCCGCCGACACCACCATCACCGAAGTCCCACTGATAGCTGTTCACCAGTCCGTCCACGTCGGTGGATTTGGACCCGTCAAAGACAACGGTCGTATTTGCGCACACGGTCTGGTCCTCACCAGCATCCGCGACAGGGGATTCCGCTACACGCACTACGATCTGGTCCGTGCTGGTGGTGCCTTCGTTCAAGCCGGAATCGTCTTCCACGCGAAGCGTTACCAGGTAAACACCGCCGGTATCGTATATCTTGGTCGGGTTCACGCCCATCATGTCGGAACCATCGCCGAAATCCCAATAGTACTTCAGCAGGCCGCCTTCGGGATCGATGGATGCGCTGCCGTCAAAGATGACCACTTCCCCGGCGCATACGGTCATGTCTTCCCCGGCATCTGCCACTGGAGCTTCGTTGATCTGGACCGTAATTGCTGCCGTCGCGGTAGCATTGTCCAATCCGCTGCCGTCATCCACAGTCAGGATCACCGGGTAACTGCCGCCCTGCTTGTAGGTATACTGAACGGTCTTGCCCTTGAGCGGCTTGCTGCCGTCGCCCGGGTCCCAGGTGAAGAAGAGACGGTCGCCATCGGCATCGCTGGATGCACTGCCGTCGAGGGTGATGGTGCGGCCGGCTACATGCTGGTTCTTGCCTGCGTCTGCGACAGGCTGATGGTTGACCTTGATCAGCACACGTTCCTGCGCGGTAGAGTTTTCCACCATCGCATCATCGGTTACGGTCAAGGTGGCGACATACACACCCGCTTCATCAAAAATTCGGGTTGCTTTTTTGTCGTGAATGGTTTCGTATCCGTCGCTGAAATCCCAGGCAAAGGCTACGATTTTGCCGTCGGGATCGTAAGAACGCTTTCCGTTCAGCTTCACCTTGTCGCCCGGCGCGACTCGCACCTCATGGCCCGCAACCGCAACCGGCGCTTCGTTGATCGTAATCTGCGCCTGGTCATAACTCAATGCGGAAGCATGCCCGGTATTGTCGTAAACTGTCAGCAGTGTATTATACACGCCCGGTTTTTCGAAAGCATGCAGAACAGTCATGCCGTTGTCCGATTTACCGTCACCGAATTCCCAGATATACTGGTTCACGGTACCGTCCGGGTCGAACGAGCCGCTTCCGTCAAAGGTGAGCGCAACACCTGGCGCGCCAACCATATCCGGCCCGGCATCGGCAATCGGCAGGTGGTTTACGATCACCTGCATCTCGTCAGAAACGCTCTGTGTAGAGGTCTTGGAATCGTCGGTTACGGTCAGGACAACAGTGTACGTCCCGGGATTGGCGAACACATGCACCGGCGTAGGACCGTCGCCTTCGTAGCCATCCCCGAAATCCCAGTGATACTCGGTGATGATGCCGTCTTCATCGCTGGAACCGGACCCGTCAAACTGAACGTCACTGCTGGTCACCCACTGGTCTTCCCCGGCATTGGGCACCGGCGGGTAGTTGATGATCACATAGGCGGAATCGATGTTCGTGTCTGTCGTGGAACGGGAATCGTCCTGAACTTCCAGGATCACCCAATATGTCCCGGAGCTGACATAGCTGTGGCGAACAACCTCACCGTTTTCCTTCGCCGTGCCATCACCGAAATCCCAGGTATAACGAATCAGGGTATTGTCGTTATCGTAAGAATCTGTACCGTCAAACGTGATGACTTCCGCAGTTGCAACCCTGTGATCCGGTCCGGCTTCCGCGACTGGAGGATCGTTGACATAGACATTCAACCGGTCATTCGCACCGCTGTTACGTGCTCCGGAATTATCCGCAATATCGAGGATCACGGTATACGTGCCCGGGGCTGTGTACGAGTGGGTGACTGTCATTCCCTGCAAGGTTGTTCCATCACCCATATCCCAGGTAAACGCTGTAATGCCGCCGTCACTGTCACGGCTGTTCTCGCCGCTGATAGCGACTTCTTCCCCTACCGATGCGATGATATCATTCCCGATCTCAACCACCGGGGCAGCGTTGACCCATACTTCCAAATCATCGGTATCGAAGCTGCACGGGGTGCCTGAATTGTCCTCGACACGCAGGGTAACCGTGTAGAAATCCGGTTTGTCATACCGATGATTCACCACCGGCCCCTGTGCCTTGAGACCATCGCCGAAATCCCAGAAGAAGCTGGTTACTTCGCCATCAGAATCGAATGAACCCGAACCGTCGAAGGTGAGCATTTCACCCGGCGTACAAGTGATATCCGGCCCCGCTTCCGCTTGAGGCGGACTGTTTACCAGCACGGTCATGGTCTTGAGAATACCGTTGCAGACCCGTCCCGAGGCTTCCTCGATAATGCAGGTGATCTCGTAGTTACCCGGCTCGGCATAGGTATGAGCGGTACGGCTTCCGGTTCCGGTCTGATCATCACCGAAATACCAGGTAAAGGTCAGCGCATCGCCATCGGGATCAGTGGTCCGGGAAGCGTCGAACAGCACGGTCTTGCAATCCGCCAGGAGTTCTGTTCCGAGTACGGGTGTCGGCGGTGTATTGGGACGTTGAATGTAAATCGGCAGATCGATTGCCAGCAGATTGCCCTTGTCATCGGAAACGTAAAAACCGCCGTCATTCGGCATTTCCTTGCCGCCCTCAAAACGCAAGGCACACAAGCGACCCACTTCAATCGGATCAAGACGGACCGAACTGGTCGCCCATTCGTTCTGACCGCCCGTTGAAACGGGCAGATTGGAACGAAATGCGGTTTCCACACCGATGGTCGCGCCGGTTACATCGAAACCATGAACAGCTATCTCACGAATATTCTCCGGTACAAAGAATCGCATTTCCGCGAACACACCGGGATTGGGCAAACGTATAGTCGGGGCATAGGTAAAGAGCTGTGCGCCAGCCGGGGGAAGGTTACGCTGGGCTACACGGCTGGGTTCCACGAGAAAAATATTGCCATCATCACCGGGGCCGCCTTCGACCACCAGCTTGAAATAATAGTTACTGTCAACCGGTTCACCCTGCGACGGGGCTACATGCGCAAGGTTAAACCACTGGTTGTCTTTGAAGGCATCTTCACCGACTGTCAGTTCTGCGAGAAGCTCGCCAGTGCCTCGCGCTCCAGCGCCCGGTGAAGGGCTGCGAAGACCGGAATTGGTAAACGCTCCGACGCCGCCATACAGCTTGAAGGATGTGGTGGTGTTGAAAACGCCACGGTAGCGGGCGTCATGCTGGCCGCCGCAGTCCGCGTCAAAGATGCGCACATACAACGAATCGCCCAATGTTGCCGGCACCTTCAGGAATATCACCTGCACAAAATCGTCGTCACCTTCATCCGTGTTGGAATCAGTGCCGTACGTGATCATGTAGGTACTTTGCTGGGCGAACACCAGAACCGGAAACAACAACAGGCCAACAAACAGGGTTCTCCCGTTCAGCCCGCGCAATATCGATGAAAACCAACTACGTTTCGAGGAACTCACTGACTCACCCTCCCTGACCCTCTACCCCGTTGGATGTCATACTGAGAAGCGATAGTACTGTGAAATTGTGAGCAACTCAGGTGCCAGAAAAACAACAAGTAGGCTTCCAGAGCCACAACAGGGTAACAGAAACAAACACTTAGCCTCAAACTACTAATAAAACTCGACTTAGCCTATCATTATCGGCTTGATCGCACATCTTCGCAACCCTATGAGAATTCTCCACTTCCAGCAACTATATAGAAAAAGAACCCCGCCCCGGAAAAAATGCTCAGGGGCTATAGATACATTCTCTATTGGCCTGAACTTCATGTCACACGAATCAAATAGCAAATGCGCAAGATTTGATGGAACTCTGAATGTGTCAATTAACAGCTATGTAAGATTTGGCGGAATATAAAAAGGACACCCACTGAACTGATCCCACAAGAAAAGTGAACTATAGTATGTTTAAAAAAATGTCCCATCATGTCATCCCCGGCTTGAACCGTAGCGAATCGAAGCTTGCGGTGTGCGAAGCACAGCCGTGAACAGAACGGTGATCTCGCAGTTATTCTATTCCATGGGACATTAGTTTTACAACCTACTGTATTTCCATACGAAAAGTGTACAAAGATTCTGAATCTTAGCAGGCTTTAGCCTGCTCCTCTTAGCCCCCGGCTTCAGCCGGGGGAACAGATACGACAGGCATTCCGAGCGCCCTTAAGGGTGCTTTCCCAGGCAATGACGTCTATTACCTGAAAGCACGCTAAAGCGCGCTCATATATAAGGTTATCTTCACACACCCGGCTAAAGCCGGGTGCTAAGAGGAGCCTGCTGAAGCAGGCTAATTGCTATTGAAACGGTAGAACTTCCGCGAAACAATATTCTAGACAACACCTATACCGATATTTAGAAGACTGGGTATTCAATTATTTAAAAGACTGGGTATTCAATGAGATATAAGCATATCCAAAATCCCGACCTACCATAATCCCTGTTTGCTGCACCCTTTTCAGTACACGTATTCCAAATTGGACCACTAAAACGTAAACGTCTTCGCGTTACCCAAACGATCAGTCAGGGTAACTTCATCCAACTGCACCGCGCCGGATTTGTTCTGTGGCACCTGGAAGCTGCCGGTATAGGCTGTCCCGGCTTCGTTCAACAGCAGCACACCCTGGTACGTAAAATCACCGATGTGTACCTTGAAAGGCGCGGCTTTCACCAGGCCGCCCGGATCTTTGCACTCGATGGTAATTTCGACACGCTCGCCGCCATTGGCCGTCCTCGGATTCACACGGCTTCCGGTAATGGATGGCGCGTCAGGATCGTACAGCACTTCCGCTTCCTGAATCCCCACATTCCGAGCATCATCAACCGCCTCAAAACGCAGTGCGTTTTTCCCTTTGGACAGCTCGACGGTTGCGATGAATTCACCGCTCATCACGGTCAGGGGCTTACCGTTCAGCGTGAGCTTCTCCCCGCCGCTCAGGGTGCCGTGGATCTCCAATGAAGAGTTCGCCACGGATACGGGAATCGGACGTGTGAAACTGATAACCGGTGGTTCGGTATCCACTTCCGCAGTGAAATTCTCCTGGTGTGTCGCCCCGGTCTGTGTGGTAACCGTAACCGAAAACTCATCGGCCTCGGTCAGCAGCGGCAGGCTCGCCTGGAAACGCCCGTCAGCGTCCGACTGCGTGTGTATCTCAAAACCGCCGGTAATGCTTTTGAATGCCAGATTGCACTGCGGGGTGGTGGTTCCGCTTATAGCCAAAGCGCCGCCTGTCGCCACAAAACGGTTGGTGCCGAGGGTCGGCAATGATGGATCAAAGGTGATTACGATTTCACCTTCACGCACCAGCTTGACAGTACGTTCGATAACCGTCTCGTTGCCTGCCCTATCTGTCGCGACAATCGCAATCACATTATCACCGGGCATAAGTCCGATGACCAAATTGTACTCACCGGCCGGGTTCACATTAGCTGAATGTCCGGCAACTCGCACCGTCGCTTCCGGTTCCGTAGCCCCGTTCACCTGTATCGAATCCGACGTCACCAGGATACCGTCTTCCGGGGAATGAACCACCAGGAACGGCGGGTTTTCATCGAGAATGATGGAAAAGGATGCGCCACGCCCCATCCGGCCAGCAAGGTTATCCGGCGTATAGGCCAGCACACGCCAGTAGTAGGCGCCATTGGTCAGGTCATCCGGTATCGGGAAACTGGTGGAACGCTGCTTTGCCGTGTGTAGAATACGTGAGAATTGCGCATCTTCTGCAATCTCGATCTTGTAGGAGCCAGCCCCATCCACACCGTTCCAGACCAGCTCACCTTCGGTATCGTAAAGCTCTGTGCCGTTCGCAGGCGTCACCAATTCCGGTGTGGGCAACAGGTTCTGCGGTTCACTCGGCGCCTGATTGCGTCGCACGACCGAGCCCTGGTTTTCTTCCAGCACAACACGGCTGCCTGCAGCGGCAATCGCCAGCTCGCCCTGGTAATTGGCAAAACTGGCCGCTTCGGTGGATTTGTTGACACGAAATGCCTGTGAATTGATTTCCGTCTCCACGCCTTCTACCTGGAAATCAAAAGCTTCCGTAGCCTTGCCACCGCCAAGCAATGCCAGCACATCGCCCTCGATCAGGCTTACACTGGCCTGTTCGCTGTTGGTCAGGCGGTTTTCACGCATGGACTGGATCAACGCCTGCGAGTTTTCCTGCAACTGGATACGGCTGTTGTTCTTGAACAGGATTTCAGCATAGGAGTTGGACAACGTGCGAACCTTTTCCTTCTCCACGAAGCTGTCCTTCACCTGGCGTTCATACCAGGTATTGTCCGATGGTTTACGGCTCTGGACACTGCCACGCTTGAAGTGCAGCACTGCTTCGCTGGCGACGTCCTGCTGTTTCACGCTTGCATTCAGCGCGGTTTGGGCATGTTGGATCGATTGTTTGGCAAGCGAGGTGCATTCGGACCATTCGCCAGCCTTCCGGTGAACGATAGCCTGCTCACGGAAGTCGATAGCCGCCTGGATTTCATCGGCCGCGAACATCTTGGCGCCGGCACGGGTTGCTTCCTGGATAAGCTCTGTGCTTTTGTTGACGTTGTTATTGGCGTCGGTAATCGCTTTGACCGGGATTTTCAGTTTGGTTCCGGGACGCACCTGGTCCGGTGAAGTCAGCTCGTTGGCACGGAGAATATCCTCCCAAAGGTTTGGGTCTCCCAGGTACTGCTCCGCAATGGCTCGAATGCTCTGGTTGGGTTCAACCGTAATCACAACTTCCCTGCCCTGGGCGTGTGCATTCCCTCCCCAGACCATGCACACAAGCAGGAATAATAACGCGAACCCACTCCCGATTCTCCCCGGTCGTGCTATCATTTTCCGTCCTTGTCCTGAACAATACTGATCCGCACCAGCCTTCATAGCAAGATACAATGAGAAATGTACTCAAATGAAAGGCGCTTCGTTGGCTATCATGCCTCTCTTTTGAACAGAGTACCACTATTCACTCAATCGGTAAGTTTCTGGGAATAGTTTATGAAAGGGAGAGATGAATGCGTGTTTCGCAGTAGTGAATCAACTATTGGTGACAGATGACCCGATGCACACGCAAGGACGAGTAGCCCGATGCACTCGTGAGAGTAATAATGTTTCTGTTGATGAACGGGTACTATGAGACGGCCCTGATCTGCGACGCAACCAGGCGTGGATCGGGATGGCGGGTGGCCCGATTTGCCGGAAGTGCGACATGATTCTTTAAAATGTTGACAACACTTGTGAGTCGTTGTCCTGTGATGCGGACGATGAGCAAGTCAGGATCGCGCAAGGGTTCAACATCCAAAATCAGGATAGATTTTTTACTTGTGTCACTATCCCAACTTTGCCCATCAGCGCCGATATAAAAGGAAGTCCTGTTTCCGTATCATGCGCGGCATTGGTATCACCATCATCACAGGGCTAAATCGGGCCACCCGACCTACACCCTTCCCTGGACTGATCTTTCTCTGATACAATCACAACGGATCAGGAACAACATCCTCGCGCCAGGCGACAATATCGAACATGGCAGCGCCGTTGCCATCAATCGCATTGACGAAGCATGGCGGCGCACTATCATCCAAACGGATATCGTAGAGGTAATTCTTTGCATACCCGGTGCCACCGCAATTGGAACGGTGTACATAGCCGCGACGTTTCTGCGTTACCGACCCCCTGAGTATGATCTCGCCACGTTCATCCTGGTTTCCCGGGTGTTCCCCCAGCGGATCGCACCACCTGTACTCATCCCAGGTATCATTCTGATGTTCGAAGGTAAACGATTCACCCAGGGCAACAATGGCTGCGGTGATCATAATATGTGATCCGTCATGATTCCCCTGGGATGCGTGCAACCCATTCCCCTGCCCATTGGCTGGAGTATCCTTGATGATAATTTGCCCCTCGCTGACCAACCCGAGCATGTACAGGCTGGAAAGGGTCTCGTTCGGTTCATCCAGGGGAACATCCGCCAGCTTGATATTGTCGATCAGTTCCATGCTTCCGCTACACCCGACAGTTGTCACCCCACTAACCTGCTCGCCATATATTTCCAGGTCACCATCGACAAATACAATGTTGTGGTAAGGAATGAGATTCTCGAAAACGATCATGGCAGAATCATAAGGTTCACCACGAATATACTGTTGCAGCATCCACCCGGCTTCTATTCCCTTCATCCGGGTCATCCGCGTACCCACATAATCATGATAATAGTGGCCCATGGAAATTGCGCAGTTTCGAACATTTTCAGCGTATGACGGGAAATGCACTTCGGGCGCGTTGAAGATTGGTTCATAGGTGAAATGCGGACTGTACCCCGCGCCCTGAATAAAGGCTTCCGCACACGTACTGACCGGACCGTTAAAGGTCGGCGCGTATTTTATGCCTATCCTGTCATTGGAGTGGGTGCGCCCCGTCAATACATCAGGCGTCCAGAACCAGATAATCTCATTGTATTCTGTGAGTTCCCGGTCGGTCAGGTACAGGTAGTTGGCGTAGGTGCGAAGGTGTGCGCGCATGGTGACCTGGCGGGTAACCTCATTGACTCCACCGAGGGGTTCTTTGACTTCCACTTTGCCACGCGCACTCAAGTCATACGACCAGCTTGTATAAAAAACATTGCTCTCCTGGGAAGCATCAATAACACGCGACACTTTCACATGATCATACTCCCCGATGATATCACCATTCGTGTTCCGCATGACCCCGGGATGCAGGTATTCCACTCCCGGCGGCAACTGGCATTCGGGACGGCTTCTCAATTCTCCCAGCGCTTCATTCAACACTCCATACTGCGCCACATACAACGCCTGCGAATGCGCCAGAGAAACCTGCCCCTGGTATTTCTCCGCAACCGCCCAGGACATGAACGCAATACTGGTCGCCAAAAGGAAAAGAACCATCAGGATAGCATGAAGAAACAAGGAACCACGTCTCATGCGCAACATACATCCCCCTGCTCAGTAATATGACTTATCGGGCACACCTTACGGCCTGAGTCCGAATATGAATCCGTATCAACTGGGGATGCGTTATGAATGTTTATGTGCGGGGGTGTGCTGTCGCTGCTTCCCCCTCCAGGAATGCGCGACAGTGTTTATTAAACTAGCAATCTGATAACGCAAAATGCAATGCTGTGAGAGCGAAAAGAGTTCTATCTACATAACAATCCGGGACTGATCAATGAGATCAGTCCCGGGTTCCATGGTAAACATGATCTATTTTAATGATCCTGCTGGTCTGTGTGGTTTTCTGTCAGTTTCTGCCGAACATGGGCTGCCAGGATCGTTATTTCTTCCTGGTTCAGGCTGTTGTCCAACGCATGCAGCAACGGCGACAGGTTCAAATAAGAATGCTCATCGTTCAGCGCAGTTAAGACATGATGGGCACCACGACGCAAGCGAACCGATTCCGGGTAGTTGATCAGTGCTGTCAACAGGGGCACAAGCGTCTCACTACCGATACTGATCAGTCCTTTGGCAGCCATCCAGGCGATATCCGAATCATCATCCCAAAGCAGGTTGACAAGGTTCGGAATTGATTCCCCATCTCCGATCTCGCTGATCGTCCTCACAACTTCCCACCGGGTTATGGTGTCTTTCGTTTCCAACATGGGCAGGAGAATATGAGTTACCTGTGACCCCTTGGCTACCAGTGCTTCACGTGCCATCTGACGAACCTTGCCATCACGGCTGCTCAGCAGGCCAATGACATCGTTAATAGATTTCTTACTCCTGGACCGGGAAGTTTCTGTTGCTGTCTGTAGGTTTTCCATGATCCTTCTCCTTTCTTCGGGACAAGTCCCGTCTCTATCGTGCGAAAAGAATATCTTCGTGATCAAGCAATTTGTAAGCAGCCACCTTCACACCATCAGTGATCAGGAAAGCCGCAATGGCATACCCCCATACCAGCATGGCATTCTCCCAACCGATAGGCGTGACATACCAGCCATAAACGGCGACAAGCGTTGCCAATACCTTGGTGGCAATGGCGGACCAAAGCAGGGTATTGCTGGGGCGTATGGACCAGAACGGCCCACGGGTACGCGTGATGAACAGCGTCAAATGTCCGGCCACAGCCAGTTTCAGGAAGATGAACGACTGGATGGCGTCATGGTTCAGGCCCAGCACACGCAAGCCGATGTAGAAAATCCCGAAGCTCGAAATGACGCCGATTACACCAAGCAGGGTGGACATACTCAGGATCACCCGCATGTTCCACTTCTCCGGGAACTGGGACTGCTTTACACGGTCGTTGGCGATTGCCATGATCGGAGCATCATTGAATAATGCCAGCAGCACAATCATGATGGCGCTGACCGGGTAGAAGTGGAATACGATGATGGACAACGTGATAAACAGCAACACACGTATCGTCTCAGCGATACGGTAAATAGCGTAACTGTTCATCCGTTGGAATGTGTTCCGGCTTTCCTTGATAGCATCAATAATGACCGAAAGCCCCGGACTGGTCAGCACAATATCCGCCGCATTCTGAGCGACTTCCGTTGCGCCGGAAACTGCTATACCGATATCAGCACGTTTCAAAGCCGGGGCGTCATTCACGCCATCCCCGGTCATGCCTGTGATATGGTTATTCTGCTGAAGCGACTCGACGATATCATACTTCTGCTGGGGGAATACTTCGGCAAAACCATCCGCCTCTTCAACACTGCGCAACTGCTTCCTGTCCTTCTGATCATCCAGGCTGGATGCGCTGACAATGTCGGTCCCCAAACCGATATCTTCAGCGGTCTGACGAGCGATTGCCGTATGGTCACCGGTGATCATCTTTACCTGGATGCCCATCTCGGAAGCAGTTTTTAATGTCTGCTTCGTATCCTCCCGTGGCGGATCAAACAACGCCAGCACACCGTCAATCTGCCAGTCCCGATCAGGCGTCTTCGATGCGACAGCCAGCGCACGGTAGCCCTTCTTGCTATAGGTCTCAACCTGCGCATTCAAGGTTTCCACATCTTGACGACGAACCCCTTCCAAAGCGGCGATGACCTGCGCAGCGCCCTTGGAAACAGTGATTCTCTGCCCCTCGACTGTCACATCCGCCTCGGTGCGTTTCTGAACCGGGTCAAACGGCGTGAAGTGGAGAAGGTGTGCTTTGTCCAGTTTTCCGGACATAGCATCATACTTCTTCGCAGCTTCGAAGATGGCGGAATCGATGGGATCATCATTTTCTTCCCGTGACGCCAGCGATGCCAGGAACAGGAGGTCTTCATCCGTATTGCTGCCCAGTGGTGTAGCATCTACCAGGGACAGCTCGTTTTTCGTCAATGTGCCTGTTTTATCGGAACAGAGGACATCCATCCCGGCCAGTTCCTCGATTGCCACCAACCTGCGGACAACAGCCTGACGTTTGGCCAGGTTATATGCGCCAATCGCCATCGTTACCGACATCACAGCCGGTAAAGCCACCGGGATGGCGGCCACGGTCAAGACGAGGGCAAATTGTATCGTGTCCAGCATGTTTTCCGAACGGAACAGGGCGATGATCACAATCAGGGCAACCAACGCCACCGCAAGCACAATCAGGTAATCGCCAATCTTGTATACAGCCTTCTGGAAATGACTTCGGGGTTGTTCATCGCTGACCAGTTGCGCCGTCTTTCCGAAAAACGTGTTCTCGCCAGTTTTAGTGACGATCGCTTCCATTTCGCCCTGTCGCACCAGTGATCCTGAATAGGCGGAATCATCGTTGTGCTTTTCAACAGGAAGCGCTTCCCCGGTCAGGGCGGACTCATCTACCAGCAGGTAATCGCCGTTCATCAGGTTCACATCCGCCGGGATAATATCGCCGGGACGAATGCGCACCAGATCACCGGGAACCAGATTCGCTGCGGATTGGGTTGACCATGCACCATCTCGCTTGACACGAGCGTGAAGAGCCATCCGATCCTTCAGCATGGCAATGGTCTTTTCCGCTTTGAACTCCTGCCAGAATCCTACGATAGCATTCAGCAGCAAGAGTGCTACAATAATCGCAAGGTCTTCCCAGTGATGAATAACAGCGGAAAGGATTGCAGCCGTTTCTATCATCCAGGGGATAGGCCCCCAGAAATAAGCCAGCAGTTTTCGAAGCGGGCTCTTTTTATCTTCACGCAGGGTATTGGGGCCGTATTGGGCCAACCGTTGCTCGGCCTCTTGCCGGGTTAATCCCTGCTGTGAAGGATGATTAAGGTCCGGTAGTTCCGGCTCCTTTTCGGTATCGGGTTTTTGCGTTTTCATCAGACTTCTCCCTGGGATGTTTTCCCTAAAGGGAACAGACATCCTATCCTTGTTTATGTACTAGTGGACCATTACATCAGCAATAGACCACCAGATAGGTCATGGATAAGCAGGAAATGAGGTACACGTGATGTGGTGACCTGATGGTCGGGGTGCAGCGTCCAGGCAATGAAAACTGTCTGGGCGTTGGCGAATTGGATCCGAATTCGTAACTCGGCCACCCCGCCAACCATGCCCTTCTTGTTCTAACCGTTTTACGGATCGGCAAAATGGTCGTTCCGTACGTTTGAAAACAATTTCCCAGATCCGAGCAAACGCTTGTCGGGATTAGTATTTAGCAGCTTCATACTGATTGACGGATTGGTAGAATCGGGTACGCTGGGCGCTGATATACGAAAATCGCCGTTCTGAAGAGAGAACACATACCAAGGTTGATTTTTTAGACCAGGGTAGAGACACAAAAAAACTATGACTGACGAGTACAATTATTCTTGTGTTTGAAGAAATAGTCCTAGGATTCCTGTCAATACTACCGTATTATAGAGTAGTTGTGCGTTTGTCGTGGAACGTATTCCGCATTTGGCGATAACCGGTTGCATGTTTGCCAGTTTGCTGCTTGAACTCGCATTTCATCCTCATCCTTCCCATTTGCTTTTCACGAGAACAATCCTTGCCATTGATAGAATTAGTAATTGCATCAGATGCTAACGGCATCCAAACATTGCGGCTTATTTATTATGCCTCAATCCACACTTACAATGCGAGAACCCATTGAACGTCCTTCTGATTTACCCGGCTTTTCCGGATACGTTTTGGAGTTTCAAACACGCCCTGAAGTTTGTATCCCGTAAAGCGACAGCACCTCCCTTGGGACTTCTTACGATTGCGGCGATGCTTCCTCGAGAGTGGAACCTCCGTGTTGTCGATATGGCAGTCGAAAAACTGAAGGAATCTCACCTCGTCTGGGCGGATATGGCCATGATCAGCGCGATGCTGGTTCAGCGTGAATCAACCGAACAGGTGGTTGGCCGGTGTAAAGATCATAACCTGACTGTAGTCGCTGGCGGACCGTTATTCACAGCTTATTCTGATGAATTCAGCGAATCAGGCATTGATCATTTTATTCTGAATGACGGTGAAGCCACATTGCCACGTTTTCTGGAAGACTGGCAGAATGGCTGTCCGGAAGCTGTCTATTCTGAAGCAACCATGCCGTCGATGCAAACCACACCAGCGCCACGCTGGGATCTGGTAAATCTGCGGAAGTACGCAGAAGTCAACATTCAATACTCTCGTGGTTGTCCATTTGACTGTGATTTCTGTGATATTGGAGTGTTGTTTGGCCGGAAAATTCGAACAAAAACTAAGGAACAGATCCTGGCAGAACTGGATGCGCTACATGCCCTGAAATGGAAAGGCAATATTTTCTTTGTTGATGACAACTTTATCGGCAACAAACCCAAACTGAAAAAAGAGCTGCTTCCTGCAATTCATACCTGGCAGAAGAAGCATGGTTTTCCGTTTACCTTCAGCACAGAAGCCTCCATTGATCTTGCTGATGACGCCGAGCTGCGATCCCTGATGATTGTGTGCGGTTTTACATCTGTTTTCATCGGAATCGAAACCGTCAACGAGGCATCCCTGCAGGAATGCAATAAACTGCACAACCAGAACCGTGACACCATGGAATGTATCCGTACCATTCATGACAGCGGTATGATGGTTAAAGGCGGCTTTATTGTCGGTTTTGATAATGACGAGACTAACATTTTCGATGCGCTGGTAAATTTCATTCAGAACAGCGGTATTGTCACCGCCATGGTCGGCTTGTTGAATGCGCCAAAAGGGACACAATTATATAACCGGTTGCTGAACGAAAACAGAATTATCGGAAACATGTCCGGTAATAATACCGACGCCAGCATAAACTTCATTCCAAAAATGGATGTTGCTGAACTGATCAACGGGTACAAGAAAGTTATCGAAGAACTGTACACCCCGAAAGAATACTACAAACGAGTAAGGCAATTCCTGAAAGACTATCATCCGATCAAGCTTAAAATCAGACCAAATATCGGCCCAAAAGAAGTATCCGCCTTCTTAAAATCAATTTTTGTTCTGGGTATGATTGAAAAAGAGCGATTCCATTATTGGCGTCTGCTGTTCTGGACTATCCGCAAACGTCCGGCTCTGTTCGCGCAGGCAGTAACTTTAACGATTTACGGTTTTCACTTCAGGAAGGTTTTTGAGCTCTAGTGAACCAGTTTATTCGCCTGATATTGATTGCGATAGACATAGCAAAGCCCCGCAAATGCGGGGCTTTGACGTGAATGAATGATCAAATTGAGCAACTGGCTACTTCTTGATCGGACTGTCCTTCATACACAGGAACCAGTCCAGGCACTCATAGTCATCACCGGCGCCATCGACACGGTCTTTCGCGGTGCCGCAGGAACCCGGAGGCGGGATGATAACCTTGTCTTCCGGGGTCCAGTTGGCCGGGGTGGCGACACCGTACTCATCGGAAGTCTGCATCGCGATCAGGAGACGCTTGATCTCCTGCATGTTGCGACCATTGGACAGCGGGTAGTACAGGATCGCACGCACGATGCCGTTGGGATCAATGATAAATACCGCGCGTACCGCCTGGGTTGTACTTGCAGCCGGTTGCAGCATGCCGAACGCCTTGGATACATCCATCTTCAGGTCACTGATGACCGGGAATTTGACTTCCACGCCCTTCATGCCTTTGAACTCGATCTTTTCCTGGATCGTACGCAACCACGCGATATGGCTGTACGTACTGTCGATCGAAAGGCCCAGCAGTTCGGCGTTCAGTTCCTTGAACTCATCCGCCATGCTGGCAAAGGTCATGAATTCGGTGGTGCATACCGGGGTAAAATCGGCCGGATGCGAGAAAAAGATGACCCACTTGCCCTTATAGTCCTGCGGAAAATGAATCTCACCCTGTGTGGTTTCAGCGACAAACTCAGGCGCCGGTTCGCCAATCAACGGCATCCGTACTCTTTCTTCTTCACCCATCTTTACTTCCTCCTCACTTGCGTGTAATGGTCCACTTCATTGTGGATTATTTTTTGCCCCCACATTCAACGATGTGTACAACACTTATATTGGGCTAATGTATCTGACTGTCAGGTCACACTCATGAAAAACATGTATTCAAAACCAGACGGAACTTGTACTTACTCCTGAGGTGCAGTACCATCCAGGTCTACACTGCTCATATCAATACCCAGCGCTTTGGCAATCCCTTCACCATACGCAGGGTCTGCTTTGTAACAATGGCGAATATGACGATGCTTGATTACGTCCGGTGCATCACCCATCGCACGAGCGGTGTTGCCGAACAACTGCTCCTGCTGTTCAGAGCTCATCATGCGGAACAGGTTACCAGGCTGGGTGAAGTAATCTTCATCATCGTTCCGGAAATTCCAATGATCCGCATCGCCGTTGATCTTGAGCGGCGGTTCACGGTATTCCGGCTGTTCCGCCCACTGCCCTTCCATATTAGGCTCATAGGCGACTGTAGCGCCGTAATTACCATCAACACGCATCATACCGTCACGATGGTTACTATACACGGGCACCTTGGCGCGATTGACCGGAATCTGGTTGTGATTTACGCCCAGACGGTACCGATGGGCATCACCGTAGGAGAACAAACGCCCCTGCAGCATTTTGTCCGGGGAAAATCCTATGCCAGGAACGATATTGGCAGGATTAAAGGCTGATTGTTCAACTTCAGCGAAGTAGTTTTCCGGGTTGCGATTCAACTCAAGCACACCCACATCAATCAACGGGTAATCCTTGTGCGGCCAAACCTTGGTCAGATCAAAAGGATTAAACGGGAAGTGCTCCGCTTCCTCTTCCGGGATCACCTGGATCTTCATCTTCCAGCGTGGGAAATCACCTTTTTCAATGCTGCCAAACAGGTCACGCTGGTGACTTTCACGGCACTTGCCTACGACCGCTTCCGCTTCGGCGTCGGTCATGTTCTTGATGCCCTGATCAGTCTTCAGATGGAACTTGACCCAATACCTCTTGTTGTCGGCGCTGATCAGGCTGAACGTGTGGCTGCCGTAGCCGTTCATATGACGATAAGACAACGGGATACCACGATCGCTCATGGTAATCGTGATCTGATGCAACGCTTCCGGCAACGAAGTCCAGAAATCCCAGTTGTTTTTTGCACTGCGGAGATTGGTCTTCGGATCACGTTTGACTGCACGGTTCAGATCCGGGAACTTCAGAGGATCACGCAGGAAAAAGACCGGCGTGTTGTTGCCCACCAGGTCCCAGTTCCCCTGGTCCGTGTAGAACTTGATGGCAAAGCCACGGATATCGCGTTCAGCGTCCGCAGCGCCACGTTCTCCGGCAACTGTTGAAAAGCGGACAAAGACGTCCGTTTTTTTGCCAACCTGTGAAAATACACTGGCTCGCGTGTATTTGGTGATGTCATGTGTGATGGTGAAAGTGCCGTATGCACCAGAGCCCTTCGCGTGCATGCGACGTTCCGGGATCACTTCCCGGTCAAAATGCGCCAACTTCTCCAGGTACCACACATCCTGCAGTAACATCGGACCACGCGGCCCCGCCGAAAGCACATTCTGGTTGTCGGCGACAGGCGCGCCAACACTGTTGGTCTGCTTCTTTTTACTCATCCCTCTACTCCCCTGCTACTTGGTGATGTTGCTCTTTTTAGTTCCCGCTTTTTTCGCACATTTATGACAAACTCCACGGACTTCAACGAGAGTTGACTCGATCTTGCCCAACTCATCAACTGAATCCGGAAGATGCAGATTGTTCAATGTTTCACTGATAAAATCGTAGGTATGGCCACATTGAGTGCAGACAAAATGATGATGCTGATCCAGGTTGGCATCGAAACGCGAACGCTCACGTGACGCGCCGAGGGTCTTGATCAATCCCAGGTCATTCAGAGTCCACAGGGTGCGATACACGGTATCCAGCGAGATGGTCGGAATACGTTTGCGAACCCCGTGAAATACCGTCTCGGCATCCGGATGATCCTCAGTACCAGCAACCTCACGAAACACTTCCATCCGCTGGTATGTGAGCTTAACCCCGGACTCACGACAAACCTCCTCAAATCGCTTCATCCGCTGATCTACAATCTTTTTTCTGAGCTGCACCATTTGCCCCCCGAATAAGAATAATTCTTGAATAGGAATCAATAGTATTAAACTCTATTTGTCAAGCTTAACTTTTCCTTGCTATCCTCCTCCGGAGTCATGGATCGAGCCCGATCCATCGTGATATAGTTACCGGATAGCACATATCTTCAATAAGGCTATCGTTCCTGTTGGCATGTTGGGCCCGTTGAAAAACAGTTTCGACATATGCAAATTGACTGGGGAAATTCTGTCTTTTTTGGGTGGCAATCCTCGCTTTATGCAAGGGCTACGATCTATCCATGGAAAACAAGAATCAATCACAGGTACACGACAGAAACGCCGATGGAAATTCTTACCACGACAACTTCGGCCCATTTTAGAAAAGATTGCTTAACAAATATTATCAACAACTCTTCATATATGCACAAAGAGCAACTCTATTTTTGAAATTCGCTTTTTTTTGTTCTTGATTTCATATATATTGAATACGTTTTCAGAAGGCATGTTCTCACTATACACTCCAAGCACCCGTAACCATGCGATATTTACAGGATAAACCATCGGATTTTGGATATCCATCTTTTCAGGGAAAGGGAAATACATGAAAAGAGCGTTCCTGTTGTTGTTTGCGTTGGTAGTTCTTCCTGGTATTCTTCTAGCCGAGATTCCTTTAACAGACCAGGTTTCGATTGATGGAACCATACGCTACCGTTCGGAAATTGACGGTAAGGATTTCAATGCTGACACAGGCATGAACGAGTTCGGCACCCTGCGCACCCAGATTGGTATCCGTATTGTTCCCAACGACATGCTTTTCCTCTATGCAAAGTTCAAGGAAGCCAGATCATGGGGCAACCAGGGCGTAAACAAGGCGGCCACGACAAATTTTTACGCTGAGCAGGCCTACCTTGAGACGAATGGACTGGCTGGTTCTGACCTGCATTTACGTGTTGGACGCTATCCCCTGGCGTTTGGCCGCAGCAGAATCATCGGTTCAGCGAACTTTAATGTTTACGGGCCTCGCACCTATGACGCCATCGGTATCCTGTCCGGTGGTGAAGGGCTCAAGTGGGAATTCCACTATTCGAAATCTTCTCCAAACACAGATCCGGGCGAGAACGGCGATCGCGACCTGCACCTGTTCCTTTCACGTGTGCAATTGATGGACGGCATGCTGGAACCCTTGTTCTGGGTGTATTATGATCCTCGTGTACTTGATCCTGGATATGTTGGTGGCACATATGAAAAGGCTGATCTGTGGTTGACTCCGGGCGTATACTTCAACAAGAAATTTGGCGCCATTGCCCTTAAAGCCGACCTGGCTGGACAATTTGGTACGTACCATGACCGCGACCTGTCCGGTTATTTATTGGCCGCCGATGCGTTCTATTCCATTGATCATTCAATTCGTCCGACTATTGGTGTTGGTCTTGATTACACAACCGGAACCTCTGCGGATGACATTGCAGAAAAAAAGGATCACACGATCCGTATCCCCTACATGTCACGCCATACCTATCGTGGCTTCATGGACTTCTTCAAGGACGTCGATGAGGGGATGATGTCGCTGTTGCTGCACTTTGAGTGCTACCCGATGGCGAAGCTTCGTATGAATGTGGATGTCCACAACTTTGCCTATGTTGTGGAGCAAACGTCCGTCAAGGATGCGACCAAGGATTACACTCAGATGGGTCAGGAAGTGGATATCCGTTTCCGCTTCCCTGTTGTTGATGGACTTGGTATTGATGCGGCGCACTGCATTTTCATGCCCTCGGAAGATTACAAACTGGATGCGGACATGGCGCATTATACCTATATCGCACTGACAGCAAAGTTCTGATCCGAAGATTGGTTGGATTATTCTACCCCCTGTGTCTTTGTGATGCAGGGGGTTTTTACGGATGTTCAGTTTTCAAGGTTACACATGACAAGTGAATGGGTAATTGCTACCAGTCGTAATGACAGGAAAAGGTGCCTGGTTGTTGTGCGATCCCTTCAGGATCGAAAGGGGTGGTGGAATCTTGTGTTCCCGGCGCTGACGAGCCGCGCTATTCAAGTGTCACCTCTTCGAGGTGGCTTGCTCCAAAACGTGAGTCGATACCGAATACAAAACCATCTACTTCACAACGGAATGTTTCACAATGGACTACTTCATAACGGACTGCTTCACATTAGACTATAGCTGTTCTCGATTTTATTCCGACATAATAAAGATTGCCGGGAAAAGGGGACGGGATCCTTTTCCTCGCGCGCATATGAAACACTCTCGCCGAACTTGTGGAAAAGGAAACTGTACCCTTTTCCGTGTACGTCCTGCCTGCTCTCAAGAAAAAGGGTACAGCCACCTTTCCCGGTCCTTGCTCATAGCGGGAAGGCTTTGCCCCAGGGAAAGGAAACTGTCCCCTTTTTCCATATCCTTATCCTTTATTCCAACCATATGGTTGACCTTTCACTGATCTGGCACATGACCACATGACGGAATAATAATGGGAATCGCTATACTTCACATTAGCCCGGACTTTCATATGTAATCCTTGATGGAAATGCCAAAACAAGAATTCTTGATGGGAAGGGTAGGAGAAGAACCACGGCAGTGGTTCTCTGTATTAGCCCACCGTCCAGCGCCGTCTGTTTGGCGCTCACGGTGGGAATAGGATGAACACTACTTGCCAACCCCGGCAGCGGGTTGCCTAAATATTACCACTGTATACTTATGATATATATTAGGTTACTCCTTCCGGAGTAAATATATGGTGCGCATTATCTCCCCGGGTAGCCGCCACACTGACGGCGGCAACCCGGGGCTAATACAGGTTGCCCCTGCCGGGGCGGTTGCCGATACTCACCCTCATTTTACCAGCGAAACAGGGAATAGACAAGAAAAGGGATACCGGCGCAAACTGTACCCTGAAAAATGCTGTATGAATCAGTTGTAATGTGTTGATATGAACTGTGTTAAGATGATCATCCATGTTTCATTCATGAAATATTCGGGTTAGACTGCCCCACATTAGACTGCTCCTGTTTGCTTGCCAAACAGGGGTAAATAGTAAACAACAAATGGTGTTGTATTGTTATTCGGACACTTACGAACCACACCACCAAAAAACTGTCCCTTTACCAAGCTGGTAAAGGGACAGCAGATAATGTTGGATTAACAATCACCATGGTGACCTGTAGGATCACCACAATCATTCTTTAGAAGGAAGCGAAATCATCATCGTCCAGATTGATGACATCTTCCGGTTTTACCTGAACATTGGCATTGGGCGCTGATTCCAACTGCCTTCGCGCCGGTGCAGCCTTCTTCTGTTTTGGCGCTTCCAGCCTGCGTTGTCCTCCACCAGCTCTGTCGTTCGTGAGCTTAAACTGCCGAATAACTTCGTTCAGGTGCTGTGCCTGGCTGGAAAGCTCTTCCGAAGCAGCGGCAGATTCCTCAGCGTTTGAGGTGTTCGCCTGGGTAACCTGTTCGATCTGGGTCAGGGACTGGTTAATCTGACCGACGCCTTGAGCCTGGTCACGGCTGGCATCTGCGATCTCCTTGGCCAGGTCGGATACCTTGGCGATGCCATCAACGATTTCGGACAGGGCAGTATCTGTCTGACTGGCGATCTCGCTACCCGTATTGACACTCGACAGGTTGCTTTCGATCATGACAGTGGTCTCTTTGGCGGCAACAGCAGAGCGTTGTGCCAGGTTCCGTACTTCCTCGGCGACCACGGCAAAGCCCTTGCCATGCACACCGGCACGAGCCGCTTCTACCGCAGCATTCAGGGCCAGCAGGTTGGTCTGGAAAGCGATCTCGTCGATCACCTTGATAATCTTTTTGACTTCGTTGGACTTGGACGTAATCTCATCCATGGCGGAAAGCATTTCTTTCATGCGTTCCGTACCAACCTTGGCGGCATCGCGAGCATTCGATGTAATGTTAAATGCTTCCGTGGCGCTATCCGCATTATGATCCGACTGGCTGGCTACTTCTGTCATGGCGGAGCTGATTTCTTCCAGGCTGGAGGCCTGTTCGGTAGCGCCCTGGCTCAAAGACTGGCTTGCTCCGGCAACCTGTTCGGCGCCACTGTGAACCTGTTCAACCGAATTACGAACCTGTACCAGGGTATAATTCAGTGATTCTACAGTACTGTTAAGGGACTTTTTGATTTTCGCATGATCGCCTTTGAAGTCACCCTCCATCTTCTTGCGAAGATCACCCTCTGCCATCGAACTGAGCACTTCCGCCGCTTCGTTAACCGGTTTGATCACGGCATCCAGTATTGAGTTGATTCCACTGATAATTTCAGCAAATTCACCATGATGACGCTCTGCTTCGGCACGCTTGTTCAATTCACCGTTCAACGCCGACTGAATCAATCCCTTGATATCCTCTGTCACCCTGAGCAGATTGTCACGAAGCTTGTCCATGATCTCGTTGGCAATAATCTGCTTGCCGGGCATCTTCTTCAGTTTTTCAGAGAAATCACCGTCGGCGTATTTTCCAACCAAACCCAGGAATAATAAGATGCTGTCAATATGCAACTTGACCGCCATATTATACCCATCTGTGACCTGTGCAAAAGCGCCTTCAAACTTATTTGTATCAATGAAGTACTCAATGTCACCGGCCTTTTGATTCTCGTACATCTTCTGCATGGCGTTGATCACATCGTCCAATGTTTCCTTCATGGACGCCATGCTCTTGCCAAGTGAATCCTGTTGTGACGCCAGTGACACATCCACACTCAGGTTCCCTTTGGCAATCTCGTTTGCAATCTGGGTCTTCTTCGCAAGGTACTCTACCATGTTACTGAATGCGGCAACGGTCTCACCCAATTCGTCCGATCTTCGCTTCATGGATTCAAACTTGGCGTATTTGTCGGCATCAACATCTATTTCACCAACGGAGAAGAGCTTAGCTCCCTCGGTAATGAGACGAATCGGTCCAACTATGTTGTTCGTGAGCAAAAGGGAAGCGATGATTGTACCAAGGACACCAATAATGATCAGAACAATGATCAATGCGCTCGATTTACCATAAGCGGAGTTTGCTTCTTTTTGTGCTTCATGAGCATAATTCAGGCTGATTTCTGTCAGGCCATCGAGCACATCACGCATCTGTTCGAAAGCAGCCTTCCCCTGGTTCATGGAAAGGGCCAGCAATTCCGCACGTTTGGCGTCATCAGCAGTAGCAAGCTCAGTTGTGATCTTTCTCGTAATAGGTAACCAGGTTTGCCGTGCGCGGTCATAATCATCGAAGAAGGCTTCTTCTTCAGGAGTGTCTGCCAGTTTCTTGTAGCTTTGCCAACGTGTCTCAGATTGTTCCAGGTTTTCCTGGTGTTCAGACAGGAAATCTCTGAAAGCCTGTGTGTTGGGTTCCATCAGGAGTAGCGATCGTTCTGCGACCAGGAGTTGCTGTAAATCTCGATCCGCTTCAATCAGGAAATCCATCGCAGGCAAACGAACTTCGCCTACTTCTTCCAGTCGGTTGTGGAATATCCTCATCCCCGAATATCCCGACACTCCCACCAGAACCAGAAGCAGAAGCAGAACACCGAAGACCATCATCAGCTTGGAACGAATACTCAATCGCATAAGCTTGCCCCACCTTTCTACGTGTTATCAGAACTTTGCCTCTGTGTCCACAGCAAAACCACCTTGATTCGCATGGCGTCTACCGATTCAGAAAACAGCGCCTGGTTATTACAAAGGGGAGTGTATTGATGTATTTATAAGGGAAATCAGAAGCTGATACAGGTGTAATATCTATCAGCACTGGCAGGATATTCCAGCATACTTCGAGGTGGTATCTAAGAATTTGGTATTTCAACCAAAACAATATATAAAATATTACAAGAAAGGTACACCCTGTCAGTATAATTTCTTCGCAGTGGAGACAATCATTCTCATCATATATCAACGGCTACATAAAACCGACATAAAATCTGATTTGCAAATTTATAGGTGTCCCCGAAGGTTTTCTGCTGAATCGATAGTTATCAGCCTGCTTCAGCAGGCTCTTTTTAGCACCTGGCTTCAGCCGGGGTGTTCGTGGTGTTAAAGAAGTGGTGAGCGCCCTTCAGGGTGCTTTCCGGAATCAGGATTTATACCCGACAAGCACGCTAAAGCGCGCTCAGGATGTTTATTGGCATCTTTTCACCCCGGCTTCAGCCCTGTCTCTTACTAACATCTTCGTGTTTCTGCCACCCCGTGGGGGTGGGATATTTTAGCGTAGGGTAGGCGCTGTCTGTTTAGCGCCTACCCTACGAAAAAGATCAAACCTCATATCAACCCTGAAAGGGTTGCATAAAGTATAATTGATACCCAATTGATTTATAAAGGATATAAATTACATTATTACCTGCAATAATTGAATAAACTAATATTGACTGCTCATTATGCAACCCTTCCAGGGTTGATTGTTCGTTAGAAATCCTGACATAGTGTACAGGCCAAACAGACGGCCTGTACACTATGCTAAAATAGGGAATCCCGCCGGGATTCTAAAAATGCGATGTCCACAATCCTTTTGCTGATAAAGCTTTCAGAGGATGTGGGTAAGAGACAGGGCTGAAGCCGGGTGCTAAGAAGAGCAGGCTAAAGCCTGCTAAAACAACTCGGGCTTGTTTTTTATTGCAAAATTTTCCACTTCTATATCGATGAAGCGCCTTTTCAAGACTGGTTGTGTCGATGCCAGGTTTGTGATGCGGCTTGTTGTCCGTTTTTTTAGAGTCAAGGGTGTACTGCTGTACCGCTGGTGTGCCGTTTTATAGCTGTTCGCGATTTTATTCCGTCATAACAGAGATTGCCGGGAAAAGGGGACGGGATCCTTTTCCTCGCATTATAAACTGAACTCTATCGCTTCGCTTTTGGAAAAGGAAACTGTCCCCTTTTCCCATCTCTTTTTCCAACTATATAGTTGATCTTTCGCCGATATAGAACCTGACCATGTGACGGATTAGTAATGGGAATCGCTATATTATTTACCACAACTTTCACTCGCCATTCATCCCCAGCGATCACCTCAGTATTTCTCCTGCTTGGATGCGACAATACTTTCGATACTCATTATATTTGAACCAAAAGGCAGCCCCCAGGTCGTGGTTGGTGGCGGCTGGACCTGGGGGCTGACGCGGCTTGTGGGAGATCCACAAGGAGGTTTGTACTATGAGATGCTAGAACTCGACACGTACTCCTCCGTAGAGGATGCGTCCATACACGGGGGCATAAAAGAAGGCCGCATCATCCACATGTTTTTCCGGTTGTACGTAATCGCCGAGGTTGCGCGCGCCTACATACAAACGGTAGTGTTCTGCGTATCTGTAGGATATCTGGGTGTTCAACAGAACGTAGGAATCAGTCTCGAAAACTTTACTTCCCGCATTAGCATTGTCACCATCGGCGTAATAGTCGATGAACATCGCCCCGGTATACCGCGCATCCAGTGTGGTTTCCCAGTTCCCCGGATTCCAGTCAAAGCGGATACCCCCGGCCAGGTTCGGATAACGGCTGATGTTCTTGCTGTCATCCTCATAAATTGTGCCTGCCCAGTCATCACGGATATCATCGTATTCCCCCTGGAACACGGATACATCGGCTGAGACCTGGAAACGCCTGGTAATCGGAACGCGAGCATTTATATCGACGCCAAGAACTGTGGCCGCATCGATATTCTCATATTCGTAGTCATATCCCTTGGAACGTGCTTCATCACTGGCGCCGGCAATACCGACTGCGTTTTCCAGGCGGGTATAATAGGCGCTGACACCGGCGGAAAGCAGTGAACCTGTGTAGTCTGCGCTGACGTTCACACTTTGTGACGTTTCCGGTTCAAGATCCGCGCTCTTCCAGACACGCGGTGAACCGGAGCAGAGATGCAAATCTTCAGAAAAACCGTACGGCACCTTGAAACCTGTACCGTAGGTGGCACGGAATACCCAGTCAAACCGTGGCGCCCATTTCAACGCCACGCGTGGACTGAAACTGGTTTCATCATATTTTGACGCCTCAAACACTTCTGCAAAGGCAGCGTCTTCAGCACTGAACTCATCCTCGGAGCTGTGCATATCCGAACGTACCCCTGCGACCAGTTCCCACTGGGAGGACATGCGCCATTCGTCCTGCAGGTAAACGCCAAAATCGTTCGCATGCTTTTTCGACACCGAAGTATAATCCTGCCCGTACAACTCGTCATCTTCATCCACGATCACATACCGTCCCGATTCTTCCAACTTGTCATAGGAATACTGAGCGCCCAGGGTAAGATTGTGGGCCTTGATCTGTCGGGTATAGTTCAGGCTGGTCAGGAACATGTTCTCATCTGCCATGTAAGGCCGTAATGCGGACACTTCAGGCATATCACCTTCGTGGGTGTCCATGTAATCACCCAGGTAAGTGTCGTTTGTGGCATTACGTTTATGCTGAACCGCGGTAAACTGAATATCAAAACCGTCAACATCCGTGAATTGCGTACGATAACCGAGGGTTCCGGAAATACGGTCAGTCGTGATGTGTTCCGTGCCTTCCGTATAGGGATTCAGATAAGAATCACCCGTCATCTCGCCGCCTTTGCGGACTTCATTCAAGTAGCGGAACCGGACGAATACTTCATCGTTCACCTTGAACAGATTGCTGTGGAAGGCGTTAATACCAATGTTTCGCGCATCGGATTCCACACGGTCCGTGACACCGTCGCCTTCATAAACCTCATCACGATCAAAGCCGTCACGAGTCTTATCGATAGCATCTTCCTTATTCAACTGGGCAAAGACATGCAAGGCGGAGTTTTCGCGCACCATTTCCGCGGAAGCGTCGTACTGCTTGGTGCCAAACGATCCCATTTCGACTCCGGCCTTGATGCGGTTACGAGTGGGACGTGCGGTGATGATGTTGACCGCACCGGCAATGGCGTTGGACCCGTACAAAGCAGACCCGGCGCCCTTGACTACTTCAATACGATCCACTTCAGCCGTCGAGAATTGCTGCAAACCATACACGGAAGCGAGCCCGGAATACACCGGTTGGCCATCCATCAGGATCTGCGTATGATCCGAACCGAGCCCGTTGACACGAATCTGGGTGAAGTTACAGGCCTGGCATTGCTGCTCAACCCTTACCCCAGCAGTCGTTTCAAGCGCTTCATACAGGTTGGAAGCAGACCGCATTTCCAAGTCACGCGAGGTGATAACATCCGTACGAACCGGGGCGTCCTTGGTGAATCGATGGGTACGTGTTCCGGTAACAACCACCGGACTCAATTCAAATGGGGATGCGACAAGCTTAATATCTAATGTCTGGGTTGGTGAAGAAGCCAGGTCAACCTCTACCACTTCGCTGCGATAGCCCATAAAGCTGACAATCACACGCTTCTTTTCACTCGGCAACTGAACCAGGCTGAACTGACCGTCCAGATCAGTCGAGGTCCCCAGTTGAGTTCCTTCCACAAGAATGTTCACACCGGGAATCGGCTCCCCGGTCTCATCATCCACTACCTGCCCTTCGATCATGCAGTTGCTTGCGCCAAAGACTGTCGCGCAAAGGAATAAATTCACAAACAGCAATAGCAAAACATGCTTGCCAACTTCACCTCTCCCCCTGAAAGAAAGGTATCGCATCGTCAACCTCCTTGGAATATCGCTTGTCTGGTATCGTTCTTCAAGTCGGAAGCAAATGTAGACAAGACTACCAAGATTAAGCAACCCTAACGAGAGTACTCTTTCAGCTTCAACCTCTCGTGGACCACAATACTGATACCCATTACTTATGTCAGTAAACTCAACGATCATCAATTGCAGGCAAACATGTTGCGAAACAGGTAGCTGTCCAGGGATTTCCCGGATACTCTCGAACAGGAGCGGGCGAAAACACGGGGGTATAGAAACCCGGAACTCACGCTGGGATTGTATTATTTGTTACGCTGGTCGCTGGATATTTTCACGAATATTCGATACTATACTTCAACCTTTACATATCCACTTAACCCGCACACCGGCAACAAGGGAAAACAGAATGGCGAAAGACACAAAGCATATCTCGTATTTCGGTACAATACGGACGTTTATGAAGGTGGGCACATGTTCTGAAGCGTTAATGAATGTACTGGATCGTGAGTATATGCAGCCGCTTGAAGAAGAAGAACATGCGGTTATGCCGATGGCCGGCGGTATCCTGCAACAGGGGTATCAATGCGGTCAATTGTGGGGCGCTTCACTTGCGGCTGGCGCGGAAGCTTTCAGAAAGTATGGTCCGGGCCCAAAATCCGAAACGGCAGCGGTGAATGCATCATTTCACCTGGTAAACGTGTTTAAATCGCGTTTCAAGGAAATCGATTGTCTTGAATTGACGGCTACAGACTGGAAACAATCTTCGGCAATTGTTCGCTATATGTTGAAAGGTGGAACCATCAAGTGTTTCAACATGGCGGCCAAATTCGCCCCTCTTGCTTATCGTGCAATAGAAGAATCCCTGGCGGAAGACATCACCGATGTGCCGGACGGACCGGTCAGTTGCGCTGCTATTGTTGCACGTAAACTTGGCGCAACTGATCACCAGGCAGCCCTGGTCGCAGGTTTCGCGGGTGGCATTGGCTTGAGTGGAGGTGGATGCGGTGCGCTTGGGGCTACCATCTGGTTGCGTGCTTTGCAATTGAGCCAGAATGACGAAAAGAAGCTGGATTACAAAAATCCGGCGCTCCTTGAAACAGTTGACCGTTTCAATAAATGCTCCGATTGCGAGTTCGAATGCTCTACTATAGCAGGGAAGAAATTCAAGGATGTTCATGATCATATTGCACATGTGAAAAATGGCGGCTGCCGTAAAATCATTGACGTCTTGAGTGAAGATATGCCTGAGCCTGAATCCAGCTAGATCGGATGTTGCATGCACGAAACAGATCATGAACTCCGAAAAGTATGATAATGTAGCCCAGAACATCTTTTGACGCTTTATTCTTTGCCGGAAAATAGCCAAACGAATGATACTCCGAAGGAGTACGATAAGTGAGCCCAGGGTACGCGTCGTCCGTTTGGCGCGCACCCTGGGTGAGAAAACAAAACAATCTCAACCCCGAAGCGGGTTGTATAAAAAGGCAATCCGAGACAACGATCCTTACTTTTCCACATCCCCCACAGGCTTGAAGCACAAGGAATTGAACAGGGCTTGAAATGCAGGATTTTCCAGATCAGCCACCGTCTGGTCAGTTGCGGTTACGCTGAAGTAACCATCCCCGGAATCAATGAAGACACAACGGTGGGGGTTCAAATCCGAATCCTTATTCTCGGAAAAAATCATGACACTCATGAAGGAGATCTCTTCCGGGTTCAGACGCTCCGGTTGCCAACGTGTCAATTGCGCATCAGGGTACCGTCCCAGCGTATTCATCATATCAACTTTGAAGAAATTTTCCAGGGTTGCCAAACCGGCGTTATCCGCATCCTTCAGTTGAAATGCGATTGTAATGACACGTTTTGCAGTTTCAATCGTACACCCATCCTGCACCAGTACATCCCAAAGGCCATACTTCTTACTCGCCGCCTCATCCGAATGCCAACCTTCGGGAATCGTGTATTGAATCGGGTTGGAACTGACCTGATTCTTCTGATAGCCATCCCCCATCACCACCTGGTTGTCTTCCGCAACGGCAAAACATGATAGCATCATCAACATGGCAACCAACAGTACTTTTCTCATCCCCCCCCCCTTTTTTATCCTCGTATAAGCCCGTGATACTTCAATAATAAGGTAGACAAAAGCATCAATCGTAACAACAATGGAACATGATGTCGCACGCTGAGCCTCATGGTTTCTGCTCATCATTGCTGTTTTATTGTCTCCTTTCGCCCTGTAGACATGTAACCAGAATTGGATTTCTCCTTTCTAAGGGTTAGGTTATCCAAACATCAAAGCCAACATCATTGCATTTAACACAGGATTTGTCATGACTACGCAGAAAGCATTGCCAGCAACACCCGTGTACTATGCGCGACTTACAGGTATGTTTTACTTGTTGATTATTATCCTGGCGGGATTCAGTACAGGGTATGTTCGTGCCAGTTTGATCATACCTGGCGATCCGGCCGCTACAGCGAGTAGCCTTTTGGGTTCCGTTTTCCTGTTTCGCGTAGGTTTTGCCGCAGATTTAATGGCGTTTATGTTCGATTTGGCGGTATCAGTACTGTTATACGTGTTACTGAAACCTGTCAACAAAACGCTTGCCCTGACTGCCGCCGCTTTCCGTGCTATCGCGCACCCGGCCATCGCCAGCTTGAACCTGTTAAATCATTTCGCTGCTATCCAACTTCTGGATGGGAACAGTTTCTTAGGCTCTTTTTCTACTGAACAGCTTCATGCTCTGGTGTCGTTCTTCTTGAATCTGCACACAACCGGATACCTGGTTGCCGGTGTGCCGTTTGGTGTACACCTGATCTTACTGGGAATCCTGATTGTCAAAGCGGATTATCTCCCGTCAATCATGGGTCTTGTACTGGCTGTTGCTGGAGGTGGGTACCTTGTGGAAAGCTTCGGCAATTTCCTGTGGCCCGGTCATGAGGGTATGTTGATCTGGTTTGTAGCCATTCCAGCCGGAATCGGTGAATTGGCTATCGCGCTCTGGTTGTTGATAAAGGGTGTGAACCTGGAAAAGTGGAACAGGCAAGTTGCAGGTGTATGATTCTCCTGGTTTCCAAAAGTGAAAAGGGCTGACCTTTTCGGGTCAGCCCTTTGGAAATCGAAGCAAAACCTGCTGTTACTGCCCCAGGAAATAGGAAAGCAGCACACCGGCGGCAGTCGCGGAACCGATAACACCGGCCACGTTCGGGCCCATGGCGTGCATCAGCAGGTAGTTGTCGGGGTCGTACTGACGTCCCACTTGCTGCGCCACACGAGCGCTGTCCGGCACAGCGCTGACGCCTGCTGCACCGATCAACGGGTTGATCTTGGCATCCTTCTTGAGGAACAGGTTCATCAACTTCGCACCGAGGATACCGCACGCTGTCGCAACCGCAAAACTCGCAGCGCCGAGAATGAAAATGTAGATCGATTGCGGTGTCAGGAAGTATTGCGCCTGCGTGGAAGCTCCAACGGAAAAACCAAGCAGGATAGTAATGATGTCGATCAGGGCGTTACCGGCGGTTTTTGCCAGACGATCCGTAACCCCACTCTCCTTCAGCAGGTTGCCGAAGAACAGCATTCCCAGCAGCGGTAACGCCGGCGGGGCGATGAAACAAGTCGCCAGCAAACCGATCAACGGGAAAATCACTTTTTCCGATTTCGGTACCGCGCGGGATGGTCGCATCCGGATACGGCGTTCTTTATCCGTGGTCAGCAGCTTCATGATTGGCGGCTGAATCACAGGCACCAGCGCCATATACGAATACGCGGCGATGGCGATAGCTCCCATCAGGTGCGGAGCCAACTTGGACGAAATGAAGATGGCTGTCGGGCCGTCAGCGCCACCGATAATCCCAATAGCGCCAGCTTCTGTTGGCACAAATCCGAGTGCCAGCGCTCCTATCAGCGTGAGGAAAATCCCCATCTGGGCCGCGGCGCCAAGGAGCATCAACTTGGGATTGGACAGCAAAGCCGAGAAATCGGTCATCGCCCCAATGCCAAGGAAAATCAAAGGTGGGTAAATCCCCTTTACCACGCCAAAATACAGGTAATTCATGACCGAGCCTTTTTCATAGATACCAAGTTGCAAGTTGGCATCCAGGGCAAAAGGAATATTTCCGGCCAGAATTCCGAACCCGATCGGGATGAGCAACAAAGGCTCATAGTCCTTTTTCACCGCAAGGTAGATGAAAAACAACCCTACGGCGATCATGATCAGGTTTTTCCAAACCCCGGGCTGTACGAAGCCCGTATAACTGATAAACTCTAAAAACAGGTCCATGTCTTTTCACCTGGTTGCTACAATGTCGACCATTGTGCACGACTCCATGGGAGAGGGCACATCTTTTGACCCTGTTCGTGATACGAGCAGGAGGTCACCTGACCCTACCCAATCTTGATCAGGTCCTGGCCTTCCAGTACGGAGTCGCCTTCTTTAACCAGGATCTGCTGCACGGTACCGGGTGTCGGAGCAGTGATCGCGTTCTGCATCTTCATGGCTTCCATGAGAATCACGGTATCACCGGCTTTGACCTCATCCCCTTCCTTCACAGATACCTTTATGATCTGACCCGGTAAGGGAGCCTTGACACACCCGACCGACCGTACTTCACTCGGGCTGGATGTCATCTTGGTGCCTTCTCCGTGGACGGCTTTAGGACGTTCCAACTTGGGAGTAGGCCGTGCCTTCAGGGTGCGTTTCTTAGGTTCCAGGTAAGCCTTGTAATCCTGACCGTTCACATTGATCACGATTTCTTCTTCTTCACGGCGGACTACTTTGGCTTCGTACTCATGGCCGTAAATTTTGAACCTGTATGTCTTCATCTTTATCTCCACCCGTCACATGACGGTTCTTTCTTGTACACCTACACCCGTTGCCCTTCAATCGGATCAACGGTTCTGATGATGGTCTGAGTCTGCGGTTGACGCTTCGCAAACTGTGAATCAACCAGGTGTCTCATCCACCAGTTGCTGTAGGGCTTCGGCAATGCCTGCAGCGTCAGAACCATCGACTCTTCATCGTGTATCGATTCCTCTTCCAGAATGATCGATAATGCGACGGCTGCAATCACAACGCCCGGAATTCCTTCTTCACCTTCCTTGCTCTCCTCTTCCGAAGCGCCATGCCGCGTCATCCAACGTGAATGCCGGACTGTCTGGAACCATTTCAGAGCCTTCATCAGGAAAACAAGTATCACCAATGCACTGAAAACCACAACCACACCAACGACCATCAAAAGCAAACCATTGCCTTCAACAACGGCATCCCAGCCATAAACCCGATCGGCATGATCCGGCGCCGTGGCATGTTGCGCATGAGCCAACCCTGTGAGCAGGAAAGACAGGATGCCTGCCCAAAACCAGGGTTTGCCATGTTGTCGTACTTCTCTATCCATACCGTCTCCTTTCGCCAGCCGCTCTCCGCTACCATGCAGAGTCTCACCTGGCGAATAGTCGGGTGTTTGTTACAACGGAATGCAACCGTGTTTTTTCGGCGGATTGAACTCACGCTTGCCGGCCAGGGAAGCCAGACCGCGAATAATGCGGAAACGTGTGTTACGCGGTTCGATCACATCGTCAACATATCCCATACGCGCTGCATTGTACGGGTTCGCGTACTTCCTGATGTACTCCGCTTCCTTCTCCGCAATAAACTTGGCGCGCTCCTCGCCTTCAAGATCATTTAACTCTTTACCGTATAGCACCTCAACGGCTCCGGACGGTCCCATGACGGCAATTTCGGCTGTCGGCCAGGCGTAGTTCAGATCACCACGCAGATGCTTGGAACTCATGACGTCATACGCGCCACCGTAAGCCTTGCGGGTAATGATGGTGATCTTCGGAACCGTAGCTTCGGCATAAGCATACAGAATCTTGGCGCCATTCATGATAATGCCTTCATACTCCTGCTGGGTGCCAGGCATGAAACCGGGTACATCGACAAACGTGATCACAGGAATATTGAACGCATCGAGGAAACGAATAAACGCCGCCCCCTTCCGGCTGCACTTGTTATCAAGCACACCGGCAAGCTGCGAAGGCTGGTTGGCAATGATACCGACCGATTGACCGTTGAACCGTGCAAACCCGGTAATGATGTTCGGCGCCCAGCGACGGCGCACTTCCATGAAATCACCATGGTCTACGACAGTCCGGATGACATCCTTCATGTCATAAGGCATGTTGGCATCATCCGGGATGATGTAATTCAAGTCGTCCTCGAGACGGTCAATCGGATCGTCACAGGATACAATCGGTGTCTCTTCCGTGTTGTTGTTCGGAAGGAATGTGACCAGCTTGCGAATCAGGTCAAAGACATCATCTTCCGAATCCGCGACAAAATGCGCCACACCACTCTTGGTCGCATGAATGTCAGGCCCACCCAACTGGTCCGGGGTGACATCTTCATGGGTAACCGTCTTGACCACTTTCGGCCCGGTTACGAACATGTAACTGATATCACGGACCATGATGTTGAAGTCCGTGAGCGCCGGGCTGTAAACCGCGCCACCGGCACACGGGCCAAGAATCGCGGAAATCTGCGGCACTACACCGGATGCCATCACGTTACGCAGGAAAATGTCGGCATACCCCGCCAAACTGAGAACACCTTCCTGGATTCTGGCGCCTCCGGAATCGTTCAACCCAATGATAGGAACCCCTATCCGGGTCGCGTATTCCATGACCTTCACGATTTTCCTGGCAAACATCTCACCAAGTGAACCGCCCCGGACTGTGAAGTCCTGGGAGAAAACAACCACCTGCCGCCCGTAAATCGTGCCATGCCCCGTTACAACACCGTCGGATAAAATCTGTTCTTCTGTCAACAGACTGTCATCATTACGGTGCGATACAAACATGTCGAATTCTTCAAAAGAACCCGGATCAACCAACCGCTCGATCCGTTCCCGTGCAGTGTACTTACCTTTTTTGTGCTGTGCCTCGATGCGCTTTTCACCGCCACCGAGACGCGCCTTTTCACGGAGCTCTTTCAGCTCCAGCAGTTTGCGCTCAATTTCTCGCATAATGTGCACCTGTGTCTGGTACTTGAAACAACCCAACTCACAATAAAGCTGTGGGTTTATCCACTCAATCAAACCATGTCAAGTTACCCCTGTCATTTCTGGTTGGCAATTCCTCGAGGGTTTTTTTTACAACAGTTAAAGACTCCTATCAATAAAATTCAACTATCTTATCTCGGAAGTATACATAAAGTTGCACACGTTTGTATAGTGGACTACAGAGTATACTATAATAGATTTTTAATTCTTGCCGAGAATATCGACTCTCTCTTTTGTTCTTTTTTTCACAAACTAGGTTGAGCAGAACTATTACACTCGGAAAATACCAGCAACGAGAAGA
The DNA here is from genome assembly GCA_963669175.1 of bacterium. Classification (GTDB taxonomy): domain Bacteria; phylum Electryoneota; class Electryoneia; order Electryoneales; family Electryoneaceae. Next base: position 282,724 of record OY769902.1, read on the forward strand.
AAAGAAGTAAGGCGGTTGTCTGGGGATTTTGGTCGGGTGGTTTCACAAGGGTTAGCCCGATTGATAGTAAGCTGGATTTCTGATTTTGATCCCGCTTTCCGGCCAGGCATGGCAAGGCTACAGGTGGCTTGCACGAAAAGGGGACGGGATCCTTTTCCCCACGTCCTGTGCCGGACACTCCCGCTGACCTTGCGGAAAAGGAAACTGTACCCTTTTCGCAGTGATAAAACCTGATCGCATTGGACAGAAAAGAGCGTTACACTTTGTCACAGGCAAAAGGGTACAGTCACCTTTTCGATTACCTGAATCACGAAGTATCTCACCTCCGCGCAACGAAAAGGAAACAGTCCCCTTTTGCTGCAGATGTGTAGCTTGGCCCCACCGCTTGAAGCGTGTGTCCGGTATTGGCCCCGCCGGCTTGAAGCGAGCCGTAGCGAAGCGAAGGCTGCTGTCCGGCGGGGTCTATTTTAATTTATTCAAGAAGTTAGTCCGCTTGTTTGTGTCGTTTCCCGATCCACTCCTGGCTTCCTCACCTATTCCAACATGAACAGAGTATTCATGAATCAGGCATAGCGGAAACAATCTCATCTGCGACTCGGGCCACACGACCACACGACAGCTTTTCCCGGCCAGGCATGGCCGGGCTACAGGTGGCTTGCACGAAAAGGGGACGGGATCCTTTTCCCCACGTCCTGTGCCGGACACTCCAGCTGACCTTGCGGAAAAGGAAACAGTCCCCTTTTGCTGCAAGTTGGTCTCGTCCAGATGCGCTCCTGAATTCAGCTTGTAGTGTGGTCTTCGTTGCGGATTCCGGGTTCAGATAGAATGGAAACATTGTCACTTGCGGATCTGGCCACCCGACCTTTTTTACGTTTTTTACATTCTTTACTTTTTTCACCTATTTCACTGCCCACTTTTTTCACTTCAGAAGCAATACCTTCCTGACTTGTGACCAGTGGCCGCTTTGGGCGCGAACGAAATAGGTTCCGGAAGGCGCGTTGGCTTCCCAACCGATCCGATGCCAGCCGGGAGTCAGCTCCCCACGGTGCAATCTTGTTACCTGTCGTCCCAGCACATCGAACACGTCAACATCCACAAGCCCACGTTCCGGCACACTCACAATCACCGCCATGCGCGCATTGAACGGGTTCGGGTACGGAGCGCTGAGATCCCACGTTTCCGGCAATCCTTCCTTCGCGGTTTCCGATACTCCGGTCAGGAAAAAGTCAAACATCTGACTGGAGAAACGTCGATGCCCGAAAATATCCTCAGCCACCACACGCCAGCGATAGGTCTCTTCCCATTCAAACTGGGATTCATCCACGGTGAAGAAAGTATCCATCCCGACAGGGTAGGTAATGGGATCATCAAACTGGGCTATGGGCGCCAGTTCCAGCGTATAACTGACCGTATCCCCGATGGTAAAATCCAGGGCACGGCTCCAGGTAAACGTAACCGGCGTCTCAAGGATCAACTCATCCTCTTGCGGCGATAGCAGGTTAAAGATACGTGGGGGCAAGCCTTCACTGGTGACACGAAGTTCACGGACTTCACTGGTATCCATCAGCCAGACATCATCGTAGGCGATCACGCGCCAGTAATAGGTGTTCTCGTAGTCAAACCAGCTCACAATACGGCTTGGCTGGGGAATGAAATAGTATTGATCCGGGTCTGTGAATGCCTCATCAAGCGACAATTCGAGGATGTAATGAATGGTATCATCCGGATTGGGGTCTGTGGCTTCTTCCCATGTGAAGCGTATCGGAAGGGTGTCATTAATTGCGCCATCATTCGGATGATTCAATGCCAGTCCAACAGGATTTCGAAAATTCGTAAAGGGAGTTGAAGAGAAAGGGATAACATCAAGAAGTGTACTGACCGTGTCACCCTGACCATTGGGGTTCTGCTCTTCCTGGTAGGGACCGGAAGGATGGCCCCAGTAGTTGTTTGTTACATTCATCACGGTTTCCAGAGTATCCTCAATATAGAAACCTGCTGCTCTAGGACGATTACTGTAAATATCATTATGATAAGCCATAAGTTGGGAACATCCTCGTGCATCTATAGCGCCAAAATATTGATACTCTGGTTCTTCTTCTTCCCTTAGGTTACCTATTATCAGATTATTATATGATTCTACGTGTGGTTCATAATGATTTACTGGAATGACAAGATATGCCCCAGCATTTCTTGCAACGTTACCTACTAGTATGTTGTCATGAATTTGCAAATTAGCAGATAGAATAGCAGCACCACCATCACCATATGCATAATTATTAAATAATCTATTCTCGGATATTTCGCAAAACACAATGCTATCAATTATTTCTAAGCCTCCTCCAAAACCTGTATTAATCTCTTCACCTTGATCTGCAAGGTTAAATGCAATATAATTACTTTTTATCCATACAGAATCCATTCCTGATGCTAATATACCTCCTCCGTGAGTAGATCGATTATTTATTATTACATTATCTTCTATCTTTGCTTTCTGACTATCCCATCCAATATTGATTGCCCCACCAAAAATCAAACCTCTGTTATTTTTGAACACATTTTCACTGACAACACTTGTTGAATTTGACCCCGATATTCCACCAGCGATCCAACCCGATGTATTTTGAGTAAAGACACAATTCTTGATTTCATTATGGCCATATGAATGATGCATCGCCCCCCCACTGTAGCCTGCCATATTCTGTAAGAATTGACATTTATTCACTATAACAGCGCTACTGTCTGTATCAATAGCGCCACCGTATTCCGCATAATTATTTGTAAAAATACAGTTCTCCAGCAATAGCTCTGATTGATTTGCACGAATCGCCCCGCCAAACTCCTGTTCGTCTGCCAAGTAACCATTTCCAAAGAGTATACCTTCTATACTTACCCGAATATCGGGGCCAACAATATCCAGAATGCGCGAATTCGCTAAGGCAATCAGTTGGGTCTCGTGAATCTCCGAGCTGTCATGTGTGAATACATAAGTACCGAAGAGGCTGAGATCATGATCAACGATTAAACTCTCATTGTATTCACCCGGGTATACCAATACGGTATCGCCTACTTGTGAAGAATTAAAAGCATCTGCAATAGTATTATACTCACCGGGCACACGTAATATGGCAGCATTACCACATACGACAACTATTAAAACTAAAACTACCATTATGGATAAAATACATGCTTCCTTCATAACAGGAACTCCTGTATAAATGAAAGAATGTGTTATCAAGTGAAGACTGACAACACATTCTTCTTTATCTACCTATAAATAAAGAATTTACCTGATCAGATCAATCTGGATACACAACCGTCTTAAAAATACAGATACCATTGGATCCATCATCCACATGATGCGCTATTGTATTGTTATTGTCGCTCTGTGTATTCCATAGTAAATTTCCCCAATCCCGATACTCATATGTCGCTGTTCTAAGATAAATCCAACAATCATCAACTCCATTATGAGTAACCAAAACAGATGCGCTGATACTTCCGGTCAGGTTACGAGCATCCACATGGGATGTTGCCGGATCCCTTCCATCAGAAGCAGTACAAGTGTAATTGTAAGTCACTGCATCTCCGGCAGTAAATTCATTATAATAAATAACTTCTGCAATGATATTTGTTACCATTGCCAAGGAAATAAGCAATACTAATGCAAGCAGTGGTTTCCTCATCCTTCTCATGTCACTCTCCTTTATCCTTTATTGCATGCACCGTATCTCATTTTTTGAGATTGGAAGCGGCGCAAGCTTTCTATACAGTCCTTCATCCTGAAATAGAAACAGGATGACATCGTTGTTTCATTATCAAAATACTACCCCCCCCCCCCATGCAAAGTCAAGATCTCCGCACATATATTCGAAGAAATGCTCAGGACTCTTCGAGTATCAGGTATCCTTTCCCTGCTCGATGTGTAGCTGTAGCGTTTTGAGGAAAGCCAAGTGTCGCACTGTTAGCCCCGCCGCTTGAAGTGTGTGTCCGTTATTGGCCCCGCCGGCTTGAAGCGAGCCGTAGCGAAGCGAAGGCGGCTGCCCGGCGGGGTCTATTCTAAATTCTATCAAGAAGTTAGTCCGCTTGTTTGTAGAATCCCGAGGCGCTCTTGTGCTGCGTCAAGCGTGGAAATGACTACGAATGTTGACGATTGTATCAGAGTGGAAGGAGCATCATCTGCGTCTCGGGCCACACGACAGCTTTTCCCGGCCAGGCATGGCCGGGCTACAGGTGGCTTGCACGAAAAGGGGACGGGATCCTTTTCCCCACGTCCTGTGCCGGACACTCCCGCTGACCTTGCGGAAAAGGAAACTGTACCCTTTTCGCAGTGATAAACCTGATCGCATGGGACAGAAAAGAGTGTTGTACTTCTTGACAGGCAAAAGGGTACAGTCACCTTTTCGATTACCTGAATCACGAAGTATCTCACCGCCGCGCAACGAAAAGGAAACAGTCCCCTTTTGCTGCAGATGTGTAGCTTGGCCCCGCCGGCTTGAAGCGAGCCGTAGCGAAGCGAAGGCGGCTGCCCGGCGGGGTCTATTTTAATTTATTCAAAAAGTTAGTCCGCTTATTTGCAGAATCCCGAGGCGCTCTTGTGCTGCGTCAAGCGTGGAAATGACTACGAATGTTGACGATTGTGCCAGAGGGGAAGGAGCATCATCTGCGTCTCGGGCCACACGACCACACGACAGCTTTTCCCGGCCAGGCATGGCCGGGCTACAGGTGGCTTGCACGAAAAGGGGACGGGATCCTTTTCCCCACGTCCTGTGCCGGACACTCCCGCTGACATTGCGGAAAAGGAAACTGTACCCTTTTCGCAGTGATAAACCTGATCGCATGGGACAGAAAAGAGTGTTGTACTTCTTCACAGGCAAAAGGGTACAGTCACCTTTTCGATTACCTGCATCACGAAGTATCTCACCTCCGCGCAACGAAAAGGAAACAGTCCCCTTTTGCTGCAAGTTGGTCTCGTCCAGATGCGCTCCTGAATTCAGCTTGTAGTGTGGTCTTCGTTGCGGATTCCGGGTTCAGATAGAATGGAAACATTGTCACTTGCGGATCTGGCCACCCGACCTTCTTTACCTTCTTTACTTTTTTTACCTTCTTTACGTTTTTCACCTTTTTCACTGCTCACTTTTTTCACTTTACCCCGCTACCGCCAAGTATCCCAGCCCAACCGCCACCAGCAGGCAAAGCGGACTGATAAGCATGGTGTCCATTTTGCCAAAAGAGGTGCTCCATTCTTTTTTCATGAACCCTTTCAAATCCCTGTCGCCCAGCGCACGCATGGCGAAAAACGCTGTCACCAGCCATATGCCTATCCGGTAAGGGGCTTCAGGCAAGCCAAGCGTTATTACCTGCATCCGGCCCAGGACAACCAGGATTCCCACCAGCAATCCCGCTGCGACCAGGAAGCTGCGCCACCCTTTTACCGTAGCGGTTTTCTTGCCTTTAAATTCCGGGACAACTGCATTTGCTCCCCATGTTCCCCCGATTCCCCAGTAGACATGCAGAATCATCAAAAGGAACATGATAGCCGATATGATCCACACAAGCATGGCATCCTCGCAATTACTGTTCTGTGAAGGAAATATATAGAATAGACGCTTCTGAACCCAACAATCTTTTTGTCACTTTGAAGGTGGAAACGTGAGCAGGTGCTTGCTTGTCTTGCCCATGGAATGTACTTTCACAGGCAGACAACAACTTGGGAGGAAGTATGTGGATCGTTGACCTGGACAAGAAAGTAGTGCACGATATGGGCCGTCCCCAGTATGAGTGTCAGATTACAAAGATCCCGAAGGATCGCCGCAAGAAAATACATACCAAGGACGGTATGGAGCGTTTCCTCGAGGACCGGTTGAACAAAGAATACCATGCGTGTCAGTATTGCATGCCGGACTATTTCACCTTTGACATGAGCAGCATTTTTAAATGAAAAAACCTGTCAGAAAAACCAGCAAGTGGCGTGACGCTTTCTACCATGCAGTGCATGACCGTGATCATGGCGCGACTATTGTTACGATCACGGCTGCTGATGCGTTGAGTCGCAGCCTGTTGGAAGAAACACCTTCACGTCAGCAGTTGCAGGAAGCGCTATTGGATCTGGCGGCAGGACAGGTTGCCATGGCCCCGGTACTGCGTTTTTGCAGCGAAGTCTGGTACACTCTGCAGGAAAAAGGTGTCGCACAGGCGATTAACCACGCCAAACTGTGGCGCAATGATATTGAAGCAGCACAAAAGCAGTTTCTGTTAAAATTGCAACAACAGGCTCCTGAGGTTGGTTCGGGCAAGTCCTGGGCATTTTTCTCGCGTAGCTCCAATGTCATGGAAGGCCTTGGCACACTGATGCGTAATGGGTATGTTATCGGTGACGCGATCGTAGGCATTTCCCATCCCGGCGGCGAGGGTCTCAAAACAGCCCTTACCCTGAAACAATGCCGATGGCCGGTGACGCTGGTTCCAGATGCCCACCTTGCAGACCTGATCCTTCAGGGCCATGTTGAACGTCTGATTCTTGGGTGTGACGCCCTGGATTCAACCCGGTTTGTGAACAAGATTGGATCCGGGGCGTTGGCCGCCCTGGCGCATCAGGTCGGCGCCGAAGTTGAATTATGGACTACCGGACATAAAATGTTGCCTGGACATGGCGTGAACTGGCTTGACCTTGGCAGACACCATGCGAGGAACCTCGATCCTGAACTGGAAAAGGTTCACCTGGAACAACCCCTGTTCGGATATGGCTACCTGGAACACGTCACCTGGGTACGTACGGAAATGGGCCTGCTGGGACCGGCCGCAGTACAGGACCAGATCAGAGATTTACCCACGCTTCCGGAAGAGCTTCTGGCCGCACGTGACCGTACCAGGCGTATCAAACTTGATGGAATGACTGCGTTTACAGGCGCATGAGGAAAAGGAACAACCCTGACATGCCCCAATCCAACCATAAACCCTTGAAGATTCTCTACATCTCTCCCCAGCATGTATCCGGCACATTGTCGCTCTGGCAACAGGAACACAGACGACGGGGGAATGAATGCAGGTATATCACGCTTTTTCCCAGTGCGCTCGGTTTCGAGGAAGATATTTCCCTTAATTTACCCCTCTATCCCGACAAGAAATGGGTAGTAAAGGTCCGAAAAAAGCTTCAGCGATTGTCTCGCGGCAAACTGGCCGATGATACTCCCATCCTGGAAAAACCTCCCTATCGACGGTATGACACTTTTGTTGAAAAGTTCTTCTTTCAGATGCGGGACAATCATACCGCGCCTATCGTAAGGCATGCTATCCGGCGATACGACCTGGATTCGTTTGACATTATCCATCTCGACCAGGGAGCCGGTTTCCTGCGTGATGCACGGTTTCTGAAACGCTGGAAATTGATGGGAAAACATATCGTAGCGTTCTACCACGGATCCGATATGAGAAACCGTGGTATTTTCAGCAAAGTGGATGAACTGTGCGATTTACGTCTCACATGTGAAGTTGATCTGCTTCATATGGACGACAGGCTGCAATACCTCTTCCTGCCATTTGATACATCACAGTGGCAACCGGTCCATCATCAGCCCGGAAAGAAACTCAAGATTGTCCATGCCGCCCGTGTCAGAGCTTTCAAGGGTACGGATCGTATTATCGAGATCGTCAAACGTCTGGAAACAAAATATCCTGTTGAGCTGGTTCTCCTGGAAAACGTGCCCCATGAACAAGCCTTGAAAATCAAAGCCGAATGCGACATCGCCGTTGATCAGATTGCGGACACCGGTGGGTGGGGATACGGGATGAGTAGCGTAGAATACCTCAGCATGGGCATACCCACATGTACCAGCATGGTAAAAGAGATGGTCGAGTTTATGCCTGATCATCCCTTTATCGCTGTAACAGGCGAAACCCTTGAACGTGAATTAATTAAACTCATAGAGAATCCTGTATTACGCGAAAAAACAGGCCAGAAAGGTAGAGAATGGGTCGTTCAACATCATGATATCAAATCTGTCGCAGATGCTCTCTATGCCTATTATAGAAAAAATAACTTTATTGAATAAGCGCATCGCCCAGCACATGTACAAGTAGAGCAAAATCATATCGCGCAAGACCTGCTACAACACTATCTCTGTGTACAACTTCTTGTGAGGAACCATATATATGAAGATGATTCTTTCGTCTCACCGTAACACAGCAAGTATTCACTCCTGATTGACTCCCACGTCGTGAAGTATTGAAGTTGCCATAGTCTCAGGGAAGAATCCTGGAGATATTTGTTTGATTTTCAAATATTTTTCAATGAATTACGGTTTACTTTGCATAACCACATTTATACATTCAGGTTACAGTAACAGCGAAAGTGACGGAAGATTTCAGGGCTGGTCAGACATTGCGAAAATGCGCAAGCCACTTTGACATGGCTCCTTTCATCTTTGGTCTGAACTGAACTATACCTTCCCCTGGTAGAAACAATTTAAACAGGACACAAAGAAGTGTTCACTATAAAAGGCGGCATAGCGGAGATGCCGTAACACCTGCAAAGAGGAGGACTGAAGATGGCTACTTTCTATTTCATCCCGAAAGACCTTAGCGCCATGGAGGCCCTGGGAGGTGAGACGAGCGCTGATGAATGGTATGAATCACGCTCAGGAAATCCAAGCGTCATCCAGGGGTGTGGAAAAGGCAATGCCGTTACGATCAGCTTTGCGACAAGTGGCACCTTGACCGATCCAGTCTTTGGCGCAGATATTGGTCTTGGAGTCAACGCGACCAATTTTAGCGCATCCCTGTTACTGGCCGGCATTAATGCTGGTTTCATGAAGGACGACAATCATGTCATTCTTGTGAAGGTGACAGGATCTGGAACAGAGAATTTTTACGCATCTATTAACAACAACAACCTGAATTTTTGGCCACCGGCTACCGTGTAAGATTTTTCCTGGACAGGATTCAACGCTCCACCAACATGGTGGAGCTTTTTTTTCCCGAGTCTTCAGCCTTTAACCCGAATATTTCATGAACGAAACATGGATAATCATCTTAACACAGTTCATATCAGCACAATACAACTGATTCATACAGCATTTTCAGGGTACAGTTTGGTCCGGTAGTCCTTTGCGTGTTTATTCCCTGTTTCGCTGGCAAAATGAGGCTGAGTATCGGCAACCGCCCCGGCAGGGGCAACCTGTATTAGCCCAGGGCTGCCGCCGTCAGTTTGGCGGCTACCCTGGGAGATAAGGCGCACCCTATATTTACTCCGGAAGGAGTAACCTGATAATAATCACAAGTATACGGCGATAATATCTAGGCAACCCGCTGCCGGGGTTGGCAAGTAGCGTACATCCTATTCCCACCGTGAGCGCCAAACAGACGGCGCTGGACGGTGGGCTAATACAGAGAACCACTGCCGTGGTTCTTGTACTGGCCGTTCCATCAAGTATCACATTGAAATTGCATTGGTGAAATATTCGGGCTAAAAAAACCGGCCCTGCAATGCAGGGCCGGTCTCGTTCGCGTCTTTTTCTCCGGCTGGCTCCGTTACTTCAGGAGAATCATCCGGTTCGTCTGGGTAAAGCTTCCGGCTTCCAGGCGATAGAAATACACACCACTCGCCAGATCGGTCGCATCAAAGGTCACTGCATGCTGACCCTGGGTATGTCCCTGGAACAGGGTGGCAACTTCACGGCCTTCAACATTGAAGACCTTCAGCGTGACCATCTCGTTGTTCGGAACAGTGAAGCTGATCTGGGTTGAGGGGTTGAACGGGTTCGGGAAGTTCTGGCTCAGGGAATAGTCGGTCGGTGTTGCCACGGCGCCATCTTCCTGGACACCTGTGTCAAATCCGTACCATTCCATGAGATTGTCCATCAGGGTTTCGAACTGTTCGTTGCCCCTGTAGTAGGTATACCAGGTTGTGTCTTCAAGAACTGAATCCAGTTCCACGGCCCAGTAGAAGTCGAAGAGGAAGCAGGCGGTTTTGTTGTCACCATCTTTGTAGACAGCGGCAACATCACCGATGTTTTCACCTTCGAAGAAGCCTGTCGCTCCACCGGCCGGTGTGGCAAAGTCGGTCCAGAGACCGTCCAGGTTGCCATCAATTTCTGTCGGGAGCATGGCATACGGTGTGTTTACGAAATCACCGGAAAGCGCATCGCCGTCAATGCCGTAGAACGCAGAGTCTGTCGGAGACGGGTCGTTGACACCTTCAGAAATGCCGAAGATGTCATAAGCAAAGTCGCCAGCGGAGAAGGTTGGTGCATCTTCTTCACCGTTGGTGTAGAAGTAGTCCTGGTCGCAATACAGCAGGTTGTTTCCGGCAGTTTCCAGCCATGCTGAATACGGATCATCGCCATAATCGCGAGTCGGGACAGTGGTTGTGCCCCAGCCACCTACGATGACCAGATCCCAGCTACCACCCTCGACGGTATAGGAATCAAGACCCTTGTTGGCTGCAACATCCCACCACTCATAGCTGATCAGCCAGCGTTCTTCGAGGTAGGTGTAGAGTACATCCGGATCATCCAGACCATCATCAATCACGAGTACACCGGCATTGGGCATGCCAAGTTCAACGATTTCGAAGTTAAGTTGGTCATCAACATTGCTGTTGAAGCCAGCTTCGTCGTCTGTTGCTTCGATCCAATACTGAACGACATCACCAACGCCGACACCGAGGTCGCCCAGACTGAAGGACGCCTGGAAAATCTCATCGCCATTGTCATCTGTCATGGCGATAGTTGTCGGATCACCACCATTAACCGTAACCTTCAGGTCGGCAGTGTCAGTTGTCCAGCCATTGTCATCCACAATGTCGCACTCGACCATACAGGTCTTGTCGGTGCTGATGGTATTCGGCAACTGGTTCATGCTGCCGATGATTGGCGGGGCGCCGTTCGGATAGGAGACCTGCGCACGGATCATCAGGTCGACAATCGTACCACTGAAGTCACTGGAATAGGATCCCCAGTAATTGTCGTAGTCTTCCATCCAGGGACCGCCGAACCAAGTGTAGGTGAATCCACGGGCAGAGACATCGTCCGCCAGGGGCTGGGGCAAACCATCATCCTGAGTCTTTACCCAACCGATACCGAACATGGAGTTGTCTTCACGCCAGATACCGCCACCAGGCAGATCGTCGGGACCAAACAGGTTTTCCCAGTCGCCACTACCTTCAGCCGTGTTGTTGTACGGTCCAAAGATGACAGCGCCAAGCGGTGATTCTGTTGACGTACCACGTGGCACTGCGCGACCATTGGCGCTTACGTTTTCTTCACATGCGTCGTTGTATTCCCACATGAAAGCGCGGTAGGAACCGCCGCTGTACCACTGCTGCTGGCCGAAATACACGGAGCAGGCTGCCAGGGGTTGGAATACAACAAGCATTGTGTCATCCTGGCTGCCGGAGCCCAGGTAATATTCCGCATCGCTGGTATACCGGCGAAGAACGAACAGGTCATCCAGTTCATTCAGCTCACCGATGACCGGACCACGATGAGTCGGGACTTTTACCGGTTCCAGCGGAACCAGCTCTGAGGCGAAGCTCATCCCCACCATCAGGCTTAATGCGAAGAACACAATCACTGCTTTTCGGAACATACTTCCTCCTTTGTTGTTACCCTAACAGGGTTACGTACTGCACTACTTTGGAACTCCCACCCTTCTTCTAGTGAACCAAACTACATGAATCGATGAGTACTGAGCACAGCATCATCGTTCAGGACAAGGCGCATTTCTAAAGTCATAGCGGGTTATTTCAAAGAAATGAACGAAGTCATGAATCATGAGGCGCGCTCCCTTCGGGCTTTTCACGTGACGGCTGTCTGCTGCGTTGATTTCATTTGCAGTAACCCGCTACACCTGCATGAAATCGTCTTGCAGCCAACTCGCCCTTGAAAAGCAGAACACCTCGATTCATGGAGTTCTGTTCACTATGTTATAATCCCTCTATTGCGTCTCTTAACTCGATCAGGAACGCGCCGAAATTGGTCGCGTACATGTACTCAATGGTAAACTGTTGTCCCTGGGTTGGAATGGGCGCACAACGGAAAGAGATCTCGTTGTCACCCGGGACGAAATCCATGATCTCACACTCTTCACCGGTTGTTGTCGAAACAGAAACAGGATAGACGAGGTTGGTGTTGGTTGAATGAAGGGTGGCAACACCGGTTAACCAGGTTTCTTCCTCAAGCACAACCTCAACTGTATCCAGGTCTGTCTGGAGTGTGGTAGATCCCGAGATAAAGGAACCGGTGATCTCATCTACGATGAACATGGCAGAAGAGAACAGGTCGTCTGCATAATACGCTTCCGCCATGACCACCTTGATCTGCATGGCGTTATAGGTGCCTACCCAGCGATGGTTAAACGAAGGATCGTATTCAAGGCAGGTTTGCGCGTACAGGACTGCGTTTTCGTAGTCACCGGTAGCCAGTTCAGTAGCCGCCATCCCGGCATAGGCTTCCGCACACAGCGTAACCGAATCGCTGGCCGTTATCAGCAGCTCTTCCACCATAACGGTGCTGAGATTGATCACGTTGCTCAGGTTGTTGTAGGCATTGACCAGTTCGTTCTGCTGTGTGAAGGCGTATCCCATACCGAGATAGGCTTCCAGGTTCTTCGCATCTGCGTTGGCAGCTTCCGAGAAAATGCTGATCGCATCTTCGAAATCACCCGAGTTATACGAAGACCACCCTTCGGATATCAGCCCGTCTACGGTTACCGGCGGACCTTCAGGGATATCATCGCTCTCATTGTCACAGCCAGTGAATGCAAGCAGTAAAACCAGCATGATTAATACTGCCATCACCCGAATTGTTGTGTCTGGAATATGTCGCATCATCTCCTCCAGTCCGTTTACTTCACCAGAACCATTTTCTTGACATCCTGGAAGCTGCCGGCATTCATCCGAACGAAATAGACTCCGGAAGAAAGCGGCGCTCCCTGCTCACTACGGCCATCCCAGAACACCCGGTGTGAACCGAAGCGCATGGGTTGATCCACCAGTGTAGCTACCTGGCGACCGAGCACATCATAGATGGTCAGGTTTACCTGGCCGGTGTGCGGTACCTGGAAGCCAATGGTCGTGGTGGGGTTAAACGGGTTGGGATAGTTTTGTTGCAACGCGTACTCTGTCGGAACCAGAAGGTCAGCCGGTGTGTCGCCAGGCGAACCGGCCATCACCTTGAAGGTTCCCAGTTTGCTGACCGGGACCGAGATCGTACCATGATCCCTGTCGATAGCGCCACCGACATATACCCACTCGTCATGGTAGAGCATGTATACGCCGACAGGCTGGGTTCCTGCCGTTTCAACATCGTATTGAATGGTCAACCAGGCCGGATCATGAAGTTCTGCATCATCCGCATCAATACGGAAGGTTTTGCTGACTGTTGTCCGCTGTTCGTCAAGGGGAAGTGTGCCGATCTTGGCAACCAGTGGCTCCGGGACTTCATCATCAAGCGTGATCACACTTGCCCAGACATTATGGTCAAATGCGGCAGCCGTTGTTCCGAGCTGAAGATGATCGCCCAGTTCGAGCCGTCCCGGCGCTCCGGACGGGAGCAGGTTCATGCCAACTTCAACAACCGGGGTGGAAATTGCTTCTCCATTGGACAGGTAGCCATCCACATGCCAGTACATTGTACTCTGTTCTGACATCCAGCCACTGGTTTTGTAAACCACGAACTTCACAGAATCCGTAGAGGTCAGGTAGCTGACGGATGTAAAATTCTCGGCTTCACTGAAGATGGCCAGCGTGTCGCCACCATCCTCTTCACTGGTGGCATAGACGAACGGCACTTCCACACCGTTGGCGTCATAGATACGACGACCGGATACGACGTAGAAATCAAGTTTCAGGTCTGCAACGGGATTCTGCGCAACAAACAACCGGGCATATGCAGTGTTCCCCGTTTCGTTCGTCACCATGAAATCGCCGCCGCCAGCCGCGATAAGAACCCATGTGGGGAAGTTGGTGCTGTCGGCATAATCAGGCCCGAAGATCCAACCATCACCCGGACTCATCGGCACAGCGCCGCACTTCTTTTCATCATCCCAGTTGTCGCCGCTGAAGTCCTGCACCTGGTACATGTCACCAAGCGAGGCGTCCAATGCTGAGGCATACAGGTTCACTTTGCGGAACCTGATCGTTCCTGCGTCCTCACCGGCAAAGACGGTAAGGTTGTCAGTAGCGCCATCAACCAGGATATTCGGATCGTATTCACCGTAGGCGCTGAAATAGTAGCTGAAGCCCCAGTCCGGGCAGTCAGCGCTGTATGGGGGACGATCCTTGGCGCTACTTGGCTTCCATTTGAATTGTGTACCAAGCACACCGCCGCCGGCATTGACGTTGGTCAAAGCGTAAATGCGATTATCATCACCATACGTGGTATCCAGCAGGTTTGCAGTCGCATAGTCAAGGAAGATGTCAATCATTTCCTTGCCCTGCAGGTATGACGGCAAGCTGCTTTGATGATCTGCAATCACAGTGCCGATACCCTCCATGCCAATTCTGCGGGAGGTGGCAATAGCGCTGATCATGTCATCGCCGCCATACTTTTCCCACAGGTAGAGCATGAAGCTATAGCAGAACATGGCGTCCGCACGGCTGTTCTGGTCCGAACCGATAAAGGTCAGAACATTGTTGCCCGCGAGACGCTTGGCTTCGCCCTGGCCATAGAAATTGGGCGGGCTGTCCACAATGAACTCTGAGACATAAGCAAGCCCGACCTGAATCCACTGCTCTTCAAACTGATCCACCTTGTAAATCAGGTAGTTGGTGAACAGGTTGGCTATAGCACGTAAACCCCGATTGGCCATCGTGGTGTCCGCCAACTGCCATTCGCTGTCGTTGTCATACCACTTATAAGCCATTTCGCCATGGATATAACTCTGCGGATAGCAGTCAAGGACAACCAGTTCAGCTTCGTTGCTATAATCGTCGTCACTCCCGGGCAAATCATCCGGACGGAAATACCCATGTTTCCAGAACTGGGCTTTCGAGTCGTTCCGTCCATCCATGCCGAAGTCGTCGTATACGTCTGTCAACAGGAAGCTGACCTTTTCGGACAACACACTTTCGTTTCCGCCTGCCATGATGTTGATCAGCTTCTGGTAGGCGCCCATTGTGCTGTCTTTGGGGATTGCATCTTCAAAATAACTCACACAGGCTTCAACTTCAGCGACTTTCAACGGCGCAGTGTCCATGCCGGACTGGTTATAAAGCCATGCCGTATTATCCTGCGAATCGAACCGTTCCACGTTGTTGAAGTAAGGAATGGCGCGCCACATGAAATTGTCAGCATACCAGTAGGCATGATCTGAAATGGCACGAATTGACGCTTGAATCTTCCTGGTATCGGTCGGGAAAGTTTCCCAGGCCTTTACCCAGAAATTGCGCCCGTATCCCAGCAGGATCTGAGCGGATACCGTATCAGCCGTCAGCGTATCGTTATCCAGAACATCGGAATAAGCCAGTGAACTGACTCCATCCCAGTTCATCAGGAAACCGGCTTCCATTTCAGCTTCAAACGGGAACTTCAGGTCGTCATCCAGGTTGTTCAGCGCTTCACGATCCGCGCTGGATACGTAAACCCACAACCTGTCATCATCACCGGTTATCGCGCTATCCGGGGTTGACAACGTGATCCCGGCCAGGGTCAACTTGGCGAAATCGACCAGCTCTTCCTGGAGGGAAGTAGTCGCCTCAAGCACGAGCTTGCTGTCGTAAAAATCATACCAGACATAAAGCGGGATTGGAGGTGTTGGATCTGCTGTGTAAGTAATCGGTAGACCGCTGATCTCACGGTTTCCGTTCAAACGGGTCTGTTGAAGGATACTGTAAGGATCAACATGAAGTGTTGCTGATGCGCGGTCATCGTGGCTTTCGATCAGGTTCCGGTCATGCTGATTCAACGTAACCTGCAATTCACGGTTCCCACCAACACGTGTCGCTTCTCCACCTGTCAGGGTAATAATATCATCACCCATGACAAAACTGATGCCGGTAAGCTCTACTTCGATCTGCAAGCGAACATCAAATACGATAAGAAGCTGGTTGGAATAAGCATTATAACTTGCCGCAGATGCTTCCGGGGCTTTATTGCTGCTTGATTCCGGCTCAGTCATCAAATCGCTGATGGTGAGTACGTTCCCATTACCGTAATCACTGACAATCGCGTTCTTGTTGACCTTAACCCGCAGGAAATGGCTAGGGTTAGACACAAGGTTGTCAATCATGTCTTCCAGGGCATGGGCATCGGGAACCAGCAATTCTATCTGGGCGCCCAGGTTGCCATCCACCAGGGTGGGAGAACCACCGTTGAGGTAGAACGAGTCTGCCACAACCGTAGTAGTGCCGTCCGTCGAGTATTCCTCGATCCAGATTTTCGGAATAACGATGTTGTAGGCAATTTCCGTATCCAGTTCCTGGTTGAACCAGATGGTCAGCTTATTGCTGCCCAAGTCATAGGACGCAGAATCGGCTGAAAGAGGTTCATCATCCGGAACCACCTCAACCGCAAGATCCGTCACCGGCAACACTGAGTTGTAGTCTGTATCGACAAATGTGTACGTCGGGCAGGTTACTGTCAGCGTTGACAGATCCAGAAGTTCAATCTGGTAGCGGAACGGAATGGGAAGATTGAGTTCCAGTACGGTTGAATCCATCTTGGTAATGTCATCAGCCGAACTCAGTGAATACTCGTTCCCTTCAGCATCTTTAAACAGAATCTGTGTCATCTGGACATTCTGCTCCATGTCCAGCACACCATTACCGTTTCTGTCTTCTTTCTGCGCGAAGGTATTATCCAGGACACCATTCCCCGGACCGGGCCAACTGGGATTCAGCGGATGTGCTTCCGCGACATCTTCAGCGATCTGGTCAAACTGGACAGTACGATCAAATTCAAAACGGATGGTGTTCGTAAGCGCATTGTACTGCACATCAACCAGTTCTGTCGGATCGTTGTCTGCATCGTAATCAAGATCAACCCAACCGGGCTCTGCGAACTCGTTATCCGGATTAATGACCGAATAACGTGGCAGGTATACTCGCATCGCATCATGGCTTAACATGGATTCGATTGTCTTGGTATCGGTATAATCATTACCCCAGCAATCGAACGGATGCTCGGTGCCATCAGCATCTGTGAATGTCCAGTTATCAATCACGCCACCAAAAATCAGCTTGATCAGCACCGTTGTGCTCTGATCGGTGGTGTTCATGACTTCACCGCCACGGATCGCGTAATCTTCGCTTCGCCCACCGTCATCGTCGTCTATCAGAATGCCTTCAAAGATCACATCGCCTGGGCGTGTCATAACTTCCTGGTCGAACGTGATGCTCAGAATATTGGTGCCCTCGTTGTAGGACGCGCTCTGAGCCACGGGCGCTGCTGCGTGCCCGCATGCAGCCATCGCGAAAAGGACCGCAAGGACCAACGCCCGGTTTTTCCATGTCAACGACATATCGTTGCCTCCTTGTTCAGCGTCTCACGTTAGTGACGTTCACCGCGTCGATCCGTTAGAAACGGAAGTGGACGCTGAATCGGTGGACGTAATCCAGTATGTAGTAATCGCTTACGGCATAATCGATACCGAAGCCCTTCCACTCGGCGCCCACACCGGCCGACAACCCGAGCGTGTCATGGTTGAACGTGTATCCACCGCGCAGGTAGAACATCTTGTTGAAGCCGTATTCAGCCCCAAGATTGATGCGTTCAAGGTTGTCGTTGGGATGTTCCAGGTCCGCAGCGATCTGCAATACATGCGGCCCCTGGTTGTAGGGTATGGCTGACAATCCCATTTTGAAGGTCATGGGATACTGGTAGGGCAGGTAATCAGTCTGTGATGCTGAACGCTGGCCGTTATCATAGTCGTAGTAACCGCCGCCAAGCTGAACTTCCGGTCCAAAGTTGCGGATGTTCATGCTCAACATGACCGTCTTCCACTTCGTATCGTACATCGTGCCAACATCGACAACCCAGTTGGTAGCCACGCTACCGTCCAGGTCTTCACTGACTACCTTGAGATTAGCGCCGAAACTGAATTTGTCTGTCAACCTGGTAGCTGCTGAAACACCGGCAAGAAAGTCGGTCACTTCGAAATACTGGCCTGTACCTTCCGGCTGCATAACGGTTGTGCGTTCTATCTCGCCTGAATTCAGGGACGCTGCGAAAGCGCCCAAGGCCCAGCTATCGTTAAAACTGTGGCTTCCGGCGACAATACTGTAGTTGATGTCTGCCAGCCACTGAATATGTTCCACCATCACCCTGCTGTTCGTAGCATATACCAACCCGGCAGGGTTCCAGAACATGCTTGTTTCATCATTACTGATCGCACTGAACGCATTCCCGATGCCGACACCCCTTGCACCGATCGGGATGTTCAGAAACAGGGTTCCGGCAGTTCCGACTTTGGCAATGTCTCCGCTTTCTGCCAATGCCACGCCGCCGGATGCGAACAGGATCGCCAACCCGATGGCGACGGCATGCTTCAAAAGTGTACGCATGGTGTTCTCTCCTTTTCCGGCGGTTATCGCTTAATGAGGAATTTGCCGATGTGCTTGTCTCCATCGGGCGTTTCCACGACGTAGATGTACAGACCGGATACAACTTTCTGGTTGTTCCGGCTGATCATATCCCAGTACTCCGCCCCGGAAGTAGCATCCTCATGCTCAATTTCCTTGACCAGGTCGCCAGTCAACGTGAAAATGCTGATCTTGCACAACGGTGGCAGGAAGAAGAACGCCAAACGGTCTTCGTAACGGGATTCGAACAGGGCTGTACCTTCGTACGGGTTCGGCACGACCCTGACATCACTTGCTTTGCGGGGAGTGCCGTCATAGCCGTCATCCATCGTACCGGTTCCGTCATCAGTTTTGACGATTGCATCCGGACGCGGAATAACCGGGTCCGGTGCGCCGGCAAGCGTCTTGCGGTAGTTTGATTTGGCAGACTCAATGGAAGACAGCCCGAAAGTAGCGATTTTGTCCGGGTCGTAGGCGACTACCGTGTAGTAGTACTTCAACCCGTTAACCGGTTCCGGAATGTCATGGAAGAATGTGATCGGGTTGCCGGATTCATCAACACCCATGAAATCGCCACCACGATCCGTGTAGGTATTGCGGACATCCGGTAAATCAACCAGGACGGTATCGTAGCCACCAGCCGCGATCGCTTCCTGGTAACCATCTTCGAAATACGTGATAAGTTCACCGTTCACCCGGATCGGATTCACCATGTTTCCGTCCGTATCCTTTAAAAGAACGGGTTCATCGCGATTGTCGAAGGCGGCGATAATCTGCATGTTCTGCGCGTTGTACAAAGACCGGTATACCTTATAGCCTTCAAAGTCCACCGCGCCCAGGAAATTATCGATCTCGTTCTCCGCCGACTTGTCCCAGACCATATCCACGGCACGATCGGCGCCTGAATAATGCAAATCAGGAATAGGCGGTGGAATCGGCAGCAGGAAATGTTTGTCGGAGGCAATGGCCTCATTGCTTGCCCCGGTAAATCCGGCTTGCGCTTCCACCGGGGATATAACCGGATCGCCAATCAGTGAATCAGGGCCCTGGTAATACGCGATGACCGCGTTATCCAGGATTTCACGCATCCCCCCAATTCCCTTGCCAATACCGGTCACCATGACGAACTTTTTCGTTTCGCCATCCGCCCAACTGGAGAAGGGACCGCAGGAAAGCATATAGCGGTAGTCGAATACTGGCGCGCCCGCTCCGTAGCGGAAGGGGTGAGGCATGAACTTGATCCCGTTCGACAGCGAATGGGTTCCTGTCATGTATTCGTACTTTTCACGATCACTGCCCGGGTCTGATTCCCAGTTCCACCACTGGTGGGAATAGGGACGGGGCATGGTGTCGTCTTCAGTGAGATAGAAAGGATCCTGCGGGATGTAAATCATCCGGGTTCCGATGAAACCGTCAACCGGCGTGGCATATGTTCTTTCACCGGTATCGTTTTCACCACTCTGCGGATAGTCACCGTCATACATGTAGCTGGTATTACGGCTGATCAGGTATCCCTTGAGTGTATCTCCGGTCGAAGCCTTTATCAGAACCTGGCCGTCAAAATCGGTTCCCGGCTGACCGTAAATGGCGGGACCGTCTTCCACTTCATAAATCTGGTATTCATCCCAGACACCATCCGGTTCCGGGTCAAAGGACTCGGGCATGTCTGCGTCTTCATACCCGTTTACGTATGGATTGAAAGGATTGGCCCGTTCCCAGCCCCAGACATCGTAGCCGGTATCGCCATCGTTGTCGAGATCAAGCGGGTCTACCCAGTCCTGGGTGAACATGTTTTCTTCTGCACCGGTCGCGGAACGCGCCCAGCCATCGTAATCCACCAGGTCGTCAATGTTCGGCTGATCCGGGTCGCCGCCCTCGCCGGCGCCGCAGTCATTGTCAAAAACCCACGTGACAAAAGCGCCGTTGATCGTGCCACCACTGACATTTTTCACTTCCATCAGAATGACGAAGAAGTCGTCGTATTCCGGGATAGACCAGGTCAGCGCACGCTGGCTCATCTCGAAGCCAATCGGCGTATGACCGGAATAGTCCGTCATGTCATCATAACGAACCCAGCCATCAAGAATGGACTTCGGACCGGCGCCGAAGTAGTAATACGATCCTTCGGTCGGGTCCAGCTCGTAGTTGCCGTAGTCTGCATGGCTGCAAAGGGGCTCACCGCCCACCAGCGCCGCAATCCAGAAACGACCTTCCCAGATATAGTTGATCGATGACCCACCCGGCCATTCACCGGAAGGCAGGTTCTCGTTCGGTTCACCGTAGTTCCCGAAATTGGAGATCGCTGTCCACAGGTTGCCTACGTCATGGACCTTGTACGTAGGATTGGGACGTGCAGATGTCTCCCTCACCGGTCCCTTGGGTCCACCCGATCCGGGCAGGACCGCCGCGATCAGGGGGGCGCTCAGGAGAAGGAGCGCAACGGTCACGGCGACAAGCGTGCGTAAACGCAAAGAATTCACAATAAGTTCCTCCCCCACAAGTTTAGAAGTCAAACCCTATACCCATTTGGAACATGCGACCACGCTGGTAATACTGCGGGTCGTTGTACTTACCGTCCACATCGTAATCCGGGGTGCCATCGTTGTCGGCATCGTTCTGAGTGTACCACGCAGTATCCGCGTTCGTCTGGAAGTACCGTTCATCTATGTTCTTCCGGTCAAACAGGTTGTAGACCTGCAGGTACACGTACATCCCGAAATACTGAGAGAAGTTGTGACGTTTCTGGATACGAGCGTCAAACGACAGCGTGTAGGGAAGCCGTTGGTCGTTGATGGGTGGATCCTTATCCTTGGCAGGACTGGAGTAGGGTAACCCGCTGCCATAACGTCCAATCAGGGATAAGCTGACTTGCTCAAGTGGTTTGTCAAGATAAGAATACCCAGAAATGCGGGTATTCTTGGGAATCATGAACATGATGTTTCCGTACACGGTATGGCGCTGATCCCAGTCGAGATAGCTTTCCGTGGTACGGATAACATTGCCGGCCCAGGCGTTTTCGTAATTCTGACGTGCGCTTGAAGCCTTACCCTTGGCAATCGAATAGCTGTAGCTGATGTTCGTAGAATAGAAGCTGCTGAACCGTTTTTCCAGGCTCAACTCGAAACCACGCACATTGCCGTAGTCAAGGTTGATGTACAGGCCATACCAGTTGCGTTCGTTGTAGAACACCTGGCGTGTATCGGTCAAGCCGGTGATATCCTTGTAAAAACCGGTCGCTACGATAGCCGTGTTGGGATTGAACTGGTGACGCAGGGTCAGCTCGTAAGCTGTTGTGCGTTCCGGTTCAAGGTTCGGATTCCCGACAATCGGGAAGGCGCCGGAAAAGTCCCAGTTCACATTCGTAAACGCGAAGTTAAGAATCGGAATCTGGAAGTTCTTGCTGTAGTTGAACGACAGCAGGTCAAACTCGGTAATCGGGAAAGCCACACCCAAACGTGGTCCCCAGTAATACTTGGGATCAATACTGGTCGGATCTTTCACCTCACCGCCGATGCTGGCATCTACTACCGGGTCGGTAATGTCGGCCGGATAATCGCTCCAGTTGATGTCGAAGACATCCAGACGGACACCGGCATTAATAACCATGCCTTCAAATTCCATCTTGTCTTCAGCCCAGAAACCATATAACCGTGGCTTCGCCGAGAAGTTCTGACCATACACATTCCCGCCGGATGCCATATCGACATCATGGTCAAACAGTTCCATGAATTTCAATTCAAAACCGGCCTTCATCTGATGGTACTTGTGCATCTGGCTGGTAATGGAACCGTTGAAGGTATTGATGATCTTGTAGTCGTTGTTCCAGCGGGCACGGTTGTAGGTCAAACCGCTGCCATAGGTGTAAAAATCATCGTTGTCCTTGGAATTGCCAAACGGCACGTCTTCCCAGGCCATCCATGTGCTCACAGCGCCCTTCTCTGAAGCATCGATGTAACCGTTGTCATTGTCATCGGTAAAGAGATCATGCCTGGGGCCATATACATCCCAGTCCCAGATCTGGTTACCGTTCAGATCTTCATATTCATACACACCATTCTGGTTGAAGTCGAAGTAGTAGAAAGAAACCTTGTCATCCACTTCTTCGGCAGCGAGGTAGTTGCTGAACATGCCGAGTGAATCTGCGGGGATATCGTTGATGTCGGTATAACGAGGTTCAAGATCCAGCTCGCCGTTACCATTCGCATCCTCATTTATATATTCGTTGGTGTTATAGTGCATTTCGGTTTTATAACGAGAATAACCCAGTTCGTAGAAAGTTTTCTGGTTCAACGTGTGATTCCACTTTACCGCTAATTGCTCCGTATGATGAGTGAAGAACGGAACATGGTCCAGCATACGGAAAGCATCCAGGTTGTAATTGGAGTTCAAGTCTTCTGTATCCACCACCCCATCACCGTCGAGATCAACTTCATTGCCGTCAATGATCCCGTTGTGGTTCAGGTCTTCCGTGTCCACCTCGCCGTTGCCATACCATGGATCGCCGTTTGCATCCAGGTAAACATAGCCGGGGTCAAGGGTAGTACCGTCAGCCAGATAGGATGGCTGGTATTCCAGGAGGGCATCTTCGTTGGTGGTTTTGCTCCACATGTGGTTGTAATAACTGTACTGGGCGTTCGACACTGTACCACTGAAGGTCAGCTTCAGTTTTGGTGTGATCTTGTAGGTCAGCTTGGCGAAACCACTCGTAAGCGTGGAGTCGTCATTGTCGAAACGTCCACGTGTGTCGAAGTACTGACCGGACATCAGGAAATACAGCTTGCCGGCATCCTTGAAGAAAGGAATCGGGCCACTGAGAGATCCCTGCCAGTCCTGTAGCCTGTCACGTTCGCCGATGAAGGTCTGGCCACCGCCCATGTCATTGGTACGAAGCGACATGTTGCCGTTAATACGATCGCTGCCTTCTTTGGTTACCTGGTGGACAACACCGGAAAGCGCATTGCCGTATTCTACAGACTGACCACCGGTGATCACACTGACTTCTTCGAACGCGACAGCAGGAACAAACCCTTCATAGGTTCCTGTCATCGGATCGATAAACGAAGCGCCGTCAATGATGTAGTTGACCTCTGTTGCACGACCACCGCGGAAATTGGCCCCGACAGCGCCAACGGTCAGCTTGACCACTTCTTTGATGTTCTCGACCGGCAACATCGCCAGGTCTTCCGAGGTACGTGTGGTACGGCTGTCCGTAGCATCTTTGCGGATCATGGGACGTTTTGAAACGTAAACCACTTCTTCCGCTTCAATCACGGTTGCTTTTAGTTCGAAATCCACGCGTGTGGTTCGGTCCGTAGCCACATCAACATTGCTGTATGTGACCGCCCCATGTGTCACTTCGGAAGCTTTTACTTCGTAGATTCCCGGTGGAATATTCAGAATAAAGAACAACCCATCCAGGTCCGATGTAGCTCCCATAGTCGTGCCGAGAATCACCACATTGACCATGGCCAGTGGTTCTCCCGTATCGGCATCAACTACCTTTCCAACGATTTTCCCTGTACCGGCCGCCAGGACGACTCCGCTCAGGCATAGAAGTACAAGGAGAACAGAAAACGAGTAGCGCAAACTTCTCATGAGGCCACCTTTCCGTAACATGAAATGACCCTGTAAAGAAAAAAACTGGCTTAAATCACCTGGACTAAACGGTGATCACCTGTAATGCAGGGAAAAGGGGGAGGCGTGTAGCGAAATAAAGCAAGTGTGCAGGAGGTGCATTAAAATAATACACCCCTGAAAACAGAGTGAAGCAGCAAATCAGGGCGCGTCTCGTCAAACTCTTAAAAAACAGGCGCACTTGTCCTAGCAGTCGCTTCCTCCAGTCGCCGGCAAAACTGGTATAAGCTTTGCTCAATAGTTTTTGGGTATGTCTGTCTTGTCAGCAAGCACCAACCATTAATACTTTACTAACGTGAATCCAGCAAATCAAGTGGTTTAATACAATATTAACAGAAAGTAATTCCTGTGTCTGGTTTTTTCCCCAACCTTGTTTTTATTCTTCCCTGTTGCCACTTTATACCCTAAGTTATTGATAAATAATCAACTTTGGGGAAAGTATCATTTTGAGCACTTCGACACTGCCATTCTCTGTCTCACAAACAGGAACATACCTTTCATTTTTAACGTGGAGCTTTTGACAGAAAGTTTCTGTATATTGCTTACCACTTGAGTGTCAAAGAAACATCAGGATCATTTGCAAACATTGTCCGATGACTGACTTCATCCTGGAAACAAATGCTGCTGTGCCAGATATTGAGTGGAAGCATGAACCTTTCACTGAGCAGCCCTGGTCCCTTGCCACAACTCTGAAGACGTACCGTTACCAGGGAAAGGGCTGGCGTTTTCATGGTGTTATTCTTCCTGATGCCTTGCATACTCTTGCGGAGGACAGCAATTGGTTCATGATTGTATATGGCCATCCTTATGCCTCTGCCCACTGGCAACCTGACAGGATGGGGCCAACGCCATCCGGACGCTTGCAGGCTTCTCAACTCCTGGCCTTGTGGATTGATCACGGTGCAGCTTGTACACAAAGAATCGCCGGTGATTACGCCCTGATTATCCTGGAAAAAAATACACTTCAGATTCAATTGCTGGGTGGGATGCAGCTACTGAGATTTGTGTATTATCATGCAGCAGGCTATACCGTACAAGTAACTACCTCCCTGTATGAAGCGGCACGACTGGCCGATACTGCCCCGAAACCTGATCCTGCAACCCTGATTGAAACAGCTATCTTTGGGCATTCCCTCGGTGAAAAGACCTTGTGGAAGGGATACAGTTCCCTGTTACCCGGCGAGCATGTTCAGCTTTCCTATACAAATTTCTTCCGGAAATTCTGGATTAACATGTCCGACAATTTCCACAATATTAAATCTCTGAACCTTGACCAGTCCATCGAAGCGGGGGCGCTGGCCCTGTCCAACTGCGTTGCTTCGATGTCCAAAGATATACAGAAAATGAGAATCCCTCTTTTCCTTGGCTTCGATTCACGGTTGATTCTTTCCATGATGTCCCAGGGGAAAACGTCCTTGAATGGCATCACCCTTGGCGGCGCGGATATTCTTGACCAGACACAAGTAGCCAAGATCGCCTCTTCCGTATCACTGCCGTTGACCGAAGTACCCCTGGACGATGAATTCGTCAATTATTTCCCGGACTTCGGCCTGCATGTTATTAAACTGGTTGATGGTTTCTACTCGTTTGAGCGCTCTTTCAATCCCTACATGATGTACAAGACCCGTGATCTGTCCAACTTTGTCATCACCGGGTCTATTGGCGGCGATCTGTTACAGCCATTCCGTAAAATCGGGACCATGGTAACTGAACTGGGATTCAAGATTCTTACTGCACACAGTCCCGTGGATACCATGAACAGCCTGTTCTCGGAAATTGTAGCGGAGTGTCCGTGGATTCGTGAAGAGATTTTCAACAGCTATTTTGATGAAGCGTTGTCTTCCTATTGGGATCTGCTGGGCGCGTTGAGCAATGTGTTTGAACCGCACGTTCGCTTTTACTATTTCATCCTGAAAGATTCTATCCGCAAGTGGTATGGCTCCCAGATCATGTCCGAACGCACGTTTGGCATCCACTTGACCCCGTTCTGGGATGATGAGTTTGTCCGTGTGGCGCTGCAATGCCCCTTTACCCCGATTACCAGTACCACCTCAGGGCCTTCGGTGGGCAATACCATGAAGGCGTTCCAGTTTTATTCCAAGTTGATCGAGAAATACAATTCTGCGTTGTTGGGTGAAACAACGAAATATGGTTTCGCGCCTGCAGACCTGCTGAGCCCGATGGGACGTCAAAAAGTCCGCATGCAGCATGTCTTTAAAAAATGGTCGGTTTCTTCACACAAACCCGGCCTGCCCTACGAAAAATGGGACCGTGAATTCCTGTGGAAAATGCTGCCACGCCTCGAGCTGAACGACGAGTTGTTCAACGTGAACATCGTTGATGATTTTGAGGAAGGTTCCTGGAAGGCGGATCGTCTGCACTACGCCCGTACCGTCTCACAAGCCATGACCCTGGCCCTCTGGAACAACGGCCTGAAAGACCCCTGGTTGTAGTTCGCACGGTAAAACCGTGGTTGCATTATGATTTACCATACTCTTTCATAAATGGCATTCTGACGCTCATGAGGCCATAAATACATTTAATATATTCTCTTATTTCTTATTCACTTACACAGTCATATTGCAAGATTCCGACCTGCTCCACTGCAAATTTCCGACCCATTAGACTGCAAGATTCCCGACCTGTAGTGAGCTGTGTAGAAAAGGAAGCGGGGCAGCGAGGTCGTCTGTCAGAGGGAGGCAGGTCCGCTACCGTTCTTTCACTTTCACGATGATCTCAGTAATCACTGTTCCGGAATCCAGCCCGGTGCCGTCATCCACGGTCAGTTTTACCCGATAGACACCTGTTTTGGCGAAAGCATGACGCACACGTGAACCTGTCCCTGTGGTGCCGTCACCGAAGTCCCAGGCATAGGTCAGCGGGTTGCCATCAGGGTCGTACGTGTCCCTGGCGTCGAACAGGATTTCTTCATCCGCGCCTCCGGCCCGGGCGATACGGTCCAGCGAGCCAACTTCAACAACCGGTGAGGTGTTCACTTCGACCATTACCGTATCGGATACGGTTGCACAGATGGTCCCGGAATTGTCAGTCACCGTCAATACAGCCGTGTACAGGCCGGTCTTTTCATATTCGTGGGTGACAACCATACCTTCCGCGCCGGTGCCGTCCCCGAAGTTCCATTGGTAGCTGGTGAACAGTCCGTCGGGATCATGGGAAATGCTGCCGTCAAAAGTCGCCTTTTCTTTCGGGCTGATGGCGAAGTCTTTACCGGCATAAGGGATCGGCGGCGTATTCACCAGCACCACTTTTACCGTCTGCACCTTGCTGTTGCCAACCTGCTTGCCATCATCCACGATCAGGCTGACAAGGTACATTCCCGGACGTTTGAAACTGTGGGAAACTGCACGTCCCTCGGCTTTGGTGCCGTCCCCCATGTCCCATTTCCACGCTACCAGGTCTTCCGCGCCGGTCGCGTCGTGAAAGCTCAGCTCTTCCCCGGCGCAGGCGACTCGTGGACCGACAATGGTCGGTTCTGGTGTGGGGTTGACCGTCACAACAACTGTATCCATATCCCAATTATTGGACACATCGGTATTGTCGGTCACATGCAGCAACACAATATACTCGCCGCTCTGCGCGTAGCTTTTCCGTAAACGAATATTGTTCGCCCTGGCGCCATCGCCGAAATCCCATTCGTAGCGGGTGATGGTGCCGTCGGTATCTTTCGAAGCGGTGGCGTCAAAGATGATTTCCTCACCGATGCCGACAAAATGATCCTCACCTGCCTGTGCATCGGGCCGAGCATTAACCGTAACCACCTGCTGCGCCACACTACGGTTGCAGCTCGCTTTCGAGCTGGTGGTCACGGTCAGTGAAGCGTAATACACACCCCACTTTTCGTAGGTATGCGATACAATGTCGCCTTCCCCACGAGTACCATCACCCAGGTTCCATTCATAGGAGATAATCTCGGCGCCGCCACTGGTGGACTGACCGCCGTTAAACGTCACCGGTTCTTTATTGGCTAACAGTTCCGGCACTTCAATAATGGCCGCCGGGGCTTCGTATATGGTCACTGAAACTTCATCGGTTGACGTATTGTCGCATTCACCCATACGGTCGCCGGTAACATTCAGCAGGACACGATACTCCCCGGCGGATTTGTAGGTATGCGTAGGTGTCGGCCCCAGCATGGTGGAACCGTCCCCGAAATCCCAGTGATACTCGTTGACCAGGCCATCGGAATCGTAGGAACGGGTGCCGTCGAATCGGATTTCCGTATTCGCGCAGGCCACAATATCCGGCCCGGCATCCGCTACCGGGGATTCACCCACGTCAACCGTAATCTGATCTGATGCACGGTTACACTCCAGCCCTGACGCATCTTCAACAGTCAAAACCACCTGGTAGGTTCCGCCACGTTCGTAGCGTTTTGCCGGGTTCACGCCACGCGCCTGGGTGCCGTCTCCGAAATCCCAGAAATACTTGAGCGGCCCGCCTTCAGGGTCTATGGAATAGCTGCCGTCAAAGAATATCATTTCCCCGGCACAGGAGTTGATCGAACCTCCAGCATTGGCGACTGGCGGTTGATTGATCGTTGCAATCAATGAAGAAACAGCGACAGAGTTTTCCAGCTTTGCGCCGTCGTCAACGGTCAAAGTTACCGGGTATTTACCACCCCTTTTGAAGGTATGGGTGACCTTCACCCCACGTTCACTTGGGCTGTCATCCCCAAAATCCCAGGTATACAGCAGGTTCTGGCCATCAGGGTCCATTGACGCGCTACCGTCGAAGGTGAGTGTCATCTGGCAGGTTTCGATATCCGGCCCCGGCTTGGAGATCGGCGAAGAATTAATCAGAATCTCAATACGGTCCTGCGCAGTACTGTTCGCAACGCCGGCATTATCCACCACGGTAAGGGTTGCGGTATACAAACCGCCCCGTTCGAAGGAACGCTTGATCTTCGCGCCCTGTGCCGAACCTTCTCCATCGCTGAAATCCCAGTAGAATGCAACCAGTTCGCCATCGGGATCATAGGAACGACGCGCGTTAAACGTCATCTCCACATCGGGTGAACTGCTGCGGTCGCCACCGGCATTGGCTATCGGGGCTTCGTTGACTACAACATAGGTCTCGTCAATTCCCCACGCTTCCTCGTGGCAGGTGTTGTCCCGCACTGTCAGCATCACCGTATAACTGCCCGGCTTGTCATAAACATGTACCGGTGTGGGTGTGCCTTTGATTTTGGAAGTCGATGAAACGGTTGCCAGGTTGGGTTCAGCCATCGGTTCGGGTTCTGCAGCCACACTGTCGGAAACACTGACTGTTGTATCAGTAATGCCCGCGACGGTATCCGGCACAACCACTTCGGACGAATCGGGAATTTTCTCTTCAGTTTCAGGTGGCGCGGCATCGGTCAGGGATGTCGTGCCATCACCATAATCCCACTCCCAGCAGATGATTTCACCATCCGGATCAATAGAGGCTGTGCCATCAAAATGGACTTGCTGTCCCGGCGCGACTACCTGGTTGGCCCCGGCATCGGCAAGGGGCTGATGGTTCACCTCCACATTCATCTGGGCGCTGGTCTTATTCGTGGACGTGCCAGAATTATCCGTAACTGTCAGCGTAATGGTGAATACACCCGGGTTGCGGTAGGTGTGTATCGGCGATGCTTCTTCAGAAGTCCGTCCATCACCGAAATCCCAGAGATACGCAACAATCTCGCCATCAGGATCGTAGGATCTGCTTCCATCAAAGTTCAACTGGCTGGATGTCACCAGGGTGTCATTGCCCGGAACCGCCACCGGGGGTTCATTAATGCGAACGACAATGCTGTCTATGGCTGTATCGGTTGACGTTTTTGAATCATCCATGACCGACAATGCGACGCGGTATTCACCCGGTTTGGCATACACATGGGTCAGGCGTGGCCCGATTTTCACATACCCATCACCGAAATCCCACTGGTAGGAGACGATACGGCCATCACGGTCAAATGATGCCGTCCCGTCAAACTCCAGCTCTTCCCGTGCGCTGCCGACCTTATTGCTTCCTGCTACCGCGACCGGTTGATTATTGACGTGCACTTCCATGGTATCGCGCGCAACGCTGTTGCCCGTGGCGGCGTCATCTTCCACGGTACAGATCACAAAATACTTGCCCGATTTGTCATAGACATACTGGACTTGCTGTCCTTCCAGCACTGTGCCGTCACCCATATCCCAGCGATGTACGGAAATCACACCATCAAGATCCTGCGACAATTCCGGGGTGAAGATCAGCGTATCACCGGGCGATGCGGTGCGATCTGCTCCGATATTCAGGATCGGTGCAGCGTTTACTGTGACTGTCAACGTATCTGAATCATTATTGCAGGGATGCCCGGAGGTATCTTCCACCTTGAGCACCACGGTATATTTGCCGGGATTTTCGTAGGAATGGACGGTTTTTTCGCCCTCGCCATACTCCCCATCCCCGAAACTCCAGGTATAAATCAGGCTGTCCCTGTCTGCGTCTGACGAAGCGGAAGCGTTAAAACCAAGTGGCTGTCGTGGCGGGGTAAGCAGGTCAATGCCTGCATCGGCTACCGGGGGATAATTCACATGGACAAGAATCTCGTCACGAGAGCTGTTGCCCACATGACCCGATTCATCGCTGACAAGCAACTCAACATAATAATCGCCTGGTCCGCCGAAATCGAAGGTTGTGCGCATCCCGGTTGCCGTTGCGCTGTCGCCGAAAAACCAGGTGAATTGCATCGGGTCACGGTCTTTATCCACTGTGCGGGAAGCATCCAGCATCATTGAACGGCAATCCGCCATCGGCTCGATTTTGTAGGCAATCTCAGGACGATGATTGCGTACCCTGAGCCGAATCGGCAACTCGATGGGAAGCGTCTTGCCCTGGTTGGTGGTCACGTAAAATGTGGCGTCATTGGGCATCTCTTCGCCGCCCTCGAACGCCAACGCTCCATAAACACCTTTTTCACGTTCAATCAGCTCAACCGTACTCTCTATCCATTCATCCTGCCCCGAGGGGGCCACCACCAGCGAGGAACGGTACTTCGTTTCCACCGTCATATCTGCGCCGGTCAGGTCAAAATTGTGTACGGTCACCGATTCAATGGAGTCCGGAATACGGAATTTCATTTCCGCGAACACACCACGCCAGGGCAGGCGAATGGTGGGTGCATACGTGATCATGGAAACGCCGCTTACCGGTTCACTGCGCTTGGGTTTACGGCTGAGTTCCACGTTATAGATGTTCGCATCATCCCCGGCCACACCCTGCACAACAAGTTTGAACGCACGCTTGCCATCCACCTCTTCACCCTGCGAAGGGCTGAACTGTACTACCGGTTGCCAGGTTTTATCGATGAAAGGTTCATCTTTGAAGGTGTGATCGTACAATAACTTCCCGGATGTCAGAACACTTTCTGAAGGGTTGGGGCTGTCGCAACCAGGGCAGGTCGCTGCCGATTCACCTCCGTAGAAAGCGAATCGTGTCTGGGTATCGTAAAGCTTGTAATAGCGTGAATCATCATTGCCGCCACAATCAGGATCATAAATCCGCAACCACAGGCTGTCCGTCACATCGGCGGGTACATAGAAGTAAAATACCTGGGTAAAATCGTCATCACCCTCTTGCGTACCGGCTTGGGGTCCATAGGTGACAAAGTTCGCAATTTCGTCGGCAAACGCAGGCATCCCAACTGTCAGCAGAATGCCGACAAGCAGGATAAGAATTGCGTTATGTGCCAACAGGCGTTGCATGCCCGATCCTTGTTAGTACTTGTAATCTCGCCGGTTACCGTTATAATCTTCAATACGCACCAGCACCAGCCGCACATCCCCTTCCACACCGGCAGGAATACGGATACGTCCACGATAATCGTTATACTGTTTCGAGAGTTTCAGCGCCCCGGTGTAACGAAATTCATCAATTTGCAGGATGAATGGCGCGGCTTCGTGCATCCCGGTGGGATCTTCCACCTTTACCGTCACCCTCACCAGTTCTCCGCCGGTTACATGCAGCGGGTCCACCAGCGCCCTGATCATGGCAGGCGGTTCGGTGTCCAACTCGATATTCAAGTGACGCACCGCCGGGTTACGCGCTTCATCAAACGCTTCCAGGCTGATCACATTTGCGCCGGAATCCAGCTCCACAGTTGCTGCAAAACGCCCCGCCTCATCCAGTGAAACACCCTCGCCGTTCACTCGAA
The DNA here is from genome assembly GCA_963669175.1 of bacterium. Lineage (GTDB taxonomy): Bacteria > Electryoneota > Electryoneia > Electryoneales > Electryoneaceae. The sequence continues at coordinate 315,057 of OY769902.1, forward strand.
GCGACACACCACCCTGTACAGTTCCGTTCAGGGTAAGCTCTTTGTTGTTGCGTGTCTGAAGAGGTTCTTCGTCCAGCGTGATCACTGGCGGCAAGGTGTCCACAGTGACCACAAAACTGTCGGCCAGGGTCAAGCCGGACAATGATGTTACAAGGATATCGAATACTTCCGTGGGCTCTTTGGCAGTCACATTCAGGAGGAAACTGCCCTCGTCATTGGCCAGGGATCGTCCCTTGAAATCGGATTGACGTGATGTCACTTCAATCGTGGCTGACGGGTTGGTTTCACCGTAAAGCGTAACCCTCGGACTCTGACTCAGGAACGTGTTCTGTCCGATCGCGTGAATTCCGGCTTCCATGGTCAAAGACATGGTTTCGTTGGCGAAAAAGGTAACCGTAACCGTCTTTTCCGTCTCGTTACCGGCGGGATCGATCACCAGGACACGGATATCATTGGCCCCGTCAAGAATGGAAACTTCCCCGGTAAACGCCCCCTCGGAATCTACCTCGGCAGGTTGTCCCTTGATGAACACCTGCATACCGGGTTCGGTCGCTCCGGTGAAAGTTATCGGGCTTTCATTGACAATGATCCCATCTTTCGGGCTGTGCAATGCAAGGAAAGGCGGTGTGTGATCGATCTGGACAATCAGCAGGCGTGGCTGGCTGGAGATTCCCCGCAGGCCATCCATATCCACCCCGGAAACTCGCCAGTACAATTCGCAGTCACGAAGCTCTTCCAGCGTCATTTCGGTCAATTGAAGTCCGCTGTATACCCCGGTCACATTGCGGAAGGCGGAATCAGATGCCGTTTCAACCAGATACTGCCCCGCCCCATCGGCTGCTTTCCAGCTCAGCGACTCTGTTTCCGTATAAGCCGTCGCGCCATCTGCAGGCTGATCCAACCCAGGTTGTACGGCCAGCGAACGAACCGGGTCCAACACACCAATTCCACGCGCGACAACCCCTTTACCGGTATTCAATGCAACGCTTGCATCGCCAGATTGGACTTGTAGCGTTCCTTCCATACATGAGATCGCTGTCTTTTTCGGAGTATGGCTGACCAGGAAATGTGCAGCCGAAGCGGAAATCGTTGCTTCCTCTGTTTTGATAGTCGGACCGGCATGATCAATCGAGGTTGAGCCACCCGATACGGATATGCTTCCCTCATCCAGTTGTACGATAATCTGCCTGCTGGAATCTGTCTCGTCTTCTGCTTGTGTGATAAAAGTAATTTGTGAGTTCTGGCCCAGTTGCAGCAGGGTGCCGTCACGGAAACGCAGTTCCGCAAACGCGCCGTGGAACGTGCGAAGCTGATCGCCCGGTTTTAGTGCGCCATACTGCTGCGCTGTGTTCCAGACAATGTCCTCGGCAGTCTTGGATTCAACTCGTTCGATCCGGTACAGGATAGCCGCCAGCGAAGAGTCATCTTTCTTCTGCTGGCAAACCTGTATCGCTGCCCCGGCGATGGTCTGTGCGGATGTTGCCTGCTCCAGCGCTACGGTGAGGGCTTCGTTGCTTCGCTGATCACGGGCCTCGTCAAGCAAACCGGCGGCGCTGTCCACTTCCGCAGGCGCCAGTATCAACGCCCCAAGTTCAATGGCCTGCCGGATGAGAACATCAGCTTGATCTATGGCATGAACCGCTTTGGACAAGTCAGTGACAGGAACCTGAAGGAGCATGCCAGCCGTGACAGAATCAGTCTCTTTCAGGTCGTTGAGCTTGAGAATCTCTTCCCAACGGGACACATCGCCCAGGTAGGTTTCAGCGACCTCACGCACTCCCTGCCCTTCTTTGACTGTCACGGACAGAGCGCCACCTTCCGGCTCTTTGGCAAAAGCCGTCGAAAACAAAATCACCAACGTGAGTAAACAGCAAACACGTCCAAGCAGGCGCATGATTCAGTCCGCTTCAATGTCTGGGCTGAAAACAACCGTCATCAAACGAGCAAATTGTATTCCCACGAGGATACAATCGATTTCTCAACACGGATAATGTAACAAATCAAGACTCGCGAAACATATGGATTTCCCATTTATTCTGTGAACATGTTGAGATTGTGCCACTTAAACAAACCTGCGAAGTATCCCCCCTCATCTACTTGAAATTACTCTATCTAACCACACGATAGATCGAAAAACTGTTCTGTTTGGGCAGACTTTTCCTGCTCATTCTCTACGGACCACCCGGCGATGTCCCTGTTGGAGATGCAACTTCTTGAGCGCATGAAGAGGGAGGATGAGGTTCGATTCGGACAAGAGCCCGAGTTGAATTAAGAATTAAAAATGAAGAATTAAAAATTGAACTGCATTGCGATTTAACGATTCGCGGAGTGAATTGCGGACTTGGTCGGATAGCCTGCATGGCCCGAGTTGTCGTGGCGATTAATGACTTTCACAGGGGTCACTTCCTGTCGCACAAAATGCTGCATGGCCCGACTTACCGGGTGTGCTGTATGACATTCTCGTATTGCCGACAACATCAGTCAATCATTGTCCTGTGATGCGGGTGATGAGCAAGTCGGGAACTGCGGACGGGTGGCCCTGTACGTTTCAAGCAGTTCTGCAGGGCGTGCATGGCCCGACTTACCGGGCGTGCTGTATGACATTCTCGTATTGCCGACAACATCAGTCAATCATTGTCCTGTGATGCGGGTGATGAGCAAGTCGGGATTGAGGAGAGGTTCACTACTTTGCCAATTCATAGCTATCAGATCTGGTCACATTCCCGACTTTGCCCAAAACCATCTCATGAGCGAAGAAGCCCTGTTAGTCAATCAAGAACAATGGAGATCTCAACCCCATCACAAGGCAAAATCGGGCTACCAAACTGACCTTCTTTACCTTTTTTACCTTCTTTACTTTTTTTACTTGACCAGGTATAACTTCTGGACCAGCGCTTGTCCCTGGAACCCGATCCGCAGGAAATACACCCCCGCAGGCTCGCTTCCCATGTCCAGCGGGATGATGTTGCGACCGTCCTGCATGACATGGGCAGCCTGTTTCACGCATTGCCCCAACAGGTTGTACACGGCCAATTGAACCTCGCCCGGTTCCGGCAGGTTCAGCAAGGCGCGTGTTTCTCCGTTGAAGGGGTTGGGGTAGGCCGGATTCAACGTGAAGTCAGATGGAGTGTTATCCGCTGAAGACTCAACCCCCAGGTCATCCACAATGAAGCTCCATGTCTCCCTGGCGGGTTGCGCCCCACCGTGCTCATCCCGTGCCACTACAGTCCAGAAATACAGCTCATTGTTGGGCGGGACAAATGCCCACTGAGTATCTGTCAGTCCTATCGCGGCAGGATCATCCATGTAATATCTGTCCGTTGTCAGGTACACATCATAGCGAATTTCAGACGACGGGTCGTTGGACGCTTCCCAGGATAGGGTTATCGTCGAATCCAAACCAAAAACGGTACTATCAAGCGGTTCCAGCAGAGAAAACGGCGCCGGAGGATGATTCGCCACGAAATGCCAGGTTTCGTCGGATAATCGTTCCAACCCATTGCTCTCATAGCGCGCACGTATACGCCAATAATAAGTCATCCCCTCAAAAAAACCGGATATGGTAAGGGTTGTATCTGCGCCAACCACATTGGCATGAAAGTTATCCTCATCCCCCTGCGAAAGCTCCAGGATATAGACAATGCTATCTCTGAGGTCCGTATCTGACGCGGCATGCCACTGGAAGGTAATCGGTTGAGTAGCATATTGCCCAATAGCAGGTCTGATCAGGTTGAATGCACCCGGCGGGGTACTTTGACGCCACCAGGACACACCATCCAGGTCCAACCCGGCACAGGCAAAGTCCATGTCCGTATCCCCATCAAGGTCGGCCATGGCGAGGCCTATAGGACCATCATACTGCTCGGTGATGACTTCCTGCAAAAAAGCGCCATTATCGTTTTCCCACAGGAAAATGGTGTCCGTTACGTATCCCCCGGCGATCACGTCCTCGTCGCCATCGCCATCAATATCCCCTGTCGCTACTGAATACGCATTGTCCAGGGGAGGGATCAGAATGTTCTGGTTAAAGTTGCCGTTCCCATGGCTTGCCCACCAGGCTACATAGTCGCCATCACTCATAGCGGCGATAACGTCCATGTGGTCATCACCATTAAGATTGCACAGTTTGAGTTTGCGTGGCGAATTGATGCTGGCGCTGATCGAATGACTCTCGAACTCCCCCTGGCCATCGTTTTCCAGCCAATCGATACGGTCGGCATAGGTGGCGATAACATAAAGGTCTACATCCCCATCGTTATCAATATCGTCCGCTTCAACCCCTGCTGCACCGTCGTAGTTGGTGAGAATCGTGTGGGTGGTAAAATTCATATCGCCATTGTTTTCAAACCAGGCCACCACATCTGCACCGGAAGCAGCTCCAATGACATCCAGGTCACCATCATTGTCCAGATCGGCAAAGGTCATAGCTAACGGACCGTCAAATTCGCCACACAGCACATGCGTGGCGAATTCCATGGAACCGTTATTCTCCAGCCAGAGGAATTCATCCTGTCCGCCGGCAGTACAAACCAGGAGATCCAGAAACCCATCTTCATCCTGGTTCAAGTTGACCGCGCGTACGAAGTTGGCGCCTTCACAATGATCTGCAAGGATGGATGCTGTAAAATTACCGTCACCATCATTTTCGCAGAAAACAACCTGGCCTGCAAACATGGCTGCAACAACCCCATCCACGTCCCCATCCTGATCCATATCCTCCAGGATCACGGTACGAGCGCCGTCAAGTGAACCGTCGGCAACCATCTCTTCCAGTACAAACAGCCTCTCTGCAAAGGCAGTCGAAGTTACAAACAGGACAGCGAAGCTTCCCCATATCACAAGTAATCGAATCATGCTGTTGTTCCTTCCGACTATTTAATCAATACGATTTTCTCCATCGCTTTCATTGATCCGACAGTGGCTTCAACGAAGTAAATGCCTGAAGTCCAGCTTGCAGCTTGCAGCGAAATCTTATGATGTCCGGCATGCATCGGCTGGTTCACGAGGGTTGCTACACGTTGTCCCAATACGTTGAAAACGGACAAGCGCAATGTGCCTTCTGAAGGCAGCGCAACAACCAGGCTTGTGGTTGAGTTAAACGGGTTCGGATAAATGGTCTCTATGGCAAAGTCAGTCGGCAGGCTACCAGTGTCCCAATCATCAACCGCCCCACCATCCCAATCGATGGTAAGCGAATCAAGTCCTTCTGCAATGACTTCTTCATCATCGATGTCGTAAACCGCGGATACTGTGTAGAGATACGTTCCGGCTGTCGGCATGGTATCGGTCAATGTGGAATCCGTAGCTGTGCCGATTTCCTCGCCGTTGCGATAGACGACAAATTCAATGAATTCATCCAACTCGTTATCCGGGCCGATTTCGGCCAGGACTTCATCACCGTAATCCACGATAGCGCGGATCATGACAGTTGTACCAAAAGCTGTCCAGCCACCACCTGTATCGAAATACGCCCTGTCATTATTTGCACCGGCGTTGTACCCGATACCGACATCAGCGGAAAGCATGCTCATGACAGCCATAAAATCTCCCTCGACTGCCACGGGTGTGTCGAGCGTGACTTCAATCCATCCTTCATTCACGGACGTAGCTGTCTGGGAAACCAATTCCGTTGTTCCCGGAGCGCCATCATCCCAGTTGTACACCGTCGCGTTGAAGGTATTATCATTGCCACTGGGCAGGGTGAAATACTTCAACCCAATCACATCACATGGCCCGGTCGGCGACATCTTCACCCCCACCAGGGTGCCATTCCCGTTGGCATAATACCCGGTAACATTCCCATTGTCATAGGACAGTTCATCAACCCCGCTACCGCCTGATGCATGCCGTGACCAGATCAGGTCCACGATACCCAGGGCAGAGTCAATTTCCGCGCCAAGGTTGTATGGCGGCAATACCATCTCCACCCAGAATGTCCACACACCGGCGCTCCAGCGACCATTGGTGTTCGTGTCACATGCGCGAACTTTCCAGAAATACAACGAACCGTCAATCAGGTTGGAAACCGTCAGACATGTCGTGTCTACCTGGGCGCTGTCAACATTTTCCGAGAAACTGGAATTCGTTGCCCACCAGACCATGTAGTGTGTCAAAGAATCGCCATCATCCGGATCGGTGGTCGCCTGCCAGACCAGGATGGTATCCGTGCCCGTAACCGTGCATCCGATTCTGGGGCTCATCAGGTTAAAGGTGTTTGGCGGACGCCAGCCGGAATCCAGGTCACTTTCCAACCAGACAATCTGGTTACCCCGTCGGGCCGCGCACATGATATCCAGATCGCCATCCAAATCCATATCAACAGCCTCGACACAACGAAGACCATCAAGGGTTCCCGGAATCTGGTGCGCAACCCATTCCTCTTCGCCCCCTTCCCACCAGATCGCAAAATCTCCGTCCCAGGCAGCCGCAATCACGTCCAGATCACCATCCAGGTCTAAATCTGCCGCATCGATTCCGTATGCTCCTGTCACTCCCGTCGCAATAGAATGCTCAGTGAAGTTGGCTTCACCATCATTCTCATACCATTGGGCTTCTCCGGCCGTATAGTTGGCCGCGATGATGTCGATGTCGCCATCCCCGTCCAGGTCAACTGTCTTGGTCGTCTTCTGGTCCAGGCTGTTATTCTGATCAATGATCGTTTCAGTGAAACCACCTTCACCGTCATTCTCATACCAGGAGATGATACCATTGGGGCTTGTGCCGCCGGCGCCGATGATATCCAGGTCGTCATCACCATCCACATCACCATACCAGGCAAACCGCACTCCCGTATGCGCATCTGTTACTACCAGAGGAGTGAAATTCTCGTCTCCGTCATTGACGTAAATCTTGATCGTGTCTGTGTTCTTGGCGCAGGCCAGCAAATCCAGGTCATCATCCCCGTCATACTGGAAGGCGGTAATCATTTGCGCGCCATCCATTTCGCTGTCCAGAAGATGATAGGTGAACACTTCGCTCCCATTGTTATCCCACCAGGCTACCATATCTCCATCTTCCGCAGCGCCCAGCACGTCGAGATCACCATCGCCATCCACGTCGACCAGTTCCACATACCACGCGCCGTTAAAGTCATTATGGATAATGTGCTCGGTGAATTCCATATCGCCGTCATTCTCATACCAGCACACATCGTCATCTTCAAAGGCGCAACCAATAAAATCAATGTCGCCATCACCGTCTATATCGGCGGCATCAACCCAGTCTGCTCCCATAAAACTGGACACAAGAATATTGGCAGTGAAATCAGGTTGTGCCTGAAGAATACCGAAAAGAGCAACCACAGAAATAACAGCAAAAACAAACCGAACAGCATGACCCCTGGCAAACATGACACGCCTCCCGAGATGAGGATATGCATTGTTGTAAAATTACCAGCCTTGGCTGGACCGCGTTGTTACTAAACTACCTTACTAAAATAACCTTTGAAACAGCTTGTGCTCCTGTGCTCTGTGAGATTTTCAAGAAGAACACCCCGGAGGACAGCCCGCCACCCGGTTGCCAGCAGATTTCCCTGTAGCCGGCTTCCATTTGCGAATACTGACGATGAAACACTTCCCTCCCGGTAATGTCGAACACCTGGAGCTTCACATCGTCCCGAACCGGCAGGGCGAGAGTGACGCGTACCATGGAATTGAACGGATTGGGCCATGATGATACGATGTCAAACTGCTCTGGGAGCTCGCTGCTTCGCGTTTGCTGGTCCCCTACGGGCAAGGTTACATGGGCACGGAAACGTCCGGGCTGAAGGCAGCGAGTCTCCTCTGAGCCCAGCCACGCCGATACTTCCCACTCGGAAGCATACAAGCCTTCTTCCGGCAAGTACTGCAGTGTGTCTAAAAGGGAAAGTGTAAAGCTGGTATCCTGAAGCCCGTGATACTGGATAGTCTGAGCGTCGTGGTTCCGACCAACTGTGATGTACAGGGAATAGGTGAACTCATCATTCGGATCTGCTAACGGCGGTTGATTCCAGCGGAATGTGACCGGCTGGTTGTGGTCCAGCAGCAACGTATCATAATCGGTCGGTTCCAGCAGGTTGAAAAAGCCAGGCGCTGCATCCCCTGTATACTCCATGGACAAAAGACTGCAAGTCGTAGCCAGCAGCCAGTCATTTTCATCCATAACTGTACTCACAACAGAAAGCCCGGCGGGCAAATCATAGCTGCCTGTAACTGCCCAGTTCTCCGACTGACTGACCGGACGATGGACAAGAAGATTCGCTCCGGCATCCATGGTTATTACGGCAGAACTATTTTGCGCGATCTGGGATATAGGGAACTCTGCCCCCAAATAGTCAATCACACGGGCATACCCGTATTGAGGATAGGCGTTCATGTCCAGCACAGCCGCCACCCGGCTGTTCGTCTCCGCGATCATCAAACCGGAATTGACCGAGAAATCCCCGATCCGGTATCGGTTGTAAACCAGACCAAGGGGAGTGATATTCTCCGGGTCACTGATGTCAAACCCATACACACCATCAGCCCGAATGCTGAAATAGGCGATATCTCCATCCACAACAAACCGCGAATAATCCTCATCAAACCCCATATCCAGTGCATTGCACACACCCAACAACTGCGGTGATTCCGGATCAGTCAGATCGTAGGAAAGCAGCGCATTATTCCAGGGTTGCAGACTGAGAAACATTACATACAATATGGAGTTTTGGATTTGAGGCTTGAAAAACGTGCCAGAACTGGGATAGGTTACCTGGCCGACAAGAGCGGGCGTATCGGGTTCAGAAACATCAATAATATACATCACACCTTCATCATTGGTGGCGTAGACTGTGTTGCCTTCTCCTGTTATACCGATAGTATTTCCGGGGATATCCAGTCTGCCAAGATACACTGGCTGCTCCGGGTCAGCCCTATCGACAATCCAGACACCGTCACAACCATTCGCAATATATACCCGGCGATCCATCCCCCAGACATCCTGAATTTGCCCCGTATGCGTTACACGTTCAGTCCAGTATGCTTCTGCCGGGTTTTCGAGGTTCAACTCTTTCAGTCCCAGGCTTTTCCAGTTACTGTTTACACCAGCGATCACCGTGTTCTGGTAGCCAACCATGGCACGGATATCATACGTACGTGGCAAATCGCATAATCTGTGTGGATGCCTGGGATCAGCAAACGAGGTTATGCCAATACCATCTGTTGTCTGGTGTATCGCCAGCGTATCGTGAAGGACAATCAAGTTCCTTGTGGATGAACTGGAATACGCTGAAAAGGATCCGTCAAAATTCACAGATAAATCATCATTTACTGAATAAATAGATATGATACTTCTGTTTCCTGTATAATAATACAAAATATCATTAAACACAAACATATAGCTTACATAGCCTATATCATAGTCAATCCCAAGAACGTTTGGCTGCTCAAGGTCGGATAAATCAATAACACCAACCCTGGAGTTGCGGCGATAGAACAGGCCATGACGAGCGACCCTGATCGAATTGATAGTCCCATTGACGCCTGTTGTTGATAACAGGTTGATATTCTGGGGGTTGTCCACATTGTATATCAGAACCTGGCTGCTGTCCGACACTTGACTCATGGTATACATGACAATCAGATGGTCATCATACTTGTTCACTTCGAGAGTCTGGCTTCCCGTAAATGGTATCTGGCCAAGGACTTCAGGCTGGGCCGGATCCCCCACATCCACCATGATTACTCCCTCTCCCGGGACCGGCAGATACACAACCGACTGAATTTGAAGCAGGGTGGTGATATCTCGGTGAAGATCAAGGCTGGCGACTTCAGTAAAACAGGAGGGATCTGCCATATCGTAAATCAGCAGACCACTCCAACCGCTGGCGATATACATATAGTCGCCATCAGCAAGAATATCGGTGCAGTCATCCCAGTTGATTTTGAGCGTACTGATACAGCTTACATTCAAACTATCCTGCGAAAAAACTGTACCTGTCGTGAGAACAGAGAGAATGACCAGGATGGGAAGCAAACGGATCGGTTTCATGAATCCTCCCTTGGCGTGCAGGCAACCGTACGTGAAATCAATAAGAGTACAACTTGATACGTATATGAGAGTATACACTCAGAAGAGTGAACAGAAAAGATTTGCTCACGAAAAAGTGCAAAAAAATCAGGCTGCTCACAAGAATTTGTGCATATTATCGACGAGCACGTTTCGTCAGGTCTTGACGTGATGCCTTGTTCTTCTCCGCAATTTCAGACACCTGTCCGACTTCACAGCTGCTATTTCGCATGATAGATCGTCATCAGGCATCATGTTGTGACCTGACGACAGCGAGAGTGCTGATACCGGTGGCAGGTCATAACGCGACAATAACAGGACGAGAAGTGGTTTCAGTATCATGTGCATTCAGAAATACATTGCGAAAACCGAAAACAGAATGTCGCGTCAAGACCTGCCACAACATTGCCCTGATGCACAAATTCTTGTGAGGAACCAAAAATCATATTCCTTTTGCTGTTTCCGGCTGAAACGGAGCATGTGTTTCCGGCTCGCCGGTTCAGTTCCACGTATTTTCTGGATAGTTCATTGTACCCGCCTTATATTATCGCTTCAGATCTACTTCAGGAGTTAGATTTCTCATGAAACAAAGACTCGCCCAGCTTGCGTTACCGGCTTCCCTGAACTACCTGCACGCGGCAGTCGAGTTCATTCGTTCACTCGCGGATACCGTTGGCCTGCAAAAGGATGAGATTGATGACCTTCATCTCGCTTTCGAAGAGGTGATGGTCAACATCATTCGTCATGGTCTGGAAGAAAATCCTGATGATAGTGTAGAACTGGAGTGTTTACGTCTGCCGACCGGGCTGCAAGTCACGCTGCGTGACAAGGGAAATCCCTTCGACCCCGATTTGATGCCCCAGTATTCTCCACAGGCGCCTGACGAGAACACCATGGACAGCCTGGGCGCCTACCTCGCGGAAAAAGTACTCGACGAACTCGAATACCACCATCTTGGCAGGCATGGCAACCTGACCATCCTGGTCAAACATGGCAGAGCCTACCGAATTGACGCGACCAATCCTGAGTTGACACAGGAAACATCGTCACCAAAAGAGTTAAAACCTGTTCCGGATAATATCACCATACGTCCCCTGCGTACCAATGAAGCGGTGGAAGTGTCGCGTACTGCGTATCGCACATATGGCTACACCTATGAACCGTTCATCTATTTCCCGGACCGTGTCGTCCACATGAACCGTACCGGCAAGCTGGATTCCCTGGTTGCTGTTGACAACGATGGCGTTATCCTCGGCCATATCGCGCTGAAGCATCCCTTCAGCTCGGCACATATCGCCGAAATGGGGGTTACTTTTGTCAATCCCGATTACGAAAGCGCCCCTATCCTGAACATGCTGGCAAAAGCAGCGCTTGAACTGGCTGAGAACCAGGACTTGCGCGGTGTTTATGCGAAATTACCTTGCCAGACTTCTTATAGCATGAGTGGCTTGCTGAAACACGGTTTCCATACTACAGCCCTGCTGGCCGGGCTCTTCCCGGTAGACAGCAAATCTCCTGAAATCAGCAGGCCGATCACACGCAAGTCTGGTGGCATTCTGCTATACAAACCCCTGGTAACCAAACGTATCCGGCTGCTATTCCCGCCGTGGGATCACACCAGACGGTTGCAGAAGATCTATGATGAAAGTGGCATCTCTTTTAAATTCCAGGCCCCGGATGCCCAGTTCAACCCCGACCCCTGGAGCGATACGGTTGTAAGGTCGGTTACTACACCGTTCTTCAATATCGCCGACATGTACATCGAAAAGGTCGGGGCAAACTGGGAACAGACGATAAGGGTTCACTGGCGTCACCTGCTGCTGGAGAAGAAGGACGCTATCTATATTCACCTCGACCTGGAGAACCCGGCGACACCCTTCATCTGCAAACGTTGCGAAGACTGGGGATTTGTGTTTGCGGGAATATTGCCCAACGCGAACAACGGTCATGATGCTCTGGTACTGCAATACATCAACAATGTCCAGCTCGAAATGTGTCACCTGAATACCGATGACGCAGTCGCGCAGAGCCTGTTCAATGACCTGAAAGAAAACGAGACAATCCGTGAACTCGGCGCTTGAGGAATCAGTCCGCTAGTTTTCAACATTCGCGCTTGTGTCGGGCGCTAGCCATCGGAAACTGGAAACGCATGCCATAAACATATCCTGGTAGTTTTCAAAATCACGCTGTAACGCATGTGCGATGATGAAAACCATCTGCTCCTCTTTCAATAAAACAAATACTCGGGTACGTGTCATCTCACCATAAATGATCTGATCATAGATCAGCCAGAGAACCTGGTCCTCGTTTTGCTGAAATTCGCCTTTTTCCACGATTAGTGAGTTATACCGGATCGACTCACCCATTTCAGCAAACATGGAATCAGGGGAAATGCCTGCCGGAAGTTCACGTGAGCTGACAGCGATATTGGGGGGGAGATCCTGGATCTGACGAACGTCTTCGAAATCAAAGGAATGCTCCAGTGCTACGATGTCCTGGTTCTCCGGGTATCGTGTCGTCCAACCGGCCGGAAAAGTGATCTCATAGCCCTCTGTCCGGTTGGAAAAGTACACTCGACCATCTTCCAGGGTTTCTACGCTTACCTCATCCGGTTTTTCCAGCCATGCCTGCACAGTGTTAAGAATGGTCGGCCCGAACGCGAAGGCGGCAAACACCAGCAATAACCCACCCCAGATCAGGAGGTTTTTTACGGATAACGCCTTGGGGTCAGATTTCGGTTCGGGATTGGTGTACAAGCTCACGCTCTAGTCCTTTTGGTTCTTTGCATCAGCTACAAGGGGACTTCTCTCTTCTTACCGGATCAATATACATCTGAACTGACCCCACAGAGATATGCCATTCCCGAAATTAAACCGACATCACGCAATCTTCAGGATGACTCACTGAAAGGTCGGCAGAAAATGGTTGGCAAAAAGGGATTGTAAAAGTATTTTCAGTAAAAAGGGACCGCATAAATTCTGCAGCAAAAGGGACCGTATAAATTCTGTAGCAAAAGGGGACTGTTTCCTTTTCGTCGCGCGGAGATAAAATACTTCGTGACAAAGGGAATCGAAAAGGTGGCTGTACCCTTTTGCCTGTGACGAGGAACAACACTCTATTCAGCCCCATGAGATCAGATTCCACCACTGCGAAAAGGGTACAGTTTCCTTTTCCATAAAATCAGCGTAATTGTGCAGTATATGGCGCGGAGAAAAGGATCCCGTCCCCTTTTCGTGGCAGTTCCTCCCCTGTCACGATGACGGAATATATTCGGGAACAGCTTTTATCTACCCGGCCACCGCCCTCAGCGAATAGGTCAACGGCAGCTTGCCTTCAAATCCGGGGAGAGTCCAGCGTCCGGTTTCCACCTCTTCCATATTGGGCAGCGCCTTATAAAACGACCAGGGTAATTCGTGCAGAAATTCAATTCGCAGTCCTGCTTTGACCAGTGCGTTAATCACATCCCCCAGCGACCAGCCCCATTCCCAGGTTTGCGACTTGGGATAAAAGGTTTCATCGGCATAATCCGGGTCGCCTGATTCGCACAGAAGCGGTTCATTCGAGTGAAAATAAGGCTCGACGATGGCAGGCCTCCCTTTTTCATCCAGGTCAAGCGTGAACAGGAAAGGATGAATTTCCATTAGGTAGAAAATCCCGCCCGGTTTCAGAAAATGCCGGATAATTTCCGCCCAGCGTTCGATATTGTCCAGCCAGTTCAGCACCCCACGGCTGGTATAGACAACATCAAATTGTCCATCAAGGTTGAAGGGCAGTTCATACAGGTCAGACTGGATGAAATGAGCTGTCAACGCGGCCCGCTCCGCCAGTTTTTGAGCCGTCTGAATCGCTTCTTCCGAGAAATCGATCCCGGTAACCGTAGCCCCTTCACGCGCCCAGGAAAGCGTATCCAGCCCGAAGTGACATTGCAGATGCAACAGGCTTTTCCCGGAAACAGGCCCGATTTCGTCTATTTCCAGTGGATCAAGGGCAGTCCGGCCAGACAGAAACTCCTCCACACCGACAAAATGCGTCCCGTAGGATTTTACATGTACGGGCGTCACTTCATTCCACCAACGGAGGTTGTCTTTCCTGTGTTGTTCGTTCATTCTGGTCCCTTTTTTCCTTCAGCTTCTCCCATCCAATATGCATAATCAGATCGTCTGATATCAAAGCTTGAGGCAATCTAGTGGACCGGATCACATGAATCGATGGATACTGAGCTGCGCATCATCGTTCAGGACAAGGCGCATTCCTGAAGTCATAGCGGGTTATTTCAAAGGAATGGAACGACGTCATGAACAATGAGGCGCGCTCCCTTCGGGCTTGTCACGAGGCGGCTGTCTGCTGCGTTTATTTCATTTACAGTAACCCGCTACACCTGCATGAAATCGCCTTGCACCCAACTCGCCCGTGACGAGCAGAACTCCTCGATTCACGTGATTCGGTCCACTTGCCTGGATCTAAACGGAGCGCGTGTTGTCAGAACAGAGTTGCTATCCCGGTGTAAAGTAAGCACTTTTTCGTGCATGCGTGCTGAAGACAGACAACCAATCGCCCCATCCGGCGCCTGGAGCGTATTAAAACGGTCCCGTGAAGCCAGAGCCCTGTTCCTGTATGGCGCCCTTGGTGGTGTTCTGTATGGCGCGATCCAGTTCGCTGAAGTCATCGCACGCAAGTCCCTCGGTGTGTCCGCCCTTGAGATTACCCTCTTCACCATGATCATGCCCGTGGTCAGCCTGACATCCATCTGGTGGGGACGCATTCTGATGGGACGTGATCAGCGTGCCCTGATCCTCGTGACCGGTTTCATCGGCATGGGGGCTTTATTAAGCGGGTACTGGCTGGTTTCCATGATACACTTGTATATCCTGGCGATCCTCTATTTCATGGCTTACGCTATCCAGGCCCCGGCTCAGAATCGAGTTTTCCAGCAATACATCCCCTCGAAAGCTACCGGCGGCCTTTTCGGTCTCGGACAGGGTGTCCGCATGGTCTTTGTGGGAGCGACATCCGCTATGGCCGGGTGGTGGCTGGACAGGGCCGAACAGGGCTGGCAACATGTTTTCCTGATTGCAGGTCTGACGGGTTTTGTATCGATTGTAGCCCTGGGGGTGGTTCGCACACAAAAACAGCATGATGCGCTTCCGATCCGGTTCAACATTATCCTCGGTCCGCTTCGTGATGCCTGGAGACTCCTGAAACGCAGACCCGATTTCATGCGTTTCGAAGGCTCCTTTATGGTGTACGGCGTCGCTTTTATGATGACACTCCCGGTTCTTCCCATTTATCTCGTGGATGACCTGATGCTGGACTATGGGCAGATCGGCCTTGCTCGCGGCACGGTCTATTCTATCATCATGATTGCTGGCGTTCCCTTGTTCGGACGCTGGTTTGACAAGACGACACCGCACCGGTTCGGCGCAATCAGCTTTGGCATTTTGACAGGTTTCCCGCTGTTGTTGATCGGCGCTTATTACCTGGAGGGAAGTCCGAAGTTGTTCCTGGTCATTGCCGCCTTTGTCCTCTTCGGCATCGGGATGAGCGGGGTGATGATACTGTGGAACCTGGGCTCCATGCGTTTTGCCGGGGCCAGGGAGGACGCGGGCCATTACCAGGCGCTTCATCTCGCGGCTACAGGAATACGTGGCCTCTTCGCCCCCCTGCTTGGCTATGTGGTGATGGAAATGCTGGGCACACGTTTCGCCCTTGCCTGCGCGGCTGCCATCTGGGCATTATCCGCAGTGTCGATGCTGCTGGCGCGTGTGGTCGATATCCGTTCCGGTATTGCTACACCACTGCGAGCGCTTGACACGGAAGAATAACGCCCTCAAAATCATGAATAGGCCAGGGGATGATCAGTCTGCTACTATTTCACTCAATTTCCACTAGAGGATCGATAGGGATCCAGACAAGTATCGACAATACAACAAGTAGCACATATAAACGGCTCTCAATGTACCGCGCTTCCTGAGAATACTTAACATCTTGTAATATCGCAACATGACTGGATATACGGCTGTCCCAAACAGACGGGACACCGCAAGCTTCGGTTCCTATCCCCCACTACTGCTTTTGGAGACAGGCTTTTCCTATCGAAATACCCGTTCTTTCCTGCCAGGGAGAGCCCTGGAGCACAAATTCTGTAAGCACAGATAAAAACGCATACGAAAGAGCTTTCCCGGCAGAAAAATTTAGCTTATATAATAACAGCTCCTTAGAGGGCTGGTAACGAAATACTAAAGTTAAATGTAAGCTGTATTACTGACACTATATTAAAATTTCACCTTCACTCCACTGACAATTCCTCTAAGAGTGTGGTTGATAATATTGCTTTTCGGCACGAACCCCTCTAGCTTTCCGCTCGAAGTAAACCTACAACGAAAGTTTAGTCACAGTAAAATGGTTGACCTTGAAGAACTGGGCGGTCGTATTCGACGGTTAAGATTAGCCGCTGAAATGACTCAGGAAGAATTGGCGGAGCGCAGCGACTTGACTGCGGGCTTCATCAGCCAGGTGGAGAGGGGAAAAACCTCCATTTCCATCGACAGCCTGATGATGATCCTCGAGACGCTCAACGTGCATATCTCGGACTTCTTCCGTCCTACGGAAGAACGGATTGTATTCACCGATGAGGACACGATTGATCTTGAGCGTGAAGGGGTCAGTCACTTCCTCTCGCTGGTTCCGGGTGCAGCCAGCCGAACCATGGAACCGGTGAAGGTGACATTGGCGCCGGGAGAACGGGCACGGCTTGATCCATTCAGTGGCGAACAGTTCGGCTATGTGTTGAAGGGTGAGATCAATATTGCTTACGGTGGCCAGAAGACATCGGCCAAAAAGGGTGAATCGTTTTACAGCGCAGGCATGCACGAGATAAAAATTACGGGCGCAGGTAGAAACGACTCTGAATATTTATGGATAACCAGTCCACCTTATTTCTAAAGGGCGAACCTGACATAGAAGCAGACGCCCGTTGAAGAGAACGGGCTTTTTCATTTTCAAGGCAAAAAACCACAAGCAGGATTTGTACATACGGCCGGAGGACCGGCAGGAGAACCGCATTGGAAACAAAGGCATTGGGCCGTCAATTGATGGTTGAGTTTTACGGATGCCACACTGACATCCTCAATGACGTGGAAGGCATCGACAAAGCCATGACACAGGCAGCCCGTGAAAGCGGCGCCACTATCGTGGAATCGGTCTTTCATCATTTTAATCCTTATGGGGTTAGTGGTGTTGTTGTAATTGCCGAATCCCATCTCGCCATTCATACCTGGCCGGAATACGGGTACGCAGCAGTTGATCTGTTCACCTGTGGCGAAGAAGTTGACCCGTACAAGGGGTTCGAATACCTCAAGCAGGTATTGGGATCAACCAATCTTTCCGTGAGCGAGATGAAGCGTGGCATGCTGGCCGATCCGACCGGACGTGCGCTGCATAAGCCCCAGATGAACGTCGAAGCGCGGGTAGCTTAACATGAGCGCGCTGCAATCGATTCCAACGCCCACCCGTTATTTCCTGGCTGCGGGTGCTTCCGAGGGGAAAACTCCTCTGAACGCGTTTGATTGTGCTCTGTTGGATGCAGGTGTAGGTGATTGCAACCTGGTCAAGCTTTCCAGTATCCTGCCGCCGCATTGTGAACGTGTAGAACCATTCAAGCCGACTCCCGGTTCATTGACGCCGGTAGCGTATGCTCACATGAGCGCCACCCTTCCCGGTGAAGTGATCGCTGCGGCTGTTGCCTGCGGTGTTCCGGAAAATCCGGATGAACCCGGCGTAATCATGGAATACAGCGCCCGTGGCAGTGCAGAAAACGCCGAAGCCATTGTGCGCGACATGGTCGCGTACGCTTTTGAAGCCCGTAATCGTAAACTCAAAGAGATTCAATCGATCTCAGTTGAACACCGCGTTGAACAGCTTTGCTCTGTGTTCGCGGCTGTTGTGATGGGCTATTAACGCCTTTTCCTCTGTGATTTTCGTGTCGGGTCACAATCCGCATCGCGTTTCAAGACCCGACACAACACGTTTCGTCAGGTCTTGCACATACGGTTTTCATGCGTGTGACCTGACGATAATCACAAACTGAACAGGAATAGGCACAAACCTTAAAACAACACTTTTTTTCATGGATTATCCCTTGACAGAACCGACAGTATCCGAGACAAATTTCACCGAGTGGAGCAGTGAGGGCGCGGGCATGACCTGGAAGGTCAGCCGCATCATTGAAGCCGTAGACACTCCATTCCAGCACATCGAGTTGTTCGAGACTCCGTCTGAAGGCAAGCTGCTCGTCCATGACGGCGCGGTTATGCTGACGGAACGGTTCGAGAACACCTACCATGAGATGCTGGTTCACCCGGCGTTGATTTCACATCCGAACCCGCGCCGTATCCTGGTGGTGGGCGGCGGTGACGGCGGTACGCTTCGTGAAGTGGTCAAGCACGACACTGTCAAGCTGGCCCGTCAATATGAGATTGATGGCGAAGTGGTGCGTATCGCGAAAGAGCACATGCCGGAATTGGCAGTAGCTTACGACCATCCGAAGGTTGACCTCCGGATTGATGACGGTGTCCGTGCCGTCAACGAAGCCGACAAGGGTGAATACGATGTCGTGCTGGTTGATTCCACTGATCCTGTCGGCCCGGCGGAAGTGCTGTTCGAGGAACCGTTCTATCGTGGTATTTTCGACGCCCTTGGCGAAGACGGCATGCTGGTAACCCAGGTGGCGACCTACGCCTATCACCTGGACCACATGGTGGAGATCGCCCAACGGCTGCGGAAGATTTTCCCGCTGGTGCGTGTTTACCAGACCGCCATCCCGATGTATCCCTCGGGAACCTGGTGCTTCATCCTGGCCAGCAAAGGACCGGACCCGATGACCGATGAAGGCGATGCCGAACGTGACAGCAAGTTGCAGGAACAGACGATCATCTGGAACCGTGCGTTTCACCGTGCCGCCTTCGCCCTGCCGACCTACGTCAACAAGGCCCTGGCAGAGTGATTGATTCACAAATTGATTCACAAGATGAGCAAGATTTTTTATGATCAACAAGATGAACTTTTAATGACTCACAGGATGGTAGGATAATAGGATATCAAGGATAATTATTTAGAATTTACAGGATTTAAAAGATGATAAGGATATACAGGATAAGAGAATAACTCATTTCTTATTGTTTCCTTTTTTCTTATGTTTTTTCTTTCTTTGCGCCTTTGCGTCTTTGCGTGAAACATTTTGCATTATAAGAGATTCAAAGTCGCGTGGCCCGGTGTGCTTGCACCCGGGCGCTTTCAGGAGCATGCCATGCAGTTCACCCGGTTGGGATACCTGGATGCGGTGCAGGATGTTGAGGGTGCGGATGTCATCGTCGTAGGGATGCCGTATGACCGTACCGCATCATTCCGCGCGGGCTCACGTTTTGCCACCGATGCTATCCGTCGCGCCGCTGCGGACGGGATCGAAGAATATGACCCCATCCTGAAGCTGGATCTTGGTGATGTGACTTACGCCGATCCCGGTGACCTGTATGCCTATGCCAGCAATGGCCCCCGTCGGTATGTCGAAGCCGCCCTGGATGCCCTGGCTGAACTCCCTGCCGCAACACCCATTGTCGGGGTGGGTGGCGAGCATACGGTTTCCTATCCCCTGGTGCAACACGCCCTGAAAACATGGCCGGATCTGGGTGTGATCGTATTTGATGCCCATACCGACCTGCGTGAAGATTATGAAGGTTCGCGCTTTTCCCATGCCTGTGTAACTCGCCGGATTGCGGATTTGATCGGACCGAAACGTGTGGCCATGTTCGGCATCCGTAGCGGCCTGCAGGATGAGTTCGATTACGCCACACAAAATGGTTTATTGCACGACCTGACCCCGGAAGGATTCTCGGCAGCTCTCACAAAACTGGGAAACCGTCCATTGTATATAACAGTCGATCTGGATGGCTTTGACCCTACGGAATGCCCCGGCACCGGCACACCGGAACCGGGCGGATTCTACTGGAAAGATTTCACCCGGGCCATAACGCAGTTGTTGGATTGCAAAGTGATCGGCGGTGATGTGGTTGAGCTGCTTCCGGAAAATGATCCTTCGCGACGCAGCGATGTGCTGGCCGCCCGGGTGGTGCGGATGCTGCTTCTGCTGGCTACGAAGTAGATTAGCCCGAATATTTCATGAACGTAACATGTATATTCATCTTAACACAGTTTATATCAGCACAACACAACTGATTCACACAGCATTTTTCAGGATACAGTTTGCTCCGATATCCCTTTGCGTGTCTATTCCCTGTTTCGCTGGCCAACTGAGGCTGAGTATCGGCAACCGCCCCGGCAGGGGCAACCTGTATTAGCCCAGGGCTGCCGCCGTCAGTTTGGCGGCTACCCTGGGAGATAATGCGCACCACATATTTACTCCGGAAGGAGTAACCTGATAATAATCACAAGTATACGGCGATAATATCTAGGCAACCCGCTGCCGGGGTTGGCAAGTAGCGTACATCCTATTCCCACCGTGAGCGCCAAACAGACGGCGCTGGACGGTGGGCTAATACAGAGAACCACTGCCGTGGTTCTTGTACTGGCCGTTCCATCAAATACCACATTTGAAATTGCATTGGTGAAATATTCGGGTTAGTTATCACTCAACCCGACAGCAAGCACTTGGCCCCGTCGGCTTGAAGCATGCTGAAGCGAAGCGAAAGTAGCTGCCCGGCGGGGTTTATTCTAATTTATTTCAAGAGATTAGTCCTTCAGTTTTTAATACCCGACAGCAAGCAGTCGGGCCAAACGGCCGCAGAAGAATACCCGGCCAGGCATGGCCGGGCTACCTTTTTCACTGCCCACTTTTTTCACTTTTTTCACTTACGATCGCTTCCGGCCTTCGGATGATGTAGATAATCCCCACCACAATCGCCAGAACCGGTCCGATAATGGATAACGGGAATACCGCGTCAAAGCCGTAGGGTTCCAGTCCCGCCACCCAGCCGAACAGCATGGCAGTCAAAGCGTTGCCGCCATCCATCATCCCGGTAACCAGGGCCACTCCGCTCCCCGCCATGGATTTCGGCGCGAGGTTAAATCCGAGTGTGGTCACCGCCGGAAATACGACACCGTGAGCGATCCCGGTAAATACTCCGGCAATAATGACAAGGGGCAAAGACTGGCTGAAAGCGAGCAGCAATAACCCGATGCCATACGCGGCATACCCGGGGATCATGACACGCCTTACTCCGAACTTGTCGCCCCAGTGACTGCCGAAAAGACGGATGGTGATTCCTGCCGCAGAAAAAGCCGTAAAATAGAGCCCGAAATGGCTGATATTCCTGAGCTTGGCAATCGGCGCGAGGAACGATGCCGGGGTTGAATAGCAGACGGCCAGCGCTAATGCAAAGAAGAAAGCGAGCAGCATTCCCGGCGATTGGACTACTTTAACCATGTCGGACGGTTTCGGAAGCTGATTTGAATCACCCGGACGTCCCGCCGAACGGAGCAAGATGACGCAAATAAACGCACCAATCCCAAACGCTGCTGTGATCAGGAAAAAGTAGTTCAGCCCGGCATCTTCGACCAGCCTTTCACCCATGTACGGTCCGATAAAATGTCCGACCATGCCGGACATGCCATACTTGGCAATGGCTTCGTTGCGTCGATTCGGCGGCGCTACAGCCCCGGCCATGGTGAAAAACGCGGTAAAGTGTGCGCCAAAACCAAAACCCTGTATCACCCTGAGCCCCCAGGCCAGCGGCGAGAGGCCATGTCCAAGAAGAAGGGCGAATCCAACCGGGGTTACGCTCATCAGGACGATGCCCATGATCCAGGTCGGCTTGATCCCCCACCGGTCGATCAGGTAGCCGATCAGGGGACGTCCAGCGACGGCGGAAAGAAAATAGACGCCCATGAACAGGCCGATTTCATGCGCCCCGCCCCCGGCGTCACGGACATAAAGCGGGTACATGGCGTTGTTGCTGAAATTCAGTGACAGCAGGAAGTTGGCCATAAAGGCCAGTATAAAAGTTGGAGTAAGAAGTTTTTCTTCCGCTTTCACCTTGCCCTCGCATGGAGTCTGAGTGGCTTGTAATATAAGCGATTCAATGTGTACAACCATGCCGACATTGTAAAGAAACCCGTCTCCCAAAAGGATACGCGTGATTATTAGAACTTTATCCATGCAACTTGCTTTTACCGGGGTCAAGAGTGCATGTTGGGTTTTTGTTTGGGAGGATTGATAATCAGGTGGGAGAAAGATGGCGCGAAAAGAGACGATGTTGCGTGAAGACCGGGGAATATTCCCGCTTAGCGAGATCACGGCTCGTTGTGCGAAGGACTTCGGGGATTGTCCTGCCATGCGGAGCTGGAATGGCGAGAAGTATGTAGAGATTACATACAAAGAGCTTCATCATCGCGTAAAAGCCATCGCACGCTGGTTGATACAGGAAGGTGTACAACCGGGTGACCACATCGCCGTCCTTGGTGACAACAGTCCACAATGGGAAATGGCTTACCTGGGCATACAGGTTGCCGGCGCAGTGTGTATTCCCATCGACCGTCTGCTCCCACCCGCAGGAATGCGTCATGTGCTGACCGATTCAGGCGCCACCATGCTCTTTGCCGGAAAGGCCTACCTGGAAGCGCTGGATGAAGTCGCAAAGATGAAATCATTGAAGCGGTTGATCTGCACGGATGCTGCCGGCCTGGAGGGCGCCATTGCCCTTACGGAGGTGATCAGCAAGGGCCGAAAGCTGAAAAGTGACCTGCCCAAACGAACCCTCGATGAACTGGCCGCCATCTTATACACGTCCGGCACAACAGGACACAGCAAAGGCGTGATGCTTACCCAGCGAAACCTGGTTTCCAACGCTGCAGCAGCCTATCGCATCTTCCCGATTGATGAAAACGATGTCTTTCTTTCCGTTCTTCCCGTTCACCATAGTTTTGAAGCCACAACCGGCTTTCTGCTTGCCTTGTATACCGGCGCTTCCATTACCTTCGCCATCAGCCTGAAAAGCAACGATATCATCGGTGGGATTAAAGACACCAATGTTACGATCATGGTTGGTGTGCCGCTTCTTTATGAGAAGATGTCACAGGGCATTCAGCGTGGCGTCAGGAAAAGCGGCAAGGAAAAACTGGTCAACACCATGATGCGTGTGGTGATGGCCGGTGAGAGGTTCGGACTGAACCTGGGGGTCAAACTCTTTAAGGGCCTGCGGGAAAAAGCCGGGTTCGGTACGGTTCGTTTCTTCATTTCCGGTGGCGGTCCGCTTGATCCGGAAGTCGCACGCTATTTCAGCCGTCTGGGCATAACCATGATTCAGGGGTATGGCCTGACGGAAACTTCACCGGTTACCCATGCGAATCGTCCCGGCGTTATCGACAATGTTACGGTAGGTCCGCCCATCCCCGGCGTTAAACATAAAATCCTTGATGCCAATGAACAGGGTATCGGCGAAATCTGTGTGAAGGGACCGAATATTTTCAAGGGCTATTACAAGAAGGATGAAGCCACACGTGAAGTATTCACTGAGGACGGCTGGTTCATGACCGGCGACCTTGGTGTCATATACCCGAACAACTTCTTGCAGATTACCGGGCGGAAAAAAGCCATGCTGGTGACCGGTGGCGGTAAAAATGTCTACCCGGAAGAGATTGAATTCTACCTGAACCGCAGCCCTTTTATCGCTGAATCGGTAGTACTGGGTGTGCCACGCGCCAAGGGTCTGGGCGATGAGGTCGGCGCACTGATTCATCCGGACTACGAACAGGTGGATCTCCACTACGAGAAACAGGGTGTTGAAAACCCGACCCATGAAGATGTGTACAAGCTGATCAAGCAGGAAATCCAGGAAGCTCAGAAGAACCTCGCGGATTACAAGCGCATCCGTACGTTCCGCATTTTCGAAGACGAGTTCCAGAAGACGACCAAGCGGACGATCAAGCGGTTCCTGTATTCGCATGAAATGCTGGACGTCAACGGGGAGAAAGTCTGATGAAGAGCTGGGGGCGATGGATTTGCGCTATTCTTGGCGCACTGCTGTTGGTAACTGTTGGCATGACTGCAACCGGCCGCCTGGACCCGGCCGAAGCGGATTCGCTGGCCGCACTGACCGATGACCCACTGGTCAAGGCCGACCTGTTCTGCGATTCATGGCAAAGTGAAAAAGCCATTGAAGTATTGGAAGCATCGGGACGCGAAGACGCGGAAACCCTGTGGCGGCTGGCGCGTTCACGCATCGACATCGCCGAGATGTATGGCGAAGACCGTGAAGACGCCGCCCTGCGTCTCTACGAACAGGCCAAAGAAGAAGCCGAAAAAGCTGTAGAACTGGAACCGAACAATGCCCTGGCGCAGCAGACTCTGGCCATCGCCTGCGGACGTGTGGCCCTGTTCAAAGGCGTTTTCTCCTCTATCGGCCTGGTCAAGCAAGTACGCCAAGCCTGCCTCACTGCCATTGCTACCGGCGATTCCATCCCGATTACGTTGTATGTATATGGACGTACCCATAAAAAACTGATCGAAAAGTCCGCTTTTGTGCGTGTCCCCATGGGACTGGGCTGGGCGAAAGATGACAGCGTGGAATACTATTTTGACCGCGCCCTCGAAGTCTCCGGCGGGAATATGATTCAGTGCAAGGTTGAATACGCTGATTTCCTGCTCTCCGAAAAGAAGGACAAGGACAAAGCCCGCAAGATGCTGATGGAAGTGCAGCAGATGCCTTTACGTGATGAGAATGACCCCAAAGCGGTCGAGTGGGCACGAGAGCTTATTGACGAGCATTTCAGCGAGTGATCCGTTACATTCCTTAGTCGAAAAAACGGGACAGACCACTTGGGGTCAGTCCCCGTTTTTCCTCTTTATTACAATCGACCTGGACGTAAGGATCTAATTCGATGGTAAATGGGGACTGCCACCCTTTTCGCCTGCGAATATACCAGGTATTGTTCACCATGTTTCATTTATACATAAAACATTGATCGCCAGGAAAACATGTTGCGAAAAGGTGGCTATCCCGGCATTTCCCAGCCAGGAACCATCTTACAGAGCAGGCGAAAAATCTGGTACAGTTACCTTTTCATTAATACTGGTTTGACTGTCCTGCATTCGAAAGCACGAAAAGGTAACAGTCCCATTTTTCGCCTTCTTACCCATCAAAGTAGCGAGGAACCAACAATTCCTTTTACTGTACCTTGTCAGTAGGGAGGCATAAAAAGCATGAGTGACAAGCCCGCCGAAGTGACGCCCGATCCCGAAAACATGACCCAGCTCGAGAAAGACCGGCAATGGGTCAAGGAAGTCTACCAGGGCAATATTCCCCAACTAACCGTACGCGCCATTATCACCGGTCTGTTGCTAGGCTGGGTCATGGCGTTGGCGAACCTGTACGTCGGATTAAAATCCGGCTGGGGCATCGGGGTGGAAGTAACCTCGGTTATCCTGGCATTTGCGATCTGGAAAGGCATCGAAGGTATCCGCCTGACCAAGCGTCCGCTTCACATGCTGGAAAACAACATCATCATGACCTCAGCGGTCACCCCGAGTTACATCGTTTCCGCCGGGCTGGTTTCTTCTATTCCGGCCATGATGATGCTCGATCCGAATTTCTCGATCAAGTGGTGGCAGCTTGCCATCTTCCTGCAGGTGACCCTGTTGCTGGGTATGATTGTCGCGGTGCCGATCAAACGCCAGATCGTAAACTCCGGCGAGCTTCCCTTCCCGGCGGCAATTCCCACAGCAGAAACACTCAAGAGCATCTATTCCAAAGGCGCCGGAGCCATGCAGAAGGCTGCGTCCCTGTTCGTTGCAGCTTTAATCGGAGTTGCAGACCAGGTGCTGGTGAATGTCGGCATCATGACCGCCTTCATCACCAGCGGTGCGCTTCGTATCGGCAAGATCGGCATGTCCAAACTGACCCTCGGCATGGACACCAGCCTGTTGTTTGTCGGTATCGGCGCGTTTATAGGCCCACGCATCGGCCTGACCATGCTGGTCGGCATGATCCTGAACTTTGCCGTGCTCGGCCCCTGGATGATTCACAAAAAGGAAATCGTCCACGACGCCCCGGCCCTGTCCAGCCAGACGATTCTCGAATTCCCGATGACCATCCCGGCGGGAAGCGAACTGGCTTTCGAAACCGAAGAAGCGATTAACGGCCCGGAAATGCAGGACGGCACAGAGACCCTGCGTATCAGTAAATCCTGGGTAAATGACTATACCTATACCAGTCTCGATGAACTACTGGCAGACCTGAACGGCCTGCTTATTCACCCGTCACAGATCGCCAACCCGATGGAGTTGGTCACCTGGCTGAACGCTGGTGATGCACCACTGGCAGCCCACCTGAAAGCTCATCTGAGCGAAGCAACCCTGGCTGCCATGGAAGAAAACGATCCCGAATTCCCTCCGGGCGACGAGCTGATCCGTTCGATCACCACAGACTTGAATGCAACCCTGTTCGTACAGGGCTTGTACAATGCGAGCTGGTTCCCCTGTACGAGTCGTTTGCCGGAAACCACGCTTCTCCTTGAAACTCGCGCCGCATTGCTGGATACCAGCGAAGAAAAGGATCTCAACGGCCAGAACCTGATCACGATGAACCGTCTGCTGCTCGACGAAGGTCTGGCAGGAATGCTGACCGGGGCCAAAGACCTGGCACATGACAGCGAAAACTCGCTGCCAATGGTTCTGCATTTTGAGGCCGGCGACATGGGTGTGCAGACCGGCGAAAACCCGGTGCCACTACTGCCCGGCATCCCGGTCAAAAAAATTGATCCAATCGTTGAGAAGGCCAAGCAACTTCGTGTCAGCGCTCCGGAATTGACCGGTTGGGAATCAAAATTAGCCGTAGTTACCTCGGCTGATAAGTTCGGTGAAGATTTTAATGCCAGTCTCGACGCAGCCAATTCAGACCTGTCGGCTTCCGGCGACTTTGTCATCACCCAGGAAGCGACTGCACTGGCGTTGAAGAAGCTGTATCCGGAAAACATGCCGGTTGCCTTGATGCTCGGCTTCCTGCCGGATGACGCTCACGGCACCAGCATGCGAGTGGTCGGCGGCTACCGTAACATCGTAGCCTGGACCATGTGGCCCGCGGTTGGTATGATGGTTATGGCCGGTTTGCTGGCCTTTGCTTTCCAGTACAAGACCATCGCCCACACCTTCAAGGGCCTGTTTGCGAAGAAGCAAGCGTCGGCTGACGGTGAAGAAGAAGATCCGCTGGACGGTATCGAAATTCCGATGAAATGGTTTGTGATCGGGTTCATCATCTTCGGCATCCTGGCTATCATTACCATGCTCTGGATCTTCGACATTCCGATCTGGATGGGTATTATCGCCGTGATCATGAGTTTCTTCCTGGCGATGGTGGCGGTGCGTGCGTCCGGCGAAACGGGCATCATCCCCATCGGCGCCATGGGTAAAGTGACCCAGTTGACATTCGGTGTTCTGCATCCGGGAAGCATCAAGACCAACCTGATGACAGCCAGTGTGACCGCCGGAGCAGCGACTTCCGCCGGTGACATGTGCAACCAGCTCAAGGTCGGGCACCTGATCGGCGCAAAGGCGCGTCACCAGTTCATCGCCCAGATGATCGGTATTATCAGTTCTATCGCGGTTGTCCCGGTATTCTTCATCATGGTGCCGGATCGTACCGCCTTGGGAACGGCCGCATTGCCGGCGCCATCCGCTGTGGTCTGGGCCGGTGTGGCGCGTCTGCTAAGCCAGGGCATTGACACCTTGCCAAAATCGGCTGTCGTAGCGCTGGCGGTAGGTTCGCTGTTCGGTGTGGCGATTGCTTTCCTTGAAAAGCTGTATCCCAAATGCCGCCGTTGGGTTTGGCTACCCTCGCCTGCTGCGATGGGTATCGCCATGATCGTCCCGGCTCAGTATTCGCTGTCCATGTTCATAGGCGCTATGGCCGCATTAATCCTGGAAAAGGTCGCGCCGAAGACCAACGACATGTACACCATCCCGGTAGCCAGCGGCTTTATCGCTGGTGAAGCCCTGACTGGCGTGGCGATCGCGATTATCGCTGTCCTCACTGGAGGCCTGTTTATCTTCGGATAAAGCCCCAAGCCTGTTGATATCAAAGGGGAAGGCCTTATTGGCTTTCCCCTTTTGTATGTACTCGCCGGACAGGAATCGCAATACCTGCGATATAGGGTAAACACCCCGTCACGCATATATTATCAGGTAAGAACGAAAGGATTCATGTATGCGAATTCTAGCCTGTGATGACGACCATTTAATGCGTACGATTGTTGCGGATTGGCTAACGAACCTGGGACATGAAGTTGTTACTGCGGAAGATGGTTTACGTGCATGGGTCCGTTACAATGAGGAACACTATCCTGTAATTATTTCCGACGTGATGATGCCCAACATGAACGGCTATGAACTCTGCAAAAAGGTTCGCGCCGCCAACCATGAAAAATACACCTACATCATTGTCCTGACCGCCCTTGAAGGAAAAGACAGCTACCTGAAAGCACTGCATGCCGGGGCGGATGACTTCATCAACAAACCCTTCGATGAAGCTATCCTGGAAGCACGTCTTGAAGTCGCCCAGCGTATCCTGAAATTACAGACTACAGTAAAACAGCTTGAGGGACTGCTGCCCGTCTGCTCTTACTGCAAACGCATCCGTAAAGACGATGAAGAGCATAACCACACCGAATGGGTTGCGATTGATTCGTATATCCAGGAAAAGGCGAATGTGGACTTTTCGCACGGCGTCTGCCCGGATTGTTACAACGCGATCATCCGTCCGCAGTTGGGGGACGAGGACGACTGATTGAATCCGGAACGTATCTGTATTTGAAGCAAACCGCAGTGCATTGTTTCACACCCCGGCTTCGCGAGTGCTGAAATTCATTCGACCGTTTGGCTTGACTGCTTGCTGTCGGGTTTCAATCCGCGGCCAGACTACTCCCATTGTCACAACGAGATGTTACCACGAAAAGGGGACGGGATCCTTTTCCCCGCTTATTTGCCGAACACTCTCGCTGACCTTGCGGAAAAGGAAACTGTACCCTTTTCGCAGTGACAAAACCTTATCACAGGAAACAGAATAGAGCGTTGTACTTCTTCACAGGCAAAAGGGAACAGCCACCTTTTCAATTCACCGCATCACACAGTATTGCATCGCTTCACAACGAAAAGGAAACTGTTATAATGCATAAGTAGAAGCAGCCAACCTCGACGCAGCACACATGTCGGGCTAACTTGTGTTAAAGGCGTAACACGAGGTTACCCGTAGTACTTACACGAGGAGGTTGGCATGCAGGCAGTATACTACATCGGTCTGGACGTACACAAGAAGAAGATTGCGTATTGTATTCAAACGTCGGCAGGTAAGATAGTTGACCAGGGCATGGTTGCATCCACCCGTCCTGCTCTTTCAAACTGGGTTGCGAAGTTACCGACTCCCTGGGCGGCGGCGATGGAAGCGACGTTGTTTACAGGCTGGATTTATGATTTTCTGAAGCCGCATGCATCGGCACTGAAGGTGGCACACCCGGCGATGCTGAAGGCGATTACGGCGGCGAAGAAAAAGAATGACAAGGATGACGCCAAACGTATCGCAGATCTGCTCCGTATCGACCTGTTGCCGGAATGTTACATGGCACCATCAGATATCCGTGAGCTACGCCGTGTGCTGCGATTTCGCAACAAAATCGTCCGGCATGCCGTGAGCCTGAAGAACAAGACGGCCGGATTACTGATGGAAGTGGGCGCTGAGTATTCGAAAAGGCGTCTACATGGCAAACGCTACTTCCATGAATTGCTCATTGAACTTGATACGCTGGATGAGATTCCGACCACTGTGGTTGAGATGTTGCGAATGAATCGTGCCGGCCTTGAGCTGTTTGAGACGCTGCAACTTCAACTGGTTAAGGCGCTGGCTACGCATTCGCTGTTGGCAGATCGGGTGAAGTTGTTGATGACGATCCGTGGCATTGGTGTGATGACCGCGCTGACATGGGCGTTGGAAGTGGGTGAAGTGGAACGGTTTGCCAGTATTTCCAAGGCAATCAGTTACTGCGGTTTGTGTAGTGCGCAGCAGGAATCAGCGGGAAAAACGAAACGGGGACCGTTGTCCAAGAAACGAAACAAACATTTGCAGACGAAACTGATCGAAGCGGCGAAGCTGGCGCCACAGTGGCATCCAGAGCTGCAGATTGTGCATGACCGTGAACTGGCACGCAGCAATCCCAACCGGGCAACATTAGCGGTAGCACGAAAGCTGGTAGCTTATCTGATGGCGGTTGATCGACGGGGAACGCCGTTTGTTCAAGCCGACACGACAACAGAACTTGTAAACTAACATTCTATGCCACAACGCGTATTGTAAACCGGACCTGCCCGCCAGGCCTCACGAAACAGGGGACTATGCTTCGGGCATCCTTGAAACTGTTTAGAGGCTGGTCGGGTGATCCCTAACTTCATCTTCTGTGACGGGCCATATGGCCCCGAGACAGACCATGAATGTCTGGCCGTAAGGTCTGTTGGCGGCCCACGCGAGAGCGAGCAAAGGTCAGGAAAAACGCGTTGAGGAAGAGGTTAGGCATCGTCCTGGTTCAGAGATGAATCAAAGGACTCGGGAAAACTCCGTCTTCCCCTTGACTCTACTTATCATGAAAGTCCCCTTTTGCTGCCAATATTGGCTCGAGAGCGTAGCGATCTACAAGAATTTCCGGCTTTCGAGCATGCTTCCACCTTGCGAGATCGTCCTTTCCGCGCCTATTCTGTAACATGACACGGAAAACGGGACGATCCATCTTACCGGCTTTGATTCAGACCCATCCCGCCTGGGTTCTCTTCGGGATTGCTTTGTTGCTCCGCATCGTCCAGCTCGTTTTCGTATATCGCCAACCCGGTTTCGATCTTCCGATTGTTGATGAAGTCCATTTTGACATCATGGCCCGCAACCTCGCGGACGGCACTACGATGCATGACGGTCCCTTCTTCCGTCCGCCGCTCTGGTCCATCCTGCTTGCCGGCCCCTACAAACTATTTGGTCAGCATTTCTTTCTGGCGAGGTTCCTGAACACCATTCTTGGTTCGCTTGCGGTAACGGCTTCCTTTCGCCTTGGCAAACGTCTGTTTCATCAGCGTGTCGCCTTTACCGGTGCATTGATCTTTGCCTGCCAGGGGTTCTTCATCCATAACAGCACAACCGGGCTGGCTTCCACCCTGCTGGTCTATCTCAGCCTGGAAGCGTTGCAGGTTACGTTGTATGCTCGCAATCAAAATCGCCTTCGATACTGGCTTATTGCCGGACTACTGTGGGGACTTGCTGCCATAGCCAAACCGGTCGTGCTGGTGCCGGTGGTTGTCATTCTCTGTGATACCTTGTTCCGTAAAACAGCAACCGCCGGGTATCGTCAAAAAACGGCCGCGCTGTTTGTGCTTGGGCTGTTGTTGCCCATTATGCCTGTGACCCTGCGAAACTCGATTTCCGGCGATGCCGTCCTGGTATCTTCCAATGGCGGAATAAATTTGTATATGGGCAACAACGAACAGGCGAATGGCGTCATCGTGTTTCATCCTGTCCTTGGCGTGGGCTGGACCGAGACCAATGCGCACTCGTGGGCGGAATCGGAAACCGGATACATGATGAGTCCGTCCGAAGCTTCATCGTGGTACACACAACAGGCGGTGCAGTTCTGGTTCTATCAGCCCAAACGTGCCTTCAAGCTGATACTGGATAAAGCCTATTACACATTCTCCGGGTTGATCTTCACCAACAATGGGAATCTCGGCTTTTACGCAAAGAGCAATCTTCTTTTACGGTCACTGCTTCCCCTGGGTTGGGGCGCTGTTTTCCCATTCGCATTGGTCGGCATGGTTCTCGCCTTCCGCAGGTCCGGCAATCATCGCTTGACGATGCTGGTAGCTTTCAGTTACCTGGGAATCTGTATTCTCTTTTTTGTGCTGGCCCGTTTCCGGCTTCCAGCGGAAGGTATCCTGGTTCATTTCGCGGCATACACCGGGTGGTTCCTGCTGGGGCGCGAAGAAGTAACTCAACAGGCTTCCGGAAAAATTCGCCTGCTGATATCGCTGGTTGTTGTTCTCCTGGCTTTGCCGGTGAATATGAACCTGAAGGGGATGAGCCGTTCCATTGATTATGCTCACAGTTATTACCTGAATGGTCAGCTCCTGGCTCGTGAACACCGTTACTCGGAAGCGGCCCAGGCATTTCGTGACGCTATCGCACTGAATAAGCGTATCCCACTCAGCTACCTGTATCTCGGGCAGGTTATGATGAAAATGGACAGCACAGAGCAGGCCATAAATTATTTCAAGCATGAAATCGCCACCTTGCCGAAAACCCAGTATTTCTCTGACCTGGTACTAAATGCTCAAGCCAATCTTGGACGCGCGTATATGAAGGTCGGCGATAAAGCGGAAGCGGAGCGAACTTTCCGGGAGGCGCGTCAAATCTATGGTGGTGATCCCGGGGTAAATAAATACCTTACCAGTCTCATACTGGAGCGTACACGTGAAAAGCTAGTGCAAGACGACTGGAACACAGCGCTTGAGAACCTTGAAGAAGCTGCCACTATCAACCCAAATGAACCGGCGCTTGCGTTTGCTTTTGCGGTAGCACGGTTCCATACCGGAAGCCCTGAGCACGCGAACCACATTATGGCTATCATCCTGAAGCATCACCCGGATTACTCGCCAGCTCAACGATGGCGGGATCAGGAGTGGCGCCCCGACAGCCATGATATCCAGGAGCTGTTGCTCCCCTTCCTGGATGATGGCGAAAAAAAGTGAAAACTTGCGGATCAGGATTGTGCAGCCAGCTTTACCACACGTAGTTTCCTTTTTTCCAGAGTCGGAATTCTTAAACAGTTAAACCGGGAGGCAGCCATGATCAAACGGCTACTGATGGGTACCCTGGCAGTGGGACTGCTTGCAGGATCGCTTTACGCATTTCCGAGGAAAATCCTCATTGAAGAATTCAACGGGCATGGCTGAGGCAGTTGCAATCCAGCATCGGTGATGCTGCACGATTTTGTAACGAATGAGGATTATGCCGATCATGTCACGACCGTCGTTTACCATGCCTACTCTGACCCCTGGTACAACATTAACGGCGATGATCATGATACCCGCTTCCAGTATTATAGTGTAACCGGGATTCCTTCGGTTCGACTTGACGGTATCCTCGGTAACTACCTGCTGAGCGCTTCAGACCTGACAACCCCTTACGGACAACGCTACAATGTGGAGAGTCCACTTTCCATTAGCATCATGTCCATCAACAATGAAGATGAGATTAATGTAACCGCTCTGGTCACCAGTGGAGACGAAGAAGTACCTGCCAACCTGAAGATCCGAATGGCGCTGGTCAGCCTGTTTTACGACAACTTCACCGGCAACAACGGGCAGTCTGAATGGCATTGGGACATGCTGGACATGGCGCCCGATGCGGCAGGCCAGGACTTTGAAATCGGCCTGAACGAGACGGTTGAGTATTCCGCCACTTTCCCCTGGCCATTCACCCTGCAACAGGATGAGGTCGCTGAGGATAACGCCAAGATTGTGGTCTGGGTGCAGAACGATACCAACCACGAAGTGCTTCAGTCTGAATGGGCTGAGATTGGCGGTGGGTACATGTTTGAAGCTGAACCCGGCCTGACCGAGAAACTGGTTGCGCCAGGGAGTGAAGCCGAGTTTTCCTTCGACATCACCAACACCGGTATGATGGAAGATACTTACGATATCGCTATCACTTCCGGCCTGCTCGAGGATTGGTCCTATACTTACACAACTCCCGATGGCGAACAGAACGCTCCCGCCAGCATGACCCTCGCACCGGAAGCGACCTTTACGAGCACGGTTACCCTGTCCACAGCAGCCAATATACCGGCGTCTCAAGGCTCCATTACCATCACCATCACCTCGCAAAATAGCCCATTTATAAGTTGCGAGATGACATTTTACGCCATGGCCAACGGGCAGATCCTGGTGTTGAACGGGGACACCGAAGGACGCTATTCAGAGTACTACACCAACGCCCTTCATGAAGTCACCCTGATTGAGGAGCTGAATGAAGATCTGAACTATTCGGTCTGGACTGCTGCCGAGCATCCTTTCCACGCTGGCGACCTGGACGAGGCAACGCCGGAACTGGTGATCTGGTACGTGGGCGGTGAGGGCAACATCACGGACGCTGATGAAACCGGCCTGATGAGTTACCTGGATGACGGCGGTTCGTTGTGGATCACAGGTTCATCAGCAGCCGTAGCCATGGACGGTGGCGACCTTATAGGGTATATGGGCGCCAGCTTCCAAGATCATTACTCCCGCGGTTATAACGTACATGGCGAAGAAGGCGATCTCTATTTTGACGGGTTGGAAACACCGATCATGGAAGGTGATGGCGCGGATAACCGAGGCGTCCCCAGCGCCCTGTACGCGACCGATGACGGCACAGTCTGCCTGATGTATTCAACAATCCGTGTCGCCGGGATTCGTCGCAGCGCCGATACATACAACACCCTGCTGTTCGGCTTCCCCTTCGAGGCTATCGCGTCACAGGAAGCCCGGACGACCTGTATGCTGGATGCGCTGCATTTCCTGATCGACTTTAACAATTTCCACGGCATCACAGACACACCGGATCTGCTGCCGTCAGCTTTTAGCCTGCAACAGAACTACCCGAACCCGTTCAACCCGGAAACGGAGATCCGGTTCACGTTGCCTGAACGTGCGATGGTTCACCTCGCAGTCTTCGATATTACGGGGCGGGAAGTTGCCAGGTTGACAAATCGTCATTTCGAAGCGGGTCAACATTCTCTGCACTGGAACGCTGCCGACCAGGCCAGCGGTGTCTATTTCCTGCGCATGACTGCCATCGGAAACACACCGTTTGAGGCAACCAGGAAGATGGTGCTGGTGAAGTAAGGCTGTATAGATAATACTGGTGAAACACTATACTGCAACGGGACTGTCCCTTGGGATGGTCCCGTTGTTATAACAGGTTTTTACGGCCATACGTATGCGTCATTGTTGACATGGCGAGCAGCAAAACAACAAATATTTCAGAATTCCTTAAAAGGTTTGTCAGATATACTTTACTTACAACTCCCCCTGGTGTACATTGGAAAAAAATTCTACCATCAAGAAACCGTATGGAGTACAAAATGCGAAAAACTCATATCGCTATATGTTTTGTAATCCTCTTTGGAAGTGTCGCTTTCTCCCAGGAGCAGGATACACTTTGGTCTCAAATCTGGGGAGTAGGGTTCTGCGATCATGCTAATGATGTTGACCAGACAATGGATGGAGGATTTATTGCATTTGGAAGCCATTATAATGATCGGGAGGGTGTAATCGTCAAGTTTGACAGCCTTGGCGAAGCGGAATGGTATCAGGATTTTGTTGCCGGCACCGGTAACTGTGGCTTTCAATCCGGTCAACAAACTTCCGACGGAGGCTTTATTTGTGCAGGAAGCATCTACGATCAAATATTATATTACGATTTCTGGCTGGTAAAAACAGATGATGAAGGCGTTCTGGAATGGGAACAAACTTATGGCACTAACACCAGTGAAGAGTGCAATTGTGTACAACAAACCACTGATGGTGGTTATGTCCTTGCGGGATACGTGGGATCGGCACATTCAGATTGGTGGCTGATAAAAACAGATGAAGACGGCGAAATAGAATGGGACCAGACATATGGAAACGAATCCACTGATAAGTCTTATAGCGTCAAACAAACGAATGATGGCGGTTACATTCTTACAGGTTTTTCCTATATCACCGACGAATCTAATTGTAATCTCTGGCTGTTAAAAACGGATTCCGAGGGAAATCAGGAGTGGTTGAGTGAATTCGGGATATCTGCTGATGATGCTAATGATTATGGATACGATGTTATTCAGACCTCTGATGGAGGATATGCGGTTATTGGTGAAACCCGATCGTATGGCGCAGGCGGTAGTGATGCCTGGTTAATTAAAACAGATGAAGACGGCTTAGAGGAATGGAATCAGACATATGGTGGTGAAAGGACCGAAAGTGGGAATTCACTTCAACAAACATTAGATGGTGGTTTCATCATTGCCGGAGATGGGATGCCAGCCGATATCGGTGGCAGCGATTTCTGCGTCATTAAAACCAATATGGAAGGTGAAGAAGAATGGAGTCATTCTTACGGCGCAGGGCAAATTGAACGAGCACTTAGTGTTGAGCTTACCACCGATGGCGGATTTATCGTTTCCGGTTTTACCAATAGTTTTGGAGTTAATGGAAGTGATATGTGGTTGTTTCGTTATGAAGGATTGCTTTCGCCCACTCCTTTTCATTTGCTGACTCCAACAGATGCTGAATGGCTAACGATTAATGATACTACTGAAATTCCGTTTTCCTGGGGAATTTCCTCAAGCCTGAACCCTGATGAAACTGTTGCATTTGATCTCCATATTCATGCTGGATATGGCGACATCGACAGTCTGACTTCTATCAGGGATATCGTGGAAACTGATACAGCCCTTACGGTGCAACAGCTTCTTGGTTTGGAATACTGGGATTCGGCTATTAATTGTTCATGGTATGTTGAAGCGATTGCCGGGATGGATACAACTTCATCCATGGATACGTTCAGTTTCCGCATCATGCCTCACATTTTTGATTATCCGCCATCCGAGTTTACGCTGCTTTCCCCTGAAGATGACGCTTTGATTGAGGTTGACGAATCATTAGTCATCGATTTCGCATGGCAGTCCTCAACAGATCCCAATCCGGACGACACAGTTGTATACGATGTCATCATTCACGGTTTAGGCAGTGGTATTGACAGCACAACT
Source organism: bacterium (assembly GCA_963669175.1). Taxonomy (GTDB): domain Bacteria; phylum Electryoneota; class Electryoneia; order Electryoneales; family Electryoneaceae. Next base: position 351,903 of record OY769902.1, read on the forward strand.
TACCTTGAGGCTCAAACTGATACTACTCTATCACTTACGGTTACTGAACTCATGGGATTAATCAACTGGGAAACCACACTTGCTTTTGACTGGTCAGTTACGGCTGTTTCCAGTGAACTTTCGACCGCATGTACAGAAGATTTCACATTTAACATTGAAGCGCATAGTACTGTTGGTAACAATGCAACGGATGAACTGCCAACAGAGTTTGCAATAACCTCTATCTTCCCGAATCCGTTCAACCCGGAGACGGAAATCCGGTTCTCGCTGCCCGAACGTGCCACGGTTCACCTGGCGGTTTTCGATATCACCGGACGTGAAGTGGCAAACCTGGCAAACCAGCCTTTCCAAGCCGGACAACATGCCCTGCACTGGAATGCTGCAGACCAGGCCAGCGGTGTGTACTTCCTGCGTATGACTGCGACCGGGAATACACCGTTTGAAGCGACACGAAAGATGATGCTGGTGAAGTAGCCGTCATTGCCATACAAACCCGACAGCAAGCAGTCGGGCCACACGACGTAAAACAAAAACGGGGACTGTCCTACATGGACAGTCCCCGATTATCTTGTACGAAAACGTTTATTTAATAAACGACATCTGCTTGATCTGCTGCTGGCCACTGGCCTTCAGGACGTAAAAGTAGGTGCCGGAAGACAACTCGCTGGCATTGAATTCAATGCTGTGGTTGCCGGATGACTGGAAACCATTGACCAACTGGCCTACTACTTCACCGTTCACGTTAAACACAGTAAGGTTAACCAGACCCGCTTCGGGGATGGTGTAGCTGATGTTCGTGGTCGGGTTGAACGGATTCGGGAAGTTCTGGGCCAGGCTCAACTCGGTGGGCAGTGCGCTTAAGACGACATCGCCACTGCCTTCAGAATTCCGGCCACGACCGTTGCCGCCTTTGCCTCCACCGGTAAAGCTGACGAAGTCTGAGCCTTCAATTTCGTACTCACCATCATTGGCGGTACCGGTAAGCCAGTACTCGGTCTCACTCAAATCGAAACCGATGTCCTGAGTCGGGAAATGAAGCATCAGGTCCACATCGCCGTCGTTGTCGACATCTTCGAAGTGACCGTCATGCGCTGTGCTGGCGCCATTTGGACCAAAGGACAGGGAAGCCACATCAATCGTGGTAGCATCAAACTCATCCGTAGTCAGGACAGCCACCGGAACAACACCGTTGTTGTTCGGATTCACACGATTGTTGTCGCTGTCCGGCTTGATGTCTACGAGGACCGAAGTCGGACCGGATTCGATCTCATCCGCTTCTTCCGGGGTGTAGATCGGATCACTCAGATCTTCGGCCGAGGTCATGGTGACATCAATGCGGTAGTTCATACCCACAATGCCACCCCAGTCAATCAGGTGCAGACGAATTTCATTTACACCCGGCACTAACGCTTCTGCGATGACAGCATCACCGGCTGCGTAAGTAAAAGTACCCTCAACATGGGTAATGTAGGTATCATTGACCCAGACGTCGGCAGCATTGTCAGCCTTGATTACAAAAACCATGGAAGGATCCGTGAAGTCTTCCGGTACGTAAAAACGGATTCGGAAGTCATGCTCACCATTGATACCAACCGCATTGTTTGGATCAATGCTGATCCAGGAATTTGTACCGGAAGCGAAACCCCAGGGATGCCAACCGGTCAGGTAGGCTTCATGCCAGGTAACTCCGCCATCCGACGAACAATCAGTGTAAGGATCCACATCACCAACACTACCATTGGCACCCAGAATAGTAAATGTCTGCTCTTTTGGCTGAGCAAAAACCATGGACGATACTACCAAAAGCGCTGCAATACTCATCAGCAAACGTGAACCACTTTCCCTCTTACCCATCTCCGACCTCCAAAAAATGTGAACTGTTGCGGCAAAACATACTTGTAGACTTATTAATCAACATTAGCAATAATTAGGATTGCCAAACTCTGGGAGTAAGGCTACTCTAACTCGCTGTATTAGACCATGATCACTGATAGAGATGGAGGGCGTGAGTGGAGGGCTGTACTCTCTATGAGAATGGGAGTTCTTCTATCTTGCACCTTTTTCTTGACACAGAAACTGAACATATGTACATTTATCATTACTACGATATAATAGGTGGGAGGCACCATGCCGGTACAAGAATTCCTTCTGGAGGTTCACGAACGTGTTCAACATAGCTTCACCAAACTGCTTGAACATTGCGCGTCTTTGACCGAAGAAGAGCTGAATCGTGAAATCGAGGGCTTTGGTTACCCTACGGTCCGTTTGCAACTTCATCACGTGATCGGCGCCCAGAAATACTGGATCGGGGTGCTGGAAGGACGGATTGACGCGGACGAGGACGACCCCCTCTACCCCACAGTTGCATCGTTACAGCAATACCGTGAGCAAATCGACACCTTGGCAACGCATTACCTGGAACATGTGTCCGACGACGAACTCGTAACCGCTCGTACCATGATGACCTGGGGGAACCATGAGAAGCTGCTAACGCCCGCGCACGTCTTTATGCGCACCTGTACCCATATTTATCACCACCAGGGCCAGGTACTCGCCATGTGCCGTCTTTTGGGAAAACCACAGAGCGGGCTGGAATATCCGCTTGACTAGCCCGAATATTTCACGAATAATAACGGGTAACCAATATAACATTTTTAATATCAATATAATATAAAATCGTTTTCTGAATAGTTCAGGGTACAGTTTACTCCAGCTCTATAAATAAACCTTAGGCAACCCGCTGCCGGGGTTGTGCATAAGGAAGACGCACTTTTCCCACCGTGAGCGCCAAACAGACGGCGCCGGACGGTGGGCTAATACAGGAAACCACTGCCGTGGTTTTCTTGATCGTCCCATCTGTAATCGCAAATCAGAACACCGCTCGTGAAATATCCGGGCTAGCGGACCGATTCACATTGTAGCGCTGTCACCCCTGCTTGAATTTTAGCCCGAACAAGGGTCGAATCCACGGCATTCTGCGTACGGTCTCGTAGAATGCCAGGCTCCCGCCGAAGATACCCACCAGCAGGATGCTCAGTTTTGCGTAGGGCGAAATTTCCAGGGGAATCACGACATACGAGATCGCGTACTGGATGGGAAAATGAACGATGTACATGGGATAAACCGCACGACTCAAGTAGGTCAGCAGCCGTGAGGGGGAGTTCAGGTACTTCGCGCTGTATCCAAAAACAGCCAGCATCCAGCAGAAGGATTCGAACGCGATAAGGAACCTGGGCGCACCGGATATGTCAAACACCAGCCACCGTACAAGAAACAACGTTACTCCCATGCCCAGGTTCAGCAGTCGTAGCCTTTGGATCGCATTCCAGAAAGCACCTTGCAGGTTCACGAAAAGCAGGCCGAGCACAAAGCACAGCGCTCCGTAAATGTGACCATGAAGCGAGGTATAGCTGACAAACTCCCTTGGATTTACCAGAACAGTCTCGAGAACCAGGGGGATGGACGCGGCATAGATCATCCAGGGACGGCGCAAAGCATTTTTACAAACCTTAATCACCGGGTTGTCCGGGTATTCGCTGAAGGTCCACAGGATGCCGATCGTGTACAGTATGTACAACATAATGTTCATCAAGAACCACAAATGCCCTTCATTCGGGTAATAGCCGTTCTCGAGCTTGTAGTAGGCGTGGTAACTGTAGACGGTCGCAGGACAAATCAGGAAAAAGCCGACCAGGTAGGGAATACCGATCCGAACGCCACGATCCAGCAGAAACTGTTTCCAGTTTCGGTGTTTCATGGCGAAACTGGCGCCCATTCCGGAAATCATGAAGAGGATGGGGATGCGCCAGACGTTGATCGCGGCCATGGGAATCCACAACCATTCGAGCAGATCAGCATTCTTGATGAAATGAATATTGTTCGCCCACGGCTGAAAACTGATGATAATGTGATAGATAATCAGCAACCCCAGGGCGAACGTCCGTGTCCAGTCAACATCATAGCGACGTTCCGAAGAGGTAGACGTGATGCTTTCACTGTTCGACATCTTTCCTCATCTTGAAAGTCCAACCGGATTCGTACAATTCCCCAACACTCACATACAATTTAATTTGAATCATTTCAATAGGTAAATCAACCTGTTGAACGTCCCGTCAGTAACCGGATTCTATAACAATTCCTTGAAATCTTGTCCCATTCTGTAATCACCGAGCCGGACCTGTTTCAAGTCATCCCCGGCTTGACCGGGGATCTCGAAGTCATACGCGCTCATCTCCCACCCCATGTCATCCCAGGCTTGAACGGGGATCTCGAGGTCATACGCGCTCATCTCCTCCCATGTCATCCCTGAGCATGACCTTTTTATATCATCCCGGCCTGAACGGGGATCTCGAGGTCATACGCGCTCATCTCCTCCCATGTCATCCCTGAGCATGACCTTATTATGTCATCCCAGGCTTGAACGGGGATCTCGAGGTCTTACGCGCTCATCTCCCACCCCATGTCATCCCTTCCACACGAATGCGGGGATTTACCGGGGACTTTTGCGCCGAGGCGTATCTTGAGGTATTACACCACATTCACAACAAGAGAAAAAGGCCACGATTTTCACCGTAACCCTTTGGAAATACTAGCGGAGGATGAGGGACTCGAACCCCCAAGGGACGTCAGTCCCGGCGGTTTTCAAGACCGCTGCCTTACCAATTAGGCTAATCCTCCAACTCCGCTATGCAGTATGTCGTCATTGCGTGCAGGTGTAAGGCTGGGTATCGATAGACCGCGTCAGTCGCCACAATTCCAAGCAACAGCCGTCCCAACCATCCTGCCTGCAATGAAAATCCCGGTTGCCCGGGAGTCGCCCCGACGGCACTCGTCCGTTGACCGCCGAGTGGAGTAAATATAGTGCGTTAAATTCGAGAGATCAAATCCCTGTTCTCGCTCCACGTGCAGGCTCGCACGTAGCGCATTGCTAACGCACCATCAGGTTGAAAACTGCACTATCCCGACTTGCTCTTGGGTTGCATGGGTTTAGAACGACCATCATACATTGTCAACGCCTCAAAGACAGAAAGCGCACAACTCGCAAATCGGGCCATACCTTCCACGTGCAGGCTCGCACGCATCTTGGCGAAAGTGGATTTGATCCTGATGACACCCGGGAGTAAAATCCCGGGCCACCTTCCGCAAGATCCGGAATCGCGGAGTCTTTAGAAGTAATAGGAAAGCCCCAGCCTTACCTTATACAATCGACAATAGAAGTCCGATGCTTCTATTTCACGTGACCTTTCATATTGATAATCCGTTTCCTCTTTATAGACATCATGATTGCTCTCTGAGCTGATGTAGTAAGCACGACCGTAGTATTCGCCAACCACAGCGACACGTTGGAATACCCAATAACGAAGTCCGATCATGCCTTCTGCACCCAGGCTATAGGATTTATTCTCGTACCAGTCCCCGATATGAGTATCGAATTGTCCGTCCAGAATGTTCTCATCGGTTTGCCTGGAATAACCAAAATAGGGACCGATACCGCCATACATCTCAATACGCTCGACTTTCCTGATCGGCCAGATTGTCAACAGGCTCAGGTTAATCTCCAGGTAGTCACTATCCATCTCAGCATCAAGGAAATAGTTCCCAGCCTGATCAGCCCATTGAGAATAGTCTCCTCTTCCAGTGTACTGGCTGATGGAGAGGTTGGTCCGCAACGACATTTCCCTGAACACCTTGTGCGAATAAGCAAAATCCAGATTGGTAAAATTTTCTATCGAAGAAACAAACAGGTACGCGCCACCGGTATAATCGGGTGGTGTATACGCTGCGTTGTCTTCGGCGTACAAGGGTAAAATGGTGAAAAGCATGCAAGCTGAAATCAGTACGTATTTGGAAGTATGTAAAATGCTGTTCATGATCTGTTCCTTTCAAAACCGATGATGGTGCGTTAATAGTCTCGAAATAGACAGTCTCTTCTAGAGATAAAGCGACATACCTATTCGAAACAGTTTAAATTCAAAATAGTTGCTTTTGTCTTTACCTTGATATGTGGTAAAATAATTATTTCCTGTAGTTCCATCTTTTTCCTTTACAATTGTTTCACTAATTTGATAATAATCTTGCATGTAGCATTCCGTAACAACAGCCACACGTGGTGACAGCCACCATCGGACTCCCCCCATGAGCTCGGCGCCCCACCTGTTCTGCTCGTCTTCTCTGCGTTCCACTTGTGTTTCGCCATTCATCATTGACAGAGTCTCATTCGTATAGCTGCTGCTTCCGAATAATGGCCCGAATCCTCCATATACTTCGAACCTGTCCTTCTGCATGAAAGATCGAATGAACAGGAAAGAAAAATCATAATGATAATCCCAATTCTTTCTTTCATCCTTATAGAGATCCCAGGTATCATCGCCAATCGGAAGATGTGAATCTTTGTTCTCATTGTTGTGAATGTACAGGTCCATGTTTACCCTTAAATCTAATCCCCACCAGATTTTAGATCCACATGCGAAGCTAATGCTTGAATAATCCGTAAGGGAATGAGTGAAAAAATACACACTTTGCTTATACTTCGCCGGTTTAAACCCTGTGGATTCTTCGGCGAATAAGGGAGTAGAAACAAGGAGGATCGAAAGGCTTAACAGGAGGAATAAAAGCAACACATTTTTCTTGATCATGACACGTCCTTTCTCTGACCAGGCAGGCTTCCGTGTTTCAGGGCGGTCTCTGCGGTTGAAGGCGCTAACATCCGCGATCAGACCACGCGTCTGTACTTCATTTCAAATTCCAAAATAGCACGTTTCTTTCCGAAAACAAACCCGCAAGCCTTTTCCCACAACAAAAATCCCCGTTTACCTGTCACACGATTTTGAACGGCTGCTCGAGAATCTCAAACAGCCATCAATTCCTGCGACAAGCAAACGGGGACATAAGTAACCGTTGCCTTCTGACATACTATTTCATAAGGATCATCTTTCTGGTCGCCTCATGCGTGACCTTGTCTCCAAGGGCAGTCAGACGATAGAAATAGACGCCGCTGGCCAGGTGATCCGCCTGCCAGGCGATATTATGAGCGCCTGCAGCGTATTGACCTTCGGCCAGACGCGCCACTTCACGTCCCAGCATGTCAAACACAGTCAACTCCACCATCGCCGCTTCCGGAAGACTGAACCGGATGTCTGTGGACGGGTTGAACGGGTTGGGGTGATTCTGCGCCAAGGCGAATTCCTGCGGCAGAATGTCGCTGCCAAAGCCATCAATAACACCGTTGTATTGGAAATCAGCCATCCAGACCATGATGTTCAGCATCAGGGCCGCACGATGTTCCTGGGTATCAATGGTTTCAAATGGGAATCCGAACAGCAGAGTACGGTAATTATCAGACATATTCCGTACCGCTGCCCCTAACTGGGTGCCGCCAAACTTGATACAGGTCGTACCTGCGTTACCCGCAACACTTACCGGGTTACGGTAGTTGTTGGCGCCATCACCACCATACAGGTTGACTTCAATGCCGTCCCCGATCGGGTCATCATCATACCCCTGAATGGTGTAGAAATCACCGGCAGAACCAACATAAGTCCCCATCAGTGTTTCAAGCGTTGTACCCGCAACATAGTTCGGGGCATCCACACCGCTGAGGAACAAGTTGCCACCATTGTTGACATAAGCAGTCAAGCCAGCGATTTCAGACTCGGTCAACACACCAAAGTCGCCAAGGTACCACATCACCAGGCGCGGATTTGCACTGGTCAGTTCTTCAAAAACCAGTGGGTAGCTCTCGTTCGGCCATACACCGAAAGTGACCTGCTCGTCCGAGTCCGTTTCGCCCAGCGCGTTTACGGCATTGATGGCATCTGCGAAATAGTTGCCATACGCCCCGTTCGGATCACTGTTCACCACCAGCATTTCACCGGACGATTGCAGGAAGAAAGTAAACTCGGTAAAGTTGGCCGGTTGGTTCTGTGACGTGATCAGGAAGGTCAGCTCGAACGATTCGCCTGGGGTCGCACTTGGTGTCAGCGAGATAACCGCATCATGATGCGAATCTGAAACCAGGGAAAGAGTAGCATCATCGGAATGATCGCCATCCGGGAGAGAATAGCTGAACCCCCAACCTTCCGGCACATCTTCTGCGTTGACATCTATATCATAGCTGTCATCAGCAAGTCCGAGGTTGAAAATTCCCACGTCAAAGGTCGCAGTGACTTCTGTCGAACCCAGGTGATAAAACTCTTCGCAAGCGCCAAAGAACAGATAATCCGGGTACCCTTCCGGTGTTAGGCTACTGGAACGCGCCTGGAGGACTTCGCCGGTTTCATCGTCCTGTACAAACACCACCAGCGTAACATCATCTTCACCCAGCTCCTCGCCTAACAGATCAACCGGCCAGTTGAATGTCGCTGAGTATTCTGCCGTTGTATAGGCGTCACAGGTGAAATCCTGGCCATTGCCGTTGGGCCGCATCGCCAGCAGGTCATGTTCGAATTCGTCCTGCTCGTTGGATGCATCCCACTCCGCATAATTGGAAGTCAAGGCAAAATGGATGGTATGACCGCTTTCAATAGCAGAGCCTGCATTGAGGACTGTTGCTGTCACATCCATCGTGCTTTCTTCCATCTCAACGGCAAGGAAGATTTCTATGGGCGTTGGAATGTTCCTGCGTTCCGTTACAGGAGAAGAAATGTTAGCGCTGTTGATCGGCCAGATATCATACAGGCCGTCAATCAAGAGAGCTGGAATGCCGGTTACACCGTAAAAATTCGCACGGGTATTTGCTGCCGATCCGGACGCCTGGTACCAGGGATCACCTGCCCCATTGTCATTCAGATGGTAGACAATGGTAGCAACCACATCAGGATTGTTTTCAGCATAAGTCATCACCGCCTGCCCCGCAGACGGACAAGTGGGTCACCACTCTGTCTGGAATTCTTCCAGTAGAACTCGACGCTGGAAAGCATGGGACGAGCCTGCCAGCAGGCCGATAAGTACTACACCGGTGAACAAACGTCGAAACATGTGGCCTCCCTCTATACTTGTAGATCTACAGCTCCCTCTCGACTCTATCCAAATAAATTACGTTGACCCCGGGAAGGGTAACAAGCAGAAAAAGAAACATTGACAAGATTTTCACAGGTTTGGAGAGCCTACCAGGAGAACATGAAAACAGAAACGCTTTTCATGTTAAGTTTATAAATAACAGGATACACCAGAAAAAGTCCGGTTGATTTTCATTCCTGATCACCCCTGTTCTTTACAGCATCGGGGGCAACCCGGGAGTGGGCTCTTCATAAAAGGAAGCCAGATCGGGACGAGCATTGGCATGTGGCGCCAGTCGAACACCAAGCCCAGTGACACCCGGCAGGTGGAGTGGTTTTTCACCAGGCAGCCCCATGTAGCGTGCAATGATCGGTTCAGCATAGTGAACAGGTTCCGGAGTGGTAAGCTCGCCGTCAGCAGCGCTCTCGATACCGGTAGTATTATCCTGATCTATCGAAAACAACGGATCACAGGACTCATGCAGTTGCTGGCGAATAAAGCCCTGGTCTGTTACTGTACCGTGAATCTCATCCTGCCGCCATGCCGCCTGCAACAGACGCAATCTTCGTCCTCGCCCCTGGTGAACACGCTTATACCACCGTCCACAATACTGGACAGATAACCCCGGTGCAGACTGTACCGCCTCCGCCAAAAGGCGCAGAGCTGCCATTTCTGATTCCCAGACCGCCATTTCAGGCTGATGAAGGAAGGTGTACGGACGATCCAGGAAACGCTCGAGGTTATTGTTATTCACCGTGAGTTGATGAAGATGAACATGATCAACCCCTATATCCAGCAGTTGTGGAAGCAGGGCCGCTACGGTCAGTTCATCTTCCGGGATCGCCGGTATCTCGACAGTGACTTTCCAATCATGTTTCCGAGCTCGCAATAAAGGTTTCAGGCTATAGCGAATCGCACTGATATCAAACCTGATTTCATTCAGTCCCGTATCGGCCAGCGTTGCCAGGCGATAATCCGTGGCCAGAGCCCCGTTGGTGTACATCCACAGGTAGAAGGAATCGCCAAAACGATGGCGAATCGCATGTGTGAATTCTTTGACACGTTCCAAATTCAGCAATGGCTCGCCGCCACTGAAACCGACCGCATTGAATCCCGCTTGTGACAGGAACTCCAAGTATGCTTCCGGGACAGGAAATTCAATGCCTAATGCCGTTGGTGGTGGGTCCAGCCGTTGAGTTGCCTCCATGGGGCAATAGAAACAATCCAGGTTGCACTTCTGGTTGATGAACAAGCAGGACCAGGTGCCCTTACCGCAAGCCTGACAACCGGGGGATAGTGTTCCGATATAGGGTTTGGTGCCGTTAAAGGCATACTTGACCATGCCTTCCAGCATAGCCAACAAGGTATCACGCTCTGCGTTGACCCGGACGATATCGTTTTCGTCGAGCCAGTTCACCTTGAAATATGACCAGCCCAGCTCCTGTTGGACACGGTCAACAGCGAATTCTCTATCCACTGCTGTAAAGCCACTCCTGACCTGATGGATTACAATGAAGGATTAGCCGCAACACTATGTGAACTATGAGTTCAGCGCAAATATAAGTCAAATACGTCAACTCAGTATCCCTTGAATGATGCACGTGCTCTTTTGCCTTCCAGAGAGACCACAGGGAACAAGCTGAAAGCGATACACTTACAACAATCAATTGAATCTCTGGAGCTTAATTTTCAATCAGTTCGCCTTACCGTCCCGTGAGCACTTGCTCAAATGGTTTTTATGAGCCCATATTCAAGTTTCCTTCAGGTTTTGAACGGAGTGTGAATCGTGAGTCTGATTTCAGCAGACAATAGCAGCCCTTCGGACGGCACTCGCATCCATCGTTGGATCACCGTCGGAGTGTTTGTTATCGCCCTTATCATGTATGTGGCCTCAATGGCGCCAACCACGTCATTCTGGGATTGCGGTGAATTTATCGCCTGTTCGTATTCCCTGGGCGTGCCTCACCCCCCTGGCGCACCTTTCTTCCTGATGTTAGGACGTGTCTTTTCGATGCTGCCGTTCCATTCTGACATCGGATTCCGTGTCAACTTCATCAGTGTGCTCGTCAGTGCGTTGACTGTTATGTTCACGTACCTGACCATCGTACGACTGGTGCGGAATTGGCGCGGCAAAGAGGAATCGGTCACTGATCAGGTCGTGCTTTACGGGTCCGGTGTCGTTGGCGCATTGGGATTCGCGTTTTCGCACAGTTTCTGGTTCAATGCTGTTGAAGCAGAAGTCTACGCTATCAGTATGTTTTTCACCGCGCTGGTTGTCTGGCTTGCGGTGAGATGGATGGATCATGCGGAAAGACCCGATTCCACGAAGTATCTCCTGTTAATTTGCTATTTTGTGGGTGTGGCAACTGGCATCCACTTGTTGAACGTGCTGGCGTTGAGCCCAATAGTTTTGCTCATTTATTTCAAGAAATACAAGTTTAGCTGGCTGGGATTCGGCATTGCAGTTGTTCTTTCCGCTATTGCTATCCTGATAGTATATCCTGGTGTAGTCGCTGGTGTGCCCTATCTGCTTGAGATGGGTCCGTTCTGGCTCCTGCTGGTCGTTCTACTGGGTGTCGGAGTGTTATTCATTTCCATCCGCTCACGCATGTCGGTGGTGTCGCTGGTAACTGCAAGCATATTGCTGATCCTGATTGGTTATTCCAGTTACACCATGATTTATATCCGTTCCAACCTGAAACCGGTCATCAACGAAAACCAGCCGGACACCATTCAACGGTTAATCAGCTATCTCAATCGCGAACAGTACGGCACCGCAGGTCCGGCTGAGATACAACCGCTGTCGCGTGAATACGAAGACTATCTCCGCGCCCAGGCTCGTGGCGCTCAGAACAAGTATTCGCAATTGATGACGCAAGCAAGATCTTTTGCCAAACAGGGACGGTATGACCAGGCCGCTGCAAAAGAAAATGAAGCAGCAGCTTCCTATATGGCGACGCCGCGCATCATCCGTTTGAGCGCTAAAAATGTGTTGAGACTGAACCTGCTAGAACGTGCAGCTCCGTTCTGGAGTTACCAGATCAACAAGATGTACATCCGCTATATCAAATGGCAGTATTGGACCGGCGAACCTGATCTGGACGGGTCAACAACCATCCTGTTGTTCCCGATGATCTTTGCCTTTATCGGCGCTTACTGGCATTTCCGGCGCGATCCCAAACGTGCGATCGTAATCCTGATGCTGTTCCTCATGACCGGTCTTGCTATTGTGTTCTACCTGAACCAGCCGGACCCGCAACCTCGCGAACGTGATTACGCATACGTAGGCTCTTTCTGGGCCATGGCGCTCTGGATCGGGATGGGTGTTGTAGCGCTTTACGAAGCTATCATTGAAGCCATCAAAAAGCCAAGTGGCCAGCAAAAGAAGATGATCGCCATTGCCACTATCGCTTTTGCCATCCTGGTTGTCCCGATCAGCATGGGCGCGCAGGGTTACCACACCCATGACCGTAGCGGCAATTTTGTGGCATGGGATTATTCCCACAATATGCTGGAAACCTGCGAACCGAACGGTATCATTTTCACCAACGGCGACAACGATACCTTCCCGCTCTGGTACTTGCAGGTGGTCGAAGGAATTCGTACCGACGTGCGTGTGGTGAACCTCAGTCTTCTGAATACGGACTGGTACATCAAACAGCTCCGTGACGAAGAGCCGAAGGTGCCGATTTCGCTTACGGATGATTTCATTGATAATGTTCTGACTTCAATGACCCGTTCAACTGCGAAATTCCGCTATCTTCCTACGGGCAAGAAACACATGGAAGTGCCCACGCCTGATGGAGGCTCGATTGAGTGGGATGCCCCGGCCACCATGTACGTGCCCTGGTCGGAAGATGACACTCCGGGAAAGAACAACTTCCTGAAGGTGCAGGATGTCATGATTCTGCATATCATTCAGCAGAATCGCTGGGAAAAACCGATCTATTTTGCGGTTACCGTCTCCAACACCAACCTGATGGGATTAAGGCCTTACCTGACCATGGAAGGGCTGGCTTTCAAGCTGAAAACAGAACGGGTTGGAAGAGTTGCCATCGACGAGAAGAAACTGCGTGAAAACCTGTTCGAGACTTATGCCGGGAACTACCGGAACCTTGACAACCCGGATGTTTACCTGTTCCCGAACGTCTTGAAATTGCTACAAAACTATCGCAGTGGTTTCCTCCAGTTGGTTTACGAATATTACAACGACGCCCAGATGCGTCCAGGTGTCACCAGTAGCGGCATTCCTGAAGAAAACTGGGGTGAGAAGTTTGAGGATCTGACTTCACGCGAAAAGTCGCTGTATACGCTCAGGTTGATGGATCAATACATCCCTGAAACAACAGTCCCGATGACCAACCGTGAGATCCTGCTGCAACTGGGCCGTCTTTATGCGGAGTTGGGTGACAAGGAAGCTGCATCGGTCCGGTTCAGGAATGCCATGGAAGTGCCGGGAGTTACGGATTCAGACAACCTTGAAACCGCCCTGTACATGATGGAATTCACCCCGGAGATTGACCGTGAACGCGCCCGTGCCATCATTGCATCGGAACTCGGCGATAACCCGTCGGTAGAGCAAACGCTGAATGTTGCTTCCATCTTTGATCGCGCGAAGATGCATGAAGAGCTGGTTGAGCTCCTTGATGGTATTTCTGATCGCACGGATTTGTCCAACTACCAGAAACAGGAAATCGCAACTTTCTACCTGGGCGCCAAGCAGTATGATAAGGCGCGGGGCATCTACGAAGCGCTTCACCAGGAGAATCCGGCAGACGGTGGCGCTACGGGCGGTTTGTTGCAGGCTTACCTGGAGATGGGCGACACAACCAACGCGATAGAATTGCTTCAGGACTGGATTGAGATCAATCCACGTGATCGCAGCGCACAAAAACGCCTTGAAGAGTTGACAGCGAAATAAATCGGAGATTCGCAGCACGTGACGCAGAAGAACAACATCCTGGTCTCCATTGTTATTCCGCACCTTCGCGGTACGGAATACCTGCTGAACCTGCTTGATGACCTGAAGCAGGAAGCGATGGATGTCGGGCGAGTTGAAGTTTTACTGGTGGATAACGCTTCAACGGATGGTTCTTCTGCCCTGGCTGGCGAAATGCACCCCTGGATCAAGGTTTTACCTCTGAAGAAAAACCTTGGCTACGCGGGTGGATGCAACCACGGCATTCGTTCTTCCCGTGGGAAATGGATCTGGCTGATAAACGATGATATCCGCATTAAACCCGGCAGCCTGCGGGCGTGTCTTACTATTGCGGAAAGTGCGCCGGATATCGCTGCTGTGCAGCCCAAAATCCTTTCCCTGATTGAAGAAGGGAAGTTTGATTACGCTGGCGGCGCCGGTGGCATGATTGACAAGTATGGCTATCCCTTCGCGCTGGGCCGTATCGGAGGCGCTTTGGAAACAGACGAAGGGCAATATGACAGCAGCAGGGAGATTTTCTGGGCTTCGGGCACAGCTTGTTTCTGGAAACGAAGCGTGCTGAAGAAAATCGGCCTGTTGGATGCTTTTTATTTCGCACATATGGAAGAAATTGATTTATCCTGGCGAGCCTGGACAGCGGGATATCGTATTTTATCTGCTCCAGAGGCAGTTGTTTATCACCTTGGCGGTGGTACATTGGGCTACGAATCGTGGATGAAGATGTACTTGAATCATCGCAATGCTCTCATCACCTTGGCAAAAAACCGTGACTTTATCTCCCTGTTGGGTTTACTACCCGCTCGGCTCGTTTTGGATCAGGGAATAGGGTTTGTAGAGTTTGTCTCTGGGAGGCCGAAACGCATCTTTGCCATCTGGGCCGGATGGCTGGCTTTTCTTCGAGACACACCCCATTGGTTAAGAAGTCGAAAACGCTTACGGATTCAGAAGATTCGCCATACGAGCGATCTGGATCACATTGTTTATAACGGATGCATCCTGTTAGCCTATGTCAGGGGTGTTCACACAGCGTCAACACTTGCGAAGTGAAGGCTGTGATTGTACCTTGCCTAAGTTTCAGGAGGCATGGACGAAACGTGAGAAACCGAGGCATAAACAGCCTGTGCTTCAGGTTTCACGGTGTGGCCGCCGATATCGTTTCGTCCCCAGGTAACATCAAGGAACCAAGTGGGAGGCCATCCATGTCACGTCGATTCGGGCTACTTGCCGGGATGATGCTAGTACTGTTACTCGTAGGGCAGGTAGCTGCCCAGGACGTGTCCGTATTTGAAAAGAAAGGCAAAGACCTTCCTCACAAGTACGGAATTCAGCTTACAGGCGGATTTGCCACGTACGGCATGTCGGACATGAACGATTTCATCGCCGGCAGCAGCGCAGCAGGATTTTCTGTTGAAGATGAAGCGCAATCAGGCATTGGCTTTGGCATCGCGATTCTGTATCGCAGCCACGAGCATTTCCGCTGGTCAATTGGTTACAACCATCTCGGTCAGGACAAAGCGTACGCTACATGGACCAACGGCGGCGAGAAGGAAATTCTCGTCAGCGCTGGCGAATTTACCGTATTGGGCGCTTACCTGTTCCCGATCACTGACTGGTTCGCGCTGAACCTCACAGCCGGTCCGACCATCATCAACGCTGACATCAGTGTTGCTGACACAGGCGGCCCGGACATCTCCGATATCCATGGCCGTGCGCTTGGTTTCCTCGGCGGTATCGGCGCTGATCTCAACTTGGGTGACACTTGGGCCATCCATTTCCTCGGTGGCTATCGCGCTGGCAAAATCTCGGACCTGCTTTACACCGACACCAGTGACATCGAGCAAACCTGGTACTGGACAAGTTCCGGTGGCAATCGTACAGTCGTCGCAGATTATTCCGGCATCTTTGTTGAGCTTGGTCTGCGCATGTATTTCGGCCCAGGTACCAATTGGGTTGAGTTCTAAATCTCGAAAGAGGTTGGAAGTAATACTTTACTGTGACTGTTTTACGACCTTCCCAGGGTTGAACACTAAAAGTGTGCAAGTTCCCAGCCGCTCTCGCTTTGCGTGAGCGGCATTTTCTTTCTTGAAGATATAACTTGCGGTTATATAGAATCGGAAGCGCTTTCGCATTAACACGTGTTGAGGTGATCATGTTGCGTTATACATTGTCTGTTCTGCTTGCGTCTGTGGTTGTGCTGGCAGGATGCTCCTTCGATTTCAAGCCAAACGCGGTTGAAGGGGACACGGAACTGGCTGTCATTATCGAAGGCGCCCATACGCAGGAAGCTACACCTCGCCTGCGTGAGGCTCTCGAGCAGATCATCCTTACGCCGCAGGAAGAAACGCAGTTTACCCTGCATTTTGCCGGGGATGACAGCCTTGCACGTTGGAGCCGCTGGGCAAATGTACTGCTGGTGGGATGCCTCGATTCAGATGATCCCGTTTCACAACGCATACGTGAAATGCTCAAGGGAGAAGTATTGGAAGGTGTGCAGGCCGGGCGTTATAGCGTCTTTCGCAGAGAAAACGTCTGGGCGAAAAAGCAGACAGTCGTCTTCCTGGTGGCGCCGGATAAGGAACAGTTGAAAATCTGGTTGGCCGATAACGGCAGCGAATTGTATTCGATCTTCAATGAGGTGCGTGTTGCTCGAGTCACCAAAGCTCTCTACGCGCAACCACCGTTAAAAGATCTTTCGGATTCCCTGTTCACAGCTCATGGCTGGTGGCTGGACATCCCGCATGATTACAGTCTTGTGGCTTCCCATCAGCATCCCGGTTTTATCCGGTTGGGACGTGAATATCCAGATCGTCTCTTGACGGTAGCCTGGCGGCAGGGTGAGCCGGAAGAAGTGCATCCGGACACGCTGTTAAGGTGGCGAAATGAACTGGGGCATTTTTTTGCCGATTCGGTTCGAGTCAACCCTGTCTGGATTCGAACCAGCGATGTCATGATCGGGGATATTCCTGCTATCCAGGTTCGAGGATTATGGGAAACTTTCGGCAGTTTGGGTGGTGGACCTTTCGTAGCCTACATCCTGCATTCGGAGGGCACCCTGTTCCTGCTGGACGCCCAGGTTTTCGCTCCGGGAAAGATGAAAGTCCCCTACGTTCGCCAGATGGAGATTATTTTACGCAGTTTCAGAACATCAAAGCCTTGACATACGAATACGGTAACAGGAGTAATCAGGTACTTCTTTCTTTCATTACAGGCATGTGAAAGCAACATTTGATGATTACATTGGATCAACTTGATGACAACAGAACCAACACGATGTGGAGTCAGGTAAGGACAACATGACACAAGAACAGCCAGAAGCAACAAACAGCAGCGAACAGACAAAGAGTTTTCCGGACGCTACTTTTGATACCCTCCCAGTCAGAATGCAGCAGGCCTGCAATAATGCCGGCTGGGTTCAACTTATGCCGGTTCAGGCGAAGACGATTCCATACGTACTGAACGGCAAGGATTTGATGGTGCAATCCCGTACCGGTTCCGGTAAAACGGGCGCTTATGTACTACCCTTGCTGGAGCATCTGGACCCGTCACAGAAAGGCTGCCAGGCCCTGGTGCTGGTGCCCACACGTGAACTTGCACGACAGGTCACGACCCAGGTTGAGCTCCTGGGAAAAGACATTGGAGTTGAAAGCGCTGCTGTATACGGTGGCGTTGGGTATGGCCCGCAACGTGATGCCTTCAAACGTGGTGTGCCCATTATTGTTGGCACTCCGGGGCGTATTCTGGATCATCTCTTGAAACGATCCCTCACGCTTGATCAATTGAAGGTTCTTGTCTTTGACGAGGCCGACCGGATGTTGTCCATGGGATTTTTCCCTGACATGAAAGAAATTCAGAAATTCATGCCCCGGAAACGATTCAGCGTGTACATGTTTTCCGCCACGTTCCCGCCGAGGGTGAAAAGTCTGGCCAGGCTGTTCATGCACGACCCCGATTTCCTCAGCCTGAGCAGTGACAATATACTCGTGGCTGAAACGGAACATCACGTATACACGGTCCCGGGATTCGAAAAAGACCGGATCCTGGTCCGAATTATCGAGATGGACAATCCCGAAGGCGCCCTGATCTTCTGCAATACCAGGGATAAAGTGCATTATGTCGCGACTGTCCTGAAGCGTTTCGGGTATGATGCAGATGAACTCAGCAGCGATCTAAGCCAGCACCAGCGTGAATTGGTCATGAACCGGATTCAGACAGGCCATCTCCGTTTCCTGGTTGCGACCGATGTCGCGGAACGTGGCATTGACATTCCCGACCTGCCTTATGTAATCCAGTATGAACCCCCGGATGATGCGGAAGTGTATGTCCATCGTGCGGGCCGGACGGGTAGAGCTGGAGCGGCCGGAACTGTTGTGACTCTGGTAGCCGACCTCGAGAAGCTGACCATGGGCAAGATCGCACGCAAATTCGGTATCCCGATCCAGGACAAGCTGCCTCCCAGCGAAGAAGATGTCGCCCGAGTTGTCGCACAGCGTTTGACTGGACGATTGGAAGCAAAAGCGCGTGAACGTGACAACCTGAAGGTGGAACGCATGCAGCGCTTTATTCCCCTGGCCAATGAATTGATGGAGAGCAACGAAGGACAGGAGCTGGTCGCTATGGTGCTCGATGATATCTACCAGCGCTGGCTTCACATCCCACTCGAGGCTGAACAGACGCCTCCCGAGAGCGAACCGCAGCAACAACAAAAGCGAAGCAGTATAAAACGTCCCCCGAGGAAACGCAGCAGCTCAACAAGACGAAGAAGGTGATAAGCGAAAACGAAGAGTTGGATGTTCCTCACAAGAATTTGTGCATCCGGGCAATGTTGTGGCAGGTCTTGACGCGACATTCTGTCTTCGGCTTTAGCTGTGTTTTCCTGAATGTACGATGATACGGAAACCGCCTCTCGCCTTGTTATTGTCGCGTTGTGACCTGCCACCGATATCAGCATTCTCGCAATCGTCAGGTCACAACACGATGCCTGATGACGAACTATCTTGTAAAATTGCAGGTGTGAAGTCGGACAGGTGTCTGAAATTGCGGTGAAAAACAAGAAAAAGGCATCGCGTCAAGACCTGACGAAACGGGCTATCCCGAATATGTCACCAATGCAATCTCAAATGTGGTATTTGATGGGATGGCCAGTACAAGAACCACGACAGTGGTTCCCTGAATTAGCCCACCGTCCAGCGACGTCTGTTTGGCGCTCACGGTGGGAATAAGATGTACGCTGCTTGCCAACCCCGGCAGCGGGTTGCCTAAATATTACCACTGTATGCTTATGATAATTAACAGGTTACTCCTTACGGAGTAATTATATGGTGCGCATTATCTCCCAGGGTAGCCGATTCTGATACAGTCTGGCAGGCGGAGACTTGTGCGCCGAGGCGTATCTACTCCGTTGGCCGCACCACCTTATGGGTCACAAGTTGTGATTAACATAAATAACACACTCACCGGAAAGATTCTCAATCCCATTGATTTGCACACCTGTCAGAAAGCTGGCTGAATGATAAGAAACATCAGGAAAAGCTTCTTCGAAGGGTAGCGATAGAAAACGGTTGGCGCATCCATTCTCGTCGAGATCAATCAAGGGCGCACAATTATTGTGAGGCCCCGTGATCGCTACCGGATTAACATTCCCCAGGTTATCCACGATCCTGCCACACTCTGAAGAGAAGGTCACCGATTGATCATTGATCCAATGATTGCAACCATCTACTATAAAGCAACTTAGCAGAAACGTCGCATCTTCTTCCATCTGGCTGTAGTTATAATTGCAAGGATCAACAAAGAAGCTGACCATACCATTCTGTAACGGCAGGTTGAAAAGCGTGGACGCAGATAGGAGTGCGCCATTCCGGTACACATAGGGCACTGTCGCCGTTACCAATACAGTATCATTGGTATTCAGGCTGCGATAGGAAAGGAACGTATTGGCAATGTTACCATAAGATTGACCGTCCGGATTTTCATTGCCTGTTTGGGCGATTTGTCCGATACCTGCCGGACCTTCGATTGAAAACTCTACCGGTTTGCCTGTTGAAACCGGGTTATCCAGCTCATCAAACAAGCTGGCGGCAACATTCAAAACGTACAACGCACCACCATCGTCCAAAGCTACAGGATCAATAGCAAGTTCCAGTTCTGCCGGTGGCCCGGCAACCACACGAAGATCATTACAAAGTACCACAAGTGAATCTGAACGGTTTTCGTTCCGGTAGGTCCAGAATGTTACCTGTATTGCCCCCAACGCTCCGGAAGCGGAAACCTCAAACCTGGCGCGACCGTTGCTGATCGTAACGCTGTCAAAGGGGACATCATAAGGATTCCCGGGCGACGCGGGGCCGACATCGTTCAAGGTGGGTTGGGTGACCTGGGGATTATTCATTCCCGGGTAAATCGCCATCATCCCGTATATCACCGTCCCGTCGGCAGCAGGAGTATTCATGTCATCAAAAGCATATACGGTCAGCGTGGTTGTTGACTCCGCATCAGGAATATCTGCATGAACCAGCTCGTTTGATTCAACGTCCACGATCAAAGATAACAATCCCAGAGATCGCTCAACCTGGACGTCAACCGGATCAGTCGGAACATTGAAGCTGTTCTTGAAACGTGCATACACATGAGTGACATCTGCCTGGTTTTCAAAATCCAATGTCCAGTTTTCCACTCGGTTCCTGTATGCCTGCCATGTTGCCCCGGCAAACTCTGGATCATTGGAAACCTGCATGCTGTCGGCATGAGAACTGATCAGTTGCAGCGCCACAATATCTGTGGAAACCGTATTGCCCCCATACACCGTGATGGAACCTCGACCGGCATTCACCGCTGCAATACTGTCAATGGCTTCACCGATCAACTGGAAGTCGTTTTTTACCTGGACGATGATCCGCTTATTTCCAAGCCCCTCCGTAACCTGCCATTCGATCTCGTCGGCATACGCCATCCAGTCTGGATCATCAGGCATGGCACCGTTACCGATGGCGACATGTGTAGGATCACCAGTGGCGCTAAGGTTGAGTTTTACAAGTCTCGATATCGTATACTCACTGCTGTCATTGATGGAAAATCCAACAGTCGGCGCTACCGGGTACACAGTCAGATTTGTCTGGGCTTCTATCTCGAATCCGTTGCGAACCTTGATGTGAATCATTTTGGGAGCCGGTCCCGGGAACAGTTCCCATTCGAAGGTCTGTTCAAACGGTACCCATTCCTCGTCTTCATCAAGCTCATTCAGGCTATCGGTATTGCTGACCACCATTTCTGTCGCATTTCCCAGGGTTTGCAGGTCAATGGTCACGGATCGGAAGGATGTTGAATCTTCTCCGCCATTAGCCACAGCAGCCACCTCCGGAGCAACGGGGTCAATGGTATCGAACAAACCTTTTACCGTATCGCCGGTTACCGTCAGATACTGGACATACACAGTTTTCGTGCCTTCTCCGGCAGGAAGAATCCAGGCGGCAACCGCCGACCAGGGCTCCCAATCCACCCACTCGAAATAATCTGTGTTGGACAATCGCATGGAATCGGCGTTTTCGGCTGGCAGGTAAATTCGGACATGACGAATTTCGGTAGTTTCAGCGCCAAACTCAATGGAAATGTCATACCCCTCCATGATGCCATCCGCTCGAATCGATACCGGGGAGGTGTAATCGGAATACCCGGCTTCGTTATAGGCTCTCAACCTGTATGAATAATACACGCCCGGTAGTACATCCGTATCAATAAATTGGTTTTGCTGTACATCAATTCGTGAAAGCAGCATGAAAGACAGATCGCCCAGTTTCTGGCGTTCTATCGCATACTCTTCAGCATCCGCAGTGGTATCCGCCCAGGAAACCTGTATCCCTTCCTCCACCGTTTCAATCTCCACATCGACAGGCGTTGATGGAGGGAGCAACACTGGAGTCACCGGATTGTCATCATCGTCTTTGTCACACCCAATCAGGAGGATGAACACTCCCCAGAGGATCAGCGATAGTCGTAGTATTCGCCTCATGCCAACTCCCAGTTCTTCAAACCTGACATTTGTTATAACAATAGTGCAATAGTCTGAACCTCTAGTCGTATACTTGATGAGTAAGCGATATCGTAATGGGTTGTATGAACAGGCTATCGAATCCGATCACTCGCGCTTGAACCAGAACCTCAGATGCTGTAATTCTGGGATCCGGAAAAGCTTCGTAAAATGTCACGATCAGGTACCGCTGCGCGACTCCCGGGGCATCAGCATCATGGTAGGGCGCATAAAGATCTACTGGTCCCGTCAATGCACTGTTGCCTGCATAAAATGGCAATGCGTTGCTGGTCCGATAGTAAACACCTGTGTTCGTATAGAATCGAACCTCTTGCCCGTTTATCGCTACTCCATGCCCATCGGTAAGACTGAGTTGAACATCAAAAGCCGGCTCAGTCATATCATCCCAAAATGTGAAGTTCTGAGGATCCGCGTTAAGTTGCACCGCCGGTTGCTGCAGGGGGAGTCTGATACTCTCCAACGTCCTGGTGACGGCTCCTCCATCATCCAATGTGATGTCTGCCCGGATGTTCACAGAGTCGTTGGTTGCCTCACTTGGGAAGGTCAATGTGGCAAAGGCCACCCCGGGGGTGCTGATTCCTTCAAAAGGACTGCTGTTCCCTACATAAGCTGATTCCGTAATAGAAGCGATTGCCGGTTCAATACTGAAGGTTACGAGAGTACCTTCCCGTGCCGGGCTCCCCGCAGCATCCAGCGCCAGCGCCGACACTTCCAGTGACCACAAGGAACCGCCCGCATGAACACCTTCCATGCCAACAGACAGGGATAGTGATTCAGGAATACCGTTTAAAATGGAAATGTGCCTGGTCACAAGCACTGAATCGTCACATGTTTCAGGATCTGTATGCACCCACGCCCGCACCCTGGCCATACCCCCCACACTACCGGCGCTGAATGTCGCAGTACAGGTTCCCTGGTAGGTTTCCACGAACGTATAGGGCGCATGATAGGGATTATTTGTATCATCAATCCCGTTGATTGATGGAGAGCGAGTAGTGGCGTCATCCATACCGGGATAGTGATCGATCAGGAAATGGACCGGGAGATTTCCCGGGTAGGGTTCGCCATTCCATGATTCTATGCTTACCTGTAATTCGGTTTGATCCGGGTACTCCGGAGCAGCCGGCTGGCCTGGGTTGATGTTCACGTATACCGTATCCGATAACATGGTCAGCTCAAAACTGTCTTGAACATTATTGGCTACGATCACGGTTGTTTCGGATGTGCCTGAAATGGCTTGAAAACTGTTTTTGCAGCGCGCGAATACAGTTGCAGTCTGCGAAAGTGTGTCCACATCCAGGGGCCAGTTTTCGATATCGCCACGATAATCCCGCCAAACCGCGTCTGTAAACGATGCGTCATTCGACACCTGCACCGAATCGGTGTATGCAGCGATAATACGCAATGTCACCTGCGGGGTTGTCACATACTGCCCTTCCTCGGGCTCAAAAAGTTGAATCACAGACGGCATGGGACAGATGGTTACAGAATCTGTAGCCTCCAGCCCGAAACTGTTCCTGATTGTGACAGCTACCTTTTTTACTGACAGCCCTGCAAGCAGCATCCAATCCAATTGTGAAGCATACGGTTGCCATTCGTCCAGTTCATCCAGGTCATCAGAGCCAGCGCCTGGATGCTGCGCTTTGCTTTGTCTGCCCTTGTCGGATGTGGACGTTATCGGATCAGGAATGTTCCGGACCTGCATTTCCCTGGGTTCGCCACTGGATTGCAATGACAGCGTCACACGACGTTCATCCGTGGAATCAGCGCCATTATTAATCGTCATTTGAACAACAGGTGCGGCCGGTTCAATGCTTGCCGTGGCGGATGTAGCAATCAGAAAATCGTTGCGAACATGGACTTTGACAGTTTTCGTGCCTTCCCCTGAAGAAAGCACCCATTCTGCAAACGGGACAAACGGCTCCCACTCTTCATCTTCATCGAGTTCTTTTGATTGTGCTGAAGATATCATGGTGTCATCTGTCGGCTTCTTTTGAGCCGTTTCCACAGAATCAATATTCTCGATATACATTTCAGTCACTGCACCTGTGACCTGCAAAGAAAGACTGACCTCACGCGAATCTGTTTCACCGGCTCCACCATTGATAACAAAATCGACGACTGGCATTTCGGGAATGATGGAATCTTCTACCGGATCAAGCGTATCCCCATCTGTGCTAATTACCTGAAGAAAAACCTGCTTTAGACCGGACCCCGTATCCAAGGTCCAGTTTCGTATCATGACAAATGGTTCCCATTCGGATTCTGCAAACGCATCCTCATTGGAAAGGCGCATCTGGGTGACATTGTCTGCCTGGATAAACAGCACCACATCACGACTGTTAGTGGTCAATGAACCGTAATTGATAAAAACCTGGGGGCTGGTGATTTCGCCGGTAGGAGTTGCGGATACTGTGCTTGAATAGTCGGAGAAACCTTTCAGATTTCCCGCTCGTACACGATACGAACAGGGCAACCCGGTCAGCAGGTTCTGATCTTTGTAATCCTCAACATCCGCGCCCAGTTGGGTTATCTGCTGAAAGGAATTATCGTCACCCATTGAGCGTTCGACATAGTAATAGTCCTCGTTATCGGCCACGTCATGCCAATGCAATACCAGTTCCTGGTCATCGCCGGGAGCTACGCTCAAGCTTTCAGGTGCGGCTGGAGATGTTACTACAACAGCATTGCCGGCAGGGGAATCATCATCTTCCGAACAACTGAGTGCGAGAAAGAAAACACAACAAGCCATTGTCAAGGTAACGACCTGTTTCATCCTTTATCCTCCGTAAGCAAATCAGCGTATTCAGTCCAGATATCCTGTGAATGGGATATAGCAAGTTGGTTCACCCGAGCCAGGCTCAGGGGAAAATGCGGGGTGCGTTTTTGTATTCCTTCTCACACGGCCCTCCACCGTGTTCAGGAACTCGTGCGGCTCATACACCGATTCATGTGAATCGGTGCACAAGAATAAATATACCGGTTCTCTGTCATCTTCTTCAAGTTCAATACAACCATCAAAGCAAAAACCTTCTCATCCTCCCTATGCTTTTTGTGGCCATGTTTCTATTCTATGACAAAGCTCTTTTATGGCTTTTTCTGACGATTCACTGCCCGCAAAAGAACATTCCGCAACTCGCAAGGGTTCAGACTTCGGAACAGCCAGCGCCTTCTCCAGAACACTCGCGTGATCCTCTGGATCCTCACAGATTATCATTACACCTTCATCCACATATTCCCTGTATCGCTCACGACTCTCTTCCGACATCAGGATGCTGGTCAGACCGAAAGCTAAAGCTTCCACAGCACAGGTTGAATACCAGGTATAATGAATATCGCTGACGTTGAAAAGAGTATATAAAGGTATCTCTGTAGCTTCACGAACATTGACATTGTCGAATTCAGCGAATTGCCGTTCCACGTCGTCAATCGTCAATTCCATGCTTCGATGCAGCCGAATCAACCACAGCGTATCGTTGCCGCAGCTTTTAATGAAGGCTTTTACCTGGTCTTCGTAAGGAACACGATGCTGAAGTGTTATCAGGTGAACCTTACGATATCCGCTGCGAAGTTCTGACGCTTGCTTGAATTTCGAAACGGATTCCGGTATCAGGTTGGCCCGCCACTTGTTCAGCCACGCATTGCCGACCAGGTAGACATTATCGGATGGAACCAGGTTTTGATTCCTGTTCAGAAGGTTATCACGGTTTTCGCCACCCCAAACCAGGAACACATCCGGGATAATTTCCATCCGTGTGTCTTCTGGATTATGCCATTGGCTGTAGGCAACATGCTCGGCATGCTGGGAACCATGCTGCAGATCCATTGTGGGAATTCCGCATCGCTTCGCTGCAATACTGGCGGCTTGTGCGTATGGCGAGTACCATGTATCCACTACAATCGCTTTGAAGCCATGTGTCTTAATAAAACGCTCAAACCACTTACTGAACAACTTTTGAAATATTAACCTTTTCCGATAGTAACTCCAGGAAAAACGCTGCAGATCATGCATTCCGGCATACTCATCCAACTCCTTAAACCATGGCGGTGGCGCGAGTTTCCGGGATCGGTATAAATAATACTTTGACAGTAAATCATAGGCGTTTATCATATAAAACAAGTTCAACTTCGTATCATTTTGATTTATCTCCACATCATCAGTATAACAGCGCAGTACTTCACAATTATTATTTTCAAACAATTCAACAACAGGATCTACTACATAATTATACTTGTTTCCATCTATTACCATCTCCCTGCTTCTGCTTGTCAAAACCAGGATTTTATTTCTTCCGGATTTTGATATTTCCCTGAGTGATTTGTAGTTCGTGTTAAACGCAGCAATATTCCCGTTCGCCAACTTGATCAGTGTATTGATTTTGTGGAAAATACCACTTTTTGAACCTGCTTTCTGTACACTATCTTTTTCTCCCAGGGACAGTGTTGTTTTGTTAAAATAGTAAAAAAAGGTGTCTACCTTTAACATTGGCCATACATGAATATTATTATACCTATATTCTTTCACATTATGGGTATTCTCATAATCATGAAATGCATCTAAAAGACTTTGCATATCCATCGGTACAGTACCCTCTTGATGTTTCCCCAAGCACAGAATGCGGTTCATCCTGTGTTTATTGCTGTTCTCGATTTTATTCCGACATAATAAAGATTGCCGGGAAAAGGGGACGGGATCCTTTTCCTCGCGCGCATATGAAACACTCTCGCCGAACTTGTGGAAAAGGAAACTGTACCCTTTTCCGTGTACGTCCTGCCTGATCTCAAGAAAAAGGGTACAGCCACCTTTCCCGGTCCATGCTCACAGCGGGAAGGCTTTGCCCCAGGGAAAGGAAACTGTCCCCTTTTTCCATATCCTTATCCTTTATTCCAACCATATGGTTGACCTTTCACTGATCTGGCACATGACCACATGACGGAATAATAATGGGAATCGCTATATCGATGCAATATAAGGATCAGTTACCGGTTAGTGCTTCAATCAACTGCAATTTCGGAGTGGGATCACTCGGGAAACAGGCGCCCTGCCTATATCGAATTTGGATGTCGTTCACTCGTTTTTGACAAGTCGAAATACCCACTTCGGGCTAAAGTTTCGTCAGAATAAAACATGCGAACTTGCCAGAGTTCGCATGTACTGTATTCCCAATGCTGTATCTGAAATGTTGGTTATTCTGCCTCGTTTCCTTCCGCCACTTCCGCTTCCGCTTGCTGTTCTTCAAGGTACGCCAACGGATCACCGTTGAATTCATCCCCCTGTGGCGCTTTCGGGCTGGGTGGATTGGAGCCGCGCAGGGTAAACGCATAGCTCGACACCTGCAAAAGCTGAGTGTCATCCATTTGGTTCTTCCAGGCGATCATCCCTTTGGCCGGAACACCAAACTTGATGGTGTGGTATTCTTCGGCGAATGTACCGCCATGAATCCAGAACTTGTCCGCCAGGTTTGGCCCGATATCACCAGCGCCGCCATTGGCATGACAGGACACACAATTCTCCACAAAAAGCGTTTCCCCCGCCGATAGCGATGCCTGATCGGTTAACGGCGCCATGGTCCAGTCCACCTTCGCCTCGCCATCACCCTTGATCACCTTGGAGAAAATCTCCGCCTGGGTCGGTTCCGGGCGCTGGTTGTCATAGGGCGCGTGGAACGGTGGCAGCAGTATCTCCGCAAGTGTAGTCTCACGGTATTCCGGCAAGGCTTTGTAATTGACATCCACCGCTTTGTGATACTCTTCCACCTGCGTATCGCCAATCCCTAGAATTGTATAGAAAAACAGGTAGATAATCCCCATCACCACAGTAATCACAAAGAACCAGTTGTACCAGCGCGGCAGGTTGTTATCATATTCCCTGATTCCGTCATAATCATGATCCAGGAGAATATCGGTCTCGTCTTTTTTACGTTTCCCTACCATGGTCGGTCACCCTTCCTGTTCGGCTTCATCCGCCGAATCCAATGGCAAAGACGCACAATACTCACGGTCTTCTTTGTTCAGCATCATGGCGCGTATGGATACCATGACAAACGTCAGGAAAAACAACGTCATGGAGACTACCGGCATCCAGCCGCCATCTACCAACCCCTTCAGCATTTCTCTCATCGGATCGGCACCTCGCCTTCAGGAACATTTTTGATATCTGTGCCGAGACGTTGCAGATAGGCTGTCAATGCCACGATATCACTGTCCCACGCTGCTTTCATACCGGATTCTTCAAGGGTACGGCTGATTACTTCCGCCTGGGATCGCATGTCATGCGGGGCGACATCTTCATACCCTTCCGGGTAAGGCACACCAAGCTTGCGCATCGCCTTGATCTTGCCCGGGATATCATCCACAGAATACTTGGTATCGATCAACCAGGGGAATGGCGGCATGATTGATCCCGGCGACATGCTGGGCGGATCCTTCATATGCCCGTAATGCCACGCATCCGGGTATTTGCCGCCTTCACGAGCCAGGTCCGGCCCGGTACGTTTCGAGCCCCACAGGAACGGGTGATCATAAACAAATTCACCGGCCTTGGAATACTCGCCATAGCGTTCAACTTCATCCCGGAACGGGCGAATCTGCTGCGAATGGCACCCAAGACACCCTTCACGGATGTATACATCTCGCCCTTCCAGCTCCAGCGGCGTATACGGTTTCACCGAACTGATGGTGGGAACATTGGACTTGATCGTCCACATCGGCACCAGCTCAATCATGGACCCGATAAGAATGGCTACCAACGCCAGTACAGTAAAGGTGATCGCACGGCTTTCCAGCGCGTAATGGAAATAGCCCTTCTTTGCTTCGGCACGATACCCGGCAGGCGCTGTCATGGTTACATACTTCTCCAGCTTGCCCTTGTGCATGGTGAAGGCAAGGTTGAAGAACATGATGATCACACCGGTCAGGTACAGGATGCCACCGATGGCACGCACAACATGAAACGGTACAATTTGAAGCGTAATCTCAAGGAAATTCGGATAGGCCAGCACACCTTCCGGGGTGAACTGTTTCCACATCAGCCCCTGGGTCCAGGCGGCCACCCATAACGGCACCACGTAAAAGATGATTCCAAGCGTACCGATCCAGAAATGGACATTCGCCCACTTCTTCGATGCCAGCTCGGTTTTATAGATCTGTGGAATCAGCCAGTACAGCATGCCGAAGGTCAGGAAACCGTTCCAGCCCAAGGTTCCCACATGGACATGGGCAATGGTCCAGTCGGTGTAGTGACTGATAGAGTTGACAGTCTTCAGAGCAAGCGTCGGCCCTTCGAGGGTTGCCATCGCATAGGCCGTCACCGCTACAACCATGAACCGCAGCTCCGGTTGTTCACGAAGTTTGTGCCACGCTCCCCGCAAAGTCAGCAATCCGTTTAACGCACCGCCCCACGACGGCGCGATCAGCATAATCGAAAATACGGTACCCAATGATTGCAGCCAGGGCGGCAGCGAGGTGTATAGCAGATGATGCGGCCCGGCCCAGATATAAATGAAAATCAATGCCCAGAAATGAATGATGGATAGACGATAGCTGAAGACCGGACGATTGGCCGCTTTCGGCATGTAGTAATACATCAGGCCCAGGAAGGGGGTAGTCAGGAAAAACGCCACCGCATTGTGTCCGTACCACCATTGCACCAACGCATCCTGTACGCCCGGGAAAATGGTGTAGCTTTTCATCAGGCTGACCGGGAGCGCCAGGTTGTTGATGATATACAGCACCGCAACCGTGATCCATGTGGAGATGTAGAACCAGATCGCCACGTACAGGTGTTTCTCACGACGTTGCAGCAGGGTGCCCATCATATTGACGCCGAAAATCACCCAGATGATAACGACGGCAATATCCAGCGGCCATTCCAGCTCGGCGTATTCATGGGTCTGCGTGTAACCCAGCAGGTAGGTGATTGCGCCGATCAGGATGATCAACTGCCAGCCCCAGAAATGCACCAGGGCGAGGGTACGGCTATACAGTTCTGTACGGCAGAGGCGCGGCACCGAATGGTAGACACCCAGGAAAATGGCGTTACCGACAAACGCGAAAATCACCGCGTTGGTGTGGACCGGACGCATGCGGCCAAAGGTGGTCTGTGCAAGGCCGAGGT
Organism: bacterium; assembly: GCA_963669175.1. Classification (GTDB taxonomy): domain Bacteria; phylum Electryoneota; class Electryoneia; order Electryoneales; family Electryoneaceae. The sequence continues at coordinate 381,999 of OY769902.1, forward strand.
TGGCGCCGGGAATGAATATCTCAAGGGCAACCCAGATGCCCACAAACATTCCCACAATGCCCCAGAAAATCGTGGCCTTGGCGAACAGATCCACTATGCCGTTGTCGTACCGGTACGTTTCCAGCTTGTCCGTAAGTTCGGGCATGTATCTACTCCACAATGGCATCATCCATGATGCGCTTTGACTCTTTGCCTAACAGGATAGCAACTTCTTACTAATTGCTTAACAGGATATTAGGATAAAAGGATATTAAGGATAACTTCTTACTTCTTTTATATGGATATTTTGCATAACTAATAACAAATGCTTCTTTCTCATTAACTTTAAATCTTGTCAACTTGCAAACTTTCAACTTTTTTCACTTACTACTTTTTTCACTTTTTTCACTTCGATGATCCTCATCGATCAACATTCGCATCGATGGCGTATAATCATCATCATACTGGCCGTTCCGGACAGCCCAGAAGAACGCCGCCAGGAACCCCAACGCCAGCAGTAAACTGACCCCCAGTAATAGAACTATGATCTCCACGCCTATCTTTACCTCGCTAAGAGCAACCTTACAACATCTGACTCACAGGATATTAGGATGATAGGATGAAAAGGATAAACACAAAAATATATTGAAGTTAAAGATTAAAATATTTCTTTTAGCTTTAAAGAAATCCTTTATCCTTGATATCCTTCTATCCTACTATCCTGTTAGGCCGTCTATGAAAGCCCGGAGCGCCGAGCCTGCCACTGTGTCATGAAGGTGGCGAAGGCAACAACCGTGATTGAGCTGAGCGGCATCAGGATCGCCGACACCAACGGCGACAATTGCCCCGCGACCGCGAAGCCCAATCCTACAAGGTTGTAAGAAAGCGACAGGCCGAAGCCCATCAGAATCACCCGGGTCGCACGTTTCGAGAACCGTAGCACCGTATCCAGCTTTTCCAGGCTGTGTGCGTCCAGCAGGGCGTCGCTTGACGGTGAAAACGCCGTCACATCGTCCGTAATCGCGATCCCAACATCCCCCGCCTTCAACGCACCCGCATCATTCAACCCATCCCCAATCATCAGCACCGTACGTCCGGAATCACGCAACGCTTCAATGAATGTCAGCTTGTCCGTGGGCGATTGACGAAACCGCATTTGTGTATCGGACGGAAAAAACTGCGCCAACGCGTTCTTCTCACGGTCCGTATCGCCGGACAGCAACGCCAACTTGACCAATCCCGCGAGTCGGTCAATCAATCCCTGCAAACCCGGTCGCCAGTGCGTATCAAGGTGAAAATGGCCACGCGGTACACCATCAATCCCGATAAAGGTCGTGGTATACGATCCCAGCTCATCCCGTTGTGGTTGTTCACGATCATCATCAAACACCCACTCCGCAGCTCCGATCCGGATATGGTGTCCGTCCACCATAGCTTCCAACCCTAGCCCTGGATACTCGCCAAATTCAGTGATTTCCAGCGTAGCTACTCCATGCAGGGCAGCAGTAAGTTGCACACTGACCGGATGAGTGGAATGCTGGGTTACGGAACGGATCATCGTTTTTTCACGTTCCGACAGCTCTTCCCCGTGGAATTCCACACGTTTGGCGTCTGCTCGGCTCAACGTGCCCGTTTTGTCAAAGACCACGGTATCAATTCGGGCCAGACGTTCGACCACGCCCGCGTTTTTCAGGTACAACCCGGTCCGCCCCAGCAACCGCATAGCTGTGCCCAGAGTGAACGGTGTCGTTAGCGCCAACGCACAGGGACAGGCGACAATCAGCACTGCGGTGAAAATCCGTACCGCGTGCCCTGCGCCTTGTGGAATCCAGTAGATCAATGCCGCCAGCGCTATCGCCAGCACCCCGAACACGAAATACTTGCTCGCCTTGTTCGCCAGGGTTTCGTAGATATTTTCACGGTCCCGCGCGAAAGCGTCATGGTTCCACAAGCGTGTCAAATAGCTGCGACTGACCTTCTCCACTACTTCCAGCTCGACGACACCCCCGAGCTGACGCCCCCCGGCGTACACCACATCACCAACCGTTTTCGCTACCGGGTCCGATTCCCCGGTCACGAAGCTGTAGTCAATGGCGCCGTCGCCCTTCATCAACACCGCGTCCGCCGGGACCAGCTCCTGGTTGCGGATGATGACACGGTCGCCTGGCTCTATATTCAGCACCGGAACACTGCTCTCGCTGCCATCCGCCTCACGTTTCAACACCGCGATAGGGAAATAGCTGGTGTAGTCACGTTCAAACGACAACGATTCATACGTTTTCGCCTGAAACACCTTACCCACCAGCAACAGGAAAATCAGTCCGGCCAGCGAATCGAAGTATCCCGTTCCGGTTCCGCTGATGACTTCGTAGCCGCTCCAGCCCAGCAAGGACAGGACACCCAGCGAAATCGGGACATCCAGGTTCAGGAACCCTTTCCTGATCCCCTTCCATGCGCTTGTCAAATAATCCAGCCCGCTGAAGAAGACCACGGGCAACGACAGCACAAAACTGACCCACGCAAACACCGTCCTAAGCGTGGGCGGCACCTTGTCCGTACCCACCGCCAGGTAATCGGGAAACGCCAGCAGCATGACATTGCCGAAAACAAACCCGGCTACCCCGATTTGCAGGTACAGGCGGCGACGATCTTCCTTACGTTCCTCACGTCCCAGGTCTTCCAGCCGGATACGGGGTTCATAACCCACGCTTGCCAGCAACTCTACAATTTCACGCAGGCTTTTTTCCTGCCGGTTCCAAGTGATCGTGACTTCCTTCTTCAGGAAGTTGACCACTGAACTGCTGACACTCGGCTCGATACGATACATTTGCTCCAGCAAGTAAATGCAAGACGCGCAATGGATCGCGGGAACGTGCAGCGTGACCTTCGCGGTCACACCATCCGAAAAGTCAAGGAGCTGTTTTTCAATCTCGGCGTCATCCAGGAAGCCCCATTTGACATTCCCGGCATCACCCTCCGGCGCTGCGCCCGGAGTATCAGATAACGAGTAGTAGGCGTCCATTTCGCTGTCATGCAGGAGCTGGTATACGCTCTTGCAGCCATGACAGCAGAACAGTTTGTCGCCGATACGGATATCGGCGTCCTTGCAGGTGTCCCCGCAATGGGCGCATATCAGCTCGGGTTCACCGGGATTGATGACCAATCCACCCGGCAGCTCCGTATTGTCGTTTACTCCACTCGTTGTTCCAACCTCTCTCATGTCTAACAGGATATTAGGATAATAGGATTTCAAGGATAACTGACTTAATTAAGAATGAAAAATTAAGAATTAAGAATTTAAATATCTCCATATAGAACATATTATGGTTAAGTAAAATATCAAATCAGGTAGTATATCAAATATTTCTTTACTTTTTTTACCTTTTTTACCTTCTTTACTTTTTTTACATCCATCACATAATCTTTTATCCTTGATATCCTTTCATCCTATCATCCTGTGAGTCGAATTTCCTGAAAGTCTATCAGTAAGGATTGATGAATTCAGCCGAGTTGGGCAATTTCGGATCGTTCACCGGGATTGCCGCCTGTTTCGTGAACCGTGACCAGAACGCCCACAGGAACACCCCGCCGATCCCGACCATCGTGGTCAGGTCCAGCCAGGACGGCACCGCGCTTTCCGGCTTGTGAATCGGCATCACATTCCAGTACAGGTCCACCCAGTGGAACACCAGCAGGTAGAATCCCCAGAACATCAGGATACCGATGTTACGTTTCGCGCTACGGCTCATCACCAGTATAAACGGCACCACAAATCCCAGCACCGCCAACACTACACTCACCGCTTTCCAATCCCCCACCCAGCGCTGATGATAAAAGACTGTCTCTTCCGGAATGTTGGCGTACCAGATCAGCAGGTACTGACTGAATGCGAAATAGCCCCAGACAACCATGAAGGCGAACAACAGTTTGCCCATATCATGAAAATGTTCTACGGTAATGGTTTCCTTCAGCACACCCTTTTTGTTCAACAGCACGGTGATAATGGACAGCAGCGCCATGATCCCCATGATGCCACCGGCGAAGTAATACAGGCCGTAAATGGTGGAATACCAGGCCGGCATAAGCGACATCAACCAGTCGAACGCCGCAAAAGTCGTCGTCATGGCAAAGACAATGATTCCCGGTGCGCTGATCGTGCGGAACCGTTTTTTCTGAGCAGGATCGAAGCCCTCGCTATCCTGCCTGACTGATGTTTTCCACAACATGAAGCCCAGCAGCGACCAGGCAATGAAATAGATAACGGTGCGAGCGATGAAGAACGGTGTATTCAGGTAGCCTGCCTTTTCACGGATCAACGCCATGTGGGCAGCGTGGCCGTGATCGTCATGCCCCTCGCCATGTGCTGCCATTGTCTCATGATCGCCACCATGAGCCGCATCCATCCCATGCGCTTCCGGATTCGGATCGACTTCGGCGTGATGAGATTTACCGGCATCGACCGTATGAGCGTCCGCGCCTGTTTCTGCATGTGCCGCCGGAATGAATGATACTCTTTCCACATGATCTTGAGCGGTCGCATGACCGTCGCAGATGATGCGTTTCCACTCGTACAGGTCGCTCATGCCGATGAATACCGGGATCACGAAAATCGCCATGACCGGCAGGGTCATCATTACACTTTCCGCGATGCGACGCACCACCACACTCCACACCGCCCCGGTGATGTGGTGAATCATCACGAAGAACAACGCCCCCAACCCAAGCGACATCCAGAAGGCAAACGACACCAGCCAACTGAAGAAAAACTGTTCACGATTGATGAACAGCCCCGCCAAGCTGACCACCACGCCGACAATACCCACGATCAGCGCGATCTTGCCAAACTTGCCCGGGTCTTCGAAGGTCTTCTTTTCCGCATCAAATCTCATGTCCGTTCCACTCTCCTGACCTAACAGGATATTAGGATAAAAGGATGTCAAGGATAACAACTTCTTCTAAAATTGATCCACTGCTTACAATTCCTAATTTCTAATTCCTAATTCCTAATTAAATCGCCCTTCATTCTTAATTCTTAATTTTTAATTCTTAATTACCCCTACTCCGCCTGAAGCTTCCTCACATACGATATGATCCGCCATCGGTCTTCCACCGGCACCTGTTCCCCGTATTTCGGCATGTTACGCACACCGTTGGTGATCACGTTGAAGATGTAGCCGTCAGTGAAGTTCTTGACCTTATCATCATGGAAGTTCGGCGGTTTCATGAAACCCTTTTCGATCACGATCCCGTCGCCATCACCCTGGTTACCGTGGCACATGTTGCAGTAGATCTCAAATCGTTCCTTGCCACGCGCCCGGTCCTGTTCAGTCAACGTCATCGGGATAGCGGTCACTTCTTTGCCGTTGGCGTCCACACCCAGTTCCAACTCAACATCCTTGACCAGCCCGCCACGACGTACCGTGCCTTCCGGCGGTACACGCATTGAGGCACCGTTCTGGAAGAATTCGTTCTCGCTTTGTGGGATGAACTTTGGCTGGTTGTCCATGTTTGGGTTGATATGGATAGGCGGCTTGGTTGAGGTCTGTCCCTGGCATCCGATCAGGACTACGATCAGCAGCATAAATGTGGCAACTGTCGCTAACCGACCAATTCCCCGGCCAGACATGGCCGGGCTACCCGGATTGGAGTTACCTGTACGCAGCATCACTCCTCCTCCTCGAGCAGGTCCACATCGCCGCCGATCTCTTTCAGCAGGGCAGCGGTAGCATTGGCGTCAAACTGTGGATCGGACGCGAGAATGCTGATTGCGAACCCGTCATCCGTGACCTTACCGAAACGATCCGAGCTGAATACCGGATGGTGAAACTTCACATTTACCAGCCCCAGCATGCCGAACACGGAGGCAAGCACACTCAGCAGAACACCCAGGGCGAATGTGACCGGGAAAAACGCCTGGTAGCTGAAAAATCGCTTCCCGGCGATCACCAGCGGATACTCGATTGCACTGGTCCAGCCCTGCAACACCAATCCGCCGAACACTCCGGCGAAGGCAGCGCCTGCCACAAGCCAGGGCAGTTTCGAACGTTTCATGCCCATTGCCTCATCCATGCCATGAATGGCGAACGGGCTGTGGGTATCCCATTTCCGGTACCCGGCGTCACGTACTTTCTCCGCCGCGTGTACCAGCGCTTCCGGGCTGTCAAACAGGGCCAATACGCCTGTAATCTTACGGTCGCTCATGACGTCACCCCCTCGGCCATAGCCCCGTTACCCGGTTGGGCCGATTCCTTCTCGTGGGAATGATGGTGTACATGCGCCTGCGGCAGGATGCCCTTCACTTCCGCCATGGCGATGATCGGGACAAAGCGCAGGAACAACAGGAAAACGGTGAAGAACAGGCCGAAACTACCGATAAAGGTCAGAATATCCACGAAACTTGGGGAATAATAGTCCCATGACGCCGGCATAAAACCACGCGACAGCGTCATGACAATGACAAACCGTTCAAACCACATGCCGATATTGGTGAAAATGGATAGCGCGAACAGCACTGGGATGGACCGCCGCATCTTGCGGAACCAGAAAAGTTGCGGCACAATCACATTGCAGCTTACCATAATCCAGTAGGCCCAGAAATAGGGCCCGAACGCTCGATTGATAAAGACAAATCGTTCGTACGCGTTGCCGCTGTACCACGCGATAAAAAATTCCATGCTGTAGGCATACCCGACCATCATGCCGGTTACCATCATGACCTTGGCCATCCTCTCCAGCGTATCCAGGGTCATGTAGTTCTTTACTTGCGGTAATACCAGCCGTGCCAGGATGGACAGGGTGAGCACCATGGCGAAACCGCTGAAGATGGCTCCAGCCACGAAATACGGCGGGAAGATCGTTGTATGCCAGCCGGGTAAAATCGATGTCGCAAAGTCTGTGGATACCACAGAGTGTACCGACAGCACCAGCGGGGTGGAAATCGCTGCCAGCAACAGGTAAGCGATTTCATAATGCTGCCACTGGCGATGCCCTCCACGCCAGCCCAGGGAAAGAATCCCGAGGACAGTCTTGCGGATTTTGCCGGTAGCACGGTCGCGCAGGGTAGCAAGATCAGGAATCAGGCCGGTGAACCAGAACAGGGCCGACGCGGTGAAGTAGGTGCCTACCGCGAAAACGTCCCACAGCAACGGGCTGCGGAAATTCGGCCACATCCCCATCTGGTTCGGGATGGGGAACATGAAATAGGCGACCCAGATACGGCCCACGTGAATCCCCGGAAAAATCCCGGCGCAGATCACCGCCACGATGGTCATGGCTTCGGCAAAACGGTTGATCGAGGTCCGCCACTTCTGACGAAACAGGAACAACACCGCCGATATCAGGGTGCCGGCGTGTCCGATACCGACCCAGAACACGAAGTTCACAATCGCCCAGCCCCAGCCGACCGGGATGTTCAGACCCCAGACACCGGTGCCTTCCCAGATCAGGTAGCCGATCATGACCAGCAGATTCATGGCCAGCATGCCGCTGATCAGAAACGCCACCCACCACCAGATGGGTGTCTTCTTCTTCTCGGCGATCCCGCTGATGTCGCGTGTCACCGTGCTGAAAGTGGCCTCACCTTTAACCAAAGGCGGGTCCGGGTCCAGCAACGGTCGAATCGTTTTTGCTGTTGTACTCACTGGCGCTCACCAGGTATTTAAACAGTTCAGTTCATGACACTTTTGTACTCACAGGATATTAGGATAATAGGATAGTAAGGATAACTGCTTAATTAGGAATTAGGAATTAGGAATTAGGAATTAGGAATCACATATATCACGACTCATTTCCATTGTTTTGCCTATTTTCCTTACCTTTTTACATTTTTTACTTCTTTTATCCTTGATATCCTTTTATCCTATCATCCTGTTAGGCGTTGTTATCCAGTTCAGGATTGGGATTACGCAGTTTCGCCAGGTACGACGTCCTTGGCCGGGTATTGATCTGCGCCAGGATTTCATAGTTCCGATCCAGCCTTTTATCTTTCGTGACCTGTTCTTCCTCATTCAGGATATTCCCGAAACTGATGGCGTTGGTCGGGCAGGCCTGCTGGCAGGCGGTCACGACTTCACCCGCACGCAGCTCCCGTCCCTCACGTTTCGCGTACCGTTTCGCCCGCATGATCCGTTGCAGGCAGTAGGTACACTTCTCCATCACGCCACGGAACCTCACGGTCACGTCCGGGTTCTGGGCCATCTTGATCGTCTCGGGATAAGCGTTGGTATAGTTGTAGAAGTTGAACCGTCGCGCTTTATACGGGCAGTTGTTCGAGCAGTAGCGTGTGCCGATACAACGGTTGTAAGTCATGACGTTGAGGCCTTCTTCGTCATGGACCGTAGCCGCCACCGGGCAGACCTGTTCGCACGGCGCCATCTCACACTGCTGGCAGGCGACCGGATGATAGGCGATCTGGGGATTGTCTTCGTCGCCCGTGTAATACCGGTCCATGCGAATCCAGTGCATCTCACGACCATACCCGGCGGGTTCCTTGCCCACCACCGGAATGTTGTTTTCGCTTTGGCAGGCCACAGTACACGCCCCGCACCCAATGCAGGCGTTCAAGTCAACCACCATACCCCACTGGTTGCCGCTGGTGTATTCGTGCTCCACCCAGAGGCTTTGCAGGTCCGGGACATGCTCGGCATGTTTGGCGAACTCGGGCTCATGACGATAGCCGTCCAGCGTGTTCTCCAGCGCCAGCGCGCGCCCTTCCATGCTGCCATGCTCCTGCACATTGGTAAGCGTGTACTGCGAGCCCATGGTCATGAGGTTGACATTCGGGACGATCCAGGGATGCCGACTGCTGCGGAATGGGAATACGTTGAATCCGGCGCCTTCGGCGATACGGCCCAGCTCGCTCAAGCCATTTCCCAACGGAAGCGTGAGCGAATGATCCGCATGCCCCGGCTGAATCCAGACCGGAATTTCCAGGCTTAAACCGTCAGCCGTGGAAAGACGGACCATGTGACCATTTTCCAGGTTCAGATCGGAAGCGGTTTTCGGGCTGATCAGGGCCGCGTTGTCCCAGGCAAGCTTGCTGATCGGGTCCGGTAGTTCCTGCATCCAGCCGTTGTTGGCATAACGCCCATCATACAGGGTATTGTCCGGTACAAAAACAACTTCAATACCGCCCCCCGGATTCGGCTCTAGCCAGTTATTCCACAGATAGCTACTCATTCTGCCTGGATCAAAACGCACTTCGGCTGCCTCAGAAGCGCTTCCATCGAGCGCCCCACAATGCAGCACCTTTTCCCAGTTGACCTTGCCCGGCATCGTCTGCCAGGTCTCTTTCACCAGGTCGTAATCGCTTACCTCCTCCCCCCGAATCAAATAAGCCAGGAAGGATACATCCGCTTTCCCACCGAAAAGCGGGGAAATCATCGGCTGCACAACACTCGCAGTACCATCAACCGAACGCACATCGCCCCAGGCCTCCATAAAATGCGCGCGTGGGATGTGCCAGGCGCTGAGATTAGCGGTTGCGTTCGCATATTGGCCGAAATGGATCACGGTCCCTGTGGTTTCCACCAGCGTCTTGAAACGGTAATCGCCCGGCAGGGTTTGTACCGGATCGCCACCCAGGAGAATCAGGGTATTCACTCTGCCATTGCTCAGGTTATCGACCAGGCTGCGCATAGCTTCGTTGCGTGGCACATCCGCGTCCGGCATTTCGTGCAGGGTGAGAGTCGTTCCGAGATTATCCAACGCAATGTTGATCGCCAGCGCCAGGGCATGAAGCGCTTCATCCTGTTTGCGACCGACCAGAACGAGCGATTCGCCACGATGCTCGACCAGATCTTTAGCAATCGCCTTGACCTTTTCACGTTCTATTCGGCTTTCACCCGTGCCCATTTTTGACTTGGGCGCACCGGGCACCTCAACGCCCAACGCCCCGAGCTGATTCGCCAGTTCGAGCAGGAAACTGCCGATATTACTGCTTTTCATCCGGATACGATGATCGGCAGCAGCCCCGGTCACGCTGTAACCACTCTCCACGACATAAAGACGATTCATTTCGTCGTGAGGATTGGTCACTTTCCGTGCTTTCGCAAAGCTGACCGCATTACGGACATTATCGGTTTCCGTCATCAGGAAATCGCTGTCAACAGAAACAACACGTTTTGCATGTTCGAAATGATAGACAGGTTGGAAGAAAGTCTTCCGGTCCACTGCGGTAGCGATTCCTTTCAGGATGTTTTCATCGCTGACTGTATCCCAAGCCACCCACTGCGCTTTCGGGAATTTGTTCAGAAATTCACGTTTCAAACGGGACAACGTGGGAGAATTAGAGCTTTTTGCCAGTACCGCAAAACCTTCACCCTGCAAGGGTTCCAGTTCTTCCACTTTGGCAGTCCAGGCATCCTTGAAACTGTCCCAGTTCGAACGGCTTTGCTTGTTCAGGACATACTTGGAACGGTCAGGATCATACAGGTTCAGAATCTCCGCCTGCATCCAGGGATTGGTGCGTCCCAGGCTGGAAGGATGACGATCATTACCTTCTACTTTGGTTGGACGGCCTTCATTGCAGGTGACCAGCAGGCCATAGGAAGTCGTGCCCATTGGCAAAGCAGTCGCATACTGCTCCGGATCACCCAATACCATGTATTCCGGCTGATCAGCGAAAGGCACGATTTTCTCGATGGGTCTGCGGCACCCTGCCAGTCCCGCCATGGCAAAGGAAGCGCCCATCACGGAGAGAAAACTGCGACGGGTGAGCTTTGTCTCATCCTGTTTCAGTTCTTCTTCCAGGTAGGGAAACTCGTTTTCGACCCATTTACGGAATTCGGGGCTTCCGGCTTTCTGCTCCAGGCTTCGCCAGTATTCCCGCCCCTGCAACGTCTTTTCCGGTTTTATCGATGACATCCGCTGCACACCTCCGGCGGGTTCAGGTTCAGTTCTTCCATCCGTTGTTGCGACCATTCGCCATGCCCAGCCGGTGGAATCCACATCATGTTGGTAAGCTCGGAAGGCGGACGAAGATTTGGCGCAGGATCACGGTGACATTCAAGACACCACCCCATGGACAGGGGTTCTTCCTGCTGTACCACTTCCATCCCACGCACATTACCATGACAGGTCACACACCCGATGGATGCGCGCATGTGCGCTGAGTGGTCGAAATAGGCGTATTCCGGCACCTTGTGGATGCGGGTCCACTCGAGGGAAGTCTGGTTGCCCCAGCTCTCCTGGACCAGAAGCAGGTTGGGTTTGTCCACCGATACCAGTGTGTGACAATTCATGCACACTTTTGTAGTGGGCACGTTCGCAGGACGTGCGTATTCCACTTGGTAGTGACAGTACCGGCAGTCCATGCCCATGTCGCCCGCATGCAGCTTGTGGCTGTATTGCACAGGCTGAATGGGCCGATAGCCGACATCTGTGAACTTCGGGGAGCCCCAGTACCAGAAGAAAAATATCGCAAAGGCTACAAACAGAACTCCCGCAACCGCGGCAAGCGCAGGTAAAGCGTTTGCTTTTTTCGGAAAGATTTGTGCCACTGAAGAATACCTTTACCGTTTTGTTTTTCCGGTATTCCAAGCAACCGTCATGAAAAGATACTTGCTCCTTTTTTACCGAGAAAGAAGAATCTCGCATTTTTTTAGATTTAGGAGAAGCGAGGAGAACAAGAGGTTTCATAGTCACAACTTGAAACCATACAAGGAGTAACCGTACGTGTTACCATCACCTAATTGACTTGTAGGGGGACAAGTAAGCCAACACTTACATTGCAGCACCGCCCTGAGTTCATCTGGTATTGTTCTGAAATTTCTGTTTTGAAACGAGTGTCCATGTAGATGTAATACTTGACACCACTCATCTCTTTTAATCTGAACATCTTATTTACTCACAAATTCTACCTAACTATATTGGGCGTAAAGGAATCGCTGTTATTTACTCATGTTTGAGTGAAAAACAACTGGGTCACAATCGAGAACTGACGTTTTTCGGCTTGTTTTTCATCAAGTTACGTTCTCCCTTACAAAGCCAGGCTACATGGTGCCCAAACCAAAGCCCGAACAATCCACCTCAATGGAAGAGCAGGAGCTTTTCAACCAGGTTTTCACAAGAAATCCTGATGCTATTGTAATTGTCAGACGTAGCGATGCTGTTGTGCTGGCGGTTAACCCCGCTTTTACTGCACTCACAGGGTATGAAGAAAGGGAGCTGGTAGGAAAAACAACGATTGAAACTGGTTTCTGGGAGAATATGAAATCACGGAAAGAAACCATGAATTCAGTAATAACCCAAGGAAATTTGTATTATAGGACGAGGAAAATTCTTTGCAAGGATGGTTCGAATATTTTCATCGCATATACAACAATTGCGCTCAATTATAAAAATCAGGATTGCTACATGAGTACCATCCGGAATGTGAATGAAACCGTCCGGTTGGAACAGGAACTGCGTGAAAGCGAGGGGATGTTCCGGGTATTATCTGAGCAATCGCTGCTGGGAATCAGCATTCTGCAGGACGATGTGTTCAAATATGCCAATCAGGCGTTTTGTGACATCCTGGGTTTTACTCGTGAGGAAATTCTTAACTGGAAACCCGGGGAATATGTCAAGCAGCTTCATGATGGCGACCGGGATCTGGCCTATGAGCGTGGCAGGAAAAAACAGGCCGGTCACACCGACGTCATCGAGCATTACAGTTATCGCATTTTAAAGAAAGATGGTACAACTCGCTGGGTAGACCAGTTCTCCCGGACAATCAATTTCCGTGGAAAGTCTGCTGACCTGGTGACATTTGTTGATATTACAGAAATAAAGAAAACCGAAGAATCACTTCGCCGTAGTGAAACCATGTATCGTCTGCTGGCGGAGAACAGTTATGATATCATCTGGACATCGGACCTCAGGGGAAAGTACACCTACATTAGCCCATCACTTCCTCGTGTATTGGGATACCAGGATCTCGATGAAAAATCGCTGACGTTGAAAAGGATCCTGCACCCAGCGTCCTTTGCACGTGCCCGAAAAGCCACGATCCAGGTATATCGTGGTTTTACAAAAGCCAGGAAAATGGAAAGCCGTACTTTTGAGGTTGAGGCTTTTCATAAAAACGGGAACACGATTTGGATTGAAGTTACCATTACCGCCCTCATGGATGATGACGGCAACCTGCTGGGGCTTCGTGGATCGGGTCGTGATATCCACGAAAAGAAGCTTGCGGAAATCGCTCTCAAACGCAGTGAAGAGCGCAACCGGGCCATGTTACAGGCGCTGCCGGATCTGATCTTCCGGATTGATCGCAATGGTGTTTACCTGGATTATCACGCCAATGTCCCCAGTGAATTGGCCATTTTCCCCTCTGAGTTTATTGGCACCCGAATAACAGATCACGAGTTTTCAAAAGCCTTCAGTAGCGAATTGTTGGCCATGATCCAGGAATCACTGGATCAGCAGCGTGTCTGCACCATGGACTATCAGTTGAAACTTGATCAGACCAAATATCATTATGAAGCCCGAATATCCCCTTGTGGTGAAAACGATGTCATTCTGATCATTCGAAATATTACCTCACGCACACAAGCCCAGGAACTGGTCAAGGAAAGCGAACAACGCTACCGTACTCTCTTCGAACGATCGCCTATCGGTGTATTGCAGATTGACGTTGATGGACACATCCTGAATGCCAATCCTAAACTGATAGAGATTCTTCACTCTCCATCCCTGGAAGCAACACGACAAATCAATGTTCTTACCTATCCGCCGCTGGTGGAAGCGGGATTAAACACGGCTGTTAAACGATGCCTTAAAACAGGTGAGAGTTTTGTCACTGAACACGAATACACCAGTAAATGGGGATTAACCGGCTATTTCCGTGTTCACCTGGCCCCGGTGCTCAATGACAGGAATCTTGTTATTGGCGCTCAACTCCTGGTAGAGGATTTCACCCAATCCAAAATAGCTGAACAGGAACGTATCGCCTTGGAGAAACAGGTTCTGGAAACTCAGAATCTGGAATCTATCAGCGTTCTTGCCGGGGGAATTGCGCATGATTTCAACAATCTGCTTGCGGGAATTATGGGCAACGCTGACCTGGCGATGATGGCAATCCCGAAAGAATCAAAAGCACGGGACAGCATTGAGAAAATCCTGGCTTCAGCGGAACGTGCCGCCGAATTGACAAACCAGATGCTGGCCTATTCCGGCAAAGGACAATTCATTATCCAGTCGGTCAACTTGACAGACATTGTTGAAGATATCGCGCAACTTGTTCGAGTTTCCATTTCAAGAAAAGCGAACTTGAATTTACGGCTCGATCACAACCTGGAAGCCATCCGGGCTGATGCCACTCAACTGCGTCAAATTGTAATGAACCTCATTATCAATGCCTCTGACGCTCTGGGCGACAATATCGGGAATATCTTCGTGGAAACCGGTATGACTCAGCTCACCATCAACGAATTGGGCGACATGCTTGTTTCTGATGAATTCAACGAAGGACGGTTTGTGTTTATACGTGTTGCTGATACAGGCCACGGCATGAGCGAGGACACCCTTTCGAAGATCTTCAACCCCTTCTTTACAACCAAGTTTACCGGACGCGGCCTGGGATTGTCAGCGACCCTGGGAATTGTTCGAAGTCATGGTGGCGCTATTCGAGTAAACAGTAAAATCAACGAGGGCACTGAATTTCTCCTGTATTTTCCGAGCTCCGGTACAGAGAAGATTCATACGACCATTGCTTCGCATGGTGGACTGGTTACCGGTTCCGGTACAATCCTTGTCGTTGATGATGAAGAGTCCGTACGGGAATTCGTACGGGAAGTTCTGGAGATGGTTGGCTACGACACCATCCTGGCGGAAAACGGAAGTGATGCACTTCAGAAATTCCAGGAACACAAACACGAGATAGATCTGATTCTGTTGGACCTGGTAATGCCAAAACTCAGCGGTGAAGAAGTTTTTAAACAACTTGAAAAGGCTGGCAATACGATTCCTGTAGTTTTCTCCAGCGGTTTTTCCAAAAAAGATGCTCTAAATGCCTTCAAAGACAGGCCTGTCTCCGGTTATATTGCAAAACCCTATCGGGCATCCAAACTTACACGAGTGATCAGCGACATTCTCCGTCGTTATGATTCCTAGCGGTCCATTGCACTCGATAGCGAGTCGATTTGGAACTTGTGTACGACATCATCGATTCTGAGATACCTCGAACAGGAGCGGCACGATGACCGGTCAACCTCCATCTCCCGAGCCAACCCAGCCAGCTCCGGGTACCGCTGCGGGACGTCCCATGAAGATTGTCATTGTTGATGATTCCCGCACTCAACTGCAGATTGTTGAGAATACCCTTCAGAGTTTCGGAAATTATAAAGTGGTGCGCGCCCAGGACGGCGAAGAGGCGCTGAACCAGATTGACCGTAATACGGATATGATTCTGACTGACTGGAGTATGCCCACCATGGATGGGCTGCAACTTGTCAAAAAGATCCGTGAATCCTACTATCTCAAGAATATTCCTATCATTATGATTACCAGCAAGGGCGACTCAAAGAGTGTAATGGAAGCATTGTCGAACGGTGTTGATGACTTCATTGTCAAACCTCTACGCAAAGATGTCCTGGCGAAAAAAATCAATGTTTATCTGCTGAAGAACTCGGTAGAAAATGGGGAAGAAGAAAATAATACGTCCAGGGGCGGGAAAGACATGTCTAAACTGCCTCAAAAAAAACCTGTCATAAAAATGGGCGAACAACCCTCGAAACCAGACATTTCAGGGGAAAAATCTGAAGACAGACCGCCCAGCAGGGTTTTAGAGATGCGCGAAAAAGCCGATAAAAAGAGAGAGCAGAATAAAGCTGAAGATTATAAACACCAGAAACATGAAAAGAACCCGGCGCACATTCAGCTTGCAAAAGAAACGAATATAGAAAAATTCGGGCGCCTCGAATGTGAAGTTTGCAGTGAGAAGCTTGAAGACATCGAAGAGGGTGAAGGCAAATACGAAGTTCATTTTGATGCTCCACAAGCGGAGCAGATATCGGGCAAATTCTCACAGGACGCCCGGTTGCGTGTCGTATGTAACAACTGCCATAAGATCATTCACAGTCAACGCCCCTATCTTGAGGTGGACGAACTGCGAAAGATCATGAAACAATGAAACCTGTGTAGAACAGACCTTTGGGGTCGTCATGAGCTTTTACACCTATCCCGGCAAAGCATACTGCCGGGTTTTTCATCAGCGAGATAAACAGGAACAACAAAAACCTGACTGAGGTCTTGATGAGGGTCGGTACAAAAATCGGGCTGGGGTTCAGCATTCTGACCGGGCTGTTGGTCATCAACTCGCTCGTTGGAATCCTGCAACTGAAAAGCAGTGTGCACGGTTTCACCATCGACCAGGCTCAACGAATTGAATATATCAAGACCGCAGAAAAGCTGACCCTGCACCTGTTATTGGCGCAGCGATGTGAACAGGATTGTATTTCGCTGATGGACACAACTCTTGCAGACTCGACCATCAACCACATTGAAAAATCTCATCATCTGGCCGATAGACTTGTAACGACAAGCTCAGATTCAACGATCATTTCACTCATCAGTGAACTGAAACATAGCCTGGATTCCTATGCGGCAACATTTGATTCTCTGTTACAAGTCCTGAATCACCAAAAAGACTCTGATAATATCAACCTGGTAAACACCCGGAGAAGTCGCCTTCGCCACAATGCAGATCAAGCGCTTGATCTGGCAATCAGGATTGTAAAAACCTGTGAAGATGCCACCCTTGACAACAACGAGAAGCTCGCGGGGTCAGCGAACAAGGCTGTACTGGTTCTGGCTGTACTCGGAATACTGGCTGTTATTGGATCCATTATCATCTCCATTGCCATCATCAAGAACATTCGACACCCTTTGCAGATAATTGTCGAGGGGGCAATGAATATCGCCAGCGGAGACCTTTCCACACCTGTCGAATTGCACCGCAATGATGAAATCGGTCAACTTGGCGAAGCCTTCCGTACCATGCAGCAAACGCTACAGCACCGGGTAGACATTGCGGACCGGATAGCCCACGGGCAGATTGATGTTGATATAAAAATCAACTCGGACAAAGATCGACTCGGCATGGTAATGACTACCCTGCGGGATAGGCTGAAAGTAATCGTTGACGCTGTCCGGATAATGGGGACTGAACAGGCTGAAGGTGATTCGGACGCCATGGTTGATACCGACCAGTTCGAAGGTGTCTTCCGGGAAATGGCCGTTGAAACCAATAACGCGGTCAGAATTCATGTCGAGAATATCAGGACTATTCTGTCGTTGCTGAGTGAGTATTCACGTGGTGATCTCCGGAAGGAGTTACCCTCCCTGCCGGGAAAACAGGCGGGTGCGAACCATGCCATGCATGAATTGCGTAACAACCTGATCCAGATTGTTGCAGCCGTAAAATCTCTCGCCGCTCGCGCTATCGACGGACAACTATCTTCACGTGCGGACACTGAACAATTCCAGGGCGTATTCCGTGAAATGGTTGATGGCATTAATAGAACCCTGGACGAAATATCCAAGCCGATTCTTGAAGCAGCGTATGTACTGGGCGCCATGGCTGAAGGCGACCTGTCCCAACGTGTGTCCGGCGATTATAAAGGCGACCACGCCCTGATCAAGGATGCGGTGAACCAAACGGCCAGCTCTATCCAGCGCCTGTCCACAGATACCAACATGCTGGTTCAGACCGCTCTCGCCGGGGATTTGTCCAACCGTGCGGATGAACATACTCACGAAGGCGATTTCCGGATGATCGTTGAGGGGATTAACCAGTCCCTCGATGCTTTCCTGCAACCCATTTCAGCGGTTATTCAAGTTCTCTCGATTGTGGCCCAGGGTGACCTGACGCCATCCGTCCAGGGGGAATACAAGGGTGACCTGGCCATCTTACAAAGCAGTTTGAACCAGACATTACAATCGCTGAACGAGTTGTTGGCGCGTGTCGCTTATATCGCGGAGCAGGTCAACGCAGGTTCGGGGCATTTGACCGATATGAGCCAGAACCTGTCTGAAGGCGCTGTGCAGCAGGCGGCTTCTCTCGAACAGATTGCATCAACCATGCAGCAGATCGGTCTACAGGCGCGGCAGAGCATGGAAAATGCCATGAAGACCGATCAATTTGCTGATGCTGCCCGGAGTAGCGCTGTCAAAGGCAATCACCAGATGGAGCGTGTCGAGCAGGCGATGACGGAGATACGTTCCTCATCCAGTGACATCTCCAAGGTGATCAAGGTGATTGACGAAATCGCATCCCAGATCAACCTGCTTGCTTTGAATGCTGCTGTGGAAGCGGCACGTGCCGGGGAGGCCGGGGAAGGCTTCGCGGTTGTTGCAGATGAAGTGTACGACCTGGCGCAGCGTAGTGCGGATGCCGTGCGGGAAACCACAGAATTGATTGAAAACTCGATTGAACGTGTTGAAGAAGGCACGATTATCGTAACCGATACGGCAAAATCATTTGAAGAGATTGTCCGCCGTGCAACCGATGTTTCCACCCTGATAACCCAGATCGCAATCGCTTCAAAAGAACAGTCGCGTGGTATTGAACAAATCAGTTCAGCCTTGTTGAACGTGGAACGGATTACACAATCCAACGCGGCAAACTCACAGGAAACCGCTTCAGCAGCGGAACAACTTGAAAACATGGCCAGCAGGCTTCATGAAATGCTGGAGAAATTCCAGCTCACCATCAGTTCCGAACAGGTAAGCCAGGAAATAGACATCCCCGAACTGGAAGCAATAGCCGGTTTTGACAAACCTGTTTCCGGCGATCAGGAACAAACCAAAGATGATCAGGCCTTCTGATGAGTGAACGGGATCGAAAAGAAGAACAGATACGACTTATCCACAACTACGTACAGGAAAGTACAGAGTTGCTGGAAGAGGCCGGTCCTCTTTTAATCGAACTCGAACAGACCGCCGATACTTCCGGAGAACCGGACCAGGCCCTGCTTGGAAAAATCTTTCGCCTGTTCCACACCATGAAAGGTGGAGCTGGTTACCTGGACCTGCGCCATATCGTCCGCCTGACTCATGCCGGTGAAACTCTGCTGGATAAGCTGCGGGATGGGCAGTTGACAATAGATCCGGATATGATTGATATCCTGAATCTTGCCCTTGATCTGCTGGCGCAGGCATTAACCACTATTGACCAATCTCTCAATGACCAGCCTTTGGCTGAACATCTCGACTCCCTCACCAGGACCATTTTACTGTCGGCTGGCGAATCCGCAGATTTCAGCAAAGCGGACGCAATCCTCGAAGAAGAAGAGCCGGAATTCACCGTAGACGAAGAACAATCTGAGGAATTCGCGCAGCAGGCATGTGATATCCTGAATGAAGTGCAGGCGGAAATCGAACATGTACGGCTGCACCCGGACTCATTCATCGAAGACCTGAATATTGCCTTGAGACGCATTCATACGCTGGCAGTGACTTCAACCATGTTCCAGTTCCATGACATCGGGCTGGTCAGCGGGGTGATGCGAGATATTCTTACAGATGCCATAGCAAAACACACTTTGCCAACCCCTGAATTGTCCGGACTTCTGCTGGGGAATATCGGCTTCCTGCGCAAAGCGCTTCAAGCATTAAGATCCGGCCAGGAACCAAAGGTACAGGGCATTCGTGGACTGGTCACCCTCCTGGTAAACGCAGCGACAAAAGAGGGCTTTGAAATCGAGATGCCCGATTTCACTCCCCCTCAAGCTGTGCCTCAACCCCAATGCGATGACAAGCCGGATGAACCTTTCGCGGCAGAGGAGATCCCATCGGACCGTGCCAGCCTGAAAGACCAACTGGAAGAGCAACGACAGAATCTCGAGGCGATCAAACGTGAGATCGGGACCAAAGACGATCCCCAGGATACAACCGTACGGATCAGCGTCAGCAAACTTGAAGAAATGATGGACCTGGTTGAAGAAATGGTTATCACGGAAGCCATGTTGAATGAAAATCCATATGTCCGTGGCGATGAAACGTCCATACATCATTTCCGGAAGACACTGCGTCATCTGGAGAAGTTGACTCACAGCCTTCAGGACACTGCAACTTCATTACGTATGGTTCCCCTGAAGGACACCTTCCGTGAAATGTTGCGCCTGGTCCGTGACACCTCACGAAAAACCGGAAAGAAGACTGAATTAAAGCTTGTCGGTGAACGCACGGAGATCGACAAAGGACTGATCGGTGTCATCCGTGATCCCTTGATTCACCTGTTGCGAAACGCGATTGATCACGGCCTGGAACCGGCAGAAGAGAGGGCAGCCAAGGGGAAATCGGAAATTGGACATATCACCCTGGAAGCCCAGCATGTCAGCAGTGATGTCGTCATCCGTGTCAGTGACGATGGACATGGATTGAACCGGGCCAAAATCCTGGCGAAAGCACGAGAAAACGGATTGATCACGGGAACCGGAGCAGAATTAAGCGATATCGATGTCTGGAAATTGATCATGACCCCGGGATTTTCGACAGCGGATAACATTTCGGAATACTCCGGACGTGGGGTCGGGCTGGATGTGGTGAAGAAGAAAATTGAAGACGTTCGCGGACGTATCGAAATCTACTCCAAACCGGACAGGGGAACTTCGTTCATCATCCGCGTACCCCTGACTCTGGCCTTGTTGAAAGGCATCGTGGTCATGGTTGGCGAACAACGCTTCATCATTCCTTTTGTCGGTATTCGCCAGACCCTGAAAGTTCGTGAACAGCAAATCACGACCAGTGTCGATGGCCTGAAACTGCTGAGAGTCCGTGAGCAGTTTGTCCCGTTGATGCGACTTAATGACATCCTGCATCTGGAAAGTACGCGCGTTCCGCTTGAAGCCGGCTATGTCGTTATCATCGAAGACCGGCAAAAACGCTTAGGGTTGTTCGTAGACCGTATAACCGGAAAATTGCAGCTTGTCGTGAAAGGATTGTCACGTTATCTCGGCGACAGTGTATACCTGGCAGGCACTACCATCATGGGTGATGGAGATGTCTGCCCGATTCTGAATGTCCCGGGCATCATCAACAAGTATATGCCGGAACAGGGTTCGTTGCATGAAGATCCCGCTGACACTGTACCAGCGGAACGCTGATCCAGGGAAGATGTGTGAAAGAGATAACCGCTTGCTGTCGGAATATCTTTTTTTCCGGACTGAATAGGTAGAAAAGGGATATGAAAAAGGGGACTGCCTCTTTTCCCCGGGGCAAAGCATTCCCGCTGTAAACATGTATCGGGAATGGTGGCTGTACCCTTTTTCTTGAGAGAAGGCAGGAATTACACGGAAAAGGGGACAGTTTCCTTTTCCACCGGTTCGGCAAGAATGTTCCGTATGAGCGCAAGGAAAAGGATCCCGTCCCCTTTTCCCCACAGCCTTATTTTGACGGAACTGATTCGAAGAAGCGATAATTCACGAATCGTGCTTCAATGAGGTGATAACATAGTGAAGTAGTCTGGCAATGGCTTGTTTACAGGCTGATGGATTGTTGCAAATTGATCGATTGTATGCAAACTGATGGATTTTGTGCAAGCTCATTGTTGGAGCTCATTGTTGGAGAATAAAACATAGAACCACGGCAGTGGTTCCCTGAATTAGCCCACCGTCCAGCGCCGTCTGTTTGGCGCTCACGGTGGGAGAAGGATGTACGATTTATTACAACCCCGGCAGCGGGTTGTCTATAGTGGGTTTCGAAAACAATGTCATATTCTGTCATCCCCAGCGCAGGCGGGGATCTACTCCGTCGGCCGCTCTTGTGAAGGGGAAAATCGCAAATCCTTCATAATGCCGTTAATATAGATAATGAGACATTATTCTCGAGACAACAATATGGCTAAGTATAGATACCCATATTAACATTTGACTTTGATGCAGTACCGTAAGACACAAGATTGACAAAACGCAGGGAGTATATATGACGAAGTCAGTTAAAACCAGGATATGGCTGTTGTTTGCCGTAGTCGGCCTGCTGGCATTGCTGCAGGCGCCCCTGCATGTTGCAGGCTGGCTGACTGATGGCCCAACGGCAGCAAATCCACCAGACGATAGCAATATCAAACCTTTGGTGGAAGAAATCTACCAATCCCTGCAACAGGTAAAAACCGAACTTGACGCTGCACAAAACATTGCCGCACAGGAAGACAACACAGCTCCAAACGCAGAATCTTTTAACAATCTGATCACTGTTTTACAAACAACTTTGCCCAAACTGGAAAAAACCGCCAACCCGGAACAGGAAGCACAAAGCTCCGTTGCTTCACTGCTTGATTCGCTATCCCTTTACGGAACTCAGCTCATTGAAACAGGACCAACAGGCGAAGAAACACCACGTGCATACACATACCTGGAAGAAGTAGACGGTCTGTATATCAATTCAATCAACACCATCCGGAACAGACAATCAAACGGAACAACAGCAGGGGTAAATCTCGGCATCCTCTTCATGGTACTTGGTGTATTGGTATCACTTCTAACTGTGGCGCTGAGTGTTGTCTTCGCGTTCATTTTAAGCAATAACCTCTACCGTCCCCTGGCGCGTCTGAAAGAATTTGTTGAGGAGCTGAGCGAAGGCAAACGTGATACGGCGCCAGAAATCGACCGTAATGATGAGCTTGGCGCCCTGGCGGATGAACTCGATGATCTCCGCTCAAAAATGGCTTCTTGGGAGAAAGCAGTTCGAAAGGAATTGCAGCGTCATGAAGCGCTGGCCAACGAGATGACCAGGGTCGCCAACCAGGTGCTTGACGGCATTCTTTCCGACCGCATTGATTTTGAGGGTATCAACGGTGTGTATGCGGAGATGGCCAATACGTGGAACAGTGCGCTTGGCATGGTCCAGCTACCGTTGCAGGTATCCATTGACTTCCTCGACAGTCTTGCCCAGGGACAGTATCCCACACCGATTGAGGATGAATTCCCGGGTGAGTTTGATTCGCTGAAAGAAGTTGCCCTGCGCCTCGATCATGTGTTCAGAGAATATTTCCAGTATACGACTGCAGTCGTTGAAGCTGCCGGCAGAGGTGAGCTGAGAAACACTGATGAACTCCCTGAATTCCATGGGGTGTATGGCGAAACGGCAGAAACTATTGTAAAGGTTTTCAACGACCACAGTCAAAAAATCGAATTGATTACCGGGCAATTGGAAAAGCTGGGTTCAGGTGTCATGCCACGCGAGTTGGCAGAAGAATGTCCCGGTGAATGGGCAAGCCTGAAACAGGCCATGCAGCAGTGTATTTTCATTATTGATGCCATGGTGGGAGAAACGATTGTACTGGTACACCAGGTCGTAGATGGCAATCTTGAAATCAGGGCTGATACCGAGCGTTTTCAGGGTGACTATCGGAATATCCTGGATGGATTGAACCGGATACTTGACAGCTTTTCCACCCCGCACCGTGAATTGAGTGAAGTCCTTGAATCCATGTCCAAGGGCAATCTCACCACCATGATGACCGGCGATTACAAGGGTGACCATGCCCTGATCGCGAATACCATGAACCGTACGCTGAAATTCAGCAGAAGAATACTGAACCAGATTGGCGCTGCTTCGGGGCAAATCTCTTCTACAGCGACTCAGCTTGCCGGCACCAGCCAGCTACTTTCCCAGGGGGCAACAAACCAGGCCAGTTCCTTGCAGGAAGTGTCTGTCACTCTTGCGGAAGTGTCGCAGCAGACAAAGAAGAACTCGGACAATGCAGTTCAGGCCAGGTCGCTTGTCGAAGAAACCAGTCAGAACGCTGACCGTGGCAACGAACACATGCGTAAAATGATGCAATCCATGAGCGAGATTTCAAAGGCCGCGCGTTCTATTTCAAAGATTATCCGCGTCATTGACGAAATTGCTTTCCAGACCAACCTGCTTGCCTTGAACGCCGCTGTTGAAGCGGCACATGCGGGAAAACACGGGAAAGGGTTTGCCGTCGTTGCTGATGAAGTCCGCAACCTGGCACAACGTAGCGCGGACGCCGCCAAGGAAACGGCTGCCATGATCGAAAACACCATTCGCAGTGTGCAGAGTGGCACCCTGGTAGCCACCCAGACAGCCGAAGTGTTGAACCAGATTGTGGATAAGGTCACATCGGTAAATGAGAGAATTGCGGATATCACACTGGCATCTCAGGGACAGGCAGCCAGCATCGACCAGGTAAAGGAAACCCTGTATTCCATTGAAGGTGTCACCCAGGGCAATGTAGAAAGCGCCCAGATTGCGGCCGCATCTTCAGAAGAATTATCAGGACAGGCTTTGGAACTGGAAAACACGTTCAGAATATTCCGGCTGGATAAGACAGAAGTAAAAAGCCCGAAATCAGGCGAAGTGAAAAAGGTAGAAAAGCCGATAAAAAAACCTGTTACCGAGGATTATTACCCTGTTATTAACGATTTTGCAGACGATTCTTCACTCCCGAAACAGCCGGATATTCCCCCGGATCTGGATATGGGAACATTTTAACCCTGTGAAGGCGCATCCGTCTGGGGCAGGTCATGTATCATTTCAAGCAGAATATTGGGACGATATGGCTTTTCCAGGAATTGAACATGAGGCAGGTTGGCATAGTACATCTTTACTTCATCTACGGATAGGCCAGTTGTGATTATAACTGGTGTATCCGTCTGATTGCGTATCAATTCAACAGTCTGGTTCTCTCCCAGCAGTTTTTCATCGGTCAGGTCCACCAGTACCAGTCCGTATTTTGATTTATCCACGACCATCATTTCCAGAGCTTTTTCACAGGAATCTACATCTACGACTGAATACCCGGCTTTGACCAGGATTCTTTTTGCCAGGGTTCGCATGGAATTATCTTTATCGACAACAAGAATTCGCATCGCTGTTGCAGCATCATCTTTACGCTGTAGCGATTTTTCCTGGTTGACAATTCCTGAAGATGGCAGGAATACCGTAAACCTGCTTCCTTTCCCCGGCTTGCTTGAAACCTTTATTGCCCCATTATGCCCTTTCACGATGCCCAGCGTAGCTGCCAGACCAAGCCCTCTGCCGGTAAATTTGGTAGAGAAGAAAGGATCATACATTTTTGTAACGATATCTGCATTCATACCTACACCAGAATCGTCAATTTCGATGAACAGGTAATTTCCTTCCACGCAGTCTTTCCCCACAGTTAAACCATAGAAGAATGATCTCGCACAGTAAAGCATGCCGGTTGTGATGGATATCGTTCCTTCCCGGTTTTCCAGCGCCTCGGAAGCGTTAATCAGCAGGTTCATTACCACCTGGCGAATCTGCCCGGTATCGCCTTTGACCATTTCCAACAAATCAGGCAGCATGAATTTCAACCTTGCCTTCGGCGAGATAAGGGTCCGAATCATATCTTCCATTTCATGCACCAACCCCGACACATCGAAGAATTCCACAATAAACTTGCCGTGCCCGGAATATGCCAGCATCTGCCTGGTCAACTCCGCAGCGCGTTCTGCGGCAGTTTCAATTTGTTCCACGGCTGATCTTGCCGGATGATCAACCGGCAAATCCATCAACGCAAGCCCTGCATTACCTAATACACCTGCCAACAGGTTATTAAAATCGTGGGCAACTCCGCCTGCAAGCAGGGATAAGCTTTCGAGTCTTTGCGCTTCACGGAATTTTGCTTCAAGCTGTAACCGTTGCTCTTCCGCCTTTTTTCGTTCAGTGATATCCCTTCCCCGCATAGCCAGACGAGTTACATTGCCCTCTTTATCCAGAATGGGATAAACCATGGTTTCAAACCATGCCTTTTCATGTGGATTTTCAGCTATCACAGGTTTTTTAGTCCGGTAGGCCATCGCAACATTCTTTTTACGCGGAGCAGCCACATTATCAGGCATGATATCCCACAGGCATTCTCCGATAGCCTTTTGCCTGGACATTTCCATCAAGTGGGAAGAAGGTTCATTCATATCCAGAATTGTCCCATCTTCATTGATCAATGTGATGACATCAGAGGTGGCATTCAGCAATACTCTTGCTGTGGCCTCGCTTTCTTTAAGAGCATGCTCTGCCTTTTTTCTGGCCGTAATATCAACGATCACTCCCAGCGCCAGTTCAGGTTGCCCTGTAGCATTTGATATTGCCGTGTCGGTTAAATCAACCCACAGAATTGATCCGTCTTTATGGATATAGCGTTTCTCTATTCTTGCTGTTTCGGTTTCTCCTGTAGCGAGGGTGTTCAACAGTTTCCGTGTCTTTTGTATATCATCGGGATGTGTTACATCGGTGATCTTCATGCCAACAAGTTCTTCGCTGCTACGTCCAAGCATTTGCACAAGAGCGGTATTCACATCCTTGTATTGTCCAGCCATATTGATCAGGTGCATGCCTGCTGCCGACGTTCTGAACATGGCACGATGCCTGGCTTCACTCTCACGCAGCACATCCTCAACATGCCTGCGAAAAGTCACATCCAGCGCCATGGTAAGAAAAGCGGGTTGATCATTGTATTCTATAATTCGGGAATACACACTAACCATCATTTCTTTGCCGCATTTGGTCTTCATCGGTAAATCCATGCCTTCTACAGACCCGCCTGCCTGAATGGCTATGCGCACTTTGTTACGGTCTTCTTCGTTGAGCAGGATATCATTCAAGTGGAGAGAAAAAATGTCATCTTCAGTATACCCCAACTGGTCCAGTCCAGTAGAATTCATCAGGAGAACTTTGCCCTGAACATCGCTGATGGTGATGGCAACCGGGGCATTTTCTATGATGCTGTTCGAAAGGTGAGTGGATTGACGCTCCCTGCTGCGCGCCTCAATGAGATCAGAAACATCTATCCATTGACTGATATAGTAGGCAGCTTCCTGGCTATCATCCCTGACGATATGTGTCCGGTTCGTAACCCAGGCAAATGTCCCGTCAATGCGTTTTATCTTGATAGGAGGCTGCTCAAATAATCGTTCCCCTCTCGAAGTAAAATCACGGACTTCTGCTATAAACATTTCCAGCTCTTCCTGGTCGAACAAGTCCGTGAGACGAATTTCGCCGGAAGTAATCTGGCTGGCATGATAGCCAATCAAATGGTAGATATTTCTGGAAACAAAAGTCGGCGGAAGTTCTCGCTTGTTTGCCCAACGGATGAAGACAACTTTGCCCGCAAGGAAAACATCAACAATTTCACGTATTTCTTCCTGACTAAGCGCTTTTATCCCATCAAGGGCATTCTCGTCACTGGAAGGTTCCGTGTCTTTTCCTGAATCATGGGAATGCTTGGCTGAGGAAGATTCCATTTGCCTCCACCTGTATGGCTATACATAATGGTCGTCTGCTGGCAAATCGAGAAGAATCGCTGGTTTATAAGTGTAGTATTTACTCCTGCTTTTTCCAAGCAACAAAGGAATATCCTGACTGGAGACGAGCACGAGGCGAACGATTTACAGCTTGGTACACGTTGATTGCTTTCAACATTCAATTGACTGACTTTGCCCCTTGTCGTACTTTTCGATATGCGAATGACTACATACATAGCGGTTGTTCTGGCGTTTCTGGCCATCAACCTGCCCGTCGTTGCTCAAACCCTGTTTGATGCAGCAACCGGCGACCAGTTGATCATCGCACGTTCGTTGCTGGAAGCGGGTGTTGACCCCAATTGTCTGAATGAAATGGGCGAAACACCTCTGTTCGCCGCAGCACGCAATAACTCCCCAAAAGTCACCGTTCTGCTGATCAAATCAGGGGGGAAGGTTTCCTGTACGGATCGGTTTGGCAATACTCCGCTGCATGTGGCTGCTGAACATAACTCGCTTCATGTTGCCAAATTGCTGGTTAAACATGGCGCAGATGTCTCTCTTGCCAATCATCGGGGCATAACCGCTCTCGATATAGCGCAGGGTACGCATAGCGGTCAACGAGGAGCCGCGTTGGAGATTTTCCTGCTGGACCATATGCCGGCCAAGACTGCGACCCAAAAACCGGAAGAGGATAAAAAGGAAGCGAAAAAACCGGAGAGAAAATCAACGGTCACACCTGATTCAACATCAGCGAAACCGTCCCATTCGACAACAACCACAAAGCCAGCAAAAACGTCTGCAACACCGTCTGATTCCACATCGGCCGCAGCACCCGATGCAGCAACTTCCCAAACACCAGATTCAACATCTGCCACATCGCCTGATACGACTTCTATCACCACACCCGATACGATATCAACAGTGATTCCCGATTCAACGATGGCGCCTCTTCCTGATACAACTTCTACGCAAGCTCCCGATTCGACAGCAACTGTCAAAACCGATTCAACCACTTCCGGCACCTAGAAAACCGTGTAAAAAAACAGGCTAACCCGGATATTTCACCAGTGCAATTTCAGATGTGGTATTTGATGGAATGACTAGCCCGAATATTTCACCAATGCAATTTCAAATATGGTATTTGATGGAAAGGCCAGTACAAGAACCACGGCAGTGGTTCCCTGAATTAGCCCACCGTCCAGCGCCGTCTGTTTGGCGCTCACGGTGGGAATAGGGTGTACGCTACTTGCCAACCCCGGCAGCGGGTTGCCTAGACATTATCGCCGTATACTTGTGATTATTATCAGGTTACTCCTTCCGGAGTAAATATGTAGTGCGCATTATCTCCCAGGGTAGCCGCCAAACTGACGGCGGCAGCCCTGGGCTAATACAGGTTGCCCCTGCCGGGGCGATTGCCGATACTCAGCCTCAGTTGGCCAGCGAAACAGGGAATAGACACGCAAAGGGATATCGGAGCAAACTGTATCCTGAAAAATGCTGTGTAAATCAGTTGTGTTGTGCTGATATAAACTGTGTTAAGATGATTATTCATGTTTCGTTCATGAAATATTCAGGCTAAATCCCTATCCATTCCATTTCTAGCTGATCCTTCGGCAGATCCCCGATCATCAGCGCCAGGTCTCCTCCCCCGGCCCCGGTCGGTTTCGCACGACCGCCATGTTTTCGCGCCCACTCTTCAAGCTCAAAATGTGTATCTGTCTTATATGGGATGCCCGCTTCGACTGCACAGTGGGTCATCAGGCTGTCAAAACGGTCAAGCGCGGCAAATAACTCTTCCTGAGAACTCCTGTACCATAATGGCGCCAAAGTGTTAGCCGAATCCATCCATTCCTGAAACAGTTTATCCCTATTCTCACTGGCTTCCCTGATCCAGGCTTGAAACGGCTTCACCAGTTCTCTCGTGTTTGCCGGTTGTCCGGTCCAGACCAGCCACATTTGCGTCTGCTGTTCTTGTGGCGCCTGGAAAGGCGTGAGGAGGTATTTTCCCGGCCCGAAGAAACGGTACTCGATAGGTCCGGCAGATGCGCAGGCAGCCACATCTGCACCGCTGCCAAGTCCACCCTGCGCTTCCCAATGTGCTGTCATGGCATAACCAAGGATTGCGCTTCGATTCCGTTCAACATCCAGCCCCGCACGTTTGAACCGTAGCGTCACCACCCCCACAGCTTCCGCTGCCGAAGATCCCAGTCCCAGTTTTTTAAGATTCCCTTCTGCATCCTTTGCCTGGAATTCGCAGCGATCAATGGCAACATGTGGAATACCAAACTGAGGTTCGTATCCGGAAAGTTCCTGGATCGGAATGGTACGCGCCAGTTCAACAGGCGGCGGATAGGCGAATTCTGGCGGGTCGGTTGTTTCCGTAACGTGTAAATAGCGCTGTACCCGGGTCAGGACAGAGGTTGCCCCATAGAGCACCGCATACTCGCCGGAGAGCATGACTTTGCCGGGAATGGATACGGAACAGGGAGAATTCACTTCACAATCTCCGCACCACCGGCCGGTTTCCCGATGAATACAGTCTCTACTCCGGCAATTGCACGTGTACGTTCTGCTACAGCATCAAGGTCTTTCAGCCTGCATAACAGGGCGACATGAGGACCGGCGTCGATTGTGGCGTATGCTTCAAGCCCATCTGCCCGCCACTCCCGTACCGCATGCAGAAGGTCAACCGTAGTCCCGGTCCAGTAAACCAGGGCGGGACGAGTGGCGATCATGCAGGCATGCATGGCGGTTGCGCTTGCTTCGGTCAGCTCCCCGATCCGGGTGAAATCCATAGCGGACACGGCTTCAAGCATATCCTTATAGTCGTGTTTTGTCCGGCTTACCCAAGCAGCATAGTATGGCGAGGTCGAACGCGAACGCTGCATCCCCTCGGTGGATCCAACCTTCTTCTGCGCTGCTTTTACCACCGCCACTGCCATACCCCAGGGCACTTTTTCGGCAGGAAGCAGAATACGAGCGCCAGGATCATTTGTTGGGGGGAGCGCCGCCAATCCGCCGGGAATGGAACGAGCCGCCGAACCGCTGCCGCGCCGTGCCAGTTTCGACAGCAGGGAACGCCGGATCGGTTTTTCCGACACACCAGCCATTGCCTGGGTCAACGCTGCAAATCCGGACGCGCTGGACGCCAGCCCGGCCCCGGTCGGGAATACATTCCGGCTATGAACCTCAAAAGTGCCCTTTAACAACCCCTGCCCACGCCACAGATCCAGGAATCGCTTCAACCGGGCTGCGGTTTTGCTGTCTGTCTCGGCATCGTTGAGATAAAAACGGTCATCCCCCTCAGGAAGAGGAATGACCGTTGTTTCTGTCTTCAACGCATCCAGCGCCAATGAGATGGAAGGAGTAGCCGGGACATTGCCGGGCAGGTCGCGTTTTCCCCAATATTTGATCAGGGCGATATTTGCGAATGCCCGTGCGGTGATCCCATCACTCACACCGACGCTCCCAGGGTAAAGGGCAATGCCTTGGCGAACTTATGCTGGAGTTCATGCACCAGCTCCATCTGCCGTTCCGCTTCCACCAGCGCTATCACCGCGCCGCCACCACCACTTCCGGTCAGCTTCGCGCCAAGCACACCATAGTCGAGCAGCGTTTCCACCGCCTTATCCAGCTTCTCCGTGGAAACTCCAAGCTTGGCCAGGAGTTCATGGTTACGGAACATCAGGCGTCCTACTTCCTGCTCATCACCCAAACCAAGCGCGATACCGGCATCAGTTGTCAGGTTGCCGATCTCTTCCATGATGCCGTCAACCCGTTTCGGATTCAGGTCACGACTCCGGGAAACTTTGCGAACCAGCTCGATCGTACGTGCGCCCGGTTCCACCATTACAACGACGCCATACATGGTTTTGGGCAGACGGATGGGCAGAATTTCACGGGGCGGCCCCTTACGGAACCACATGACACCTTCGGAAAGCACCGTCGCGGCATCCATACCACTGGGATGACCATGGAAGATCGCTTCAAGGCGCTGAACATCTTCAAAGATCTTGCCACGCCAGTGCCAATTGTCATCCAGTCCCTTGAAACGTCGCAACGCAGTACACAGGGCTACGGAAAACGCTGCGGATGAACCAAGCCCCATGCCCGGGACCAGGTCAGATTCGATCTGGATTGCGATGGGCGCATGATGCAGATCATACAACGTAAGCGCTTCGGTTACCGCCTGTGAGAACATCCGCAAATCCTGGTCGGACTTGGGGACGGAAAATGCCTGCTTGAATTTCGGATTCAGGAAACGTGGACCATCCGAGTCCGCATTGAGACGGATGGACAGGTTCACGTCGATGGATGCTGTAATGCCCGGATAATTGTAAACTGTGGAGTGTTCTCCAAACAGGACAACTTTGCCCGGCGCAGAGATCTCAATGGGTAAACCATTGTCGTCAGGAGCCTGCTTTGGTGTTTTCTGCATGGTACGGTAAATCTCCTCAGCCATGGCTACCTTGACCTCACCACAACGAATCATTTCGTTGGCGACTTCTTCCACGTCTTCCGGGGGAACACCGACACTGATTGCCACACTGCGGGCATGTAGCGCCATGTGCCCCTTCTGGATACCAACCGTACTTAATGCAAGGCAGGCTGCGAAATTCTGGCCCAAGCCGACAGACGCCAGCAAACCAGCCAGTTCTTTCGCATTTTCAACACCGCTGATTTTGCGTAGAATCTTAACACCTGGATGGGTATTGACCGCACCACCAACCCAGCCAACCTGCATGGGAAGTTTGATCTCCCCGACAAAATCGCTGCCTTCGATCCGGTATGAAGTCAGGCTGCGATATTGACCATCACGCGCAGCGTAGGCATGTCCACCGGCTTCAATGGCCCGCCAGTCCTGTCCTAGCGCTACAGCAGCCGCACCGATTCCGTTGAAGATGCCTTTATTGTGAGTCGTTGCACGGTAAGGATCAACATGTGCCAGTATCCCGGCTTCCACCAACCGCTTGCCAACCTCTTCGCCACTCATGGTCTCTGTAGCAAGGCTGGTCAACGGCATCCGGAAACGTGCGCGAGCAAGTCTACGGTCCGCAAGGTTGGAAAGAATACGCAGGTTGACACGTCCGCCGGTAAGATCGCCGATTTTCGGTCCGGCCGCTTCACAGGCGGCGTTGATCGCGTTGGCGCCCATTGCTTCCAGCACGTTGATCAGCAGGTGTACCATCAGGAAACGCCCGATACCCTCACCCCCATCGAGGATTCGCGTTTCAATGTTAAACACCCCGCCGCCGCGCGCTATCATACGAGGACCGGCAAGATTCGCCTGATTGATAATTTCCTGCTTGTGATCGTTAATTTGCGCCGCTGCCGCTTCAGGATCTGCAAGATCCATCACCTGGATCTGGCCGATCATCACCGGATCATCTACTTCCGCTTCGAAGCCACCGGTGCCGCGTATCATCAAAGCAGCTTTCGAGGCCGCCGCGATAATGGATGCTTCTTCAATGGCCATGGGCACCAGGTAATCGCGACCATTAACCTGGAAATTCAATCCCAGCCCCAATGGTTGGCCCAGCACACCCACCGAATTTTCGACCATATTGACCGCATGCTCAATACGTAGAGCATTGCCATCACGCAACTGCGCTAATTGCCGTTCACTCAAATTGAAATTTTTTGCCAGCAAAGCGAGACGTCGCTCCACCGTCAACCGGTAGAATCCCGGAATACGGGAGGTCTTCGGTTCACGCCCGGTCCGGACAATCGACCGGGCCTTTGAAGGCTTTGGTTCGCTCACGAAAGTTCCTTTGTATCCCAACCGTACGCTGCCAACCAGGTGTTCTTCAGCTCACCCGATATCACTTTCGGGGCGTTACGCAGGTCTTCGACCGTACGCGACCCCGAAAGGAACATGGCAGCTCGCAGTTCTGCTTCAATACCCTGCAACCAGACCGAAACCTGTTCGGCCCCTTTGTCCAGGTACTGCAACAGCACCGGACGGGCAAACCCGGCCAGGTTCGCGCCCAATGCGATGCTACGTGCTACATCCAACCCGTCACGGATGCCTCCGGCGGAGATGACCGTGGCGTCATCACCCAGCACTTTACGTGCCGCGACAACGCAGAAAGCCGTTGGGAGCCCCCAGTCGCCAAAAAGCTCACCAAGCCCCTGATGCTCAAGCATACTCGCCCGGTGACGCTCGACCTTGGTCCAGGAGGTTCCCCCCGCGCCGGATACATCAACATAAGGTACGCCAGCGGACTTCAGCTTCTCAAGTGTTTCAACGGAAAGTCCGGCGCCGGTTTCCTTTACCAGTACCTTACCATCCAGCCGATCCACCAAGCGCGCAATCTGATCCACGACTCCGGCAAACGTCTGCTGCCCTTCGTCACCCTGGATCAGTTCCTGTGCGGCATTCAAGTGCACACACATGCCATCAGCCTCTATCCGCTTCTGAAGCTCAACGATTTCATCAATCGAGTATTCTACCAGTTGCACCCCCCCGATGTTCCCCAGGAGAACCGCATCCGGCATATCACTTCTCACCAGGAAATCCTGGTAGAGATGAGGGTGACTCAGCATCACCCGTTGACTGCCAACTGAAAAAGGAATCTTATGTAAATTTGCCACTTCCGCCAAGCTGCGATTCAACCGCTTGGCATACTTGGCGCCCCCGGTCATACTGGTGATCATCAATGGAGCAGCAATCTTCTTTCCGAAGAATGTTGAACTCATATCGATGTCATTCAGGTTGACTTCCGGCAGAGCCTGATGAAGCAGACGCACATCCGAGAGGAGAGTCCCCCCGGAGTGTTCTACATCCATCTGCGCAACAATGCGAAGATGATCCCCTTTGCGTCGTACAATCTGGTTGTCCAGCATTGTACTTCCTGCCTGTTTTTGCTTTTGTTACGTTCTGCAAATGAAAAAACGTCCGAAATAGAAATGTAGGGCTGTTCAATTCATAACGTCAAGCTCCCAACAGCCTGTCTGCTCGCTGCCTAATATGTTCAAAAATAACAGTTCAACATACGAATGCTGCCATCCGAGAAACCTTGATTCTCATCACTTGGGGACTATACAGGCTCGTGCGTATACTGTAGCTACCAATTGACCGGGAGTGAGTCATGCCGTCAGAACCATC
Organism: bacterium; assembly: GCA_963669175.1. Taxonomy (GTDB): domain Bacteria; phylum Electryoneota; class Electryoneia; order Electryoneales; family Electryoneaceae. The sequence continues at coordinate 416,295 of OY769902.1, forward strand.
AGCAGCAGAACAGGGTTACGTCCAGATTTACACCGGAAACGGAAAGGGCAAATCCACAGCGGCCTATGGACTTGCCTTACGTGCTGCCGGAGCGGGAAAACACACTCTGCTGATCCAATTGATGAAAAGCACCTTTTCTTACAGTGAACTGGAGAGTCTCAAGCTACTCGATAAGTGGATCACTGTCGAACGGTATGGAGACGACGATTTTGTATTAGAAAAGCGTAAGCCAACTGAAGCGGAGAAGCAACCGGGAAAAGACGCCCTCAATCGTGCTGTTGCAGCTCTGAAAAGCCACACCTTCGACCTGGTGATCCTGGATGAAGCCTGTGTCGCAGCGCATTTTGGATTTTTTGAGGAAGCGGATATGGAGCCTGTATTCCATGCGCGACCCGGCGATGTTGAGCTTGTGCTGACCGGACGTTACTGCCCGGAAAGCTGGCTCTCGCGTGCGGACCTCGTCACAGAAATGACCGAAGTGAAACACTACTATACCCGGGGAGTATTATCCAGGAAAGGTTTTGATTCCTGATATTGCGAAAAAAAACTACAGCCCATAAAGAACCTTTAAGCTGGGGGAAAACGTGAAAAAGGTAACCACCGTTGTTGTAGCGCTGTTAGCCGGATTGTGCCTCATGGCTTCTGGTGTCTTTGCGCAGGATCAGCTCAGCCAGGAAGACATGCAGGCCATGCAGCAGATGATGCAGCAGATGCAGATGCAGATGGAGCAGGTAACACCGGGCGATTATATTGATGAAGCTCTCGGTTATTCCCTGAACATTCCAAACGGCTTCACCGGAATGAAGGTCGATCGCGCTCTTACCGTGGTCAAAGGTGGTTTGGAAGCCATGATGGTTGATGATCCTTCCCGGATGCCGTTGTCCATTGGTGTGATTACCGCGCCACGTGAAGAAGACACACCCGCAAGTGTTGAAGAGGCCGATTTTGAAAAATTGGCAGAAGCCCAGGTTGCCAGTATTAACAGCCAGGGTGGTAATGCACAGGTTCTGCGTTCGGAAAAGACAACATTGAATGGCAAAGACTGCCTGTTCTTTATCACTGCAATGAGTATGGAGGGTATACAGGTCGAGACATGCAATTACATGTTTATCGAAAACAACCAGGTCTATTATCTCGTTTTCACCTATCCGACCGGAACGTATGATACAAACAAGGACGAGATTTCAGCGATCGCCGGGACATTCCAGATTCAGTAAAAAGGCGTACTCTGCTTTCTTAGCACGACCATATTGTACCAAGATGTCATCAGAGCCGACAATCCTGTCGGCTCTGTGTTTGTCATGTCATGTTACGCTAATTACTTTGCGATAGCGTACAATGTTCAAGTGGGCCGTTCCACATGGATCTGTCCATTAAATGGTTGATCACAACCGGGAAATGATCGTTATGCCAAGCACACGTGTCTTGATTGTTGATGATGATCCTTCCATGCTGGAAGATCTCAGGTTGTATTTACAGCACCATGGGTGTGACGTTGTTGCTGTGGATAACGCGACATCTGCCATGACAGCTTTGCATAGACTAGCATTTGACATTGTGATCACTGATTGGATCATGCCGGAGATTTCCGGTATCGAACTTATATACCAGGTAAGAAAAACGATAAGTCCTGTGCCCGTGATCCTGGTAATAACCGGTCTGAATTCCTCCTTTGCGAGACGACATGCCCTGGAATCCGGCGCTGATGATTTCCTGGCCAAACCATTTGAGTTCATCGAATTAAAACATCGAATCGATATTCTGCACAATCGTCAATCACAACCTGCCCCCAGCCTGACTAAAACGATCACGGTTCCCCCGGTTCACGATAAACCGCCCTTTTATTGCGTGGCCATAGCTGCCAGTACAGGGGGGCCGCCGGTTCTGACCCGGTTGCTATCATCGCTTCCCATGCTTCCTGATACTGTTTTATTGGTCGTTCTGCACAGTCCGGGCTGGGCGCTGGAAGACATGGTGCAGCGTTTGAACAAATCAGTCAGCATGCCGATTGCACTCGGTCGGGATGGGATGAAGCTCGAACCGGGAAACATCTATCTCGCCCCCGGGGACAGGCACATGCTGGTAACCGGTTCTTTCCGTTTGCGCTTGACCGATGATCCGCCGGAGAACTTCGTCCGTCCCGCCGCGGATCCGCTGTTTAGAAGTGTAGCAAAAGCCTTCGGCAAATACAGCGTTGGTGTCATTCTCACCGGCATGGGACAGGATGGCGCCCAGGGGGCACGGCACCTGGCAGCAGTCGATGCGGCCATACTGGTCCAGGATCCGGACAGTGCCATTGCACGGTCCATGCCGGAAACCGCGCTCATGGTTAATCCGAAAGCATTCCGTGTTGCCCTGGAAAACCTGCCCGCACGTATCACCGCCAATGTGCAGCTTCTAAGCAGAAAGTAGACGTTGCAGCATTCCTTTCCTGCTTGCTGTCGGGTTTCATTCACAGCAGGTTTGGCCCGACTGCTTGCTGTCGGGGACTCGTCGAGACGTAGAAACTTGAACGAAAAGGGGACGGAATCCTTTTCCCCGATCAAATATTGAACACTCCCGCAGCTCTCGTGGAAAAGGAAGCTGTACCCTTTTCGCTGTGATAATACCGGATCACTGAACACAGAACAGAGTGGTAAACATCTTCAACGGCAAAAGGGGACAGTCACCTTTTGGATACCCTCTATCACGATATACCTCACCAAAGCGCGACGAAAAGGAAACAGTCCCCTTTTGCTGCAAGTTTCTGCAATAGCGATTGTCCATGTGCGTTGAGCCTGTAGATATAAACCGCAACAAACGAACAGCTATTCAACCAATTCCTCGAACACTTTCCTCTCATCTCCAGGAGGTGTCAAAAAAATTGTAAAGAATGTGTTAGCAGCCTTGACATGGCTCGTTTCTTGTCGCACATTATCGAACCGGTTCGATAATTTTTGAGGCGTTTGGAGGCTTCATAAGGGTTTGTGCAAACTAAATCCGATGGATAGCCCAAGGTTACAGCAGCGGTTCTCCATCGGGACGATGTCGAAACGATTCGAGGCTTATGGCTGCTACTATTCGAGATGTCGCCCAGCGCGCTAAAGTTGCGCCTTCTACCGTATCCGCGGTCCTGAACAATAAGGGGTACGTGCATCACGATACCCGGGCTCGTATCGAACAAGCCATCCGTGACTTGAAATACATCCCACGTCGCAGCGCACGTTCGCTCACCACACGCACCAGCGGCAACATCGGCTTCATCGTAAACGAAAACCATTTCACCCGGGCTGAACCTTTTTACACCAAGGTCTTTCTCGGGACAGAATTCCAGGCTCGAAGGCATGACTTTTATGTCCTGCTGACATCCGTAAGCGATTCCTATGCCTCCTACCGTGACATGCCGCGTTTCCTGCTGGAGCGTAATGTGGATGGTGTCATTATCGCAGGGTCCGTGCCTGCCAGGTTGATCCAGGACGTTGTGGATCAGGAAGTCCCTGTGGTGCTGGTGGACTTTGCCAATGGAGGCCGCAGTCTGCCGCGAGTCCTGATCGACAACCGGCATGGCGCCTACCTGGCAACCCGCCACCTGCTCGAACGGGGGCATGAACGCATTGGCTTTATTGGTGGGAATAAGCCGCATCCCAGCCGAATGGAACGTTTTGAGGGCTTCCGTGACGCTCTGCTGGAGTCCGGGCTCCCGGTAAATGAGGACTGGGTAGCGCTCAGTGATACTCGGTCATCGGTGGAGTTGGGTGAAGAATTGTTTCATGCGTTGTGGGATAAACCTGAAAAACCCGGCGCATTGGTTTGTTTTAACGATGCTATTGCCATGGGAGTGTTGCATGCCGCGCATGCGATGAATGTCAAAATACCCACTGAATTATCCATTGTCGGGTTTGATGATGTGGATGCCTGTGCTCATACATCCCCCCCGTTAAGTACGGTACGGGTTCAGAAAGAAGAGCTGGGGATGGTTGCCATGCGCACACTTCACGATCTCATCGCCGGTCGTGAAAAGGCCATGGTAAGCACACGCATCGGAGTTGAGTTGGTGATTCGGCAGTCAACCGGGCCGGGTCAGGTTTTAAGCAGGGAGGCGTGACACTATCATGGAACATTGCAACCTTTACAATAGAAGGCTGTTTTTGAAGCCAACCGATCTGGCGTTCGAAAACCGTGCAGTACTGAATCCCGCCGCCGTCCAGATGGACGAGGATGTGCATTTCTACTACCGTGCCGTAGCGCAGGACATGATCTCAACAATCGGTTACCTGCGAATGCGCTACGCAAACGATGAGCCGGTTGTTGTAGAACGATGGAATCATCCAATCCTGGCTCCGGCTACAGGTTGGGATCAGTTCGGTGTGGAAGACCCTCGAGTCCTCCAGTTCGAGGGACGCTGGTACATGTTCTATACGGCCTTTGATGGGGACAACGCACAACTGGCATACGCTGTTGGCGATTCCCCGACTTCTTTCACCGAACGCCACCTGATCGGCCCGAAGGTGACCCGCCGCGAAGGGCTGGATCTGATCGCAGGAAACCCCAAGCTGGAACCGCAACGGAAATACTGGACCGAATGGGGCAACCTGGACGGTTTCCTGTGGGAGAAGGACGCTACCATTTTACCGGAACGTCACAACGGAAAGATCGTTTTCATTCATCGTCTGCGTCCCAACGCGCAGATCGCGTTCCTGGACAGCATGGATCAACTGGAAGATCGTGATTGGTGGATCGAACATATCCGCACCCTGGATCAACACCTGCTGCTCACCCAGGAAAACTGGTGGGAAGCGAGCCACATGGGCATGGGTCCGGTTCCGATGAAAACCGAGCATGGCTGGCTGTTCATTTACCACGGTTGCACTTATCCACCGGAAAAAACCTACCGGGCCGGGGCGGCGCTGCTGGACCTGGATGATCCCCGCAAGGTAATCGGACGTTTCTCTGAACCCCTGTTCCAGCCGGAAGAAGGCTGGGAGCTGGAAGGTGATGTCAATCATGTCGTGTTCCCGGAAGGCCTGGTCCGGCACGGCGATGTGCTGGATATCTTCTACGGTGGTGCGGACTCGGTTATCGGTGTGATTTCGGTGAAAATGCCGGATCTGCTGGGGTGCCTGATGAAGAAGTGAAAAAGGTGAAAAAAGTCTACAAGTTGGCAAGTTGAAAAGTTGGAATGTTCTAAAGTTAATGAATGTTAAAGATTTGGTAGCCTATAAGGTATAATTATTAAAACTGATGTTTGATTCACTAACAATTCCTAATTACTAATTTCTAATTCCTAATTCAACAAACGGGATGGGTTAAAGAAGTGAAGCGTGGAGTTACCAACATAGTTTGGATCGTGATGATAGTGTGGACCGTTGCCGGTTGTGGCGGCAAAACGGCCGACACATCGGGCAAGGTAACGCTTCTCTACTGGCCATCAACCAACCCTTATGAAATCGAATTGGCCGAAACGCTGGTCGCGGAATGGAACGCAGCTCACCCGGACACACTGGTCAAGGTGCAGCCCTTGCCGGAAGGACGCAGCGGCGAAGAAGTGTTGATCATCGCAGCCGCCGGGCAGACGACACCGGATATCTGTTCCAATGTCCCCCCGGTGATCGTTCCCCTGCTGGCGAAGGCCAATGCACTGGTGCCGGTAAATCAGTTCGAAGACGGCCGGGAATACATGGACCAACGGTTGCCTGATGGTATGGCAGCCAGTTTCGCCAACGTCGACGGGAACCTGTACCAGATCCCCTGGAAGGGCAACCCGATCATGATTCAGTACAACACCGGGATGTTACGTGATGCCGGTGTTACGGAACTGCCACGGACCTGGTCGGAATGGAATGAGGTTGCGGATGCGGTGACGCTGGATCGAGACGGTGACGGACGTTTTGACCAGTGGATGGCCAATGTGCAGGTGGAATCGGAATGGCGACGACGGCTCTTTGACGTATACACTTTTTACATAGCAGCGACCAACGGCGGCACGTTGCTGAAAGACGGCCAGGTGGACTTTGACAACCAGACCATGGTGGAAACGCTCGAGCTGTTCCGCACCGGATATGTGAACGGCTGGTATCCAAAATCCATCTTCCCCGGCGACATGTTCCTGCAGAACCGTCTGGCGGCAGTAGTCACCGGCCCCTGGAATATCGCGCATACGGAGAAACTGAAACCGGAAGGTTTCGAATACGGTTTCGGCCCGGTCCCCATCCCGGATAATCATCAGGGCGGCGACTGGACCTTTGGCGATCCGAAAAGCATCGGCATTTTCAGCACGACACAACATCCGGAAGCGGCGTGGGCCTTTGTCAAGTTCATGATTGACCGCAAAGCAGACCTGATGCTGCTGGAAATCTGCAACCAGTTGCCGTTACGGCGAGATTTGCTGACGGACAGCCTGTACACAGGCTACTTCGAAGCGAATCCCATGATGGCCGCCTTCGCGGAACGTGTGCCATCTACCAAGGGATTCGACCAGCATCCAGCACTGCAGGAAGTGTTTGATGCGGTCAATTCGGCGTTTGATGCCTGCTGCGTGAACCAGGCGGTCCCGGCAGATGAAGCAGTTCATAAAGCAGCCGAACGAAGCAGACATATCCTGGCGATGAGGAAGTGAATTATAAGTTTGAAAGTTTACAAGTTGAAAAGTTATTGATATCTCGATTATATGACTCCAATTTGTTTATTCTTCATTCTTAATTCTTAATAAAAAAAAGGTTTGGCCCGACTTGCATGTGATAAAGAATGAGTTAGATGATTAAAGTGCTATGAATAATAAATCTGCACCACTACAGAAGCTAATAAGCAAGTCGGGATTTGATAAAGAGTAACAATACGAAGTAAAAGGACGTTGTCTGGATATTTTCTCGGCAAAGGGGAGAAGAGGACGTTGAGCGACAACAGCATCATCAGAGCACTCAAGCAGGGAAGACATGGCTACGGCCTCACAGCGCCGTACTTTATTTTCTTCCTGCTGTTTGTCGCCTATCCCATCATTTTCTCCTTTATCCTGGTTTTCCACCGCTGGTCCATCGTCGGTCCCATGGAATGGGTCGGACTGGCTAATTTCCGCGAAATGATCGGCGACACACTGTTCTGGAAAGCGATTGGCAACACGCTGATCTTCCTGGTCATTCATGTCCCGCTACAGATTGCAGCCGCGTTACTTATTGCTGAAGTGTTAAACCGTAAACTCGTCGCCCGTGGATTCTTCCGTGCGGCGTTTTTCTTGCCGGTAGTCGTTTCCGGTGTTGCCGTAACGATACTCTGGAAACAGCTCTACAGCACCGACCTGGGCATTCTGAACCAGTTGCTGTCCCTGATCGGCATGGGGCCGGTTCCCTGGATTACCGATCCCGGGTGGGCCATGCCTTCCATTGCGATCATGGCGACCTGGAAGAATGTCGGTTTGTACATCGTGATCTTCCTGGCGGGATTGCAGAGTGTGCCGCGCCACCTTTACGAAGCAGCGGAAATTGACGGCGCGAACTCCGTCCAGCAGTTCTTCTACATCACCATCCCGGCGATCAACCCGGCAATGGTGATGGTGGTGATCCTGTCCACGATCAACGGCTTCAACCTGTTCATCGAACCTTATGTACTGACCGGCGGTGGCCCCATGGATTCCACCCTGTCGGCTGTGCTGTATGTGTACAAACAGGCCTTCAACTTCTTCCGCATGGGATACGCGGCAACGATCGGATTTACGGTTGCCTTCATCATCATGATCGTCGTCCTGGTACAACGTCACTTTGTCGAGCAGGAGGACTGAGCCATGAGCCTGAAGAAACTCCTGTTTTACCTGATCCTTGCCGCAGCGGCGCTGATTTTCCTGTACCCGTTCGCCTGGATGATCGGAGCAACCTTCCGTCCCGAAGCGGAAGTGATGAAATTCGGCCTGTGGGGTTCCGAGTTTACCCTGTTCAGCTATAACACGATGATGGATAAAATCCCCATCTTCCGCGCCCTGCTGAACAGCATGATCGTATCGTTTGTTTCTACTGTTGCCGTGCTGGTCCTCTGTTCCATGACCGGGTATTCCCTGGCACGACTTCGTTTTGCCGGACGAAAACTGATCTTCATTGTCATCCTGTTCACCATGATGATTCCATTCCAGATAACGCTGATTCCCATGTATGTGCTGATGGTCAAGTTGAACCTCACGGACACCTATGCCGGCCTGATTGTCCCCTTTACCATGAGCCCCTTCGCCATTCTTCTCTTCCGTCAGTTCTTCATGCAGGTTCCGCAGGATCTGATGGACGCTGCACGGATTGACGGGTTGAGTGAACTGGGCATCCTTTTCCGGATTTTCTGGCCGTTGTCTCGTCCGGCGCTGATCACAGTGGGAATCGTGCATTTTATGACGATCTGGAACGAAGTGCTGTGGCCGATCATCATCGTTCGCCAACGTGAGTTGATGACCATGCCACAGATGGTTGCCCTGTTTGAAGTGGGCGGGCAGGCGGAAAATCTTGTCGGGGTAAAGCTGGCCGCCGCCGCGGTATTGGTCGCGCCGGTGGTGATAGCTTATCTCTTTTTACAACGATACTTCATTGAAAGCATGGCGACAACGGGGCTGAAGGGGTGATATTTAATTAGGAATTAATAATTGGGAATTAGGAATTGAACGAAGATTGTAAGAGTAATTTATAAGTTGAAAGAAGATGTTTTGTGCTTAAATACATGCTAAACACAAACTATAGAGAAGATATTCGACGCTTTAATAATTCCTAATTTGTAATTCCTAATTCCTAATTGGCGGAGAAGGGATAGAAGCATGCAGTTCGGGTGGGACAAGACATTCCGAAACATTTTAGCGGCTCACATGTCGAACCGGTTCGACATGCTGCTGCCTGTGCTATGTGCGCTCATGATCACAACTTCTCTCCTATGGGCCGGAGAACCCACGGCCGACAACACTTCCAGCAGGGAAATCATCATCAATTCGACCCATCTTGAATCCCTGCAGGAAGTTGTGACGGTTGAAGGACACGAATGCCGCATCGTCCATATTTATTGCGAAGCGCCGGACTATCACTGGGTCGGAGACGACGATGAAGGCATCTCCTGCGTTGATGATGTGGCCCGTGCTGCCCGTTTCTACCTGAACGAATACGAATGCTTCCATCATCCTGAAGACGCTCGTATTGCAGCGGAAATGCTGGAATTTGTGCTGGTGATGCAGGCGGAAGACGGCGAATTCTACAACTTCATCTGGCCGGATTACACCATCAACAAAACCCACCGGACCACAGTAAAAAGCCTGGACTGGTGGGCGGCGCGTGGATTCCGCAGCCTGGCGCTGGGAAGACGTGTACTGGACGGCTACGATGATGACCTGACCGACCGCCTCGATGCCGCCTGTATCAAAACCATCAGCCGTTTGCAGGAACAGTTCCGCACGAACCCTGAGCGAATAAAAGAAGAAATCGCCCCGGATATCGCCTCGGCATGGACACTTGGCCTGCTGGAGTGGCGCCAGGTTCATCCGGATGAATACCTCGATCAATTAATCGAACAGTTGCAGGGGTTAGTCATACCGCGTACGGCGTTCATCGGCCATTCAAACAACTATGTCATCCATCCCGCATGGCAGAATGTCTGGCATGCCTGGGGTTCCCTGATGGTGGATGCGAGAATCCGTGCAGGTGCGGCTTTACACAGAGGTCGATGGACTGAGGATGCCTTGGAAGAAGCTTATGGATTCCAGCGTTTCCTGATTCATTCTGGCTTTATCCATGAGTTTCATATCGAAAAACTGGACCTGGATGACCTGAAGGAAATGAACTCGGGAAATCCGGACCTGGCCCTTACAGAAGAAAACTCTTTCAAGATTGATGATGTAAAGGAATTCCCACAGATCGCTTACGGCATGGGGTCATTAGTCGCCTGTCAAAAGGCGGCTTATGAGTTCTTGAAACATGAAGGCGGGGAATCGGGTTGGGGAAATGCCACTGATTGGGCTGTAATGGCCGGTTTGGCGGCATCCTGGCTTCGCGGCAACAATGTAGCGGGTCAACAAATGTATGACCCCGAAACAGGACGTTTTTACGACGGTCTGATCAGCGAAACGGAGGTCAATTACAACAGCGGCGCAGAATCGACCATCGAAGGCTTGCTGGCGCTTCAGGCTATCCGTGGTCTGCCGGGCGCAGTGGAAGCGTATTACTCCACGCGTCAGAATCCATCTTTAACTCGCATTGGCGTCATGTTTCGCAACGAACAAACCGGGACCGTATACCAGCTTCGTTTCGATAACAAAGCTGGTGATGTGGCAAAGATTGTTCTGGATATAGAAAGGCCTTGACACTGACACCTGTTCAGCAGGTGAAGAACGAGTTTTAACGGAACGGGAACCGTTAAAAAAGATAGACCAAAAGGACACAGGGGAAAATTCGGAGCATGTGATTTGTCAAGACAAGGGTCTTGAGCAAGCAAGAGGAGGAAGTGCTATGCAGTACCGAGCAAAATTTGTCGTATTGGCGATGTTGGTACTGGTGATGGCCTGGTCGGTCACATCAGCCAACGAGATCGTCAATCCCGGGCTCGAGATTCAAGAGCCTGCTTTCTGGACCGCCAGCACAGACGCTGGCAACTGTGTGTGGGATCACGAAACAGCTTACATGGGCGAGTACTCCCTGAAACTGGCCAAGATGCCGATGCACGATGGCTGCAACTGGACCAGTGTGAACCAGGTCGACCTGTACTGGAACAGCATGGACGCCGTGCTGTACACCATCGGCGCGTACATGAAGACTGAAAGCGTCAACACCAGCCCCAGCGGTGACGCTGAAAAGTGCGGCGTGGTGTATTACTTCAAGGATGCCAACGGCGATGACATCGTAGACCCGGTGTACATTGATGTAGACCAGAGCACAGAAACCACGGACTGGACCGAGTATTCCACTGAAATTCTTCTCCCTTCAGTCCCGGCAGAGTGCTACGCTGTAGCCTATATGGGCGATGATGCGTCCGGCTCCATCTGGTTTGACAGCTTCATGCTGGGCAGCGACCCCTGGACCGCCGGTTTCTTCGGTGACGGTGTGGAAACCCCGGTAGGCTGGATGAACTGGTTCAGCGCTGATGACGTTGGCTACGCTATGGTTTCGGACGAAGAAGCCTATGAAGGCGAATACAGCGTCAAGCTCGTTGAAGAAGATGAATTGACTGACGAAATGGTATTCTATTCTGAACCGGTAGAAGCCACTGCCAACTCCTGGTATTTCGTGTCCGTGATGGTGAAATACCGCGGCATGAACACCAGCGACCTCTATTTTGCCACGGAAACCATCCCTGAAAACATTCAGGATCGTGGCAACCTCTGCTTCTTCTTCCACACAGGCGACATCGCGTCTTCCTGGAACCTGACCGGCGGCGACAAGTTCCTCTACTTCGATCAGCGTGAAGAGATGAGCGATGGCTGGGTCATGCTGTACACAGTGGTGCAGGCGCCGGAAGATGCGTCCGGTTTCTCCATGCGTGCTCGTTTCAACCCGGCCGTAACCGGAACCTGCTATTATGACAACTTCACCTTTACTGAAGTGACCTATGGCGATAACGTCATGGAGAACGGTAACCTCGACACCTACGAACCCTTCTTCTGGAACGTGGAAACAGAAGGCGGCACCATGACCTGGGCAGACGATCAAGCTCAGAACGGCAGCCGCTCCCTGAAGATCGCAAAAACCGGAACCGGCACCCCCGCAGTCTGGCGTAGCGACAACCAGGCCACACAGTTCTGGAACAACATGGACGCCGTGCTGTACACCATCGGCGGTTGGGCCAAGACCGAGGGTGTGAATACCGCCCCGGCAAACGATGATGAAAAAATCGGTTTCCTCTTCGTCTTTGAAGATGGCTCCGGAAACGATATCGTTGACCCGGTATTTATCGAAGTCGACCAGACCAGTGGCACAACGGACTGGACAGAGTATTCCACTGAAGTCCTGTTGCCTTCCGTACCCGTTAATGTGTATTGCGATGCCATGATGGGTTCGAATGCGACCGGTACAGTCTGGTTCGATCATTTCCTCCTGGGCAGTGATCCCTGGACCGCCGGATTCTTCGGTGATGGTGTTGAAACCCCGGTAGGCTGGATGAACTGGGCCAGCACCGATGAAGTTGGTGTTGCCGATTTGTTCAATGTCGGTGAAGACGCTTACTCCGGTGAATATGTCGCCAAACTGATCGAAGAAGATGACAATGGCGACGAGATGGTATTCTATTCCGTACCGTTCGGTGTGGGTCGTGGCCATTGGTATGAATTCAGCGCCATGATCAAAACAGTGGACATCAGCCCGCTGGATGACACCATGTGGCCGACTGCCAAGATCACCGACGGCATCAGCAATCGTGCCAATATCTGCTTCTTCTGGCACATCAACGACCTGGATAATAGCTGGGATCTGACCGGTGGCGATCAGTTCGCTTACATCCAGCAGCGTGAAGCGACCCAGGATTGGACCAAGTACGCAGTCCTGTACTGGGCTGGTGATGATGTAATGGGCGCATCCATTCGCGCACGTTTCAACAACCTGGTACAGGGTGAAGTCTGGTACGATGACTTCTGCATCCGTCAAGTGAACGTACCGGATGTCGCGGTTGAAGACGGTCCCTGGGCTGTTGGTCAGTCCACGATCCCGGATCGTTTCGAACTGGGCCAGAACTTCCCGAACCCGTTCAACTCCAGCACCAAGATTGCTTACATGCTTCCGCAGGCCGGTCATGTAACCCTGGAAGTATACAACCTGCTCGGCCAGCGTGTCGCGGTTGTGTTTGACGGCTTCCAGCCTGCCGGTATGCAGACCATCAGCATGGACGCTTCCCAGCTTGGCAACATGGCAACCGGTATGTACTTCTACCGTCTCGCCACACCAGCCGGTGCAGCGGTCAAGAAGATGACTTACATCAAGTAACACTGCTGTTTTCCCGCCCCTGGTTTTTCCAGGGGCGGGTGCTTTGTAGCATGATATACCTGTGTCCCAGGTAAGTCGAATCACCCGTTGTCCTGTTATTTCACATAACCTATACGAATCGTTTACGGCGGATCTGGAGGGAGTTTATGCGCTTGCGACACTTGTGGGTATTGCTCTTGATCGCATTGCTGTCTGCCAACCTGGCTATTGCCGGAACAACCGGAAAAATTGCCGGGACAGTGACCGATGCGGATACAGGAGAACCTCTGGCGGGGGTAAACGTGATCGTGGAAGGCACCTATCGAGGAGCTGCCACCGATCTCGCTGGCCAGTACACTATTCTGAACATCTCCCCCGGCATCTACACGGTCAAGTTTTCATCGGTCGGATACAACCCGATTGCATACGACAACGTGCAAGTCTCTATTGATCGTACCGTCCATCTCGATGCTGAACTGGGCCAGGAAGTGCTGGCGGCAGGCGAAGAGGTGGTCTTTGTCGCACGCCGTCCAACGATCAAGATGGATGTCACCTCTACAGAAGTAAGTGTAGGCAGTGACCAGATCGATGCCATCCCGGTAGAGAATTTCGGCGATGTCGTCAATCTCCAGGCCGGTGTGGTGGAAGGACACTTCCGTGGTGGTCGTTCCAGTGAAGTTGTATACATGATTGATGGTGTTGTGATGTCCGATCCGTTCTCCAGCGCTGATCCGTTCGGACGATCTACCTCCAACCAGGTTGAAAACGCCGCAATCCAGGAAATCCAGGTTATCGCCGGCACCTTCAATGCGGAATACGGCCAGGCGATGAGTGGTGTGGTCAACGTGGTCACTAAGGATGGTGATCGCGAGAAATATCACGGTAGCATCACCACAGCCTTTGGCGACTACATTTCCAACCGTTCTCTCGAAGTTGGCATGTACGACGACACGCCGGAAGAAGAAACTTACCTGGACGATATCAATCCCGGCCATTTGCAGGATTACCAGGGAAGCCTGAGCGGACCTGTACCGTATGCATCCGGGAAGTTGACTTTCTTTGCCAGTGGACGATATCAGAATGATCATGGACGGTTGTACGGTCAACGAATATTCCTGCCGTCCGATTCCAGCAATTTCACGGATATAGATTCAGACAACTGGCACATCGAACGATCCGGGGATAATGCCCTGGTAACGCTTGATCCATTTGAGAAAAGTTCCGGACAAGCCAAGTTGACATGGTTCCTGAGCCCTGAAATCAAGATGACTTATTCCATAATGATGGACAATATGAAGTTTTCCAGTATTGGCAAGGGTGACCTTGGTGGCGGAATTGAAGACGATGATGATGAAGATTTACGCTTGTTCAAGTATAACCCCGACGGTATGTATCACATTTACCGCACTGGCGAGAACCACATCCTTGGCATCAATCACGTATTAAACGGAAAGACATTCTACGATCTGCGTCTGTCGTACTCTTCCAACACGCACAAGTTCCATGTTTATGAAGATCCATACAGCACAGATTATGTCAACCCGGACCGGTTGACTGATGCACAGGGTAACGCCTTTTACACTGGCGGTACCGGGATGTGGCATCACTGGCGCAGAACACGGAAGGCAAGTGTTCAACTGGATATGACACATCAGCTCAATCAACTGCATTTGTTAAAGGGTGGCTTTGAACTGCAGCAGTATCAGCTCGAACTGGAAGAATATAAACTGTTGTGGGATGAGCAGACCTGGACGCAGGAAATCATGTACAATTCAGTCTGGTTCAACAAATACTCATCACATGATGCCCGTAGCCCACTGGGCGGATTTCCCTTCAGCGATGAGGGCTATCGTCCAACCTCTTTCTCGGGCTATTTACAGGACAAGATGGAATATGAATCCATGGTGGTCAATTTCGGCCTGCGCTTTGATTATTTCCATTCAGACGGTGTTGTGCCAACAGATTTCAGAGATCCCGGCAACGATTCACTTTCCTATTACGATTACGACACAAGCGAGACGATTGAAGGGCTTGACCCGGTCAATCCCAGTAACGAAGACGGAACCTATAATGCCTGGCATTACAAGTACCGCGACGCAAAAGCGTTTACCCAGGTGTCGCCCCGTATTGGTGTGGCTTTCCCCTTAACTGCCGCCGGGGTGATTCACTTCAGCTATGGACACTTTTTCCAGGTGCCGCCCTTCCAGTATCTCTACCACAATCCTGATTTCGAAGTTATCTCGGGAAGCTTGAAATCCAAGGTCGGCAATGCAGAGCTGAAACCGCAGCGAACGGTGATGTATGAAATCGGCTTCAAGCAGGAATTGGCCCCTCGACTGGGCATGAACGCCACCTTGTTCTACAAGGATATCCGCAACCTGCTTGCAACCGAAGTCCTGATCCGGTATGACCAGGAGAAATACGCCCGGTACGTGAACAAGGACTACGCCAATGTACGCGGCTTCACTCTTGCCCTGAACCACCAGATGGTCGATGGATTTGCTTTCTCGCTGGATTATACCTACCAGATCGCGGAAGGCAATGCTTCAGATCCCAACGAGGTCTACAAGGACAACCAGGCTGACCCGCCGCGTGATCCGGAAAAGAAAGTGCGTCCCCTGGACTGGGATCAGACCCACACGGTCAATGCAGTCATTTCCTACGCCCTTCCCGGACAGTGGAACTTCGGTATTATCGGCAGCATGGGTAGCGGTCTACCCTACACATCACATCCCTGGCTGGAGCCGGAAGGTGAGATGAACGACAGTCGTAAACCCATGCATTACAATATAGATGTGAAAGCATCCAAGGGATTTGACCTTGGTGAACAGATGCGAGCGACAATAACTCTTTGGATCTACAATATCTTTGACATTAAAAACGAGACTGATGTCTATTCCGATACGGGTCGGGCAACCTACACCATGGAAGCCATGCAGAGCACATTGATCCGCGGAATCAACACAGCAGATGATTACTACACTCATCCGGACTGGTATTCCACACCGAGACAGGTCAAACTCGGCTTGAGTGTCAGCTTTTAACGGAGGCAGAAAACCATGAGCATGATTACCTGGAAACGTGCAATCGTGATGAACCGGGTGAAAGCTGCGGTGGTGACAGGCCTCCTGTTCCTGCTGGCAGCTACGGTTGTGGCGGAAGGCCCTTATGGAAGCCGTCTGCACCGGAAACGCGGGATCATGGATGGCAACCTGATCCAGACAGAATTCTTCAACTACGGAATGATCGCCGAGTATCCAAACCAGCCCGGCGGTGTCTGGCCCAAAGGAACCAACCACAGCTACATCGATGGTGTAGCCATGATTGTCGCGGCGTCAACCTATGATATAAACGGAAACCTGATCCATCCGATTTCTACACAGTATCGTGAAGAAATGGATTACGATCCTGTATCCAGTTTCCCAATGGGCTGGGAACCCTTGCCCGGTTACGCCAATCCCAACCAGGATGAACCGGCGATCAGCGACAATACCAAATCCTGGCCCTGGACCTGGCCGGATCGTGAATCTTCCTGGGATGGTTACTGGAACGGCTATTTCGGCAAAGGTGTTGCCAATGCCGATCTGGAAACCTATTTCAAGATGGATGATGCTCAGGACGACGAGTATGAATTCTATCCTGATGCCACCGACAGCTTGAGGCGTGGTCTTGGATTGGAAGTCGGTGTCCGCGCTTTCCAGTGGAACCACATCCTTGCTGAGGACTGTATTTTCTGGCATTACGACATCACCAACATTGGCACTACAGATTACGATTCCACCGTGTTCGGTTTCTACATCGACTGGGGTGTTGGCGGCACGTACAACAGCAGCGATGACGCCGGCAGCTATTTTACTGATATCGACCTTGCATACGCCTGGGATGTCGACGATGAAGGTGATAACGGTTGGTCACCGGTCGGGTATTCCGGCTTCGCCTTCCTGGAAAGCCCGGGTGACGCCACTGACGGCATTGACAATGATGGTGACGGCCTGATTGATGAAACCCGCGATGATGGCATCGACAACGATGGCGACTGGGATGCGTTCGCCGACCGTAACCTGAACGGTGTCTGGGATGAAGGCGAACCGTTGCAGGACGACCTGGGCGCAGACGGTATCGGGCCGAATGACCTTGCCTATACCATGCCGGACGCTGGCGAGGGAGACGGTGAACCGACACCGGGCGAACCGGACTTTGACGCACTGGACAAAGATGAATCCGATCAGATCGGTCTTACCTCATTCTTCATTTTCGCGGTACACGATTACGGATTGCACCGTGAAGAGGAAAATTGGCATTTGATGAGCCAGCTCGTTCCTCCTACCGGCGAACAGCTCGCGGGTGTCAACCTGGCCATGATGTTCTATTCCGGCACTTTCCCGCTTTCTGTCGGGCAGGTTGAACGATTTTCCATGGCCCTGCTGTTTGGCAACGACCAGGACGACTTGATTCGCAACAAAAAAACTGTACAATCCATTTACAACGCCAACTACAACTTCGCCCAACCTCCGTACAAACCAACACTTACAGCCCTCGCAGGAAACGAAAAGGTAACCCTGTACTGGAACGACTGGGCAGAGGAATCATATGACCGCTTCCTGCAGGAACGTGATTTTGAAGGCTACAGGATATACCGTTCCACCGATCCGAGTTTCATTGATTCGAAGATTATCACCGATGCGTATGGCAACGCTGCCTATCGCAAACCGCTCGAACAGTTTGACCTGAAGGATGGCCGCTACGGCACTCATCCGGTCAATGTGTATGGCGCGGCGTTTGACCTGGGTGAAGACACCGGCTTGCGTCACAGCTATATCGATACCACGGTCATGAATGGTATCACCTATTATTACGCCGTCGTGTCTTACGATTACGGCTACATTGAGGGTGAAACCCAGATTGACACCCTTTGGTTGCACAACTCGGACAGCACCTGGTATGAACTGGAGGTCAGGTTTGTGCCTGAGCTGGACCCGACAGGAAACATTGTCGGGATTGCCCCGTCCGAATGCCCGAGTGTCATAGTCGGTGAAGTGGGTGGAAATGTTTCTCTTGATATCAATACGGCAGCAGTAACCCCGAACGCCCCGGCAGCAGGGTATCGTCCCCCACGCGTAGAAGGCGGTGTTCAGCATATTGCCGGAGGCGCTTCGGGAAGCATAGACGTGACCATACTGGATCGTGATTCGCTGCAGGATGGCCATACCTACGAAGTACATTTTGAAAACGCTGCAACGTACGGGAGTATCATCGCGCCTTTCCCGGATAAATTCCACATCATCGACATTACGGACCAGGATACGTTGTATTCCGGTGAATCGGGCGAGTTTGGCTACTTTGCACACTATGCGGATGGTGATCCCCTGTTCTGGGTGGATCCGGGTGTATTGATGACCAACAGGATATTCATGGAAAACCCGGATGCTGACACGATCAGCTTCTGGCATCAGTCACAGATTTATATTGAACCGCCGATTCTTGAAGGCATGTCAATTATTCCTAACAATGCCTATATCAATTATAAAAACCCGTTGGACGATGGTATCGAGGCTGTCTACAGCGACATAGTCAACAATCCCACATATCGTGGAGAAATTGGTCTGTATACGGATAATAACGGCACCCAGTTATCCATGAAAGTACCCTACGATTATGAAATCCGCTGGTATGATGAGATCGTAGACACGTCCACCAACGCCCTTGGTTATTCCAGTATTCCGGTGAACTTCACAGTCACCAATACAACACTGGATGAGCCATCTGAATTCGTGTACCGTGCAACCGAAGGCATCTTCTTCAGGGCAGATGGCACGCCTGACACAATCGTGATTAAAACGGTTATCCTTCCTTACATGAGCTATCGTGATACTCTTGCCAACCGAAATCGGCATGTGTTTGGACCATCATTGCAGCTTTTTGTCAACAACGATGCGGTTGATACAGTCGTCACCGGTATGGATACAACCATTGTCAGAACAGACATGGTCATTGTTCAACCCGGCGAAGGAGACATGGTTGGCTGGAAAGTTCCAATCCCGTTCAACGAAGATGATGTGTACCAGTTTACCGTAAAACAGGGCAGCCTGAGTAACTCACTGGCCAAGCAGGAAATAGACCAGGTTGCGGTTGTGCCCAATCCATATGTAGCAACAGCAATCTGGGAGCCGAATCTTGGCTACAGGCAGGGGCGAGGGGATCGAAAGATTGACTTCATCCATCTGCCAAGACGATGTACCATCCGGATATACACCATCAGCGGCTACCTGGTTGATACCATTGAGCATGACACGTCAATGGAAGATGGCGCTGAGTCCTGGGATCTCATATCCAAGGATGGCATGGATGTCGCATACGGGGTTTACATCTTCCATGTCGATGCCCCGGGTGTAGGCGAGCATATCGGCAAATTTGCGGTGATCAAGTAGGAGGAACCAACCATGCGCAAGCTGTTTACGACACAATTCGCGGTGGTCACGGTCTTCCTGATCCTGGCTACCGCATCTCACGGACAATATGTAAGCAACGTGTCAAAAGTCGGCACTACTGCTGCCAATTTCCTTGAAATCGGCGTGGGTTCTCGCGCTATCGGGATGGGCGGAGCATATGTGTCCGTAGCTGAAGATGTCAGCGCCATTTACTGGAACCCGGCCGGGTTGGCACGCCTGGAACATGGTGAGGCCGGGTTTGTCCACACCGAATGGCTGGCTGATATCAATTTTGATAATGTGTCAGCTACTGTTCCCATGGGTAACGGCATGGCCATAGGCGCCTTTGTCACTACACTGAACATGGGTGACATGGAAGTACGGACTGTGGAGCAACCGGAAGGAACCGGTGAGATGTTCCAGGCCGGTGACATGGCGATGGGGGTAGCTTATTCCGCCATGGTCACACGTAACCTCAGCCTCGGTGTTACAGGAAAGTACATTCACCAGCGCATCTGGCATATGACTGCTTCTGCCATGGCCGTCGATATGGGGTTGTTGTTCAATACCCCATTCAAAGGCCTGACACTGGGCATGTCGCTGACCAATTTCGGTCCGAAAATGCAGATGTCCGGTCGTGACACCCAGGTGTACTACGATCCCGATCCCGACAATCCCGGCAATAACGAGCTGATCCCGGCACAGTACGAGCTGGAAGAATGGCCGCTTCCCTTGACCTTCCGTGTAGGACTGTCCAAGGATGTGCTGGAATCTGCCTATGGCATTCTGAAACTGTCTGTAGACGCCGTACACCCGAACAACAACTATGAATATGTCAATCTTGGCGGAGAATACAACTGGCGGAACTGGTTCTTCCTGCGCGCCGGCTGGAAAACACTGTTCCTGGATGATTCAGAACAGGGCTTGACGGCTGGTGTTGGCGTTCGTTACGGACTGGTTGGCAATACAGCGCTTATCGCCGACCTGTCTTATGCAGAATTCGGACGATTGGAACATGTAATACGCTATTCGATGGGAGTGCAGTTTTAATACGTTGCTGAACATTCCGCCTGGGTTGTTCAGGAAATAGTGTGATACAAGCGTACACGTGAATCGTGTACCTCTCCACCCGGTGAGGCAGACAAAGTAGAGCCGGCAAGCTGCCTCACCGTGGTTTTTCTCTCGACCGGAAAGGGGGCGCATTATGTCTCTGTCCCTGTTTGCATATGATAGCCACGAAACCTTCCCTCTCACTACCGGCTGGACATTGTCACGGGTGAACAACCCGGAGAATGATCCGACCTGGACAGAGATTCCCACCGAGGTTCCCGGCTGTGTTCACCTGGACCTGATGCGTGCCGGACTGATCCCTGATCCTTTCGTCGGTATGAATGAAAAAGAGGTGGCCTGGGTTGCGGAAGAAGATTGGCGCTACACCTGTGACTTTGACCTGGGGGAAGACTGGTCAAAGCGCGACTCCGCCAACGTCCGGCAACTCGTGTTTGAAGGCCTGGACACATTCGCTGATATCATTCTTGATGGTGAACTAATTGGTGAAGGGGATAATGCCTTTATCCCTCACCGGTTTCCTCTGCCTGATACGCTCAAACCGGGATTGCACAGGGTGGAAGTTCTGCTTCGTTCTCCTGTACAGACAATTGAAGCGTTATCCCGGGAACGTGGTCATGCCCCGGCCTGGGATGGTGGTCCACGCAGTTGGGCGCGTAAACCGCAATATTCATTCGGTTGGGACTGGGGCCCCATCCTTCCCACATCGGGCATGCACCGCCCGGTATACCTGCAGCGTTGGTACGATGGCCGTATCGGCTGGTATCGTTATGAATGTGAACCCGCCGAAGAAGCCTGGACAGTCAGGGTACAGGCTACCGTCCAGGCGCCGCATACCGGCGAATACCGCTTGCTGGGTTCACTGCAACGCAATGATAACAAAGTCGTGGATCAGACGACCTTCTACGCAGAGGCTGGTGCAAATACCGTATCGCTGACCTTCACAGTGCCCGATCCGGACCTCTGGTGGCCTGCAACAGAAGGTGAATCCGCCCTGTATGGTCTCGAGCTGGAATTGATACGCAACCGTCGATCTGTCCATACCATTCGGGAACATATCGGCCTGCGTACGGTTGAGTGGGTGGAAGAACCCGACAAATGGGGCAAGAGCTTTTATGTCCGTATTAATGGTCGCGACATCTTCTGCAAAGGCGCCAATTGGGTGCCGGGGGATTCCTTTACCTCACGCGTGACTGAGCAACAGGTTCGCAGGCATTTCCAACTGGCTATTGACGCCGGGATGAACATGCTGCGTATATGGGGCGGCGGCCAGTATGAACCTGCCTGGTATTACCGTACCGCTGATGAAATGGGCCTGATGATCTGGCAGGATTTCCCGTACGCCTGTTCCCTCTACCCCGATGATCTGACTTTTACCCACAATGGTGATCTTGAAGCGCGAACAGCGGTGCAACAACTCGCTCGCCATGCTTCCATCGTTATCTGGTGCGGGAACAATGAAATTCAGCGTGATGAGGTGATGCTCGCAACACAGGACAGTATCAAGGTTTTGGAACGTGACTATTGGGATGTACGAATTCGACAGGCTTTAGCCGACAATGATCCGTCCGCGTTTTATATTCAATCCAGCCCTACCGGTGGGAGTTTTGCCAATGACCCACGTGAGGGCGACCGTCATGTCTGGGAAGTCTGGAACGGCTGGGGGGCGACAAAAGACTATCTCGACCAGGAAGCACGCTTCATTTCTGAATTCGGTTTTCATGGCTTCCCCCACCCCGAGACCCTGCGTGATGTGCTGCATCCCGGCAAGGTCACTATTCAGGATGAAACGCTGGAATGGCACAACAAACAGGTTGACGGACCGGAACGTCACCATCGATACCAGGCCGCCATGTACCCGGTGACAACCGATTACAACTGTTTCTTGCGTCAATCACAGGACTTGCAGGGTCGCACACTCAGGATGGCAATCGAGCACTGGCGCCGACATATGCCACGAACCATGGGAACCCTGATCTGGCAGTTGAACGATTGCTGGCCGGTTATATCCTGGAGCCTTTATGATTACCGCTTCCGTCCCAAGGCATCGTGGTACCAGGTTCGCAGGGCTTTTTCGCCAAGAACGGCCTTTATCACCGGAAAAGACAAGCCGGTACTATGGACGGTCAACGATACAGCTACCGATTGGGAAGCAAACCTTGTCGTGTACTGTTATGGTTTGAATGGCGTCAAGATACAGGAAAAAGTAGTGCAACTGGATGTACCCCAAGGACGCGCAGTCCCAATAACAGACATAGACGTCGCTAATTGGCTTAAAGAGAGCGAAAACTGTTTCCTTGCCGTTGATGTACTTAACGGCAGTAAATATTGTCCACTCAGCACATGGCTGCCGTACCCCTTCAAACATCTTCCGCTTGAACAGAGCGAGATTGAATTGAAACCGGCCATCTGGGATGATCAGGAAGGCTGGCTGGTGCGAGCTGTTGATAAACCAGCTTTTGGCGTGTGGCTTTACGATCCTGACCAGCCCGACCTGATGCTTTCGGACAACGCTTTTGATCTGATGCCCGGTTACGAGAGGTTTGTTGTTGGCATGAATTGTTCAACCGGAAAACCCATGCCGATCAGGAAACTTGAGGTTTGGTCCCTCTGATGACCGGGCAAAGTGCGATTGCATGTACAATACCAGTGCGATTGTATGTACAGGATTAAGTGGTTGGGTGGCCCGATTCGCAGGTGATGCAACTCCCACAATCGCTTTCGCATACAAACTCTCGCTTCAACATGGTTGCCAGTCAGGCCTTTTGAGCGCATCGGGGTATAGTCAAATATTCAAGAAAGAGATATCTCGATCCATCTTTCATCCTTTTTCACTTTTTTCACTTCATCGCACCTCCCAGGCTCCCCCCAATCCCGACTTGCTCATCATCCGCATCACAAGACGACGCCCCGAAAATGTTGTCAGTATTTCGAGAATATCATGCTACATTTCCGGCAAATCGGGCCATGCACTCTCGGCAAAGTGCGATTGCATGTACAGGATTAACAGGATATCAAGGATGAAAAGGATGGTAATGCTGAACCCACTATCCTTTTTCACTTTTTTCACTGCCTACTTTTTTCACTTTCTTCTTTTTCACTTCATCGCGGCTCCCACTGCACCGCCCAGGTATAGGTCGCGGGTGAAGGCGTCGCAGGACGGTTTGGGAAATGGCGCTTCCTGTAGAATACAGACATGTCCATTACATCCATCGTATCCAGCACACGTGTGTTGAATTTAACTCCCCCACGCGCTTTTACCTGCTCATCGATCCATTTCAGGACAAGCTTGTCTGTTTTTCTGGCGCTTATGTTGGAATCTTTCACCCCCAGCACTTCGGTGATGCGTTGTGCCGCTTCCAGCGAGAGTACATGACGATTCCATATGGCAGTGTTTACCGCAACGCGTGCATTTGCGTCAAATCCATGATCACACGCCAACTTGTCCAGATGATCAAATTCTATCCGCCAGATAATGGCGTCACGAAGAGTAGCAGCAAAGGCGGCGCGATTCTCGTTCCAGGGTAAGGGCTGTGGAGAGGTTTGCAGCTTTTCCAGTGTTTCACGTACTGTCCAGGTGATTTCCCCATCCGGTCCGTGAATAACCACCATCGGCTGATTGGGATGAAGCGACGGCATATCATCCAGGGCTTGTCCCGGTTGAACGACTTCATTTGTCCCGGCAAACATCGGTGGAGCAAAATCTGTTATCCGGTTATCTTTCGGCAAATTGCCATATAGATAGCTCGCCACCGCTTCAAAAGGTTCGGGGGCAATATTCATCCGTGCGCCTTTCATGGACTCACGGATAAAGGCATGTGTTTCAGTTCGCACTTTCCTTCCCTTCAACACATCCCTTACCCAGGGG
Source organism: bacterium (assembly GCA_963669175.1). Taxonomy (GTDB): domain Bacteria; phylum Electryoneota; class Electryoneia; order Electryoneales; family Electryoneaceae. The sequence goes on from OY769902.1 coordinate 440,534, forward strand.
CCGAATTCTGCAAAAGCCGCTTCACTGGGAATACGGTGCATTTCAAATCCTACATTTCTTAGTACATACCAGCCGCCCTCACCTTCGACCGGGCCAACGATTTCTCCCTGCCCCAATTGGAAAGCCGAATCCTCAAAGGCCTCACTGGTGGTGTTCCATTGCAGTGGTTGTTCTTGAATCAGGATTGCCTTACCCAGAGCCTGGGTTTTACCGGCTTCACGAAATGGCACTCCATGGCTCAACTGTGTCATGACAGCTTCGGCGGTAGCAGAGTCCTGGCAAATCCAGGCATCCAGCTTGATGTCACGAATGGCGCGAAGAAAATGAGTGGTTACTTCTGACGTATCCAGTTTGACGCGGCGCTCCACCTCTTCACGTAAGAACTCCTCCACACGCGCTTCAGCTTCCAGCTCTTCCTGCATGCGCCGCACTGTCGCAAGGGTATCCCACCCCTTTTCAACAGCAGCATATGCGAACAGACGCTCCAGCGCCAGCGCTTCCAGGAAATCAAGACGCGCCTGATCCCCCTGCCCAACATGGGGACTGGTTTCATAACGCCAGCGGAACTCGCGGGTGAAGATCGTATCCTGCCCGATTACTGCCAACCATGGCCCCTGGTCAGGGATTTCCACTGACTCCCCGTATCGTGGAAGCGTGGAATACAACACCCAGCCAATCCCGGCAGCCAATAACACAGCCAGCAATACCATGGGCCAGTGAAAACGAACCGGTTCCTTACGCCTGTACTGAAGCATCTTTCTCCTTTAGAGGACAAACGGGTCTTTTATTACCACCCGACCACAATTTACATCGGACAGACCAACATACAATTCTGCCATACCGTTAGCAAATCGATTCAACCCGCCACTGATGACGATATCGTCCAGTTCCGGGGATCGTTTCGCCTCACCGACCGGGAACACATGACGTTCGGCTGCGGTCTTTAATGGTGTCGCCGTAAGGGTTACAGGGTCAAAGACAAACGACACGGAACGGTAGTGCTTAACTTCCATTCCACTCGCATGTTTCCTGAACTCCGCCGCATGGCCCAGGCACCCGATCCGTCCATCTTCCAGTAACTGGGCTTCGTTTACCCCACCCCAGGTATCATCGGTGTACTGCCCTTCAATCAGGGGCGCGTTGTAGATGTCAACTTTTTCAAGTTCATCCAGCGTATTGATAATGAGGAAACCTATTTTACCACGCCCGCCGACTTTCCCCTGGGGACGGCTGAACACACCGATACGACCGTCTTTCAGCTCCACCAGGCGGATATCTTTCATACCACGCGGCCCTGATGCAAAGTGCTTCAGGCTGGCGACATCTTCACCACGATAAAACCAGGTTTCCCATTGCATATCGCCCACAGGAAAACGCACTCCGCCCACAATCAACTCGCCGTGTATCCATGTCGTGAACGGATCCTGCAAGGGCAAATCCGGGGTATCCGGCACACACTCCCAGGTATCTGTATTTACCATTCGAAAAAAGCGGACATGCGAGTCCGTTTCACTGTCACGTGATTCCACACGCGCCGCCAGCCTGGTCTCACCGTCATCAGAAAACGGCGCCGTCGGATTGTACACATCCATACCCTGCACACAATCCCCGGTAAACTTCAGCAATGTTCCCTGTGTTGTCATTGCTCCTCCTTTTTTTCCTTCACGCAATTATTAAGCGTTCTCTGTATGTGTTTGTACGCGCTTTTAAAGCGTTCACTGTGTGTCAACTGTCAGGTCACACGCATAAACAACATGCGCAAGACCTGACAGAACGGATAGAGCAGATAGTTGTCCTTTTGTACGGTATTAATGTGGTGTCAGGTCTTGATACGCGAAGCGGATTGTGACCTGACACCTACAAGCTTCTCGCATCCGATGTTGCCGCCAGGGCTGTCCGAACTGCACGAATCCCGATCTCGACCGGTGCACGAAGCGAGTGCGATGGATCGAAAATCGCTTTGCCCAGATCTTTCATCATGCTTCGGACACAATTGGCATAAACGGTCTGCTTGTCATCAGGCAGCGTGAAGGCGCCACGAAGTATCCGTTCTGCCGGATAGGGTTTCCCGGCGAGGCGAACACTGCCCGGTTCACGATTCAGCTTTCTCGATCCGGTCTCCTGCCAACCGGGAAGTGTGGTCAAGGCATCAGCCAATTCGTTATCGACCAGCGCTTCAACGGTTCCTTCCAACGGGATCCAGCCTTTCAACTCAAAACGCGCCCGTTCAAAATGCAATCGCACTGTTGTGATCTCAAACGGTTTCAGCGTGGAAAACTCATGGTAATGGGTTGCAACCAGGTGGTTATCATAGGCGATGGTCGCCAATACCTGGTCTTCCTGACGATCATTCCGCAACCGTCGCTGGCCCTTGATCGATACCGGTTGCGCTGTGGTCATATTCTCCACAAGGTCGATAAAATGCACCGCGTGTTCCACCAGGATACCACCGGAGCGCATCGAATCCCAAAACCAGTGATCCACCGGTAAATCTTCATCCTGGGCGAAATTCTCAACCGAAGCATGCCGCAGATCACCCAGGATTCCCTGCATCGCAAGGTTTGAAAGCACTTCCACCAGGGAATTGAAACGCAGCATATGATTGACCGCGACCCGTTTTCCACTACGGTCGCGTGTTTCCAAAATCGCTTGAAAATCTGCCTCTGAGAGTGCAACCGGCTTCTCGATCAGGACATGCTTACCCGCTTCCATCGCCGCCACGGCCAGCTCGGCGTGACTGGAAGGCGGGGTGACGATGGAGATAACATCCAACGCCGGATCATCCAATAGCTCTTGCACATCTGTAGTGAATCGAGTATCTCCAACTGGATGACGCGCCGGGTCACTCTCCGCGATGCGTGTGACCTGTAAACCATTGTCCACGCTCCAGCAACGATCCAGGAATGCACCGAAACCGCCGTACCCGATAATGCCGATATGTATGGTCATGCTCGCCTCGCTTTACAGGAAGAAGATTTCTGACTCACAGGATGATAGGATACAAAGATATCAAGGATAGGTTTGATTGAATTTACAGGATGAACAGGATGATTAGGATAGCAAGGACAAAACACTAAACAATTAAAATTTATGTTGTTTATTGTATACATTGACCAACGATTTTATCCTTCAGTTATCCTATTATCCTACTATCCTGTCAGGTTTTCTTTGCGTCTTTGCGTGAAATAAAGAATTAAAAGGTCTATTTACGGGTTATACAGGTGTGATAGCCTATCCTTTTCTTTCTTTACGTTATTTACCTTTTTTACTTCCTCACTTCTTTGCGTGAAACAGAGATTTCAGAACAGAATCCGAAAAACTGCTTCCTGTCTACCAGCCGTAAAAGAGATTGTTGACCGGTACCACCCGCCGGCCATCTGTTTTGTTGCCATCTCCGTTTCATACACCTCACAGGCAACCTGTTTCGGCGGTTCGGGCGATACCAGGGTTACCTGAGTTTCTCGGCCCGTCACCCCTTCGCACGCCACGATGAATTGCTTTTCGCCAGCGTCCCAGCTTGCCTGGCGCAGGAACCCGGTAAGGTCTTCAACATAAGGTGCGGTCGGAGTACCACGAACGAAACGGACCGAGTCAGCCTGTTCAAACAACACGGCAGCATACACAGGATGACCATCTGCCTCAAGGCTGGTGAAAGCAGCTCCGGAACCGGTGATCGTTACCTGTTCCGGGTGACCATTCACTACCAACATGAATGTGTCCGAAATCCGTCCTTCCGGGATATCCGGTGTATCTGGCACAAGGCGGACATGCCAGGGTGTTTCACGTACCCCCCGCAATTCATAGAGACAGTGCTCAAACCAGCCGCCCATCCAGAGGAAAGTCGGTTTGTCCACCTTGCCGTACAGCTCGGATTCCGGGTCAGCGTAACGGTATTCGTAAAACGACCTCTGTCCGCCGGGGCTGTTCGCCACACCATCCACTGTCAGGTTATTTGAAAGCGCGTTGTAGGCATCGTCCAGCCGTCCCTGGTGAATCAACGCCAGCACATACCACGCCGTGCCCTGGGACCACACGCCACCGTTGAAATATTTGTACGGTGCGCCGACTTCGCCCTCAAGGTAACGGTAGCGTTCTTCCAGTCCCTGGAAATCGTGCGGCATGGCGTTACGAATCCCCAGGTTCGGGTCCAGCAGTTCACGTTCCGCAGTCGCCAGCAGTTTTCCCGAAAGGGTTGAGTCCAGCAGGTCAAACCACACCGATGTCAACGACCCGGAGAAATAATGCCTGTCCCATTCCCCCTCGTTGATGTTCAGCAGATACTCCGCATCCTCATCCCACAGGCGCGGCAGGTTGGCCTGCAAGGTGTCTGCGATGTTTAAATGTTCGGCAATATTGCGGTTCGTTCGTTCAAGCTTTTGCAGCATGCCGCCGTACTCACGCAGCGCACGGCAGGTCAGGACAGTGAGATAGGTCTTGGGACCGGGCACTTTTCCGATATCCCACCAGTCGGGCCTGCTGCCGTGCATGAGCCCGTCATCCCCTAGCTGGCTCAAGACTGCCTTTACACTCGCATCCACAATCGGGAGCAGCTTCTGCACCGTTTCCACATCCCCGGAATGACGCAGGTATTTAGCCGTCAGCAGGATAAACCAGAGATGATTCCAACTGTCCGCACCGCAATACTCGGATACATACTCACCATCCCTGAAATAGCGCGCATGGACCAGTGTGGCGCCCGGTTCCGTGAGTTTGCGGATGAAATTCAGGTCGTGCTTAACGGAATCTGTGTTGGAATAAACCTGTCCCAAATCGTTGACCAACACGTCATGAGTGAAGAAGAAATTGTATTGCGCCGGGCAGGGCATGTTGATGTGTGATTGTTCGAACGGGTGGTAGGTCGCTTTAAATACTTTCCTGGCCCAGATTTGAGTTTGTAATGTCCAATCGATGGATTGGCTGGCTCCTGGTCGATATACTGGAATGTCAATATAAAGCTCCGGCATGGGTCTGGGGCAGGCACAAGTATAAAGATATCGTTCTGATAATTCGATGATATTGGTCGTTGATGTCTTTGTTCCTGACGAGTCTGTTTTTTCTGGGGTCATGGACTCTGCCCAGAGAAGGTATTCATAATTGACCGAATCTCCGGGTTCGAGATGAATCGGAAGCCACCCCTCAACAACCTGGTTTTCTATTCCGGATGAATCAGTCCCGTGAACTATTCTCCAATCAGTTCTGATTAGACCCTTTGTTTTCTTGTCAGTATCCCCTCCCGTGTCCCGGCTGATAATGTCCCATTCTGACTCCCACGGCGCCGTTGAACCCGGTCTTCTTCCCAGGTTTTCCACCATCAATAGCACACGTGTAGAATCGGTGTCTTCATAGGGATATTTAAGCTGTATAAAATCCAGATTGTACGTTCCGGTATCCAAATCCTGGTTTATCTCGGTAGGATATCGCCAGTTATATGAGTGACAGGTTCGAACGGCAGTATTCATATGGATAGTCAGATAACCATCAATTGGAATCAATGTTGTGTTTTGTAGTTTTAGCCTTGCCTGCATGGCAACAGTGCGACTGAAGCCCAGCTTCATATCATAGTTCACGCCTGTTTTCATTTCACCAAACGTACCATTGAAATACGCATGAAGCGGTGTCCATTCGCAGTCAAATGGACGGCTGCCAAGCGTGTCCAGCGCCGGGCCATCCTTGGTTTCATGCAGGGTGAAGAAGAAGACGCGCGAGGTGTCACGTGTCCAGTAGTCATGGCTGACATCCATACTGTTCGCTACCGGATCGTAGAAGGAGATGCGTGACGGCGCCGGCAGGTTATGATGGAATTCCATCCCGATGGCGCCGTACCCGATTTCCATGGAACTCAGTTTGTCCTTCAGTGTAGTCACTTCAATGGAATAGGATGGTGTAGACGGAAAGGATATCAGGCAGACAACCAGGAACCCCACAAGGGTCACAATGGCAATAGCACGCATTTTTCCTCCTGTTCAAGCCGGCAAGAGAATGTACACTATTCCCACATCATTCGCGCATATTTCACAGCAGAACAGAAAAAAAGCGTCCGGCCTTCGTAAGAAGACCGAACGCTGAATAACGTCAAGTAAAGAATCGCTTACTTCACCAGTACCATCCGTTTCAGATCGGTGAACTGACCGGCCTTGATCTGGTAGAAGTAGACACCGCTGGCGAGGTTGTTAGCGTCGAAGGAGACGGAGTGGAATCCGGCTTCCATGCGACGGTTGTCAACCAGGCGGGTGACTTCCTGACCCATCACGTTGTAGACAGTCAGTTGTACGTTCTGCGGGTCAACCAGGTCAAAGTGAATGCTGGTCAACGGATTGAACGGGTTCGGGTAGTTCTGATGCAGAGCGTAGGCCATCGGCATCTCACCCATGGTTTCATCGACATCAATGTCAACGAAGATAACCATCAGGTCAACCAATGGCGGGCTGCACCAGTACGGGCCCTGGAGTACGATTTCAGCGGAAATTTCGCTGTTGGGTTCGAAGCCAAGCTCTTGCGCCTTGCCGGCACGCACATCGACCTCAACAGTAATCGTTTGGGTTTCGGACGGCTGAATCTGACCTTCTGACGGCGTCAGGTACAACCATGACAGCGGCGCAATGTAGCCTTCCCAGACATCGATGATATCGCTGCTTCCCTGTATCAGGGTAGCAATATCATATCGTGCCGAGTTGTAGCCACGCGTAATCTCCATACCACCGGCGGAACCGGCATCGGCTTCATAAATCACCTGCCAGTCTGTATCCCACTCGAAGGTTTCGGGATTGTACCGGTGAATGATACCACCTTCACCATGTTCATCCTGCGACAACGCCCAGATGGTATAGCCATCTTCATCGATCGGGTTGTAAGCCAGACCAAGTGTGGCGCCCATGTCGTCGTCAAGGTTCAGGTTGGCCGTATTGCCGGATTCAATGTCGTACACGACAAATCCGGAACCGCTCTGGATGGCGTAAATCTTTCCTTCGTCAGGATCAATTGCCAGCGCCATGGGCCAGATACCTACGTTCGCTTCCCAGGTGACTTCTGTCATATCCGGGTTAAAGCTGTAGATATCGCCGTTGTTGTTGCCACCGTAAAGCTTTTCATCAATACGGTTGTATGCCAGATCCAATGGACCGCCGCCGTTGTTGCCGATTACGTCATCCGGCCACGCACGGGCTGCTACGGGGTTACCATCCGATGTGAATTCGTACAGGTAGTTTTCACCTTCGATCATGCCATCGATGTCAACACCCGTCACGAAGATGCCATCTTCAAGAACCGCCACACCAACCAGACCATCATTCATGGTCAGGGAACCAACATCCAGGGTAAAGATGTAGTCGAACAATTCATCCAGCTCGCCTGCTGCCTGAACCGGTCCAATACCCGGGGTGCTGAAGCTCAATGTTGATGGGTCTGTAGATGACGATGTTGTTTTACGCATCATACGGCCGTTGTCCCTTGACCGTGGTCCGGCCGTTACCTCTTTTCCGGACGACTCTGTCTGCTGGGTAACATTGTTACTCGGAATCACCCAGACATAGGAATTCCAGTCCAGAACGCCCGTACCGATGCTTTCCAGATCAAATGATGTACTGCCGGTTGAATCAGCTTGATTGTTCAGGTTGACAATCACTTCCAGGGTCGATGTATTGATTTCACCGTCAGGGAAGACCAATGGACGACCGGACTGGTTGGTGAAGTTGATTTCCAGGGTGTCGCCATCCAGGAATTCAATTTCTGTTACCTCGCCAGTCCAGTAACAAGGATACTCAACAAGGATATCCAAGGTATCATCTGCCGGGATGCCACGCAGGAAATAATATCCTGTCGCATCCGTATAGGTACCCAGCGTTGGGTAGTCGCTTATGTATACAAAGGCATTTTCCATGGGTTCATCATCCGCATCCATGACTACGCCTGTAAAGCATCCGCGCGCCAAACCGTAGACGCCCCAAAGTTCAAAATCGTCAATGGCAACGCCGTAGTAGCCATTCTGCCAATCACTGGATCCATGGTGGAAGCGGAGGTAGAATGAATCAGCCTCTGCAACGTAGTTCGTCAGGTCGTAAATCATCCGTTCCCAGCCAGCGCCTTCATTGGGTTGGGTCCAACCTGGTTCATTCATAAACCAGAGGTTTTCGTAGTTGTAGCCACCAACTGGCTGAATGATCTCCCACGAATTACCTTCGTCGGTAGAACACTGCAGGTTGTAGCCACCATCTCCCCAGGCATAGTCACGCCAGTGCTTGTACATAAGCAGGACGCTGGTTTCGCCCGTAGCTGCCCAACCATGCTGGCTGGTCAGGTACTCATCTTCATTGGTGTTATAGGGGCCAGTCAGGGTTGTAGCGAATACATAATCGCCGTCTAACGCACTCCCCGGGCCTCCAGTTGGTTCACCAAGCTGCCAAGCTGTGCCGTCATCGTTGAACGGTTGGTCCTGCTGAACTTGCTGATCCGGCTCAAAGCTTGTCCAGTACGGGGCGTTACCGATGCGTATCAAGTTGAAACCATCATCCCCGCGCACATCTGCCGCCATGGAGAAGTTGGGAACTTCGTCGTAGGCTATGACCTGGTAAGTATAATAGCCAGCGTCCGTAACTTCGTCGTCGTAGGAAGTTGCGTTCGGCCCCAGGTCTGCAATCTGGACACCGTCACGGTAAAGCAGATAACCTTCCAGGTCAACAATATCAGTACCGTCTTCGTTTGTCGTGACTGCATCCCATGTCACAGTCGCTTCCAGACGGTCATGATCAATGTCACCCATCCCAGCGTTGCCGGGTGATGCCGGTGGCATGTAGAACCAGGTATCCACATCATCAGTCGGGTCGGATTCGATGTCTTCACCGTGTTCAACATTCAGTGCTGTAACCCGGTAATAAACATGTTGTCCTGCGTCGCCTGTAATATCACTTTCGTACTGACTACCGTACTCGATGAGGTAAGGAATCTCATCTTCTGTTACGACATCTTCGTTAACCTGTTCCCAGTTCGTGCCGTCAGTGGACTTGTAGAAGTAGTAACCGGTAAACTCGTCCAGTTCACCGCCACCCGTCAGACCGGCACGAGAATAGACACCGGGACGCAGATGGTTAGGACCATCATGCATATTGTTGGAAACACCCATGCCGTTGTTGGCATTTACAGGGAAGGTCGCCATGTCACGATTGTATTCCAGTGGATTCTGGGGGAAGTCCGGCGCAGCAGCCACTTCCTGATTGGCGTTGAATGCCAGCACCCAGGCACGGAACATCGGGTCGCCACCCATCCAATAGTCCCAACCATCCTCCCAGCCATTGTCTGTGCAATAGAGGTGGGAAAAACCATCATCCATTTCACCATCAGCGCAGATGGCTTCGGAGGTGTTGTGACCCGGCACAACATACAGACCGATCCAGAATGTGCCATCGATCAGTACGGCTGGCTCGTAAATGGCCCAGGGTTCGTCCGCAGAAGTCGTAATCTCTTCGGAAGTGTACAGCAATTCTCCGGGCAGGTTGTTGTCACCATTGGCCCAGACCATGCATACCACGGGATCATGTTCACCATCCGGCCACGGACCTGGCTGGTAATTTTCGTCGTCTTCATGGGTAAGCCTGATCTCACCCTGTAACAGGATACCTTCACCATCGATGGTGTAGGGAACCGCCCAGTTCATGTCTTCAGAGTTTGGCGTCCAGTAGGTGGCGTTCATCATCTCGCCATCATCGTAACTCATGTACATCAGGGTGCCAACAAATCCTGGAGGCATGACGTTTACACTGACTCCATTATCATAATACTGATCTTCTGAAATCAGCACCGGCGGTGTTTCCGGTGATACCCAGTTCATCACCACATCTTGCGTGATGTAATAGCTGTCATGACCAAAGGCCAAATCAGTGTGATCTGTATTCGGGTCACACTGGTTGGCAACTACTTCCAGGTCGAATGTACGGCTACAATCCAGAACTCTCAGGAACTCGTACCAGCCTGTTGCGTCTGACGTTTCGGTATATTCAACACCTTCACTGTCTGTCAGAGTCAGCATGGCGTTTTCTACAATACCGCCATCTTCATCCGTGACAGTACCCTGAATTGTTCCCAGCGGCTCAAGGTCAAAATCAGCCGTAATGAAGTACTCGTCTTCAGCAAACGTATACCCATCATCCGTCTGATCCACGTACCCGACGCAGCGCATCGAGATGCTGTGTTCATCATCGAGATCGAATTCACGCACGAATTCGTAGTATCCCTCTTCGTCCGTGGTACGATCCCACCTTTCACCGTCAGAACTCTCAACCGTGACAGTAGCATTCGGGACGGGATTGCCGTTGGCCAGGTTCAGGATGGTACCGGAAATTGTACCGGCAGGAAGAAGTTCCATGTCCACTGTGGTGTCAAACTCTTCACCTTCAATGGTAACGTCTTCGTAGGTTTCCGAACTATAACCAGTGGCTGAGAAAGTCAGATCCCAGGGGCCTGCATCACGGTCAACCAAAACCGTGTAGAAACCATTTTCATCTGTAGAAGCGCCCCAGACTTCGCCATCGGCGTCATGTGCCATCACGGAACCACCGACAACTGGGTCGCCAGTGATCAAGTCTGTGACTACACCGTTGATGCCACCCCAATCCCAATCGGGAGAACGGAAAGCAATGCCACACCCATCCGTAATATTTTCAATAGGATAGGTAAAAGCAACATCACCATCACCGTTTTCAATACCGATTCCGTTGGAGTTGTTCGCCGTCCAGTTGTCGGCTTCCTGGTATTGAATCCTTATCGATCCGGATTCACAATCGAGAATGGCTTCCAGCGAAAAACGGTAATCCGGATAGCCAAGAGGATAGAAATAGTACTGGATGACTACCCGGTCGTTTTCTTCATCCACAAGGTACCAGATCCCCATGCCATCACCTGTCTCACCGCAGTGATGGTCACCATCCAGCACACAAACAGTCGCGTTCGGTAAATCTGCGCCGGGGAGTTCTACCCAGATGTTGCCCCATTCCGGTTCAAGGAAGCAGAACCAGCCATTGGAACAGACCCAGAAGCTGGAGTATTCTTCGCCAAAGAACTCGAAACTCAGGGGGGCAATACTCAGTTCACCACTAAGTTCATCATCACCAAATCCTAATCCCAGGGTGCCATCGCCACCATTATCCGGGATAATTTCAATCCACTCAAAACCGGCATCGCCAACAATGTAAAGATCACCTGTCGGCAACGGTCTGGCTGAAAGTGTATCGGTAAACACCAGGTAGTCGTCGCCATACCCGTAGTCGGCTGCAACAGCAACACTGTAAAGGCTGCCGTTTGCAAGATCACCAAAGGTATAGCTTGTCCCTGTAATAGCCCGATCCGTTAACATTGACATACCGTTAGGATAAATCAATTTGCAACGGTAGCCGATGAAATCACTAATATCGTCCAGCTCATCCCCATTCTCTTCAGCACGAATCATCGCGTTCTGAAGGTTCTGAAGCTGGAATTTGCGTTGTTCCAGGTCTGCAATCTTGGCCAACTCTCTCGCATTACCATGCTGTTGAACAGTGGCGATCGCACGATCAAGCGCTTCAATCTGATCTGTAAGCATCGCAACTTCTTCAACCGGATGGTTTGTCGGGGGTTCCCAGTTCAGGGTCAGCTCTTCACTGCCTACGCTGATCGTAAAGGAAGTAGGCGCCAGAACCTCGTTGGCGTACAGCTCAATCGGCATCGTTTCAGCAGACACCTCTGTGCCAACGTAACGAGTCAAATGGTAACCTTCTGATCCTGCCGGATCAAAAGCCATTGTAATCAGGTAGGTTCCTGTCGGCTGATCACCGAAATCAAACGCGCCGTTGGCATCTGTTTCCGTGGAGATATCCAACACTGGAATGCTGACAGTGATGCCTTCAACCGGAGTATCCGGTGTATCGGCCGAATAGACTGTACCGCTGATTTGAACTTCGCCGGCGTTCGTCTGAAGGGTGAAGTTCTGATCTGTGGTGTCATCGGCAAGAACCGTAAGTTCTGTCACCGTACTGGTCAGGTAACCAGGGGCGAAGGCCGTAACTGTGTAGGTTCCTTCCAACAGAGTTTCTGCAACGATGTATTCACCGTCTTCATCTGTATAAACGGTAGCCATCCACTCATCGTTTGCTTCGTTCCAGACCGTTACTTCTGCACCAGGAACAACCAGATCGTTCGTGTTCGCAACCCACCCCATCAGGGTTCCCCAGGTCGGGTGGAAGGCTGCATAGGTGATGGTATTCGGCAGAATATAGTCGCCGGGATTACCATTGCCCCACAAGAAGGATGTGGTGTTGGTGCAAACGATCACATGACCGCGCCCGTGATCGTACTCAAGCAGTACCGGCAAGTCGCCGCCCTCATCATAAGCAATAATGATATGAGCGTCATCCGGGTAGTCAACGATCGTACCGTGGTTGGCCGAGTTGCCTTCCGGGTTGACCTGTTCAAAAGTAATCGGATGTTGATCATCAATGATGTAGTTCATTTCACCGTAATTATTGGTATTGTAGGTTGTGCCATCCCACAGTTCCCAATAGGGGTTATGGCTGTTGTTGGCGCCAAGCATCACAAACCAGCCACCGTCATCAACATAGGCTTCAATCTGGTCCATGGCGCCATTCAGGTTGACGTAAAAATCATCCCATTGGCAGTCGTTGGTGAAAACCGCCATGTACTGATCCAGATCTGTGTCCGCAAGATCTACTGAGTTGATGATGTCATACGTTATGTCTTCGATACTTTCCAGCAATGGCGTTATATCGGACCAGCCGATTCCATCGCTGATAAAAGCGATATGCGATTCATCAAGCTCGCTGATGCGAGTCTCCATAGGAACCCAGGGAACAGGATCTGTCGATCTTACTCCTGTTTCCTCTGCTCCTGAAAGCATCTGCCCGGATAGCTGGTTTTGTGCGAAGGCATACGGACTTAGCACAAGCAACATTCCCAGCAGCAACAATACATAACGGTCGCATCTCATGTAACTACTCTCCTTGTACGTAACACGTTGCTGTAGGTGGATCAGAACTTGGCTGGTAAACGATAGTTTGCTGGCAGGTAGCAACTCCGTTAACCCGTGCTTGTTACCATCGCCTGTTCAGGAGGACTGACGGGTTGGAGTTGTCTTTGGTATTCCTTTTAGGTGAGTATATGTTGTGTCGCTTTAAAACCCATCGACTCCGAATCCTCCCACCCATTTGTTAAGAATGAGGATTCAACTACACAACATGTGTAACTCAAGCCTGGGACAACTTCACAGCATCTGTCTGTCAAGAACAGGAGAATATCAAAAAAGTCGCGTAGAAAAAGTGAATCGGTTTTCTCCCCGTTATTAAACTAGAGTAGTTTCATTTCAAGAAACAAGTGCCCTCGGAGTCACCAATAAGATTGTTATACCACAACTTATGAAATTTGGCGTAAAGTTTGTTACCCTGCAAAAGAGTCCCAAATATTGCAATTTTTATTTCTTTGTTCAAAATTCACTTCATTATTTCACTTGAATAATTGCACTCTTCTGAACTCATCCTGGTTTTCCTGATCAGGCCCTGTATACCTAAGCTCCTGCGTTTCCATACACAGTTCTAACACTTCTTGCGTGAAAATATTGTAGAATTGATCCTTGTTCTGTTCCAGAAAAGCGCCTACTTCGTCCGGAGTCATAGCTGCCTGCCTGATCGCGGCCTTTGCTTTAACCAGAAGCAGGAAACCATTCAGATCAAACCCGGTATACGTATAGTAATCGACAATAGCCTGTGCGCTTTCAAGCTGCATGGCGCCAACGATGTTGCGTATACGGTCAAGAACACAGACATGCGCCAGTTCCATATCTTTCTGCTGCATGTATTCCGGACCGGAAAGCTCGGACAGATCCGCTATCGTAGCGTGGGATTCTGCAACAAGGTTTGCCGTAGCATTCTTCTTCCACACCAACCTTATCCAGAATGACCGGTTGTTGGCAGATTCCAGCGTATTCACAGGAATCCATCCCTCAGTGATCAACGCTTTCCGTAAAGAGTATTCTTCAGGCGTGAGCAACGGAAGATTTTCAATAAAAGTCACCAGCTCCGGCGACGGTTCTTCCTGCACATTCAGGAGGACATCGATTACCTGCAAGCTTCGATGCAGGTACACAGTGCCATACAATGCCAGCAGCATGTAATCAGCATGCCGCCTCAGCATTCTCCCCAGCGCCAGGTCCGCACCCAGCATTTCCAGCGCCTCATCGTGATTACCACGGTCATACAATTGCACAACATGGGCTAATCGCAGGGACTGGTAGCGAAGCAAGGGCACATGTGTGGGCCAGGTTGTCAGGTTCAGAGCAATAACCGGGGTTGCATAGTTGGAATAGCTGGACAGTTTTTCATAGCGTTCTGTGAGAAATCCTGATGCCTGGTATAAAGCCTCTATTTCACCAGCACGATTCCGAATGATGTCCACTGTGCTGTCACTGGAGAAAAAGGGAATAATTACTTTAATGCTGTCAAGAATACCTGCTTGTGGCAACGGTTCAATCTGTACAAAGGCCGTATCGCCAGCGATCAACTGTCGCAGCCGGTTATTCTCCTCTTCAACCCACCGGCTTGACTGTTCAATCGGGGCCATGCCATCCGGAACGCCAAAACCATTGATCAGGAAAAAAGCATTCTGGTCCGGGGCGAGAGTAACTTCCCAAGGCTGTCCGAACCATTCCTGCGCAAGTTCTGTCTTCGATGCATCTGTAAATCCCAGGAAAGCAAATACGGCTAACAGGACAACAATAACTGTTAAAATGATAACCAGTATTTTCTTTTTCTTTGATCCCGGTGTATCCACGGCTCCGTCTGCCTGCATCGCTCTCCCCCTTCATGATGTCGGGAATTACCGGTCAATGACACTATTTCATCTGTTAAGAGCAAAACAGCCCGAACCAGTGTCCGGGCTGTCAGAATGTATCAGGTTTGCTACAAAATCAACCTTCAATCCACTCGAACCGTGCCCGGAAATGACGCAGCACATTCGGCTCATAGGTGAACCGCAATCCCTTGATCGTCTCTCTGCGGTTGTACAGGTTGATCAGGCTTTGGCGTACATAAGCAAGATGATTGTCCGTATAAACACGACGTGGAATTGTAAGACGCATCAATTCCAATGCCGGAGGACGGTTTTTTCCGGTATCAGGATCACGATCTGCCAACACGGTCCCGATCTCCACCGCACGCACACCGCTTTCAAGGTACAATTCACATACTAATGCCTGGGCCGGGAATTGTTCCTGATCAATGTTTGGCAGAAAACGCTTCGCATCAACATATATTGCGTGGCCTCCCGGCGGACGCATAATGGGGATGCCTGCTTCTGAAAGGGAATCGCCGAAACGCTTGATCTGGCCGATTCGAGCCGTAAGGTACGCCTCATCGCATCCTTCGACCAGCCCCGTAGCCAACGCTTCCATATCCCGCCCGGAAAGACCACCATAGGTGATGTAGCCTTCGAAAAGGATATTCATTTCACAGCAACGGTCATACAGATCCTTGTCACGAAGCGCAATAAAGCCGCCAATATTTACAATAGCGTCTTTCTTGGCGCTCATCGTGCAGCCATCTGCAGCAGCGAATACGTCCCGCACGATCTGGCGAATGCTGCGGTTCTTCTGGCTGGGTTCACGATGTTTGATGAACCAGGCGTTCTCTGCAAAACGCGCTGCATCAATAAACAACCGCAAGCCATGCGCCCTACAGAAAGCGGATACTTCCTGGATATTCTCCAGGCTGACCGGCTGCCCGCCACCACTGTTGTTGGTTACTGTGATCAGTACAAAGGGGATGCGCGACTTGTCGTGTTCCGATACAACCTTAGCCAACTTGTCCAAATCAACATTACCCTTGAAGGGATATTCGAGGGCAGGATCAAAGCATTCATTGATCGTACAGTCGATCGCATGAGCTCTGCGGAACTCGATGTGGGCCTTGGTGGTATCAAAATGGCTGTTACCCGGAATAACATCACCCTCACGGATCATGACGGAATGCAGCACATTCTCTGCCGCGCGACCCTGGTGAGTTGGCAGTACATAGGGGAAGCCCATCACATCCCCGACTGCGTCTTTCAACCTGAAAAAAGAAGGACTGCCGGCATAACTCTCATCGCCTTCCATGATAGAAGCCCATTGAGATTCACTCATGGCTCCTGTCCCGGAATCGGTCAACAGATCGATAAAGACTTTTTCCGATGGAATGTTGAAAACGTTTAAGCCAGCTTCGGCAAGCACCCTTTCACGTTCCTCCCGATCAATCAATTTGATCGGCTCGACCATTTTGATCTTGAACGGTTCAGGTGTAGGTGAACATGTAGGAGTCATGGTGCCTTTTCGTATCTTTGCTCTCTTTATCACAAACTTATCGAAAGGCTGGCAAGCTGTGAGAGAGCATGTGGGAATCAGGGTTTGCCGGGGAGACTGCAAGAAAAATCCTGATGTTGACTCTTTTACCTCCCCAGATAAGAAGATAGTGAGAAGCATACGAACGGTCAAGGTAGGGAAACAGGATTAGTCCCGCTTGAAATGCCATACTAACAAAATCCTAACATTAAAAAATAAAGTATGTTGCATGGAATTTTCGCTCGAACAGAATCTGTTGACGGGTATAGACTTATCGCATCAAGAGGTATACATTGTCACTTGCTCACAATCGAAGTATCATGTATCTTCGAAGGAAAACCAAGGGGAGGTTCTGCATGAGCGAACTTACTGATCCCAAACGCTGGGAAGATGCTGAATTTGAATGGGAAGCAAAAACCTTTTACACGATTCCCATGAATGTTCTTTTTGGCAAGCCAACAAAATTGTTCGAAAATGTTCAACAGTTGCGCGCCGAGATTGATTCCAAAGGATATATAATTAAACCCGAATCCATGCTGTTGATGGAAGTCGAATTTCTCAAGGGCAAGCTGCATATTGAGATCCAGAAACCGCGTGAGTACGATGCCAATGTAAGCACCCTGGAGAAAAGTAAACTGTTTTCGGCTGTGCATGAAGGTCCGATCAAGACCATCAAGAATACAGCCAAAGCGCTCCAGTCAAAGGTGCAAGGCGCCAAAGGTGTAGCGCCTACTACGACGTATTACTGGGACTTTCGTCACGGTCCGGACTTTGCCGGGCAACGTGCAGACCGATTTATCGTGTTCTGTAGAGTATAAAAAAATTGTTTCCGTTAGCGTTTTCATAGGCCGGTTATTAAAAACCGGCCTGTTTTGTCCAGGGGAGGTTGTATGGATGTGTATACTTTCGCTGACAAACAAATTGACTGGTTAGGGCATGCCAGTTTCCGTATCCGTGGTTCCAAGACCATCTACATTGATCCCTGGAAACTGGACAACGCCACCAGGGATGGTGATGTCGTTATGAGTACCCATTTCCACTACGATCATTACAATGCCGATGATATAA
Organism: bacterium; assembly: GCA_963669175.1. Taxonomy (GTDB): domain Bacteria; phylum Electryoneota; class Electryoneia; order Electryoneales; family Electryoneaceae. The sequence goes on from OY769902.1 coordinate 457,947, forward strand.
AGAAATGCCTTGCCCCTGGTGGAACTTTACTGCTTCCCGTAGCGGATGGCGGGAGGGAATTCCCCGATGCACACCGTCTTGCGGCCGGTGAGTTTTTCAAAGAAGACGGAATCGTTGTGCAGGCTATACCTTCTTATAATACCAACAAGAAATTTCATCCCCAGGAACATGGCGGACTGGGCTATATTGTGGAAGTCGATGGCATCCGTATTTATCACGCCGGTGACACGGACGTCATTGGAGAAATGAAAATGGTCACTTGCGACATAGTGTTGCTTCCTGTATCCGGAACGTACGTGATGACAGCAGACGAGGCGGTTGAGGCTTTGCGCCTGATCAATCCCGTCACCGCAATCCCCATGCACTGGGGAGATATTGTCGGTGAAGAGGAAGACGCCCGGAAATTTGCCGCCTCGGCGCCATGCAAGGTTATCATCAAGGATAACCCTCGATAAAGCTACACATGAATCGATGGAGACAGGATGACAAAGGTTGTTGGCGTAATCCCGGCACGATTTGCTTCCACTCGTTTTCCGGTAAAAATGCTGGCCGATCTTGCCGGCAAAGCTCTCGTAGTTCGTACCTGGGAAAATGCCTGCCGCACGAAAACACTGGATGAGGTTCTGGTTGCTACAGACGATGACCGGATTGCGGATGTGATCACGCAGGCTGGTGGAAAGGCTGTCATGACCTCACCGGATCTCCCCTCCGGCAGCGACCGTGTCCTGGCAGCTCTTGAAGGCATCCCTGCGGATATCATCGCCAATATACAGGGTGACGAGCCCCTGCTCCCGCCAGGAACCATTGATAACGCCGTTCGCCTTCTGTTCGACAATCAGCATTTCCAGGTAACGACCGCCGCTGTTCCCCTGGAACCGGATCGGTTGCAAGATCCCAATGCGGTCAAAGTAGTTGTGGATAAGACTGGCCGCGCTTTGTATTTCTCGCGAAGCATGATCCCCTTTGCGCGTGAAGGAAATCCACCCCTTCATCTCTACCGTAGACACATCGGGCTGTATGTGTATAGAAGAGACGCGCTGGCCTCCTTCTGTTCATGGCCGCAATCCGAACTCGAACAATGCGAAAAACTGGAACAGCTTCGTTTGCTGGAACATGGCGTGTCTATTGGTGTTCTGGATATTCCGGAAGCGCCTCCGGGGGTGGATACTGTGGAGGACCTGGAGCAGGTAAAAGCTATCTTTGCCCGGCAAGCCTGACAGGAGGGACAATGTCAAACCTTTTATCGAAGAGCATGGAAATTGCGCTGCAACGTGAAGCAGCAAATGTAACTGCCGCCAAAGCCCTGGAAGGCCTGAACCTCAGCCTGGCAGGCGCGAAGATTCCAGGCTCACCGCACACCATCTGGCAATTGATCAAACACCTTGTTTTCTGGCATGACCTGATGCTGGATTACGCCGAAGAAAAACCTGTCGCATTCCCGGAAACACCTGAACCCGGATGGGATTTCCCGGAAGCGCCTGAAAACCAGGATGAGCTTGATGCAACCGCCACCCATTTCATCACCAGGATTGATCAGGCCGTGAAACTGGTGAAAGATGTTGAAGCATCCGGCAACCTCACGACAGATCATCCCGTCTTTGAACTGCATATGGCTGTGGGACATACAGCTTACCATCTCGGGCAGATTGTGCTGCTGCGTTCACAACTGAATGCCTGGCCACCTCCATCCGGGGGATACAAGTTTGGAGCGTAGTGATTGTCCGACATATTTCGTAGCAAACAACAAGCAGCTATCCTCTTGAAACAATTCAACATAGGCCACCGCCGGGCAACCGCCTTCGCAAGCTACGACGTGTTTCAAGCCGGCGGGGCCAAGGGGATCTTTCTCGTATTCAGAAAGGCTGAAACCTGACAGCACACAACCGAAAATAGGAGATTCGGTACGTGTTCCTGCAACCCAGGTCAGACTCGCAAGTTCGGACAAAAAAAACCGGGTCTGAAACCCGGTGTGATGTCTGAAAAGTAGCGCTATACCTCAATCATCATCATCATCCATAAGGTCCAGCGGACTCACATAGTTCTCGAGCGCTTTCTGCGCACGCTCGGCCGCGATCTTGATCGCTTCATCCGTGTCTTCTTCCGCCACCACCATGGTTGTCATCAGGGTGACCGCAAGTTGCGGGGTCAGGTGAATGCTGTCCAATTCGCCACGGAAGAACAGGGCGCCACGCCTGTATTCACCAACTATGCCCTCTACCCAGAGAATCTCAGCCTCGGTAGCGCCCAGGTCATGTAGACAACGTCGTACCGACTTGGTCCACATCGCCTGGTTCTCGGTATCACCGCCAGCCAGCAAAATAGCCAACCCGGTCAAGCCCTCACGAGTGATACGCCCCTCAATCTCGTAAGAAAGGCTGGTATCGATAAGAGTATTCGTCTTTTCATCCAGCAACGGCCGCCACGATTCCTGTTCAAACAAACGTAGCGCGCTCATACGCATACGCTGGCGAGCCGGATTTCCGCTCCAGCAGGGAATCAGCTTCTCAAGGAAGCCGACAGCATGAAGCCACTCCACACCTTCCACACGCTTAGAACAGCCAAATAATTCCCAGAACTTGTCACGCAACACTTCCGGGTTATCTATATACGGTAAATCGTCTTTCACATCTTGCGTAAACGAATCAGGAATCTCGATCTCCTTCTTCGTTAGCTTGATAGCAAGATCAATCAGAATTCCAGGCGCTTTCTTTACTTCATCTGTCGATGGCAAACGACTAGCTGCCATGCTCAACTCCTTGGTTTAACGTACACTAGCATCCCGACCCATATTATTAGGTACTCCTAATACTAAATCTCACTCCGCATTGTGAAAGATAGTACAAAGGGGGTTCCGGGACACGAAAAAAACAAAAAAAGTAAAAAAAATCATGGAGACAAATTCTCCATGAGATTTAATTCTAAACCGTTAATACACAAACAGTAAACAGGCTAAATTATTCAACAGTAACCGATTTTGCCAAGTTTCTTGGCTTGTCAACGTCCCACCCCAATAAATCGGCGACATAGTATGCCAGGATCTGCAGAGGAATCACGTTCAGTAACGGCGTCAGTATCGGGTGACACTGCGGCACTCGAATCACATAATCTGCAAGTTTGTCGATACGATCATCATCCTCGTTTACGATGACAATCACACGTCCCTCTCGCGAGCGCACTTCCTCAATATTGGAGATCACCTTGGAGTAGGTCTGGTCACGTGTAGCGACGAACACCACCGGCATGAGACGGTCAATCAGGGCAATCGGGCCATGTTTCATTTCGGCTGCCGGATACCCCTCAGCATGGATATAGCTGATTTCCTTTAGCTTCAGCGCACCTTCCATGGCGACCGGGTAGTTCTGCCCACGAGCCAGGTAAAGGAAGTTGGATGAACGAGAGAATATCTTGGCAATATCCAGAATATCAGTGGTGTCCTTCAGGATTGCGGCCACTTTTTTGGGAATGGAAATCAGGTCGCCCAGGATCTCTTTCCCATCACCTTTTGTAAAACCACGCTGACGCGCCAGCAGCACTCCCAGCATGGCAAGAACAGTCACCTGGCTGGTAAAGGCCTTGGTCGAAGCCACCCCGATTTCCGGCCCGGCATGCAGGTATACGCCACCGTCAGACTCGCGAGCGATGGTAGACCCAACCGTGTTCACGATACCTAATCCCAGCGCGCCACGTTTCTGCGCTTCACGCAGGGCAGCGAGGGTATCAATGGTTTCACCGGACTGGCTGATGGCAAAAGCAACCGTATTCGGCGGGATCACCGGGTTGCGATACCGGAACTCCGACGCATACTCCACAAGCACCGGAATCCGTGCCCAATCCTCTATCAGGTACCTGCCGACCAGGCCGGCATGGTAAGACGTTCCGCAGGCCAGGAACAGAATTCGTTCCGCTTTCTTCAGCTCTTCAAGATGCGCGGTCAGGCCGCCGAGCCGCACTTCACCTTTATCCAGGAGAATTCGCCCACGCATGGTGTCTTCCATGGTAATGGGCTGCTCCATGATCTCTTTCAGCATGAAATGCTTGTATCCGCCCTTTTCGATCTGCTCCATGGAGAAGTCGATCCGGGTCGAGACGCGCTTGATTTCGGATTCGTCATGGTCAAGATGATGGAAGTGGTCCGTTGTCACGGTGCCGGCTTCGCCGTCTTCCAGGAAGATCACGTCGCGCGTGTGTTCCACGATCGCGGCGAGGTCGGAAGCAATAAAGTATTCATCATCCCCAACCCCGACAACCAGCGGGCTGCCCATCCGGGCTACGACAATACGGTCGGGTTCATCTTCATGGAGAACCGCGATGCCATAGGTGCCTTCTATACGTTTCAGCGCACGCAACACCGCCGCTTCCAGGTCCCCGTCATAGAACATCTCGATGAGGTTGACCAGCGTCTCGGTGTCGGTGTCAGTCTTGAACTCAAAACCTTTTTGCTGCAGTGCGGTTTTGATTTCTGTATAATTTTCGATGATGCCGTTGTGAATCAGGGCAATTTTGCCGTTGTTGCTGATATGCGGATGAGCATTACGTGTGTTCGGGGAGCCATGTGTCGCCCACCGGGTATGACCGATACCGATGGTCGAACTCAGTTGTTTTCCTTCGAGACTGTCTTCCAGCTCTTTTATTTTTCCCTTCTTCTTGTACAGCTTGAGCTTGTCGTCCTGGATAAGAGCCAGTCCGGCAGAATCATACCCACGGTATTCCATGCGTTTCAGGCCATTGATAAGAAGCGGTTTGGCTTCACGATGACCTACATATCCTATTATCCCACACACAGGCGTTTTCCTTGCAAAAAAATCAACTGTTTCCAATCAGGGCAAATCGACCTCGGCAATATACAAAGCCCGGCCTCGCAATCAAATTAAGTACACCGGAAAAAGGCTTTTTATGGTGACCCTACGCACAGCTTTTCTCTCCCGCTTATCCGCGAATGGAGATGTCCACATTCAGGCCGAATTCCTGGTAGGTTGTGCTTGGGATGCCGCGGCCACGGGTCAGGCCGAACTTGTAGCGGATGCCGCCGGTTACGGTGCGCGAGAAGCTGTATTTGACGGAAGGTGTGATCGACCAGCTAATGTTGCTGCGGGTCTCGGTAAAATCTGCGTCGTCCTGGCTGGTTTCACCCTGCTGTTCCGAATAGTCGAACAGGGTTGAGAAAGTGGTCTCGTTATCGAAACGACGGTTCTTGAAGGGCCAGATGGGAAGCGGAATCCGGAAACCGGTTTTGCGTGTATAGCTGGCATTGAACGAGACGGATGAGTTTGTGTCTCTGCTGCGTCCCTTGCTGGATGGCGTTACTCCGATTCGCTGGCTCCAGTTATAGCGGATGGACGTCGAGATCTGGTATTTCCAGGTAATGTTTATTCCCGCCAGCGGACTGAATCCTTTTTCAAAGGATTCCTGCGTGATGTACTTGCCGTAGACATCATATGTTGAATCATCTATTGTCACCTGGCGTGTCTGCATTTCCCAGTTCTGGCTGAACCGCCCGGTGTAGCTGTGTTCGAAGCTGATGGACTGGGCAAAGTTGGAAAGCGGACCGATCTGCTCGATGCCACCCCAGCGGAAGGTCCAGTTAGGTAGATTCAACGGAATAGGCGTAACACCGTCATCATCCATGATGAAAAACGCGCTGTGTTCCTGGCTGCCGGTTACATTGTTGCCAGAACTCTTCTGCTTACGGATATCGTAGCTTAAACCACTCGAGATTCGGGTCGTCCAATCAATGCCACTACTGAGGCGATAATTGTCACTGCGCTGGCTGGTAGCTACCGATGTAAATCCGGGCACCTGATCCAGACCTGGATCGCCAGTGAAGCCCAGCATATAATCCCAGCTCGCTTCCCCGGGCTTGACTGTAGGATTGGAGAAGGACAGGTTCTGCGTATAGTTGAAGGATGGATCCTGGATTCTGCTCGTGATGAAACGCAGCGCTTTCATCGGGCTGATGCCAAGCCCCTTGGCTTCATCATCGGCCTTTTCTTCACGGTCACGACCTGGTTCTTCGCCACGCTCTGCGTCGGTGCGTCCAAAACCATCCGGGCTCGGGCCACGGTCCCTGCCACCACGGTCGCGTCCGCGATCACGTCCACGATCACGTCCCCCGCGCTCCGTTCCAAGCAAGCTGCGCAGCCGGAAGGTCATGTTGGCGCCGAGAGAGTTGTTTGAACTGACAGTTCGTGAACCGTAGGAGAAACTCGGCCAGCTCCAGGTGTAGGTGGTGGAGTAATTGGACCCCGTCGTCAACCAACTGATCAGTTCCGGGTTCCAGTTCCCACTGATACGTTGCTGTTTCTGAGTATCGACAAAGGGCAGATTGCCGGCTTCCCAGAAGATTTCTTTATAAAGTGGATCATCACTGCTGATACGTTCCCACGGCCGTTTAAAGCCATACTGTTCGATCCAGCCCTTTATTTCCAGTTGGTCGTAGATAAATTGGACAATAATCGCATCCGCTTCCGGATTGCCGCCATCCGGCGGGTCCAGCATTTTCTCGATATCCTGCTGCAGCGATCTCGCTTCCAGGTTACCATCCGCATACATATTTTCCAGTCTCGTCAGTGTGCTGTCGATAATGGTTTCATCAGAGGTTCCCGGCGCGTAATAGTCCATTTTCAGGGTGTAATTGATATTATTTGTGGGGTCATCATCGGCCAGCGATGCATTCACTGTGGAAACATCCGGCTGTGCAGAGTAGATGATGCTCTGCCGTGTTGAATCCTCACGGGCATACTTGGAATCTACATTATAGCTATAGTCTATGGAGAAGGACTGGAAGGGACGAATCCCTGTAGAGAAGCTACGCTTGATACTGGCCGCATAACTGGGACGCAGGGTAGAGTTACGGTATTTGTCACTCTTTCGCGTTTCGCTGCCATCCAGGGAGAACGCGATCTTGGAAGGCCAGTAATTGAACCGTGTATCCGACAACCGGTTCAGGAACGGCATCTTTTCTGTCCATTTGAAAATGCGGAGGTCCGCCTGTTCGAATGGAAGATTATAGCTTACGGAGGCATTGCTCGAAAAAGTCTTCTGGTATTGATAGGTCGGACTGGTGGTATAGTTCTGCTTATGGTCCGCACGCAGGCTGATATTGTCTACCGTATAGCGCAATACCGGGTTACTGCTCTTCTTGGATTTCGAGAAACTGGAACCCCAGGAATATTGCTGACTGGTTGTGAACAGGGTGTCAATGCCCCACGCATCCAGATCCTGTCGTGGTGTTCCGGTGGAGTCGCGGATGATGTCCCCATCCGCATCATACATGTATTTATCTTTTAGATGATCTCGCGAATAGGCGAACCTTCCAAACTGTTCCCAGATATTGATCGTACCCTCATCGGTAATACTCTCGATAAGAATATCACCGTTACTCTCCGTGTATTTTGGAATACTCAGGCTGGTATTGGCCGTAAACCGTACCGGAAGTGAGATCCCCAGGTTGGGATCAAGGAATTTATTCAGGGCGAGGCTTCCATTGGTATTCAAGCTGATGTCACTCTGGTTAGATCCGAGACGCTTGTCAACCTGGTGAAAGTTGGCGTCCTTCTGGGAAAGATCCATGTGCAGGTCCATGAAATCGGAGAAGGAGGCGTCTACCGAGCCTCTCATGGCCATGCCTGATTCTTTTCTTACTCCGGAAAGACGCAATTCATCCGCCCAGACAACTACTTCGTCTGTTTCCCGGATAGGCCTTCCGAAGTTCCGCAGACCGATGGCATACGCATCAATTTTACCCAGCGACGGACTTCCGACAACTTTAATCGTAGCCCCGTTGGCCAGCACTTCATAGGCCATATTGTTTCCGGACTGCTGAGCAGCCAGGCGGAGCGTACTCAGCCGGTCAAGGTCAATGACAATCTGGTTATCAGCCCATCCCGGCTCGAGGGGCGCTGAATATTCGTAATAATCCTTGTTCGGCGCTTTAAAACCATAGCCAAAGCGGAGGAAGAAATGCAGGTCATATTGTTCGAATAATTCCCTGTCCGCACCGCCACCATTGACAAACATCTTGAGTTGCTTGTATTCACGCAGGTCCATGGAACGATACAATGTTCTGATGACCTGTCCCTCGGCATTGGTGGGGAAATCCTTGATCTGGATTTCCAGCGATTGTTCCTTGCTGCGGATATCGGTAACAGGATCTACTTCACCGGCAACACCCGGGGGCTCATAGTACACACCTTCGTTATCATGTGTATTGACAGTCGCTGTAGTCATATAGACCGTCGTGTCCCCGGTCGCGGTAATGATCGGATCTTCCAGCCACAGGTTTCCTACCAGTTCAAACTGCGCCAGGTGTACCACAGAACGGCTGGTACAGTCGGTGAGCCAGACTCGGACAAACTTGATCTGGGTGAAATCCGGATCCCCCATCGTCAGGGTGGAGTCGAAATCTTCCATTGGGATACGGATCAGCCGCCAGCCCTTCTCGTTATCAATACCACCAGCTATATATTTGTTGTAGTCTTCAAGATCATTCAGGCGGAACCTGTACCGATAGAAGTTGTTCGAAGTGGCAAGCTGGTTGTCACCGGTCAAGTCTTCCGTGTCAGGAATACGCCCGCCTTCTTCCAGCAGGTTTCCCTGGGTACCGTTGATCTTGGTATAATTATCGGTACCGTAGGTATAATTCCAATCGTCCACGGAGAACGGTTCATCGGGAGAATGCTCGCCGTCACCATTCAGATCCCACCAGTCATACGTTTTCAAGGCAAAATCATAGTTGTTCACATTGAGCGAATCTGGCGGATCGCCCTTCTCCATACCGTCAATGCCTGTATCTTCATCATCATCCAGGATACCATCGCCAATCGGCAGGTTTTCCAGAGGTTTGTCTTCCGTATTCAGGGCATTATTTGGAATAACATCTTCGCTGATTTCACCCATGTCGATATAGAGAACTGCATCCGTTCCCCCGGCGGCCCATTTCATCGTCAGTTCGATAAAACGGGTTTCTGTCTGATCCCAGTACCCGGCGGACAGGTAACGCATGATTCCGTTCCAGGTATCCTTTGCTGGAATCTCCGGATCACGGAAGTTGTTGACACCCGGGGTATACTCGAGTGTCAGAATATGCGCATCCTGCGCCACATTCGAGTTTACATCCCGATTTGGCCAGATATCCTTGATCGGAATACGCAGCCGTGGGTTGTACCAGCTCAGTTTACCTCGGGCATCAAAGCTTGTGGGCGAATGATGCGGGATTTCCCGTGGAAAACTTGCCGGGAACCAGCCTTTACGCATAATGCTGAACGGTGTGATTCTTTTAGCTGCTTCAAAGTCATCGATATAGGCCACACCGTCCGGGTCGCCGGTGGATTCGTTGTTCAAGCTGTTCGGGTTCGGGAATACCTGGGCAATTTCACCTTCGAACGTGAGTTCGCTGGGTTCATCCGTTTCCAGTAAAGGAATCGCGTTGACCATCTGCGTCATGAAATAAGGCCTGAATCGCAAGCGGGCATTCATATCCCAGATCACATTCCGGGTCGGTTCATTACCCACCTTGACACGCTGATCCAAAGGTTTTTCATTGTAATACAGGAAGGTGCCGCCGATAAACGAATCTTCCCAGAGTGCGTATTCGAGGCGCACGCCGATCATGGTCCTTCGGTCAAGCTGGAAAATCTCACCGGATTCATAACTGATTTCAAGGTTGGCGCTCTGGTCAAACGCTGCTTCATTCAAAATGGTCAACGTACCGGACAGGTAGTCAATCGTATAGTCAATATTCCGCTTCAGTTTGGACCCGTTCAGCAAGACTTCTTCAGATTCCTCCAGGATGTTGAACCCAAGCGAATAGGTCGCTGAAACGCTTGAGTACTCCGCAATCATTTTGAACAGTGATGATGGTTGCTGCCCACTGCCTGAATAGGTATAAATATTCGCGTTCAGCAGAGTATCCGAGGCTGAAACGAGGTTGTCGTAGGAAGATTTGGCCACATCACTGACAGTATACCCGGAAGGATTAAAAGGTGTCAGGTCCGGAAAGATAATTTCACCGTATTGAGCGTTCAACCAAACCATATCCAACAAGCCGTCCGGAACTTGGCCCCCATCCTGGTTGACATTGTCCAAGCCAAGATCCTGGATCCACGGGTTTTTAGTTTTCGGGTTGACTTCAACATCACCGGAAGTATTGCGTTTGATGGTAAAGGTGAAATCGTCCGGGTCCAGGTCACGTGTGCCCAGGGAATACACGTTCTGAAGTGCAAGCACCCAGGTCGTATCTGAAGGGAGCTGGCTTTCTGCCTTGATCAAGCGAAGAATACGATAGTTTTCCGTCAACCCCATCGTACCATAAACTCTAGACTGGGTGGCAGAACCGGGAATCGGTGCGTTCAAACGATAGGCTACAGCGATAACATCTTCATCCGACGCCGTAATATTCAAACGTATCAATCCAAGGTCTTTCTCATAGGTATAATCAACATTTTCTTCGAGGAGACGGAAGAAACCTGATTTGGACATCCTGTTGTCCTGCTCCTCTTGAGATGCTTTCAGCGAGTCCAGGGCAATACGGACCTGTTCGGCATTCAGGCTGGCATATCGATCCGAGTTTTCAAATGTGGCAAAACATTCGTAGAAGTTGGTCAAATCGCCACTGGTGAGGTTGGCTGTACGATAGACCTCAAGCTCACTGATGGACACGCCCGTTGCAATATGCTGGTACTGGCTGCCATAGTTGGGAAATTCTTCACGAAAATACGGGTCAAGGAAGAAGTACCGGTTCTTTTCGTAATCCTTGTCATAAATCGTAACGGTCTGTTTTTCAGCGCCGCCCTGGATTGTCTTTTTATTCTTTTCACCCTTTTGCAGCGATGTGATGGTTGTTACTGTAAGCGGCCCCATCTTGGACACGGTTTTGAACCCGAACAAGCCCTTGTTCTGGGTAGAAAGTGTGGCAAGCTGGGTTCCCGGCAGGGACATGCTCACGTTACCGGCTTCGATTGACTGGATGATTTCATCCTCTTTGCCGGTATAGGTCAGTTTGATCGCGTTTTCAAACTCGAACAGACGTTCCGAGTCCTGGTCTATTTCAACCGATACCTTGTCGCCAACCTTGCCGACAATGTGGAACTGCTGTGTCTGGTTGATGTTGAACTGGGTTCGTTGCTGATCTGATTCGGTAGACAGAATTTCATCGGATTTTTCACTTCTGACACTACCATCAATGGTGATATGCCCGGTGACATTGAGCGCAACACGATCCCCGCCAAAAATCCTTCTGAATGTCTGGCTCTTGATTTTAAACGGAACCTGGATTTCAATGCCCTTGCCATCGCTTTCGGGGGTTGGCTCATAGATCTCCTTGAAGAAGATATCCTGCAAGCCTTTATTTCGGGCATGATTGATCCTGTACCAGCGCCAGTCTTCCGGTGAGTACACCTTTTCCGGCCCATAGGCGCGTCCAAAGATTTTCCGTTGGGAAACCCAGTATCCCGACGAGGAATCGAATTCTGTTTCGATCTTATAGAGCGCTGCTTCATGGTTCAACCACGCCAGTGAATCACAGGCGTATAGTCCCATGGGCTTAGCATCGCGGAGGTTGGCTTCGGGATCGAAGTCGTTGGGAATGGGCATAGAGAGGCCTAGCCCGACCTGCGCCGGGGCTGGTCCGGAAAAGATAAGCAGGAGTAGGCAGAGAACGGCGCTGCCTACACTGACCTCATGTCGTATCGTGGTTCTGCGAACCGTCAAAGCAGAGTCCTTGTCAACCGGATCTCGTGTTCCCTTAGATCAAAGCGACGCTAAGCACACTCCTTCAGTTCGACTTGTGCTTCCTGCAGGAAGGATATTATATGGATAACGACGTTGAACATACCCTGACTGTCTTTCACAGTTTTTACCGCCACCGTTGCTACCGCTTACGTACACGTCCCATGGAACGAAGAGGTTTCACACCTGAAGAAGTTGACTCCGACTGAGCAGGAGTATCACCTGCCGCAGGGGAACTCTCAACCTGATCAAACTTCATCACACTCTGCTTATCGAGTGGTGGCGTGGACGGCTCCTTCTTATCCGGGCTCGCATCAACGCTGGTAGTCTTACGGTTTTCAGGGGAACCGGGTTCCCGTTGCGCGGAACCTGTCTCGCCAGCCGGAACTGGTGTCTCCTTGACCGCCGCGGGCTCTTTGGGCGCTGCTGGTGAAGTTGTTTTAGTCTCACTGGTCGCACTGGAAGAGGAAGCAACTTCTTCAGTTTTCTTTGCTCTGGCTGTCTTTGTCCGGGGTGATGTCTTCCGCGCTGTTTTCCTGACAGGTTTGGAAGCTTTCACTTTTGGTGCTATATCAGCTTTTACAATTTCATTCACGGGTTCAACTTTGGGCTCTTCTTTCGTTTCATCTTTCTTTTCATCGACCTTCTTTTCAGATTGTTTTACTGCTGTTGATTTTTTCGTCGCCCGTTTCCGGGTTGTGGTGGTCCTGGATTTTGCTGTCTTCTTTACCGGTTCCTCTTCCGTCTTAACCTCGGCCGGTTTTGTATCCTCGGTGACCTTCACCTCGGCGGTTTTTACCTCGGTTGTTGTTTCCTTGTCTGACGTTTTGCTGGTCGATCTGGTCGCTCTGCGAGGCTTCCGTGCCGGAGTTTTCTTTACGGGCTTTGAAACAGCCATGGATTCTTCTTTTTCAGATTTTTCCGTCTCTTTTCCCGGCTCAACCTTGCTTTCTGCCTTCTTCTCGGTTGTGTCAGCCTTCTTTGATTCTGCCGCTGGTTTCGGAGCCTTTTTCGGTTCCGGTTTCTTTGCGGGTTCCAGGGTCGTGATTTTTGACTGCTCTTGGGGCGCTGCTTCTATCTCGGGCTTCTGAGTTTGGGGTTCTGCCGGCGGCGTTTTTACAGGTTTATCTTCCCCACGCCTGCTCCGGGCTTCCTCTTCCGCATCCTTTGCACTTTTCGTGGATACTCGCTTGGCAGCAGGTTTGGGCGCAAACAGACGTTCCTTCCGCATAGGTGTGGATCCTGCCTTGCCCATACGAACCGGATGGTCCTGATCTATCGCCGGTCCTGCCTGTGTACCAGGCGTCACTGCTTCCCGCTGAACCAGTAAACTTGGCCCTTTTGCGGCCGATGGCGTGGCGCCACCGGATGATTGCGCGAACGACCCCGCTTCACCATTGTAGGTGCCAAATCCCGTAATCACCGGAGTCCCGCCACTCTTGGGGTCACGCACCAGGCCGACAAGCCCAAAACCTGCCGCATCTTCCAGCAGGTTCGAGAATGTATTGTAGCCATACCGCTGTTCGTTGAACGATGGATGTTTCCTGCGGATGGCATCCTTCACCAGGCTACCCCATAAAACATCCTTATTCTCACGCATCAACGAAGCAATGGAATCGAGCAACAGGGTAAACGCTTCCTGCTGTCGCCGTGTAAGACCTGGTGGTAACGGTGGACGATTGGACGGCAAATCAACAAGATCTTCGTAGAACAGGAACTCGTCGCAATTGTCCGCTAATAAATGGCTGGTCGAACCGCGCAGACCAAAACCGATTACCTGCTTATCATTTTCTTTTAACTTTGACACCAGCGGAGAAAAATCGCTGTCCCCTGAACCAATGACAAACGTGTCAATGTGTTCTTTGGTATAACACAAGTCCAGCGCATCCACCACCAGCCGAATATCCGCTGAATTCTTTCCGATTGATCGCCGCATCGGGATATCAATCATCTCGATACCGGCTTCGTGCAATGGCTGCTTGTGCGTCGTAAACAGGCTCCAGTCAGCATAAGCCCGTTTGAAAATGATCCTGCCCTTGTCTAAAAGGCGACGCATCACGCGGTTGACATCAAATACCTGGCTCCCGGCGTCTTTCAACCCAATCGCGATATTATCGTAATCTATGAACAGGGCTATCTTTGGTTCTGAGTCTTTTAGCATTCGCTCCTCAATAAAACCGCCCGCACAACCGCGGGCCATGAACAATCCTCTAAACTTGTTAATATATTCAGGCTGTGCAGTAAATGGCAACTCGAAAAACACACTGTTCTCAACATAACCAACCGCTTCTTGTCCCGGTAATTGCCCTACACTACTCCCCATTGTGTGGTTTTCCGAAATCCATGTTGTATTTTGTAAAGTTGGGGTGTTTGTTTCCTTTTCCGGAGGTTGGTAATGGTCCGCTTACGATTCGCATTCTTGTTCCTGGGATTATTCTGTATCTCGATGGCCAGCGCACAGCCCTGGCTGCAATCATACCATGAAAAAGGCATTCAGCCGACTTTCAAGCAGCAGCAGGACGCTTTTTACCAGTATTTCGGTGATACGATTGGCAAAAAAGGCAGCGGCTGGAAACAGTTCAAGCGTATTGAATGGTTCCAGGAGAATCGTGTTAATGAACAGGGTTTCATGAACAGCCGTGGACTGATTGACGGCTGGCGTGAGTGGAATGAAACCTTCGGGGCGCGTTCCTTTGGGGATGGACTGGATGAGTCCGCCTGGACCAGCATCGGCCCGACCCTGACCCAACCCTACTATGTGGGTGGGCTTGGCCGTTTGAACGCAATAGAATTTCACCCGACCAACCCGGATATCATTTACGTTGGCGCAGCCTCCGGGGGAGTCTGGAAAACCTTGAATCACGGCCAGACCTGGACCCATCTCACGGAAGAACTCCCCCTCTTGGGCGTTGCTGAAATCGTGGTTAATCCTGAAGATCCGGATATTGTCTACCTTGCTTCCGGCGACCGTGACGCCAGCGACACCTATTCGCTCGGCGTGTTGAAATCTGAGGATGGCGGCCTGACCTGGAATGAAACCGGGCTCTCCTACGAGGTCGGCGAATTCGGCATGATCAACGGGCTGCAAATGAGTTCGGAAGACACTGATCTGCTTGTCACGGCCACAAATGCCGGTATCTATCGTACCACCAATGGCGGAGACTCCTGGACTCTGGAAATGGCCGGAACGAATTTCAAGGAAATCGATGCTCACCCAACAGATGGCGATATCTTCCTTGCCTGCCGAACCAGCGAGGGCATCTATCGATCCACCAACGGTGGCGATAGCTGGACAGAGCTTACAAACGGCCTGCCGGGCGATGGGTTCAGTCGTATTACACTGGATTATTCGGAAGCCGATCCGGATGTGATCTACGCTCTCTATTCATCAGGAAGCACGTTTTATGCTGTTTACAAGAGCGAAGACGGCGGTGATTCCTGGGAACAGATGGCGACTACTCCCAACCTGCTCGGGTACAACCATGACGGCGACGATGATGGCGGACAGGCATGGTATGACCTGACCATAGCCGCAGATCCCAATGATGTGAACACGGTTTATACCGGCGGGATCAATATCTGGAAATCCACCGACGGTGGCGAAACCTTTGAAATCAATTCCCACTGGTGGGGTGATCGTGTTGAACTGGTGCATGCCGACCAGCATTGCCTGGACACCAATGGTGATGTTGTCTATGCCTGCCATGACGGTGGCATCAACTACACGACGAACGGCGGCGCAACCTGGACAGACATCACGGACGGCCTGGTTATCACCCAGAGTTATTGTATGGGGATGTTCGCCGGTGGTGACACCCCGGACCAGACCCTGATCGGTAATCAGGACAACGGGACCAACCTGCTCCGTTATGACGAATGGACCAGCGAGCTTGGCGGTGACGGTATGGAATGCGCCGTCCACCCGACCAACCCCGATACCATGTACGGAGAACTTTATTACGGCAGCATGTCGCGGACTTTCGATGGCGGTGAAACCTGGGAAGACTGTAACAACGGCGCTGACACTAACGGCCCCTGGGTCACACCGTTCATCATTGACCCGGATAACCCTTCTACTCTATACAAAGGAACCAGTAGTATATACAGGAGCACCGACAATGCGTCAACCTGGGAAGATGTAACCGGTTATCTTGGCTACGTCTACAATCTCGCCCTGGCGCCTTCAAACACTGACATCATTTATGCGAGCGATCATAGCAGTCACTTCTACTCAAGCAGTAATGGCGGGAACACCTGGGAAACACAGACCATACCTTCGAGTAATGTGTCCTACCTGGCTGTTGATCCTGAAGATCCAGACATTGTATATGCAACGATTGAAAGCTGGAATCCCGGTGTCAAAGTTCTTCGCACTGTAAACGGCGGCTCTACCTGGACGAACATTTCCGGCGATATTCCCAACCTGCCGGCACATTGTATTGTCGTGCATCCGGATAATCCTGACCATTTGTATGTGGGTATGGAAATCGGTGTTGTGTATTCACCCGATGGTGGCGAAACCTGGGAAGACTGGTCTGACGGGTTGCCCAATACTATCGTAACGGAAATGGAACTTCACCAGCCTTCGAATACGCTGGTTTGTTGTACCTTCGGGCGCGGCATGTGGCAATCTCCGGCGGAACTGCCCGGCATTGACCCCGAAATCCAGGTTCTGTCTCCCAATGGTGGCGAAGAATTCATGATCGGATTCACCTATGAGCTTTCCTGGAACAGCACGGCGATCTATAGCAACGTAAGCATTGAAATCAATGATGATTATCCGGATGGCGACTGGGAAACCATTGTCGCTTCAACCGAGAATGATGGCTCTTATGACTGGACAGTTGAAGGCAATGCAACTGATAATGCCCGCATTCGCATATCTACTGTCAGCATGGATCCGCAAGTCAGCGATGTGTCCAACGCTTCTTTTTCGCTGATCAATCCGTCGCTTCATCTTACACGACCCAACGGGGGCGAGACCTGCTATCTTGGGTATGAATACGACATCACTTGGGAATCCAGCGGCGTGGAGGGCAGTTTGCGCATTCAGTTACGGCGTGAACCGGGGGGTGATTGGGAGACTCTGTTTGATGACCTCCAGGATACGGGGCTGATCGGCTGGACCCCGGAAGGTGATGAAGCAGAAGAGGCTACTATCCGGATCAGCGCCGTTGACATGAATCCGATCCTGATTGATGAGAGTAATACTACGTTCAGTATTGTCGATCCGCACCTGGCCATAGCGCAGCCGAACGGTGGCGAAGAGTGGACCATCGGATCAACCTACTCCGTCATTTTCGATGACAACCTGGGGGAATCCATTTCTATCCTGTTGTTCCGCGATGGCGAACAGGTTCGCACCATTGTAGGTTCTGCTCCCAGCGAGTTTATCTACGAGTGGGCTATCCCGGAAAACCTGCGCCCGGATAGCATGTACACTGTTCGTATCAGCAGCACCCTGTATCCGGGAATTCAGGCCAACAGCGCGGCGCCCTTCAGTTTGATTCTTGAACGGCCGGTTCCCCTTGAGCCGCCTGATGGTGAGGTTATTGTCGCCCAGCCGGTTCATATAGAATGGTCCACCCCACTCGCGGCCAATACCTATAACGTACAGGTGGCGTACGATTCCCTGTTCACAGACATGTTCGCCGACCTCTCTGTGTCGCAGAACTATGTCAATGCCCAGAATCTGGACAGTGACCGGACATTTTACTGGCGGGTCAAATCGCTGAATACCGCCGGTGGAAGCAGTGAATGGTCTGATACCTGGAGCTTCAGCACGGGGTTGAATGTTGACGACCGTCAGTTCAGCGGGATGCCGGAAACCTACAGCCTGGCCGGCGCCTATCCGAACCCGTTCAATCCGACCAACACCATTGTTGTGGCGCTTCCCGAACACGCACGTCTGAAGGTGCAGGTGTTCAACATCAATGGCGAACGTGTTAAAACGCTGGCTTCGGGGCCATTTCCGCCAGGGTATCATCGTTTCATCTTTGATGGCGCCCACTTATCCAGCGGCACCTATTTCGTCCGGGCAATTGTGCAGGGCAAACTCAACGAAATGGCTCGGATTCAGTTGGTTCGGTAAAGACAGGAGAATACTTAACCCCTGGCACTCATGTGACGATACTACCAATAAGGGGAAAGCTGGCTGCAGTTATGATTATGTGATAATCGACTACCTTGCACTGGCCAACTTGACTAATCACTCGTGTGGGGAAGATGATGGCGTCAAATGGTAGTTTGACTCATGAAGAGCTCTTGGCGGAACTGGCTTGTTTACGGGAGAAACTGGCCGAAGCAGACACTCAGGTAGCTGAACTTCATGAAATTCAGCAATGCTTATCCGAATCCCGGGAACTGCTGAACCAGACCGGCAAGCTGGCTCGTGTCGGGGGCTGGGAAATAGACATCCAAACCTGGGATATGCTCTGGACCGAAGCGACCAGCCTGATGTATGGCCTGGATGTTGGCTATGTCCCGACTTTCGAGCAGGTAGTATCTTTCTTCACCGAAGAAGACCGTCCTGTCGTTCGTGAACATGTTCGAAAAGCCATTGAAGAAGGCAAATCCTTCGAGTGTGAATTTCCTGTTTCTACATTAACCGGCCAGCAACTTCGACTCCATTTCATGGGCATACCCGTATTCGAAGATGGCGCATGTGTCCGTCTCTGGGGTGTCGTTCAGGATGTTACCAGGCAACGAGACGCAGAAGAGAAGAACCGCGAAAATGAAGAATTATATCGTCTTATCACCGAAAACGCTCTGGATTTCATCGCAGTAACCAACTCTGAAGGAACCTTCGAATATATCTCACCTTCGGTCCACCCCATTTCCGGTTTCACCGTAGAAGAGTACAAGAGGTTTTCAACAGTTGAACGTGTCCACCCCGATGATATTGCCAAAATGATGGAGATCAGGCAGACGCACAGGGAAGCAATAGAGAAAGGTACCCCTTTTTCCGCCAATGTGGAGTTTCGTGTTCAACATAAAGACGGGCACTGGATCTGGTTACAGGCAAAAACTTGCACGTTTCCAAGGTTT
Organism: bacterium; assembly: GCA_963669175.1. Lineage (GTDB taxonomy): Bacteria > Electryoneota > Electryoneia > Electryoneales > Electryoneaceae. The sequence goes on from OY769902.1 coordinate 476,718, forward strand.
TCCGGTACTTATGGCTATCACATTTTGTTGGTTGCTCGAGATATTACCGAACAGAAAGAAGCGGAAAAAGAGCGCCTGAAACTCGAGTCTACTCTTCAGCACGCACAAAAACTGGAAAGTCTTGGCGTACTCGCCGGGGGTATAGCGCACGATTTCAACAATATCCTTGCAGGCATTATCGGCAATGCAGACCTGGCCCTGATGGAAATGTCCCGTATATCACCTGCCTATGAAATGGTGGAAGATATTGCTCGCGCAGCAGCACATGCAGCAGATCTGACACGTCAAATGCTGGCTTATTCAGGTAAAGGACGGTTTGTTGTTGATATCTTGAATATTCAGGACATTATCGAGGAAATGGTCAGCATGATCGAGGTCGCCATTTCCCGAAAAGCTGTTGTCCGGTATGAGTTCGCCGATTCGCTGCCTTTGATTGAAGCGGATGCCACCCAGATGCGTCAGGTCATCATGAACCTCGTTACCAATGCTTCTGAAGCCATTGGCGACAAGAGTGGTGTGATAAGTATCCGGACTGGAGCGGCTTTCCTTGATCAGGAATACCTGGAAGACACCTATTTGAGTGATTCCCTGGCCGAGGGAGATTATGTCTTCGTTGAAGTGGCGGACACTGGCTGCGGCATGGATCGGGAAACCCAGCAGAAAATCTTTGACCCCTTCTTTTCAACGAAGTTCACCGGACGCGGGCTCGGGCTGGCTGCTGTCCTCGGCATTGTTCGTGGACATAATGGCGCGATAAAGATCTACAGCGAACCCGGCAGAGGAACCACGATTAAAATTCTGCTCCCGGCAAGTGATAAATCTGTCAATGGCATAAATCATTCTGCCAACGAACAGGACTATTACCAAGGAAGCGGAACGATATTACTGGTAGACGATGAAGAGACTGTACGTGCGGTCGGTAAACGAATGCTGATCCGCCTGGGGTTTGAGGTTGTCCTGGCCCGTCACGGCCGTGAGGCAATTGAAAAATACCTGGAAAACCCGGATAGCATAACCTGTGTTCTGTTGGACCTGACCATGCCCCATATGGATGGTGAATCAGCCTTCAGGGAGTTCAGACATATCAACTCATCGCTGCCCGTGGTTTTATCAAGCGGCTATAATGAACAGGAAATCAAAAGCCGGTTTGCCGGGAAAGGGCTGGCCGGTTTCATCCAGAAACCTTACAAACTCAACGTATTAAGCGATATTCTGAAGAAAGTGCTGAATGGCAACGGGACCGGGAATTTAACCGACTGACCCGGCCGCTTCACTTTCAGGTCATTTTACCAGTGTAATTTTACTGATATGCTGTTCCTGTTCGTAACGGACTTGCAGGAAATAGATCCCGGATGCCCAGGAATGCCCATACAGGGAATAAGGATATAAACCCGGCTGTACCGCCTGCTTCATCGTATGGACTTCCCGCCCGAGAATATCGTACACATTCACATGCAGCATACCAGCTCGTGGTATGGCTATATCCATCTCAGTCATGGAATTAAACGGGTTCGGATGAAGGTTACGAACGGCGAACTTCTCCGGAATTCCGGTTCCTGCCGACTCGGGGGCGTCCAGTGAACTGAACCGCCAGATAACTTTAGTAATGCCGCCGTAGAACCCATCGTCTATTTCGACATACAGCGAATCGCCACTGAACACATACACTCCCGAGATGTTCGAATCCGAGATCATCCCGCCGCGAAAATACCACCGGTACTCGAGATCATAAGCCTCGGGGTCATGTGCTTCCACAATAAAATGGACAAAATCTCCCCACTCATATCCCTCGAGTGTCAAAGACTGGGGACTGCGTGAATCAACAACCGGCGCCTGGTTCTGGTTGTAAAAACGTGCGCCCATGTCACCAACGGTGCCATCGTCATCCACTTCCCCGCATATACAAGCGTCAACGCACGGCGAGTTGGATCGTATTCTCAGGTAATCCGGCCCTTCGATAACAACATCTGTACGGAGCAGGGGCTCGGCTTCAAGGTTCCCCTCGCCATCATACACTTCACCGTAATAGACCCCGTAATTGTTATCGTAGTAGCACGAGTAATTCGAAGCTACCCGAATGGTTGGCGAACGAACAGCAAAGCCGCTGGCCCCCTGGATGATATTTCCGCACAGGGTAGGATTCGTACTCCTGGCGCCGATATAGATGCCGTCACGTAAATCCACCTCGTTTGCGCCCGCATTGTAGATGGTATTTTGAATCAATTGGATGGATCTGCTGGCATCCAGAAAGATACCGGAACTGCGTGTCCATGCTACGATATTTCGTGTGAGGGTGGAATAACCGCAGTCATCCATATAAATGCCACGCAACATGGCGTCCATGATGACATTTTCACGAATTGTCGCATTGGTGCAATTGACCAGGCGGATGCCATTGCCTTCAAATTCCTTGATCAGTGTACCCTGGATAACAGGGGATGCGCGGTTGGTGAAGTAAATGCCATCTTCCCCACCCCAACCACCACTCAAGACGCAGTCAATGATCTGTGCATCACTGCCGTTTCCGGAAATACTGTGCCCTTCCACAGAGCCATACCGGTTTGTGATATAGCACCCCTGGATGATCGGTCTGCCACTGATGATGCTGATGTTGTTGTCTTCAGCGCCATGAATATGGGAATTTGTAATCCTGGCCTGGGTTTCATGAAAAACAACATTCTTCTCGCCATACATAATGGATGCACAATTGATGACACTGTTTGCAGCAGTGATAGTACTCAGTGTGATACCCCGCCACGCACCGGGAATACCCGCATTCAATGGACGAAAGACCACGGAATCACCGGGTTCACCCTGAACCTGCAGGTTACCGTTTACCCAAAGCCCGTATCCGGATTCAAAAAAGATTTCTACGCCGGGTTCAATGACAAGTGTTCTGTGGGCGGGAACATAAACTGTATCGTCAAAGACATAGTATGGGTTGCCGTTGGCGCGCAGTGTATCGAATAAGGCGCCCCTGAGTTCGGTTTCGCCCTGCGCGGAAAAAGGCGCTGCCGTACATACGAATAAAATGAGAAAAAACAACGTAATGCCCTGTTTCATGCAAACCTCGTCTTTTTGCACTACGTTACGCTTGAGTATCAATTGGTAATCGTTAATGATGAAGGTATAACTGTTCTCGATTTTATTCCAACATAATAGAGATTACCGGGAAAAGGGGACGGGATCCTTTTCCTCGCACGCATTCAGAATACGCTTGCAGCATTCATAGAAAAGGAAACTGTCCCCTTTTCCGTGTGATTCCTGCCTGCTCGCAAGAAAAAGGGTACAGCCACCTTTCCCGAACCATATACACATCGGACCACTTGATTCCAGGGAAAGGAAACTGTCCCCTTTTTCCATATCCTCTTTCCGTTTCACCAATAGAACGCTCGTTGGATACTATCATGACGATTTATTTTCAAGAGTAGCTATAGTTGTCCAAACACTTTGCCAGAGTATCCTGTATACCACACGATCCCTTTCACAGAGATAGCGTGGTACACAGGGAAAAGGCTGGTTTACTTCAGGAGCAGCAGTTTACGCGAGTCTGTCTGCCCACGATAGTTTGCTTGCAGGAAATACACACCACCGGCCCAGTTTTCACCATTAATGGAAACGACAACCCGACCGGCCGGGACATCACGCATTTCCCTCCAGACACGACGTCCTTCAACCGTGTAGAGTTCGAGATTCAAAACTCCGGCCTCCGGAACAGCGACCTGGATGGAAGTCGTCGGGTTGAACGGGTTCGGATATGCGCTTTCAATCGCGAAAGCCTTTGGAAGTGTGTTTTCCGCATATTCCGGGGTGGCAACCTCATCGATGTGCCAGACCAGGGTAACACATCCTCCATACCAACCATCATCCACCTCTACCCATATGGAATCGCCCATATCGGTGTACAGTAGCTCCAGGCGGACAGAGGTGTTCGTTCCGACTTCTTCACCACGGAAATACCAGGTGTAATCGAGTGGGTTCTCGTTGGGATCCTGCGCGGAAACCGAGAAAGTAACACTGTCCCCGCTGGCGTACCCGGTCAAGTCCAGGTTTTCCGGCACGTATGAATTGATGACCGGCGGATCGTTCTGGTTGTAGAAACGTGCGCCGATATCTCCCGGGGTGCCGTCTTCGTCAGTATATCCGCCACAACCGGCCGCATCGACACAGGGCGAATTGTATACCGGGCGCAGATGGTTCCAGCTAAATGGATCCTGCTCAATGTTCAGCATCGGATCGGTGTCCAGCAGGTCGCTGTCGCCACCTTCCAGCACACCACCGTAGGAGCCTTCATCGTTGTCGTAGTAGCAGCCGTATGCGGATGTGGCGGGGACATTGGAACGTACGCCGTACCCGGTGCATTCCATCACGATATTGCCACAGATGTTCGGCGAGGAACACCCCGTACCGAAGTATATCCCGTCACGCAGGTCAACCTGGTTGGCCCCGGCACGATAGATCGTGTTATGAACCATGGTAACACTGGCGGAATTGGTCAGGAAAATACCTGATCCGCGCGGGGTGTCGATTGTATTGTACGTGATCGTGGCGAAATCGGCATTGTCGATATACATGCCCCGTAATTCGGGGGAATATATGAAGTTATGATCCACAAGGGCATCGTAAACATCTTCCAGCTCAATACAGTTATCGTTGCCGTCAGCAAGAGTATTGTTCGTAATGGTAGGTGTCGAATTGTCAATGATTCTGATTAATGCGCTACCGCTGTTGCCGCCGGTAATCGTACAATTATCAATTGTCGGTGTTCCCCCACGACTGAACACACAGCTTCCAACATTTTCGGTGATATGATCCGCAATCACACAATTCTCAATTATGGGCGCACCATAGGTCATGTAAATGTTGTTGTCTTCGGCCGAATGAATCCGCGAGTTCCGTACCGTCGCCTCGGTGTAGTTCAGGTATACGTTCTTTTCGCCATAACTGATCACAGCACATTCGATGATGCTGTTATCCGAACTGTTGTCATTGATGGTGATCCCGTTCCAGCAGCCCGGCACCGGCGCTCCCATACCATGCATCAGCACCGAATCACCGGGCTCGCCCGCTACGATCAGGGTGCCATCCACCCATAAACCGTGATCTGCTCCGAAATAAATCTCGACACCAGGTTCAATCGTCAGCGTGTTGTACCTGGGCACATACACGGAGTCCCCGGTAACCTCATAGGGGCTGAATAAAGCCCGCAGGGTTCCGGTTTGCTCTCCTTCCAGCAGGGTGTAGGCGCACAGCAACCCCGGAAGAAGAATAATCAGCGTCAGGGAAAGAAAAACTCTAGATGTGGTCATGGTGTAGCTCCATCCGCACGTTCCTGGTTGTCGTTCAATGAGTACAGGGATGCTCATGAACCGGTCCTTATGGATCAAAGTGTCCCGTTTTCGGGACGGTGGTCTGGTCTTTATCCACACGAATCGGTCCACAACAACAAAATAGCCCGTGACTGGTATGATACGCCAGCACAACGGGCCAATAAAATCAAATCGAGTCTTGCGTAGCAACGATTAAAGCTTTGAAAGAACCTCACGTACTGCCTCGGCGGCCAACTCAACCGAATGACGTTTTTTCTCCGGGACCCCGCCCAGCTCTGCATCCAACGTATCCGCGTCAACCTGCCTGGCTTCTGCAACGGTTTTTCCTTTGGCCCAGACGGTTGCTGCTGAAGCCGCTGCAAGAGTGCCGCTGCAGGCTCTCGCCTTGAATTGGACGTCCTCAATCGTATCGCCGTTTAACCGTACTGTCATACGGATGCGATCAAAACAACCACCGCCCTGGTGTTGTACTTCGGCTGTGGCGTCCGGGTTCGCTACTTCGCCCACATTCTGCGGAGAAGCGAAATGCTGCATGTATTTTTCGCTGTAACTCATCGTCAATACTTTGTTGAATCTGCCTTGCCTGTAGAATGCCGAAGCGCTCTTCAGCCGCCTTTACTTTCGCCAGACCGTTTATGCGTCTGTCTTGTAAGGTTTTCCTTCGGTGAGCTTGATGATGACATCTTTTACACCGGGAATGGCCTCGATATGTTCACGGGCCTCTTCTTCAATGTTCTCGAAGAACATCTCGTCCGTCTCGCCCATCAACAGTTCTACGAAAATGCTTCCGCTCTGGTCAACTTCCACATAACGGATCATGTTCATCTTGACAATGCTGATGCCGACTTCCGGATGAATGACATCTTTCAGAGAACGAACGACTGTTTCCTTGGTCAGTTCGATTTTCTCTTCGGTGTCCTCGCCGAGATGAGTCTTTTTCCAGGTGCGGACCGCCGATTTCAGTCCGTTAATGGCCAGCACGGAGCAATGAATCTTGACCGCCGGAAGCCCATCCAGCTCCTCGGTGACCGCCTTGGGAGTCATGTCAAGAATTTCGTCCACTGTTTTGCCAATGGCCAGCTTGGTCGCCACGCTCGCCGTAGCAATGTTCGATGCACACCCGTACGAACGGAACTTGATGTCCTGCACCTTCTGAGTCTCGGAATCGATCTTCAGGTTATAGGTAATCATGTCACCACATGCCGGGCTGCCTTCTGTCGCTACGGCATCCGCGTCCTCGATCTCACCGACGTTGACCGGGTTGGTGAATTCCTGGATGACTTTCTGTGTGTACTTGATCGCCATGCTGCCAGTCCCCTATCACTTCCGGACGCCCTTCGCCCGGTTATGTACCGCTATGTTGATGCTGCCTTTTGAACCTTACCGGGTACTTCAATCCAAACAATGTCATTCGTGTAGTACAACAAACAAAACCTATAACTTTATAACTTTTCAACTTTGTAACTACCCGGCCAGGCATGGCCGGGCTACTTTTTTCACTGCCTGCTTTTTTCACTTCTTCTTATAGAACGTCGTCGCGTGATCACTTTCACGTTCGCTGTGCTCTTCCGGGATAAATGCAGTCATTGCGCGCAGCTTGTCCACTGTCTCACGAGTTACTTCCAGCGCGTAATCCACATCCTCTTCCGTATTCAAACGGCTGAGGGTATAACGGATTGAACCATGCGCCTCTTCATGGAACAGGCCAATGGAGGTCAATACGTGTGAGGGCACCAGCGAACGTGAAGAACAGGCCGACCCGGATGAAACAAAAACGCCCTTCATGTTCATCATCATCAGGATGGCTTCACCCTCAATATACCGGAAGGTGACATTCAGGTTCCCGGGAACACGATTCGGGCCGATCTCCGGGCCGTTCCAGCGTACATGTGGAATCGCCAGAAGACCTTCCTTCAAACGTGCCGCCAGCTTCTCTATCTTTTGAGTCGCCTCGTCACAATTCTTCAGGGACAACTCCACCGCTTTGGCAAACCCAACCGCGCCGGGTACGTTTTCTGTTCCTGGTCGTACGCCCTTTTCCTGCGGAGCGCCTTCGAAAATACGACGTACTTTCAGACCCTTGCGGACAAACATGACGCCGATACCCTTGGGGCCATGCGTCTTATGCGCGTTGAAGCTGGCCAGGTCGACCGGAAGCTCGTTCAGCGTGAAGGGAATCTTGCCCAAAGTCTGCACCATGTCACTGTGCAGCGGCACGTTGTGTTCACGGCAGATCGCACCCAATTCTTCCAGGTTCTGCACCACGCCGATTTCATTGTTGGCGTGAATGATGCTGACCAGCAGGGTGTCCTCACGGATCGCTTCGCGCAGGCTGTCGGGATCGACAAACCCTTCACCGTCCACCTTCAGCTCGGTCAGCTCAACCCAGCCCTCTTTCTGCCAACGCTTGACCACGTTCAGCACGGAAGAGTGTTCGATCGGCGAGACGATGACATGCTTTTTGTCCGGACGCTCCAGTCGGAGCCCGTTCAAGGCCAGGTTGTTCGCTTCGGTTGCGCCGCTGGTGAAGTACAATTCCTCGGGCTTGCACCCCAGAGAACCGGCCAGCGATGCTCGCGCCTCATCCATGGTCTCTTCCGCTTCCAGACCCAGTTTATGCAACGAGGCCGGGTTGCCGAATTTTTCCGTAAAGTAAGGTATCATGGCGTCTACCACTTCCCGGAATACAGGAGTGCTGTCGCCATTATCAAGATATACGTTCGGTGTATCTGTGCTCATGTTCTATGCCGCTCTACTTGTAATCTGGTTAGTTCTCGTAACCCTCGTCGGGGAACCAGTTAAGGTAGTGAATCACTCGCAGCATTCCAATTGTGACGCGAGACGTAAACCCCAGCTGGAGAAACACAGGAGGAGCCCAATTGAAGCAGGCATTCACGACCCCAACGCTTGCTTGCTCCTGCCCGTGTTTCAGTGGCATAACATAGTACCCGGCCACCCCTTGGCAATCCAACTATTTCGCACTCCCGAGTCTACTCTCTTGACATTTACTTCACCCTAAAATATTTTACTGCTGAAACATTTATTGGTAAAATATTTATTCCTTAACAATACCCAAACAGAAGGAGTAGCCATGTTTGGATTCGGATATGGTGGAAGTGGCGACGGTGTTTGCCCTGTGTGTGAAGATAGTTTCATCAAAGGGTTGAGCGAACGGGACAAGATGCTGGTTACCCTGGCGCCGATGATCATGCACATTGGCGAACTGACACGTCGTATCGGTGACACAAAAATCTTTGACAGGTTCGATCTTAATACTCTCCGTTATGCCATCCTCCGTCACCTTGATGCGATCGGCAAGCCGGTTTCCATGAAAGTGTTGTCGGAAAGCATGGTGAAAAGCCCGGCCGGCATTACGCAGAATATTGATTTTCTGGAAAAACGGGGATTTGTGAACAGGGTGCCGAGCCAGGAAGACCGCAGGGTAAACCTGATCGAAATGACTCCCGAAGGCTCTGAGATTCTTGAACAGGCAAACAAGTTCTATATCGAAAAAGTACGAGAACTCATGAAAGATTTGCCTGATGACAAACTCCAGATCATGTACAACATGCTTCATCTGTATATGGTTAAAACAATTCAGATCCTTGAATTGCCGTTCGATTTCAAGGAGTTTCTGATGGCACACGGGATATCTGAGAAATGAAACGTATGTTCTTTGCCTTGTTGCTGCCTGGGTTGGTTTGCAGCGTGCTCCAGGCACAGACAGCATGGGAATTCGGAAACGAGTTCGTACGGGAAGCGTTGCGGACCAGCCCGGAATTGCTGGCCAAGCGTGCTGACAGCGATATCGCTCACCAGAAAACACGAAACTCACTCGGTGCGATGTTGCCCAGCATTGATTTCCAGAGCAGGTATACTCGGGCTGGCGGCGGTAGAGAAATCACGTTTGATGTGAATGATTTCATGCCGCCCAGTGTACTTCCTGTCGATGTTCCCACTTCTGTCATCCCTTTCCTTCGTCCTGAAGAACATGAGACCAAGCTTTCCTTCCAGCAACCTCTGTTTGTCGGCGGCAGTCTCTATCATTCCTGGCGCGCGCAGAAAATGGCCTTGTCTGCGGAGCATGCCTCGCTGAAAGCCCGTGAAGCTGAGATCGCCTATCGCACCCGTGCAGCCTGGTTTAACTGGTTGAGCGCACGCGAGCTGGTGCAGGTTAGCCTTGAAGATACTCTTTTGGCGGCCGAGCAGCTTCGGTCCGCAAGTGCGCGTGTTGAACAGGCTATGGCGAACAGCGCCGAGCTGCAACGTGCACGTGCTGCGCTTGCTGACGCACGTGCCAACTGGATAGACGCCAGCACACGTGAGCAGCTTGCATTGACCGCCTTGAACCGTTTGCTGGGACGTCCCCTGCTTCGAGAGCCGGATGTTCCGGTTTTGTCTGCTGACCTGCCTGAAGAAGCCCTGCCCTTGGAATCCGTTCTGTCTCTTGCCCGGGCGGATCGTGGCGAACTCCACCAGCTTGAGCAACAGGGCAGATCACTGGGGCACTACCAGAGCGCGGCGACTGGAACTTTCCTGCCCACGCTGGTTGCGGCCGGTGAATACGGCTACCAGGGCGAAGAATACAAGTTTGACAACGACCACGACTACTACACCCTTTCCCTTGTGATGAAGTGGAACCTGTTTGACGGTTTCCGAAAGAATGCAAAGCGTGAACAAGTCGTTCTTCAGCGCAGGCAGTTACAGGACACGCAACATGACGTTGAGCTGGCGATCGAACAGGATGTCACTCGCGCATGGCTCAACAATCGTTCCAGCAGGATGAAACATGCGGCAGCCGAAGAGGCAAGACTGGCGGCTGCAGAGAACTACCGTCTTGTCAAAGCCCTGTATGATGAAGGTATGGCAAGTCAAGTTGAGTTGCTGGATGCTCAAACTACTCGCACCAGGGCTTCCACCCGGGAAATCGCCGCTCGTTACGGTGCCTGGATTGCCCAGGCGGATTTGTGGAGAAGTATCGGACACGTTTTCGAAGAGGATAACAATGAATAACCGCATAAACAGGCAGAAACCAAGTCTGCTGACGCTGTTTCTCCCACTTTCAGGCGCTTTGGTCGCAGCAATCATTACTGGATGCAGCAAGGACAATACCACGGAACAGGAAGCGCCTGAACCACCTCGCCTGGTAAGGATTGTCAAAGCCCGGGTACAGGAACGACACGAGAGTTACCGGATCAGCGGACGTGTCGTACACGCAGAAGAAGCGTTTCTTTCCTTTCGTGCCGGTGGATTTGTTGAACATATCCGTGTTGATGCCGGAGATCATTTCCGAAAAGGCGACACCCTTGCCACTCTGGATGCAACGGAAATCGCGGCAGGATTGCATGATGCCGTCGCTCAGCGTGAACAGCTTGAGCGCGATGTGCAGAGGTTACGCACTCTGAAAGAGCAGGCTGTCGCCACACAAAAGCAGCTCGAGGATGCGGAGACCGGTCTGGAAAGAGCCCGCGCTGCAGAACAACGAGCACGGTTTACCCTGGAAAAAGCTGCCATTATCGCCCCCTACAACGGGTTGGTCGCAGCCAGGATCGCCAACGAAGGCGAGATGCTGGGACAGGGAAAACCTGTGTTGCGAGTGGTGGATACGTCTGCCAAGCGGCGCATCCGTATGGGTGTTCCTTCCCGCCTGACCAGTTGGATTCGAAAAGGTCAGTCGGCTGAAGTGAAACTTGAGACCGTTCCTCAGATACTGGAAGGTACAATTGTCGAGGTTGGCGGCATTGCCGATCCACGCACCGGAAATGTAACCATTGAGGTTGAACTCCCGAAACTGGAAGGTATTTTCGAGGGCGTCATTGCGAAAGTGACCCTGCTGGGGCCAAGCCGTGACATTATCCCCCTTCCCGGCGGCGCACTGGCTGAAGCCGATGAGGACAGGGCGTTTGTGTTTGTTGTTGAGGACAATGTGGCGCTTCGGCGTGAAGTTCGGATTGAAGAATTTCATGGCGACACGGTCTTTGTTGCCCCGACGCTTCCATCCGGGACAATCCTGGTTGGCGAAAGCGCCGGGTTCCTGCGTGATGGCGAACCGGTCCGGGTTGACGGGGAGATCCGGCAATGAAGTTGACCAAACTCGCGCTGGACAACCGCCCTTTCACCCTGATGGTTCTCATCCTGCTGCTGTTGTTCGGTTTGACGCAGTTTGCACGGATGCCGCGTAGTGAAGACCCGTTTATCAAGGTGCCGTTTGCCCATGTCTCTATCGTACTGCCCGGCGCCTCACCGGAAGACATGGAAAACCTGGTTCTTGATCCACTGGATGAGCTGGTGCGTGGCATTGAGGAAGTCAAACACACGGACGGGACAGCGCTGGATGGAGTGGCATCCCTGCTGGTGGAATTCGAACCGGGCCACGACCGTGACGAACTAGTCAGCGAAGTGGAAGACAAGCTGACCGAAGCGCAACGCAGTTTTCCTGAAGGTGTGGTTCGCGCCGAGGTCGTCGCTCAATCGACTTTGAGTGTCTATTTCCTGCAGCTCGCATTGATTTCTGATCGTCCCCTGCGTGACATGCAGCGTTATGCAGAAGATCTCGAAACCCAGCTCGAACGAATCCCGGATATCAGCAAGACCGATATTTTCGGGAATCGTGCGGAAGAGATCCGTGTCGCGGTGAACTCTGACAAGCTGGCAGAGTTAAAAATACCATTAACGCGTATCGTGGATGCGATCCAGTCCGCAGGCGCAAACATACCCGGCGGCAGTGTGCAGGTGGGCGACAAGAAAATGAATGTCCTCACCACCGGCGATTTTGAATCCCTGAAACAGATTGAGCAGGTTGTCGTTGCCGGGTCCATGGACAGCCCGGTGTACCTGAAAGAAGTCGCTGATGTCAGGTACGATTACGAAGACCGGATGCACATGGTGCGTGTCCAGGGCAAAGATGCTCTCCTGATCGCCGTACAGATGAAGGAAGGCCGCAACATCTTCCAGGCTATGCGACGCGTTCATAAAGTGGTGGACAAATTCGAAACGGATCTGCCTCCTGATATTCAACTGGAGTGGGTGTTTGACCAGTCACAGGGCGTACGCCACCGTCTCAACGATTTTTACATCAACCTGGCCCAGGGCATTTTCCTTGTCGGGCTGGTGATGACCCTTGCGCTCGGTTTACGGCCCTCGATTATCGTCATGACCGCGATTCCTCTGTCATTCACTATCGCAATCGGTTTCGTCGCGTCCTTTGGATTCGCCATACAGCAGATGACCATCGCCGCCATGATCATTGCGCTCGGTTTGCTGGTGGACAACGGGATTGTAGTCACGGAAAACATTAACAGTTTCCTGATCCGTGGGAAAAGCAGGAGTATTGCGGCGCGTGAAGGCGCGTCCCAGGTTGGCGGCGCGGTTACGGCTGCGACAGTCACCACCATGCTGGCATTTGTTCCTATCGCCATGATGGCGGACGTATCCGGCGATTTTATCCGTTCCATGCCGGTTTCAGTGATGCTGATCCTTGCGGCGTCCCTGCTGGTGGCCCTGACTTTCAGCCCGATGGCGGCGACACGCCTGATGCGTCCGATGCCAATGGAGAAACAACCCTTCCTGACCCGGAAACTGTATACACTGGTTGGAGGGCCGTATTTGCGGTTGTTGAAACGCAGCCTGAATCACCGTTGGCTGGTGCTTGGCTTTGCTACACTCGCCCTGATCGGTTCAATTGCCCTGTTTCCCTTCGTGGGTGTCTCTTTCTTCCCGAAGGCTGATAAACCCATGTTCATCGTGAATGTCGAGCTGCCGAAGGGATCATCTCTTGACGCCACAGACCGCGCCATCCGTTTTGCGGAGCAGACCCTCCTGCAACATGATGAAGTGGATATAGTCAGCGCCAATGTAGGCCGTGGACAGCCGCGTTTTTTCTACAACGTAATCGCTCGCAACGAACGCTCCCACTTCGGACAAATCCTGGTCACAACCCATCAGAATATCTTTGGGCAGGAACTGACGCCGGTAGTGAATTCTCTACGTAGCGAACTGGCAGAATACCCGAGCGCCAGGATTGATGTGGTTGAGATCGAACAGGGACCACATGTCGGCAGCCCGATAGAGGTCCGTGTGTACAGCGACGACAAGGATCTCCTCGAAGAAGTCTCTCACACCATTGAAGATGCCATTGTTGATGTTCCCGGCACAGTCAATGTGGACAATCCGTATGCCACCAACGCGACCAATGTCCGTGTGAAAATCAATCGTGACAAAGCGGCCCTGCTTGGTGTTCCCCTGCATCAGATTGACAAAATTGTTCGAACTGCGGTTGCGGGCTGGAAAGCAGCCGAATACCGTGACGCGCGTGGTGAAGAATACCCGGTTATGGTACGTCTTCCCGCCGGAGAGCAGGCCGGTATGGATGATTTCATGAACATCTACATCCCCACCGCGTCCGGAGAACAAACACCGCTGAACGAGATTGCAAATATCAAGCTGGAATCAGGGCACAGCCTGGTTCAACGGCGTGACGGGCAACGGATGGTGTCCATCGGCTGCCAGACAACCGGACGTTCCACCGCTGCTGTCGAAAAAGATGTGCAGGCGGCTCTGTTGGGACTGGATCTGCCGGACGGAATCACGCTGGAGTTCGGCGGTGAATCGGAATCACGTGGCGACAGTTTCAGCAGCATGTACAGCGCCACCATCATTGCCATGGTGGGGATTTATGCTGTGCTGGTGCTGATGTTCCGCAGTTATCGTCAACCGCTGGTCATTTATGCCGCGCTGCCACTGGCCTTCATCGGGTCCATCCTGGCGCTGTTTATCACGGGTAACACGTTCAGCTTTACCGCGTTTGTCGGGTTGACCTCGCTTGTAGGGATTGTCGTGAACAACTCGATTCTGCTGGTGGACATGACCAACCAGAACCGGAAAGCAGGACTGGAGCGACGTGAAGCGATCCTTCAGGCCGGTACCAGCCGCTTTGTACCGATTGTCCTGACCACGTTGACAACCATTTTCGGCTTGTTGCCCCTGACCTTGCGTGGTAGCGCATTATGGGGGCCGATGGGGTGGGTGATCATTGGTGGTTTGCTGACCAGTACCGTGCTCACACTGGTGGTTGTGCCGATCCTCTACGAACTGATCAGCAAGGACTCGTTCGGAGAAGTTGAACCGGAATAGGTTGCTGATCGCGAAGTAGCTTCAGATCACTATGTCAGCGATGAAGCGATAACTTGAAAAACCGTAGCCCGAAATGCGCATTTCGGGCTACGAAAAATGACACAAGTAACCTTGAACAAAACTACTTCACCAGTACCATCCGCTTCATATCGGTAAATGAACCTGCTTCGATCCGGTAGAAGTACATCCCGCTGGCCAGTGCGCTCGCGTCGAAGGTGACACTGTGCGTTCCCGCCTGCATCGGACGATCCACCAACTGCGCCACTTCCTGCCCCATGATGTTGTACACCGATAGCTTGACCGTCTCCGGACGCATCAGGTCAAAGCTCAATGTCGTAGTCGGGTTGAAGGGGTTCGGGAAGTGTTTGAAGCAAGGCAAAAAAGAGAAGGGTAGAAATTTTAGAAAATCAAGAGGATGATGGCGACTATTTTCAACAAAAGCTAACACAATATGTTACAAGGGCAAAAACTACCGTCTGTCCCTAGTTTCGTCGATCGTCAGCAAAATCAAGGTTTTCTGCATGAGAAAAATCTCCTATATTGAGATGTTGATCAACACCCCGTGTGTTGATCTGTTGGGCCGTGCGGGACGAGCTGCGAACTTGAACCCGCACGGCCGCTCTTTTAAAACTGTACCACTCTACTTCACCAATACCACACGTGTGTGCTTGATCTCCTTTCCCGCGTGGACTTCAAGGAAATACATTCCTGACGCCAGGTTGCAAGCGTCATAGCTGAGCTGATGGTATCCTGCAGACAGCACAGGATATCGCTGGCTGAATGCTTCCTGCCCAATGATGTTGTACAATCTAATGGACACATCGGCTCGCACAGGAAGAGCCAGGTGAATATGCTGGACTGAATTGAATGGGTTGGGATAGGGTGAAAAGATTTTGAAAGCTTCCGGTAACTCTGAAGGCTGCTCCAATACCCACAGGGGATACGTATAACTTTCTCCATAAGGTCCGCCCCACAAGCCGATGTCGCTACGAGTACTGTCTGTATCAAACCAGTCGATTCCTGGATATCCGGCATCAATGAGAGGTGAGTTATCGTAAAGATGGTATGCCGAATCTGCAAAAAGGGGATCAACAATTAGATTGGTTTGATCAAGAGGACAATCTATCACGGGCGTATCAACATTCCAGAACGCATTGTATTCCGTATGATAGGTTCGATCCTGTGATAGGTCTGAATGGATACCGGTATGACTATTCATAAAAACATTGTTTCGGATTACTGGGCTTGTTTCATCATCGTCCTCCCAGTTTCGAAGATAAATGCAGAGTTGAAAATTACTGAAGATATTATTTGAAATTGTATCTGTAATTGATGCTGTTTGTATTGCAATTGTTGAATCTATATAGGTTCCTATGAATAAATTATTGAACACATTCATTCTCGCATAGTTAGCTATTACAAATGTCCTATATAATCCACATTCATAAAATATATTTTGAGCAAATACAGGACTTGCATTCCATTCCACAGTAGCACCACTAGTACCAGTTATAGTGTTTTTTTCTACATAGATGTTGCCTGTACCGATAGCGAATGCTTTCGACACAGGTGGAATTGAAAAATCTTCTAATAGACAATTTGTTACACTTGCATTCGAATTATTAGTAATTTCTATCATAGTATACCCATAATTATCATATGAAGTTAAATAACAACTATCAATTAAAGCTAGTGCACCCGCTATTGATATTCTTGATGTGGAAGAATAATAATGCATGATGTTTGCTGTAGACTCATTAGTGACTTGAAGTCCCAAACTAGCATTATGTACAAGAATAAATCGAAAAGATGCATAAGCATCTACACCATCAATACGTATTCGATTCCATCCTCGAAGAACACTCTCTTCAGTGCTCATTGTAAACTTGATTGAATCTTCTTCTGTTCCTTCCGCTATTAGCGTTCCTTGACATAATAAACTCAGACGCTGCTCTTCATCCTGTACATACCTGAACTGCAATTCACACCCCGGTTCGATGACCAAGCTGTCCCCTTCGGAAACAACAATATCCTCAACCACGTAAAATGGGCTGTCTTCCACATGCAGAACCCCGCTGATCTCGCCTCGGAGTAGAGTACGCTGATCCACATCAACTATCACGACCGAAGTGTCAGTTTGCCCTTCACCATCCTCCACGATCACCGTGAAGCTGAAATCCTCGGCCTCTTCGGGTACGGTTCCCGATACGGCTGTTGTATCACCGACCCAGTCCAGTTCATCCTCTTCGGTCAACCACTCGGGCAAGTCCGGGAAGGTGAAGCTGAAGGGGCCGTTGTCATCAGTGGCAGTGATCCGGATACGGAGCAGTTGCCCTGTCTGCGCGAAGACTTCTTCGGGGATGGTTTGTACGGGTGGGTTGTCGATAGTCTGATCGTAATAGAAGCACCCGATATCGGCAGGAGTGCCGTCGTGATCGTCAGGGCTGTCCGGATCACCTGCGTCGATGCAAGGGCTGTTGGCCTGCAACGTGTAGTCAAACGGTTCACCGCCGGCAAAAATAGGATTGGTCAGCAGGTTGGTGTCATCCAAGTCCAGACCATCCGCCACTTCCGATACGGCATAGATGCAATTGTAGCTGATCTCGAGGGGAACCGGGTTGGATATGAACACGATTCCGGTGCAGTTGACATCATCGCCAAGTAGAATATTCTCAACTATTTCACCCTCATTATCCGACAGGTTCCGCAGCTCGAGTCCCGTATCACGGAAATAGACTGTATTGCCCTCAATCCGGCTGACCGGGGAAGTGTGTACCACGATCCCGGTTTGAAAGTTGATGATCAGGTTGTCAATGACATCGACCGGGCCGCATTGGCTGATCTCAATGCCGACACGGTTCTGCCCGATGGCGCCGGTTTCGATAACCTGGTTGTTTCGGATGGTTCCTGTAGCCATCCACATGTCGAGGTAGAGAAACGTGCTGTTCTCGATCAGTATATCGGCCCAACCACTCACGGCGAAACAACCGCTTTCATTGTGATGCCAGTACATCTCACCTGCACTCAAATCAGCCCTGGCGAGATGATTGTATCTGATTTCAACAGCTTCGCCACCGTACCTGGCAAGGTCCACATACAGGCTGAAGAACGAATTATTTTCAATGGAAGCGAGATTCTGCCCCGTATTCGGACATAGCCTCACCCAGACATCCGGACCGTCATTGTACCGGAGTACCCCGTTGTACAAGTGCAAATAAAGCAGTTGGCCCGGAATCAACGGAGCATGCTGGAAGATGTTGTATTCTACCGTATCCATTTGTACGCCAAAACTGGAAAAGATGACGGCGTTCAGCGCACGGATACGGCTCTGCCGGATCACATTCTCGCCACGGTCGGACTCGATGCCGTTCAGGACGGAATCCATGACACAATAGTTGAATGCGATACGTGAATCTTCGTATTCGAAGGGTGAGACAAATCCCCGGAAGGCAGCTCCCGCAGTGTGGAAGTATACCGAATCGCCTTCCTCCCCAGCCGCTTCCAGTGTGCCGAAGACGTACACCGGTGTACGTGTGGAGTCGGTCTGATCCTGAAAAATCACTTCTACTCCCGGTTCAATCAGGAGGGTTTCGCCTTCCGGGACGATCAGGGTGTCGGTGACGAGGTAAGGGGAGCCCTCCACGTTCCACACACCAGAAACCTCACCGGAGACGATGGTTTCAGCGTGAATGGCTTGGGGAATTACAAGGGGTACAAAGGCCAGGGACAGGAGCAGCAGGAACAAGCATAAAACATCCTCTCTGAACCATTGCGGGGAAAATGGCGCATGGTGTTGGCATACCGTGTATCCAGCCTTACACAACACGACTGCGGGGAGTGTGTTGCGCTGTAAAGGAAAGTTCATACGTGTCATAGGTACTCCTTTGCGCTACGATGAAAGAAACATACTACCGAAACAGAATGGATGCAATAAGAAGCTATCTCTATAAAAAAAGGCTGTTCACAAGAATTTGTGCATATTATCGACGAGTACGTTTCGTCAGGTCTTGACGTGATGCCTTTTTCTTGTTCTTCTCCGCAATTTCAGACACCTGTCCGACTTCACAGCTGCTATTTCGCATGATAGATCGTCATCAGGCATCACATTGTGACCTGACGACAGCGAGAGTGCTGATACCGGTGGCAGGTCACAACGCGACAATAACAGGACGAGAGGTGGTTTCAGTATCATATGCATTCAGAAATACATTGCGAAAGCCGAAAACGGAATGTCGCGTCAAGACCTGCCACAACTTTGCCCGGATGCACAAATTCTTGTGAGGAACCAAAAAAAAATATTTACAACTGGCTCAAAGGGAAAAATAAAAAGTCCGAAACGAGTCTGATCAGGCTTCTATTCATTACGAATAAGTTTGAGACTATATCGTAACACTTCAAAGTTGACAAGTTGGAAAGTTTCAAAGTTGTTGATTCTTTCTTCCTTTTCCCTCTGATACCCGACAGCAAGCAGTCGGGCCAAGCAACCGTGATAATTGTTATTCATGAAACAGGCCGGATGAAATCACCCGGCCTGTTTAACTTCTTCAACGAAATGTTCTACACCTTCACCCTTCTTTGCGCCGCGGTCAGGATCATTTCCAGCAGATCCTTGTAGGTTTTTCCGGCCATCTCGTTCATCAGGTTCAGCTTGCCATCCCAGCACCAGCCCGGGTTGGGATTGACCTCGAGCAATTTGGGCACACCATTACCGTCAAAACGGAAATCGAAACGCGCATAATCACGACACTCCAACCGTTCGAACAGTCGCGCGGAATAATCGTACAGCAACCGTTGTCGATCTTCCGGCCCGGCATACTCACGGTAGCGTATCTGTGTCCAATAGGGTGAATCCGGTTCCCATTTGGACTCATAGGACAGGATTTTCGGCAGATCCGGCGGCAATTCGCTGTAATCCACTTCCAGAATCGGCAGATAGGTATACCCGCAATCCGGGTTCCCGACAAGGGTCACACTGACTTCGGTTCCCTGCAGAAATTCCTGGATCAGGATCGCGCCGACACCCAGTTCATTCTTGATGTAGGCGATCTGTTCAATGGCTTCTTCCGGCGAATTCACTACGGCGTTCATGTTGATACCGAAACTGCTGTCACCCTTGGCCGGTTTCAGCAGGGCCGGGTAAATCGCCGGGATGGTGCCGCCCATTTCCTGTTCGGTGATCAGGCTTTCCGCCGGAACGGGGACATCCACCGAGGTCGCAATGGCGCTTACCAGGTTTTTGTTATAACAGATTCCCAGGCAGGCCGGTCCGGCGCCCGTATACGGAACCTTCAGCATTTCCAGCATCGCCGGGACATGCAGCTCTTTCAGGGGGTCGTTCCAATACCCCTCATCACACAGGTTAAAAACAAATTCAGGCGGATTTGTGATCAGTTCCTGCAACAGGGATGTATGGTCATTCATGTAGCTGAAGGAGTAGTCACCCAGCCCGGCAAGCGCCGATTTCAGCTTATCGACGGTAATAAAGTCTTCTTCGTTGAACTGCCCGTTCAGCTTGACTTCGTCCGGCAGGTGGGGGTCGCCCAGGAGAACGGTAACCTTGGGATACGGAACCGCGACCACCTTTTTCCGGGTACGTTTGGGCTTGTTGACAGCCGTGACCCAGATCCGGTGCTCCATCATGCCCAGGTCCTGGTTCCGTTCCGATTGGGTAGCGTGGCCGCCATTGAAACGTACCTGCTCGAACCCGTTATGCAGGAGCAGTTCAGCGATGGACGCTTCATCATAGAGACGTTCCGCGTAGAACTGGTCGGCTATCACACCTTTTTCTGCATCGACGATCACTTCACGGCTGATCAGACGGCTGTCGGTGGTAAGCTCACGTTCCCGGCAGACAAACTGGTCCTTGTCGATCCATTCCCAGGAACGTCTCTGGAAATTGTCACGCAACCAGGCGCCGTTCGCCAGGTCAAGCAGCAGCGTTCCCCCGGCACGCAACACGGTCCTGACACGTTTCAACACGGCCGCGTCGTCGGTGGCCATGTCGAAATAGCCGAACGAGTTCCCCAGCACCAGCACCACATCGAAGCTGTTTTCCGGGAAACGCAACTTGCGCGCGTCGCCTTCATGGAACTTTCCGGCCAGACTTTCACGTTGTGCGCGTTGTTTCGCCAAGCGGATCAGGTAACGCGAACGATCCACACCCGTAACCAGCTTGTAACCGCGCCGCAACAGTTCCAGCGAGTGACGCCCCTGCCCGCAACAGAGATCGAGAATGCGGTCACCACGCACCGCGCCTGTGTTCCGGAGAATGAAATCGATCTCTTCCCCGGTAATCCGGTTGTCTTCCACCACATCGGCGTCGGTTTTCAGATACAGGGCGTTAAACAGTGTTTTCCACCATTCGGGGGGCAGGTGGTTCTCCAACTCGGTCAACGGACCAAGAGTGCGCGGGTGGACACTGCGTTCCAGCTCCGCACGTTTTTTAGAGGCCATGTCTCTTCTTTCACATGAGCGCCCGCTCCCTCGGGAGCGGGCGGAAATCGTGCCCTACAGCACGGATACTCAAATGTACGAACTATTGAAAAATAATGGATGGCACTGAAGAGAGTCACGGAGCATTTCAATACATATAACATACATTATGACAACAAGTTAGCACTGGATTCACAAGGAAATATTTTCAATCTTTTTTACAAGACGGGATGTTGCTTTGATTATTCTACTTCGGCCATTTTGCCGCAATCGGCATACGGCGTCCGGTGCCGAACGCCTTGGAAGTGACACGCAGGTTCGGGGCGGCCTGCTGACGTTTGTACTCGTTCAGGTTCACCGTGCGGATCACCCACGCGACCGTATCCGGCTCGTGTCCGGCAGCGATGATCTGCTGTGAATCCTCACCCGCCTCGAGGTAACGGTGCAGGATATCGTCGAGAACATCGTAGGGGGGCAGGCTGTCTTGGTCTACCTGGCCCTCCGCCAGCTCCGCGGAAGGCGGTTTCTCGATGATGATGTTCGGGATGACTTCTGTTTCACGGTTGTACCAGCGTGACAGCTCGTAAACCGTAGTCTTGGGTAGATCGCTGATCACCGCAAGGCCGCCGTTCATGTCACCGTACAGGGTACAGTACCCCACCGCCAGTTCGCTTTTGTTACCTGTGGTCAGCAGCAGGGAACCGAACTTGTTGGAATAGGCCATGAGCAGGGTGCCACGAATCCTCGCCTGCAGGTTCTCCTCGGTCACATCCCGCTCTTTCCCGGCAAAACTGGGAGTCAACGCGGTATTGAACTGCTCGAAAATATCCGCGATAGGAACCTGATCACACACAATCCCCAGGTTCTTCGCCAGATCGAGCGAATCCTGCACAGAACCGGCGCTGGAAACACGAGAGGGCATGGTAACACCGCGCACATTCTCCGGCCCCAGCGCATCGGCCGCGATGCAGGCGGTCAGGGCGCTGTCGATCCCGCCGGACAAGCCAAGCACAGCCGTCTTGAATCCGCATTTACGGAAATAGTCACGCACCCCAAGCACCAGCGCACGTCGCAGCATCTCAATTTCCGGAACATCGTTAATCACTGTAGATGTTCCCTTAGCCGCTACATCCACAATCTTGACATCCTCTTCGAAAGCGGCAAGACTGCCTATGATTTTACCTTCGCTGTCCACGGCAAAGCTGATGCCGTCAAACACGAGGTCGTCATTCGCTCCGGTCTGACCGATGAAAACAAACGGGGTGGACCATTTTTGCGCATGGAACGCGATTCGCCTGTAGCGTTCATGTTCCTTCCCCCAGTGCCAGGGTGACGCGGACAGGTTGAACTGGATCTCCGCCCCTTCACGCGCCAGGGTCTCTATCGGGTTAATATCGTAGCGGTGTGTCTTTTCAAATTCCGGATCGTTCCAGGCATCCTCACAAATGGAAATGCCCAGCTTGTGACCGTGGAATTCAACAATATGCCCCTCATTACCTTCGTCGAAATACCGATCCTCATCGAACACGTCATAGGTCGGCAGCAATTGCTTGTTGACCTGGGCGACGACCTGACCATTCTCCAGCAGCAGAGCGCTGTTGTACAGGCCACGTCCGAATTCATTCGTATTGCGGGTGATGGTGCCTACCAGCAAGGGGAGATCGGGACGGCTGACGCTGAGTTGCCGCACACGCTCGTTGGTCTCCTCAATACGCTTGATGAACCAGTCGAGGGCGAGCAGGTCGCGTGGCGGATACCCCACGAGACACAGTTCCGGTGTCACCAGCAGGTCTGCCGCGCCGGAGGAAATCCCTGCAATGGCGGTTTCCAAACGCTTCAGGTTGCCGTCAAGGTCACCAACTGTCGGATTCAACTGGGCAATGGCAATTTTCATCCGTCTCTCACTTCGGTTTGCTGGCTTTGCTTACTGTCAGGTCACACGTGTAAACAACACACGCAAGACCTGACAGAACATTGTACTTACCCATAAATACTCAATAGACTCTCATCCCAGCGAAGGCTGGGATCCAGGCAAGTATCGACAAAATAACAAGTTGGACATATACTCAGCATTCAATGTACCGCGTTTCTCAAAAACACTTAACCTCTTGTGATATCGCAACATGACTGGATCCCAGCCTTCGCTGGGATGAGAACATCAGTGATTCTAATACAGTCTGCTTTGTTCACGGCTGTATTTCGCACCCCGCAAGCTTCACTTCGCTACGGTTCGCTGGGATGAGAGCATCAGTAATTCTGATACAGTCTGCATCGCTGGGATGAGAGTGTCGCTGATTTTCATTCTATCGATTTCGTGCAGGATTGGGAATCATCTTGAAACTATTTCACCTCCTGCACAACTCGATCCCCTTGGACGCCATATTGCTCAATTGCATGAATATCTTCGGTACAAAGGTATCCCGGTCCGGGGTAATCACCTCAAATCCGACCTCACGCAGGCGGTCCGGAAAATCGAAACCATAGCGGCGGACATGGTCCTTGATGCCGTACAAACGTACCCGATCTTCATCTGTAATTGCCGACGGATCTTCAAAAGTAACCTGCGTCGTCACCGGAACCGCGATCAGGGCATACCCGCCGGGTTTCAGCACACGATACAATTCGCTGATCGCCAACCGGTCCTCAACCACATGCTCCAACACATGGCTGCACATCACCATGTCAAAGGATGCGTCCGGGAAACGAATATCCCTGATATCCATCTTGATGGCGCCTCGCTCATTATAGAGATCAGCCGTGACATATTCAACGCCCGGAATCTGCCGGATGCGAGCCGCAATGGACGGAGCCGGTCCGAATTCGAGGATACGCTTGGGAGCGCCATCCATGAGCGGGCTGCGTTCTTCCAGCAACACCCAAGTATAACGATGCCGTTCCAGCGATTTGCATACCGGGCATTTCGCGTTGGCACGTTTCCCCATCGGGGTGAACGCCTGTACCTGGCTGAGACAGATCGGACAGAACATGAAGTTTCCTATCGGTTAATCCTTGCCGATTCGACTTCCTGCACTAATTGACGAACCTCCGGATGATCCGGCGTGATTTGACGAGCTGCGTCCAAATGTTGCGCCGCCTGTTCAAACTTGCCACGTGACAGGAAATGACGCGCCATTCGCAACCGTCCCGCCAGATCAGTCTGTATGCTATCATCAACAGTGGTCTCAGACTGCGTGGCCTTGATACTCAAGTGCGTGGCCCGGGTGTCTGCACCCGGGAACTGCTGTGAACCAGCCTGATGCACCACCCTGAGCGCCGCATCCACCACATTCGCCGCTGCATTCCCCGTACGATCCGCCAGCAGTTGATCCGCGTAATGTTGCCTTGCCGCAGCGTATTCGCCTGGATTCTGCAGGCTGCGATCAATGGCTTGTTTTACTTCGTCCAGATCTGTCGTTTCGATTCCGATCTTATCCCGCCAGACATATTCAATATCACGCGGATCGTAGTTGACATAGGTATGCGTGTTGGGATTATTGAACAGCACTACCGGCTTGTTCAGGGCAATGAATTCCATCATCACGCTCGACACATCGGTGAGCATGACATCGGCCAGCAACATCCATGGCGCGATATCCTGGTCTTCCACATAAATCACATTGGGAATTTTCGCTCCCAGCTCACGATAGGCCCGCTTGAATTCGGGCAGGGTCGAGCCATGCAACTTGATCACCAGGTAACGGTCCGGCCCGGCCAGTTCAGCGACACGCATCCACAACATCGGGATCGCGCTCAGTTCCATGTTGAAGGTCGGCGCGAACAGGATGACCTTTTTCGAGGCATCCAGCCCGGCCATACGAAACAACTCGGCTCGTTCAATGGCTGCGGAACGAAACAGGCTGTCCAACTTGGGGAATCCGGTCGCTTCTACGGGAATCGTTACTTTGCCGCTGGACAACAGGCGTTCACGGTGATACGGTCCCGGCACACAGAGCAGGTCAGAATCATTCTCGCGCTGGATAATATCCCGGTCGGTGAAATATTGCCCCTTGGACAGAAGGCCGTGACCCACGTTGACAATCTTGCCGCATCCCTTCAGCAACGGGGCGACATTGTCCGCCATGAACGCCATTTCCGGACGCCACTGCCGGGGCGCGTCCACGAAAGACACCTGTGCGTAAGCCTTGCGAAACGCCTGTTCTTCTTCCGGGGGAAAACCGGCACGGATATTCCGGTCATACGGGTAGACGGTGAATGAGCAGTCAAACCCGCCACGCCGCTGAAGTTCCTCCCAGATGGGAAGCAACACCGGAACGTGGACGTTCTTAAAGAATAACAGGTTTACACGCATGCTCATTTCACCGCAGCCTCGTTCAGTTCTTTCACCAGTTGACGTAACCCGGGTGAATCCTCCCCGGCGTCCAACGCTTCCTGAAGATGATGTTTCGCCTTTTCAAGATTTCCCTTCTGCTGATAATGACGGATGAGGCGTTCACGTTTGCCGTCACCGGCAGCAGATCGAGGAACCTTTTGACTCACCTTAATTGGCGGATGTGGTTCTGGCTTTACCGTTTGCTTCCATAGCAGAACGTCCAATGTCACCAAGGGTTGTGTATCAAACCGTGGTTCACGGTTATCTTGCAAAGCTGTCCTTATCGCCTTCCAACCGGAAGAATCACGTTTCCATGCACCACAACGCCAGTTGACCGTTCCCTTCACTGCCACATGCTGCCCCTGGAAACTGCCCAATAATACCGGTGGAATGCCTTCCGGATCATTCATCAGGTTTCTGTTCTGATCCACAGGGATCAAGCCCTGGGGCGGTTTTTCTCCGAGATAACGCGGTACTACTCCCGAAGCTGTATCATCACTGTCCAGATGATTCAACAGGTGAAACAGCCAACGATCAGCGCTGGTAAAATCGTTGTCATGGAGAAGGATGTATTCTTCATCCAGCATCTCCAGATCATCCGGCCGGATATAACGATACGGTTCAGGTAAGGGATTATCGGAAGTATTGCCTTCATCGAGAACATACGGATGAACCCGAGTTTGTGCCATGAACTGCAATTGTTCGAACGACGGCAACCGGTCCGCCGAGTGGAACAACACGGCGACATTCCTGTTCCAACCGCTTCCCCGTAATTCAGGATCGCCCTGCACCAGCCGCCACATCTGGTTGACTATACGTTCTGCCGCACGGCCATCCGTGGGAATCTGCAACAGTTCACGGTAATATGCTCTTCGTTCCGCATTCGCTTCGGGGTGTTCCAGCGCCGTGTCCACAGCTTGAAGCAGTTCTTCAAGGTCATTCGCCTCGTGCGCCATATCCCGCCAGGCCCATTCCATGTCCTTGGGATCATAGTTGGCATAATCGGGGGCGTTGGGATTACTGAACAGCGCCACCGGTTTATCCAGCAACATGGCCTCAAATGCTACCGAGGAGACATCCGAGACCACCACATCCGCGATTGCCAGGTATGGTGTGATGTCGATATCCGTGAGCATGATGATATTGTCGTGTGTTTCCGCCAGCTTTTCATGATGCTCCCTGAAAGCGGGCATGGTGCCGCCATGCAGCTTGATCAGGAGATAACGGTCTTCGGTTGCGAGATGACGAATCCGCATCCAGACAATCGGGATAGCGCTCAGGGAAATATTGAAGGTCGGGGCATACAGAATCACCTTTTTCGAGGGATCGAGCTTCATACTGCGAAGTTGTGCTTCCCGCGAGGGCAACGAGCCATTAAATAGACGATCCAACTTGGAGAACCCGGTGACCTCCACCGGGATGTGAACATTGCCCCCCTGTAAGAGGCGATCACGGTGGTACATCCCCGGCACACACAGAAGGTGTTCAAGGTTTTCCCTGCGGGTGAAAGCGGCGTCAGTGAAATACTGCCCTTTGGAAATCAAGCCATGCCCGACATTGATGATAGAACGGCATTTCGGTAAAAACTGGGCGAAGTTATCCGCCATGAACCCGACATCCGCGTTCAACTGGTCAGCATTGTCATGAACCGGGAAACCAAGTTGTAACAGCTTTTTCCGTTCCGATGTCTCCGGTGGCGAGACCAGTTCAATGTCGATTCTCGCATCCTGCGCCAGTCTCTTCAGGATAGACATCAGTACCGGCACATGCACATTGCGTAGGAACAGGAACACCACTTTCAGCGGTTTCTTGCCATCGCCCTTGTGGTCCGGCCCTTTCACCGGTTCCTGCTGTTTGGGAGCAGTCGAAGTTGACAATAGTTCGTCATACAATTTCAGTGTAGCTTCGACATCAGATTCTACCGTTCTAGGTTGTTCTGTGTTCTCCGCATATCGTTGCGCTCGCTGCGGATCATTGGCGATCAAGAGTAATTGCTCCTGTAACGATTCCACCGATTCGCTCTCGAACAGGAGACCATTGACATCATGCTCGACCATCTCCGGAATACCACCAACTCGTGAACCGATCACCGGGGTACGGTTCATGAAGGCTTCCAGTACGGTTGTCGGGTAGTTGTCCATCCGTGACGGCACCACCGCCACATCAACCGTAGCATACAGTTCAGGCAATTTCTCCGGTTCATAAGGACCATGCCAGGTCACATTGGGCAAACGGTCTACCACATCCATGACCCGGGCGCCGTAATCCTGCTCGTAGATCTTCCCGTGTAATTCCAAACGGCAATCCTTCAATCCCGGATGAGCAAACGCCTGCACCAGCAGGTCAACTCCCTTTCGAAGGATGACCTGTCCGAAGAAACCGAATACTGGCCGGGAACGGCTGGGTTTGGGAACGGGCTCCTGGTATCGGAGTCCGTTGCGATGCACACGCACCCCGGTCATGCCGTACCGGGCAAACCTGTCCGCGAGGAACTGGCTGGGAGCTACCGCCATGTCCAGCAATTGGAAGGATTGTGACATGACCTGACGTCGCACTGCCTGGTAATCCGTAGCGAAGGGCATATGTTTCGGATCGAACTCACGCAGGAAACGATTCAGGTAGCAGTTCGCGCATTTTTCCGGTGTCTCCGGTCCACTGCAAGCACGTTGTTTGTCATCCACCATATGCCAGCTATCGCACAACAACCAGAAATCATGCAACGTCATTAACGTCGGCAACCCGGCATTCTTCAACGCCAGCAGAACAGAGGCTGACATCTGACCCAGGCCATGCACATGAACCAGGTCATAGCTACGTCCCTGCAACCAGTCGCTGACCACTTTTTCTATATCTTCGTTGATGTATTTCTGATGTTCATGGCTGGACGGTTTCGGAAGCTGGAAAACATTCAGGCCTTCAAAGTTGTCCTGCTGAATGGTGTAATGAAGCAATGGCTCGCCACGGAACAACGGATACAACACATCGACATGAATATTGTGCGCCGTGAGCTGTTTCGCCATCTGCAAGGCGTAAAGCTGCGCCCCGGCATAGCGGTGTGGCGGGAAGTCGTGACAGACAAACAAAATTCGCATGTCAGGATTGGATAAACGAGCTGTCGTTGCTTGAACTGCCGTTTTGCCGGTCGCCAGCGGATTGGGGATGCTCAAGACACGGTTGACCGCCTCACGATTTATCACCCGTTCCGGCATGACCAGTGACGAATCAGCCGGTTCTGTCTGATCAAGTAACTCTTCACGGTAAATCGACGGATTACTGCGAATAATCTGGCGCTTGGCCTGGATAAAACGTTCGCTGTTTTCCTGCAAGCCGGCCAGCATGGAATCGTTCTGACGGCGGTAGAAAAACAGCGGTTCCGGCAACTGTACCGGCCTGTATCCTTTCAGGGATGCCCGAACCCAGAATTCCCAGTCCTCGAAGCCGAGTCGCATCTCTTCATGCAACCCGCCCAAGTCATCAAACATGGTCTTGCGCACCAGCGAGGTGCAATTGAATTGGTTCCGCTGTACCAGTTCCTGCAGGTTGTACGGCGCAAACGCGAAAAGGCGGTTGATCTGGCCGAATTGAACCGTCATCCCGGCAATCCAGCCCGCCTCGGGATACTCTTCCGCTGCACTCAAAGTTGATTCAAGAAAAGTCGGCGCCACCAGGTCATCTGCGTCGAGGAATACCAGAAATTCACCTTTCGCGTGATTCGCCCCGGTGTTGCGTGCGGCGGGAAGCCCACAGTTCTGTTCGTGGCGCACCAAATGTATCCGATCATACAAGGGAGCTGCCAGTTCTTCGATCCCGGCTCGAGCTGCCATGCTGGAGCCATCATCCACTAACACAATTTCCCAGCGTGGATCCGTCTGGTTCCGGATGGATTCCAGCGTTTCCTGCAGGTAATCGGTGTTTTCGTAGACCGGGACGATAAAGCTTGCCAGACAGGGTTGGCCGGGTTGATCTGATACGGATTGCGGTGACTTGAAAATGACGTCCCTCACCCACTCAATAATACGAGGCGCATCCCAGAACGAAGCGAAACAGCGGAAAGTGTTAGTCCAGTCCGGGGTGCCGAAAGCCTGTTTCCCCAGCGTGAGATAGGCATCTTCACGGATGTTGCGGTAGTTTTCCCCGAGCTGACGTTCGATTTCACGGAACAGGCGTACCACTTGAGCGTTGGACGGGTCGGTACGGAGCGCTTCTTCCAGAGACTGAAGCGCACGGTCATGCTGCTGATGTTGCCATGCCTCCTGGAATCGCGCCACCAGCATCGCCGCTGCCTCACGTTTTTCCCTGTCCGGAAGAAATCTACTGTCTGCCCTGTTTTCCACTCCAACACCTTGTAAAACACTTTTTTGAATGACTGTCCAAAGATCCAATACTTCTTGTTTCACGCAAAGACGCAAAGGCGCAAAGAAAAGAATTAGCAGGATAATAGGATAATAGGATAACTGAAGGATAATAAAACATAAAGCATTGAAAAAAATAACATTAAAATTCTTTTTGTTTTATCTTTGCCATCCTTATTATCCTGTCTATCTTGTAAATTCAATAAATCTTATCCTTGATATCCTTCTATCCTATCATCCTGTGAAACCTGTGAGTAATTAGAATTCGTACTTGAAGAAATCGATGTCCACCGCGTAGCGTTGACGCACCAGTTCGCGTGTTTCTTCGTTGTACCATGTCCGGTAATCATGCGGATCACGTTGTTTCAGGCTCGCCGTATCCCCGGTCCAGCCATCACGTGTGTTCAATACCGGCAATTCCAGTGATCCCAATCCCAGTT
Organism: bacterium; assembly: GCA_963669175.1. Taxonomy (GTDB): domain Bacteria; phylum Electryoneota; class Electryoneia; order Electryoneales; family Electryoneaceae. The sequence continues at coordinate 506,734 of OY769902.1, forward strand.
GCCGGGTGATCTTCCGGAAATCATCTTCCAGGTTCTCCACCTTGCCGATATAGTCCACCAGAACCTGCCCCTTTTCATCGATCAGGAATAGGTGCTGGCTGGCCCAGTGACGATCTGCATGGGAGTCTGAACCCTGCGGATGTTCCACCAGGAAGTGCACGAACTCCTCGAATCCCATGCCATCACGTAACCCAGGATACCGCTCGGCGAACATCAGCTTCACCTTTTCACGGGTGGTTTTGATCTTGTTCTGATAAGTTGAAACCACTCGTGACCACGGATTGCGCACAAAGGTGAACTTGAAATAGTCACGGACACGCGGATCCGCCTGGAGAATAAAACGCAATTCCTCGTTCACCTGGCGAGCGCCGAAATCCATCGGTGGTTCACGATACAACAGGGTCAGGATACTGCGTGTCGCGGACTTGGGCACCCCCACCCAGATGAAACGGTACTTGTCCGAAACCAGCTTTTCACTCTTCAGGTCCGGTATGGCATGAACGATATCGGTCACGTCAATCTCCAATGTTACTCTCAAAGCGTGCTGTTTCCAGCGAAAAGAAAGAATAATACCCAATTTGGCCCCGCCGGCTTGTCCGGCGGCGGTCTATTTTAATTAGATCAAAGGATTATTCCTTCAGTAGTAAGTCGTATACATTTATCATTCTCAATAGATTCCAAAACAGCTGAAGGAATATCTTCTTCACTTTATTTAGAATAGACCGCAGCCGGACAAGCCGGCGGGGCCAATAGTATCGTCAGTATAGTATCGTCAGTTCTGTATCCTTGCCATCCTTATTATCCTGTCCATCCTGTAAATTCAGTCAAGTCTTATCCTTGATATCCTTCTATCCTATTATCCTGTGAGTCTAATCAGGCACCCATGTACTTCTGTTTGAATGCCGCGATTTGATCATCCCGGTCCGCATCAGCAGGAAATCGATCACATCGGTTTTCAGCTTGATCCCACCTTCCCCATCTGGTAGATGAGCACTGGACCACATTGAGTGGATTTTTCCTGCTGTTCGACAGTTGCTGCTTTTGCTTGTGCCATCGCTTCACTCATGTATCTTGCATCCCCTCGCTAAACCTGTACCGACGATTGTGGACGTATCCCCAGTTTCCGCATGATCTCACGCACCTGCTCGCCCGGATGCGCCTCCCATGATTTCTGCAGCCAGTGCAGCCCGTTCTCCACATCCCCAAGGTTGATCAACCGGATCGCGCTTTGCAAACAGGCCAGCCCCTCAACTTGCTTCCGTGCCGGTGACTGCCAGTTCAATTGCGGATACAATTCTTCCAGGCTATGACGTTCCAGCAGGGTTCGTGCAATCCGGGCGTCAAAGCTGTAATCAATCTTCACACTTCCGCTGGACATATTAGCATCATGCCAGCGCCACAGCACCACAATTTCATCGGTATGCTTGCACTTGGCGGTCGGCGCAATGCGTGCCCACCACTCATAATCATGCGCTCTGCGATAGCTCTCATCAAACGGCCCGAACCGCTCGAATAACTCCGCTTTTACCATTGTAGCCGGATTCGGGATACCGTTGGATTGCAGCAACCTTGCCAGCAGTTCATGGTTGTGGCCGTACCAGTCCGGGTAACGCAACGGCTTTCGTGGTGACAGGTCGGCAAACACGGTCATCAGGTCGCCGTAGATCACCTCTGCATCGGGTGTGCTTTGAAGCGTTTTCCAGTGATTGGCAACTGTATCAGGCAACAGCATATCGTCAGAATCCAGCCACAACAGCCAGGGGTGTGATGCTTCCCGCACCGCACGATTCCGTGTTTGCGGAGCGCCGGAATGTTCTTTTCGGATATAGCGCAAACGTGGATCATTGAATCGTTCCATGATCTCCGCAGTCCGATCCGTGCTGCCATCATCCACAACCAGGATTTCCGCAACGGGCAGGGTTTGCATCAACGCGCTGTGAACAGTCAATGCGATAAACTTGTCACGATTGTACGTAGGAATCAGGATACTGACTGGTACCTTGTCACCGGATGTTGCCTGAACCTTGTACAGGGTTTGTTCATCCATTCCAATAGGCGCTTGTGCTTTCTGACGGTCCCGTCCATTCTGCCCCAGTTCGAGCTCCAACTGGCGACGCATCTCGGTGATTTCCGCCAGGGGCACGCTTTCCTCGCCGGCGTACAACGCTTCCAGCGCCAGTTGCGGATTGCCTTGCATCAGGTAATGATGCGTAACCTGCAACCAGGCGACACCTTCCTCGCGCTGTTCCGCAGGAGACAGATTTTCATTGACGGGACGATCCATGATTTCTTCAATGGCAGCCTTCCATTCGATCCAGAGCGGATGGTCTCCGTATTCACGCTTTAGTCGGTTCAGATGCGCTTGGGCCTTGTCTGGACGTCCACGATACGCCTGCACCAACGCGGGCCACAGGGCATCGGCAAAAGCTTCATCACGGTCCAGCGGCGGGAGTACTGGGCTATCGGAACGTGCTTTCAGTAGCGAGGTTTTCCCTTTCATGCCGTTCCACGCTGCCAGGATTTGATCGTAGTCCGGGTGAATCTGGCGGGATCGTTGACGCGAAGGCTCCTGCCGGGAATGTTTGTCGGTCAGGTGACGGGCGTTACGGGCATATTCATGCAGCAGCACCGCGCCGGGGATATACATCTGCTTCAGCGGGTCACAATTATAGCGGAACAGGCGGATCGCCAGGTCCACTCCGCCACCGCCGAAGATTATCGCATCATCCCAACCTCCGACCGCGTAAAACCTCTTAGCCTGGTAGGAGACATTGCCCTCAACATCGGCATACACCGGGTAGGGTTGATTGCCCAGAGCATAGTGCCCGGCCAGACGATTGATCGGACGGTTGGTTTTGGGCTGAACCACTCCACGCACCGCATCCACATCCCAACGTCCCTGTGTTTCCAGATGGGACCGGACAAACGACGGATTCGGGATGCCGTCATCATCAATAAACAGCAAAACCGGACCATCAGCGAACAAGGCGCCCACATTACGGGACAGGTACGCTCCGGTGTTCTCTTTCAGCCGAACCATGACATCTGCATAGCGATAGAGCTTTTCTAGTTCGCCAGATGCTGCGCCGTTATCCACGAAGACAATTTGAAGGCCAAGTCCACGCTGGAGTTGAAGCATACGCAGGCAATTGGCTGTATCCGGATCATGACGATAGGTGACAATCACAGCAGTGATACGTGGTGTTTGCGTGGATGTGGAAACCTTTACCTGTTCAATGAGCGACAGGTACTTGTCCCGCCGTTGCTGCCATGCATTCCCCTTCCCCTGGTCCGCACGGGCTAACCGTTGGTTGAGAAGGGTTTCTACCTGTTCCGACTGTTGAACGACCTGTTTGTCCTGATCCGCCATTACAACTCCATTTGCCTTCATCCGGCTCCACGGTTTGCGGAGTCCAGTCCTGCCTTTTTCAAGAAGAGACACGCGTACGCGAGCGCAAGAGTCGTGCCTCCATAGTCGGACAGCCATCCTGATCGCGTTCCGGTATTCTGTCATACAGGGTATCTGCAAGTTTTACACCGGAAACGGGTTTTGCGACGACAGCAATGAGAATGCGGATTAAGCTCCAGAAAAGTTGAAGTGTTAGCGGAAATATCTTCCAAGCTTCACGGCAGCATTTACCGTTTCAACGGCTCCGCAATCGGGATAGCGTGTGGTCATAAGCAGGTTTTACGACGCCTTCTTGCTGGCATATCTCTTGCGAACTGAGCCGTTGTGTGAGATGTACTCGTCTGAGAAGTGAAGCAAAGTAGTTTGGCCCGGCTTGCTTGCACCCGGGCAGAAAAATCCAACGATACTATTGGCCCCGTCCAGCTTGCTGGCGGTGGTCTATTCTAAATGAAATAAGAGAGTTAGTCCACTTGTAGTAAATGAATTAGAGAGTTTAGTCCGCTTGTTGTAAATAAACTAGAGAGTTTAGTCCGCTTGCAGTAAAGTGTGGAGAAACTCACAAAGCTGAAACGGATACAGCTATGACTACTGAAGGTGCAAATCCTTTAGAATAAGAATAAACCCCGCCGGACAAGCCGGACGGGGCCAATTCGTCGGGGCCAATATCGTCAGTCTATTCTATATGAATAAAAGAATTCGTCCACTTGTTGTAGTGTGGCGCTTAGAATACCGGAAAGCACGCTGAAGCGCGCTGGCCATAAATAGAACCAAATGGACACCCCGGCTGAAGCCGGGTGCTAAGAAGAGCCTGCTGAAGCAGGCTGAGGTCGTGTGGCCCGGTGTGCTTGCACCCGGGTAGGTCGCGTGGCCCGGTGTGCTTGCACCCGGGTAGGTCGTGTGGCCCGGTGTGCTTGCACCCGGGTAAAGAAGTGAACATAGCGGAGGATCTGGGTGGATACCACAAGGAAACAGCAACCCCTGAGGGGTGAGACACTCAGCGTTGTCGGTCTGGGAAAACTTGGCCTGTGTATGGCAGGCGTATTTGCCGAAGCGGGGTACAAAGTATTTGGCATTGACGTCAACCCGACCGTGGTAGAACTGGTCAATGACGGCCAGGTACCCTATGTCGAGCCACTGTTGGCGGACGTACTGGCCAACGCACGTGGACGTCTGACCGCAACTCTGGACTACCGTGAAGCGATCATGGGTTCTGATATTACGTTCCTCGTCGTCGCCACACCTACCCAGTCGGACGGCACTTACGGCAACGAACAACTGGAAGCGTCCCTTTCCTCCATCGCTAAAATCCTGCAAACCAAAGAGAAACATCATCATATCGTAGTCAGCAGCACCGTAATGCCCGGCACAATCAACGACGTGTTGATTCCGCTGGTGGAACGTGTCAGTGGAAAGACTGTCGGCAACGGCTGGTCTATCGCCTACAACCCGGAATTCATTGCCATGGGCAATGTGATTCGCATTTTCACCCAGCCGGACTTTGTGCTGGTCGGCGAAAGTGATGCGGGTATCGGCGAGCACCTGGAAGAGATCTACGGGATCATCTGCCCGAACAATCCCCCGGTCAGCCGGATGAATATCATCAATGCCGAGCTGGCGAAAATATCGCTGAACTGCTTTGTCACAACCAAAATCACTTACGCCAATATGCTGGCGGAGATGTGTGAAGCCCTGCCCGGCGCGAATGTGGATGTGGTATCAAAAGCCATCGGTCAGGACACCCGTATCGGCAGTAAGGTGCTGAAAGGTGGATTGGGATTCGGGGGACCATGTTTCCCACGTGACAACCGCGCTTTTGTTCGGCTCGCCAATGACCACGGTGTCCATGCGGAACTGGCGCATCAAACGCACCTGACCAACCTGCACCAGGTAGAACGCTTGCGTGGTTGGCTGGAAGAAAACCTGGAACCGGGCTCACCCGTGGCGATTCTCGGTCTGGCCTATCGTCCGGACACTCCTCTTGTGGAAGAATCCCAAGCGCTTCAGCTCGCGGTTTCCCTCGCGGAAAAGGGCCATGAGGTTCATGTTCATGACCCGGTAGCGCTGGAAAATGCGCGCAAAGAAGTTGGCGACAAATTGTTATATCACAGCTCGGTGGAAGACGCGGTTACAGGTGTGGACGCGGTGATGGTGACCATGATGGACCCGCAATATCGGGATCTGGACTGGGATACCCTGGGCGAAAAAATGGCGTCCGGCGCGCACTTGTTCGACCTGTGGCGGCTCTATTTCGATCACCAACCCGACAAGATCAACTACCACGCACTGGGAGTAGGGGTCTGACTGGAAGAACAGACGCTTAACAGGATGATAGGATAGAAGGATATCAAGGATAACTGATTAAAAAATTTACAAGATGAATAAGATAGTAAGGACAATACTGTAAAATACTGTCAAACACCTTTTATACACGGTATTACATAAAATTCTTATCCTTTAGTTATCCTATTATCCTAATATCCTGTTAAGATTTTTGCTTTGCGTGAAACATTTTTGAGGACAAAATACATGAGAGTATTCCTGACAGGCGGAAGCGGGTTCTTCGGACGGGCGTTGTTGAAGCAATTCATCGACGGTGGTCATGAGGTCGCCGCGCCCCGTTCCAAAGAAGTGAACCTGCTGGACACAGCCCAGGTGGACGCCTCGGTGAAAGCGTTTGAGCCTGACTTGGTGGTTCACTCGGCCGCGTATTACGGCGGTATTGGCATCAACCAGGAAGAGCCGCACAACCTGTTTCACTACAACACGCTGATGATCGCCAATATCCTGCACGCTACGGGCGAGGCCGGGGTCAAGCGTTTCCAGGGCATCGGCAGCGCCTGCGCCTATCCCGCAAAGGTGGACGGCGACTTGCGTGAGGATGAATTCTGGGAAGGCGAATTGCATCCCAGCGTGGTAGGTTACGGCTTCTCCAAGAAACTGCTTCAGGTCGGAATGATCGCTCATGGCCGCAAGTTCGGGTTTACCTGGCAACTACCCACACTGACCAACCTGTATGGCGAGCATGATGTCTTCACCGAATACCGCAGTCATGTGGTTTCCGCGCTGATCAAGCGTTATGCCGACGCCACCCTGGAAGGTGCGCCCTACCTGATGAACTGGGGCACCGGCAGCCCGATCCGTGAATTCATGTATGTCCATGACGCGGCAGCGGCATGCTACCGTCTGGCCATGACTGATGCGGAAGGTGTGGTCAACATCGGCACCGGGATCGGCACCACGATCAAGGAACTGGCGGAATTGACCGCGGAACTGACCGGCTTCAAGGGCGAGGTTCGCTGGGATCCGACCAAGCCGGACGGTGTCGCTCGAAAAGTGTTGGATGTGACCAAAATGAAAAAGGTTCTCGACTGGGAACCGGAATATGATCTGCATTCCGGCCTGAAACGTACCATCGACTGGTACATGGCCAACAAAGAAGAAGCAGACGCCCGGAAGTAGAAAGAGGATTTTCATGGCAGCAACTGTACAAGCACCGTTTGCGCATGTGCCGCTGAAGAAGGTGGAAAACTACTGGAATGCGCGCCCCTGTAACATACGGCATACGACTGTTCAAGTCGGCACGAAGGAGTTTTACGACCAGGTGGAACAGCGCAAATACATGGTGGAGCCCCATATCCCCGTGTTCGCCAACTTTCCCCTCTGGAACGGCAAACATGTACTCGAGATCGGCTGTGGCATCGGCACTGACACCATGAACTTCGCCCGTGCCGGAGCAACTGTGACGGCGGTGGACCTTTCCACTGAATCGCTGAAACTGGCGAAACAACGCGCTGAACTTTACGGCCTTTCGGATAAGATCACCTTCTACCACGCCAACGCGGAAAACCTGTCCGAAGTGGTTCCGGTAGAAGCCTATGATCTCATCTACAGCTTCGGCGTAATTCATCATACACCTCACCCGGAAAACGCTGTCCGTGAAATTTTGAAGTTTACCAAACCTTCCACTCGCCTGAAGCTCATGGTGTACAATCGTTATTCCTGGAAGGTGCTCTGGATTCTGATGAAGTACGGCAAGCTGCAATTCAACAAGGTGGACAAGTGGATCGCACGCCACAGCGAAGCCCAGACCGGCTGCCCGGTGACGTACAGCTATACCTGTAACACGGTAAAGCACCTGCTGGAAGGTTTCCGCACAACCCGGATTCGCGCGGACCACATTTTCCCGTACAAGATTCCCGAATACAAACGATACCAGTATGTGAAAGTCTGGTATTTCCGTTGGATGCCGAAAAAACTCTTCAGACGGCTTGAACAGGCATTTGGGTGGCACTTGCTGGTCGATGCCGTACCGGAGGAGAACCGTTGATAAACAACACAACAAACACCGCCCGAAAACAGCCGACCCTTAGCCTTGTGGCAATGGGCCGTAATGATGACCACGGCGGGTACATGTATGAACGGACCAACGCTTTCCTGGATACATGGCGACTGCTGGCGGCTGAGGAAGGGCTGACGATGGAAATCGTGCTGGTGGAATGGAATCCCCCGGCCGACCGTCCCCCGTTGGCCGATGTGGTCCTGTGGGAGAAGACGCCCGGTGTGGAACTGAGGATCATTACCGTCCCCCGTGAACTGCACCAGTCGCTTCCCAACAACGAAAAAATCCCGTTGTATCAGATGATCGGGAAGAATGTGGGCGCACGACGCGCCTACGGCAACTGGATCCTGTTTTCCAACCTGGACATCATGCCGAATCGCCCCATGATCCGGCTGCTTAAATATGCCAGGCTGGACCCGCAAGCGTTTTACCGTGCCGCTCGCTGGGATTGCGGAGAACGTGTCATCCCGATGGAATTGAGCGCCGATGACCGCATCCGGTTCTGCGAACAGCACCAGATCCGTGTGAATTTTGAGACCAAAACGATTCACAAGGGCGAGTTCCGTGAAACCTTCACTGATCCAACCGCCCTGCAGAATCCCGCAGAAATCGAGGACATGCTCAAGCGTGGCGAAGGCAAGACGCTGTATTCCAACGCTTGCGGTGATTTCACCCTGATCCATCGTGACATGGTATTCGATCTGCGTGGCTATCCCGAGATTCCCTACTGGTCCATTTTCATCGATGGCCTGATGCTTCACGCCGCGCTTGGTGCAGGCGGCAGGCAGGTGGTGATCGGTGATCCCGCACGGGTGTTCCATATCGAACACGGTGCGGGCTGGTCGGTGGACAAGAATGTGTACGACAAGGAACTGTCTTTGACCTATAAAGGCATGTACCGTCCCTGGGCGAACCTGCTGAAAGAGGGCAAAGCGCCGCAGGTAAACCCGTTGGACTGGGGATACGCCAACTTGAACCTGCCGGAAGTGCTGGTTGAAAAGGCTGGCAAGGCGGTTGATGTGAACGCAAACGCTGTAAAGGAGATGGCATGAGTTTACCCGCTGCTCCTGTGGTTGAACCGTTAAAGCTGGACCTTTCCGGGGACCGTGCGATTGAATGGTCCTGGATGGCGGCGAACATGCCGGACGGTCCCGGTTACGCGCTGGACTTCGGTCCCGGCGGTAGCCAGCTCTCAACCATCGCAGCCATGAAAGGCTACGAGGTCACCGGGGTGGACATGCTCGAGGTTACTCGTCCTTTCATCCTGCCCAACTTGCGCTTCCTGCGTGGTGATCTGCTGTCCCTGCAACTGCAGCCGGGATCTTTTGACCTGGTGATGAACTGCTCCACGGTCGAACACTCCGGCATCACCGGACGTTACGAAATCACACAGGAAGACGAGGACGCCGACTTGAAAGCCATGCAGCACTTGCGTTCCCTGATGAAACCGACGGCAACACACCTGATTACCATTCCGGTCGGACAGGACGCTGTCTGGCGTCCCCTGCACCGGATTTACGGGTTGGAACGTCTGCCGAAATTGCTGGCCGGGTATCGAGTTGCGCTGGCGGGCGCCTGGGTGAAAGACCGGTACAACCGTTGGGAAAAGAGTGATCTGGAAGTAGCGTTGAAGCGTCCGACAGCGCCGCAGGTTTACGGCCTGGGCACCTTCGCCCTGCAACGTGACGATCATCCAGCCCCGGCAAAGGAGGTGAAGCTGCCATGGTAACTCTCTTCGCTTTGCCGAAACCGTTTGAAGGTCATAACGGCGTCATCCAGCGCAATGCCCTGCAAAGCTGGACAAGGATGATGGGCAATCCCCAGCTCATCCTGCTGGGTGATGATGCCGGAGTACCCGAAACCGCTGCCGAGCTTGGTTTGGAATACGGCGGCCCGCTGGAACGGACTGAATTCGGCACCCCAAGGCTGGATCATCTTTTCAACCGTGGTCAGGAACTGGCGCGTCATGACCTGGTCGTGTATTGCAACGCTGACATCATACTCGCGCCGGATTTCCCCCTGCATTTTAAGCAGATCGGCGATCATTTCGAGAACTTCCTGATGATCGGCCAGCGCTGGGATCTGGACATCACCGAGCCGATTGATTTTAACGATCCCGACTGGATGATGCAGCAGAAAGCGCGGATCATGCGTGAAGGCTGTCTGCATCGTCATTCCGGGGTGGACTATTTCGCGTTCCGCAAGGGCTTGTACCCGACGATTCCACCGATGGCGGTGGGACGTGTTGCCTGGGACAACTGGCTGGTGATGGAAGCAGGACGTCAGAACGCGGCGGTTGTGGATGCCTCTGACGCCATCTTCGCCATTCACCAGAACCATGACTACGCCCACGGCGGCGGCTACCAGGCGGTCTGGAAAGGCAATGACGCTCAACGGAACCTGAAGCTCGCAGGCATGAAAAACGGTCTGGCCGGATGGATTCAGAACGCCGCGACATGGCGACTTTTACCCGGAAAGCTGGTTCCGGCGGCGAAAACACCCCCGGTCGATGATATCGCCCGTGCGTCCGCAGAATGGCCGACTTATCTCAAGCAGGCCACCACGCTGATTGAACAGGGCAAGGCACAACAGGTTCTGGCGCTGCTTACTCCACTCCAGAACGCCTTCGGGCATATCGAAGAGTATCACTACATCCGTGCCATTGCGCTTGCTCACGGGCAAAAGATCAAGGAAGCGGTTGATGCCTGTAATGCAGCGCTACGGATCAACCCAGGTTCCAAGCCGATCAAAGACCTGATGAGCCAACTCGGTGTTCAACCTTCGACCACCTGGTCCCAGGCCGGACCTTCGGCGCAAGTTGCTCCGGCACAAACGCAGGTAACGGCGGCGGTAGCTCCGGCTCCGGCTGCAGTGACACCTGCTCCGGCCGCAGCGCCCAAACCTGTGCCCAAAGCAAAACCGCGCAGGGAAATTGAAGCGGATATCGATCGCGCCATGCGCCGCATTCCCGAAGATGTGGACAGTGGCCTGCGTGATCTGCAACAGGCATTTGAAGCGATGTACGACCATATACACGAGGTTGGCGGTTCACCACGTTCGGTGCGATAAGAAGTCTTGTCAGGTCTGACCAATTGTTTTGTCAGGTCATGCGCATGCGGTTTTTGTTTGTGGCAATTCTGCAACCCGAATTAAACGGTTGGTTTGAAGCGGGATGCGTGTCGGGTCACAATCCGCTTCGCGTATCAAGACCCGGCACAACGCCGTAGCATGTTTTGTCAGGTCTTGCGCATGCGGTACGCTAGAATCCCGAAGGGATTCCCTATTTTAGCATAGTGTACAGGCCGTCAGTTTGGCCTGCACACTATGTCAGAAATTTTAACTAATAAACAACCCTGTAAGGGTTGCATAATAATCGATTAAAACTTGTTCATTAAATAAGTTAGAACGTATTTGATATTTATAGACATCAATTGACCGTAAATGATGCTTTATGCAACCCACTTCGGGGTTGAAACGGTTTTGTTTCTCTACCCAGGGTGCGCGCTAAAAAGACAGCGCGTACCCTGGGCTAAAATAGCATACTCCTTCGGAGTATAGCTTTGTCAGCAGTCTGCATACTCCTTCGGAGTATATGATCTGGGCAAAATTTTACCACCGCCAAAGGGTGGACAGACAAAGATGTGTGTAAGAGTCAGGGGCTATTATCAGCCAACCACTACCGTGGTTACTGGAAATATCAACAGATACAACACACGAAGAGAATTTGCTTTAAATATCTGGGTTGGTTTGTAAGGCTGACCGGACTTGTTGAAGAAGTAGAAAGGAACAGATCATGGAACGTATTCTCGTTACAGGCGGCGCCGGTTATAAGGGGTCCGTACTGGTGCCCATGCTGCTGGAACGCGGCTACCATGTCACCATTTACGACAACTTCATGTTCAGCCCGCAGCCGATCTTGCATTTCATCAAGCACCCCAATCTCGAGGTTGTGGAAGGTGATGTACGTAACGCAACCAAGCTGGCCGAAACGGTGCGTCGTGCTGATACGGTCATTCACCTGGCCGGTATTGTCGGCTTCCCGGCCTGTGCGGCCGATCCGGATCGCGCCAACACGGTCAATGTAAACGGCTCGCTGAACCTCGCGATGGCGATGAGTAAGCTGCAAAGGCTGATGTTCGCCTCAACCGGGTCTACGTATGGCGTGGTGGACGGTATCTGCACCGAAGATTCGCCGACCAATCCGTTGAGCCTATACGGACGCAACAAGCTGGATGCCGAACGCATCTTCAAGGACCGCCTTGAGAATGTACTGATCTTCCGTTTTGCGACTGTATTCGGTATCGCCCCTCGTTTGCGTGTGGACTTGCTGGTGAACGACTTCGTCCACCAGGCCATCCACAACAAGCAGATCGTGATGTATGAAGGGCACCACCGTCGCACCTTCATCCATATCAACGACTGTGCGAATGTCTACCCCTTCGCGCTGGATCACTGGGCCGAGATGACCACCAACGGCGGCATTTTCAATGTCGGCGATGAACGTGGCAACTACACCAAGCATGATATCGCGCTGATGATCCGTGAACGTATCCCCTTCTATCTGCACGAGGCAGACGTGGGTTCAGATGCGGACGCACGCGATTATACAGTCAGCTACGAACGTATCCGTGGTCTGGGCTACGAACGCACCATCACGGTTGAAGACGGTATCGAAGAGCTGGCAAAAGTGATGCCGCATGTCCGGTTCAACAACCCGTGGCGTAATCACGGATAAGGCTTGATCATGAACGAATCTGCCGTACAGATTGGCACCGACCGTCCCATCTTTGTCGGTGGGACCGGACGTTGCGGAACGTCTTTGCTGGTGCAATCCCTGGGAAAACATCCCGACCTGTTGATGTTCGAGGAGAGCCGCTATTTCGACAAGGAAGGCGCGATTATTCGAGCGCTGATGGGTCATCCGATGGATGATGTCCTGCTGCGTGATCTTTTCGGCCATCGTCGCAAAATGCTGATCCGTTCCCTGGTTCGGCTGCCTGTGGATGGTGTGCTCGATGAGGTGGATTCGTTCTTTACCGAAGAAATCCTGGAACGTGAAGTTCAGGATGCGTTTGCCGGGACCGGCAACGCGGTGGAAGCGTTGCGTGTTCTGACTGACAGGCTGTTCATGCGGCCCACGCGAGCCGTCGGAGCCAGCCGTTGGGTGGAGAAAACACCGCATACAGTCGAGCAGGTTCATCACCTGCACTCCCTGTTCCCGGATTTGCTGTACCTGCACACGATTCGTAATCCTCTGGACGTAGCTTCGTCCGTGTTCAAACGTCCCTGGGGACCAAAAAACGCGGAAGAGTTCGTCACCTATTACAACGGCATCATGCACCGTGCCGAACAGGCGCATACCCTTCTGACACAAGCGGCGGGCAATGACGACCACTATTGTGTGGTGGAATTTGAAGAATACTGTTCCCGTCCGGAAGAGACGCTTGCCGGAATGATCCGTTTCCTCCAGTTGCGTGTGGATGACGCCATCATGGAAACAATGGCCGGAACGGTGAACAAGGACCATATCCATTCCGGTTCGTGGAAGAAAGACCTTTCCGAAGCGGATGCCGAACTGATCCGTGCGCAATGTTTCCCGGTTCACCAGAAATGGCAGGAAAGAGCGCGCAGTGATGCGGCTCGTTGGGCAAGATCAAATGGCAACCATCAATCTGTTGATACATCACCATCTGTACCCGGAGTACCCATGCAAGATGACCAGCCACAGGGCAAATACATCGCAGTGCTGACACCGCACCGTTTCGATCCCAGCTCGGCAATTCAAACCTTGTCGAAAGCAGGTGAAGCAGTGTTGTCAGTGCATGATATCAAGGCCGACAAGTTACGGATGGATCGTTACAGCCTGACCACGGTTGAGCTGGAACAGGGAATCGGTCAGCATCATCTCCCCTATCTTGAATTCCTGGATGCGGAGCTGAACCGTCACCAGGCAGTTGTGGACTGGGACGGTTGGGCCCCCGACCTGATCCCCGGCCTGCATCGAGCCTTCCCGGTCGATAGCTGTGTTTACCTGGTCAACAACGGCATCAACGAAGTGAATACTGTTTCGGAGATGTTATCTGCTGGAAACGATACCGCCCACACAATGGATTTGCTGTATCGTGCCCGCTGGCGGTTGGCTGGGAATGATCCCGCACAATGGCGCAACCTTGGCAACTTCGAAAAAGCCTGTTTCGCCTGGGGCTGGTACGCCGGGAAGAAGCTGGAACTGACTGCGGCGCTTGGCGCGGATCGTGTCCATGCGATGACTCTGGAATCGTTGAATAACCAGGAAGAAGCCGCACGTTTCCTGTCCACGCTGACACCGGACACCCAGCTTCCTATCGACGGCTTCAAGGGATATGAGCCCGATGATGCAGTTGCAGCCTGGGCTTCATGGACCGATGACCAGAAAAACCTGTTCCGCCAGTGGTGTGGTCCGACCATGGAAACCTGGGGTTATGCCATCCCGAACGGGCAACATCCGGCACAGCAAGAGAGGGTTGAAGAAACAAAGATCTCTGTGCAGCCGGAACCGGAACCTTTACCGGCACGCAAGGAAGTTATTCAGATCCTCGACGCCCTGAACCAACAGGTTCATGCCGGGCACTGGCAACCTGCCATGCAAATCACAAAGCAGCTCAGGCAAGTCGAATTGCTGGCCGGAGAATGGGAAGCGCTACGAAGCATCGCCGCGTCCCTGTTCCGTTTGCGTCCGGTCGGTCCGTACCCGTATTGGCGTTTCTGCCTGCCGGAAGTCCTGCCCGAACCGGCACAGATTACCATGCTGCGCAAAGAACTCTGGCAACTATTCCGTAAACACCCGGAAGAAGCAAAATTCGTGGTAAACTGGTGGCATGACCTGAAGCTTAACCTCCAGTTGGCCGCTGATTCCGGACGTTGTTTCTACACCAGCGAGACCCTTGAACCCAACGAGTTCGCTTTCCTGGACCGCGTGCTGCAACCGGGCATGATCCTGCTCGACATCGGCGGCAATGAAGGCTTGTTCAGCATGTTCGCCGCCCGCAAGGTTGGAACATCAGGCGCAGTCCATGCCTTCGAACCGAGCAGTCGTGAACAGCAGGCGTTCAAGGCCAACATGACGCTGAACAATCTGTCCCAGGTTCACTTGCATGAAGTCGCCCTCGGCGACACACCCGGAACCATCGAGCTGAACATCGCCGGGTTTGAACACATGGGCCATAATACGGTCGGCTCCAAGTTCTATTACGATAGTGTGAAAGCGGACCATGTGGAAGAAGTGCAGGTCATGCGCCTGGATGATGTGGTTCGTGAACAGGGTATCAAGCGCGTCGATATGATAAAGATCGACGTTGAAGGCGCCGAGGTTATGGCCCTTCGTGGGGGACGTGAAACCATCGAGCGCTTCCACCCCCTGATCCTGAGCGAATACCAGAACGGCTCCCTGCAACTGGCAGGCAGCAGTATACAGGAATATGTACAGCTCCTGGAAGAACTGGGATACGAACTCTACGAATTCGACGAAGAGACCGGACTGCCGGAGCGTTGCCCCAAAGCCCCGGAAAGAGACACCAACATTATCGCTGTCCCGCAAGGGAAATCACTGGAAGATTATTACCGTCGCCAGTCTGCACCAGAAGCACAGCCTGTACTGGTTCCCGTGGTGACAGAAGCCGACCCGGAAAAGGAAGCTGCAGAAGCGGTTTGGAACTTGCCCTATCAGCCACGCAAATACCTGCCGCTTACGGATTCATACAAGCCGTTGCTGGAACAGTTGCTCCGTATCTGGAAGATTGACGGTTCCCTGCCGAGAAAAGCGGATGGAAAACGTGTGCTGGTCGCCAGTCTTCATGGCAGCGGGGGACGTATCCCTGCGATGACGCAGGACATGATCATGGCGGCAGCGCTGGCAAAGCGTGGTGCGAATGTCAAGTTCCTGGTCTGTGACGGCCTGATGACCGGGTGTGTGCTGCGAACCCTGAAAGAGGATGGCGAACCGGGCGGTTGGATGAACCGTTGCATGTCCTGCTACGGTCAGTCCAAATCTCTGGTGGAATCTATGGGATTCTCCGCGATTGCGCTTGGCGATTATGTGTCAATCCCGAAACGGCAGGAACTGCGCCGCATGGCCGATACCCTTCCCCTCGACCATGTTACCGACATCACCTACATGGACATGCCGGTCGGTGAGATGGCCTATTCCAGCACTGAACGCTTCACCATGGGCAAGCTGAACAATACCAATCCAGAATACGAACAGTATCTGCGGGAATACCTGTACACATCGCTGGTGATGACAGAAGCCTACAACGCAGTCGTGACCATCCTGAAACCGGACCATATTTTAGCGGATCACCCGTGTTATGCGGACTGGGAATCACTATTGCTGATGGCTGGACGGGAAAATATTCCTATCACCATCTGGCATGCTTACTACATCAAGCAAAGTTACCTGTTCCGTACCTGCGCTCCGGGCGAACGTGGTATCATGTGGTACTACCCGCGTGATGAAGAATGGGCCAACATCAAGGATCGCACTCTATCCCCGCTTCAACAGAAACGGCTGGATCAATACTACCACAATTTCATCCATCGTAAAAATGTCCGCATGTTGAGCCATGATCCCAAGCTACCGGACCAGGAAGCATTACGCCGTAAATACAACCTCCCGCCTGATCGTCCGGTTTGGGGCATTTTCCCTCACTTGAACTGGGATGCAGCGGTGCTGGGCGGTGAGAAAATGGCTCACACTACTGCAACTGAATGGCTGGTGGAAACCCTGCGGATCATTCAGGAAGTCAAGGATGTGACCTGGGTGATCAAGATTCACCCGGTGGAATTCCGCACCAAGACCGAATACGGTAACATGCACCTGATCAGGCAGCACATGCCGGAAATTCCCGATCATGTCCGCATCATCCCCGGCGAGGATTCGGTGAATACCTTTGGCCTGCTGGGTGTGCTGGATGGTGTGATTACTATTCTCGGCACCATCGGGCTGGATGCGACTTCGTACGGCCACATCCCGGCGATTGTCTCAGCGGAAGTGCATTATGGATGCCGTGGCTTCACCAACGATTGCCTGACACGTGAACAGTACGAGAACGCTCTTCGGGACGTGGTAAACATCAAACTGTCTCCGGAACAGTACACCATCGCACGGAATTACGCGTACAATTTCCTGGTGGAACGGTTGATTCCGTTGAATTATTTCACGCCTGATGCTCGCGTGAGCCTGTTGAACCTGAAGTCGCTCGACGATCTTGATCCCGGGAAAGATCCGTACCTGGATTTCGTCTGC
Source organism: bacterium (assembly GCA_963669175.1). Lineage (GTDB taxonomy): Bacteria > Electryoneota > Electryoneia > Electryoneales > Electryoneaceae. The sequence continues at coordinate 523,765 of OY769902.1, forward strand.
GACCGTATGCTGAACGGCGGCGGGTTCTCCATGCCGGAGGATATGATCAAGAAGTCGCCGTTTATGAGGTGAATGCTTGTTACCCAGATTGCGATTCTGGATATCATCCAGCAAAGCTGATACATGACAGCGAGCAGTATGCTTCCCGACAGCAAGCAGTACGCCTCGGAGCACAAGTCGGGCCACATGTCTTTGTGTGTGTTTGTGTGTGTGTATCAGTATTCCAAGTTTTACTTACGACACTATTGGCCCCGTCCGGCTTGTCCGGCGGGGTTTATTTTAATTTAAATTAAAGAGTTAGTCCTTTAGTAGTCATGCGATGATAATCATGAACTCTCACACTATTTGATCAAAACCAAAGGTTGAACTCCTTCATTTAGAATAGACCACCGCCGGACAAGCCGGCGGGGCCAAAAGGAAAATCTGTTCCTCACGGAAAATATTACCCCTGTCTTTCAACACAATCGTTGTTGTCACAACAACGTAAGCAATGTAATATCATATTGTTACAACACTTCTCGCTCATCCATATCCCCCACAAATACTGGCCCCGGGTTTGCTTTCATGAAGGTTGGAAGAACTGTACATCTGCGTAAAAGCTCAAGTGGTACATGAGTATTTCCTGATATTTCACCTCATGTACGAGTTTCAAGCTACCTCGTGTACAGGTTGATTACAGAAGACTTGCAGGCTGCACGGCAGCCGGGAAGACACTCATGGAAAACCACGGCTCAAACGGTCACTCTTATAGCCTGAACGGTAAAACCGTCCTGGTTACCGGGGGAAGCGGAACCTTCGGCAAAGAGTTCATTCGTATTATGCTCAAGGACTACGATCCGGCGAAAATCATTGTGTTCAGCCGTGATGAATTCAAGCAGCATGAGATGCGAAAAGGCGGCTTTGACCACCCGAAACTTCGCTATTTCATCGGCGACGTACGTGACCATGAACGTCTCCTCCGTGCTTTCGAAGGTGTTGACGTTGTCATCCATGCCGCTGCGCTGAAACAGGTGCCGGCCTGTGAGTATAACCCGTTTGAAGCTGTCAAGACGAATGTAATCGGCTCGCAGAATGTCATCGGCGCAGCCATTGATGCCGGGGTGAAACGTGTCCTGGCGATCAGCACCGACAAGGCAGTCGACCCGATCAACCTGTATGGCGCCACGAAGCTCACCGCAGAGCGTCTTTTCCTGCAAGGTAACGCCTATTCCCATGCAGGCGGCGCGATTTTCTCCTGTGTTCGCTATGGCAATGTACACGGCAGCCGAGGCAGTGTCGTCCCGCTCTTCCAGGAACAGGCCAAGACCGGAACCCTGACTGTAACCGATGAACGTATGACACGTTTCTGGTTGCCCATCGAACAGGGAGTGCGCTTCGTAATCCATTCCATCGAACGCATGCGTGGCGGCGAAATTTTCGTACCGAAACTGCCCAGCCTGAACCTGATGGACATCGCCAGAGCCATCGCGCCGGAAGCACAGATCAAAATCATCGGCTCACGTCCGGGCGAAAAGCTGCATGAGACCCTGGTCAGTGAGCATGAAGCCCCGAAAACACTTGAATACGACGACTACTACATCATTCACGGCGCCATTTTCATCCTGAATGAAGAACGCAAGAACGGCGGGAAGCACGTGGACATTGAGTTCTCTTACAAGAGCAACAACAATACCGAGTGGCTGTCGATACCGGATCTGCAGGAACTGATTTTCGGGGATGAAAAAGTCGAGGTCGCCTGATGGGCACAGATGACACTTCTGCGGACAAGTTAGCGCTGGAAGGTGGTACACCTGTTCGCGATACTTTGCTCCCTTATGGCCGACAGACGATTGATCAAGATGATATTCAGGCCGTGCTCACGGTTCTGCAATCCCCTTTTCTGACAACCGGCCCCGAAGTAAGCGCGTTTGAACAGGATGTCCTCTCCTATACCGGAAGTACATATGCAGTGGCCGTTGCCAACGGTACCGCTGCGCTTCATGCCGCCTGTCATGCGCTGGATCTGAAACCGGGCGATGAGGTGATTGTCCCGGCAATGACCTTTGTTGCCACCGCAAACGCCGCAGTATTTCAAGGAGCGATCCCGGTGATTGTCGATGTTCTGGACGATTCCCTGCTGATCGATCCGGAAGCGGTTCAGAAAGCAATCACAGAAAAAACCGCTGCGGTAATCGCAGTGGACTATGCCGGACAACCGGCTGATTACCCCGCACTTCGTGATGTGTTGAACGGAACCGGAATCGTCCTGGTCGCGGACGGGTGTCATTCGATTGGCGCGCAACGTGACGGGATCAATGTTGGTAAACTCGCGGACCTTACCTGCCTGAGCTTTCACCCGGTAAAAACCATTACCACCGGTGAAGGCGGGATGATAATGACCGATAACGAAGAGTACTCCGAACGGATGCGACGCTTCCGGAACCACGGCATCAATCGTGACAGCCAGACCCGTTCCGACGCCGGAGACTGGTTCTACGAGATGGTGGACCTGGGGTATAACTACCGTATCACCGATCTGCAATGCGCATTAGGACGTTCCCAACTGAAACATCTGGATGAGTGGCTGAAACGCAGGCGAGCGATTGCTTCACGTTATGACGAAGCCTTTGCGAAGCTGGAAGGGATTGAATCGATCAGGATTGATCCCGGGACGATTTCCGCGCGCCATATTTACCCGATCCGTGTCAAGCCGGATGTTCTGCACCAGGGACGTGGTGAGGTGTTCAGGGCATTACGTGCGGAAAACATCGGGGTGAATGTTCATTATCTGCCCGTGCATCTGCACCGGTTCTATCGTGAACACTTCTCCACCTGGATCGGTATGTGCCCGGTCGCGGAACAAGCGTATGAAGAACTGATCACACTTCCCCTCTTCCCTGCGATGAGCGATGCAGATGTGGAAAGCGTCATCACCGCTATTCACAAGGTTGTCTCACACTGATCCTGGATTCGCACAAGAATTCACAGGATGAACAGGATGGGTAAGGATACTCAGGATAACAGATTGATTTTAATGATAAAGTTTATTGACGATCTATACGAATCCTAAACAATGAAAGCCTTTTTCTTTTCTTTGCGCCTTTGCGTCTTTGCGTGAAACTGAAGTTCTTCCTTGTAATCCTCCTGTAGTGCTCATACTTTTCTTAAACCTTTACCTGAAGTTGTCACACGGTTTGCTCCTGATTTTCATGGATGAGGATGGGGACTGGCAGAAGGTTGTCAGAGAACGGAAAATGGGGATTGACTCCTGTTGTTGTTCTCCCAGGATTCATCTGGACAGACGCAGGTCCAAAAACTGGCAAAAACTGGGGTCTGTCCCTATTTTCCCTATTTTCCACGTAGACAGGGAACAGTGTGAAGAAGGTTACGCTTCTTGCTGATGGCGGTCCCGGTGTGGGATATGGTCACCTGGCACGATCCACCCTGCTGGGACATGAACTGCTGAGACGGGACATCCAGGTCCGCCTGGTGACGGAACCAGGCGCTTCAACCTCCCCGCAACTTCGGTCGTGGCAGCGAGATACGACCTTCCTCGCCACCTCCCACGACACATTTTGGTATGAAATATTGGATGACCAACCGGACTGGTTGGTGATAGACAGCTATCGAATCAGAAAAGACCAAGTAGAATCTTCATGCCAAGAAGAAGTGCGAACACTGGTGTTCTGGGATCATGAATCCCCACCTCCTGCTGCTGACCTTGTGGTGGATGCATCCCCGGCGCGACTAATCGCTGAACCTGCGAAAAAGCACTGCCTGTATGGCCCGAAGTTTGCCTTACTTCCAGTGGAAACAAGCAGTAGCGATAGGGTTGTAGCGAATACTGTAAATCAGGTACTGGTTACCTTTGGCGGGACAGACCAATCTCACCTGTTGCCGGATGTGCTGGAATATGTCCGTAGGTCATTTCCGCTGGCACAGGTAGAAATTGCCGCCGCAGGATGGGTAAAACTGGCGGAAAAGGTTGTGGACAGCGACCATGAGACGATTGTGCTCCATGGTCCCCTGCCCAGTTTGGAGCCGTTAATCGCAACTTCGGATCTGGCTATTTGTGCTGCCGGGCAGACGTCCTTTCAACTGGCTCGCGCCGGGGTGCCGGGTATCCTGATTGCTCTTGCTGACAACCAGCGTCCGAATCATGCTGGCTGGATAAAGTCTGGAGTGTTTCTGGATGGCGGAAACTGGACCGAAGGAATCACACGGGAGAAGTTAGAAACTGCCCTGAATCAGATACAGGAAAAAGGTGTGCGTGAAGACCTGAGCGCACGTGGAAAAGAACTGGTAGACGGTAAAGGCGCGGAACGTATTGTTGACGCCATGATGGAGGTAGAGCAGGATGGGTGAAATTCTGCTGGAATCGGGAAAACGTATCGGTGATGACCATCCGGTGTACATCATCGCGGAAGCGGGCAGCAACCATAATGGCAGTCTGAACCAGGCGTTTACCCTGATCGATATTGCCGCCGATGCCGGCGCGGACGCGGTAAAATTCCAAACCTTCCGTGCAGATCGGCTCTATGCCAAATCAGCCGGACGCAGCGACTATCTCGGCGAAGAACGTGAGATCAACGACATCATCGCCGAGCTGGAAATGCCGTTCGACTGGATTCCCCAGCTTGCTGCGCATGCACGTGAATGTGGTATCGACTTCCTCTCCACTCCCTTCGATGAAAAATCCGCTGACTTGCTGGCCAAGCATGTCCCGCTGTTCAAAATCGCATCCTATGAGATGACGCATATTCCTTTGCTGCGTCATGTCGCCACATTCGGCAAACCGATGGTGGTATCTACAGGAACCGCAACACTGGATGAAGTGCGCGCCAGTGTGGCCGCCATGACAGAGGCTGGAATTCGTGACCTGGTCCTGATGCAATGCACCGCCAGCTACCCGACTCCACCGGAAGCGGCGAATGTGCGAGCATTGGTGACCCTGCGTGAAGCGACACGGTTTATGACCGGGCTGTCGGACCATACCCGTGATCCGTTAGTCGCACCGATGACCGCGACTGCTCTGGGCGCTGTGGTAATCGAAAAGCATTTCACCATCAGCAACCTGCTTCCCGGCCCGGATCATACCTACGCGATTGAACCGAATGAATTACGGGAAATGGTACGCTGCATTCGTGAGGTGGAAACTGTGCTTGGTTCCGGGGAAAAGAGTGTACAAGAAGCCGAGTTGGAATTGCGTGATTTTGCCCGTCGCTCGTTGTTTACCACACAGGCAGTGAAGAAGGGGCAACCGTTCAGCCTGGATTTTATTGCGGCGCTTCGTCACGGCAAACGTACTCCCGGCCTGGCTCCAGACCAACTGGAGCGTGTACTGGCCTCAAAAGCCGCTTTCGATATCAAGGAAGATGAAGCCATCCGTGAGGAGATGTTGGCATGAGTATAATTCCTGGTGATGGCATACGACTGCGTCCACTGGCGGAAGGCGATACCGAACGAATTGTCCGCTGGCGCTCACGTCCCGAGGTGGTCGCCGGGTTGTTCAGCGAACGTGGCCCGACTGCGGAAGAACATGAACGCTGGTTCAAATCATACTTGCAGGATGATCACCGGCAGGAATTTGTCATTGAGATGATTGAAACGGGTCAACCTGTAGGCACCATCGGGTTGAACAACCTCGACTTTCACCACATGCACGGAGAATTCGGGGTGTTGATCGGGGAAGACAGCGTGCGTGGCAAGGGAATCGCCCATAAGGCTGGCGTGGCGATCCTGAGGTATGCGTTTAAGGAATTAGGCTTGGAGCGGGTGTACCTGCTGGTATTTCCAGGAAACGAAGCGGCGAACCGGCTGTATCATCGTCTCGGCTTCGTCGAGGAGGGCATTCTGCGAAACCACATCTTCAAGGACAACGAGTTCCGTGATGTGGTGATGATGAGTGTATTGGTGGAGGATTTTAATGGCTGAACGGGTCGCCATTGTCAACTACGGGATGGGAAACCTGCGTTCGGTGATGAACGCTTGCGAAGCATTGGGTATCCCGGTATCCATTGCCCATACCCCAGGCGACCTGGATAAGGCCAGTCATATCATCCTGCCCGGTGTGGGCGCCTTTGCCGACGCCATGCAGTACCTGCGTGATGGCGGGTGGGTGGAACCGTTGTATGAGCAGGTTTTCGACCGGAAGAAACCATTTCTTGGCATCTGTCTGGGGATGCAATTGTTGATGGAACGCAGTGAAGAAGGTGGAGACCAAGAAGGATTGGGCTGGTTCAAAGGTGCAGTGAAGCGACTGCCCGACGACAACGGCACCCTGCGTATCCCGCATGTGGGCTGGAACGATGTCCATTTTGAAAAGCGGGTTGGCGCCTTTGCCCAGTCTTCTGAGGAAGCGACGTTTTATTTCGTGCACAGTTTTGCCGTGGTCCCGGATAAGCCGGATGAAGTCGCCGGGTGGTGCGAATACGGACAACCTTTCGCGGCAGCGTTGTGCCGTGATCATGTCTACGCTACCCAGTTTCACCCGGAGAAAAGCCAACGGGATGGTTTGGCCATCCTGCGCGGGTTTGCGGAAACGGAATAAGACCGGTTTCACGCAAAGACGCGAAACTGGCAATATTGCAGAAATGGGAAAAATATCTCACGCAAAGACGCAAAGAAAGGCAAAACCTTTGTAATGCTGTGTTGGGGCTTTTGAAGTAGTGCAGCCGGATTTTCAGAAACGGAAAAAGCATTTTTAGTGTTGTGTCAGGTCTTGGCACGCATAGCCAGTTGTGTCAGGTCTTGGCACGCATAGCCAGTTGTGTCAGGTCTTGGCACGCATAGCCAGTTGTGTCAGGTCTTGGCACGCATAGCCAGTTGTGTCAGGTCTTGGCACGCATAGCCAGTTGTGTCAGGTCTTGGCACGCATAGCCAGTTGTGTCAGGTCTTGGCACGCGAAGCGGGTTGTGACCTGACACGTAACAGGAAGAACAAGGATGGTAAAGGTCTCGCAACATATTCCGGGTAACCGAACCAGGGAGAAGCGCTCATGCTGAAAGTGCGTCTCATCCCGGTGCTGTTGCTTCAAAACGGCCTGCTGGTGCGTAGCGAAACCTTCTCCATCCACCAGATCATCGGCAACCCGATCCACGAGGTTGAACGCTACAACCAGTGGAATGTGGACGAGCTGATCTACCTCGATATTACCCGTGAGGGTGGCTACGACCTGCGACGCGCCGACCAGAAAATCCGTAACCTGGCCGACCCGATGCAGATCCTGGAAGAGGTCAGCAAGACCTGTTTTATGCCGTTGACCTGGGGCGGACGTATCCGCAGCCTCGACGACATGATCCACTGCATCCAGCATGGAGCGGACAAGGTGGCGATCTGTACCGGGGCGTGGGATACGCCGGAACTGATCGAAGCCGGGGCGAAACGATTGGGTAGCCAGGCGGTGGTGGTGACAATTGATGTAAGACGTGATATAGAAGGAGTACCGTCCGTATGGGTGGAGGGCGGTTCTCGCGCCACCGACGCTCACCCGATAGAGTGGGCAGTTGAGGTGGAAAAGCGTGGCGCTGGTGAAATCCTGTTGCAGAGTATTGACCGTGATGGCACCGGGCGCGGGTATGACAGGAAACTGATCAGCGAAGTCGCGGAAGCGGTGAAGATACCGGTGATTGCGTTGGGTGGGGTAAGCACCTTCGAACAGTACAAGGCTGGGGTGAAAGCGGGGGCTTCTGCTGTAGCGGCGGCGAACCTGTGGCACTTCAAGGAACTGGCGGACCGTCAGGGAAAACGTGCCTTGCAACGGGCGGGAGTCCCGGTGCGCGCACCTTCCAAGTGAGTCACAAGGGATTCACAAGATGTACAAGATAGCTAATGATAAACAGGATACGTGGTAGAATGTACAAGATGGGAAGGATAGTAAGGATACTAAGGATAAAAATATTATTAGGGTTAAAAGACAAAATGAAATTCTTAAATTATTTGTTTAATTAATATTATTTATTTGTTTTTCTTTTAATCTTTTCTTTGCGCCTTTGCGTCTTTGCGTGAAACAAATCAGTTCAAGTAGTTCAACGACAGACAACAGTTTTAAGGATTAGTTATGCAATACTGTACACGCTGTGTCTACCCTGCGGTTGCTGCGACACCGTTGACCTTTGATGACAAGGGTGTCTGTTCCGGCTGCCGTGTCCATGCCCAGAAGGGTGAGATCGATTGGGAAGAACGCTGGGAGATGCTTGTTGATTTGGTGGAAGACTATACAACCGATGGCGACTACGACATCGTGATCCCGGTCAGCGGCGGCAAGGACAGCTACTACCAGGCGCATGTCGCCATTCACGAGTTGGGCCTCAAGCCCCTCTTGGTCACCTATCATGGCAACAACTACCTGCCGGAAGGCCAGCGCAATCTCGACCGTATGCGTGAGGTATTCGACGCCGACCATATCATCGTACGCCCAAGTACGGATGTCCTGATCAAAATGAACCGCATCGGCTTCAAGCTGATGGGCGACATGAACTGGCATGCCCACTGTGGCATTTTCACTGTCCCGATCCAGGTCGCCGCACGCTACCGTGTTCCGTTAATCCTTTGGGGTGAGCATGGTTTCCTTGACCTTGGCGGCATGTTCTCCATGTATGACTTCCCCGAGTTCACAGCCAAGCATCGTCTTGAGCACTCCTTGCGTGGCTATGACTGGTACGATTTTACCGATGAAGGACTGGAAAAACTGGGCCGCCCCGATCTGAAAGAAGGCTTGACCCGGAAAGACCTGCAATGGGCGATTTACCCGGACGATGAAACCATCGACGAAGTCGGGGTACGTGGCATTTACCTGGGCAACTATGTCAACTGGGACGCCAACTCGCACTCGAAGCTGGTTGTGGAGAAATACGGTTGGGAGCCGGCACGGCAGCCGTTCGAACGCACCTACCGGACCTTCTCCAACCTGGATGACATGCACGAAAACGGTATCCACGATTACCTGAAGTTCATCAAGTTCGGCTATGGACGCGCTACCGACCACGCCTGCAAGGACTGCCGTAGCGGCGCGATGAGCCGTGAGGAAGGTGTCGAAAAGGTGCGTCAGTATGATTCCGTGAAACCACGCCGTGATCTTGAACGCTGGCTTGACTATGTGGGCATGACGGAAGCAGAATTCGACCGTATCTGTGATACTTTCCGTGATCCACGAGTCTGGTCCATCGAAGACGATCAATGGGTAAAGCAGAACATCTGGGGCGGCACATCGAGCTACGGCCCGGTGCATGCCATGCCGGAAGGACACGCCGGACGCAAACAGGCAGGACAGTCATGAGCGAAAAGACGATCAGGTTCAGTGAAGAGGATATCCGTCCGGAAAAATGGATGGACCGTCAGCGTGAAGCCTACAACCGTGACATGGCCTGGTTGTTGGAACGTGAAAATCGCTTTGTCCATGTTCCATGCCCCGCCTGCGCTGCGGATAACACGACAGAGAAGTACCTGAAGCATGGTTTTCATTACGTGGAATGCGCGAATTGCGGCACGCTATACACCAACCCGCGTCCGGATCAGGCCTTGCTGCACGAGTTCTATGCCCGCGCGGAAAATTACAAGTACTGGAACGATGTGATTTTCCCGGCTTCGGAAGAAGCGCGACGGGAAAGCATCTTCAAGCCACGCGCGGAGCGTACCGCCGAACTGTGCAAGCGTTACGGTGTATCCGGCGGAACCATGCTGGAAGTCGGGGCCGGATTCGGCACATTTTGCGTGGAAATGAAGAAGCTGAACCTGTTCGACCGGATCTTTGCTGTAGAACCCACGCCTGACCTGGCGCAATCCTGCCGGGATCGTGGGCTGGAAGTCATCGAGTCCCCGATTGAAAAGGTGGACCTCGACCTCGGCGAAGTAGATGTCATTGCCAGCTATGAAACGATTGAGCACCTGTTCGATCCACGCGGGTTCATTGCCGATTGCGGGAAACGGTTACGTGCCAACGGCCTGCTGCTGTTGACCTGCCCGAATGGACGCGGGTTTGATGTGGCCACGCTTGGCGAACATTCCGGCACCATCGACGGAGAACACCTGAACTACTTCAACCCGGATTCACTGGCGCTGGCGGTGAATGAACTGGGCTTCGAAACATTGGAAGCGCTGACACCGGGACGATTGGACGCGGAACTGGTGCATAAAAAAATCCTGTCCGGCGAGTTCATACTTGAAAGACAACCGTTCCTGCAGGAAATTCTGGTAGATCGCTGGGAAGAACTGGGCGCAACCTTCCAGGATTTCCTCGCGGAAAACCGTTTGAGTTCGCATCTCTGGCTGGTAGCGAGGAAAATCGGATGAGCATGTCCGAATTAAATAAGAGTGCCCTGATCATCGGTGGCGGGTCTATCGGCCTGCGTCATCAACGGCTGCTGGCTGAAGCTGGAGTAGAGACAACCGTTGTCGATCCGGACCCGAAGCGGTGCGAACTGGCGAAAAAGGCCGGGGCAATAGCATTCACGGTATTGGATGATGCTTTTTCGAGCGTCCCTTATACCTTGGCGCTGATCTGTACGCCGCCTTCGCTGCACATCGAGATGGCGTTGGCCTGTGCTGAATACGCCGAGACCCTGTTCATCGAAAAACCGGTAGCGCATACTCACAGCGACTTGCGCCGCCTCCTGGATCGTTTTGGAAACAACGACAAGAAACTGCTGGTAGGTTACAACCTCCGGTTTGAGCCGGGAGTTCGACGGGTAAAACGTGCGCTGGAACGTGGTGAAATCGGCGCTCCTTATTTCGTGCGTTCCGAGTTCGGCCAATACCTGCCCGACTGGCGACCGGGACGCGATTACCGTGAGGTCTACACCGCTCGTAAAAACCTGGGCGGAGGTATCCTGCTGGATGCCAGCCATGAGCTGGACCTGCTGCTCTGGCTGTTCGGACGTCCCTCCGGGGTGTTTGCCAGCCTGCGCAACATCGGCGAGCTTGAAGTCGATGTGGAGAGTTGTGTTGACCTGCACCTGACCTTTCCCAAGGGGATTGAAGCGCAGGTGCATCTCGACTTTTTACAGGCCGGGTATCAACGGGTAACTCGCATAGTTGGACAAGAAGGCAGCGCGGAATGGGATTACGGCAAACGTCGTGTTTTGATCAACCGTAAGACTCGTGCGGAACGGATGAGCCTGGACCGCGATGTGGACGTCATGTACCGTGCCCAACGAGATGCTTTGTTGAAAGCGGCAGATGGTGAAACAACTATTGCCTGTACGTTGAAACAGGCCGCAGCGGTGCTCGATGTGATTGAAGCCGCACGCATATCCAGTGAAAACAAAACCTTCGAGACGATAACATGGTCGATTTGACAGGACAGACAGCGCTGGTAACCGCCGGGTCACGTGGGCTCGGGGCCGAGATCGTCCGTGAACTGGCGCAGGCCGGAGCAGATGTGGCGTGCACCTATGTGCAGGATGAAGCCGCCGCGAATGGTGTCGTGAAAGAGGTTCAGGATCTGGGCCGAAAAGCAATAGCTCTTCGTGCCGATGCGCGTGACTACAACCTTGCGCAAGAGGTTGCTGCAAAGGTGGAAGCCGAACTCGGACCGGTCAGCATTCTCGTATGCAATGCGGGCATCGCACGCTCCGCGCCAATCGCAAAAATGAGCGAGGAAGACTGGAACGCCGCAATGGATGTATCGCTCAAAGGCACATTCAACTATCTGCGTGCAGTAGCGCCGGGTATGCAGGCACGCAAGAACGGGAAAATTGTATGCGTCGGTTCGATTAACGGCCTTCGTGGACGCATGGGCAGCGCCAGTTACAACACCGCCAAGGCAGGCCTGGTGGGGCTGGTGAAAACTGCGGCGTCTGAACTGGGTACTGACGACATCAATGTCAACCTGATCGCGCCCGGATTTATTGAAACCCCGGGCCAGGAACGCACCCCCGAATTGATCCGTGACCTTGTCCGTAAAGAATGCGCGATCAAACGCCTCGGCACTCCGCAGGATATCGCACCGTTGGTTGTGTTCCTGGCGAGTCCGTTGGCACGGCATATCACCGGGCAGACCATCAAGGTAGACGCGGGGCAATACTTGTGAGCCACCCGACCTGCACCGGGATCATACAGGCACGCATGGGCTCAAGCCGTTTGCCGGGAAAAATGACTGAACTCATCGGCGGTCATAGTTTGCTGGCGTGGGTGGTGCAGCGTGCCAAACAGGCAGAACGTGTGGACAAATGGGTTGTAGCGACCACAGACCAGACATTAGATGATGTGCTGGCGGAGTTGGCGCTGGATTTGGGAGCGGAATGCATCCGTGGCCCGGAAGAGGATGTGCTGGCCAGGTTCAAGTTGGCGCTGGATGCGTTTCCGGGGGAACGTGTGGTGCGTTTGACCGGGGACAATCCCATGGTGGATGGCGCGTTGGTGGACCGTTGCCTTGAGCAGCTGGAAAAATCCGGCGCGGATATTGTGGATACGGCACGTGAAGGCCATTACCCGGTCGGGTTGTCGGTGGAGGTATTGCGAGCGGATGTACTCGAACGTGCGGCACATGAGGCGGTCAGTCCGGAGGAACGTGAGCATGTAACCCTGTTCGCGTACCTGCACCCGGAACGGTTCCGGCATGTGAGCCTGCCGCGCGCAACAGATGATCATCATCTGCGGGTTACTGTAGACACGGAAGAAGATCTGGCGATGATGCGAAAACTGATAGAACGGTTCAACCTGTCCTCGGATACGGATGGCGAAACGATGGTGGATCTGCTTCGGTCATCGCCCGATATCAACCAGATGAATGGTATGATTCAACAGGTGAAACCGAAAGTTAGTTAATACTCCCATTATTATGAATCCATCATATTTTCATGTGCTGTATCACTGAAATATCAAATGTATAGCTGTAAAAGGGATATGGAAAAAGGGGACTGCCTCCTTTCCCTGGGATAAAGCCTTCCCGCTGTGAATATGGTCCGGGAAAGGTGGCTGTACCTTTTTTCTTGAGTGCAGGCAGGGATTACACGGAAAAGGGGACAGCTTCCTTTTCCACAAGTTCAGTAAGAATGTTTCGTGTCAGAGCGAGGAAAAGGATTCCGTCCCCTTTTCCCGGCAATTATCACTATAACGGAACAAAATTGAGAACTGGTATAAGTTCTTCTAACAAAGATTTGAAATATTACACTAGATGAACATTCCGAACGTCATATAACTGAGACAATCAAATTTTTCACGAAGAGTTGAAACATCAAACAACTCTGAAGGAGTTTGATAGGTGAGCCCAGTGTACGTGCCGTCTGTTTGGCACGTATCCTGGGTAGGAATCACCCCTTTTTACAACCCCGAAGGGGTTACATAAGAGCTTGATAATAATAAGGATCGAACTCCTATTATGAGTCAGAACTATCCCGTCAGGTCACACGCATGAAAAACGTGTGCGCAAGACCTGACGGAACTTAAAAAGGACTGGATTCTCTATATCATTTAGAATAGACCACCGCCGGACAGCCGCTTCCGCTTCGCTTCAGCGTGCTTCAAGCCGGCGGGACCAAATGGACACTCACATGGAATCTCGAGATCCCCGGTCAGGCTCGGGGATGACATAGAATGGAGACTAGCTTCGCACTTTCAAGCCTGCGGGGCAAAAAGAGTTGTGTCAGGTCTTGCCGCGCGAAGCAAGGTGTGACCTGACACGATTGAAGAAAACCAGGTAGAGTTAAAGAAAACTGGGTAGAGCAGCAACAAGGCAGGGAGAGAACATGTTTCATCCATTGGCTTCCAACCCGGACGGCAAACGTCACTACGGCAAGGCGATCAATCTGGGTTCGCTGAAACAGCGGGTGTTGAGCGATGTCAGCGCCGGGGTGGAAACCATCCAAAACGAAGCCGCACAATTCCGTGCCAAGGCCACCGTGAAACAGGATACCTGCCCGCTCTGCCATTCCACCAATGCCCGCCCCTATATCGAGGTGCATGGGTATCCTTATTACCGCTGCCCTGAATGTGAACTGGTATTCCTGTACGAACGCCTGAGCGCAACCGACCTGATCGACTACTGGGCACAATCCTTTTCCGCATCCATCTACAACGACATGGAACGCTGGGAATTGCGTCGCGAACAGGTGGAACGTCCGAAGTACGCCTTCTTCAAGCAGGTCTGGCAGGGGCAGCCGGGCAAATGGCTGGATCTGGGGTGTGGGGCCGGACAATTGATGTCGCTGGCAAAGGCGGAAGGTTGGGATGTGCTGGGGCTGGAACTGGCGCCGGATCTGGTGGAACTGGTGGAAGGACTTGGAATGCCGGTTCACCTTGCGGACCTGTTCGGCTATTTGAAACGTGATGATGCCTGCCGTGAATGGGATGTTATTTCCGCCATCGGCTATCTTGACGCCATTGACGATGTTCACACCGATGTGAAAACCGTATCCGAACTGCTCAAGCCAGGCGGCCTCTATTTCACCCTCAGCCCGCACTATCCGTCATTGAGTATGACACTCGCGGAAAAACGGCCTGATTCAGTGTTCCGGTACATCTGCCCACCGGGATCAACCAACTTTTTCAGCAGACGCAGCTATCAATACATGGAAGAAACCTTCAACCTGCGAGTCGTCCACGAGTGGTACATGGGCATGGAGGTGTACGACCTGCTGAACCACCTTGCACATGCCGGGCGTGCTGTGCCGGGTGACGAGCATTACCGTGCGGTCTGGGACGCCATGCCCGCCATGCAGCTCGCACTGGACAAGCTCGAAATGAGTGATTACGCCCATGTCATTTTCCGGAAGGAGAAATGACCCATGACTGATCAAGACAACGTCAAGATGCTGTTTGTGACCGGAATGTTCCGTTCCGGCACAACCCTGTTGACAAGGGTACTGGACGCCCACGCCAACATCACTGTGGGTGCGGACCTCTTCCTGCCCTTGTTCAAAGCCTTTCGCAATGCGGTGCAGCAGGATCTCAACCCGGCCCACTCACTTGAAGATGATGCGCCCCTGGATGATTATCATTTCCGGGGTGACAGCATTACCCTGTTTCAACGGTTGCAACAGGCTGATTTAAGTCGTCCGGTTGGCAAGCTGAACCTGCCGTTGTTGCGTGAACGGCTGGTCCACTATTCCGAGGCATTTGCTCCGAAAGTAGTGCCCTATCTCGCCAACCTCGAGGGTGATACTTACTTCGACCTGTTGAACCATGCATGGCAGGGATTGCAGCGTGGTATGGGCAAGGAAACCGTGATTCACGCAGGCTTCAAGGCGACCTGGTCCAGCGAGTTCACCCCGCATATCCTGAACGCTTTTCCTGATGCGCATGTGATCCAGATTGTACGTGACCCGCGCGCTACGGCAGCATCTTCCAACGTCCGCGAGACGGACAAATACCCCCTGATCTTCCTGGCCCGGCAGTGGCGGAAACTGGCGAACCTGGCCTGGTTGTACGGTGGTGAAGACTCGCCGAAACGTGATCCACGCGTGTTGTTGATCCAGTTTGAGGATCTGGTGCAGAATGAACGTGACGTTTCTGAACGAATTTGTGAATTCCTGGATGTTCCCTTTGACCCGGCGATGGTGAAAGCGGATGAGTTCCGTGACGGTGACGGCAAACCCTGGGTACAAAACACCAGTTACACGGAAGCGAAAAAGGGCTTCAATACGGCTGTCATCGACAAGTGGCGCAAGGTGCTGGAACCCGCGCATGTGCGTTTTATCGAACAGCTTGCCCAGCTTGAAATGAAACGATTCGGCTATAAACCTGAATTCGCAACGGAGCCGGGTTTTGAAGCGGACGACATCCTGAAACCGCCTGTCCTGGGGAAAGAGCTGCTGGCGGACTGGATTCAGCCGTATTCCCTGACGGAACGTGATGATGTGATTGGTGAAATGGCGCTGGAGGAGTGGCGGTATCGTTTGATCTCGCAACGAGAACCGGTGCCCGACACGGTTAAGCAGGCGGTGACGCTGGATGAAGCTGTCTATGCTATGCTGGGAGCTGCGGGAAAGAAAAACTCCCGACTCGAAATCGGCTTCACTGTTTGAACAAGACTCACAGGATCACTTTGACTCACAGGATATTAGGATGATAGGATATAAAGGATAACTACTTATTAAACGTAAAGAACTAATGGGATAATAACTGTTTGTATTTACAGGATGGGTAGGATACTAAGGATAGCAAGGATAAAACCTTTTTGAACATTGATTAAAAACTTCTTTGATTTTGTATTACCAAAATGTTGTATTTTCATCCTTCAGTTATCCTATTATCCTAATATCCTGTTAAGCTTTCTTTGCGCCTTTGCGTCTTTGCGTGAAACAAGTCGTTTGATTCTTCATGAGGGAGTTATGCCGAAGAACCGCATGATAGAAGAGCTGAAACAGTTGCATCCCCTGCGTTGGGCGCCGGTATCACCGGAGACCGATAAGGGCGTTGAGCTGCTGAAAACGATGCTCGATTTCGAGGTGTTTGAATACGCATCCGGGGCTGAGGTCAACGGTTGGGTTGTCCCTCAAAGCTGGTACCCGGTCAAGGCCGAAATCCGTAAGGATGGCGAGCTCATCTATGACGGCATGCGGCACCCCTTGGGCGTGATTGGCTATTCCTCCAGTTTCCAGGGCAAGGTCAGCCTCGAAGAACTCAAGCAGCATCTGTTTTCCCGTCCTGCACGTCCCAATGCGCTGGTCTATCATTTCCGTCTCTATTACCGTAACGCCTGGGACAGCAACTGGGGTTTCTCCATGCCCTGGAACCAGGTGCAGACTTTGCCCGAAGGCGAGTACGAGGTCGACCTGCAGACAGTCCACGAACCCGGCACCATGAAAGTCCTCGAAGCCACACTGCCCGGCGAAACCACCGACACCATCGCCCTGACCGCGCATAACTGCCACGCCGCACAATCCAATGATGACCTGGTCGGGGTGGTCGCAGGTATGGAGATCATGCGACACCTGGCCGAGCTGCCCAAGCGACGTTACACGTACCGTCTGATCATCGGTGCGGAACATTTCGGGCCGGTATTTTACCTGGCGAATCGAGACAGGAACGTGCTGGATACTTTCCGTGGCAACATCTTCCTCGAAGTCCTGGGGCATCAGAACCGTCTCGCCCTACAACGCAGTTTCAATGGCGATACGATCCTTGACCGGGCTGCGGAACATGTCCTGAAACATCGTGACCCGCGTGCCTATGTAGGCGATTTCCGTAAAGTGATCGGCAATGACGAGGTGGCCTGGGAAGCGCCCGGTTACGAGATCCCGACCATCCTGTTAACCCGTGCCGAACCGATGCCCCTGACCAGTGAAGGCGTGCTCCATTTCCCGGAATACCATACCTCCATGGACAATCCAGACATCATCCAACCGGAGATGCTGGAGGATGCAGTCGAGGCTACACTTGCTATTCTTGACGTGCTCGAGACCAATACGGCGATGGAGCGCAAGTTTGACGGACTGGTCGCTTTATCCAACCCGACATACGACCTGTATATCAACACGCTGGACGCCTCCAAAGGGGAAGCTCTGCCGGAAGTGCAGTTCGAATGGTTCAACCTGATGGATCGTCTGCCACGCTATCTGGACGGCTCCATGACCATTCTCGATATCGCCCTGAAACACGATCTGCCCTATGATCAGGTGAAAGAATATATCCTTCGATGGGAGGAGAAAAAGCTGCTTCAAAGAATTAAGAATTAAAAATTAAGAATTAATGGTTCACTGGTTTGAATCCTCTGTTTGTCAAGTTTGAGTCAGCCTGACTGGAGTTGTAGGACGAGGCGTATTGCACAGACCGTTTGGCCCGACTGCTTGCTGTCGGGTTTCGAGTCTTTCACTTTTTTTCACTGTCTACTTTTTTCACTTTTTTCTTTGAACAAACAAAAATCCCCACATGAATCCATGCAGGGATGAAAAATCTATTGTAATCAGCAACTACCTGAGTCCACGCCGCTGACGTTGACGTTGCTGACGTTCACGCTCCCCCAGCACAATCTGCACACGTGTTTCACCACGCGCTTCAACGAACAAAGCAGTGCGTGTGCTTCCCACGCCACGGCTGCGTACGCTCAACAGGGCGCGTCCCTCATACTGCGCCAGATCGAAGGAGAAGAGACCACGCTCGCTGGTACGTGCCTGTACAGTACGAACTCCCGCATTTGTCATGACGTTTATCTGTACCACAGCTCCGGCAATGCCAGTCCCACGAGCATCCACAACCTGCCCGACAACTTCCCCGGCTACAGCGCCCGCAACCAGTACCCCGATCAGCGCCGCTACAAACATCAGCTTTTTAACCATTTTCACTCCCCGGTTCGCGTTGTTGACCACTTTTAAATAGTAGTGCGAAATACTTCAAAAAACAATATTATCCTTTCAGTAATTCTCTGTTTCACTGTAGGATAGATGTGACTCGGTCACAAGTTTTTTGAAGAGGATTCTGTCTTGTTGGGCAACCACTGCGTGGTTGAAAAGAGGTATCCGATTCTCTCACAGGGGCGTGCCAAACTGACGACCCGACCCTGTGCTGTGTTCGGTAGTCCCTGCGGGATTATGACAGCTCGTGTGGCCCGACTGCTTGCTGTCGGGTTTCGAGTCTTTCACTTTTTGGTTCCTCGCACGAATTTGTGCATCCAGGCAAAGTTGTGGCAGGTCTTGACGCGACATTCCGTTTTCGGCTTTCGCTATGTATTTCTGAATGCACATGATACTGAAACCACCTCTCGTCCTGTTATTGTCGCGTTGTGACCTGCCACCGGTACCAGCACTCTAGCTGTCGTCAGGTCACTATGTGATGCCTGATGACGATCTATCATGCGAAATAGCAGCTGTGAAGTCGGACAGGTGTCTGAAATTGCGGAGAAGAACAAGAAAAAGGCATCACATCAAGACCTGACGAAACGTGCTCGTCGATAATATGCACAAATTCTTGTGAGCAGCCATAATTTTCTCAGTAAAAAACATTGTTTTCATCTTGGACATATATTTCTATCCTGTCCATCTTGTGAATGCAGTCCATCCAGTAAGTGCAATTCATTCTGTCGAAGAGTTCTCTTCAAACCGTTTATCCGCCTGTTCCACATCGGAGGGAATACGATCCAGCCATCCGGCACGGCTGTCAGGAAGCGCTTCGAAGCGTGGCACATAGGGTTTGATATCCAGAATCGGGGTGCCATCCAGCAAATCCACTCCCTTGATCGTAAGGACACAACCTTCCACCTTGACCACTTCCACCAGGTGCAGACCAATCGGGTTGGGACGTGAAGGCGCACGAGTGGCGAACAGCCCACGTTCAACTGTATCCCGGTACGGAACCACTTTCGGGCGCCACCCCCCGGACTTGTGCAGCCAGCTTAACAGCCAGACATGTCCGAAGAGACCGACATCATCGAGTGCGTTACGGTATGCTTCATCAAGCACAACCTGTCCTTCAACATCTTTGCCGTAACGCGGTTGAATGGGTGTGCCATATTGTTCTTTGAAAGGTGTGTGAATGATCCCGATTGGGGTTACCTGGAACTTATCACGCATGTTGCCTCCCCCACCTGAAAAAGTTTGTTTTTTTACAAAGACAATATACGCAATGATTAATTCATCTGTAACTTATAGTATACCAACAAGATGTCCACTTCATGGTACACAAACTCTTTTCCGGAGGTTGCCATGGCATCCTGTGAATTGACGGATCGATGTGCGTTCTTCAACGACAAACTGCCTGACCACAAAGGGCTTGCTGAAACGATGAAAGCGCAGTATTGCAAAGGCAATTGGAAAGCCTGCGCCCGTTACATCATCTCTCAGAAACTGGGGCGACGGCAGGTTCCCATTAACCTTTACCCTGACATGATCGAACAGGCCGAAAAGCTGCTGGTCCTGCGAAAAGGTTCAGTATCTGCCTACAACCCCTGATGATTCTGCGAAGAATAATGTCAGACAATTCAGTTCCGTCAGGTCTTGACGTGGTGCAGTTACTGGAGAGGTATAATGTCGAAGCTCTATAACTTTTTCAAAATAGAATCGAGCTTCTGTTGTTGATTACATTGCAGCACGTTGTGACCTGACGATCTGACATGACTCTCGCGAAGTGGCAGGTCACAACACGACAAGATAAAGATTTTATATTTGATTTCTCATGACAGATCCCTGAACAGGCAATTTCAAGTAACCTGACCAACATGTCGCGTCAAGACCTGCCACAACGAAATATGATTCTGCTCTGAAAACTCGACACCAGAGAATGAGCAAAACGTGATGTGCATCAAAGCATCATATGTTTTATTATGTGCAGTTTAGTATATGCTTGGGTGGGCACCGAAGCAGACGAGGAAGATCCCGTGCGATCGGGAGGGGTACCATGCGAACATTCATTTCAGGTTTTCTGACCATTACTTTGCTGCTGGTCTTGGCGGGCTCCGGGCTTGCCGGGTTCAACCAGATCAGTGTGACCGGGGCAGATGGAGAAGAAATTCCGCTCTACAACAAGAGTTACGCCCTGGTTATCGGCGTCAGCCAGTATACCAACGGCTGGCCGAAACTGCCCGGTGTTGCTCAAGACGTAATCGACGTGCGTAAGGCGCTCGAAAAGCAGGGATTCGAGGTCGTGCAGGTGATGAATCCTACCAAAGAGCAGCTTTACGACGCGTTCGAGAACTTCATCAATGACTACTGCCGTGACCCGGAAGCGCGTGTCCTGCTTTACTTCGCCGGGCATGGGCATACAGTCCAGCAGGCCTGGGGCGATGAGATGGGCTATATCATCCCGGCCAACGCTCCCAATCCGAACATCGACCTGGACGGTTTCCTCGATACTGCCATGGACATGCAGCAGGTCGAGGTTTACGCCAAAAAAATCCAGTCAAAACACGCCATGTTTGTCTTCGACGCCTGCTTTTCCGGCTCGATTTTCGCGCTGTCGCGTGCCATTCCGGACCATATCACCTACAAGATCGCCCAACCGGTGCGCCAGTTCATCACTTCCGGCAGTGCCAATGAAGAAGTGCCTGATGAAAGCGTGTTCCGCAGCCAGTTTGTGGAAGGGATCAACGGTGAAGCGGACCGTAACGGCGACGGCTATGTGACCGGGGCGGAGCTGGGAGAATATTTGCAGGAAACAGTCGTCAATTACTCCCACAGTTCGCAGCACCCGCAGTATGGTAAAATCC
Source organism: bacterium (assembly GCA_963669175.1). Lineage (GTDB taxonomy): Bacteria > Electryoneota > Electryoneia > Electryoneales > Electryoneaceae. The sequence goes on from OY769902.1 coordinate 544,820, forward strand.
GTCACCCGAAACTGGATAAGGGCGACTTTGTTTTTGTCGTGGAAGAGCACAAACCGGCAACACCAGCGCCGTCTGCCAACCTGCCGCAGTCCGAAGGCGGTTTGGACCTGGGTGATTTGCTGGAAGCGGCTGACGCCAGCGAAGCGGAAGTAACCGCATGGAATCAGCAGCTTACTTCCATGACCACCGCTTATGAAGACGTGGAAGCCCTGGAGCAGCGTGACATTGATCCCGGTCTGAAGGCAGAAGCCTGGAAACGGTTCACCGAAGCCTATACCGAAGACAATCCTTTTACGACCCGTGACAACGAGATGCTCTCTTATGCCGGGGAGCAGATGGCCTACTGGAGTAATCCGGACGCGACCATGCGTTCCATTGCCGGTGGGCTGAACGGTCCTCTGCCGGGCATGACATTTGTGAAGATCGATGCCGGAAATTTCATGATGGGCTCGGACGGACGTGAACCCTCAGAAAAGCCGATCCACAATGTGGAGCTGCCCCCCTTCTACATGATGACCACCGAGGTCACGCAGGAGATGTGGGCCGAGGTGATGGAGCGGAATATTTATGAACAGCGCGACATTGCCAACCCCAACGGGCAGTTGCGTGGCGTCGGGGATGACTACCCGGTTTATTACGTATCCTTCGATGATGTGAAAGAGTTCATCAGCAAGTTGAACCAGATAGACCCGGGCAAGAATTATCGCTTACCGACTGAGGCGGAATGGGAATACGCCTGCCGTGCCGGAAGCGCCACCAAGTTCGCCAGCGGCAACACCACGGAGGATGTGGCCAAGGTGGGCTGGTACAATACCAACTCGCAGCAGTCTACGCACCCGGTTGGCGAACTCGAGCCGAATGCGTGGGGATTGTATGACATGCACGGGAACGTGGAAGAGTGGTGCGAAGACCTGTTCAGCGAATCCTATGAAGGCGCGCCCGTAGATGGAAAACCCTGGCTGCCAGGCAACGGTATCTACCGTGTAACCCGTGGCGGTGGCTGGAACCACAACGATTATAATATCCGTTCCGCACGACGGTTCGGGAAAGATCCCTCCAACCGGTATCATAACCTCGGATTCAGGTTGGTGAGGGAGAAGTAGAAGCGCACATAAGAGATTTGCACTTTATTGGCCTCGCCCGGCTTGTCCGGCGGGGTCTATATTAATTTATTTCAAGAGGTTAGTCCACTTGTTTTATTGGTATCCCGACAGCAAGCAGTCGGGCCATGCACTTCTGTGTAGAACTGGTAGAAACGTGCAGGATTATTTCGTCAAGAGCGTTATTCCACTCCCATTCGGGTGGCCCGATTCGCAAGTGGTTGATTTTCAACATCTGATGCAGCCAGAATACTCCCATACATACAAATTTTATCGCTTCACTTTGAGCGCATCGGGACTGAGCAGAAGACACAGGCAAAAGGGGACAGTCACCTTTTCGACTATTTTCATCACTCAATAGCACACTTTTACGCGACGAAAAGGAAACAGTCCCCTTTTGCTGCATATAGAATGTTCAACTCCCCTAACGCCTCTATCCTGTCGCATCGTTTTGTGGACAACTTCATCCAAAAGGTGTTCCAGGGAAAGGCGTGGGGCACTTTTCCCATCTTGTACACTTTTTTCACATGCATGTGAGGATATGATGGACACCACCACCAAGATCCTGGCGATACTCGCCGTGATCATCCTGGCCGCGATTCTGATTGCCGCCAACTGGTCCGGGATTATTAACAGCATGATGCCCGCCGACAGTCGTCCGGGTAAAATCGAATTCAAGGCCGAGCCGGTTACTGACGCCGAATTCGAGAAGATCGCCTCCCAGCTCCTGGCAGCCGATCCCGGCGGGTATGACCATATCGACCGTTTCCGAAAGGCCGGAATCCGTGCCTACGAAGGCCCGCAGACCTGCTTACAGTGCCACGCCGAGATTCAGATCGAGGACGCCCGTACCGGCGCAGTGAAAACGGTCGACCTGATTGAAAACGTCACCACATCGGTCCATTACCGTTTCTACAGCATGGGCCATCCCGATATTTATGGTTTCAACGGTGAAAATGCAGACAATTTCCCCATGGGCAAGATCGACCGTCCCTGCCCCAAACCGGGTTCCTTCGCGTTTACAGCATGGGCGGAACTGGTGGAGCTGGAAGACGGCACCGTGTTGTCTGAAGGCTGCGGTCAGTGCCACATGGGCGGCCAGTACCAGGCGCCGCTGGGCGAGATCATGCCCGCCTACCATACCCAGCAAAAGGAATGGGAAGCGATTGACTGCCTGATCTGCCACGCGATTGATTATGACATGAATCAAAAGCAGGTCGTGGTTGATGATAATGGCCGTGCGCGCTGGGATCAGGACCGCAGCATGCTGGCCATGATGTCCATCGATTCTCCGACCTCGGAGAACTGCCTGCGTTGCCACCAGCACAATTTCGGTGGTGATATCTACGTGGACAGCACCGGCCATGAATATTTCCAGTCGATGCTGAACAAGGGCCATGAACGTCCCCGCATCGCCCATCCGGGCAGCAAACGTGGCACACCGTTCTCCCCTGCATGGGACGTCCACGCCGCAGCGGGCATGGAGTGCATCGAATGCCATACCACCGAAGGCCATTATATCGCCAAGGGTACCCACACCACGACTCAGCTCGCCAATGACCTGGTCGGCGTTGAAGTAAGCTGTGAAAAGTGCCACGGCAGCGAGCCACATTCCGCCAATGAGGATCTGGCGGATTTCTACAACATGCACACGGAAAAGATCGCCTGCCAGACCTGCCATATTCCGAACCTGCAACCGGATAACGCGACCATCCGTGATTTCGCCACACCGGAATTCGAAGAGCACCCGGGTATTTACGTGTACACCGACCATGAGAAACTGGTGGACGGCCATGATGGCGGCATCATGTATCGCTGGTGGAACGGTGACGGCTCTTTCCTGGGTAACGCCATCGGGGACAACCCCAACGGGGAAAACCTGTACCGTTTTTATAAGCCGGAACATGTATGGCCGGAATTTGCCGACTTCGATTATGAAGGCTGGTATGAAAAGGTGATGCGTCCCATTGCCAAGCAGAAGCCGTCAAAATTGTACGCGATGAAACGCTTTAACGGGCGGCAGCATATCGACCTGGAGAACATCACCCCGTTCGGCGGTATGTATGTCCCCTACAACCTGCCGACTTATTACACCACCGGTGATCCGAAGGAAGCGGGCAAGAAAGAGCTGCACAAGAGCATGATGGGAATGATGTACGGCTTCATGTTCAAGACCTACCTGATGGATACGTTCATGTCCTTCATGGATGCGGACGGCTGGCACGACAGCCACTTCGCCGAGTTGCAGCAGGGCCAGCACATGGAAGCGCGGTATATCCCGCAGGATGCGTCCATGGAAATCAGCCACGCTATCCGTAGAGATGGCGCCCTGAGCTGCGACCAATGCCACAGCCCGGATGGTGTGCTCGACTGGGCCGAACTGGGCTACCCGGAAGACGAAGTCGAGATGTACCAGATGAACCCGCTGGAGTAATCTGGATTCACAAGATGTACAGGATGGTGAAGGATTGACAGGATTGATTGTTCATGGACTTACAGGATGATAGGACAAGAATGGTAAGGATGAGGTTAGTTGAATGTACAGGATATGAAGGATGGTAAGGATATAAAGGATAAAAACGCTTTTTATGACAAGGGGCATGATAACGACACATTTTCTGTTATCAAACAATGCTGACTAAAGCAACACGTTCTTTACCGTTTATACATATTTGCGTCTTAGCGTCTTTGCGTGAGACATGCTTTTAAGAATTGTTATTGAAATAGTTTTAGGGACACTGGCATAGTCCCCCTCCTGATAATCGCCCTTCTGTTCGTCACAGAAGGGCGGTTCTCGTTATTTGTCCCACAGGATAATAGGCTACAAGGATGTCAAGGATGAGTTTTGTTGAATGTACAGGATGATCAGGATAGCAAGGATTTTAAGGATAAGCTGTTCTAACTACTATTTTATAATAACCTTGCAACTTCCAAACTTATTCAAGGTTGTGTGGCCCGGTGTGCTTGCACCCGGGGTTCTGTTGATTGTACAGAATGGAAAGGACAATAAGCTTGCTAATCCCCCACCAGGCATGGTCAGGCTACCTTCCACCTTCTTTACGTTTTTTACCTTCTTTGCTTTTTTCACCTTTTTCACCTTTTCCACTGCCCACTTTTTTCACTTTGCGAGCCACTTTACTTCCCCGTTTTTCCCTGCTATGTTCTGCCCAACAAAAGGAGAACGATTCATGGCCTCAGCATTAGGCGAGTCACGCATAGAAGATGGCGCAGTCTTGACAAGAATCCGGGTTCCCTACGCCGATACCGACCAGATGGAGCATGTTTATTACGCCAATTACCTGATCTATTTCGAGATCGGACGCAACGAGTGGATGCGCGCCCTCGGTATGGCCTACAGCCAACTGGAGGAAATGGGTTGGGGGGTGCCTGTGGCGGAAGCGCATGCACGCTACAAGGGACGTGTGTTCTACGATGATATCATCGAGGTGAAAGCTACTGTTACACTGCCCACGCCCACGCGCATTCGTTTTGATTATGAAATCCGGCGCCCTGGCGAAGAACGTGTGCTGGTGGAAGGGTACACCATCCATGCGGTGGTGGACATGAAAACCGCCAAGGTCTGCCGTGTGCCGGAGGTTTTAACCGACCTGATCACCAAGATGGAAGGAGAATAAGGATGGTGAAGTGTCAGCACAGAATATTGGATAGAGTGTAAAGCTACTTCTCCTGCAAATGGGTACAGTCACCTTTTCGATCACATGCATCTCTCAATAACACACCTCTGCGCCACGAAAAGGAAACAGTCCCCATTTGCTGCATGTTTTTACTTGGCCCCGTCCGGCTTGTCCGGCGGGGTTTATTTTAATTTATTCAAGAGGTTAATCCATCTATTGTTGTCCACACGAAAAGGGGACGGAATCCTTTTCCTATGAGCACACCCGGACACTTTTGCTATGCTTGCGGAAAAGGAAGCTGTACCCTTTTCGCAGTGATGAACCCTGATTGTTCGCGCATCTTTTCGCAGTAGTCAAGCTTGGGAGTGTATTCATCACCCGACCTGCTCCTCCAGCGCATCACAGGTTCAATATCCGCTAACGTAGCCATCACTGAAGGAATATCAATCTTAACGAGCGGCAAGTCGGGCCATACGGGCGAGTGGATGCAGCGAGCTCACTGGCAAATGGGTACAGTCACCTTTTCGATCACATGCATCTCTCAATAACACACCTCTGCGCGACGAAAAGAAACAGTCCCCATTTGCTGCATGTTTTTACTTGGCCCCGTCCGGCTTGTCCGGCGGGGTTTATTTTAATTTATTCAAGAGGTTAATCCATCTATTGTTGTCCACACGAAAAGGGGACGGAATCCTTTTCCTATCAGCACACCCGGACACTTGTGCTATGCTTGCGGAAAAGGAAGCTGTACCCTTTTCGCGCTGTCGGTACCAGACAATGTGACACATTTTTTTTCATCAGTCACCCGCCTCATCCGCTCAAGGATTCTGCATAACACGATTCTCCATGCTGGCAATTGTATACCCGGCACTGTATTTTGATTCTTTCGGCCAGGTAACCAGGAGTAGACTATGCAGCGGCGTGACTTTATCCGTACGACCGGAGCGGCGGGTGTAGGCGGATTCGTGTTGGGTTTTCCCGTAGTGAAGACTTTTGCCCAGGAGAACCGTGCGGACCTGGTGCTGGTCAAGAATGGCGGTCCGAAGGAGCTGGTACGCAAGGCGCTGGAGCTGATGGGCGGCATCGGACGTTTTGTCAAGCCGGGCCAGACAGTTGTCCTGAAGCCGAACATGAGCTGGGATCGCACCCCGGAATACGCCGCCAATACGAACCCGGAAGTCGCCGCCGAGATGGTGAAGCTCTGCCTCGAAGCCGGGGCGAAGAAAGTGCTGGCTTTTGACCGTACCTGCCAGGAAGCGCGACGCTGCTACACTAATTCCGGGGTGGAGAAGGCCATGGATGACGCAGGCGCGAGTGTGCGTTTTATCCGCGATTCCCTGTTCGAACCAGTAAAAATCGAGAACGGCCTGGCGCTTACCGAATGGGATTTCTATCGTGACGCTCTCGAAGCGGATGTGTACATCAACCTGCCGGTGCTGAAACATCATTCCCTGTCACGCCTGTCGCTCGGCCTGAAAAATACTATGGGCCTGATCGGCAAGAACCGTGGCAAGATCCACACTTCGTTTGACAAGAAGATCGTTGATTTGAACCGTGTGCTGGTGCCTCAATTGACCGTGTTGGATGCGACACGAATCCTGCGATCAAACGGCCCCTCTGGTGGAGATATCGCGGATGTGGAAGAGTGGAAGACGGTCATCGCCGGAACCGATCCGGTGATCGTGGATGCATGGGGCGTTAAGCTCTTCGGCCTCGAACCGGCCTCGCTCGGCTGGCTTCGTTACGCGGAACAAGCCGGATTGGGCAGCATGGATACGGCCACGCATGTTCCGTTGGAGTATTCATTTATTTGAAGTGATAAAGCAGGCAGTGAAAAAGGTGAAAAAAGTAAAGAAGACAGATACCCGGGTGCAAGCACGCCGGGCCACGCGCCTTTATCATAAAAAACAGTCTTTTATCATTGATATCTTTACCATCCTGTAAATTCAATAAGAAATCTCACCTTTGACATCCTTCTATCCTATCATCCTGTGAGACTATTCGTTTTCTTCATCCTGTTCATCTTTTCCTATCCTGTAAATCCTGTGAATCCCTGCTGCGTTGACGAGTATCAGGTTGTATCTTGCACCTGACCATTCGACAACAACGAGCCCCTTCATGTCCACGCCCACACCTGACCCGAATCCCCTGCACCGCTGGCGGGCGTTTCTGCTTTCCCTGGTGGAGATGACGTTGCTGGCTGTCGGGTTTGGCGCGTTGGCGTTGACACGCTCTCTCGATATCGTATCCGCATTTTCCTATAGCATCAACCTGGCGTTGGGCTTGTTGTTTGTCGCGATACTGAAGATCTGGTTGACGCTCCTGGCCGGACGTGTGCTGTTTCGTTCCGATGTCGCTGCTTTGCTCGGCGCAGCCCTGATTGGGGCTTATGCCGCGGCCGGGAATGAACTGGTCACGCTTGGCGAGCTTCATGTCGGGGTGCCGATCCTGGTGCTGGTGTTGGGAACCGGAATCGCCTTTTTTCAATGGAGCCGCCAGCAGCCGGAACTAAACCGTGTACGAGTCTGGACACTCACCGTTGGGTTGTTTTTCTTCTGGCTGATCATGGGCGTATGGATTACCCGGGAATTATTGTCCACGCCGATCAATCTTCCGGTCACCTTGCACACGCCGGGTTTGTTACTGGAATGGTTTGCGCTGCTTCTGGCCGGGCGCAGTCTCGCGGCCTGGTTGGCGGAAGGTGGTGTGTACAGCCGTTGGAGCAGTTTCCTGCTGCTATTGGGCGCAGGACCGTCACTCCCGGTCATGTACCTGCTGGCGCACCTGTTGTTTGCCCTGAAAGAACGGTTGAGATCCATTGGAAACGGCTGGTTGTTGCGCGGGTTGTACATCCTTTCCACTCTGACCGGAATGTGGTTGTTTTATGTGCATCAGCATATCTGGGGATATGTATATGCGTTCCTGTTCCTGTTGTGCGCGGTGGTAGTGCTGGTTATCAGGAAACGGCTGCTGCGAGTGGTTGCGGGGTCGCTGCTGGCGCTCGGCTTCGCGGTACTGATGGAAATCATCCGCTGATTTGTCTTGACTCACAGGATATTAGGATAGAAGGATAGAAGGATAGCAAGGATGAACTGATTTATTTACAAGATTTAAATGATAGATAAGGATGATCAGGATAAGATTGACTGAATTTACAGGATGGAAAGGATTGTATGGATAAAATATTGATAATTTTAATGATAAAATCATGACCGGGACATAATTTTCAATATTCAAACAATGCCAACTATTTCAGAACTTTGTTTACCTTCTTTCCGTTTTTTCTTTCTTTGCGCCTTTGCGTCTTTGCGTGAGATATCATCTATTCAGTGCTGGCAATTCTTCCTCAGGTTTGATGCTTATCTTCAGACCCGTATATTGGCTCAATCGTTCACCAGACGGGGCATCTCATGCAATCCACGGGCATTAAAGCACCGAACACATACCTGGTTATTGGCGCACTGATTATTGTCATGGCGGCGTTGACCTGGATTGTGCCGGGCGGTGAATTCGAAAAGCAGGAAGTGGACGGCAAGCAGCGTGTCATTCCCAACACTTTCGAGTTTAAGGACCGCAACCCGCAAGGCATCGGGGCGATTCTCGGCGCGCCGTTTGAGGGCTTTGTCGAGGCGGCGGATATCATTGTCTTTGTGCTGATTGTCGGGGGCGCTTTTTATGTCCTGCAGGGCACAAAAGCGATTGACGCCGGGATTCTCGCTGTGGCGCGCGCCCATGAACGCTCCCGCACCGTTCGCCTGTTGCTGATCCCGATCTTCATGGTGATCTTTTCGCTGGGCGGGTCGGTGTATGGCATGGCGGAGGAGACGATCCCGTTTGTGCTGATCTTCATCCCGCTGGCGTTGGCGTTGGGCTATGACAGCATCGTTGGGATCGCGATTCCCTTTGTCGGTGCAGGCGCCGGATTCGCCGGAGCGTTTATTAATCCGTTTACCCTCGGCATCGCGCAGGGGATTTCAGGATTACCACCGCTTTCCGGGCTGGGCTATCGTGTCCTGGTCTGGATTATTACAACTTCTGTCGCGACGATATTCATCATGCGTTATGCCGCACGGGTGAAAAAAAATCCCCGGCTCAGCCCCTGCTACGAGACTGACCAGGCGAAACGCAGCAATCTCGACATGAGTGAACTGGAATCCTTCTCCGGCATCAGCAATCGTCACAAGCTGGTCCTTGTCGGCTTCGGGCTGGCGATGGGTTTGCTGGTCTTCGGCGTGTTACAATACGGCTGGTACATCAAGGAAATCGCCGCGCTATTCCTCGCATCGGGGATAATAATCGGTGTTGTTGGCGGCTTGAAAGCTTCGCAAATCGTGGACAATTTCTCCCGTGGCGCGAAGGACTTGCTGGATACGGCGCTGTTGATCGGATTGGCGCGTGGGATTCTTGTAATCGCGCGTGATGGCCATATCATTGATACGTTGCTGAACTTTTTCGCATCGCTGATCGATGGCCTGCCTGCGGTGGCGGCGGCGTGGATCATGTTCTTCACCCAGACTGCCATCAACTTTTTCGTACCCTCCGGCAGCGGACAGGCTGCGTTGACCATGCCAATCATGGCTCCCCTTGCGGATCTTGTCGGCGTGTCGCGTCAGACTGCTGTATTGGCTTATCAGTTCGGAGATGGATTCTCCAACCTGATCATTCCCACCTCGGGGATTCTTGTTGGTATATTGGCGTTGGCGGGGATATCCTGGACAAAGTGGGCACGCTGGATGTTACCTTTGCAACTTATCCTGCTGGGTGTGGGCATGATGCTGCTGATCCCGCCATTCGTGTTTGACTGGGCGGACTGGGCGCGGTTATGGACGCCCTGATGATGTAAGTCTGGACCAAGACGAAAGAAGCTTACGATGACTGATACAACAAAACGACGCATTCTCTACATCTGCCGGAAGTGGCCGTACCCACCGCACGGTGGCGCGTTGATGCGTAATTACAGCATGATCGAAACCCTGGGCAAGCTGTTCGATGTGGATGTGGTCTGCGCCGGGAATCGTGGCGACGAACAGCCTCCAGTCCAAGCAATGACGATTATCCCTGACTATTCCCCCAAGATGAAATCAGCGTTGCGGAAGACGAACTATATCTATCGTCGCGTTCCCTATTTCCTGGCGGATGTTTACCCGAAACGAGTGTACAGGACCATCGCGGAACATCTTGCAACCGGCGTATATGACGCGGTCCATGTGTCCGAACTTGGCGCAGCAACCCTTTTGCCACACGACAACACCACTCCTGTGGTATACGATTCCCACAATTATGAAGCGGGTTTATTGGCACGACGGGCGGAGAAAGAGAAATTCCCGCTGAATAAGCTGGTCAAGCGTGATGCGAAGCTGGTGCGACGCTTCGAGCGTGGATTGATCAAACGCTCTGCATTAACCCTCGCTGTCAGTGAGATGGATCTGGAAGACCTGGAAGACCTTGTGCCTGCCCGGAAAGACCGGATCTTTGTCGCAGATAACGCCATCGATACTCGATTGTATAAACCTTCCCAGGACGCAGAACCTGATCCGAATACCATCCTGATCACCGGGACACTGACCTGGCGCCCGAATATACAGGGGCTGGACTGGTTCATCGAGGATGTGCTGCCACGTTTGACGGAACTGGTGCCCGAGGCGATGTTGCGTGTCGCGGGACGTATGGACGACGAAATGGAAGCACGATTGGCGGCGATTGATCATGTCCAACCGGTTCCCAACCCGCCGGATATGATTGTCGAGTTCGCAAAGGCATCGGTGGTGGCGATCCCGGTACTGGCGAGCAGTGGCACACGCTTCCGTATGCTGGAAGCCTGGGCGGCTGGACGTCCCCTGGTCACCACCAAAGCGGGCGCCTTCGGCCTACCCGGCGATGAAGGGGTTCATTATCACGTGCAAGACTCAGGCAAAGGTTTCGCGGATGCGGTCGCGGGACTGCTGCGCGATCGTGACCACTGGAACGCAGTGCAGAAAGGTGGCTATGACATGATCAAGCTGTACGACTTCGATGCGCTGCAAGAGAAACTGGTTACGGCTTACCGTGTTTTATTTCCTGAACTGGAGCCTTAATGAAGTGCTTTGCCTAAAAAACATAACTACTTGTTTCACGCAAAGACGCAAAGGCGCTAAGAAGTAAAAAAAGCAAAGAAGGTAAAAAAGGTAAAGAAAGTAACTGGTGCGCCAACCGGTGTATGATTGACCAGGCTTTCTCTACTATCCTACATATACGCCATTTCACCGGAAAAACAAAAAACTTGTTTCACGCAAAGCCCCCCGACTACAGCATTCGGGAGCAGGCTACAAGACGCAAAGAAAGAAAAAGAAAAGAAGGTAAAAATTGAAGAAAGTAAAATAGTGGTCATAAATAGAGTTATCGTAAAGAGAAACAAAGGGACTGACCTCCGAAGGCCAGTCCCTTTGTATTTACGGTTGCTCACAAGAATTTGTGCATATTATCGACGAGCACGTTTCGTCAGGTCTTGACGTGATGCCTTTTTCTTGTTTTTCTCAGTAATTTCAGACATCTGTCCGACTTCACACCTGCTATTTCGCATGATAGATCGTCATCAGGCATCACGTTGTGACCTGACGACAGCGAGAGTGCTGATACAGGTGGCAGGTCACAACGCGACAAGTACAGTACGAGAGGTGGTTTCAGTATCATCTTGTATTCGGGAAAACATCGCGAAAGCCGAAAACGGAATGTCGCGTCAAGACCTGCCACAACTTTGCCCGGATGCACAAATTCTTGTGAGAAACCATATTTACAAATATAAAAATGTCGTTATCCTTTACATCCTTACCATCCTTTTCATCCTGTAAATTCAATAATTCCTTATCCTTGATATCCTTCTATCCTATTATCCTGTGAGTCAGATCCTGCGAGTCCCATCAGGCAGCTTTGAATTTACGTCCGCGTTGGCTTCCGGCAGCTTTATCCTTGCGTTTGCCGGCATCACGTTTTGGTTTGCCGCGGTCCTTGTTACCGCGTCTGTTTTCCTCGGTGATCAGCAACGGCCGTCCGGCAACCATGACCCGTTTCAGGTCGTGCAGGATTTCCGGCGGCATGCCTTCCGGGAGATCTACCAGGCTGAAGTCATCACGGATTGCGATCTTGCCGATATACTGCCCATCCAACCCGGACTCGTTTGCGATAGCGCCCAGGATGTTCCCGGCTTTCACCCCATGCGAGCTGCCAACTTCTACACGGTAAGACTGCATCGGGAAATCATAGCTGCGATCCTGCTTGCCCTTGGAACGGGAGCGTCCGGATTCATTCCGGTCCCGTTTTTCCTTGTTGTAAGGCCGGTCGGAGTCGAACTCGTCACGCTCGCGTTTGGCTCTGGATTCGCGAACAGGTTTGCTTTCCGGCTTCAACAAGGGTTGTATATCATGGAAAACACGAATCGCTGCTGCCGCAATCTGCATCGGGTCCAGGTAGGTCTCGTGCTGCAATTCATACGCGATCTTGGCAAAATCGCCGAGGTCAGCCGCTTCTGCAGCCGCGACAACCTTCTCCTTGAAATCGGCAATCCGTCGGCGATTGATCTCTGCCGGTCCCGGCATGATATAAGGCTCAATTTCCTGGCGTGTCGCACGTTCGATCACATGGATCATATTACGTTCGCGCCGTGAAATAAAGAGAATCGCCTCGCCGTTACGTCCCGCGCGACCAGTTCTTCCGACACGATGGATATAGGCTTCCGCATCGTGAGGAACATCATAGTTGATGACATGGCTGATACGGTCTACATCCAGCCCACGCGCTGCGACATCGGTCGCCACGAGAATATGAATACGTCCGGCTTTCAGGCTCTCGATGGTGCGTTCACGCAAGTGCTGCGGGATGTCCCCGTTCAGGGGTGCGGCGTTGAACCCACGATTGGCCAACTCCTCCGCAATTTCGACTGTAGCCGCACGGGTCCGTGCAAATACGATCACACCGTCATACGGTTCCGATTCCAGGATTCGGGTCAAGGCGTCCATTTTATGGATACCGTTGATCATCCAGAAACGCTGGTGAATGGTCGCGGCGGTTGTGGTTTCAGTCTTGACCGTGATTTCCTGCGGATCATTCATGAACTTGGTTGCAATGGCACGAATTGCCGGGGAAATGGTCGCGGAAAACAGGGTGGTATGCCGTTCCGCCGGGGTACGTTCCAGGATCCATTCCACATCTTCCTGGAAGCCCATGTTCAACATTTCATCAGCTTCATCCAGAACGATGCTGGTAAGATCATCCAGGTTCAGGGTGTGCCGACGCATATGATCCATGATACGGCCAGGTGTACCGACGACAATCTGTACACCCTTTTTCAGCTCACGTGTCTGAGTACGAATATCCGCGCCGCCATAAACCGGCAGCACACGTACGCCTTTCATGAATTCAGCGAATTGTTCAAAGGCTTCCGCCAATTGAATCGCCAGTTCACGAGTTGGAGTAAGGACAAAAACTTGCGGGGTCCGCTTGCTGACGTCAAGGTAATTCAACAACGGCAACGCAAAGGCAGCGGTTTTCCCGGTTCCGGTCTGGGCCTGCCCGAAGATATCCTGCCCGGCAAGCATGGGCAGTATGGTTTGAGCCTGAATGCTGGTAGGGGTTTCATAACCCAACTTTTCGATTGCACGCAGCAATTCCGGTCTCAGTCCCAGGTGGCTAAACCCGGACTGAACGGAAGTCGATCCGTCCGACATGGTACTTCTCCAGTTATGGGACAGCGCTATCAGCGCTGATGAAGGTATCTTCTTACCGATACCTGTTATTCCATGCTTCCCATAACGTGCTTCACATGCCACATGTCGTGGATCAGGCAATGCTTTCAGTTGAGGATGTGAACCAGGTGCTCGAGGACGGCTGCTGCCGTAGAGCGGGTGAACAACTCAACACAAAATTACTATGGGGTCGATGGAACTTGTTCCGCGTTTACTTGACACGGAAGTTCAGCGACAAGTGTACGGCATTTCTTCGCTGGAACCTACAGCTATGTTTCGGAAAGAGAGCCCGTTTATGCTCTTTAGTTTGAACGGCCTACGGAGTAGATCCCCGCCTGCCAGACTGTATCAGAATAGAAAACACTCTCATCCCAGCGAAGGCTAGGATCCAGGCAAATATCGACAAAATAACAACTTGGACACTTGAACGGCTCTCAATGTACCGTGTATCTTGACAACACTTAACCTCTTGTAATATCGCAACCTGACTGGATCCCAGCCTTCGCTGGGATGAGAGCATCAGTGATTCTGAGACACCTTGCTGCGCTGGGGATGACATGCTAGGACACTTTCCAGAAATCAGTCCAGATCTTTTAGCATTGAAAGCCTTTTCATCCTTGATATCCTTATCATCCTGTATTTCTAATAAAAATGGTTCCTCACAAGAATTTGTGCATCCGGGCAAAGTTGTGGCAGGTCTTGACGCGACTTTCCGTTTTCGGCTTTCGCGATGTTTTCCCGAATACACGATGATACTTAAACCACCTCTCGTCCTGTTATTGTCGCGTTGTGACCTGCCACCGGTATCAGCTCTCTCGCTGTCGTCAGGTCACAATGTGATGCCTGAGACGATCTATCATGCGAAATAGCAGCTGTGAAGTCGGACAGGTGTCTGAAATTGCGGAGAAGAACAAGAAAAAGGCATCACGTCAAGACCTGACGAAACGTGCTCGTCGATAATATGCACAAATTCTTGTGAGCAGCCATAAAAAATTCATCTTTGATATCCTTCTATCCTATTATCCTGTTAGGTAAAATCCCGACTTGCTTTCGAGAGTAGCGTAACGTGCAAGATTTCATTCATAGCATTCTTTGTTTGGCGTGGCAGATCATCACAGGCAAATCGGGCCATACCTCGCGTCCAGTTATCAAGTTGCAAAGTTGCAAAGTTAATTAAATGAAAATCGTAATCACATCCGTCATTTTCCTTGATTCACATCCTGTACATCTGTAATTATCTTGTCAATCCTGTAAATAAATCAGTTCATCCTTGATATCCTTTTATCCTATCATCCTGTGAGGCAATATTCTGTGGGGGTTAAGCTTCATCCCTGTACTTTTCTGCAATGCCTTTTTTCTGCACATACTCCCGAATTTCCGCCCAACTGACTGGCACCGCTCGTCCCGCACGAAACTGTTCGTTTAACTTTTCGTAGAGCACTTCCACATCCGGATCTTCTGTGTCGATATGCACATCCGCGTTGTTCCGGTGGATCAGGTGCAGCAATCCAGCCTTCCCGGAAAGCGAAGTCAAGAGCGGTTCAATCGGATAGCCACTCACTTTCCCGGGATGGAAGGGCAGCAGGTGTTCCTTCATATCCATGTCATCCGGGGAGGTCTCGGCGGGAAGCTCCCAGGCACGCGCGCCGAGTCCGGGACGGTATTCATCACGACGCTTCCCCGGGGTTATCAGCGCCTCTTTCAGCTTGATCAGTTGCCGCAAGTCCAGTGGCTTGTCGACCATATGCATCAGCGCCAGTTCGGTCGGAGCCCACCCGGTCCCCTGCCCCAACCCGAACAGGCTGCAAACCGGCTCAGCGTGGGCACGTACCCCGGAAAGCGTATTGGGGAGCGCCATGCCCAACAGGTCCGATCCCTGCACCGAGATTCGATCCGCCGCGATCCCGAATTCTTTCTCGAACCAGCGAATCCATGCTGCGAGTGAATGTGGCAAACGTCCACCCGACAACGGATCGCCAAGCCCGGTGGAATCCACCAGCCGCCAGCGTGGAGTACGGTTGCGAACTTCCAGCACATGCAGCACACGATCCACTATCGCCGCCACATCACCAGGCTCCGCACGGCAGATATCGGTGAGAGCGATCTCCATATCGAGCCCGTGTAACGCAGCCGTATCCGCCTGACGTGCGGCGAATTCGGGAGTACGGTCAATGCCATGTGAGGCAAATCGCTGTTGCGCGTATGTCCGGCTCGCAGGAATCTCGAACACGACTTCCCGCACTCCCAATTCCGCACATCTCTGGAAACGGTCGCTACGGGGTTCCAATCGAACCAACTGTTTAACCTGTCCCCCAGCCGCCACTTCCTGTATCGCTTGCAGGATTATCAGGTCGTCAGGATGGTCCACGTAGCACTCAACTCGTACGTCGCTTTTGTGAACCTTGGCCCAACGCGCCAGGGTTCGCACCACCCGTTTTTGCCCCTCAACCACTACCGGGGCTCCGCCCCAGCGTCCCAGAGTCAAACTTATCTCGGTCCATCTCATGGAAATTGTCCTGTCGCTTGCATGTTCGAGTGAATCTACAGCATTTTTGCTGCGAAACCGAACACAACCTGATAAGGGAGACCGGTCATGGATCTGACGGCAGCCATTACAACTCGTTTGGAAGAACATATTGCAACGGCGCAACGGATGCACGACATCCTGCCCGATGTAGAGCAGGCTGTGGAGCTGGTGGCGGAAACCTTCCGTAATGGCGGCAAAATCCTGCTGGCCGGTAATGGAGGCAGCGCGGCCGACGCCCAGCACTGGGCCGCGGAATGGGTCATCCGTTTGACGCATCACCTTGACCGTCCCTCCATGCCCGCCATCGCCCTGTCCACGGATACCTCCATTCTTACCGCAGGCGCCAACGATATCGGCTATGAAAACGTATTCGCACGCCAAGTGGAAGGATTGGGACGCGAAGGCGACCTGCTGATTGCGATAACCACGTCCGGCAACTCCGGCAACCTCGTCCTTGCAGCTCAAATGGCGAAAAAGAAGGGCACAAAGGTACTGGGCATCCTCGGTTGTGGTGGCGGGAAGATGAAACCTCTTTGCGATCATGCCGTGATTATTCCTTCTTCCAATACCCAGATTATACAGGAACTGCAGGAATTTGTCGGGCATATGATGTGCGAATTGAGCGAGCTGGAATTGTATGACAAGTGATCGGAAGAACTCTGTTGGATGAGATTCAATTGATGATCCCTGACTGTTATTCTATATCAAAACAGGCGACACTCTCGTCCCAGTGTTTGCTGGCTCTATCGGAATCACCGAGCTCTCATCTCAGTAAAGCATACTGTCTCAGAATCACTGATGCTCTCATCCCGGCGAACCGAAGCGAAGCGTAGCATGCGGTGTGCGAAGCAATGCCGTGAACAAAGGCTGGGATCCAGTCATATTGCGATATTACAAGAAGTTAAGAATTCTCAAGAGACGCTGTGCATTGAGAGCTGTTTGTGCGCGCAACTTTTTGTATTGTCGATACTTGCCTGGATCCCCACCTGCGTGGGGATGAAAGTGTAGCCGATTCTGATATAGCCCGGAAGGTTTGGATGAAAAAGTAGCAATCCCATTTTTCGCCGCCATTCTCTCATCCTTACACAATCTGCTGCGCAGGGACGCGGGCCATAAGAATGGCTACTTCCTGTAGCACGTTGCCTTATTGACAACCTGTCTCAATACGACCTTCTGCCTGTTGCCCCACGTGCAGGATTGCGTATCTTTCAGGATTCAGGCAAGGATACAACAGGTGTGTCATGCAGATTCAGAAAATATCCTATGTAATACCCTGTTACAACGAAGAGGAAACGATTGGCGAAATGCACCGCAGGTTGGTTGCTATCGCTGACCGGATGACCGAGTATGAGTTCGAATGGGTATTTATCAATGACGGCAGCCGTGACAAGACACCACAGCTCCTCGATGCCCTGGCCGCAGAGGACACCCGTGTAAAAGCCCTTCACCTTGCCGCAAACCGTGGACACCAGATCGCCTTGTCCGCCGGCCTGGATTACGCCAGCGGTGACATGGTTATTACGATTGATGCCGACCTGCAGGATCCTCCCGAGCTGGTTGACCAGTTTATCGAGAAAATCCGGGAAGGGTACGACCTGGTTCACGCCAGACGTAAAAAACGCGCGGGTGAAACCGGGTTCAAACTGATCACCGCCAAGATGTTTTACGTCTTCATCAAGAAGATGTCGAACACGCCCATATATGAAGATGTCGGCGATTTTCGAGCGTTTACCCGTGAAGTGCTGAATGCAGTCCGGGCATTCCGTGAACCGCACCGTTTCCTGCGCGGCATGTTTGCCTACCTGGGGTTCTGTCAGACTACACTGGATTATGCCCGTGACGCTCGCTTCGCCGGAGAAACCAAGTACCCCTTGCGAAAGATGGTGAAGTTCGCACTTGACGCTGTGGTCAGTTTCTCCACCGTTCCCTTGAAATCCCTGATCTGGTTGTCGATCGGACTGTGGTTATTCAGCCTGGTGTATCTTGCCATATCGCTCTATGCCCATTTCGTCCTGCACATGACGGTTCCCGGGTGGACATCGGTTATTATCCTGCTAACGTTCTTCTCGTCACTGAACCTGTTTTCGCTGGCGATTATCGGCACCTATGTTGGACGAATCTACGAACAAGGCCAGAACCGACCCCTGTACTGGCTTTCTGCAGCACGAAACATCAGCCTGAAAGAGGGAAATGACAACCCGCTTCCCTCACGTGAAATGACCTTGTCTACTCATACTGCTCACGGAACGAAAAACGGTACAGACCACTAAGGGCCAGTCCCTGTTTTTCGTCGATAATAAACTCGTGGATAATCTGTTCGGAAATAGTTTACAGGAAAGGCAACGATGGCAACCCCGGAACTGACGTGTAACGCCTGCCATGACGGATCAATCGACTGGAACACTCTCACCTGTTCATCCTGCGGGCATACGCTTGCGGTTGAAGATGGTGTCATCATGTACAGCGATATTCGCAATGAGGACGACTATCCTGAGGAGATGACCGACGCCTTGGTAGGAGTCCAGGATAAACACTTCTGGCATACGTCGCGCAACCTGTGGTTGCGTGCCTGTATGATAGATATCATGCGGTACAATCCTCATCCTACGTTCCTGGAAATGGGTTGCGGCACTGGGTTTGTCACGCATGCCATTGAAAAACTGGGTGTGGATGCTGTCGGCTCGGATATGTATGCCTATGGCCTGAAACTGGGCGCAACCTATACCGACAGCCCCCTGGTCAGTGCGACGATTGACCAGTTGGCGTTCCGGGACAACTTTGATGTGGTGGGGCTGTTTGATGTCATCGAGCACCTTGATGATGATCTTGCTGCGCTTCGCCATGCTACGACCTACCTGAAACCGGGAGGCCACCTGCTTATCACTGTTCCCGCCATGCAGGGATTGTGGTCACGTTTTGATGAGGACCAGGGGCATAAACGCAGATATAACAGGGACAAGCTACTTACTGTATTGCAGCAGGCGGGATTTGAACCGGAACATACGACCTACCTGTACAGCTTTGCTTTGCCCATGGTCGCCCTGCAACGACTGGTTGTACAACGAACGCCGAAAAAGAAATTACATGACTACCTTCGTCCCCCGGCAGCACCGATAAATTCTATCCTGAAACAACTGGCAGTCCTGGAATTGCGGCTGCATTATGCACTGGGGAAACGTGCTTATCCTTTCGGAACATCGCTGCTTTGTGTGGCGAAGATGAAAGGGTGAGGAAAAAGGACGGAGCAGCAATGCCCGGTTTTATATTCAGGTTGAAATCGTTGGAGGTCGTATTCGCAGCCCTCATTTTCGGCTGCCTTGCCACCTTCAGCGAGCTCTACATGTATGGCGATGCCGGGGCAAACTTTATTGAATATCTCCCGGTCATCCAGCGTTTGAATGACTCTTCCCTGTATCCCGTTGACTTCTACGTCAAAGAAGCGGTCGGGTTTTCCGTGCGCACTTATACCCTGCAAACCCTTGCATGGTTGTCTCAGGCATTGCCGTTGTACCTGGTCGTGTTAATTGCAGTCCTATTGGGAAACAGCCTGATCATGGGCGTGGTGTTCCTGATCGGGCGTGACCTGTTCCGTGATGACCGTTATATCCTGACCGGGATGGCCTTTCTTGGGGCACTCAAGGGCATCAGCTTGGGCTGGGCTACATTTGCCATCTGGCACGAGTTCAACCAGGCAACCTATTCTGAAGTTTTCGCCCTTCTGGCACTCTGGCAAGGCTTGCGTAACCGTTCGCTTCCCGCCATCCTGTTTTCCATGGCAGCCGTAGCGATTCACCCAGTCATGGGTTTCTTGTCCGGAGGTGCGATTCTGTCCATGATGACCCTCAACCGCCTGTGGCTGGCCTGGGTACATCGTTCAGATGGCGCGTTGGTCAACTCCGCAGGAAGAGTGCTCGCGCCAGTTGGCGGGATGGCGTTGTTGATGGCGGTCTTATATGGCCTGTACATGGGCAGGTTTGCTTCTGAACCGACCAACGACCTTTTCTTCTATATCACCTTCTACTTGCGTGCTTCCCATCATTATGTGCCTTCGCATTTTATGATGCGAGATTGGGTGTTATTGCCCTTCTTCCTGCTGGGCTTTGGGCTGGCCTTTCTTGATTGGCGCAGACGTGAGGGCAATCATCACCCGATGCTGCTTCCCCTGTTTTTACTGATGCTGGTCGTGTTTGCGGGATTGGTGGTTGGGTATGCCGGAGTGGAGATTTTGCCGATCCAATCTATCGCTTCCGCCCAGTTGTATCGTCTGCTTTACCTGGTGAACCTGCTAGGGCTGATTTTCGCGGGACGTTCCGCTGCGGCCTGGCTGTTCACTGCCGAAAGCAAACCGCAACGCATCAGCGCCGGGTTGCTGTTCCTGGGCAATTACAATATTCAACCCATAGCCTACAGTTTTTCCCACCTTGGCGAGTATGCCGGACGGTGGCTTGGACGGAAATACGGGAAACCGGGTGAATGGGGACCACGGATCGCGGCGGGACTGGTTATCGTAGCGGGATGGGTGGTCATCTCGGTGCGTATCCGTGAAACGATCTTCCTGGCTATCCTTTTCGGCCTCGTCCTGCTGATCAATGCACTGGCCGCCAAATCCTGGCGAATGGTCGTGCCCACCCTGCTGGCTGCAATGATTTTTACAAGTCTTGTTGCCTTCCGTACATCGCTTCCCTTTGATCAACATATCGCCAACATTCGTATCGAGGATGGCGACTACCCGTTGGATGATGTCGCTCTGTGGGCACGTGAAAATACACCAGTTGACGCCTTGTTTATTACCCCCAGTAAAAGCGCCAGATTTCGCCTGGTGGCCCAACGCTCCATCGTGGTCGATTTTAAATGTTTCCCCTTCCAGGCTTCCGCCGCGCTGGACTGGTATCAACGCCTGGTGGACATCCACGGTGAACCGGACGGCCTCGGCTTTACCGCCATGAACAACTGGGATGAACGCTACCACGATATCACAGACGATAAGTTGCGTGAGCTTGGGTCTCAGTTCAATGCGGGATACGCGGTCCTCTTCAAGGATACCGATACGGCCTTGCCGGTGCTGGTAGAAGGGAATGAGTTTAAGATTGTACGGATTGAAGAGCCTTCGCAGGAACCGTGATTCGGTTGTTACAAAGTTATCACGTTTGAAAGTTGAAAAGTATTCTGGGTCTCGACAGAAATGTCCCGTTCTGTCATCCCTAAGGCAGAGCCTGTCCCCGAAAAATTGAAACCCTACAGTGATCCCTGCCTGAACGGGGAGTCGGGCCACTCGCCCATCCACTTCTGTCTTCCACTTAAAAGCGATTTCCACCCACCCCGATGGGGTGGAACACGAATAGCGCGGGGTGTAAACCCTGTCTCTTACCCACATCTTCTGAAAGCTGTATCAGTAAAAGAGTTGTGGACATAGCATTTTTAGAATCCCGGCGGGATTCCCTATTTTAGCATAGTGTACAGGCCGTCTGTTTGGCCTGTACACTATGTCAGGTATTCTAACGAATAATCAACCCTGGAAGGGTTGCATAATACGCGATTCATATTAGTACGTTCAATAAATACAGGAAATAACGCATTTTATATTCTATACAAACCAATTGGGTGTAAATTATACGTTATGCAACCCTTCCAGGGTTGAGATAAGGTTTGATCTTTTTCGTAGGGTAGACGCTAAACAGACAGCGTCAACCCTACGCTAAAATATACCACCCCCTCTGGGGTGGCAGAAACACGAAGATGTGAGCAAGAGACAGGGTGTAAACCCCGGGAGAACAGTCACCGTCCCCCTCCCACGATCCCGAAGGGATCGCACAACATTTTGGGAATAGGTGGTTTATTCATGTGAGTCCCCTTCGGGGACAGGTCATGGGTGAAACATCCTATTCCCCGGCACTTACGTACCGCGCTATTCAAGTGGTTCACCTTCGGTGAACTGGATTTGTCCGTAGTTCTGGATTACAATCCGATACAGCTTGTGCGATGAGAGAACAAAGTGCGGTTGGGTGGATCAAAATAGTGGACGAATCACATGAATCGATGGATACTGATCTGCGCATCATCGTTCAGGACAAAGCGCATCCCTAATTCCTAATTCCTAATTGGCAACCTGTCAATTCCTAATTCCTCATTCTTAATTTCTAATTGACACTCACCGCGGTTGTTTCATCTGTTCATCATACAGGTGCAGCGCGGCGGTGGCGACTTCCATGGGATCGATGGCGTTCAGGTCTCCGATAGCGGATTGGGAACCGCCACGGAAAACAATCGCCGGTTCATCGGATACCGGCCACCAGCGCCAGGGAACAGTCGGGCCCATAGTGGAAACAGTCGGTACGCCCAAGGCAGCGGCGAGATGTAACGGTCCCGTATTGTTGCAGACCACGACACTCGACGCGGCGAGCATATCCATAAACGTAGTCATGGGAGGCGCGATCACCAACGGCGCGGCTTCCAGCTCGATCAGACGTTCGCCCATGTCACGTTCGCCCGGACCGACAATCACTGCCACATCCACACCTTTGCGTTGCAGGACACGCATGACCATCGCGAAGGACTGCAACGCCCACCGCTGGGACGGGAAATGAGCGCCCGGCATGATGACCACCGGGTCTTGCAGGTGTAGCTCGGACCATTTCTCGTGCCCTCGGGCCAACCGGTCTTCTCCGCTGGGCAGACGTGGAATCGCATCTTCCGACATGGCCCCGATAGAAGCCGTGAGTTTCAAGTAAACTTCACGAGTCGGTAACGTGATCGGAGGAGGAGCTACCGCATGCGTATAATAGACGCCACGTCCCCCGCGATCCATGCCGACCCGGTTGGGGATACGTGATTTTTTCAACATCCGGGCGATCTTCAATTCCACCCGTCCGGTCAGGTCCACCACCAGGTCAAAGCCGCCATACTTCTGCTGTAATCCCACCAGCGCCTCAGGGGGCGCAACATCTCCCCACCCGGCCCCGGCGAAAAGGTCTTTGGCGAAGGGTGGCGCTACCAGGGTACGTTTTGCCTGGGGGAATTGACGTCGCAGCGCGCTCAACGCCGGTTCGGCCAAAATCAGATCACCCAGCCTTTCCAACTGTATCACCAGCAGGGACGAAACGTGGTCCCGCGACAGGATCGGTCCCGGCCCCGGTTTGCCGTGAATGGTACGCAGCCATTTTTTACGGAGGCCGTACGCGAATCGTCCACGCCAGTGGGTTGAATCAAGGGTGCGTGTATCTTCCGGCGGGGGCGGCATGCTGTCGCCGAAATCCTTCCAGCGGTCACTCATCGGCGTTCCTGCAACAGCTTGTCATACATGGCCATAATCTGCGTCGCCTGGTTCTCGAGGGTAAAATGATTTAACACATATTTCAGCGCTGCATTGCCCATACGTTCCCGTCGGTCGCTGTCGTTCGCCATTTCAGAAAGTGCGACCACCCAGGCTTTCCTGTCTTCCAGGGGCACCAGCACCCCGGTATGTTCACGGTAGACCGCTTCATTCACACCGGGAATATCGGACGCTACAGCAGGCAATCCGCAGGCCGCGCCTTCGATCAGCACACGTCCGAAGCCTTCTTCGGTCGAGGGCAGCACTACAAAATCCAGTCCGGGCAAAAGTTTTTCCGGGTCATCTACAAACCCGATCATCTTCACCCAGCGCGACAGGCCTTCATCTTCGATACGTCTTGCCAGACGCTCACGTTCCTCAACAGGCTGATCACCAGCAAGCACGAGGCAGATATCCGGCGCACGTTCCAATACATCTTTCCACAGGTCCAGCAGGAAATCATGACGCTTCAACGGTACAAAGCCAGCCAGGAAACCGACCAGCACCTTCTTTCGTGGCAGGTCGAACGTCTTGCGAATTTCCAACTTCTCCGCTTTGGTGGCAGCAGGTTTGAACAGCTTGGTATCAACAGCATTGTAAATGATGCGCAGCTTGGGCAGGGCGACAGGGAGATGAGTGAAGCGTCCGGACACAGCTTGTGTCACCGCGATCAGACGGTCCGCTTCCTGGGCCAGCAATTTGTCGGAGAAACCATCGGGCGTGTTTACCCGCAGGTGCATGACCAGTTTGGCCTGACCACGAACCCATGCGGCAAGGTGACAGTTCCGTGGCGCATCGGCATGAATCACGGCGGGACGGACATCCCGGATAATCTGACGCAACGCCAGCGCTCCGCGAAACAGACGCAACGGGTGACGTGGGCTGAACGGCGGCCAGTCAAGGGAATAAACGGCGACTTCACGATGGAACAGTTCTCGCGATAACGGGCCCGGTTCCGGTACGACCACATGCGGGCTAAACCGGTCCCGGTCGAGATGCTGAATCAAGTGCAGCAAACTGCGCTGCCCCCCTCGACTCAGGTCGGGCTTGGTGCTGAGGTACAGGATGGGGACCGGTCTGTTCATGCGGATAAGATACGAAACAAGGGGCCGCCTTTCCGATAGGACGAGACTCTTTTTACCGCTCACTTCGCTCGCAGATTCCCACATGGATTCACAAGGATGAACAGGATATGAAGGATGGAAAGGATAAAAATTTTCAGGGGTGATTATGTCGACTATTATACAACAGTCCAACCGAAACCCGACAGCAAGCAGTCGGGCCACGCGTCAAATGGATACTCACATTGAATTATAGGATCCCCGGTCAATACACCTCAGCATACAAGGCCGGGGATGACATGGGAACTGGGGTGAGGATGACATGGGATATGGCGCTAACGATGATAGAATGGGACATTACACTATATCACTGCTTATATCACTACCAACTTTCTTTTTTTCACTTTTTTCACTGTCAACTTTTTTCACTTAACAAACAAAAACCCCTGATGCCATATTTCAGGACCAGGGGCTGAAAGTTCTATCAATCAGGGCGTTTACTTCTTGGCGCGTTTTTCCGGTTTCCAGTCATTCCATTCGATCAGGATCGGGCTTGCGACGAAGATCGAGGAATAGGTACCGACGACCACACCGGCCAGCAGTGCGAACGCGAAGTCATGGATAACCATACCGCCGAAGATGTAGAGGACCAGCACTACGATCAAGGTCGTGCCTGAAGTCAGGATGGTACGGCTCAGGGTTTCGTTGATCGAGATGTTGATCTGGTCAAAGAGCGGCTTGGCGCGCAGCTTCTTGACATTTTCACGGATACGGTCGAACACCACGATGGTATCGTTCAGACTGTAACCGACGATCGTCAGGAAGGCGGCAATGATCGACAGGCTGATTTCCAACCGTAGCAGGTTGAACAGGCCGAGTACGATCAAGACGTCATGCGCCAGGGCGATAATCGCAGCGATAGCGAAGCGGAATTTAAACCGCCAGCTAAGATAGACCACGATGAACAGCAGCGCCCAGATAATCGCCATGAAAGCGGCTGTACGCAGTTCGTGACCGATTTTCGGACCGACCTGCTCAACGCTTAACTCTTCCGTGATGGGGTTTTCCGGGAACTTGGCGTTCAACTTGTCGCGTAATTCTTCCACGACCAGTTCGCCCTCTGCGGTCTGCTTGATGCGGACCAGCAGGTCTTCATAGCGTCCCTGCACCACTTTTTTCACTTCCGCATCGGGATAACCGATGTCGGCCAATGCTTCACGCATGTCGCCAACAGGAAGCGGATTGTCGAAGCGGTAAATAATCTGCACGCCGCCTTCGAAATCAATGGAATAATTGGGGCCGATGAACAGGCTGACGATGCCCCACAGTACCAGTACGCCACTGATCACAAACATGATCCGGCGTTTGCCCTGGAAGTCGTAGTTCGTGTTGTTAAAGATCTGCAGCATGGCTCAGATACTCAAGTTCTTGACCGTACGAGTGGTCGTGTACCAGTCGAATATCGCCCGTGTTACCACCAGTGCGGTGAACATGGAAGCGACAATCCCTATCATCAATGTCAGCGCGAATCCCTTGATCGGGCCGGTACCAAACTGGTACAGCACCACTGCCGCAATCAGGGTCGTCACGTTGGCGTCCATAATCGTAACAAACGCCCGGCCGTAGCCCATCTGAATCGAATTCCACACCGTCTTGCCGGAACGCAGTTCTTCACGAATACGCTCGAAAATCAGCACGTTCGCGTCAACCGCCATACCGACTGTCAGGATGATACCCGCAATACCCGGCAACGTCAGCGTAAAGCTGAAGCCGGCAAGCACTGCCATCATGAACAGCAGGTTCAGCAGCAGTGCGATGTCGGCTACGAGTCCGCTGAAACGGTAGTAGATCGCCATGAAGACGATTACCAACGCCAATCCGATCAGTGCGCTGTACGCGCCCTTCTTGATCGAGTCAGCGCCCAGGCTCGGCCCGACGGTTCGTTCTTCGTCAATCTGTACCGGAGCGGGCAACGAACCGGAATTCAGCACAATCATCAGGTCTTCAGCTTCTTCCATGCTTTCCATACCTTCGATGATCGCCTGACCGTTCGGAATCCGTGTGTTGATACGCGGGGCCATGTGGACTTTGTCATCCAGCACGATGGACAGGTGCTCGCCTACGTTCGCCTCGGTGATCCGTGCGAACTCACGTGCGCCTTCACGTTTCATGCTGAGGTTGACAATCGCCTCACCGGCGCGCCCGGGATCGTTGGAGCCGGAATTGTAGTTGACCGAAGCCTCTTCCAACGCGTCACCGGTAAGGGAGGCTCGGGAAGCAACCAGGTACAGCCAGTGGAAGGTCTGACCTTCACGCTCGACTGCCTTGTTGCCCCACAGGAATTCCCATTCGGAAGGAATCGCGTTCTGGACTTCTTCACGGCTCAGGAAACGCTTCACCATGTTCACGTTGCGCTCGGATACGATGATCTGACGATCAACGCTGGTCAGCAACGAGGTGAAGGGGTGTTCCTTGTCTAACGTGATCGCTGTATCAGCAGCAGCTTCTTCGTCTTCCGCTGCGAACATGTCGTCGATCAGGTCGGCGTTGCCAGTGTCCGCAGTAGCATCCTGCATGGTTTCCGGCGCGCCGAAAATTTCATCTTCAACGGCAGACAACTGCGCATCTTCCGGTGTGGCTTCCGCGTCGGCTGTTTCCGGTGCGTCCATGACAGCTTCATCGCCAAACGCTTCCACATCTTCCGAATTCGCCAGCAGCTTGTCCAGGTCTTCCAGCACCTTTACGGTGACTTCAACCGGGGCAACCAGCTTGAACTCGAGCAGCGCGGTACGGCCGATCAGGGAATGTGCACGGGCGGGATCCTGAATACCCGGCAGCTCCATGAGGATACGACGTTCGCCCTGGATCGTGATGGAAGGTTCGCTGACACCGAACTGGTCAACACGGTTGGCCAGGATAGTACGTGCGCGAACAACCGCCTTCTCCGCCTCGTCCATCAACTGACTGAAGATGAACTCGTCAGACTGGTTGGGATCGCCGAAGTACTTGGCAAGGGGGACACCCTTCGCTTCGAACGTGCCCATGACCACCGTCTTGAAGTCAGCAGTAGGATCTTCGAGCTGTTCCTTGATAGTAGCGGTCAGTTCCTTGTATTCCTTGCTCTGGTTGTCACGCGCCAGATGATCCATCAGCTCGACAACATCTACTTCAAGAACGAGGTACATCCCGCCCTGGAGGTCCAGACCCAGCTTGATCGCCCCGTTCTGAGCATCAGCGAATCCCTTGTAGAAATCGCCACGCATGGACTGGACTTCCGAAGCCAGCTCGTTACGGACCTGCGGATCGACTTCCTCACGGTGACGTATGTCAGACGCGAGGTCATAATCCATCTGGAATATCTTATCCTTCAGGAGGGTCGAGGAAATACCGCTCTTGTCACTCATTGCCGTAATTCGCTCGTTCAGCTCTTTGTTGAGCACGAGCGTTTGCGCGGTTGGGATCAAATAATAGACCGCCAGAACCACTAGCGCGAGGATGATCAGCGCCCGGAATAGTTGGTTTCTTCGTTGCATCGCTGCAGCGCCTTGCTTCAGTTCTCGCCGCTCCAGGAGCGACCGCCATTTATCTTACCAGCTAACCTTACGTAAAACAAAAACCTGTCCGAGCAATATCCGGGACAGGCCCTGTTATTACGGAACTTCGAAATATAGGGGCGGAACCTATTGGAGTCAATAAAAATAACCCAATGGCTCTGCTTGAGCGCCGTTTATGAATAATCTGCTTGGCTACATGGCTACTCTACGTGAGCGCAACGGTATCCTACCTACACTTGTCTTGAGTGCAGTTGCATCCCCGGCTACCATTTTTCACGGACAGCTTTTTACATTATGGAAGAACAATAACTTTGGAACTTTCCAACTTTTCAACTTTCAAACTTATTTACAGGATGAACAGGATGGGAAAGGATAATCAGGATAATAATACGGATAGTAAAAACTATTGTGCTGTCTGATGTGTTGTTTCTTTTTTCACTTTTTTCATTGCCTACTTTTTTCACTTTTTCATGTCCTCCCCAACCTACATGTCATCCCCAACCTACATGTCATCCCCGGCCTACATGTCATCCCCGGCCTACATGTCATCCCCGGCTTGAACGGGGATCTCGAGGTTCAACGCACCAATCTTCCCCGCTTCGCCATCCGCTCCCGACTTGCTCAGCGAATGCAGCGCAGTGGAAAGTGTGCCATACAGCACCGTTACTGCAAGAGCGTTCACCTGCACACCCGGCAAATCGGGCCATGCGTTTTCTGTTGCTTTTTTCACCTTTTTCACTGCCTACTTTTTTCACTTCTTCAAATCATTCCCGGCCAGGCATGGCCGGGCTGCCTTTCTTTACCTTTTTTACTTTTTCTACCTTCTTTACTTCTTCCTTCTAAGTCTTTTTTTTCGAGGGATGCGAACAATTTGCATTCAACAGATTGAATGACTAATTTGAAAAGCCGAGCATATGGAGAGACTATGAAACAAATGAACCGCAGGTATTTTTGTAAGCAGTATGTCGTTCAAGCGCTTAGGAACACCCACACACAGTTCAGATGGCATTGCTTTCCCCGCCTTTTCTATCTGATGCCAGCCCTCGTGTTGTCAGTTTGTACCCAACTCCGGGAGGCTCTCGTGAGTATGCTGGAAAGTTCAAGATTCCCGACTTGCTCATCAAATGCAGCGCAGATAGAAGTGCAGGGAACATCGCTGCTATCGCGAGAGCGTCCACCTTCACAACCGGCAAATCGGGCCATGCGTTTTTCTGTTTCTTTTTTCACCTTTTTCACTTTGCTTACTTTTTTCACTTCGAGTTTAGCGGAGACATTTGTTTCCGGCGAAGTTTCCGGCGTGTGGAACGTGGAGGGCTCGCCTTACCTCGTCACCGACACGTTGACTGTCCCCGAAGGGGATACCCTTCGGGTTGAACCCGGTGTCACTATCACCTTTCTGGATCAGACCGACAGCACACGCACTCCTTTCATCGTGGAGGGGACATTACTAGCGTTGGGCACGGAGGGCGACTCCATTCGTTTTACCTCACCGGAATGTGGCTTTTTCGGCATCTATGTTCCCTTTGAGCAGTATAACGCCACTATCCACATGGAATATTGTGTGATTGATTCGGCCTATAATGGTATTTGGTCCAACAACTGTCATACTGTAGTTAAACATTGCTGTTTTACTGTGGGCTATTGGCCTGTCACCGTGACGAATGGCAATGTTCGGGTGGAATACTGCACCTTTTTCAAGAGTGCCGGTGGAAACACGAATCTCACGCATGCGGTTTTTTCTTCGGGCGATTCTGTATCCATTCATGATGTGTATGCGCCTACGACACGAATTCAAATCGGTTCCTGCGGGTTTGTGGATACGGTCTTCAATATCATTGCAGATCAGCTCAATATGAATTTCAGTGCGGCAGAAATCAAACAAACTGAGGTGAAGTACATTCATTTATCGAGTGGCAGCTACCATATGTATGATCTGGGCGAGGAAAGTTACCCGGCAGTGCGTTTTTATCGGGCTGACATTCTTGCAGAAGATTGCCACTTGTCCAACGTGATTTTGTCCGAAAGCAGCGGTGTTATTCGTAACAATGAAATCAACGGTGCATCCGTAAGTTTTCGCGGAGTGCTTGACTTGAACACCTCTTCAGATGTGGACATCTACAACAACATTTTCAATGGAACTGTAACAGCCATATCGATTGGGACGACGGACAATGTAGCCATTTGGAACAATACTCTTCTATTCGGCTCCAACGGCATTTACCAGACCAGCAGCACGAATATCTCTGTCTGGAACAACATCTTTCAGGGTGATGGGGTAAGCTGTACCGGCATCAATTGTCTGACTGAAGCGCCGCCAGAAGAGATTCATTACAATACTTTTCATAACCTTTCTCAAGTCACCAACGGTTTTGAGCTGGACGAAACCAATCTGGTTACCGATCCCTTCCTTGCTGGCGGTGATCCTTTCGACTACCACTTGCAGGCCAACAGCCCGTGCATTGACGCCGGTGATCCGGAAAGTCCGGACGATCCCGACGGCACCCGTGCCGATATCGGCTGCTTCTATTACGACCAATCCTTAGACAACCCTCCAGTCCAAACCATCCCCGAAGAAGTCTTCGCGCAGACCGGACAACTGCTCCGTATTCAGATTATCGCAATCGACGACAACGGCCCCTTCAGCTTCACGTTACCGGACCTTCCGGACTGGCTGACCGAAGAGGACGAACTGGATTGGGTCAGTGATACGACCGTGGTATCGGGAACCGTGCCCGAAGATGCGGAGGACTTCAGCTTCACGGTGATTGTGGAGGATGGTGAAGGGCAGACGGATACCTCCCTTGTCACGGTGGATGTTGACCAGCGTAACCTGTTATATGGTGAGATCAGCGGTGTTTTGCATGTTGAGGACAGCCCGTTCTACGTAGTCGAGGATATTGTCGTCCCCGAAGGTGACAGCCTGGTCATCGAACCGGGATGTGAATTGCAGTTCAGATATGTGGAGGATGAAGAGCAGAGGATCCGGGTTTACTGTAATGGTTCTCTTATCTGTGAGGGTGTGGAAGGAGACAGTGTTTTTCTGAGAGGAAGCATACAAGATTTGGAATCGGAACAATGGAGTGGGATAGAACTGACAACGACTTCCAATGCGAACATTGCATACACTAGATTTGAAAATGCCGCAATTGCTATACAAACTAGTGAGGAATGTGATATACATGTAGCAAATACATTGTTTTCCAGAAACAATCATTCTATAGTAGCAATAAATGACAGTACTATAACAATTAACTTATGTAGTTTTAGAGCAACAAACATGAGTAATACACAAATTATCTTGAATAATTCAAAAACCATTATCACTAATACTATATTCTATGCACAAAATCACATAGCAAATATTAGAGCAGATAATGAATCAGTGCTATCAATATCAGATTGTAAATCGTACAATAATGGCTATGTGTCGATAAATATGGGAAGCTATGGCGAAATAAGGAGGTGCAGTTTTTATCAAACTCGTCTTGGAGTTACATTTGCCAACCATGCTACAGGTATCGTTTCCAACTGCTTATTTAATGGTTTAGGGACAGACACATTTGGCGCCGGTGTCAGTGTTCCAAGAAAAGCCATCCATGTTGAAAACAATGTTTTTGTGAACAGCTATTCGGGGGTTCGATTTTTAGCTGTTTCATCCGGTGATACGCTTCCTATTGTTGTAAATAATTTATTTTTAGGTAACCATTATGCTATACAAGCAGTGGATGGATCAGAAGATTTGACTTCTATTGAATATAATAATTTCTTTGAAAATGATTCGCTTGTATATCAATGTACATTAGGTGAAAATAACATGTTTCTAGATCCTTGTATCGTAGATGTAGATTCATTCTATTTGTATAATAATTCTCCACTCATTGATGCAGGATATCCCGGTTTATTGCATAATGATAAAGATAGTACCCGCAACGATATTGGCCTATGGGGAGGACCGCATGGCAAGTCCTATGTATATCCATTATCAGTCTATGAAAATGAGGTGTTTTTGCCGTCAGAATTCGCAATACTGTCAACCTACCCCAATCCATTCAATTCAAGCCAAGTTGTGACTTTCACTACGCCAGAACTAAGTGCTGTAGAGTTCACGCTTTTCAATCTTCTTGGACAATCGGTATTGACAATAGACTGGCCTTCACTGCAACCCGGTTTTCATCACAAATCTTACAACGCTTCCGGTTTCGCTTCGGGCGTGTACTTCGTTCAACTATCTACAGGAAAGGAGAGCCAAATACGACGTGTATTTTTGATAAAGTAAAAAACACCGCACGGAGTAGTCGGCAAACTTCAGCCGTGCGGTGTAACCACAATGATCAACACAAGGGTGTTGATCCTCAAGAAGATAAGGAGTGAAGTATGTTTAAAAAAGTGCTCTATATCGCTGTATCGGTGCTGCTGGTGACTTCGTTAACTTCAGCGCAGAACTACCTTGATGAAGATATAGATGAAGATCTGACACTAAATCCAGTCGCATACATTGTACGTGCACAGACTGAAGGCGATGGAATTATTGAAATAATTGATAATGCTACACTGACTATTTCCCCTGGATGTACCCTTCAGTTCATGCCTGAACGCAGTATTTTTATCGATGGCGGATCCGCGCTAACAGCATCAGGTACAGCCGTTAGCCCAATTATTTTTACCAGTAATTCTGATCCGCAAGCTGCAGGTGATTGGGGTCAGATCATCTTTGCCGGTGATAATGCCGTTGATGTTGCTACAGGTACTTTCTCCAACTGTATATTTGAGTACGGTGGCAACGAAGATGACGATACCGGCGGGTTTCCAGATGGCGCTGCTGTCATGGTGGCCGGATTTGCAGATCTGACCGTGGAGTATTCTACCGTACGGTATTGCGAAGGGACTGCGCTAGGTGTCAATTATGGAAACACACTTGATCCCGTCACCGTGTGTTTTCAGTATAATGATATCTATCATTGTAATTCCGGGATAAAGATTTGCGATCATGACGCCAGTTCCATTACCGTTGAAGGCAATAACATTATAAAGCCGTACAGGGAGAGCGGTGACGCAGACGGTGATTACAGCGGCATAGGTATTTTAATTAACAGTGGCACGATATATACTGATTTATATGTGAAGAACAACAGTGTGGCCTATGCCAGTTCACATGGTGTGATTACCAATGATATAAATGAATTCTACAACAATACAATTATTCATTCCATGTTGTGCGGTTTTGTATACAACGGCGTCGTGACTGTAACAGACCATTTCAAGAACAATATCGTCTATGGTTTCTCGGAACAAGCAGGTATTGATTCTGTTGGAGTCTATGCTCGAACAGCAATGGGCGCTGAGAACTGTTGTGTATATGATCCTGCTGCAGTTGGGTTTTACAATGTGACCCCTACCGATACGATTCGAACACTTCCAGGTCTGATTGACACTAACGGATTTGTACCGGAAGATCTGGATCTGCACTTGATGTTTTCTTCCCTGTGTCTCCATTCAGGCGATTCTACGGCAGCCGCGGACACCAACCTGAACGGAACCCACATTGATATGGGAGCCTATGGTGGTATAAAGGCTCGGGATTATTATATGGGGGTAACCGGTACTCTTCCCGATGGTGGAAGCATTACAGGTGAAAAGGGATCGCCCTTTTATGTTACCGGTGAAGTGATACTGCCTGCAGGGGACGAATTCGAGATAGCTTCTGCCGCTGAAGACCTGGTTTTTGAACATGGGCCATCGGCAAAATGGACAATCCTGGGTGACCTGAACATTCGTGGTATTTCAAACAGTGTTAACGACAGCCGGGTAAACGTGCAGATCCTGATATAGGATGGACTGGGATACAGTTTTACGGCTCATCAATCGATACACTGATATATGTAGAAATATCGGGATCTGATTGTGGTCTGAAGATTGGAGGCAATGCGCAGGTGAAGTATAGTAATCATCTTGTCATTCGTGACATTATTGATGATGGTATCCAATCCACGTCGAGCAATCCTTCTGTTTTTAATGATGTTGATATCTCATGTGCAGGCGATTATGGTCTTCGTTGCACAGGAGGTGCTGTCAGCTTCTCGCTTGGAAGAATAGATTCGTGTGGTACAGGCATCTCCATAACCAATAGTACAGGTTCTGTAATTGATAGTAGCGTTATTGCTTATAGCACTCACTACGGAGTCTATATCAATAACAGTAATCCTGTAATAAAGCGAAATACAATTTCCCGAAACGGGAAAACAGGGTTGTATTTATATAATACGTCAATAAATGTAGGTGTAACACGACAAGATATGGGCAATCGTATGGAGTCAAATGGTATGACAGGATCTACTGCATGGGATAGAAGCGAAGTTATGATAAACTTCGGCTCACCTGGATTCAAGTATTGTCATAACGATTTTGTCAATCAGAATGCATCAACAAATAAGCTGGTGTATATCATGAATGGTACAATTCCTGTCGGTTGTGGCAACTATTGGCGTGGTTATGGGCCTGATCCGGAATTCTGGTTTCTCCCGGATGGCGCTATTGATGACGTGTCTTCCTGGGATGTAACCAACAACCGTCCGGCCTTTACCAGTACTGTAGACTTGATTACCCTGGCTTCTTCCTTTGAACTGCAAGGTGACTACGAAGATGCGGCGGATACCTATATGCAAGCTTTGGAAGCAGATAACGATGTTCTGGGGCTCAGTGGTTGGATCAGGTGCCAGACAATGCTTGGCACATCGCCATCAACCATCCTCGCAGAAGTGGAAACCTGGATTGATGATGAAACAACAGTTGGTGAGTCCGCTTTCTGGTTCTCTATTGCACTACAGAATGGGATGGCGGATTTTGAAACTTCCATTGACGAGCTTGACGCTTACATTGACGACGCTGACACGCCTGAGGATTCTTTACGTGGTGTGTTTGGTCAATTGGTGACCTACTACCAGATGGCACATGCAGAAGAAGGCGGCCTGGGCGTAATGAATTACACGGGTGATGATACTGAATCCCAGCCCTTCGGTCTGCCGCAGTTGGGACGTTTGAACTTCCCGGTTCCACGTAACGAAGCGGATTACATGCGAAAGAGTGATGAGTTGCTGTCCATGTTCGGCCAGATTCACAACCAAGAGTTCGGTGACAATTCAGGTCTCCCAACATCTTACGCCCTTCGTCAGAACTACCCGAATCCCTTCAACCCGACCACGACGTTGAGCTTTGACCTGATGCGTCCAGAGACGGTCAAGCTATCGGTTTACAACATCATGGGCAAGGAAGTGGCGCGATTGGTGGATCGTCCGATGCAGGCGGGTACGCATAACGTGACTTTCGACGCGAGCCCACTGGCCAGCGGAATGTACTTCTACCGGATCGAGGCGGGATCATTCACCGATATGAAGCGGATGGTTTTGGTGAAGTAGTGTCCGTTGATAATAACAGTGTTCCTTCCGCCATAGCCCGAAATGCGAGTTTCGGGCTATGGTCATTCAAGTCATCGTCCCACGGCAGTAACACCATGAAAACCTGCGTACCACAACCATGTGAGCCCCGTCACAGCTTGGATAGCAGCATTTTCAACGGTTTCGTACTTTTCGGATTCATCTTCTAACCTGGTCTCCGGGTACCCCTTTCGCAGATAAAGAAGCACTGGATTTTTCGTTCAAGCATTGGTAGAGATTCTCAGGATGATTATATTGTTTTTACGATCGGGAACCGACGGGGAGAATTTCCTGTTTCCACGTACTCCCCAATGGTGTTACTCCCACCTGTATACCTATCAGCAGCGTCAACCAGCATCAGTCGGGAATCGATGACAGCTCTATCCGTACAGCGTTCTCCCTCATGGTCCGAGGGTTCGGGCCTGTTGGGCGCATTGGCGATCTTCTTCGCAGCGTATGCACCGATGTATTCGCTGTTCGGGAAGAGTGTGTCGCTTCTGTGCCTGATTCCGGTGGTGGTCGCTGCGATGGATTTCGGCAGTCGTGGCGCCCTCCTTGCAACCGCTGCCAGCTTCCCCCTGAACTTGTTCCTGTTGTTCGCGCTTGGCGAAGATTCGGCATTCCCCTGGTTTTCCGTGCTGGATGGAGTGATCTGGTTCGCTGTGCTGGTTGTGGGACTGGCAACCGGGTACCATTGCGATCTGAGCCGGAAGAAGCGGGAGGATCTGGAACACAGCCGACAGGTGGAAGAAGACCTGGAGGATACGCTGCTGAAACTGGAGCGATTGAAGCAGCAGGTTCACCCCCGTGGGGGTGTGGTGGCGATCTGTGTCCATTGCATGCGAGTAAAGGACCATACACAGGAGTGGCAACCGTTTTCCACCCACCTCACTTTCGATGCCAATACGCATTTTGTTCGCAGTGTCTGCCCGGAATGCGAAGAGGAACTTACCCACAGGTTTTCGGTGAGGTCGAGGTGAATTTGTTGAAGTGGAAAAAGTGAAAAAGGTAAAGAAAGTACATGTGACGCAGTATGTATTTAAAAAGAGGTGTATTTCCTTACATCCCCATCATTGACGTCCTTCCTTATCCTGCGCATCCTGTGAATTCTTGATCCAATTCTTGCCAGCCAACCCATTTCTAATTCCTCATTTCAAATTCCTAACCCGAATATTTCATGAACGAAACATGGATAATCATCTTAACACAGTTCATATCAGCACAATACAACTGATTCATACAGCATTTTCAGGGTACAGTTTGCTCCGGTAGTCCTTTGCGTGTTTATTCCCTGTTTCGCTGGCAAAATGAGGCTGAGTATCGGCAACCGCCCCGGCAGGGGCAACCTGTATTAGCCCAGGGCTGCCGCCGTCAGTTTGGCGGCTACCCTGGGAGATAAGGCGCACCATATATTTACTCCGGAAGGAGTAACCTGATAATAATCACAAGTATACGGCGATAATATCTAGGCAACCCGCTGCCGGGGTTGGCAAGTAGCGTACATCCTATTCCCACCGTGAGCGCCAAACAGACGGCGCTGGACGGTGGGCTAATACAGAGAACCACTGCCGTGGTTCTTGTACTGGCCATTTCATCACATACCACATTTGAAATTGCATTGGTGAAATATTCGGGCTAATTGATCTCTCCCGCCAGCAGTAGCACTTCTCCCCGATATTTGGTGTCCGTAGCGACCACTTCATACCGTTCGCAGGTCGCGCCGGGGATGTTCACCAC
This sequence comes from bacterium, assembly GCA_963669175.1. GTDB lineage: Bacteria > Electryoneota > Electryoneia > Electryoneales > Electryoneaceae. The sequence goes on from OY769902.1 coordinate 581,890, forward strand.
TTTCAGCAGCGAATCCTGATCCGGGAAATAGTGGATGTGATAATCTTCCGTGTAAAGCAGGTATTCCTGGCAGGGCACCAGTATGACCAGTCGTTTTCGAGTGACACGTTTCAGTTCTGCGACAGTAGCGTCCAGCGATTTCACATGTTCCAGGGTATGCGCACAAACCGTAACCTCAAAAGCGTTGTCCGCAAAAGGCATCGCTTCCAGGAATCCCTGTACCATCATAGCGTCCGGGCCAAGACGGTCAGCGGCACGTTTCAATGCAATATGTGACAGGTCGATTCCGCCAACCCGCCTGGACTGACTCTGCAGCGCCTGTAGCAGGTAACCATCACCACAACCCGCATCCAGGACAGACTCGCATGGTCCCGCAGCTCTGGCAATACGTTGCAGGTCATCCGGGGTCAGATCCTGATCATCCCAATGTTGCCAGGATTTCTCGTACACATCCACCCAGTCACGATCCGATGATTGGGACGCTTTTCTGTTCCATTCCACATCAAACCAGTCCCCGCGCTGTTTGCGGATAATCCGTTTCGAGACAATCCGGTTGTAAGCGTGGTGGATAAATCGTGGCGCTATCTTTTTCAGGAATTGCTTCATGTTTTCCGTTTCTGTTACCGCCTGCGGACCGAATCAATGTACGGAATCAGGCAGGCGAGAACACGAACCACGGGGTAGGCCAAAAGGGAAAGCCCGGGATTACACTGGTGGACCGTTTCACTTTGACGCCCTCACACATGACGCTTCGCAATGCCCGGGTGCAAGCACGCCGGGCCACACAAAGCCGGGCCACGCATGATATCCAGGGAATGCTTTCAATTCTTCAGGGGGAGCCGGACAGTGAAAGTAGTGCCGGGCGTTGTGGTATCTTCCAGTTCGACATTGCCACCACACCCCTGCAGCGCCTCACGGCACATCCAGAGCCCAAGACCGGTGCCAACTGGCTTTCTGGTGTCCGGATTTTCATTCGGTGATAGTTTTTTCGTGGTGAAGAAAGGCTCGAAAATTCGGTTCCTGATCTCGTCCGGAACACCCGGCCCATTGTCGCGCACTGTTAAAGTCGCCCAACCATTTTCGGCAACCGTGCGCACGTACAGCTCCGGTCCACTCAGATCATACATGGCTTCCAGGGAATTTCGGACAAGATTGCCTATCACCTGGGCGACGTCGCCGGGAACAACCTGTACGGGCAGTTCTTCTTCGCTGAGGTTGATGTGTTTGATAACCTCTTTTTTGAAGAAGGGGTCGGCATTCATGAACTGTAGTTCCGAACGAACCAGGTCGTTAAAGTCGATGATGCGATTATCGGTGGAAATGTCCATCCTGCCACGTTCCATCAGCGACAGAACCATGTCGTTCAGGTTGGTAACAGCCTGTTCCATATTCAGCACATATTTGTCAATTTCGCCAGTGTATTCCCAGCAGGAGTGTTGCAACTCATCCTTGCAGTTCTCCATACCTTCTTTGAGGCGTTCGATAGCCATACGAACCAGACGTGCATTTCCGGAAGCAATTGTGAGGGGATTTTTCAGGTTATGTACAATGCCCTGTACCAGTTGTCCGAATAAAGCCTGCCGTTCCGTTTTCACCAGTTGACGGGTTTGCTCTTCCAGAACTTCCTCGAGATGTTCCGAGTATTCCTGGATCGTCTGGTTGGCTTTCTGGAGTTCCTGTGTGTTCTGGGTGGCAATGCGTTGCAGGTCAGCGAGTGTTTCCGCCGTTTCCTCGTTCAAAGCCCATTTTTCCGTCAAAGCCAGCGCCAGTTGACGGACCATATCCGCTTCCAATGGCTTGCGCATCAGGAATAATTGATCTGTGTTCCCGAAATGATTGTAAATCGTTTCCCAGGAAAAATCCGAATGAGCTGAAGCCAGAACAATTTGAACGCCGGGATCCTGTTCCCAGATTGCTTTAATTGTTTCGATGCCATCCAGCCCCGGATACAGACGAAAATCGATAAATGCCAGCGCGAATGCCTGCCCGGCCTCAACAGCAATAGTGACTTTTTCTATTGCTTCTTCGCCTGAAGTAGCGTATTCCAACTCATAATAGGGGCGTGATGGTTCCGCTGGAGACGATCCCAGGAATGTATCCTGTGACGCAATCAACTCTGTCGGTTCGTCTTCTGGCTGAAGAATGGCAGAGAAAACCTCGTGGATCGATTCATCACTATCGACCACCAGGATCAACCTGTTGGGGGGTAAAACAGGGGTCATCACAAGACCTTTTCCGCGATCGCAACGGCCCGGAATCCTTACAGCCGGTTTACCAGGATTCCCTCAAGAACACCTTTTTTCCCTACGCTGTAAGTATATACCAAAAAATCGTAAAAACAAACATATCCGAATGTGCGCTGGGTCAAGTTTTCTGCATTCAAGACGACGTTTCCAGGTAAGCCCGGTATGCCATTGGATTGGCGAGACTGCCTTGTAACCTGTTATCCTGACAATAAATATCTTTCAATAAAGCCCGGAAAACAATCATAAAGGTTTGAATCTTTTGTCACGGGAGTATTATTGGTCAGCATGGGGAGTGTTCTGCCTTTTGTTCCCTTTTGTCTGTTCAAGCTGACTCAACAAGTGATCATATTCGGGAATGAGTTCGATAAATTTTTCCAGTATCATGTTGTCCATGTAATAGAGCGCCTGATCCGCCAACCTTGAAAATCCTTCCAATCCATATTTCCTGCTGATCTCCTGGATTTTGTTGATAACCGATCGCGCTTCTGCCTGGGAATATGCTGTCCCCAGTTCTTTCCATCTTTCATGGATATCCGCTGTCAATTCCCGTATCGCGTTATCGATATCTTTCCGGTTCAGCGATAGTGTGCCGTGAACCACGTGAACAGCGGAAAGTTCACTTTTCATGAAGGCTGGATTCTTGCTGGTGTGGTCAAGATATTGTGTCAGGGTGGCAATCAGCTTTTCACGTGTTACCGGTTTACGCAGGAACACAGCCGCTCCGGCAGCTTTGGCCTTTTCTTCCTGTTCGTGCATAACCGTCGCGCTCAAAGCAATAATGGGGATGTCAGAAAGTTCGGAATCTGCTTTAAAATGCGTAATTGTCTCCTGTCCATCCATTTCCGGCATGAACAGGTCGGTTACTACCAGGTCTGGTTTGTGTGCTCGCGCAAGATCCAATCCTTCTTTACCGTGGTTTGCCACAACCAGCGATAAGTTCGTTGGCGCAAGAAAGGCTCGCATCAATTTCTGGTTCAAATGGTTGTCTTCGATCAGCAGTATGGTTGCCGGTTCAAAAGTAATGTTCCGCCATGCTTTTTCAACCTGGCGCGAATCATCCTCAATCGCAGCAACATCAATGTTCGGCAAGTGAACAATGAAGGTTGATCCTATCCCCTCTTCGCTTTCAAGCGAAACAGTACCGTTCATCAACGCTACCAGTTTTCGTGTAATTGTAAGACCGAGCCCCGTCCCGCCAAAGCGTCGCTGATCCTGACCATCGGCCTGGACAAACTCGTTAAATATTGCATCGTGTTGCTCTTTCGGGATGCCAACACCGGTATCCTGGATTTCAATTGACAGGTCTACAAGGCTGCTACTCTGTTCTGATCTGGAATACCGAACCCGCAAGGTGACAGAACCTTTCAGGGTGAACTTGATGGCGTTGCCAAGCAGGTTCAGGACAACCTGTTTGATACGCAAGTCATCGAGCAATAGTCCATCCGGGAGCCCTTCCTGCACATCCAGGGTGAATTTCAGTCCCTTGCCAACTGCTCGTTGTTCCATCAGGAGGTAGATTTCACGGAAAATCTGTGTTATTGAAACAGGTTGAGGATCGATCACCAATTTGCCTGCTTCAATTTTTGACAGATCCAGCACGTCGTTAATCAGGTCCAGCAGTGTTTTGCCGCTGCTGGAAATAGCGTTAAGAAATTCCCGGTCCTGAGGATCTTCGATGCGTGATTCCAGAATCTCGGAAAAGCCCAGGATCGCATTCATGGGAGTACGGATTTCATGGCTCATATTTGCCAGGAACTGGCTCTTCGCATGGTTTGCAGCATCAGCTTCGATAGCCAGCAGATTGGCGGTGTCTATTGAAGCTTCAAGCTGGCGATTCAATTCCTGGATGGTGATCCGTTCAAGGTCAGCCTCGCGCGCCAGGGCATTTGCACGGTCCACGGCCATTGCAAGATCCTGGTTGGCTTCTGCTGCATCTTTGTTGGCTGTTCGCAGGTCTTTCAGCACGTGGCTCAATTCAAGTTGCCGTTTCCGCTGCATTCGAAACCCTATGCCCACCCCGGTCATTCCCATTAACCATACCACCAGGTGGGTCACTGCGATGACAGTTGCGTGCCTTTCTTCCGAGCTATACAGTTCACTCAGGGGTGCAGTCACACTTATTCCGCCACGCACATCGCCGAGCTCATATCCCTGTTCAGCATGACAGGGCAGGCAGGTTTCATCGGTTTCTAATGGCCACATCAGGCGAATATGGGGTTGTCCGCTGATTTCGATGACTTCCGAGACTTCATCGCTCCCTGATTCAAACTGTTCCAGGGCTTCAGTTTCCCAGGGATCTGCCTTGTTTGCCGGCCGGATCGGGTTCAGGCTGGTAATATGTCCTTTCACTCCAGAGAATTTTTTTGCCAGTTCATGAACCTGGCGAGTCATGTATGCCGGGTTGATTTTTGTCAGACGCTTTCCGGTAACCGTCGTAAGGTCGCGGTCTGTGTCATCGAGGAAAGGGTTGGGCTGGGTTGTTTCATCCACTTTCACATAAACACCACCATGCATGGCGTTCCAGTGACGGTAGAGAATATCCTTTTCGAGGGCTACACGCGCTTGCGTACGTGCAATGGCCAACGCCTGGGAATGGCTGGAATGTCTGCTCCAGATAAGCGAGCTGGCCAGGGTTAATGTCCAGATAAGGGCAACAAGATAATACCCACCGGGCCTCAGGAAGGCTGCAGGTTGAGACATTTTTCTGGTCGACGGCTCTGTCAAAAGGCTGATACCCCCCAGATTCTCTCAAAAAGAAGTCATCCAGGTGAAAGATATACTATTGAAGCCCCCGGTGAATAGTATTCAGCAACGATTTGAGGACTTTTTTCTATTTAATCAGCACAGCCCGTTGAACCGCGCTGCTCCCGTTTGCCATGCTCGCTTTCAAGTAGTAGATCCCACTCGGTAAGCCTTCAGCGTTTACCTGTAGTGTATGTCTTCCGGATGCAAGCCAGCCTTTATACAGTTCCATCACCTGCTGGCCAAGACAATTATACAACGCAATGTGCGCCTGTCCTGCTTCCGGTACCTCTACCGTGGAAAGCGCTACTGGATTGAACGGATTGGGATACAAAGGATGCAGCGTAAACTGCTGCGGTGTCAACGTGTTCGTTATTTCTTCCACGTCAACTTCACTCATGGCGTCCGAGATGTCCAGTACAAGAATATCTTCTTCACGAATCACATACAGGCTGTTTTCCTTCATTCCTGTTGTAACAATCCCGCACCTGGCGCGGAATTGACCGACACTTGAAATCCAGCTTGGGTTGGTACAGTTGTAGATCATGATAGTGTTGTTGCGTGTAGTCAAAATGCAGCGTCCAGCTTTAAACAGAACTGATGTTGCAGTGTTTGAAAGCGCCTTGTGGGCCAGTTCTCTGGGCATATTCGAGTTGGAGATATCCACAATGCCTAACTCGGCCGGATAGGCTGTCTGATCAGCATAGTACACCAGTGTTTCTCTGTACAGGCTGATCCTGTCCATGCGCATCTGCGCCATCGTTGATCGCAGTTCGGGCGCAAGGTCTTCAGAAACATCGTAGATTCGCAGTTCATTATCCGCTCTTGCCTGTCCACGCTGGGCGACATATAACCTTGCCCCACATAAAAGCGCATCGGCAAACTCGCAACCAGGATCAGGGGAAATGGACTGGAGAATTGCAGGAGTGTCCTGAGCATTCGTTTCAAAAACAGTCACTTGATCCGATGTACAGACACACAGCGCAGAGCCATCAAAATGGAATGATCTGTGTTGACCGGGTAAGGTGAATTCATAAACCATACTGGGGTGGTTATCATTTATCACGTCAATCAGACCATAGGACTGGAAGCCAGATTCAATATTCCCTGTTACACAAGCGTAATTGTTCCCCACTGTCACGTCGTTTCCAGCCCCCGGATCAACACACATGGCAAGCGGTTCAAACGTATCCGGACTTGAAGCATCAACGGTATAAAACATGCCTGGTTGACCTTTTACATAGGCGACATCCTCTTCAAAGCACAAGCCATTGATCTGCAATCCTCGTGTGACATTCGAGGCAATTTCCGGAGTGGAAGGATTGGAGTAGTTCCAGCATTGCAACATCCCGTCCGAGCCAATATAAATGTACGGGTCAATGATTTTGATGGAAAATACGGGCGCGGTAATGGTTGTGGTAATCACTTCCGGATTCTCCGCATCCTCCATGTCCAGCAGGTATATCTCGTCTTCATTGACAGCGTATACTTTGCCGCCATGAGCAATAACATCGCTTGCTCCGCTATTGGGCGGGAACGGATCATACCGGCATAATTCAACAGGCACATCCGGATTGGATATATCCAGCAACTTTATCCCGATAAACCGATGCAGCAGATACAACCTGTTCTCGAAATGAGCCAGGTCTACCGCAATCCCCTCAATAACAAACGGCTCAGGTGATTCCGGGAATGGCAGCCCATCCAGATTCATAATGGCTAATCCGGCTTCGCCATCGGCGATAAAAGCATAATCACCTACAATCTCAATCGCACGAGGGGTGCCAAAGGTATCTATGGTGTTCACAAGAGTCGGATGGAATGCATCCGGAATATAAAACACAGCGAGACAGTTGTTGCCCGCTGTTATAAGAAACTGGTTCACTCGAACAAGATCAAAAGAGATATCTATGGGACAATGCAAAACAGAACAAGTAGTTGGGTGGGCATGATCTGCAATGTTGATAATGTAGAGATCGCGATCAGCCGATGTCGCATACAATACGGTATCACGGATCAGGATATTCGTAAGAATGGTGTTTGCAATCGTCAACCCGCCGATCCTGGTTGGGTTTGCAGGATCGGAGAAATCATAAACTGACAAGGTCTCTGTCCCATTGGTCGCAGCAAAAACATGCGGTCCTGATGTTTCCAGAGCGTGTATTTCGCCCCAGAATTCCATCGGAATAACGGCTTGGGTGGAGACGTTCAGACTGTCCTGACCCAAGACGGGAAGGCAAATCGTGGCAAAAACAAACGCAATCAGTACAAGATGTTTCATGATACGCTCCCCCTGGCAGTTCGGGTTTGAAAGTTGATGGGGTGCGGGGTAACTATGCTCTTGAAAAAAATACCATCATCAACCCTGTTTGCCAAGCAAGGTTCAACAGAAATAATAAAAAGTTGACCTATCTCCAGAGCTGATCAGAGAAAGAAAGATCAGCTTCTTTCTTTGCTTCAATCCCCCTTCGTCAAGCTGTGATCAGACATGCTATTTCTGGTATAGAACCTTTAATAGGCGAGTTTGCTCAGCTTCAAGCCTGATGAAATAGACGCCGCTCGCCAGTTCCGTGCCGGGTCTCCAGGATAGCTGCCGTGTACCTTGCGCCACCCCCCTGAACAGGGACGTCACCTTGCGGCCATGCAGGTCATATACATTTACTGTGACCGGTTGCGCATCCGGCAACGCGAAAGATATCCGCAGCTCCGAGTTGAACGGATTCGGCCAGCCAGATACCAGGAAAAAATCTGAGGGTACAAATTGATCCTGGTCTTCCGATACATCGGTTACATCAAACCAGCTTGTAATATTCGCCAGTAATTCACGCATCTGCGGAGAAGGTTCAGCATTACCGGCCGGGGTTGCTTCCAGCGCATCAAACGACAGATACACCGTCTTGCAGCCAAACTCGTTGGAGATATGCCGTATCCCGGTACAATTGTTTGCAGATGTATAAAAGATCGGGACTGCCCCATTACGTGCGTACAGATAATCGGACCATTCACTCCTGTCATCATCAGCCAATATGTATTCCTGGATATAAAAAGTACCTGACACAGGATCATCCAGAACCCCGGTCATTACAGTACCGACACCGAGCGGATCGTTCCGTCCCTGGCTGATTCCAAAGAAGTCGTAAGCGTAATCACCGACTTCAAACTCCGGTTCTTCACCTTCATTGTTACAATAGAAATAATCCACATCCACATATAACAGGTTGCCACCTTTTACCAGGTAATCGACATAAGCATCATCTACCGAGTATTCCCTGGTAACCATCGCGTCATAACCCTGCCCAAAAACAAACACCGCCTCCCAATGATTATCGGAAAGCAGAAAACGATCCAGACCATGATGAAATTCCGTACTCCATCGCACCGTGGAGAACCCGGCATCGGAAAGACTGGTCATCACAGGGTTAACAACATCCTGCTGAGGAAATGCATCAATGACAAGAATGGAAGCAGCATCCAGTTCGACAACACTGAATTCATACTTTCCGGAAAATCCCCGGTAGACATCGTAGTAATATTCAACCCAATAGGTAATATTGTCCCCTGCTTCCGCAGGAAACGCATCGAGGTGAATGTAGCCGGTCCAGTTGAAGCTGTCTCCCACCTGGAACATTTGAATATGTAACGTGTCCGAGTCTTCACAATAACAATGTAATGATACTCCTTCTGGAGGATTCATCGGGAAAAACTGGGCTTTGACTTCGCAAAACTTGTGAGGATTCGTAGTATTGGGTAGTTGTGTGACCTGGTATAACTGCGGGGGATTATACCCGGCATAAACTACGCTGGCTTGCAGCATGTATTCAACAAGAGTGCCACCATCAAAATTGCTGGAATAGGCGCCCCAGGGCTCTTCGTAATCCTCCAGCCAGGGCCCGCTGAACCAGGAACGGGTTTCGCCGCGATCCGTAACATTGGATGCCAGAAGATAAGGATACCCTTCCTCTTCCAATTTTACAAACCCGACAACAAAACAGGGGGATTCTTCCAACGTACAAAAGATGGCCTCGCCGGGAGCAAATTCAACAAGAGTTTCCCAATACTGTGTACCATCCACCGATACTATTTCCGGACCATACAGACATTGCCCCAACGGTGAGATGTCTGTCGTTCCACGCTCCGGAGCAACCCCGGAAGGAAACAACGACTGACAAGCCGGATTGTATTCCCAGATATAAACTTCTATCTCTCCGTCAGTATAAAACTGCCCCCGAACAACATAGATACTACACGCCGTAAGCGGCTCTATTACAATACCAAACGTGTCACCAAGGGCGCCTGCACCAAGGTAATACTCCGCGCTGGTAAGGTAGGTGGGTATTGTAAATAACTCATCAAGTTCATCCAGATTCCCGGATAATACTGGACCACGTAACGCCTGTTGTTCCGGTGACAATAAGGTCAGTTCATTTTCACCACAGTACGCCCTCCCGGAAAAAAACACAGAAAAGAGCATAATCAGGCATAGCAGTAAAATCAGATGGCTCCGGCACATACAACCCCCTGGTGGATCGAATCACATGAACCGATGGGTACTGAGCGCTACATCATCTTTTCAGGACAAGGCGTATTCCTGAAAACATAGCGGGGTATTTCTAGCGAATACCCAGCTTGACTTGAACCCCCACCAAACAGATAACAATTCTAAACTAGAGAAATGACAGCAGGATAGCAATTCTTACAGGTCGAAAAAATATTTTTCAACCACCGTTTCACGACGTGTATCACTTATTTTTCACGGACAACCTTCCTGTCTCACAATCCCTTAAAAACTATCTCACTATTGTTTACATTGTATTCAAGTGGATTATCTCACGAAAGGCTTGGACATGACCCCATTCTTACAGCGTGTTTTTCAACCGGCAGACGGCAGTGATGAGTCAACCATCCATCGCCTGGGCCTTGGTTATAGCATTCTGCTTCTTGAATCAGCAGATGCGGATGGAGAATTCGACCAGCCTTTGAAGAAAAACCTCTTGCAGACCATGATCAAACGGTACGGTCTTAACACCAAAGAATCGTCAGAATTGAACGCACTTTTCCTCGCCAAAAATCATTCTCCCCTGAACGTCTGGGTGCTTTCACAGGACATCCGTCAGGGGATTGATCACATGGTAAAATGGAAAATTCTGGATGAAGTCTGGCACGTTTTCAAGCGTGCTCACACCCCGGATTCTCTCGAAGATTACATCACCCAGAAGCTCGGATTGTTGCTCGGCGTAAGCATGTCAGAAGCCGCCGAATCTCGTGTCCGAGTGGAAACCGGACTGGACGCTCTCTGACCTGAAAGTTTACACTCTGTCAACCTGCTCACCCAACAACTCACAACACTTTCTCATTTACATAGCATGCTTTAAATTATACAATACAAATATTTATCCTCATTTCCCCAAACTGGCCCGCCTCTTGTAATAGGTGTTCACAACAGGAAACACCTTATCGCAACAGGAGGCAAACATGCATCAACACTCCCTTTCATCGAGGTCTACACGACCCAACAAAACGGCCTTCTCGGGATACGTAAACCGTACCTGGATCGTCACCATTCTGGCAATCAGTTTCATCCTGCTGGCCAGCCTTTCCATACACATGCTTTTACACTCGAACTTCCACAAGCCCACCACCTCAAATGCGGACAAACTGCCTGTCCGCAGCAGAGATGTTCTACCGGCTTCTGACCCTCTTCATACATCACCCGGAGAGAGATTGTCCGTCTCGACTCCACCATCATCTGTTGCCGGGTCCGACACCGATGCCATTGCAGAATCACCTGCTCCACTCACGTCAGTTGTGATCAACTCTGCAGAACCTTTAAGAGAGCAAAGACAACAACTGCTTGTTGAGGCCGCCAGCAGGGCTCAACAGACAGTGTTTGCCGCAAAAGCAAGGGGATACGGCGCTGGAGGTTATGATGATTCTCAAGGCATGACCCCTTCTCGTTCAAGGTATACACTAGACAACACGGGATATTCCCCTCCTGTGAACTGGAATACGGAAGAGTATGAATACACGGAGGAAAACGCTGTTAAGGCCGTATCTCTGCACCCTACCTCCACTTTCTCCATTGATGCGGATGCGGCATCCTATGCGAATGTCCGTCGGTTTATCACAAATGGGAGTCTTCCACCGGCAAGTGCTGTGCGGCTTGAAGAGATGATCAATTATTTTAACTATAATTATCCGCAACCTGAAGGAAATCTTCCCTTTGAAGTTGTCACAGAACTGTCTGCCTGCCCCTGGAATGACCAGCGTTTGTTGCTGCATGTGGGATTACAGGGCAAGCATGTTGATGTACAGACCGCCCCGGCAAGCAATCTTGTTTTCTTGATTGATGTTTCCGGGTCCATGAGTTCACCAGACAAACTGGAACTGGTGAAAACCGGGTTCACGATGCTGGTGAATCAATTGCGCCCAAAGGATCGTGTCGCTATCGTCGTATACGCCGGGAGTAGCGGCCTGGTACTGGAATCGACACCTGGCAAGCACAAGGAAACGATTCTTGAATCCATCGGCAGGTTGCAGTCAGGCGGCTCTACGGCTGGTGGGGAAGGTATTCAACTGGCGTACAAGGTTGCCGAAGAGAACTTTATTCGTAGTGGAAACAACCGCGTCATCCTTGCGACTGACGGTGACTTTAATGTGGGCGTATCCAATACGGGCGATCTGACCCGGATGATCGAAGAGAAGCGTGAGGGTGGCGTTTTCCTGAGCGTACTTGGTGTGGGGCGTGGGAACCTGAATGACCACTTGATGGAATCGCTCGCAGATCACGGGAACGGCAACTACAACTATCTTGACAATGCTATGGAGGCCGAACGTGTGCTGGTTGGGCAGATGGCCGGTACCCTGTACACCATTGCCAAGGATGTGAAAATCCAGGTCGAATTCAACCCGGCCAAGGTGAAAGGTTATCGTCTGGTCGGCTATGAAAACCGGATGCTCGCACACGAGGATTTCACCGACGATAAAAAGGATGCGGGCGAACTGGGAAGCGGACACACCGTAACGGCCTTGTATGAAATTATACCCGTAGATTCACCGGAAATGGTGCCAACCGGTGAGAATTATCGTTACCAGACCACTTCACCCATCTCTCATACGCAACCGGATTTCTCGGAGGAATGGCTTACGGTGAAGCTTCGTTACAAGCAGCCCGACGGTGATGTCAGCGCCTTGATCGAGCATCCGTTATCCGGTACACCGAAGCAGTTGACAGCGACATCCGATGCCTTCCGTTTCAGTGCGGCCGTGGCAGAGTTCGGGATGCTCCTGAAAGAAAGCGATCAGAAGCAAGATGCGTCTTTTGAACAGGCGCTTTCCCTGGCGCGTGGCGCACGTGGCGCTGACGAGGACGGGTTCCGTGCCGAATTCATCCGCTTGGTGGAAACGGCGGCAGCGCTGAAGTGATATGATTCATACAGGCGAATCTCTTTATCCCCGGCAGGAAGTTTGTGGCCGGGGATTTTTGGTTGGTTTCAGGGAGCCGTTTTTCCTGATCTGATTGATGCTAATCTGCGAACGGTTTTCCTTGCAACAGAATTATTTTTACTTGGCATACATGTCACTCCTCTCGTAGCAGCATGCTGGATTAATCCTCGATTTCGTTGCGGCGTCTATTGAGCAGATATAGAACCTCTGTCTAACAAAATCTGGATATATGACCCGGCTGTTGGGAACAAAATCTTGTATCGTTCACCTTGACCAGGGAGTCCGCATGAACACTCGACCACGTTTGCCACTATTGCTGGCAGCAGTACTCCTCCTGTTTTCAATTCAGGCGTATTCTCAGAACTCACGCCCCGGCACTATATCAGGCTATGTATTCAGTAATGATTCTGAGACGCCCTTGTATGATGTACATGTTTCAATCCCGGAACTGGGACGAGAGATTTCAACAGATTCCACGGGTTTTTACACGTTGATTGCTGTCCAGTCCGGACGACATGACATCGTGTTTTATCGTTCGGGTTATGAAACCTGCACCCTTGAAGGCACCATGGTTATTCCCGGAAATGAAACCGATGCGGATTGCTATATGCGGCAGAAATCTGTTGCGGGAGAGAATCGCTTCCAATATCGGGAGGAAAAAGGTGTGTTCGAGGGACGTGTTGTTGATACTCGCGATCAACGCCCGGTTCCGGCTGTCCGGGTCATGATTGAGGAAACAAACCAATTTCAGGTGACAGACCGTGATGGTTATTTCCGATTCCATGATGTGGATTCCGGGATCTATACGGTAGTATTGCAGCATCGTGATTTTATGGAGAAGCGTTTTGACCGGGTGTATTTTGACGCAGATCGTGCCACCCCTGAAATCTTTGAGCTGGACACACGTCCGAATCAGCAACTCGCCGAACGTGACAACGAGGATCGTCAAGCTCCCCCTCCACCACAATCGTCCAGCCAATACGCTTTCAGGACAGCCCAGCCGGAATACTCGGCCCAGTCTGATTCTTACCAGCAGGACTACTCTGGTATGCCCATGGGTGATGGTGGTATGGGTAATGGTCCGGGTATGGGCGGCGGCCCCATCACTGGCGGCATGAATCAGGGTGGAGGCATGGGTGGCAGTCCGGGTATGGCTGGTGGTATGGGTGGCGGACCCGGTATGGGCAGCGGTGGTGGCATGGGCGGCCCTCCCGGAAATAACAACCAGTATCGCAACGGAAATGCAGAAAAATCCTATCCCGGTTTGACCATCTATGGGCAGGTATACTACGCCGATGACACAAGCAAGCCGGTGAATCATTGCCGTGTCAGCCTGAGGAAATCCGGCCAAACTGTATTAACCGATCGTTATGGCAGATTTCAACTGGTGGCCCCACATCCGGGCGAATATGAGGTGATTGTATCTTGTACGGGTCGTGTGTCAGAGACCTATACGGTTCAACTTAGCTCACGAAGTGACCGTAGAGAGCTGCAGATTTTTTTGAAAAGCCAACGCAGTAAATGGTAATAGTAGGTGACCGATTCTTATGTAAGAAATAGACGGGACTGATTACGTCAGTCCTGTTTTTATGTACTCTGAAGAAATTAACATGAATAAGAGATATTCATTGTTATTACTCCCTGCTTCAAGTACTTTATAAAGCATGACAATTCTTTTTCAACCATGATCTGGAATAACCCATGCTGACACGCCCTTCATTTTCGCTACGGATCATTTTACTTCTTCTTGTGCTGATTGTACCTCAGGCATACTCCCAGAACTCACGCCCCGGCACTTTATCCGGTTATGTTTACAATGAATATTCCGGTGTCCCGTTGGAGAATGTTCGCGTGGTCATTCCGGAGTTGCAGCAGGAAACCCTGACAGATGAGGGTGGCTATTACAGCCTCTCCGGCGTTGAACACGGTCGGTACAATGTCATCTTCTTCTACCCGGGATTCGTTACAAAGACCTTGACGGGGATGATGATTATCCCGGGCAATGAGTCCGAGGTAAACTGTTACCTGGATACACGGGATGCCTACCATGATGTCAGCGCCATGTCCGCTGAAGAATCCAAGTGGCAACAGGCAAAAAACAAGAGACGGCCTTCACGTCCAGCGCCGTCTTCGATCCTTGGACAGGTAGTAGCGGCTGACAATGGAGAACCGGTTTACCTGTGCAAGGTATACGTACCCGGTCAGAAAACTTATGCCCTGTCGAAACCGGGCGGGCGTTTCTGGATGGAAAAGCTATATCCCGGAAGTTACACTGTGATCGCGGAACACCCCGGCTTTGAAACTAGCAGGATCAGTGCTGTTGCTGTGGATGCAGACAAAGAGACAGAACTGACGATCCGTCTGCGACGGAAAACTCCGGTCGGATTTTTCAAGGGACAGGTGCTCGACGCCTCCACCGGACAGCCTGTTCCTGAAGTATATGTGGAGCTGGAAGAATACCATGAAGCCTGTATCACCGATCTGAATGGGTATTTCTATTTCAACAACATTGCCTTCGGGGAATATGGTCTGGTATTTCGTCATCCTGACTTCACATACAAGCGCGTCGAAAATAGTAGATTTGACCCGGCGCATGATGATATCGGTGGTTTTCTCCTGGAACCACGTCCCACTCAGTTTATCAGTAACCGTAACGGACGCAACAGCAGAACCTCTGTCCCGATAACCTTCCGTTCAGGTTCAAAGATGCCTTCCTTGTATGTGGATCATGGTGAGTTCACTAATGAGGGACGCCCCCCGATTCCTTTCGTAACATCGCCCCCCGGCGATGGAAATCGCAGCAATGGTTCCGGACATCGTAATAGAGGCCAAACGAATCCGGATTCCCAGTTTTCCATCACAGGCCTTGTGTTTGACGCCAACTTCACGGATAAGGTTGTACGGAATTGCAGGGTCCACCTGGTGGGAACAAAACGGACCGTGGCGACGGACCACTATGGCGCTTTTGCCATGCTTGTACCGGAACCGGGCAAGTATGATCTGGAATTCACCTGCTTCGGTTATTATGCGGAAATTGTATCTGTAGACTTCACCAACCCGGACGCCTTTGTACGGCTGGAGATCTTCCTCAAACCAGTTATCAGCCAGTAGATTTCTCGTGGACCGAATCACATGACTCGATCCACTACCCTTCTGCGAGCACCTGATCAATCAACAGTTTAAACGCGGCGGTAATGGAACGCTGACGGTTGGTTTTTCGGTTTCCATCAAACTGCTGCTTGATGAAGGTTGTTTTTTCCTGATCTGCATAGCCGATATAGACCAGTCCGACCGGCTTGACATCGGTTCCGCCGGTTGGCCCGGCGATACCGGTAATGGCGAGCGCAACCTGGGCGCGTGATTTTTTCAATGCCCCTTCAGCCATGGCCTGCACAACCTCTGCCGATACCGCGCCGTGCTTCTCCAGCAATTCCCAGGGCACACCCAGCATCTCGTGTTTTGCTTCATTGGTATAGGTCACAAAGCCACGTTCAAACCAGTCCGATGAGCCCGGCACATCCACGCATAGCTTGGCCAGCCAACCCCCGGTACAGGATTCCGCCGCGGTCAGCATCAGGTGACGGCTTTTAAGCAGTTTCCCGACACCTTCCGCCAGGGTAAAATCATCTCCTTTGCCGACAATCCAGCGGTTCACCTTCTCCTGAATCAAGCGTTCCGCCTTATCCAGTTCCATTCCTGCCTCTTCGAAACTGGCAGCCTCCACCGTCAGGCGAAGACGAACCGATCCAACACCGGGAAGAAAAGCAAGCTTGGCGTGTTGCAGGATATCATCACGATTGTCGAGCTTTTCATAGAGTTCCGCTTCCAGCAAACCAAGCAGGTGGAGGGTGCGTGTCAACACAACCTTACCGCTACGCAGTTTGCGGACACGTGGGATCACGCCCTGCTGCATGATGCCCTGCATCTCGATAGGCACTCCCGGCATGGCGACAAATACCCGGCCTTCACGTTCCACCCAGATCCCCGGCGCGGTGCCGTGGACATTACGAAGCGGTGTGGCGCCCTCGGGAAAATCAGCCTGTTCACGGCTGGTCTCGACAAAACTCAACTGCTGCCGTTTGTACGCTTCACGCACCTGTTCAAGCAAATCGGTGCGAAATACCAGCGGCAGGTTGAAGAATTTTGCGAGGAGCGCCTTGGTAAGATCGTCGTGTGTAGGCCCAAGCCCGCCCGTGATCAATGTGATATCACTGCGATGATACGCCTTCTGGAATGCGCCCAGGATGGCTTCACGGTCATCCGGAATAACGCTCATGTGTTGCACGTTGAAACCTTCACGTGTCATCGCACGCGCCATCCAGCCGGCATTGGAATTATCCACCTGGCCCAGCAGGATCTCGTCACCAATCGCAATGATTTCCACCTTCATATTCGCCTCCATTTTTGCCTCGAAAGGAACAGGACAACTCAAGATGGCGCCCCATTCTTCAGGTAAACCACTAAATAAGACCCTATTGTTCCCGAAAAGCAAGGCAAAAAGGAATATTGTGCGCCCCTACCGTTTCCATTAGAGAATCGAGAAACAATGACAACAAACGCTACGTGATCCTTTCGCTTAAATAAATATCTTCAGTATCGGCCATATCGCTTTTAAAGGCTCTCTCAGGTTTCGACAGACATAGATGTGCACATTTTGTTCATACGGCATGGACAGGGGATGGTTGGTACGTCCTTTCTCTTCTGTTTCTTCAAAGAATTCCCCCAGTCTTTCCTGGCCTTGGTTATCCACAACGATCATAACCTTTCCGTTATAATCTCCCGGCCCCCAGTGCCAGTAGCTGTTGTGACCACAAATTACAGGTGGCAAATCATACTCTTCCGTGTAGTATTCGAGCGAAGCAGCACGACCATAGTTCGTAGTAAAAATAACACAATCCGTCTTGTCACTATCCGGTAAAGCCTGATATACAGCAGCGGTTTTTTGGGCGAGTTTTTCCCAACCGAAACGATCAGCGAAGAATTGAGGAAGTACGCCCTGTTCATTCTGTTCTCCAGTTTCCAGATTCATACCCGTTTTTCTGGCAAAGGAGATATAATCCTGCACCGGAAGCACAGGAACAGCAAAAGGCATGGCAATCAGGAGAGCAATAACAGTGTAAACAACCGTGACCGGCGGCACCCAACGCCATTTCTTTCCCCTGTCAACCAGTCTTTCAATCGCCAACGCTCCGGTAGCGATAAGAACAGGAAAGCTGGGATTTGCATAGTAAGATTTGGCGCTGCCGGTGAAGACCAGGATGCCCATGACTACAAGCCAGAATATTCCCGCCCAACGGTGTAACTTTGTTTCTTTGCTTACGAACAGATAAACCAATCCCGTCACCCAGATCGGGAACAAGAGAGGATTTATCTCAAATGCAACTGCCACTATAAATTCCAACGGATTCATGGGCTGAAGCTTGTACGTCGTAGCGTTACGTATAAATTCCAGTGTAGGCCATTGGTAAACAATCTGCCATATCAGGTACGGGGAAAATAGCAGTAATGCGATAATCGCGCCCGTCCAGGGGAAGGTGCCTTGAACATAGAACGGTGCCGGGTCGTGATCAAACCGATGAAGATACCTGCACTCAACCACAATACACTGATTTTATTCATCAGCCCGAGCCCAAGTACAAGGCCGAGGATATACCAGTAGTAGGCCGCACCTCCATTGGCCAGCATTGCAACGATATAGAGCGCTATGCTCCACACCAGCACATCGAAGCTGTTCATGGAATAGAAGCTATTGATTCCGAGAAAACCGGGGATGGCAATAATCATCAGAGCGGTAAGAACCTGGGCAAAAGTACATCCGCCAAATTCCCGTGCAATCAAACCACCAAACACAACCGTCACAGCTCCGGCAAATGCCGGCAGAATTCTGATCGCAAACAAACTGTCACCGAGAAGACCACGTTCTATCCACAAGAGGAATATGGACAATGCGGGATGATCAACATATCCGAACGCCAAGTGATCGGCACAGGCGAGGTAGTAGTATTCATCACGGAAAAATCCGTAACTGTCAACCGCATTAAGGACCAAGTGAAACAGAAGTTTTATCCCGGCGATGATCAGGATCCAACGTAGCCCGGAGTCAATCTTCGAAAAGCGCACAGCATCCTCCCCGACTGGTCCACTAGACCAGCCTCCTGCTTAACGCGCCCACGTAGTCAACAATATACGTTGCCATTGAGGGTATGTTCCCCGCGTCTCATATTGCCAACGTTCAGGGTTAAACACCCAGCGTGGTGAATGTTCCAGAACCGGCGGTTCGATATCCATCCCCTTTGAGCTTCGATATTGGCTGATCAAGGCCAGTACGATTAATAAATCCGGTGATGCTGGCGTCTGGGCTACGTCAACAGTAAATCCAGTTGGATTGATCAACAACGTGTGCAATAGCCTCATGGCAACAAGATTTTCATTCTCCGGTTCCAGGTTTTCCACTTCTCCCAGTTGTTCTTCGGCCGCATCGTATTCACCATGCATCAGGAGCACACGTGCGAAATCCAAACGTAGATCTGCGATTCCGGTACGTGTTTCCAGGGCTTTCTCGAAATGTACACGCGAGCTGTCCAGCAACCCGGATGGTTTCTTGTTCACGAAGGTCTGGCTGCTGTCCCCGAAGGCCAGTCCCAGCCCCCAGTGAGCTTCCGGGAGATCGCTCTGAGCTTCCAATACCAGGGTGAAAGCGTGTATAGACCGACTGTATTCGCCATTGATCCACGCATAGTGCCCGGTGTCCAACCACAACTCGTGGGGTTCATCCATGCCGGACAGCAACATACCCTGCCCCAGCGCATCCATGACACTTTCCATCGGCTGATTGGCATGGAAACGCACTGAAGCCAGGTTGATATGGGATTTTGCGTTGTTGGGATACAGTTCAACGGCGCGTTCAGCCAGTTGGAGCGCATCTGTATCACGATCCAGTATGGACAGCAACCAGGCCTTTATCTCCAGAACCTGCTTGTCGTTGCTGTTTTCTTCCGGAAGATCTTCGATAAGAATTAGCGCAGAGTCCGCTTTGCCACGTTCAACCAGTTCATAAGCGGCATTCAGCTTTCCGACCATGTAATAGGGAGCCATATCTTCAACCGCCAGAAAGCGTTCGACCAATGTCAGAAGCGCCGGGTCCAATTCCTCCAGTCTTTCACGGACAATTTCCGCCGAATCATACTGGTGGCGCGGTTTGGAATGATAAGCGTTCACCCCTTCAGCGAAATACTCCCAGAAGGTCAGCCCCTGGTAACGGCTCATGAACCGTTTGCTGCCGTTAGCCTCATCCGCCTTGGCCTGCCGGTACAGCGCTTCGATGTCCTGCTTTTCTTTCTCGGTCAGGATGCCGTGAACCTGGTGAGTAAGCTCATGAATAACAGTGTTGTATCCGCCATAAATCATCCGCTCGACATCTTCCACCCCGGTTACGGTATGATATCCGCCGCAACCACGCACATCATCCCACAAGCGTGAATCCAGGTTGATTCGTGCATCCCGCATGGATTCCAACTGCGGGCACTCGGACAGGATTTCATGCAACGGCTTGATGTAATGGGTGGAACCAGTCGCAACCAGCACTGGCACAAATCGTCGCCATGGATAAACCGACATGGCAACTCGTTTCTGGTGGCGGGGATGCAACGATTGCCAGTTCGGAACATACTCTTCTATCCCGGGCACTTCCGGGAAGGATTCCGCTTCAAAGTCCTGGTCTTCTTTCTGGTGATAGACTGAAACCCGCATGCGTCGAACTTCCTGAACACGGGCGTAGATGGCGTGCACGCGACCATACTCAGGCACATCAGCCAACACACTGAAACAGAGCTGTTCCGCGGTAGCCATGTCGCCATCTTCCCAGGCCAACGACGCCAGGATTATACGCGGTTCGACAAGTTCCGTGTGTTGTTCCGTAAGGCTTTGTAAGCGTTCACTCGCTTCTTCACGATGCCCGGCCCTCAACAGCTCTTTGACAGCTCCAATTTCAACAGCTTTCGCTTCACCTGCAAAATGGTCGGGATAGCGTTCGTAAAGCTGGGTGTAATTGTAGTGTCCCATGCCATTGCCGAGATAATAATGCGCCATCTCATGGTAGGGATTCAGTTCCAGAACAAGTTCGAAAAGCTGCGTTGCTTCACGCACCCTGCCTAATCGTACCAGGTTCAACCCCAACAGAAACAGCGCATCATCTCCGAAGCCACCATTATGGATTGTCCAGACAAGAGTGTCAACTGCCGCCTGGTTCTCCCCTTTCTTTTCCAACGCCTGCGCTGTCAGGATGGTAGCCTGGGACATCAGCAGTGGATCTTGAAAAGCAACATTTAATACACCTTCCGCATACAGCGTGACTTGCGGGGGGTGAACTTCCACTTTAAGGCCACGTGCCGCCAACAAGCGCTGACAACAAGCAAGGGCCGAATCAGGATCATGCTGTTTCAGGGCCAGTGTAGCGCCCAGCAGCATACGGTGCGGGAAATACGTGGTATCGTCGGCAAATTCCACGAAGTATTGATTATACAGTTCATCAAGTTGTTCACGGTCTGTCATCAGGCGAAGCGAGTGTGCCAGCTCCGAACCGAAATCCGGCATCCAATTAATGTGTAGGTTGCTTTTCGCCTGCGGGGGAAGAAATACTCCGAAATACCGCCCCCGCTTGATTTGGGATAGGTTGTACAATGAGGTTGAACGTGGCGACCATATCTGTGGCGCAAGGGTCGTATCATGTGTCCAGATACCGAGCTGATAGATAGCTGTAACCTGGTTGTCATTTAGAGCAGGATGTTTTTTATTCAGCGGGCCGGCCACCTGCAGCAGCGAATCACGTACGGCCAGCACTTCCTGGATCAGAGGGAATTCATCCGCTTCAACATCGCTGCTAAGTACTGGTTGAATCCCGGTAAATAACGCAATAAAACCAAGTGCAAGTACGACGTAAAATTCTAACTTCTTCATCATACCTCCACGGTTTTCCAAAATATCGCAATGCCCGAATACACACTTTCTATTATACCATCTCCAGCCATATGTCATCCCAGCGAAGCAGGCTGCATCAGAATCGGCTACACTCTCATCCCAGCGAAGGCTGGGATCCAGGCAAGTATCGACAATACAACAAGTTGCTCGCACAAACAGCTCTCAATGTACCGCGCCTCTTGAGAATACTTAATCTCTTGTAATATCGCAACATGACTGGATCCCAGCCTTCGCTGGGATGAGAATATCATTGATTCTGAGACACCCTGGAAAGCTGGGATGAGAGCCTCAAAAATTCCGATACAACCTGGCAAACGGGGATCTACTCCATAGGCCGTACTTACCAATGGCTGTGTAAGGAACAATCGTCCCGACTCGAATTACTACCTTTCAAACAGGCACGCGCAATCTTCCTTATGCGGGCCGTTATCGTCGCAGATTGCAAAATCGCTCGGTCCCCACATGGACACCCCGGCATGGTCGCCATTCGGACCGATCAGGTAAAACTTCAACCCGAAATTGGGACGCCCATCTTCCTGGAGCAGGTGCTTTTCACGGGTGGTATGCGCCACACGCCGTAACACTTCCAGCCCGGCATCGACTGGTGACATACCCTGACGCATCAATTCAACCCCGGCAAAGGAACACAGGTTCTGCAGGTTGGCCTCGCCACGCCCTGTACTGCCGCAGGTTCCTACTTCGTTATCGCAATACAGCCCGGCGCCGATGATGGGTGAATCGCCAACACGGCCCGGCATTTTGAAAAACAGGCCACTGGTGGTCGTCACGCAGGAGACATTTCCTTTCGCATCAATCCCGCCGCAGTGAATCGTCCCGGTGGGGCGTCCGAAGAAATCACGCACGTACGGCTCCAGCTCCTCGTCTGGCGGGGTCAGCCAGTCATCGTCATCGGAGAGGGATTGTTTCCAGTAGAGCCAGATATTGCGAGCCTTTTCGGTCAACAGGTTTTCCTCGGGGAATCCATTGGCGCGTGCGAACTGGAGCGCCCCTTCACCTACGAGCAGCACATGGTCTGTCTGTTCCATGACCAGCTTGGCGACTTTGGACGGATTCTTGATATTGCGTAGTGATGCTACCGCTCCGGCACGATGTGACGGGCCATGCATGACCGCCGAGTCCAATTCCACGATCCCGTTTTCGTTGGGAAGGCCACCGTACCCGACAGTGATGTCTTCCGGGTCATCTTCTACCACGTTCACCCCGGCGATCACCGCATCCAGCACATCCTCCCCGGAAGTGATCTTTTCGTAGGCAATCCGCACAGCTTCCATACCATTGCCGGACGCTACCACTTTCGGGGTGAACTTCCCCTTTTTCTTCACAATCGGAGCGCTATGAGCGCTGGCCCCGGTCAATAAAGTCGCCCCTGC
Source organism: bacterium (assembly GCA_963669175.1). Taxonomy (GTDB): domain Bacteria; phylum Electryoneota; class Electryoneia; order Electryoneales; family Electryoneaceae. The sequence continues at coordinate 604,688 of OY769902.1, forward strand.
CGCCGCAACACCGGTTGTCTTCAGAAATTCACGCCTTTGCATCCCTGTTCTCTCCCCGTAAATAGTCCCTGCCGCTTGAAACCTGTATGCCGTTTCACCACATGATAGAAGGTGAGAATAATACATGGCAACGCTTCTGCAAAGTAGTGCCCTGTTACCCGATGAACAAGCCTGAACTTCAGGCGAAAAATCGTGATTACCCTGAATTACAGGGAAGGAATTCATAGGTATTGAATCTCACCTGTCTTACAATATGTTGAGTGAAAACAGACACTTGGTATCGCTCGAGTTCAATGGAGAAATAGCTCTCCTGATTCGCTCCTGCCTCTTGCCTTCGGGGGGGTTAGCCTCTAACTTACGACGCTTGAAACGCGCCTGTAGCTCAACTGGATAGAGCATCTGACTACGGATCAGAAGGTTTGGGGTTCGAATCCCTACAGGCGTACCATAAAGAACAAGGGGTTAGGCGAGATGCCTGACCCCTTTGTTTTTTGCGCGTACATCATATGTACATCAAACTCTGCTTTCAGATCAATCTGGCAAGGATTCCGTGTCGTCTGTAAGAACCGCATAAGACAGCTTGGAAATGGCCTGTTCGGCAACGGATGGCGCAAGGTGGGCGTAATACTTTTCTGTTACTGTCACTGAACTGTGACCAAGCAGTTGGGACACTGTCCAAATCGGAACCCCCTGCTGTACAAGGTTCGATGCGAATGTGTGTCGCAATGTGTGTGTACTCGCCCAGGGCATACCGATGCTGGTCAGTACCTTGGAAATATGCTGTCCTACATAGTCTTGATCCCACGGTTTGTCTGGATACTTGGCAGAACAGAAGACAGGTTTACCTCGCCTTGGTTCCAGTGAACGGATAAGTTTGTCCAGAGCGGGGAATTGCTTGAAGCGTATCATCCGGTTCTTTTTCGACTTGGTTTTGCTTCCACGGAAGTGAATGACACCGTTCCGGAGATCAATGTCATCACCCATCAGGCTGACCGTTTCGCCACGACGAGCACCGGTAAACAGCAAGAAGTCAACCATGGGCGCTAGTGGATCGCCACGAAAAGCTTCACGAAGCTTCTGAACCTGGTGAGATTCCAGAAAGCGCGGTGTTTCCTTTTCCGGTACTTTGAACTGCTGCATCTTGCGCATAGGACTTTCCACAAGGTAATCCAATTCAATGGCCTTGTTGAAGAAAGCACGAAGATGACGGAATTCGATGTTCATGGATACTGGGGATAATGTTTTCAAACGTTCCTGCTGATAGGTCTCGACGCATGCGCGCGTTACGTCCGCAAGCTTTATATCACCTGTAAATTCAACGAATCCGCTAATAATGTCACTGTCCATGTTTGCTGTCTTCACTGCTTTATAGTTTTGGCTGTATTCTATGTATTGCGTGAAGTACTCTGACAGTGAGATAGTGTTGTTATCCGGATCCTGGGACGGGTCGATAGCTTTGATTCCTTCTGCTTCAAACGCGTGAAGTTTTATCGCAGCTTGTCGTTTGTTGATCTTTCCAAGTGAACGTGTGCGGTTATGGCCAGTTTCGTCCCAGAATTGCAGGTACCAGATTTTCCGGCCATCCTTTCCAATACGGGTATAGATGCGTGCCATGTGACCTCCTTACGCTGCACGCATGTGTGTTTGGAACACAGTGGAACGTTCACGATGACCATTGATGAAATCCTGAATCTGGTCATAGGTGAACATGATCTTGTTCCCTGGAGTCCTTATACATTCAATTTTGCCATCTGCCACCCAATTATAGATGGTGTTGATATGCTTGTCGCCAAGCAACAACGCTACAGCTTTGATGTCTTTCAGAAGTGTTCCATCTGGCCAGGTCGGTGTGGTTTTACTACGCGGAGTTTTTTCCTGCATTTGTTGCCTCTACTAAATGGTTGTTGGGGTGAATTACTGCGGTTTAGGAAGGAGTCACTGGACAGTGATGATTTTCCCCTACCAATACATATCTCCACTTTTTTTTTCATTTTTCACGAGCTCCTGGAGCAATAGGAAACAAAACACTTCAAATGCTCATGGTTACTAACATCATTTAGCACGCAAGCACGATTGACAGGGCATGTTTGGCACTGCCATCCAGGATTAGGCGGGTATACTTCAGCCTGAATTGCATGCAGGATACCGGCTGCAACCTGGAAGAACTGGCTGTCTGATTCAGGGGTACGAATGGAGAACCGCTGGTCAAAATCCACTGTCTTTGTTTTTACCAGCGCGTCAATGCGGAGCAAGGCGTTTTCGTCGGCTGGGATGTCACCGCGTAACCGTGCGGCATAGGCATACGCCCATAACTGAATGTTGTTGACCATATCAGTATCCGCGGGACGCTTCGACAGTACCTTGTGGTCAACAATACTGATGCGTCCCTGATCATCGGCTTCCAGCAGGTCAAACCGCCCGACCAGGTCAACAGGCAGGATTAAACCTGTGTCCGGGTCAACCAGTGGAATCCTGAATTCATCTTCGACAGCCACAACGTTGCCTGGGTGGATGGAGTCGTAGAAAACTGTCAGCAGTTCACATCCCTGGTGGATGATTTCATCGTGATCTTGAATGTCCAGAACACGGCCATCGGTTTCCTGCCGCCAGTCCTCCACAAACACCTCATGAAGGTCACCAAGCTGGATCAGGCGTCCCTCCTGCCATTCACGGTAGAAACATTCCAGGGCTGTATGAATTGCAGATCCAAGCAACATTGCCGATGGATATACCTCCCAGGGAATGCGGTCGATATACTGCAGCTTGTACTTCTGCGGGCATTGCAGCCACGTCTTGATCTGCGATGCGGAAAGGTGGTCAAGTTCCATGTTCGCCCCTTTCAGCAACTGATAAAAAGCAGGACAATGATCACAAACAGCAGAACCGCGCCTAAAATGGAATTCCCCGCCGAGCGTTCACCTTCTTGTCCGGAAAGCCCAAGCAGAATAACGATCAGAGCAGCTATAATGAGCCAAATCATGTTTCCTCCCTTACAATGCAAACGGGCCAGCAGCCCCGAATGAGGCTACCAGCCCGCCCAGATGAATGATGTTGTGAATGTTGTTTATGCTGCCAGCAAGTGACGCGTGACCTGGCGGTTGACGTTGTCTGCGTGGTGGGTTTCCTGACGGGTCAGAACGTCGGTCAGGCCATTGTACAGACCCCAGACGTTGTCTTCCTCGATAGACATGAAAGCTTCCGCCTGAAGTGATTTCGGCAAGTTCAATGTGGTAAACGTGTTCTGGATGAAGGCACGGTCAACCGGGGTCTCGGTCATGCGCTTCATCGTGCGGGTGAGTGGTCCCAGGTTCTCCGCTACACTGTGCACACGATTGGAGGCAAGCTGTAGTTCTTCCACGAAGCCGTCATGGCCCCAGTGTTTGAACCGAAATCCGCCCAGCATGTAGTCGATCATCAGACCGTTCTTACAGATCAGCCGCCGGGCGTTGAAGGACAGTCCGAACAGTGTGCTGGCATCGTACGAATTGATCACGTCCATAGTGACGTGTACCAGGTCACCGGGCCGGACTTCCATCTCCAGGTCGGGCAGCACCCACCGCTGACGATAGCGTTTGCCGTCGAAGATCATCCCGGCATCATCGAAGTACAGACCTGTACGGCCAAGAACGTCTAATGCAATGTTGCTGACATCCTCGTTGGTTACAAGCTGATATCCTGTAGAAACGACACCGACTTCCGTGTCGACACCGTTCTCCGCGATCATGACCGCGTTCCTGCTGGACGGGCTTCCATCCGGTGTGGTCAAAGGAACCAGCTTCACCGGGACGAAGGGATCACTGATATTTGTGTTGCGTCTGGGCATGGTACTTCTCCTTTCTGAAGGAACAGAGTTCACCCGTGCATAGGGTTTGGTTTACCCTGCAAGGTCTATTGTGTTACGTGGTTCTTGCCGAAACTCGGTAGTGGATCAGGCGGCGGTACCGATGATGGTAATCAGGTCTTCGGCCTGCTGTGGTGTAAGCTGGGAAATGTTGGCGTTGAAGTTGTCACGTGAGAGTTGGATAACACGCGCCTGTGGGATGCCAATGTCACGGGCCGCCTGGAATATCCGTGCAATCTGGTCGTTGCCAACACGATCCTTGCCTGCTCCATGTAAACCACCGTTACCGTTCTGAGGATGTGCTGCATGGTTCTGGTGACCATTGCCACGCTGCTGATAACCTCCATTGCGCCGCTGACCGTTCTGGCCATGCGCGTTGCCGTTACCGTTTCCATTGCCGTTGTGACCGTTACCAGGCTGGTCTTGATACAAATACAACCCAATCCCGGCAAGGGTTGCGCACTTCTTCAGGGCATCGCTGGCTGCAGATTTCAGGTCATCCGCCAGGGAGATCATATCACCTGTGTCTTTATGCCTGGTAATCCGGCTGCCGCCAAACTGTTCGCGAACAGTATTGTTGATGGTAAGCCTGCAGCGGACAATGACTTCATCCTGCTCAAACTGGGTGTCTACAACATTGAATGACCAGCCGCCTTCCAGGGCTTCGTTCAGCCTGTGGATGACACTGTTGGCTTCCACGTACTCGAGCGTCTGCCCGAAGTTGCCACGCCGCGTTTTCACCTGTTCAGGGGCGAACGGCGCTGCGAGTTCACTGATGGGGATGGACATGATGTACCTCCTGGTTTGTTGCCGGAAAACACAACAAGATGTTGACAAGTTGTCGCGAAATCCGGCATATTCACACATGGATACAACTTCACAAGAAAAGCGAGTTCTGGCGATGGTTGCCAAAAGGGGAATCCTTCGCGCACGCGAAGTGGTTGCAGAGGGTGTTGATGACAAGACCCTCCATCGTATCCTTGCAAAGGGCCTCATCCAGCGTGTAGGTCGGGGGCTCTACATCTCGGCGGATGCAACACCATCTTCGAATGTTGCGCTGGCCGTAGTTGCGCGTCGTGTCGGGCACGGTGTTGTCTGCCTGCTAAGTGCGCTTTCATTCCACGGTATCACAACACAACTGCCGCGTGAGGTCTGGCTGGCTGTCAACTGGAAACCAACCATAGGCACAGATGAGTGGCCGCCGATTCGGACACTGCGTTTCTCCGGTGACGCTTTTACAGAGGGTGTTGAAGTGCACCAGGTTTACCCTGCGTCGGAAGAGAACGTAAGCAACAGTGTTGCTGTTCGCGTATACAGTCCTGCAAAGACAGTTGCTGACTGCTTCAAGTTCCGGGGAACGGTTGGGCTTGATGTTGCCATTGAGGCGCTGCGCGATACACTTCAGCATCAGAAGGCAAGCCGAGATGAAATCTGGCAGTACGCGAAGCTCTGCCGCGTACACAATGTCATGCGCCCATACCTGGAGGCTACTGCATGATCACGTCTTCGCCTAAGAACGTGATCGCCTCTATCCGGCAACGACTGCTTAACCTCAGTCGTGAACGGGTAGAAAGTTTCGATCTTACGCTGAACCGCTATGCTTCCGAGCGGTTACTCTATCGTCTGAGCCTTTCAGATCACAGGGACAAGTTCATTCTTAAAGGAGCCCAGCTTTTTGCCATTTGGACTACAGAAATGTATCGCCCTACACGTGATATCGATTTACTCGGGTACGGTGAACCAACCCCAGAACACATGGAAGCTGTTTTCCGTACGCTGTGCGAGATGCCAGTTGAACATGATGATGGGCTTACGTTCGATGCCGACTCCATACAGGCGGCTGAGATTCGTGAGGACAACAGCTACGGTGGTATTCGTGTCAGACTATCTACATGGCTCGGCGCTGCTTTAATACCTGTTCAGATTGATATTGGCTTCGGCGATATCCTGACACCTGGCCCACTTGAAACAGAATTTCCGGTGTTGCTGGGCCACCCAGCCCCTCAGATCAGGGTGTATCCCATTGAAACCGTCATAGCGGAGAAGGTCCAGGCCATGGTCAACCTTGGCATAGCAAACAGTCGTATGAAGGACTTCTATGACGTGGCGCATATTGCAGGTCAGTTTACGTTCCAGGGGGCAACACTGGCAACGGCAGTTCAGGCAACATTCACGAAGCGTGGCACTGTAATACCCTCAGGTCGCCCAGTCGCCCTGACTGCGGAGTTTGCTGAGGACAAGACGAAACAGCGCCAATGGAAAGCTTTCCTGCAACGGACGGGCTTGGATGCTTACAAGGACCTCACCAGCCTCATTGAATTCCTTTTTACGTTCACAGAGCCCGTGCTTGTTGCTGCTCGGCAAGGCGATTCGCTTCTAAAAACCTGGACGCCCGACAAAGGGTGGGAATAGACTGAACCTGGTAGCCCTGTTATACGAAGAGTCATGGTCTTCAGCTAATATACTGTCAGTTATATTTTGGCTGATTGATTCTTCAGGTTGGGGTAATTGTAACGCTGTCATCTCACACTGTATTAGATCGTCTCACTATTGCGTGATGACAAATCCATAACTTACTAAATAACAACACTCGAAAATTTGATATTTACTCCTATCACCACAATATTAACAACTTTACTAGAAAGACTTAGATTCTTGTTGTCTTAACACAATATTAGATAGGGAAACAGAGGACATCTACTCTTCCGCGCGTCAGCGCAAGTAGTCCGCATCCTGCCCGGCAGGCCCATGTACCTACCTAACAGTGTACTATTTTCAGGGAAGATCAACTGCGGTTATGCAGGAAAACTCAGCAGGTACTGGCAGTCAGCCAGTCAGGGGATGTCGGGGCAAGGTAAACGGTCCGGCCACGAAGCTGAATACGAGCCTGGAAACTCAGGTTCTCTGGGACGGCACTGTACAGCAAATGATCCTGAGGAACCTGTCCCAGGTAAAGCGTGTCCAGCCAGAAGGCGGCATTGGTTCCGCCATTGGGTCTGGTCGTTACTTTGACAATGTTATCCACTTGCCGAATTTGCGCCAGAACGTCCTCAGGTTTGCTAATCCCCTGGTTGAGGCTGCCTACCAGCGGGATTACTGCTTCCTGTAGCCAGAGAGGCTGTGGCGTGGATTTCCGTTGGGGTACAATGATAGACCTTATAGTGGACTGCTGTTCCAGCATAAGGTCTACCGTTTCCTGACTGAAGCAATGGAAAGCAGCGCTGCCGGTTGTCTCGGCACGACTGCCATGCACTACATGCCACATCGCAACAGCCCAGGCACGGCGGTTGTCGGTCTTGCTTCGATCCCACGCTTCCAGGAAACGGATAGGACCAGCCAGGTCATCTTCACTCGGCTCCGGGTTCTGCTGCAGGATGGATGCAATCCACTTGTTGTAGGTCATCGTAACCGCCTTCGTCTCTTCGACCAGGTCCAAGGCAGCGGGTTCCATCCAGATCGGGACCAATCCTTTAAAGTAAACCAGTGAAGAGGTCTGCATGGTGTCCGACTGCCAACGGGCCACCACACGATTGTAGTTGTGGACCAGAGGGAAATCCCGCTCAATCATCTCTGCTTTCCTGACAAACAGGTCACGGTCTGTCTTTGCTGCAGCGATGTAATCAGGCATCTGCAAATCCGGATCTTCAAGCAATGCCCTGTCAGCTTGCGTGTTCCATTTCAAACGCTGGACTTCGCACTGCAAACCTGCAGACAAGGCAGCCACTTTATCCAGCCTGCCAGCATGTACAGCGGCGGCGATCCCATAGGTCAGGGAACCAATCCTGTTGCCAAGTGCCTTGACAGCGACAAAAGGCAATGCCGCAAGGGGATCTTTCAGGCGCGTCTTTGGGGGTGTGTCCTTACGCTGGTAGTCCGGATACCATTCTGCCGAAGCAACAGCCTCAACCACACTATCCTGTGTATTAATAATATAATAGTCTCCATCAAAGTCACCATCAAGGATACTGGCAAGATCGTTGTTCAGGTAAACTGTGCCCTCGAGGGGATTGGCTACTGCTTCCGGTTCGTTCCAGACAGCCTGCAGACTCCAGGGATCACGAATTGGGTACCTTGACAAAATCACCGGGCCAGCAGGGAGATCTACAGCACAGATGACTCCATCAGGCAAATCTGCATAAGCACCCATACAGCCGGTCAATTCGAGCCCACCACCAGTGGCAAGTCGGACGTATTCTCGCCTCATCAACTGCACAAGCTGACGATGCAGCCAGGGATGTTCCGGCCCCACACCGGCCTGCAGGAAAGCTTCTGCTTTGGTGCGAACATCGTTGAACTCATCCTCACGTGACACCAACCCAAGGAAACTCAGGGCGGCCTTACGATCAGTCAGAGCATCACGGATAACATCCAGCTTCTGTTCGGCCATCGGCCAGACTGCATCCAATACTGCCTGGTCAAACCACTCGGCAATACTGAACGAACTGCTGTAAGGGCGTGTAGTAGCCACATCCCTGACACCAAACCAGCAGGTCCACGGCTGGTTCTGTGGTGGTGTCCCTGCACCTTTAATCATGCTGTCCGGCAACAGGAAGTTCACCCCGTCATGCAAATCGGCGGGCAACAGTGTACCCTTGGCAAGCCATCGTTGATCAGGACTGTCACTGACCAAACGCACCTGTAGCTGTCGTGCAGCCAACCCCAGCTTTTCAACCAACGCCTTGGATATGAATCCCATGCCATCGCCAGTGCCAGCCTCACCTTCTGCAACAACATGGCCCTTGATACCATCCAGGCGGTGGATGCCGTGATGACACCCGCTGAACAAGGTGCCGAGGTAGCTCAATGCTTCCTGGCTGCTGCGAAAGAAGGGGTGAATCAGCTTGCGGACCTCATCGGTCGCCAGCCAGAAGTGGCCTTTCTTGATTGAACTGGACCCACCGAGGATACGGAATCGTTTCCCGTCATGGTCCAGCCCTCCCCCCAGCAGGGCCTCACAGGCAGCGTACCAGCGGTCATCAGGGCCGTCCTCTGGATACTTCAGCTGGATCCGGACCAGGTTGAAAGGATCGATCATCCTTTCTATGATCGTATCCCTCAAGGGAATAGACGGCGCATGCTTCAACCGCGCTCCATTGTAGGTGTAACACGGAATCATCCTCTGATAAACCTCCTTTGCAAGTTGACGTACCTGTTCTTCTGTCTGCGCCGACACTTCGATCTTCATGATGAACCTCCTGTTGGTTGGTACTTCCATGCATGGAAAAGCCCACATCCCAGTCAAAGCTAAGGCTTTGTTTTTTATGGGGTGGGCGTGAAAACAGTTGTAAATATAACACTTATTCTCAATTGGTGACCACGAAATTTTGCTGATGTCCTCTCTATATGGATTTTGGTTAAAGCGATATATAGCTGGGTATACAATTCTGTGTACAAATCTTCTAGTGCGTGTGGAGTATATAGGTATGAGGGCTCAGAAGGGAGCACCTGATCAAACCTGACGAAACAGAAAGGGCAGGACACAATGCATAAAGAATGTTCGTGCAACCGAATTATCAGATTCATGGTTGCCAGCAAATACGAGTTCAAGGATGGGGCTGTGCGCAAGCCGAACGGAGAAAAGATGTATGTCCGGAAATCGGATAACCCCAAACGATACCATCACGTGCAGATAACATGCGAACACAAACGGTACACCATCCAACACTCTCGCCTTGTTTGTTGGCTGGCTAATATTGAACCACCGACGGAATACCACTTTGTGCATCACCGCAATGGGAACAGGCACGACGACAGTCCCGAAAACCTGGAGTGGATTAATCGGGCTGAAAATGCCAGGCTGGTTTCACCTGAAACCGCAGCTCAGCGTGTAAAAAACCTGCGTTCCCGTGCGGAAAAGGCAAGGCGGGCAAAGAGGAAGGCGCCAGTTTACTTACATGATACCCAGAAGGTGGAAATATGCCACAAGTACGAAAGCGGCCTATACACCATTAGAGAACTAGCTGAAGAGTACGGTCCCTCTTCAGGAACCATTAGCAGGACCGTTCGCAAGGGCTTTTCTTGTGAGGAAAAAGCCCTTGATCTCAAACAGGCTGCGTAACATAGCAACTCCGGGTTGATGCGAACCACCCGTCAACCCGGAGATGCTGAACTGCTTGACAGTAGATTTGTGTTCCCTCTTTGTAAATAGTGCCCTCAACGCAACGAAATACGATAAACTCAGGAGACTTTAACCATGCCAGAAATCCCTGGATATCCTGGTGGTAAAAAACCTAAAAGAGCTGGGAAAGCTGTGCGTCTCGACGCATCAGGTATTACAGAAGCACAGCTTACACTATATAAATCGTGCTTCACGATGAATCGACGCTATGGGTTACACGTCGTTCGAGATACGTACCCAGGAGCAAAATGGACCTCTGTAAATTGGCCGTTTCAGGAACGTGATATTTTGATGCATCTGACTCAGGAACACATCATAGGCTTGCGTTGGTCTAACTATGTAAAATGCGTGGCTATCGATATTGATTGTCATTTCAGAACACAAGACTCATTTTTTGTATACCATCCAGGGAATGAAAGAATGGAAAGCATCATAAAAGCATTCGGAGGAGCTAAACCGCTTATAGTGCAATCATCAGATTCACAAGGTCTGCATTTATATTACTTTCTCGAGAAAGAAGTGCATATTCGCAACGTGGAATTCAGTATTGATCGTCTTTTCAATAACGCAGGAATTCAAATTCGTTCTGGTTGGATCGAACATGCTACAGGTACCACGAATAGGGCATTAAGACTGCCATTAGGCGAAGGAAGTCATATCTTACAGTATGAAGATCTTACCCCGGTAGGAAGATCTCTTGGACAGCAGCTTCAGTACCTTGAACACAGGCTTGAGGATTTTACCTACAGGTTTGAGGACCTTGTGAACACAATGCCGCGCAATTCAGTGTATACTGACTTGGATGATGATAGTGTGAACGGTAATAGTGGACAGACCCATAACAGTAGCCAGGCGGTTGTAGCACTCACGGATGCAGAAGGGAGGGTTTACCCAAGGGCGGATGATTCCTGTGAGTCAAGGCGGAAATGCGACATCTCGCATGATGATGAAGCCATCACTGACAAGCCGCCCCTCTCTCGAGGCCGGAAATACTTCGCGCCTATCAAACTTAATAGAACAGATTATGTTTCTAAAAAAGAACACTCCTCAACTGCACCCGTTCAGGAACAATTCCAGACAGCTATGTACGCCCTCAAGAATGGCTTGGAAACAGAAGGAACCCGCCAGCATATTACACTGTGCATAGTGACGTACACAATGCTCAAACTGGGATTTTCGAAACTGCAAGCCAAAAAGTTTATCAAGTCATGGATCCGTGACAAACACAATGGCAAGTCAAAGGATTGGAATGCCGGGCCGCGTAAACAGCAGGAAATCTTTGAGGACATTGAACGCCTTGTTGACAAGTGGAAACAGAGAGAAAGCACCGAGGTTTCTTCACTGACTTTAACTGCTGACGAAATACACAACATTCATAAACTTGACGCCACATTACAGGAAAAAGTGTGGATTGCAGAGTTTTACTCGAAAGTCAAACCTGCGATAAGACAAAACCCGTCCGAGCCGCTTGAACTCACCCACTTTTGGTTCCAACGTATCTGGGAGTGCACAGCCGGGACAGCAACGAAAAGAATCAATACACTTATACGATTGGGAATTTTGGTGCTTGAAACAAACTACTCCGATAAAGCACATGGACGAATCTGGAAAGTGAACAACGTAACCACCGAGATCGGCCTTTACACAACATTCTGTGAAGGGCTGGATATTCTGTTTTCACGCGAGGAGTTGAAGCAGACATATTCGAAAGCCCAGCTAAGGCGACTCCGGGAACAGTTCACTTCTCCCCATGCAACAAAAACTGAACAAACTGACCCATTGTGGCAGGACAAAGCCGCCTAGAGCTGTTCAGAATCTTGACGTTAATGCAACTTTGCTGATCCTGATTGAGCCCGTGAACAGTCCAAAACTGTTCCGGGTTTTTCTATGGGTGGTAAGATGACAGCCAACCCTCACAATTAACCACCGTATTCCGTTTTAGAGAGGCGGTCGTTACCATGGAGCTCTTACCCACTGGGGTCAACCTGATCGTGGCTTAGAAGCGGATTCCGTGCACGGGTTCTTCACCCAGTTCGGGTAAGTTAGACAAATACCGTTTTGGTCCACGATTGTTTGAATACCACTGTTTGGAGCAATACACATCCATATTGCAATTCATTGAAGGAAGAGGCCGATGGAAAGTATGGGGTAGCTCCGGTTTTATCCTCGAATGCTATAATATTGCCGCCAAATATTAATTATTATGCTTTATGACTTTGGAGGAAGAATGTTTATAGCTAAATGGGATGGCGATGACACCCATGATCTGATCGCTCACGTGTTAGATGTAGCAGCAGTGGTGAAACTGCTGATACACGACCATCTGACAAAGAATAGCCGTGCAACCCTTTTAGAATCGTTCCCCGGGTATTCAGTGGAACCTGTTATTCAGTTAGTGTGTTTCCTTGCGGGACTGCATGATATTGGCAAGGGAACTCCCTGGTTCCAAGCGAGACATCAACCAACATTACAAGCCCTCGTCACTATGGGATATGCTTTTCGCGGTTCTAATCAACCTCACGCGTTCCTATCCCAATACCTCATTCCCAGCATTCTCCTTCAAATTTGGCCAGAGTGGAGAGATTCCCAAAAATGGTTAAATCGTGTGGGCAAGCTATTAGGTGGTCACCATGGTCTATTCTGCGCATCATTTACACCCCCGCGCCGAGACCTGGGGGATGGCAAATGGGATCATACTCGGTTGGAAATAGTTCGAACAATCGCTCAAGTCCTACAGATTGATTCTTCAGTACAACCAACAATTGAGTATACATCTGATCGTTTCAATGTGACCTTCGCGGGTCTCGTAACCATAGCAGACTGGATCGGAAGCCAACAGGACTTTTTTCCGTTTGTCCCCATAATTGATGATCCTTCCTCGTATTGGCGGACAAGCCAAGAGCAAGCAAGACATGCACTGGATAAGATGGGCTGGCGAACGCACCGTCCAGTAGCTGTCTCTAATCAGCTTGATAGGTATTTTCCGGATGCTAAGGATCCCGTATGGCGCCCGGTTCAGGAGATCGTTAAACGGGCATTGCCTGATAAACCTGCAGCCTCCCTGATCATTGTCGAGGATAGCACCGGAGGCGGAAAAACAGAGGCATCATGGTTGGCCGCAGAAACAGATTGGCATCGACTGGAACAAGCCGGTCTATATATAGGGATGCCAACAATGGCTACCAGTAATGCTATGCATAAACGTTTGCAGGAATACCTCGCCTCAAGCTACCCAGACGAAGTGGTCAATCTGCAACTTGCGCATAGCCTTGCAACTCTCGATAATCCATCAGCGCTCACATCTGTAGGTGATCCTGAAGCCAATAATAATCACACCCACGGTACAACAACCGCAGAATCCTGGTTTCTTCCAAAAAAGCGTACTCTTTTCGCGCCGTTCGGGGTGGGAACTGTTGACCAAGCACTTATGGCTGTGCTGCAAGTCAAACATTTCTACCTGCGTCTATTCGCACTTGCTGGGACAACGGTCATTTTTGATGAGATCCACGCGTATGACGTGTACATGTCCACACTTTTTGATTGCTTACTCCGCTGGCTCGGAGAACTGGGCGTTACAGTGGTGCTTCTATCGGCAACTTTGCCCTCAGCACGTCGCAAACAACTCATAGAGGCATATTGTGGTCAGGTTGACTTAAAGGTTCCAGATACTACCGACGGGGAATTCCCCAGGGTTCATGTTGTCAACTCCGATGGAATCTATTTAAACACACCCGGTAAAGCCGCAGTACCCTCCACACCGAATAGATCTGTGTCAGTACAGGTTGTGTACGAGGAAGATGAGGCAATACTTGAACGCCTACACAACTTTCTGCAAGATGGGGGCTGCGGGGTCTGGATCTGCAATACCGTCGCGGACGCGCAGAAACGATATCGTGACTGGCAAGAACGATATCCGGATTGGCTAGAGGAAGAAATGATCCTCTTTCATGCCCGTTTTCCCTTTGGCCGCAGAGCTGAAATCGAAGAGCAGATTCAGAATCTGTTTGGCAAGAACGACACGATACGACCAACTAGGACTATAGTTTTCGCGACTCAGGTAATTGAGCAGAGCCTGGATGTTGACTTCGATGTGATGGTGTCGGACCTGGGACCTATCGACTTACTGATTCAGCGTATCGGCCGCCTCCAGCGACACAGGCATCTTCAACGCCCGGAACGCTTCAGTGACAATCCTGTTTGTTTTGTAGCCTCGCCGCTATTGGGCAAAGATGGTGTTCCGCTGTGGGGAAACCAAGCGAAGATTTACGATGAATTCATTTTGCTGAAAACGTGGCGGGTTCTCGGATTGCTTGACGGACACCCGGTCAGTCTTCCCACGGAATCTGACCACCTCATCAACTTTGTATATGACACAATGATTCCAAGCAATCTGCCAGACCGATTGGACCAGGTGTTTATTGCAGCAAAGGCAAAATCAGACAAGGCTGCCGAGGACGATAGAACAAAGGCGGAAACAATAGTCATCAAGGAACCACGACCTGTTGGCAGAGAAAGCATCATGGATCAGGCAAGTAAGAATCTCGATGAGGATGATCCTTTAATACACGAGTCCTTACGTGCAGCAACAAGGCTGGGGCCACCCTCTGTAACCGTGATATGTGTCCACCAGGTAAAACAAGGTATAGCGTTAGATGCAAAAGGTTCAGACCTGTTTGACCTGAACACGGATATCAATCATAAGCTTGTACAGGATTTAATGCGTCAGTCACTCAATATTTCATGCTACAATCCAGCCAGGTTAACTGCAGTATTCGAGGCTTCGGTTATGCCAGTGGGTTGGAAAAGACACGCGGCATTACGATACACAGTATTGTTACCTCTGGTCGATGGCCAGATTCAGTTGGGAAAGGAGGTGTTTCGGCTGAACGATGATGAAGGATTGGTAATCACGAGGCAATTCTAACAAACCGAAAGGTATATTCATGGCACCATTCAACCTTGTAACAGAAGCCTGGATTCCGTGTTTGAAGCCCGATTGGATCGTCGTGGAAGCTGGGCTGCGGGATGTACTTCTGAGCGCTCATGAGTTCCGCGAGATGCAGGATACATCTCCCTTGGTCACAGCATCGTTGCATCGTCTCCTGATAGCTCTGGTTGCGTCCATGTACTCACCCAAGACGCTTGATGACTGGTTGGCGCTCTGGGAGAAAAAGCAATTCTATGCTGAAACAGTGAATACCTATTTCGCAGATCGGATGGATCGATTCGATCTGTTCCATCCCGATTACCCTTTCTACCAGGTAGCGAAATTCAAGGTCAACAAACCATCTCCGATCAGCCAGCTAGCCATGGAAGAAGTGTCAGGGAACAACCCAGTGCTTTTCGACCATCGTAGGGACGATGCGCCTGATCCAATTCCACCCGAAGTCGCTGCACGGCGACTTGTCGCGCTACAGAACTTTGCGGTTGGATTTGGACAGAGCGCAAAACCGGAGATAGATGGAAAGAATGTAGTGACCAAACGTATCGACACAGGTGATGGTCCACTCGCACGCGGATCGACCCTGATTGTTTATGGTGGCAACCTATTCGAAACTCTGATACTGAACACGCTTCCGGCTTCCCTACGGGAAGAAACCCTTCTCGAGAATGGAACAGCAGTGTGGGACCGAATCAAGCCAGTTCGGCCAGGCGAACCACGACACCCTGACGGATACTTGGACCAACTTACCTGGCCTACTCGCTGGGCTCGTCTGCTTCCAGATGGTGTTTCCTGCAAAACTCTATCGTCAGTATATCTTGCGCAAGGCTCACGGATGTCAGGTGACGTTATGGATCCTATGAAGCGGTACAAGCGGGATGAAAAGCAGGGTTGGTTATCCCAATCGATGAGAGCAGACCGCGCACTCTGGCGGGATAGTGCTGCCTGGTTGGAATTCAGCGATACGAACCGTCCTCCAGCGACACTAAGAATGATCCGGAACTTGGTGGAGGAATCAGATTTAGACACCTCAAAGACATTGGATCTTCGCGTCTTTGGTTTCGGAACCAAACCAGGGAAAGCTGCCGCTATCCAGTTCTGGCGTGCAGATGCAATCTCGGTCCCAATGGAATTTCTTGAGGATGAGGATCTGGTGGCACGACTTCGTCAATGCTTGGAGTGGGCCGAGCGTGGTGCAAAGACTCTTCGTAGCGCCATCTGGAAATTCGGTGATGTTTACCTCCCCGATATGGGGAAAGATCAGAAGACCGCCAAAATTGAAGATTTAATTCAAAACCTGGCTCCCATTAATCGTTACTGGCCAGACATGGAGCTTCATTTTCGCGCCCTGTTGTTCGCCTTGATTGATGATCCGGACCAGGCAGAAACCGACTGGATGGATCAGATCGAAAACACCGCAAGAAGTGCTCTCGAACATACCCTTCGAAAACTACCCATCAAGGGCCGAGACCAACAGGCAGCTGTTCATTCACGGGGCGTATTGAACAGCCTGTTACGCAGAATTCGCAATGATGCAGGGTTATTGCCTGTACCAACAGAGGAGGATACCTATGACAGTAAATGACGAAAAACGTGAGGTTGCGTTCGTCCGCAAACTGGTTGACTTATGGGAAGACCGGGGAGCAATGGCGAATCTGCGTCGAGGTCTTCGGGTTGAAAACCCGAAAGCAGACGCCCGCATGGTGTCAACGATTGCACCGATGCTGTATGGAGTGTCCGCATCTGACGAAGATCGCTTCTATTGGATTGCATCTCTGTTCGCTACAGTTCATACCGGTTCGAATAAACCGGTCTGGATGAAGATGCATCTCGATGAACCGGCTGAAATCTGGAAACGCCATACAATTGGGGAGGCCTTCCATAAGATGAGTGCGGCTGAACGGCGAGAACGTAACCTCAAGCCGGACAAAAAAACCAGCACAGATAGCCGCTTTGAAAAACTGATGAACAGCAACTGGGAAGATCTGCCCAACAGGCTGCGCCACGCTGTCCGTCAACTTGCATCACGCCATGGCTCGGATCGTGAACGGGTGGACATTGACTGGGTCCGCCTGCTGCACGACATCGCACCGCGCAGGTTCAATAGTCCAGAACGATACATCCAGCAGGCTTGGGCGAATAGCTACTGGCGTACCACCACGAAGAAGGAAGAAGAAAACAAAACAACTGAAAAGACTGAAAACGCATAACACAAGGAGAAAGACCCATGTTTATCGAATTGCACATGATCCAGAACATTCCCCCGGCCAACCTGAACCGGGATGACAGTGGCGCTCCCAAGGATTGTGAGTTCGGCGGCCATCGTCGTGCACGGATCTCATCCCAGAGCCTCAAGCGTGCGATCAGGTTTCATGATGATATGCGAAATTTGGAAGGTGCATCACCGTCCCAGCGTACAAAGCGAATTGTGGAACAGGTCGTTGATCGGCTTGTCAACGGCGGTCATGATAAGGAAAAAGCGGAATCCATCGTCAAGATCGTTATGGACGCCGCAGGGGTTTCGACAGATGACAAGGGGAAATCCAGCATCCTGTTCTTTATCAATGACGCCGCAATGGACTGCATTGCTCAACTCATCCATGACCACTTTGAAGACTTGGACCAGAAGAAAAAGAAGGACATTCCCGGCGATGTCGTCAACGAGATCGTGGACATTTTCCTGGAAGAGATCCACTCCCCGGATCTCGCCCTGTTCGGTAGGATGGTGGCTGTCGATCCCAAATCACCTCTCGGTGCAAAGAACTTGAAGATCAACGCTGCCTGCCAGGTCGCACACGCCATAAGCACCAATCGTGTCAGCATGGATGAAGACTTCTTCACCGCTGTGGATGATTTGAATCCTGATGAAGAGACTGGCGCTGGCATGATGGGCGTGATCGATTTCAATAGCTCGTGCTTTTACAGATACAGTGTCATCGATACCCGCGCCCTGGAAGCGAATCTGGGCCATGACCAGAAACTCGCTGAGAACACAGTTCACGCTTTCATCAAAGCGTCTGTCGAGTCGCTGCCGAGCGGCAAGCAGAACAGCTTCGCCGCACATACTCGTCCGGATTTCGTGCTGGCCATCGTCCGTAAGGGGCAACCACTCTCCTTGGCTAATTCGTTCGCCAACCCGGTTCGTCCCTGGCAGAACGAAGGCATGGTGGAGGCTAGCGTGAAAGCAATGTATGAACACCTCAAGAAGCTCACCGAAACGTATGGTGACGGCGACCTGATCGAGCATTTCTGGATCTATACAAAAGATCTGTCCGAAGAAGACAAAAAGAGGTGGGAAGAAGTGTTTGGTTTCAAGGACGAAAGCCTCGAAACCCTCATTGGTGACACTATTGGGCAAGCATTTCCCGAGGAGGATTAAACCATGGCAGTCTTACTCCTGCAACTGATGGGTCCGATGCAGGCATGGGGGCTGCAAAGCCGGTTCGATATCCGGGATACAGGACGTGAACCGTCCAAGTCCGGTGTAGTAGGAATGCTTGCTTCGGCTTTAGGCAGATCTCGTTCGGAACCCATTGATGATCTGGCCGCTCTACGTATGGGAGTCCGTGTGGATCGTGAGGGTGTTCTGATGCGGGATTTCCAGACCACCATGTCTGTACCGAAAGCGGCCGGAGGTGAATTTGGGACCGTAACTAGCGACCGATATTACCTGAGTGATGGTGCATTCCTTGTGGGACTGGAGGGTGAGCGCTCGCGACTGGAAACCGTATCGCAGGCCCTGGCTATCCCACGCTGGCCGCTATACCTGGGGCGTCGGGCGATGCCGCCCGCGGAACCGTTGCTGGTCGGAAACGGCGAACTTATGGATACAACCCTCGAGACCGCTTTGCAGAATCACCAATGGCTTCATGACTATACTCACAATCCCAGTCGTCCGGCGAAAGTCCGCCTGTTGATCGAGGTTACTCCGAACGATGCACACAAGGCAGGCGTAACTGTTGAAAGACGACCGGATCAACCGGTGACGTTCATGCCGCCAACCCATACCATCCGGTATGTAGCCACCAAGTTTATTCCCCTTCCACCCGAAGATAGAGGAGGTGAATGATGCCCTATCTGTCACGACTGCTGCTTAACCCTGTCGGACGGGGCGTTGTCCGAGAGCTGCAGCATCCCTATGAGATGCACCGAACGCTTATGCGGAGCTTCGCGCCCAGGTCGCGTGAGGAGATTGGAAGCGTACTGTTTCGGGCAGATCTTCCGAAGGATACAACTCCCATCAAACTCTACGTCCAGTCTGATCATGAACCCGATTGGACCTTCCTCGCTGATTGGGAAAATTACCTGGTGAACTGCGATTCAGCAACCACCAATCCTGCTGTCAAGCCATTCAAACCAGAGTTTTCCACTGGAATGCATTACCGGTTTCGGTTGCGCGCCAACCCAACCGTCAAGAAAAACGGGAAACGGATCGGTTTGGTCGGCCAGAAAGCTCAAGTGACCTGGATGCTGCGGAAAGCAGAACAACATGGATTCACATTATCCTCAGAGTCACTGCTTGCTCGCAACGAGGGCTATCTGCGAACTGGGACGTTGCAGAAAAACGAAGCCCAACACATGATGACACACCTGGCCGTTACGTATGATGGGGTGCTGCGTGTCGTTGATCCCTTAAAATTCCACGACGCCTGGCGCAACGGTATCGGTCCGGCTAAAGCCTTCGGATTTGGTCTGCTGAGTCTTGCGCCGGCTTGAGTTGGAAGGAATTAGTTTTCAATTGACAGGGTACCTGGGCAACTGAGTATCCACCATCCAGTTCTTTGACAAGCGAACCTATGACAGTCAGATATGGAAAATGGGGGCTGGCTCGATTTGTTTTGTTCAATGGTGATTTCAGCTTGCTGAAGTTTCGGAACAAATGGTGTCTGTCCCGCATTTTCCGGTCATGAGAACGATAACTTCCAGGAGAAGTATGAGTTCCTGATATCACCGGAGGTATATCATGCAGGATTATCGTTCATTGCCGAAGCTTCGGGACAGCATCAGCCATTTGTATGTGGAGCATGCGCGTGTGGACAAGGAGGCGCAATCCATCGCTTTGCAGGACAAGGACGGGATTGTGTCTGTGCCTGTATCCGCGTTAACCCTGCTGATGCTCGGTCCCGGGACAACCATTACCCACCAGGCGGTCAAGGTGCTTGCGGACAGCGGGTGCCTGACAGTCTGGTGCGGAGAAGGCGGCATCCGTTACTACGCGCATGGGTTGGGCGAGACCAGGAAAGGCTACAAGCTTGAACGGCAGGCACGGTTGTGGGCGGACGAAGAGAAACACATGGCGGTTGTTCGTGCCATGTATTTCAAACGTCTTGGTCTTCGCAACCTGAAACCGTACAACCTTGAGCAGTTGCGTGGGATGGAAGGCGCACGGGTCCGTGACAGTTACGCCCAGATGAGCCGTGAGACCGGCGTGCCCTGGAAGGGACGTCAGTATGACCGGAGCGCCTGGAACCGTGGCGATGAGGTCAACCGTGCCCTCTCTACCGCCAACTCCTGTTTGTATGGTCTTTGCCATGCCGCGATCATTTCTGGCGGGTATTCTCCCGGATTGGGCTTCATCCATTCCGGTAAACAGCTTTCGTTTGTCTACGATATCGCTGACCTGTACAAGATGGAAGTTACTGTACCGGTTGCCTTTAACACGGTCAAAGAAGGCCCGGAACACCTGGAACGGACCATCCGCAAGAACTGTCGGGATCAGTTTTTCAGGACAAAGCTGTTGTCACGTATTCTCCCGGACATCGACGAACTGTTCAACCTGGGCGAACGTGCGGATGAACTCCCCCTTGACGACTGGCCTGAAGATGAAGATCCGGCACGTCCGGCGCCGTACTGGGGCTCAGACCGTGACAGTGGAGGTGAACCATGGTAGTCATGATTGTGGAACGGGTTTCACCTTCACTGCGAGGCGAACTGAGCCGATGGCTGATAGAAGTGAAAGCCGGAGTGTTCGTTGGCAAGGTATCCGCGTTGGTCAGGGATAAACTGTGGGAGAAAGTGACTGAGAAACGAAAGGATGGCGCCGCTGTTCAGGTCTGGTCCACCAACAACGAACAGGGCTTCGTGATGCGTATGGAAGGAGACCGTTCACGTCAACTTGCCGACTTCGAGGGTCTTCAGCTTGTAAAACGCACCGTAAGTTCTTAATTTACGGAGTGTATTCCCCACACCCGTGGGGATGAACCGGTGTTGGATGCAGCGATCGATATCATCATCGAGTATTCCCCACACCCGTGGGGATGAACCGGTCGGGGGTATTTTCTATGGTGCCTATCAAAGGTATTCCCCACACCCGTGGGGATGAACCGTTGTCCGTTCACGTATACAGGGAATTCACCCCGTATTCCCCACACCCGTGGGGATGAACCGCCTATGCCCTTCCAAAAACCCCTTTCCTGATAGTATTCCCCACACCCGTGGGGATGAACCGGAGATACAGTTGTTAATGGGGTGCCTGTAGAAGTATTCCCCACACCCGTGGGGATGAACCGTCTGCGTCAAATTGCGAAGCGCCGCAATTGGCCGTATTCCCCACACCCGTGGGGATGAACCGCGTAGCCAGTGCGTTGGTTTCTTCGTTCGCCAGTATTCCCCACACCCGTGGGGATGAACCGAAGGGTTCAGGGTATTTCAAGGGCCATATTGAAGTATTCCCCACACCCGTGGGGATGAACCGCGGCAGCTTACCATTGTGACAGGGTGATAGGCCGTATTCCCCACACCCGTGGGGATGAACCGGAGAAGATGAAGGACCACGCGGCGGACTGTGTAGTATTCCCCACACCCGTGGGGATGAACCGCTCTGTGGATGGAATCGGATGGTATGATGGCAGTATTCCCCACACCCGTGGGGATGAACCCGGAGACGTCGGTCCCGATGGTGATGGTAGTCGTATTCCCCACACCCGTGGGGATGAACCGCTGCTGTACCCAATGTTGGCGAAATAGAACCAGTATTCCCCACACCCGTGGGGATGAACCGTTTTACAACCAGCACATGAGACAGGAATTCAAGTATTCCCCACACCCGTGGGGATGAACCGAACAAGCACACGGGGTACGCGAATTATTACATCGGTATTCCCCACACCCGTGGGGATGAACCGAGGCTGGCCGCAAGAAGGGCAAGGCAGACTCCGTATTCCCCACACCCGTGGGGATGAACCGCAATACAAGCCACTAAAGCAACTCCTCCAAGAGTATTCCCCACACCCGTGGGGATGAACCGTGCAGATGTTATAGCGCAACTAGCGTTCGAGGCGTATTCCCCACACCCGTGGGGATGAACCGCGGGGTTCGGGGCAAACGCCGAGCTTTGGAAAGTATTCCCCACACCCGTGGGGATGAACCGTTCACCTGAACTTGACAGGCTGGAGAGTGAAGAGTATTCCCCACACCCGTGGGGATGAACCGCCAATGCGGCGACTGAAGATAAACCACTTACGTATTCCCCACACCCGTGGGGATGAACCGGAAAGCAGACCGGCCCGAAAACCGAGGCGGGGGTATTCCCCACACCCGTGGGGATGAACCGCTGAACGAGTATGCAGCGGCCGATTTGTCGCCGTATTCCCCACACCCGTGGGGATGAACCGATGGGCCGGGGCGGATTCGATTTTGGTTTAAAGTATTCCCCACACCCGTGGGGATGAACCGGGTTTCGTTCAATTTTATCTTGAACTTAGTTCGTATTCCCCACACCCGTGGGGATGAACCGAAGATGTCTGAAACCGAGTACCAAAAGAAGTTGTATTCCCCACACCCGTGGGGATGAACCGAAAGCAAAAGGAAAGCACTACTATGCGTAGAAGTATTCCCCACACCCGTGGGGATGAACCGGCCGTTGAGGGCACAACCCTGACCTGGTCGGGGTATTCCCCACACCCGTGGGGATGAATCGTATTTGGCAATAATCTCGATAAAAGCACGGGCGTATTCCCCACACCCGTGGGGATGAACCGGGGTAGGGATGCGTGACCTGCGATTCGAGCACGTATTCCCCACACCCGTGGGGATGAACCGACCCTGAACGTAAACTGTGCCGTGAGTTTGGCGTATTCCCCACACCCGTGGGGATGAACCGTTCGGCATGATGATTCAGACCCTGATTTCGCCGTATTCCCCACACCCGTGGGGATGAACCGTATATAAATCAGGCCAAAGAAGGCCTTACTGAAGTATTCCCCACACCCGTGGGGATGAACCGGCGGAGCGGGCACTCAGGCGGCTTCCGAAGCCGTATTCCCCACACCCGTGGGGATGAACCGACGACGTACAGCGCAAATAAAGGCCATTGAGCGTATTCCCCACACCCGTGGGGATGAACCGCTTCACGGGCAAAACTGAACATTGAAAAGGGAAGTATTCCCCACACCCGTGGGGATGAACCGGAGTAAGCATGAAACCTTCAGATTTGCAGAAAGTATTCCCCACACCCGTGGGGGTGAACCGCCTTGCGAAATAAAGTTTCGTGCTGTCGTGGAAGTATTCCCCACACCCGTGGGGATGGACCGCACTGGGGGATGCCATTGGCCGAGATGCCGGGGTATTCCCCACACCCGTGGGGGTGAACTCTCAGCGTAATGAGGAATGAGGAATTAGCAATTAGGAATGAGGAATGAGAGTGTCTTCGTAAGTCGTTTAATTTCTAATTCTTAATTCCTAATTTCCTCACCCCGTGGGGATGAACTTTCAGCGTAATGAGGTTGCTTCCGCGTACATCATATGTACATCAAACCATGTTGAAACACTGTGAAAAAGGGTGATGAAGTGTGATGAACTGTGAAGGGCTAACCGACTGGTAAAACAATCAACTAGAGTGTATTTCTTCTGTTACCAAAATGCCTTCTTGACGACTACGGATCAGAAGGTTTGGGGTTCGAATCCCTACAGGCGTACACAGAGAGGCTACTGCGAATCGCAGTAGCCATTTTTATTTCTGAAAAATCAAAGGCCGAATATGTTTGACAATACTTAAAAACTCTGCCAATTTCTACTTCTAATCCACCAGCTTCGATTCCGGTTTATCCGTGCTGGCTTTCGGGAGTTTGAACTGGTTCGGACGATCCTTCACCACTCGTTCCAGCCATTCCTGCGAATAGCCGGCTTCGGCGGGGCGTCCCTGTTCATGTTGCATGTATCCATCATTGTATTTTCGGATCAGGTCTTCGCCCAGTTCACGCCAACGTTTGACCGTCAACTCACCACGTGACACTGAATAATCCGTTAAATACTGCATCATCAGGTCCGGGTCCTGCTCGTACAGTTCTTTCGCGGTTTGATCAATTGCGGGTTGCAGTGTGATGGCTGCGCCCTCGAGTTCGCTCTGTACAGCCTGGATATCCACGATCATGTCCGCATAGCGCAGGTTGGCGAAGTTGGCTACGAAGTTGAAAACCCAGAACGCGCTATCCCAAGTGAAGTTGCTCAGGCTGCCACCCGGCCCACCGGTATAGGACCAGGGAATATCATTGATGCCACAATACAGGGGCACATAACATGTGGTATAGGTATCGTCTACCCCGTACCAATATACCCCGCCGATGGGGTCAGGCAGGGATTTACGGGACTGGGAGACGAAAGAAAAGCCTGTCTGCTGGGTGCTGATCGGACGTTCCCATACATAGTGTTCGGTAGTGTCTTCCAGGGTCCAGACCATGGGACGGCTGCGCATCGGATTGCCGAATGGTCCCGCGTCAACACCCTTGGTCATGTCAAAGTCCGTCCCTTCGTAATGGTCCCGCATCAGGGAAAACACGTCCGCAAGGGCGAGCTTATTATCCGGCTTGATCCACAACGGGTACGGTTCAGCGCCTTCAACTGCACGATGATAATCGGGGCTCAGATCCAACGATGGCGCTGCACGACGGAAAATGCTCCAGACACGCATTGCGCCGTAGCGTTTATTACGTGGTGTGGAGGGATTGTACGCTTCGTTGAAACGGAATGGTTCCCCGGAATCCGGGTCGTAATAGCCCCTTTCAACCGCAAAATCGATCACGTCTTCCGAGTATATACAGTTCTTCGGATCGTTCAACGGAAAAGTGCTGATGACCGCTTTATTGGCATGGGCGCAGACCATACCGTCCGGCACTCGCATCGCTACCCAGACAGCCCCCTCACCACCCGGCCCCTTTCCGATAATTTCCAGAAGCCATGCTTCGTTAGAATCGCCGATTGAAATAGATTCCCCGGTGGAGCCATAACCATATTCGGCTACAAGCGATGTCATCACCTCAACTGCTTCACGTGCGGTTTTGGTACGCTGCAACGCCAACTGCATCAGATCCCAGTAGTGCAGCAGGCCATCCGGATCGCGCAGTTCCTGTCGTCCATCGAAAGTGGTTTCTCCAATGGCAAGCTGGTGCTCGTTCATGATGTCAACCACCGCATAGGTATGCTCGACCTGTGCGATCTTGCCGACGATTTTTCCGCTCCAGCGCTTGATTTCCAGCGAATCACCCGGCTCGTAATCTTCCGCGGGGATGTAGTCAAGGCGCGGATGGAAACGTCCGTCACAGGTATAACAGATATTCACCGATCCATCCGCCGACGCGCCCCTGGTTACGATCAGGTTGGTGCAGGCATGGGACAGGTTGACGGTTACGGTGACGATAAGCAGAAAAGCGGCAAAGACCTGTTTTTTCATGGAGAAACCCAGGTTGAGGTTGCTGGTTACACGGGAATGCAAAGGCGTGCAGAACCCAACGTCCTGTCATGCCGATGTGTGAAAGATAGACGACCTTCTACTGACAATCAACCTGGCTGTCAAATACGTAAAACGAATTGAGGGACAAACCACAATAAGGACTAACTTCTTTATTCTATTTAGAATACACCCCGCCGGACAGCCGTTTCCGCTTCGCTACAGCATGCTTCAAGCCGGACGGGGCCAAACTAGGACTAACTTCTTTATTCTATTTAGAATACACCCCGCCGGACAGCCGTTTCCGCTTCGCTACAGCATGCTTCAAGCCGGACGGGGCCAAACCAGGACTAACTACTTTATTCTATTTAAAATAGACCACCGCTGACAAGCAAGCGGGGCCAAACAGCGCGAAACTCTACCACTAAACCGTTTCAGCCACAAATCCCCGGACAGCATCCCACAACTGACGGATATCTTCGGCCGCGCCTTCTGTGGTGAAATCGACCAACGGCACTCCTGCAACCTGGGCGTAGGTAGTACGTTCATCAAAACGGATTCGTCCGATGACCGGGTTGCCGGTTTCCTGTCCCCACTTTGTTATGGAGTCACTGATTTCCGGGTTCAAATCCCATTTATTGATGCAGATTCCGGTCGGGATAGAAAAATGTTTCGCCAGCGCGGCGATACGTTCCATATCATGCTGCCCGGAAAGGGTTGGTTCGGTAACAATCAGCGCGTAATCGGCCTGGGTCAGGGCGGCGATCACCGGGCAACCGATTCCCGGAGGGCCATCGATCAGGAGCATGGCGTATTCCCGGGCGCGTGCGATACCCTGGGCGAAATTGCGTACGATGGTAACAAGTTTCCCCGAATTCTCCGCAGCGATGCCCAGCTTGGCATGGACCATGGGGCCATATTCGGTCTCCGAGACAAACCAGTGACCGGCATTCTCTTCTTCCATCTTGATCGCCTGGGTCGGGCAGAACCAGGCGCATACCCCGCACCCTTCGCAGGCAAACGGGTCCACACGTAAAACGGATGCTATACCGTGGCCTTGTTCAGCGCCATATCCAATCGCACCATACCGGCACAGCCCCTCACACAGATCACAATCGATACAGGCGTCAGGATCAATGTGCGCGATCTTGGCGCCATAGAACGTGTTTTCGCGTTTGACTTCCGGCTTCAGCACCAAGTGTAAATCCGCCGCATCCACATCACAATCCGCCAGTACAACCGGTTTGGCAAGCGCAGCTAATGATGAGACCACGCTCGTTTTCCCGGTTCCGCCTTTTCCACTGACTACGGTTATCGTTTTCATGGCGCTACCTGTATCCTGAGATATGTTTTCCTGTCAAGCAACCGGTTCCAGTTCCAGTAGTCGCGCTGCCAGTTTCCCGAAGAGGTCGTGCAGGTCGGGGAGCTGCTCGACCAGTACCCCGCCACGCGAATACGCTTCCGCGACCTGGCGTGAAAATGGAATACGCAGCAGAATCTCGATGCCCTGTTCACGGCAATACGTTTCTACCGCATCATCGCCCACGCCATCCCGGTTAATGATGACACCAAACGGAAGTTGCAGAGCCTGCATGGTTTCGACCGCCAGGATCAAATCATTCAACCCGAAAGGTGTAGGCTCGGTGACAAGGACAACGTAATCCATCCCACGTACGGCCTCTATCACCGGACAAGAGGTTCCCGGCGGGGCATCGACGATGCTGATGACGGTGTCCGTCGAGAGTTTCTGCTTCACCTGTCTAATCAGGGGAACCGCCGTTGCTTCGCCAATGGTCAATTTGCCACTGATGAAACGGATTGGTCCGGATTGACCGGTTTCCATTTCACCGATGGGACGGTTTACCTCCGTAATCGCCTTCTGCGGACAGACCAGGGTACATCCCCCGCAACCGTGACAAAGTTCCGGGTAGGTCACCACATTCCCCTTGATCACAATAATCGCGCTGAATTCGCAGATGTCCGCGCACAATTTGCAACCATCACATTTGTCAGCGTCCACCTCGGGAATGGGGACATATACATTTTCTTTCTGCACCTGTGACGGTTTCAGGAACACATGCCCGTTGGGAGCTTCCACATCACAGTCGCAATACTCCACACGGGAACCGTTTTCGGCAAAAATATGGGCAAGGTTCACGGCAACCGTGGTCTTTCCGGTGCCCCCCTTGCCACTGGCAACAGCTATCTTCATGTCGGTTTCGCCTTACACCACGTTCAACCTTTTCGATACAGGGTTGCGCCACATTCCGGGCAGGTCATTTCCCTGCAAGGCACACCCCGTTCATGCGGAACAGTAGCGCCACACTTGGGACAAACGCATTCGCTTGCCGGTCCGAATCCCTGACCGCCGCCGCGACCACGGCCGCCACCCTGACCCATTCCGCCGCCGCCACGGCCAAAGCCCTGACCGCCGCCTGAACCTTTTCCCTGGCCGCCGCCGCCACCGCCACGACCGCCACCGGATCCACTGCCTCCACCACCGGGCATCGCTCTATCTCCTGTGTCTACCAGTGTCCTGTAACGTCTGCACCATTTAAAAGTTGCAGCTTGTTATCCGCCAACCCGGCCAACGCTTCACGGATTTTGCCGCCGGGACAGGCATACACTGCGATCTTCGCAGCCTGTAATGCGTTGAACGCCTTGGGACCACAATGGCCCGTAATAACAGCGTCCACATCATGATTCGCGACCAGTGAGGCCGCCTGAATGCCTGCTCCACCCATGGCGCCGGCATTTTCGAGGTTGTTCAGGGCTTCAATCACGGTTCCCTGTTCATCCGTAATCAGGAAAAAGGAACAACGGCCAAACCGAGGGTCCAGTTCACTGTCAAGGGTTTCACCCTGTGCTGAAATGGCAATCTTCACCTTGCTATCCTTTCACAACGATTTTAAAGCTTTTGCTTTTAGCCCGACATCTTGCCAGTCGGGGTTCTTACGAATCCACAAAACAGTATTCTTCTATTCCAGCCCCATCGCAGCCATTTTGCGCCACAGGGTTGACCGGTGCATACCCAGCTCACGTGCGGCGCGTGTACGATTGCCGTTATGCCTGCGTAAGGCATCACGGATCATCGCCTCTTCGTTGTCTTCTGAATCAGGCTTGCTCGTGTGAATACTGATGGCGTCCATGATATGATGAGGCAGATGTTCCGGTTTGATCGTATCACCGTGGCACATGACCAGGGCATGTTGAATGGCGTTTTCCAGTTCACGAACATTGCCGGGGAAAGCATAGTTGCGCAGATAGGCCAGGGCTTCCGGGCTGACACTGGTGACCTGCTTCCGGATACGCTTGCGTGACTTGGCCAGGAAATGGTTTACCAGGACAGGAATGTCATCGGGACGATCCCGTAGCGGCGGAATCTTGATATCGACAACATTGATCCGGAAGTAGAGATCTTCACGGAATTTCCCTTCCCTGATATACTGTCGCATATTGGCGTTGGTCGCTGCAACAATGCGAGCATCAGTGTGCATGGTGCGTGTGGAACCCAACGGCTGGTATTCGCCATTGTTCAATACACGTAACAATTTTGCCTGTAGCGAGACATCCATTTCGCTGATTTCGTCCATCAGCAGCGTGCCTCCATTGGCAAGACAGAACATGCCCGGCTTGCTGCGCTTGGCATCCGTGAACGCGCCCTTTTCATAGCCGAACAGCTCAGATTCCAACAGTGTTGCAGGTAATGCACCGCAGTTGATACGGATATACGGACCGTACTTACGTGGGCTCAACGAGTGAATCGCCTGGGCGATCAGCTCCTTGCCTGAGCCACTCGGGCCTTCGATCAGAACATTGCATTCTGCCGATGCGATGTCAGGCAACAGACCGATTAACTGTTGCATCTTATCGTTGACGCTGATAATGCCTTTCAGCGTATGCTTACGGTGTAGCTGACGCTGTAAATGTTCGATTTCAGTGACATCCTGGAAAAACTCAACCGCTCCGATCACCACCCCGGCCTCGTCACGCAACAGTGTTGTAGAAACATTGATCGGTGTTTCACAACCCTCACGAGTGATCATGGTGACGCGAGCATTTTCTACCGGTTCTTCACTTTTCAGGGTGTCCTTCAACGCACATTGCTTGTGGCAAACCTCTGTGCGGAAAATGTCGAAACAGTGCTGACCCTTTGCTTCCTGGCGGGAAAACCCTGTGATTTCCTCGGCCGCACGGTTGAACGAAGTGATGATACAGTCCTTGTTTACGGTAAAGACACCATCACGTATGTTCTCGAAAATGATCTTGCTGAATTTCTCGTCCAAGCAAAACTCCTTTTTCACCTGAAAACAACATTTTTGTCGCAATCGATTTTATTAGTCTACCTGCCTGTAAACAATTGATTATGATTAAAATATAATCATCATATGCTATAAACCCAACCCATGAGAGGCCTGAGTCTCGCCCAAGAGAAAGAGCATGACAGTAAAAATCATGCTCTTCCTCAGACACCAAAGCGGGATAGGTGTTATTTATGAATCAGTAATTCTTTTGCGTAGGGCAGTTGCAATTGATCGGAAATCATCTTCGCCGGTTGGTTCAGGCGAATCTCGTCCGGATGATGCGGCCCGACCAGCATCATGGGAGCGCCGAATTCGTAGGCGAAGCGTTCTATCGGCTGCCCACCAAACGTAGTCGCTTCATCCAGGAATGGCACTATGATAAGCTGGAATTCACGTTTGATCAGGCAGCGACGCAATTCGGTCCATTCACGATCTTCGCAAACACGGAACCCGGCTTTCAGATGTTCGCCCAGCATCTCGTCATAGTAGAACCTGAGTTCACGTTCTTTCTGAACGATGATCTGGTTGCGTTCTCCACGTGAAATCCCCTTTGGCGGAGCCTGGTCCAACCCGTATGGATCTTCCAGAAAATAGAAGATGTTGAGCTGGATATTTCGTTCCTGCGCCAGTTTGAACGCCACATCAAAGGCCCAGTCACCCTGCTTGGAATAGTGCGCGCACAAACCGATCGACTCTAAAAGTACGCTGGTCATGATGTACTCCTTTATGTGTGTTTTCGTTTGTTTCCGTGTATGTTGCGGTTATTCCTGCTCCGCCAGTTCTACCATTTTTCCAACTTTTCGTCCGGAAGGATTGGACGCTTCTTCCAGGTAACGATCTGAATACACCGCTCCGACCGGGTTGTTGGCCAGCGCCTTGTCTTTGACAAAAAGTGTGGTCACCGGGGCGTTGCTGTGACGGGTAAAAACACAGTCCGACCCGATACAAAGCCCTACAATTACATTGACATCCGTACCGATCTCGTTCAGTACCTGCGCCTGCATCACCGGGTTGCATTCATGTTCATGGTGCAGTTCGTCCAGGGATTCCCAGTGCAATTTGCAACAGACCGGATACACATCGAAAAAGCGACGCAACACTCGGGTCAGTGTTTCAACCGGGCCGGTCATGTCCGTGCAATAGGCCACACCTACTGACCGATATCCCATTTCCAGGCAGAAATAGACCAGCTCCGACAAACGGCACAGCCTGCGTTCATCTTCGAAACTGATATCTCGCGCCACTTCCAGCATATCCACCTGTTCACGCGACACTGTCGCAGAAAGGCTCTCGGACAACAAACTGCACCCTTTTCCCTGCAGGCAGGTCTTGTTTTCGCAGGCAATGCAGTCAATTGAGGGACCGGTTACCTTCTGGGGAGTCGGTGGCTTGCTGGACTTTTGCGATGGTTTTCCGGTATCCTGAGTTCTTCGTTTACACAATTCCTGCATGGCATCCACACCGGGACGGATAATTCCCTGGGCAATGTCATCAAGAATCTCGTCAATGGTTCCGACCACGTTGGGAATAATATCTATCTGGTATGGCTCCAGCAGTTCACGCGTATCACGGCTGATCCCGCCACACAACAAGGTATCGACCTGGTTTTCACGCAACGCCAGGCTTAAATCCAGACCATTCTGCACTTCCTGTCTGATCTGTCGTCTGTAGGTGATGCGTCCACGTTTAACCGTTCCGAACACTATTCCATCTGCGACAGTGCAGCGTGGTGCAACTCGATCTCCCAAAAGGGGTATTCCAAAACGCATAGGTGTCCTCGGTTGTCTGCTGCGGTAAAATGCAAGGGATATGCCCGGGTGAAAGGGGACACACGACTTCCGGGCACCTTGAGGGAGGTTGAACAGGGAGCAGGGACAGGAACAAACTTACGATTATTCAAACAAATACGAACATATTATCCTACTGGAAACGGTAGAATATGGCGGCGCTCGAGTCTACTCCCGAGTCTCTTCCCTTCCGGTGTAAACAGGTGAAACACTGTTGCAACAGTGTTGTCTTGCAACAATACGTTGCAACAGTTGCAACAACCACAACCGTTTCTCCTGTTCACTTATACATTCGGGTAAACTAACAACCTGTTGCAGAACCACCTGGAGTCCTCCATTTCTCCCCGGCTGTTCACCGCTCCAAAATCGACCCGCATATTCAAGAAATATCAAGACGTTATGTCTTTCCTTTTCTTTGCGAGTGTTGTAGAGAAACACCCGGTGTTGAGGCTCGTGTTGCATTCCCGGGTATACCCTTTGCGAGCGCCCGGAGCAAACAACCTACTCGCAACCCTTTGGAGGGCAGCATGGCCATCACTGGTGTACCAACTGATGTTTCACATGATAAGGATAACGGGTTTGTGCATGATTTAAGCAAACGCCTTCCTTATCATGTTGAAAATCCACATCCTGAGAACACAGTCGAGAGGTTCCTGGATGCGTTCGCAGCGGTTCTCGAGCATACCGACTACAAGTCGTTGTTGGACTCTTACTGTCGCACAACAAACAAATGCAACAGGTGTTCCGTCACCTGTCCCGTGTACCAGGTGACAAAAGATCCGCGTGATATTCCCTGTTACAAAACCACCCTGCTCCTGCAGGTATACCAGAGGTATTTCACCTTTGGCGGGTGGCTACGTTCCAACTTTACACCCAGCAGCTTTGAACTGACGCCGGAAGTCATCGAAGAGATGGCGGAAGTGTTTTATCGTTGCACAGCGTGTCGTCGTTGCACACTGGAATGCCCGATGGGGATGGATCATGGTCTGATTACACGTCTGGGACGTTATATCCTGAGCCTGATCGGGATCAGCTCCAAGGCGTTGCAGGTCAGTGTGCGAGAGCAACTGGAAGGCGAAACACACAACACGTCCAAGATCCCTAAACCCGCTTTGATGAGCAACCTGGAATTCCTTGAAGAAGAGTTTGAAGACCAGTTCGGTATTTCGCTCAAGGTGCCAGTGGATGAGATGAACCGTGAATACACCTTCTTCTGCGCGGTCAGCGACTACCTGATGGAGCCGGACACGCTGCTGGGGAACATGGCGGTGCTGTACGCGGCCGGTGACTGGGACAAATGGACCATCGGCTCCCAGAATTTTGACGGTATCAACTACGGCCTGTTTTACAGCGACTGGCATCTCGAAAAAATCATCAAGCAGCTCGTCCGTGAAACCACACGCCTCAAGGGCCAGAAGTTGCTGATTGGCGAGTGTGGTCACGCCTCCCGTTCTGCCCATGACTTCGTCCCGGTATTTGGCGGAGCAGAAGCATATCCGGTCGTCAGTTTCATAGAATACACACTTGATTGTGTACGCAAAGGCAAGATCAAGCTGAACCCGGACATCATCACGGAGAAGGTGACCTATCACGATCCCTGCAACATGGCGCGTGGCGGTTGGATTGTGAACCAACCTCGTGAAATCCTCAAAACATTTGTCAAGGATTACGTGGAAATGACCCCCGGCGGACGGAACAACTACTGCTGCGGCGGCGGGGGCGGGCTGGTTTCCATTGACGAGATCTATGATTACCGGATGGAAATCGGTGGTAAGGTCAAGGCGGATCAGATCGTGGCTACAGGCGCAAAAATCTGCATCGCCCCCTGCGCCAACTGCAAGAAACAGCTAAAGGAGCTGGTCGCTTATCACAAGATCGACTGTGAGGTGATCGGTTTGCATGACCTCATCCTGAAAGCTATCGAAATTCCCGGGGCGAAAAGCGCTGCCGAACGCAAGGAAGAAGCTGAACTTTACGCCATGTAAGGAGGCTGAAGTCGTGATAGACAAATGGATTGACTTTTTCATGGGTCCCATGTTCGCCCTGACTTTCCTGTTCATGGTGTTAGGTTTGGGACGTCACCTGGTTCTCCAGTTGGATACCCTTTTCCGTAGAAAAGGCGACAGGCTGAAACACATGCCCTGGCGGAAAATGATGAAGGATTCCCTGGGGTGGGCTTTCCCGATCAAGCACCTGGTTACGGGAAATGTGATTTTCTCCAACGCTTCTTTCCTCTTCCATATCGGCGCGATCCTGGTCCCGTTATTCCTGCTGGATCATATCGCACTGTGGGAGGGGTTGCTGAAGATCAATCTGCCTGCTTTGAGTCCCATGTGGGCAGATATTCTGACTGTGATCACCATCGTAACCCTGCTGGTTTTGCTGATGAACCGTACCATTTTTGCTAAAATGCGCGCCATCGGCCGGCCTTCGGATTACTGGATACTGGTTTTAACCCTGTTGCCATTCGTGACAGGCTTCCTTGCAGCGCATCCTTCGATGAATCCGCTGCGCTGGGAAACCATGTTCCTGCTGCATCTGCTGAGTGCGGAAGCGCTGTTCCTGATGATCCCGTTCAGCAAGCTTTCCCATATCGTTCTGATCTTCTTCGACCGCATCAGCGAGGTTCACTGGCAGTTGCGGCCCGGCGCCG
Organism: bacterium; assembly: GCA_963669175.1. Classification (GTDB taxonomy): domain Bacteria; phylum Electryoneota; class Electryoneia; order Electryoneales; family Electryoneaceae. The sequence continues at coordinate 638,996 of OY769902.1, forward strand.
GTGACCGTGTTGCCGAAGCGCTGTACGGGAAGGAGGCGAAGGTCTGATGAAAACTGTTGGCATGTTGATAGATGTTACCAAATGTATTGGCTGTGAACGCTGTGTTGCAGCCTGTGTAGAAGCGAACCACCTGGACCCGGTACGCGCGGATCATGACAAGGCAGTCATTTCCGACGGCCTTTCCGCAAACCGGCTGAGTACGGTGGTTCAGCTCACCAGCGACCGTTTTGCCAAGAAAGCCTGTATGCACTGCGTAGATCCGAGCTGTGTCGCTGCATGTCTCGTGGGTGGCATTACAAAGTCGGAAAACGGCGCTGTTGTTTACGATCCCGATAAATGTATCGGCTGCCGGTATTGTATGCTGGCATGCCCGTTCCATGTACCGCGTTATGAATGGGGCGAGATTGTCCCCTTCATGAAGAAATGCGAATTGTGTGAAGAACGGTTGGCGCAGGGCGAAATTCCCGCTTGTGCAGACGCCTGTCCGCAAGATGTGATCACGTACGGTGACCGTGAAGAATTGCTCGCCGAAGCACACCGTCGAATCCAGGCGAATCCCGGACAATACCTGAACCATGTCTGGGGCGAAGAGGAATTCGGCGGGACATCAGTCATGTATATCTCCGATGTAGATCTGGCCGAACTTGGCTGGCCGGATGCCAAGGCGGAGCCGATTCCCGAAATGGTTGCCCCGGTTGTTCATGCCACCCCCTACATCGCCGGAAGCGTGCTGTTCAGTGTAGCCGGTTTGAACTGGGTGGTTCGTCGCAGGATGCAACGTATGGGTGAAGCCGAATCCACAGAAGGAAAGGCACACGATTCAGAGGAGACGGCGTCATGAACGAGGAATTGAGCAGAGAACGTATACGCCGCATCAAGGACATTTTCTGGATTCTGGCGTTTGTTGGTGTTGTTGCCATGGTGTTGCGGTTTGTCTTCGGCCTGGGTGCAACGACTGAATTGACCGACCGTGTGCCCTGGGGCCTGTGGAAGATTTTCAACATGGTTGGCGGCGCTGCATTGGCGACCAGTGGCTTCACCATCGGCTTCCTTGGTCATGTGCTACACATCAAAAAGCTGGAGCGTTTTGTTAAACCGGCTATCGCCATTGCCTTCCTGGGTTATGGATCGTCCCTGTTTGCGCTCCTGTTTGATATTGGCCTGCCCTGGCGTTTCTGGCATCCGTTCGTCTACTGGAACATTCACTCTTTCCTGTTTGAAGTGTTCTGGTGCGTGTCATTCTATTTTATGATCACGTTCATCGAATTGAGCCCGACACTGCTTGAACGTATCGGTCTGGCGGGATTACGTGGCTGGCTGCATAAGTTCGCCGCAGTGTTTGTCATTATCGGCATCACCCTGTCCAGCATGCACCATACCTCGCTGGGGTCGCTGTTCCTGGTCACCCCGCAACGTCTGCATGCACTCTGGTACAGCCCGATCATCTCCCTGCTGTTCATCATTTCCGCGATGGGCGGCGGCATGATGGTCCTGCTGCTCCTCAAAGTGCTGGTTTCGTATTGGTACGAACCGGATCGTCTGTTTTCCACAACAAAGCAAACCAGCGGTGTAATTGAATGCAAGGCTTGCACAAACCCGGATGATAACGGACACGGCCAACCTTCAGAACCGCCGGATATGCCGTCCTTGCGTTTGCTGGCAACCATTGCCGCTGGCATACTGGGCTTTTACCTGGTGCTGAAGGTAGCGGATCTGGTATTGCGTCCGGACGCCGTCGCAGCCTTGAAAGCGGGAACCTGGGAAAGCTGGCTGTATGGCATCGAAATGGTATTCGGCGTTGTTCTGCCGATTATCATGGTGATGATTCCCAAGATTCGTCGTTCCGCTTCAGGACTGGCCGTTGCGGCAGCCTTTGCGGCGAGTGGCCTGGCCCTGAACCGAATGAACGTCGGTATTTTCGGATACTTCCGTGACGCCGGATCGGTTTATTTCCCATCCGCTGTTGAATGGGCTATTACGGTGGGCGTGTTGTCCATGGCCGGGCTGGCTTTCTTCTTCCTGGTGGAGAATTTCACCGTATTCAACGACAACTGGAAACTGCGCGGTCTGCAACAACGACGCATTACTTCCGCATTTGACCGTCTGACCTTTGTCTGGCATCATCGCCTGTTGACCGGGCTGGAACGTGTCACCCTGATTGGCGTGGTCGCGGTTCCGGTGGCGTTTCTGTTGCTGTATCCGGACTACCATAAAGATCCGGTGACGATGGTTCAGCAACCGACTGCGATTGATTTGACACGTGACACCCTGTTGATTGACGGCAACCGTACAGGCGTATCCGCGGTTTTCGCGCACAAGGCTCACCAGCAGCGTCTTGGTGGCGACCAGTCCTGCGGAAAGTGTCATCACCTGGCCATGCCGGACGATCAGGCCACACCCTGCACCTATTGCCACAGCGCCATGGAAACGGACACCCGCATCTTCGACCACAAGCAACATGCTACCCTGGTGGCGGAAGACAAGGGATTGGGCGGCTGGCATCCGGAAAACCAGTCCTGTACTCAATGCCATACTCCGTTTATGGCGAAGAATGCGGAATCGGCCAAGGGATGCCTTGAGTGTCATGAACAGGACATGAAGCCGGTTGATCCGCCGGAAGCAAAGCTGGCGATGATGGAAGCTATTGATTATCACCAGGCCATGCACCAGACCTGTATTCCGTGCCACAAGGAAGAAGCGGCGCGTGTGGAAATGGCGCACCTTGGCGATTGTGCCACATGCCACTACGGAGACGTTAATACTCTTACTCCGCAAGAAATTGAGGAAGAGTCGTCCCAACTGGCCTCATTATTGTCGTATCTTGGGATTAAGCGATAAGTTAACAAGGAGGAAGCGCCATGTGGAAAAGTGAAACCTGCACCGTGTGCAACCTCGTTGTCCTGATCGCCGGGGTTGGTGTGTTGATGGTCGCCTTCGTCTGTGCGGTGTGTAAAGACTGCGCGACAAAGTTGTGCTGCTGTTTCAGGAAGAGGAAGGCATAGTCAGGCTGCCTTACCATGTTGAACTTTCAACCGCTGCCGTGTAAACGGTGGCGGTTTTTCGTTTGAAATTAATTGAAAATGGTCTGTCGGCACTCTTAAACTTGCTTTATCCGGAAAAAAAGGCGTTCTTTGGGAAGTTCTAATGCTGGCATCTCACGGACGAGAGAGATAAAATACATCTAAACCGAATATTTCATGAACGGAACATGGATATTCATCTTAACACAGTTCATATCAACACAATACAACTGATTCATACAGCATTTTTCAGGGGACAGTTTGCTCCGGTATCCCTTTGCGTGTCTATTCCCTGTTTCGCTGGCAAAATAGGCTGAGAATCGGCAACCGCCCCGGCAGGGGCAACCTGTATTAGCCCCGGGCAGCCGCCGTCAGTTTGGCGGCTACCCGGGGAGATAATGCGCACCATATATTTACTCCGGAAGGAGTAACCTGATAATTATCAAAAGTATACAGTGGAAATATTCAGGCAACCCGCTGCCGGGGTTGGCAAGTAGCGTACATCCTATTCCCACCGTGAGCGCCAAACAGACGGCGCTGGACGGTGGGCTAATACAGAGAACCACTGCCGTGGTTCTTGTACTGGCCATTCCATCAAATACCAAATTTGAAATTGCATTGGTGAAATATTCGGGCTAAACCGCACAGATGTTGGGGATTAAAACTATTGCTGTTTGAAACCAGCTACATGCTATCTGATTTGTTCGAGACTTCAGGAACCTTACCAACGAGGCTGCCATGTTTCGATCTACTCGTCTTGTTTTTTGCTTGCCTGTTGTTCTGCTGTTGTTCGTTGTCAGCTCAGCTCATGTGTACCTTGGTCCCGAGAACGAAAAATACCTGGCGCACTCCCACAAGGGCGAACACAATCCTCATCCCGGCTGGCATATCGATGAACTGGATGAGGCGGGCGGTCCGGATGCTGGCGGATATGTCTATCGTGACAGCAACGAAGAAGACGGCCCCGTGTATGCCTGGGTGGATATATCCGCAACAGGAACCGCCATTACCGACATGGATGATGATGACTATTCCGATCCGATTGAGTTGCCGTGGACGTTCTCCTTTTACGGCAACGATTACACGGAAGTCTATATCTGCTCCAACGGCTTCCTGAGGTTCGGTCTGGGCAGCGAAGAATATGACAACACCGCTCTGCCGGACTACGAAGCGCCCAACAACCTGCTGGCCTTTTTCTGGAACGATCTGGACCCGTCTTCCGGCGGAACGATTTATTACGGTGTCGATAACCAGAACCGTTGGATCTGCCAGTTTGACCAGATACGTGAATTTGACGACAGCGGCGCTATCACCGCCGAAGTGATTCTGGATGAATCCGGCGCCATCCTTTTCCAGTACGAAGCATTGGAAAACGGCATTGACATTGGCGGCGAGACCATCGGTATCGAAAACGAGTTCGGCGCCATCGGATTAACGGTTTCCCTTGACGATTCCCCGGAAAGTTACCCCTACGCATCACTGGCCGTTCTTCTGGAACAGCTTGAGTTTGACGCTACTCTGTCCGGCACGATAACCGACACTGAAAACGGCCGTGGAGTTGCCGGGGTAACGGTTGAATTCGGAAACCTCAGCACTGTTTCCGATGTCAATGGGAATTACAGCTTAGACGAAATCTGGTCCGGGGTGTACGATGTGCATGTGTACGCCAACGGCTATTTCGACACTCGCGCCGAAGATGTTGTGCTGACAACAGGCGACAACACATACAATTACATGTTGACTCCCTCCGGAATGCCTTCGGGGTTTGTCGGGTACTGGACTTTTGACGATCAGCAGGATCTCCTGCATGCGGATGTGGGGAATGATCTCGTACTGGTCGGCGCCCACACCGCAATTGACGGCCCGGATGATGACGACAACGCAGTGACCATTACAGAAGGCAACTTCTACAGGTGTTATCATGACATCGCACCTAACGGCGCGTATGGAGAACCGGAGTGGGTCAATCAGTTTACCATCGTAATGGACATCCGTATTCCCGAACTGGATGACTGGTACTGCATCTACCAAACCAACTACGAAAACAGCAATGACGGCGACTGCTTTGTCCATACGTCTGGCGCGGTCGGGGTGGCTGCAACGGGCTATTCCGATTACAACCTGGTTCCCGGGGAATGGTATCGTCTGGCGATATCGGCCAACCTGGGTGTGAGCTACAATTACTACCTGGACGGCCGTTTGCTGCAAATCGGCGGAGCGCAGAGTTATGAAGGACGTTTTGCTTTATACCCGGCAAACGACGCTAACCAGGTTTTGTTCTTCGCCGACAACAATGATGAAGACGGTCCGATTGATGTGGCGCAAATCCAACTCTATGACCGTGACCTGACAGCTTCTGAAATCGCTACCCTCGGGGGATACGGGCATGAGTTTGAAAGCCCGGAAATTTACTATATGGACCCTTTCCTCCAAACCCCCACGCCCAACTCCATATATGTTTGCTGGCATTCGTCCAGCTCAACAGAATCCATCCTGAACTATGGGCTCGACGAAACGCTTGATATGCAGGCCACCGGAGACCATCACGTTTTCAATGAAGCCACCATATGGCACTGGGTGAAGCTGGAAAATCTCGATCCCCTGACAACCTATTATTACCGTGTCATCAGTGGCGCGGACTCTTCCGAAATCCACGCTTTCACAACCCAGCAGGTGGATGGTAACGACCAGCGACCTGTCCGGTTTGTCGTGTACAGCGATCCCCAAACCAGTGAGGGTCATCATGCTGTCATCGAGGCGATGGAAGAGAAACTGGTTGAACTGTACGGCGAGGATTTTCACGAAGATGTCCAACTGATCATGACCACGGGGGATATTGTCAACACCGGAAGCGATCTGGCGCAGTATACGTCCCTGTTTTTCAACAACAATGCCCCTGTCACCGATAATCTGCCACTCATGAACGCGATTGGCAATCATGAAGCGGAAGCGGAAATTTATTATGACTATATGCTGTACGATGATTTCGCCGGCCCTGAAGGTGAAGTGTATTATTCATTCTGGGTCGGAAACGCCCTTTATATTGTACTGAACAGCAATATTCAGGGTGACACCCAGATAACTTGGCTGGAGAACCTTCTGGATGATGCGGAAGCCGATCCTGCTCTCGATTGGGTGTTTGTTTTCCTGCACCACCCGGGGCGCAGCGAAACCTGGCCGGATGGAAATACGGCGTGGACACAGAATGAAGTCATCCCGCTGCTGACACAACATCCGAAGGTGGAGATGCTGTGTTATGGACATACGCATTCCTATGAACGTGGCGCGCCCATTGACGGTACTGTTCGCCTGATGTGTTTCGGCGGTGGCGGTGGACATCTGGATCGCTGGCGTGATTATGAAAACCAGACTGATTATCCTGAAATTCACCGTGCACACGACTATTACGGATACGCCATTTTCGAGATCAATCCCACGACAGAATCCTATTCCGCCACTGCCTATACATTGGGAAACGAAGATCATCCGCTGGAAAACACTGTCATGGATAGCTGGGTCCGTGACCGTACAGCAGCGCCGCCTTTGCAGCCTCAAAGTTATTTCCCGGACAGCCAGGGTGATATCAATACTGTTTTAACCGCTTCCCCCTGCATTTCCATGTTTCCCGTGATGAGTTCGCAGTTCCAGGTAAGCACATCTCAGGAGGACTGGTCAAATCCGGTTGTTGACAGTAAACGTGACTGGGAAAATGTGTATTACGATACCGGTGATCCGGATTACGAGCCAATTGATCTGAATGAAGGCATTGACTTGACACGCCTGAACCTGGGTGAGATGTTTGAGGTTGGCGAAACCCTGTTCTGGCGCGTTCGCTATCGTGATCAGAACCTGCTGTGGAGCGAGTGGTCCGATACCTCAGAGTTTGTTGTGGCAGATCTTCCGCCAGGTGCAGAGTTTACTTCTATCATCCAAGTCGCAAGCCCAGTTGATGACATTCATTTTACCGATTTGTCGATCGGAGAAGTGGAGAGCTGGAGTTGGGATCTTGACGGGGACAATGTAATCGATTCGGAAGAACGTGATCCTGTTTTCCAATATGAGGAAGCAGGGGAATATACTGTTACACTTACCGTAGTGATTGACGGCGCTACCTATACAGAAGTCAAGACAGACTACATCCGGATTGTGGATGAACGTACCGAAGAAGCTGATCGGGCCATCCCGGACCGGTTCGACGTGTCACCCCCCTACCCGAACCCGTTCAACGCTTCAACCATTGTTACGGTGGCATTGCCCGGCGAATCCAGGCTCGAGGTCACGCTGTTCAACATCCTCGGCCAGGAAGTGGTCACCTTGTTCGAAGGAACCGCTACAGGTGGATACAAAACTTTCAATCTGGATTCACAAACCATCGCGAGCGGGACGTATTACCTTCAAGTTAGCAGTCCGGTGTTCGGCACAAAGATCAGGAAAGTGGTCTGCCTGAAATAGAGTTTATGCCTTTTCAGGAAATTCTGTTTTAAGGCTTTCATTTTTGATTCGTTTTGAAGATATTCGGAATGCACACCATAAACATGACAGGAGATAATTGTGGACACTGATATCATACGGACTCTAACTGACACTTTTGAGGCGCATGCCCAACAGACCGAGAACGGTGTCGAGTTCTGGCTGGCGAGAGACTTACAACAGCTTCTTGGTTACAGCAAATGGGAAAACTTTTCGCTGGTTATCAATAAAGCTAAGATCGCTTGCGAAGTTAGTGGCCATGAGGTTCCAGACCATTTTCCTGACGTCAGGAAAATGGTCGAATTAGGTTCCGGTAGCAAGCGTGAAATTGATGATATCATGCTGACACGTTATGCCTGCTACTTGATTGCCCAGAATGGCGACCCACGCAAGCAACCGATTGCCTTCGCGCAGACCTATTTTGCTATGCAGACACGTCGAGCAGAGCTGATTGAAAAACGGCTGCTCGAAGCAGAGCGGGTCTCGGCACGCAACAAGCTGAAAGCTACAGAAAAAGAACTATCCTCGGTCATCTATGAACATACTGGCGGAAATGAAAGTTTTGGCATCATACGGAATAAGGGTGATCAAGCCCTTTTTGGCAAATCCACACGGGAAATGAAGGCAATCTGGAAAGTCCCGGATCGTCGCCCCCTTGCCGATTTTGCACCGACGATTATTCTGAAAGCAAAGGATTTTGCGACCGAGATCACTATCTTTAACACCCGTGAACATGACTTCCGTTCAGAAGGCAAAATTTCCAGTGAACACGTCACCAACAACAAGGCCGTTCGTGATACCCTTTTAAATCGTGGTATTCGACCGGAATCTTTGTCCCCCGACGAAGATGTCAAAAAGGTCGAGCGACGATTGTCCAAAGAAAACAAAAAGGCTTTGCAACACCCCGATGGACTGGAAATCGAAGAGTAATACAACTGTTCTCGATTTTATTCCGTCATAACAGAGCTTGCCGGGAAAAGGGGACGGGATCCTTTTCCTCGCGCTTATACAGAATATTCGTGAAGTATTCCTGGAAAAGGAAACTGTCCCCTTTTCCGTGTAATTCCTGCCTGCTCTCAAGAAAAAGGGTACAGCCACCTTTCCCGGTCCATACCCACAGCGGGAAAGCTTTGCCCCAGGGAAAGGAGGCAGTCCCCTTTTTCCATATCCTTTATCCCAATAATATAGTTGACCTTTCGCTGATATGGCACATGACCATATGACGGACTAATAATGGGAATCGATATTTTTTTACCGCAGGGGAAACAGGTTTATCGTTCAATCACCTCATACGCATATGGTTCAAGCGCTACTGTCAAATCCGGACCAAGGACGGTACTGTAGGGTTGACCGGTGAAGTTGATTGCCACGACTACCTTTTTCCCGTTCAGAGAGCGTTCGAAAATCAGCACGTCTGCGTCGTCCTTAGGATCGATACGTGTCAGGTCGCCTTTACGCAGGATTTCGCTGGTCTGGCGCATATGCAGGAGATCCTGGTAAAACGCCAGCGCTTCGTCTGCACCCTCGCGATCCCAGTCGATCGGTTCCTTTTCGAACAGGCTGGGACGGTGTGTCGCGCCAACTTCCTGTCCGCTGTAGATCAATGGGATTCCGGGCAGGGTGAAGATCAACGCGGCATAGGGCTTCGCCTGGGGCCAGCCGAAAACTTCCGCGGAACGATTTTCGTCATGGTTTTCGATAAACCGCATGGGCAATGCGCCTGCCGGGTACATATCCTTGAAACGGTCGATTACCAGCCACAGACTGTCAACATCAATCCCACCTTCGTTGTGTTCCTTCATGCGATGGTACAGATCCCAATCGTATACAGACTGAAAGCCATCGTCAATCAACCGTGGTTCCCAGCCTTCAGCCAACATGAAAAAGTCGGGCTTGATTTTCCGTATCCTGGGAATAACATGCTTCCAGAAGGAATCGGGCACCATGGCTGCGACATCGCAACGGAACCCGTCAACATCCATCTCCTCGGCCCAGTACTCGAGCATGCGTGTCAGGTAGGTTACCACTTCCGGGTTATCATAATTCCAGTCGGTTACATCGGACCAGTCCGCTACTTCGCGGGTAAACGCGCCGCTCGAATCCTGCGCATACCAGTCCGGATGCAAGGCCATTTCTACATGGTCATTGGCGACATGGTTCATGACCATATCCAGCATAACACGCATTCCCAGCGAATGGGCATCGCCGATCAGATCTTCCAGATTATTCAGGCCGCCGTACTCGTCAGCCACATCGAAATAATCCTTGACCGAATAAGGGCATCCCATACCGCCCTTACGTCCATCTTCCCCGATTGGATGCACCGGCATTAACCAGATAGTTGTAATACCCATTCGCTTCAATTCTGGCAGTTTTTCACGCAGGTTTTCGAAGTCACCCGCATGGGAAAAGGCGCGGACATAGACTTCATACAGAGGCCGGCCATCAAACCAGTCATATGTCTGCACTTGCCCTTTAGCCGATTTTTGCGCTTCCTTTTTACCACCGGAACACCCGATTAAGCCAACAACAAACACAGTCACCAGGATTCCCAAAACCCACATATGAAAAGAACGCATCACCAGAACCCCCATTTACTGAAATATTCTAACAGAACTACTTGCCCTGAAAGACAGAAGATAACAAACCCATTTGTCGAACGCAGCCAATTACGAATTGTTCCTGCGTTTAATGGAACCACCCGCGTTTCCGGAAGAACAACAACAGGCTACCGGAAACAACTACCATTAACCCGAGCGCGTAGAGATAGCCAAATCGCCATTGAAGCTCCGGCATGATGACAAAGTTCATGCCATACAGACCGGTGATTAAAGCCAGCGGTTGAAAGATGGCCGAGATAACCGTGAGCACACGCAACCGCGATTCCGTCTGAGTTTGCAGGTTGGAGTGCATTTGCATGTTCAGGTCCTGCAAACGTATTTCAAACCGGTTAATCCGGCGCAGCACGTATTCCGCCTGCCCGAACAGGTCTCGCAGGATCATACGGCTGCCGGAAAAACGAAACGCTTCCGGTTCGGAGGATTGCAGCACCCCGATACAATACAGGATATCTTCCGCGGTCACACCCAGGCGACTGATCCAGCGCTTCACCTCAAGAATATCGCCCTGGTCCAGGTCTGTGTCCGGATCATCAAGCTGGTCGGCGAAGGTGTTGATATGGTCCCGCACCTTCATCACACTTGCAACCAGACGGTCAATCATATAATCAATGATATGATACAGCACAGGGGCGGGCGCATAGGCGTGCATCGACATATGTTCGGCAAAGGAAGCGCCAACCTGTTCCAGGTCCGGGATGGGCTCCATGTGAATCGTGACCACCAGGTCCGTTCGCACGATTACCGATAAATATGCCAGCCGCGTCGCTTCATCGGTTGCCGGTATGGAGAACTGGGCGTAAAGCTCGTTATCGAAGGGCAGCAGACGTGTCCCGGTAGGAGATTCGAGGATACTTTCACGGACAAGCCGATTAGGTTCAAGCCTGTCCAGCAGGGTAATCAGCTCCCCGGTATCAGATGATTCCACATCCACCCAGACAGGGTCGGTATACTCCGCCAGCTTCTCCATGGAAAATGGATCTGGGATTGGCACCAGACGTTTTTTCTTGCCGATCCTGTACCAGGCAACTTTCATGTGTCCTCCCGATTTTCGGATAATGTAGGAGTGACCTGCTACTATTTCAATGACAATCCCATGAAAGATGTATGAAACCGAACGGAATCCATGGGCGTGGTTCCTTGCCTTGTGACCGTCTGGCTTTCCATTTTCATCAAACGATACTTTTCAATTCTCGAATTGTTTCGTCATAGTGAGATTGCCGGGAAAAGGGGACGGGATCCTTTTCCGTGTGATTCCGGCCTACTCTCTGGAAAATGGTCAGCCACCTTTCCCGGTTCATAATTGTTGTGGCAGGTCTTGACGCGTCTGGATTTCTTGTCACTGTGTTTACTGTTCTGACATTACCATGCTGTTGCATGTTCTTCGATTGCACTATTCACCGCTCGCGTTGTGACCTGCCATGTAATCGCGAGCAATGTCAAACGTCAGGTCACAACGTGATGCCAGCAAAATTCCTCTGAAAAACATCCAATAAAGGTCATTGAATCGTTTTCATCAGGATAAAATCCGGCCCCCCCCGCATCACGTCAAGACCTGACGTAACGTGCTCCTCGATGGTATGCACAAATTCTCGTGAGTAGTTTTATTATTGTATCCCGAAGTCCGAAAGGATATTGCCCCATAGAGAGTTTTTTATGCAATCTTAGTTCTTCCATTGACAATACAACAATATCACTCTAGGTTTAGATATAGAGCCCTATTACAATCACGGGGGATTAACAGGACGGATCGTGTACGGGTCGAAATGACCGGATTCAGGCGATTGGTGGAATGATTCACCGGGATTATTGTCACTGTGGGAGTATCGGTAGAGATATTATTGTGTAATTACGTTGTAACCAGATTGGTTTCTGGCATTCATGTACGGGCCGCATGTGATTGAAATACACTTCAGGAAAACGCTGATATTGTCTCTTTTCCGATACTTTTTGTTTGACGATAAAACTTGAATTGCCTGTCTTCCCGGGTATCCTGCCGAACGTCCGGGGGAGATCACATGAGTGCCTTGAGAAAAAGCTGGCCTATCCTGGCATTTTGCCTTGCTTTATCCCAACACACCTTCGCTGCATCGTTAGGCGCTGATACAACGCCGACACTTGCAACCCTTGAAGTCACCCAGCTTCAACAGACAAACAACGGTTTTCGCATATCACTTGCCCTGCCGGAAATAGAGCTTGAAACACTGGGGTCAAGCCAGTTGCAACGGTTCACATTACAAGGCTCCGGCTTGTGGACAGAAGAAGGATTGCCTCCAGTACCCATGGTGGGCAGCCTTTTTCGCCTGCCACCGTCCGGTGGGGTTCATGTGGAAGTGCTTCACGCTGAATACGAAACCCTGACCGACATTAATTACGCTGCTTTCCATGAAAGCCAGAACCATGACGAGCTGGATGAATGCCTGAACCGTGAAGATCGCTGGTTCCCCGGCCCGCTGGCAGAAGTGGGAGATCCGGCTATCTTTCACGATTTCCGTGTCGCAAACCTGCTGACTTTCCCCATCCAGGTCAACCCGGGACGCAATGAAGCACGCGTATATCACACCCTGGACCTGGAAATCAGTTTTGAAGGATCGGATACCCGGAACACACTTCCTGCCCCGCCAACACGCCTGAGTAAAGCCATGCTGCCGATGTACCGTACGCTGCTGGATTGGAACGAAGACGAGCTGGACGAATTTGAATTGTATCGTGGCGGTGTCCAGGTTGTAATGCGCAACGATCTTGACCTGTTCGCTATCATGGAGGAGTGGTTCCAGTGGAAACGTGAAAGAGGCTGGAAATTTGAACTGCTGACGAATGATGGTATTGTGTGGAGCTGCTTTGGGGTTCATGATGAGCTGGCGGCACGCTATGCAGAAGAACCGTTCGATTATATCGTTGTTGTCGGCGATGACCAGGGCGATTTCCCTGCCCCCCCAGGGTCAAATATCGGTAATGGCGCTGGCGACTATAGGTTTTCCTGTATAGCCGGGGATGATGACTTGGTGGATGTGGGAGTGGGACGCATTTCTATCATGTATCACCAGGATGCGTCTGTCGTGTTTGATAAACTGGTATCCTATGAAAAAAATCCCTTTATGGCTGATTCAAGCTGGTATCTGCGTGGACTGGTGCATAACTCGTACGATAGCAACTCCCGTTTTGAATGCGATGAAGTCCTGCTCCAAATCCGTAACCAACTGCTGAATCTTGGCTATACGACCGTTGATACATTGCTGGGGATAACAGGGGAAGAGGCTATTTCGTATCTGGAAGATGGTGTTTCATTCTATTCCCATGTTGGCTATTGCACGGATGGTTTGAACGGGAATGAGGTTTACAATATTCAAACCGGGGCAATGTGGCCGGTTGTTAGTACGTTCTTTGCCGGGGCCGGCACCTGGTCACAAGAAACAAGCACTACAGAAATCTGGTTACGCGCAGAAAACAATGGTTCACCGATAGGCGCAATAGGCGCTTTCGGCACGGCAACCTATGCTGCAATGATAGATTATCAGAATCTCCTGCTTGCGGGGGAAATGTACTCAGCGACTGTGTTGTGCAATCCTGCACTGGGAGATATGAACTTGTTCGCAGATGTTTCATTGTACAACAATTATTATGCATACGAGAACTACGAATTCACCCAACACATCAACTGGCATAACCTGATGGGTGATCCGACCACCTGGATCTGGACCGGAATCCCGCAACGTCTTACTGTCACAGAAATCACAACACTTCCCCTGGGTATGCAGGTAATTGCCTGTGATGTGTTCGATGCGGAAGGCGAACCTGTCGCAGATGCCTGGGTAACCCTGGTGAAAGACGACAACGGTGACTCCACCCAGGTGATGGCGGAAACGGACGCGAACGGACACGCGGAGCTGTTTGTTGATCTGCAGCACGATGGCGATGCCACATTAACTGTGTCCGGCCAGAATTGTTACCCGGTTCAACAGACTATCGTTGTTGTCTCCAATCATGCCGGATGTGTGGTTGATACTGTCCAGGTGTATGAAAATGGCGCCTTTGGATCATCCGGGGATGGAGACGGGGTAATAGAGAATGGCGAGACCATCGCGCTGCAGGTAAGTTGCCGAAATTTGAGCGAAGATACGGTTGAAGAATTGATCCTCTGGGCGGAATCGCCGGATGATTATATCGATGCAGTGACTGGCGCTATTGAATACACTGAAATCGAGCCCGGTGAAGCCGGTTTTGGTAACGGGATTGTCCTGGTAGAGATCGACAGCCGAACCCCGGATTCATGGCTGGGTGAGCTTCAGTTTATGCTCGTAAGCGATGATACGGTTTACATTGACTATATGCTGCATATCTCCGCGCCCCTGCCGGTGGTGCCGGGATTTGTCAGATCAGAAGACACTGGCACATGTACGATTATAGTTCCGATCACCAATACCGGCGGAGGTGATTTGGCGGGTGGGACAATCATGCTCGCATCACGAAGCAACCAGGTAAATATTGTACAGGGTGAAGCCATGATGCCCGCGCTGGCCCCCGGGATGACAACAGAAATTGAGTTTGAAATTTCAGCCAGCGATAATCGGATCGGCGGTTATCCGGCAGATATGACGGTAATCATTTCAAGCGAAGATAACGCCCTCTTCCACACACCATTCACCCTGTACCTGGGCGAAGCGGAAACCACGGACCCAACGGGGCCGGACCGGTACGGTTACCTTGCCTTTGACAACACGGATATATCGTACCATGATTATGCACCGGACTATGAATGGATCGAAATAGACCCGGATGCAGACGACATTGATTTCATCGGCACATCCCTTGAATTATCAGATACCGGTGAAAATCTGGATGACGCCGCCCTGGTGGAATTACCATTTGATGTCTTCTACTACGGGGCAAACTTCGATGAAATCACCGTAACCACCAACGGTATGGCTGCGTTCGGTGACCAGCGACGGTTGACTTTCGCCAAAAACCGTATCATCCCCGACCCATTAGGACCACAATATATGCTGGCGCCATACTGGGAAAATTTTCAAACGGACAACAACAGCGATATTCTGTATTACCACGATGCAGAGAATGGACTCTTTATTGTTGAGTGGTCCAAAGTCGCATGGGATATATATGACTGGACATTTGAAATCATTCTGTACGACAACGAAATGTACCCGACACACACAGGCGATACAGACATTCTGTTCCAGTATAATGCTGTCCCGGGAGGCGGAGGCCAACACGGTTACTATGATGTTACAGGCTTCACAGCAGGCATCGAGAACGGCACACAGGATGATGGCCTGCTGTATTTCTACTACAATACCTACACACCCGGCAGTGCGGAGATTGCCGAAGGAACCGCAATCCTCTTTACAACAAACTATTTAACAAACACATCCGTGGTTGAAGGTGTCGTGCGTTCTTCCCAGGACGACCAGCCGGTACAAAATGCTATCGTCACATGTGGACAGGCGTTTGCCGCCCTGACAAACGAGGATGGCTACTTCTTCATCGATCACATCATTCCCGGTGATTTTACCGTTTCTGTGGAAGCGGACTGCTTTACCCCTCTTGATACCCTGATCACTGTCGGGCTGGATGACACCCTGAACCTGTCATTGAACCTTTCATATCCGAACTATGAATTGAATGTCCTGGCCATTACCGACACACTTGATATCAACGAAACAACAGAACACCTGCTGACCATTCAGAATGATGGCAATGGAACCCTGAAATACTCTTTCTCCGTTGAATCGGCAGGGGAGGAGTTTTTCGCAGGCAAGAGGTCATCGAAAGATATTCTTGAACTTGATGAACACTGGGATTGTGTCGGCGGTTTTGCCCTGGATAACAGTGAAATTCACTATCGCGGTTTGACCTTTGACGGCCGATCTTTCTGGATTACAGGCTCTGATAATTTTGATGTCAGCGGTCCCAACAAACTGTACCGTTATTCACCACAGGGTGAATTCCTGGCTGTCTATGACCAGCCGGTGGAAGCGGAAAACAGGTCGGCTGTCGGCATGCGGGGAATCGATTTTCATGATGGATTGTATTACGGCGCTGATAATGGCATTCTGTATACCATGACCTTTGAAAATGATGAATGGTCGGTGGTTAATAGCGTAAGTGTTCCTGTCAATCCCGCACGTTTCCTCGCGGTTGATCCCGAAAGAAATGCCTTCTGGATGGGTGACAGGGGCACAACCATCTGTTGTGTGGACCATGACGGCCAGATCTTGGAAGAGTACAGTCGTGATGATCGTTTTATTCATGGCCTCGACCTGATGCCAGTGCCCATGGGTGAAACGGCAGCCGATCTCGCCCTGCTCTGCTGGGATCAACAGAATGATCATGCCCTGTTTGAAACCTATCATCCTGCTTCAGAACAGTTCACTCAAGACCCGGTTTTCCCCGGTGATTCTTTCGAGCTGGAACCGATAGGAAGCTGTATGATGTACTCCTACCGGCACGCCACCTGGACCTTCGCCTGTATTACCCGCCACGAAGGGCAGGACAGTGTCCTGGTATGGGAGATGGAACCCTATACCCAATGGGTGTATGTACCGGTTGTCGAAGGAATCATATCACCGGGAAACAGCCTGGATCATTCTGTTTTCCTCCAATCCCCCATCTTGTTGCCCGGCGCCTACGCGGTTGATTTGATCCTGAACAGCAATGCCTGCAGCGACAACCCGAACCGGGTAAGGATCTCCATGATTGTCCCAGACAACGATGTTGAAGATCCCGTCATCGAACAACCATTATCATGGGCGCTGGATGCGATCTGGCCCAACCCGTTCAATCCCACAACCAACATCCGGTATGGCCTGAAGGAAGCAACCACTGTCCACATAAGGGTTTATGACGTGCTGGGGCGTGAAGTAACAACGCTGAAGCATGAATCGCAGGCAGCCGGTTGGCATGTGATACCTTTCACCGCTCACGACCTGGCCAGTGGGGTTTATTTCCTGCGAGTTGAGGCCGGACCACTACAGGAGACGAGGAAACTTATTTTGCTGAAATAATGTCTTGCGTTTAAATCATCCATACAATAAGATTAACTATTCTATTCAGGTTCTCATTGCTGTAAAATGCTTGTCATCATAAGGATGAACGACATGAAACGGATATTTTTTGCATTGTCCGTCCTGATAGCCACAACGGTATATCTCTGTCCCGGGCAAGCGTTTAGCGATACCGCTCAAAACGATATGTTTTCACCAATTCAGGTACTGCAGTGTACACAATCCCCAGATGGTTTGAACCTTTCCCTTGCCATTCGTTCCCCACATATTGAAACCGTATCCGAATCCAACCTTTTACAACTGGCCACCTATTCCGGGGCCGGAATGCGGACCACCCCAGGTGAACCGGCAACCCCAACTATCGGCCGCCTGTTTCGTCTACCATCAACAGGTGGAATAACCGTGGAAGTGCTGAATGCTGAATTCGAAACCCTGACCGACATTCGCTACGCCGCCAGGGTTGGTGAGCTGGATGAAGCGGACATTGAGTTTGGTGCTTGTACGAACCTGCAGGACGCCTGGTATCCCGGTCCACTGGTAGAAGCCGGTGACCCCGCCATCTTTCATGACTTCCGTGTTGCCAGCCTGATCACCAACCCGGTACAGGTTAATCCTGCACGAAACGAAATTCGGGTATACAGCAGAATTAACCTGAACATCAGGTTTGAAGGGACGGATAGCCGCAATTCGCTTCCCACTACTCCTCATCGATTAAGCAAGGCGCTGTTGCCATTTTATCGAGAAATGCTAGACTGGAATGAAGACGAACTGGATGATTTTGAACTGTATCGCGGTGGTGTCCAAGTAATTATGCAGGATGACCCGGTGCTGTTTAACCTGATGGAGGACTGGTTCCGCTGGAAACGTCAAAAGGGCTGGATCCTGGAAGTACTGACAGATTCCGACGTCACTTGGACGGGGGAAGGCATTCGCAGCGAATTACTGGACCGGTACCAACAGCAACCATTTGATTATGTTGTTGTTGTAGGAGACAATGAAGGACGCTGGCCTGCTCCAGCAAGCTCATATAGCAGTTCATGTTTTGGCGATTTCCGTTATGGTTGCATGGCTGGAGATGACTACCTGGTGGATTTGGGGGTTGGGAGAATTTCCATTGCCGATAGCGCTGAGGCCGCTGTCGTTTTCAGCAAACTGGTCGCCTACGAAGAATCACCTTTCCTTGAAGATACATCCTGGTATAACAGGGGGCTTGCACATATATCAGATAATCATACCTTTTTATATGAGCGGGATGATATTTTGCAACAGGTACGTCAGCAATTGCTCAACATCGGATACACGACTGTTGATACGTTGATGTATGTCAACAACAGCGAGGCCATTGCCTATCTCAATGCAGGCGTTTCCGTCTATGCGCATAATGGCTACTTTCGCGATGGGCCTTCCATTGCCCAGATTGCACAATTGACCAATTACAACATGTTGCCCGTTGTAAACTCAATGACAGAATATGCAAACAACTGTTTCAGCGAACTCAGTTTTATGGAAGCCTGGTTTCGTGCAGGCGTTGTGGGTGCACCCACCGGCGCAATTGGCGGGCTTGGTCTGGGACATACCCTGGAATGTGGAATGCAAAACGTACTTGTAACCGGCGCTTTATGCTCTGCCACTCTTTCAAGAATTCCAGAACTGGGGGGCATGAGTAGAGGAGCGAGTGTTTCGCTGTATACAAATTATTACTCCAATCGGACTACTAACACTATACGCGCCCTTCACGATTTCAACTTGATTGGCGATCCGACAACCTGGTTATGGACAGACATCCCAGCCCCGTTGACAGTTGCTGCTCCTGATACCCTTGCTCCAGGATGGCAAGCGATAACCTGTTTTGTTACCACTGATGAAGGGACTCCTGTTGAGGACGCGTGGGTGACAATGGACAAAACAGACAATGGAGATGAATGGACTGTTCCCGGGGAAACGGACGCATATGGAGTTGTTACTGTTTTATGTGATTTTCAGCATACCGGGGAAGCCACTCTGACTGTCACTGCACAGAATTGTCAGCCTTATCGCAAAACGATCGTTGTCTCAACGGCGAATACCTGTCTCGGGATTGATACGGTTGTTGTTTATGATGACGGTAGCTATGCCTCCAGTGGGGACGGCGATGGTATTGCGGAAAACGGCGAGCGTATCGCTCTGCGTTGTCAACTGGCAAATCATGATGAATTGGCAGCCAACGATATTACTTTGACCGCTCTCGATACTGACCAGTATATCACCCATGTATCAGGTTCAATCTTGTATACTCAGATTGCGCCCGGTGAAAGCGACTGGGGAAACGGCGCTGTGCTTGTGGATATTCACCCCAGTACACCGGATAGCTGGTTGGCTAACCTGCAATTTTCGTACTCTGATCAGCCGGGACATACGACAGAGTGTCAGCTCGCCATTGCCGCACCAGCCATACAAACTGTGTCCGATCTTCAAGTCAATACGTTCAGAGATGTTGATATCTCTATTCCCGTAGTAAATAATGGCAACGGTGATTTATCAGCAGGTACCGCACGTTTGTTTTCAAACTGCATGAGTGTTGAAGTCCAGAACAATATATGCACAATCGCAGCGCTTGAACCGGGCGAACAGGACATACTTCATTTCAACCTCAATGTTGCAACTTCCAGGATAGCCGGTTTTCCTGCTTCGCTGGGTGTGTGCGTCAACACCGAAAATAACGGCCACTACTTTTTCCCTGTGACAATCATTCTCGGCATAGCTCAGGTAACTGATCCTGTCGGTCCTGACGAATACGGCTATATGGCTTTCGATGATTCTGACACTGCGTATCTTGATTATACTCCACACTTTGACTGGGTGGAGCTGGATACAACGGAAGATGATTTTGACTTTGTTGGCAACAACCTGGGATTAAGCGACGAAGGGGAGGGGCATGATGCCGCTGCCCTGGTTCCATTACCATTTGACGTTCAGTATTACGGTGAAACCTTCGATTGTATTACCGTTGTTACAAATGGAATTGCCGCTTTCGGTGACCAGCAAAGACTGGCCTTTTCCCGTAACAGGATCATCCCGGACCCGCTTGGACCGCAGAACATGTTAGCGCCTTACTGGGACAACCTGAACACCAATGATCAAACTGCTATTCTTACGTATTACGATGCACTGTCTGACCGGTTTATCATCGAATGGTCCCAATTAAACTACGGACAAAACTATTGGACCTTTGAAATAATCCTGTATAATCAGGAAACCTACCCGACGCCTGTCGGCGATACCGATATTTTATTTCAGTACCTGACCGTCACTGCAAATGAAGGAACACACGGAAGTTATGATGTACCCGGTTTTACCACAGGTATCGAAAATGGCAGCCAGGATGACGGTCTTTTGTACGCGTATACCAACGAATATGCAACTGGTGCGGCGCCAGTCGAAAACAACAGGGCTATTCTTTTTACTTCTTCGGTTGTGCAAACCGGAATACCATTTGGCGGACAAGTGCTGGATGCAGATTCTATTCCTCTTGCAGATGTGCTGGTATTAGCGGATTTCTTCAGCATTGCCATGACAGACCAAAATGGATACTTCCATTTCGATCAGATTCCTTTCAGCCCAACCGAGTTCTCCCTGGAAAAAGACTGCTATACTACCCTTGATACCATTATTGAACACGGCGAGGCTGACACTCTTGAGGCGCTCTTTGTTCTGGGACGCCCCGATTATCAGCTAGAACCGGAGATAATCGTTGACACCCTGGGCACGTACGAATCTGCCACGCACAACATTAGTATTACTAATAGCGGTAGCGGCAGGTTAGACTATTCGTTGGGCATTGAAATCACCGAGGGGCAGTGCTGCGCCAAACAGTCGGCCGGACGACTTACGCATGAATTGGATCAGCGCTGGGATCGAATTGCAAGTTTTGGACTGGATGAATCTGAATTACACTATCGCGGATTGGCGTTTGATGACGAAACTTTCTGGATCAGCGGTTCGAACGGGTATGATGAAGATGGCCCCAATAAACTATACCGATATTCCATTTCGGGGGATTTGCTGGGTGTTTATGATCAACCGGTCCTCCCTGAAAATCGTTCTCCCTCAGGTATGATGGGGCTTGATTATGATGATCATTGCCTTTATGGCGTAGACAACGGAGTTTTGTATACCATGACCTTTGCTGATGATGCTCTGACTGTAACCTCCACAACCCCGGTGCCAGTGAATCCGGCTCGTTACCTGGCTGTTGATCCGGAACGGGGGGTTTTCTGGATGGGCGACACACGAACTGAAATAAAGGGAGTAAACCTGAATGGCCAGGTTGAATACAGTCTGGATGCAAGTGAATTCAGGTTTTGTGCTGGTGACATGTTGCCCGTTGATCCAGGATCTGGAATGTCCGAAATCGCTTTCCTGGAGTGGGATAATCTTAATCATGAAGCATATTTTCATACTTTTGACCCAAGCACCGGAAATTCGCAGATTATTCAGGATTTCCCCTCGGAAAACTACCTTGAAGAGCCCATTGGCGCTTGCATAACCCGATCCCTTTATGAATCAATATGGACATTCGCAAGTATCGTAACACATGAAACTCAAGACAGCCTGATTGTGTGGGAATTGACCCCACATGTCCAATGGTTGTATATGCCGGCAATAGAAGGCAGTATACTTCCTGGCGAAACATGCTTTCACCGCGTAACTCTTAACGCATTAACCCTGGCACCGGAAACATACACTGCAGATCTGGTCCTCTATAGCACTGCCTGTAGCGATAATCCGAACCGGATTACCATTCAAATGACGACAACTGGTGAACATGTCGAGGATTCCCAGAAGAGCCGTCCTCTTGAATGGGCGCTGGATGCGATCTGGCCCAACCCGTTCAATCCCACAACCAACATCCGGTATGGCCTGAAGGAAGCAACCACTGTCCACATAAGGGTTTATGACGTGCTGGGGCGTGAAGTAACAACGCTGAAGCATGAATCGCAGGCAGCCGGTTGGCATGTGATACCTTTCACCGCTCACGACCTGGCTAGTGGGGTTTATTTCCTGCGAGTTGAGGCCGGACCACTACAGGAGACGAGGAAACTTATTTTGCTAAAATAACACTCATGGTAGTGCATTTATCAATATTTGCCCTATTTTAGTATAGCCAATCATACATGGAAATGATTGGAGAAGAGACGAAGGGGCGGTGAACTATGAGAAAGAGCGCTAGATTCTCCTTGTTGGTGTTGCTGGTGATTGTCAATGCCGGGATTTGTGTTGCCCGTTATCCAGATTCAATAAACCCGTTATCTGAAATGCAGGTGTTGGAGTGTGACCGTTCCGCTGTGGGCTGCAATATCACACTTACCTTTTCCCAACCAGCATTTGGGCCTGTTGATTCGGATTCTTCCCTTACCATAGCAAGTTATTCCGGTGAAATCCTTTTACAGGAAAGCGGCCAACCGGCAACACCTGTCCTGGGTGGCGCGTTTCGTTTGCCTGCGTCGGGTGGGGCGCATGTCAGCATTGTCAATGCTGAATACACTACGCTGACCGATATCGAATACGCTGCTTTTGCCGGAGAACTGGACGAGATCGCCTATTCCACCTGCACCCTGCAACAGGACGCCTGGTATCCGGGAAGACTCGCTGACATTGGTGAAGCTGCAATCTTTCATGATTTTCGTGTCGCAAACCTGCTGGCTCACCCGGTACAGGTAAACCCGGCACGAAATGAAGTTCGTGTCTATAGCCGTATGGATATCGCCATCGAATATGACGGTTCCGACAACAACAATTGCCTTCCTGCGCCTGTAACACACATCAGCAAAACCTTCCTGCCCTGGTATCGCTTGTTGATGGATTGGGATGAAGGCGAGCTGGATGAATACGAATTGTACCGTGGCGCTGTTCAGGTAGTTATGCGGGACGACGATGTATTGATGACCCTTATGGAAGACTGGTTCGAATGGAAACGCATGAAGGGCTGGACCCTGGAATTGCTTACCGACAGTGATGTTGAATGGAGTTCTGTGAATATCGCCGGGGAACTGGCATCCCGTTACGAGGAAAATCCTTTTGATTTTGTAGTTATTATCGGTGATGATCAGGGTAGTTTTACAGTTCCTCCGGGAGTTGGTTCCGGTTCACCGGGCGGGGATCAACCGTACTCAACCCTGGCGGGCGGGGACAACCTGGCAGATGTTCACGTCGGACGCATCTCGGTGAATACTGCCGCCCAATGCAGCAACGCTTCCTACAAGCTGGTGTCCTACGAATCAGAGCCCTGTGTGGATGATAGCGCAGGTTGGTTTGAACATGGCCTGCTGCATATTTCCGACACTCATGTTGACCCCCAGAAAAAAACCATGTTCCGTCAAATGCGATCTTGGATGCTGGAGCGTACATACGAAACTGTAGATACCGTGTTTTCTACAGTTGACCAGGACGCTATAGATATTATCAATGATGGCGTGAGCTTTTATTCCGCACAGGGATATCTCGGGACAGCCTTGAACCAATACCAGATTAATGAGTTGACAAACAATTCGAAACTACCGGCGATTTTGGAATACTCCTGTTATACCGGGAATTGGTCCCAGAATACTTCTCTTTCGGAGTGGTGGTTCCGGGCTACCAATGGCGATTATCCCAGTGGAGCTATCGGTACAGTAGGTATTTCAACCTGTTCTGAAAGCCAGGCTTGTTTGAAAACCTTGAATGCTGGTGGCGCATACTCGCTTATCGTGCTTGGCGATCCCCATATGGGCGCATCCCTTACCGGCGGGAAGTTTGCCCTGTGGCAAAACCTGCATGGGTATAACGACAGTTATTACAACAACCATTGCCAGTGGACTAACCTGATCGGTGATCCTACAACATGGATCTGGACCGATGTTCCCGATACGATTGTTGTCAACTACACATCCACCATTGAGCCCGGCGATCATTATTATCCTGTAAGTGTCTATAACGAGGCAACTGCTATTGAAGGAGCCTGGGTAACTCTCTACAAAGTTGATAACAACGAAGATTTTGTTGCAACGGCCGAAACAGACGCCAGCGGCTATGCCTCGCTTGATTTGGATATTCACTTTCCCGGCGTCGCAACCCTGACTGTAACTGCACAGAACTGTATACCCCTGCAATACAATATTGCTGTTGATGAAGCGTTTCAGAATATCGGCTTTACCGAATTGACAATCATTGATGATGGCACGCGTGGCACCAGCGGTGATGGTGATGGCCTGGCGGATGCCGGGGAAACAATTGGGCTGTTATTCACCCTGCGAAACTATGGGGCGCTGGAGGAAACCAATATCACGCTCTCGGCGACCACGGATGATTTCTGGCTGTATGACCTTACAGGCACAATCACGCTTGAATCACTTGAACCGGAAAGCGAAACAACACTGGATGATGTAATTCTGGTCACCGTAGACGATCAGGTTCGGAACCATTGGCTTGCCCCCGTGTCCCTACGAATCGATTCCGATATGGGAGCCTATTTCGACACGATAAGACTGGCATTACATGCCCCCGACCTTGGCATTGTTGCTGATAACATAAACGAAGGGCCTGGCTTGCAGACGTTGGAACTGGAGATGTTCAATCTTGGCAGCCAGACAATGTCGGCAGGAGAAATTGTCCTTTTCAGTTGTTCGGATAATCTTGAACTGAATACAACTTTGAACACCCCCGAGTTGGCCGTTGGGCAATCCTGTGACCTGGAAACGGAAGTAACCATCAGCGACACTTGCATTCCCGGGCAATTCGCCCAGATTGTTGCACTTCTCTACACAGATGATGGCTTTTCAGATACCGTTTCCACCCAAATTGTCCTGGGCACTCCCGGTGATGGAGACCCTGCCGGTCCTGACAATTATGGCTATTATGCCTTTGACATTGGCGACACCAGTTACGCAGAGTATGCACCGGACTATGAGTGGGTTGAAATCTGTCCTGTTGAAGATCCCTATCATTACGAAGGCACAGCCCTGCCGGAACAACAGGGACATTCGCTGATAAGTGCGCTTGTTGATCTACCTTTCCCGGTTCAGTTTTATGGCCACACATTTGAACAGGTAACAATAACCTCTATGGGGTTTATTGCCTTCGGTGACCAGGTTGGTTGGCCCCACAACGTAAGCCATCGTCTTCCCAGTGCCATGGCGCCCCAAAGTATGATAGCGGCCTATTGGGACTATTTCGAAATGGTGGAAGCTTCGGGGATTTATACCTATTACGATGAGGCTAATGGTCGCTTCATCATTGAATGGTACCAATTGACCGACCCGAACTGTACGTTTGAGGTCATTCTGTTTGATTTGGATGTGGCCCCCTCCTTCAGTGGCGATAATGATATTCTGTGCCAGTATAAATCGTTTCAAATTGATAGTTACGGCGGCTATTTCGATTATCCCTATTGGACCACGGGGATACAGAACCAGGCTCAGGACGATGGGCTGACGTATGCTTATTACAATATATACTCGGATGGCGCCGCAACTCTCACCAACGAATCAGCCATTCTGTTCACCACTCGCCCCAGCATAGAAAGAAATATTGTCGGTGGGCATGTTTATGATTATTCAGATTCGACACCTGTCGCTGACGCCCTGGTGACCATTAACAACAATTATACTGTTCAAACGGACAACCAGGGAATGTTTGCGTTCGAATATATCCACAGTGGGTTCGCATCTTTGACAGTGGAAGCTGATTGTTATCAAGACGTCGATTCAACCTTTCTGATTTTATCCGGAGACACACTGGATCTGGATGTATACCTGTACGCTCCGGGATTTGAGCTTTCTACAACCTTAATACGAGATACACTGACCTATAATCAGAGCTCAACTCATTCTTTTCCTGTATCTAATCCCGGCGATGGGATTCTGGAATATTTTATTGACATTGAATCCACCCCTCGCAACATTGCCGCCACTGGCAAACGCTCGACATTTGCATCGGAATTGGATGAAATCTGGCCACGTGTTGTCAGTTTCGAGCTTGATCCTTCCGAATCCAGCTATCGTGGGCTCACGTTCGATGGCGAATCCTTCTGGATCAGCGGTTCAGACAATCAGAATATTCCCGACCCCAACATTTTATACCGGTATTCACCGGACGGAGTTTACCTCGGTTCTTTTGATCAGCCGGTTCCGCCCGAGCAGCGAAGCCGGATAGGCATGTATGGTTTGGACTGGGATGATGGGTGCCTGTATGGCGTGGATAATGGCGTGTTGTACGAGATGACATTTAATGGTGAAGCATTTGAAATAAGTATGGCAATAGAGGTAGAAACAAACCCTGCGCGTTTTCTTATCGTTGATCCGGAACGTGGGCTTTTCTGGATGGGTGATGCCGGTGTCATGATTCGCGGGTATAATCTGAACGGTGAGACGGCGCTGTATATCTCCCGGGAAGATCACCGCTTTTTTGCCGGTGATATGTTTTCCACAACACAGGGTTCAAGTATCAGGCTGATTGACTGGAACAGCGACAACCAGACAGCCACCTGCTATGAATTGGATGTGGATAATCGAATCTACACACCTGATCCTGATTTTCCTTCTGATGAGTTTAGCGACTCTCCTATCGGCATGTGTATCAGCCATGATGTAATTCCATCAATATGGACCATGGCCAGCATTATCCGCTTTGATGAGGTCGATAGTGTTTTCATATGGAACATGGAACCTTTCCATGACTGGCTGGTCTTGCCTGTGCAGCATAGTACTATTGATCCTGGAGAAACCCGGAATGTTGAATTCTCCGTGTTAAGTTACCTGCTTCCCGAAGACACCTACACGCTGGATCTCGCATTCCGGCACAATGCCTGTACTGACAATCCGGATAGAGTAACTGTTGAACTGGTTGTCAATGACAACGCAGTTTCTGACAACGAACGGAACAGACCGGTCGAATGGGCGCTTGACGCCATCTGGCCCAACCCATTTAACCCCACCACTCAAATCCGGTTTGGCTTGAAAGAAGCAACGGCTGTTGATATTCGAGTTTTTGATATCCTGGGAAGAGAAGTCACAACGCTGGTGCAAGAACAAAGAACGGCAGGGTGGTATACAATTCCATTCACCGCCAATGGATTGGCCAGCGGAGTCTATTTTGTCCGGATTAACGCAGGACCGCTTCACGAAACCAGGAAGCTGGTTCTGTTGAAATAGGTGGTCAATATCAGGATAAGCAATGATTATCCTGGCTGATTGAGAACGTACATTAACTCTTCTGCTTGCAGAATCAGGGACAACGCATGAAGTGGAAAATCAGAGCTTTATGCCTGGTATTGATCTGTTGTTCGTTAGCGTCAGGCAACCTCTCTCCCGTTAACCCGATACTATCGGACGATTGCACTGCGCTATGTGTACAACAGTGCCTGCATACTTCTGATGGGATATCCCTTTCTCTTGCTTTCGAAACCCCGAAAATTGAAACCGTAGATGAATCCAATTCGTTGCAACTTGCCTCTTTCCCCGGTTCCGGAATGCGTCTGTACCCCGGAGAACCGGCAACTCCCATGATTGGCAGACTTTTTCGCCTGCCCCCAAGTGGTGGTGTAATGGTCGAGGTGCTCGACGCCGAATACCAGACGTATACAGATGTTGATTATGCCGCCTGCGTTGACGAACTCGATGAGCTTGAGTTTGGCGCATGTTCTTCTGTTGAAGACGCCTGGTTTCCCGGACCGCTCGTTGAAGTTGGCGATCCAGCCATTTTTCACGATTTCCGTGTCGCAAACCTGCTTACCAACCCGGTGCAGGTTAATCCGGCGCGCCAGGAAGTCCGTGTATATAGCCACATGAACCTGGCCGTGAGATACAATTCCCATGACGACCGGAACACCCTGGCGCATCACCCCGCGAAACTGAGCTCCACTTTTCTTCCCTGGTATCGAGATTTTCTGGATTGGGACGATGACGAACTGGATGAATATGAATTCTACCAGGGCAATGTGGTTGTGGTCATGCGGGATGATGACGTTTTGTGGGAAAGCCTGGCAGATTGGATCGCATGGAAACGTCAGAAAGGGTGGAAACTGGATTTCCTGACCGATTCTGATGTGGACAACTGGACAAGCGATGGTATTATAAGTGAATTGATCCAGCGTTATGAAGCAGCCGAGGAGAAGTTTGATTTTGTTGTCATCATTGGCGATGATACCGGATCGTTTACAGTCCCGGCCTCGTCAGGATACGGGTCCGGATCCGGTGACCTGTTTTATACAATGCTGGCAGGTAACGATTACCTGGTTGACGTCGCAATCGGTCGAATGACTGTTGAAACATTTCAGCACGTGGTGATAGCAAGCCACAAAATCATCACTTATGAATGCGATATGTACCTGGAAGAACCTGTTTGGTACACGCGAGCCATGCTGAGTCGTTCGGACACGCACGAAGGCATTACAAAAGTCATGACCCTGAGGTACTGGAGATCATGGTTGAATGAAATAGGCTATACCCAGGTCGATACAAGTTGGGGCCTGGGAAATACCGCTGCGCTTGCAGCGATAAATGATGGTGTAAGTGTATACAGTCACCGTGGATATATTGGTTCAGGCATTCAAGCCAATCAGGTTTCAGCTCTGTCTAATGATTACATGCTGCCTGTCGTTATTGATTTAACCTGCTACACGGGAAACTGGTCTGGCGACACGGGAATCAATGAGACCTGGTTTCGGACCGGCGCCATCAATTCGCCTCGTGCGGGCATTGGCGCTATCGGCATGGCAACCGCCGCCAATCGTCCAAGTATGTTGAATCCTATCAGTGGAGGCGCTGCCTATTCGTTACTGGTTCAACGCAACCCTGAAATGGGTCTGGTCTGGATGGGAGGCGAGATCAACTTGTGGCAAAATCAACGGCTTAATAACCCCGCTGTTTCACAAGATGAACAGCAATGGTGTAACCTGATGGGTGATCCGACAACCTGGTTGTGGACCGCGGCTCCGGAATCTCTGTTTGTAAGCACACCTGACCTGATCAACCTGGGAACACGCCAGGTGAATGTGCAGGTCACGGACAGCGAGAATAATCCAGTACCGAACGCGTGGGTTACTTTTTACAAGGTTGATGAAAACGAAGATGTTGTTTATTCCACACTTGCGGACGCTGATGGCTTCGCTTATTTACAAACCGAGTGTGACTATCCCGGCGAGAGCATCATTACTGTCAGCGCACAGAATTATCTTCCTTCCCAGACACCAGTTACTGTTTCTCTTGCCAACGATAATGTGAGTTTCGATGACTATGAGATCGTTGATGACGGGAATTACCAGACCATTGGCAATGGAGATGGTATTCCCCAGAATGGTGAAACGATCGGGCTACGGTTGAAACTGGCCTGTAATTCCGATATCACGCAAACGGGGATTTTTGTGACCGGTTCTTCGGCCGATCCATGTATTGAAGCTGTAACTGGTACGGTTGCCATACAATCAATGGAAGCCGGAGAATCGGAATGGGCGGATGAAGTTATCCTGGTCGAACTGGCCGACATGATCGAGGATCACTGGATTGTGCATGTCGATCTTGAATGCACTGCCGACCAAAGCTTTCACACAACCACATGCAGCTTCCCGATTCGAGCGCCTCAATACGGTATTGTTACGACAACCATGAGCGACATTGAACCGGGCGGAAACGGCACACTATTCATCATGATTCAGAACACCGGAGGACACGAAGCGTCAACCATATCAGGTGTGATTTCAGCGTATGGCAACATGTTCCATTCATCTCAGGCCTACCGCCCTTTTGGAACCCTGAGCCCCGGAGAGACAAACAGTACAAGCTTTAGCATCACGGCTGCGCAGGACGCCCTTCCCGGCGCTCTTGTCCCCTGCCTGTTAACCTGACCTCAGGTAATGGCCACACATTTGACCTGGAATTCTCTGTCAACTTCGGTTCCGTTGACACTTCAGACGTTACCGGGCCAGACCAATACGGATATATCGCCATAGAGAATACGGACATTATTCCCATCGATTCTCTTGTCCCGGTCTTTGATTGGATTGAAATCAATCCGGACTTGCAGGATGCCCAGTTTGAGGGAACATTGATAGACGTGGAAGACCCGGTAGAGAATGATGATGATGCCGCTGTTATTGAATTGCCATTTCCGATTCAGTATTACGGAAACACGTTCAATACCATGACAATCAGCACCAATGGATATGTTGCGATGGGCAGCCAGACAGATCTTTCGCTGCCACGAAACTGGATCATTCCGTCACCCCTGGGACCAAACAATATGATAGCGCCCTATTGGGATGAGTTACGAACTGTAGGTGATGCAAACATTTCTTATTATTACGACAGTGACACGGGCGCCCTGATTGTCGAGTTTTTCAGGATGCGAGCCCATGAACCAGAATTCGCGAACACGTTCCAGGTAATCTTTTACGATACAGCATTGCATCCTACGCCAACCGGCGACAACATGTTTGTCTTTCAGTATAATAGCTGCAACCATTCGGAAGGCGGCATGCGCTATGATATGCCATACTGGACTACAGGTATCGAAAACGGCGCCCAATCGGACGGCCTTCAGCTTGCTTTCCTGAATATTCTTCACCCCAGCGTCACCAGTATCGGGGAAGGTCGTGCGATACTCTTTACCGCCGCCATGCACACAACGGATCGGAATCTCACCGGCACGGTCGTATCCCTGGCTGATTCTTCTCCCATTCAGGAAGCGCTTGTTTACACCAATCCACTCAATGTCGTGGTGACTGATTCTACAGGATACTTCTGTTTACCGCTCCAAACCTCTTTGCCTATGCATGTCTATTTTGAAGCGGATTGTTTTAACCCGGTTTCACGCTTGCTCGACCCGCTTCAGGACGAAATAACCAATGTAACCGTTGCCCTGTCAAGGCCCGAATTTATTCTCAACACCGAAACCCTGATCGACACATTGTCCGAAAATGAAACAGCTTCGTTCACTGTTTCTGTTTCCAATCCCGGTGACGGCATACTGCGATCAGCGCTTACATTTGATGTTCATCAACCGACCATGGCGCTTGAAAAACAGGGCCACCGGTGGATAAGGGAACTGGATGAAACATGGACACGCAGACCCGGATTCCAACTCTCTACTGAATCTTCCGGGTACCTGGGAATCACGCATAACGGCAGCAATTTCTGGATAAGTGGCACAAATCAGGACAACCCGAATAATGCCCACCTGTTATACCTGTACACTTCCAATGGTGAGCTGATTCGTTCCTGCAATCAACCTGTGCCGGAGGCAAACCGATCTGCCCTGGGCATGCAGGATCTGGCCTGGGAAGATGGCTACCTGTATGGCGCCGATGGCAATGTTCTTTACGAGATGGAGCTGAATAACGGCAACTTTACGGTTACCAACCAACTGGCGGTTCCTGTAAGTCCCGTAACTTATCTCGCCGTTGATTCGTACCGGGGACTATTCTGGTTGGGGAGTACACATACGTATATCACAGGTGTGAACCTGAACGGGGCTGTTGAATATTCAATTTTTAACGGTTCGTACAGTTTCGCCGGTGGTGACCTGCTACCATCTGCACAACTAAACGAAAACCTGGCGCTGCTATCCTGGAACATGGCAACCCATCAGTACCGGGCTATTGAAGTTGTTCCCGAATCAGGAGAGGTTTTGCCCCTGGCAGATTTCACTGGTGGCCTGCTGGACAACAGACCTACCGGCGCTTGTATTACCCATGATATGCAATTGTCTGCCTGGATTTTTGCTACAATTGCCCATTTTGAAGAGGTTGACAGCGTTCTCTTATGGGAAATCGGGCCTTATGACGACTGGGTTTCACTGCCTGAAGCCTACATTGAAGTTGATCCCGGCGAAACATTTGATTTTCCAGTTTCTGCATACAGCTCGGTGTTACCCCCAATGACGTACACCCTGGACCTGGTTTTCGACCACAACGCCTGCTCTGACAATAGCAACCGGGTGATGATCCAAATGGTGATTATTGATTCTGATACACCCGAAGAACTTCACGACAGACCATTAGAGTGGGCGCTGGATGCAATCTGGCCCAACCCGTTTAACCCGACAACGCAAATCCGGTATGGATTAAAAGAAACAACAACTGTTGATGTACAGATATTTGATATCCTGGGGCGTCAGGTAGCTATATTAGCTCATGAGACTCAACAGGCCGGGTGGTACACGATTCCATTCACGGCAAGCAATCTGTCCAGCGGCTTATACTTTGTACAAATTAACGCAGGCCCTCTTCACGAAACCCGGAAACTGGTATTGTTGAAATAACTGGAGTTGCTTTTTATCATTCCATTTAACTTGTATACTTTTTCTACTTGTCAAGATTTTCCGGTGTTTCTGAAGGAAGAAACGCTTGTTATATTAAGGACTGATCTTGTGAAGAGATTGCTCCTGTTTATCGTTCTGGCTGTTTTCAGCCTACAGGTCACCCGTGGTAACATCACCTGGGAGAACCTGCCACCAGAAGCGGCCAATATCCTGCATGTGCAGCAATGCACCCGCACTGCTGACGGGCTGACCTTATCCCTTTCCTTCGAAGCGCCGGTATTTGAAACGATAGGCGAATCGGGATCGCTGCAATTGGCGTCCTTTGCCGGAAAAGGCATGCGCAATGACCCTGGCGAACCGGCCACACCCACGATAGGACGCTTGTTTCGTCTGCCTCCGACCGGGGGTGTTACTGTGGAAGTCCTTGATTTCGAGTTCGAGACCCTGACCGGCGTGGATTACGCTGCCTGCAGCAGCGAGCTGGATGAAATCGAGTATGGTTCCTGTGCAAACCGGGACGCCTGGTTTCCGGAAGCTCTTGTTGAGGTCAGTGATCCTGCCATTTTCCACGATTTCCGTGTCGCAAGCCTGCTGACCAACCCGGTTCAGGTCAACCCGGCGCGGAATGAAGTGCGCGTTTACAGCCGGATGAATGTCGCCATCCGTTTTGATGGCAATGACAACCGTAACTCTATTCCCACCCAACCAGTAAAACTCAGTTCCACTTTCCTACCCTGGTACCGTGAGTTCCTCGACTGGGACGATAACGAGCTTGATGAATTCGAGTTCTACGAGGGTAATGTGGTCGTTGTCATGCGTGACGACGAGGTTCTTTGGGAAGCGATGGAAGAGTGGATTGCCTGGAAACGGCAAAAGGGATGGAAGCTGGATTTTCTGACGGATGCGGGATTCGAAAACTGGACTGCTGACGATATTATTACCGAACTCTGCTATCGATACGAGACTGCGGAAGAAAAATTCGATATCGTTGTGATCGTGGGTGATGATACCGGTTCTTTCCCGGTGCCGGCTTCATCCGGATCAGGTGTGGGCCATGGTGATATTCATTACGCACGACTTGCAGGTGATGACTGGCTGGTGGATGTGGCAGTGGGGCGTATGTCTGTGGAATCGTTGCAGGAGGTCGTTTTGGTGACCTCCAAGACAATCAACTATGAGCTATACCCCTTTATGGACGATACTGGCTGGTACCAACGTGCGTCGCTGTACCGTTCAGATTCTCATGCCGGGATATCAAAAATCATGACACTGCGTTACTGGAGACGGTTGCTATTTGAGAATGGTTATGCACAAGTGGACACCAACTGGAATCACGGACACACTCCAATCATTGAAGCAATTAACAATGGAGTTAGCGTATACAGTCATCGGGGCTATCTTGGTACAGGACTACAGATTACCGATGTCAACAACCTTTCAAATGATTTCATGTTACCCGCTGTTGTTGATCTGACCTGCTATACCGGGAACTGGTCGAACAGCCTGGGTATCAACGAGTCCTGGTTGCGGGCCGGTACTGTTCAAACTCCTACCGGTGGTATTGGCGCGATAGGCATGACAACGGCTGCCAACTGTCCAAACTTTAATAACTGTATAAGTGGTGGAACCGCCCATACACTGTTGGTACACCACAATCCTGAATTTGGCAGAATGTGGCTTGGCGCGCAAATCAACCTCTGGCAGAACTTTCATCTCCACGATCCGACTTACATGAACAACGAGCAACAGTGGTGCAACCTGATGGGAGACCCGACAACCTGGTTGTGGACCGCTGTCCCGGAATCTCTGAACCTGGATGTACAGAACCAGCTCTACCTGGGTGAAAACCAGGTTATAGCGAATGTCACAGATAATTCTGGTGATCCTGTATCTGAAGCATGGGTAACATTTTACAAGGCTAATAATAATGAAGATGTTGTTTATTCGACACAAACAGACGCCAACGGCGATGCCATCCTTCAGACATTATGCCGATTCACGGGATCTGGCACTATTACCGCCAGCAAGCGAAACTGTATTCCTGCAACAGTTCAGGCCACGATCAGTAATTCTGAAGATGTGGTCAGTTTTGAGGATTTCCTGATTATTGATGACGGGAGCAATGGTACCCAGGGAAACGGAGACGGGATTCCTCAAAATGGTGAAACTGTCGGGTTGCGCCTGAAACTGGTCTGTCAATCTGGTATTGCTCAGACGGGAATCATTGTTTCAGGTTCCTCGGAAGATCGTGGTGTTACCAGTGTAACCGGGAACATTTTAAGAGGCATGATGAATCCGGGAGAGGCGGTCTGGGAGACCGATGTACTATTGGTAGAACTGTCCGGTACTATCACCGACCACTGGATAATTCATATTGACCTGAATTTCAGTTCAGACCAGAGCCACCATGTGACAACATGCAGTTTTCCCGTAAGGTCTCCCCAATACGGCCTTGTGTTTGCCGAAATGTCTGACATCAGTCCGGGGGACGAGGGGGAAATAACAATAACCATACAAAATACCGGTGGTCACTTCGCCGATAATGCGATGGGGACGTTGTACAGTTTACAGGGAATGATCTTGGGTAACAATGAATCCATGATTCTGGGTGATATCGCTGTGGGTGATACTGCCACAGCAGTATTCTCCATTTCTTCTGAAGAGACAGTTTTGCCGGGTATCATGGTACCGGTCCTGTTAGCTTTGACCAGCGAAAATGGACACATGTATGACCTGTTCTTTTCTGTCAACTTCGGCGGGGTTGACGCGACTGACGTAACTGGACCTGACCAGTACGGCTATATCGCAGTAGAGAATACGGATATCGTTCCCGGCGATTCCCTTGTTCCGGATTACAACTGGATAGAAATCAACCCCGACGCCCCTGATCCCGACTTTCAGGGAACCCTGCTTGACCTGGAAGACCTATCTGAGAATGATGACGAAGCTATATCCATCCCACTCCCTTTCACGATTCAGTATTACGGCAATTCCTTTGATACGTTGACTGTCAGCACAAACGGTTATGTTGCCATGGGTAACCAGGCGGATCTTTCACTCGCTCGTAACTGGACAATCCCATCCCCCCTTGGCCCCAACAACATGATTGCCCCTTATTGGGACGAACTGCAAACCAATGGCGATGCCGCGATTGTAACATATCACGACGATGGCTCCGGCATCTTCATCGTCGAGTTTTACAGGATGCGTCATCACAATTATAACTATGAAAGTACCTTCGAACTGCTCTTTTATGACACCGAACACTATCCCACATTTACAAACGACAACCGTTTCCTGTTTCAGTATGGTTTGTGCGAGCATTCGACCGGAGGTATGAGTTATGATATCCCCTTTTGGACCACCGGTATTGAAAATGGAAACCAGACTGACGGACTGCAACTGGCTTACCGGAATACCATGAATCCTACTATTGCCAGGATTGACAGCGGACGCGCCATTTTATTTTCTGTCGCCTTTCCGCAGGTGCATGTCGTCGCATCAGGCCAGGTCGTTACTGCAGCAGACAACCAGCCAGTGCCCAACGCCCTGGTCTATACAGAACCATTCAATTCCGTAGTTGCCGATTCCATGGGATTCTTTAACCTTGATCTATATTCCTATTTGTCTATTGATATTTTTGTAGAAAAGGAATGTTTTAATCTGCAAGTACATCACTTGATACCGTATGAGGATGATATTCAAAATATTACCATTGCGCTGACCCAACCATCTTTCAGCCTGGACAGGCACACAATCATGGACACGCTGGCCAACAATGAAACAGCATCGCACTCGGTATTCGTTGAAAATGCAGGTGACGGGACATTGACTTCTTCGCTCACGTTCGAAGTGTGTGAGCCTGAAATCCATGCAGCAAAGGTATCTCCCCGCTGGATCAGCGAGCTTGACGAACAATGGACGCGCATTCCCGGCTTCCAACTATCTACAGAGGAGTTTAACCACTACGGAATCACGTACGATGGCAACAACTTCTGGATCGCTGGCGCTAACAGCGCAAACCCGGATGCTCCCAATTTGCTGTATAAGTATTCCGTTGACGGCACCATGATCTCTTCCTGTCCGCAACCGGTGCCGGAGGATCAGCGTTCCTATCTGGGTATGCGGAACCTGACATGGGAAGACGGCTGCCTGTACGGCGTTGACAACTATATTCTATACGAGATGACGCCTGTGGATGATACCATGCAGGTAAACTTCCAGGTGGATGTTCCCTTACCGCGAACAAGATTCCTGGCCGTGGACTCCTTCCGTGGCCTCTTCTGGATGAAGGACATCACCTCCAACATGTATGGCATTAATCTGAATGGGAACATCGAATATGCTTTTGAAGATATCCCTTATGATATCTATGGTGGCGATATGCTGCGATACTCAAACTGCAATAACAATCTTGGATTATTAACCTGGTATCACATTTCCCATGACATACGATTACTGGAGTTTAATCCTGATACCGAGGTATTTCAGAACCTCACCGACACCAGCCTTGGCGCCCTGGAAGAATCGCCAGGGGGCGCATGTTTCTTCTGTAACGGCCAACAATCCTCCTGGAATTTTGCCACGATCGCCAGTTTCGAAGACGCGGACAGTGTACTGATATGGGAAATTGAGCCGTTCGACGAGTGGCTTTACCTGCCGGAATCGTACATCGAACTTCCCCCCGGAGGGCTGCAAGAAATCCCCATACAACTCAGCAGCATGTTTTTGCCGCCTGGAACATACAGCCTTGACCTGGTTTTCGATTATAATGCCTGTAGCGAGGTTTCAAACCGTGTGTTAATCCGGATGACTGTTTCATCGACATCGTCTCCGGAAGAGCCCACGGGAAGACCCCTGGAGTGGAAACTGGACGCGATCTGGCCCAATCCATTTAATCCTACGGCACAGATACGCTATGGAATAAAAGAAGCAACTCGTGTTGACATACGAGTTTATGATATCCTTGGACGTGAAGTGACAGTCCTTGCGCATGAATCGCAGGCAGCCGGTTGGCATACCGTCCCCTTTACAGCTCCTGAGCTTGCCAGCGGGGTATATTTTTTGAGAATTCACGCTGGTCCGTTGCGTGAAACCAGAAAGCTTATTTTATTAAAGTAGCTGTTATTATTATGTGTCCTGGAACGAAGTTATACCCTTCAGGATGTGGGGTTGCAGATAGTGTTTCACCTTTGTAACAGAGCTTGATGGAACGTACCTGGATGATTTGACTGAATACTGTAAAGGCTGGCCATGAACCGGAACAGCTTGATAGTGTGCACGTTGCTTCTTGTTTTGCCTTGCATTTGCCTGGGTTCAATTCCGGAAGTATTATCTCAGCAGGCGCCGACGATTATTCATGTTGAGCAGTGCCGTCAACATCCCGACG
This sequence comes from bacterium, assembly GCA_963669175.1. Lineage (GTDB taxonomy): Bacteria > Electryoneota > Electryoneia > Electryoneales > Electryoneaceae. The sequence goes on from OY769902.1 coordinate 676,785, forward strand.
GCTTCGACCTGCTTCTGTCTTTCGAGTCACCTTCCTTTGAATCTGTGGAAAACCATCCCGGCCTGGTTGTTCCCACCTTTTCCGGCGCCGGCCTGCATCTCGAATCCGGTCAACCGGTTACACCACAAGCAGGACGCCTGTTTCGTCTTCCGCCAACCGGCAGCGCCAGTGTGGAAATAATCTCCGCAGAATACACGACGATTTCAGATGTTCAGATCGCTCATTGCCGCAATGAACTTGATGAAGAAGATATCACGTTTGGCCCTGGGGCAAATCTGCAGGACGCCTGGTATCCCGGCCCTGTTGCTGAAGTGGGTTCACCGGCCCTGTTTCATGACTTTCGCGTTGCCAACCTGCTGACCCACCCCGTGCAAGTGAATCCTGCCCGCAACGAAATGCGGGTATACAATCGTATGGAAATCGCCATCCGTTTTGACGGGCAGGACAACCGGAATTCTTTACCTCAACAGCCATCCAAAATCAGCGCCACCTTTCTTCCCTTGTACCGTGATTTCCTGGATTGGGATGACAGCGAACTGGACGAGTATCTGTACTACCAGGGCAATGTAGTGGTTGTCGCACAGAATGATGACAACCTGATGGAAACCCTGCAACCCTGGATAGAATGGAAACGTCAGAAAGGATGGAAGCTGGAATTCCTGACAGACGATGATGTGGCTGGCTGGACCTACACCAATATAATCAACGAGTTACAATCAAGATATAACCTTGCAGACGAGAAGTTTGATTTTGTCGTGGTTGTCGGCGACGACCAGGGGGCGTTCCCTGTCCCGGCCTCAACCGGTGCAATCTATGGCGCCGGTGATTTGCATTATGGACGATTAGCCGGCGATGATTACCTGGTAGACGCTGCCGTTGGAAGAATAACTGTGGAGGATATTTCACAGGTCGCTGCTGCCACAAGCAAAATCATTGGCTACGAGAGCGATCCCTTTATGGATGATACGGACTGGTTTCAGCATGCAGCGCTGTACAAGTCTGATGATACTCACAGTGGAACATCCAAGGTTTTAACTTTACGCTACTGGTTGCATTTGCTTCGTCAGGTTGGCTATACCCAGGTGGACACGTCATGGGAACAGGATAATATCTTCATGACGGGGTTACTTGAGGATGGTGTCTCGGTTTTCAGCCATCGTGGTTATCTCGGATATGGTCTCCAGGCAAACCATATCAGTGTTCTGGAAAATGACTATAAACTACCGATGGTTGTAGATCTGACCTGTATGACCGGCAACTGGTCCCAGGGAACCGGCACCAATGAAGTCTGGTTCCGTGCCGGGACTGTTGATGTTCCTACCGGCGCGATAGGGGCCATTGGTATGGCCACAACTTCCAACCGGCCCGACATGAACAACCCCATAAGCGGTGGAGCCGCACAGGCTTTGCTCGGGTATCGCATCCCGGAAATCGGCATGACATGGCTGGGAGCGCAGGTAAACCTGTGGCAGAATTACGATGACGTTCAGACAGCCACTTCCAGGCAAAACCAGGCATGGTGCAACCTGATGGGCGATCCAACCACCTGGGCCTGGACTGCTGTCCCGCAGGAATTGACTATCAGTTGTGATCAAACAATGTACGTTGGAGACAATACAGTAACTGTAAGTGTTTCGGATGAAAATGGCGAACCAGTAAGCGGGGCCTGGGTAACATATTATAAAGTTGACGATTACGAAGAAATCGTGGAAACAAAATTATCTCAGTCCGACGGAACTGTAGTTCTGTATACCCCGAATCGTTTCACTGGAACTGGTGTCGTAACAGCAAGCAAACAGCATTATGTACCAGTTCAACAGCAGATAGCTATCAGCACCCCAACCGGGCGGATCGGGTATGCGGATATGGCCATTGTGGATAATGGCCAGGGGGAAACGGTCGGTAATGGCGATGGTGTGGCGCAGGCCGGAGAAACAATTGGCATCAGGCTCGCCCTGAAAAACTTCGGACAAATTGCCCAATCCAGTATTGTTGTTTCCGGAGCATCCGACGACCCCATGATTCAGGCTGTCAGTGGAGCCATCTCACGAGAGTCCCTGATCCCCGGTCAACAAGCTTGGGATAACGATATCATCATTGTTCAGCTTGCACCCAACATTCAGGACGAATGGCTTGTGCATCTTGACCTGCTGTTCAGCACTGACCAGGGCGACTATGAGGATGAATGTGAAATCCTGGTTCGTGCGCCGAAATTTGAAATCCATTCTGTCACGACTCAAAACATGAGGCCCGGACAGGCAGGATCGGTTATAGCCTATATCCAGAATATTGGCGGAGCCGACGCCGGAAACGCACATGCCACACTGATATCGTCAAGCAATTTCGTCATAACAAATGGCGCCAGTGTTCCTGTGGGAGATATTGGTATTGATGGCTGGGCCTGTGCAACATTTGATGTAAGTCTAAGCCCGGTTGCTGCACATGGTATAGAGGTTGATGCCAGCATAGTGATTGTTGACGAAAACACACATACATCCACAGCATTATTTACCCTGCCCATTGGGGAACGGGAAAGCTGGGATCCTGTTGGCCCTGATGGCTATGGGTATCTTGCTATTGAAAACTGCGACTCTGTTCATGAAAACCTGGCGGTGGAATTTAACTGGCTTGAGATTAATCCATTTGCAGATGATCCGGTGTATGCCGGCACGATATTGGACCTGGAAGACCTTGCCGAAAACGATGATGATGCAGTGTCGCTGCCACTTCCTTTTCCTGTCAGCTATTACGGTGAAGTGTTTGATACGATAACCGTAACGGCAAACGGCTATGTCGCCCTCGGCAACCAGGCTGACCTCTCTCTCGCACGCAACTGGAGTATTCCTTCCCCTTTGGGTCCGAACAACATGATTGCGCCCTATTGGGATGAGTTTCATACCACTGGCGATGCGGTAGTCTGCACCTATCACCATGAGCAGAATGGATTGTTTATCGTGGAATTCTACCATATGCAACATTACAACAACTCGACGTGCACCTTTGAAATTCTTTTCCAGGATGTAGAGATGTACCCAACGCCATCCATGGACAATAACATCATTTTCCAATATGGTGAATGTACTCACACGGCAAACAGTGGAATTCAGTATGACAACCCTTACTGGACCACAGGTATTGAAAACGGCGACCAGACAGATGGACTGCAGTTGGCTTTCTGGAACACTCTCAGCCCGGGCATGACAAGTATTGAAGAAGGGCGGGCTATCCTGTTTACCACCCAGGTATTCTACATGATGAGCCGGGTGTACGGACGGGTTTATGAAGCCCATACCGGAGAACCTGTTGCCGGGGCCGTAATCAGTTGCTACGACGGCTTTATCTCGACAACATCAGATATAGAAGGTGAATACATCCTGGACCAGGTTGTGCCTGGTGAAGTTACTTTCAGCGTGGAAACAGACTGCTACACCGATCTTGAGAGCATGATTGTTTATGTCCCGGTGATGGATACGGTCCGGTTGGATTTTGAAATGCTTGCGCCCGATTTTCAAATAAGCAACACCATGATCCGTGATACCCTGGATGTCAGAGAGGATGCAACCCATGATATTGTGTTGGCCAACGAAGGCGAAGGTGAATTGGTATTCAATATTGCCCTGGACTGGCCGGGTAACGACGCAAAACTATCGTCTGGCGGGACAAGAAATACCTCTGAGTCCGGCGAATTGGATGAATTGTGGGAAGAACTGTACTCTTTCGAACTTTTAACATCTGAAAACAGGTATCGTGGATTGACCTTTGATGGATGGCATTTCTGGATAGCGGGATCAAACAATTACGATATTAATGGTCCAAACCTACTGTACTGTTATTCGGCCAACGGCAACCATATCGGCACGTTTGAACAGCCGGTGCCTGAAGGGGAACGTACGGCTGAGGGATTTTATGAACTGGCCTGGGATGGTCGTTATCTCTATGGAGCGGATGCTGGTGTATTGTACCAGATGCTTCCCGAGGGAAACACGGTCAGAAGAGTGAATTCATTTGAAATTGAAGTGAACCCATCCCATGTGATGGTTGTTGATCCCAGGCAGGAGTGGTACTGGATCGGGGGCGGGAATAATCCCCTGATCGCAGTGAATCGTGAGGGCACTATTGTCAGTGAAATAGAGCTGGAAGTTTATGTTCGGGGAGCTGCATGGCGTTCACATGACCCCGATGGATATTACATGTATCTCCTGGTACAACCTTTTAGCGAAAGCGAAGCCACCATTATAAAGATGAACCCTGATAACGGCGATACCATTCCTCTTGCCACTCTTACCGACCTGGGGCAGGGCGACTGGGATGTAAAGGGCGCCCTGTTTACTACTTTCTGGAACAATAGCAACGCAGCATTGGGAACCGTTGTCAGTAGCGAATCAGGAAATTATGTCGTTCTGTTTGATGCCGGCATTTTCACCGATTGGGTTGTTGTAAGCAGTTCGAATGGGCGATTAAGTCCGGGCGAAACGACTACTATCGGTTTCCAGTTGATTAACGAAGAGCTGTTACCGGGTTCCTATAGTGTTCTCGCACAATTCGAACACAATGCGTGTACTGAAAATCCGGACGCAGTCTCTATCACCCTGGTCGTTCCCGGGGTAGATGCCGAAGAACCACCCGCCATGCCGCTTGATTGGGCATTTGACGGCGCCTGGCCAAACCCCTTCAACTCCAGCGTTCAGGTGGGATTTTCCCTGAAACAGGCTGTTCCTGTCCGGATTGCGATCTACAATATCCTGGGGCAGAAGGTTGCTGATCTGGCAAACGAGAGAATGGCGGCTGGCAAACACCTGATTCCTTTCCATGGCGAACAGCTCGCGAGTGGTGTGTACTTCCTGCAACTGGATGCCGGCCCTTTACAGGAAACCAGAAAGCTGATACTGCTGCGTTAGTAGACCGATTCACATGGATCAGTCCACCAGCCTGTAACCGGAATTCACCCGCAGGCTTGCAACCGACTCGCTACATCTCTACCTTGCTCTCACATGTTCTGCCCCTGTATAGTCTTGGCTGTTTTGCAGGCATGACCGATAAGGTTTCGTCATTCATTTCAAAACGGGAATTTCCATGGCTGGCTTCAGAGAACGCCTGTTGGCTGCGACTCAGAATAGTGGGGTTTGTGTTGGGCTTGATCCTGTTCCGGAAAAACTGCCGGAAGCGCTTAGGGACAAAGAAGAAGGCATCGCCCTGTTCTGCGAGGAGATCGTTCGGGCAACAGCGCCGTTTGTAGCCGCCTATAAACCCAATCTTGCCTTTTTTGAAGCGTTGGGGCTGGAAGGTTTTCATGCGCTCAGACGTGCGATTGACGCTGTCAGGCAGCATGCCCCCAATGCGCTGATCATTGGCGATGGCAAGCGTAATGATATCGGCAGCACCGCCGCACGATATGCAACCGCCATGTTTGATCATTGGGGATTCGATGCGGTTACGGTGAATCCCTACCTGGGGTGGGATGGGATAAAGCCATTCGCGGAATACACGGATCGTGGCGTATACCTGCTGGCAATGACCTCGAACCCTTCGGCCGTGGAGGTGCAGGATTTCAAGAACCATCGGGATCATGTCTTTCAACATGTCACCAAGCTGGCCGCACGCACCTGGAACAAATTTGACAATATCGGACTGGTAGTTGGCGCGACTCGACCGGAGCGTATCGCCCAGGTTCGTGCCCCTGCGCCGTTATTGCCATTCCTGATCCCCGGCGTTGGCGCCCAGGGCGGTGATCTTGCCGCTGCGGTAAAACTTGGGTTTGTAGAAGGGAAAGCGCCCGCTCTGATCAACGCATCTCGTTCTATCATCTATGCTTCTTCAGGTGCTGATTTCACAGAGAAAGCGGCCGAAGAAGCCAAACGGATGCAGGAAGCGATTCAACAGCTACGGAAGAAGTGATCGGGGGTTTTCGAGTGACTTTTACCGGGAGAACAGATGCCGTTTGATGATCCCCAGAAAATGTACTTGCGCGAACGCCTGACCTGCCGTGTCGAGGTACAGGGACGTGTTTTCTCGTTTTCAGTGCGGATTCAGGGATTGGATGCGACCGGTATCTTGGTGGATGTCCCCGAATTAATAGACACTCGTTTGCAGCCGGGAACTCCTGTCCTGGTACGTTATTACCGTAGCGATTCCGCGTACCAGTTTATTACCGGAATCAAGGGGTTTGAACAGCCGGCCAGTATGAAGTTGATGCGGATTGGCTTTCCGGGCAGTATCACCCGCTATCAGCGACGCCAACACGAGCGTCTCGAAATCGGGGGAACGGTTCAGCTATTTACGCCTCATGGCCCAACACGTTCAATCAGGGGTTATATTAAGGATATTTCAGATGGGGGTATGCGGATCACGGTGCCACGGGTTGAATACCTGGTGGATATTGAAAACCCGGTAGGAATCAAATTTGAAATCGCTTTCACACTGGACACCGGGGACAAGTTTGAAAAGATCGTCGCTTCCATACGAAAAATTGCAGACGAGACATACAGTTCTTCACAATTACAGGTGCAGTTGAAGTTTGAGAAATTTCACGGTAACAACGAGAGTGATTTTCGCAAACTGTTGAAACAGTTTGGTATGTAATAATCAGGGTTGATCGAGGGACAACCTGTTTCCGAGCCGGGAAGGAGGGTGGTGCCATGCGAGTCTTTCACATGGGTAAAAACCGGTTTCGGGTGTTATCACTGTTCCTGCTGATTATTCTGGCAGCAGGCTGGGGGTGTGGTGATACCGACGAGGAGTCTGACGAGTCCACATCTGACCTGGTAGGGTTCTGGACACTCAGCGAGTTCTACCAGGATGGAAACCAGGTCAGCCTGGTTGGAGTAACAAAGACTCTTCAGTTTTGTGAAGATTGGACCGGCAACGCGTTTCAGGAAGTGGCGGAAAACGCCGAAATCCAGTATTCAGAAGATAACTATGTTCTGGATTTTATCTGGTCCATAGAAGGCGACACGCTGGTCGTCGAAGATGCGGATGATGTGCTGTTAAGCGCCCGGGCAAGGTTTCAGGTGAACCCCGACGCCTACGACCCCACTCTTCGCATCAGAAGGGTTGTGATGGATCGCGGGATGACTCACGCGATCGAAGAGTACTATGCGTCAACCGCGCCCGAATAGGCGCAGGAAAGGAAATTCTCTTGACCATTCGTAAGACTTTTGGTGTGGCAGTTCTTCTGCTTGGCCTGATGGTTCTGGTGTTCGTCCCGGGGTGCAGTGATGATGATGATGACGATTCCAAGAAGTCAAATTCACCGATAGTTGGTAGCTGGACGATTGACACACAGGTTATCGTGGGACAGGGTGTAAATGGGAACATCCAGACAAAAACCGCACGTTTTGCTGATGATCACACCGGCTATCTCAAGCAGGTGATTGTTGAGTATATCCAGGGCGGCACATCAACCACCACCAACGAATCCACCATGAACTGGAGTGTCACCTCTGATTCGTTGACGGTCAGCCTGTTTAGTGACGTCCCCATTTTACCGTCAAAGATGGCATACACGGTTGCCAACGATACGCTGACACTGGATTATCATACGTCCACCGACAGCGGTAACATCCAGATCATCGAAACGTATTATCCGGCATCGAACTGATTGAGAGTAAACCTCACGAACCACCGGATTTGGTAAAGGAACCTGCACTGTGATGAGTGAAGCCGAAACCATCGCTTTCCTGAAAGAGCATGGCGCTTTGATGGACGGGCATTTTCTGCTGGCCAGTGGCCTGCATTCTGGCCAGTATGTGGAGAAATTCCGTCTACTGGAAAAACCAGCCGCAACAGAGTCCCTCATAAAAGACCTGGCGGAACGGGTCCGGAAATATAAACCGGATGTGGTTGTCGGTCCGGTAACCGGCGGCGTTATCCTGTCCTACGAGATGGCGCGTCAGCTCGGCACGTTAGCCTATTTCACGGAAAAAACCGTGGACAAGGGCATGGAGTTGCGTCGTGGCTTTGATGTCAGAGGCAAACGCGTCCTGTTGATCGAAGATGTCATTACGACCGGCGGCAGCATCCTGAAGGCTGCCGAAGCGGTAAAGGCACAGGGCGGCGAAGTTGTAGCCTATGCGATCCTGGTGGACCGCAGCTCCGGCAGATTCCAGCCGGAAGAACCGGTTGAAGCCGTGTTGAAGCTGGAAATCGCAACCTACCAGCCCGGTGCGGAAACCTGTCCGTTGTGTGCAAAAGGTGTCGACCTGTATAAGCCGGGATCGGGGTATGCCACTGCGAAGTAACGGCAAAATTTCGTTGTGTCCCCTCGCTTCGGGTAGCAAAGGCAACGCCTGGTGGCTGGAAGCATGCGGCACCACAGCGCTGATTGACGCGGGGGTGTCGTTTAAACAGCTTGGGTTGCGTGCGCAGGAAATCGGACGCGATATCCGTGATGTTGACCACGTGTTCATCACCCACGAACACACGGATCATGTCAAGGGTTTGTCCGTCCTGCTGAAGCGTGCCAAGCCGGTTGTCTGGGCCAGTCGTGGAACCCTCCGCGCCTTGAGGCATATGATTCCTGAAGGGGCCAGGGTTCGTATGATCAACGGCCGTGAAGAGGTTGCCGGTGGACTTCGAGTGCGGGCACTTCCGGTCAGCCATGATGCTGCGCAACCGTTAGCCTATCGTTTTGACACGGAAGAAGGCGCGGCAGCGGTGGTAACGGACCTGGGGCAGTGGGATTCTGTGACAGCCAGCGCGGTTACCGGGGTGGATATCCTGTCCTGCGAAGCCAATCATGATCCCCTGATGCTGCAGAATGGGCCGTACCCCTGGGTATTGAAACAGCGGATCGCTTCCCCACGAGGGCACCTGAGCAATAAGGAAGGCGCCAACCTGGCGATGAACGCAGTGCGTGAAGGCGCACGCTGTGTTATTCTGAGCCACCTGAGCGAACAGAACAATTCGCCCGAGGTCGCGTTCGAGGTTTTCCGTGAGCTGGTAGTACGGGAACAGTATACCACAGAGATCGAGATTGCCACGCAGCATACTCCCGGTCCCTGGGTTGAAGGTGTGTAAAAAAAGAGATCGTTCATTATACATGCAACAGAGGTGTTGAGACATGAAGTTGACACGTGCTCGCTGGATCGTGCTGTCCCTTACGGCAGCAGTGAGCCTGATGGCGGCGGTATCGGGTTTTGCACAGGAACGCATGGCTCCCGCCCCAAGCCAGGAGGAATTGATGGCCATTGAACAAACCAAGGTTGATCCCGAAATCGCCATAATGGAAACATCCAAGGGCACGATCAAGATCGGGTTTTTCCCGGATGTCGCCCCGAATCACGTTGCTCGTTTCAAGGAACTCGCACGGGAAGGCTTTTACGACGGTATCCTGTTCCACCGTGTAATCCCGAATTTCATGATCCAGGCCGGTGACCCCCAGACCAAGGACCCCAACTGTGATCGTCGCATGATGGGCTCCGGCGGTTCTGACAAGCCGAACCTGAAAGCGGAATTCAATGACCGTCTGCATTACCCCGGCACCTTGTCCGCAGCGCGCGCCCAGAGCCCGAACTCGGCCAACAGCCAGTTCTTCCTTTGCCATGCTCGTTCACCATGGCTGGACAACAAGTATACTGTCTATGGCCACGTGATTGAAGGCATGGAAGTGATTGACGCTATCGCCACAGCAGATCGTGATAAGGGCGATAACCCTATCGAACCGATTAAGATTATATCAGTTACGATTGTGGAACGGGATAAGCAGTAAGCTTTTCAGTTATATCTGTTGATACAGCAAGAGCCCGGCGGCAAGCCGGGCTCTCTTATGTTTCTGGCTGTTTTGAACGGAAAAGCAGGCGAAAAATGGGACTGTTACCTTTTCATTTGTTCACGTGCAAGACAATAAAACCAGTTTTGATGAAAAGGTAACTGTACCAGATTTTTCGCTTACTGCTACGGGATGGCTCGTGCGGGAAAATGTCGGGACAGCCACCTTTTCGCTATATGTTATCCAGTAAGCAATACCCAGAGTCTGAAATTCAACATGGTTCACAATCCACAGCATATTCGCAGCGAAAAGAGTGGGCAGTCCCCATTTTCCATCGGCAATTCACCACATTTGACCTGAAAGCCCCAAAAAACGGAATAATGTCGGGGTCACCTGTAGTAATCAGGATATCTTATCCAGTACATAATCCGCATATAGATCAGCAGCATCAATACCATGCGCTTCCGACAATCCACGGAACCCGCCAAACGCGGTCACTTCAAAGACAAACGGGCCTTTTTCTGTCATCACCACATCCACGCTGGTGAAATCCAGCCCGAAAGCAGCCTGGGCCATGTGAGCGATTTTGATCACATCGTCGTCGGGTGCAACGGGTTTGTAGCGTCCAGCATCCTGATCGTCGGTGATATAAGCAGAATCATTATTGCCACGGGTATAGCTTGCTACATATTCTCCACCCATGAACACCATATCAAAATTCTGGCCTGGTGCGTCCAGCAATTTCTGGATGTAGAATATGCTATTGCTGTCATCACGGAATTTCCCGGCCTGGGCAAAATGATCGGCATTTTCTTCGACAATCATCATGCCGCGTGTTTTCGACGAGTACAGTGGCTTCAGAATGGAGGTCTTGAATCGTTTCATGGCCGCAACCGCTTCGTCAATGTCTTCTGTGATACGTGTCGGCGGCATGGGTATCCCGGCGCCACGCAGGGTCAGGGTGTTGTTCATGCGGTCAACGGCACGAATCATGGCGTCAGGTGTGGAAAACACCGGGAGGCCGACCATTTCGTGGAGATAACGCAACAGCTCCATGCGACGCATCAGGCTGGGTGAATACCGTCGGCCAATCTTCTTTACAACAATGGCATCGAGACTATTTAATTCGACATCACGGTACCAGGCTTTCCCCGTTTCCACATCGAAAACGACTTTATCCAGCTCGATCATGAGCCGATAGCCTGTCTTATTCTCTACAGCAGACAGTAAGCGCTCTGATGACCAACCACCGTTAACCCCAACAACGCCTATTCTTTTCATCTGGTACTCTCTCCGGTTCTTTAGTGTGGTAAGAATGAAAGCACGTTTACACTGTTTTGCAATATGCAAACCCCGGCCAGAGAATTTTTCCGGTGATACTGACGTGTCTGGCGCACTACGACGGCGTCTGTGGGACAATAAGATAATTCACGACCAAGGCAAGCGTAACAGTCATTATATTGCGAGGATACCTTGATGGTGTTTCTTCTTTGGCTATGAAGAACTTCAGGACAGAAGCGTACAAAACGAATATCAGAGTTTCATTTGGCTGATCAGGATATAGAGGCTACAAAAGTCTCTTTACCTAAATGTTGCTTCTTGTTCCCTGTTTTGAAGACTCTTACTTTTTAGCAGGGACAAAAACAGGTAAACCAATTCCTTGCGAAGGTGGGACTTCATGTTAAAGATTGAACATGTAAATCCTTTTGTGAAAAGCGCCACAAAAACCATGACCATGATGCTTGGCTTGCAACCTGCAGCCAAGAAACCCTATTTGAAAGGCACCCAGCCCAATTGGGGGGATGTCAGCGGTATCATCGGTTTTGCCGGTGAAAAAGTCCATGGCTCCATTGCCCTGTGTATGCCTGACCTGTCTGCCCTGGAAATCTATTCTGCCATGATGGGAGAAACAGCAGAGACCATCACGCCCGATGTGCAGGACGCCATTTCGGAACTGGCCAATATTGTCGCCGGAAATGCCAAAACCGTGTTCGCCAAGATGGATCTGCATTTTAACATCACCATCCCTACCGTCATTGTTGGCAAAGAACATATGATCTCTTACCAGGATAAGGATATTGTCCTGGTGATTCCATTTGATATGGGCGGCAGCCCCTTCTACATGGAACTCCTGATCAAGGTTATCGGCGAGTAAAACATTAACCCTGTCATTTTCCATGAAACGATCCTCACGCAAAGACGGCCTGGTTTTCTCCACAGGACAGGCGCCTCCGGAACCGGAAGCAACCGAGTCTGAACCAATCGCCTCGGGGCCACGTGTGGCCGTACTTCGCCTGGAGAAAAAAGGACGCGGAGGCAAAGCCGTGTCGGTGGTCGAGCTTCGGAATGTGCCCGGTAGCGAAATTCTGGATCTGGGCAAGAAACTGAAAAGCGGGTGCGGAGTCGGCGGCACCACAAAAGGTGATCTTATCGAAATCCAGGGCGATCAACGTGAACGCCTGCGTGACCTGCTCCAGAAAGAAGGCCTTCAAGTGAAAGGATAACGCTTTGCTCAATTAAGAATTAAGAGTTAAGAATTAAAATAATGGCGCTGGAATCAGGAATTGGACACTATGACCTGTTTTTTATTTGTGATTGATGCTCGTGTTATGTGATCAAGCTGACTTTGCTGCTGTCTTACCCTTTTTCACTTTTTTCACTTTACTCTTTTTTCACTTCCTTTAGCTTTATCCTTATATCCAACACCTTCCCATCCACCACCGCGATCCCGTATTCATTGTTATAATCTTTCCAGACAAGACGATCTGCCTGTTTTTCCTGTACAGTCAAATAGGGATCGAGGTCGGCGACCAGGTTGGCGAATGCTTTTTGTGCTGCATCTTCTGTTGGATACTCGATGACCAGACGGCTGAAAGTTGTGCCATCTGCCAGTGCATATTTTCCAGTCACACCGAAGATTTCGCCGCCGAGCAGAAGTATATCTCCGTCGCCGAAGGTGTAGAACGGTTGCAGGGCAAACTCGCCACGTACCAGTTTTTCCGAACCGGCTATCAGTCCCTCGGTTGGCAACACATCCAGGAGTGTGATTTCCGGTGAAGCTTCCAATCGGTCCAGAACGGCATTAACAGCCTGAATCAGCACAGGCAGCAGGTCTTCGCCGCGAGTGTAACTGTTTGCCTTGATGTAACAATTGTTCTTTAACGCGATAACCTGGGAGGTCGAAGTATTGTTGCGAGCGTTGACTCTTTTATCCTGCGCTTCCTTGCCGCATTTCGCCAGGTAAATTCCCAACGCCGCTTCAGGACTTGCCATTACATAGATCTCCAGCCCGATTTCGGCCTCGCCATGTTGATAACGCTGTACTTTCAGCTCGGTGAAACCGTATTCCAGGAACAGTTCCGCACCACCGTTGATATGGCCATACAGGTCTTCCGCGGTAAATTCCCTGTAACTCGACGGCGCTATAGTCCACCCGGAGCTGAACCCATCGGACGGCATCACCGGGGCGGCATAGGTCGCTACAGACAACAGCATACATACAGAAAACAGACCAGCAATGAACTTCTGTATAGTCATGGAATTCACATCAGTCCTCGTTCGCTTCGTGTTCTTGTTCTTGATCTTCCATTTCGCCCTGCTCTTGAACCGTAGCAATATCAGCAGGTTCATCCGGCATGGTATACTCGCTACGGATTTCCGTATGCCTGATCTTACCCCCGGCATTCCCGGTTATTGCCATCAATGTTGTGGTTGCCAATACCAGCGCCAGCACAACCACCCAGGCCCATATCGGTGTTTCAAACTGTTTCCTGATAGCCAGGAAAAGCAGTCCCAGTGCGGCAATACCTGTGATAATTCCGGCGATATTAGCCGTTTCCGCCATTTCTTCATGTTCATGTATAACCTCATGGGTCACACCAGGTAACCCCTCAACAAGGTCTTCTGCACCCTCCCCGCTTTCCAGGGACAAAACCGAACCAATGGCGCTGATAAACAGTACCAGCACAACAGCGGTTGTTATTCCCTTTTCATCGCGTTTCCACAACCCAATCAGGGTCAGGATGACCCCGATTCCAAAACCGATAATGGGCACATGGTTTACCAGCAGGTGAAAATGAGCGGCGTTCATGTTTTCCTCCCGTATTTTACGGCGAACCAACATCAAGGTGCAAAAAGGGAACACGACGGGCAAGGCTGGACATGAAAAAAAGTTGTATTTGAAAACCCGGTTACCAAATCGGTGATACAGGACGGAAGTGTATTCCCAATCCGGCCAGCATACGCACATTTGTTTGCAGGCGCTGAAAAAAGGCGGTTGGATCTTCTATCTGATGCCCGCCCCAGAGCGTTTCGCTTAATGCGCACAAACGCGGCAATAACATGTAGTGCAAGTGATTTTCGGTACTGATCCGCTCGGTCCAGACATTGGCCTGTCCCCCCAGCACCTTGCTGCGTTCAGAGGGATCGATACCTTCCGGGACAGGATTGAAGCTCATGACATTTTCCAGGGTCAGCACTGCGTCAAAAGCTTCCGGTTCGCCACTTTCGGCTTGAGCGTAGTCAAAATAGCAGTGGCTGACAGGTGACATGACGACATGATGTCCCTGTTTGACGGCATTGAGCCCGTGATCCACTCCACGCCATGCCATAACAATCGCACCCTCCGGCGCGTCACGGTCCAGGATCTCGTCCCAGCCAACCAGCGTTTTGCCTTTACGTTTCAACAAATCCCCCACCCACCGATTGAGCCAGCCCTGCAAGTAATCAATCCCCGGCAGGTTTTCTTTCTGCGCCAGCGCTTTGCAACGATCGCAGGTCTGCCACTGTTCCGAAGGACACTCATCACCGCCGATATGCACCCAGGGACCGGGGAACAGGGCGGTAACTTCGTTCAGTACTGTTTCCAGGAAGGTGAGCGTTTCGGGATTGGACGGGCACAGCACATCATTGAAAATACCCCATGTGGTAGGCACTTCCACCGTCTGACCGTGACAGGACAATTCCGGGTACGCCGCCAGCACTGCGCTGGCATGGCCGGGCAGCTCTATTTCCGGTACAATGGTGATTCCCAGCTTCTCCGCATACTTCACCACGCGCCGAATGTCATCTTTGGTGTAGTAGCCGCCGCAACGAATGCCGTCTGCTTCGATACGATACGCGCCAACTTCGGTCAACTTTGGGTAGGCGTCGATCTGGATGCGCCAACCCTGATCGTCTGTCAGGTGCCAATGGAAGATGTTGATCTTGTACAGGGTAAGGATGTCCAGAAATCGTTCGACCACCTCCACCGGGAAAAAATGACGAGATACATCCAGGTGCATCCCCCGCCACTTCAGCGCTGGGGCATCTTCCATATGGCAACAGGGTATTGTGATTTCTGTCCCTGATGTTTCTGCGTTTGCGATTAGCTGCAACAGGCTGGCAATACCGTGCATGATTCCCTGATAGTCAGGGGCGTCCAGTTGGATGTGATCCGGTTCGATGGATAGCGTGTAGGATTCTTCCGCTCTGCCGGTGTCATTGGTCAGATTCAGTTGAATTACAGGTGATTTGCCTGCTTGAGTGCTGGATACGATTCGAACGGCTATATCAGGTATCAGGGATTTTACAGTACGCTGAAAGAAGTCGGCAGCGGGAAGCAGTTCCTGTTGAACACAATGAAGCGTCAACGGCTGCGTTCTATCGAATGTAGCATTTCCTTCCATTCGCTCAAACTGTACTGGCTTCGGGATCATCGGTTTCTCGTTTTTGTTCCGTTACAACAACCTCAATCTGCTCTTGAAAAGCGTCCTCAGGCGCCCAGGGAGTTCGTTCCCTGGGCTTCAAAGGGATGAAAACCGAAGGACTGATTCTTTTATTTTTTTAGAATAGACCACCGCCGGGCAATCGCCTTCGCAAGCTACGGCGCTTTCAAGCCGGCGGGGCCAAAAGGATACTCACGTCGATTCTAGAGATCCCCGTTCAAGCCGGGGATGACATGGTATTTGGCTGCCTTTTCCGCTTCGTTTCAGCACGCTTCAAGCTGGCGGGGCCAACGTGAGTCTTCGCTTCGCTACAGCGTGCTTCAAGCCGGCGGGGCCAATACAGATTTACTCTTCCTCGTTGACCCAGATGTTGGGGTATTCCTTCCACCCGATCACACTGGAAGACACCCGCCAGAAGCCGTAATTGCCGTTTTCATCCTTGGGGCGCATATTTTCGATTTTGAAGCGTACCGTATGTTTCCCCGGGGTCAGGTGGTCAGTTAAGTCGATTTCCACCGGAATCACCAAGCGTCCCGGGCACCACCCGCTACGGCTGTAATCCGAGGACCAGACATTGTTCGTCCACTTCCCCGTATACGGATTCAGGCCACGGTTTTCCCGGCAGTCATCCCGCCACGGGTGATAGCGAAATACCGGCACATCGTCCACGTAAATCACATTCGGCTTGGATACGAATTCATCCTCGTCACGTCCGTCGGTGCAATGCCCGGTCGAGGTGTAGACCATCACCACACGTTCCAATCCGTCCGGAATATCAACCGTGACCTCGACACCATCCGGCATTTCCTGACGGTTGAACTCTTTCTCTTCGTAAATCCCTCGCGCCCAGTCCGGGTTTTCATCCTCTTCCACTTTTCGGTACTCGAGCGCCAGGTCGACTTTCCAGCCGGGACGTCCCCATGTATCCACAAATACACGAAATGTCTGTTTCCCGCGCAGCAGATACTGAAACTCGGACAAGTCGACTTCGTGTTCAGTCGGTCCGCCAAACGCAGTCATGAAGCGGATCAATTCAAGCAGGCTGCCATCTTCCTGCACAAGGCAGATGTTCCCGGCACGGTCATAACGGTCCTGAACCTCAACTTCGCTTTTCGGGATGGGCAGCAAACGCAGAAATGCCATGATCTCCACATGTTCCCAATCGGGCAGATCCGCTTCATGGAATACCATGCGCCCGTTATCCCCCGCGCTGTCCGGGGCTGTGCAATACTCCGCTGCATTGTCTTCGGAAAAATGAAGTGTCTGCTCGTTAAAAACATGCACCACTTCAGCATTACCCGCCGCAGCCCATCCGGTTATTGTAACCAGCCCAAGTATCACCAGCCAAAACCGCTTCATCATGCTATGCCTTTATCTTGTACGTCCGAATCTCGAATGCTGTCAACTCAAGAGGTAGTGGATTCTTCAACTCGCCGGAGATGTTGTTTTCCATCAAGTCCGCTTCCACAATACTGCATTTATCCAGGGCGATTGTCAGTTTACCGGTTGACTTGCGGCCTCTTGTTTCCACAAGCCGCAGTATCCACACATCCTCGTCTTCCGCCTTCTTCACCACTTCCAGCGAGATGCCTTCACTTTCCAGTTTCCACGGGAAATCTTGTTTTGAAGTTGTTTTACCTTCAAACAGCAACGGTTCACGGTTCAGCATCGCCGCTCGCGCCATCACATCCGCATCGGCCAGATCGCCCCTGTGCGGGTACAGGCTATAGTTGAAATATTGCAGACCCTGGTCGGCATCGGGGTCAGGATAGGTCGGGGCACGCAGCAGGTTCAGGTCCAGCACGCCATCAGCCAGACGGTAGCCGTACTTGCAATCGTTCATCAGGGCGACGCCACGGTCACGATCCGACAAGTCCGCGTAGCGTTGCCCGACACACTCAAACCGTGCCCAGTCCCATGACGTGTTACGGTGTGTGGGACGGTAAACATGGCCGTACTGAATGTCAAACGCTTCCCGTTCGGTGTGGATATTCACCGGGAATGCGACACGTAACATCCGGTGTTTTTCCCGCCAGTCAACCGTTGTGGCGAAACGCAGTTCTTTGGTCCCCTCCGCCAGGTATACATCCTGCGTGACCGTGGAGCTGCCAATGGTGAACTCGAAATGCAGTCCCTGGAAAGCATCGCCACGGCTCAACGGTTCCCAAGCCGTACACTGAGCTATCTCAAGGATGTTCTTTTCGTAAAACAGGTCCACATCCCACGCATCCCAGTCATTGGGACGGTCATTGTACAACGACAGCACATTACCCTTTGCGCCATCTGGCAGGATGTTTTCACCGGTTTCCAGGTCAACGGCTTCGATCAGGGTTCCGTTTGCATCAAACCGGTAACGGATCACCTCATTCTCCAGCATCAGCTCGCTGACGGCATGGGTATCAACATCGTGTTGATGTGTTTTTCTGAGGGCAAGGATTGACAAGCCCGGCATATCCACTCGAGCGAAGGCTTTGCCGTGATCCGCCTGTACCGGAATCAAATTGCCTTCTTCGTCGATCAGCCCGGCGTCAGGATCGAAACTTTCCGGCAATTCCACCAGTCCACTGTAAGGCTGTGAAAGGGTATTAACCAGCGCCAGCCCGTCCGGGTCATCGTCAAATGCCTGGTCAGCAATACGTTGCATCAGATCACGGCAGCTTTCATGGCATGCTTCAAATTCCTGTTCCGCAACACGGTAAACCTCGGTAATACTTGAACCGGGCAGGATGTCATGGAACTGGTTGATCAGCAGTTGTTTCCAGGTCTGTTCAAGTTCTTCGGCAGGATAAGCGTTGACAGGCAACAGGGAAGCCAGGATTTCTGTCGCTGTCAGTTGCTGTTCCAACTTTCGGTTGTGGCGCTTTATCCGGGATTGGGTAGTCAATGTGCCGCGATGAATCTCGAGATAGAGTTCCCCGGTCCAGCGATCCAGTTTATCCTGGTAATTTTCCAGGTCGTGGAAGAAATCACGTGCGGTGCCAAAATGTACTTTCGGAGCGCCTTCCATGTTTGCCATTCGTGATCCGGTTTCGATGAATTCCGCTTTGGGACCGCCGCCGCCATCTCCCACGCCAAACAGGGACAAAAAGGTTTCCAGGCGGTCTTTTTCACGGAACTTGTCTCTTCCGGGCACGAGATACTGGGGATTAAGCCGACTGCTGTAATTATTCTCCGGCGGGAAATGGGTCAGCACTTCGCTGCCGTCAATCCCTCGCCAGGTGAACGTGTTATGCGGGAATTCGTTGAACTGGTTCCAGGATATTTTCTGAGTCAGGAAGAAACGTATACCGCTCTTTTGCAAAATCTGGGGCAAGGCGGCGGAGTAGCCGAACACGTCCGGCAGCCACAGGTTGTCCACATCCACACCGAATTCACGCTGGAAGAACTTCTTCCCGTGCAGGATCTGGCGCACCATGGATTCACCGGAGATGATATTGCAGTCGGCCTCAACCCACATGCCGCCCTGCGGTTCCCAATTGCCCCGCTTGACACATTCCTTCACACGTTCGTACAGCTCGGGATAATATTCCTTCACAAACTGGTAATGCTGCGGCTGGGAAGCGCCGAAAACGTAGCCAGTATAACGCTGGATCAGGTCTACCTGCGACGCGAAGGTGCGTCCGCATTTACGGACGGTTTCGCATACCGGCCAGAGCCAGCCGGTGTCGATATGGGCATGCCCAACGGCGATGGTTGACAAGTCGGACGCTGCCGCCGGCTTGCCCAGTTCATCAGCCAGGCGAGCGCGGCACTTCTTCACATTCGCCGGATTGTCCGCATACAGGTCTATGGCATCACTGGCGCAGGTGATCAGGCGAGCGCGACGAACCCCATTCTCCGGTAAGGTGCCGATCATCCCGGTGACTATGTTCAGATCCAGCCAGAGATACCAGTGTTCACGGTCGAAACGTGAGATGTAAGCGTGGTTCAGGCTTGCGTCGTATTTGCCGTAACGCTTGTCAGAATCCTGCTCCGGGTCTTGCTCGGTGAACATCCCAAACAGGGCATTAGCCGATGCTTCGACATAGAAATCCGGCGTCTTGTTGCTTCGCATGGCTTCCGTCAGCGGTACGAGATCACGGGCGAAGTCAAGGTCAAACACGGAACCATTGGTGATGCCCTGCAGCGCGATTCCATCCGGCGAAAAAACCAGCCCTTCGCCGCCGATATCGATACGTGCAACCACTTCCGTACCGTCCCACTCGGCAGGAACAGTCCCGGTCATGTGCAGCCAGGCGCGTTTCCAGTTCTTTGCCCAGGTGTCGCCCAGGGAAAGTGGCTGATAAGCCAGTGAACGGCACTCGCTGAACGGGACGCTTGCCTCATCAGGAGCGTAGTCAACCTGCAAATCGATACGATCCGGCAGGACACGCTTTCCGATTAAGGCCTGGAAATGTTCTATCCTGCGGACATGCATCTGCTCAAGTTTCTTTTCCATGTACACTCACACCTGGTTGGGGTTGTTGTCGTCGGAAACCGTGATATACCCGCTGTCGCTTTCGTCACGTATCGATTCACGCAGGCGTTTGAACATCTTCTTCAGATCAAACACACCGCCAATGGTGAACCAGAAGATGGAAATAACAGCGATAACTACGTGAAAATAAACATAGAACTGCCAGAATTTCATCCAGGATTCATCAGGAACATCATGAGACAGGTTGTGTATCGTACCCACGATAAACACAATCGTCCACCCAAAGGTAATCACATAATTCAGCAGGAAGATGAATTTGTCACCAACAGTAAACTCCCGGCCCATACCCAGTATTTTCCACAGGGTCTTGGGTTCAGCGTTGATAATCTTCGTTTCGTTGGCTGTATCGTATTCCCCACGATGCAGCAGTTTGTCCATGTTGTGCGATTTCTTCCCGGACAACAGGGAAATGGTCACATACAATAACGATGATCCGATCATGCCAATGGCCCAGAACTGCTGGCCGTTGATCGGAAAATCATCGTAGATCTGGTGCAAAATGATACCGCCAACCGCCACAGTTGAGCCAAACAACATGGCGGTCCAAGCTGCGGCAGTGGTGCCACGCTTCCAGTAGAGCCCGCCTATAATCACCGCCCCGGACCCGCCGGCGAAAATCGCGCCGGTAATAGCGAAGAACAGGAAAATGTACTGACTCTGTTTAAATAACAGGCTGAAGAAGAAAATGAAAATCGCCACACCAATAATGGACAACCGTAACACCTTGATATGTTGCTGCGGTGTGAACGGTTTCTTCCGGAAGGGCATGATCACATCCTGCACCATGATACTGCCCCAGGAGTGCAGGTAGCTATCGTGGGTGCTGATAAAGGCCGCCAACATCACCGCTGCAAACGCCCCCATCAACCCGACCGGCAACAGATGTGTCAACACCAGAGGAACCCGCAACTGGCTCTGGATCGCATCACCCTCAACTCCTGCCAGCACAGCGTTTACTTCGGTGGCAATGGCGCTGAAATCCGGGTGCTTCAGAACGGTATAAGCGATAATCGGTACAAAGGTGAGCATGATGGCCTGGGGAGTGCCACGCCACCCGGCGAGCATGCCCGCCATCTTGGCTTCATGGGCGCTGGTCGCAGAAGCGTTGTACCCCTGTGTTCCCTGCCAGGACATCGCCCCGTAAAACACCCCGAAAATTCCGATCAGGAAATACCAGAAGTTGAAATCCTCGATATGGCTTGTCTTGAACGGATTGATCAACGAAGCCTGTTCCGGGGCTGCTTCCAATGTCGTGAAAATGTGGGCCCAGTCTACCTTGGTCATCAGGAACAGCAGCATCAGCACAAATACAATATTGATAAACGCGCCCTGGATAAAGTCGGACACGATAATCGCGATCTGCCCCCCGGCAAAGACGAAGTACAGGGAAATCGCCAGCAGGGATCCCATAATGATCGGGAACACGGGAAGATTGATCGCACCCAGCGGCAGTGTGTCGGGAATGTTGCAGTAATACATGAAAAAGCGCGTTCCCACGGATGGGAAAATGCCGAAGTTGACCAACCCGGAGAAAGCGGCCAGCATTCCGGCAAAAACACGGAAATTCCGGCTGTAGCGTTTCTGGAAAAACTCGGCGAGAGTCATGCAGCGTGTTTGACGGAAACGGTAGGTCACCCAGCCTATAACCGTCATGAACAGGATGACAACGGCTGTGGTCATGCCCCACCAGGACATGGAGAACCCGGCCTGCAAGTTCATTTCCAGATTGCCGACAATGGTGATCGCCCCCAACCCGGCAACTCCGCTGGACACGGTTATCAAATAGCGTCCGGCGCTACGTCCCGCAGCCAGGAAATCGGCCACGCTTTTCATCATCCGCTTGCTGACTACAATCGAGGCCAGCAGGAAAAGAAACATCACGGCCACAATGGCCCAGTCAATCGCAGTCATCTCACGCCTGTATCAAATCAATCGTGTCGGGGGTTTTCTTTGTGCATATCCACATCGGTTGTCATATACATCGTCAGGTCACACGCATGAAAAGCATATGCGCAAGACCTGACGAAACTTGATGTGTCTGTTCTGGTAAACCTGTTACGTCGAGAAAGACGAACCCGGTACGCCAGGCAAGACGAAACTAAGGACGCTGGTCTGAACTAAACAATTATGTCGGGCCCGGCGAAACCAGTTGTGTCGGGTCTTGATTCGCGAAGCGGATTGTGACCCGACACGCGTTCTCCTTGACCAACCCTAAATAGAAGATCGATTCACCTGGATAAGTTTACCTCAATAATGCTGCCATCTTCTGTCAGGACATAAAGCGTGTCTGATTGCGTCAACTTTATAATCAATTCGTACCCGCGAATGGTCTTTATATAGCTCTGAATGTGACAGCCCTCAGGAAGAGGCGCCACGTTGTCCAGATCATCCAGTTTTTCGACAAAAGCTCTGTGCTGTCCGGAATACACACGTTGTTGATAATACACGTTACGCATCCACCAGCGCAGTTGTTCTTCGGCTGACGTGGCAGGAGAAACGACGTCTGTTCCGGTCTGATCGTCTGTGAATATGACATACCCCCACAGCTCCGGGTAGTGCATCGCGATCAATCCCTGCGGACTCCAGACCCAGTTGGATTCAGGGAACGGAGTTCCCGTTTCCGGGTTAATTCGCCTGGTGTAACCATCTGCGGTTTGGTCCAGCTTCCATTGCACGCGCGAGAAATTGATGCGCCAGTATTCGCCGGGGTCGGGTGGTGAATTTACAGTCGTAACCTGCTCAAAAGCCTTCCATGGCATCGCAATCTCGATTGACCAGCCTTTGTCGGTATCGCTGGGGTTATTCAGGGCGCCATCCAGGTGAACCGCCGTTTGGAGGCCGGGAATATTATAACCATCTACCGCATGGCCATCATCACGATAGGGCATGGTGATCAACAAGTCCCATTCGGTACCCAGGGCGTTTACTTCCAGCTCGACATAGTTGTGCGTATCGCCGTCAGGATCGATGAACACTTCGAAATCGTTATCGAAAAATATCACCGCATCACGTTCCCGCAGGGTTCCCCACAGGTGCGGTTCTTCCATTTCGGCGTAGATGTACAGGTTGGCATCATCCCATAACATTTTCATCCGTGTGGAAAACTCCGGACGTGGCTTGCTGCTCCCTTCGATATCGACAAACTCCTCAGACCAGAACGCTTGCGCCCAAACAGGTTCATTGGCGACGCCATCGATGGTAATCTGGCTGGATGTGTGTATACAGGTGTAGGAACGTGGGGCAAATTCGGCGGTTGGAAACGGTTCTGAATCAAAAGGCGCTACGGCAGACACAGTGCTGACCAGGCAGGTCATAGCTACCAGGAAGAATAGGTATCTCACAGAATCTCGCAATGGTAACTCTCCTGTTTGTCGCGCCGGGAAACGACATTTTGCAGTGCTGGTAGACTGTGGAATATCGGATACAGGTACAGCAAGAGCAACCCTTTAGGAGGGCGAGGGCATCACAAGAATTCACAGGATGAACAAGATGAAAGGGACAAACAGGATAACTTAAGAATTTTGAGGTATAACCTCGCGTGCCATTACAAATCAAATTCTACTTTATAGCCTGTTCATTTTGTTCTTATCTTTTTGTTTTTCTTGGCGTTCTTTGCGCCTTTGCGTGAAATGTTCAGTTATTCTTTGCAGGCAGTGATCAGATCGCTAACCGTAGCCGTCGCCAGCCCGACTACCGTATCCGCTGCGCCATAGTAGACGGACACAACACTTTCCGGCGTCGCAACCCCTTCTTCATCCACCTTATCCACCACCATCCCGGAGGGGAACACCACATTGGGCACCTGCCCGACCTGTTCGTATAGCTCCCGTGGTTCCAGGATATTGTACCGCGTTCGTCCGATAATTTTAGCAGGATCATCCAAATCCAGCAAACATGCTCCTGCCTGGTAAATGTTTGCGCTGCCGAAATGGGTAGCTACCCCGTGGTAAAGCAGCAGCCAGCCAGCGTGTGTTTTCACCGGTGGCGGCCCGGCGCCGATAAGTTCGTCCCAATAATGCGGATGCCCCTGCAGGATAAATCCCACATCCTTCCATGTCTCAAGGTCTTCCGACTGACGTAGACGTATCCTTTCGCCGCTGAAAGGCTCGCCAGGTTGAAGGCTGATATTTGGACGATCCAGCAACAGGTATTTTCCATCTATCTTATCCGGAAACAGGACACCATTACGGGTGTCCTCATCTAACACGCCCCCGATTACCTTCCAGTGCAGCCAGTCGATTTTTTCAGCAATGACAAGACGGCAACCAGTTTCTATGTCTACCGCTACCACCATCCGTATACGGTCGTCGAGTCGGGTCAGACGTGGATCATAGACATGATAAATCGTGCTGTACAGATCATTCAGTCCGTCTATGGTGATTGGATCCTCATCCACATGAAACGAGATCCCATCCTTGCTGAAAGCGTGCATCAAGAATGTCTCGCGTCCACGGTTCTGCACACGCAACACCAGGTGAACCAAACCTTCTGCTTTCACTGCGCCCGGGTTAAAAACCGAAGAGACATCGGTTACTTCAGGATAAACACCGGGAATATCGGTTCGTGTCAGGATCGGGTTCTGTTGATGACGGATGAGCATGATGGTTTCCTTTGGGTCAACACGTTGACATCTGCAAGATAAGCGATTCAGTCAAGCTGGTAAATGTGCCAATCTCCTGATGATAACACCCTTTCGTTCCAAGAGCTTGCCTCCACGTGAATTGCGCCTGAGAAGGAAATATGTTATTCTCCTCTCAGTCTTTAGCTTCGGAGGTTGCTGCCCACGATGAAGTGTCCATGGTTCGCTATTCCTGCAGTTTTTCTTTCTGCTTTTGTCGTATTCTCGTCTGATGCGTCCGCCCACAACCAGGCCCCGACCAGTTCCGATGCAGTGCATCTGGTCAAAGACAGCAAAAGTGTTTTCAGCATCTATATACCCGGCGACGAGCTGACCGAAACCGCTGAAACATTGCAACGCTATATCCGGCAGATCTCCGGCGCCACGTTGCCCATCCTGCAGCAGGACGCTCCGGACCGGAACAGCATTGTTTTTGTCCTGAACGAGGCTGACACCGCTTTCCATGAAGATGGCTTCCTCATCCAGGCCACGGACGAATCCATACGTTTCACCGCACATACGCCTCGTGGCCTGCAGAATGCCGTCTACACATTCCTTGAGACCTATCTCGGCTGCCGGAAATACAGCGTGCGTGTCGAGGTTATTCCGAATACTCCGACTATCATATTGCCTGAAATTGATGATACCCAGATTCCGCTTCTAAGCTTTCGTCTGCAAGATTTCAAAGACGAGGATTATGCGGCGTGGCACAAGTTGAGTTCGCTGGAAGAATGGGGACTGTTCGTTCATACGTTTGATGACCTGGTGCCGCCAGAAGTGTATTTCAAGGATCACCCGGCTTATTTTGCTGAAAACCAGGGCGTTCGTGTCGCTGACGGCCAGCTCTGTTTGACCAACCCCGATGTGCTGCTGATTGTGGAAGAAGACCTGCGCAAACGCATGCGTATCAACTCCACGGCGAAATACTGGTCGGTTTCCCAGAACGATACCTACATCCCCTGCGACTGTGAGGTGTGCCGGGCGATCAATGGCGAAGAGGGAGCGCCTTCGGGTTCAATCCTGCGTTTTGTCAACCAGGTGGCCGAAAAGTTCCCCGACAAAGTGATCTCCACCCTGGCTTACCAGTATTCACGTCGCGCGCCAGCTATCACAAAACCGGCGGCCAATGTAAACATCATGCTGTGCAGCATTGAATGTGACCGCAGCCGACCCATTGCCGAAAATACCGGCAATGCTTCCTTCGCGCGTGATGTGCAGGAATGGAGCGAGTTGACACACAATATTTTCCTCTGGGATTATGTGATTCAGTTCCGAAACCTGGTCAGCCCGTTTCCCAACCTTTACGTCCTCCAGCCAAACATGCAGTTTTTTGTCGAAAGCGGCATTACCGCCGTATTCGAACAGGGACTGGCCGAGATGCACGGTGAATTTGCCGAGTTGCGCGCTTACCTGCTTTCCAAGCTTTTGTGGGATCCGTATGTGGACATGGACAGCGTGATGACCGATTTTCTGGACGGCTATTATGGTGATGGCGGGCCGTATGTCCGGAAATACATTGACACCATGCACGCTGCCCTGAAACGATCCGGCGAGGGACTATCCAGCTTCGGCTACCCCTTCCCGTCGGAAGATGGCTACCTGTCCGCGGCGATGATTGACAGCTACCGTGTCATTTTCAACGAAGCCGAGCTTGCGGTGAAAGATCAGCCGGTATACCTGGAACGTATCCGGACCGCACGTCTCCCGCTTCAATATGCGCGCCTGGAACAGGCGAAACTATTGGCCTACGGCAATAACGGCTGTTTTGCGTTGGATGATGAAGGCGCGCGAACTGTACGTCCCGAGTATGCCGCATTGCTGGATACGTTTTGTATTCGCTGCGAACGTGATGGCACTCGTAAACTCTGGGAACATGGCATATCGCCGGAAGAATACCATGAAACCACGCTGGCGTTCTGGGAAGGCAGCACCACCCCACATGCCGCCTTGGATTGTACGGTAGCTTTGACAACTCCGGCCAGCGCCAAGTATCACAATGGCGAAGCTACGGCGCTGACCAATGGGTTTGTCGCGTGGAACGATTACCACATGCACTGGCTCGGGTTCGAAGGTGAAGACATGGAAGCTACCATCGACCTGGGACGTGAAATCAGCCTGTCACGGATCGAGACTGCATTCCTTCAGGACGAAATTTCCTGGATATTCCTTCCGGTCGAAGCTGAGTTTTCTGTCTCGCGTGACGGTATTACCTTTGTCAAACTGGGAACTGTCCCGGCATCGCTGGACCCGGCACATCATCAAGCGACCCGTGTACCGGCTGTGGTATCGTTTGAACCAAGGGAGGCGCGGTATGTGCGGGTTAAGGCGGTCAATATGAAACAGTGTCCGTCCTGGCATAAAGGCGCTGGCGGGAAAGCATGGATTTTCTGTGACGAGATCAAGGTGTATTGACATTTATCCCCTCACAGGATACCAGGATAGAAGAATATCAAGGATTTATGTTTGTAGAATGTACAGGATAAACAGGATGGTAAAGATTGAAACATTAGGCTGCTCACAAGAATTTGTGCATACTATCGACGAGCACGTTTCGTCAGGTCTTGACGTGATGCCTTTTCTTGTTCTTCTCCGTAATTTCAGATTTCTGTCCGACTTCACACCTGCTATTTCGCATGATAGATCGTCATCAGGCATCACGTTGTGACCTGACGACAGCGAGAGTGCTGATACCGGTGGCAGGTCACAACACGACAATAACAGGACGAGAGGTGGTTTCAGTATTATCGTGCATTCAGAAAAACATAGCGAAAGCCGAAAACGGAAAGTCGCGTCAAGACCTGCCACAACATTGCCCGAATGCACAAATTCTTGTGAGGAACCAAACTTTATAACTTTGTAACCTTCAAACTTTGCAACTTTCAAACTTTAAAAGGATCTATTTCGTGAAATATAGATTTTTTACACTAGTTCTTATCTTCGTGATGACATCCTCAACATGGGGAGCGAAACCGGCCTATCAAAACCGGAATCTTCCTGTTGATCAGCGTGTGGAAGATCTGCTTTCTCGAATGTCGCTAGACGAGAAAGTCACCCAGTTGGACATGGTCAGCGGACGTCCCCTCGCGAATGTTGATCATCTCGACCCCCAACTCGCCCTCACCCTGATCGGTGAACACGGTGTAGGCTCCATCCACGATTTTTACCCGGTTACACCGACTCTGGCCAACGAACTGCAAGCTTTTATCATCGCGCATAATCGCCATGGTATTCCTGCGTTGTATATCGAGGAAACGCTGCATGGGTACAAACAGGGTGGCAGCACTGTTTTCCCTGTGCCACTGGCGTTAGCCTCAACCTGGAATCCGGAACTGGTGGAAGAGGTCGGGCGCGCCATCGCTTCAGAAGCACGATCGCTAGGCGCTACGGTTGGCCTGAGCCCGGTGCTGGGCATCGCACGTGAACCCCGTTGGGGACGCGTTGAAGAAACCTTTGGCGAGGATACTTATCTCGTTTCCGTCATGGGCCGCGCTATGATCAAGGGGTTTCAGGGCGATGACCTGAAACAACCGGACGCTATCGCAGCTACGGTCAAACATTTCGCCGTTCACAGTGTACCGGTGGCAGGTACCAATTCCTCTCCGGCCAGTGTGGGCAAACGTGAAGCGCTGCAATTTTTCCTCGAGCCCTTCCGTGTGGCGATACAGGACGGTGGGGCTCGTGGGGTGATGACCGCTTATTCGGAATGGAATGGTGTTCCCTGTACCGGGGATCGCTGGCTGTTGACCGACCTGCTACGTGATCAATGGGAATTTGACGGTTACACCATCGCCGATATGGGCGCGATCCGTATGTTGTCCACCTGTCACTTTTCCACCGAATCGCCCTCCGCCTCGCTCCAGCGTGCCATTTCTGCCGGGGTGGATATGCAATTCTACGATTTTCCTTCTCATGTTTTCCGTAGCGATACCAAAGAACTGGTCGAATCCGGCGAGCTGGACGAACCCGCGCTGGATCGTGCGGTTCGGGATATCCTGCGTCTGAAATTCGAACTGGGCCTGTTTGATAATCCCTATGTAGATCCCACGCTGGCGGAGAAAACGATTCACAGCCCGGAACATCAGGAACTGGCGTTACAGGCGGCGCGTGAAGCTGTCATCCTGCTGAAGAATAAAGGTGTTCTACCATTGGGTGAGGATATCAAACGTATCGCCGTGGTCGGCCCGGCGGGGGAAAGCACGTATACCGGAGGCTATTCACCTTTAGGGGCGTCCGGTGTTACGCTGGTAGAAGGTCTGCGCCAGGTAGTCGGAGACGAGGCTGAAGTCAGGTATGCGCAGGGCGTGTCCTTCATTGATGCAGGTGTGCCGGTGCCGGGTAATGTGCTTTGGACACTGGATCAGAGTCAGCATGGCCTGCACGTGTCCTATTATCCCACTTTTGACCTGTCCGGTGATCCTTTGGTGACCCAAATCGACCCCGATATCAATTTCAGTTGGGATACGCACTCCCCGGTGCATGGCCTGCCGCCGGACAGTTTTTCGGTGCGTTGGGAGGGCTGGTTGATCCCAACGGAAGACATTGAGGGTTGGATCGGGGTGAGTTCGGATGATGGCTCACGTTTGTGGCTGGACGACGAGCTGGTGATCGATGCCTGGGCGACCGGAGTGACCATCCGTCATCACTATCTGTCCCTCGAAGCAGGACGGAAATACAAAATCAGGATGGACTATCACGAGGCCCAATGGGGCGCTTCGGCAGCGCTACGCTGGCGTACCGAACCGGAGGACATCGCTTCCGCTGTGGAACTGGCGGAATGGGCGGATGTGGTGATCGTGGTTGTTGGGGAAGACGGCATGCTGGTTGGCGAAAACCGGGATCGTCTCGCGCTGGAACTGAGCGGCAACCTGTCAGACTTGCTGGCCCGGGTGGAGCAGGCCGGAACGCCGGTCGTATTGGTGGTGATCAGCGGACGTCCCCTTGCGCTGGGTGATGATGCCAAGCGTGCCGACGCCATCCTGTACACGTTCTTCGGTGGCGAGTATGGCGGTACCGCGCTGGCGGAAGTGTTGACCGGAAATGCCAATCCCGGCGGGAAACTGCCCGTCAGCTTGCCCTTGAATTCCGGCCAGATTCCCTGCTATTACAACCAGAAACCCTCACGGATCATGCGTTACACCGATGGCAGCGCGTACTCCCAGTATCCCTTCGGGTACGGCTTATCTTTTACCGACTTCGACTACAGCGATCTTGAATTAGCGGCGGATGCGTGGGCAGTGGATGACACAGTACGCTTCACTGTTACTGTCACCAATACCGGGGACTGTTCCGGTTCAACTGTCATTCAAGCTTACATCAACGACCTCTACAGCACCGTAACCACCCCCCTGAAGGAATTAAAGGTATTCCAGCGTGTAACACTGGAAGCGGGGGAAAGCCGGGTTGTACCTTTCGAAATCCCGGTGTCGCATCTGGCGCTGTTCAATGCCGACTGCGAACGTGTGGTCGAGCCGGGAGTGTTTGAGCTGATGATCGGAGAATCATCTGCTGATATCCGGTTGGAAGGAAAGTTTGAGGTTCGGTAGGGGGGGTACCCAAAAAACGGGACAGATCATTGCGGGTCAGTCCCTGTTTTTCTGCAAATGAATACTGACCACACTCTCATTCCTGCGCAGGCAGGAATCCAGGCAGGTATCGACATTATTAAATGTATATTTTCTACACTGTTTTCAATGTGCCGCGTACTGCGACAACATGTAACTCTTTGTAATATAGCAGCATGACTAGATCCCAGCCTGCACTGGGATGAAAGTATTGCGAGTTTTTTCTAACTTCGGCAACAACCGATTCACAAAGCACGATACACCAAACAGCAGGCAGCGAGACCAACGATGACCCGTTTTTTTTCAACGATCCGACTATTCATCCTCCTGGCGGTCAGCATGTGCATGGCAACACCTCTTTTCGCCGACGATAACGGCAGCGATCCCGCGAACGATAAAGAGACTGATCCGAAAGTGCTGGAGAAACTGGAACAGTGGCAGGACGCTCGTTTCGGCCTGTTAATGCACTGGGGCACGTATAGCGTGAAAGGCTGGTGCGAATCCTGGCCGATCTGTTCCGAGGACTGGGTCACTCGTGGCATGGACAACTACGAAGACTTCAAGAAGTACTATGAAAGCCTGAAGACCGAGTTCAACCCGGTGGATTTTAACCCGGACAAATGGGCCGAACTGGCGCAAGCGGCGGGCATGCGGTATGTGGTGTTCACGACAAAACACCATGACGGTTTCTGCATGTTCGACACCAAAACCACGGACTACAAGATCACCGACCCGGGCTGCCCCTTTTCCACCAACAAACGCGCCAACATCACCGAGGAGATTTTCAACGCCTTCCGTAAACGCGACTTCATGATTGGCGCCTACTTCTCCAAGCCGGACTGGCATTGCGATTCCTATTGGTCCCCGTACTGGGCCACACCGAACCGTCACTGCAACTACAACCCGGGGAAATACCCGGAACTGTGGCAGAAGTTCAAAGACTTCACCTACACCCAGATTGAAGAATTGATGCGTGATTACGGGCGTGTGGATATCCTCTGGCTGGACGGTTCCTGGGTCGGGCCGGTAACCCCGTTAGAGAACGCCGAGCACGGCGGTCGTCTGAAGAACCAGGATCTGGACATGGATTCGCTGGCCGCATTGGCGCGTTCGTACCAGGAAGGGTTAATCGTTGTGGATCGTTGGGTTACCGGGCGTCATGAAAACTACCAGACCCCGGAACAGAAGATCCCCGACGAGCCGCTTGACGGACCCTGGGAAACCTGTATGCCCATGGCGGGAGCGTGGTCCTATTACCCGGACGACAACTACAAGTCCACCCGTGAAATCCTGCGTCAACTGACGGATATCATTTCTCGTGGCGGCAATTACCTGCTGAATATCGGCGTGGACAGCAAGGGCAACCTGCCTGATGACGCTGTGAACCGTCTCGAAGAACTGGCCGACTGGATGGAAGTCAACAGCCCCGCGATCCATAACACTCGTGCGGTTGCGCCCTATCAAGACGGCAAATGTCGCCTGACCCAGGGGAAGGACGGCGCCCTCTACGCGATCTATGTCTCCGATGACGGTGAAGACTATCCACCAACCCATATCCTGCTGACAACGCAGAATCCACCTGAAGGCAGCACGGTTACCATGCTGGGTGTGAAAGAGCCGCTGCACTGGACGAGCGTCGGAAACGGTATCCTGATCGATATCCCGGACAAGGTGGTGAGCCATCCTCCGACGAAGTATGCGTGGGTGGTGAAGGTGGCGGAATAACTCACCCGCATACGTAAGCGGTGTGTATTTGCTTGTTTTCTTATCTTTACTCTTAGCCTGCTTCAGCAGGCTCTTTTTAGCACCCGGCTTCAGCCGGGGTGTCAACGATGCACGATAATTGGGTAAGCGCGCTTCAGCGTGCTTTCCAGTGATGCTGCCTGTTTCACAACCACACCGCACGCGATTGTGTCAGATGCCAGCCTCATTACACTGTCCGGCTTGCCTGGATCCCAGCCTTCGCTGGGATGAGAGTGGTGAATATTCTGATAACAATCTGCTATTTGAAGATAAGAAAACTGAAGGACTATCTTCTTTATTTTATTTAAAATAGACCACCGCCGGGCAGCCACCTTCGCTTCGCTACGGTTTGCTTCAAGCCGGCGGGGCCAAACAGATTGAAGCCTGACACTTCAAATCTCGAGATCCCCGGTCGGTGCCGGGGATGACAGGGTATTCGGTTTGATACCCGCCTGGTGAACAGCAGCGCCCTTTGCCTGTCACGCTGGATGGCACATAATTGGCAAACGCAGAAAACCCGCAGGCCTCTTTCGAAGACTACGGGTTCAAGTGGCTGGGGAACAGGGATTCGAACCCCGATTCTACGGTCCAGAGCCGCATGTCCTGCCGTTGGACGATTCCCCAATCGGACTGGAAAGCTAATAAACCACTCATCGTGAGTCAACCCATTGGCTCGGGGGTCAGAGGCTCATTGAACCTGTTGAGATTTATCTTGTTGAACCGAATACCAGAGGGATTTTTTCTCCGAATAATTGCGCTAACACGGGATGTGTACAGGAAGTTTGAAAGTTGACAAGTTGGAAAGTTCTAAAGTTATCCCTATCCTTGTCATCCTTCTTCCGTTCATCCAGGAGTCAGGCGACACCCGACAGCAAGCAGTCGGGCCACACGGCCTTTAATTTCATTTAGAAATAGACCGCCGCCGGGCAACAGCCTTCGCAAGCTACGGCATGTTTCAAGCCGGCGGGGCCAAATGCGCATCCACTTTACTCTTGTCGTTCGGTCTATCCCGTAAACACTACCACACCACACTCAACAAAACAAATCCTTCGCATCTTTTTCATCCTGTCTATCCTGTACATTCTGCCACCATACATACAATAGAAAACATCCTTCTATCCTATCATCCTGTGAGTCAATTCTGTAAGTACAGCGCAGTCCCGACTTGCTATCACGTCCAGCTTTAGGTCAATCCCTCATTCATCGCAAACCATTATTATGTATTGCATCGCATCAAGGGCAAATCGGGCCAAGCCTCTTGAAGCTTGCAAGCTCCAAAGTTTGTTTTTATCCTTGGCATCCTTCTATCCTATCATCCTGTGAGTCAGACGACACCCGACAGCAAGCAGTCGGGCCACGCATCCCGCCACTGACTCAGCATCTATTCCTTGTGCGAGGAGACATACACCTGTTTCCCGTTGACGATTGTATACAGCACACCGGTTTCCAGCATTTCCCGTGGGGGAGCTTTGGTGATATCACGGTCCAGGATGGTCAGGTCAGCCAGGTTACCTACCGAGATCGTGCCCAGGTCATGTTCCGCGAAGGTAGCATAGGCTGCTTCGCGAGTGTAGCCGTCCAGCGCTTCGGTTACTGTCATCTTGTGTTCCGGGTACCAGCCGCTTTTCGGGTTGCCGTCATGATCCTGACGTGTGACCGCCGCATAAATCCCCCACAAAGGGCTCGGGCTTTCCACCGGTGATTCGGAGCCCAACGCAAGATGAGCTGTGTTATCCAGCAGGGTACGCCAGGCATAGGCGTATTTGATCCGTTCCGGGCCGATACGTTTTTCCGCCCAAGGCATGTCGCTGGTGGCGTGGGTAGGCATGACAATCGGGATCACATCCAGGTCGGTCAGACGTGCGAAATCACCGGGCGCCAGCAATTGAGCGTGTTCCAAACGGAAACGTGGCGCTTCCTGACCCGACGCATGACGTGCCTGATCAAACGCATTCAGGGCGATATAATTACCACGGTCGCCCACCGCATAGGCCGAAACCTGGAATCCGGCTTTCAGGGCGTCCGTAGCGAACTTCTTCAGGTTCTCTTCGGGGGTGGCGAGAAGGCCACGGTTGCCCGGATCATCGGCATAGGGTTCGATCAGCGCCGCAGAACGAGCGCCCATACCACCATCAACAAACATCATCATCGAACGTACCTGCAGCATGTCGCCTGTCTCACCACGAGGTCCGTCCTGGAGCTGGTTTTTAATCCACCCGCGATCCTTGCTCTGCAACACCGCCCACGTCCGCAGGGTCAGCTTGTCTTCCTTGTTCAATTCTTCCAGTAAAGCCAGTTCCAGTGAATCCACCGCAAACGCGCCAACACCGGTCAACCCGACACGGTTGCAGGCACGAATTCCCAATTCCAGCCAGTGTTTGTATTCGTCGCGTGTCGGCTGGGGAATATGTCCCGTTACCAGGCAGGCCGCTTCGTTCAACAGGACACCGGTAGGATTGCCCATGCCATCACGCAGGATACGCCCCCCCTCCGGGTCCGGTGTATTCTTATCGATACCGCATTCACGTAGCGCCAATTCATTGACCCAGACTGTCTGGCCGTCAATACGCCACAGGCAGACCGGGTTGGGCCCGGGCGGAAGGTCGGCGATGGTGGGGAATTGTGTGCTTTCCCAGTCGTTCTGATCCCAGCCGTTGCCCACGACCCACGCATCTTTGCCCTCCTCATTCTGACGAAGCTCCATGATACGTTCCATGATCTGCGTATAAATCTGGTCAATGGATGCAGTGCCAACGAGGTCCAGCTCGGTCTGGGCGCGTCCAAGGTCCATCAGGCGAATGTGAGCATCCACCAGCCCAGGCAAGACAATTCCACCTTTGATGTCGATTTCACCGGTACGTTCATTCCGCATGGGTGCCGCATCCTTGAGATCTCCGGCAAAGACAATACGACCATCACGCACCAGGATCGCTTCAACCGTGGGTTGATCAGGATTCATGGTGTAAATCGTGCCGCCATGAATCAGCAAGTCACCCTGTTTGTCGGCGCTGCACGAGATAAAAACCAGGGAAAGTAGCAGGACAACCAGCATTGCGGGGTGTGGGGTACGTGGCATGGCTCCTCCTTCCGAAGGTGACGAGGCAGCAGGGAAGCAGATCCCGGGAATGTCACGTTCTGCGCTCAGGATACAATGGGGTCCGTAATCGGACAAATACTGGATATACTAGTATACTTTAGATACATCAGCCCGGACAAGGTTGTTCCTAAAACACTATGTGCTCCCGGTTTTCGGGAGCACATGGCGAGCTATATTCAAGTACATCTTTGGATTAGAGGAAGGCGGATCTTTCTCCATAATCCTTAAACAGGAAGATGTATAAAGGCACTAAAATTTTACTGGTGGACCAAATCACATAAATCGATGGATATTGAGCGCTTCATCATCGTTCAGGACAAGATGTATTCCTGAAGATATATAACTGTTCTCGATTTTATTCCGTCATAATGGAGATTGCCGGGAAAAGGGGACGGGATCCTTTTCCTCGCGCTTATGCAGAATATTTCTGAGGTATTCCTGAAAAAGGAAACTGTCCCCTTTTCCGTGTAATTCCTGCCTGCTCTCAAGAAAAAGGGTACAGCCACCTTTCCCGGTCCATGCTCACAGCGTGAAGGCTTTTGCCGCAGGGAAAGGAAACTGCCCCCTTTTTCCATCTCCTTTGTTCCAACCAAATAAAGGATCTTTCACTGATATAGCACATGACCCCATGACGGACTAATAATGGGAATCGCTATAGCGTGTTATTTCGAAGACATGAAACGCTGTTGAACGATAAAGCGTTTTCCCTTCAAGCTTGTATTAGGCGGGCTGTCTGCTGTGTTGATTTCATTTACAGTAATTCACTACACATGCGTAAAATCGCACTGCCGCAAGTTCTCCTTTGAAAAACAGAATCACTCACATTGTGTAAAACGGTTCATTCGTGGAGTCTCTGCATCACTATCCCTGCGAAACACATCCAACACACAACAGGCTTGTGCCTGTATTCTCAAAGTCTATCACAATTTACGCTGAACCTATTGATCCATCTGGACTTCTGCATCATCTTGTTATATGAAGTATTTCACAAACGGGGTGGCATGCCATGAAGAGACTCTTCGGACTTGTGCTGACGGGTGTGGTTCTGTTTACGGCTGGATTCCTGGCCCTGGCAGATGATGACATGTGTGAAATGTGCCATGATGACCCGGATATGCAACGGGTGGAAAGTGGTATCCCGCATTCACTCTATGTGAATTCTTCCATGATCGAAGGATCGGCTCACGCCGGCTTCGGTTGCACCGATTGTCATACATCGCTTGACGGTTTCGAAGACTTCCCCCATGATCCTCACCTGCCCGGGGTCAATTGTGCCGAATGCCATACGGACGCTTTTGATGAGTACATGTCCGGGTTTTATGAACACCTGCGCCAGCGTGGTTTTACCGCTATTCCCGGCTGTACCCAGTGTCACGGCAGCCATGAAATTGCCGAACATGCCGACACACGTAAAGTCTGCGGCGTTTGCCATGCTGCCGAAGTGGCGAGCTTTAGAAAATCGATTCATGCCCCGGAAAATTCGGGTCAAAACATTACCTGCACCAGTTGTCACTCCGCACATGATAAAAGCCAGCGAGGCAATATGCTGCCCGATGACTGGCGTGAATTTACTGTGAACCAGTGCCTGACCTGCCACAAATCCCAATCGGCGGATTACCTGAACAGCTACCATTTTCAGCAGGTTAAAGCTGGCAATGACAAGGCGCCCATCTGCATTGACTGTCACCAGTATCATGATATTTATACGGTAGACAACCCCAAATCCCCGGTTCATGTGGACAACCTGGACGCCACTTGCGACGCCTGTCACGAAGGGCATGAAGCGACTATTCATCGCAAGAGCGGCGTCGATCCACAGCTCATGACCTGTGTCGCCTGTCATACCGGTCACACAACTGAGATGGACGCTTCCACCAAGGTGACCTTCTACGATGAACCCCTGGCGCAAACCTGCCAGCGTTGCCATAAAGACGCCCATAAGGGGCTGAACATGGCCCATAGCGGGATTATGGATATGGGTAATGATGGCAAGCCATCCAACTGTACCGAGTGCCATGTTTACCACTATGATATTCCCGATGAAGCTCACCAGATGAAGGCAGAGGAATTGTTAGCCTGCCAGAATTGCCATAAACAGGAGTACGACGACTGGACACGAAGCGCGCATGGCATCTCACACAGGAAAGGCCATACGGAAGCGCCGACCTGCGAAACCTGCCACGGTAGCCGTGAAGTGGAACGTATTTCCAGCCAGTTCGGGGACGGACAGGGTGTGATCAGCCTCTGTTCTTCCTGTCATGGCAACCGTGATATCGTGATGCGTTTCCAGTTAAATCCCAATGCCGTGTCCGGGTACATGAGTTCTTTCCATGGCAAAATGTATGCGTTGGGCTACCAGGGGGAGAAGTTCGCCACCTGTACATCGTGCCACGATAACCACCTGATCCTGCCCAAGGATAACCCGGCCTCATCTGTCAGCCAGCAGCACATTATTGAAACCTGCGGGCAGTGTCATGCGGATGTAAATGAAAACTTTGTATCCATGCTTTCCCATTACGATCCCATGGCGCAGGAAGAACACCCGGTGCTGGATATTATTCATGTGTTCATGGTGTGGCTGTTGCGGATCACGTTGACCATCTTCGGCCTGCATACCCTGCTCTGGTTGACACGTTCTGCCATCAACCGGATCAAGGACGGTCCGAAGAAAAAGGTGCACAAAGCATATCGCTATAAACGATTCGGGCCGTACGAACGTATTCTGCACGCCATCGTCATTGTCAGCTTCCTGTTGCTGGCCCTGACCGGACTGCCGTTGAAGTACAGTTATACCGAGGCGTCATACTGGATCGCGAACCACCTGTTATCGCTGGAGAAAATGGCGCTGCTGCACCGTATCGGCGCGATCCTGACCTTCCTGTATTTCGCGCTGCACCTTGGCAGTCTTGCCTATCGTCTGGCCTCACGCAGGATGACCCTGAAGAGCATGCTGTGGGGACCGGACAGCCTGGTTCCGCAACCGAAAGACGCCGTCCAGTTCGCGCAGCATGTCGGTTATTTCCTGGGCTTGAACAAGAAACCTGTATTTGACCGTTTCGCCTATTGGGAAAAGTTTGACTACATGGCGGTATTCTGGGGCGTGGCGGTGATTGGCGCGTCCGGCCTGACCCTGTGGTTCCCGGAATTTTTCACCCGCCTGCTGCCCGGCTGGGCGATCAATGCGGCGCACATCATCCATTCGGAAGAGGCGTTACTGGCAACAGGATTTATCTTCACCATTCATTTCTTCAACGAGCACTTGCGCCCGGAAAACTTCCCCATGGATGAAGTCATCTTCACTGGATCGATCCACGCCGAGTACCTGGAAGAAGACCGGCGCGATTGGTTCGAACGCCTGAAAGAACAGGGTAAACTGGAAGATGTGACGGTGAAGGCGATGCACATCCTGCCGAGAACGCTGTTGTACATCTTCGGCTTCGGAGCGCTGGCTGTCGGGCTGGGATTGCTGGCCCTGATTGTCATCGGCACGTTCAGCGGGTAGTGACGTTGGCTCAAGATGAATTTACAGGATGAACAGGATGTGAAGGATTAGCAGGATAACTACTTTTTTGGGCTGCTCACAAGTATTTGTGCATATTATTGACGAGCACGTTTCGTCAGGTCTTGACGTGATGCCTTTTTCTTGTTCTTCTCCGCAATTTCAGACACTTATACGACTGACACCTGCTATTCCGCACGATTTGTCGTCATCTGTCATCACGTTGTGACCTGACGACAGCGAGAATGCTGATACCGGTGGCAGGTCACAACGCGACAATAACAGGACGCGAGGTGGTTTCAGTATCATCGTGTATTCAGGAAAACATAGTGAAAGCCGAAAACAGAAAGTCGCGTCAAGACCTGCCACAACATTGCCCGGATGCACAAATTCTTGTGAGGAACCCTTTTTAAGGAAAAACATGGGTTTTCTTTGCGGCTTCGCGTCTTTGCGTGAAACCGTTTTTATTCATCCAACACAACCACCTTCGCCCCTTGCTGATCTGTCCGCCACACAGGTAATTGAGCCTCGTTGATTCTCACCAAGACATCCTGATGTGGATGGGAAAATGGGTTGTACTGCCCGCAGGAAATCACCACTTCTTCAGGATGGAAGCTTTCCAGTAATTCACGTGATGTACTGTGCTTGCTGCCGTGATGCGGTGCGATCAGGATATCGATATCGAGATTCGGATAACGTGATACAATGTCACGCTCCACACCCATCGCAATATCACCGGGCAACAACGCAGAAAAGCCGTCTTCATCAAGGTTCCCCGCCTGATACAGGATACACAACGATGCGTCATTGTCCTTCATCTCGGTTTCTTCGGTAACATCCACTGGTGGGTTCAGCAGGATAAACCGCCCGATACCCGCCACACGAATCGTGTCCCCATCATGCCCCAGGTACAGGTTTGCACCACATTCCCCCAGCGCCACAATCCCTTCCTCACCAGCCTTATCACGAAGGGTTACCGGGCTGGTGACGACAGCCTCTACATCAAGCGAGCCGTTCAGGTCCGGGATCACACCCGCATGATCACGGTCGCCATGGGTGACAAGGTACAGGGGAATATGACGTACCCCGTACCAGCGCAGCGCTTCACTCACACCACGGCTCCCCGGCGGACCGCCATCCACCACAACCGCACGATCCCCACGGCACACTACAATCCCATCTCCCTGCCCTACATTCGCCACAATGAAACGGAGCGGTTGATTCAGCCAGACCAAGTGTGTGGTCACCACCATCAAAGCTGCCCATACCAGCAACAGGGACAATGTGGCAAGTGGTCTGGTTTTAATGCGCGCGAACAGAACCAGGCCGACCAGGCTGAACAGGGCCATGGTCCAGGTCGCCAGACCGGGAATGTTTTCCACCACCCATCCGCTCGCAGCGCCCAGTTGCGCCAGCCCAAGCAGGAGCGTATGTATCCCGGTGAATGCTGCGGTGAAAATGGTCCCGACAAAAGGAATCCAGCCAAGCAGGATCATCACCCATCCGGCAATCAGGGCCAGGGTTACCAGGGGAAGGGCCAGCGGCATCAAAGGAAGGCCGATCAGGCTCAAGCGTCCGAAATGCCAGATCAGGACCGGGGCAGTCGCCAACCAGGCCCCAACCGACACCAGCAACAGCCCAAACAGGTATTCCACGGCAACCAGATGCACCCATGTGTACCAGGGTTTCCCGGCATGACGTTTGGTGTGTAGCCTCACATCAAACGCCCGCACAGCAACCAGCACCCCCGCTGTTCCAGCGAAGGAAAGTTGAAAACCGGCGTCCCACAATCCCCACGGCCGCCAGAAGAGCAACACAATCCAGGCCAGCGCCAGCGAATAGGCCGGGTTGTAACGTCGCTGCAAAGCTCGTCCCCCGGCCAGAAAGGTGTATAACAGGGCAGCACGAAGTACAGGAGGCTGACTTCCGGTAAAAGGCACATAACACCAGATCAGAAGGATGCTGACCGCGTATGCCCACCGCCAGGGCAGCCGCATCAACTTCAGCAACAACAGCAATACACCCGCAAGGATGCCTGTGTGCAGCCCGGAAATAGCGAACAGGTGCATCATTCCCGAAGCGGCGAGCTGTTCCTGGAACTCTTCCGGCCAACCCCAGCGTTGTCCGGTCAGCAGGGCTATCGCCGAGGGTTCCTGTTCCGCCGGTAACTTCTTACGCAATTGGTTGATTACTTGCAGGCGAAGCGAGGTGATAGAGCGAGGGAGTATGGCCAGCAAGCCGGGATTGGCTGTTTCAAAGCCGTTTATACTTTTCCCGATGACACGATAGGAGACCCCACGCATCCCCCAGTAGGCGCATTCATTAAAACCGCCCGGATTATTGCGAGGATTTAATGGTGCAATATCGGCCAACATGCGGACTTGTTGACCATCGTGGAGGTGACGCGCATCCGAGGCATCGAGATATACAATCGCATCCCCGCGAAGTATTGCCTGTTCATCACATCGTTGCCAGTAAACCGAATCCAAACGGAAGCGCGCCCGGTCATCATGCCGTTCCACGTTCCCCTGAACCACTCCTTTCACCCACACCTGTCCCTCGGGAACTGAAACGGATGGAACCAGCGACCAGCGCAGCCAGCCAAGCAGAAAAAACAAGCTTATTACCAGGACGTTACGAAGAGTAGAAAGGCGATCCTTCAGAGTCAGCAGAAGAATGGACAGCAGCAGGATTGTCGCTGGCAGCAGCAACAACCATGCGGGAATGGACAGATGAGTTCCTGTCAGCAACCCCAGCGTGAAAGCGGTTGCCCCGATGAACATGCCTCGCAGGGGTGGGTGCATAGGTTTATGACATTCGTTTGACCGTAACTTTCAGCCTGTCTTGACTTGTGACAATTACCTGTTCACCCTTGGCAATGGGGGGGGCTTCCGCGGTAGCTTCCCAGAATTCCCCCCCGATCTGAACTTTGCCCGTGGGGTTCAGTTCGATATACACAGTGCCCGTTTCACCGACCAGACCTTCGCTTCCGGTCTGAACCTTGCGTTTCTGGGCACGCACCCCCATACCCACCGCAAACACGAAGAACAGTACTGTCACCATAACAGTGGGAATAATCACCGCCCAGGAAACCCTGAGCGCGGGAATCGCGGTATCAAAAAGCATAATCGACCCCAATAGCAACCCGGCAGCGCCGCCGATGGAAAGGAAACCATAACTGGTAACCTTGATTTCGAGGATCAGCATGGCGATGCCGACAATAATTAACATCAGTCCCGCCCAGTTGAGCGGCAGGGTCTGCATGGCAAAAAACGCCAGGATCAGGCTTAATACTCCCACAACGCCCGGAATGATAGCGTTGGGATGGTACAGTTCAAACATCAACCCGAAAAATCCCAGCATCATCAACAGGTAGGCGAGGTTCGGGTTGGCAAGTGTGTTCAGGAAATCTTCACGCCAATTCATTTCCCGGTGCTGGATATAAGCGTCTGCGGTACGAAGAACGTGTACTCCCTTCACCGTTTCCACTTCACGTCCGTCAATCAACAGCAGCAGTTCATCTTCAGTTTCGGCGATCAGATCAATGACGTTCAACTCAAGCGCTTCAGTTGCGGTGATACTGGCAGCTTCACGCACTGCTTTTTCCGCCCAGTCGGCGTTACGTCCACGTTGCTCCGCAATGGCACGAGCCTGCGCGATGGCGTCGTTGGTTACTTTCGCCCGCATCGCTTCATCATTGCCCCTGGCTTTGGTGGAATCCGCCTCTTTTCCGGGCAGCAGTCCGCCGCCATCCATTGTCACTGGTGTCGCTGCGCCGATATTGGTTCCCGGCGCCATGGCGGCTACATGAGCGGCCATGGTGATAAACACGCCCGCCGAACCGGCGCGAGCGCCATGTGGCGATACATACACAATCACCGGGACATCGCTGTTCAGAAATGCCTTGGTAATGCCACGGCTGGATTCCATCAACCCGCCGGGGGTATCCATACAAACCAATAGAGCTTCAGCATTGGAATCATCCGCTTCTTCCAGCGCTGACAGCAGGTAATCCATGACAACCGGCTGAATCGCGCCGTCAATGGTTACTTTCAGAATGGTTCCGGGACGGCGTTTTTCAGGCTCGAAAGTTGAACTGTCCGGCTGGGAGAAAAGCGGTAGAGAAAGGAAGAATACTCCCGTAATCAGGACCAATGCACGTAGCGCCCGAAACAGCGGAGAACGTAAGCGGATAGAGTTCATCGTGTATCCTCCGCCAGTTTTGTCAGCGCGGCCCGTAGCAGGGACAGGATTTCAGCGTCATCTTCCCGCCACAGAGTACGCAGATCCAGCTTGAACACATTGTCGCGTACATACCCGATCATGGCTGTCTTGCCTGATCGCAGCAAATCCTGGAGACGTTTCAATCTGCCGCCTGGACCGGAGAATACCAGGGCCCGACTTTGCAGACGTTCGGTGGGAAGCGATCCGCCTCCGGCGAAACTATCCGATTCATCCACACCCAGGAACAGACCGGCCGCTTTCACATCTCCAACAAGGTTGGCGGCAAGCTCAAGCGCACGTTGTTCAAGCTGCGGTACTTTCAACGACAACATCTGCCAGAGCGGGATCTCTTTGGTCAGGCGAACCGGGGCGAGATAGCTGCGCAGGGTGGCATCCAGCGCAGCAAAAGTAAGCTTGTCAGGACGCACCACGCGCATCATCGGGTGCTTGCGCATACGTCCGATAAATTCAGCTTTCCCCACCGCCAGACCGGCCTGCGGACCACCCAGGAGCTTGTCGCCGCTGAAGGTTACGACTGACGCTTCAGCCTGCACACTTTCCGACACCAACGGTTCACTCTTCAAATCGCAATACTTGCCCGGATCGACCAACGCACCGCTGCCCAGATCATCCACAACCGGGAGACCTGCCTCATTACCAAGCTCTACAAGCTCTTCCAGGGCCACATCTTCGGTGAAGCCAACCACACGGAAATTGGAGGTATGTACCCGAAGAAGAATACCTGTCCGATTCGACAATGCTGCACGATAATCTGCGATACGTGTCCGGTTGGTGGTGCCTACTTCATGCAAACGTGCCCCACCCGCTTTGCAGATATCCGGAATACGGAACGAACCGCCTATTTCCACCAGTTGCCCACGTGATACAATCACGTCTTTGCGGGATGCCAGTGTAGTCAGCGCCAGCATCAACGCCGCAGCGTTATTGTTCGTCACCAGGGCGTCTTCGGCCCCGGTAAGACTGATCAGGAGATGACGCACCAAGTCGTGACGGCTGCCACGTTTGCCCTTGTCCAGATCGTATTCGAGGGTGGAGTAGCCACGCGCTGCCTGCACCATCGCCTCAATAGCTTTTTCGCCAAGCGGACTGCGTCCCAGGTTGGTATGCACCACGATCCCGGTACCGTTCAGCACACGTTTTAGCCGTGAAGCATACTGCTTTGACAGGCGTTGCACCGCACGTTCGGCCAGTTCCGCACTGTCCGGGGCAGGTTGGTTTTTTTCACGGATGGCAGTACGGGCCAGATCTACTTCAGCACGCACCGCATTTACTGCGGCCTCGCTTCCTGTCCATGTTTCCAGCGCCTTTTCGGCCAGAATTTTATCTACTGCGGGCAGGGTTTTCAACTGGTTCTGTTGTTCACG
This sequence comes from bacterium, assembly GCA_963669175.1. Classification (GTDB taxonomy): domain Bacteria; phylum Electryoneota; class Electryoneia; order Electryoneales; family Electryoneaceae. The sequence goes on from OY769902.1 coordinate 720,800, forward strand.
GTTCATCAGTGCGCCTGTGTGTATTCCTTTTGCTGCAATATACACAGTCATGCGCATCATCCACACAACGAAAGTGACATGACAAAGGAAAATCTGACGATATAAAGGGCATACATGTCCGGATTCTGAGGAATGTAGGATTGGCGAAAGGTTTATATTTCTGACAGTAGACTAGTGGACCATTGCACCTGCTATGATGTTTTCTGAGCTGCGCGCTTTGCCTCAGGACAAGGTGCTTGACCACAGACATAGCGGGCTATTTCAAAGGGAAAGCAACGCAGTCATGGGGCAAAGCGCGCACTCCCTTCGGGCTTGTTTTTGATGGCCGATTTCTGCGTTAGTTTCACTTAGAATAGAACCACTGTGATTTCGTGAAACTGCCTTGAACTCGACTCATTAAAAACAAGCAGAACAACTCATATCAGGTGCAATGGTCCACTGGCATCTGGTTTTATTTCATGTGTAGTTTATATAAACATGATTACCCGGTTCATCAACGGAGCCAGTATGTATTCACAGCAGAACCAGCTCGTGCAGTATCATCCATTAACCCGTTGTCTCCTGGCATTTATACTGCTAATCCCTCTATTCACAGTTACGTCCTGCACCAACAAAGTCACCTCGTATACCACGCTGTGCGCCAACACGTTTGAAACGGGTGAAACAATAGATGAAAAACGTGTTTCGGCACGTGTCGGTACAACCCTGGGACAGGTTTTCCAGGCGTCATTAACGTATTTTGACAGCACGGAATATGGAGGCACAGAGTATGTTGAAACAGACACCGATTATCATGACAGGATTGTATTATTGACAAGTGGGCTACGTATCTGCCCCATCAACCATCTGGAATTCGGAATCGATGGTTTCTCACCTGTCTTTCCCCTGGCTGCGCTTAGTAATTACCACGGACTGGTTAAAATTCGCCTGACTCCAACCGGAAGTCCTTTTGCGTTATCAATGCTGGGGGCGGCTGGTTTTTGTGACGGAACCAATAGCGAGGAAGAATGGAACGATCACAGGATCAGCATATCCAGTGATCTGAATTTCTTTGAATTTCGGATCCCCATGAGTTATCGATACCCGAATGATCGTGTGGTTTTCTTTGGTCCATATATGATGCAGGGACATTTTGACGTAGAATCCAAAGCGGAATCAAGTGAATTCTTACATGACCAGGCAGTGTCCCATTACCTGATCGTTCCGGGTTTTTCACTTGGCGTGCAGACAGAGAGGGTGGCCCATGAAATCACAGCCGTGCTAGTCAAAGAAAGAGTGGCTGTTCAATATGGATTTGTGCTGAAATTCTGATTTCTTTACCACCTACCTCAAATCAATCGGTTCGCAGACATGAAACGTGCCAGGAATCGCCTTGCCGGGGTGGACCGCAGGGGGCTGGTGGGCAAACGAGACCACTTCCGTATTTCTTACCTGAGATGACAGGTACCACCCTGTAACAAAACCAACCAGGATCAGCGCCACAGCACGAACCAGCACGGCCCAGGCATTGGTTCTCCTTTGAACCGGGAACGACAAGGGTGGCGACGGAATCGTTACCTCAACCTGTTCAATTGCTGCGATATCCCCTCGTACGATTTCCAACCGGGTCCGGCACTGTTCGCACCCGGCAAGGTGGGCTGCCACCGCTTCACGGTCATCATCGTCAAGCAAGTCAAGCGCATACTGCATCAGTGAATCATCACTCAGGTGTATTGTCGCCATACCCGGCCTCCAGCATCGATGTTCGTACTTTCTGCACTGCGTGAAACAGACGTGATTTTACAGTTCCCAGGGGAATCATCAACTCTTCCGCGATATCTTCGTAGCTCATGTCGCCATAAAACCGCATCACCATGATGTCGCGGTGAATAGTGTCCAATGACTGAATCGTCTTGACAATCGCCCGGTCACGTTCATCGGCAACAACACGACTCAACGGGTTGTCTTCTGTTGACAAAAGTTCCGTTTCATCCAGGGAAACTGTATTCTTCTTTCTCTGGATTTCTTTCAATGCGGCGTTGCGTGTGATAACCGTCAGGTATCCACTCAAGCTGCCATTGTGGTGCCTGGGGTGTTTCTGAGCCAACTCCATGAACGCCACCTGCACCGCATCGCGCGCCGCTTCCACAGAACCTGTCAGGAACCAGGCCATGCGCAGCAATCGATCCCGGTGACGTTGCGAAAGCTGTTCCCAGGCAAGGTGGTTGCCACGTATTGCCTGCTTGTACAAATCCCAATCGGGAATGTCGATCATTCGGAATATCCCTGTTCACGACACCATATACGAATGTCGGGAACCTGATCATACCTGGACCACTGCTGTCCGAATTTATCTTGCATTTCCGGTGACTGCAGGGGCAGGCAATATGACAGATACCACTGGAACAGGGGACCTGCCTTGTCCGGCGCACTGGTTTTGATTTCCTCCATGGTACGCAACAAGGCAGCAGAGTAATTCATGCCCATCCACTCCGCCTGGAATTGATCCGCATAACGTACTTTCCAGCTATCCAGGCCACCCGTACGGAATTCACTCAGCCACGTAGCGGAAGTCTTTCGCACAAGGTTTTTCCGGCCATCAACCGGGGCCACCGCGTGAGCAAGACCAACCGTAAAACCATCCGCAGCCAGTTTCTCCAGGGGCTCGTTCATATATAATGTCAGCGCGAAGTAGAGAGGCTGCTGGTTCTTCTTCGCTGATGGAAGCAACTTTTCGATCAGCATGGTATCGTACGGTCCCTTGCCTTTTCGCATTTCAGCCAATTCATCTGCCGTGATAAAGCGAGGTATACGTCCCTGGTCGATCAACTGCAGGGCATACCAGTCCGTATTCAACAGGGATCGGTTTACAACGGTTACATCGGGGCGAATATTCAGTATCCGCTGAAGAATCCAGACAGGATAGGTGTCGTTGTCGCCATTGGTAACCAGAATGGCGTTCTTTTCAAGCGAAAGCAGGACATTGTAGTTGTAGTCCATGACCACATCCTGCACCACTCCGCTTTCCAGCAAACGACGCAGAGCAACATCCACCTGCTGCCATTCTCCGGCGCACATGTAGACCGTAACCAGGCTGAACCAGGGGTCCGAATAACCGGGATCAAGCTCAACCGCTTTTTCCAGGTATCGTCTCGTCTCCGGTGATTCACTCTTACCGTATCCGGTCATGGATTTCAGGTACAGCATGGTCGGGTTGGCCGGGTACTTATTTACTCCCGCATCAAGGAGGGGTTCGTAGTTGTCCCAACCAGCATAACGTGCGGCGTACATCCAGTTGGCATAGGCAAATTCGGAAGGAAACTGGTCGTTATACGCCTTCCATTGAAGAGCAAGCTGGTTGTAGGTTTCCGTATCGTACACCTTGATTCGTTTGCTGACAACCTGTTCCGGGCGAATAATATCCTTCGCCTGCAATGCGCACCCGGTCAACTGGGTAACCACAAACAGGATTGCAAATACGAAAACGATAGAACGACGCATGACTTTTCTCCTTTGACAGAATTCTAACCCCTCACTAGTGGACCATTGCACCTGCTATGATGTTTTTTGAGCTGCGAGCTTTACCTCAGGACAAGGCGCTTGACCACAGACATAGCGGGCTATTTCAGGGGAAAGCAACGCAGTCATGGGGCAAAGCGCGCGCTCCCTTCGGGCTTGTCACGAGGCGGCTGTCTGCTGCATTGATTTCATATACAGTAATACGCCTCGGCGCACAAGCCCGCTACACCTGCATGAAAACGCCTTGCACCCAACTCGCCCGTGACAAGCAGAACTCCTCGATTCATGTGATCCGGTCCACTAGAACAGTCCTTTTGTTATAAAAAGGTTCACTATGACTCGGAGAGGCTATCGCAATTCGGACCAGGTGGTTTCCCCGCGTTTTGGCAGACTTCTATTCGGAAGAATTTTTCAACTTTCAAACTTTACAACTTTCCAAACTTCATAACTCCCTACTTGAAATGAATTTTATTTTTGATTTCCCTGTCTGGGTATGTCCACCTATATTCGCCATGAACCAGCGAGAGGCAGACAATGGATAAATGGGGTGTTTTTTCCGAGGTCGGACGGCTTCACACGGTTATGGTGCATCAACCGGGATGGGAACATAACCGGATGCTGCCCTGGAACCGTGAAGCCATGTTGTTCGACGACATCCTCGATATTGATGTTGCGCGTGAAGAGCACAAGAATTTTGTCAGCATCCTGAAAACCCAGGGTATTGAGGTCTTACACTTCGCGGACCTGCTGAAGGATGTCTGCGCGGATCCGAAACGCCACGAAGAGGTTGTGCTGGATGTGATCGGGGAGGAAGCGCTCGGTGGCCTTGACCCGGCTAAAATTCAACCAACACACCTTCTGATCGGGTATCCGGCCTCCTACCGGTTTGATACGCCTACGATGCTGGAACCGTTGTTGAACCTGTATTTCATGCGTGATCCGGCCATCCTGATCGATGAATGTATGGTGATCTCGCACCCACGTTTTTCCATACGTCAACGTGAAGCCAAACTGACTCGCGCGGTCTTCAAGCGTCATCCACGGTTTGAAGGGTTGCGTATTTACGATGGCATCCTCAATGATCCCGACGCCACCCTGGAAGGTGGCGATGTACTGGTTGCCGATGAAAAAACGGTGCTGGTAGGCATGAGCGAGCGTTCCAATGATGCCGGAGCGGAACATCTCGCCAAACACCTGTTTGAACATACAGGGATTGAACGTCTGATCAAGATTTACATCCCGCATCGACATGATTTCATGCACCTGGATACCCTGTTGACCTTTGTGGATCGTCAGCAGATCATCACCCTGCCGCATTTCTGGGATCGTCCCGACCTATATGCCGAAGTCGCCCACAATGTCCGTCGCCAGTGCCTTCGCCTTGGATTCGAGTATACCGGGCCGGACCCGGAATCATTGGCTCGTGGATGTTACATGGAAGCGATTTTCAAGAACGGAAAACGTGAAACCTATACCAACGTGCTGGCTGGACTGGCCAACCTGGATGTAATCGTTCCTGAAATCACCATCCCTGTAGGTGGTATGGCATTACGATACGCCACCCCGGAAGAACAGGTGCAGGCGGCATTGCGTGAACAGTGGAACGATGCCGCCAATACCTTCGCCCTCAAACCCGGCACGATTGTCAGTTACAGCCGTAACGAGGTTACCCGGAAAGCGCTGGAATCGGCGATGGTAGAAGTGATTCCGTTTATCGGCGGAGAACTGGTACGTGGGCGCGGCGGGGCTCGCTGTATGACCATGCCGCTGAAGCGCGAAGGGGTAAAGGTCTGAAGCGCTTGTTCAGGCAAAAATATAACATTGCAACATATTGAAATTGCGGCATTTGTTTGTGTGGTCCGGTGTGCTTACACCCGGGTAGTTCACTTCGCGGGAATGTCGTCTATGTGTTCCATCCCAACTCACATTCAAGAATGATTATAGAATAACGAAGTACTTTGCTCCGGTAAGAAACACAACAGCCCGGGTGCAAGCACACCGGGCCACACGACCTCGGGATAAAGCGCCATTACAAAGTGGTGTAATCCGGTTTATCGTAGAAAAACAAGAATGAAAACCGGGACAGACCACAAAGGGCCAGTCCCGGTTTTACATCAGCAATAAAATCGCTTAGAATCTAGTTTTCCAGCAACCGCCAGTCCGGTATAAAGGGATGGTCGCTATCCAGGTTATCCACCAGGATGTTTTCCTCGCCGGTTATCACATTGACGGTCATAACGGCCAAAAGGCCATCTTCCTCTTCCACGGTCAATGCAACAAGCCTCTCGTCCAGCATGGTGACTGGCGCCCAGGCCGGCGCTGCGAGATGCAGCATGGTCGGGTCCGGCAGCACGATGGGAAGCGAAACCGGAACCTCCATCGGCGCTTCATCTTCATCCATGATCACAACCAGCTTGGGTGTCCCACCATAAACATTTACAAACAGGGCAATCTCGCCTTTCGTTGACCAGCTCAAAGTAGCTGCACCGGTACCGATGGCGGAGAAATCATAGGTTTCTCGAAGATTGAAACCATCAGAGCTGAACGAGAGCAGGTGAATCGTTGTGGCGTTTTCTTCGCCGTCCGCACCATCAATATATGCCAACCTGTTTCCGGTGCCATCATCATACTTCACTTTCGGTGATATGGCCTGCGTGGTATAGGTTGCAGCTATCTCCTGGTCAAAGACGTCCCACATTTCAATCTTGGATTGAGTCGCATCTTCCGTGTTGATGAGGCTGAATAAAACAAACTGGCTGGAAACATTGTCATATTGAACGGAGGGGTCTATTTCCCAAGGTTCCTCTACGTTTCGAATCGTAAGGGAATAGTCATAATCTACATCTGTGCCACTTTTCTGGTAGATGTTCAACTCCTGTCCGGCGCCGTCATATCGTACCGCAATAATGCGTGAAGCTGCCGGCGACCAGGCATATGCTCCCAGGTACACCATGTCCGCTACAATGCTGTTGCTGCCATCCTGATCATAAACACGCAAGCTGGAATAATCCTCGTTGGGTTGTACCAGAATACGTGCTCTTTCCGAAGTGGATGTTGGCGCCCACGATGCTTTATACTGGTAGTCGCCGTCAGTTGTGCGCCAGTAATACGCTTCTGTCGAGTCACCGGGATCAATAGTGCCTACCAGGCCACCTTCATCCATGAAAAGAATGGTTTTAAGTGGGGGACCATAGGTTCGTTCCGGGGTGGGATAATGGTTCTCATTATCCGGACAACCGCCGAAGATGATTAACACCCCCACCATGAGCAGCGCTAAAAAGAGCCGCCCGTAACCGTGCTTTGTCAGCATACTGCCTCCTGAAAACTTTGTATCGTAACCGGGAACCCTTGCCCGGTATGTTATCGAGGTGACATTCTGCAAGCAATATAATGCTGTGAATACCTGTTTTCGAAACGATAACGCCTACTTTTTTGATACAATTACAATTAAACAACCCTAAAAAAAACGGATACCCAACAGGATATCCGCCTGAAAAAACGATAAAAATGTCTGTCTACTCTAACGCTTCCAGCATTTCCGGATCAATGTCGAAGTTGGAATATACTTTCTGGATATCATCATGATCTTCCAGGTATTCCATCAGGTTGACCAGGCTTTTGACGTGTTTTTCCTGCACGGGAACCGAAGTTCCTGCGACCATGGTGGATTCCGCTTCGGTGATCGTGAGTCCGGCGTCTTCCAGCGCCTTGCGGACATCTTCGAGGGTAGAAGGTTCTGTCACCACCGTGAAGGTGCCGTCATCTTCCTGTTCAATATCCTCCGCACCGGCTTCCAGCGCGGCTTCCATGATATCATCTTCCGACTTGTCGCCCGGGTCAATGGTAATCTGGCCCTGACGACTGAACAGGTAAGCCACCGCGTTTGAATCGGCCAAGTTGCCGTTATACTTGCTGAAGGCATGGCGGACTTCGGAAAGCGTACGGAGCTTGTTGTCGGTCATGGCATCGATCAGGATTGCGCATCCTCCGGGGCCATACCCTTCATACGTGATCTCTTCATATACCGTACCTGGTAGTTCGCCAGTACCTTTCTTGATGCCACGTGTGATGTTTTCCTGTGGCATGTTGGCTGCCTTTGCGGCAAGCACTGCGGTTCGAAGGCGCGGGTTGGCATCCGGATCACCACCGCCCATTCGTGCTGCAACCGTAATTTCTTTTATCAATCGTGTGAAAACCCGCCCACGAGCGGCATCGGTTTTCTCTTTTTTCCGGCGAATCGTCGCCCATTTTGAATGACCTGACATCCACGTTCTCCTGCAATACGGTCAAACCAAAACGTTATCCTTCAGTCACTTGCTGATGATAACGAGCTGTTGTGTCTTACTTTTCCGCCCTGTTCTCCGCATACCAGCTTTTAATATAATCAATTGGGGTGTTGGTTGGGGTACCCGGACCGAACAGTTTGCCTACACCAATAGTTTCCAATTCCGCCATATCCTCATCGGGAATGATACCGCCACCGGTCAGCAAGACATCGTCCATGCCGTTTTGATTCATCAATTCCCTGACACGCCTGAACTGGGTCATGTGCGCACCGGAAAGAACCGACAGCGCTATAACGTCCGCATCTTCCTGCAGCGCAGCTTCTACAATCATGTCCGGAGTTTGACGCAATCCGGTGTAGATTACCTCAAACCCGGCATCCCGAAATGCTGCGGCCATGACTTTTGCGCCCCGATCATGACCGTCCAACCCTGGCTTGGCTAATATGATCCGAATCCTGTGTTCACTGCTTTCGTTCATGACAGCCTCGCTTGTGTTTCCGCAATCCGGAGAGGATCACCACGCAATGTACAATCTTAACGTCAGTTATTACAACAAATGCTACCCTTGTTTCATCTGTTCGATTGATTCCAGGGCATCGCTGAGGTCACGCACCCGATAAGGTTTGGCCACGACCCCCTTGAATCCATACCTGGTATAATCCGCCATCACCGGGTCGGTGGAATAACCACTGGATACAATCGCGGTTACTTTCGGGTCAAGCTCCAGGAGTTTTACCACTGTCTCCTGCCCCCCCATACCTCCTGGAATTGTGAGGTCCATGATCACCATTTTGTAGGGGTCGCCTTCCTCCCGGGCCTGCTGATAAAGCTCCAGAGCCTGGTGACCGTTCTCCGCCTCATCTACCGCATACCCCATATGTTCGAGCATTTCCCGGGCAACTTCACGTACGGCAACCTCGTCATCCATGACCAGTATTTTTCCCTGGCCCTGGTGGCTGATTACATTCTCTGTTACCTGAGCTTCAATTATCTTTCCCGATGCCGGCAGGTAAATGGAAAATGTTGTTCCCTGGTTGATTTGAGATTCCACCGTAATGTGCCCATTATGCTTGGCAATAATGGAGAAGCAGGACGCCAACCCCAAACCGCTGCCACTTCGTTTGGTTGTGTAATATGGGTCGAAGATTTTATCCAGGTTGCCCCGTGGAATGCCCACCCCCTGGTCGGAAATGTCGATACGTATATAGTTGCCGGTCTGAACGGGTAAAATCGAGTCTTCATTGAGCGCCACATTGGCTGCGGTTAATCGGATTAACCCGCCATCCGGCATGGCCTGCATGGCATTGATTACCATATTGTTGATCACCTGGCTTATTTGTCCGGGATCCACTTCAACAGGTTGAAGATCATCGGGGAGGTTCAAAATACTGCGCACCCGTGAACCACGAAGGGCAAATTCTGTTGTTTCACGAATAATCTCTTCGATGGCGATGGTTTTCTTTATTGGTGCGCCACCTTTAGAGAAGGTCAGTAGTTGTTGAGTCAGATCTTTTGCTCGCAACGCTGCGCTTTCCGCAACTTCCAGACGCTCGTGCAGTTTCTTTTCCTTGGCCAGCACCTGGGCGATGCTGATATTGCCCAACACAGCCGCGAGAATATTGTTGAAGTCATGGGCAATACCGCCAGCAAGCAGCCCCAGCGATTCAAGTTTCTGAGCTTTCAGAACTTCCTGTTCAAGCTTGCGCTGTTCGGTAATGTCGCGGAACACCAGCACGACACCAATGATCTCGCTCCGGCTATCGCGAATAGGCGCTGCGCTGTCGGAAATAATTCGTTTTACACCGTTTTGGGCTATCAACATCCCTTCATACTCTGTAGCAATAGCGCCGCCCTGGACCAACACTTCTGCAACGGGGTTTGGAGCCCGACGCTCCGTTTTTTCATCAACCAGGTTGAAAACATCACTGATCAATTTTCCGATCGCGTCTTCACGTTCCCAGCCGGTCAATTCGGAGGCATGCTTGTTCATCAGAACAACACGTCCTTCGATATCCGTGGAAATAACCGCATCACCGATCGAGCTTAGAGTTACCGCCAGCCGTTCTTTCTCTTCAGCCAGCAGCTCTTCCGCTTCTTTGCGTTCTGTGATGTCGAAGGTGACCCCGTTGACACATGCTTTGCCTTCAACCTGGTGTTCAGCAGGCGTGGCTACATCGTATAACCAGCGAACAATGCCGTTTTTCTGGAAAACGCGATATGTGCAGGTTGCGCTTTCACCCGCAAGCAGTTTTTGATCAAATTTACGCGCCAGGCCGATATCGTTAGGGTGAAGCAGGTTGTTCCACAGGCTGGCGCCATCACGAATGAATTCTTCCGGTTTATATCCTGTAATCCTATCAATATTTTCAGAGAAGAATGTGTAATGGTACACGCTGGTTTCTTTATCTATTTCCGCACTCCACAACGCAGCGTATACCGAATCGACAACATTTCTGAGCTGTTCTTCGCGTCGCCTCAGAGCTTCTTCCGCACGTTTCCGCTCGGAGATGTCCCGGTAAATACCATACACTGCAAGTTGTTGTCCGCCAAGCACAATAGGATTTCCCAAGATAGACACTTCAACCCTTTTTCCATCCTTGGTCTGGCGCCATGTTTCCACGTTGATCGGATCCCCGATAGCCACTTTATGGGTCAGCTCAAGTCCTTCATCCATCATCTCGCTTGGTACGATGAGGTCGTTGATCATCTGGCCGACAGCTTCTTCCGGTGTGTACCCGAACAGTGTAGTAAAATAACGGTTTATGCTGAGTACGCTATCGTCGTTAGACAACAGGGCAATCGCTTCCGGGGCGCCATCGAACAACTCTTGCTGATAAACGGTGAGAACTTCCAGCTCCTTCTCTGCCCTGATTCGGTCGGTCATATCCAGACCAACAGCAATACCGCCGATTATATTGCCTTCTGCATCTGTCAAGGGTGCAAAATTCACCGAGATGTGTATTTCTACCTCGTCTTCATGTAGCGCGTATGGCCCTTCATAATCACAGTTTTTTCCTTTTAAAGCACTTTCAAAACACTTGACAATCCGTTTGTTCGACAGCTCTCCCAAAGGAAGATCCAGCAGCTCTTCACGTGTACTCTGAAACAGATCAACCATTCTCTGGTTAAACTGAACCAGCTTCAAGTCTGTATCGAACAGGCAGACCGCGGCAGGAGAATCATGGAACAGGGTACGGTAACGGTTTTCAGAAGCACGCAGCATTTCTTCTGTTTGCTTCCGTTCAATGGCAAGCGCGATATGGTCTGAAACAAATTCAAGGATTTCTACATCTGCGTCGGTGTACAACCTGGGGTTGGTATAACTCTGAAGCGCAACAACCCCGATATCACCATGAGGGGTGCGCAAGGGAGCGCCCAACCAGACTTCTGAATCGGCCCCGAAGAGTACCACTTCTCCTTCTTCAACAAGACTGTTGAAAATTTCCGGGGTTGCACAGATGGATTTCCCGGTGCGCCTTACATAGTCTGTGAGGCTGCCTTCCAGGGGGAGAACTTCCCCGTCTTCACCGGTATCATCATGCTCGTCAACCAGATAGGGAAATGTGTATCCCCGTTCTTCTTCATGGTACAACGCGACATAGAAGTTCTTCGTGTCCAGCAAATGGCTGAGTTCAGCATGGATGACAGAGAGTAATTCCTCTAGATCGCCTGCTGTTGATGTTGCGATTGCAATATTGATTAACATCTGGTTGATAATATCGGTGCGTTTCTGCTCGGTTATATCCCGCATTACACAGAGGAGATACGTTGTATCATTCAGCTCTATCGGGTGTAAGCTGACGATAAAATAGAGAGACCTGCCATCGGTATGCAGATGCTCCCATTCAAACTCCTGTTCGCCTTCCCTGAAAGCGGTTTCTATCAGCTCGGCGCTTTTTTCGTTGGAAGGACCCCCCCCCGGTTGCACTCGTGGCGAAATAATATCTGGAGACAGTCCAACCAGTTGTTCACGATAGCGTCCCAAAACATCAATAGCCGCATCATTACAATCCCTGATGACCCCCTCCTGATCAAGGATCATGATAGGGTCACGAGACTGGTGGAACAGCACCCTGTGAAAAGCTCCACTCTGTTCCAGTGCCTGATGCAACGGTATGCTAACCTGCGCTTGCCCGTCCATGCTTCTCCCACTCCCTGTGGACGGTTAACTTTGATCCATCCACCAAGATGGAAACCATGTGAACCCCGGCATTACTACGAAGTCCACTAAAAATAAGCCGTTTCTGTATAGGTTCCGTAAACGTCTTCCATCACCCTGACCATTTCACCCAGGGTCACATCGGCATGGGCGCAGTCAATGAGGTGCGGCATCACGTTCGCGCCTTCTACACAAGCTTGTTTCAGCTTTTTCAGGGATTCTTCAGCTTTGATACTGTCTCGTTCTTCGCGCAGCTTTTTCAGTTTTGCTACCTGCTTGTCGTGTACATCTTCTCCGATATGCAGGATGGGGATATCTATCTTCTCGTCTGCATCCTTAAAGCGGTTTACCCCAACGATGATCCGTTCTTTTTTGTCCAGCTCCTGCTGGTGAATATAGGCTGCCTTGGCAATTTCTTTCTGGAAGAAGCCATTTTCAATGCCAGCCACCACACCACCCATATCTTCGATGCGCCGGATATAGTCTTCTGCTTCTTTTTCCAGCTTATCCGTCATCCACTCGACATAATAACTGCCGCCAAGCGGATCCATGATGTTCACCACTCCTGATTCATAAGCAAGAATTTGCTGTGTACGAAGTGCGATGGTAACAGCCTTTTCGGATGGCAGGGCCAGCGTTTCATCCATGGAATTCGTATGAAGGCTCTGGGTACCACCAAGCACACCGGCCAGCGCTTCTACTGCCGTTCGCACAATATTGTTTTCCGGCTGCTGTGCTGTGAGGCTGCACCCGGCGGTCTGGGTGTGGAAACGAAGCAGCCAGCTACGTTCATCTTTGGCGCCGTACCGTTCTTTCATGCGCCGGGAATAGATACGTCTTGCAGCGCGGAATTTGCCGATCTCTTCAAAGAAGTCCACATGGCTGTTGAAGAAGTGGGACAGGCGCGGAGCAAAACTGTCTACATCCAGGCCACGTTTCATCGTCTCTTCGGTGTAGGCGAAACCATCCATTAGCGTGAACGCCAACTCCTGCGCCGCAGTAGATCCGGCTTCACGGATATGGTAGCCACTGATGGAAACGCTGTTCCAGTAGGGCATCTCGTTGGTGGCAAATTCAATCGTGTCGACAACCAGCTTAATACTGGGTTCAGGCGGGAAAATGAATTCCTTCTGAGCGATAAACTCTTTCAGGATGTCATTTTGCAGGGTGCCGCCCAGCTTGGAACGGTCAATACCTTTTCGTTCCGCAGTAGCGATAAAAAACGCCCAGATAATCGCTGCGGGGCCGTTGATGGTCATGGATGTGGTGATTTCGTCCATGGGGATACCATCAAACAGGGTGTCCATGTCCTGACGGCTGCTGATGGCGACACCACATTTCCCAACCTCGCCCAGGCTTAACGGGTCATCGGAATCATGTCCCATCAGGGTTGGCAGGTCGAACGCGACAGAAAGGCCTGTCTGTCCACGTTCGAGCAGGTATTTGTACCGAGCGTTGGTTTCTTCGGGGGTGCCGAATCCGGCGAACTGGCGCATGGTCCAGAGCCGGCCACGGTACATCGTGGGTCGAATGCCACGAGTGTACGGATATTCGCCGGGCCATCCCAGTTTTGCACGGGGATCCCAGTCGTTTTCAGTGAAGTATTCCGGACCAACAATGTGAGGGACTTCTGCGGCTGATACAGTGGTAAATTTGACGCCGTCTTTGCGAAAACGGCTTTTGGGAGTATAGGTCTCTTTTTCCCAGCGTTTACGATCCTGTGGAGCCTGTGCCCATCCTTCCCACGCGGGACCGTGGTTATTCTTTATCATGCCTGATCTCCCGGTAGAACTCCTGTACGAGGGTTTCCGCCAGTCCATAAGGACTTGCCGCCAGTTCAACTCGCTCGATCAACTTACTCCTGCGTTCCCTGGTCCAGAATTTTTGTGCAACGGTATCTTCGACGAGACGTTGTGTTTTTTCTGCAAACCGATTGGCGCGACGCTTATCCAATACACCAGATTCCTTCAGGTGATCCTGATGTTCTTTGATTGTGACGATAACTTCGTCGATCCCGTCTCCCTGCTCGGCAATCGTCTGGATCACCGGCGGCGCCCAACCATCTTCCGGATGCTTCATTTCCAGGATACTTTTCAATTCACGATATGCCCGGTCAGCGCCATCACGATCGCATTTGTTTAAGATAAAAATATCTGCTATTTCCATCAAACCGGCTTTCATTGCCTGGATAGAATCGCCCGATTGCGGCACGAGTACAACGATGGTCGTATCTGCCGAATGGGCCACCTCCAGCTCGGACTGCCCTACTCCGACCGTCTCAAATAATACCCGGTCTTTTCCGAACGCGTCCATCAGGTCACCGGCCTCGTCCACACCAACCGCCAGGCCGCCAAGGTGCCCACGTGTCGCCATGGAACGGATGAACACACCGGGATCAAGGAACAGCTTCTCCATGCGAACCCTGTCTCCAAGCAGAGCCCCACCGGTAAAGGGACTGGTCGGGTCAAACGCTACAACTCCGACCTCCTTCTCCTGCTGCCGATATGCCATGACCAGCTTGTTTACAATGGTGCTCTTACCCGCTCCGGGAGGACCGGTCAAACCAATCCGCCAGGCATTGCCGGTCAACGAAAACAACTCGTCCAACACCTGGGGCATTGCGGGGTCACGGTTTTCCACATAGGTCAGCAACCGCGCCAATGCACGTCGGTTGCCATCTCGGAAGTCCTTCAGCAGTGTGCTCTGGTTCTGCAAAGTAGCAGCTCGTAAGATTAAGGGATTCACGTTTTCGGCAAGCTATAGTATAAATAAAACAAAGCGGCATGGAAATAGGAATTCACGATAACTGTATTTGAATTTTGAAAATGAACCGTGATTTGGAAAACCATGCTCGATCTGCTCGACATGCTCTTTTGCTTGTATTACATTGGAATGTTTTACAACCGAAATTGGGACGGGGAATATTTCGGGGTGTGTGAGATTGCGCACTCGGTGGTGGCGTGATGATCCACACATTGTAAAATCTTATCCCGGTCAAACATTCTCGAAACATAATACAACCGTGCTTTTTCGGTACGGTTTACCCGTTACGAAGGGAGTGGACATGAGGTATGCTACTCGTTTGATTCTTGTCTTCGCGTTTCTTCTGGCAATGTTACCCGCTGGCCTGATGGCTGCTGAAACCATTACACTGACGACAGATGATGATGTGGAAGCCACCAAGTCAATGATCGACTGGGTCAAGGAGAACGGTTACACAGTCGCGGATGAAGGCGAAACCTGGTTTAAGGTTGAGG
Source organism: bacterium (assembly GCA_963669175.1). GTDB lineage: Bacteria > Electryoneota > Electryoneia > Electryoneales > Electryoneaceae. Next base: position 736,000 of record OY769902.1, read on the forward strand.
GCTCGATTCTTACCCTGATCCTTATGCCCAAATTGACCGATGGCGGCTTGGACCGTGTCGTTGTCCGCTTCTATTTTATCGTGGACAAAGATTATTCAGCGAACCATTACAGTGAACTGGTGCAGCACATCATGACACTGAATGGCACCTACAATGTCGGTATCTGGAGTCTCGACGAAGACAAGGATATCGTGTTCGAAGGCTATATGACCTTTGTCGACAAACTCGAGATCAAAGAGTTTAAAGCCTATCTGAACTGGTACGAATCCGCCATCCAGGAAGTCTTCGGCTCCAATTCTGACCTGATGCAGATCCTGGCCGACTGATTTTCTGAAAGGCTACGCCTGGCTATTCAGGCCACAGATGCGATGATTCTATCCCGCTCTCCGGAGCGGGATTTTTTGTTGGCATAGTCCCGAGCGGGGGTTCAGGGATTGGTCACCTTGTCCCGATGCGCTCAATGTTGCGTCACGTGGCATTGCTTCATCAGAGTATTCCTGAACCTGTCCAAGAGGAAGCTATATCACTTGCGGATCGGGCCACCCAACGTATGTAATATCATGTTGTTGAAGTGAAATGTGAGCTTGCCACAGTCCAATTTTTCCTTTCACAATCCCGACTCACTTTTAGTCGCGTGATAGATTGTCACTTCAGCACAGTATCCAACTTGAAACGATAGTGTCAGATGAAGAGGGGCCCAAAAACTGGACAGTAGTTTAGTTGATGGTTCCGCCCTACATTGAAGGACCGTAGGTTCTTCGGAAGGAGCGGAAGATGAAGCGATCCCGCAGAAAGTTAACCGCGCAGTTCAAGGCATCGGTAGCGCTTGCCGCCGTCAAGGGTGACAAGACGATTTCGGAACTGGCCTCGCAGTTCGATGTTCACCCCAACCAGATCGTACAATGGAAGAAGCAGTTGCTTGAGCAGGCGGAAGGTCTTTTCGCTGGCAAGCGTGGTGTGCATCAGGATGATACCGCCGCAGAGATCAAGGAGCTGCATGCCAAGATCGGTCAGTTGACGATGGAACGTGATTTTTTATCACGTGTGCTCGGACCTGGGGCAAGGCCGAGCGTAAAACGATGATCACGCCCACCGAGACACTCCCGGTCACGAAGCAGTGTGCCTTGCTGTCTGTTCCTCGATCAACGGCGTATTACAGGCCGAAACCGTTGAAGGAGCGAGATTTGACGCTGTTGCGCCGGTTGGATGAGTTGCACTTGGTTTATCCTTTCGCGGGGTCACGGATGTTGCGTGACCTGTTGCGTGGCGAAGGTTACAAGATCTGTCGGAAGAAGGTGCGTCGTCTGATGCGTATCCTGGGGATCTATACGGTGTATCCGAAGAAGAAACGCACCAGTCACCCCGCACCGGGACATACGATCTTTCCCTACCTGTTGCGTGGGTTGACGATTGACCGTCCCAATCAGGTTTGGTGTACTGATATCACGTACATTCCGCTTGCACGAGGCTTCGGATATTTGGTGGCGATCATGGATTGGCACAGCCGTAAAGTGCTGTCCTGGCGGCTGAGCAACACGATGGATCACCTGTTTTGCGTGGACGCGTTGAACGAAGCGTTGGCGAAATATGGCGCACCGGAAATTTTCAATACTGATCAGGGCGCACAGTTTACCAGCGTGGCGTTTACGTCACGGTTGCAGGATGAAGGGATTAAGATCAGCATGGACGGCAAAGGCCGCTGGGTAGACAATCGGTTCATCGAGCGTCTGTGGCGATCCCTGAAACATGAGGATGTGTATCTGAAATGTTACGAGACCTTGCGTGAGGCAGAAAAGGGTATTGGAGAGTATTTTACATTCTACAACGAAAAGCGACCTCACCAGGCGCTGAACAGTCAAACACCAGATCAAGTATACTGGCAAACACAACGAACAGAAGCAGCATGACCCAAACAGGAACCATCACTTAAAACTGATAAATACATGTCCAAACTACGGGGGCCTCTTCAAGATACATCACGTGTGAGTCGGGCCACCCGGGTGGTTTTTATGTATATCGAACACGAATAAACAACAAGGACTTCGAGATCCCCGGTCAAGCCGGGGATGACATATGTTGTAGGTTTTTCAGAACAATTCCGAGCTTTTTATATTTACAGCTATCCAACTTTTTCAACTTTCAAACTTTAGAACTTTCCAACTTGTCAAACTCAAAGAGAGACATGCCTCCCGTGCCATGACTTTTGCCATTGGAAGAAACAATTCCCACCCCCGGCGGTGTACTTTATTGCCCCGGCGAGAGACCTGTTGATTCCTGCAAGAATAGTTCAGCACGTTCTTCTTCTGGTTCATGTTGACTAATTTGTGTACCTTAGCTGGATTGAGACGAAAAACTCTACGGCGACAACATCATGACAGACTCTGCTGCATCAAAGAATACAGGCAACAACGGAGCAAGCGTGTTCGATTGGGTGTGGAATACCCTTAAATCAATGAAGACAGCCATTATCATCCTGCTGATCCTGGCTGTTGCATCGGTGTTCAACCTTTTTGCCAACGAATTCATTGTACCGACCGACGGCACAGTGGAAACCGCTGCGCAGGTCTATGAACACAGTTACGGGGGACTTCGTGCCGATCTGCTCCTCGTCTTCCAGATGTATAACCCCTACCGTTCATGGTGGTACACCGGGATGCTGGGAATATTGACCCTGTCCCTGCTGGTCTGTGTCATCGAACGGACGCCAATTGTCTGGCGCAGGATGACCAGACCACGTTTTATCGAAGAGGCGGAACGCTATTCTACCCTGGACCCGCACGTTGTCATTGTTGGCGATAGCGGCCTGCTGGAACGGGCGAAACAGGCAATTGGAAAGAAACATTATCGTGTACAGACACGTGATGACGGAGAAGACACCATACTGCTGGCCGGAAATCGATTTGCGTGGGCCAACAGCGGTCCCTGGCTGGTGCATGTGGGATTTATCCTGCTGGTGATTGGCGGAGCGATGATCGCCCGTGGTGAATTGCGCGACCGTGCCGCTGGAATGCCCGGCGATATGCTGGCCCAGGATGAAAGCCGTTGGGGATTCAACGTCCGTGTCGATGATTTCCAGATCGAATATTACCCGCTTGGTGTTCATCAGTGGGTACAGGTTGATCAGAACATGATTGGCCGAATTGTTGAAAAACATGACAACAACACTTTCGACGTGGAAATCATGTCACCTAGTCGTGATTTCCTGACAGAAGTTCCGGCGGAACGCATTCACAACCATTTTGACATGCGTTCACAAGGTGGCGGACGTCTGGACCAGGGGAACATCTCCGATTATATCGCCACGCTGACCGTGATCGAAAACGGACAGGAAATCAAGACCGAACGTGTGGAAGTAAATGCCCCGCTTCGGTATAAGGGATATCGTTTTTACCAGTCCAGTTTTGATGACCGCAGGCAGGATGATCAGGGCCGCTGGATGACCATCCTGAGTATTCGCAAGGATCGTGGCGCCCCCTTTGTCTGGGCCGGAATCCTGGTCGTATCGCTGGGCTTGTTTGCCGGGATGTATTTCATGCCGATGCAAATAGCCGGACGATTGGAAAGAAACGGTAAGAACTGGCGGCTGTACCTGGCGGCGCGTTCGCCCCAGGGAAGAAAACTCCCGGTTGGAGAGTTCGAGAGTATCATCGAACAGATCGGCGGGACAGTGCAAACGGATAAAACATAACCTGGAGAATATAGATGAATAAGAAGGCCGGCATTTTCATCCTGATCCTGGTCGTCGCGGTTGGAGGAATCTGGTTCCTCGGGCAGAAACCGAAGGCCCCCGAACAAACCGCCGCCCCAAGCAGTTCTGGCGCCATGCCGCCCGGGCATGGGCAGTTCATGTCAACCGAGCTTCCCGAGGTGGACGAGGTGACCATTGATGTGCAGGTCGCGCCGGAACTAATCGTGGAAGGTGTCACATTGACTCCGGGAAAGACGATCAGATTGCAAGGTTCCGATCTGTCCCTTCGTGCAACAGAATTCTACACTCATTGGAACTGGGACCAGGGCGCCATCAACCTTTCAAAACACGAGAACAACCCGGCAGTAAAAGTGGAAGTGTTGAAAAACGGCACAGTCCTGTATTACGGTTGGGCATTCAAGCAAATGCCTTTCTTCCGCATGAGCAGCCATAAGGGTGAAGATGTTGGCGAGCAGCTTGCTTTCACCCTGATGGAATACAAAGGGTTGACATGGCCATCCGGTGAGGAGGCAAAGTAATGGACAGACCCGATGCACTGTTGTATTCCGTTTCATTCTACCTGTACCTGGCCTCCTTTGCCTCGTATATCCTGCACATTTCCCTGAAAAAGGACTTGATGGGGAAGTTGGGTACAATCCTGGCCGGGGTTGGCCTGATCCCGCACACCATCGCGTTCGGGATTCGCTGGGAAATGAAGGGCAGTGTTCCCCTGGCCAATATGTATGAATACATGGGGATGATGGCCTGGATGGTGGCTGCCGGGCTGGTATACTTCACGTTTAAACAGAAGAACCACCGTATTGGTGTTTTCGTTTCCCCGATTGCCGTGATGCTGATGGTCGTGGCCTCCCTGCTGCCTTCCGATGTGAACCAGCAGCTCATGCCTGCGCTTCAGTCTACCTGGCTGGCGATTCATGTGTCCATGGCTGCGTTGGGTTCGGGAGCCTTCCTGATCTCTTTTGCCGGATCGAGTTTTTACCTGTTGAGCCGTCCGGTTGGTGACAGTGCAAACGAACGCAAAGCAATGAACCGGCAATGGATGAACTTCGGTATATTCTGGATCGCAGTGCCCTTGGTGGTGGCTGCTCTGCTGAAATTTACCGGGATCTTGCCTCCCACGGTTGAAATGGCCCAGGGACGGATGATGTCGGGCAGTGGTGTGACAGCTTTTGCCGTAGGAACCGGCGCCAGTGCGTTGTTCTGGGGACGTTTGGCTATCGGGCTCGGCATCGGCATGATTGTCGGTGGTATAGCCTGGCCGATTGTAAACGGACGTACTCGCGCCGAGGAAGACAAGGGACTGGCCGCACGATTCTTTGCAGTATTGACCATCGCCCTGCTTCTAGCGGCTGTTGTCAGCGGATTTGCTATCCAGAGCGGATTTATCCGTGTTACCCCACGCTCTTACTTCAAGATCTTCGAGTTCTTCGGGCCGACACTGGTCATCTCGTGGATTCTAACCCCGATCATCAACTGGCTACTGCTGCAACTGGGTGGCGGTATCGGAAAGATCGGCGTGGGACGTGATATCGCAGAAGACATATCCTACAAAGCGGTTGCTATCGGTTATCCCCTGTATACAGTCGGCGCGTTGTTCGCCGGGGCGATCTGGGCGGAGCAGGCCTGGGGTACCTGGTGGAGCTGGGATCCAAAAGAGGTCGGAGCGCTTATCATCTGGCTGTTCTATACCGGCTTCCTGCATGCCCGCTATCAACGCCAGTGGAAAGGCGACCGCGCGGCGGCGCTGGTTGTCTTCGGAATGGTCATGGTTTTCATCAGCTTCTTTGGAAACTACTTCTTCGGCGGGTTGCATTCGTTTGAAGTGACGTGATTTTCCGGTTTTATTTCTATCTGTAAATTCAAGGCGCGGCGTTGGTCGCGTCTTTTTTATTGAATTTACAGGATGGAAAGGATATCAAGGATAGACAGGATTGCTTGATCAGGGATGAATCACGTTTGTTAAATCGTTATTTATTTCAGTAGTTAAGCCTTGCTTTCATCCTTGACATCCTTTATATCCTTGTCATCCTGTACATTCAATCAGCGAGTTCCTTCCTCGAAAGGGTTGACCTGGAATGGTATTTTGCCTGTTGCCAGTTTGCATGAGAAGCTCTATTTTCCGGGAAACAAAGAAAGCCAGCATGTTATGGATGTTTTTCGCCGATTCGCCCACTACGTAAAGCCTTACTGGATGCACATCGCGCTGGTGTTGTTGTGTACCGCGCTGTTTGTGGTGTTTTCCGCGTCGGCATACTGGTTGGGCGCATCGTTCCTTCAAGCCTTGTTTTCCGGTGAGCTGGTTGCTGCTGCGTCTCCCCCATCTATTACCGATCCCAACGCCTGGTTGAAATTTCAGACTCATCATCTATTGACTGGCACATCGCAGCAGGAAACCCTTTTCCGTGCGGCCCTGGCCATTGTGATCGCTTTCGTATTGAAAAACCTGTTCAGCTACCTGCAACTGTATTTTTTCAGCTTCGTTGAACAGAAAGTGATAAAGGATCTGCGTGACGATTTGTTTGACAAACTGCTTCACCTGGACCTGGCCTTCTTTCAGCGCAAGCGTCGCGGCGATTTGATTTCCAACGTATTAAATGATGTAGAAGACTTAAACCAGGCGCTGAACAAGAGTTTTACCAAGAGTATCCGCGACCCTTTCAATGCGTTGCTGCTCTTTATCCTCCTGTTGGTGGTTAGCCCCAAACTGACACTTGCCGCATTGCTGGTAGTGCCTGCTGTGGGGTGGACAGTGCTGATGCTGGGACGATCAATCAAGCGCTATGCGGTCCATGTGCAGGAGGCGATTTCTTCTGTCACAACCCATCTTCAGGAAAGCCTGGGCGGAATTCGGGTAGTGAAAGCGTTTGCCGGCGAAACCTTTGAAAACAGACGTTTTCAGAAGTTGACCCAAAGTCATTACCAGTACGCCTTTGGACGTGAGCAATTAAAGCGTCTTGTTATTCCCCTGAATGAAATTGTAGGGGTGCTGATTATAAGCGGCTTGCTTTTTGTTGGTGGCGATATGGTTCTGGTTCAGCGATCCATGAATTCGGAGGACTTTATCCGTTTCCTGGTCCTGCTTTTCGCCTTGTTGAATCCGATCATGAGTCTTGGGAACCTGTTTGCCAACATTCGCCATGCGGAAGCATCCGGCGGTCGTGTCTTTCGTGTGCTGGATGAGCCGGTTCGTCTTAGTCAACCGGACAACGCTGCGATACCCAAACAGTTTCAAGAGCGTTTCGAAGTACGGAATGTCTCTTTCCGTTACCAGGAAGATTTACCCTCGGTCATTGAATCCGTTGCTTTTACCATTCACCTGGGTGAACGGCTGGCGATTGTTGGTTCGAGTGGAAGCGGTAAGTCTACTCTCTTGAACCTGTTGCCGCGTTTTTATGATGTAACGGATGGTGAGATACTCCTTGATGGTACTGACATTCGTGAGTTAGACCTTGCCGGTTACAGAAACCTGTTCGGTATTGTAACGCAGCAGGTTATCCTGTTCCATGACACCATTTTTGCCAACATCGCTTACGGCAATCCTTCAGCCTCACGTGAAGCTGTAATCGAGGCAGCCAAAGCAGCGTTTGCTGATGAATTTATCAGTAAACTTCCTGAAGGATACGACACAATCGTTGGCGAGCAGGGTTCTTTATTGTCTGGTGGTCAGCGTCAACGGATCAGCATCGCCAGGGCGTTTTTACGCAAACCAGACATTATCTTGCTTGACGAAGCCTCCAGCGCACTGGACCCGGAAGCTGCGGCACAAGTGGAAGCGGCCCTGGAACGGTTGACTGCCGGACGAACTGTTATTTCAGTAACCCACCGTATCAATACGGTTGAACATTTTGAGCGAATTCTGGTTTTAAAGGATGGACGTTTGATCGGGGACGGGCCACATAGAGAATTAATTCAAACATGTGAGCCCTACAGGAACCTTGCGATGACCCAGTCTGTTGCCTGAGGGCGCTTAAAACGGTATCCTCTGGTATCACGGGATTGTATATGAGGGGTGGACATGCTGGATGATAGAGCACGTGTAGTTGTCATCTGTTCGAGCGACGGGTGGGCGGGGACCGAAAAATGGACCCTGCGGTCGTCCGAAGAGTTGTACAAGCGGAATCGTCGTGTTCTGATGCTGGTCCGTCGCCCAATCCTGTTCTCCGGCCGTGTAACAGTGAATGTCCCCTATCTGCGTGTACCCATGCGAAACGAAGCAGATATTTTTTCCCTTCGACGCATGGTGAGGCTGATCAAACGGAACGCGGACGTTGTTGTAGTAACCCGGGTGCGTGACTACTGGCTGGGCGGTCTGGCGGCAAAACTGGCGGGGGTACCGGTCGTATTACGGCTTGGCGTTGTCCGTCGCCTGCGAGACTCCTACATCATGGATAAAATGCGGTACGGAAAACTGCCGCAACGCATCATGGTTAACGCCCAGGCAATTAAAGACAGCCTGGTTAAATCCCCCTGGATAGACCCGGATAAGGTTCACATTATCTATAACGGTGCGGATATCCGTGGCCATATCAGCGAAGAGAACCTCGGCTTTACCCGTCAATTGATCGGAGTGCCCCCGGATTCAACCCTGATTATCGGTGCGGGACGGCTTGCGGTGGAAAAACGCTGGGAATGGCTAATTAAAGCCACGTCTATCCTGGTTGCCGAAGGCTATAATATTAACGTCCGTATTATTGGACGTGGGTCTGAAGGACGCGATCTACAGAACCTGATCTTCGATTATAAAATTCAGCATCATGTGCAGCTTCCGGGTGAACGGCGCGATTCACACCTTTGGCTGTCTGCTGCCGACATTGTGGCCATGCCTTCCGAAAATGAAGGCATCTCCAACACGCTTCTTGAGGCTATGGGCGCTGAAGTGCCCGTGCTGGCCATGAAATGTGGAGGGAATGCAGAGACTTTCACTGACGGAGAAAACATTTCCCTTTGCGAGATTGATGACTTTGACGATTTTGTCAATCGTTTGCGCATCCTGGTAAAAGACAGGGAGTTGCGTGAACGAATCGGTAAAGCCGGTTTCGAAGTAGTGAAAGAACGCTTTTCCTGGGAAAGAATGACCGATGAATACGAGGCTTTACTGGATCTGACCGCCAGTGAAGGTCGGAAATGAAAATCGCTTTCCTGAATTTCGCCCGCGACTTTGGCGGCGGCGAACACTGGACTATTCTTACAGCAGGCGGCTTGTCGGAACATGGGCATCAGGTGCTGCTGCTGGGACGTTCCGGTTCAACCTACCAGAATCGTGTCAACCAAGCTGGTTTGCAATACATGAGTGTCCCTGCTGGTCCGGATTATAACCCGATCACGATCTTATACCTGCTTCGAATCTTCCTGTACTTTCGCCCGGATGTTTTGATTGTCTCCCATAACAAAGATGTTCGTAACGGCGCTGTAGCGGCATTATTTCTTGGTATTCCCGTATTACATCGTAACGGGTTCCCCATATTAAAGGATACCTGGCGACATCGTTTGACCTATGCACTGACCAATCGGATCATCACCAACTCCCAACGCATCCGTGATCAGTATGCCGATATTCCATGGATTGATCCCAACACAATTGATGTGGTTCCCAATGGGATCGACCCACCGGAAACCATCCGGGATAAGCAACAGGTACGGTCGAACTTGAATCTCGCCCAAGATGCCTTTATTGTCATGTTCGCAGGACGGCTTACCACGACCAAGCATGTGGATGATCTGATAACAGCGATGAAACTAATGCCGGAAACGTCATCTGTACGGCTTGCCGTAATGGGTGACGGCCCGGAAGCCGAGTCCCTGAAACAACAGGCCGCAAACCTCGTTACATCGAACAGGGTCGTATTCCTGGGCTATCACGACGATGCTGCGGATAAACTGATGGCCGCTGACCTGGTAATCCTGCCGTCCGACGACGAAGGAATGCCGAATACGCTGATGGAAGCGATGGTGCGCAAGATTCCGGTAGCAGCTACACCAGTTGGCGATGTACCTTATCTTCTGGATGAGGGCAAAGCCGGCTGGTTGTTCCCGGTTGGATCACCGGAAAAGATAACTGAGCTGCTTGCGTCGCTGGAAAACCATCAGGATCTCCTGGACGAAATGGCCTCTGCGGGTTTTAAACAGATTCGTGACCATTTTTCCTTTTCCGACATGATCAGTGGCGTAGAACGATCCTGCAGGAGAACGATTCGAGTCCGTCGTGATCGTACGTAACATGAACCGGAATAGATCATGGCTTCATTTCCACTGCTTACACGCGCCTGGTGGCGTACATTTGTCTTTCGCCTGATCGGCGCATTGTCCTCAACCAAACATGTTTCCGGTACACCGCTTCCGGAAAAACCGAACCGAATCCTGGTTTTGACACCTGTTCTGCGTGGTGATTATATCGTGCTTTCACCGCTGATTTCGGGATTGCGAAAGCTGCGCCCCTCATCTGAACTGGCCGTCGTCATCACACGTCCAAGTCACGACCTGGCCCAAGCAGATCCCAATGTTGACAAGGTTATTCTATATAACAAGTTGCCTCGCTGGTTTCACTCAATACATGAAGTGTTTCGTTATCATCCGGATATTGTCGTGCTGCCGAAGGGCCATCCGGCGTTTACAGAAACCATGCTGGTTCTGCTGTCTCGCGCACGTTATCGTGTCGGCTTGAGTCACCCCCATCACAATTCTTTCCTCACCCATGCGGTGGCGCATCGCGGGGAACGTGAACACCGGACCACAGCCTATGCGCGCCTGTTGAAACCGTTCGGCGCAGATCCGGCGACCATCAGCCGACGTCTGCATATCGGGGAAGACCCTGTCGGCGAAACCAAGGCGACAGTCTGGTTCGAAGATCATCCCGGTCCGTGGGTGGCGTTGAATCTTTCCGCAGGCGCATCGACCCGCCTCTGGCCTCTGGAACGCTGGTCACAACTGATTGTGCAACTTCATGATCTGTATCCAAAATTGCGTTTTCTGACACTCGGCGTCGGCCCACAAGCGGAAGAATGCCAACAACTGGCGGAATCATTTGACTATGTGGAAACCATAAAGACAGGCTCATTCCTTGAGGCGGTGGCGTTTGTTGCACGTTGTAGCCTGCTGGTCAGCCCGGATACGGGAACTGTCCACGCTTCCGCTGCGCGACAGGTGCCGGTGTTCGTTCTTTACAACGGCGACCGTGAAAACTACATCCGTTTCTCCCCCGCTTCTGTACAACATGATTGCGTGTTCGCGGAAGAGGGCCAGGATGTGAATAGCTTATCCGTTCCGGACGTTTTTAACAAGCTTGCGCCATTTATCAAAACACTGGGAATCGAATGAACGAAGAGCAACCTCTACCCGTATTGCTTGTGGATGAAGGACCGCCGCAGATATCCCTGTACGCTTACCTGCTGATGGCTGTCTGGTTGGTTGCGCTTGTGATCGGTGTCGTATTAACTGATACGTATTTCTTCTATTACATAATGATTGGGGCAACACTTCTGGCAATTCTTGCCACCGTTGCAGGTTGGTTGTCACTTCCACGATACTGGTTCTTAGCCTTGTTGTTTGTATTCTGGAATGTCTTCCCCACCTTGTTTGAATTGCGATCGTCCAACTTGAGCTACTATCGACTGGAAAGCCTGATACCATTCCTACTCCCCTTGATGTTCCTTATTGCATACCTCCTTCTTGTCCGTGGTTTCTGGTTCTTTCATCTGACATTCATCCCAATCTTTTTCCTTTGTATTGCCATTCCTGTCTCCATGCACAGGATCAGTGGACGTTGGTATAATTCCACCTTCGACGGCATTCCTTATCATGGTCTCGGGGCTTACGCACATACGCTTTGGATAATCATAAGCACCCTGCTTCTTTTCCTCTTAATCCGGACCTACTACAAACGAATGCGCTCCTGGAAGCATCAATGGTATTTTATTTCACTCGGAACCCTACTTTTTCTCCCCCTGATTGCCAGTATGGTCCGGGTTACCATAGACATCTCTATAATTCACGACTTGGCCCCTTGTAGCGTATTTTTATTTACGGCTTTTATTGCATTGGTTGAGATCTATATCAGGCGTGATTCAACCCTTCATCCACGTGAAAGATTGACCCCTTTGCGTGGATATCTTGAAGAAATCGCTCTCGCTGCCAGTTCTTCGCTGAATTTTATCTTTCGTAAGGCACCTGAACCGATTTCTTCAGACTCCAAAACTCCTCGATTTGATGTGCATCCTTTGCGCAGTGACCCACACGGTAAACGTGTATACAGCCCCTATTTACCCGGAAAACCTGTATGGGTGCCGGTCTGTATGCACATGCACTCAAACCGATGGGAAGGCAAGTTTACCGTAAAAGAAATGCTGGATTATTACCAGGCTTGTGGAGCTGGAAGTGTTATCATTACTGAACATAATCGTATTACCCAAGCTGTTCATCCGGTCGCCGGCCCCCCCACATACGAACACGGCTGGGGCCCGCATCATCACCATGTTTTAGCATTGGGCGCTGAACGGACTTTCAGCGACGCCTACCCCCTCGGAAGCGGCTTTGAACAGAAGCAAAAAACTCTGCAAACCTTGCGCAACCATTCTCGTTTTCTCGTCCTTGCTCACCCGAATCATCACAACGCCTGGACGTTTGATGATGTCAAAAAACAGGATTACGATGCTCTTGAAATCTTCAACAAATCCTGTGAATCGCTTGACCATTGGCGTCACGCTTTAAACACCGGACGCGTTGTCTGGGGAACAGCCGGGGATGATTGTCATGATTTACGCAGTCGTCATCAAACCGCAAAACGCTTTCTCCTGGTGGATGCGCGATTGACAAAACAAGAGCTCGAATACCTTGATTCTCTCACTCATACAAGTGGGGTATCAAGTTGTGAGTATAAACTTTTACCGCACGATTATACTACTGAAATACCAGATACGGTAGCCTGCGTGGCACAGGAAAGCGACTATGGATTTAATACTATTTCCCCTGATACTCTCCTGCTATTGCTTCACCTTGGACGTTTTGTATCTGTACAGATCAAGGATCGCTTTATCACGAGATCACTCCAGGAAGCTTTGTCAATTATGATAGAAAACATTGAACGCACTGAAGAAAATCTGCTGTCGTTTCATTTGGATCATCAACCTGATACAGTTTCTATTATCAGTGACTTCGAGGCTGATTGTACTCAGAAAGAATATACCTATTCTTGCCTGATTGGCACTCCGAGGGCCACATCATACTGCGCTGCAACGATTAGTAAAGCAACTACAACCATTGCACTGAACCCTGTTATACGCTACTAGGATTCATGCTGTTTACTCCCTAACCAGCGTGTAAACCGTTCTGGATAATTTCCTGAATTAGAAGCGATCACTGTGTATTCTTTGTGAACCTGACACGGTTATCAATGCAAGAAAATGCCCATGCGAGGAACACTGAATGATTCTCAAAGTGCAAAAGTAAATACTAAGGAAAAATGTTAATAAACAACAAATACAATCCAAAATACCAGAAAAGGCCATAATTGACAAAAGGTATATGAGGACAGATATTGACATAACTATTTAATAAACAACGCATCAATGTGTGTAATAGTTGTACGTACAAAAATCACTAACACTATCACACCAGTTTTACAAAAACCCCTTCACAGGAAAAATATAGCATACAATACAATGATATTTATGGCCATATCGATCTAGCGATTGTTGGTGAAAATGCTCATCTGAATACGCCAACAATGGGAATTTTATATATTGGGAGTCTTAAAGGAAAATACGAGGCAAGCAGAAGATGTATACTCAACTCATCTGAAAATTTCCGTTCTTAATATTGGTCCATCCTGCGTGAAGGCCATTAATGAATAATACCAGTGTATTCTAGTAGTGTTTGTGCAACAGGGAGATTATTCTCTCGGAGAATTGCTGTTCACTACATAAAGAAACCTGCATCTCTGCAGGCTCTTTTCCTTCATAGAAGTGAATAGGCTATGCTACTATTATCTGAGCTTTTAACGCTATAACCGCCATGAACGCTGCAAGCGATTCAACACATTTGATCCTCCGGGTAAATCAGTTGTCCACGCTTTTAACATATAAAAATTCTTCTTCTTCTGATAGACTATAACCACCTTGTATATAGCGCCCGAACGCAATGAATCAACCTCTGTTTCACCCGGAATATAGTCTTCGTTCTGTTGCACAGTACCAAGGATAAACCCACCAACATCAGCATTCGCTTCGTCCAGAAGCTTGCCGTCAACAGGACGATACCAGGGTTGTAATCCTTCTTTTTCTGCAAGTGCCATTAAACAGTTTTTTACATTATTGCATGTTTCCGGATTAAGAATTTCAGCCATGCCATAACAAGAAACTGTTGTGATACACTCAAGGAATGCTGTGCCATTTTCATCGGTAGAAACGACCCAGGGATCATTGGTTTCAAGGTGTCCGGCCTTGCCAAGATTCACACGATGAGTGTCATCTTTGCCCTTTGAAGCGGCAATACCGGAAAGAAAAAGGAGACCAACAGTGCAAAGCAGAAGCAGTATTGAAGTGTGTCTATTGGTCAACATGTTGTTCTTCCTCTGTTGGCTTTTGGATGGAATCGATCAATCGGGCCACAACAACCTCCGGATCATCGAACGAAGGGTCATAAGTATCTGCAGAAATTACAAGTATATGATATTCATAGCGTAAGCCAATGATAGCGTACGTTCTTGAATCCAGCAAAGAACCGTCGGCACGCTGGTTTTGTTGCTGGTGCCTGATAATATAGCCACTCAGCGCTTCTGTACGCGCTAACAATGCGCTATCTACCGGAGTCGGTTCTATTGTCAGTTTGGTTAATTGTTTCAGCCTGTTTCTTACAAACGTGGCCGGAGATTTTTTATGGGCAGAATCGGCAACCTGGGCAACCATGATGCGAAAAGCGCCGTATTCAGCATTTGCAAGCCATTGTCCCTGTTTATTTACCTGAGCAAACACAGAGGTCGGCAACTCAAGCTCTATCTGGAAGCTATCCAGAACTACGGGGCCTGTTGTGACAACTCCCGATGGCAGGCTGGCTTGCATGATTTTCGCATATTGATTATCACAACTGGAACATCCTGCGCCGAAGATCGTACAAAATGCGATGGCACAACAGATGACAACGGGAAAGAGGAGTTTCTTCATCCAGCTTACTCCTTATAAATGGTGAGTGTTATGCTCTGTTAACCTTCTTTCAGGGTTTGCCATGCCCATATGGGCTCTCGCATCAACTTGTTTATCAATAGGATACAAAATACATTTTATTTAGGTGGCAAGCAAGCAAACAGTGCTCGCGTTCGTCTCGGAGTTCTGTTGCATACGTACATCCTCATCTCTATATTCCAAGGCTTTAGGTCAAAGAGGGAATCTTTGATTTCCGTGATAGACGAAACAGGACAGGATCATGAAGAGGACATTCCAGCCGCATAACCGTAAGCGCAAGAATAAGCACGGCTTCCGTGCTCGCATGGCTACCAAGAGCGGCCGCAAGGTGCTCCAAAGCCGTCGTGCCAAAGGCCGTAAGCGTTTGACTGTCTCTGACAACTAGAGTGAGCGAAACGCTTAAAAAAGAAGAACTTCTGCGTGGACGCGATACGTTTCGAAGGCTGCTGCGCGAGGGTGAAAGGGTACACAGCCGAGGCGTTACCCTTTTTTTTTACCCTCTTCAAAACGGCGGTTCGGGACGATTGTGCCCATAAGATCTTTCGGCGGCGCGATTCAAAGAAACTATGCGCGACGCCGGTTGCGGGAGTTTTTCCGTAGAAATAAAGAGCTCTTTCCGGATAATACAGATTGTATTTTGCGTTTCTACTCTCCCCCACACGACTGGGATAAATGCCTGGGCAAGCTGCGGGGAATGTTAAGCACTGCCAGAAAGAGAATCGCTGATAAAGCAGCGAATAGTTAAAATGGTCGGGGCCAGGTTGTGAACAGGTGGTTATCCAGGTATGTCGCAATACCTTTCTTGAAGATCTATCATTGGATCGGATCGCCGCTTTTTTATGCCCTGGGCAGTCGTTGCCGGTTTTATCCATCATGCAGCCATTACGCGGAAGAAGCCTTCCGCGTCCATGGATTTTCCAGGGGAATAGTGCTTTCCACGGTCCGTCTAGCCAAGTGTAATCCATTGCACCCGGGCGGATATGATCCTGTGCCGGATCCCAAAGAGACTTCGAAACACGCCTCCTGTAAGCCGCCGACCATACACATTGAGACAAGCCTGATAACGAAGCGATAACGTCATGGACCGTAAAAGCATTTTTGCCATGTTGCTGGTAGGGTTAATCCTGATTCTCTGGAAGCCCTATGTGGACTGGGTAAATCCGCCTGCAGAAGAGGAAGCCACAGAAGCTGTCACTTCTGATGTGGCGCATTCAACCAGACCGGAAGGATTGGCAGATATACCTGAATCACAACCCCCGGCCAGGGATCAGGCTGCCCCTGTTGCACCAGTACCAACCACCCCAGAAGACACGGATACAACAGCTCAGGCCTGGTTTACGGCGGATCCTTTTGATGCCGGCGAAGATGTTGTTATTGAAACACCGCTATACCGTGCAACCTTTGATACTCGCGGTGCGAGAATTACTTCCTGGATCATTAAACCGACAGAACCTTATCTCCATAAACCACCGGTATTGGACTTGGTTAGAAGTCGTGATCAGGACCAGAATCTAACTCTTACCGCAGAAATACGTGGTCAGCGACGCATCTTCAATACAGGCACAAAGCTTTTCGAGGCCAGCACAAAGAACCTGGTTTTATCTGAAACAGACAGTTCCGGCACGGTTGAATTTACCCTGTTCTTGGGACCAAATACCTGGTATCGCGAAACATATGTGTTCCACGCAGATCGTTATGCAGTAGATATCTACCTGGAAAGTAATGGTTTCGGCGCTTTGACCGGCGCTATGCAGGTTGCGTTTGGCTGGGGTGGCGGTATGGCACACACTGAACCTGACACCGCCCAGGATTTGTACTACACCGAAGCTTTCTACCTGATGGGTGGCGAAAAAGAAACCTTCAAAACCAAAGGCAAGGAAGTTGACGAAGAAATCCCCATGGGTAACACACGCTGGGTAGCGCAGCGTTCCAAATATTTCCTTATGGCCCTGGTGCCAGAAAAGCCTGCCATGGGCGCACGCATGTATACCTGGCCAGATGAACGCTACAAGGGTAAATATCTACCGAAACTGTTCGAAACAGACCTCTTGATCGGAATTCCCCAGGGTGATTTGAATCGTCATATCACCATGTATTTTGGCCCACTGGAACAACATGCTATCACGGCCGTTGATCCGACTCTTGAACAGACCATGTCCTGGGGTTGGCCGATTATTAAGCCGTTCTCGAAGATTATTCTCTGGACTCTGATCTTCCTGCACAAATATATCCCGAATTACGGCCTTGTGTTGATCCTGTTCTCGATCATGATCAAGCTGATTGTATGGCCCTTGACCCACAAATCTTATCAATCCACCAAACGCATGCAGATGCTTCAACCTTTGATGAAGCAGATCCAGGCAAAGTATAAGAGCGACCCGCAGAAGATGAATGCCGAAGTGATGGGCTTATATAAGACTTATAAGGTGAATCCCGCGGGCGGTTGCTGGCCGATGTTGCTTCAGATGCCGCTTCTGTATGGTCTGTTTATTGTCTTCCGCTCTACCATTGAATTACGCAATATGCCTTTCGTGTTGTGGATCAATGACTTGTCCCAGCCGGATGTATTGTTCAACCTACCGTTCTCTATCCCGCTTTACGGCGATCATGTGGCGGTGTTGCCGTTTGTGATGGCGCTGTCTACGTTCCTGCAAATGCGCTCCACAACGACTGATCCGAACCAGAAGATGATGGCCTACATGATGCCGGGTATGTTTATCTTCCTGTTTAACCAGTTTCCAAGCGGTCTAACCCTTTACTATACCCTGTTTAACCTGTTAAGTTGGGGACAACAGAAGCTGATGAAGGTTTCGGATCCGGGTATGGAGAAAGCAATTGATGACGCCATTGCTGATCTGGAGAAACATGGCAAAGGGAAAAAGGGTAAAAAGAAGCAGTAACCGGCAGGTTTGATTTAGCGTGCAACACCCGGCCGGATTATTTTGTGGCCGGGTTTCTTTTGGGTAAAAGATGAACTATTCGACGACAGATACGATTGCGGCAATTTCTTCCGGGCAGCACCCGCAAGCTATTGGTATCATTCGTCTTTCCGGGCCGGAATCCTGGACTATCGCGCAGCAACTGGTCGGATCGGACTCGCTGTTCAGTGCGCAAAAGGCAACACAACGTGACCTGCTTGAGGCTGACTCTTCACTACTTGACCAGGCTGTAATTCTCCCCTGGAAAAGCCCACATTCTTATACTGGTGAAGATATTATAGAATTGATGTGTCATGGTTCCCCGGTTGTTCTGCACATGGTTCTGGACAGGTGTATTAAACTTGGCGCACGTCAGGCCGAGCCGGGCGAATTCACCCTGCGTGCGTTTCTGAATGGCAAACTGTCGCTGGACCAGGCAGAAGCTGTTGAACGTCTGATTGCTTCGAAGACTACCGCTTCGGCTCAAAGCGCCGTGCGTCAATTAAACCGCGGGTTACGCGACCGTGTTGCAGCAATCTATGAAGAGGCGTTATCCCTTCGTACCTATATCGCATCATCGATTGATTTTATTGAGCAGGAACTGGAGCTGATTTCGCCAGCTCAGGTCATTGATATTATTACCGATGCGAACAGTCGCATATCTGAATTGATCAAGCAGTATGCTGCGGGCCGGGTTTTGTCACAGGGCGCCACTGTTGTGCTGGCCGGACCTCCTAATTCCGGAAAAAGCACATTGTTAAATACGTTGAGTGGACAGAACCGTGCCATTATCAGCGATATCCCTGGAACCACACGTGATTTCATTGATGTTGTACTTGATTGGGGTGGTGTTCCGGTTAGATTGATTGATACGGCAGGGCTCCATGAAGCTACCGAATCTATTGAAACTGAAGGTGTTGGGCGTGCCAGGGACTTGATGAATACGGCGGATGTTGTGATCTGGCTGAAATCGCCTCCAGAATATCAGGATATACCGAAAGAATTGGATGCATCGGCTGTTGTTTTCCCCGTGTTGTCGAAGTGTGACCTGGATGAGGTAAATGAACTTACCTCTGACAACCTGTTGAAGGTCAGCGGAAAGACCGGGTTTGGCCTGGCAGAGCTGCGTACGGAAATCCTGAACCACCTGCTATCGGGCTATGATCCTTCGGACGTGGTGGTTGCTGAACAGCGTCATCATGATTTACTTATCTCGGCAAATAGTGCCTTGCTGCGCGCTGAAAAGTTGGTATCCATAAGTAATCTGGATCAGGCGGAACTGATTGACACAGAACTCACCACCACCCTTGAATCACTCAACGGGATTCTCGGGGGCAACCACACCGAGGAATTGCTCAATTCCATATTTTCTCGTTTCTGTATCGGGAAGTAAGATGTTTCACGTGAAACATCTCCTATCTCCTGTTATTGTTTCATTCTCCCAAACCTCCGGGTTCCCTCCAAATCTCATTTGCGGCAACCCGGGTAAAGTTGTACCTTGTGCGCCTTGACAAGCGGAGAAAGCTGACGGTCATGATTGAAGTATTGGTAATAGGAGGCGGCCACGCCGGGGTAGAAGCGGCCGCAGCAGCAGCACGCGTTGGGGTTGACGTCACCCTGATGACGCAGGATCGTCATGCCCTCGCGCGCCTCTCATGTAATCCCGCCATGGGTGGCACCGCCAAAGGACAACTCATCAAGGAAATTGATGCGCTCGGTGGTGTCATGCCTCTCGCGACCGATCTCTCCGCGATTCAGTACCGCATGTTGAACCGTTCCAAAGGCCCCGCCGTCTGGTCGCCACGCGCCCAGGTTGACCGCGATCTCTATACAACCGAACTCACACGTCTGATTCACGACCGCTACCCGGACATGGCTATCCTTGAAGATGAAGCAGTCGCTATAAAAAAGAATGATGACGGCAGCTTTGTCGTGTCTGGTAAAAGCGGAAGCATCGTTCAAGCCAGCAAGGTTATTGTCTGTTCCGGCACTTTCCTTGGCGGGCTGGTGCATATTGGCCGACGGCACTGGGAATCCGGACGCTATATCGAAGAAGCCTCCACTGAATTAACCAATTCCCTTGAAAAACTGGGATTTCCGATCCGCAGGTTCAAGACCGGCACACCGCCACGTATTATCCGTGACACCATCGATTTCAGCCGCCTGGAACGTCAGGATGGTGACGAAGATCTCTGGTTTTTCAGTCACGAATCGACAGAACGTGTGTTGCCGCAATATCCCTGCTGGCGAGCCTACTCCAGCCCGGAAACACACGCCCTGGTCGCAGGAAATCTTGAAGATTCTCCCCTGTTCAACGGAACGATAAAATCCATCGGACCACGCTACTGCCCATCATTCGAGGATAAAATTGTCCGATTCCCGGACCGGGACAGGCATCCTTTGATTCTGGAGCCTGAAGGGTTAGACGACAACTGGTATTACCTCAATGGTTTTTCCTCGAGTTTGCCGGAAGAAGTACAGCTTGCTGCCATTAGAACCGTTCCCGGGCTTGAAGAAATTCGTTTTGGTCGTCCCGGTTATGCCATTGAATATGACATGG
Source organism: bacterium (assembly GCA_963669175.1). Lineage (GTDB taxonomy): Bacteria > Electryoneota > Electryoneia > Electryoneales > Electryoneaceae. Next base: position 756,358 of record OY769902.1, read on the forward strand.
TTCCACCGGAAGAGTTGAAACGTACACTTGAAACACGTCGTATCCCCGGTCTGTATCTTGCCGGGCAGATCAACGGCACTTCCGGGTACGAAGAAGCTGGTGTTCAGGGATTGGTTGCGGGCGCAAATGCCGCGTTAACCTTTCGGAAACAGCCAATGTTGACCTTGGGGCGCGAAGATTCTTACACCGGTGTTTTGATTGACGATTTGCTGACCACCCACCCGGACGAACCCTATCGCATGTTCACCAGCCGCGCCGAGTTCAGGCTGTTATTGCGCCAGGATAACGCTGATGAACGACTTGGCGAAAAGGCTTTTGCTGCCGGTTTGATTTCAGAAGAACGGATTGAAGGAATACGGAAACGTGTTTCAGATCGCGATGCCTGGGTGGATATGTTGCGGACTCTGAATATCGCGCGAGGACAAATCCTGGAGAATGATCCAGAGCCGGAGCGTGTGGAAAAGGCTTATCACCTGGTGAAACGTCCGGATGTTACCCTGGCAATGGTTCTGGATCAGGTTAATGGCGAGAGCGCTTCGCTTTCCTCGGAACCTTCCGTACTACGCGCTGTAGAAATTGAGATTGTCTACCAGGGATATTTGGATCGTCAGCGTCGTGAAGTAGAACGGCTTCGGGCTCAAGAGAACAGAAGTATTCCCCCATATCTGGATTTCAACACGCTTCCGGGATTATCAGCGGAAGCACGTGGCAAGTTGTTAAAACACCAGCCTGAGACTATCGGACAGGCTTCACGATTGGCTGGAGTAACGCCATCCGATATTGCTTTGATCCTGGTTGCATTGAAGAAGTTGGAAAAGGAGAACGTGTAGTGGCTTACAATAAACCGTCTGATCGCAAATCTCGCCCCCAGCGGTCGAGGGACGGAAAAGACGGCAGACGTCGTCCCAACAAAAATGATAAAGGCGGAAAGCCTTTTCATAGTGGGACCGGCAAAGGCGTAAACGGTCCCAAACCGGAGCGAAAAGAGAACAAACCAGTTCAGGGAACCGTTGCGCCGGTGAAGAAGCGACTTGTACGTAAGGGTGGCGCAGCTCCTACGGATCCTATTCTTGAGTTGTTCCATACACCGGACCCAACACTTGATATGGAGACGATCACTACCCTGGTTCGGGAAGCAGGTGTCGAAGAGGTTGAAGAGCTACCCGAAAAGTATCTGAAGTATATTTCTCTCATTATCGAAATGAACGAGGAAATCAACCTGGTTTCACGTGCACGAACACAGTATGCAGCTCTTTTATCGCTTCTGGACAGTCTGACCGGTGCAATCAAGACAAGCCATCTGATGAACGAAGCCAGTCTATTGGACTTGGGCAGTGGTGGTGGTTTTCCCGGGATCGTATGCAAACTTTACGCGCCCGGTCTACATGTAACCTTACTGGATGCGCGCCGGGCAAAAGCGTTAGCCTTGAAACAAATATGTACAGAGCTTGGGCTGGATGATGTTGTCGTTGCTCATGATCGCGCAGAGACTTTCCCGGACCATGAGGAAAGCAGGTTTGATCTTGTGACAATCCGTGGGGTTGGTTCTCTGAAAGAGACTTTGCCTATGGCCAGGCCACTCTTAAAACCTGAAGGAACAATCCTGGCCTGGAAGGGGCCGGAGGGGTTGCGTGAATTTCAGGACGGACCACAGGAAGAATTTGACCTGATAAAACGTCATCATCTCACTTCGATCCGAAGCCTGTATGAGATCAAACTGAAAAGTTAGAGTGTTTCACGTGAAACGCTCGCAAGTATAGATTATTCCATGCCGGGGTTGATTCCATCCTCGGTTTTTTCTTGGTATAACCTGTCATCGTGAGGGTAATGAGGTTCGTAATCGTCTTCCAGAATCCTGGCCACAATCGTTGAAATCAGAGCCACTACAATGGAAATCACCACCACCAGCATAAAGCGCTTTGTGTCTGTGCTGATCTTTGACCACCAGCTTTTCTTCTTTCTAGTCTTTCTTCTTTGTCGGTACGTACTTTTGCTGCTTGGGCGTGGCATTCAGGATTCTCCCGGTCAAGAACGAAATCTGATGAGGCTGGATTGGTTGCTCTTCCTCCAGCTCATCGTCGCCACGTTTTTTACGTTCTTCCGCTTCCAGAAGTTCCGGCAACGCAACGACAAGCGCTAACAGAAACCAGAATGGTTCCATGACACGCACAATTATAAATGTATTAGCTCCAACCGCGTGGAGCAACAGCCCCCAATACCCTGCGATGAACCCCATGATCATGCCATGATATAGCGGATATTTTTTGTAGGTTACCATATCAAGGCTGCGTTTCGCCGTTCGGTGGATGGAAATAAGGAGACCAAAGAAGAAGAGAAACCCTATGGCTCCTGTCTCGGCCAGTACGCGGAAATACTGGGCATCTTTGAAGCCGACACCGGTAACCCCCCACCCGAAGAAAGGACGTTCCGACCATTGCGCCAGTGTTGTGGACCAGGATTGGATACGTTCCGATGTAGAAGGGTCCAGTGATGTGTCCCCTACTTTTACAACGTCATCGCGTATCTGGTTTTCCGGTGAAAAAGTGTACTCAACGCGATTCCAGACTGATTCCGGCATGATGATCGGGAGGAAAAGCATGGCCACCATACACAGCGCAATGATCGTCTTGCGTTTTTCCGAATAGTAAATCAAGCCGACTATGGCAGGAAACAACGACATCCAGGAAGATCTGGACAGTGTATAGGCGAATGGGATAAGCATTATAAATACGGCGGCGGCCATCTGGAAAAGCCGTTTTGCGCGTTTCTGCCCGGTCATCATCCCCATTACGACAGCCATGATTAATACCAGGTACCCGCCAAGCGTGTTGGCCTCTCCCCCCTCCCCTTCGAATGGTGCGGACACACGAACCCCGCTGGGAATCTGGCTCATTGCATACAGGCTGACTATAATTGCTGTTACAATAATTAACTTAACATATCTTCGCAATGTTTCCATATCTGTTACGTGTGATATAACCATAAAGTAAATTAAATAGTATTGAAAATATTTAACATTATATAAGATACCTATTAAAGGCTTTACATCACCAAAAAATACGCCTAGAATGGTAGAAAAGAGGCTGGCGCCTATATACAGGAAGATTGGACGATTAAGAGGCGAATGCCTGAATATTCCCAAATCTTTATTCACAGCCGTTTTTATCAGCCATGAAAACATGATCAATCCCAGCATCAGGTCATCAATACGAACGACAACCCCGCGATGCGACATCTGCCCCTGCCCCCCGGCGGAACCAACATTGAATTCCGGGGACAACAACATGGAGAGGATTAGAATAATCAGGGCAAAATCGGTATTCAGGAAGGCGAACAGAAAAATTCCCATCCCGAGCACAACCATGATCGCCAGGCCTTCACTCATACCTACAAGGCTGCTGACTCCAAAGGCGAGCACCATCAAGACGAGGAAACCAGCTATGGCAACCAGACGTGTGTTTGGTCCGGAGATGGTATCACTGCCTGGCAACGGCATGATGATTATCCCCTGCGACGGCGCTTACGGCCGCCACCAAGACCTTTGATACGATCCAGGAGGGTACCTTTACGACGTGATCCTTCACCAACAATCTCGTCCTGACGGCGATCGGTGGAACCGTAATAACGTCCGTAGTAGTAGTGGGAACCGGAGTATCCGGCGATATTAGCTTTCAGGTCGTTTAACACAATGCCCAGCACTGTTGCGCCAACCGCTTCCAACTGCACCTTGGCACGCTTCAGTGCGGCGCGTGGCACTTTCCCGGTACGATAGATCAACACTGTCGCATCGGCACGGTTAGCCAGGATGGACGAGTCTGTTACCGGCAATACCGGCGGGCAGTCAAGCAATACCAGGTCATATTCTTCGCGGGCTTCATCCAGGAACGCTTTCATCCGTTTCGAACCAAGCATTTCCGCCGGGTTGGGCGGAATACCACCACTGGTAATGATGTGCAGGTTTTCCATGCCCGGGGTCATCAGGATTGAATCCATCCCAAGACCGCCGATCAGCATATCCGTCACACCTTTAACCGTATCATGCCAGTCCATACGCCCCAGCACGATATCCGTCACACCATTTTCCTGTTCCAGCCCGAATGTTTTGTAAATCGTCGGACGACGCAGGTTGCATCCTACAAGCAGGATCTTTACACCGTCCTGGGCGAGCGTAAGGGCCAGGTTGACCAGTGTGGTCGATTTACCTTCCTGCAGGGCCGCAGAAGTCGCTACAATCGTCCTGATGGGACGATTAATGGAACGGAACTGCAATGTAGTACGCAACGTCCTGTAGGCTTCGGCAACCGGGTCTTTGGGCGCAAACTGCACAACGAGACGCGCAATGGATTCCAGGTGCGGATTCTCTTCCATTGCCGGGTTGCTTCTCAGCAGACGGTCAATCACAGAATCAATATCAATATTGGGAATGACACCCAGTACAGGCACCTGCAGGTATTCTTCCACATCTTCAATCGTACCGATGGATGTGTCGAAGGTTTCAAAAAGCAGTGCAAGCACAAGACCCAGCATCAAGCCGATCACGATACCAACGCCCAGTGTACGGCCCATATTGATGTTGATCGGCTTTTCACTAAGCATGGCTGGACGCACGATCACAACTTCTTCGGCCTGGTCAGCTTCCCTGATCCTGGCTTCCAGCAATTTTTCACTCAGGAAATCGTATTGCTCCGCACGCAGGTCAACTGTACGCACCAGTTGCACATACCGCCGTTGCGTCTCCGGAACCTTATCCAGAATACTCTCCTTCATGTTGATATAATCCTGCAGAGAATCCATCTGCATGACATACACATCAAGGTTGCCACGGACTTCATGCCTTAGGTCGGCCAGAAGCCTTTCGATACGTTTTTCCAGTTCCACCAGGAGCGGGTAATCCGGCTTGTAGCGTTCCAGCATATTCCGTTTCTGGATCTCAAGCTGAATCAATTCATTGTTAAGAATGCCAAGCGGTCCATCACCCTGTGGTGTACTGATCCAGGTCAAGGTTATGGTATCGCCTGCGCTGATTACAACACGTGGCGGTACGCTTGATGTATCACTCCACATCATCGGTTCGATGACCGGTTTCCCGAGACGCAGATCGATCTGGTCCAATTGTATCTGGAGTTCTTTGATATCGGCTTCAATGATCCGCTCTTCTTCTTTGAGCTGGATCAATTCTTCCATGCGGATACGAACATGCTCATCAACAACGGGGTAAGGATTCTGTTCCCGGAACCATTTTAGAGCAAGTTCGGCGTTCTGTAGCAGTGAATCGGAATGGTTTACCTGGCGTTCGATAAAGACACGTGTATCGCGGTCCTGCTTGGCTTTCTGAGCCTTATGACGATATACAAATTCTTCCGCCAGGTACTGCGCCATATCTCGCGCTTCACGCGGATCGCTGGATGTCACAAAGATGTCAATGATATTAGTTCGGCCGCTCCTTTCGGTGCTGACCTTACCTATCATATTATTAATTCTTCGAGATAAGCGTGGATCATTACGCACATCCATGCTTGTCATGGTAGAGTCGACAATATCCATTCGTCGCGCAACTGCTTCCATTACGGGGAAGCTGCGTATCAACTCCTCCGCCGTCTCGATATTATCCCAGCGGGAATACGTCAGGCGTTGAAGCAGAAGTCCGGCAACGGTGCTGGTTTCCTCGATCTTCACCGAAGAAAAAGTAGTGTACAGCGGGATACGTGACTTACCGAAGAAGAAGCTGAACCCGGCAACCAGAATCGTAGAAAAGAGGATCACCTTCCATCTGCGACGGAAGATCCTCTGGTAATCACGTAAATTCAGGTCGTATTGCGCCATGGATTTTCTTCTCCAGCGCTACCGGGTCAACAGAATCGTTAGGGTTACAACTTGCAAAACCAATACGGCCACCTGTGCAATTCGGACAGCCTTCACAAGGAAGGTTTCGCCAACAGGATGCGCATACACCTGGTCACCATTGATTAACAGGATATCCTGGGACACATCACCCAGGTTATAGTAGGATTCCAGATCGATCAGGATTCGTTCACCTGTATTGCGAAGCACCCAGATTTCCCGTGTTTCAGCCTCGGGCAACAAGCCACCATGATCAGCAACGAAGTCTGTCAATAACTGGGGACGAGGTAGAGGGTAAATTCCCTGATGTACAAAAGCCCCCAGAAGTGTCGCATTGTGGGATACGTAATCCATGATACGGACAAGGACAACCGGGGCAATGATATACCGGTCCAGTTTCGTACGTATCAGTTGTTCAAGTTCAACCGGAGTTCTTCCTCCGGCAACCACATTTCCAATCAGGGGAACAAAGATGGTGCCGTCATCCTGAACAACAACATCAACCGGACGGCCGTCATCTTCAAAATCACGCCTGTCATAAAAAACAAGGCGCAGTTTATCTTTCGGGCCAAGCGGATAATAACGGCTGGCTCGTTCAACACTATCCTGTTGCTCGACCACTCTTTCGATGTACTGAATGGCTTGAACGGTATCAGGTGGGACCACCTCGTCAAATTCAAGCTTCCAGTCCATAAAAGTGGTATCAATATCGCGGTCCGGTTCCGGGATGTCCGTAATCTGTTCCTGCCCCAGGAGAAGATAAGGCACAGCTAACAGCAATACGAAAACCAGTACGAACTTAGCCAGTATTTGTTTCGCAGACGCCATCTTCCTCGACAAAGAAATGAAAACATACCCCGATTTGGCATAGAATATAGGCATCTTTTTATCTAAAAGCTAGAAGTTTAGAAAATTTTTCCCTTAATATTTCTGTGCTTGAAACTCTATGCAATACATTACTTAACTGCTGTAAAGCTAAAGTTTTACTGTCTGAATGATAGGTTAGTTCAAGTACATCTGTCAGGCGTATTCCCTCGTTTCTTATCGTACCATCCCCCAGCCCCTTGCGAAGCAGAACCATGCTCTTGACTTTGGTTTCAGGAATCCAGTTCAGGGTATCTGATTCAACAGCCGATTTTCCGTCTTTTTCAATATGTGACAAGGAAAACTGGGGATATCTTTCCCAAACATCCTGCATGGCCCGTGGTGGTTCTCCCATCCCCCAGGCAATGACATCATTGGCCTCTTCCCGCACTTCCAAGAAGACAAGATCATCTGCGAGGTATTCCGCACCGAGGTTCAGAGCATGAAGTACTGCACTGGTTTTTCCGGCCCCTGATGCCCCTGCAATCAGGATACCTTCACTATTCAGCTCCACCGCAGCAGCATGCATGGCACGTATCCCAAACGGAGCCAGGGTAGCAACCAGGGCCGGAGCGATAATCTGGCGTGCGGGGCTGTCTGTTTTACGCCATGCGGATTCACTCAACACAACGCGGACAAGACGTTCCGGTTCTCGAATTTCTATGACAGGACCAATATGAGGGTGTACAAATAGAATTGTTGAATCATCACGAAAAGCTTCAAAGAGGGCATGATGGAAAAGAAAGGGCTCCATGTTAGATGTTGATACATCAAGTCGCCCGGTTTCCAGAACCATCTGAATATCAGGGTGAACTGTCTTGGGTTCTTCTATACCTAGCCGAAGGTTGAAAACAGGTACGCCATGACCACGCAAGATATCAAGGACGACCGCACCTATACGAACACGCTTCATGAACGCTCCACCAGAAAGCTTCTGTCGAGCAATTCCTTAATAAATCGTTCTATATCGTCAAGCACTACTTCAGTAACATCTATTCCAAGCCGTCGGCATACATTTTCAGCGAGCGCTTCCAGGTTTTCGGACTTGCCAATATATTGCCATATCAGGTAGGCTGTCCTGTTGACCACTATGTAGGATCCATCATCCTTGAGCAGCAGCAATCCATCATCAACTTCCTGGATGGCCAGATCCGGATTGGGAACCGGTATAGACATAAGTATCCATCTCCCCCGTTACTTGGAATGCCACAGGACCGAACCCAGTGTTTTCGCACGGTTTTTCACATACCAGCCCAATGCAGGATCAGGATCATTCGCTTCCTGCAACACGGACACCGGCGGGAAAGCCGTATGCAGAAGATAATGAACCATTCCTTCCATATCATCCAATAAATCTGCCATTGCCAATACTCTTCTTCCTCCTCCCTGCCGCACCATATGCCCGTGTATCAGGTTACCAGCCGATCTCCTCTGTAGTGACCACGCGGTCCAGCGATCCATTGCGATATGCTGCAAGGGGTGTGGCTGTCTCCCATACACCATCATGGATAATTCAAGTCCCGTTCGAACTGCGCGGTACACTTTCCATTCTCTGCACCTGCGATAAAATGAGTCATTCCGGATGTGTTCTTTCCATTCTTGAAGGGTAAAATGAAGATCGAGCAACCAATCCAGCCTGAAATAGCCATGACGCACGCTGTGAAGGGCGGCCAGGATCAAATGGTCCTCCCAGTGCGGCACACGCGCTTCTATTCCTTCGGATAACATGACGTGAACTGCTTTTGCGAACAGATCTTCCGGTGGAATCCAGAATGGTTCCGTGCGATCTACAGGCGCTCGATGAAGATCAACCGTAACCGGACTGGCAGGATGTTTGAAAACAGCAGCGAACCCATAATGGTCCTGAATCTCATTTGTTCTCTTCCAGTGTACTGTGGGAAGTTGTTGCCATCCGGCATTCTTGAAGGTAGCAGCAATCTGCTGAAATTCACCCGGCCTGGTAATCAGATCAATATCACCCGGATTTCGCTGGTAAACTTCCGGATATACTTCCCCGAGCGCGAGACCTTTAAACAGTAGAACACTATCCGCATTAAAAAGCTTGTAAACGTCCTTCAGGGCGTTGCTGACAAGTTTTCTTCTGGCCTTGCCGGGAATTACCGTCTTATCCAGATAATTCATTCCAGATGGCGAAAAACAGGTTTTCCAGTGATTGTTGTGCTTAATCCTGTCGCTTGCCAGCGCCCCGAGGCCATGATGAACCAGTAGACTTGTAAGCGAATCTGTTTCAGGAAATGGATCCGGAGGGAGATTGCCTGTCAGTAAACGCGCCACCGTATACAGCAATAATCGTTCTTCTTCAGGACTCTTCATGGCAATCCTGCTTACATGCGTAACATGAAAAACGCACCTTTACGGCGCGTTTTATCGGAAAAGAACTCCTCTTATCCACAATTCTCCTGCTACAGCGTATTTTTCACGGACCCCAAGGATCCGGTTCGTCGCTGAAAAGACGAGCCTCAACGCGTCCCTCTTCCAGAATCTTCGGTGGTTCCCACTTGGGTTCCTGAGGGTCGTTGGACAAGTCCTGTGTCATGTCTTTTTCGTTCTTCATCAAACTGACTCCTTCTATCCTGCTTCACTTACTGACGTTGTTGCTTATACATCCAGGTTGCGCACATACCGGGCATTACGTTCGATAAACTGCTTGCGTGGTTCCACCGCATCTCCCATTAATGTGGAGAACAGGTGATCCGCGCGGGCAGCATCTTCAACCATGACGCGAATAATCGTCCTTTTATCCGGATCCATGGTTGTCGTCCAGAGTTGATCCGGGTTCATTTCGCCCAGACCTTTATAACGCTGGATGGACAATTTGCCTTCGCCCATTTCCTTCTCTTTGCGCGCACGTTCCGCTTCATCATAGGCGTAAGCGATCTGCTTTCCTTTTTTCAACTGGTACAGCGGCGGCTGTGCAATGAAAATGTGTCCCTTTTCAACCAGCTCTTTCATATATCGGAAGAAGAAAGTTAATAGCAGAGTACGGATATGAGCGCCGTCCACATCCGCGTCAGTCATAATGATAATTTTACCGTAACGCAGCTTTTCAATGTCAAAGCCACCGTTACTATTGCCGTTGCCATTCGAATCACCGTTATCGCTGAACAGGGTCCGCTCATCAGAACCGGATGTGCCAATTCCTGCGCCGATTGCAGTGATAATGGTACGAATCTCTTCGTTGGACAGAATACGATCCAACCGGGCCTTTTCAACATTCAGGATCTTACCACGCAGTGGCAGAATGGCCTGGAAACGTCTGTCACGACCTTGCTTGGCGCTGCCACCGGCCGAATCACCCTCGACCAGGTACAGTTCGGCGACTGAAGGATCACGATTGCTGCAGTCAGCCAGTTTCCCTGGAAGACCGGCGGATTCAAGAACACCCTTACGCCGTGTCAGTTCCTTGGCTTTCCTGGCCGCTTCACGCGCTCTGAAGGCCTGCAATGACTTATCAATAATACGGCGACCGACAGACGGATTTTCTTCCAGATATTCCGCCAGCGCTTCACCGGTTATGGTTTCAACAATACTCTTGACTTCGCTGTTACCCAGCTTGGTCTTGGTCTGACCTTCGAACTGAGGCTCGGATACTTTTACACTGACAACAGCCGTCAATCCTTCACGGCAATCATCACCACCCAGCAGGAACCCGTCTTTCTTGAACAAGTTCGCACGGGTAGCATAGTTATTCAGTGTCCTGGTTAACGCAGTCTTGAAACCAACCAGGTGAGTGCCACCTTCGATGGTATTAATATTATTCACATAACTGTGAATATTCTCTCTATAACTGTCGTTATACTGGAATGCGACCTCTACGGGCACTCCATCACGTTCTTTTTCGAATGCTACCGGCTTGTTCAGGATAGGTGTACGGTTCTCGTCCAGATACTTGACGAACTCAACCAGGCCGCCCTTGAACATGAATTCTTCACGGTATTGCCTTGCAACCTGTGTCTCCGGATCAATCTGTTGCGCCTGTTCACGTTCGTCTTCCAGAACAATGGTTAAACCTTTGTTCAGAAATGCGAGTTCACGAAGCCGACTGGCAACACGTTCTGTGTCAAAAACAGTCTCGTTGAAAATTTCGGCATCCGGCATAAAACGTGTGTACGTGCCGGTCTTTTTCGCTGTACCTATTTCTTCCAGCGGACCATCTGGAATACCGGTTTTGTAACTTTGCTTGCACTGTTTTCCATCACGGGACGCGATGACATAACACCAACCAGACAGCGCGTTGACCACGCTGACACCTACACCGTGCAAACCACCGGAAACCTTGTAAGTATCCTTGCTGAACTTACCGCCCGCGTGCAAAACGGTCATGACCACTTCAAGCGCGCTCTTCGGCGGATTCTTATAGTCAGGATGATTGTCAACAGGAATACCACGACCATCATCTTCAACAGATACGCTGCCATCATCATGAATCTTGACAGTAATGGTATTACAAAAACCTGCAAGCGCTTCATCAACCGAGTTATCCACCACTTCATAAATCAGGTGGTGTAAACCGCGCCGACTTGTATCACCGATGTACATGGCCGGACGTTTGCGAACCGCTTCAAGTCCTTTCAGAACCTGAATATTCTGGGCGCTATACGAAGACGCCGCCTGTGTTTTTTCTTCCTGCGTCATGGTCTGTCTTTTCACTCGCAAAAAGCGAATGTGTCTCCTGTCAATACTTCCTGCTTTCAGATGTAACCATTATCACCTGGTCAACATCACCTCTCGAACCGTATTCTCTCGCGTAGCCAGATTAATCTTGTCCATCAATTCCTGCCGCATATAGTGAAGCTGGTGTCGCCAGCTATCATCCAACACTTTTACTGTCAAACGTCCACGTTCAAGCTTTTCCGGAATAGTCACCCGCGCTATCGCATGTCCTACTATCTCTTCCCAATGAAGGAACAGATGTACATCTGTCAGCTTCTTCTCGTATCCGGCTTCCTGGATAAAATCTTTTATCGCATCATCAATATGAAATGTTTTATTTCTACGGGTGCTGTTAGCAGTGCCTGGTCCCGCACCAAACTTTTTATTCTTTCTCTGCTTGTATTTCCGTTCTGTTTCGGAAACTTCCCACGCTGTTCTATTCTTGAATAGCATATGTCAGATCAGGACAGCCGTACCGGCATGATCAGCATCAGGAAGTCTTCACCCTCTTCCTGTTCCATCGGCTTGACTATACCTGCCTGTTTTGGTCCACCCAGTTCAAAACGAACATCATCTGTCTTGACATGCTTCATCAATTCCAGGATATACATGGAATTGTAGCCGATTGTCTTTTCTTCGCCATCATATTGCGCCTGGATAGCTTCGTTACCGCGACCGCCCAATTCAATGTCCTCGGCACGAATTTCCAGTAAACCGGGTGTGATATGAAATACAACCTGGCGTCCGATAGGATTGGCAAAAATCTGCACACGCTTCACTGCCTGCGCCAATGCCTGAACACTGACAGACATGGTTGTATCGTTATTGGTCGGAATCACACTTTCGTAGTGCGGATATTTACCCTCGATCAGGCGGCTGAAGATGGTTGTGTTCTCTAGCTTCACTTCAAGCTGAGTTTCACCGATAATGCACTTCACAGCGCCATCATCGGGCAGGTTACGCTTGATAAGATCCAGCGCCTTGACCGGAACAATAAGTTCACGCGGGTCGCCTTCAAACTTGAAGGTCTTGTCTACAACCTTGACCAGACGGTGACCATCCGTAGACACTGCACGCATCTCGCTGTTTCTGATCTGCATGAAAACACCGGTCAGCGCGGGACGCAATTCATCACGTGAAACAGCGAAGATGGTACGCTGAATCAGAGAATCCAGCTTGCCAACATTCAGATCCAGCTCGGTAGCGCCTTCAAATTCCGGCAGTACCGGGAATTCCTGCGCTGAAATACCCGGAACCAGATACTTACCTTTTCCGGCCTCAATGCTGAGGTTCAGGCTGTCATCTTTGACAAAAGTCAGATCAAGCCCATCAAGTTCACGTGTGATGTCCCCGATTTTCTTGGCAGGAACACAAAGGTTTCCATCTTCTGCTCCCTGGACAGTCACTTCCGTGAGAACAGAAATCTCCAGGTCGGTAGCCACCAGCGTCAGTGTATTCCCTTCCAGTCGCAATAACACATTGGAAAGAATTGGCAACGTGGTCTTCGTAGGCACTGCTGGAGCGACGCGGTTAAAGGCGTCAGCAAAATCCGTTTGGGCGACGGTGAATTGCATGGTTCCTCTCTTCGGTTATGATGGGTTGAACCGGTCCGCAACGTATTTAAACAAGTAAGTGTGAAAAACTCGTTGTTTTTTTTGTTCTGTGAATATCGTGAGAAACTCAAACCAAAATCAAGAAAATCAAGTATTTTTTTCGAAAATTTTGAGTGAATAACTTGTGAGTATTGTAATTCTTATTCACTCAGTAGTCAGTGGATAACCTAAAAACTCCGATTTATTCACTGTAGTTTACAGTTATTCACAAACAGTTAGAATAACCCTGTGAATAATTCTGGCTAAGTTATAGCTAAATCATTAGAAAACTGAGTTTCCGAATATATGAAATCCGAGAGTCAGGGTCAATGCAGAGAGACAGCCGAGCCTGTAATACAGTGAAATATCTACCGGGGTTAACAGCCTGAAATTTCAGAACAAGAAGACTTCCAAGAAATCAGGAAGCAAGTTCTAAAAAATGTGCGAGTTGCTGGTAAACAGTAGAAAACTCGGGGTCTTGCTTAATCCACTTGGTTACTGATTTTTTCGCATGCAACACAGTTGTATGATCTTTCCCGCCGAATTTTCCACCGATCTGCTTCAACGAAAAAGATGTATACATGGTCGCTAATGCCATAGCAACCATACGTGCTTTGGCAATCGGTTGTGTCCTTGTTTTTGCCAACAATAAATCCGCAGGGACACGATAATGATCGGCTACCACACGCTGAATCGTTTCTATCGAAACCTTGCGCTCGGTCGTGTCAATCAAATCCGATAATGCCTCGCGGGCGGAATCCTTGTCAAACTTCTGGCCGGTCAACGTATTAAGCGCCAGTAAACGAACAACAGCGCCACGCAGATCACGGACATTTTTAGTAAAATGTTCAGCAATAAACTCGTAGACTTCGGTCTGTAGTAAACCGTCTTCCTGTTCCGCAATACTCTGTGCGATAGCGATCCGGGTATCAAAATCAGGCGGACCAATATCACAGACAAGACCCCAGCCGAATCGACTGACCAGACGTTCGTCCAGACCATCCAGATCTCGAGGGGGACGGTCTGAACTCAATACGATCTGTTTTCCTGATTGATGCAGATAATTGAACAGGTGGAAGAACTCAAACTGGGTACGGTCCCTTTCCGCCAGGAACTGCACATCGTCCAGCAAAAGAAGATCAACACGCTGGTAACGCTGGTTGAACTCGCCGGCTCTGTTTTGCCTGATTGATTCAACAAAATCCTGGGTAAAACGCTGACTGCTGAGGTAAAGCACATGCAGCGAAGGATCCTTTTTCAACGCTTCATGACCTATTGCCTGCAACAGGTGAGTTTTTCCCAGACCGACACCACCGTACACCAGTAATGGATTATAAGCCGTTCTGCCCGGAGAGTTGCCAACAGCATAACTGGCAGCACGTGCAAAGCTGTTCTGTGGGCCTTCAATGTAGTTTTCAAACAGGTATCGTGGGTTCAGACTTCCGTTCTTCTTTATTTTCGGAACTGAAGCCTGTATGTTTTGCTGCAAGTCTTGTGGTATTGGTGTTGTTGCGTGAATCGGCTCTTCACGGGAATCGCCGTTTGTGTTTAGAATGTATTGCAGGTTAGTTTCTGAGCCGAGATTCTCCTGAAGGATCGAGTCCAGCAGGGAACCATAGTGTTCTTCAATCCATTCGAAATAGAAACGATTTGGAACAACGATTGACAATGTCTTCTCAGTAAACCCTATCGGCCGAATGGAAGAAAACCAGGTCTGAAATGCCTGCGCGGGCACTTTTGGCTTGATTTCAGCACAAAGCCCTTCCCAGGCGGTAATTGCTTCGGGACTGGATTCTCCATTCACGGGTTTAGACAGGAGTTTTCTGGAAGCAGCAAATAGTGTTTCGTTCATGGTCAATGGTGTTTACTCACTGTGGACAAAAAACGACAGAGCATCTGAATAAGTCGTTAAAACAGGTTAAAAAACTTGAATTTCGTGTTGTCCAGGTTGTGGGTAAGTCTGTGAATAAAATCTCTAAAAACCTTGATAACACATAAATTGAGCCGAACAGACTCTATATACGAGTTCACTCTTCGGTGAGTCAAGTGAGAAACCCGGCTGAACAAAATCCAAACATAAAAATTTCACCGAATCGCCTGAGTTAGAACAGCTTCTCAGATTATCAAAGGGAATACAATGCCCTCCGTTTCTTGCTTTGTCTCCAGAGCGTGGAAGACAATTGTTTTCTCGTAAGAAACTGTTTAAAAATGATGAGCAATGCGAAGTTTAATAAATTCAGCTAACAGTAGAAATAATAACAGAAATACTATCTTACAAAATATAAATAAGTTATGGAAGGAGTGATTGATCAATATGATCAAGAACACTAATCACTGATGGATAGAGTGTATATAATAACCGTTTTTCTGACAAATCATGCAGAATCAAGGAATTAAAAATTTGACACACTAATTAAACTATTGTCTCATACAAGTGTCCAAACTTATGTACAAACATCATTGACTTTGCCCATCAAGATTCACTGGAAAAATTGGGCATGATTCAGCTTACATGGCATGGAGGTGTTGTCGTGGTGTCGCAACAGGAACTGGCCGCTCAGGTACTGCATCAATCAGAAAAACTAACCGCCACGTTAGGTATCGAAGAAAGGTGGCCGGTAGAACTCCTTGAGTATGTTGTTAAGTATGTCAATGCAGAAACAGGCATCTTGTTCGAAGTAGACAAAGCGAGTGGTTTACTTCGAGTTCGAGATACCTTTGGTCCGGTATCGGGAATGATGGAAAAGGAAATCAGCAAGATAGCTTCTCACCAGGTTCACAATCCCATGGACTTCTCCAGGTGGATGTTCACTGAATCGGCTGCACATCATTCCCAGCTTTCCTCCCTGAAAAGTGTACAAAATGGATTGATCAGCAAACTGATCATTATTCCTCTCGTGCTGGTTAAGGATGAGCAGGCTGTGGGCGCACTTTACCTTGGGTCCGGTTCAGATCAAATGCTCCTTGATGAGGGAATAGAACGCATCCTGATTTCGCTATCCGGTCACTTCGGGGAATTATTCCGTATTCATCGGTCTCACCTTGCCCTGTTACGACAGAAATCGGATTTATCAGAATCAGCCCCTGCGGGATCAGAAGCAATTGTCATCCCGGGGACCAGTAATTATGCACAAGGGCTGGAACGCGGAGCAAGGATCCTGGCAGATGCGCCTGTCACTTTGTGTCTGATCGGAGAAGCAGGCACCGGAAAACAGGAGCTTGCAAGGCAATTACACACGTGTAGTATCAGGCGTGATAAAAAGCTGATAGACCTGAATATACAATTTGGCGCTAAAGAAGATCATCAGGCTTATATTTTCGGAACAACAAAAGGGCGGCCTTTTCCCGGAATATTACGAGAGTTACAGGGAGGGACTCTGGTTCTGCACCATATTGATCATATGTCCAGGTCTTTACAGAAGAAAATTGTGAATGTCCTGCAATCCGGTAAAGCGCAGTCAATAGGGGCAAAACGAACCTACGCAGTAGATTTCCGCCTGATTGTATCGATAGAAGGAAAACTGGAGGATTTTGATTCAATATCTTCTCTGGATCCTTCGATGAAATTGTTATTAAGCCTGTACCTTGTACACCTTGAGGTTTTACGCAACAGGCTGGAAGATATTCCGGAGCTGGTTGATTTCTTTGTGAAACAGGCGAACCGGAAATTTGGCAAGAGCATTCGTCATGTTCATCCGGAAATACTTGATGCGCTGTCCAGGTGGCACTGGCCCGGGAATCTCTCCGAATTGAAAAAGGAAGTCTTTGATGCTGTATTGCGTTCGCCCTCCTACAGGGACGAGTTGCGTATCAACGATCTTCATCAGCGCTTTTCAACCTTTTCTCTCCAGTCTATAGACCTGCTGTCGGAAGAGGGAAATACGTTAAAACAACAGATGGAAGCGGTGGAAAAGCAGATTATTGTAGCGCGTCTGGAAGCGACAGACCATAATCAATCCCTGGCCGCACGGCAACTGGGATTAAGTCGTCAATCCCTGATAAACAAGATGAACCGCTACGGAATCAAAAGTGGGCGTGAAGAGGCAAAGAAAAGGCGCGAGCTGGAGCAGACAGCCAATCTATAATTGTGTTGCAAAGAGCGGAAACAAATAGGAACGAATCAGTGATGATCCGTCCCATTTTTTTACAGCAAAACAAGTGTAACCTGAAAATGCCACTGTAAGTCTATGATCAATCCAACGCCGTCAATCCTTCACGAATCGCATATTTGGTCAGTTCGGCAACGCTGCGTATTTCGAGCTTGTCCATGATCTGCTTGCGATGAGTTTCGATGGTTTTCACACTGACTTTCAGCAGTTCAGCGATCTGGCGCGTCGATTTTCCTTCCGCGAGAAGCTGCAGCACTTCACGTTCGCGTGGGCTCAAAACAGTAAACGCGGAAGCGCCGCCTTTCTTGACCATCTGGATATACTCTTTCAGGATGATATCGTTGATTTTACTGCTCAGGTAAACCTGGTCTTCCTGCACCTTGCGGATCACCTGTACAAGTTCTTCAAACGCGGAATCCTTCAGCAGGTAACCGGCGGCGCCAGCCTTTAATCCTTCTACGACAAAGCGACGATCCGAGTGCATGGACAGCATAATCACCTTGGCATAGGGAAAGTCATTGCTGATTTTCCGTGTCGCCTCAATGCCATTCAGTTCCGGCATGGATATGTCCATGATCACCACGTCCGGCTCAAGCTCTTCCACCAGCTTGATTGTGGTGAGTCCGTCTTCCGCTTCGCCCACGACTTCAATATCGGAATGACGCTGAAGTAGAGTACGAAGGCCGTCACGAAACATCTTATGATCGTCTGCTATGACTACCCTTGTAGGCATACTTCCTCCCAAAATACCGTTCAACAATGAAGCTGAATGACAACTCGAGTCCCTTGTCCCGGGCTGGAATCTACAATCATCTCGCCACCGAGATGCCTGATACGTTCTCGGATACTGAACAAGCCAAATCCACCGTCCTCTGAATATGAGGCTTCAAGGCGGTTCACATCAAACCCTATTCCAAAGTCAGTAATAGTTAATTGGAGCATGTTTTCTTCGAGACCTTTGATAGAAATCAGAATGTTTTGGCTGTCCGAATGCTTAATAGCATTGGTAACCAGCTCACGCGCTGCGGTGAATAGCATCACCTTGATTTCATCCGGCATTTGTTTGTGAGTCAGAAATTCTTCAACCCGTATATGTACGCTATATTTACGGGAATACTGCTCGGCCAGCCACTCTAACGCAGAGGTTAAACCAAGGTCGTAGAGGATAGGAGAGCTGATTTCAAATGTCAGCGTACGTGTATCGCGAATTGTCTGGTTCAGCATATCCAGCGATTCTTCCAGCATGCTTTCCAGACCGGTAAACACGGCCTCTCCCTGGAGAGAGGACAGTTTCATCTTGATAAATGCCAGGGACTGTCCGATCCGGTCATGTAACTCGGACGCAATCGCTCGCCGTTGTTGCTCTTCCGTAAGGGTCAGTTCTGACGCCAGCCGACGAAGCTGATTCTGGTATGCTTCAACTTTAGCCCGGGCCTTATGGTGGTCCTCAATTTCTTCCTGCAGTGCAAGGTTGGTCTCACGTAATTCTTTCGTCCGTTCCTGCACTTGGATTTCAAGCTGATCGCGGGCAAAGGTCAAGTCATTTTCGTCTCGGACACGCTGAAAATAGAAATTCAGCATCTCGGCAAGCGAATCAATCAAATGACGTTCTTCCAGCAGGAAAGGCCCTTCATGCGCTTCCGACATTTCCTCCAGATATGCTACGGTTATTTGGCCGGTTTCCCCGGAACGAAGTGAAAAGGTTGCTTTCTGGGACCAGGGGGTCTCACGAAAGCCGGGAGAAGCGACCTCTATTTTATCGAAAAGAATCCTTCCGACAGTTATATGAGGATACTGCCACGCGTTTGGAAGTATATCAACCACTGCACGCACAACTTCAATCGGCTCTTTCTGACGATCCTGAATGATCCGAGCGGTGTTGTGAAGAGCGGTAAGCTCCTTGATTCGTTCGCCAAGTTCATGCAGCGTACGATCGTTGGGGATGTATTGAGCCATGTGTTAACTTCCGACAGGTTTTACGGTTACTAATCCTGATGATGTATCGAAAATAATTTTCCTACCGATCTTGTCACCGGTTTCGCTATGGGTGATACGTATGCCATGTTCTACAAGGAACTGCCTGGCAACATTGATGTTATTGATGCCCACCCAGTCATTCATCTTTGGATGACTCCCGCCTCCCAGTACATGAGCAATCGTTGTTTTCAGGTTTCCACCGGCGTTTTGAAACTCACGCAACAGTCGTCTCATGGCCGGCTCCCCGTAATTGGCATCGGTCATACCAGGTAACGTCGCATAAGGATGAACAAAATGGTTCATTCCACCCAGCTTTTGCGCTTTATCAAAAAGAAGCACGGATACGCAGGATCCCACAACGGTTATAACTTTGGTGGGTTGCAAAGCAATGTACACTTCACCTGATTTCAGGTATACGGTTTCCATGAATTCCGGTAGCTGTTGATCCAGCCACAATATAGCTCATAAAACTCTTGTGAACAAAGGTTTACTGACATGACGGATTTATGAGATTAATCACGAAACAGCCTGTCCATCGGGGCTGACAAAACAACTTTCCAACTTCAGAAAGATTCAAACAGAAGGACTAAACTCTATAATTCAATTAAAATAGACCACCGCCGGGCAGTCACCTTCGCAAGCTACGGCGACTTCAAGCCGGCGGGGCCAATAAATAACTTTGGAACTTTCCAACTTTTAAACTTGCCAACTATAAAAAGAGGGACAGATTCGCAAGGAATCTCCCCCTTCAATCAGTATCAACAATCAGTACCAAAACTGTTGTGAATCTATTCCGCGGCAGCCTCTTCGAAGAAGCCTATTTTGCCATACTTGTCAATACGACGGTCGATCATTTTGTCGATATTGGCACGTTTCAGAACACGCAAATGCTTGAGGATCGTTTTCTTCAAACTGCTTGCAGAAGCATCCCAGTCACGATGTGCGCCACCTTCCGGCTCCGGGATGATCTCGTCGGTGATCTCCAGCTCATCCAGATCGTGCGAGGTTAGTTTTAACGCTTCTGCCGCTTTGTCCGCCATGGAGGCGTCACGGTAGAGAATCGACGCGCAGCCTTCCGGGCTGATCACGGAATACACCGAGTATTCCATCATCAGGATACGGTCAGCGACACCTAACGCCAGCGCACCGCCGGAACCACCTTCACCGATGACAACCGCGATGATCGGGACACGGAGTTGACTCATCTCGAACAGGTTGCGTGCGATAGCTTCCGCCTGGCCACGTTCCTCCGCGCCGAGACCGGGATACGCGCCAAACGTATCAATCATGGTGACCACCGGCAGGCCGAATTTTTCCGCGAGCTTCATAATGCGAAGCGCTTTCCGATACCCTTCCGGGTTGGGCATACCAAAATTGCGGTACATGTTCTGCTTGGTATTGCGCCCCTTCTGGTGTCCGATCAGGGCGATACGGAATTCCTCAATCGTGGCCAGTCCCGCTACGATAGCGTGGTCGTCGGCAAAATGACGGTCGCCGTGGAGTTCTTCAAAGTCTGTCGTGATCCGTTCAACATAATCAAGCATGAAGGGACGGGCCGGGTGTCGCGCAATCTGCACCCGCTGCCAACGTGACAGTTTGCTGTACACTTCCTGGCGTTTTTTCCTCGCCTTTTCTTCCAACTTGGCGATTTCGTCAATAATATCCACATCACCGGAAGAGGAAAGCTCACGCATTTCCTTGATTTTCTCTTCCAGCTCTATGATCGGCTTTTCAAAATCAAACACAAATCGAGTCATCGTTGCCTCATCTGAATGGTCGGTCGGTCTTTTCCCTTCACCCCGGCGAACCAGCCGCCGGCCACATCGATTGCCAGTAACGGCATACGTTCATCCCGGTCGAACCCATCCGGGATTACCTGGATCGCCACTCCCTTTACCGGGTGTTGGGAAGCGATCCGGAAGATATCCTCATACGAAGCGGACGCGGAAGAGAACAACGCCTCCCGAATCCTGTGTTCACGGGATACCTGCGACAGGTCTGTTGCCGTTCCCAGTACCGGGAGTTCATCAATCGTGTCCCCGAGACGCCCCTCGTCAAACACAAGCCATCCAACAACCTCAACGTCCGGAATCGCGCCCTCCCGAACCCTGCGGACAACTTCACGTCCCAGGCGATCCACGCCGGCGACAACGATTCTGCGCTTCTCCCCTGCGCCAAGCGCCTGCACCAGCCAGCGCCAGACGGGAAGCAAAAGAATCGAGGCAACCCCGGCCGATGCGAGCACAACACGGCTGAATTGAATGGCTCTCCAAAAATAGGCGAGAGCGCCCACCAAGGCAAACCCGAATAACATGCCGAAAAATATGCGGCGAGGTTGAATGCCTCGTGAAGTATATACCCCCATTATGGCAAGAGCGCTACACCCCAAAACTGCGTACGCGATGCAAACCGCCCACATCTCCAGGGTAATCGGAGCCGGAGCCGGACCCCAAACCGTGGGGAAGTACGTAAACCGAATAATATACCCCGTGACAAACAGGCCGAATATCAGTAGCATATCGATGAGCGCCGGTCCCCACAGGCCTGCGTTTTTACGCAACCTTGCGATAAACTCACCAACAAATATGCCCAGCTCGATTACACTTCTGGCCAGCAGACCAAAACGTGAGTGTTTCCGGGTGAACAGGCGCATGGCATTGTAAAAATGCTTCTCCCGGTCAAACCCCTTCTGCTTTGTCGATTCACCCTTGTAATGGATAATCTGGGTGGTTGGGACATAATACAGTTTCCACCCTGCCTGCCCGATGGCCCAGCTCCAGTCCACATCCTCACCGAACATGAAATAATCTTCGTCCAGCCCGCCGACTTTTTCGTACACTTCACGGCGAATCATCATGGCTGCGCCAGCAAGGATCTCAACCTCATTGACCTCGTCCGGGTCGAGATGTCCCTGTTCATAGCGGTTGAAGAATTTGGATTTTGGAAAGACACTGCTTAATCCGGACAGCTTGCAAAACGAAGCCCACACGGTTGGCAGGCCACGCTTACTGGTGACCTGGAAGGTACCGTCACGATTTAACAGTTTCGGGCCAACCGCCCCGGCATCCGGATGATCTTTCAGGAATTGCACCAGTGTGGTCAACGAATCTTCCTGTAACAGGCAATCCGGGTTCAGGATCATCAGGAAATCGCCACGCGCCTGCTTCAGGGCCAGGTTGTTGGCTTTGGCAAAACCGAGGTTGCCACCGGCCTCAATCATATGAACGTGAGGAAATTGACTGCGAACCATCTCCACCGAATCATCGGCGGAATCGTTATCTACGACAAATATTTCCAGGGACAGCCCGTTTTGGGCACGAAAAGTCGATTCAAGCGTACGTTGCAGAAAATGACGCACGTTATAGGAGACTATAACAATGGACAAGTCAATGTGTGAGGGGATGTCTTCCGAAGAAGGAGATCCATGTTGGGTGGACAGGTCGGCCACGGTCAGCTCCCGAACAGACTACCCAGACGCAACTTCCACACCATCCATACTGCTTCGACCACAATCTTCTTGTTCATTTTGGAGGTGCCGATAGCTCGTTCCACAAAGACAATCGGGGTTTCAACCAGCTTGAACCCCTTTTTCCAGGCCATGAACTTGATTTCAATCTGGAAAGCGTAGCCGTTGGAACGAATCAGGTCAAGATTGATCGACTCCAACACCTCCCGGCGGATAATCGTATACCCGGCGGTCAGATCGCGGAATGGCATTCCGGTAATAATCCTGGAATAGACAGAAGCAAAATAGGACAGTAGCAAACGCTGTAACGGCCAGTTGATAACATTGACACCGCTTTTATACCGGCTGCCAATGACAAAATCTGCGCCTTCATCAATACGATCCAGCATACGTGGCAGATACTTGGGGTTATGGCTCATGTCGGCATCGATTTCAACAACGGCATCAAAACCATCCGCGACAGCTCTTTTGAACCCTGCGACATAGGCTGTGCCCAACCCTTGCTTGGAGCTTCGCTGCAACAGAGCGATCCGAGGGGTCGAAGCGGCCCGTTCTTTTACTATTTCCGCTGTTCCATCCGGCGAACCATCGTCAACGACCAGAATGGACAGACGTGGATCTGCCTCAAGGACATGATCTATGATTTTCTCGATGTTATCCCGTTCGTTGTACGTCGGAATGACTGCCAGAACCCGTTGCAGCTTGTTCATCGCTTTCCGTTGTTGTTCAGGTGAAAGGAGCTTGCACTGGTTTTATGCCGGACTACGTAAAATAGTTCCGGTTCGCTCAAATCGAAACTAATTAAACGCTGCTTCCTGTTCACGATAGGCATGCAGGGCTTGCAAAACATCCTTGAAATTCATCTTCAATGCCGCTTCCGTATTATCAACAATCAAACCACTCTGCAAGGGGCGTGGAGCTGTCTGCCCAAGTAGTTTGGTTAATGTCGGTTTCATATTTTCCGTTGAAAGGTTATACAGTTCAGCTATCTGCTGTGCAAATTCATACCTGCTTAGGATACCTCTTCCGGCCGCGTGGAACAAGCCTGTTTTGTTCAGTTCGAGGCTTTTTCGAATCGCCAGCGCAAGATCATCTACAAGGGTTGTGTTGCCGATCTGGTCTGTGACAATCTTGATCGGTGTTTTCTCCCGGAGTCTCATCACCAGCCAGGCGACAAAACTTGGCTTGAGGCGACGACCATGGCCGTACAGAACCATTGTTCTGAGTACTGTTGATCCCAGGCCAGGTTGAAGAGCGATCTGTTCTGCCGCCAACTTGCTGGCGCCATAATGCGATACGGGATTGGGACGATCAAGTTCGGAATACGGGCCTGCTTCACCGTCAAACACATAATCGGAGGAAATCTGGATCAGGCGTGAATCCCATTCTCCTGCAGCTTCTGCCAGTGTTTTTACGGCATTCACATTGACAGTCCAGCAGAGATCTCGTTCCAGCTCGCAGGCATCCACATTGGTCATGGCAGCAGCGTTGATGATAATACCAGGCTTGATCTGCTCCACCCGGCGCAGGATATCATCACGGTCCTTTAAATCGACCTGGTGGTAATGATAGTTCGCCAGCCCCTGGAACCAGTTTTCCGGATGTAAATCGAACCCATGAATCTCGCCGAAATCATTCCCCAGGATTTCGAGCAATTTCTGGCCCAGCAGCCCATGACATCCCGTTACCAGAACCGTATCTCTCATGGAAGCTTACATCCGTTGGCCATGAATTCGTCAATCTTTGCAGCTACGCTCGTGTCCGTTAATGCGGCAATACGTGCGGCGAAGACTGCCGCGTTTTTCGCCCCAGCTTTGCCCACGCTCATCGTGGCAACGGGAACTCCACCAGGCATCTGCACCGTGGAAAACAGCGCATCCAGCCCGTCCATCATGCCGCCTGCCAGGGGAAGCCCGATTACAGGCAAACGTGTCCGCGCAGCCAGCGTCCCGGCAAGATGGTTTGCCATACCCGCCGCACCGATGACCGCAAAGAAGTCTTCGTCCACCAGGGACGCTGCAAACTGGGCTACCTTGTCGGGATTACGGTGTGCGCTGTAGACATGTATTTCATAGGATACACCAAAATATTCCAGGAAAGGTAATGCCGCTTCGACAACTGTTCTGTCGCTTTCACTGCCCATTACAATCGCTACTTTTCCCACGATTTGCTCCTCCCTAAACTGTTCTTGTTCGATTTGTAAAATGTAAGCATCCAGACGGCCTCATGCATCCCTTTTTACCAACACGGGATACACTCATTCTCGGGGTTGGGTGGCTGAGGATTTCGTGGAGGTGGGTCTGTCTTTCTTTGGGTGGAATACTTCTGTTAGACTGATTTCGCTGTTTGAACTTTGAACAGGTCAAGATAGTGAAAAGGGGACTTTCACCTTTTCGAATTGCCTTGTCACGAAACATTTTTTTTCAGTGCGACGAATAGGAGGCAGTCACCTTTTCACTCCAGGCTCTCGTAGATCCAGACTTGCTCTCCACCCGCATCACAAGACGACGATTGACCAGTGTTGTCCGCATTGCGAGAGTGTCATGCTTCACATTCGGCAAGCCAGGCCATGCAGTTATACTTTGTAAACATGCTGAGATTTCAATACATGTCATCCCGGAAACGCTGCCGTTTAGCCCGAATATTTCATGAACGAAACATGGATAATCATCTTAACACAGTTCATATCAACACATTACAACTGATTCATACAGCATTTTTCAGGGGACAGTTTGCTCCGGTATCCCTTTGCGTGTCTATTCCCTGTTTCGCTGGCAAGATGAGGCTGAGTATCGGCAACCGCCCCGGCAGGGGCAACCTGTATTAGCCCCGGGCAGCCGCCGTCAGTTTGGCGGCTACCCGGGGAGATAATGCGCACCATATATTTACTCCGGAAGGAGTAACCTGATAAATATCAAAAGTATACAGTGGAAATATTCAGGCAACCCGCTGCCGGGGTTGGCAAGTAGCGTACATCCTATTCCCACCGTGAGCGCCAAACAGACGGCGCTGGACGGTGGGCTAATACAGAGAACCACTGCCGTGGTTCTTGTACTGGCCGTTCCATCAAGTATCACATTGAAATTGCCAGTGGTGAAATCTTCGGGTTAGCGTTGTCCGGGATTTACTTCCTTGGATACTTCGCTACGGTTCGCTGGGGATGATACAGGCGGGTGAACCATCCATCCTTTTTCACTTTTTCCACTAACCACTTTTTTCACTTGGAAAACAACGACTCATATTCCGCATATCCCTCTTCCGCCAGTTTACCACGTGGGATGAAGCGCAGGGATGCGGAGTTGATACAATAGCGCAACCCGGTGTCCGAATTGGAATCATCGAACACATGCCCGAGATGTGAATCCGCTCCTGAGCTACGAACTTCGGTACGCGGAACAAGCAGTTTATAGTCCTTTTTCGTGGTCAATGCGTCCTCTTCAATCGGTTTTGAAAAACTGGGCCAGCCTGTGCCGGAATCATACTTGTCCACCGATGCAAATAGCGGTTCTCCGCTGACAACATCAACGTATATCCCCTCCGCATGGTTGTCCCAGTATTCGTTCTGGAAAGGCGGCTCTGTCCCGCATTGCTGGGTTACCTGATATTGCATCGGGGTCAGTTTCGTCTGCAAATCCGCTTCACTCATCTTCTGCTCCCGGTTGAACTTGTAGGCGTTTTCACTTTGCCAGGTCTGTTCGATAAAACTCTCACGTCCAGAGCCTTTTTTGTAACGCTTATAATGAGTCGGATTTTTCTCGTAATAATCCTGATGATACTGTTCTGCCGGGAAGAAGGACGTGAACGGCAGGATCTTTGTCACAATCGGACGATCAAACATGCCTGAATTCTGCAAATCAGCCTTCGATTTTTCCGCGAGACGCTTCTGTTCGTCATTGTGATAAAAAATCGCGGTTTCGTATTGCGTTCCACGGTCGGCAAATTGACCATACTCGTCTGTGGGGTCTATGTTCTGCCAGAAGAGTTCAAGCAGATGTTCGTATCTGACTACCGATGGATCATACTCGACTTTCACCACTTCAAGATGACCGGTTGTTCCCGAGCAGACCTGTTCATAGGTGGGGTTATCCACATGACCGCCGGAATACCCGGCAAAGACATCCAGCACGCCATCCTGGTTATGGAACGGTGGCTCCATGCACCAGAAACACCCTCCGGCGAATGTCGCTTCCGCATGTTTTCTGTTACTCATGGTTTCACTATCCTTCGACATGACAAATCCCGTGTAACCCAGGCTGATCACCACAACTGCGATGAGGGCCGCCCATATTGTTACGTGCTTCATGGTTCTGTCCCTCCTGCAAGATACAAAGTACTCTATAATGTTAGGTACTCTTAATACAAATTTGATGCAGGGGTCGTTCCGGCGTTTCGTAGAATTTGTAGACTCTCAGGGATAGAATTGTCTCATGAAAGGATGAGTCGTCATTACTTATCTCAAAACTCCTTTTATGGTGTGCGCAGGTCGCTTTGTCTTTTGGTTTGAATGGTGTATCTTCAGAAAAACTATCCAGGGACTATGACCGAACAAATGGTGAACATACTGCGATTGGTGATGGCGGGGGTGAATGGACTCCTGTTTGCAGTCGGACTCTATATCGTGATTTACCAGCTTCGCTTGAAGCCGGCTCGGTGGCGTCGCCTGTTGAAACAACTGGTTGTGGAAGTGAATAAAAAGGAGCTGGGACTCACGGAAGATGATGAGCCTGACGAAAAAGAAAGAAGAGAGCTGGAGGAAAAGCAGCAACAGATTGATAACTTGCATAAATTATTACGAAACCACTATCGAGAGACTCGATCCATCGTTATCATTGCCTTTGGGGGGTTAATGATGGCGGTATCATTGTTTGCACTGGCCAATCTTCTCTATATGCCTTTTGATAGTTTCATGTAGCTGAGTGCAGCAAGGGATTAATGGGGGAAGTGACCAACTCACGAGGGGAGACCATGGGCATTTCACAGCAGATTAATACTCCGGACGGCATAGAACGAGCTTTGGGCTCGAAAGGACGCATTGCCATCGTGGGGTTATCACCGAAAGCGGAACGCGACAGCAATAAAGTGGCGCGTTACCTGTTGGATAACGGGTTTGAGATTGTTCCGGTTAATCCAATGGTGGATGAAGTGTTGGGCTGTAAATCGTATCCATCGGTATCAGCTATTGTGGGCGATGTTGAGATTGTGGATATCTTCCGTCGCCCCGACGATGTGCCTCCGATTATCGATGAGGCAGTGCGGAAGGGCGCACGTACTGTATGGATGCAGCTTGGTGTTGTAAATGAGGATGCCGCACGTAGCGCATTGGAATCCGGGTTGGATGTTATCATGGACAAATGTATCAAGATCGAGCATCAGAAAAGGAACGTGATCGGATAACGAGTGGACCGGTAGTTTAACGATGATCGGCACAGGGAGAAAATCCGTCAATGGATAAAGAAGCTGTAACGAAGTACCTGCAAAAATTCATTACGGCCAACAGCCCTGATGTGATGGAGAAATTTCGTCACGGTGAATACGAAGATGTATTCGAAGCAGCCGCCGATGCCGGGCTGTT
Source organism: bacterium (assembly GCA_963669175.1). Lineage (GTDB taxonomy): Bacteria > Electryoneota > Electryoneia > Electryoneales > Electryoneaceae. Next base: position 784,453 of record OY769902.1, read on the forward strand.
CAAACTTGGCGAAGAACCCAGCGCAGAGATCGATCAGTTGTTGATGCTGTGGGGGCGCATGAATTCAAAGGATCGCCGTTTTGTCGCCCTTATGGTGCACGATGAAATGCCCCCGGACCTGATGGACCCCGATCAATTCTTCTCTTCCAGTAACACGTCCAGCGATGAAGAGGCCGACGAAGAACCTGGTGAAGAGAAATCGTCCGACGATGATGACGATGATGAAAAAAGTGTTGATGATTTGCTTGCAGAATTCGCTGCCGATGATGACGACACCGAGGTGGACCCGGAAGAAGTAACAGCAACGAAAGAAGATAAAGAAGATCAACCTGCAGCCGGGAGTGGATGGGACTCACTGCAGGAACAGCTGGAAGAGCAGCCGGAACCGGAAGAACCTCTGGAGGAAGAGCAGGAAGCAGCCAAACCGGCAAAGAAACAGAAGAAAAAGGCAACAGAAAAGCCAGCCGAAGCAAAACCCCAGCAGGATACACCCAAGGTAAAACGATGGGTCGCACTGGAAAAGAAACTGGCGAATGTGAAAGACCTGCCTACGCTTCCCGGTGTGTTTACCGAAGTGCTCCGTATCGCGGCAGACCCGAAAAGTGATATTCAGAGCCTGCAACGTGTCATCGTGCAGGATCCAACCCTGTCCAGCACAATTCTCCGACTGGCCAATTCTGCGTATTATGGCATCGGGAAAGATATTTCGTCTCTGAACATGGCGCTGGTTGTCATCGGGTTCAAGGAAATCTGCAACATTACCACGTCACTGTCTGTATTAAAAACCTTCCCGAAATCCAAGATGGGCAAGGTGTTCGATTTCGATGGTTACTGGGTTCACAGCGCGGCAGTAGCGGCGACATCGCGTGTGCTGGCTGAACGCTTTCATTCACGCTGGCGTGAGGAAATCTATCTCGCTGGGTTATTGCATGATATCGGGGTTCAATTCCTGGCAACTTATTTCCCGCAGGAAATGGACGACATTCTCACCTATACCGAAGACAACAACATCCCGCAATGGCAAGCGGAGCTGAAGCTGTATTCTACTGATCATGCCCGTGTCGGTGCATACCTGGGCGGCGTGTGGAACCTGCCGAAATCATTGCGCATGCTGATCCGCTATCACCACGAAGTCTGGCGAGCAGGTGAATACGAGTATGAAGCGGCCGTCATCCATGTCGCAAACGAGTTTTGCCACCTCGATGCGGAGCATAATTTCCACGGGTTTGATCCCGAATTGCTGGCAAATCACCCGGCCTGGAAAATCGTTACCGATGGCAAACCGATCTCCTACGATGAAATCAATGAATTGCTGGAGAAAATGCAAAAAGAAGCGGACCTGGCAAAAGAGTTTATCATGAATACAATCGCCCAGTCCTGATTGGATGTAGTTGTCTCACCTGTGGATCGTGACACCTTGTCACAGGCGAAAAATGGGACTGATACCTTTTTATGTTCTCAAATGCAGGATAATTTTAGTGATTCCTCACAAGAATTTGTGCATCCGGGCAAAGTTGTGGCAGGTCTTGACGCGACATTCCGTTTTCGGCTTTCGCAATGTATTTCTGAATGCACATGATACTGAAACCACCTCTCGTCCTGTTATTGTCGCGTTGTGACCTGCCACCGGTATCAGCACCCTCGCTGTCGTCAGGTCTTGACGTGATGCCTGATGACGATCTATCATGCGAGATAGCAGCTGTGAAGTCGGACAGGTGTCTGAAATTGCGGAGAAGAACAAGAAAAAGGCATCACGTCAAGACCTGACGAAACGTGCTCGTCGATAATATGCACAAATTCTTGTGACCTGCCATTTTAATTACGTATTGATGAAAAGGTATCTGTACCGAATTTTTCGCTTTTTCCAGCTTGATTATCTCTTACGGGAAAATGTTGGTACAGTTACCTTTTTCGCAACACATTTTCTGGTAAAACTATCAATCAAATGCACATAATAAATAATATCAGCAATTCATAACACACTCGCTGGCGAAAAAGAGTAAAAGTCCCCATTTTCCGTAGGCATATACCTGTTTAGTTACCTCAGACGGGTGGAAACCTACAGGGGCACCCGACCAGACACAAGCCAAAACAGTGTCATCCCGGAAACGCTGCCGTTTAGCGTTGTCCGGGATCTACTCCCTGGGACACTCTTGCTACAGCAGGAAGCTTGAAATTTGCCCCTGTTCCGAGAATGCCAGCCTCAAAAGTTGCTTCCTAACGCTTGCCGGCATTGTTCGGGAAGCCTTCCTCTTGTACATTGCACAGATTCTACAGCGACATTCAGCCAACAACATAGAGGATGTTCATGAATACGTATACAGCAGTGGATTATTACCGTCTCGATGATCTGTTGACGGAAGAGGAACGCCTGGTGCGTGACAGTGTGCGCGACTGGGTTTCCGATCGTGTTATTCCCAACATCGAAAACGCTTTCCGTGAAGGCACGTTCCCTCGCGAATGGATTCAGGAAATGGCGGACCTGGGCCTGTTCGGACCGACACTTCCCGAGGAATACGGCGGTGCAGGGATCAACTACATCGCCTATGGTCTTGCCATGCAGGAGTTGGAACGTGGCGACAGCGGCGTCCGTAGCTTCGCCTCGGTACAGAGCGCACTGGTGATGTACCCGATTTACACGTGGGGCACGGAAGAACAGAAGAAATATTGGCTGCCCAAGCTGGCGCGTGCGGAGAAGATCGGCGCTTTCGGATTGACCGAGCCGGATTACGGCAGCGATCCGGGCGGTATGATCACCACCGCGAAGCGAGTAGACGGAGGTTATGTCCTCAACGGCGCCAAGATGTGGATCACCAACAGTACGATCTCAGATGTGATGATGGTCTGGGCCAAGCTGGACGGGAAGGTTGCCGGTTTCCTGGTGGAAAGCGACTGGGAAGGGGTATCCTGTCCGGAGCAGAAAGGAAAGTGGAGCCTGCGCGCCAGCGTGACCGGTGAAATCATTCTTCAAGACGTATTTGTGCCAGAGAGCCACCGTCTACCAAAAGCGAATGGGTTGGCATGTCCCCTGATATGTCTTGACCAGGCGCGGTACGGGATCGCATGGGGCGTCCTTGGCGCAGCACAGGCCTGTTATGACGACACTCTGAGGTACACACAGGAACGTGTTCAGCATGGCAAACCCATTGCCGGGTTTCAGATGGTGCAGGAACGTCTGGTCATCATGCTGACCGAGATTACCAAGGGGCAGTTGCTGGTGTATCGTTTGGGGCAGCTTCGTGACGCGGGCAAAGCGAGCTTTCGTCAGGTCTCGCTGGCCAAGCGCAACAACTGCCAGATCGCGCTGGAGGTGGCACGCACAGCACGTGATCTGCACGGCGCGAACGGTATCACTGAAGAATACCCGATCATGCGACACATGATGAACCTGGAATCGGTGTACACCTACGAAGGCACCCACAACATGCACACGCTGATTGTCGGGGCGGATATCACCGGGCTGGAAGCGTATCGTTAGGATGTGACGGTTATTGACACGCGACACACACCTGAGCAGAACATAAAAACCCCCATCCGCCGGAAACGGATGGGGGTTTGTTGGTGTCGGAACAATTAGTCAGCCATGATAGTCCGGAAATAGTCTGACATACGTTGCGCACGATTCGCCAGGTCGCTCAGCGTACGAATGACTTCCAGGGAAACATATTTTCGTTCAAACGGAATCGTTGAATTCGTTTCCTGCAGAATTCCGCGAATGAGACGGAACTGGTGACGGTCGGTAATGTGTTCCAGGCGTCCTATCTCAATGATAATCTCATTCATTTCTTCTGACATGGCCAGTTTATAGCCGGCTTTTATCAGATCGCACATTTTGAAGGTCAACGTAGTTGCCATTTTGGCCGTATCGATACCATGCTGTCCAAGCTCCAGAAGAAGTTGTCGGCTTGAATATTTGCCGATTTCCTCCGGCGCCCAGAATGGCTGAATGCGCAATAGCATGGCCAGGTCTTCCACCTTGTTAGCCAAACCATCCTGCATCCGGACATATGTGAGCATGTCACCACGCGGGATAGGCATAAATACGGAACGTGGAATACTGGCTCGCAGATCAACCTTTCTAGAATCTGCATCCTGTTCCAATTGGAAAATTTTCTCTGCAAGATCGTGTACTTCCTGATCCCGACTTTCAACAGCCGCGGTTAACAAGGGGTGCAGCATGTCCAGGCATGCGTTCACCTGCTCTGTGTGTTCCAGCAATCCTGTAACCGGGCTGGGGCCGCCAAGCAATTTGGACAGCACGTTAATCATCGTCACCTCCATCATGAGAGTCAGGTTGAATCTAACATTTCTTGAGAAATAAAGCAATAAGCTCATAGGGAGTTGTTATCTTTTGGGTTAGGATGATGTTTCATGCAAACCCGGAAAAGAGTGCGCCTGTGAAGCCATTGGTCTTCAGGCTTTCTGTCCTGATCTATACAGCCGGGAAGTGTTAATTTATGCTAATCCTGACGATAACAATCCAGTGTAAGGATTCTGTTAGGATGGTGAGTTGTTATTGATTTTGTGGAAGAGGGGTGTCAAAGGCGCTGTATGTTTTTTCGAGCGTAACATCTTATATTGTTTTAGTTTGTAGAAAATATAGCGATTCCCATTATTAATCCGTCATATGGTCAGGTTCAATACCGGTGAAGAATCAACTACATAGTTGGAAAGAAGAGATGGAAAAAGGGGACAGCCTCCTTTCCCTGGGGTAAAGCCTTCCCGCTGTAAACATGGACCGGGAAAGGTGGCTGTACCCTTTTTTCTGAGAACAGGCATGAAATACACGGAAAAGGGGACAGTTTCCTTTTCCATGAATACTTCAGGAATATTCTGCATAAGCGCGAGGAAAAGGATCCCGTCCCCTTTTCCCGGCAATCTCTATTATGTCGGAATAAAATCGAGTTCCTATGTTAAACGACAGGCGCATCAAGTCGTGTTGGAACTGCTATCTTAGCAGTATTCCATTTTTCCAACACAAGGAGAAGCGCCATGTCGAAGAACCAAGTTATTGCAGCGGACCGTTCATTGTCTATAGGTCTGGATGTTGATTCGCAGACTTCTTTCGCCGTTGTGCTCGACACCCAGACTGGTGAAGTGCTCTTTGAGAATCGGATCAAGCATGACTCAGCCGCCTGGGAACGCTTCTTTGCCCGTTTTCCCAACTGCCGCATGTGGGCGTGTTATGAAGCGGGCCTCACCGGCTTTGGCCTCTGTCGTTACCTGATCGGCCAAGGTGTTGACTGCCAGATCGCGCCGCCCAGCCAAGTTCCCAAAGGGGCGCAAGCGAAGCAGCAGAAGACCGATCATCTGGATGCCCTTACCTTGGCCCACATGTTCTGGACACCACCTCGTACCTGGGTACATGTCCCCACAGAACAGGAAGAGGCGGATCGTCAGTTGTCTCGCACCCGTGACCAGGTGATGAATGATCGCGTTCGGGTCAAAAACCGAATCAAGAGTCTGCTATTGTTTCACGGTTTACAGTCACCGTTTCCGCCGCAACGCTATTGGACAAAGGAATACCGGCGCTGGTTGCGAACGTGTGATTGTCTGGCCGCGACACGGATAGCCATTGATGTTGCTCTCGATGAGCTGGAGGCCATTGAACAGCAACTCAAGGTGATCACCAAAGCGATCAAGGCGATGAATGCGTCCGCAACGTATCGGGACCGTACCCAGCGCCTGCGCCAGGTGAAGGGAGTGGGCGAGTTGACCGTGAACGCCTTCGTGACCGAGATGTATCGTCCCGAACGCTTCGCATCCGGTAAGCAAGTCGGCGCACATCTTGGCTTGACGCCGTGTGAATGGTCAAGCGCCAACACACGCCATATGGGACACATTACCCACTGGGGACCGTCCCATCTACGAAAACTATTGGTCGAAGCTGCGTGGCGTTGGGTGCAAAAAGATCCGTATGCAAAGAAGAAATACGATGCGATCCATGCCGGGAAAACACGGAAAGTGGCGATCGTCGCCATGGCACGAAAACTAGCCGTGATACTGTGGGCCATGCTGGTCAAAGAACAAGACTACAATCCTGCCTGCGTATAACCCCAGCACTGCTGGCAGGTAGGTAAAGCATAGATTGTGATTGAATCGTCCGATGCCATTGGGAACACGCGACCCTGGTAGTTATTCTGTTGCTTGACAACGATTCGAGTTTAGGGCGCCGCTGTTCCGTGCGAACAAAAAACCTGTGCCACGAGCACGAATAGCAGAACGGCACATGGGACGATACAAAGGCTCTTTACACCCTTGACTGTTTACATAGCAGAACAGCTATATCTATCGACAAGGTACTTTGCTGTCGTGTTTTCAGGAGCAGACAGTAACCATTGCTGTGATCCGGGTGTCTAACTATGAGTGGATCACCATGGAGTCGGATCAGGAGGAATACATGAGTCGCTCAAAGCAACTACTTATCGCCCTGGCAACAGGTGCGTGTCTTTTAACGGGATTATTGGCTGGGTGTGTCAAGCAGGATGGTCAAACAATTCAAATGCTTGGTGGCGCTATCAGCATTCGAATTCCGGAAGACTGGAGCACAGAGTCCGAATCTTCCGATCCGCTGGAATTTTACCTCAAGCATGGTGATCAGACTCTGGCCAGCCTGGTCGCCGAGGCCGGTGAAGCGGTGACCCAGAAGTATCCTCAAACCTGGGACGAAGAACTGGTTACAGCACAAGGTATGAACTCGAGCCAGCTTGGCGATTTGGAAGAGATCTTTGCCCATATGCAGAAGGGTGTCCGCTATTTCGACCGTGACGATAAAGCAATGGCCTACCTTGAGGACGGGCCTGAAGGTCTGGACCATTTACACATGCGCTTCTATGATGATGATGAGGGCGCTGTACTCACGATGGATATCTCCTTGAAGCCTAAAACCATGAGCACCATGCGCGAGGCTATCATTGAAGTTTACCGAAATGTCCATGTTGATGACCAGGTCAGTGTGAGTGTGTCTTACGGCGACACCGAATCCAGCAACGCAAAACAAGCCCTGGACAATATGCTTGATCAGTACGACAAGCTTCTTGATCAGTATAAACAGGCGCGTAAACAGGCGGAAAAGGGTATCGCCGGGGCTCAGGATGAAGCCATGAAGCTGTCTGACCAGATATCAGACTGGACTGACAGTTGGGATGATAAGATGGATGAATTAAGCGAACAATTGACCGCGTCCGATCTGCTTGAAGTGACACGTGAATATCGAGACAAATTGGAAGAATATCGCGACATTATTACGGGCGATTGACCCGAAAAGATTGTATCAATGCGATCTGATCATCTTGACCATCCCCTGACAGGTGGAGTAGCTTATTACTGGATATTCCTGGGGGTGGGATGAAAAAACAATTGATGGCGGGTGCAGTCGTCTTCCTTTGTTTGGCGCTGGCCCTTCCGGCATTTGCCAACCTGAACGACATAATTGCCTTCGGAATTACCACATCCGGACGGTATTGCCAGTACGGCGACAATTCCAGCCTGATTTCCAGCGGCGAGTACCACACAGACGCTTTTCACCGTAAAGGGATCGGCTTTGACCTGCGATTGCTGATTCGTGATGATCTCGTTTTCAAATTTGGCTACAGACGCATGCATGCTGACGCTGGTGATGTGGTTGTGTTCCGCAGAGCCTATGTGTGGGATGAATATTACGGTGGTTACGATTCACGACTGGTCAGGCTTGACGCTGAAAAACTGGCTGACGTTCAGATCTATGAAATTATGCCCGGTGTCCGAAACAGGATAGCTTCCTGGTGGTATTTCACCGTCGGAACAGGCCTAACCATTTTTCACGCGGAAGAACACACGGAGATCACATATACCGGGCAACTGGAAATGGAATTTCGTATCACTAACGCCTTCGGGATTATCGGTGATATCCAATATTCACGAAACATCCGGCTGGGGGATGAACTGGACACACTCCCAAGCAGTTACTATCTCTACGAAGAAGACAACACCGACACGTATTACGCGGATGAACTGACATGGCTGGGCTGGGGATATAATGTCGGCATCATTATTTACCCGGGGTATTTATTGAGTCCCTGACCCGACTGATCCTCTGTCTATTGTGTGGATTTAATAAAAATCAACATCTTGTTTGCAGCGCTCACCCCCTCCACTTTCCTCGCGTCTCCTTGTGTTAAGCGATGGCTTCTGCTTACGTTTCCCTGTTACAACGTGAACCTGTTTGATCGAGGATACAATGTCCGAAAAACTGCTCTACGAATTGTCCCAGCCGGGGCGTCGGGGTGTCAAACTTCCGAAACTGGATGTGCCCGAAAGCGAAGCCCTGCCTGCAAGTTTGCTGCGTAGTGCGCCGGCTCCCCTACCGGAAGCCAGCGAGTTTGATGTGATCCGTCACTTCACCCGTTTGTCTACTCTGAACCATCATGTAGACAAGGATTTTTATCCCCTCGGATCCTGCACCATGAAATACAACCCCAAGCTGAATGAAGCAATTGTGGGGATGCAGGAATGGGCCGGGCTTCATCCCCTGGCGCCGACATCGGCTGTACAGGGCGCCCTGGAACTTATGTGGCAGCTTGGCGAAGCGCTCAAAGCGGTCACCGGATTTGACGCTGTCACACTGCAACCCCCTGCGGGAGCGTCCGGCGAGTTGACCGGCCTGATGCTGATGAAGGCGTACCACGCGGATCGTGGCGACCTGAAACGGAACAAGGTCATTATCCCGGATTCCGCACACGGCACCAATCCCGCTTCTATCGCGTTTGCCGGGTTCGAAGTGATCGAAGTTCCTTCAGATCCCGATGGCACTCTCGGCCCGGACGCGATCAGGGATGTTGTTGGTGATGATACTGTCGGCCTGATGATCACCAACCCGAACACGTTGGGGATTTTCGAAAGTCGTATCCAGGAAATCGCCAAGCTGGTACACGATGCCGGCGGCTTGATTTACATGGATGGCGCAAACCTGAACGCCCTCATGGGAATCGCCCGTCCTGCGGACATGGGCTTTGATGTCATGCACATCAACCTGCACAAGACCTTTTCCACCCCGCACGGCGGCGGCGGCCCGGGCAGTGGTCCGGTAGTCTGCACCGCAGCGCTGGAACCTTTCCTGCCGGTTCCGGTTGTGATCAAGGGTGATGGTCTCTATTTCCAGGACTGGGACCGAGCCAAGAGTATTGGCAAGATCCACGGCTTCTACGGCAACTTCCTGGTTCTGGTGCGGGCGCTGGTATACATCCTTTCCTGCGGTGGCAACGGTCTCCGTCAGGTCAGCGAGACAGCAATTGTGAATGCCAATTACATCCGTGTGAAGTTGCAGGAAGATTATCACCTGCCGCATCCGGAGCGTTGTCTGCATGAATGTGTGTTCTCCGCAGACCGCCAGGTAAAGGAAAATGGTGTCAAGGCGCTGGATATCGCCAAACGTCTGCTCGATTTCGGCGTACATGCTCCGACGGTATACTTCCCGCTGATCGTGCATGAAGCTATGATGATTGAACCGACCGAAACCGAATCGCTGGAATCGGTAGATCATTTCATCGAGATTATGAAGCAGATCGCGCAGGAAGCGAAAGACGATCCGGAACTGCTGCAAACCGCGCCCCACAATACACCGGTGCGTCGTCTGGATGAAGCGGCAGCAGCTCGCAAACCTAACGTATGCTATAAGCCGGAGACACAGGACTGAGTTTACCAGAATCAACACCACTGACCCCAGAAGAACTTGCCCGGCTCGGTTTGAGCCGGTTTGTTGCGATTGATTTGGAAACGACCGGGGGCGATGCCTCCACTCACCGCGCCCTCGAGCTGGGCGCGGTTCGTTTTGTTGGGGGCAAGGAGACGGAACGCTTCAGCGAACTTGTCGCTATTGAAGGGCGTGTTCCGCCGGAAATCACACGTCTGACCGGGATCACCGACGCCGATCTGGATGGCGCGTCAACCATAGAAGAACTGATGAAGCCGTACATCGACTTCATCGGGGAAGATCCGGTTGTCGGGCAGAATGTCGGCTTTGACCTCGGTTTTATCCGTGGTGAACTGGCGCGCTTGCCGATGAACCAGGCTTTTGATTGGAATTGCGGTCCGGTTCATGATACCCTGGATATCTCTCGCGCTTTCTTCCCGACTTGGCACAGCTATGCCCTGAATGCGCTGGTGGAATACTGCGACGTGACGCTGGATGGTCACCACCGCGCGGTCAATGACGCCGAAGCGACCGGGCATGTCCTGCTGAAACTACTTGCCGCCGCCCGTAGAACCCCATTCGGTGAACTGAATGAAATGCGGCGTCTGGTGGGCGAAGATACCAGCCTGTGGGAGGTCATCGCAGGATTGGCATCCATCGGTAATGGTTCCCTGGGCGTGGCTACGCTCGATCCCTTGCCAGACAACAGGATCGGAAAATGGCGCAAGGGAGAGGATGGCGAAGAGACCCCGGCGGAACGTCTGAAACGATCCCGCATGACCATCGCATCTTTCTTCGCTGAAGAAGGCCCACTGTCGAAAACGATAGAAGGTTTCCAGCCACGCGCCGGACAGGTTCACATGGCGGAAGAAGTACTGGATACCTTTACCGGTGAGGGGTTTCTTTTCGCGGAAGGCGGAACCGGAACCGGGAAGAGTTTTGCCTACCTGCTTCCCGCATTGTTACACGCAGAACGTGAAGAGAAAAAGGTGGTCGTTTCCACCTATACTCGTCACCTGCAAGAACAGTTATTCTTTAAAGATTTACCCGCCCTGAACGAAGCTGTTGGCGGCGGAGTGCGTGCCGTCCTGTTAAAGGGACGGAGCAATTATATCTGTAAACGCAGGTTCGAAGCGCTTACCTCTGATCCGACCAGCCTCAGCGCGGAAGAACGGATATCCCTGCTTCCGTTGGTACGTTGGCTGAACATCACCCGAAGCGGTGACATCGGCGAATGTACCGGATTCCGTCCGGTTCGGGGTGTATGGCAACGCATTTCGGCTGAATCCGGGTTTTGTACCGCCCGTGTCTGCCGAGGACAGGACCACTGTTTCCTGCACAGGATTCGAACCAGCGTTCTCTCGGCGCATGTGGTGCTGGTAAACCATTCCCTGTTATTCAGCGATCTCGCCGCCGATGGCGGTGTCATCGGTGACTACCAGTGTGTCGTATTCGATGAAGCTCACCATGTGGAATCGGTAGCCGCCAATCATCTTGGCCTCGAGTTCAACACCAACCAGGTTCGTGGTGTACTGGGACGTTTATACGACAAACGCAGCGAAGGCGGCCTGCTGGTACGTCTCGGCAATACAGCCTCCGCGTTGCTGAAATCCCCGCTGGAACGCGGTGACGCCGATGATGACCCGGTGGAAGAAGCCCTTGACGCCGTTAAGGAAGCCGATCGTCTCGCGCTGGATATCAGCAAGTTGCTCTACCAGGTGTTGAGCGATGATTCCGGACTGGATGAATCGGACTATTCACGACGCGTGCGATATCGTGATGGCAGTAAACTGATTGAACCGATTCGTGAAGATATGGCCGAGTTCAGGGCTGCATTGAAAGAGGTCGACCGGAAAATAGATGATCTCGTGGAAGAATTGGGTGATTCCGAAGCGGATCTGGTGGACGGAGATGATCTCGGCGGCGAACTGAAACGGCTGCAGGGTGAACTGAAATCCATCTGCTATTCCCTGGAGACCCTGACCGGGCCGGAACAGGCGAATGTCGTTTTCTGGTATGATTTGCCACGCAACCCCATGTTCCCGGTGCGCCTTTACGGGGCCCCGCTGGATGTGGGCGAAGTCTTGAAAGCAACGCTGTATGAACGGGCCAAAGCTGCCGTATTCACGTCCGCTACAATGACCGTAGCCGGGAAATTCGACTATATCGCGGGACGGTTGGGGATTGACGAGTTCCGTGGCACCATCTATGAATCCCCCTTTGACTGGAATGAACAGCTCTTTATTGCGATGGCCTCGTTCCTGGGTAATCCCAAGGGGGATGTAGACCGTTTTACCAAAGGTGTAGGACGTCTGGCTTACCGTCTGTCTGTCGAACTGGACGCCGGATCGCTGGTGCTGTTCACTTCAAACAAGATGCTGCGTGAAGCCTACGATTACGCCAAGACATGGATGGAACAGGAAGACTGGCTGTTGCTGGGCCAGAACCTGGACGGCGGTCAGGCAAACTTGCTGGAACGATTCAAACAGAACCGTCAATCAACGCTTTTCGGGTTGGACAGCTTCTGGGAAGGCGTGGATGTACCCGGCGATTCGCTTGAACTGCTGATCGTGGCGCGCCTGCCTTTCTCTGTGCCCACCGATCCGCTGGTACAGGCACGCAGCGAAAAAATTCAGCGCGAAGGCGGTAATCCCTTCATGGAATACACCCTGCCAGAAGCCGCGCTGAAACTGAGGCAGGGAATAGGACGTCTGATCCGCTCCGTCGATGATATCGGCGTCGCTGTGATCTGCGATCCACGCCTGATCACCAGCCGTTGGGGCAAAGTAATCCTCGATTCACTGCCCGTGCGTCCGGTCGAATTCCGTGAGTATGACAAGCTGTTCCAGGTGCTGGAAGGATTTTTGAATGAGCCGGAAGAGGATTAATAGAATAATTGAACTATTCGATAATATCGAATAGTTCAATTAGACAAGGCTTAAGCTTTTATTTATAATGGACTTGTTTAATAGGTTTTACATAAAAATGGCAACTGTCAAGTAATCCTTGACAGTTCATTTTGGCAATGTACACCACTGATTTTGAACTATTAAGTTTTGCTTGGCCCGGTGTGCTCGCAACCGGGTAGACGCAGGTCTCACAGGATGGTGGGACAATAGGATTGGAAGGATAAAAAGAAAATTCATTTAGCATGCTTTGTTGTAGGGAGCGAAAAACTGGAGATACCACGATAGGCCATTTTCGTCCACAATAACTTTATAACCTTCAAACTTTTCAACTTTGTAACTTTCAGAATCCCGACAGCAAGCAGTCGGGCCAGGCGCCACAACTCCATATTTTTTAAATAGTGAATCCGTTTCTGTTGTATTAGGGGCTCTTAACTCTATATTATAATCAAGTCATACTGCAACTCCATTCCATGTCCCGCATCCAACAGGACGATGCAGGTAACGACCGCGGGAGTGTTTATGCGTACCCTTCAGAATACCCTTTTAGCTGGGTTCATATTCCTTGGTAGTATTTTCTCTGCACAGGCCATGTATACCCTGTGGGACGCCGACAACGGTGTTCCAATCAGGCAGGCGGCCCACGCGGACTGGATGCCGGGCGGTATGGCCAGCGACGAAGATGGCAGTGTTCTCGTGGCCTGGTCGGATGCTCGTGGGGGCTCGGTGCAGATTTATGCGCAGCTTTACGGCGCTGACGGTTCCCCGGCATGGGATGAAGACCTGCAACTCTCCGGAGACACACGCAGCGAACGTCGGCCCGTGGTTATTTATCTCGGCGATGCGGAGTGGGCGGTAGGCTGGTACGCCTACTTTTGCGGGCTGGGTTCGTGTGGAGTTTCCGAGATTCTCCTCCAGAAAATCGACAGTCAGGGCACGATTCTTTGGGAAGAAAACGGGATCAACCTGGTTGAAGAGCTGGCTATTGAAACCGATATGCGGCTTTTCCCATCCGCTGATGGTGGTGTATTTATTACCTGGCGAAATGATTTCAGGGTGCGTGCGCAAAGGATTTCCGACGCAGGCAATCGTGAATGGGGAGACAGCGGCGTTTTGATTAACGATAGTTGGAATCATGGATACGCCACCACGGTAAATACCTCACAAAACTCACTGGCGCTGGCGATCAGCTATGATGTTGATAGTCGTCAGCAAGTGTTTATTCAGCAATATGACTGGAATGGTGAGCCGGTTTGGAACGGAGAATATGGGGTACCGGTTTCCTACGATGAAGATGAACAATATGAGCCGGAAATCATTTCGGATGGAGATAGTGGCTTTATCGTAGCCTGGCACTCCGATCTCACGGGTTATCGGGGAATTTATGGCCAGCGTTTCGACAATGGAGGAGATTTCCATTGGGATGAAACGGGCTGCCTGCTTGCCTTTCGTGAAGATGTGGCTTACCAGGATATGGATTTGATTACAACTGACAACAACATCATCCTGGGAGCGAAATGGCGTGACGAGGAGAGTACCGACTGGTTGATTCAGCTTCAGAGAATGACCGTAGACGATCTCGAGCCCATGTTGCACTGGGAAGGTGACGGTAACGAGTGGGCAGGGATTTCACTTACTGTTCACGGTGTAAACTCGCTTGAGATACGTTTGCTTGATGACGGCGAGAATGGGGTTATTGCGGGATGGTCGGGTTCGATGGAAAATGGTACAACCACCCTGGGATTTCAGCATGTGGATCAGGATGGGGAAATCCTGTTCAACACCCCCGTCATTCATTCTCCAACCACATTTTACAATCCACTTCAGCAGGACATTCGCATTTCGGGTGATAACCTTGCCGTTGTAACCTTTGATCAGAAGCCCGGTAACGGAGCGCTACACCTGGACTGGTATAACAGCACAACGGGACAGCCTTCTGATGTTGAACCTGACACACTTGTCAGCGGGATTTATGGCAATGCTTTTGATGCCCGTCTGTATCGTTCCGGCGAAGCCATATTCGCCGCATGGTTGGACCGTCGTGATCTGCTTGATGGTGTAATTCCTTATGTTTCACGGATAGATCCGGAAACAGGAATGAGCACCTGGGGCCGTGAGTTGCGCTTAATCAACGGAATTCGTGTTGATGACGAGGGCGACAGTCTGTTTATGGAAGCCGAATCCTTACAGGTCGCGATAGATGGTCAGGGAGGAGGGTTCGCCGTTTGGAGCGCTGTTTCAACCAATTACTTTACCCGAACCCTTTTCGCGCAACGCTTTGACGAAGATGGCTCTCTATTGTGGGGTGAAGATGGTGTGGCGGTGACTACGGCCGATCCCGACGATTATTTCCATGAATTTGTTAATCCGCGCGCTGTTGCCACAGAAGATGGTGGCGTGCTTGTTTTCTATTTGCGTTACGGTGATGACTGGTCACTTGAGCTCTATGGCCAGAAACTTGACGAAGACGGCCAACCGGCGCTGGAGAATCCGAATGGTGTCTTAATTTCCTCGACACGCAATGATCATCTGATTCAGGATGTTGTTTCTCTTTCTGATCATAGCTACCTGTTGCTCTACAATATCAATTTCGGAGCCGGCAATTCAACCTTGTATGTGCAACGGTATGACCAGAATCTGAATCCACTCTGGGATGCACCAGTTACCCTGTCAGAGCATACCTGGTCAAACCCATCCGCTAAAGCGCTTGATTTTGGTAATACTGTAATCGTGACCTGGCGAGGAAATGGCGTGGATGATATGCGTCTCTTCGCCCAGAGGATGACGCCCGATGGCGAGCTGTTATTTGATGCGCCAGAGGCGTTAACCGATATCAATGTGAACCAATTCAGGATCGTGCCGCATGGCCTCTCTTTCTGGGCAAGCTGGGAAGAGGCGGAGGATGATTATGGCATAGCTGCCATGCGGTATAATTTGCTGGCACGCCCCATGTTGACTTCTATTAACGACGTTGAAATCGGCGCAGGACATGATGTTGTGGACAGCCCACGCCTGTTCTCGGATCAGGGCGGGGGTGTGTATATCTTCTACGGGGTTCCAGGGGACTACCAGTACGAAGAAACCTGGTTTACCCACCTAAACGGCGAAGGCGAACTTGCTCTACCGGAATATGGTGATACGGGTGTGCTGCTGACCCCGAACTGGCCGAGTACGCATTCCCTGTCCGGTATTCCGGATGGTGAAGGCGGCGTTATTTCGGTGTGGACCGATTTCCGCTCCTCTACCGTACGTGAGCTTTCAGATATTTATGCCCAGCGGATTAATGATCGGACAGTCGGCGCTGACCACGAGCCTGTCTCCCTGACCCCGGAACAGTATAGGCTTGATCCGGCCTATCCCAACCCGTTTAATCCCAGTACAACTCTGCGCTACAGTGTGCCATCCGTCTCGGAACTCCGTTTAACAGTTTCGGACATTCTTGGCAGGACAGTCCGGACGCTGGTGGATGGAAGTGTTTCGGCGGGGCAATACCGCGTGACCTGGGACGGTCGTAGTGACGCAGGAAGTGTTGTTGCTTCAGGCATCTATTTTGTTCAGATGCGCACTCCTGCACAAACCCTGACACAGAAGCTGGTTTTGGTGAAATAAGGAAATACTTCCGGCTCCTTTTTGGTTCAAAAGTTCAAAAGTTGGAAAGTTCCAAAGTTATTCAATACAAGTTGTTTATCCTGGCCATCATTCCCTATCATGTTCATCCTGTGAATAAAAAAAGCGCTGCCGAAGCAGCGCTTGAAGACTCAATGCTATCAGAACCACAGTAAATCATTCACCGTGGATTTTCACCCTCAAAAGATCACTCCACACCCTTGGCATGGTTGGTCACCATCGCGCCGACCAGGCTGACCGCGTCTTCCATGTCGCTGATCTTGCACCATTCCTTGGTGGAGTGGACATCCTGCATACCGACACCGATCACGAGGCAGGGAATGCCCTTGTGGGTCAGTACGCTACCGTCAGTCCCGCCGCCGCCGATCTTCTGTTCCATCTCCCAGCCCAGGTCTTTACCTGCTGCCAGAGCGAGACGGACCACATAGTCCTCTTCGGAGAAACGGGTGGCGTGGTAATCTTCGCCGATATCCTTGATGAACTTCGGCACTTCGGTCTCGCCATGCTTTTCACGATATTCACGGCAGACATCTTCGAAGCAGTCGATCATATGCTGAATCTGCTTCTCCAGCTTTTCCGGGCTGTGGCTGCGAGCTTCCGCGCTCATTTCCACTTCTTCAGTCACGATGTTGGAGGCACGTCCACCCTTGATCACGCCGATGTTACAGGTCGTCTCGTCATCAATCCGGCCCATGTTCATCCGTGCGATGGCTTCCGAGGTCACCTTGATCGCGCTGATACCCTTTTCCGGTTCCACACCAGCATGTGCAGCCTTGCCGATGACACGGAAATTCATGCGTGTGGCGGACGGACTGCCGATGGTCATACCCTTGGGGTCGTGGTCATCCAGGATAAATCCTGCAATGGCCTTGAATTTGGCTGTGTCAACATACTTTGCGCCGAGCAGGCCGATTTCTTCGCAGATATGGATGGAGAATTCCAGGTCCGGACGGGGAACATCCGGCTGCGCCTTCGCCATACGGACAAGGTTCAAGATGACAGCAATACCGGACTTGTCATCGCTACCCAGGATGGTGTCGCCCTGGGAACGGATGATGCCATCTTCCACGACAGGCTTGATCCCGCGTGCCGGTTCGACAGTGTCCATGTGTGCGCTGAACATCAAGGGTTTTACGGCATTGGTGTTGCCCGGGAAACGGACAAACAGGTTCCCCGTATTACCGCCGACTTTTTCTCCGGCATTGTCTTCTTCGACTTCGCATCCCAGTTCGGTGAACTTGGCCTTCAGCCAGTCAGCCATGGCCCGTTCATCTTTTGACGGACTGTCGATCTGCACCATTTCCAGAAAATCTTCAAGCAGCTTGTCGCCGATTACTTTAAACTCACTCATGCTTGAGCCCCTCTGCCAGTACTATGTCCTCGTCTGCTTGTATCTCAAGCAAACGTACTTTTGTTCTATGCCTGGGGGGAGCGGGTTCGGTTAATTGTACACGCAAATAGTTGCGTGTATACCCGTTCCGTCCATTCTCTTCAACTAAAACCTCTGCAATCGAGCCAACAGCGGATTGCAGGTGAGCACGTTTCCGTCTCCTGCCCTCTTCCCTGAGTCGTGAAGCACGGTTATGGATAGTCTCGAAGTCAATCTGAGGAGTCATTTGCGCGGCAATTGTGCCGGGCCGGGGAGAATACGGAAAAACGTGCAGGTAGTGTAACGGCGCAGTATCAAGGAAAGCAAGTGTTCTCCGGTGTGCGCTCTCGGTTTCGCCGGGTAAACCCGCAATTACATCTGCTCCAATCGTCAACTGCGGACGATTTTCTCTCAAGACGGCCAGGGTTTCAATCAGCCTGTCGATGTCCATCTCGCGCCCCATGAGCGTCAACAGCTCCGGATCTGCGGTTTGCAGGGAAAGGTGCAGGTGTTCACACCAGGCTTCAACATCTGCCAGTTTCCGGGCGCGTTCCGGGGTCAGTTCCCAGGGTTCCAGGCTGGACAGGCGGATACGTGGCAACCCTTCATCGTCGGCCATTCGGACCAGGTCCACAAAATCCAGCTTGATGCCAAGATCCTTGCCCCAAGCTGCCAGATCCACCCCGGTCAACACCACCTCCTCGAACCCGGAAAGCTTGATCCGTTGCAGGGCGGCACGGACCTGGTCGGGCGCAACACTGCGTGAAGAACCACGTACAAGTGTAACAGCACAATAGGCACACTGATGATCACACCCGTCCTGCACCTTCAGAAACGCGCGTGAACGTCCGGAAACACGTGTTCCCACACTTGCCAGCACACGATTTTGCTTGCCGCTGACTTCTACCAGTGGCGTTTTCGAACGTGACGGCAGGTGGTTGTCGTTGAGGTTCAGGTCCAATGCCGGGAGATAGTCAAAAACAAAGGCTTTCTCTTCCACCCCCAGCACGGCATCCACTTCGCCTTCTTCGACCAGTTCATCTGCTGCGCGTCCGGCGAAACAACCAACCGCCAGGATAACCGCGTTCGGGTTTTCACGTCTTGCCCGGTGAATCAACTTCCGGCTGGCACGGTCCGCGCGTCCGGTTACCGTACAAGTGTTGATGTAAAACAGGTCCGCGCCATCGGTAAAACGTCCGACAGTCCACCCGCGCTGGGTAAACTGTTCAGCCATACCATCCGTCTCGGCCTGATTAAGCCGACAGCCCACTGTCGCAAAGGCAACAGTGGGCTGTACGGTATCACTTCCGGAATCAGGAGATTCGACCGGGGAGGCGTTGTTCGCTTCCCTCATGTCGGGCTCACTCTTCCTTGTTGTCTTCTGCATCCGTGGTATCGGCTTCCTCGGTTTCTTCAACCTGCGGTTCTTCTACCGGAGCTTCTTCTACCACTTCTTCTTCTTCGGCTTGTTCTTCCGCCTTGGCTTTCTTCTTGTCTTCCTTGGCGTCGCTCTTCTTGTCGGCCTTTTCCTGCTGCTGGGCGGCACGCAGTTCCTTCAACAGCGGGTTGTCCTCGTCCAGAGTGTCCATCAAAGTGGTCTTGGTACGGGAACCCTTGCCAACATAGGCTGCTGTCTGGGAGCGTTCTTCCTTCTCTTCCGCCTGTGTATTGGACAGGACTGCCTTGTGCTCGTTGCTGTCAAACTCGAGCAGCATAAGCTTCATGACATCGCCGACCTGAACATTGCGCTTCTTGCCGTCGAAGTACTTGCGCGAAATCTGGCTGTTCGGGACAAAGCCTTCGATCTTGTGCGGCAGTTCAACCAACACGCCCTTGTCGATGACACGGGTAACCGAACCGCTGGTCTTGCCACCTTCCTTGATTTCACGTTCGAACAGCTCCCAGGGATTCTCTTCAAGCTGCTTGAAGCCGAGGGCGATACGACGTTCGTTGCGGTCGAAATCGAGGATAATGATGTCGATTTCCTGGCCCTTCTTCAGGACTTCGCCGGGATGACGGACCTTCTTGGTCCAGGAGAGGTCGCTGATATGAATCAGGCCGTCGATGTTGTCCTCGAGTTCCACAAATGCGCCGAATGGGACCAGGTCACGGACGGTGCCCTTGTGACGGGTGCCGACACGGTACTTGGCTTCGAAGGTCTGCCACGGATCTTCCTCGACCTGCTTGAGGCCCAGGCTGATTTTGCGGTTTTCTTTGTCGATGTTCAGAATCATGACCTGGACAAAGTCGCCTTCGTGTACGATCTGGCTGGGATGGCGGACATGCTGTGTCCAGCTCATCTCGCTGATGTGGATAAGGCCTTCGATACCGGGTTCGATCTCGACAAAGGCGCCGTACTTGGCAAGGCTGACCACCTGGCCCTGAACTTTCTGGCCCACGGTGTATTTCCTGTCGATCTCGTCCCACAGGTGGGCGTAAAGCTGCTTGAGACCGAGGCTGATCCGCTTCCGGTCTTCGTCGTAGTTGAGCACCTTGACCTTGATCTTCTGATCAAGCTGGACAACTTCGCTCGGGTGGGTAACACGGCCCCAGGAGAGGTCGGTGATGTGCAACAGGCCGTCAACGCCGCCCAGGTCGACAAATACGCCGAAGTCGGTGATATTCTTGACAGTACCTTCGAGGACGTCGCCAACCTGCAGGCTGTTAAGCAGCTTTTCGCGGACTTCGCGCAGCCCTTCCTCGACCAGGACCTTGTGGCTGATGACCACGTTTTTGCGAAGGTCGTTGATCTTCAGGATGCGGAATTCCATCTCTTCGCCGATCAGGGATTCGAAATCGCGGATCGGACGGACATCGATCTGGCTGCCCGGCAGGAATGCGTCCACGCCGCCCAGGTCGACTACCATACCGCCCTTGATGCGGCGGGTGCAACGGCCCTTGATGATGCCGTCGTTTTCGTAGACTGCACGGACCCGTTCCCAGACCCGCATGAAGTCTGCTTTCTTCTTGGACAGCAGGAGCTGCCCTTCGCTATCCTCGACGGTGTCGAGGTAAACATCTATCGTATCGCCGACACTCAGGTTCTTGGGATCATCGAACTCTTCGATCAGGACGGTGCCTTCGGACTTGAAGCCGATGTCAACGGCCACTTCCTTGTCACCGATGGCGATGATCTTACCGGTTACGATTGTCCCCTCACGGATCTCGGTGAGAGTGTCTTCGTAAAGTGCAGCTTGAGCGGCAAATTCTTCGTCGGAATACTCATCGTCGGAAGGCAGGTCTTCGAGCTTGATGAACTTTTCGCCATTGCGGATTTCGATCTTGTCTTTGATCGTCGCGGTGGCGTCGGGCTCTTCCGAGATTTCCTGCACATTGCTGGTGTCTCGATCACTGCCGGCGTGCTTGTCTTTTTCGCTGGGTTCCGCAGCAGCCTTTTCTTCTACCGGTTCTGCGGGTTTGGTTTCTTCGGCCTTCTCTTCTGTGGCCACGTTTTCTGTTTCCGCGTTTTCAGCGGCAGTCTGGTTTTTTACCTCTTCACTCATGTCTAACACCTCTCAGGCATCTGACAATGCGGCCTATGCCACACCGGGGTTGATGGGGGCGAAGTACGGGAATCGACCGAGCGGACACTTCCAACAGGCGGGACCGGCACGACGGGGATGCCAAACCGTGACCGGGGTTACCGTCCGCGACTGCTACAGAACGCCAGTTTCATCTGCAGGGGATGAAATGTGCCTGTACAGCCCGTTCAACGCCTTCTTGACAACACGTTCTTTCCGCCAACCCTGCAAGTCGGGCGACAACAGAAAGATATGGTTTTGTAGAACCTTGCCCCCTGTCGCAAAGGGGCCTTTCTCCTTGCATCTAACGACAAGTAGCCCGGCCCCATCATGGAACCGGGTTGCTAACAAACTTCAATATAGAGATAACAGAAGGAGAGGTCCAGTGTTAGCGCTGCTGAACGGCCAGAACTGTGGCTCTCGGAGGCTATGCAGGTAAAGAAGGTAAAAAACGTAAAAAAAGTAGCCCGGCCATGCTTGGCCGTGGATGATATTTGCATGTTGTAAAGTTTGAAGGTATTAAAGTTGAAAAGTTATTAAAAAACAATACACAAGATAGAAAAATTGGATGCTCACAAGAACTTGTGCATGCTATCGAAGAGCATGTTTCGTCAGGTCTTGAGGTGATGCCTTTTTCTTGTTTTTCTACGTAAGCAAAGACAATTTTACGACTTCACACTTGCTATTTCACACGATAGATCGTAATCAGGCATCACGTTGTGACCTGACGACGGCGAGAATGCTGATACCGGTGGCAGGTCACAACGCGACAATAACCGGGCGAAAGATGGCTTCAGTATCATCGTGCATTCAGGAAAACATAGCGAAAGCTAAAGACGGGATGTCGCGTCAAGACCTGCCACAACTTTGCCCGGATGCACAAATTCTATTGAGGAACCGAAAAGGTGAATCTCTGTTGTCATTGTGAAATATTACAAAACCATCACATCCTTTTGCCTTTTATTCTGATCATCCTTATTGATCCTGTTCATCCTGTAAATCAATCTGTAAATCAATCCGGAAAATCCAGAGACTTCAACCAACTCCTAATCGCCAATGACAAAGGTCGCCATAGGTAAAAGCGAACACAGTATTGCCAGCGTTTCCTGAACCCTCCACGCCGGGGGGTGTAACGCAGTGCGTTTCTGCCGTGGGTCATAACCACGCAGGATCAGCGCATCAGCCAGTTCATCGGCACGTTTCATACTGTTCGCGATCAGGGGCACCAGGATCGGCGTCCAAGCCAGGATACGGCCGATCCGTCCGCCCTTGCGTCCCCAGCCACGTGTCATCGCAGCACGTTGCAACGCGCCGGCCTCTTCATATAACACCGGCACAAAACGAAGCGATAATGCCAAGGCCAAAGCCGGTGCGCCGACCGAAATCCCGATCCAGCGCAATGGGCTCAACAGGCTTTCTACCGCACGAATTGCTTCAAGAGGTTTGGTCGTGACCGCGAGTGTTCCGGCGGCCAGCACCGCCACCGTAAGACGCAATACGATCAAGCCACCCTTTTGCAGACCTTCCAGAGTCAGCATCCATCCGGTCCAGGGCATTTCCCACAGGATATGGCCGGAGGTGGTGAACCCGTGGATCAGTACGGTCAGCGTAAACATCCATACCAACGCCACAAGGGGAGCCGCAAGACGGAATAAACGCCCCCCCGATAAAATCACCGCAACCGCTGTCACAAAACAAGCTGCCCAGAACCCCCAACCCCACGGCAACAGCATAGTCTGCCCGGCCAGCAGAAGGACGGCTGGAAGCTTCGCGCGGGGATCAATCTTCAGCAGGGGTGATGACACTGGAATCCTGTGTGTTTTTCTAGTGGACCGAATCACATGAATTGATAGATACTGAGCTGCGCATCATCGTTCAGGACAAGGCGCATTC
Source organism: bacterium (assembly GCA_963669175.1). Classification (GTDB taxonomy): domain Bacteria; phylum Electryoneota; class Electryoneia; order Electryoneales; family Electryoneaceae. The sequence goes on from OY769902.1 coordinate 807,439, forward strand.
CTGAAGACATAGCGGGTTATTTCAAAGGAACGGAACGACGTCATGAACGATGAGGCGCGCTCCCTTCGGGCTTGTCACGAGGCGGCTGTCTGCTGCGTTGATTTCATTTACAGTAACCCGCTACACCTGCATGAAATCGCCTTGCACCCAACTCGCCCGTGACAAGCAGGACTCCTCGATTCATGTGATCCGTTCCACTAGCCATACACGTGAAAAGGTCCACCATTTACAGGCTGAATATAGGAGCGAAACAGCATGGAAAAAATGGTATTTCCTTCATGACCGATACTGCATTCATCAAAGATCAAACTTGTCAATTTTCCTTCGCAGCGAACCCCTCGACAGACCAAGGTATTGTGCGGCTCTGGATTTATTTCCTTTGAATTTGTCCAGTGTTTTGGCAATGATTTCTCGCGTCAACCGTTCCAAGTTCAGGTTTTCGTCTGGTAAGGTAAATTGTTCGGGAGAAAGTGGCGGTGTAATGGGAGTAGATGTTACACCTGCATCATCGACAATGCCGTCGAGGTGTGAAGGGATCAATGTTTCCCCATCATGTAGCAGAACGGCACGTTCGATCATGTTTTTCAATTCTCGAGTGTTGCCGGGCCAATTGTATTCTTCCAGCAGAAGGCTGGTGTCACTCCTGATGTATGTAAATCGCTTTTTCCTGGTTTTCGCATAGTTCTTCAGGAAAAGATCCGCCAGTGGGAGGATAGCCTCGCGTGTTGACCTCAACGAGGGTAGCTCGATCACGCCAAGGTTCAACCGGTGATACAGGTCGCTACGGAACGCGCCATTGTCAACCAGCGTGGTCAGTTTCACATTTGTCGCTGCAATGATACGGACATCAAGCTTGATACCCTTACTTCCACCGAGCCTGAACAGCTCTTTTTCCTGGAGGACACGAAGTAATTTGGGTTGCATTTCCATGGGCAGGTCACCGATTTCATCGAGGAATACCGTGCCCCCCTGTGCAGCCTCGAGCAGACCGACTCGTCCATACTTATTGGCCCCGGTAAAGGCGCCGGCCTCGTAGCCAAACAGTTCACTCTCGAACAGACTGGGACTGATTGCCGCACAATTCAGTGACAGGAAGGGGGAAGGAGTCCGTCCACGTCCATGATGAACCAGCCGTGCAACACCTTCCTTGCCGGTGCCGGTTTCACCGGTAATTAAAACGGGCACGGCACGGTCTTCATGGTAGGTTAAGGCCAATTCAAGCAGTTTTCGGTGGGCATGCGAATAGAATCCCAGTTCACCGTAATCCGGAACCTGGAACGTAATGCCTTTCCCACGCCAGTCCGTGCTGTCGATACCGTTGTCACTGCCCCCATTTTCAGCGTTAATCGAAACCTGGAGCCTGTCCATCAATGCTGCAAGCGTTCCGGCGTCAACCGGTTTTATCAGGTAATCAAACGCGCCCTGCCGTATGGCTGTTACTGATGTTTCCAGGCTGGCAAACCCCGTCATCAGGACAACTTCCGCCGGCAATGGGGGTTCGTGATTTTTGATAGCCTTCAGTAATTCCATGCCATCCATGGGACTCATACGGATATCAGACAGTACGACATCAAAGGGCTGTTCCGATAGCAGTTTCAAGGCGGACCTGGCATTATCCGACTCTTCCACGTTGTGTCCCAGGGCCAGATCCAGGTAGCGAACCACCGCTTTCCTGCTGGTCTGATCATCGTCAACGACCAGAATTTTCATGGTTTCTCCCGTTCCTGTTTACAAGTGGGAAACTGAAGCTGAAAACGTGCGCCACTATTATCAAGATTTTTTACGGTAATAGACCCTTTAAAATGTTCAACATACGTTTTTACGATTGCAAGCCCGAGTCCTGTTCCTTCTTCACTTTTTCGCGAAGAATAGAAGGGGTCGAATAGTTGGTCCGGGGGGGTGTCGCCCAATCCCGGGCCGTTGTCATCTACTTGCAGGAACAATGTTTCATCTTCTGTCCAGGCAGTTACCCGAATCCATTTGCCGGGGTTTGGTGAGATGTCCAGCGCACGCAGAGCGTTGGTCAACAGGTTCAAAACGATCTGCTCAAACTGTACCGGGTTGGCAAGAATATATACCGGCTGTACCGGGAGTTGGACATGAAGATTGACAAGATGGTTCTGAATTTGTTGTCCAAGAAACTCGATAGCGCCCTGAATCGCTTTGCCAATGGCTACCGGAACCAGGTCACCAGTTGAGGGTTCCACCCACATCAGGCGCATGTGCTTGATAATATCACTGATTCTCCCGGCCGCAGAGCGAATGTCGCTGACGGTTTCAAAGACCTGCTGTTTCGGGATATTGTCGTTATTCTGGATAATCATTTGAAGCGTTTCAGAATTCAGCAAAAGGCCATTCAAAGGTTGGTTTATTTCGTGGGTTACTCCACCCGCAATAACCCCGATCGATGCAATTCGAGCTGCCTTCTGAAGGACTTCGGTTGCCTGTCTTTGTTTTTCTGCCTGCTTCTTCTCTTCGGTGATATCCTTGGATACCACAAGAACCATCATTTCCTCATATCCCGGCATCTGGATGGGTATGTAGGTTGTTTGGAAAGTGCGGGGTTGTTCCCAGAGGGGTGAAGCAAATGTTCGCTCGGGGATAAAATGGGAACGATTCGTATTCAATGCGACGTGGATTGACTGGAGAACCGTGCTGGTAAAACTCTCATCATTGGCCACCATGGTCCCGTCAATATTTTCAAGTTCGCTCAGAGGGTGGTTCAGATATGCAGAGAGAGTTTTATTCGCAAGAAGAATCCGTCCATTGCCGCTGGCAACAAAGATTAAATAGGGCACACTGTCAATCACGGTTCGGAGAAGAACACGATTACGACGTTGGTCCTCTTCCGCCTTCCTGCGAATACGTATTTCATCCTGTAATGCCAAATTTGCCAGGCGTAATTCCGCTGTTTTCTGTTCCACTTCTTCAGCGAGCTCGTTTCTAAAGTTTTCTTCACGGCGGAGGTGGCCGGCGCGTTCAATAACGCGATCCAGGATATGCAACAGGATATTCATATCCACAATCGGTTTGACAAGATAATCCCACGCGCCGGCATTGATGGCTTTCAGGGCATTACTGATGTCATTGGCGCCTGATATGACAATGATGGGGAGCAAGGGGTTGTCACTTGCAATATGTTCAATCAAGGAAAGGCCATCCATCTTTGGCATCTGGAGGTCTGTGAGGATAATGTCCGGTTGCCGTTGACGGTAAAGCTCCAACCCTTCCTGCCCATTGCCAGCCTGGAAAACAGGGTAATCATAGTCTTCCAGAAAATCACAGATAGTGATCCTGAAATCAGTTTCATCGTCCACGACCAGAACAGCAGGTTTTTTCACCGCCATACAGATTTCCCCCTCTCGATCCGGTCCACTAACCTATCCGCATTGTAGCGAAAAATACACTTTTTCAAAAGGCAAGACGAACAAATAATTGATGTATTCGATAACCGTAATTAAAACAAAATAGAAAATTTTATTACTGAATACCACCGGATTTGATAATTGGCTCGTTTGCGCCGTTTGGCTCGTTTGCGCCGGCGCGGTCTGGCCACGTGGCCGAAAGCGGCCAGTTTTTCTTTGGATTCACTACAACTCAACATATTATTTGTTAAACATTTACAGAAATTTTCAATTCTGGCATACCCGTTGCCTTCAGCGCGGCTGATAACGAAAGCCTCGATAACGGGGTTGGTCATTTTTCACAGGAGGGTAACATGTTTTTTCATCGTTGTACTACCACTTCTATTGCATTATTTGCAATCGTGGTCGTTTTAACGGGGCTGCTACCGCAGTCAGAAGCGCTGGCGTTTGGTGACGACATTCATGTTGGTGGTATGGTCAGTCAGGGATATTTGCAGACGACAGAAAACAACTTTCTGATTGACGATTCCAAAGATGGTTCCTTTGAATTTCAGGAAGCGACGATTCATTTCATGGCGATGCCGGTTGATCGCCTGCGTATAGGCGTTCAGCTTTACGCTCGTGATTTCGGATCAGAAGGCAACACGGATGTTGTTCTTGACTGGGCATACGGCGACTATCGCTGGCGTGATTTCCTGGGTGTGCGTGCGGGAAGGATCAAGATGCCAATCGGTTTCTATAACAAGGTTCGTGATATTGATGTCGCGCGTACATCAATCCTGTTGCCGCAGAGTGTGTATACAGAAACCCAGCGGGATTTCGGTCTTGCTTATGAGGGTGTGAATGTCTACGGCAATCTCGGTCTTGGTGGCGGTGGCAGTGCAGACTACGAGGCCTTTTTTGGCACACTGAATGTACCGAACATGAACAGCATCTTCTGGCGTGATGCGATCCAGAACATTGCGGATGGTTATTCTGCCGGTGTTGTGGCAGGGCTTTCCGCGGCAACCGGCGCTCCAGCCAACTCGATTTCCACGTATTCAACCTCCAACAATTCAGCGGCCAGTTTTGATAATTTCTATGGCTACCAGATTGTATGGAACACTCCCATCAACGGCCTTCGTCTTGGACATACCAACCTGACCGGTTCGGTGGAATTCGGAACGGATGTAACTGTGGATGCAGATGTGCCAACCGGAAACGCCGCCATGCCGATCATGGAATCATCCAATTCAACGGAAGTTCGTTCTGAAGTAGACATTCCTTATCTCGCTACTTTCTCCGTGGAATACATCTGGAACAAGCTGACAGTCGCGGCGGAATACAAAGAAAACCGTTACGAAACCAAAACGTATTTCGACAACACGCTGGCGAGTGAAAGTGTGGATGTGGGTGTCGGTTACTACGGGATGGTCGGATACCAGGTATTCAACTGGATGACACTTTCCACCTATTACTCTGAATTGTATCCGGACAACAGTGATCGTGACAGCTCGCACCGTCAGTGGTTAAAGGATGCGGCATTTTCAACCCGTTTTGATCTGAACAGCAACTGGTTGTTGAAGCTAGAGCTTCACTCGATGAACGGCACTGGCAGCCTTTCAAGGCTTCAGAATCCTGACGGTTTCGAAGAATCCTGGATGCTGTATGCAGCCAAAGCAACCTACCGCTTTTAATCCGGATTTCCGAGGAGGATTTTACCATGCGTAACGCATTTTCGATACTTGTATTGTTTTCCCTTCTGGTTATGGCAGTCGCAGCCCATGCGGGCGGTATCCAGATCATCGTGAACAGTAGTGTTCCGGATCTGGCTATTGACAAGGCTACCATCGGGAATATCTACCACGGCAAAAAGACCAGTTGGAGCAACGGTGCGAAGATTGTCCCGATCATGCTGAAAAGCGGCGCCGTACATGAAGATTTTGTAGCAAACATCCTGGGCAAAACTACTTCACAGTTCAACAATTTCTGGACCCAGGCCATGTTTACCGGTCAGGGTATTCCCCCGCAGACAGTAAACAGCGATGCGGAAGTGGTACAGTTTGTAAACAACACTCCGGGTGCAATCGGCTATGTTGCTGCAGGTACTGATATAGGTAGCGCAAAAAAGGTAACCGTGCAGTAAGACTGTCGTACCCTTGGAAAGAGTGAGGCTTGTCATGAAGATTCGTCATAAGATACTTGGGATTCCGGCGCTTGCGGCAACCGCTTTTCTGGTAATCTTCCTTATTACCATGATTGGTGGCAGCAAGAATGCCCAGGTTCTTGAAGAGATAGAAACAGTTCATGTTCAGAAGATGGCCCTGGTGTACAAAATCCAGGAAGAAGTCACAAAGATTCGCACCAAGTTGCAGAATGCGGCGCAATCTGCGGACATGGACCAAGTCAACCAGGCAGATGAAGTAAGCCAGGGATTGGCGGTGCATTTCAAGCAGCTTGAAAATCTGGAAAACGAGGAAAAGGCCGTAATTGTTGATTTGCATAAATCCTACCAGGAATACTATGCGCTGGCGCGTTCCACAACGCAGAAGTTCATCAACAATGAAGTATCTGCCGACCTTTTTGCCAATGTTCAACGGATGAACCAGATCTATGCCGGTGTTGTCGAGCAGCTTGGTCAGACTATTGCCAGCCAGGAACAGCAACTTGGGCGGGCTTTTGATACGGCACAGAGTGATTTTGCACGTTCCAGAAGCACACTGATGGTTGTGGGAATTGGCTCTCTGTTGCTGGCGGCCCTGGCAGTGTTTGGCGGCTTCTGGCTGGGACGGACCATTGGTATGGGAATCGAGCTTATCGCTGCCGGAGCACGCCGTTTTGCGGTGGGTGATGTTGTGCTGGCAGACATGGACCAGGCCGCTATTCATCGCCTGGATTCACGAAAGGATGAGCTTGGCGACGTCAGCCACGCCTTCTTCGAGTTGATCGAACAGACCAAGGCGAAGATAGAAGTGGCAGACGCTATCAGCCGTGGCGACCTGTCTGTAAACTTCCAACCGGCCTCAAAGGAAGACTCGCTTGGTCATGCCATGGTGCGCATGCAGGCGACATTAAACGCGCTGATTGACAATATGGTCACCATGCACGACAAGCAGAAAGCCGGTGATATCGAGTACCTGATTGATGCGGGCAAGTTTGAAGGCGCGTACAACAAGGTGGCCGAAGGCTTCAACGCTACAGTTCAGATTCACATCGATGCTGTTCTGACCATGTTAAACCTGCTGGGTGAGTATTCTGAAGGCGACCTGACCAATGTCTGTCCCACTTTCCCGGGCAAGCAGATAATTGCGACAGAACGGTTCAACAAAATGCGCGACAATCTGAAGGCTGTCGTGGACGATCTTCGTGCGCTGGTTGATGCCGCCCTGGACGGTCACCTCAATGAACGTGCTGATGCAAAGCGTCACCTGGGAGCCTTCCAGGATATCGTTGAAGGTGTCAACCAGACATTGGAAGCGGTTGTCCGTCCGGTGCAGGAAGCCAATGACGTGATCGGCCACCTGGCGGAAGGTGACCTGAGTGTCAAGGTTATGGGTGATTACAAGGGTGATCACGCCATGATCAAGCAGGCGCTGAACACAACCATTGATTCCCTGAACGATATCATCGGCCAGGTGCGAATTGCTGCCGAAGAAGTCCTCAGTGGAGCTCAGCAGGTTTCTGATTCCAGCCAGTCCCTGTCGGAAGGGGCTACGGAACAGGCCGGTTCATTGCAGGAAGTCACCTCGTCTGTCACCCAGATCGGCAGCCAGACTCGTCAGAACGCAGACAACGCGAAGCAGGCCGAACATCTTGCCTCCCAGGCGAAGAGCAGCGCGGACATGGGGAACCAGAGCATGAAGCAGATGCTCCAGGCTATGCAGGATATCAATGCGTCATCCGCAGAAATCTCCAAGATCATCAAGGTGATCGACGAGATAGCTTTCCAGACCAACCTGCTGGCTCTGAACGCGGCGGTTGAAGCAGCGCGTGCCGGTGTTCACGGCAAGGGATTCGCGGTAGTTGCGGATGAAGTGCGTAACTTGGCGCAACGTAGCGCCCAGGCAGCCAAAGAGACCACGGAACTGATCGAAGGGTCTGTGAACCGGATCGAAAACGGTTCCGCTGTAGCAGACCAGACAGCAGAAGCGCTCAACGAAATCATCTCCGGAATTACCAAGGTTAATGACCTGGTAATGGAGATCGCTTCAGCATCCAACGAACAAACAGTTGCCATTGACCAGATCAGCAACGCACTGGAACAGATTGACAGTGTTACCCAGGCAAACACATCCAACGCTGAAGAAGGCGCATCCGCATCGGAAGAATTGTCCTCGCAAGCTCAGGATTTGAAAAAAATGGTCAGCCAGTTCAGGCTGGATGATGACCAGGAATATGCGTCTGCCAGGTCTTTTTCTGGATCGCCGAAAGCAAGTAGGGGTAAAACTGCTCCAAAGCGGCTTTCAGGTTGGAACAGTGCACAAAGCAAGCCAACTGAAGTTGCTCCCAACGAAGTTATCAATCTCTCGGACGACGATTTTGCGGATTTCTAGGTAATACATTTCCATGACAAGCCCACTCTTTTCCGGGCATCCGTAGTACCCTTTGAAGCAAGAGGTAGTAGTCATGCAGGACAGGCAAGTAAAAGTGTTGATCATAGACGATGAAGAAGACTTACGCGTCAATATTCGGGATTTTCTCGAGGACAGCGACTACATCGTATATGATGCTGAAGATGGTTTCAAAGGGTTGGAATTATTCAAAACATTTCAGCCGGATGTTGTTTTGAGCGATATACGGATGCCCGGAATTGACGGGTTATCCCTGCTGGAGTCCATTGTGGACATCTCTCCCGAAACCCCGGTTATTATGGTGTCGGGCATTGGAGATATAAAACAGGCAACCAGCACGATCAAACTGGGCGCCTGGGATTACCTGGTCAAACCGATTGAAGATATGCATGATCTGGAGAAGGCAATCCAGAACGCATTACAAAAAGCCGCCAAACTTCACGAAAAACACCATTCCCTGAAGCGCGTGAACGAACAGATCAACCTGCATGACCGTTTTCTGGCTCTGGAAAACAGGATGATCCAATTCGACAGTTTTGTCTCGTCATCAGAAGACGCAATTCTTACCGTTTTTAATGATAAGGTAGCCACGGTTAATCCACAGGCGGTTGAAAAACTGCAATGCAATGGTGATACGCTGGTCAACCAGTCTGTTTCAGACGTGGGGTTCAAGCTGTCTGACGGCAATACGATCACTCTGGCTACCTTGCTGAAGCTTGCAGCCAAAAGCAACCAGTTTATAGACCTTGATTTTATTGATTGCTCGGGAAAACGAGTATCTGCTGAAATCCAGATAGTCGATATTCTGACCCCGGTGATTGATCAGCAACAACTTGTTATTATTCGTAATGTCACAGATAGAAAACAGCTGGAGCGTCAACTTCAACAGGCTCAACGTCTGGAGGCGATTGCACGTCTGGCTGGTGGGGTGGCGCATGATTTTAACAATTTACTGACTGCCATATCCGGTAATGCCGAATTGACAAAGATAAACCTTCCCAACAATCATCCAGCGCTGACTTCTGTTGAGGAAATCCTGAAAACAACAGAACGCGCCGGAAACCTGACCCGCCAATTGCTGACATATAGTCGCAACAAACCAGTTGAGCCTAAAATATTGAATATTAATAATATTGCATTAGATTTAAACAAAATGTTGACCAGGATTATCGGTGAAGATGTTCGTTTCACAACCCAACTGTATGCACAGCCTCTTTATACAAAAGCGGATCCCACACACTTGGAACAGATCATTCTTAACCTTTGTGTGAATGCTCGAGACGCCATGCCGGAAGGGGGGCAGATTACCCTGCAAACCTATCCATGCGCCGGATGCGACGAGCGCAAACTGTCCCACTTGTCCCTGGTTAAGGGGGCATACATCTGTATTAGTGTAGTAGATGAAGGAGTTGGCATTGATCAGGAAACCATGAAGAAAATATTTGACCCCTTCTTTACCACAAAACCACAGGACAAGGGGACAGGTCTTGGGCTTGCAAATGTCTACAGTATCGTTACCCAGGCAGGAGGGGGAATAGATGTGGTCAGTGAGCCCGGCAAAGGTTCAGCTTTCACCATATATCTCCCGGATTTCTCTGATGCACGGGAAATTTCTGTACACAAAGAAGCAAAAATCCCGGATGTGACAGGATCAGAAACCATCCTGATGGTTGAAGATGACGAGGACATTCTTAATATAACCAACCGTCTGCTGGAAAATAACGGCTATAAAGTACTTGCCTATTCCACTCCTCAGGAAGCAATAAAGGATGTCACAGAGAAGAAAATGAAGTTTGATTTATTGATTACAGATGTGGTTATGGAAGGGTTGAACGGAATGCGATTATCCGAAGAATTGCGAAAGCATTTTCCGAACATGCGAGTCATTTATATTTCAGGTTATTCTGGAGACAGTCTTCAAGGGTTGGATATTGATATTGCCGGCTCATCATTTATGCAAAAGCCGTTTCGTCTACAGGCGCTTCTGGATGAAGTACGGAAAATTCTGGATATGAAGCTTATTCCATAATGGCAGGTTATTTCATAAAAGACCCCAGATTACTGCGGGGAAACTGCTGTCAGGATAGCGTCACGCAGGACCGACATGTCCTCGAGTGGTTTGGTAAATACATGATTCGGGGTCAGCCCGATTTCCTGCAAGTCTGCCGGAACGGAATAGGCTGTTGATCCCGTATGAACAAAAAAGACCAGGTCAGGAAATACTGCGCTGGCCCTTCTGATAAATTCATTGCCATCCATACCGGGAAGCCGCATATCAACAATGCACGCGTCCACATGTTTGACGTGCAAAATATCCAGCGCGATTGCGGCGTTCGGGCATAGAACAGTATCGAACCCTTCATCCTCAAAGTAGTCACCCAGGCTGCGACGAACATCTTCTTCGTCATCAAGAATCAAAACCCGACAGGGTGTACTTGCCATCAGTTTACCTCCAGAGGTAAGTATACAGAAAATGTTGTTCCCTCTCCCGGTTGTGATTCAACTTCAAGTCGACCTTTATGGTTATCTGTGATGATAAAGTACGAAACAGATAAACCAAGTCCGGTGCCTTCTCCAACCGGTTTGGTGGTAAAGAATGGCTCAAATACTTTCCTGCGTGCCTCTTCAGATATCCCCGGTCCATTATCAGCAATATCAATCCGAACAAAAGGAGCGTCAAAACTGGTCCTGATGGCGATGTGTGCCTTTCTTGTCATTTCACTGTTGGCGATTGCCTGGGCGGCATTCTTAATGATATTAAGGAAAACTTGTTGAATTTTCTGTCGTTCACAAACAACTCCGGGTAAATCCTCCTCGAATTCATAGACAACCTCAATATTTCTGAAATCGTATTTTTTCTTCAGGTCATAATCGTTGGCAGCCAGTTCTACCGTTTCAGTCAGCAACTGTGGTATTACAACAGTAGTAAATGATGCGTCGCTTTTTCGGCTGAAACTCAGCATGTTCCGGACGATATCCGAAGATCGCAACCCAGCTCGTCGGATATTGTCGATGTACCTGTACAATCCCCGGTTCTCCAGGTAGGCTTTTACCTGTAAAAGGTCAATCCCCATTTCTTCTGCTACCTGGATGTTTTTAGGGAGGTCCGGGGAAGTACGACGTTCCATATTTTGAATACTTTGCAGAATAATGCCGAGCGGATTGTTTATCTCGTGCGCAAGCCCCGCAGCCAATCCACCAACAGACATCATTTTTTCGGTCTGAATCATCATTTCTTCGAGTCGAACACGTTCTGTAACATCATCCAGCCGAATAACAGCTCCGTCTATACCACTGGAAATGAGTGGATATACAGTTGTATTAACAACCCTGTCACCCTTGCTTCCAAGCAGTTTGGTTTTCGATTCGAAAATCGGTTCATGATTTTCCAGGGCCAACATCATTTTTTCAATTATTCTGCTGTTCTCCGGGAATATATCTGAGAGTTTCTTGTTTCTTACTTCATGTTCTTCCTTGTCGAGCAACCGTTCTGCTTCCCGGTTCCACTGGGTGATGTAGCCATTTTCATCCAGGCCGATAATCGCAGACGGCATAGAGTCTACAATATTGCTCAGGTAGTTTCTTAATTTTCTGAGCTCTATCTCGCTCTGTTTTCTTTCCGTGATGTCGTTCAGCGAGGTCATAATCATCTTGATGTTGCTTTCCGGGGCTTGGATTGGCGCAGCAATGACATCCATCCACATCTTGGTGCCATTGGGCATGATGTAGGGCCATTCATCCCTGTAGCCACTGATAGTGCCCTCCATCATGTCGTGATATATTTTCTTCCTCCTTTCAAGTTCGATGGGAGGGGTAAAATCATATATGTTCTTTTGCATCATCTCTTCATAGCCTAATCCGGCCCACTGAAGAACCGTATTATTCACATCGAAAAATGTATTCCTGGTGTCATGAAGTACTATGCCAAGAGCAGAGCTGTTAAAGATGGTTCTGAATTTGGATTCGCTGTTGACAATTTCCTCGTGATGAACACGGTTGACATGTGCATTGATCAGAATGAAGGCAACAGTTTTCAGGAAACTGATTTCTTCATCGGTCCAGACACGTCCCCTTTCGGCTGTAGCAACCCCCATAAACCCAAATACTTTTCCCCGCAGTTCCATGGGTATATCCAACATGGAGCCAACACCAATACCGCTGAAAAAGGTGTATCCCTTCGGGTTGGCATCCTTGATTTCTTGAATATCGCTTGTCGGTTTTACACGGTTGTCGAGCAAACCGGCAATCCAATCCTCAGCCATTTCTATCGGAAAATCCTGATCGGTTTCGAAATCCATGTGGATAGCATCATTCTTCCAGAAATGGGTCAGTCTAATTCGGCGGTTTTCATCTTTGAAGTGGAAGAGGTAACAAGCGTCCACTTCAAGCAGCGCTGCCACCTGCGAAAGAGCCTCATCCATGCTGTCGTCATATTCTTCAGGATCAACATTCAGGAAGCGAAGTGTGATATTCGAAAACAGGCTTTCTTCATCACGCCTGCGTCGAAGCTCTCTTTCCAACCTTACATGATGGCTTACATCACGGACAATGGCTTGCAGAAAAGCTTCGTCTTTGATCTCGAACCTGTTCAGACTGACTTCGGCATCGAAGGGGATTCCAGCAAAGGTACAATGGGTCCAGGCAAATACCTGGGGGCCATCATGGTATGCTTTCTGGATGTAATGTCTTGATTTTTCAACAGAATTTGTGCCGTCATTCTGGGTTGGGGGGGAGAATCTGAAAGGAGACTGATCCACAATATCTTCACGTGTACATTCAAACAGATCGAGGGTTTTCTGGTTGCAGTCAATAAATTTATCGTCCTGCATGATGAAAATTGCGTCATTTGCTGACTCGAACAGGGTCCGGAACCTGTTTTCACTTTCGAGAACACGTTGTTCTGCAAGGTAGCGTTCGGTAATCTCACGTGCCGAAACAACAACATAAATGACATCGTTGTTATCGTCGAGAATCGGATATACAGCATTTTCGGTAACATGCAGAGTGCCACGATTGTCGGTTTCAACAGCAGTAAACGAATTTTTAATTCCACCCGCAGCCAGTTTGACGGCTCTTTCTGCCTGGGTTGCGTATTCCGGATCTGGCCAGATTGTCGCATCCCAGAATTTCATGTCTTCATGGTTAATACCATGCGAGTCAAAAAGATCTCCAATGTTTTTGTTATGGTCAACGATGTAACCATCAACAGATAATAAAAAATTGAACAGCGCAGAGTGGTCGAAAATTGCACGGAAAATATTTGCTTTCTCCCTGGCTGCCAGCTCATTCTTTTTCAGATCTGTAATGTCCCTGCCTTCGGGGATCAGGTATAGAATGTTTCCGCTATGGTCGCGATAAGGAGAAATAGAGAAATCAAATATTCGGAATTTTCCTTCTCTGTCAAGGTGAATCGCTTCAAACTGAACCTGTTGCCCAGCGATTGCTTTCTGGATTGCCTCGTTCAGATTCTCACGCTGTTCCTCAAGGCTCTGCCACCAGGGAGTATCACAGAAGTGCCGCCCGATAACCTCTTCACGCTTCGCATCGATAAAAGTCAGCGCTGATTGATTTACTTCAAGTAATTTCCCTTTTGCATCCAGAAGACCGATAAATTGAAAAGACTGGTTAAACATTGCCGCGAGACGCAGTTCCCTGTCCTGCAAGTTTGAAATGGTTGTGGAAAGGTGTTCGCGTAACTTGTGTAATATATACAGAAACAGGCATGAAAACCACAGAAAACCAACGACCAGATGAAGCCACGCAGAAAAGGAAACAGCATATTCGCCGGCGTCAAAATTATATTCGATTTTGCCTGAAACATAACCATAGGCAAGAAAAACTGCGCCGAGTAATCCGAAAAGCAGGTAGACAACACTGTACGTCAGGTTCAGTACCAACCCAACCATGACAATTGGAACAATCATTGTCACATAGCCAAGCCCAAGCAATCCCCAGATATATAGCCCGCTGAGGCCATATAGCATGGCGCCTGTCATGATCAGGTGAATGCGCGCGTTGAAGCTGAATACACCCTTGAACAGGATGGGAATGAAAATCAACGAAAGAAAACTGATTTGTATAAGCGAGGGTAATTGAAAACCATGCTCAACCAGGCGATATAATTGCACTACCACTGTAGGAATCAATGCGATGCCAAACACGATGGCAACTTTGTCAAAAAGCGCTTTCAACGCTTCAGGCGAATTACTGGTTGTATGCAGGCTTTTACTGAAATGAAAAAACTGGTTGTGGGACATCCTGACCTCTAACCGGACAGTGGGAGCTAAGGAAAATCCTTCCAGATAATATACGATATCAACTCACCAGTTCAGAGGTCACAGGCACATTAAGGACAGCTTGCAGGGGAAACTCCAGGCTTGTTGAATATTTCCAGGTATACAATGGAGTAAAACAACGGCGCTGTTGATGCACCCCTCAATATTGCTTCCTCTCAAGATTGACAAGGCAATCAAGCGAGTTGTCAAAATGTCAACGTGTTAAAAATAATGGTGCTTCGCTGTTTTGTGTGGGTCGTCAATACTATGATCACATATCGAAACTTACCGCCATGTCATCCCGGAAACACTGCCGTTTAGCGTTGTCCGGGATCTACGCCTCATGACACTCACACCATTGCTGGTTACGAGAATCCCAGCCACAGTATTCCTCTTTTCTTTAACGGGGAAAGTTCTGGTAGACTCATCAGATGTGCGTACCCTTCGGGGACGATTGGTGTGGTAGTCCTTGTATGCCCGAGGGGTACACACCCGCACTATTCAAGTTTCACCTCTTCGAGGTGAGTTGGCAGGCTTTAGCATTAATCACATAGTATTCAACCATTGGTCTATCCATTCGAAACAGCGAAGAACCAAAATAATTATAAAGCCAGTTTGTGAAACGGTCCATAAAAAACTGACAATTTGCAAGCGTCTATTTGTCAGTTTGTGTGTCAGCAAACTTTGGCAATGAACACAAAATATACAATGGGTCAATTAAGTGGTTGTCATTATGTAAATTACAATTGAGTCTTTTTTATACAAAGATTATTTTCTTCCAGGCACGACAACATTGTTAAATATTTCAATACTATTGTCAAAATCTTGACTGCTGTTTGATGGGCATCCTATTTTAACGAACACCCGATGCCATGAGAGGAGAATCAAGACGATGAGATGCCTTCCGTTTGTTTTAGTGTTATGCATCTGCAGCGCAGCATTTGCCCAGTTTTATCCGCCAGAGCAGAGCTGGGTAGAATCCGTTGATATTCCCGGCGATGGGGAATATACACCTTCTGCCATTATCTCCCTTGGTGATGCAGCAAGCAGTGATCTGGTTGTGAGTGGTTACCAGCTTCCTTTTGTACCCTATGATATCCATCCAAGGTCAGCAGTACTGCTTCGATTAGACCATAATGGGGATACCTTGTTCACGAGCAACAGTGGGGAGGCGTATTACAGCCCATTTGTTCTCCCATTCCTGAATGGGTCTGTTGTCTCCGGATATACCCAGACATCCCAGTTCACACGTTACATCGATAATACGGGCGCCATCATCTGGTCCCAGGATGTTCAGCACGAGAACATGCACACGGTACTGGATTTCTGCAAGACAGCGACAGAACAGTATTGCATTTCTTTGCTGGAAGACACCGAAGGCGAGTCCAACCATGCAGTCCAGGTTGTTGATGCTAATGGTGACAGTGTCTGTTTCTACGAATTGAATGATAATGCTGGAGCAGTGGCCTACCGTACCGGATCAAACCTCCTTTTGACCACGGACAATGATTTGAATGGGCAACTGAAATTGACCTGTTATGATTTCCTGTTCGACATCGTCTTGTGGGATGTGTACTTCAGCGATTTGACCATGTGCAGTGATATTGTCCGTGTTGCCAATGACCGTTTTGTTCTGCTGGCCGACGAGCTGGTAGGGATTAACCATTATGGAGATGTTCTCTGGACCAGGGACATAGTTGCTCACAGGGGACGGTTGCGTAGCGATGGGTCTGTTGTCGTCTTGAATGATGATACAGGCGAAGCAACCCTGATCGACGAAAACGGCAATATCATCTGGTCTTTTATTCCCGTTGAAGATTTGGGATCCTGCAACTCTTTTGATGTGGACATCAATGACGGCAACCTGGTAGTCATGAGCCAGGAGCTCTTCTATTCAAATACAGAAATCCGCAGTTTCAGCAACAGTATGGCATTGGAACATCACTATACCTGTGTCGAGGAAACAGGTCAACATTATGATATTATTATTGATACGGTGTACTTTGCAGAAGATGTAGACCCAGAAAAAATCCACTACTATTACAACGAAATCGGGATTTTTGACGGCGATCTCTGTGTCGGAAACAGTTTCCTGGGCAATTCTTACGACGGCATTCGAGCCTGGGAGGGAGATCCGGGCTTCCAACCGGGAAACACGATCGATTACCGTTTCTATCAGCGTTGGGAAAACAATTGTGAACTGGTAGTGGATTCCGTGATTTACAACTTGGGCAATGGCACATTCGGATATGGAGATCATGCGGAAGTATCGCTCTATGTCAGTCCCGCGCCGGCGCTGGTCGAATTTGAGCTGCAAACACCGGCATACGATCAACTGTTGTACGACAACACAGTAACATTCCGTTGGGATAGCGCCCGGAATCCTGATTTCCCGGAAGAGGTCACGTATGACTTCTATCTTTCGACACGTGCTGACAGCCTGGGTGAGCCTTTTGCTTCTACATCGGAGACCTTCTATACCACCACCCTGCTCCCAGACATCTATTACTGGACAGTAGTTGCAAAAGATGAAAGTGATTTGGAAATAGCCGCGCCGGATACCAACCGGGTGTATGTCCAGATACTAACCAACACACACATCCATGGCAGCCTGGGACCGGGCGCTCTATACGTTCCAACACATATCAGCTTCACCGAAACGGATTCCATGATTCTGAATCCCGGCACATATCTGCTGTTCCATGATGGCGTTCAGTTTGATGCGTCAGCGGGTTATCTGCAATCAATGGGGACTGTGTCAGATAGCATTTACTTTACAACGGTCGATAACGCCACTTTCCGTGGCGATATGACTCTTGGCGAGCATTTCCGTGCAGCCTACACTGTACTGGAACGGTGCAATACTCAAACGCAACTGACTTGCAGTACAGAAGATACAGTTCTGCAGCATTGTGACATCCGGAACAGCATCACCAATGGCGGCATTATTATCAGCGGAAATCCGATTATCACGGATTGTGTTTTTCGTAATAATCAATGTTCACTCAGGTCAGAGACTGGCGCTGGCTTAACCATCACAAATGGACGCCCCAGGATCTACAACACGGTTATCCGGGACAATGAGAGAACGACATATTTTTATGGTGGTGGCGCCACGGTAGGCGAAAATGCGTTTCCCGAGTTTTACAATGCTCACTTTTGCAACAACAGGGTAAGCTATCCTTCTTCGGGCAATGGTGGCGGATTGGCGGTCACCACCGGTGGTAGCGCTTTGTTGGTTGACTGCTTGTTGGATTCCAACCACAGCAACAACTATGGTGGTGGTATCTATATGGGCGGGGATTCATTGATTATCCGGAACTGCCAGCTTACGAACAATTCCGGTTCAATTGGTGGTGGTATAGCTATCCGTAATGGCGCCGTGATTATTGATTCGACAGATATGGTCCATAATGATGTGTACACCAATGGGGGCGGTGTGTACGCTTCAGCAACAAGCAGCGCCTACCGTTATTCCTTAAGCATGCAAAACTCTACAATTTCACACAACAGTTCCGGCACATCTGGTGGAGGATTGGCGCTATACAGCAGCTCCAACCCGTTGTCAGAAGCGACAATTGAAAACTGTCACATCGATGAAAATACAGGAGAATATGGCGCCTGTATGCGAGTGAGTGGTGAAGTTGTCATTAACATGAACTACTGTACCTTCGACTATAATTTTATTGATGGAAACAGCTATACGGATCCTGTCTTTTTTATAAACGAGGTTGAATCCATTACTTTCTCACACTGTAATATTCTAAATCATGAAATCAACTATTTGTTTTCTGGAGCAATGAACGATGATGCCACAGTCAATATGAATAATAGTTGTATTGTCAACAACAACAACCTGGTTTATGATGACCGTGTAGAATTCGAAGTAACCCATTGTTTATTCTACGATAATGTTGAATCATACCCGGACGGTATTGGCGGTTTGACTCAGGTTAATGCGAACGGCGATTCCTGCGACGTCAATTATAACCTGTTCCTGAACCCGCAATTCGTGTATCCGGATACAGGGAATTACCAGCTTCAAGCTTCATCGCCATGTGTAGATGCCGGTGACCCCGAAAGTCCAAATGACCCCGACGGGTCCATTGCCGATATCGGTGTGTATCCGTTGGACACGGATATTCCCACGCCTCCTTCATCGTTTGTGTTGATCTCACCGGCCGATGACGACACAATACGGGTCAACGAAACCACGCTGGTCTGGCAACAAGCGTATGACCGTAATCCAGAGGATAGCGAGTTACACTACGATGTGCTGGTGAGCCACAATGCTGACCTGTCGGATGGCTGGTATGTCGCGGAGGGAATCACAGACACAACATTCTCGCTGCCCCTCGATGATGATCAGACGTATTACTGGACAGTGCATGCTGTAGACAGCAACACGGATGGTACCTGGGCAAGCAGTGTATTCTCTTTCAACACCTTTATCCTCGATGCGCCGGGAGTATTTACCCAGTTGCTGCCGACTGATGGGCAAACTGTCCATAACGACACGGTGAAAGTTGTCTGGTCAACCTCTGTGGAGGTCGATCCAGGCGATTATGTAACCTATGCCCTGGAGTGGAGTACCTATGAATCATTTACAGAGTACTATAGCGGTTTTACGGGTGATACCTGTTGCACCCTGACAAACCTGGCGGATATCCTCGCCGGAACACGTGAAGCTCCCCTGGGTGAAGATAGTCAATCCCCGGGATTCGTGGGAAATTCGATTTCATTCCATTCTTCAGATGCTTCCCGCCAGTCGAATGATGCCGGTCTGCGCGCCCGGCAGATAACACTGTCCGGCTCGAGGGGGCAGCGTGGCAATGTATCCGGCGCAAACGAGCTGGATGAGTTACCGGATGATCAAACTATTTACTGGCGTGTGCGTGCATTTGATCAACATAATTTGAGCACGTGGGCTAACGCCGGTGAAGATGGCTGGTCCTTCCATGTAGACGAGTACCAGCGTCCGGAAGGGTTGAGTTTGCTCGAACCTGCAGACGAAGCTGTAATCAACGGGTTGTCCGCTACACTCTGTTGGGAAGCGGCCACAGATCCAGATCCTTACGATACGCCGCATTATGATGTCTGGCTTGGTACGGAAGAATCCTTTGAAGAAGCCACGTTGATTGGCGACAGCATAGAAGCTATCTCGATTGAAGTGGATGAGTTGACAGACGATCAGACGTATTACTGGAAGGTTCGTGCGACAGATAGCAACACTGAAGGAATATGGTCGGATGTCTATTCCTTCAGCACCTACATGGTGTCACCTCCTGCGCCTTTCCAAATGGTAGCTCCGGTTGATGGCAGTGTAGAAAATGCCTATTCAGTAACCTTGACCTGGGAAGCGACAACCGACCCCGACCCTGACGATGAATTCAGCTATGAAGTCGAATGGTCACTGGATGCCGGTTTCGAAAACAGCATGTCAGCCACGACAACCGAAACATCCTGGCTGATCGAGGATGTACCGCAGCTCCTCGCTGGCGGATTAGGTAACAACGGAACATCACTGCAAACAGATGCTCCGGCCGGTTTTGGCGGCGCGACAAGAAACTCGACACTTGATGAACTGGATGACTTGCCGGACGACAATATCATTTACTGGCGGGTGAAGGCGGTTGATAATCATGACAGCCTGTGTTGGGCCAACGATGATGCGGCGGGCTGGTCGTTCAGCGTGGATGTGATGCAAGCGCCGTTGGCATTTGAACTGAGTGAACCGGCAGATGGAACCGTGATCAACGGGTTGTCCGCTACGCTCAGTTGGGAAACGACTACCGATCCAGATCCTTACGATACGCCGCATTATGATGTCTGGCTTAGTACGGAAGAATCCTTTGAAGAAGCCACATTGATCGGTGACAGCATCACGGCTATCTCGATCGAAGTACCCGAACTGGCAGACGATCAGACCTATTATTGGAAAGTCCGTGCCACCGACAGCAACACAAGCGGGACATGGTCGGAAGTATACTCCTTCAGCACTTATGAAATGGAACCACCTGCCCCATTTGCATTGTTAACCCCAGCGAATGGTGGAATGGAACATGGGTATTCGGCGACATTGACCTGGGAAGCTACGACAGATCCGGACCCGGATGATGAGTTCCACTACGAAGTGGAATGGTCACTGGATGACGATTTCGAAGCCAGCATGTCAGCAACCACTACCGAAACATCCTGGCTGATCGAAGATGTACCCCAACTCCTCGCTGGCGGATTACGTAACAACGGAACATCACCGCAAACGCATGCCCCGGCCGGGTTTGGCGGCGAGACAATGAACTCGACACTTGATGAACTGGATGACTTGCCGGACGACAATGTCATTTACTGGCGGGTGAAGGCGGTTGATAATCACGATAGCCTGCGTTGGGCCAACGATGATGCAACGGGCTGGTCCTTTACTGTGGACGTGTACCAGGCGCCGGAAGCATTCAGTCTGCTGAGTCCGGTTTCAGAGGATACATTCTGGAACCTGGAAGCGACCCTGACCTGGGAAGAAACCACAGATCCGGACCCATACGATACGCCCACCTATACTGTCTACATGGGTACGTCGGAAGAACTGACTGACGATGACATCATCGCCGAAGACCTGGAAACGACTTCCTTTATCCAAACTAATCTGGATGATGATACGGAGTATTTCTGGACTATTCATGCCAACGACAGCAATACGGACGGAACCGATGCCAGTCAGGTGTGGTCGTTCAGGTCTTATCTCGTAGAACCGCCGGATGCGTTTGATCTGGGTGAACCCGAAAATGAAGCCGTTTTGGCTGAAGACATTGTCACCATTACATGGTACCCCGCATCCGATCCCGATCCGGGTGATGCTGTTGTTTACGAAGTGGAATGGTCAGCAGACGCTGATTTTGAAGTGTCGTATGCCACGAGCGTAACGGACACATTCTACACCATTACCGATCTGGATGATCCTGAATTGTTGTTTAGTGGTTGTCGAAACGACGGGAACCGTCGAGATTCCCACAGCCCGGAAGGTGTGATCCAGTTTATGGGATCAACCGGAACCGAAACACCGGCTATTGAAAACGATACCGCTGAACTGGATGAGCTTCCGGATGAAAGCCGCATCTACTGGCGGGTGCGTGCGGTTGATCGTTACGGCACAGCCACCTTTGCCAACCAGACGGACTGGTATTTTGATATTTATATTCCCGAACCGCCGGAATTGTTTGATTTGTTGTTGCCTGCGGATGGCGATACGGTTGAAGCCGACTCCTGTGAACTGGTTTGGGATGCGGCGACCGATCCGGACGAGGGCGATGTGGTGTCCTACTGGATCTGGTGGGCGACCGACGAAACCTTTACCGAAAACCTGGATTCCACAACTTCCGGAACGGAAACCTCTGTTGTCATCCGTGATCTGTCTGACGATTCAACCTACTGGTGGAAAGTACGCGCCCAGGACACCAACACCATAGGAACCTGGTCCAGTCAGACCTTCCATTTCGATGTGTATATCGCAGGGGAGCCGTTACCCTTCACCCTGATCACACCGGATTCGTCGGATACCTGCTGGACACTCAACCAGACCCTGCTCTGGCATGCAACAATCGATCCAGACCCGGATGATCAAGTCTGGTATGATATCTACGTGGGACAAAGCCCGGACTTTACCGGCGCTGATCCTGTCAATGCGGGGCTGGACGATACAACCCTGACCCTGAGTAACCTGACTGACGATACCCGGTATTACTGGACGGTCAAGGCTACGGATAACAACACGGACGGCACCTGGGCGGACACGGTATTCTGGTTCCGTACCTATCATGTCGATCCTCCGGATTCCTTTGACCTGATTTCCCCGGAAGATGAGCTGGTTTTCGATACCTACCTGGATACGTTGGTCTTCAGGTGGGAAGAAGCGACCGATCCGGACCCCAACGACGAGATCGTCCGTTACATTCTGGAGCTGGGATCGGAAGCGGATTTCGAGGCGCCGGATTCCACATATGACGCGCAGACAGCGGATTCTATCGCGGTGGTCTTCCCGAGTTTTGAGACCGAAGTGCAGTACTGGTGGCGGGTGAGGGCAATGGATTCGTTTGATTCATCACGCATTTCCACAGAAACCCGGATGATCAGCGTGTGGAATGATGTCGTAGAACAACCCTTCTCCGGCATCCCGGTCGAGTACAGTATCGCGGCCGCCTACCCGAACCCGTTCAACCCGCAGCTCAGTATTGTCATCGGGCTTCCGGAAACGGCGGAACTACGAGTCACGGTGTTTAACATCCTGGGCAAACGTGTCGCCGACATCACCCACGAAACCCATCAACAGGGATTCCAACGGTTCACCTTCGATGCCACCAACCTGGCCAGCGGTATGTACTTCATCCACGCCACCGTGCCCGGTAAAATGAGCGAAATCAGAAAGGTGTTCCTTGTGAGGTAGTTTGATTTTACGGATATAGTATTTCTTGAAAGTAATGTCGGATACAGTCATCCCCAGCGCAGGCGGGGATCTACTCCCTTCGAATTACCGGATGAGATCCCCGCCTGCGCTGGGGATGACATCTCGGCGATCACCTCAGTATTTCGCCTGCTGTGGATGCGACAATACTTTCGATATTCACTATAAAAAACCGGGACAGATCCGTGTGGAGTTGTCCCGGTTTGTTTGTTTTCACCATTGATGGCACAAAAAAACAGGTAGAAGCCGTATGACCTCTACCTGTTTTGTTTGTAGCGGGGAGCGGGATCGAACCGCTGACCTTGCGATTATGAGTCGCACGCTCTAACCAGCTGAGCTACCCCGCCACGGCGTAGCCTGTTGTGTTTTCACACGAAACCTGAAGATACACGATGAAGGTCGCCTCTGCAACCCGAACATGGTTGTCTCAGAGACGGGAGATTCTAGGTAGTAATTGACAGTGTTTTCGGGGGTTAGGTTGAAGTGAAAAAAGCAGACAGTGAAAAAAGAAACGGCAGTGCGGTATACAAATAGCAGGTTGCATTAATCAGGTGAGCAACAGGCCGCTCCTAAAACCAGAAGCCGAACCCATACCTGCCGCCGACCGGACGGTAATTCTCCGGGAAATCATCGTGCAGGCCATAGCCGACAAAGACCCGCATACCCCCACGTTCGCCATGAACAACCAGCGCCAGCCTCAGTTCTCCTCGATCGTACGTATCTTCCGCTTCGCTCGGTCCCAGCCAGAGACGTCGCCAGTCCAGCCAGCCTTCTACCAGCAGACGTTTGTATAGCGGCTTTGTCACCACAACAAAGAAGCTCGTATCCCATTGCCAGGCGGGCATGTTGCCCAATAACTGGTTGGGACCGCCATGGATGTATGGTCCCCCGGCAAGGAAACCGTCAACCTGCATCTTCCCGGTCTGGTAGGCTCGCAATCCCGGCAACGCATCCTCGGCAGGGCTGATGGTGCCGACACCGATACGGGAACGTGTGGTCCAATGGGCATGATCACGGTGTTTGTCGATCAGGTGGAAGCAGACACGTTCCAGGTGAACAAACACCAGCCGTTTCGGTTGCCATCCCCACCGCCACGACAAAACCTGGTAGGAATCGACAAATTGCGGATCAAACGGGGTTACGCTTGAACCGGCCGTGTAACGTGCCGCCAAACGATACCGCACTCCGAACCAGAGACGGTGTCCATACCCGCGTCCGAATTCCATCAGTGTTTCCGAGCCAAAATCGTAATTGGTAACCGTATCCTTGCCCATGTGTACCCAGGCCCAGCCTGAACCATGCGGCTCCAAAGGCCAGCTCCAGCTCCGTTCACCGGCCGGGTCCAGATCCTGCGACCAGCTACTGGAAACAACCAGCCCTGTTACTAACACCATGAAGAGCCGTCTGGCCCATCTCATGTATTGTCCCTCCCGGTGAGCTTGCGTCCGATTCAATTACATCCTAATGTACATGCGAAACATGGGCAAAACGAAGCTTGGATGTATAGATGATCAATTTTGACGAAACCTACATGCGCAAAGCGCTGGTGATGGCGCGGGAAGCGTTTGTCGCCGGTGAGGTGCCGATTGGCGCGGTGGCGGTGTGTGAAGGGGTTGTGCTGGGACGTGGACGCAACCGTACCGAAAGCCTGCACGACCCGACCGCCCATGCGGAGATGGAAGCGATTACCGCTGCAACGAATGCGCTGGGCGATAAGCGTCTCGAAGGAGTCACGCTCTATGTCACCCTCGAGCCCTGCACCATGTGCGCCGGGGCGTTGGTGCTGGCACGTGTCGATCGTGTGGTGTACGGCGCGGCAGACCCGAAAGCCGGAGCCTGTGGTTCCCTGGCGCGTGTGCACGATGATCCACGCCTGAACCATCAATTCCAGGTGACCTCGGGAGTGCTGGAAGAAGAATGCTCCGCGATGTTGAAAGTCTTTTTCAAACAGCTCCGTCAGCGTCAGAAAGAACAAGCCTCTTCGCGGGATCAGGAGCCTGGGCAAAACCTACAAGGTTTCGGGCAGCATTCACAGGATAAACAGGATGATTAGGATGGCAAGGATAAACACGCTTATTTAATTGATTTTACAAAGATTAAAAAACAGAATTAGTTCTTTGCTTTGCGCCTTTGTTGCCTGCCCCCGAATGCTTCTGTCGGGGGCTTTGCGTGAAACAATCAGTATTTTGCTAGACCGGATATTTCACCAATGCAATTTCAAGTATGGTATTTGATGGAATAGCCAGTACAAGAACCACGGCAGTGGTTACCTGAATTAGCCCACCGTCCAGCGCCGTCTGTTTGGCGCTCACGGTGGGAATAGGATGTACGCTACTTGCCAACCCCGGCAGCGGGTTGCCTAAACATTACCACTGTATGCTTATGATAATTATTAGGTTACTCCTTCCGGAGTAAATATGTGTGCGCATTATCTCCCCGGGTAGCCGCCAAACTGACGGCGGCTGCCCGGGGCTAATACAGGTTGCCCCTGCCGGGGCTGTTGCCGATTCTCAGCCTCATTTTGCCCACGAAACAGGGAATAGGCACGCAAAGGGATGCCGAGCAAACTGTACCCTGAAAAATGCTGTATGAATCAGTTGTATTGTGCTGATATGAACTGTGTTAAGATGCTTATCCATTCTTCGTTCGTGAAATATCCGGGCTAGACCCTGTACTCCAATCGGTTCTCCATCAACACTCCACCACACCAGTACCGTGCAAACCTGCACCATGTTTAGTATTTGCCGTGCGAATCCGCACGTTGGTGCGAAATCGCACGGTTATTCCTTGTCTGAGATACACATTTATCTTCAAGAAAATCAATTGGTAAAAATCATCTTCCCCCGGAGAACCCATTTGGCACAAAGCTTGTTTTAGGGGAAGTCGAATTCGGTTCCGCACAACATGCGTTCCTCCCTTGAACCGGATTCCAGCCGGGTAACTGACTTCCTCTGGCAGTTTCCTGGTTGTCATTCACATAAAACCCACCTGAAGCCGACCCCCGGTCCGACGTTGCCGCCGTCGGGCCGGGTGGGTTAGGAAATTCCGTATCCGCAGGAGGATGTGATGGACGCAGTAACCATAAGTAACGAGAATGGTGTGAAAGAAATTGTCACCCGTGACGGGATGAAGCTTACGGTCCGCCCCATAGAGGAAAAGGATCTCACGATCCTGAGGCGTTTTTACGAGAATACGACCGAACGTGGTTTGGCCATGATGCGCGCCAACCTGCTGGATGATTTTTTCGAAAACCGTTACCGCAGGCTGATTGAGCAGCAGGATATCACCTTATTGTCGGCATGGTTCGGACGTTCGCTGGCGGGGGTGGTTCTGCTTGACCGTGGACGCTACACCTGGACTCGTCACGTCGCCAATATTCGTTGTTACACTCATCCTGATTTTCAACATCACGGCATCGCTACTATCCTGCTGCGTGAAGCGTTTGAAAACGCAGACCTCCATGGGTACGAAAAGCTGTATTGCTATCTCGTGAGCGAACAGAAAAATGCTATCCGCATCACCGAAAAGTTCGGATTTACCCTGGAAGCGGTGCTCCACAACCACGCCAAGGACCGGTATGGTCGCTACCACGAAATGCTGATGTATTCCGTTGACCTGGGAGAAGCACATCGCAGGATGGATCAGATGCTGGAAAGCTATATCCCATACGGGGGATAAAGGAAAGATACGTCACAGAGCCACAGCAGGCTTTCGTAAAAGCACATACACGTTTTGGGGGAGTTATGGTACAGCAGAAAGCAACCAACATTACCTGGCATGAAGGACATGTCGATCGTGCCGCTCGCGGTGAATTGCTTGGACAGAAAGGGTGTACGATCTGGTTGACTGGGTTGCCGTCATCAGGAAAAAGCACGACCGCGTTTACGCTGGAACATGAACTGGTCAAACAAGGCAGGCTGGCCTATGTTCTGGATGGCGACAATATTCGCTTTGGTTTGAATCGCAATCTCGGTTTCTCTCCTGAAGATCGTGCAGAAAACATACGCCGTATCGGTGAAGTTGCCCGTCTCTTTGCTGACACGGGTGTTGTTGCCATTACAAGTTTCATCTCGCCATACGTGGAAGATCGTGAGCTGGTAAAGCTTCGTCACGCCGAAGCGGACCTGCCTTTTATTGAAATCTTCATTGACGCGCCTTTGGAAGTATGCGAAGAGCGTGATCCCAAGGGATTGTTTAAGAAAGCGCGTGCGGGCCAACTAAAGGGATTTACCGGTATTGATGCACCTTATGAAGCGCCACCCGAACCCGACCTTGTACTGAACACAGCCGATCTGACTCCGGGTCAGACAGCAGAACTGATCATTGACTACCTGCGGTCACGCGCGTTGCTGCCGTTAGTCCCAGATCCCTCGTTTGCCTGAAACGGGACCGCAGGTGAAAACAGTCACACTCCGAACAGGACACATCATGCGCTGGCAAATTGTCAGTGTGCTGCTAGCGGTATCTCTGCTTCCGGTGGTCATCATGGGCGCCGGATCATGGATCGTCTTTGGCGGTTTGCTGGAATCGAAAGCGTTGCAGCTTCAGCATTCCGTAGTACAGGCGCACGCCCAGGCGGTGGACGGTTTCCTGCGCGAACAGGTTGACCTGTTGCGTCTGATGGCCCAGACTCACCCCCGCGATGAGCTGGTCCGTCATGCGTTGCTGCAGGATCTGTTCATTGCCCTGGACCAGGTTTCCAGCGGATCGTTTGTTGACCTGGGGGTGATTGACCACAATGGAAACCACCTGGCCTATACCGGCCCCTATGACTTGCTGAACGCCAATTACCGGGACCAGGAATGGTTTCGTGAGGTAATGGAACAGGGTGAATATGTCAGCGATGTTTTCCCCGGTTTCCGTAATGTGCCGCACTGCATCATCGCGGTAAAGGTGACTAACGGTGGTCAGCCCTGGATTTTGCGGTCCACGATCAACAGCGACAAGTTCGACGCATTGGTCCGTACCGTGGCGCTGGGTGAATCCGGTGAGGTCTGGCTGGTGGATCGTGAAGGGCATTTCCAGAGCGAAACCCCCAGCGGAAATGTGCTGGATGTGGCCCCGTTGCCCGACCTTACGCCTCACCCGGGTGTAGCGGACAGCAGGTTGAAGATAGATGAGCGCGAGATGGCGCTGGTGACCACATGGATAAATGATGGTCGCTGGATGCTGGCAGCGTTGCAGGATGCCGCGGAAGTGCGCGAGCCTTTGCGCAAAGCGTTGTGGAATGGCGCGCTGGTCGTTTCGGTATGTGTGCTGCTGATAATCGTGACCACCATTTTTGCCACATGGCGTCTGACCAATCGCATTGACCGCGCCAACAGCGAACGTGAAGACATGCAGCGCGCGTTTATCCGTTCCGCAAAATTGGCCTCTGTCGGGGAGTTGGCAACCGGGTTGGCGCATGAAATCAACAATCCGCTTGCTATCATCAGCGCTGAACAGACCAACATTGCTGACCTGATTGACCTGAATTGCAAAGCGGATCCCTGGTGCGAAGAGATTATCCAATCAGTACAACGGATAAAGAAGCAGGTCAAACGGTGTGCCGGGATCACCAGCCGTATGCTTCAATTCGGACGCAACACCATATCAACACCTCAACCGTCAAATCTCCATGCGAAGCTCACCGAAATCCAGGATATGATGCAACGTCAGGCAGATGTCCGCAACATTGCGCTGGACCTGGATATTAGGGGCTCGCTTCCTGAAGTGATGATTGATCCTCTTGAGCTTGAGCAGGTGATGTTGAACCTGCTGACCAACGCTTTTCATGCCATGCCGGATGGCGGCAAGATCACGCTTTCCGCTGAAATTCAGGATCGCTTTGTCTGTTTGGATGTGGCTGATACCGGACGTGGCATGCCGCCGGAAGTCGCTGAACGCATTTTTGAGCCGTTTTTCACGACAAAACCTGTAGGTGAAGGGACCGGACTGGGTTTATCGGTTTGTTACGGTATTGTCCAGAGCTGGGGGGGTACGATTCGCGTGGACTCCCAGGAAGGGCAAGGAACTACCATGAAACTCTTCCTGCCGGTTGTGCAGGAACAACCCGCGACGATCGCAGGAGGTGTCCAATGACCGAACATACACACTCCATTCATGTCCTTATGGTAGACGATGAGGTTGAATTCACGGTTGCCACCTCACGTCTGCTCGAACGCCGGGGCTTCAGTGTCACTGTAGTCCATTCCGGTGAAGAAGCCTTGGCTATTCTGCCGGAAATCCAACCGGAGGTTGTCCTGTTGGACATCCGTATGCCCGGAATGGATGGCGAAGAGGCGTTTGATCAAATTCAGCAGCAACGTCCCAACCTGCCCATTATCGTGCTTACCGGACATGGCGCTATCCCGCAGGCGTTTCGCATGTCAAAGGGCGGCGTGTTTGACTACCTGGGCAAACCCTGTGAAATCGAAGAGTTAATGGAAAAACTAACGGCAGCGGTAAATCGAGATGTGAACGCTACCGCTGAACCACGCCCCGAACCGCCCGAGTTTGCCGGGGAAGCGCCAAGTGTGCTGCTGGTGGATGATGAAGAGGAACTGCTTGATTCGCTGAAAACTGTGCTTCAACGCCGCAGGATGGAAGTGTATGTGGCGCGCCATGGCAGCGAAGCGCTGGACATGCTGAATGACACTTGGATCGATGTCGTGGTGCTTGATATCAAAATGCCGGGCATCAGCGGCCTGGAAGTATTAAAGCGCATCAAAGCCATCCGTCCGGATGTGGAAATCCTCCTCTTAACCGGACATCCCAACATCGGCAACGCCATGGAAGGCATCAAGTTTGGCGCATTGGAATACCTGGTCAAACCGCCGGATATGGATGCGCTGATCCGTGCCATAAATCGTGCCTTCAAACAACGCAAGGAGACGTTCGAAAAACGTCAACAGGAAACCATTCGTGACGTCCTGGATCGTGGACCGGTAGACTGAATTCACACCATTTCCTGCACAGAAAGGAATACGCAGATGGCGCCACCGAAGAAGGCCAAAGCTTCCGCGTATGACAAGTACATCAACTACAAGAGGTTTGCCATTGCGCTTGGCGCTTTTATCCTCATGTTGTTGATCCCGATTCCCGCCAGTATGCGGGATGTGGCAGTCGAGTATACCATGGGCAAACCCTATGTGCTCGAATATTACAGCCAGGAAGTGTTCGGGATTGGATTCGATGATGCCGAACAGTGGCAGGCTCTTTCCGCACGTGCGCTGGAAGCCTGTATGCGGCAGGGAGCGTTGAGTAAAAAGCAGGTGCTGAAGCGAAATCAGAAAACGCTTGGCAAGCTCGGTGTTGAGATGGGAGATAACCATTTCAAACTGTACACGGCCTTCATTGAGAACTATGATGAACAAGCGTTGCTTGCGTTGAATCGCGGAGCCATGTCACTACGTCACGACAAGCTTACCTACGAATCACTGCCGGAGAAACAGCGCGCCAAGGTGGACAAAGCGGCGGTGCATATTCGTGTCTGCCTGGCCATGGTCGCGTTTGTAGTAATCTGTTTCGTTACGGAAGCGATGCCATTGCCGGGGGTGGCTTTCTGTATCGGATTGATCCTTGTGTTCAGTGGGATAGTGGGACGTGAAGAGGTGGCCGCGTTATTCTGGTCCGATGCCTGCTGGTTCATCATGGGTTCGCTCATGTTCGCCGCAGCGTTTGTGAAAACCGGGGTGGATAAACGTATCTGCCTGATAGTGTTCCGGGTGTTGGCCAAACCCAGTGTAAAATGGGTCACGGCGATGATGATCCTGGTGATCAGCCCGGCGGCGGCTTTTATCAGCGATCATGCCCTCGCTGCGATTTTCCTGCCGATTGCGCTCATCCTGTATCACAACAGCCTTTCTTCGGAAAATCCCGAGGACAGTGAACTGGCTAAAATGTTGATGATCACCATCGCCATGGCCTGCAATATCGGTGGATTCGGATCACCGTCCGGTGGCGCGCGTAACGTGATCATGATGACTTACATGGAAGACATGTTCGGTTACTCCATGGGCTACGGACAATGGATTGTGTATGGCTTCCCCTTTGTCATCATCATGATGCCAATTCTCTGGATGGCGGTGAACCTTCGTTTCAAGCCGAAAATCAAAAACCTCGCTCCGGCCATGACTGCTTTAAAAGCAGATATCGGTCGCATGGGCGGTTGGAAACGCAACCAGATTATCGCAGTAGTTATTTTCCTGATCATGCTTCTCGGCTGGATCACGGAAAAGAATATCCTGAAAGATATGATCGGCGTGCGGCTGGGGATCGGAGTTATCGCCGTTGCCGGCGCCATTGCCTATTTGCTTACAGGAGTTGTCAACTGGCGCGACTACCAGGAAAAAGTGGATTGGGGTGTGGTCTGGCTGTATGCCGGTGCGATCATATTCGGACGAGTGCTGGATGAAACCGGGACAGCCTACTGGATGGCGCGTTCCATTGTGGATGGTCTTGCTACTATCGGCCTGAAGTCCGGATTGGCGTTACTGGGGGCTGGAAGCGCAGTTACCGCAGGTATGACCAACTTGATGGCGGATGGTCCGGCTGCAGCGGCTGTTGGGCCGATTACGCTGAATATGGCGGCCGTTTCCAACCCGGGGACAACGCTGGTGCCGTTTATGGGATTGGCAACAGCAGCGGCCTCGTCATTCGCTTATCTGCTGGTTATCGGTACGCCGCCCAACGCGATTGTGTATGCCAGCGGGTATCTTGAAGCGAAGGATTTCCTGCGTGTCGGGATTATTTGCCTGGTTTGCGCCTTTGTCGTGCTTCTCCTGTTGAGTATGTTATACTGGCCATTGGTAGGATTTGGCGGGTTGCCTGCGGTTTGACCGGAAAGGAGATCATCCATGCAGAACGATGAAAGCAAAAAGAACTACACCATTCTCCTGGTGGACGACGAGGATGACTTCCGGCAATCGGCAGCCCAGGCTCTGCAACGGCGAGGGTTTACGGTTCAGGAAGCTCCGGATGGTATAAAGGGGTTGGAAGAGATAGAGCGCCGGGCGCCGGATATTGTCGTGCTGGACCTGAAAATGCCTGGCCCCGGCGGCATCGAAACATTGCAGAAAATTCGCAAAATTGCGCCGCGCTTGCCGGTAATCATCCTGACCGGACACGGCAGTTTCAGCGACGCCGTAGCCGGAATCGAACTGGAGATCACCGAATTCCTACAGAAGCCGGTGGATGTAGGCAAGCTGGGCGAGCATATACGGGATATCCTGAGGCAGCCGTTCCAACAGCGTGTTATCCAGGAAAAGACCATACAGGAATTGATGGTTGAGCCATCCCTGTATCCCAGCGTCAAGGAAGATAATTCCGTGGTTGAAGCGTTTCATGCCTTCAACAGCCTGTTTTCGAATCATGATGATGAAACATCACCACGTTTGCGGTCCGCACTGGTGACCGACGAGGCAGGCCGTTTTAAGGGTATGCTCCGGTTCCATGACCTGCTGCAGGTGATTCTGCCGCCATTCCTGGAAGATTCGCCCTGGACCAGCTATTTCACCGGAATGTTTCTGGCCCAGTGTAAGTTGATCGGCAACCGTAAAGTGAGAGACCTGCTGGACGATACGGTGAGTGTGTCGGTGGATGCGCCGTTGATGGAAGCGGTTCACCTGATGGCTGCGAACCATGTTGTCAATCTGCCGGTGATGAAAGGCGATGAGCTGGTCGGTATCCTGCGGGAACGTAGTGTGATACAGGAAATTCTGGCCTGCTTGCCAAAACATATGGGGTAACCTTCTTGCTTCCCCCAGTAGTACGACCCGGCCCCCGGGATGTGGATTCCCCCAGAGATCCGCACCCGGGGACTTTTTTGTTTCACGCAAAGACCTGACGAAACGTGCTCGTCGATAATATGCACAAATTCTTGTGAGCAGCCCCCATTATTAATCCGCCATATGGTCTTGTTCCATATCAGTGAAAGATCAACGATATAGTTGTAACAAAGGAGATGGAAAAAGGGGACAGTTTCCTTTTCCATGAATACTTCAGGAATATTCTGCATAAGCGCGAGGAAAAGGATCCCGTCCCCTTTTCCCGGCAATCTCCATTATGACGGAATAAAATCGAGAACAGCTATACAAGTAAAAAGGTACAGCTTCGAAATTATTTGCAAAAAAATTGGGGATGGTGACAAGGTTTACGATAAACCCTGGCTTCTAACACAAAACTTTTACGCAATCCCGACTTGCTCACTGTCAGTGTCACAGGGCGACGATTGACCAGCGTTGTCAGTATTTCGAGAGTGTTTACTGAACACCCGGCAAATCGGGCCATACACTCCCAAAAAACTGCAGGAATCGTACAGGGTTACCCAAGCTATTAGCCTCAATATCCTTAGTATCCTTCCCATCCTGTAAATTCAACAACAATTAGCATATAAATAAAATCATCCTTGATATCCTTTTATCCTATCATCCTGTGAGACATGTTTTCAGCAAGAGCATCCTGTCAGTCACTCATCTTGTCCATGCGGCGTTTGAGGGCAAAGCGTGACAAGCCAAGGTATTCCGCAGTGTGGGTCAGGTTGTTGTCGAAACGTGCCAGCGCAGCCCGTATAACCGCCTGTTCCAGACGTTCCAGGTTCAATTCATCTTCAGGCAGATCGAAGCTCACCGGGCCGTATACACGTTGCACCAGCGCCGGATCGCCGCCCTGCACCACCAGGTGGCTCAGGTGTTCCGTGCGCAGTTCAACAGCATCATAGAGCAACACTGCTTTTTCGATCACGTTACGCAGTTCACGGATATTTCCCGGCCAGGAATGACCCTCCAGCAAGGCCAGGGCGTCAGGGTGAATCGAACGGAACCGCGTCTGCTTACGTTCGGCCAGGGAAACCAGGTATTGCTGCGCCAGGGGGCCGATGCAGGCAATGTGACGGCGCAATGGAGGAACCACTAACCGGCCCACGTTCAAACGATAGAACAGATCCTGACGGAATTTGCCTTCCGAAACCATTTCCTCAAGATTACGGTTGCTGGCAGCTACAATCCGTACATCCACAGCAATCGGTTTGTTTCCGCCGACACGATAGAGGGTGCGTTCCTGCAAAGCGCGGAGCAGTTTAGGTTGCATGTCCATCGGCATTTCCCCGATCTCGTCGAGGAACAGGGTGCCGCCGTTGGCCGCTTCAAACTTTCCATGCGCGCCTTCACGTCTGGCGCCGGTGAACGATCCCGGCTCATACCCGAACAGCTCGCTCTCGATCAATGTTGGGGATATGGCAGCGCAGTTCACGGTAACATAAGGACGATCATCTCCTTCAGCGCCATAATGAACCAGACGCGCGAACTGTTCCTTGCCTGATCCGGTTTCGCCTTCGATCAGGACCGGTACATCACGGTGGTCGTGCAGTTTCAGCGCTGTCTGGGCCAGGGCGCGAAGGTCAGTGCTGAACAGGCCCAGTGTGGACCCGTCCGGGAAATGAATTTCAGAAGACTCTTCATGGCATTCCGGTGATCCGGGGTCAAGCTGTGATTTTTTATGCTCGTTCAGGGTGCGTCGCTGGACAAGGCGATTGATGACGGCGACCAGTTCCCTGGCCTGTACCGGTTTACGGAGGAAGTCGGCAGCGCCATTGCGCAAGGCTTCGACAGCCGTGTCCACATCAGCAAACCCGGTCAGCAGAATGAAGTCGGTTTCGGGGAGCGAAGTATCCTGCTTGACCTTTTCCAGCAGATCCAGACCACTGAGCCCCGGCATGCGGATGTCGGAGATGATAATGGGAAATGGTTTTTCACGGTGCAGTTCAAGCGCACGGGTGGCGTTATCGCAATCAGAAACCTCGTGTCCCATCAGACCTTCCAGGATACGGCAGACCACCCGGCGGCTCTGGTCATCATCATCCACGTGCAGAATACGCATCTTACACCTCGTGGTCCGTTAGCAGGGGAAACAGAAGGCGGAACGCTGCGCCGCCACGTTCCAGGTTGCGTGGGGTTATCCTCCCCTGGTACTGCTTGACAAACATGTGTACGATTGCCAACCCCAACCCCATACCCTTGCCCGGTTGACGTGTCGAATAGAAAGGATCGAACAGGTCATCCATGATCGTGGTCGGCAGTCCCGGGCCATTGTCAGCGATTTCGATCACCGCCTGTTTTCCTTCGATACCGGTAAACAGACGGATGCGTTTGACCGGACGCTCCACTTCGTCCAGCGCGTGGATAGCATTGACTACGAGATTATTGATGATCTGTTCCATCTGCACCGGGTTGCCCTGTACCAGGATGGGGGTGCCGGCGAGGTTCAGGTCGATACGGATGGCGTGGTTCTGGACCTGACGTGTTACCAGTGCGAGGGCGTTTTTCACGGCCAGGTTCAGATCAACCGTGTCCAGTTGCCCCGGTTGTGGCGCTTGCCAGTAGGAGCGCATATGATCTATGATGGATGCGATCCGCTCTGAGCCGCCGGACACTTCCCGCAACATCTCAGACACAAAGTCTGGAATTTCGCCGGGATGTTGATCACGCCAGAGGTCAATCCCTTCACTGCTTAGGCGAATAGCGTTCAGCGGCTGGTTGATTTCGTGGGTAATGCCTGCGGCCAGTACACCGATTGAGGCTAGGCGGGAGGTTTCCTCCGCAAGCTGAATCGCTTGCCTGCGTTTTCGTTCCACATCATGCGCGGCGGTGACATCCCACAAGATACCCAGCGCAGCGGGTTGGCCTTCCCATTCCACATTGGAAATACCCAGCTCAAGCTCAAGGCGTTTACCTGCTTTCGAGCGCGCCAGGAAAGCAAGCGGCTGATCCAGGAGAGGGGATGAATCCTTCGCATGCAAGCGTGATTCCACAAGACCCTGGTCCGCATCATCCACAAAATCGGTAAGGTGGTAACTGTCAGAGCCCAGGTTCACATCATCCAGTCCGAATAGTTTTCGGAAGCCTGGATTGGCCAGCATGATCCGGCCCTGTTTCAGGACACAGATCCCTTCCTGGGCATGTTCGAATATCCTGCGGAAACGAGACTCGCTGGTCCGTAACGCCTCCTGCGCCTGTTCACGTTCGATGATTTCATGTTCCAGCCCGGTGACAGCCTTCTTCAGTTTCACATTCAGACGGTGGATATAAACAGCCGTTGCCAATGTTGCCAGCAAAGCCAGCACAACAGCGAGGAAAACCGGCCAGTAATGACGCCACAACTCACGAGCCGACACCTCCCCGTAATGCTCGTACGGCGGGGCTTTCAGGGCCATCAGGATCTCATGCACACTCTGGTAATTCTGTGGAATCGTCCAACCGGCGCTATGGGACGCCAGCGCTGCAGGATTGCGGGGGTTCATTTGCAGCAGCCGTGAACTGACCTCTTCAGCCAGCAGGGGGTCAGTGCTCCTGAGTACCGCCATGGGCCATTCGGGGTATAACGCTGTAGAATAGATGTAGGGATAGTCGGGGTACTCCTGGTCGGTAAGGGGAATCACACGATACCCATCGAGATGGATCTTGCCTTCCTGTACCATTCGTTCCAGGGTACCGGTTCGTATCGCCCCGATTTCGACACGGCCATCGCGCACAGCGTACACCACCTCATCGTTGCTGTCCAGCCATTCAATGGAGCTGAAGAGTTTTTCCGGGGTATATCCAAGGCGCATCAGTTCATACTTGACATCATACCAGGCGCCAAAGGCTTCCGGGTGAACCCCGGCAAAAGAAGCGTTTTTCAGGTTTACCGTTGCTTCGCCGTTTTGACGATCAGCGCGTGCGATCAGCACACCACCGAACCCGGTAACCACTTTCCCCTCTTCCGCGTTTTTCAGCGTGGCAATACGTGTCAAACCGTATCGTTGCTCGAGCAGCACATAAAACGCCGGATTGGCCAACAGAAAATCAACGGAATCCCTGGCGACAGCAGATTCGATATCATCATACCCAAGCGGAACGATGGTGAAATAGTATCCGGGCATGGTATAGGAAAGGTAATTCGCTGTCGGGGACCATTTTTCCAGGCAGCGTTCTTTAGAGCGTTTAATCAGAACACCGATGCGCACCTTGTGCAGCGCGTCCAGCTTTGAACTGTCCGATACCATCGGACCCTGGGTGATGGAGAAGAAAACATCCGGGGGGTAATGTGATGTTTCGGGGGGGCCGGAACTCGGGTCAGTAAAATAAGTCTGGGGATAGGGTTGCTGACCGGGCGGCTCTGCCAGACATGCACCGAAAACCAACAGTACTCCCAGCAATACTATCAGCCAAACAGCCTTGTTTCGGTACATGTTTCCCCCATTTCGAATGCCCTAATATACGGTTCTGAAATGGGACGGGAAACCGGAATCAGGAGGGGGTAGTTGACCATTTGAAGGTGAACAATAACTACTCTTGAAAATAAACCGTCATGATAGTATCCGACGAACGATTCATAGGTGACTAGGAATAAGCCTATGGAAAAAGGGGACAGTTTCCTTTTCCAGAAATACTTCAGAACTATTCTGTATAAGCGCGAGGAAAAGGATCCCGTCCCCTTTTCCCGGCAATCTCTATTATGACGGAATAAAATCGAGTTCCTATGTTAAACGACAGGCGCATCAAGTCGTGTTGGAACTGCTATCTTAGCAGTATTCCATTTTTCCAACACAAGGAGAAGCGCCATGTCGAAGAACCAAGTTATTGCAGCGGACCGTTCATTGTCTATAGGTCTGGATGTTGATTCGCAGACTTCTTTCGCCGTTGTGCTCGACACCCAGACTGGTGAAGTGCTCTTTGAGAATCGGATCAAGCATGACTCAGCCGCTTGGGAACGCTTCTTTGCCCGTTTTCCCAACTGCCGCATGTGGGCGTGTTATGAAGCGGGCCTCACCGGCTTTGGCCTCTGTCGTTACCTGATCGGCCAAGGTGTTGACTGCCAGATCGCGCCGCCCAGCCAAGTTCCCAAAGGGGCGCAAGCGAAGCAGCAGAAGACCGATCATCTGGATGCCCTTACCTTGGCCCACATGTTCTGGACACCACCTCGTACCTGGGTACATGTCCCCACAGAACAGGAAGAGGCGGATCGTCAGTTGTCTCGCACCCGTGACCAGGTGATGAATGATCGCGTTCGGGTCAAAAACCGAATCAAGAGTCTGCTATTGTTTCACGGTTTACAGTCACCGTTTCCGCCGCAACGCTATTGGACAAAGGAATACCGGCGCTGGTTGCGAACGTGTGATTGTCTGGCTGCGACACGGATAGCCATTGATGTTGCTCTCGATGAGCTGGAGGCCATTGAACAGCAACTCAAGGTGATCACCAAAGCGATCAAGGCGATGAATGCGTCCGCAACGTATCGGGACCGTACCCAGCGCCTGTGCCAGGTGAAAGGCGTGGGCGAGCTGACCGTGAACGCCTTCGTGACCGAGATGTATCGTCCCGAACGCTTCGCATCCGGTAAGCAAGTCGGCGCACATCTTGGCTTGACGCCGTGTGAATGGTCAAGCGCCAACACACGCCATATGGGACACATTACCCACTGGGGACCGTCCCATCTACGAAAACTATTGGTCGAAGCTGCGTGGCGTTGGGTGCAAAAAGATCCGTATGCAAAGAAGAAATACGATGCGATCCATGCCGGGAAAACACGGAAAGTGGCGATCGTCGCCATGGCACGAAAACTAGCCGTGATACTGTGGGCCATGCTGGTCAAAGAACAAGACTACAATCCTGCCTGCGTATAACCCCAGCACTGCTGGCAGGTAGGTAAAGCATAGATTGTGATTGAATCGTCCGATGCCATTGGGAACACGCGACCCTGGTAGTTATTCTGTTGCTTGACAACGATTCGAGTTTAGGGCGCCGCTGTTCCGTGCGAACAAAAAACTTGTGCCACGAGCACGAATAGCAGAACGGCACATGGGACGATACAAAGGCTCTTTACACCCTTGACTGTTTACATAGCAGAACAGCTATATTTCGCATGATAGATCGTCATCAGGCATCACATTGCGACCTGACGACAGCGAGAGTGCTGATACCGGTGGCAGGTCACAACGCGACAATAACAGGACGAGAGGTGGTTTCAGTATCATGTGCATTCAGAAATACATTGCGAAAGCCGAAAACGGAATGTCGCGTCAAGACCTGCCACAACTTTGCCCGGATGTACAAATTCTTGTGAGGAATCCATTTTAAGCGGCTGATTTTACCCTGCAGGTTTATCTTTCAAAAATGTCCCGTCATGGTATTCCGCAAACGCCTGCTTGAGTTCTTCCTGTGTATTCATGACAATCGGTCCACCCCAGGCGACCGGTTCACCGTGCGGTTTTCCGGAGACAAACAGCAGGCGCATACACTGTTGGTTTGTTTTCAACGGCGCCGTTGTACACGGTCCAAGCTTATACACAAATCCCGCTTCGATCCTGCGAGCGTCCTCATGTCCCAGCGTACCCTCTCCCTCAAAGACAAACAGGAATGAACGATACCCCTTTTTCTCGGGAATCTCACAACTTGCCCCCGGTTCAAGGAAGATATCGAAATAGTCCACATCCACCAGCAAATCCCGAAGGGGACCATTTGAACC
Source organism: bacterium (assembly GCA_963669175.1). Taxonomy (GTDB): domain Bacteria; phylum Electryoneota; class Electryoneia; order Electryoneales; family Electryoneaceae. The sequence continues at coordinate 846,566 of OY769902.1, forward strand.
ATTCAATGAACCGGACACCAGCTTGACCGTAACACCTTCGGCAAAATCGATCGTAGTGACGTCGCTGGCTTTCACTTCACGATAAGCCGGGGCGGTCATTTTAAGTGAGGCGGGCAGCTTGACCCAGAGCTGAAATCCACGCAAGCGTCCGTCCGTAAGCTGAGGCATCTCCTGATGAACAATCCCGCTGCCCGCAGTCATCCACTGTATGTCACCGTCACGGATTGTCCCCTCGTTACCCAGGCTGTCGCCATGTGTCACTTCGCCGTGCAGCATGTAAGTGACCGTCTCAATCCCACGGTGCGGATGCCAGGGAAACCCCTTCAAATAGTCTTCCGGCCTGTCCGAGCCGAAATCATCCAGGAGGAGAAACGGATCAAACATGGGGACTTCACGATTCCCGAACATGCGGTTCAATCGTACGCCAGCGCCTTCCAGGGTTGGTGTTCCGGCAATGGCGGTCTCAATGACACAAGGGATGGACATGGTGACCTCGCTGGTGGTGGTTTCAACGTGTTCACAGGGAACCGTATTTTTCTGTGGCAATATATTAGCTGAGCTGTTCAGGTTGTAGTAAGGAAGGGATAGAAATAAACGTAACAGAGGTTTGTCCTGTTATAGTGTTGCTCAAACAATATATCCCATCATGTCATTCCCGGCCTTATGCGCCGAGGCGTATTGAACGGGGATCTCGTTGTTTTTCTATTTCATGGGATAATGTTTATACAACCATAGTCGTTCCCGAAAGTCTTTTCCGTTTCAGGGTAACGGTAGTTACTTTCAGGCACAAAACATTTGTTCTGTATAGAGTTTGACTCTCTCTTATTGCTCTCTTTCGAAAACATATTTTGTTGTTTTAGCAGGCTTTAGCCTGCTCTTCTTAGCACCCGGCTTCAGCCGGGGTGAGAAGATGCAAACAACATTCTGAGCACGCTTTAGCATGCTTGCCTGGTATAAATCCTGATTCCGGAAAGCACCCTGAAGGGCGCTCACCACTTCTTTAGCACAACGAACACCCCGGCTGAAGCCCTGTCTCATACCCACATCTTCTGAAAGCTGTATCAGTAAAAGAGTTGTGGACATAGCATTTTTAGAATCCCGGCGGGATTCCCTATTTTAGCATAGTGTACAGGCCGTCTGTTTGGCCTGTACACTATGTCAGGTATTCTAACGAATAATCAACCCTGGAAGGGTTGCATAATACGCGATTCATATTAGTACGTTCAATAAATACAGGAAATAACGCATTTTATATTCTATACAAACCAATTGGGTGTAAATTATACGTTATGCAACCCTTCCAGGGTTGAGATAAGGTTTGATCTTTTTCGTAGGGTAGACGCTAACCCGAATATTTCATGAACGGAACATGGATATTCATCTTAACACAGTTCATATCAACACAATACAACTGATTCATACAGCATTTTTCAGGGGACAGTTTGCTCCGGTATCCCTTTGCGTGTCTATTCCCTGTTTCGCTGGCAAAATAGGCTGAGAATCGGCAACCGCCCCGGCAGGGGCAACCTGTATTAGCCCCGGGCAGCCGCCGTCAGTTTGGCGGCTACCCGGGGAGATAATGCGCATCATATATTTACTCCGGAAGGAGTAACCTGATAATTATCAAAAGTATACAGTGGAAATATTCAGGCAACCCGCTGCCGGGGTTGGCAAGTAGCGTACATCCTATTCCCACCGTGAGCGCCAAACAGACGGCGCTGGACGGTGGGCTAATACAGAGAACCACTGCCGTGGTTCTTGTACTGGCCATTCCATCAAATACCAAATTTGAAATTGCATTGGTGAAATATTCGGGCTAAACAGACAGCGTCAACCCTACGCTAAAATATACCACCCCCTCTGGGGTGGCAGAAACACGAAGATGTGAGCAAGAGACAGGGCTGAAGCCGGGTGCTAAAAAGAGCCTGCTAAAGCAGGCTGATAACTATTCGAATCAGCAAAAACTTTCGGGAACGACTATACAATAGTGCAATACGGAAACGGGGTTATTCATTGTTGTTGACCAGTCTCTGTATTTTTACAAAGCCGTACAGTTGTTCCAGGAGTTGATTTGTGGCGCCCTCGCTGAGGGATCCGTCAGCGGCAGGTTCACTATCCCTTAATAATTCTTCCATCCAGATCACATAGCGCAGAAACATGACCTCCACTTGTTCGCGCTGCTCTTCAGAAAGATTGTTGAACAGGTCAGCTTGATCAAGGAAAGCTCGTTCCAGGCGGCTGGTGTGGATAGAAGGTTCAAATCGGTTCAGGATCAGCGCCGCTTCTCTGTACTTGTCCACCTATACCCCCAGGGTCATCTGTTCGTTTGCCGCTGTTTTATTCGGCGCTTCGGTTTGGGATGGCAATGAATGGCCGTTGACCAGGTTGTGGACGATGGCATCCATCAATTTTTCGCTGTGGGATCGGGACTGGGTTAGCTTGGCTTCCAGATCGTCACATAACGCCATCAGTTGGTCGACTTTTTCAACGATGCGTTTTTGTTCTTCAAGTGGTGGAATTGGCACGGGACAAGCCCGAAGCTGTGTCTTATTTATAGATGCAAGATTGGTTGTTTGTTTGGATGATCCTGCGAAATAGTCCCTGGCGGGGACAGAATTCAGGTATAATTCAAGCCACTTTTCGTTTTGTTCGTCAAGCAGTTTTCTTGCCTTGAAGACATGGTTTTGATGGATACATAGCGGAATTTCCAGATTCCAAATACAGGTTCGTCCGACTTTATCCCAATCACCACCTTCAGTTATCAGCAGGTCTTTGCTTTGCAAGCTGAATTTTTCTATTTCATCTTCAGCAATTTCAATTTCTTTGATCATTGACAAATCCAGATGACCGCGTTGTACATTCGCAACGCGAAGGTATGGCAACGATACAAGCTTTCGACCTTCCAGTTTACGACCCTTTGTGACACCGCTGCTGATAATGGTCAAATCTTCAAAACGTACCCACTCCCAGTTACTTGGTAGCAGGAAGGGATTTAACGCCAATTTCGATTTTGGGATCGGCGGAAGCCTCTTTAATTCCCCAGTAGACAGTAGCTGTTCTTTCTTGTTATGGACTGCATTTACCAAAGCTTCTGCGCTATCGTCGCTAGGGGCTTGTGGAACAAGTTTGCCCTGAACAGCAAGCTGAAGGATGGCTTGGCGAAGTTCCTGGATGGTTGCGGGGGTGTCGTACAGGATATCGAAATGATCGGCGATCCGATGCCAGGCGTGTTGGAAGGTCGACGGGTCGCTGGCGGTCGTCAGGGAATGTAGGGACGCTTTATTCAGGTTAATCCGTACCGATACCATTTTCTGCTGCTGCTGTTCCAATTCATCACACAACGCCATTAGTTGATCGACTTTTGCAACGATGCGTTTTTGTTCCGGTAATGGCGCTACGGGGATCAGTGTCATCCTTGCGTCTGTTGTATTCAGTCTTGGCAAATTAATTCCGTAAGTTTTGTTATTTACATAGGTTATAAAATATGGGCTTTTCAAAATCCATCGAAGATAATATGGATCCATTCCTTCTAACACTACAATGGGTACAATTTCAGTTGTTGAGTATCCTGCTTCATCCGCAACTATTACTTTATCCAAATATGGACGAAGTTTACCATACAATACGTCATTCCTTCGAAAGGATGTTTTGGTGCTTTTGGGCCTTCGTTGTTCAACGGTTATTCTTTGTAATAACCTTGAACTAGATTTTTCTATATCTTCTAATTCAAGCATCCAGCGGTCAGATACTAACTGATTTGGTTCATGATTTTGACGACCTTTATATATTGTCGTTTCACCTAAACGATTCCATTTCCAGCTCAATGGAATATCAAATGGAATTTCATTACTTTTTATCTTCGGTAATGTCTTTTCGGTTCTAATACCTTCAACCTTATAGTGCTTTTGTTTCAATTCATTCATCTTATCAAACCAGACAACAACCGATTCATCATCAGGATCTTGTGAGACAAGTTTACCTTGAACCGCAAGCTGAAGGATCAATTCACGTAGCATTTGAATCCCGTTCGGGCCTTCAGCAAGGTGTCCGAAATTATCCATGAACGTCTGCGGGGTCATGCGCCGTGTCCCCCAAGGGCGTCCATCAGTTCCTTTTTCAAGGCTTCGCGAACATTATCCAGATCAGACTGTACTTGGTGGTATTGCTTCAACAGTTTGTCGGGATCACCGGGGCCGTCGTCAATCGTGTTCGGGTTCTTGATGTCCAGGTTGTACCCGTTGGCCATGATATCTTTGACGGGGACACGCCAGGCCAATTCACTTTCTTCACGGTTGTCCCACCAGTCCTGTTCCGGTTGGAATTCTTCGAACCGAATGGGCTTTGTTTTGGAATACGACTTGTATCCGGGTGGGTATGGATGTTCGTAGTACCAGACTTCGGTTGTCGGTTCGCCCTTTGTGAAGAACAGCAGGTTCGTTTTGATACTGGTGTATGGATTAAAAACGCCGTTCGGCAAACGGACAATCGTATGCAGGTTGCATTCTTTCAGCAGTTTTTCCTTGATCCGTGTCTTGATCCCTTCGCCGAACAGGCTGCCATCGGGAAGGACCAGGGCTGCACGTCCGCCCGGTTTCAGCAGGTGCATGATCAAGACAAGAAACAGGTCTGCGGTTTCCCGTGTCCGGAACGCTGTCGGGAAGTTCGATTCGATGCCGTCTTCTTCCATCCCGCCAAATGGGGGATTGGTCACGATCACATCCACACGGTCTTTCGGGCCGTAGTCACGCAAGGGACGCGCCAGGGTATTATCCCGTCGGATCTGGTGGGGAACATCTATCTGATGTAGCATCATGTTCGTGATACATAACAGGTGGGGAAGGGGTTTCTTTTCGACCCCCTGTATCGATGTTTGCAGGATTTCTTCTTCCATCGTTGTATTGACATATCTTGCCCGTTTATGATCTATGACATTGGCCAAAAAACCGCCTGTGCCACATGCCGGGTCAAGCACTTTTTCAGTCAGTTTTGGATCGACCCGGTCAACGATAAACTTCGTAATTGCACGGGGGGTGTAGTATTCGCCGGCGTTACCCGCGTTTTGCAAATCCTTCAGGATCTTTTCATAGATTTCATTAAACTGGTGACGATCATCAGATTTATTCAGGTTTATATCTTCGTTGATCTTGTTGATCACCTGCCGGATCAGCGTACCGTTCTTCATGTAGTTGAACGAATCCTGGAACAGGCTGCGAATCACAACCTTGCGCTTTGAACCGTTGAGTTCGATAGTTTTCAGTTTCGGGAACAGGATATTGTTGACGAAGTCGAGCAGTTCATCGCCTGTCCTCCCTTCCGGATTATCCGCCCAGTTGCGCCAGCGTAGATGATCCGGAAGAGGGGATGTGTACCCGTTTTCCAGCAATTCCCATTCCGATTCTCGCTGGTCAAAAATCTTCAGGAACAGCATCCAGGCAAGCTGGCTGATCCGTTGTGCGTCCCCATCCACCCCGACATCCTTGCGCATGATGTCCTGGATGGATTTTATGGTTGATCCTATGGCCATGTATCGTTCGTTCCTTGCCGGTTTTTATGAAACAGCGGAATATAAAACAGTCTCCAGTTCTTTGATAGCCTCCAGGTATTTTTCCTTTGTCCCGAATGCTTCGATCAATTCTGTGAGCGTTCCAAGCTTCGATATTGGTTGAACCTGAAGGACTCTTATTTCTTCAATGTTTTCAATCCCTTCATCAGCGTATTTATCAAGCAGGGCTTCCATCACAGCCCGTGCTTTTTCGCTGTACTTTCCGAAATAATTCCTCTTTTTGACATTATTCGCCCGTTCCTTACGAGTCAGTGGTGGTTGCCCGAACGCGACATGGCAGATCAGGTCGAAAGGTCCATAATCCCGCCCGACTTCATCCGCTAAAGCTTCGAACAGAACCCCCTGTTCTTCCAGTTCCTGGATAATCGCCTGTTTCTGATCAGCCTGGGACCATTTCTGCAAGAAGTCATCCAGGGAATCGTATTCAGATTCAACTCGCTTACGGGTATAGTCTTTCAGGGATTCGGTTATCAGTTTGCCGTCGTTGCCGTAATACTGGACACGTTCACCAATGATTTCTACGTCAACATCATCAACGTAGTATTTGACTCTCTTGCCACCAGGTTTTTCATCAACCGGATACAATTCTTCCGGTGGAACAGGTTCAACCAGGATTTCTTCAATTTCATCTTCCGGAATGTCAGTGCCATCATCCGATTCATCAATTTCTTCCGGTTCCGGAGGAACGACAGGTTCATCCTCTTTGGGTTCATAGATCTGGATCGGTGGGCCATCGAATGCGGGATCAGCGAACAGTTCGGTGGCCTTCTTGAAGTCCATGATGGTGAAGAAGTATTTACCGTAGTCTTCGTTGATCCGTGTCCCACGTCCGATGATCTGTTTGAATTCGGTCATGGAATTGATGGTCTGGTCAAGGACAATCAGCTTGCAGGTCTGGGCATCCACACCAGTGGACATCAGCTTGGACGTTGTGGTGACAACAGGGTAACGCTGTTCCGGATCGATGAAATTATCCAGTTCCAGTTTGCCTTCCGGACTGTCCCCGGTTATGCGCATGACGTATTTGCTGTTCTTCTTCACTTCCGCCTTGTTCAGGTTCACGATTGTGCTTCGCATCCGTTCTGCATGGTCGATATCTTCACAGAAAATGATGGTTTTGCTGTACGGGTCGGTGTTTTGAAGGAATTCCGTAACTTTGGACGCCACAAGTTCAGTACGTTTTTCCAGCACCAGCTTCCGGTCAAAGTCTTTCTGGTTGTAGATCCGGTCTTCGATTTCGTGGCCGTGTTTATCCCGTTTGCCAGCTTCTGGTCGCCAGCCTTCGATATCCTTATCGATATCTATCCTGACAACCTTGTACGGTGCCAGGAAGCCGTCTTCGATGCCTTCTTTCAGCGAATAGGTATAAATGGGGTCACCGAAATAATGGATGTTGGATACGTGTTTCGTTTCTTTCGGTGTGGCGGTCAATCCCAGGTGTGTCGCGGATTTGAAGTATTCCAGGATCTGACGCCAGCTTGATTCCGCATCTGCACTGCCACGGTGGCATTCATCGATCACGATTAAGTCGAAGAAGTCGGGGGAAAACTGCCGGTACACATTCATCACATCTTCATGGCCTGTAATTGCCTGGTACAGCGATAGATAGATTTCATAGGATTTATCCACCTTGCGATTCTTGATCCGTGTCATCGCCGAACCGAAGGGCTTGAAATCATTGACTCGGGTTTGCTTGATCAGCACATCACGATCCGCCAGAAACAGGATACGTTTCTTCATACCGGCTTTCCACAAACGCCATATAATCTGGAAGGCGGTGAAGGTTTTCCCTGTACCTGTTGCCATTACCATCAGAACACGGTCCTGCCCCTTGGCGATAGCTTCGACGGTTCGATTGATGGCGTTAATCTGGTAATACCTGGGTGTTTTTCCGCTGTCATCAGCGTAATAGGGTTGAGTGACGATGGGCTCCGACTTGGAATCAAGTTCCTTATCTGCACGGTATTTCTGCCATAACGCTTCCGGGGAGGGGAACTGGTCAAGCGCAAGTTCCTGTTCGACAGGCCCCGAAGAAGCGGTCTTATCGTGGGATTGAAAACCGTCACCATTGGAACTGAATACGAATGGCACATCCAGCGATTCCGAATAGTCCAAGGCTTGCTGCATTCCAGCGCTAATGCTGTGGTTGTTGTCCTTTGCTTCAATGACGGCAATCGGGATGTTGGGCTTGTAGAACAGGATGTAGTCAGCGCGTTTCTTTTTGCTGCGGGCAACCAGTTCACCACGAACGATGATTCGTCCAGCGGTAAAGGTCACTTCCTCACGGACTTGTGACTGGATATCCCATCCCGCATCCTTGATGGCCGGGGTGATGAATTTCGTGCAGATATCACGTTCACTAAGTGACTTCTTATTAATAACCTCCAATAGAATCCTCCTATTGTAGAAGCTTTGCAGCAGAATTTTATACTGAATCCTCTGTGTTACACAGAGATTGATATAATAAGAAATAGATTCTGCGTGGTCAAACAAAGCGAAATCATATTGACGAAAAAAGCTTCCAACAACAATGCTGGAAGCCTTAACACACTTGAATCCCAAATGGTAGCGCGTACGGGAATCGAACCCGTGTTTCCGGCGTGAGAGGCCACAAACTACCCTTTTCACTGAACTTACTTCGCTGTTTTGGGCGGTCCCTTAACACTAGTGATAGAAAGCTGTTCAACGGGTTGAACCACTCCTTGACTTCCCTTCGCTTACCTAGTTATATAGTCTGACAGGTGGGGACAATGGTGGGGAAGCTGTTCTATCACCCCGATACGAAACAGGAGGTTGTCATGGCGGCCAAGTACAAACGGCAAAAGACACAATATCCCGGCGTGTTCTATCACGTCATGCCCAGGACCGGGCACAAAGAGGACGAGAAGGTTTACTACATTCGATTTAAGCGTGACGGAAAGCAATATGAGGAACGTGTTGGCGGTCAACATAGCAACGATATGACACCACAACGCGCAAACAATATTCGCGCCGAACGAATTGAGGGAAAACGTGAATCCAGGTTAGAGCGGCAAAAACGTGAAACTGAAGCGCGTGAAGCTGAACATAACGCCTGGACAGTGGCGAAGATTTGGGAATACTACAAGGAGATTCGGGGCGAGTGGAACAAATCACTTGCTACAGATGGCTACCGGTATGAATCCTATATCGCTTCAAGCTTTGGCAAGGAACAACCCAAGGCGATCAAGCCAGTTGACGTTGACCGGTGGCGTATGGATCTAGAAAAGCGCAATCTGTCGCCTCAGACGGTTCGCCATATCATGGCACTATTGAAACGAATCCTGAACTTCGCGAAGAACCGTGTTCTGTGCGAAACCCCAGACTTCGCCTTCGATATGCCTCAGGTTGATAACATCAAAGACGATGCGCTCGATGCCGAACAGATTGATACGCTTGCAAAGGTACTGGATGAGGAAGAAAAACGTGGAGGCCCGTATAAACGTTTTGCTGGTATGATGCGGCTGGCACTGTTTACGGGAATGCGGCGAGGCGAGATAACAAACTTGAAATGGGAAGATATTGACTGGCGGAACAACCTAATCGCAATTCGGAACCCCAAGGGTGGGAAAGATCAATTCATTCCATTGACCAATCTCTCGATCCCCGTACTCAAGGCACAGAAGCTCACCAAGAGTTCATACGTGTTCCCCGGTAAAGATGGACAGCGCCTGAAAAATACCTCAAAGCTATCCCGCGCAATATTTGATAAAGCCAAGTTACCGAAAGACTATCGACCCTTTCACAGTCTTCGCCACACTTTCGCAACCGTGCTCGCCAGTTCTGGCAAGGTCGATATGTACTCTCTCCAGCGTTTGCTAACGCATAAATCACCTATCATGACTCAACGATATGCAAAGCTACACGATGAAGCTCTCAGGCGAAGTGCAGACGTGGCAACCAGTATCTTTGGTGGACATATCACCGGCGAAAAAGAAATTTGACTCTCCAAATATTAGGATACTCTGAAGTTTCTTCGTGTTGTTAAGTTATTACTATCATGCCTTTTACAACCAATTCCTACCTGGTTTATTATCTTTTTTTCCTCCCAAGGTTTGTAAAGAAAGAAATTGTAGTATTTCTTTGGAAGCACATCAAGGAGCAGGTACAAGTCAGAGCCTCTCGGTTTACCAATCAATTGCCGGGAGCATCACCTACATAAGGAGAGGAAAGATGCTTAGTTCAGAGTCAACGACAACCCAACCGAAAGGGACCAAACCGATGTACCTCACTGAGCACCAAGTAGCTGAAATGACGGGGTTTGCCCTCCAGACGCTACGCAACTGGCGATTCCGGGGCGAAGGGCCGCGATACCTCAAGGTCGCAAAGCGGTCAATTCGATACCTGGAATCAGATGTGAACGAGTTTATGCAACGCAACCTGATTGAAACCGAGGAGGTCGCGAATGCTGCGTAAGGAAGAAAACAAAGAAGCCCCCCGTGGAACCGAGGGGCCAACACTTGTAAATGAACCGGGCTGCAACCCGGTTATACTCCAAACTCAAAGGAAACATAAGATCATGAAAACCAGAAATCAAGAGCGAATGAGTCAACTGTTCGCCAAGGAGGCGCTCAATGTCTGATACGCCTCTTAACATCGTTCTTCAAACACTCCACCAACACGGCTCACCCGCACAGCAGAAAACCGGATACTGGCTGGCTCGGTGTCCAGCCCATGACGACAGCAACCCCTCGCTATCTATTAGCGAAGGGGACCAGGGCCAAGTCCTGCTCAAGTGTCATGCGGGATGCGGTACGGAAGACATTGTATCGGCCCTTGGGCTTTCCATGGGGGATCTCTTCCCCAAGGACACCCCACCACCTGCGCGGAAGAAGCAACAGAATCCCAAACAACAGCCCAAGATCGTTAAAGAGTACAACTACCAAGACGAGAATGGTGAGCTGCTGTACCAGGTGGTGCGATACAAACCGAAGGGTTTCAAGCAGCGTAGACCAAACCCAGAGCGGCACGGGAAATGGATATGGAGTTTAGACGATGTTGTTCGTGTTCCCTATCGTCTACCTGAGCTTTTGGCTTCGGATTTGGCGATTATTGTCGAGGGCGAAAAAGACGCAGACCGGCTCGCCCATGCCGGTTTCACCGGAGCAACCACCTTCCCAATGGGAGCGGGTAATTGGCGGCCCGAATACACGCAGCACTTCACGGGTAAAGACGTTGTGATATTACCCGATGCAGACACATCGGGCAAAGAACACGGCTCGAAGGTCGCCGGGAATCTGCACGGTGTTGCGAAGCGTGTTCGCTTGCTGGAGCCTTTCTCCAACGCAAAGGACGTAAGCGACTGGTTAGACTCAGGCGGAACGGTGGAGCAGCTACGGAAGCTAATGGACATTTGTCCAACATACTCTCCCGAGAACCCACCAGAATGGGCCGTAGGGACGAAAAAGGAGCCCTCTTCCACACCTACTTTCAACATACCAAAACTCGAAGAGGCGCTCAAAACCAATGAAGTTGGTAACGCCGAACTATTAGTGAAGCGTCACAAGCACGAGCTGCGATTCGAACCCAACCTGAACAGGTGGTACAGGTGGACAGGACGGCAGTGGAAGCAAACTCCTAAGATTGCTATAAAGGGATTAGCCCGTGAAGTAATCATGCAGGAGTTGCCAACAGAAGTAAAACAGGCTGGCAACGATTTAGATCGGTTTCAGACCTGTTTGAGACACTTCCAAGTCTCAGCACGTGATAAGCAATTCGATGCTATGGTTCGGATTGCAGAATCGTACTCAGAATTGTGGGTTGACGCTAGCGACTTCGATGCGGAGCCTTGGTTGTTCAACGTACAAAATGGAGTCCTTGATCTTCGCACCGGCGAACTACTTCCGCACTCGTCGGACAGACTGATCATGAAGATTGCTCCTGTCACCTGGCAAGGGCTGGAGGTCACGTCTGCTCTCTGGGAGAGTTTCCTCGAGCGGTTGTGCGGGAGTGAAAACGGCTCAAGTGAGGATAGCGTGGAGCGTCTAAAAGACTATCTACAGAGCGTTGCCGGTTATCTGTTGTTTGGAGGCAACCCGGCGGAGAAGTTCTTTCTTATACACGGCCCCAAGCGGTCCGGCAAGTCTACGTTTCTGGCCGCTCTATTCAGCGCAATGGGCGATGCTAAGCTAGACGGGTACGCCAACGCCTCGAATGCGGAGACTTTCCTGCAATCGGGAGACCGAGGCGACGGTAGCAAACCCAGGTCCGATCTCATGGCTTTCATGGGAGCAAGGTTTGTCTTTGCCAGCGAGTTTCCAGAATACCGGCGATTCGATTCGGCTAAGATGAAAATGTGGAGCGGCGGTGATCCAATCACAGCAAGGGCTCCATACAACAAGTGCGAGACCACATTCAAACCGATGTTCACGATTGCGATTGCTACGAACGATCTACCGACACTTGAACGGACAGACGCGGCGCTATGGGATAGGGCGATACCTCTACCTTTCCCATATTCCATACCAGAGGGGCAGCGAGACCCCAACGTGAAGGAGGCGCTCTCAGACCCTGAACAGCACGGCGCGGCTATCCTGGCTTGGGCTGTTAGAGGGTTACTGGTATATCGTGACAACGGAAACCAGCTTCCATCTTTGCCGCCCGAAGTATTGCGAAGCAAAGAAGACTTGTTCGCCGAGCAAGACCCGCTCCGTGAATTCATTGAGGAGTGTTGTGAGCTTCAGCACGATGCTTGGGTAAGCCGTACCCTGTTGCGGAGAGCTTACGTGGACTATGCTTCTGAGGTTGGTGATCACCCTATTGGCAATCGAAAGTTTTCTGACCTGATCCTTGCACGTGATGACATCACGCGCACTCAGAAACGTGACGGTGATAAACGTGTTTGGGGGTATGAGGGGATTCGACTTGCTCGAGACGTGACACAAAACATTGTTAAACTGAAAGAGGTTGCCTAAGAGATTTTGTCACCGTTGTCACCACAATATAGCCCAAATTGTAACAACCTCTCACGAATACGGATATGAAAAGAGTTTTGAAAAAACACGGTTATTACGGTGACAGCGGTGACACTTCACGTAAACACTCACGTACAGTATTTGAGCGGCGAGCCAGAGATGAAGCCTCTAAGGTATTTTTTCACATTCACGTAAATCGCTGCATTGCGCCGTCAAACCTACGATTGAGCGATGCGAGCCATGTGATTCTAATGTGTCACATTTAGGTGCTCATCTCTATACTACCGGGTTCGGCGGAAAAAACAGGATTGATTGCGTAGAAAGGAAACGAAATGCTCGATAAGGAAAACCTCGTGATAGCGAAGTTCGAAGAGTTATACGAGTTGGTATATGGTACTGCGGTCGATTGGCTCGACCGTACCGAGGATGAGAAGCTCGGACACATTATGAAAATTATGACGGTCAACAAAGTGTGTCCAAAGTGTGGAGGCGAGCTTCGAAAAGTAAGCGGACAGTACGGTCTATTCTACGGGTGCTCGTGTTATCCAGATTGCGACTATCGGGAGTCCATTAAGGCAGCAGGCGACAAAGAGGCAAAGCGCCAAGTCCAGTTGGCCGTAGCAGAAACGTTTGACAGGATGGCCCACTATGCGAGATCGGGTTTATCCTAGCGATATTTGAGGTACATCGTCAGGTTCGCCCGGAACTTTCCGAAGGTCTGGAAAATTCAACCTCAACATTCCCCGCTCGTTACCATAGCATTAGTAAACGAGTGGGGATTTCTTTTGACTTCTGGTGTGATAGCACATATCTTGCATATTAGCCTATGAACACCGATTAGCCTTGGGGGACACGATGAACAAGACCTTCCTTGCTTTTCCTCTATTCCTGATCCTTGCTCTGTCTTTCGGTTGTGACAGTGATGATGATAACGGGGTTGGTAACGATGGCGGTAATGATGAGCCAGAAGCTCCAGTTGCCGAAGAGGTGGCGGACCTGTTTCCGCTTGGGGACGGGTTGTCTTGGGTCTACTTGTATCCTGGTGATAATGACACCACTATCGAGGTAAGAAGCTACGATACAGGTGAGCGGTACGACGGTGAGATACTGTATCGAATGGGTTCGTTTCATGAGAGTTCTGGGATGTGGGGCGGTAATACCTACTCTGTGACGAACGATAGTGTGCGTATGTATGTTTGGGACGAACAGCGTGGCGACTATATAACGATGCCTGACTTCTATAGCTTCCCCTGGGCACAACAAGGTGCTGTTATAGACAACGATGGAAGCAACTTCTGTTGGCGTGTATGGGCCTCTGACAGTACGATGACCGTACCCGCCGGTACGTTTGAGCATTGCTACGTTGTACGCTATGGAAGATATGACAACACTGATCCTCGGGGGCGTTACTACAAGGCATACGCGCCGGAGATTGGGTTGATTAAATGGTGGTTTGACGATGCGACACGGTACAATCGAGAATTGATTTCGTTTGGTGAAGTTTCCGAGGGGTTGGAAAATTGATACGGACATTCAGCTACAGATGTACACTATGTGGGCGACAGAGGATTTGGTGCTTCATAAATTTATACTACAATTGCAGTGGGACGTGAGATTTTAAAGGAGTCTGACGATGAGGAAAATGCTGTTTTTTGTTTTAATGACAATAGCAAGTGTGGTGAATATTGTACATTCACAAGAAATTGATGAATTGGATAAAGGAATCCTTTATTACAACATGGGACTAGATACTTTGGCTTACAAAAAACTATTGCCACTTGCAGAAGATGGTAATGCTGTTGCACAATACTATGTTGCGACTATCTACCTTCATGACACTTTAGATATTAGTGATGAACAGAAGGCAATTTATTGGTATCATCAAGCAGCGGGAAATAACCATACTACTGCACAATATAATCTCGCTATCTTTTATACGCAAGGCAAACACGTTAATCAAGACTTTACTAAAGCACTTTATTGGGCAATAAAAGCGTCTGATAATGGTGATTCTGATGCACAATACCTGGTAGGGTTGTTGTATGGTATGAAAACCGACAGTTCAAAGTCTTATGAATATTTTAAGCTTTCCGCTGAAGGAGGCCATGCTGATGCGCAGTATCGTTTAGGTTCATATTATGAGTCAGGTATAGGAGTTGAAGCTGACAATATTAAAGCATTAGAATGGTATCAAAAATCTGCTGACCAAGGAAACGTGGAAGCAAGCTATTGTTTAGGTCGATTTTACTTTACAGGTATTGGGGTTCCTCAAGATTTCATGCAAGCAGTAAAATGGTTTGAAATAGCTGCCGAACGCGGAGATAAAGATGCACAATTTGCATTAGGAGGTATCTATAAATATGGCTTTGGAGTTGAACAAGATAGAACAATAGCATATATGTGGTTGAATTTAGCAGCCGCGCAAGGACATGGAGAGGCTATTGAGGAGCGTCAGGAACTATTATTAAGGATGACAAACGAGGAAATCATTGAGGCTCAGCGTCTCTCCCGTGAATGGAAAGTGGAAACGGAAGACTGATATTGCATATCGCGGGCACCGAATCATAATACCCAAGCACAGCCAATGCCCCCCCCACTTGCCTTGCACCCCCGTCACCCTGTCATTCGAGGGTGAAGTTCGCACCAATCTACAGCCTTAGCTACATAGTTGCGGCATGGCTCCCGCTATCGCACCTCATAGAATCCATCCTGAGGCGCGTAGACCGCCTGTGGCGCGGTTTTCTCCACCTTGGCAAGGGTCAAGGCCATTGAGAAAGAAAACGCCTTTCTGGTGGGGAATATGGTGGGGAAGCAAAAAAGCGGCTCCAGGAGAACCGCTTTCAAGAAAGATGTAAACAGCTATTTTACAACTTGGTAGCGCGTACGGGAATCGAACCCGTGTTTCCGGCGTGAGAGGCCAGCGTCCTGACCGCTGAACGAACGCGCCATAGTGGAGTCAAAAATACATGCTTGATGACAGTAAATCAACCGCTTCGCTCTGGCGAGAGACTCTCTCTCCTGAGTTTGAAAGTTGGCAAGTTTGAAAGTTGAAAAGTTAGGCTGCTCACAAGAATTTGTACATACAATCGACGAGCACGTTTCGTCAGGTCTTGACACGATACCTTTTTCTTGTTTTTTACCGCAATTGCAGACACCTGTCCGACTTTACGCCTGCAATTTTACATGATAGTTCGTCGTCAGGCATCGTGTTATAACCTGACGACTGCGAGAATGCTGATATCGGTGGCAGGTCACAACGCGACAAAAACAGGGCGAGAGGCGGTTTCTGTATCATCGTTATTCAGGAAAACATTGCTAAAGCCGAAGACAGAATGTCGCGTCAAGACCTGCCACAACATTGCCCGGATGCACAAATTCTTGTGAGGAACCAAAAGTTAGAAAGTTCAAAAGTTACCTATCCTTATCGTCCTACTACCTGAAAAATTGTTACCTTCCCGACTTGCTGCCAGATATTGTTATTCTGCGAAACTTCTCTTCCATAACATTCCCCTGTTTTGGAATCAGAGAACATCACAGGCAAATCGGGCCATGCCTCACTGGAGTTGGAAAGTTACAAAGCTTGAAAGTTCTAAAGTTATTTGAATGATTGCATAGAATACGGTCATAAATCAGGTTTCAGACATGGCATAATGTCAGTAACCATTCACTCTTTTCATCATTCTTTCATCCTTGACATCCTTACTATCCTGTTCATCCTGTAAATTCTTGTGCAACGTCCGGAATTACTAATTCCTCATTTCTAATTCCTAATTGTTTTTCGCCGGTGGATTCGCCCAGTTTTCCGGTGGTTCGGTGGCGAATTTCGGGGTCCAGTGCGGCGCTTTGTTCAGCCATTTGCAGACAATGATATACACGGTCTGGAAGATCAGCGTCCAGTCGTAGATAAAGCTCATGTTCCGGACATAGTGCATATCGGCCAGCAGTTTGGGACGCAACAGGTAACGCACGTAATACTCTTCCGGGTTCATATCGTCGGGCGGTTCGAGATGCTCATGGAACACGTAATACAGCAGGTTCCCGGTGCAGGTCAGGCCGGGACGCGCATCGAACAGTTCACGATATTCATCGGTGTAGTGATCTTCCACGATATTCACCGATTCTGGACGCGGACCAACGACTGACATATCGCCACGGATAATGTTCCACAGTTGTGGGAGTTCATCAATCTTGGTAGCGCGAAGCAGTTTGCCGATGGGAGTGATGCGTGAATCATGCCCTGCGGTAATGGTGGCGTGTTTATCGGCATCGACCACCATGGTGCGGAATTTTAAAGTATCGAATATTTCACCGTGTGTGCCGATACGTGGGGCGTGATACAATACCGGCCCTTTCGAGGTTAGTTTGATTGCGATAACAGCCACTCCCATAACCGGGCTCAGCACGACCAACGCCAGACCGGCGAGACATGTGTCCATGACACGCTTGACCGGTGCGTAATAACGTCCGCGCAAAAGCAACAGGGCGCCTACCAGACCCCCAGCGCCAGCCCACCACCCCCAAGAACTTCTTTTCATGGTTTTGCCTTCTGCTTTCGTGCCTCTTTAACCTTATCCGCCAGGTTCAATACCGCGCTGACGTAATCTTCGCTGTGATTGTAATGCCACACCGCCTTGCGACGCTTCTTCTCGTTGTCTACACGGTAGCCATGCAGACTCAGGTAATTTGCAATCGAGGCAATAGCATCTTCAAGATGGTAAAGATTGGTTGTGGCATCAGCATTTCCGTCACGAGCATAGGTCTGAAATGAAGATGGCAGGAACTGCGCCAGGCCAAACGCGCCCGCCCAGCTCCCGCGTACTTCCAACGGGTCCATCTTTCCCTGTGATGACATTTCGATCAGGATTTTCAATTCCTTGTACGCCCAATCAGCCTTGCGTTTTTTACGACGGTTTACCTTACGAACAGTCTCGACTTTTTCCGCCGGATCGACCTCTTCCAGCACATGGCTCCAGAACTGGGGCGCAAGGGTTTCAAGCTGATCAGAATCCAGCAGGGTGAGAGTAGCAAAGACATTCATCAGGGGAAAACGTCCCGGGTATTCCCCGAAATTACTTTCGATACGCAATACCGCGGCAACCACTTCCGGTTCGACACGGCTGTCGCCCAGGACAGTGATGAATACGTCTTCGTGTTCTTCAAGGAAAATGCGGGTCCGTTCAACAGACGCCGGTTCAGTGAATTTCAAGTAAACATTGGTTACATCCGGTTGACGGATATTCATTTTCAACAGTTCGGGGATCAGCTCGAACCGTTCATCTTCGAAAAGCCGGTTAACTGTTGCCGGTGGCAGGCCGTCAGCGATCAGGCGCTTACGTAACGGGGAAAAATCCGCTTCCGGGGTTGCTGCAATGGAGGGTAATGCCATTGCAAGGAAGACCGTGCAGGCGAAAAACAGCTTCAGGAAACATCTGGGGGCAGACATGACAACAACTCCTGGTACGATTATAAACGCTTCATAGTATACTGGCAAATCCTTGACCTCAGTTCCACTAGTCCACGATTAATTCCTTTGGCCCCTGAGCCAGCCAACGATTGTATTTCTCCAGCAGAATCATCACTGCACGCATGACAATCTGGAAACCACGGCGCGCTGTGACTTTTGGCGCTTCGGGACGCTTGACCACGCCATGCACAATGCGGTTACGGAAGTCGGTCAGGTCTTTCAGGTGATCGCCGAATTCGACCGGCCAGTCGCCCAGGTTGGCGCTGAGGAGCTTCAGTTTGGCGCGTTTTTCATTCATGCCCGGACGACGTCCCACCCGGCGAATAATCGGGTAATCAATTCCCAGCCGGTCCAGGATATGATCATAGAAGAAATCCAGCGCGATCAGCAGCATCACAACTGCCGCCAGCTCTTCCTCCTTACGAACCAGGTCTGCCGCGTTCTGCAGGTAACTCAACCAAAGCGGCTTTTCATAATCACCGGTTTCTCCGATAGCCATCCACATCAGCTTGAGGGGGTGGGCATCCTGTTCCGGGGCGAGGGTTCGAGTGAAAAATACAACACTGGTTTTACTGGTTGACAGGGGAAACGCAATCTGGTTGTTCAGGATAAGCTCAGGCAGGGTTTTTCCGCCCGGCATCAGGAAAAAGACATCCGGTTCCTTGTTGTAACGGATACCAAAGTCCACACTGACCAACTCGTTTGGAGGCAGGGTAACCTCACCGCCTACGGAATATCCTGGTACCAACGGGATCGGGTGAACATCATCAACAAAAATTTCGATGTGCGCCTTGTAATTGTTCAGGTAACCGTCCACATAGAGAAACGTGTGACCGCAACTGGTGCAGGTTACCTGCATATCCAGGCTTTCGCAGTTATGTTCCCACTGATATTCGCAATTCGGGCAGCGAACAAGCTGAATTGCCAGCGCAACAGGCCCTGCAGGCCGGACCGGTTCGGCAGCGTTCTGAACCTGTTCTGCTACCTGTTCACGGTTTGAAGGTGTTGACGAACCGTTGGATTCAACAGGATGTTCCTGCAACATAACCTTAGTTCCTCTCCCGTTTGCCGACCGAATTGAAGCGTATTTGAATCCCCAGGCTGCCATTCCGGGTGGTTTCAGAGGGCGTTTCCAAAGTACGTGCGAATTGGGCTCGGGTCCAGCCCTCTACCGTACGGAACACACGGAAAGTAATTGTTGCACTGCCATACAGTCCTTCCGTTCCTACCTGCCGGAACGGGAACAAGCCGGGAATAAACGGTTCAATCAGGGTTACAGTAGCGCCGTTGTCAAACTGACGAACCCAGCCTATTTGCACTGCGCCGTGAACAGCCGGGTTAATATCGGTCTGGAAATAGCCCGCCAATAGTTCCCCGTCCCCGTTATCTTCCCAGGTATGTTCATAGCGTAGTCCTTTACGAATGGCATCCATCTCATGATAGGTATGCGCCCGAAAACTTCGGCGACGGTCAGATGTATCCTGCTCATACACATTTCCCAACGAACCACGCACATCGAGATGCCATCGTTCGTTTATTGGGCCAGAAGCATACAGACGTATCCCGTTGCGGTGTTGACTGTCATTGCCCCCGATCGGCTCACGATGCTCGCCTGCCCACCAGCCGCCGACAAGCCAGCGATGGAAAGAGGTTTCCAACCCGGTATAAAGACCGCTACGTCCTGCGGGGTCATCGCCGAAAGGCAGAAACGGCCGTGCATGCAGAGGTTGAAAGGTGATTGTAGCACGGTAGACCATTGCAATCAGGGACAGGTTTAGAAAAGAGCGTTGCAGGATACCAGCTCCACCCCAGGCATCGTTATCCAGGTGAGTGATTTCTCCTGAAAAAGCCCAGATTTTGTTTTGCCACAAGCGTCCATCCACTCCGAAGCTGCGTATTGTCCGGCGTGAATCACCATAACGAAAACGAGATGCCAGCCCGTCGGATGCCAGCGGAGTATCCCATCGCGATATCCACCCGGTAGCGCCAAGTTGGAATAATGTGCCTGTGTTGTTGTTATCGGCAAGCGTTTCCCAGGCTATATGAGCCCCAGTATGGGACTCGCCCAGGTTAAGACTGTTATCGGTGCGTGAACCGGTGTGATCACCCTGGGTACTATAGGGCAGCGGACCATCCGAACCCTCACGCGCGTCATAGAAAGATCTTCCGGCCCAAAAAGATGTGTTAAGGGAACGATAATGATAGTCAAATCCGCCACCCTGCCAGCCTCGCCCCTCTTCACCGGAACGGTTGGCAGAAATTCCAGCAGTCCGGTTTTGTGAAGGACTCAGGGAAGCGTAGCTGGCAGGCAAAGAAGGCGAGCTGCGTATGGTCCAACCTAATCCCTGGTTTGCCTGGAAGCTGCCGAGCACGAGGGTTTGGTTGTCGGTAGCATGCTCCAGGTAAATGCGATACAGGTCTGTGAAGCTTCTTTCGTTGGCATCCCGTGCAGTCAATCCTCCAATACCCCACTCTTCTGAACGAACATCCAGGCGATTCCACAATGAAGGAGTATTGCCGGTTTCGATGTTTCGGTATCGTCCCTGGAGCTGGATGAAGAATGGGCGGCCGGTTGTGAGGGATGTGGTTGGGGTGTTTGGTGAAAAAGTTGATCCATCACCCGACAATGACAATTGGTCCAACCAGGATTGACCGGATACCAGGGAAGCGTTTTCCAGCAGACGTACCAAGCTGTCCGGATAAACCTCCGCACTTGGGCTGGGAATTGGGCAAGCTGCTGTCAGTATGCCTGTGACAAGGATATGTATCAGTCTATTCCCTTGCATGGCGCGGTTCCCAGTTAAGTTGATAGGATTGGGACCAGCCCAGGCAAGGGTGGTGATCGTAGCCTGTGTTTGCGGAGAAAGTAGCCCAGGCCAGGTTACATCCGATCAGGATACGTCTGGCGCCAGTATCATAGCCGGTGAAAAGCCTGATAGACTCCCAAACCGGAATGGATATAGCGGTAAACCATGCTGGTGGGAAGCTCTCTTCAAATACAACATTGCCCGTAAGCGAAAATGATTTCGAGACTTGCCAGTTTGCATGCAGCAACAGTGTTTTTTCAGGAGTTCCGTCGAAGCGATCCATTTTACTCGAAAAAAGGTTTTTGCCGGATAATCCTGCTGAAACGGGAAAGCAATGATAGATTACACCGGCGTGGACACGCCAAACATGGTCGCTCCCGTAATTTTTTATCTGCACCTGGCCCCAGTCAACAGCTATTCCGGAAGCGACATTTGAAGTGATCAAGCCGCCAGCATGAATCCCGCATTCTCGTTCTGTGTATAGAGTACGACCAAAACCTGAAATGTGTATTCCAATCCCATAATTGCCAACAGGAACACAGCCGGACATGACGAAATGATCCAGTTCCTGCAAACCGAATTTACGGGCATATCCGGCCCCTATTGAAGGGTGCTTTTGGAATGGAAGAAAGGCAGGATTTGCAAGGAAAGAAGAACCAGAGAGTGCAATTGAACCCGAATATTTTAACCAGGTTACTTGATGGTTAAAGGCTGCATGAGTTATTCCTGATCCCCAGAAAAGGATCAGAATAGCCAGACAATAGGGTAGTGTGGTACGTTTCATGAGCCCAAGCGCTGAATGAAAGTGCTAATAATCTATAATCAGGTCGTGTCCGTATGCTGGTTAAAGGTTTGTTCTGTTTGTGCTGAAACGGGATTTCCGGCAGAATCCAGGAATACATTCAAGTCCAGGATCCGGATGCCTTCAACATAATTGATTTCTTTGATTTCTCTAAGCTTTAAGAGAGTATTTACCAAGTTTTTCATTCTTTCAACTTGTGCGGGAATTCGTTGGATCATACGTTCACGCACATCTTCAGACGCTTGTGGCATATTATAAAGATCGGAAGCGCCCTTGATAATTGCCAGTGGATTGTTGAATTCGTGTGCAATTGTTGCGGCAAGTTGGTGTGCTGTTTTCAATCTTGCCATTTCTATTTCAAGTTCACGTTGCTGTTTCTTTCTTGCCTGGGTGATTCGCCAGCGGATAAACAACAGCACAAAAAATACGACAACGATCCCTACGAAGATGAAAAAGGCTGAAGTTTCATAAAAGTAGGCCGGAACGACCAGTATTATTGGTGTAAGCATGACTCGTTTCTGCCCCAACCCATTCCAGGCGTTTACCTGAAACTCGTGTTTTCCCGGTGTGAGGTTGGTATAAAACACATGGTTGCGGTGGGTTGGTATTCTGAAATGGTCATCGAGTCCGGACAGGCGCCAGGAATACCTGTTTCTGCCCGGGTTCAGAAAATCAGGGAATCCAAGATTGATTTCGATTCTCCGTTTCCCCAAGGGCAGTGACACAAATTCGCTGACCGGGATACGTGTTGAATCCGAATAGATTGAGGCAACAAACGGCATATCGCCAGGTAGAAGCGAAGAAATCAGCTTGTTGGTGTTGAAGATAAAAAAGCCGTTAGGTTGCACCACCGCAAGTCTTTCATCTTGCATGACAACCATTTCATTGATCCTGGTTTCCGGCAAACCAAAGTATCGATTTAACAAGATTTGCAAGGAATCGCAGGTAATAAAAAGCCCATGCGAAGTTGCGTAAAAACTGTTGCCTGTTTCATCCTGGTATAATTGAAAGGTAGTGGCGTCTTCAGGTGTCGGATCACGTAAAACTTCAAGTGAATCCTTCGTTATTTTAACAATTCCCGTATCAAAAATAAAATACAGATCACCATTCGGGTGACGGAATGCAGATTGAACATTATCATCGGGCAACCCATCACGGTGATCAAAAACCTGCACTGAATCACCGTTGGCAATTTCAGACGAATCTGTAGCAATGCGCATCAAACCTGCCGCGAAGGTGCCGAACCAGTATGCGCCGTCCGGTCCGATTTCACTACACACGGCAGCGGGTTCGCGCAAGTGCATATCGTAGGGAAGCCATGTGGCCGCGAGGTAGTCTTCTCTAAGGGTATGGCGACTGAATTTGTCCATGGTACCGAATCGCCGTTCAGCATCCCCATATACCCAGAAATGGCCATCTTTTATTCTAACGGTATATACCCAGCCACTTATAAAAACACTGTTGTCCTCGGTGGCAAGTATGGTTAATGGATAGGAGAACCACACCGATTCTTCCGCAAGAACACGAAGTATTTTCCCATCCCAGCGATAGAGTTTTCCGGATAATGCCGTAACCAGGCTTCCATCGGGTGCGGTAGAAATGTAAAAACGTCCTGGATGTGGTGGAAGGACCGGGGTTAGCGGGCGCATCTTCCCGTCAGCAATAGTAAGAAGGTATAACCGGTTAATTGTGGATATCAGCACATTGTTGTTTCTATCCAGGGCAAAAGCCCGGACAAGTTGTTCATTGGACAGGGCCTCTGAAATAACGCGCAACTTGCCGTCTTGAAACAGGGTTATTCCCAGTTCGCCAGAGAATATCAACCCTCCATCCGGAAGAGCAATACTGTTGCTGATATTATGTAAAGCCGGAAAATCATTTTCTGAATACACATCCAAGAGGGTGGTTGTAAGACGTGATATCAAACCATTTCCATCCACCAACCACAGTGTTCCGGAATGATCAATCATACCAGTCAGTATTACATTAGAGGGTAAACCTCTCGAATGGTCCAGCAGATTCCATTCTTCATCCTGTTGCTGAAACACACCAGATTCTGTCAACAGAAAAAGCTTATTGCCAGGTAAAAGAATAATCTGGTTTAAAACAGTGGTCCCAAGTCTTTTTGCCATTGGTGATATTTTCATGTTGCCATCTACCAATTGGTAGATAACGTGGTGATTCCAGGCATAGATAGTTCCGTTTTCAGAAATGGCCAAGTCTCGGAATTCTTTCAAACCGGTTGCCATGAATTCGGTGGGAATATTCTTGACAGCGCTGTTCCAGAGCTCAAGCCTTCGTTCCGATTCCGAGATTCTATATGCAGATAGCGCGATGGGCCTGCAATCATCCGGGTGGGGAAAATGGTATGGTTTAAAGACCAGCGAGTCATAATGGGGACACAACTCATGTTTTTCAACGCTCTCGTTGATATCAAGCAAGCACTTCAGCGAATCAACATCAATCCGAAACAATCCATGTCGTTCAGTTGCAGCCCAGACGACATTTTCCGATGGATTTCTTGCGAGGGCATGCGCCATTGTTTCCATGTGTTCCTGACGCGTACTGTCATAGAAGGCTATATAATGAGTGTGTTCTTTATAAGAAGCTAAAACGCCAGCATTGGTTGCCAGCAAAGTAACATCATCAACACGAATAATATCTCGAATGGTTCTGTCTTGAAGGGGAATAGGTTCTGAAAGGTTTCCCGTTGTAAAATCATAAAGCCTTAGCCCGCGAAACGTACAGAAATACATTTTTGTTGGGGAATACTCAACTACTTTGTAGACATAATTATCAGGTAATCCATCCCTTACAGTCAGTTTTTCAAATTGAATTCCATCATAGAAAGAAACGCCCTCATTTCCCCAGAACCATATGATACCGCGACTGTCCTGCATCATGCCCAGAACATCACCAATGTTGGGGGTCTCGTCTTCACTGAAAGAAAAAATCGGGTAACTGTAGGAAGCTGACGGAGATGAGGCTGATGCCATACCTGGAAGTATTGCAACTAACAGGAAAAACCATATTCTATGCAAGAATGTAGCCATCCAATCAACCTGTCAAAGCAATATGGTAAACTTCTTCTAGCGAAGGCCTGGTTTTATTTGCTGCCTGGCACGCGGACTGGAAATACGATAAGGGGCAACTTTGTTTTTGTCCAGTTCTATAACTGCCAGGATAAAACCGATAACAATGGTAACATCCTTTGAAGCATACCCACTGGTAGCCAGCAAATACGTGCCATATTGCAGCAGTAACAGTTTTGCAGCCAAGTTGAAGATTTTATAGTTGCTCGTTCGTAACAGTTGCAGCCCCAACGCTATCCAACTTCCGCCATACAACAAAAACGCCAATAGCCCCCAGTTAATCCAGACTTGAATAAAGCTGTTATGGGCAACAGACCCCTTTTCACCCTTACCCGTTTTATCATACTTGGTGCCAACAAACCATGCAGCGTGAAAATTCCCTTCACCAACCCCCAGGAGTGCGTACTCAGAAAATTGTTCTAAAGCAGCCGCATAGACACGTTCACGTGAATCCTGTTCCAATTCCTTATCAATAATACTGAATGTCCACCGAGACGTTACAATATCAGCAGCGTAATAACTGATGCCAATAATGGCAATAGAAGCATAGACAAAAATCTTAAAACTACTCCCAAAACCAAATTTAAAACTGAAGTAAATTATCAAGCTACCGCCAAGAAGCATGATAATATATGCTGTACGCGATACGGTCAGAATCAATGAGATACTCGATATAAAAAGAGCTACGTATAGAAACCATTTGGGATAATATTTTTTTCCAAAAATAAGCATGATCAATATCATAGACACAGACAATGCATGAAGTACGCCATTATAGTTCCAGTTTAATCTAACAAACATCAAAGAATCAACACTTGTTCTTACATAATCAACATTACTCTTGCCAAACAAACCGATAGATGTGAAAGAATAGTTAGAACCATAGATAATGGAACGTATTATAAAAAAGAACATGAAGTATTTCAAAGCCCTGTAACTGTGTGCCACGGAAGCAATCGAAGCAGCCCCAAACACCGTAAAGAAAAGATTGAATACACGTAAATAATAGGAATATGGATGATAAAACTCATTAGCCATAGAATAAACAAACAACAACAACATCAAAACCAAAGAAGTGTTTGTAATATATCGCATAAATATATGATATTTAAAAGATATGGCATAAACACCAAGAATTACAAATAAATAAAACAATATAGTTCTTCCAAACAGCATATATTGATTGAGCGTGTCTGAAGCTGGCGAGAAAATAACAATTAACCCTAACAGAACCATATCAAACGTGAAATTGCTCGAAACATTCTTTGATGAAGCATCAAGAAGCCGATAATCAGAAAAGAAAACGGTTTGGTGTTTACTTAAAAGCATATTTTTAGGCGAAACGCGCATCTAAAACACCTGTATAGTACAAAAAATCTTGAAAAGAATACACCGACGCACACTCCTCGAAAACCCATATCTGTTATACAGGTTGTCTTTCCGAGCAGCGCAAAGTACTCAAAATAGAAAAGATAAATCAATGCCGCAAAAAGGCAAGATAGTCCTCTTCTGGAGGGGTATTATTGATCCCAGCCACATCGCTGAACAATGAGCTCTGCCGGATGGAGCACTTTGATGTGATCGTAACCCCTGTTATGAAAACCTTCCTGAAGTTGCTGGCCACACCCGGGACTGGCTGCAATAACAATACTAACACCCACCTCGATGAAGTGTTTCACTTTGCGTTGTGTCCATTGCTGGGCTTCTTCCGGGTAGAGGGCAGAAAAGGATCCCCCAAAACCACAACACAATTGGGATTCCTGTGATTCAACGATTCTGACACCTGGGAGACGTCCAATCAATTCACGCAGCTTTCCGTGCGCTTTTTGAGTGTGTGTCAAATGGCAGGCATCGTGAATCGTTACATCCAGCGGCAACTGTTTCGTTTCAGGAAAATGCGGGTCGAGGCGATCGACCAGCAAGCTGGGAAAATCCATTGTTTTCTGTGCAATTTCACGCGCTATGAACGCATAATCCTCATCCTCTTCGAGCAACGCGGGGATCTCATGCCGAAACGCTCCGCCGCAGGTTGCGTCTTCAGAGAGAATAAATGTCGGGTTCGCTTCCTGCAAAGCATCCAGGTTTCTTTTCGCCAATCGTCTCGCGGTTTCCCAGTCGCCGTTGTTGAAAGCGGGGGCGCCACAACAAACCTGTTCCCGGGGGATAACAACTTCCGCGCCCAATTGCTGCAAGACTTTCAAGGTAGCCAGCGCCGGTCCGGGAAGGACATAATTGGACATGCAGCCGAGGAAATACGCTACACGCATCCGTCGACGCCCCTCCGGCTCAACTGTTTCAGGCAAGCGTTTCAGCAGAGGGGTAGCCTGTAATTTCGGTACAGCCATTCCTCCTGCAACCATTTCGATGATTTTATTGCCACCGACCTTTTGTGTCATCGAACCCAGTTTCAGGGCTGTTTCAATTTTCCCCGGGTTTTCAAGGGCGTTGAAGACACGCTGTTTTGTCTTTTCGATCCCAACAGAATCAGCAACAATCTTTCTTGCGGTAATGAACAACAGGTCGGTTTTCACGCCTGCGGGGCATGCTGTTTGACAAGCGTAACAGAGAGTACAGAAATCGAATGTATCCGGTCCGATGTCTTGAGGGGTGAGATCACCCGCCAGCAAACGTCGCAGCAGGATAATCCTGCCACGAGGGGAAAGCAGTTCACGTTCTGACAACTGGTATGTTGGACACACCGTGTGGCAGATGCCGCAAGTTACGCAGCGATCAAGTTCTGCGTGCAGTTTGTACAAGTCCGGATAGTTTATCATGGCGACACTAATATACAACTACAAAGTACCGGCATGAAGAGTGAAAGGCAGGGAATTCAGAAAGAGGATCACTTCACGGATCCAGTATAATCAGGCAATAAAATCGACAAAATTCATTGTTGCTGTACTGGCACATAAATCAGTTTTTCGAGCAGGCGACCGATAGCGTGAAGCGTTTCGCTGTTACATTGTTCTGCAGTGTCTGAATGTGAGTGCCTGTAGGGATAATCCTGATCCACAATTGCACATGTTGGAATTCCACCTTTTACCAGGAAAGTGTGGGCTCCCAGTATCCGTTTCCCCATAGCAACCTGAAACCAGTCCGGTTCTGCGGCATGTGCAGCGACAAATACATTCGTTGTCCATTCCGGGTATTCGGTCAGGCACTGTTCTTCTTCCATGAACAGTGGAGATGCAGCGCCAACAGTATTCAGGGTGATTGTTCCAGAAGGGGCGCGTCCGGCGAAATGCGCCGCAAAGAATTCACTTCCTTTACACCAGCCTTCATAAGAACTGTCAACACCGGATTCTTCCAGGTCAAAAACAACCAGGTCAACTCGAATTGGTGGTGGCTCGATTGCGAAAACACGGGCCAGTTCAAGCAGAATTGCCACGCCGGAAGTATTGCCGTTGGCGCCGGGGCATGGCTGATCCGAATAGTTGATATCAATTCCACTGCACCAGGAGCGCGTGTCGTAATTGGCGCAAAGCATCAGTTCGGCTTTGGCTCGTCTGGGACCAAACTGGGCAATAAGATTGATGCCTTTCTGCTTCCGGGTTTTTCCTTTTCCAAGAGGATCTGTGGGCAGTTTGGCATGGAAAACCTGCTGACGAACCTCAGCGCCACACTGCCTGAACCAGCCTTCGATATTTTCTCTGGCTTTTTCGTGTGCCTCGCTGCCGGGGTAACGTGGACCAAGCTCCACCAGCTTGTAGAGGAAATAAAACGCCTGTGCGCCATCAAATATTGGTTCGCGTGGCTGAAGGTTCTTCTCTGGTTGGGCGCACACGATGGAATTTGCAGCGGCAAGAACAATTACAACTGCGCTTGAAGTGTAGATGTACCGTCGAAACATGTCACTCTTTATTGTGCTTCTTCATGATTGCCTGCCAGGCAGACTCGTCAAGTTGCTCGGATTCATCGATCAACATTACAGGAATGCCGTCTTCTATGCGGTACATGCGACGGGAATGCGGATCTGTAGAAACCAGTGTATCACCGTCCAGCACCAGGGACGCTTTTGTCTCCGGGCAGACAAGTATATTCAGCAATTCTTTGTTGAAAGGCATTTTTCTCTCCATGATCGTGGTTGCACAGAGGAGTGTAGGTAGGAAATCGAAATTTCGCAAGCGGAAACAGGGGCAATGCTGATTCGACTCATGAATCGATCCACAAGAATGACAAAAAACGGTTTACATCGTTATCAATGCCACTTAGCTTATGTTACGGAGCCGAAGACCGGAAGGCGTATTCGCTGGGAGGATAAGATGAATTCCATGGACAGATTTTTCGTTATAACGGGGCTACTCCTCATGGGAGCCTGTTCGGCGTTCGGGCAACTTTCCTATCCGGAAAGCGCGGTTTATGATGGGCTTTACAATCGATACCTGGTGTCCAATGTGGGCAACAATACCATTTACCAGATTCAACCGCAGGGTGAAGACAGTGTCTGGGTGAGTGAAGGATTAACCCAGCCAAAAGGAATGGTTATTGAAAACGGGATTGTTTATGTCACCAATGTGACCGTAGTAAAAGGCTTTAACCTGAATACCGGCGAAGAGGTTTTCTCGCTGACAATCGAAGACGCAGAAGCGCTCAACGATATCGAAAGTGATGGCGGCTATTTATACGTATCCGATTTCACTGCGAACGTAATATTTCGGATCGACATCGAAGAAGAAACCGTAGAGACATGGGCTGCGAACGATCTGGATACCCCAAATGGCCTCCTGATTGACCCTGTATACGGAAGGCTTCTGATTGTGTCATTCCGCGATGATTCGCCAATTCAAGCTGCCGACCTGGAGACAGGAGTTGTGTCGGATGTTTTACCAACGACCGGGTTCGACAATTTTGATGGGATGGCGCGTGATGGCGAGTACAATGTGTACATCTCCTGTTGGGGTACAGGATCTGTTTACCGGTATGACGACGAATTCACCATGGACCCGGTAACCATCTCGGAAGGTCACGATGGCCCTGCCGATATCTGTTTCAATATTCCGGACAATTACCTTGTCATTCCAAACTTGAACGAAAATACTGTTTCCTTTGTCTATATGGGCCCTCCCGGTGTGATTTCCATTCCAGAAAACGGGTATGATTTCGGCCAGGTTGAACTGGGTGATTCTGCTTCGTGGATGATGGAAATCGAGAACCATGGTGAAGGTGTACTGGTGGTACGTGAAGTTGAAAGCTCGATCCCCGAAGTATTTTATACAGTTCCCTTTGATTCGTTTGTGATTGCTGCGGGCGGCAACGAGTATCTCGAGATTCGTTTTCGACCGCAGGTTACCGAGGGAAGACTGGCTGTTCTGGATATCTCTTCCAGCGATCCGGAAACACCTGTCGTGAACGTCATGGTACAGGGAAGCGGTATCGATACTGACGTTCCTGATACCCGAAAAGGAATACCGGACTCATACCGGGTCAGCAGTTTATATCCGAACCCTTTCAACCCCGAAACAACATTGGAAATAAGTTTGCCTGGCAAAACCCGGGTTCACGTGGAGCTGTTTGATGTACTTGGGCGACGAATAAAAACACTCGCTGCGGCACAGATGGAGGCAGGATATCACCAGGTTCACTTTGATGGATCGAACCTGGCAACAGGGATATACCTAATTCGTGTTTCTGCCCTAGGTTATGGCACGATTACTCGTAAGGCTACACTTGTTAAATAGGGTATAATGATTTGCTGTTCAGGTTAAACAACTTTGTTCTGTGAAAAGAAGATGGCTGATTGGCAATACAGCAAAACAGAGGTGCAAAGCCTCTGTTTTTTTATTTGTATTCGTTTTGACCGTTTGAAAGCAAAACTTCATGGGACACATTCTCTGTACTTGCGATATTCTGGTCGGGAATGTGCAACATGAGGAGAACGTGTGATGGGACAACTTTACAATGACGGCGGCAAATTCAGTTGGTGGGCCAGCCTGAGCGTCCGGTTTAAATTACTGGGATTTGCGGCGCTGGTTGTTTCTTTATTGATCATTATCAACACGGTCATGTTCGTAAATATCTTCAGAAGCAACTCTATTACGACTCTGGTGCAAAAAGCTTCTGCCTTTACCGCATCCAGTGTTTCAACCATGAACCACGTGTCCACACTTCAGAAAACAGCCTCGTTTGACGAAGCATCCCTGGTTCAGGAAGCCGGCGAGATCCTCGCAGAGGGTGGCGACTATACCACAGCCCGTTTTTTCAAAACCATCCCGGTTGTCGCAGCCTGGCTTTCTACAGAAGCAGCGGCCAACATGGAAGGTATCGAATTCCAGGTGGCCTCTTTTAATGCACGAAATCCAGCCAACGACCCCAGAAACGATCCTGATACTAAAACAGGGGAATTTCGTGCTGCCCGGCTTACCGAAATGGAATCAGCAAATGGCGAGTCTGTCTGGGGTATAAACAAGAACAACAACTCCATCCATTTCTTTCGTCCGATTCACTTGAACGAAACCTGCATGATGTGCCATGGCGATCCCGGAACCAGCCCCAACGGCGATGGCACAGATCTCCTTGGCTTCAAGATGGAAAACTGGCGACCAGGTCAGCTTCACGGCGCGTTTGAAGTTGTCATGCCCCTGGATGAGACTGATGCTGCTGTGGCGGGATTCACGATCAAAAATATTGCCTTGAATCTTCTTATCGGCGTAATCATGTTTGCTATTCTCGGGCTGATGATCAAACGGTCCGTTCTCGTACCATTACAGAGACTGGGGGCCGATGCCGATGCAATTGCTGCGGGAAAACTGAACCACGAAGTAGTTGTTACCAGCTCAGATGAAATCGGCAAACTGGGATTTACATTTAAACAGATGGCCGGTGATTTGCGTGTCATGATAGGCGAAATCCTGAATGTCAGCGGCCGTATCGGGAACACGTCCAATACACTGTCCGGCATCTCTGCTACCACAGCATCCAGCGCAGAAGAGATGAATTCACAGGCACAAACAGTCGCTTCTGCCGCAGAACAGATTTCAACAAATGTCACCACAATCGCAGCGTCAGCAGAAGAAAGCAGCTCACTGGCCGAAAACATCACCCGGATGACACAATCCATGTCATCTTCCATGTATACCATTGCCGGCAATGTCGGCGAAACTTCGGCTGGATTAACAAATGTTGCTAATTCTATTGATGAGGTAACCAGTGGTGTCCAGAGCATTGCTACTTCGATAGAAGAGTTAAGTGCATCAACACGTGAAGTCGAGAGTAACACCTCGAAAGCAAATATCATAGCAACTGATGCCAACCAGCGTAGTCATTATGCTGCGGATACCCTTGGCAAGTTTGATACGGTTGTCAAAGAAGTCGCAAAAATTGTTGACACCATCAAGCATATCGCGGACCAGACCAATATGCTGGCGCTCAATGCCACTATCGAAGCCGCCGGCGCCGGTGAGGCCGGGAAAGGATTTGCTGTGGTGGCCGCAGAGGTGAAGGAACTGGCACACCAGAGTGCGGAAGCGGCGGACATGATCAATGATAAAATTACCGCTATGCTCAGTACAAAAGATGATGTTGATGCTTCGATAGACCAGGTGGCTGAAATTATTCGGAACCTGGCAGAAATCAACCAGTTTATCGCCGGGGCGACCACTGAACAGTACAGGACGGTTCAGGAAACCGCGGAAATCGTGAGCCGAGTATCACATAATGCCGGGACGGTTACAAACCTCTCGCAGAACATGTCCGAAAAGGTAGCTTCTATTGCGAAATCCTCGAATGAAACATCAGCGACAGTCGAGGAAGTAGCCAGCAACATCAATGAAGCCCTGGTTGCCATGAAAGACATTGCCCATATGATTAATGAAGCGGCTTCGGGGGTTGGCGACGTTACCCAGAATGTTCAGGGCATGAGCATGGCAACAGGAGAAATTGCCGAGGGTGCAAGCAGAACCAAAGCCTCGGTTGATGAACTGAATACACTTGCTGCCAACCTTCAAAAACAGGTCAGCTCATTCCAGTTGTAATTGTGAAAGCACAAAGGATTTCTACACGCGGCCCTGTTTCGGGCCGTTTTTTAGCGCTTCTGTATTCAAAGTAACAAATTGATAACCATAGCTTCGGAAGGCGAAAATAGGGACGGAATCGCAAAAGTCAGCCCATATTTCTTCTTTCGTGAAATCCCACGTTACTGTTAAAACATCTTTTGTCAA
The DNA here is from genome assembly GCA_963669175.1 of bacterium. Taxonomy (GTDB): domain Bacteria; phylum Electryoneota; class Electryoneia; order Electryoneales; family Electryoneaceae. The sequence continues at coordinate 879,382 of OY769902.1, forward strand.
GCAGAAGTAGAACTTCTGAATACTTTCACTGTTTCAACTCCGCCGGCAAGCATGCGCGAGAGCCAAAAACCAATGTGTCAGAGATCAACTATATAGTTGGAAAAAGAGATGGCAAAAAGGGACAGTTTCCTTTTCTATGAATACTTCGGGAATATTCTACATAAGCGCGAGGAAAAGGATCCCGTCCCCTTTTCCCGGCAATCTCTATTATGTCGTAATAAAATCGAGAACAGCCTTACAAGAACTGTTTTCATCAATACTCATTTTGTCCCTGGTGAATCGTGTTTGTTGGAAAGTTGACTTGGCATAAGACGTCAAGTTCAATAAAATGAGATATGTCCTGCTTGATAGTACTCGACAAGTGGAACCATTCACTTCATGAGGGAGGGGTGATATGCACATTCGAAAGCTGTGTTTGGTAACGGTAGTATTGTTTTTGGTCAGGGTGTATCCGTTGTTCGGTATCGAGTTAATCGGTTATATCGACACTCCGGGTGAAGCCAGGGATGTGGCATGTACGGGTGACTACGCTTATGTCGCCTCAGCATACAGCCACCTTGTGATTTTATCCATTTCCGATCCGGCCAACCCCACAGAAATTGGTTCAATTAACCCCGGGGCATCGACAAAGGGTGTTACTGTTTTGGGAGACTATCTTTACACTTCAAATTGGATCGGTGGCTTATCTGTAATGTCGATTTCCGATCCGGCTAACCCACAATTCATGGGAACCTATGATACAGGGGATGATGCTCAGTCCGCTGTCATCAGGGGTAATTACGCCTATGTCGCAGATGGATCAGATGGGATGGTAGTTGTTTCCATAGAAGATCCCGCCAATCCATCACTGGTGTCGAATTATGCGTATGATGGTGACACACGTGAGGTTGCCCTGTCTGGAGAATATGCGTATTTGGCGCAGGGGTCATATGGGTTGCGTGTTGTGTCCATTGCTGATCCGGCCGATTTGACAGAAGTGGGTTCATTTGAAACATCGCGTGGCGAAGCTATCGCTGTATCTGGGGATTACGCCCTGATGCCGAGCCGAGAAAACGGGTTTTATATACTATCCCTGGCAGACCCGACTACCCCGGAAGAGCTGGGACATGTCATGCTGTCGAACAATGCTGTTGATGTTGCTGTTTCGGGAACCAATGCTTTTGTAGCGGCACGTGAAAACGGCCTGTATATCATTTCATTCGCCGACCCAACCAACCCGGTTGTCGTGGATTCATTTAATACCGATGGTACGACAATAGGCGTATATCTCTATAACGACATGGTGTTCCTGTCTGATTATACCAATGGTGTTGTTATCCTGGATGCTTCAGACTACACCAACACACCTGAGCAGGAACCTCCTGTGCTTACCGGTTGGGAGTTATCTCCTGCCTATCCAAATCCATTCAACGCAACCACTCGTTTATCCTATACCATTCCAACTGCGACAGAAATCATGTTTGATGTGTACAACACAAATGGCCGCTTGATTTCCAGAAACGTGCAAGGAGTCCAAACTGCAGGAAGACATGAATTGGTGTGGCACGCAACTGGTCTTGCAAGCGGCACATATCTGTTACGTGTCAACGCTGGTGGATTTACTCAAACAAGAAGAGTTGTCCTGATGAAATAAGCGGTGTTGATGGAGATATCGGGACGGGCAGAAATTCCTAACCTTGAAACATCTGTCTGTCCCGTTTTTTTTTGTATGTATTATGCTCACCAATCAGGCTTCCAATGTCCTGGGACGTTGAAAGGGTGAAGCAAACAAAGGTGTAGCAGAACGCACAAAGAAAGCGTCTTCGTCGGGTGTTATCGGCTGTTGTTCCAGATCCGGATGGTCCATCAGGCCCAGCTTATCGGGGGTGAAATGGAAAATGATGTCACTGGTTGGTGGGACCGGAATCGCATGTTGAATAGCAGCAAAGGAAACAGGTTTGTGGCTGATGATATCATACAGGTGGAGTGTTGTCCCCTGCCACTGCATGAACAACAGGCATTCCGGATCTGACAGCTTGAAAAGCGAATCCGGCACCAGGTACATGGCATGGAAAAGGAAGATATCTTCGCCTTCCAGAACGCCAAATCTGTTGGATACAGGGACGCGTTGTTTTACAAAACGCCTCACCGTTGCACGTATTTCCTCATCATTCAGATCAAGTTGTTCAAGGTCAGTAAAGTCCGCAGTATCTGATTGTAATGCCAGGCTGAAATGGGTTTCGGTTACCTGTTGAAAATCGAATCGTGGATAGAAGTCAAAGGTGCTGTTGTTGGCAAAGAGGAAGAACAGGTCTGTATCGGCCTTGTACGTCTCTATCACCTGTTTCATGAGCGTAGCGGCATGTCCACGGCCACGATATTCCGGGTGAGTCATGACGGTGCCGATCTGGACGGCGCGACGTGGTTTTCCATCCAGCATCAGGGTGAACCGGCTGGCAGACACATTGGCGATGGCGGTATCGTTCAGGAAAAGTGAAAAGGGGACATACCAGCTATCCAGGTATCCCAACTGGTAGAACTCCTCGAGAGAAAAGCCGAAAACATTGTCCAGCAACCGGTTAAATGCCGTACGATGCTGGTCATTTGCCAGGTAATCGTGTGCCAACCTGATTTCCGCCATATTATCTCTCCCTGGGATCCACTTCTGTTTACGAGATAGAAGCAAGATGGGAATAACGAGGATCAGATTTCAACACGACAGAGAAACGTCATCAGGAGTGAATATTGGAAGAGGCGCCACGTCTAGCCTGCATTCTGTTTCTTATGGATTGATAACCCGTCTGCACACGTGTTTTCATCCCATGCAGCAGCGATCTGGCCCAAGTAAATTCTGTAGCCAGAATCGCCAGCCCGAGAGCGATAAACAGCAACCCCGGTCCCGGCAATACCAGTAACACGACACCGAAAAGTATCGTGGATGTTCCGGAAATAAGCGCTATGGTTTTCTTTAGAGCTGTCGTTGCCATGTGTATCCATGTTGTTTCTTACAAGATGCTACCAATTACACCTTGCATGGCAATAGCAGGTTTCGCAAAATTCGCCTGTTCTGAGGTTGGATAGAGCCGGTTGTTTGTCTACAAGGAATTCGCGTTCAACAATGTATCGTGGACGATCATGTGCCATTGGCAAACCAGAAGCACAACAATCCATTATATTTCATTTTACTTCAGCAATTAAACAGAAGCAGTCATTCTCATGTATTTGTTTGATTACACAATCCATAATAGTCACATAAGTAGCAAATTTTTCCATAGTTAGCCCCTCTGGAACCGCTACAATGCTATTGTGTTGGTCAGGATAAGGCTGTATACTTTACTCTGGTTCCTGGAACAACCGGAGACAATATGCCACGTTCCGATTCGCCACAACATTCGAACCCACCCAACGATATTCAATCAGATCAGCCTTCAGCGCTATCCGACGATCTTTACGCCCGCATGCTGGATATTTCGCCATCCAGCACAGTTATTCTTGACCAATCGGGGAAGATTCTGGTTGCCAATAAGGCATTTCATGGCTTGTGGAGATATAAGGACAGCTCGCAGACAGTTGGACAGGATTGTCAAACACTTCTCCATCTTGAGCCTGACCTTGAAAGACTGTTGGAAGGTGTCCTGAAGTCAAAGACCTGGCAGGGCGAATTTACCGGACGGAAGAAAAACAAAACCCTCTTGATGGTGGAAGCAACCGCGCACCTGGTATCCAACGGGCAGAACAAGGCAGATTTGATAGCGATCAACTTTGTTGAAGCCGGGCGAGAACAACTGCTTCGTCGTGCGTTGAAAAGCAGCGAAAAACGGTTCCTGGATCTGATTGAAAATCTTCCGGAAGAAGTTCTTGCTCATGATATGAATGGAAATATAGTTCTTGCCAACGAACTGGCTCGCAAGAGTGCTGGCTATAGCAAAGAAGAAATCCTGAAATTGAATGTAGCCGATCTCGATGTCGGGGGACTGGACCTTGCAGAACGAGAGGCCTTCTGGCAAGGCATGGAGCCGGGGGTTCCGGTTCATGTCTTCAGCCAGATCAAACGGAAAAACGGGTTGATCATCGATGTCGAGCTTCATCTGAATAAAATTGAACTTGATGGACAACAGGTGGTTCTGATTATTGCGCGCGATATCACAAGCAAGGATCGCGACAAGGCATTTATCCGTGAGAGTGAAGCACGTTACGCGGATATTTTTGAAGGTGTTGATTCTGGAATTATTTATGTGAACAAGCTTGGCACGGTGTTGGATGTCAATGAACGCTTCACCGAAATCACCGGTATCCTGCCAGAACGTGTGTTAGGCAAATCCTCGTTTACTCTGGCAAAAATGTTCTTGTCCATTCGCCAGATACCCTGGATTTTCAAAATCATCAAGACAGGTTTGACCGGGGAACAGATCGGTCGTTTTGAACTCGAATTCAATGGGAAAATGCTGGAAATCAGCACACGATCAGACCCGCAACGTGCCGGCGTGACAGGTGTTATAACAGATATCACTGATAGAAAGCAGGCTGAAAATGCAGTGCGTGAAAGTGAACGGAAATACCGTCGCCTGATCGAGATGTCCCCCTTTATCACTCACCTTCTTTCCTTACAGAAAGGAGTTGTGTTCTGTTCATCGGGCATGGAAAAAACTCTTGGCTATACCGAGGCAATGATTTCCGAAGATCCGTTTATCTTCTTTAAAAACATTCACTCGGAAGATCGGCCCCAATTTGACAAAGCGCTGCATAAGGCCATGCAAGGACACAAGGAGATAGTCCGTTACCGGGCAAGAAACCTGAATGGGGAATGGCGCTGGCTTGAGACGCGATTGTTTGATGCCCACAGGCATGAAAACGATATCGTTATCGAATCAATATCGATAGATATTTCCGACCGGAAAAAGACAGAAGACGAACTGGAACGTCAACGCTGGATGCTGGCGGAAGCCGGGAGAATGGCACGTATTGGCGCATGGGAATACGAGGCTTATTCAGAGATATTCAGTGTTTCCAGGGAATGGCAGCAGATCGTGGGTGTTGACAAAGCCAACCTGACCCTCGAGGAAGTACTACAGATATCCCATCCCGACGATGCCACAGCCATGCATGATGAGTTTCAGCGTGCCATAAATGATAAAGATGAATACCATCTGACCCAGCGCATTATTCGACCGGATACCGGTGAAACTCGCTGGATATTATGTCATGCTGAAGTCCAGATGAATGATCGTGGCGATTTCTCCGGCATGGTTGGCGCTATTCAGGATATTACCGATCAACGCCAGACCGAAGATGCCTTGCGACATGCTCAGAAAATGGACGCTGTAGGCCAGTTGGCTGGAGGAGTTGCTCACGACTTCAACAACTTGCTGACAGCGATCATCGGATCTGCGGAACTGGCGCTGGGGCAAATCGAAGCGAACCACCCCCTGGTTGAGGATTTGCGTGAAATCAGCTTCACTGCAGACCGTGCCGCACAATTGACGAAAAAACTGCTTACCCTGAGTAGAAAACAACTTCCGCAGGTCACTCCTGTTAAAATGAACCATATCCTGCAGGATATGGAGAGGTTGTTGAAGCGCACCCTGGGAGAGCAGATTCTGTTTGAGTCCAGCTACGCGGACGACCTGTGGGCGATCTTGGGCGATTCCGGGCAAATGGAACAGATCATGCTCAATTTGGCGGTGAATGCGGTTGATGCCATGCCGGCAGGCGGAACACTGAAGGTTACTACCGAAAACGTCACCCTGGATCAAATGCAGTGCATGTTGTGTTCGGAATTCGTGTCGGGTGACTATGTCCAGCTAAGCGTGAAGGATTCCGGAACAGGAATGACGCAGGAGGTTCTGGAACGCATTTTTGAACCGTTCTTTACCACCAAGGAACAGGGAAAAGGAACCGGGCTGGGATTGGCCATGGTGTATGGTATTATGGTGCAGCACAGTGGTCATTTACGCCTTATCAGCCAATCTGGATCAGGTACGGAGTTTCAATTGTATTTTCCAAAAACAGCAGAGAAAATTGTTGATAAATCTGCCCAGGAAATAGATCCGCAAACCCTGTACGGCGAAGAGACGATCCTGGTTGTTGAAGATGATCCTATTGTTCGAAAAAGCGCCGTGCGTTCCCTGGCCCGCTTCAATTACAAGGTCTTTTCCGCTGATTCTGCGTTAGACGCTCTTGCCAAAATAAGCGGTGAGGAACTGAAACCACATCTTATCGTTACTGATGTCGCCATGCCGAAAATGAATGGGCGAGAATTTGCCGACGAGCTGAAAGAACGCGGGATTTATACTCCGGTGTTGTTCATGTCCGGGTACGCGCGTGACCATATACAGGTGTCCGATATCCTGGATCATGGTATTCCGTTCATAGCCAAACCATTCAAACTACTGGATCTTATTAAGAAAGTTCGGGAAATCCTGGATTCCCTGTAAGCATCACCTCCATTCTCGGTTTCGTAAATCAAAGGTTGCGATTCTCCGCGTTAATTGCTAAATCCATGTATGAATCGGGAAGTGGTTTTGATCAACACAACGGGCGATACCCATGAAGGAACACAAACAACAACACGATACCCAATCGCAACAGGGCAGGAATTCCGGCATGATTGTCTTCGCCGGTATTCTGATGGTTGCGGGCCTGATTATAAGCGTGATCAGTACCGTGGTTGTGTTGAAACTGTATTTCAGCAAAAAAGATGAAGCAGACCCGGTGATAGAGGAATCGTATATCGAACAGGTTGAGGCGTTACCCCTGGCGGAACTGCAAGCGCCTGACGGCTTGCTGGTGGAAATGGATTAGTTCACGAAAGAAATGTTTCATGTTTGTGAAATCAGATTGAGATATTCCACGGTTTGATCTCAAACTCACACATTCTGATGCGACATTGTTTTCAAGATAGATTACATCCTCAAGACTGACTATACCTTCAAGACGGAGGTTATTTTAAAGACTGATTATACATTTTTTGGGAGTGACTCAAGGTTTTTCTTATATAGCTACTCTTGAAAATAAAGCGTCATGATAGTATCCGACGAACGATTCATAGGTGATAGGAAAGAAGCATATGGAAAAAGGGGACAGTTTCCTTTCCCTGAAGCAAAGCCTTCCCGCTGTGAGCATGGACCGGGAAAGGTGGCTGTACCCTTTTTCTTGAGAGCAGGCAGGAATTACACGGAAAAGGGGACAGTTTCCTTTTCCATGAATGTCTCAAGCGTATTCTGTATGAGCGCGAGGAAAAGGATCCCGTCCCCTTTTCCCGGCAATCTCTATTATGACGGAATAAAACCGAGTTCCTATGTTAAACGACAGGCGCATCAAGTCGTGTTGGAACTGCTATCTTAGCAGTATTCCATTTTTCCAACACAAGGAGAAGCGCCATGTCGAAGAACCAAGTTATTGCAGCGGACCGTTCATTGTCTATAGGTCTGGATGTTGATTCGCAGACTTCTTTCGCCGTTGTGCTCGACACCCAGACTGGTGAAGTGCTCTTTGAGAATCGGATCAAGCATGACTCAGCCGCTTGGGAACGCTTCTTTGCCCGTTTTCCCAACTGCCGCATGTGGGCGTGTTATGAAGCGGGCCTCACCGGCTTTGGCCTCTGTCGTTACCTGATCGGCCAAGGTGTTGACTGCCAGATCGCGCCGCCCAGCCAAGTTCCCAAAGGGGCGCAAGCGAAGCAGCAGAAGACCGATCATCTGGATGCCCTTACCTTGGCCCACATGTTCTGGACACCACCTCGTACCTGGGTACATGTCCCCACAGAACAGGAAGAGGCGGATCGTCAGTTGTCTCGCACCCGTGACCAGGTGATGAATGATCGCGTTCGGGTCAAAAACCGAATCAAGAGTCTGCTATTGTTTCACGGTTTACAGTCACCGTTTCCGCCGCAACGCTATTGGACAAAGGAATACCGGCGCTGGTTGCGAACGTGTGATTGTCTGGCTGCGACACGGATAGCCATTGATGTTGCTCTCGATGAGCTGGAGGCCATTGAACAGCAACTCAAGGTGATCACCAAAGCGATCAAGGCGATGAATGCGTCCGCAACGTATCGGGACCGTACCCAGCGCCTGTGCCAGGTGAAAGGCGTGGGCGAGCTGACCGTGAACGCCTTCGTGACCGAGATGTATCGTCCCGAACGCTTCGCATCCGGTAAGCAAGTCGGCGCACATCTTGGCTTGACGCCGTGTGAATGGTCAAGCGCCAACACACGCCATATGGGACACATTACCCACTGGGGACCGTCCCATCTACGAAAACTATTGGTCGAAGCTGCGTGGCGTTGGGTGCAAAAAGATCCGTATGCAAAGAAGAAATACGATGCGATCCATGCCGGGAAAACACGGAAAGTGGCGATCGTCGCCATGGCACGAAAACTAGCCGTGATACTGTGGGCCATGCTGGTCAAAGAACAAGACTACAATCCTGCCTGCGTATAACCCCAGCACTGCTGGCAGGTAGGTAAAGCATAGATTGTGATTGAATCGTCCGATGCCATTGGGAACACGCGACCCTGGTAGTTATTCTGTTGCTTGACAACGATTCGAGTTTAGGGCGCCGCTGTTCCGTGCGAACAAAAAACTTGTGCCACGAGCACGAATAGCAGAACGGCACATGGGACGATACAAAGGCTCTTTACACCCTTGACTGTTTACATAGCAGAACAGCTATACCAGATATGGTTAAGTTTTTGTACTCCGCAGGAGTACGATAAGTGAGCCCAGGGTTGGCAAGTAGCGTACATCCTATTCCCACCGTGAGCGCCAAACAGACGGCGCTGGACGGTGGGCTAATTCAGGGAACCACTGCCGTGGTTCTTGCACTGGCCGTTCCATCAAGTATCACATTGAAATTCCAATGGTGAAATATCCGGGCTAATGGCAGATTAAACAAAAAAACGGGACCGACCCTGATGAGTCAGTCCCGATTTCAAAACATCATGCTATCCGGACATCAGAATCGATGATATCCTTCAATCCTTGTTTTCTGTGAAGAGCTTCTAGTCATCGAGTTCACGCAACCGGCGCAGAATACCCAATGCGCTATCACCCTGTGCGATCTGGCCGATTTTCTCCATTCGTGTCACATCCGCCTGGAATTTCTTCTTCATACGAGCTTCGTACGCGTCCTTCAGGGTTTCGATCAACTTATCCAGTTCGTACGGTTTTGGCAGATAGCCGAACGCGCCCAGGCGAGTGCATTCCACCGCGCTGTCAATAGAACCATGCCCGGTCAGAATAATCGCTTCGAGGAAAGAGTTCTCTCCTTTCAGGATTTCCATGACCTCTCGTCCGTTAAGGCCGGGCATTTTCAGGTCCAGAAGAGCGATATCGAACGGCTGTTGACGCGCCAGTTCAATCGCTTTTTCACCATTTTCCGCCTTGGTGACATCGAAGCCACGCATTTCCAGCCGTTTGGCGATGGCGTCGAGAAACTTGACTTCGTCGTCAACGATCAGGAGCTTGATGGGAGTGTCCATGTTGTACCTCACTATTTCTGACTATCGTTGTTTTCTATGACGGGAACCCGATCCACTGCCAGTACCCCAGGATTACCCATACCCACAGCACCACAAAGCTGATCAGCAGAACAAAAAATCCGTGCTTGAAGAAATCAGCCAGTGTAACAAGCTGTTCGCCTGTCACCGGATCTTTCGCCATGGCATACGCCAAAGCGTTGGAGGGTGTGCCGATGATCAGCATGTGAGCGAAACTTGACGCGAATGCGGTTGCAAAGCCGACCATCCAGGGATGGGTACCGGCGATCTGGGCCATGGGTACTGTAATCGGCCCGATGGCGGCGACTGTTGCGCCATCACTCATGAAGTTGGTTGCCAGACCGGTGAAAATGCTGGCCGCAATGGCAAGGCCGCTGCCTTCCTGCATAATGGGCGGCAGGATGTTGACAAAGGTGTCCGCCATAACCAGTGCAGCGCCGGTGGTCGCCAGTCCTTTCCCGATAGCGCTGGCCCCGGCATACAGGAAAACCACTTCCCAGTGAATTTTCGCCATTTCACGCCAGGGCAGAACACGGAAAATATTCATCAATACCAGCCCCAGGATAACCGGGCCACCCATGCCCAGGGAATCGCTGGCGAAAATCCACAAGAAAATCACAATCAGCAATATGGCTGCGGTGACATATTCATCACGGTTCATCTTGCCGATTTTTTCCGCCGACTGCTTTACCATTTTCGAAGCGTTCAACTGCTTGACCTGAACCTTCGGACGGACAGCAACCAGCAGGTATATTGCGATGGACAGGCTCATCACCGGGACCATCGGGAAACCGTACTTGACCCATTCTCCAAACGACGGAGCCAGGTTGTAATCGGCCAGGATGCCGATCATGATGGCGTTTCGTCCTCCCGCTGCCGGTGATCCCGGACCGCCGGTATTGGCCGCGTAACAAACCGCCAACGCAAACAACACCATCAGCGCCTTGTCTTTCTTGATGCCTGCCGCACGACATGAGCTGGCGTACACCATTACAAAAATCGGCATGATAAACGCCACCAGCGCATGTTCGCTAATGAAAGAACAAGTCATGGAAAGCGTAGGCATGAATACCAGCAGCAACAGCGTAAGGTTCTTCGCCGGAGAAAGCAGCAGCAATCCGATACGACGATCCAGCCCGGTACGACTGATCGCTTTTGACATGGCCAGCACGCCAAAGATGAACACCACAGCATCCTTGGCGTACGCCTGGGCGACTTTATCAGGATCAAGCACATTGAAGCAGATCATGATCACACCCACGATCAGTGCAGTCACACCTACCGGGACTGCGCCCGTTGCCCAGAACAAGGCTGCAATCACAATTACACCAAGCATCACTTTGGCGCGTGTGAAAACCTGCTCCGGATTCAACAGGTCTTTCTTGCCGTCTTTCTCCGTGTACAGGCTGTTCTTCTTTGCGTAATAGTGGACAATATTCTCGCCATCGGACATTTTCCGGTATTCCGAATACCCCATGTTCATATCGACTGCGGCGTTTTCTATTCGTGGTGTTTTCGGAACAGTCAACAGCTCTTTCATCCGTTGCGGTGTGGGCATGAAAACGACTGCCGCAAATGCCAGGATACCGACCAGGATAAACAACGGGCGGGAATTATGCTGTCCCATCAGCCATTTCCACAGCGATGAACGCTCGGTTTTTACGACTTCCAACCGTTCCATGGCGTAGCCATGCTCTTCACGCGCCGCCTCGATCCGGCCTATCAGGAAGTCCAGATCCTCTACCGGTTTTTCCATATAATCGAAGGCGTCCAGCTTTCCCGCTTCCTTAGCGCTTGCCAGGCTGCCATGAGCGGTCAGCATGATGATCTGCATGGCGGGACGGAAATTCTTCAGTTCCTTCAGGGTTTGCTCGCCACTCATGCCCGGCATTTTCCGGTCGAGCAGGGCGACATCAATCGAAGCATCCTGGCGAATCAGCTTGATCGCATCATCGCCACAGGTGGCTTGTACGACTTCCAGGCCACGCATTTCCAACCGTTTGGCCAAGGATTGACGAAACTTTTCCTCGTCGTCAATTAACAACACTTTTGGCATGTTCACATCTCCCGATCACGATTCGTGGTGGTTGTTCCGTTCACATTCGCGAAGATTTTCGCAGACAGTATCGAAAACGTCCGAAAGACGTAAAATCCCGGTGACATTGCCCTGCCGCGTAACCAGCAGGGACAGGGTGTTGTGCTTGTTCATCAGGCGGAGGGCTTCCATCAGGCTGGCGTCTTCCGCAATGTTGATGGTTCCCGGAACGCAGACATCACGAACTTTGATGTGCGCGGCCAGCTCGCACAGGTCCATGGTCTCGCTTTCCAGCATCTCCATGGCGTCCATGGCGCGAGACACCAGCTCTTCATCAATGTTGGCTCGTTGAACCACACTCTGTTCAAAGGCGGCACGGTGATGTGGCAGCAGCGCTTGCAGGAAAGCGTGATAACCCAGCTTTCCGACAAATTCGCCCTTCCTGTTCCGTACCAGCACAGCACGGTGTTTCTGCATGCCTTCCTGCAGCTTGGCCTGGGCGGCGTCCAATGCGTGTAACGCATCCAGCAGGGTCGCGTCGTCGTTTACCACGGCATACAACGACAATGGCAGCATGATCTCTTGTACCTGAATTCGAAACGGCATCGTGTTCTCCTCGCACATGACGTGCGTTCGGTGTCGAATCTTCTCTTCGCTTGTTCGTATGCTTTTTGCTTACTCGTAAAACTCAAACTCATTATTTCCCTCGAGATCCCCGTTCAAGCCGGGGATGACATCTGAGAACAATACCTTTATTCCAGACAGACGGGTCTTTTATTAGAAATTTTATCTCCCACATCCCTGATCATGTGCAAGTTTGGCCCGACTGCTTGCTGTCGGGATGCTCTTCGCGCAGAACCTGAACACGAGTAATGCGCGACCTAATCCATCATCCTATAGGGCAGCTCCACGATAAAGGTGCTTCCCGCACCGGGTGCGCTTTCCACATATATCTCGCCGTGCATGTTCTTGACAATGCTGTGACTTACCGACAATCCCAGCCCGGTTCCCTTGCCCGGCGCTTTGGTCGTATGGAATGGCATGAAAATCTTTTCCATCTGCTCGGAAGTCATGCCGCAACCGGTATCCTTCACAGCTATCAGGACCAACTTGTTGTAACAGGTTGTGGTGACGGTCAGGGCGCCACGACCGTCCATGGCGTCGACCGCGTTTTTCATCAGGTTCAGCAACACCTGTTCAAGCTGGTTTTTATCGGTATACAAGGGTTTCGGGTTGTCGCAGTACTCACGCACGATTTCCACATTGGACCCGTTCAGCTCGGAACTCAGCAGGTTATTGATCACCTCTTCGATAATTTCATGTACATCATATTCATCCACTCGAACTTCCTGTTTACGTACGAAACCGAGCAGCTTGCGTGTGATGTCACGTGCGCGGAAGGTGGCGTCATGGATATTGTTCAGGTGCGGCGCCAGTTCTTCCAGGGTGATGCCCTCGTTCCACTGCGGGTCCATCAGGTCTTTCATAAGGCCGGATTCTTCCGCGATGATAGCCAGTGGATTGTTGATCTCATGGGCGATCCCGGCAGCCAGTTCACCCACCGAAGCCAGTTTGGACGCCTGCACCAGTTGCACCGACAGCTCTTTCTCGGTCTTTTCAACCTGGAGTTGACGTCGCACGAGAGAACGCGCACGAATCCAGATCACGATCAGCCCCATACCGAAAAAGAAGACAAACATCGCTGTCATCCCGCCATGCAAGCCCATGAAGACGTTATGGGACAAACGCTTGTCGGTGGCCTGAACAATCAGCGCCCAGTCCGTGCTGGTCATCCAGGCGTAGGCATACCATTTTTTCTTGCCATCACGGGTTTTCGCGATGCCATGGCCGGGATCGGACGGTGGCTGGAAAGGGGATGCCTGCAACGGTTGCCCCAGGCTGGGTGACGTCAACTGAAAAACCCCCTGCGGGTTGATCAGGGCTGTACGGACCTCCTCGGAACCTTCCTGGCGGGTGACGTAATCATAGATCTCGCCCGGGGTCAGCGCCGCACGCAACACTCGAAGGGAATCACCAATCTCACGCTTGACTGCGATAGTGAAATGGGGACGGTCGCGGAACCCCAGGTAAACATCGGTGATGACACAAGGGTTATCTTCCACTAACAACCGTTTGAACCACTCTTCCTGCCCGTAATTACGGTTCTGCAGGAACATGTAAGGCCCATCATACGCGATAGATTGCCCGGACCCATCCAAAATGCTGACATCGGAAAAGGCGTTTGAGGTCTGGCGCAGGCCTGAAAGGATGCTTTCGACATACCCGGCGCTGGGGTTCGGCTGAAAGGAAGGATCGTCAATCTTGTTGGAAAGGTTGACCACACGCTCCATCATGAACAGGTCAAGTGTGTTGGCCTGATGCTCGGCAATGGCGGACATATGCAGCCGTTCACTCTCCAGCAGCATACGGCTGTACTGGAGTAGCGAAAACAGGGCAAGTAACACCAGCGGCACGAAATACATGACAATCAACTTGACGATGGTCTGCTGAAAGACCTCGCGGTAATGCTTCAGATCGTCACGATCCTCGTGAGATTGAGGGGTATCGGCCATGTCCTGCCATCCTTTCGTCGACCCTCTCGCACGAAATCAAGATTTCGTGAAACGATTCACAAACTTTCCAAAAAAAAATCAAACACCTTTTCTCGCGTTTTCACACGAAAAGAAGACAAAAAGGCAGACGAAGGCCCGAGATTGACCGCCGCAGTCAACCCCCTGTTTCGCAACCATTTTATCCCCTTAAAAAGTTAGGAGTAATCAAAATTCCTGATCAAGGGGCTGAGAGTAGGAATATGTTAGGTTTATATAACAACAACACTACACCAACACTTCAAAAGATTTTGTTATTTACTGTTTATCAAAAGTTTGAATTTTTCTGGGTGATTTGGGAATAGGGGATTATTGTACCAAAACAGGCTAATTGTTAGGGGGTTCTAATTCTCAATAATTACGTCTGGATTTTTTTTGCCGGTTTTGGTGGGGGAATAACGTGAGAAAATGTTGGGGGCCTCTTACTTTTGGTTGTGGTTTTCGAATTCTTGATTCTGAGGCTGTGGAAAATAGAGCCTTCGAAAACCAGTGGAAACAAGCATCTGCCTCTTGTAGCGAGCCTGCAACTGGCTCTCGGCAATCGTGAGCCGTATATTAGCCGAAGTCTTCGGGGCCTGGTGCAATTCCAGACCGGCGGTGAGAGTCCGCGACTCCCGGGATAGCCTGTGAAAGAACAGCGGGTTAGAGGTCAGACAACATGAGCCTGCTACCCAGTTCTGAGGCGTTTCGGGACTGAACCGGTGAGATTCCGGTACCGACGGTGAAAGTCCGGATGGGAGAAGGCGGACCGGCGAAAGCCGGATACAAGCATGAGCGGGGGCGGCTGTATGCCGATCTCCCGAAACCACGTCCGCGTACGGATTAACGTCTGTATGGCCGGGTGTGCATGCGTTGCCATGACCCCTACGCCCCGACGGTTGTAAAACCGCAGGGGCTTTCTGTTTTTAGCCCTTTAAGTTGGAAAGTTATAGATTAGAAAATTATCAAGTTAATGCGTTATTGTGGTTCCGGAAAGTTTTACTGATTAGAAGGCAATTAGCCTGCTTCAGCAGGCTCCTCTTAGCACCCGGCTTTAGCCGGGTGGCTGGGGATAACAGAAGCTATGAGCGCGCTTTAGCGTGCTTCAGTGTCATAGAATCTATACAAATCCAGAAAGCACCCTGAAGGGCGCTCGAGTCCTTGTTGTCCTTGTTCCCCCGGCTAAAGCCGGGGGCTAAGAGGAGCAGGCTAAAGCCTGCTAACAAAAATGAATATAAATTTTCGAAAGAGTGCAATCCGGGAAAATCAGACGCTATACAAGACAATGTAAGTTCTTCATCAGAATGTTTTTATCCTTGACATCCTGATCATCCTTTACATCCTGTAAATGGAACAGATACAGGCAGTAAATGCAACAGATACAGGCAACGACAGCAAACAACATACAGGCTTATGTCTACATTCAGCGAACAAGATCACAGCATGATGCGTCGGGCGTTACGGTTGGCCAGGCGTGGACGTAGCTGGGTTGCGCCGAACCCGATGGTCGGAGCGGTGGTGGTGCGTGATGGTGAAATTGTGGGCGAGGGGTATCACCAGCGGTTCGGCGGTCCTCACGCCGAAGTGCATGCCTTGGAAAATGCCGGGGAGCGGGCGAAAGGCGCTGACTTGTATGTCACCCTGGAGCCTTGCTGCCATTTCGGGAAGACGCCACCATGCTCCAACCTGGTGATTGAAAAAGGGATCAAACGTGTTTTCGCGGCCATTGTGGACCCGAATCCATTGGTCAACGGTCGCGGATTGGAGCAGCTACGTAGCGCCGGGCTGGAGGTTCATGTCGGTCTGGAAACGGAGCAGGCGCGTGCCCTGAACGAATTTTACCTGAAGAAAGCCGCCACCGGGAAGCCGTGGGTCACTCTGAAGCTGGCCCAGACATTGGATGGCCGCATCGCCACACGTACCGGGCACAGTCAGTGGATCACCGGTCCGAAAGCGCGTCAGATGGGCCATGCGCTGCGTGCCATGCACGACGCTATCCTGGTCGGCGCCGGGACAGTGCATGCGGACGATCCCACGCTCAATGTTCGTCACGTTCGCGGACGTAATCCCATCCGTATCGTCCTGGACACCAAGTGCGGCTTGCAGGAAAACTGCACCCTGTTGAACTCACCGGACATCGCCCCTACCTGGATTATCGCGTCAGACAGATGCAAGAATCTTCCCGACTGGGACACTCGTGATCACGTCAGCATCCTGCGTGTGCCGGAAGATGACGAGGGCACGATTGACCTGCATGAGCTGATGAGTATCCTGGGGCGGCGTGGGGTGAGTTCCATCCTGGTCGAAGGGGGACGTCACATCTGGACACGATTCCTCGAAGAAGGCCTGGTAGACAAAATCGAAGCCTTTATTGCGCCGATGATCATGGGCGAAGGACTGGAAGCGATTGGCGATCTGGGCGTATTGAAGATTCCGGATGCTGTGAAACTGGATGATTTCCGCTGGCGCAGGGTTGGAACGGATTTACATGTGGTGGCCAAGGTTCACCCGCATTGGAGGCCGTAATGTTTACCGGACTGGTGGAAGAAGTCGGCACAATTCGCATGATGCGCCGCCGTGGGGACGGAGCTATCCTCACCATAGAAGCTCGCAGGGTGCTGGAAGATGTACAAAAGGGCGACAGCATCGCTATTGCCGGGGTTTGTCAGACTGTCGTGCATTTCCAGCCGGGCTGGTTCCAGGTGGAAGCGGTGAAGGAGACGCTTGAACGGACACGTTTTGCCGAGTGGAGCCGTGGGCAGAAGGTCAACCTGGAACGCGCCATGCGTCCCATCGACCGGCTGGGCGGACACCTGGTGCAGGGGCATGTAGACGGTATGGCGGAGGTAGCGGGCATCAAACGCCTGGAGAGTTCTCACCGCCTGACCCTCCGTCCGCTTAATGGTGACATGACCTATATCGTGGAAAAAGGTTCGATCTGCCTGGATGGGATCAGCCTTACGGTAGCGTCACTGACTGACAGCACATTTGATGTGGAAATTATTCCGCATACCTGGGAAGCTACCACGCTGCACCTGCTGAAGGGTGGCGACAAGATTCACCTGGAGTGGGATGTCATCGCCAAATATGTGTACAAGATGCTACATGCTTTCAAAAGTGGAACAGACAAGAAAGAATCCGGCGGCCTGACTGCGGAAAAGTTGATGGAATATGGATTCTAAGTAAAGAAGGTAAAAAAAGTAAAGAAGGTGATAGAGTGTGACAGAATATTTTAAAGAGGGGTAATAGCATGACTACGAAATACAAGAGCTTTGAAGAGTTGGAAATATGGCAAAAGTGATGCAGGTTGGCAGCGGATATTTACAGGGAAACCAAAGAAGGTTCCTGGAAAAATGATTATTCATTACGTGACCAAATCAGGAGAAGCGCAGTATCAATTCCATCCAATATTGCAGAAGGGTATGAACGAAACAGCAGAAAAGAGTTTATCCGTTTCTTGAAAATAGCAAAAGCATCATGTGGAGAATTTCGAACACAATTATATATAGCAAAAGCGATAGGATATATGAATAAGGAGACTTTTGATAAGTTTCACGAATCATCAAGAAAAGTCAGCGCAATGATCCAATCTTTAATAAATAGTATCAGAGATTGAAGACTTGGATATTCAAGATGTTACGAACAACATTCAGAAGCATTAAGAGGTTTTTACTTTCTTTACCTTTTTTACGTTTTTTACTTTTTTCACTTATCCATAAGGAGAAACAGTCGTGATTTTTCATCCCATCGAAGAAGCGATAGAGGAGATCCGTGCAGGACGCATGATTATCCTGTGCGATGATGAAGACCGGGAGAACGAAGGTGATCTGGTAATGGCGGCCTCGAAGGTGACCCCGGAAGCGGTCAACTTCATGGCGAAAAACGGGCGTGGCATGATCTGTATGTCCCTGAGCGAGGAAAAGGCTCATCAGCTCGACCTGGCGCCCATGGTGGATACCACGCATAATACCGCGTTGCACGGCACCAAGTTCACCATCACTATTGACGCTGCCGAAGGCACCACTACCGGTATTTCCGCCGCGGATCGTGCGATAACGATGCAGAAGGCTGCAGAAGCGGATGCCAAGCCGGAAGATTTCGGACGTCCGGGCCATGTTCACCCGATCATCGCTGCGCAAGGAGGAGTGTTGCGTCGGGCCGGGCACACCGAAGGCACAGTCGATCTGGCGCGTTTGGCCGGATGCCCACCATTGGGTGTTCTGTGTGAAGTGATGAACGAAGACGGTACTATGGCGCGTGTTCCCGACCTGCACAAGCGAGCGCAGGAATGGGGCCTGAAGATGTTCACTATCCGTGATCTGATCGAGTATCGTCAGCGTACGGAAAAACTGATTGAACGTACCGTGACCGTCCCCCTGCCGACCTGGCATGGTGATTTTATGATGCACCATTACCACGAGGTAGCTTCGGGCAAGGAACATGTTGCGTTGACATTGGGCGAGTGGGAAGAGGATGAGCCGGTGCTGGTGCGTGTGCATAGTGAATGCCTGACCGGGGACACATTGCATTCCAAGCGCTGCGATTGTGGGCAGCAACGGGATCGCGCCCTGGAAATGATACAGGAAGAAGGCAAGGGTGTATTCCTGTACATGCGTCAGGAAGGACGTGGTATCGGCCTTGAAGCGAAGCTGAAAGCGTATGCCTTGCAGGACAAGGGACATGATACCGTGGAAGCCAACCTCTTGCTGGGATTCAAGCCAGATCTGCGTGACTACGGAATTGGCGCCCAGATCCTGCGTGATCTCGGGGTGCGCAAGATGAAGCTGATGACCAACAACCCGAAGAAAATCGTCGGCTTAAAGGGATACGGGCTGGAAGTAGTGGATCGTGCGCCGATCGAGATCGAGGCCAACGAGTACAATACCTACTACATGCAGACGAAAAAAGAAAAAATGGGGCATTTGTTGCACTAGAAGTGAAAAAAGTGAAAAAAGTGGGCAGTGAAAAAAGAGCTTGAGTGGAAGCACTCTCAACTCTGACAGACTAGTGGACCATTGCACCTGATATGAGTTGTTCTGCTTGTTTTTGATGAGTCGATTTCAAGGCAGTTTCACGAAATCATAGTGGTTCTATTCTGAGTAAAACTAACGCAGAAATCGGCCATCAAAAACAAGCCCTAAGGGAGCGCGCGCTTTGCCCCATGACTGCGTTGCTTTCCCTTGAAATAGCCCGCTATGTCTGTAGTCAAGCACCTTGTCCTGAGGTAAAGTGCGCAGCTCAGAAAACATCATAGCAGGTGCAATGGTCCACAAGCACGAAAACGGGAAACATGATAAAAGAAAACCAATAGAGAGTTAATGAAAACCAAGAATTATAAAGTGTTGGACATTTTGAGGTGAATATAAGCATTAGTGGTTGATTTTTGTGGCGTTGCTGGTAAGCCGGATTGGGTCAAAGGTTTTGTCTGGCGTGATTACCTGCATAAAAGCGCAGTATCCATTCATTCGATTTTGGAAGCATAGAGTTTTCTGCCATGATTCAGTCGCTAATAATACATTTATCGAGAGAGAATTAGTAAAGCAGTTTCTTTTTTCACTTTTTTCACTGTCAACTTTTTTCACTTTAGCAGGAGAACCGTATGGCTACCAAGAAATTTGAAGAGTTGGATATCTGGAAGCGGGGATGCAGGTTGGCTGTTGATCTTTACGGCCTGACAGGAAAAGGGAATTGGGCAAAAGATTTTTCACTTCGAGACCAGGTCAGACGATGCGCAGTGTCTGTTCCGTCCAATGTTGCGGAAGGATTTGAACGTGGTGGAGTGAACGAATTCCGTCGTTTTCTCCGTATCGCCAAGGGATCATGTGGCGAACTTCGTACCCAACTGTATATAGCACAGGCAATCGACTATATTTCCAAACCTGATATGGATCCTATTGTTCAGGAAACACGTGAAATCAGCGCCATGATTCAATCGCTAATAACCCATTTATCGAAAGAGAGTTAGCAATACGGTTTCCTTTTTCACTTTTTTCACTGTCTACTTTTTTCACTCCAACAAGGGGTTATTGTGAAAACTATCGAAGGCATTCTGGACGGCAAGGGCAAGAAGTTTGGCATCGTTGCCAGCAGGTTTAACAGTTTTATCGTGGATCGGTTGATTGAAGGCGCAGTGGATGGCTTGAAACGTCATGGCGTGGAAGAGGATGACATTATCCTGGCACGTTGTCCTGGCAGCTTCGAGATTCCTGGCGTGGCGAAGAAGATGGCCCGGAGCGGCAAAGTGGATGCCGTCATTGGGATTGGCAGCCTGATCCGTGGTGCAACAACCCATTACGATCACGTGGCCGCAGAAGTAACAAAAGGCCTTGCGACGCTTTCGTTTGAGGGTGACATTCCGGTAATTTATGGGATTGTTACGGCAGAAAGCATTGAACAGGCCATTGAACGTGCGGGCACAAAAGCTGGCAACCGTGGCTTTGCTGCGGCCGAGAGCGCATTGGAAATGGTCAATCTTTACGGGAACCTGTCGTCCCTTTAGACGGTTAGAGTAATACTATAGATCGAGACCGGCAGCGCGTTGTTCCAGGAAAGGGACAACGCCCGGACAGGGATGGGGATAGATTGGAGGACGTATGCGCGGCCGCACTATGACTCTGCCTCTGGGAGTCCTGGTATTAGCCTTATTTGCCGATGTGGCGTTTGGGGATACCTGGCGAACAATCACTGCCGGGTGGAAACCCAACCGAGTTGCCATTGCCGGTGGAAAAATCTGGGCGTGTTCGGAAGGTGGATTGTACGATGTCGCAGCGGATTTCTCCGACATTCGTCTCCTGAACAAGGATGACGGGCTCTATGCGAATGATGTCAATGTGGTGCGCGCGGAAGCGGACGAGTCCCGCATATGGATCGGGTATGATGATGCCGGAGTTGATCGTATTGATCCGGCCACAGGTGACATTGTTCAACGTATCCTTGATTTTGTCGAATCGAACGAAGTCTTCTCCATCTATGATATTTTCCTGTCCGAAACAGAAGCTTACGTTGCAACAGATATCGGTGTAAGCAAGCTTATTCCTTCCGATTATGACGATCTCTGGGTCGTAAGCGAAACCTACCGAAACTTCGGAGTCGGGACAGATGCCTGGCCTCAGCCGGTCAAGGTGGAGTCTGTGTTTTCGGACGGGGAATGGTTGTTTGTCGGTGGTATAAACGGTATCGCGGTCGCGTCGCTGGAAGACAATCTGTTTGATCCCGGGGTATGGCAGACATTTGACTTTGAGAGTGACCTTCCCCATCGTAGTGATGTGACAAACAATGTGAGCTGGTTTCGTCAGATGAACGGCGAAATCTATGCTGGATTGTACCTGTTTACTGTCGTGCGCTGGGATGGAGAAGAGTGGGATCAGGCCACTCCGAACTACAGATTCTATTTCGGTATGACGGACTCGCCTGACAGCACGATTTACTGTGGCGCCGGCAACGGTTTATATAAATGGAATCGTGATGACAACACCTTTGACCTGCTGATCCCCGACAGCCTGACCCAAAAAGTCTTTGATCTGACCTGGGCTTTTGGCAATGTTGTGGGAGTTCTTGATACGGACGCCAAAGATAAGGGTGGTGTATTCAGGTTTGATCCTGATACAGGCGAGTATATCGTAATTCACCCCAACACTCCTGGTGGGAACCAGGCTACCCAATTGCACATCGATGAAAGCGGTACGGTTTGGATTACAGCGCGCTCTTCCAATCAGAACGGTATCTATGGGTTGACGGCGGAAGGGGTATGGGAATCGATCACACGTTTGGATCTGACTCAGGATGCGTTCAACTATACGTTCCTTGATATCGGGACAGACGATGCCGGTGGGGTCTGGATCGGCAGCCGTGGCGATGGTCTTGTTCACATCATGCCCACTGACACCGGTCTTGTTCCAACCTGGTTTAATGCGGACACCAGTACGGGGGCACGTTTGCAACCAATGTCCAATGATGGTTTTGTTCTGATCGGTGGTGTAGCACGTGAGCCGGGAAAAGGAATGTGGTTGGTAAACACCTATGCTGGCGATGAATTATCCGGTGTGCTTCGCAAGCCATTGATCTTTGTTCCTCTCGCCTGGTATACCGACCCGACCACAGAATGGCAGACATACAGCACGGTTGATGGTGTACCAACGATTGATATCAAGAGTGTAATACGTGACCATTATGGACGTTTGTGGTTTGGTCCTCTTTCGGACGCTGACCAGTATTCCATGGTGATGATGAACCCGGCCGGAACACCCATGAATCCGGATGATGATTCCTACATGACATTTGGCACCGGGGATGTCGGATTCACCATGGTCAACGATATGGTGCTGGATGATGAAGGGTTCCTGTGGGTTGGTGCGCCGGATGGATTGTACTACATCGACACGAACCATGACGATAGTTTTATCGTTGGATCTGTCACTGGTGCGCTGGGAGAGGAAATCACTGCTGTAGCCCTGGACCCGATGGGGCACATCTGGTGCGGTACCCACAACGGCGTGTCGGTATTTAATCCGGCACGGATGAGCTGGGTGAATCACTATACGGTTGCCAGTGGCCGCTATCCGAGTCGATTGGTTGACGATGATATCACCTGCATGGAATTCAACGGAGAAACCGGGGAAGCCTGGATCGGGACCAACATCGGCGTTTCCGTGTTGACGACACCATACCGGAATTTCGGAGATGAACTGGGTGAGATTGATGTGCGTCCCCAACCTTTCCTGCTAGGTAATGATGGCGTATCCCTCCAGTTTATGGGGGAAAGCCTGGTCAACGGTGCAACGATAAAGATTTTCACTCCTTCAGGCAGACTGGTGCGTGAACTTAGCTTCAGCGAAGCCTCTTCAGAGGGGTGGGATGGACGCAACAAGGAAGGTGAACTGGTTTCCAGCGGAGTCTACCTGTTGCTGGTGACAGACCCGGAAGGACATTCCAAAGTTGGGAAAGCGGCTGTTGTGCGTAAATAAACACTGAATCGCCCCACTCATTATCGGGTATTCCCTCGAAGCAGGGTAATACCCGTTTTTTTGTCAGAAACCTGTCTTTCCAATCGGTTGAAATTTGTTTTCTTGAGAGTTATACTCCACCGGGGTTAGAAAAGTGAGTGGGTATAGATTTTTTGTAACCGGAGTCCCCCAGTGGCAAATCCTTCTTCAGGTTTTCAATTGCTGGAAACCATCCCGCAGCCCGTCATTTTTACCGATACTTCGAAGCAAATCATTGCTGTCAATAGTGCATTCTGCCGTGAATATGGTTATGCATGCGACTCGCTGAAGGGTAAAGGGCTGGAAGCAATCCTGCAAAGCGAATCGTTGACAACCGTATCGTTTTCAGAGCTTCTGAGCGATGCGGATAGCCAGCCGGCAGAAAACAGGCATAAAGCAGTGATCAATGGCCATAATGGGAATTTATATCACATTTGTGTTTCTGTCGTGCCAATATATAACGGGCAGCAGGATCCACTATTTGCTCTGTTTGTTTCCTGTGATACAAAAGCTTCTCTGAAAAACGTATATGAAGATGAAGTTGCTATTGAAATCATGGATATTTTCACAGATGGTATCGTATTCCTCAAAATGGATGGGACAATAATCTATGCCAATTCCTGGGCAATGGACTTGTTTGGAAAGTCAGTCAAAAACTTTTCTGACCTGAACATTCTTTCTATAATCACACCCGCAGATCCCGAGCTGGCAAGGCTGGAACAAACCCTGGATATATGGATAGGGGGAGGGATTGGCCAGGAAGGTTTGATTCAACACGATGAAACTGGTGAATTTCCTGTTGAAGTAAAAGGGGTGATGCTATCTACGGAGCAACACAGAAGTGCATTTGTCTGTCTTATTATTCGTGACCTGCGGGAACGAAAACAGTTTGAAAAAACCCTGATGGAACGTGAACAGTTTGAAACAGCAGTTCAAATGTCAATCGCTTTGGCGCACGAAGTGAATAACCCCCTGGCTGTGATCAAGGGCAGTATTGACATGATGAAGATGGGGGAATACACAGAAGAACAGCTTTCCTGGCTTGAAAAGATGGACAGTCATGTCACTCGAATTATCAAGATTGTCAAGGATATGACAGAGCTTCATTTGATAAAAAAGCGAAGCTACACGACGGATTTGAAATATATCGACATCCACTCCAGCGCTGAAAAAGATGAAAAGGAGTAGGAGCAGCATCGCAATTTCATGTGCCACCCCTTCGAGGTGGCTCTTTTTTTGGCTATGTTCATTCAAAGCAGAAAGTATCCCGCCACTTCGAGGTGAATTCTCACCACAACATGAACTGGATTCATGTATACACATTGTTCGCTAGCCCGAATATTTCATGAACAAAACATGGATAATCATCTTAACACATTTCATATCAGCACAATACAACTGATTCATACAGCATTTTGCAGGGTACAGTTTGCTCCGGTATCCCTTTGCGTGTTTATTCCTTGGGCTGCTCACAAGAATTTGTGCATATTATCGACGAGCACGTTTCGTCAGGTCTTGACGTGATGCCTTTTTCTTGTTTTTCTCCGTAATTTCAGACATCTGTCCGACTTCACACCTGCTATTTCGCATGATAGATCGTCGTCAGGCATCACGTTGTGACCTGACGACAGCGAGAGTGCTGATACAGGTGGCAGGTCACAACGCGACAATAACAGTACGAGAGGTGGTTTCAGTATCATCGTGTATTCGGGAAAACATCGCGAAAGCCGAAAACGGAAAGTCGCGTCAAGACCTGCCACAACTTTGCCCGAATGCACAAATTCTTGTGAGGAACCATTCCTTGTTTCGCTGACAAACTGAAGCTGAGTTTCGGAAACCGCCCCGGAAGGGGCAATCTGTATTAGCCCAGGGCGGCCGCCGTTAGTTCTGTCTCTTACCCACATCTTCTGAAAGCTGTATCAGTAAAAGAGTTGTGGACATAGCATTTTTAGAATCCCGGCGGGATTCCCTATTTTAGCATAGTGTACAGGCCGTCTGTTTGGCCTGTACACTATGTCAGGTATTCTAACGAATAATCAACCCTGGAAGGGTTGCATAATACGCGATTCATATTAGTACGTTCAATAAATACAGGAAATAACGCATTTTATATTCTATACAAACCAATTGGGTGTAAATTATACGTTATGCAACCCTTCCAGGGTTGAGATAAGGTTTGATCTTTTTCGTAGGGTAGACGCTAAACAGACAGCGTCAACCCTACGCTAAAATATACCACCCCCTCTGGGGTGGCAGAAACACGAAGATGTGAGCAAGAGACAGGCCGTTAGTTGGCGGCTACCTTGGGAGATGAATCCCACTACTATTTACTCCGGCAGGAGTAACCTGAATATTATTATTGGTATACAGTTTGGATTCTTAGGCAACCACTGTCGGGGTTGGCAGGTAGTCTACACCCTTTTCCCACCGTGAGCGCCAAACAGACTGGAGCTGGACGGTGGGTTTATTCAGGGAACCACTGCCGTGGTTCTTATCCCGCCCGTTCCATCAAGTATCACATGTGAAAGTGCCAGTCGTGAAATATCCGGGCCAGTAACACCATGTTTCGTACATAGACGAAACAGCGGGACCTTCCTGATAGCATAGTGATGTAGTAAAGAACCCACCCATCACCCAGCCTGCGCACCAGATTCACAGGGTAAGCACCAGCTTCGCAGTTTTTCTTGGTACATATAGCTTTCAGGTTTCTCTTTCACAACACTGGAGCCCTGATTTACCTCTCTTGTTCACCTTCATGACAATGAAAATCTATTCGGGCAACAGGTGTCTGCTTAGCCTTATTGCCTACAAGCTAAAAAGAATTCTGAAACGATCGTAATACAGTCGAATTCCTTATCAGAAGAGGAATTGCATTTTCAATTGGAGTAATTCTTGCTCGTGTTTGTGTCGGGGATCACTTCGGCGTGTGAAGGGGATCACGCGACCAAGGGGGGATAGAATGAAAGTGCAACGCATCCTTGCAGGAGTATTTTTACTTCTTGCAGCATTCACCGGACCTGTTTTCGGTGAAGCGATTATGATCCCGCAAACCGAAGGTTACACCAGTGAGCTTGTCCCGCTAAGAAAAGTAGCCGCTTCCATTTCCATCCAGGACCAGGTAGTCATTACAGAAGTTGATCAGAAGTTTGATGCTTTCTGGGGCGGTGGGCCACTGGATGTGTTTTACGCTTATCCGGTTCCGGAGCTGGCGAGTGTGATCGGGTTCGGACGCTGGGTGGACGGCGAAATATCCTATTTTCCGCTCGTGCAGGAGGAACAGCAGGAGCCGGGTGGAAATGGGGGCAGCCATTTTGAAGAAATCATGGAATACCTGCAACCCAATCCTCTTTTTGCGCCACTTTACGAATTGCCGGACGAAATCCTGAACATGCGTCTCGAATATGCCCAACTCATGGAATACGATTTCGGCGAATATGTCTTCACCTACCCGCTTGGAACCCCCTTTAATGCTGGCAGCATCGATACGGTGATAGTCAATATTGCGATAGAATCCCAGCGGACCATTAATGGTTTTATCGTTGAAAACTATAACGTGGAAATCCTGCACCAGGATGCGGACAGCATATCGCTGCAATTCACTGATTTCACCACGCTACCCAACGAAGACCTGACTATCCGTATCATGGTTGACCAGGAAGACACGGGCATGTGGGTGATGTCCTATTGTGAACATCCTGATTCCATGGGGCATTACCTGGCGGTTCTGGAGCCGGGTGAAGTAGAACCGGACAATATCCTTCAGAAATACTTCACTTTTGTGCTGGATATCTCTGGAAGTATGGCAGGCACCAAGATTCAGGAAGCACGGGATGCAGCCATTTTCTGCATTGAACACCTGGACGAAGAGGATTATTTCAACATTGTCACGTTTGAGGGGCAAGTTGCCTGTTGGATGCCGGACCCTGTCATTGCTTCTGTTGAAAACAAGGCGGCAGCAGTCAGTTTCCTGAATTCACAAACAGCAGGAGGCGGCACCAACCTCAATGGCGCAATGATGCAGGCGCTTGGTCAGGTGATGGACACAACGGCTGCAATCCAGGTTCTTCTACTCTCTGACGGTGAACCGACATCGGGTATCACCTATCTGCCATCCATTCTGGATAACATTCAAGAAGCAAATGTATCAGATGCTTCCATTTTCACCATTGGGGTTGGGGTTTCACAAGCCAATGGCAGCAGTCCGCTCGATTTCCTGAACATGATTGCCTATGAAAACCATGGCCTCAGCCTCTTTATCGACCAGACAGACCCGGATATCGCCGGACAGATCGAGAATTTCTTTACTCGCTTTGCTTCTCCTGCCGTGGTAGATATTCACATCGGGTACGGCGAGGTTGGTGTGTTCGATTATTATCCGCCTGAACCGTATGCAGTATTCATCGGTTCCCAGACCTTGATTGCCGGACGTTATGAACCGGGCGGCATGGATTATTGCACCATCACCGGCCGTGTTTCCGGGAATACCTTTGAGGAAGTCTACGGCCCCTTCAATTTCACCGAAGAAGCCCAGGAATTTCCTTTTGTACCACGTATGTGGGCCATGTCCAAGATCGACTACTGGCTGGCGTACATGGCCGTAAATGGCGAAGATGATGAGATCGTGGATATGATCGTGGAGCTGTCGCTTCGCTATGGCATCGTCACGCCTTATACCTCATATGATACCGGCGGTGGTGATGATGGCGGCGGTGGCGACGACAACCCGGTATACCGTGGACTGTTCCTGACCGCAACCTCCAAATCAGATGGCATCCACCTGAGCTGGAATGAGCCGTCAGTTACCTGTGCAGTGTCCTATGTCATCTATCGCAGTGAGGACGGCGGACGGACCTTTGCGCGGCTGAATGCAGTTCCCTTGCAGGCGACCAGGTATGTCGATACAGAAATAGTCTCCGGACAGGATTATGTCTACCGTGTCGAAATGATCGGGCATGACGGGCCTCCGGTATACGGTGAAACAGAAGTGCGCAGCCGTGGAGACATGGATACTGACGCCTTCAGCCTCTATCCAAATCCGTTCAACGCCGAAGCGAAGCTGAACTTCACTCTTGAAACATCAGCGGCGGTACGTGTGGATCTGTTCAATGTGCTTGGTCAGCAGGTTGCGACCCTTGCGAACAGCACTATGGGCGCCGGTCAGCACAAATTGTGGATTGATGCGAACCAGTATGCCAGCGGCGCCTATTTCCTGCATATGCACGTACAGCCTGTTGGCGGTCAACCAGTCACACGGATTCAGCGATTGGTCATAACGAAGTAAGTCGATTTTACGGCCCTGGAAGCACAGAGCCTTGGGTAAATGTCACTTTTTCTGAAATACGAACATGAAACACGGTAATGAGTCATTCTGAAAAGACGCCGGGATTCAACACCGGGCGATGAGCCGGACCGATGACACCGAATAAACCACACGTCTAGGCTATGCCAGGCAACCATGATACGATTTTCTGACAGGTTCTATGACACCGAATAAAACGCAGGTATGAAATGCTCAATGAAACGGTGTACCTCGTGGCGCAGGGGGCGATCCTCGACACGGTTGGCAATGCGGTTTCCTATGCGCACCCAGGAAGTCTCCTGGAAGCAGGCATCCTGATCGGACCTCCAGGATGTCACCAATAGCCCGCGGGATCCCGCGGTACAGTATCACCCGGGCTGTCTCGGTTTCGAGGCAGCCCCTTTGTTTTTCTGGCTGCTCACAAGAATTTGTGACTATTATCGACGAGCACGTTTCGTCAGGTCTTGACGTGATGCCTTGTCCTTCTCCGTAATTTCAGATATCTGTCCGACTTCACACCTGCTATTTCGCACGATAGATCGTCATCAGGCATCATGTTGTGACCTGACGACAGCGAGAGTGCTGATACCGGTGGCAGGTCACAACGCGACAATAACAGGACGAGAGGCGGTTTCAGTATCATTGTGCATTCAGGCAAACATAGCGAAAGCTGAAAACGGAATGTCGCGTCAAGGCCTGCCACAACATTGCCCGAATGCACAAATTCTTGTGGGGAACCGTTTTTCTCTACAGCGTGTTAAGGATTCACGCCATATTTCTGTATCTCAAACAGCTTTTCCCTTGCTCAGCCTGTTCTTCTGTCGCATATTAGTGTCAGAGCTGGATCTTGCACGGTTGTCCCTGGTCTGGGAGGAGTTATGTCTACCCGAATCCGCACCATATTCATTTTGCTATCCCTGTTGCTTTTTCCTGTTGTGAGCCTGTCCCAGGTTACGCTTGAGGGTGCCCTGAGCGGTACACTTGAGGCGGATACCTATGAAGTCGTTGGTTCGATCACGGTAAATCCTGAAGATACCCTTGTGATTGAAGCCGGGACACGTTTTGAGTTCATGGGATTCTACACATTCGCGATACAGGGATACCTTGAAGCCGAAGGAACTGAAGAAGATTCTATCGTTTTCATGGCTGGCGATACGACGGCTTGGAGCGGGATTGTTTTCCAGGGCGAACATGAAGATTCCTGCCGCATTTCATATGCTCTGATTACAGGGGCGTCAACGGGAGCCATATACTGCCAGAACAGCGCCAACCCGGTCTTTCACCATGTCGATATTGTACACAATGCAGGTTCCTACGGCGCCGGGATCTCATGCAGCTCCTCTAACCCGCGCATCAGCTATTGCCTTTTGCTGGAAAACAATGCCTCGGTAAAAGGTGGCGGAATCTATTGTATTCAGTCCAGCCCGCATATCTCACACAGCCAGTTTATCCGTAATGATGGCGGGAGCTGGGGTGGTGGCATGAACCTGTATACCGGATCAGCCCCCCTGATTGAATACTGCACCATTGAAGACAATGTCGCCGGATCAACCGGTGGCGGTTTCCATATCAGTGGCAGTTCACCGACGATCCGTAACAGTGTCATCGATGGCAACGACGCCCCGAACTATGGTGGCGGGATTAACCTGTACAACGGCGCTACTGCGTTGGTGGACCACTGTCTCATTGTCGGCAACACCACGAATATCGGCGGCGCGGGTATTTATCACACACGTTCCAGTTCGCAAATCCGCTATTGTACTATCGTGGATAATGTGGCCGGTTCTTACGGTGGCGGTGTCTGTTTTTATGAGTCGGACAGTACTTCGATTGTCGGGTGCATTGTATCAACCAATACAGGTTTTGGGGGGCTTTACAATACTGCTTCCGATGTGCTGGTCGGCTATAACCTGGCTTTTGGGAATGATGGTGGAGAGTTTGCCGGTGAATGGGCGGACTGGATCGGTGATGCGGTGATTACCAATGCCAACGGTGATGATTGTGACCTGATGTATAACATTCAAGTGGATGCCGGGCTGGCGGAGGATTACACGCTGTCTGACGTGTCACCGGCGCTGGATGCCGGGAATTGGAATGACGAGGCTGACCCGGACGGCACCCTTCCCGATATTGGCGCATTTTATTATGAGCACGAGGATTCGCCGGAAGTGCCCGAAGCCCCGGGCACGACTACCATGAACTGTGTAGCACGGCTCCAGTACAGCAATAACCACGCAGGGATAAAGATTGTTCTTGTGCCCCAGTCACCGTTCGCAGAACGAGATAGCACCTATACCAACGCAACAGGCAATTTCTCGTTTTCCGTAATAACCGGTGTATATGACCTGGTGTATTCGTATGATGAGTACCAGTCCATCACCCTCCCGCTTCGTGGGATTTACGAAGGCGCATATATAGCCATGCAAACTCTCGCTCCCGATCCCATTTCCGGTAGTATCTCCGGGATCATGGGCCCGGGTTTTTACCGCGTCGATGATACCCTCCGAGTGGAAACGGAAGACAGCTTGACAATTATGCCCGGTACGACAATACTTTTCGATGGAGATGTCGTTTTTGAAGTGAATGGCGTCCTGCTTGCCGAAGGGACATCGATAGACAGTATCCTGTTTTATCCCTCTACGACCACCAACTGGCAGGGGATTCACCTTACCGGCGATCAGGCTGGCGGCAGCCGTTTCAGTTATTGCCGTATGCTGCATGCCACCCCGCATGCGGTGGAAATATCAGGCTCATCACCTCAGTTTGTGGACACGGAATTCCGAAACAACAATGCGGGGAACCGAAACGGCGCCGGTGTTCTTGTTGAAGACGAAAGTGCGCCCCTGTTCAAGCGTTGCCTGTTCCGTGGAAATACGGCCGCTTCCGGCGGTGGCGCTGTGGCTGTAACGAACAATGCCGAAGCTGAATTTGTCCAATGTACATTCGTATCCAATACCGGTGATTATGGGAGCAGCGCCTATATCATGGACAGTTCACCCACGTTTAATTCGTGCCTGTTCACCAACGACAACGGTCAGTTCCTGTTTGCCTTGGCAAACTGCGCCGGATTGAGTATTCATCATTGCCTGATGGATACGGAAAACAATCTCTTTTACGGTGAACAGGAGTTGCCTGCAGGTATGGGCGTGGTTGACAGGGTGAACGCCTCGAATGATTCCACGGATATCTTCTTCAACCTGTATTGCCCGCCACTGCTGCGGAATGTGAACCTCAGGTACTATACTCTTACAGTCCATTCCCCGGCGCTGAATGCCGGTGACCCGGACTTGCCGTTGGATGCTGACTATACGGTCGCGGATATCGGGGCGTTTCCCTATACGCATCAGGGTGCAGGCTCACGTTTCCCCGAGACCATTCACAGCTTCGGTGAATTGACAATCATGGAGCCCGTTGTCTGGGAATGCCGGGTTGTGAACACCGGGTCCGAAAACCTGGTCATGTCCATCTGGGAATGCAACACGGATGCTTTCCGTATTGAACTGGGTGATTCCATGGTTGTTGCCCCGGGTGAATTCTCCACCATTCCGGTCTGTTTTGATGGGGACGAAGATGGGGTGTATAACGGCATCCTGACGATATATACCAACAACCCGCTGTTACCCGAGGTTGTTTTACGGTTGACCGGTTCTATCAACACAAACGATGTTGCTGAGGGAACCCGTCCGCCCATTCCGGAAACCTTCTCTATTACGAGCGCTTATCCAAATCCTTTCAATGCTCGTTTGTCGGTGGAGGTTGGTCTGCCGCAGTCGGGACGTCTGTTACTGGATGTCTATAATGTACTGGGACAGCGAGTAACACAGCTTGCCGATACGGAATACCGCGCGGGATATCACCTGTTCTCCCTGGACGGGGACGGACTGGCAACGGGGCTCTATTTCGTCCGGGCACAATTTGGTGGAGATCGTAATGTGGCTATGCAGAAGGTGATGCTTCTGAAGTGAAAAAAGTGGACAGAGAAAAAAAGGTAGCCCGTCCATGCCTGGACGGGTTTTTACTGACTATAGTGATCACGGAAAACCAGGAAAAAATTGCGGCCGCATTCCCCGCAGTGGTAGGGGTGCCAGTTCAGCATGGGCCAGATCACCATCTGCACGAAACCTTTTCGTCCCTCGCGCCGGATACGCTGGCTGCCACAATAGGGACACGCTTTTTCTCTAAAACGGTTCAGGAAGCCCATTACGGGCGCTCCTTGTAGCAAAGTTTCACATGGCTTTTGCAGGGAAAGTACGAGGTTGATTCCCTGGATTCAAGTTGCGAGAGGTCATGTACAGGTGATAATCGAGTAGGAAACCATTCGCTGGAACCTCCTCGCTTCTTGCCATTGCCTGACATAAGCTATAGCTTATAGAGAAACGAAGGGTGGGTATCCTTCACGATTGGGAGGCAGGATGACACGAAAGTTCCTGGTTTTTACATTGATTTTGCTGGTGCTGACGCCGGCTGCATTTGCGAAAAGAGATGCGTACTACATCAACGCGGGTGTATTCAACCCCAAAGCCACCGACAGCGGCCTGATGATTCATCTGAATACCAGCAGGGTATTCGATGAAAAGGTCGATTTCGGCGTTTCGCTGGACTTTTACAGCAAGACATCAACGGATGATCAGCGCATTACCTGGCAGGATCCGAATACAAACACCAGCATTGACACGGTAGTGACCAGTTTTGAATCACGGAAAGTGATGCTTCCGGTCATGGCTGAGCTAAGTATCCGAATTCCTGTTGAATTTCCGGTTTACCCGTTAATCAAGGCCGGTCTCGGGTACGCTTTCCTGTGGAACAGCTTTGACAACTATAAGACAAAAGAGAGTGAAACCCAGTTCTATCACGGCATGTGCTGGCGACTGGGTATTGGCGGGATGTACCGTCTGGGTCACAGCAGCGCCTTGACCGTGGAGGGGTTCTACAATGGCTGTAAAACCAGCCGTAAAGAGGATTCCGTGATCGGGTTGCCCACACGTACTGAAATAGACATGAGTGGCCTTGGTTTTATGGTCGGCCTTCGCCTGGGTGGTTTTTATTAAGCCGAAACACCTGAGATTTCCCAACGCCGGGTCATACGATCCGGCGTTTTTCATATGGCAATCATTGTCAGTATCTTACACTTGCAGAACAGGTTTTCAGATAGCACCTTACAAGCAGATTCTTTTTTCTTCTTCCACCCAGTTTTCGAGAAGGCAAATCCATGACCAGGACGCGTTCAATTCTTATATCAGCCATCCTGATCCTGATAGCTGTCGTCAGCCAGTCTACGGCCGGCATCATCCTTTCGCCTGAACCGAATATCCGCAAGGAGCCGGTCAGGAAAACGCCGCCCAATGCGTCCCAACTGGATACGACAACTCCGCAACCGACTGCGATCCTGCCGGACAGCCTGCTGATTACTACCGAACCGGATACCATCACTCTGCTTGCGGTCGGTGATATCCTGTTCCACGATACCTGCATTCGTTCCGGGTTTGATCCAAAAACCAACACTTATGATTTTTCCGCCATATTCTCCGAAGTGGCGCCCCTTTTCCACAAAGCCGACCTGGTTATCGGGAACATGGAAGGCAAGCTGGCCGACACGGAAATCAAGGTTAATATCTGGGAATACAAGGATTTCGGCGGGTATACCGGCTATCCCCTTTTTAATGCGCCGCCACAACTCGCCACAGACCTGAAAGAAGCCGGTTTCACCGCAGTTACCACCGCTAATAATCACGCCATGGATCGTCTTTCTGCGGGCATTTTCAGCACCAACCGGCACCTTGATGAAGCTGGACTGATCCACGCTGGCACGTCAACCAGCCAGGCGGACCGGGACTCGATACGAATTCTCGAAGCGGATGGGTTCCGGATCGCGTTTTTGTCCTGTACGTATGGCACCAACGGTATCCTGCCGGACAGCAGCCAGCCGTGGCTGGTGAATTATATCGATCTCAAGCAGATCCGTGCCGATGTCGAGCGTGCCAAAGCGCTGCACCCGGACCTGATCCTGATCACTCCGCATTGGGGAATCGAATACCAGCGGACCCCGAATGATGTGCAGACATCCCTGGCCGACTCCATGTTCGCCATGGGGATCGACATCATCCTGGGCAGCCATCCGCATGTTGTCCAACCCTGTGAAATCCGCTATTCCGAGACGGATTCCACTCGTATTAAAGGTGTTGTCATTTACTCTCTCGGCAACTTCATTTCCAACCAGAGCAACGAATTCACTGACGAAGGCCTGATCTTACAGGTTGACATCGCACGAGATACTACCGGCGTAGTCTTTATCGCCGATGTTGTCACGCATCCGACCTGGGTGCAACGCTGGGACGTGGACAGTATTCGTTATTTCAAGGTCATCCCAATCGAAGAAAAGATCCTTGTGGATAAAGATCATCCCCCGGCGCTGGATCGTGCGATGCTGGAAAAACTGTTTGACCGCGCCCAGAAACACCTTCAATCACTGGATACTGATGAGCAGCCTTGAGCGACCACGCTACCTGTCGCCCGGTTTAAACCCGCAGCAGTTCCCTCCTGTACCGGAGAACTTCTGGGGCCAACTCTTCCAACATCTCTGGGATTACTGGGGTGATCCCTACTGGTGGCCGGGTCAAGACGCCTGGGAAGTGGCTGTGGGAGCTGTCCTGACTCAGAATACCACCTGGACCAATGTGGAGAAAGCGCTGGTTGAACTGCGGTCACGTAAGCTGACTACTCCTCCCGCTATCCTTGGCACAGCTCGAGCAGAACTGGCGCCGATTATCCGGAGTGCAGGCTATTTCAACCAGAAAGCGAAGAAACTTCACGCTTTAGCTGAACTGTGGCTTTCGGAATCCTTCAAGCAACGCCTGAAACTGTTAAGTGGGACAGGGAACCCGGACTTTTTATCCGTACAAAGTATGCGTGATTCTCTGCTACAAGTCTGGGGAGTCGGGCCTGAGACGGCTGACAGTGTCTCATGCTACTCGCTGGGGTTGCCTGTTTTTGTTGTGGATAAATATACTCAGCGTATGCTTGCACGGGTAAATGGAACTTCCATATTGCCTTCTTATTGTGACGTTCAAGAGGATGTTCACACCTCTCTTCCACGCGATACCATGCTTTTTAACCATCTGCACGGCCTGATCGTCAACCTGGGCAAGGATATTTGTACCGCACGCGTAACCCATTGTGATCGTTGCCCGTTAAACGAGATGTGCGCCTCCCGGGTTTGAGTTAAACACCAACTATATAAAGGGATAACACACTCTCTTCAGCCTCTTTTTGAAGGGATGAGCCTAATCTTTGTCTCTGAGGCGACCTCTCGGAGGCTCTCGCTTGCATTTCACGTTTTTCCGGTTTTTGTTCCGTATACTCTATCCGTAAGAAAGCTCCGGGATGTTGGGGTTTTCGATGAGAACCAGGCCTTGGGAGGTGCTGGGAGGGTCGGAACGGTTGGGAAACCAGCGAGGCGATCATGACAGAGGCGAAGACAGTACGTTTGGAAGTCCGCTTGCCTGAACGCATGATGGAGGAAGTCAAGAAGATTGCTCCTCCGGACGGATCAGGTCGGCCGAATGTGAGCCAGTTGGTCCGGGATGCATTGCAGGCCGAACTGCAAAAGCATGCGGCGCAAGGGATGGTCAAGTGGGCAAAGCGTAGCCAGGATGTCTTGCGGGGAGTTGAACATGAATGGAGCGTCAGCAGTTCAGACGGAGTCTCTGCGGGTTGAGAACCTCCGTCGCGGCGACATCTGGTTTGTCAAGATGGGCCGCATGGACGGTAGCGGGCTTCGTAAAATCATGCCCTGCGTGATCGTCCAGATTGACGAGATGAACCAGTCGGGCGCGTTGGATACGGCTGTGATTGTTCCCCTTTCCAATCGTGTTCCGGCTGACGACGAACTTACCGAGTACGATGTGGTGCTCGATCCTCAGGACACCGGGCTGCCGAAACCTGCCATTGCGGCTTGGACACAGATCCGAACTTTATCCCCTGATTTGATGATGAAACGCACCGGACGGGTAAACGGGGAGATTATGCGCCAGTTGGCGGATAATATCGCTATGCTGGTGGGGAAACTACCGGAGCGTTTCGATTGAACCTACCCGACTCCATGTGGGCGGTGCGGGTTGATAGCGGCATGAAAGCCGTGAGGACCGCTCTGCCTCCACGTCACCCTGGTGACTGCCTGGTCAAAATCCAACGTATCGGC
Source organism: bacterium (assembly GCA_963669175.1). Taxonomy (GTDB): domain Bacteria; phylum Electryoneota; class Electryoneia; order Electryoneales; family Electryoneaceae. The sequence continues at coordinate 915,960 of OY769902.1, forward strand.
ATTTGTGGAACCGACCTGAAAATGTTTGAAGGATATACCGATTTTCAGGGCATTGTAGGGCACGAATTCGCAGGTACCGTGATCGAAGCGGATGATCCTTCCTGGATCGGCAAACGTGTTACATCTTCCATCAATCTCCCCCCTGCTGACGCCGATTCTTCCTTTGATTGGGCGTCGGTGAAACATCATCCCCGTCGCCGAGCCTTGGGAATCCGTAACTATGACGGTGTGATGGCGGAATATGCTTCTCTGCCGCCGGAAATACTGGTTGAACTCCCGGATTCGGTAGATGATCTGGCCGGGGCAATGGCGGAGCCGTTGGCTTCTGCGCTTGAAGCGGTGGAGGTTCTGCCGAAGAAATACAATCCTGTGCTGGTGGTTGGCGACGGACGTGTGGCGCAACTGGTGATTCGTGTGCTGGACGCCGCCGGGCTGGAAGTACACCTGATGGGGAAACACGCAGACAAAATCAAGCTGGCGCAACAATCCGGCGCGTTCCTGCGTGATAAGGCAACCATTACCCCGGAAACACGTTACCCGGCCGTCATCGAAGCGACCGGGTCCGCTTCTGGCGTACAGGATGCCCTTACCGCGACTGCACCGGAAGGAGTGCTGGTGCTGAATACGACTCTGCCGCATGGGGTTGAGCTTGACCTGGCGCGTATCGTAGTCGATGAAATCAAGCTGATCGGATCGCGTTGCGGGGATATATGTAAAGCGGTGGCACTGCTGGAACACGGCAAAATCAACGTGGACGACATGGTCTCGGCTACGTATCCCTTGCAGGAAGCGGAAACCGCTTTTCGGAAAGCGCAGGAAAAAAGTTCGCTGAAAATACAACTTGTTGTTAATTAGGAATTAGAAATGAGGATTTAGGAATTGACAACGGGTGGCCCGAATCGCAACTGATCCTGCCTGCTTTACATCGCTTTCAGAATATTCTATTCGGCGCTGACAGTGAAATAATGCTTGGAGCGCTTCGGGGATTATCCTGGTTCGAATTTTCGATGATTCTTGCTGTGAGTGTTTAGGCATGCCTCGATGTATCAATTCTGCCGGGTCACGCATGAGTGGGCTACAGACTAACTTTCCCGATTCAGAACCCTCCTTTTTCACTTTTTTCACTGCTTGCTTTTTTCACTCAAAACTCCATACCGCCAACGCCTGCGGAGGATCATCGAGGTTGATCGAACGTATCACCGCGTCATCTTCGACAACATCAAGCTGCACCGCATCTTTGCAGGCTACATACAGCCGTCCCGTTTCCGGATCAACCGCCACATCCAACGCCCCCGTCCCAGTGGCAATGGAATCAAGGGCGCCAAGTGTGTTCTCATCGTAGGTCAGCACCAGGCCGTGCTGATCGCCATCCAGTTCAAACCCACCGGCTGCAAGGTACATGGTCCCATCCGTACCACGAGCGATACGGCCGGGGTACGCATTAAATTCGATGGCGTCCACCTCATCAAACGGATCAAGCTGATAAACACGCACTTCCCCGGTTACGTTGTCATAGTTGCCGGTGCAGACCACATGCAGGCGTCCCTGGCTGTCCAACGTACCAAACTGGCTGTTCATCCCAGTTTCCACAGTGAAACGACGTGTGCCGGTCTCAAGATCAAACGCCCAGATAGATCCTCGATTGTGACGCAGGTTGTTAAAATCGAACCCGGTGTTCAACACAAAAGCCATATCGGATGTGACCAAAACACCTTCCGGCGCGACACCCGTTGCCCAGACATCGGTGATAGTCGCGTTCACCAGATCCACAACGCTCACCGAATTGCGCATCAGGTTGGTGACCAGCAAATCGCCATCCGAGGTTAAAACGCCGCAATAGGGATTGTTGTTCGATCCCAGCCCGATATCAAAGGAACCCGCGAGGGATATAACGCCGTCTGAAGCTTCGAACACGTTGATATCGTTGGACAGGCTGTTGATGACGTACATACGGTTCCCATCCGGGATCGCCCAGTTCGGAGCGTTCCCCAGCCCCAACGGTTCCTCGATCAATTCGTTTGTGGTCAAATCAAACAGGCGCAGGGTACTGAACCCGATGATCGCCAGGTAACGGGTGTTATCCACATTCGCTACAGGATCATCAGCCTTATCATCGCAACCTGTAGCCAAAATCAATCCGGCAAGTAACAGGCAGATTAACGTGTACTTTTTCAATTCCGGCTCCTCCAGGATGTGTCGAGTGATATTCGCCAGATTCGCCCGGGCATGGGCATGCGGTCCAGGAGTTCATACTGTGTGTTGGTCACGTTGTCCACACCCAGCTCCAGGGTAACACGCGCCTGTTCACGCGATACATCTCCCCCGACAGCGATATCAATTACTCCGTATGGTTCAAGCCCGCCACCGGCCAGCGACAGGTAATCGAGGTTACTTTCGGTGGAGTAACGGCGTGCGGAGAATCGCCACTCGGTACGGGCAAACCACTGCCGCCACGCTAGTGAAAGCTGCGAGGAACCATACCAGTCCGGTTGGAACGGGATATGGTTTTCGTAATAGGGTGAGTTCGGATTATTGTTGCGTACGTGCTGCCAGGTAAAAGCGTTACGCCAGGTAACCCGGTCCTGGAACAGGGATAGCCCGAAAGCTGTTTCAAGCCCCTGTGTCAGCGCTTTACCCACATTGGCCGGGTAATACTGACCACGATAGTTCTGTCGCCAGGTGATCAGGTCACGGGTTGAACGGTAAAATCCTGTCAGCGAAATATCTAGTGTGGAAAACATGTCGGAACGTCCCAACGACACCCCGCCGCTGACTTCCTGCGCTTTTTCCGGCTCCAGCTCCGGGTTGCCCAGGGCAAAGATGGATTCGCTCAGGAAAGATGCGGAAAAAGGTGGTGGGGTGAAGCTGTTGCTTCCGCCGATATGTAGCCCCCAACTCCATCCGTCCTGCACGGCTTGTTTCCAGGTAAAGGTGCAATTGCCGATAAATAGCTGTGTTTCCTTTTCGACGCTGTTGGTTACCAGATCGCGATATCCCGCCACACCAGCGTTGACACGTGTTTCCAGGGGATAGCCGAACAACGGCAGCGCTCCCCGAAACTGTGCGGTTGCATGCCCGTTGCTGCGATACACCGTTCCCAGCAGGCGCTGTTCAACGCCTCCTGATTGCGCTCGATCCTGGCTGTCGAAAGATTCATAGGAGCCGCCAATGGAAAAGCCTGCGCTCTGTCCTCGGACTCCCGGGCTGGCGGCATCCAGGGACACCGAACCGCCATAGACTATTGACAGCTCTTCCAGGTGAACCGGGGTATAAAACATGGTTTCCTGCGTGTAAGGATTCACCTGTCTCGCGGGATTCTCAAATTCCCGTGCGTTGCTGGTGACATACCCAATAAAGACCAGCTCGCTGTTGCTGACCGGACGGCTTATTTTCAGGCTGCTTCGTGTATGTAACTGGGAATGTTCCGCGTCCGGTGTTGGGGGCTGGTATAAAGGTGCGGGGCTGCCAGCCTGATATCCGCCCGCTGAAACGTCCAGACGGCTTTTCCAATTATTCACGAACGTGTATTCGTTGCCAAACGACAAGTTGACACGTTTCATTTCGTTGTTGTTGCGCTTAAACGACGCGCTGTTATCTTCGTATTCGAATTTTCCATCGGCATTGGAAAGCTGTCCTGCGGTGTACCAGCGTGAAGTAGCGCCGTTGCGTTCGATGGACCAGCCGCCACGAATGCCGCCATACTGCTCCAATTCCAGATAGCCACGTCCGTTATTCGCAAACGGGCTTCCCTGCTGGGTCAGGATGTGCAGCACACCGCCCTGTGCATTGCCATGATCCGAACGCGGTTCGATTTCAATCTTGTGGACATTTGCCAGTGGGATCGTTGCCAGATCAACCGCGTTCCCGGAACCGTCGTTCAGGAAAACACCGTCAACTTCAACCAGTACCTGTTCGGGACGGCACCCACGATAGGTAATCCGTTTGGCGCTGCCGAGACCACCACTTCCCAGCAAGTTCACGCCGGGCAGGGTGGAGACCGCTTCGCCGACATCTTCCCAATTGGCCTGCTCGATACGTGTACGGTCAATCATGTTCGGTTCAAGCGACGGGGTTGTTCTTTGTCCGCGCACCTGAATCGGCGTCATTTCTATAGTTTCAGGCAACAACCGTAATGTTTTCCAACTGGACATGCCTTCACGAATCCGAACCGGAACCAGTTGCTGGTGATAGCCAACGTGTGTCACAGTCAGCGTCCAGTCACCCGCAGCAAGCGAAACGAAGGAGAAGCGACCGTTTTTATCTGCTACTACCAGCAACCCCAATTCAGTCAAGCGAATATGAGCGCCGACCAACGGCAAGCCGGTCTCATCATCCAGCACCTGGCCTTCAAGCAGGGCGGGGGATTGGGATACGGAAAGCGTGATGTCCGGTGAGGCCGCACCTTCCCCGTGTTCACCCGCCACGGCCACACCGGCCAGCAGCAGGATCAAGAACAAGGCGCTATGTCGGCACACACTTTTCACACGCTATACTTTCTGCAGGTGGTGAATTTTCTTTGCATCAGAACGCTATACAATGAACTTCCCCGATTGCCCCATTGGCTTGTCAAACGGGGTTTACAGTATATGAATCAAAGAGCCAAGTCCTTGTTTATCTCACCAAAACCACCCGTGTCATCTGAGTCTGTATTCCATTTCCCACCTGTACCCAATACACGCCCGCACTGGTTGTGGATGCAGGTTGCCACACCCAGGTATTCACCCCGAAAGCGGCTTCATGATAAATTTCCCGTCCCAGAGTATCGAACACGCGTACCGGCGTATTTCCATACACACCGCCACTCCACTTAAAACGCACCACACTGTTAAACGGGTTCGGCCAGGCAGTGATCGTGAGTGCATCCGGAAGACTGTTTTCAGAATCGTTTATCCCATTCCCTGACTCACCATGAAGAACAGCAACCGCATCCAGGTCGAAGCTGGGGCCGGAATCGGGCACGAAATCACCGGAATCGGTGATACGAACATACGCCGCATGCGCGAGCCCGACATCTGCCAGGTCAAAAGCGTCGCCACCACTGAAAGTGGGGTCCAATGGATCTGCGGAACCATCTACTGGCGTTACCCCGGCCAGTCCAGCGAACGTGTCCGGATCATACGGGAATTCATACCACGTTACCCCATCTTCACTAACTGCCACAATCGCTGTTTCACGATACACCAGGCTATCCATTCCATAGTAGAAGGGGTTTTCGAACACGGTAAAATCAGGTCCGGCGCCATCGACAATTCCACCATCCCGAAATGCCAGAATGATGACACCGCTTGTACCGAGAGTCAGCAGTTCTACCGGCGAAGATGACGGCACGGACGGCGTGGCTACCGGGTCCGGTGGGCCGAGAATGTTGTCCGGGAAAGACTCCTGCCCGAAACCGGCCCCAACTCCATAGGTCACACTGATCACCTCATCTGGCCAGGGATCCACCGCCCCGGCCTGTGAAGCCATCAAAAGCAAACCCCAGTACAGGGCCGTTATCGTCAGGATAGTCCTCCGCATTAACGCACCAGTACCAGTTTCTGGGTCAACGTGCGTCCTTCGCTGGTCAACACGGCGAACCAGGTTCCGCTGGCGAGATCCTCTGCTTGTATGGCAATCGTGGACGTGCCTGCTGTATAGGTGCCATTTGCCAATGTCCGAACGAGACGCCCCTCCACCGAATACAGATCGATCCGTACATCAGCGGCACGGGACAGGGTAAAGGAAAGTCGAGTTGTTGAGTTGAAGGGATTCGGCCAGGCCGGCTCAAGGGTGATTGTTGATGGTAATTCTTTGGACGATTCCGCAACATCCGAACCGCCGAAACCTTCGAAGAAACCAAGCGAAACCACTTCCCCGGTAAAAGTGCCCAGCAGGGTCACTTCCGACCAGTCATAGCTGCACCATTTAATCCAGCTATCACCGGCATAGTTTGCATTACCGATGAATATCCCGTTCAGCCCGGTGGCCAACGCATTACCGCCGACCAGTGTATCGGGAACCTCGGTATCTTCAACAAACATAACCGCGTCATATGCGGAAATGTTCGGCGTGGTATAGGCGTATTCATCACCCAGCACCAGTTTCGGCCCCTGGCAACATTCCGGGTATACGAGTGCAATCTGGCCCGGATTGCCTGCTACAGTAAATGACGTGCTGTCACCATCTTCCGGGTCATAGCGATATACACTTCCGCCAACCGGTTCATCGCCCCAGCTACGTCCGCTGCACAGGATGGTAAAGACGCCAGTTGTATCTACCACGGACCATTGGGGATTGTCGCCGGTCAGGACAATTGTATCAACCATCATTGTCTCCGGATTGACCAGCACTGCCTGTGCGCCTGATCCCCACCCGGATTCCGCCACGCAGATTAGCGTGCCGTCTGTGGACATGCCTTCCGGCGCGTTCAGGCCGGTCAGGGTATCTACCGCTTCGCCCGTGGACAAGTCGATTTTGAACAGGCTGCCGGATGAGGTCAGGGTAACAAAAGCATAGCCCTCCAACACCAGTACATCCCAGGGATTGGACCAGGCGGGCAATTCGATGATTGTCCAGTCAGGGCTGGTATTCCCCGCAATTGCGGCTTCGATGTTTTCCAGTGTGGTGTACCAGACTTCGGCGCCTTCACCAGTGGTATAATCACCGGAGTGGACGACGTAAACAGTATCTTCGAAAACACGGACAGAATTGGCAACAGACCCAAGCGCATCGATCAGGGTTATATCCCCATTGGTTGTCACGTAGGAAAGCGACGGGTTGGAATAGCCCGTTACAGCGAATACACCCGCTTCATCGAGTACGGTTGCGCTGGAAAAGGACACGACAATCAGGGCCAGCACAAAACTGGCAAACAGGCGCTGCATGAAAAAACCCTCCCGGTTGGTCGAACCACCGAAAGGGAGAGTACTTGACGAAAAGAAGCTGACTTGGCAGAAACGTAGACGCTTCACCCCATCATGCCACCCCTCCCGGGTGGTCCGGGTTGTGCTGAAGCCGGTCTCCGGGCTCGCGGGTCACTCTCCTCCGGCGCCTTCCCAGGAAGCCGACCGCTGTCTTCGCGATCTACTCTTCCCAGTGGCAGGTTGCCGGACTCGTCGCCGCATACCGTGGCGGGGGCCGCTCCCGTATTTCACGGGATTCCCGATTAAGCCAAATGGCACTTCAGACAGTTAGTAAAGAACAAGTCGCTCAAATGTAGCCCGCACACGGAGAGACTGCAAGCAAATGGGAGGGATCTACTCCATTGGCCGTTCTACCCAGGGAATGAAAAAGAAAGAGTCACAAATTTATCAAAATCAGGAGCCAGTGAAACCTGCCATTTGAAGAGCCAATAATAGCGAAAATCACATGGAGTATATCCCGGACAAGGCTAAACGACAGTGTTTCCAGGATGATAGGAGCGGCGAAAAATGGGGCTGTTACCTTTGCATTTTCCCAAATACATGATAACCGAATCAGGGTTGATGAAAAGGGGTTCCTCACAAGAATTTGTACATCCGGGCAAAGTTGTGGCAGGTCTTGACGCGACATTCCGTTTTCGGCTTTCGCAATGTATTTCTGAATGCACATGATACTGAAACCACCTCTCGTCCTGTTATTGTCGCGTTGTGACCTGCCACCGGTATCAGCACTCTCGCTGTCGTCAGGTCACAACATGATGCTTGATGACGATCTATCATGCGAAATAGCAGCTGTGAAGTCGGACAGGTGTCTGAAATTGCGGAGAAGAACAAGAAAAGGGCATCACGTTAAGACCTGACGAAACGTGCTCGTCGATAATATGCACAAATTCTTGTGAGCAGCCTGAAAAGGCAACTGTGCCGAATTTTTCGCCTGCTTTTGTTCGATATCCAAAGGAAAATCCTGGGACAGCTACCTTTTCTGCAATTTTATTGTTTAAATACAGGTATTTTATCTACATAACCAGGCATTGACCTTGTGTTCGGGTAACATCTCTTGCAGAAAAGAGTAGCAGTCCCGATTTTCTGCCAAATCTGATCACGTAGTTGTTGCTGTGGAGAGGAAGAGTGTAATCATACGAACCATGTTGTATGGTAATCGGGACGCTTGCGTACCGATCTGTTCAGGTGTCCTGTTCCAACGACAAGAAAAACCCCCACTCCGGAATCTGCCGGAATGGGGGCTGAATGTTCAAAGGTGAAAGTTGAAATCAAATAACTTTCAAACTTTCCAACTTACTTGAGCAGCATGACTTTCCTGACGGAATTGAAGCCATTGGCGTTCATGCGGATGAAGTACATGCCGCTGGCCATGTTTTCAGCCTGCCAGGTCACGTTGTAGGAACCCGCAGCATAACGACCGCTGGCGAGCTTGGCGACTTCCTGGCCCATCAGGTTATATACCGCGATGGTCAGGTCGCTGCTCATCGGCACCTCGAAACGCAGGTTGGTGCTCGGGTTGAACGGGTTCGGATAGGCTTCGCTCAGGCTGAATGCTGACGGCAGAGCGTCATCGCCCAGGTCAACCACGCCTTCTACGTAATCTGCCCAGCCGACGACATGGATAAACCAGTCCGCGTCAGCAGCCGTAACCGTTTCGCCATCGAATTCAAAGCAATGGCCTTCGCCCCATTCCGGGCCGCTCCACAACGGGTGCGGGAAGGCGCTTTCGTCTATCAACTCCATCCAGACCCAGAAATCACCGAGGTCACGCAAAGCGTCAACCGTGCTGAAGTTCAATACACAGGTGTTACTGTAAATCAGATACTGGTTGATCCAGAAGTTCTGGGAATAGAGCTCTGTGCCAGGTTCGATCCCGGGGTTGGAATCATCGGAATAGAAATGGACCGTGATTTCAACGGAATCGATTTCGTTTTCCTGGAAGTCACCATTCCACAGGCAGCGAATCGAGTCGACATCAAAGTTGGCCAGGTCTTTCGGCAGTTCGTAATACATCAACGGACCCTGACCCTGCTCGAAACGGCTGGTCGTATAATCGACGATACGGTTGTTGTAACCGAGTTCGTACTGACCTTCCGGCATAACATCCACTTCGATGGTCTCTGTGGTGTTGTTGGACGCATTTTCATCCGGGCTGGCCAGGTGACGTGCGAAGAAAGTGTTGGCGCCTGAGGTCGTGGGCACCCACGCATCCAGACCGTCGTTCGGATCCGGATCCATGAACAGGGTAACGGTTTCGTCCGGCGCCAGGGTCAATTCTGTTCCAAAGACCTGCGGCACGCCATTGAAGTTCCAGAACGCGCTGAAGGTTTGTTCGTTGTTGCCCAGGTTGGCGTAAGTCGCACGAGCGCTTGTCGGGTAGCCGACAGAGGTCGGGAAGGGGATATCCAGCGGCAGAACCGCGATATCATATTCCAGACCGGTTGTGGAATGAATCATGACATCGTCGATGTACAGGCCTTCACCGGCGCCGCCATCATCATTGTCATCGGTACGTGCTTTGAAACGCAGTTGGACAGTTTCGCCCGCCCACGGGGTCAGATCGATATCTTCTGTCTGTGTACCACCACTGATGAGACCGTTGGTACGCAGCACCCAACCGGCTTCCGAATCGCCGCTGCCGTTGTCGTAACCATAATCATAAACTACCTGCACCCAGGAGACACCACCATCGTCGGTGATTTCAATCATGTAGTAGTCTTCGAGGGAGTTGTCGCCACTGCCATCGTCGTCCAGCATGTTGCACCAGACCCAATAGGTCATAAAGGTGGCCGGCCATTCTTCCTGGCTTGGAATCTCAATTTCCGGGGAAACCAGAGCATCCAGGATTTCCGGTTCAACCGGGCAATGCCAGGCATGGGATTCGCTGTGGTACGAGGTTGTCTGCAGTTCCCAGAAGTCACCATTGCCACCCTGATCCAGACCGACAAGATCACTTGGGGTAGCTGTGCCATCGGCATCATTTTCCAGGTACGTTGTGCCACCATCGGAAAGAAGGATGTCATCAAGGAACCAGCTCAAATAGCCGCCATCCGGGGTGGATTCACCCGGGTCGGCGCAGAAAGCAAAACGAATCTGGAAACTGCTTTCACCAGCGAAGTCGCCCAGGTCGAAGCTGACAGCCATCCATTCTGTCGCCAGGTCGCCATCCCAACCGGGGATTCCCGCACCCATACCGAACTCGCTGCCGAACCCATAGAGGCTTTCGGAACCGTAAGGTACAGATGGGTCTTCCATGACGTTCCAGGTTTCACCGTCGGTGGAGTACCACACGTTGGCGCCATCCCAACCATCGTAGGGATCATCTGCGCCGGCAGAACCTTCGCAATCCAGGTACATCATAAAATCGAGAGCCAGATCATCGGACGCATTGGTCAGATCCAGTTCCGGGCTTTCAAGATACATCAGCCAGTGGTCGTTGTAGCCTTCCAGTTCGGGATCGGCACACCACCAGGAGTTGCCGTCATAGGCGTTAAAACTGTTTACATGCCACATGCTTGGCGAAGCAGTAAGATCACGGGGATCCCATGCATCCATGCCGCCCTCGAAATCATCGGTCCACCAAGTGGTGTCCTCATCTAATTCCGAGGTGGTAACCAGACTCTGCACGCGCCAGTTCTCCATGGGGATGGCACGTGAGTACGTGCCAGCGAACGCCGCAGAAGCAAGCAACGCCATCACCAAAATTAGAACCGTTTTACGCATTCCCATCCTCCTTAAAGTTTTACGGATCAACAGGCAATCTTTTTCTCTCAACACTAACCACCAAAACGCCACCATAGCACGAGATTAAGGTTCCCACACCGGTAGCGAGTGTATCCCAATACCTCTATGGCAATGACCTGATGGCCATTGAGTACAAGATTGCGTTACAACCCAACTACATATACTAGGCACTCAGAACATTGCAACGCAATAGCTGAAGACGTTTTTAAGCGAGTGCTTCTAACAATTTACGAACTGCCTGGTGACTTTGCTTGGCAATCACGCACTCCCCTTGGCTACTCCTGCTTGGCAACTCCGACTGGCAACCCTGCCCGGCAACTCCATCTGCCACCTCCGCTTGGCACGCACCCGGGGTAAAACCACAACCACTATTCCAACCCTGAAGGGGTTGCATAAAGGCTGAAATAATGCAGCAAATGCCCGTATCGACTCATAAAACCATCCATGAAGCAACACCGTTCATTTTGAACTTTATCCAACTCCTTCGGAGTAGAATAGATTGGCATTCAAAACCCAGGATTGCCGCCGTCAGTTTGGCGGCTACCCTGGGAGATAATGCGCACAACATATTTACTCCGGAAGGAGTAACCTGATAATTATCACAAGTATACAGTGGTAATATTCAGGCAACCCGCAGCCGGGGTTGGCAAGTAGCGTACATCCTATTCCCACCGTGAGCGCCAAACAGACGGCGCTGGACGGTGGGCTAATACAGAGAACCACTGCCGTGGTTCTTGTACTGGCCGTTCCATCAAGTATCACATTGAAATTGCCATTGGTGAAATATTCGGGCCAAGGTACTCCGCAGAATTTTTTGTTAGTCTTGAAGGTAAAATCAGTTTTTAGAACTACGATCTATATCCGGCAAAGTTAGCTACATGAATGTCAGGGAAAATTTGGCCCTTTGTTCCTGTTGCTGTGGAGGAAACTGAATACGACTCAGACGTTGACGAACACAACGCTCTATCTCTTCACCGGTAAGGGGAGCAGACCACTGAGAATTGGTGGTGCTGATGTTTTGAATGTGACCTGAAGGGCTTATCAGCAATTCAATCTGCATTTTTCCGCGCAACTGTGGGTTTTCACTTTTATGAGCCTGGTAACAAAGGTTCAATTTGGGTTTTGCCGCCCCGATAACACTCATAATCTCGTCCTGGCTCTTACGCTCGGATTTTTTTTCCGGTTGAACCGTTTCTGCCTGGTCGTTTTCCGGGCCTGTCTCGATCTGGAAGGGTACCGGTGTAAATACAATCCGTTTGAATTCTTCCAACTCGATCATTTGTACATCCGGCAGTGACAGCTTCTGATGGACAGGCTCCCGATTTATACCCTTTCGCTGCAGAGCAATATCGGCCATGTTTTTTTTGGTAATTTCCGATATGAATTGCAGGATTTCCGGGTCTGACAACGGCTTCAACGAATCCAGTTCTGCCAGTTCAGGCGGAAGATCCGCAGGAGGCTCCGGTGTATTTCCCAGCAGACGTTTGATCCGTTCGAATCCTGACGAGGTAGGATAGGTGACGATATAGAATGTTCTTTTGGGAACGCCAAGTGAATCCACCCCTTCGTTCAGAACATACAATTTCCGAACCGGGTCTGGTTCCGGGGAAAGACTCCAGATCGAGATGCCCGCTACAGCCACAAGGAAGAACAGGGCGACAAGGCCTGCCACGACCACCTGTTTTTTTCGGTCGGCTCGCTTGTAGCGACGTACAGCGTCTCCACGTCTCGGGCGAGTGGAGGGAGAAGAAGCGTGTTTTTTATGTGATCGCATATGCGTTGTGTTCTAGCAAAATGACCGGACAAAATCGAACGTCCAGTTTACTTCACCAACAACAGCTTCTGCAAGTGTGTTGTTCCATCCCCGGTGGTCAACCGGGCAAAATAAACCCCGGTAGACAGGTGATCCGCCTGCCAGGTAACGGTATGCACACCCGCCTCCATGACGCCATCCATCAGCAAAGCCACCTTCCTGCCGAGTACATCGAAAACTTCCACACGCGCCGCCGTCCGGGCAGGAAGAGCTACTTTCAGCGTGGTCGTGGAGTTAAACGGATTCGGCCAGGGGGATGCCAGTGAAATGGTTTCAGGATTAACGGAGCTTGTGCCGTCCTCAACAGATACTGTGGTATGGCCACGCCCGCGAATGAAATAATCATAGTTGGCAGCAACAGCTTCCTCACCATCGTAATTATAATACCTGTCGTCATTATCACCGGGATCGCATACGATGTATGGCACCAGTATATCGCTTCCATCGTACAGGGGTGTAAGCAATTCAAGCCAAACGTAGAAACTGCTGTATTGCAACGGCAGTGACTCTCCGTCATTTATCAGCCAGGAACACCAGAAGAGAGAACCCATTCCCTCAATCCAATTGATAGTAGTTGTGTCAGCAAACATCTCCGAGAACTGCCCCAAATTGCCCGTGAAACCATGTGCGACAAGCTGAATTTCTTCGGGCCACTCCTCAAGGGGAGGCTTATAACACATGACTTTTACGGAGTCCAGGTTGGGATCAAAACCGTCTGACCAATATGTTTCGTAATCATCCTCATTGAGAAGATGAACCATGGGGCCGTTGTTTGTATCTTCGTCCCGGGAAAAATAGGCGATATTCAGGGGACGGCGTTCATCATGCCCCAGCTCAATATCTCCGCCATCAAGCACATCCACTGTGATGGTCAGGCTATCGTTGGAGGCAACCTGGTCATCGTCACACGTGATCCATGTTGAAACAGTAAGCTCGCCCGATTCTGGCGGATACATTTGATGGGAAAGGGATAGAGTTTCATCAACGACCAGCGAATAGGGCGGTTCTTCCAGAAACTGATAAATGCTTGAGCCAAACTGTAGAAATGCGTTGATGTTATCCATGTCTGTGCTGCCGATATTGGCTATATCAGCTCTTGTGTTAATTACCAATCCCCGGGTTGTGGGAAAAGGAACCTGAAGCCCGGTAACAGCTACGTCATTTTCCGCGTTCAACAATTCGACCGTGAAATCATCGACATCGAAATAGCCGAAGGATATGGGGGCAACATTCGGCAAACGTGTAACCAGTCTTACTTTCACCTGGCGCCCCGCGTACGGTGTGCCATCCCAGGCAACATCCCACCCATCGCTGTGTTTTATCCACTCTTCGCCCGGTTCACCGGTGCAAATGGCGACAGTGTCTTCACCATACGGGCTGGTTGCGGGATACCAGAGTTCAAGATCACTTGGCATTACCCAGAGATCAAAGCTGAACTGGTCACGCGCCTCTTCCGCCCACTCAAATTCTCCCCTGAACCAGGCATCAAACCGAATGGATTGATCCGGCCAGATGTGGGGCAGGGTTATCCAGGGGGATTCCCAGACATGCATGACTCGCTGGGCAAAGGTGTCCATGTGAAGCGCATAATCACCGGAATGTGCGCCTTCCACCAGCGCTCTGGCAAACGAGTGTTCTGTGCTGGGATAGCCGTGCTCGTAAAATACAGGGCCACTGTTGTCACTGTCAGGATCACCTATGTACAAGGTGTCTGACGAAGCAACAACCAGGATGCTGTCCAGTTGAAAACCAGTCCAACTGAATTCATCTCGTGTGTCGTCCCAATAATCGGAACAGAAAACAAACAGAAATTCGGCGTCTGGAACGGATAATTCTGTCCAGTTAGCGATGCAGTGATTCCAGCTACTTAATTCCGGCGAGCCAGTCCATCCGGGAATATTACCCATGCTGTCGCGATATAAATCAAAAGCATAATTTGCACCACCCAGTGAATCCGTGTTGTACGGGGTTCCATCAATATTGGTAATCACTTCCAGACGGTCACGCAATTCCGAGCGAAGCATGATAAAAGCGCCATCTCCCGTGTTGGAAGTACATGCTCGCAACAGGAAATCAAACGATAACTGAATATCCGATCTTTCACGTAAATCTATCGGTGGCGTACGCAATATCTGGTACCATTGTCCCTCATACCCACCATTATCCGGAAATGCCGGACTTGTGGTTGAACATCTCCAACTGTTGCTGTGGCCTTGATCTCCCGCAAAGCTTGAAATCCTCCACCGGTTAGTTACCATATCATAACCGTCAAGAAGAGTCCAGCCATGATCCGCCGATTCAAAGTCCTCGCTGTAAATCAATTCATCCAATTCCATGGAGCCGGTATTATCATTTTCCGAAGGAAGTGGACGAACAATGACATCAGCAAACACAAGTGTTCCCGCAACCAGGATCAGGAGGAGAGAAAACGTACAAGCGGCGAAAATCCGGAATGAAGTAGTTCCCATCTTGTTCATCGATAGCCTCGCACACGTCAGTATAGAGATGGTATTGCCCTGAACATCTCTAAATATAGGTGTCTCTCACAGCTTCGCAAACTGGTTTCCCGTATTCCGAACAATCTGTCTTGCCTCCTCCTTGCAGGGGCACTACTTTCTGGCGTGCGACACAATACCGACATTTTCACGTCTCCAGAACAGAAACTGGTAATCGTTGCGGACGCCCATCTACCCCTTGATGGACGCCCTGGCGCCGAACTGCGTCTGAAACGGTTTAACGCACTGCTGGATAAACACCAGCAGGATACAGCCGTTTGGGTGCTACTCGGTGATATCTTCGATTTCTGGTATGAATGGATTCATGTCGTTCCCAAGCGAGCCTTTCCCCTGTTGCATCGGTTACGGTCTCTCGTTGACCAGGGAGCACAAGTCCACCTTTTTGCCGGGAACCACGATTTTCGCATCACAGGCTTCCTGGAGAAAGAGGTTGGCCTTACTGTGCATCTGGACGAATGGGCTGCTACGGTTGATGGCCGACGTATTTTCTTCCATCACGGTGACGGAATGGCCTCCAAAGATGTTGGCTACCGCAGGATGAAATGGGTTTTTCGGAAAAGCTGGATGCAGCAGATTTTCGGAACGATTATCCACCCTGACCTCGCAATGAAAATTGCCAACCTGGCCAGCAGGAAAGGGTACAAGAAAAAAGAACGCTCTATCGAAGAACGCCGTCCTATTCTTGCTCAATATGAAAAACGAGCGCGCCGTATTCTATCCAATGGTTTTGACCTGGTGGTGTTCGGTCATACGCATAACGCAGCCAATATTCACTATCCTGAGGGCTGGTATCATAACCCCGGATCTTTTGACGACGATTACGCCTACAGTGTGATCGAAGGTGGATTGCCGCAGGGGAGACGATTGAAATGAACCGGAAAAAGAATCCCAACCGGCTCTCTATCGGCTTTCTGAACAGAAACAGGCAGGATGCCACCAAGACGAAGAAAAATCTACGACGTCTGTCCTTCAAGCTTGTTGCCATCTTAGGCCTGGTAACCGGATTGCTTGGCATCGGGCTGGTGTTCACCATCATTGCTCTTCTTTCGGAAGACCTTCCCGGGCTTGAACAGCTTGAAACCTACAACCCGCGCCTGATTACGCGAGTGCTGGACCGCAATGGCGCTACATTGAAAGAGTTCTTCACCGAACGCAGACAACCGGTTCCCCTGGATTCAATATCCCAGGCAATGGTCGATGCCATTATCAGTACCGAAGATCGTAAGTTTTATGATCACTGGGGTGTGGACGTATTCGGGATCGCACGCGCTGCTGTTGTCAACACGGTTTCCATGTCCAAGAGGCAGGGGGCTTCAACCCTGACCCAGCAATTGGCGCGAAACCTGTATCTGCATCGCCGCAGGACGATCCGAAGAAAAATCCGCGAGATCATTACCGCTGTCAATATCGAACGCACCTACGCCAAGGACGAAATTCTGCAAATGTACTTGACCGAAATGTATTTCGGTCATGGCGCTTACGGTGTTCAGGCGGCGTCACAACGATTTTTCGGTGTCGATGCCAATGACCTTACAGCGCCTCAAGCTGCGATGCTGGCGGGCATGCTGAAGGCTCCGACACACTATTCACCCGTATATCACCCGGCCGACGCACTGCGTCGAAGGAATACTGTTCTGCAGGCCATGCTGGAGAATGGAGCGCTTTCCAAGGCCGAGTATGAGGAAGCACGGCGAACTCCTCTGCGTCTGTCCGAAGATATTTTTATCAGTGATGCCGGTGTTGCCCCCTACTTCACAGAATGGATACGTCGGCATCTCGAGGAACTGAAAGCCGATGAAGGACTCGATTATTATCGCGATGGGCTCACGGTATATACTCCTCTCGACTCTACCCTTCAGGCAATTGCTGAAGCGGTAATTGATACCCAGTTAACAACCCTCCAGGCGGATTTTGCCGAACGCTATCGTTGGGAAGAAGACTACAAGGAATGGGCTACCAAGACCTATACGGACAGCTTAAACGACAGCGCCCCGGAATTAACGGAAAAAGCGTTGAGCGATTCAGTCCGTAAACTGGTTAATCTGGCCATTGCAGACTCGGCCTGGGCCTGGGAGATCATCAACCGTCGCTTCCCGGTACAGGTGGCGTTTGTTGCCATGGATCCTCAAACGGGTGACATCCTGGCAATGGTGGGTGGACGCGATTTTGAAGAATCGAAGTTCAACCGGGTGATTCAATCCCAGCGTCAACCCGGGAGTACGTTCAAGCCCTTTGTATATACTACAGCGATTGATAACGGCTATCCTCCGAACTACAAAGTGCTGAACATGGTAAAACCGATTACCATGGATGACGGCACCGTATGGCGTCCGGAAAATTATTCGGTGAATGACCGTGGCGGCTATATGAGCCTGCGTGAGGCGCTGCGTTTATCGAAGAATAATGTCACTGTCCGTATGGTCGCCGGAGAAGATCGCCTGGTGCCCATACGTGAGGTGGTCCGATACGCTCACAATATGGGAATCCGTACAGAACTGCCGCCTTATCCTGCTGTGGCGCTTGGCGCGACAGGCGTGATTCCCATTGATATCGTCACCGCCTATTGTGTGTTTGCTTCCTACGGCATGCGTCCTTCACCTCGTCCGATCTGGCGCATTGAAGACCGGACCGGGGGGACTGTGGCGTCCTATGCGACTTCACGGCATACGGTATTAAGTGAAGAAACCGCTTATATCATGGTTGATATGCTGCAAGATGCGATTAACCGTGGCACGGGAGCCGGGGCACGTTACCGCTACAAGTTTTACGCTCCCGCGGCCGGGAAAACCGGAACAACCAACGATTTTACCGACGCCTGGTTCATGGGGTTTACACCGCAACTGGTGGCCGGGGTGTGGATCGGGTTGGACAATCCGGCCATCAGCCTTGGTCCTGGACAAACCGGTTCACGCGCCGCCATGCCTATCTGGGCCATGTTTATGCGCAATGCCTATGAAGTGAAAGAATGGGAACACACCAAGTTCACCAAACCGGTTGGTGTTGTGAACGTGGAAATCTGTGAAGAATCCGACGAACTGGCCGGTCCCTACTGCCCCAAGACCTACACCGAAGTCTTCCGTCGTGGCGAAGAACCCACCACGCCTTGCTCGATTCACCGGATCGATAAACGGTAGCGATTTATTACTGTAGACTGGAAGATGGACATATTCCCGACTCGCTCGAAACTACATCATGGTTCGAAACAGCCCCACAGTATCCATCTGTGACTATAGCAGTAACTCCATCACTTGTGAGTCGGGCCATCCGGGATACTCGATTCATAGGATCGAAAACGGTAACGCTCTGCCAGTTATTGTGAACCCACAGGAATGGCTTCCCGGTCTGTGCTTGTCCCCTGTGACAAGCGCTGGTTATTGTAAATTTTGTTTATTCTTCCTGTTAGCTTCCAAAGAAGCAGAACCAGCATACATCTGGCCAGAGGTTGCAGATTATCGATAACGTGGAAGGTTATCGTGTTGGTATAATAAAAACCCTTGAAATACCCCTGGAAAAATGTGTCCGGAATAAAACTCAAGAATACACCTGTTATTGAAAAGACTACTGGTATGCATACTAACAACAAGTATACGGTGGTTGGGGTAACAACCAGTCGCGTCTTGCCCTTATACTCGGGAAAAAGCCGGGACCAGATATCTTGCATGATGAGGATGGGAATGATGAGGTTGACTAATGGAATGAAGTATCCCAGTGAAGCCCAGGGCCTCCCAAAACTCAAACGTGTTTGCAGCAATATCGATGTGTTATAATGGCTGCGGTGTGTCCATAACGCAATAAGAATTAGGAGGATAATGTCAATACTTATTGAACCGAAACTTATTTGGCTTTTGATTTCTTTAAGGTGATGGATTCTATCTGTCAATGCCTTGTGTTGTTGAGATAGTTCGTCAATTTTTCGTTCCTGTGCTTCGCTTTTAGAGGAATTGTTTCTTAACTCGGCCTGCAGTCTTATTCTCTCGGTGGACAATTCGACTGCGATATCATTGATAGAATTGACACGATATGAAAAGAAATCGTATAGAGCGTCGATTGCAATATTCAGGAACAGGCATACCGTAAAGAAAATCAGGAGAGGCTTTATAGGTTTGAATTGAGCCAAGACCACAATGATTTCCTTGTTTGGTTCGCTGTATCCAGTATTTGTTGTGACAGAAAATGATCGTATATCTGTTGCCATGATACGAGTGTACAAGTTGGTATGTTTGACGTTAAAAAATCAAGAATTTTCGTTATCAAAACCATCACAATCCTCGGGCTGAGTCACCGTTATCAATTGTGATTTTCATTCTTTCCCGGGGCCGGCCGTTTGCCATTGCCAGAAAATTTGAATTTCATGTTTTTGAGGATCTTTTCTCTGGAATGAAGGGTATATATTGAAGCTCATGGTTCCCCTCAAACGGAGGTCTGCATGCCAGAGAATGTGAAGCGTTTGTTCCGCAGCCGTGAACACCGGATGATAGCAGGGGTTTGCGGTGGGGTTGGAGAGTACTTCGATATTGACCCTGTTGTGATTCGTCTCATATTTGCGGTGGCGACCATCCTGGGGTGGGGCTCCACTGTCGTGATCTATATTATCGCCTGGATTCTGATGCCGGAGAACTGGTAAGAGGGAGGGGGGGGGATGACAACTTCCGAAACGGATGGTCCCAGACGGTTATATCGCAGCCACATTGACAAATGGATTGCCGGTGTCTGCGGGGGAGTGGCAGCCTATACCAATTTGGATCCGTTGCTGATCAGGATGGGGTTGTTGGTTGTTCTCATTGCATCCAAATTCACCGCAATTGTTCTCTATCTTGTCATGTGGATCATTGTCCCTCCGGCCCCTCCCGGTTTTCACCAGGAAACGCCGGCGTTGTCCTTGAGTAAGCTGAAACAGCGCAGGTGGGCCGGGACATTTCTCCTGCTGGTTGGCTTGACTTTCCTTGGGATCAAGCTCGACTTTTTCAACACGGATATCTGGGCCTGGATATGGCCTGTCGGAGTGATCCTGATAGGTATATTCCTGCTGGTAAAACCGGCAAAGAACAAGCAAGACGATTCTGACTCCTCTACCGAGGCTTTTGATGGCGACTAAAGCGAAAACGAAAGATTCCGGCCGTCCCGTAACGGCGGCCCTCATGTTGATCCTGATCGGTGGGTTTTTCCTTGTTGACCGGATGAACCTGATTGAATTTCACTGGCCCCTTCTTCTGATTGCAGTCGGTGTGCTGCTGCTTATTTTCGCCATTCGTGATCACAAAGTCGCCGCAGAAATATTTCCTTCCGCATTGTTCATCCTGGTCGGACTGGTGTTATATGCCGAACGTGCAACTCCCTGGTTCCACGGGGGGCTGTCCGACGCATGGCCTTTACTGATTGTGGCGATCGGGGTTGCCAATCTGCTGGGGTTCATGTTCTCGCCGAAAAAGGGGAAAGGTCAGTTGATCAGCGGAATCGTCATGATCCTGCTTGGCTTCTTCTTCTTCCTGGTGGTATTCGAGTATATCATGTGGTCGGATATCAGCAGTGTGCTGACCTGGTGGCCGGTGCTGCTTGTCGGCGTGGGGATTTACCTGTTGATTGATAAATAAAGCCGGTACTCTGCCCAATTGGGTTGACTTCCTTGGAGTGACCGCTGTTTTCTCGTACTTTATGTGGATAGTCATACGAGGAATGGCCATGATGCGTTACCTGCCGCTGGTACTACTGTGTCTGTTGTGTGCGACCGTTGCACTCGGGGAAGAGTTTTACGTTTCCACTTCCGGCGAGGATGATCCCGCCAACGGTAGCGAGCAAAACCCGTTTCGTTCACTATCCTATGCGTTGTCCGTTGCCGATACCACCCCTGCGGTGTCCAATACAATCCATGTTGGCGCTGGCACCTACACCATTGAGACGGAAATCCTGCCCTTGCCCATGATTGACGACGTCATCATTTCCGGGGCAGGGCCACAGGCGACAGTGTTTACCGCTGACGATGGTCCAACCAACGTGTTTACCTGCGTAGGCGCGGATAACTGGACCCTCGAAAATCTGACCATCACCGGCGGAAACGCGATACAGGGCGGGGGCATTTCCATGCTCCAGTGTAGCCATGTCAACCTGCGAAACCTGATCATACGGAATAACCGCGCCGATCATCCGCAGATCCCGAATTTCGAAGGCCACGGCGGCGGCTTGTATGTCTATGAATCAGACCTAGTGCTGATCGACCACGTTTTGCTGTACGATAATTCAGCTCGTGATGATGGCGGCGCTCTTTCCATTGTTCACTGCAATCCCGCTCTGTCCTTTGTCACCATCACCCGGAACTCGGCTGATCTTGATGATGGCAGCGCGGCAATATTCTACCAGACTCTCGATGGCGGTCCCTGGACACTGGAGAATTCCATTGTCTGGGCCAACGGGGATTCCAGCAACGGGTTGGCGACAACGGTCACAACCGCGGGCGTCACCGTATCCTACAGCCTGGTTGAACGTGCCGATGGCGCTGCATGGGGTGGTACCGGGAATGTATGGAACGATCCCCTGTTTACAGACCCGGAAAACGACTTCACCCTTTTACACGGATCCCCGGCCATAGACCTCGCAAATCCGGCTGAAGATTACACTGACGAACCGGCGCCGAATGGCGATCGTGCGAATTCCGGTTTCTACGGCAATACCGATGATGCCCAATTGGGGATGGTTCCGATAGTACTTTCACGTGGTCAGTACGCCTTCATCGGGCTTCCGGTTGAAACGACAACCGGTGATCCTCAAACCCTGTTCGGGGAGTATTTTGACAATACGACCCCGGGCGAGGATACCTGGCGACTGGAGCGTTGGGATAACACTACCGGTCTGTACCTGCGCTACGATGAAGTTGAGAGTGACGGCAGCGATCATGGTGATCCGCCGGTTATGGCGCCGGGGCTGGGATACCTGGTTCAGCAGAATATGGATATCCAGACTACACTCTGGGTAGATGGAAACGCGCTTGATCAGTCTGTGGATTACACGCTTGAACTTGCCACATCGGACATGGTGCAGATGCACATGATCGCCAATCCCTACCCTTACCCGGTAAACTGGAGTGACATGTGTTTCCAATCTCAAGCCGGACTGCTCTGCTTTGATGATGCCGCGCAGCTTAATTACGCTGACCGTTACCTGTATATCCTGGACAGCCAGGGCCGGTTTGTTCCAACCCTGGATCGGCTTGACCCCTGGCAGGGCGCGTTTATCCTGACTCATCGTGAAGGCAACCTGACCTGGATAGTTCCGAGTGAACGTAATGAGGCCAACCCGGGCGATCTGCGTGATAACCTGGATTGGGGATTGTCGGCGGGCTTTTCCGCTCTTGATGCTTCCGGCGAAACCATGGCGGCAGACGAAGGCCACCTGTTTGGGACCGGAGAGTTGATGGAAGATGGCAGGGATGGCTATGACGCCTGCGTGCTCAACCCGCTGGAGATGCGTATCCTGACCTGGTCTGCTATCGGTGATGACGAATCCACGATGTTGTACCATGACCTGCGTGAACCGATCCCGGAACACGACATAAAGGGCTGGCATTTTCATACCATGTATGTTCCCACCGGGGAAGCAGGAGATACTCTCTTACCGGAATCGTTCCTGTTTCGTGTCAATGGGTTTGCCTTTGATGACCTCGGAGAACCCCAGTATCCAGATACGTCCTACCGTTTCCGGTTGATGGACAGTGAATTCACTATCCTGATGAGTGACATGCGTGACTATCCCGATACAACAGGGTGTGTCTACGAGGTCACGGCGCAACATTCCGGGGACACCCTTGCGACCGCAGATGTGTGGGTGTTTGCCGGAAATCAGGTCTGGGCGGACGCGGACGAGACCCCTGCGGAACTTCCTTCACGGTTCGAGGTGACCGGTACATGGCCCAACCCGTTTAACCGTACTCTTTCCCTTAGCTTTACCCTGCCGCAACGTGGTGATGTCGCCATAACTGTTTTTGATGTGCTGGGACGTGAAGTGGACCGTTTGCAGTACGCCGGATTAGCTGCAGGCGCACACCGTGTCGCCTGGCAACCGGAAGCAACTCTGGCCAGCGGTATCTATTTCATCCGTCTTAAACATGCCGGACATATGGCGCTACGCAAGGCAGTACTGGTCAAGTAACCTGTGGTCCACTGGGGGGAACTATGCTGAAGCTTCGTTTTCTGCCATTGTGTGTGCTGATCACTCTTTTCCTGTGCGCCGGGTGCGATAATGACGAGGATGAAGACAGCAACCCGGATCTCGAGCCTCTTGAAGTGTTTGATCTGAATGTCCCGGCGCCAAACGGGCTGTGTATGTCAGCCGATGGGAATCATCTCTGGACTGTAAGTGACAGCACCGACTACCTGTACAAACTGGACATGCAGGGGCAGACACAGGAAATCATCATGCTGTACGGGATGGGTTTGCGAGGTGTGTGTATTGACAGCAGGGACAGCAGTTTTTATTCCGTGTCGGTAACAAGGAAGGCTGTGGTTCATCTCGATTCCACCGGAACTCTCCTGGAAGAATTTCAGCTCCCCGATACAAGCGTAGTTGACAACCTGTTCGGCCTGGCCCTTGACGAGAGCAGCGACGTCCTGTATGTAGTTCAGAGCGCCTACCCCGGCAACCTCTACCTGATGAGTATTCATGGTGGCTGGTTGAGTGCCTTCGAGCTCGATTCAGGCGCTGATTGCTCCGGTTTATGTATGGATTCAGCGACGGATCGTTTGTGGATCGTGTTTGCGCACAGCGACCGCCTGAAAAGAATGAACTCAACCGGTGTGGAAGTCGGAAGTTGGACACACGAATTGGCGGACCTGCAGGGAATCGAGGAACACAATGGGTATCTGTATGTCATCAGCTCAACCCATCAGCAACTGTATGTGCTGGATAAGCCGTGAAGATGTGAGTTGGTTCTTCGCTGTTTCAAATGGATCAGGATATCTATAGTCAACAAGAAAACAACGACAGGTTAGATCAGTGATTCTGTACCAGGTTTCGCTAAAGTCCACCGAAGGTGGGCTACTTGAATAGCGCGGTGCGTAAGCGCCGGGAATATGGTTGCCTTCCCCTTTCGATCCCGAAGGGATCGCACAACAATCCGTGATGAAATTCGAAGGAAAATCGGGACTGCTACACAATTTCGCCAGATGGAATTCCAATTTCTGTTGTTGAGGTTCGAGAGATAATCATGCTCATCCATTTCCGGATAACGTAAAGCGAAATTGGTAGCTGTACCAGGATTTTCCTGGACTAGATAATCACTTAGCCCGGATATTTCACGAACGAAACATGGATAATCATCTTAACACATTTCATATCAGCACAATACAACTGATTCATACAGCTTTTTTATGGGTACAGTTTGCTCCGGTATCCCTTTGCGTGCCTATTCCCTGTTTCGCTGGCAAAATGAGGCTGAGTATCGGCAACCGCCCCGGCAGGGGCAACCTGTATTAGCCCCGGGCAGCTGCCGTCAGTTTGGCGGCTACCCGGGGAGATAATGCGCACCATATATTTACTCCGGAAGGAGTAACCTATTAATTATCATAAGTATACAGTGACAATATTTAGGCAACCCGCTGCCGGGGTTGGCAAGTAGCGTACATCCTATTCCCACCGTGAGCGCCAAACAGACGGCGCTGGACGGTGGGCTAATCCAGGGAACCACTGCCGTGGTTCTTGCACTGGACATTCCATCAAATACCACATTTGAAATTGCATTGGTGAAATATTCGGGTTAGCCAATATGTGCGTCCCCTTCAGGGACGATAGATGGTGGAGACACTGATTTTCCGGCGCTTACGCACCGCGCTATTCGGGTGTCACCTCTTCGAGGTGGAAGGGACTGTAAATTCTATCCTTTTTATCCTGCCTATCCTGTAAAGTCGTTCAAGACTTTCAACATTATACCAGCTTTTTCCATTACCAAAAAGTCAGCCCGGGTGCAAGCACACCGGGCCACACGTTTGTGCGTATTATAATTCACAATCAGTCTGTTTCTTCACATTATAAATTCCTTCATCCTTGTTATCCTTTTCATCCTGTCTATCCTGTAAATTCTACCACGAGTCGCAACTTGTCTTACACCGTCTTATCCACTGTCTGCTCATCCCCGCCCTGTTTCTGGACGATATTGCGGAAATGCTGACGGATGGCTTCTTCCGCGCGTTCGTGGCGGCTGATATCTTCTTTGCCTTTCATGTCCTTGCTGGCCTGGAGCGGGTCACGTCCCTCTGATTTGAGCACAGTATTTTTCGAAGGATCTTTGCCCTCGGGAACAAAATTCTGTCCATTCATCAGTTTTCCTGGTTCGACAGCGTCCATAACCACCTCAAAAAGCTTAACCTCTTCTTTGAAAGACAGCTGTTTTTGAGCTGCATCGTTCGCGAATTCCCCTTATCTTATCGGCACATTATGGTTTTAGCTTCAAAAGACAGAACAACAACCCTGGATTGATAGAATGGCCGGAAAACCAGCCCCGTACAACGAACCATCACCTGCACGTTCGCAGCATCACCGCCTGATCACGCCGGATGATGCGATTGTCGCCATCAGGGAAAAGGTCCGCGCTGTCCCGTCCGGACGTGCCCCATTGGTGGTTTTTGACCTGGATGGCACACTCTTTGACAACCGTGTCCGCAGCCAAAGGATCATGATTCACCTGGCGGAACAGGGCGGCGGACGTTTGCATGATGATGTCCGTAACATGGTTATGGCGTTGCCATTGAACCATATGCAATACGGTGTCGTCGATACGCTGAAAGGGGAAGGCATCGAGGATCAGAATATCCTTGACTATTTCCTGCAAGGCTGGTTCGACAATTTTTTCACCGATGAATGGGTGAAGCAGGATATTCCCACTCCCGGCGCCCAGGACTTTGTGAAGCGTGTGCTGGCGTGCGGCGTCAAGGTGGTGTACCTGACCGGGCGGGATACGCCGAACATGCGGAAGGGCACCCTTGAATCCCTCAAGCAGCATGGTTTCCCCATGCCGGACGAGGAACGAATCATCCTGATTACCAAGCCGACCTTTGAAACTCCCGATCTCGATTTCAAGCAGGCCGCGATTGATCAGTTGCAACGGCTTGGAGACGTTGTCGCTACCTTTGACAACGAACCCAAGATGAACAATACACTTGCCAGTGCGTTTTCCGGCGCTACCCACATTTTCCTGGATACACTCCACAGTGGAGACTGGGAACCTTTGAACCCGGAAATTGTAGTCATGACAGACTTTCGTTTACAGGCATAGAGGACTTTTACCATGGCAGACAGCTTGCCGTTTTCCCATTCCCAGGCGTACCGCTGGCGCCGGTTCTTCAACTGGTTTCCCCTTGGGCTTACCTATGCGTTCCTGTATATGGGACGGTACAACCTGACGGTATCCAAGAACGCCCTTGGCGATTTGATGACCAAGGAAGATTTCGGGATCATTTTCGCCGCGGGTACGATTACCTACGCGTTTGCTTTCCTGCTGAACGGACCGTTGACAGATAAAATCGGCGGGAAACGGGCGATCCTGATCGGTTCGATGGGATCGGCCATAATGAACATCGGGATGGGGCTGGCTGTTTATCACCTGCTGCACCATCCTGCCGAGGTCAATATTCGTCTGCTGTTCAGCATTTTGTATGCAGGCAACATGTATTTCCAGAGTTATGGCGCAGTTGCGATTGTCAAGGTGAATGCGCACTGGTTCCATGTGAGGGAACGTGGGGTGTTCGGAGGGATATTCGGCATCCTGATTTCACTCGGTATTTACTTTGCCTTTGACTGGGGTTACGCCATTGTACGAGCTACCAAAGCCGTAGCTGATCCCCAATTGGGCTTTATCCTGAAAGCGCTACGTGCGGTTCTGGGGATTGAGGGCGCGACCATGGACGAGACCTGGTGGGTGTTCTTTGTCCCGGCCGCGTTGCTGGTGGTGATGTTTATTATCGAGATCATCATCCTCCGAGATCGTCCCGGCCAGGCAGGCTTTGAGGATTTTGACACGGGTGACGCTTCTTCCGGTGAAGAGGATGAACCGTTCAACCTCGGCCAACTCCTGAAGAGGATCCTGACCAATCCCATTATCCTGACCGTAGCCGCAATCGAGTTCTGCAGCGGTGTCATGCGTAACGGTGTTATGCACTGGTACCCGATTTATATTAAAGAAGTGCTTCACTATGGTTCCGACCATTTCATGCGTGAGCACTGGGGGTTGGTGTTGATGATCGCCGGTGTTCTGGGTGGGATTTTCGCCGGGTTTATTTCCGATCATGTTTTCGGTTCACGTCGTGGTCCGGTTGCCGCCGTACTCTATGGCTTCCTGCTGATCGGAACCATTGGCCTGGTTTTCACCCTTGATTCACCGTGGTATGTGCTCGGCGCGATTGCTTTCTTCATGAGCTTGAGCGTGATCGGGGTACACGGCATGCTGTCCGGTACCGCTACGATGGACTTCGGCGGACGAAAAGGCGCGGCAACGGCGGTGGGTCTGATTGATGGATTCGTCTACTTGGGAACCGGTTTGCAGTCGCTTTCACTTGGCTACCTGACCACGGCGAACTGGCACTACTGGCCGATCTTCCTGCTCCCGTTCAGCGTGATCGGGCTGCTCCTGGCGATCCGTATCTGGAAAGCCTTCCCGCACGCCAAACGCAAAGGAAAATAGCTCCAAGGACACATATGACTCACAGGATAATAGGATAGAAGGATATCAAGGATAACTGCTGGTTGAATTTACAGGATGAAAAGGATGAAAAACTGAAGATTTATGTAAAACTGGGACTGACCCATGGTGGTCTGTCCCGTTGTTTTTACTTGAATCTCTATCCTTCAGTCATCCTATCATCCTTCTATCCTGTTAGAATCTTTTCTTTGCGCCTTTGTGTCCTTGCGTGAAACATTTTTAAGAAACATAAATCCCCGCCAGACCTGATCTCCAGCGGGGTTCTTTTTTGTATGACTCACAGGATAATAGGATAGAAGGATATCAAGGATAACTGCTGGTTGAATTTACAGGATGAAAAGGATAGTAAGGATGTCAAGGATAGAAACATAAATACAAATTATTTTTGTTTTTACCTTGTAGTTTTTCTTTTCTTTGCGCCTTTGCGTCTTTGCGTGAAACATAAAACCCCGCCGGATCTGATCTCCCGCGGGGTTCTTTTTCACATGACTCACAGGATGATAGGATGTAAAGATAGCAAGGATAAAAAGGAAAAGATCTGAAAATTTTTTGTTAAAACAGGATTTACCTGCGAAATTCATCCTGTTCTTTACACTATTCTTTCATCCTTCAGTTATCCTATCATCCTACTATCCTGTTAGGGGTTGGAAAGATTACCCTTGCAAGAACTCGATGATCGCGTCCGCGACTTCCTTGATCTGATCATCGGTCAGTTCCGGGTAGACCGGCAAGGCCAGTGTCTCAGCCGCTGCAATCTCACTCAAGGGGAAATCGCCTTCCTTGTAGCCCAGATCCGCGAAACATTCCTGCATATGGAACGGCACCGGGTAATAGATAGCATTCCCGATCTTACGTTCATCGAGGAACGCCTTCAGTTCATCCCTGCGATCCACACGGATGATGAACTGGTTGTAAATATGACGCACGTCGCCCGCCTCGATCGGCAGGATCAGGGCATTGGTATCCTTCAGAGAAGTAATATCTTCCGCTTTGGTCGCCTCTTTGACCACACCGGCAGCACGGAACAGCTCGCCATACGTGTGCGCGTTCTTCTGACGGCCTTCGGTCCACTGGTCGAGATACTTCAGCTTGACCTGCAATACCGCTGCCTGGAGGGCGTCAAGGCGGAAGTTGCCGCCGATGACACTGTGGTAATATTGACGTTCCCCGCCATGCACACGCATGATACGGACACGTTCGGCGATGGTGTCGTCATTAGCAACGACCATGCCGCCATCACCCGCGCCGCCAAGGTTTTTCGACGGGAAGAAGCTGAAGCAGCCGTAATGACCGATTTCACCGGCACGCTTGCCTTTGTACTCCGAGCCTATCGCCTGGGCGCCATCCTCGATTACGACCAGGTTGTGCTTTTCGGCAATCGCCATGATCGCATCCATGTCCGCCATCTGACCATACAGGTGGACCGGCATGATTGCGCGTGTTTTTGGGGTAATCGCGGCCTCAATCAGGTTCGGATCGATGTTGAAGGTGACCGGGTCGATATCAACCAGCACCGGTTTCGCGCCGGAACGTGCAATACTGCCTGCGGTAGCAAAGAAGGAATAGGTCGTGGTGATAACCTCGTCACCGGCGCCGATTCCGGCAGCCATAAGGGAGAGCAACAGGGCGTCCGTTCCCGACGATACCCCGATTGCATGGTTCGTGTGGCAATAATTCGCGATGGATTTTTCGAATTCGACAACCGTAGGGCCAAGAATAAAATATTGTGACTCAAATACCTGCTGGACGGCTTCATCGGTTTCCGTCTTGATCGTCTTGTACTGAGCTTTCAGGTCCAGAAGCGGGACACCCATGGTTCTATCCTTTCAACCAACTGTTGGTAACAATGTCCAAGAGGGAACTCGGAGCCGGGTATTCAAGTTCCTTTTCCGAATGTTCTCTCTGCCCGGGTGAAGATAGGCACACCACTGGTGGAACGCAACTGGAGACCGGCGAGAATCCGGAGAAATGCAGCGCTAACCAAAAGAATTCAATGAGGTTACAATATGTGATTTTTTTAACAAAATCGGGAATTGTGGAAGAAAATCATGTGGAGTTACCCTGGAGAAAACTTTGTTCTAGAGATATTTGCATCGGGCAAAGTTCTCGTTTACCTTACGCGCTGACATAACGACGAACGGAATCGCCACGGAGAGGTGACAGAGTGGTCGATTGTGCACGCTTGGAAAGCGTGTGAGCGGGTAACCGTTCCGTGGGTTCGAATCCCACCCTCTCCGCTACGCGCCCGGCTGAAGAAGCCGGGCGCTTCTGTTTTTTCTGTGCGTGTGACCTTTCCAATTATCTCTCCCTCTTTGCTACAGAAAAAACTGAAGGGTGGCCCGATTTTCCCCGTGAGGATGTTGATGCCTTTATTACACATATTGCTGTTCTCGATTTTATTCCGACATAATAAAGATTGCCGGGAAAAGGGGACGGGATCCTTTTCCTCGCGCGCATATGAAACACTCTCGCCGAACTTGTGGAAAAGGAAACTGTACCCTTTTCCGTGTACGTCCTGCCTGCTCTCAAGAAAAAGGGTACAGCCACCTTTCCCGGTCCTTGCTCACAGCGGGAAGGCTTTGCCCCAGGGAAAGGAAACTGTCCCCTTTTTCCATATCCTTATCCTTTATTCCAACCATATGGTTGACCTTTCACTGATCTGGCACATGACCACATGACGGAATAATAATGGGAATCGCTATACTTTACATGGAATAGAGCTTCCACGAGCATCAAAATCTGATTGGCAAAGTCGGGAAAATGACAAAATCTGTTTACCACCTATTGGTCTCACTAGTGAAAGTCTCAAGTATCCCGACTTGCTCATCATCCGCATCACAGGACGACGGCCCACAAGTGTTGTCAGCATTTTGAGAGGATCATGCTTCATATCCGGCAAATCGGGCCATGCACTCCTATGCTGTATCGTTAGAAACGTACAGGGCCACCCGTCCTACTGGGAAACGTACAGGGCTACCCGACCTTTACTCCACAGGGATAAATGACAGAAAGATATTTCGTGTATGACGCTTTCTGTCCCTTCACACATCTTCAGTGAAAGCAAGGCATTTGATTGATGACAATCACAACGGAACCCGTCCCGATGGGAGCCTGTATAATGCCAGAGAGTCGTAAAAGAGTATTGAAATGGGTTTATATACTTGAAGGAAAGCAGTATTTTCTAGCTTCAGTCAGATTTAAAACTTACGTCCTTTTACCAGAGGGAGGACCACATGGGAATTCGTTTGGGGATCAACGGATTTGGCCGTATCGGCCGACTTGTGTTCAAGGCGGCACAGAAGCATGGAGATATGGAGTTCGTTGCCATCAATGATTTGACCGACGCCAACACGATGGCAACCCTCCTGAAGTATGATTCAACACACGGCAGGTTTGACGGCACTGTCGAGGCCAGGGGCGATTCGATTCTTGTCAATGGCAAGGAAATCAAGTTCCTGGCGGAAAAAGATCCCGCTGCGCTACCGTGGGGTGATCTTGGCGTAGATGTCGTCATCGAAGCTACCGGCGTTTTCCGTAATCGTGATAAAATTGCCAGGCATATCGAAGCCGGGGCCAAGAAGGTTGTCCTGACTGTTCCGGCCAAGGATGAAATCGACGCTACAATCGTATTGGGTGTGAATGACGGCGATCTGAAGCCGGAGCACCAGATTGTATCGAACGCTTCCTGCACCACGAACTGTCTCGCGCCGGTTGCCAAGGTCTTGCACGACAACTTCGGCATTAAGCGTGGCTGGATGACAACTGTGCATGCGTACACCAACGACCAGCGGTTGCTGGACATGCCGCACAAAGACCTGCGTCGCGCACGTAGCGCAGCGGTAAACCTGGTGCCGACAACCACTGGCGCGGCAAAAGCGGTAGGGAAGGTCATTCCGGACCTGATGGGCAAGCTGGATGGCATGGCCATGCGTGCCCCGGTCGTGGATGGCAGCGTGGTGGACCTGGTTGTGGAAGTGGAGAAGAACACGACCGCAGAAGAGATCAACGCTGCAGTAAAAGCAGCCGCGGAAGGCCCGATGCGGGGAATCCTCGAGTACAATGTAGACCCGATTGTCTCCTCGGATATTGTCGGCAACCCGCATTCCTCCATCTTTGACAGCCCGTTGACGCGTGTCATGGATGGCAACCTGGTCAAGATTATCAGTTGGTATGATAATGAGTGGGGCTACTCGAACCGGGTAGTTGACTTGATCAGGCGTGTAGTGTAAACTTGTATGTCCTTAGGGAACCCGTGACCGGACCACCACGTTACGGGTTCCTTTTTTCAACAGAAACAAGGTGATATGCCTGACGCAGAGTTGCGAACAGGGCCAAAGGAGGGCCTGTTATGTTCGACAAGATGACCATAGACGACGTTGATGTACGGGGTAAAAAAGTTCTGATGCGAGTCGATTTTAACGTCCCCCTGACAGAAGACCAGGAGGTCGCGGATGACGCTCGCATTGTCGCATCCCTGCCAACGATTCGTAAGATTTTAAACGACGGTGGACGGCTGGTATTGATGAGTCATCTGGGCCGCCCGAAGGGCAAGCCGATGCCGAATTTCAGCCTGCGTCCCGCGGCCGGAAGGCTGTCGGAATTGTTGAACAAGCCGGTCAAACTGGCGCCGGATTGCATCGGACCGGAAGTAGTGGTGATGGTGGAGAGCCTTCACGACGGCGATGTGGTCCTGTTGGAGAATGTTCGTTTCTATCAGGAAGAGACGGATAACGATGCTGAATTCTCCCAGGCGTTGGCGCGTCTTGCTGATGTCTACGTCAATGATGCGTTCGGCAGTGCCCATCGGGCTCATGCGAGTGTAGAAGGGGTTGCCCACCACGTTACTCCGGCTGTCGCCGGGTACCTGATGAAAAAAGAGCTGGAGTATCTTGGCAAAGCTCTGAATACCCCGAAGCGTCCCTTTGTTGCGATGCTGGGCGGGGCGAAGATCAGCGGCAAAATTGACGTCATCGAAAACATGCTGCCGAAGGTGGATGCATTTCTGTTGGGAGGCGCGATGACATTCACCTTTGATGCCTGCGAAGGGCTAAAGGTCGGTACGTCTCTGGTCGAACAGGAACGTATGGACATGGCGAAAGATCTGCTGGCCAAGTTCGGCAATGTGGACGCAAAAGTCATGCTGCCGTTGGACTATGTGGTCGCGGACAGCTTTTCCGCAGATGCAAAGACTGCGGTTGTCAATCGTGGCGAGATTCCTGACGGCTGGATGGGACTGGACATCGGTCCCAGGACAATCGAAGCCTATTCGAAGATGCTTGAAGAGGCTGGAACAGTAGCCTGGAACGGTCCGATGGGTGTATTTGAAATGAAACCTTTCGCATTGGGCACGCGTGCAGTAGCAGAAGCCTTGGCCAAGGCGACCTCGAAGGGTGCGGTTACGGTTGTCGGCGGTGGTGATTCTGCCGCGGCGCTGGCGGACTTCGGGCTCACGGGTGCGGTATCTCATGTGTCCACCGGAGGCGGAGCCTCACTCGAATTCATGGCTGGCAAGGTTCTGCCCGGAGTTGCAGCGCTTTCAGATCGATAAAGTTGGCTGTATTTTAACAGAATGTCTGAACGCCCGATGGTGGGTTGGGGGTTAACGAGGTAGGTGCTATGCGCAAAAAACTGATCGCAGGTAACTGGAAAATGCATCTGTCTGCGGATGAAGCAGTAGAGCTTGCAAAATCTATTGTTTCAGCGGCAGGCGATAATGGACCGGATGTGCTGTTATGTCCCTCTTTTACATTGTTGAGTTATGTAAAGCATGTTGTGACAGGCTCGCGTGTGGCCGTGGGCGCCCAGAATGTATATTGGGAACCCAAAGGTGCGTTCACCGGTGAGATCTCCGCTTCCATGCTGGTGGATGCCGGTTGTAGCCATGTCATTATCGGACATAGCGAACGTCGTCAGTATTTCGGAGAGACTGACGCCAGTGTGAACCGCAGGACACGTGCGGCGCTCGACGCGGGATTGGTTCCCATCGTATGTGTCGGGGAGACCCTCGAGGAACGCGAAGAAGGTCATACTGAAGAGGTAATCGAGCAGCAGATCAGTGGTGCATTTGAACGGTTCACGGCCGAAGATATGCAGAAAATCGTCGTTGCTTATGAGCCTGTCTGGGCGATCGGAACCGGAAAAACCGCAACACCGGACACAGCACAGCAGGTTCACGCTCTGATTCGGAGCTGGATCACGGAGCGTTATAGCGACAAGGTTGCCCAGGAAATTCGCATCCTTTACGGTGGTTCCATGAAACCGTCCAACGCCGTAGAACTGTTGTCGCAGGAAGATATTGATGGTGGGCTGGTTGGTGGCGCGAGCCTGAAAGCCGACCAGTTCAGTGAGATAATCAAGGCGGCTCGCTAGAGCCCGAAAAGGCTTGCGAGACCGTAACCTTCGATCTAAATTACGTGGCTTCAAGCACAACCGAACGTAGAGACTTAACATGCAGGAAGTACTGTACATCATTTTGCTGGTTCTGCACATCCTGGTATCGATCTTTCTGGTCGTCGCTGTGTTGATGCAGCGCGCCAAGGGTGGCGGACTGGCAGGTATCGCAGGTGGCGCAGCCTCGCAGGCCATGTTTGGCGGGCGTGGAGCGGCAACCCTGCTGCACAAGGTTACCATTGGACTCGCCATTTCGTTTGGCGTGATCTGCCTTTTGCTGGGTGTGCTGTCCAAGGGAATGAGTTCCAAGCATTCCGTGGTACAGCAGGAACTGGAAGCCAACCCGTTGCAGGAAATGCTGGGCACTGCCCCGTCCGCAACCACGGCTCCCGTTGAAGCGCCTATAGCAGCTCCGGCGGCTGATCCGATGGATGCAGCGACCCAGGAGTAAGTAATACCGTTTGAGTGTTGCACCGGGTTGTTTCATCCGAGAGAACCCGGGTTGACATAGGTTGCCGGAGTGGTGGAATTGGCAGACACGCTGTGTTGAGGGCGCAGTGTCCTACTGGACGTGCCGGTTCGAGTCCGGCCTCCGGCACCATTTTTTTTCAAAAACAGGGACTGACCCAAGGGGTCTGTCCCTGTTTTTGTCTCATCAAGTGAAAAAAGCAGGCAGTGAAAAAAGTGAAAAAGGTAGCCCGGCCATGCCTGGCCGGGAGTTTGAAAGTTGACAAGTTAGAAAGTTCTAAAGTTGTTGAGCGAAAACCGGGACTAACCCATCGCACTCTGTCCAGTTTTCAGAAATGTTCTAACACCATAATATCAGTACGTTTGGCCCGACTCCTCGCGAAGGCGGGGATCTCCTGTCGGGATGCTGAAGGGATTGGTGTTATAGTAGTATTGAAATACCCTTGTTGGCGTGGTTTTTTCGTTTGCTGTATCTCAGCGGGCGCAGAAACCCGACAACAAGCAGTCGGGCCACGCGCCCTGGATATAAGGGTTTAATTCGATGGAAAAGGGGAATTGCTGGCGGAAAATGGGGACTGCCACACTTTTCGTCTGCGAATATGCCAGATATTGTTGACCATGTTTCATTTATACGCAAAATCATTAATCGCTGGGAAGATATGTTGCGAAAAGGTGGCTGTCCCAGCATTTTCCGGTCCGGAACCATCTTACAGAACAGGCAAAAAATTTGGTACAGTTACCTTTTCAGCAATACTGATGTGATTGTTCTGCATTCGAGAGCATGAAAAGGTAACAGTCCCATTTTTTGCCTGCTTGCCCATTCAAAATAGCGAGGAACCGTATTCTTTCATCCTTACCATCCTGTCAATCCTGTAAATTCTTCCAGAAAGCCTCTATCCTGTTTATCCGCCCGGGTGCAAGCACGCCGGGCCACGCGGCTTTTACCGTACGAGCATCAGGCGTTTCACATATGCCGTTTGCTCCGTTGTAATCCTCAGGAAATAGACACCGCTTGCCAGGAATGAGCTCTCAGGTGATGATCCATTCCACTCAAACTGCACCCTTGTTGGATGTTCCGGAAAGGAACGGTCGTACACAGTTCTGCCAAGAATGTCGGAAATGGTAATCGATTGGACCGGCTCACCCTTTAGCGAGATCCGAACCTCAGCATTGAACGGGTTGGGATACAGATCGATAGCAAGCTGTTCCGGCAGAGCAGTCGTTGTTTCACCCGGTGTAACCTGGTGCGGACTGACGCCGAGATAACCGTCGGCCGTGATCCGTCCCAGGATGGAAGCGCCATAGCCCACACCGGTCGCGAAGATCGCACCGCCCCGTCCATCACTGCAGGCATGTGTGTCGAACAGGTGATATCCCGGATCATGTTCGAACATATCCAGGTCTTCCCTGATCAGGTTGCCGCAGGAATCATAGACAGACGCAGTAAACCGTAAGCCCAGTTCACCGTATTCGCGGATATTGAAGCGTACCAGTGAACCGTTGTCCGTAGCAAATGGCAGATCACAGCTACCGTCCAGAATATCGAGGATTTCTACCACGTTTTGGCTGGCCGTAATCCGGTAGTAGTAGTCGTAGAAATACCTGTATTGCAGCCAGTAAGCGTTGCCGTTGGGTTCCGGTGCCGTTTCCACCCAGGTGTATCGGTTCAGGTTGTTGAAATGGTATGTCGGCGGTTCCCAGACATACTCCAAGTCCGGATCGAGGAGCATGGCATCCCATTCGCTGAAAAGAAACAGGTCGCCATCGCATGTGGTAGAGGCTGCTTCAAGATAGGATAAGCCGGTGATTTCGGGTAACGCTGAATCAGGATAGACGGCTCCGTCTTCAAGGATATGTTGTACTGAAACGGCTGTTGATTCATCATCAAACTCAAGGTTCTGCAACTGATATAAACCACCGTTATGATCAGTAAAAACTGTATGTACACCATGTAAGTAATCGCTAATATTATAATAATAAGGATAAGGCATTAAGATATCACCTTGATTAGAGAATTTTATTATTCCTCTCATAATATCATTGTTATAATTCCAAAAAGTGAACCAGAATCCATCCGTTGTATCGGCGAAGAAATGGCCGATACCAAAGTAATCCGGGATAGCTATTCCGTCATCACCCCAAAGTTGTTGGCCGTTCACATCAATTTTCTTCAGACGATCTGAATACCAGACATCATCTTCCCATATTCCTATTCTATACACAAGACTGTGATCGGATAATGTTATCGAACTACCATACATTGATGGGATGGAATCGCCAACCCACATGTTGGCGCGTACGGGGCCATCGGGAAAGGTCATGTTGCCATTGGCATCAAAATGCAATATCCAATGGCTGTTAACCTGGAATGCAGAAGAGGTGATCAGGTAAGCGCCACCCAGACCATCAGCGTGCAAATCCGTAACAGATGAAAGCTGAAAGTTAATGAAATAAGGATCTTCAGGATCTGTATACCATTCGGCAGAGAGAGAACAGGGCAGGCTAAGGGCCAGTATCAATAGCAGCCTTTTCGACCAATCGGATATGCCAAAGTGTATCACATTTCCTCCTGTATGGGGCAATCATTCACTTTTGTAAGTTTGAAAGTTGACAAGGTAGAAAGTTTAAAAGTTATCTTATCAAATTATCACACGTTTGGCCCGACTGCTTGCAGTCGGGATGCTGAAGAGATTGGTGTTATAGTAGTATTGAAATACCCTTGTTGGCGTGGTTTTTTCGTTTGCTGTATCTCAGCGGGCGCAGAAACCCGACAGCAAGCAGTCGGGCCACGCGCCGAAAGCCTTTATCCTGTAAGTCTGCCCGGGTGCAAGCACACCGGGCCACGCGGTCTGCTTACCCATTCAAAATAGAGAGGAACCGTATACCTTAATTCTTATCATCCTTACCATCCTGTCTATCCTGTACATTATTCCCTCAAGCCTTCATCCTTGCTATCCTATCATCCTGTGAGTCTAGTGAGTCTTGTGAGCCAAAAAGAGCTGGTGGAATTCTGAGGCGGCTTTCCGGTAAAAAGTCCAGTCAGCTTCAGTGACAGCGATACTCTTCCGTACCCCCGGCGACAGAAAGACCAGTTCTGCCTGTGCCTGTGTGGTTTGCCAGGCGGACATCAGAGCCAGCGCGTACAGTCGTGCCTGGTGATCGTAGCCATGTTCATGTATCCGCTGGTCCAGCGAATTGGCATCCCAACGATTTGTTTTATAATCGAGTAGATAGGCTGTGCCATCCTGCAACCAGGCCAGGTCAGCACGTCCGGTCAGGGTCAACGGCCCCAGCTCAAACCGTATCCCAACCTCACGTTTCGCCTGCAAGGGGATCGTGTGCAGACCGAGCGAGCGTCCGTGTTCAAATAGAGCCTTCACCCACGATTCAATTGACGAAACCTGATTCTTTCCGACCAATAAATCCAGCGTGGAATGGACCTCGCTACGCGCCTGTTCCCAGGAACAGCCCGGTCCGAAACGTTGGTACAGGCGGTGAACCAGCGAGCCGATCTCCGAAGCCGTCTCACGTGGGAATTGTTGGGACACCAATCCATCATCCGGGAAGACTTCGTGATCGTCGGAAGCGTCTTCATTGTCGCCGTCTTCAAACAGTTTATGGATGCTCGCT
Organism: bacterium; assembly: GCA_963669175.1. Classification (GTDB taxonomy): domain Bacteria; phylum Electryoneota; class Electryoneia; order Electryoneales; family Electryoneaceae. Next base: position 954,102 of record OY769902.1, read on the forward strand.
TTCCCCGGAGCTGCAAGGTATGCCCCGAATGCGGTCACACTCAGAACCAGCTTGTCCGGCGGTTCCGGGGAGGCAAGCCGAACCTGCGGATCTTCTATCGGTTCGGTTGGAAGTTGCCAGTTTTTCTCGAGATCGACAGCCTGCAAAGTGTTGCCTGACAAAGACGACGTATCCATAGCTTCTGCGCTGATCAGGGTCAGTTTGATACGGTCATCCGGTGGATCAAGGAAGGTTTCGTTTTCTGATTCCACCTGTAACGCGTCCAGCCATTTGGGCAGGGACCCGCAACGTCCGGCGGACAGGGAACCGTCTTTCTTAAAGGTGGCCCGGCTGACCAGGAGCAGACGATCTCGCGCACGGGTAGCCGCCACATACATCAGTCGTTTCTCTTCCGCTTCAGCTTCAGCAGGGGAGAAGACTTCACGCATCCACCAGTGCAGAGGACGCTCCGGCCTGGACTCATCGGCCACATCCAGCATGCCCAGGTCATACAACGCCGGGTTGCCCAGTTCACGATACGGCCCGGAAGGTATCATCAGGTTGCCGCCACGCTTGTTGCTGCCTGATTTCATGCCGCCGGTCAGGTCTGCCAGCACGACATAGGGAAATTCCAGTCCCTTGGATTTGTGATAGGTCAGGATACGGATACCGTGTCCTTCGCTCAGGTCCGCCTGGCCGCTGACCTCATCGCCACCGCTTTCGAACAGCTCGACTAGCGCATGTCCTACTTGCCGCACTGATAATGCGCCCTGTCCGGCCAGCCCACGTATGATATCCAACAACTTGAAAACATTTGCTACACGTTGCTCTCCCTCAATCCCGGACGCATACGCCGCCAGAGCGCCACTCCGGGTCAGAGCGTACAACAGCAGGTCCGCCGGGGCAATACTATCTTTCCGGTCCTCAAGCTCCCGCCATAAGGCCAATCCCTGTCTCAGTTTGGAGACAGCCTCTTCACTCAGAACTTCAGGCGGCCAGTCTGGGGGAATCTTGCCCTCGGCGAGGGTTTGCCAGGCTTGGAGAGGTTCTTCATTCAGAAGGTGAAAAAGGCTGACGATGGTGTCCGGGAAATTAAAAAACGGTTCTCGCCATACCCCGGTCCAGGCGACACGGTCACGTTGATCACCCAACGCCAGCAACAGGTTCAGTTGATCGAGCACTTCCTGACGTTGCGCAAAACCACCTTCCCCTTCGGGGCGAGGATGCAAACCAGCAGCTCGCAATGCATCCGCGATGGTGGTCAAACGCCCCCGTGTACGCAACAGGATGATGATGTCATCCTCTTCCAGGGGACGCAGGCCATTTTCACCAACCACCTGAACCGTTCCGATTTCAGCCTTCAAACGGGTTGCCAGTTGCTGATACAGGACTTCGTCCGATAAACACGGCGCCAGCATTAACTCACAAAGTGGCCCTCCCGGCGCATCTGTCGTGGAGCGCATCGGAGACAGCGGCTGTGGGATCGCTTCAAAAGGTAATGGCTTGCTATGCGGGGGCTGAAGCAGACGATCGAACACCGGATTCAGGGTGTCAACCAACGGCGGCAGGGTACGGAAATTGTCGTTCAGGTTGACAAAACGTCCGGTTCGCTGGGCCGCTTCACGGTCTACCGTGCCGCACATCTTCTGCATGGCGAGCTGAACCACGGTAACATTGGCTTCACGGAACCCGTAAATTGATTGTTTTTCATCTCCGACCAGGAATAGGCGGTCCGGATCGAAGTTGCCATTCTGGTCAAGGGTAAGAAGCTGGAAGATTTCCCACTGAATGGTGGACGTATCCTGAAATTCATCGATCAGAAGAGTTCGCATGGACCGTCTGATTCGCTTCGCCACCTCGGGTTGTGTGGATAGCAGACGCAGTGTCAGTTGCTCGAGATCATCGCTGGACAGTTCCGTATCCGGTGCAGCGCCCCCGGAAACCAGCGGCAGCGCAACATGGGCGAGGGCTTGGAGATGATGGATATACTCACCGTGTGTACCCGGGGTGGCTTCCGGCGCTTTTTTTGTCGTTCCGGTTTTCATCGTTTCCGGCCAGTCGGCAACCAGCATTCCCAGGTTTGAATCCAACTCCTGCTTTGCCGCATCCGGATTATCCAGCATTCGCTTCAAGGCTTCCTGCAAGCCACGGTTGGAAATGACGTATAGCACCAGGTTTTCGATGGCGTCACGGCTGCCCAGCGCGTTAAGCAGGATTTCAAGATCAGCATTCCGTTGATAGCCAAGCCGACGTATATGTTCGTGAACCTGGGTGAAGCGTGCAGGGTTGCCCTGATCTTTCACTGAAAAACCCGGATCAACCCCAGCTTCGAATGGATACGCCCGAAGCAGACTGCCGCAGAAGCTGTGTATAGTGCTGATACGCGCCCAGGGCATCCGTTCACGCCGTTCCCGCCAGAAGTCACGTCCCGGCGCCTGATCCATCGCTTCACGTTTCAGCAGTGTTTTATAGACTTTTGATTTGAGCTGAGCGGCAGCTTTACGTGTGAACGTGACAGCAACAACCTGATCCGGGAAGTATTCCAACTGATCCAGCAGTCGCATGTAGCGTTCGACCAGAACGGTTGTTTTTCCCGATCCGGCTCCGGCCAGCACCAGCTTCCCACGTGTCAGATCCAACGCATCCGTCTGTCTTGGCGTGTAGCGTATCTCGCTCATGGCTGTTCCTCCAGTGAAGCGAAGCGCTGGCCTTCAAGGATATAGACTCCGTTTAAGTAGTCTTTCTTCAGGTGTTCCTGACGCATGGCAAACAGGTTGTGGTCCTTTCGGCAGACATGTTTGTAAGGGCAGAAGTTGAATTCTCCCGCGCTGCACAGGTCATTGTTCTGATCGAGCGGATGATGAAACCGTCCCGCCTGGATTGCGCCCTGAATCGCGAGCACATTGGCGATCAGGCTGTCCCTGAAGGCCATATGCTCATCCTTGGTCCATTTCCCGGTTTCACCGACAGAACCATCTCTTGGCCGGATTTGATAAAATGCGCCCCGTTCCGTTTCCCTGCCGTAACTTTCATGGTCCTGCAGGTAGCGAAGCAGCACTTCAAGGTATATGGGCAACTGGAAGCTTATGCCTCGTCTTACCGCGCCGCCGGTTTTCTGCGGGGCATTGGAAACCTTGTAGTCCCAGATACGCCAGCCGGATTTCGGGTGCAGGGAGACACGGTCGATCCGCCCCTGCACAGTGGCGTGCCTTTCGCCGTCCGAGCATTCCAAAGGCTGATCCAGCAGGATTTCGCCGTCAAAATCCGGTTGCGGTTCACCGAACAGTGCTTCCGTGAAAACGATACGTTCCCCGCTGATCCCCTTGGACATTTCCTTGTTCACCACCAGGCGCAGGATGCCCGGGGGATCATCTTTATTGCTCAAACCGCTCAGGATGGCGCGCAGCTTGTTATCCCAGAACAGGTTGTCGTAGGGAAGGTCCGCAGTCATTTCGTTCGTGATCTCATGCATGATACGCGCGGTTTCTGCGTGGAATTCACCGAAGGAACGCGACAGACCATCCTCCGCTTTCATCCGTTTGGCGGTTTCGGCGAGGATATCATGCACAAGCGTTCCCAGCCCGGTTTCATCGGCTTCATCTTCCACTTCTTCCAGCGGGTCGATATGCAGGATATTGCCGAACAGGAAGCGCATCGGGCAGGCTGCGTAAGCGTCCAATCGCGTGACAGAGAAAGGATTCGAAAGGATACGTCGCGCCAGCAGGTCGCCTGCCGGACTGTTTTCCAGCAAACCGTTGAACTCGGACAGGATGCGTGGATCATCACGGAGGCGGTCTACATACACGCGGTCAACTGTTCCATGCGCCCATTCAAGGGATGTATCCGATTCAGGAAGCCAGGTACGAGCTGCAGAAAGACGTCTCAGGCCACGTTCCCGCAAGTCATCCTTTCCCAGGTCTTCACCTATAGCGGTCAGCGTATTGGTGATGGAATAGAATACGTCCGGCGCAGGTGTGGAGACGAATTGAATACCGGTAGCTTGAAGATCACGGATAAGCGGTGAAGGAGTGGTGTCGCCTTCATCCGTATCCGGACAGGGAGCGCTGAAAACAAGGTGCTCAGCGGCATACAGCGCTTCCCAGGTCAACGCCCTGCTTTCCGCCAGCCGATTGACCTTATCTCCCCAAACCGGCGCAAAAGGATCAAGCGGATCGGTTACCGGGTTGCGTGGCCAGAGATCATCCGACATTCCCAGGAAAAAGAGATACTTTACGCGCAGCCCTCGCACTTCCAGCGGCCCGGTTACCGGGATACCGCCACGAGTCCGGTTGTCGGGACGCAAGCGTTGTTGTCTTGCGGCAAAGGCGAACTGTTCCGCAAAGCGTGAAACCGGCCAGCTTTTCTGCCCGGACAGGTATAGTGTTTCCTTAACACGCTCCAGTGTGAGCCAGACAAATTTCAGTGCGGCGTTTTCGTTTCCGGTGTTGCCATTTTCGCGGTGTTCCCAGGCGTTGACCCCAAGCTGGGCCAGCAGATCCTTGATCCAATCTGTCGCAGTGTCGGCGTCACAGGGATCAGGCAACGCTTCAAGCATACCGCCCAACTCCTCCAGTTCCGGCAGGATACGTTGCAGGCGATCTCGCTTGCGCAGAATGGCCATTCGCCGATGTTCCGATTGAGTGTCTTGAGCGGATTTCGCCAGCCACACGATCTGGTCTGTGAGGGGTTCCAGCCAGGTTTCACAGAAAGAGCCGCGAGAGCCGACAATACGAGCGTCCCGTGCAAAAGAATCCAGCTCCAGCACTGCCGCATTGTCACGAAGCGTTTTACCGAACCGGACACAGGGATTCAGCAGAACAGCCGTAACCGCTTCACGTGGCCAGCCTTCACTGCGCCCTTCGAAAAGTTGCACCGCCAGTTGGGCGATGGGACTGTCGCTCAACGGCGGCCCGAGACGTAAATCCGGAGTCAGGCCATAGAGGGGAAAGACAGTTTCGATCAGCGATGCGTATGTGGTCAGGTCGGTTGCAACAACAGCGATATCCTCATCGGGGATTCCCTCGTCACGCACCAGGTAAGCCAGACGTTTTGCGGTATCCTCCACCTCTTCACGAGCATTACGGTGTGTCTGCCAGCCGATGGGATGTAACCCGGTGCCCTCGGTTTCGTCATTCTGATCATCGCGCGCAGTTCTTGATCCGACCGCGTTGAACAGGGTATTGACCAACACCGCCTGCGTCTGGTTGATTGAAAAGGCACGTACTGTGTGCGATGGATGCTTTTTCCATGTATTCAGTTCATGCGTCATCAGATCCAACGCAGGTCCGGGCGATTCCGTCCAATCCAGCATCACGATAGTTTTGCCGGAACAGTTGGCCAGCGTATGGATCAGCGAGACAACCTTTTCACGTAATGGCCCGAGACGGTCAATTATCAGCAGGTCGGGAGGTCGAAAGGTACTGGTCTGGACTTCTGCTATAGCGGTCAGCGGAAGGATGGTTTCATCCAGAAGCCCGTGTCTATCTAGTGTCTTGTGATATTGTTCCAGCGTTTTGCCGATCCAGGGATGCAGACGTTCCAGGCGGTCCAGGATCTGTTCGCCGTCCATGATTCGCTGATGCAGTTCCAGCACACGTTGAATCCAGCCTGATCCTGCTGCTTCGCCGCCCAGTTCGGGGATGTCCAGTGTGGCGGTGATCTCTCGTAACAGCAGAACACGCGTGTCCGAATCCAGTGCCTGAGGTTCCAGTCCGGAAGCGCGCAACATGTAACGTGCGAGTCCACCGGCGGTGATGACATCCACACCCACTACAGGTGATTGGGTATGCTGTAACAGGCCGGATTCTACACGTTCGCCACGGCGCATGCTGTCCACGACCCACCATGTAACCCCGCCGTTACGCATCGTTTTCACTGCTTCCTCTGCCGTCGCCGTAAAACGTCCGGAGCCAGGAAGCCCTGTCCAAAGTGCGATCTCATTCATGCTCGAAGATACGACAAATCTTACTGGCGTTGAAAACAAAAACCTTTATCTTTCAAGAAACTGGAAGAAGCAACAAGGAGCGACAGAGATGACACACGGTGATTTTCTGGAACGTCGCAAACGATTAAGCGACCTGGCGAATGGCTACCGTGCTTCGGCGGTGCTGTTTACGGCAAATGAACTGGGGTTGTTCAAGGTTTTATCCAATGGCGCCAAGGGGTTGAAAGAACTGGCCATAGAACTGGATGTATCCGAACATGGCCTGCTTTTGTTGTTGCATGCTCTTGTCGGGTTGGACCTTCTGGCAATGGATAAGGACACTTTTGCCCTGTATGGCGATGCGGAGGAATTCCTGCGTTCTGATTCGCCCTATTTCTTCGGCGACATGATGCAGCATGGGTACCGCTTGTATCAACGTTGGGAAAGCCTTGGTGAAGCGGTCAAGCTTGGCGCCACTCCATTCAGCAAAGAGGTTCGAGCCGGTCGTACCAAAGAGGACTGGCGTGCCTTTATCATGGCGATGGATAACAATTCACGCACCTCGGCGGTTCAGACGGCTGATGCACTGGATTTGACCGGAGTGAAACGCATTCTGGACCTTGGCGGTGGACCGGGAACCTTCCTGTACACCTTCCTGGAACGTCTGCCGGACGCGACCGGGGCGATACTGGACTTCGATCATGTACTCGAAATCGCCCAGGAAGTCGTGCAACGGTTCACTGTAGGCGAACGTGTATCCTACATCCCCGGCGATATGTTTAATGCTGATTACCAGGGACCATACGACCTGATTTTCCTGGGCAATATCATTCACAGCAGCGGCCCAGAACGGTGTCGTGGGCTGGTCCGGCGCTGTACCGATGCGCTCGAAGAGGGGGGACGTCTGGTTATCAAGGACTTCTTCATGGATGAGACCGCCACACGTCCGGCGGATGGCGCCATGTTCGCGTTGAATATGTTGGTCGGTACGGACAACGGCCAATCCTATCGGTGGAAAGATGCTGTGGATTGGATGGAAGAACAGGGGTTGACAATTGTCCAGAAAATCCCGGTGGCATTCCATTCCGGGATACTCGTGGGTAAAAAATTGTCTTTGTGAGTACAAACCATGCAAAGTTTGTAAAGGTGTAGACGTAAAAAAAACGATCCGGCATGCCAAGTGTGCCGGATCGTTGTGCTTACTGGCTTTCCTGTTCCGGAAGAGGCGGCGCCAACTCCAGCGAGATCGGCTCAGTGTCCAGATACTTCTTCTTCCAGACGCGCACATTCCAGTCTGATCCGGAGTTTGTAATCGGGATTTTCTTTCCGAATACATTCAGCGTACATGAAAGAATATCCTTCGGGACACCATCCGTGATCTCTTCGTATTCGGTATCGATTTTTGCGCGCCAGTCAGCGCGTTCTTTGATGTAGGTAATCCCGGAGCTGCTCATATGATGACCGGAAATCAGGTAATCCGGCCAGTATTCAGGTTGAGTCCAACGGATGCAGTGAAAAATACGGCCATCAGTAATATGGAAGCTGAAGGCAGGATCGCCGCCGATGGATGCATCATCAGGTATCAGCTCATGAACAATGGCAACCGATTCTTCGTAGGTAAAATGCTTGTCTGTCCAGGTCAGGGGGACCAAAGCAAAACGGATAACGTAGAATTGAAGAATCATATAGCAGAACACAACCCCCGAGAGGATCAGATAGCCGCCGATTCTTGCATATATATGCTTGTATAAATCAAGAAATTGGTAGAAAACAAATGGGGTTGAGATGAGCATGATATAATTTAACATACGGTAATCATATAATGGTCTTCCTGTAAAAGGAAGATTATTTACAAAAAATATTAATACAATAGATAATAGTAATGTTGCGTTAATCCTGGTAGTCATAATATTAAAATCTCTGTTTTTATAAAGTAAATATGCTAATGCTGCTACATTCAAAAGTATTATCAGGGCTATAGGTGCTACAAAAACAGGGTTTTTAGATAATTCAAGGAAAAAACTGGTTTTATACGTTTGACTGGCAGTATTGCTGAAATTGCCAAATACAGAGGCGTAATTGGGATATAAAATATAGGCAGTGGAGATAACATTAACGAAAACTGCAATCGCGTAGATTTTGATTATGTCAATAACTGATTTTCTAATTTCACGATTGTTAAGAAAATAATAAAACGAGAAAATGAAAATGCCAAGAAATCCAGGAATCAGACCAGATGCAAACGATATTCCCAGCAAAATGCTTGGAAGTATAAGCTTATTGTACTTGAGATAAACAATGAAGCTCAGGATGAAAAACAAGAATGAGGTTTCTTCCGGGCGCCCGACCGAGAATATAATAAAGGTTGGCGCAAAAAATCCAAAAACCAGCGCCCAAAAACTTTTTGTGTAATGATAAATGATAACAAACAGAATGATATTGATGATAATGTGAATAGCAAAAGTATATAAAAGAATTGAACTCCAGGAATATCCAAAAATAGAAAATACAAACGCGTTAAATAGCCGGAAGAAAGAATAATGAATACCGGTTGATGTATCATCAGACCCCATAAACCCCTTTATTGACGGCAATGTGTAACCATAGCCATTCTGGTGTGCATAGTAAGGTTCAGAGAAAGCAATAAAATCAGCCGTGGGAGTAGGCAACTCGTGAATATACAACCAACTGAAAAGGGCAATTTTCAGCGCTACCCCAATAGCCAGCAGTGTGTAGAATTTTTTCATCTCCAACTCCCTGACTCAGGTTTTCAGAATACACAAACAACGAAATAACTAGTGGTTAAAATGCGCTGTCCAGCTTCTCTATTAGCAGAACCAACGCCATTTAGAAGATCAATGTGCGGCAAAGTAAGACTGTACCTCGTTGATAGTCAACAACATTTGCCTTGAATCGGGTGAATGGTCGGGATCTGAATGTTAAGTAAGTAACACGCCGGGGAGTGATGATAAATTACGGGTCGTTGAAAGGCCCGCGCCCTTACGTAATACTAATGTGAAGAATTACATTGTATCCCGATGACTTCTGAGACCGGACATAAGGTGAAGAAAATCCTGCTTCGTATCCTGCTGCCGTTGTTTATGGTGGGGGTAGGCTGGTTGGCGTATGACGCATTGAAGGCGGAACTCGCCCATGAAAGCATTGCCAATATTAAAGAATCGCTCCTTTCCATTGGCCCTTTGCGGCTCCTGATCGCCACGGGTTTTATGGCGTTATCCTATTGCGTGTTCGGTCTGTATGACGCTTCCGCTCTGAAATTATTCCACGCCGGTCTGTCAGTGCGAAAGGGATTGCTGGCCGGTTTTCTCGGCGGCACCATCTCCCAGAACACAGGGATGATGGGGCTGGGGGGATACGCGGTACGGGTAAAACTGTATACGAACTGGCAACTTCCGGCGAAGATCATGGCGCAGCTCTTTGCCTTCCTGACACTGGCGCAATGGTTGGGGTTACTGGCGTTGTCCGGGGTGATGTTTCTCCTGTTCCCGGAGAAAATTCCTGCGATGCTGCATTTGCCGTTTAAGGATACCACTCCGCTTGCCTTGATCCTGTTGATTCCTATCCTGCTGTACTTCCTCATGGCGTTTCTGCTGAAGAAGCCGGTCACGATAGGAAAGAAAACCCTTCAACCTCCACGTAAGACCACACTTTTCACCCAGCTTGTGCTGTCCTGTGCATCCCTTGCTGCGGCTGGCATGGTGCAGTGGGCGCTACTTCCGGAAGGGCACGGCATTCATGCGGCGGTGTTCCTGTCCATTTACCTGCTGGCTCAGATCGGGGGCAAACTTAGCCAGGTGCCTTTCGGGTTGGGAGTGTATGAAGCGGTGATCCTGGTGCTGCTGCCCAACACCTATGATAATGCGGCGATTGTTGGCGGGATGGTGGCCTATCGTGTGCTGTATAACATGATTCCCCTGCTGATCGCGGTGGTGGTGTGGTTGTTCACGTTGGCGCATGGTGCGGGGATACGAAAGGACTGACTCTCAAGTTAAGCCGTTTGGCCCGACTGCTTGCTGTCGGGTTTCTTACCTCCCGTACCGAGGGCGGTCCAGGCTACGTGATGCTGATTCTCTTCTCGATGCTGAATACATCGTAAAGAACACTACTGAAGGACTGACTCTCCAGTTAGAATAGACCCCGCCGGGCAGTCGCTTCCGCTTCGCTACAGCGTACTTCAAGCCGGCGGGGCCAAAACCTGCTGAGACGTACTTCAAGCCGGCGGGGCCAAAGTCTGCTACACCTTTTTTACCTTTTTTACTTTCTTTACGTTTTTTACCTTCAATCCTCCTTTGCCTTCGTTACATGAATTGATTAAACTTGCGCCATGTCGCAGGAGCAGTCGAAAAAGAGAGTCCAGCTTCCCGATTCCCCGGAAGCGTTGATCGAGCTGATCGGTGAAATCGCCCGTGAACAGCAGCTTGAGGTCTATGCGGTAGGCGGCTATATCCGTGATCGTTTGCTGGGTTTGCCGTTCTCCGGGGAGATCGATTTGTCGGTTGTGGGGGACGGGCCCGCGTTTGCCCGCAGCCTGGCGAAACGCTGGGGGATCCGGAGCGGAGTTCAGATCTACCGTCGTTTTGGCACCGCACGTTTGCAGGCGGGCTCCATCATCCTCGAGTTCGCCACCAGCCGACGTGAGTCCTATTCTCCCGATTCACGTAACCCCGATGTAGAACCGGCGCCCTTCAGCGAGGATCTGGCGCGACGTGATTTTACCGTGAACGCGCTGGCAGTTGATGTCAGCGATCCGTCACGCATTATCGACCATTTCGAAGGCTTGGCGGACCTGGACGCTCGTCTGTTGCGAACCCCGCTCGCCCCGATCAAGACCTTCAGCGATGACCCCCTGCGGATTTTGCGAGCCATCCGTTTCGCGCACAGGCTGGATTTCCGTATCGCCGAAGAGACCTGGGAAGCGATCAGGAGCGAACGGCACCGGCTGGAAATCGTAGCTCGTAGCCGGATCAACGACGAATTCTTTAAGATTCTCGTCCACAAGCCGCCCAGCCGTGGCATGCTACTCTTGAATAACAGCGGCGTGATGGAGGTGTTGTTCCCTGAAATCGCCGCGCTGGCCGGGGTGGATCAGGTCGGCAAGCATCATCACAAAGATGTTCTACTGCACACCTTCATCGTGATGGACCACCTGTCCGAAGTGACTGATGATCCACGCCTGCTGTTCGCCGCGCTGCTGCATGATATCGGCAAGCCACGCACCAAACGGTTCGAACCGGAACAGGGCTGGACCTTCCACGGGCACGAGCATGTCGGCGAACGCTTGGTCAAAAAGATGGGCAAGAAATACGAATGGCCCGACGACCTGACCGAACGGACCTCAAAGCTGGTACGCCTGCACATGCGTCCCATCAACCTCACCGGCGATGAGGTGACTGACAGCGGGGTGCGACGCCTGATCGTGCAGGCCGGAGACGATATCGACGACCTGCTGAAATTGTGCCGTGCCGATATCACCTCCGCTAACCCGCGCAAGGTGAAACGCTACCTGCATGAGTTCGATACCATGCTGGCCCACATGGAACGTGTCGAGGCGAAAGATGAACTGCGCCGTTTCCAAAGCCCGATCCGTGGCGATGAAATCATGGAACGTACCGGTCTGCCCGAAGGCCCGCGTGTCGGCCTGATCAAAGCCCTGATCGAAGAGGATATCCTCGATGGCCGCATCCCCTTCACCCGTGAAGGAGCGGACAGTGTGTTCGATGAAAAAGTCCAGGCTACCGCCGATATGCCCGAAAGAGATATGATCCGGCAGTTGAAGGCTATTATGATGAAGAGGAATGAGGGGTGAAGCGATTAAAGATATTTTTGTGTGTTATTTAGCTTGATTATGAGTTGGAAACATATAAATTTAACTTTAGAGATGGTTTATTCAACATTGGGGAGGAACATGAAACTCGAAGATCATCCACATCTAAAAGAATTTGGGTTGGTTCCCTGGGCGATGTTTATCGACATTGAGGGATTCAGTCATATTTATTTAAATCAATTTGAAAATGATGCCCTTATGCAACTTCGTAAGTTCTCAAGAGGATTAAAAAAGATTTTCGATGCTTACGATCAAGAAGATTCACGTCTATTTGTTCATGGAATTGGTGACGGTTTCCTTGTTTTGCCTGATTTTGGCGACCCCACATTGGAGAGACCACTATCAATTGCAATGGCATTAATGCAAAACCAGTTACTAAATGGAGGTATATTGAAGGTTGGAATATCATGGGGAACTTTGGCAGATATTCAAGGCGTATATCCTGATCAAATTAGGCAAAAAAATCTGCTCCAAAGAGGGATTTTCAGGTTGTGGCCGGTTATGGGAGATGCGTTGATAAGATCTCATCAAATAGCCAATAGTGCATCTGGACCATTGCTTATTGTTGATAATGATGTTTCTAAATATCTACCAAACAACACCCCTAAATATTTTACTTATTCAAAATGGTTGGAGATGGACTGGTTGGCAGATAATATCCCCTTGACAAATTCATTATTGCCTCTATTGCTAGGTGTACGCCATAACAATTTACCACAAAAGAACGATTTTAAAGATCAATTGAGAAGATATATTTCTTTAAATAAATCTCTTAGTAAAAACAATAATTGGATTAAGTCCGCAAATACAATGCTGAGTATGTAGTGTTATTGGCTAAATACTTAATTGTAACAATTTTAATCTTTGAAACTTAATCCCTCTTGTCTCAATCTTATAGAACCGTTGCATAGCAGGTTGTTCAAATTGCGTATAGATCCCTTTCCACCCACCCGCAACCAAACCGCAAATCTGATCCCAGTTCAAGAGAGGGCGCTTTTTACTTTTTCCATGATCGGTGTTGATGATCAGGAGGGAAATCTCCGTTTGGAGGAGAACCTCACGGTGTGCGACAAGCATACGCTCATCACGGCTAACAAGGACAACTTCCTGTTTGAGTTTGGCCAGATGGGTCAAAAGGGTAGGATCGTCCATGCCACTGAAACCATGCTCGTCCAGATCAGTGACCTGGTGCTTGTATTGTGGAGTCAGACAGCGCAGGACGCAGGTTAATCGTCCGAATGAATTCTCGTCAATGACAAACAGCATTACGCAACCTTACGTAAATGCTCCTCATATAATTTTGCCTGGCGGACCTTTTCTTCCGGAACTTTGTGCCACCAGGACGTATACTGCAAATCCTGATGACGTTGCCAGGTATCAAATAAAACCCATGTCGGGACATGTGTGTTTTCTATGGTCGGCATACCGTGGTTCAGCTTGGGATCAATCACCACGGCGGGCGCTTCTTCACGCATGGGATACCAGCGAACGACACGATCATTTTCATATTCCAGCCCAAGAGACAGATAAGGGCGAACCACAGGCCACATCTCGTATTGCATATTGAACAGATTCAGTAGTTCTTCCGCTTCGTGTGCATCTCCGGCATAGGATTTTATCTTTTCAATCAATCGGACATAAATCTGACCACCATCATCCGTATAAAAGGATTTGCTGGTATACGGATAATCCAACTGAAGAAATGATTGGATGGTCTCATACAGTTTACGCAGTTTCTGGAGAGACTGGTCTTTTTTGCGGAAAGAAAACAGAAATCGTAATTCGATCAGGTTGTAAAATCCAAGAGGATAGTCTGTGCTGTCCGGATGTTGTGGGGTCAGAACCGGGGGGTATTCTTCGCGCGTACCACGGCCTCGCCATCCGGCGGAATAGCCGAATGTCCAGTTTCTGACCAGCCGCCGGTTTTCCTTCAGGAGGTTTGCGGCGTCAGTCAGGGAATAGAATCCCTGTTGCTCTATGACCTGGTGTTCCTGCACGAAAAATGCCCCCTATCCATAGTAGAAAAGTACGGTTCTATTCTTTGGTTACGCAAGCTCAGGAACAAACCTGCTTCCATTATTAACCCTGTTGTGACTGCTTGGGTTTCTTCGAAATGCAGCGCTGATTCCTGGGGAATTGTCCCTGAAGATATCTTTATGGTTCCTCGCTATTTCGTTTGGGTACACAAACTGAATCCGCAAGAAAATCGGGACTGCTACACTTTTCTGCAAAGACATAGCCTGAACATAAGGTTAATGACATGGTGTACAGATGAGTACTGGCCTTCAGACTTTAAACAAATAGCAGAAAAGGTAGCTGTCCCAGGATTTTCTGCTGATCACGAACAACAAGCATGCGAAAAATCCGGTACAGTTACCTTTTCTTCAAGATTGCCATGAGTGTCCTGCATTAGAAAACAAAAAAGGTAAAAGTCCCATTTTTCGCCGCCTCCATACACGAAACAGCGAGGAGCCACCTCTACAAACCAAGCCGCCTATCGAACGGACCTCATCCAAATTGCATAACATAAAAACCGGGACCACCACAAAGGCAATCCCGGTTGAAAAGCAGACAATCCGTATGTTCGCCCCTTATTTCAGCAGAACCATCCGTTTCATGCTGGTCATGTTTCCGGACTCGAGTTTGTAGAAGTAGACGCCACTGGCGAGATCGGCCCCGTTGAAGGTGATCTCGTGACGCCCGCTGTTCATGATCCCGTTGGTCAGGACAGCCACCTGGCGTCCGAGCAGGTCATAGACAGAGAGTTTGACTTGTCCGGCACGGTGCAGCGTGAATGCAATCCGTGTTTCCGGGTTGAACGGGTTGGGGAAGTTCTGTTCCAGCTCGAAGCGTTCAGGCAGGTCGCCTTCCTGTTCGTCCACATCCCAGCGCCAGAAACCATTGGCTTCTTCCCAGTCGTAGTTGTGATCATCGTACCAGAACTGGGTGGAGTCGATGTGGATCGGGTAGTTTACTACCCACTCGTCGAACGATGCGAGGATATCCTCTTTCGCGGACCGCAGCCAGACCGCGTTGCACTGGGTAAACGCGCCTTCCTGCTGGTTGGCGTTCCCGCCTTCGTAATCCATGATGAAGAAGGTGTTCAGGTACGGGCCGTCGTTGTACAGGGAGATCGTGGGAGAGGACTCACACCGTGCTTCTCCAGTCGCCGCGCCCTGGGTGGATGCGTTATAGCGTGTGTTGGTCAGGTTGATGCCCTTTGCCCACAGCAGGCCGTTATAATCTCCCGGGGGGCTGGCTGTGACGAAGACTTCTGCATTGCCGAACCCGGACTGCGAATAGTCCAGCGTATTCGTAGCGTAGAGCGGGTTCAGGGAATCGCCGCTTAACACATTCAGCCCGATTTGCTGGTATACCATGTACAGGACACCCGTAGCCGGATCCTGGTACATGGAGGGGCGGTCGGCGGCACGGTGCCAGCTACCGGGATCATAGCAATACTGGTAGCCATCAACCGCTAGGGTAAAGACATCGTTTACCTCGTCCCAGTGATAAATCCAGGATGCTTTGACGTTAATCGTGCCGTGAAGCTGGTAGAACCCGGACGTGGTAAAGGCTACGTGCATCTTCTCGTCACGGTCGAAATAGACATTCGCATCGCAATAGGCGCGCAGGGTGTCACGGTTAGCGGCGACACTATCCGGGAGCAGATCCATGTTCGGCGGAATGAATTCGGTCAGGTCAAGCGGGTCATTCCAGTTCAAGCCGCCGTCTTCCGACACATACACCCAGAGATCCTGGTTGTACTGGGTCCACTCGGTTATGTCGCCGGGGTGCTCGAAATAGTCTCGTGAAATCGTCGCTGCCACAGCCACACGGCTGCCGTCTTCCGAAACAGCAATGTCTGCGCTGATATTGCGCTGCCATTCACAGAGCAGAGTCTGCTGACCGACGGTGAAGGTTTGGGTCGCCGGATCATAAGCGTGACGGGAATAATAAATAGGCAACGGCTGTACGCGGTCGTCGTTGGGATCTGGCGGATTGACTGTTGTGACCATGTGCAGGATAGAATTCTGCGAGTCGAATACAGCGACCGGCCAGAACTGAGGATCATCCCCCACCTGCGCGACATCGGTTTCGATGAAGGTGCCCGGGTAGACATTCCATTCATACGCCAGGATGTTGTTCATGTCGTCTTCGGTGTTGCCGCCGTGATAGATCGGGAAACCAATCAGGTTGGTGTTGTCAAAGGCCAGGGTGGTATAAGCCCCGATGGTTCCCGAGTCGACACGATACCCTTCCTGTGCATGTTCAACCTGGAGCGAACCGTCACCATCCACAAACGCGCGATTGAAAGCGATGTGAACATCCGTGTTTGCCGTAGGTTTATCCATCCAGGAGAAGAACGCCACATTCGTTTCGGGAGCGTTGTTAATCATCACCGTGCCCGTGGTGAACGCAATATTGCGTCCGTTTGAGCAGTTATGCTGTTCACTGTAGTAGGTGTTCCCGACACTGAGCGTGTCTCCGATAAACTCATCGAGTTCGCTGGACAGGGGATGATCCCCCGGACACCACACATTCTGCGGGATTAGCTGCGGGTTTGGCAATACGTTACTTGGGTAAGCGCGGGTGGCAGGAACTTTTTGGTCAAGCAAGCTGGCTGTCTCTGTCGCAAAGCCCACGCTGCATAACAACAGCAGGACAACCACAAACGATACACTCCGTGTCATGGCACCTCCATCTCCGAAAACCGCGCGATGACGAGTCCAACACCCCTTCTCAGGTAGTACAGGTCACCCGTTCTGCGCTCACGACATCGTCACGGTTCATCGTCAAAATGGTCGGCTCCGTGGACACTTCTTCTTCTAAAATACGGCGAAAATGGCGCTCTGCAATAGTCAAGAGCGCCAGAAATGAAATATTTCGCCATCTTTTTTATCGTTTGACTGGAGACACCGTGGGCTTGGGGGGCTGGTATGTCTGTCAGCAGGATGCAGGGAGAATTGCCGGTCGTTTTCAGGCAATCCGCGATAGAAACAGCCTCTACTCCGTAGTAGTACGATAGCCAGAGTCCACCGAGGAAAAAATACTTTTGGCCCGACTGCTTGCTGTCGGGGATCAATAAAAACGGGCAACCGTGGTTGCCCGTTATCATCAACAAAATCGTACAATATCAAATAAAACACTATTTCAACAGCGTTATCTGCCGTGTGGCGGTACGTCCGGCGCTTTGCAAACGCATGAAATACGTTCCGCTGGCCAGGTTATCACCGTTGAAGGTAAAGGTATGTTCGCCAGCCTTATATGCCCCCTGTGCCAGGGTAGTGACACAGCGTCCCAACTCGTTGAACACATCCAACCGCAGGTCCGCGTTGTTGGGAAGCGTGACAGTAACCGTCGCCGTGGCGTTAAATGGATTCGGGTATACAGCGCTGATCTCGAATTGTTCCGGCAGGCCGTCTTCCTGTTCCAGGGTTCCATGGTCTTCCCAGGTGGCAAAGGTGGAATATACCCCGCCGCCGTGGGTGCCGACAGACACAAAACCGTCGCTGTTGCGCACATCCATGTGGGTAACCCACATCTTGCCCAGGACATCTTCCCCCTCCTGGATCCAGACGGTGTTTTCGCCATCCAGCTCGAAGGTAGAAAACAGGCCGATCGTGGTGCCTACCAGGTAAATCGGGTGCTCTTCATCGTAGACAACTTCCATCCAGAAGCATGAAGGACCATTGCCGGAACCGTCAGGATTCTCTTCCAGGTTGCCGCCAATGTTGGTCCAGGACAGGCCGCCGTCTTCGGAATAGAACAGGGATGGAATATTGTAGTTGGTGAATACGGCATACACCTTGTCCGGGTCTGTCGGATCGACGGTGATGCAATGGATCCAGGCGCCAACCGGGAACTGGAAGAAATCGGTAACTTCCAACATGGACATGTTGCCAAAAGCGTCCGTAATGCGGTAAATGCGCGATTGGGTTGACAGGGTGGGATCGTAGTCGCCGTAATAGACAACAGCCTCTTCACTGGCTGAAATCCCGACCGCAGTCACCCAACGGTTTTCATGGTTGGAACCAGGCACAGTGATCCAGTTGCCTTCCGGATCAAAGAAGTTTTCATTGATGTAAATTTCATAGGTGCCGGCCACTGCCAGGCGGATGTTATCGTAGGCGCTGACTTCGTATGGTGTAATCCAACGGTCAAAATTGCCACCCGGTGGCTCGAACCAGTAATAGTCCTGAAAGTCAAAATTGTCATCGAGGACCATACAGATGAAGCTGCCGCCATACTGGGTTGTTGCATAGTAAGCACGCCAGTCATCCCCCGGTCCGGCGCCAACATCACAAGCCATGCCATCACCACCCAGGAATTCTACCCAGGGATCAAGCCTGTTTTCCGAATCCGTGCCCCAGGTGCCATTGTCCTGCATACCACCCATGACAAACATGGAACCGTCTGTGATCGGGTCAACGGCTGTCCAGTAGAACTGAGTGGTCAGATATCCCTCGACATAGGTCCAGGGGAATACATCCTGCAGGCTGTTCTGGTACAGGCTGTTTTCACACTTGCTGATGCCGCCGTCATGGGAGCAATACGCGATATCCGGGTTCGTGGGATCAAAAACCAGGTTGTGAATATCCGCATGTCCACCCGGGAAATTAATGCCTTCTTCTTCGTGCCCCGGGTAACCGTAATAATAGTTATAGCCGTTTATCCAGTAGGTATTGTTGTCTGTCTGGAAGGCGTCATCACTACGGAACAGGCTGACACCGCCAAGATATACAATGTTGCTGGAATCCGGGTGAACCTTCACGACCATGTTATAGCCACCCTGGGGATTCGCATCCCAACCGTAAGCGTAGGCGACTTCAGCAAAGTCGGGCATGTTGTTGGACAGGTCTTCCCAGATCGGTACACCGGCAACCTGCTGCAAGTGCCACAGGCTGATACCGCCGCCGCTACTGCTGAAGCCTGAACCCGGTGTCACGGCAAAGAAGTACAACTCCTCTTCATCGGAAGGATTGTAGCCCATGACAATGCGCCCGTAACTCTGCGGGAAGGCTTCCGGTGTCAGGGGGGTCCAGGTGTCACCGCTGTCATCGCTACGGTAAATCCCGGCGCCGGGAGACGCACTTGCGATGGTCGCGTAGACAACACCGTTGGGCGTCACCAGCACATCTGCCCAGGCTTCCGCCTCTACATCCACCGTTCCCAGGATCAAGTCCCATGACTCTCCGCCATCACGTGAACGGTGAATTGTGCCGAAAGTCGCCGCGAAAACCTCATCCTGGTCAAAATTGGTCGGATTGGTTGCGATACGGAATACGACATCAAACGGGTTGTCGAACTGATGGGGAGGGCCAACTGTGGATTCGAGCTGCGTCCAGGTGACGCCGCCGTCGGTCGACTTGAAGATGCCTTCACCGGTATAGGTCGGGATACGGCTATTCACACCACGAGAGCCGCTGCCGGTATACTCGCCTGTTCCGTAATACCATGTATCCGTGTGGCCCTCACGGGTGTCCTGCGCAGCACAGGTCACACTCGGGGTGACATCAAACCCGGTTGTACGGTTCCAGGTATCCCCGCCATCCTCCGACAACCACATGCCGCCAGTCACACCGCCGGCAAGGATACGCTGATTGTTGGAAACATCAATCGCCAGGGCACGGCTGCGTCCGCCGATGTTGTTCGGCCCACGGAAGCTCCAGTCCTGGGTTAATGTAGTATGACGTCCCCGTTTGGAAAGTGAAGCGTGTGCATTTAATGCATTGACAAAGGCCACTTCTTTCGAACGCATGTGTTGTGGCACCCGTCCGGTTGCCGGGTCACGAAGACGCAGCCATTCGTACTCCTTGCGTCCGTAAAGCTTATCACTCTTGTCAATTTCCTGTTTGCTGGGAAACATGTTCTTCGCGACAAAAGCAAAAGCAGGGTGCTGTCCGCGTGGCTCACCTTTCGTTTTCGGCAGCCAGGCTGTGCTGCCAATAACAAGGATTGCAGCCACTACCAACGCCAGCACATCACGTGTTAACCGTGCCATCTTCCCTCCATCCTATCCTATACCAGGCTCCTGTTTTTAAAATACACACGGAATAGTGATTTAGTCCAGTATTATTCGGGCGTTATTGTCAAGCGGTCCACAAAGAGATTCTCCCAATATTGAGTTTATTTAGCGATTCCCATCATTAATCCGTCATATGGTCAGGTTCTATGTCGGTGAAAGATCAACTATATAGTTGGAAAAAAGAGATGGAAATAAGGGACTGCCTCCTTTCCCTGGGGTAAAGCCTTCCCGCTGTGAACATGGACAGGGAAAGGTAGCTTACCCTTTTTCCTGAGAGCAGGCATGAAATACACGAAAAGGGGACAGTTTCCTTTTCCAGGGATACTTCAGGAGTATTCCGTAAAAGTGAGAGGAAAAGGATCCCGTCCCCTTTTCCCGGCAATCTCTATTATGTCGGAATAAAATCGAGAACAGCAATAAAAAAAATGCCCGCAATTTTGCGGGCATCTAACGGTTGAATTTGTGTTTAATAGTCGAAGCGTTCGATTACAGGCAGTTCATCCACTTGTTTTTCGGCGTGCATTTTCGCTTCCAATTGCCGTTTTCCGATCAATTCCTGTTGCTCCTGGATTTTGAAGCGTGCTACGATTTCCTGCATATACGCGGCCTGGCTGGAAAGCTCCTGGGCAGCAGCGGCGCCTTCCTCCGCATTGGAAGTCGCGCTCTGGGTGACATTATCAATCTGGGTAAGCGCATCGGCCACCTGGTCGATTCCCTGGGCCTGGCCGGATGAAGACCCGGCGATTTCATCCACCAAAACGGCAACCTTGGTGATGCTTTCAACAATTTTGCCTAAGGCCGTTGAGGTTTCTTCAACGATCTCGTTCCCATTATTAATCCTGGCAACCGATCCCTCGATTAGGGCCGTAGTCTCCTTCGCAGCGCTGGCGCTACGTTGAGCGAGGTTTCGGACCTCATCGGCCACAACAGCAAACCCCTTTCCATGCACTCCGGCCCGCGCAGCCTCAACCGCAGCATTTAACGCCAGCAGGTTTGTCTGGAACGCGATCTCATCAATCACCTTGATAATCTTCTGGATCTCGGTGGAGGAGGCATTGATCTCGTTCATGGATTGTACCATGGACGCCATCTGCTTGTTGCCAACCGTAGCCACATCACGCGCTTCCGTAGCCAGGGTATTGGTTTCACGTGCGCTCTCGGCGCTTTTCCTGGTACGTGAACTCATCTCAGTCATGGCCGATGTAATCTCTTCCAGTGAACTGGCCTGCTCTGTAGCGCCCTGTGATATGGCGGTGCTGGTGTCGGCCACCTGCTGAGAGCCATTGGCCACCTGGTCGGAAACGGAACGAATCTCACCCATCAGGTTGTTCAACGTGGCAAGGGTCCGGTTCATGGATTCCTGCAGATGCTGGAAGACCTTGCCGACTTCACGGGTAGTATCATTCGATTCATCCGCTTCGAAATGTATCGTAAGGTCGCCGTCATTGAGTGCATCGAATACGGTTACCAGCTTGTTGATTTGAACTTTCTGGTACTCGGCGATCTCGATCATCTGACCACGCATGCGTTCGGATTCAGTCTGATCGGAAACCACTTCCAGAACCCCTATGATCTTACCATTGTCATCGTATATGGGTGTCCCGGTATAATCGACATGGTAGTCTTCATGGCCGATGTGGGCAATTGTATGGCTGTTGGTAACCTGGTTGTTTTTCATTGCTCTATGACAGGCGCAATTTTCTGTCCCACAGTGATCCGTGTTGAAATAGGCAGCGCATTGTTGCCCTCTTAGGTGGTCCATGGAAACAGATTTTAAATTCAGGCCGGCACGGTTCATGTATTGAATGTTCATATTCGTATCAATGATCATCACCGGAGTCGGTACAGAATCCAGATGGCTTACAAAGGTGTCAGCCATGGCGTTAATACCATGGAGTAATTCCTTGAAAGCGCCTTTGAATTCGTTCTCGTCGGCGCGCAGGGTCAGGTTCCCACGCAGGGAACCGTCACGAATTTCCCGTACTTCAGATTGCAAACGTAAAAGTGTTTCCCGAAGAGAATGCATTGCGATACCCAGGGTGTCATCCTCCGACGTCAGGACAACATGCGCTTCAAGGTCACCCGCAGCATATTTCTCGACAGTCTCCGTTTTGTCGAGGAAATTCTCACGTAATTCACCAAAAGACTGGGAAAGGTCGCCGATTTCATCCCGGGTGGTCACCGCTACGTCTCGAGAAAAATCACCAAGCGCCATTTGCCTTGCTGAAAAAACAAGTTCTTTTATCACGCTGACAATTTTCTTTTCCACGACCAGATAGGTTATCAGCGTGGTCAGGAGTACGGTTGCCAGTCCCAGGAGGACTGCCCAGACACGATTGGCGCGTCCGTCCGCCAATTGTTCATCCAGGGAAGAACGAATGCTGAGGACGACCATGGTTTCGCCTTCGGGAACATCATGGCACTCAACACAGGATTCATCAGCTACCATGGGGGAAACGATTCGAAGCAAACGCTGACCTTCACGGCGTTCACGAAGCAACTGAGGCGTTTTGGAGGAGCTGACAAGTTTTTCGGATTCATCCAGCTCGGCAGGCTCATCACTTACAACAGCAGTGGCTTTCACGGAGACTTCTTCGATGCCTTCAACCGAGGCCACATCTTCTACAAACGGTTTGAAATCGCTGACGCCTTCCCTCATGGCAAAGGCCAATGATTTGGTAAGCATGTCTGAAGTTGCCCATAATTCATTTTCTACAGATGTAACGCTGGCTTTTCTGTCATTCATGAGAAACATGGTCAACATGCAGGTCATTGTGACAAAAAGTACAATAAGGGTAGTCAGGGCAATTTTCTTAGAAAGTGAAAGAGTCATTTGACACCTCCCAACAGGAGTTAACTACAGCGTGCACCGCCCCCCAAGGCTGTACATATCACTAATCAATTTCCCCCCGATTGCAAAAAATAGCAAGCAGTGTTTTGTGTAACATGCCCAATCAAGAGTATATATCACGAGTTACGAGTGTTGGGTGTCGAGGAGTTTGTATGGACCTCAAACCGTTGTCACAATTGATTTTTATAGACATGGGGTTTTGACAGTTCAGAAAAGAAGAGAGGCTCCTTGTCCGGGGTTTCCGAAATTTCGCCCCAGACTAACTTTTACAAGTTTAAAAATTTCTAGTATAATTTTAGTAGCGATGTTTGATTTGAGTCACTTTAGTGAAGGGTTTTGATAGTAAAATTTGCATATTGTGCCATATTCACAGGTGGGTCTCTCTGTACAAAATACTGTGAATGCAGGTTTCAGGCAATTTTACAGAGGCGAGCCCCTGTTTACCGAAGACTCTACAAATAACCTGTTCACTTTACTTGCTATTAGCATAAATCTGGCTGAAATTATAAAACTGTGCGGCAATCGTCATTTTTTTACATGCGAGGCAATGATGGAAAAGCTTCCCCTTGGTATGGTTCAACCAGGCATGGCGCTGGGTGAAGGCATTTTTGTGAATGGACGTCTTCAATTCAGAAAAGGGCGTATTTTAACCTCCTCGGACATCCGTGAGATTCGTTCCCTGGGCATGTCTTCTGTTGGGGTTGACAGCGACTCCATGGAGCAATTCAAGCGTAAGGGCACCATCACAGATCAGACTCGCGCCCTCGCCGTATCCAAGGTTCAGAATGTGTATCAGGATTTCGAGAACCTCTCTCCCGCTGCGTACAAAGAGATCCATTCGGTCGGGGAGCAGATTGTAGAAGAGATCCTTGATGTCGGTGAATTGCATATCACCGCGCATGACTTGCGGTCCTATGACGATTATACTTACAGGCATTCGGTGAATGTGACCGCGATATCGGTAGCCATTGCCCACACCTTGCAATACTCTCGTGACGACCTGAAGCAGATCGCGGCGGGCGCCCTCTTGCACGACATCGGCAAGATGAAAATCCCTGAAGATATCCTTCGTAAAAATGGGAAACTGGATACGGATGAGGTAAGAGTTGTACGTCAGCACCCGGAATGGGGATTGGAATTGATGGCGGAAAAGACTGCCAGCCGTCCGGTTATCTGGGGTATCGCCCATCAGCATCATGAATCCTGTGATGGCAAGGGGTACCCGGAAGGCAGGAAAGGTGAAAAAATTCATCCCTGGGCGCGTGTAGTCATGGTTGCCGATATCTGGGATGCCCTGCGAAGCGAACGCCCTTACAAGCAAGCCTGGTCCCCGGAAAAGACCATGACTTTCCTGAACAGCGCAGAGATGAAACCCAAGTTGGACCCTGAACCGCTCAAGGCCTTGAACTGTATGGTAAAGCTGCATGATGAAGTGTTAGATTAGTGCCAGTTGAGCCGGAAGAACTTCCAACCAGAGCAGTCGTTATGTTTTCTCTCACGCGAGTAACACTTGCACTGGGCGGTGTGTTACTGTTGCTGGCAACAGTCGTTGTGGTCTGCGCACAACCGCCGGAACGTCTGATCGCAGTGACCTTTGATGATTTACCGGTAGTGCGTGGCAACACGGTCGAAATGGAACGTGTTACCCGAACCCTTTTAGCCAAGCTTGATTCGTTGTCCATTCCTGCTGTCGGTTTCGTGAATGAAAAGAAACTGCCCGGCAAGGATGAAAGTGATTCGCTTCGGCATGTTGTCTGTCTTGAAGCATGGCTACAGGCTGGCCAGGAGCTGGGCAACCACACCTTTTCCCATGCAGACGCCAACAAAACTCCCTTTGAAGACTACACTGCCGATGTCCTGAAAGGTGAAACGGCGCTACGACCATTAACTGAAAGTTATCACAGTCCCTTGCGGTATTTCCGTCACCCGGTGCTCCATGCCGGCCCGACCGCAGGATATTCTGACTCGCTGAACTGTTTCCTTGAAGAGCATGGGTATGAGGTGGCGCCGGTTACCATTGACAACCAGGACTGGATGTTCGCCTACGTTTATGAATATGCAGTTCATAACGGCGATACCGAACTTGAAGAAAAGGTCTGTGAGGCCTACATACCCTACATGCTGGGAATGGTTGACTTCTTTTCCACACAGGGCGATGCTGTTTTTGAGCGTCCCATTCCGCAAGTTCTCCTGCTGCATTCGAACAGTCTGAATGCAAAAATGTTCGATTCCCTGGCGGTGCGTCTTATGGAACGTGGGTATCGCTTTATTTCCCTTGAAGAAGCGATGCAGGATGAGGCCTATTCAACGAAGGCCGGGTTTACACCGCGCGGGATGTCCTGGATATACAGGTGGGCGACGACCCTGGAGGTAGAATTGGCCGCGGAACCCCGGGAGCCCGACTGGTTGAGAGAAGCTTATCATCATTTGCGTTAAAGCACTTCGTTTATTCGATTCGTTGCCCTATATTCAAGCTGATTCGGAGAATTGACGTTCAAAAGGGGAGAAAAGGGCATGAACCTGATTACGAAGCTTGATTTCGATGGCCTGTTATGCGCGGCGATGATTGGACAACGCGAAGATCTTGGAGAAATCTATTTTTCAACCCCACGAGAAATTGAAAGCTTTTCTGTTCCTTTTGAAATTAAAACGGGTGACATTCTCGCTCACCTGCCTTTTCACAAAGATGTTTCCATGTGGTTTAACAATAACGACTGGGAACACATCAGCGCTGATGTGCTGAACAATGTGAATGGCCGATGGGGCGAGGCCTGCTGCACCGCTGAATTGGTCAAGCTCCATTATGAAGATCCTGAAATGGATCGTTATGACGAGCTGATTGAAGTCGCTTCACGCATTGAGTGTGCGAATCTGACCGAAGAAGATGTGCTGCATCCGTCAGGATGGATGCTGGTCAACTACACCCTCGACCCACGTTTCCCCGCAGACCGTGACTATGGCGTCAAGCTTGCCGCCCTGATACGTGAAGGCAAGACCGCCGAGGAAATCCTCCAGACGCCCGAAGTAGCGGCTCGTGTGGAGAAGTACAAGAGTGAGGAGCAACGGTTTGTTGAGGAGTTGAAGGCGAATTCCAGGGTTGATGCCAACATTATCATCACTGATTTTCGTGAGATGGAAGTTGCCCCTCGCCCCAACCGGTATCGTATTTTCCTCGAGTATCCCGAAGCGAATGTTCAGGTCAGGATAGAAAAGCATCCTTCCAATCCGGCAGAAATCCTGGTATCAGTCAGCAAGAGTATTTTCAACCGTACTCTGAAGAAAACCCACCTGGGCCAGTTGATGGAACAGTATGGCGGTGGCGGTGTGGATGGCGCCGGAACCTGTACGTTCAAGGATAAAATCGACCTGCGCTTGAAGCTGTTACTTGACGCCCTGAAGCGTTAATCATTCTCACGTATAGCAGTACGCATGACCACCAGAACAAAACATCCCAACCCCACCCGTCAGGAGATTCTGCTTGACACGGTGGGGTTGTTGCATGTGGGAAAGCAACAAAAGCGCCTGGCTTTTGCGAATGATCCCCTGTTGAAGGAGGTTGTGTGGTCGCAGCAACTTGGCCCCACACTTTTTCACCAGGCCGGACCGGCACTGAAAGACACCCTGCCGGAAAAAGCATACACACGTTTGCAGCGTGAATACTACGAAGCCCTGCGTGCCCACATGGTCTGGAACAAGACTGTCAATGATGTGCTTATCACATTTTACGCGGAAGATATTCCTGTTCTCTGCCTGAAGGGAATTGTGCTGGCGAATACGGTCTATGCGCCGGGTGAACGGACCATGGATGATGTGGATCTGTTGATTCATCCGGGTGATCTGAAAAGGGCGGCCCGCGCGCTGGAAGAGACGGGATTCCTGCCGACACGTATTCCCATTTCAGCCATGACAAAAGGATTCCAGCGCACCTATACGACCGCGACCTTCAAGAAAAAAGGCTTTCCCTGGGCCGTTGAACTGCATTGGAAATTGTTTCACCCCAGCGCGCCGTTTACGGTTCGTGATGAAGATTTGTGGTGCAGTTCGCAACGGATATACGGCGAAGGAATCGCGCTGAATGCCCCACCTTGGGAAGCCTTTCTGCTGCACCTGGCCCTGCATGCTTCGTATGGACATCGTTTCAGCCCGGTCAGGCAGGTGTATGATATTGCTCGATTGATACAGGTAAAAGGCGAGGAACTGGACTGGGACGAGATACGCCTGCTGGCAAAAGCCTGGAAATGCACGAATGCCCTGGCGCTGACCCTTCGAATCTGCCATGCTCTTTTTGGAGTTCCGCACACGGATGATGCGAAGGTGCAGGCATGCATGACACCCGCATCCAATTCCCTGGTTCGTTATACACTTCGTACGTATTTAGGAAGTCCGCCCAGAGTAGCCGAATCAGACAGCATGCACCTGCATACACTTTTTCAACATGGCGTGTCCTGGCGTGCTGTGGGATTTCTCCTGAACCTGCTTTTTCCTTCGCCGACAATTCTTGTCCATCAGTACGAATACGGAAAGAACAGGAGCCAGTTGCCGGTGGCCTATTTGTCGCATTGGATGACTTTGTTCAGGAGGAGTCTGAAAATGCTGCCGGGACAGGAAAGCAAATCGAAAACGCAGGGCGGCCGAAGCGAAAAATGGCAACACTGGCTGGGCGCTGAATGAGACTTTGCGGAAGATGTAATTCAGAAAATCTCTTGACAAGTTATCTCGAAACGATCATTTTGCGGAAACAAAACCCACCCGTTCGGGTGACAGAGCCAACCATCGGAAAACATACATGTCCAACTTGCTGACAGCGGATGATCCGGCGCGAACAGGCGTATTGATTGCCTTTGAAGGCATTGACGGATGCGGGAAAAGCACCCAGGCCCGGATGCTGGGAGAATGGCTGCGGGAACGTGGTGTGGATATCCTGTTCACATTCGAACCGACCGATGGCAAGTTCGGGCAGGAACTGCGACGTTCGTTTTCCGGCGAGGAGCGTCTTATCCCACGGCGTGAGCTGGAATTGTTCGTCAAGGACCGTCAGGAACATGTGAATACGCTTCTTCTGCCCGGACTGGCGAAAAAACGGGTGATCCTGCTGGATCGGTATTATTATTCTTCCATGGCCTACCAGGGATCAATGGGCTACAAATCACCCGATGAAATCTACGCCATGATGACTGCATTCAGCCCGGTGCCTGATGTAACCCTGCTGTTCGAGATTTCCACGAATACCTCCCACAATCGCATTACCCGTTTCAGAAACGATGATCCGAACCTGATGGAAAGGGTAGACAACCTGGAGCGTGTGAAGAAGGTCTTTGAGGCCATGGACCTGCCGGAAATTGTTCGTGTCTCGGCCAACGGCAGCAAGGAAGAGGTATTCGAACAGGTGCTGGCTATTGTGAAGCCGGTGATCAGCAAAGTGGTTGAATTGGACTGATTACGTTTTAAAGTTATTGTTTTTCATAGTGAAAAAAGTGGTTCCTCACAAGAATTTGTGCATCCGGGCAATGTTGTGGCAGGTCTTGACGCGACATTTCGTCTTCGACTTTTGCTGTGTTTTCCAGAATGCACAATGATACTGAAACCACCTCGCGCCCTGTTATTGTCGCGTTGTGACCTGCCACCTGATTCAACATTCTCGCTGTCGTCAGGTCACAACGTGATGCCTGATGACGATCCATCAAGCGAAATAGCATGTGTGAAGTCGGACAGGTGTCTGAAATTGCGGAGAAGAACGCGAAAACGGCATCACGTCAAGACCTGACGAAACGTACTCGTAGATAATACGCACAAATTCCTGTGAGCAGCCAAAAAAGTAGGCAGTGAAAGAAGTGAAAAAAGAAAAGCGAGTTATAAAGTTCTATAGTTGATCAGAAAATGCAGGCAGCAAAAGGGGACTGTTTCCTTTTCGTCGCGCGAAGGTGAAATACTTCGTGACAAAGAGAATCGAAAAGGTGACTGTACCCTTTTGCCAGTAATCAGGTACAACGCTCTATTCTACTATCCAGTAATCAGGTCTCCTCACATCGAAAAGGGTACAGCTTCCTTTTCCGCAAGGCCATCGAGAGTGTCCTGAATATGACGCGGGGAAAAGGATTCCGTCCCCTTTTCGTGCCTGTCTTTGTCTCGCAAGACAGTATGAAACCCGACAGCAAGCAGTCGGGCCAAACAGTTTTCAAAAAGAACATGGCTTTTTCTTAAAGAATCAGTCTTTTTATCCTTCCAATCCTTATCATCCATTCCATCCTGAAAATGCAATCAAACCTCATCCTTGCTATCCTTCCATCCTGTTATCCTGTGAGACATGTGAGGTCTGTGAGGCCTACTTGATTACAGGAAGGATCACTGTAAACACACTCCCTTTTCCCGGTTCGCTCGCGACCTTGATTTCGCCTTTGTGACGGTGTACCACCTGCCTGCAAGTCGCCAATCCCCACCCAAGCTTGACCCGCTGGGAACGTCGCTGGAAATCAAAATCGAACAGTTTTTCAAGCTGTGCCGGCTTGATGCCACGTCCTGTATCCCGGATCGCAATCAGGACACGTCCATTTTCGTGCTGTGTTTGAATCGTGATCGTTCCTGCGCCATCAATGGCTGCAATCGCATTGGATACAAGGTTCAGGAACACTTGGTTCAGTTCGCCGGGATAGCAGTTGATCTCCGGAATATCCTCATACTCCCGGATGACTGTGATCCGATCCCCAAGATCGTGCTGCAAGACAGTGAGGGTGCTGTCCAGCCCATCACGGAGATCAACCTTTTTCCGCTCCGCTTCATCCACACGGCTGAATGTCTTCAGGCTGCGAATGATGGAATCGATACGTTTTCCTGCAGTCAGGATGGTGGCGTTGCTGTCACGCATCAATCCTAACGCCTGCTGGAATTTCTTATCGTCACGCAATACGTCCAGTGATTGCGCCTGTTCCACTTTTTCTTCGACCCTGTCAACAGCACGCTTGATGACATCGGAAGATGAAACAACAGCGCCGATTGGAGTATTGACTTCATGGGCCACTCCGGCGACCAGCTTGCCGAGCGCAGCGATTTTCTCCGTATTGACCAGACGAGTTTGGGCTTCACGCAATTCGTTCAGGGCATTGGCCAGTTCATGGTTGGCCGCTTCCAATTCCTCGGTACGATTCTGTACCATCCCCTCCAGTTCGCTCATCTTCAGCTTGGCCTGGAGCGACAGGTTCCATTTTTCAGTCAGGGTGCTGGCGAGCTGATGGACCTCGGTGGAATCAAAAGGCTTCCGAAGGAATACAATGTCATCGTTAGGGCCAAACTCCTCGAAAATATCTTCCCACACATAATCGGCATAGGCGGTTGATATGACGAATTGGAGACGGGTATCGATTTCACGAATGCGTTTGATTGTTTCAATCCCATCGATCCCCGGCGGCATGCGGACATCCATAAAGGCGAGTGCAAATGGCTTGCCATCGGCATTGGCCTGGCGCACCATTTCGACCGCTTCTTCACCCTGGAAAGCCGATTCTATTTCATAGGTCGGCAATTCCGCTTTTGTTTCCGATTCGCCAAAAAAGTCGGCTTCCAGGGAGTCAAACTCGGCGCCTCCTATATCCTCAAGGGCGAGAATTTTTTTGTAATCGTCATGAAGCTGTGCCTGGTCATCGACCAGGAGAATACGCAGGTTTTTTGAGACTTCTGGTTCCATCCTGTCCTCAACTACTCTATCGGAAGTGTAAAGCTGAAAGTCGCGCCTTTGTCCGGGCCTTCACTGGAGAAGGTCAGGCTGCCGCCCATCTCGCGGATGGCAATAGCGCAACCATGCAATCCGTAGCCATGCCCGTCTTTTTTGGTTGTGAATCCATACCGGAAGATTTTATCCTGGTCTTCCTCGCTGATCCCCCGGCCATTGTCCGTAACCTCGACCTTGACCTCGCGGACACCATCCCCCAGCAAACGGGCGCGGATGATGCGTTCCTGCCTGCCGCTGTCACGGACAGAATCACGTGCATTTTTCAGCAGGTTGATCATAATCTGGAGGACACGATGTTTCTCAATTTCGACCGGAGGCAGTCGTTTGGGTTCTTCCACTTTGAAATCGATATGATGACGTTCGAAAGACGCATCGAGCAACTTCACTGCATCCTGAACAAGTTCACGCATGACCACAGTTTCTTGTACTCCCGCGACCCCTGCATAATTCTGTTGTACGGCGATAATCTGACGGATATGCTCATGGCTTTGGCCAAGGGTGTTGATCTCGGAAAGTAAACGTGTACGTTCGCCATCCAGCACACGAGTCAGTTCTGTCATGAACCCGGCGAACTTCTGGCCTTGAGGATCATTTTTGATGTAAGACGCGAAATTTTCTTCGTTTTGCTTCACGACCTGGGCCAACTTGGTCAGTGTGTTCAACTTGGATTTTTTCAGGGTTTCACGAATGACTGTGGACGATGTGGTGGCAGCGTTCAGGACATTGCCCACATTATGCAGCACACTGGTGGCAATTTCCGCCATGCCTGCCGAGTGCGCCTGTTCGACAAGCTTCTGCTGCGCGATCTTCAGCTCTTCTTCTGCCTGTTTGCGTTTGGTGATGTCGGAATGGGTGCCGACAATCCGGTGCGGCCGCCCGCGTTCGTCCCGTTCAACAACCTTGCCACGAACCCGGAACCAGATGTACTCGCCATTTTTATGACGCAAGCGTTTTTCAAGTTCGAATTCCGGTTGACGTTCCACGAACTCAACCAACTCCTTGTTTGAGAATCGCTGGTCGTCAGGATGGGTCAGATCTGCCATGCCACTGGAAGAAGTGGGCAATTCTTCAGGATCATATCCCAGAAGTGAGGTGTAACGTGGGCTCAGGTAATAATCATCCGTTTCGACATGATAGTCCCAGATTCCGTCATTGGCGGCATCGAACGCCAGCGCCAGCCGTTCTTCGCTGATTTGCAGCCGTTCCTGGGCTTCCTCTCGCGCTTCGATATCCGCTATCAGGTTCTGCTGCATTTTCCGGAAAGACTCGGCGAGTATCCCGAATTCATCATCGGATTTGAAAGAGATTTTCTTGGAAAGATCACCGGCAGCCACAGCTTCAGTGGCCGCTGTCAGATCCTGGATTGGTCTCATGATGACAATAGTAAGCCCGACAGAGAGTATAGCGATCAAACCCAGGATGACAATGACAGAAATGGTGACGGCAAGGTTCAGCTTCTGGCGAATGTGTTTCACATGTTCGAACCGTGCTGTCATCATGTCAAAGCTTTGAATGGTCTGCGCCTGCAAGTCGTTGCGGAGAATCTCATACATTTCATTCATATAGGCGGCGTTGGCGAATAGCTCGTCGTCAAACTCTCCCTCAATCATCCGCAACGTGGTTGATCTTGCCAAGTCGTAGTACTCTGTTATTCTCTCGACGTAGGTTGTTGAAACCTTCTGCCCCAACCCGTTGTACGCAGGTTCGCTGGTCAGCAGGTTGTTGATTTCCTTAAATACCGAATCTGCTCCCGCAACAAGGTCTGCATCGCCCACTGTTGCCGCATCCTTGAAATAATTGTGCATGGCGACGATGTTGTCTTCCAGACGGTTGGCGACATCAAGCGCCGGGAAAAAGCGGGAGCTGAGGAGGTCGATCATTCGCCCGGTCTGAAAAGATGCCAACATGAGGATACCGACCAGGACAATAAAACCGGTCGCAGCAACCAGTGGTGTTGCAATGATTTTATGGCGTACGGTCGCTTTGTGTCTTCTGTGCCGCATTGATGACCCTATTTTAAGTGAAGAGTTTTCACGCCATTGAGCGGAGTGGAAATGTCTATATAACCAATCGCACCGGGTGTTTTTGATACGTAAATCATCAATTCTTTTTCACTATCGAACGATTTCGGTGGAATACCACGCCCGGTAAAAACAGCTTGGCGCCAGAATGTCATAAAACGCACTGTATTGGAGTGGAGCAGATCGGACACAAAAGTCTCGTGTGTATCACCCTGTTTCAGCATTACCGGGATAATTTTGCTGTTGTCCGGCCAACGAGAAAGCTTGCCCAGGTAAATTCTTTCCAACGCATCATTCTCTATTGCATCAGTGGTGACGTCCATGTGAACAATCACTTTCACTTGAGCAAATGCGTCCGAGGCGCCTAGCGTCATCAGGCAGAAGAGGATGACGGCTGTCAGAAAATGTTTCATCTTGCCATCCTCCTAAAAGTGAAAGGTTGTTTTTGCCAGGAACATACCCCAGTATTCCTGCTGACCCTCAGGACTGAAATATAGCTGTGGGTTATAGACATAGGTTAATCCCCCAATGCCGTCATGTCCCTGCACTTCCAGCTTGATCAGCCAGTGATCCGTAATGTCAAAACGTGTAGATAAACTGACATATTGATCATAGGCAAACCATCTCGGAAGACCAAGTTTCGCATATTCGTCGCCATCCGGGTCATCTGCGTTCTGGTAGTATTCAGAAAAATAAATATTCCAGGCAAATTTTGGCGTCACCTGGTGATTGATCATAAAATATCCGCCATTGCTCTTCTGGATATCACCATTTTCTTCTGTCGGGTAGAAGGTGATGGACTCAAAGGTGAACGTAAAATTCCTGATCGAATATTCCAGTGTCGAACTGCCCATATTGACAATACCATTCCAATACATTCTTTCGTTGAACGAATAGATATCAAATCCCAATGGGGAAGAAGTGTTCGGAACATAGACCGATCCCAGGACACGAAAATCGCCCTTGGTCTTAAAACGGCTAAAACTATAATTGAGGCGAAGCCCGTCCAACGGAGTGTTCCAGGTTCCCGAAAGCCCCCAGGACCATGGAAAATAAGAATTGGCATGTGAATAACCATTTGATTCTGCGATTACCTGATCAACCGGGATACCATATCTCGCGGCGACGGCTTCAGCATATAGATCGGTGGCGTTCCAGGCCGTCATATAGTAAATATCCGCCCAGAAGTTGGATTCTGCATCAGAGACATTCATGGTTCCACCAGCGGCCTCATAGTCAAGCGTACCAAGTTTCCCCATGCAGACATTGCCATAGAGACCGACACCTTCATAGGCCAGCGTGAAATCGCGTTGGGTTTCAAGGTATACGGATTGTGGTAGCAGAACCGGGGTACGCAGCATGTCTAAATCACGTCCAACATTATACATCCCCATGAACATCCGTAATTTCCCGGCACGCACCCCTATCCAATCTCGAATGCGATAGTCGGCAAAGGCCCAGTCGACATGGACTTCTCCATTTTCGCTGTCACCAAAGTCACGCCCCATTAACTGAATTCCGATATGAATCTTTTCGGATGGTTGTATCATCAGGGAAATGGCCGCTTCAGTGAATTCAGGCGTTCCCTCTTTGGAATTATGTACCAGGTAATTATAATCGCTGGATTTCAGGTACCCCTGGCTGATGAAGCCATTGAGGTAAAGGTTGTCAAGAATATCCTGTCCCCACGCTCCACCTGCGATGACCATTACCAGGAAAAAACCTGTGAGCCGTTGATGCATGGCGTTGTCCAAGTTGGTAACACGTGTACACTTTTACGATATTTCCGGCACTGCTTCTCTCAACCCAACAATTTAAGAGCCTATTCACAGTATCGCTAATGTGAAACGGCCTCAATTGCATCTCTTTCTATTTAATCAATACGATAACAAGAACACATCTGGTTGTCCTGTGAGGTAGCCCGCTATTGTCAAAACCTGAAACCGGTCACAGTCCCGATTCACTCGAAGTTGCGCCATGAACTGAAACAGCACAACAGTATCCATCTTGAGACTATAAAATCAGATGCATCACTTGTGAATCAGGCCACCCGACTAAAACTAAAAGTGTAACTCTTTGATATAATTACAATAAACCCCGCCAGCAAGCTGGCGGGGCCAAATGAATTCGGGAACAAAATCGAATGTTGTAGCATCATCCGATGGCGCATAAACATCACTAGTGGACCGGATCACTAGTTGTTATCCCAGCAATGTCCTCGCAATAACCATACGCTGGATTTCACTGGTGCCTTCACCGATGGTGCAGATCTTGGCATCACGGAACATGCGCTCTACCGGATATTCACGGCTGTAACCATAGCCACCGTGAATCTGGATAGCATCGTTGGTCACGCTCATGGCGACTTCACTGGCGTAGGTCTTGGCCATGGATGCCTGACGGATGTAGTTCTTTCCTGCATCCTTCAGCTTCGCCGAGTGGTATACCAGGTGACGCGCTGCTTCAATGCCCATCGCCATGTCGGCAAGTTTGAACTGTATTGCCTGGAAAGCGCTGATCGGCTTGTTGAACTGGTAGCGTTCCTGGCTGTACCGAAGAGCTTCTTCGAATGCGCCCTGGGCAATACCCAGCGCCATCGCTGCAATGCTGATACGGCCACCATCCAGAATGGTCAGGAACTGCTTGAAGCCTTCACCTGCTTTGCCGAGAATGTTCTCTTTCGGAATACGTGCGTTATCAAAGGAGAGGGCGACAGTATCACTGCCACGAATTCCCATCTTGATTTCTTTCTTGGCAATTTCGTAACCGGGCGTTTCTTTCGGGACAATGAAAGAAGAGATACCCTTGGAGCCTTTTTCCTTATCGGTCACGGCTGTGGCAACCAGGGTTCCCGCGTAGGAAGCGTTGGTGATGTAGCACTTGGAGCCGTTGATGACCCACTCGTCTCCATCCAGCACGGCTGTAGTCTGTGTGCCGCCTGCATCGCTTCCGGCATTGGGCTCGGTCAGGCCAAAAGCGCCCAGGAAAGTGCCGTCACAAAGTTTCGGGATGTATTTCTGTTTCTGTTCTTCTGTGCCGAACATGACAAAGGGCTGAGTGCCCAGGGAAATGTGTGCGGCGAGGGTGATACCGGTTGAGGCGCAGACCCGGCTCAATTCCTCAACGGCGATGGCATAAGAAACAGTATCCATGCCACTACCGCCATATTCTTCAGGAATCGTGATGCCCAGCAGTCCCAACTCCGCCAGCTTGGGGATGATTTCTTCCGGGAAGCGTTCGTTTTCGTCAATTTCTGCGGCACGAGGTTTGACTTCACCTTCGGCGAAATCACGCACCATGTCTTTCACCATTTTCTGTTCTTCAGTCAGGAACATGTCGGTCTGGTCCATCGGGGTCTCCATCTGCTTGAGGATAAGGAAACGTGCAAACCTTCACATGATG
Organism: bacterium; assembly: GCA_963669175.1. Taxonomy (GTDB): domain Bacteria; phylum Electryoneota; class Electryoneia; order Electryoneales; family Electryoneaceae. The sequence goes on from OY769902.1 coordinate 989,875, forward strand.
CAACACCGTATAAAAAACGCTACTGGTAAGGAGATTGCAAGCGCAGCCGGGCTCCGGCTCCGGAGAAGCAATTTTTTCAATCCGGGCTTATAGTCTCTTGTTGCCAGTAAAGGGGACAGGATGATTGTCTCCGGAGGTACATTGCTTTTTAACTGGAAAAAGCTTTATTATTGACGCTCCCTTTTTGGAGGGTGGCCGGAAGCGCGAATACTGGCTCTCAGGAACTGGAAGTAATACGGGAGCGTTCAAGTTTGGTGCTGATATCTTGATGCCGGACACGTAAACCTTTAGGAAAGAAGGTGTGTAATATGGAGCGAATTTTTATCCCGCGCCAGAAACATCAGGGTGGAAAACAAACACGGGTGATCAAGAACACCGGTGAAGAGAAAAAGCGTTTGAACGACCTGCTGGAGTGGGTGCGTGAAAACCGTAAAGGCGATCATTACCGGGAAATTGCCCGCCAGGCGAACAAACTGGACCAGGGCATGTAGCATTCACCTTGTTGCATCTATTGGGTTTCGAAAGGCCACATGTGTGGCCTTTCGCTGTTTTACGAGGTTTTGCTCTGGAGACGGTTGAATCATCTTGTACCAGGCGTTGTTTTTTATTTCCTTTGCTCGTTCTTACGGCCCGGTCACGCCGGGCCGTGTCTCGTTCCCTGTTAGACGGGTACGGACCGCGATTTTCGGATCAGATCGAAGCTTCTGAGGGACTTGGAGAGGCGAGAGCCGAGTTGACTCCCGCTTGGAAGTCCTCTATATTTGCAGGTCTGTAACATTTAACGATTGGGCAGTACCGTGAAAACGCCACATTTGAACAGAGATACAGTGGAGCGTAACTGGTACGTGGTAGATGCCACTGACCAGGTGCTGGGTCGTCTGAGCACCCGAATCGCCACTGTTCTACGTGGAAAGCACAAAGCAACCTTCTCCAACCACGTTGATGGTGGGGATTTTGTGATTGTGCTGAACGCTGACAAGGTCAAATTGACCGGTAAGAAAGCGACTGACAAGTACTACTTCAAGCACACGGGCTATCCGGGCGGTGGCAAGAAGGTGAAGATTACCGATGTCATGGCCAAGCAACCGGAACGCGTCGTGCGTCGGGCGGTTTGGGGCATGCTTCCCAAGGGACCATTGGGACGCAAGCAGATCCGCAAGCTGAAGATATATGTTGGCGGGGATCATCCCCACCAGGCGCAACAACCCGAACCCCTGCCGATGTGAGGTGATTCATGGCGAAGATTCCAGTAAATAGCGTATATGCGACCGGTCGGCGGAAAACATCCGTGGCGAAAGTGTGGTTGGCTCCGGGTAACGGCGATGTGAAAGTGAACGGGCACAGCCTGCTCGAGCATTTCAAGCGCCCGATTCTCCAGACCGTTATTGAACAGCCTCTTGCCGCTATTGAAGGCATTGGCAAGTATGACATCTATGCAGTCTGCCGTGGTGGTGGTCTGACAGGTCAGGCCGGCGCCATGCGTCTCGGCATCAGCCGTGCGCTGGTTCAGATCGACGAAGAATTTCGTTCTGCCCTGCGCAAGCACGGTTTCCTGACACGCGACCCGAGAGAGGTCGAACGTAAGAAGTACGGTCAGCCGGGCGCCCGCAAGAAGTACCAGTTCTCGAAGCGTTAAAACATGGATGCCGGTTCTCTGTATCCGGCGTCTATTTCTTGTTTTTACGAGTGTAAATCGGGGGCAGATGCTCCCGATTTCTGCGATAGGTGGAGCGAAAATCGCTCCCGTAACCTGAACCGGCGGCCTGACCAGTCGCCGTACACGAGTCGCATGGGCCAAGGTGGAACCGATGGCAACGGGGGGCGCTATAGCGTCCTGAGGTCAACAGACTTCCCGCTGCTTTCTACCTGCCACGGGGCCGAGTGCGACACAAAGGAGGCACTATGCCACGGATAACTGTGCAGCAGCTTATCCTCGCCGGAAGCCATTTCGGCCATCTTACCCGCCGTTGGAACCCGAAGATGAAATCGTTCATCTTCATGGAAAAGAACGGCATCTACATCATCGACCTGAACAAAACCCAGAAACTTCTTGAGTACGCTTGCGACGAGATGTCCAAGATCGTCGAGAAGGGTGATTCCGTCCTCTTCGTCGGCACCAAGAAGCAGGCCAAGGACATCGTTCAGAGCGAAGCCAGCCGTTGCGGTATGCCATACGTCAATGAGCGTTGGCTCGGCGGCATGTTGACCAACTTCTCAACCATCCGCAAGTCTGTCAAAAAGCTGGAATCCATCGAAAAGAAGATGATTGACGGCACTTTTGACAAGCTCACTAAAAAAGAACGTCTGACTATCGACAAACAGCGTGAAAAGCTGGAACTGGCCCTCAGCGGTATTCGCAACATGAAGAAGCTGCCGGGCGCCGTGTTCGTCGTTGACACGTTGGAAGAAGACATCGCCATCAAGGAAGCGCGTAAGCTCGGTATCCCGGTATTCGCGATTGTGGATACTAATTCCGATCCCGATGTCGTCAACTACCCGATCCCGGCCAATGATGACGCCTACAAGTCCATCGGCCTGATCACCAAGACCCTGACTGATGCCGTGTTTGAATCTGCGGCAACCGTCCAGGCGAAGAAAGCCGACGAGCCGAAAGACGCTCCTGTTCAGGACCAGAAGGATGATGGTCCGCGTCGTCGTTCCCCACGTCGCCGTCGTGGCGCTGGTGGTGGTGGCAAGGGCGGTCAGGGCGGTCAGGGCGGCCAGAAGGGTGGCGGCAAGGGCGGTCCGAAGGGCGGACGTGGTCCCCGCGGTGGTGGCAAGAAAGGCGAATAATCATCATTCGCTAATGTTACACCCGTAGGTTAGACGCTCAAACGCGTAACAACATACAAGACAGGACATATACGATGGAAATCAGTGCGAAGACCGTCATGGAACTGCGCAAGAAGACCGGCGCGGGAATGATGGATTGCAAGAAAGCGCTTGCCGAGACTGATGGCGACATGGAAACCGCAGTAAAATATCTTCGTGAAAAAGGCATGAGCGCCGCGAAGAAGCGTGCTGAACGTGAAGCCTCTGAAGGTAAGGTTGTCTTCAAGATCTCCGATGACATGAAGAAAGCGGCGATTGTTGAAGTCAACAGCGAAACAGACTTTGTCGCCCGTAACGAAGAATTTGTCTCCCTGGCGGCGAATATCGCTGATCAGGCATTTGACAAAGGCCCGGAACTGGCTGAAAATAATATGATCGCCCCGGAGAAGCTGGATCTTTCCGGCCTGACCCATCTTTCCGGCAAGATCGGTGAAAAACTGGTCCTGAACCGTGCTGCCTACATGGAAGTCACCGATGGTTTCATCGCCAGCTACATGCACCCCGGTGATCAGCTTGGTGTGCTGGTCGTGATGAGTGGTGATGAAGCTGCATTGAAGAACGAAGCGGCGATGGACCTGGCTCATGACCTGGGTTTGCAGATTGCAGCGCTTTCCCCGCGCTTTGTTGATTCCGAGGAAATCCCGGAAGAAGTCAAAGAGCAGGAAAAGGCCATCTACAAGCAGCAGATGAAGAACGAAGGCAAGCCAGACCAGATCATTGAAAAGATCGCGGAAGGCAAGCTGCGCAAGTTCTACGAAGAAGTCTGCCTGGTCAACCAGATGTATGTCAAAGAGCAGAAGAATTCGGTCACTGACCGTATCAAGGAAGCGGAAAAGGTTGCCGGCGGCTCACTGAAGGTCGTCAAGTTCATCCGTTTCAAGGTCGGAGAAGGCGAATAACGATGAAGGATCTGCCCTTTAAGCGGGTGTTACTGAAGCTGTCGGGTGAATCGCTCGCGGGACCGGCGAAGTACGGTCTGGACGAAGAGGTACTCGGCAACCTCAGCGAAGAGCTGAAAGAGATCAACAATCTTGGCGTTCAGCTTGGTATCGTGGTTGGTGGCGGGAACATCTTCCGTGGCCTGCAGGCTGCCGGAATGGCAATGGACCGCGTACCAGCCGATCACATGGGCATGCTGGCGACTGTGATCAATGCGATCGCGCTGCAGGGACACCTGGAAAAGCACGGGGTTTATACACGGGTACAGTCGGCGTTGACCGTGGATGAAGTCGCGGAGCCGTACATCCGTCGCCGTGCCATACGTCACCTGGAAAAAGGGCGGATTGTCATTTTCGCTGCCGGTACAGGGAACCCGTTTTTCACTACGGATACCGCTGCGGCTTTGCGCGCCACGGAAATTGGCGCGGAAGTACTGCTGAAGGGAACCCGTGTGGATGGCGTCTACGATAAGGACCCGGAGAAATTCCCGGACGCCACACTGTTACCGAAATTGTCCTATCGTGAAGTGATCGGCACCGATATCCGTGTCATGGATATGACCGCGATTACCTTCTGCCAGGACAACAAGCTGCCCATCCGTGTCTTCAACATGACTATTCCCGGCAACCTGAAGAGGGTGCTTACGGGTGAAGATGTTGGCAGCACAGTCGGATTCGCCTGACCGGACACCCTGTTGTAAAGCCATATCCAAGCCGCCTTTCGAGGCGGCTTTTTTAATTCACAGGATGTACACGATGAGGGAAAGATGGTGCCTCGCTATTTTGAATGGGTAAATAGGCGAAAAATGGGACTGTTACCTTTTCATGCTTTCGAATACAGAACAGTCAAACCAGTATTGATGAAAAGGTAACTGTACCAGATTTTTCGCCTGCTCTATCAGATGGTTCCAGACGGGAAAATCCTGGGACAGCCACCTTTTCGCAACATGTTTTCCCAGCGCTCGATGATTTTGCGTATACATAAATCATGATTAACAATGCCTGGCATATTCGCAGGCGAAAAGAGTGGCAGTCCCCATTTTCCATCGGCAATTTTCCTTTTCCATCGAATTAGATCCTTACATCCAAGTTAAGGGTATAACAGAATCTTATTCACACAAAACAGCGAAGCGCCAGAAAGATGAACAGGATAAAAAGAAGGTTATTATTATGATCTTTTCCGACTTGTTGTCTCCTTTTGCGACTCTCTTGTCCGCCCTGGCAGATTTACAAACTACTTTATTCACTACGGGAAACAACAAATTCTTGTGAGGAACCCAACTTTCCAACTTATAATAGGCCGTCGCCGGGCAGCCGCCATCACTTCGTTTCGGCTTGCTTCATGCCGTCGGGGCCAACGCGATCAATAACTTTGGAACTTTCCAACTTGGCAACTTTCAAACTCACCATGAAAAGGAACAAGAAAAATACATTCTTTATCCTTGAAACATATCGCAAGAGAATTGTATTATATCAATATCAACCACAGGGGGAGGGAAATAATGCGTACCCGGATGTTAGCGCTTGCCTGTTACCTGTTTTGCCTACCACTCTTTTTCGCTTGCGATTCGGATGATCAGCACGTCAACACGTCGGAAGGCGATATTGAAGTGACTATAACCCCGAACAATACGCGCCCGGTTTACCGTTGGAGTGATGGCGCAGTCAAAGCGGTAAGGGTATCTGTCTTCAACGAGGATGAAACCAGCCTGGACCTGGTCTGGGCCATTGCCGCTGATGATGGACAGGATTTGATCGAGCAACCTTTCACACATGGAACTGTGCCGGAGAATTGCGAATTATTGATGAACCTGGAACCGGAACTGAACCTGTATGGGCGCTATGAGGTGTATGTCGTGCGTGAAAATGGTGACTCCGGCCGTAGAGCTTTCACACCTAATGATGGACAGTAATACTGCTGAAACTCTGCTGTAAACAGAATGGCTGCTCAAAAGTATGTGCGCAGCATGTCAACAGTCACGTTGCGTCAGGTCTTGATGTGATGAAGGTTTCCTGTTCCGAAGCAGTCCGTAGGGCTTATGATGACCGTCGTTTACCGTTTGAGAGGTGTCACGTGCATCACATTGTGACCTGACGTCGGTCCTGAAACAAGTGGCAGGTCACAACGCGATATCTGCATTGTGTAGGGCAATCTCATCGATCGGCACATGCCAACAGTAGAGCAAAATCATAACGCGCCAAGACCTGCCACAACACTACCTCAGCGTACAGATTCTTGTGAGGAACCAAAAGAATGAAGTTTTCTTAGTGTTTCAATGGAATCAGTATGTCCGGACTGGAATTCTGAGTCTTCCCTTCCCCTGTACCTGCAACCTATCCTGTTTCAAGAGATGAGAGACCCTCACATCCGGTGCGATTTTCGGCAAGTTCATATGCTGCCTTCAAGCCTGGAAGGCAACAATATTGTTCTGTAAATAAACAAGTTAAACGAAACCTGATAGTATAAGTGAAATAACAGGGATATACAACGCTGCTTGAACAGAATGATAATTTTTACTATTTTCCCCTTTCATATTTCTATTTCAGGTGATAGACGGTCCACACCAACTATAGACTTTACAAAGTGCATAAACGTAAAACTTCAACAATCCGGAAGTCTACGTTTTACCACGTCAAGCGATCTCTGATAATGCTGACAATGATGATCTCTGGCAGCTTGCTTACCGCAGGGTGCAGGACTTTTCCGCAAGACCAGAAAGCCTATCCGCTGCAGTATGAACAAACCTTCCATATACCTGAAATATCGATCTTCAGCATGCCTGTCTGGCGAGGGCCGGATAAAGGGTATTCCTTGTTGGAATTTCATGTTCAAGGGAGTAGACAGCAACCGTACGCGATAATAAAAGACCCCGTGAAAGACCAGACCCTTGACCAGATCCCATTCAAACTTAGCTCAACTGTTAGTCAGGAAGACTTGATCATTGTCTATTCCGGAAAAACCGATGCCAACCTTGATGGCATTGACGAAGTCTATTTTACAATGAACGACAATAGTATGCAGCAATTATACAAAATAGACTTGAAAGACAATAGAATCCGTCCAGTCTTGTGCCTGGAGAAACCGGACAGTTTCAGAAATGAGATCTATGATTCACGTGTATACTTGCGTGATTGCATGAAAATGGATTCCTCAACATCAAACGATGAGTATTTTTGTTTCATCCAGGCTACCGGCTATATCCGTCTTCCCCGAAAGATTATCATGTACCGAAAAGGGGATCCACCGGAAGAGATATTTCAGTATGATTTCAGCAGTCCAATAAGTGATTATATTCTGGTTGATGATATCAACCGGGATGGCGAGGAAGAGTTCATCTTTGGTACTGCTAATCCCTCCAACGGCCACACCTTCAACGGTTTTATAGACTCGAAAAGCTATATCGTCGCTTTGGATAAGCAGGGAAATCTTGTCTGGTCAACAGAGTTTGGGGAGCATGGGGGGCAGTGTGCCATAGCACGTCACCCAACCGATGACACTCGCTTGGTTGCGATAGACAACTGGGACGCCCTGGCAGATGCAAATGATATCACAGACGTGTACATGCTCAATAAAAGCGATGGTGAGATTCTGACAAAAACAACATTGCCCGCTACTGTCTCTATGCACGTGAACCGAAAGACAGGAGTTGCCGGTCAACTGGTGGCATTAAGTGTGGAAGATGGGCTCTCAACCATCACAATTCTTTCAGTGACCTGTGATACTGTAATCAGTAAAACCTTCCCATTTCCATGCAGGTATGAAGATGTCATTTTCCATCCTGCATACAAGGACAGCTTATACAAATGCCATAACAGCAGCCTGGAAAGCTATCTACTGACCAAAGACCTTGAACTCGTCGCACGATTGCCGTTTTCAACCAGCACGTACTATGTTTTCAGTAGTCTGCAGAATCCCAATTCGCCTTTGATCCGTGCTTTAAAACGAGATATTAGCACCACAATCGGTTTTTTAGTGAAGAAGCCCTGGTATATCTGGTGGACCTGGCGCTGGCGATGGGTTCTGATTGGGGCGCTGGTTATTCCGGCGGCGTTGTTCGGGGTATTCATGCTGATTCGATACATCTATGCCCGGCGAAAATATACCAGGGAGCTTCAGCAAGCGTATGAACAACTCAATGATCTGATGGCCAAAGTGCAGACTGTGCAGGAAGATGAACGGAAACGCGTTGCCAAGGATCTGCATGATGGTATGGGAAATTACATTACAGCGTTGAAAACAAGGGTTGAGCATATCAATAAATCGGCCGCTAATGGAACGCTTTTCAGTGAACGAAACATCAATGAGGTTTTTTCTTTGCTGGACAAAAGTTCTGATGAAGTTCACCGTATCGTGTATGGTCTTTCACCTCCATTACTTGAAAAAGAGGGGCTTGTTGCTGCGATTCAGGAAGATCTCGCCATGTCGGAAGGCAAAGCCGGGTTTGAAATTGATGCCGCATTGGATCAGCAACTACCACGCCTGCAGCCCGACCTGGAAATCACACTATTTCGAATTTACCAGGAGATTCTGAACAACATTATCAATCATGCAAAGACCGCTCGATTGGTGCAAATTGCCCTGTACATGGAAGAAGATGCGCTGATTCTCTGGATAGAAGATGATGGTGAAGGATTTGATGTCAGCGGTGCGTTGCAGAAAAACTCTCTTGGTCTGAAAGTAATGCACCAGCGTCTACGACCCTTTGGCGGTCGTCTGCACATTATAAGTGAACCGGGAAAGGGCAGCAGGTTCAGTGGCGAAATCAAACATTGCAGCCAGTATCTGGCAGAAGAGAAGAATGAATATCAAATTCCATCATAATAAACCTGAATCGGGGAAACAGTCGCCTCTGATCGTGTCCCTTGTGATCGGACTGGCTTCAGCGCTGATCTTGTTCAGCGCCGGTTGCGAGTATTACCCGAAGGATTCCAAGGCATATCCAATACAGTACGAGGAACTGGCGCATGGACTGAACGCGTATGTACAACCGCCGAAGTTGATTTTCCTCGGCGATACACTGGGTTATAAAGTTGTTGATTATCAGGAGCCACAGGAATCATACCAGTTTTACGCATCCATCAGCGATCCTTTCAACCGTCATGTGTTTGATCAGATGTCCATACGACGATCAGAGCTGTTTGGGGCCACAGGTGAAATTAGTTTTCACAACTCGGATGTTTTAGATGGGGATAACGATGGAATTGAAGAAAGCTATTTCTTTCTGAAAACCAGGAATAAGCTGAAGTTTTATCAGAATGACCTGCTGGATCGTGAAATCACGCTACTGGATTCAATTTCTTTGCCGGATAGTCTCGCCGATTATCCCTTCGACTCCCTGGTTAGAATATTGCCATGGCTTCCTGCCCCCGGTATGGCTGATACGGTGAAAGTTTTCTCACGTGACCATTTTTCCGGGTATGTGCCTTTACCTCGCGACTACAAGATCTATTCCGGTTCGTTTGAAAATACTCCCCTTTGTTCCTTTCAATTCAGTAATCCATTGGCCCGTAATCGGTACTACCTGGACCTGGATGGCGATAGTGAACTGGAATTTCTTCTTTCTACCTATCAGACATGTAACGGTCGCAAAGTGGATGGATTTACGGATAACAACGGTTACGTCATCTGTGTAAACAGCGATGGTTCATTTCGCTGGGTGCTGGATACCGGGACACATGGTGGCATGGTGGAAATCGCCTTTCAACCCGGTATACCGGATACACTGTATGTTCTTGATTGCCAGGATACGTTTGGCGACGGTGAAGAAAAATCTGTGTTCTACAAACTTAACCCTGAGGATGGAACAGTATACGATCAACGAAGTATGCCAGGCCGTTGTTCTATAATTGTCACAAACGATAGTTATTCAACGTCTTTTGTGGCGACCGAGTATGACGGAATCGAGACCATTGTGACATTGTTCGATTATAACTTCACCCCCTTGAAACGCACCAGAGTACCGAAACCACTAATCTTTTTACGGAATTATAATCTTGAAGAACCATTCGGATTGCTATTGTACCTGACAGAGTCACAGTCAGGAACACTATTGATGGACGCAGATTTGCGAGTTGTGGCCTATTCACCGGTACGCCTGCACAGCAAAAAAATGTCATACGTATCAAAAAGTGGACAGTACATTTTCATGGGCTATCGAGGGGATGGGCGATATACTACTTACCGCTTGCTTCGTGTCCCCTGGTATCGCTGGTGGACCTGGAGATGGCGTTATCTCCTGCTTGCGGCTCTGGTAGTTCCGGCGGCAGGGTTCGGAATTTTCATGCTGGTTCGTTATGAGTTGGCGCGTCGTAAACACACCCGGGAACTGATCGATGCCTACACTCGCCTCAACAGTTCGCATGCCGAATTGCAGGAGCTTCATAGCCAGCTAAACGCTCTGATCGCACGGCAGTACAACACCCAGGAAGAGTTCCGCAGGAAAATGGCGCGTGATCTTCATGACAACATGGGCGGTCACTGGTCGGCTGTAAAGCATATGGTGGAAGCGATTATTTTACAGTTGAAAAGCCAGGATTCGGGCCTGAAAACAGGACTAATGAACCTTATCTATACCGTGGAAGAAGGCGCTGACAAGACACGCCAGGTTTCCTATGACCTGTTGCCGCCGTTGATCGACGAACTTGGACTTGTGCCAGCTCTTGATGACTACCTGAAACGCTATGAGAAGGTCTATGGCATCGAGATTGAAAGAGCGATTGACCTGCAACTGCCACGAAACAACCGTGAACTGGAAACTTCCCTGTTCCGGATTGTCCAGGAAGCGCTGACCAATGTTCAGAAATACGCCGGCGTCAACGAGGTGCAGGTCAATGTCTTTGAATACGAGAACAGCCTTCATGTACAGGTGATCGATGAAGGACGTGGGTTCGATCAGGAAACCAACAGACACAAGTCATCGCTTGGCCTGTTTAACATGCAGCAACGAGTGCTCCCCTATCATGGGAAGGTGAAGATAAACAGCGCTTTAGGTGAAGGAACGACAATAGAAGTAGTGATTCCAAACATGGAACAATGGAGGTTGAAGCGTGATACATGTGATGATAGCTGACGATCATGTCCTGGTTCGCCAGGGATATGTCAGCTTGCTGGAACAGGAGAAAGATATCAAGGTGGTTGCCCAGGCTGCGGATACGAATGGCGCCTTGGCTATGGTAAAAAAACATCAGGGCGATGTGCTTCTGCTGGACCTGAATATGCCCGGCGCCGGAGGGTTGGCCATACTACCGGTGATTAAATCCTTGCCAAACGCTCCCAAGGTAATCGTGGTCTCTTTTGCCAAAAGAGATATCCATTATGATACCGTCATGAAAGCAGGCGCCGACGCCTACCGTGAGAAGACAGATTATTATAGTGAATTGGTCAAAACCATTCGTGAAGTTCATGCCGGAACTTATGTCCCTGACAGACCCCGTGACACCAAAGATCCCATTGGGTTGAGTGTCAAAGAATCACAGGTTTTTCAATTGCTTATGAAGGGGAAGAAGCCCAAAGATATCGCAGACTTACTGTGCCGTTCGCAGCCTGTTATCTTCACACACCGTAAGAATGTTCTGAAGAAATTCGGTGTTGAAACCGTTGAAGAACTTATCCTGTCCCCAAAGGCGAAAAAGTATCTGCTGGATGAGGGGAATTATAATCCCAATGAACCGGGGGAAGCATAGTGTATTTTCTATACATCAGCTGAACATGCTTGCAGGTTTGTTTGCTTCTGAATGCTGCCCTGCCGTTCGCTTGACTTGACGAAGCAACAGTGGTCAAAACAGAGTCGCTCCGAGCCCATGCGATTCTGTTTTGACCACTCGCCAGAAACTACTGCCACTGCCTTACCATCAAACAAAACAAACAATTGAACATTCACCTCACATGTTGCTTAACAACACTCCCATGCTGCCGACCGTGATTTGATAATAATTACCATTTCCCGCCCTGCCAGATCTCGATAGCTTTGCCCACTGTTTCACCAAAGCTTTCTGTCACATATGCGACAAACCATGCTTTGATGTCATCTCTGGGGAGGGGAAGATGTCCACTTTGTTCCGGTTTTCTGTCTTGGTGATAATGATGCTGCTCTGTGCTTCATTCGCGATCGCTCAACCTGATACTGTCTGGACTGCAACGTATGGTACAGAGGGGAATGAAGAAGGATGGAATGTTTTGGAAAAAGATGATGGTGACCTCATCGTAGTAGGAGGTCGCGAATCTAAAATTTATCAGCTATCCAGCACAGGAAACCTGGAATGGACTATGGAGGATGCCACCGTTTCCTATTATAGGGGTATCTGTGAAAGTCTTGAGGGAGATGGTTTCGTTGTATGCGGTTTCGACTACTCGGGAATCTCTTCAATTTGTAAAGTACGAAAGTACCTGTGGGATCAAACCCTGGATTGGGCTGACCAGTATCAACCTTCATCGTGGATGAATAGTACAAAACAGGTAATGCCGGCAATAAACGGAGGTTATATCGTAAATGGTCACGATTCGAACGCAGCAGCTTATGGTAATGATTGTTTGACCAAGTACAGCGAGACAGGGAACCGTGAAGGATACTATCGGCACTTCACGAATGGTCGAAGCGGCAATGCTATTGCCTATTCATCCATTGCAGGCTATTTACTGGTAGGTAATAATAAAATCAGTAGTGGTGACAACTATAGCCATCAACGGCTTTGGCTGGAACGTCGAGCTGACAATGGTGATGTAATTTGGGAACAATCGCTGGTTCGCGAAACAGCAAAGAACACCTTATATGGCATTAAACAGTATACTGACAACATCTATTATGTGTGCGGACAAGCGGCGTCGGGAGGCGACGTGGAAGGTTATATCGCACGCCTTGAAGAAACCCCGGACAGTATGGTTGTCGTTTGGGAATACTATTATCCCAACACTGGTGCTGCCCGGTTTTGGGATATCGACGTTATGCCTGACGGCGGGTGTGTGGCGGCAGGGTTTCTGACCACAGTCGATAGCGACACGGATGTCGTGGTTGCACGTCTCGACCCCGCGGGCAATCTCATGTGGTCCGACACTTACGGCGGTGAGAACGACGATGAGATCCGCAAAGTCCAGGTCCTCAGCGATGATGGGATCCTTCTGGTCGGAACAACCGCCTCGTATGGCGCAGGTGGCTACGATGCCTGGGTGATTAGACTGGAAGCAGAGAACCAAGACATAGGGTGGACGGAACATACAATCGATGGCTCTTTTGATGGCGCCTACGATGTTTTCGCTGCTGACGTTGATGGAGATGGTGATCCTGATGTACTTGGTGCGGCCTATAATGAGGATATTACATGGTGGGAGAATAGCGATGGCCTAGGTACGACATGGGTTGAGCATGTTGTATCGAGTGGGTCGAATGGGGCTCGCGGGGTTTATGTTTCAGATGTCGATGGCGATGGTGATGAGGATATACTCGGAGCTGAAAATACTGATAATTCAATTACATGGTGGGAGAACTCGAATAATATCGGAACTTCTTGGATAGAGCACATAGTAGATAATACTCTAAATAATCCAAGCTGCGTATTCGCAGCAGATGTTGATGGAGATGGTGATGTAGACGTGGTTGGATCTTCTCAAAACGATGACATGGTGTTATGGTGGGAAAATACTATAGGAAATGGGACAACATGGATTAGTCATATTGTCGATGATAGTTTTGATTCTCCGTGGAGTATTTACATAATGGATATGGACAACGATGGGAATATAGATATTGTCGGTGCGGGATATTCGGCAGATGATATTTGTTGGTGGGAAAATACTAATGGTAATGGTATGAGCTGGTTACAACATGATATTGATAATAATATAGATGGTATATGGAGTACATGCGCTAAAGATATTGATGGAGATAGCGACCAAGATGTGTTAGGGGCAGCATTTATTGGTCATATCATTAGCTGGTGGGAAAACACTAACGATGCAGGAACAACATGGGTTGAACATCCGGTTGATGAGGAAATGACTTATGCAACTAGTGTTTATTCTATAGACGTCGATAATGATGGTGATAATGATATTATAGGGGCTTCATGGAGTGATGAAGTAGTCTGGTGGGAGAATACTACCGGAGATGGAACTGTTTGGAATGAACATACCATAGACAGCGGTTTTAATTCTCCCAGTGGATTGTTTGCTTCCGATATTGATGGCGATGGCGACATTGATGTTCTTGGTGCAGCCGAACATGGTGATGAAATCGCTTGGTGGGAGAACGACCTCAATCCCAACGCCACCGCCCTCACCTGTGAAATTCCTTCCGAGCAATGGACGTTGATCGGCATTCCGGCAGAAGTAACCAACGGTTCCTTTGCTGCTCTGTTTGCGGATGACCTGCCCGGTACACCTGGTCGAGATTTCCGGATCAGTTACTGGAATGAAGCAAACAATACGTACATCCGTTACGGTGAAGCTGATCATCCTGTCGATTTGGGACAAAATCCTCCATCGTTTGCACCCGGAATCGGGGTGTGGATATATCAGAACCTTGGTTATACGGCTACTCTTGACATCACTGCCGCCCAACTTGCAGGCGCTACCAACGAAGGCGCTTCATGCCTTGTACCGCTGGCCCAGGGGGATGGCGCACGCACCATGATCGCCAATCCCTTCAACTACATCTCAGATTGGCGACGCATGCGGATCTACGATTCTGCCAATGATCAACGCTTCTCCATCTTCGCCGCTGCACAAGATAGCAGAATGAATTCGTATGCCTACACGTACGATGGCGTAAACGAGCAATGGGAGCAGGTGAACTGCTACGGCACTTCGAATGTCACCCTGGATACCTGGGAAGGCTTCTTCGTTGTTCAAACCGATGCCACAAACAGTTACCAGCTTGAAATGATGCCAGCCAACCTGCTGTGTGGTGATCCTGAAGGCGCGGATTTTGAACTGGATGAACCCGGCGAGTTTACGTTGCCACTGGTCGTTCGAACTTCGGACGATATCCGCAGGGACACCCACAACGCCTTAGGTATTCATTCTTTTGCAGATGATCAGTATGATGGCTTGGACGCATTTGAGTTCACACCACGTTCCCCGGAGTTTGTCCAGCTCTATTTCGATCACAATGATTGGAACCACCTGCCGGATGTTTACACCTACGACTACCGCAGCGCCGACTTCAGCGGCGGATCGAAGACTTGGTATTTCACCGTGCGAACGTGGCAGTTGCCGGGCGAAGAGCTGGAACTGATCTGGCCGGGAGTTGAGGATGTGGATGACGCTTATGAGCTGCTGCTATACACCCCGGACAACACCGAGATCGATCTTCGAACAGCAGATAGTTACAACTTCACCAGTGAGAACGAAGCGGACAGCCGTCAGGATTTCATGATCGTCTGCCGGTTCGCGGGGAACGATGTGGCGGAAACAGAAGCGATGCCAGTAAACTTCGGCATCCACGACCTCTATCCGAATCCGTTCAACGATCAGGTCCGCATCAGCTATGGTCTTCCGGAAGCTGGCGATGTGAAGCTGACCGTGTTCAATATCCTGGGGCAACAGGTGGCGCGACTGGCAGAGGGCAACCGTACCGCGGGATTGCATCACACCCAGTGGCATGCGAAGAACATGGCCAGCGGGGTGTACCTGGTGAAGCTGGAAGTGCAAGGGCGGAGCAGTATCCGCAAGGTACAGTTATTACGTTAGCCTGGATATTTCACAACTGGCGCTTCAAATAATGATCCCTGATGGAAAGGCCAAGACAAGAACCTCGGTAGTGGTTTCCTTTTCAGAGGCGAAGAGGTTTCTGTGACCGAAAAGAGAAGCACAAAACGTAAAAAGGGTCACGACGCATTCGCCGTAACCCTTTAAAAACCGTGTGCCGGGGGATGATTGGGACTCCTCCTCACGAGGGGTGAACCTCGGCGGATTTTGAGCGGCTTTTATCTGATAATTCACAACACATTACAATTCGTAACCGCTTGGTTTACTGGTCTTTATGTCGCACCCTGCTGTTGCTCCCGGAGGCACACTTTTGCCCGTTTTTGCCGCCGAGTGTGCCATGAGTGTGCCACGGGTTGAAAGCTCTTTATTCAGATATTAGATTTCATATCCACAATCGAGGTTTTGCATGAGTATCGATGGATTTAAGAAGAAACTTGATGGCTATATAGATAAAATAATTAACTCCTTAAAAACTGTAAATCCCATTGCAATAGTGAATATATTAAATATTAACACCATAAGAGCTATTAACAACGCAGAATATTACAGTATTATGGTAGATGCATATCCTAAAAAGTTTCATTATTTGAAATCACTAGTGCTTGGTCGTGGATATAATCCTAGTATGATTGATCAAAATAATTTACCAGATGTAGACATACTAATAAAAGCTATAGATTATATATATATTAGATATTTAGAAGAATTAACAACAATTAATGAAGACAAAAAAGATGATAATAATCTTGATGATTTATTTGAAACAGAATATATACTATCATTGCTTCAAGTTGAATTAGGAGATACTGATCAATATGATACTAGAATGAATGAATTTAATCATATGATAAATGAAATTCTAATAGAAAAATATTTTATAAATTACGACGATATATATAATATATCTAATTATTTAAGAAATTACTTTAGAAATAATATGATAAAATACAGAAAAGAATTAAAAGAAAAATATGGTCCATTTATAGAAAACAGAAAGATTTATGATCAAGGAATAATAACAAATGCCGAATATAAATTAAGAGTTAAGGAATTAGGGAATGAAAGAGATGTAGTAAAATATTTAGATAAAATGCTTCTTAATATAAGCATGATAGATATAGAAATATTATATAAAAAATACGATAAAAACATAATCAATTGCTATTTAAATTTATTTACCATCAATTTAGAAGATATGGGAGAATTATGTTACTATCCATCGGATAGTAACAAATTAGATATATTTCCATTAGTAAAAATGAATGATGATAAAATTATAATAGTAGACATACCGTATATGACCATGAGAATACATGATAATATACATTATAGATTAAGTAAAAGTGATTCTAGGACAAGAGAAAAATATCATAAAAGAAAAGCGTTATTTACTGAAAATAAAGCAAAAGAAATATTTAGACGATACTATGAGGAAGAAGAAATATATACGAATATTTATTATAATAATAAAAAGGGTAATCTTTGTGAAGCAGATATGTTAATAATAAGTACAAATATTATAATAATAGTGGAAAGTAAATCACATGACATGAAGGAAATGATACATGTTGGAGCAAACATAAATGCTATAAAAAATGATTTTAAAAAGGGAATAAAAAAAGCATATAAACAAGGAATAAGGTTAAAAAAAGAAATAGAAAGCGATAGAAACATAGAAATAAAAGATAGAAAAGGTAATATAATACTAAAAAACGATGATATAAAGAATAAAAAAATAATTATAATGGTTGTTACTTATAAATCATATAGGGCAATAGCAACAAACATAAATGAAATATTAGAGATAGAAGGGGAAGAATATCCAATAGTGGTAGGTTTAATGGAGCTAGATAAATATAGTATTGCATTAAAAACAAGAAAAGATCTAGAAGGGTACTTGAAAGAGAGAGATAAGGTGTATGGAAAGTTAATAGCACATGATGAATTGGAATATGTGGGATATTATGCAGAGAATAAAGGGTTGGATATTCCAGAGAAAAGAGAAAAAACATTGTTAGATCCACACTGGTCAGATATGTTTGATGACGAATTTAAAGAAAAACATAATATTGGCGATAAAAGCGTGGGAAAAAAGAAGAAAGGGAGTGAAAGAAATAAACCATGTAAGTGTGGTAGTGGAAAGAAATATAAGCGGTGTTGTGGAAAGTAATGTGTAAAGGTAACCTGGAGCTCGCAGTGTAGATCCAGGTTAGCGGAGCGGGCCTTGACAGTAACTCCTGCAATATATTGCCACAACAGGCAAAAAGAAAACGGGTTATCTGTTCAACCCGTATTTCTTTTTAGCCCTTACAAACCAACATCGTTTGCCGTTCAAGCTAGACGTCAACAGCATCCCAACCAGGTAACCGAACAGATCGACCCGGTTCCCTAGGACTGCTGTCACGCTTTTTCTCCTCCAGCAAGTATTCCAGGATATCCAGGATAACCAGGGAGGCACTTGTTTTACCATTGTCGGGTGATGAGTGTACTTGGCATCATCAGGCAAAGAAAAAGGGTCACGGCGTGTTTGCCGTAACCCTTTAAGAAACAAGTGCCGGGGGAGGGACTCGAACCCTCACGAGGGGTGAACCTCGGCGGATTTTGAGTCCGCTGCGTCTGCCAATTCCGCCACCCCGGCGTATACATAAAACTGTGTAAAAAGAACTTCTTCTACAGCATCTCCCCTGTGTGATGCCGTAGACTGTCCAACCTGTGATGATATCCCAAGATACAACGACAGCACCCCTGCCGGACAGGAAAGCACAATATAGTGTCCGAAAGTGGTGCGCTCAAGCGTTTTTACGTCAGGCTCGGGAGGACACGAAAAAAGTCTTATCAAGAAAGGCTTTCAAGGAAACTTCTGCAATTCTTGTGTCCTGTTCCTTGTTGCCTGTGTGATACTGCCTTAGTTTACAACATCGTTATGAATTCCCCGATAAAGGACATCTTTGGAAGGAGAGCAGTGGTGATGAGGTCCGGCAACCACAGTCTACAGGTCTCTTTTGTCTGCGTGGTGGTGTGTCTTGGAGTATTCTTGTCCAAAGTGCAAGCCGTCGAGTTTCCAATACTGTTTCATGAAACTGCCAATCCGCTAAGCCCTACAGGTTTTGCTGCAGGCGATCTGACGGGTGACAATTTTCCCGACCTTTTCTGTTACGAGATCGATCATGCTACCGAATATTTCTGGATAGACGGGGCTTACGGTTGTTACACCGAAGCACACGAAATAGATATTGACCGGGAATGTGTATCCACTGCGGTAATCGGTGATGTTACCGGGGACGGGAATGCCGATATCATACTCGCGTATGCACCCTATGACGACGAAACGCCAGAGTATACACTTCTTTACATTCTCGGTACCCCCACCGGACCTTCCAGTGACGAGGCCATCATTGAAGACGATGATTACGGGCTGCGATGGATCGAGTTGGCGGATATGGATAACGATGGTGACCTGGACATTGTCGGACTATCCTCTGCCTTCGGCGCCCTATACGTGTGGTTAAATGATGGAACCGGACAGTTCAGTCCGCAAGCCGGCATCGACATCGTAGGAATCCAACATGCAACATTGGGTGATATGGATAATGATGGCGACCTGGATATCGTTGCTGTTGTCACCAATGATGCGATAGGGGTTTTTTACCAGGAAACCCTTACCCAGTATACGTTTCAGGAAGTAGAGGCAGGTTTTGATGATGGTGAATGTCTGAATCTGAAGGATCTCGATGGGGATGGTGACCTGGAAATCATCGCCTGTGGAGTGACCGATGGCGATACCAAATGGTGGGACAACACGGAGGAAGGATTTGTTGGCCATTTCCTGATCGCGACACATGGCTTATATGCAGGCGCTGAAGATATGGATGGGGATGGCGACCCGGATATTGTCCTGGTTACTGAAGAAGCGTGGCGTATCTGGATCAATGATGGTTTTGGTCAGTTCACCATGTTTTCCAACAGGACAGGGGAATTCTCACAACAGGTAGCCTTGATAGACCTGGCCGGTGATGGCTGTGCCGACATGTTTACCATAAGGAGCCATGAACTGTGCATCTATGAAAACGATGGTATGGCCATGGTGAATACGAGCACGGTAAGCACATTGATGTCCTGGGATGTGTCCCTGGTGGACTGGGACAACGACAATGATCTGGACCCGTTAGTATACCCGTTAAACCGGAATCATCAGGCGCTGGTGGTTTATAGAAATGACGGCGACATGGACTTTACGTTTTATGGTTTTCCGGGCGCTCAGAATTATACAATGTTTGCAAACCCGGCAGATCTCGATCAGGATGGCGATCTCGATATTCTGACCGCTGACAATTCAGCGCAAAGCCAGCTATCGTGGTGGGAGCACACCATCAATATCACAGGAGTTTTCCACCTTATCCCTGGATTCGCGAATTTAACAAACATACAATGTATTGACTATAACGACGATGAAGCGCCGGACTTCTTCTGTGTCTGGGATAGTCGATATGTTCGGTTTTACATCAACGACGGGACGGCTGGTTTTTATACCTGGGAGGAAGGTAGTGTATCCGGGGTCATCGAGATGGCCTGTTGTGCTGATCTGGATAATGATGGTGATATCGATGTTGTCGCCTGTGGGCAGACCAATCCCGAAGAAACAACGTGTACCTGGATTCTCGAGAATACCGGCGACGGAAACTTCACCAACCACCTGTTGCCCGGATATTATGGAACCCCACTCACGGGCGATTTTGATGAAGACAACGATAACGACATCTTCATCCTGGGATTACCGAGTATCCTGCTGGAAAATGAAGGTAACCTGAGCTTTACTTCACATGTAATTGGGACACCCTCCGGGTACAAAGGCAAGGTAGTGGACTATGACAGTGATGGTGACCTGGATGTAGTTTGCACCGCTGGCTACGGTTATGATAGAGATGATATGGAGAATGTTGTTTTCTGGGAGAATGAAGGGAATCTGTCTTTTCGTCGACACATCCTGGTAGAAGCCTCGCATGCGTATAACCTGGATGTCGGAGATCTGGACGGGGATATGGATGTGGACATTCTCCTGTCCATGGGACGAGGCCTGAATGCTTCACAAGTCCTCTGTGTTGAACAACTCTCCGAAGCAGTTTTCAGCTATGAGTTTTCACTTTCTTTACCCTATCACAACGAAATTATTACCAATGATACGGTAACTGTGAGCTGGTATTTTGATCAGATTCCTCTCCCCGCAACACCACAGGTGTTCGAAGTATTTTGGGATACCACACGCGAGTTGACCAACGGCTGGTCTGCCACCTGCCTGGAACACAGTTTCGAGATCACCGGGTTCGGTGATTTACTGGCAGCACGAGGATTGGATGAATTGCCAGATAATACGGTGATTTATTGGGATGTACGCACCATGATAAATGGTCAATGGATTTGGGGACGTGGACTGCCACGGCGTTTTGCGGTACATGTTCCTGATCCCCCTGAACCATTTCACCTGTTTTCGCCAGACGGAGATACCACCTTAGACGATAGGATGGCTTTCACCTGGTATTCTACCAGTGATCCGGATGCAGATGATGAAATAAGATACAGTTTGTGTCTCAGTAGTTTTTCGGATCTTGCTGAAGCCTGGTTCCCCAGAACCGGCCAGAGAGATACTGCAGTTGTCTGGAACGGTTTCGAGGACGATCAATGCTATTACTGGACTGTAACGGCAACCGATCTGACTGACAATGTTACCTGGGCGCTGGATACATTGGTATTTTTCACAGCCTTTCCTGATCCGCCCAATTCTTTCCAAAGGTTTGCCCCCTGGAATGATGATACTGTTACTGAGGATACGGTGACTGTCAGGTGGACGGTTGAAGGCGATCCTGATCCGGGTGATTCAGTGCATTACATGGTACACTGGTCGCTGGATGCAAACATGGGAACCTGCGACAGCATGGAGACCGGGGAAAACTGGCTGTCCATCGGCAGTGTGTCCGAGGTATTGGCTGCGTTACGACACGGGCAAGACCATGAAGGTATCCAGACGTATTATGAACTGAATGAATTGCCGGATAACCATACGCTGTATTGGCGGGTGAAGGCTGTGGATGAACAGGGGCATGCTGTTTGGGCCGACAGCACCACAGAGCCCTGGTGTTTTCATGTCGCTGTCGGAGATGCGCCTGCGCCGTTTGACCTTGTAGCGCCCAATGATGAGGAAGTTTGTACACTGTTGCCGGTGTTGTTCAAATGGCAACAGACATCCGATCCGGATCCGTCTGACAGTATTACCTATGAATTCTGGATCGATACTACGGCGGTCATGTCCACACGCTGGATGATTGCGGACCGGATTACGGATACCACCTATACACTGGAAGACACCCTGGAACAGGACCGGCCCATCTACTGGCGGGTGCATGCACGTGATACGAATACCTCCGGAAGGTGGTCCAGCGACATTTTCTCCTTTGTCCTGTCGGTACCTGAACCACCGCGACCGTTCAGCCTGCTTGAACCTGAGGATCATACGGTCATCGATCAAGAAGAGCAATTTCCTGTCGTATTTCGCTGGGAAAATAATGGTGATCCGGATGCGGAAGATTCACTCACGTACAACTTCTTCCTGTGCACCGACAGCACATTTCATGCTGTTGACTGGTACTATGTAACGAGATCGGACAGTATAGAATTCGACTCGCTTGAATGTGAGACGTACTGGTGGCGGGTAAAAGCAATTGATACCCAGGGATTGGAATGTTTCAGCGCCCAGACCTGGCGCCTGGATGTGACCCTGCCAGTCGTTGACGATCAATTCAGTGGCATTCCGACCGAATTCGGTATTGCCGGAGTGTATCCCAACCCCTTTAACAATACCGCATCTGTAGTGGTTGGTCTTCCATGTGCCAGCGAGATTTCCCTGGTTGTATACAACATTCGAGGACAGCAGGTGGCTACACTCGCCCAAGGGCAAGCTCTGGCGGAAGGATACCACACGCTGACCCTGAACGGTGACAGGTTGGCCAGTGGTGTGTATTTCGTGAAGTTCAACGCGGCACAACACTCGGATATCCGAAGAGTAATACTGTTGAAGTGATACGAGGTTAAGAGGGTAAAAAAGGTTAAAAAGGTAAAGAAGGTAAGGAAGACGCGTGGCCCGACTGCTTGCTGTCGGGAAGCGTTCCTGTCGTTTCCGTATCATCCAGGTAGCCCGGCCATGCCTGGCCGGGGGATATGCTGAAAGAAAAGAGGGCTAACCCGGATATTTCACGAACGAAACATGGATAATCATCTTAACACATTTCATATCAGCACAATACAACTGATTCATACAGCTTTTTTATGGGTACAGTTTGCTCCGGTATCCCTTTGCGTGCCTATTCCCTGTTTCGCTGGCAAAATGAGGCTGAGTATCGGCAACCGCCCCGGCATGGGCAACCTGTATTAGCCCCGGGCAGCCGCCGTCAGTTTGGCGGCTACCCGGGGAGATAATGCGCACCATATATTTACTCCGGAAGGAGTAACCTGATAATTATCAAAAGTATACAGTGGAAATATTCAGGCAACCCGCTGCCGGGGTTGGCAAGTAGCGTACATCCTATTCCCACCGTGAGCGCCAAACAGACGGCGCTGGACGGTGGGCTAATCCAGGGAACCACTGCCGTGGTTCTTGCACTGGCCATTCCATCAAATACCACATTTGAAATTGCATTGGTGAAATATTCGGGCTAACTTCTTGATATGATTAAAAATAAACCCCGCCGGACAAGCCGGACGGGGCCAATAGACAAATCGGGCGGGACCAAATAATGTCGTAAAAATCTGTTGTTACTGCATCAACTTCGCCGCAAGAATACCGGTCAATTCTTCGATCTTCGGCCGTTCCGGTTGATCAAGGGTGTCACGGTCACGAATGGTAACTGTCCGGTCTTCCAGTGTCTGATGATCCACCGTGATGCAGAACGGCGTTCCCGCTTCATCCTGCCTGCGGTAGCGACGTCCGATATTGCCCTGCTCGTCGTAGAACACGTTGAAGTGCTTACGCAATTCCTCGTGAATCTCACGTGCGATTTCAGGCATGCCATCTTTCTTGAACAGCGGGAAAACAGCCGCTGTATAGGGCGCCAGCTTCGGATCAAGTTTCATGACTACACGTGTGCTGCCATCAACCTCGTCCTCGTGGTACGCATCCAGCAGGATCGCCAGCAGGCCACGGTTCAGCCCGGCAGAGGTTTCAACGATATATGGGATAAAGCGTTCACGGGTCTGATCATCGAAATAGGTCAGATCCTTTTCCTTGCCACTGAACTCGGCATGGCGTTTCAGGTCATAATCGGTACGGTTATGTACACCTTCAAACTCATCCCAGCCGAAGGGGAAATTGTACTCGATGTCGTAAGCGGCCTTGGCGTAATGGGCCAGTTCGTTCTTGCCATGTTCGTGGAAACGGAGGTTCTCTTCACGAATGCCGCAGACATCCCGCCAGAATGCCATACGTTCTTTCTTCCAGTATTCCATGGCCTCATCATCCTGACCCGGCGCCAGGAAATACTGCATTTCCATCTGTTCGAACTCACGTGTCCGGAAGATGAAGTTACCGGGGGTGATCTCGTTACGGAAAGCCTTGCCTATCTGGGCGATTCCGAACGGCACCTTAAGGCGTGAGACTGTTTGCACTTGCGGGTAATCGACATAAATGCCCTGCGCGGTTTCAGGACGCAGGTAAACCGCATTGCCTGAGTCTTCCACCGGGCCGACATGGGTTTTGAACATCAGGTTAAAACTCCGTGGCGGTGTCAATGTGCCACGCTGGCCGCAGTTCGGGCAGGGAAGCTGGACATAGCTCGGATGGTTCGGATCGAGATCGCCATCTGCTGTGAGCGGTGGTTCATCAATTTTCTTGGCGGTTTTCGCGTGCTTGGCCAGGTCATCCGCCTTGAACCGTGACTTACAGTTCTTGCAATCGATCAACGGGTCCACGAAACCGTCCACATGCCCACTGGCTTCCCAGGTGCGCGGATGATAGATAATCGCGGAGTCGATGCCCACAATATTGTCATGCTTACGGACCATCTCACGCCACCACAGGTCAGCGAGCTTACGCTTCATCTCGATACCAAGGGGACCGTAATCGTAAGAAGACCCGATGCCGCCGTAAATCTCGCTGGTCGGCATGACAAACCCACGCCGTTTCGCCAACGATACGACCAGGTCCAGTACGCTTTTTTCCTTGTTCTGCTTGCCCATCTTTTTATCCTCTTCTTAGGGAGTTACAAAGTTTGAAAGTTTGAAAGTTACAAAGTTATTGGATTTATAGACAGTGCCCGACTTGCTTGTAAGCGCCTGTTTATCTTCAAGCATTTCATTCGTTGCAACTCTGTCACTGTGGTCTTGCTGCACACCCGGCAAATCGGGCCAGGCTTTTATGGAGTTGTAAAGTTTGAAAGTTAGTATGAAGTTGAAAAGTTGTAAAGTTTGAAAGTTCTAAAGTTATTGCATAATAGTAGTGACGCACTATTGGCCCCGTCCGGCTTGAAACACGCCGTAGCTTGCGAAGGCGGTTGTCCGGCGGGGTTTATTCTAATTCCGATCGAAAGAATCAGTCCGCTTATTCCCTCGAGATCCCCGTTAGATCCCCGCCTTCTCGGGGAGGGGATGACATCTGATGCGTGAATCTTTGAGCTTTCCAACTTTCCAACTTCACAAAGAATATCCGCGGAATATAGGGGAGACCGGTCTTGGCAACAAGCTCAAATCTCTGCTATATCGCGAATGAAAGCGAGACCGGGATGTTCAGCCGACAGAGACACCGGTTGGCGACAGAAAGACCTCTGTCAGCAGATCCTGTATCTTTTGCCAAAGGGCAATGTCTCCCTGCACAATAGCCTGGTTAATTTCAATCTCGTAACCAAGGTAGACCGAAGCGGGGTATTGCAGGCGGAGTTTCTGCACAAATCCGTCCTGAATACCGGTGTAAGGGTAATTCATGCGTATGCGAAGCTCAGGCATCCGTTGATTGATATGCTCTTTCCAGTCTACCGCCAGTTTACGTTCGTCGTTTCGCTTGGGATCATAAAGCAGCCCAAGGTCGCTGTTCCGCACTTCACCGTTCAAGACTGGCGTGAACGAATGAATAGACAAGTGCAGCACACGTTCATGCTGTTGTAATACATCCTCCAAGGCAATTTCCACAAGCCTGCGATACGGATGGTAAAAGTGATCCAGGATGTACTGTTTTTCCTGCGCAGCGAGATCACGGGTGATCTCGGAAAACAGGTTACGGTGTCCGAGTGAACGGTTCGTGTCCACCAACAGGCGTGTTGCCTTGGCAGCCAAAACCGGCGCTTGGGCAATTTTTCCGATATGCAGGGCAAGGTCGAGAGCGCCGGGATCCCAGCCACGATGGCTGGAAAGCAGGGTGTTACACCCTTTGAACAACGGTCTATAGGCTTCAGGCACTTCTGCTGTCGCATGTTCGCAGCTTATTACCACACCGAATGTGTCAGGCATGGAACATCCTGCCTTCCGCCAGGCAGGTTTGCAGCCTGGAATACGTTTCTTTCAATGCCGCCCGTGATGGCTCCGGGCCGGTCGCCTTTAAAATGCGTGAGGCCAGCGGACCTTCTTTCAGAATGGTCTTCAACACACTTCCCCAGCCCTCCCCGGCCAGATCCTCGGGCAACAACAGCTCTTTCAGGAGATAGTCCCAGATTTCTCCCGCAGACATGGATTTCTCCTGTCGAATACCCAATACCCGCATCAGGTCAGGGCTTGATATCACGCTATTGCCGCCATGTGTCAGGGTAGCAACAAACAGGGAAGCCAGCATTTCCGTATGCAACGAATGAAGCTCTTCAAGACTGCCCCAGCGTAATTCAGTCAACGCTTTTACAACAGCGACGATCATTGCCACAATAGCCATATCCGCTCGTGGGCATTCCTGAATATCTACAATTCGGATTTCGATGGCGCCACGATCAAACCGTGTGATCGCTCCCCGACTGTTCAGCCATTCATGCTGTAAAATTCCGTCCGGGTCATGGCTGGATATGTCACGGTACAACCGTTGCAGGATGTTTTCACGATATTCCGCCATCGAATGAACCACTTCCGGGATCACCAATCCGGTCAGGGAAGGAATCCGGCGTTGATTCAAACGATAATACTCCAGCCGTGTGTCCAGCAGACCGGAAGCCTTGCCATCAGCGAAGGGTGACGCGGCCGAAATCGCCGGTATCAGGGCCAGCACCACACGTATGGCGGCATGGAGTCGAATAAACTCCTCGTCATTGGCAAAGGGCAGGTTGATATGAGTGGACTGAAGGTTGGACCAGCCATGTCCACGGCAACTGAAAATGCGGTCATAGCTGTGATAGACCTCGGTCTGCTCGTGCGGCCACAAGCGGGTTTCAGTCAGGGGGTCCATCCAGGGGTGCATGGCGGAAGGGAGCAGCGCGCCACCAAGACTTTCCAGCAGGTTGTTTGCCTTGTTGACATGATTCTGAAAATGCTGCGACAGACCCACAAGCGAGGGAGCCGGACCATTGGTTTTCATCTCCAGTACATGCATGACCAGCTCGTTGGACCAGGCCAGTTCCCCCAGTTCCACTTCGCTGACCTGCTCGCCAGCAGCTTCCGCCAGCACTTTATCGGCAACAGGGAATACATTCAGGGTGTCGTCCCGGACGATCATGTATTCCAGTTCAACACCATATCCTTTAAACAGGCCCAGGGGATAACTTTCACTCATCAGTAGTTCCTCGCTTCTTTACGTTTTTCCATGCGGCGCAGGAAAACGCGCATCACCTTGCGATAAACCTCATCTTTGTAATAACGGTCTTCAATCTTGTGTTCCAGGCTTGGATTGTCATTCACTTCAATGACATACCACTGGTTTCCGATCTGTTTCAGGTCCACGCCATACAGGCCATCCCCGATCAGGTTTGCCGCTTTTAACGCAAGCTTCAGCCCTTTTGACGGAACATCTTCCACAGCAAGACACTCGAACAGTCCGTAATCCGTATCCCCTGTCCGTTTGTCGTAATGGGCAATCTGCCAGTGACGCGCTGCCATAAAATATTTGGCCACGTAGAAGGGCTTCCGGTCCAGCACGCCAATCCGCCAGTCAAACGCAGTCGGTAAAAACTCCTGGGCGATAAGCAGGTCGGAGGCATCAAACAACTTTGCCGCGATGCTTCTGCTTTCGGCTTCGTTGTCTGCCTTTTCCACCCCGAGCGAAGAGGAGCTGTCCGGTTGCTTCAGGATGCAGGGAAAGCCAATGTCCTCCATGACATTGTCCAGGTTATCCTTGAACAGAATGCGTGTTTTCGGCGTCGGGATACCATTTTTAGTCAGCAGGTCAGCGAGGTAAACCTTATTGGTGCAGCGCAGGATCGAGGTGGGATCATCGATCACAACCAGTCCTTCAGCCTCAGCACGGCGGGCAAAACGGTAGGTGTAATGGTTCACGGCTGTTGTTGCACGGATAAACAACCCGTCAAATTCAGCCAGCCGCCCGTAATCCTGTTTCCCGATTATTTCAACCGCAATACCGAGGTCGCTCCCGGCACGGATGAATTTGTCTATCGCTTTCTGGTCGGAGGGACAGGTGATCACCGAGGGATCCCAAAGGATCGCCAGGTCAAAGCGTGTCTGAACCGTCGTGCGTGGACGATGATAGGAATGGCTGAAGAATTCTGTCGCTGCCGAAACTACAAACTCACGGTGTGGCTCCGGTATGCCACTCATCGGGATTGCGGTTATATTCTGTAATTCCCATTTCTGGTGACGGACAAAGGTAGCGCGAAGCAAGGGGGCCGGGAACAGCTTGAACAGGGCATTGCTCAACTTGTCATGTTTTTTGGCCAGGTTCTTTCCGAAATAAATGCTCAGGTCAAACGTGTCCGATTGCAGCGAAGCGAGGCTCTTCTGCATCAGGGAATCCACTTCCTCAGAAGCCATCCGTGTCAGGGAAGGTGTCCGCAGATCCTGCATGGTCATAACCGTGGGAAACGGTTTATGCCCACGTGCTTCCGCCAGCAGAGAGACATAATACCCGAGCGACTGGTATTTGTACTGACGGCAGAGGTTGAACACCTTGGCCCGTTTCAACTTGCTGAATTCGGCGTCCATCAGGTACGACTGAGCTGTCACCACACGCACGCCCGGTAGCGAATGCGGCCAATCCTTCTCTCGGGTAATAACGACCAGGGTTTCCATCATCCATCCTCTCAGGAGTTTGGCTCGATTACGAGCAAGTTGCCATCATAGGTCAGCACCCCCAGGAAAATGGCTCCGATCAGACGTTCAACCGCGACAGTGAATTTTCCGCCATTCTCGCCATCTGTTTGAAACAACGGATCAGCCACATGAATCTTCTTGGTATGGTCATCAAAACCAGCCAGTACGACAAAATGGCCCGCCGGTGTGCCGTGAATATCATCGTAATCATCATCCCAGGGCCGTTCGCGCATGGTACGGTGCAGGTAAGTGGCGCTGAGGCCCACCAGCAGAGGAATGCCACGCTCGAGGTGAGTTTCGATCAGGTGACGGTCCAGGTCTTCAAACCGGATCTTTCCGCCCATCTCCAGATAGGTGATATAGGCGCGAGTGGCGGTAAGCAGTGTGGGGTCACTTTTTGCTTTCGCCTGAACGGATAAGCGTTCAACCAGGTCATAACTGTCCGCATTAAACCAGGTCGGATCAAACAGACGAAGGTTGTAGGTAAACAGAGTGGCTTTATACCCACGTTTCAGGGCATGCTGGCCAAGGTTGACCGCAAGAGTGCCACCATTGGGCAGCATGGGCACCTCACGGATTACCTGACGCAGGGAAATGGAGTCTCCCCAGTACCGGTAAACAGCATGGAGACTGGCTGGACCACAGGTAACATCATCCGGCTGTCGACGGATGTCGAGCTTCAGCTTCTTATGCATTGCATTACCCCAACCCCGGTCCCTTTAAGACCGGTAAAAACAGAACCTGCCTGATCCGCTCCTGACAAGGGATTCGGGCATCAGGGGTGAAAGGTCAAATATACGAACTTTTCAGGATTGCAAGAGGGGGTAAAGAAGAAATTCCGGAGTAAGACATGTGCTTAATCCAGCGCTACAACTTCTGCTGCCGCATGGTCAGGAAAGCGAACAGCACCTGATCCAACGGTGTCTCAGTAGGTGCGTGGCCCTACGATCTGCCGAAGGGTATCAGCGCTTCTCAATGGGCAAGACCGTGTGGCCCGGCGTGCTTGCACCCGGGCGGTTGTGAAGCGGGCACAAACGAGTGGCTTTCCGATGTGGTGGCCCGGGGTAAACAGTCAAACATGAATCCCAACTCCTTCAGAGTTGGAATTTCTTTCATTCTGAACCCGGGGATGGCATCAAACTGACGATGCCAATCCTGGGCTCACTTATCTAACTCCTTCGGAGCAAAAACTCAAACGGTCCATAGCTACTCCTGAAAATAAACCGTCATGATAGTATCCGACGAACGATTCATAGGTGACAAAGAAGAAGCCTATGGAAAAAGGGTACAGTTTCCTTTTCCATGAATGCCTCAAGAGTTTTCTGTATGAGCACGAGGAAAAGAATCCCGTCCCCTTTTCCCGGCAATCTCTATTGTGACGGAACAAAATCGAGAACAGTCATAGCACGTAAAATTCCCATCTTCGTGGCAATGTTGGCCAACCCGCCGAAAAGAGTTGCTTTTCCGAAAAAACCTTTGATAGTTTGTCTTATTGATAGAAGAACCGGTGCATGTTTGTTTCATAGCGAACTTTCTATAACACGTAGTCTTGCAGGCCAAACGATGAAACGTCACACTCGCTCCACTCCTTTTCTCCATGTTCTGCCACCATTGATCGCTCTGCTTGTATGTGTCGTTCTGCCTTTCCCCCTCCTTGCCGAGTGGCAGCCTTCCGGTACGCAGGTAACTCCCAATGGTGGAGCAGTATTAAGCTATTTTTCGTTGGTTTCCGACAGTTGTGGCGGCTGTTACCTGGGATATATCGCTTATGATGATCCAGATATCCCTGGTTATCAAGGCGGTCGTATACAGCGCATTGATCGTAATGGCGACATGGTCTGGCCGGAAGGCGGTGTCTACATCTGTGATCCGGACTCGATATATGGCTTTTCCACGGGAAAATGCGTACCGGCTCCAGGCGGTGGACTTTACGTGGTCTTTACAGGGCAGCGTACGGCAGAGACATATGATGCCATTTTTGTTCAGCGGCTTTCCCCTGAAGGTGAACGGCTGTTCGGTGCTCGGGGAGTGCAACTGACATTAAGTGATACTACGGAATACAATGATATAAGAGATCAATGGGTTAATGCAACTGTGCCGGACGGTGTCGGTGGAATTATTGTTGGGCATCAATATGGGATTGGGGATATTGGTGAGGAAGTAATATGGGTGAGTGCACACCGTGTGTCTGATACAGGCGAGGTTCTATGGAGCAACAATCAGGTAAGTCCTGAAAACATCTCTGGAATTGAAATCTGTCGTGCCGCTACCTCTACACTTGGCGGCGCAGCATTCTTCACCGAAGTCCAAGACAGCCTGGTCGCAAGGTATGTGAATCTGGATGGCGAGGTATTCTGGCAGGACAACCCGGTGATTGTTCGCAATGAAGCCTATGATAGCGAGCATGGTTTCTCTTACGCCTGCAGGTCATATGATATCACCCCACTGCCTGACGGGGAATTCGGGATCGCCAATGGATCCTATGATGGTGTGCTCCAGTACTATCACCTGGGGGCAGACGGCCTGGTACAGAACGGACAGCACGGAACCCTGCTTTTACATGATAGTTTTCATGCGGATCCCAATTTTGATGTGGCGTGCGCCAGTGGTAATGCGGCCATCGCGGCGGATGATGAATTTGTTTACCTGGTCTTAATTACAAAATCTCGTAACAACCCTGATACCTTCAACACCTTGCTGAAGTGCAGCTTTGATGGCGACCTTATCACACCCGAGCCTTGGAACGTCGGGCAAGTAAACTATTCTTCTTCGACACAATTATTCATCGAACCGAAGTATCAATTGATAACAAAAAAACATGATGTCCCGTATTTCTCTTATGCTCAACTTGTTTCACGCGGCGGAGAGTTGCCCTGGGGGATGGACGGCGTGCCGGTCGGGTATCCACAACTCTATTGGGCCGACCGTCAACAGACCTGCAAGACCGCCCAGGACACCTTCGTAACAGCCTGGTACTGCTGGCCGGGCGCTAATGGCGAGGGATATCAAGCCTTTTTCGTCTCCCAGATCGCGATAGCGGAAGAAGATTACCCGGTAGCGGAAGAGAACCAATCACCCATCCCGTCCTCCTTCCGTATCCTTGGCGCCTACCCCGACCCCTTCAATTCTGTTGTCACCATCGACTACCGGGTGAAAGAAACCGGCCGATATGTTTTTGCCGTATTCAATGTCCTGGGAGAAACTGTATTCCAGGACACAATACAATGCAACTCTGCCGGAATCGCCTCCTGGCGCTGGTCTGCGGATGAGGTGGCGTCTGGAGTGTACCTGGTTCAACTGCAACAGCTTGAGACAAAACAGATTGACACAAAACGTGTGACATTGCTTCGATAAAAATCGCTACAGAAAAAGGGGCGTGTGGCCCGATCCGCAAGTGACCAATTCTCGATAAAAACTGAACCCGGAAAACTCTGGAGAAATCACAAAACAGGACGAATCAACTTTGTCCCGATGCGCTCATAAGTATTGATAGAATATGAGGTGTTGTGAGAGTATTCTTGCTGCATTTAAAGCGGAAGCTGCATCACCAGCGGATCGGGCCAAACGTGGCAGCAATATCACAACTTCTGCTGCCGCATGGTCAGGAAAGCGAACAGCGCCTGGTCCAACGGTGTCTCGGTAGACAGAAGGTGATGCGCCACGCGATGATGCGAACACCCGGAACGCAGGGTTTCCAGATACTTCTTCATCTCTTCCTGGTATCCTTCTCGCAGTTGCCAGGGGTTGGCATTCATGGTTTTCCCGGTTTCCAGCTCTTCAAACAGGCTTTCACGGTCAAACGCGAAATCCAGCTCACGCGGGTCCAGAACCTGGAACACCAGCGCTTCATGGCCATTATGTCGGAAATGATGCAAGCCGGACAGCAATTCTTCGGGATCATCCAGCAGGTCGGAGATCAGGATAACCAGTCCCCGCCGTCCGATACGCTCCGCGATCTCGTGGAGCACGCTCCCGATGCGAGTACGTCCGCTCGGTTTTGTGCGCTCCAGGGCTCCCCATAATTCAGTCCGCCAGGTTTGCGCACTCTTGGGAGAATAAGATTCCCGTAGCTGATCATCAAAAAGACCCATCCCGACAGCGTCACGCTGGGTGAGCAACAGAAAGATCAGGGCAGCGGCCAGGCTACGACCATATTCGAACTTGGTCGCAGTTCCGCCGGCCTTGAAATCCATGGAGGCTGACACATCCAGAAGAATGGTAGCGCGAAGATTGGTCTCTTCCTGGTACTGTTTGATATAATAACGATCGCTGCGCCCCAGAACCTTCCAGTCCAGGTGGCGTAAAGGGTCGCCGGGCTGGTACATGCGATGCTCGGCGAACTCCACGGAGAAGCCATGATAGGGGCTCTTGTGCAGCCCGGTGAGGAAACCTTCCACAACAAGACGGGCACGTAATGACAACGGCTCCAACCGGTGAATCAGCGAGGAGGAAACCAGTTCTTTGTCAGCATGGAGCGGCAAGACAGCCTCAATGTTTGATCGGACCACGATGTTTGTCACAGGTAAGATACGAATTCAGCATGGAGCATGTTCCCGGTAAAGGGTCATCCGACAAAAAGGCAGAAAGAAGCTCTCGTAATCGTAAAATAAGGCTCGAATGAAACCGACAGTGCAATTATTCTACCTCTAATACTTTAAGTTTTTCCTGTTTGTTGCCGATAAAACGAACTGAGAAGTGCTCCGGGATTTGTATTGTCAAGCGAAAAAAAGTATGGCTGTCGGTTAATTTCGTAGACATCCAGCGTAATAGCTCCTATATTTAAGAATTGGCACTGCTGCAAGAACGAACCGCTGAGGGCATATGATCGTTGCTAAACGACAGTTGAGAAGCTTGCTTTATGCAGGGCTGCTTCTTCTTATTTGTGCTGGTGTTCTGTCGGCACAGACAGAAATCTCCGGCAGCCTTGAGGGTGTTCTCGAGGAAGATACCTATCTCGCCACAGGTGATATTGAAGTCACGACGTTCAACGACCTGGAAATCGAGCCCGGCACCATCATTTATTTTAACCAGGATATTGAATTTACCATCCGTGGCACCCTCATCGCGGAAGGAGCCGTAAATGACAGTATTCTCTTCCTCAACACCGAAGACTCCACCTGGTCCGGCATCACCTTCAACGGCGCTTTTTCCGACAACAGTTCCATGCGGTATTGCCGTGTCAGCGGCTCAGATCATCGTGGTATTCATATTGTCAACAGCGATCTCAGCTTTGATCATTGTGTTATATCCGGGAACTCCACCATTGGTTTTGCCGACCTGATCAACCACCGTGGCGCCGGTTTTTATATCTACTCCGGATCGCCCGACATCACGAACTGTCTTGTTGCCGATAACGAATCCGTCCGTGGCGCTGGTGTCTATATCTGGCGGGATGGCAATCCCTCGATGACCAATACGGTTATTCGTGACAATAACGCCATCTTCAATAATCAGAATGAAGGTGGTCATGGTGGCGGTATCTATTTCTATAACTGCAATCCGAGTGTTTCAGACCTGACCGTTTCAGGCAACTACGCCCAGGATAATGGCGGCGGTATGTATTTCTATAATGCGCATCCGGTTGTCCAGGATTGTGATATCTCCGATAATGAAGCGGATGGCGGCGGTGGCGGTATTGCCATGATACAATCAGAAGCCCAGGTTCTGAATTGTGAGATCTATAACAACACCACGGATTTATACGGTGGCGGAATTCACGCTTTCAATGCCTGTGAGCCCACGATTGATAAATGTCTTTTCCGGAACAACACTGCCAACCTGCGTGGTGGCGCCATTCATGCCTACAGTGATGGGAATCCGACGATAACCAGAAACACCATTGTCTTTAATACCTCTCCGACTGGTGCAGGTATTTACATCGGGTACAATTCAGACGGCACAGTGAATTCGAACATCATTGCCTTTAACATCGAAGGTGAAGGCGTCAATGCGTCCAACGATTCTCCGTTAAGTGAAATCGCTTATAACAATGTACACAGCAATGATGCCGGGGGGATGTGGGGGAACCTGCCGGATGGAACAGGCGTCATTTCGACCGTGAACGAAAACGGTGACCCAAGCGATGTTTACTTCAATATTGATGAAGATCCGCAGTTTACCGATACATTTCTGAACGATTATACCCTGGAATCAACTTCGCCAAGTATTAACGCCGGTGATCCTGATCTTCCTGCTGATCCTGATCTTTCCATTGCAGACCAGGGAGCGTTCCCGTATTACCAGCACACCCCGATCGCTTTCAGCCTGCTTTCGCCTTTGGACGGCACTATTGTGTACGTTGGTGGTGACACCACGTTGACATGGGAGGCATCTGCAGACCCAGACGGTCAGGCAGTTCACTATGATGTATGGATGAGTAACTCCCCGGATCTGTCCGATGCGGTGCAGATTGCCGAAGGTCTCCTGGCGACATCGTTTGCCGTCAATGATCTGGAGGATGACCAGGACTGGTACTGGACGGTTCATGCCACGGACACCAATACCGATGGTCAATGGGCGCGGGACACCTTGCACTTCCATACCCATACGGTTGAAGCGCCGGGCGCATTTGCGCTGGCATCACCTGCCGATGAAAGCATACAGCCAAGCACAGGAGTCATGCTGCGCTGGACTCGCTCCATTGATGCCGATCCTGGTGATGAAATCACTTACACCGTCCAATGGTCCGACCATTCCAATTTCAGTCCTGTGTACCAGGGAACCACACAGGACACCATGCTGTTTATCAATACTCTTCAGGATATTGTAGCAGAGTTTCCTGATAACAGTACGATTTACTGGCGCGTGCGTGCACGAGACAGCTTTAACCAGTATACGTGGGCAACTCCACAGAGCGGTTGGTCTTTCGATGTGGTCGATCCAGATCCACCAGCGGCATTTGACCTGGTTGGCCCGGGCGATCTGGATACCTGCTGGACCGGCGATACCACTTTTGTCTGGGAAGCGACAACCGATCCGGACATGGGCGATGAAGTCACCGGGTACATGCTCTGGGTGGCAACCAATCCCAGTTTTACCGCTAATCTGGACAGTTTCTTCACGACTGGCACATCCTATACGGTAAACAACCTCCAGGATGATGTTGAGTACTGGTGGATGGTCCGTGCGTTGGATAATAACACGAACGGTCGATGGTCCTCTGATGCATGGCGACTAAGAATTTATATCCCTGAAGCGCCGATGGCGTTTAACCTGTCCAGTCCGCCGAACAACGGAGAAGTGGACAATGATACCGTAAATGTAGTCTGGCATGCGCCGGTCGATCCCGATCCCAACGACCAGATGACCTATACCATCGAATGGACAGAAGACGCATCCTGGTCAGACTATTACTCAGACACCACAGAAGAGTTGACGTACGAAATTTCAGACCTGTCACAGCCGTTATTAACTGCAAGGCGTGAGCTGGCGGAGAGATACCTGTCTGGCGAGTTGGATCTGGATAACATCGGCGGGTTGGATGAGCTGGATGAACTACCTGACGAGACCTGGGTTTACTGGCGTGTTCGCGCCATGGACAGCTTCGGTAACAGCGTTCAGTGTACTCCGGCTGCCGGCTGGCGTTTTTATGTCAATGTTACGGATCCAATAGAACCGTTCAGCCTGTTCTCGCCCGGCGATGGCGATACCTGCTGGACTGGCGACACCACCTTTGCCTGGAACCATACGGAAGACCCCGATGGTATCCTGCTCTATTATCGTTTCCAATGGGCGGAAGATGAAGATTTTACTATCAATGTAGACTCCACCGCAGCAACTTTCGATTCGTTCATGACGATGAACGGGTTCGAAGATGATCAGACCTATTGGTGGCGGGTACGTGCCGGAAACCTGTCCGGTTCCTCGCGCATGTCCAGCGAAACCTGGGCATTGAATATCTTCATCCCGGAACCGCCATCTGCGTTTGATCTGCTATCCCCCCCGGACGAAGACACACTATTTAATGCCACCCCAACGGTTTCATGGCAAGCCTCTGTTGATCCGGACCCCGGTGAAACAGTCCGCTATCGTGTCATCTGGGCCACAGACGCCGCCTTTACTCAAAATGTCGATTCCTCGGCGGCAACAACTTCCACTTCGGCGACACTGCCAGCCTTGAACGATGATACGACCTACTGGTGGCGGGTACGTGCGCTTGATCCTCGTGCGGGGGATGTGTGGTCAACATCCACACGTCGATTCCACATTTACATTCCTGAACCACCGGCGGATTTCTCTTATCTCGCGCCGGCAAGCGGTAGTGTGGTGGAAGAGGATACGGTCACGGTAAGCTGGCATGCAGCAGTCGATCCCGACCCCAATGATGTCATTACCTATACGGTATACTGGTCAACCGCGGCAACCTTTAACCCGTTGTACACGGCGACCACAACCGAAACCAGTTACCGGATCTCTGACCTGGCCAGTGTGCTGGGGCATGGGGTTGATGAACTCGACCAGTTGCCGGACAACCAGCGTATCTTCTGGAAAGTAACCGCTGAAGACAGTTACGGCTTCACCAGTGATGGTTTGCCGACCACGGGATGGTCATTCTGGACAAACTACATCGATGAACCGCCTGATCCCTTCAGCCTGCTCTCGCCAAGCAATGATGATACCGTCTGGGCCGGGGACACAACCCTGACCTGGCAGGCGACAACCGAACCTGATCCGGGTGATGATGTAACCGGGTATATGGTCTGGTGGGCCACCAACAGTGGATTCAGCGATAACCTGGATTCCGCGGCTGTGGGAGCCGGGGTGACTTCCTACCATCTGGAAGATCTTATCGATGATCATGCCTACTGGTGGAAGGTCCGGGCGCTTGACAACAACACCAATGGCCGTTGGTCTACCGATACCCGCAGGTTCCACGCCTTTGTGCCCGATCCGCCTTCTGCGTTTGCACTGGCTGCGCCGGATAGCGGTGATTTGATCGCAGAGGATACGGTTGTCGTGTACTGGCGGCAATCAACCGATCCTGACCTGAACGATGAGATCACCTATACCGTCATGTGGTCAACCGATCCCGGGTTCGGGACCGTATACTCGGGTACGACACAGGACACCTCCTACACAATCACCGATCTGGCCAATCTTGGCCCCCAGGATGAAATCATTGGCAGCGATGAACTGGATGAACTTCCCGATGCCACGACCATTTACTGGCGGGTACGAGCGGAGGACAGGTACAACCTGTCTACGATCGGGACGCCATCTCATGGTTGGTCTTTCACGACCAACCTCCCGACACCGCCACAGCCGTTCAGTCTGTTGAGCCCATCCAATGGGGACACCTGCTGGGGTGGCGATACAACTCTGACCTGGCAAACAGCAATCGACCCTGACCCGGATGACGCTGTTCTGCGGTATGTGGTCTGGATTGCTTCCAACAGCGCGTTTACTCAGAATCTGGACAGCATTTCCGTAAATGCTCCGGCTACGACGCTTGACCTGGAAGACCTTGATGATGACCGGGCGTATTACTGGAAGGTTCGCGCACAGGACGGCAACACGACCGGAAGGTGGTCTTCGACAACCCGCTATTTCAGGACCTATATCCCGGAAGCTCCTGGCGCTTTTGCTCTGCAAAGCCCGGCGAATGGGGCTGATGTTGACAACGACACAGTGACTGTAAGCTGGACAGCCGCAGTTGATCCGGACCCCAACGATGTTTTGACTTATACGGTTGAATGGTCCACGCAGAGTAACTTTGCCACATCATACACTGGCTCAACTACCAATACCAGCTTCCAGATCACCGACCTGCAGGACTATGTCGGAAATGGTGATGAGCTGGACGAGCTGCCGGATGACACAACGATTTACTGGCGTGTTTCTGTCAGGGATCGGTTCGGAAACATACGTCAGGCGACTCCTCCTGAGGGATGGTCGTTCCATATTGACATCCCACAGCCACCATTACCCTTCAGCCTGGTCAGTCCGGCCGATAATGTGACCTGCCGGACAGGAGATACAACCCTGGTCTGGCGCTCCACAACAGACCCGGATCCTGGACAAACGGTTCTCTACACGGTCTGGTGGGCCAACAACAGCAGTTTCACCAGTAATCTGGATTCTGCGACGACGGCAGACACAACATGTGACCTCAATAATCTGGCTGACGAATCCCATTATTACTGGAAAGTTAAAGCTGTTGATGATGACGGGAACGCTACCTGGTCAACACAAACCCGGCGTTTCCTGGTCTATATACCGGAAGCGCCTTCCGCATTCAACCTGTTGAGTCCTGCTGATGGGGACACTTCCTGGACAGGCAATGCAAACTTGAGTTGGCAAGCCGCAACTGACCCGGACCATGGTGATGTTCTTCATTACGAAGTCTGGTGGGCGACAAATGCTGCGTTTACTGCCGGAGTAGACAGCCAGGCGGTGACAGGAACCTCCTATACGCTTGCGAACCTGACAGATGACACGCAGTACTGGTGGAAAGTCAAGGTGGTTGACAATTATAGTCTAAGCGCCTGGTCCACAAGTACGCGCAGTTTCCATGTTTATATCTCAGAAGCGCCGGGAGCCTTTACCCTTGTCAGCCCGGATAGCGGGGACGTTATTGCAGAAGATACAGTAACCGTAACATGGACAGCTTCGGTTGATCCCGACCCGGGTGACGATGTCAGCTATCGAGTCGAATGGGCTACGAATCCGTCGTTCACCGGTTATTACAGCGGCACAACGGAAGAAACAACCTTTGATATAACAGATCTGGCTGATATCGTTCAGGATCTGGACGAACTGGAAGACGACATCACGGTTTACTGGCGTGTCCGCGCCATCGACAATCACAGTATGGAAACGCTGGCTACACCGAATCATGGCTGGTCATTCTCCATTTACATCCCGGAAGCGCCTTCTGCATTCGGCCTGTTGAGTCCGGCTAGTGGGGATACCTGCTGGACCGGGGATACCACGCTTACCTGGCAGGCATCGATTGATCCTGATCCCGACAATGTCATCGCCTACAAGGTCTGGTGGGCGACGAATGCAGCGTTTACCCAGGGACTGGACAGCGCCTCGACCAATGCGACCAGTTACGCTCTGAACAACCTGCCGGACGACACCCGGTTCTACTGGAAAGTCCGCGCCCAGGATCAGAATTCCACGGGCACCTGGTCAACGGATACCCGGTATTTTGATGTCTTCATCCCGGATGCGCCGACAGCGTTCAACCTGTTGACACCGCCGGACGAATCCATATTGGCGATGGATACAGTGACGGTGACCTGGGAAGCCTCAACCGACGCCGACCCGGGCGATGAGATCACCTACCGTGTCGAATGGGCAACGAATCCCGCGTTCACCGGCTATTACAGCGGAACAACACTTGGAACCACGTTAGATATCACCGACCTCGCCGACATGGTGCAGGATCTGGACGAACTTCCCGATGATATCACGGTCTACTGGCGTGTCCGCGCCATGGATAAATATGATCAGGAAACGCTGGCAACACCGAATGAAGGCTGGTCTTTCTCGGTCTACATTCCTGAACCGCCTTCTGCATTCAGCCTGTTGAGCCCCGATGACGGCGATACCTGCTGGACTGGCGATACCACTCTGACCTGGCAGGATTCGACCGATCCCGACCCGGACGATGTTATCACCTACAAAGTCTGGTGGGCGACCAACGCGGCCTTCACGCAGGGGCTGGACAGCGCATCAACCAATGCGACCAGTTACGCTATGAACAACCTGCCGGACGACACCCGGTTCTACTGGAAAGCCCGCGCCCAGGATCAGAATTCCACAGGCACATGGTCTACGGAAACCTGGCATTTTGACGTGTTCATCCCCGATGCGCCGACAGCGTTCAACCTGCTGACACCACCGGACGAGTCCGTGTTGGCGATAGATACGGTGACGGTAACCTGGGAAGCGTCTTCCGACCCCGACCCGGGCGATGAGATCACCTACCGTGTCGAATGGGCAACAAACCCGGCGTTTACTGGTTATTACAGCGGAACAACACTTGGAACCACTTTCGATATTACCGATCTCGCCGATATGGTGCAGGATCTGGACGAGCTTCCCGATGATATCACGGTTTACTGGCGTGTCCGCGCCATGGACAAGTACGATCTCGAAACACTGGCGACACCGAATGAGGGCTGGTCTTTCTCGGTCTACATTCCTGAACCACCAACCGCGTTCAGCCTGTTACATCCGTCCGATGGCGATACCTGCTGGACCGGCGACACCACCCTGACCTGGCAGGCGTCTTCCGACCCCGATCCGGGTGACGCGATTACCTACAAGGTCTGGTGGGCGACCAACGCCGCCTTTACGCAGGGACTGGACAGCGCTTCCACTGCCGAAACCAGCTATGAGTTGAATAACCTGCCGGATGACACCCGCTTCTATTGGAAGGTTCGCGCGCAGGATACAAACACGACGGGTACATGGTCCACACAAAGCTGGCACTTCGACGTCTTTATCCCGGATGCGCCGACAGCGTTCAACCTGTTGACACCGCCGGACGGTTCTGTACTGGCGATGGATACAGTGACCGTAACCTGGGAAGCATCGACTGACGCCGACCCGGGTGATGAGATCACCTACCGTGTCGAATGGGCAACAAACCCGGCGTTTACAGGTTATTACAGCGGAACAACGCTTGGAACAACCTTCGATATCACTGATCTGGCTGATGTGGCGCCGGAACTGGATGAGCTTCCCGATGATATCACGGTCTACTGGCGTGTTCGTGCCATGGACAAATACGACCAGGAAACACTCGCGACACCAAACGAGGGCTGGTCGTTCTCGATCTTCATTCCCGAGCAACCGGCAGCCTTCAGCCTGCTGAGTCCGGACAATGGAGACACCTGCTGGACTGGCGATGAAACGCTGAACTGGCAGGCTTCGTCCGATCCTGATCCAGGTGACGCGATTACCTACAAGGTCTGGTGGGCAACCAACGCAGCCTTTACGCAGGGGCTGGACAGCGCTTCCACTGCGGAAACCAGCTACGAATTGAATAACCTGCCGGACGACACCCGTTTCTGGTGGAAAGTTCGCGCCCAAGATACCAATACAACCGGAACATGGTCTACGGAAACGTGGCAGTTTGACGTCTTCATACCCGAAACTCCGATAGCCTTCAACCTGACCGGACCTGTTACCGGGGACACCTGCTGGACCGGGGATACAACCCTGGTATGGCAGGCAAGCAGCGATAATGACCCGGGCGATGTGATCACCTACAAGGTCTGGTGGGCGACCAATGCAGCCTTTACCGAAGGCTTGGACAGCGCCTCCACGTCAGAAACCACATACACACTGAACGGCCTTGATGACGACACCCGCTACTGGTGGAAAGTCCGGGCGCAGGATCGTTATACCAATGGCACGTGGTCAAACCAGGTATATGATTTTGATGTATTTATAATTGAAGCGCCGGGGGCGTTTTCACTGGTCGCCCCAACTGATGGCGCTGCAGTGAATGATGATACCGTCACCGTATCCTGGACACAATCCATTGATCCGGATGCCAACGATATTGTGACATATCGTGTTGAATGGTCCACCAGTAATACGTTTGCGCCGCTGTACGATGACGAAACCACGGAAACCAGTTACAATATTACCGGGCTGGTGGATATGTTGCAGGATCTGGATGAATTGCCCGATGATATGACCGTGTACTGGCGTGTCCGTGCGATTGACCGGTATGGATTTAGCACGACGGCGACACCGTCGGACGGCTGGTCGTTTACCGTACGCATCCCCGAAGAGCCATCGGCGTTCAGCCTGATCGGTCCGGTCAACGGGGATACCTGTTGGACGGGTGACACCACGTTGACATGGCAGGCGTCAGTTGATCCTGATCCGGGGGATGTGATCACCTACAAGGTCTGGTGGGCGACCAACGCGGCCTTTACCGAAGGACTGGACAGCGCTTCGACAGCCGCGACCAGCTATACCCTGCACAACCTGGCAGACGATACTCGTTTCTGGTGGAAAGTTCGAGCCCAGGATACCAATACATCCGGTGTCTGGTCCACAGAAACAGAGTCCTTTGATGTCTTCATCCCGGAGGCGCCGGGCGCGTTTGCATTGTTGACTCCTGCCAACGGCGCCCTGATGCCGAATGATACAGTAACCGTGTCCTGGGCGGCTTCCATCGACCCGGACCCGGGTGATGTTGTGACCTATCGTGTGGAATGGTCCACCAGCAATACGTTTGTTCCGTTGTATGACGATGAAACAACGGAAACAAGTTATATGATTACCGACTTGCAGGACGTGTTGCAGGATCTCGATGAAATCCCGGACAATACGACTGTCTACTGGCGGATTCGAGTCACGGATAATCGTGGCATGGTCAATTGGGGGACGCCCAATGCGGGACGCTCTTTCACCATTCGCATATCCGATGCGCCGTACCCATTCAGCCTGTTAGACCCGCTGGATGGAGACACCTGCTGGACCGGCGATACTACGTTGACATGGCAGGTAGCGACAGACCCCGACCCCGGCGATCAGATTGCCTACAAAGTCTGGTGGGCAACCAACGCGGCCTTTACCGAAGGGCTGGACAGTGTATCGGTTACGGAAGCCAGTTATGCCCTGAACAACCTGGCTGATGATACGGATTACTGGTGGAAGGTTCGGGCTCAGGACGGTAACAGTTCCGGCACCTGGTCAACCGAAACGAGACGGTTGCATGTCTACATCCCGGAAGCGCCGTCTACCTTCAGCCTGATCGAACCGGAACATGGCGATACTGTCTGGACCAGCGCCGTAGAGTTGTCCTGGCAGGTTGCAAACGACAACGATCCGAACGATACCGTTGAATACTGGGTTTTCTGGGCTAACGATCCCGGCTTTACCACGGGGCTGGATTCTGCGGTAGTGAACCAGGCCAGTTATACCCTGACCGGGTTGATGGATGACCACACCTATTTCTGGAAGGTACGTGCGCAGGACAATTACACCGGCGGAACCTGGTCAACTCAGACCCGCATGTTCCGGGTGTACATGATTGGATTCCCGGACGCATTCAGCCTGATCGGTCCCTTGAACGGCGATACCTGCTGGACTGGCGATACGACACTGGTCTGGCATGAAACGACCGACCCCGACCCCGACGATGATATTACCTATGTCATCTGGTGGGCCAATGATGAAGCCTTTATCGAGGGGCTGGATTCAACCACAACAACAGACACAACCCTGTCGCTGGAAGACCTTTCCGATGATACTCCGTATTGGTGGAAAGTACGTGCGCAGGACCAGAATACAGCAGGCACATGGTCAACACAAACCTTTGGCTTCCATGTGTACATCCCGGAATCGCCCGTAACCTTCGGGCTGGCATTGCCGGAAAATGAGGCGACAGTAACTACCGATACCGTCACTATTTATTGGCATCCGGCCACAGACCCCGATCCCGGTGATGTGATTCATTATGACATCGAGCTGGCCATGTTGCCGGATTTCAGTCATACCCAGGAAGCTAGCACGTCAGATACCAGCTTTATCATCACAGACTTCATCCAGCAGATGGCTGGAGAACTGGATGAGCTGGAAGACGATCAAACCTATTACTGGCGTGTGTTCGCTGAGGATCGGTTCGGGCTGAATGTCGGCTGTACGCCCATCACCGGGTATGCCTTCACCGTTCATGTCCCGGAACCGCCGGAAGCGTTCAGCCTGATATCACCCTTTGATGAAGATACCTGCTGGACCGGCGATACAACCCTTGTCTGGCATTCTTCGAGTGACCCGGATCCGGGCGATGTGATCACGTATCATATCTGGATCGCCAACGACGAGCAGTTCACTGTCGGTCTCGATTCGATGGCTACTGCCGACACTACCCTGGAACTGGTAGATCTTCCCGATGACACCCCGTTCTGGTGGAAAGTGCGCGCGCAGGACATGAACACCGAAGGAACCTGGTCAACCGAAACGGGCATGTTCGAGGTGTTCATCCCGGAGGCGCCTGCCGCCTTCAGCCTGTTGAGCCCGTTGAACGGCGTTACGCTGGAAATGACGGATGTGGACCTTGAATGGCAGGAATCCAGCGATAACGATCCGGATGATGACCTGGAATATGTGTTGTACTGGTCGCTTTCGGAGAACTTTGTAACGGGAGTGGATTCCATAACCCTGACCGAGACAGAACACACCCTGGCAGGGCTATCGGATGACACGCAGTACTGGTGGAAAGTCCGTGCGCAGGACCACTACACCGTGGGCACCT
The DNA here is from genome assembly GCA_963669175.1 of bacterium. GTDB lineage: Bacteria > Electryoneota > Electryoneia > Electryoneales > Electryoneaceae. The sequence goes on from OY769902.1 coordinate 1,034,789, forward strand.
GGTCAACCCAAACCTGGACCTTCAGCGTGGGTGTGCCGCAATCCCCCTTCCCCTTCAGCCTGATCAGCCCGGTTGAGGGAGATACCATCTGGAGTTCGGAAGGCAATTTCTTCTGGCATGGCACATCTGATCCTGATCCGGAAGAAGACTTCACCTATCATTTCCAGATCGCTACTGATCCGCTGTTCACGCTGAACTTTGAAGAACAGGTTCTTGAGATGGATACCGGGGCTGTGGCGACTGGCCTGATGGATGATACCCGCTACTGGTGGCGTGTTGTGGCCATTGACGAACAGGACCACGCGACCTATTCCAACGAAACCTGGTACTTCGATGTTTATATCCCGGAAGCGCCGGAAGAATTCAGCCTGTTGCTGCCGGAAAATGAAGCCATTATTGAAGATGATACGGTATTAGTGTACTGGGAACCGACCACCGACCCCGACCCGGGCGACTGGATCAGGTATACGGTACAGTGGTCCATGTTCGAACAGTTTACCGAATATGCGACCGCAACAACACTTGATACCATGCTGAGTATCAATGGGCTGGAAGACCAGATCCTTGCGGAACTGGATGAACTCCCCGATGATATCAGCGTTTACTGGCGTGTCCTGGCTATAGACCAGTATGCGGACACCACATGGGCCACCCCGGAGACCGGGTATGTCTTCCATGTGTCCTACGAACATTCACCGCCGCTCGCATTTGACCTGGTTGAACCGGCTGATGGTGATACCGTATTCACCGGTGAACCGATAGTGCGCTGGGAAACTGCTGTTGAGCCTGATCCGGGTGATAGTGTAGCAAGCTATACGATCGTGTGGGCGGAAGATGCCGTGTTTACGGTTGGCGTCGATTCCACAACCGGACTGGAAGACACGAGCTATGTGTTTGAAGGATTGACCGACGAAACCATGTACTGGTGGAAGGTGCGGGCGGTGGATACCAACACCAACGGCGCCTGGTCAACCAGCAACTTCAGTTTCCTGGTCTATATCCCGGAACCGCCGACAGCGTTCAACCTGTTGTCGCCGGAAGACGAAGCGCTAGTGGCGGAAGATACGGTTACCGTGACCTGGAGCAGTTCGTCTGATCCCGATGCCGGGGACACCCTGACCTATCATGTGGTCTGGTCCATTGATCCGGAGTTCGGCATCGCCAATGACAGCCTGGTAACAGACACCACCATGCAGATCGGGTATGTCGATCTGCCTACCGCCCAGGTTCAGCGAAAATCAACAGAACCGGCTGGTTTCGGCAGTCAGTCACGCAAGAGCCGGAATACGGAATTCGGTGAGTCAGTCGGATTGCAGAAAAGTGACAGGCTGGGTGAGCTGGATGAACTTGATGAGCTGGACGAACTCCTGGATGGGTTGACCATCTATTGGAAAGTGGAATGCAGTGACGAATACGGCAATACAATCTGGGCCGAACCGGAAACTGGCTGGTCCTTTACCGTGAACCTGCCGTCACTGCCGGATACCTTCAGCCTGCATGAGCCGTTAAATAGTGATACTGTATGGACCGATTCAACGCAACTGGTCTGGTTCTTTGCCGATGAACCCGACCCGGACGATGAAATCACCGATTATGTCATCTGGTGGGCAAGCGATGAAGATTTCACGGAAGACCTCGATTCTGCCGTGGTAACACTGTTCAATACGCACTGGTTGTACAACCTGACAGACGATACCCGTTACTGGTGGAAAGTGCGCGCCAATGACGGTAACAGTGTTGGCCGCTGGTGTAACGAACCGTTCAATTTCCTGGTCTATATCCCGGAGCCGCCGACAGCGCCGGAATTGATCTCACCGGATAACGAGACTATTGCTACCGAAAGCGTTGTTCTGCAATGGAACGGCTCGACCGATCCCGACCCGAACGATGAAATCAGGTATGTGGTCGTCTGGAGTCGCAGCCAGGACTTCCTGGAGATCGATTCTACCGTATCAACAGAAACCACGGCCACGTTGCATGGTCTGGAAGACGATTCCGATTACTGGTGGCACGTGAGAGCGCAGGACCAGTACACGGAAGGCACCTGGTCGGATACTGTGTTCACGTTCAGTCTTTCCATTCCGGAACCGCCTGCGGCCTTCCAGCTTTACGGGCCGGACGATGAAGCTACTGTCAGTGACAGCTCGGTTACCCTGGCGTGGCAGAATACATCTGACCCTGATCCGGGCGATGAAGTCGAGTATGAACTGGCAATAGCGTGGAACGCGTCCTTCACTCCGGCCGCCTATTTCAGCCTGGAGGATACGACCTATCTGCTGGATGGAATCGATGACCTGCCTGTCCTTCCGGGAATGATGCAGGTCGAGTCGAACCAGCAGGAGCTTGGCGTAGCGAAAAAGGGCCAACGCAACTCGCAAAACACACGTTCCAACAGTGGTCCTTCTGGATTCGGCTCGGTCAACTTCACCAGCAATGGCGCCAATTCACTGCGGGTGACATCGCTGGATGATTCAATCCCGCTCCCTGATGACGCCACAATTTTCTGGAAAGTCACCGCGATAGACCAGGATAACCAGCGCACTGCCGGAACTCCGGCCAACGGCAAGAGCTTCTCACTGTACTATCCAGATCCTCCGGAAGCGTTCAGCCTGCTGGAACCGGCCAATGGCGCTTCACTTCCCTACGGCAATGTCTCCCTGCGTTGGGAGGAAACAACGGATCCTGATCCTGATGATGAACTGACCTATGTGGTGGTCTGGTCGCTGGATGATAGTTTTGACGAGGACGATGATTCGCTGGTTGTACATGGAACAACCACGACCATCGGCGGCCTGCTGGGCAATACAACCTATTACTGGCAGGTTCGTGCACAGGATACGAATACTTCCGGCACGTGGTCGGATGATGTCTTTACCTTCAGCCTGGAAGAGGATCACCCGCCTACAGCTTTCAGCCTGCTGTCACCACAGGACGAGGATACGATTTACAGCAGAAGCCTGACACTCGACTGGGAAGAGAGCGAAGATCCGGATAACTTCGGTATCAGTTATGTTGTCTGGTTGTCCACCGACGAATTTTTCCAGGACCATGTAGACTCGATCTTTACCGATACAACCATCTTTACCCTGTCCAACCTGCAAGATGAGATAGACTACTGGTGGGCTGTACGCGCCATAGATCCAAGCGGTAACGGAACCTGGTGCGATGATTCGTATACATTCCATGTCAGCATTCCGCAAGCGCCGCGAGCATTTGACATTATTGCTCCGGATAACAATGCTGTTGTCAGTTCTCCGAATGTGGAATTCAGTTGGGAAAGCACTACCGATCCTGACCCGAACGATTCCCTGGTCTATGTTCTGCAATGGTCCTGGCACCCGACATTCAGCGGCGCATTGAACATTATCACGGAAGACACCAGCGCTATTGTCGGCCCGGACAGCCTGCCGGACAACACGACTGTGTACTGGCGGGTGAAAGCGGTAGACCGGTTTGGAATGTATCGATGGGGTGGGGTGCTGTCGGGATACACATTCCGTACAGACTTCCCGGACGTTCCCTCCGTATTTGAATTAAGCGCGCCATCGGCAGGTAGTTACATGAACAGGGACAGTCTGGCGCTTTCCTGGATGGAATCGGTTGACCCGGATAGTTATGATGTACCCTGTTATGATGTCTGGATAGACACCAATGCTGCGATGAGCACGGCATGGCTGGTGGGCGACAGTGTTCGTATGACGTCGTTCTGGTTAATGGCGTCGGATGTCTTCCCGGGATTGGATCACTATTGGACTGTCCGTGCGACGGACTCGAATACGTCCGGCACATGGGCGTCAGATACGCTCCTTGTACATGTGAGCTCGCATGCCGGGCAGCCTCCGGCATGGTCAGGAGTGCCGGAGAGCTTTGGTATTCCGGCCACATACCCGAACCCATTCAATTCCAGCATGACAGCGATTGTGGGGCTTCCTGCAAGATCGGATATTTATGTCGCTGTGTATGACGTTCTGGGGCGGAAAGTGGCGGTGTTGGCCAGCGGACGGTATGATGCGGGGTATCACAAGTTCGGATTACAGGCGGATCGACTGGCCAGTGGGGTCTACTTCGTTCAGGCGCGTGGGAGTGGTTTCGGTACTCAGTTGAAAAAAATCGTGCTGGTCAGGTAGCATGGCCGGCAGGATTTTCAGCAGATAGTGTTACGGTGCTGTAGTGGAGAATCTGGTTTTCATATTGTTGGGAACTATTGCCTCTTGAGAAACGTATATAACGGGAGTCAGTTTCCATACAGCATCCGTTTTGATAGAGGGCCGATTGAACCTCTCTACACTTGACTCGCTGAAAAAGGCGAGCCTATTTTGTGCTAGTAACGGAGAAAATACCCACTAAGGAGTACATTACCGGAAGTTTCGCGCAACGGGTTGACCATGGCAGTTCGATCAGACAGCATAGTCGGGATACCCTATTCGCGGGCGAACGGTTAGGGAGGCCGTGCCGACCCAGACGCATCGGTCTTTTTTATTGTGGGCGATTTTCATATGATGAAAAGACACTTCGCAATTCTGTTCCTGGTAATGACCAGCCTTGTGCTGTTGGCCGGGCCTTTGTCTGCAAAGGTCACGGTGCTCGAAGATACTCCCTCCTACCTGGAACTGCAGGTTATCCCTGAAGGCTGGATGATTATCGAGGCGGAAGATGGCATTATTCCCATGCCGTTTGGCGCCGGTCTCGATGAACGTGCTGGCGGCCAAGCCACACCATATTACCGCCGTCTGATAGGTCTTCCTTCCGGCAAGCTTCCCCAGGCGCAACTTACCCAGGTAACATGGGGTGAGTTGGTTGACGGCGTTCTGCCTGTGGGTCAGGAAGTTGAGGGTAATGACCGTGTTCCCCATCTGAGCCCGGATCGCATGATTCAGTTCGGGGCGCCCTATATGTGGCGCAACCAGTGGGTAACGGATATTTATATTGTTCCGGTTTCCCGGCAGGGGAAACAGCTTCGCAAGCTGGAAAGCGCCACCATCCGGATTGCCTATCCGGAAGCCCAGGCAGGACTCGTTCGTAAAACAGACCCCATGTCCAGTCAATTCCTGGTAAACCCGGTTGCTGCACAGAACTGGCAGCATAGAAAATCCGGCCGAAGCGCATTCAGTTTTGAAGATCTCTGGCCTTCCGGGGAGATGTTCAAGATCGAAATCAGCCAGGAAGGGATTTATTCGCTTACACGTGCCGACCTGGAATCGGCCGGAATAGACCTGAGCGGTTTTGATCCGAGGACTTTCCGCATTTTCGGCAACGGTGGCTTCATGTTGCCGGAAGATGTCTCGGCTGATAGAGATGAAGAGCTGATAGAAAATGCCATTCTGGTTGTTGGTGAAGATGACGGTTCCTGGGATGAAGGTGATGAGATCCTTTTCTTCGCTCGTGGTGTGAATAGCTGGGAACCATCAACGAGTTTGCCGGGCACGTATAAACATGTTCAGAACCTGTACACCAGAAACAACGTCTATTGGTTGAATGTTCCGGATGATGGTTCCATGGGGAAGCGGATGGACCCCCTTGGGGAAGGCCTGACCCGGACCTTTGTCGCAGAATGGGCGACATCACGGGTTTATATGGACAATGACGCTTTTGTTTTCTATAGCGATAAAACTCCCGAGTCCGGCAAAAGCTGGTATGCTGCAGATCTGTACGCTGGGGGGCAGTATAACAGCTCTTTCCAACTGGATTCGCCGATTGTGGACCAGGAAGCACAGATCAAGGTAGGCTACAAGAAGGTCTATGTAACAGGCGAATCGGATTACGATGCGGTTATCCTGGTCAATGGGGTGGCTGTCGATACAGTCGATACGTCTGTCAGCAACCGCACTTTGACCGTGCCTGCGAACGTACTTCGCAACGGTAGCAATTCCTTTACATTCAGAATGTTATCCGGGCGGGCGCTGTTTGACTATTTCGAATTGGCCTATATCCGCAGCCTGGAAACAAGCCAGACCAAGCTGGAATTTGATGCCTTGCAGGACGATGGTGTTGCTGAAATTGACATCGAGGGCTTGACCAATCCCTGGATCTTCAATATTGAAGATTTTGACAATGTAAGTGTTACACGAACATTGCCATTCAAGATCGAAACCAGTTATGCGAACCCGCACCGGGTGCTGGCGATATCCGACGGCTCCTTCCTGAGCCCATCCAGTATTCAGTCTTTCTACCGTGGCTGGGGTGAATATCCTGATGGACTCAGACAAGACGGAATAAGCGCTGATGCGATTTTTATCGTGCATCCCGATTTTGCTGAAGCAGCAGCGGAACTGGAGTCGTACGTGGAAGAGCGCGATGATATCCAGGCCGTCCGTGTGCGGACAACAGACATTTACAATGAATTCAGTTGGGGGTTGTTCGATCCAACCGCTATCCGAGATTTCCTGGAATTTGCCAAAGATAATTGGTCGGGAACCGGTTCGTCCGGTCCGACAGTCTGTCTCCTGATAGGCGATGGTGATTACGATTACCGTAACGTCGTATCCTCGAACGATAAAAACTGGGTTCCACCCTATGAAACCGGGATTCAGTGCCGTGACGACTGGTTCGCCACATTTACCCTGGATGGGGATGCCGAGTACATCATGGGACGTCTGCCTTTCCAGAAAGTATCCGAGGTAGAGAATTACACCGAACGGCTCATCACCTACGAAAATGATGTCAATCGCGGTCCCTGGCGCAGCAAGGTGATCATGGTTGCCGACGATGAGTACATTGACGTCGGACCAACCACAACCGACAAGCAGCACATGGCCTACTCGGAAGAGTTGGCCAACACTCATATCCCCGATTACATGCAAATCGAGAAAATCTATATCGGTCCTTACCCCACGGAATTTGATCCGACCACCGGCGCACGCACCAAACCGGGCGCTTCGCAGGATCTCATTGAGACAATTAATCGCGGAGCCTTGTTGATCAATTACATGGGCCATGGAAACGCGCATGTATGGGCTCACGAGAACCTGCTGCTCGACAGCCGTGATGTGTCCAATATCAACAGTGGTTTGCGCGAGCCGATCTACGTCGCGGCAACCTGCTCGTGGGGATACTTTGACCGTCCTGACAATGAAGCCTGCTTCGAACAGTTATTGGCCAAATCTGGTGGCGCTATCGGTGTCATGGCCGCTTCCAGGAACACGTCCGGTTATGGCAACAACAACATGGTCAAGATGTTTTATCAGCTTTTCTTTGACCGTGAAGAACCGCGTTCTCTCGGCGAATGCCTGTACCTGGCAAAGATAGAAACATCCGGCGCTACCAATAAGTATTATCACTGTTTTGCCGACCCCTTGATGATGCCGGCAGTGCCACGACTGGATTTGACTGTAGAAGAGATTCTGCCGGACAGCCTGATATCGATGCAGGTGGCCGATATCAACGGTTGTGTTCATGCGCTGAACGGTACAGTCCCGGTGACTGATTTCGAAGGGGAAGCGCTGGTTACCGTATATGATAGTTACGATACCTTCACCTATACCTATTTTGACGATTCAGAATTAGACTACCGCATGCCCGGCGGCATCATGTTCCGTGGCAATGTTGGGGTTTATGAAGGTGATTTTAATGCACGTTTTGTGGTTCCCAAAGATGTGAATTACGGATCGACGGATGGCTGGGTGGTTCTGTACGGCACCGGCAACGAAAAGGATGCGATTGGTTCGAAAGAGGGAATACACATTTCCTCGACATTCCCTGAGCCGAGTGATATTACGGACCATACACCGCCGGAAATTGCCATCTTTTTCAATCATCGTGGCTGGCAGGAAGGTGACCTGACCGATATTCAGCCGACATTGCTGATCGACCTGGTTGACAGCAGCGGGATCAACCTGACCGGTGAAATCGGGCATGATATCAAGGTTACGGTTGATCCGGGAACATCCTCAGAACAGGCAATCGTGTTGAACGAAGACTTTATCTATGAACGTGACAGTTACACCGCGGGCACAGCCGAGCGCTTGATCACGGGGCTTGAGCCGGGACCGCATGAACTGGAAGTGCGGGCTTGGGATAATGCCAACAACATGGCCCTGGAGAGGATACAGTTTGTTACGGCTGATTCGGATGGTGATCTGATCCTTCGCAATGTGTTTAATGTACCCAATCCATTCAAGGATCAGACTCATTTTACCTTTGAAACAATACGGGCCGATGAAGTGACGATTCGAGTCTATACGCCAAGCGGTCGCCATATAAAGACCATTGGTCCTGTAAGTGTTCGGGATAACTTCAATTATATCGAATGGGATGGCCGTGACCATTACGGCGATGATATTGCTAATGGTGTGTATCTCTATACGGTCAAAGTCAGCAATTCATCCGGCCAAAGTGAAGAGGCTGTTGGTAAACTGCTGAGGATTCGTTAACTTGTAAGATTAGCGCTTTTCTGAATATTGTCCGGGAATAGCCGATATAGTCAGAAAAGCAGTATTTATTTTGAGTCTTTGGGATAGAGGTTAGTAGATTGACGTCGGTCAACTCGGACGGCATGTTTGGCTGATAACTTGAGTTCCAGATAGTTGTTGGAATATAGCTTCGAGGGTGTACGTACGGAGCGGCGCAAACAGAGTGGCAAGCAGGGATAAAAAGATGATGCATTTGAGTGGTGACCAGCGGATCGGCATCCGCATGATGACTTGGATAATTGCGGCTGGTATACTGGTCTTGCCGGTGGCAGTGGAAGCGGCCTCGGTGTCTCAGGCGGGTGTATTGTTCCTGAAGATTAATCCAGGCGCTCGACCGGGTGGTATGGGTGAAGCTTTCACAGCGATTGCGGATGATGCAACTGCGACGTACTGGAATCCTGCAGGTCTCGCTTGGCAGGATCAAAACGAGTTGACCCTGATGCACGTGAACTGGTTGCCTCAGTTCAAGCTGTCCGACTTGTATTACGACTACATCAGCTATGTTCATCCGGTAGAAGAATGGGGCACCTTCGGTGGGAACATTGTGTTCCTGAACCTGGGTGAAACAGAACGCCGTGACGAAAACAACCAGTACCAGGGTACGTTCTCGTCTTATGAATTCGCCGCGACCGGCAGTTATGGTGCGACGATGACGGAAAACATGGCCCTTGGTGTCAACTGCCGTTTCATTTACAGTCACCTGTCAGACCGAGGCGCCGGAAACGAACTGGGTTCGGGTGTTGCGACATCTATCGGTGTTGACCTTGGCTGGTTGTGGCATACGCCGCTGGAAAAACTGGATGTGGGCGCCAATTTGTCCAACATGGGTCCGAAAGTGGCCTATATCGACCGCGCCCAGGCTGACCCGCTTCCGACAAACCTGTCGTTGGGTGTTGCCTATCATATCGTTGATTCACCTTACAACAAAGTGACGTTGGTAGGTGACCTGAACAAGGAATTGGTCCGCCGTTATGATGATGGCGATTCAGATCCTTTCTATATCGCCATGTTCTCGGCCTGGTCGGATGGTCCTTTCTGGACGACCATGATTTACAATGTGGGCGCTGAGTACTGGTATACCGACCTGATCGCTTTGCGCGTCGGGTACTGGAACGATGAACTCGGGAAAGTAAAACCCCTAACCTTTGGAGCCAGCCTGCAATATTCGCTCTACCGTTTTGACTTCTCGTACGTCTCGGCCGGTGAAGGTCATCCGCTGACGGATACCATGCGGTTCAGTCTGTCAATCGGATTCTAAGAGACAAATTGCTGAGGCTAGCAGGCCGTGAAATCGATTAAAAAACATTTGCAGGGCATCTTGCTGGTGACCCTGGGGGTTGCCTTGTACCTGTCCGGAACAGTTCAGGCAGCGCAACCAGGCGCACCATTACGCTTTACTCCCACGTCAACCCTGGGAGAACAAAGCCGTCATCTCGCAGGAAGCGAACTGGATGATATCCGTCATCCCGGATTGCCGAACACGTTACGTGTGCTGGCCATTCGAGTGGATTTTCAGTCTGACACGCTGTCAACGACGACTGGCGACGGTTCCTTCTTCTACGAGCTGCCGGATACGGTGGATGCCGAAGACTGGCTGATCGATCCACCACCGCACGACAAAGCGTATTTTGAAGATCAGTTCCTCGGACTGAAGAATTATTACGAACGCTTCAGCCATGGGGAATTGACCATTGTCGGTGATATCTATCCCGCGGCAAATCAAGCGGCCTACCGGATGCCGTATCCTATCTGGCACATCAACTACGGTGACACTACCGAAGCCGGATTTGAACGTCTGAACCAGACATTGACTCAACTCTTCATCGATTCCTGGCAGGCCGCAGACAGCGATCTGGTAGCTGCGGGAGTCGATTACAGTCAGTACGACTATTTTGTGATATTCCATGCCGGTGCAGGCAACGAGTTTGACACGGGCTACGATACCACGCCGCATGATATCCCTTCAGTCTACATCGGCCCCCAGGACTTGCTGGAATACTCAGACTATCCCAATGGGGTAGAGCTTGGTAACAGCTTCATACTGGACCGTGGTGTTATCCTGCCCGAAATGCAGCGTCAGGGCGATGTAGAAGTCGGTCTCCTTGGCACAATTTGCGCACAGGTCGGTTTCCTGATGGGAATGCCGCACCTGTACCAGGCTGAAACAGGTGACCCTGGCATCGGGCTGTTCGGGCTGATGGATCGAGGTTTTGGTGGCTTTTTCGGCATTATTCCCTCCCCGCCCAGCGCGTGGATGCGCTATTATATGGGCTGGGAAGACGCGGTTGAAATTACAGATGGACCGATCCGGCTTGGCGTTCTCCAACTTCCGGATTCCGTATTCCACGACAGCTTGCATCGACTGGTAAAAGTTCCACTTAACGACAACGAATACTATCTGCTTGAAGCGCGCCGACGTGATCCGCAGGAAGAAGGCCAGGTGTGGTATGACAGCACCTACGCGCTCGATGCTCCGGATGCGAATGGAAACCAGGACACGCTGGTTCTTCGCTACGATTACAGCTTTGATCTGCTGCATGAAGGAACGGATTTTGGAGTGCCTGTCTGGATTGAGGACCAGGACTTTGACCTTCCCGCCAGTGGTATCCTGATCTGGCATATTGATGAGCGCCTGATTCGTGCCGGGCTGGCAGATGATCGTATACAGACCAGCAAAGAACAGCGCGGGGTTAAACTGATCGAAGCGGATGGCAGTTGGGATATCGGTGAAGAGTACGCTTTCCTGACGGCAGGTGACGGTAGCGAATACGGCGTCATTGATGATGCTTTCTTTGCGGACAACGAAATCTGGCCTGAAGCAAACCCGGGCATGGGACACGATATTTTCTTTGGCAGTGAAACCGCCCCGGCAACAGTAACAAGCGATGGGCTACAAACTCATATTCTTTTCGACAACTTCTCCAACATCGCCGATACCATGCGTTGCCGTGTAGGTAACGAGTGGAAGCAGGGCGATTTCCCGACATTTTTACCGTTCCCATATCCAAACAATTATCCTGTGCGAGCTGTGCCATGCGATGTGGATGGTGATGGTATAAACGAGATCTTCTTCGGATACGGTGAAGGTGAAGCGTATGTATTTGACGGAGAAGGCACTCAACTATATCATGCCCAGCTTTCAGATCCGGAATTTGTGCATGCCTGGCCGGTAGCGGACTTGAATGGTGATGGCAGGGATGAAGTTGTAGCGGTTGGGATAGACTATGTGACAATCCTGACCTTCGAAAGCGATGGAACAGTCAGCCTGTCAGGGCGAGCACTTGCTAATATGCCTGACAGTCCGGCAACAGACCTGGTCCGGAATGCGATGATTGTCGGTCCCGAGTCTGATCCGCACCTTGTATTCCGCTGTATGGATGAAGGCGGTGTTCTCGGGTTGATCTCATTGTCTCTGCTGAATACCACGGCCGATCCAGCAACATTCTGGCTGACTGATATTGAAAATGCGAACTATGCTTCAACCTTTGCTGTTCAGGTTGGCAGCGCCTCTTCGGATACGGTTGCCTATGTAACTAGTGACGGCACTTTGTACGTGCTGACGGCAGATCAACTGCATCTTGTATCCGATGTTGACGGCTTCGCTACGCATGCTGAAGTAATTGGGTCAGTTGTCAGCGCTGATTTTGACGGAGATGGTGTCGCAGACATCGCGGCAACAATCGGTACACAGATGGTGTACTGGTTTGGGTCGGAACAGTACAGTTACGCCAATGTGTATGATCTTGGCGGTTTTTATCTTGGGATGATACCGCTGGATATCGACCATGATGGTCTGGTTGAATTTACAGGCTTATCACTAACAAGCAGAAAGATCGAGGGATTTGAACCCACAGGCATTCTTTCTGAAGGGGCCGGACTGCAAATCAGCAACAAGCAGAGCATATTGAGCCGGGCCGATTTCTACTGGATGGATGGATCGTCGCGAGGTGACAACGAGCTGTTGACATCATTTTCGACGCAGGATTTGTCCAGTACCCTGTGGAAAGAAACTATTGATGCGTTCACGATGAATAACAGCAGAGAACGGCTTGGATTTCCTCTACAATCTGTGTATGGACCACAAGTATATGGCGGGACAAAACTGATCCTGACACAACTCGACCAAGATGATAATCCGGAGTTGGTTCTGTATGGTGAGGCGTCCAACCGGATTCAGGTTTTCAACCTCCCGATCTCATCCGGACAACCTCCTATCATTCACTGGGGCATGGAGGGCGGCAATGCCCAGGGCACCTATTCATTGCGAACAACACCGGCCGGAGGCTCATCAAGGACTGGCCTGGATGCTTCCGCCTACTGCTGGCCGAACCCGGTTCTGAATGGCGATGATGCCCATTTCCGTTTCAGGGCAAAATCTGGTGGCACCGCTTCGGTTCGTGTTTTTGATATGGTTGGCCGTGAAATGATGTACAAAGAACAGGGCATTGAAGCCGGTTTGGACGAAGAAATCGTTCTTTCGACCCGTGATCTTGCTTCGGGTGTCTACGCTGCACGGTTGGAGGCTGGCGGGGAATACAAAATTATTCGGTTTGCGGTGGTGAAATGACCGAGGAGGAGAAACAACAAGAGGACGAAAAAAAACGAACGGGTATTACCCCTTATCTGATCAATTTTTCTGTTTTGCTGGTTTCTCTTTTGTTCATGGTTCTTTTCACAGAGGTGATATTCAGGCTGTTTTTCCCGCAGCCAGTCGTCAGGTCACGTGAGGGGATGTATGTTCCCTGTAGTATTCTGGGACACAAACATGCATCAGATTATAATGAAGAGTTGTTGTCTGCGGAGGATGGTCGTCCCATCATTTTCAAGACTGATGACCGGGGAGATCGAATCAACCCTGACCCTGCGGTAGAAACGCCATTGGATGAGTCTAAGATTCAGTTACTGTTTATAGGCGACTCTTTCCTTGAAGCCGTCAGTTGCGAGGATGAGTTCATTGTAGATGCGTGTCTGGGGCAAATGCTGGAAGAAGCGTTACCTGCGGACGAGAAGGTGTACACAGAAAACACGGGTGTCGCAGAGTATAGTCCCAAACATTACTATCTTGTAGCGAAACAACGCTTATCAGAACAGAAATATTCTGCAGCCGTAGTAATGTTCTTTATCGGAAATGATTTTATTGGCAAGTTTGATAAAAACAAGAACGAATCATATGTCCCGGAGATTAAACATAAGTTTAAACTCCCTTTGACACTTAAAAAGGATGTGTGGATTAAACATGTATTGTACCCTATGAATGACTGTTTGGAGCAAAGATCACATCTTTTTGTATTCTTTAAAAACAGGCTACAAATATTATTTGCAAGGATGGGTTTGACAGCCTATTATATTCCGGAAATATTTTTTGTTGATCATGACAAAGATAAATTAATAAACAGTACAGCAGAAGCCATCATTGAAATAAACGATTTATTTAAGCAATATGATACGCCTGTAATTTTCGTTGTTATACCCAAAAATTTTCAAATATATGCGGATGATTGGGAAAAATATACACAGATGTTTGACATTCCTGATGGAGCAACCGATCTCGACTTGCCGAATCGGTTGATTCGAGACAGGTTGGCCGATCAGGATATTGTCTGGCTGGACCCAATGGATTTATTCAGAGAGCTTGCTGAAACGGACACAGAACTATTGTATGGAAAGGTAGATAGTCATCTTTCACCAGAAGGTCACAGAGTATTGGCTGAATTTCTTTATCCTGAGATGGTGAAAGTGTTGGAATTGGAACCCAAACAGAAGATAGATGCTGGGGATAAACGTACTAACTAAGTTGTGGAAGAATCTTGCAGCTACATACGTCGAAAAAGAAACTTGCCTACCTCGTTGTCAGTAGCATCCTGCTGATGGCGACATGCGGTTTCGCGCAACCATATGACGCCAACCATCCTGAGCTGGTATGGCATACGTTTGAAACGGAGCATTTCGTTTTCACGTATCATGACGGCGCGGAACGAACGGCCAATACGATTGCAAAGATTGCCGAAGAAATCTACGGACCGATCACGACCCTCTATGAATATGAACCGGACACAAAGATTCAGTATGTAGTAAAGGATACCGACGATTACGCCAACGGCGGCGCTTATTATTACAACAACAAGATTGTTATCTGGGCGACTGCATTGGACTATGACCTGCGCGGCAGCGTGAACTGGTTGCGGAATGTGGTTACCCACGAATTCACTCACATGATTCAGCTCGGCGCGTCACGCAAGTTGCCACGCGCCATACCGGCGGTGTATGTACAGGTGCTGGGCTACGAAGAAGAGAAACGTCCGGATGTGCTCTATGGCTATCCTAACGTGCTCGCTTCTTATCCCTTTGCCATGACAACGATTCCCATGTGGTTTGCCGAGGGAACTGCGCAGTCCAATCTGGCTCAATTCGATTATGACTACTGGGACAGCCACCGTGACATGCAACTGCGCGTACGCACTCTGAACGATTCCCTGCTTTCCATGAATGATATGGAGGTCTTCGGCAAGAACAGCCTGGGCAACGAGTCAACCTACAATCACGGTTACGGATTGGTACTGTATATCCGAAATACCTATGGTGAAGAGGCTTTGCGTCACCTGAGCGAGGAAATGACCAAGCTGAATCACCTGACATTCGACTCTGCTATCAAGGCTGCGCTGGGGATCAGCAGCGATCAGTTGTACGAGGACTGGACTTCAGCGATGCGGGAAGACTATGGATCCCGCACGGCTATCATTCGGGACAACATCGTAGAAGGTGAACTTTTCGCCCGCGAAGGCTATGGCAACCTGTTCCCCGTATGGAGCAAGCCGGATGGTGAAAAGATTTATTATTCTTCCAATGAAGGCAACGACTACCTGGGGCAACGCTCGTTGCTGGTGAAAGATGTCGAAGAGGGAGAGTCGGAAGTTGTCATTCCGTATGTAGGCACTCCCTTTGATATGACTTCCGATGGCCGCTGGCTGGTCTATTCTCAGTTAAAGCTTCAGTCTAACGAGAGCAACTATGCCGATGTTTTCCTGTTTGATGTTCAGGAAAAGAAAAATATCAGGCTCACCAGGGCCGCACGTGCGATAGAGCCGTCCTTCCTTCCTGACGAGAGCGCAGTTGTATTTGTCCTGAACGCGGATGGCACCAAGGACTTGGCACGCATAGACCTTCCTCCCCGTGAGGAATGGAGCGACATTGAACCGATGGTCGCGGACAGTATCCATCGGTTGACAGATTCACGAGATGGCTCTCAGGTGTGGCGACCATCTGCATCACCGGATGGTGAATGGGTGGTGTATTCATGGAATCGTGGTATCGGCCGTGATATTCGCCTGATTCGTCCTGACGGCAGCGAGATGCGTACACTGCTTGGCGGTCCGGGTGGACAACGTGATCCGGTATGGAGCGTGGACGGCAAATGGCTGTACTATTCATCCGATATCACCGGCATTTTCAACCTGTATCGTTATAACCTGGAAACGGAACAGTCGGAACCCATCACCAATGTCTTGGGCGGGGCGTTCATGCCCAATGTGAACAAGGACGGTGATATTGTTTATGTGGAATACACGGAATACGGTTTCGAACTTCGTATCCTGGATGATCCGCAGCCGGTCGATCCGGAAGTAATGGTGTATAATTCGGATTTCCTGGAGAATCTGCCCAGGGTTGACTATGATGACACCAATATCGGGTTCGCTGCGACAAAAATGTATAAACCAGTTTTTGAATCCATGTTCCTGGTGCCACGCATCGGTTTTGATTATGGCAAGTTCAAACCGGGTATCTATGCCTTCAGCAATGACGTCCTGGAACGGCTTTCCATGATGGGTGGTTTCGCCATGAATACAGATGGGGAATTTGACGCGTTCGGGTTGTTTGATTTCCGTGCGTTGCGTCCAACCCTGTTCCTTGAAGGTTATTACATGAAGAGGGTCTATTCGGATGAGTTTGAAGATCCCTATGTTATCAAGGGATCAAAAATCGTTGACGGTGAACTGGTTCCGATTTATGATCAGTATGGCGTTGATTATACTTTCCACCTGATGGAGGTGGATGGCGGCGCGAAGCTGAAACTTTCGGAACCGGTCGACCTTGAGCTTCGCGCGGTATGGAGCCGGTACCAGGCTTTCCTTAACTATGAAGATCTAACCAGCCTGCATTATACCTATTTCATAGGACGCTATCTGCAAACCCGTATGGATTTCAATTACACGGAACCGATGGTTCGTGGCAATGTGCATCCTCACAAGGGTATTGTCGGACAATTGACCGCAGCATATGAAGATAACGATTTCATCGAAGGCTTCGAGATCAATCAGGATAAATATACCCTGCAGGAAGTGTTTACTCCGTATCGTTATCTCCGTTTTGAAGGGGATATCACAGGGTGGTGGAATCCCTTCGGGGAAGTAGTGGTGCAACCGCGTTTGCGTGGCGGTTACCTTGATCACGAGGTTGATCCTTTCATGTATTTGTACGCCGGTGGCTTGCACGGCATGAAGGGGTACAGCTACTATTCTCTTGGCGGGAATCGGAAGATTATCGGCAGTTTGGCTTTGCGTCATCCCCTAATTACAGCGCCTCGCCCCCGCTTGGGCTGGTTCCATTTCGATGGCTTGTATGGCGGTGTATTTTATGAAGCGGGCGATGCCTGGGTGAATAGGGATTTCTCGTTTGACCGTCTTGCCCGGACTGTGGGCATGGAGTTACGTACAAAACTGTATTCGTGGTATGGCTATCCGACAGCGGTGACTTTCAGCGCTGCGAGAGGCCTCGACCACATAACACATACAGAAAACAATACCACGACGTTTTACGATCCCGGCTGGCGGTACTATCTTACGGTACTGTTCGAGTTCGAGACCATTTTTCCCGGCCGGGGTTCGGCCTCAAGGAGGTTCTAATGGGTAGCAGGATGCTTTGGATCGCCATCATGGCGGCGCTGGTAATCGTACCGGGACTGGCTGGTGCGGAAGGATCTTCTGTTGAAGATGGGTCGGAGGAACGTTCTGTTGTGTTCCTGAACCAGAATCCGGCGCCGCAAGCAGCAGAAGTCTCGCTGGGTGAAGAAGTGCTGGGTTTCCTGGAAAAACCGGTCAGCTTTACCGGACGAGATCATGAACTGAACCGGCAGCTCGCTTTCCAGTTGCAGTCGGACCAGGGATCAGATGTCTCTTCCGTCGCGGCAAGCGGCGCGAAGAAAATTAACCCGGGTCGCGCCATCCTGATGTCAGCGTTGATTCCTGGCGCCGGTCAATTCTATGCGGCGTCGAACATGGAATCGAATACGATTGCCTATATCAAGTCGGCGGTCTTCTTCGCGGCGGAACTCGGTTTCTGGACCGGAGCAATCCTGTATGCCAAGAAGGGACAGGACAAGGAAGACGAATACGAACTGTATGCGGATAAAAACTGGAACGAAGAAGTCTACCGCGAATGGGAATACTGGCTCGCTACCAATAAAGGGGGGCAGGCCGATTCCTTATATCCCTATACAAAAGATCAATGGGAAATCTTGCCGTGGGATGCAAGGCTTCAGTACCTGCCGACAAACTTTACCCACAAACTTCCGGACTCCAAGGATCAGCAGTATTACGAAATGATCGGTAAATATCTGACTCAGTTCGGTGCTGCGTGGGATGATATCTACCCGGAAAATCCGTCTGAATGGAGCGCCTTCTTCAACACATTTTACGATGATGAAACATTCTTGAATGTGCATAGTGTTCTGGCAAATACGTATGCCCAGATGCGCTATGATTCGAACAAACTCCTGGACAAGAGCGCAGCATTCTTCATGGCGATCATGGTGAACCACGTGGTATCTGCCGTTGATGCCGGGTTTACTGTGCGGCTGCATAACAAGCGTGTCATGTCCGGAGAAGTCACTGCAAAAACAACATTCTTTAATGGTGAACCGGTTGTTATGGGAGGAGTCAACCTGACTTTCTGACCGTCAGATTGCTTTTACCCGGTACTCGAACAGTGAGACCTGTCAAGAGGATGCTTTGAGTCTAGTAGTCGTGATACAGGATAAAATCAGAATCCAGCTTGTGCTGTTCAGCCTGGTGGTTTTCTTCGTGCTGGGCGTGGTTGCCGCGCATGCCGAAGAAGCCGCTACGAACCCCGGCGATCAGTACACGCAGACTGCCATTGGATTCCGTGCACCTTCATCAATTCATACACAATTGTTGACTGGTAACGGTCCTTACGAGCGACCGGGCGCACGTGGTTCACGCAGCAAGAAGGAAAAAAAGGAAAAGCTACCCGAGGTCGAGTATCCTGCTGAATTGCAGAAAAGTCCGCCTCGAGCGTTTCTGTACAGCATGATTTTGCCTGGTTGGGGCCAGCGGTATGTAGACAGGCCGATTCGTGGCGCCATCTATACCGGCGTCGAAGTCAGCTTGTGGACAGGTATCCTGTTGTCGTGGCAGAGTTACCTGTACCAGACGGACAACTATGAGAAGTTTGCCATACAGCACGCGGGTGTCAGTGGTGACCATGAAAGCGCGTTTTATGCTGATATCGGCAACTACAACAATATCAATGATTACAACGCTGCCAAGCGTCAGCAACGCGATTATGAAGCCCAGTACGATATCGCATCCGAATACTGGAACTGGGATAGCTCGTCGAACAGGCATGAATTTGATGATATCCGCATTTCCGCGGGACGTCACAAGAACCGGATATACTATCTTGCCGGTGGAATGCTGATCAACCGCCTGATTTCAGCGATTGATGCTGCAAGGACGATTTCCAACGCTCAGAAGAAGTACCGTGAGAGTCTGGGGGAAATGCACGTTGGCTGGTTGCCGGAAGCACAAGGACCGGCTTTGGTATGGTCCTGGAGGGGTAACCTGTTCTAAGCTGTTGCCCAAAGATCGTGAAAAACAACAGGGATTGGCCGATGAGGTCAATCCTTTTTTAATGCTGTTTAACCGGCAGGAAAATGGTAAAAGTTGTACCGACACCAACCTTACTGGTGACCGTAATAGCGCCCTTATGAGCACGGATGATTCCCAATACTGCCGCCAGTCCCAATCCGCGTCCCGTAAATTTTGTCGTATAAAACGGCTCAAAAATTCGTGTCAATAGTCCTTCTTCGATACCAATCCCGTTATCATTGATGACCAGTTTGATGAAATCCCCGGCTTCCGGGATTTCAGTCAGAACGGACTCCTCCAGAACTTCCCTGCTGCAGGCGGCAAGTGAGGTGCTGATCTTGATTTTTCCGGCTTTCCCATCAAGAGCGTCGGAAGCGTTTAGCACCAGGTTGGTAACAAGTTGTCGGATTTGCAGGCTATCCCCGGCAATATTGGGAAGGGCCGGAATCAGATCCAATTCCAGGGAAGCGTAATCACTGATGGAAGATTTCAGCAGTGTTGATACGTCCTTGACCAGTATGGACAGGTCCAACGGTTCTATAATAAACTGTCCCTGTCCGGAATAGGCGAGCATCTGGCTTGTAAGCAGCGACATACGTTCTGCGCTTTTTTGAATATTGTCCAGGTTCTTCTTATGCGCAGGTAATTCTTCTCTGCATTTCATATGAATCATATCAATATTGCCTATTATCTCAGCCAGCAGGTTATTGAAATCGTGTGCAATACCGCCCGCCAATAAACCAATGCTTTCCAGCCGTTGATTTTCCTGGATTCTAGCATCAAGTTTTTTTCTTTCCTCTTCCTGTTTTTTCCGTTCTGTATTATCCAGGAAGATGACCAGCTCACGGTTTCCGATCCGGGAGAAGCGGATTTCCGTGTCAAGAATTGTGCCGTTTTTGCAGATGATTTGCACATCTTTCAGCGCCTGTATAGCGCGATCCTGGCCTGACAGGTTCACCTTTTGTTGCCATGACACCACAATTTGTTGCCGATAGTGCGGGGCTGGAAAAGCCTGGCGCCACCAGTCGTCAATGGTAGGAATATCCTGTTGATCATATTGAAACAGGTGCAGAAAACGGCTATTCAGAATCTCAATAACGCCATCGAGGTTACAGACCAGGATTGGCAGGGGCGAGTATTCGATCAGTTTCCGGAACTGGCTTTCACTTTCACGCAGCGCTTCTTCGGTACGCTTGATACGATCAATATTCACATTGGTGCCGATCATTCGCCGAGGGCGCCCATCCGCTTCCCTTTCGAGAATACGTCCACGAGTCAGAATCCAGCGCCAGCGTCCCTGCTTGGTCTTCGCACGATATTCCACGGTGAATTGGGACAGGTTTCCGACGAGATACTCCTGCAGCAGTTGATCCACACGTTCCAGGTCATTGGGATGGATCAGATTCATCCAGCTATCAAAAGTCGGAAGAAATTCATTCTCCTCATAACCAAACATCTGCCACCAGGTACGATTAAAACAGATGTCTCCGTTACTGATATCCCAATCCCATAAACTGTCGCCAGTTGCTTCATAAGAGAAATCAAGGATAGCCCTGCTTTCTTTCAAGGCCTCGTCAGCCTGATGGTGAACGATTGCCATGGCAATATGATCGGAAACAAATTCCAGCAAGTGCATATCTTCCGGAATATAAGCGTTGGGGTTGTCGTAACTTTGGATAGCGACAACACCGATCACATCATTCGCTGTTTTCAGAGGGACGCCGATCCAGATTGGTGCAGGCGCGCCGACATCACCAACCAGTTCCTGCTTCATCATTTCACGGTGAGTCGCATCATCTCCCCATAAAGGTTTTCCGGTGCGACGGACGTAATCAGTCAGGCTTCCTTCAAGGGGATAGTTGTCTTCACGATTAATCTCTTCTCGGAGGTCATGGTGAAATGGGAACGTGTAGGTTTCAGATCGTGGGTTGTATAGAGCTACATAAAAGTTGGCTGCATTAATCAGCCGGGATAGTTGTGCATGAATAACTTCGAGCAATTCAAGGAGATTGGGTATTGTATTGGCGGCCTGGGAGATATGGAGCAGGACATCACGAATAATAATTTCTCTTTTTCGGTCTGTAATATCCTGGGCTGTTCCCAGCATACCGGTTATCTGCCCGTCATTATCTCGTACTACTTCTCCCTTGGTGTATAGAGTTCGAATGGCCCCATCCTGCCTTTGCAGGCGAAATTCCATGACGAGGTTCTCATCACGATTCCGCAGCAATTTCCGGAAAGGTTCTCTATCCTCCAGAAGGATGTGTCGGAATACCTCTTTAATGGGGATTGTGCCGCTTTCCGGGATGTCATCAATACCGAAGATATTGAAGAGTTCATCAGACCATTTCGTAATGCCGGTAATAAAATCCCATTCCCAGGTTCCAAGATGAGCAATTTTCTGTGCATGGGAGAAATTTCTCTGGTCTCGCAAAAGGTTTTGTTCGGTTTCTTTTTGCCTGGTGATATCAACCAGGATTCCTGTTATTCGAACCGGTTTGTCATGGCTATCCCATTCGGTAATACTTCCCTTGGAAATCAACCAGACATACGTACCATCCTCTCTCGCCAGGTGGTATTCATCAATAATCACATTTGTTGAGGGAGAGGACAGCAGTTCTGTGACTCTATTCCGGATACGCTCGCGATCATCCTTGTGTAAACGCTGCATGAATAATTCGAATGTGGGTTGGGTTTTTGTCAGATCTACCTGAAATAAATCAGCAATCTGTTTGTTAATATGCAAATTGCCGTCTCGCAAATTCCAATCCCAGAAACCGATTTCCATGGATGCGATGAGAGAATCATCGATGTGTGGGGAGAACCTGGTTGTAATGGAGTCGTCAATAGCAACCTTAATTTCAACATCACTTCTTGTTGCAGTCTGGCTGGTTTTATTCATCGGGGTAGCCGGTCAGATCATTTTGTTTTGCTCGGTCGGAATCCAGGGCATTCCTGATTTGTATCCCTAGATCAATGGGGCGGAACGGTTTCGGGATAAACAGAATCCCCGGCTTTAGAACACCATGTTCAACAATAGCGTTTTCGGTATGGCCACTCATATACAGAACCAGGATATTCGGGTGTTCCTGCTGCATCTGGGCGATCATCTGGGGGCCAGTCATGCCCGGCATGATCACATCTGATAAGATCATGTCGATTTCTGTATGTTTGTTATAATACAGTGCAATTGCTTCTTTCGGGGTAGGCGCGCTCAGGACCGAGTAGCCATACTGTTCAAGGATACGGGTAGCCATATCCCGGACACCTTCCTCATCCTCAACAACGAGAATCGTTTCCGTTCCGTGCGGGTCAATATTCTCGTCCGGCTGCTGGTCATAGTTAAGCGCCTGACCACTGAACTTCGGCAGATAGATTCTAAATGTGCTTCCAATATTGATTTCACTGTAGACATGGACAATCCCATGATTCTGCTTGACAATTCCGTATACAGTCGCCAATCCCAGGCCGGTCCCCTTACTCTCGCCTTTTGTGGTAAAAAATGGCTCGAAAATATGCTCGATTACCTCTTTGTCCATTCCATGGCCTGTATCAGATACGGATAATTGTACATACGAACCCGGCTCTACGCCCAGGTGATTGATCGCATATTCTTCATCCAGTTCAACATTGATCGTTTCGATTGTCAGTTTACCGCCATTGGGCATGGCATCGCGTGCATTGACCGCCAGGTTCACGACTACCTGCTCGATCTGGCTGGGGTCCGCTTCCACATTCCACAGGTCCGGGGAATGGATAAACTGCAGCCCGATATCTTCGCCAATGACACGTTTCAGCATGTTGCGCATGTTGGAAAGCGCTTCATTCAGGTTGATCGTTCGAGGCTGGATCACCTGTTTCCTGCTGAATGCCAGCAACTGACGCGTGAGCGTGGCCGCGCGTTCCGAGGTGGCGTCAATTTCGCGCACATAACGCCGTGCCGGGTGATCCTCTTCAAGCTTGAACAGGGCAATTTCCGCGTTGCCGGTGATTGCGGTCAGGAGGTTGTTGAAATCATGCGCAATGCCGCCGGCCAGTTTTCCGATGGCTTCCATACGCTGTGAGTGCTGTAATTGAGCTTTCAGGGATTTCTGTTGGGTGATGTCACGAACAAACCCCAGAACCGCCTTCTGGTTATCCCATTCTATCCGGGTCAGCTTGATTTCTATATGACGCAGGTCGCCATTTTTTGTGTGAATGCAAAATGATTCAATCGAAGAAGGATAGGTCCCGTTTTCGATGGATTCCATCTGATTCCGCATCGCGCCCTGATGTGATTCCGGCACCAGGGAAGGAATATCAAAATCAGGTGCGGTAAGCTCTTCAATTTCAAAACCAAAAATCTCCGCCATGCTGGGGTTGGTAACGACAAACTGGTTGCCAATACGCACATATACACCATCCGGCGATTCCTCAAAGAGTTTGCGAAATCGTTTTTCGCTAAGTTGCAGAGCTTCATGGGCACGTCTGCGCTCTGCTATCTCCTCACGTAATTCCAGGTTTGCCAGGCGTAGTTCTTCTGTCGTTGATTTCAGGTTGGCAGTCATCTGGTTTACTGAGTGTGCCAGCAAACCAATCTCGTCCTTGCTGTCGTGATCAACCGATATGTCAAAATTACCTTCGCCGATTCTTCTTGTTACTTCAGAAATATGCCGAAGTGGACGCACAACAGTCAGCCATGTGGTAAGAATGAATATTGCGAACAAGACACACCAGGTGATTCCGGCAATAATAAGAAACCTGACCCTGAACATAGGCAGGACAGACATGACTTCCGCTTCCGGGATAATGATGCCGTACGTCCAATTTTGAAAATCAAGGTCATAGATATATGCAAAATAAGTTTCGCCCGATTCGTTCTTGTATCTGTGGATTTGAAGCTTCTCGGTTGTTTCGGTTGACAGATTGTTCCTGATTAGTTCCTGCAAAGCTGTATCGCTAAGATTGTCAAAACTAAGCTTGTCGCCCATCAATGCCACTTCACGCAACCTGTCAAGGTGATCCGGATGAAGCAGAATATGCCCCTCTTCGTCAAAAAGGAACACATAACCGTGGTGGAAATACCGTTTGTTCAATATCTGGTCGTAAATCTGGTCAAGGATGACATCGTGGCCAACGATCCCGAGAAACTGGTCGTCTACATAAACTGGTGTAACCAGGCTAATCATCCAGTGTTTCCAGATGGCATCGTAATAGGCGGGTGTCCATTCCGGGCTTCGGTCGGGGTTGTGTTCCGGATCGGCAGTATAATAAAACACATCGCTGGTAAAATCATGATCTGCTTCAATCTGCATTGCCCAGTCTTTGGGGTAAATACGCAGGAAGCCGCGCTTACTGATGTAATAGGTGTTAAATACGGCTGCACGTACCCCTTTGGCATACCCGGTGAACTCGTGGCCAGTCAGATATACTTCACGCTTCAAGTCGCTGGTAACGGTGGCAAGCGAGGAGATAAACACACCGGATACATCTTCCTTTTTGTGGCCGAAATCGAGGTTGGTACGGAAGGCGCCATCCTTCATAATGTAGCGGTCATCAAAGTCCTGCCAGCCAATCGGCGGAAGAGCCAGACGTTTTTCCAGGTAAGCAGAAGAGGTGTGACCGAGGGTTTCGAGATTTTCAAAATATCCATCCAGTTCATTGCCTTCAGAATTAATAAAAGTCCTTATGGCCTCATGAGTATTAGACCGAATCATCGCCTCAAGCGATTTCTGGGTCATGTATCCGAGGAAGAGGAAAAATGGGACAATGACAACGAGAAACGTGATAACGACACGTCCCAGTAACATTATCCTGAAGCCGGATTGATGTTTTTTTTCAGCCGGGGTACTCATCGAAAAGGTAACCCCTCTCCCTCTAATGACTGTGGCAGAAACGTAAAGAATAGTTACACGGTAAACAGTCTATTCTGAAGCAAATGAAAATAAACACCGCACGCAAATGCAACGAAACCGGTCATCAGCAGGATAATTCTCACTGTAAAGACGGCTATATAGCAGGGAACGCGACCTGTAAATATTGTACGTAAAACGAGCTCGTATTTCCAGAGGATAGGGGATGATATTTTTGACCTGCTTGATAATACCAATCATATTATTGTAACAATATCAATGTTTTGCGAACAGGCGGGGGGACGACGTTTCAGAAAATCAATTCTGTTTCTGAAAAACAGTGATTTCCATTTACAAAAAAATCCCGGCTTTCACCGGGATTGAAGTAGCAACAATTCAGAAGGGCAAATCAGACCTGCCCGAAGTTCTTCAGGAACTGCACACGTTCGAAGAAAGCGGGATTGCTCACATTGGACTGTTTGAGCCGTCCCTTGAAATCGTCAACAGTTTTGTAGTTGTGGCGATCCATCCAGTCACTGATGAATTTTACTGTTTCCTGGACAATCGGCGGGTGTTTCTTGTACACCGCGCTGACCATTTGAACTGCGGAAGCGCCGGCCAGGATCATTTTTACCGCTGTTTCGCCGTCGTGAATCCCTGTTGACGCTGCAAGGTCACACCTGGCAAACTCGGAGGCGATGGCCATCCAGCGTAACGTAGGCAGGTAATCATCACCGGAACTGAAGGGATACCCCGGTTTCAGGTTCACTTTTTCGATGTCGATATCCGGGTTGTAGAACCGGTTGAACATCACGATTCCCTTTACGCCGCTTTCGGAGAGGAATTTAAGTGTGTTGGCAAAATTGCTGAAATAGGGACTCAATTTCACAGCAACCGGAATCTCCACCTTCGACAGAACATCTTTCACCAGTTTGAACAGGGTGTCTTCCACCTGGCGATCACCCAGTTTGGGATCGCTGGGAAGAACGAAATAGTTCAACTCAAGACCGTCCGCGCCGGCATCGGCAAACTTCCGGGCATATTCGGTCCAGGAAGAAGCCGTCATGCAATTAATGCTGGCAATAATCGGAATATCTACCTTCCGCTTGGCGCTTTCAATCAGCTTGATATACTGTTCCAGGTGGTGTTCTTTTACATAAACATCGAAATAATCAGCGCCTTCCGGGTGGTAGCCGACTTCGTTCAGTTCGTGGTCTGTCTCAATCAGAATCTGCTCTTCAAAGACACTTTTCAGGATGACTGCTCCAGCGCCCGCTCTGGCTAACTGTTCAATGGAATCCACCGAATCTGTCAAACCGGACGATCCGACGATGACCGGATTCTTCAGGTCCAGGCCCATATACTTCATGTTCAAATCGGCCATGAATCAATCTCCCCTAATCTTTGGCAATCGTTTTGTTCAAGAACACAAGTTAGCAGCAGAAGCCGTTTGCATAAAGTGTAATGAAACGGCTGATCAAGACTCCGGTACTCCAGTGTCCATTCGAACCGATCCACTACAATTGCGGTGGCGTACCCTTTTCACGCAACAGGTTTGCCAGCCAGCGCATGCGTCGGACGACAGTCTCTTTCCCCAGAACACCGAGCATTTCAAACAGGCTCGGACCGCCACCCACACCACTGACAGCCAGTCGAGTCGGATGAATTAAAGCGCCCGCGTTCACATCCAGCTCTTCCGTGTACACACGAAGCGCTTCTTCCAGGGCTGGCTCAGACCAGTCTTCCACCTGTTCAAACCGATCAGCAAGCGTATCCAATCTCTCTGGTGTCGCTTCGTCTTTCAGGCGTTTCCGTGCCGCTTTCGGATCGAGTGTTTCCGGATCTTTGAAGAAGAAATCGCCACGCTCCAGGATGTCTTTGGGAAAACGCGCACGGCTTTTCAGTAACCGCACCGCTACCGGCAGCATACGTGCGCTACCCTTGGGGAAAACACCTTCTGCAACCAGCGCCGCAAACGGCATCTTCAAGATGTCAAACAGGGCTTCGTCCGACATCTGGCTGACAAATTCCCCGTTGACCCATTCCAGCTTCTGTTCGTCAAACACGGCGCTGGCCTGGTTCATACCCTTGATGGTAAACGCTTCAATCAACTCATCACGAGTCATCAGTTCCCGATCATCACCGGGTGACCAACCGAGCATGGCAAGGTAGCTCAGGATGGATTCTGGCAGGTATCCCTTGTCACGATATTCGGTCAACGCTGTCGCGCCATGACGCTTGGAAAGCCGTTTTTTGTCCGGGCCAAGAATCAGGGGTACATGGGCAAATTCCGGCACATCCCACCCCAGCGCCTTGTATATCAGGATCTGCTTCGGAGTGTTTGTGATATGGTCGTTGCCGCGTACCACGTTGGTAATGCCCATATCCCAGTCATCCACCACCACAGCCATCTGGTAGGTCGGCTGACCGTCACGACGCTGGATGATGAAGTCCTCGATGGTTTCCGGGTTGACTTCGACTTTTCCATGAACGCCATCCATGAAGACAACGGGCTCTTCCGGCACCTTGAAACGTACCGCGAAGGGCTCGCCACGCATCATACGGTCATCGGATTCCTTCAGGGAGAGGCCACGGTCGGGGCTACGGAAGGCGGCGCCTTCGCCACGATCTATCGCGGCCTGCTTCATCTTCTGGGCTTCATCCGGGTCCATGAAATCACGATAGGCAGAGCCACGATTGACCAGCTCATCCACGATTTCCTGGTAAAAACTGATCCGTGAGGACTGATGGAGGATCTCCTCATCCCATTCCAATCCCAACCACTTCAGCGCATCCAGAATGTCCGTTTCATATTCCTGTTTGGAACGTGCACGGTCAGTATCTTCAATGCGAACAACAAACTTGCCACCTTCGTGTTTGGCCAGAAGGTAGTTGAAAATCGCTGTTCTGGCTCCACCTATATGCAAAAATCCAGTCGGGCTGGGTGCGAAACGGTAGCGGATTACTTTCTTGGGCATCACTTCGTCAATCATGGTTTCTCCGGGTTCTCCGGTTTAAATGTTGTCCTGTCCGTTGACATGTCCTGTTCTTCAGGAGCATTGTCACCATGCGATACCGGCGATGGTTCCACAGCGGTTTCTTCCAGGGTAGCGCTGTGAACCTTAACTTGTGCTGGAGCGCCGGGAAATGGTTTTGGACTCCACGTTTGCTCAGGCACATCTTTTATCTCAACCTCAACACCTCCCATAAGGGAAGTCATGGCATTGTAAACCAGTGCGGCTGCAAGAAGCGTAAGGGTCCAGAAAGCCGCAGACATGAATGATAACAACACCCCCATCATCAGCATCGAAAACCAGCCGGTCAAAGCTAAGCCAAAGTCAGCCAAGGCTGGAGCCAGCCCTGATGATGCGAGCAGGGATGATAGAAACAGCCAGTATTCCAGGTACAGCAGAAAACTCAGCACGAAGGAAACCAGCATCCCAGTTTTCAACACCGAGAGAAGCCGAACCCGCTTTACTTCGTATATCGAGCAATCCGCCACAATCTACCTCGTCACAAGTTGTCGCAAGTTCTGAAGATAGGTAAGGTACACCAAACGGTCAAGGTAAACCTGAGAACTCACTGATCCTGAAGTCCACCCGGAAACAGGAGAGCTTAACACAGGATAGAAAAAGCTGCTCGTGAAAATAAACCGTCATGATATACGCGTCCCCTTTTCCCGGCAATCCCCATTATAACGGGAAGATATCGAGCACAGCACACAAAATGCGGCAAGGTAAGTATTAAATCAATATAGATTTAAGACAATTATTGGTGAAAGTTAGCTAATTGAAGACATATTGCAATGATATGTCTCTCTTTGTGTTGGATCACCGCTATGATTTCCGTACACTCTTCTAACATTTTCTGACTCATAACAAAGGAAATGGCAATGAAAACGCCCCTTCGCGAGCACTATTCCGGGTGTCTTATCGGTCAGTGTCTTGGAGACGCCCTGGGATGTCCCTTGGAAGGATTAGACGCCCCCTTCTGCATGAACGCCTTAAACGAGCTGAATCTCCGTGGCATCGTTGCATGGAGAAGCTCACAATCCCTCCCGCCCGGTCAGTATACGGATGATTCTCAACTGGCTCGGGAACTGTTGCGTAGTCTCCTGGCTCAAAATGGGTTCGATGCAAAAGACTATTCGGCACGCCTGGTAGACTTGTTCCTTTCTGACAAGGTTGTCGGCCAGGGTATGGCGACACACAATGCCGTAATGCGTCTTTCGCGTAATATACCCTGGGAGGCAAGTGGCGCGCCTGCACCATCGGCAGGAAACGGCACTGCAATGCGTGCCGGGCCGGTTGGCCTCTTCTACTACAATGATCCGGATAAATTATGTGAAGTTGCTCATTTGCAGGGATATGGCACTCACCAGGATCCACGCTGCAGCGCCGGTTCTATTGCCATTGCGGGCGCAGTCGCTCTTGCCTTGACCATGGAAGAGATCGAACCAGTCGCTTTCTGTAACCAGTTGGCAGCATGGATGGAGCCCTATGATAAAGGGTTTTCCGGTTATATTCGCATGCTGCCGAATTGTCTGCATAGCAGTTTCGATACATGTGTGGAAAAACTGCTTGCCATTGACAGAACTGGAGACATGACCAGCCACTGGCCGGGAGTATCTCCCTATGTCGTTACCAGCGTATGCTGGAGTCTTTTCGCTTTTCTCCTGAATCCGGAAGATTACTGGAAAGCTGTCCAGATGGCGATCGTGATTGGAGGCGATGTTGACACGACCGGCGCCATGACAGGCGCCATAGCCGGAGCCAGGGTTGGACTGGACAGGATACCCGAAGACTTTGCCAGGATGGTAAATGATCAAAATGAATGGGGCTATAGCGAGCTGAAGGAATTGGCGGACCAGGTTTTTGACAGGCTTCATCCCGGACAGGCATAAAAAAAACCGCAATGCGGTTATCAGGGGTAATACGGATACGTTGAGTTAACGGAACAACGCCTTCAGGCTGCCCCAGGTTTGCTGTACCAGGTTATTATTAACTTCCACAGACCTTACGGGGCTGTACGACTGGTTGCCACCATAGCTCGTGTCGATCCGGAGGCGGTAATAATAGGTTGTTGCGGAAGCCTTCAGCACATCATGATCGATGTACGTATAGGTCTCGCCATTTCCCAGGAGATTGTTGAATGTGGCGATCTCCAGGAAATTGTCCTGGTTGCCCATGGAGCGCTCGATGGCGTAACGGGTCACACCGCGTTCGTCCGCCATTTGCCAGGTAATCACCGGCCAGGAGCCGTTGATATAGGCACGGAAGCTTTGAAGCTGTGCACCAATAGCTGCTACACTGAGAAGCAGTACAAGTATGGATGCTATGTAGTAGTGCTTTTTCATGTTACCAATAAACTAAGCAACTTTCGTTCTACAGGTCAAGTCCCAGATTCAATGAAACAACATAAATCTCTGTGAAGAATTAACCCGTGATTCACCGCACGTCTCCGCAGTCACTAACCGTTAACCGGAGACATGTATTATATTTTTATGATCGTCTCGAACCTCGAGTCTTTTTCCCCTTGCCAGTCGCATGAGAATGCTCTACATTTCGGGGTTCCAGATAATACGTCAAGACAACAGCTTACGTCAAGCAGGTAAACACTCATGGCACGTGCCCAAAAAAGACTGACCAAAAAAGAGATTCGCCAGGATCCGCTGATTGAAACAGCCGGCAAGGCGAAAAGTTTCATGGATGTTCATGGCCGTCTGGTGTCCATCATAGCAGCGGCTATCATTGCTGTGGTCATCGTTGTTGTGGTCTTCAGCAACATTCGTGAGCAAGCCAACTATGATGCGTTGACTTCACTTGCCAGGATTCGCCAGGTAGTGGCGACCGGGAAGAAGGATGTAGCCACAGACAGTCTCAATGTCATAGCTGACCGGTATACCGGAACACAGGGTGGTGCGGAAGCAGTCATTCAGTTGGCAGAGTTGCAGCTTGCTGAAGGAAACAATGAAGAAGCCCTGGAGGCGTTTCAGCGTCTCGGAGACAAATACAGCGGTGAATATCTGATGACAGAAGCCGCGTTAAGCGGTCAGGCGGCGGCGCTGGAGAACCTGGGCCGCTACGAAGAAGCTGCTCAGACCTGCGAAGAGCTGTACCGGAAGAACAAGTTTGGTCATGTAAAGCCTTTCGCCCTTTTCGAAGCCGGGCGTCTCTGGGTTCTCGCTGGCGATAACGACCGTGCAGCAAAGAAATTCCAGCAGTTGCTTGACGATTATGAAGAGACCGATTTCGACAAGGAAGCGGAACTTCAACTGACGTTGTTGCAGCAGCAAGGGTAAGTTGCGAGCCAATCTATAGCTTGACTTTTATGAAGTTTCTTTTTAGCTTAGGATGCTATCAAGAGTGGGCCTCGCCCACTCTTTACTTTTAGGCAAGGGTACTGTTTTGTTGACCGAGCGCCGCATTCGCGAACTTCTCATTCCCACTATTACGGATGCAGACGTTGAAGTGATGGACATCCGTGTTGGTGGTGCAGGCGGACGTTTGCGCATGACAGTGACCCTGGACCATCATCAGCGCGCGATTACGCTTGACGAGTGCGGGATGTGGTCACGCAGGTTTGAAGAAGCGTTGGACCTCGCAAAAGATGTTCCGCGTGAATACGCGCTGGATGTGTCATCGCCCGGGTTGGACTGGCCCCTGAAGCAGGCCTGGCAATTCGAAAAGAATGTGGGTCGAACATTACAATTGGTTTACCGTGCCCCCGAGCTGGAAGATCAGCTTGAGACTACGGCAAAAGTAGCCAGACCGGTTATGGGGAAGAAGAAAAAGCAGAAGAAGCTTGCAGCTCCCCCGGGACATCGTCTGGTTGAAGCAGAGCTAAAGGCTGTACGGGAAAACGGTATCGTCATGGGAGAAAGCGATCTCTACGAGTTTGATCGCATTACGGAGGCGCGAGTCGCCCTACCGTGGTAGATCGAAGCGTTACCGACTTTCACCCGAAAACCGGGAAACCCGGAGAGTGAAAAGATGAATCAAGCGGTTGTCGATGCGATTTCTCAGATCATTCGCGACAAGGACATTGACCGCGAGGCGTTTCAGGACATCATTGAATCGGTGTTCCTAAAGGCGATCGAGAAGAGGTACGGAACCAGCGATAATTTCTCGGTGATTTTCAACATCGACAAGGGCGACATTGAAATTTACGCTGAGAAGTTGGTGGTTGAGGACGGTGAGGTGGAAGATGAAGCCACTGAAATCGAACTGTCCAGGGCTGTTGAAATTGACCCCGATCTCGAGGTGGGCGACGAGTTTGTGGAAGTAATTGATTTTCACAAATTCGGTCGTCGGTTGATTATCTCTGCCAAGCAGAACCTGATCCAGAAGATCAAGGAAATCGAAAAGGCGAACCTGTACGATGAATTCTCCAAGCGTATCGGGGAAATTGTCATCGGGGACATTCACCAGATCAACAAGCATGAGCTTCGGATCAATATTGACAAAACAGAAGTTATCATGCCCCAGAGCGAACAGATTTATAATGAACGCTATCGTCGTGGGCAGTCGGTAAAGGCCATTATCACATCCGTGCGAGAGACAAACCGTGATCCGGAAATCATTGTCTCACGCAAGAGTCCGTTATTTGTAAAGCGTTTGTTTGAGCTTGAAGTGCCAGAAATTTTTGACAGCATTGTCGAGATCAAAGATATCGCCCGTGAAGCCGGTGACCGTACGAAGATCGCAGTTGAATCCAATGATCGTCGTGTGGATCCGGTAGGCGCCTGTGTCGGTATGAAGGGCGTTCGAATCCAGGCGATTGTTCGTGAATTAAACAATGAAAAAATCGACATCATTCACTGGACCAACGACCGTGAACTGATGGTTCGTCGCAGTCTTGCACCGGTTATTCCGGTAGAGATCATCTTCCATGATCCGGACCAGCGTTGCACCGTCGTGATTCCGGATGACCAGATGTCTATCGCAATTGGCCGTCGTGGTCAGAATATTCGTCTGGCCAGTCAGATCACCGGACATGAAATCGAGCCGGTGAAGGAAAGCGAATACTATGTGGAAGAGCTTTCCCTTGCGGATGTGGATGAACTGACAGAAGAATGGCGTGAATTATTGACCAAGGCTGGATACAATTCGGCCGAAGAAGTGCTGGATGCGGGCAAGGATGCCTTGATCCAGATTGAAGCTCTTGATGAAGAACAAACAGAAAAGATATTGACAATTCTTGGCTCGTATTTCGAGCAGGAATAGACGGGAAGCACACGGAGTAGGATTTGGCGGCGAAAAAAGCCCGCAAATTGTTCCAGGTAGCAAAGGAACTGAACCTTGCACTAGATACGTTAACCAACGAACTGGATTCGCAAGGATTTGAGGCTACCAAGAGGCAGATGACCCCCATCCCAGATGAGGTGTACCAGTCTCTGCTCAAGCGTTTTGCGCCGGATCGATGGGCGGAACTTCAGGCAGAAGAAGAGCGTCGTGAAACAGAAGCCAAGGCCCGGGAAACGAAAGAGATCCGGGACGCTGAGCTTCAGAAAATCTATGAGGCGCCGGCACCGGAGAAGTCACCAGCAGCTCCTGCAAAGAAGCGGCCGTCCGTACGGTCGATTTCTGCTGATGACGTTATCCCGGTTCCACCACCTGAAGCGAAAGTTCCTGAAGCTGAAAAGCCGGCCGCGAAGCAACAGGAGGCGAAGCCAGCTCCTGTAGAAGAGGCCAGGCAGGCGCCGGGGGGCGAACAGGAAGAAAAGCCTGCAGAGCAGCCCCGGGAAAAACGCAAGACGCGCAAGAAAACCACCAGTCCGAGTGTGCGCCAGGCGCCGGCAGAAATGCCCGCTGCCGAGACTGAAGAGCAGGTGAAGGGAAAAGAAAGGCATAAAGCCAAGCCGGCAGCGCGGTTGTCTGTTCGTGGCGCTGTCAGCAATGATGATATTGTTCAGTATACGCCTCCGCCCAAGGAGGAAAAGCCGGAAACACCACCGCCGCCGCCGTCCGCGCCTCGCAAAACCAGCGAGGAAGAGGACGAGGAAGGCGCCAAGCGCAAGCGTAAACGCAAGCGCAAGACGCGCAAGACGGAAGACAAGCCGCAGCAGGAACAGGCTACAAGCGCCAAGGGTGGTGGCTGGGTCGCTACCGGAAAGAGTTCCAAGCGCAAGCGTAAACGCGACAAGAAAAAGAAAGTCGACGTCAAAGAGGTCCAGGATTCCGTCCGGAAGACCCTTGCCGCCATGGATGATCGCGGCAAGAAACGCAGGAAGCGCAAGATCACATCCGATGTCGGTATGGTCGATGATGAGACCAACCTGCTGAAGGTGACAGAGTTTGTATCAACTTCCGAGCTTGCACAATTGATGGATGTTGCAGTCACGGAGTTGATCAAGGAATGTATGCTTCTTGGCCTGCGTGTGACCATCAACCAGCGTCTTGAAAAAGACACGATTGAATTGCTGGCTGAAGAACACGGTTACAAAGTTGAATTCATCGACCAGGTGGACGACGAAGATATCGCGGGTGAAGAGGAAGAAGAGGATGACGGTGAATTGATGCCACGTCCTCCGGTTGTTACCGTCATGGGTCACGTTGACCACGGTAAAACCTCCTTGCTCGACTATATCCGCAGTACGCAGGTCGTAGCCGGTGAAGCGGGTGGTATCACCCAGCATATCGGCGCGTATGAAATTGAATACGACGAAAAGAAGATCACCTTCCTGGATACACCGGGCCACGAAGCGTTTACCGCTATGCGTGCCCGTGGCGCCCAGGCAACCGATATTGTTGTGCTGGTTATCGCTGCTGATGACCAGGTGATGCCTCAGACCGTTGAAGCGATTGACCACGCCAAGGCGGCCAATGTGCCGATGGTGGTGGCGATCAACAAGATGGATAAGGCCGGCGCTAATCCGACCAAGGTGAAGCGTCAGCTCGCCGACATGAATGTGGTCGTGGAAGAGTTCGGCGGTGATGTACAGATCGCTGAAGTGTCTGCCAAGTCCGGTATGGGCATTGAAGATTTGCTGGCGAAAATCCTGATTGCTGCAGAAATGCTGGAACTCCAGGCGGTTCAGGATGCTCCGGCGCGAGGTGTTGTGGTAGAATCACGGCTGGACAAGGGACGTGGCACCATCTGTACCGTACTGGTGCAGAAGGGCACGCTGCATGAACACGATGTGTTCGTTGCCGGACCGTACTTCGGTCGTGTGCGTGCCATGTTTGACGAGCGTGGCAAGAAGAAAACGGAAGCAAAGCCGGGTCAGCCGGTTGAGATTACCGGTTTCGAATCGGCTCCGCATGTGGGCGACTCCTTTATCGTATATGTGAACGAAAAGGAAGCGCGCGATATCGCATCCAAACGTCAGCTTCAGCTTCGTGAACAGGAAATGCGTCTGAAGGAAAGCTTCAGCAAACCGAGTTTTCTGACTACACTTGAAGGCAGCGAGAAGAAGATCCTGAACCTGATCATCAAGGGTGACGTGGACGGCTCAGTTGAAGCCATTGCTGATGCGTTGATGCGTTTGTCTACTACCGAAGTGGAAGTGAAGATTATTCACCGAAGCGTAGGCCCGATCAACGAATCCAACGTGCTGTTGGCCAGCGCCTCACACGCCCTGATTATCGGATTTAATGTTCACCCGAACCTGAACGCTCGTGAAATGGCGGCACGTGAAAGCGTGACTTATCGCACCTATCGCGTCATTTACGAACTGATTGAAGATATCAAGGCCGACATCATCGGCATGCACCGTCGTGAATTCGAAGAACAGGTGCTGGGTACGATTGAGGTGCGTGACCTGTTCAAGATCAGCCGTATCGGCACCATCGCCGGTTGCCATGTGGTGCAGGGCAAGATTGACCGTTCCAACAAGGTTCGCGTGATCCGCGATGGCTCGGAAATCTACCACGGTGATATTGATACGTTAAAGCGTTTCAAGGACGACGTGAAGGAAGTGCAGCAGGGCTACGATTGCGGTATCAAGGTTGCCAACTTCAACGACATCAAGGTGGGTGACGTTCTGGAATCCTACCACATGGTTGAAGTGGAACGTGAGATCGAGGTAGAAGGATAAGGTGGCTGCCGCCATCGGACTGCTGGAGCTGGATATTCTGATTCCCGGCTCAACGTCATTGAAAGATAAACGAAAAGTCATTCGTTCATTGAAAGACAAGCTTCGCGAACGGTATAATGTATCGGTCGCCGAAGTTGACTACCAGGACCTGGTGGGGCGTTGTCACCTTGCAGTTGTTACGGTTGCTCCGGATTGCAGCAAAGCGCAGGAGCGACTGGATGCTGCGGCAAGGCTGGCAGATTCCATACCTGGCGCCGTAGTCCGTGAACAAATGGTGCAGTTTCTCTAGAAGTTGGAAAGTTTAAAAGTTTAAAAGTTCAAAAGTTATTGAATGGTAACTAAAGAGTCATTGTTGTAGACGCAAAATAGATATTTCAGTAACTTTGTAACTTTCAAACTTGAAAAAGCGGTATAAAGACGGATGAAAATACCGAAGAAGACACGCTCTTACAGACTTGGAGCAGAGATACAAAAGATCGTCGGAGAATTTCTCCGTCGTGAGATAGAGCCCTATTTTCCGGGCAGCCTGGTAACGGTGACGGAAATACGGGTATCGGATGATTTCAAAGTCGCGGGGATATATGTATCGATCAACCCCGCTGAAGATACGGACGAACGGGATATCCAACGGGCGGCGGTAAAACGGTTGCCCGGCTTACGCAAGGCAGTGGCCCAACAGATTCGCATGCGTAAGATCCCTGAGTTTCGCTTTTTCTGGGACGACACATTGGAACGTGCTGACCGGATTGAGCAGTTGTTGAACCAAATTCACAGCTCCCAATCCCCCCCTGAAGAGGAACCGGGTGCCGAGACCTGATATTGTACAGGAGATTCTTGGCACTGATGATTTCCTGGTCACGTGCCACATTTCACCGGATGGCGATGCCATCGGGTCGGTGTTGGCAATGGTCTCGCTCCTGCATGCGCTGGGAAAGAAAGCTACGGGTGTTCTACCCGACCCTGCGCCGTTGCGGTACCATTTCCTTGCTGGAGTGTCCGAACTGGTTGTCGTAGATGATACGTCAAATCATCCTGCTTACAAGGCTGCTGTTATCCTTGACGCGGGTGAGTTTGGTCGTATCGGGCAGGTAGCGCCCCTGGTCGGCGATGGCGTGAAAGTGATCAACATTGATCATCACACGTCCAACGACGGTTTTGGCGACGCAGCCTGGGTTGACGCTTCAGCCAGTGCGACCTCGGAAATGTTGCATGATCTGTTCCGTGAGTTCAAGATCACTCCGGACAGGGATGCCGCGATGGCGATGTACGTCGCGATCATGACCGATACAGGACGGTTCCGTTTCAGCAATACTACGGCGCGGACGTTTGCAACGGCCGCAGCCCTGGTGCAGCAGGGGGCCAATCCCGCGGTTGCCGCGGAAATGGTGTTCTACACCACTCCCAAGCGCGTGGTCAACACGTTGGCCAAATTCCTGTCCCGGATTGAATTGTTCGAAAATGGCCGTATTTCGATGTCGAACATCACCCTGGATGAAAAGAATGTGGACACGGAAGGTTTCGTGGACCACATCTCTGCCATTCACGGGGTAGAAGTCTGTGCCTTGTTGCGTGAAATTGAAAAGGACAAGTTCAAGGTGTCCCTGCGCAGCAATTCAGACGAAATTGATGTTGCGGCTATTGCGGCTGAGATGGGTGGCGGAGGCCACAAGAAAGCGGCCGGATGCCGGGTCAGCGGTACTTTGAGCCAGAGTAAAGAGATCCTCTTATCAGCGCTGAAACAAGCCATGAACGGCAAGGCATAATCCGGACGCCGGATGGTGTTTTCATCCTGATTGATAAACCGTCAGGCTGGACATCGTTCGATGTGTGTTCACGGATTCGCTCGGTTACCGGTGAAAACCGTGTCGGCCATGCCGGGGCGCTGGATCCGATGGCGACCGGTTTGCTGGTTGTGGCGCTTGGCAGCGCGACAACGTCCCTGACCGGGGGGCTGGCCGGCTCGAAAGAATACCTGGCTACGATCAAGCTGGGCAGACTGAGCGAGACCTGGGACAGTGACGCGCCGTGGTCCCTTGAAGCGAAAGTGCCGGTCTTTGACGAAGATATCCTGCGAATGACGTTGCGCGAAATCCGTGACGCGGGTAAACAGACTCCGCCCATGGTCGCTGCGGTCAAACGCAAAGGGATCAAGATATACAAGCTGGCCCATCGTGGCTGGTGGATGGAACGGGAATCTCGTCCCGTTGAGATTGACAGGTTGGAAATGGTCGAGTATCGTCCCGAGGCAGGTGAGATTGATGTCGTTATTGCCGGTAGCGGGGGATTGTATGTGCGGACAGTCGCACATGACCTGGGGGTGTTGCTTGGAGTGCCGGCGTTGCTGGTACAATTGAGGCGAGTGCGGGTCGGAACCTATTCCGTGGAAGACGCGCTCTACGTAGATGAATTCGAAAGCACTTGGGCATAGAAGATCATGCGGGTAGAACGGTTAGGCACGGAGTCGCTAATCCGCGACGAAAAATCGACGGTTACTATTGGCAGTTATGACGGTGTGCATGTCGGGCACCGGAAAATTCTTGACCTGGTAATCGAAGGTGGACACAGCACGGTAGTTACGTTTCATCCGCACCCGCAATTGGTGTTGAAGAACCGTCCTGACCGGCTGGAATTATTGACACCGCTGGAAGAGAAGCTGCGGAAGCTGGAAAAAATCGGGATAAACCGGGTGGTGGTGGTCCCGTTTACAAACGAGTTCGCGTCGTTGTCCGCGCATGACTTCCTGCATGATGTGCTGGTTGACAAAATCGGACTGAAGCGCATCGTCGTTGGTTTCAATCATGCGTTTGGGCATGATCGTAAAGGCACGACCGAGTACCTTAGAGAGCAGGGACAGCATCACGGGTTTGATGTTGTTGTGGTGGATGCGCACACATTGGAAGGCGCCGCGGTCAGCAGCACCCGGATTCGCAAG
This sequence comes from bacterium, assembly GCA_963669175.1. Lineage (GTDB taxonomy): Bacteria > Electryoneota > Electryoneia > Electryoneales > Electryoneaceae. Next base: position 1,073,881 of record OY769902.1, read on the forward strand.
GCCCTGCGCAGCGGTGATTTGAAAACCGCCGGGTCTTTCCTGGGTACGCCCTATCGCCTGATCGGGACTGTTGTGTCGGGAAGCAGTCGTGGACGCAAGCTCGGTTTTCCCACGGCGAACCTGAACCCGGTCGATCCGGATCAGTTAATTCCTGCGGAAGGCGTATACGCCATCCGTGTGCATGTAGAAGGCAATGTGTACCCAGGGGTTGGCAGCATCGGGTACAGCACGACTTTCGGCGAGAATCCGCTCAGGATAGAAGCGCATTTGTTCGATGTGGAACTGGACCTGTACGGGAAAAGGATAGCTATTGAATTGCTGGATTACCTTCGTCCGCAGGAAACCTATCCTGACGCGGACGCCTTGATCCGGCAGATGGAGATAGACAGACGCAAAGCGAAAGAAGCGATAGACGCAGCGTTATAGAGTTGTTAAGCAAAGTCGCACCATAAAGTGCAAAACATTTCATACAGAAGGTAGAAGGAGAAAGAAAGATGCCATTGACGAAAGAAGCAAAGGCAGAACTGGTCAAGACGTACGGCAGCAACGACCAGGATACCGGCCGTACCGAAGTGCAGATCGCATTGTTGACCGCACGGATTCAGGAGCTTACGGACCATTTCCGTACGCACAAGAAGGATCACCATTCCCGTCGCGGCTTGCTGCAGATGGTTGGCAAGCGCCGCAGGTTGCTTGATTACCTCAAGAAGAACGACATCCAGGGATACCGTGACCTGATCAAGAAACTCGGAATCCGCCGGTAACGCGTCGGCACGAACAAGTGCTACGGCACACGGAGGAATGCATGGTAGTAAAGAAATCGATCGAATTAGGCGGTCGGACACTTTCCATTGAAGTGGGCAAAGTTGCGAAGCAGGCTGACGGCGCTGCATGGATTCAGTACGGGGACACCATTATCCTCGCTACTGTCGTATCCAAGAAAGAGCTGTCGGACAATACGGACTTCTTCCCGCTTTCAGTGGATTTCCGCGAGAAGATGTTTGCTGGCGGCAGGATTCCCGGTGGCTTCTTCAAGCGTGAAGCGCGGCCTCACGAGAAGGAAGTTCTGACTTCCCGTCTCATTGACCGTCCCATCCGGCCTCTTTTCCCGAAGGGCTATTATTATGAAACCCAGGTACTGATTACAGTACTGTCTCATGATGGTGTCACAGACGCCGACATCCTTGGTGGCATTGGCGCTTCAACCGCCATTCAAGTGTCCGACATTCCTTTCGAGCAGGGATGTGCGTCGGTAAAGATCGCCCGCATTGACGGCGAGCTGATCCTGAATCCGACCATCGAACAGCTTGAACACACCGATATCGACATGATCGTTGGCGGCACCAAAGAAGCCATCACCATGGTCGAAGGTGAAGCGAAAGAGATCAACGAAGACGAGTTTATCGCTGCTATCGATTTTGCCCACGAATACATCAAGCAGATCATTGAACTGCAAGATGCAATCGCGGCGGAAATCGGCAAGCCCAAGCGTGAATGGGTAGCGATTGAAGTCACCCCGGAAATCGAAGAAGCAGTTCGCAAGGTTGCCTGGGATGATGTCAGCAAAGCCGTCCAGATCCAGGAGAAGGTCGAACGCAAGCAGGCCATTTCTGCGATCAAGGACAGCATGAAGGAGCAGTTCGCCGAGCAGTTCCCGGAACAGGAAAAGACCATTTCCTGGGCAGTGGAAAAGCTGGTCAAGGAAGCCATGCGGGAGAACGTACTGGACAAGAAGGTGCGTCTGGATGGCCGTGGCACTCGTGACATCCGTGCCATTACCGCAGAAGTTGGCTTGCTGCCCCGCGTACACGGTTCCGCCCTCTTCACCCGTGGTCAGACCCAATCCCTGGGCACCTGTACCCTGGGCACCAAGATGGACGAGCAGAAGATCGACGACCTGGACGGCAACTTCTGGAAGACGTTCATGCTTCACTACAATTTCCCGCCGTTCTGCACGGGTGAAGTGAAGAAGAACCTCGGTACCGGACGTCGTGAGCAGGGGCATGGTCACCTGGCAGAGCGCGCCATCAAGGCGATGTTGCCCAAGTGGGAAGATTTCCCCTACACCATTCGCCTGGTCAGTGATATTCTGGAGTCCAACGGTTCCAGCTCCATGGCGACTGTCTGCTCCGGCTCCCTGGCCGCGATGGACGCCGGTGTTCCGCTGAAGAAGTCGGTTGCCGGTATCGCGATGGGCCTGATCAAGAGCGAAGACAAGTACGTTATCCTGTCCGACATCCTGGGTGATGAAGACCACCTGGGCGACATGGACTTCAAGGTTGCGGGTACCTGCGACGGTATCACCGCATTCCAGATGGATATCAAGATCAAGGGCCTGTCCCGTGACATCATGACAGAAGCCCTGGCCCAGGCCAAAGAAGGCCGTCTGCATATCCTGGGTATCATGGATGCAGCATTATCCACGCCGCGCGAGAAGGTATCCCTGCTGGCGCCGCGTATTGCCTTCATGCACATTGATCCGGAACAGATCGGCATGGTGATCGGCCCCGGTGGACGCACCATTCGCCAGATTCAGTCGGAATATAACGTGAACATCGACATCGACGATGATGGCACCCTTTGCATTTCATCGAACGATGATGAAGGTTCGCGCCTGGCTACCGAGCTGTTGAAGAACATGACTCGTGAGCCGGAAGTCGGCGAAGTTTACAAGGCCAAGGTCATGAAGATCACCGATTTCGGCGCATTCTGCGAGATCTTCCCCGGCAAAGAAGGACTGGTACACATTTCCGAGTTGGAATGGCACCGTGTCGGTAAGGTCGAAGATGTGGTCCAGGTCGGTGACATCATTGAAGTCAAGCTGGTCAACATCAACGACCAGGGCAAGCTGGACCTGTCCCGCAAAATCCTGCTTCCGAAGCCGGAAGGCTACAAGGAACGTCCCCCGCGTCAGGGTGGTACCGGCGGCGGTCGTCCCGGTGGCGGCAAGCCCCCGTATAAGGGTGGCAACCGCAGTGGTGGCAGTGGCGGCAACCGTGGCCCGAAAAGCGGCGGTGGCAACCGCAAGTTCTAGACTGGTTTAACCGTCAGGTCACACGGCCGCGTAGCCGCGACCGCAAGACCTGACGGAACGCTGTTGATCTGGCCGCAAGACCTGACGGAACGCTGTTGATCTGGCAGCAAGACCGGACGGAACATTGACAGGGACTGTATTGCTTGTTGTGTCAGGTCTTGAAGCGCGAAGCGGTTTGTGACCTGACACTTGAAAGAGATTGTGTTGATAAATTCATCGGGTGGGTGGTGAAGCTGCCACTCACCCGGTTTGTTTTCACGAAAAACCTGGCCTGACCTCACGCGGTCTGTCCTGTTTTTCGAACCTTGAGGGAATACGTGCAGACAACAAAAATTCAAACAGAAGCCAGCATACTGCAAAAGACAGTAATGGATTCCGGCGTCCGTGTGATCACAGAGCGTTTTGATAATGTCCGTTCGGCGGCTGTAGGTGCGTGGTTCCTCGCCGGGGCACGTGATGAAACTCCTGAGCTGAACGGCATTTCTCATTTCCTGGAACACATGATGTTCAAGGGGACAGACAAACGCTCGCCGTTACAGATCGCACGTGAAATCGAACAGGTCGGCGGTCACCTCAACGCGTTTACCAGTAAGGAAGTGACAGCCTATTACGCTCACCTGCTGGATGAACGGCTGCCGTTGGCGGTGGATGTCCTCACGGATATCGTTTCGCATTCCAAGTTTATAGACAAAGAGCTGGAACGCGAACGTGGGGTCGTGCTGGAAGAGATCGCCGCCGCAGAAGATGCCCCCGATGATGTCGTGCATGAAGATTTCACCAGTCTGCTGTTCCCGGACCACAGCCTGGGGCGGCCGATTCTCGGGACACGAGAAAAGGTGTCTTCTTTCGGCCGTGATACCGTGATGGACTACTGGTCAACACGCTATTCCGCAGACCGTTGCATTATCTCTGCGGCGGGTCGGGTGGACCATGACAAGCTGGTTCGCATGGTGGAAAAGAAGCTGGAACTCAAGAATACCAGCGCACCGGAACGAGTGGTGTTTGACCAGCGCGCCCCGAAAGCGGAAACCCATATCCGTAAAAAGGATATTGTGCAGGCGCACCTGGTGCTGGGCATGCGTGGGTACACGTTCCACGATGAGCGTCGTTTCCCGTTCTTTATCCTGAATACGGTTTTAGGCAGCGGGATGTCTTCGCGCCTGTTCCAGAGTGTACGGGAACGGAACGGGCTGGCCTATTCCATCTACTCTTTCCACGAGGCTTATGGGGATACGGGCCTGTTCGGCATCTACGCCGGAACAGAAGAGAAGCAGGTTGGCAAGGCGGAAAAGCTGATCCGTAAAGAGATGAAGAAGATGGCGGACAAGCCTCTGAGCAAGGCCGAATTGAACCGTGCCAAGACCCAATTGAAGGGCGCGCTCATGCTTGGTCTGGAGAATGTATCGACTCGTATGAGCCGTCTGGCTCGAAACGAGGCGTTCCTGAGCAAGTTTGTGACCATCGACGAACTGCTTGGTTACATCGATGAAGTGACTTTCGAAAAGGTCCAGGAAGTCGCCAACGATCTGTTCAGCCAGGAGCCCAGTATCGCGCTGGTGCTACCGCAGGGGAAAAACTGATACGCAGGTTTAGAAGAGAAGACTTCTGCAAAAGGGGACTGTTTCCTTTCTCGCGTGATGCAGCTTGAAGCTTGCATGAATGGCGTTGGGAAAGGTGGCTGTCCCCTTTTTTGTGTAATGTTTTCAATATATTGACAGGGCCACCCGACCTTGAAGTTTGAAAGTTGAAAAGTTCGAAGGTTCGAAAGTTATATTATTCATTGTTTTTCATCCTGATCATCCTTCACCATCCTGTTCATCCTGTGAATTCATCCTGTAAACTCTGTAAATCCATCCTGTAAATCCTGTGCACTACAGAAAAACCCGGCAGGAAAACCCACCGGGTTGAAGAATCACGGTAACCCGGCCATGTTTGGCCGGGGAAACAGGCTATTCAGACTGTTAATACGGCCGTTTGTAGAACGGTGTTTCAACAACAACCGCCGGAACGCGCTTGTTCCGGATCGCGACCTCAAAACGTGTGCCGACCTGGGTATATTCCTTGTCCAGGTACGCCATGCCGACGCCCTTGTCCAACATCGGTGACCAGCATCCGCTGGTGACGTGGCCGATTTTCTCATCGCCAAGGAAGCATTCGTATTCGTGGCGCGGGATGGCCTTGCCTTCAACCTCGAAGCCGATCAGCTTACGTGTGATGCCCTGTTCCTTGACCTTCAGCACGGCGTCACGTCCGATAAACTCACCCTTGGCGGACTTGGTAATCCAGCCAAGACCCGCTTCGATAGTGTTGGTGGTGTGGTCGATGTCGTTGCCGTAAAGGGCGAACTTCATCTCGAGCCGCAGGGTGTCACGTGCGCCCAGGCCGATAGGTTCGATGTCGAACTCGGCTCCGGCTTCCATGATCGCATCCCACAATTTTTCAGCGTACTCGTTTTTCACATACAGCTCAAAACCATCTTCGCCCGTGTACCCTGTACGACTGATGATCATGGGCATATCTGCCACGTTGCCTTCGGCAAAATGATAGTACTTGATCTCTTCCAGCTTCACATCGGTCAGTTTCTGGATGGTCGGCTGTGCATTGCGGCCCTGGATAGCGAGCAGGGAATAGCTGTCGCTGTCGTCAACCAGTTCCACGCCATCGGGCTTGTTGTCAACGAAGTGGTTCCAGTCTTTCTGACGATTGGCTGCGTTGACCACGATCATGAACTTGTCTTCGAAACGGTAGACCAGCAGGTCATCAACGATTCCGCCATCCTCAAACAGGGTTGCACTGTACTGAGCCTGGTTCACGTTGAGTTTACGGACGTTGTTTACCGTCATCGAGTTCAGCCATTCCGCCGCGCCATCCCCACTGACAAAGAATTCTCCCATATGGGACACATCAAACATACCGACCGATTCACGGACTTTGCGATGTTCCGCATTAATGCCCGCATACTGAATCGGCATGATGTACCCGGCAAACGGCGCCAATTTCGCACCGGCCTCAACATGCTTGTTGTACAACGCAGTCTTCGCGCCTTCCATCATCGTTCCCCTTTTCTGTCGTGGAACTCCTGCTTCCTGGCTTCAACCGGTTCCGTAACCCCCACCCGAGAGTACAGGATACGCATTCCAGGACTTTGCAGCAACTCATGCCCGGCAAATGTATGAATCCTGTCCATGTAAGGAAAGCCTTTTGCAGGGTGAGCCTCTCATCAAAATGGAACTGAAAAAGAGGAAACACAGGAATTAGCGGAGGATAGGTAATTTTCAGGGGTCAGGAGAATAAAACGCCGCAATCAGGGATTGCGGCGTCGGTATCAGGCGTTGTACAACATTACCAGGTGGTAGGCTGGCCTCCCCCGCCAACACGCTGTACGTCGCGAGCGGCGAGACCCTTCTCCCCCTGCTCGACTTCAAATTCAACTTCTTCGCCTTCTTCCAGATTACGGAAACCACTGCCGGAAATCGCGCTGAAATGGACGAAGACATCCTTGCCGTCTTCAGACTCGATAAAGCCGTAACCCTTCTTACTGTCAAACCACTTCACTCTACCCTTCATTCGTGCCTCTACTGTTACTGAAAATCTCTACCTGAGTCCATCGCCCCAGATCACATTTCAAAATAGTGTAGGGTTTCTGCGGAGTTCAACCACTTTTCTCTCAGGAATGAAAATATTTCCAAAAGGACATGTTCCGAGGGAGACCGGCATAAATAGACACGAAATAGAAACGTGGTTCGGCTAGCTTGGGGAAATATCAAGAGTTAGCGAAAGGCGCCAAGCTTTCGGTTGAGTGATGTGCAGGTTGTAAGAAATTGGATATGCACATGATGCATGAAAACTGTTACTGTTTTTACGGGCTCTTTCTGCTCGGAGCTGGCGAGCCGGAAGCATCTCAGGCAGCATGATCCATGTTTCTAAATGGTGGATTCGCACTTCTCAAATCTGAAATACCGTTGTGTCCGGGAAACTCGGACAGAGGCTGACTCTTTACCAGGGCGATCACTTCTTCCAGGTCTGCACTCTGCAAAATGGTGCGTTCAACGGCAAACAGATCGCCAAGTTGACCGGTAATCATGGGGAAAGACTGGAGCTGGTCGGAAAGCGCCCATTTCACCAGCCTGATTTCTCCATCCGCGATTTCAATGCCGGTCAATCCCTTCTTATGAACAAGGGCGCCGGAATTGAAATAGCAGGGAACCGGCTGGTCATCGCGAGTGAAATCGTTCCATTTTCCCAGGCCGCTGCCGTTACGAAGCAGATCCTTCATCAGTTGCAGGTTGGCTTTCATCAGGTACGATGCCGTGTTGTTGTGAACTTCACGCTCCAGGGTTGCGCATGCTTCCTGGAGTTCAGCACGGCAGGCAAAGGTCTGGAACATGGGACGATGGGTGTGCCCGGCGATCAATACTTTGCTGCGTGATTTCGCCCAGCGGTACAGTTTCTGATCACGTTTCCAGCGAATCAGGTGATTGGTTGCGGCGCGTGCGGTGGAGATACGTGTGAACCGTTGAATCCAGCGCCAGGGATGACGGACAAAATAACGGCTGAACCAGGCATAGGTGTCGTCCAGCCCTTCACCCTGGTGGCCATGAGTGATTACCAGTTCATCGCCCAGCAGCAGGCCGGAATAAACCTCGATATCCCCGAGGACCGGCTTCAGGTGTTTCTCCACCTTTTCCGGATGCCGCCATAAGTCATCGTGGTTGCCGTAAATCCGGGTGTAATATTCCGGTCCTTTTTCCGCGAACATGCGTTCCAGCGTGAATATGGTATCCTTATATGCAGCCATAATTTCACGTGGTTTGGCTTCCCAGCATTCCTCGATATCCCCGTTCAGCACCAGCCGCCAGTCATTGTTGTAATACTGTTCCAGAACATGGCAGAGAAGCATCTCGTTCGGGTGGCATTCGTCGATGCCGGGCGCCTTGTCCGCCTTGTGCATGTCGCTGAAGATGATGTACCTGTCACGTTTCAGGTCAAAAGGCAACCTGCGGGCAAAACGAAGGGATGCATCCATTGCCTGGAATGTGTTTCTTACCACCTTGCCGGATACAGTATCACGAAACAACACGCTTGACTCCTACTACGTCCTGCCATTCATCGCTGACGAACACCTGCTCACACAGTACGCATGAAACTCTGCACGACTTTTCCACTTTCTGGTGAAAGGATACCCTTCTCAGGTTAAAACTACGTTTGAGTTTGCCTCGGGAACTGTTAGAGCCTTTCTTTTTCAGGGGGTTAGCTGTGGCGCACAGGTAACTGCCAGAGGTGACTCACAGGATGTAAGGATAGAAGGATGGTAAGGATATTGCTAAGAGATTGGCCCCGACGACTTGTCCGGCGGTGGTCTATTCTAAGTTTGAAAGTTGTAAAGTTTAAAAGTTATTGATCGCTATTGGCCTCGAATTTTATCCTTGCTATCCTTATCATCCTTTACATCCTGTGCCTTGAATCAATGCCCGCTATAAATCAATTAAAGGAGGAAAAGGCAATCACAGGTTGCATGGCCTGACTTGCCTGTGATCATCTCAAAGCGAATGAAGAAATCGGCTATGAATGAAAATCCTGCCCCACAGGATGCCTTTGAAGCAAGTCGGGAGAACTGTAGTACACAAAACAAACGGTATCACTCTTTGTCTATTTAAGACATGAGGACGAACTCTTTCATTCAATAAGAATAGACCACCGCCGGACAAGCCGTCGGGGCCAACAAATATCTTTTTATCCTTGATATCCTTATCATCCTTAACATCCTGTAAATTCAATTAAAAACCCGGACTGCGAGCACAATCCGGGTCAGAGTGTTTACCAGCTACCACAGAGACTACATGTACTGCCTGTCGCCAGCAGCTTCGAGGTAGGCGGCCAGCAGATCAATACCTGCCTGCACATCTTCCTTGTGTACCAGTTCCACGGTAGAATGGACATAACGGCTGGGTATGGAAAGCGTGATCACATGCGCTCCTCCGGGAACACGCCAGATCGCGCCAGCGTCCGTCCCGCCACGGGGCAGGATCTCCGGTTGCCATTTGATCTCGTTGGCGTCGGCCAGTTCTTCCATGTGACGCACCAGCGCCGGGCTGGAGATGGAAGCGCTGTCCATACGTTTGATCCCGATCCCGTCGCCCATGCGTGTAACCGCTTCATGTTTGCCCGCGCCGGGGACGTCATTGGCGATGGTCACATCAATCGCGATGCCGATCTCGGGCTGGATCTGGGCGGCGGAGGCGGTAGCGCCACGAATGCCGACCTCTTCCTGCACTGCCGCGACAGCGTAAATCTGCGCATCGTGTTTCTTCAGCTTGCGAAGCGCCTCCAGCATGACATAGACACCGATACGGTCGTCCATGGCACGCGACAGGTACATATCGCCCATTTCAGCGAATTCGCCCACCCAGGTAACCGGATCGCCGATGCGTACCAGTTCTTTCACCTTCTCGGCGTCCATACCCAGATCGATGAAGAAATCCTTCACCTCAAGTGTTTTCTTTTTCTCTGCATCAGAAAGGACATGAACCGGCTTCGATCCCATCACACCCAACAGGTCTTCCTTACCGTGAACGATGACACGTTGCGCCATCAGCGTGCGAGCGTCAAAACCGCCGGTCGGGTTGATACGCAGGAAACCGTCCTCGTCGATATACGACACCATGAACCCGATCTGGTCCATGTGAGCGGAAATCATCACTTTGGGGCCGTTGCCCTTCTTCACGCCGATCAAGTTTCCCAGGCGGTCCACACGCAGCTCATCGACCAGGCTTTCCATTTCCTCACGGACCACTTCACGAATCCGTTGTTCCTGCCCCGGGCAACCGGGTGTCTGGGTCAGTTTTTTCAGCAAATCCACAGGCATATCCTTTCATGTATGTCGTTGTATGGTTGGTAGTTTGTTATGATGACCACTTTTGGTACGTGAGTCAAGTTGCATGGTTCCGTTGGGTCTCTTTGTTTCTGTTTGCTCACGTCTGATTAGATCCCGGACCGGGGGCAGTCCGGGCTACCTTCTTCAAATAAACGAGAATTAATTCTCTCTTCCCTCTTGACACGAGTCCTGTTACCTGCTCATCTTTAACGAGAAATAATTCTCGCAAAGAAACCGAACCGGGAGCAACGATGGCGAATCGTTCCACATCCACCTTTACCGAAGTCGAGCTGGAGTTCATGCAGTTGGTCTGGGAACGTGGTGAAGTAACCGCGGAAGACATCCAGCAGGCGCTGCACGAACAGGGGCGTGAGCTGGCGGACGGTAGTGTGCGCAAGGTCTTGTCGATCCTGATGAAGAAGGGTCATTTGTCACGTGAACGTGTGGGTCGTGGGTATGTCTACAAGGCGAAGGTGGTCAAGGAGCAGGCTCACAACACTATGCTTACGGACTTGCTGGACCGTGCCTTTAGCGATTCCGCTCCAGACATGGTGGCGACCCTGCTACGCAGCCGTGACCTGAGTGAAGAGGACTTGAGTGAGATCAAAAAGCTGATCGCGTCCTATGAACAGGAGCGTGGCGCATGAATATGATACTGGATTTTGCCGGTCGGACGGTCACACATCTGCTTCTGACCACACTTTGGCAATCTGCGGTGATCGCGGTTGTGAGTTTGCCGGTGTTGTGGTTGTTACGCAGGCATCGCGCCCAGGTACGTTACCTGGTGCTGTTGACCGGGCTGGTTCTGATGCTGGCGCTTCCCCTGTTGACGGTTACTCCGGTTGGCGGCTGGCTGGAGCTGGTGTCTTGGGGACAGGCGGACAATGCCGATACGGCGCCGGTACAGCGGCTTTATTCGCTGGATACGATGGAACATGTCGCGGATGTCAGGATTATCCCATCGTCCGGTACCGGTCGTGCCTGGTACAAACGCGAATCCACATGGCTGGTAATCCTGGCCTTATACGCTTTCGGGGTTACGCTGATGCTGATGCAAACCCTGTACAATTGGCTGAAAGTACATCGTTGGATCAGGCGGGCTCGAACGGTATCCTCTGAACAGGTCATGCAGGTTTTCGATGCAGCGCGTGATCAGCTTGGTTTGAGGCGTGTTATCCCCATCCTGTCTCATTCGAATGTTACTGTCCCGATGGCGGTGGGGTGGCGTCAGGCGAGGGTGTTGCTGCCCGCGAATGTAGTTGACCAGGCAGATCCGGATAAGCTGGCCACTGTAGCGTTGCATGAGCTGGGCCATATCTGCCGTAATGATGCGCGGGTGTTCATGTTGCTTGGCTGGGTACGCCCGTTTCTCTTCTTCAATCCCTTCTTTCATCTCTTTCGCAGGTGGTTGGGTACCCAGGCGGAATATGCCTGCGATGAGTTTGTCTTGCAGTCCGGAGCTGATCCGGTAGCCTACGCCAAGACGCTGTTGTCGTACGCACGTGTGCGTCCTTGTGGCGGCAGGCCGGATTTCGCGCCGGGCTTGTTTACCAGGAGTGAAGTTTTGAGCCGGATACACCGTACACTGAGGTTTGGGAGGACACCCATGCGAACATGGACACATACGACTGCAATCGTATTCGGGATAAGTGTTGTGATCACAGGCGCTTTGATTATCGGATTGCCTTTACTGGAAAAACCGGTTCTGGCCGCGCCGGATGGCGACAAAGAAGGCAAGGTTCCGGAGGAAGTGTTGGTTGTGCCCAATGTGGATGAAAGCATTGCCTGTATCACTCATTTCCCTTTGAAGAAAGACCTTGATCAACGGATTTCCCTTGGGTATGGCCCCTGCAAAGATCCTTTTACCGGTGAAGCAGTGTTTCACAAGGCCATTGATCTTCCTGCCGAAGCGGGAACCCCGGTCCTGGCGGCTGGCGCAGGTAAAGTGATCAAGGTAAAAACCGAGGATGAGGGACGCGGGAACTTTGTCGTCATCCTGCATGAAGGTGACTACATGACTCACTATACTCATCTTCAGGGCTTCAACGTGGAACTGAACCAGCAGGTGAACCCGGGTGATGTGATCGGGTATGTGGGCAGCACTGGCAAATCCACCGGACCGCATCTGCATTTCGCAGTGTCACGTGGCACGGAATACATCAACCCGATGACAGTAGCAGCGATTCATGACCATATGATGAAGATCAAGCAAATTCGCGCGGAACAGCAGGGGATGCGTCAACCCTCCGAAACAAAAGCGCAGGATTCGGTGTTTGTTATCTACAGTACGCAGACACGCGATTGATAACCTATCATCTGAGATAGAATTTATAATTGTGTCCCTGTTTGCTTGCAAACAGGGGCAAAGCAAACAGGAACAACAGTAAAATAATACTGCTTCATCCATCCTAAGCAAGCGTCGAGCCGGGGCAGGGTTCGGCGTTTGTTTTTCGTAACGTACTTTTCAATCTGGACACAATTCTACTCTTCCCCGGCAACAGGTGCAGACGGGTCAATCGTTGCCGGGCCAAGAATCCCGCCGGACAGTACACATTTTAGAGCTTCGCTCACCGACCAGCCCGGATCACGTACCTGTTCTTCACGTGCCAGTACGAGATTCCCCGTAGCGGGATTCGGGGGCAATGGGATATACACTTTCAGCAGGGTGTTACCGGTAGTACGATCTTTCACGGTTCCGGTGACAAACCCGATCGCCCACATGCCCGGTTTCAGGTATTCGATCAGCACCGCACGTTCGAACACCTGGTGCGAGGGCAGGGAAAGGGTGGAGGATAGTTGTTTGCCAAGGTTGTAGACAGTACGGATCATCGGAATTTTATTGGAAATCCGGTCAACCATGGCGATAATCTGACGTCCGATGGTACGGCTTGCAAACCAGCCGAGGAACAACAACAGGACAATCAGCAGCAGGATACCCATGCCGGGAAAGGAGAATCCGGTCAGTTTGTCGATAAACAGGACAATCCGCTGATCGATCTGCTTGTACATGAAGTAGAGCACAAACGCGGTCAGGCCGAGCGGTGTAATCGCCAGCAGGCCGCGGAATATATAGGTCTGAATCTTCTTCATGACTTGACGCATGCACTCCTCCGGGATGGTTCCGTGTGGGAGGTAATGTACGATATCTCTGGCTGATTTTGGCAGTATCTTTGGTTTATAAAAACGCGGGATACGACTCTACTACCTTTGCTTTGCTGTGGTATGATTAGCCGTTTGGCCCGACTGCTTGCTGTCGGGTGTCAGCCGAGATGCACCGGCGTGTTGTCGAGATGGATTGTTTGAGGGGTAAAGAACATGGGCAGTGCGATTTTTGGGGTGGTGTTTGAGTAGTGTGGCCCGACTGCTTGCTGTCGGGTTTCATCAGAAGTTGACGTACAAGTTAAATCGCAGGTGAAAATCTGCAGACAGGATAAGAGTGTATGGGCAGTGCGATTTTCGGGGTGGTGTTTGGGTTGGTGTTGTTGATTGCCGGGGCCGAGCTGTTGGTGCGTGGCGCATCGAAGCTGGCGGCCTTGCTTGGCTTATCGCAAGTCGTGATCGGGCTGACCGTAGTCGCCTTCGGCACCAGCGCCCCGGAGCTGGCGGTGAGCATACAGGCAGCTTTGAAAGGCACACCCGATATCACCATGGGCACCAATGTCGGCAGCAACATCTTCAATATCCTGTTCATTCTCGGCATTTCTGCAACCATAGTCCCGTTGACTGTCGCCTACCGTATGATCCGTTTCGATATCCCGCTGATGATCGGCAGTTCTGTTCTGCTGTATGTCATGGCGCTCAACGGCTCCCTGGCCCGTTGGGAAGCGGGGCTGCTTTTCGCGCTGGTCATCACCTGGACCGTCTGGCTGATCGTACAGTCACGCAAGGACAACGCCCCCGCCGAACTTGCAGACACATCTGCACCATCCGGACGTTCCCTGAAGGGTATGCTATTGGCAATTCTTGGCGTGGTTGTGGGGTTGGCGGCGTTGATTTATGGCGGTGATACGCTGGTGGATAACTCGGTTACTATCGCGAAAGCGATTGGTCTGAGCGAACGTGTCATCGGGCTGACCCTGATCGCGATGGGGACTTCGCTGCCCGAGCTGGCGACCTCGATTGTGGCGGCGACCAAGGGGAACCGTGATCTCGCCGTCGCCAATATCGTCGGGTCCAACATGTTCAACATCCTCGCCGTCATCGCTGTGGCCGGAGTGGTCTCGCCGCACGGTATCCCGGTAGAAAAATCCATGCTGCATCTCGATTTCCCGGTCATGCTGGCCGCTTCGATCCTGCTGCTGCCCATCGCCTTCACCGGACGCAGGATCAACCGTATCGAGGGCCTGCTCTTCCTCGGCTACTTCAGCTTCTACATGGTGGTCCTGTTCACGCTCGGCAAAATCGACACGCTCGAAACCGACACCCTGACCACCGTCGCCCTTGTCGCGGGTATCGCTACGGTCGTTGGGCTGGGCATCAGTGTAGTGAGGGCGATAAGGGAGAAGTGATCAGGGGGTAGAGTGTTTTCTATTCTGATACAGTCTGGAAGGCGGGGACTTGTGCGCCGGGGCGTATCTCGAGGACATACGCGCAAAGTCCAGTTCAATTTGTTTTGTCTTCCTTCCTCCGCTTCAGAATACGGTCAAACACAACACGAGCGGGTTCGGTCTTTTCTTCCTGAACCTGACTGTTGCCCAATTCAAGAATTTTCAGCAACGCGGCAGTTTCTGGCTTCTGTTGATTCCGGTTGTTCATTTCCTACCCCATCATCTCCTTGGTGCGCTCGATCTCGCGCAGAAATTGTTGATATAAACGATTATGAGGACTTCCGGGATACTTTTCGGCGAAAGGTTTAATAGTTGCTGCACCAGACTCAAACGCTTCGAGCGCATCTTCCATCTTTCCTTGTTGTCTGAGTGCAATTCCAAGTGGACCATGGCTCCTGGACAGGTCGGGCAGGAACCGGGCGGGATTGGCTTCTGCCAGTTTCCGATAGTGCTCGACCGCTTCCTGTATCGCGGTCAACGCACCCTCCGTGTCGCCCACGTCAGTTAAACAGGAAGACAGGTTGTTCAGGCTCATGGCCAGGTTGGGCAGGAACCGGGCGGGATTGGCTTCTGCCAGCTTGCGATAGTGCTCAACCGCTTCCTGTATCGCGTTTAACGCACCCTCTGTGTCGCCCACGTCAGATAATCGAAGTGATAGGTTGTTCAGGCTCGTGGCCAGGTCGGGCAGGAAACGGGCGGGATTGGCTTCTGCCAGTTTCCGATAGTGCTCGACCGCTTCCTGTATCGCGTTCAAGGCACCCTCTGTGTCGCCCACGTCAGATAATCTAAGTGACAGGTTGTTCAGGCTACTGGCCAGGTCGGGCAGGAAACGGGCGGGATTGGCTTCTGCCAGCTTGCGATAGTGCTCAACCGCTTCCTGTATCGCTTCCAGAGCCGTTTCAGTTTGCCCAAGACCCGATTCGTGGATTGACAAAAAAGTAAATAAATAAGCCTTTTCTTCATCATTCTTCGCTTGACTTAATAATGTTCGCCACACACACACAGCAGTTTCCAGCAACCCCAGCGGTAGAGAAACCTCTTCCAATGAAGATCTAAGTTGATTACACCGTTCCGGTTTACCGTCCACCGCCTCTTTCAACCATTCCCCGAGTTTTTGTCCATGTACGCCAAGAGTGTACTCGATGTCATGACAGAGACGGCCAAGTCGTTCCAGGCCACTTTCAACATCGAGTTCCAGTCCAGCCCACATCAACTCCGGCGCAGAAGCACGGCTTTCATTAAGCGTGTTCAACACAAACACGGCTCCGATGATATCGGGTTTCATGGGTTCCAGAACACCCTCTCTCAGCAGGCCGGAAGCATTAAGTTTTCCTTCTATGCCAACTTCTGCGCTGCTCATTTCCAGGTATAGTTCTTTTCTGTCAATCAACTCCATGATCCGCTGAATAGACAACCTGTTTGCCAGTGTTGCAATGGCTACCAGGCGTGGGAATACCAATCGATCCTTTAGTTTCTGTTCTTTTGCAAGTAACTTTAAACGGGCAAACTCTTTGACAGCAATGGTTTTGACAATATCAACGCCGGAATATCCCGGCAATGCGGCATCTGGATGAAACACACTGAATACGGCTGCTGAAAGGACAAACAGGGCACGCTGGTTTTCACTTCGTGAAAGACTTAGCCATTTGCCAAAATCCTCTTTGCTGATTTCCGGAATCTTCTTCTTCTTCGAAGTCTCCCCCGTTTTTTTCTGAACCGCTTTGAACAATTTGTAGGCTGCTTCTTCAGAAAGAATATCGAGGTGAATTGCTTTTGGGTGAGCTGCCCTAAACTTGCACTCTTCAAGCAAATTTTCCCATTTCCCTTGTTCCCTGCGGGATAGCATCAGAATACGAAGTCGTCCGGTTTCTTTTGCTTGTAGATCGCTCAAACTGCGTAGAAATACTTCAATAACAGCCAGATTTTCTTCCGGGTAGTCAATGACCAGCAAGGTGCCTTCAGTTCCCAATGCATGGATTGAGGGGCCGCTGAACCCAATAAAATAGGTTTCCCATCCCTCCTCACCACCTAACCGTTCAGCAACTTCAGCAGCCAATCGGCTTTTCCCTACTCCGCCATTTCCTGTGATAAAACGTAGTGCAGGTCCATCCGGACCACTTTTCGCCCAGTTGATTGCTTCACCGAATTGATCATGATGCCCGATTAGTTCATCTGTGATCCGGTATCGCCAATCGATATAAGCAGCGTTAAGCGTCTCTGGGTTTTGGATGTATTCACACCAGGGAGGTGTGGTATGTTTTACTTTATTTTTAGCATCTTCCTGTGAAGGTTGACAACTTTGGGAACAGTTTAATGCTAGAAGATTGGCAGTGGGGCCAAAATCATTCGCAACAATTTTTATCGTAAAGATCTGTCCTAATGACATGCTTCCCCCGTATATATTATCATACAAAGGTAAAGAAATTCAAGTCAGTTTTCAATGAAATATTAGCGATTATATGATATGGGCATAATTTTTTGCGTGTCCTCGAGATCCCCGTTCAAGCCGGGGATGACATTGAAGGAAGTTTTCCTCGGAACTCAGGCATGAATCATTCTATTCCGGTTCCACCCACTTGTATCCTTCCGGGGGGTGGTGTTTCCAGCGTTTGTGCAGCCAGAGGTATTGTTCGGGCGCTTCACGGATGGCCGTTTCGGCGCGCTGGTTCAGTTCGTAGAGCAGGGCGACCGTGTCACGTTCCTTGTCGCCGGTCTGTTTCCAGTCCACGGGCCGGATAGTCACATGCTGAACACCGTCGATATGGCGTCCGGTCAGCATCAGCACCGGTGAGCCGGTCTTGATGGCGAAGACGGCAATCCCACGAAACGTCGAAGCCGGAATGCCGAACCAGGGCACAAACTCCCCGCCATCGCCGCCGCTCTGGTCAATCATCATGGCGATCAGGTTGTTGTTGCGCAGGGCCTTGATGATGCCACGCATGGCTTCCTGACGTTTCACGATATGCACCCCGGCGGCCTTACGGTGGGCGTCGATCAGGTCTTCGATCATGGGGTTGGATTGCTCGGCCACGACATAGGTAGTGTCCAGGCCACGGTTGGCCGACCAGGCGCCGTTCAGTTCCCACAGGCCGAAATGGATGGTCGCGACCAGCGAGCCCTTGCCGTTGGCGCGGATCTGGTCGAGGTATTCGATGCCGTCCACCTTCACCCATTTCTCCATCTCCTCGCCGACAATCGCGGGGATACGGCTGGTGGCGGCGAGTGTCATGCCCATGGTGCGGTAGGTGCCGCGCACGGTTTTCGCGACCCAGGCGGCGTCCTTGTCCGGGAAGGCGCGGGCTACGTTTTCGCGTGCGACCTTTTTACGGATGCCAATGACGTCATGGAAAAACAGGCCGATCCCGGCGCCGACTTTCAGCGCGGTGCGGTGAGGTAAAAGGCGGAAAAACCCGGCGACACCGGACGCGAGACCGTACTCGAGCCGCCGTTGAAACTTGGACTTTTTATGTCTACCCATCTTCTCTTCGCTCTTTGTACATGATTCACAAGATATACAGGATGCTCAAGGATTAACAGGATAACCGACTCACAGGATGATAGGATGCAAGGATATTAAGGATAAAAAACATACTGCATTTTTTTAATGAAAAGATTATTATTCTATATGCTATTATTGATAGCGATACACTTCTCTTTTGCCTTAAAATTAATCATTTATTCATCCTTGACATCCTAATATCCTATTATCCTGTTAAGAAAAAATCCTGTTTATTGTTATCAATCTTGTATATCTTGTGAATCACCCCAGTTTACTTCTCTGTGAAGGTGAAGATACGATCCCAGTCGGGTTCCGGTGGATCGATGACGTACTGTTCACAGCGTCCCAGGTACGTCTTGCTGGGACCGTCATCAGGATCGATCTCCAGCGCTGCCTCGAACTTCTGCTTCGCATCGGTGAACTGCATGTCACGATACAATTCAAGCCCTTTAAGATACAGCTCGATCACCTGTTTTTTCTCTGCGGAAACTTCGCTCTCGTCTTCAGCGATCAGTTCGTAAACACGCACCCCGGTTTCCTTGCCCTTGACACGGATATCATCGAGCATACGTGTGACAAACCCCTTATCCTTAATATCTTCGTAGGTTTCCGGTCCGATCATGATGGTAGAGCCATAGCCCTTGTTGGCGCCTTCGAGACGGCTGGCCAGGTTGACCGCATCGCCCATGACCGTATAATCGAACACCTCAAGGCAGCCCATGTTCCCGACAATCATATCGCCGGTATTCACCCCGACACGACTGTACAGGACAGGTTCACCTTTTTCTTTCCAGACTTCACGCAGTTCGACCAGTCGTTTCTGCATGCGCAGGGCGGCACGGCATCCCCAGGCGGCATGATCCTCAAAATAAACCGGCGCTCCCCATTCGGCCATGATCAGGTCGCCTTCGTACTTGTCGATGATACCCTCATTTTCGAGGATGATACGACTCATCTCGGACAAATACTCGTTCAGCAGATGCACCAGCTCTTCCGGTGTCAGTTTTTCCGATACGCTGGTGAATCCGGCGACGTCCGTGAACAGGGCGGTCATGCGGCGACGTTCACCACCGAGCTTCAACATGTCGGGGTTGTCAATCAGGGATGCTACAACCTTTTGCGGGACATATTGCGAGAACATGCCCTTGATCATGGCCTTTTCTTTCTGGGCCGTAATAATGCGATACGCGGTTGTGAACAGATACATGAAACCGATAACAAGTACAGGCGCAACCAGGGCTACCCAGATTTGTTCGGCGATGAAGATGTAATAGATGCCGACAATAACACCGAGCAACATGCCCATGGTCATCATGGAACCGGGAAGGATACGGGTGTAGTTATTGATGAAAAAGACAGCCAGCGCCAAGATAAAAACGAGCAACCATTCCAGAATTTCATCGGCGTTGACGATAAAATTCTGATCCACGATGGTCTGGAAGGCGTTAGCGTGGACTTCAACCCCCGGCGTCTGCTGATTCCAGCTTGATTCACCCGGAGGAGCGTAGGAATAGAACGGCGTATTCTTGTTATCCTGCAGCTCTGCGGCAGAAGCGCCGATGAAGACAACCTTGTTACGGAAGGGGCTGTTTTCACGCACCCCGCGTAACGCCTCACGTGCCGTGGACTTTATCATTTCCAGCACAGTGGGGTCCATCGCCTGGTATTCCGGGGCGCTGTAGGTCTCGTTCAGCTTCTGGTCGATCATGTCATCGGACATGGCCAGGTACATGTCCATGTAATTGGTGTCGTCTTCCTTCAGCTTGAAGGTAGAATCATCCAGCACCGATGCCAGGGAATAGGTCGGGAAATGACCGGCCGGACCATAGAAGTTGATCAGGAACGTAGTGGTAGTCATCATGGGGATTTTATACGGCCCGAACAGGGTTTTGTGCGGATTGGACAGGTTAAAAATGCTGGTGTCGGCCATTTCGTTGATAACCTGCAACGCTTTCATGGACAGCGGCAGGTACATCAGGTCACCGTGTTCCTCGAAAAGCTTGTAGCGTCGAGTGAAACCATCACGGTCCTTAATTTCATTTACAATGCCGATATGCGACCCGGTAGCTTCTATCTGATCAATGGGACGGTGGGCCTGGGTGATGAGCCCCTCAACATTTCGCTTGCGGATAAAAGCGATCTTTCCTGCATGAATAACCCGGTCTGCATATTTCCCTGTTACTGCTGCCAGCAGAGAATCCTGTTCAGGGTTCATGGGTTCCGTGAACTCGATATCGAAGATCACCATACGTGCGCCGGCACGGAACAGGTTTTCCAGCATGTGCGCGAAATAGTAGCGTGGGAATGGCCAACGGTCCGGCAGGGTCAGGAAGGATTCATCGTCAACAGCGACAATCACCACCTGGCTTGAATCGACCGGGATCGGACCACGCCAGAGAAAACGTGAATCGTAGGTCTTCAGCTCAAGTTCATAGAGCAAACCAACGCGACTCAAGAGCATGATCATGATGGTGATGATGATGCTACCACCGATTCCGGTCAGAATCGGAACGCGTTTTTCCGCATTTTTCGCTGCCGCCATAGCCCCTCGCATGGTTGGTGAAGCAGAGAGTCTCAGTGTTCCAAAACGGCTTTTATGTCAGGTCACAATCCACTTCGCGCACCAAGACCTGACATAACTGGCACTGTCAAGTAATTTTGCACGTTTTAAACATCATGGCCAACATTGACAAGTTCCGTCAGGTCTTGCGCGTATGGTTTTCACGCGTGTGACCAGACGTGAAATGCAAACCGATATTGAAACAGGTCCACAGACAAGATACGGTTTCGAAAGGGGCTCACAAAGGAACAACAGCGCATAATTACAGGTTTTCCGAAGAGATGAATTTACTATATTCGACTTCCCGACTCAGCAATGCAGGGAACCCGGAGATTCGGTTAAGCGTGTCGGAAATTCGAGCGTCCAAGATTCACATTGAACATAAACAAACAACGGAAGTTGAAATGCGCTGGATAGCACGTTCTTCTTTGATTGTACTTCTTCTTGGGGTAGTAACATCACTTAGCCTGGCCCAGCGTGGACCGGGATCAGGAATCATGGGCCGCCTGGTAGATGCCGAGTCCGGCATGGCGCTGCCCAATGCCAATGTTCTTGTCTTTGAAGATGGTACGACCAATGAAGTTGGCGGAACCGCCTCGGATGAAGATGGTCGTTTTCGGATTCCCAGCCTGGGGTATGGCGCTTATGCCGTGCAGATTCGTGTTCTGGGATATGAGACCCTGACTTTTAACAACATCGTTCTGTCAGCAGATAAGCCGGCCTATCGCCTCGGGCAGGTCGAAATGTCGCCTTCAACCATGGAACTGCCAGAAGTCGCTGTTACGGCCAAGTATAACGATGTCCTGTTGCAGGCGGACCGAAAAGTGTACCGTGTGGATCAGAATGATTTCAACACGGGTGGCACAGCGTCCGACGTCCTGGAGACAATCCCCTCTGTCGATGTGGATCTTGAAGGCACGGTAAGCCTGCGAGGCAACGAGAATGTGCGGATTATGATCGATGGCAAGCCATCATCCCGTATCGGGCTCAACCCGGCCGAAGCCTTGCAGCAGTTGCCGGCTCACATGATCGAACGTGTGGAAGTGATGACCAATCCCTCGGCACGTTTTGACGCTGAGGGCAACGCCGGTATCATCAACATTGTGATGAAAAAAGAGAAGAGTAAGGGTGTCAATGGCGGCGTTACGGTGCAGGGCGGATTCCCTGAAACCTATGGCGGCTCATTTAACCTGAATTACCGGATCGGCAAGTTCAACCTGTTTGTGAATGAAGGCGCCGATTATCGTTCACATCAGGGCGAAAGAGAGCTGTACCGCGAGTATTATAACCCGAATCCCTATGCGATTCTTGAAGAAAACGGGGATCGTGATCGTAGCGGCTGGAGTAACAACTTCCGGCTGGGCTTTGAATATTTCATGACGGATAAGCAGTCGCTGACCGTATCCGGTTTCAACAAATACGGCGAGAATGACAGTGAAGGCGAGCTGGAGTACAAGTACTACGACGCCAACGGCGATTTACTGACTCATATCAAGCGCACGGACCCTGAAGATGGAACCCGGCGCTGGTACGAAGGCAATGTCGGGTATCGGTACCAGTTCAATACCAACGGTCATGAACTGACAGCGGATTACCAGTACGAAACCGGCACCGATGAAGAGATTTCCAATGTTACGGAACTGTACCTGTTTGGTGGAGCGGATAACATTCCGGCATATCAATATGTTGATAACCTGGAACAGGAAGACCGCCACATGGTGCAGGTCGATTATGTGAATCCGTTTTCTCAGGATGGTAAATTCGAAGCTGGTCTCAAGAGCAACATGCGTGAACTGGACCACGAGTACACAGTCACGGATGAAGCCAACGGTATTCTCGATGTGTCCAACCAGCTCATCTACGATGAAAACATCCATGCGGCTTATGCAACGTACACCAATAAAATCTATGACTTGTCTTATCAATTGGGACTACGTGGCGAACTTTCCCAGATCAAGACGGACTTTACCAAGACAAACGAAGTGAACAAGCGTGATTACGCGGATGTATTCCCGTCCATTCACCTGTCCTATGATTTTACCCCGGTGAATGCACTGCAGTTAAGTTATACTCGTCGTCTGCGTCGTCCTCGTTCCTGGGATCTGGTGCCCTTCCGTAACTTCTCCGACTCACGTAACGTGCGCCAGGGCAACCCGAACCTGGACCCGGAGTATTCTGATTCATACGAGATCGGGCATCTTTACCATAACGATCGTGGGTCCATGAGCACGGCCCTGTTTTATCGTCATGCTGATGGTGTGATCCAGTGGTTCGAAACGGCTGTCGACAGCGTGGTATACTCCAAGCCGTATAATATCGGAACACGTGATGAGTATGGCGTAGAATGGATTCTGGCCGGCAGCATTACCCGTTGGCTCAACCTGCAACTGAGTGCCAATGTGTTCCAGATGTACTCTGAAGGACATTTCCTTGGGCAGGATTATGAGGCGGAAGATTTTATGTGGATGGGCCGAGGGGTGGCGAGAGTCATGTTCACGAAGAAGGACCAGGTTCAACTCAGAGGCGGCTATCGTGGCGCGCATGAGACCTTCCAGGGACGGTTTGAAGGCCACATCATGATGGATGCCGGATACAGCCATACCCTCTGGGACGGCGACGGCACCCTGACCCTGGGTGTGCGCGACATTTTCGCGACCCGTAAACACGAAATGGAAGTGTGGACGGATACCTTCTACACGCATTCGACCTTCCAGCGTCGTGGACGTGTCTGGCAGGCATCCCTGACCTACCGCTTCAACCAGGATAAGAGCAACAACCGCAAGCGGCAACGGATGCAGCAGGATAACGGCGGCGGAATGGATATGGACAACATGGATGTCGATATGGATTGATCACCGAATCCGGTTGATCAAACCTGAACTCAGAGAAAAGATAGATATTCTATTGGCCCCGTCCAGCTTGCTGGCGGGGTTTATTCTTATTTATATCAAGAGGTTAATCCTTCAGCTTGTTCTTGCGGTCAGGCCAATGGTCCACTAGTAGCGATTTGATCATTGAAGAATAGCGGCTTATGAACGCTTCCCGACAGCAAGCAGTCGGGCCACGCGAATATTAGTGTTCCGAGTTTCCATTGTCTGACTGCATTGGTCGGTTCTTCAACCGCTCCGGAGTCAAGAATTTCTTTCGACTTAACCTGCTGAAGGCCCGCCCAAACAACCTACAATAATGCATTCCCGAAAAACAGGATTCCTTTATCCACAAGTAGCAATATTCGATATGGCAGACGACCACATCCAGGACACCAGTTACCGTGACCATTTGAGCCATTACGACGGTACCGGCCGACGACGGTTGCTGCATCCACGTTTCCCCAAGGGCAAATTCACCACTCTGCGCATGATCATGGCGATTGCTTTGATCTCACTGTTCTTTGTTGGTCCTTACATTCGTGTTGGCGGAAAGCCGCTGCTGCTGGTGAATATCCTGCAACGTGAATTTGTACTGTTCGGCATCACATTCTGGCCGCAGGATCTGTTTATCATCCTGGTTGGGATTATCACCTTTGCTGTTGGTGCGATCCTGTTTACGGTTGCCTTTGGTCGTCTCTGGTGCGGGTGGGCATGTCCACAAACCATCTGGCTGGAATGGATGTTCCGAAGGATTGAGCGGTTGATCGAAGGGCCGCCGAAGAAGCGGATTGCCCTGGCTAAAGCGCCCTGGACACCAAGAAAAATAGTGATCAAGCTGTTCAAACAGATCGTGTTTTACAGCCTTGCCCTGCTGGTCAGCCTCACCTTCATGGCCTACCTGATCGGGTCGGAAACCATGCTGCAATACCTGCAGGATGGTTTTGCCGCGCATTCCGGCGCTTTCACTGGTGTTATGCTGTTTGCCGGGTTCTTCTGGTTCATCTTCGCATCGTTTCGTGAAAATGCCTGCAT
The DNA here is from genome assembly GCA_963669175.1 of bacterium. Classification (GTDB taxonomy): domain Bacteria; phylum Electryoneota; class Electryoneia; order Electryoneales; family Electryoneaceae. The sequence goes on from OY769902.1 coordinate 1,098,297, forward strand.
CCTGATCTGCCCGTACGGACGTTTGCAGGGAGTGTTACTGGATGAAAACTCGATTCAGGTGGCGTATGACTGGAAACGTGGCGAACCGCGCTCGACGCTGAAGCACGCAAAAACGATGGATCGAGCAGGTGACTGTGTTGAAGATGAACTATGTGTACAAGTCTGCCCGACCGGGATTGATATTCGTAACGGCAGCCAGCTAGAATGCATTAACTGTACCGCCTGCATGGATGCCTGCAACGGTGTGATGGACAAGTTGAAGCGTCCACGTGGCCTGGTGCGTTACGCCAGCTTGAACGGGATCGAAAACGGGCAGAAACTCCGGTTTACTCCACGCATGATCCTGTACAGCGTAGTTCTGACCGGTCTGCTTGGGTTTCTGGTATTTATGATGACTACGCGAACCATCACGGAAACCACCATCCTTCGTGCGCCGGGAATGACGTACACGGAAGCGCCGGATGGACGGATTCGAAACCTGTACACGATCAAGGTGATCAATAAAACTGATCAGGCCATGCCGCTGGAATTTAAGCTGGTTGAACCGTCAAGCGGTGAATTGCAGATGGTTGGCCAGCATCAGGATCTTGAAAGCGGTGGGGTGTTTGAGGGGGCCATGATCATCCTGATCCCGGAAAGTGCGCTGAAACGCGGTAAGAACCGGGTGAAAATCGAAGTCTGGACCGGCGAAAGGAGACTGGAAACGATTGATACGTATTTCACCGGGCCGTTGTGATACCCTTAAACAATTGAACAAGATGATAGCCTGCACTTCGGTTTATTGAATAGTTGTTGTACATTCTCCTATCCATATCCATTGGGCCGGATGTCGAGGGGAGGGATTTTCCATGTCAAAGTATGTGCTTCTTTTGTTTCTGCTGTTTGGGGTTGTGTTGATTGCCTGCCAGCCTGTTCCGATTGACGAAGCCGCCGAGAAGAAAGCTGTCGAAAAGCAGATACGCGCCAGCATTGAATGGGCATTGACCAAGGATAAAGATGCCCTCTTCGGATCAATGACACAGGATTCCACCCTCTTCTTTTTCCAGACGGACAGCCGCAGCACCGTGAACGGTTTTGACCAGTTTGCTGAAAATGTTGACGAAGTGTTCATGGACGATCGTTTTGTCGCCACACGAACCGATATACAGGATTTGCGCATCACGCTCTCCCGGAGCGGGACTGTCGCCTGGTTTGCCTGTATCCTGGATGATTACGGGGAATGGGACGGCAGAGAGATCGGGTGGGAAGATTGCCGTTGGACCGGTGTGCTGGAGAAACTGGACGGACACTGGCGCATTCGTCAAATGCACTTCTCCCTTGCCGAGGACCAGGTCGCGGCGGAAGCAAAGGAAAGCGAAGACTAGTGGACCGGTCCACTAAGAATCCTTCGCTTTCCTGAAATATATCCTATGTGGATTCAGGTCAGCTTCTCAATTCGCTGTCGTGATCCTCGCGGTTTTTCCAGCCGAAAAACGACTCGAAATATTGTTTCCCGGGCGCAGATCTGCTGCTGAAATGAGATGTCCACCGCGAATGTATTTTCTCCAGCTCATCCAGGTTTCCGTTGTCCAGTTCACGTTGAAGCAGGGTAAGCAGGATATCCGAGCCCAGGCTGTATTGTTCCGAATAAGCAACTACCGGGCTTTCTGACCAGAAGGCCTGGTGAATTCCCTGGCCATCTTCGGTTAACAGGGCAATGATCCCCTGCTTGCCATCAACCGTCATTCGCAGCCATTGCCTGGGCCAGCCGCTGATGATTCTTTCTTTGCGAGCCTGCGCGACAAACGTGGCTTTGATGGTGACCGGTTCATATACATGCAGGCACAGGGTCAGGCCACGGTCCACCAATTCCTGGAATCGTGGCAGCAGACGTTGATAGGGCGCAGGATATATATCCGCCAAAACCGCCATTTCCGCAGAATGCAACATCCTGTCACATCGTTCATACAGCTGATCAACAGATTGGATCTGGTACAGGTTGTCATCCGCTTTGGGACGGCCGGCATTGCGCAAAATATCTTCAACCCGTTGCCTGTTTTCAGCAAAACGGCGGTCCAGTTGTTTCAGCAATTCATCCGGATGCACGGCACGGACATGCTTGCCGCTGTCCGCTTCCATCAGCACCGCGCCCTTCTGGTGCAATGTGGTCAATGCCTTGTAAACATTGGCCGTGGGCTTATGTATCCGCTTGGCGATACCATAGCCTGTCTGCGGTTTCATCCCAAGCAAAGTGAGATAAATCTCGGATTCCAACTGGGTAAAACCAAGTTCGGTCAGCGCTTCTATATCCCTGATCTGATCCATGATGTTCCTTTCAAAACTCGCAACACACGTATCATCTTTAAAATATAAAGAAAGAAAGGAAAATTCTCCGCCTCGCTCCGTTTCAGCCGGGCAGGAGCGGCCTTTTCTGACAACGCATTATTCTGCCAATATACCCAAATGGGGCGCAGGTCTAAATCACTGATTCTTTTGTGTATGAACCAGCTATTGGACTTCTCGAATCCTTCCGGGATTAAAACAAAGATGTCCTGCCTGTTACTTTTTAACATGGAGAGGCATTGAAAAAAGGCGGGCCGAAAACTGGCCCGCCGAATTGTGCAAATGGTATTTCTTCGGTATCACTTGAGCAGCATGACTTTCCTGAGTTCATTCAGTTTACCGGGTACATTCACCCGCATGAAATACACACCGCTGGCCAGAGTTGAACCGTCAAACGTCAGCGACTGATAGCCTGCCTGGTAACGGTCATTGGCCAGGGTTGCCACCTTCTGTCCCATCACATTAAACACGGTTACCTCCAGCTCAGCCGTTTCTGCAAGTGCAATCACGACTGTTGTGGAAGGATTGAACGGGTTGGGGTACAGCGCTGCCAGCCCGAATTCTTCCGGGATGCCGGAGAAGCTCTGTTCCGGTACGGCAAGTTCCGGTTCCAGGACAAAGTTCCACGTTTCATCGCTGTAAACGGTATCGCCACCGGCTATGGCTGCGATCCTCCATTCCACGTATACCGAATCGTTCCAGGGCGGCGCCATGTTGATGCCGGCAAGTTCAGGAATATCCACTGTCAACCGGCTCAACTGCACACTATCGACCTGGACAGATGTGTCTTTTGCGGTGCAGTTTACCACCAGGGATGCCAAATAAAGTACGTCATGTTCCGGGTCAGGGTCTTCCGAATCTTCCCAGTCAAGAAGGACGTCGTGGACATTTTCGTAAGGGAAGAACGTATTGTTGTCCGGCTGCAGCAATTGGAAGGCTTCCGGCGGGTGGTTCACGTTGATTGTGAACGCCCACATTTCCGTGAAGGTGCCGTCTGTGTCACCTTCGTAAGCATGGACTTTCCAATACAGGTTCTGGCCGTCCGCGCCATTGTAAATGATGGTGGTGTCTGTCAGGCCCGCAGCGTAAGGATCGCCCAGATTGTTCGGATTCCAGCCAACATAGATGTCGTAGAAAACGTCCTGCCCTTCCGGGTCGTATGTAGAGTGCCAGGCAAACTCAAACGATTCTGTGGTAACCGTCTCATTATTGCCGGGATAGATCAGTTCAAAAGGAGCTGGGGGGACATTACCGAAGCTGGCTCGAACCGGGAAATTGCCAAAGGTTGCTACTGCCAGGGAGTCCCCGATAAAACGGTAACAGCCGACAGGCATGTCCGCATTGGCCGCAGAGACCGGGGGACTGGAATCCAGATGCCAGGTCAGGCCTTCCGCGGTAATGCCAAACCCGGCGATGACAAATTCTCCTTCCTCCAGAACAAGACCATCCGGCATCTCTTCAGAGGAAAGATCGAATTCGTTCCAGCCAGCCAGCAATCCTTCATTTGTGGACCAGGCTTCCTCGTAATTACCCTCCTCATCCATGATCCAGATTCTCAGGATACTTGAATCCGAGTCGGCGTCATCGTACCAGGCCACATTTTCTACCAGCGCCGGGTACCTTACCGGGTAAAACGGGACTCCCCATCCCGTGCCGGCCGAAGAACCGATACTGACTTCAAGCTCGTCATCATAATAGGACATGGTATCCGAGATCGTGACAACGCACTGCAGCAATTTGGTGTCGTTGTCATCGGCGAGGATTTCATCCTCATCGGAGAAGATGCGTGCGGTAGCGATGTACTTCCCGGTTTCGTTGCATATCCACAAGTCAGAACAGGTAACAGTAACGGTATCGGCCGATCCCTCTTCTATCGGATCGATATCCATATCACAACTGAATACGGTATCATCGTCGATATCTGTTATGGTAAACAGGACGGTGGGGTCAGGGGATTCGATGGTGCCCCGGTTGAAGAACTTTCCAGTGAGCTCGACTGTGTCCCCTTCGAGGATATGGAATTTCTGTATATCGTTGTAAAGCGACAAGGCTCGAAAATCAAAATAGTCACCGGTAAATTCACCGCAGGCGACCATCATCCAGTCATAGGGAACCGTGTAGCTCATGTTATCCGGGGCCATGTCTGAAGTAGCGGTTTTGCTTCGTGCGCCGGGAACCGGACCGTCATTATCCAGCCAGATGGACCAGCCTCCAGCCCCATCCTCCCCCGGCACCGGGCCGACGACAATCCAGACTTCGTCGCTTTGTTCCAGCGAGATGAAATCTTCTTCATCCAGGGACAATTCGACCCAGCCATCATCGTTATCAGTGGGTTCTTCTGCATCCCAGATCTGGGCGATCAATGTACTGGGGGTGTTTGTGTCCGGATCATTTGCATAGACCCAGCAACTGGCGTAGGGTACTTCATCGTCCAGAGCGTAAAAGCGAACACCCTGAAGGTCAAAATCAACGGGGATCAGGAACCGCTGCCCCGCATAGTAGCCCGTAAGCTGGGAAAAATGAAGCGGTTGGTCAACATAAGTGAAGTAGTACAGAGAATCGGTAAACACTTCATCCAATTCTCCTGATGGTCCCCCAAGGAGAGGAACCGGCAGGTTTACAGGTGTGTCTGTTGGGGTAAATACCGGCCCCGGCTGGCCAGCAAAAACCACAGTACACAGCAATACTCCGCCGACAAAGATCAGCAGCCACTTCTTCATAAGCCCTCCTGTTCGCGTCTGAAGTCGTGCTACAAGCGGGTGGATCGATTTATTTGGATCAATCCACGGATATCAGTTCCAAAGATCACAAAGCAAATCATCGCATCAATGCTAAAAATAATACAGCAAAGCAAAAAAGGCCAACACGATCCTTAGGTAAAGAAAAAAAAGCGTCTCGCTGATGGAAAATGGGGACTGCCACACTTTTCGCTTGCGAATAATCCGAGGATCTCGACCCACATATTACTTGTGTGTAAAGCTGTTAATTGCTGGGAAACATGTTGCGAAAAGGTGGCTGTCCCAGCATTTTCCTGTGTGGAACCATCCTGTAGCAGTGAGCGAAAAACCCGGTACAGTTACCTTTCGTTAACACTGGTTTGGAGATTGCCGGGAAAAGGGGACGGGATCCTTTTCCTCGCGCTTATACAGAATATTTCTGAAGTGTTCCTGGAAAAGGAAACTGTCCCCTTTTCCGTGTAATTCCTGCCTGATCTCAAGAAAAAGGGTACAGCCACCTTTCCCAGTCCATGCTCACAGCGGGAAGGCCTTGCCCCAGGAAAAGAAAACTGTCCCCTTTTTCTATAGTCCTTTATTCCAACTATATGATTGATCTTTCACTGATATGCTACATGACCGTATGACGGTTGATAATGGGGATGGCTATTACAGCGCCGTTTTTCGCTTTGGTAAAGAAACAAAATCATGAGAGGATCGAGCCACAAGAAAACCCGGCGACTTGAGTGCTGTCTCTTACCCACATCTTCTGAAAGCTGTATCAGTAAAAGAGTTGTGGACATAGCATTTTTAGAATCCCGGCGGGATTCCCTATTTTAGCATAGTGTACAGGCCGTCTGTTTGGCCTGTACACTATGTCAGGTATTCTAACGAATAATCAACCCTGGAAGGGTTGCATAATACGCGATTCATATTAGTACGTTCAATAAATACAGGAAATAACGCATTTTATATTCTATACAAACCAATTGGGTGTAAATTATACGTTATGCAACCCTTCCAGGGTTGAGATAAGGTTTGATCTTTTTCGTAGGGTAGACGCTAAACAGACAGCGTCAACCCTACGCTAAAATATACCACCCCCTCTGGGGTGGCAGAAACACGAAGATGTGAGCAAGAGACAGGACTTGAGTGGCCGGGTAACAGTTACAGGTACAATGGAAAGGTTCTCAATCACAACTCGAGTGTTTTCCCTGTGATTTGCTGGGTAGCGACTTCAAACTTCTTCAGCATGTCCGGGCTGTCGGGAGTCAGGGCTGCTTTTGCCGAGGGAACCCCCGTTTTCATGGCGAGCTGCATTTTGCCTTGCAGTCCTTTTTGATCCAGGACAAACTTGTAGTATTTCAACAGTTTTTCCGCCATATCAGTTGCCCTCCCAGTAGCCTTTGAGTGCCTTGATATAGGGGTTTGCTTCATTTCCCCACTTGTCGGGAGGTTGAATTTTCCATTCACAATGGTCATCGCCCTTACCCATACAAAGGGGCTCAATAGCAAGCAGGGGCTTCCCGAAGAAACCGGTTGACCAACCTGACGCATACCCCATTAATGACCAGCAGACGACATCATCAGAGACATTATTGTGCATCAGGTGTTGCTCGGCTTCGTAAGAATTCTTCCAGATACCGGTGAACAGAAAATGCCCGGTTTCACGGTCGTATTCGAGTTCTTTCGGGATTGCTCGCACGATGCCTTCCCAGGTATGAATAACAGGTCCGGAAGAAAGTAATTCCAGTTCAGAATCAAACTTGTACCCGATTTTCATTTGCATGAAATCAGTGAAACCGTTTTCATAGCCGAAGCGTAGAAAAAACTCACGGGCTTTTTCCAGGCCCAGCTCTTCGATGAGATTCTGTCGCAACAAACCGATAGCGTCTGTCGAGAACATGACCAGTCGGCTACCCTTGAACATGGTCTGCCCTGTCTCGAGGCTGAACTCCAAATCTTTTGACAGGTTGAAATCAGTTGCTTTCATGCAAACCTCCCTTTGGGGCATTGGGTCACGGTTCTCGTGGATTGATCTGCCACATTACAAAATAACTGGAATTATTAGATAAGAAATAAAGCCGGTCAATTTTTGTAAAATGATTGGAGACACGGTAGCGCCACGTGGAAGGGGCCTGAAAGTGAAATCCTGGGGCATGATTCCCGTGTGCAATCGTTCCCTATTTGCCCTCTATCGAGCTGTTCCCTCAAGTGTTTTATACTATATTGCTTACCGGCTTAAACGGTTACATGGCGAGGTTTCCCATTACTACGCGAAACAAACTGATCCTGGTAATACTTGTCTTACTGGTAGCAGCATTCTCATGCACGGCTGGATTGTATCCACAGGAACGTGACTGGAAAAGTTACCGGCTTGGCGGACTTACCGTTCATTTTCCGGAAGGCTATGAACAGCAGGCGGTATATACCATGCAACGCGCCAAGGTTCACCTTGATACGTTGCAGACCTGGTATGAATTCCGTCCGCCGCGAGTCGAGATCATCCTGAACCCTGATTGGGATGTGAATTACGCACATGCTACCATTTTCCCCGTTCGTGTGGAGATACCGGTTCATCCGGCGCTGAGCAAACAGCTTCGTCCGCAGGATGGTTTCTACCTGGACCGTGTGCTGGCCCACGAGCTCACTCATGCCATGCAGTTTTCCATGAGCGCAGGGATTACCAAACCACTTCGAAAGGTTTTCGGCGAAGTTATTGCTCCGGTTGGGTTGCAGCCGGACTGGGCGCTGGAGGGGCAGGCAATCATAACCGAAAGCGTTTCCGGTGGTGGTCGGCTGAACTCAAGTTTTTACCATATGCTGTGGGAAACACCGGCAATCTCCGGGGATACCTGGCGGTTGGACCAGTTGGCTGTTCCGGGTCGGGTGAATCCTGTCACGAATCGTGCGTATGTCGGTGGTGGTGAATTGCTGAGCATGTTGTGGGTAGACCGTTTCAGCAAGCGTGATTTCAGCAAATGGCTGCGAGAACAGGCAAAATGGCCTGGTCTGGCTGGCATTGCTTTTAAGCGCACCTTTGCCGGTATGTCGGCCGGGCAGCAGTATGAACGTCTTCGTGGTGTGACCCGCGCAACGATTCGTTCCATGTTGCTGGATCGTGAGAACAAGGGATTTGTTACCGGAGAACCGCGGCTCGAGATGAAACGGACCGGCTGGCGGCGAGCGCTCTGGACTCCTGAAGGAGATTTGCTGGCGCGTGAGCTGTCCTATGACCGTCCAACACGGATCGCACGCACCAACGCCGCTATTGGCGGCCTGCTCGATTGTGGTCCGGAACTTGGTTATACGCCAGACCCCGGTATGACCCTTTATGCGGAAGGTTATATCACATCCGAGAGCAGACGTGATCAGAAAGCCTCGAAGAAAGAAGAAGTTCAACTGGTATATGTGGATAAAAAAACAGGTTCAATTCCCATAATAAATTCCGGCCCGGTTCGCGGCTGGTCGCCGGCCTGGTCAAAGCAGGCACACAAGCTGGCCTGGGTCGCCCCCACGGATAATGGTGGCCTGGCGCTGAAACTGGCCGACCTGGTGCCTGACAGTTCCGGTGCATTGAGGGCGACAAACATCGAGGAGGCCATCTCGACCCGCCTTGGATTGCTGGCGCATCCGGCCTGGAGCAGTAATGGGAAACACCTTGCTTTTGTCGCTGATCTCGGTGAAGGGGAAAAGGTCTACCTGTGGATGCTGGAAACCGGGAAACTGTTCCGTATATCCATTGATAACGCAAGGTGTACCTGGGACCCTGCTTTTTCTCCAGACAACACACTTTGGGTATCAGCCGATAAAGATGGCATGCTGGACCTGTTTGAAATTGATATCGTCAAGGGGGAAGCGCGCAGACGTACGCGTGTGCTGACCGGTGCGGTCGAACCTGCCGTTGCACCGGATAACCGTCAGGTTGCTTATTCACACTACACATCTGACGGCTTTGTGCTCGTGGTGCTAGACTCATCGAAAATGGCCGACAATCGTGTTCACTTCACCATCGACAAGGTTGATCCTGTCGTATTCTCCGAAGCGGACACCCTGTTCCAGGAAGCTCCGACCGGCGCTTTTGTACCCTATAAAGTCAAGGATCACCTGCTGCCACGATTCTGGATGCCTGCGGGAACGGTACTGTATGGTGATGAGGTGTTTGCCGGAGCGGCGACCTACGGACGCGACCCCCTCGGTTTCATGGAATGGACCGCATTGGCGCTGGCCGGGGTGCGTACCGGAAAGCCCGACATGTTACTGTCTGGCGTTTATCATGATTATTACGCTGATTATAGTGCCTTCATCCGTGCCTATCCTGACGATGCAACCCTGTATCATCCTGTACAGGATACATCAAGCAATGCCTACTGGGTCTATCCTACACAGCCATACCCGATCCGGCTGGAAGGTGGCGCAGCGGTTGACATTCCTTTCTATCATGATGGGGGGCCGTGGAGTCGGACAACCAATGTGTCGGTCGGCTGGATAACACGTGAACGCTTTACGCAATATCGCTTGGTTGACGGCTTCAAAGGCGAGCGTTACCACGGTATACAGCTCGGACTGGGCTATCGTGCCGCCTATGGCGCCAATCGTGATCCGGTGCCGCGTCACCTGTATTACGGTCGCATCAGCGCCGAACAATCTCTTGATCCCATCAGCAAGTTAAACGGCGACCTCGTTATAACCCAGGGCCGGTTCAACTTCCCGGGACCGGCGGATGGATTGGTGATAAGCCTGTCGGGAGCGATGCAGGTGCAGAGCGGAGATCTTGATTATTCGCGTGCGCTTGTGCGTCCACGCGGATATTACAGCGATGATCTGTCCTACCAGTTGGAGCAGGGCAAATTGGCGCTGGCAGGGGTGTCTGTGTATTCACCGCTGTGGTTTACAGACGGTGGGTTGTGGCATGGCTTGCTGTACCTGGAACGGATCGATGTGGAACTGTTCGCAGAAACAGCTACCGGGTGGGGCGGGGGACGATCACTGTCCTCCTGGATGAACGATGACCGGATCAGCTCGCTCGGTGGTTCGCTGCATTTCGGCGGGTATGCGTTTATGGATGCGGCGGTGCGTTTTACGGCCGGTGTGGCCTATCGTACCGGGTTTGAAGACTGGGCCGGATTTGTCGGGATTGGACTGCCGAATGTGCCTGGAATTGTATACGATGCCTGGACACGGGATCAAAGCCCACGCTCCTTCGGCTTCGATAATTGACTCACAGGATGGTAGAATAATAGGATGGCAAGGATGAAGATTATGGAAGAACTTACAGGATATACAAGATAGTATGGATGGAAAGGATAAAGATTTAAGATGCTTTTTCTTTGCGCCTTTGCGTCTTTGCGTGAAACATAAAGCAATCAATTGACTAACAGGAAATAAGACTTTCTTTACGTTTTTTACTTTCTTTACCTTTTTTACATAGAAAAACCGGCCCAGAAAAGAGCCGGTTCTTTTATACGAAGCGATTTCTCGCCGATTACTCGTCTGCTTTCATCCTGCGGCCATTCTCGTCGTACTTGAAGAAGCCTTCTCCTGTCTTGACACCAAGCTGGCCACCACGGACCATCTTGCGCAGCAGGGGGCAGGGACGGAACTTGAAGTCGCCGGTTTCACGGAACATGCGTTCCAGCCACTGCCAGACTTCATCGAGTCCCATGTTGTCCGCCAGTTCCAGCGGGCCCTGGTGGAAATCGTAACCGTCACGCATGGCGATGTCGATGCCTTCTGCCGTCGCGACACCCTCCATCAGGGCGTACATCGCTTCGTTGACCATGGGCAGAATCACACGTGTTGTTACGAAACCGGGGGTTTCATAGACTTCGACAACAGTCTTACGGACATCTTCCGCGAAGGACTTCGCAATGTTAAACGTGGAGTCCGAGGTCTTCATCCCACGCACGACCTCGACCAACGGCTTCTTGGGAACCGGATGCAGGAAGTGCATGCCGATAACCCGGTCCGGACGTGTGGTAACCTCACCCAGCTCGGTAACGGACAGGGTGGAGGTGTTGGTCACGAGGATGGTGCCCGGGCTGGTGATGGCATCAAGACGTTCGAACAGGGCCTTCTTGATTTCCATCGTGTCCGGGACGGCTTCGATCACGATCAGGTAGTCACCGGTCTGGCTCAGATCGGAGGTCCAGGTAAGGCGGCTCAGGATGGCGCGCTTATCGGATTCGGTCATGCTCCAGCGGGCAATTTCAGCGTCCAGCTTCTGGCTGAGGCGTTCTTTACGTTCTTCCAGGGAATTGTCATCACGTTCAACCAGCATCACTTCCAAACCCTTGGAAGCAACTGCCTGCGCAATGCCAAGGCCCATCTGGCCAGCGCCGACCACGGCAATCCGGTCAATAGAATCGGCTTCTTCCTGGGGCATGCCCTCGGAGCCGAGTAAATCTTTCAGGGTTTCTTCTCTATCCGCCATGATGGTGTTCCACCTACCTCTGCTGGATCAATTCCTGTTCCGAGAAGAACACTCCGACTTCAATCATGCCGTTTTCGACAGAGTCGCTGCCGTGTACCGTGTTCTTTTCCTTATTGACGCCAAAGTCCTTACGGATGGTGCCCTCGACTGCTTCGGCCGGGTCGGTAGCGCCGATAACCGTACGCCAGTGCTGAATAGCGTTGTCACGTTCCAGGCCAACCAATACAACCGGTCCGCTTGTCATGTAGGCGACAAGGTCATTGAAAAAGGGGCGTTCACAATGGACGGCGTAAAAATGTTCCGCCACTTCTTTGGTCAACCGCGCCCGTTTCATCCCAAGTATGGTAAAACCTTCTTTTTCAATGCGGGCCAGGATATCACCCACATGCTTGTTCTCAACCCCGTCGGGCTTGATAATGCACAATGTCCGTTCCACGAATCCCGTTCTCCGAGTTTATCACCTTACGAACCTGTGAAGGCTCGCATCTATCACGAATCTTCTTCTTTCTTGTCCTGTTCTGCTTTCTTGGTAAAAAACTTCTGCTGGCTGACAAAGCCAAACATAATGATCATTGTTGTCACACCAGCGCCCGCGCCAAGGTAATTCTGAATCAGGTCATAGCCTCCGGTGCCTTTCAACGCATGGGAGCATACCAGAATAATAGCGCCCCACACAACCGAATTTGCGATGATCGTAACACCAAGCGATATCGACTTATGCATCTTTCCGTCTCCACTTTCTGGTTTGGCTCCGTAGCGAGACAATCACCTCTGTGGACATGCGTCACGTACATGATGAAAGAGCAATACTGTCCAATCAGTCTAACCGGCCTTAATTCGTTACTGCTGGCGCCAGCTTGTCCTGTTCAATCAGCTCCTTTACTTCTTTCGCTGCGGCATTACACGCATATTGAATCGCGGTCTGACTGTCCAGGGATGCGCCGCTGGATACCAGCCAGTCCGAAGAATTTACGCTGCCACTCGCATAAATCAGGTTATCCGAGCCACGGCGCAATGTATATTCGCAGCGTACCGTAATCCCACCCTCGCCAATCGTCTGGCGATAGGCCTGCTGGAATGTCAGGGACATCTCCATGACGATGTAGTCACGCGGATCTGCCGGTGTATTTTCAATTTCATCGGCAGGGATATAGGGCAACCCCTGATCATAAAACGCCTCTTCCGCGAACTGGGTTGCCAGGCGTTGAATGTCTTCATGGGATACGGAAGATTCACGATTATACGAGAAAATATCGCCCACCGTTACATGCTTGGGTATGTACCCCGCTTCCGTTTCACGAGTCATCCCACCACCGGCACAGCCCATCATGGTAACCAGTAAACCAGTCAATACAATGCCAATGATCAAACGCTTCATCATGGTTGCTCCCTCCCAATCGTGTCCGAAACTTGACCGCTGTCAAGGTACGGTATGTCAAGAAACACGTCAACCGCTGACTATTCCTGAGTCTCACCCGTATTTGCAGATACATAGGCGATATCCTGGGCCTGGTGACCGCCAAGGATATTGTTGTTTATTGTGCCTTCAGCCTGACGAGCCTCCCAGGTCTCCGCAAGCTGTTTGATCCGCTTCAATATCTTACGGTTCAGCAGGGCGTCCGCAGGTTCAATGAAATGCGCCTTCAGGATACCTGTCCAGCCATGCCAGTCCAGGCGAATACGCTGCGTAAGCCGTGTCGCTCCAAGACCAACCGGCTCGACAATCATCTCGGTGCAGGCGTCCAGTGATGACCCGAAACAGGGATACAAGCCTTCCGCCAGCCAGACAATACTGCGGCCCGGCTCAACCTGCACAATCCGCCCCATTTTGGAGCCACTTTCGCCTGCGGCCGGCTCCGGAAGATCCAGAATGTAGTTTGCCGAAGGACGGTTGCCGTTCATCAGGTAATCCCAGACGTAATACCCGCCGCCACGGCCCCACTGCGCAATCCAGGGCCAGACTTCTTCGACTGGACGGAAAATGGTGACCGCACGTGTCCATTGCAACTTGTCACCGATGATATAATCGCCCGGCAACCGCATGTCACGCTCGGCAGTGCTGGAGCCCCAGTTCACAAGTCGCGGGCGGAGCAATCCCAGCCAGATCAGTTCAAGACCTGCTGCGCTGATGAGTAGTTTGCTCCACTTTTTCATGCTCTATCCTCGCGTGGAAATACACTCGCACTTTTCAACTGCTTTTCATCCTCGAGATCCCCGTTCAAGCCGGGGATGACAGAGGGGGTGACATTGGACAAGCCGGGGATGATATTTAGCGGACGACATTGAACAAGCCGGGGATGATATTTAGCGGACGACATTGAACAAGCCAGGGATGACATTTAGCGGACGACATTACTCTGGTCTTTGGCCCCGTCCGGCTTGAAGCACGCCGTAGCTTGCGAAGGCGGCTGTCCGGCGGGGTCTATTCTAAATCAAATAAATAGGTTAGTCCACTTGTTTTCATTCAGTCCCGATGCGCTCCAGGTTTTGCTGTAGATCACAGTTACGTCAACGTATCCCTGCATCGTCGATCATTCTGGTTTCATTACGTGCGGGTCGGGCCACCCAGGCTCTCCGCAGTTCCCGACTTGCTCATCATCCGCATCACAGGACGACGCCCAGCAAGTGTAGTCAGCATTTCGAGAATACTATCCTATACTTCCGGCAAATCGGGCCATGCACTTTGCCAGAAACGTACAGGGCCACCCATTATTTATTCCGTCATTCATTCAGTGTTTTACATTACGCAGTTTTTATCCTGAATATCCTTCTTATTCTGTCCAGCCTGTAAACTCAATTCTTTTTCATCCTTGATATCCTATTATCCTACTATCCTGTGAGTCAGAGAATCTACTTCAGCGTATCAATCAACCGTGTGATCACGTTCGCGGGGAACACCGCTCCCGCTTCCAGGATACCACGATTTTCCTCGAGCGCTTTGGCTACTTCAGGCATAGTATGCGGCACAGACGCCACACCGGCGCCATCCGGGTTGAACTTGGTCTTCTCCAGCAGTGCATCCAGGTTTTCCACATCCTTGCCGTAGATCATACCCTGCGAGATTCCCGCCAGCAACAGGTGCGGGTGCGCGCTGCCGTCCGGGAGACGGAACTCGACCGTCGGAGGTGAAACCGCCTTGCCTTCTTCATCACGTGCGACCACAGGCAGACGAATTAAAGTCTTACGGTTATATTTGCCCCACGTTACGGTATTGGGCGCTTCCTTGCCCTGGGTCAGACGGATAAAGGATCCATCCACACGGTTTCCGAAGGCCATCAACGCGCCGCCAACCTGGCCCAATCCTGCGATCAGCCACTTGGCCGGTTCCAGCATGTTCCCTTTTTCGTCTTCACCGCCGCTGTGTACACCATCAACCACCGGCGAACAATGGAAGTGCATACCGCTGCCGGCATGACCTCTGCGCACGATCGGTTCGAAGGTGCAACGCATGCCGTACCGATGCGCCAGGTTACGCAGCACCCACTGGGTCAACACGACCGCTTCGGCAGCGCGTGGCAACGGCATCAACGCCAGTTCCACTTCGTGCTGTTCCCAGATATAGGGATCGTCTTCCGTCGCTTCAATATAGCCGACTTCACTATGAGCGTACTTGACCGGAATACCGAACTCGGCCAGCAGGGTGATCGCTTCACGACGCAACGGTTCACCGAATACAAACGGGGCGGTAGCGTGGTAGCCACGGTCATCCGCGCCGTACGCATCACTTTCATCGGGACGCTTGCCCAGGAAATATTCCACTTCACCCAGGGCGTGCAGATCCACACCGATTTCATGTTTGGCGCGGTTATAGGCGAAACGGATGATGGTATCGGGAGATTCGGGAAGCGGCGCGCCATCACGTCCCAGGTGACCACACAGCAGCGCCAGGGTAGGACGCGGAGCAAAAGGATCGATAAAGGCCGTGTGCAGCTTCGGACGCAATACCACGTCAGACGCGGTAGTGTCAATGCCCATCATGCCGAACAGGGAAGAACCGTCAGCACGTTCCCCGGCACGCAGCACATCACGCAGATGGGAAAAATCACGCGGGACAAAATCCAGCGTTTTTAACCAACCGTCACCGCCGATATGCATCAGGCTGATGACGCGAATGTTCATTTCACGCACGACTTCGATCAGGTCATCCACTGTCCAGTCGCGTGAGGGTTTGCCGATCATACGCTCAAGACGAGCAGCCGGTAGCGGGTTTACGTTTTCGTCCTGCCCCAGGGGTAACCGTTCTGAAAGCGCCCGGACTTGCCGATCGCTGGGATGAGTGTATTGCATGCTCTCCTCGCTGTAACAAAAACTGCATCTCGTTCGAACATTCGCAAACAAACCGGTTCTGCATCAGACCGGGCTGACGGTTTTCTGCCGCCGGGTATGTACGAATGCAGACTTCGAGAATTCTTTCACATCTTACCTTCGGAAAACTACAATGTTTAGGCGTGAGAGGCAACGTGAGGCAAAGGGGGGCTCCGGTGCTGTCTCCTTACAGGGAAAAGCGATTTTCCTTACTTCAAGCGACGTCGAATCGCGGCTTTTTCATCCTCGGCAGCGATGTAACCCCACCAAATTATCGGCAGTAGAACAACCACCGCTACACGTACCAGCCAGACAACCGAAATCACAGCTAACGTCGGGCCGTGTGCGTCCATCAGTGCATCTTCAACTGTGATCGCAACCCCAAACGCCGCGCCTGTACTCAACACAATGCGTCCGATACGTTGCCATTCATACGGTACCGGGTACTTCGGCGCGATATAAGCGTACATCAGGCCCGCCATCATCACGAAGCTCAATACGGTCAACCACGCGCTGGCCATGTAACCGTAAATCGGGATCAGGAAGTAGTTGCCGACAATGTTCACCACCGCCGCGCTGCCGATCACGACCGGAATAATCAGCGTGCGTTTCTGGATATACACGCCGACCATGAAGTTGGCGTAGACACCGTTGAAGATATGCGCCAGCATAATGATCGGGATGACCTGCAAACCAGCCCAGTAGGGTTCCGCGATCAAGACACCGATGCCCGGGATGTGCATTTTCAGCAAATCGCCCAGCATCAGCGAAGCGCCCAGCCAGATCAATGCAGTGAAGGCCATGTAATAGGTGAGCACACGTGCGAACGTCTCTTTCGAATCCGCATCCTTGGCCGTCTGCAGGAAGAACGGTTGCCAGGCAAAACGGAATGCCTGGGCGACCATGTTCATCAGCATACCGACACGATACCCGGCAGCGTAAATCCCCGCCTGGTCCACGCCCATCAGCAGCTCAACCCATTTCCGGTCAGAAAACTCCACCGCGTAGAAGAACAGCATTGATGGCAGGTTGGGCAGCCCGAAGATCAGCCACGGTTTCACCAGTGACCAGCTCCAGGTCAGACGGATATGCTTGATCACGACGAAAATCAAGGCCAGCAGGGTGACAACCGAGGTCCAGAAAAAAGCCCAGAACGCACCCAGGGCGCCCATGTGCAATGCGCCGACCAGGTAAACATTCAAACCGATATTGACAACGACATTCGAGAGTTTAAAGATGGAAAAGGTGATCGCGCGATGCTGAATGCGCAGGTAGCCGTAGATGTGGTAGCACATCGTATCCAGCAGCATCACCAGCGCGGCCAGTTGGGCCATGGTACGGATGTCGATGCCCTGGGCATCCTTCACCACAACCTGTGCAACCGGTTCTGCGAACAGGAAGAGGAGAGTGGTGATAATTCCGCCGAATAGTAACGTATGCACCAGCACCGCGCCAAGATTTCGCTTCTGGTCCTTCAATTCCGCGTCGGCAGTGAAACGTAGAAACGCGATGTCCATGCCCTGGATATAGAAGGGCTGCACGACAGCGACGAGGATCATGAACAGCGTGTAAATCCCATACTCGGCCGGGGTCATAAGGTGAGAATAATAGGGCAGCAAAAGGAACGCGACTGCACGAGTCAGGATGGTCCCGACCCCGTACAACGCCGAATCCTTCACCAGGTTTTTGATTTTTCCGAACACGCTCGTTACTACCCTTTGCTAAGGTTGTTACACGCTATGACTATTGGCCCCGAACGGCTTGTCCGGCGGGGTTTATTTTAATTCGATAACGGAGTAAGTCCTTCAGTTGTTGATCACTTATCTCCGTCCCGATGCGCTACACGTTTCATTTGAATTTGAACATCTATCTCCGTATCCAAAGCGATGACTGATTTTTTGCTTCATCACGTGCGGATCGGGCCACCCGTCTATGTATCTTTATTAAAATTAAATAGTTAGCTTGAGGTGGCATTATATTATTCCGTTTGACAATACGATCAGTCTTTCATCCTGATTATCCATCCTATCCTGTCCACCCTATCCTGTCCATCCTGTAAATTCACTTATTCTTTATCCTCGAAATCCTATTACCCTATCATCCTGTGAGTCATCTACAAATTCTGTGAGAGCGGAACCCGCACGACACGGAAGCCGAAGTGCCACCACCCAGAGAGGGGATCGGAGCCGGTACGTGCTGTGGTACGGCAAGCTCCGGCATAATCAGCCC
Source organism: bacterium (assembly GCA_963669175.1). Taxonomy (GTDB): domain Bacteria; phylum Electryoneota; class Electryoneia; order Electryoneales; family Electryoneaceae. The sequence continues at coordinate 1,116,300 of OY769902.1, forward strand.
ATCCACCGCCACGACGTACACGGAACTGTGCGGGTGGATGTTCCCACGCGCTGCCATCATTCGGCGCACCTTCATAGCTTGCGTACAGCCAGTCACGGCACCATTCGGACACGTTCCCGTGCATGTCGTACAATCCCCATGCGTTGGGCTGTTTCTGTGCGACCGCATGCGCCTGACCGTCAGCGTTATCAAGGAACCAGCCCTGTCGAACCAGGTGCGCTGTGCTGTCGCCGCCGTGGTAGACGTGTTCACTCCCGGCCAGGCAGGCGTATTCCCATTGCGCTTCTGAAGGTAACGAATAGCTATGGGTGGAATCCATCATTTGCAGGCGACGGATAAATTCTTCCGCGTCGAACCAGCTTATCCCTTCCACAGGCAGGGCCGCATCATCACCTGAACCGTGTGTCGCGGAATCCATGAGCGCACGCCACATGCCGACGGTGACTTCAGTGGTCATGATTTCAAAGGAGGGCAGGGAGACATGGTGCGCGGGCGCTTCTCCAGGACCGAACGCGTTGGAGCCCATGATGAACTCCCCGTCAGGCAGCACGGCAAAAGTCATCCCCGGAAGCGGGCCGGGCCGGGTTTCAATCGGCGGCGTGGAGCTTCCGAAATGAAAACATCCCGGCAGCAGACAAATTGCGCTGCATGCCAGGATTGAAAGTGCAATGGAGAAACGTGTGATAATCAGTCACCTGCCATGTTTGACTAGCCCACCTTGACAATAAGATAATCCTTCTTTCCCTTGCGAAGAATAATGGTCTTCGAAGGAAGCAGGTCCGCCGAAGTCAGCAGACGTTCTTCTGCCTGACGCTCGTTATTGACATACATGGCGCCCTGTTTCAGCATACGTTTGGCTTCACCCTTGCTCTTCAACAGACCACCATCGGCCACGACATCAACCAGGGAAACACCTTCTTCCAGCGCGGACTGTGAAAGCTCAAACTGTGGCGCAGCGGCAAAGATCTGACGTACCAGGTCACCGTCCAGCTTTGTCAGGTCTCCGGCGTACAGGGCTTCCGCGCCGAGCTTCATCTTGTCCGCCTGCTCTGCGCCGTGAACCATGGCGGTGACTTCCCACGCCAGCCGTTTCTGGGCTTCACGCTGTTCCGGGTGCTCCTGCACCTGCTTTTCCAGCTCGGCGATCTCGGCCATCGGGAGGAAGGTGAACAGTTTCAGCAGCTTCACCACTTCCGAGTCCTCACGACGGATCAGGTACTGGTAGAAATCCCAGACACTGGTGCGTTCCGCGTCAAGGAAAATCGCGCCCTTCTCGCTCTTGCCGAACTTCTTGCCATCGGCGGAAGTCAGGAGCGGGAAGGTGAGGCCGTACGTCTGTTCCCCACGCTTCGTATCACTGCCACCAACCTCTTCGCCGAGCGACTGCCACAGGGTATCATCCGCCTGGAAGCGACGGATCAGGTCGATCCCGGAGGTGATATTGCCCCACTGGTCCCCACCGCCGACCTGGAGACGGCAGCCGTGACGGGCGTTTAACTGCAAAAAGTCGATCGACTGCAGGCACATGTAGCTGAATTCTGTGTAAGAGATGCCCTGGGAACGGTCTTCCAGGCGACGCCTTACACTCTCCTTGGCCATCATGGCGTTCACACTGAAATGCTTGCCGTACAGGCGCAGGTAACGGATCAGCGAGATATCCTTCATCCAGTCATAGTTATTGACAAAGGTAACGCCTTGTTTGTCGCCTTCATCTTCTTGGGGAAGCAGCTTGCTCAGTTGCTTGCGCTGGCCTTCCACGTTGGCGAACAGGGCTTCTTCGTTGAGGAAAGAGCGTTCCTGGTCCTTGCCCGAGGGATCGCCGATCATCCCGGTTGCTCCGCCCAGCAGGGCGAATACCTTGTGACCGGTCCGCTGAAAGTGCATCAGGCCGAGAACCGGAATCAGGCTTCCCAGGTGCAGACTGTCAGCGGTGGGGTCAAAGCCGCAGTACACGGTTTGCGGTGTGTTGACCAGCTCGCGAATGCCCTCTTCATCGGTAATCTGCTCGATGAACCCACGTTCTTTCAGGATGTCGAATACGTTTTCCATGATGCTGTCCGTTGGTTAACTGTTTCAATCGCATGAGAGTACGTTATCTGGATCTCAAGTGCAAGCCATCCGGTCGAGAGGATCGTGTTCTTCCGGTCATTCCAGTAAAAATCACGTCACCCGGTTGTTTTTACCAAAGTTGAAGTACGCGCGTGAGTTTTAGCAACAGGTATGATAATATCCGGCATAACCTGCAAAAAATAGTAACTCATTGTACCACTACAGTCTCCTCACCTGATAGAGGATTTTCTCGATTTTATTGTTTTGGCCGGGGTGGAGTCATAGTGGAGCATTTAAACTTCAAGTAGACGATTCAAGAACTCTCAAGCAAGAAGCGAGGGAAGGTTCAAGTTGAGTCAGGTTTTGCTTCCCACTCGCGTGAAAGTCAAGGTATACTTAAAGTAGACGACGAGTCAAAGTTGTTTACCCCGATGAAGAAAAACTTCTTGTTTGCCGATAAAGAGAGTAGACCAAGCAGGAGGTTTCATGGCAGCGAAGCAGGCAAAAGTGGATTACGCATTGTGTTCGGGTGTAGACGGACACGTTGCGGCACATCGTTTCCGGGACGGGAAGATGCACCACCCCGGCTCCCACACACTTTGCCCGGCCTGTCGTGAACTGACACTTCGCCTGTTCAGACAGGAACTGGCTCGTCAACTGGCGCGGGACACTCAATCCCACGTGAACGGCATTCCGGTTCCTGCTGCATAATAGAGTTTGAGCAAGGGCTCCGTCTTCGGTCGGTAGGCCTGGGGAATAGACGCTGCGGCGTGAGCAACCGCAGCGTTTTTTCGTGCCCTGAAATGGCGAAAGCTCGCAAGAATTTACAGGATAGATAGCAGGTATTTACAGGATAGACAGGATAAAAAGGATGTTAAGGATAAAAAAACGAAAGAATTAATTTTAAATAATTTAGTATTGTTGAAATATAATATTGATATATATAATATGTTAGTAACGCAATATAAATAAATAATTTATTGCTTTTCTTCTTTATCTTTTATCCTTCTTTTATCTTTTTATCCTTGGTATCCTTACTATCCTGTTCATCCTGTAAATTCTCTACTGAAGCTGGTTCAGTAGCAACCGACTCAGTGTCAAGCGGATCAGAGGTATCCGCGATCAGGATTTCTTCGCCGGCATGCAGGAACAGCACATCGTTCAGCTTATTGAAGCCACGCAGGTACTCCCCCTGATCCTTCTGCAACTTTTCGACAGAGAATCCCGTAAGTACGAGATCCGCATCTTGCGAAATCTCGCAAGCCAGGGCGTCGAACGGTTGATCCGGCGTATGAGGAACAAGCTGCACGTTGCGCAGGGAGATGGGAATACGTCCTTCCTTGATCAGTTTATCCAGGCGGTGAACCCGTTTTCCTTCCTCGTTCGGGTTATAGGTATCGAAGACCTTGATTTCGGCGTTTTTCCACTGCGGGTGCGCCAGCAGAATGTAAGCCAGCAGGATCATGAGGTTCGTGTTCTGGTAATCACCGGGCCGCAGCCAGATGTGAATTTTTCGGTGATATCCGAAATTTCGTTCCGATGAACGCAGGATGCAGATATTCATCCCCGCGATTTTCGCGAAGGTACAGCCATCGACAATATCCATCAGGCTCTGGTTCAGGTCCTCCTTGTCAAACTCGAACAGGATGGAGTTGTTGTCCATTCCGGCGATGCCGGGAATCTGAACAATCTGGGCGACAGCCGTTTTGAAGCTGGGCGAAATGATAGTATCGACATACAACGAGGCCCGGCTTTGCTGGACCTGTTCGACCAGGCGAGCCTTAATTTTATCCGCGATGGCGTCGGTTTCTTCGTTGAGCGGCCCCTGGATATAATGGATAAACGAACCGAATCCATAATAGTGGGAAATCCAGCGCAAGATATCGAACGGAGCCAACCGTTGCAGCGAGTGCGGCGTAAGGGCGATAAACGACGGTCGCCAATTGGTCATGTCCACCTTGGCTTCACTGCGTTGGATCATAACCTGCAACTTGCGAGTCATCTGGAACAGCACACCTTTTACCACGGCCGCCAGGTCACGTTCGCTTTTGTGTGACGCTCGCAGGATCAGGTACAGCATGGCCATGGAAAGAACAGCCACCATGGCGGCGATAGCGTTCATCAGGATCATCACGATAAACGCGGCAAGAGCGCCGATCAGGGACAAGTACCACTTGGTACGGAATTTGGGTCGATAGGACGGGTTCCCGGCAAAATGCTCCAGGAAACTGATAGAACACAACGCGCCATAGGTGATCATGAAGAACATGGAGATGATGCGCGCCACCATGTCCACATTGCCCACGGATACGAAGAACAGGATAATCGCCGAAGTCAGAAGCAGGCCATTGACCGGTTCGTTGGTCCGACCGCGACCGTAGGCGATAAAACGGTTGAATACCTGCCAGGGCAGGACATTATCACGTCCCAACGCCTGCAAGGTGCGTGGCGCTACCAGGAACGATCCGATAGCTGAAGAAATGGTTGCCGCGGCAAGCCCGATTGGGATAATCGGGGACCATATTGCAATGCGTCCCATGACTAACGTATCCGGATCAACCAGTTCCGCAGGTGAAGCGCTGAAGGCCAGCTTGATTACAACCAGCAGGTACACCGCCATCCCGGTCAACGCAGCGGCCAGCACACCGACAGGGATTGATTTTCCCGGGTCACGTAAATCCCCGGACAACCCCACCCCGGCGTTCATCCCGGTAAAAGCCGGGAACACAATAGCGAAGACCTTGAAGAAGGCGTCCGGATCACGGACCGTATTGAACAGCCCGACATCCTCAGGTCGGTTGGGTGTCGCTGATCCGGCGAAGAACATACTGAGAGATATTGCCAGAACCACGACCACTACCCACAGTACTGAAACCCCAATATTCGCGCCACGGATCAGGATAATGATCGCAAGAATAATGAAAGCAGGAAGCGCGATCATGCGGATGTTTGGTTCAAAGCCGAAGACTCCCTCAAACCAGGGGAATAGGGGTCGAAACGCTTCGGAAAAGGCGATGACGTAGAAGGATACGGCAATAGACTGGGACAGGTAGAGCGACGTCCCGATAGCGCCGCCTACGGTCGCGCCGAAAGAACGGCTGATGATGTAATACTCGCCGCCGCCCTGCACTTTCAGGTTGGTCGCGATCTCCGCGACTGCCAGCCCGGTGGGGATGGTGATGGTATGGCCCAGCAGGATGATCAGGACAGCGCCCAGCAGCCCGACATTGCCCACAGCGTAACCGAAACGCAGGAACAGCACTGCGCCGAGAATCGTGCTGACACTCGCCAGGAAAACCGGAGAGGTTCCCCACCCGTGGCCCTTCTCCTGTGCACTGCTGTCCGACATAGCGCCCCTCTACCGGAATCCCGGTGGCTTGTCCGAAAGCTGCTTAATGGCGATGGTTCTGTCAACCTGTCGCCACGAGCTATGTGCAACAATATGGCCGCAACATGTCATCCCCAGTGAAAACGGGGATCTCGTGGTCGAGCAGTTTCTATTTCCCATACAGAAGATATCAATTATACGGCTCATCATTACTTGCAATATCGGCGTTTTTCACAGGTTGAAGCAATGGAGACAGGGGTAAAGAAGGATTTGTTTCTCCAGTATTACAACAGGCATGTACTGGCATATGATATATATCATACAGTGTAGTATTACATTGCACACTTGAATAAGCGAATGAGGAGTAGTAACTTCAAAAGGTTCAACACATCAACAAATTTCTTAATCTTCAAAGTAAGCCGAATATTCATCTAAACCATTGATATTTAGGAGGCGCGCCTTGCTGAAATTACTTCGACTTCAGAACTTCAAAGGGTGGGAAGATACAGATACTATTCGAATGGCACCCATTACGCTATTTTTCGGGGCTAATAGCTCTGGAAAATCAAGTATCGGCCAATTCTTGATGATGCTAAAACAGACAGTTGAATCTCCTGATAGAAAGGCTGTCTTCTATCCAGGGGGAAAAAACTCTGCGGTACAGCTTGGATCTTTTCAAGAACTAGTATTCCATAGAAATGTTGACAACAAGATAAGTTTCAAATATCAATGGGATCTACAAGAATCTCTCAAGTTTAAGGATCCAGTTTCTGAACAAAATTACTCTGGTGACAAAGTAAGTTTTAGTGCAACAGTGGGATTGATCGATAAAGCCAAACATATTCTTGCTTTGGATATGCTTAAATACAACCTGTACAATGATAAATTGAATTTGGAAATTGGAATGGAACGTAAGCCAGGAGCAAAAGTAGAGTACAAAGTAGAAGCCATTAACTATGATTTGAAAAGGAAACAGGGGCGTGCATGGTATCCAGGCGCTCCCGTTCGTTTTTATGGTTTTCCTGACGAGGTTGTCGCTTATCACCAGAATGCAGATTTCGTTCAGGCAATCAACTTAGAACATGAGAAACTATTTCGTTCCATTTTTTATCTGGGCCCGTTAAGGACAAAAACAGAACGAATCTATTCTTGGACTGGAATAGAGCCTGAAAGTGTAGGATACTCTGGTGAAAACACTGTTGCTGCTATTCCAGCTGCGAAGAATAGAATGATCAGTCTTGGTTATAATAGACGGAGGAAGAATTTCGAAGAAATCATTGCACAGAAACTGAAAGAAATGGGATTGATTGAAGGTTTCAAAGTCACACCAATATCTGAACATCGTCAGGTATATGAAGTTAAACTCCAGACCAAAGGGTCAAACGATTGGGTAGACCTTCCGGATGTTGGATTTGGAATCTCGCAGGTATTGCCCGTTTTAGTTCAGTGTTTCTATGCGCCTCCAGGATCAATAATAATAATGGAGCAACCCGAAATACATCTTCATCCAAGCGCACAATCAGCTTTAGCTGATGTAATGATTGATGTTATTAATTCACTAGAAAACGGCTTAGATAGAAATGTACAATTGATAATTGAAACACATTCAGAGCATTTTTTAAGGAGATTACAAAGGAGAATCGCTGAAAATGTTGTTTCTGAATCGAAAGTGTCCGCATATTTTGCGGATATTACCAATACACCGGCAACATTGCGGCCATTGGAACTTGATCTATTCGGAAATATAAAGAATTGGCCAAAGAATTTCTTTGGTGATGAGATGGCTGATGTTGCGGGACAAGCAAAGGCAGCTATAAAGAAACGTATTCAATTAAATGATCAAGAATAGGGAGTGAGTAAATATGCCTAATATACCTAGGAAGGTAATAGTTGACACCAATGTCCCCATTGTTGCCAATATTGCGGCCCATCCCGAATATGATAGTGATGTAGATTTAAATTGCATTCTTTCCTGTATTGAAGCAATAGAGACAGTCACTAAGCGGGGTGTTTTAATTATTGATGAAAGCGATGAGATTTTTTCAGAATATATAAATCAACCATATTTATCATTAAAAGGACAACCAGGTGTTGGCGATCTATTTGTAAAGTGGATTGCGGATAATCAGTGGAATGTTAATTTGATTAATCGGGTTAGAATAACGCAAGTAGACGATACGTTTAGTGAATTTCCCAATGAAGTTGAACTGGAAGATTTTGACAGATCTGATAGAAAGTTTATTGCTGTGGCCAATGCGCATCCAGAAAAGCCCCCTGTTCTTGAGGCTACCGACAGCAAATGGTGGGGATGGAAAGAAGCACTAGAGAGGAATGGTATAAACGTACGCTTCTTGTGTAAGGACTATATTGAACAAAAATACAATGCTAAGTTTGAAAACTAAGCGTAGCTATGAATTCTTAGACAATTTGAAAGCTATAACAGGATCGTGGAAACCTTTCACATCCAGACCGCCCATGGAATCGAACGTGAATTCTGTGGCGATATGGTTAAACGTATCCTCATCAACCACGATATCCCCGGAATCGCCTTTCCCCTGCAAGCGTGACGCGAGGTTCACCTTCGACCCGATGATGGTATAGTCAATCTTGTCCTTCGTGCCCAGGTTGCCCACCGCGACAATTCCGGTGGCGATACCGACACGGATCTGGATCGGGAGGCGTCCTTCCGCGGACCATTTCTCCCGCAAGCGTTTTGCCCCTTCCTGCATGGCGATGGCGGTACGCACCGCGTTGGCCGGGCTGACAATCGTCCCTTCCTCTTCATTTTCGAAGAAGGCCAGCAGGCCATCACCCAGGTACTTGTCGATGATACCGTTATGCTCGAACACCAGCCCGACCATGTTCTGCAGGTATTCATCCAGCACCGCCTGTACCTCGTCAGGTGTATTGGTGTCGCAGAAGCCGGTGAAATTGGCGATATCGCTGAACAAAACGCTGATATACTTACGTTTTCCGCCCGGTTGCAACAGTTCCGGGTTCTTTTCCATACGTTCCAGCAGGGGCGGCGATAGATAACTGCGCAGCCCTTCACGGATGATGAGCAGGTGTTGCTGCTCGTAATAGAATTTGTAGAAGGTGGCAAAGCCGGTCATCACGACAAACGGCACCACAAACGGCACCACCGGAAGCACCCAGCCCATCTTGATAAATACCAGCAGCGTCAGGGCAGTATAAGCTGCCAACATCAGGATAGCTGCCACGATCAGGGTGACCATATTTCGCTTGATTGCCAGCCACCAGACCGCGACAAGACAGAGTAGCAGGACCATAATATCAAGCCACAACGGCGAATATCGCAGGAAATCACCCTGGAAAATGGAGCTGATCAGAGCAGAATAGATAAATGCGAACGGGAAATTGGTTTCCAGCGGCGTTTTTCCGTAATCCTTCCCCGCCGTGGAAATGTCGCCCAGGATACCGATCTTGCCCCGGAACATGGTGATCAGCTTGCGAGGATCTTCCACCTTCACCAAATCATAAGCGCTATAGGAAAGCGGCCAGTTCTCCTGGGCGAAACGTCCCGGCCAGTTAATCAGCATGCAGCCTTCATCATCCAGTGGAATGCTTATGTCCACCGGATCATCAGCGTCCGGAAGTTCGATATTCTTCAATGTCAGCTCACGGCTGGATATTTCCAGGTTAGCCAGGTCATAGTCCAAGTATGCCGCAATGCTGGCCATGGCAATCGAGGGCACCAGTTTACCGTTACAGTTGGCAACCAGCGGATAACGTCGTATGACACCATCACGATCCGGCAGGAGGTTCACATAGCCGGATGAGTAGGCCATTTCCAGTAATTCGGGATAGGGCGCGGCATCAAAACCACTGCATTTGCGAATAACGCTGCTGTTTACCGGTGGATAGGATTCGTAGTTAACCACAGGAACCGGGTAATCAGCGAGGAGGCGTGGCGGTTCACTGGAGAAATTACCCTGGAACGCGAGCACGACATTCGCAGCTTCATCCACTGCATCCGCCAGCAGCACATCCTCGGTGGAGTCACGATGGCCGCTGAACAACAGGTCACAGGCGACAATATCCGATCCCCCTTCGGCGAGGGTCAGGATCAGGTCGCCGATAACATCACGTCCCCAGTCATAATCTCCGGATTGAGCCTGGGAATAGTCGTCCAGGGAAACATGGTAGAGCAGATCGGAGAGAACCGGGTTTTTGGCGTAAGCGTTACGAAAGGCAAAGCGCTGGTCCAGCGTATCCAGTTCGGCTACGTCAAAAACACTGGGGAACAGGTATACCACGGCAAGCGCAAAAAGGAGCACAAGCAGGCTGAACAGCAAAAGCTTGCCTGTTGGGATGGTGTTTTCAGGGTTCATGGAACGGCCGCCTCCCTCGGTCTTTCATTTTTCCTGTGAGCATATAATATACACCATATGAAAGACTGTAGCATGAGAAACGCCAGTTCCATTCCTACGTAGCCAACAGCATAATAATCCTTTGAATCTTCATTCCCACGAAGAACCTGTTCCTGAAAGCAGTAGTCAGGGATGGGAACCGAAGCTTACGGTGTCCCGTCTTTTTAGGACAGCCGTAAAACCAATCATATTACGATATTACAATAGGAATAATATTGTCAAGAAGCAAGGTATGTAGAGATTTATATTTGTGTTCAACTTGTTGTTTTGTCGATACTTGCCTGGATCCCCACCTGCGTGGGAATGAATGTGTCGCTAATCCAGTCATGGTCATGAGGCAGGGATGCTTTCCCCAAACCTATTCATGTACAATTTCAATAATATCCCAGGCAACTCTTTCTCCACCGGCTTGTCCGAATAGCTGGTTAGCGGCTGTTTGCCCTTCGCTGGATTCATCTGCCGACCGATAGCTGGCTCCGACCATTTCCGGACGATCCAGGCGAGTACGCACCAACGGAGCTTCTCCTTCATCCACGTACGTGACCATGGTCAGTTCCGTATCAATCTTACGGGCGTACTTGTCGCGTGTCTTGCCGGAAGCGCCTTCGTACTTCTCAAACTGCTCTTCCAGCTCTTCAAGGCGTTCCGTGGAGCAGATCATGTAGATCTTTTCAGTTCCGGTACTGTTATCAAGCTGCAACCAGTCTAGTGATGTGGCAGAACCTGTAACGGTTTCGGCTCCTTCGCCATGCGAGGCGGTATGGTACAGGTAAAAAGAACCGTCGGAAGCTTCCAGAACGATGTAAAAGTAAGAAGGGCCGTGGAGTTTGTAGTTGATCTTGAAATAATCCCCGGAGTGCAGAGTGCCCCCGTTTTCCACTTCGAACAGGTCGTCCGGCTGGCCGGATTTCATCCCGACAACACCGTAGGTAAAGGTTACCGTATCCGGTTCCTGCGCAAAACCGAAGGAAAACAGCACGAGAAAAAGCAGACTTGTCGTGAAAAGTTTAACGCCAGTCTTCATAAAACCTCCCTCCAACAACAGCTTCAATATGCAACGCCCACCAGTAAAGCAATTGAATATAGGTAATGAGATTACGCGAAATACATGATCCCCCTCACATTTTCAGGTAAAACATGCAGGCGTACAGGAAATTTGGAGCGTGAAATGAGAAGTGGTGATAAATTACAAGTATTTAGCAAGTGTTTGTTTAATTGTGGTTTAGGTTGAGGTGGGTATGTAAGTTGTTGTTTGGCATGTTACTTGCTACTTGTTGAGCGAGCAGAATACCGTCTGGTACGGCTCCACATATCCCACCTTGCGCACGCGAACCGGTATTGCGTGATGGGGTCGATGAGGGTGTTCGGATCGCGTCAGTCTCTGATGGCAGACGCGATTTTTCTCTCGGCATCCAACCTGTGAAAAGCTACTATCTTAGAGAAAGTCCTTGCTTTCCACTCCGTGTTCTTTTATGTTATCCCTTGAAGGGGACAACAGACAGGAATGTGTTGTGAGCGAAGAACGTCTGGTACGTGAGCTGATAGAGTTTGGGTTGTCGGAACGTGAGTCCAGCTTGTATGTGGCGATGCTGGCTCAGCGTGAGGTGTCGGCCGGGGAGTTGCATCGTATTACCGGGATGAACCGGGCGAAGACGTATACGATCCTGGCGCAAATGGTCAGCCGTGGGTTGTGCAAAGAACGGAAAGATGGTCGGCATCGGTATTTCAGCGCCATGCCGCCGGCCAGCATCCTGGAAAGCATGAAGGCCCAATGGCAGCGCAGGCGGCAGCGTGCGGAATCGGTATTTGATGAGTTGGATGACCTGTTTGTTGCCGGCAATGGATCGGGACGTCTGCTGGATCTGGTTGAGGTGGTCCGGGGCAAGGAGCAGCATGCCAGCCGTTTGCAGCAGTTGACAGACCGGGTGAAAGAGGAAGTGCTGGCCCTGGCGCGCGCTCCGTACCCTTTGCTGGAGTTGCAGCAGGAACAGAGGCGTGAGTTAACGACAACCATTGCAACACCTTCGACAGTCATTGATCGTGCGATTTACATGATCAACGACCCGAGTTTCAATGATATACGTAATGTCCTGCGTCGTTCAGTCGGGTTGCGTCCCTGGGAAGAGATGCGAGTGATCGATTATGTTCCGCTGAAAATGTACATCTATGACCGTAAACTGGTGTATATGGCATTGCCTTCAGGGCGGGTACAATACAGTCCGGACAGCACAATGGTGCTGATTGAAGATCCTGGTCTGGCGGAGTTGTGCCGGAACGCGTTTTACCGGTTATGGGAACAGGCGCAGCCATTCCCGGAATGGGAGTCTCAGAATAGCGATTAACATAGTGGTGGGCGATGCTGCTATGGCGACTGTGAGCTGATTTGCGACGGGTTGGGTCGCGGGGAGGGAAGTATGGTTGCTGAATCTGTCATGGACCGGACAGGGAGAGACGAGGTCTGTGTCCTGCTGGATCGACACGAAGTGCCCTACACGCTTCACGAGGGAATGTTGCTGTTGCTGGACAGCAACCCAAACAACCTCACGAAGTTAAGGGATATTGGTTTCCGCCTGGGGAATGGATGTGAAGAATTCAGATACCTGCTGTATTATAAAGGGAAACGGGTTGGTTGTGTGAAATAAAGAACGTAACACCGGTGTGTCTTGATTGATGGAACTTGTGAATGAGTGATACGTTCAAGCCAGGAAAACAAACCGGTGTGCTACCTCTCTCTTTGCGAGCCAACAGAGCTGACAACGGGTACTTCTGAGTGTATCTTTGTAGTTTTAGGGTTTTTGGATATTGACTGCTGGATTCTGGACGCGATAACAGACCAAAACCAAGAGGTAACCGTTGCCAAAGCGGCGTGAGCAAGTAAATATCTCGAAAGTATTGATTCTAAGCCTGGCAATGGCCGGAGCCTACCTGATCGGTATGGCGACTGGCGGCAGGCTGGGTTTCTACGGGGCAACCGTACCACCTTCCTTCAACAAGTTTTCCGAAGTATTGCACCTGGTGGACAAGGCATACGTTGATGATGTCGCCGTTGATACTCTTGTTCAGGGGGCGATTGAAGGGCTGCTCAGCAACCTTGACCCGCACTCGGTATATATTCCTCCCAAAGAACAAACACAGATTGCCGAGCGTTTTGCCGGTGAGTTCAGCGGTATCGGCATTCAGTTTGAGATACGTGACAACCACATCCTGGTAGTCAGTCCCATACCGGGGACTCCGGCAGATCGTCTTGGACTTTCAGCCGGGGACCGCATTGTCGAGATCGATGGCGTCAGTACATTCGGCATCACCAACGATGATGTGTTTGAACGGTTGCGTGGTCCTGAAGGCTCCGAGGTCCGGCTGACTATTCTGCGTCCCGGTGAAGATGAACAGTTTGAACTGGTCGTTACCCGGAGCCGGATCCCGATTCATTCGGTGGATGCTGCTTTCCTGCTGGATGATGGTATCACCGGGTATGTGATTATCAACCAGTTTACGTCTATCACGACGATAGAGCTGGAAACAGCGCTGGATTCGCTGGCGTTGCTGGGAATGAAACAGTTGGTCGTTGATTTACGTGGCAACTCCGGTGGTTACCTTGGCCAGGCGGACCAGGTGGCCAATCTTTTCCTGCCCGGTGGGCGTGAAATTGTGTCGACTGAAGGAAGAATTCTCAACGAGCGCGAGGCGTTGTACTCATCAAACGTGCATACTCCGTTAGGACATTCCTTCCAGCAAATCCCACTGGTGGTGCTGGTCGACAATGGGAGCGCGTCGGCCAGTGAAATTGTTGCGGGAGCTATTCAGGACAATGATCGCGGGCTGATTATCGGGCGGCCGACCTTTGGGAAGGGGCTGGTACAGTCTCCCTTTAATCTTGAAGATGGTAGCGTCGTCCGAATTACTACTGCACGCTGGTATACGCCTTCCGGACGATGTGTACAGCGTCCCTGGGATAAGGGCCTTGGTGAATATTTCATGGAAGCCAGTGGTCTGGTGGAAGAGGAGGACAGTACATCTTCCGACATGGATGCGACTCGCAAGCAGCAGTATCATACACGAACCGGACGTACCGTATATGGGAATGAAGGCATCCGTCCGGATCTGGATGTCGATCCGGGGCGTCTAAGCGATTATGGAGTCAAGCTGGTTCGCAGTCGGGTGGTGATTGACTGGTCACGCAAACTGGCTGACAGTCTCGCCATACCGGAGATGGATTTTGTGAACTTCCGCGATCACTGGACCTTGTCTCCGGAGCTTGAGCGAGAGTTCATCCGGTATGCAAAGAAAGAGAAAGATATCGAGTTTGACGCGCGTGGCTGGGCGGAAGACCGTAAATTTATCCTGAACCAGATCAAGGCAGAACTTGCCATGCGCATATATAACGGGCGAGAATTCATGTGGCAGGTGCTGGTGACGGAGGACAACCAGGTACGCGAAGCGATGCGGCAAATGGAGCAGGCTGACAGTCTGTTTCGCGCCCCTTCCGCCCCGTTGTGAGGTTGACTCGCTGGAACGATTGTTTGTACGTTTGTTGCTGTTGTGTATTGGCTTGTAAGCTCAAGTAAAAAAGTGCGATGGCCGAAAAAATGTTGCGGCCAATTTCGCGTGTACGGACACGGAGGTCTGTCGAAATGGTTGAACTGTTCTACAAGGGCGGCGGTTTCATGTGGCCCATTCTGGGCGTCTTCATTTTTGGTCTGGGTTTCGCCATTGAGCGCCTGATCAGCCTGATGATGTCGATGCCAGGGAACAAGAAGAAGTTTGTCATGAAGGTGAATTCTGCCCTTCGTGAAGGTGGTCCCGATGCTGCCATGGAAATTTGCTCGTCTACACGTGGTCCTGTGGCGTCTGTGTTCAACGCAGGCCTGATGCGTATGCACCGTGGTATTGATGCCATGGAAAAGGCAATCATGAATGCCGGTCAGATCGAGATGAGCTTCCTGGAGAAGAACCTGGTCTGGATATCCACGGTAATCGCGGTAGCCCCGATGCTTGGGTTCACCGGAACCGTCTGGGGCATGATCAGTGCGTTCGACTCCATTGCAGCGTCCAACGACATTACCCCGTCGATTGTGGCCGATGGTATTTCCCAGGCCCTGTTGACCACGGTATTTGGTCTGGTAGTCGCGATGATCATGCAGATCTTCTCGAACCTGTTCATCTCCATGATTGACAAGATCGTCAATGACATGCAGGAAGCGTCGATCGAGTTCGTGGAAACGCTTGCCGAGTTTTCGGATAACGGCGGCAAATCTGCCGAGTAATCCCGAACCAGGAGGCGAGCATGGACATTCGACGACGTAAAAAACCGAATGATGAAATCCCGACGGCGTCCTTACCCGACATCGTCTTCATGCTCCTCATCTTCTTCCTGGTCACGACGACGATCGATATGGACAAGGGGATCATGATGGTCCTCCCGGACCGTGGCGGCGAGTTCAAGGTTAACCCCGAGAACATCTGCAATGTGTTAGTCAACGCTACGGGCCAGGTCCTGGTAGATGATGAACCGGTCGAACTTCGACAGATCTCGGATAAGGTAGAGAGCAAGGTAATTTCCCGCGGCAAGGATGCCGATGGAAAATGGAAGCTTATTGTTTCCATTAAAACCGAACCGGATACGCCCTATAATACCTATATCCAGGTCCTGGACCAGGTGAAACGAACCAAGGCGACGAAAATCAGCATCGCCGAACCGGAACAGTAAGTAAAGCAGGAGTCGAAGGTGCAGTTTTCGAGGAAAAGCAAAGCGTCTGCGGATATCCCAACCGCATCGCTCCCCGACATCATCTTCATGCTGCTGATCTTCTTCATGGTGGCGACGGTGTTTAAGGAGTTTCGCGGATTGCCGATTCAGCTTCCTGCCGCACTCAAGACAGAGAAGCTCGAATCGAAGCGGAATGTCGCCTATGTTTGGATCGGAAGGCAGGGGCAGATCTCCGTCGATGATAAAATCATTGCGATGGATGATGTCAGCCCGATTTTGTCGGACAAGTTCGCCCAGAATCGTCGCTTGTTGATCAGCTTGAAGATTGACAAGGAAGTGAAGATGGGCATTGTGTCGGACCTGCATGAAAAATTGCGGGACGCCTATACCTTACGCATCAACTACGCTACCAAGCATGTTGAGAACTAGGTTAGCGGCAGGAGAAGCGCATGTTATCGTTTAAGAATCCAGAAGCGGAAGTGCGTCTGGGCTATCCCAAGCGGTTGGAGCTGGGATTGGTTATCGCTCTTCTCCTTGTTGGGACAGTCTTCCTGCTTTCCAAGCGGTTTGATCAGGAAATCGTGATCAAGAAAGCAGAAGAAGTAGTCCTGCAGACGGAGGAGATCCCGATCACTCAGCAGGTGAAGCGTCCGCCGCCCCCGGCGCGACCCTCCATCCCGATTGAGGACCCGGATGTAGAAGAAGAGGACATGATCCCCTTCGAAGATATTGATGAAATTGACTGGTCTTCAGAAGCGCCACCACCTCCGCCGGCAAAGGCCGAAGATGTTGTGGTCGACTTCTTCGCGGTCGAAGAACCCCCGCAAATGGCGGGCGGCGCCCAGGCCCTGTATGACTATATCGCCAAGAACAATCTGTATCCCAAGCTGGCGCTTGACGCCGGGTTGAACGGCGATGTGATCATCGTGTTTGTTGTGGACGAAAAAGGCTTCCCGATTGATGTGCAGGTTGCCCAGGAACGTCCCGAAGGTCTTGGTTTCGGTGAAGCCGGTGTGAAAGCGGTATCCGCACAGAAGTTCTCACCTGGCTATCAGCGTGACCGTGCAGTCAAGGTGAAAATGCAGCAGGTTATCCGGTTCCGGATCGAGTAATGGAATCGGTTAAGAAGCTTTTTGAGCCTCATCCCTACAGGGGGTGAGGCTTGTTTATGTAACAGCGAGCGACCAGGAGCGAGGAGGGAAAGATGAAGAAGCTGCGATTCGCGTTGTTGTTGCACTTTCTGTTGGGTGTGCTGGTTGTATTGTTTGCAGGCTGTGCCGATGATTCCGACGATCCTGTTTCCTCAGAAGGAAGCAATTCCGGTGAGTGGACTCTGCATGAGTCATTCTTCAGGGACAGCAAGATTCTCCTCAATGGGGCTGTAACCAATGATACGTTTGTTGTAGCTCAGCTTTCAGCGGTTAGCTGGTTTGGTACTTCATCACTCACACCAGTCCAGAATAGCCATATTGGCGGTTCTCGAGCGCTGGATGCCAAACCGGCCATACATGGGTCGCTTGCGATATACAAGTTGGAAGGCGACAACCAGCTTCTCATTGGCAGCGCAAATCAACCATTTTCAAGTGGTGGTTTTGCCTGGGGGATATGCCTGCATGATTATGACAGCACGATATCCGAGGACGCAACCATCCCCGTAGATTATCACACCTACCCGGTCGGCGCGTTTAACGACAACGGCCTCTTCCTTACCATGGTTTCCGATACGTCGTACTATTACCGCACGAACAATTCACTATGCCTTATCAACTTGAATCCCTACGATTATGGATATGGGATGATTGAACTGGACCCGGAAATATTGAAAATTCCGCTTGAACGCGATCAATACTACCGACTCAATTACATCGGTGCTGTTGGTGAACGATTTTTCGTTTCCCTGGACGGGTCCGGTAATCAGTTGTTGATTGTAGAACCTGATGGACGGGTTACAATCAATACTGATATACCGGACAGGATTACAGACATTTGTAGTTATAATGGTGTGTTGTACGCCAGCACCAGTTACGTACATGAAGTATATTACTCGGTAGATCAGGGGACGACCTGGGAGTTGCTGGGTACCGGCTTCCCCGCGCCCGGGATCAGGTTTGCTATCATTCAGGATGAGCTTTGTTTTTATGTTTACAGCCAGATCGGTCGGTTTGATCTCGACAATGAGGTTGTTCTCGAGCTGGACAACACAGGACTGGAGGGTGATGAAATTACTTCAGTCAACGAATTTAACGGGTATGTGTGGATTACCACACTGAATGGACTATACTTTAAACCGGTTGAGGATTTTTTTCTGGAAAGAGTGGTAGAACAATCGCTGGCCGAAACCATCCAGGTGGAAACATTGCCTCACAGTGTTGATTAAGTCACACTTTCAGAAGCAGGAGTAAAACACGGCATGGACCGTCTTTCATTACGCCGCTATTTGCACATCCTTCGTGATGCGACAACCGATACCCAGACTTTCCGCTGGGCTTCCGATAACCTTTCCCGCCTGTTATGCGGGGAAGCATTGGCAAAACTGCATCATATCGAGGAAACCGTTGAGACACCGGTCGGGCAGTCAACCGGGCCACGTTTCGGCAATAACCTGATGGTGGTTCCGGTGTATCGTGCCGGGCAGTCCCTGGTGCAGGCGTTTTTTGAAGCGGTTCCCGGGGTCTCGATTGGTTCCGTCCTGATTCAGCGTGACGAAGAGACCGCACAACCGAAGCTGTTCTACCGGAAACTGGCCAATCCGTTGCCGAAACATGTCATAATCGTTGATCCCATGCTGGCAACGGCGGGAACGGCCTGTATGGCGGTAGATATCCTGATGGAACAGGGGTATGAGCCGGACCATATCTACTTCATGGGAGTGATCGCCGCGCAGGCAGGCTTTGACCGTCTGGCGGGAAAGATACCAGCGGAACATATCACCCTTGCGGCGATCGACCCGGAGCTGAACGACAGGAAGTATATCGTCCCCGGTTTGGGGGATTATGGAGACCGTTATTTCGGAACGTGATCATTTTCTTAACAGGATAATAGGATAGAAGGATAATAAGGATAAAGTATGATTGGCTGCTCACAGGAATTTGTGCGTATTATCTACGAGTCCGTTTCGTCAGGTCTTGACGTGATGCTGTTTTCGCGTTCTTCTCAGCAATTTCAGACACCTGTCCGACTTCACACATGCTATTTCGCTTGATGGATCGTCATCAGGCATCACGTTGTGACCTGACGACAGCGAGAATGTTGAATCATGTGGCAGGTCACAACGCGACAATAACAGGGCGCGAGGTGGTTTCAGTATCATTGTGCATTCTGGAAAACACAGCAAAAGTCGAAGACGAAATGTCGCGTCAAGACCTGCCACAACATTGCCCGGATGCACAAATTCTTGTGAGGAACCGTATGATTGAGCTTACAGGATAAAAGGGATAGAAAGGATTTTAAGGATTTGGAATACTTATAAAAACTGAACGACATGATTGTTATAGCGATTCCCATTATTAGTCCGTCATAGGGTCATGTGCTATATCAGTGAAAGATCCTTTATTGGTTTTGAATAAAGGAGATGGAAAAAGGGGACAGTTTCCTTTCCCTGCAGCAAAAGCCTTCCCGCTGTGAGCATGGACCAGGAAAGGTGGCTGTACCCTTTTTCTTGAGAGCAGGCAGGAATTACACGGAAAAGGGGACAGTTTCCTTTTCCAGGAATACTTCAGAGATATTCTGCATAAGCGCGAGGAAAAGGATCCCGTCCCCTTTTCCCGGCAATCTCCATTATGACGGAATAAAATCGAGAACAGTTATATCTGTCCGAATCTCGGTCATGTCTTTTGTCTTAAAGAAAATAAAATCCCTGGTATCCTTGTATCCTACTATCCTGTGAGACATGGGGGGAGCATGAACGAATATACTCGACGCATCAACCGGGTGATTGACTATATCGACAGAAATCTGGCCAATCCGCTTACGATTGAAGAGCTGGCGGACGTTGCGAATTTCTCCAAGTTTCATTTTCATCGCATTTTCTCCACCTTCATGCGTGAACCGTTGTATGCCTATATCCTTCGCATCCGTCTGGAAAAGGCCGCACACCGCTTGTACAGCGACAAGAAAAGACCTGTCACCGACATCGCCCTGTCCGCTGGTTTTTCCAGTGCATCGGTGTTCGCCCGTGCTTTCAAGGAACGCTTCGGCATGTCAGCCAGTGAATGGCGTCAACTGGCCGACGTGTCCATGGAAATGGAAGACAGCAAGATTCGTCAAACGAATGGCAAGGAAAGTGAAGCAGCCTTCGCCGTTTCGACCCATTTTAATCGTCGAACCGGAAAACCAACCTGGAGGCTGACCAAGATGGATCAGAAGAGCATGGAAGTGGAAGTACGTACTGAAACGATTAAAGATCTGCCGGTAGCGTATGTGCGGTATGTAGGACCGTACCAGGGCGATGAGTCGTTGTTCGAGCGTCTGTTCGGGCAGTTGATGCAGTGGGCCGGGCCACGTGGTGTGGTGCGTGAAGATACGTTGATGATGACGCTCTACCACGATGACCCTTCCCTGACCGATGGGGATAAATTGCGCATTAGCGTGTGTATGACAGTCCCGCCCGAAACAGAAGTAGAAGGCGAAATCGGGAAGATGGAGATCAAGGGCGGGCAATATGCAATCGGTGAATTCCTGATCAGGGGTGATGAATACGCAATGGCGTGGAAAGCGATGTACGGTGACTGGCTACCCCAAAGCGGCTATATGCCTGATGACCGGCTGCCGTTCGAACGCTACCTGAATAATCCCGACGAGCACCCGGACAAGAAGCATCATTTCGAAATCTGGGTTCCGATTGTGCCGATTTGATTGTTAAAAAGATAGTCAAACCTCAAACCATTCAGCCTGCTGTGCGTCGGGTTGAATGGTTTTTCAATTTCAGGAACAACCAGGAAGCCCCGCTGGTAACCGCCAGGATCAATGCAAACCAGCCTGCCAGCGTGATCAAAGGCTGCGATTTATACAGTTCAGTTCCGATGTTGCCGATAAGCAGCCATTGAATGACATAGGCTATGGTCACATTGCGTCCCAGCCAGACCAGGTAGCGAAGCGGCGCGCTTTTTCCCGCTACAGACAGCAACAGGTGCAGCAGGATAAACCATACCACATTCAGCGCCAAGGTCCACAGGTAGAACATAAGTCCATGATGGTAATATGCCTCCAGTTCAGCAGAAGTGTTTATTCCCCACCCAATCGACAACAACAAAGCAAGTCCCGCGATGGGAAAAGCAGCACTCAAAACCTGCCTGGAGAACAGGTTGACTTTTCCTTGATGAACAAGTTGATATAAGAGGAAGCCGGTTAAAGGGTAGGCCAACCACGGTAACAGGGGGAAATAGGACCATTCGTAATCACCGGCAATAAATGCGAAAAGGTAGGACCAGGCAGAATCTACGGACATATGCTCGTTTCCCGAGGGGGTGACAAGCAGAACAGCCAGGATTCCGGCAAGCGTAATGAGTGGCGATCGTTTTAATACGGATTTCAGTCCCGCCAGAATCAGAATGGCCAAAGAAGCGACAAACAGGATATCAACGCCCAGAAGGTATTCCCAGGGATTAACATCCAGTGTTCCGGCAAAATACCGGATAAACAGATGAGCGTTCAGACCGGCATTCAACAGAAACGCCAGCGCCAATATTTTCAATCCACGGCCAAGCAGGGACATGGTCGAGCGTGAACTGGCCGCAACGAAATAGCCCATGATGCCGATAAAAAGGGGGGCTACCAGTGGCCCGCCAAGAAACAGGGACGCCTTGCCCGGAGCGCTGTCGTACACCTCCTTCAGGGCAAACACCTCGGTAAGGTGTACCTGAATCATGAGGATTACGGCAATTCCTTTGGCTGCATCGGCCAAATCCAGCCTGGATAACGCTCGCTGGGGCATTCAAATTTCCTGTATTGTTGCAAAGGATAAGATACAGCCGTTTCTTTATCTTCCGGAATCGGCTGTCCTTTTATTGGACAAGGGGAGAGTTGGGCAGTTTAATGGAATACCGGTTCTTCCTCCGGTAAGCATCATTGGGATGAACAATTAGGGTTCTGCCATGCTGATTTGTGGTCGTTTCACCTGCAACGGGCGCATCGTAATGGAGAACTGCGGAATGGGGCGAAAATTCTCCTGCCATCAGCATGGATTTTGATTTATTACCTGTTGTTATCTACAGTGATGGAGCTTCGGCCATTTACCTTGCAAGAGAGCGTCTCTCCTCTGTTTTACCCTCTCATTCTGAGGTCGTATCTTCTCTTTCTGTAGTTCAGGATGGAGATGAAGCGGCAAGCTGAACGTGTTTCAGTGACCCCTACCTTTGTTTATTGACTTTGTTACGAAGTTTAGAGCCGGAAAACCTTGGAAGGATGAGTGGATGATGCAGAAGTTGACATGTCTCGCCGTACTAGCTCTGTTCCTGGTCGCGATCCCTGCCCTGGCGATCGACCGGAGTGAGATCCCTGATGACTATAAGTGGAATCCGGAGCACATTTATGCCAGCATGGATGAATGGGAGCAGGATTTCGCCGCAGTCCAGGCAGGTCTCGAACAGGCAGTAGCGTTCAAAGGCCAGTTTGCTGGTCCGGATGCTGAAAATGTCCCGGAAAAGCTGATCGAGTTCAACAAGATCGGTGAAGAGATCGAGATTAAATTCTCGCACCTGTATTCCTACGTGATGTACAATTTTCACGTTGACATGGCCAATCCCGAATGGATGGGTAAACTGCAGCAATTACAATACCTCGGTCTTCAGTATGGTCAACAGCTTGCTTGGGTCGAACCGGAAATGATTGAGATCCCTGAAGCGGATCTTCTCGCCTGGTGCGACCAGTACGAAGAGCTGAAATCTCACAAGAAGAGCTATGAAGACATGTACGCGCTTCAGGAACATGTTCTTTCTGAAGAAGAAGAAGGCCTCATGGCGCTCGTGGGCAATATTTCCGGCACCGCCGGGGACGTCTTCAGCAAGCTGAGTGACGTGGATATGCCTTGGGAAACCATCACCTTGGATGGCAAAGAGGTTGAGGCGAATGAATCCGCCTGGGGTTCCTGGCGCTATGATCAGAATCGTGAAAACCGGGAAGCCATTTTCAATGCCGTCTGGAATCAGTATCGTCAGTTCGGCACGACCTTCGCGGCCACGATGACGGGCAATATCAAGGAAGACATTTTCTTTGCCAAGGCACGCAAGTACGAAAACACACTGCACGCCGCTTTGGATCCCTCGTTTATCTCAGTCGATGTGTACACCAACCTGGTGAACACAACCCGTGCCAATACAGCCCCGTTGCATAAGTACAACGAGATCCGTAAACGCATGTTGGGTCTTGACCATTACAAGCACTGGGATTACTACGTTTCCCTGATTCCGGCTGAAGAAAATCGCTACACCTGGGACCAGGGCGTGGAAATCGTCCTTGACGCCGTGAAGCCGCTGGGCAAAGAATACGGCGAAATGGTGAAACAGGGTCTTGCCGCAGAAAGTGGCTGGGTGGATGTGTTTGCCAACGACAACAAGCGCGGCGGCGCGTACAGCAGCTCCTGCTATGGTATTCACCCTTATATGCTGTTCAACTTCAACTATGAAGAAGGTCTGACCCTGGAAGATGTCAGCACCATGGCCCATGAAATGGGTCACAGCATGCACACCTACCTGAGCGAACAGAACCAGCCCTTTAATACTCGCGATTATGCGATTTTCAACGCTGAAGTTGCCAGTACAGTCAATGAAGTGCTGTTGAGCCAGAAGATGCTTCGGGAAGCGCGTAAGGCCTATAAAAAGGCCAAGGGCGACAAGAAAGAAGAAGCACGCCTGCACCTGATTTCGCTGTTGGAACAGAATATCAATGCCTGCCGTGGCACCTTCTTCCGCCAGACCATGTTTGCGACCTGGGAATGGGAAGCGCACAAGATGGCATGGGAAGGCCAGCCCCTGACCATGGAAAGCTTTGACGCCCTGTATGCGGGTCTGTTGGCAGAGTTCCACGGTCCGGCTGTCGAGTACGATGAACTTTCCGGCATTACCTGGGCGCGTATCCCGCACTTCTATCGTGGCTACTACGTCTACACCTATGCCACCAGCTACGCGGCTGCGGTCGCCCTGGCGCAGGATATTATGGCCGAGGATGGCGGCGACAAGTCCAAGAAGGGCGCCACTGCACGCTACCTGAATTACCTGGCCAGTGGTTCCAGCAAGCACCCGGTCGAGTTGCTGCAGGATGCCGGCGTGGATATGACCACACCGGAACCGATCGAAAAATTCATCGAGTACTTCACTGCACTGGTGGATGAACTGGATGCACTGACACAGGAATAAGCTTCTGCGTCACATAGAGTTTGTACAAAAGCCGCCTTCGGGCGGCTTTCTCATAATTAGCCCGAATATTTCATGAACGGAACATGGATATTCATCTTAACACAGTTCATATCAACACAATACAACTGATTCATACAGCATTTTTCAGGGGACAGTTTGCTCCGGTATCCCTTTGCGTGTCTATTCCCTGTTTCGCTGGCAAAATAGGCTGAGAATCGGCAACCGCCCCGGCAGGGGCAACCTGTATTAGCCCCGGGCAGCCGCCGTCAGTTTGGCGACTACCCGGGGAGATAATGCGCACCATATATTTACTCCGAAAGGAGTAACCTAATAATTATCAAAAGTATACAGCGATAATTATAGGCAACCCGCTGCCGGGGTTGGCAAGTAGCGTACATCCTATTCCCACCGTGAGCGCCAAACAGACGGCGCTGGACGGTGGACTAATACAGAGAACCACTGCCGTGGTTCTTGTACTGGCCATTCCATCAAATACAAAATTTGAAATTGCATTGGTGAAATATTCGGGTTAGGAATTAGGAATTAAGAATTTAAAATGGCAGGCCTGTGTGTCGCTCTATTCTACTATACCCAGCGCATCCTGGATTTCCTGCCAGGACGTGACCACCAGGTCTGCTTTGCTTTTGGTGTTGCATGCAATGTTGTGGTAGGTCTTGACGCGACATTCCGTCTTCGTTTCACGTTATGTTTTCCTGAATGCAGGATGATCCAGAAACCACCTCTCGCCATGTCATTGTTGCGTTGTGACCTGCCACCAGTATCAGCATCCTTGCCGTCGTCAGGTCACAATGTGATGCTTGTTGTCGATCTATCATGCGAGATATCAGGCGTGAAAATCGGACAGATGTCTGAAAGTATGGAGAAAAACAGGAAAAAGGCATCACGTCAAGACCTGACGAAACATGCGCGTCGATAATAAACACAGATTCTTGTGAGTAGCCGGAAGTAGGAATTAGGAATGCAGGCCCTGGAGTCGTTCTATTCTTCTATACCCAACGCATCCAGGATTTCCTGCCAGGAAGTGACAACCAGGTCGGCTTTGCTTTTGGCGCTGCGTTTATCAGGTGCTTTCACCCCATCAAAACGGATGGCACGCATGCCAAGACGTTTTGCGCCAAGGACATCCGTATGCTCAAGGTCGCCAATATGGAGGGTCTTTTCCGGGGGGATGCCCAGACGATCCAGCGCTCGCTGGAAAATAGCGGGTTTTGGCTTGGATACGCCGACTTCAAGAGAATATGCCTTCGCTTCGAACAGGTAGTTAATGCCCCAGGTATGCAGGAGCTGATTCAACATCTTGGGGCCGGAAACACCCGTATCACAGACGATTCCCAACGGCACATAACGGTGAATGGCCGTTAATGCTTCAACAGCGCCCTCGACCAATACGGGCGGGCGGTTCAGAATGACACGTTCAATCGCATCGGCGAGGCCATCGACCAGACGCGGGCTCAGGCGAAGGTTCAATTCGGACAGGATAAAGGCCACACAATCCAACGGGCCTGGTGTCAGGTTGTTGTCTTTCCACTGGGAACGCCAGAATTCGGAAAAGTGGTCAAATGCTGTGCGGATCGCATCACGATCAACAGAATACCTGCGAGTTTGCAACCAGGCAAACGCTGCATCAGCGCGCGCATGTTGGCGAGCTTCATACCCCTGATCGTTAGCCAGCGAATCCCAGAAATCAACCGTGATCGCTTCAATCACATGTCCTTTTAACCGCAACACAGACGAAGTCATCGCTATTTCCCGGTTTCCCCTATTGCAAATCTAAGAATGGAAGGTGACTTTCTACCGCAATTTCTATCTGCATAAAATGTTGCGATGCAATATACACTATTTACGTCTCATGGGCAGATTGTACGTACAAAACAGGCAGGAAAATGGAGCCAGAACTGGAAGTGATCCAACAGGCATACAGAGTTAAAGAGGGTGGATAGATTATTTGCAGATTTCAATAGATACGTGTTGTTCAAACGGGGCAAAGTTAAAGTTGTAGTGCAACACTCGCTTGACATGCCGCTATTTTATCGTGGATTTCTTTCAAAATTGCTCTCGCGGCACTCAAGGTTTTGGATCCTGGTCCGATGAGGGAAATGAAGACGCATGTCTTCCGGGCCCCCCGGAGTCCCGTAAAAGGCGCAGGAACCATCCGGATATATAGCGCTTTACCATTCCCCCGTAGCGCGGGGGTCCCCCACATGGCGGGGCGAGGGTAAAGCGCTATTTTTATGGCTGTTCACAAGAATTTATGCATATTATCCGGAAACCAGGGAAACTAGGGACAGACGGTAGTTTCTGTTGGCACTCATTTAATCCCAACCGCAGCTCTGTAGCAAAAACTACCGTCTGTCCCTAGTTTCGGTCCGTCCCTAGTTTCGTGTCCTAGTTTCGTCCACCGTCTGTCCCTAGTTTCGTCCCTAGTTTCGTCCCTAGTTTCCTCTAGTTTCCTAGTTTCCGCAGACATCTGTCCGACTTCACACCTGCTATTTCGCATGATAGATCGTCATCAGGTATCACGTTGTGACCTGACGACAGCGAGAGTGCTGATACCGGTGGCAGGTCACAACGCGATAATAACAGGACGAGAGGTGGTTTCAGTATCATCGTGCATTCAGGAAAAAATAGCGAAAGCCGAAAACGGAAAGTCGCGTCAAGACCTGCCACAACACTACCTCAGTACACCAATTCTTGTGAAGAACCATTTTTATATTCAGTTTATTACAGAGTGTATTGCCAAGAGGGTATAATTTTACGAGATTTCTGCTACTGATTTCTTTCAAACACAAGGCGAAAAGGTTAATCGATGTCCCCTTCAGCACATATCGTATCCTATACGGATGTCGCGATATCGCTCGGATTTGTTGTGATTGCGGTTGTGCTATCCCTTGTTTTGAAACTGGGGTTGGCGAAAAACCTGATCATCGCGACACTTCGCACCGCGCTGCAACTCGGTCTGGCCGGGTTGGCGCTGGGGGCGGTGTTTCAGTGGCGCAGCCTGCCCATGCTGTTGTTGTTGCTGGGTGTGATGATTCTCCTGGCAGGACGTGAAGCGGTATCACGGCAAAAAATCAAGTTGAAGGGAATCTGGAAAGATGCTTTTGCGGCGCTGTTGGCCTGTACGGTTACCGTAGGGTTTACCGTGACCGCTGTGGTCGTGCGTGCCGATCCCTGGTATACACCATCCGTGTTCATCCCGCTCGTTGGTATGGTCATCGGGAATACACTCAACGGCATCACGCTGACGCTGGATCGTTTTCTGTCCGGTTGCGCGACACAACGAAACGTGATCGAAGCGCGGCTGGTCCTGGGTGCGAATGCTTCCGAAGCAACACGTCCGCTGTTACGTGATGCCCTGCGTGCCGGGATGACCCCCATAATCAACGCCATGATGATTGTCGGTGTGATCAGCCTTCCGGGCGTATTGACCGGGCAGTTGCTGGGTGGCGCCGATCCGAAAAATGCGGTGCTGTACCAGATGATCGTGATGTACATGCTGGCTGCATCGTATGCCATCGGTAGTATGACAGTGGCCTTCCTTGCGCGACGCAGGATATTTACCGCAGACCTGGCAATCCGGCCGGATTTGGTGGTAACTGAGTGAAAAAAGTGGGAAGTGAAAAAGGTGAAAAAAGGTAGCCCGGCCATGCCTGGCCGGGAATGCACGCTAATTCCTACTTGATTTCTTCCCTCCTCCGTGGATCAGTTTCCGGTTGTTGTCCTGCCATTCCTGCACCCATTCGTAGTCGGGGTGAGTCCTTTCCTTCTCACGGAACGCCTTATCGTGGACGCGTTTTTTCCCTTTCGGTTGAAGAGCGTGCAGCATTTCATGGAAGATGATAAAACGCACCACTCGTTCGGGTACATCAGGTTGGTCCATAACCGGGTGTATGGTGATCAGGTTCAGGTCATGACGATAGGAGCCCAATCGTCGTGTTCGGGCGCGTTGACGGGTATTATCCCGTCCCCAGGTGATAGACGCGGTTATCCTGTTATTGAAGTATTCCTGATTAACACTTCTCGCTAATGGGGCCAGGTCGTGAACGAAGCCTTGTGTGATAAGGTACTTTTTATGTTGAACAGTTACAGTATCGGGTGGAGCGAGTGGGAGCGGCAGGGTTCCATCTTTTGCTTCGGTCAGTGGCGGAAAATTGGGGTCGGGCTGTGAGCTTTGCGATCCCGTAGATACTTCAATCCCACGGACGAAGTTGCGGATCTGTTCCGGAACTCCACGTTTTGGGCTGTCCATCCAGCCGGCCAGCGCGTTGATCACTTCGGGCGGCGCGAAAAGGAATTTCTCGTGGATACGCAACCGTATGATTGTGCCATCACTTTTAAACGACACCATGCGAACCCGGTTTCGTGTTACAGTGACATGCACAATTTTCCCCACTCGCGCGGACAGGCGGGTTTCCAGTTGTGAAATAGCGGCAATTTCTTGACGTGAAGGCGGGGTTGGCATGGAACCTCAATCTCAGGGTAAATAGACCGCACGATAGCTTTCGGAACGTCCTGTCCCGGTTTCCGTTACCCGGACAATATACAAACCGGAAGGTAGCCCGGAAAAATCCAGATCGTGCCGCACTGAACCAGTGAAGACAGAACGGCCATCCTTCACTACGATACGTTGACCAAGGAGGTTGTACACGCTGATCGAGTATGCTGTCGAAGGGATAGCCTGAAAATTCAGTCGCAGAACAGAATTGAATGGATTGGGTGAAAGTGTTGCCAGGATAGGTGTATAGGGCTGAGGTGAAATGGCGTCGGCTTCAGGATAGACGCTTGAATACCAACTAAGTGCCGGAAGTGCATTGTTCTCGAAATCAAACACGGCCAGGTTTTCCCAGGGGCA
The DNA here is from genome assembly GCA_963669175.1 of bacterium. Taxonomy (GTDB): domain Bacteria; phylum Electryoneota; class Electryoneia; order Electryoneales; family Electryoneaceae. Next base: position 1,144,999 of record OY769902.1, read on the forward strand.
TCCTAAATCGTCCGACACCACCCAGGCCGGTTCCCACAGGCAGATCCCACCACCACGACCATCGGGTATAGAGGCTACCAACTCCTCTAATTCATCGAAAAAGCGTTTCTGATCACCGGGGGTGGCAGAATATCCGGCAGGCAATTGGCCTTGATTATACACGAAATTGTTTGTGTCGTCGTTATAATCGAAGGTCCAGGGAAACGCTGTTTCCACAATCCAGACCGGTTTGTTGTAGCGCGTGGCAAGGTCATCCAGATTGGTTTCCAGCGCCGACAACTCCCCATGCCACCAGGGATAATAGGAAAGTCCGATCAGGTCGTAGGGGACGCTATACTCCTCGATGTGATCGAAGAACCAGCGCGATCCGGTATTGTCGCCTCCGTCATGGACGTGAAGCATTATGTCGGGTTGAAGGTGATCAGGCAGTGAATCGGTTACGGCGTTGGAAGCAGCGGTTAGAAGAGTTGTGAATTGTGTCCATTGATCCGGTGTATCCCATTCGCTTCCGTCCCATCCAACCCGCCCCTCGTTCCATAAAAATCCGGGACGTATTTCATTGCCGATCTGGACGATGGAAGGCAGGGCATCAGCCTGCTGAAAGCGACGAATCACACTGTTGGTATACTGGTAGACCGAATCAGTCAGGAGACCCAACTCAAGGTCTTGCCATGCTGACGGTTTAGCCTGGTGTTCCGGATCGGCCCAGGTGTCGGAAAAGTGAATGTCCAGCATGATCTCGAAGCCGGCGTTTGTGACACGCCGGGCAAAGGCAATCGTTGAATCGATGCCATGCCAGGGGTCATTCGGTGTATGCCAGAGACGGAGCCGTATGATACTGTATCCGGCATCGTGGAACAGGGGCAGGATGTCTGCGTGGGATCCATCAATCGTATACTCGACACCGGAATACTCAAGGCGTGGCACATAGGACAGGTCGGCCCCTGCCAGCATGCCTTGTGAGTGGCAGACGGCGGCCCACAGCAGCAGAAAAGACAATATCAGGTGATGTTTTCTGACCATCAGATCAAGCCTAAAAAGAAAACCGGCGAGAGTAAAGTATACCCTCGCCGGTGAACAAGCAACTTGAATTTGAATGCCGACTTAGTGGATCAGCTTGATCTCAAAGTCGGAAATTGTAGCGCTATCGAAGATACCGTCGCTCGGCTGAGAGTAGCCGTGTGAAGTGTTATCGATTACGCAGATCCAGGTTTGACCTTCAACGTATGTGCCGGTATCGAATTCTTCGTATTCACCCGCTTCGTTCACTAATACGTGGAAAGGAGAATCAAAGGACTCACCGCTGGCATAATTCTGGAACTGAGTTTCGCTCAGCACGATGAACTCGAGGCTGTAATCGCCAACCCACGAAGCCAGATTCCAGGAGAAACCAAGAAGACCGGTTGCAGGAAGTTCGATCGGATCAGTGTACATATACTGGTTACCCGGCAGGGTAAAGGTGTTGTATGTTGCCAGGACTTCTTCTTCCGGTTCCGGGACGTTCATGGTCACGCGGCAGGTTTTGGTCTCATCTACATTGTAGGTGAAGGTGATGGTGGCGGAGTAGTCACCATAGTCAAGACCGCTACGGGAACCGTAAACGGTGAGTTCAAAGGGATCTTCGCCTTCGATCAGGGTACCTTCCTCGAAAGAAAGAGAAACCCAGTCTTCATCGACTGCAGCAGTCCATACGAGAGTGTCAACACCGCTGTTTTCCATGGTCAGGGTCTTGAATGTAAGTTCAGAACCCAAGCTCAGCGATGAAACAGACAGGGACAGCACGGGCTCGGTCGTGCTCGGGCCTGTGGTGTCATCATCATCGTCATCATCGTCGCCAGAATCACAACCAATGGCGAAAACCAGCAATGCCGCCATCAACAACCAACTCAACTTACGCAACTTCATCTACTTAACCTCCTTTTAGGATTAAACAAAGAACTCCACCTATCGTACTCGCCCAAATATCGCGAAGTAACATGGATCTTCGTCACGGTGGGTTTTGGCTCCTCTTGTGCAGTATTTCACAAAAAGGACACTGCGGCGAAGATAAGAATACAGGCGGGGCAGCGCAAACCGTAACTAGTCGTAATACTTTCCACTTACGTACTAAACCACGCTTCTACTCCCGGTTAGCTGAATTAGCGGGGAGAGACGGCGAGCTAAATTGCGTAATATTAGATTATTGTTAGAAATAGTCGCAATTACACCTCACGTTCATTTACAAATCTTCGTGGAGATACTTGCCCCTGTGCCTGCCACGCTCTTCCAGACGCCTGACGACACGGATAGCTTTGTGTCCTTCTACAGGGCATTTATCCTCACAGATGCCGCAGCCGATACAACGTCCGGTGCGAACAAAGGGCTCGAGGAAGGGACGTTCCGTTCCATCGTCAAGGATGGCAACTTTCGGGCGAAACTCAATTGCCTTGGGCGATGTCGGACAGTGTTCCTCGCAAACGATGCAGTTCTCTTTGTCCTTGTACGGGATGCAGATTTCCTTGTAAATCTCTGCAACGCCCATTTTAGTCCGTTTTTTCTCTTCAAGCGGGATGGGTTCTATGGCTTCTGTGGGGCAGACCAGGCCGCAGAGGTTGCAGGTAAACTCGCAATAGCCGCTGGAATAGTCTGCAATCGGACTCCAGAAAGCCTGAACGCCTTCTTCAAAATGCAGGGGCTGCAAACATTTGCCCGTGGTGGAACAGATCCGTACGCATTCATTGCACCGGATACAACGATCCAGGAATTCAGCTTCTTCTCGTGCGCCCGGGGGACGGATCAACCACTGGCTGGTAGTAACGGTGGGATCAAGGAAGTGAATCGCCACTCCGGTTCCAACACCACCGGCAACGGTTCCGATAGCAGAACGTCGTCCCAGGTCAACAGCGCTGAGTTGGCGCGACGGTTTGCGGAAAGTGAAAATGGTTTTACCCTTACGGCAGTCATCTGCACAGTTCAGGCAAAGGATACACTCGGATTTTTCCGTGGTCTCGAAATCATCCTCGATAGCGCCCATTTTGCAGCGTTTACTGCATAACCCGCATTCTGTGCAGGTATCCTCGACAACGACCCGCTGCAGCAAGCTGAACTTGGCAACCAGTCCCAGCAGAGCGCCCAGTGGACACAACCTGCGGCACCAGAAACGGCGTGAAATGGCTGACAGGCCCAGGATGATGACGAACATGACGGCTACGACAAACCAGCCGGTTATAACATGCGTTTCAAGCGGAGTAATGGTAAAGGTGAACCAGTCGTAGCTTTCATACAACCAGTCCCAATTTGCGCCAAGGTTGATCAACAGGTTGAAGAAACCGTTCAAACCGAGCGTCAGTCCGGGGAATATGACTGCGCCAAAGGTGCGCCAGGTCAGCGGAATAGGGTCAAGAATCCAGACAAACTGCACGCCTGAAATCGCTGCGATAACAAAGAAGACCAGGAACCAGGTTTTCAGGGGCCGCAGTTTTGTCCGTCCGATTTTTCCCTGGTTTTTCGGCGCCCAGAGTCGGTCTGCAATATCCACCATGACACCGAGAGGGCAGACCCAGCCACAGAAACTGCGTCCCAGGACCAGGGTCAGCAACAGAACAGCAATCCCGAACAGGAACCAGGGGAGGAACTTGTGGGCGGCGAACATGGTCGTCAAACCGGCGAGCGGGTCCATCCACAGGAAAATCTCAGGCGGAAGGAGCGGTCTGAAAGGATACGTGGCCTGTAGAACGGTTAAAAGAAAAAGGGCAAACAGCGTGAGTTGCACAGTTTGCCGGACGTGGACCTTGGTACTCGCTTTGCGCTTACGTCTTCGTAATTTTATCACAATCAGGAGTCTACCGTTTGTGTAACGTGCCTGGCGCCTGGTAAATCGGCTGGCTATTGCCAGATTTTTTCAATCTTGGCGCCCTGGTAGAAGGTAGTTAAAATTTTCTTGTACTTCGACCCCTTGTAGGCCATCACTCCGGCCGCGGTCTGATCCATACCAACACCATGTCCAAACCCGGCGCCCAGGAAGGAAACTTCAAGCAAAGCGCCGAGATCACCCATGACAGGTTCAACAATGAAACAGGAGCTGGCAAGGGTTGTTTCAGACAATACCCGGCGAATATTCAATTCGCCATGAAGGATATAATTCCGGTGACTTCCGAGGATTTCCAACTCGATAATTCTGCCGGAAACTCCACGGCGTAGCGGTTGCAAATCTATCAGGGTACCGATATCGAAGCCAAGTTTGCGCTTGATGGTTTTTTCCAGGTCACGGCGTGAAACAGTTACTTCCCAACGGAAATACCGTGCATTCCGGTCCAACATTTCAATGCCGGTGCCGCGTGGATTGGAATAACTCTCCGGGTATTCCATAATCCATTTTTCCACATCTACTTCACGGGTCAGGTCATAGGTGAATTTGTCATTGTCAACCAGGAGAGGGATACCGACAAGGGCCGTGTCGGCAGGCGGGTTCCAGAATTCCTTGCTTTCCGTATGTCCGCCGCTGTTTGCAGCGAAATAGGCCTCGAGGATGGAATTGCCCACGACCAGGACTTCGCCGGATGTTTCATCCACAGCCTGGTTGGTCTTCTCCTTTGAATGTGTGGTGCCTGAATATACCTGGAACGCGACTGTAGCCGGGAAATCCACCGGCTCCGATGGTAAAACCTTGCACCAGCGCGACAAGGTATAACTACGGGCTGCTACTGCCTGTGCTTTTAATGCTTCGAAGGGATAAGTGAAGTGCATTTCGGAAGGGACAACCCCTTTCAGATATTCATCGAGAACGATTTCGTTCAGGATCAGCATATCACCTTCGTGCCCAATCCTGATTTCAATGGCGCCCTTGTAGGAACGATCTTCTACCCGTTCCCAGTGGAACCCGGCGCCGACACGGATATCATAGATGGTAACTTCCGTACTGTCCGTTTCCGGAACCAGACGAAAGCCGTTATTGATCATCGCGTTGCGATCATATTCAGCATCATATAATTCAAGTACTCCAGTGGCATCTTCTATGCGATGGCGGAAAATGCGTGGAGCTGGAGTTTCCGGTGTTGTAAAAGCGTCAACTTCTGACAGAGCATCTTCTTCATTTTCGAATTCGCCGACCACGACACGCCACATCTTTCCATCGTGGATTGAGCGCCCATTCATAATCAGCTCTCGTCCCTGTGGGATGACGAGAGGTTCCAGCCCCTCTTTTTCCAGCTTGTCCGCCAGTCTTTTGGCATTATCTTCAAGTGAAAAAGTGCCGAGTATGATACTATATACGAAGGTGGCAGCTTCGGAATCATCAATCTTGCATCGCCAGCGTCGATCAGTTTTTATCTTTCCAAACAGCGTATCACCAGCGAGAGAAACAACACTGAAGGGACCGTGAACACGGAAATCGACTTGATCGTATCCGCTCATCAGGCCAACACGTACCACGGGTTGTGCGCCATTTTGAAGCGTACGCTGTGAAGCTGCCTCGATGGAATCAGACTTGTTTGCAGTAGTGGCAAGATTCATCGTGTCTCCTTCCAAATGCGGTCCGTCTTGTGCAAGAACAAGGGGTAACCCTCCACAGCCAACCAAGAGGCAACTGATCAGGCAGTATAGGAATCGTCTGGCGCTTGTCGCTCTCTCAGCCACCCTTTCTCCATGCACGTGTGGTGTAAAATATTGATCGCGCTATCAGCGTGGGCTGACTCAACACCCACCCAGTATTCACCTTTACGCTCCATATGCCCAAAAGTAGGAATACCTTTCTCTCTCAGGATAGAGGTAACCGACTCGTGGAGTCCCGGCACAGCGTGACATGTCGTGACGATGGTTATACCGGAAAACGGAGCATCTTCACCAGGTAGTCCGGCGCGCCAGGCAATCCAGCGGCCGCGGTGCTCAAAATACTGAATGATCTCATCTGTTGATGGTGGCGAACCGACACCCATGCGTTGAACCAAACCATCCCTGCGGGCCAACCCGACCACCAACCCTTTGTCGAAGGGTTGATCCGTAATGATGGTACCCAGGGAATCCGTATCGGTATTTCCAATAGCCAACGGTATCTTGTAGTCTCTGGCGATCTGAGCTGCTTCCGCCTGAAGCGCTTTTGTACCGCCTATACCAAGTCGTAGCGCGCTTTTATAATCGAGATGGTCAATCACCAGAGCTTCATCAACCTGTTGCGGATTGCCCGTGTAAAGACCGTCAACTTCTTTCATCAATTCGCAACGGTCCGCACCAATTGCAGCAGCAAGCGCCACGGCTGTGGCATCGCTGCCGCCACGTCCCAGCGTAGTGATCTCTTTTTCAATTGAAACGCCCTGGAAACCGGCGACAACGACGACCATGTTTCGTTCCAGGGCTTCAAACAGGCGAGTCGGACGAATGTCAACAATGCGGGCATGACCATGCTTGGTGTCTGTAATGATGCCGACCTGGCTTCCGGTATAACTGATGGCGCCCAAGCCTTCCGCTTCGATAGCCAGGGCAAGAAGTGAACAACTGATGCGTTCTCCAACGGAGAGGAGCATATCCAGTTCGCGGCGAGGAGGGTCCGGATGAAGATCGTAGGCCATCTTCATCAGGTCGTCGGTAGTGCTGGCCATGGCGGATACAACGACTACAACTTCGTCGCCGGACCACCTGAGATCAGCAATCCGGGATGCGACCTGGCGAATTTTTTCTGGAGTGGCCAGGCTGCTTCCGCCGTATTTTCGTACAATTCGCGCCACGTTCTGCTAAGCAACCTCACAAGATGACTGGCTTGGTTGACAATCCTGCATTAGTCCCGTTCCTGAATCAGGATTTCCGGGGCGCCAGGCGAGGCGAACCTTTTTCTTCCTTATCCACCCCGTGGACTCGCTCAAATATCTGCTGCAACCGTGTGCGTAACAGTTCTTCCGACATGCCACGGTCAAGGAATTCAGCTTTGTAGGCCAACGATATCTGCCCGGTTTCTTCACTCACCACCACAACGGCTGCATCGGATTCTTCCGTGATCCCCAACGCCGCACGATGTCGTGTACCCAGGCTGGGATCAATGTTGCTCATGGTGGTCAGGGGGAGTATACAACGGGCGGCTTCAATGATATTGCCATTAATGACAACCCCGCCGTCATGCAGTGGGGTGCGTGGGAAGAAAATGCTGACAATAAGCTCCGCGGTGGCTTCCGCCTGTACTTTCACTCCGGTTTCCAGGATTGCACGCAATCCCATATCACGCTGCAAAACAATGAGCGCACCGTAGCGTTTTTGTGAGAGATCTGTTGCGGCCCGGCAGATTTCATCGATAATACGAGTGGTCTTCATACGAAAGATTCTGCGTACCAGGCGTCCCTGACCCAACTGGATGAGCACACGGCGTAATTCGGGTTGGAACAGAATCACAAATGCGATAACCCACACCTGTGCGATACTGTCAACCAGCCAACTCATGCCCTTCAGCCCCATCAGACCGACCAACACACTGATTCCAAGAATCAGGATCAGCCCGGCAAACATCTGCGACGCCCTGGTGCCGCGCATGATATCGTACATCTTGTAAAAGACAAAGGTAACCAGTACGATATCAATAATATCGATCAGGGTGAAACTGATGAAGCCGATGTGAAACAATTCCATGAGACCACCTGGATATGCAAACACTGGGGCCGATTCAGGATGGGTGCACAATGCAGGAGGTACAGGCGAGCCTCCCGTACTCCACCTGCCCAGTATTAATAAATACGTAACTTTTCGCCGTATTCCAAACGAACCGCTGTGCTCATGGGGCAACGGGTTAATCATTATCAAACAAAAACGCACCCGAATTCGGGTGCGTCAGAATTTGCGAAGGTTGTCTTTCCTAGCGATAATCAGTCCCTGTGGGAACAGGATGATGTCCATTATACGCTGAATACACGAAGGGCATTTCTTTCATGCCGACAGCAGCACCCTCGGGGTTTTCCTGTCTTTCATGCCTGCCCTGCATTTCATGATCACATTCCGGGCACCAGGTATACCGTCGTTGACGATTCCCGCAAGCCCTGCCATGCTGGCATACGTAATAGATACCGGCTGTGTGCAGTAAACGCCCTTCCGGCGTTAAATCGCTGATACCGTAGCCTCCATCAAGATATCTGATACCTACGGTCTTTTCATGCTCGACCAGGAGCTCGTCACCTAAACGCATTTTCTTTCCTTTCGCACCGTTACACTGTGTCATAGGGATCCTCGTTGGTTCACCACGTGCTGTTATAAAATCGGGATACTCGCACACAAAAAACAATAGCCATTTTGTTAAAATCTCTGTATACAATATGACTACATCACTATCTAACTTGAACTAATGTACTCAGTTCCAAGCAAAATAAAGGTGATACCGAACACATAAAAATTACCATTTTTTTCTGTTCCAGCCTGTCATCAGTATTATAAACCCGCCTATAGAATTATCGTCAGTTTCGGGGATTATCATAACCTGTCATGTAATTCTGTCCACCTGGCTTCATTTTCCAGGCTTGCTATTCGCCAGCAATACATTCGCTTCCGGCATCCACCAGGAGGTAAGCACACCAAGTAGCGCCAGCCCTCCCAATATAATCAGCAGTATCTGCACCCCGTATACCTGGGCAATCACTCCCAAGACTCCTCCAGCGAGAGTGAGGAGACCGGAGAAAGTATTGGAGAACGCGACATAGGTCGGGCGGTCCTGGTCGGGCGCAGCATCCACCACATACGTCTTACGTCCCAGCCGGACGCCAGCGGTTGCCAGCCCTGAAAGGAAGAAGACCGGAGTATAATACCAGGGAGAAGCGTTGTCGCCGAGGACCATGCCGATTACCAGCGCAACGCCAACCGTAACGGCCGAAATCCAACACCCGGCCATAAGCACTTTCCTGCTGGAAGTGTCGGCAAATTTTCCCCAGATACTGCTGGAAACCGTTGCAGATATGCCAGTCACGAGGACAAACAACCCCAGGTTGCCGATGTTACCGCCAAACAGGGAGCGTGCATGGAGGGCATAAAACGGTAACGCCAGCTCCACAGCCAGCAAGGCAAAGCCACGAGCCGTCAGGAATTTCCCGAAACCCGGGGTCTGCCTGATCAGTTCGAAACCACGCCCGGCTTCTTTGATCGCGTTACGTCCACCCTCTTTTGCGCCGGGTACTTCGGAGATCATCCCGAAAAACACGGCAGCCACCGCCCATAACACGACAGCTATCCCGATCAGCCAGAGATAGACATGGATATCCTCATTGCCCTGAAGTGTAAGTTTCAGCCATAATCCCACACCCAGGGTGAGGATGCCGCCAATCGTAGCGCGAACACCGAGCAGACGTCCGCGCCGTTTCTTCGGTATCGTTTTGCCGACCACATCGCTGAAAGCTACCGACCCCATACCGCTGGCCATGGCGAAAAGGGTAAGCAACACCAGAACAGCCCAACCTGCTGCTGATCCAGGCAGAAGTAAAGCAGCAGCGATCATTCCCGCCAGCATGACGGCTTGAATGATCCCGGCAGCAGTCCAGAACCATTTTCGCCTGGGAAAGCCACGTATGGTTCCGGCGACAGCCAATTGAGGGATCAGCGAACCGGCTTCTTTTGCCGGAGTGAGCCAACCGGCAATCATGGTAGGAGCGCCAAGAGCAGCGAGGAACCATGGCAATACCAGGCCGGGGCTTGCCAGTTGCTCCGCCAGTTTGGTGCAGGCGCCGTTGATTGCGTTCAGGAAAAAATTGCGGGGGACATCCGTGCAGGCCTGCTCCGGGATCGCCTCACAGGCACGGTGCTCCTCTTCGGTGGTGATGAACTTGTAGGTTGTCTCGATGAAACTCTTACTCTTCATGCTCCTTGTTTCCCTCATCTGACGCGATCACTTCATTACTTGCGTATCGGGCCACCTGACCTGTCAAACTAAATAGAATTGGGTGTTGCTGATAGAAAATCGGGACTGCTACACTTTTCTGCAAGCGATATTACCTGAACACAAGGTTAATGATGGATGAACACTGGCCTTCAAAATAGTAACAAGAGACAGAAAAGGTAGCTGTCCCAGGATTTTCGGCGGATCTCGAACAACAAGCTTGCGAAAAATCTGGTACAGTTACCTTTTCTTCCATATTGTCAAGAGTATCCTGTATTGGAAAACAAGAAAAGGTAACAGTCCCATTTTTCGCCGATTTTGTCACATCATTCACGCTGAAACAGTTACACCTTACTCCCATTCATCTTCACCATTTCTCCATTGTACAGGTAACGCTTAATCTTACGTGTAGAGGTTTTCTGGAATTCCTCTTCCACGATCCGGAAATGACGGATGTGCTTGTAATCGGACAATTCGTTTTGTGCTTCCTTGATCGCGTTTTTGATCAGGTCGCTGACATCTTCAGCCGTCGCTTTTTTCCCCTCTTTTTCGAAATGGAGGTCCACCTGTTCATAGTCAGGGAAGATCAACGCGCCCACCTCATCGCCGTAGCCGGAAGAACGCGGTATGCCCAGAACAAGGCTCTCCGCAATGAAGTCGCTACGGTTCACCAGGTATTCAATTTCTTCCGGGAATACGTTTTTGCCACCGCCGGTCACCAGCAGGTTCTTCTTCCGGCCGGTGATCTGCAGGTAGCCATCGTCAAAGATGATGCCCAGGTCGCCGGTATGGAACCAGCCTTCCTTGTCGAGCACTTCTTCCGTGGCTTCCTTGTTCTCGTAATAGCCGGTGAATACGCTCGGTCCCTTTACCACCAGTTCACCGATTCCGTTCTCGTCTGGCTTGTCGATTTTTGCCTGTATGGTCGGGAAAGGCAGGCCGACACACTCATGACGGATATTCTTTGGCGGGGTCAGGTGTGTAATCGGGCTGGTTTCGGTAAGGCCGAACCCTTGCAACAAGTGAATCCCCAGGCGATTAAAGAACCGTGAGGTCGCCGGGTCCAGGGGGCCGCCACCGCTGACAAAGTAAACTACCGAACCAAGCCCGGCTTTATCACGCATGCTGCGGAACAGCTTGCGTCCCAATTTCTTCTCCGATGTCTCACCTTTTGCGGCCATGGCGTAAAGAAGGCTGAACAGAAAACGTGTGACCTTGCCGGCTTTTTTGATCTTACGGAGAATACCGGCGTGCATTTTTTCATACAGCAACGGTACGCCCAGCATGATAGTGACATTGGTCTTCTTGATATCTTCGAGTAGCTCGTTGGATTTCAGGCTTCGGGCATAGGTGATAGCCGCTCCGGCATACAGGGGGAACAGGAATCCTGCGGTGCCCTCGAAGCTGTGATGCACAGGCAGAACCGAAAGGAAGTTGTCGCCCGGCCCCAACGGCAGCGCACGATACGAGTCAGCCAGGTTGGTTCCCAGGTTGCGCTGGGTCAGGATCACACCCTTGGCATGGCCCGTAGTGCCGGAGGTGTACAGTAACGCAGCGATTTCATCCAGTTCACGTTTTGGCAGGGGATGATCCAGTCCGTCTCCCTCATCCAGAACACGCGACCAGGGGATGGCGTCCATATAGATCGGTTCGTTGAAGCTGACGCAGCTCTCAAGCGTTGGACAGGTTTCCGATTCGGCGAGCTGTTCCAGGAAACGGGCGTGGGCGAAAAGCAGCTTCGTTTTCGAGTCGGTCAGGATGTGACGCACCCCGGAAATCGGCAGCAGTTTGTCCACGGGGACGGCAATCGCGCCGGAAGCTTGTATAGCAAGGTAGGCGATTGCCCATTCCGGGCTGTTGTCTCCTACTACCGCAACCTTGTCGCCTTTGACAATGCCATGCTCGATCAGCCAGCGTGCCACACGTTGCACCCTGCGCCAGAGCTGGATGTAGGTTATTTCCGTGTGTTCTGTCCCGACAGGCGCACGCAGGGCTACGTTCTTGCCATACCATTCCGCACACTTCTGCGCCAGTTCGCTAAGTGGGAAAACTCCCTTGTGATCCCGATAAACCGGATAGGTCGCCGCCATCGTTTCTCCCCTGGATTGTTACGAAAAAGGAGTCTACGAACAAAAAACCCGAAAAAACAAGATTGAAAGGGTTTGTCAGTCAGGTTAAACAAAGAAAAGGGACAGACCCAAGCAAGGATCGGTCCCGACAACCTCGAAACCCAACTGGCAAGTATTCGGGCCATACCACCAAGGATTCAAAACGGAGCCCCCATGTTCCGATGCACTTAAAGAGATGCAGGCAAATTCTGGTCACATGGGAGTATTAATACCATGCCTGAAGTGGGAACATGCTCACTTGCGGATCGAGTCACCCAGGTCTCTCTCCCATCCCGACTTGCTCAATGGCCGCATCACAGGATGAGGACTCACAAGTGTTGTCAGCAGTACGAGAGAATCATATTACAACACGGGCAAATCGGGCCATGCACTTCACTGCAGAACTGCCGGAAACGTACAGGACCACCCCTGATTTTATATTTGCCCCCGAAACTTCTAGGCGGCGGTCTATTGCAATTGAAACCAAGTGCTAATTCTTTACCTCTTCCCCCATACTCCAGACTGTATTCATCACCTCTTCCGCGACATGGTAGTAGGCTTCTTTGCGTGGCGGATCATCCTTCAGCAGGTCGGCCAGTTTGATCGGTTTGCCGAAATAGAGGCGGAGCGGGTGTTTCCGCAGGAAGACCTGGAGAATACGTTTCCAGCCGAACTCAAAATGATAGGTGTTGACCAGCCGCATGGGCAGCAGGTCCGCTTCACCCCAGATGGCCAGCATCCCCACACCGGGTTTGATCTCACGGTCATTCGGATCGGGACGGCGTGTGCCTTGCGGGAAGATCAGCACGGCTTCATCGTTTTTCAATTGGTCAGTAAGCTTACGTATGGCTTCTTTGTCGCTACCGGTGCGTCGGATGGGAACACAACGGTGATAGAGTGTCCATTTCTTTAGTATTCCCTTGAACAATTGAATCTTTGCCGCATAAAACATTTCACGGGGAAAGGCAGAGCCTGCGATGGGCGGATCAATATTCGATTCATGGTTGCACACTACCAGCAGGCGTCCGGTGCGGGGGACGTTTTCCTTGCCGTACATCTTCAGTCCGAAAAAGACGCGGAAGAAAGTGATAACCGCCCAGCTCTCCAATGCGATCGGCCAGCGTTTTTTACCCCAGGTAAGGTGCTGTTTGGTGTCTGTGTTCTCTGTCATGGTTCGCTAATGAGTTGTTTTTTCGTTTTTTTTTACGCATATCGAATATAATACTCACGGAATATGCTGATATTTCATCCTAATTACTTGCCTGGATTCCCACCTGCGTGGGAATGAATATCATCAAATTCTGTTAGAGCTTTCATCGTCAATAACAGGGACTGACCTGAAGTGGTCTGTCTCGTTGTTCGTAAAGATACAAGTTCAAATCCCAAACCGTACCCTCGCCAGTTCCAGTACTGCCTCCACCTGTCCGGGAATACTCATTCCGGTGGTGTCCAGGGGTACCGCGTCTTCGGCGATAACCAACGGGCTGTCAGCGCGTGTGGAGTCACGCTCGTCACGACGTTCCAGTTCCTCACGGACCTCACGGTGGTCAATCTCCATGCCCTTGGCGTGGTAGTCCGCAACACGCCGCCGTACTCGTTCTTCCACGCTGGCGTTCAAGTAGACCTTCAACCCGGCATCAGGAAAAATGACGCTCCCGATGTCGCGTCCTTCCAGCACCGATGGTCCGGCAATGCCCAGTTCACGTTGAAGCTCAACCATACGCTTACGCACGAACGGATGCACACTCACCTGGCTGGCCGCTTCAGATACTTCCGGTGTACGGATCAGTTCGGTGACATCCTCTCCGTTCAATTTGACCGTAGTTGGCACACCCGGTTCCAGATCGATGGATACGTTTTGTGCCACGGGGCGGACATCTTCCTCGTTTTCCGGGCTTTTTCCCGCACGCAGAACTGCAAGCCCAAGGGTACGGTACATGGCGCCGGTGTCGATGTAACGCCAGCCCAAATGCTTGGCGACTTCCTTTGCCGTGGTCGATTTTCCCGATGCCGCAGGGCCATCTATCGCTATAACACTCAGATTTTCGCTCACCACAATCCTCAGCTTTTCTGAAACGTCCGCAATATACAAGCGTATCAGTCCGTTTACCTCCCTCTTCACCTCAATTTTGGCGACTCTTACCGAAAGGTGACTATTCCCCGGGAGATGCATTTCTGGTCTTGCGTAAGGCTCTTCTTAGAACGCACTTTCGCCAGTTTTCTAATCGTTAGGGGTAACCATGTTGAAAATCTGGCCGGTGCTGCTGCTGGCGTCATCCAACCTGTTCATGACCTATGCCTGGTACGGTCACTTGCGGGACTTGAAAGCGAAACCCCTGATCATGGTTATCCTGATCAGTTGGGGTATCGCGTTTTTCGAGTATTGTCTTCAGGTTCCGGCTAACAGGATCGGTTTTCAGTCCTATTCACTGGGCCAGTTAAAGGTGATGCAGGAGATTATCACCATGATCGTCTTTGCCGGATTTGCCTATTTCTACATGCACGAACGCTTGTCGCTTGATTTCCTTTGGGCAGGGTTATGCCTCGCCGGGGCGGCGTTCTTCATGTTCAGGCATATCAGCGTGTAAGAAGTCGTTTGGCCTTATTGTTTGTTGTCGGGATGTAGACCACAACTGTGGTTCACATATGGCTTTGCTGCATACTTCCTGCTTTTGCATGAGTGTCCCAGGGAGTAGATCCCGGACAACGCTAACCCGAAGATTTCACCACTGGCAATTTCAATCTGATACTTGATGGAACGGCCAGTACAAGAACCACGGCAGTGGTTCCCTGAATTAGCCCACCGTCCAGCGCCGTCTGTTTGGCGCTCACGGTGGGAATAGGATGTACGCTACTTGCCAACCACGGCAGCGGGTTGCCTGAATATTTCCACTGTATACTTTTGATATTTATCAGGTTACTCCTTTCGGGGTAAATATATGGTGCGCATTATCTCCCCGGGTAGCCGCCAAACTGACGGCGGCTGCCCGGGGCTAATACAGGTTGCCCCTGCCGGGGCGGTTGCCGATTCTCAGCCTATTTTGCCAGCGAAACAGGGAATAGACACGCAAAGGGATACCGGAGCAAACTGTCCCCTGAAAAATGCTGTATGAATCAGTTGTAATGTGTTGATATGAAATGTGTTAAGATGATTATCCTTGTTTCGTTCATGAAATATTCGGGCTAAACAGCAGCGTTTCCGGGATGACGTAGTGGACAGTATTATTTACAATCATGCATTCATGGCTGCCTGGCCCGACTGCTTGCTGTCGGGATTCTGATAATGCATTTGGCTCCGCCGGCTTGAAGCATGCCGAAGCTTGCGTAGGCGGCTGCCCGGCGGCGGTCTATTTTAATTCTATTCAAGAGGTTAGTTCTTCGGTTGTCCAATTCTTGTATGTGAAAATTCTTAGGCAATCCGCTGCCGGGGGTGATCTGTCATTTGTGAAATATCAGAACCAAAGTCAAAGGGCCAGACCGTGTGCAACGGTCTGGCCCTGTAATGATGACAAAAGGTTGATCTTACTTCATCAGGGTGACCTTCATTGTCTGAGTCTGGCCGCCGTTCATGGTCGCTTTCACAAAGTAGACACCACTGGCCAGGCTTGATCCATTAAACTGGAAGGTATGCCGTCCAGCATCGAACCGGCTGTTGGCGAGCTGGGCAACTTCACGTCCCATGACATTGTAGACAGTCACAGTCAAGTCAGCGCGTTGCGGCAGCGTTAATGCGATTGCGGTGCTCGGGTTAAACGGATTGGGCCAGGCGCTTTCCAGTTCAAATGCCTGGGGTATGTTTGCTACCGGGTTGTCCGATACATCGCTGACCGGTGTGACTTCGACTTCGTTGGACCAGCCGCCAATCTCGTTGCCGTTGGTATCGAGAGCCTTAATCCGGATATAGTACGTGGTTTCGAAAGTCAGACCGTTGATTTCATACACACCGGTATCCGTTGAACCATGCAAGTCCGTAGGTTCGGCGGATTGTCCCATATACACATTGTAACCGAACACTTCTTCCTCGTGTCCGAACCAGTTGCAGGCGAGCGAGACCGTGTCTTCGTTCACCACATCAACCACGTAAGGAATAGCCGCCGTGCCGATCATGGTTGATTTCAGGTAACGGTAAGAATATGGTTTGGACCATTGGCTTGTCCCAAAGTCCGGATCGCTTTCGATTTCAATCTGCCAGGCAACTTGCCCATCTGAGGTGACTTCAGTGGCGCCGATTTCGGCCGCATGGCCCCACCCGACCAGTGTATTGCCGTTGGCGAGACGACGTGTGCTGCCGACATGATAGCCATATACCGGAGGATCGGTGACATAGCTCCACACCAGCGTAGCGGTCATGTTCTCCTCGTCCAGCGCGTATTCCTTGGCGTAGCTGGTCGGGGTTTCGTAGTTGTTGCCGTTGTTGAAAATGGTGAAGTTGCCGTTCGGCAGAATCCGGAAATCATGCGGCATGGAGAAGGCTTCATCTTCCAGGTCATCAACAAAGGTGAACTGGTTGCTTTCGCAAAGTCCCATTTTCCACACGACATCGCCTGTTTCACGGTCGATTTTGATCACCTTGCTGAAGGATCGCATGGTCAGGTACAGATCGCCATTATCATCCACCTCGACACCATTGGCGTGGGTGTGTTCGAACCCGTCAGAATAGACATCCGCCGAATCCAGCTCAGAAAAGGGCAGGTCTTCCAGATGATCCAGGCTGCGCCAATCGTAAATGATATTCTGATCTGCATCGAGTTGGACGATCGCATGTCCGGTCACGACCGCGTCTTCGCAGGCGCCTTCACCGACGTACTGAGTCATATCCATCACGGAATCATAGCGGCATTCCACCCAGTAGTTCCCGTCATCATCCATGAACAACTCGTGCGTATCGATACGATAGTTGTAGGGGTTGTTTTCCGGATCGTCCTGCGGAATAATGAGTGTGTCTACGATGGTGTAAGTGAGATCAAACAGGGCGAATGAAATGGCTGTTTGTGTGCCGCCAATGCCGACGGCGATTCTGTTGGCGGATTCCAATGGAACCAGGTGCATCCAGCTACTGCTGTTCAGCGGCGACCGTTGAAACCAGACAATGTTACCTTCGTTATCAAAGATGGTCATGTAACACTTGCTTAACCCCCCTCTGGGTTGTCGAACGGCAAGCGTTGCATAAATATACCCATCTTCTGCCAATTCCGGACTTCCGGTAATGGTGAAATCGAAATAGTCATCCGGAATCACAACATCCAGAGCATTTGCATCATAGCTCCAGCCAGCCAGGAGAAGGGCAACACATGCCCAACCAATCACAAGTTTCTTACTCATCTTCGTTCCCAAGTAAAATGACAATCAAAAGTAAACCAGTCTCTATCAATGCATGCGTAGAGCAGAACTTGAACATGTTTCTCTGAATTACTTTATCAAAGTGACCTTTCTTGTTAATGAATGCCTGCTATTCATCGTTGCTTGAATAAAGTATACTCCACTGGCCAAATTGGCAGCATTGAACCGGAAAGTGTGCTGCCCGGATATGTACTCGCCGTGGGCAAGTTTCGCCACTTCGCGTCCCATGATATCGTAGATAATTACCTGCAAATCTGCCTTTTGTGGCAGAGTGAGTGTAACTGAGGCGCCAGGGTTGAAGGGATTGGGATAGACACTGTTGATACAGAATGATTGGGGTTGATCAGAACGAGTTTCCTCAACCGTATCATGCGTGGGATAAGTTGAAACCAATACTGGCGAAGCGGGAACGGCAACATCATAAATCAGGCATTCGTTAACTGTTGCGACAAGCAAGTATCCGTTGTATTGCGACAAGGCAACATCACGAGCCTGAGTTTCCATATCCTGGTGCCAGATCGGCCAGGGGATAGTATGATCCAGAAAATCGACAATGTAGAGTGCGTAGGTATTATCTTCCTGTTCCGGTTCCCAGGTAATCGGAATGATGGCATATTCATTGTCCCACTGGGCGACTGCATGGAAAGTCACCGTTGAACCATAGCCGCCTTCCTGCTGGAAAGTTCCGGCCATTGTAGGGGCCGATGGTGTAGAAAGATCCAAGATACCAAATTCACCGACCTCGCTTTGTGAGCGCAAGGTCAGCAAGTATGTCGCTTCAGGATCAGGAGGAAGCGACAGGTCATTTACCCAGCCGTTGTAGTGACCAATAGTCAAAGGGGATGCGGAGTTCCACATATCCAGGATTGTAAGGCCATCCATCCGGCAACTCACATACAGGGAATACTCCCTGGCTTCCATACCTTTTATGATACCATCATGGGTGTAGGTGGCGATCTCGCTGAATGTATCCGGCCCCTGGAAATCAACGACCTGGATATTTGCACCTTCTGACAGGTACAAGCGTGAGGTTTCAGACGCTGGAGTCTCCTGGGCAAGCAGATCAACCGGGTAATCGCGATTTATATACGCGAGAATCAAATCTGATGGTTCTGAAATATCAATAACACATAACCCGGAATCATCTTCTACCGTGATCAGGAAATCAGTACCATGCACTATCATCATGTCAGTGGGGCTTTTGGGAAGCCACAAGGTGTCCTGAAGAAGTGGAGTAGTCGGGTCAGTAACATCCAGCGCTACCAGCAGCCCCTTACCGGTCGTTAAAAATACACTTGATTCATGGACCAGCACATGCTCAAATTCGCCGTATTCCAGGCTGTCAAGTTCATCTCCAAAAAGATTGGCAGGTAAAAAAACAACGAAGAGTGGAAGAAGCAAGACAAAAGGAATGACGCCCTTGCATCGGCAGCAGTGCATGGTATCCCCCCAACGGTCAACGTCCAGAATGTAGATCACGGTTCCCATGTCAAAAATCATCCTATCGCCAACTCAAGAAATGGCAATAAAACGGATTCGGACAAAAGAAAATACTTGTCCTGAGTGAAGAATGCTACTTGAAGTATGGAAAAAAGATGAAATTATCTGGATTCAGTTAGATTGGGCTCCATTTCCAAGGTTTTATACGAAAAATGCCTACACAAACCTTTGTGACGGTCGTTTTCTCAGACTGAAGCTTGTCATCCAACCCGATACCAACGCCAGAATAACCACAGGCCAGGGAGTATTCAGCCAGTTCCAGAATTGATCTCCGATGGTGAAGATGCCAAACTTGTGAAACATGAGCAGGATCAGGGTGCCTGAATACGCAAAAGTAGGCCAGCGTGAATGAAGATATCCGACTTTGGGAATATACCACACGAAAAATGCAATGCCCCAAAGCCAATCGTATTGCGGCAGTCCCAGGGTCTGAAACAGGAACCAGCATCCGATCCAGTTTACAATAACCAGGGAATGCGCCAACAATGCGGACAACAGGAAAGAAAGGTTGATTCTGGATGATGATAACGGTAGCGCTGAAAGGATTCGTTTCGGATTCTTCGCAGTAGCCATTGTATTATTCCCGGCGCTGATCAAGTGCAGGATCAAAATAACACTGAATATCTTTTCCGGTTCTGTTTTTGATTCCACTTCACCGATCAAAGAAGCCGCCAGCAGGATAATTAATACCCCCAGGGACAGGGTCATCAACGGTACTGCCCAGGAACGTCTCAGTTCTGCAAGAATGATCCGATCCATGCTCGCCTCCATCGCAAGGTGAAAAATAGTGGGACACGGCCTGAGCCCGGTCCCGCACGTGAATTGTACGGGGGCCGTGCCCACCAACTCTTGTTTAGCCGCTGATCACGGAGTGCCGTGATGCAGAAAATCTCGCACCAGCATAGGTGACAATCAGAATGGCAAGGCTGAGAATCGCTATGAATATCGTACTTGAAATAATATCCACAATTCGGCTCACGTACAGATCCAGTCTGTCCATCACCAGCAAAATCAGGGCGATACCGACAACAACCCCATAAATCTTGCTGATCCATTTGTGGAATAGTGCGGCGCTAATCATCAGAACACCAAACAGATATCCGGAGATTGCAAGCGTGATTCTTATTTCCGGATCATGTTGCATCGCAATGGCATACGTGATCACAAGGGTGATCAGTGCGGGCCATGTTGCGATAATCCCGCTAAGGAAGTAGGTGAACCGCAACCGGGTGCGTGAAATTGGAAGCGTGTGGACCAGCCTGACACCCTTGTGGTGCTTGAAGTGTTGCAGCCAGAATGCGGCCGGAACCAGGCCAAGCGTTAATGTCATTCCCAGGAACGTGCCCGGAGAACCGGGATTGTCCTCCAGCCAGTACACCGAAAGCACAACCGCAGCAACCTGCGCACATAGCATCGCGCTTATCAGATGTGTTTTCACCTGGGCACGGAATTCACTCCACAACAGGCTGCCCATGGCTCTTTCCTTTCAGAATGTTCACCGCGATCTCTTCCAGCGTCAATGGTGTGGCGGTAATCTGGTTGAAACCTGCCTCGTGCAACGATTGAAGTGTCTGGTCGCCATTGTGGGAGACAAGAACCCATTCGTGTGCATTCTTCTTTGCCGTGTACACACATTCCAAACCATCCGGAAGTTTCTCTGTTCTGATGGCAAACTTCCGCCAGGTATCCAGCAAGTCATCCTTTGGTGTTTTGGCAATGATCTGTCCATTCACCAGGAAAACCAGTTCATCCGCGAGCTTGTGAAGGTCATCAAGGATGTGGGTAGAATAGAGGATAGTCATATCTTCTTTTTCCATCATCTCCCACAGAACCTCAAAAACTTCGGTGCGAACCATCGGGTCCAGCCCGGCAGTAGGTTCGTCAAAAAGCGCCAGTTTCGGTCGGTGAGCCAGCGCACCAATGAGAGCGAGCTTCAGTCGATTGCCCTTGGAAAGGTGTTTTACCTTCTTTTTCAGATCAAGGGTAAATCGTTGCGCTAATTCAGTAGTAAAACTGTCTGACCAGGACGGATAAAAACCCTTCATAAATTTCAGGTAAGCGTTCCCGGTCATGAATTCATAGAAAACCGGATCATCCGAGACATACCCGATAGGCTCTTTCCACTTGCCATCATGGGGAGATGCAGGGATATCGGCTACATCAAATCCACCTGCATCCGGTGCAAGGTTACCTGCGATGCAGCGCAATGTAGTAGTCTTGCCGGAGCCGTTTGGCCCAACGAGACCGTATACACGCCCGGGTTCTAGCGTCAATGATAGAGGTCCAAGGGTAAACTGTTTGAACCGGATCTTCAGTTTGTTCAAGGTCAACGCTGCATTCATGAGGCACCCCCCTGTGAAAACAAGGCTTCCAACTGCTTTTCCATCTGGTTCTCACTCATCCCCATCGCCCTGGCTTCGTTTACCAGCCGACGAGCCGCCATTTGAAAAATCCTGTCCGGTGGAAGCCCCAGGTCCAACGGCCCCAGTACAACTCGCAGATATCGGACATCCGTGTCCTTTTTACTCGTATCGCTAGTTGTCATCTTGCTTCCTCCCGGCTAAAAGATCCTGGACGATTGCTTGGACTTGTCTCGGAGTGAGGCCCATGGCCAGCGCTTCCATCAAAGGGCGCTGCAGGGAATCACGGACACGATCTTCGGCCAACTGGGAACGGTTTGCCTCGGAAATCGGCGCCACGAAATACCCTTTTCCCTGGCGGGCATAAATGAATCCCTCGCGTTCCAGATCTTCAAACGCACGCTGAACCGTAACCACACCCACACGCACCTCTTTTGCCAGTCCACGGATAGAGGGGAGCTGTTCATGCTCGGCAAGCTGGCCGCTGAGGATAGCCTCACGCACCTGCCGCACGAGCTGATCTCGTAATGGAATCGATGACATCTCTGAAAGATTGAACAACATTTCCTCTCCAACTGTACTCACTTAAAGAGTACAGTGAATACAGTTGAAAGTCAAGGGGTAGGGGAGTAATACCGAGAACGATGGTTCAAGAGGAGGTTGGTTTAGAAAAGGATAAGCACTAGTACATCATTGAAAAGGAGGGCTATCATCTTAAAATTATTGGCTGCTCACAAGAATTTGTGCATATTATCGACGAGCACGTTTCGTCAGGTCTTGACGTGATGCCTTTTTCTTGTTCTTCTCCGCAATTTCAGACACCTGTCCGTCTTCACAGCTGCTATTTCGCATGATAGATCGTCATAAGGCATCACATTGTGACCTGACGATAGGGAGAGTGCTGATACCGGTGGCAGGTCACAACGCGACAATAACAGGACGAGAGGTGGTTTCAGTATCATATGCATTCAGCAATACATTGCGAAAGCCGAAAACGGAATGTCGCGTCAAGACCTGCCACAACTTTGCCCGGATGCACAAATTCTTGTGAGGAACCAAATTATTTAAAATAAACCCCGCCGGACAAGCCGGACGGGGCCAATAGTGTTGCGTAATGAAATCCAGCGTTACAAAACTACCAGAGGAAACTCAGGCTCAGCCGCTGTGTGTTTCCCAGGTCGTAATCGAAGGGGGAATAGCCATAATCGAATTTCCAGGCGCGCCAGTGCAGGCCGAACCCGAAGGACAGGTCTCGAGCTTCGTAGCCGGTGGCATACCCGCCACGCAGGGCGACCATGTTTCCGATTTCCAGTTCAAGAGCGCCACGGACGGACAGATCCTGATCCAGCACCTGTACCGCATCCACCATGATCGTCGGCGCTACCATGCCAAACGTGCCGACATGCCAGGCTGCCCCGGCAGAATAGGTAGTCGGCAGGTCATAAGCTTCACTGATCATGGCGTCCATGGATCCCATGTGACGCGCTGTGGCGGCCAGATCCAGGCGTCCCTCGAACAAACCGGCTTTCAGCAGGCCGGCATCGAACGCCCAACCGTGGGTATCGTAAATGTAGATAGCGTCACTGAGGTAACGTGCGGTGACACCCATGCGGATGCCGTAGAACATTTCGCGTGAGGCGCTCAGGCCGATCGCGTAGCTGCGTGCATCAAAAGTGCCGATGGGAGAAGCGGAGGGGTTGTCACGCAGTTCCATGTTACTGGTGCCGACATGCAGGATCGAGCCGCCCAGACCCCACTTACCCGCTTGCATCTCGCCGGAAACATACTGCGATGAAGTGCCCTTGATCCAGTCGACATACATGACTTCCAGACCGGAGCCATCTTTACCGACCGCAGCCGGATTCCAATAGGTAGCGGTTGGGCCTTGTACAGTCGCGGTGACAGCTTCACCGAGCGCAGCCGCACGTCCCCCCGGGCCGATCTCCAGCCAGGAAGCGCCCACTTCACCCAATGCCATACCTGAAACCAGCAAACACCCGATAAGGGCTAGTAAGAAATACCGTGTCATCCTCATCCTCGAGAGAGTTTGGAGCCGAAAAGCAACCATGGGAGTTTTCCTCTGCGAAACGTGTTGCTACACCATACTACGCGCAAATGGCCAACTTTCTCCCATGTCCTGTTTTTCGACTCCTCTACACAACTAAAGTACGTTATCTGAGGCGATGGTGCAATCGGAGTTAAGCAGCGTTCGCAACCATGAGTCGAGGCAGAACAGGATAGGTAGCCTGGTTGTCTTATAAACCTGTGTACCCCACTAATGAGCAGTCGGGCCAAAAGCACTATTGCTCGTCAGTGATATCATCCTGGATTACAGAAGCAACAAATCAGGCTGGAAAGAGATGCTCACGAGCGAAAAATTGGGTTCCTCACAAGAATAGGCGCACTGAGGTAGCGTTGTGGCAGGTCTTGGCGCGATATGATTATGCTCTACTGTTGGCATGTGCTGGTCGATGAGATTGCTCTACACAATACAGATATCGCGTTGTGACCTGCCACGTGTTTCAGAGCCGACGTCAGGTCACAATGTGATGCACGTGACTTCTTCCAAACGGAAAAACGACGATCATCGAAAGCCCTTCGGACTGCTTCAGAACAGGAAACCTGCATCACATCAAGACCTGACGCAACTTGACGAAAATATAGAGAATTGCAGGCCATGTTGTGGCAAATGCAAAACAGGGGGAAGAAGAACTCCGAGACTAGTGTATATGTTCCAACAGAATACAAACTTTGTGATCCCTATCCAAATCCATTCAACAGCAGTGTAAACATAACGGTAGAGCTTCCTACAAACAGCCATATAGAGATAAAACTGTTCAATGTTCTGGGTCGTTTGGTTCAGAATGTACATGTCGGGAAACTAAAAACAGGTGTTCATAATTTTCATGTGCATGGTGAAAATCTAGCTTCCGGTGTGTATTTTATTACCATGGAGGCGAAGAATTTTACAGCGACAAAGAAGCTCGTTCTGTTGAAGTGAGGTAATTGGGTTGTATAAGACTTCCTGGAAAAAGAGTTTACTTTTTCTGTTTCCTGTCTTGTTCGGGTTTATTGGCGCGCTGCATGCTGAGACCCGAATGAGGCAGGATAACGGGGTGGAATGGCTGGGTGACTTTTTAACCAGCCATGATGACTATTTCTCATTCGTAGAGTATCCCTACATTTATGTCTGTGACAATTATGGTGTCCGATTGCATGAGATTGTGCAGGACGGCGCCACCACCATCGAATTTCGAGACATGCTTCCCGGTCACGCTTATAACGAAGGTGAGCTGTTCTGGGTGAAGGATGGCATGGTGGTGTGGGGCAGTGAAGAGCTGAATATCGCGCACCGGGAGGACAACGAACTCATTGTTGACTACCAGGCTTTCTGGAGTGACCGATTGTCCTGGGGCTGTGATATTTCAGACAATAACCTGCTGATTACGAACAATGGCATTCTTGATGTCTCCGATCCGACCGCGCCATACCTGTGGAGCAACAACATAACGGTTTCAACTTCGTCCATCATTGTGGGAGACAGGTTGTTCAAGTGCAGTTCTGTGTCAACACCGCCTCTGATCGTATATGACATATCCGATCCGGACAACCCTGTAGAGGTGGATGGCGCTAATGGACATTTTGGCACCTTTGACCATCTTTACAGACCGCAGCACATCAATAATACCCTTGCATTTTTTACCATGGACGGTATAGAGTTTGTATTTCTGGATGACTCACTGAATATCGACCATACCCAGTTCTGGGATTATTATGCCATTTACGAACCCTATCCAACCTTCTATCCGGATGGATTTTGCGTATTGCATGACAGTTTGTATGTTTTATTTGTTTACGAGACAAATGCCAGCTTCAATCGTTATCCTCGAGTATACCTCTTCGATCCCGATGAATCGGAAGGAGATGTGGATGTGATGACGGTCAATCTTCCCGGGACCTGGGGAAGAAATCACGAATATCTTGGGTACGGTCGAGGTTGCCACGCTGATGGAAGGTGGTTATTTATAAATCAACTAGGTATTGTGCGGTTATACAGTTTTTATGACATAACAGCTCCGTTCTATGTGTATGATTCAACAGATCTGTATCCAGCTCCCGGTAGAACTTCAGCATTCAGACATGTTTGTTTGACTGACACTCTACTCGTGACGGAAACCGGTGACAATGTGTTTTCTCTGATGCAGTTGAACACTGGAGGTGCTTTACAGAAGTTGGGCTTTTTTGAACCTTCAGGACGCGAAGGTACAATACATTATGGTGATATAAAGGATTCAACGATCGTATTCAGCGCCGATCGCGATGCTGGTAGATTATTTGTATTTGAGATACAAGCCGACAGCACGATAGAAGAGCAGTATACCTTTATGGATGGTGGAGATGAAAGAGGATGGATACTCTCGCTTGACAGGGTTTCGGATCAACTGCTTTGCGCGGTGAACTGTAATCATGATCTCAGGTTGTACCGACTGGATGAAACAGAAGCTGTACCTGTATACGAAGATACAGTCGGTACCCCCCTGAACGCCGAATGGGTTGGCGATAGCCTGTTCTGTGTTATTGGCGATGGTAACTTGAGGATTGCCTGGTACAGGCTACAGGATGATACATCCCTGGTTCTGATTGACTCCGTTGGTTTTGGTGGCGCGATTCCAACGTACAGGCAACCTTTCATCAGTGGTGACCGTCTGGCTGTTGGACCGTTTCTCTTCTCGATTGAAAACAACGAACTTACCCTGCTGCACCGGTTTGAGTATGGCCCACGGAATGTGTGGCAAGAAGCAGTTGATCTGGACGGTGATCGACTATTAATCCACGTTTGGCGGGAAGTTGGCCACAGCCTTGCCATCCTTGATCTTTCCGAGGGCAGTTATACAGATTCAGTTGCGTTTGTTATGAATGGAACCCGCGCCGCTCAACTGGTTGGAGATACGCTCTGGGCCTGGAGCGATTATGCGCTGATGAAGTTCCTGGTTACAGGTGATTTTGTCGATGTTTTGGATGAACCTGTTCCTGAACCTGATAACATGACGTTTCAATTGCAGTCCGTTTACCCCAACCCGTTCAATTCGGATGCCCATGTTCTCTTCACATTGCCGCAAGCAGCAGATGCGAAGGTCACCGTCTTTAATATCCTCGGTCAGCATGTGGCAACCTTGCTGGATCAACGGATGAATGCCGGTGAATATCATATCATCTGGAATGGCGCCACTGCGAGCGGAGTTGCCCCGTCAGGCGTATACTTTATCCGGGCAGAGTGTAACCGGCAAGTGCAGGTTCAGAAGGCTATGCTGATACGGTAGTCCTTGTCCCGACACACGCAGTCTGGTCACCCGCATATTTACTCCGGAAGGAGTAACCTAATAAATATCAAAAGTATACAGTGGCAATATTCAGGCAACCCGCTGCCGGGGTTGGCAAGTAGCGTACATTTTATTCCCACCGTGAGCGCCAAACAGACGGCGCTGGACGGTGGGCTGATACAGAGAACCACTGCCGTGGTTCTTGTACTGGCCATTCCATCAAATACCACATTTGAAATTGCATTGATGAAATATTCGGGCGAAAAATACGGGCAACATCTGATGATCGTGGTTCTGTGTTTTGGGTGAAGAGCAAGTCGGGTATGAGCTACAACTGCAGCATCAATAATAGCTGCCGCTGATGCTTCCGCTACCGCCCTGACCGCCACGCTGTTCGAACTTCACATCACGCAGCATGCTGGATTTCAGGCCGATGACGAGATAAAAACCGGGACGGAAGCCGAAGGGGCTCCATTGCAGGGTGCCCTGCCAGCAGTGCAGGTCGCGTGTGACCGCAATGGATCCCAGGGTGATGGAGCGATCCAGCAGGTCCATGCTGGTCGAATAGCTGAACGCCCAGTTCTGGGTCAGGTTCAGCGTCATATTTGCGGACAGCCGTAACGATTCCGAGGGGTACATCGGGTCTGTCATGCTCAGGTTGTATCTCAGGCCACCACTGATTGTCCAGGGATCTTTCCCGCCAGCGGCTCGCCGGGCTCGATCCAACATAGGATCATCAAAACGGTCGGACTGGGAATCCACCGGAGGTGGTCCTTCACCATTCTCGAAGTCCAGCGAATCCTGTTCCGCTTCTCTGTCTTGACGTGTCGGGGCGCTGCTCACGACAAAAGGACTGCCACCGGACATGGAATAGCCGACATTGGCCGACAGGTTAGTCAGACGCAGCAGGTTGATGCCTGCATTGGGACGATCCCAGTAAAACTTGTTGATCTGCCTTCGTCGTATGGTCCCGTTTTCTTCCCACTCCCCGATCTGATAGAAGCTGTGGGTGGCGCTCATGTCGAACGTGAGCCGTTTCAGCGGACCGGCCTGGGCCAGGTTCTCGATGACACGGAATGATGTGGAGAAATTACTCCATTTCATGCTGTCGGCAGCCATGTTCACGCTGGTGCTGAAATTCAGGTTGAACAGGTCTTTCTTGACCTCTTCCTCTTCACCTTCCTTGTTCAGCACTCCGCGTTTCATCTGGAACAGGTTGTCCAGGCTGAAACGCAGGGCCATCTGGCGTCCGCGTGGGGTGCCGCTGTACGCGCTTCCGGCATACTTGTCATAGCTGGATTCGGTATCTGTGCTGTCATAGAGATAGGTGTAATAGTTCCATTCCGGGTCGCTATAGTCGGGACGGAAGGTGAAATTGACCGATGGCGTTACAACGTGACGAATGGTTTTGACTGACCAGCGGTTGATATTGAAATAACCATACAGCTTGGTTGACGTGTTGAGCCCGGCAGATCCGATAGCACGCCCATACACGCCACGTTCCTGTATATTCTGCAGACTGCCGCCAATGGTCAGCGAGTAATCCCGTCGTTCGTTCAGCAAGTCTGCGTAGATGGTGGCGTTTGGGTTTACGGTAATGTATTTCATGACTTTCAAAGGCGAGTTTATACTGACTGTCTGTCGAATACCGCTGGTATATTCTTCGTGCAGGGTGCCGGTCGTAGGATCATTGTTGGTCATACCCTCACGAGTAACCTTCCGCAGGTTCTTCATGTTGGCGCTGTAATTCAGGGTGATATTTCGATACCAGGGATCTACTTCGTCTTCCTCGTCCATTTCGACTTCGATACGTTCTTCCGGACGCCGGTAAATAACATTGGGATCCTTGTCTTTTTTCTCGTCTTCACCGGGGAAGAGGGTAATCGTTGGCACACGAATACTGATCACCGGCAATTCCTGGCTATTCGCATCTGTCAGCAGGTTCTGCTTGTGACTCAGGTTGATGGTCGTGTTTACGCCATTGGTAAAACTCTTGGTGATCGTGGCGTCGGAATTCACATTTTTATTAACAATCTGGTTGGTGTTGTAGGAAGTGTTGTTGTAGTAGCCGCCGCTGGATACGTATTTACCGTTGATACGGATTTTCAATGTGGGATCGATATCCTGGTTGTGGGACCAGGCGACGTCAAAATCGCCACGCGAGCCTGACTGGTTGCTGTAGGAACCGTTAATGCGGCCATCCAGGACATAGCGTTTTTTGTAGTTGATATCATAACGGTGGAAGGTGCCGGCTTTTTCATAGAAGTCCATGATCATCTTGGCGTCCCAATACTCGGAACCGGCATAATAATAGCCGAAGCCGCGCAGGTTACGTCCCTTGGAACGATCGTCGCCATAGGTGGGGATCAGGATGCCGCTACGTCGTCCGGACTGAATAGAGAACACACCGAATGGCAGCGCGAAAACAGGCACATCGCCAAAACGCAGGACAATCGGCTCTGCGACCACTTTATCGCCACGGACCATTTTCATCTTGTTGCTGGTGAATCTGTAATGGGGTGGGTCTTCTTCACAACTGGTGAAATACCCGTCGTGAACGAAGAACACATCGTCCGTGATCTTCTGAAGCTCATCGCCCCCGTAATAGCCGACCTGATCCTTGGTTCTTCCTTTTACGACATAGCCCTGCTTGTTTTTCATGTTGAGCTTCATATTCGACCCGGTCATCACCTGGCCCTGGTCGGAGAAGGTCGGAAGCCCTTTGACAATAATTGTATCAATCTCGGTTTCTGTCGTATCGGTCCAAAGGGTGTCATACCCCTCTGAAGCCAGCATCATGTTGTTGTCCCAGTCCACGATGATCTCGTTCGCTTCCAGGGTGGACTGTTTGTACTTGACCTTGGCGCGTCCGGTCAGGATCGTAGTGCGTCGTGGAACATCGAACCGGATGTTTTCGGCTGAATAGGTAATGGTGGTATCGACCTGATCTTCGTCCTGGGGACGCTCAGCAAGAGAATCAGCTTCAAGGGAATCTGTTAAGGTAGAGTCCATCGCCAGGGAATCCGCCAGGGTGGAGTCAACCGCCAGCGAGTCTGAAGTGTCGAGAGAATCTTCACGGGTTGAATCTGTCAGCGCAACATGCACTGAATCAAGGTGTCCGGCGTCTCCCAGGCTATCGGCAGTAGTGGTGTCCTCTGTTTTTCCCTGGGAGGTATGCGGTTTTTGCGTACCCTTGCCGAACCACCCGGCGCATCCGGCCAGGATTGCCGTAGCGAACAGCAACGCGAGGAAAATCGGAGCGTGAATGCGTCCACGGTTCACCGGCTTTCCTCCCCGTTGGAGGCGTCGGGTTTTGACCCTGCGCGGATCTGTTCACGGATTCGATCCAGTTCCTCAAGCCGATGTTTGATTTTCGCTTCAGCCCCGAAGTTCTTCGGACGGTAGAATTTTCTTCCGGCCAGTTCTTCGGGCAGACACGGCATTGCGGAAGTGGCGTTGGCCTCGTTGTGGGCGTATACATACCCTTCGCCGTATCCCTGCGCCTTCATCAGCTTGGTCGGTGCGTTCCGTATCTGGAGCGGGATAGGCGGGAGGTTGCCTTTTCGGACCTCTTCCTGGGCTTCGTTGATCGCAACATAGGCCGCGTTGGATTTCTCACTGGCGGCGAGGTATGTGGTGACTTGCGATAAAACGATTCTACCCTCCGGCATCCCGATCTTGTGTACCGCATCAAAGCCGGCCTGGGCCAGCAGCAGGGCGTTGGGGTTGGCATTGCCGACATCTTCGCTGGCGAGGATAATCAGACGGCGTGCGATGAACAAGGGATCTTCACCAGCCTCGATCATGCGCGCCAGGTAGTACACCGCTGCATCCGGGTCACTGTTCCGAACGCTCTTGATGAAGGCGCTGATGGTGTCGTAATGCCGGTCGCCGCTCTTGTCATAACGTGATAAGGCTTGTGCAGCGACAGTTTCCAGCAGTTTGAGATCGACACGCTTTTTCTTCAGGTGCCTAGCACGCTCCAGCGAGCGTTCCAGCAGGTTCAAACATTCGCGCGCATCCCCGGAGGCCAGTGCAATCAGCGCTGTACGGGCTTTCTTGTCCAGAAGAATGCCGGCTTCACTGGTTTCCGGATCAGCCTGGTAGACATGGCCAATCAGGCTGCTCAATTCATCTTTGTTCAAGGGGTTGAAACGGTACACCCTGCACCGTGACAATAAAGGTGCGATTACTTCAAATGACGGATTTTCGGTAGTAGCGCCGATAAGGGTAACAACACCCTCTTCGACTGCATGCAGTAGCGCGTCCTGCTGGGCTTTGTTGAAACGGTGGATTTCGTCGATGAACAGAACCGTTCTGCGTTCCTGTCTGCGCATGGTTGTCGCACGGTCAATCACCTGGCGAACATCTTTCACACCGCTGGTGACTGCGGAGAGCTGAAGGAAATCGGCATCAACATGGCCTGCCAGTAAACGTGCCAGGGTTGTCTTGCCGATCCCAGGGTCTCCCCAGAAAATCATGGAATGCAGTTTGCCGGAATCGAGCAGGGGACGAAGAGCGCCCTGTTTGCCAACAAGGTGCCGCTGCCCGAAGAAGGATGACAACTCGGCAGGGCGCATGCGTTCAGCCAGGGGAAGACCGGCAGCATGTGCGTCTCTCCCTGGCGCAGCGGGTGTACCCGGGGCAAACAGGTTTTCGTTCTGAGTTGTCTCCAGCATCCCTGTCGCGAAAATTTCTGGTCTTTTCCGGGTCTATGGCCCCGGCCTACCGCAAAACAAGATAAGGTAGGCCCGAAGGGACAAGAGGGGCAAGTTACATGGTTCCAGGCTATTGTTTACCCGGCGCTCAGTCAGGGATCACTATTCGAACAGGATGTGGATACTTAGCCTCTATTGACTTCGCAAGGTATGGAGCCAAAAACACTCGTCTCAAAGCGGGGGGAATACTGCTATTGCGCATGGCAGGCCTGTTTTCCTAGTTTGTTACCCCGGAGGGTGTCACAACCATCTCATATCTCTAGTCAAGTCGATTTTTACACTTGGGCTTGAATAATTGTCTACAAATGGGTAAACTATACTATTGTCCAGGGAGAACAAGTTTCTCTGTGGAGTCTGGTGGGATTGCCGGTTTAATTAAAAATTGGCATATTACTTTCTTGTAGCGTTGTGCAGACAGACTGGTTTTTTCGTTTTGAAAGTCAGATACAGCTAGCCATAGGTAAAAGGAGATCAAGATGCAAAAGCGATCTGCGCTGAGCCTTCTTTTCATTGGGCTGCTTGTTGTTTCAAGCGCTCACGCCTTCCCGCGCACAAAAGTTCTGTATGAGAACTTCTCGGCGGACTGGTGACCATACTGCGGACCAGCGTCGCTGGTCCTCGACAACTTTTACAACGACGTGAACTACGAAGCTGCTATTATCACGTACAGCACTTCAGGGAGCGATCCGTTCAGGGCGTACAATTCTGCCTATCACACCGCCCGTGCGACTTATTACGGGGCAAGCGGGATTCCGCATTGCTGGTGCGACGGAGTGCTGGATTTCCACCCTGGTTCTGCAAGCAACCTGACCAATGCGTACAACCAGCGCATAAACGATGATTGTCCGATTTCAATCGACATCTTCGCTGCTGCCGCCGGTGACGAGGTCAGTGTGACGGCAACGGTGAACAGCGGTGATGAAGCTGTAAATGGCAGCTATGTCTTGCATATGGCTCTTGTCTGCCTGGATTGGAGCCACTACAACTATAACGCCGGCCAGGAGTATGGCCATCATAGCCTTTTGGACATGTCGCCGAATGCCAGTGGGCAGACTTTCGCGATTGATGCGAATTCCACGGAAACCTTTACGGGTTCATTCGAGTGGCCGATCACGTTGCAGGGCTATGAGATTGAATTCGACAATGTTGAAGTTATTGTCTGGGTACAGAACACGACCACGGATGATGTGATCCAGTGCCAGGCCAGCGAGCTGGCGACGGACTACATGTTTACGGCAGAAGCGGAAGTGCTTAATTCGCTGGCGCCTGTCGGCGTAGCTCAAAGCTTTGATATCGACATTGACAATGTTGGGTTACAGCAGGATACATACGATATCACAGTTTCCTCTGATCTTCCCGATACCTGGAGTTTCAGTTACACAACCCCGGATGGCGACCAGAGCGGCAACTCTACCCTTACAGTTGCTTCCATGGAAAGCTATACCAGCACTCTTACCATCACACCGGATGATGTCGAAGGCGCTTCAGGAAGCATGGAAATTACTATCTCGTCACAGACAGTTCCGGCAATGAGCTATTCATTCCCGTTCTTCGTGATGAATACGCCGCGCGTGCTGGTGGTAAATGGTGACCCGGAAGGCAACTACGGTGATTTCTACGAAAGCGCCATTGAAAACGCTGCAAACATCAATTTGGACGGAAATCTGAGCTGGGGTGTCTGGCCGGTATATGAGAATGAATTGACCGCATTCGATCTTGCTTTCGTTTCTTCAGAACTGATGATCTGGTTTATTGGTGATGGTGGCAATATCCAGGACACACACGTTTCCGGACTGGTGTCCTATCTGAACCAGGGCCACAACCTGTGGATCAGTGGCAGCGCTTCACCACAGCGTATTGATGATACCGTATTGTTAAGTATGATGGGGGCCGATTACCAGGGCACCTATCCGTCAGGAGTATCGGTTTCCGGTGTTGATGGTGACCCGGTTGGCGATGGCCTGACCCTTAACCTTGGCGGTGGCGACGGTGCAGATAACCTTGGTGTGCCAACATCCATGACCCTCGATGGCGGCACCCAGTGCATCATGTACTCGGCTATTCGTCGCGCAGGTGTCCGTAACGAAGGCGAAACAGGCTATCGCACACTTCTGCTTGGCTTCCCGTTTGAAGCCATTGCCGATGAAGACAGCCGTAACACCTTCATGCTTCAAGCTTTGGGGTGGTTAGTTCCCGCGGGCTGGGGAGATGCGCCGGAGCTGGGGGGTCATTCTACCCCACAGGAGTTCAGCCTGAGTCAGAATCATCCGAACCCCTTCAACCCAACCACAGAGATCGCGTTTAACCTGCCCGCCCGTGCGGAGGTATCGGTAACCGTGTATGATGTGATGGGACGTGAAGTGGTACGGTTGGCGAATGGAACGTACACCGCAGGCAGCCATCAGCTTACGTTTGACGGCAGCCACCTGGCCAGCGGCGTCTATTTCTGCCGTATGACCGTGACCGGTGAACAGAGTTTCGAAGCCACGCGAAAGATGATGCTGATGAAGTAACCTGCTTGGTATCTTGAATCCGTTTGTGTAGTTTATTTATAGAACGGAGATTCTCTTCTGGTGGACCGATTCACATGGATCGGTCCACCAGGAAACAGTAAGCCCGATGGGAATCCGTCGGGTTTTTTCTGGTGTGCCAGGCATGGTGTATCGCTAATGGGGTGCAAGTCCCCTGTGGGCCTTGATGACAGGAACCAGTAGCCCAAGGCAAGGGCGTCGTCGTGAGGCGGGGTCTGGAGGAAGCCGGAGGCGGATGTTGGACTCGACGAACAGGAATCGGATAGAAGGCCGTCTCAGCAGGGTAACGTGGCCATGGACACGGACGCCCGATGTCATCCGGATGCTGTGACGGTAAATCCGGCGAGGGCCAACAGAAAGCGGTACATCTTACCCTGGGAGGCCTCACAGTCTGTCGGTATGATGCCGACTACCGGTCCAGCGATGGAAGGGAAGGGCGGTGAGGAGTCAGCCGAGGCCATAGTAGTCACCCACCGGGTGATGAAGGGCCGAATCCTTTGATGCAAGGAGCAGTCTTGTATTCTCAGAAGTCATGGAGTTGCTGCAAAGAGGATGTTGATCTGGAAAAGACAACATCACGCCACGATACGTCTGGTAACCGCAGAACGAGAACTGGGGTATTCGAGGAGTAACAAATGCTTCTGGCGTTGACCAAAGCACGAGCCTTGGCGGTTGTTTACCGCAACCGTTCCCACATCGAAGGAAACCGCCGTGGTACCGAGCAGGTATGCCCGGTGGTGTGAGAGAGGGGCATCGTGAGATGCCCCCCTACTCGATTCGTCAAGATAGCACGTTGAAAAAGCGAACATATTTATCGAGAAAGAAGATAGAGTAGGAGAACCATTAACAGAACGATAATCATTGTGCGAGGGGGGAAAAAGATGCAGAAAGTGAGGTTGCTGCTGACAGTGTGTGTGTTCCTTTCTGTTGTTTCAGCAGGGGGCAGTTTTGCTTATGACCGTGTAGTTCTGATTGAAGATTTCACAAATATAAATTGTTCACCTTGCTTTGAAGTTGCTTCAAGGCTGTATAATTTTATTGATAATAATATGGAAGATGTTGCTGTTGTAATAACGCATACATATTGGGAAGAAGATGATGATCCCTGGTTTTTGCATGCTATGGATGCCTCTATAACACGAATGGAATATTACGATGTGCCTGGGATACCATACTTGTTGATGGACGGACAACATATCGCTTATGCCCCGGGTATCATGCAAAACACCCTCCAGAGCCTGATGGAACAGGAAAGCCCGGTCGAGATCGAGTTGCTTCCGATTGTTATGGATGGAGATTCTGTTCATGTCCTGGTAACTGTGAACAGTGGTGATGAAGAGGTTGTAGGCAATTATTATTGTTTAAGGGTAGCACTGGTTGAATACTATTCACCCTATGAAGCGCCGAATGGACAGGATGATTGGTACTATGGCTTGCATGCTTACCAACCGGATGCGGACGGAACAGCTTTTTCAATTGAAGCCAACTCCACAGAGGACTTCCAGTTCACATTTGAATGGTCAGATCGGTATGACGCAGAAAACCTCAGAGTGACAGCCTATATCCAGAATGACTACAACCGTGAGGTTATTCAGGCTGCAATGTCAACGCCTGTTCCTTATTATGCTTTCACGGCCGAAACCACGGAATACAGATCGATTTGTGATCCGAACAGCATGGTTGAGTTCGAAATTAATCTTGAGAATCTGGGGTATATGGCCGATACATATGCTGTCGAACTCAATTCAGGAATGCCGGATTCATGGTCTATAACCTATTCTACCCCGGACGGCGAGCAGTCTGGGAACAGTAGCATTTCGCTTGATGCCGGTGAAGTATATCCTGTTCATGTGTCTATTGAAACAGACGAAGAAAGGGGCGCGTCCGGTTTGTTGACCCTGACATTCATTTCTTCAGCCGACCCTGAAGAAACCTGTGAGGTCAGTTATTATGTATTGAATACGCCACATGTGCTTGTAATCAATGGCGATTCCGACGATTCATATGAGGACTATTTTTCCGGATCCCTTGGCTATGCATCGGAAGCTATACGGGACGAGCCCCTCAGTTACAGCGTCTGGCCCATTTGGCAGTATGACTTGGACGCGTTTGATTTGGGTAGGCTTTCGGCAGAGGCTATTATCTGGTTTACGGGCGATCATGGCAGTTTTACCGATGCCCATTTGATGGGCCTTCGTTCTTACCTGATCAACGGCGGGAATCTCTGGATTAGTGGCAGTGGCGCGCCACAAAGCATTGATGGGACAAACCTGCTGAATATGATGGGCGTAGAATCCCATGATAACTATCCGAGCGCTTCAGTTGCCTATGGAGTTGATGATGATCCGGTGGGGGATAACCTGTCATTTAATCTGTGCGGTGGCGATGGCGCGGACAATCTGGGTAATCCTGCAACATTGACTGCAAACAATGGTACTCCGTGTCTCATGTACTACGCCAACTGTTGCGCCGGTATGCGCAATGGGGGACAACTTGGTTATCGCACGTTACTACTTGGATTTCCCTTCGAGGCCATCGCGGATAGCAACAGTCGGAACGAACTAATGTTGCAGGCATTGAGCTGGTTGGTTGAAAATGAGTCCAATATTTGTCCAGCTCAGCAGGAGAATGTATTACCCGGGGCATTCAGCTTATACCAGAATCATCCGAACCCCTTCAACCCGACCACAGAGATCGTGTTCACCCTTCCTGACCGTGCGGAGGTATCGGTTACTGTGTTTGATGTGATGGGACGTGTAGTGGTCCATTTGGCGAACGGAACATGCACCGCCGGCAGTCATCAGCTTACGTTCGACGGTAGCCACCTGGCCAGCGGCGTCTATTTCTGCCGTATGACTGTGACCGGTGAACAGAGTTTCGAAGCCACGCGAAAGATGATGCTGATGAAGTAACGATATAGTTTCATGGGTTAATAGAGAACAGCCCGGCAGGTTTCCTGCCGGGCTGTTCATCAGGCAACAATCAATAGCCTATTCCATCTTCTTGTTCTTCGCGAAATAGAGTTCTTCGTCAAATTCACCTTCACTCTTGCCAACCACGGTTGTCGCCATCAAGTCACCGGTGATATTGATCATGGTGCGGGTCATATCAAGGACACGATCAACGCCAAGAATAATCCCGATGCCTTCCAGCGGCAGACCGATTTCAGTCAGCACCATGGACAGCATGATCAGGCCGACACCGGGAACGCCTGCAGTGCCGATACTGGCCAGGGTAGCCATCAGCACCACGGTGAAGAAGTCGCCCACGGTCAGCGGAATTCCATACACACCGGCGATGAATACCGTGGCTACACCCTGCATGATCGCAGTGCCGTCCATGTTAATCGTAGCGCCGAGAGGGAGCGTGAAGGAGAATACCGTATCCTTGACCCCGACACGTTTTTCGGCAACATCCATAGTCACTGGTAGAGTGGCGTTGGAGGAGCTGGTGGAAAAGGCCACCACCATCGCGGGGTAAATATTCTTGAAAAACTGTATCGGATTCAATCTGCCAAGAAGTGACAGGTATAATGGATAGATAACGAACCCTTGCAGGAACAGGGCGCCGACAATGGTAGCCATGTATTTCAGCAGGGGGATGAACACTTCGAAGCCTTGGCTGACAATCACTTCCGCCATCAGGCCAAACACACCGATAGGTGCGAAATACATGATGAAGACGACCATTTTCTGAATGACCTGGTCGGCAGCCTCCAGGAAAGAATACAGCGGTGCGGCTTTCTCTTTAAGTGAAGCAATAGCCAACCCGGCAAGCATGGCGACAAAAATGATTTGCAGCATGTTGCCTTCAACCATGGCGGAAAACGGGTTGGTGGGTACAATATTGACCAGGAGATCAATTACGGAAGGTTTATCCGCGCCCTGGAAACCCTGATCAACCGGGATGGACAAACCGGAACCGGGACGAACGATCCAGGCAAGCGCAAAACCGATGGAAATCGCAATCGCCGTGGTGGTGACATATATCCCCATCGTCTTGCCACCAATGCGCCCCAGCTTTTTCAGGTCGCCAATGGCTGCGGTGCCCAAGGTCAGGGAAACCAGCACCAGCGGGACGACCAGGAGACGGATGCCATGCAGAAAGATGTTGCCGACAGGATCGTGAAAATATTTGACGATGAAATCGTTGACAGAATCAGGTAAAATCAGGTATTGCAGCAAACCAACTACGATACCGGCGCCCAACCCGATCATGATCCACGCTGTAAGCCCCAGTTTCCGTCCGGAAGCCATGTCTCCTCCATGTTGTACCGTCAGGAAGGTAGTGAATCTTGCTGCTTCTCCCAAGTGTTCACGGGCTGGAGGGGCAAGATGATTTGGAAAAGATGGTAGAGCGGGAGAAGCTGTTATTTTCCGGTGGGAGAATCGGGGTGGAGTGGAATGATGTTCTTGCCGGAAGCAGGTTCAACCCGCTTATTCACCGGGTAATGCGTCGCCTCGTGCATGTCATTGGTCTGTTGCTGAAAATCTTTCAGGCTCAGCATTTCACCATAACGGTTCAGCAGGATGTGCACCGTATCAAAGACTGCGTAATTTGCCTGAATCACGCGGCCATTCATCGTGTCCATGCGTTTCAGCACAGACTCAACCCCCGCAGGACGGTCCAGGTTGTCACCATGATCACGGAAAAATCGGAATGCCAACTCTTTGTGGTCCTTCCGTGCCTGGTCAATCTGTTCCGACAACTGAATATCCGAAAGACCACATTCCAGCAGTAAAGCATCAATTTCTTTTGAACCGGGAAGTTGATTTCGATCTGGTAAGGTCTCCCTGCGGCAAATGGCGTAAAGCATGTCCAGCAATACTTCAAGACCGTTTTCCATCTGGTGTAGATGGTTCATGGTCTCACCGTATTTACGAAACAACTGAGCTTGAGCCAGGTAAAGCTGTTTGTCCATGATTCTTCGATTGCTGTTGCTGTATACCAATATTCCAAGATAGGTCAATCCTTGTACGATGTAAAAGGATTGTTATCGCAACCATACAGTAGTTCCCGAGAGTTTTACTGATTCGAACAATAATCAGCCTGCTTCAGCAGGCTCTTCTTAGCACCCGGCTAAAGCCCTGTCTCTTACCCACATCTTCTGAAAGCTGTATCAGTAAAAGAGTTGTGGACATAGCATTTTTAGAATCCCGGCGGGATTCCCTATTTTAGCATAGTGTACAGGCCGTCTGTTTGGCCTGTACACTATGTCAGGTATTCTAACGAATAATCAACCCTGGAAGGGTTGCATAATACGCGATTCATATTAGTACGTTCAATAAATACAGGAAATAACGCATTTTAAATTCTATACAAACCAATTGGGTGTAAATTATACGTTATGCAACCCTTCCAGGGTTGAGATAAGGTTTGATCTTTTTCGTAGGGTAGACGCTAAACAGACAGCGTCAACCCTACGCTAAAATATACCACCCCCTCTGGGGTGGCAGAAACACGAAGATGTGAGCAAGAGACAGTGCTTTAGCCGGGGTGTCCGTGGTGATTAAAACTTGACGAGCGCCCTTCAGGGTGCTTTCCTGCATCGGGATATTTTTCTGGCAAGCCTGCTAAGCTTAGTATATCGCAGCTTTACAATTATATTGTGATTCCCATTTTTTATCCGTCATCTATTCATTTGCTGGATCAGTGAAAGATTCACTGTATGGTTATGGAAAGGCGATAACACGTTTCGTCAGGTCTTGATGTGATGCCTTTTTCTTGTTCTTCTCCGCAATTTCAGAAATCTGTCCGACTCCACACCTGCTATTTCGCATGACAGATCGTCATCAGGCATCACGTTGTGACCTGACGACAGCGAGAATGCTGATACCGGTGGCAGGTCACAACGCGACAATAACAGGACGAGAGGAAATTTAAGATTCACCGTGCATTCAAGAAAACATTGCGAAAGCCGAAAACGAAATGTCGCGTCAAGACCTGCCACAACTTTGCCCAGATGCTCTAATTCTTGTGAGGAACCATACATTTGAAGCATTCTTGGAAAAGGAAACAGTCCTCTTTCCCGTGTACTTCCTGTCTGGTCTCAAGAAAAGGGTATAGTCACTTACATAACCGGTAACAGGCCTACAACATTCTTCAATACGGGCAACACCCCGGCGCTCCAGAACAGTTTTTCCCCGGTCACGAACCATACACCGGCGAAACCGATGATGATACCGATCAGGCGTGGCAGGGTGATGCGTTCCTTCAGCAGCAGCGCGGCAAAAATGAAGATGAAGACATTCGACATCTGGTTCAATGCGGATGCTGTTGAAGCCTGTGTGTATTTCATGCCGCCCAGCCAGAGAATGAGGGCCAGGTAGGTTCCCAGCAAGGTGCCGGGGACCATGAATTTCAGGTTGGCGGGTTTGGTGTAGGATAAAAGAATAGCTTTCCTGCGTTTATCGAAGAGGAGAATAATTCCGAGCACAAAGGCGGCGCCGACCAATCGCATTTCGATAGACCATAACAACGGGGAGCGTTCCAGCAATGGTTTGATCATTACAACCCCGATACCCATCAGGGCTTGTGAAAACGCTCCCAGTCCGATACCGACCAGCAGTTGCTTGCGAGTAATGACACCGGTGTTCTTCTCCCAGCCGACCGCCAGCACTGCTGAAACGATGAAGATGACCCCGAAGACCTGGAGAGTGGTGAGGCTTTCCCCCAGCCAGGGAATGGAAATAACAATAATGAACGGGCTGTACAGGCAGTCTACAATAGCCGAACGCGATGCGCCAAGCATGTTCAGGCTCTTGAAGAAAAGCGTATCCGCAATACCGATTCCCAGCGCACCACTGGCGAACATGAGCAGGTACTCGGAAAAAGGCACATCACGTATGATTTCCATACCCAGCAGCATCATGGTAGGGGGAAAGAGGATCATGGCGAAGGAATTCTTAAACAGGTTCAGCGCCATTGGCCCAACTGTCTCCCCGCTCTTTTTGAACAGGATGACAGCAAATGCCCAGACGATAGCGCAAGCCAGGGCCAGGGATTCCCCAAGGTATGGAATTGGTGTTGACATGTTTTCACTTTTATGGTTAAAGGTCGATTGGATTCTAGGAGAATCATCCTGCTTGGCGCAATGGCAAATATGACAATTGACTCCCTGACGCCAACTCCCTTTTTTGTAATTAGCCCGAATATTTCATGAACGAAACAAGAATTATGATTTCAACACAGTCCATATCGGCACCATAAAACTGAATCATACAGCACTTTTCAGGGTACAGTTTACTGCTGCATCCCTTTGCGTATCTATTCCCTGTTGCGCTGGCAACCTGAGGCTGAGTTCCGGAAACCGCCCCGGCAGGAGTAAACTGAATATTATCATGGATATATAGTTTGGATTCTTAGGCAACCCGCTGCCGGGGTTGGCAGGTAGTGTACACCCTTTTCCCACCGTGAGCGCCAAACATACGGCGCTGGACGGTGGGCTAACACAGGGAACCACTTCCGTGGTTCTTATCCTGCCCGTTCCATCAAGCATGACATGTAAAAGTGCCAGTCGTGAAATACCCGGGTTAGAATCACTTATTATCGCTGAACCTGTCCACCGAGTTTTCACATTCTGTTTTATCTGCATAAGTGCATACTCATTGGATTATGCCTATATTGAGGCCATTGTTGGATAACCGAGGCCTGGATGTGAAACGTGCCATCTACACCGATATTGAATTCGATGTTCCCCCGGAACGAGTCTGGCAAAAACTTGCAAACCTGGATCACTACTCTTCCTGGAATACCCTGTTTCAGATCGTCGGCGGTTCGATCAAGGAAAACGGATCTATCCAGATTCGTTTGACTGCACCCGGTGTCTGGGCTTTGGTATTTGGTGGACGAATCACGAGATTCGAGCCTTACGGTGAGCTGCGCTGGCGGTTTTTCCTGGGGATTCCCGGATTATTGGACGGAGTACACTCTTTCACGATTCAGCCGATAAATAATAATGGTAGCCTGTTGATCCAGAAAATGCGCTTTAAAGGCATGTTCGGTTCAGCGTTTGTGAAGAAATTCCACTACAACCTGGCTCGTGGCATGGAAAGCATGAACATGAGCTTGAAGGATCTGGCGGAGACAGAAGCGGAATCTTCTGAATCCTGAGGTAAAGAAAACGCCCATGGAAGGTCCGAGCAACAATATCCACCAACGCCTGGTCAACCGCGTCCGTAAAGATGCGGAGAAGTGGATACGTGCGTTCGAACGAAAGAAAATCGAAAGCGGCATTCCGCCTGAAATCGTCAGCGAACTCGAGGCCACGGCAACCAGGTTACAACAGGATATCGACCATTTCATTGATGCGGTTGCCGACCCCTATACCTTGACTTTGCCCCGCCTGGAAAAACTTCTCGAATTGTTGCCGCCTGATCGTGCGCTGGCTCGTTATGACCTGGAACGCCTCACAAAAACCTATGATGAAATCTGCATGGATGTTACGGACAAGGCGGCGGACCTGTTTGCCCAGGCTGAAGCCGCGATTGACCGTGAAGATTATGATATCGGCCTCAATGTCCTGCGCCATACCATGAAACTGGCGCCACGGTATTTCCCCGGTTTCCTGGTGCTGGGATATAGTACGCTCGTTACCCAGAACCCCAAGGAGGGATTGCAGCATCTTGAGCGTTCGCTTGGGTTTCTGCCCCATGAACATGGCGAACACTTCCGCCAGTTTGTGATCGAATTGATCGCCAAGGCGCACGAGATGGATAACAATCACTCGAACGCGGTGAAGAGTTATCGACGGTTGCAGAGCCTGGGAATGAACCAGCCGGCAATTGATTATGCGATGGCACGAAACCTGGTACTGAACGGCCAGAAGTTCGACGCACTTCATATTATCCAAAGTACATTCCCGCAAAAACCGGAATTCTTCTCCTTCGCCCTTGTTGATCCGGGGTTTGCCAATGTGCAGGCCGAACTGATTGCTTTGCTGAACGAGACGCGTAGCGAATGGAGCTCATCAGTAGAAGAGGTGTTTAATAAGCTGCTGTCCATCAATGAAATTGTGGTTTTTTACGGACTGGATGAACGCTTCGACGATATCAAAAAGTACCACGACCGTGTGATCGAACTACAAAGCTCACTTGGAAAGACCAGTAACTCGGACATGCAGGCGTTGATGTCCCATACCATCCCCGAGCTGGTCCCCGATTATCCGAATCTGGTCGAACATGAGCTGGATGAACTTGCCAGTATACGGCGTGAAGAGATCAGCCAGCATAACAAGCAACTGCTGGAACAGGCGGAAGGCAAACAGCGTCGTGCAACCATGATCAGTATTTATGTATGGGTTGCGCTTACCGTTCTGCTGTTCCTGATTTTACTGCTTTCGGATGTGCCTTTTATCGTTGCCCTGATGGTGGTGATTGGCACCATGCCGTTCGGTTTTGTGCCGGTAGCTGCGGTGGGACGGGGTATACGGAACCGTGTGGCCAGCGAGTACATCAGCGCCTCGCCTGTACGGCAGATCAAGGGCGATTTCAACGATGTACACTGGACCAAGTCCGACATCCTGGGCAGGATTTCCAAGGAAGGGTGGACCTAAGCATATACCTGCCTGTCCTGTGGTGACCTCGTCGGCAATATTCGGAACGTCAGGCTGGAGCTTTAATGGCGTTTATCCTCTTTTACCTGCTTAGCGCGTATACTCTTGTCGTGTTTGCCGATTCCTGGGCGCATATGCTCGATCCATACCGTGAGTTTCCCATCTCACGGTTGCTGTATCGTCTTACCAGCGTGTTCCTTCGGCCCATCCGAAAGATCACCCCGAAAATCGGCCAGTTTGACGGTTCCCACTTTGTACTGATTGCTATCCTGCTGGTGCTTACGACACTGACACGCTATATCCCGTTTTAGTCATAGTAGTTCTGACTATTCCCTCTCTAACATAAACCCTGAACGGGTGGTCCGACTTACCGGGTGTGCGGTATGACATTCTCGTATTGCCGACAACGTCAGTCAATTATTGTCCTGTGATGCGCGTGATGAGCAAGTCGGGAACTGGGCTGCAACCATGTAACTCTTATCTAACTCCTTCGGAGTAAACAACCCAACCCTTGTCGCCACAATGTGATTGTCCAATCGAGTAATCGGACCATCCGTACAGGGCAAAATCGGGCCACCAAACCTGATTACCCTACCCACCTTCTTTACCTTTTTTTACTTCAACAGAGTAACAGTTTGTGTTTGTTGTACATGTCCTGCCTGCAAATGAATAAAATAAACCCCTGAAGGCAGTCCATTTGCATCCCACGCCAGTTCATGTCGTCCGGCTGTGGGGTGTCCCGTGTAAAGGGTTGAGACTCTGCGTCCATCCAGCGAGTAAACTTCAAGCGAGGCAAACCTGTCGCCCGGCGTATCGAAAGTTACGAGGGTGGAACTGTTAAAGGGATTCGGAAAGCAGGGATGCAGCGACAAAGTTGCAGGAATCACGGTCGGATCTTCGTCAACTCGCTCCCATTCAAATGTCAGGCTGGTATCGGCCATCCGAACCGGGAGGTTTGGAGTGGCCGTGTAAATGGACTCAAAAGTCGCAGCTTCAGAAGATTCGTGATCAATTAGATGCGCAGCAAACGAGGGACTGATAGTTTGATACAACACTTCTATTTCAACACGAGTCGCGGGAGGCAGATGGAAATGAACAATATCCAGTCCTGATCCCTGTTGACCATTGTCTGTGTTAAAATCCTCGTCTTCCAGCGCTTCTCCGACAACTTCCATCCATTCGTAGTCTTCATGAGTATCGACAAAACCGACAGGTGGAATACGGTTATCCTTGGCGAGCGATCCGGCACGTAAAAGTGTCCAGGTTCGTGCCTCATCCACATCCTGCATCACGGCTTCGTAGATCTGGACCTGGTCCTCTAAAGTAATGATATCATAGTGCGGTTCATATTCTTCGTCTTCATCGAGAATAACGCCGGTATCGTCCCATTCACCTGACTCAAATATGACATCCTCATCAGCATCGTAGGCTGTCAGGTGAACCCACATTCTGCGTAAGGGAATACCTGTTGGCAGTTTGTGCCCGGTCAGGTTGGACAGGGATACATC
Organism: bacterium; assembly: GCA_963669175.1. GTDB lineage: Bacteria > Electryoneota > Electryoneia > Electryoneales > Electryoneaceae. The sequence continues at coordinate 1,189,749 of OY769902.1, forward strand.
CAGGAAAAGGGAATCGTCAGTTTGCTGTGAGGAAGCTTGCATGTTCAGAGAATTCTGCTGAAGTTGCGCAAGATTCTTGTCACGGGTGGACTCGAGTTGATCGACCGATGACGTTATCCCCAGTTCCTCCTGATTATCCATCAGACGTTCCACCATGTACACATTGGCCCCGGCAAAGTCATGCTTGAAAAAGGGCTCACGAGTGACTTCGTGCCAGAAGGGCATCTGGGCGATATCCTGCGCTTCATCCGCGACAGGCATATGGCAGCTCTGGCATTCACGATTATCTGCTGGATAATCCGAGTTCAGCCATTCCAGGTAGGGTGTCTGTTCCGGGAATGTCCCCGCCACATTGCCCTCATTATCCACATAAGGGGTGAACAGGGTGTGGCAAGTGGCGCAGAGTTCTGAACCGTTCACATGTTCGCCATATTGCGGTGTGAAGCCGGACATGTTGAACATGGGCGCGGCAAGAGGTTCCGTATACGGACCAAATACGATTTTACCCTCTTCAATGACATAATGCCCGGTATAGCTGTCGTCGGTTCCCAGGTTGTCCGGTTGTATCTGGTGGCAGAGGGTGCAGGAAACACCGTCGAGCGCCAGGGGAGAATTCAGCATATCGTTGAACGGATACGCATCTGCGCCGTCATGGATGGCCTGGGTGTGTCCCAATGGAGCATGACAGGTGGTACACTTGTCCTCAATAACCGCTTGGAGATGAGGAACATCTTCCACTTCGGCCGTCACTTTCGCTTGCCACAGGGGGTCTTTGGCGGAATGGGCCATCATGGCTGAACGCCAGGTTGTGACCGGTGAAATATCCTCGCCGTTTTCCATCATGATGGAACCATCCGATTCGTGGCAGGTCTGGCATATACCGGAACCGGCGAAAAGACTGGTAGAGTCAGTTGGTAACGCGGGTTGTGATAAGACCTCTTGAGCGGCAAACAGGAACAGTATACTGGTCAGGTGACAAAGCTTTACCCATCTTGACATACTGTCCTCCTTTACACGGGATGAGTATTGTTTCATAACGTAGACAACAAACAACGTGGATTTTTTCTGATTCTATCCGTAAATACCGTTAGGAGAGTTTATTTCTCGCAGAGGTTCTATGGGAAGGTTTCATATAGCAAAGATTGCGAACAATATTGAACGTGTGTGTTGTACTCGCTTTACTCTCTATTAAACGATTATTTTATCATTTGTGCTCCGTGTCACCACTATATTATAAAGAAATGTTAGTTTAAATACGTTGCTGTGAAAATCGGGTGGCAAAAGCTTAGGACGATTTTTCATACCTGGTGCGGCTTTCACGTCCCTACCATTATCCGCTTTCATTACAAACCATTAGCCAGCCTTATGGGTGACTCAGATATCAGCATGGTTTTTTGACCACGTTGAAGGGGGAACTGTATGTGCGGAAAATGGACATGTTCCCTGGCTTGCCTTCTCTTTCTATTGGCAGGTTCAGCAGGATTCCTTGGGTGTGAAGATGCTGTAGAGGAGCTTCTTCCATCGCTGGAAATTGAGGCCCCGGGTAATGGGGACCATTGGGAGGCGGGCTTGGACAGCAGCGGGGTTATCCGTTGGCAATACTCCGAGTTTGCAGGCAGCGTTCATATCGATCTGTACCGCAATGATGTATACGTTCAGACCATTGCAGATTCCGTAAACATTTCCGATACCATCCTGATTTGGACACCTCCGTTCAACCTTGAAGCCGGGCAGGGGTACCAGGTATTCCTGGAAGCTTATACCAACGCTGAAGTATCTGATTTGAGCGATGCGTTTCATATGGATGCCCCCAGAAATCCGCCCGCTATTGAAGTGACTTCACCGCGTGGCGGCACCAAGTGGGAAGTCGGGTTGGAAGATGACGCGTTGATTGAGTGGGAGTATCAGCTTGTTGAGGGACTGATCCGGATTGATTTGTGTCGTAGCGATACCGTTGTCACCATGATCGCGGATAGTGTTGCGCTGGAGGACAGCAGCTACACCTGGACTGTTCCCCAGGCTACCGACCCCGGCAGCCAGTACCAGGTTTGCATTACCAGCCTGACCGATTCCACTGTTTTTGATTTCAGCACCAATTTCCAGATCCAGGAATATGACAGCACACAATCACTGGAGATCGTCAGTCCTTCCGGCGGCGACCGTTGGATGGTTGGCCTGGTCAATGGCGCAACCGTCGAGTGGGAAAACCACCATGTAGATGGTACTGTTACCCTTGAGCTGCACAACGGCAATGATTTTGTCGCCCTGATTGGGGATGAAATCGAAGCATCGGCCCTGATGTTCAGTTGGACCGTTCCGGAAGAGGTTGAGCCTGGAAACGGTTATCGGATCTATATCGAGTCCAACGACAACCCGGATATCAATCATACAGGTCACAACTTCCAGATTGAACCGTATGATGACACGCCCATGCTGGAAGTCACCAGCCCCGGGCAGGGCGATAGCTGGCAGGTTGGTGTTGAAGATGGCGCCCCGATCGAATGGGCCTATGCGAACGTAACCGGAACAATCAAGGTAGAACTGTACCTGCATAACGATTTCGTGCAGACGATTCTTGATACTATCCCGGTGGATTCCGGCGGTTATAGCTGGACTGTTCCCGGCGATATCGAGCCGGGGCATGGGTATCGTGTGTACGTGGAAAGTCATGACAACCCGGATGTGAACAACCTTGGCAGCAACTTCGAGATTGAACCCTATGGAAGTACCAGTTCCATCGAAGTTACCGAACCCGGTTCGGGAACACGCTGGCCCCAGGTGGAGCCTGATGCCGCTGTCATCGAATGGGTCTACGAAAACCTGAACGGAACTGTCAACATCGACCTGTATTTCGACGGTGAGTTTGTCCTGAATATCGCGGATGAGGTTGCGGTTGATGAGCTTACCTATGCCTGGACAGTGCCGTTGAGTGTCAGCCCGGATCGAGGCTACCAAGTCTATATCGAGAGCAACGAGGATGAATACGTCTCCGATATGGGCCGTGAGTTCCGGATTGATCCGCCTGCGGATGAAATGAGCCTGGATGTCACTGAACCCGGTGGCGGAACACGCTGGATGATTGGAGAAGAGAATGGCGCGATCATTGAATGGGAATCGGAGAACCTTGAAGGCACACTTCGTCTGGACCTGTACGACCGTGATGGTTTCGTCGCCGAAATCGCATCGGAAGTGGATGTGACTTCCGGTACTTATTTCTGGACTGTACCAGGTACAGTACCGCCGGACAACGGATACACAGTATATGCCGAAAGCAACCTGTACGATTACGTCAACGATGAAAGCAACAGCTTCCGTATTGACCCACCGGAAGATCCCGCGACCCTGGAAATTGCCAGCCCGGGACAGGGCGATACCTGGATCATTGGCGAAGAAAACGGCGCAGTCATCGAGTGGACTTCTGAAAACCTGACCGGGACACTCAAGTTTGATCTTTACCGTGCGAACAGCTTTGTCGTGACGATTACCGATTGTGTGGCTGTGGAAGCGGGGAGCTTCACCTGGACCGTGCCGAACAGCGTGGATGATGCCAACAATTACCATATCTATGCTGAAAGCAACGAGCTGGCCTACGTCAATTGTGAAAGCCGCAATTTCCGTATCGATCCCAACCCGAACCCGATGGAGATCGAGGTGACCACTCCCGGCCCGGGCGACCGCTGGACTGTCAACGAGCAGGACGGCGCGTTGATCGAGTGGGAATACTCGGGCTTTGAAGGCACGGTGACCATTGACCTGTACCAGGATGATGTCTTCGTCATGAACATCGCTACCGCGGTGCAGGTTGCAGATCTGAGTTACACCTGGACTGTACCCACGGCAGCGGGCAGCGGGCAGCATTTTGCCGTGTACGTGGCAAGTGATACGGAACCGGATGTTCACGACTTCAGCCGTGAATTCCGTATCGATCCGGCCGACGAGGACTGGGAGATCGAAGTCACGGCTCCCGGCCAGGGCGACAGTTGGTTGGTTGGTGAAGAAGGGGCCATTACCTGGACCTACGCAAATGTAACCGGGACTATATCGATAGACCTGTATCTCCACAATGGGTATGTACGTGATATCGTGGATGGGGTAAATGTTGCCAACGGCAGTTATACCTGGACCATGCCATTGGAGGTAGAGCCCTCCAACGGTTATCGCATTTACATCATATGTGATGACAACGCTGAAGTGGATGACCTTGGCAGCAACTTCACTGTGGTTGGGGATGATGAACCAGGCGAGCTGGAAGTTACCGGACCGGGTCAGGGCGATGAGTGGGTAGTTGGTGAGGATGGTCAGATTACCTGGACCGCGCTGAATGTGGACGGCACCATTCACCTCGAACTCTACCTGCATAACAGCTACCAGATGGATATAGCCGATGGCATAGACGCGAATGCTGGCGCATACACCTGGATCATGCCGGAAGAGGTTGAACCCGGTAATGGCTATCGCATTTACATCGAATCCGATGACGATGCCGATGTGAATGATCTGGGCGATAACTTCACCGTGGTCGGTGGAAACGAACCAGGCGAGCTGGAGGTTACCGGACCGGGTCAGGGCGATGAGTGGGTAGTTGGTGAGGATGGTCAGATTACCTGGACCGCATTGAATGTGGACGGCACCATTCACCTCGAACTCTACCTGCATAACAGCTATGAAATGGATATCGCCAGCGGTGTGAATGCCGATGCGGGATCGTATACCTGGATCATGCCGGAAGAGGTTGAACCCGGTAATGGCTATCGCATTTACATCGAATCCGATGACGATGCCGATGTGAATGATCTGGGCGATAACTTCACCGTGGTCGGTGGATACGAACCGGGCGAGCTGGAGGTTACCGGACCGGGTCAGGGCGATGAGTGGGTAGTTGGTGAGGATGGTCAGATTACCTGGACCGCGCTGAATGTGGACGGCACCATTCACCTCGAACTCTACCTGCATAACAGCTATGAAATGGATATCGCCAGCGGTGTGAATGCCGATGCGGGATCGTATACCTGGATCATGCCGGAAGAGGTTGAACCCGGCAACGGTTATCGTATTTACATCGAATCCGATGACGATGCCGATGTGAATGACCTGGGTGATAACTTCACCGTGGTCGCGGGTGGTGGCGGTGGGCCGACCAGCATCGAGGTGACCAGTCCTTCCAACAACGACCATTGGTCCATCGGCGGTACGTATACCATCGAATGGGAATCGGAAGACCCGGTCGGTACGGTGCGTATCGACCTGTACCATATCAACACGTTCGAGATGAGCATCACCGATGATATTGACATGGTAAACGGGCAGTACCAGTGGACCATTCCCGAGAATGCCCCGACGGGGAATGGGTATCGGATTTACATCGAAAGCAATGTTGATCCAGACGTCAACGACCAGAGCAGCAACTTCTGGATCGATGAAGAATAGTTGAAGGGGGGAGTGGGCAAAGTTGAAAACTGCGGAGAGCCTGGGTGGCCCAATCCGCAAGTGACAAATTCTCGATCACAACTGAACCTGGAATACTCTAAAGAAATCGCAAAACAGGACGAATCTGTGAGCGCATCGGTACAAGTCTGGTCCTGGGAGCTTCAACAGGAAGATTCAACCTTTTCCCGATGCGCTAATTAATGTTGATTGAATAAGAGATGTCGTGAGAGTATTCTTGCTGACTCCAAAGCTGAAGTTGCATCACCTGCGGATCGGGCCACCCAGCTTTCTTTACGTTTTTTACCTTTTTTACTTTCTTTACCTCTATCACTTACTATTAGGAAATATTTCCGGTAGGTTTTCAGTTGATAGTGGTTACTTTTTCTTGTCCTTTTTCGTTGTATCTTTTTGTTTATCTTTAGGTTTAAGGTCAGGATGATACTGCATCACCAGTTTCTGATATTGGACCACTGTACTACGTCCGAGTCCGGTAGTACGCACAATTTCCATCAGATTAAGTTCTTTGACCATCAGGAACTTGATGTTTTTGTAAGATCGCAAGTAACGACCCACCGCTTCAAGGGTATGCGTGGTCAAGCGAGCGATATCCGGTTCCGGATAGCCCTGTTCGTACAGGTCAATGATTGCGGCCTTGTGTGTGGGACGGCTTCCCTGGTCCAACATGATTCCTTTCGTCGGCAGGATGTCATCATGCGTTTCGTGATACTGTTGGATGTACTTGCCAATGGTCGTCAGCGACCGGTTCAACAACACACTCAATTCCGCGCCGCTTAATAACCCGCCTTGTTCGTACGCGCTTTTCACCAACCGCGCCAGCACTGCAATATCCCTGTCGCGCTGTTTGCCCGCACCGTCTTTTCCATAGTGGCGACGAATACGATCAACCACATCTTCTTCAGTGACAAGCGGAAGAATGACGGTCTTCACCTCATAGTCTTCTACCCGTGTCCCATAGCTGGGCTTGTGGCACTGTGCACCTGTCGTACGCCACACAATACTGCCACCGCTGCGTTGCTCGATATCCGGATAGAACTCACGGTGCAGTTGCATGATGTCATCCGCCACCATGGCCAAGACCTTGTGGCTGCCAAGAATCTTGTACTGCTCTTCCAACAACCGGATGATCGCAGTGCGAAAGTTCCGCTTCGGCAGGGATTCATAACGGTTCCGTACCTCAGTTTTCATGGACGCCTCCGCCACCTTGTCCCGCTCTTTTTTTTGAGGGATACTGTGCTTGCAACTGCTCCAGAAGTTCGACATAGCTTGTCGGCCAGTGATCACCCTGTTTGTATTTTGCAAACAGATCCAGGTACTCACCCGTCAACCGTTCGCTCTGTTGAAGCAGACGGCTCAGGTCGGTCAGCTCGGTAATGTCATGGCTAAGCAGAAGCAACAAGCGTCCAAACGTACTCACATAGCGCTTGATCGCAAACGCGCTGTGACGTGTCAGACGGATGATCTCATCATAGGTCCGGCCACCCAGGTACAAATCAACGATCCGTGCCTTGTGCGATAACCCACGCCCAATGTCATGGTCGTAGCCACGCGTATGCACCGTATTCCCGTCAGCAAGCAGCAACGCAATATCCTTGCGGATGGTCCGATCTGAAACGTGCAGCAGACGACTCAGATCCTCCTGTGTCAGCAACCCACCCTGCTGGTACGTCTCTTCGGTTAGCCGAAGAATCCGTTGCTGACGAAGCGATGAAGCGCCCAGTTCGCGCAGAACATCCAAGTCCTCAACACCGTCATCCAGTGTCAGTTCGACACGAATCAGGTCTTGTTCGCGTAAGGGACGACCGTGACGAGCTTTCTTGGACGCACATAAAAAACGAAGCTTGCCAAGCGTTGACGGCATCGTACCGAACAAACAACGCTTGGCAAGCTCCAATATCCCCGTACTCGCAGCCGGTGAAAGCTCAAACTCGCGACGAAGCGAGTTCACAAACACCTGCTCCGGCGTCTTCTCCATACACCGGTCATACAGGCTCGTTGAAGTATGTAACATCTTGTCCTCCAGCATGTTACGCGATCGCTTCCGATTGCCAACCCGAATACAAAGGTCGCAAACAAGAAGCAAATCGCCAAACCTACCGGAAGTATTTCCTTATTTCAGGAGTACCATTCTACGGGTCAAGCTGACATTTTCTCCTTCCAATCGTACAAAATATGTCCCCGAGGCGACCGGCATACCCTGATCGTTACATCCCTGCCACATGACCTGTTGTTGCCCCGCCTGTACAACGCCATCCACCAGTGTAGCTACTTTCCGTCCCAGTACATCATAGACCGCAAGGCTGATCTCGCCGGTATGGGGCGCGGAAAAGCGAAGTGTCGTCGCCGGGTTAAACGGGTTGGGATACGCGGAATGCAGTTCCCAGGTTGCTGGAAGTGTGTTCTCTGCCAGGGACGCAACCCGTTCATAATTGTCATTGTAGCGCATGGCATAGACATTGGCTTGCGTGGGTTCTTCGCCATCACCGCCACGATAGTCCAGCCAAGTCGCAAGGACACCGCCCTGACCATCGGAAGTGACAGAGGGTTCCTTCTGACGGTAGATCGCATTTGTCAAAACCATCCCATGTTCTACATAATCGGCAAGAGCAAGGGTGCCGTCAGACAGAATATGGGTGTAATACATGTCCACGTCACCGGGCATATAACTGTAAAAGCAGAATGTGATATACATGCCATTGTCGTCATCTTCACAGAAGCGTGGCGTGTATACTCCGGAATAGATGGACGTGTCAACCGGTGTGGGAATAACCACGCCTTCATTCGGGAAGAATATTGGCAGTCCGCTATCATCAAATTTCTGGAATCGCAGGTTGTTGTCCTCGTCCCTGCCTGTCAGCCAGATCCAGCCATCCGACGTTGATCCCAGGTCCAGGTCAGTCCAGCCATAGCTCATCCAGCCGGTATACACGCCATAGGTATCCCACTGACAAATGCCATCCATGTTCACACGTTGCGCCATAAGATCGGCCGGCCCACTTTCCGACCAGGATTGCAGCCACATGACCACGACGCCATCGTTGACCGCAGCCATACGAGCGCCAGGCATTCTGAGGTCTTCATCATATACGTTTAACGGATTTGGCCACAGCGGATTGCCTTCGGTATCCAGGGCAAGGAGATGAAATCCACGGTTTTCCCGTTCGATATCTTCCTGCATGAACAGGATAAAAGTTTCGCCATCGGGCATCACCAGGATCTGTTGCAGTTCCATTCCGGCTTGTTCCCGCTCGAAAGAAAAGCCTTCCGTTCCGTTCCAGAGTCGCTGCCCTTCAGTGGTGATGCGTTGAGCCTGGATTGTTCCGGTATTGTTCATATTCGTGTTGTTGAACACGTATACCACGACGGCATCACCGTTCGGCATCGGAGCAACTTTAACTTGGTCTGCTTCAAAGGGTTGCTGCAACGGATCAATCAGGACAATATCATCGTTCCAGGCAGCATTGCCGTCTTCATACATGCGCTGAATGTGCAACCTGTTCACAATATTCGGATAGGGCTGATTGTAGGTAAATACGGAATAGACACCTCCTATGTGGTCAGGCGCTATTCCCAGCAATTCACCATACCACCCCGATTCGGCTTCCAGGTCCGGCAGGGACTGAGTCGAAACATGGTTACCGTTGTCCTCCCACAGGTATTCTCCCGTTTCCATATCCAGCCGTTGCAGTAAAGGCCGGAAGAAGGCCGAAGACAGGTAACGGCTGTCGGTCCAGCCGATAAAAGCATTTTCACCAGACAAAACAATATCAGGCGCGTAGACATCCCCATCGATCCCGGTATGCAGGGAGTGCAAATCATTGTAAGCAGGTTCGCCAGTCGTGAGATCCAGGGACTGGAACCGAACTCCACAAGCTGCGGGATACTGGTCACGTAACACCAGTTTTACGGTTCCATCAGCCACAACAGGCTGATAGGAATCAGTAGTCAGAATATTTCGTCCATTGCCATAATCGGTGTCATCGTTCAACCACATCTCTTCACCGTTGGCGTTGATACGCTCGAGAAGAATCCGGTCGTCCAGATCAGCATCCACGCGATCCGTATGGATACCCACGACTACGCCTCCGTCACCATCGTACGCCAGGTGGAAATTAGCCGGGTTGATGAAAATGTCATTGAATAGTGTGATCCCGTTTCTGTCGTTGCCCCAGCATAGTTCGGCAACGCCGTCAGCATCCCTGACTTTTTGCACGACATTGAGCAGTGTCGGGCCGACCTCATCATGGATACGTGCTAGGAAAAACTCATTTTCTCCGCCCGGGATAAGGTCAAATTCGAAATAATGCGGGTACATGGAATCAATGGTCTCAGAAACAGGCACACCGCCATATTCCCATACGTTGCTGCCATCCGTATCGATATGTTGAGCGCGTATCTCCAGGTCCGCCATGTCCTTCCAGACTATGAACATTCCCCCCAGACCATCCAGGGTCATGTAGAAATGATAAGCGTACAGGTTTTCCGGGAATGAATAGACAATGGTTCCGGGCCACAACTGAACCCCGGTTTCATTCCACTTATGCGCGAAGATGGTTCGAGACTGGAAATCCATAGAGACGCTTAAGATGGAGCCATCGTCATCCAATGCGACCTTTGCATTGCCTAGTGCGTTTTCCAAGGCATAGCCACTTGCGCCCCAGGTGTAATTCCCCTGGTTGTCGATGTACTGCACGTATGTCTGACTTGCGGCTTCCCAGGCGAACATGGCGCCGTCATCATTGGTGCCGGTCATCTGCAGGTCCAATCCGGGCCATTGAGTGGTGTCCTGGGTTACGATCAAGCCGTTATCTTCCCACATGGGTTCGCCGTTGCTATTCAAACGCTGAACCACAAAATCCCATCGTCCCTGCTTGTGGACATCCCGCCGGAAATCACGCCAGCCAATCAACCAGTCACCGTTAGCGCATGCCTGGACAACGGGGTCTTGCTGGGCGGCGTGGAGGGTGGTAACCGCGATGCCATCTGCGTCCCATTGCGCTTCATCGCTGCTGTTGTATAGCTGCACAAATACGTTCTGGGATCCACCGCTGGCATCCGACCATGCTACCAGCCAGTATCCATCACCGTCAGCCGCTACGCCATGATGATTCCACATGACATGATCGCCCTGACGCACAGCCACTCCATTCTCAGGTTCCCAGATGTTGAAACGTGCAAAAGCGAGCGAAGTAAAGACCGCGGGCAGCAGTAGTGAAAAAAGGATGACAATATGTAACCGTGAACGCATCTTCCGTGCCTCCTGTCTGGGTAACCAAGATACTGTTGTTTTGTTCGCTAGTGGACCATATCAGGTGCAATGGTCCACTAGTATTGCCTCGTTCTGTCATCCCCATGCAACAGGTTGTAATGCAGCGGGCTGTTGCGCAATAAGTTTAAAGGCAACAGGTTGTAACAGAATAGGCAATACGCTTATCCCAACGTTGCAGACTGTATCAGAATAGAAAATATTCTCATCCCAGCGAAGCAGACTGTATCAGAATAGAAAATATTCTCATCCCAGCGAAGGCTGGGATCCAGGCAAGTATCTACAAAATAACAATTTGGACACTTGAACGGCTCTCAATATACCGCGTTTCTTGACAACACTTAACCTCTTGTAATATCGCAACATGACTGGATCCCAGCCTTCGCTGGGATGAGAGCATCAGTGATTCTGAGACACCTTGATAGATTGGGATTCAGACATATAACTATCACCTGTTTCGTCAGGTCTTGCGCACATGATTTTCGTGCGTGTGACCTGACGCGATCAGCAAGTCAATTTCAAGCTGACGCAAGTCCGTGTGTCGTGTAAAGAACACAAAAACAATTTTTTACAACAGAATATCCGGCTCTTGACAAACAAACGCACGCGCTGCTCTCGGCTGGTACCGGAAACAGCGCGTGTCGGGTGTTGACTATGTACAGCAGTCGATTGGCAGCCTGTCTTCCACGCGTTTCCCCCCTTTGGGAAGCAGACCAACGCAACAACTGTCAAATCACTTCAATAATACAATTTTTTCTGTCAGATGTACACTGTTCCCGCTCAGTTTTACGAAGTAGGTTCCGGACGCTACCGGCATGCCTTTATCGCTGTGTCCCTGCCAGATCACCTGCTGCCGTCCCGCCTGAACCACACCATCGACAAGCGTCGCAACTTTACGTCCCAGCACATCATAGACTGCCAGGGTCACTTCGGACGTGCGTGGCGCGGTGAAACTCAGCGTGGTTGACGGGTTGAACGGGTTCGGATAGGCGCCATGCAGTTCCCAGGAAACCGGGTGCAGGTTTTCCGCGTTCCCATCCACATGGAAAGGATCATTTGTGATTCGCATGGCGTAAATGTCATCCACCGGATCGTCTACCGGTTGTCCACGGAAGTCTGTCCAGGATGCCAGCACACCTCCCTCACCGTCCGATGTGACTGCCAGTTCACATTGCGTGAAGTGCATTTCGCTAAGGTAAGCGTCGCCCTGCTCGAAAATCTCCCCGGTAAAATTGCCGTGGGCGTCCATATGGCTGTATCCCAGATCCGGATCTGAACAGACGTGGTGATTGTGAACCGTGTACAAGATGTAAATTCCATTTTGACCATCGGTTACTATCTTGGAGTCGCTAAAGCTGATAACGCTTTCTTGTGTCTGCCCGGGAAGAACGATACCGCCTTCCGGTTCAAGTGAGGGTTCTCCTTCACTATCGAAAAGTTGACAGAAAATGACATTCCTGTTGTATTCTTCCGGATAATCATACCAGGTCAGCCAGAAAGAATCGTCATCATTCAGCACGACTTCCGCCTCTTCCAGCCAGACTTTGGCTTCCCTGATATCCATGATGATTCTGCCGGAGATTTCCCATTGTGCTTCTCCATCCATGCTGACAGATTGTCCCAGCAATTGCGTGTTGTCGTTGAGATGTGTCCAAAGCACCAGGATATCATTACTTCGCGGGATTACATGGGAAGCGATACACGTACGCATGTTGCCATTCACTATCTGCGATTCCCAAGCAGGTACACCGTTTGAATCAAGCAGTGTCATGTACACATCTTCCCCCAACGTATACATGATGACAAGCTCGCCATTTTCCAGAACAGTCATGCTGCGCAGGATGCAATTCTGTCCGGAAGCGGTAACGCCCGCATCTCCCCAGAGCAAATTTCCGGAATCGTCCACACAATTGCAGGTGATTGCGCCGGAGTATGACTCCCACACCATGTAGTAATGGCCGTTGGGACCGGTTTGGAAAAGCTGGTATGGGTTTGATGTTCCATCAGGAAGCGCGTACTCGTCTGGAGTGATTAAAATCGAGTTTTCCCAAACCCGTTCAAGGTTGGCGTTATAACGGTCAAGGTTCAGGGTCCGCCCCATTCCATTCACCATGGAAGACAACAGGACCATTCCCCCTTCATTATCCGGAACGGGATAAACTCGATCCAGATCGACCGCCCCTCTGGCCGGGTCACCCGGCTCCAGTAAAACGCCATTCTGTTCAAGGAGCGGTTCCCCAGTATCAAAATCCAGCCGTTGTGCATACAGGTCATGATAATCTCGATAGTCATGCCACAGGATAAATACATTGTTATTTGAGCAGACGATTTTAGATTCTTTTCCGTCGCCAATCATTCCGGTAACCAGGGGAAACGGCTCTTCAAACAACTCATTGCCGTTTTCAGCATCGAATGCACTGAATTGAACACAAGCGAAATTATTTCCTTCTGTGTAGATATCTGGCCAGAAAACCCGAACCTGGTCATCTTGGATGAAAGAAGCAAACGACAACCAACAGGGTAAGCCGTCGATTTCAATCTTACCGGGAACACCATCATTCCAGGCGTAATCACCATTTTCATCAAAACGCATCACGAAGATTTCAGAACCCCTGCCTTTTCCGGCAGCATCGGAAGTGGTCAGGATAAACCCGCCTTCATCGTCATGACTCAGCCTGATACAACGATAGGTCAGGGTTTCATCAGGGAAAAGGACAGTGCCCTGTACCTCTTCCGGATCCGGATTTTCGTTGCTGACAGCATCGAAAAAACGCATGCGCAGTTCACGAATCGTAGAATCGCCCATGACACTCCAGGCAAGGATACAAGTGCCGTCATGGTGGTGCATGATCCGGTACATGTCGTCGTTGTATATGTAATTGCAATGGCCGGTCAGGTTCACCGGTTCATCCCACAACAGAGCCCCATCAACGGAAACATATTGACCGTAAATGCATCTGCGATCGTAGTCCAGCCAGGTAACAAAGACGTTTTCCTGGTGATCGGTTATTATTCTGATATCGTTGGAGTATTCATCCAAATCTATAGGCGCTCCCTCATTCCAGACGGGATTTCCTGATGAATCAAAATGTTGCAGGGAAACAGCAGTCCCGAAAGCAACGGTAAATGATCCGTCTTCCAACACGGCAGGGTGAATAAACCTGCAACTATCCTGTAATACGATTCCACCTTCTTCCCAGAGAGGATTGCCGTTGCTGTCCAGCTTTTGCACAAGCCCAGTATGGTCATCTTTCCAGAACACCAGGGTTGTATGATCCGGGAGAGGATTCAAGGAACACAGTACAGATTCCACTTCCGGTTCCTGACTCAGCAAAACCCCATTATCGGTCCATTGCAACTGACCATTCGATGAAATCTTCTGGATGGCAAAATCAGCTCTACTATCATGGGGATAGCCGCGATAATCCTCCCATGCGACCAGCCAGTTGCCATCACCGGCGTATACGACGAGCGGTTGCTGCTGGGGTGTGGGTAGGTTGGTAATCTGCAAGCCACCCGCTTCCCACTGCTCCTGGTTGTTCGAGTCGTATAATTGAACATAGATGTTCTGAGCGCCGCTTTTTCCATCCGACCATGCCGCGCACCAGTATTCCTCGCCGTCATTGGCAACACCATCGCCTATCCATGTGAAATGGTTGGCTTGACGGACCATCACACCTTCTTCCGGTTCCCAGTATTGTTGCTGAGCATGTGCGGAAAGGAAAGGGAGGAGAAGAGCACAACAGACACAAAAGCCGGCAGTTCGCCTGACCAGATCACTCATGTCCGACTCCTTCGGTTGAAAATCATTAAAGTGACTGATGAAAACAATCAATACGTTGTGAATCGCCCGACCTTCCCCGCCATAACAGGAGGGAAGGTCGGGTAACAATTGTCTGACATCTATTTACTATTAGGAAATATTTCCGGTAGGTTTTCAGTTGATAGTGGTTACTTTTTCTTGTCCTTTTTCGTTGTATCTTTTTGTTTATCTTTAGGTTTAAGGTCAGGATGATACTGCATCACCAGTTTCTGATATTGGACCACTGTACTACGTCCGAGTCCGGTAGTACGCACAATTTCCATCAGATTAAGTTCTTTGACCATCAGGAACTTGATGTTTTTGTAAGATCGCAAGTAACGACCCACCGCTTCAAGGGTATGCGTGGTCAAGCGAGCGATATCCGGTTCCGGATAGCCCTGTTCGTACAGGTCAATGATTGCGGCCTTGTGTGTGGGACGGCTCCCCTGGTCCAACATGATTCCTTTCGTCGGCAGGATGTCATCATGCGTTTCGTGATACTGTTGGATGTACTTGCCAATGGTCGTCAGCGACCGGTTCAACAACACACTCAATTCCGCGCCGCTTAATAACCCGCCTTGTTCGTACGCGCTTTTCACCAACCGCGCCAGCACTGCAATATCCCTGTCGCGCTGTTTGCACGCACCGTCTTTTCCATAGTGGCGACGAATACGATCAACCACATCTTCTTCTGTGACAAGCGGAAGAATGACGGTCTTCACCTCATAGTCTTCTACCCGTGTCCCATAGCTGGGCTTGTGGCACTGTGCACCTGTCGTACGCCACACAATACTGCCACCGCTGCGTTGCTCGATATCCGGATAGAACTCACGGTGCAGTTGCATGATGTCATCCGCCACCATGGCCAAGACCTTGTGGCTGCCAAGAATCTTGTACTGCTCTTCCAACAACCGGATGATCGCAGTGCGAAAGTTCCGCTTCGGCAGGGATTCATAACGGTTCCGTACCTCAGTTTTCATGGACGCCTCCGCCACCTTGTCCCGCTCTTTTTTTTGAGGGATACTGTGCTTGCAACTGCTCCAGAAGTTCGACATAGCTTGTCGGCCAGTGATCACCCTGTTTGTATTTTGCAAACAGATCCAGGTACTCACCCGTCAACCGTTCGCTCTGTTGAAGCAGACGGCTCAGGTCGGTCAGCTCGGTAATGTCATGGCTAAGCAGAAGCAACAAGCGTCCAAACGTACTCACATAGCGCTTGATCGCAAACGCGCTGTGACGTGTCAGACGGATGATCTCATCATAGGTCCGGCCACCCAGGTACAAATCAACGATCCGTGCCTTGTGCGATAACCCACGCCCAATGTCATGGTCGTAGCCACGCGTATGCACCGTATTCCCGTCAGCAAGCAGCAACGCAATATCCTTGCGGATGGTCCGATCTGAAACGTGCAGCAGACGACTCAGATCCTCCTGTGTCAGCAACCCACCCTGCTGGTACGTCTCTTCGGTTAGCCGAAGAATCCGTTGCTGACGAAGCGATGAAGCGCCCAGTTCGCGCAGAACATCCAAGTCCTCAACACCGTCATCCAGTGTCAGTTCGACACGAATCAGGTCTTGTTCGCGTAAGGGACGACCGTGACGAGCTTTCTTGGACGCACATAAAAAACGAAGCTTGCCAAGCGTTGACGGCATCGTACCGAACAAACAACGCTTGGCAAGCTCCAATATCCCCGTACTCGCAGCCGGTGAAAGCTCAAACTCGCGACGAAGCGAGTTCACAAACACCTGCTCCGGCGTCTTCTCCATACACCGGTCATACAGGCTCGTTGAAGTATGTAACATCTTGTCCTCCAGCATGTTACGCGATCGCTTCCGATTGCCAACCCGAATACAAAGGTCGCAAACAAGAAGCAAATCGCCAAACCTACCGGAAGTATTTCCTTATTTCAACAATACCATCTTGCTGGTCAGGTTGACACCATCGCTTTCAAGGCGTACAAAATAAGTTCCCGACGCTACCGGCATCCCCTGGTCGCTGTGCCCCTGCCAGATCACCTGCTGCCGTCCCGCCTGAACCACACCATCGACAAGCGTCGCAACCTTACGTCCCAGTACATCATAGACCGACAGGGTCACTTCGGACGTGCGTGGCGCGGTGAAACTCAATGTGGTTGACGGGTTGAACGGGTTGGGATAGGCGCCATGCAGTTCCCAGGAAACCGGGTGCAGGTTTTCACGGGGTTCGTTGGCGCCGTATGGGTATTCATAGATGCGCATGGCATAAACATCATCCCCCTCATCTTCGATATTCATGCCACGGTAGTCGGTCCAGGAAACCAGCGCGCCTCCTTCGCCATCCGGAATCGCAAAAAGCTCTTCCTGTACGAACATCGCATCGGTCAGGATCAGGCCGCCCTCCTCGTAGTACGGGTCGAAAAGATCACCGTCCGCATTGATATGCGAGAAGCCAAGATTGCTGTAATCACAATCTGAAAGAATCTGGTAAAACACAAAGAAACCGTTGTTCCCATCCGGCACAGTATAAAGTGTATTGTATTCCTTGACAACATCGTTGTACGCTGTTGGCAGTAAAATCCCATGCTCCACATCGTACAGCGGTTCTCCCTGGGCGTTGAATTTCTGATAACGCGGGCTTCTGTATCGTTCCTCATCCTGTCGGTCCAGCCAGGCAATCCAGAAAGTGTTATCCTCATTGATCACAACGGTTTCATCAATAAAAACGGGTAAAGCATTCATACAGGAAATGATTTCACGGCCATTGGTGTCCCAGAGAATAGAGCCGTCGGCAGCATCAACCAACTGGCCGTAAAGGCACATGCGGTCTTCCGTGAGCCACAATACAAGAATATCGTCACCCAGTTGACGAACGACAGGCGCATAGGATCGTGGCATCATCCCGTCAGTTACCTGCGCACGTGGAGTTTCCCAGATCGCTTCGCCTTCCTCGTCCAGGAGGGTCAGGTAAACCAGATCCCTGTTCTGGAAAAGAACACCATAATTGTTGTTGTCCAGCAGCACAGCGCCCTTCAGAACGTAACTTTCCGCGGTCAGACTGCTTCCATCCTCGCCCCACAGCAGCTCACCAGTCTGGCTGATACGGTTGCAGGCGACAACACCGTTCCCACGACGCACCCAGGAGACATAGTAACAGCCATTTGAGCCGCGAAGGAACTGATATTTGTTTTGGGTTTTTGAACGGAAGAACGTCTGCTCGCTGGTTGTCAGGCAGGTAGGGGAGTCCCAGACCGGTTCCAGCTCGCTGTCGTAGGTCTGGATAAATACTTCATAGGGGTCGCCATAACCTCCATCTCGACGCAGGGTAAGCAGTGCGAAGCCACCATCCTCCGTGCCAAGCGCCTGGAAATTATTCATTCCCCAGGCCACTCCTTCATAGGAAATAGCCAACGGTACGCCATGATCCTCAAACAGGGTTTCGCCAGTCTGGATGTCAAGTTTCTGGAAATACACATCAGACGAGTCTCGAAAATCTACCCACCCGATCAGGACATCATCCTGGGATTTTAGAACCTGGGAGAGCCTTCCGTTGTTCATAATACCGCTAACCAGGGGATAGGGCTGTTCAAAAACCGATTCCCCGGAAGCCAACTCGAGCTGTTGGAATTGAACACCAATCCCATCACCGGAAGAATACACTCCCGGCCAGAAAAGGCGCACATAGTCGTCAAGTTCGAAAAGATCAAAAGCGTATGGGCAGGGAAGACCATCAATTTCAAACTGTACCGGGCTGCCATCGTTCCAGAGGCTGACGCCCTGATCACTGAAACGCATGGCCAGGATTGCGCTACCTGAATACTTGCCGTAGGAATTCGAAGTGGCGAGTATGAAACCATCTTCGCCATCCGGGAAAAGCCTCACACAGTAAAACACCATGTTTTCGTCGGGGAAAACTCTGAACTGGCAGATATCATCCTGCTCTTCCTGGTCTGAAGAGTAATCAAACAGTCTCATCTGGAGGTTATAGCCATCATCGTTTGCCTGTGGCCATGCCAGGGCGCAGACCCCGTCATGGAGATGGCATAACCGGAAGAAATCATCATTGGAAATGTAGTTGCACGGTGCAGAGAGCTGGACACATTCTTCCCACAACGGTTCACCTTCAGCACTGATATATTGCCCGAAAATACCATCGCGCTCTTCACAGAGCCAGACCAGGCAATACCCGTTCTGGTCATCCTTTACCAGCTCCATATCCGTTGAATTCATCTCCTCTTCAGGGCAAAGCGCGATGGGTTGGCCGTCGTTCCATTGTGCTTCACCATTCCCATCATACAATTGGATCTCAACAGGTGTGCCCGTTGCGATCATAAAAGTACCATCATCATTCACGATAGCATTGATGGCTTCTCTGTATTCTGTCACAGCTAACGGCTCATCCCAACACGGATTGCCGTCATGGTCAAACTTTTCGATATAGTTTCCCGTAACAGACTCCCAGACAACGAGAGTAGCTTGATCCGGCATCGGTAGAAACGTATTTAAAAACGTCCAGGACACACCATCCGGGTTCAGCAAAACTCCGTTTTCCTGCCACAAAGCTTCGCCTTCTGATGACAATCGTTGAAGCGCGAAATTGATCAATGATGCATTCCCATTATTCCGGTACTCCTCCCATGCCACCAGCCATTCACCATCACCGGCATAACGGATCATGGGTTGTTGCTGTGGGGTGGGCAAATCGGTGAGTTGTATACCGCCTTCCGTCCACTGCTGCTCGTTGGCGGAGTTGTATAGCTGGACATACACATTTTGAGCGCCCTCTTTTCCGTCCGACCAGGCAGCCAGCCAGGAGCCGGAATCGTCTGTGGCAGCTCCGCCGCCTGTCCAGGTAAAATGGTTGCCCTGACGGACCATAACACCATCTTCGGGCGCCCAGGCTTTGAACTGGGCATTGGCCGCAAAACAAACCAGGAGCAATGTCAACACAACGAGGGAGCAAACTGTACGCTTTTTCAAGTAAACCATAACCGACTCCTTCCCTGTCTGAACAAAGACAGAGTGGCTTGATGAATAAAAGACAATCGTGTCTTCTTATCCAGAATTTCTTCTAAATGTAAGAAACTCAGGGGTGTTGTCAATTGTAACGGGTAGTTATTTCAGCAATACCATCTTGCTGGTCAGGTTGACACCATCGCCTTCCAGACGCACAAAATAAGTTCCCGACGCTACCGGCATGCCCTGATCGCTGTGCCCCTGCCAGATTACCTGCTGCCGTCCCGCCTGCACCATACCATCCACCAAGGTGGCTACTTTCCGGCCCAAGACGTCGTAAACCGAAAGCGTTACTTCGCTGCTGTGTGGGGTGGTGAAACTCAGCGTGGTTGAGGGATTGAACGGGTTGGGATAGGCGTTGTGCAGTTCCCAGGAAACCGGGTGCAGGTTTTCACGCTTGTCGTGAACGCCAAAGGGATTGTCATTGACACGCATGACGTAAATATCATCGACAGGATCATCTACCGGTTGTCCACGGTAGTCTGTCCATGAGGCCAAAACGCCGCCAAATCCATCTGGAATAATGGAAATATCTTCCTGTCCGAATTGGGCATCGACCAGATAAGCGGTACCGTTCTCAAATTCACTCTGCGTGAAGTTTCCATCGGCGTCGATATGGGTATAGCCAATGTCATCCCCGTAGTCATTGTTCACTTCGTAGAATATGTACATACCATCCTGGTCATCTGTTACGGCACGGTATTCCCTGAAAGAGTTAATCTCAGCTTCGTTTTGCCCCGGCAAAATAATACTGTTTTCCTGGTTAAGAAGTGGTTGTCCTTCACTGGAGAATAACTGGCATTGAACGGCATAGGCATTGTCCAGCTCCAAACGATCACGCCATGTAAGCCAGAAGGAATCATCACTGTTAAGCACCAGATTTTTGCACGCAGAGTAAGCAGAACTTGACTCTTTATCAATCAATACTCTGCCGTCCTCTTCCCATTGTACCTCACCGTTGAGGTTGACGGATTGGCCCATGAGTTGGGTATTGTCAGCGGCATTAACCCAGGTCAGGAGAATGTCGTCATTTCGGGGGTAGATTGCCGGTCCCCTGAAGTAGGCCACATCAAAGTCGAAGATTTCAACATTCCAGACAATCTCACCCTCACTGTTAAGACGCGCCAGGTATGAATCGTTCTGGTAGTTATACCATACAACAAAATTGCCATCGTCCAGGATTGCAGTTGCCGCAGGCTCGCTGTGCTGTCCTGCCAATGCGACACCTGTATCACCCCAGAGAAGGTTTCCGGATGCATCCACACAGTTACATACAACATGGTTGAGCAGCTCTTCCCATGCTATAAAGCAGTTCCCGTCCTGATCGTATCTGACCATGCTTTTCTGGAAATCTGTTTCGTCGTAATAAGAGAACATTCCACGTTCTGTAAATTTCACACTTTGGTCCCAAACGGGGTCAAGGTTGGCGCTAAAGCGGTCCAGGCTGAAAGTCCAATTGTAGTTGTTATCAACAGACGAATGAAGCATCGTAAGTCCGCCTTCATTGTTCGGTATGAAGATTGTCCGCTCATAACTTTGAAATTGATCCACATAACACCGGCAAGGAAGCCGCTTCCCATCTTGTTGAAACGCTTGTTCACCATTTTCAGCATCAAGTTTCTGCACATAAATGTCCAGCGAATCACGACAGTCTTTCCAGAGGACAAAAATATTGTCCCCGGAACGAATGATCCGTGATTCCCTGCCGTTTCCGAGCATACCGGTAGCAAGTGGAAAAGGTTCTTCGAAGACAGCGTTACCGTTATGCAGTTCATACTGCAGGAACTGAACGGCGGCCTCATCACCAACCCCGGGATCATGGTCCGGCCAGAAAACACGGACTGTATTCTCCTGGATAAATGTCGAAAAGGTCAGTGTACAGGGTAGTCCATCCATGGGGATTCGAAGTGGCTCACCATCATTCCAGAGATAGTCACCGTTCTCGTCGAAGCGCATTGCATGTATTTCAGACCCCGTTCCCTTTCCATGAGCATCAGAACTGGTGATAATGAAACCGTCCTCATTGTCCGGACAAAGTTTTACGCCGCAATACTCGAGAGATTCTTCCGGGAACAGGACGGTTCCCTGAAGTTCGCCAGGATTGCCGTTTTCAGTCGATGAGTCGAAAAGACGCATTCGCAAGCTATAGTTGCCGTCTTGGTCGGTAGCTCCCCAGGCCAGAACACAGTTGTCATCATTGAGATGCATGGCACTGTAATTACCTTCATCAAAGACACGATGGAATAACCCGGTCAGGTTGACCGGTTCATCCCAAAGAGGTGTCCCTTCTGCGGAGACATGTTGAGCACTAATGGACTGGCAGTGACTATTGACCCACGTAAGGAAATAGTTCCCTTGGTCATCCATGATCAACCGGACATCGGAAGATGTACTATCCAGGGATACGGGTTCGCCCTCATTCCAAACCGGATTACCGGAAGCATCATAATGTTGCATTGAGACCAGTCCATCGAAGGCAACCGTAAAGGAGCCGTCATCAAATACGACCACGTCAATATGATGCCAATTATCCTCAAGTAGACGGCCGCCTTCTTCCCAGACCGGGTTTCCATTGCTGTCGAATTTCTGAACCAGGTCCCCCTGATGGGAGCGCCAGAAAACCAGGGTTGACTGGTCTGGAAGGGAATAAAACTTCTCCAGTGAAGTCCATTCTCCGGCTTCCTCTATAAGGACACCGTTGCTTGTCCACAGAATCGTACCATCCGATGAGATTTTTTGGATCGCTATGCCTTGTTCGCCACCGGAGGGAATGCCACGATAATCTTCCCAGGCAACCAGCCAATTTCCGTAGCCGGCATAGGCTACGAGCGGTTGCTGCTGGGGGACAGAGAGGTCAGTGATCTGAAGACCACCGGTTGCCCATTGTTCATGGTTGTTGGAATCGTACAATTGCACAATGATGTTTTGAGCGCCGCTTTTCCCGTCTGACCATGCGGCGCACCAGTATTCTTCGCCATCACAAGCGACACCGTCACCGGTCCAGGTGAAATGATTCGCCTGACGGACCATAACACCATCTTCCGGTTCCCAGAGGTTGTACTGGGCATGTGCTGGATGGATAACAAGACAGAGAAAGCCAATAGAAAGGATGCAGGCAATGCGTCGAAGAAGGTTTCCCATGTCCGACTCCTTTGTATACATTTTGTCGTGCTCCAGACAATCACTATCGCTTCGTAACATACAGGCTTGCCCCGTGCTTTGGCGAGGCAAGCCTGAAAAAGTCAAACTAACATCTATTTCAGCATGATCATCTTTCTGGTCAGGTTGACTCCATCGCCTTCAAGACGCACAAAATAAGTTCCCGACGCTACCGGCATCCCCTGATCGCTGTGCCCCTGCCAGATCACCTGCTGCCGTCCCGCCTGAACCACACCATCCATCAGTGTTGCCACTTTTCGTCCCAGAACATCATAGATCGCCAGGGTCACTTCGGACGTGCGTGGTGCGGTGAAACTCAGCGTGGTTGAGGGATTGAACGGGTTGGGATAGGCGTTGTGCAGCTCCCAACTCAGGGGCTGTTCAATGGTTTTATCCGTCATACCGCTGAACTGGTAGTCGCAGACACGCATGGCGTAGACATCATCGCCTTCCTGTATACCGCCGGAGCCACGGTAGTCGGTCCAGGCGGTCAGCACGCCGCCTTCGCCATCAGGGACGGTTGCCAGGTCGGTCTGCCAGAATATGGCATCGGTAAGGCATGCACCATAGCCGATGTAATCCTCTGTTGCGAATGAACCGTCGGCCAGCAGATGTACATACCCCAGGTCGGAAGGGGAATTCTGGTAGTTTTCCGTCCAGAACAGGTACATACCTCCAGCTTCATCGGATACTCCCTGAAAATCATACCGATAATAGTCTTCGGGAGTCTCGAGTTCGAGAAGTTGTCCCTCATACGGTTCAAGCAAGGCTGCGCCTTCAAAGGTGAATTGCTGATAATAGATCTCGTTTTCAGTATCCAACTGCCAGCAAAGCCAGAATTCACCATCCCATTTATCCACCAGGACAAGCTCATTGATACCATAGTCAACGGCGATTTCAACAGGGTTCTCCCAGGCTGGAGTACCATCATACTGGTAGGCAACAGCTCGGATCACATCGCTATCGGTGCATTCATGCCATGCACAGATGATGCGATCTTCCCTTTGTGACAAACTTATATCGTAATAATGATAACTGGCTTCACTGTTCAAGGCGACTGGTTCATCCCAGAGGGCTTCACCATTTGTATTAAAGAGTTGCAGGTTAAACGATCTGGTAACGCCTTGATGCAAAATGAAAGCAATGGCAATCGTCTCGTTGTCGAGCATCAGAATATCCCCGACAAGCACATCAGCGTCGTCATACGCTATCATTGTCACTGGTACTCCATCATTAAGCAGCAGGTCGCCATCCTGGTTGAACTGTTGAGCAACAAGTTCCAGGTACCAGTCAAAACTTGATGCTTTCGAGAAGATATTCAGAACGGTCCCATCCTCAAGCAGGAAGGGGTTCGATTGACGGTATTCATTTGCTTCTTCAAAACTGGCATCAGCAATTGTTACAGCGTCTTCTCCCCATACCATGTTCCCTGATTCATCGATGCGTCTTACAACAAGGTCACCGCAGTAATATTCATCCATAAGGGAATAGAAAACATAGGCTCCCCCGTTCCCATCCGGACATATTTCTGTCTTGGTGTCATAGATGTCAACGTCTGCATAAACGTCGCCGGGCTCGGATACATTGATGCCATTGGCTTCCCACATCGATTCCCCGCTAGCAAAATCCAGGCGTTGCATACAGACGCGCAGTCCGTTATCGCTATAGCGCCAGTCCACCCAACTGACATAGGCAGATTCACCGGACCTGACGATGCAATTGCCATAGGTGTGGTGATCAATGCCAGAGATAACGGTAACCGGTTCATCGCGTTCAATATTCCCGTTGGCAGGATCGAGAGAATTAAAGAATATCCCTCCGGCGTTCGGGCGCATATCTCTCCAGAAGATGTACGGGGTTCCGTTGACCAGTACCGGTTCTTGTGAATTTGCGCACGGTGGATCGTCGGTTTCGAACATGATCGGATTGGAACCTTCCCATGCATAGCCCCCATCCTCATCGAGGTTGAAAATGGCTATGCTATAAGGATTGTCTTGCGACCAGTCCTGAATGATAGTTGTGAAAAGAATTCCGGCATTGCTGTTCAACGTAACGTGTGGAAGGCCGAAGAAGTCGCCTGACTCCAATTCAAAGGTAATACCACATTCATCCTCGCCCCATTGCGCGACAGGTAGCCCTTCTTCGATCGTATATCGTTGGCAACCTGTGTAGTTGTTGGTGTAATGCCAGGCTTTGTAGACTACAAACAGATCGCCATCAGGGGATACAATACAACAGGGATCAAAGCTTATCGGTACATCGGCTATAAGAACAGCGCCTTCATCCCCCCAGAGGACGTTGCCCTCACTGTCAATATGTTGACCAACAAAGGAATCGTCTGAATCTAATTCCAGGGTGATATATACACCGCTGTTTTCATCCGAAACCACAGAAGTTATAGGGTCATAATTGATAGCATCCTCAGCGAGTAGGACAGGTTCTCCTTCGTTCCAAAGGGCGTTGCCTTCCGGGGAAAACGACTGGTAATAGATGCGTGCATCAGCTTTTTGCCAGGCAATCACCAGGTTGTCGTCTGTTGTAATGTCCGCGCTGAACGAATAAGCGGTGTCCATAACAACTTCGTTGTTTTCCCAGGCAAACTCGCCGGCAGGAGTAATACGGTCGGCTCGAAGTTCACGATACCCGTTGTGCTGCGATAGAATGATCACATCACCATCTTCACATGTCAGCACGATTTCATTGAAATAGTCGTACCCGTTTTCTGTAACCAGGATGTCTTCATTCCAAAGTGTTGAGCCAATCGCATCGAGGCGTTGAATGGCAAACTGGTATCTCCCCCATTTATTTTCGTCGTTCCGATGATCCTGCCAGGCGATTAACCATTGATCATCACCGACATAAAAAACAGAGGGGTTTTGCTGGGCGAATTCTCCGCTGGAAACGACAACCGGTTCGTCCCCCCACAGGGTGTTGCCGTCTTCGTCGTATTTCTGGGCGTAGATGTTTTGAGCGCCTGTGTGTGCATCAGACCAGGTAACCACAAAGTTACCGTCGTCATCCGTTGCAACTCCTGACATCATCCAGAAAATATGATGTCCCTGTCGTACCATAACCCCGTCTTCCGGTTCCCAAAGGTTGTACTGGGCGTTCGCTGACAGAGTAAGCAGGAGGAGTAACAGGAATAATGTAGAGTAGAAAAATCGTTTCGTCGGACCATTCATAACAGACTCCTTCCGTATACAAACCGGTTCTCTTCGTTGCAGATTATGATGTTTTTTTATTGGGATATGTCGGTATGCCCTGCAAAAGCAGGGCATACCAGTGAATGTTATCTTGCGAAAAAGTTACTTCAGCAACACCATCTTTCTGGTCAGGTTGACACCGTCACCTTCCAGACGCACAAAATAAGTTCCGGACGCTACCGGCATACCTTGATCACTGTGTCCCTGCCAGATCACCTGCTGCCGTCCCGCCTGCACCACACCGTCCATAAGTGTCGCCACTTTACGGCCCAACACATCATAGACCGCGAGGGTCACTTCGGACGTGCGTGGCGCGGTGAAACTCAGCGTGGTTGAAGGATTGAACGGGTTCGGATACGCTCCGTGCAATTCCCAGGAAACAGGCTGAATTGTCTGTTTATCCGAAACGCCGCTGAACTGGTAGTCGCAGATACGCATGGCGTAAACATCATCGCCATCCTGGAGGCCGCCGGAACCACGATAATCAGTCCAGGCCGCAAGGACACCTCCCTCACCGTCCGGGATGGTAACCAGGTCTGTTTGCATGAAAATAGCGTCGGTCAGGTAGACACCGTAACCGATATACTCATCCATGGCCAACTCGCCGTCTGCAAGCAGATGGGTATACCCATAATCGCTTGGCCCGGAATTGTCGCCTTCATACCAGAACAGGTAGAGGCCGCCTGATCCATCCGAAACACCTTGCAGATCATTCCGGCTGTAATCCTCCGGAGTTTCCAGCTCGAGAAGCTTGCCATTAAGCGGGAAGAGCTGTGGAGTACATTCATAGTTATACTGTTGGTAATAGATCTCTGCAGAGGAATACTCCTTCCAGACAATCCAGAATTCACTGTCCCACTTGTCTACAAGAGTGTAATCATAAAGAATATCTCCACGTGCACATTCAATCTCATCTTCCCAGACAGGTGTGCCATCCGCGTAGAAGGCTTTAGCCAGGATGACGTCCGCGTTACCGTGATCATCCGTCCAAGTGCAGATAATCCTGTCTTCTCGCCAGGTCAGCGACGCACTACCGGCAAGACGTTCATCGGATATTAATACCGGCTCATCCCAAAGCGGATTGCCATCAGCGTCGAACAGCGCCAGGTATGTGTACTTCGTCATATCGTTTCGAGATGAATAGACGATCGCGATGGTCTGGTTTTCAAGCAGCAGGATGTCGTCAATGAGGGCATCGGCATCGTCATATGCAATCAGTGTTACCGGTTCGCCTTCATTCAAAAGCAACTCGCCATTCTGGTTAAACCGTTGTGCGACAATGTGGGCATACCAGTTAACCGGATCATATTTGGTGAAGATGGTAAACACAGTTCCATCATCAAGCAGGTACGGATTTGCGCCATGGTATTCAAATGTGACGTCATACTCAGCATCACCAAGTATGATAGCATCCTCTCCCCATACCAAATTGCCGGATTCATCGACCCGTCTCAAGAGCATATCGACCAGGGTTGTTGATGGATCCATCAAGGAATAGAAAACATACGCGCCCCCGTTACCATCCGGACAAATGTCAGTAAAGTTGTCGTAGATAGAGATATTCGCATCTTCATCGCCTGGCTCTGATACGTTGATGCCCTGGGTCTCCCACATGGCCATGCCGTTTTCAGGATTCAGGCGTTGCATGAACAAACGATCTCCGAATTCAGAATAGCGCCAATCCATCCAACTGATGTAAATGGATTCACCGGAACGGATGATGTTGTTGGCGTAGGTCCGGTTGTCCAGGCCGGATACGACAGTTGTCGCTTCATCGTGTTGAATATTCCCGGAGGCGGGATCAAGAGAATTGAAGAGAATACTGCCTGCACCGGGACCCATTTCCCGCCAGAAAATGTATGGCCTACCGTTGACCAGTTCAGGTTCCTGCGAGTTGGAACAGGGCGGCATCGCGGTTTCCAGTATAACCGGATTGGAGCCTTCCCAAACCGGGTTGCCATCTTCATCCAGATTATAAATTGCAACATCGTATGGGGTTTCATCCGACCAATCTGCGGTAAACGCGGAGAATAGTATCCCATCATTCTCGTTCAGCAATACATGCGGGGGGGCATCGAAACCGCCGGATTCCAGCTCGTAAATGATGCCATAATTGTTATCACCCCATTGGGCGACAAGATCTCCTTCTTCCAGGATGAACCGTTGGCAACCGGTATAGGTGGAAGAGTTGGCGTAAGCTCGATAGGCGAGGAACAGGTCGCCGTCAGGCGCCTGAAGCCAACTGGGCTCAAAACTGGAAGGCAAGTCGGCGAACAACACAGCGCCATTGTCTCCCCACTGGGGATTGCCATCACTGTCAAGATGCTGGCCGTAATAGTGATTGTCGATATGCCTTTCCCACATGACATACGCACCACCGTTCACATCGGTAACGGCCGATACATGAGCATGATAATATGTGTTGTCATTCGAGATAAGAACGGGTTCGCCTTCATTCCACAGGGCGTTACCCTCGGGGGAAAATGCCTGGCAGAAGATTCTTGCTGCCTGCTTTTGCCAGGCCAAAACAAGGTGGTCATCCGTTGTCAATGATGCGCTGTAGGTAATAGCTGAGTCAATTGTAGCAGCCTGCTCTCCCCAGGCAAAAACGCCTTCAGGAGTAATTCGAGTGGCAACCAGTTCAAAATTATCCATGGGTCTGTATACTATGATCACGTCTCCATTGGCGCAGGGAAGAACAGTTTCGTAGAAATAATCACTGCCGGTTGGAGTGACAATGATATCTTCATCCCAACAGTGGGCGCCGTTGGAATCCAGACGCTGGATGGTATATTTGTAATACCCCCATTTAAACTCATCATCACGATGATCCTGCCATCCGAAAACCCACTCGCCGTCTCCGGCATAAAAAACCGATGGGTTTTGCTGGGCGAAATCGCCGCTGGATACGACAACCGGTTCATCGCCCCACAAGGCGCTACCGTTAGCATCGTATTTCTGGGCGTAGATGTTTTGCGCGCCCGTGTGTGCATCTGACCAGGTTACGACAAAGTTGCCCGCGTCATCCGTCGCTACACCGGACATCATCCAGAAAATGTGATGTCCCTGGCGTACCATTACGCCATTTTCCGGCTCCCAGACATTAAAACGCGCCTGTCCGGTCGCAACCAGAACAAGCGCGGCAATAGTCGAGAGCAGAACCTTCTTACCTAGTTTCCCGTGCATGGTGGCCTCCTTGTTGCTACTCAGATTAGGTATTCTGATCGGTTCCCTAAAAAACGATAGCTCTCAACATTGAAATAAAGCAAGTAAAAGATTGAAATTGATAAAGTTTCTCAAGATCAGCCCCAATAATTGGCTCTCCTGTATGTTATTGATATTTATAATGTAATAATATTTTCCGGTCAATACATCTTTGACAGGTGACCGGACGGCCAGTTTTTCCGGCTTGATTCTCCCGGTAGTTGAGTGTTCTTGTTAAGCTCCCCTTATTCATTGACTTTATGATTGTTGAGACCTATCCTTTGCCGTGAAGTGGGGGCTCGACGAGGGTCGCCGGGACGTCCGGAACGGCGATATTCGGCGAGCCTTTTCTATCGTGTTTGCATGTGAAGGAAAGCACAAGGGGGGCGTGTCGTCCGTGGCTTTCCAACGGGCGGCAACCCATGTTTTCCTGAACATCCACAGAACGAGGGTACAGAGATGGAAGAGACGAACGGGGCAGGAGCCGGCGCCAACGAGGCCAACGCAACAGAACGCCCTGTCTGCAAGCACTGCGGCAAGCCGATGATGAAGTGGCGCACACCGCAACTCACCAACTGGGAAACGGAATGGTTCTGGGTCTGTTTCGAGGATGACTGCGACTATTTCAAGCGCGGCTGGGCCTGGATGGAGGAACGATTCAACCAGCACTCATCCTATCGTTACCATATCGATCCCGCTTCCGGTAACGCTGGACCGTTACCCGTATGGTCCGTGCAGGCTTTGAAAAACGGCATCATTGAGGAGTAATACTATGGGCAAGCCCACCAAGGAAGATCTGAAAGAACAGTTTACACCGTTTGATCACTTCAAAAAGAAGGTGTTCGACAATGCCGAACGGCTGACTCCGGATCACAAGTTCAAGTTTGGTTGCCATCCTGGCGTGCCGTGCTTCAACAAGTGCTGCACCGATGTGAACATCTTCCTGACTCCTTACGATATTCTCAAGCTCAAGAATCGCCTGGATATGGACAGCGAGGAATTCCTGCTTCGCTACACGATCATGCCGATCGATCCACGTCAGTCCTACCCGATTGTACACCTGAAGATGATGGATGACGAAGACAAGAGCTGCCCATTCCTGGATAAGGAAAAGGGATGTTCGGTTTATGAAGATCGTCCCTGGCCCTGCCGCATGTTCCCGATAGGCAAGGCTTCTCCGAAGAATCCCGATGCGCAGCCTTTCTATTTCTTCATGCACGAAGATGTCTGCCGTGGCTGGGAAGAGACTACCGAGTGGACCATCGGGCAGTACATGGAAGACCAGAAGGTTGAAGAATTTGACAAGGCCGGTGAAGAATTCAAGAAAATCGCCCTGCACAGCTTCTTCGGCAAAGGCCAGCGTCTCACCCCGCCATTGATGGAAATGTTCCACATGGTGGCGTATAACATCGACAAGTTCCGCATTTTTGTTTTCGAGAGTTCGTTCCTTGACCGGTTTGACGTTCCGGAAGAACGCCTTGCGAAGATGCGCGAGAGCGACTATGAATTGCAGAGCTTCGGGTATGAATGGTTGCGTTTCTCGCTGTTCCAGGAACCGACCATGAAGATCAAGGAAGATGCAAAGCAGAAAGTGGCCAACAAGGGCAAAGAGGACAAGGAATAATAAGGAACGGGATACCCCGCATTGGGGCCATCCCGGTTATTCTCCTGTCGAGCTATCGTGTTGATTTTCAAAGCGGCGTAAGCCGCTTTTTCTTATCTTCACTTTCTGGTTGGAAACAGTGCTGAAAGAAAGTGTCATGTTTGATAAACGAAGCGACTATCTCTACGATCTTCCGGAAGAGCTGATCGCGCAGCAGCCCGCAGAAAAGCGAGATGCTTCACGTCTTCTGGTAGTGGATCGCAGCAAAGACAGCCTGAAGCACAAGGTATTCAGTGACCTGCCGGGATATCTGCGTGAAGGGGATATTCTGGTTATGAATGATACCCGAGTGATTCCCGCACGCTTGATCGGGAAGCGTCCGACCGGAGGCGAAGTCGAACTGTTCCTGCTGCATCCTGTTGACGCTACGACCTGGGTATGCCTGGCCAAACCGGCAAAACGGTTGAAGCCCGGCGGAAAAGTGCTGTTCGACGGGGGTGTTGAGGCAGAAATACTGGCCTATGGTGAAGAGGGGCGCCGTACCGTATCGTTCCAGGTGCCGTATGGTGAGTTTCGTGCATTTTTGGACGATGTGGGCAAAACACCCTTACCGCCGTATATCCAACGTGAACCGGAAAAGAAAGATCGTGACCGGTATCAGACAGTCTATGCTCACCATGATGGCGCTGTAGCCGCTCCCACGGCAGGATTGCATTTCACGCCTGAATTGCTGGCTGGACTGGAAGAGAAAGGGATTCAAACGGCACGCTTGACGCTGCATGTGGGGATCGGAACCTTCCGACCGGTTTCGGTGGAGAACCTGGAAGATCATGTGATGGATCGTGAACGGTATATCGTGACAACGGAAACCGCAGATCAGATCAACCAGGCACGCGCCAATGGTGGCAGGATTGTCGCTGTGGGAACGACATCGGTGCGCACGCTGGAAACGATCACCGATGACAAGGGTATTGTACATCCGGGAGAAGGTGAAGCCGGCCTGTTTATCCGGCCGCCTTACCGTTTCAAGGCGGTAGATGCCCTGTTGACCAATTTCCATCTGCCGGGATCTACATTGCTAATGCTGGTCAGCGCTTTGGCCGGGCGGGATCGTATTCTTGTGGCTTACCAGGAGGCTGTGCGTCAACAATACAGGTTCTTCTCCTATGGTGATGCCATGTTTATTCAGTAATATTACTTGTTCAGGCGCACATTATAACCGTGATTATCCTCACGGTTTTTTAGTTTTTCGGGCTGTATAATTACAAAGAATCCCAAATAGGTGGATTCTGCAAAAAACATTTCCGAATAGCCTGGGCTTGCTTGACAGATGTGTATCAATCGTCTACCTTCAGAATGCAGGGGATTCTATGGTGGCGAATGATTGTCAATGACTTGGTCAGGGCGTTTGACTGCAATCGCAAAATAGGGTGGTACAGTTAACAAGCGAGGAGAGCCATGAGTGACGAGATGAACGATCAAGTACAGGATGAACAGCCTGTAACAGAAAAGAAGCCAGCCAGCGGTGAGTTCTCACAGTACAAGAAGAAGAACTTCATGTACATCGCATTTTTCCTGGGGAGTTTTGGTGTTGACCGTTTCCTGCTGGGATACACTTTGCTGGGTGTCCTCAAACTGCTCACGTTGGGTGGATGCGGAATCTGGACCCTGATTGAATTCTTCATGTACCTGAACGACAAGATTACAGATTCTGAAGGACGTCCGCTGGATCCGAGCTGATCCGTAGCGATTGATTAAAATGTAAGAAATTCAGACAGGCCCATATAGGTCTGTCTTTTTTGTTATTGGAGAGTGCCTTTGGGCTTGCAAGGCTGTGTCGTTTTCCTGTACTCTATGGTTGACGGGGACGTGAAAACAGAGCGCTGGACACAGGTGGAATCCAAGGATCAAGTCTTGCCTGGAATATCGCGGAGGGGGAAACATGCAGGATGAAAAAGAGTACCAGGAAGAAACTGTAGATCCTACGGAAGATTCGACAGCAATCCCGGAGGAAAACGTCGAATCTGCTGAACCAGCGTCAGAACCGGAACCTGCGCAAGAACCCGAGGTGGAGCCAGAGCCCAAGCCAGAACCGGAACCGGAACCGGAACCAGAAACTTCTGAAGCGCGGCAACAGTATGCACCCCCGCCTCCACCGCCACCCCCGCCCCCGTCATACTCTGAGGAAATGGATAAGGATTATTCGGACAAGGACTGGACGACGACCATTCTTTTTACGGTATTCCTGGGAACTCTTGGTGTGGACCGGTTTTATCTTGGTTATACCGGGTTGGGGCTGGTCAAATTGTTTACCCTGGGCGGTTGTGGTATCTGGTGGTTGATTGATCTGATTATGATCATCACAAACCAGCTTCCCGATGCACAGGGGAAGCCGTTAAAAAATTCCCAGATGTAGTATTGGAACAGACCATGCAAGACAGTTGGCAAACAGAAGATAGATACTACTTATATCGGCATGATTCTCAAGAGGGACCGTATACTCTCTACGAAATCCGCCGGATGATTCACCACGGTCACCTGAAACGTAGCGACCGTGCCTGCAACGAACATGGCGGTGTCTGGATTTCCGTGGGTGAAATACCTCACCTTTATTCAAACAGAAGCCGCCTGGCTGCACTGATTCTGTCCTTTTTCCTCGGGGTGTTCGGATTGGACAGACTGTACCTGGGCTATTACTGGAGCAGTTTCTTCAAGGGGCTTACCTGCGGTCTGTGTGGTGTGTGGTTGATCGTGGATTTCGTCATGATTCTGCTGGATGAACTCTGGGATGCTTCCGGACGTCCCTTGCGTCCGTAAGGTTGTCGCCTCCATGAGCATTCCTGCTATCGGTACACCACGTAAACAAGTCCAAACACCGGAGTCGAACCAGGCTTTTCACGGTGAAGGGACTTTTTTTGCCATTTTGGCTGGCATTTACGGATTCAGCTTCATGGTTCCCGTTCGCTGGATCGATGCACATCCATCACCCTGCCTTTTTCGATCCGTAACCGGATTGCCCTGCCCGGGGTGTGGTTTGTCCCGGTCTTTTGTGCATACCTCACACCGCGATGTTGCCGGTGCGATCAAATACCATTTTTTCGGTCCGCTTCTGTTCGTGGTCGGTCTGCTGCTGCTGGCCATGAGGGGGATAGACCTTCTCTTCGGCAAGCAACTGGTGCTGCGATTGGAACTGGGGCTGAAACGATCAAAAAAATGGTGGGCGGCAGCCGCTTTATGGTGGGTATACGCGCTGGGACGTTTTTACCATGTATTCAGGATGAAACGTGCCGGACAGCATACCGTCTGGAGCTGAAACATCATAGCCGGTGCAATGGTCCACAGAGGAGCCTGTCATGTGCCACAGAAAATCGAGTTTTAACAACGTCTTACTCATACTGTCATTCATCCTGCCTGCAATCGCATTTGCTCAGGACAAGCGCCTGGTTTCACTCTCTTCCGCTGATGAACTGAGCGCCTATACCCGCTGGCATATTGACCTTGAGCCACGTATCAGCGCGCATCGTGGCGGGCCTGAGCCGGGATGGCCGGAAAACGCCATTGAGACCTTCGACAACGCCCTGACGTATGCCCCCTGCATCATCGAGTGTGATGTCAGCATGACCAAAGACAGCGTGCTGGTGATGATGCATGACAATACGCTGGACCGCACAACCACCGGGTCGGGGCCGGTTTCGGAGGCGACCTGGGAAGAGTTGCAAGGGCTGTACTTGATCGATAATGACGGCGACACGACCGACTTTCGGATTCCGCTGTTCGAAGACGTGCTGACCTGGGCGGTTGGACGCGCTGTGTTGACAGTCGATGTGAAGCGTGGCGTTCCGCCAGAACGTATCGTTTTCGCTGTCCAGAACGCCAACGCACAGGGACATTCGGTCATTATTACCTATAACAAGGGCCAGGCGGCAACGTACAACGCGCTGGATCCTTCGCTGGTACTGTCTGTCGGTATCTATGACTATGAAGATTACGAGCAGCTTCGCGCTGAGGGCATCCCGGATGATCGTATGGTTGCTTTTGTCGGGGTGGGGACCAATGATCCGGAAACCATGGCTTTCCTGCACGATCACGGCATTTCCTGCATCCTTGGCACGATGGGCGATGTGGATAAACTGGCCCGTCGGGAAGGGGCATCGGTGTACGTGGAACTTTATGAAGCCGGTCTGGATATTTTGTCGACTGATGAAGTTCCGATTGCGTCGAAAGCGTTGCACATGCTGAAAGACATGGAAGAGATGGAGAAGTAGTCTGAGATAATCATTCGGGGAATGTGGGCAATATCAGCATGTTCCAGTTTATTGGTAAAACCGCGTGGCCCGGTGTGCTTGCACCCGGACAGTGATACGGGCGGTGATACACTTGCCACTTCTGATTGAATCCCGACAGCAAGCAGTCGGGCCAATCGTACTCAAAATTCTTAAAAAGCGTGTCCCAGGCTGAAGTAATCTTGATCTAAGGAAATTGCCTAAACGAAACACAGCTTGGGTGGCCCGATCCGCAGGTGATGCAACTTCCACCATCGTTTCAGCAGGCATACTCTCATTACATCCTACATTCAATCAATGCTTTTGAGCGCATCGGGAAAATGTCAAGTATTCCAAGAATAGACTTTACGCTCCATCTCTGTCCCGATGCGCTCATAGATTCATCCTGTTCAGCGATTTCCTCAGAATATTACAGGTTCAGTTTTAATAGCAACATTGTCACTTGCGGATCGGGCCACCCGTCCAGCCACTCCTGATTGACTGAATCCCGACAGCAAGCAGTCGGGCCAATCGTACTCAAAATTCTTAAAAAGCGTGTCCCAGGCTGAAGTAAATCTTGTATAACGGTTCACCGTGAATAGGCTGCGGATTGAAGCCAAGATCAAGCCGCATCATGCCGATGAAGGTGTTGGCTCGAAGTCCCAGACCCGGCGACCAGCGCATGGAGAAAGGATCAATGTGGCGAGGTGAGGACCAGATACCACCGACGTCCAGAAAACCGACCGCTCCGAACATCTTGTAGATAGACTGACGCACTTCGAGGACATTCCAGACAATCTTCAGACGTCCACCCTTTGGCTTGCCGTTCGAACTGATCGGGCCGATACTCTGGTAGTTGAAGCCGCGCACCGAATTGGGGCCGCCGGCGTAAAATCGTTCCTGCAGTGGGATACCACCGATACCATCCGGGCTGTCCATCAGGCCGACATTGACTCGAGTGGCGAGAATGGTCCAGGGAGATGAGGAGTAATAGAAACGGAGGTCATAGCTGGTCCTGGTGAATGAATTTGTTCCACCGAGGAAATATCCGACAAATTCATTCTTTGTTTCTGCGTAAATGCCATGGGTCGGGTTGAAGAAGTTGTCACGCGTATCGAAGACGATAGACTGGAAAACGGAACTGATATCAGTTGTAACGTCATCCGGGATTTCACCTTCAGTCGGCTTCAGGTTTTTCAAAAACGCTTTTTCATATTGATAACCCAGGGTCAGGGAAGATTGTTGCCAGAAGGAGTGAGCAAAGGAAACAGTCCCTGTGTAACTCTGAACATCATAACTGGGTTCAATCTGGTACTGTGCCTGTATACGGTTATCCCAGCGCCAGGGGCTATTGAAGGCCCAGGGTTCTGTTGCGAATCCCTCAACGCTATACCCTACAAACGACCCCTTGGTGATGAGGCCGATTTTTCGCGCAGTGCCCAACCAGTTTATGTTGGTCGCTTCGAAACGTCCACGGAGCTTTTCAATCGAACCATACCCGAGTGCTACCTGGATTTCCTTGTTGTCGCGTTCTTTGATGTTGATCCAGATCGATTTCTGCGTAGAGTCCTCATTGGTCGCGGGGTGAATATCCACGGACACGCTTGAGTACAAACCAGTCATGTACAACTGCATCTGGGACTGGCGGATTTTGCTGTAATTGGCGACTTCATTCAAGTCATAGTCAAGTTTACGGCGCACAATACGGGGGCGGGTGAAATCAATCCCAATCACCCGGATCTTTTCAATAGTGTATTGTATCCCTTCCGTTACCTTGAACTCAATCTGAACCAGGTCCGCGGTATCAATCTCGACAATTTTCGGGGTAATGGCAGCTTCCAGGTAGCCACGATCCCAGTAAAAGCGCATCATCCGTTTTGTTGCCTGTTCGAGTTCAAGACGACGGAATGGATCGCCCGGCTTGAATGTCACCAGATTCATGAGTGAATCACTGCTGATGATTTCATTTCCGCTGATGGCGAGATCATCAATGTGGGTTCGAGCGCCTTCAAACACTTCCACAGAAAGGCGCGCTTCCTCTCGGGCGCTGTCCAGTTTGACCTCATAGTAAGCAATGCCAGCCTGCTTGAAGCCCTGGTTGTTATAAAAATCAACGATAAACTGCAGATCCTGTTTGAAGTTTTCCGGGTAATAATAGTGGTGCCGATACCACTTGGATTTCTTGGATACCATAATTCCCTTGATCTTGGTGTCACTGAAAGTTTTATTCCCGGAAATGGTGACTTTTTTGATTTTGAATTTTATTTCTTCGTTAGCGGCAAATCCCGGCAGAGCAAGGAGAAACAGCATCATCACGATCAGGATGCCGGTTAACAGGGGGGCAATATGTATGGAAAGTCGCCTCATTTGAATTGCACCCTGTATTTTACATCCACACCGGATTCGCCGTTCTGATGAGTTTCTCCTTCCAGTGAAAAGTGTTTGGTCAATTTATAACTGACCCGTATGCCCTGATCGTCCAAGTATCCCAGGCGGGTGATATAGGTGATCGTGACCTTATCGCTGACTCGTTTTGATGCTGCGATGGTTGGCATGGATTCCGCATCTTCAGTATCCATCCGGAACAGGTTGCCTTCGATCTCAAGACCATCCAACCCGATGGCGTTGCCGACTTTCCGGTCTACATACCCGCTGATGGCCTGGGAGGTGATTTCCTCGGCGCGGCGTTCCAGTACGCCGCCACTGGAGGTGCCGGACCCAGATCCATCGGATGAGGATCCAGTCAACTGGGCGCGAGTCATGCCGACTGTTACAAGTGTGACAATGTCAGCCTCGTCCAGTGACGGATCACTGGTGAGGGTTACTGTCGGGCTAAGGATTTCACCGTTGATAGCCAGCTCAATTTCGTAGGTGCTGGCTTCCATGGATTTATAGCTCTTGACGGTTGTTTCCGCAATCAGGTTCAGCGCACCGGAAACACTATCCTGCATCACGAATGTGACACCACCTGAGATAATGTTGAATTTTCGAGCCAGGTAATTGATCGTACCCTGTTCTACAACTACGTTTCCGGTAATACTGGGTTCTATGGCGCGTCCGGTGACAGCCGCTTCCATTTCCAGGTTCAGGCTGGCCAGGTTGTTGTCTACCCAGATGTTGTCAGATTTGAATATTTGCAGGTTGACATTGGTGTCGCGCAGTATAGGATTGGGTTCCCCTGTAGTATGGACCACTTCGGGGGAATCCAGCATGGCCAGAAGGGCGGCAATGGACAGGGTTTGCGTATATCGTGCTTCTTCAATGCCAAGGGAGCCGATAAGATTGTATGTGTTGCCCATTTTGCTGTAGCTGATGTCGGCTGTTTCAATGTCCGCTTCGAACATTTTTTCGCCAGCCAGCTCGATGTTTCGCAATCCACCGGTGAAATTCAGGTCTGTAATGCCCGTTTCATCAAAAGAAACAGTTCCGGAACCGAAGATCCTGCCTTTTTTGTTCTGCTCTATTTCCAGTGTTTCCAGGGTCACCTTGTCCTGATCATACTTCATCTTGATTACGCCGTTTTTCAACGGATCTTCGAAGAACATCGGCTGCAAGGATAAATTCTTTACCGATAATTGTCCCTCGACACGTGGCTGTGTCGTGGTTCCGCTGATCAGCATGGTTGTCGTTAATGAACCATCCAGATTCGCGATGTCCTGACTTAGCGCCTGCAGGGAAATCAGGGAAAAATCCGTTATACTGAACCCGAAGTCGAGGCTGTCTTTTGACAGGGTTCCAATTCCTACGATAGCGTCTTTTTCGTTGATCGCAACATGCATACGGGCGTCGATATGTTGCAGATCATGGACAATGACAACTGATTTGAGTTTAAAATCAGTATCCATGATATGAGCTGTAAGCGCCTTGAGCGTGACCACTGAATCTTCCAGCATCATGGCCATATTAATGCCGGTGATCGGGGGTGATAAGGGGTCAGTCTGGTAAACCGCATCGGCAATACGCAATTCTCCTGAAACGTGCGGTGTTTCCATCGTTCCCGAAAGTATAAAATTATAATTTCCAAGACCGGTCAGGGACTGCTGTTCGGGGAGGAAGGGGTTGACCATGCGCAGGTCCAGGCCGAATCCCGATGCATTAAAGTCGACCGGGGCCTCTCGATTCGGAGTTAATCCACCCTTGGAATCACGTGTGAACAGCACTTTCCCGCTGGAATGATTCGTGATTTGCCCTTCCTGGAAAACCTGCCAGCGTGACAATTCAAATGCGGAGGTGTCCATGTGGGCGACAGCTACAATCGTATCGGAATAAACTTGTCCGATTCGGGGATGCTGCAGGCGAAAGACAATATCGGCAACCGGGTTATGAACAGTGCCCTCGAGCCCGAGATTGAAGGTCAGGGCTCCCTCGATATCCTTGGGCTCCGGGAGGAAGGTATTCACCTGTTCCAGGTCAAACCCGATGCCCTGGACAGTGATATTCATTACGCTGTCAATCTGGTCATACATGCCGACAATGCGGCCCATGCGCTGATCCGGATTGTCGTTGTTGATGAAGTTGATGCGCCCGCGCCCGCTGCCGGTTCGCAGGTCATAACGTCCATCCCCTTTTACTTTCAGGCGGTTCCAGTTCAGTTCCAGTTCACTCAGTCGGACCGCATTTTCGTCTGCTTTCACCAGTACAGTGGCATCGTCAATCAGGAACGTGTCATATCCCACTGAAACCAGGTCCACTTTGAGCTGTGCATCCATACTGTCCGGCGACCAGGACGCGGTGCCGTCATAGGTCAGGTTGCCGACCAGGCCTTTTACCCCAAACAGGGCTTTTGATGTGTCAATGGACGTCAGGGTTCCTCGTAAATGCCCCCCCTGAAGGCTGGGTTTCCCCTTCTGATAAAGGAAGCGAGCTGTCAATGAATCAAGCGGGAAATCCCAATACCGGACATTGCTGACAGAAAGAGCTGCGTCAATATCCGGTTGCTCGTATGGTCCCTCAATGCTTCCGGCCAGTTCAACCTTTCCACTGGCATTCATGGTGTCAAACATGGCCACATAGGGCTGGATATCGGGTATCGCAAGGGAAAAATCACCGGACATGCCGGACTGAGTCAGGTCGAGTTCCGCTGAGATTGTCGTTGGTAACTGGGTGATTTGAAGATCTGCTCTGCCCATCAGGAATGAGGCGCGGGCCATGATGTATTCCACAGAGAGCGTGTCATAGGTCGGATTGTCAACACGCAAATCCAGGGTCGCGCTGATTCCTTCCGGGAAAACCAGCTCGCCACGTGAGTGGAGCAACGCTCCGACCGAACCGCTCACCGGGAGAGAATCCTGTTCCAGGCTTTGCATGAGTCGGGTTAATTGTATCGAAGCCAGCCGCAGTTCCAACTCGTGGTTCATGGGTTCCTGAAGCGTTAGCCAGCCGCTGGCTTCCGCAGTGCCCCCCAAGGCGGATAGGTTCAGCTTGTGCAATGTTACTTTGTCGGGAGTATAGGTTACATCGAGGTAACCTTTAGGCAATCTCCAATGCGGAACACTCAGGTTTGAGACATCCAGGGTAGCCTCGGCCTGAAGCGCGTCCACCGGGCCGCTGACCCTGCCCTGGAGCGCAATATTTCCACGGATGGGACGAAATTCGGACGGGATAAACGAGGCATACGCTTTTGTCAAAGGATTGACATCACCTTCCAGCCAGGCATTTCCATCCATGGTGAAAACGCTGTCCCAGTCCAGTTTTGTGTTCGAGAGGTCCAGCGACAGTCCGGGCAAGGTCAGATGCAGCGTGTCCACATCAGTCCCGGTTCCGGCATAGACAGCACGCAACAGCCAGTCATTCACAAATGCACGATTGCCGTCAAAATCGGTAAAACTGGAATCCACAGTCAGCTCAACCGCATAACTGTCCGGTTCCGGCATCGTAGCGGTGATGTTCAGGTCATGTACGCTTGATTCCAGGGGAATCGCATCATCTTTATAGTGCAGGAAAGCGTGATTGATGGTTGCACGTCCCAATTTGAATACAAAGCCTGAGCTGGCGCTGTCTGTGGGAGATTCCGCGTTTTCTGTCGTGGTGTCAGTTGTGGCCGAGTCTATTTCGGTAGCGCCAAAGTTCGGTATGACCAGGTTGCCCGCAGCGTCACGTCGCAGAAACGCGGTCAGGTTGTCCACTTCAACCGTGTTTACCA
This sequence comes from bacterium, assembly GCA_963669175.1. Classification (GTDB taxonomy): domain Bacteria; phylum Electryoneota; class Electryoneia; order Electryoneales; family Electryoneaceae. The sequence goes on from OY769902.1 coordinate 1,230,827, forward strand.
CAATCGTCTTTTTCAACAGGGGAAGCAGACTGTAGGTCGCTTTAACCCGTCCGACAGTGGCGAGGTATTCCATCGTACTGTCATCGGGTTGCGGTACTACAACGCCGGAAATACTGATACGTGACACCAGGTTGGTCTCAATCGCATCAATTCTAACAGGCAGGTTCAATCGTTGTTGTATCTGTGATTCCGCGATGCTCGCGACGAGATGTTCACCCGGCGGAAGAGTGATGAAGATCAAAATTCCGGCGATCAGCAGGAAGAGAGCGAGGACACACCAGAGAACGACGGCTGTCATTCTCCTAAGGAGAGACCGTTTATTGGGCTTCTTCTCTACGGTCTTGGGAATGCTGTTGTCTGTATCTTCCACCTTCTTCAAAAAATCTACCCGTACGACGTATGAACGACTTCCCCGGAATAAGTACAATGAATCCGAGAAGGTACGAGTTCTCGCCAGCTCTGCGAAATAACTTTTTCATTAACAAGCTGCAAGAGGTTAAAGTCATTTTCTTGTTCCGGCCCACCCTCAAAATGATAAGCAAATTTCTTCTGCGCATATTACATGCCAGCAGAAAGATCAGTATTTTTATATGATACCTGAAGTTTGGGCTGTTGTTTCGATGATTCAGGATATGATTATCCGGGAGGCATGGTTTCCCTCCTGAATAGTGTCTTGTGAGACTCGTCAACTCATACCGTTTTTTCAATCGATAAAATACCTAAAAGCATGATAAACGCAAACGTATACTCTTGTTTTTCTAAGAGTTTTTTCAAAGAGCGAGAGCCTATATTGGGTTGAAAATACAGTGTGAAACGTCTCTTCTAAATGTATATTTGAAGATGTTTTCGCGTTTTATCATATTGATATTATTCTTGTTGTGACATTTTTTGACCTACAGTAAATGTGAGAAATACGAACAGACGAAGTTGCTTACATTTGCTGCGAAGGAGCGCATCATGCGACATATTGGTATTCTGATTGTTCTACTGCTTGGGTTTGGCTGTGCTGCGAACGCGGGTGATTACTACGTGACTGCTGACGGTTCCGATGGCAACACCGGAACGAGTATCGAACAGGCCTGGGCGACGATCACTCACGCGGTGGACAACGTGTTCGGAACCGAAGAGGATCCGGCGGTTATTCACCTGATGATGAGCACATTCAGCCGGGAGAGCGGAGAAGATTTCCCCATTACCGTGGGAAATGTCGGCTATATCGAGATCATTGGTCTGGCAGCCAACTATTCCATCATTGACGGTTCCGGGGCGCAGTCGTGGGAAGATTATTACATCTTCGAAGTCGATGGTCCAACCAGCTTTACCATGGACATGATGGGGATTCAGGGGTATCGCGGTGGTATTGAGGTTACCGGGAATACCGGTGATGTCGTGCTACGGAATCTAAGGTTTCATGATATCTCGCTGAATTCGAGCGGAAATGGCGATCCGGCAATTTACCTGCATGATTTTTCCGGCGATGTCCGGCTTGACAGCATCTATGTGGACGGCAGTCTTTCCGAAAACGACGGTGGTGTTGTCAATATTGAAAACGTGACCGGTGATGTTTATGTCACGTACAATTTCTACGAAGACAACCTGGCTCGCTGGGGCAACGGCGGTGCGTTTTATGTTGAAGACCTGCATGGATCTTTCACGGTGGAAGACTGTGAATTCACCGAGTCGCAGGCCCAGGATGACGGCGGCGCGTTTTACTTCGACACAGTGGACGACTCCATCGCCTTCAGCCGGGTAACCTTCCTGAATTCCTATGCCGAATTCGGCGATGGTGGCGACTGTTACATCGTTGGCGCAGAAGGAAGCGTAACCTTTACCGATATCGATACTGATTCCGCGTTTGCTTTCCACGGCGGCAGCTCCATCTACATGTCCAATAATGCCGGTGATGTTACGATTGACGGCTACGACGCAGTCTATACCGGCGCCAATGAAGGCAGCGGGAACTACGATGATGGCGGCACGATTTATATCAAGAACAACGGTCACGACGAGCAGGAAATTGCGGTAACGCTGAATAATATTACAATTGACAAGACAACGGCACGAAACTCCGGCGGCGCGATTTACCTGAAAAACATCGGTGATCCGGGTAATGGTACCTCCGGGGTGACCCTGAGCGGGATATCCATCAACGATGCGACGGCTGTGTGGAATGATGGCGGCGCGATTGCTATTGAAAATGTGGATGGTCCGGTCAGCCTAATCCAGATCGATGTTGCCGATGCTTATGCACACGACAACGGCGGCGCGTTTTACCTGAAAGATATTACCGGGCTGTTGACCCTGGCTGATATTACAGTGGAAAACTCCTACAACGAATGGAACAAGGGCGGCGCGTTTTACATCAACGATATCGGCAACGGTATAGAATCGACCAATGTCACAGTAGATGTGGCGCGATCCTACCATCAGGGCGGTGGTGTCTATATTCTGGACGTTGAGCCCTATGCCACATTCGACGGCCTCTACATCAACAACTGTGAAACCGTATGGGGTGAAGGAGGCGGAATCTATTTCTACACCAACCCCCAGGTGGACAGCCTGCATTTCAACAACCTGGCCCTCTGCGCCAATGTGTCCGGCGATGAAGACGGCGGCGGGATGTACCTGTATACCAATGCCAACAACGTCGAGTTGCTGCTTCTGACCAACTTCAGCGTGATCGAAAACGAAGCGGGGACCTGGGGTCATGGCGGCGGTCTGTACGTGGATAAGGCTGACACGGTCATCATGAAAAACGGCACCCTGTCGATGAATGTATCCGGCAACACCGATCAGTGGTCCGAGTATGACGGTGGCGGGATGTGCGCAAAACGCATTACCAGCCTGCAGATGGATAATGTCGTATTCTGGAACAACACCGCCAACGGGAACGGCGGCGGTTTGCTGGCCTATGACATCTACGACGAAATGCACTTGGACAACGTCATTTTCTACGGCAATACTGCAGTTCGTGAAAGCCAGTGGAGTGAAGGCGAAGGCGGCGGGATTTATTTCGAACGCAACAACGCAGAAGGTCCGGACTATTATATCCGTAACGGTCTTTTCGCGGAGAATACAGCACAGCGTAACGGCGGCGCGATTTACATGCGCAAAGGCCAGATTGATATGGTTAGCTGTACCGTGGCCTGGAACAACGCCTGGATCGATTACCCGTCACTGGGTATGAACAACGCCGGTGAAATTGACGCTTTCAACACCATCATCTGGGGCAATAACGATAGCCACGACGGTGAGGATATCACCTACCGTGAAAACCGGATGACGTTCAACTATTGTGATGTGGAACGTAACACCGGCACAGTCAGTGGTCCGGGGAACTTCAATGCTGATCCGCTGTATACCGATACCGGCGATTATGATTTCACCATTCAATCCGGAAGTCCCTGTTTTGATACCGGAATGCCCTATGATGCGGGCGATCCCTGGACCGATTACAGCCATGAGCCGGAACCCAACGGCAACCGTATCAATGTTGGCTACTGGGGCGGCGTGGTTGGCGCGGGCGACTGCTATCACTGCGGTGGTACAGGCACCTGGCCCGGTGGCGGCGGGGGAAGCGGCGGGTCTGAATCGAAGAAAATCGTGTTGAAAGACAAGTACATCTTCATCGGCACACCCGTAGCCCCGTTTGCGGAAGACTCGCAGGAAAACCCGGATTCGGCATGGGGAGATGATGTCAACTACACCGATCCCGGATGGCAGGATCAGACCTGGCGCTGGAGCCGTTACACCAACGGCACCGAAAGCGACGAAGGCACCTTTGTCGGGTACCTGCGTTACGATGAGCCGGACGAAATCGGCCACAGCGGCACCTATGTGGACGCCGGGAATCCACCGGCCATCACTCCTGGCCTCGGCTACTGGTTTGTCTGGAATTACGGTATCATCCCGGACGGGCAGACTGTGCCGCCGTTCATCTATATCGATATTCACAAGTACGCGCTGCCACGTGAACCCTATGCAGTGCAACTGATCGGTGCAACGGAAGAAGGCGGCTATGGCCTGAACCAGATGGCGAACCCGTTCACCTTCCCGATCAACTGGTCGGACGTGCTGTTCTCCGATGATCAGCAGACCTGGATCAGCCTGGAAGAAGCCTCGGCAGAACCCTATAACTGGGTGAACCGTTACGCCTATACCTGGAACCACCCCAACGGTTATTACGAAGTCCGCTCCGACCGGATTGATCCGTGGGAAGGCTTCTGGGTGGTGACCACATCGACCGATTCCGTCTGGATGCAATTCCAGCCGGAAGTGTCCGAAGAGTCATTGGATGACAACCTGGATGAACTGGACGAGGTGCTGGACTGGAGCCTGACTCTCACCGCACGCCGTACCGATGCCTTGCAAGTTGACTACTACAACTGGATCGGGGTTGGGGAAGATGTGGAGAATGGGCTGGACAAGTATGACGCTTTCGAGTTTGCCCCGGTTTCCAGTGAAGCGATTTTCCTGCGCAGCCGTCTGCTGGATGAAAACAACAACCCGACCGATCGCCTGACCTTCGACTTCCGTGAGAATGATCTGGAAGACGTGGACTACAAGGCATGGCTGATGGAAGGCTGGTTCTGGCATGATACGTCCATACCGGATGCCGGTCCGGCTTACCCGGTGGATGTGCGCCTGCAATGGCCGACGATCAGCTCAGTGCCGGAGAATGTGACGCTTCGTCTGTACGACTTTACCGGTGCGCCGTTTGAACCGTCACCGGAAAATGTGCTGGTCGATGATTTGCGTGATGAAAACGAGTACATCATCACTTTCGATACGCCGTACCAGAGTAAATATTATTATACCCGTTTCTGGGTTGTCGCCACGACCAACCCGGCCTTGCTGGACGCACCGGAAGAGAATGTGAGCGAGCTGCCGTTGACAACTACCCTGAAAGCGGTCAGCCCAAACCCGTTCAACCCGAGCACAACCATTCGCTTCGATGTTGCCCACGCGACTGATGTACGGCTGGAAGTGTTCAACCTGCTGGGGCAGCGTGTGGCGGTTCTGGCGGATCGTTCCATGCAGGCAGGACGTCACGAGATCACCTGGAACGCCATGGATTATTCCAGCGGCGCCTACTTCATCCGGTTCAACGCACCCCTGGCGGGAGTGAACCAGACGCAGAAGGTTATCCTGATGAAGTAGGAAGTGGACGAAGTGAAAAAAGCAGGCAGTGAAAAAGGTGAAAAAAGTGTAGATTGTCTGGCCCGGGTAATTCATCCGGGTCTTTTCTTTCCTGTTTAAAAAAGCAAACAGAAGCAAAATAGAAATATAGCAGTACTCGAAAAAATGTTGCATTATGTCATCCCCTCCCCGAATGTTGTAGTCGGGAATCAACCGGGGATCTCGACGTTTTGCTGTCCTATGCAACATTTATGCAACCCACTATAATATTTGTAAATCAGGAGGAAAACAACGATGTCAAAGGAAAATGGGAAGGGAAAATGGGGACTGCTACACTTTTTCGCTTGTGAATATATCGAATATCGTTGACAATATATCATATGGCTGCGCACAAGAATTTTTGCATATTATCGACGAGCACGTTTCGTCAGGTCTTGACGTGATGCCTTTTTCTTGTTTTTCTCCGTAATTTCAGACATCTGTCCGACTTCACACCTGCTATTTCGCATGATAGATCATCGTCAGGCGTCACGTTGTGACTTGACGACAGTGAGAGTACCGATACCGGTGGCAGGTCACAACGCGACAATAACAGCACGAGAGGTGGTTTCAGTATCATCGTGTATTCGGGAAAACATCGCGAAAGCCGAAAACGGAATGTCGCGTCAAGACCTGCCACAACTTTGCCCGAATGCACAAATTCTTGTGAGGAACCTATCATATTAAGGTAAGAGTGTTAATTTCCGGGAAAGATGTTGCGAAAAGGTAGCTGTCCCAACATTTTCCCATTCATACGCATGATTCTTCCATATATGGCGAAAAATCTGGTACAGTTACCTTTTATTCCAGCATTGGTTCATGTGTTCTACGTTTGTATGATAAAAGGTAACAGTCCCATTTTTCGCTTCCATACTACTTCTTAAACCGCTTCCGTTTCACATTCCTGCGTTTCCACCACTTCTTCCGTGCGAGGTCAATTCGTTCGGCAAAAGTGGTCACTACCGGCACCGCCCAGGTCAGAGACAGGCCGACCATGGTGCCCGCTAACGCTGCTGCAGCGGTGCTTTCACGCTTCAACAGGGGGCGTGTGGCAAAACCGGTTCCCAGCAGGATAGCGGTGCCCAGCAGGCCACGTGCGGTCCGTTTTTTCTTGCTGACCGGTTGGTCCAGGTTCAGGCGGAAACGTCCGGACGCATCCGAGCCGACCGCGAGTCCGCCAGCCAGTCCTAACGGGAACGCTGCCAAGGGATTTCCGGACAACATTCCGACAATACTGCACGTGTATAGGACGGCAAAACTACGCGCCCCACGTGGTTCACTCGCCCACCATTCACGGAATTCCGGCTCCACAACAGCTACAGCGGCGGCAGTGGTTGCGCCGATAAGAGCGCCTGCCAGCACATCACGAGGGTAATGCACCCCGAGCTGCCAGCGTGACCACGGGACAAGAATGGCGAAACTAATCCCGACAACACGCACCCACTGCCGTTTTGCCATCATAGCCAGGTATACCCCGAGGGCAACCGCGTTCTGGGCGTGACCGCTGGGGAAGGTAAAATCACCCGGCGCAACAAAAGCCAGGCGGTGCATGGCTTCGCGTGGGGGACGGGAATACTTGAACCGTCCTTTGACAAACTGGTTGATTACCGTACTGGGGATGATTACCCCGGCAATGGATAGGGCATAATCACGGTCGTAGGAACTGAACACGCCGCCCAGCAGGGAAAAATACATGATCTCACTGCCCAGTGCGGCGAAACCCAGGCTGGCGCCATCAAGGAAAGCGTTCCGTTTACGTGATCGTTCAATAATCGATTGCGGGTCCGCCAGCCAGGGAATAATGTCCCGGCCTTCACGGCGTCCCAACCGAAGCGGATCCTCATCCCATTCGAGAGGCTCGGTACGATCCGAGATATGTAACAGTGGTAGATGCATGGCACTCGTCAGTCGTTCAACTCGATTGAATATTCAGTATACAAGCGAAATGGGGGTGCAATCAACTCGGGAGGTTTCGCTTCAAGGGAGACTATGAGGGACTGGCCGGTCCGTTTGTAAGGTTTATCCTGCACAGGCAAATCAGATTCCACAAGAGGAATTCACAGGATGAACAGGATCAAGAAGGATAAGACAGGATAAAAGCATGTGTCAGGGAAGAAATAGCGATTCCCATTATTAGTCCGTCATATGGTCATGTGCCATATCAGTGAAATGCCAACTATATTGTTGGAATATAAGGATATGGAAAAAGGGGACTGCCTCCTTTCCCTGGGGTAAAGCCTTCCTGTTGTGAGCATGGACCGGGAAAGGTGGCTGTACCCTTTTTCTTGTGAGCAGGCAGGAATTACTCGGAAAAGGGGACAGTTTCCTTTTCCAAAAGCGAGGCGACGGAGTTCAGGTTATGGCGAGAGGAAAAGGATCCCGTCCCCTTTTCCCGGCAATCTCTATTATGACGGAATAAAATCGAAAACAGCTACATCAAAACAGTTTTGTTTTATCCTTGTAATCCTTTGTATCCTTGGCATCCTGTAAATACTTGCTGAGTGGTTGGGAATGCAGAAGTCGAGAATGCTGAAGAGAAAAGGCCAATCTGCCGATGAGAGATACGAGGCAACAGGCGAAATCGAAACGGAATAGTCATGCAGCCACTCAGCACCTTCAACATGGTGAACGTGATCGGGACCGCATCACCGGGCGGGCTCTCGTTGAGTACGGATTCTCAACGGAAGTCGCTCGAAGTGCGTATTGCTGCAGACGAGTATTTTGGATCATCGAAAAATGATGATACCTTGACTGCTGACATCGCCAGCATTTCCGACCAGGCCAAAGAAATGGCAGCTCGTGCAGAAAGCGCAGGTCTGTCTTCCGAAGAGTTGGAGGAATACGCTGAGATCGCCCAGCAGGTCGAGGATGATGAGGATATCCAGCAGGCACGGAAGAACCTGGCGACCATCAGGATCGGGGAGAAGGTCTCCCAGGATTTGATGGATAATACGGACAAAGAGCGGATACGTGATCTCGAAGAACGTGACCGCAAGGTTCGCCAGCGTGAAGAAGCACATGTCCGTGCGGCCGGGTTGCTGGCGTCAGGCGGGCCGAAATACCGTTACGAGATCGGCCCGGACGGCAAACGATACGCAGTTGAGGGGCATACGGATATCAAGGTGAAAGAGGGCAATACTCCGGAAGAACGTCTCAAGAACGCCAAGCAGGCCGAACGTGCCGCGCAGCAGGGTGGCGCTGTCACGCCGCAATCCGCAAAAGTACTGGCTGAAGCGCGTGGTGAAGCTCAGAAAGCTCAGCAGGAAATCGAGACGGAACAGAAAGGCGAAGAGCAGGAATCGTCAAGCTCGCAGCCATTAGTGGATCGTTTCGCGCAGAAAGTCGCCGATACCTACCGTCAACAGGATGACATTCCCTTCCACAAGCAGACCCTGAAACTGGATTGATCTGTCAGCTCTTTCGTTTTAAAACCGCACGCACCGGCGCCCCACAAGCGCCCGCCACTTTCCACGGCAGGCAAATCAAATCGTACCACCCCGGTGCTACTTCGCCAAGGTTCAGTCCTTCGACAACAAGAACGTCATTGGAAAGAAGTTTGTAATGCGTTTCGGTTCCTTCATTCTCGTAGAGTTGAATGGAGAGATAATCGATTCCCACCAGCTTGATTCCTCGCTCGACAACCCAAGCTGCGCCATCAAGCGTGAGTGCGGCATAGGTGATATCAAAATCCTCGGAATCGTTCTGCCATAAGCCTGAATTTGACGTCTTAAAAAGGAGCCGGGTAACTGACGCAGGGATATTAAGCGATTCTAACACTTTCTGATCAATTTTTGTGACAGCGGCGGGTATGCCTGCAACAAATGTCTTTCCGATCAGACGGTCCGGTTGAACCTGGTCAATTGTTGTTCCGCCGGGAATGACATGGGCGGGTGCGTCCATGTGTGTGCCGACATGCAAAGAAGTTGAAATTACAGAGTTTCCAAAATCCTTAGTAGGAGACTCAACGGTTAGTTCCACTCTGTGATCGCCGGGCCAGACGGGCAAACGGTTGTCAACAGGAACACTGATATCAATCCAACTCGGCATAAACAAGCTCCTTTTCTCTCGAGTGTACCTGAATTCACCTGAAATCGCAAGCATGTGTAAACAGTCAGGTTTAGCCAGAAAACCAAGTATACTAACCAATAAGGCGATTAGCAAAATCTTGACACGTTATACCCTTGTGCTTATCTTCACAAAGTTGTTAAACAGGGTTAACCGTTGGGTTACTGAAAGAATGGACAGATAATAGCAGCAAATGTGTTATCTGATCCAGACTTGGGTATGCAGCTTTCCACTCTTCTGGAGGTTTCCATGGCTACGAAACGCGCGGGGGAAATCATGATCCCCCTGGGGGAGTATCCTCATATTCCTCTCCGGTATACGATCAAACAAGCCGTTGAAGAGATGGAAGCCGCCATGATTGTAAAAAACGGCCGTCATTCTCTTCCCCGAGCCCTCCTGGTGTTTGACCGCGATTATGATCTGGTTGGAACCGTACGCCGACGTGATCTGCTACGTACCCTGGAACCCCAATTCCTTCGAAGCCTTCCGGTGCATCATCAGCGGAAACTTTTTGATGTCGAAGCTGATGTGAACCTGATTGATATCAGTGCGGGACGTATTGCAGATGCAATGCGAGCCAATAGTGAATTGCCTGTGGCAAACTGCGTTCGCCCCATTACGGGAACCTGTAAGGTCGATGAACACCTTGCCAAGGTCATTTACAAGATGTTCACCTTTGACTTAAACCTGTTGCCTGTTCTGGACAACAAGAACAACGTGATGGGTGTTGTGCGAAGCGTCGACGTTTTTCATGAAATCGCCAGCATTATCCTTGACGAGATGCCTGAACCTCACTTGCCTCCTTTTTCGAACGAAAAAGGGACTGAGCTTACACTCTCCGGTGGCGGTCAACAGGACATAGCCGACGAATAGTGTTCATAGCACAGATTGCCCGTAACTCCAGGACAGAACATGGCTAACAACCCGTCGCACGATGTGCAGTACCATCCGAGGAAGTTGAAGTTTGACTACAGGCGTTTGTTCTTTATGCTGCTCGGTGTGGTTCTTTTTCTGGTCGTTTATTATTCCCCTGCCTGGCCGGACGCTGTGGACACCGAAGGCACTCATTATGCCCTGCCACATGAAGGCAAAGCGGCAATCGGGCTGTTTTTCTGGGCTGCAACCTGGTGGGTTTTTGAAGTTGTGCCCATTGGTGTAACGGCTATCCTGATTGGTGTTATCCAGGCGCTTTTCCTGATCCGGGAACCGAAAACAGCGTTTACCGATTTTATGGACCCATCCGTATGGTTCATTTTCGGTTCTGTTGTAATCGGGATGTCCTTTTCTCGTACCGGGTTAACCAAACGGATGGCTTATAAGATGCTCATGCTGGTCGGTGAAAGAACCAGCATGATCTACCTTGGTTGTTTTGTCATGACAGCCGCGTTGACGCTGATTATGGCACATACGGCTGTTGCGGCGGCGGTTTTCCCGCTGCTGATGGCGATCTACCAGCTCTATGATCCCAGTGAACGTCCCACCAAATTCGGGAAAGGCCTGTTTATCGGCATGGCCTTTGTCGCAGGCGCCGGGTCGATTATCACCCTGCTTGGCGCGGCGCGTGGCGCGGTAGCGATCGGGTTTTATGAAGAAATCACCTCGACCATGAACCTGCAGGGACCGGCCAAGATACAGGTAGTGGATATCCTGGAGCCGGAGACATTTGTCACCGATATTAAAACCGGCAGCAATCCCATGGCCTTGAGGATTCAGACTGAGTTGTCGCCCTCTACGATTGCCATGTTGAACAACTGGCCCGATGGTACAGAACCTTCAGATACCCTGTTGCAGGGATTGCTCTATGATGTGAACCTGCTTACGAAAAAGGTAATCTGCTGTGATTCCCTGTTGTTGACCGGTGAAATGGATTTTGAGCCTGGACTTCTACGGTTGGCAACCATGGGCCATGACGGCCAGGATCTGGTGCGTGTCAATCGTTTGCTGGTCGAACAATCTTTCCCCGGCGTGATCAAGAGTACCTATACCAAGGTTACTGAAATAACTTTCTTTACCCTGTCGAAGTTCATGTTCCCGGTTGGTGCGCTCATGACAGTGCTGCTCTGGGTGTACATCATGTTCTATTTCAAACCGGAGCAGAAGACCATCCCGGGGCTTCGAAAACGTGTTGCTGTGTTGAATGAAAGCCTTGGCCCGATGAGCAGGCAGGAGATTCTGACGCTGATTATCGTAGCGTCTACAATTATCCTGATGAGTTCACGTCAGTTTGTGCCGGGATTGGACCAGCTTCATAAATCCGGGATTATCCTCTGTTCAACAATCCTGTTCTTCGTATTCAAAATCCTGACCATAGAAGATCTCGAGAATATTCCCTGGAATATTGTGCTGCTCTTCGGTGGCGCCATGTGTATCGGTTTCTGTTTGTGGCAGACCGAAGCCGCGCAGTGGATCGCTATCAACTGGCTGATCCTGTTCAAGAGTGCGAGCTGGTTTGTGTTTGTGCTTGGGGTGGCGTTCTTTGTGCTGGTGATGACCAACTTTATAATGAACGTGGCGGCGATTGCGATTGTGCTTCCGGTGGCGTTGTTCCTGGCGCCGCGTCTGGGCGTTTCTCCGGAAGTGATCATGTTCTCTTCCCTGGTTGCCGCAGGCATGCCGTTCCTGCTGCTGGTGGGCGCTGCGCCAAACGCGATTGCCTATGAATCCAAACAGTTCACGACCGGTGAGTTCTTTATCGCGGGTGTACCGGCCTCAATTCTGCTGATGGTTGTCATCGGCCTGTTTGTCTGGCTGATCTGGCCAATGATGGGAATGCCGGTAACGGTTCCGTGATGCTTGACTTGAAGTGGAAGTCTTTCGACCCGGTGATTATCACCGGGTTTACTTTTTTCGGCGAGAACGAAACGCCCGATGGTGGGACCGGGCGTTTCCTGCAGGGACAGACGCTCAAAAGATGAGCGGTACCTCGTTACCCCGTGTAGGGTAACAGGAAGATAGCGAGGCCTTTTTAACAAAACAAGACAAACAATGACGAAAAATCATTTTATGAACTTCTGGAATTCTCTCATGGCGGGAGTGTTGCGGTCAATTTATAAGGTTCCAGTCCGGATAAAAGGATTTCACCTGCGGAACTCAATGAAAGGAAAGGCAGACCTGGCACTTCGCTATTTGGAATGTGAAGAATTGTTTTCGAAAAGTGGGATTACCCGTATTACGCTTATAAAATACCTCGAAAAGTGGATAAGCAGGCGCATAATGGGACTGTTACCTTTTCATGCTCTCAAATGCTGGAATGTCAAACCAGTACAGATGAAAAGGTAACTGTACCAGATTTTTCGCCTGCAACAACAGGAGGCTTTCCTACTGGAAAATGTTGGGACAGCCACCTTTTCGCAATATTTTTTTTCGAAGACATAGTTATGTATATAAATAATAAATAGTTTGCAATGATCGGGCATTCGCACACGAAAAGAGTGGCAGTCCCCATTTCCCACCTGCTATTCCCCGTTTCATCACAATAGCGAAGCACCAGGACTTTCAATCTCTGTGTTCGTCAAACCACTGCTGCGGGGTTTTGGCCTTTTCCCAGAAGACATCGAACAGGATCACAAAAGCGTTGGCAAACGCCGGGTCCTGCACAGCGATCATGGAAAAGTCTGTACCGGATGCGCCGGGGATGGAGGGAAGGGCGATGAGGGTTTTGCTGCGGTCAAAAACAAACATCTTCAAAGGCAGCTCATCAATCAGGCGCGCTTCTTCGCCACGGCTGCCCAGTTCATGTAAATCCCGTTCCATAAAATCCCACCATTCGGGGTCTACCATATAAATCGAATGGTGATGCACCCCACGTTCAATCGAGGCCAGTTCGGCCGCATTTTGTTTATCGGCTTCATCCGGGTCCACAGAAGCAAAGGGCGGACGCACGAAAGCATGGATTTCTGATTTGGTCTCAGAAACCATCGTGACATAACGATGGCTGATCTGGGCTTTGTTTCGAATAACCTCGATGAAGTCGATTCCTTTGCGGTGATACTGGTAGTGCTCGGTCAACTGGTGCAACTGGTCAAAGACTTTACGCGCCAGGTCAGTACGTCCCTGGCGTTCCGCATCCCAGCGACGTTGTAGTTCCTCGTGAACTTCCTTTGGCGGTACCGCACGGTAATACCGTTTCCGGCCTTCAATGCGTTCAAAGCAGTAGCCGGCGCTGGTCAAGCGTTCCAGGGTCTCATACACCTTGGTGCGTGGAACACCGGACATACGGTGCAGATCAGAAGGAGCTGCTTCGTCCACCTGAAGCAATGAATAATAGAGTTTTGCTTCACGTTCGTTCAGGCCAAGCGAGACCAATTGACGGGTTAACGTCGCAGAATCCATGAGGGGGTTCCCAGTTTACGTTTTTTCCAGATGAAAACTCGTGCCAGCAAGCAAGTGACAATGTAGAATTACAAAATTAAATACACAAGATTCAATATTCCTGTGATAAAAGTCAGCCGGGGGAGTACTATAGTGAAAGGGAAAAAGCATATGGAAAAAGGGGACAGTTTCCTTTCCCTGGAATCAAGTCGTTCCGCAGTGTTTATCGTTCGGGAAAGGTGACTGTACCCTTTTTCTTGCGAGCAGGCAGGAAGTACACGGAAAAGGAGACAGTTTCCTTTTCCAGGAATGCTTCACGAATATTTTGCATAAGCGCGAGGAAAAGGATCCCGTCCCCTTTTCCCGGCAAGCTCAGTTATGACATAAGGTTCCACACAAGAATTTGTGCAACCGGGCAATGTTGTGGCAGGTCTTGACGCGACGGTCCGTTTTCGGCTTTCGCGATGTTTTCCCGAATACACGATGATACTGAAACCACCTCTCGTCCTGTTATTGTCGCGTTGTGACCTGCCACCGGTATCAGCACTCTCGGTGTCGTCAGGTCACAACGTGATGCCTGATGATGATCTATCATGCGAAATGGCATGTGTGAAGTCAGATAGATGTCTGAAATTGCGGAGAAGAACAAGAAAAAGGCATCACGTCAAGACCTGACGAAACGTGCTCGTCGATAATATGCACAAATTCTTGTGAGCAGCCTGACATAATAAAATCGAGAACAGCTTTAGCTGCAATAATCGATGAAAGTTTCCATGGGGAGATAGTTTTGTGAGAACAACTACTCGCCCTGGTGAAGTATTGGAACCCATTAAAAACTGCAAAGACTCTCGAGAAATCTCAAAGTCAACTGTCATCATGTCTAAAAATGAACAACCATGTCCAGAAATGAAAAGTTACATCAGAAGATATAGTGCTATTTGCGTGATTATAAACACCTTACATTATTACTCAATCTGGCGCGATCTTTGTTATATACAACTCTCAACTACGAATGGGGGAGATTATGCTAAAGAACCAGATACTCATTGCATGGCGAAACCTGCTACGCGACAAAGGATATGCAGTGATCAACCTGGTTGGGCTTTCCATAGGATTGGCCTGCTGTCTGCTTATGCTGTTGTATGTTCTGGACGAGCTATCCTATGATCGTTGGCATGAGAATCCACAGGAATTATATCGTCTCTATTTTCACTATGTCACTCCCGAAGAAGAGGGAGCTTGGGCATGTGTTCCGCCTGGTTTTGGCCCCAAGATAGATAATCATTTTACCGATATTACTGCGACAACCCGTATCATGCGTTCCTGGCGAACAAACACGGTACGTTACCAGGACAATGTCTTCCTTGAAGACAATATTGTATATGCCGATTCCAATGTGTTTTCCATTTTCGGGTATCACCTGATCAATGGCGATGAGGCTACTGCACTGAACCGCCCCTTTACCGTCATGATAACCCGTTCCACTGCCGAGAAGTACTTTGGCAATGACGACCCGATCGGAAAATCGCTTAGCACCGGCACTGATCGGACGTATGAGGTGACTGCGGTTATCGAGGACATTCCACCGCAATCCCATATGCACGCTGACCTGTTTATTTCCATGGTCACCCTCCGTGAAATCATTGGGGCCGAGTTCCTGGAAAATGATAACCGTTCCAATTTCTATACCTATTTCCGGCTCCGAGACGGGACAGATGTTAAAGATATGGAGCAACGTATTTACACTTTCCTTGATGATTTGCACCCTGACGAGGAAGGGGATGAAGAACAGGAAGGTCTATACGAATTTCCCTTGCAACCGGTTGTTGATATCCACCTTTATTCGACTCTTGAAAAGGAGTTTGAACCTAATGGCAAGGCGGAATATGTCTATGTCTTTTCGGCCGCGGCCCTGCTGGTTCTGCTGATTGCTACGTTGAACTATATCAACCTTTCAACGGCCCGTTCTTTGCGCCGTGCAAGGGAAATCGGTGTACGAAAGGTGCTGGGGGCAGGGAAGAGTCGGCTCATTGGACAATTCCTGATTGAATCGCTTCAGTACACGCTGACAGCCATGCTGTTTTCCATTCCGCTTATTCTGTTCGCATTACCCTGGTTTGACCGCTTGGCTGGGAAGTCATTTGATGCTCACATCCTGCTGAGTCCACATATTCTCCTTTCGCTGCTGGGTATGACCCTGCTAGTTGGATTGCTCGCTGGCGTTTACCCTGCGTTGATTCTATCCTCGTTCAGTCCTTCAGAGGTGTTTGGTTCAGTGAGTCGTGGAAGGAAGAAATCACGATTCCGTCAAACCATGGTCGTGTTGCAGTTCACTCTTTCTGTGGCTTTGATCGCAGCTACCCTGATTGTGCATGAGCAGTTGAACTACATGCGCAGCAAGCCGCTTGGTTTCAACAAGGAGCAGTTGCTCCTGATTCCTCTTCAGCCTCAAGTCAATCGACAGCTTGAAGTGTTTAAATGCGAGCTTTGCGCTCTTGCAGGAGTAACCGATGCCGGCGCCAGCATTTCTGTTCCCGGGGTTCGTTTTGAATACTGGCCATTCAGCTTTGAATCACGTGGAGAAAACGTGGCTGTTTCGGGACGCTCGATAACCGTAGATCACGACTTTCTACGTACCCTGGGCGTTCATTTTCTTGAGGGACGCGATTTTTCACGAGATTATCCAACTGACATGACATCCGCCATGATTGTCAATAAGGCGGCAGTAGAACAATATGGCTGGGAAAACCCGATCGGGATGACCATTTCACGCAATATTATCGATGCCGTGCAGGAAAACACGGTTATCGGGGTTATCGATAATTTTCATTATGCAACTCTGCATACCTCCATTGAGCCCCTGTTTGTTCAAATCGTGGAGGGACGGTACCGTTTTGTTATCGCCCGCCTTACCGGGCAGGATATTCCGGGCACGATCGCGCAGATTCAAGATGTATGGGAGAAGTTTGCCCCTGAATCCCCCTTCGATTACAGTTTCGTTGACCAGGATTTTGATACACTTTACAAGGGTGAAGAACGTCTGGCACAGGTATTTGGCACTTTCAGCGGGATCGGTATCCTGCTGGCTTACCTGGGTGTTGTTGGCTTGGTGGCCTATTCATCCCAGCAACGGTTCAAGGAATTTGCCATCCGGAAGGTACTTGGTGCGGAAGTGACGAACCTGGTGTACCTGATATCACGTGAAACGGTTATTCTTGTCCTGATTGCGAATGTTATAGCTATCGGGCCGGTTGTCTACTCCATGCAACACTGGCTGAACGGGTTCGCGTATCGTACCGGACTGGCAGCAGGACCGTTCCTTCTGTCCGGTAGCCTTGCGCTCCTGATCGCATTGATTACGGTGAGCCTGATGGCGCTACGGACGGCAGATCTGAACCCGGTTGAGGCGCTGAGGAATGAATAGATAATTGATGTTTTCCTTATTTCAGTTAGTGTAATGCTTTGTCCTGAAATTAGTATAAACCCTGTTTGACGAGCAAACAGGGGCAGTCAAACAGAGGTATTCATCCAGGGCAGTCAGTCAGAGGTAGTCAGTCAGTAAAAGTCCACCGAAGGTGGACAACTTGAATAGCGCGGTGCGTAAGCGCTGTCTCTTACCCACATCTTCTGAAAGCTGTATCAGTAAAAGAGTTGTGGACATAGCATTTTTAGAATCCCGGCGGGATTCCCTATTTTAGCATAGTGTACAGGCCGTCTGTTTGGCCTGTACACTATGTCAGGTATTCTAACGAATAATCAACCCTGGAAGGGTTGCATAATACGCGATTCATATTAGTACGTTCAATAAATACAGGAAATAACGCATTTTATATTCTATACAAACCAATTGGGTGTAAATTATACGTTATGCAACCCTTCCAGGGTTGAGATAAGGTTTGATCTTTTTCGTAGGGTAGACGCTAAACAGACAGCGTCAACCCTACGCTAAAATATACCACCCCCTCTGGGGTGGCAGAAACACGAAGATGTGAGCAAGAGACAGTGCGTAAGCGCCGGGGAAACGATCATCCCCCTCATTTTGATCCCGAAGGGATCGCACAATGTTCAAGAAAATTCCACTTTTCCTGATGTGCGTCCCCTTCGGGGACGATTATTGCTAACGACTTGATATTCCCGACGCTTACGCACCGCGCTATTCAAGTGTCACCTCTTCGAGGTGGATTGCTCTACCGCAATAAGCAGTCGTTCGTCTCAAGTGTCACCTCTTCGAGGTGGATTGCTCTATCGCAATAAGCAGTCGTTCGTCTCAAGTGTCACCTCTTCGAGGTGGATGTCCATTCCAGCACAAGTTTGTGCTCCAATCATACGTCACTTTGATGACAACATGAAAAACGGGACAAATCCATAAGGAATCATCCCGTTTTTAAAAGATATGTATCACCAAAGAAAACTACCTCTTTTTCCTCTTCAGCAACTCCCGGATCTTGCTGATCATATCCGTATGGCGCAGGCCGAAGGCGTCCAGTAATTCACCCGGTTGGCCGGACTTGCCATAACGATCCATCACGGCCACATAGTCCATGGGCACGGGGCAATACTGCGCTGTCACTTGCGCCACGGCGCTGCCCAGTCCGCCATAGATCTGGTGCTCTTCCGCGGTCAGGATCGCCCCGGTCTGTTCGGCAGCGTCACAAATCGCACGCTCGTCAATCGGCTTGACCGTATGCATGTTCAGCACACGCACCCCCACACCTTCTTTCGCCAGCATTTCCTGCGCGATCATGGCTTCAGCCACCATATGCCCGATCGCGATGATGGTAACATCGCTGCCCTCGGCCATGATCTGCGCCTTGCCGATCTCGAAGGTGTCATCCGTAGAGGTTACCGTCGGCACCGGCTCACGTCCGAACCGAATATACACCGGGCCGTCCACTTCATACGCGGCAACTGTGGCAATCCGTGTCTGGTTAAAATCCGCCGGGGCCAGCACAGTAAAATTCGGCAGCGCACGCACCGCCGCGATATCTTCCAGCATCTGGTGAGTCGCGCCGTCCGGACCGACACTGATTCCCGAATGAGCGCCGCCAATCTTGATGTTGCAGGGAGTGTAGCCGACGGTGACACGCAACTGGTCCAGCACACGTCCCACTCCAAACGCGCTGTACGTGACGTAATAAGGCACTTTTCCCAGGCGACTCATTCCAGCCGCCATGGCCACCATGTTCTGCTCCTGTATACCCATCTCGAAATGACGTTCAGGAAAACGCTCCATGAAATAATTAGTATTCAGGCTGCCGATATTATCGCTGACCAGCACCACGACATCATCATGCTTTTCGCCGATGTCCACCAGCCCACGTCCCCAACCCTCACGCGGAGGTTTCCAGTCTCCTGTTCCGCTCATCGTCTATGCCTCCGGTTCGTATAGGGTGGTCGATGTTGCCTGCCGCAAACGTGTTTTCCACGCATCATACCCGGTCCCCAGCTCTTTCAGGAAACGGTCGGCCTCATCCGGTTTCGGGGGACGGCCATGCCAGCGATAATTATCCTCGATCTCGGCAATCCCACGCCCCATTTTGGTGTGCGCCAGGATCACACTCGGCTTGCCGATGAAGGTGTTCGCTTCGTTGAAAGCGTTCAGGATGGCGTTCATGTCATGACCATCAATCTCAAGCACATGCCAGCCGAAGGCAGCGTACTTGCCGGCGAGGGGCTCGATGTTCATGACGTCCGCAGTGGAACCGTCAATCTGGACGCCGTTGAGGTCTACTATCGCCGTCAGGTTATCCAGCTTGAAATGGGCCGCGCTCATTACCGCTTCCCAGACACTGCCTTCCTGCTGCTCGCCATCCCCCATGATGCACCAGCAACGGCGAGGATGGTTGTCCATTTTCGAGGCCATCGCCGCCCCGATAACCACGCCCAATCCTTGTCCCAACGATCCGGCCGCGACCTCCAGGCCGGGAGTGTCATGGGTGGAAGGGTGCCCCTGGAGATGGCCCTTGAACTGACGGAAGCCCAGCAGGTCAACCGGGGGAAAGTAGCCACGCTCCGCCATGGCGCTATAAATCACCGGGGTGACATGCCCGATGGAAAAATGCCAGAAATCACGATCTGCCCATTTGGGGTTGGCTGGATCGATGTTCAACTCGTTGAAGAGTAGGGCGGTCGCGAAATCGGTGCAGGATAACGATCCGCCGGTGTGCCCGCTTCCGGCATTGGCGTTCATGGCGATGATATCTCGACGGATGTCGCGTGCTTTCGCGATCAGTTTGTCGCTGGACCAGTTCAACCGTGGCAAGTGAACCTCCTCGCTTTACGGGAATGGTGGTATGGTGGCCTCGTGAAACGCGACGCCACATCGGTTGAGACAAAGGTAGGGGAGCAGATGCCTCGTTTCAATCGGTTGAGCGGTTCTCCCGGTCAGGGTATCGCGGAAAATTTACAGGATGAACAAGATAGTAAGGATGGCAAGGATGAAAAAATGAAGACTTGAACGATATGGATCGTACAACTTGTGATCTTGAATGAGGAACCCAAATTTCATCAACCTTAACGTGCTATTTCTTTTATAAATTAACCATGTTTTTAACCGGAAAATTGGTTTTATCCTTGATATCCTTTTTATCCTGTTCATCCTGTAAATTCTTGTGCGGCTGAACTGTAAATTCTTGTTAAGAGTCAAACTGTATACAAAAAACAACGCTACGTCGGGTGGCCCGATTCACAAGTGATGGAGCTTCCGTTGTGGTTGCAGTTTGAATACTGTGATGGTGTTACAACTCATGACGCAATTTCGAGTGAGTCGGGATTGTGGCCAACTGTATACAAAAAAACAACGCTGCGGGTGCTCAGGCCGCAGCGTCTATTCCCCAGGCTTACCGACCGAAGACGGAGCCCTTGCTCATCAAGTTTTGACAGGTAGTAGGGAACAGGCGCTTCTTCTTCCGGTATCTCCGTGAAGGGCGTCAGCCCCTGTCCACTCTGTAACCTGTATCGTTCCTTCCCTAATACTATCGGCAACAAGAAGGGGATTCTTCACCCTGATAGGCCACGATGACTCCTCGCTTACTTCAAGTTTTTTATGACTTTCAGCGCGTTCTTGAAGTATATTGGCTTCGACTTCAGTTTTTCTTATCTTCGCAGTTAAAGAAAGTTGCAAGATATACTTCAGGTTTAAAACTCTCCCCGAGAGCTCGAGGCGCAAACAGGGATATTTCGACCTTGGCAATAGTTGCAAATATGTTAGCTTTTTTGTCGCTTGCGTTTATGAAATTCATTATATCATATTGGTATTTAGTAATTTGTAAAAGAGTAGTACTAAGTGGTTTGTATGGGACTGATGATGCAGGCCATCCAGAATTTTCTACATGTAAAAGTGTACTTGAAGTATTCCTGAATCAGCGGATTCTGTTGTTCCGTAAACACGAAAAATCACAAAATTAGGTGTCAACAAGAAGTGTGCATTTTTGCAATATGTGTTAAGTTATTAATAACAGCATGTAACGACAATGAAGCTCTTAATAATTTCTTTTCAGATAAATGGGAGATCGACAAAGGGACTGTTTTTCAAGCTTAAAGTTATGCTTGTGTTTGTGTGGGTGGCGCCTGTTTCAGGGTTGGTATATTTCAGCTTCTTTTTCTTCAGGTGGATATCAATTTTCCAGCGTTTCGCCGATTCCATTGCTATACTCGATTTAATTGAGATTGTCGGGAAAAGGGGACGGGATACTTTTCCTCCCTCACATACGGAATACTCTTGAAGTATTCATGGAAAAGGAAACTGTACCCCTTTTCCGTGTGATTCCTGTCTGCTCGTATTAAAAAGGGTACAGCCACCTTTCACGAACCATAAACACTGTGGGACACCTGTATCCCAGGGAAAGGAGGCAGTCCCCTTTTTCCATATCCTCCCTCCCAATCACCAGTAAATCACCGTTGGATTATACCATTACGATTGTATATCGAATCCTGTTGTCGCACATCTGTCACAATGTGAGGGCTCGCATTGCTCACTTGTTACCCTGCCTGGGGTAACGTATACTCACGTGAAAAGTTGCAGCTCTTTTTTACGGAAACCGTTTGGTAGCGGGGGTGCTCGAGCGTACCTTCATCGGCGGGAACCGATTAACGTGATTGTGCATCTAACTTCACAACAAAAAGTGAACCAGATGACGGGGGTGCGGACGTGAAACGTACGACAACCTTTCTTTTGTCCCTTGCAATTGTAGCGATGTTGCTTCCCTTCCAAGGGGCGTGGGGGCAATTTGATTTTGAAGAACCGACCATCCCGGTAACCATTACCACAGATCCTTCACCTGCGCCGATTGGCGGTACGGTGACAGTGACTGCGACATTCGCAGTTCCGCCGGATCATCACATTACCGATAAATCCTACGACCTTTTATCTTTCAACCTGGCCCTCCCTGAAGGGTGGACGGTTACGGATACTGTCTGGCCTACAGGCGTCGTGGAACATGATGAGGAGGTCTATCGTGGTGAGGTGCCGCTTGGGTTGGTGGTACAGGTTCCCGCTTCGGTGAGTCCCGGTGACTATACCATCACGTATGATCATTCTTATCAAGCCTGCCGTGAACTGGAGCCGGAACTCTGTTTCCCGCCGATAAGCGGTGAGGGTGAATTAACCCTGACTACTGCTGAGGGTGTTGCCGGGGGCAGTGGTGGCGCGTTGGAAGACCGTCTGACCAACGCTCTCGAGAGCGGTTCGGTGATGGCGTTTGTGCTGGTGTTCCTGGCAGGTATCCTGGTGAGCCTTACCCCCTGTGTCTACCCCATGATTCCGATCATCATCGGTTTTGTTGGCGCTGGTGCGGGCGGAAGCAAGGTGAAGGGCTTCATCCTGTCCCTGTTCTTTGTGTTGGGGCTGGTGTTGACCTATGCCGTGCTGGGTGTGATCGCCGGGGCGACTGGCGCGCTGTTTGGCGCGTTCATGTCCAACCCGATTGTCTTGTGGGTGATTGTCGCGATTTTCTTTGCGTTGGGCGCTTCCATGCTGGGCGCGTTTGACATTGCGCTTCCCGCATCGGTACAGGGCAAGCTGATGGGCGGCCAGAGGCAAGGGCTGTTCGGGGCGATTTTCATGGGTGGCGTTACCGGGCTGGTAGCTGCGCCGTGTGCCGGGCCGCCGTTACTGGTACTGCTCGGCTGGATCGGAAACACCAATAGCCTGGTGCTCGGGTTCTTCCTGATGGCGACCTTTGCCTTCGGTATCGGCATCCTGTTCATCTTCATAGGCACCTTCGCCGGGGCGATGACCGCCTTGCCGCAAGCCGGGCCGTGGATGGACAACATCAAGAAGGGTCTCGGCATCCTGATCTTTGCCGTAGCCATGTATTACCTGCACCTGTTGCTGCCGGATACGATGTTCATCCTGCTGTTGGGTGCGTTCCTGATCATTATTGGCGGTGCATTCGGGGCTTGGAAAAAAGTCGAGGAGCTGGGCAAGGTCGGTATG
Source organism: bacterium (assembly GCA_963669175.1). Taxonomy (GTDB): domain Bacteria; phylum Electryoneota; class Electryoneia; order Electryoneales; family Electryoneaceae. The sequence continues at coordinate 1,253,817 of OY769902.1, forward strand.
ATCGGCAAGGGCTTGGGGATCGCGCTGATCGTGGCGGGCGCGTTTTATGTGCTGTTCGGCCTGGGTACCTGGCACAAGCTGCCGTTGGTGACCGGTGAAGGACTATCCGGTGGAGTCGTGGTACAGCAGGGCGGCGGCGCTGTTTCTGAAGTCCATGTCCCCTTCCGGGTGAACGACCATGATGCGGTCCTGGCCGATGCAGCGGAAACCGATATGCCTGTCCTGATAGATTTCTACGCGGACTGGTGCGCGGTCTGTGTGGAGCTGGATCACAATGTCTGGAACCAGGCGGAGGTGATTGATGCGGCGCAGGCGTATATCCCGTTGAAGCTGGATTTCACACGTTCCGTACCCGAACTGGAAGCCTTGCGCAAGCAGTACGGTGTTGGTGGCTTGCCGACGGTGCTGATTCTCGGCCCTGACGGCAAAGAACGCAGCCGTTTCTCCTCATTCAAAACACCGGAAGAGACAGTCGCGTGGCTGAACCAGTATAAGTAGTTGTTGCCATTAGATGTGTTTACAACAAACCGGGACTGCTACTCTTTTTCGCGTGTGAAAACGTCGATGGTTGTGGATTTTATAGGATATGGCTGCTCAAATGTTGATTTCCGGTATGGCATGTAGCGAAAAAGGTAGCTGTACCTGAATTTTCCCATTCGTGGTCTTTTGAGGTGAGCATCAAGCGAAAAATCCGGTACAGCTACCTTTTCGTCAAACGTGATGTGAGAGTTCAACAGCAGCGGATCTGAAAAGGTAGCAGTCCCATTTTTCGCTACCCATTACCCATTCCTCGTTCAGGTTTTCCCAGCAAGACATACCGAAAGACGCACAGAAGAGAGACACTCCAGGAGACTGGACACGATTACAGGAACACTCCCTGAAACTGATACTCTTTATCTTCCGGTTATACCCTCGATCCGGGCAATACGGGTACTCATTGGCCTATGTTAAGACATTCTAATCTATCCGTCTTTTCGAGTGATTTTAATGTAGAATCCATGGTTAATAAAGAATATGTGGATTATTAATATATTATAAATAATTGATAATACAGTAATGTAAGATAAGAGACTCAAGCTTGTCCAGAAGGATGAATCGCGAAACAACCTGAAATATTGTACTCAAAAAAATGAAAAATCTCCTCTCTTTTACAGCATCTTTATACTCGATGTACTATATTCCGCTGAGGACAAAACCAACCTTACAGACAACCCAGGGAGAACCCAAAGATGAGTCCCAGAGGCCGCAGTCGGCGTGGTCCGCAAAAGAACAAACTTCGTATCCCGAAGGCAAAATATATCTTTATTACCGGCGGTGTGGTTTCCTCGCTGGGAAAGGGTATCATGGCCGCATCGCTGGCCTTGATGCTGAAGAGCCGTGGATACAAGGTCACCACTCTTAAATCCGATCCCTACCTGAACGTCGATCCGGGCACGATGAATCCGTTCCAGCATGGCGAAGTGTACGTCACCGATGACGGCGCTGAAACCGACCTGGACCTGGGGCATTACGAAAGGTTCACCGGGATTTCCATGACGCGGCTGAACAATGTCACGTCCGGCCAGATTTACGAATCGGTGATCCAGAAGGAACGTGATGGTGAGTACCTGGGCGGTACCGTGCAGGTGATTCCGCACGTGACCGATGAGATCATCTCCAATATCGCGTTGCTGGCCAAGCAGACACCGAAGCCGGAAATTGTGATTGTGGAAGTCGGGGGTACGGTTGGCGACTATGAAAGCCTGCCGTTCTTCGAAGCTTTCCGCCAGTTCAAGCAGAAGGTGGGACCTCGTGATGTGCTGTTCATTCACCTGACCCTGTTGCCTTATGTGGCTGCGGCTGGCGAACTGAAGACCAAGCCGACGCAGCACAGTGTCAACAAGTTGCGTGAAATCGGCTTGCAGCCGGATATCATCGGCCTGCGTACACAGCACCCGGTATCCGAAGACATCAAGCAGAAGATCGCCCTGTTCTGTAGTGTGGATGTGAAAGACGTCGTCGCGGTGCAGGACGCCAAGTCGATCTATGAAGTGCCGTTGATGCTGGAAGAAGAAGGGCTGGCGCGTTCGGTGATGAGCAAGCTGAGCCTGAAAGCACGCAAGCCGAACATGACTGAATGGGCGAAGCTGGTTGACCGGATCAGGAAGCCGTCCAAGACAATCAAGGTGGCGTTGTGCGGGAAGTACGTCGAATTGCAGGACGCCTACAAATCCATCACGGAAGCTTTCATCCATGCCGGCGCCAAATGTGACGCTCGTGTGGAAGTTAAACGCATCGAAGCGGAAGATGTGGAAAAGTTCGGTCCGGAAGAGGTTTTCAAGGACGTTCATGGCATCCTCGTTCCTGGCGGATTCGGCACACGCGGCACCGAGGGCAAGATTATCGCAGCGAAGTATGCTCGTGAAAACAAGATTCCCTATTTCGGTATCTGCCTGGGTATGCAGATCGCGGTGATCGAGTTCGCGCGGAACGTGGCAGACCTGAAGAACGCCAACTCCAGCGAATTCCGTCGCACACGTTACCCGGTAATCGACCTGATGCCGGGCCAGCGTCGCCTGCGTCAAAAGGGCGGCACCATGCGTCTGGGCGCGTGGGCCTGCCACCTGAAACGTGGCACCAAGGCGTTTGAAGCCTACGGACAGGAGCTGATCCACGAACGCCACCGTCACCGTTATGAGTTCAACAACAAGTACGAGCAGATCCTGACCGAAAACGGCATGATCATCTCCGGCGTCAATCCCGATGAGGGTTTGGTTGAGATGATTGAGCTGAAGGATCATCCCTGGTTCGTTGCCTGCCAGTTCCACCCGGAATTGAAGAGCCGGTTAACCGATGTGCATCCGTTGTTCTACCGTTTCATTGACGCCTCGATCAAACATCAGGATGGCAATGGTGGCACGGTAGAAGCAGTGGAGCCCACGGAACCGGAAGAGGGGCAGGCGACCGAGGGTGCGTGAACTAAAGCTCAGAAAAGATGAAGAAAAGCGCATCCGCAGGGGATACCTCTGGGTGTTTGCCAACCAGGTCGCGGATGACCTGAAAGAGTATGAACCCGGTGAGGATGTATCGGTTTTTGCTTCCAACGGCGCGCCGCTGGGATCGGGAACGGTCAGTCCGCATTCGTTGATCGCGGTACGGATGCATGACCGTAACATCAAGCAGCCCCTGGACAAGGCATTCCTGAAACGGAAGATCAAGACCGCGTGGGCTCGACGCCTGCGTTGGGGTTATGAGGATGCCTGCCGGGTTGTACACGGTGAAGCGGATGGCCTGTCCGGGCTGATTATCGACCGTCTCGGACCTGAAATTGTAGCTGTTCAGCATGGCAGCGCGGGAATGGACCGGCAGAGCGACGTCATCCAGGGTATCGTCGAGCAGCTTTTCTCGCCGAAGACGATAATTGTCGCCGATGACACCCAGGCTCGGGCACGTGAGCAGTTACCGCTCAAGCGTGACATTATCGGTGAAGGCAAAGGCGAGCTGCGCTGGTTCGAGCTGGATGAGATGCTGTGGCCGGTGGATCTTGATCCGGAAGGTGGACAGAAAACCGGATCGTACCTGGACCAGGCGCCCTCACGGCGGACGGTTGCGATCATGGCGGAAGGCCGTAGTGTTCTGGACGCTTTCAGTTATACCGGTGGTTTCGGGTTGATGGCGGCTGCGTTTGGTGCGACAGATGTAACCCTGGTGGACCGGAGCGAACGTGCGCTGGAGATCGCCAAAGAGGCGTTTAAGGTGAATGAGCTGCCGGAGCCACGTATACTGAAGCTGGACCTGCTGAAGCAGAGCGTACCGGCGAAGGAACTGGGCGGCCCGTTTGACTTGGTGATCAGCGATCCGCCGCCCCTGGTGAAGAGCCGGGCGAAAAAGGCGGAAGGATTTACCAAGACTGCGCAAGCATTTCAGGATGCGCTGAGCTGGACCAAGCCGGAAGGGTTGGCGGCCTTGTTTTCCTGCAGTCATTTGGCGACCTTGGCCGATGTGCAGGAACTGGTGCGCAGAGCAGCACGCAAAGCGAGAACACGAGTCACCCAGTTGCAGGCGTTGCAGGCCGGGCCGGATCATCCTGTGGCGATGGCGCACCCGGAAACCGAGTACCTGCACGGCTCACTGGTGGAGGTAGGGTAAGATGGAAGCAAACGCAGCATTTGCAAATTACGGCGATATTATCCGTGTCATTGACATGTTGTTTCAGGGCCGTCATGGTTGTACCGCCAGCGAACGTGAAGTCGGCGCCACCTTTACCGTGAGCACGGAACTGTTCCTCGACACACGTAAAGCCGCAGAAACTGACCAGCTTGAGTATACGATTGATGTTGCTGCTGTCCATGAAGTGGTGAAGGCAGTAGTGACCGGTACGACCTGCAACCTGGTTGAAACAGTTGCAGAGAATATTGCGAAAGACCTGCTGACTGCGTTCCCCATTAACGCAGTACGAGTACGGATGCATAAGGACCGCTCCCCAATGCCGGGACCAACCAACGGATACGAAGTTGAGTTGTTCCGGAAGGCCTGAGTCCGTACTGGTGTACCTTTGCCTCGGCGGCAACCTGGGAGATGTCCCAGGTGCGTTCGCCGAGGCAAACTTACTCCTGGCCGGTTCCGAAGGGTGTGAATGCACCCGAAAAAGCCGGTTGTATCGTTCTGCGCCCTGGGGCGATCCGGATCAGCCGGATTTTTATAACCAGGTGGTCGAACTTACATGGTGTGGCGCGTTTGAGGAACTGACCCGGTTGATGGATGAGATCGAGCAGAAGCTGGGACGTACCCGCGACAAGACACGCCGTTGGGGACCACGAACCCTGGATATCGACATCCTGCTCTATGGCGATACGGCTGTTGATCAAGATGGCTTCGTTGTGCCGCATCGGGAATTAAGAAACCGTCTCTTCGCATTGATCCCGCTGGCAGAACTGGCGCCGGATATCGTGCCGCCCGGATGGAACTTGTCGGTGAAGGATGCGATTCAGGCAACGACAGATACGGGCTCGGTGAACGTGGTTGAGTGAGCGCGTGATAATGAGTGGCGTGGGCGAAAAATGGGACTTTCATGATAAGTAGAGTCAAGGGGAAGACGGAGTTTTCCCGAGTCCTTTGATTCATCTCTGAACCAGGACGATGCCTAACCTCTTCCTCAACGCGTTTTTCCTGACCTTTGCTCGCTCTCGCGTGGGCCGCCAACAGACCTTACGGCCAGACATTCATGGTCTGTCTCGGGGCCATATGGCCCGTCACAGAAGATGAAGTTAGGGATCACCCGACCAGCCTCTAAACAGTTTCAAGGATGCCCGAAGCATAGTCCCCTGTTTCGTGAGGCCTGGCGGGCAGGTCCGGTTTACAATACGCGTTGTGGCATAGAATGTTAGTTTACAAGTTCTGTTGTCGTGTCGGCTTGAACAAACGGCGTTCCCCGTCGATCAACCGCCATCAGATACGCTACCAGCTTGCGTGCTACCGCCAAGGTTGCCCGGTTGGGATTGCTGCGTGCCAGTTCACGGTCATGCACAATCTGCAGCTCTGGATGCCACTGTGGCGCCAGCTTCGCCGCTTCGATCAGTTTCGTCTGCAAATGTTTGTTTCGTTTCTTGGACAACGGTCCCCGTTTCGTTTTTCCCGCTGATTCCTGCTGCGCACTACACAAACCGCAGTAACTGATTGCCTTGGAAATACTGGCAAACCGTTCCACTTCACCCACTTCCAACGCCCATGTCAGCGCGGTCATCACACCAATGCCACGGATCGTCATCAACAACTTCACCCGATCTGCCAACAGCGAATGCGTAGCCAGCGCCTTAACCAGTTGAAGTTGCAGCGCCTCAAACAGCTCAAGGCCGGCACGATTCATTCGCAACATCTCAACCACAGTGGTCGGAATCTCATCCAGCGTATCAAGTTCAATGAGCAATTCATGGAAGTAGCGTTTGCCATGTAGACGCCTTTTCGAATACTCAGCGCCCACTTCCATCAGTAATCCGGCCGTCTTGTTCTTCAGGCTCACGGCATGCCGGACGATTTTGTTGCGAAATCGCAGCACACGGCGTAGCTCACGGATATCTGATGGTGCCATGTAACATTCCGGCAACAGGTCGATACGGAGCAGATCTGCGATACGTTTGGCGTCATCCTTGTCATTCTTTTTCTTCGCCGCCGTAATCGCCTTCAGCATCGCCGGGTGTGCCACCTTCAGTGCCGATGCATGCGGCTTCAGAAAATCATAAATCCAGCCTGTAAACAACGTCGCTTCCATCGCCGCCGCCCAGGGAGTCGGTAACTTCGCAACCCAGTTTGAAAGAGCAGGACGGGTGGATGCAACCATGCCCTGGTCAACTATCTTACCTGCCGACGTTTGAATACAATACGCAATCTTCTTCTTGTGTACGTCCAGACCGATGTAGTATACTGCCTGCATGCCAACCTCCTCGTGTAAGTACTACGGGTAACCTCGTGTTACGCCTTTAACACAAGTTAGCCCGACATGTGTGCTGCGTCGAGGTTGGCTGCTTCTACTTATGCATTATAACAGTTTCCTTTTCGTGGTTCAGAATGCAGGACATTATATCCAATGATTTTGAAAAGGAAACTGTACCGAATTTTTCGCCTGTAATCGTTGCATGTTCCTGCGCGGAAAAATGCTGGGACAGTTACCTTTTTCGCAACAAGTTTCTCAAGCTTATCAAGTCAATAGCACTGTCATACAGTATCAAGACTGTCAACCAACCTGCCAGCGAAAACGAGTAACAGTCCCCATTTTTCAATTATAGCTTCCTGTTCCCGGTGACAAAGTTTGCGTGGCCCGATGCACACGTGAGACTGGTTGAGTTGTTGGTGTTGCTTGGATACTGTGATACTGCAATGACCTGTAACACAAGTACGAGTGGATCGGGACTGAGCAGAAAACACCGGCAAAAGGGTACAGTCACCTTTTCGATTCATTGAATCACGGGATAGCTAACTAAAGCGCGACGAAAAGGAAACAGTCCCCTTTTGCTGCCAGATTCCTGTTCCCGGTGACATGCTGAAAAGGGAGACCCGGTGATGCGAAGCTCTCCTTCATGCCGTATTTTACGCTGAACGACAACGATGGGTTGAAGCTTGAGCGATCATAACTACATCGTCATCGAGGGGGTAATTGGTGCGGGCAAAACCAGTTTGGCGACCCTCATGGCAGAGCGGCTGGATGCCAAGCTGGTTCTGGAACAGCATGAAGAGAATCCTTTCCTCGTCGATTTCTATCGTGACCCGGAACATTTCGCGTTTCAGACGGAACTGTTCTTCCTGCTGAGCCGGTATCGTCAGCAGACAGAAGAGTTCACGCAGACCGATCTGTTCCAGCAGTACACGATTTCCGATTACCATTTCGCGAAAAACCGTATCTTCGCCAACATTACCCTGGACGACCGTGAGCTGTCCCTGTACGACCATGTGGCGACGTTGCTGGAACGTGATGTCCGTACCCCGGACCTGGTGGTTTACCTGCAGTCCAGCCCGGAACGCCTGATGCGGAATATCCGGATACGGAATCGCACTTACGAACGTGAGATCAGTGGCGAGTATATCAAATCCCTCGTGGAAGCCTATAACTACTTCTTCTTCCATTACGAAGCCTCTTCACTGCTGGTGGTCAATACCAACGAAGTGGATTTTGTCCGCAATCCGCAGCATCTGGAAGATTTGCATCAACGTATCCTGAACACCCCGGATGGGACATCGTTCTACAATCCTTCCGGGAGGGGAAAATGAGCCGCATTTTTCTTGCCCTGGCGGTATTCCTGGGCGTTTCCTGGTTGCTGAAAAAAACACGGATGTGGATGGCCAGCCAAGAGACCACACCAGAACCGGAACAGGAAGTGAAGGGCAGCCCACGCAATGTGAATCGTGAGATCGACCCGGATGATATTATCGATGCCGAATACCACGACGTGGAAGAGAAGTAGTTGACTGTACAGGATGAAAAGGACACGAAGGATAGCGAGGATAAACGGATTACAGATTCTATTGTAATGATTCAATGAACAGCATGAAGCAATGGCAAACACAAAGAAGCATAAAGCCGCATGGCCCGATTTGCCGGTTGTCAGTGATGTATACATGAGCTTGTTGCGATGTTCGCTGGACGTGGATTTGTGATGCAGACAATGAGCAAGTCGGGAAAAGAGCAAGAGTAACATAGAAGTCTAAACGAACGTAAAAGTATCATGGGACACAAAGTACCAGGCGATGGCGAAGGTCTAAGTTATCTTCTCCTGCAACGCAGTAAAAACAACCCGCTTCCCGGGAAAGTTTCTTCCGACAATGCCGGTGTGGAACAGGCGGCGCACAAGTGGTGTACCATCGACTGCGAACACGCCGAATGGCCGCAGGACCATGTCGATGGGGCCAAGAGTTGCCGTACCTTCAGCGCCCTCTACTGCAAACTTCTGAACGAACACGTCACCCGGAACACCCCCTGCGCGGTCGAGCATGGCCAGCGCCGCCCCAAGCCTAACTGGTGATCCTTCAACGGATTCACAGGCCAGACACAAGGGATTCACAGGATTAACAGGATAGCTACGGATGCACAGGATATGTTTCCTGTGTGAACATATTCAGCCATAAAGTAGTTCTCTCAAATAAGAGTAAACTACCACGTCATCCCGAAAACGCTGCCGTTTAATGTTGTTCGGGATCTACTCCCTGGGACACTCTAGCCAAAGCAGAAATCTCTTACTAATTCACGTGTGAACTTCCTAACGCACCACCTCCACTGATGCCGTCGCCTTTTCAATGCCGTTCACCAGGATCGTGAAGACATGTTTTCCGGGATAGTGCTTACGTGTGGTCATATCCTGGAAGGTGTATTTGCGTTCGATGGTAGAGTTTCCCGGTTGATAGTCGTTTTCCAGGATCTGGAAGACTTTCCGTGACGTCTTGCCATTCGCCTTGACATAATCCACCGCATATTCGAGACGAACCTTGACCTGTTGATCTGTTTCAACCAGTAGCTCAAAGGCAAAGTGTCCATTATCCCCGATTTTGATTGTATCCTGCCCCAGCGAAAAATTCCGGATCTGGATCTTCGCCGGATCACCGAAGCCGAACAGCCTCATGGCGCGTGTGTTTCCTTTTTTCAACAGGGTACGCAGGGCGTGTTTTACCAGTTTGTCCGTGTCAGCGCCGTAGTTTCCGACCCATTGCTCAGCCAGGTCGAGCACCGGCTCCGGGTGGTCTTTGGAGATATCGTTCAGGTTATTTGATACACTGCGACGGACAAACTCGGACGGGTCCGTTTTCAGACGATCCAGGATAGGAAGGATAAGGTGGGGATCATGTTGCAGTGCCGGGATCGCCATCGCCCAGGGCAAGCGTGGACGACATCCTTCGCTGGAGAATCGGCGCACGTTCTCATGTTCGTCCGTAGAGCATTCCTGCATAAACGCCATGGCACGTTCCAGGTCGGCGATCAGGTAGGGACGGATAGCGAATTCCGACGAGGAGAACCGGGTGAAGTGACGCATCGCCGGGAGGGATCGGTCCCAGTCGTCCATGCCATACAGTTCGACATAATCCGGCAGGCACATCGCCTCCATACCTTTGATGTCCGGTGCGATCTCTGCCAGGAGAGTAATCGCTTCCGGGTATTCAAGTGAAAGTATTTTATGCAGCCATTCGGTGGTGCGACGCATACGTGCCTTCAGCTCAAGCTCCTCCCAGTCACCGGAACGCACGTTTTGCAGGAAGCTGTCTTTATCGAAATTTGGGCGAACATGTACAATTCTCGTGGCAAATGTCGCCAGTGATTCAGGAGTCAGGAACTGGTTTTTTAGTGGCTCTGCCATGCTTCACTCCTTGGGTTATGTTGCTGCAAAATATACATCTGTTACTTGTGAATATTCCTGTTGTAGGAAGAATTATCCGAACACGACTTCTACACCTTCACCTCCTGAGAGTTTGCGATAGAGGTCATTTCCTGCTAGCTTATGCAATTCCCCAAAGAGGAGTGTAACTGTAGATGAAAATATTACTGACAGGTGGCGCCGGGTTTATCGGGTCACATGTTGCCGACTTGTTGTTTGCGCAGGGCCATGATGTTGTCGTGCTGGATAATTTGAGTACCGGGCGACTTTCGAATGTGCCGGAGGGAGCAACCTTTGTAGAAATGGATATTCGCAGTGACGAGGTCGATGCATTCTGGGAGCAGCACAAGTTTGAAGCTATGGTGCATTGCGCCGCCCAGATGAATGTGCGCTTCAGTGTTGAAGATCCCATGTTTGACAGCGATGTGAATATCCGTGGCATTCTGAACCTGTTGGAAGCGGGACGCAAGCACGGGTTGAAAAAGGTGGTGTTCACTTCCACCGGCGGCGCGGCGTATGATGATAACGGTCCCTTCCCGACCCCGGAATCGACACCGGCCTATCCGGTATCGCCTTACGGTATCGCCAAGGTAGCAACGGAACTCTATCTCCGTTACTACAAGATTCAATACGGTATCGATTACGTGGCTCTCAGGTTGGGGAATGTGTACGGCCCTCGTCAAAACCCTCTCGGTGAGGCGGGCGTGGTTGCCATATTTAGCCGTCGCATGTTGGAAGATCAGCAGGCGTTTATCAACGGAGATGGATTACAGACACGCGACTATGTGTTCTGCAAGGATGTTGCTCGTGCGATTCTCCTGGGTCTTGAGAGCACAAAGACCGGAGTGTTCAATATTGGCACCAGTATAGAGACGAATGTTGTTGAGCTTTTCCGCCTGGTTTGTGACGCTGCAGCCTCGACCATGGAAGAGAAACATGCTTCTGCGGCGCCGGGTGAAGTGCGTCGCAGTTGCCTCGATGCCTCCCTGGCACAAGCGGAACTGGGCTGGAAACCGGAAGTATCCTTGAAGGATGGCATTGATCAAACAGTCGAGTTTTTCCGTTCTTTCTCCGCGTGAATGGAAATATGTGAATCCTGTTTGCCTACTTGCTTATGCAGGTGATAAGCTGATAAATTCTGTATCAACGGAATTCATGCTGGGGATGGAAGGATTATTCAGGTAGAGGATAGCTGATGACCAGGAAAATGCGTCTGCTGTTACCTGCTGCATTGCTGTTTGTAGTATTGCTGGCGATGGGGTGTGCAAAGGGAGATCCGCCCTGGATAGCTGAGCCTGAAGGGGTGGCTTTAAACCAGATCATAGTTATTGATGGCTATGAGGCGGAACTTGCCTGGGACCAGGCGGATGAATTCCACTTCGACAGGTATCGTATTTTGTACTCGAAGAATTTTGATACTGTTGAAACATCCACAACGTATAAAGACATTTACGACATCGGAAGACTGAGCATGACCCTTATTCTTCCCGAACCTGATGTACAGTATTACTTCGCTATTGCCGTGTATAATGATTACGGCAATTATGCACTATCCAATATTGTTGCCGGCAGGTTGGCCAATCCATGATGCTACGAAGGTAACTCTTCAGATATCCCGGCCCGAGGCCGGGTTTTTTATTGCCCGGTGTTCAGGTATCACCAATTTGCTGGATATCGTGATGCACCGAAAAAATGTCAGCGAGTCAGAATCCAGTCCACGGCTTCACGTAGTGTGTCGCAGGTATAATCCGCTGTCACTTCGCCCTTTTCCTCCGTACCCTTGCCATACCCGGTTCTGACCAGGATGGTCACCGCGCCAGCGTTTTTTCCCGACAGGATATCCATTGCCTTGTCACCGATCATATACATGTTTCCCGTATCCGCGCCGGTGTTTGCCGCAGCATCAAGCAGCATTTTCGGGCTGGGTTTACGGCAGTCGCAGCCATCATCCGGTTTGTGAGGGCAATAATGAATGCTGTCAAGAGTGGTGTCGAACTCGCTTAATAGCTGTTGCAGCACATCGTGGATTTCCAGCAAGACGGGTTCGGGGATAATACCACGTCCCACGCCGGATTGATTTGTGATCAGGGCAACACGGAAGCCATGATGATGGAGATCGGCCACAGCTTCCCCAGCGCCGGGATAAAGGAACACCTGTTCCGGGTCCGCTAAGAAGTTTTTTTCCTGAATCAGTGTGCCGTCACGGTCCATGCAGACCAGTCCGGGTTTTCCGGTTGCAGGCATGACAAATTCCTCGTATCTGGTGAAATCGTGTGAATGGAAGATATCAGGATAGAGGAGGAAAGTAAACGCGTTTTCCTTCGTCACGGGGTTCTCTTTCCGAATAGAACCACAGGGAGGGAAACGAGGTCGCTTTCGAACCTGATTTCTCTTAGATTACCTGCTGGTTCTAATTTTTGTTCGAACAGGTCAGCAACGGAAGTGCCATGCATATTCTGTCTATTGTCGGGGCGCGCCCCAATTTTCCGAAAATCGCTCCCCTGGCATGGGAGATCGCCTCTCGTGAAGGGATTTGCCATACTATTGTCCATACCGGCCAACATTATGACCGCACCTTGTCGGACGGTTTCTTTGACGTGTTATCCATCCCGGAACCGGACCTGAACCTTGGGATCGGATCGGCGACTCACGGTGTCCAGACCGGGAAAATCATGATCGCGCTTGAGCCGATCATGCAGGAAATGCGTCCGGACTGGGTGGTGACTGTAGGCGATGTCAATTCCACCGCTGCCGCATCCCTGGTCGCGGTAAAGCTGGGCATCAAGACTGCGCATGTGGAAGCGGGACTGCGTTCACGCGACCGTGGCATGCCCGAAGAGATCAACCGCATGGTAACCGATGCCATCAGTGATCTCCTGTTCACCACAGAAGAAGCCGGAACCACCAACCTGCTGAACGAGGGAGTTCCGCAGGAGAAGGTTATCTTCGCCGGAAATATCATGATCGACAGCTTGGTGCATGTATTGCCGAAAGCACGTGAAGCGGCGAAATGGCAGGCCTTTGATGTGGAACCGGGGCAGTATATCCTGACCACACTGCATCGTCCTTCGAACGTGGACACAAAAGAATCGCTGGAAGGTCTGATCCGTGCGTTGAAAGAAATTAGTCGCACGAACAAGGTGATTTTCCCGGTACACCCACGCACCCGTAAGAACCTGGAGACATTCGGCCTGCTGAATGCCCTGTCGAACGAACCCGGTATGATCCTGACCGATCCCCTTGACTATTTAACCTTCCTGTCGCTGGTAACGAAGGCGAAAGCTTTGCTGACGGATTCGGGCGGTATCCAGGAAGAGACAACCTACCTGCAGATTCCCTGCATGACGCTACGGCCCAATACGGAACGTCCCTCGACCATCACACTCGGAACCAATGAGCTGGTACGTCCCGAGTACAGCCCGGTGATGGAAGCGTTTGGACGTCTTGAAGCAGGCGAATGGAAAAAGGGGAAAGTGCCGCCGTTGTGGGATGGGAAAACGGCGGGGCGAGTGCTGGATGGGTTGATTCGCTTCTGTTGAACAACGGGATTCACAAGATTCACAGGATATTCTACATGATGAACAGGATGATAGGATAAAAGGATATCAAGGATGACTCTGTATTGTATTTACAGAATGGAGAGGATAATGAGGAGAGTAAGGATACAAAACTGTATTTATGTAAAACCCTTGTAGTAAAGTTTGCCATGCGTTGATTAGCTTGACCGTGTGCCGGACCGTGTGGCCCGGGTGCTGGCACCCGGGATGGGTTCCAGGGAGAATCAGCGATACCAGAAAAACCTCGAGATCCCCGGTTCATCCCCGACTACAACACTCGGGACGGGGATAACATTTCGAAGTGAAAAAAGTAGGCAGTGAAAAAAGTGAAAAAGGTGGGAATTTACAAAGAACGTATGGCCCGATTTGCCAGCAGCGGATGCATGAATACTGGAACGATTGCTATGGAAATGGATTTGTGATAGGTGAGCATAAGCTTCTGAGCAAGTCGGGAATGAACCAGTGATGGGTAAGCAGGCGAAAAATGGGACTGTTACCTTTTCATGCTTTCGAATGCAGAACAATCACATCAGTATTGATGAAAAGGTAACTGTACCAAAATTTTGCCTGTTCTGTACGATGGTTCCGGACTGGAAAATGCCGGGACAGCCACCTTTTCGCAACATATCTTCCCAGCGATCAATGATTTTGCGTATAAATGAAACATGGTCAACAATATCTGGCATATTCGCAGGCGAAAAGTGTGGCAGTCCCCATTTTCCGACGGCATTTCCCCTTTTCCATCGAATTAGACCCTTATATCCAGGTTAATGGTATAGCAGAATCTTACCCACACGAAACAGCGAGGCGCCCCTTTTTTACTCCCACAGCCTGTAACTATTCCTCGGTTCTTCCTGTCTTATGTGCGGGGTGGGCGCCCCTTTTCATGATCCGGGAGGCGGGATGCTGCGCAATATTCTTGTTCAATTCTGGCGTAATGTCAAGAAAAACAAGCTATATACTACATTCAATATCGCGGGTCTTGCGATTGGGATGGCAGCGTTTATCCTGATCGGCCTCTATGTTTATTACGAGAATCAATACGATGCCCACCATCCGGACGCGGACCAGATTGTGCAGCTCACCTGTTACGCCAACCTCGGTGGCGACCAGGTTTTCAATTTCGATACCGGATCTGCGCCCATGGGGCCAGCGCTGGTGCGCGAGATAGACGCCCTCAAGGAATTCCTGCGGATCCGCTCCTTTACCGAAAACTTCGCACTCCGTGCCGGGGAACGGGTTATCTCCATCAGCTCCGTAAATGATGCCGATTCCAGCCTGTTCGATTTTTTCCAGTATGAATTTTTACAGGGTGACCCGAAAAGGGCACTCACCGCCCCCAATTCAGTGGTTCTTTCCGAAGAGACCGCACACAGTCTTTTCGATGATACCGATCCCATGGGACAGGAAGTGGTATTCCGAGATTGGACATCGCTAACAGTCACCGGAGTGTTCCGTACCCCGGACAAACCGACTCACCTGCCCGATTTCCCCATGATTATGTCCTGGTCTACGAGAAAACGTGATGACGACGGTGGCTGGCTGAACAATATTTCCTACAATACCTATTTCAAGGTGCCGACGGGCACTGATCTGGCCTCCCTGCAACCCTTCCTGGATCAATCCCTGGACAAGCATGAGGGCGATGCGCTACGGATGTTGGGCGGGGAGAACATCTCGGATTTTACGGACATCTTCCGCCTGTACCTGCGTCCTCTGCGTAGCATCCACCTTGCGGCCAACGAGCTGCAGGGTATGCGTGGCAAATACGGCCACCACCGTGACAACCTGTTCCAGTTGGGCGGACTGGGTTTGTTCATTCTACTGATCGCCTGTTTGAATTATATCAACCTCTCCACCGCCAAGAGCGCGCTTCGCAGCCGTATGGTGGGCGTAAGCAAAACACTCGGCGCGACACGTTCAATTCTCGTGCGCCAATTCCTCGCCGAATCCGTAATCCTGTCCCTGGTCGCTTTCATTATTGCGCTATTGCTGGTTTACCTGGCGCTGCCTTATTTCACCAACCTGTTACAAAAGAATCTCGCAATCTTTTTCCTGTCGACGCCGTGGCAGATCCTTGCATTGGTTGCCGGGGCGATTATCATCGGCCTGCTTGCCGGGATTTACCCTGCGTTTGTGTTGTCCAGCTATCGTCCGGTTACGGTCCTGTCCGGAGCGGTGATACGTGGGACAAAAGGTACACGCCTGCGTTCGCTGTTTGTCATTCTCCAGTTCGCCATCTCGATTTTCCTGGTGCTGAATACCTTGATTGTGGGGAAGCAGACAGAATTCATGCGAACCAAGGATCTTGGCTATGATACGCACCAGATGCTGGTGATCCGGCTGGAGAACGGGGATCTGATGGAACAGCATCGTGTGCTGAAAACCGAAATCATGCGCTTGCCGGGTGTGCTGGCGGCGACCACGGCCGATTTTACCCCGGACGACATTCGTAACAACAGCGTCTACCATATCCCTGGCGGGGTGGAAGAGGATCAGAAGCTGTTCCATATCTGGCCGGTGGATCATGACGCCATTACCACGTTCGGCCTGACGCTTGTTGACGGGCGAGAATTCAACCCCGACATGGCAACCGACTCGACCATGTCCATCATTATCAACGAAGCCGCAGCGAAACTGTTGCCCTGGGAAAATCCTGTCGGTGAACACATCGAGGAAATCGAGACGCTTGACCCGGTGACTTACACCCCGATGGACATCATCGGCGTGGTGAAAGATTTCCATTTTCATTCGCTGCATAATGAAATCGCGCCCATGTTCATGCAGATTTATTACGGTGAGCCGCCCTACCTGTTTTTCAAGCTTGACGGCGCTCGAATCCCGGAGACGATGGCCGAGATCGAACGGTTGTGGAAGGATTTCGCCCCACGTATGCCGTTGCAGTACAAATTCATGGACGAAGGCTTCAACAAGATGTACCATACCGAGCTGCAACTGGGCGTGTTGATCCGTTACGCGACGGGTTTGGCGATCCTGGTCGCGGCAATCGGCCTGTTCGCCCTGGCGGCGTTCGCGGCGCAACAACGCACCCGTGAAATCGGCATCCGTAAAGTACTGGGCGCGACCTCGGAAGGCATCACACTGCTGCTGTTGCGTGATTTCCTGACACTGGTCGGGATCGCGTTTGTGCTGGCTGTCCCGCTGGGAGCGTGGGTGATGAACCACTGGCTGCAAAGCTACGCCTACCGGATCACACTCGGCCCCGGCCCGTTCCTTTTGGCGGGTGTGCTGGCCTTCGGAGTTGCAGTGATCACGGTCGGCGGCCTCGCCTGGAAAGTCGCCAATGCCAACCCGGTCAAGGCTATCCGGCATCAGTAGGGGGACTCACAGGGGTTGACGCACGGTACATGACTCACAGGATGATAGGATAGAAGGATGGCAAGGATGAACTGAATGTATTTACAGAATTTACAGGATGCGTAAGGATTGACAGGATTGTATATGCTTGAATTTACAGGATGTGAAGGATATAAAGGATGAAAAGGATTATTTCTTGTGAAAAGACTGGAAAATTTCAAGCAAATTCTTTGGTTCTAGAGGAGTAATTGTATCTCATTGGAATGTCTGCCCAGTTTCTTATCAAAAGTGACCAGCGTATCGCATCCACGGGACAGGCAGCGAACGAGGATCAAGTAGTCGGAGAAGTCGGCGGTGCCCTGAGTGTAGAGGCTGATGGCGCTATGGATCAGTTCGCTATCCTCAACGACAATCCCTTCCGATTGAGACAAGCGATGCAGAACGGAACCGATTTCCGGGCGTTTGAAGTGATAGGCGGATTCCAGCACCCAGACCAGCTCGCAGAAGACGATATCATCCACGTAGAGAGCGGTGCCGTCCTTGACCGCGCTCTCGATGACGTCCGCCGCCTGGGCTTCCTGTTTGGGATCATCCTGCACGATATAACGGACCAGCACATTGGTGTCCAGTCCGATCATTGCCCGCTGCCACGTTTGCGAATGGTTTCCAGGATCTCGTCCATGCTGACATGACGGTCGGCCTTCAACGCACCACGCAACTGTTCAATCGAGGAACGCCGTTGCAGGATGACGTCATCGGGCGATACCCGCAGGAACCGTACCTTGTCGCCCGGATTCAGTTGCAAGTGATCACGCACCGCCTTCGGGATGGTGATCTGCCCCTTTTTACTTAACATCGCCCAGTCCATAGGATCTCCTTTACTTTATTGGAAATGTAAAGAATAACTATGGAAAGTGCAATATAGTTCGATGAAATGTGAAACCCGACAGCGAGCAGCACGCCACGACGCACAAGTCGGGCCAAACTGTTTTACTCACAGGATGATAGGATAGAAGGATTGCAAGAATGAAAGTCATTAATTGCAGAGTATGGACGAGAGGGTAGAGGGAACACTTGGCTAAAATCAGCGACACTCTCATCCCAGCGCAGGCTGGGATCCAGTCAAATTGCGATGCCAAACAGGGGATCACACTCTCGCTGAGCGTGGGATATCAGCATTTAGCAGGGTATTTAACTCTTTTCAATGTCGATACTTGCCTGGATCCCAGCCTGCGCTGGGATGAGAGTGTAGTTGGTTCTTGTATTATCCGGAAAATGATGTAGGAAAGGAACAAACCATGCAGAGGTCGTCTTGCCTGGCAGAGCGGCCGACGGAGTAGATCCCCGCCGCCGCGGGGATGACAGTGGGGGTTAGTTCATCAAATGATTCTGCATGTGCGAAAAGGTCGTTTGGCCCGACTTGTGCGCCGTGGCGTACTGCTTGCTGTCGGGTAACCTCTCAAGCCACGATAACTGCGAAAATGGGACAGACCACGAAGGGTCAGTCCCGATTTTCGCTCCTCTTCACTTCTCTCGACAAAAAACCCGGCCATCAGGCCGGGTCATAAAATCCAATCTCAAACTGGGCAATGTTGTGGCAGGTCTTGACGCGACACTCCGTTTTCGGCTTTCGCTATGTTTTCCTGAATTCACGATGATACTGAAACCGCCTCTTGCCGTGTTTTTGTCGCGTTGTGACCTGCCACCGGTATCAGCATTCTCGCCGTCGTCAGGTTACAACGTGATGCCTGATGACGATCTATCATGCGAAATAGCAGGCGTGAAGCCAGACAGATGTTTGTAATTACAGCGAGAAACAGGAAAAAGGCATCACGTCAAGACCTGACGAAACATGCTCGTCGATAGTATGCACAAATTCTTGTTAGCAGCCAAAATCAAAAACCCGGCCATCTGGCCGGGTCATTGCTGTCCAATCTTAAAACACTGCCATCACTTCTTCTTCAGGGCTTCCAGCGCACGTTTCAAATCTTCCGGGTCGGCGTTGTCCAGGCTGTTTTTCAGCTCTTGGCGGAGTTTGTCGGCATCATTCGGTTCCTGCCCCGGTTCGACGATCCCCAGCAGACGGCAGACAGCCGAGACATACTTGGCGGGGGTGACCGGTTTCTCGAGGTAGACGCCTGAGCCGGACATGGTCAGCTCGTCAAAATCGACCTTGCCCAGGTCATCACGAGCGTGGCCGGTGACGATCAGGATAGGGATTTTGGACGTGGCCGGGTCTTTCTTCATGGCACGGTGGAACTGGGCGCCCGAGCCTTTCGGCATCACCAGGTCCAGCGACACCAGGTCCGGGTTGATTTCCTTGACCTTTTCCAAGGCCTGCACGCCATCCTCAGCGGTGGACACTTCGAACCCGGCATCTTCCAGCGCCATGCTCAGATAGGCACGGATGTCGGCTTCATCGTCAACTACCAGGATATGCTTTCCTGTTTTGGTATCCATACGTACCCCCGTAGGTATGTTAACTCTCTATGTTTTGTTCCTGATACAGTGTTTGCAGACGTTTGCGCGGGAAACGGATGGTGAAGGTTGAGCCGACATCCGTTTGGGTATTCATCTCGATCCGTCCGCCATGCTCCTGCACAATTTTCCTCGTGGTCAGCAGGCCCAGCCCGGTGCCCTTGCCGCCCTTGGTGGTGAAGAAGGTGGTGAAAATTTTGTTCTTGACTTCCTGGTCCATCCCGGCGCCGTTATCCTCGACCTGGAACACCAGCTCGTCATCCCGTTCCAGGGTACGCATGACTACCCGTTTCGGGCCTTCCTCACGCATCATTACCGCATCGATCGCGTTGGACATCAGGTTGGTCAAACAGGCTTCTATCCCTTCCGGGTCCAGTGGCGCAGGCTGGAGGGTTTCGTCCAGTTCATGCACCAGCTCCACATCCTGACGAGCCGCGGTTTCGGCGTATAGTTCGACAATATCACGGACTACCTGGTTCGGGTCGAGCAGTTTCATCTCGGGCAGGCGTCCCTTGGAAAAACTCAGGAAGCCACGCACCAGGTCGGTGGTCTTGGTGAAGTTGCGTTGCAGGACATCCCAGCCCTGGTTGATACGGTCCTTGTTATCCCGTTTAATCCCGGAATCGACCATGTACATCCCGCCTTCCAGCCCCATCAGCAGGTTCTTGATGGTGTGGGCCAGACCGGCTACGGTTTGACCGACCGCGGCGAGACGTTCGGCGTCGATATTCTGCTTCTCCAGTTCCTTGACATGGGTAACGTCGGTCATGATCTCGATAACATGCTCAACATTGCCATCGCCACGTGACAGCGGCGAGGTGTGGACTACGTAATAAGTCGTCTGCCCGTCCTTGGTCACGCCGACCTGCTCGCCCATGTGCTCCTGGCCGTCCTCGAAAGTACGTGCGGCCGGGCAACTGGTGCAGGGTTTGTCACGACGCTTGTTCACCTGGTAGCAGTGACGTCCGCGTCCTTCGCCAAACGTGTTACGGAATTTCTCGTTGGTGCGAGTGATCTTGAATTCACGGTCAACCACCGAGATGTAACAGGGGACACGGTCGAAGAGGACGTCGTACTGGCGTTGCCATTGACGGATTTCCGTGATATCACGGCTCAGCTCCAGCAGAAAATGGGCCTTGCCGTCATCGTCAAGGATGGGAATGGTATGGACGACGTAATGGCAGGTGCGTCCATTGCGGTCAATCCCGGTTTCATCGGATACAATGGTCTCGCCATGGGCGAAGACTTTATCCGCCTTGCAGGCGTCGCAATGCTGGTCCTTGCCCTTGTATACTTCATGGCATTTCTTGCCCTGCCAGTCGCCGAAATAGTCACGGAAGTTTTCGTTGGCGCGGATAATATTGTAATCACGGTCAATCACCGCGAGGTTGAAAGGCAACTGTTCAAACAGGCTGCGGTAGAGAAGCGCGTTGATCTGCGCATCGGTCGGCTGGTTCATGGCCGGTCCTCGTAATTCGCCGGTGTGGAAATCCTGGATCAGGTTTTTCATGAAAGTATCCAGCCTGTTTGGTTTACACAAGATGCATCAGCCGTTAACGCTACAGTAAAACACGCTCCTTCACTATACTTTTCTACCGAGTTGTATAGATATTGACAACAGATTTGTATGGTTGTCGTTCCTTTACGACTGAAGGCTGATTCGCTATCTCATTCAGGATCCTTTATGTGCCACCCCTTCGGGGTTTATAGGGGGTGGTGTCAAGGTTCCCGGGGCTTACGCCCCGCGCTATTCATGTTTCGCTCCTTCGGAGCATGTGGATTCATCTTAGTCGATTCATCGGAATCTGTGTATCTACCGTTATCATTATTACCAATAATTCTCGGAAGCGGATAAGCCTCTTCAAAGTTATTGGGACTTGCCTGGATCCCCGCCTGCGCGAGGATGAAAACCGAAGGATTGATTCTCTTATTTTTATTGCTGTTCTCGATTTTATTCCGACATAATAAAGATTGCCGGGAAAAGGGGACGGGATCCTTTTCCTCGCGCGCATATGAAACACTCTCGCCGAACTTGTGGAAAAGGAAACTGTCCCCTTTTCCGTGTACGTCCTGCCTGCTCTCAAGAAAAAGGGTACAGCCACCTTTCCCGGTCCATGCTCACAGCGGGAAGGCTTTGCCCCAAGGAAAGGAAACTGTCCCCTTTTTCCATATCCTTATCCTTTATTCCAACCATATGGTTGACCTTTCACTGATCTGGCACATGACCACATGACGGAATAATAATGGGAATCGCTATATTTAGAATAGACCACCGCCGGGCAACCGCCTTCGCAAGCTACGGCGTTTTCAAGCCGGCGGGGCCAAAGAACCGCCTTCGCAAGCTATGGCGTTTTCAAGCCGGCGGGGCCAAAGAACCGCCTTCGCAAGCTACGGCGTTTTCAAGCCGGCGGGGCCAAAGAAAGAACGCGTTTCACCCCAAGAGTTCCTTCACTTTGGCCAAAACCAGGTCACGGTCAATCGGTTTTTCGAAGAAACCATCCGGCTCAACAATCGTACGCCGCGTATGGATGAACTTCTTGAAATTCGGATCTTCGTATCCGGTAATGATGATGACCGGGATATTTTTGGTCGCATCATCCTCACGTAACTGTTTGTACGCCTTCACCCCGGACTGTTCCGGCATGGTAATATCCAGCGTGACCAGGTCCGGCAGGTGTTTTTTCGCCTGGGCATATGCTTCCGCCCCGGTGGATGCCTGCACCACGTTGAAGCCGTTATCCTTGAAAAACGTTCCCAGGTATGTCAATACATCCGGCTCATCATCGACAACGAGAATTGTTTTCGGTTCACTCATGGGTTTATCCCCCGACACTGTATGTCATGACACCTGCGAAGAAGCCAGCAGGCATCTTGATACTTGTTGATGTTCAGGAAAACATTCGCAGCACAAACTTCCTGTCTGAATTGTACTGGTTACATCATTTCCCAGTCAAGTATTGGTTCTTCACAATCGACCATGGCGTTGACAATCAGCTCCACCAGTCCGCCGTAATAAATGCCGCTTTTTTCCTTTGCGCCGAAGTAGTCCAGCATGTCACGGATCGAGCCCTTGCAGTTGGAGCAGGGAGCGCAAACATACTTCGGAGCGTCCGGGTCGTTCAGGTCCGTATCCTGGAACGCTTCAAGGATCTGGCGGAATTTGCGACGGCTGCTGATCTGGTTACGCCAGTCATTGAAATTGAACGGCGCCATGATCGCAAAGCCGGAACCGCCACCGCAGCAGTAGTTACGGACACCGTGCGGGGTCATCTCACGGAACTGCGGGCAGAGATAGCGCAGGATTTCACGTTGCGGCTCCACAATACCCAGGTTGCGAACGATATTGCAGGGATCATGCAAGGTGACCGGGAAATCATTCTTGCTCGGGTCAAACTTGATCTTACCACTGAATACGATATCCCGCAGCAGGGTCAGGATGCTTTCACGGTTGGGCAGGTCCACCCCGACACGGTCGGCGATGACGCCCATGGTCTTGGTTTCGTGGCCGCATTCGCCCATGACAATTTTCTTGACTCCAAGCTTCTTGGCAGAGTCGAAATGACGATGCGCTACACGAGCGAGCTGGACATCATCGTAAAACAGGCCATAATTGACACCATCATATGCGACCAGGTCGCTGCTCATGGTCCAGCTTATCCCGGCCTTGTTGAAAATTACTGCGGTGGAACCGTGGTTCTCCGGCCAGGCCAGGAACTCACCGGCGTTTTCGATCAGCAGGATATCTGCGCCCTGCACATCCCAGGGGGTGACGACTTCGAAACCGACACGCTCGGTCATGTCTTCATCGATAAACTCGATGTTGTCCTTGACCACGATCTGGTTCATGCCGGTTGAGGAACCAACTTCCATTTGCTGAATGGTGCCCTTGTCATGCAGCTCACGTGGCGCCCAACCCAGCTCCTGGCTGAACAGCTTGCGCAGGTCGTGAGTGATCAGACCGTTGTCCACGCCAATCGGGCAGGCCTGGGCACAACGGCGGCAGAGGGTGCAACGATAGCTCAGCTCGTACAACCGTACGATCAGGTTATAGTTCAGCTCGATGTCGCCGTGCTGGAAACGGTTGAACAGGCCCGGCTTGACATACTTGAAATAGAGACGACGCAATACTTCGGC
This sequence comes from bacterium, assembly GCA_963669175.1. GTDB lineage: Bacteria > Electryoneota > Electryoneia > Electryoneales > Electryoneaceae. Next base: position 1,277,137 of record OY769902.1, read on the forward strand.
GCGATAGGTGGGACGATAGACCTCATTACGGCCGCTCTCGATATAAACCTGGCAGTCATCGACACAGGTCTGGCAACGAGCGCAGTGTTCCATGGACAGGGTCAACGGTTCCAGGAAGGTCCAGTTGTTTTCCGGGGTGAACAGTTTTTTCAACCCGGCCAAGAATTTGTTGACGATTTCCTGTTCCTGCTCCTTTGTCTCCGGTTTTTTGATTCCGGCGGCAAGGGTATCATCCAGGGAAGTGTCGAATGTTTCCCTGTGCGAATCTTTTAAAGGCGCAAACGGCGGAATGTTCTCCGGTTTGTCATAAGGTGGTGGCAGCGGAGGCAGATCTTCGGCGCAAACATGGGTCAACTGCTCGACATCCTTGCTGATATCTTTTACACTTGCCGGTTCAAGGCGTCCGCAGGTGCAGTTCGGGCATGTCATCTCTATTTCTCCTTCGCTTCAGCATCTTTTTTCGCAGGCTCACCACCTGTAAATCCTACCAGGTCCACCCAGGTTTTGGACCCGTCCGCCTGGATATGCGGCGCCGCCCAGGTCGGCTTCTGGGTCAGGTTCTTCGTCAGAGCGTTGCGCATCTTGTCGCCCTGGTTGGGAGCGTCTTCCCAACGGATGTCATGCCACATGAAATACTTGGTGAAGAAATGGGTCATGTGGGTGAAAGGCAGATACAGCAGGAAGAACAGGACCACGAGAATGTGAACCATAGCTACTGTGGGGTATCCGGTTTTGTACCCGAATACCAGCACGCTGCCCACACTGGCGGCAAGATGCTCGCTGAACTGCGGGTCAGAAATAAACCAGACGATTCCGGTAATGAAGATGCCCATAATCAACAGCAGGTTGAAGTAATGACTGGTGGTGTTGTACATCTTCAGCTTCTTGCTGGTCAAACGCATGAAGAAGAGCTGTATGGTGCCGAAAGCGCCAAGGATGTACGCCACTACAGCTACCCAGGTAAATACTGTCGTGACAGTGCCAGCCCAGGGGGCGGTCATATCCACGCCCACCAGATCAAGGACAGTAGCTCCGGCCGACGCGATCATCACCACGATCAGCATATACAGCCCGAAGTGCATACCCCAGGAGGGGAACCACATCTTGCGGTTATGTTCCCAGATGCCTTTCAATAACAAGATTTCCTGCATCAGGAAAGCGAAATCCGCCATATGATTCGGATGATGGGGCTTGGTCCACCAGTCCACGTCTTCCAGACGTGAGCCACCATGCTTCGCGCGAGCGCCTTCATGCGGCACCGGGTACAATTCCCAGCGAAGATGCATCGGGGTTTGAATGATGCGGACCGCCCGCGCCACTATGGCGATCACAAACACCGTCACCACGACATACGTCAACACATTCCACAGCATCTGCTGTCCCCCGTGTCTAAGGTTGGAATAAGGTTGTTCTACTGTTTGTTGCCTGTTTTGGCGCTTGACGGTAAACGTCCCTGCTTTACCAACAAGTCAAGCACCAGCCGCTTCAAGTCTTCTGTACAAGACGCTGCCATACGATAAATTTCACACGTTCGGCATTTGTTCTGTCCACACCCGCCACGTTCGCTGTTAATCACCCAGCAGGGATCATTAACTCCCTGACGTACCGGGCATTGTCCCCATTCCTCTTCCGTGCATCCGGTCAATTCCCAGCAGGGAAGCAACGCCCACAAGCGGCGAATCCCTTCCAGGTTCAGGCCCTTTTTTTTGATCAGGTGCTGGATCAGACGGATACGTGTGATATCTTCTTTGGACAGCAACCGATAGCCGCTTTCGGTCCGGAAATAGACAATCAGCCCGGCAGCTTCATACTTGCGTAACGCCGACATGGACAGCCCGGTCAGCTCAGCCGCCTGTCCGATCGTATACACCGGTTCCAGCGGGTCTGCATTGTTTGTTCCGGGGTATAAGCAAGTAGATGCCACTGTCGTCCTTTGCCAATTGTATATTTCTTCACAAACAAGTATAGAATTGTCTGCCGATACTCCTTTGGATCATGCCTCTGTTGCAAAGGTATAAAGTCTACACTTTGAAGTCAAGGGTTTGGATTTTCTATCTAGTTGATAAATATATAGATAGGAAAACCTAACATCAAGTCTAGCTTATTGTGATTTCTGGATATAGTAGTCTAGAATTAAGGCTTGGACTCCGGGAGTACACTACTCGCCTGACAGGATAATAGGGTACAAGGATGCTGATGAAGAATTTACAGGACGAAAAGGATGCTAAGGATTATAAGGATGGCTGCTCATAAGAATTTGTGCATATTATCGACGAGCACGTTTCGTCAGGTCTTGACGTGATGCCTTTTTCTTGTTCTTCTCCGCAATTTCAGACACCTGTCCGACTTCACCGCTGCTATTTCGCATGATAGATCGTCGTCAGGCATCACGTTGTGACCTGACGACAGCGAGAGTGCTGATACCGGTGGCAGGTCACAACGCGACAATAACAGGACGAGAGGTGGTTTCAGTATCATGTGCATTCAGAAATACATTGCGAAAGCCGAAAACGGAATGTCGCGTCAAGACCTGCCACAACTCTGCCCGGATGCACAAATTCGTGTGAGGAACCAGTTTTTTATCCTTGATATCCTTGTTATCCTTTGCATCCTGTACATGGAACCAAGAAGCTCCCCTTGCCATCCTTCTATCCTATCATCCTGTGAGTAAGTCCTCTATGTTGGACGGGAGATTCTTGATGCGTTGCCCTGTATGAACCTTAGGGGTTACTTTCTGTCATGGAACAACGAACCACACATCCGCCAGTCATTATTCTCGTTGGGCCGACAGCTTCCGGGAAAACATCGGTCGCGGTGGACTGGGCGCTACGGAATAATGCGGAAGTGGTCAATGCTGATTCCCGCCAGGTCTATCGTTATCTCGATATCGGCGCCGCCAAGCCGACCGCCGAGGAAAGGCGTGGTGTGGTGCATCACGGTTTCGACGTGGCCGATCCGGCGGAAGTCTATTCTGCGGGACGTTTCGCTACCGAAGCCCGTTCATGGATCAGGGATATCCAGATGTGTGGGAAGAGGGTAATCGTAGCTGGGGGAAGCGGACTGTACTTGCAGGCGCTGGTGGATGGTTTTTTCGAGGGCGAGGACGGCAAAGACCCGGAAGTGCGGGCACGATTGGAGCGACGGCTGGAGCGTGAGGGATTGTACGCGCTATGGGAGGAACTGCAACAGGTTGATCCGAAATACGGTTCCAAAACACTCCCGGCCGACCGTCAGCGAATCCTTCGTGCCCTGGAAGTGTTCTACGTAACCGGGGAACCGTTTTCCCACCTGCATCAGCAGGATCGTGATCCTGCGTCCTTTGATGTTGCCTGGTATGCGTTGGACTGGCCTCGAGAGTTGTTGTATGCACGTATCAACCAGCGGGTTGACATGATGCTGGACCGTGGCCTGATCGCTGAGGTTCGTAGCCTGCTGGACCGGGGCTATCGTGACGTCAACGCGATGAAAAGTGTCGGCTACGAGGAAGTTGTTGCCTATTTCGATAATCGCTTGCCTGACCTGAAAGCGGTCAAGGAGGAGATTCGAAAGAATACCCGTCATTACGCCAAACGTCAGCTTACCTGGTTTCGTCGTAACCAGCGTATCCACTGGCTTTCCGCTGAAGGTCAGACTGTGGAATCGTTGGTTTCGCAGATCAGTTAAAGCATCTGCCTTCATTGTCTCCATGTAGTGTCTCTTGTCTTGAAGAACCCGGTTGCTTTCTATTTCGTGAGATGTTAGGTTTGCCTTCAACTTTCAAAATACGGGAAAGCAGTGCATAACCGGAACCTGCGTATCGTTCTGACGTTGTTGTTGCTGGCGGTATATGCGCCACTGATGGCAACGCTTGACCTGCACCACAACCACAGTCATGATATGGGCTGTTGCCGGGTGCAAGGGGATGCGTACGGGCCGGAGATTACTGAAGCTCAACACGCACACAATCCCTGTCCGGTATTATTGCTCACGCAGTCCCATGCCCCGCTGGTTACGCTGGACCTGATTCCGGATATCACCACGGCATATCTGCACCCCGAGCAACCTGTCTCTATTCTTTCACGTTTCCAGCCGGAAGCCTCCCAACGTGGTCCCCCTCTCTCCTGAAGCTCGCAGCAGAATTCACAGGATTCTCAAGAAGAATTCACAGGATGAACAGGATTTGAAGGATATCACAGGATAAAAAACGTGTTAAAGGAAAACACGTAAAAACCATTCTGTTTATCCTTGGCGTCCTTTTTTATCCTTCCCATCCTGTACATGCTTGTTGAGGTAAACGTAGCCCGGCCATGCCTGGCCGGGGTATCTCTGAGAAGGAGAAAGATCGATGTTTTCATATATGCGTTGGGTAGTTATTTTGTTTTCAGGCTTGACTTTGTTATGGACCATAACCGGTTGCAGTGATGACGACAATCCGGTAGACAGCGAGAATGAATCCGAACATTTTCACGCTGTCGGTTCCAAACTGGTGTTGGATGGCGAAGATGTGATTGTTGCCACCACTTCGGACTCCGCCGATGTGACCGGCCTGATCGAACTGCATGAAGGCGAAGAAGTCGAGCTGGAAGCCTGGTTCCTGAATGACGAGGGTGAGTGGTTCTATCCGGCGGATGATGCTGACGCCCATGCCGATCACGAGCTGGAAGTTGTTATCGGTAACGGCGATATGATTGAGGGTGATGTACACGGTTGGGAAGTCCACCTGACCGGCGCCGGAGAAGGAGCTTCCTGGGTTCGTTTACGTGTCAAACATATTGACCATTATGGATACCTATCCCCTCATTTGCGCACCAGTATTCAACATGAGGAAGGTTATCATGGCGCTCCGGTAGGGATGTTCCTCGTAGCGGGTACGGACACCCTGGTCCATATCAACTCCAGCAATGAGGTCACCGGTTCGATCGATGTGGGCGCCGGTTCATCCACCGATGCCATCACGTTGTTCCTGTTTGACGAAAATGATGTGGTTTTTCAGCCGGGCGATGATCACTCGCTGGGGCTGGTGATTGACGATGAAGGAATCGCCACATCGACCGCACAAGATACCTGGGTATTTGTGATTAACGGGTTGGCAGCCGGGGAGACCTCTGCGGAATTTTCGATACTTCACGGCGATCATTCCCATTATGATTCGCCTGCAGTTTCCATTGTTGTCCAATAACAGGGTTTTTCGATGAAACTGAAAAACCTTGTTCTGTTGCTGTTCCTGCCATTCGCCCTGCTGTTCCCGGAGAACAGCAGGGCGAATGGGGCAGCTAATGGCTCCCTGTTCGGACGTGTGCAGGATGCAAACACACAGCAGCCGGTCGGTTGGGCGCATCTTCACCTGCTTGAACTGGAAGCAGGGGTAGTAGCGCATGCGGACGGCGCCTTCCACTTTCTGTCCGTTCCGGAAGGTGACTACACACTACGAGTAACCCATCTGGGCTATCGAGATCTTCTGCAGAAGGTTCGAATCGCGGCCTCAGATACGCTGTGCCTGCTGGTTGATCTTAGTCCTCATGCGCTGGACCTGGAAGAAGTGGATGTCGTGGTGGAACATCACGAGTCCGATGGTTCTGTTCATCACGATCCCCTGTTGTCGATGCGGGGCGGCGCTCTCCAGCGCAACCTGGGCACTACCATCGCTGAAACTGTCAATGAGGAACCGGGCATTGCACAACGCAGTATGGGCCCGGCGCCTTCACGTCCGGTGTTGCGTGGCCTCGGCGGGGATCGCCTGCTGATGGTGGAGGACGGGCAACGTACCGGTGATCTGTCCGCCACTTCCGCCGATCATGCGGTGGCGATAGAACCGCTCACAGCCGAACGTATCGAGCTGATTCGTGGACCGGAAACATTGCTCTACGGTCCGGGCATTCTGGGTGGAGTGATTAACGTAGAACGCAACGCCATCCAGCGTCTCAAGCTGCATCGTATACAGGGATCGGCTACGTTACAGGCGGAGTCTGTGAACGAAGGATTCGGCGGAGGCGCAGAATTATCCGCCCCGGTTGGTCCTTTTGCGATACGGCTGGATGGCAGCCTTCGTGATGCAAAGGACATCAACACACCGGATGGTCGCTTGGGTAACACCGGCATCGCCACCGGAAACGGGTCAGTTGGAATCAGTCTTCCGGTTAGTTGGGGTGTTCTTGGTGTGTCGGGGACTATATACGATACTGAATATGGTATTCCCGGCGGCTTTGTCGGCGCTCACCCCAACGGTGTCGATATCGAGATGGATCGTCGAAATTACGCCGCGCTGGCTCAGTTCAACCTGGGAAATGACGTGTTCAGGCGATGGGAAACTGAGTACAGTCATGCACGCTATTATCATGCGGAATTTGAATCAAACGGCGCTCTGGGGATCGAGTTTGGAGTGGTGACGGATCATCTTACCTCGAAACTTCATCTCGGACCGCATCTGTTCTTCGATGATGGAGTTTTTGGTGTATGGGGCGAGTATCGTGATTATGCTACCGGCGGCTATACCTTCACCCCGGCAACCTCGGAGCAACAAGCTGCGGTTTTTCTTTACGAACAGAAACGGATTGGCGATACGCATGTTCAGGCGGCAATCCGTTACGACTGGCGTGATATTGACCCCGACCGTGAGATTTACAGCGTTACCATTGATACCATCCAACAACGTGAATTCTCCGGGTTCAGCGCATCGTTGGGGGTGGAAAGACCGTTTGCGGACGGTATGACTATTGGCGCCACGGCGATGCGCAGCTTTCGTGCGCCGGGGGTTGAAGAATTGTTCAGCCGTGGCCCGCATCTGGCCGCCTATTCCTATGAAATCGGAAACCCGAACCTGCAGGCCGAAACCGGGACTGGAGGTGAAGTTTTTGTCAAACTGCGGAAGCGTGGTTGGACAGGACGTCTGGCTGCATTCATCAATGCCTTCGATAACTACATCTTTCCCGCGTTTACCGGGCAACGCAGCCTGTCTCGCTCTGACCTGTATGAATACCGCTACGACGGCGCTGACGCCCTGATGACCGGGGTGGAGGGAAACCTGGAATGGCAGCCGTGGGAAATGTGGACCTTTCATTCGTCGTTGAGTTATGTCCGTGGCGCCCTGACTGAACGTGATGTCCCCATGCCTCAAATGCCGCCACTTTCCGGACGGTTCGGTGTGGACTGGAAGTGGGACGCTTGGACTGTGGGAGCGCTTATTCAGGGAGCGTCCGCGCAAGAGAGGTTGTATGTGGCGGATGATCCGGATGCCCGTGAAGAAGATCCCACCGCCGCCTGGGCACGACTGGATCTGCACCTGCAATACACCCATCCCTGGCAGGGGTTGCTGCATACCATGTCAGTTGGGATCCTCAATGTTACCGATGCCTCGTACAGGAATCACCTTTCTCGGGTGCGTAGTGTGATGCCTGAACCGGGACGGAATATCAAGCTGGGGTATAAGATGTATTGGTGAAGTGAAAAAAGTGGGCAGTGAAAAAGGTAAAGAACGAGCCGGGATTCTGTTGAATTTACAGGATATGCAGGATACTAAGGATGAAAAGGATCAAAACCGTACGGCCGTATGAGTCAAATAAACTGGAACTCTGTAAAGAGCGAAATCCGGGACCAACCACAGAAAGCATGTCTTTTTTTTTCGTTTATCACTAAAAATGGTTTCATCCTGTTTATCCTTACCATCCTTTGCATCCTGTAAATACTGTCGTATCCCTTAAATACTGTTCTTTTCTTTGCGCCTTTGCGTCTTTGCGTGAAACCAGATTTAGTGCGACGATAGCGAGATCCCCGGTCGGAGCCGGGGATGACATCCGAACTTCATAACATCCCCACACTGTCCATCTCCGGGAGTACGTCAAAAAGTTAATCCGTGTTACAAAATCCCGGTTTCGTACGTTACTTGTGAAATATGGTATTTATTTACCTGTAGGTATAGTATTCTTGCAGAGCTAACTTCTGTATTGAACCGCTGTTTGTAATGACCTAAATTACTTATTCACACGAGAACGGCATCCGGTTGACTTGTTCATCAGCCCTTGGGGGAGGGCACAGCGGCAAAGGATGGGGTTTGTGAAAAAAATCGCGAAACATTCCCTTTTGCTGATCCTGTTTGTTGTATTGGGGTTGACGCTCTTTCAGTCCCCTGCACCCACGATGGAAAATGAAGATTGCCTGATGTGCCACAGCGATCCGGATCTGGAAGCTGAGGACGGGCGGAATGTCGGGGTCAAGGAAGATGCGTTCATGGAGAGTGTGCATGCCGGCTTTTCCTGCACGGATTGCCACATGCAGCCCGGGGACTATGAGGATCTGCCTCATTATACCGTCTATCGTAAGGTAGATTGTGGCTATTGCCATGAAGACGCGGTAAAGAGCTTCAAGGGCAGTTTCCATGAAATGGCATTGAACCAGGGTACACCCAACGCGCCAAAGTGTTATTCCTGTCATGGTGCGGCAGGTGATCCCCACGCTATTCATGGTCTGGGCAAACGTAGCGCTGAAACAGCCTGCCAGCAGTGTCATGCCAAAGAAGCCAGCCTGTACGATGGCAGCACTCATGCTCTGGCTGCCAAAAAGGGAAAGAACAGTCCCGGTTGTACCGGCTGCCACGAAACCCATTCACCGGCGTTTCCGCCTTCCGCAGGTGCGGTCAACGCCTTGTGCGAGTCCTGCCACAAGGGCGCAATGGATGAATTGGCCAACAGTGGGCACATGGGCGAAGCGCTTCAGGGGAAGATGTCCTGTTCGTCCTGTCATGATGTTCATGCGACTCACAAACCGCATGTGGATCAGACAACCCTGACCGCCTGCAATGAATGCCATCCAGGATACTGTGATTCCCTGAAGATGTCCGTTCACGCTCCGTTGATCGAAGCGAAAGAGATGAACTGTCTCTCCTGCCATCGTTCGCACCAGGTGTCCGCAGATGCGCAGGAATCGGAAGACTTCGGGTGTGGCGCCTGCCACGAGGAAGCGGAGCACGAATATCGTACCAGTGTACACCGTCGCGCACGTTTGAAGGGTGATGAAGTTGCCGCGACCTGTGGGGATTGCCATACAGGACACAAAGTGCTTCCGGCATCTGACCCGAAGAGTATGGTGAATCACTTCAACATCCCGGACCTTTGCGGGAAATGCCATACTGATGAAAGTGTAATCACATCCGACTTCGTGCGTCTGCCGATTTCGTTGCCCAGTTATCTGGAATCTATCCACGGCCAGGGCTGGAAGGAAGGCAAGCCTACGGCTGTATGTACTGACTGTCACGGTGATCATAACCTGGAAGCGGCCTCTTCACCGTCATCGACCATTAACAAGAACAACCTGGCGCTTACCTGTGGCCAGTGTCATAGAACGGTATCGGAAGATTACCTCGGGTCGGTCCATGGACGCGCTTTGGCGCATGGTATTACTGACAGCCCGAGCTGTACCGATTGCCATGATGAGCACCTTATTCGTGCTACGGATGACGAACGCAGCGCAGTGAACAAGACCAACCAGGCTACGATGTCCTGCGGTTCCTGCCATGAAGACCCGGAAATGGCGGTCCGTTATGGTTTGCCACCGGAAGTGGTATCCAGTTATGTGGATTCCTATCATGGTTGGGCGATCAAGCGTGGCGGCAAAGCGGTAGCGGTTTGCGAGGACTGCCACAATACGCATGACATCCGCAGTCGTTTTGATCCGGAATCATCGATTCATGAGAACAATGTTGTCGCTACCTGCGGACGTTGCCATCCGAACTCGAACCCGCAGTTCGCGGCGAGTTATTCGCATGTGCTGGCTCGTGACAAGAAAATGATTCATGACTGGGTGGCGTTGGCCTACTGGATCCTGATCCCGTTGGTGCTGGGCGGCATGCTGGTTCATAACCTGATCATCTATGTCCATGATCTGCGCATTCACTATCGTCTTACAAAGAAGAAGCCGGCCATCAAGCGCATGACCACCAGCGAAATCTGGCAGCATGTTATCCTGGCGGTCAGTTTCATTATGCTGGGGATTACCGGGTTTGCATTGCGCTTCCCCGATGCCTGGTGGGTGGACATTCTGACTTGGGCGGGCATGACCGAAGAGCTGCGTCGCATTCTGCACCGCGCCTTCGCCATGATGCTGGTGGCGGCCTCATTCTACCACCTGTTCTACCTGCTCTTCACCGGGCGTGGACGGTTGGTATTAAAGGCGATGTTCCCCGGCCCACGTGATGCGCTGGAAGCCATGCAGAACATGATGTATTACTTCGGGTTGCAGAAGAAACCGCCAGTGTTCGGCATGTACGATTACACTCAGAAAGCGGAATACTGGGCCTTGATCTGGGGTCAGATCGTGATGACCCTGACAGGTTTCATCCTGATGTTCCCCGATGTGACCACGGCCTTTACTCCGGCTTGGGTGGTGCGTGTCGCGGAGACTTTCCACTTCTACGAAGCTATCCTTGCAGTGAGCGCTATCGCTGTGTGGCATTTCTTCTTCGTGATCTTTATTCCACGGGAATACCCGATGAGCTGGATCTGGGTCACAGGGCGTATGCCCAAGGATGAATGGGAACATCATCACGGACGTGAACCGGAACAGACCGGCAAGCAGCCGGAATTCCTGCCCCCGGTGGATGATGGGAAGGATGAAGAAACGCATTGATTGCTTAATTGATAGAGATGATTCTCATGGCCGGTCCGGGATTCCCGGGCCGGTTTCTTTATAAAGTGAAAAAGGTAAAGAAGTGAAAAAGGTAAAGAAGGGAAAAAAGTAAAGAAAGTAGCCCGTCCATGCCCGGCCGGGTATCTGTTGAATTTACAGGATATGCAGGATACGAAGGATGAAAAGGATAAAAGCCGAAAGGCATGAGGGCTTCACGAATGAGATTCTGCCTGATTTTAAAATCCGGGACTAACCACAAATAGCATGTCCTTTATTTCGTTTATCACTAACCCGAATATTTCACCAATGCAATTTCAAATTTGGTATTTGATGGAATGGCCAGTACAAGAACCACGGCAGTGGTTCTCTGTATTAGCCCACCGTCCAGCGCCGTCTGTTTGGCGCTCACGGTGGGAATAGGATGTACGCTTTGCCAACCCCGGCAGCGGGTTGCCTGAATATTTCCACTGTATACTTTTGATATTTATCAGGTTACTCCTTCCGGAGTAAATATATGGTGCGCATTATCTCCCCGGGTAGCCGCCAAACTGACGGCGGCTGCCCGGGGCTAATACAGGTTGCCCCTGCCGGGGCGGTTGCCGATTCTCAGCCTATTTTGCCAGCGAAACAGGGAATAGACACGCAAAGGGATACCGGAGCAAACTGTCCCCTGAAAAATGCTGTATGAATCAGTTGTATTGTGTTGATATGAACTGTGTTAAGATGAATATCCATGTTCCGTTCATGAAATATTCGGGCTAAAATGGTTTCTTCCTGTTGATCCTTTCCATCCTGTAAATATTGTTCTTTTCTTTGCGCCTTGTAGCCTGCCCCCGAATGTTGTGGTCGGGGGGCTTTGCGTGAAACGCAGTTAATCCCCCAGTCTGCCGAAGCGCCAGATAATCTCACGCTGCCAGTTCTTCAGCCCGTCATTCAGGTGTTCATCACCGACACGCCAGCTCCAGTTACCGTGGGGATTGCCCGGTGTATTCATCCGGTGGAACTGGTCCAGCCCGACCAGATCCTGCATCGGCGCGATAGCATATTGTGCAACCGACTGCAAGGCCATGCGCCACAGGTCTTCATGGGGACGATCCACTCCATGCTGCTGGTACGCAGACAGGTCGCCACGGATTTCATCGTTGATTTCCTGCCGCCACCAACCGAGCGTGGTATTGTTATCATGGGTACCGGTATAGACAACCCGGTCGTATTCATGATTATGCGGCAGGAAAACATTGTCACGTGTCCCGCCCCAGGCGAATTGCAGGATACACATGCCGGGCATGTCGAAATGCTTGCGCAGAGCGGTGACTTCTTTTGTAATGACGCCGAGGTCTTCGGCGATCAGGGGTAACTTGCCAAGTTTGTCACGTACCGCGCTGAACAACTCTTTCCCTGGTGCAGGAACCCATTCGCCAAGTTCGGCTGTTTCATGTTCAGCCGGAATCTCCCAGCAGGCGACAAAGCCACGGAAATGGTCGATACGAAGCAAGTCTACCGTCTCAAGCGCGTACTTGATCCGTTCTGTCCACCACAGGAACCCGGTTTCCAAGTGTTTGGCCCAGTTGTATATCGGATTGCCCCAGCGTTGCCCCGTGGCGGAGAAATAGTCCGGCGGCACCCCGGCGATCACGATAGGATTGCCCTTGGCATCCAGTTTGAACAGGTCTGGATTGGACCATACATCAGCGCTGTCATAGGCGACGAAGATCGGCGCGTCTCCCATAAACTGCACACCCAGTTCTTTGGCGTGAGCACGAAGTGCGTTCCACTGGTGGAAAAAGATGAACTGCTCCCATTCGATCTGCTGAATCGTATCCTGTTGGTCGGCACGGACAGCCTTCAGGGCTTCTGGATCACGATCCCGTAATTTTGCCGGCCACTGGTTCCAGACGCGGCCATCCTGGGTATCCTTAATCGTCATAAATAGCGAGTAGTCGTTCAGCCAGGGGGCGTGGTGACCCTGGAACTCAAAAAATTCTGCACGTTCCAGCTTGGTCGCGCGATCATCCCATGTTTTATACGCTTTCTTCAGGAGACGTTTCTTTTCCGGGATCAGCCCACCAAAATCAACATGATCATGCGGGAGGTTGCGCAGGGTATAAAAATCTTCTTCCGACAGGAGGCCTCGATCTGCCAGTTCACCCATATCGATCAAATAGGGATTCCCGGCGAACGCTGAGAAGCAGGCGTAAGGACTGTCGCCATACCCGGTGGGACCAAGGGGAAGCACCTGCCAGACACGGAACCCTGCGCCTGCAATCCATTCCAAAGTTCGATGAGCATGCCATCCCAATTCACCTATTCCATTGGGGCCGGGTAGCGAGGTGGGGTGCAGTAACAGGCCAGCTTTACGTTCTTGTTGCATCACGTTGCCCTCCCGGCGATCAGGTTGTGTTTAGCTGCAAATGTACAGTAAGAGAGTGTGCTATTTTGCGAGCACATGGTAAAGATTCACGTCTCAAGAGAAAAGACCTCCAGATCAATTTCTTCTCCGAAAACATGTTTTCAGTTCTCCGGCAACATTTGACTTTAAAAAAAAGTTGCTTATCTTAACGCGCAAACTACTGATCATATTTTCAGTTTAAAACATAGATTGTTACCGGCATGTCACCCAACGAACCAGACAAAATTCGCATCCTTGGCGCACGCGAGCATAACCTTGCCAATATTGATGTAACCCTGCCACGCAACCGTTTGTGTGTGGTTACCGGACTGAGTGGAAGCGGGAAGTCCAGCCTGGCGTTTGATACGCTATATGCTGAAGGCCAAAGGCGTTACGTGGAGTCATTATCCGCGTATGCACGCCAGTTCCTTGGCCTGATGGAAAAACCGGACGTGGACTTCATTGAAGGTTTGTCTCCCGCAATCTCCATCGAACAGAAGGCAACGCATCGCAATCCACGGTCTACGGTTGCCACGGTTACCGAGATTTACGATTACTTGCGTCTGCTTTTTGCCCGGATTGGCGTTGTTCATTGTCCCAGTTGCGGCAAGCAGATCAGCAGGCAGACCGTACAGCAGATCACCGACGCCATTCTTGACTATCCTGAAGGCACACGTTTGCAGATACTCGCCCCGGTAGTGCGTGAACGCAAGGGCGAATACCGGAAGATGTTCAAGGAGATCGAGAGGGATGGGTTTGTGCGTGTCCGGGTTGATGGAGAGGTTTACCCGGTCACCGAAACACCCACCCTGGACAAGAAGAAGAAGCATTCTGTTGATATCGTAGTTGACCGTCTGGTGGTAAAAGATGGTATCCTTACCCGTTTGACCGACAGCATTGAGACTGCGCTGGGCAAGGCGGAAGGTCTGGTTACGATGCTCACTGCAGACGGGGAAGAGAGGTTATTCAGCGAGCATTTTGCCTGTCATGATTGCGGTATATCACTGGAAGAACCGGCGCCACGAAATTTCTCTTTCAACAGCCCGTTTGGCGCCTGCCCGGTTTGTGACGGGCTGGGATTCCGTCTTGAAATCGATCCACGGCGAATCGTACCCGATGAAAGCAAAACGATCGTAGGCGGGGCTATTGAACCGTTTGGCCTGGCGCGTGAAAGCTGGACTTTACGTATGCTGGAGAAGGTCGCCGAACATCACAAGTTCAAGCTGACCACTCCCTGGCACAAACTCCCGGAAGAACATCAGAAAACCATCCTGTACGGTTCGAAGGATAAAATCCATTTTGTCTGGGAACGATCCAACGACAAGTACGAAGGCACGTGGGACCATTGGGGAAAATGGGAAGGTGTGATTACCAACCTGCAACGCCGTTACAAGCAGACCAATTCCCAGGGGATTCGTGACTGGATCGAGGGATTCATGGGGCAGGTACCCTGTGAGGTGTGCCATGGTCAACGCTTGCGTCCGGAAGCGTTGGCGGTGCGTGTACAGGGACTGAATATTGCGGAAGTCAGCGCTAAATCCATCGGGCAATCTATCGAGTATTTTAACTCGCTTCAACTTTCTGAGCGTGATGCGACCATCGCCGAGCAGATCATGAAAGAGCTGAAAGCCCGGCTAGGTTTCCTGATGAATGTGGGCCTGAATTATCTGACACTGGATCGTAGTGCGGGTAGCCTGTCCGGTGGTGAAGCGCAGCGCATCCGCCTGGCGACCCAGATCGGCAGTCAGCTTGTCGGTGTGATGTACATCCTCGATGAACCTTCCATCGGGCTGCATCAACGGGATAACGCCCGTTTGATTACCACGCTGGAAAAGTTGCGTGACCTGGGCAACTCGGTGATCGTCGTCGAGCATGACCGTGAAACGATCGAACGTGCCGATTATGTAGTTGACCTTGGGCCAGGCGCGGGACGGCATGGCGGCAAAGTCGTCGCAGCGGGGTCACCCGATGAGATTCGCGATGATCCCAACAGCGTCACGGGAAATTTTCTGTCCGGGCGGGAAGTCATCCCGGTGCCCGAGAAACGGCGTACCCCTTCGAAACGGTGGATCACGATCAAGGGCGCACGTGGGCACAACCTGAAGAACATCGATGTCAAGTTCCCGCTCGGCTTGTTTACCGTAGTAACCGGCGTCTCAGGCTCAGGAAAAAGCACGCTGGTCAACGAGACACTTTACCCTGCGCTGGCGCGTACGCTCAATGGATCTCGTGAGGTGCCATTATCCCATAACGATATCAAAGGGCTGCACTATATCGACAAGGTTGTCGATATTGATCAGTCCCCGATTGGACGCACCCCACGTTCCAATCCGGCGACCTACACCGGGCTGTTCACGCTGATACGTGATCTGTATGCCCAGCTTCCTGATGCAAAAGCACGAGGGTACAAGTCCGGGCGCTTCAGCTTCAATGTCAAGGGCGGACGTTGTGAAGCCTGCCAGGGGGCGGGTATCATCAAGATAGAAATGCACTTCCTGCCGGATGTATATGTGACCTGTGAAACCTGCAAGGGTAAACGCTACAATCGTGAAACCCTGGAAGTGAAATACCGTGGCCGTTCCATCTCGGACGTTTTGAACATGACCGTGGAAGAAGGGTACGAGTTCTTCGAAAACCACCCGCCACTGGCACGGAAACTGAAGGTATTGAACGAAGTCGGCCTTGGTTATATCAAGCTGGGCCAGCAGGCGACAACTCTCTCCGGCGGTGAAGCGCAGCGGGTGAAATTGTCCACAGAACTTTCCAAGGTCAGCACCGGGAAGACGATCTACATTCTTGACGAGCCCACAACCGGGCTGCATTTCCAGGATATCCGGTTGTTGCTGCAAGTGCTGCATCAACTGGTGGAGAAGGGCAATACGGTGATCGTTATCGAGCACAACCTGGATGTGATCAAGACGGCTGACTGGATCATCGATCTCGGTCCGGAAGGCGGCGATAACGGCGGGACTATTCTCGCAACCGGATCACCAGAGGATGTCATCGAGGTTCCGCAAAGTTATACCGGACAGTTCCTGAAAGAGGAGCTGAACCGGTAGCCTTCTGCTGAATTTACAGGATGATCAGGATGTTAAGGATAATAAGGATAAAAACATAAAACTATATAATTATTTTTACAATACTAACAACGAATAGACTCATTAAGCATTTATGGGGTTTTCATGTTAGGTTGTTATCCTGAATATCCTTGTTATCCTTTGTATCCTGTAAATTCGATATGATTTCATTTGATTCATGCTATTTTGAATGGGTAAGCAGGCGAAAAATGGGACTGTTACCTTTTCATGCTTTTGAATGCAGAACAATCACATTAGTATTGAAGAAAAGGTGACTGTACCAATTTTTTACCTGCTCTGTAAGATGGTTCAGGACTGGAAAATGCTGGGACAGCCACCTTTTCGAAACATATCTTCCCAGCGATCAATGATTTTGCGTACAAATGAAACATGGTCAACAATATCTGGCATATTCGCAGGCGAAAAGAGTGGCAGTCCCCATTTTCCCCCGGCAATTCCCCCCTTCCCATCGAATTGGACCCTTACATCCAGGTTAATGGTATAGCAGAATCTTACCCACACGAAACAGTGAGGAACCATTTCATTTGGTTCACCTCGAGATCCCCGGTCAAGCCGGGGATGACATAGAGTGCAGGGGATGACATAGAGTGCAGGGGATGACATAGAGTGCAGGGGATGACATAGAGTGCAGGGGATGACAGTATGCGGCATTTCTTTCGACACTCAGCATAACAAATAATTTTTGCACCATCAGAACAAAAAGAAAAACCCGGGTGAATCACCCGGGTCAAATATTCTACACTTCTTACGCTGCTTACTTTCTTTTCCTACTTCCTACCTTTTTCACTGTCTACTTTTTTCACTTCTTTCACTTCTATTTCAACAACATCATCTTCACAGTACGTTGATATCCCTGGTCGGTTTTCATCCTCAGGAAGTACACACCGCTGGACAAGCCGGCGCCGTCAAAATGAAGGTTGTGGTACCCGGGACGCATCTCGCCCTGTTGCAAAGTGGTGACCTGACGGCCGAGAATATCGAATACGATCAATTCAACGTGCGCCGCTTTGGGCAGGGCGAACTGCACAATGGCGGACTCGTTAAACGGGTTCGGGTAGGGTTGATCCAGGGCAAACTCTTTCGGCAGACCGTCGTCAACCTCACTGCCCGGAACACCATCGAAATCAACGATCAGTCGCATGAAAATGCTGTCCGCCGGTTCGAACCCGTCATGCTCGAACTTGATATACCCGGTATAGGTGCCGTTCTTCAGGGTTTCGCCATCAAAAATGGCATCAATGACATTGTATTCAGTGGGCTCCAGGTACATGTACGGGGGATCCAGTTCCACCCAGGGCACCTGTACATCCCATTCCCAGCCAACCAGGTGATCACGTCCCTCCACCTTTGAGATTCCGAAACCTATCTGGTAGTACCCCTGGAAGCCTTCCGCGAAGGAGAATCCGTAAACCTCCTGGTTGCCGGTAGCAAGTGTGTCGACGAACACGGTTTCACCGGTTGTGGGGTTCATCTTGTATAGCTTGCCGAACAGGTTGTCCTCACGGCAGGTGATCCAGAGCGTGAAACCATCCTGGCGTGGACCGAGATAGCCCAGTCCATTGATACGGGTGTAGAGGTCTATCTCGTCAAGTACTTCACCATCTTCAGGGTCCATAGCTACGATGTTGTGCATGTAATCGGCAACATACAGGATGTCGTTATAATCATCGTAGGCGATTGCACGGTTGGGCGTATACGGCCCTTCGAAGCTTCTGACCGTTTCACCGTGTGTGGGGTCCATGCCATAAATCATGTTGTTATCGCTGCCCCAGAGCAAGTCATCTCCAAACGCCAAATCATGCATCCCGGTACTGCTGGCGTCAGGGTTGTCGCTGCCTGCCTGGTCATACGATCCGAGGTATTCGCCATCTTCATTGATCATGTAAATCTTGTTCGGATTGATATACATGTTCGAACCGGCAATGTAGAAAATCCCGTTATGATACGCGGCCCCGTTCAAGCGTGTATCACCGGTCAGTTCAGAAGCGTCAAGAGCAAAAACCGGGTCCATGAACTCATCGAGTTCAATGATCGGCAATGGTGTCATGGAAATAGTCAAGCCACCGTTGCCGTTGTTCGTGATCCTGAACTCTTCATTGGCCGTGAATTCATTGTCAAGGGTGACAACCAGGCTTTCGGTATCTGCTGTAAAGATCCCGACCTGCAGAATTACATTGACGGTTGTAGTATCCTGTGAGATGATCTCAACGCTTTCCTCAACATGTACATGGTACGGTGGCAGATTGTACTCGACAGCTTGCGTACCCATGAGGGCATCCATCTGGTACCAGCCATGGGCGTCGGTCAAGGATTCGTAGACAGTTCCCGGAAGGGAGACGTGTACGTTTTCAACCGGCTCACCAGTGTTTCCGTCCACAACCAGCCCCTCAAGAATACCGATAGGGAACTGGGCGTTGGCGATAGCGGAATCACACATGATACGGCCTGCGCCGTAGTCGTTATCTTTGCCCGGATTTCCAAGATCAAGCCCTGAAATCTGGAGGATAGAATCGATGTGGACAGGCAGCAATTCCCAGTTTTTACTCAACAGGAGCGCACAGACACCGGCAATATGAGGGGTTGCCATGGAAGTGCCGCTCATGGTGGTATAACCGCCATTCATTGAGCAGCTCAGCACATCTTCACCCGGCGCGGCGATATCAGGGCGAATCAGGCCCGGGTCTGCACCGTTATTGTAAACCCAGTCTTCATAATCATCTACGCTTTCCCAGGTACAGGGGCCACGACTGGAGAAGCTGGCATACATATCCTGATCATCTGTTGCGCCTACGGAAATAACACCACCACGTTCGCCTTCACCGGTCTCATCGGGGTTGCGCCAGGGAGAAGGCACATTGCCGGGGGTACGGCAGGAGTTGGGCGGTTGTGTACTGCGTTCGTTACCCGCGGCAACGATATTGGTAATGCCTGCGGCGTCGAGTACTTCATAAGCCTGACGCCAGGCGGTCTTGTCCGGGTTCCAACCTTCGATATAGCCCATGGACATGCTGGTAACATCCACTTCATGCTCCAGGGCAAAATCCTGGGCATCCCAGACCGTCTGCTGGGCGGATTCATCAATGGACAAGGATACCCGTAGCGCCATCAACGTGGCATCCGGCGCAACTCCTGTCGCATACTGACCGGTGCCGTCTCCGCAGATACTCCCGGAACAGTGGGTTCCATGACCGTTCTGGTCCATGGGGTCATTATCATTGTCTCCGAAGTCGTAGCCATGATTGGGGTACTCATCCCCGCCATCCCACATGTGGTCAGCGAGATCCTCATGGTTGTAATTCACACCGGAGTCAATAATGCCCACCAGAACACTGTCACCGGTAAAGCCCTGTTCCCAGACTTCCGGCGCATTAATCATCTCAACAGACCAGACCAGCTCGTCCAGCTCATTGTTGCCCACATCCGGGCCCTGCTCAGCAAACCACAACGGACGAGGGATATCCGGGATTACTCGATCAACATCTGCACGTGCGGCCAGCTCACGGATGACTTCTTCGGTAGCGTGTATACCAACAGCATTCAAGATTTCCAGGGAACGGAAGGATTCAACGCTTCCTTCGCGGAATCGTTTGTCGAGTTGCTCCAGGATGTCCTGCTGACAACGCTCGGCACGCTGGTTAACCAGCCGCCAGACGATGCGTGTTCGTTCTTTGCGTGGCAATCCTTCCACGGCAAAGCGATACCCTTCGATGTCAGGGCCTTCTTTCATGAAAGCGACGGCGTAAAACAACTCGCCATCCTGACCATCTTCCAGCATTCTTCCAGCTTCAACAGTGAGATAACCAGCTTGAACGGCGACCGTCAACGTCAGCAGTAATGCAATAACTGCTGTGAGGAGGACGCCGGATCTCAGTCTCGCGTACATGATGAACTCCGGCTCGTAGATGTTCAAACGACACTGGATACCCTCTTTGTACATCCAGTGCGAATACACTAATATAAATAATATAAGGTCATCAGGAGATTATTGCTCAGGGACACTCTCAAAAAGCAGGAAATGGCTCGAAAAAATGAAGTAACTGTCGTGGAGGATTCCGGAAGCGAAGCAGATACATCTGCCAAAAGGAAGCAAAATGTGGCTGTTCACAAGAATTTGTGCATATTATCGACGAGCACGTTTTGTCAGGTCTTGACGTGATGCCTTTTCTTGTTCTTCTCCGTAATTTCAGATATCTGTCCGACTTCACACCTGCTATTTCGCATGATAGATCGTCATCAGGCGTCACGTTGTGACCTGACGACAGCGAGAGTGCTGATACCGGTGGCAGGTCACAACGCGACAATAACAGGACGAGAGGCGGTTTCAGTATCATCGTGCATTCAGGAATACATAGCGAAAGCTGAAAACGTAAAGTCGCGTCAAGAACTGCCACAACATTGCCCTGATGCACAAATTTTTGTGAGGAATTCAAAATAAAAAACCCGCACCTCTAAAAAGAGATGCGGGTTTCTTTACATGCCGCCTAAGGCGGTCTCCCGGCGGAGAGGGTGGGATTCGAACCCACGGTGGGCTTGTGACCCACACTCACTTAGCAGGCGAGCACCTTCGGCCTCTCGGTCACCTCTCCGATTGCCTGCCCAAGCCGTAAAAGTAAGAGAATCCTCTTCCCGAGGCAAATACTCTCTGGGCGAGTGGAGACAGGTCAGGGCAGCTCGCTTATCATCCCAAAGATTCAGCCCAACACTCACGCGAAAAATAAACTTAGTGTCTACATATTAATGGTTTAAAAAAATCAGCCTTGAAGTGAGAGATAGTCAAATTAGCAAAAAGGAAATAAAATCCAAAATAATCAAAAACTGGTATATCCTTTGCCATATTTGTCAGCAACAGGGAATACCAGTCCCAATGTGATACAGGGAACCGACCATGTCGCTGTCATTCGGCACAAATTCAGAAAGGGAAGTGAGCTATTCTCTTTGCAGGAGTTTTCAGGGAGATATCGATCCGGGAAAGATTGCCGACAGTTTCCTTGCCGGGAATCAAACCCCGGATGAGTTTATCACCAGCCTGGTCAACCTGATGCCGTGCAAATTGGATCGTGCAAACGGGTGCCGAACTCACCTGGTCTCAACTCTGGACATCGCCAATATCATCATTGATGCATTGAAAGAGCGGATTTCCGGATCTGGCAAAGAAATGTTGATCGACTGGATGCACAGCAGGGGACTGGAAATGCATATTATTGCCCGAAACCGGAAACTGGATAGAATCAACCCGCTGAAGTATCTGCTTGAAGACAGTGATTTTTTTCTGCATCCCCATGAAACTTACCTCGAACTTCTGGAAGATGTCCGGCAACTTGCAAAAGCCTGGCATATGATCCTGGCCTCCACGAATGTTCATTGAGTTTTGTTACAATCCCGACTTTGCCCATCAGTTTACGATTTCGAAAAGCCCTGTTTCTGAACCAGGTACACCTTGATATCAGCACCATCACTGGGCAAAATCAGGCCACCCGGTCGCAGGAGTAGGATAAGAAAGCATAGACATAGTTGTATTTTTACTCCGAAGGAGTTGGATAAGATTCAAAATGAATTGTGTTGCTTCATCAATTCAACCTTTATACAACCCTTTCAGGGTTGAAGTAGTGGTAGTTGTAATACCCCGGGTGCGTGCCAAACAGACGGCAAGTACCCGGGGCTCACCTATCCAACTCCTTCGGAGTTGCCGGGCGGAGTTGCAGGCGGATCAGCCCTTTGGAGTTGCTATTCGGATTTGCCAGACGGAGTTGCCAGGCGGAGTTGCCAGATCGCCGACAACAATCAAGCTTTTCAGTCCTGGCAGCTCTTGAAAGAAATGTCTCCTGTTTACGAAGTCAAATTGAGATAGTCAGCAGTTTGATCTCAAACACATACTTCTCTGATGCGATTTTTTTTCATTCAGTATAGACCAGTTTGATCCCCCTGCCCCCTCATCCTCTGAACCAATTTAACCCCACAGGAACCCCGGTTCTCGGAGTCTCTTTGTTAAACCCTTCCTGTTTGACGCGTCCATATAGAGAAGCTAATATGTAGCATCCTACAGATTAGGATTCGACATAGTTTTTAGTGTTTATTAATGTGGAAGATAGAGAGATGCATAACAGCCAAAAGCATAACATCGGGCACACGGCGTTTCTCATGCACATGGCTTTCAGGAACCAGGTCACTGAGCGTATGAGTGAGCTTGGGCTGAACAAGGGTGAATCATTTGCCCTGATTTTCCTTTCAGTGCATGGGCCGGAATGCCTGGTTGACCTGGCGCATCATTTTGGGATTGCTCATCCCTCGATGTTGCGTCATGTTGATACGCTCGAGAAGAATGGCCTGGTGGAGCGTGTTCCTGATCCGAGTGATCGGCGAAAAAAGAAGATCCAGATTACGGCCGCAGGGCGTGAAATGCTGCCCAAAGTCACGCAACACTTGCAAGAGGTAAACGAAGAAGCGATCAAGGGGGTAAGTCCGGAAGATGTTGAACAGTTTGTGCATGTCATGGGAAAGATTATTGCAAACCTGAAACCGGAGACAAGTGACAAGTGAAACACGCCCACTTCAGAACCCGTAGATCGTGGCTACCAGGCATCCTGCTGCTATTGTTTGCAGTAGCAGGTTTATTCCCTGGCTGTGCCGGGTGGCGATCTGTGAGGGAACCTGAACCGCTTGAAACACCAGCAGAATTTCTAATGGCGGACAGTATACATGCCTGGCAGGATGAAGCATGGTGGCCGTCGTTCGGGGATACGACCCTGAACAAGCTGATGGATGAAGCGTTCAGTGAAAACCTGACCTTGAGCCAGAGCACTCAACGTCTGATGCAATACAAAGCAGCATTGACATCAGCCCGCGCCACCTGGTTTCCCGGCATTTCTGCTTCCGGCAGTTATACTGAATCGGATTACCTTGAGTCAGATAACAGCGCTCCCGCCACAGGCCAGAGCGGCGCGACAACGACTGTAAGTGTCGGCCTGACAGCGACCTATGAGATTGATCTGTGGGGAAAGCTGCACGCCAACCGTGGAGCGGCCTACGCTTCCTATCTGGCTGGCCGGGAAGATCTGCGGGCGCTAATACTGACTACATCCGCCAATGTTGCGCGCAGTTATTACACGATAGTGGAACTGAAGCAGCATCAGCAACTCCTGCAGAAAACAGTCCAGGCTTATACGGATAATTGCAACCTGATCAGGGAACGCTACGAACGTGGTGTGTCGGCATCGTCCGATGTGTACCAGGCTCAGTCAACCCTGTCCAGTGCAAAGGCGCAACTGGCCCAGACGGAATCCAACCTTGCTGTCGCCGAGCATGCCCTGTCTGTATTGCTGGGTCGTTACCCGGAGACGGGAATCGTACCGGCTGATATCGAGTTGCCGATAGCCATTGAGGTTCCGCAACCGGGTATTCCCAGCGAATTGCTGAAAAGGCGTCCGGACGTGCAGGCGGCATACCAGAGCATGGTAGCTGCGGACCGTGAAGCTGCTGCGGCAGTAGCCAGCATGTTTCCTTCGATCAGTCTGACCGGAACACTTACCGGAACAGGTGAAGATTTTGACGAAGCGACTGATCCCACCAATATCCTGTGGCGAGCGGTTGGCAGTGTAACCCAACCCCTTTTCCAGGGCGGTCAGTTATACGCCAATTCCAAGCGAGCAAGCGCGGTGTGGCGGGCATCGGTGGATGCCTATCGTCTGGCCGCGCTTAGCGCATTCCAGGATGTCGAGGACGCGCTTATCCAGGGCAAGAAGCAGCTCGAATATGTGCAGCATCTGGAAACGCAGACACGCGCCGCAGAAGCAACCCTGCGACTGGCAAGGGATAATTACCTGCAGGGGGTGACGAACTACCTGACGGTCGTGGTTGCGCAGAACAGCTACCTGACAGCGGAGCGAAACCTGATCAGTGGCAAGCGTGCATTGGTGGAAGCCCGTATCAGCCTGATTACCGCGCTTGGCGGCGGCTGGACGGAAGATGTGATTGAAAACCATCTGTCGATGGATTGAAAGAGGTGAGATAGAGATGAGTCCCAAACTACGCAAATGGTTACGCCGGTTAATACCTCTGTTTATCGTTCTGTTTGGCGCAATGTCCATGATCGGCCTGGCCATGACCCGCAAGCGTCCTCAACGGCAGGAAGTGCATACAGCCGGAGCATTGGTGGATGTTATCAAGGTCAGCCAACAGAGCCGGAATGTCCTGATCGAAGGAACCGGCACTGTAGAACCACGCTACGAGATATCCCTGATT
This sequence comes from bacterium, assembly GCA_963669175.1. Classification (GTDB taxonomy): domain Bacteria; phylum Electryoneota; class Electryoneia; order Electryoneales; family Electryoneaceae. Next base: position 1,301,458 of record OY769902.1, read on the forward strand.
CCGCAGGTTTCCGGCAAGATCGAATGGGTGCATCCCAATTTCGAAGCGGGCGGCTGGTTCCACAAGGGCGACACGCTTGTTCAGATAGAAAAAAAAGATTATGAGCTGGCGGTACGTCAGGCCGAAGCCACAGTTGCACAAGCCCAATACCAGGAAATACTGGCGCGCGCCAATGCGGAAATCGCCAAGCGCGAATGGGAAATCATGCAGGGACAAAGCGAGGACAATGCATCCAGTTCGCCTGATCCACTGGTGCTGCATGAACCGCAATTGCGTCAGGCTGAAGCATCCCTGCAATCTGCTGAAGCAGCGTTGGACAAAGCGAAGCTGAACCTGGAACGCACAGTTCTGACCGCTCCGTTTAACTGTATGGTTCGTTCGGAAAGCGCCGCAGTCGGGCAGTTGGTCAGCACGGCTACGGTCGTTGGCACACTGTACGACACTGGCATCGCTGAAATCGAAGTAACCATGCCGGTTTCCGACCTGTTGTGGGTGCCGATTCCCAACGCGTATGCGCGTGTCGATTACAAAACAGGCAACAAAACGTACTCCTGGGATGGGCGAGTTGACCGTAAGATCGGTGTTGTTGATGAAGTCGGACGTATGGCGAGGCTGGTCGTGCAGGTCAAGAATCCTTTCTTTGCCAAAGGCGGAGATCGTCCCTCGCTTGATGTCGGCTCTTTTGTCAGTGTTGAGATTGAAGGACGCGAAATCGAGAATACCGTACCGCTACCACGTGCAGTAATCCATGAAAACAACCAGGTTTGGGTTGCCTTGCCGGACAGCACTCTGGAATTCCGTGATGTAAGCCTGTATCGTCTGACCCCCGATGAAGCATTGATCGAAAGTGGTGTGAATGGCGGTGAAATGGTCGTTACAACCTCCATCACTGGCGCTGCGCCGGGTATGAAGCTCCGTATTCAGGATAACGGGGAGGAGCAATGAACAGAGATAAAGGCCCAATCGCATACATGGCCTCAAACCATGTAGCGGCCAATATGCTGATGCTGGTATTGGTGATTGGCGGGCTCGTCATCGGCAGTAGTATCAAGCAGGAAGTTTTTCCTGAAACCGAACTGGATATGGTGTTAGTTTCCGTGGCCTATCCGGGGGCGACACCCGCAGAAGTGGAAGAGGCGGTGGTACGGCCGGTTGAGCTTGCCATCAGTGGTGTTGATGATGTTAAAAAGGTAACCAGCTCAGCTAACGAGAGTGTTGGAACCATCACTGTTGAGGTGCTTGAAAACGGTGATGTGGATATGGTGTTGCAGGATGTAAAAACCCAGATCGATCGTATTCGCACCTTCCCGGAAGAGGCCGAGCGTCCGGTTATCTCCAAGGTGATTCCTACACGACAGGTATTATCACTCATCATCTTTGGTGATGTGCCGGAACGGTCGTTGCGTGAAATTGCGGACCAGGTGAAAGATGACCTGCTGGCGAAAGAAAATATCACGCAGGTTACGCTGTCCGGCGCCCGTGAATACGAAATCTCCATTGAGATTCCCGAAGACAACCTGCGTAAGTATGGCTTGACCTTGCCCACAGTGGCCAGCATCGTAAGCCAGGCCTCCCTGGATATGGCCGGTGGCACGATCAAAGATGAATCCGGTGAAGTCCTTATCCGGATCACCGAAAAACGCTACACCGGGACAGAATTCGACTCGGTGAAAGTCTTTACCATGCCGGACGGACGCGAAGTCCTGTTAAAAGATATCGGTGTCGTCAAAGACAGTTTCGAAGAAAATGACATGGAGGTTCTGTTTGACGGCAAGCCATCCATCATGGTTCAGGTATTCCGTGTCGGCGAACAAACCCCCAAAGAAGTATCGCAGACGGTCAAGGATTACGTTGCGTCTATTGAAGGACGTTATCCACCGACTGTACAGTTTGAAATCTATAATGACAGTTCCGAGGTATTGCAATCCCGGATAGACCTGCTGCTGAACAACGGTATGCTGGGATTGATCCTCGTCGTTGTCATCCTTTCCATGTTCCTGGAAATCAGGCTTGCGGTATTTGTGGCAATGGGTATTGTCATATCGTTCCTGGGCGCCATGCTGTTTATGCCGTCACTGGATGTTTCCATCAACATGATGAGCCTGTTCGCCTTCCTGATCATCCTGGGTATCGTGGTTGATGATGCCATTGTGGTGGGTGAAAATGTGCTGGTCCATCGAAGAATGGGCAAAAGCCTGTTGCGGGCCTCCATTGACGGTACTCGGGAAATGTCCATGGCCGTGGTTTTTGCCGGGCTGACAACCATCGCAGCCTTTGCCCCCCTGCTGTTTGTCGGTGGTTTCTTCGGCAAGTTCCTGGGCGTTGTGCCGGTGATTATCATTACCGTGCTGATCATTTCACTGGTTGAGTCCATTTTTATTCTTCCCGCCCACCTGAATGGCTGGCCTATCACCAGCAAAGCGCCGGTCTGGGACAAGATCGAAAACCAGCGGAAGCGTTTTGATGGATTCATTGGCTGGTTAATCGACAAGACTTATGTAGATTCACTCAAATGGAGCACCCGTAACCGGTATATCACTGTGGCGATAGCCATTGCGGTCATGCTGATCACATTTGGTATGTTTGCCGGTGGATTTATCAAGTTCAGCTTCATGCCTTCCATCGAGGCGGATGAAGTTGTAGTGACCCTGGAAATGCCTCCGGGCACAACATTCCTGGAAACAAAAAAGCTGGCAGAGGAAATTGAGGCAATTGGCCGTGATCTGGTGGCAAAGTCGGACGCAGAACGTGGCGATGGACTTTCCAACCTGGAACACGTCTTTACCATTGTCGGGCAGAGTTTCAGTGGTGGTGGTCATCGTGGTGGATCAAATACGACATCGTCGAACCTGGCCCAGATTCGCCTGCTGTTGACCGACCCGGATGTTCGCACAATCAGCTCACCTGTACTGGCATCCAAGTGGCGAGAAGCCGTTGGTGATGTGCCCGGTGTCGAACGTCTGCAATTCCGTAGCGATTTGATCAACTCAAGCGCGGACATGGAAGTACAGCTAAGTCATACGGATTTTGACGTGTTACTGGCTGCTTCCGAACGACTGAAATCCATGCTGTCCGAATATGCCGGCATGCAGGAAGTGGATGACAGTTACACCGAAGGCAAGCGTGAGCTGAAACTGAAGCTTCGTCCCGAAGCAGCTTCGCTTGGCATTACGGAAGCCAGCCTGGCTCAGCAGGTGCGTGGCGCGTTTTACGGGTCGGAAGTTGCACGAATCCAGCGTGGTGAAAACGAAGTAAAAGTAATGGTGCGCTACCCGGAAGAGGATCGCAGAACCTTGATGAGTATAGAAAAAATGCGCATCCGTACAGCTTCCGGTGAAGAAATACCCTTCAAGCAGGCCGCCTATATTGATGAAGGACGCGGGTACAGTACCATCCAGCGAACAGACAGACGCAGGGTTGTCAGTGTAACAGCTTCGGTGGACAAACGCACTGCCAATGTGGACGATATCATGGCGGACCTGGAATCAACCATGTTACCGAAATTGCTGTCTTATTATCCCGGGTTGGCCTACAGTTTCGAGGGACGGAGCCTGGATCAGAAAGAGTCACTGCAAAGCATTCTTCGCGCGGAAGGTTTCGGCCTGTTCCTGATCTTTGCTTTGCTGGCAATTCCATTCCGAAGCTTCTTCCAACCGTTGATCGTGATGAGCGCGATCCCGTTTGGTGTTATCGGCGCAGCCATTGGGCATCTGTTGCTTGGCTATCCGATTACCATGATTTCCATGTGGGGTATTGTCGCGTTGACCGGGGTTGTCGTGAACAGTTCGCTGGTGATGATCGATTTCATTAATCGTGGACGTGCTGATGGAATGGATGTGGTTGAGGCGGTTCACGAATCAGGACGACGTCGGTTCCGTCCAATCATCATGACTTCGTTGACCACATTCTTCGGTCTGATCCCGATCATCCTGGAGACATCCATACAAGCGCAATTCCTGATCCCCATGGCGATCAGCCTCGGATTTGGTGTGCTGTTCTCCACGGCCATTACCCTGGTGCTGATTCCCTCGCTTTACCTGATTCTGGAGGATATCCTGAATTTGTGGCGGGCGATTTTCGGCATGGAAGTCGAAGAGATTAAAACCGATCCGGCGCAGGTTAGCATTCAAAGCGGAGGCGGTCAGATCGAGTAAGGATTGCCAGTCTCGGGGACAAGCAGGCGAAAAACGGGACTGTTACCTTTTCATGTTTCAAGTGTAGAAATGACATAGCAGTAAAGACGAAAAGGTAACTGTACCAGGTTTTCTGCCTGCTGCTACAGGCTGTTCCGTGCAGGAAAATGCCGGGACAGCCACCTTTTCGCATCATGGTTTTCAGAAATCAATAACTTTGCGTTTAAATAATAAATGGTTAACAGTTTACAACATGTTTTGCATGCGAAAAGCGTGGCAGTCCCCATTTTCCATCGGAAATTTCCATTGTCTATCGAATTTGCTCTACACATCCATAGTCAGGCATGAGAATTTCTTGATTACACGAATCAACGAAGCACTATAAACTTCAACTTCTATTCCCAAGTCGATTCCACACGGGCCAGTTCATGCTGGTCCGTTTCTCGTATAAGTAGATGCCGCCATACCTGTTTCTGCTCTGAGGACTCAAGCGCTGTTTTTGAGGTCACAGTGTCATGGTATAAGGCTTCCGCGCGGAACAGGATATCCAGGTCACGTAAGCATTTCCCCTCACGAACGTCGCCCGGAATCGCCTCCATCGCCCAGTTGACATAGTGGACGCTGTTCAGGTGATGATTGGTGTCCAGATCCTCTTCACGTACCCGGAACTTCACTTCATGCTCGGCCTGTTTCAACCCACGGACAATACGTTCCGCGTAGGTCAACGCCCGTACTGGAGTATTCGGATGCAGGTTCCGGACATTGTCCGGCATGGGGACAGCCTTGCGTGTGGTAGAATCAATGATTGCCCATGATGAGGTGCCCCACGCGATAATCTGGCCATTCGCGTGTACCAGGTAGTCACGATAAGCGCCCATCCGATCCACCCCGGAAGGCCAGGTTGTGACCTTGATCTCCTCACGCACCTTTGGCCAGGCGCTGAACCTGACACGGATACGGTTCAACACCCATGCGATGTTCTGTTCATGCAGGGTCTCAAGGGACATGCCCAGCTTGAAGGCGTGCTGACCGGCCGCTTCCAGCAACAAAAGCACAAAAGCGCCTGGGGTTATCCGGCTTTCTTTCCCGATCTCGTAGCCACGCACGGTGAATTGGGTACGATGCGCGTTTTCCGGTGGGGTAATCATGGTGTGTTCCCGGAGGTTTGTTAAAAAGGGCCACCCCAAGCGGAGTGGCCCTTGTGATACTCTGTAAACATCGGACTACTTCAGGCGGTAGATGCTCATGTCGCTGTTAGCAATCCAGGGGTTGCCATTGGCATCGACGTCGATCAGAACACCAGCGCCAACGACCTGTTCCCAGCTATCGCCTACGAGTTTGTAGACGTTGAAGCCCTTGTCCGCTTCCTTGAAACCGATGATCCATACGCTGCCGTCGGCGCCAACGCCGATATCCTTCGCTCGACCATTAACGGTTTCGAAACCACCGCTCAGGCCCTTGGTGGGAACCCACTTGTTGATGGTGCCGTCTTCTGCGGCGATCCAGGGGTTGCCATTCGGGTCAACGGAGATCCGGCGGCCATTGCCGAGCGCCTGATCCCAGCCGTTGATGGAGTTGTTCCAACGGAACACGCCGTAATTCTTGTCCGGGGATCCAACGATCCAGACGCTGCCATCAGCGCCAATGCCGATATCTGATGCACGACCCGGTACTTCGACCAGCTTGCCGCCCAGACCTTCGTCTGTACGGAAACGCCAGATGGCCATATCCTGGTCAGCGATCCAGGGGTTGCCGTTGGCATCAACGTCAATCCGCTTGCCTTTACCCAGGATCTGATCCCAGCCGGCTGTGGAAGGATTAAACTTGAAAATCCCGTATTTTTCCGCTGAACCGACGATCCACACGCTACCATCAGCGCCGCAGCCGATATCAGTTGCACGACCGTTGATCTTTTCAAATGTCGGTCCCTGCGCTGGAATGGCAAGGGCGAGCATTAAGATCACTGCTGCCGCAATGGTAATATTCCTGGCCATACTTAGCCTCCTTTGAACTTGGTTGAGGGGCCTCCCCCCATGTAGCTGTTTACTGTCTTTGTTGTCGTCGTTGGTACGTTCCCTCCCTTACTACGACGGGAACGGTGTGCTAACACTCTGCGAACACGCGTCAATCCTGAGTTTTATGTGTTCCAGAGAGTGTAATGTATACCCCTTCAGGAAGAGGAAGCAAGAGGTTTTCCTTTTGCCGATAAATCAGTAGGACCGGAGACTAAAAGTGTGCTCCATCGGCTCGCTGCAAACATTTACGTGACATTTCCCGCTTGAGAATCATCTACTATATCATCGACAAAGTTGTTCACTGCTGCGGGGGGTAATATACTACTTTTCCCTGGAACAACGAACCGGAACCTTCAGGCTCCCAAATCCGGTTTTCCCCTCGCAGCAGTCCTTCCCCTTACAGAATTTCCGATCTACCAGTTGAAACGGCTCCTTTAAATGTCAATCAGGCGTTCACTTCCCAGTTTGAAACGCCTAACTTGTCCTTGAAGTACCGTTGTTGAACAAATGACATTCATGGTGATACCACGACAGCTTGTTGATATCGATAGTCCCGTTAAAGCCAACACTGTAAGCATGATGAAGCTCAACAGACTGACAGACCTCTTAAAACGCAGCCGCAGTGCGCTGTTGCTCCTGCTGGCTGTATTCCTGATTGCCCAGGTGGCCTGGTGGGTGATTTTCCAAATACGTGTGGATAAACGTCTGACGCTTGCCCAGCACGAACTGTGGGACCAGCAGATCGAACTCACCTCGCGTTTCATTGACGTTCACTACCGTGGCAATCCGGAAGCAGCTTCCTTTTGGTTGAACAGCACCTATCCCGACCTGGCGCTGTCGTCGGACGGTCACGTTGTCGTTCGTCCCGAGGCGCATACACGGTTGATGGAGGAGACCCGCAAGGCTGTCCGGATGTTTGCCTACGAGGGCGGCTTTTTCTCCCTGATCGTGCTTCTCGGTATCGGGTACATGTACTGGACTTTGAGACGTGAAATTCTGGTGGAACGTCAACAGGCAAACTTCCTTGCCGCCATTACCCATGAATTAAAAACGCCGGTGACTGCGATCAAACTGCTGCACGAAAACCTTGAGCATGCGGATTTGCAGGAAGCGCAGACGGTTGAAGTGAATGAAGCGATACATCAAAATCTTGATCGCCTGCATCAACTTATCGAACGGTTGCTTCTTGCACGTTCGCTCACGTATAACAAACCCAGGGATCTATCCGGGAATACGGATTTGTGTGCGGTTACTACCAGGGTGGTTCAGCAATACCTGCAACGCTTGCCTGCGGAACGTGCGGCCGATATTCAGTACTCGAAAGCAGAGGGGTGTTTTGCCCGGATTACGCCCGAATTCTGGGAAATTGTCGTCATTAATCTCCTGGAAAACGCCCTGAAATACAGCAAGACAGGGCAGAAGATCCAGGTTGCTCTCAAGGCAGAAGAGAAGCACGCAAAACTGTCTGTCAAGGATATGGGGACAGGCTTTTCCAGGAGCGAACACCGGGTTATCTTCAATCGGTTCTATCGTGTGGGCAATGAGGATACACGCAGCACAGAAGGTATTGGGCTTGGTCTGTATCTGGTGCGTGAGATTGTTCACAGTTTCAAGGGCGCCATTGATGGGCAAAGCGAGGGGCCGGGGATGGGTGCGGAGTTTATCGTTACACTGCCATTGCTGAGGGAGTCGTTACGTGGCTGAAACAATCCTGATCGTGGAAGATGACCAGTCGATAGCGTTGGGATTGAAACTGAACCTGCAACGTGAAGGTTTTGACGTTGTCCACGTGGATAACGGTAACGACGCGCTGGAAACAATCACCAACACCGTCCCGGACCTTGTGCTGCTGGATGTAATGTTGCCCGGGATGAGTGGTTTTGAGGTATGCGAACGTGTGCGGAAAAGCGGCAGCCGTGTGCCGATCCTTTATGTCACCGCACGTAGCATGACCGATGACCGTATCAAAGGCCTCGAGCTGGGGGGAGATGATTACATCACCAAGCCGTTCGAGTTCGTGGAATTGTTGACACGTATCCGCGCCATGCTGCGACGGCAATCATGGTATATGGCCGCGCCCGATACGGGTAACACGGTCACATTCGGCAACAACAAGGTGGATTTCACTGCGTATCATGCCTGGACCCCTGCAGGCGAAATTGACCTGACCCAGAAAGAAAACATGGTGCTGAAGACTCTGTATGAAAACCAGGGCAAGGTGCTGTCACGTGACGATATCCTGGACAAGGTCTGGGGTTATGATGCGTATCCTTCCACGAGGACTGTGGACAATATTATCCTGAACCTGCGACGTTATTTCGAGGACGATCCCAAACATCCACGCTTCATCCAGTCGCAATACGGTGTGGGGTATGTGTTCAGGTCGTAAGCTTCTGCAGGGATAACTCTTGGATTCACAGGATGAACAGGATGGTGTAAGGATGCCAGAGATAAATTGCCGGATTCACAGGATGAACAGGATAGGAAAGGATGCCAAGGATATACAGCAATTTGAGGAACCTTTAACTGGCTATTGTCTGTACCTCGAATGAGTTATAGAAGGAGCACTTGAAAGATTCCAAGGCTGTACTGCAATAACAGGGAGCCTTCAATTTGGCTTATGTTTGAACACTGAAGGAGTATTTGACAGTTGACTTGAAGGGAACAAGAAGGGTGGCTTGAAGGGATTAGAAAGGGTGACTATTATACATTCCCCGAAGGGGTTTAACTTGAATAGCGCGGTGGCGTAAGCCCCTGGAAAAATGGAAGATACCCCCCTTCGATCCCGAAGGGATCGCACAACCCTACTGCATGTTTTCCCATTCTTTCAGCTTCGCGCTGGCCTGTTTCAATCTCTTGATTTCTTCGCTGGACAGTTTATCGATCCCGATCCGGTTAATTTTATCGAGCAGGTCGTCAATCTCTTTCTGCAGCTTCTCTTTTTCCTTATCCCGGTCCCAGACAACTTTCATTTTCTTCTTTGTTTTCTGCATGTCATTCCAGCGACGGAATTTGTACCACCAGAGATCTTTTTTCAGGTAGAGGAACCCGAACAACATGCCGCCAAGGTGGGCGAAATGGGCCACGCCACGGTTCGAGCCGCTCATGGCCATGAAAAGCTCAATTGCGCCGAAGATGATTACAAAATACTTCGCCTTCATCGGGATGGGCGGGAAAAGCAGCATTATCATCTGGTTGGGGAAACTCATGCCGAACGCCAGGAGCAGGCCGAAAATCGCACCGGACGCACCCACAATCGGGATCGGGCTGAACGGTGTAACCAGAGCGTTGGTGAAGCCTGCACCGATACCGCAAACGAAATAATACGTCAGGAACTTTCGTGAACCCCAGTACGCTTCCAGGGTACGTCCGAACATCCACAACGCGAACATGTTGAAAAACAGGTGGAAGAAATTCGACTGGGAATGCAGGAACATGTAGGTGACAGCCTGGAATATCCAGCCTTTCCAGAACAAAGCCGGCACCAGGCCAAAGGTCAGCGCCCAGCTTCCGGTACCACGTTCCAGCAGCATCTGGGTAAGGAATACGGCGACATTCGCAATAATGAGATTGCGGACGACTGTCCCCATGCCGCCAAATCCCCCGCCATATCCTCCGCCGTACCTGCTCACTACGTTTTCCCTGGTTAGTTAGATCATCTGAAAAGATAGGCAATGCCTGCGCCGTATCCAACGTATACCCGTGACATCCGTCCAGGTCCACTTGTCCCATGCTCCAACCGGATCAGGGTTCCTTGATTTTCGCGTCGATCAGCTCCAGAAGTCCGGTCATGGTCTTCTGTAACGCTTCGACCTCGCTACGTATGGACATCCAGTTGGTCAGATCACGTGCGATGACCACAGCCTGTATCGGTTTCCCGGTACGTCTTGCAATAGGAGCCGCCTTGGCACGGAACAAACGTGTCGGGCCGTTCTTTTGCGGGGCTTCCCAGGTGAACGGAACCTCGCTGTTGGAACGAATCGCGGAAACCGCCTGCCCCGATATTGTGCCAGCCTTTTTGTGATAAGGGAAAACCTCTTCAGCTTTCTTCTCGATGATCTCTTTCTCTGATAGCCCCAATAAGGCTAAGCCACGAGGATTGACATCGAGGAAACGGCCATCCTTATCCATCACCGCGACAAAATCTTCGTCATAGTCACGCCAAGCGTTGTAACGTGCCTGTACACCCAGCAAACGCTTCTCTGTATCCCGAAGCATCAGCACTTCACGCTTCACATGCTGGTAATCATCCCAGAACTCGAAATCTGTCGGGTTTACCTGATCTGTCATGGTGAACCTCTCTCTCTTTGGAGTTGGAAAGTTATAAAGTTACAAAGTTGAAAAGTTATTAAAAGAAAAACTGGGACTGATCTTTCGCGGTCTGTTATTCATTGATCAAAGGAAATAGAGAATAAAGACAATCTGCTCTCGATTCAATTCCGTCATAATGAAGATTGCCGGGAAAAGGGGACGGGATCCTTTTCCTCGTGCTAATGCAGCATATTTCTGAACTATTCATGGAAAAGGAAACTGTCCCCTTTTCCGCGTAATTCCTGCTTGCTCCCAAGAAAAAAGGTACAGCCACCTTTCCCGGTCCATGCTCACAGCGGGAAGGCTTTACCCCAGGGAAAGGAGGCAGTCCCCTTTTTCCATATTCTTTCTCCCCATATAGTAGATCTTTCACTGATATAGAACATAACCATATGGCAGATTAATATTGGGAATCGCTACACAACTGAAGGTGAAGCTCTTCAAATAAATTAAAATAGACCACCGCCGGACAAGCCGGCGGGGCCAACAGGGAATCAATCTTCTTCGCAGAAATCGTAGAATACTACAATCAGAAATCGTAGAATACTACAATCAGAAATCGTAGAATACTACAATCAGAAATCATAGAATACTACAATCAGAAATCGTAGAACACTACTATCACAAATCGTTGCATATCACTGTTATAAACTGTAGTCCTTCATAAAATGCAGTTGTATCCTGAATATCCTTTTTAGGCTGCTCACAAGAATTTTTGCATATTATCGACGAGCACGTTTCGTCAGGTCTTGACATGATGCCTTTTCTTGTTCTTCTCCGTAATTTCAGACATCTGTCCGACTTCACACCTGCTATTTCACATGATAGATCATCATCAGGCATCATGTTATGTCCTGACGGCAGTGAGAGTACCGATACCGGTGGCAGGTCACAACGCGACAATAACAGGGTGAGAGGTGGTTTCAGAATCATCGTGCATTCAGGAAAACATAGCGAAAGCCGAAAACGGAAAGTCGCGTCAAGACCTGCCACAACTTTGCCCGGATGCACAAATTCTTGTGAGGAACCCCTTTTTATCCTGTTCATCCTTTAAATTCAGCTTGTGAGTCCTATTCTTCGCTCGGAGCTTCGTCCCTGTCACGGAGCAACGGGAACAGGAGTACGTCACGGATCGAGCTGCGGTCGGTCATCAGCATGACCAAACGATCCACACCCATCCCCAGGCCGGCCGTGGGGGGCATACCCAACTCCAGCACGCCAAGGAAATCCTCGTCGAGCTGCATGGCTTCATCATCGCCCGCCATACGTGCTTTCGCCTGTGCTTCGAACCGTTCGCGCTGATCCTGAGGATCGGTCAACTCGCTGAAACTGTTGGCCAGTTCCATCCCTCCGGCAAAAGCTTCAAAGCGTTCCACCAGCCGTTTGTCATCACGGTGCCGTTTCGCCAACGGACTCAACTCAACCGGGTAATCGATCATGAAGGTCGCGCGTTTGAAGGTAGGCTCGACCAGTTCCCCGGCCAGTTCATCCAACGCCTTGCCTAAAGCGTACTTGGGATCAATCATGATGTTATTCTTTTTGGCGACCTCACGCACCTTCTCCAGGTCAGCGCCCAGCAGATCCTCACCGGTTATTTCCTTGAGGGCGTCGAAGAAGTTCACTCGCGGCCAGGGCGGAGTGTAATCCAGCACCTCGCCGTTAAACGGCGCCTGGTAGCTGCCGTGAATCTTCATCACCGTATCCGCGACGATCTTTTCGACCAGCTCCATGTGATACGTATAATCCTTGAAGGCGATGTAACATTCCATCATGGTGAACTCGGGATTGTGCGTCCGGTCCACGCCTTCATTACGGAAATCCTTGGAGATTTCGTAGACACGATCCAGTCCGCCCACGATCAGCCGCTTCAGGTACAGCTCGTCTGCGATGCGCAGGTACAGCTTCTTTTTGAGCTGGTTGTGGTGGGTTTCGAACGGACGCGCGGTGCCGCCACCGTACAGGGGCTGGAGAACGGGAGTTTCTACTTCAAGGAAACCCTGCTCGTCCAGGATGCGGCGCATGTTCGAGATGATCATCGCGCGTGTACGGAAAGAGTCACGCACTTCCGGGTTGACGATGAGGTCCAGCGCACGGTTACGGTAGCGTTCATCGGGATCGGAAAACTCATGGTGACGTTCCCCGGTTTCCGCATCTTCCTTTACTACGGGTAGCGGACGGATATTCTTGGCCAGCAGGGTGTATTCCTGAACATGCAGAGATTTCTCGCCGGTTTTGGTGACCATAACCTTCCCCACCAGTCCCAGCCAGTCACCCAGGTCTACCGAGCTTTTGTACAGGGCATAGGGCTCTTCGCCGACATCGTCACGCTTGATGTAAAACTGGACTCTTCCGGTATCGTCCAGGAAATGTGCGAAGGAGGCTTTGCCCATGACACGCTTGGCGACAACACGTCCCGCCATGCGAACCACAATCTCTTTTTCCTGGAGTTCGTCGAACTCTTCCAGCATCTGTGCGACAGTGTGGGTACGATCAAATTCGTACGGATATGGCTCAACGCCGGCCTCGACAAACTTCTGTAACTTGGCCTTGCGTGTTTCGATCAACTGCTGTAGGGTTTCCATCCGTGTCCCTCGTAAATCCGCGGCACTCGTGTCGTCCAGCCGCATAATATCTCGTATGCAATGGTCTGAGCGTGGCCTGCAAGCTCCCACGCTCCAATTCGTTCTTCTTCCTGTCGTCCGATCAGGACTGCTTCCGCGCCCACCGAATGCTGGTCTTCACCCAGCCAGACCATGAGCTGATCCATGCTGATATTCCCGACGACCGGGTATCGTTTCCCCCCGATCAGCACATCGGCACGATTGGATAAAATTCGCGGGTATCCATCACCGTAGCCTACCGGAAGCGTTGCCAGCCAGCCGTCACGCGGTGCGCTCCAACTATGCATGTAGCCGACGCCCATGCCCTTACGGATACCTTTGAAGAATACTACTTCCGTCTGTACGCTCAGCGCGGGCTTCAAATCCCATTTCCCGTCCAGGTGTGGCCCGGGACCGTAGCCATATAAGGTAAGTCCCGGTCTTACCATGTCATAGGTGACATTTTTCAGGTTATACAGTGAAGAGCTGTTCGCAAGATGCGCCAGCGGCACTTCCAGCCCTTGTCGCTTCAGGTTGTCCAGAACTTCCTGGAACATTTCATGTTGACGCATGGCCAGCTCGACATCCGGCCCCTGGGCACGTACAAAATGGCTGAAAATGCCGACAAGGTCCATGTTTGGCATCTTTGCCACACCCAACGCGTACGCTACGGCGTTCTGCACACGTACACCGATACGGTTCATGCCGGTGTCCACCTTCAGATGCACACGTGCAATACGGTTCATCCGTTGCGCTTCTTCAGAAATCTGCTGTGCTTTATACAAGCTGGAAGCCGTCATGTCCAGGTGATAATCAAGGAAGTGCTTCACCTGGTAACCAACCAGTCCGCCGAGGACAAGGATCGGCGCTTCGATCCCGGCCTGACGCAGTTTGATCCCCTCTTCCAGGAAAGCGACGCCGAAAAAGTCGACACCCAGGTCCGCGAATTTTCGGGCTGCGGGCACCAACCCGTGTCCGTAAGCGTCTGCCTTCATAATCGCCATAATCTTGGCGTTGCCCGTGTGCTTACGCACTTCCGCAACATTGTGCGTCAGGGCATCAAGGTCAATCCGCATGTGTGTCGGACGTAAACGATAGGTTATACTCATGTTCATCCCGGGTTACGGCTGCGTTCGAAGGGGACCCACCCGGTCAAACCAGCCCGTTCGGATGATAATGTATCCAGAGTCCATTCGCAAAAGCTGAAAGCAAACAGGCTCGGCTCGCAGACTGCTCCGGAAAATGGGAAAAGCCGCTAAAATCCAAGTTGTGGCAGGTCTTGACGCGGCCGTTATGAATTCTCCCTGAGAGGTTTTCCATGGCAACCAAAGATGCCAATCAAATCACGAATCGCGACTACCGGTCGCGTTGTGACCTGCCACCAGCCGCTGATCCCTTTTACCGTCAGGTCACAACGTGATGCAGAGCGAATATCCATGGAGATAGCAGGCAAAATACTTGTCATACACCTGAGGATGCTGAAAGATCTCGAAATCTGCATCACGTCAAGACCTGACGGAACTTTAAAAAACGGGATAGACCACTTCGGGTCAGTCCCTGTTTTTCGTCAATAAAAAACCCTCGACCAGTGGCCGAGGGTATGGATAGCAACTGGGAAAATCTATTGTCTGGCGTCTTCAGGCGCCGGATTGTTTTTCTGTTCACGGATCAGTTTACCCAACCCGGCAATATCATCATAGAGTTTTTCAATAGCGGTCATGGGATCATTCAGGTAATCTTTACGGCTCACCACATTGTCCGCGGGTTCACGTGACCCGGTTTTCCAGTGATAATAGCTGAAGGGACGTAACTGGGCCGCTTTGATCACCGACTGACGTGTCCAGGCCTCGCCAAGCTGGGCAACACCTTCATCCATCGCACGTTCAAACAGCAAATCGGATACGATGAAGAAACCTTCCACTCGGGAACGCAAACTCGTTTCCTGATCTACTCGATCTATTGGCATTACTTTCTTCAAGTCTTCAAGGAAATCCTGTGGATCCTGTGACCCGTTTATAAAATCTTGTGCTGCAGCACGCAGTTTGTCAATCTGTTCCTGTGTCGCAAAGTAAAGTTTCTGGTCCGACATAACTCCTCCTATTCGTATCCGGCCTGATGCCGGCGCTGCAAATGCTTCCGCCTCCTCACAAGAAGACACTTGCCGAATGAGTCAACTTGCACCTACCGGTCAAATAAGTCCTAAGGTTGATTCAATTCTATAAAGCCAGATAGTGAAGGAAATTACACAAATCAGTGGTTTTATGAGGGTTGCAATATCTCAGAATGTATGTAAGTCAAGTTAAGCAATTGTTTTTACTTGCTCTAACTCGAGTGAATAGGGCATTCAACCATCAATACTTGTTTTTCTATATCAAATATACACCACCAACAGGAGAAAACCAATCACGACTAAGGCAATACTGCGAAACTTGAGAGTAAAAAGTGCGTAATTGTTGACCGTCCACTAAAGAAATACCCGGCCGAAGCCGGGTATTCACAGTGGTGCTATTGAGGAAATACTAAGGTTTTACAAAGAACGGGTCCAGAGAAAGCGCCTCGTCCAGAATCTCGCGACCGTCCCTGGTCACCAGGACCATATTTTCAGTCCGGTAAGCGCCTTCGCCCTTTTCATACATTCCCGGCTCAGAGGTGACAATCATACCGGCTTCCAAGGTGATGCCCTGGCTGAACGGGATACCGAAATCATCCGCGCCTTCCGGTAATGGTGTCAGACGCGGCAGCTCATGCACATACGCGCCGCCGGTGCCATGACCAGCGCCGTGGAACGGCTTTTCAATCCCGGCCGCACGCAAGCCATCGACATACGCTTGACCGGCCAGGTTGGACGGGAATCCGGGCTTGATCTCTTCGATTACCGCCTGCATCCAGCTTTCCTGTAGCATCTTCATGCCCTGCACCAGCGGCGGCAGCTCGTCAGTCATCACAACCATACGAGTCATGTCGGTGCATACGCCCTTATACGTGATACCCCAGTCCACCAGCATGACTTTGCGATTCTTCAGCAAACGTGGTTCATGGGTCATGTCCGGGTGCGGTGTATCCGCATCACCATCCGTGGCTACCAGGGAGTCAAAGGACACGCCTTCGCCGCCCAGTTCGGTGCCGTATTCTTCGAGACGATCACGGAAGCCCAGGTCCGTAGCTGTATCCCAGTTCTGCGGCAGCCATTCGTCAACCATGTAACGGAACTGACGGATCGCGATATCCACCGCTTCACGGATCAGGGTTAGCTCCAGGTCGCCCTTGATCATGCGCAGACGGTCAATAAATCCCGGCGGTACATCCAATGCTTTCACATCCAGCATCTGGGGCAGTACCTGGTAAATATCGAGCGCCATACCACGTGTATCGAGGACCAGCATCTCCGCGCCACCGACCAGTTCCTTCAGGTCCGGATAACGATGCGGGTGCTTTGCCGCCCAGATGAACGGTTCCACGCCGGGGATTTCCGGGATACGGTTCTCGTAACGACCATCGGTGATAAACCAGCTTTTCTCCTGACCGACGATAACATGAGCGTCTTTCTGAAAATCCGGAGCTATTCCTGTAAGCCATCCCACATTGGACGGATCAGTAACCAGCATCGGGGCGCCGTTCTTCTGTTCCTTGAGCGCGTCACGGACGCGGGAAAATCGTTCCTGTAATAGTTCTACCGGAGCCGGCATGGTATATCTCCTTCTATCTATGCAAGTGAATGGTAAAAATGTAACCACAGAATTATTAAGATGAGGGATACCGAACAAATATGCAAGAGGCTGGAGTGGAGGTAGTTCTCTCTCGCCATGTTATATGATTTGTGCATCGAGTACCCCAAGTAGTGCTTTGATATAAGTACCTCATTTTCTTCCATATATAAGTCGGGTGGCCCTGTACGTTTCGAACAGTATTGCAAAAGAGTGCATGGCCCGATTTGCCGGTGTTGAAACATGAATCTCTCAAAATGCTGACAACACGTGTGAGTCGTCATCCTGTGATGCGGGCATTAAGCAAGTCGGGATTGGAGATGGTCGGGATTGGAGTCGGGATTGGAGATGGGCTGTGTAGAGATAGAGTGTATTGTTCGTCTGTTTTTCTGGATCGGTCCACTGGCAGTATTGAAAGAGTCTCACAGTTACATTTGGGTTTAACGAATCAAGAGCCTATATTGGACAGGTTGAGAGGCCGGGCGGAAGGGGTCCGGTTGGAGGAACGCCCCACATCTTCGGGGTGCGCATCCCCGCGACAACCTGGAGATTCATGTGAAGCGCGCAACTATGACAGGTTCAACACGTACGGTTCTATACACAGCTCTGTGGACCGTAGTGGTTGTTCTGTTTCTCACTCTCCGGCTGATCCATCAGGGGTTTGTGCTGACGTCACCTCCCGGAAACATCCTGATCATCGACTCCAAGTACTATTACCAGTGGGCTCAGCAGATCGCCGGTGTGCTGGTGTTTGAGCTGCATGACCTGCGTGATCCTTCCGGTCTGGCAACGAAACTGCAAGACCCGGGTGATCCGGTGGGGCAGTATATCTTCGAAAATCTGCAACCCCAGACAAAGCAGATGCTCGAGGTTCATGGCGGACGTTCCAAAGCGACTCCCATGCTGCACAAGGCGCTGGTTGATGAAATGAACCGGCTGCTGACGGATGATCACTTTTATGATGAAGAGCGGTTTGCCGGGGTCGATATTCCTATCGCGATCAAACAGCTTGCGGCAGGCCACCCCTCCGGACGGGAGTTGCATCGCGCCAACAGGGGACTGCTGGAAGCCAGGTACAAGTATATTTTCCGAAGCAATCGTTATATTCGCACTCCGAACGGTTTGGGGAACACGGTATTCTTCATGAGTCCCCTGTACCCGGTGTTTATAGCATTGGCATTAAAGCTGAACGCCCTGCAAACCTTGTGGTTCCAGGTTTATCCTTCCGGCATTAACACAACCATGTTGCTGCAACTGCTGCTTTCCCTGGCAACACTGGGGCTTATCGGCCGATATGCAACTCGTCGTTTCGGGCCTGCGGCAGGAGTAATAGCCGGATTGCTGTATGCGTTATACGGTCCATCGATCTACTATGACAATATCCTCCTGTCCGCAACATTAATCCTGTTCCTGACCATGATCGCCCTAACCTTTATAGACCTGTTCCTGGAGAACGGGCGTCGCTGGCCAATCGTGTTCGCCGGGTTGGCAATCGGGCTCTCTGCGCTGGCCAGGCCATCCGCGTTGATCCTTCTCGTTGTGTTCGGGTTTATTCTGGTCAGAAAGTGGAAGAGTTACGGCGTTGAACAGTTGGGTATCCTGATTGCGAGCACAGTCATCGTCATTTTCCCGGCGTTACTGCGCAACTATCTCCACGGCGGCGAATGGTATATCACCACCAACTCGGCCGGGGTGAACTTCTATATCGGCAATCATGAAGAAGCGATAGGGTTATACAAGGAACCGCCCTTCCTGTCCAGCGCGGAACCGGCATTTGAGGCGGCCGACTACCGGCAGGAAGCCCAGAATCGGCTGGGTGAATCGTTGAGTGTGTCGGAGGCGTCAAATTACTGGTTGAAGCAGGGGCTGGGATTTGTAGCCAAGCACCCGGTAAGCTGGCTGAAACTGGAAGGACTGAAGCTGGCCTATTTCCTGAACCGGATCGAAGCGCCCAACAATGTGAGTTATTATGGTGTGCAGGAATACTCCGGTGTTTTACGTGCGCTCGGCTTCTTCAACTTCGGCATTCTGGCTCCGCTGGGACTGGTCGGCCTTTTTCTGGCGAGGAAAGAAGAGGGCTGGGATTTTGCTGTCGCGCTTCTGGTTGGTTACCTGCTTGTGGCGCTGCTGTTCTTCGTTGCCGGTGAATATCGTTATCCGGTCATTGGGGTGCTGTTTGCCTATGGCGCCGGTACGCTGACCCGAACCTATGCCCGGCTGAAGAACCATGAAATCGAGCGTGCCCAGTGGGCCATGATTGGTGTGCTGGCCATGTTGATGGTATGCAATATTCCCTGGCCCACCATGAAAGAGTTGCGTTCGCCCAGAATGGACTATTTCAACTGGGCGTCCGTATCCTTCGCGCAGGGCGACATGGCCAATGCCAGCCTGCTCTTCACAGCCGCTATCGCGTACGATCCGACATGGATCGAACCTCATATTCAGCTTGCGCAGGTTTACGATGCCTGGGGGGTGAAGGATCTCGCGGACCAGGAATATGCCGCGGCCGGGATCACACGCGATGAACTGAACAAAGCGCGTGAACAGGAAGAATTATCCAGCCTTCTCCCGGATTCGCTGACGACTGATGGCGGCTTTGATGATGTTACCCCGGAGCAACTGGCGGTTGTTGGCGCACGCTTTAACCAGATCGGAAAATTCCGGCAGGCTGTGCTGGTCTTACGTGAAGCGGTTAAACGAGATTCCACCAACCTGGATGCGCGTTTCCATTATGCCTTTGCCCTTGAAGCGGCCGGCGCTCAGGCTGACGCTGTGGATATTTATTTTGCGCTGGAACGAAAGCGTACCGATGATCCCCTGATTCCGTTCAGAATTGCCTGGTCGTATTATGCCATGGGGAACTATGGTACGGCCATGACTACGATGAATCGTGTCAAGGAAAAGGTGGACAAACTTCCGGACGAAGAAAGCCGTGAGCGCTGGTACGAGATTATCAAACGCACCAAAGAAGCGTTTATGAATTATTAATTGACACAGTTCGCTATTGCCCCGGATCCAGTTTTCAAGTTGTCATATTAAAGCTCAGACAGTATAATGCGATGAAAACATTGAAAACGCAGTATATCCGGACTGTGTGCAGCCTTTCCACGGAATTGCCGGGGCAACTTCATGCAGAACCTTCGCATCCTGATAGCCGATGATCACGCGGATGACCTGTCAGCGCTCGTAGCAGGGCTTGAACAGGGTGGCGCCTTCGTACATCTGGCCGAGAATGGCGAGGATGCGCTGGAGAAAGCTTTATCCGGAGAATATGACGCCCTGGTCACTGAGCTGGTCCTGCCCCAGTTGGGGGGCAAGGAAATCGTGCAGACCCTCCTGCAGGAATACCCTTCGTTTCCCATTGTCGTGTTTACCCGTTACGGAACCATGGATGATGCCTTCAACCTGGCAAGGATGGGGGTAAAGGTATTCGCACGGAAGGATGACAACTCGGATGATCTGGCGGATAAAGTGCTACAGGTCGCTTCCGGTGAAGAGATTGATGAGGCCGGGGAAAAGGCGCCGTTCGCCAGGAAACTGCCGTTTTCCCAGTATATGTCCCGCAACGCCCAGATGACATCCATTTTCAATACTGCCATTGAACGTGTTGCTCAAGCGCCTTCAACCGTGTTGATCACAGGTGAATCTGGCACCGGGAAAGAACTGCTGGCGAAAACAATTCATCACTTCAGCCCACGTGGCGACCAGCCGATTGTGGCGGTTAACTGCGCTGCGCTGCCGGAAACCCTGATCGAAAGCGAACTGTTCGGGCATGAAAAGGGATCTTTCACCGGCGCTATTAACAAACGAATCGGTCGTTTTGAACAGGCCAGCGGAAGCACTTTTTTCCTGGATGAAGTTGGTGACCTATCGCCTGTTGTGCAGACCAAGCTGCTACGGGTGTTGCAGGAACGTACGATCGAGCGAGTCGGCGGCAATACCCCAGTGCCTGTGGATATTCGCCTTGTGGCAGCTACCCATCGTGACCTGAAGAAGATGGTGCAGGAAGGTGACTTCCGTGAAGACCTGTACTATCGTCTGAGTGTCATTCACCTGCAATTGCCGCCCTTACGTGAACGCAAGGAAGACATTCCCGGCCTGGCCCAGTTCTTCCTTGAACGATACCGTGATAAAATCGGCCGGCCGGATATGTCGTTCTCGTCCTATGTTGTAAAGGCTTTTCAGCAGTATCCCTGGCCGGGCAATGTGCGTGAGCTGGAAAATGTGATCGAAGGCGCGGTGGTGATGTCGCCCGGGCCACGCATTGAATTGCGTGATCTTCGTGAAGATTTCCAGAATATCTCAGAACCCCAACAGGATGATCTGTCGCTTCGAGATGCCCGTGCCAGCTTCGAGAAGGATTTCATTGAAAAAGCGCTGCGCAAGCACAGCGGGAATGTGACTGCGACATCCGATGTGCTGGGCATCGCACGAAAGAACCTGCAGGAAAAGATCAAACGCTACAACATTGAAGTGGATAGCATACGCGAAGAGAGCTGATCCTATTTCAGCAGCACAACCCGTTGATATACATACCTTTCATTCTTGAAACGCGCACGCAGGAAATACACCCCACCGGATAAGGCGGATGCGTTGAAGTCTATATCGTGAACCCCCGCTTCCATCCAGGTCATCTTTCGAATCTCAGCAACACGTTCACCAAGAACATTGAACAGCTCCAGTGAAACCGGTCCGTTGTTCGGCAAAGCCAGTTGAATGGTGACGCTGGCATTAAATGGATTCGGCCAGACGCTGTTGAGCGCAAATTCTGATGGAATATCACGCGTGTCCATGTTGTCAATGGTTGAACTGGGCGCAACGGTGAACTGGAATGCTTCATTGCAAAGGACTACATCAGAGTCACTGATTGCATAAACCCACCAGTTCACCTCAACTGGCGCATTCCATTCTTCCAGATCAAGTGAATCCAGCAGGTGAAATGCACGAATGTGATGCGGATATTCATCAATACTCCATCTTTCCTGGATAGGCGGGGTTTCGCAGGATACGTCAATCACTAGGCCGTAATGAACAGTCGTACCGGGATCGGGATCATCACTCTCTTCCCAGATGAAGAATACAACTTCAGCTTCTTCCGGAGACAATTCACAATTGTGAACAGGCTCTGAAAGATTGAAGGAACCAGGTGGTTCCGGGACTTCAGCCAGGAAGGTAAAAGTTTGCAGAGGGGGCGAGAAAAGACCGGATTCTTCATCAATGGCAAGAACCTCCCATGAACAGTCCTCGTCCTCAGGAACATCAGACAGGATCATGGATGATTCCCCAGGGACTTCAATGCAGATTGTATCTGGGAAATCGGATGGTATTATTCTCAAAATGTAACGCGGTATTTCACCGGGATCGAGATCAATACTGTTTGTCCATGAAAAAACGACTGGATACTCAGTAATATGTGCGTCATCGGGTGGAGTCAACAATGAAACAGGTGTTGGAATATGATATACAGCCTGAAGTTCCATGACACGGTATTGCGGGATATCAGCTTCCGGGAGGGGTGAGCAGAAAATATCCAGATCACCGTCCTGATCAAAATCTGCCAGGGCAGCATCACGTTGTCTGTACCCATCATTCTCATCAGGAAAAACCGGAGAATGAAGGAGGAAACTGTCTGGGCGCACTTGTTCCAGCCAAGCTGTTCTGTAAGAGCCAGATGAAAATTTCCATAACAGAATGTCAGAATCATTATCCTGATCCATGTCTCCAACAAGTAGTCTGTGGAACCAGATATAAGCAGATGTATAAACAAGTTCGTAGCTGTCAGCAACATACTCGTAAATCAGCAACCGATTCTCATACAGGCAGGCGAAACCGCTGGTGTCACTGTTTATACCAAACTTGAAAGGCTCTGTGTCCCGTAAACAGGCCCAGCCACCGTCTTCAATGTAAGTGTACTGGAAACAACCATATCCCTCGTTTATCAGGCACCCTGTCCTATAATAGACTTCCTGGTAAAAGAGCAAATCAGGATAAAGATCATCATTTAAGGAACAAATATGCAGTGTCTTGCAGTTGCCCAGGAACACGCCTGTATCTGCATAAAAGTCATAGCTTGTCCATTCACCGTCTTCTGTCTGATACAAAACCAGCAACGTGAGTTCAAAGGGCAGTAAGGCAACAATATCAGGAAGTCCATCAACGTCCATATCACCTACGCCGATATCAGATACAGATCCAATATCCACGGCGATACTGCGGTACTCAAATACGCCATCCGTTTGTTCCATCCATCCCACAACTCCGGATTCCGGGAAGGACAGGATAATGTCCAAATCACCATCTCCGTCCAGGTCGTGTACATCAATTCCCGACGTTTCCTCAAGCGTGTCGCTGATTTCATGATACTCGAAGATCATTTCTCCAAGGTTTTCAAACCAGAACAACGTAGTTGAAAGATAATCGACATCAATACCAACAACATCAACATCCTGATCATTATCCAGGTCAACATGATGAAGGTCAAACGAATCAGTTGTCTCGATGGAATCTGCAACGATATGCATCTGGAATTCCAGCTCATTGCTGAAAGCAAGGCTGGAACACAGGAATAAAAGGCAGGTAAACAGATAGGCTCGTGCAATGCAGGTATCGTGCATGGGCGCCCCTGAGAGTTCGCTGATTCTCTTCTGTTGAAGCTACAATATAAGATGACGATATGTGGGGAATTATTCAAGGAAACAGGGAAAATTTCTCAATTAACATCATGATATTCAGTCCACCAGGGGCAATCCGACAAGAACAGGGGGGAGTCAGGGGGCGTGTGCTTTGGTTCACATTGCCTGAATAATGGGCATTATATACTGCCTCCCGGAGCGGACGAAAAATGTGTATCAATTCAATACAGTTGCTTGATCAGGTTGGAGTGGGGCCTGTTTCACATCTATATTGAAACAGGTAGGAAATCGGCGCTTTCCGTTTTGTAACGATACAGGTTTGTTAAACAGGAGTTCCTCCATGCCACATGGGGAATCCGCATTTGTGCCATCCTCCACGCTGGTTTTTATCGTGGAAGATGATCACTTTCAGGCCCAGCATGCTCGCATCCTGATAGAACGGATGGGGTTTGAGACTATGGTGTTCCCTAATGGCGAAGCTGCGCTTGATGAGCTTCAGGGGGGCACGATTCCGTCTGCGATGCTGCTGGATTTGATGATGCCGGGCATGGGAGGCATGGAAACGCTGAAAGAGATCCGCAAGCAGGATCCGAACCTGCCCGTTATCATTGCCAGCGCCCAGGACAAAGTTTCCATTGCCATGGAAGCGATTCGCAGCGGCGCCAATGATTACCTGACCAAACCTATCGATGCGGAGAACCTGAAACGAATCCTGAACTTCGTCGTTGAAAAGCGTCGTATGGCGATGGAAATCGCTCTGCTGCGCCATCAGGTCAGCGAGCATTACAGCTTCCATAAGTTGATCGGTCGTTCCGCACAGATGAAAAGCATTTTCAAGCTGATCGAAAAGACGCTGCACAACGATATCAATGTGCTGGTCCTGGGCGAATCCGGTACGGGCAAGGAACTGGTGGCTCGTGCAATTCACTTTAACGGTGGACGTGCGCAGCATCCGTTCATTGTCGTCAACTGTGCCGCGATTCCAAGTGAGCTGGTGGAATCTGAACTTTTCGGCCACGAAAAGGGATCGTTTACCGGTGCGGTACAGCAGAAAATCGGCAAGTTCGAATTAGCGGACAAGGGCACGCTATTCCTGGATGAGATCGGCGATCTTGATTTCGGGGTGCAGGCCAAGCTGTTGCGTGTCTTGCAGGAACGTGAGTTCGAACGTGTTGGCGGAACCCGCACCATTCCGGTAGATGTGCGTGTCCTGGCGGCGACACGGCAGGACTTATCCACGATGGTGGAGAATGGCCGGTTCCGTGAAGACCTGTATTACCGGATCAATGCGTTTACTGTCAATATTCCGCCGCTGCGTGAACGCAAAGAGGATATTCCCTTACTGGCGCGACATTTCCTGATCAAACATGCCAAACCGCTGGGGCGTGAGGATATCGAGGCCTTTACCCCCAACGCAATCGCCATGCTGGAAAACTGCCCCTGGCCGGGGAATGTACGACAATTGGAAAACGCGGTCAGTCGTGCTATTGTACTGGCAGAATCATCAATGATCCGTTCGTTGGATTTCCCCGCCGAGCTCCAGAAATACGATCCCGACCCGGAAGCGGACGCTTTATCGCCAGTCGATCAGGTGCAAGATCCGGCTGCTGCAGTTGAAGCAGTGATCGAAAACAACACGCAGCATAAAGATGAACCTGATTGCCTGCCAGCTTTCAAGTCACCGGATGAGATCCCGTCGCTTGAGTCGATTAAAGCATGGGCGATTGAACAGGCCGTGAAATCAACTGATGGTAACATTTCCCTCGCCGCCAAGAAACTAGGCCTGGGACGAGCTACCATGTATCGCCTGATGGAAAAGCATGGGATTGAGGTTTGATCGGAAGTGAAAAAAGTAGGCAGTGAAAAAAGTGAAAAAAGAAGTCACATATTTCTGACTTAAAGTTTAGCTGTTCTCGATTTTATTCCGACATAATGGAGATTGCCGGGAAAAGGGGACGGGATCCTTTTCCTTGCGCTTATAACAGAACATTCCTGAAGTATTCATGGAAAAGGAAACTGTCCCCTTTTTCCATATCCTTTCTTTCAACCATAGAAAGGATCTTTCACTGATATAGCACATGACCCTATGACGGATTAATAATGGGATTCTCTATACTTCGGTGAAAATGTTGAAAATTCTGTTTGGTCGACTCGACGCCAATACAAATATTGTTACTCGCGATCAAAGACAGTTCAGTCCTTTTTCACTTTTTTCACTGCCTACTTTTTTCACTACGCATTATCAAACAAACTTACTTCCCTTCAACCACCCCAGCATTTGCAAACGATAGAAGAAATTCGGCGCCAGGGCGAACAGGTACTTAAAGATTTTAAAGCTGAAGGGTTCGTCATAGGTGCCGACAGGGTTACCACTCTCGATCCACTTTACGATTACCCGGGCGACATGATCCCCGTTGGGGGCTGAATTGACACGTTTTGCCCGAATTTTATACCCCGCCTCATTCACTCGGTTAACCGGCGCCCAGGCCAATGGTCCCTTGATCGCGCCGGGACGGTACAGACGTATACGGACATTCTTTTCTGCAGCGTAATAAGCGATGGGGCCAACACCGCTTACAAAATAATGCAGCGCAATCTTGCTGGCATGATAGATCGGTCCGAAACAGGAGGGACTGCCATCCGCGATAGAACCGATGGCAATG
Source organism: bacterium (assembly GCA_963669175.1). GTDB lineage: Bacteria > Electryoneota > Electryoneia > Electryoneales > Electryoneaceae. The sequence goes on from OY769902.1 coordinate 1,327,516, forward strand.
ATATCCAATGGACGTGAATGCTCCATCTCCGCTGCCTGAATGCTGACCCAGGAAGGGAACAGGTAGTTGACTTTGGTTATCGAATTATACTGATCCAGCAAAGGAAGTCCGTCTTTGCCGACTTCGGTTTCAATCTGCCCGGCATTGAGGACAATGATGTCCGGTTTAAAGTCGAGCAGCTTTCGGGCGTCTTCTTCCGTATCCTGGGCATTGGTGTGCAGCTCGGAAAAACAGGTGGAATCTTCAACGGCATCCTTACGGGAAACACCGATCACATGCCAGCCTTTTCGGATGTACAGACGTCCCAAAGCTGATCCCAGTATCCCGGAAATGCCTGTGATTACGATGGTTTTCATCCTGTCTCCTATCTCTGCTTATGTTCACTTTGTCAAATGATCCGCCACACGCAGCGCGTTTGCGATAATGGTTAACGCCGGTCCGACTCCCAATGAGGTCGGCATGAAACTGCCATCCACCACGAAAACATTATCTGTATCATGGACACGGCAGCAGCGATCCAGCACAGATGTTTTCGGATTGTCACCAAACCGGCAGGTGCCAACTTGGTGTGCTGTGTGGATGTCGTCCTTTTCGCCGGTTACACCAACCGTCAGCATCGCACCGCAGTGTCTCATCAACCTGGTCAACCTTTTCTTGACGAACTTCATCCGGAAGCTGTCATATTCGTGGAACTGGTGGTTCAGGCTGACCCGGTTGGTCCGATCCAGCGAAACTCTGTTCTCTGGTCGTGGTAAATCTTCAACTGTGGCGGCGAAGGCCAACGTCCTTTCGTATACCTTTTCCGCCAGTGGAAAGGGAACCGGGAAGGGCGCTTCATTTTGCAAAGTCAGCGGGCCGGGAACGGGCAGGGTTTGCACATAGCCCAGTTTGTGCGGAAATTCGGGTGTGCCGAAATAGTCATCGGTCCAGCCAAATTGTTTGCTGAACCGGTCTGCAGCCCCGGTTTCTTTCGGGAATACGCCTACAACCAGCGCTCCGGCATGGTACATGTAATTACGCCCCAGTTCATCACTGGTCTGCCCCAGGCCGCTGTTCATCAGCAATACCGGGGACCAGACCGCGCCCTGGGAAATGATGAAAGTTTGCGCGCTGACTTGAACCCTCGCACCGGTAGAACGATTGCGCACTTGCAGGGATTGAATTGTCTTGGCGCCGTTGGGTTTGCGGATAAGTTTTTCCGCTTCCCAACCGGACCAAAAAGTAGCGCCGAAGTCTTCTACCGCCGGATCAAGCGCTAGCTGTGCAGCGTTACCACGGCTCCCGTTGGGACAGTAATATCCCGGGCAGGTTGGGCAACGAAGGCAGGTAGCAAAATTGATAGCCAGGGGCAAATGAAATGGGGAGATCCCGTGACACTCCAGCTCGGGTTTGATGCGTTGGTTGATCGGTTCCAGCTCCGGCAACGTGCCCGGATAGGGAATCGCCCGTTTGCCCAGGTGAGGAATTTCTGCCTTGTGGTCCCCGGAAACGCGGAACAGGTTTTCAGCTTCCGTATACCAGGGTTCAAGTTCATCATAGGACAGCGGCCATTGGTGCAGGTGGTCAGGCACGTGATCGGCATACCAGTCACCGGGTGTGAAATCCTCTTTTGCAGGCCGTAATAAAGCGCCGCCGTAAAGCGCTGTACCACCGCCCGGAATTCCACCGACATACAACCTGTCAGAGCGTCCATTCAGTTGAATGGCACGGTCATCCTGCGCTTCTCGGCGAATAAGCATCCGGTGTTCATTCTGAAACGCGGTTCTGTCCTTCAGCGGAAAACCGCGTTCAACAACCAGTACACGTTTCCCGGCCTTCGCCAGCGCATAGGCAATGGTGGAGCCGCCAGCCCCCGAACCGGATACCACAACATCGAAATCCATGCAACGTGTCCACTAATCAACAAAAGGTTCCAGCCGTGGTTTCAGCTCTTCGCTGGATAGCTGTTTCAGTACGGCTTCCCAACCGGAATTCGCCATGCCACGCACACGTGACAGATGACGCATTTCTTCATACTGCTCCGGCTGGTTCTCCACCATACTGATCAGGTTCAGTATGGCGTTCACCCAGGGTTCTTTTTCCAAGGCGGGGAGGATGAAACCAGTTTCACCATGATCCACCAGTTCTTTCGGGCCGCCACGATCCGAGACCAACGCCGGCAACTCGCTACATTGGGACTCGAGAACCACCATGCCGAAGGTGTCCGTGACACTGGGGAAGACAAAAGCGTGGCCCTGTGAATAATAGAATGGCATATGATCCCATGGAAGTTTCCCGGTGAAAACGACACGTGGATCATTCCCGAGTTCACGCTTCATTTCATCCAGGTACGGCCCGACGCCAAGGACGATCAGGTTGACATCTTCCCTTGTCTGCCAGACTTCACGCAGGACATCAATCAGGAAGGGCAGGTTTTTATCACGTGATACCCGCCCCGCAAAGACAAGGTTGATTCCCGGGGGAAGGTCCAGCTTGTGTTCGCCCAGGGCTTCCTGTGGGATATAGCAGAAACGGTCATGGTCAATCTGTCGCGGGAAAACACGCATCTTGGCAGGATCAAGCCCACGCTTTGCCATGATATCGATATACTCCTGCGTGGGAACCTTGATCTCATCCATGAAGGAATAGAACCAGTTCACTGCCGATTCAACTGTCTCGACGATGTCGCTGTCATCTTCATTTTCAGCGATATGGCTCAATTCAAGGGTGAAATCGGTATGGTACACCCCGATCATGGGAATGTTGAACAATTTGGCAGCGATTGCGCCAAGAATGCCCACCGGTCCCGGCGTGGAGATGAAGATTTCATCAGGTTCGTAATCATTGAGCTGCTTCAGCGCTTTGAGGATGCTGGGAATTTTCATCCGCTGAGATTCATAATACGGAAGCTGAAATTCTGTCACCGAAGGCAGGTTAATCATGTTGGGCGGTAATGCGCCGGTGACCTCATCTTTACTCAAAGAAGTCACGATTTTGATATCAATCCCGCTGGCGAAGAACTGCCAGCCAAGGTGTTTCAAGGTCACCGAAACGCCATTCAGGTCGTTCAGGGTGTCGGTAAACCAGAGAATACGACGGTTCGGTTTTTCCGGAAGTTGAGCTCGCAGATCAGCCAGGAGTTTCCGGTTGTTATTCAAGTGGTGCAGGCTGCTGAAGAACGGCACCGCCAGAAACATACCGGGCAGTGCTGAGGAAAGTTTGTTCATCAATGCGAAAACATCGCCCTGATCCACCTGTTCCTGCACATTGGCAAGGAATCCGCCGACCATATTATCCGCAATTTCGGTGACCGTGTCATACAGCTTGTCCAGGTTTTCTTCAATGGATTGAATCTTGGACTTGCGAATATCTTCCACCAGTTCGGCTATCTTGCGCTTGTAGGGCTGGGAAGGATCAGCCTTGAGCCCCATTACGGTCAGGCTGTCCAGCAGGTTGGCTTTGCGCTCGCCGAAGATAATCGAGTTGATGGCATTCAGACTGAAGGTATTGAGTAACGGTTGACTGCGTTGCTTGGAATAATCGTGTGCGATTTTGTATACGGTGAAGGCCAGTGACTGGAAATCGTTGGAGCGTCCCTTGGCGAATGCTTTCCGGCTGTTTACATGGGTCAGGAATTCTTTTGGATTGGTTGCTCCCGCGAGGGTATAGGTGCGTCCTACATAGATTCCGGCGTGATCGTCTGACCCGCCAGTGAATCCCTTTACCCATGAATTGGAGCGTTGATAATCAATACCATGACGTTGTTGAAGCTTCTGCATCGCTTCATCATTCAGGTATTTCAGGAAGTAGTACAGGGTGGTGTTGGAGGAACGTGCCTGGCCACCGCTGATGGCTTCGAATACATCAAACAGCAGTACCAGCTTTTCGAGATGCGAGATGCTCAATTTGTGGTTGATGCTGTAGGTGGGGTGCGCGACTGAATGCGCCAGCTTCTGGTCAACCAGGTAGTCGCGCAACGTATAGATATTCTCGCGAATGCGTTGAATCTCTTCAAACTGCTCTCCGGTCAATCCCCAGATCAGCAGGTGAATTTTGCAGCCGTCTTCGGGGAAATACGTGGTGGACTCCACACCTGTGAACGCGTCATCATATCTCTCCGCCAATTGAATCGCGCCGTCCATGCAGTTGTGGTCGGTGATTGTGACAAAATCCATTCCCCTTTCCTTCGCCATCTGGTAGATGGTTTCCGGCTCGGTATAGGATTGGGACGCGCCCAGTTTCTGCAGGAACCACTCGGACGGACGGTCGGAATACCTGGAATGGACGTGAAGATCTGCTTTGGCCATAAACCCCTCACTGGTTGCTCACAATTCGCGGATTTTTGTTCACCCGGAATGGCGAGCGTGTAAATCACGGTATAGTTGACCTATACTTTACTTGCGCGAATCTTTGCGTTGTGTCAGGATATGCGTTTTTTGTTAGCGTTTGTCGAGTGTTCCGTTAAAGGAACATGTTGGTCTCGTTCGTCTCTTCCCCTGCGCAAAGCTCTGAGATATCGTATATTACTTTCGCTTTTTGATCGGGAAACGCCACCATTCCAACAGGGACCGATCCATGCCACGAAACCTCCTGTACATGATAGTCGTTGTGTTGATGTTTGCTGCCCCGGTATGTGCGATGGATATTTTCCAGGCAATCTGGCAGGATGAAGTCGACAGCCTTACCACCCTGATCAATGCTGATCCCAAGGCCAAATTTCTGAAGGAACGGGATGAAGCGGGACGTTATCCCCTTCATGTGGCGGTAGTTGCGGATAATGAACGCATGTTTGACATGTTGCTGGCGCGTGGCGGCGATATCAACATGGTCGATAAAAATGGGCTTACTCCCCTGTTGTATGCAGTAGTCACCGAGAACCTGTCTTTCGTAAAACACTTGCTTGAATTGGGAGCAAATGTTGCTATTGTTACTCCGCATGGCGACTCAGGGATCCATCTTGCCGCCGCCAGAAACAACACAGCCATTATCGAGAACCTTGCAGCGTACCATGGCGACCTGAACGCTGCGAACGAAACCGGGCAACGTCCGCTCCATATCGCTGTGACCATCGGACAGCCAAACCTGATCCATTTCCTGATTGATCGTGGCGCCGATCCGAACCAGGGCGACCGTGATGGCATCACGCCGCTTCACCTGGCTGTCATGCAGGGTAGTCCGGCGATGGTTACCCTGCTGCTGGATCGTGGGGCAGCGGTGAATCTGCAAACAGCCTCTTCCTTCGACATACCGGCCGGACGTGAAGGAACTCCGATACACTTGGCAATCCTGTTCGATCGTTCGAGAACATTGAAAACACTTTTCGACTACAGCCCGAACACACGAATCCAGAACAAAGCAGGCTATACCCCGTTGATGGTCGCCATTGATGAAGGCAACATGGATATGGTTGACCAGTTGCTGCGCGCCCGTGCGGATGTCGAGAACAAGGAAGGCTTCCCGACACCCATGGACCAGGCGCTGGAGTTGGGCAGCTTTGAACTGGTCGATCGTCTGATCCAGTATGGGTACCCGGTAAACCGTCCGAACCCGAAGGGACGGCCGCCGCTCAACGAAGCGATTCACCGTGAGTATGTGGATATCGTAGAACTGCTGCTGGACAACGGCGCGGAAGTGGAAGGCACCGAGACTTCTGAATACCCGATGGATGTGGCGATGGATGTACGCAACCTGGCTATTATCGATCACCTGATTCTTGCCGGAGTATTCCTGGAAGCTCAAAACGAACGTGGCAATACACCACTTCGTACTGCGGTAAATAATGAGGATATTCCGCTTGTGCGGTTATTGTGCAACCGTGACGCAAATGTCAACGAATTCACAGAACAGGGGGAATTGACCCTGCTGCAGACCGCGATTAAAAAGGGAAATATCGAGATCACACGTATGCTGATTGAAAGCGGTGCTGAAACAGAATGTGGGGAAACGCTGGAAGATTCGCCGATCTTCATGGCGATGGACGAAGGTTACATGTTTCTCGCGCTTACGTTGGATGCTTATGACGCCGATGTGAACCGTCGGGACGTGGAAGGCAATACTTACCTGCATTACGCGGCCCAGATGAGCGATGTTCGCATGATCGGCCTGTTGATGGATGCCGGGGCGGATGTGGACGCGACCAATGACATGGAAGAGACACCGTTGCATCGTGCCGCTCAGAAGGGAAATGAGGAAGCGGTGGAGATGCTGCTGGCGTATGGCGCGGATATCAACGCCGAAGATGCAGCCGGGCAGACGCCGCTCGACGTGGCGCGCGGTCATGCACAGGAACTGCTGTTCCTCTACAATGCCCGGAATGGCAACGCCGAAGAATGATGACTCACAGGATGCAAGGATACTGATGGAAAATTGAGACTGCCACTCTTTTCGCTTGTGAGTATGTTGTGGATTGTGAACCATGTTGAATTTCAGACTCTGGGTATTGCTTACTGGAAAACATGTTACGAAAAGGTGGCTGTCCCGGCATTTTCCTGCGTGGAACTATCCTGTATTGCAAGCGAAAAATCTGGTACAGTTACCTTTTCATCAAGACTGGTATGATAGTCCTGTAGTTGAAAACATGAAAAGGTAACAGTCCCATTTTTCGGAAGTTTATACCAATAAAGCCGCACAAGATGAAACCGGACATCAGAAGATGAGTGTAACTACTGAAGGTTCTGTCAGCTTAACTTGAACCGCATCGAGAGTCGTGGTTTGCGAGTTTACCATACAAATGTGAGAGTCCGCCCATGCGCTTCATCCTCGAACTCATTTCATGGATTGTTGATCCGATCCTGGGAATTTTCGGATGGTTTGTCAATGATGTCATCCGGGTGGATCGTGAGACGCGTCGGAAGACTTGATGAAATATTATCAATAACTTAAACTGTTCAGGCTTTGAGGATAGTAGCGCCCTATTAAAAGGAGCATTTTGTGTCTGGAAGTGTTGCGTTCAATAAGATTTCCAATTATATTTGGCAAAGTAGTTATCTTAGCGAAGTCTCGCTTCTCAACACCCACATTCTTCATTCCCACCTTCCATGGAGGCTAGTTATGCCGACGAACCACTCTCTCCAAAAGCCACCTCAAGCAAAACAACCCCAAAAGGAAAAATCAAGAACATCTTTTGATATTCTTGTACAAGTGTTCACCGAAAACCTTCGATTCATTCTTTTTGGCCTTATGGCGCCAATTGCTTCATCCATTATTTATATCGCAACGCACAGTATTGTTGCGGTATTTTTCACAATAGCTACGATGATGATAATAATCTATTATCCAGTCGTTAAATCAGGTATCAATCACAGTAAAACCTTTCATCTGAATATGCAATTCTGGAAATCGATATTCAGTATTGACATGGAAGTTGATAACGGCAAAATAAGCACAAATACAACAGAGCAGAAGGACGAAAGGAAGTAAACAAAGTTCGGGAGTATTCCTGATGGAACTGAATCAGGTAGTCCAAACGTATAACCTATGAACGGAAGAAGTCGGGTGGATGATAACCAGAAGATAAACTCCAAGAGTCAATACATTTATTAAGGTTTATAAACTCAAGCTTCAGGAATCCAACGGTTTCTCGGTATTCTGTGTCTTATCTCGCATTTTTGCTCTTCATGTTTAAGATGTTGATATATAACAAGCAAGGGATTCACAATGTAAGCTGCGCCCGTATTCGCCTAACAGTTGACTTGACTTCGAGTTAAAATTCTACTATTATTCAATAGGAGTACGATTTGATAACGAAACGTGTACGCAAGTGAAAGGAATAGAGAGATAATCCTTGCTATTTTAGTGGACCAGCAGTATACTCTGAGTGGGTGCCATGTACGCTTAAGGTGTACTGACAGAAAATGGCAAGGAGGACATAAAGATGTCAGGAACGGAAAAAAAACACTCGGAAGAAGTGAAGGTCGGCGCAGAGAATTCGGACGCTGATTCGGTTGGAGAGTCAAAGAAGCAAAAACAGAAATCGGTAAAGAACAAGGGCAGTAGTGGCATTTTGCCGTTGGATAAGTTGGTGGCTGCTATTGTTGGGCTGGGTTTTTCGCAACATCAAATAGCGCAGATGTCTGGGATTTCAAAACAGTACTTATCGAAGATCCTCAGCGAAAACCAATGTAACAATGCTCTTTATGTGATACTGCTGACCATCAGACGCAACAAAGTGTCAATCGCTTTCAGTCTAGGAAGAATAGCTCGTGTACTGCTACTCTATGGCGAAATGCCGAAGTCAGAAATCGGTTTTTGGAAAAAAGACATTAACGCACTAGTAAACAGTTTTGAAAAGTATGCACCGCCCATTGGTAGTGAAGGAGATTTCATCTTGTTACATCTGTTGGCGACATCATTACCACCTGCAGTCGGATGGCCTCCGAAATATGTAGATCTATCGGATGCCTACCAGTGGACTGAATTCCAGCGCGGTATGTATGCAAGCACTGAAAACAATAATATGGAGGCTTCCGAGCAGTCGTATTTGTAAGTTGTATTATACCCCTGGCTTGTAAGATCAGGGGTATTTTTGTCTCAAAAAGTTTCTCGAACAACATAACTGGAGAGGAGGTGACTTTCATCTAGATCATGGCGAACAAGCGGATGTTCTTCTGGAGCAGAGCATTTATTTCCACAATCTACTCCAGGATCAGGGGGATAGAATGTTATCGTCAAAGATATATACAACAGAGTGTTAAGCGTTAGAACGCCCCTGTGACGTAAACATTACTGTTAAGGAGTAACTCATGATTTCGTTTATTGAGGTTGAAAACCTTCAAACTGCAGTACCGCTTTGTAAGTGTAGTTGCAGAAAACACGGGGTTGGTACCGTGTTAAAGTCTCACTCGCGCCTCCTGTGGGACGTGGGAAAAAAAGGAGTAAAAAAGAATGCCGGTCGACGAGGAGAAGACGGTTAGCGGGGTAAGAAACATCAACGACACATTGATCATTATGGGGGAGTACGAAAACGGAATGCGGCTTGCAATGGATGGTTTCAGAGAGCTTGAATTTCGGGCCTGGCAGAATGATGCACCAGACCTTTCTTCTGAAGAGATGTTTCGGTACGAAACTTACATTGCAACAAACACGATGTTGCGTCTTCGCAACAAGTTTGAAGGTGTGAAATACGTGAAAGCGACATTGACTGCTGTGGCGCCAAATCCTGCTGTTTGGCCACACGCGTTGGATAGCTGTGTGATACTGGAGGAGAGTGTAAAAAGGATGGAAGCAACATACATTAAAGCAAGGTTCACGTTGGTGTGGGGGAAGGGATTACGCGAAGATGGTTCGATTGTCTGAGGTTCTATTCATCATCGTCCGGGCCAAGCTCAAACAGGGTCGTTCCACATGGAAACGACCCTGTTTGGTTATATAGATTTGCGTTCTCTTACGCCTTTTCGACGATGATACCTTTCTGCAGGTTGAACTGGTAGTTGATTTCGCCCATGCTACCATAACGGTTTTTAGCGATAGCCAGACGCAGCGCGCGCGGGGTAAGCTTGGTATCGATACGGCGCATACGTTCGGTACCGTGTACGTTTTCACGCAGCAGCATGGCGGTGTCAGCGCTGAATTCCAGTTCGCCGGATTCCTTCAGGTCTTTCAGGGTCGGTTCTTCATAGCCTTCACGAGTCAAACTGGAGACCACGACCACCGGGCTCTCGAGACGGAAAGCCATGTCACGAAGCTGGCCGACCAGGCCGGATACGATATGTTCGAAGTTGATCTTGTCTTCGCTGTTGGATGCCCAACGCTGCAGGTAGTCCACGATAATCAGGGCCTGCTTGGAACCGGTGCGGTTCATGGTCTGACGGCACATGGATTCAAGCTGCGGTACGTCCAGCGTGGCAGTACCTTCCACGAAGTGCAACAAAGCGAGCTGATCCTTGTACTCTTCGTAGACTTCCATGAGCTCTTCATGGTCTTCTTCGGAGTACTTGCCGTCCGCGTATTTCTTCATGACCAGGCCGCCCTTCTGGCAGAAGATCTTCAGGGTCAAACGCCAGAGGACTTCGTCAAAGCTGACGAACACAACCGGGGTGCCATTTTCGACTACGTAAGAGGCTACCTGGAGCATGAAGGTCGTTTTACCCAGACCGGGACGACCGGCGATAATGTGCAACGCCGGCTGCAAACCGCCCAACAACTCATCCAGTTCGGGGAAGCCGGTGTTGACACCACTGCCGCCGCCACGACGCTTTTCCAGGTCGCCCATGATCTGCGGGAACAGGGTTGTAACTGAAAGTGAACGGTCTGTACGGAAATCCTTCAACAGCGCATTGGCCAGGTTAATCTGCTTGGTCATGTGCTCAATGATGGTTTCCGCTTTTGTGTTGGCATCATCCAGGTCTTTGTCGATGATGGTCGGCAGAGCAGCGAGCTGACGTTTCTGCCAGAGGTCAACCAGCTTGCGCGCAACCTCGAGATGTTCTTTTGCCGGTGTCCAACCTGCCACACTGGGCATTTCACCGTCTTCTTCCATGGCCGTTTCGATGGCGTTACACATCTGGGCGTTTTCTGTGGAATAGAACACGTCAGAAGAAATGATTCCACGAACATCGAAGTACGCTTTAGGTTTGACAGCCATGGCGGCCAGTAGTGACCGTTCCATTTCCAAGTCGACATGCTTTTTCTGTGCATCAGTCATCGTCGCATGCTCTTGCATCTCTCGTCTCCGCGTTGATCAACCTACATCTACCGGTACCGTGAAGATCGGACATTGCCGTACCGTTACGCACCGTCCCTTTAGCCGAAAATACATGGTACACTCTCGAATTACAATTATCAAGACGAGACAAAAGACAAGTCATCATAAACCTCCTTTGGAACAAACCGTCCAACTCTCAAATGGAGGCTGAAAATTTTGTGTGACAACAAGCAATTGGGTATAAAAAATGCTAACTTACATTTCTCAAACAGTTGCTGTGCTGAGCAAAGAAGAAAAAAGATACACTGTACGAATGCTGGCCATCTCTGATTCGGGCTGACATTTTAACGCTTGAGTAATCAGGTGTTGACTGTGAGTTTCCATTTACAGTAGTTTATGTGTTGCAGAGTCGTGTTTGAACTGGTGTTGGTTGAAGTTTGTACAAGCGTCCCATTTTTGTCTTGAAAGAACCGGCCTCTTTCACAGAGGTATTCCTTTAGGGTTTCATCAGTAAATGGTGGGAAAAACGCGAAACATAGAAGCAAGGAGAAAAACATGAGAGTTGCACGAGTTGTCGGTATGTCATTGCTCGCCGTGATGCTTGGTGTAGTAGTGGCAAGCGCCGGCATGTTTGATCAACTGGACAAGGCATCCTACTATGGCCTGCTTGACGATGCCAAGCAGATTTATGCCAATGGTGGTTCCTTAACAGACATGCAGTATTCGATTCTCGTCCGCGAAGGCGTCATTCGTGAAGGCACGGATGAGCTGGATGAAACAGGCGGTCCTGACGGATACGATTATTACTACATCGACAGTGCCGAAGATGACGGTCCGACCTACTCCTGGATCGACATCTCCGAATCCGGCACAGAGATCACCCTCGGTGATGATGAAGCGCAGAGTGTTGCTCTTCCCTTTACCTTCACCTTCTACGACAACGACTACACGTCGGTTTACATCAGCTCGAATGGTTTGCTTGGTTTCTCGGAATCCAATGTTGACGAGTATACAAATGCGACCATTCCATCCGCTGACGATCCTGACAACTTCTTCGCACCGTATTGGGACGACTTTGACCCATCCAGCGGTGGCGACATTTACTACGGTACAACTACCTATAACGACATGGACGCCTTTGTAGTCTCATGGGTAGAGGTGCCGCCGTATAACGGTACAGCCACACAGTGGGCCACTTTCCAGGGTATTCTGTGCGAAGACGGCAGCATGGTAGCCCAGTACGCAGAGTTCGGCGCCACATGGGCCGGAACTCCTACGATCGGTACAGAAAATGAAGATGGTACCGATGGCTTGGAATACCGCTACAACACAGAGCCTGAAGCTGGATCAGCGGTCATGTTCTATCACGAAGCGCCGGAAGGTGTCAACCTGTACATCACAGATGTAAGCATTGACCCGAATCCTGCTGCTCCCGGTGGCGACATTACCGTTTCAGTCACGGTTTACAATCATGGTGAAGACGATGCCGGTGAGTTTGATGTTGAACTGTTCGCGGACGAAGACACTGCCCCGGAAATGGGCGATGTCGGCGATTATACCTGGACAGTGGAATCCCTGGGCTCCTTTGAATCCACAATATTGACCACAACAGGCAGTTACGACGAGCTGGGCGCCTATGATGTTTACTTCATCGTAAACACGGACCAGTCAGTAACAGAACGTGACTACACGGATAACATCACCGGTCCGGTAACAGTCAATGTCGGCCTGCCCGGCGTTTCCGGTCTCGTTGGTGAAGTAAATGCTACCGGCCTGGTAACCCTTTCCTGGTTGGAAGCAGGTGAAGTATCCGATTATCCCGGTTTTGAATTTTCACCGGAAGCGAACTGGGAAGTTGATGGTTCCGTTGCAACCTTTACAGGCACCGAGCTGGCCAACTGGGCCTACGGTTACAATCCTGACGTAGACTACGATGACCATGTCATCGAAGCGAGTGTTGCCCGTCTCGACGGCAATGCTTCTTCCTCCATTGCCATCTTCACACGTGCCAGTGGCTCGCTGGATGATGAATTCCACGGCTACCTGTTCCTGATGACATCCGGTGGCTCCTATGGTACTGCCTGGATGGACGGTGAAGGCTTCGGTTGGTTCACCAGTTGGACTGCTACCGATGCGATTAATACAGATCCTGAAGCTGTCAACGTGATGACTGTTGCCATGGATGGCTATAGCGCCACTTACTACATCAACGGTACGGAAGTAACCAGCTTCACCGATGGAGATGAACTGTTCGCTGATGGCGCTTTCGGAATCGCGACTCACGACGCCGCAGGTTACGACAACGTCCTTCAGTGGACCGGTTGCTCCATCAACGCGAATGCCGTACTGGCTGCCGCGTTGACCCATGAAGAAAATGCAGTGGCAGGTTCCGACAGTGATGACAACCTGTTTGTTTCTTCACAGCCAATTCAGAACAACTCCGGCGTGGAGCCCCGCGGCTTCCTTCGCGGTTTTGGTCTGGACGAACTGGATGAGTTCCTCGGTTACAACGTCTATCGTGATGATGTCATGATCGAAGAAGAAGTTGACGACACCACGACAACCGATCAGTTGGAAGCTTTCGGTGAGTATTCCTACTATGTGACTGCCAGCTACACTGAAGGTGAAACTGATCCTTCCAACACAGTCACCATTATCTGGACGAACCCGGAAGCCGTTTCCGGTAACGTGACAGAGTGTACCGACATGGGCGCGGCCCTTGAAGGTGTGGAAGTCTATGCTGACAACGTCCTGGTTGCCACAACAGACGTGAACGGTGATTATGCCGCGGCGATTGATCCGGGCACCTACGACATCACCTTTATGCTGGACGGCTACATTGATACCATCGAGGAAGACTACGTCGTAACCGGCGCATCCCAAACTCTCGATGCCGTCATGCTGTATCCTGAAGGCGATATCGCGATGACGGATATTGAAATCACCGTGAAGATCGGTGACGAAGGCGACTCAACAGGTACGGCAGTTGTCACCCTTGGCAACACCGGTTGTGGCCCGCTGAACTACACTGCGATGCTGAACGTGATCGAAACTCCGTACAGCAATGGCGCAGTCGCAGCAGCCCATCCCGCCATGAACAACAACACGCCGCTTCGTCGTGTTGGCTCCATCAACCTCGCCGGTGAAAGCGCCCCGGAAATTCGTCGTGGTCCGGTCGATGTGGCCGCCAATGAACTCGACGAACTGTGGGATCTCTTTGATGGCTTCACCTACGATGTGTCCGGTGACGAGTTCACGGGTGTCACTGGCGCGCTGGTCTTGTCCGACAGGCTTATTACCTGTGAATGGGGTTACAACAGCAACTTCGGTTACTACGAAATCGATTTCGAAGGCAACTTCATTGTCGATACCGACTTCCCGGCCGCTATGCAGGGTGTGCGTGACTTCGAATGGGATGGCACCTACATTTACGGCGCCAACCGAACTGATGGTAGCGTATATCGCTGGCTGCCCGGTGAGATGGAAACCTCCTACGAGCTGGTAACAGATGCCGGTACAGCAAATCTGGGTCGTGGTATCGCCTTGGATCCGGCAACCGGTGACATTTACTTGTCTGATTGGGAAGCTCTTGAAAAGCTGACCAACAACGGTGACGGTACTTATACCCGTTCCGACATCACCCTGCCCGCAGGCCCGTCGAGCATGTACGGTATCGGTTGGATGCCGAACGAGCCCAACGGCCGTAACCTGATGCTGTTCTGTCAGCTCGATCAGGATGGTGATGATCTGGTCAACGGTACCATGTTCTTCATGGCGCCCAACGGTTCCTCCATTGATGATGGCTACATCGTCTATGATGACGATGATGCCGCATCACACATGGCCGGTGGTGTTGCTGTTACCACAGCCTACGACACAGGCTGGTACCTGATTGCTACCATGTGCCAGGGATATACCCTTGACCTGTGGGAAGGTTACGAACAGCCCGCGCAGTGGCTCAGCATTTCCCCGTCGGAAGGCACCATTGAACCCGACGCCGAAGATGTAGAACTCACGATTACTGCTGACTTCACAGCAGAACATCTTGGCTTTGTTCCTGATTTCAACGCCGAGATGGGCGCTGGTGAACTTTACATTGATGGCGCAGTCTGGGCAGGCGTTGGCCCGATCAATGTGATCGTGACCCTGACCACCGATGATGTCGCTGAAAATGATGTCATGCCGTCATCCTACGCGCTGCATCAGAACTACCCGAACCCGTTCAACCCGACCACACAGATCCGGTTTGACCTCGCGCAGCCGGAAACTGTGAAGCTGTCCGTGTTCAACGTGTTGGGTCAGGAAGTTGTGGTTCTGGCGAACCAGCCGATGCAGGCCGGACGTCATGCACTGAACTTCGATGCCTCACAGCTCGCAAGCGGTCTGTACTTCTACCGCATCGAAGCCGGTAACTTCACCGACATGAAGAAGATGGTCCTGATGAAATAACCTGCTCGCAGGTTGCTTCATCCTGAAGCAAAACTCCAACCCGGATCGCTTAGGCGGTCCGGGTTTTTTTGGCTGCTCACAAGAATTTGTGCATACCATCGAAGAGCACGTTTCGTCAGGTCTTGAGGTGATGCCTTTTTCTAGTTTTTCTACGAAAGCAAAGGCTGGGTGGCCCGATTTTGCCCTGTGATGATGTTGATGCCTTACTCATAATTGATGATCTGGAAACCTGGTTGCCTTATTCATCAATAGCCCGAATATTTCATGAACGGAACATGGATATTCATCTTAACACAGTTCATATCAACACAATACAACTGATTCATACAGCATTTTTCAGGGTACAGTTTGCTCCGGTATCCCTTTGCGTGTCTATTCCCTGTTTCGCTGGCAAAATAGGCTGAGAATCGGCAACCGCCCCGGCAGGGGCAACCTGTATTAGCCCCGGGCAGCCGCCGTCAGTTTGGCGGCTACCCGGGGAGATAATGCGCATCATATATTTACTCCGGAAGGAGTAACCTGATAATTATCAAAAGTATACAGTGGAAATATTCAGGCAACCCGCTGCCGGGGTTGGCAAGTAGCGTACATCCTATTCCCACCGTGAGCGCCAAACAGACGGCGCTGGACGGTGGGCTAATACAGAGAACCACTGCCGTGGTTCTTGTACTGGCCATTCCATCAAATACCAAATTTGAAATTGCATTGGTGAAATATTCGGGATAGTTGATGGGCAAAGTCGGGATTGTGACAAGTTTTCTTTTCCGTCTACGTTCATCGCCTGTTGGTTGTGCGATCCCTTCGGGATCGGGAAGGGGGGAGCAGAATTGTTCTCCCGGCGCTTACGCACCGCGCTATTCAAGGGTCACCTCTTCGAGGTGTATTGTCTTTCGAATTCGAAAGTAGCCCAATACCTACGCACAGATATTACCAAACACTACGCTCGAAAATAGCCATATTTTTCGCTCGAACATTGCCAAACTAAAAGAAACCCCGCTCAACAAGTTGAACAGGGTTGAAAAGTCGGTTCTTTTCCTTTTCAGATAATCGTATCCCTCGCTTCCAGGAATTCATCCGGGCCGGGGTAGTCGGTGGTGAAATGGAGCCCACGGCTTTCCTTACGCATCAGGGCGCATTCGACCACCAGTTTGGCGACCTGGGCCATGTTCCGCATCTCGACCAGCTCCGGGCCTACCACCGTCCGCTGCCAGTAGTCTTCCACTTCCGCCGTAATCAGGTCCAGCCTGCGTTTGGCACGGATCAGGCGGTGGTTTGAACGGACGATACCGACATAATAGCCCATCAGCTTCTGGACTTCCTTACGGTCGTAAGAAATCAGGCCCCATTCTTCCGGATCGTAGGTGCCGGAGTCATCCCACACCGGGATATCCGGAAGAGTTTCGCCTTCATTTTCTGCCAGCAGACGTTTGGCTTGTTCGGCAGCATGCGAAGCAAAAACGACCGCTTCCAGCAGGGAGTTGGAAGCCAGACGATTAGCGCCGTGCAGCCCGGTGCAGGTAACCTCGCCTGCCGCCAGCAGACGTTCGAGGCTGGTGCGAGCTTCCATGTCCGTTATAACCCCGCCGCACTGGTAATGCGCTGCGGGAACGACCGGGATGGGTTGCCTGGTGATATCGATATTATGTTCGTCTTTGAGCGTATTGTAAATCGTGGGGAAGCGTTCTTTCAGTGCTTCCGCGTCCAGGTGGGTTACATCCAGCCAGACATGTTCGATTCCCCAACGGATCAACTCGTTGTGGATAGCCCGGGCAACGATATCGCGTGGCGCCAGTTCTGCCAGTTCATGGACCTTCTCCATGAATCGTTCACCACGATGATTTTTCAGGTGGCCACCGAATCCGCGAACGGCTTCCGAAATCAGGAACGATCGTCCTTTTCTGCTGTTGGCGGAATAGAGGGCTGTGGGGTGGAACTGCATGAACTCGAGGTTCGCCAGTCGTGCGCCGGCCCGCCATGCCATCGCGACCCCATCACCGGTTGCGATAGATGGATTGGTGGTATGCCGCCAGACCCGTCCCATGCCTCCGGTTGCCAGCAGGGTAATCCTCGCCGGAACCAGTTTGACCCGGTTATGCTCCGGATCGAACACATAGGCGCCGAAACAGCGTCGGCTGGTAGGCTTGCGATGGGAGCGCTGCAAGTGACGATCTGTCACCAGGTCCACCGCGAGCGTATTCTCGATCATGGTGACGTTGGGATGGTCACGCAGGGCTTCCAGCAGGGCGCGTTCCACTTCACGTCCGGTAAAATCAGCTTTATGGACGATACGGTGACGGCTGTGGCCGCCTTCACGGCCCAATTCCAGTTTTCCCTGCATATCCTTGGAAAACTCAGCGCCCCAGGCCATCAGGCGTTGAATACGACCGGGCCCTTCACGCGCGACCAGCTCCACCACTTCCGGCTTGGAAAGACCCGCGCCAGCCTTGTGGGAATCTTCCATGTGGAGGTCGATGGAATCATCATCGCCCATTGCAGCGGCAATGCCACCCTGGGCGTAGTTGGTGGCCGAGTCGGCGGACCCTTTCTTGGTCACCACCATGACCGTTCCCTTGTCCGCCAGCTCCAGTGCAAACGACAGTCCGGCAATTCCGGAGCCTATAACCAGGACGTCGTATGTCGGTTCTTTCACGTCGGCAATACCATCCGTATGACCGTTCGTTCGTGAGGACGGCTTTCCTTCACGAAGATGCGGCCGTGGTGCATCTCTTCCACAATCCGGCGGCCAAGGGACAAGCCTAATCCCCAACCACGCTTTTTCGTAGTATATCCAGGTCGGAATATGGTCTTCTGTTCAAAGGGGGCAATTCCCTTTCCCCTGTCCGCTACATCAATATACACACGTTCATCGACTTTTCCTGATTCAATTGAAATCTCGCCCTCTCCTTCCATGGCCTGGGCCGCATTCTTCATCAGGTTCTCCAGAACCCAGCCAATCAGGTCGGCCTGGATACGGGCGGTGCCACTGTCCAGATCCACGTAAGTGATCGTAATGCCACTGCCTACACGGTGCCGCATATAGTCAACCGCAGCCTCGATAACATCAGTAACGGGAAGGTGCTTCAATTCTTCCGGGGAACCAATCTTGGAGAAACGAATGGCGATACGTTCCAGCCGGGCGACATCCTGACGCATGCGGACAGTAACATCTCCACCCTTGTCGCCAAGCACTTCAAGCCAGCCAAGCAGGGAAGAGATGGGCGTGCCCAACTGGTGAGCGGTTTCACGGGCCATACCCACCCAGACACTCTGTTCTTCCGCTTTCCGGATATTGCGGAAACCGATATAGCCGAGGATGACATACAATGAGCCTACCACACTGGCAATGCCGGAAAACCAGCGGAGCAGGTTTACAATGGCAGGATCATCAAAGTGGAAATAGTCGGTGAAACCGTAATATTCCAACGGCACCGGCTGATTGCCCTTGTCCATGTGCGCCATAATTTCCCGTACATGCTCACGCGCAGCCGCTGTGGTGTCATCCGGGGCGATACTGATGTTCTTCCAGAATTTCGGGTTGCCATCGCTGTCCGCCAGGATCAAGGGGAAATCAATACCTTCCACCGCATCGAGGAACAGGTCCGGATTGTCACTCAGGATCAGGTTGCGGTAATACTCAACGGACAGCGACAGGTGCGAACGTGTAGACTCGCGCACATCCTGAACAAGAAGCTGTGTGGAGTATAGTAACGCAGCGGCAAGAGCCAGGCCGCCAAGGAATAGCAATCCCTTGTACAGTCCGGCACGGCGCAACTGCGCCGGTGGGCCGCTGAGTTTGGATGATGTGTTCCCGGAACGCTGTGCGCGCCGGGTTTGTGCATCATGCCGCGTCATCTGCCTCCAAAGGTGTCTCCACGTGGACCGTAGCCTTGCGCCGAGCCAGGAACGGACCGCCAATACTAAGGGCAAGAATGATCAGCCAGCCAACAACAGACAAACTTAAAGCGGCGTTCCAATGCGCGGGTTTGTAGGAGAAGATGACTTCCGACTCACCACTCGGTATCTCAATCGCCCTCATCATGCCATATGCACGCAGGATATCGGTTTTCGTTCCGTTGATCGTCGCCGTCCAGCCCGCAGAGGTATAGGAATCCAGCAATACCAGCATCGCCGGTTGATCCGATGCAACCTTGATCGTGACCTGGTTGGGGTTCCAGCCCGTGATTTCCGAAGAAGCAGTCATACTATCCACCATCGGGATGGAAGGCTGACGGTCCAGGATCAGTTTCTTGTTCGGGTCAAAATGATCCGCTGAAATTCGATCAAGCGCTTCTTCTGTTTCCGGTACGATTTCCCACTGTCCACGCACAAAAGTGCGTTCCAGTGAGGGGATGGCGTACAGGTTACCGCCCTGGCTTCTGAAGAACGGGTTCCAGCCCTGCAAGGCTTGTTGTGAATACAGATACTTTACATTGAAGACGTTCATAACTCCGGGCTTGGTCAGGGTCTGCTTCTCTTCCAGGTACCCGTAGCTGGCGGGTTTGGAACCTGTGTAACCGCCCTGCAGGGCAATATGATGCGCGGCCCAGGTGTTGGTAAGGCGGGTGCGGTCCAATGGCAACAGACGTCCACGGGGAGCATCCTGCATGGTCTTGATAATATCATCTTCCGCGAAGTAGGCGTTCACCCGGTTCATGGACTGGGGGTGCAGCAGGCGAGTTGCCATGGGAGCGAGATCGAAGATCAACATGATAGAAAGGATCAACCCGCCGACCCATACCGGGAGTTTTTTCCACACGACCAGCCAGAGGGTTACGAGGGTCAGGTGAATCAGGAGCAGGGAACGCATGACACTTTCTGCAGCCATGTCGCCCAAACGGTCACCGATCTGCGCCATACGTGGTTTAACACCTGCGACCATACCAGCCACGTTATCTGCGATCATACCCTGAAGCGCAACACCAAGCAACAGCAAAACACCCGCTGTCGCCAGGGAAATCAACAATCCTTTCGCCCATTTCCTGCGTTGTGCTTCTTCAGCGTGTTTAAGGTTGAAGATAAACTGCAGTCCGAATCCTGCCAGCGCCAGCGCTGAAATCAACACCAGGATATGAATCATCATCGGGACACGGAATTTGTTGAAATAGGGCAGATAGTCGTAGAAGAACTGGTACAGGATCGGCCCGAAACTGCCCCAGCTTGTCATCCAGGCCAGCAAACCGGCAGCAAAGAAGGTCCAGGTTTTCCAACTGCGACGATTGCCTACCAGTCCGATAAAGGCCAGCACGATCACCGGGGCGCCCCAATACAGCGGCATGTCGGTAAAAGGCATGTATCCCCAATAGGTCTGTCCACCGAAACCGTAAAAATCAGGGAACAGCAGGCTCCAGGATTCTTTCGGGTGATAGGACCAGTTGGTGGCGTATTCCCATGAAACACCCTTCGCGCCACGGATGGTGTCATGCGAATAGGTAAGGGTATTGAAATAGATGACACCAGTCGCAATCACCCCCAGCAGGCCGCCGACAGCCAGCACACCGGCTTCAAGGGCGATACGCTTGCCCTGCTTCGCGCGCAGGTTATGAATTACCCGGCCGACAAACCACAATCCGGCCAGCATGTATCCGTAATAGGCAACCTGGATGTGTTGGGTGAACATGAGCATGGTGAATGCCAAGCCCAGCAGGCCGGTGCGTCCCAGGCCGGGTTTTTCCAGTGCTCGATCCAGCGCCAGCAGCACCCAGGGAAGGAAACACATGGCGTAGAGCTTGGAACCGTGCCCCACATCGCCCAGCACGACAAGTTGTGGACTCAACAGGAAGGCGATCCCACCGAACAACTGCACCCAGGCATTGCCGCCGAGGTGACGAATCAACCAGGCGACACCTACCGCGCCAATCAGGTGATGCAGCAGGATGAAATCTACCGGGGAACCGAAAAACAACAGCCAGCCAAGGCCGCCGTTGTAGAATCCCGGCTGTGCCGCATCACGTATAAAACCTTCGCTTACCCAGACCATCGGGTTCCACAACCAGCTCGACTGGAAGGATTCGAACATGGCCATGCCACCGTAGAAATAAGGATTCCAGAACGGGAACACTCCCTGTTCCAGCCAATAAGCGGCAATGCGGCGCAGGCTGATAGCGCTGATCCGGTCCGGGGTTAAATTCAGCCCCATCCCTTCAAATACGCATTTTGCCCATACCCCGAGAATGATCAGGTACAATGCAAACGGAACAAGGAAGCGTGCATCGAGCAGCCACCGCCATTTGGGGGGCAGCTTATCCTTGCTCAGCAGCGGTTGTACTTCGCGTGTCTTCGGCTTTACGTCGCCCTTGGGCGCTGTGTCGCTCTGCTTTTTCTGCTTGGCCATGAGTTCTGGTGCCTGTATGGTTACTTGCCGTCGCTTTCAGGAATCACACGATCCAACTTATCAATATAGGTATCTGCATACGGCACTTCCTGCACAATTTGCTCCCAGATATCCATTGCTTTTTGATAATCTCCGATTGCCCAGAGGATTTCTGCATAGTGATCCAGGCAGATCCATTCTTCCTGTATTTCTGATTCTATTTGCTGCATAATTTCCAGCGCTTGATCATACTGCCCCATTCTGAATAGAACCCAGACTTTTGTATCGAGAACGCTTGGATTATCCGGATCATTTTCCAGGCTTCGATTGACCATGCTCAGCGCAGAATTATAACTGGCAACATCCTCAATTTCCGCAATATGATACGCATAATCATTCAGTACCACAGGGTCATCGGGAAAACGCTGATAGGCATCTTGATAGTACTCATTTGCTTTTTCGATATCTCCCAGCTTTCGGTAGCAATCTCCCACGCGCAGAACCAGTCTACTGGAATCCGGATACAACTCAAGCTCTTTCAATGTATAGGGCAGGAGTTTTTCCGTTTGGCCGGATTCCATGGCAACCCCAATCAGGTATCCCCAGATAAAATCATTCTCCATGTCGGCTTCATGTGCTTGAATCAGCAGGGAAATTGCCTCATCAACCTTCTTCATATGCAATAATGCATGGGCAATCAGGACCGGTGTGTCCGGGTTATCCGGGTTGTTAGTCTGATACGCCAGTGCAACATCATATGCCTGTTCAGTCTGCTTCATCTTGCAAAGATAATACATCGTATTGTAAGCCAGATTCCAGGAATTTGGATTTCGCGACAGGGCATGAGAATATAAGCGATATCCGGCATCCCATTTTTTACAATCGTTGATGAAAGCGCGAAACTCGTTCAAGACAACAATCTCTTCACCGGATTCAAGGGCAGTCTGATCAATATAGGTCTCAATCTCGTCCCAGCGGTCCATCTTTTCAAGCGCCATCAGTTTAATGGCTAACATGGCAGGGCTGTCAGGATTCTCTTCCAGGAACTGCTCCGCTTTTTCGTAGGCTTTTTCATACCAGCCTGCGTCGAAATAGAAGCCCACAGCCATCATGGATATCTGTTGATCGCCACCCGTAAACACTTCCAACCTGCCAAGCAGGGAATCCCCCAATTCATATTTCTTCTCAAAAAAGGCCAGCATTATCCTGATAATATTTGCTGCAATATAGGCATCGACTTCTTCCTGGGTGGAATATTGGCCCAGTTTGGTTTCGGTTTCATTGATATAAAGACAAACCAGGGAATCGCCTTTGGTAAAAGATCCCTGCATAATAAGCTGAAGGCCACATCGCAAGTGGAAGTTAGACCTGGCCACCGGACTTGCAGCCAGAACCATCGCAATCTGTCCCACCGGGTTGTCATGGTCCAGTTTCGCTGCCATTTTGAAGGCGAGCAGTTCCTGGCTACGAGTGTCTCCAATAGCTTCATACACAGCGCCCAGCCCCACATAGGCAAACACATTGTCGTCATCCAGCTCGAGCGCCTTCTGGTAGCAGGTAATCGAAACGGCGGGGACGTTATAGACATAATAGATATAGGCTACATCTAACAAAGCGTTCACTGTCAGGACGCTATCAAGTTTCACCGCGTCATCAACAAAGCCGTCCATGGGTTCTTTTTCCGGATCGATGGCACTGACCCCATACAGGAAGACTCGCAGGTATACGTCTCCAAGCTCATTGTCCAGGGGAACATTCAGCATCTCCGAGATCAGGTTCATCGCGGCACGAGCCTCATGCACCATAACAGCGGTTTTTATCCAGGCGACAGTAACTTCAATGTTCTCCGGGTCTGCTTTTACCGCCTGTTTAAATAACTCTTCAGCTCGTTCCCATTTCCCCATTTCGGCGATACGTTTAGCTTCATCAACAAGGGTCTGGGCGCGGATATTCATTCTCTGGTGATCCGCTAATCCTGTCGAAACGAAAGCGAAAAGCAGAAAACCCAGGATCACAGTGAATTTTACCGGCCGAAGCAGCAACACCCAAAACCAATCCATACCTCCCCCTATAAAGAATATTGAATACTCAAATAAATCAACATGATGCTAGTGGATCAAAGCAGGTGCAATGGTCCACTAAGGAGTTACCCAATCGTCTCAAGTTGTTCCTTATCTACCTGGAAGCGTACGCTTTTCTGTATCGCTTTCTGTCATGGTATAGAAGAAAATCGCATCGACGCCACGGTTATAAACCAGGACACGGTTCTTCCGGTCCTGCAGGCTGGTATCTTTTCGCACAGCTTCCATATCCGGATATTTTCCCAATCTTCCAAACGCCGCCACCATCTGTTCCGGCTGATGATATTTCGAAGCATACAGGTCAATGATAAAACCGAAATAGACCGCTCCCCGGGTTTGATCCTCTGCGGCGTTGTTCAGCACATCATCAACGCCTTTCGTGATAGCATTTATCGCTCGTTGAAACAGTTTCAACCGTTCTCGTCTACGGTTGTCCATAGGTTGATCATCCCATCTGCCCAGTTGTTCCACGGGGATAAGGTATCGTACGCTTGCAAGGAAACGTGAATCGGGGTAGCGCTCGAACTGCGGAAGCAATACATCATTGTAATAGCCCTCATCCAATCTTCCCAAAACAGCGTGCGGCCAGTGACGTCCTGCAAGATCACAATCATGATTCTCCTGCTTGATCACCATACCATAAAACTGGTTCCTGGCCAGAACATTTTCCTTGATGCCATGTCCGCCACTGAAGCCGCCGAGACGAGCCCGTCGAAGGATCACATAGCTCATGGCTACTGATTTCTCATAGACATTCGCAGAATCCAGCGCAAAATCATTGATCTCTGACATGACACAAGCAATCATATACAATCGGTCAGATTCATCCCAGTCAATCGGCATACCATCGATGGTTGAGGTGCCAGCCCAAGCATCTGCCACCATGATGAGGTATAAAACCAGTAAGGTTTGTATCAGCTTCATCTGTCGAATCCCCCTCCCCCAGAAGTGAACCATCCACAGGTGGTAACAGTGTAGCGATTAAAAAAGTCATGACGACTATTTAGCCCGGATATTTCACGAGTATAATACAGTGAATCGTTCTATTGCCAATAATATCAATGTATAAGAATCGATTTTCGCGTATTTTATTAAGAGACAGTTTGTACCGGTTATCCTTCTGCTACGCTTTGACGCAATTTTTCACGAGCCATTCATCCCCACGAAGAGCCTGTCCCCGAAAGAAGTAGTCGGGGATGGGGATCCAGGCAAGTAGCTATAAGACATAAAGTTACACATTAATGCAAATTCTAGGTTACCGCTTTTCTGCATCCGATTCAAGAAGGGGCGCCGTTTTATCAGATCGTCGCTTGAGGAGGATTGGTCAGCAGGCGAATCGGTGGCAGAGGAAATCGCACACAACAGCAACGATATGAAAATGATGAGCGCAGCTTTCAGATTAACCATTGTTTGTGTGATTTCCCCCGTTTCCTGTATCATCCTCATGACACGCTGTCTTGTTCCAGAATCGTTTGAGTTTCAGTATGCACAGATGGCCATCCACCCTTGTTTCAATGTTGAAAAAACGGGGCGAAACACTGTGGTTTGCCCCGTTGGTGTGACTACATATACCCCAAATCCCTCAAGCGTTTTTCCAGTAGCTCTTTCTCTTCGTCTGTGTAGACATCATCGGCGGTGTCAGTGTCGTCAGCCTGGTCTGAGTCGGAAAGGGAGTGGATTCCCGCCTTCGCGGGAATGACACCAGGATCCGTATTTGCCGCAGCGGAATCCTCCCG
This sequence comes from bacterium, assembly GCA_963669175.1. Classification (GTDB taxonomy): domain Bacteria; phylum Electryoneota; class Electryoneia; order Electryoneales; family Electryoneaceae. Next base: position 1,352,713 of record OY769902.1, read on the forward strand.
GCCAGGCATGGCCGGGCTACTGGTTGCAGCCGGGCTACTAGTGAACAGTTCCGAAGGGATCGTGCCGGTCATACCTTTTTCACGTGGCAGGCCCAGCGCTTCCAGGATCGACGGAGCCACCGCGGTGATCTCCATGTTCTCCAGGGTAATTCCGCTCGCGATAGACGGTCCCTTTGCGCCGAACACACCATACAACGCATGCTGGCCATTGATCTCTTCACGCCAGGGTTTGTCCGGCTTCTCTTCTGTCGTGAACAATGGGCCCTGGGGATCATCCAGGGTGGTATCAACTTCGTAGATGCGGTCTGCCCATTCGATCACCAGGTCGGGGCAGTCATCCAGCTCCCTGGACAGGGGATAGGCTTCCCAGCGTGTCCAGACACGACGGATCGGTTTACGTCCGTTGCGCGGGTCGATCAGGTGTTCCAGCTTCTCCTTGATTTCGCCGACCAGCGCCTCGTAAGTCAGGCCGTGCTCGATGGTCCCACCGGGCTCACGTCCCTTCAGCATCAGCCGCATGACATCACATTTGCGCCAGCCGTACACACGAGTGCGTTCCGGGTCAATACGCTGCATGCCACGTACGCTCTCCACATCGGCGTACAGGTTCGGGAAAATACGGTTGACCACGTTCTTAATCTCACGTGGAACAACTTTTTTGGCAAATTTCTGTAAACGTGACGTGGTCTTGAGCAGCTTGTTCTCTTTCAGCTCACGAGTGCGCAGGTAACCCTCACTCATCAGCCAGCGGTTCAGGAAGAAGATTCCGTGAACCGCCGCGCCGCCGTGGTCGCTGCAGGTAAACACATGCGCGTCCGGCCCGGCCCATTCCACCAGTTCCCCGAAATAGGTATCCACTTCGTCGTACAGACGGTCCACCCACTTGCGCCAGCGTTTGGCATCGGGATAATGATAGGCCGGGTGCTGCGGGTCCATGTATTTCCACAAGGCGTGAAGCACACGATCCAGCGCAGTAAAGACCACCATTGCCAATTCCGGTTTGCCCTGCTCGAACAGGTGAAACGCGGCGTCACGGCGTGCGCGAAGCGTGCGGGACGTGGTTTCCAGGAACTCTTCGACGGTCTTGAACTGCGCGGCGGTCAACTCGATCCGGTAATCGGGGACAGCTTTCAGCAGGGAGGTTTTCATCTCCGGGGGTGAGACAAACGCAGCTCCTTCTCCGGGTGTGTCCATCCCTGAAACGACGATCCCGTTCTGTACAGGTTTCGGCGGGTAGGTGATGGGCATGTTGATGCTGACCGCAGGCATCCCATGTTCGGCCGCAATACGCCAGACATCCTTGCCTTTTTTCATGCCGCCGTGGTTGATCTCATCCTGCCAGGTGCCCGGTTTGCGCCGGAAAAACTCGAAGATGCCATGCTTCTCCGGAGGCAGGCCGGTGGCAATTGTGGACCATGCTGCGGAGGAGAGGACCGGGAAGGTGGAGCGCATTTTTCCCCATGCGCCCTCGCTACGGAATTTCGCGATGTTCGGCAGCCCGCCTTCGGCAATACGTCTGTCGATGTAAACCGGGTCTGCAGCGTCAATTCCGATAAAAAGTACTTTTGGTTTATAGGACATATCGGTAAACGACCTTCTTTAAGCGTAAACGCAATGTGACAACCCTTAACCTGATATGGTACCGAAATCAGAGGGGAGACGCAAGGAATGGGGATGCAAGGTTGAATTCGGCAGGAATCACACGATCAGGGATTTTCGCTGCATGTACAGGATGCGAAGACGCATGGCCCGATGCACACGTGAGTCTTTTTCCTTAGAAGACGCAGCAGAAATACTCCCATGAATACTGGAACCGATGCTTCACTTCGAGTGCGTCGGGATTGTGCTGAGGGCGGAAATGACACTCGTATAGGGATTTTCGTTGCATGTACAGGATGCAAAGGAGGGTAAAGGTAATAAGGGTGTAAAAAACAACTTGTAAACTTTCAAACTCCAATTAATACAGCTTCTTCCTGCGCTTGAACTTGAGCCAGGCATGGGCCAGTCGGTGTCCGAGGTTGGATTTGTCAAACAGGCGCAAGACCCAGCCGCGCGGGTTCCACCAGCGAATCCCGATGCGACGTTTGATCTCGTCTTCGGTCCAGCGTTCGCCCTGGGGAATGGGAGTCTTCCCGGGTTTGTACATGCCCCAGACAGTATACGGCGCGAGTTCGGAACCCTCTTTCAGCGTATCTTCCCATTCGATCATTTCATTGAGGAATTTCACCAGTTCCGGGTTGTTCCAATCCGGCATCTGGATGCCATACTGCAGGATGATGAAGAGAAGGCGGTCGGTTACGATCTCCAGGTCCGGTTCGAACCCGGCATGGAGCAGTTCGAGAATCTCTTCGCTGCGTACGGACTCAAACGGGCTGAACTGGACAACACGTTTGGGATCCGGACGTTTGATATCCTGAATTGGCAGGGAGGGGTGCCGTCCGCGCGACAACTCCAGCGCCTTGTTCACCTCTTCAACCGTATCCCACGACCACTGCCAGACATTCGGGCCGATATAATCATGGACCAGGAAGAAACCGTTTTCCGTTTTCAGGGAACGTCGCACCTGTTCCAGCAGATGTTCCAGGTTGATGACGTGGTGCAGCGACGTATGGGCAATGACCAGGTCATACGCTTTTTCCGGGAACTCGATGAAATTCAGGTCGCCGATGCGGGATGATATAAGGTGACCGTAACCATCCTTGTTGGCACGTGTCTGAAAGCTTTCAACCGCATCACCACTGATGTCAATGACCTCAAGACGCTTGAGTGTGCCTGCCTTGAGCAGGGCGCCTTCAAGCTGGCCGCTTCCAGAACCGAGAGACAGGGCGGATTCGAAGGGGCCGGCGTTTTCCGCAAACCAGCGAATCCAATCGGTGGTAGTGTCGTCATTGGCAATCAAACGGGCAAGATATTTCTTCGGGATGGGGTGATCACGGGGACGACGTTTGCGCAACCCTTCCACAATAGACAATCCCCATGATGAGGCTTCACGTTTCAAAGCCTTCACATAGCGAGGATGGTCCGGGTTGATACAAAACTTTGAATCCACGTATCCCACTCCTGTCTGTCAACGAGATCGCATTCATCACCAATGCGCAGGGAAGATACAAACACGCAAGCCAAAAGATCAAAGGGAAACACGAAGTTCGGAATCTGTTTATCCCTTAATTACAGCCAGCGGTTTCAACCTTACAACACGACGCGCAATAGTAGCTGCATCCGCAGCTTCCACAACGCTGTCTACATCTTTGTAAGCGTCGGAGGCTTCTTCTCCAAGAGTTCGTTTTCCCTGAGCACGTACCAGGATGCCTTGCTGTTCAAGTTCCTGCTGTATATCTCGTCCGCGTGTCTGTTTCAAGGCTGCTTTTCGTGAGAGCAGGCGTCCCGCGCCATGACAACTGGAACCGAAGGTTGCCTGCATGGCATGTTCAGTGCCGACAAGGACATAACTGGCGCGGCCCATATCACCCGGAATCAACACCGGTTGGCCGATAGTCTTATACGCGGACGGAATTCTCGCATCACCGGGACCGAAAGCGCGTGTCGCTCCTTTACGATGCACGCATAGTTTACGCTTCTTTCCGTTGACCATGTGAGTTTCGAATTTGGCGATATTATGACTGACATCAAACACCAGCCCCATTCCCAGCGCGGAATAGCCCAGCCCGAAAACCTGCTCGAAAACTTCCCTGATCCGGCTGACCAGGACAATGCGGTTCGCCCAGGCGAAATTGGCCGCTCCCGCCATGGCAGAAGCGTAGGTCTGACCTTCAGGGGACGAAATGGGCGCACAGGCCAGTTGACGATCCACCAGCTTGATACCATAACGATTGGCAGCATCGCCCATGATACGGAGTTGTTCCTGGCACACCTGGTAACCGAAACCACGGCTGCCGGAATGAACCATCACCGTAACCTGCCCCTTTTCCAATCCGAGCACTCGTGCAGCCTTGTCATCATACACCCTATCCACAACCTGTACTTCAAGAAAATGGTTGCCGCTGCCCAGGGTGCCGACCTGATCGTTGCCACGTTCGCAGGCGCGTTCGGAAAAGGAATCCGTATCAACTCCATCAAGGCAGCCCTTTTCCTCCATGTACTCCAGGTCGCTTGCGGATGCCAGCCCACGTTTGACAGCCCAGTTCGCACCCTGCTTTGCTACCTGCTTCACTTCTTTATTAGATAGACGGATGTCGCCGCCTTTGCCTACACCGGAAGGAACTCGTGAAAAAAGCAGGTCGGCCAATGTGTCCAGTTTGCCGCGCACTTCTTCTTCGTGCAGCTTTGTCCGGGTCAGGTTCACCCCGCAGTTGATATCGTAGCCAACCCCACCGGGGCTGATGATGCCATCATCCATATCAAACGCCGCCACTCCGCCGATGGGGAAACCGTAGCCCATGTGAATATCGGGCATGGCTAAGGATGCGTTTACTATTCCGGGAAGCGTGGCGACATTGGCGACCTGTTGCACGGAGATATCATTCCGGACAGCATCGATCAGCTTGGACGAACTGTAAATGACGCCATCAACGCGCATGCCGGTTCCGGGATCGCGTGGAATACGCCAACGGTTGGAATCAATACGTTCGAGTTTGAAAGCTGAGTGGCTCATGGCAGTCCTGAATCCAGGATGATCTATAAATCCGCAATCCAACAGATACGCCGGTTGCCCGATGAATCGGCTGCTTTAATGACCAGGTTGTGATATGTAACTGCTTTAATTTCAGACGAGAGGTAAAGAACAGGGTTTATTGCGCCGAAACATTTTATCTCAAGATGGGTGTCCGTCCAGTGAATTTCATGACGCGAAGGGCGGAACCCACGTGTCTGAACAAGATAGAGCCATTCGTTTAACGATTCCACAAACAGGTTGTCTGGTGAATTCTCTGCGAAATGAATCGTATAGACAGTAGTTACTTGTGAGTCGGTTTCTGTAAAGGTCAAGTCTAAGGTTTCCATAAGCGCTGCAATACTGCCTTCTACCAATCCTGCGCGATATGCAGCGGAAACTTCCACAGCAAGATCGGCAACATGATCCAGAATTGTGTACTTGTAATCGATGTTCACGGACTCACCCGGTCCATTTTTCCACGGCGCTGTTTACCTGTTCCATCAGGTTGTCATACGCGGGAACCATCGCGATGAGCTTGTCCACCTGGAACGTGTCAATATATGACTTTACACTGCTGCCAAACTGCACCAGTGACTCCAGGTTGTATTTATCACCCAGATCGATCAACTCCTGCGCCACTCTTCTGGCTTCTTCAATGGAGAAAGCAAAGGCAAGCTTGTTCCATGTCTGGCGAATATCCGTCTCCAGGTAATGGATAATTTCCGGCAAAGTGGAAATGATATCAGGAGACAGATGTTCGAACGGATTAGTTTGGACCAGCTTATCGTTATTCGGGGGTAATAATTCTGGTTCCGGTATAATTTTTTCTACCCGGTGCGGAAGGTGTCTTGCCAGCTCCTGCAACAACTGGTTTCTCTTGACAGGCTTGCTGATAAAGGAATTCGCGCCATGTGACAGGGCTTTTTCCATGTGTTGTCGCAGGGCACTGGCGCTTTGAACAATGATCGTTGTGTTATCAAGCTTGTCATTGGTGCGAATCTGCTGGATCGCCTCGTATCCGCTGATGCCTGGCAGGTGAAGATCCATGATGATGATATCCGGTACCAAGTCGCTAGCTTTTTCTATTCCTTCTTCACCATCTTCTGCGACTTCAAGCTGTAGCCCGGTATCAAACAGGTATTCCTGTATCAATATCCTGTTGAGCGGTTCATCTTCAACCAGGAGGATAACGGCAGGATTGAACCCGGTAATCCGGCATTCCTGTGTCGTCGACGGTAAATCGTAGGCAGGCGCAACTGCTGCAACATCGGGTAGAGTCACGATAAATGCGGACCCCTGTCCCGGCTTGCTTTCCAGGTGCAGAGTTCCTCCCATCATTTCCACAAGTCGCTGAGTAATCGCCAGGCCAAGGCCGGTGCCGCCATAACGACGCTGGTCCTGTCCTTCTACCTGCACAAACCCCTGGAAGATGCGGTCGTGCTCTTTTTCCGGTATGCCAATGCCTGTGTCACGAACTTCCAGCGTGAGCGAATGATGCCCATCGCTTTCCGGTATTGCCACGTGTGACAATGTGACTGAAACAGACCCCTCGTGCGTGAATTTCAGGGCATTGCCCACCAGGTTCGTAATGATCTGGCGAAACCTGATTTCGTCCAGCATCAACCCTTCAGGAAGTGAGCTGTCCATGTTCAGGATAAAATCAAGGTTCTTGTCGTCCGCACGCTGTCTGAAGATGTTTGTCATATCATTCATGAAGGTGCGCACATCAACAGGTTGCAGACGGATTTCCATCTTTCCGGCTTCAATTTTTGACAAGTCCAGGATATCGTTGATCAGTTGGAGCAGCATTTTTCCGCTTGATGAAATCGCGCGTACGTATTCACGCTGCTTGTCATTGGAAAGCTTTTGTTCAAGAATGTCTGCAAATCCTAGAATTGAGTTCATCGGGGTACGAATTTCATGAGACATGTTGGCAAGGAATTCGCTTTTAGCCATGTTCGCCAGCTCTGCTTCAAATGCCCATCGCTTCGCTCTTTCATTTGCCAGTACGAGTTGCCTATTCGTGGCTTCTAATTGATCATTGGCGTAGCGCAGGGCCTCTTCGGTTTCCTTACGTTTGGTAATATCCACAATGACGCCCATGGCGCCGGTGATAGCCCCATCCCGACCTTTTACCGCATTGATGGCGATATTGGCATACCTGGTTTCACCGTCCTTACGAAAATACTTCATCTCTCGTCGATATTGATCCACCCCGCCGGTAAAAAGCTTTTTCAGACGGAATGACGCTTTGATCTCTTCTTCCGGCATAATATCGAAAGGTGACATTTGCAGGAGTTCATCCGCAGAATACCCGGTCATCTCGCACCAGGCGTCGTTTACATGTGAAAATTTGCCGTTTTTGTCAACGATATTCAGGGCAACCGAATTGTTCTCAAAGATTGTCCGGTAAAGGTTTTCGCTGTCACGAAGCGCCTGCTCTCTTCTTTCCGGAGAGCGGACGATGAGAACCGTGGAATGACAATGCCAGTTGTCTGTTTCAGCGGGAATACGATGGGAAACCAGGACAAAATGCGAAGGTTCACCTGCTTCGATTGTCACATCAGGACGAAGAACCAACAATGTGGGATTATCAGATGAAAGGGTTTCTTCAAGATGATTGGAAAACAGGACTGTCTCTTCCTCGTTCAAGGCCTGTTGTATGCGAGCGCCATTCTGCAACCGGGTAGTCCACCCTGGCAACCTGTCGATGATTTCATGCTGTTCGAGGATAATTCCATCGCGATCAGTAATAATAGTGCAAGCGGGTGCAAGTGCGCTGGTCATATTTGAATACGACCAGGGGTACAACTGTGAATCATGATCTGATAAAACCTGTTCTTTACGGGTAAGCTCTGCATTTCGCTGTTGTAATGTGTTGATCATGTTGATCAAGCCGTCTGCCTCCGTTGGAAGGCCATGATTCTTTAACACCGTTACCAGCTTTTCCGCTTGGGGGTTGTGTGCGTTGCCTGAGGCCGGGTTTTGCATAAAAATGATCCCAATGAATTCATGTATTTATTTGAAAATAGGGTATGTCTGTTTGCAGGTCTAGGAGGATAAAATGCCTTTTCGTTCTCTGTGGGCTTTCACTGAAAACCTTTGAATCGGAACTGTTCATGATTTTCCCGATTGAACCTTGCAAGGTTCCTTCCATACATTCAGACGGGCGGTTGTTCACAAGAATTTGTGCATATTATCGACGAGCACGTTTCGTCAGGTCTTGACGTGATGCCTTTTCTTGTTCTTCTCCGTAATTTCAGACATCTGTCCGACTTCACACCTGCTATTTCACATGATAGATCATCATCAGGCATCATGTTGTGACCTGACGACAGTGAGAGTACCGATACCGGTGGCAGGTCACAACGCGACAATAACAGGGCGAGAGGTGGTTTCAGAATCATCGTGCATTCAGGAAAACATAGCGAAAGCCGAAAACGGAAAGTCGCGTCAAGACCTGCCACAACATTGCCCTGATGCACAAATTCTTGTGAGGAACCAGACTGGTCAAGGGAGGGGAGATTTTGGTCCAGGTTACCGGTTTTATTCAAAATGCCAAGGCTAACTCTATAGCGCTTACATTCATTCTCTGTCTTTCTGCTTCTCTCTTGCTTACCTGCGAAGTTTCAGCTCAATCCCATGAAGCTCTGACTGATTCGACAGATACAGAAGACGAGATGTGGTGGCCAGATCCTTACGCAAAAAAAATGGCACAATATCTGGCTGCTGCCACATCGCCTGTCGCCAACCCGGGAAATCTCCAGGTAAAAAAACTCTATTCACACAAGCCGAAATGGGGCCCTTATCCACTGATGGATATTACCAGCGGCACACGAGTGCGATTGGGAGCGGGCCTGTTCTACCGGGAAGGCTATTTCTATTCAGGAATTGAACACTTCAGGTACAGCAGGCGAAAACAGGTTTCCAACCTGCGCATTACCCTTGAAGGTGGTGTGGAGAAGCAATCCCGGGAATGGCAGATCTTCTTGAACGTGACCGAGTTTCGTGATGACGACCTCTGGTTTTACGGAATCGGCCAGGAACCGGAAAAGGATGAGCGTAGTCGTTTTTCACCGATTACCACCCAGAATCGCGCCAATTTCTATCAGCGTAAACGCCAGTTGACCTGCCTGAATGGTTTCGCGCTGAACGAGCATCTCGAGCTGTTTGTAACCGGCATGCTTACGGAGCGACTTATTCGAGATGGCGATGATGTGCCTGCAGAAGAATGGATAAGCAATGTATTCGATACACGTTTTCTCAAAGGCTATAACCAGGACTTGCAGCAATGGTATACGGAAATAGCGATTGGAATCAATTCCAAGAAATGTGGCAGCGAACATCTTTTCTCTTTCTGCAGCGAAATATATGTCGGCTACCAGCAGGGAATAGGATTGAACCATGAGAATCTTCTTCGAACGGGAATAAATGTTAATGGCCGACTTCAACTGGCTCAAAAAGGATTATATCTTGAACCGCGTTTGCTGGTAAACCAGGTCAGCAATCTTGATAATTCACAACCCATCGCATTTATAGATTATCCACGTCACCCCACTTTCAGGGGAATTGCCAGTCGCTACCTGCTGCGCAACGACGAGATCATTGCCATTCCCTCGCTTGATCTGCTACTGCCTGTCCATAACCGTGCCCATGCAGGCTTGTTTGCGGACTGGTTGCTGGCAACTGAAAATGATGCTGTCCGGCATATCAGCATCCGTCATGCGCCGTGGTGTGTCGGTATCAGCAGCATTACGCGGTATTCCGGGGCGGTACTGGGAGGCGCACAGGGAGCCTACGGATCAGAAGGATGGCGGTTTGCGTTGTGGCTTGGATTACTCCAGGACTTGAACGACCGGTGGCGGTGGAAATAACCTACCTGTGCAGGTAACTCGTTATCGGGCTTTTTCTTGAAAGGGAGTCGCCATCTTTTTTCATTGAACGATGGATATCAAGGATTCGATCTCCCATGGCATAGTCTATTTCACGGATGTCCTTGATATTCAGCAGGCGATGAACCAACTCCTTCATGCGGTCGATTTGTTTATTGATCTTTTCAAGCGTTGAAACCAGCGCAGGATCAGATGATTCCCGCATGAGCAGAACATCTGTTGAATTACGAATCACCGCGAGTGGATTGTTGAACTCGTGGGCAATTGTACCAGCCATTGATGATACGGTGCGTAAACGCTCTGCTTCGGAACAGGGAGCAGATGAGATTTTGTCTATCTTGTTTTTGGTGTCGCTCGTCATCATCAACCTGTGTACTGTATGTAAACTCAACTTGCTTGAACCAGCATCTCGCGTGAATTATAAATATTCTCCATTTCACTGATTACGCGATTTACTTTTTTAGTGTCCCCGGGTCCTTTCTGGCTGTGGAGTTCTGCTTCCGTTTCCCTGGCTAACACAGCCAGTTGTGAAAACCCATATCCACCAGCGCTTCCCTGCAACCTGTGGAACCTGACTTGCAATTCCTGGGCGTCCTGTTCCTTCATCAGTTTTTTCAGCTCTTTAATCATCAGTGGGAACGCGTTTACATATTCCAGAACCAGGGGGAGCATGTCCTGGTCTATCGGGGGGGTATACGATACTTTGACGGATGAAACGGGTTTCGGTTTAGTCTTGGCAGCGCCATTCTGCTGGAGAAATGACAATAGCGTCTGGTACAATTCGGTACGATGAATTGGTTTTGTCAGGAAAGCGTCACAACCTGCCTTCAGGCTTCTGTTTCTATCTTCTTTAGTCGCCAGTGCGGTCAGGGCGATGACGGGTGATTTATAACCCACAGCCCGTAACTGGGCAGTAGCTTCGTAGCCGTCCATTTCCGGCATGAGCATATCCATCAGCACAATATCATAGGGGTTGTCACGATCAAGGGATTTGATGGCCTTGTCAACAGCTTCGCGTCCGTTCGCTGCGTAGTCGGCCTTCATGCCTGCCTTTGACAGATAAAAGTCAATGATTTGCCGATTGTCGGCGCCATCTTCTGCTACAAGAACTCGAACTCCAGAAAGCTCGCGAAATTCTTCAAACTTGTCTTCTTCTTCCTTTTCGGTTCTGACAGGTGTTTCACGGAAATTGTACTCAAAGGCACTGTCAAGCAGCAGATGGAATGTAAAAGAACTTCCTTTTCCCACTGCTGTCTCAACAACAATTTCACCACCCAGCAGATCGGCAAGTTGGCGAGCAATACTTAATCCCAGTCCGGTCCCTTCAGGCTTCATGATGTTGTCGGGTAGTTTCCCCTGAAAGAAAGGCGAGAAAACATCTTCCAGTAGTTCATCTGGGATACCGGGACCGGTGTCTTCAATTGTAACCTGTAGTTCAATATCATCTGAATTTACGGCAACCGGCACACATCTCGTCAAAATGTTGACATGACCGGATTCAGTATATTTGATCGCATTACTGACCAGGTTGATGAGAATCTGCCGGAAGCGTACCGGATCGGTAAGGATTGTCTCCGGAAGCGAGGTTTCATATTCTGTATTGAACGTCAGACTTTTCTCCTGTGCACGCACTCTCATTACAGAAGTTACATCTTCAATGATTTCAAATGGATTAACCTGCTGCCGTTCTATCTGCATATGGCCGGCTTCTATCTTGGACAGATCAAGGATGTCACTGATCAATGAATGAAGATGACGAGCATTTCTACGAAGATTGGCGCTAATCTCTGTTGTGTGCGGGTTGGAAACTTCTACCGAGTCCAGCATTTCCGCATATCCGATGATCGCAGCCATGGGTGTCCGGATCTCGTGGCTCATGCGTGCCAGAAAATCGCTTTTGGATCGGTTGGCCGCATCGGCTTCGTCACGGGCCAGTTTCAGAGCAAATTCAGCCCGCTTGCGCTGGGTGATGTCTCGATACTGCCAGAGATGACCACGATAATCATGGTCGATAAAAATGGGGATATAGTCACGCTGATAGATGTGACCATCGGCAAGCTCTATCTCCTCGCCACGCACCGGTTTTTGCGCGGCCAGGATGCCATTGATGTTTTCAACGAATCTGTCCGGATCAGCGAACAACGCTTTCGTTTCTTCGGCAGATTTGCTGCAATCACTCCCGATCAGGCTTTCAGGGGGAACAGGAATACCGAACAAGCTGCAGAATTCCTGGTTGACCAGGGCAATGTGCCTGGTTTCATCTTCAACCAATACGCCTGAATGCAGGTTCTGCAGCAGTGTTGACAGACGTAAGGCCAGCGCAGAACGCTTCTCCTCAGCCTGGAGTTTTACGATTACGTTGGCGACTTGCGCTGCAACGGCTTCCAGCATTGGCCGTGCGGTATAAGGGGTTGAGTCCAGAAAGCGCGACGCCATATTAAAACAGCCGATGACTTCACCCTGAAAACGAATGGGAACAATGGCTGTAGTAATCAAACTCTCCTGGCAAATCGGATGGTCCGGGGGAAAATCGGCGCAGGGATGGTAATCAAAAGCCGGTTTCTCTGCTTCGAACAATTTCCACGCCGGATGGTCAGGCGTAACGTCGTGCAACTGCGTCATCACATCATTGGAGACACCTCTATAGGCGTATAATACAAATCGTCGCCTGTCGGTGTCTTTCAGGTAAATACCACCGACTTCCAGGCCGGAAAGCGACGTTGCTGCGTCAATACATGCAGGCAGGGCTTCGTCAAGACTGCGTGCAGAGGCCAGTGTCATGGCCAGATCCTGCTTGACCTTGATCAGGGCGCGAACCTGCCTGATTTCCGTCATGTCTTGCAGGAAACATAAGGCTGCGTCTTTCCCGTTCCAGGTAATTCGGGTCAATTTAGCTTCCAGCCAACGGTTCTCACCGCTACGGGCGACCATGCGGAACGAATAGTTCAAAGGAAAAGAAGAGATGGATCGAAGACTGTTTCCGCTCTGGAAAAGCCTCTCGCGATCATCGCTATGGACAAAATCAAGAAACCTTTTACCTTCCAGTTCCTCTTCTGAAAAACCGGAGAGAAGGGCTGCCTGCGGGTTGGCGAGACGAATTCGCGGTCCCTGAATAATGATAATCGCATCGTGAGAGTGTTCAACGATGTCCCTGAATGCGTCGTGCATGGCAAAATCTCACGTAACTTACTCTGTCCCAAAAAGGGACAACCTTAACAATTCTATTTAGTAGAAACAAACGAAGTGCCAGTTTCTCATTCTCTCAGGCTACGGCAAAGTTGTAGTGAGTTTTCACGTTGATGAACAGGCAGTGCATCACGCTGGAACGGGAACCGGAAAGCGCCGTAGCTCAACGGACAGAGGGGGGGCGCCCTTAAACCAGACGTGGAACTCCGGGAGTGAACCTGAGGGGCATGGCAAGCTGTTCTACCTGCGCCAGTCCCATTCTGATTAACTCAGGGGAAAGTTTGATCAATAGCTGTTACCGCTGAATCCTGTGCCGTACTCAGGTTTTCGCTTGGGAAAGCTCTTACCTGGCCTTTATAACCAGGTCGATCCGGTTGTACTTGTGTTTCGGATTCAGGCCACGATGCAACCGCAAAACCGTCTGTCCGGAAGAAAGAACCTTGAACCGGTAATAGGTTTTTCCTTCACCGACCATGCGGCCTTCGGTGGAATCATCCTGTTTGAAGAAAGCATCTTCCGGGTGCAACATGGCGCTGTCCAGATCAGCTACACGCCAGCGTTGACCGATAACCATGTTGTCTTCTACTTCCACACACAGGATTTTTCCCTTCTGAACCGTGATCGAATCCAGAGAATCCGTGAGGAGGATTCTGCATTCGTCATCGCCGATGCATCCCTCATGCCATCGAAAAACACCGGGAAGCTTGTCCGGGAGACGATTCTCCACGAACTGCAGCGTATCGGATGGAACTTCTTGTAGTGTGCCGTTTTCAGGAGAAGATTGCTTGTTGCTGCACCCTGCGCAAAGAAAAACAACTCCTGCAACAATAAAAAAAACAAACTTTCGCATGGTAGTTCCCGTAAAAATCAACCGCCTCAATATAGGGCTTTTTCCAGGATGGGCCAATCCAGACGGGCTCGACCGAAGGTGGTTTTCCGTGAAAGGAAATCCTTGTATCTTACGCTTCAACATGGAGGAGACATGAGCGACCAGCAGAAAACCAACCCATGGGATGCCCTGGCCTTTGATTATGACGAACGTGAAGGGTTTCTGAACGACGACCTTTTACACCAGGCGGTCAAACTGTTGCCGGAACCGGAAGTGGACGGCCCGATTCTTGTCGCCGGGGCCGGTACCGGTGGTGAATTGCCGTTGCTGGTAAAGAAATTCCCGAACGCCCGGTTCCTGGCCTCGGATGTATCCCCAGGCATGGTGAAGATGATGGACTATCGCATCAAATCGGCCGGTTGGGAAGATCGTTTCGAAACGGAAGCCTGCGATGTGCTGGCGTTACCACGAGAAAAGGCGGCGCTGTCCATGTCACTCCTGATGATTCATACCTTGAAGGATCCAATTGCCGGAGCGTTGGCGCAATACGGCTCCCTGCTGCCGGGTGGTACGCTTTTCCTGCTCTATTTTCCGCCGAAACCCGAACCGGGCGGGCCGCTCGCCGGGTTGTACGAGGCGGCGCGTACGCTTTTTCCGAAACCGGATCCGACCTGGGAAGAAGAGCTGATCCATGACCTGGAAACGGCTGGCGCGGAAGCCATTACGAAAGAAACCCTCGCCTCAACCTGGTCTTTCCAGACGCCGAAGGATTTTTGTGACACGATGGAGCGCCTGCCCAACAACCAGGCCGTGATCCGCAAACGTGGGCACGACTTCTTCGACCGAATCTGGCATGTCTGGACAGCGAACATGGGACTGTCGCTCGAGATGGGACGCTGGTCCGGCCCGGTCTATGCCCGACTGGTAACCGCACGGAAACCGTTGTGAAGAGACCGGAAATGAGGCAGCGCCCCGTCATCGGCTTGCTTGACAGGGCGCTACAGGATTGACAGATATCACAATACTACACGGTTACTTCACTAAAACCATGCGCTTCATGTCGGTAAATGAACCTGCCTCGATCCGGTAGAAATACATCCCGCTGGCCAGTGCGCTCGCGTCGAAGGTGACACTGTGCGTTCCCGCCTGCATCGGACGATCCACCAACTGCGCCACTTCCTGCCCCATGATGTTGTACACCGACAATTTCACCATCTCCGGACGCATCAGGTCAAAGCTCAATGTCGTCGTCGGGTTGAAGGGGTTCGGGAAGTGTTTGAAGCAAGGCAAAAAAGAGAAGGGTAGAAATTTCAGAAAATCAAGAGGATGATGGCGACTATTTTCAACAAAAGCTAACACAATATGTTACAAGGACAAAAACTACCGTCTGTCCCTAGTTTCTCTAGTTTCTACATGATCACTTCACCAGTACCATCCGTTTCATGTCGGTGAATGAGCCTGCTTCGATCCGGTAGAAGTACATCCCGCTGGCCAGTGCGCTCGCGTCGAAGGTGACACTGTGCGTTCCCGCCTGCATCGGACGATCCACCAACTGCGCCACTTCCTGCCCCATGATGTTGTACACCGACAGCTTCACCATCTCCGGACGTACCAGGTCAAAGCTCAGAGTCGTGGTCGGATTGAAGGCGTTGGGATAGTGTTTGAAGCAAGGCAAAAAAGAGAAGGGTAGAAATTTTAGAAAATCAAGAGGATGATGGCGACTATTTTCAACAAAAGCTAACACAATATGTTACAAGGACAAAAACTACCGTCTGTCCCTAGTTTCTCAGGACAAAAACTACCGTCTGTCCCTAGTTTCTCACTAGTTTCTCACCGTCTGTCCCTAGTTTCTCTAGACCCCCCTCTACGCTATCGGTATGATCATCGCTGTCGGTTCCGCTGCATGGATCATCCGTGGCTGGTATGGGCTGTATTTCGGGATGTAGGAATTCTTGCCCGATCCTCCATCTGTCGCTGGTTTTTCCGAATACACCCTCATTACTGATCCCATTCTCCTGTCATCCCCGGCCCAATTCCCATGCCATCCCCGGCCTCATTCCATGTCATCCCCGGCTTGAACGGGGATCTCAGCAGACTAAGGCGTGGCCCGACTGCTTGCTGTCAGGTTTCAGAGGCAAAGCGCGTCCCGTTCCCCTGTCATCCCCGGCTTGAACGGGGATCTCAGCAGACTAAGGCGTGGCCCGACTGCTTGCTGTCGGGTTTCAGAGGCAAAGCGCGTCCCGTTCCCATGTCATCCCCGGCCCAATTCCCATGCCATCCCCGGCCTCATTCCATGCCATCCCCGGCTTGAACGGGGATCTCAGCAGACTAAGGCGTGGCCCGACTGCTTGCTGTCGGGTTTCAGAGGCAAAGCGCGTCCCGTTCCCATGTCATCCCCGGCCCAATTCCCATGCCATCCCCGGCCTCATTCCATGTCATCCCCGGCTTGAACGGGGATCTCAGCAGACTAAGGCGTGGCCCGACTGCTTGCTGTCAGGTTTCAGAGGCAAAGCGCGTCCCGTTCCCCTGTCATCCCCTCCCCGAATGTTGTGGTCGAGGATCTACCGGAGATCTCGAGGATACAGTATAAATGCTGAATTCACAATGTGTTGTTTCACGCAAAGCCGCAAAGAGCGCAAAGGAAGAAAACAAGAAAAACATGGCGGGTGGCCCTATTCGCACGTGATGATTTGAAGTCCATAAGGTTGATGGATACTTTGTTGAAGCAACAATACACGACGCAGCATGGAGTGAATAGGGACGGAGATTGGCCTGGGGAGCTGTTTGAGGCTTTATACATTATCCCGATGCGCTTATGAGGATTGGACGAGATAAAGGATACAGTGAGAGTTTTTCTGCTGAAATGCGAAAAGAAGCTGTATCACTTGGGCATCGGACTCCCGTCAATCAAATGAGTATGTTATCCGTATTTAAAAAACTACCGTCTGTCCCTAGTTTTTCTCCAATACCATCCAAGTCACCATTTCCACTTATTGCCATTATCACATTATTTTTTATTTGAGGGCGGGAGCTTGGATTCTGATCTGTTATACTTACTCCCTTTCCGCATTGATATATAGTCGAGTATTCAACAAGAATCGAGTTGTTATATTCCTGATCCCCGTGAGCGACACCAACGGCAGCGCCAAGACAAGAGTCAATCTCACAGGAATCCACTTCAACGGTAGCATATTCCCATAAAACAATCGGACCAGAAGGATTCTGGTAAGCAGTTTCCTGATCGCCACCATGCTTGATCACACAATGGCGAAAGGTTCCTGTTGCTATGGCAAGTGTGTCACCATTGAATTTGATAGATCCCCAGGAACCAATTGACGAGGTTGTGCCACAGAAAGTGATTGGATTTTCCTCTGTGCCGGAAGCGGTCAAGGTTGCGCCGCCGTCGATGATGAGGGAGTTATCAACCGCAAACTTGACAGTCGTGCCTGCTTGGATCGTCAGCATCCCGGACGTCAGACGCACTTCGTCATTGAGGTTGTTGATGATCCAGGTCCGGTCATTGCCCCAAGTCGCGGGGCCGGCGATGCTGTCTGCGGACACCAAGCTGTCCGGCTGGGCGAACGTGATGGCGCTGACCGCGAGGAGCACGATCAACAGGAGGAAGGTTTTCCTCAGCATAAGCAACTCCTATCTTCTTGTAGATCAACACTTCAGTGTTGATCCGTTGGAACACCGTGCGGGACTGGTCTGGCAACTGGATTCCGCGCGGTGTTTTTTTGTCACTTGATAAGCAATACGCGAGTCGTCCTGACTTCCTTTCTTGTCTTAAGTTGCACGAAATAGACACCCGAGGCTAGGCCAGAAGTGTCATACGATTTTAGATGTACACCGGCTTGGAGTTGAGGCCAGTCTATTGTGAAAACGGGTTGTCCAAGGATATTGAATAGTGCGAGCTGTACCGTGGTTTGGCATGGTAGCGCGAATACCACCGTCTGTCTTGAGTTGAAGGGATTGGGGTATACCGAATCAAGGATGAACCTCTCAGGAATATCAAGATGCTCCTGATACACCGAGAGTGGATATGTATAGCTCATGCCAAATGGCCCACCCCACAAGCCGATATCATTACGAGTGCTGTCCAGATCGAAATAGGCGGTGTCTGGACACCCTGCATTGATCAAGGGCGATAGGTCATAGAGGAAAAAGTCCGTGGTATCAGCAAAGAGCGGATCTACAAATAAGTTTGTGCTATCCAGTTCAACATCAGGTGCTATCGAGTCATTATTGAAAAAACAATTATAATGAAAATTATCAAGTAAAACACCAACATCTTCTGTTCGTACTGAAATACTATTACCATAAAATGCGTTATTAATGATATCAGGAAGAAGATCACCGTCATGATATTGCCATACTACCAAGCCAGATCCTTCTCCATAAAAGATATTGTTACTTATTAACAAATCATAATAATTATGTAATGATATTAATCCTATAGAACGCTGACTATTATTACCAAAAAATAAATTATTAGAAATATGCCCTGTAAGCATATGATCAAAATTAACACCAGTACCAGGATTATAGAATCTGTTATTGATAATTTCAGCATGTCCCCCACCCAGATGTATAGCTGCCATGTCAACAAATAGATTGCCTTTAATCGACAATTCTGCTGCATAGCCATTTACACCAGCACCGTTCAAATAAGAGTTATGTAGACTAAATCTCCCTGAATAGCAGTATAAAAAGGTAAATGTTCCGCCTTGTATCTGGATAAATTCAGAAGAATCAATATCTACAGTTGAATGTCTTATCATATGAATGCTTTCATAATTGTCTGTGAGTCTGGAATGGCGGATAACTAGGTGTGTAGAATCGAGATTTGCTGCATAGGTCGGATACTCTGCAACTACGTATCGAAAATGTGACGTATCTGTGTGGCTGTAGAAATAAATCCCTCGAAAGCCGCCCACCATGGTAATACTATCAGCAGTGACAAAACGAATGCCATCCTGTACAGTCCCCTCCGCAATCAACCTCCCATACACATCCAATCCAATGCGCTGCTCTGGATCTTCCACATATCTGAACTGCAATTCACACCCCGGTTCGATGACAAGGCTATCGCCTTCGGAGACGATGATATCTTCGACTACGTAGAACGGACTGTCTTCCACATACAAAATCCCGCTGATCTCACCACTCAGCAGCGTACGCTGGTCCACATCCACTGAGACGATTGATGAGTCTGTCTGCCCTTCGCCGTCTTCCACAATCACAGAAAAACTGAAGTCTTCGGCGTCTTCGGGTACAATTCCCGAGACGGCCGTCGTGTCGCTGACCCAATCCAGCTCGTCCTCTTCGGTCAGCCACTCGGGCAAGTCAGGAAAGGTGAAGTCAAATGGGCCGCTGTCATCGGTTGCAGTGATCTGGATACGGAGCGGTTGCCCGGTTTGGGCGAATACCTCTTCAGGGATGGTCTGGACTGGCGGGTTATCTATAGTTTGGTTGTAGTAGAAGCACCCGATATCGGCTCGAGTGTCGTCGGGATCGTCAGGGCTGTCAGGATCACCGGCGTCAATGCACGGGCTGCTGGCCTGCAACGAATAATCAAAGGGAATGCCGCCAGCCAGGTAAGGATCAGTAACCAAATTCGTTTCATCCAGTTCGAATCCGAAGACTGCGGCAGTGATATCCCCGAAACAATTGTACTGGACACTAACAGGAACAGCGCCCACACGGCACTGAATTCCAGTGGCATTTACATTGTCACCAAGAAAAATGTTGTTCCGGAATGTGGTTGTATCCGCATCCGACACTTCAACCCCATAACGCCGAAAACGGACAGTATTATTAAAAAAAGTCATATCTGTATTGGAACAGCATTGGACGCCATCTTGTTGGCCATAAATTACATTCCCTGACATCTCAACATGACTGTATGATAAATCTACAGCGCAAGCTAGAGGCGACACAATGATATTGTTCTGTAAAGTGCCTGATACTTCACATATTTCGATGGCTTCAAGTACATTATTAATGATTGTCACATTGCATTCAGTGGCATATAATCCCTGGTCTTGACCGGCTCCCTGGATAGTATTGCCTGATATAACATATTCACCCCAATAGAAATCAACATTCAACATCGTGTTGTTGATTACATAAGCATTGCTTCTGTAAAGCTCAACCAAACCAAGTGTATTGTTCTCTATATATGCTTCATAATAATCAGTATCAACATGCAGGTTAGCATTGGGCGTACTGTTGTCGATGATAAGAACCGGGCCTTCGCTGTTAATTGTAATCGTATGTGATGTCGCTGGCGGCACTGCGTCGAACTCGTTGTGACTGAGGGTGTCCACTCCAAACCAGGTTCTGTACGCCATGGTAGTGGCACATTCAATACGACTATTAGTTATAGTGGTCTCACAATACCATAAATCAACAGGAAGCGATGCTTCTTCGACAACGCAATATTCGAGTTTAAGGCGCCTGATTGACTCTGTATTTGGTGAAGAGAAACCAGCGAATGGGTAGTCCTCGGAAGCAAAGTAGATTGAATCTCCCTGTTCACCTTGTGCGAATAACGCACCTAACACAATTATTGCGTATTGGTTTGTACTGTCCTGATCCTGAAACTCAACTGTCACTCCCGGCTCGATTAGGAGCGTATCGCCTTCGGGGACGATCAGGGTGTCGGTGACGAGATAGGGGGAGCCGTCCGTGTCCCACACACCGGAGACTTCGCCGGAGACAAACGTCTCCGCGAGCACGGGGGTGGTCAGCAACAGCAGGTACAAGATCAGGCAGGCTATGCGCGGGAAAAACGTCACTCTGATCTGGGGCAAAGTTACGGAATGCGCGTGTTCAGTCGGGAAACTCCGAGCATTCCCCGGTTTCATTTGTTTCATAACCTCTCCTGCTCATGACATACTGAAACGTAAGCACAGATTATTTCTGAAGCAAATCGACTGTATTCTTCGAAAAAAAGAATTAGCCCGAATATTTCACGAGTACAACATTGTGAATCGTTCTATTCCAACAATGTCAATGTATTAGGGTGAATTTTTGCTATTCTATCAAGAGACAGTTTGTACCGGCGATCATTTTGCTATTTTTTACTCAACTTTCACTAGCCATTCATCCCCACGAAGGTGGGGGGCCAGGCAAGTAGCTATAAGACATGAAGTTACACACTAATACGAATTCTAGTATACCGCGTTCCTCGATAGAGTCTAGCGTGTCAGAATACCAAACATGACTGGATTTACGGCTGTCCCAAACAGACGGGACACCGCAAGCTTCGGTTCCCATCCCCGACCACTGCTTTCGGGGACAGGCTCTTCGTGGGAATGAATACCACGTACTCATGAAATATCCGGGCTAATATACCCTGTCTCTTACCCACATCCTCTGAAAGCTTTATCAGCAAAAGGATTGTGGACATCGCATTTTTAGAATCCCGGCGGGATTCCCTATTTTAGCATAGTGTACAGGCCGTCTGTTTGGCCTGTACACTATGTCAGGATTTCTAACGAACAATCAACCCTGGAAGGGTTGCATAATGAGCAGTCAATATTAGTTTATTCAATTATTACAGGTAATAACGTAATTTATATCCTTTATAAATCAATTGGGTATCAATTATACTTTATGCAACCCTTTCAGGGTTGATATGAGGTTTGATCTTTTTCGTAGGGTAGGCGCTAAACAGACAGCGCCTACCCTACGCTAAAATATCCCACCCCCACGGGGTGGCAGAAACACGAAGATGTGAGTAAGAGACAGCTAATATACCAGGTGGTCAATTCCTATTTTCTAAATGCTCATCCTGTCCATCCTGCGAATCACTCAGAAAAGCGGGTGACCACATGGAAGCGATCACCCGCTGAAACTTCTATCAACAAGGAACTTAAAGCTTATTTCAACAGCGTCACCCGCCGTGTATCCTGTCTGCCCTGGCTTTGAATGCTGACCAGGTAGGTCCCGGAAGCGAGGTTTTCGGCGTTCCAGGTAAGCTCGTACTGTCCTGCCGGTTTTACGCCCGAAGTCAACCTTGTCACTTCACGTCCGAGCAGGTCATACAGGCTGATCGTGATCGGAGCGCCCTGGTTCAGCTCATAACGTATCCGCAGGGTCGAGTTGAAAGGATTCGGCCACGCATCCACCAGCCTGAAATCGGTTGGATGTGACAGGGCAGGCTGTTCATCGACACCAGTATCCTCCCCATAACGGATCAGCGTAAACACCGCAGTCGTATCCGCTTCACGGATGTACGTATAGCCACTGACATAGACCACGCCATCATTATCGATAGCGATATCATTGATCCAGTCTGTCTCATAGCCGCCGTCGAACAGGGCGGTATCCAGACCGGAGCCGTCACTGCCGTACATCAGGGTAACCGTCTGGAAACCGTCTGTCCAGGAACCAATAGCGCCTGTGACATACACGTTCTCATCGTTGTCAACCACCAATCCGCGAGGTTCATCCTGGTCATCTTCAAAGACACCGTCATACTCTTCCGCCCAGAGCAGGTTGCCGGACGCATCATATTTTACGATCACCCAGTCATTATCATAGGTTTCCTGATCCTGCGCCTTGCCGAGCGTGTAGATATTCCCGGACGTATCAACTGTAACACTGATCGCAGTGTACACATCCTCGTTGTCGCCTTCCGGATAGGTGGCTTCCCAGACCTCATCACCATCGCTATCGTACAAGGAAGTAATCAGTCTCTGGTCCGGGTATTCACCACCTCGTCCCAGCAGGACAACATTCCCATCCTGGTGTAATGCGGAAGTAATCAGCAGGTTTCCGTCCGCCCACCAACTACTCAACATGATAAATTCGCCATCCAGGTCATACATCAGCAGGGAATAGTTGGTCGACTGGTCATCGTTGACCATGTTTCCAGTCACATAGACAGCAGAGTTGTTGTAAACATGTATCGCAGCAGGACTGTACACATAGTGCGACGGCATGCTATCATAAGTGACATCCCATTGCTGAGTACCATCCGGGCTGTATTTCACCACGGCGAGACGACGTATATTGTCCGCGTCCATGATGGTACCGCCGACGTAGATATTACCATCATCATCTGTGGCAACTACACCTGGACGATCGCTCCCGGCATTGGGGCCATAAAACTCCCCGACCCATTGCTGGTTGCCATCCGGATCAAATTTGACTGTTACCCAGTTCTGGTTGTAGGGGTAGGCCAGGGACGAGTCACTGCGTCCAATCATGATGATGTTACCAGCCCCATCAATGGCCAGTCCGGTGCAGTAATTACTGCGGTCAGCATGATTATAGGAAGCATGCCACAGCTCGTTCCCTTCCGGGTCAAACTTGGCTACCGTATAGTATTCATGGGTAACAGCAGGTGAGGTGAATCCTGCAATCACAGGATTTCCGGAGGGGTCTATTTCCATCACCTCCGCGATTTCAGCGGAATCTTCCGTGGCAAAATACCTGACCCAGGCCTCTGTCAGATCATCAAGCTCGCCCGCAGCAACGATGCCGGTCAGTAACAACAACAACAAACAACTTCGCACCAGTTTCATGGCTAACCCCCAAGCTGTAAAACGGTTTTCTGGAACCTGTCTCTTCTCCGTTAGAAATAATACAACAACTTATATTATGGATGAAGTGATGAAAAACAACTTCTCGTGAATATAGGGCATGCTGGATTCGTTAGCCTAAAGAGATGAATTGATGCCCGGAAAACGGGCGCATGGCACAAAACAAAAACCACCGGACCAATGGGTCCGGTGGTCGGCATCCAGCACACAACCTTGGGGGGAGGTTGTGTGATTGTAAGGATCAAACTTCAAGAGGTTCATGAAGAACTTAGTACACCATTAATGGCAAGAACGAGGCCAATATTGTACAGGGTAAAAAAGTCAACCTAAGGTGTTGTTATTAAGTTGAATGAAAGTGGTTGTCGTGGAATTGAAAAAGCTATATTTTGCAATAATGACACGTATTATGAAACAGTGGAAGCGTGTGCAGAAAGCACAAGTCGGTGTGTGATAAGTGTAACAAATGAAAAAATAGTAAAATAACCCCGGTGGGTGGAATCCTGAAATCAATAAAGCGCACTACTTTATTATGTGGGATACTGAAACATTATTATGAAATTTGAAATAAACGTGGTGATCAGTCACTCTTGGCTTTTTTCAGCATACGATAGAGCGTAACTCTGCTGATGCCGAGAGCCTGGGCAGTGCGTGTACGGTCGCCGTTCATCTGTTCCAGCATTGCCTGGGCTTCATCCGGAGTCGATTTTGGGGGACGGCCCGGCCCACGACGGACATGTTGTTTATCTTCACGTGCGCGTTGTACTGCCTCGGGAAGGTGCTCGATGTCGATCAGCTCGCCACGGCACCGCAGGGCGGCATACTGGACCGCGTTTGCCAGTTCGCGAATGTTTCCGGGCCAGTCATACTCGATCATACGTTCCATGGCATGGCGTGTGTAAGCTTTTGCGGGTTTATTTGTTTCGACTGCGTGCAGGTTGCGGAAATGGTCAATCAGAAGCGGTATATCGCCGCGACGGTCGCGTAGAGCAGGGAGATCGAGCGGCACAACTGCAAGACGGTAGAAGAGATCCTCGCGGAAGAGCCCTTTTTCAATTGCCTTTTTCAGATTACGGTTTGTGGCGCACAGGATTCGCACATCCACTTGGACAGGTTTGTCGGCGCCGACAGGTTGGAAGCTTTTATCCTGCAATACACGGAGCAGTTTAACCTGGATTGTCTGAGGTAATTCAGCGATCTCATCGAGGAATATGGTCCCTGTATGAGCCTGCTGGAAATACCCTTTTTTATCACGAATTGCTGATGTAAAGGCGCCTTTGACATGCCCGAATAGTTCACTTTCCAGTGTTCCTTCGGGTAGAGCAGCACAATTGACAACCACAAAGGGTTTGCTGGAACGTGGCCCGATATTGTGCAGCGCTCGTGCGACCATCTCTTTCCCGGTACCGCTTTCGCCCTGGATAAGAACAGGTACATTTACATCAGCCAATTCTCGAATCGTACCGAAGATTCTCTGCATTTCATCATCACGACCGATCATGCCCTCAAAGCCGAGCCCGCGCTCCAATCTTTTCCGCAGGTGCATCATTTCGGTGAGGTCACGGAAAATGATCAGGGAACCCCTCTCATTTTTTCCGGGGATCTCGATTTGCGTACACGTCAGGTCCAGGATGATTTCCTGGTTATCCTTGCCACGTGTGAAAGAAACATGCACATGCTTAGTGTCATCCGAACAATTATGGTCTGCAGCGTTGAACCAGGCAGGCAAAACAGAAGCGCAGGATTGCCCAATAACATCACCGAAGGAGAGACCGGTGATACGTTCTGCAGAAGTGTTAAAAAAGAACACTCTTCCGGAACCGTCGTAGGCCATGACGCCATCGGTCATATTGTTCAGGATGGCGCCGAATGTGCCCCGCATCTGGTGAATAGAATCGAAATAACCATGTTCGAAAAACTGACGTGTCCGGTCTCGGATTTCATCACGAAGACGTTTGAAATAGGGACGCGGGTCTTCGCTTGGTTGCGTCAACTTCACCGGGTCCGTGAGTGACCAGTGAATACGTGTCGGGCTGCCGGGGAATGTTGGGCACTGTTCATGAGCTTTTTCGCAAAGGGTAACGACGACATCGTACGGTTCACTCGCGGCATTATCCAGGTTGGGTTCATTCCTGTCAGGGATGGAATAGCCCAGTTCGTTCATCAACTCGATGACAACCGGATTAATTGGATCAGAGTTGTCGGCGGCGCTACGGATCAGAGTATCTGCCGGCGCGAACCTTTTAGCGAAGGCTTCCGCCATCTGGCTGCGCCCAGACGTCCCGGTGCAAAGGAATAGAACTCGAAACATGTTGACTCGACAAGTGTTATGGTTGTGTTCCCTGCTATCAATTTAGGCTAAAGACTTCAGGGAGCGAACTCAAAAATGCAACAAAACCTTGCTCTTGGTGCTGAAAGTTCCAGTCGAAAGTCAAGTATACAGGAATACTGGGTGAAAGAAAAGACCGTTTCAGCACACACAGAAGAGTTTGTGTAACAATCCATATGAATTGATACTCCTGATGCTGTAAGGGGATGGATCGTTTTCGAACCACTGGACCACTAGCTCGCTGGTAAGGCAGGCGAATCTGATCTTTCTCCGAATAACTGGCAGAACACGTGGAATGTTGTTTCTCAAGTATATTACCTTGGGACGGGATAAGAACAGAATTGCAGGGGGATTTGGCCGGGTGTATTCAATGCACATGACTGGAAAGCGCCACTGGGGAGGCAGGGTGTTATATATCCTTTGCACACTGGTCATCCTGTTTATCCCTTTGCAACTCCACGCCCTGCCGCAGTACTCCTTTTATACTTACGATGAAGCCCATGTTCCGGATCTGGGAGAGTTTCACGGCATAATGCAGGACAGCCGTGGGATGATCTGGATCTGGGGGTCGCGTGGCGCTGCATTCTATGACGGCGGACGTTTTCGACACCTTACCCAGGCAGATGGCTTGCCGGCAGATTACTGTTACAAAGTCCGTGAGAATCCAGATGGGACCATCTATTTTGCCACCTACGGCGGCGTTGCCACTTTCGATGTGTTAGCCGATAAGCTGGAAATCATATCGCTCTCGGTTGCCCGAGGTCCGGCCAGGGATGTGTACTTCTACAAAGATGTCATGTTTGTAGCTTTTGATGCCGGTGTATACTTCATCAAGGAAAACTACTGGTATCCGGTCTATGCCCTGATCAGAGGAGTTACCGAGCAGGGCTCGATGATCAATGCCATCTGTCCCGGGCCTGCTCCCAACAAGGTATGGCTTGCATCGGAATATGCCGGTGTTGTTGAGCTGGATCTGGACAAGACCCTTGAGATGTATACCCTGAGTGATCCCGCCATGCAGAAAGAGCTGGAGCTTCTCGGAAATCAGCAATTCCAGGAGAAATATCCCGGTGTGTTGATGGAAAACGGTGATCACTTCCTGTTTTTTGATGCGAAGGATATTGCGGTACTGTTGGAAAACAGGAAAATGCAGTCCTTGCAGCGTGTGGTTGTCCCCAAACCGGAAGGGTGGGACCGTTGGCCTGTCTATAATGTTTTTGAAACCAATGATGGGAATTGGTATACATTTGCTTTGGGTGGTTTATACATCATTGAAGAAGGTGAAGCGAAATTCCATGACCCTTCCGATGGTACGGATCTGAAGATAATCTCCGGCGCTGGACTGACTCCTGACGGAAATATGTATGTGCTTTCCGACAAAGGAGTATGCGTCGTTCACCCCGATTCGGTTCAGCATTTTTCGCCGGAAACGGGCCTCCCCGGCAATACAGTACAGACTTTTATGCAGGACCGTGACGGGGGCTTCTGGTTCGGTCAATCGGCAGGGGAAGTATCAAGGCTGGTGACCCAGGCTGTACACCTTTTCCCCGGGAATGAATACGCTTTGCTCAATGATGTTGTCCGGGCTGCGCCACGGCCTGATGGTGGCTTGCTTCTTGGCGGTCCCAATGGCTTCAGTGTATATAAAGACAGGGATTTAACAACTGCGTTGGCGCTTTCAGAAGGCATTCGCGGCTTTGATTTCGACAAAAACGGTAATCTTCTGATAGCTACTGATTTCAGTATCACGCTTGCTGACTTCTCGCAAAGGGCCGGCAAGACCCTGATGCATTTCAGCAAACCGACAGAAGGCAGCATTTTCTGCAAACGTGATGTTGTGGGCAATGTCTGGATCACGATTGCGGGGCAGTTATTCTGCTGGAATGGTAAAAAACTCACTGACTTCAAAGATTACCTGCTGGATGTGGTCTACCCGGTTCTCCTGTATACAGCATCGGATACCACGATCTACATTTCCAACTGGAACGATATTGTCAGGATGAGAGGCGAGGAAAAAACAATCTATCATAAGATTGGAATCATGCGGGAAGAGGCATCACGATTTGACTTTTCGGAAGCCTTTTGGGCAGAAGAAAACCGGCGACGAGTATTTCCACGTGAGCAATTCTCCGATAACCTGGCTGCATTTTGCGCTGAAGAAGGTCCGGATGGCGCTATCTGGTTTGGAACTTTTAATGCCGGGATTATCCGTGTCGATGGTGATTCAGTCAACAACTGGGATTCTCGACATGGTCTGCCAGGCAACCGATTCATGTCGGTATACAAAGATTACGACGGTGATTTGTATTTCCTTGGGGTAGACGGCGTTGTGCAAGTGGATGAATCCGGTCCGCACCCACTTGACCTGGATTTACCGGAACGGATACAGCTGGATAATATGATAAAGGATCGTGAAGGACGATTCTATTTTGCTACGACAATGGGCCTGCTGGTTATTGACGGAGATCGGCAATTTATCCTGGATCGTGGCTTTGGCCTGGAGGAGAGCTGGGTAAACTTCCTGACCCAGACAGAAGATGGAGAGATTGTAGCTGTTCAACCAAACGGTCTGTATACATTTTATCCGGAAGACCTGTTTTCTTCTTTGCAGGGAGATAAAAACAAACCCTTTGTCACCAGCCTGATCGCAGATGGTGTTCATTATCCTATTGGTGAATCAATCCGGCTGCCTGTCGGGGTGCGTGATTTCACGACACAGTTTACGTTGCCGACCTATTTGAATGAATCGCGGCATCTGTTTTCCTGGCGAATGGAAGGATTGGAGAATGAGTTCACCCCCTGGCAATCAACTCGCCAGGCAGCTTTTGAACGTGTCCCACCGGGACGGTATGTCTTCCATCTCAAATCTATGGATGGTCTGGGGCGAAAATCTGAAATTGCAATACCGGTCGAAGTTATTATTCCGCCTTCTTTCTATGAAACACTTGCATTCCGCATCATTATGATAATGCTTGTCCTGGCGGCATTGGCCGGTCTGTATTCCTGGCGTATGCACCAGGAGAAAGTTACCCAATTACGGCTTGAAGCGATGGTAAAGCAACGTACGACAGAACTCGAGGAAGCATTATATCGACTGGAAGAATCAAAAAAATGGGAAATCGAAACAGAGCGACTACGCGCAGTACAAAAAATGGCTGCCAGCGTTGCTCATGAATTCAACAATCCCCTTACCGTGGTACAGGGCGTATTCCAGATCAATGAGAAAAAATTGCGTGAAACCACAGATCAAAACACGCAGCAGATGTTGGATATGGTCCCACGTCACCTTCAACGGATGAAAGATCTCGTTCGCAAACTTACCAGTATTACCCACCTGAAAGAAATGGGTTACACAGAAGATGTATCTATCATTGATATCCATGCTTCTGCTGATCCGGGGAAAGGCAATCCTGAAAACAATTGAGAGTTTTTCAGGAAAAGGGTACACCCAAGTTTTCATAGAAAGTTCGATTGTAAAACGATTGTGTGTATAAGGGGTATTCCATGCGTTACGGTAGAATCGCCTACATGAACTGGACCAAACAGACGTATTCGAACTGGCCGGAGGGGGCGGTGGATTTTGGCGCTTCCGGTGTTCCGATGCCGGTTCAGAGCCTGCATGACCTTGGTATCGATACATCAAAGCTTCCCCTGGGTGGTCCCAATCATTACGGCTACGCGAAGCTCAGGGAAGGACTTGCCAACCGGTATGGGGTGGAGCCCACGCAGGTAATTCCCACAGAGGGGACCAGCATGGCAAACTTTATCCTGCTGGCCGCTTTGACCACCCCCGGAGATTCCATACTGGTGGAATCGCCAGTTTATGAGTGCATGTCCGGCCCGGTGGAAAGCCTCGGCTGCAACATATCCTGGCTGGAACGACGTGAAGAAAACGGCTGGGTCATTGATATTGATCAGATCAAGTCGATGATGAATGAAAAGACCAGGGGAATTTTTATCTCCAACTGTCACAATCCAACCGGACAGTATACGCCAGATGAGGTAATCATTGAGATTGCGGATATTCTTGGCGAGGATCGGTTTGTCCTGGTGGATGAGGTCTACCGTGAAGGTCTTCCGGATCAGAACGCCCGGACTGTCGCACTAAAACGCGCCAACATCTTTTCCACATCCAGCTTGACAAAAGTTTGGGGGTTCGGGGCGCTGCGTTGTGGCTGGGCAATAGCGCCTGAAGCGGTGATCAAGAAAATGTACCTGGCATATGACCATATGGGCGTGGTTACACCCTTCCTGTCAAACTGGATTTCCGGAGAACTGGTTTCGGATGCGACACTGTTAAACGACTATCGTCAGAAAGCTCTGGACCATCTGGCCGAATCACGAAAGCTGGTTGACGATTTTCTCGCAACCGGTGATGCAGAGAGAATTCATACCATCGCGCCTGCTGCCGGTGGTGTGGGGTTCTGGCGTATTGAAGGAATGGACGGCGATACAATAGCGGACCGTCTCCTGGCTGAAGCGGGTGTCTTTGTTGTTCCCGGAAAATACTTCCGTGCACCGGAGGGGTTCCGTGTCGGCTGGACTCAGGGACCGGAGGTTACCGAACAGGCGCTGGCGCTAATTGCGGAATGGCTACGAAGCCTGTAAGCCCCTGTTGCCGTTGACGCTGATGTCTTTATCATTCTGATCGTCATCCTTTGCATCCGACGACTTATTTTCTTTCTGATCGGGACAATCGTGTTCCGGTCTTTTTGTTTCCTGTCGATATGAGAACGGTCCGGTGAACAGCGCCTTGGCGCCTTCGATCTGTTCATTCAGGTCTTCGGCAATATCCAGCATGGTTCGGGTACTGCCGGCATAAGTCGAGGTTTTTATCGAGCTGTGTGATGCCATGTCGGTTAAGCTGGCGATCACACGATGGATTTTGTCTGTCTGTTCGTCAAGAGTATCCAGCAGTTCACGCACTTCGTCAGAATTCTCCGGATCGATCAGTCGAGTTCGTCCTCGGATGACCGATAACGCATTATTGATGTAATGGGCAATGGTGATCATCAGTTGGGAAAGGGTTTCGGCCCGTGCGCGCGCCTGGGCCTGAATCGCTTCACGCCGTTTATGCAGCCGCAGGTTTACTCGTGCAAGAAGTTCACGAGGTTCAAAAGGCTTGATGACATAATCTTCGCCGCCGAGTTCATAGCCGGTTTGTTTATCGGATGCGCTGTCCTTGCTGGTTACAAAAACGATAGGCGGGGGATTATCCTTGCTGACAGCGTTAATCTCACGAGCTGCCGAGAAACCATCCATGTTGGGCATGACCACATCCATCAGGATCAGGTCCGGTTTCAGGAGGATAGCCTTCTGTACACCTTCGAGACCGTCACGCGCCAGGAAGACACGGAACCCTGCATCCTGAAGCATGGACTTTAACGCTTCACGATAAAGCTTCTGATCGTCAACAACCAGGATACGTTCCTTCATATCATCACCTCGCTTTCCTTCTCTCTGCATTGCTCATTCTCTATTTTTGCGAATCCAGACTTGCGTTTTCTTAGAAACAACGTACACAGGGATGCTCGTAAAGAATGTGATGAAGATCAAAAACGGAGAGACTATCTCTTTGGTTTTTAAAAAGTTTTCGCTGTTTTTCGGAAAATAAGGATTCAAGGAAAACGCGGACGCGCTACTCACGCAGAGCATGATAGATAATCTGACACGTTGCGGCTGAAAAGGAACTACAACCCGAGTACCTTTCTTTCTTCATCGAGGTTGGATGGCTTGAGTCGTATCAACCAACCTTCTCCGTATGGGTCCAGGAGAGCGCCGGTGGGGTCGTTCAGGACAAGTTGATTCACCTCTACTACTTCCCCGGAAAGCGGGGACAGAATATTGTGGGAACTCATATCGGATGTGAAGGCCTGGAAAAAGACACCGCCCTGGCGAAGTTCATCGCCAACTTCCGGAAGGTAAACGGTTTGAATCTTGCCGATCATGCTGATGAAATGGTGTTCGGTACCGATCAAGGCGTTGCCATTATCCTCGATCATAATCCATACATGTTCACCGACATTCTTGAACCCTTCTTCGATGCCGTTACCCGAGCCGTTATTGCTGGTTGCGCCGGATCTGCGCAAGTCGGCCGCCCGCTGAACAACACCACGCAGCTCCGCACGGGTGAATGGCTTGGCGATATAGTCGAAAGCGCCCAGTTGCATGGCCTGCAAAGCTGTATTGATAGTGGCGTAACCGGTGACCATGATTACGGGTGAATCCGGGTATTGTTTCTTGACTACCGCCATCAGTTCGAGGCCATCCATCTCGGGCATCATCAGGTCGGTCAAGACGATATCGATCTGGTTGTGCTGGAGGATGTCCAGCGCAGTTCCGGCAGATAATGCAGTCAGCACCTCGTATGGTTCTTTGCGAAGATGTTTCCTGATGCTGTCCAGCACGATCTGTTCGTCATCGACTACCAGTACGTTCAGTG
Organism: bacterium; assembly: GCA_963669175.1. Taxonomy (GTDB): domain Bacteria; phylum Electryoneota; class Electryoneia; order Electryoneales; family Electryoneaceae. Next base: position 1,384,554 of record OY769902.1, read on the forward strand.
TATCGCTCATGGTCAGCTCCCGACTGTTTGGGGTGATGTCCGGCTATTATCCAGCGCCGGTAACATGATATTGAAAATGGCCCCACCATTGTCCGACATATCCACTTCCACAGTGCCACCGTGGCGTTCAATGATACCCCAGCTCACCGCCAATCCTAATCCATTGGTGCCTTTGGTAGAAAAAAACGGGTCAAAGATCTTGTCTACAAGGTTCTCCGGAATACCCGGACCATTGTCTTCCACAGAGATTATACACTCGTTTCTTCTACGGCTGTAACGCGTTCGAAGAAGTATTTTTCCTTTGCCATTCATGGCTTCGGCTGCATTTGTCATGAAATTCAGCATTACCTGCTGCAACTGCCGTGGATCGCAACGAACCAGAGGGGGAGCGTGCGCAGGATGCTTCTCTATTTGGATGTCCCGGAATTGCGGAAGTTTCTCTACCAGGGGAATAACCTGGTCAACAACCCGGTTGGGGCTGATTTCCTCAAACCTGGGTTTGTCCTGCCGTGAAAAGTCAAGCAGGTTTCTCACTATATCACGACATCTTTTTGTTTCTCTTATAATTACACTCATGTCCTCTTGGAAGTCATCGGGATCGTCCGGGGGATCTTCAAGCAGATCTTCGGCATATGCCAGGATGCCGGTAAGCGGGTTATTGATTTCATGTGCGACTCCGGCAGCCAGGTTTCCCAGCGCGGCCAATTTAGTGGTCTGGACGAGTTGTTGCTGGAGTTCGTGTTCTTTTGACAGGTCGCGGGCAATGGAACAGATCCCGCTGATTTCGCCCTTGTAATCTCGCAACGGAAAACGGACCGTGTTGAAATGTTTGTCCATTCCATCAATGACATAGGTTTCCGCGAAGGTCATGTGTTCGCCACTCCTGAGAACCTTTCTGTCATCCATTTCGACCACTTGCGCCGTCTCCGGTGGAAGTAACTCACTGGCAGTTTTTCCCAGGAAATCATCCGGCTTCATATGGAAGGTTTCAGCGGTGATGGGATTAACCAGGATGTACCTGCCCTCGAGATCTTTAATGGAGATCATGTCATGAGCGGCGTCGACCAGGCTTTTAAAACGCTGTACAGCGCTTTCGACTTCCCGCTTGAGCAGGATCTGGTCCGTGATTTTATGCCAAGTGGCCAGGATGCCGGTGATCTCACCTTCGCGACTTCGAAGAGGCTGGCGAATAATTTCCCAATGTGACTCATGCGGCGGGGGAGTATGACGTACAAGTGTCTGTTCAACACCTGTTTGAAAGATTTTCTCCAGGTCACATTCTGTAGCAACCGGATCATCGCAGGACAGCTCGGTCTGAGCCAGAAGATCCACGCATGTTTTTCCTAATACAGCATTGTAGGAGGGGGCATTGACGAAACGAATGAAGCTGGCGTTGGCACGAGTTACACGTTTGTCCCGATCCAGCACGATCACAAGATCCTCAAGCGTATCAAATACATCATAGAGGAATCTTCTTTCCAGCCATAGCTTGCGCTGTAGCTCCTCTTTTTCGCGTAGTTGTTCGGCAAGCTGGTCCTGGGCATTTATCAAGTCCCAGAAAAGGTGGGTAAACTCGTGGTCAATCAATCTGACGCCGGGCGGGAGTAATTTATACAGCTCCTCCAGAACAGAATTATCGCCGGTTAATTCGATAACAAGCTGTAACCCCTCGATAGCCAGCGCCGTGTGTAAATCCGTAATGGTATCTATATCATGTTCACGCGCGTATACCATTCCGGGCGCATTGACATCGATGTCCATTACCGCAACGACATCAATCGTCAACTCACTCAGAAGGGTTCCGGTTGTCAGATCAATCAGGGACCGGCACCCTTTTCCGCCACCGATAATGACAGTCTTCATGGGAAACTCACATGTTGGTATACCCACATCAGACAGTACAGATTATACTATTGTACTGAAAGGAGAGAGGTTATGACAAGGGCGCTACAAAAGGAAACTGGATTATTCAAGCCAACCCGACAATACAGGCAATGTTGCTTTACGTGAAAATCAGAAGAAATCCATCGCTTGTATAAGTAATAGAATACATTAGTGTGAATCATGGATATCTGAAAGTGTATCCTCCGCAGTCAGATGGTTTTTGCGAATCTGGTACAAAATGGCAATTGCATGCACGACATCCTTTATTTCTCGTGAACGAGTCAGCTTCAGCAAAGCAGCAAGTTCATCATGGGTAGGTTTAATTTTTTTCAAGAGGTTCACATCGAGCACCAAATCAAGATAAGGGTGTAATTGCTCGATATCACTCATGTCCATATTGATGCAGGATGCCAGAGTTGATAATTCATGATGAACATCTGCTACCTGAACAGCATCAGGCGGTGCCGCAATTGATTCCACCGGTTTTTTCCACAGCTCAAAAACAGGTAACTTTCCGGTAAGCAAATAGGTAGGATCTACTCGAAGTGCGTTTGATAACGCTATCAAACCTTCTGCTGTCGGGTAGCTCTTACCATTTTCATAATTAGCCAACATGTATTCAGACAACCCGCAAGCTTCTGCCAAAGCCTTTCTACCTGAATATCCTGCGGCCTTTCGGGATGTTCTGACTCGAAGAGCAAACCCCTCGTATTTATTACCCGTTACGCTTGACAATCTGTATCTCCTACACTATTTTTCTAGCCCGGTATGACGTTTGTTTCTTTCAATTACCCATCGAAGGTTCGTTTTTCAGAATGCAAAAAGCGATGCAAAGATAGCCCACGACCTGTCGTTCAATGTTGCCTTGAGTGTTGTTCATAGACGATGACGATTCCAGCTAAAAATCTTGATACAATCTGATCGCATGAGTGGACCTGGTATATCATGCTAGATCACTGTTTTTGAGGTTGTATAAAGTACAAATCTACGAGAGTTTTTCTGTGATAAGTTAAGCGCTGAAAAGCTACTTACCCAGCTAATGCCAATATTGTGTTGCAGTATAAAGAATTGCAATGGTTGCATTGTGTAATCCTGTATTTTTCGAGCCGGAACAGTAATACTGGCAGGTATCTGACAGGAATTCTGCTGTATGATAACCTGCGTAAAACCTTGGTATGTCACTCATTGTGAGAGTCTACGGTATTACTACTGGTGGTTGTTGTTGTGTAAAGATATGAAAAACTGGTCTTCAGGTTAGTGTTAGGATGCTACTTAAACAATTATAAAAATATTATTGTGTGATTCGAGTTGAATATGATATGTGGAAATTATACAAAATTCGTTTCTGAAATATCAAAAGCATTGATAGATGCAAACCCACCCTTTATAAATATCGTAATTCCATTGCAAAAACTTGAGAGATATTCATCTCACCTTTACCCTTATCAACTACTTAAACAGTAGGGAAACGCGGCAGATACAGGGAAAAGGGACGCTACTGCACATCAAAGCCAGGGGAACAGAACATGTTGAAAAACGTGAAAGTAGGCATGAAATTAACCTTAGGATTTGGTATTCTTATCATAATAGCTATAGTATTAAGTTCTTTTGGTATAATAACGGTTCGAAAAATAGAGCATGTATCTAATATGAAAGGCATTGCTAACAAAATACTGGTTGCAGAATTGCAGTCAAAGGCAGAAAGAAAGGAATACTTAAATTCAGGCAAAGAGGAAAGAAAACAATTATTTATGGATTATGTTGCTGAAATGGAAGAGGATATATCAATGATGCGTAATATAACTCAAAGTGATGATGTTGTGCGGATGTTGAATGATATCACTGCAGAAACAAAGAAGTACAGGAGTATTTTTGAAAAAGTAACGCAAGTATCGGATTTTTCACAAGGTTACTTAAACAAAGATAATGCTGAATTTTTAGAAGCTAATGATGTGTTGATAAAATCCGGAAGAAATCTGTTCGCGTTCGTAGACGGATTGGCAGAGTATGAAGATGCTATGATGCAGTCCACCATGCGGCAGGCAATATTCACTTTGCTCGCTGTATTGGTCGTTGCTGTAATTCTGGGGATTATAATTGCGATTATCATGACTCGCGCTCTAACAGTGCCAATACGGCAGATACAAGAGGCGGCTGAACAGATCGCACTTGGCAACCTGGAAGACGTCATTTCAATCCATCAAACGGATGAAATTGGCAGTCTGGCAGATAGTTTTCGTGAAATGCAATCAGGTTTGAAGGATAAAGCCAAAGTAGCTGAGAAGATTGCCCTGGGGGATACAGAGGTGGAAATTGTTATCGCTTCTGAAGTTGATGTCCTGGGCAAGGCAATGGTCGGTATGCGTGAATCTTTATCAAAGAAGGCAGATGTAGCAAATAAAGTTGCAAACGGTGATTTGAATGTGGTTGTCGAAGTTATGTCAAATAAGGACCAGCTTGGCGCATCTATGGTCACGATGGTTGAAAACCTCAAGAAGAGCCAGGAAGAAGTGAAAACTGCCATGGATCAGGTAGAGGCAGGCTTGAAAGAAGCTCAGGCAGTAGTGAATGAGGTAAATCGTGTAGCAGAACAATTACGTGTAGGTAATCTGAAACAACGTGCTCACTATGAAACCGATGACAAGGCATTCCAGCAACTGATCAGTGGATTCAATTCGGCCATTGAAAACATTCTTGAGCCTGTAAACGAATCCGTGAAAGTACTGGCGCTGGTAGCCAAGGGCGATCTCACCAGGAAAATCAGCGGTGAGTATCAAGGCGATCATAACCTTATGAAAAACGCTTTAAACGAGACTATTGATTCTCTGAACGAGACGCTTGAACAGGTTCAGATGGCCATGGATCAGGTAGCTGCTGGTGCCAGCCAGGTTTCAGCGTCAAGCCAGACCTTGTCCCAGGGCGCCGCTGAACAGGCGAGTTCGTTGGAAGAGATCACCTCATCCATGACTGAAATGGGTAGTCAAACAAGCCAGAATGCTGAGAATGCCGATTCGGCCGATCGTCTGGTGGCCGATGCTGCAGGGGCCGCTGAGGAGGGGAATAGCCGCATGGAACAGATGTTGGACGCCATGCGCGAGATCAATGATTCTTCCAAAGAAATCGGCCGCATTATCAAGGTGATCGATGAGATTGCATTCCAAACCAACCTGCTCGCGTTGAATGCAGCAGTTGAAGCTGCTCGTGCAGGTGTACATGGCAAGGGATTCGCTGTTGTCGCCGATGAGGTTCGAAATCTTGCTCAACGAAGCGCTACCGCTGCCAAAGAAACAACAGAACTGATCGAGGGATCCACGCAAAAGGTGGATGTCGGCTCAAAGATAGCTGAAGATACGGCTACTGCTTTGCAGAAGATCGTTACCGGTGTCAAAAAGGTAAATGATTTAATCGGTGATATTGCAGCTTCTTCCAACGAACAAACGCAGGGTATCAACCAGATCAATGATGCCCTGGGGCAAATTGATGATGTTACCCAGGCCAATACGACCAATGCCGAAGAGAGTGCTTCCGCTTCCGAAGAATTGTCCAGTCAGGCAGATCATGTCAAGTCATTACTGGAAAAATTCAAACTGGCAAGTAATGGTGGCAATGGAATAAGAAAGCCCACAAAGAAGAAGTCACTTCCCGGCAGCAGGACCATGGAGATGCCAGCAAGATCTCCCAAAGATCCTGCCATGCAACGGCTGAAGGATGAGCTATCACCCGAGGCAGTTATCAGGTTGGATGATGATGACTTCGAAGATTTTTAACAGGTAAGTAGTGTAAAAACTTCTGTGATCAGGGAACTGATATAAGCTTATCGGTTCCCTGATCTGAAGTTTTAACAAAGGAACCTAACTTGCACAACCTGTCAGCGTTTCACGTGGACGCAAAATTGCGACTGTTTTCAAAACATAAATCAATTCGGGGCTAATATGTCCGGAACAATAAAAAAGAATCTGATAAACCAGATCACAAATACAAAAATTGACTGGTTTCTTACTTTTACGCTATGTGAAAAAACATATGCTATCCAAACCATGTTCGTTCAAGAAGTAAAAAAATTTTCGGAAGTACAGCAAATGAATAACTTACCTCCACATTATATCGGTTACATTAGCGCACAAAATAATAAAGTACCCGTTGTTGATATGAGATTACGTTTTGGGCTTAATCCCAAACCTCATGAAAATAATGAAGCCGTTATTATCGTTAAAGTTGTTGGCATCCTGGTGGCGTATGTTGTTGATATGATTGATGATATTGTGACGATACCCACGTATGAAGACGAGATTACAGGGGGTGTCCTAAACGAGGAAATAGCAAGCAGGTTTGTCAAGGGGGCAATTGTTACCGAGAATAATCGAATTGCTGTTGTCAGCTTGTACAAGTTGATGTATCAGCAGGAAATCATGCAGGTGCTTCAACTTCTGTCGTAGCTAGAATGGAAAGCTAACAGGGGAAGTCATCAGCCAGCATCTTTCGGTACTGATCGGCAAACTGGGTAAAAGAGGTATAATAATCGACAGGCTTTCGAGTAAAATGGCAAAGCATGTCCGAAAGGCTGTCCGGCAGATAGGGGAAGACCTTGCCCAGGTTCATAATGCGGTATTCATAAAATGCGGAACCGTCTTCCGGTCGTAGCGATTGCTGCACCTTTACTGGGAAGGCGCCTTGTTTCAGGGTATTTTTGAAGGTCAAAATTCCCTTCGCCACCACATAATTGATAATATTGCCAATGCTCCACATATCAAAGTCGGTGACATCCTGTTTCAGGTCGAAATCAATCCAGCGGAATTTCCCGGTTTCGGAATCGATCAGGATATGGTCGTTACGGATATCGCCATGGCAGAGGCCGTGACTGTGCAGTAATTCTATCGCTTCGATGGAGTCAAGCAATTTCCGGAGAATCTTCGGAAGGTCTTCGAAGAAATATAGTTCATGGGATTTGTCGATCGTCGGGATGTGTTTGAACAGGCTGCTTCCACGAATGAAATCCAGTACGCGCACATTTCTGCCATCATGATCATAAATGGTGAAGCCCTGCATAAACCGGTGATCGCCACGAGTCAGCTCAAGAACATGGCTCTCTTTGGTAGCGCTGCGATAACAACGGATCTTCAGTATCCCGATGTGGACATGAAAATCCTCTTCAAAGAGTGTTTTCAGGATTTTTGTTTCGCCGGATTCGAGATCAACCGTGTTGATCACCCAGTACTTGGGTTGCTCGTCAATACCGAATCGTGGTTCACGCATATGGCCTTTGACCACATAACTACGGCCATCAAGCTCGACCACAGATCCTCGCACCATGCGCAAGGGATCCGATGTCTCGTGGAATACCTGGAACCGGTCGTTTCGCATCCAACCGGTCAATTCAACGATTCTATCAGCTATAGCGTTGCGATCCACAGCAATCCCGACTTGTTGTTCCACTATGGAAAAACTACAATGAATCCATATTGAAACAAATGGTATCTTGTGCCACAGGGGAGATAAGAGGGCGTGCAGAAAGGGCTCGGTCTGGACGAGAGAGACACAACTTTTAAATTTATGCTATTGCATGTAATGTAAATTTTTACGTAGAGTACTCCCAGATATCGCGTAAACTCAGGAATGACTGATCTAAGTGTCTGCAAAACTGGCTAACTTGAAGGGTATTGCAGCAGAGGATGTATCGTGTCTGGTGTGATTATTCCCACAGTTTAAGGAATTATTTATATCGTTACTCTTTAACAGGCTGTCCCACAGTTAGCAACGAACAGGTGAGATTGCAAACGGGTGAAGTGAGGTGAACGATGAGTGATTCGGTAATGATGGACTCGGGATTGGACGAGATGTCTGAGGCTGAAGACACCCAGGCGAACAAGTTTCTTACTTTTGTTATTGGCGAAGAAGAGTTTGCCATTGAAATCAGGTATGTAAAAGAGATCAATGGTATTCAGGAAATCACCGAGCTGCCGGATGTGCCTCATTATGTTAAGGGCGTCATCAACCTGCGCGGCAAGGTCATCCCGGTGATTGACGTGCGTTTGCGCTTCAATATGTCGGAAAAAGAGTATGATGAACGCACCTGTATTATTGTGGTTGATATTCGGGATCTTTCAGTTGGTTTGATTGTTGATGCGGTTTCGGAGGTGCTGGAGATTCCGCCGGAAAGTATTGAGCCGCCTCCCAAGGTGAACCTTGGTGAAGCCCAGCGCTATTTGCAGGGTATGGGCAAGGTTGGTGATGAAGTCAAGATTCTGCTGAATACGAAAAAGATGTTAGTGGAAGGCGATCTGGAATTGCTTTCCGAAGTTTCGGACTAATATCCCCGGCCCTGGCGCTGGGGTTTCCCCCAACGGGCGCTGCCGGTCCTCCCAACGGCAGCGCCTGGTTTTTTTATCCATTGCCTTCCTTAGTCTTGCATTATGCAACCCTTGCTTGAGTGATTATTCGTTAGAAATCCTGACATAGCGTACAGGCCAAACAGACGACCTGTACACTATGCTAAAATAGGGAATCCCTTGCAGGATTCTAAAAATGCGATGTCCACAACCTTTTAACTGATACAGCTTTCAGAAGATGTGGGTAAGAGACAGCGCTTACGCACCGCGCTATTCCTGTATCACCTCTTCGAGGTGGACTTGCGCCACCAAAATGTCTGAATCAGGCAATACACATATTGCGTTTGTGTCACCATGTCGCGTACCTACACAAAAGCGCGAAGCACCTCTGGTGGACCGGTTCACATGAATCGAAGTGTTCTGCTTGTCACGGGTGAGTTGGCTGCAAGGCGATTTCTTGCAGGTGTAACGGGTTTCAGTAAATGAAGTCAACGCAGCAAACAGCCGCCTCGTGACAAGCCCGAAGGGAGAGCGTGCTTTACCCCATGACTGCGTTCCATTCCTTTGAAATAACCCGCCATGTCTGTGGTCAAGCGCGCAGCTCAGAAAACATCATAGCATGTGCAATGGACCACAAGTAGGTTTATGCTCAAAAATTATTTATACTTATATGCTGAACATGCAACAACCGGTCTGCTGTTTCACGTAAAGCCAAATGCGAGAGGTTAAGCATACATGAAAGAAATTTTATTCCGGTTTTATGGAGAATTGAACGACCTGGCGCCGTCAAGAGACAAAAGCCATGACGGGCCCGTGTGTTGTCGTTTTGACGTGAATGTCGTGAATGACGCCATCAAACCGGAAGCTGAACTTGAGATTGACCTGGTAGTTCAGACATCGGTTAAAGATGCCATTGAAGGCCGTGGGGTGCCGCACACCGAAGTTGGCAGGATTATAATTGATGGTGAGGAATCAGGTTGGGATACAATTCTCAAGGGCGGTGAGCGTGTTTCTGTGTTCCCCCACGGGTATGGTTTCTTCGGTGATATAGAGTCGCTGATCTCTGTGCAATATCCTGAAGGTCCGCCTGCATTTCTTGCTGACGAGACAGTAGGCCAATTGGCGAAATACCTTAGATTGATCGGGTTCGATACGACATTCGCACATCCAAAACCGTCACCTGATATCCTGGTCGCTCAGAGCAATACTGAACTCAGGGTTCTCCTTACAACCGACCGAAAACTCCTCATGCACAGCAAACTTGCATGGGGAAAACTGATCTATTCTCGAGAGCCAACCGAACAAGCGATAGAAGTCCTTGAACGATTTGGGCGTGAGCATGCTGTTCCTTATTCGAGGTGCATGGAGTGTAATACAAAACTAAGGAAATCAGAAGTGGCAGAGCTGGAAAAACTGGCGCCTGAATCGATCCTGAAGAAGTTTGTGAAAACACCTGAAGTCTTTACCTATTGCAGTACTTGCGACAAACTATACTGGCCAGGCTCGCACACAGAACACATGAATTCACTTTTATCTCAGTTCGGAGTAGCATTGGGCTGAAAAAGCCATTAGATTGTTTATTGTCCCCCTGAAGGGATAACATTCTAAAAGAAGGTATCTTGTTGTTTATGAAGGGTATAGGTTTAAATGCTTGATAATACAGGCGTGACAGCAACAACGCCAATGATGCTTTGGGGTTGCGAGTGTGGAGGTTTCTGAATATATTTGCTCTACTTTTCACGAAGTACCTGGAAGCATAGTATTTAGGCCTCACCACGGGGAGACACGGTACGGTTGGAAACAGGAGTAGAAGTGTGGTGAGCATTTTAACTAGGTGTGTAGCAACAATTTACAGAGCTATTGATGTGGTAAGGGAAACTAGCTGACGTGAGCCGGTGTCAGGTCGGGAGGGTACTCTCTCGATTACACTGGTTTTTTTTTGTCCGGTTGACCAGTACTGATGGACCAAGGTGAAAAGCAGAGTATAGGGATAAGGCACACGGGCGAAATGTGTGTGCCATGATGCAATGGAAGCCCTTTGGGCGCTAGAAAGGGGAGGCTACACAACAATGGCCGGATTCGACAAGATAGTCGTGCCGAAAGAAGGCGGAAAGATTACCGTCGTCGACGGGAAGATGGTTGTGCCGGACAATCCCATTCTTCCTTTTATTGAAGGCGACGGAATCGGTCGTGACATCTGGAAGGCATCGGTACGTGTGTTTGACGCTGCTGTGAAAAAGGCGTATGGCGGCAAACGCAAGGTTCACTGGATGGAAGTTTACGCCGGTGAAAAGGCTGTTGAGGTCTATGGTTCGAACACGTGGATGCCGGAAGAGACTTTTGACGCAATTAGTGAGTATCTGGTAGCCATCAAGGGCCCCTTGACCACTCCGGTGGGTGGCGGCTTTCGTAGCTTGAATGTTACCCTGCGACAGGTGTTGAATCTTTACGCCTGCGTGCGTCCATGCAAGTATTTTGAAGGAGTGCCCAGTCCATCTCGCATGGCACATGAGATGGACGTGATCATTTTCCGTGAGAATACGGAAGATGTGTATTCCGGTGTTGAGTTTGAGAGCGGTTCTGTTGAAGCGACCCGTTTGATCAAGATTTTGAAGGAAGAGTACGGGAAGAAGCAGATTCGTGACGATGCTGGTATCGGCATCAAGCCGATCAGTCCTACCGGAACCAAGCAGCTTGCCCGCAAAGCGATACAGTGGGCGATTGACAAGAATCTTCCGAGTGTTACCCTGATGCACAAGGGTAACATCATGAAGTTTACCGAAGGCATGTTCAAGAATTGGGGCTACGAGGTTGCGGTTGAAGAATACCGTGATCATGTCATCACAGAGGCTGAACTCTGGGATGAGACAGTAGCTGAAGACGGCGTGACTCCGATTCAGGCTCCCGGCAAGTATGCGGATCTTCGTGGCGGAAAGCCTGCGGGTGATCCCAATGGTCGCATAGTTGTGAAAGACCGTATTGCGGACAGCATGTTCCAGCAGATCCAGACTCGTCCGGGTGAGTATTCTGTGATCTGCACGCCGAACTTGAATGGTGACTTCATCAGTGACGCAGCCGCAGCGCTTGTTGGTGGCCTGGGGCTGGCGGCTGGCGCCAATATCGGCGATTACGTCGGCTTGTTTGAAGCAACTCATGGCACCGCGCCGAAGTACGCGGACAAGGACGTCATCAACCCGAGTTCTGTGATGTTGTCGGGCAAGATGATGTTTGATTACATGGGTTGGGATGAAGTCGGCACGATTCTTCAGGATGCGATCCAGAAGACGATCCTCCAGAAGCGAGTTACCTATGACTTGCACCGGTTGATGGAAGGGGCGACAAAGCTGAAAACCTCTGAATACGCCTCTGCAATCATCGAAAATATGGGCTGAAGATAAAGTTGCGGGATGATGCGATTATTTCGCATCATCCCGCTTTTTTCGTTGTTGGTCCGGAAACTTGGCAGGTTGCTTTTTCCAGAAACGAGAAAAAGTGAAAACCTAGATTGTCAAGGTGTTACCGGACTGAGAAATCTGGTGGGCGATTGTTAGGATTTTGCTTGCATTTGCTTGCGAGTCATGCAGGCCATGCCCTACCTTGTCGCCACAGATTTTGACCAACCTGGATGGAGGTGCGTATGCGATCCTGGCGCGTACGTGATTGGAAGTTTTTGCTTACAGTGGTTGGGGTATGTATTCTCCTGCCTATTGTTGCACTCGCGCAAACCGGTAAGATCAAGGGATCGGTGGTAGACAAGGACACGGGTGAACCGATTATCGGCGCTAACGTGCTGATTGAGGGAACTACTCGTGGCGCTGCTACTGACCTTGACGGTGTTTTCTTCATTATCGGTGTTGGACCTGGCAAGTACACGATTAAAGCCTCATCGGTCGGGTATCATGAGATGACCTATGAGGAAGTGGAAGTCAACATCGACAGAACCACTACCCTCGAGTTCAAGCTGACCCCAAGTACGATGAAGCTGGAAGAAGTTGTCGTCACGTATGAGAAACCGGTTGTAGAACTGGGGACGACTTCGAGTGTGACTCGTATTACGGGTGAATCCCTGCAAACCAGTGCGGTTGAAGATGTATCCGCTGTGCTGGAATCCATGCCGGGTTTCAAGCTGGACGAGGAAGGCAAGATCCACATTCGTGGTGGCCGTAACTCGGAAGCGCGATTTGTGGTTGACGGTATTGACAGCCGTGACCCGATCACCGGTGAAGTTCTGCCGATTAACCTGAATGCGGTAAACATTCAGGAAATCCAGATTCTTACCGGTGGTATGTCGGCGGAGTATGGTCAGGCGATGTCCGGTATCGTGAATATCACCACGCCGGAAGGTCAGCCGGACCGTTACAATGGTAGCGTTGAGTGGAGCCAGGATCATCTGTTCGATGACGAGAGCTTTAACCAGGATAAAGCCAATGCCTCCTTCGGAGGTCCGCTGCCATTAACCAAGAAGGTCTTTGGCCGTCCGATTACCTTCTATCTCACGGCCAACATGAACCTGACCGACACCTATACGCCACTGGGTGTGGAATACAATGCAAACGACTATGCCGGTTTCGGCTTCAATGTCCCCCAGCGTCAATACAACGACTGGTCGACATCGATGAAGTTCGCCCTGGAAATGGGCAATGGTCGTAAGATGTCGTGTTACTACAGCACACGTTCCCGTGTCTGGGATCTGTACCCGGTAGGCTACGGCGATGGCACCGTTCCCGGTTCCTTCACGTGGCGTTACCTGTACGACTTGGAAAATCGTCCGACGGCGCAGGATCGTCGTAGCGCTATTAACATTGAGTATACGCACCAGGTCAGCAGTAAAACGCTGTACAAGTTTACCGTAGGCCGGCAGGTGCTGAACGCCAGTTGCACACCAGGAAACAAGACACCGGGCGAGTTCACGCTGGCGGATGAAGTGGAAGAGTTTGAAGCGTCCGGTGTTGACCAGAACAACAACGGTGTCTGGGACCAGGATGCTGACAATGACGGCATCGTGCATAGCGACACCTATGACGAGCTGGCCATTGACGAGGATGGAAATAACTACACCGATGGTTATTTCGATTCCAACTACAACGACATCTACGATGGCGGTGGCGAAGGGTACGAAGACCTCAACATGAACGGTCGCTGGGATCCAGGCGAAGACTGGATCGACCTGAATGCGGACGGGGTCTACGATTATGCTGAACCCTGGACGGATCGTGCTGACCCGGTCACCGGCGCAAACAATATCGGCGTCTGGGATCCCTGGGATCCTTACGTGGACCTGAACGGTAACGGCACCTGGGATCCGGCGGAACCGCAGCTTCCCGAACAGGATACCAACGGCAATGGCCGCTGGGATGGTGAACGCTACCAGGATGCGAATGGCAACGGCGCCTTTGATCGCTGGGAAGCATTCACCGACTTGAACGGTGACGGCGTCTGGCAACAGGGTGAACCATTTGTCGACCTCAATGGTAACGGCATTCAGGATGATGGTGAAGGGTACGACGACAGCAACCTGAACGGCGAGATGGATCAGCAGGATCTCGTACCGATCAGCAACGGGTTGCCGGAAGATGATCCCGAACCGTTCTGGGATGGCGACCTTTATTATGATACAGGTGAACCGTTCATCGACCTTCCCGACCCGGTCACCGGTCTGTACAACGGCTATTGGGACCAGGGCGAACCTTTCTGGGATCTGCCTTCCTCAAACTCCGGCGCCCAGTTGGCCAGTATTATCGGTTTCAACACTGAAATTCAGGGCGATCAGCAGTGGACAACCCCGACCCTGAACGGTCAGTACGATGCGCCGAACAACTACTTCGACGAGTACGAACTCTTCACCTTCTTCAGCGGTGACAAGAGCTACCCGATCGGGTACACATGGAATCCGGACAACCACGGTTCAGAATGGGTATACACGGACTTCTACCAGTACAATCCGAATCGCAGTACCTGGACAAACCGTACCCTGCATGATACGGACAACCCTTCCTTCGACGTACCGAACTTCCAGTACGATGAAGGCGAAGAAAAATACATCGACTATAACGGCAATGGTGAATGGAACGGTGTTGATCTGTTCCTCAACCCGGGTCGTTGGGATAACGCTGCTGTCTGGTCAAAGCGCCGTACGGAAGAGTACAGCTTTGACTTCTCGTGGCAAAGCCAGGTGCATGAATTCCACGAAGTGAAAGCCGGTCTGGAAGGCAAGCACTATATCATGAGCAACCAGTACATCTCCAACCCGGATCAGTTGTACACCGGTGAAGCAAATGTATCCTCAAGCGAACCCTGGCCCGAAAGAGGCTCTGTACGCGACTTCTGGGAATACCGTCCCTGGGAAGGCGCGGCCTACGTGCAGGACAAGATGGAATTTGAGGGACTGATTGTTCAGGCTGGTTTACGTACTGACTTTGTTGTTCACGATGACAAGGTTGTAGAAGAGCAGCGTCGTCGTTACGAAGCTGGTGAACCTGGCGCAGTCGAAGCAGATCGTTCACAGTTCCAGTTTGCGCCACGTTTGGGTATCAGTCACCCGATCACGGCGCAGAGCAAGCTGTACTTTAACTACGGTCACTTCTACCAGCGTCCGGCGTTTACCTACTTCTACAAAGCGACAACGACAAACCTGGACCAGGGGACGGTTGGTAACCCGAACCTGAAGTTTGAAAAGACCGTTACCTATGAATTGGGTGTTCACACCCAGCTCACATCAGACCTGTCAGTTCAGATCGCCGGTTACTATCGTGACATTTACGATATGATTTCGACGGTTGCTGAGACAGATGGTCCGGTAACAATTTACAAGTACATCAACCTTGACTATGGTCGTGCACGTGGTCTGGAAGTAAAACTGGAAAAGAAGTTCAGCGCGCACTGGCAGGCCAGTTTCAACTATGACTTCTCGTACGCATATGGGAAGGCATCAGGCGCCAACGATGAATTCGAACGTCGTTCGCTGAATGTTCCGGTAAACTACGATGAGCATCCGCTGAACTGGGATGAAACCCACCGGATTACAGCGAATGCCGCGTTGATGTACCAGAAAGATGATCATCCCTACCTGTTTGGTTTCCGGTTGCCCGATTACTGGCTGATGAGTGTCAACTGGCAGTTTGGTTCCGGACGTCCGTATACCCCGTCAGAGTACACCACGGGAATCGATGCGAACCTGATTCTCCAGAACTCTGAAAGAATGCCCTGGACAGAAGAAACGACGTTGCGTTTTGAAAAGTACTTCGACATCGGTTCTGTCAAGACCATTTGGGGTATTACGATCAACAACCTGTGGGATAAAAAGAACTGGAACAGTGTCTACACGGAGACTGGTAGTCCGATCTACGCGATTCACCCGCTGAATCCGGACTACAACCCGTTCTTGAATCGTTACGAATATGACGCTAACCCGCGTAACTACGGTTCCGGGCGTCAGATTCTTCTCAAAGTCGGTATTGAGTACTAAGGACAGGGGGCTGACGTGGCAAAGCGTTTCTTAACCCTGACTGTCAGTGCAGTCATAGTATTGATGGCCCTTGGGCTGATGATCGGGTGTGATGATGATGATGACGGTGGCACCAGCGGACCTTCTGGGACACCGATCAATGGCGATCTTACCGGGACACTGGGAACCGGCGGGAGTCCATACCTGTTGAACGGTGATGCCGTTGTGCCGGATGGACAAAGCCTGACCATCGAACCGGGTGTCATTATCCGGGCAATTGACGGCTATTCCATTACTGTCAATGGCCTGCTTGATGCACGCGGCACCGAAGATGCCCTGATCCGGTTCACTTCTGCTGAATCTCCCAAGCAGAAAGGCGACTGGGGCGG
Organism: bacterium; assembly: GCA_963669175.1. Classification (GTDB taxonomy): domain Bacteria; phylum Electryoneota; class Electryoneia; order Electryoneales; family Electryoneaceae. The sequence continues at coordinate 1,400,597 of OY769902.1, forward strand.
TATTTACTTCGTTGAAGCGGATGGAAACTCGGTGATGGAGTATTGCTGGGTGTCCTATGCGAACAAGTACGATATTGTTGACGACACGACCCGTGCCTATGATGATCTGGGCAACCCGAGTATCGACAGGGTCTTATATCGTGGCGCAATTACAGCGTACAACTGTTCGCCGACAATCTCTCGCTGTATTGTTGACAACGCCGGGTACGACGGTATTCACATTGTCGGTGATGCAAGCCCGGTTGTCCAGTTCAATACACTGGCGTTGAACGCATTTAACGGTATGCGTATTGAGCCTGATTGGCTGGTTGATCAGTCGGTATACGGTTATCCGATGATCCACAACAATATCATTGTACAGAACGAAGACGCCGGTATTCGTGCGCCAAGCCTGTACGATGCGTATATGGACAACGCGTGGATCGGTGATAATTTCTCTTACAACGACATCTACAACAACAAGTCCCCGAATTATCTTCCGTTGAAACTCGGTGAACTGGTTTCGAATGATGTTCACCTTGACCCGATGTTTGTCGACATCTCCAACGAAGATTATACCCTGCATCCTTGCAGCGGTGCGCTTGATAAGGGAACTCCGGTAGCTTCGTATAGCACTGACCCGGATGGCACCTTGCCTGATATGGGTGTTTTCCCGCATTACCAGGCGGAGAACGAACTCGCACACACCTTGATTGGCGATCGTCTTCACCTGACGACCGATTTTGAGTATTACCTGGTTACCTGTGATGTGGAAGTAGCCGAAGGCACGACACTCACGATCGACCCGGGTGTCACAATACTCTTCGCCGAACCTTTCTCGTTTGTGATCAAGGGCGAGATTCAGGCGAGCGGCACAGCTTCACAGCCGATTCTTTTCTCTTCGTATAGTGAAGAGCCGACACGCCTGGACTGGAACAACATCCTGTTTGATGGCGCTTCCAACAACAGCGTGATGGAACACGTGATCGTGGAATATGCGTCTGTCGATGATGTGGCAGAACCATATTACATTGGTGCGATTTCCATTGCCGGTTGTTCCCCGACCCTGCGCAATATTGAAGTTCGTATGTGTTACAACACAGCGATTTTCTGCGACGACGGCGCTTCTCCGTTGCTGGAGAATATCAACATCAACAATGTGGGCATGTACGGCATTTACTGCGCCAAGAACAGCGGTCCCCATATTCAGGGTGTTGAGATCAGCACAGTTCAGGGATATGGTATTTACTGCTGGCGCAACAGTTCACCGCAGATCAACAATGTCCTGATCCACAACGTGAATGTGTCGGGGATTGTGCTGGAGCAGGCTTGCAGTCCAACCATTTCAAACGTGACAGTTTACCAGCCGTACAACAACGGTATCCGGATAAAAGGCAACAGCATGCCGATCGTAACCAACAGCATTTTCGCCGAGTACGGTGAATATGGCGCCAAGGCGGAGATTTCTTCGCTTGGCTCGTTTGATTACGTCTGCCTGTATTCCGCGACTGGTGAGGAGACGGTTGGAAATATTTCCCTCGCTAACCTCTTCGAAGCGGATCCCCGGTTTACGGATCCCGAGAATGGCGATTTCCATCTCACATCCTCCAGTCCCTTGAAGAATGCCGGAAGTGACGGCACTGATATTGGGGCGTTCGGCGGTAGCTTTAGCTGGTAAAAAGTCAACGGCTCGTTGTAAATAGAGCAACATAGACGGACGGTGTACGGATGAGCGGATTAAGAAAATGGGTAGCATGGGGGACGGCAGCGGCAACGGTTCTAATGTTATGTGGAGCCGTACCGGTCTTGGCCAGAACTGACGTTCCCGGACCCGGCCCGGTAGACCCCGGGTATCGAGCCATGCTGGATGATATCCAGATTGAAAACCGCGTACATGACGTGGGTAAAATCTGGATGAACATTACCAACTACGGTTATTTTGGTAACAGTGGTGAAACTACCTCGGACGCCATGGATGACCCATGTACCAATGAATGGGCGCCCCAGGCGGAATTTCCGGGTGGTAGTGATGTTGAATATCTCTTCCAGGGTGGTTTGTGGATTGGCGCCATGATCAAGGAAGAAGGCTTTGAGTACCCAAGGGTTTCACATGGTCTGGAAGGCTGGGTCGCCAGTGCGACCAACCAGTTCCTTGGCCAGGAATTCTTCCCCGGCATCTCACCTGGAAACGGCATCACTGAACGGACCACACGGCTGCAGTCGTATAACTGCCTTGGTGACTTCATTTCCAGTGATTCGGCAGTATCCGAGCAGGATTTGATTGCCGTCATGACAGATACGGGACGCACAGACCCGGCAGGCCGTACAATCACCCTGACCAAGGACGGTGTTCATATTCCGCTCGGTATCAAGGTGACCCAAAAGTCTTATGCGTGGTCTTACAACTATGCTCAGGACTTTATCCTGATCGACTACGAGATCGAGAATATCGCGTCGAACTTCCTGAAGAACCTGTATATCGGTCTTTATGTGGATGCGGATGTGGGCCGGTTGGGTGAAACACAGCGTCACACAGATGATATCTGCGGGTTCGTAAAGAACTACGATTACCAGCCCGAGGGCGCGGATGCACCGATCAACCTTACGATCAATACGGCTTATATCGCCGATAATGACGGTCGTCCACCGGACATTGCATCCGGAACCAACTACTCCTGTCCCGGTGTGACCGGTACTCGAGTTGTCCGAGCGCCAAACCCGAAACTTCGTACCTCCTTCAACTGGTGGATTTCCAACGGTGACGAGACGTTGGACTTCGGCCCGGCTTGGAAGGATGACGGCGCACCCGGTTCCTGGACTGCAACACTTGGTACTCCGGAAGATGATGCACGTAAATACTTCGTGCTGTCCAACCGTGAGTTCGACTATGACCAGGTGTATGTGGATGACCCGGACTACATTGCCGCAAATCCGCAGGAATTCAGCAGTCGTTTTGCCGATGGCGACACGCCTACGGAAAGTCATGACTGGTATATCCCGGGGGTCGATGATAATACACCGCCTGAAATACCACCGGATATTGCCGACGGTTATGATACTCGTTACCTGATTTCTTGGGGGCCGTTGGGTATCTTCGACTTTATCGATGAATCCGGTAACCGCGTTTACCGTCTGAATCCTGGTGAAAAGTTCTCCATGACGATCGCGTATGTCGGTGGTCAGAACTTCCATGACCGGAACAACCCGCAGGATTCCAATACCAACCTGGATCCGAGCAAGTACGATTTCTCCGATTTGCAGTACAATGCGGATTGGGCGGCCAAAGTCTATGACAACCCGATGGTTGACACCAATGGCGATGGCTGGTTCGGTGAAGATGTCGGTCTGGATAGTATTTTTGCTGACACAGTCGGCAAGACAGTACAGTTTGTTGACATTTCCGGTGTGACCCGGCAGTACACCTACGAAGGTCCGGACGAAGGGGAAGGCGATGGCGTCCTGCAGGCTGCAGAAGACATCAACGCTTTCCGTCCGACGTTTGTCGATTACACATTCAACAACGAATTGTTTGATCAGGGTGACGGTGTTGCAGACTTTCAGGGTCCGCCTCCGCCGCCGGTGCCGGTTATTGAATATGAAGTGACTGAGGAAGACCTGATTCTGCTGTGGGGCAAACTGCCGTCAGAAGATCCCGCATACGTAGACCCGTTCAGCCGTTTGCAGGACTTTGAAGGTTATCGTATTTACGTGTCAAACAACGGTCAGGAAAACACGTTCAGTTTCCTTGCCCAGTATGATATTGTAGACTTCGCTTATTACAGCGAACGTGATTCGCTGATGTCGGTGCCTGTAATAACAGATAATCCGGATACTCTGGACCCGACCATCGTCGACCGGTATGGCACAGTGGGGTATTTGCAGCCGGTAGGCCCGAACGTGGGCATGGACGCCATTTTTGCTTCTGCATCGAGCTACACCTACCGTGTACCTAACGCCAACCCGATGGTGCCACGGTACTACTGTATCACTGCTTATGACTATGGTGATCCTTTCTCCGGGACAGAGCAGCTTGAAACCGCGAAGACAGCCAACATGCTTTACATGGCGCCTTCCGGTACCCCGAGGAAGAAGCCGGGTGTAGTTCCCAACCCTTACCGGGCGGACCAGAACTACACGAATCGTCATATGCAGGTTTTGTTTGAAAGTGACACGACGTTTGTCAGTTGGGAAAATCGTGATGATGGAACCAGCGATTTCTTCCCGCAGACTGACCGTCGCATATACTTCTATAACCTGCCCAGGCAGTGCCTGATTCGAATTTTCACCGTATCGGGCGACCTGGTACAGATCGTAGACCACAACGTGCATGGCAACCGTATTTCAACCTGGAGTTCAGATTATGCTGAAGTCTGGGATTTGAACAGCCGGAACCAGCAGCAGGTGGTATCAGGTCTGTATTTGTTCAGCGTCGAGGACATGACGCCTGAGAACAAGGGGCACATTGATGTGGGTAAATTTGTCATCATTCGTTAGGAAGGGAGGAGCCATGACAAAAACGCGCTGGATATGGACCGGCCTGCTGGTCATGCTGCTGCTCCCCGGGCTGGCTCTTGGCCAGGCGAAGGTGGGCACGACGGGCGTCAACTTCCTCAAAATCGGGGTGTCCGCTCGAGGCGTAGCATTGGCTGATGCGTTGTTACCGGTTGCTGATGATGCATCCACGCTGTACTACAACCCAGCAGGATTGATCAACCTGAAGAACCGTGAAGCTATTTTCACCCACGTGGTTCTTCCGGCTGGCATCAATTTCGATTATATCGGCTATGTTATGCCATTGCCTGCGTTGGGTGGTTCTTTCGGTGTCTCGGCTACAACTCTGTATACAGATGCCATGGACGAGACAACGCCGGAACGTGTTTACGGCACAGGGCGCACATTTACCGCTACCGACTTCAGCGCTGGAGCGACGTACGCACAGCGTCTGACAGATAAATTCTCGGTCGGTGGTACGGTAAAGTACCTGCAGGAAAACCTGGCGGATGAAGTTGCGCGTGGCTGGGCGGCAGACGTTGGTACGTTCTACGACACGGGGTGGCGGTCGGTTCGTATCGCCATGGTGATTTCGAACTTCGGTCCTGATATGGAGTTCATTTCGTCGCCATTCCCGCTTCCGTTGATTTTCAAATTCGGAATGTCGGCTGAACTGTACCAGACGGATCGTCACCGGATCACCATGACTGCCGAAGGCACCCACCCGAACGACAATGTGGAAGAATTGCATTTCGGCTGGGAATATGCCTGGAACGAGACGGCATTCCTGCGTCTCGGGAAGAAGATGAACGGCCTGACGCGTGATAGCTGGGATGATTACCAGTCAGATAAGCAATCCTACGATCCATTTGTAGAGTATCCGCTCTTCAATGAAGACGGCATGCTCTCGTTTGATGGTGTCAGCCTGGGGGGTGGTCTGCATCTGCGGAACATTGGTCTGATGGTAGACTATAGCTATGCTCAGTTGGGCTATCTGGGTGGTGTTCACAGGTTCAGCCTGGGATACAAGTTTAATCGGTAAGCGATCCGGCATTTGTCGGATTGTTGGCAGAGATAGTAAGTAGTAGTCTTGGCGGTGACAGACCGCAATAGAAAGGACGAGGTGGCATGGTGCAACTGAAGTCCAGCACACAGTGGATTGGGGTGGTAGTGGCGTTAGTCTTGCTGACAGCCACTGCGTTCGCGGGTGAAGTAACTGACACGTTACTTACTACGCAGACGTGGACCGTGGACAACAGCCCCTATGTGATTACGCATGACGTATCCATTCCTGCCGGGGAAACCCTGACCATCGATCCAGGCGTAACCGTCGAGTTCGATGGCCCCTACAGTTTCAACGTCGTTGGTGTGTTGAATGCTCGCGGGCAGGCAGGCGGGAACAGTCTCGATGATGTATTGTGGGTAACCTTTACCCAGGATACAACAGGTCTGGACATGGACCAGCGCTGGAAGGGTATTCGTTTCCAGGACAGCGATCCAGGATCTTTCCTGCAGTGGGCCATCATCGAGTTTGGATACGCGAATGGGCGTTGGCCGGCGAATAATGGTGGTGGTCTGTACGTGTATGGTTCTTCACCACGTATTGAAGGCGTCATTGTTCGTGACTGCCATGCAGACAACAATGGTGGCGGCATCTACTTCTGGTCCTCTTCGTCCGTTTTCCAGAACAACCTCATTGTCAATAACAGTGCTGTTGTCAATGGTGGTGGTGTATATGTTGACCAGAGTGATCTTGATATCAGGAACAACACTCTGGTAGGCAACTATGCCGTAGGTGACGGGAACGATTTGCGGGGTATCGGCCAGGGCATGTTCGTGGGGCCACAGGCCAACCTGGTCATCCGTTCCAGTATCTTCTGGGCCAACGGTGACAACCCCGGTTCCGGCGACGATGAAGCCTACTTCATTTCAGGCATCAATGAAGTCGATATCCGGTATTGCATCGTATCGGACCTGGCAGACGATAACGCGGAAGATTTCCTGTACGCGGAACGCGCCTATTTTGAAGAAGAACTGTATTACACCCTGTCCGACAGTTCTGTTGGTATTGATGCTGGTGATCCTTCTGATGACAGGGTTGGCAGCGAACCTTCACCGCATGGCCAGTATGTCAATATTGGTGCATGGGGCGGAACTCAATATGCCAGCAAGTCCGTGCCGGTAGCCGTACCGCAGGCAGCAAATGGTGATCGTTCGAACCTGGTGCTTTACCCGACTACCCGGGTTTCAGATACAACTTCCGCATCTGTCGGAATTGGTAACATTGGTCACGATGATCTGCGTTTCTACCTGGATGAAAATTCACGCTACTGGGTGTTGGATTCATTGCACATCGACGGCGTGGAAGGGGATGCAAGGCGTGCTTACATCAATCACCGTTTTACTCTCCCCAGCAATATCCAGTTTGAAATTGCCGCAGACAGTACGGATGCTTTTGATGTTCTTTATCATCCGGACCCCTCGGATACAGAGCGGCTTGAAGTCTGGTTGAAGCTGGAAACCAACGGCGGTGATTTGTTATATCGTCTGCGCGGTACTCCAGTGAATCCGGGTATTGAGCTTAGCACGACGTCTATTGATTTCGGGACAGTACAACTGGGTGATTCCGTTGGTGTCGAGTACCAGATTTCCAGCACGGGAACAACGGAACTCGAGCTTACTTCACCTCATCTTGCTACGCTTACAGATCATTTCGGGTCTGACCGACCCAGCACAGATACGCCGTGGACGCTCGAACCGGGTGAGACCTATACCTACATCGCGTATTGCAAGCCTATTGAGATTGTCGGCAACCTTCGCGACAGTATTTTCGTACGTAACAACGACCAGCTTCTGTATATCAGGTTGCGTGCTTTTGTAGAAGGCCCGCTGCTTGAGACAAACGTGGAAGATGGCGATACCATTGATTTCCTGTTTGCTGACATCAACAGTGAAACACAGGATTTCGACGTTATTCTGTATAATGATGGCAATGCGGACATGACCGTTTCGCAACCGGTCATTTCCGGCGCGTCATTCTCTACAGAGCCATCTACTTTCCCGCAGACTGTTGAGCCTGATGACACCCTGCGGCTGAAGCTGGTCTTCGATCCTGACCAGGTGCAACTGTACAACGAAACGATTGCCATACCGACGACACTGGAAACCATCAATCTGAGCTTGACCGGCCGCGGAACAACGGGCGGCAGGTATTTCTCAGGTTCGATCCCGAACCCGGAGTACAATATTCCGGAAGTCTGGGGTAGCGATGGAGTCATGACATACATCTGCGCCGGTCCAAACGTGATTGACCCCGCAGAAAAACTGACCATCCTTGAAGGTGTCGAGATCCAGTTTGAAGACACCCTGAATTGGATGGAGGTGCGTGGCACTCTTGAAATTCTAGGTACGGAAGACAATCCGGTCCGGTTCAAGCCACAGGGATCGCTGCCTTATCATCTTGGCCTTCGTTTCGTAGCCTGCAACACGCAGACTCGCATTGAACATACCATTGTTGAGAATGGCCGCACACGAACGATGGACGAAGATGAAGAGGAAATACAGCCTGACTATACGTTGCACGGTGGCGGCATTGCCGTTTATAACTGCAGCCCGACGTTGTACAAGGTGACAGTCAGGAATTGTGAAAGCCTGAAGGATGCTGGCGGTATCTGGATTTTCCAGAGCGCTCCGACCATCATTGGCTGCACGATTGAGAACAACATTGCTGCTACGGATGGTGGTGGTATTACCATGTGGGGAAGCCGTCCGACTTTCCACAACAGCAAGATTCTGGACAATGTTGCTGGCGGTTCAGGCGGTGGTATCTACTTCAAGTCATACTGTGATCCGATCATTGGCAATGTGTTGATTCAGGACAATGAGGCAACTCGTGGCGGTGGTATCTATGCCAGCGACCACAGCTCACCGATCATTCTGAACAGCATTCTGTATTCGAACGAAGCGGACACGGCACGTGCTCTGCGTTCCGTATCGAGATCGAACCCGATCCTTCGCAACTGTGTTATTCACGGTCACGGTGACGGAGCGATTGAACACGGTACGAATGGCAGCGCAGTCATTCGCTACAGCATGGTTGAGGGCATGGATGACGCTACCAACCACGTGTTTGATGCGGAACCTACAGCCGTTTTTGTGGATACAGTTGATTTCGAGCTTAATGGCTCATCCTCGAGCGACAACCTGCTGATCGACGGTGGCAATCCTGGCAGCCAGTATGAAGACTACAGCTTCCCGCCGTCGAAGGGCACCATGACCAATGATATTGGTCTTTATGGTGGTCAATATGCAGGCTATTGGGATAATTCAGCGCCATTGCGCATCCGGTTCCTGCCGAACCTGGTGAATGCAAGGAACCTGTACATCCTGGTCAGCACGCTGCAGAGTGGTCTTGGGACGCCATCACTTGAAGTCAAATCGTATACCGGCACAGAGAATCTTACTCTGACCGAAGTCTCAAGTGGTAGCGGCATGTACAGCGCGCAGTACACCACGGAAGAATCAATCTACCTTGAGTTTTCTGCTTCGCTGGATGATTTCCTGTTCCGTAAAAACCTGTCGATTGCCGTGTACAAGCCGGCAACTGGCAGCACCCTTTCGGATCCTTCAGGCGCCCGTCTGATTATGCCGCCGAATGCTTTGGTTGGCGAAGTGATGATGACAGGTGATCTTGACCTTGGCGCATCACTTCCGGATGAGGTTCCGTTAGCGGCGCCGGCAGGAGGACGCTGGCAGGTAGATTGTGCCGCGACCTTCTGGTCCGAACCGGCAGAGATCATTCTGCCCTATGATGCAGAAACCATTCATGCTGGCAGAGAAGATGGCCTTGCAATCTGGCGCCTCACGGACGAGAATAGGTGGGAGAAGCTGGAAAGCTACGTTGATGTAGATGCGAAGACGGTACACGCGTCAGCGTACGGCCCCGGTATGTTTGCCGTTGTGAACAATCCTCAGGGTGGCGATTCCAAACTGCTGCCGGTGAGCTCACAGCTTGGTGCAAACTATCCGAACCCGTTTAATCCTTCGACCACAATCCCATTCGCACTGAATACGGCTTCCAGAGTCGAATTGCAGGTGTTCAATGTTCTTGGGCAGCATGTAGGCACGGCAGCGCAGGGATGGTTTACCGCAGGTCAGCATGCTGTTCATTGGAATGGACGCAGCCTGACTGGTGGTGAGCTTGCCAGTGGTGTGTATTTCTACAGGTTGGTCGTACATCCCGCGAATGGGGATGCCAAGTTGGTGCAGACTCGCAAATTGGTCCTGATGCGGTAGGAGCGAGGACATGACTGGAAAGAAGTGGACATGGCTCAGCCTTCTTTTGGCGTCGCTGTTAGTGTTAAGCGTTGGCCTGATTGGCTGTGATGATGATGATGAAGATGATGATGTTGTCACAGGGAATCCTGTCGAGCTGGCTCGTGAAGGGTGGGATGAGTTCGAAGATTTGAACTATTCTGCCGCGCTTGAGCTTTTCGAACAGGCGATTTCCGCTGGTGCACGCAGTACGGATGCCTGGGGTGGTGCGGGTTGGAGTTGCTACATGATGGGCGACCACACCGCAGCGCTGGATTTCTGGGAAGATGGCTTCGAACGTATTGGCGATAAGAATGACATTCTTACCGGCCAAGGTTTTGAAGCGTTCGACCGTGCGGATCACACAACGTGCATCGAGAAGTTCTCCCAGGTCATAGCAGATAACCCCAGTTACCAGTTTGAGCATCATTCGGGTACGGATGTGCTGGATTTGACCTGGATGATGGCTTCCTCGCACCTTTTGCAGGGCAACTTCACAGAGAGCTACGAGCTGGTGCTGGTGTTGAATCCGAATTTTAGTGCGGATCTCGGAACGGAAGCAGGACGAGATGCGTTGGGTGCGGAACTTGATCGTCTGATGCCGATCATTCGCGGATAAGTGAGGAAAAGACTTATGCGTAAGAAATACCTCTATCCGGTGTTGGGATTGGCGTTGAGCCTGGTTATCCTGGCGGGGATGCTTGCCGGTTGTGGAGATGTTGAAGGCGAGCAGGATACCAACCAGTCACCAGTGGTCAAATTTGTTACCGTTCCTCTGGACAGTAGCGAATTCAGCTATGCCCCGACAGTGTACTGGGCCGGTAGCGACCCTGATGGGTTTGTTGAATACTATTCCTACGCCGACATCACTGATTCTGCCGCAATCCAGGATCCGGTCGGGTTCTATGATCAGGTTCCGGATGAAGCCTGGACAGATCTGATCGCTACCGAAGCGCAGATCTATTTGTTGACAGAACAGGGCGAATTGACTGAACACGTTCTTTATGTACGTTGTTTCGACAACGAAGGCGCAGTCAATGAGGATGTCGTGTTCCGTACGTTCTACCGGACCAACCAGGCGCCCTACATTCCGCGTGTCGGTGTAATGGGAGCCAGTGACGACGAACTCGCTACTGATGTCTACATCTCGGATACGCTTTATTCCGGGACCAAGGAAACCTCCATCTGGTCCGGTATCCAGTTCCAGTGGCGTTCCAGTGACCCGGACGACCAGGCGTTGTACACGATTCCGCTGGAATACAAGACGATCCTGGTGAAAGCGCCCGGTGATACCATTGCCGAGAGCGAATGGACGGAAGACCAGGATATTCAGATTGTCAATCTGGAGACTGGTTTCTACACGCTGTATGTCTGGTGCCGTGACGATGCGTTTGAAGAATCACCGGCTGCCGGTCGTGTCGAATTCAACATCATCCGGCCGACATTCGAGCATGATATTCTGGTTATCGTGGAAGCGCCCGATGGCAACGGTCTTCGCAGTTTCCCAAAAACGGACAGCCTGAAGAACTACTACAACACGCTGTTTACGGATATCGCCCCGGAAGTCTGGGTTGACGAAAGTGACAGTACCGATCTTGGGCATCTGTTGAGTGATGGGACGATACGTTTCTGGCAGGTTGATGATCTGACAAACTACATGGACGCCGTTGTCCCGCATGCTTTGATTCACCAGTACAAGATGGTGATCGTAGCTTCGGACCAGGTTGTGACATCCGCCCTGAACCAGAACTATGCAGCCTACCGTAATCGCGTGTTGGTTGATTACCTGCGTGTTGGTGGACGTTTGTGGTACATGGGCCGTTCGCTGCTTCATAAGATCCCGAATGACAACCCGGCTGACCGGGATGACCTGGGTGATTATGATACCATCCTGATGGAAGATTTCTTCGGGGCCGATGCGATTGTCCACGGACCGCTGACCATGTCAGGATCTTCCTATGCGTTGGCTGAGTTCATCGGAACGATTCCGGCATTGCAGACCTTCCCGGAACTTGATTTTGTCGATACGATGAAGTATCAGAATTACATCACGTTCGAAGGGAATATTTACCGCGACAGCCTGAACTATGGTGAGTCCGGCGCCGGGATGATCGTGCGTTACAGCGAATCCATCACGACACAATACTTCAATTCCTTCACATCGACCTATATCGGTGTTGTGAACGACGAAAACAGCACGGTACTGCGCGACGATGATGCAAGCGAACAGTTGCCGAACCAGACTTCCTGCTTCATCCAGACCGATCATGACAATGTCTATCCTGATTCGGTCACGAAGGTTGAAAATATTACTCTCCGCGATGCAGGATACAGCAATTGGCAAGGTGAAGTTGTCGGTGTGAATGGCGACTTGATCTACGTTTCCTACAGTCCGGACCAGGACTGGCTGCCTGGCGATTCACTGGCGGTGAGCTACAAGTACAATCCGCTGTCAGATTATCATTTGGCGCCTTGCGAGATTCGCAATGAAATCTCGGAAGTTTCCGACCTGGTATTCACAGAACTGCGTTCACGTGCCGCGTTGACTTCGTTCTCCTACTACTTTGTGGATTACGATGGCACGAAGAGCGCCTTTATCCAGATGCTGAGTTGGTTCCTGGCTGAATAGCTGGCGCAAATGGATAAGAGCAGCAGTCTAAAAGAGATCATGCAGGCAATCCGCTTCTGGCGGATTGCCTTTTTTCTTTTTCTGGCGCTATTGCTATGTTTGTTGGTGTTTATAGCCGGGCCGCGTGGTGGAATGTGGGGAGTAGATGCCGGTACAAAAACACTTGCTGCTGCGACCATTGCTGAACAGGGGCTGGCGTATTCTCTGCCGGTGAAAGCCTGGTTTCTGAGTGGAGATAGAGGGGCCGAGGATGTGTTCGCACCCTATAGTGAGCCATTTGTAATCAAGGAGAAGAACAGAAGAATTGCGGTCTACAGTCCGCTGTATCTGGCCCTATGCGGACTATCGTATTCAATTGTGCCATCTGTTGAGATTATTCGTCTCCTGTCCATTCTTGGCGTTCTGTTGACAGCGATAGCGGCTACACTGGTGCTTCGGCTTCTGTTGACATCAGTCCGAATTAAAGATGATTACTACCATGTTTCAAGCGAATTCCTGCTGGCAGTCATTCTTGTCTTTACGACCCCGTTACTTTTCTACGCTGCTGCGATCTGGGAGCACAGCCTGTTCACAGCTTGCGCTACAATGGCCCTCTTTTTACGCCTGAAGCCATTGATCGGGCAGGGTAATGGTTCTGCTGCTGGTGTCACTGTTGCGCTCCTGACGGCGGGATTTCTGGCTGCTCTGGGAATGGCGTTCAGGTCAGAGGGGATTCTCTGGACTGCTATGCTGCTGGCGCTGGATGTGAAACGTCTGCCGTTCTTTCTGCTTGGGGGGGGGGTCGGACTAGCATCAATTGCATTGGTGAAGATTGGTATGTACCGGGCAGGATGGGAAAGTCTTGTTCTCTTCCCGCATTTGAGTGAGAATTTTGCGTGGGCTGAATTCTCGATATCGGAACGGTTTTCTGCAGTGGTGTCGCAACTTGGGTTGGGTGATCTGCCTGGTCCTAGTGTTCTCTATCTCTTGATACCTGGCGTTTTCTTCTTCTTTTCGTTTCGCGGACCGGACAAATATCAATCCTGGAGCAGGTGGGCGCTGGCTGTATTTCTGCTGTTTGTCGCCGGTTATCGTCTCTTTGTGCCTGTACCCTTAGGGGAGACCGCTTCTGCGAGTGGTTGGCTGGCGAGCGCCCCATTTGCGCTGGCGTGGTATTTCATGCCAATGAAAGACGGGCTGCTGCGAAGGCTTCAAATCCTTGTCGGACTATTCACTTTCGCTGCAATAATCAGCAATCCTGCTGCTGTGGGCATTCACTTCGGGCCACGTTTTCTGCTTGCCGGTATTGCGGTCGGAAGTATTGGCGCAGTGATTTCCTATTGGCAGGGCGATACGTCAACCAGGCGATTTTTGATGCTTCTGGTTATCTCGGGAATGATAACGCAGGGGTGGGGAATAAGTCGCCAATGGCAGGTCCGCAAGCAGAATCTGCAGATGCGGAATACGGTAGCTACAGCAGCGGAAGCAGCGCCTGTTGTGTTGTGGGGGTACTATTTCGCGGAAGATATTGGCCCAGGTTTACTTGACGGGGCTTTTGTCAAAATCCCGGAGATGCGAGACGGTAATGATCTGGTAGCACTCCATGCCCTGGCACAGAAAATTTCACAAGCGAGCGGAGATAAACTCTGGGTATGGTCTGGTATGGCGCAACCTCACCTTTCAGAGGTTGAAGCCTTTTTCCCGTTGCGAGTGGCTGCTTCGATTGAAGACAGTGCGGGGAGTAGCGAGCATTGGGAGCGAATCAGGCTTGATGCATATGGGGAAGCGATAGCGGGAGAAAGATTCAGTTTGCAGTGCTATCAGATTCAGAGGGTTTTGCCTGAACCGGATCAAATCCCAGATCTTTCAGCATCAGGCGTGCGGTGGACGAGTTCGGGTTTAATTGCAAAACGCGGAACAGGCGATTGACAGCCCGTGACGTGTCGGCGAAGAAAAGCTCCATCATGGCAAGATTAAGATGATACGTCGGGTTTTCGGGAGCCAGCAGGGTGGCTTCTTCTAACCGTTCCCGAGCAATCTGCATCCCTTCCAGGCTGGATTCATCTTCTATGGAGGTTCTAATTGTTTCATTTAGCAAGGCGGCGAGATTCCGCTTGGCGTCAGGGTTGGTATAATCCTGTTCAATAGCCTGCCGGTAGTATCTCTCCGCATTTTCATACTGTCCGCGTTTCAACTCAACAACACCAAGATTATTATATGCGCCGGATTTATTCGTTCCCAGTTGAATTTCCCTGGTAAAATAGACTTGTGCGCTGTCCAGGGAGTTTCGCGCCAGGAAACACAATCCCATATTGAGATTTGCGTTCGGGTACGCTTGGTCAGTTGCAAGAAGCTGATGTAGCTGGGATTCAGCCTCTTTTACATGTTCTTTTCTTGTGGCGAAGTTGACCCCATGATTCCTGGTCTCGGGACGATCGCCAAGCAGACCTGCCAGCCGTAAATGAGCCGTCGCATTGTGAAAACGCCAGGACTCATCGATTCCGGCAGTGGATACCGGTTTGGGCAACAGGACAACCAGGGCAACAATAACTCGAACGCCGATGGTGATCCATGGGTACAGCTTCTTCTCATGGTAGGCGTTTAACCATTTGGGTATCGCTGCAATGGACCCTGCTGCAAGCATGACCAGGATTGGAGTTATCGGGAAACGGTAGCGTGCATTGACAAAGAAGGCCAGCATACTCAGAACATATACTGCCAACAGGACAATTGCGGGACGGGAGTCCGGAACAACCCGCCAGGATTCAGGGATAAAAGAGATGCCGAAAATCGCAACCAGCGGGAAACCGATCAGAGCCAGGAAGTAGAAAACCGGCGACACTTGCCACAGGAATGGTTGAATGGGACGGTTGTTGCCTAATTCACGTGCATTCAGGAAGATGATAAATTTCCTAAATGTCTTTCCCGTCGCCTGAATGGGGTGTTTGTACCAATAATACAAGGATCGTTTCAGGTAGTAGTTATTTACACGACTGTCTGAAAGAACCGTTTTCCCCGACGCTTTCGCTGCTCTATATTCTATTTGGGCGCGAGTCCAGTCCGGGCCGTATTGCGGATCGACAGCATAGGCTCCGTCTGCTTGAGGGTTATTTCCGAGAAATAGATTAATCCCTCCCTGGGTACTGATCGTCCAATTACCACCTCGACTATGGTTAAAAGAGGCCACGGGAATAGAAATGGCAATCAGAATAAACCCGGCCAGCACCGGCGCTGCCCAGGCGGGGTGAGTCCGTTTTTTGCGTTTTGCGCCTGGTCGCGCTGCCAGAGCCCAGAACAGGACAGGCCACAAAACAAGGGCATTGGCGCGCATGATTGTCATTGCCCCAAGGGTAATGGCGGCCAGAACGGTCCAGCGGATGCGGGCCTTACGCCGATAAAGATCAATGAAGAATAGAAGAAAGATCAGGTAACTGGTGAAAAGCGAGGTGATTAAACCCTCAGCATCAAAATAGATTGACATGCCGTAAAGTGACCATGCGATAGCCGTGGCCCAGCCGGCAGCGAAATTATACCATCGGAAGGCAATCGAAGCGAGAACACCGGTCGCAATGGCCGACACGACAATCTGGAACACGCGAATGGCCCAGAACGTGTCACCACTGAAGATGCCACCGAGGAAAGCGACCAGGTAAGGATACAGTGGACCACGGAAATAGGGTTCAACTTGCGGGAGTCCGGCGAGAATGCGTTCTGCCCAGGTACGGTACAATTCCGCATCCATTCCCGGGCTTAGAAAAGCAGCAAGATCTTTTGACAAGTATAGATAGATGAATCGAACCAGGAGCGATAACGCAGCCGCTCCCAACGGCAATCCCCACATGATATGAAAGGGGAGAACCGTACGGTGTCTGGAGGAATGGGGCTCCTTCTGCATTCCTGTTTTATTTTCAGGCATCGGTTCACTATCCACAGCAGAAAGGTAGGGAAGAGATGATGACATGGCAACGGCTTTCCTGGATTCCCTTCGCAGCATTTTTCGTGCTGATCGTTGGGTGTAGCGGTGGTGGTCGGGGGGGACTCGGGGCGGATGATGACTCATTGAGTGGGTCAGATTCAATAGCCGACAGTCGCCTGACAGTTGAAGCTGGCAATTTTATCCGGGGAATTGATGAATCCAACTTCCCCAGCGCGAATCCATCTTCAACGATTTACATCAGCGAATTTGAGATTTCCACAACCGAAGTAACGAACGAGCAGTATTGTGAATTCCTGAATGATGGTAATTCACGCTACTTTGACACGGAAATGATGATCGGATACTCCACTGCGACACACCTGTATGCACCAGTCACCGGGTATGAGGATCATCCTGTCGTTAATGTGACCTGGTACGATGCCGCTTCCTATGCACTCTGGGCCGGGGGACGATTGCCCACTGAAGCAGAATGGGAAAAGGCGGCTCGTGGCACCGATGGTTACTATTTCCCCTGGGGAAATGACTTTCTCAACGACAGGGCCGATGTGGGGCGTAGCGATGAGTCCGAGACAATCGATGTGAAATCTTACCCGGACGGGGTTTCTCCTTATGGTGTCTATGATATGGCCGGCTCTGTATGGGAGTGGACCAATGACTGGTACTACTTGAATTATTACGAGTATTCGGAAACGGAGGATCCGACCGGTCCGACTGATTCAACTACGTACACCAGTAAAGTCATTCGCGGTGGAGGATTCCGGGAGACAGAAGCCAATTACCATACGTTTATGACCTGGTACCGCTACTATGGTAATCCGGCAAGCAGAGCGGATGATCTGGGCTTCCGTGTTGTCTGGCCCGACACTTCATCCTCCGAGTAATGTTTTACTATATTGGTGTCATCGATCCACCGGCTTTCAACTGGAGGAAGATTGATTGGCCAGCAGACGTTTGACATCTCTTTATCGTGTACCAGCAGCGCTTTTCCTGGCGCTGCTGTTTGTTGGTGGTCCTTTGAATGCAGATGAAGATGAGGAATACGGTGAAATCGGACGTGAAGCCGCGCGAATGCTCGCTGACATCATACGTCTGGATACCACCAATCCGCCCGGAAATGAAAATATCGTAGCGGATTACCTGGCTGATGTATTCGAGCGAGAAGGGATCCGCTATCAACGGTTGGCCAGAGATACGGGACGGGATAATGTGATCGCGCGTTATCATGGTTCCGGCCACGCTGATCCCATCCTGCTCTATTCTCATTCGGATGTCGTTCCGGCCACGTCGGAATGGGGTATCTGGAGTGTGCCGCCTTTCTCCGGGGTCGTGCAGGACGGTTCCCTCTATGGGCGAGGCGCTATTGATGCCAAGGGGCTTCTGGTTTGTCACCTTGCCGCCATGCTCCTGCTGAAACGGAATAATATCGCGTTGGACCGTGATGTCATTTTCCTCGCAGCAGCGGCGGAGGAAACAGGCGGTGGTCCGGGAGTTGCCTGGCTGTTAAACGAGCACCGTGATGCGATTGAAGCCGGAGTGGCGCTCGGTGAAGGGGGGCGTGTCTGGGTGCGTTCGGATACTGTCTGGAGTGTGATGATACAGGCCGCGGAAAAATCAGCTCACAATCTCAAAGTAACAGCCCTGGGGCAGGCCGGGCATGCTTCGGTCCCATCATCCGAGAACGCGATTGTCATTCTCAACGACGCCTTGCAGGTGATCAACAATTACCAGTTTCCTCTCGTTTTTAACCCGGTGACCAGCGAGTTCTTTGAACGTATTACTCCCTATGATACGCGCGTGGAGGATGGGTTTTCGCGCTACGATGCCCTGACGCACAATACCGCAACCGTAACCCTTATCGAGGGTGGAGTAAAGACCAATATTATTCCCGCTTTTGCCCAGGCTAACCTGAATTCACGCATTCTTCCGGGCGAGGATCTGGATTCCGTTGTCGCTGTTCTTGAAGCTGCGGTTAATGATCCACGGGTTACGATTCGTCATAAGCCCGGTGTTGTTAATGGCGCCACGATTAACTCGTTTGATACCCCATTGTATTACTGTATTGAACAGACGGCGTTGGGACGATGGCCAAGCGCAGTCATCACGCCATACCAGTCGCCAGCGACCTCCGATGCCTCCAAACTGCGCAGGGCCGGTATCCTGACATACGGCCTGCTACCTTTTCCGCTGACAGAAGAAGAAAGCAGTACTGTCCATGGCCCGGATGAACGGGTGAACCTGGAAAACCTGACCGAAGGCGTTATCTTCATGTACGAAATTCTTCTGAACTGGGCGGCATCGGACGTATCCCGTTAAGATTCAAGACAATAAACGAGATTCCTCACAAGAATTTATGCATCCGGGAGATGTTGTGGCAGGTCTTGACGCGACATTCCGTTTTCGGCTTTCGTTTTGTTTTCCAGAATGCATGATAATACTGAAACCGCATTTCGCCCTGTTTTTGTCGCGTTGTGACCTGCCACTGGTATAAGTATTCTCGCCGTCGTCAGGTTACAACGTGATGCTTTATGATGATTTTTCATGCGAAATAGTAGGCGTGAAGTCGGTCAGATGCCTGAAATTGCGGTAAAAACAAGAAAAAGGCATCACGTCAAGACATGACGAAACGTGCTATTTCCCAATATGATTCAAAACAATAGATAAAGGGTCCGCTTGCTTTCGCAACATCGTAATTTCACGTACATTCCAGATCAGGCTGCACATTTCCGGGGAGAGCTGTGAGGGGAATGCAGCTTCAGGTTTGATCGATGTTTGTGTAACGCCTGTCGAAAACCACAAAGCAGGATGGATACCTGGCAATCCAGGGTACGGTTTCTATGGTGCGGAAATTTAACGATAGCGCACATGTGTCCTCACGCAAGCTTGTTGTGATGCTTGCGGTTCTCGCTATGTGCATTTTCGTGCTGGTTCCGCAGGCCATATGTGAAGATGTAACCGACATTCTGTCTCGCCAGGTTTTTACTCCCCAGGTTCGTGTGATTACAGGCAATGATACGATCATAAATCCAGCCGATATGGCTCATTTTTCTTCGATTCATGTGCCTGCCGGTTTTCTGCCTGAACTTGGCGCGAAGCGAGCTTCTGTCGGGGTGGCGTTATCCGGTGGTGGGGCGCGTGGACTGGCTGAAATCGGTGTGCTGCAGGAATTAGTAAGCATGGGTGTTCCTATTGATGTTATCACGGGCACATCCATGGGCGGCGTTATTGCCGGTATGTACAGTGCAGGTTACTCCCCTGAAGAGCTTGAGCGTCTATTCAGGAGCATGGACTGGAACTCGCTGTTCCGTGATTCACCACGCAGGCGCAACCTTTTTCTTGCGCAGAAAGAAGTCGCCAACCAGGAATTGGTAACAGTTCGGTTCCAGGGATTCAAACCCTACATCCCCAATGCTTTGTTGACCGGGGAAACCCTGTATCTCAAGTTGCTGCAACTGACACTCTCCTCGCCGTATGGTGCAGCCGTCCAGACCTTTGACCAGATGAAGGTGCCGGTTGGGTTGGTTGCGACCGATCTTAATTCCGGCGATCGCGTGTTCTTCCGCGACGGCGACCTTGCAATAGCCATGCGTGCATCGCTGGCCATCCCGGTGATTTTTCAGCCCATCGAACTGAATGGCCGTCTTCTGGTTGATGGCGGGTCCATGGAGAACATCCCCGTGCGTGCGGCGCTGGAATGCGGGGTGGATCATGTTATCGCAGTGGATTGCGCCAGCCCGGAAGTTCCCGAGCTGGACCCGGACGATCCCTGGGCCGTTGCCAACCAGGTGACCACGCTTATGTCGGTGGCAAATGATTCCGTCTCCCGTTCCATGGCGGAAGTTGTCATTACACCGGATCTTGAAGGATTTTCCCAGGCCGATTTTGACCGTGTAAAGGAGCTGATTGCATCCGGAAAACGTGCTGTTCAAGTGCAAAGTGATGAACTACGGCGCCTGGTCCCTGACGGTACGCAACCCGAGCTGGAAATCTATATCTCTTCCATCCTGATAGGCGCCCTATCCAGGGAACAGCGAGAAGGCTTGATCACATTGTCCGGCCTGGAAACCGGTTGGCAAAGCACAAGATCGCTGAATGAAGCGCTTGAACGCATCTTGCGTCATATCCGCTCCATGGGCTATGCTGCGGCACATATTCACGCAACCATATCACAGGACGGCGCCCTACAGATTGCAGTTGACCCGGGTGAAGTGGTCGATATTATCATCGAGGGTGTGCCACAGAAGCGTCAGGGTGTTGTCATGAGGAATGTGGGAGTCCGGATCGGGCAACCGCTTCGTCAGCAGGAACTGGTCAATACCCTTACACGGTTGCACGCTACAGGCCGTTATACTGTAGTGTACGCTTATATCGAACCGCATCCTGATGGAGGTGTTATCCTGCGGCTTCTGCTGGATAATGCTCCTTTCCCGAAGCTGGGCTTGAGCCTTGGGTTCGATACGGATCGTCAGGCTCGTTACTACGCCAACTATGTCGATGTGCCGGGTATTCTGAAACAGGGTGAAGAGCTTACCCTGAAAGCGATCTACGGCACTCGTGATGAAAGCTATACCCTGAGCTTCCGAGTGGATCGTGTTGCACGCACTTACCTGGGGTGGGAGTTGTCTGCGGGATACCTGTTTCGTGAACAGGATTTCTTCGCCCTGAACGGGGATGTGCTGCGTACCGCAGATATTAAGACAAGCATGTCCGAATTCAGCGCTCTGTTCAATTTGAAGACCTGGGGAAAAGTGTCGGGCGGGATCAGGCTGGAACATATCGAACATGATATTCCCGGTGTGGAAGAATCTGAAAACCTTGCCTGTTTCCAGATTGAAGGTGTCTTGGATACGGAAGATCGACAGCCCTTCCCACGGTCAGGCATCGCGGTTAAAATCCAATATGACAGCTATCTCGGTTATCTGAATAGTGAACGTGCCTTCAATCGTCTTCAGTTCAAGGCGGAGGCCGTAGTTCCGATCCTGCCGCGCTATATTGGGCGGGTGGCTTGGCATACGGGCGTCGCGGACCTAACCACCCCGGCGACTCATGAATTCAGGATCGGCGGGCTTCAGGATTTCCCCGCTTTTCGTACGGACCGATTCATGGGGTTGCGTTTTATCCACGGTACCGGCGAGTTACGATTCGACCTCATCAGCCGGATTATTGCAGACGCCTATATTCTTGCCCGTTATGACGTCATGGCCTTCAGCGATGATGAGAGCTGGCGTCCCAAAAAAGAAGAGCTGGTACATTCTTATTCTGCCGGATTTGCCCTGGATACCATCCTTGGGCCGATGGAAATCTGGTACGGTTTTTCCCCGCCTTCACGTTCCGCCGAATCACATCAACGTGTTGCTGTGAACCTTGGGTATCGGTTTTAAACTTGTAGTCCCTAATATTTCTCTTTGTTATGATTCAGATTACAAGAAACGATTTGAAAAGTCCGCAAGAACAGAAATTCGTTGCATCTTTACAACTGAGTGAAAACTAGGTGCTTCGCTGTTTCGTGTGGGTAAAGAGGCTCATATAGTGATGCGACGCGACAATAGAATATAGAGTCGTTTCACAGGAATCAGTCAATGAGGTCTGATTTCATTGTATGTCCACCGAAGGTGGGCAACTTGAATAGCGCCGTGCGTAAGCGCCGGGAACACAACAACATCGCCACAGGAGATCATCCCTGACGGGGACACACCACGCTATTCAAGTGTCATCGCTTCGAGGTGGCTTGCATCAATGGTATGCCTCTGCACAATAAGTTGTGGCCGTGATTATGCATATCAAAACTATTCCCTCATGTTGCGTACCCACACGAAATAGTGAGGTGCCCATTAGGTATTATTCAGAGGACGCTAGGGGTCCATTGCACCTGCTATGAGTTGTTCTGCTTGTTTTTGATGAGTCGAGTTCAAGACAGTTTCACGAAATCATAGTAGTTATAATCTGAGTGAAACTAACGCAGAAATCGGCCATCAAAAACAAGCCCGAAGGGAGCGCGCGCTTTACCCCATGACTGCGTTGCTTTCCCTTGAAATAACCCGCTATGACTTCAGGAATGCGCCTTGTCTTGAACGATGATGCGCAGCTCAGCATCCATCGATTCATGAGATCCGGTCCACTAGGGGGGAAACCTGTCAGGTCTGCCCCTTTTTTAGTTCTTCGCTGTTTCGAATGTGTAGACTACTGGTTGACTAATATGTGATTAAAAGGAAAGGCTGCCAAATCACCTCGAAGAAGTGAAACTTGATTAGCGCGGATGTGCAAACCCCGGTAATACAAGGACCACTGCACCAATCGTCCCCGAAGGGTACGCACATTGGAGGAAAGCCTGATTTGTACATCCAGGCTCTTGAAATAACAATTGATGATAGATATTATAGGAATGTGCGTCGCATCCCCGGCCACTATATATGAAGCAGCGAGTATTCAAGATGCCTGGATCATGCGTACAGGATGAACTTTGGTGTGCGCGCTCGCCTGAAGTGTGCGACAAGCAGGTTGCACAGAATCGGCGCGAGGAGAAGCGGTATGTTGTCTCCATGCAAGCGGGAATCTATCGCCCGCTCCTTCCGGTTGTCCTTCTTTTGTTCTGCCTGGTTTTCCCCCTTTGGGCCGAGACATATGTTTCCGGTGAAGTCAGCGGCGTCTGGGATACGGACGGCAGCCCGTATATCGTGGAAGACGTTATTCGGATTATGGAATACGACACCCTCCGGATTGAACCTGGTGTGACTGTCGAATTTGCCGATCAGGATCAGGACAATCGCACACCTGTGTATGTCTACGGCGCCTTGTTGGCGCTTGGTGAAGAGGGCGACTCAATTCTCTTCTCCTCGCCGGATGCCGGATTTGGCGGGTTTATCCTCAATCCGGAAGACGACCAGTTTACCTCCCCACGACTTTGTTTATCCTATTGCGTTGTAGATTCCGCTTATACTGGTATCCAAAGCTATAATGGAAGAATCAACCTGTCGAATAGTTGTTTCTTCATTTCCGGGATATATGCCTATGATAATGAGGATGGGCAAGATTCGCTGCAATGGACAGGTTTTTGGGATCCTGACGGACAGCATGGGAACTCCATTTCTATTCGCTCATCGAGTTCGATCAGGATTAATGGTAACTACAATTCATTAACCAGTATGAATCTTCAATATTCAAATGTTGTCTATATATCACAAAGCAATATTAATGATATATCGTTTTTATATTGTAGCGCGACTGTTGAAACATCAGAAATAAACATGATATCTCCACTTTCCACAAATTTAAGGCTATTCGACAGTTCTGTTTTGAATACCATTAGCTTCATGTTTGGAGGAACACATGAATTCCTCAGAAATAAGTTGCGGGGTTTGTATTTCTACAATGTGAGTTCTGCTTCAATTCAAGATAACAGGTTTATCTATGGCGGCGCTTTTATAAGAACTTCTGGGGGGACTTTTGCCATTAATGGAAACATATTGAATAACGCTATTTTGAATAATCATACGGAAGCGGAAGTAAGAAACAACACATTCCATTACAATGACAATGGCATTGTTGGTTCACACTGGGAGGACATTTCAATCAGTCAGAATATCTTTTTTGATGCTGACGATCCCAGCCCTGCCATTCGCCTTGTGGAAGGAGCCACTCCGGAAGCAATAGAATACAACTGTTTTTATGGCATGTCTGTAGCGACCGACGGCTGCGAATTGGGCGAGGGCAACATCACAGAAGATCCGCGCATGCGCGCCGGTGATCCGTATGACTATCGCCTACAAGCCAACAGCCCCTGCATCGACGCCGGTGATCCCGATAGCGACAACGACTCTGACGGCACCCCGGCCGACATCGGTGCGTGCTTCTACGATCAATCTATCAACAATCCTCCCTGCTTAACCGTGCCCAAACTGGGCTATTTTCAGAACGGCGCTCGTTTTCAGTGCAGTGTCAGCGCAACGGATGATGACGGCCCAATCCTCATAACACCGGGTTTGTTGCCGCAATGGCTTGCTATGGAAAGCAGTGAACTTGATTGGATGGGTGATACGCTTTCGTTCGAGGGAACCATCCCCTACTATCAGGACGATTTCAGTTTTGAAGTTTACGCGATTGATGGCGGCGGATTATGTGATACGGCTGTTGTCACAGTTCCGGTTGATCCCCGTTCACTTCTATGGGGTGAGATTTCAGGCACCCTTGAAGCCGCGTATTCACCTTACCTGGTGACAGATGATATTTTTGTTCCTGATGGTGAAACGCTGACCATTGAACCCGGTGTGATGCTCGAGTTCTTATCTGAAGAGGTTCCGGATCGATTTCTAAAACTGACGGTAGACGGTAGCATTTTTGCCTTTGGCACTTCTGCTGACAGTATCATCTTCACCAGTGATCGACATGACACACACTACCGCCAATGGGATGGAGTTTATCTTACTTCGCTGGATGAGACAGCCTATTTGCGCTATGTTCGGCTTGACATGGCGGATCATGGTATTGTGCTTACGGATCATTCTACCTTGCGTGCTTCTTATTCGTTTTTTACAGATAATCTGCAGTATTCAATATATGCAGGTGATATTTCAATGATTTATCTTGACTCCTGTACCTTTATTAACAATAATATTGCCAATCACTTCATTTACCTAAGCAGTTCCTCTCTACTTGCAAATAGTTGTACTTTTACTGGTTCTTTTGAGCCTAATAATGATGTTCGTCACATTTATACTGCTGAATCGTGCTCTGTATTTGTTTCTGATTGCATTTTCAGAGGTCATGAGAGCAATATTATTGATCTTTGGAGCTATATGGAATTTACTCATTGTATTTTCGAGGATATGACCTTTGGTATTTTAACAAGTAATTATTCTACTGGAACTATCGCCAATAATATTTTTATCAACTGTGGTTTTGATAGCAGCTATGGAGCAGGCATAGAATGTTTTCGACAAAATGTAAATATTATAAATAATGTATTTTATAACAACCTCGCAGGTGTAAGCATTTATACTTACCATGATCAAGGTATATTCCCTATCATACGTAATAATCTCTTTATATCAAATAATATTGGCATTATGGGCAGGTATTATTTTGTTGATGTTCCTTCAATAAATTATAATTCGTTTCATAATAATGATCTTGTTCTTTTTAATGCTTCTATTAACGATACTAATCTTTTTGTTGAACCACTTGTTTCCGATACTGTAGACTTTTTGCTCTTGGAAAACTCTCCCTTGATTGATGCTGGTCATCCTGCCGCCATGTACAATGATCCTGATGGTACACGAAATGATATCGGTCTTTATGGCGGTCCTTATGCTGCCAATGCTGATCCGCCGGTCAACGAAACAATAGAAAACGAGACGGTATTCCCTACAGCGTTCAGTTTGGGAACATCGTATCCGAATCCGTTCAATCCAACTGTCACAATTCCTTATTCCCTTCCTCAACCTGAACATGTGACCATAGTCGTTTATAACGTGTTAGGGCAAAGAGTGGCTGGTTTGCTTGACGCCAGTAGCGAAGCCGGACATCATACCCTGATATGGCATGGCGTGTCCGATGCGGGCTTGCCCCTCGCTTCCGGGGTGTATTTTGTTACGATGAAAGCAGGTGATTTTTTCGATTCCAAGCGGATTGTACTGATGAGGTAGAGAGATTGCCAACCTTATGGCGTTTTGCTGTTTTGTGTGGGGCATCAATACTGTGATCACAGGACGAAACTTTCTGTCACGTCACCCCGGGAACGCTGCCGTTTAGCCCGAATATTTCATCAATGCAATTTCAAATATGGTATTTGATGGAAAGGCCAGTACAAGAACCACGGCAGTGGTTCACTGAATTAGCCCACCGTCCAGCGCCGTCTGTTTGGCGCTCACGGTGGGAATAGGATGTACGCTACTTGCCAACCCCGGCAGCGGGTTGCCTCGATATTGTCACTATATACTTTTGATAATTATTAGGTTACTTCTTCCGGAGTAAATATGTGGTGCGCATTATCTTCCAGGGCGGCCGCCAAACTGACGGCGGCAACACTGGGCTAATACAGGTTGCCCCTGCCGGGGCGGTTGCCGATACTCAGCCTCATTTTGCCAGCGAAACAGGGAATAGACACGCAAAGGGAAACTGGAGCAAACTGTACCCTGAAAAATGCTGTATGAATCAGTTGTATTGTGTTGATATGAACTGTGTTAAGATGATTATCCATGTTTCGTTCGTGAAATATTCGGGCTAGGCTCTCCTACCACGAGCCTTTCCCTGAAAATTGCCGACAAGAAGACACCCCTCCGTCATAACGCCGAAGGGGTGTTTTATGATCAATCAGGATTCAAGCAATGTCTTTACAGCCCGGCGAACTTCTCCACATCTTCGTGGGGGCCGGAAACCAGCAGGACATCCCCGTTCTGCAGGACAAGGTCCGGTGTTGGTACAATACCGCTGCCGCCGCCTTCCAGATGGTGTGAGTGGCGACGAACCAGGATAATAGTAATCCCATATTTCTTGCGCAGGTCGATTGTACGCAGGTCTTTCCCGGTGAAGCGTGTCGGCACTTCAATCTCGGCCATAGAGTAGCCCGGCGCCAGTTGAGCATGCGAGAAACGCTCGGATTCCAGTACGGATTGCGAGACACTTCCCATCAGGTCACGTTTCAGCAGGGCGGTATTGTATGCCTCGGTGACATCACCACGGTAGATCGTACCAAGCAGTTTGGTCGGATCGTTGGGATCAACCACCGGCAATTCGTCAAGGTTCTTACGAGCGTAATAACGTGTCACCAGGTCAAGATCATCGTTCGGAGTAACTCCGGCCACTTCAAGATTGGCAATATCATCCGCGACCAGCACCGGTTCCAGCGCTTCCACATCAAACAACACCGACCGGATTTCATGGAAGGAGATATAGCCCTTCAGCTTGTTATACTTGTCCATGACGAAGATCGTCTGGTGTTTCGAGGATGCCGAAATGGAATCCAGGAGAGGACGCAGGCGCATGTTAAACGGAACGGAATGGTATTCCGGCCGCATCACTTCTGACACTTTCAACTCACGCAGGACGTTCATCTCGCGTCCCTGGTGAAGCACAATCCCCTTCGCGCGAAGCTTGATTGTGTAAATGCTGTCTTTCAGGAGACGGTTGCCTACGATTACGGCAATAATGGATGACAACATCAGGGGCAGAATAACTTCATACCCACCAGTCAATTCGAACAGGATCAGGATAGCCTGCATGGGTGCGCGAGTGGTGGCTGCCACGACTGCGGCCATACCTACCAGGGCATAGGCGCCATAATTCTCGACAACAATATCCGGCGTCATGAAATGCGCGCCATGCCAGACAACCCCGCCCAGCATGGCTCCCATAAACAGGGAAGGAGCGAAGATACCGCCGCTACCGCCGGAACCGATGGTGGCCGATGTGGCAATAATCTTGGCTACCACCAGGAGGGCCAGCATGCTCAACGGTAGGGTGCCCATCAAAGCCAGCTCGATCATATCGTAGCCGACACCGAACACATGGGGTAAACCAACCGCGCCCAGGGTACCGACAAAAATGCCTCCGAGGATAGGTTTGGTCAGTTCCGGGATCTTCAGCTTATGCTCAAACAGGTGTTCCGTATTGTGCAGAATCCAGGTAAACCCGACAGCGACAAAAGCCGCCGCAACACCAAGGATGGCGTAATGGATCAGCTCAAGGGGGCTTGCCATGGAGTAGCCGGGAATCTTGAAGGCCGGCTCGTTGCCAAGATGCAGACGGCTGACTGCGGTGGCGATCACGGAGGCGATAATGATGGGGCTCATGTGGACAATGCTGAATCCGCCGAGGATGATTTCCATGGCGAACAGCATACCCGCGACTGGCGCGTTGAAGGTTGCGGCGATACCGGCCGCTGCGCCGCAGCCGACAAAGGTTTTCAAACGACGCGGGTTCAACTTCAGTAATTGCCCCAGCGTAGAGGCGAATGTTGAGCCGATCTGAACAATCGGACCTTCCGATCCGGCCGATCCACCGGTACCGATACAGATGGCGGAAGCGATGACTTTCGCTGCTGCAACTCGTGGCCGGATAACACCACCCTTTACAGCCACCGCAGCCATCACTTCCGGGACACCATGCCCCTTCGCTTCGCTGGCGAACTTGGTGTAAATGGGAGCTGTTATCGCAGCACCGATGACCGGCAACAGGAATCGCCAGTACCACGGCAGGGATAACAGGTAATCGATCGTCGGATCGAACGCATGGAAAGACAACCATTGGACAGAATGGATCGCCCAACGGAACAATACCGTACCATAACCCCCAACCAACCCAACAAGGACGGCAATCAGGAGGTCGCTTCTGTATTCGCGCGAAGCATAATCCTGCAAATCATCCCGGTTCGCTTTACCATACAGGATGTTTTGCAGGATCGGGTGCGAACGTAATGTAGACCAATTCATGAGCTTGTTAAGCCCGACTGGCCTTCTCGCGATGGAAAAGGTCTACCGGATCAGTTTTCCTGTTCGTGAGTTTCGCCCAGAATGTTAATAAACTGCTTTACTTTTACGTCATACGTACGAGCAGGTGTTTTAATCGTAACGATAGCTCCCGCGACCGTGCCACGAAGCTGCTGGCCGATAGGGGAGCGGATAGAAATCATACCCTTCTTGACATCCATCTCTTCAGGCAACACCAATTCATAATTGACTTCTTTGCCTGCATCAATTTCTTCCAGGGTAACAGTAGAATATAATCCCACAGATTTGGGATCGATTTCTTTCAGGTTAATGCTCGCCAATTTTTCGTGACGTTTCTGAAGCTGAGCCAACCGAACCACCAGGTATCCCTGACGTTCTTTCGCTGACTCATATTCCGCATTTTCGGACAGGTCACCCTTTGCACGTGCTTCCTCGATTCGTACGGGCAAATCCACTTCCAATTCATGCCGGGATGCTGCGATCTCGTCTTCCAGCTTCTGCTTGACAGCCTGGATCCGGTCCAACATGCGGTCCTTCCTTTCCGTAGGATTAAAAAAATCGCATCGGAACCATACCACGGTCCCGATGCACACACCCAAAATTACACTTTCCTTGTTGCAAATGCAAGGGTTATCTCAGGCCTACCGCCCTGATTCCTCCCCTTGGAAGGGACGTCAATGTCCTATGTTAACCTGGAAACGGATTGAAAGATGTGTCCCAGCCAACAAATCAGTATTTGACGTCAAAGCCGTTGACCAGACCGTCAGGCTCACTCCAGTCCACATCCACAGATCGGACAATGGAATAGGATGGCCCCTGGTATAGATAATCAATCAAGGTGTCCAGATCCTGCTTCGGTCCTTCCGCCAGAACTTCCACTCGTCCATCGTGCAGGTTCCGTGTCCACCCGTTCAGATTCAGCTTTCGCGCTTGCTGGATCACGAACCAGCGAAACCCGACACCCTGCACTCTTCCGGTGACGAACCCGTGAAACTGGGCCAAAGTTCTGTCTGCCAAGGATTCTCTCCCGTTTCTATTATGGCCTGAGACGATGAATCATCCTCGGGAACGGAATCGCTTCCCGCAGGTGATGAATCCCCGACAACCAGGTGATGGTGCGTTCGATGCCGAGTCCGAAGCCGGAATGCGGAACGCTGCCGTACTTTCGCAGATCGAGGTACCACTGGAACGGTTCCACCGGCAGTTCATGTTCCTCGATACGTTTCAACAGCGTATCATGATCATCTTCACGTTGCGAACCGCCGATTACCTCTCCATATCCTTCCGAAGCCAGCATGTCGAAACCGAGCACCTTGGTTTCATCTTCCGGATCGCGTTTCATGTAGAACGCTTTGATCGCGGCGGGGAAGCGGTGCACCATGACCGGACGGTCATAGGCTTCACCGATGATGGTCTCATGCTTCGCGCCGAAATCTTCACCCGGTTCAAATTTCGCGTCTTCATCTTCCGGGTGTTCCGCAGCATACTTCACCAGGATGTCGCAGCATTCTTCGTAGCTCAAGCGTGGGAACGGCTTCTTGATCGCTTCCAGCTTGCTGATGTCACGCTCGAGCGTGTTCAGCTCGTCCATGCGCTTCTCAAGCAGACGCTCGACTACGTACACGATCATATCTTCAGCCAATTCCATGTCGCCATCCAGGTCGAGGTAGGCGACTTCCGGCTCCAGCATCCAGAATTCGGTCAGGTGACGCCGGGTCTTGGATTTTTCCGCGCGGAAGGTCGGGCCGAAAGTATACACCTTGCCCAGCGCCATCGCGCCGGCTTCGGCATAAAGCTGACCGGACTGGGTCAGGTACGCGGTCGTATCGTAATATTCCGTCTCGAACAGCGTGGTTGTTCCTTCCACGGCGTTCGGGGTGAACATGGGAGTATCGAACTGTACGAATCCACGGTTGTTAAAGAAGTCCCGTAACGCCCAGATGATCTCATGACGAATACGAAGCAAGGCAACCTGACGTTTGCTGCGTAACCAGAGGTGACGGTTATCCAGCAGGAACGTGGTGCCGTGTTCCTTGGGCGAAATCGGGTAATCAACCGAATCACCGATTTTCTCAAATCCGGTCATGGTCAATTCGAAGCCGCCCGGGGCGCGTTTGTCAGCACGGACGTTGCCACGGACCACAATGGAAGTTTCCTGGGTCAGGGTCTTGACCAGGTCAAACTGTTCCTGGCCGATATCGTTAATGGCCGCTACAGCCTGTACAATTCCGGTGCCGTCGCGCACCATCAGGAACGCGATTTTCCCACTGCTGCGCATGTTGTACAACCATCCGGTCACTTCTACTTCTTCACCAACGTGATCTTTGAAGTCTTCGATGTAAACTCTAGTCGTGCTCATGTGTGTTCTACCTTCAGCGAACGGGTCATCAGTTCAATCACCGCATCACGCGGTGATGCTTCTTCAAACAAAATGCGGTACACCTGCTCCGTGATCGGCATCTCCACGCCGGTTTTGTGGGAGAGGTTATAGACGGACTGCGTCGTGGCAACACCCTCGGCGACCATGGTCATGTTCTTCAGGATGTCGTTCAGGGAACGGCCGCGTCCCAGTTCTTCGCCTACGTGACGATTTCTGCTGTGCCGGCTGGTACAGGTGGTGATCAAGTCACCCATACCCGATAATCCGGCAAAGGTCTCCTGTCTGCCGCCAAGATGCACTCCCAGGCGAGCCATTTCAACCAGGCCACGTGTCATCAACGCGCCCTTGGTGTTATCGCCGAAACCGAGACCATCACACATGCCGGTCGCAATGGCGATAACATTCTTCAACGCTCCCCCCAACTCGACACCGGTCCGGTCATCGCTGGCATAAACCCGGAAGCTTTGGCCGCTGAACCAGTGCTGCACCTGTTTTGCCAGGCTCAAGTCCGGACAGGCGGCTACGACTGTCGTCGGCAGATTCCTGGATACTTCTTCCGCATGACTTGGGCCGGACAGGGCAACAAAACGGTCGTGTACTTCCGGGCCAAGTATCTGGCCCGCCACATCGGAAATCTGCATCAGGGTTTTGTTCTCAATTCCCTTGGAAGCGCCGATCCAGATAGCGTCTTTGGGAATATCGGTGACTTTCTCCAAGGCTGACCGTACAAACTGCGTCGGTACGACCATCAGCACAGCTTCTCGACCATGCAACGCTTCGTTCAAGTCAGACGTGACTTCCAGGCCATCCGGGAACGGGATTCCGGGTAAGAATTCCCGGTTAACCCTCTCTTTTTTCAATCGTTCGGCTGCATCCGGACGAAACTCCCACAACATGACTTTATGGTTATCCGTATGCTGCTTCAGCAGTATTGCCAGGGCGGTGCCCCAGCTTCCCGCGCCGAGTACCGCAAAATCAGCCATTGGTTTTCTCCGTGTTTGAACTCATGCCCAGTTCGGCGCCCTTTCGGAGCCGTTCCAGGTTGTGCCGATGCGTCGCGCCCAGAATCATCGGCACCAGAAGTCCCCAGCCCAGGCTGGCGACACTGCGCTTGCCCTCGAAGAGATAAAGCGCAAAGGGGAACATCAACGCTGCAACCAGTGAGGCAAGTGAAAAGGTGCGAGTGACGCGTAGCGTGGTAATCCAGGTCATCAGTGACAGGGATGACGCTAGCGGGGCCATGGCTACAACCGCACCGGCAGATGTTGCAACGCCTTTGCCGCCCTTGAAATGGGTAAACACCGGCCAGAGATGCCCGCTGACAGCCGCGAGGCCCAGCATGACCTGCATGGTTTCTTTATTCAGGCTACGGTCGCGTGGTTGCAATTTCGTTTCGAAAACCTCAACCAGCCGTACCGGTAAATACCCCTTGAACATGTCCAGGGTAAGCACCATCATGGCCCAGCGCGCGCCCATGCAACGATAGACGTTGGACGCGCCGGGATTCCCGCTGCCTTCGGAAAAGATGTTGATCTTGCCGAACACACGCGCCACCAGCCAGGCCGTCGGAAACGCCCCAAACAGGTAAGACATCACTATCGCGCCCAGCAGTCTCACTCGCTCTCTCCCATATACATGCTTAACAGGATGCAAGGATAAAAGGATGCCAAGGATAAAAACAATTTTTGCTATTCAATACAAAAGCACAAATTTTCAGTAGCTTACAATTACAATTACTATTACTGTTGATTCCGTTATCCTTATTATCCTATCATTCTACTATCCTGTGAGTCAAATATTATGCTTTGACGATAGAACCGATGCGAACCGGTTTAATCCCGACATTCATCGCATGCAGGATAATCTCATTCGCCTTTTCCGGCGGGATAACCAGCACCCAGCCGATGCCAAGGTTGAAAGCACGTCGCATATCCTCAACCGGCACCTCGCCCATTTCCATGATATGACGGAACAGGGGTGGCATTTCCCAACTATCCCACTCAACCCGGGCTTTCAGGCCGGAAGGAATGATACGTTTTGTATTACCCTCAATACCGCCGCCGGTAATGTGCGCCATGCCATGAATTGTTGCCCCGCGCTCGATCATGGGCCGGACGATATTCAGATAGCAGGTATGCGGCGCCAGCAGGGCATCCGCGACGCCAACGTCCATTCCTTCAAGCACATCATCCGGATTCAGGCCGCCATCATCAATCAGCACCTTACGGGCCAACGTGTAACCATTGGTATGGAGCCCGTTGGACGGCAGCCCGACCAGCAGGTCACCCTCGCGAATGGTGGAGCCGTTAATCAGTTTCGCTTTGTCAACGACACCGAGAATGGTCCCGGCAAGATCGTAGACGCCATCGTGATACACGGATGGCATTTCCGCAGTTTCACCACCAAGCAGCGCAATGCCGGTATCCTTGCAGGCAGATGCCAGTCCGGTCAGTACGGCTTCCGCTACGTCCACATCCAGTTTTGCGGTAGCGTAGTAGTCCAGGAAGAATAGCGGACGTGCGCCACAGGTGAAAATGTCATTGACACAATGATTCACCAGGTCGCGTCCGATGTTGCCGTGCTTGTTTGCCCACTCGGCAACCTTGGTCTTGGTTCCCACGCCATCGGTGGAAGCGATCAGAACCGGTTCTTCCATGTCGGAAGCATCCAGTTTAAAAGCTCCGCCGAATAGTCCCAGGTCGGTCTGAACTTCAGGGCCGAAGGTTTCACGAACCTTAGGCTTGATGCGATCTATCAGTTCTTCACCGGCAGAAATGTTTACGCCGGCATCTTTGTAACTGGTCGGAGCCACTGTATAACCTCACGTGAATTTACAGGCATGATCCCAAAATACGAACAATCGAAGGAGTATAGACTCTTTTCTGTGCCGGAGCAACTGGTAAACTCGAGCCCGTCGGTTTCACACGGGAACACCGGTCTCGTCATATTGCTCCTCTTGCCTTGTCACACCGGCGTCACTAACTCAGATCGAGCGAGCAAGTATTATATTAGGCTGACAATGACACGTTGCCTGTGGGCCGATTCATGTGAACCGATCCACGAGCAGCACAAACACAGAACCATGACAGTGCAGAGGAACAGAGGTTGCGAGCTTTATTCTTCAGCGATTTGCATCTTAGGGTAGGACCACGAGATCACCTCAGGCCGGAACTGCGACGTTCCATGAAATGGTCGTTGTGTGTTGGTAATTGGATGATGGACCGTTTTGAAGACCGCCTTCGTTATGAAGCGGACCAGGTCATTGATGTCGTGGATGTATGGCTGGACCGGAAGACCAAAGGCTATGACCTGTTGATCAATGGCGGTGACAATATCATGCCTCTGAGTCGTAGCGAGGACCGGATTGATGCGGCGGGGCTGATCTGGGTGCATCAGCTTGAACGCTGGGGTGAGGAACGCCTGCTTGCGTTAAACGGAAATCATGAGCTTGGTCACGGGTATTACCCTGACCCGCAGAGTTATCCTGAATTGCTGAAGTTACGCAGTGAGCTGTTCAAGCGGGAGATCAACCTGACCGGGTACGGTGTGGAGGATGTGCCGGGGGGACAGATTATTGCCCTGGACAGTGAACTGGCGTTTCTGGCCGGATTGTACGCATCCAATAAATTTATCGTATCCCATGCGGAAACCATGCGAGAACAGATTGAAGCGGCGTTGCGCAAGACAGGGCACATCCTGGTCATTACCCATAATACCACACGCGCACGTAAATGGTTGCAGGCTGAAGGATTATGGCAGGATCTGATCCGCGATAACCGTGAAGCGGTCCTGGTGGGCGGTCATTTTCATATCCCGCGCGGGTTCTGGCAGGATGGCGCGGCCATTCACTGGTGTGGCGGAGCGTCCTATCCTGAACCGTGGCTCAGGTGGTTTGTTCATGCGCCTCGTTCTGGATTCCGCACCAAAGGACCGGGCGCGGTCGAGGTGGCTTTCTCGGAAACTCAGGATCAGCAGGGGAATATCGCAGCAAGCAATGGAAATGCCGGGATCAAGGTGAAACATGTTTCTTATGAAGTTCCATTTAAACAATCCAAACTGAGCCGAGTCTTATTGAAAAGAAAAACGCGTTCAAAGGCCAAAAATCCCAAAACGGGCTTGTAGTTTTCAAAGAAACTTTGCTATACTTACAGGTGGAACGATTTCTGTAAAGCGATCCGCTTGTTGTAATGCTTGCAGTATGATACAAGCTCATAAACGACAACCGAGGAGCGTATGCTCTACGCTGTCCATCAACCGCATTACCTTCCATACCTTGGTTACCTCGCAAAAGTCGATTGTGTGGATACTTTTGTTTTTCTTGAAGATGTCCAATTTGTAAAGCGTGAATTCCAGAACCGCAATAAAATCAAGACACCGCAAGGCGCTCAATGGCTGACAGTGCCTGTGAAAGGGGAATACAAGGCGCGGATCAGCGAGATGCTGCCCGACCATGAAAAAGACTGGGCGCGACAGCATGTTGAGACCCTGCGAAGAAATTACTCGAAGGCTCCGTTTATAGATGAGCTGGACGGTTTTGCAAAGGTGGTAGTGCAGTCCTATCCGAATCTTGCGGAACTGGGTATGGCTACCACCCGGTTTTTCCTGGAACGATTCGGGATTCATACCCCGGTGCAGGGGATGAAGGATTTCAAGAACCTTCCTGAAGATCCCAACCTTCGTATAATCACAATTGGACAACAATTGAATGCGGATGTCTATCTTGCCGGGATTGGTGGGAAAAACTACATGGATCTGGACTTGTTTGCGCGGGAAGGGGTTCACGTAGAGTTCTTTGATTTTCATCCGGAACCTTATCCACAGCAGAATGCTGATTTTCTACCATATATGGGGGCGATCGACTTGTTGTTGAACGCCGGGCCGGACGGGTTTGACAAGTATGTCCGGCCAACACTAAAGGGAGATTGATTATGCATACGCAAGGACCATTGCGTGTTCTGGCGCTTGGCGCTCACCCGGATGACTGGGAGATCGGGTGTGGTGGCTCCATGCTACGCTATGCTGCAGAAGGGAACGACATGTTTCTGTATGTGGCGACAAAGGGCGAACGTGGTGGTGATCCTGCTACAAGGCAACGTGAAGCGGAACGCTCAGGCGATATGATCGGAGCGAAAGATATCTTCTGGGGCGGGTTTATAGACTGCGAGATCCCTAATGGTCTTCCGCTGATCCAGAATATTGAAAAGACGATAAAACTGGTGAATCCTCACGTCGTATTTGTGCATTCGCCCCATGATACTCATCAGGACCATCGCGCTCTTGCCATAGGAGCTCAGTCAGCGGCGCGCAGGGTGCCGAACCTCCTGTTCTACGAGAGCCCGACAACCCAGCACTTCAGCCCGTCCGTGTTTGTCAATATCGAGTCGACGATCACCCGGAAAATGGACTTGCTGGAGGCTCACTTCTCACAGGTCGCTCGTACGAATATCGAAGGCTTGCCTATTACAGACATTGCCAAGGGGTCTGCGATACGTAGAGGGATTGAGATTTACAAGAAATACGCTGAAGCTTTCATGCCCAATCGAATGTTCCTGCTTTAGGAGAGCAAGAATTCATGGCAAAGGACAGCGAGTTAAGTGGGAATAATCTGATTCCCAGGCCAGCACTGGATCAGAAGCCATCATTTCTCCAGTTGGCGTTGCCGGTCGCGGTTATTCTCGGGTGTTGTGTTGCACCGTTTATCATTAAGCAACGCGATACCGGACTGAACTGGTTGTTCATTCTGGTGCTTTCCTGGGCGGTTGGCAGCTTGATGACCCCGTTGGCAATCAAGCTGTCATTCCTGTTTGGCTGGCTGGATGTTCCCAAGGGGAGAAAGGCTCATTCTCGTGCTACCCCGGTTCTTGGGGGGCTTGCAGTCGTAAGCGCTTTCGGTGTGGCATTGCTGTTCACATTTACCTATTCCCTGGCCATGAAAGGCATTGGTATCGCCGCTTTTCTCATCTGGTTGCTGGGTGTTGTGGATGACAAGTATGAACTTCCTGCCAAGCTGAAACTGCTGGTTCAGGTAATCGCGGTAAGTGTTCTAGTATACGCGGGAGTCCGTGTAACCTTCCTGCCTAATGTCTGGTGGGGAGATGCGCTTGAATTGATCATCACGTTTGTCTGGGTGATCGGTGTAACCAACGCAGTCAATTTCCTGGATGGCATGGATGGCCTGGCCGGGGGCATGGGCGCCGTTATTGCTCTGTTCCTGGCGCTTGTCGCTATTCAAAGCAGCCAGATGTATTTTGCCTATGTGGCGATTGCCTTTCTTGGCGCTACTCTTGCCTTTCTGCCTTTTAATTTCCGTCCGGGTCACAACGCAGCCATATTTTTGGGTGACAACGGGGCAACCTTTATCGGGTTTACCTTGGCATCGACAGCCCTGATGGGCGATTGGGCGGAGAACAAGATCAGCTCGCTGGCGGTGCCGATTCTGCTCTTCGGGGTGCCGATCTACGATATGATGATGACAACAATCACTCGAGTGGCGACCGGGAAAGTGCGTTCGTTCGGAGAATGGTTGTCCTATGCCGGACGTGATCATTTCCATCACCGCTTATCTCACCTGGGGATCGGAAAAGCGCGCGCGGTCATCATCATCTGGTTTGTTACGATTTTTCTCGGCATATCAGCGATTGTTCTCAAGCAGGTGCGTGGTATTGACGCGATCCTGATTGTAATGCAGGCCGGGTTGCTCTTTCTGTTGATTTCCTACTTCATGATTCGGGTCCGAAACCGTCAGATCAACATGTTTATCGAAGCGCAAAAAGGGTTCGAACTGGGCGGCAACCTCACCCATGAAGAGATGTCTGACATCCTGTCGCAGGGCGAGAAGAAGGTGCCGGTTGTGAGACCAAAGGATAGAAAAGAAGATCAATCCGGGTAGTTTCTCATTTTGACACTGCGCAGTATTTGCACGCACTAAGTCGCTAAATGCAAGCAGGTAAAGCAAAACCCGTTTGTATTGACTATGGTTATTCAGTCTGAAATGATGCACTTCTGGAATGATGAACGCAGCAGTGTAAATAAAACTCAACAGGTTAAACCTTGCAATGTTGCCCTTATTGCGTTATTGATCCATTTTCACTGAAACTGCAACAGCGCTGGCCTTCGTTTTGCATTGAATCCTGCCACTACCGATCACCCCATTGCCGGGAGGTTCTATGAGTCACGTTCCAAGGTTGCACATTGTTTCGTTCCTTTTGATACTTCTCCTGGTTGGACTGCATACTTCAGCAGGTTTTTGCACAACTGCTACCTCTTCATTTGATGCTTCTGCACGAATTGCACTGGTCTCGGCCGTAGAGCAAGAAAACTCGCAGCTACTTTCTGTCAGGGTAGAACAACCAGCGCTTTCGAACGAAATCCTGCTGCCTGCTGAGCGTAGTTGGGAAGAGGAACTGCTTGCTGAAGCGCAAGAGTTGGGTGGCTGGCCCGAGCTATCTGAATTGGTGCGGATTGCGTGGCGTGGCGAATATCGGCTGGCTATCACCGACCTGCAATTCAGTGAGGAAACTCTTCTGGCAGGATCCCCCTGGCGTGGTTGTCTTGATCTGGTTCCGGAAGAGTATCAGGGAAAAGATGCCTGGTATCCCGCAGTTCCGCTACGATTGGGGAATGCTGCGATTTTGCACGATGTACGCTTGGCGCCGTTGCATACTTCACCCATACAGGTCAACCCGGTACGTGGAGTGGTGCGTGAGCTGGTTGACGCTTCCTTCTCGCTTCAGAATACAGGGCGTTCCGGTCTGAATGAACTGCCCCAGCCATCCGGCTCGCTTGACAGGTCTTTTCTTCCCCTGTACCGTGAATTGCTCAACTGGACGGAGAATGAACTTGACGAGGAGATAGCGGCAGAGTCACGCCGGATGGTGGTGGTGATGCGTGATGATGATGTGCTGCGAGCCGGGTTTGCGCAGTGGTTTGAATGGAAGCGGCAGAAAGGCTGGCAGATTTTATTTTTGATGGATTCGCAGGTGAACTGGACCGCAACCGGTATCAGGAACGGCCTGATCAACATGTACAACAGTCCGGGAATGGGGTTCAGTTATGTTGTGCTTCTCGGTGATGCGTCGGGAAGCTGGGCAATCCCGGCCGGATCAGGCGGGGCTATCCATGGTGACGGTGATCATCTCTACAGTTGTCTTGCCGGTGATGATAACCTGCCTGATGTGCATCTTGGACGGATCAGCGTTGAGAATATTTCCCAGGTGACAGCCTATAAGAACAAAGTTCTGTTCTACGAACAAACACCGTATACCGATGAAACGGAGTGGTATACACGTGGGCTGGTTGTTTCCAATTCGGATGTGTCTGGCGTATCGACCATTTACCTGAATCGTTATCTGCGCCATATGATGATGGATGCGGGGTATACCCAGGTGGATACAATCTGGTACAATGATGGCGGCGGGAATGTTATCGAGCGCGCTGCTGAAATCCTTTCACAGGGGGTGAGTTTCTTCCAGTTCAGAGGATTGATCGGCACCGGCTTTACTGAACCGGACATTCCCGGCATTGATAACGACAGGAAGCTCCCGGTTATTGCTGATATCACCTGTTCGACCGGCGATTTTGCAGAGGGCTTGTCCATATCCGAAGCGTGGATGCGTGCGGGTACGGTTTCTCAGCCACGAGGTGGTATTGCGGCCTGGGGAATGGCAACCGCAGCGACCTTGACACGTTTCAACAATGCCCTTTGTATCGGACTCGACCAGGCCGCATTCCAGACAAAGCTTGCCACCATTGGCGAACTGGGCACCGCGGGAAAATTGAACATGTGGCGTCAGTTTTCTGCCTATGAAAACGCTCATGTGGATGAATTTCTACAGTGGTTCAACCTGATGGGCGATCCTACTGTTGTTTTCTTTTCCGGGATTCCGCAGGAGCCGATCATCACCTGCCCGGACACGCTCTATTCCGAAATCAACGGCTTTCCCATTACCGTGGCAACGCAGGATGGACCAGTTGCAGGCGCCTGGGTGTGCAGGTATCAGATGGATGGCGAAGCGCTGCATACCGCTTTCGGGGTTACCGGTGACGATGGTACGGTTGTGATCCCTGGCAGTGGTGGCGATTACGGCGAGGAAGTAACCTTTACGATTACGGCGAAGAACCTGGAAACATGGCAGCATGATTTCACGGTTCATTCGGCCTCAATGGCATTAAGGGCCTCAACCGGAAGTTGGACTGATGATCCCGGTATCGAACAATACATCGGTGACAATGACGGTGTTATTGATGCCGGTGAGATAGGCGGTTTACGTTTCAACATTACCAATACGGCAGATGCAGCTCAGGACAATATTACTATCCAGGTATATGCTGATGATCCGAATCTGACCGTCATTGACACTGCCGCTGTGCTGGCATTCCGGAGCATTGGGGCAGGCGCAACCGTTGCTTCCCCGGAATTTCAGATAGCCGTGTCCGGTTATACGCCCGATGAATACCTGGCTACGATACATGTGGTTGTTTCCAGCACGCAGGGGCAGTGGGAACACACGCTGGTGCTGCGGATTAAAGCGCCGACCCTGGCGGTTGAAAGTGTTGAGACGGACCAACCGTTGCTTCCCGGCCAAACGTCAGCATTAAGTGTACAGCTTTATAATTACGGCAGTGATGATGCTACCGGTGGAGAAATATCGCTGAGTTCACTTACGCCTTTTCTGGTTGTTGCAAATGGAACCGCAACCTGCGCTGCAATTGACACCAGTGAAGCCTTAACTGTTACCGGGTTTCAGGTACAAGCGGTTGATGAAGCGTACAGCAATGGCAGTATCGCAGAACTTCAGCTCGTTTATTTGGGCAGCAACGGTGTGGTCGATACCATTCTGACTGGTGTAACCATCGGCGAACTGGCGGAAGAAGACCCCGTTGGTCCGGATGCTTATGGCTATTATGCGTTCGAAAATGTGGATACAGCTTATGATCTCGCGCCCGTGTATGCGTGGGTAGAGATCAATCCGAATGTTGAACATCATGATTATGAAGGAACAGCTTTGGATCTGCCGGATACCGCGCGGGAATTACAACACGCAGTCGTGAGGCAACTTCCCTTCACGGTGCAGTATTATAGTGAAACCTTTACCGAGATTACTGTTGCGGCCAACGGATTTGCAGCAATGGGGAGCCAGGCGGATCTGCCCTGTTTACAGAATTGGTCAATCCCCTCACCGGGCGGTCCGAACGCCATGATTGCCCCCTTCTGGGATGATCGTACGGTTTTTGATGGCGCCGGGGTTTACGACTATCACGACACCGCCAATGGACGATATATCATTGAATGGTACCAGGTGACAGACCTTGACAGTATCAATCCCTGCACCTTCCAGCTCATCCTGTATGACCAGGTTGAAGGCCACGAGACTGCAACAGGTGATGCGGATATTCTCTTCCAATACAGTTCATTGAATCCCTCAACGAGTTCTGATCCCGAAGGGGTGGACTGGTGGACCACCGGGATTGAAAATAGCACGCAGAACCTTGGCATCCAGATCGCTTATCGTCATTTCGCGATGGCTGGGACAGCCATGATTGATTCAGGTCGTGCGATCCTGTTTACTACCAACACCTGGGACAACATTCATCCGGTAGAAACAGACATCGAAGAGGCGCTGCCGCGTGATTATGCTCTGGACGCGCCGTATCCCAATCCGTTCAATTCCGAAACAGTGATCCGGTATGCGTTGCCCAGATCGGAACGTATCAACCTGAGCGTGTTCAATGTGCTTGGTCAGCGAATGTCAACGATGGTTCAAGGGATGCAGGAAGCCGGGTATCACACGTTGACGCTGGACGCGAATGGATGGCCGTCCGGAGTCTACTTTGTACAGTTAAAAACGGCCGGAGGTTTTGCTTCGGCACAAAAAGTGATGTTGATTAAATGAGCAGGTACTTGTATACTTGTTGGTCTGCGCCAGGTGGGGATGCACCTGGCGCTTTTCGTGTACTCAGTTGAGCAACTTTAAAACGTAAGTTGCGCTCCGGCCATTCCGCCGAACCAGAAGGCGTTCCAGTGGTTATCGCTGTTGTGTATCACCGCTTCATCGGGAAGCAATTCCTGTCCTGCATCGCTTGTCGAATAGGCCCATCTTAAGGCCGGCCCCAACGATACGAACAGCCTTTCATTGACCTGAAGCTGGCCTGTGATGCGCCATTCAGCAAGCAATACCGGGTCGTCCGAAATGCCTTCGCCATGCAGAATATTCCAGACAAGGATGTCCGTTTTAAGGGAGAAGTCTTCAGTCCTGATCGGAGTATGCCAGCCAATACCGCCAACCATGCCCCAGGCTTGTGCATTATCCAGTCGCTTCCCCACACCGATAAGGTTATACAGGTTTTGGTTGCCCGAGACAAAGGCAGTAGATGCCATCCCGGTTTCATCGAACCAGAAAGTGACATGGACGGGTTGATCTTCTACAAGGCTGACCAACCCGACAGGCCAGCCATCGTTGACATCGGCCATATTCAGCACACCGATCTGTACCCCCTCCACAAGACTTGAATGGGTGTACACGCCAATCTGAACACCTTTACCAAACTGGCTCAAAGATATCGGCGCCAGTTGTACCAACGGCGCTATCGGTGAGTTTGCAATGATCCCGGCCACCTGGATCCCGTTCAATTTCATGGTAGAAACGGCAAAAAGTCCACCAAGTTGAAGTCCGGTGTAAGTGGTTCCACTCACAGAAGCAAGCCCGCCTATCATGATGCCGCCGCCACCTTCCATGGCGAACGATCCCAGACCGCCCACCTGGAAACCGTACCAGGAATGGGTGGCGATAGAAAGCAGTCCACCTACCTGAAAGCCAACCCCATCAAGCGCGGCGCTGGTTAGCCCGCCAAGCTGCATCCCGAAGTGTTTGCCACGTGACAAAGCGAGCAGCCCACCCACCTGGAAGCCTTTGCTGTACGCTGGGTCTTTTGCGGCCCCCGAAGCAGAAAGAAGCCCGCCGACCTGGAAACCCTGGAAACGTCCTTTTGTTGAATTGGCAATTCCAGAGACCTGGAAACCATCAAAACGCTGGTCTGCCTGGTTCAGGAAGGGAGCGACCTGGAAACCGGTTGAAGGATATAGACAATGGTTTGTCAGTATGCCGATCTCGGCGCCGTGCAACTGCCCGGAATGACCCAGACCCAGGTGCAGCGCGAAGATGTGATGCACATGATCGGAAGGTCCGAATACGCTGTACCCGTTAATGAACGTCACATTTACCGGGACTGTCATCAAAGACAGGGATGAATCCGGCGATACGGGATCTGTTCGCGTATTGTCTTGCGCCAGGGTGGCGAGAGGAAGTAAAAATAAAACTGAAACGAGTAGCAGCGCTTTTGTGTTCATGGTTATTCCTGTTCCAGGTTGATCCCACCGCACTATTGTAGGAATAAAGGGTAGCTGTAAGCAATGGGAAAATAATCTGGATTTATTGGTATACAAGTGGCCAAGTGGTTGATATAATTAAAATAATACAGAATAACCATCATTGTTCAACCTGAATTTTGTATATTCTATTGGAAAGAAAACGGCAGGAGGTGAATATGCCTTTCAGAGACAAAACCGGTCCTTTGGGGCTGGGCGCTAAAACTGGTCTGGGTTTAGGACGTTGCCGTGACAGCAAGAAGAATCTTGACCTGTTGAAGCAGGCCACAAAAACACGTTCGATCACCAACAGTCCGTGGTTCTGGAGTGTCATGATCCCGGTAGGCGCGGTTGTGGTGAAAGACTTGACCGGGCAGAACAGTATTCTGAAACGCCTTGCCGGACAGGCTCCCAAGCTGTTGAGCAATGGTGTCAAGGGATTGCTGAAACCGTAGAACAAGATTCCTGTAAAAAAAGCCTCACCCGGTTTCCGGATGAGGCTTTATGTGTTTTTGTTCAGACTCAGGGAAGTGTTGTGAACGACCAGACCTGGGAAGCCGCTCCATTGGCTCCGTTGGCATCAACCGCGTATACCCGCCAGTAATAACGGGTATTGTTCGCCAATCCAGTAGCGGGATAGAAAGTCTGGTTGATGTTGTCCTGGTCCACAACCATGGTGCCTGTAGAGAAATCAGATTGTGTATTGATCTGCAAATGGTAATGATCCGCCCCCCCTGAAGGTTCATTCCATTCGAAGAACGTATTCGGGGCAACCGGGACTTGAACAGCATTGTTCAAAGGCTGCGACAAAGTCGGAGCGCCGACGCGAATACGGAAATCTATTGAGGTTGACCAGGCACCGTAGCCGCTTTCGTTGCTGCCACGCACCCGCCAGTAATACCCATAATTATAGTTCAAGCCATCACTGAGGCCGTGTGTGGTAGTCGTATCGTTTAAAATCTCATTGACCAGGGGATTCGCAAACCCGGGATCAGCAAGCCCTGTGGCCTGGAACTGGTACTGTGCGGAATACTCGGAACTGTTCCAGACGAACGTGATCGGGACATCTTCCAGGTCGCCGCTGGCCGGTGATAACGGGGTTGGCGCTTCCGGCGCTTCCATGCGTGTCCTGAATCGCCACACGCTTCCCTGGCGCGTGTTACCGTAATCGTCACGTACGGTCACCTTCCAGTAATAGTTCGAACGGTAGTCCAGTTCATCCGGCACATAGAAGTTTGCCGTCAGGTTTGAATCGACCTTGGTAACCGGGGGATTGCTGTCATCAAAATAGACGTCGAAAAAGAGCTGATCGTGTTCCGGATCAGAACAGGTCCAGTACAGCGTTGGTGTAAGCGTAACATTTTCAGATGCATTTGCCGGTGAGGGCGAACCCGGCGCGGCAGGAGA
This sequence comes from bacterium, assembly GCA_963669175.1. Lineage (GTDB taxonomy): Bacteria > Electryoneota > Electryoneia > Electryoneales > Electryoneaceae. Next base: position 1,445,516 of record OY769902.1, read on the forward strand.
CTGGTTCTGGCCCGTGGTGAATTGCCAGATCGAAGAAGGTGTCTGTTCACCGCCGGTCGGTGCATCCTTCGCGATAATCTTCCAGAAATAGGTCGTGTTCGAGTTCAACCGGCTGGGTGGCGTCCATGTTTCCAGTGTCTGGTTGCTTGCGATTTCTGCCGGTGGGTTGGAGGCGCTGAAATGGATATCATAATACAGCATGTCGCCATCCGGATCAGAGCAGTTCCAACTCAGAGAAGTGTATTCATCAATACCGGTCGCATTATTGGCCGGTGACGGTGAGTTCGGTGCATAGGGCGCCTGGTTGGGACGTTCTGCCGTGAGGAAAGTCCAGACCGAACCTTCCGTGATGGCGTTATCTTCATCCCGAACCACTACTTTCCAGTAGTAATAGGTGTCGTAATCAAGCGAATCCGGGGTGTAGGAGTTATTCACCAGGCTGGTAGCTCGAAGTGAAGGCGGCCACACCTTGCCAAGATACAGGTCATACAACAGTGTGGTGCTTTCCAGGTCCGACGCCTGCCATGTAAATGTCGGGCGAACCTGTGTATTCTGAGCGCCGTCCGCCGGACTGGGATTGGACGGTGCCGATGGCGGCTGATTGCCTTCCGCAGCTGTAGTAAAACTCCACAGCTCACTTTCGGCGGATCTTCCCGATGGATCCTGCGCAACCACTTTCCAGAAATACTCAGTCTCGTACTCGAGTGTGATTGTATCCGGGAAACTGTACGAAGGCGTGGTCAATTCGCTGTCGATTTTCACCGGGATGAGCGTTTCACCGAAATAGACATCGAACGTAAGCGTATCGCCATCCGGATCAACTCCAGACCAGCTCAAGGTCGGTTGAATGGACACATCTTCCGCTTCCGGCGCCGGTGATGGGTTGGTGGGAGCTGTGGGACTCTGGTTGATTACAGTAACCATCACAGACGTGTCCACAGAAACATCTCCATCCCAGACCCTGACATACAGGTACATGGGGCCCATCACGTCCGATGGCGCCTTCCAGGTTACACTGGATAACGCATTGCTGGATACAAATGTCCCGTAATCAGCGGTCCAGTAATAGGCAAGGCTGTCGGTTTCATCCGGATCGGACGCGATACAATTCACGGTAGATGTGCTGTTGACCCCCAGCGCAGAAGGGGTGGCTGTAATACTTGCAATTTGTGGAGCATGGTTGGCAGGGGGATTCACAGCGTCATCATCATCGCTCCCACAGCCCGCAAGCAGCCAGCTCAAAGCCAGCAACAGCACCATCCCGATATGTATGGATCTTCCTAGCATCAGCCAACTCCGACAAACACGTATTAGTTATCGAATATACCAAATTCAAGGTAAGCCTTCCTGCGATACCATACAAGCCGAAACTTCACCGGGACAGTGAATTCAGGCAAATATGAAACATCATGATGTTAAAGAGAGGCTTCAGGTATTTTCGGGTGAGTGTACTACTGCTGAGACAGCGGAGGAGATATACACAGTCTTGGGTGTTGTAATTATTGCTATCAGATTGAGAGCTCTGTCTTAAAATATATAGAATCGTAAGGGAAAAAGCAGAAAGAAATCAGTGTATTCCTTATTGTTTTTTGGAATTTATGGATTTATAATCAGAAGCATAATTTGGACTTATCAATCTCTTTCATTATTTGTTTTCTGAGGAATGCAATTATTGAGAATGCGGGAGGATGTAATCAGGTCAGTTTTCCAGCGTAAGAGAAGACTGACTGATACGGGTTGTTGTTTTTTTACGAGCCCATAATTCATGCTGTGAGGTCTGTGATGTCCATGTTTCGTGATCTTTCTCTACGTGTCAAGCTTCTCCTCCTGTTCCTTGCTATGGGGCTTTTGACCATGATCGTCATTGGCTGGCAGGGATACATCAACGGTAAACACTCACTGGAACAGGCCTCGTTCAATCAGTTGACCTCCGTACGTGAAACAAAAGCTCGCCAGATAGAACGCTACTTCGAGCAGATTCGTAACCAGGTTGTCACTTTATCTGAAGATCGAATGATTGTTGACGCCATGCGTCAGTTCAAGGATGCTTTTCATAATGTGGTCAGAGAGTCCGGGGTCAGTTCGGCTCAGCTTGACGCACAGGCAAGTGAAGTAAGAGCGTATTATTCAAATGAATACCTTTCGCGCTTGAAAAAGAACACGAGTAACCAGGTCTCGGTTGAACAATACTGGCCGGGCGAAGATGTCAGTACCTACCTGCAATACCATTACCTGGCGCACAATCCAAATCCCACCGGCGAGAAAGATAATTTGAACGACGCGAATGACAGGTCGCGTTACAGCAGCTTGCATGAAGTGTATCATCCCATCATTCGTGATTACCTGAAACGCTTCGGGTATTATGACATTTTCCTTGTGGATGACAAGACCGGGCATATTGTATATACGGTGTTTAAGGAGGTTGACTACACGACCAGCCTGCTCACCGGGCCATACAAGGACACCAATTTTGCCCGGGTTTTCAGGGCGGCCAATAATGCGGGCGATAAGGACTTTGTTCTTCTGGCGGATTTTGAGCCTTACGACCCTTCCTACCATGCGCCTGCCGCTTTTATCGCTTCGCCGATTTTTGACGGTGACGAAAAACTTGGCGTTTTGATATTCCAGATGCCGATTGATGAAATCAACGCCGTAATGACCGGTGACGCCAACTGGACGGAGGATGGGCTTGGCGCCAGCGGGGAAACCTACCTGGTAGGTGATGACAAGAAGATGAGGAGTATTTCACGCTTCCTGGTGGAAGATCCTGATGGGTATTTCGACGCCCTGCGTGATGCCGGTTTTACCTCGTCAACGATTGATGCGATCAAGAACATCGGCACGTCCATCTTGTTGCAGGAGGTCGATACCCGGGGGGTAACCAGCGCTCTTAAGGGAGAAAAAGGGCAGGAAATTATCCTGGATTACCGTGATATTCCTGTTCTAAGCTCCTACAAACCCCTTTCGATCAAGGATGTTCACTGGGTTATCCTGTCTGAGATTGATGAAGCGGAAGCCTTTGCCCCTGTCAAGAAGCTTCGAACCCAGATGCTGATCTGGGGAATTGTCCTGTTATTACTGGTATTTATTCTTGCTTATATGTTCGCCGGTTATATCGCCAATCCGTTGAAAGCGATCACAGCGCTATCTGAAGAGTTTGCCCGGGGCAACCTGCATGAAAGTCTGACTTTCAATCGTCGTGATGAGATCGGTAAACTTGCAGAAGCTTTTGGCGAAATGCGTGAGGTTTTCATCGGGAAGGTAGAGGTTGCGGCGGCCATTGCCGATGGGAATCTGGATGTGGATGTGCCCGTGGTATCCAAGCAGGATGAACTGGGGCAGGCCATGGTGAAAATGCGTGAAACGATACAGCATGTCGCTTCCGAAACCCATGAACTGATTGAAGCAATGAAAGCCGGGCAATTGGGCACACGTGGCAAGACGGCAGCATTCGAGGGGGCATGGCGAGGGCAACTGACTGCGATCAATGAACTGATTGAGGCCTTTGTTCACCCTATTGGTCTTATGTCGTCCTATATAGAAAGCATCAGTAACGGCAATATTCCCGAACGGATCACAGATGAGTATCGTGGTGATTTCAACAAGATCAAGAATAACCTGAATCGTTGTGGTGATGTGGTACAGCGTCTGGTTGACGATACGGAAGTGCTGGTCCAGGCGGCATTGGCTGGAGATTTTCAAACCCGTGCCAATGCCGAAAACCATTTCGGTGATTACCGGAAAATTGTCGAGGGTATCAACCGTACACTTGATGCTGTGGTAAAGCCTATACAGGAGTCGGCCGAAGTATTGGAGGCCATGGCAAACGGCGACCTGGCCGTGCGTGTCAAGGGAGACTACAAGGGTGATCATGCCCTGATTAAAAATGCGCTGAATGCCGGATTGGATTCGATCAATGCCATGCTGGCAGAGGTAAACCAGACGGTCGAGGAAGTTGCTTCCGGTACAGAGCAGGTTTCGAATTCGAGCCAGTCGCTTTCCAATGGCGCTACGGTACAGGCAAGCGCGATTGAGGAAGTGACAGCATCTCTTACGGAAATAGGAGGTCAATCCCGTCAGAATGCAGAGAATGCCCAGAAGGCTGATAATGTGGTAAACCAGGTGCGTGGTTCCGCAGAATCCGGCAACAAACAGATGAAGAAGATGCTGGAAGCGATGACAGCAATCAACGCTTCGTCTGGTGAGATCGGCAGGATTATCAAGGTGATTGATGAGATCGCCTTCCAGACCAATCTGCTGGCGTTGAATGCGGCTGTCGAGGCGGCCAGGGCGGGAGTACACGGCAAGGGGTTCGCGGTTGTCGCTGATGAAGTGCGCAACCTGGCGCAGAGAAGCGCTTCCGCTGCAAGTGAAACCACAGAACTTATCGAAGATTCCATTTCCAGGGTAAACACGGGAACAGAAATCGCTCAATCCACGGCTGCTGCGCTTGAAACCATGGTGCAGGGGATCATCAGCGTGTCCGATGTGGTGGGCGAAATAGCCAATGCTTCCAACGAACAGGCGACAGGAGTAAAGCAGGTCAATGAAGCCTTGGCCCAGGTAGAGCAGATTACTCAGAGCAATACCACCCTGGCTCAGGAAAGCGCGTCGGCCGCACAAACACTGTCAACTCGGTCTGTGCAGGTGAAGACCATGCTGGATCGGTTTAATCTCATCGCAATGTCCGTTGACAGAAAAGGGTACTACCTTGAAGAGGCGAACGACTCGGACCAGGTAGATCAAGAGGAATGGTCAAGATTCTAAACCGTAATTGTCACGATATATTGCGGTCGCGAGAAGGATACTTTCCCACTTGATTCAGGGATGATCTCATTTCGCAGAAGCCTCGCAAGGCTGCAAAAAACAGGATCACTATAGTATTATAGTGGTCCTTTTTGTATTTTCTGAAGTTCTGCTTTTTCTATGACAGCAAGTGGTTTACAACGCGAAGCTGTTTTTCCTTCGGACGGTAGCGGCATGGACGTTAAATACATAAATCCCTTCATTGAGTCTACGATCAACTGCATTGAGATGATGACGGGACATTCCCCGCAACGCGAACAGCCATTCGTGAAAGAGGGCGATATGTCGCATGGGGATATCACCGGGATGATCGGTTTCGCCGCCCAGAATATTACGGGTTCGGTAGCGGTGACCTTCCCGCGTGAATCCGCGTTGTCTATTTACAATGACATGACCGGCGAATCGGTTTCTGTAATCAACAGAGAAGTTCAAGATAGTGTTGGTGAGCTTGCCAATATTATTGCGGGAGGCGCAAAATCAATCCTTGCCGAACAGGGGTTGTCCTACCATATTTCCATCCCGACAGTGATTGTTGGTAAGAATCATCATATTCAACACAGATCAAACACACCTGTCGTTGTCATTCCCTTCAGCTTCAACAACATGCGCATTGTTGTGGAAGTAGCCATGAGGCTCACCGGCAAAACCAAGTAGATTTATAGTTCTTCGCTGTTTCGAATGGGTAAACCATTGTTCGATAGCATGTGATTAAGTTGATAGTATGTGATTAAAAGGAAAGGCTTCCAAATCACCTCGAAGAGGTGAAACTTGAATAGCGCGGGTGTGCAAACCCCGGGAAAACATGGACTACTACACCAATCGTCCCCGAAGGGTACGCACATATGACGAGTCTATCAGAACTGCCCTGTTAAAGAAAAGAGGGATACTGTGACAGGGATTCTCTTAACCAGCAAGTTTCGCTAGTATTGGTGACCCACACAAAACAGCGAAGCACCAAATTTATTTCTTCTCGCCTGGCTTCTCCGTCACAATTCCCAAAGCAGCGCGAATACGTTTGCCACTGAAAGCCTCGTTATGCTCCAACCTTATGGTATACTTTGCGTCCAGTAGTCCGGGCGGAAGTGGTGGGGTATCCGGTTCGATGAAGACAAAGAAGTTCACACTTTCCAGTTTCGGTACATTCTTCCTGATAGCTGCTGTTTCATCCGACGTCAGCAGGTGGTAAAACTGTTGATACATATCCAGTGATACGGCAACAACGACACGTTTTTTCCGGTCATTTTTCAACCCGGAGGCAATCTTCTCAAGCGTTGTTTTTTCGTCCTGGCAGAGGATAGAATCTGTGAAACCGGCACGCGACAAATAGGATTGTATGTTTCGTGCGCGAAGTGTCTGTGAGTCATAGATCACGAAAAAGGCTTCACTTTTGGGCGGATCTTTTGCCTGGGCGCCGGATTTGAAGGCACGTTCACTGCGCTGGGTTCGTCTTCTCAGTTCTTCCTTCTGGGCATCGGAAGCTGATTGTGTGGTACGAGATGATGAACCGCCTGATGCGGGAGGTACGGCACCGCCCGCGCCCATGGAGTTGGCGACACGCTGTAAAATCGCAGGATCAATCTTCTTGCGAAGCGCTTCCAGTTCTTCCCGGCTGGGCTTTTTGCTATCGTCAGGCAGCAAAAGAACCCCCTTTCCCGATAGTAATGAATGATCGCCTGAAAGCGGGCAGTGCTGTAAGCCTCTCGATCAGGTAGGTCAGGTCTTACCAGCGACAAAAACCGATAAACGATAGTGATCTTTCTATTTCATAATACAATGTGAATGTGAAGCAACGCGAAGTCAACTCTAAAATGATGTATGTTTGTCCAATTGAAGCTCAGATCCATGTTCAACACCGATAAGGGAAAAGACGCCATTCTCCCGTGACAGGAAATGGAATCGGGCAGGCAGAGAGCAGTGTCCGGAAGATGACGTTTCAGCGATGACATCGAGAACCAGGTAGCTGGAAGCCGGGTCGGACAGGTCAATTGCGGAAAGATCAATAGTCAGGAAATCATCATCGCGGTCCGTCTGTACCGTTTTTTTCAAGACAGCCTTGCGGTCAAGATTCATGGCGATGATTTCGCAGGTGTACAAGTCTATTTTATCACGCAGGTTACGTGGGATTGTGTTTCGTATCGTCAGCACGTTGTTATCGATAGAAACCGGGTCAAATGGGGAGACTTGGCTGTACGCATAAACCAGGGTTTTATCCCGACGTTCGCGAAGAACTTTTTTTACATACGCTGCCGCTTCCGGTTCCGGATATTGAGCCGCGTCTACCAGTGCGGAGATGTGGTCATCGGTCAAACCCGCCAGGATTTTCGCCGCCCAGTAATCATCTTCCGGTAAGGCTCGCCGAATGGGAACGTACTGGTATGTCTCCCGCCACTGTTCAGGATTATAAACTTCGGATTCAAACGATCCCACCGAGGGCCAGATCGTGAAATCCAGTCGCTCCCAGGGCTTTACGTACAAACCAAGTGTGATATAGTTGAGCGCCATCTGGTGATAGGAAAACGCATGTGCGTAACCATCCCACAGCCACTTGTGTTCTGCGGCATGTCCTCCGAACGCTTCCCCGAAATCCAGCATATAAGGGACTGTGTACCCGTCGCCCGGTTCACCGTGGTATATATCCAGTGAGTTGTCAATCCTGATGTCGGAATGGTTGGTGAAGGCGCAGAAAACGTGCAATGCACGCAGTACTCGGCGGTTCTCATGAGGGATAAAGTCGTTTGAATTTCCCTCACGAGTCCCTTTCTCTGCAACCGGGCCAAGGATTTTTCCGGAAAGAAACATACTGAATGTAGCGCGATATTCCCCGTTCACAGGTGGCGCTACCCTGGACAGGACATCATTCACATCCGCTTCATTCAGGTCCGCCTTTGGATCACAGGACAACTCGCTTCGTTTGAAGAATACCTGGTAGTCTTCAGGCACGTTATAACCAAAGCCCCAGAACAGACGGTTTACAATGAAAGATGTTGTCGTCTGGATACCGTTAAATTCAGGTGGGTCAAATTTTACCAGGTATCGGATACCGCGTGCGTCATCGGCGAAGAACCCGGGATTGGTGCCGCCCTTCTTGGCGCGAACGACTGTATAAGGCGGTTGAGGCGCTCCGGTGACTTCGTTTTCGTGAACAAGTTGATCCGGAGAGAGATCTGTATAACCCAGTCGTGGCGTCCACCAGACTGTTTCAGGTACTTCATCCAGTGCATTGACATCCTGGCTCTGCGGCGTCCGTTCAGGATCAAGCGCAGCCAATGCGGGATTTCGGATCAGGTTGTTGAAATAATAGAAGGCCGGTTCATATTCACTTCCTTCAGGAAGTGGAGAAGGTTGATCATCATGCAATGAGGTAACCGGGGGGGCATCGGCAAAACGCGATGGGGTTGGTGCGCATCCAGCAAAGATCAGGAGCAGGATAAATAGTCCAGGGATTCTCCTTGTTATATGCTTATCCATGGCTATTTCCAATCCGTACGGTTTTTCTCAAACAGGGGTGAACCGATACTCAAGGTCACCCTGAACCCCTCCGATCCGTTGGCGTAGGATACTCTTCCCATCTCGCTGCCGTTGATGTGAATCAGTATGCCTGTGCCCACTGCCCAGGGAACGTCATCACCAACATTGATTCCTTTTGGTTCATATCCGGCAAGCAAAACATCCGTAAAGACGAATCCGGTCATAACGTGCGACAGGGGCCACTGGTATTCCAATGATGGAACCATGGTGTACTGTTCCACCTTCAGCAGATTTTTTGAGGATACACCTCGGAATGTGTAATGCCGGGCCATCTCGTAGAATGGAATAACGTACGTACTATGTTTATCCCAGTAAACGCCATTAAATGCGATTCGAGGGATCAGAAATCGATCATGCAGCAACACCGGGATATACAAGGACACATCTGAACCAAAACGATAGAAATCCTCCACATCATTTTCCATGCCCTGGGAATAGCCGCCATACATCTCGATGGCGTATCCTTCAACCAATCCGTTCAGGTCACGTTGATATGTCTGCACGGCCAGTTCAGTATAGAGTTGCTTGCTCAATAAATCGGGATCAGCCATGGACAGGATATCATCCGGGGTAAGGAAACCAATATCACCATCCAGGTAAACAGTGAATATTTCCCTCTCACGGTATTGGCCGGTAGCAAACACGCTGATTGTATTGGTTGCCTGAACACCAAAAACAATGGTTCCTTCACGTCTTCGCTGGCGGTAATTCAGGTTTCCTGGATCAATATTGTTCCAGCGCTTCAGGTTCCAGAAGTTCACCTGGAAATCATCATCCTCGGCATTCAGTGCGGTGATCGTTGTTTTGGTCGGTTTGCCAAAAAGGGCTTTCTTGACACTGAGCGATGCTTTGGTCTGGTAATGGTGCTCGGTGCTGTACCATCCGGACAAGGAAGCTCCGAACCATGTGCCACGATAAAACAACTTGGTGCCATACAAAGGTTTGAGGTCGCTGTCGAGATTTAAAACCGGATACCATCCCAGACGGCGTTCATACAGGTAAAGGATATCCTCAACCTTCTCAATAAAGCGCGGATCTGTTGCGATATAGGCGCCACGTCCGGCAGAATAAAGAAGTCCGCTCAAGGCGCTACGAGGCAGGAACAGGGCATAATCCAACGCTTTTCGTCCGGCGTCATCCTGGTGACGTTCCGGTGTGGAAATGCCGCGAACGCCGAGAGAGTCTTCCGGGCCACCGGATCGTCCGCCGGTAGAATCACCGGGAACAGGGTTCTCTTCTGCGAATAGAGGGATAGACAGAATGAAGGACAATACGAGGATGCTACAGAGCTTGGTACAGGATTTCACCTGCATGCCTCCCTGATGAACAAGAACCCCCAGAAGATTTGCAATATAGTATTATCTTCAGTGCCAATGCTAATGATCAATGTGTCATTGTTGGCAACCTGTGTCATAAAGAAATATCGCGGTTCTCGATTAAGTTATGTCAAAATGAATTTACCTGGAAAAGGGGACGGGATCCTTTTCCTCGCTCTCACATGGAACATGCTGATCAAACTTGTGGAAAAGGAAACTGTACCCTTTTCCGCGTGATTTCAGCCTGCCCGCAAGAAAATGGGTACAGCCACCTTTCCCAATCCATATTCAGAGTGGGAAAGTTTTATCCCAGGGAAAGGAGGCAGTCCCCTTTTCCCATCGCCTTTGTGTCCATCATACAGTGGAGCTTCCGCTGAACTACAGAAATACGGTTTATGGTTATAGCTGCTACTGTGAAAACATGGCTGGCAACAGGAGGCTTATAAAGAATACCGGCGCGGCAAGAAGAACCGTAGCCACACTTCCCACGAACACATAACTCCACCAGGCCTGCGACCTCTCACGGCTGGCAGAATCCAACAGGGAAACAGCAACGATATATCCCCGAATGGCAGCGAACGCACCGCCAAGAATTCCATAACAGATTACAAACACCAGTATCCATATACCAAACACGCCACTGTCATCGCGCGCCCACCGTATTAACACCCCCAATTGCGGCTGAATCAATCGCAACGCCAACCCGATAACAAACATGGCAATAGTAGAAGCAGTAAACAGTACGGCAGGACGTGAAGATTTTTCCTTAACCAGGATTTTCCTGGTGTAGAAAAGGTCCAGCGCTGTCTGTATCACCAGGGTCAACAGCAGCCAACCGCCCAACAGTGGTATGGAAAGGTGGATGTCCATGAATCACGACTATATGCTTTCAAATTCTCAAACCAATCAACACTTATGCAATTTCTCGCCCAGCATCAGGATATGTTGATTATTGCTCCCGCAGCAGCCCCCGAAAATCTTCATCCAGGGATGAGAAATCACCACATCCAGCATGGCGTTGGTAAACTTGTCCGGATCATCACCAAGCAGGCTGCTCGCATCGTTCAACTCCTCATGGGGAGCGTCGGAGGTATTCGCCTGCAAGCCAATGATTCTCGGAAGATGACTATCGTTTGGAGTGTCAGCCAGGTCCGGTTGAGGGATGAACAGGCTTTTCTCAAGCGCCGTATTAAAATTCCTCGGATGAACGCAGTTGCCCATATACCCATAGGGTGCAGGTGATACAGCATTGTCAATGGTATCGATAGCACGTTGCAACGGGGCGCCGTCAAAAAGAGAACCGGTAGGGCGAAGAACAAAACTGATGATGTAGGGGATGCCGGTTGATGCCATCGCCTGCGCGATTCCGATAGCCTCGGGAAGTGTCGGCAAGGTTGCGGCCATGAAATAGTCTACTCCGGCCGCCGCCAACGCCTGGATCTGCTCCGTATGGAACACCACCGCTTCATGGGTGGGAATACCGTCACGGGAATCATAGGCATCGCCTTTCGGGCCGGTCAGACCGCCGACCAGCAATTTCTCACCGTAATTACCCGCATCGTTTTGCAGTTCACGCATGAAACTGATCGCGTCCAGGCTGTACTGCTTCACTTCCGGCAGACCGGCAGCGAAAAGGCGTGGTGGAGTGGCTCGCCAAGTCGGCGCAAGCAGTAGCATGGGCAAGCCTGCTTCACGTCCGGCATCGATATATCCGGTGTATAGTTCCTTCAAAAGGATGCGTTGATCCGGATCATAGATGAACCCGGCATTCAGAACATGCGGGTCCAGGGGGAAGTCTGTTTCTCGCCGGATACGTTCGATAATCGCGCCTTCGGTCAGGAACAGATCGTGTTCCTGCAACAGGCGTGTGAAACGGTCAGAAATTACGGTCATGGCTAGCGCCTGATCATTTCATAAGCTGCCAGCGCACGTTCGCGGGCGTCATTATGATCAATAATCGGTTCAGGGTAGTCTTTTCCAAGCTTTAGATGAGCGCGTTCCAGGACCAATGCCGATGCAGTCCAGGGCGCGAAGAACGCTTTTTTCGGCAGACGGTTCAGTTCGGGGCACCACTTCACGATGTAAACACCATCCGGATCGAATCGTTCTGCCTGTCGTGTCGGATTAAAGATTCGCCAGTAAGGTGCGGCATCGGCGCCACTGCCAGCAGCCCATTGCCAGTTCAGGGAATTGCTGGCAAGATCGGCATCAATGAGCGTTTCCCAGAAATACTTCGCACCTTCTTGCCAGGGGATCAGCAGATGTTTGGTCAGGAATGAGGCGACTACCATTCGCACACGGTTGTGCATCCAGCCTGTCGAGTTCAACTGGCGCATGCCCGCATCAACCAGGGGATAGCCCGTTTGTCCCCTTTTCCACGCCTGGAGTTCCTTCTCATAATTGGATACCCAGGGGAAATCGGCATACTTCGGATTGAGTGGTTCTGTATCGGTATGTGGGAAATGATACAGCAAATGATACCCGAATTCTCGCCAGATAAGTTCACGGTAAAACCCGGCTGCTGCTTCGGGCAGGTCTGCCGGATGGGCACAGTTGAATTTCTCCATCAGGGCCTGTTGAATCATACGAAGGCTGATCTCGCCGTTGGCAAGATAAGACGAAAACCTTGATGTCAGATCAAGGTCCGGACGGTCACGTAATTCCGGGTATTCCTCGATTGCCTCATCCAGAAAGCCGCCCACTCTTTTCAGCGCATTCTTCTCACCCGGTTCCCAGAACGCATCCCAGTGATGTCCATCTGGAGGGGTGGCCGGCAGGTCTTCGAAATCATCCAGGGATAAGCTTTGAGGCCATGTCTCAGGCGTGGCCAGGTTCACCGTTGCCGGTATGGGCGGAACCGGTTCCAACCGTTCAAGAACAGCATTGTAGAACGGTGTGAAGACTTTGAACGGGCTGCCGTCTTTTTTCGTACCCATGTTCCACGGCTCAAACAGCAGGGTAGCGCCGTATTCACTACATGTGATTCCCCGGTCTTCCAGCGACTCTTTCAGATCCTGGTCCGCTTCTCTACCTGAAGGATCATACCTGCGGTTCAGGAACACCTGCCTGGCATCATGGTCATGGCACACATGCTCAAGCACTGTAGCCGGATCGCCTTTGAAGAGCAGCAGTTTCGATCCGGCTTTCCGGAGTTGGTCTTGTAATGAAAGCAGGGACTTGCGAAGCCACCAGCGCCGGGCCGTTCCCAACGGCCAGTCATCTCCAAAAGGATGCCAAATAAAAACCGGCAGCGCCGGCTGCCCGGTCTGGGCAGCCGCATGCAATGCCGGATTATCGATCAAACGTAAATCCTGCCGAAACAGGACGACTACGGGCGTGTCAGACATGCCCCCTCCGTTAATAGGGCAGGGGGTTCCTTCCAATGATGTTAAAGCGGTTCGGTTCTACTCGAATTTTGATTTCTTCGCCCGAACCCACCTGCAGGGAACCCTCATACCAGACTTCAAAACCTTCGATCTTCAATATATAGGTGCCCGGCATCAGGTCAAAAACAGTTGCCTGTCCCAATTCATCAATATCGGGGATGCCGATCTCGGCTTTCTGTTTGCCGTCCAGATATATTTCACACATGCCTTCTTCCGACATAAACACGACCTTTGAAGGTCGGCTCGGCGGCGGCGGCGGTTCTTCCATGGTCAGCGTGCTGGAATTCTGCTCCTGATATGTGCTGGTGGAAGTTTCCGTGACGCTGACTCCCATGCCGGGAAGAGTGACACTCTGTCCGGCAAACTGCATGGTGACTTCTGGTGTGCTGTGCTCGATTTGCGTAGTCTGGGTAGTTGTTGTCTGTGCGCCACCGGCGTTCTGTGTCTGTGTTGGCGTTGACGGACGGGACTGAGTGGCCTGCTGTTGCATACCGGGGATCGGTACGGTTTCGATGATTTGCAGGCCGTCATCCCGATACGTTGCCCGCACGATATAACCGCCGGGGATGTTGATATTCTCTTCGGCAACCACTTCAGAGCTGAACATACCCTTGATCTTGTGGATCTGGAGCAGGTGCTTGCCGTGGCCAACCTCACGGATGGCTTTCATGTCGTTTGAGGCTTCCAGAACCTCGCCGTCCAGCATGGCAGTGTAAGACATTCCGGAATAGATGTATTCCAGCCTGCCGGGAAGGTTCGGATTGCCGCTGATGCTGGGGCCGGAATTCTCCGCGGTGCCTGCCAGAAGTTTCGCCATCTCGGCAATCTGGGTCATCATCACTTCTTCGATAGTACACTGACAGTCCTTGCTCTCGGCAATCATCAGTTCTGCGGTTTCCACGCTGAACATGCGGACAGTCAGGGTGTAAATGCTGCCGATCTTGCTGATCGAGCCGGCAACGATCATGTTCACATTCAGCATGCGTCCGGCTTTAACCATGTCATCCTGGCTGGTAATACCGACCATGCCAAGGCCCTGTTCGGACAGAATGGCGTCCATTCGGGCGCGTTCGACGACATTGAACTCACCTGTACGGAATAATTCCTGGCGCAAACGATCCGACAAAGCGCCCGCGATATCCTGTTCCAGGCCATATTTTGCTTCAAGGTCGAGTACTGCTACGGTCGGCTGCTGTGCCAGAACAGGCATGGCAACAAGCAGGAATGTTATCAGTGCCAGCAGTGCTTTGGACATACCACTCCCGGAGTTGCGAAAACGTGAGATCATGTTCTCCCCCATCCTGTAATCTCCTCACTAAAAAAACGTCCACCCAATCAGGTCACAAAGATACATCTTCAGGTCAAGAAATAGAAGAGATAGAGGTCACATGTTTTTGTTTTATTCATGCTTACTCATTGTATGGGAGACAGCCTGTTTGTTGTAAAACTCTGATTATATAGCGATTCCCATTATTATTCCGTCATGTGGTCATGTGCCAGATCAGTGAAAGGTCAACCATATGGTTGGAATAAAGGATAAGGATATGGAAAAAGGGGACAGTTTCCTTTCCCTTGGGCAAAGCCTTCCCGCTGTGAGCAAGGACTGGGAAAGGTGGCTGTACCCTTTTTCTTGAGAGCAGGCAGGACGTACACGGAAAAGGGTACAGTTTCCTTTTCCACAAGTTCGGCGAGAGTGTTTCATATGCGCGCGAGGAAAAGGATCCCGTCCCCTTTTCCCGGCAATCTTTATTATGTCGGAATAAAATCGAGAACAGCAATAGATCATTTGAGTACATCTATAGGTTCATCCTGCCGGGTGAATGCCACTATATTAGGGTACAACTTCGAAACCTGAAGAGGAAACATGATATCCCGTTTAACTGTCGTCAGCGTGATAATCCTTTTTATTTCCGTCAGCGCGTATGCAGAGCCACGAACATTGCTTGGCGGTGACACACAAATCGAAAGTGGTGGGTATGGAGCGCCGGTAGTGATGTTCTCCATGTTCAATGAAGAGTTCGCGGTTATGATTGGCGCTGAAGGCGGGTGGATCATCAATCACCAGTTTGTTATCGGCGGTGGCGGGTATGGCTTGACAACCCTGCATGAGATCAGGCAGGAAACAGTTGATCAGAACGGCCAATCGGCAACAGAAAAATACATCATCGATTTCGGATATGGTGGAATGTTGCTGTCCTATATCTACAGGCCGAATGATCTGGTCCATATTTATATTTCCGGAATGATTGCCGGTGGTGGTGTGAGTATCAGTCAGCAGCAACCGTCCGAGCTGGATGTGAGTACACTTCACAACGACCCCGTCTTCGTGCTTGATCCGAAAGTTCATTTCGAGCTGAATGTGACCCGGTGGTTTCGTGTTGGGGTCGGGGTCGGCTATCGTTGGGTAGGCGGATACAAAGAATACGAAGAAATAGAATTCAAGTCAGGCGAGTTGAAAAGCTGGCAATCAGCTATTACGCTGAAATTCGGTAGTTTCTAATTGAAGTTGGAAAGTTGAAAAGTTTGAAAGTTCTAAAGTAATTGTTATTGAAGGCTGATCATGCTGCGAAAGTTACCTATTCATTTTGATCGTGAAAAGCTGGTTCTGGATTTTCAGGAACGCGTGCATACTACGCTGGTGAAAACCATTTCCAGCGGTATCCATGCCGATAATGCGGAAGACCGTCTCAGAAAACTCCGCGAAATCTACGTGGGCATGCCGCCGGAGCAACTGGCGCAACTCCTGATCCGTACTGCACAACGGAAAACTCAGATCAGTGGAGGCATTTCCGGGACAACCACGACCGGTAGCGATATGCTCTTTTTCGCGCCTGATCCGACCCTGTTGACAAAGGCGTTTGGCCTGGGCGGGATGGCGGCATCGGTAAGCGGCGACCTGATCAATGTTTCACGTATCCAGATGCAGCTCATCTACGATATCGCCATGCTGTACGGTGTGCCTTATGACCCGGACGATGAAGAGGACATCTGGGCGATCTTCATGGCGGCGTTTGGATCGAAAGGTCTGGAGAAGGCCAGCCTCTATACCCATCGTGTGTTTGCTGAGTTTGCACGGCGTCAGCTTGGCAACCTGATGAAAAGCGGGATGAAGCAGACGGTACAGGTGTGGGCACGCAAAGTCCTGGGACGCACCCTGGCGAAGCTTCTCGCTGAACGCTATGTCATGCGCTTGATTCCAGTAGCAAACATCGCTATCGGCGCTGTAGGAAACGGCCTGGTGACAAAGCAGGTGGGGAAATGGGCGGTGGTGCGTGCACGTATCCGTTCGGCCACGTTCAAACATATGGATGTGCTGCTGAAAAGCGGACGCGAACATGTGGAATTGATTCCGGCCGTGATCTTCCTCGCCGGGACCGCTGACGATACGCTGACGGTGAATGCGGCGGGTTTGTATCGTCAAAGTCTGAAGCGGCTGGGGTTGACTGATGGTGAAAAGGAAAATGTGCAACGTCTTCTGAACGAGTTTGACGTGGAGCAGGCGGTGATCGAACAGCTTGAAGAAATAAAAGACCCTGATGTCCGAAAACATCTCTTTGGTCTGGCGCTGGTGACCAATGCGGCGGCAACCCTGAAGGCGAAAGCGGAAGATCATACGACGCTGACACGTATCGCCGCGGCGTTGCGACAGCCTTATCGTCCCCCTCATCTGCAGGAAAAAATCAGGGAATTGAAGAAATAGGAAGTCAGTAGCCCGGCCATGCTTGGCCGGGGAAGGCCCGGTGCTCTCATCCCAGCCTTCCAGGCTGTCGCAAAATAGGCATACTCTCATCCCAGCGAAGGCTGGGATCCAGTCATATTGCGATATTACAAGAGGTTAAGTATTCTCAAGAAACGCTGTACATTGAGAGTCGTCATAAAGTCCACCTTGTTATTATGTCGGTACATGCCTGGATCCCAGCCTTCGCTGGGATGAGAGTGTTTTCTATTCTGATAGAGTCTGCTTCGCTGGGATGAGAGTGTTTTCTATTCTGATAGAGTCTGCTTCGCTGGGATGAGAGTGTTTTCTATTCTGATAGAGTCTGCTTCGCTGGGATGAGAGTGTTTTCTATTCTGATAGAGTCTGCTTCGCTGGGATGAGAGTGTTTTCTATTCTGATAGAGTCTGCTTCGCTGGGATGAGAGTATTCTCTATTCTGATAGAGTCTGCTTCGCTGGGATGAGAGTGTTTTCTATTCGAGGACTGGCACTACACTGGTGATGACAGAATGGGACATTTTTTTCGAAATTCACTCTATAAGTGGATAAATATCAAGCGTGTCACTAATAATCTTCTGTATATCCCGCTAAATCAACACATTAAAATCAAGCCGTTATCCTGTTCATCTTTGCTGTTATCCTCTTCATCCTGTAAATCCCTTGAGCAGATCCCGGAGGAATGCGGCGGTTTTGATTCCGCGCTGGTCCCAGAGCAGATCTTTCGCACGCTCATGCGCGGCCTTCGCCATTTCAAGCTGAGTCTCATCCGAAGAGGTAACTTTTGTCAGCGCTTCTGTCAGGGCAGCGACATCTCCCGGCGGCATATACAAGGCTGCGTCTCCTGCCAGTTCGCGTACTGCCAGCAAGTCGCTGGTGATCACCGGGACAGCATGGGCGAGGTAATCGAAGAGTTTGGAGGGCGCTGTCAGGTAGCGATTATAGAACGTATCCCGCAAGGGCAGTACCGCGATGGACGCACTGTTCAACTTCTCACGCATGGCTGTATCATTCAACCAGCCGGTAATCTCGACACGATCTCCCAGCCCAGCCGTTTCCGCCTTGCTACGAACCCCATTGATCTCAGCGTCATCACGTCCCCCGATGAACAGCAGCCGCCAGTCATCCGTCAGCTTCGCATTGTGAAACGCTTCAATCAGCAGGTCCACACCTTTCTGGCCCTGAAGGCTGCCCAGGTAGGCGATGGTTTTACGAGCAGGGCGTTGCGGATCGGGATCACGCGCTCGGTCCAGACCGGGGTGCGCCGCAAGAATCGCCTTGCCCGGCAGGTATTCACGGTATAACGCTGCCTGCACCTCCAGCAACGGAAGATGACCGTCGATCTTTGGCAGGCAACGCTGCTCCATCTTCTGGTATCGTTTCAAGCGCTTGCTGTTCGGGTCAATATCCTCACGCCGGGACAGGTCCATGTAAAAATTGTGGCTGTCATGAATTGACAGCAGGTGAAGCGGTCCCTGCTTCGCATGGGTGGCGATGCTGCGCCATTTGACGAGGAAAGGCAGGGCACGAGTGTCGCGGCTCATGACCACATTGACGCCATGGGAGCGTACCAACCGTTTCAACAACCAGCCGGCGCGAGTGAAGAACACAGCACGATCCGAAGCGGGCTTCCAGTGCGGCATGGGGATGACATGGATGTGCAGGTTTTCCGGGGGGGTGATGCCATATTCCTGTTCCAGTACCGCGCGACCGTCCCCGTTGCGCCCGTCAAACCCACGATCCGCCGATTGCACGATATAATGAACCGTAACACCCGCGTTGGCAATGGCCGTCATGAAACGTGCCCCGAACGGCCCGGCCGGAATCGCAGAGGGCCAACGGATGAAATTGACATACGCCAGCACCGGGTCGACCTGTCCCCCGGACGGTTTCGTTTCCACCTGGGGGCGAGTCAGCTCAATCGATTGAGCCTGCATCGCGCTGCAATCACGGCAGTAGGGAGTGTTGGATGAAGCCATAGATAAAAGCGACCTGTTGCGTTATCGCTAAATTCGCAAGATAATAATTATAACTGCGAGGATTATACTCCTATTCTACTTGAATCTTTCCTGTCATGCGAAACTGAAGGAGTTGCCACGAAAAGGGGACGGAATCCTTTTCCGCGTGTCATGCTTCATTCGTATATGCTGCTTTTTCGGAAAAGGAAGCTGTACCCTTTTCGCAGTGATCAGGCCTGATATCATTTGTTCTTCCTGATCCCGACTTGCTCCTCAAGTGTATCACAGAAGCAGGATTGGCTCTCATCGTCTGCGTATCCAAAGTATCTACTAACTCAGATGGTGAGTCGGGCCATACGGGCGAGAGCCTGTTAGAGTTTTGATGGCAGAAAATGCAAAATCTCACTGGCAAAGGGGGACAGTCACCTTTTCGATTTCCTGCATTACATATTATCCCACACCAGCGCGACGAAAAGGAAACAGTCCCCCTTTACTGCAAATCATTCTGAACGCTCCCTATTCTCTTAATCCTCGAGATCCCCGTTCAAGCCGGGGATGACATTGTAAAGCCGGGGATGACATTGTAAAGCCGGGGATGACATTGTAAAGCCGGGGATGACATTGCAAAGCCGGGGATGACATTGTGAGGAAACAGTCCCCCTTTACGGTTGTATTCTCACTTTATTGATACAGCCAATCCTTCCAGGAGAAAAATGATCTGGAGAGTACCGGAAACTTGTATCGAAGCCACTTTTCAGTGCATATTACAAGAGGCCACCAATAACACCCCGCAATACCGACAGGTACTCCTATGATACGGATCTCTGTGTGCCTTCTCTTGAGCATGCTGGTAATGCTGGTGTGCGCTTTCCCTGTCTATTCCGAAACCGTTGTTGAAGGTGTCGCTTCCGGTGTCTGGGAGCCTTCCGGTAATCCGTATATCCTCAGCAGTTATACAGTCGTTGTACCACTCGATTCTACCCTGGATATCATGCCGGGTACGGAAATTCAATTTGGTGACTGTGAGTATTTCCGTGTGCTGGGTGTGATTTCCGCAACAGGTTCAGAGGAGTTCCCGGTTCAATGGGAAACCGGTACTGGTTACAATTGTTCCATCGGCCTGGCGTCTGAACCGGAAGATACAAATCGTTTTGCCAGGGTTCACTTCAGCGGGGATAGGGATTATCTAAGAATAAGTTCTACCGATGGTTGTACAATCTGGGATTCCTGCCAGTTCAATTTGAATCACAAGAACCTGATACTAAATGTTCAGAGTGATTGGATCATGGATAACAACCTGTGGTTCAATACAGCAATTACACTGGAAATGTCCTCCGGGATTCTGCGGTTTACTAACGACAGGATGGAGGGAGAGGGGAGTGTGGTTGCCTATGTAAGTGCTGATAATATTCTTATTCAGAACAGTAGTTTCATGAATTCTGAATTGTATTTGGACGCTACATATCTGGAACTGGATAACAATGAATTGGGGGTTTGTCTAGTGGAAGGAGGAGCTTATGTCACAGTCAATGACAATGATCTTGAGATGCTGCAGATAGAAAGTTCAAATCATGTAACTGTATCGGAAAATCATTTCCGGAAGAATATGAACTATGGCTATAATGGTTATCAGTTCCTCTGTGAGGCCGGGCAGGCCAGCATCTCCGGTAACCGCAACATAAACGATGCATGTTTCATCGAAATGTTTGTGGATTCAGAGATTGAGTACAACGAGTTTACTGCCAATGTCACCCTGTCAGATTGCCAGGCAAACTTTCATAACAACACGCTTGTATTGCTGCATGAAAACTATACCCAACAAGACAGAGCAATCCTGACTTGTCGTGACGGAAGCCGTGCCACCATCGATAACAACATCTTTGTCGGCGTTTCCGAGCTGCTCACTCCCTGCGCCATCGAAGTCATGGAGCAATCAGACGTAAACATCAGGAATAATTGTTTTCACCGTGTCGGTGAACCGGTAACGGGCGATCAAGCCCATGATACGATCTTAGCTGATCCCTGTTTTGTGAATGAGGAGGCGGGGGATTACCACCTGCAGGCTCATTCGCCGTGTATTGACGCCGGAGCCGCAGGGTACTGGGATGAGGACGCCAGTGTTGCTGATGTAGGCGCTTTTCCGTTTGACAACAGGGAAGCTCATCCACCGACTTTGGCCACAGCACGCCAGGTGCAGGCGGTGAAGGGTGAAATGGTACGGTTTACAGTGTGCGCGTCGGATGACGGCGAAACTCTCGATATCTCCTTCTCAGGTTTGCCCTGCTGGCTTTCTCCGGGTTTCGCAAGGTCCGAACTGGATGCAGTACTCGACTCGGTGATGCTGGAAGGTGTGGTCCCGACGAATGCGACCGATAGCTGGGTAGTGGTGACTATGCTTTCCGGTAACAATGAAACGAGTGTCGATTCCCTGCTTGTCCATGTCTACGAACAACGCCTGTCCGGCGAGCTATCCGGGACTATTTCAGCTTCAGAAGCGCCCTACCTGATGGATGGAGATACATGGATAGCCGAGAATGGCAATGCTCTCTTTGAACCGGGCGTCGTGGTAGAGGTATTAGAAGATCTCAACGATCCATTGGGCATTGATATCTATGGAGATGTTGAGTTGCAGGGCATTGAGGCGGATAGTATTGTTTTCCGGAGTGCAGCATTGTTCCCGGGACGTCATGCCTGGCGAGGAATTACGCTAAGGGAAGATCCCGCTGAAATCGCTTTCCGGTATGTTGTCATTGAAGATGCAGATACTGCGTTGTCTGTGATAACCTCGCAGCGGATCAGTTTGCACGACAGCCGTTTTTCTCATTGCAGGCAGGCAGTGACAATCTGTTCGAGCGACACAAGCTATATCAGCAGAAGCGAGTTTTTCGACAATAAGAATGGGGTGATCTTCACGGAAGACAATTATCATCGCACTGCCCTAGGCTATCTGGACAGCCTGTTATTTCGTGATACCAGAAGGATTGCGGTTGATATGCCACCAGGCAGACTGTCGGACAGCCGGATTGAAGGGGGATATGGCGGTATTTGTCGGTTTCGGTCAACATCGGGCGGAGGAGAATATCAAATTCTTAACAATTATATATCAGATTGCTATTATGGATTTCAGGACTGGTATTCAAGTACATCGATGTTTATGTTCAAAAACAATATCTTCGTAAATTGTTGCTATATAGATCTTAATGGATCTTCAGTAACCTATTATTACCTGTATAATAATACATTTTACGCACCCGAAGTGCCTCGATATTCGTATATATCCGGTTCTTTTACGAATTCTTATTTGGTGAATAATATTCTCTATTGCACCTATCCTGCTGATCATGAGGGTAATCATACTGAGTATTCCCGTGATTATAATCTTATCAATATGGACAATTATGCTATGTATGGAGTTGGCAACATCCATGCTGATCCCCTTTTCCATAACGCGGCGGAGGGTGATTTTCACCTGATGGAAGGCTCGCCGTGTATTGATGCTGGTGATCCTACGTTTCCGTATGATCCTGACGGCACTCGTGCGGACATCGGCGCGATTCCCTACGATCCGGACTGGGTACAAGTGGAAGACTTACGGCCGTTGCCAACCGAAGATGATGTCTGCCCGTTGTATCCCAATCCGTTTAACGGCACCACCACCTTGAAGATCAACCTTTCCGACATGGCGGATGTGCAGGTGCATGTGTTCAACATTCTTGGGCAGAGGGTTGGACGTTACCAGTGGGAGAGCCTGTGCGGCGGCGAACATCGTCTGCACCTGGATCGTCAGGGACTGGATTTTACCACGCTCGCCAGTGGAGTCTATTTCTTCCGTGTGGAATTGATGCGCGCCAAAGGAAACGAGCTGTACATGTTGAAGGCGGTGCATATCAAGTAATAGCTGGGAAAATGGGGACTGCCACTCTTTTCGCTTGTGAATAGACCAGGGATAGTTGACCATGTTTTGCTTTTATTGAAAAATTGGTTTTGGAAAGACCTATTGCGAAAAGGTAACGGTCCCATTTTTCGCTTTCATATCCACTCCGCAGGGATTACCGAACACAACATAGGACCATACCGTCAGTTTGGCACGCCCCTGCAAAAGGAAGCGTCCAGATTTCAATCACTCAGTGGTTGCCCAATAGTATATACAAAAAAAAATAAGGACTAACTTATTAATATCAATTAAAATAGACCCCGCCGGACAAGCCGCTCGGGGCCAATAGAATACAATCTTTTCGTTATGTCTTCCCAATATTCTGAGGAAACGGTTAACAAGCATCAAGGCTTTTTATCAATAGAGATTTTACCTGTTCACAGAACCTGAATTCAGTTGCCCCGGGGGTGTGCCCGGACCGAGTCGCTCGGGGATAGTGAAGGATTCAGTCAGGATTTTCTGGAAATAGCGGTAGGATGAATACAGGGGCCGCAAGCGTATGATCAGCGTGTACTCACCGGCGGGCAGAACGGTGGCGTAGTCACCGGGAGTCGAGATGAATTCCTGCAGGTGGCGATTACGGGAGCCGTGAACCAGGGGCATAATCGTACTGGCCATGCCGGCATCACGAATCACCTCGCTGATATGAACGATATCGCCCTTCTCATCCTGTATTTCAAATTGGACCCGTGCTTTTTCCGTGAGCACCATATTCACTTCGAGCGCATTCATGTCCGGCCGGTAAATAACCTGGGGCTTGCCACGCACATCCGTGCCGACCCACAGGTACTGCGCCCCGATTTGTTCAGCAACGAACGTACGTCCCCGCCTACGCCATATCCCGACCCCGGTGGGGCCGGTGAATTGGCCACGGTCATTGCCCTTCTCACCCCAGACGGTCAAGAGGTTTAAATCCGGATCAAACTTCAGCAGACGGTTGTTCGCACTGTCCGATGCCGCTACACAATGATGACGGTCCAGTTCGATATGGCTGATGTAAGCCGTTGGTCCCAGCGAATCAGGCAGGGTTCCAGAAGCCAGCAGATCACCCTCAAAAGTAAATTTCTGCAAGCGCTTCCCGCCTGAATCACAAACCACGAAGTAGGCTTTGGGACGGGTGAACGATGTCCGGTCAAAGCAGGGATCAGCTTCACTAATAGCAGCAAGAGCGGAAGGGTGGTCGAATCCGGGGAATTCCTGCAAAAGAACGCCGGAAGTATCGAATTCGAGCACACGTCCTGACCCTGCATCGGCAACGAACAACAAGCCGTCATGGGTTACATCGATCCCACGGGGATTCACCAGTCCAACCGTCGAATCCTGTCCGAACGAAGCCTGGTACACCAGGTCTGCATCGATATTTCTCAGCTTGACAACCCTGCGGTTTCCGCTGTCAGTGACGAACACGAGACCGTTGGGCAGGCTGGTGATATCCCACGGTGTATCCAGCGCCTCTTCACCCGTCAAACCCACGCCATACATCCCGATGCTGGTCATGGAGCGGTTGTAAATCAGCGCGTCCATCCCGGTGTTGCAGCCGTACACGGTCATGTTGATCAGACGTCCGCGCTTGTTGCTGTCTTCTTCGTAACCAAGGCTGGTCGCGGAAAGCCCCTGCGGGTTGCTGAATTTTGCGCGCCCGAGGGTAAGCATGGTGAGCTGGGACTGTCGTCCCTGGATCACGATGGAATGACGTTTGGTCGGATACACCCACGTAGTGTGAGTCTTCTCATAGTCGTTCGCCCCCTGACGAGGGATTTCAGTTTCATACCTGTCTTTGATCTTCCCCAGGAGAGTAATGGGGAAGAAGAGAAGGATGAAGAAAGCGAGAATGAAGCATTTTCCGTTTGCGGTGAACGTCATCTATTCAGACCCATGCAGGATTTCCAACAGCTTTTTGCCACTTTCCTCGGAGAACCCCGGTACTTCGGCTATCTGTTTCGGGGTGGCCTCTTTTAAACGCTTGAGCGAGCCGAAGTGTTTCAACAGCGCCTTTGCCTTGGCTTCACCGATTCCCGGCAGGGTCACCAGGGAGGTTGCTACGGTTTGCGAACGCAGGCGTCGATGGAAGGTAATAGCAAAACGATGCGCTTCATCACGGATTTGCATGAGTAGTTTTAATGCAGATGAGGATTTCGGCAGCGTGATGACGTTGTCCCGATCACCCGGAAGCACGATTTCCTCGAACCGTTTTGCCAGGCCAACCAGCGGAAGATGCCGGAGGTTCATGCGGTCCAGTACCTCACGTGAGGCGTTGACCTGGCCAATGCCGCCGTCGATCAGCACAAGGTCCGGCATGTCTTTCTCTTCAGCACGCAACCGTTTGTATCGTCGGCCCACGACCTCACGCATGGAGGCAAAATCATCAATACCGACCACAGTTTTAATCCGGTAGTGGCGGTATTCTCTTTTCATTGGACGGGCATTTTTGAACTGCACCATGGATGCGACCGGATGTGTGCCGAACAGATTCGAATTGTCAAAGCACTCGATGACCATTGGCGGGTCAGGCAGATCCAGGACTGCCTGCAAGCTTTGCAGGCTTTGGGGTAGACGGTCGCGTTTCTCCTTCGCCAGCCGGAATTCCTGCAACAGCATGGAAGCATTACGATTGGCTAGTGAGATCAGGCGCGTGTAATCACCGCGTTCCGGCTTGCGCATTTCCACAGCTCCATCACGCTTTCTTCTCAGGAAGGTATAGACAGGTTCACGCACTTCAGCGGGCAATGAAACCGGCAACAGAATCTGTTTGGGAATCACACGCATTTCCGGCATGTAATACTCGGTCAGGTATCGCGACAGGATTTCGTGCCCGGAAATTCCTTCCAGACGTGTCAGGGTAGAATGCTCACGTCCCACCAGACGGCCATTACGGATGCGCAGGATAGCGATGCAGCCGTCATTGTCCTCACGGGCAAAGCCGAACACGTCACGGTCATTCAGATCAGCGGTAAGTTTTTGCTGTTTGGTTGCCAGTTTTTGCGCTGAGATGAGCTGATCACGCACACGCGCGGCTTCCTCGTATTTCATCTCTTTTGAGAGCGCCTTCATGTGCGCTTCAAGCCACTCGATCAACTCCTCGCCTTTGCCGTGCAGAGTCTTGACCAGTTTATCCAATCCCTCGAGATATTCGTCCTTCTCAACAAGCCCCTCGCAGGGACCGTCACAGTTACCGATATGGTATTCCAGGCAGATTTTATGTTTCCTGTTTTTGATGCTGTTGCTGGTAATTTTCAGGTTGCAGGTTCTGATCTTGCAGGCTTGTCGCAGAGCGTTTAGCGTATCGCGCACCCGTGTCACATCGGTCAGGGGGCCGTAATATTTGGCGCCTTTCCCCTCGGGAAAGCGTGTCAGGAAGACCCGAGGAAACGGTTCTGTGGTCACTTTCAGGTAGGGGTAGGATCGATCATGGCGGACATCAATGTTGAAGCGTGGCCGGTGTCGCTGTATCAGGTTGGCTTCCAGGACAAGCGCTTCCACCTCGTCGGCCGTGACAATGATCTCCAGGTCACGGATGCGTGCGATCAGTTTTTCATACTGGTAGCGTCCATCTGAACCGCCGGTGAAGTAACTTCTCACCCGGTTTCGCAGAACCTTCGCCTTACCCACATAAATGATTTTTCCCCGTTCATCCTTGAACAGGTAGCACCCTGAGTCCTGTGGCAACAGATCAAGCTTGTCCTTCAGGGAGAGTGCAGGCGTTTCAGATGGTCCGTTCACGGGACCGGTATTTCCGGATATCTTTACCATGAAAGAATATAGTAAATTCAGGGAATTGGCACGTATGCTCCACAGTGTTAGCAAAGTTTACTACTCTTTCAGAGTCTAGATTCTACTTGACTTCTATTCAGCTTTTGCATTTACTTTTATAAGAGTAAAAAAATTGTATTGGAAAGGGACGACATTATGTGGAAACGTATTCTGGTTGTAGACGACGAAGAAGGTATTCGTGATATCCTGACCAAGGCTTTTACCCGTGCGGGTTATGAAGTAAAAACAGCAGCTTCCGCTGAAGACGCCCTGGAGATTCTCAACCAGGAGCTTTATCCACTTCAGATTATTGATTTGCAGCTTCCAGAGATGAACGGGATAGAATTATGCCGCCGAGTGCGTCGTGAGAACCCGACGTCGATGCTGGTTGCCATTACGGGGTATGCCTCAGTGTTTCAAATTGTCGAGGCTCGCGATGCGGGCTTTGATGACTATTTCCTCAAGCCTTTTAAGGTTGAAGATCTTCTCGAGGCAGCGAAAGATTGTTTCAAAAAGCTGGAACGCTGGCGTAAGACAGCCTCCTGATCTGAAGGATTATTCCGAAAA
The DNA here is from genome assembly GCA_963669175.1 of bacterium. Taxonomy (GTDB): domain Bacteria; phylum Electryoneota; class Electryoneia; order Electryoneales; family Electryoneaceae. Next base: position 1,472,474 of record OY769902.1, read on the forward strand.
AAAAAATCGCCCACCGTCTGGTGGGCGTTTTGTATTTTGAAAACAGATGTATTTACCACATCATGAGATTGCGCCATGCCAGGTTGGCTTGCCGCATCTTGGCGGAAATCGTTTTCGCCAAGGCTTTCATCAGGTGATAACCTACCCGTGGTTGTTCTTCCAGAAAAGCATTCAATTCTGCAAAGGGATAGAAATACAATTCCGATTCTTCTTCCGCCTTGACTGTTGCGCTCCGGGGCGAACCATCAACAAAGGAGACCTCACCGATAATATCGCCTGCGTGGACAGTGTCAATGACTTCTTGTCGTCGGCCTTCGAACGGCATGAGCATGCTGACTGAAACGGCGCCCTTGCTCAGGAAATACAGGTCACGTGACCGGGTCATCTCCGGGATAATAATATCACCGCCCTTGTATTTCTGGAGTTGGGCTAAAGCCATCAATTGTTCTGTCTCTTCTTCGTTGATACCGGATAACCAGCCCTGTTTGTCCAGAATTTCACGCAACTCCATGGAAAATCCTCCGCATTTGGGGTTTAAATGAATATAGAAAGTGAAGATTAAGACAACAACCTGAAACGTAAACTTCATAATTGATAAACTCTGTCTCCATCACTCTCGGATTCTTTCCGCTCAGGCTATATACTACACGCAATACAGGGAACTGATGTCGCCATTATGCGTATCTTTACAAACAAGAGACCTGTCGGAAAAAGACATGCTTAAAAACACTTTTCCAGCCATAGTACTGGCCATCCTCTTCTCATTCGCCTGTTTCTCACGCGTGGAAGCGCAGCGTGTGAATGCTGCGGTTACGGCGAACCTGGAACGTCTGCCCCAGGAAAACCAGAATAAGCTGATGGGTCTGGACCGGGTGATTGAAAATTACTTGAACCAGACTGACTGGGGGCCGGACGAATATGATTACGACTACTACGTTGATATCGAAGTATTCTTTGAAAAGGTGCAACCGGTCAGTTACGAGGACCGGTACACGGCACGCTTTGTGATTTCAAACCGTAATGACGCCGTATACAATGACAAACGCTGGGATTTTAAACTGGACACCGGATTCCAGCTAAATTACAGCAACCAGTTCGATTCTTTCCGCAGTATGCTTGATTTCTACATGCAAATGATTCTTGGCCACGAGTATGACAAGGTGAAGAAATTCGGCGGTCAGACCCATTTCGAAGAAGCCAGGCAGATTGCACGTAACGCTCGCTTTTCCAGCCATTTCTTTAACGGGTGGGATAAAAGAGAAAAACTGGTGGAAGATTATATCGCCCCGGAAAACCAGCATTACCGTTATGTGAATTTTCTGTATTATACCGGTGAATGGCTCTATTATGAGGAACGGGACCGTGAAAATGCCAAGCAGTATCTGCTCTATGCGATCAAACAATTGGATCGTGTTCCGGAAGAGGAACGGGAGCGTTTCTTCAACTTGAATCATTACAATTTTGCGAATGCCCTTGCGGAGTACCAGGAGTTTTCTTCGTTGAGCCGGATTGCAGCCATGGATCCGGAACACGCGGAGGTCTATCAGCGCTTGCTTGACAAGCGTTGATTGGCTATTCTCCAACAACTGGTGGATCGATTTATATGATTCGATCCATCGGAGCCAACCAGAAAGTCACAGGGAGAACGATTGATGCAGGCGTTTGAAACCTTGGATGATGTCCTGGCTTTTGCGATAGAACGCGAAGAAGAGGCCGCTCAGTTTTACATGGACATGGCGGATAAATCCGACAACCAGCAGATGAAAGATGTGTTTACTTCATTTGCACGTGAAGAAAAGGCTCACAAGGCGAAGTTGCAGAATGTGCAGAAAGGAGAAAACCTGACCTCTGCAAGAGAAAAGATTCTGGATCTGAAGATTGCGGATTACCTGGCCGACGTGAACCCGAATGAAGAGCTGACTTATAACAAAGCGATCGTTCTTGCCATGAAACGTGAAAAGGCTGCTTTCAAGCTTTACATGATCCTGGCCGAACGTGTGGATGATCCGGAAGTGCAGGTCTTGTTCCTGGAATTAGCCCAGGAAGAAGCAAAGCATAAACTGCGCTTCGAGCTTGAGTACGACGACCACATCATGCAGGAGAATTAGGCTGCTCCTGCCTGACAGATGGATATTTCTATACACCCTCCCGGGAAAGCCGGGAGGGTGTTTTTCTTCCAAGTCACTCGTCTGTCTGTAAAAACTGTTCTAAGGATCTCAGGTCGTTTTTAAACAGATTCGTTTCATCTTGAAGTTCCTCGATCAGGGTGTCCAGACCAGCAGTGTCATGTCGATAGCATTGATCAGAGATTTTCTTTGCAATGGCGGCAAGGCGTCGCAACTGTAAAAACGCGGCAGAACTTTTGATCCCATGCACTTCAGTGCGCAATACAGCCAGATCCCTGTTCTTAAACGCCTCGATCATTCGTTCCATCTGCTGTTCCAGTTGCTCGGACTGGATTTGTAACAGATTCAGATAGCCCTCTTGAAAATCCTTTTCCAGTTCTTGAATGCTGAATGTTGAATAGGTAAGCTTGGCCGCGTTTTTGATATTCGGAGCATGTTTTTCTTTAGAAGCGGCGTGTCCATTGGTCCATTTCTCAATCGTTTTGACCAGGGTGTCACGGCTGATAGGTTTAGGCACAACATCATTCATGCCAATTGTCATGCACTTGTCAAGTTCTTCGAGATATGTCGTTGCGGTCAGTGCAAGAATAGGCGTTCGCTGGTTGATATTCGTCGTAGTACGAATCAGGTTGGTCGCTTCAAGGCCATCCATTTCCGGCATCATGACGTCCATCAGAATGATATCATACTTTGTTTCTTTTGCTGTATCGACAGCCTGCTTTCCGGTTTCGGCCACATCAACTTTGTATCCGGCGGCCATCAGGTGGGTCATCAGGATTTGCTGATTGGGACGATAGTCCTCAACAAGAAGGATACTGAAAGCATCACTCCGTTTTTTCCGAGTTTTCTTTCCTACCTGGTCAGACTCATCTTCCAATCTGAGAATCTCTGCGCTGTCAGGTAAATCCAGGGGCATAGTGAACCAGAAAGTACTTCCTTTTCCGATTTCACTTTCCAGGCCCATTTCACCACCCATCTTCTCAACCAGGGATTTGGCGATTGTCAAACCAAGCCCCGTGCCGCCATGTATCCGTGTCCTGCTTCCTTCAACCTGGAAAAAACTTTCAAACACATCTTGAATTTTATCCTTCGGGATGCCAATTCCAGTGTCGGTGACAGACATTTTCAGTGTAGCTTTGCGTTTGCTTATCTTTTTCGCCTGAACATGCAAGGTGACTGATCCTGTTTTGGTGAACTTCATGCCATTCCAGATCAAATTGTACAATATCTGCTTGATACGGACAGGATCGCCAACAACCCATTCCGGAACATTGTTGTCTGTAATACAGATAAATTCGAGCTTGTTCTTCTTGAATTGTGGAGTTAAGACAAGGTTCAACCCCGCGAACAATCGTTTCATGGATATCGTTTTGTAGTTTAATCGTATACTTCCTTCTTTCAGTTGGATGTGATCTAAAATATCATTTATAATCACAAGAAGATTTTCTGATTCAGAGATTGTTTGTTGTACCATATTCCTGATTTCACTACTCACATTATTGTCAAGAATGAGTTCTGACAACCCTATGATCGCGGTAAGAGGTGTTCGCAATTCATGGGTTGTGTTTGACAGGAATATCTCTTTTGCTTTATTCGCATCTTCTGCTTTTTGTTTTGCGTTAATCAAGGCGATTTCTGCCTTTTTCTGCAATGTGGTGTCTCGTCCTACCCCAAGAATATTGACAACCTGGTCAGCGATAACAATGCTGGTTAAATTCCATGACATCCAGATCCATTCGCTTTGTGAAAGAACTCTGATTTCAAACGTAACAGACTGTGTTCCTGATACAACCTGCTGAAAAGCTTCTAAAAACCTGCCACGGTCTTCCGTATAAATAATGGACTCAAACCTGGAGCCGATAGCTTTCTCGGCATTTCCACCAACGGTAGAAATATAGGAAGGACTGGCAAATCGGATAAGTCCCTTATTATCCAGCGATATAATTATGTCTGTCATGTTTTCGACCAACAAACGGTATTTTTCTTCACTCTCCCGTAATTTTTTCTCCATCTTAACACGTTCAGTTATATCACGGGTCAACACTCCCAATACATAGCCTTTATCTGTTTTTATAGAAAATGTGGATTGCATTAAAGTTTTGATGCTGCCGTCTTTGTGAATGATTTGTCCTTCCAGCGCAGGGGTCAGCAGGTCGCCAGTTCCTGTAACAAGAAGTCTTTTCAACTTGACCTTGTGCTCTTCCAGCCAATCGGAATTTTTCTCTGTTCTGAATTTGGCTGAAATATCCTGAATGTCCCAAAGTTTTTTTCCAAGTACATCTGACCGTTTAACTCCGGAAACTCGTTCCTGTGCATCGTTCCACTCGATAATGTTGCCTGTTTCATCGGCCATCATGATGCCTTCAGAGGTCATCTCAATGAATTTTCTGCTCAGTGATTCACTTTCCAGTTGCATTAATTCAGCTTTCTTCCGTTCAGTAATATCCGTGATAGTCCCTGCGACAAGCCGTCTCCCTGTATTTTCTTCAGGGATTTTACGACCGCGCAACAATACCCACTTGGGTTCAGCAGTGCCGTCCTTAATTCTAAATTCCAGGTTGATTTCGATGATACGTTTATCCTCAAACTGCCTCATCTGTAGAAGGACAGATTTCCGGTCTTTCTTGAAGATATATCTTTTTAAATCTTTGAAATCTATATAATTGTTCGGCACATTGAAACTAACCAGCTTACACGATTGATCATCAATATAGAACTCGCTCGTTCCCAGGTTGACTTCCCAAATGCCTGTTTTTCCTGCTTCAGCGGCCAATGAGTATCGCTTCTGACTTCTCTCGAGACGCTTCGTCATTTTTGCTGCTTCTGTGACATCTCGGTTAATACTGACAATGCCACGTATTTTCTTGTCAAAGATCAATGGCTGCATAATGGATTCAAGGCTTATCAGCTCGCCATATAGTGTCATGAGTCGAAACTCAAAAGGTTCACTTGTTATACCATTCAGGCAGTTAGTGATCTTCTCTTGAACAAGCTCCCGGTCTGGCGCATAGATAAGCGGCACCCACTTTTTTCCGATCCATTCTTCCGGAAGGAAAGAGGTTAACCGCTGGAAAGCAGGGCTGATCGAGATGAAGCGGCCTTCTGTGTCGTTGATGCATATGATATCATTGGCGTTCTCAACAATATTGCGATGCAGCTCTTCACTCTCTTTCAAGGCTTGTTCTGTTTCTTTGCGTTTTGTGATATCGAGAATAACTCCAACTACCGCTTCATTCTTACCAGATTCGTCGGCCAGTATCGCAGACCAGATACTCAACCATTGGTAGTTTCCGCCTGGACATTGCCAACGAAGGTCAAAATGGATTTCTTTTCTGTTTTGATCATGCGCTGCATCTACGATGCTAATGATCTGGTCACGGTCATCTGGATGCACTTTATTCAGAATATCTGTAACTGTAAAGGAATGCGCTTCTTCCAAGCTGGTGCCAAGGACATGTTGAACAGAGTCGGAAACATAATCAAAACAGTTGGTTGTCAGGTTAAAACGGAATATGATCTGGGGAGAAGAGGACAGGACTTCGTTGAAGCGTTGTTCAGATTTTCTCTGGTTTACCAGCGCGTTTCGCTGTGCTGTGATATCACGTGAGATGCCAGCGACACGATACAGCTTCCCATTCTTGTCAAGGTATGGTTTAACGCGGTCTTCAACGCAGATATAGGAACCATCAGGTTTGCGTATACGGAAGGAGGCAGTGGCAATGTTTCCGCTTCTCAGTTCATCCTGGTGATGCTGAATCACGAATCGTTCTTCAGGATGAACCAGGGCTTCCAAAAGGTCAAATACATTGTCATTTTTTTTATAGCCGATCAGCTCGAGAAAATTCTGCGATGCCCATTCAAGCTTTAAAATTCCCGTATCCTCAACCTTACACACATAGGAGTAATCGGCAGAGAGATCCAGCAAATCATGAAGCTGATCCAACGATGATGCTTCCGGATGAATTGAAACAGGCGCCGTGGTTCTTTCTGTCATGGCTTATATTCTCCCCACAATTACCACATCTATCGCAATAGGTCTGGAATTTACCTTGGCAATCAATATAACAACAACAGCTCATCAACGCTGCAACAGAAAGCATCGCAACTCAAAAAATAACATAGCATTAGTAATTTCAAAATATTGGCTCTGAAATATGCTCGTAATCCTCATCTATTGAATATAATGTTGCCAGTTTTATATACATCGTCCTGCTACTTTGTTAAGCAAAAAAAAACGTCACCCAATCAACTTACTGATTGAGTGACGAGAAATAAACTGCAAGATCAGAGTCTTACATTAGTTTCCGCAGCACCGTATGCAGAATGCCACCGTTCCGGTAGTACTCCACTTCGACCGGCGTATCGACACGTGCGATCACCGGGATGACCACTTCGGAGCCGTCCGCCTTGATCACGACCAGTTCGACTTCCTGCAGTGGTTTGAGGTCGTTGGACAAGCCACGCACCGCATAAACTTCCTTGCCGGTGATGCCGTACTTCTCATAGCTGTCGCCCGGTTTGAACTGCAGGGGCAGCACACCCATGAAGACCAGGTTGGAACGGTGGATACGTTCGAACGATTCCGCAACGACAGCACGAATGCCCAGCAGGAAAGTACCCTTGGCTGCCCAGTCACGTGATGAACCGGTGCCATATTCTTTTCCGGCGAAAACGACCAGCGGCACAGCTTCTTCCTTGTACTTCATTGCCGCGTCATAGATACTCATCTCTTCGTCGGTGGGCTGGTGACGTGTGTAGCCGCCTTCCGTACCGGGTGCCAGCAAGTTGCGCAAGCGAATATTGGCAAAGGTTCCGCGTACCATGACACGGTCATTCCCTCTACGGCTGCCGTAGCTGTTGAACTGTACCGGTTCAACGCCATTTTCAACCAGGTATTTTGCGGCCGGGCTGTTTTTGCTGATAACACCTGCCGGGCTGATATGGTCGGTCGTAATGGTATCGCCGAGCAAGGCCATGCAACGAGCGTTCTCGATGTCCGCGATATCCGGTACGTTCTTGGTCATGCCGACGAAGAACGGCGGTTCCTGGATGTAGGTGGATTCTGCATCCCATGCGTAGATATCGCCACCGGTGACTTCGATCCGGTTCCACATCTCGTTGCCGTCCCAGACGTTTCCGTAGCGTTCGCGGAACATGTCCGGATCGAGGAAATCGTTAATCGCCTGGTTGATCTCTGCGTTGGTCGGCCAGATATCCTTGAGAAACACCTTGTTGCCTTGCGGATCTTGACCGATGGGATCGTTGACCAGGTCAATATCGACAGTGCCGGCCAGGGCGTACGCCACAACCAACGGCGGGCTGGCAAGGTAATTACCTTTTGTATGCGGACTGACACGTCCTTCGAAGTTCCGGTTTCCGGAAAGTACGCTGGTCGCGATCAGGTCGCCATCCTGGATGGCCGCGACTACTTCATCCGGCAGCGGACCACTGTTACCGATGCAGGTCGTGCAACCATACCCTACCACATGGAAACCGAGCTTCTCCAGGTCACCGATCAATTTGGACTTTTCCAGGTACTCAGTGACAACCTGGCTGCCGGGAGCGAGGGAGGTTTTCACGTATGGTTTAACCGTCAAGCCCTTCGCCACAGCCTTCCGTGCAACCAGCCCCGCGCCGATCAGTACGCTGGGGTTAGACGTGTTGGTACAACTGGTGATCGCGGCAATGACCACATCGCCGTGCTTCATGTCCAGCTCGATATCGCCCTTCTTGTATCGTCCGGTGTTGTTCAGCTTCTCAGAGGGATACTCGAAGCCCATTTCCTTTGCCGGTTTGGTTTTGTCGATGTTGAACTGCTTCTGCATATCGGCAAGGGTGATCCGGTCGGCTGGACGTTTTGGCCCGGCGAGGCTGGGTTGTACGGTACTCAGATCCAGCTCGAGAACAGCCGTGTATTCCGGTTCCGGCAGGGAGGGGTTGAAGTAGAGCCAGTTGGCCTTTACGTATTGTTCCAGACGCGCGACTTCCTCTTCGTCACGCCCACTGAAGCGCATATAATCAAATGTCTTCTCATCCATCGGGCAGAAGCCCATGGTCGCGCCGTATTCCGGGGCCATGTTTGCGAGGGTGGCACGGTCCGCCAGTGTCATCGTTGCGTATCCGGGCCCGAAGTATTCGACGAACTTTCCGACCACGCCATGCTGGCGCAGCATCTGGGTGGCGGTCAGGGTCATGTCGGTGGCTGTGGCGCCGTCGGGCAGACGTCCGATCAAGCGCATGCCGACCACATCCGGGGTAAGCATGTAAATCGGCTGGCCCAGCATAACCGCTTCCGCTTCAATTCCGCCAACACCCCAGCCCAACACGCCGAGGCCGTTGATCATGGTGGAATGGCTGTCAGTGCCGACCAGGGAATCCGGAACCATGACTTTTTCGCCGTCGATCTCACGCACAAAAACGCCCTTGGCCAGGTATTCCAGGTTTACCTGATGTACAATGCCTGTTGCCGGTGGTACGGCACGGAAATTATCAAACGCCTGGCCACCCCAACGCAGGAACTCATAGCGTTCGCGGTTGCGTTCAAACTCCTTTTCCGCGTTCTTCTTCAACGCTTCCGGGGAACCGAAGAAGTCTACCTGAACCGAGTGGTCGATAACCAGGTCAACCGGAACCTGCGGGTTGATATTTTTAGGATCACCGCCGAGACGGTCCATTGCGCTACGCAGGGCCGCGAGGTCCACGACAGCCGGAACGCCGGTGAAGTCCTGCAGAATCACCCGTGCGGGCATGAAGGGGATCTCATCGTGCTGGTCGCCCTTGGCGCTCCAGTTGGCCAGCAGTTTGACATGATCCTCCGTTACGATGTAATTATCCACATTCCGCAACAACGCCTCAAGCAGCACACGAATAGAATAGGGCAATCGCGCGATTTTACCGACGCCTTTCTCTTCCAGCGCGTCGAGACGATAGTAGGTTACGGTTCCTTCTGGAATGGTGAGTTGGGATTTTGCTCCGAACACGTCTTGAGTGGCAGCCATACGTTGCTCCCCGAGGTTGGATGGATGAAGCAATCTTTATCTGCGCACGTGTGGTGCGCGATATCCCGCAACAGCGGGATGAATCAGGTCCAATATAGGTTGTATCCTGTTCTTCAAAGCCGCGAACTCCGGAAAGAAAAGATAAGCTCAGCCGGGGGGATGGACAAGGTGAGGTATCTCTAAACTGGATGCGGAAAAAGGATGCGGAGCAGTCAGGCAATGGTCCACTAGATTCATCGTGCCGTACTGATGGCTTGAATATCCTCACCTGAATACCGCTATCATCCTGTTCATTGAGGAATCGTTATTGAGGAATCGTTTGCGAGAATACTACAACTCAAGGTGTGTGGCCCGGTGTGCTTGCACCCGGGCGGTTGTAAGCAGATCATTCTGAAAGGCATTACAAAGCCCGGGTGCAAGCACACCGGGCCACACGTCTGTGAATGCAGAAGAATGAACCAAATTCTGAAAAATGTTTATGTCCCTACACAAACTCCAGTTCAATCTCCTGTTTTCCGGCCTGGAACAGGATCAGGGCCTGGAAAATATCAGCCACCATTATGACCAACCCACCCAACGGCGCGAGTATAACCGTACACATCAGGCTGGCTCCGACAATCGTAGTATAAGCCATCACTTTTTTGTATCCGTTCAACTCGTCAGGAATGCGCAGAAGACGTACGCCAAACATGATACTCAAAACACCGGCAGGGATTACCAACATGAACAGGATAGCAAGGATGGGAAGCATAAAGCTGATCGCTTCCTTCTTTGACAGATGATCAAAATCAACTACAGTCTGTACCCCGGCCATGACGATGCCGAATACGCTTGCGGCAACAAACATGACAATGATCGCTGTAATCAGGACATCCACATCATGGAAATCAAACAGATCATGTAACATACGCTTGAACCAGAGGATGCCATATATCGTACACCAAACCTGGGCAATGGCAAGTAACAGCAGGAGAGGAAGGAGGAACATGCTTTCCTGCATCCCGGCAAGGTTGGCAAACACTCTTAACCCGGTAAACACTGCTGTCAGGATCACAGAAATAATGGTCGCCCACCCGGCTTTCTCGTATTGTGCAGCATGCATAGTTTTTCCTCCTCCATCTGTTCCTTGTGGCTCGGACATGATGGTTCCCCCTCGTTCTGACTGATCACTCAGACAAAATCAGGCACGTATTCCAGGAGGTCGCCCGGCTGACACTCCAGCTCACGGCAAATCCCTTCCAGGGTGCTGAAACGGATGCCCTTGACCCGTCCTGTCTTCAACAACGACAGGTTGGTCACCGATATGCCGACACGCTCGGACAATTCAGTCAGGGTCATCTTCCGTTGGACCAGGATCAGGTCCAGTTTTACCTCGATAGCCATGGTTCAAGATAGCTCGTGTTTTTACGAAAGTCAAGGATTTTTTTATGTAAAACATAAAAACTTTTACCTCTGGCATGGTAAGAAGAATTGTAAAGGAATACAAAACTTCGAGATTCTGGCGTAGTGAAAATGTGATGCAGCTCTCATGGACCCACCCTGCATTCAGGGGTATCTTGTTTGCACACCTACTGGGGAGGTCTCATGGAATATGCTCGTATTGTTGCAGCCCTTCTGTTATGTCTCGCACTTGCTTCCTTCGCTTATTCTCAAGATTCCACATCTGCTGCCAACGATCCTGCACTTGTCGATGGGGTCCGTATAATCCCGCTCGCAGAGGATCACTATCTTTTGCATGTGGAGGAGGGCAACACTTATAACATTCTCGCGGTCACCGCCCCGGATGGCGTGCTTCTGGTGGATACGGGATTGCCGAACCTGGCGGAACGTGTGCAGCACGCTCTCGAGAGCATCACGGATCAGCCGGTACGGATCGTGATCCTGACTCATGGCCATGGCGACCATGTTGGCGGTCTGCCGGTATTGGGGCCGGATGCTGTGATACTTGCGCATCAGAACGCCCTGATGGATGTTTTCTTCAGCCTGGAAGCGTTACCACGGATTCAAGGCAATGTGGTCCTGGTGGAGGATACCCTGGAAGTGATGTTCAATGATGAGCGGATACGTATTGAATATGTGCCGAATGCTCACACAACCAGCGACCTGATCGTTCATTTTACCGACGCGAACCTGGTTGCCGTGGGTGACCTGGCGTTTCCGTTCAAGTATCCTTATGTCGATTACAGCTATGGCGGTGTTTTCATTACTTATATGGCGAATATTCTTCGTATGGCGGACGATTTTGATCCCGGGGCGACCGTTGTTTGCGGGCATGGGGTACCTTGTAGCTGCGAGGATCTTGTCGCCTACCATATGCAGTTGGAGAAAAATGTCGGGTTGCTCAAGCTGAGTTTGGATCGTGCGGAGACCTACCAGCAGATTGAAAAGAGCGGTATTCTGGCTGAATGGGACGATTACGCTTCCGGGTTCATCGATCAGGAATTCTGGATTCGACAGGTGCATCTCGGTCTGGGACAGGCGGATCAGCTTGATTTATGGGGAGAACAGAAGCCGACAACCATCCATGAGCTGGCGACAGAAGCGTTCATGCAGACCGGGCCGGATCACATGGAACGAGTTATTCGCAAAACCTTCGCGGAAGAGAACTCTCCCATCGAAACGTCATCCAATGACCTGGTAATCCTTGGCTATAAGCTGCTGCAACGTGAACATGTCGAGGCCAGCCACCGTGTATTCCGCATCCTTGCCGATGAATATCCCGATTACTGGAATGCGTGGGATTGCCTTGGCGAAGTTGAGCTGATCATGGGGGATACAACGAATGCCGTGGAGCACTACAACAAATCCCTGGAGTTGAACCCGGATAATACCAACGCTGTTCAAGTGCTGGAAGGATTGAAAACCGAGTAGCGGAGAAAAATGGGACTTCTACCTTTTCATCTTTATCAAATCAGGGCTTTGAATCAAGAGTTTCCGAAAAGGTAGCTGTACCAGATTGGGCTGCTCACAAGAATTTGTGCATATTATCGACGAGCACATTTCGTCAGGTCTTGACGTGATGCCTTTTTCTTGTTCTTCTCCGCAATTTCAGACACCTGTCCGACTTCACAGCTGCTATTTCGCATGATAGATCGTCATCAGGCATCACATTGTGACCTGACGACAGCGAGAGCGCTGATACCGGTGGCAGGTCACAACGCGACAATAACAGGACGAGAGGTGGTTTCAGTATCATGTGCATTCAGAAATATATTGCGAAAGCCGAAAACGGAATGTCGCGTCAAGACCTGCCACAACTTTGCCCGGATGCACAAATTCTTGTGAGGAACCCCAGATTTTTCGCCAGCTTTATTACGAGATCAGCCGGAAAATCCTGGGATAACTATCTTTTCTACTATTTGTTTACATTTTAAGGTCGGTATTCATCTGTACGACCCATCATTAACCTTGTGTTCAAATATTGTCTCTTGCAGAAAAGTGTAGCAGTCCCGATTTCCCTTTTTGGCCCCGCCGGCTAGAAACACGCCGTAGCTTGCGAAGGCGGTTGCCCGGCGTTGGTCTATTTTAAATTATTTTAAGAAGTTAGTCCACTTGTTGTTTGTTATGTATTTATTAAACTGACCAGGTAATCGCTGCCGGGGTTGATCATGCGGAGGATGGTTCACTTCCTCAACCGCTTCAACCACCTCGCCAACAGGCCGGTTGCTGTGGCGACGCCGACCAGCACAATCGCAGTCCCACCGATCAGCGGTAGGTCTACCGGTTCATCGACCAGCCACCACGCGCCAAACGCGGCAACAATCGGAACCAGGTAGATAAACGAGCCCGCTTTCGCCGCAGGCAGACGTTTCAAAACCCATGCCCACAAGGTGAAACCGTAAACCGTACAGCCAATCGCAAGGAAGAGAAACGCCACTGTCAGGTCTATCGGGGAATGAGTGACCTCGGTGACCAGGTCGCTGTTAATGGTGAACAGCAGTGGTAATGAACCGAGGGTCATGGAGGTTGCAGTTGTCTGCGCAGCTCCGAGCCGTTGGGAATAATGACGCAGGCCGGTGGTGAAGATACCCCATGACAGAGGCGCTCCGAGGGTGATCAGCACGCCAAGCAGGGTGCTCATGCGCAGTTCCGGGGCGCTGTTACGTCCCAGGACCACGATTGCAATCCCGCTCAAGCCGATAACCAGGCCGATCCAGGTACGCAGCGGCGGGATTTCTTTCAGGGACAAGGCTGCGACCAGTGCGATTGAGGTTGGGTTCAACGCAATCACCAACGCCGCCAGTGAAGCCGGGATCAGGCTTTGCCCCGTATTCAATGCGAAGTTGTAGCCAAGGGTGCCAACCAGCCCCATCAGCAGCAGCATGCTGAAATCACGCCAGGGATGCAAAAAAGCCGGGTTATTCCATAGCCGCGTCAGTGTAACTACAGCGATAGGCAGGAAAATGGGCAGGACAGGCAGGAAACGCAGTGTGACCAGTTGGGCCGGGGAGACATGTCTCAGCCCGACCTTAATTGCAATAAAAGAAAAGCCCCACATCACGATAACACTTAGAGCGACTAACGTGATGGGGGCATCCAGTTCACGGTTGCTGTCGCTCAGTCGACCACCTTCTCCAGCATGGCAACCAAACGCTGCTTCGGTACTGCACCCACTACACGCTCAGCTTCCTGCCCGTTCTTGAAAAGAATCAGGGTAGGAATGCCTCTGATGCCGAGTTGAGTGGCACGGTTCGGATTGTCATCCGTATTGACCTTGGCAACTTTGAGCTTGCCATTGTAATCTTCTGCGATCTCTTCAACTACCGGCGCAACAATGCGGCACGGGTGGCACCAGGGCGCCCAGAAATCCACGAGTACCGGAAGGTCAGCGTGTAACACTTCCTGGTCAAAGGTCGAATCGGATACTTCCGTATACTTGCCCATCTTTTTCTCCTGTATTTCAATGACAGTCTTTTGACACGTTTGATGTGTACAAGCCCGTCATGATACTCCCCATTCCGCTATTTGTCTCCCTTGCTCCTGTTGCAAAGGCTCCAACTGAAAAGCGGACCGCCGTTCCCGGTGCTCTTTCCGTTGAAAACATACGCCGGGCAGAAACCAGCAAATCCTGTCAGGAGAGGGATCGCGCCAAAGGCTCCCCACCACTTTTTAAAGCGGATTCCCAGAACGATTACAGTAAGCCCAACAAGGATTCGCAAGATGCGATCAAAACCACCAACATTGCATGTCATGACCAACTCCTTTCGTTATCAGGTGTAAATTATCCCAGAAAGTAAGGTTTCCCAAAACACCAGACAACCGCATTTGAGACGCAGATGCACGGTTGCGGAGCGAATCAGTCTGTCCGCTTGACGAGACGAAAGCCAGAGAGCTACCTTCCGAATCCATAAAAAGGGTTACAACCTGCCTCCATCCGAACATGCGTATGGAAAGCAGATTGCCTACCTTTCAGCAGATTGGACCGGGACAAAAAGCATGGCGAAGATAAAACCGAGAACCTTTAAGGGAACAAGAGATTTTACCCCTGCCGAGATGATACCAAGGGAACGCCTGATCAATACGATCAAGCGTGTATTTCAGACCTTTGGTTTCAGCCCCCTGGAGACTCCTGCACTTGAGATGCTGGAGGTTCTGGCCGGGAAATACGGTGAAGAGGGCGATAAACTTCTCTATAAGCTGGATTACAAAAATGATCGTCCCGGGGATCGTGTCGCTCTTCGCTATGATCTTACCGTACCGTTAGCCCGTCTGGTCGCTTCTCACCCTGAATGGCCGCTTCCTTTTAAGCGGTACCAGGTTCAACCTGTCTGGCGTGGGGATAAACCCCAGATCCGCCAGGGACGCTTCCGTGAATTCTACCAGTGTGACATCGACACCATCGGCGCGGACGAGGGATTTGCCGATGCGGAAATCATCGCGCTGACTGTGGCCATGCTGGATGAACTGGGATTCAACGAGGGAGACCGTGAAGCGGTTGTTCTTCTCAATCACCGGAAAATCCTTGAGGGGCTGACCACCTTCGCCGGGCTGCCTGTCGAAAAGATGCCCGATTTCTGCCGGATTCTCGACAAACTGGATAAAATTGGCAAAGAAGCGGTCTTTACTGAACTGGGCAACATCGGTGTTTCGACCGCATCACTGGACCAGCTTGACACTGTATTCAATACAACCGGAAATAACCAGGAACGCCTGGAAGCGTTGACGTCGCAGTTGGCCGATTCGCCTGCAGCTTTGCAGGGAATCGAAGGACTGCAAACAATACTGAATTTGCTCGATTCCATGCAGATCAACCCGGAGCGGGTCAAGTTTGAAGCACGGTTGGCGCGTGGGCTTGATTATTATACCGGGGCAGTCTGGGAAGCGATATTACCGAAGCAGCCGCATATTGGCAGTCTGAGCGGTGGCGGCCGTTATGATGAGCTGATAGGATTGTACAGCGGGCGTGATCTTCCGGCCGTAGGCGCGACCATCGGCCTGGACCGTATGTTTGCCGCGATGGAACAGCTCGACATGGTCGAAAAGCTGGGTGGTACGGTTACCAGGATTCTTTTGACTGTTTTCAGCCCGGAGGAACGTGCTGTAGCGATCAGGATGCTGGCCGAGTTCCGTAAAGCCGGTATTCCTTCGGACCTGTTCCCGCAAGGCGGCAAGATGAAGAAAGCATTCTCTTATGCAGATAAACTGGGAATTCCCTTTGTAGGTGTCCTTGGGCCGGATGAAGCGAAGATGGATCCGCCCAGGCTAACATTGAAGGACCTGTCGGATGGGTCACAGGAAACTGTCAGGGTTGAAGAAGCGATTCAACGGATACGTGGGGTGCTATGAGTAAGGTTCTTGTTCTTGGTGGGGCCGGGTTTATCGGCCATCATGTTGTCCGCGAATTGCTTAAAAAGGGCTACGAGGTTCGTGTACTGGTAAAACCGACCTCGGACACATCACTTCTCAAAGACCTTCAAGTCGAGATGATCAGTGGTGATTTCGAGGAAAAAGGCAAACTGGCTGAGGCTCTGGAAGGGTGTGAGTACCTGATCCACAGCGCCGGGCATTACCCGGTGTATTCCCTGCAACCGGCAGAAGATGTCCGGCGGGGGCTGAACCAGATCGCACGTATTCATCATGTCCTGTCCAAGGTGAAGGTGAAGCGATTCCTGTTTGTATCCTCTTTGACAGCTATCGGCAAATACCCGGATGGACGTCCGGAAGACGAAAACGCTCCCTATCCTGTACAGCGTGACCGTAGCGCCTATTGCCGTGCCAAACGAGCCATGCAGCAGATGGTGCTGGCGCGCGCCCAGTCATTCAACACCGTTGTCGTAGCGCCAACAGCCGTGTTGGGTGAAGGTGATCTGAAGGCCTCAACCGGACGTTTGCTGGTTGACGTTGCCAAGAAGAATGTGAAAGCGGCCGTCTCGGGCAAAACGAACGCTGTCGATGTGCATGATGTGGCGAAAGGGATTGTGCTTGCGCTGGAAAAAGGCCAGACCGGGCGTGTATATGTCCTTGGCGGGGAAAACATGACCACCCCCGAACTGATACGTCGTATCGCAAAACAGGCAGGCGTACCGGAACCCAGGACGGTAATCTATCCCTGGTTGTTGATTCCCATCGCCTGGTTGTCAGAAGTTCTTGGACGGACCTTTCGGCAGAAGAAACCGATTCTTCCCCAGGTTGGGCTGCATTTCTCATTGTTTGGCGAGGAGCTTTCCAGCGCCATCGCAGAACGTGAATTGGATTACACAACCGGCCCGGTCGATGCAGCGATCAAACGCGGCCTGAAATGGTATAGGGATAACGGATTCCTTTAGACAAAAAACAAGTTCTCTGATCAATAGAAACCGGGATTGACCAAAAATGGTCAGTCCCGGTTTTGTGTTTCAACGCTGATACATTCTGTTTTGTTCACGGCTGAGCTTCGCACCCCGTAAACTTCGCTACGGTTCGTTGAGGATGACAGAATGTGACATTGTTTTCGAAGATTGCTTTTGCATCCGCAAGAACGTAGCATTCAGCTGGGGATGAGCGTTATCCACCTCGAAGAGGTGACACATGAATAGCGCGGGCCGTCAGCCCCGGGAGAAATGTATCTGCACCAGCAATTGTCCCCGAAGGGTACACACATCATTTTCGTTTACAATGATCGCCGGAGTGTTGTGCGATCCCTTCGGGATCGAAATGGGAGGTGGTTGAGGTTATCCCGGCGCTTACGAGCCGCGCTATTCAAGTGGCCCACCTTCGGTGGACTTTAATTTTCAGCCAGTCAGCCACTAGATAGTCAACCCTTGGCCGGTCAGATCATCAACCCGTCAGTGGACAGTTGGCGAGAGGATAGTTTTTGTGGGTTGCATGAATATTGTTGCATGGACAGCAAAACATCGAGATCCCCGGTTGATCCCCGACTACAACATTCGGGGAGGGGGGGGATGACATGATGCGACATTCTTTCCGAGTACCACTAGCCCGAATATTTCATGAACGGAACATGGATATTCATCTTAACACAGTTCATATCAACACAATACAACTGATTCATACAGCATTTTTCAGGGGACAGTTTGCTCCGGTATCCCTTTGCGTGTCTATTCCCTGTTTCGCTGGCAAAATAGGCTGAGAATCGGCAACCGCCCCGGCAGGGGCAACCTGTATTAGCCCCGGGCAGCCGCCGTCAGTTTGGCGGCTACCCGGGGAGATAATGCGCATCATATATTTACTCCGGAAGGAGTAACCTGATAATTATCAAAAGTATACAGTGGAAATATTCAGGCAACCCGCTGCCGGGGTTGGCAAGTAGCGTACATCCTATTCCCACCGTGAGCGCCAAACAGACGGCGCTGGACGGTGGGCTAATACAGAGAACCACTGCCGTGGTTCTTGTACTGGCCATTCCATCAAATACCAAATTTGAAATTGCATTGGTGAAATATTCGGGCTAGTGGATAGCGAACCTGCACTCTCATTATTACAGGTTTCGTGATTGCTGACGTAACGCTTCAGCAATCTCCGGATGCAGTTTCCACCGCCCATCAACACATACATGCTTGTCCCAGGGAAAGATGACCAGGGCATCGATTCGCAAGGCCACGTGATGCGGTGTGGGATTGGCCCAACTATGGCTGATCAGGCAGGCAGTGACCACTCTCTCGGCGCCGAGTTCCTGCACCCGTTTGGCAACCAGGGCAAGGGTTTCACCTGTGTCGGCAATCTCGTCCACGACCACAACAGCTTTTCCGGCTACCTCTTCTGAAACATCCACTTTCCAGACAGGGTGATCAAACACAACGGTATCGTTTTCACGTCGCGTAATACGGACCGGGTACATCTCTTTTCGGAGCGCACAGGCAATGGCGGTGGCAGGAATCAACCCGGCACGAGCGATACCTACAACAGCATCGATCTGCATGGAGGAAAGTGTCTCGGTCAGTTTCCCGGCAAGCTCGGCAAACCGTTCCCAGGTAATTTCTTCTACACCCTCACGGTTCGCATAGTCATAGCTCTGCATTCCTCTATCTCTTTCAGATAACGAGGGTCGCAATGCCAGTTCATCAATCCAGCTTGATCAAGCCATGTTCCATCGGTGTAACGATTTCGGCGCCGCCCGGTTTCACAATGACGGTATTTTCAAGGCCGACTCCGCCGTGGTAATAGATCACCTTCGGTTCAATTGCGACGACCATGTTTTCTTCGAGGGGTGTGCTGAAGCGTTTAGCCAGAACAGGCCACTCATCCAATTCCAGCCCGACACCATGTCCTACAAATCGCACTTTGTTGGTATCACGGTTCATGTAGAATTCACCCAGACCGAGTAATTCCGCCTGTTCCAGTGTCCACATGTACAAGGCTTCCGGATCGGCGCCGGGAACCATACGTTTTGCCAGTTCTTCAATGATTCTAACGCAAAAATCATGCGCTGCGATAAAATGTTTGTCCAGTTTCCCGAAGTAATAGGTCCGGGTCATATCGGTCAGGTAACCATCAACGCCGGCGGTGATATCCACCAGGATCGGTTTATTTTCGACAATCAACCCATCTCCGGCGCCTGCTGGAGCCAGACGATTGCGTCCTGGTTGTGCAATTGGACCGTCAAATGCGCTGTGTGCATTTACCGAATCCCCACAGGCAACAACCCCCGCCGCTTCTGAGTTGAACCCACGAGTGCGTCCGAGGGCCTGATCTCCGGCGCGTCGCAGGGCGACTTCCATCTGCGCCTGCACTTCGTATTCATACATGCCGGGCTTGATGATGCTTGTGAGTGCTTCGAAACCCTTCACCAGGACTTGCCCACTTCTACGGATAATAGCCAGTTCCGCTTCAGATTTTACACTGCGCTGGGTTCGAATCAGGGGAGAGATGTCTGTATATTTTTCTGCGTCCGGCCAGACTTTAGAGCACATACGTTTCCAGTTGGAAACGGGAAGCACATCCTCTTCAAATCCAATGCTTTTCCAGGAATGAAAGCCATCCTCTATGAGTTCACTATGAAGCCGCCCAAAACTCGGAATAGGTTGTATATCCCAGGGACAGTTACTCGCAATCAGTCCCTGGCCGCGCCAGACATACAAAACCGGTTCGCCATCAACAGGCACGGCAAGCGCCCCCTGAAAAACCGAACCAGTATAATAAATCATATCTGCGCGTTGAAGAAGCAGAGCGCCATCAAGACCAAGTCCTGAAATATTTTCCTGAAACTTGTGCAAACGGGATTGAATCTCTGAGGAAGGAATGTTCTCTGCCATTAAAAACTGCCTTTCGTTCGAGGCTGCAAACATGTTTGTTAAACCGTCTTGCTCTCGAAGAATATAATGATATCCTCATTTGTTACAAACGCATTATCTACAATCCCGCTCTACTACCAACCTGGTAAATAAGAACTGCGATACCCCACGCGAATGCGAATGTATAGGATGCCAGGAATATCGGCCACTTCCATGATCCCAGTTCCTTTTTTACTACCGCCAGCGTGGCCAGGCAGGGCACATAAATCAGGACAAAGAACATCATCGCCAATGCCATGGATGCGCTGTATTCCGGATTGGACGCAAATTCCCGTTGCAGGGTGGCGCTCACCCCCTCTTCCTCGCTGTCGCCAAGACCATGTACGATGCCCAGGGTTGAAATGATCACTTCCTTGGCGGTTAATCCACCGAGTAACCCGATTGAAATGCGCCAGTCAAATCCCGCCGGTTTGAAAACCGGTTCCATGGCGATACCGATCCGTCCCAGGAAACTGTGTTCGATAGCATCTCGCGCGGCCTCATTTTCCAGCAGGGCAACACGTTCATCCAATTGAGTCAGTTCTGCTTCTGTTGGCGGCACACTGGCCGTCAGCTTCCACTCATTGAAAGCCTGCTGGCGACTGTTGTCCAGGTCAGCTTCATAGTTCGGGGGTTTCGGGTAATACAACAGGAACCAGATCACGATGCTGAGACCGAGAATGATGGTTCCGGCCTTGCGGACATACATGTAACTCCGATCCCACATGTGCATCAGGATTGCGCGGGGGGTAGGCATACGGTATGGTGGCAGTTCCATGACAAAAGGCGACACTTCACCGCGAAACAGGGTTTTACGGAAAACCCAGGCGACGGTGAAAGAAATCAACCAGCCGGCCAGCCAGACCAGCCAGAAAACGGTCCCGGCTTTTTCTTCGAAAAACGCGGAAGCGAGCATGGCGACAACCGGCACCTTCGCGCCACACATCATGATCGGAGTTACCAGGACAGTAATGATGCGGTCTCGAGGATTCACCAGAGTGCGAGCGCTCATTACTGCCGGAACAGCACATCCGGTTGCAATCATAAAGGGGATAAAGCTGCGGCCGTGCATACCGAACAGATGAAAAAACTTGTCCATCACAAAGGCAGCGCGGGCCATGTATCCGCTGTCTTCCAGGAATGACAAACCAAGGAACAGCAGGACAACCAACGGGAGAAACTCAATCACACCGCCAACACCGCCGATGATGCCGTCTACAAGAAGATCACGGAGCGCAGTGTCCGGCATGGTCGATGTCAGGAATTCACCCAACTTTCCAAAACCGATTCCAATCCACTCGCCCAGCGGGTTTCCAAGCATAAAGGTGAACTGGTAAATCCCGAACATCACGATAAAGAACAGAACAAAGCCGAAGTAACGGTTCAATACTATCTTGTCGACTTTGTTTGTGAAAGAATCCGCCTTAACCGGATGTGTACGTTTTACCGATTCACGCACGGCGCCGTGGATATACGCATAGCGTTGTTCACCAACAACCTGTACGCTCTCGTCTTTATAATGCTTGTACAACCACTTTCGGGATTGAGCAGCTCGATCCAGGACGATAAAAGCATCCTGATGGCCCTGCTCTACCTTTTCGGTAGCATGCTTATCCTCTTCAAGCAGTTTTATCGCGATCCAACGGGCAGGATATTTCTCCGCAAATTCACGATCCGAATTCAAGATTGGAAGAAGCTTCTCAATTTCCCCTTCGATTTCGCGACCGTAATTGATGCTGCGTCCAAGTAATCCGCGATTGCCTTCATAGATATCAACAATAAGGTCAAGCAGGGCGCCGATTCCACGTCCGCTGCGGCCTACAGTCTTTACCAGGGGAACATCCAGAATGTCGCCAAGATGCTTCTCATTGATATCAATGCCGTTCATCTCGGCTTCATCACTCATGTTCAACGCGCCGACAACCGGAAGACCCAATTCCTGGAATTGAAGGCACAGGTAAAGGTTGCGCTCAAGGTTGGTCGAGTCAAGGACATCCACGATCAGGTTGGGACGATCTTTCAGAACATATTCACGAGTGACAATTTCTTCCGGAGAATACGCAGTCAGACTGTACGTGCCCGGTAGATCAACAAATTCGATCCTGTATTTTCCGTGGTGACGATACCCGATTTTCTTCTCAACCGTAACGCCGGAATAATTACCGACATGCTGGTTTTGTCCTGTCAAATAGTTAAACAGGCTGGTCTTGCCGGAATTTGGGTTGCCTGCCAGTGCAACACGAATGGTGTTGTCAGTCTCATTACTGTCGCCATTTTGCGCCGGGAACAGCGGGAATCGGCGCCATCCGTGCCGTTGTCGTCTACGTTCATGAATCTCTGGCATCCATAACCTCAATCACTACATCTTTTGCTTCTGCACGGCGAAGCGATAACAGGTAACCGTACAGCTCAATCTCAATCGGGTCACGAAGCAATGCTTCACGTATCACAGAACCTTTTGCGCCACGGATAAATCCCATGTCGATCAGGCGTTGACGGATTTCGCCTTTCGCTTTCAGGCGTTGCACGGTAAACGCACTTCCCGGGGGGATATCCGCAAGGGACAATTGGACTCTTTTCTCCGGTTCTGCTTTGACTAGTTCTTCAAGGGGACGCTTTACCCAGAGAAAGACAGTTTCGGCCTGCTCCGCATTCAGGGTTTTATCTTCGCCGGCAACATGTAAATGTACTCTGCCATTCTGCCTGCCAATGAACCGGATGGTCGATCCGGGCAACAGTCCCATACGAATCAACTCGCGACGGGCGACTTCAC
Source organism: bacterium (assembly GCA_963669175.1). Classification (GTDB taxonomy): domain Bacteria; phylum Electryoneota; class Electryoneia; order Electryoneales; family Electryoneaceae. Next base: position 1,495,080 of record OY769902.1, read on the forward strand.
TGCCCAAGAGGCGAGTAATGTAGCCTTCCTGTCCTGCTTCCAGATCGGCCAGGCTGCGAATCCCAAGATTCTCAGCCAGCCGTTTCTGCTCCTGCCAGATACCGCATTCAGACAGTTCATGGACATGATCACATTCATGGTCCATTCGGTTCAACCAGTTGTCACGGAAATGGATGACCAGGTCATGGTCCACTTTCGGGCAATAGGTGATGAATTCCGTAAACGCGGCGAGCCGTTCCATGGTGGACAGGCTCAGGGCGTGCTCCAGGGAGCAGGCGTCTTTCTCTGCCGTTTCCGGGTCTACCTGCAGCAGGTCAGAGAGGAATGTTTTGAGGAAATGATGCCGCTGATCGATACTGAACGCGAGCTCACGTCCCTCTTCGGTGAGGTCTACATACTCGCGCGCCTGGTACTCAACGAGTCCCTCTTTGGCGAGTCGCTGCAATGCGGATACCACGCTGGAAGTCTTGACATCCTTGGCTTTCGCGATATCTCGCACACGTGCGAATCTATGTTCCTGAACCAGCCGGAAGATGATTTCGAGATAATCTTCAAGGCTTTCTGTTAATGCACCAACCTGCATGCCGTCCTCTGGTAGACATTCCTAACAAAGATAGAACTTCTTGAGTATCAAGCACAAGATGAAGCTCGAAGAGTAGGGATGCCTAATTTAAGCTCTCAAGTACACAAAAGCTAGTTGTTTATCGGCTGGTGTTCTGGCTATGGAATATTTGCTGAAAAACCGGAATTGACCCTTGTCGGTCAGTCCCGGCTTGTTGTTTTGCTATCTATAGTGTTGTTAAAAATGTCCCATCATGTCATCCCCGGCCTTGTACGCCGAGGCGTATTGACCGGGGATCTCGCAGTTATTCTATTCATGGGACAATACTTAGGCAACCTGCTATATCTTACCTGGTCACGCCGCCAGTTCGTCATTCACTTCCTGGATAATCTCATCGACGTTTTCGAATCCTGCGTCACGAATCGCTTCGGCAACAGTTTTCCATAACGGTGTGCCGCACTGGATGCAGATGATGTTCCTGCGGGTCAGCAGGCCGATCGCCTTTGGTACCGCCGCCGCCACATCTTCCAGGTCCATATCGCCAGTAATCTTGCTGCTCATGGTATCCTCACTGTTGGTTGTTTATCCTGTTGGATGCATAAGGTAGGGGAAAGGTGCGTGAGTGGAAAACAGGGGGTCGCAATTCGTGTTTGTCATCTCACCAAATACAAATGTCATTGCTGACGGATTTTACTCAGGGTAGAACTTCAATCCATGAATACGCTCCAAGAGCGCATGCCAATTCGAAGCAGTCAGGGAGCGATAAGTAAATAGATAAATTCAATTAATGTATTAAATATAATAATATAATTATTTAGGTCATAATATATATATATATATATATGTGTGTGTGTATGTGTGACTATTGCTAATCTTATAACATATTTTAACTATTATATATATTACTGTTATACAGTTGATATTTCTATATTTTTTAAAAAAAACACTTGATATCCATCGCACAGGATGAATAGTTTATATTATAGAGTATAGAGACTCTTCTAGTTGTGTATGAGAAGATCGTACGCATGCATAATTGTCTATCATTATTAAAATTATAGATTTACAAACCTGAAACAATATGTAAAAAAACATCTTCTTTATAGATTTTATGGTCAGTATTAATTATGTTCTCATGGGGGGAACATGAATACTGACATGTATTGAAAGGGGGCATCATGCGAGCCACATCAACAACCAAAGCGTTAGTGTTACTGGCAGCCTTATTGGTGGCCACTGCGTCAGTTGCAGCGCCACCTACGTACCATTGGGGCTACAGTATGAGTAGTTTGGGATTTAACGAAAGCGACAATCATTACATCCAGAATGCTGTATTACTTGGCGATCATTGTACTGTCACAACTACAGTATCGGTTGCACTAGAAGGTAATCCAGACAACATTCCCACAGATGGCTTTTCTGAATATGCAAAAGCATGGTGTGGGCCATCAGTGGGAATTCAATATGCGTCAGCGTGTGTTGATGAAACAGAAATGCGTCTGCTAACTACATCTGAGATTGATACTGATGAAAATGTTCCCGTAGCTACAAATGTAGCTTCATACCGTGTCCGATGGGAATCCAGTGACTACCCTCCGTATTATCCAACTGGCGCAGTAATGGCTTATTGGGGATTCAATATGAGTTTTGTGAATCCTTATGGTGAACAATAATAGTTAATCATTTTTCTGGCGATACCAATACCCCTGTCATATGACAGGGGTATTGGGGGAGGCAACATGCGAAAAAGAGATATTGATATACTATACACATTATGTAATATATTAATAATATTAATATTAATATCACTACATAAAATAGCACAAGCACAATGGAATACAATAGATTATGGTGTACCAGTGATGAACTCAATTGCAGTCAGCGATGAAGAAAATGATATAGTTGTTGCTATTAGGACGAAAGGTTATTGGAGATCTTATAATAGAGGTCTAGAATGGGAATTTATAAATGATAATATATTAAATGGATATACTTTATATCCAAGAGATATATGGAGTAACTCTAGTAGTATTGATACGTTAATATTAAAAAATATCATACATGATCGAAGTGAATTACTGATATTTACTTATACTTATACATTAGATGGAGGTGAAACTTGGGAATTTATCAATGATACGACTATTGCCAGAGCTACATTTGACAAATGTATAATCACAAATCGTCCCGAGCCAAGCCTTTTATATTTAAGTGGTTCCAGGTTCAATCGAATGACATTACCAGATGGAGACTGGGTGACCACGCTCGCTGATTCTTTTTCACATGAAAAGAACTTCCTTTACCAGGATCCCTTTGATGACAGCACCCTTTACTTCGGCAACTGGTTTCAACATGCGGAGGGGTATGGTTCTTTCAGTGGATTGAATGTATCAACCGATTTTGGCGCGACATGGAATATGGTAATTGATCTGTATGCGATATTCGGGGTTCAACATGCAGAAGTCAATGGTTTCTGCCATATGCCCAATGGTGACATGATTGCCCTGGTAACAGTCCGTAATTCCGGGGATAATGAATACTGGTACAATGGCAGTTTTGTGAAGAAACAACAAGGTGACACCACCTGGTACCGTACCGGTTTTGAATTACCTTATCAACACTATCCCTATGCCCTGAAAGAAGATAAAACGCTGGAGGGGCGTCTGTATACCTGGATGGATGCAGGTGGATTTGGGTTGTGGTGTTCTGATGATTATGGTGAGTCCTGGTCACGCATGCAGGGTGGATTGCCCCAATGTTATTTCCATCCCCTCGACCTTTTTCAGAACAGCTCTTCAGGCACTCTCTACCTGTTGGGTGAAGGATATGAAATCCTCGCCAGCCAGGATCATGGAGAATCATGGTATCCAATCCCGTCACCTGATATTGGTGTCAGTGGCTGGATCAGCATTTTACCGGAGGCGGTCCATTATGTGACCCAGGGTATCAGGTGCTTTTACCTGGATGATGTCAACTCCGGCTGGGAGGAGCTTCATTTCGCAAAACCGGAAGACAGAACCGCCATTATAGATCCGGTATGCTATGATTCCGGCGATACTTTGATTGCACCTGCATTTACCTATCCGGATATGGAAGGGTACCTAGACCTGAATTATTGCATGGCGTTGAGCTATGATGGTGGCGAAACCTGGGACTACGGTGAACGCATTTACGAGGGACGTGGATGGATGCATCATTTTCAGGATAGTTCTATAGTCCGCATGCTCACTGTTATTGCGATTGATTCCATGGCAATCAGTACAGATCTCGGGCAGACCTGGACTCACTATCCTCAACCTTCAGATGCGAATTACCTGTATCGGTTGCAGAACCGTGATTTTCTCTACGTAGCAACAGATACCGATGTATACAGGTTTACTTTTGCAACAGCCGAATGGGTTAACACCGGGTATTCAGGACGGGAACTTGACTTTCATGCTTTGCTCTGCCTGCATGAGGGCAGGCCGTTTATCAAGGATGAACATGCCAACCTGTGGTACTGGAACCAGGATGAAACCTGGGAATTTGTTTGTGCTTTGCCCTTTGATATGGATGGTATGACGTTGATACCCAGTGATCCGGCAATTCTCTGCGCAGGATGCAAATCGTCCGGTGATATCTACTATTCAACCAATCTTGGTGCAAGCTGGAGCCTACTGGATGCAGCCTATCCTGACCAGTTGCTGGAATTTGTGAATTGGGTTGAAGTTCTTTATGATCCCTATCGCGACCTGGTCTGGCTTGATACCAACATCGGCCTGTTTTATATGTCGGCTGAGGAATTCAGATATCTTGAGACGCCAGTCCGCGTTCAGAATGCTGATTTTCATGAGATCAGTGTATTCCCCAACCCCAGTAACCACATGGTTTCCATTAATTATACCATCTCACAACCGAACCATGTCGCGATTGATATCTACAATATTGAAGGGCGTTTGGTGGAACACCTCTATGATGGGTACAGAGAGCAGGGCAGGTATGCCATTTCATGGCAGGCGGATAATGTGAGCTCGGGAACCTATTTTGTTAAAGTGAACCACGCTGAAAAAACGCTGGTTCGAAAAGTAGAGATTATCAAGTGAGTTCTGAAGTTGGAAAGTTACAAAGTTATTTTAGGCGAATATTGGGGATTGACCCATTGGCGTCTGTCCCTGTTTTTCGTGTACAAGGAATATAATTACGGCCGGATACCATTCCGGTCGATAGCCAGTGAGGTACGTCGTCCTTCGATGCCGGGGGTGCCCAGTTCACGGCCGTCCAGTTGAAGCGTAATCCCGCCGCCGTTGCCTACCACCATGTTGAACAGGGAGTCGGCACGATACACAGCGGTTTCACCCGGCTGGAGCAAGGCTTCCTTGGGGGAGGCTTCTTTCTTGTCCATGATCACCTGGAACCAGCATTCGGACTTGGCGGTCACGGTAAGCGACAGGCGTCCCGATCCTGCAATGGACCGTGGGCGTTGGTTTGGCGCGGGTTGAGGTTGCGCCTGTTCCTGTTTCGTGGCGGGTTCTATAGCGGGTGTTGCCTCGTTCCCCTGGGCAAGGCTGTCTCCGGTTACCTGTTCAGCAGGAGTGTCGAGATCTTCAACACGAAACTCGTTTTCGACTGGTTCACTGCGCGGCATGAAAAAGATCACAGCCAGAACGGCAACGACAATTACTACGCCCACCAGCCAGTAAACAGCAGGGGGCTTGGCCAGGTTGCCGAAGGTTTCGCCCAGGTTCACATTGGAGCCGGGTTCATCTTCAACCAGTTCACCTGACGGAATTTTCGGTGGCGGCAGTTTCTTGCGTTTTTTCTCGACACGGTCGTATTGACCACCGGTAAGATCGACTGGAACCGGGGGGATTCCGGTAATGGTGTCGTACTGGTTCAGGACTTCCTCAACATCCATGCTGAGGATTCGTGCATAAGTGCGGAGGAAGGAACGGATGTAGGGGGTGGGCAGGAATTCCCAGTCACCCTCCTCGAGTTTCTCGAGGTATTGCACGCTGATCTTGCTGCGCTCCGCGATACGTCCCAATTCCAGGTTCTGGTATTCACGGGCAGCCTTCAGCTCGTCGCAAAACTCCTTTATCCTTTTTTCCGGAGCCATATCCCTCAATCTGTCCTGTTAGAAGTGTACAGACGATCTGCTTCCTGCATGACCCGTGCAAGCGGCAAACCGACTACATTGAAATAGCATCCTTCTAACCGATCCACAAACATGCCAGCCCGTTCCTGGATGCCATACCCGCCCGCTTTGTCAAACGGACGGCATTCTTGAATGTACTCACTGATTTCACGTGAATGAAGAGCACGAAAGCGAACTCTTGTTTTTTCTACTCCTTCCGTAACTCTCCACCCGGCGCCGTGTTTTTCCTCTCGAAACGCCAGCACAAACCCGGTTACAACTTCATGCCATGTCCCGGCCAAGCGAGTCAGCATGGCCTGCGCTTCCTGCTCGTTTGCCGGTTTCCCGACAGGTGTGCCGTCGATTACAACTTCGGTATCCGCTGCCAGTACGAACCCCGCGCTAACTTTTTCACAGACGACCCGGCTTTTCCGACGGGCGTTTTCCAGTACTGTCGCCTCCGGGTCACCATTGTTCAGCTCGTCCACATCGGCCGGGCAGACCTCAGGTTCGATACCGGCTTGACGTAATAACGCGAGCCTGCGTGGAGAAGCGGATGCCAGTGTCCATTTTACGTCGCGTAGTGAGGTCACCAGTTCCACACTCCCGCCAGTATTGCCGCCATGCCGGGCAACATCACCCATTTTACCAGTTGCTGGGTACGTCGAATATTGACCCGTTCCGGGTAAACAAACGCTCCCCCGGCGAGGAAAGCAAGGGGTAACGCGGTCAACGGCCCGGCAATTACCAGGTACACCCAGTTCAACCACCCTGTAAAATGGGGAACAGGAATCCACGCTGCTGTAACCAGCATCACAAGGCCGGCGGTTCTCACTGTGACCCGGCTCCCCTTGATCATGGCTAATGTGTGATGTCCCGCGGCACGGTCGCCGGTTTCATCTTCGGCGTCTTTGAGCAGCTCACGTGCGAAATGAACCGGAACCGCCAATGCGAAAGGAAGCAATCCGGAGTTGATGTCTCCTGCTGCCAGCGCTCCGAAAAGGAAAGGTGCTGAAGCAATAATCGCTACGAGTCCATTCCCGACAACCGGCCACCCCTTCGCCGCGCCGATGTACAGGTACAGCACAATCGCGGTTCCTAATGCGAATAGCAGACAGGGAATGTTGATCAGGAATGATACTACAATTCCGACCACGATCAGGTTGAGCCCGAACAAACGCGCGAAGCCGGGAGTTAATTGTCCTGATGAAACCGGACGGTCGGGTCGGTTGATTTTGTCCTCGGTGATATCCATGCCATCATTGAGCGCGAATCCACCTGCGGCTATGGCAACGGAAGAGAATATAGCGTAGGTCAACGCTGAAGCATCTACCTGGCCCAGTTTGATCCCCACCAGCATACCACCCAGGCTGGTACCCAATAGGGTGAATACGAGGTTTAAAGGGCGGAGTAATCTGAAAATAGAAACTATTTGCAAGGATATCTCAGCGTTTTTGGAAACCTGTACTTTATGAAAATACAATGAGTGTTTTGCCTGCATTAATATCGGGCTGATTTGTAACGAAATGAAAAATCAGAATAAGGAGGCAAAAAACCATAATCTGGTTCAACCTACTCTAATATTGTTATTTCAAAAGCCAAACCAGACTGAGATACTGGTTTCTAAGAGATACGGCGTCAAAGAGATACTGGTGTCTATGAGATACGGTGTCAAAGAGATACAGCGTCTAAGAGATACGGTGTCAAAGAGATACAGCGTCAAAGAGATACTGGTCTCAAAGAGAAGCTGACTACAATAAGCTAATGGCTTTACTTAGCAGGCTTTAGCCTGCTCTTCTTAGCACCCGGCTTTAGCCCTGTCTCTTGCTCACATCTTCGTGTTTCTGCCACCCCAGAGGGGGTGGTATATTTTAGCGTAGGGTTGACGCTGTCTGTTTAGCGTCTACCCTACGAAAAAGATCAAACCTTATCTCAACCCTGGAAGGGTTGCATAACGTATAATTTACACCCAATTGGTTTGTATAGAATATAAAATGCGTTATTTCCTGTATTTATTGAACGTACTAATATGAATCGCGTATTATGCAACCCTTCCAGGGTTGATTATTCGTTAGAATACCTGACATAGTGTACAGGCCAAACAGACGGCCTGTACACTATGCTAAAATAGGGAATCCCGCCGGGATTCTAAAAATGCTATGTCCACAACTCTTTTACTGATACAGCTTTCAGAAGATGTGGGTAAGAGACAGGGCTTTAGCCGGGGTGGAAAAGGATGCCCACTCAGATGAGCGCGCTTTAGCGTGCTTTCCGGTTCAAGGCCCTACATCTGCCCGGAATTTTCCAGAATCTCTCTTAGCGTCTTTGTGCGGTGGTGTTCTTTTTGATTGTGAACATATTCTAAAATAAAATCAAGGTGTTTCTCGGCAAAACTAACCACACCAAATCCACGTTGCCACCTCAATGTGTTTTGGCCAAATCTTTTATTTAGTGAGTGCGCTGAAGCCCCTTTCAGTTTCCCTACAAAAGTACTGATCTCAACATGTGGCTCAAGTTGTATCACAAGATGTATATGAGTCGATGTCCCACCTAATCCCTTGAAATGAACCCCCTTGTTCATTACACAATGGTCTTTAAGGAATTCAAACAAAGGTTCCTCGATTGAAGATGTGATGCATGGCTCGTCTGCCAGACAATGCCATGTGATATGGAGAAAGATGCGATTGTAAACGTGACTTTGCCCTTTATCTGACATTGGGTATTCTCCCCGGAAAGCACACTAAAGCGCGCTGATTATTGTTTTCCATACCCTGACACCCCGGCTAAAGCCAGGTGCTAAAAAGAGCCTGCTGAAGCAGGCTAATCCTCCGCAAGGAGAGGATTTATCAGTGGTTCTTGTTGTGCTACTCTCAACTACATGATTTATAAGTGGTCTCTATTTGGCTACTCCAACTCAACTACATGATTTATCAGTGGTCTCTATTTGGCTACTCCAACCAACTACATGATTTATAAGTGGTCCTGATTTAGCTACTCCAACCAACTACATGATTTATCAGTGGTCTCTATTTGGCTACTCCAACCAACTACATGATTTATCAGTGGTCTCTATTTGGCTACTCCAACTTAAATGCAGGATTGGTCAGCAATATGTGTCTGGCTAGTCCCATCACAAGAACAGAAATAACAGCAGTCTGAACTGCTAATTCGGGCTAAAACTCGGACCCATTATTATCAAGAAATTGACAAAGGTTCCTTACCTCGTCAGCACAATCTTTCCCGAGGACAACCCGGTAACCTGCCAGGTATTTTTTCCGGACGTGAACCCGTCCAGCGCTTCCGCGAGGATTTCCGCTCGTCCTTCCACATCTACGATACAGGTAAAGGTGCCGTCCATCAACCCCTGCTCGGTGACACCCTTTACGAAGGACTGTTCCTCAAGAAAGGTCATCAACACTTTCCGGTCCTTGAAGGTCGCATCGTTCATGACCACTTCCACCGGTAGCGTGTTGCTTTGTTGCAGGGACCATGTCTGCACGACATCGTTCACCAGTGACTGTACCGCCTTCTGCGCTGCCTGCTCCAGGGCGTTGGCGCCCGCTACGGAAGCGTTGATGTGATACGAAGATCCGATCTCGTGATGAGAAGCCAGCACCGCACGAGTATCCGCTCGATAGACCCGCACCTCCGCCACTGCCTGCACCGACGTCATGTTCGCCGCAGTAAGCGCGCTGGGAGCGCTGGCTTCTTCTGCAATCGCTGATCCGGCGAAAATCAGATCCGCACCGGAAGCATCAAAGGAACCGTCATCCCCGGATAACGCGCCCAGCACACTCTCGGTGCCGCCTGCGTCTTTTCCCTGGATCACGTTGAACCCCAGCTCCAGCAACTCCTCGGTCACGGTGTTTTCCACGATACGTGAACCGCTTTCGCCAAGGCTTTCCTCGTTGATCGCCACCAGCACTCGTGGTTTGCTCATCCAGGACAGCAGCAATTCCATGGCCATACGGTCACGCAGGACTTCATCGAGAATGTCACCTACAATCGCACGAATCCGAATGCCGACCATGCCTTCCGCTGGGTGCGTCTCCTGCACCACGTCATACGACTGGACATACCCCATGGAACGAGTCAGGATAACATCGGAAAACAAGGCGTAGTTCTTGACCACAGTTTCACTGGCGATGACCAGCCCGACAGCACGTTCTACGGCATCCCGTTTCGCAGCTTCGACAGCCAGCTCTTTGGTCTCGCCATAGCCCATCCCTTCAACGGTTTGAAGGTCAGCCAAGGCCAATGAGGAAAGAATACAAAGGGCCAAAACAGCCCCAAGTACATGAATATATGTACGGATCATGGTTACTCCCCGAATTGGGCGCCCACCCTTCTACGGGATTGTGAGGATACTATAGCGAAATATGGGCTCATTCTCATAGGTAATACAAGGGGGTTATTCTCGCGGAAACCTTTTTACACGAGTATTTATGATCGTGTGGCCCAACGCTCGCTGTCGGGATTTCCAACCCGGCCAGGCCGCCTGGCCCGACTGCTTGCTGTCGGGATCTCCGCTTCCGTCTAATTGCAGACGAGATTTCGCTACTTGTGATGAAAGATCGAGCGGTTTTCACTGGAATGCATGGCCCGATTTGCCGGTGGGTGATTCGGAGTTCGTAGAAAACCTTCTATGAGTGAGAGTTATGCGTTACATGTGAGCTTTATGAGCAAGTCGGGCAAGATGAATCAAAACGACATGCGGACTTACTTCTCGTTTTAGAATAGACCACCGCCGGACAACCGCCTTCGCAAGCTACGGCGGTTTCAAGCCGTCGGGGCCAATAGTGTCGCGTGGCCCGACTGCTTGCTGTCGGGATCTCCGCTTCCGTCTAATTGCAGACGAGATTCCGCTACTTGTGATGAAAGATCGAGCGGTTTTCACTGGAATGCATGGCCCGATTTGCCGGTGGGTGATTCGGAGTTCGTAGAAAACCTTCTATGAGTGAGAGTTATGCGTTACATGTGAGCTTTATGAGCAAGTCGGGCAAGATGAATCAAAACGACATGCGGACTTACTTCTCGTTTTAGAATAGACCACCGCCGGACAACCGCCTTCGCAAGCTACGGCGGTTTCAAGCCGGCGGGGCCAATTGATCGTTTGGCCCGACTGCTTGCTGTCGGGAACTGGACAGGAAATCGCGTGGCCCGACTCCCCGCGAAGGCGGGGATCACTGTCGGGTTTCATAAAAATTTGTCTCTCACGGGAGTAGTATTCCGTGAAAAAGGATACGTATCTTTCAATGCCTACTAAAATAGTAGGGTTTGAACGGGAAAGGGTGTCGCATGATTACCAGCAGAGCACGATACGCGTTGAAAACCATGCTTCATCTCGCACGAGCGGATTCGGGGCAACTGGTGCAGGCCAACGATATCGCGGACGAGGAGCATATCCCAATCAAGTTTCTCGAGCAGATCCTGATTGATTTGCGTCGGGCGGGATTGGTCAGCAGTACACGTGGACGTTATGGCGGATACCAGCTTGCTGCACCTGCGAAGGATATTTTGCTGCTTCGTATTCTGCGAGCAATAGACGGCCCGGTAGCGCCGTTGTCCTGCTTGAGTCAGACGGCATATGTAGCCTGTACGGATTGTGACGACGAAGAGCTGTGCGGAGTGCGTAATCTCATGGAGGGCGCGTACAAAGCCAGTATACGATACATGGAGAATACCACACTTGCGGATGGTATTGTCGGAAGGGGCAGAAAGATGAGTACAAACAACGATGGTGAAGCGTTTGGCTGGAAGCTTGATGATTGGGGATTCCTGGAGAACTTCAACCACTGGGATCGTGATTTTGCCCAGGCGATGGCGGAACGTATCGGCATGCCGGACAAGTTGAGCGATAAGCAGTGGGGGGTACTGGAGTATATCCGGTCGTTTTTCCGTTCCAACGGGCAGTGTCCGTTGGTCTTTCAAACCTGTCGTGCAAACAAACTGCGGTTACGTGAATTTAACCAGTTGTTCCCATCCGGGTATTTACGCGGGGCATGCAGGCTTGCCGGGTTGACCTATACGGCTGGGTATCCCACGTACGCGATCCTGACCCAATATGTGGATGGCCCGGAAGAAGCGGATGACATTCTGGCGCAGTTCAAGCTGGACGACTACGGTTTTCTGCTTGATGCGGAGTCATGGAATCGCAGCTTCGCTACAGCCATGACCACGCGACAGGGCGGCAAGGTTCCGTTGACGGATGCGCAGTGGCGAGTATTGGAGTATATGCGGGAAAAGTATACGGCGAACGCTGTTGTGCCGACGGTAATTCAGACCTGTGAAGATCTGGAGCTTGAGCTGGATGATCTGGAAGATCTGTTCCCTGCGGGCTATAACCGTGGCGCGGTACGTTGTGCCGGACTCAGACCCGCGACGGGAGGATGAGTCATTAAAAGCTTTTTTATTGGCCTCACTGGCTTGAGACTGCTGCAGCCTACGACACTGTTGGCCCCGTCGGCTTGAAACCGCCGAAGCTTGCGAAGGCGGTTGTCCGGCGGTGGTCCACTAGTTATGTAGCGATACTCTAAAAAAAATGTCGCATCATGTCATCCCCGAGCTTGACCGGGGATCTCGAAGTTTTGCTGTCCTATGCAACATCATTTAAGCAACCCACTATAAGTCGAACCTTCAGTAGTCTTCTTTCAGGAAACCCGACAGTGATCCCCGCCTTCGCGGGGAGTCGGGCCTGGCGGCTTTTGTGCTTCGAACCTCGAGATCCCCGATCAAGTCGGGGATGACATGAGTGAGTCGGGGATGAAATGAGTGAGTCGGGGATGACATGAGTGAGTCGGGGATGAAATGAGTGAGTCGGGGATGAAATGAGAGTGGCGTGTAGCCCGGTGTGCTTGCACCCGGGATTTGCTTTAGTGTCATGCAAGAAAAAGCCGATCCACATTCATGGATCGGCTTTGAATTTCTCAATCCAAAATAAATACTCTTACGCCCCGAACTTGGTCAGCTTGTCCGCGTGGGCCAGGGCGATGGGCAGCATGTGCATCATGGGCATACGTCCAAGGCCACCGGTAATGCAGGCGGTCTCGCCGAATTCGGTCGCCGTATCAGTGCGGACATTGTTCCCCCAGATCAGCACCGGGACCGGATGCCAGGAATGGCCCGCCATCGTAGCCGGGGTGGAATGATCACCGGTAATGATCAGCACATCTGGTTTGGACTCCAGAATCGCCGGAACTGCGGCGTCAAATTCTTCCACTGCCTCCACCTTCGCATCGAAGTTACCATCTTCGCCACGTGCATCGGTGTACTTGTAGTGGACGTAAAAGAAGTCATAATTCTCACGGTTCTCGCCGACCGCTTTGCAACGATTGACCAGGCTTGGATCCTGGTTGATCACGCTCATGCCAACAAGCTTGGCCAGCCCACGATACATCGGGTAGTCGGCCAAAGCCGCCGCCTTCAGGCCGAAACGGTCCGCCATGGAAGGAATCGGCGCCTTGGAGGCAAACCCACGCAACAATACGCCATTGGCTTTGGCCTGTTCGGCCAGGATATGCTTGGCCTGTGCGGAGAAATCATCCATCAGGCGCGCGGTACGTGCCGCATTTTCCGCCAATGGCTTGCATTTGAGCGGGGGAACGCCTGTCTTCTGCGGGTCAGTGTCCATCAGCTTGGCATCGAGCTTCTCGCCACGCATGACGATCAGGAAACGGTGATCCTTCACCGAACGCACGAACACCTGGACATCACCTAGGTTGATCTGTTCTTCCAGCAGTTTACACAGGGGTTCGGATTCTGAGGTCGGGATACGTTGGGCACGGCGGTCGGTCACATTGCCATCAGCGTCCAGCGTACAGAAGTTGCCACGAGCTGCGACATCGCCTTCCCGGATATCAAACCCGGTTCCCAGGGCTGCCAGGAGCCCACGTCCCACATTGTTCTCTATCGGGTCGTAGCCGAACAGCGCCAGGTGCGCCGGACCGCTGCCGGGAGTGATGCCGGGGCCGATTGGGTCCAACAAGCCCAGGGCGCCTTCTTTCGCCAGTTTGTCCAGGTTCGGGGTTTTGGCGGTTTCGAGTTCCGTCTTTCCGCCCGGGGTCTGGGGCAACCCACCCAAGCCATCGGCGATCATTAAAACAATTCGCTTGTCAGAGCTGACAATCTGGTTTTCTGTAATCAGACGCATAGTGTATCTCCTTCATCCGGTTCTGCCGGAATATCACCGCTTTTTACGGTTCTTCTTTTTGTCGGACTTCGGTTTGACCTTGCTCAACTCATCACCGAACAAATCGCCTAAAGTTCCCTTTTTCGGCTGCTCTTTCAGGTTACGGCGATGATTGAAGCAGTTCGACAGTCTCAGCGAGTAAAACACGCAGCTTTTGTCCAGGCATTTGTCGTCCGGACAATAGGGTTCTGGGAGCTTCTTCTCCGGTTGAACGGCACAGGAGACGATCTCGATCAGTTCCGGGTACGTGAAGGCAGTACGCGCCACATCCGGCGCTTTCTGGCTGCCACGGTTGAGCAGTTGCAGTGATGGATGCAGGAACCAGCCGCCAACCATACCGACTCCGTCCACATTATCCAGCTTGGGCCGTTTGCCGCGCTTGATCAGCTCTGCCAGCCGCAATGTTGCCGCGACCTGCTTCAGGTCGAGGCGTGGATTGCCATCCGGCTTCAGTCCGGCCTGTACGGTTACATTGCCAGTACCGGGATCAAAATAGAGGACTGCATGATTGCCACGGCGATAACGCGCCGCCTTGATCACCAGGCCATTACGGCTGGCGATGGCAAGCAGTGTCCCGCCACGTCCACGAATAACACGTGCGCTACGCTTGACTTCATCCAGTGCGCCGAACCAGTCAGCTTCACGCTGGACGGCAGCTTTTATCAAGGTGAACGCTGCCTGACGGAACTCGTCGCTGTCTTCGCCATACAGCAGGCTCAAGCCATGCAGAGCGGCAGGAAGGAGGACACGCTGCTCGTCTTCCTTCTCCGGTAGTGACAGGTAATCGCCGGCCAACAAGCGGGCATCGGTACGAAGCAGCTTCTCAAGCTCACGCTTCCGTTCCCAGCCATTCGCCCGTGCGTTGGTATGCGCCACGCCTTCCGTGGGCCAGGTATCGGTCTCCTGGCGGTCATACTCACTCAACGGCTGATAATCGCCATCGAAGAAAGCCGCAAGGGTACGGTCAAACAGCCCGGCATAGGCCTGCAAGTCGATGTTATCACCCTCGGCATGTTTCGCCAAGCCATCGATCAGCGGAACCAGGGCGTTGATGACTTTCTCATCATCCTCGAGCAAACGATGCAGGCCATCTAGCAGGCTGTGCGGCGCCAACAGGTGATGAGTCGCATCCTTGCTGGTCAGCGATCGCCCCTGGGTGTCCTGGTAGAGGGTAAACGGCAGGATGAACCGGTACCGGTTGTCCTCGTTTACCGTCAGTGCCTTGGCTACCATCTCGGCGGCGCAGGTGTCCCATTTCTCTTCGTTCAATTCACCTTGAACCGGGTGGTTATCAAAACGGCCGCCACCGGTATCAACAGCCAACAAACCTTCTTTCTCCAATTCATCGGCAGTTTTACCGCGTGGAAGGGTATTGGCGGAAACGAACTCAAGTTTCGCGTCCGTGACACCGGGGAAATGGGTTTCACCGTGCTTACGTAACAAATAAACGCTCAACCCCGCATCGAGGTCGGGATGTGCGTGCGTCAACAACGTGTTGACTTCTATCGGGTTCTGGGGTGCAGTTGTCATGCCGAGTAAGCTAGCGAAGTGAGTCGATAAACGCAATGACTCCCCCGGCTTGCCGGACAACATCGAGACTTACACTGATTGGCTGAATCTCGGGAGAATGTAGTTGGGAAAAGGGAAACCCGAATGTTATATTTTCCTAATTTTTCTAATCCCTATTATCACGTCGTGTGCTGAAGTATATTGTCACCTTACAGGTGCGGAGAACCGGCAACGGAGCTACTCATGGCAGATGAACAGCAGCAGAACCCCATACAGTTCAGTGAGAATCCCCAGGTCCACCGTCTGATCAAGGGTATCGTTGAGGATTTGAAGGATTTTACTGAATCCCAGGCAGCCCATCTGAACGAATTAGCCCAGATTGGTCGTGCGTTGAGCGCACAACGTGACCCGGATGTCATCCTGGAAATGATTGTGCAACAGGCGCGCCGGTTCACGCACGCGGATGGCGGCACTGTTTACCTGATGACCGATGACGAGAAGGAACTGGCCTTTCATGTTGTCCAGACTGAATCTCTGAACATCGCCATGGGTGGCATGAGCGGGAACCCGGTCACCATACCCAATGTTCAGCTTTGTTGTACGGATGGCAGCTCCAATCATGCCAATGTTTCAGCCTATGTTGCGACTACAGGCGAAGTGGTCAATATTCCCGATGTGTATGAAGCGGAAGGTTTTAATTTCGAAGGCACCAAGAAGTTTGACGCCGCCCTGAACTATCGCAGCATGTCCATGCTGGTTATGCCGTTACGTGACCACGAAGACGAAATCATCGGTGTGCTGCAACTCATCAACGCCCGTGACAAGTCCGGTAAGACAATCCCTTTCAGCACGGAACTTGTCGATATGACGCTGGCGTTAGCCAGCCAGGCCGCTGTGGTGATCACGCAGCACCGGTTGATCAGCGACCTGAAAAACTTGTTCGAAAGTTTTATCAAGGCGATTGCTGCAGCGATTGAAGAAAAGTCGAAATACACCGGTGGTCATATCCAGCGTGTCGCTGAACTGACCATGCGCATCGCCGAGCAGATCAATGGACAGACTGAAGGGCCATTCGCGGATGTTCAGTTTAATGCGGATGAGATGGACGAACTCAGGATCGCGGCCTGGATGCACGATACCGGAAAAATCACTACGCCTGAATATGTTGTGGACAAATGCAACAAACTGGAAACGATTTTTGACCGGATTGATCTTGTCGGCACACGTTGGCAGGCAATTAAACTGCACCGTGAACTCGAGGCAGAAAAAGAGAAAGTCCGCATTCTTACCGAAGGGAAATCGGACGAACGTCTCAAGGAAATCGAAGAATCCTGCAAGGCGGATCTGGAGCAACTCGATGACGACCTGAAGTTCCTGCGTTCGAGTAACACCGGCGGGGAATTTATGGCGGATGACAAGATCGAACGCTTGCAGAACCTGGCGAAACAGACGTACGGATCCAACGGTGATCAACACCGTTTCCTGAGCGACGAAGAACTTTACAATCTCTCAATTCGCAAGGGAACGCTGAACAACGAAGAACGCCAGAAGATGAATGACCATGCCACCATGACCATCAAGATTCTCAATCAGCTTCCCTGGCCCAAGAAGTTGCGAAATGTTCCCCAGATCGCCGGAGCGCACCACGAGAAACTGGATGGCACCGGTTATCCCAGCGGCCTCAAGGGCGACGAGATCGGCCTGGGCGCACGCATCATGGCGGTCGCGGACATTTTCGAAGCGCTTTCCGCCTCGGACCGTCCCTACAAAAAACCGATGCCGCTTTCCCAGACAATCAAGATTCTCGGATTCATGGTTAAGGATCAGCATATAGACGGACGTATCGTGGATATGTTTGTCAATGACGGACTGCATCTTGAATATGCGAAGGAGAATCTCAAGCCGGAACAGATCGATATTGACCTGGAATCTGGCGAGAAGAAGGATTAGTGGGTCGATTTTGTATTAGCCTCGCCGACTTGAAGCGCCAAGTCTTGCCGCAAGCCCATGTCATCCCCTCCCCGAATGTTGTAGTCGGGGATCAACCGGGGATCTCGAGATTCGATGGGAGTATACAATTGGTCCCGACGGCTTGAAGCACGCTGTAGCGAAGCGGAAGAGGCTGCCCGGCGGGGTTTATTCTACTTGAAGAGCGTCTCACCTTCTGTCGTTTTCCTCTTGAATCCCGACAGCAAGCAGTCGGGCCAAACGGCCTTGATAGTTATTCGCTAGTAACGCAAGGATAACGAGCAGGCAGCTCGTGTAGTCCGGATCGCCCTCGGTCTGGGGCAAAGCGACATCTTTCGAGAGTTACTGATAGCAAGGCAGCAAATCAGCAAAGTCGTCGATCAGGCAGAAAACGCAACTCAATCCTGTTTGGCTGCCAGGAAGGTGCGGAGGTTATGGGACAGGTTTTCCAGGCTGTAAGGCTTGAATATGACACCTATAACGCCTGTAGGCAGGGGTTCTTCTTCCATCAGTTCGCCGGACACCACCGCGATTGGGCCATCATAGCCGGTAGCACGGATTTGCTCCAGCAGTTCATTCCCATGCAGTTCGGGCATCATCCAATCGGTGAGCATCAGGTCAATTTCACTGCCATGTTCGTGGATTTCTATCAGGGCGGATTCTCCAGACTCTGCAAGGTGTACCGTGTACCCCAGTTTGCGCAACATACTGCCGGCTACTTTCAGTACAGCTTCTTCATCGTCGACAAGAAGGATTGTTTCTGTGCCACGAGCAATGGCCATTTTGGTACCTTATGGTCTTGTTCACACCCCCGCCGGCGGTTTTTGCATTCAGTTTATTATTCCCGTGCCAACTGGCGACATCCCTTACCCTACAATAAAATGCGGAAAGGAACCCGTAAGCAAGAACTCCGTTAAAATAGCAATATTTTAGAAGAGTGGAGAGAATTCCTGCTTTCTCAAGGTAAAAGTTTGATTGTATTTATTTTACGAGGATTGCTTTCCTCAACACCCGCTCCTCTCCGGCTTGGACCCTGACGATATAGACTCCGGAAGCCATGCGGTTCATGGGTAACATGAGCTGATGTCTGCCACGTTCCAGCGAACGTCTGACCGGTTCCATCACACGCTGTCCGGTGATAGCAAAGACACTGATCTCCACATCACCCGCACGAGGCAATTCAACGCTCACGGTTGTGACCTGGTTAAACGGGTTCGGGTATAACTCAGCAACAAGATGCGAGGTCGGAAGCTCGGAGTTGCTTTCTTCGTTATCCGGGGTATGCAGTTGATCATAATAGAACGCGCCGATGTCGGCGACTGTACCGTCCGAATCGAGTTCAGTCGCAGGATTTCCGGCGTCTATCAGCGGTGAACCTTCTTGCAGGTGAAAATCCCCGGCATCAGGATCGACGAAGAGGGGATCGATGTTGCTGAAAATGGTGTTTCCGGTTTCTATGTTTGCGCCAAAGGGATGCTCCGTATCAGGGAAATAACCGGAATAATCTATGACAGAAGCTGTTCCTGAGACAAGTGTGTCCTCAAACCCATAAAAGAAGCTGTTCAGGATTTCCGCCTGTTCCTCGCCATAATTGGTTACAGCCGTTCCTTCAGCGTCATTATTCACAAAGGTGCAACGGTCAAGCTGTCTGAACCTGTTGGTCAGTTTGCCTTCTACAAGGGTGCGTTTCATCAGCTCAAACCGGGTTGTGCCGTACTTGCAGACAATGGAATCCTGCACCGCAAGGCGGGAATCCCGTATCACTGAATTTCCCTGCAACGACCAGTTACCTTCATCTGTGATCGCATTCAGGGTGAGATTTCCTGCCTGGATGTCCGCATGTTCGAGGACGTACGGCAAATCAAGAATGAAATTATCAGCAATGATGTTCAGTCCGGTCCAGGTTGAGTCTGCACGCAGAAACCGGAATGGACCGTAGGTGTATTCCCGGGTATTGCAGTCGAACACCATATTCGGCATCATACTCACGGTTTGCCCGGCGCTTTCCACTTCAATAATGACAGGATTCTCCGGTGTGCCGTTGATGTACAACTCGCTGAAAGGAGAGAAGAGATTACCGGATAGCAGATCAGTGAAATTGGCGATAATATGCGCCCCCGGCCCCAGCACCAATTCGTCTGCAACGGTGATTGGTTCAGTGATGACAACGGTGGTGTCTTCGAGATGGTTGAAATAGCTGCGTTCGGGTCTGAGTCCGTCGGTACGCGGGAACCCGGGGGGAGGCGCCCAGGCGAGACGTTGGTCATACTGGGCGTCCATTTTATACCCGGTGCCGTTACAATTGGAGGTATGCCAGTACCCGCGCTGACGTTGTGCCAGCGAGCCACGAAGGTAAATGTTGCCTCGTTCGTCGCGTTCATCCGCGTGGGGACCGTCCGGATCACACCAGATATAGTCATCTTCGGGATTGTTCTGGTGCTCGAATGTAAAAGAACCGTTCGCTGCCATCAAAGCAGCCATGATGATCACATGTGAACTGTCGTGGTTGCCATTTGCCCGGTATAATCCATTCCCGCGTCCATTGGCCCAGGTGTCGGCGATGATAATGTCGTTCTGCGCAACAATGCCCAGTCTATTACAATGCTCTTCCGGAACGACCTGCGGAAAATTGTTCACAGTAAAAGGGGCATGCATAATATTGTCGAGGAGGTAAATATCGCCTGAAGAGGCCAGTGTGGTTTGCCCATTGAACACACCATGTCCATCATCTTCATCGCATCCCTGTATTTCCAGTCTGCCCTCGACAAACACGCATGTGTTGCTGCCGTACATAACTATCGTTCTATTCAACATATTGGCTGGGTCATAAGGTAAATCACTACTCCACTGCTCAAGAAAAAAACTTCCAGTTCTTGAAGTGAGACGTGATTGCCATGCGCCGCTGTTATTGGAGTAATATTGCCCCTGTTCCGAAGCTATTTCGCGCAGGTACTGCAGGCTGTCGGGGAAGTAGACGGAATCCGCATCGAAAGTCAGCCCACTAACGAACTCACCGCCAACCGCGAAGGAAGGTTGCGCGCAGGTGACCGGGAGCAGAAAGGTGACTGAATCCGCACGAAACACCGAATTGAAATGGAACGGGCCTATGAATCGTGTTTCGTTGACGTATTCCGGATGTGGCGTCCAACCCAGTGTATCCCCTTGAGGTGTGATCTCGGAATTGGAGATGTAGAGGTAATTGCAGAAACGTGGCAAGGATTCAGCCTGGACACTTGTTGCCAGCAGTATCAAACAGGCGGTTGCCTGCATCACGATGAGGGGAAAGCGTTGCAGATCAGTTCGATTTCTCATCTGTCAGTCTCCTGGTATAACCATAGTCACGTGTCGGGAAACACGATTCAACATCTCAATGCGGTAACTATAAAAACTCGTTTCACGCAAAGACGCAAAGGCGCAAAGAAAAGATTAAAAACATTTTAAGATAAAATATAAACTAATCTATCCTTAATTATAAAAATACAAATAATATATTATTATGATTATTATGATTAATATTTAGTTGTAAATTCTTATTGGCATTTTTAAATTGTTTTATAAAATTTATATATTATTCAAATTATTTCTTTATCTTTTCTTTTATCTTTTCTTTGCGCCTTTGCGTGAAACATGTAGTGAAATGTTTACTTCAACAGTAAAATTTTCCTGACATCCATCCCCTGTTGTCCTGAGGCACGCAGGAAATAGGTGCCTGATGCCAGCGAGGCGCCGTTAATGGTCATAGTCTGCATTCCCGCCAGCATGAGACCGTCATGGATAGCCGCAACCGAACGTCCCAGGATATCCACCAGCTCGACCCGGACAACACCGGAACGGGGCAGCGCAAGCGTAACCTCTGCCACCGGGTTGAACGGGTTGGGATAAACGCTTTCAATTCGGAAGGCGGTTGGAAGACTCTCGGTACTGGTCAGGTCATCCGGGACATCGGTGGGATCGCACCAATAGGCTCCGATATCGGCGATGGAACGGTCCGGGTCACGTGGGCTGTCAGGTGATCCCGCATCAATCAACGGGCTTCCGGGGAGCAGGTAATAGTTCATCGAATCGGGCTCAACGAACATCGGGTCGACATTCGCCAGGATATTTTCGCCCACTTCCATTGGGTTCCAGAAAGGATAACCGTTGGGGAACTGGTCGTAGGCGCAATAGTCCAGTTGTCCTCCGCTACCACGTACCAGCGCGGCCTCGTATCCCTGGAAAAAACAACTGCGGATAACAACATCACGGTTCAGATCATTGGTTATCGCACAACGTGCATTGCCTGGATCAATGAAGGTGCAACGGTCAATGGTGCTGAACTTGTTAAACAGAGAACCGATCACAAGGTTGGATGTGAAGTTGTCATATTCATTCTGTTCTGTTGAACAGAGTATTGTGTCAGCAATCAGGGTGGAGCGATTAATAGAGTGTGAACTACTCAGCCCCCTGAGCTCAATATGATTGGCAACAAATTCAGATTTGGTCAACCTGTCCGGAATATTGAGAGTGAGGCGGTTACCATAAATGTGTAAACCTGACCATTCACGATCGTCAGAGTAATCTTCATTAGCAGTACACACGATAGTATCTGCTATCAAGGTGGAATTAGATATAGAATACGGGCAGCTATCATACTCTTCACATAGTCCCCGCAACTCAATATGATTAGCTTCAAATCTTGCATCGGTCAGCATTTCGGGCATATTGACAAGCAGGCGGTTGCCATAGATATGCAAACCAGACCATTCGTGGTTTCCAAAGTAGCTTTGCAACTCGCGCATTGGCAACCCTTCACTTGTATTGTATACAAGTGAACTTTGATATTCCCCTGCATCTGTGAAGTGAATACTAACGGGATTGTCCGCTTCACCTTCAACACGAAGATCACCGTATCTGAACTGGAAAAGCGGTTTCCCGCCCAGGTCCGCATGGATGGTTGTGCCAGGGCCGAGTGTTAAACTCATAAATACTAGAATCGGTTGAGTGACATACACAGTAGTATCTTGCCATGTGGTACCTTCTCTATTCCAAATGACAATCTGGTCTTCTTCCGGGCTGATAGAGGGGATACCGTTCGGTGGGTAGACTGCCAACCTTTCATCATAATAGAAGTCCAGATTATAGCCAGTGCCGCCACAGTTGGAGTTGTGCAGTTGCCCACGCTGCTGTTGTGCCAATGAGCCACGCAGGAAGATCGTGCCACGTTCGTCGGTCTGGTCAGGATGCGCGCCATTGGGATCACACCAGATATAGGCATCATCAGGATTGTTCTGGTTCTCAATGGTGAGTTGGCCCAACGTCACCAGGGCGGCAGTGATCACAACGTGTGCCCGGTCATGGGAACCGTTGCCCTCGTGGAATCCATTACCGCGACCATTGGCGCTCGTGTTTCCAATAAGGATATTCTGTTCGGAAAGCAATGCCAGTCGGCTGTAAGTAATATCAGGGATTACAAAGGGGAAGTTCTCGTTTGTATAGGGATCAATGATGATGTCGTTCATCAATGTCATATTGCCACTGCACCCGATAGAAACCTGACCATTTATCGAAGGAGAATTGCGACGGGGAGATAAAACCTGAAGCTCACCTTCGACAAATATGCTCGTACCACTACCGCACCATATTGATTCGTGATTCACAAGGCTACATGAATCATAAGGCGCACCCATCTCCCATTGTTCAAGATATGCTCGCGTACCTACTAATTTGATTCGTGTTTGCCAACTTCCACGATGGTTGGAATAAAACAGTCCACTCCAATCCGCAAGTTCACGTAGCGCATGCAGCGAATCAGAAAACGCGATTGAGTCAGCATTAAAAGTCAGGCCGCCCAGGTATTGGCCGCCCACATTGAAGCGTGGTTGGGCGCAGAAAACCGGGTCGGTGAAGATCGCGGCATCGGCTTTGAACACGGAATTGAAGTGGAAGGGGCCGTAGAAAGCGCTGCCGGTCCAGCCTAATGTATCGCCGTCAAGCGTGATCTCAGTGCCGGAGATGTAAGCGTAGTCGGTGAAACGTGTGTACTGTTGGGCGTGTACCGACGCAATAACGCCGGAAAGCAGGTACAGTACCAGTACGTTCAGGAACAGTCGTCTCCCGATCAAAGTAAGCTTCTTCATGGTTCTGTCTCCTGTTATTTCAGCAATACGATTTTTTGTGTCAGTGTTTCTCGCTCAAACCTCACGCGCAGGAAATAGGTGCCTGATGCCAGCGAAGCGCCGTTAATGGTCATGGTCTGCATTCCCGCCAGCATGAGACCGTCATGGACAACTGCTACCGAACGTCCCAGGATATCCACCAGCTCGACCCTTACATCACCGGAACGGGGCAGCGCCAGCGAAACCTCAGTCACCGGGTTGAACGGGTTGGGATAAACGCTCGCAATCCGGAACGCGGTTGGAAGACTCTCGGTTCTGGTTAGGTCATCCGGGACATCGGTGGGGTCGCACCAATAGGCTCCGATATCTGCGATGGAACGGTCCGGGTCACGTGGGCTGTCAGGTGATCCGGCATCGATCAACGGGCTTCCGGGGAGCAGGTAATAGTTCATGGAATCGGGCTCAACGAACATCGGGTCGACATTGGCCAGGATATTTTCGCCCACCTCCATCGGGTTCCAGAAAGGATAACCGTTGGGGAACTGGTCGTAGGCGCAGTAGTCCAGTTGTCCTCCGCTACCACGCACCAGCGCAGCCTCATATCCCTGGAAAAAACAACTCCTGACAGTTACATAACGATCTTGGTCGTTGGTTATCGCACAACGAGCGTTTCCCGGATCAATAAAAGTGCAACGGTCAATGGTGCTGAACTTGTTGAACAGAGAACCGATCACGAGGTTGGATTCAAAGTCCACGAATCTATTTGTTTGTGTCGTACACAGAATCGTGTCAGCGATCAGGATCGAGTTGGTAATTGTGTGTTCCAAATCTTCTTCACTGACAGAGTTTAATTCGATATGATCAGCAACAAGTTTAGAGTCGGTCAGAGATATAGGAACATTGAAAAGAAGACGGTCTGCATATACATGTAAACCTGACCACTCGTTATCTGCATAATAATTCCATTCATCCCAGAATTGGATTTCGCCATTATTATATACTAGCGTACTAGGATGTTCACCTGAATCTGTGAATACTATTGTTACAGGATTTTCTGCTTCGCCATTAACAAAAAGGCGGTTCCAGAACTGGAAAAGTGGTCGCTCACCGAGGTTTGCATAGATAGTCGTTCCCGGGCCAAGTGTCAAAGGGGCGTACAAGTAAATAGGTTGTGTAACATGTATGGTCGTGTCTTGCCAAGTACATACATCCCGAATAACAATCTGTTCTTCTTCAGGGCCGATAATGGGGATGCCATTCGGTGGGTAAGTAGCCATTCTTTCATCATAGTAGAAATCCAGATCGTAGCCAGTACCACCACAGTTTGAGTTGTGCAGTTTCCCACGCTGTCGTTGTGCCAGCGAGCCACGCAGGAAAATTGTTCCACGTTCGTCAGTCACATCCGGATGTGGACCATTGGGATCGCACCAGATATAGGCATCATCCGGATTGTTCTGATCTTCGATGGTAAACTGACCAAGGGTTATCAGGGAGGCAGTGATGACAATATGCGCTCGGTCATGGGAACCATTGCCCATGTGGAATCCGTTACCACGTCCGTTTGCATTGGTATTCCCTATAAGAATATCCCCCTCGGCCAATAGCGCCAATCGGCTGTATGTGTCTTCAGGGATAACATAGGGGAAATCCTCGTTGGTATACGGGTCAATAAGCACATCATCCATCAGCTTCATTTTGCCGCTGCAACCTATGGACATTTGACCATTAATCGGGACGGGATTATGCAAGCGCGAAGCGATTTGAAGATCACCTTCGATGAACACGCACACATTGCTTCCATAAGAGATAGCCATATGATCCACCAGGCTTGTTGAATCATAAGGCGCTCCGGATTCCCATTGTTCAAACAAAAAGCATCCATTGTGTACGTTTATTCTTGATTGCCAGCGTCCACCATGATTGCTAAAATAATTGCCACTCATGCTTGCGATTTCACGTACCCGGTGAAGCGTATCGGGGAACGCGATGGAGTCAGCATTAAAAGTCAGGCCGTTCAGGTATTGGCCGCCCACATTGAAGCGTGGTTGGGCGCAGAAAACCGGGTCGGTGAAGATGGCCGCATCGGCTTTGAACACGGAATTGAAGTGAAAAGGGCCGTAGAAAGCGCTGCCGGTCCAGTCCAGTGTGTCGCCGTTAAGAGTGATCTCCGTGCCGGAGATGTAGGCGTAGTCGGTGAAACGTGTGTACTGTTGGGCAAAAACGCTGGATGGTAGAGTGTAAAAAAGGAAAAATACCATCACGGACAGGATTAACTGCCTTGTAAGACGATAGATAGCTGGATTTCTCATGTCGGCCCCCACGTGCAGAGTTGTATCTTCTTCATGAAACGGGGGATGCAATTCAAGAACTACAGGAAGGTGGCCTTTTTAGCGGGTGAATCTTTACTAAAGATACTCATATCAGCTCAAAGATACAAGAGGTAAAGACAAAAAACTCGTTTCACGCAAAGACGCAAAGGCGCAAAGAAAAGAAAAAGAAAAGAACTGATTTACTTATTTATTTATTACGTCTCTTTTTTTTATGTAAAAAATATTAATGTATTTGCAAAATATGATCTTATATAGCGATAAAAATTGAATAGTATATATAAAAAATGAATTATATAATTGTATTGGTTTTCTTTTTAACATTAAGATTTTGTTTTTTCTTTTCTTTGCGTCTTTGCGTCTTTGCGTGAAACATGTAGTCGAATCATTACTTCAGCAGGAGGATTTTCCTGATATCCATCCCCTGCGGGCTTTTGGCCTGCACAAAATACGTCCCGGAAGCCAGCGCTGTCCCATCCAGGGTGAAGCAGTGCATGCCTGCCGCGAGATTCGCGTGAGCTAGCTGCTGTACTTCTCGTCCCAGCACGTCATACACCGTAACCGTAAGCAATCCAGTTTGTGGCAAGGCGATGCGGATTTCTGTGGACGGGTTGAACGGATTCGGGTAAACGCTTTCAATATGAAAAGCATCGGGTAGAGAAGTGCCGGGATCGGGATGATCGACAGACGTATAATCAAAACAATACGCGCCGATATCGGTACGTGAGCCATCAGGATCAGCGGGTGACAATGGATCGCCTGCATCGATCAGGGGACTGCCGGGTTGCAGGTGGAAATTGAAGGAGGCTGGATCGATAAATTCCGGGTCTGTGTACTCGAGTACATAATGGCCATAGGTAATATCGCCCTGCATGGCCGGAACAGCATCGGTCAGGTAAGCACAATGATCCATTTCTACCGGGTACATGGACGACAGCAGCGTGGTAGTTCCGGTGAAGCAGGTGTTGTTTATCACCAATCCATCACCGGATTGGAAGTTCTGCAGACGTTCGAAACCGTCGAACGCGAAGGTGCAGTGATCAATCGAGTTAAAATAGCTATATAACCAGCCGGTCACCTCGCTGTACTCGAGATTACGGTAACGGTCTTCCTCGGGCGAATCTGTATGCGTATAGAGCTGGTTGACACGGAAGACGGAGCTGTCGATGTCGATCGAGGCGCTTGTGTCATTGAGGAGCGACACGGGTTGGATCAGGGTAAGCTGTTCGGCGAGCACATTGATTCCAGTAATCTTGCCCGGGATTTTCAGGGCGACATTATCGCCGGAAACCTGGAGGTTGCGCCATTCGTCTGCGCCATGCAAATTCTCAAAATCACCATCGAAAGGAATGATGGAATCGCCAGTTGTCTGGATATTGATATGAACCGGATTCTCTGCTGTGCCGTTGATCTTGACCGCTGCACTAAAAAGCTCGAGAGGTGGATCGCTGGCGCCATCCTCGATGATCAGGGTGGTGCCCGGCCCCAGTTCCAAATCACCGAATATCATCAGTGAATCACCGTTACTGATCGTTACCGTGGTGTCGTGCCAAACTCCCTTCTGGACCAGATCATCCCGGTGTTGCCATTCGATTTCCGGGGAACCGGTCGGCCAGGCATGTGCCAGGCGGGTATCATAAACATATTCACGTGTGTATCCGGTGCCGCCGCAGGTAGAACGATGCAGGTAGCCCATACGGTAAAAGGCTGCCGACCCACGGAGGTAGATGTCGCCACGTTCATCTGTTTCACCGGAATGCACACCCGCCGGATCACACCAGTAATAATCATCGTCCGGGTCATTCTGGTCTTCGAAGGAGATTTCTTCGTTCAGGGCCAGCAGGGACGCCATGATAATGATATGAGCATTATCGTGATTACCGGCGTTGTGGTATAACCCATTGCCCCTGCCGTTGGGACAGGTATTGCCGATCAGGATATTCGCTTCCGAAGCGAGGCCCAGCATATGGGGATTGTCTTCCGGGATAAGATCGGTGAAATCGTCTACGGTGAACGGGGTCAACAGCAGGTTATCGACAAGACGCATATTGCCTGATGCGCCTATCGTTGTACTTCCCTGGATACCATCGCCGAAAATGTCAAGATGACCATCGAAAAACAGGACACTTTCACCGAACGCAACCGTTCCTTCAGACGTCACCTGCGTACTGTCCCAAGGCTGATCCGCCGGCCAGGCCCACCATTGCCAGCCGTCCTCGGAGGTTGTACAACGGAATTGCAGGGAGTTGTCTGGATTGTCAAAGAAGTTTCCCTGCGTGGTGGCCAGTTCACGAAGGCTGTGAAGAGTGTCCGGGAATAGTACCTGGGGAAAACGAAACTGTGGCTCTGTCGGATACCAGGGCGAAGCGCCGCCGCCAAGGTTGAACTCATTGGCTGAACTGAAGATTAGTCCGTAAAACTGCGGTGAATAACGAATACCGATTTGGGTGTTGCAATGGATAGCACCGTAAATCGTATCCGGTGTCCAGAACCAGATTACCTCATTAAAAGTGCTTTCCTGGGTGTGGTAAATATACATGTAGTCGCTGAACCTGGTGAACAGGGCAGCCTGGGAAGCGGGAAGCACGCCAAGGAGAAGCAGAATCAGGCTCAGTGTCACGTATGTGCGCTTCATTCTTCCTCCCAGGGGTAGATCGTATCCACTGAAAACTACTCGTCTCACGCAAAGGCGCAAAGGCGCAAAGAAAAGATAAAAGAAAAGACAAAGAACTGATTTAAATGATAAATAAATTATTATAATACTATTTAATAATGCCAATAAGAATATATAGCTAAGTATTAATCGCGACAATTATAATAATATATTATTTATATTTTTAATTAAGAATAGGTTAGTTTATGTTTTGCCTTAAAATGTTTTTAATCTTTTCTTTGCGTCTTTGCGTGAAACGATCAGTTAAGGTCTACTTCAGCAGGAGGATTTTACTCACATCCTGTCCCTGCCGTCCGGCCACACGCACAAAGTAAGTCCCGGATGCCAGAGCTGCTCCGTTAAACGTCAGCGAGTGAGTTCCGGCCTGCACTAATCCGTCCTGAAGCAGCGCCACACGCCGTCCCAGGATATCCAGCACTTCAACCGTGATCCTGTCCGCTTGCGGAAGTGCAATGTTTACCTGCGTCACCGGGTTGAAGGGGTTCGGGAAGACAGACGCGATACCGAAGCTTTCGGGAATCGTTTTCTGCGGATAGACAGGATCATTTATCCCAAGCTGATCAAAATAGTACGCCCCGATATCGGCGACCGTTGAATCCGGGTCAAATTCCCACGAAGGATCGCCGGCATCAATCAGCGGGCTTCCGGCGCTCAGGTGGAAGTAGCTGTCCGCGAATAACGGATCCACTTCACCCAGCATGTCATCGCCGACGCTGATGGCTTGTGAAAATGGTGTATCGCCTTCAAAGCCATACCATGCAGAAAAATCAATGAAAGCGGAGAGGCCATTTACCAGCCACTCCGGGGAGCCGTCAAAGAAGGTATTCACGATATACGCGCTAGTAACCTGGTTCGAAAGCGCGACATGGGCATCACTGCTGAAAGTGATACGATCCAGCTCGGAGAACCGGCTGATCGTGGTGCCATGCATCTCGGAACGTTTTAACACGACAAACTGGTCATCCTCGTTTTCAAGTTCAAACTGGTCGCCGAGGAACACAACCTTTTCCAGCACCATCGGGTTTGCAGGGCTGGTTTCCAGGTCTTCATGCGGAACGACTGTCATATTTCCAACTTCGAAACGGGCGTTGTACAGGTTCTGCGGGATCACGCTCCGAACATTGTATCCCTTGATGACAAAGTCATTCCAGGTGGTATCAGCAAGGATTGCCTGATCGCCGGTCCTCTCATCCCAGCCAACCAGGTTTGCAGTTTCATCTTCCCCGCCTTCGATCATGATCACAACGGGATTGTCCGGGGTGCCATCGATACGGAACTGCGCCCCGGCATAGAAGAAGAAAACACCTTCCGGGTCAGGATCGACAACATGGATTTCCGTACCCGGTCCAAGTGTCAGGTTGTTCCTGCGGAAATTGAAACGTGATTGTACCGTAACCATGGTATCGGCCCAGACCTGGTCACCGTAACGGAAATCATCCGGGTACATGTGAGGCGGCGGGTTGTTCCTGAAACGATCATCATAATAATACTGCTTGGCATACCCGGTGCCGCCACAGTTGGAACGGTGCATGTAGCCTCGCCGTTGCTGGACGATCGAACCAATTACACGGAAAACACCACGTTCATCGGTTTCGCCAACATGATCACCCTGCGGATCGCACCAGAAATAATCATCCCAGGTATCATTCTGGTGCTCAAAGGTGATGCTTTCATCCAGTGCGACCAGCGCCGCGGTCACTACCAGGCTGGAACTGTCCGGCATCCAGCCGTGGTACACATATCCATTGCCTTGCCCATTGGCAGGGGTATCCGCGATATAGATGTTACGCAGGCCGATGATACCGACACGGGAGGAAACGGTATCGCTGAGCGTTTCCGGCCAGGAGTCGGGATCGACCCCTTCGTAAACAAGATTGTCAATCAAGTACACATCTCCGGCAACCCCGATCCCGGTGCCACCCAGGACATGATCCCCTTCGATCATCAGGTCGCCGTTGAAGTAAAGCGCCCGGTCGGCATCATAGGGGAAGGTTCCCTCTTCGGTGATCGGGCCATCACCATAAGGCACGCCGGCCTCCCAGCTCCGTACTAGCCATCCGAGTGAGGTTGCCCGGCAGATGTACTGCAGTGAATCAACAACACCTGAAAAATACGTTCCCTGTTCAGTAGCGGCCTCTTCCAGCCAGGTAATGGTTGAAGGGAGGATGACTTCTGGGGCGTTAAAAATTGGATCGTAAGGAGATATAAAATAAGCTCCTCCGCCATGAATAAAATCCTCTTCAGTTGTGCTTACATATCCAAAGCAAACCGGGTACATTTTTACGCCAATACCATCGTTCGAATGGATGTCGCCGTAGAGACTATCCGGCGTCCAGAACCAGATGATCTCGTTGAACTCGGTAACCTCGATATCACTCATGTAAACATAATCGAGAAAAGCGGACAGTTGGGCAAACGAGCGAACAGGAAGAGACAGTAACCCAATGGCCACTGCCAGGATAGCAATTCGCAGAGCTTTCATGGTCACCCCCCCTAAGGGCTCATCCAGCAGTTCACGCGGGGATGCGTTCCGGCTGCAACTTCTTTTATGGTGGCCAGATAATCTTTAACTAAAATATGTGCGGTCTCTTTCGAGATGCAAGCGCCTCGGAAACATTGGAAAAAAAACTCGTCTCACGCAAAGACGCAAAGGCGCAAAGGCGCAAAGGCGCAAAGGCGCAAAGGCGCAAAGGCGCAAAGACACAAAGAAAAGATTAAAAACATATTTTAAGGTGAAAGAATAAACAATTTTATGTATATAAACAGAATGTAAGTACTTTTAATATTACAATACTTACAATTAAAGTATAACTACTAAATCTCATGAGCGTTTATAAAATTGTTAGAAATAAATAATATAGTAGTTAAATTATTACTTCAGCAGGAGGATTTTACTGACATCTGTCGCTTGATGCCCGGAGAGGCGCACGAAGTATGTCCCGGAGGCCAGCTCAGCCCCATTAAACGTCAGCGAGTGGGTTCCGGCCTGCATCAAACCGTCCTGAAGCAACGCCACACGCCGTCCCAGGATATCCAGCACTTCCACCATGACATGATCCGCTTGCGGAAGTGAAATATCCACCTGCGTCACCGGGTTAAAGGGGTTCGGGAAGACAGACGCGATACCGAAGGATGATGGGATAGCCTGCTGCGGTGCATCGTGATCATCCACCGCCAACTGGTCGAAGTAGTACGCCCCGATATCGGCGATGGAACCGTCCGGGTCACGCGCACTTCCCGGATCACCGGCATCGATCAGGGGACTGTTTCCGTGCAGATGGTAATCGCCGTTCTCGGGATCGACGAATCGTGGCTCAACATCCTCCAGCATATGCTCGCCGACCGCAATCTGCTGCCAGAAAGGATTATGCCCGCTGAATCCATGATAACCGGAATAGTCTATGCTTCCACTCGACTGAGAGATCAGCGCTTCTTCATAACCCTGGAAGAAGGTATTTAGCACGGTCAGGTCTGGATTGAGATTCTGGATCGCGAAATCGGATGTGCCGATAAAGGTGGCCCGTTCGATACGCTGGCAGGAATTTCGCAGGGTGCCATGTATCTCGGCGTTTTTCAATTCAAGGTTATGGCCGCCGGGATTGAAAACCTCCAGGATAGTGCCAGTGAACATAAAACCATTGATCAGCATGGGATTCAGAGTGTCGATTTCGAGGGCTTCGTGTGGCTGCATGGTCACACGCGGAGCATTGATCTGAACATCTTGCAAGGTGTGCGGTATTTTCAGATTAATCCAGGTATTTCCGCTACTTTCGATGACCAGTCCGGACCATGTTGAATCGCTGATAACCCCGTGACCGTCAGTGCCCAGACTTTCCTCATACAAGGTGAATTCCGGCAGGGATTCCTCGTCCAGAAAGATACGAACCGGGTTGTCCGAAGTACCGTTGATAAACAGCTTCATGCTGTCTGAAAGGGCACAGAGACTTCTCAAATCTCCCGAAACATGGATTTCGGTGCCGGGGCCTAAAATAAGGGTATTCCTGAAATACAACTGGTTGGACAGGAACAGGGTCGTATCGGTTAATGTGTGCTCTCGTCCCCAGAATGTGTTGGGGTACATGTGCGGCGGAGGGTTGGTAAGAAACCGCGCATCGTACTGGTATCTCGTGGCATAGCCCGTCCCGCCACAGGTGGAGCGATGGGTATATCCCCGCCGCATCTGGACCAGGTTACCGATCAGGTTAATTGTCCCACGTTCGTCGCTCTGGCCGGGGTGCATTCCCTGAGGATCGCACCAGCGATAGGATTCCCAGGTGTCATTATGATGTTCAAAGGTGAAGCTTTCCCCAAGAGCTACCAGCGCTGATGTTACGATGACATGTGAACTGTCGAAGTTGCCCCCGGATCGGTACAGCCCATTCCCGCGACCATTGGCCCAGGTATCGGCAATCCGGATGTCCCCGGCCGCGATGATGCCAAGGCGTGAAGTGATGGTATCGGAAAGGTTGTTTTGAAATCCGTTTGTGGGAACACCATCATACACAAGATTGTCGGTGATAAAGACATCCCTGTAAGTGTGGATTCCCGTTCCGCCGAGGATATGTTCCCCTTCGATGTAAAGATCGCCTTCAAAACTCAGCGCCACGTTTGGCGAGTAAGGAACCCAGTCCTCCAGCTCCATATTTGCGCTGTCAGGGGGCGTACCCAGCGGGTAACCTGTGATATGCCAGCCATCCATGGTGGCTTTGCATTGGTATTGACGCAGCAGGCCGTCATCAGCGCTGTAATGGTGCCCTTGTGCCTGCGCTGCTATAATCATCCAGTCATGGATAGTCGGGAAATAGACTTCCGGTGCATTAAACTGGGGGGGGTAGGCAAACCAGGGCGAATACCCGGCGCCATGAACGAAATCGTCTTCTGTCGTGCTGACGTGACCGTGGAATTGAGGGGCGTACTTTATCCCAATGGCACTGTTGGAATGCACATTACCATAAACTGTATCCGGTGTCCAGAACCAGATAATATACCCGAACATTGTATGTTCGTCATTCGTCAGGTACATGTAGTCCAGGTAATTGGACAGTTGTGCGGATGCTGCTGGTGGCAGTAGAGAGAGTATGCCCAGAAAAGCAGTGGTGATTACTAACGATTTCTTCATGTTGCCCCCTGGGCAGTGCCCGGTGTCCGTTTGCGGGGATGCGTACGGATCAAGGATTACAATAAAATACGTTGTCTTGCATGGATTCTCAACATTTACATTAGAATCCGGTCGTTATTTATTCAGCAACCCTTCAATAAAAAAGAAGCAAGGTTCTTGTTACACAAAAGAGGGCGAAACAAATAGAAAGTCCGGATCAAGGTATTTGCCAATGTTCACTAAAGTTACCGAATCCGGTTGATGCACGATTCCTGTCAGAATTCCAGAATACTGATTGCATGAGAATCAACAGATAAGTACCTTCTTTTAGAAGATTGTTCTGGATGGGAGAGTCTGCCGATGGATGAAGGTCTGGGTTTAGGCTACAAGTTGGCGCATGGCACCGATGAGCTTCCCAGTCTCACTCCGGTTGTGAGTGAGGTACTGCGTTTGTCATCGGACTCCCGGACCTCCGCACGGCAACTGGCCAATGTGATCGGGCGCGACGTAGGCCTGTCCAGCCGTGTGTTGAGGCTTTCCAATTCGGCTTATTACGCGCACAGCCGTGAAGTTGAGAACCTCGAACAGGCAATTGTCATCCTGGGCCATAATGAGGTCCGTAACCTTGTCCTGGTTGCGGGCGCCTATGCTGCGTTCAAGAATGGATTGGACGATGAATTGTTCAACCGCTTGTGGGAGCATATGCTTCTGACCGCATTTGCCGCAGACCGGATCAGCCAGCAAATCAGCCCGAGTGACCATCAGCTTGCCTATATCGCCGGATTGTTGCACGATGTCGGGAAAATGGTAATCGGTCTGTATTTCCCTCAGGAATACAAACGGCACCTGGATGAGCTGAGTTCAACTCCCTGCCGAATTACCTATCGTGAACGCAAAGTGTTCGGTATTGACCACCAGGATGTCGGCGGCATGTTGCTGGACCGGTGGCAATTCCCGAAAAGCCTGGTTGATGTGGCTGCGAGGCATCATGGTACGGATATGAAGAGACCGCTGGTCAGTTCGTTAAACCGCCTGGTTGAACTGGCAGACTGGGTTGCCTATGCCGCCCAGGGAAATGAACCCCCGGATGATCCCGTTACCAGGATTCTGGGCGCGTTGTCAGACCAGGAAATCGAATGGCGCGACTGGATCGACCAGGTGCGTGACCGGTTTGAACGTGAAGCGATAACCTACCTAAGGCTTGGATGAGCAGCCACAAACGTAAGACCATGTATCTGGATCGTTTGAAGGAGGTCCAGGATCTTGTTGCCTATTCGCCCATCCTATTACGTATCCGGGAAGTCGCAAACAACCCGAAAGCGTCTGCCGCAGATCTCGCCAATGTGATTCTGCATGACCATGCGTTAAGTACACGAGTGCTGAAACTTGCCAACTCTACCTATTATTACCATTACCATAAAAAGATATCCACACTTACCCATGCAGTCGTGGTGCTTGGTTTTAACACGATCAAGAATCTGGCGCTTTCAGTAAGCTTCTACGAATATTTCCGCCAGAAAGGCGCCGGCGCCCGGATTGACATGAACATGTTCTGGGTTCACAGTATCACTACCGCCATGTGCGCTCATATTCTCGCCGGAAAAACAGGGTACAGGTCACGCGAGGAAGCGTTTGTTGCCGGATTTCTCCATGATCTGGGCAAGCTGATTATCGCTACATTCACCCCGGATGACTGGGATGCCATCGAAACCAAAATCAGCCAGGGATACAATCCACTCCAAGCGGAGTTTTACCGGATCGGAACATACCATACTGTGGTAGGTGAATTTGTCGCACGGCAATGGCACTTCCCCGATGTGCTGCTTAATTCAATGTTGAATCATCACCGACTGGGGTTCCAGGACAACACCAGAAGCAAAGAGCCCATGGTGGATATCGTGTTTCTTGC
Source organism: bacterium (assembly GCA_963669175.1). GTDB lineage: Bacteria > Electryoneota > Electryoneia > Electryoneales > Electryoneaceae. Next base: position 1,530,523 of record OY769902.1, read on the forward strand.
CAATGTCATTGCCAACCAGCTTTTCCCGGTACTGGGCGCGCGTCGCTTGAATATGCGCATCCTTCGGAAACAGACCTCGCAACTTTTCGATATCAAGAGTGACGAACTGGACAGCCTGATCCAGGAAGTGCATAAAGCTGTTGAAGAAACAGCCGAAGACCTCGCCGTACCCATGGTTCATCCCAAGTTGCTCGATAGTTCCGGCAAACGTGCGGAAGAATACATCGTGGAAGTGGAAGAAGAACCGGTTGTGTCCACGGTACATGATCCGATCAGGGAAACGTATGTCCGTAAAGCACAGGAGCTCAGCTTCTCGCAGGAATTTATCCAGTCGGTAGTGCTAGCGGAAACCGAAGATGATATCCTTACCATGTTGACTGAGGGATTGGTGCGCTGGCAGTTGTTTGATCGTGTCTTTGTCTTTCGCGTGAACCGCAGAAAGAAGGTTCTTGATGGGAAAATGGCCTATGGTGTCGATTCCCAGGATTGGCTGAAAGAACTCTCAATCAAGCTGATTCCCGGGGAAGGATTATTCGCGGACGCCCTGCTGAATAACCGACCTGTGCTGGTGGCGGATGTGAAGCACTATCCGGACAAGGACGCTCTGGATACCCGTTTTATTCAATTCTCGGACACACGTTCCTTCGCTTGTGTACCGCTTCAATTGTGGGGAACCCCGGAAGCGCTTGTGGTGTTTGATAATGCCCGCTCAGACGCAGTGTTGACCGACGATCAGCTTAACTCGGTGAAGATGTATGCGCTTCAGGCGGCAATGGCGATGGAAAGATTACAAAGGAGATAAGACAAGATTTCAGCTTCTCCGCCTTTTCTTTTTCTTCTTCCGGTCACGTTTCCGTGTAGGCCAGTCGAGGGGTGGTTCAAAAGGCAGGTCATTTCTCCAGTTCAGCAATTCCACGAGTTGTTCATCCAACATCCCCGGCAGGCTTACATTTTCTGGTAAAGGAATGGTTTCGTGCTCTCCTCCCTTATCCTTTACGTCGGATAACACCGGCAACCGATAATGCTGTGCCGCCCTGAACAATATCTGCTGTTGTGATACCTCCATGCTTTGTGGCGCATCCGGTATTTCCGCTGTCTTACCCAGCTTGAAACGGACTAATTGGACTATCCATTCCGTTGCATCACGCAAGTGAAGGAGGTTTGCTGTGTCAGGTTCAGGAGTGACCAGCGGTAACCTGCCCACCAGCCTGCGGATCTGGAACAACGGAAACTGATAGGGTGATTGTCCTGTTCCCCACAGGTCGGGCAGTGGGGCGAATGTGATGCGCTTGCTATTGTCCAGGTTCTCAATTAGATCCTGTTCCGCCCGGAACAGTGAATCAGATAGGCATGCATTCTGTTCATGAGTAACGATGATCCAGGGACAGGAGGTGCCTGATACAAGTTGTTTCGTTGCCACGAAAAACTGCTCAAGCTGCTTGTTGTACACAGCGGGGATAAATAGTCCGGTCGCAGCGGGGTACATCGTTGCTGCATGAATCCACAGGTCAATCCCTTCCCGGCCAAGCAGGTCGCGTGCTTCATTGCTTCTAATGTCGATTGGTTGCCAATTGAAGCCGGGATTTTGCGACAACAGTTCCAAACGGTGCTTGAAATACGGTTCCGGCGCTGATGCCGGCGCCATGACATCCAGCCCGGTGACGGTCCAGCCGCTTTGCAGGAAACTGAGGGTAAGGGATGAACCCAGTCCGCCCAGTGCGCCAGTTATTCCAATGTGTGGAAATTGATTGTCAGTCACGATAGAGGCTCTCCTGCAGACGTTGTGTGACTGCGTGCAGTTCCAGCCAATAAGGAAGATGGGTTTGCAGGATTTCCGGTGTAATCATATTGGCTGCATCGGAAGGGCTGCTGTCCGGATCGGTATGAACTTCCAGGAACAGGCCATTGACTCCGGCAGCGATGGCTCCACGTACAAGGACAGGAACCATGTCACGGTTGCCGGAAGTAAAACCACCACCGCCACCTGGCTGCTGGACGGAATGAGTACCGTCAAAGACAACTGGAGCGTACTCACGCATGATGGCAAGGGAACGGAGGTCCACGACCAGATCACGGTATCCGAATGAAGAACCTCGTTCGGTAATAGTCACCGGAACCTCGCCTCCCTGCAGCACTTTGTCACGGGCAAATTTCATATCTTCCGGTGCGAGGAACTGGCCTTTCTTTACATTGACTGGTTTCCCGGTAGCCCCGGCGGCAACAAGTAAGTCGGTTTGTCTGCACAGAAAGGCGGGAATCTGAAGCATATCAACGGCTTCAGCTACTGTTGACGCCTGGTGCGATTCATGGATATCGGTGATGACCGGGAGTCCGGTTTTCTCACGTATGGCCTGGAGAATAGACAGACCTTCAGCCTGACCGGGGCCACGTTTTGAACTTCCGGAGGTCCGGTTTGCTTTATCGAAAGAAGACTTGAAAATCAGAGGGATTTTGTAGATGGAACAGATATTCTGTAACGCTTCGGCGATACGCAAGGCGATGTCCTCAGACTGCAAGACACAGGGACCGGCTATGAGAAAAAACTGGCCGTTTTTGGACTCGCCTATAAAATTCAAGTGGTTAGCTTTGTCTGTCATGGAGTACTCCTGTTCGCTTGCTATGTCAATGTGATCCAGGTCTCATTAATTTCTACACTCTGTGTCTATTTTCAAGACTTGATCTTGGAATATTCGGTTTTTCTCGGTTAGAAATACGTCCCTTCTCGGGAGGGAATGTACACTAAAATTTATCGCAGGGACAGGCATTGCTTGCGATTCTTGTGTACCTTGAATACTTGTCGGTTCGGTGAATTTCGCTTGACATGCTGAATAGGGACGGTTAGATTCACTTTACTCCGGCAGTGAACTATGGACCGTCTTTAGTGGGAGAGAGCGGGATTCCGACCAGTCTCGGAGTTTTAATGAGTCGGCAATTGTTTTTTAGTACGATAGCTGACAGTTTTTACAATGCATTTCGCAGGCCGTGGCGATTGGTGCTGGCGGCCCCAATCATTCTCTGTCTTCTTTTTTCACCTTCTTTTGCCATCCAGAGTGCTTCGATTCTAATTGCCCCGGATCCTGACGTTCTCCTGAGGGGACAGGCTGAGGCTCAGCAACTCACCCCGGAACAGCTTTCCGCACAAGCCACGCGCCTGATGTATGAGAGCTTCAGGGATTACTACTATTTCAGGAAACAGATTCAACTGGATGTGGAAATGCTGCTGCGGGAAACCTACCTGCACGGCGTCTATATCAGTGTGAACCAGGAGTTGACGAAACGAGATCCTTCTTCGCGATTCTTTGAAACGGGATTAGTTGAGGAGGATACGGATTCCTACGGGGAAGATCCGCGGCCGGATTTAGCCGATACGATTTCCATTCGTGAAGAATACTTGAAGACAAACGATTTCATCAGGGCGGAATATCATCACAAACTGATTTATGTTGAAGCGCTCAAGGCCAAATTGGTAACAGAAGGTACATCGGATGAAGTCAAGCGCATGTTTGACTATGACTTGCGGTTGGCTTACGATGCCTACGATGTTGGTTCGGATGCGTTTTATGATAAGGACGCTGAGGATCGTCTGCTCGGGTTCCCGTTAGCCATTTTACGGCTGAACCACATTCTTGAGTTGTATCCGTATTCCAATATGGATGACATCCTGTTTTATCGCGGTGAAGCGGAATACGGCTCAGATTATTTCAATACAGCAGCCCAGACATTTGAAAAGCTGATCAGCGAATATCCCGGAAGTGATTATTATATCGATGCCTTGGCGCGTTTGTTTTTCTTGCATCAGAGGTTGGAACATTACATGCATCTCGGCGAGATGTGGACCGAGTATGGTAGCATTGATTTCGGTTTTGATGCGATTGTCGAGTTCGACCGTCGATGGGATGAAATCAGTGATTCCCTCGAGATGGAAGATCTGGAACGTGCTGTAGTCAAACAGTTGGATCGTGAACTTGATCAACTGGACCGGGACAAGCCTTTTACACGTGAAGATGTGGAGAAATCATCCAAGCTTTATTATGCGGCCGGGATGGGCTTGTATCTGTCCGGTGTTAGTTTCGCGAAGAAAGATCCGCCAACCGCGCGTTCCATGTTTTTCATGGCACAGGATGCGTTGGGGCGTGTGCCAAACTTTACGGATAACAAGTTCAAGGCCGCCTACCTTGAGGGACAGGCTTTGACCCGGCTGGGCAAATACGAAGAGGCGATAGAGCCGTACACCCTCATCGCAGAGGAACGATTCAAGGAGTCCAAGAATCCTTCCGAGTTTGTTTTATCCAATGATGCACGGGTGAAACTTGGTTATTGCTATTCCCTGATCAACAATTATGATCAGAGTATTTTCTGGTTCAGCCAGGTTGATGACGAGACAGAAAGCTACAAGAATGCTTTACTCGGGATGGCCTGGACCAATTATCGTTGGGATAAATACGCTCTTGTAGACAGTTTGACTCAATTGATCATAGACCGTTATCCCAATGATCCGCAGTTCTATGAAGCCGTTACCCTGGCCGGGTATAACCGTGAAATGATCGGTCAGCATGATCGTGCAATGACAGCGTACGAAGCGATGATCAGTCGTTTGGACAACATCACGGATATCGGGGTGTATATCCAGGAGCGTCGGACAATCGCGGAACGTATCCAGGAAGCACGTTCACTTGAGCCGATGATTGTTGAAAGTGATGACCCGGATTTGTTCTCGGAGTACCTTGAAGTCACCCAGGACCTGGACCGGTTATACAAACGGGTAAAGCTTGCAGAGATCGTAACATTGAACCCGGTCATGGAAGAATTCCTGCATGAACGGGATTCAATACGTGTTGTATTTGATTCCCTGGTTGCCTTACAGGATTCTATTTTCGGCTCGGATCGTCACAGGTCATTGCGCGGGTCGTACGAACGTCTCGCCAACCGTTTGCAGAAGCTGGCAAAGACGATCCAGATGGGTGGCTATACCATTATTCACCAGGATATGTCGGTAAGCCAGCAAATGGCCGAGATCAGGTATCACAACCAGATCACGAACGACATGATTGACAAGGCGGATGACGAGCGTACAGAAGTGGATGCGGCTCTTGCAGAAATGCGACGTGTGCGTGAACTGCTTTCACAGACGGGCAACCTGGATCAATGGATTGAACTGGAAATGGCCGAAAATGATCTATTAAACGCGCGAAATTCCTTTGAAGAGCAGATAGTCTCTCTGTCGGAGGGACGAATGGCGGAGATCACTGTCGATATAGAAAGTTGGCGTGATTTCGCGTTCCGTCGTTACGCATTGCAGGGACTTGATTTTGATTCTCTGATTGAGCAGATGCAAATGCTGGATGACTTGAATGACCGTATCTCGGCCATTCAGACCATTATTGAGGAGAAGGCCGGCGACGATGAAGACACTCGCCGTCCACCAACACTTGAGGAAACTGGCGCAGATGGGGAGAGTGGATCTGGGGGAGATGCGCCAGGCACCCAGGAATAGAAATACTGTATCGTTTTGCATGAATACTGTCATGGTACATTTTCGAAGCAGAGTCAGGAGTTGGATGACGAAGCGAGTATACATAGTCCTTGGCCTTGTGGCGTTATTGTTGTTGCCGGGCGCTTTCCAGACGGTTTCTGCTCAGGAAACCGAGCAGGACAGCACCGAGCAGCATCCCATGAATACCGAAGCGCATATCGCGGTTTTCGGCAGGGATGTGGTGCAGCAATGGGCCTCGCTATCCGGGCGGGGGGGACGTACTCCTGAAGTTGACAGCCTGATTACTGAGGGCGAAAGATACCTGTTCATGGCGGAACAGTTCGTAGAACAGGTTGGCTACGAAGCGCTTTCAGAGCAGCAGCGTCGCGGAAACCTGCGTCTTCTGCAGCTCCGTAACAGTTTCCTCGATGTGATGAAGTGGCTCGAGGTTGAGCGCTCCCGTGACTTTAACCTCTCCCAACTGCGTGAACTGGAGCAACGATACGTTCGTGAACGTGATCTGCTCATGCAGCAGATGGCTGAAAAACGCAGTCAGTTGATCGATGCTTCAAGGCGCTTCCTGAATACCGTTAATCAGAATCCGGATATTCAACGGCTTTCCGAACGTGACCGGGCGGAACTGATCGCCGATGTCGAATTCCGATTGGCTGATTTGTATGTGCGGGAAGCAGATGAAGAATTCAGCCGGCAATGGGAAGACTACGACCGTCAGTACTATGCTTGGCTGGATGCCGGTGGAACTGGTTCTGAGCCACGTGCGCCGCAGATGGATTACAGTAAATCATTGCGCCTGTACCAGGATGTTGTAGACAATTTCAGCAATACATCGCTGTATAGTCAGGCCTTGTATAATGTGGCGTTCATCATGGATGAATCCAATGAACCAAGCCTGAAACGTCGGGCGCAATCAAAGTTTGAAACCATTGCTGACAACTATCGTGACAGTGAATATGCGGACGAGTCGCTGTATCGTCTCGGTATGTACCAGTTTGAAGTTGATTCCAACATGACTGCGGCGATCCCGTATTTCGAGCGTGTGTTGGAATACAGGGGATCAAAGTACTACTCAAGCTCGTTATACATGCTTGGCTGGTGCTACTTCCGTAAAGATGCCGTCGCAGATGCCGGGTTGACTGACAAACCAAACTCACTCTGGTCGCTGGAAGATTTTGCTTTATTGCAAGCGACAAAAGACAAAAACTATGATATTGCGGTTCAGTATTTCGATGATGCTGTAAAGTACTCCCGTGAGCAGAAGAAAATGTTTGGCAAGGCAGCGCCTATTGAAGCCATTGCCATGGAATCGGAAGCCATTGAATACCTGGCTACCTGTTTCACGCTTGATTACCCTGAAATGGAATGGACTGACGCCGGCATTGATAACGCTGTCTCATTCCTGCATGTGGAAGACTGGCGTTACCGGGAATACGGGTACAAGTTGCTTGAACAAATGGGCAAATTGTACCAGGAAGAAATTCTGATGGATACGCTTGCGATCCTCGCCTGGGAAGCCGCGATTGATCAATACCCGCTGGAACCTCCGAACCCGGAATTGCAGCAAAAAATTATCAACATCTATTGGTTCAAAATGCATGAACCACAGGCTGCTTATGTAGCTCGTCAGTACCTGTTTGACCGGTATCGTCGCGGTACGGCTTGGGACTCTGTGAACAACGAAACTGCCTATCGTCCCTGGGCGGACTCCCTGATCGCCAATGAATACTACTTTAACTATACCATGACAATGGATACTCTCTTTAACCAGAGGCAGAACGAGGCTATTGAGAGTGCGCTCCTTGTCGCCACCAATTACCTGACTGAATTCCCATTCTCAGAACGAACGCCCAAGGTGGAATTCCAGCTCGCCTCGGTGCTTTCGCAACCCAGGTACAGCGACAACTTGCAGTTCCAGGTGAATGCGTATTGGGCGTATCGTGATGTGTTGGTGATGTGGGCAGACCATCCCAAGAATACCTACCGTGAACAGGCTACCGTTGGCATGTTGCGTGTTGCACAAGCCCTGATGGAAGCTGAAAAGAACGGTATGGAAATACCTCCGCGAACCTTTGAATTGCCTGAAAAACGAGGTGGACAGGTTAAAGGTGGTTCCAAGCCTGCGCCACAGCAGGTTACACCGGGCCCGCAAAGCGCTGCGGGAAGTATGGGTGATCCTGTCGAAGATGACATGGATGTTGTGGATGATTTGGAAGAGACACCCGATGCCAATCCTCCGACGGAAGCGCCCGTTTCAGATGAAACAGAAGCTGACGTTCAGGAAGAGGAGCGCGAAGATCTGCAGGCAGACGAAGCTGAGCTTGAGGGTGGTGCCGGCGGGGCTGAGGACGCTGATACTGGCGCAGGTTTAGAGACTGAAGAACCTGAATCTGAAATATTGCCTGATACCGGCAGCGCTCTCGTTGAACCCGAATCGGACATGCCCGTAGACGAACAGCCTGTAAAAGAACCGGCGGCAGAGCCGGATACGGCTGGAGCGACTGCTGTTGAGCCGGATACATCAACAGGCGAGCAGCCGTCTGAAGAAGAGCCCGGGTTGCCCGTTATGAACGACACCACGAATGTGGACGATGGTGGTGTCTGGGATGATGAAGAAGAGTTTCCGGAAGAAATTGCCCCGGCAGAAGAGGATACAACAGATAATTCCCAGGGAATGGGCTGGTTGAATGATGTCTTTGCCGGCATGGTCGATATGACGCCTGCAGACTGGGATCCTTTCCTGTATGCGATGGCGTCTACGGAAAGAGTAACCTGGGCCATGCAGCAGGATCCTGATACAACGCAGCAGGAAGAGGATCCCTTCGAAGAAGAGCCCATCTTTGAGGATGATGCACCTGCTGGCGAAGAGCCTGAGCAGGAAGAGGAACCGGTTGCCATACCCCCGACTGGGGCAACTCCGCCGGCAACAATGGAAGAGCCTGCTGTCGAACCGGTTAGTGCGGAAGAAGACAGCGCGATGATGGCTGTCGCAGATTCGGCTGCACAGGAAGAGAAGAAATACGAGCCTATCCCGCTGACAACAGCGGAAAGCATGTTCATGGAGCCTGTGGACTCACTGGTGCAGAGCTGGCCGGAAAATGAATTCACGCAGGATATGGTCATGATTGCGGCTCAGACCTATTACCGAAAGAATCATTATCAACAGTCCAGGCATTATTACAGGATCATCATTGATCGTTTCTTCAACAATATTGACTACAGAAACATCGCGTACCGTGCGATTATCAACGGTTACGCGCGTGAAAAGAACTTCGAGAAGGTTGAAGAGGTTGCCCTCGAAATCGAGCGTGTAGGCATTGGCGGTGAACTCAGTGAAGAAGCCAACATGATGGCCGGTAAGGCGATCTATGAAGCTTCAGAAGCTGCACGCGCCAGCGGAGATTTCAATACAGCGGCTATGGAATTCCGCCGTGTCGCGCTGGACCGGCCGAACTATGCCAGTGCGGACGACGCGTTGTGGGAATCCGGTTTGACCTTTACGCAGGCGAAGAACTGGGATGAAGCGATCACCTCATTCCGGCTGCTTGCGCATACATACCCGGATTCGCAGTGGGCCGACCAGGCATTCTATAACATTGCGTCAATCTATGGTGATGCGAACCAGAAGCCGGACAAGGCGAATGCCGCGGCCACCTGGGACTCGCTGGCTACTCTCTACCCAAAATCAGACTTTGCAAATGTGGCGGTTTCCGAAGCTTCCCGTCTGTATGACGAGATGGAAAGCTGGGAAAAAGCGCTTCGTATGAACGAGATGTATATTGACCTTTTCCCGGAAGATACGCTAGCCTTCCACTTCCTGTTCGAGCAGGCTCGTCTCAATTTGAAGCTGGACCGTGAAGCCAATGCCATGCGTATTTACGAGGACTTCGCTCAGAAGTACCCGGATGATCCTCGAACGGTGAAGGCGCACTTGGATCGTGGTGAGTTTTACCTTGACCAGCGTTCTGATACAACTCGCGCTCGTGAAGCATTCGAGAGCTGTCTGGTAGCAAACGAACGCATCAAGGAAGTCCAGGCACGAAAGGGAGAAAACGCTATCGGCTTCCCGGAAGCGGCTTCCAAGGCGAAAAACTACCTGACACAATGGAAGTTCAGGGAGTTCCTTGCCATCAGGTATACTGGTACGCCTGGACAGATTGAGACCAAAAAGGAACAGAAAGAAGCCCTGCGTCTTGATTTGATCGATGACTACAATGAACTGCTGAGTTACCTGCAGGATGAAGCCTTCAAGGCTCATTTCCGAATTCCGCAGATGGCGGAACAAATAGCCTTGGCTGAACAGAGTATCCAGCGCGAAGCCGCTTTCGATCCGGAAGGCAAGCTGGAAATTGACGAGGCCAATGCGATTTACAGCCAGGAAGAAACCATTGCCAACGACGCTATTTCCATTATGCTTGGCGCTGTGGAAATGTACGAGGAAGGTCTGGACAGTCTTCGCAGCCTGATGAGCAATATGCGCACCATTCGTACGGAAACCCAGGCGACCGTTGATTCGTTGACCGAGTTCCTGGCACAGGCGCAACGTGATATCCTTACCCTGGAAGGTGACGAGAAAGCAGCGTTGGAAGATGAGGTAAAGCAATCGCAACAGCGTCGGCAGGATTTGTCAGAAAACATCGACAAGTTTACCAGGCGTATTGATATAGCCCAGCAGTGGTCTGACTCGATTCGGGTTCGCATTCCGACCGTAATCGAAAAATGCGCTGAGATTTACAGTGTTGTACCCGGTGTGCTGTGGACCATTGAGCCTGTCGGGGATTACGACTGGGCCAAGATGATCATGCAGAAAGCGATCTTTGAAGACCTGGTCGTTCCTGCTGAAATCCTGGCGATGGACTGGCACATGCGTGCTGCGCAGACGGCAGATACCTCCAAAGCGCTTACGGATGGCAGGCTGAACGAAGAGTTCCGAGCGATGGCCGATTCCGCACGTCAACAGATCATGGTTCGCGCTGATAAACTGTATGATGCTTACCAGGAAGCGGTAACCTGGGCGAAAGAACGTGGCTATGAGCGTTATCGTGCACGTATGCTCCGCTTGATTGATATTGACCTTCGTACCGATTACAGTATGGGTATGGGATACGTGGAAGACCGTTGGGGATACTTCCTTAATATGTACCCGGCTGAAATTGCGAACTACCAGTACCAGATCGCTGAACTTGGCGCCAGCTACATGACCATGAGCCGGAAGGTTCTGGCGGAAATGCAGCTTGACGACAAGGGATGGGATACCTATTACGATCCCTATGCTGACAAGTTGATGAGTAAAGCAGTAGAAATGATAGCAATGGTCGACTCCCTGCAACAGGCAGATGTCGCAATGAAACATCGGTATGCTGAGCTTTCCGTCGAACATATGGATACGTTGAATGCTTATGTCGTTGCACAGGCCGGTTTCGCAGAATTGGAATTCAACTGGACCGTACTGGATTCCGCAATGCCCGAAGAGGCGTGGAAGATTCCAAGCGAGATCTATGTCCAGAACGAACCTTACGCCGAAGAGATCGGGCGCTGGCTGGTTCGTTTAGATCCGGCAAAGTGGGGACATCTTGCAGGCATCGGTGAATCGACGAACTACCTGATTTCAGATACTACATGGTATGCGGCTGACTGGATCTGGCCGGAAGATCCTTACTTCTATTATGATCCTCCGGCTTACAAAAAACCGATGTACAGTACCATGCCGGATCCGATTCAGAGCCTGGACTATATTAAAGGGCCGCCGCCTAATGTGATTGCGTTGTACGAGACGGAAATGCGGCTGGAGACTCGGTGGGTGCTGGAACCGGATCCGAATTATGTTCCGCCGGCGCCGGATTCGCTCCGGGTGGATTCGTTGCAGTCTGATTCAACACTCATGGATACCACTGCTGGAGATTCAATCGGTGGCGTATTCACCGATGATGACACAACAGGCAGCATCTTTGACGATGACGCACAGTTAGCAGATACGGCGGCGGTGGGCGATTCGACACTGTTGGCTGATGTTGTCTCCGATTCGTTCCTGGTTGATACAACCGGAGTTGACAGCACTCTGTCTGATTCCGCAGGTTTTGATGAACATGCAAATCCGCCGGAAGGGAAGCTGTGGGTAGAGAAAACAGACACATTCGAGGTCAAGGTTCCTTACCCGGAAATGTATTACCTGATCAACCTGAAGCCTGAGGACAGAATATCCGCGGCATCATTGAACATTACGGCTTTCCAGAACTGGTTCCTGTGGATTAATAACCAGATGATAGATGAAAACAGTTGGGACTCCACCGCAGGCAGGTGGCAATACTATGCAAACTATCCTGTATTTAACTTGTTGAATCCTGAACCGGGATCCGACAACATCATTATTGTAGGTGTTCTGAATGGGGATACTACGAACACGGTAGGTGGTTTGTGGTTCACCATGGAATACAATACGGTAAAAGAGTTGACAGAAGAGATGTCGATCACATTACCCGAGAAGCCTGCTGACTATAATCCTTCTGCTACGGAAGGTACAAAGGATGACTCGGGTGGTAATCCACCAGTCCCGGATCCGATACCGGTACAACAGGATTCGACACAACAAGATCCTACTCAGTTTTTTACCGAGTAGATTAGCGGTACACTCAGTGGTACAAGGGTGAGGGAAGTGATGAAAAGGTTGTTCGCATACTTGGCGGGCACAGTTTTGCTGGGGACATCGGGTACGGCCTTCGCGCAGATATATGCTGGTGAAGAGACCATCAGGGGTGAAATTCCTCAGCCGACAGCGATTATCCAGCTTTCACGTTCTGAACCGGAGTTTGAATCGGTTACTATTGATAAAGTCAGCAAGGATTATGGGGAATCGGCTTTTGCGTTGATTTCAGACCTCATTGCTCCTGCTGCCGAGGAAGTAGAACCGAGACCGATGGATAATCTCAAGGAAATGTTGTCCCGGGAGCGGCTACCTTCGAGATAAGTGTTGCTGTCCATGAGAGGAGGTGCGGGATGTACAGAAAATCTCATGGAATTGGCGTCAATCCTTGCGCGTGAATAGACCCAAGCCTATATTTGGCTCCAGTGCTGCAATGGTTTGTTCCAGAGACTGTTGTATGCCAGCGTGTGCATCCCATTTTACCCAAAGAGAGTGGTAGAAGAGCTTTTTCAGGTTGGAAACCAAGTTAAACGTTCCACATACCCACGTTTGATTGAGGGGAACATAGGAGAGGATCAAGATGGGAGCAGTCTTTCAAAATCTGTACCAGTCGTTCAACCCGAATTCTCCGGGTTACGAGTTCATGTGGATTCTGCTTTTCTTCTTTGTGTGGATGGCGACACTCGTGATTGAACGTGTGATTGCGATTTACATCCGTGCGAATGTAAATGCAGAAAAGTTCATGGCTGAGATCAAGAAGCTGGTACAGGCCGGTGATTTCAAGAAGGCGATCAACCTGTGCAAGTCCGCCGGCAAGCGTGCGCTTCCCCGTGTGGTCCTGGCTGCGTTGATTGAGGCTGAAAAGCGTGAACTGATCGACTTCCGTGCAGTCCAGAACGCGTTGGACGAAGTTACCCTGGAAATCATTCCAGAATTGAACAAGCGCATGTCGATTCTTGGTATGATCGGTAACGTATCCACCCTTATGGGTCTGACAGGAACGATTTTCGGTCTGATCCTTTCCTTCGAAGCTGCAGGCGCAAGTGGTGGTGGTACCGGTGAATTGGCGAAAGGTATTTCTGTCGCTATGTTGACCACGCTTTTCGGTCTTCTGGTGGCGATGCCGGCTATCATCATGTACACATTCTTGAACAGCAAGATCAACTCGATTATTGAGGACATTGACGAGCACGCGGTCAAGCTGGTGCACCTGTTAACCGGAGGACGCTAATCCGTGGCCTACAAACCGTCAAATCGGGCAAAGTCGGGCGAGGAAAGTGTCGAGCCGAATGTAACCCCTATCATGAACTTGATGGTGGTGTTGATCCCGATGTTGCTTCAGGTCGCGGCTTTCGTTCAGCTGGCTTTGCTCGAATATGCGCCGCCTGCGCTGGATGAAGGCGGCGGTGGTGGTGGTGATGCAGATACCACCCAGCATGAAGAAGATGTGGATGACCGACCCCTGCTAAACCTTACGGTCAACGTAACTGAAGAGCAGTTTGAAGTATCCATTCGTGGTGCAACTTCCGGTGAAGACTTCCGGGTAATCCCCGTGATTTCTCCAGGCAACTACAATTTTGATGCCATACATGACACTCTTGTGCATATTCGTCAGGAGGTCATCGGAACACCACTGGATACACTTCGGTCTGTTGATGAAGAGACAGGTGAAGAAGTTCTCGGCTTTAAGTGGAAATTCAAGGATGGCGACAACCTGAAGATTGCCGCTAAAGCTGACATTCCCTGGCAGGTTGTAGTCGGTTTGCTCGATGCGGCCCGGAGGTTTGAAGACAAAGATGGCATAAACAAACCGCTTTATGCGCAGCCAATTATGGGGCGTTTCGAATAAAGCGTGATGTCAACTTTGTCTGAATGATTCTGGCCGTAAACGAGGAGAAGGTATATGGCGTTTGCACCGTCAAAACGAAGGCGCCTGAAGCGGAACGATGATCCCAAGATGAACCTCAGCTCGATGATGGACATGATGACCATTATTCTGCTGTTCCTCTTGAAATCATATTCTGCGAGCGGTGCGCTGATTAAGCCGGCGTTGGACATCCAACTGCCGCAGTCGTCGGTCCAAACCGAACCCAAGCGTGCGTTAGCCGTTGTGCTGATAAAGAATTCCAATTTCCTGCAACCGGGGCTCTACCTGGACACTGAAGAGATTGGTGACGCAGGAAACGAGAAGCTTCCACCGGCACGTCGCGCTGAAATCGCTAACCAGTTCATGATCGCCCCCATGGCACAGATCGAGGATGAGAATACTCCGATGATCCAGGGGTTGTACGACAAGATTGTACAACAGCAAGATCAGGACATGGACCTTGGCAAAGAAGTGACCGATGAGATGACAATCCAGGCTGCGTCGGATATTCCGTACAACTGGATTTTAAAGATCACGGCAACCGGGTCCGCGGCCAACATAGCGACCTACGACTTTGTTGTCATCAAGGAAGAATAGGAGAATCCCATGGCTCAGCAAGCAGCACCAGCCGTAAAGAAGCAAAGCTTCGTGGGATTCCCCAAGGAGTTTAACCACCATTTCACGGATTCGTTTGACGCGATCTATTGGACGACGTTTATCGTGAATTTTGTGGTCTTCTTTGGCTTGTTTGGTTATTTGCAGTCGATTCCGCCCAAACCAATGTCGGCGGAAGACTTGAAGAAGTACATGCAGGCGATTTACCGTGTGGAACAAACCCCCCCGGTAACTCAGACGCAGAGCGCTACTGAAGCTGCGGGCATGGAAGAACAGGGTGAAGAGGAAGTTACGCCTGATGCGGACGCCCTTCGCGCTGAGAAAGCGGCTCAAGCCCAGGAACGTATGGCAAAAGTCGCCGCAGCCCGTCAGGCACGGATGGACGCAGCTCGTAACGCTGCTCAGCAACATGCGATTTTCGCGGCAGCCAGTGGCGCTTCACGTCGAGGCGCTGGTGGAGCGCGTGGTCATGCTGCACGACGTCTGGAAGGTGGCGGCGCCGGTGGTGTAAGTCTGCAGGGTATGCGTGGTGTGGCGACTTCCGGTCGTCAGATCCAGGCAGTGCAGACCGCACGTGCTGGTGGCGCGATTACCGAAGGCGCCGGTGGCGCGGCCGGTGGTGAATTGAGTATCGAAGAGATCGAACGTATTCTCGGTACCTCCACCGTCGAACTGGATGCTCCGCCGGAAATCACTTCTCCAACAGGTGGCGCAGCGTCACGTAGCGGAGAAGAAATTCGTGCCCAGGTACAGCGTGAGTCCAACGTCCTGAAGGTTTGTTACAACAACCAGAAGCGTCAGGATCCGCGTCTTACCGGTAAGATTACTGTTGAGTACACGATTCGTCCGGATGGTTCTGTGACAGGCGTGAACTTCAAGAATCAGCAGTGGTCGAACCCCGGCCTTGGCCGTCGTGTTGAGAGCTGTGTAAGGCAGCGCGTGTCCAGATGGAGATTCCCACCGGCATCCGGTGATACAAGGGCAAGTTTCTCGTTGAACTTCATCTAGGCTTTCATCATTTGAGAGTATCAGGCCATGGCGCTGGCGTCATGGCCTTTTTCTTTGTACGTTTGCCGACTGTAATCGGTGTTTTACGTTGGAGGAAGTCCTGTGTATAGGACACATACATGTGGCCAGTTGAGGGCCGCGAATACAGGTGAATCCGTCGTTCTGGCGGGGTGGGTAGCGAGACTGCGTGACCTTGGTGGTCTGATATTTGTCGATTTGCGCGATCGATATGGACGTACCCAGGTCGTGTTTGATCCGGCAGAGGACAGCGAATTGGCTGAAACGGCCAAGCGTTTACGTTCCGAGTGGGTTATCCAGGTGGATGGCGTAGTACGGGAACGTCCGGACAACATGAAGAACCGGAAAATGGATACCGGGGAAGTGGAAGTAAGTGCAAAGCGCATTACAACACTTGCGACATGTGAAACTCCTCCCCTCCAGCCGGAAGATGAGTTTAAGCCCTCTGAGGAGCATCGTCTTCGCTATCGTTTCCTGGATCTTCGCCGTGAAGAAATGCAGCGCATTTTCATCAGCAGGCACCAGTTGTTGCAGGAGACGCGCAAGTACTTCTCAGACAATGATTTCCTCGAGATAGAGACTCCGTTTCTCACTCGTTCCACTCCTGAAGGTGCGAGGGACTTCATCGTTCCCAGCAGAATGCACCAGGGACAATGGTACGCGCTTCCTCAGTCGCCGCAAACGTACAAGCAGATCCTGATGACTGCCGGTTTTGACCGGTATTTCCAGATTGTTCGCTGCTTCCGTGATGAAGATTTTCGGGCCAACCGTCAGCCGGAGTTCACCCAGATTGATGTGGAAATGGCTTTTGTGCACCAGGAAGACATCATGAAGGCTGCCGAAGGGATGATGAAGGCCCTGTTTGAAAAGGCGCACGAGCAGGAGTTCCCGAAAGTCATTCCACGGATCAGTTACGCGGAAGCCATTCAGCGCTTCGGCAGTGATAAACCGGATACGCGTTTCGGAAATGAACTCATCGAGTTGACCGGGGAACTGCAGGGACACGGTTTTGGAGTCATCGATAAAATCGCCGCGTCTGGCGGTGGTGTTGTCGGCTTGCGGGTTCCGGGACGTGGAAAAGCTTCCCGCAAAGACATCAAGGAGCTCGAAGATTACGTGAAGGAGCGTGGCCTTGGTGGTCTCATGCCGCTCAAGCGTGGTGATGATGGCGCCTGGGGTGGTCCTTTAGGGAAATTTATTCCGGGTGAGCAGCTCGATGTTGTCGCGGCAAAGCTGGGAATGGAAGAAGGCGACCTCGGTCTGGTCGCAGCAGACGGCACCATGCGCAGGTACGAAGTCATGGGCATGCTCAGGCTGCACCTGGCGAAACGCGAAGGTTGGATACCCGAAGGGCGCAACGAGTTTCTTTGGGTCACAGAATTTCCGCTTCTGGAGTGGGATGAAGAAGAGCAACGCTATATCGCATTGCATCATCCTTTCACCGCTCCTGATCCGTCAAGTTGGGCGAAATGGAAGGAAGAAGACCCGACAAAGATTCTCAGTCAGGCGTACGACCTCGTCTGGAACGGAGAGGAAGTCGGAGGCGGGAGTATCAGGAATCATGACCAGGCTATTCAATTAGAACTGTTTAGCTTGCTTGGTTTTGGCCCGGAGGTTGCGCAACAGAGATTCAGTTTCCTGTTGGAAGCGCTGGAATTTGGGGCGCCGCCTCATGGAGGCATAGCATTCGGATTTGATCGTATGGTTATGTTATTTAATGGAGTAGACTCGATTCGTGACGTAATCGCGTTCCCCAAGACTACTCAAGCAGTAGCTCTATTTGAGGGTGCGCCTAATGAAGTTGATATCAAACAGTTAGAGGAACTTGGGATAAAAAGATCCTGACAGGCCATGAAAGATATCCCAAAAGTACGAAACAGCTCTTTTCCTTGTCAGTGCTGATTCTCTTGACTTCTTTCTCAGCCGTTTCGTACTTTTGGTACGGTGAAGCTCCCGCTTGATCAGCGGGCTAAATACGCGACAGATAACGTACCCTTTCAGGGTGATTTAAATTGGTAACCTGCCAAACGGCGAGGACAAACATGTTAAATACGTTGAAGCGTGCAACCGGGGTAGCACTTGTCAGTGCACTCTTCCTGGTGATGGTACTGGGCACCGGCTGCACCAAGATGGCAACCCAGGAGCAGTTGGACCAGCTTGAAGCGTTGCGTGATGAAGCGCTTGGCGCTGAAGCTGTCCGGGATAGTCTGCGCCGGGAGAAGGCCGATCTGGAAGCTCAGATTGCTCAGAAACAGGCTGAACTTCAGGCAGTGCAGCAGGAAAAGGAAAAGGTCGCACAGCGCTTGAAGGAACGTCAGGCAAAACAAGCCGCTGAAATGCAGATGGAAGGAGGTGGCAAATGACACGTCACCTGATCATCCGCGTTGCGATTATTTCGCTTGTACTCCTCGGGTTTGGTCTCCAGCCAGTGTTTGCCCAGCGGGAGATGGAGTACGAGCAGTGGACCAAGGAAATGGAGCGTTGGCAGGGTCGTTTGGACGCAGCAAACGCTGAGATTTTGAAGCTTCAGGGCGAGATTGATTCTCTGAAGGCCGTTCTTGCGGACCTGCAGAGCCAGATTGACGCCACGTGGCAAGAGATTTACGACATGCTCGGCATTACACCGGCTAGCATTGCCGCCTTTGTGAAGGATCTTGAAGCTCTTGAAAAGGATGTGGCAGCATTCGGTCGCCTGAGTGGTGAAGAGATTTACAAGCGTCGTGATGAACTGGATGTACTTGATACGCGTTTGGCCGATATGCGTGGTCGTCCGGAAGCGTTGTTGACTGAGTACATGGTTCGCCTTGATGAAGTTGGCGCCCAGCTTGAGAACATCCGCAGAAGGATGGCGATGCCGCGAAATTTGACCTACACGGTGGTCCGCGGTGATCACCTGTGGAAAATCGCCGGCATGGAACGTCACTATGGCGATCCCATGAAGTGGATGCGGATTTATTCGGTGAACACCGACCAGATCAAGAACCCGGATTTGATTTATCCGGACCAGGTCTTCACCGTACCGAAGGATATTGACAACAAGACTCAGTACCTGGTCTCCAAGGGTGATTACCTGTACGGCATCGCCGAGACCCTGTACCGTGATCCCTTCAAGTGGCGCAAGATCTACGAAGCAAACCAGGTATTGATTTCCGATCCGAACATCATTTATCCGGAAATGATCCTGACGTTGCCGGGTGGAAAATAAGTCGCAGTGCGAAGAGAGTAATACTTCGGTTCAACGAAGTGTTCGATAGAACGTTCGGGCGGCCCGATCCTTCCTGAGAGAAGGAGCAGGGCCGCTCTTTTGAGTTGATAGGAATCGTGCAAACACAGTTCAAAATCCAGGTGAATCCGTCGCTGTTGCCCAATATGCTTGGCAGCAACGATGCTAACTTGCGTCGGCTGACTGCGGTTATTCGCTCCAGGTTAAGCGTGCGTGGCGATGTCGTAACCGTGGAAGGGCCTTCTGAGGAAGAGACAACCATCAGGCAGGTATTCCGTGACCTGTCTGAGATGGCGCGCAAGGGTCCGGTTGATGATACCGGGCTGAAGGCTATCCTTGCGCTGGCGGGATTCTCGACCAACGGTACGGCTGCGGATGAAGAGGGCGGCGTTCTGATACTCGAAAGCACACGTTCGAATATCAGGACCAGGAGCCGGAACCAGGAAGAGTACGTTCGGGCGGCGATGAAGTCGGACCTGGTGTTTGCCGTGGGGCCGGCAGGAACCGGGAAGACATACCTGGCTGTTGCGATTGCAGTGCGGGCTTTCCTGGAACGTGAAGTGGACCGGATCATCCTGGTGCGTCCGGCGGTTGAGGCGGGCGAAAGGCTTGGATTTCTGCCGGGTGACCTGAAAGAAAAGGTGGACCCTTACTTTCGGCCGATCTACGATGCCCTGATGGAAATGATCCCGGCGAACCGGTTGAAACGCCTGGTTGATGAGAACAGGATTGAGATAGCGCCGCTGGCTTATATGCGTGGGCGCACATTGTCCAACGCTTTTGTGATTCTTGATGAAGCACAAAATACGACCGGCGATCAGTTGAAGATGTTCCTTACCCGCCTGGGTATGGGAACAAAAGCAATTGTAACCGGTGATCTGACCCAGATTGATCTCGTGGAAAAAGAGGCCAGCGGGCTCAAGGAAGCGCTTTATATTCTCCGTAACATACGGGGAGTAGGTTTCGTAACGCTTGACAGTCGTGATGTTGTGAGGCATGCCCTGGTGCGGGATATTATACATGCCTATGATTCAGTTTCACAGCATAAGGATGAAAGCGGTACAACGTGAGCGATCAAAAACCTGAAAAATGGTTCCGACGTTATTTGTATCCAGGTCTGCCACTGCTTTTGCTGGTGGTTTTGACTGTGGGCACGGGACTGCTCTTTCCCCGTAAGCAGGGCGCTTTCCGCTTCTCAGAATACTCGGTTGGTTCTGTCAGCGACAAGGAAATCATCGCGCCCTTCCAGTTTGAAATCCTGAAAAGTGATGATGAACTGGAGGCTGAATACAAGGCTGTTCGTGAAGGTGTTGCACCGATCTATATGCGACGGGACAGCCTTGCTCTGAATCAGCTTCAGGCGTTGGAAGAATTCCTGCGACACGCCAAGGCAGCCAGCGATTCAGTTCGTGTGATGGATCAGACTGATCCGGTTGAAGTTGACAGTCTTGTCAAGTTGTTTTGGAAAGAAAGCCGCGCTTTTTACCATGGGCCACTCAGTTATACTTCCTGGATTCAATTCCTGCAACGGCTGGGTGAACAGTCTGACGGCAAGCGCTCTGTCAGTGTCGCCTTTTTCTCCAACCTGTTGCGTGGATTATATGAACGTGGCGTGCTGGACCAATTGCCGGAGGAAGGGGCTTCACCGGAAGATTTGATTCGTGTTGTTCAGGGTGGGCAGGAATCAGAAGCGCCGATCAGCAATTATCTGCTTGAATCAGAAGCTCGTCGTGATTTGCCGCAGGTTATCCGGCGTGGTCTGGGCGCACGTCCTCCGGCGCAATTGGATTCACTTTCCAGGTTGGGATATGAAGCGCTGGCTCCCTTCCTGATTGCGAATGTGTATTACGATGCGGAAGAGACAGTTTCACGCAGGGAAGCGGCCGTAGCCAAGGTGCCTATCGCAAAGGGCAT
The DNA here is from genome assembly GCA_963669175.1 of bacterium. Classification (GTDB taxonomy): domain Bacteria; phylum Electryoneota; class Electryoneia; order Electryoneales; family Electryoneaceae. The sequence continues at coordinate 1,551,296 of OY769902.1, forward strand.
CGTGCTTCGGGATGAACGAATTATCGATTCAAATGAACGCTTTACCCAGGAGCACATTGATATTCTGCGCTCCATGGAGATCAAGCGGGCTGAACTGGCTGCCGAGGAAGGTGTGTTTACCAACCTTCTGGCATGGGTAGGGCGATTCCTCTTGCCTGCCCTGATCTTTGGTTTGCTCGGGTATTGGATGAGGCGCTTCAGGCAGGATGTATTTTTTAAACCAAATGCCCTGTTGCTGGTCAGCTTTATGCTGGCTCTTGAGATTGCTTTCTTCGGGCTGGTGATTTTGCCCATGAAGCTGTCGATCTATTTATTCCCGGCCGCTTTAGGTGCAATTATTCTTACCGTAGTGTTTGATACAAGCATTGCATTGTTATTCCTGGTTGCGCTGTCCCTTACAATTGGCGCGCTTACCGGCAATGATTTCTTTGCCATCTTTACAACTTTCTTCCCTGCTGCGTTGTCCGTGTTTGCTGTAATCCGGGTTCGGACCCGGGTGCAGATCATGCGGTCATTCATCCTGATTCTCGGTGGCGCCCTGTTTGTTATCCTGGCGGATCGGATGCTGACATTGCAGATGAACATGGGGATGCTGCAGGAATTTGCTTATGCAACGATCAATGCTTTTGGGTCGCCATTGCTCGCTTTGGGGATGCTGATCGGCATCGAATATGTTTTCCGGGTTACAACGGAATTGACCCTGCTGGAATTATCCGATTTGAACCGGCCGTTACTCAAGCGTCTTTCCCTGACAGCGCCGGGGACATATCACCACAGCCTGCTGGTTGGCAGCCTGGCAGAGGCGGCGGCGGAAGCAATCCAGGCAAACCCGCTGCTGGTACGGGCGGGCGCCTATTATCATGATATCGGGAAAATGGTCCGCCGGGAATACTTTGTGGAAAATCAGCCGGGTTCCTTCAATATTCATTCAACGCTTGACCCTGAAGAATCTGCAAAGTTCCTGCGTCAACATGTTCTGGATGGGTTGCGAATAGCCGACAAATATCACCTTCCGGAAGCGGTAAAAGCGTTTGTCAGGGAACATCATGGCACCAGCCTGATGGTCTATTTCTACAACAAGGCGCTTGAAAAACGAAATGGAAAAGAGATTGACGAGGCGATGTTCCGCTATCCTGGTCCGAAGCCGCAGTCACGTGAAACCGGAATACTGATGATGGCAGATGCCAGTGAAGCGGCAACTCGAAGCCTGGATGACCCGACTCCTGAACGGATTGAGGAATCTGTACGGAAGATTATTATTAATAAATATATGGACAAGGAACTCGATGAATGTCCCTTGACATTGCACGAGATTCACAAAATTATCGAAGCTTTTGTGCCGATTCTGGAAGGTATGCATCATCACAGGATCAAATATCCGACTCGCGAAGAGCTGGAAAGCAGGCACAAGGAACTGGAAGAACAGAAAGCCCTGTCAAAAAAGACTGAAGAGGTGGATGAATGAACCTGTGGAATGACAATGGCGGATGGAAAATCCGGGGGAAAGAGTCTTTACTGAACTGGCTGATGGATGAAGCCAGGCGTGAAGAACACCAGATGAACTTTGATTTCATCCTGGTTGATGATGAGCATATACTGGATCTGAACCGGCAATACCTGGATCACGATTACATAACGGATGTCATTGCCTTTGATTTGCGTGATGAAGGTGAAGAAGAATCGATAGAATTTCCCCTTTCGGAGCAGGAAGGGTTTGAAGATAGTGCTGGAGAAGTGTACGTTTGTCTTGATCAGGCGGCGAGGCAGGCAGAAGAGTACCACACGACGGTTGCCGAGGAGGTAGGACGTTTGCTGTTGCATGGCTTGCTGCATCTGATGGGCTGGGATGATGGTACAGATGAAGAGCGCTCACAGATGCGTACCCGTGAAGATGCAGGATTAAAACGCGCTGCGACGGACACGGGATCACTGCCCTGGGCAGTGATAAAATCAGCCGCCCGTAACGGAGGGAAAGAGTAGGTGGACCCAACCAATCCTATTACGGCTGGCCTGATACTGGTCGGCCTTCTAATACTGTCAGCATTTTTCTCCGGAAGTGAGACTGCCTTTTTTTCTTTGAGCAAGGCCGCCCTGCGTGTTCTGCGCAGTCGTGAAGATGCAGCCGCACGGCGCGTTATTCGACTGGTAGATCGTCCTCGTGAACTGCTTATCACCATCCTCATCGGGAATACTGTGGTTAATGTTGCCACAGCATCTGTTGCAGCGATAACAGTTCATAATCTTGCTTCTTCGGCCGGCTTTAACCCGACCCTTGCGCTGGTGCTGGATATACTGGTAGTGACATTTGCGCTTATCGTTATATCGGAAATCAGCCCCAAGGTATTTGCCCACAAAAATAATGAACAGTGGGCGACCTCCATGGCTGGATTGGTACAACTCTGCTATTACCTGTTCTACCCCGTCATGCGGATCATGGTGCTCTTTGTCGATATCCTGGCGAAAGTGCTGGGGGTAGAATCGCAGCGAGTGCTGTTCAGCGAAGGTGAATTGCGTACCCTGGCTGAAGTGGGCGAAGAGCACGGCGTTCTGGAAGAAGAAGAGCGGGAAATGATTCACTCGATCTTCGAATTCGGTGAAACCGAAGTCCAGGAAATCATGGTGCCGCGGATTGACGTTGCATCCCTTGCCAAGACGGCAACGGTTCAGGAAGCCGCGGAGCTGGTTCTGGAAAAGGGACATTCCAGGATTCCCGTTTTTGCTACTGATATGGATCATATTGTCGGGATTCTCTATGCCAAGGATTTGATCGGCAAGGATCACCCGGAAGCAACCATTGAGGAATTGTTACGTTCGCCCTATTTTGTCCCGGGCGCACAGAAAATCAGTGTGCTGTTACGCAAATTCCAGACTGAAAAAATCCATATGGCAATCGTAGTGGATGAGTATGGCGGCACAGAAGGTATCGTAACCATGGAAGATGTAATTGAAGAAATCGTAGGTGAAATTCAGGACGAGTACGACCAGGAAGAAGATCTTTTTAAACGGCTGGACAACGGCGACATTCTCGTGTACGCGAAAATAGAGAACGAAGAGTTCAACGCTTTAATTGGTGAAGACCTGATCCCGGAAGAAGAGGACTACGAAACCCTCGGAGGTTTTATTTTCGCCCTTGCCGGTGAAGTGCCTCAAGTAGGACAGAGTTATCCTTACGAAGGATGGGTGTTCATCATAGAAGCGGTCGAAACCAACCGCGTTATTCGCCTGCGTATTCGTCCCCCTGAAGATGCAGCCATGCAAAGCGAAGAGGAAGAAGAATACCGCTCGGAAATGCATCGCTAGCATTGTCTGGTGTTTTAGTATTCCGAAAACATGTACCATTTACAGCGGGGCCAGGTTGCCCAGGCCTGGTCGGGAGCTGATTGAAGATGATGTTCAGAGAACAGGTAGCGAAAGAGTTTTTACCGTTTGTGCGTCGTCCGCAGCGATATGCTGGCGGCGAGATGAACCGTGTGGTTCGCCCCGACGCATCCGTCCGTATCGCGTTGTGCCTGCCGGATATGTATGAGATAGGCATGAGTCATCTCGGCTTGCAGATGCTGTATCATCGGGTCAATACCAGCTTCAACGACGTCGTCGCGGAACGGGTGTTTATCCCGGATGATGACGCGCGTGAGTTGCTTAGGAAAAAGAACTTCCCGCTATTTACCCTGGAAACACGCACTCCACTCCGTGAAGTGGACCTGATCGGGTTCAGCCTGCCCAGTGAACTGCTGATGCCCGGTATGCTGGAAGCGCTCGATCTTGGCGGGATCACCCTGAAAGCTGCCGAACGTGATGAAGATGAGCCTATTATCATCGCGGGTGGCCCGGTGATGTTCAACCCGGAGCCAATGGCAGATTTTCTCGATGTCGTGTTCATCGGAGATGGCGATGAAGCCAGTGTAGAGATCGCACAAATGCTTCGGCAAGCCAAATCGGAGGGTATTTCCCGGCAGGAAACATTGCTGCGTCTTGGAAAAATCAAGGGCATCTATCTGCCTCATGCTTACCACCTGGAATCGGGGCCGGAGGGTGAGATATGTATCGGGAAGCCGACAGTTGAAGGCTTGCCGGAACAGATTGTATCACGCACGGAAGCGGAATTAAAACCGGAATACTATCCTGAACGTCCACTGGTGCCGACTACTGAAGTAGTACACGACCGCATCTCGCTGGAAGTCATGCGCGGTTGTACACGCGGTTGCAGGTTCTGCCATGCGGGTATGGTATATCGTCCGGTCCGGGAGCGTCCTGTTGATGAAGTGCTGGCGCAGGCTTGCCGAAACATGGATGCCACCGGGTATGAAGAAATCGGGTTGCTGTCACTTTCAACATCAGACTACGGTCCCTTATCGCTACTGATCCAGGGATTACGGGAGCAGGTGCGCGGTAAGGGCATATCGCTGTCGTTTCCCTCGCTGAGGCCGGATTCCTTCACAGAGGAGATGGCCCGGGCGTTACCGGAAGGACGTAAGGGCGGGATTACCTTTGCGCCGGAAGCCGGAACACAGCGATTACGGGATGTGATCAATAAAAATACACGCGAAGAAGATCTGCTTCGCGCGGCGAAGCTGGCCTTTGACGAAGGCTGGAACGGAATCAAGCTTTATTTCATGATCGGTCTTCCGACAGAAACACAGGAAGACCTCGACGGTATCGTAGACCTCGCCTTGAAGACGGCGAAACTTCGCGCTCAGAAAAGACAACGGGTGACAGTATCTGTCAGTTCGTTTGTTCCGAAAACGCATACTCCTTTCCAGTGGGTGAAGCAGGATACGCCGGATAGTCTGCGTGAAAAGCTGAGCTACTTGCGCGGCAGGTTCAAGGGAACGGCAATCAAGTTTAACGGGCATGATCCGGATTCCGCGTTGGTGGAAGCTGCGTTATCGCGTGGTGACCGGCGTTTGGGACGTGTGCTGTTGCATGTGTGGGAAAACGGTGGTGTACTGGAGAGCTGGCGGGATCGATTCAACCTGCAACGATGGCTGGATGCGTTCGAGGCGGCAGATCTGGACCCGTTTTTCTATACCCGCGAACGTGATATGGAAGCGCGCCTGCCCTGGGAACACATCAACAAGGGTGTTTCGTTCAAGTTCCTGGCGCGAGAAAGCCGGAAAGCGCTTGAGGAGAAGACGACCGAAGAGTGTCGTTTCGGGAAATGCTCAGCCTGCGGGTTGATGGATTTCTTCCCGGAAGGGGAGACGTTATGTAACCGGTATGAACGCCAGGTAGCTCCTCTGGAGACCGTAAAACAGCCGCTACCTCCAGGAGGTATCGGGCTGACTGCGCGGGTACGTTATACGCGTGGTGAGGCCATGCGCTGGACTGGGCACCTCGACCTGGTCCGTGTCTGGGACAGGCTGTTGCGCCGTGCGGAAATACCGATTGCATTTTCACAGGGATTTCATCCTCATCCCCGGGTGTCGTTTGGACCTCCGCTGCCGGTAGGGCTATTATCTTGTGAAGAATACATCGATTTAGAGCTTGCGAAACCGTTGCAGGCATCCGAACTTCTGAGTCGGCTGAGAGACTACGCTCCGGACGGACTGGACGTAGTAGAGATCAGGACGTATCCCGGTTCACCACCAAGTCCGGCGGCAATTGTAGAACGCATACAGTACCAGGTTCCATTCCCGCTTGAACAGGATGCAGTCGAACGGATAACAAATTGGTTGAAGCTGGATAGTTCTACCGTTGAACGTGTAAAAAAAGGCAAGGTGAAACGGGTGGATATCCGTCCGTTCATTGAGCAAGTGACTCTTGCCCCGGAAAGCAGTACCTTTACAGTACGGTTGATTAACGGGGCTACTGTTCGGTTGGATGAGCTGGAGAAGGTCTGGGAACTGTCTCCCGGCAGTTTGTCCGGCGTGATTCGGCAATGGCAGTGGACCAGCCGTGACGGTGAATTCATATCGCTATACCAGGCTGCGGATGCAGTCTTGAAGGCAACATCAGTAGCACACGTAGAAGAAACGGAAGGCCCGAAGGAGTAATGGGCGTGAACGAACTCATCATCAACGCCACAACGACTGAGACCCGAATCGCTCTCATGGAGGAAGGCCGTCTGGCTGAACTCTTTGTCGAGCGGCCCGAGCATGAACGGAATGTCGGCGATATTTACAAAGGCCGTGTTCGTAAGGTGCTGGCGGGGATCTCTGCGGCGTTCATTGAGATCGGATGGGAACAGGATGGTTTCCTCCATTTCAATGATGCCGGCCACTTGTGGGAAGGTGATGACGAGGATAGTGAAAGCAACGGACGTGGTCCCAGCCGTAAGGGTGAGATCAACCTGAAATCCGGCCAGGACGTGTATGTCCAGATTACCAAAGAACCAATCAGCAACAAGGGACCACGCGTAACCAGCGAAGTCTCCCTGCCGGGCCGCTTCGTCGTTTTAGTTCCTCACGCTTCCAGCATCGGTGTCAGCAGAAAGATCGCTGATCCCAAAGAGAAGCGTCGGTTGAAAGCGTTGGCACGCAAACTGAAGCCGGTTGGTTGTGGTTTGATTGTACGGACTGTGGCGGCGGATAAAAGCGAAGAATTGTTATCAAAGGATATTGAGTCTCTCCACCAATTATGGAAAAAAGTAGAAAAGAAGGGCGCTGAAGCCCAGGCTCCGGCGTTGATATATAAAGAGGTATCTCTGGCCAGCAGTGTCATTCGTGACCTCTTCACCCCCCAGATTGATCGCCTGATCGTTGATTCGAAGAAAATATTTGATGATATACAGCATTATCTCGAACCGATCTCGCCGCAATTGCTGGAACGTGTCGAGCTGTACCGTAAAAACGCTCCCATCTTTGATCATTTTCATATTGAACAGGAGATTGAAAAGGGGATCCGTCGCAAGGTCTGGCTGGAGGGCGGCGGGCATATCATTATTGAGCATACCGAAGCAATGGTGACCGTCGATGTAAACTCAGGCAAGTATGTCGGGAATCAGAATCACGAAGAAAACAGCTTGAAGATTAACCTGCGTGCTGCGCGTGAGCTGTGTCGCCAGTTACGTCTGCGTGATATTGGCGGCATCATCGCCGTAGACTTCATTGATATGTGGGAAGATAAGAATCGCAAAAAAGTTTACGATGAAATGAAGAAAGAGCTGAAACGAGACCGTGCCAAAGCTGATGTTGCACCGATTGGTCCCTTCGGCATAATGGTCATGACTCGGCAGCGTATCAAACCCTCCCTGCTGTTCACATTTAAAGAAGTATGTCCTGCCTGTCACGGAACCGGGATGGTGGCATCAAAAGAGACGGTCGTCACCGAACTCGAGAGATGGATCAGCCGTTTCAGAACACGTTCCGGTGAGAAGCGAATCCAGATCAGAGTCCACCCGGACATGAGGCGGTATCTGCTGGAGAATCCTCCCATTAACCGTTTAAATCGCATCATGCTACGTAAGCGAATCTTCATTCGTCTGCACACCGATTCCACGATATCCCCCAGCGAGTTTTTCGCCTGGAGCTATCGTAGAAATGCAGATGTGACAGACGAATACCGCACGTAACCCGAGAAACCAAAGCTTGACAACCCTTGGAGTTTGACTTACCTTCCTTTTCGTTAGGAGACCCTATCGGTTAGGGTATTCTTATTTCGAAGAAGATTGGGAGCCGTTTCATTGCTGCAACTTGATAGTGTAGACCAAGCCAGCCGGAGGTTACTGCATGCCGCATAAACCGAGGAATAGCGATCTCAGCCCCAATATGGAGGATTACCTTGAGACGATCTATCTGCAGGATTTGGAGGGTGTACCAGCCAAGGTGAAGAGCATTGCGGACGCAATGAGCGTGTCTAAGCCTTCGGTTACGGAAGCCTTGTCTGTTTTGCAGGATCGTGGCCTGGTACTTCACCAGAAATATGGTGATATCGAATTAACGGAACGTGGTCGAGCTGCCGCCAGCCAGATTTATTTCCGTCACAAGTTGTTTACGGATTTCCTGTATACAATTCTCGGGGTGCCGGAAGAGACAGCGGAAGACGATGCCTGCAAAATTGAACACCTGGTGAGTGACACAACCGTGCAGCATGTATTTGCCATGGTAAAATTTCTGGAAAAGCACACCGGCGAGGGCGGCCAGTTTGAGGGTTTCCTGGAATCGTATCGTGAACAGGCGGCTAACCTGATTGAAGATGAAGAATAGTCTATACGTGATTTGACAGTCATAGAGAAAACCCGGGTTCTGCAACCCGGGTTTAGCGTTTTCCCTACTCAACTGCAAACTACATGCGTCCCTTGATCGCCCCTTGCAGCATTCTGTATCGAGTACTCATAACTTTAGCGGCAGCTTCGTATTGCAATGAATTGGATGCGAGCAATGTCATTTCCTCTTCAATATCTACATTGTTGACACCGTTGTAGAACGGTTCAGTCATGTCTTCAACAATTTCCGGATGCAGTTTCTCCAGCTCACGCAGAGCGCGTCCGTGTGGCAGGTGGCTTTGAGCCGTGCGCGCCACACCTGAACCATCGCCTGTCAGGATCTCACGCAATTTATCCTCAAAGCTCACACGTTTCGCGGTATACCCGGGAGTTTCAGCATTTGCGATATTAGCAGATATCACTTTCTGCCTGGTCGAGTAGGCATCCAGCCCCTTTTTCAGCGTGGGCATGGAGTCCATTCGCTTGAATAGAAAGGAAAAAGTAGTGTTCTCAAACATGGCATACCTCATGGTTTTGCCTATGAGTGAGCAATATGTATGCCCTTTGAGTGGAAGTGTAAGTGCTTGTTTATTAGTCGTTAATTAAGTTGTATCAGTGTAGTAAGTGGAAAAAAATACCGGGATGGCAGCATCCCGGTAGAAAAGTCGCAAACTTCAGTTTACGCTTCTTTGACTTTCTTGGCACGAGCGCGTTTCTTCGCACGCGGTCCACGCTTCCGGTCCTTCTTGGATGTCTTTTGATCCGTAAGAGCGCCATTCATTTCATCCGGATCAAACATGTACACCATGCTTTCTCCCTTTCCACTGGAGAAGAAAGCAATATCCAGACGTTTGACCATCTTACGAACCTGTTCAACACTGAGGCCCATGTCCTCAGCATATTTCCGGTCGCTTACGTGATGCATCTGTACCTCCTCTGGGGATTGTTGAAATTTGTACCGAGAGAAGATAGATGACTATAAGCCTCTTGTCAATAATGATATAAGGAAAAATTGTAAAAAATGCACTTTTTGGTATTCTCAGTTCTGTATTCAGCATGCAATATAAATATTGGCAACAAGATACTTTCAGTACATCTCGTATAAGACAGGAATAATAAAATAAATACTGAAGGAACGAAACAAAATGCCAGAAATACCATATTTAAGAAAAATACGAAATTGTTACATGATTATTGTTCAAGTTCATGCCTGCAGATGAGAGAGAAGATGCATATTATTTACTAAGATATGCAAAAAATACCACAAATACAAAATACACAACAAACACGAAAAACACCAAAATACTACACCTCAATCTGTTGGTGTTTTTGATAATAATGGTAGAGTCTTGCAGACGATTTAGTATAATCAATCTTGGGAAGAAACAGGCAGGGAAAAGGAGGGAAATTTGTGTCAAAATCCTTAGTGTAATTAATATAATATGTTACGAGCGGCTTGTAGTGGTTTCGTTGATACGAGTTGTAACGGAGCACATATACCGGATCCGGAATCTCCAGTGTAAGTTAATCATAGAAGATGGCGGAAGCGTGGGAAGCCTACAGCCGAATCAGACTCGACAAATTTACCCTTCTGATAGTTTTTTGATGCAATACCATTGAATACAACTGGCAGATATCAGGAGATGACATCTTCTATCACCCGATATGGGAGGGTACTTCACCTTGTGGAGTACAATAGTGTAAAATGAAGCATTTTACCCGGTCGCAAATGTCCGCAAGTGAGGGTCGACCTCGATGGATTTTCACCCAATCTCCTCAATAAAACCAATGACTTTATTTTTATATAGCAACGCCGGGCCATTATGGTCCGGCGTTGTTGTTTTCTGAGTGAAGAAGATTGCCTACAAAATGATTTCCAGCCTTGAGCGTTCATCCATGGAAAAATCGACTTTAAACGGTTCAACACGTTGACGCTGAGGATTATGGGTAACCACAACCATCGGCGCCAGGGGGGTAATCTCATTTGCTTCAACCACGACGCCAAAATGTCCTGATGTTTCCATGATCTGAGTTTTTGCAATCCTGACTCTGACACCAACGGGCAAAATCGAGACGATACCTGACAAGGCACGGACAATATGACTATTCCACGCTGTTCCTGCTTCACGTATGACCTGGACCAGGGCGTGTTCGGGCGTCATTGATTGCCCGGTAGCCGCACCAGAAACGAGGTTGTCATAGCGGTTGGCGACTGCAAGAACCTGCGAAAGCCGATAAATCTGGTTCTCACCTTTCAGGCGTCTTCGTTCCAGGGGCAGGTCAAGCGCACGCAACCTGTTCGGGTAGCCATTCCCATTTATCTGTTCATGGTGTGCTTCAATGGTCAGTTGTTCTTTAAAACTGGCTGGATCACTGCTTTTCAGTATCATGGTGGAAAACATGGAATGTTGGCGATACAGGTTGAAGCGCTCCGATTTGGAGACGGTGTTTTCCAGGTTTTTCGCGCCGAGAATTTCCTTACCGATATCGTGCATCAGAGCAGAAGAAGCCAGTGCGCCAAGATCACGCCAGTCAAAGCCAAGTTCCTGCCCCACCAGCATGCTAAGCAATGCCGTGTCAATCGCATGTTCCAGGCTTCTTGCGTCTTTGGTTCGAAAAGGAAGGGCGGTATACATCCGAACATGATTGTCCAGCAAATCTTCCAGGAGTTCGCCAGCCTGCTTTCGTATGGAGCTGACATTCAGCAGACGCTTCAGGGCTTTATCCGTCTGAAGCCTGGCCCGGAGATCTGCTGGGGGCACAGAGCGCAAGATTCTGTGATGAACGACTTCTTTAAAGGATGAATGAATGTTCCGTGAAACGCTGCGTCGTGTCGAGTCGCGAATTACATCAACCGGTTTTGCATAATCAGTGATCCCGTCTTTGACAAAGACGTATGTGTATCCTCTTTCTCGCAGTTTACGGATAACCACACTGTCGAGTGTGTAGCCGTCCGCGACCAGCAATCTCTGTTGATCGTCGTATAAGGGTTTGCCGATTTGCAGTCCAGGCTTCAAACGGTCAACGCTGATGAGAGGCATGGCGAGTTACCAGTTGATTGGCTTTGTAGTGGACCGAATTATATGAATCGATCCACCCGATTCTCCATAATAAGATATTCTACAGCAAAGCGAAAGAAAGTGAGGAAGAACAACTGCTTACGGATTCCAGTATCTTGTCAAATTTCAGTGCCAGGTTTGACTCTTCCCCTGTCATGGACTACTTTATCCTTACTTGCTTTCTGGTGTTGGAAGTGGGAGCCGGAAGACAAACCCCACTTTTGGAGGGATGATGCGCACGGTTGCTTTTGGACGGTTTACTCTGGTCTTTCTTTTGTTTTCTTCTTTCGTTCACGCTGCAACGGAAATCGTCCACGAGAGTGATGGCGTCTCTGTTACACGAACCTACCACCATGGCTCCTCGGAGCTGACAGTGCTTTCTTCGACTGATCTGTTGTCTGTTCTGGAAGAGTATGCCCGTTCCGAAAAGGACGGCGATAAGGTAGAGTTGCAGCAGTCGTTGACGCGGCAGGCTTTGCTTCCCTGTCCTCGTGGGTTCCGGTATGAGATCCGGAATGTCGAGACCCGGGTGGGCGCTCGTGTCTCTGATCCGCAGAGTATTGCCTGGTTGGATGCGCACGCTTCGAATGGTACGGAAGCTGTTGTCCTCGGTGAACCCATGATTTTCAGAGACCTGGTTCTGGCTGATGTGGCCATTACTCCGTTTACCAGGGTTGACGGCGAGTGGTGTCTTCTGGACAGGATAGACATTGCGGCGGAACGGGTGCCTGATCTTTCGACGCAGCCCTTGGAAGGTGGCCCTGCCGCTTCGTTCATGGAAGTCTACCGCAGCATCATGACAGACGATGAACTGGATGAGATCGGCACACCCACAACAAAAGGTGGGTACCTGCTGGTTTCGCATTCAAGCTACATCGAAGCGTTGAGCGACTGGATTGACTGGAAAGAGAAAACCGGCTCGCATGTTGAGGTTGTTCAAACTCCTAATCACCCTTCTTATGCAACTGTGCGTGGTCTGATTCAGGCCGCATGGGGCGAATTGGATGTAAAGCCTGAGTATATCCTCCTGGTTGGTGATCCGGTTTTTGGTAATAACGCCACCATGCCCGGCAATTTTATCGAAAGTGAGTATTCCGGTGAAGTGATTACAGATTACTCCTATTCGCTTCTTTCCGGGTTGGATTACTGGCCGGAAGCCTGGATTGGCCGCTTTTCCGTGACAAGTTACGCGGAAGCTGTGCGAGTAGCGAACAAGACGGTCAGTTACGAGCGTGGTGATAACCTTGCCATTGATTCTGACTGGGTCACACGTGGGCTGGTTGTTTGTGACAATACCTACAGCTCAACCGGGTTGACCAGCAGTTGGATCAGACGGGAGATGCTATCCGGTTCATTTACCGAGGTCGATTCCGTCTGGTATCCACCTACGCAGGTGCCCGGTCCGATTATCAGTGCGATCAACCTGGGTGTGAGTTGGGTGAACTATCGTGGTTTTGGCAATCCTGCCGGGTGGACCTTCCCGATATTCAGGACGACGGACGTCAATAGCCTGGTCAACGGATTCCAGTTGCCTGTTGTAACCAGTATTGTCTGTGGTGGGGGTGATTTTGTTGATGGCACAGATCCCTGCCTGGGTGAAGCGTTTTTACGTGCCGGAAGTGTTAATGAACCAACAGGTGCGGTCGCATTCGTCGGACCAAGTGAACACAATACGCATACACGCTGGAACAATGCCATCAGTATGAACCTGTATGCCGGATTGCTGCATGAGAACTTTACCACTTTCGGCAGCCTGGTCTTTCGTGGGAAAATGGGCGTGTATAGTGGTTTTCCCAATAATCGTTTCCTGGGTACGGAAGAGGAGTCGGTATACTTCTATTTCTTCACGTACAACATTCTCGGCGATCCGGGCTTGACGGTCAGGAATGCGACGCCGGTTGAGCTTCATATGGCAGTTGCCGATACACTGCTCCTTGGAAGCAATGACCTGCCGGTACTGATTACGGATGATAACGATACGCCGGTTGAAGGCATCAATGTTACGGTTGTTACTGAAGATTGGGGTCCGATAAGTCTTCTTTCTGATGCGACCGGGCAGGTGCGCTTTGACTTTACTACTTTCGAACCCCCTGCCGGTAATCTCTTTATCACTGCGACAGGATTCAACACAATAGCTGCTGTTGATACACTGACAGTGTCCGCTACTCCTGTTACGGTTGCCTTGAGTGACCTTGTCATGTTACCGGCTGCAACGGCAGGCGCAACTGTTGAAATTACCCCTACTCTGTGGAACAGAAGCGAAGAAACACTCAGCAATCTGAGCGGGGTTCTGGTTGCTCTTGAAGAAGGTGTAACTGTTACAGTCGCTGAACAGGAATATGAGGGATCTGTTGCACCGAACGCGCATTTTGGAGAACTAAGCTATGAGATTGAAATAGATGAAGATGTTCCGAATGGGTTCGATCCTGGCCTGATACTTGAGTTGTATGAAGACGATGATTTAGTGTCAACCGTACGAATTTCGATGAGTGTGGACGCTCCCTTGATGGCAGTCGTGAATTCTGCTGTTGTAGCTGATGGACCAGGAGATTCAGAGACATTTGCACTGACTTTCCGGAATCATGGTGACGCTGCAATTGATGCCAGTACGGTGACAATCAGTACCGAGCATCCATGGATTACCCTTGTCAACGCGAGTTCTTCGCTTCAAGCTATTGATGCAGACAACCAGGCGCCAACCGAGCAGATGTTCAGCTTGACAGTGGCAGAGAATGCTTACCAGGGGTGGACTCTTCCCATGACCTGGACACTAGAAGCCGAGTCTGGGAGAACTGAATCAGGCGCGTTAGTGTTGGTCCTGGGCGATGCGGATACGACAGATCCCTACGGGCCCGACAGTTATGGGTACGTCGCCTTTGATGATTGTGATGAAAACTACTTCCACCGTCCACGTTTTGACTGGTACGAGATTGATCCTGAATATGGTGGATCCGGGACGGCGCTTGATTTCTCCGATAACTGGTATGAACAGGATGAGAGCGCCATGCTGGCGCTGCCCTTCTCATTCACGTTCTATGGGCAGGAATTTGATACGATTACAGTTTGTACAAATGGCTGGTTGAAGTTTGGCGATACCGGTGAAGTGCAATTCCGGAATTGGAATCTCCTGGGTGGTCCCTCTCCGAACAACCTGGTCGCCCCGTTCTGGGATGACCTGATCATGGCTGGCGGACGAGTTGTTTTCAAGTACCAGGAAGAGCTGGACCGTTACATCGTGCAATGGTCACGGATGAAGCTTCCGACTCAATATCACACGGAGATAACCCAGACCTTCCAGGCCATTCTTTATGACCCTGCTGAACACCCGACAACGACAGGGGATGGTATTATTGATTTTCAATACCTGGAAGTCAATGATGGCGATACCGGTGAAAATTACTCCACTGTCGGGATTCGTAACTGTGATGGCACAGCCGCGACAGAGCTACGCTACGCAAACATCTCACCGGATGCTGTCAGTGCGATTGGCGCGGAACGAGCGTACAGGATCACGACCGATACGGAACCGGCAGGCTCCGGAACCAGGATCGCATCCATCAACATGATTGATGATGGCTCCATGGGGTCTGGGGGTGATGGTGATGGCTTCCCTGACAATAACGAAACGATAGCCTTGAGGCTGTCGGCAATAAACCTGGGGACATTGCAAAACCAGGATGTTACCGTAAGTGTCAGTACAGAAGATCCCTATATCGATATTGCCCAGGGATCGGCAACATTCAGCAACCTTGATCCGTTTGAAACCGTACAGGCTGATCAACCGCTTCTGGTTTCGATCAGCCAGGTTGTGCCTGACCAGGAACAGGTCGTGTTGTTATTGACGCTTACGGATGAGGACAACAACACCTATCTCGAGTGGCTTACCCTGGAAATCCGGTCAGCGAGGTTGGAGATATCCAATACTGTAGTTTACGACCTTGCTCCCGGTGGCAATGGCAATGGCTGGGCGGAACCCGGTGAAACGATTGAACTGGGAATGATGTTGACCAATGCCGGGCGCAATGATATTGGCGCCGCAACCATTGTTCTTGAAGCGGATCTTGACAATTACGTTACGATTGTTCAAGACGAACTTACTCTCGAATCGCTGGAAGCCGGTCAGACGGTAACACTGCCGGACAGGTTTGAAATAGAAGTGTCGCCTGACTGTCCGGAATTTGCTGTCCTGCGCCTGCCGATTCGTTTCAGCCAGAATGGCGAGGAATTCCCGGTTGATTCGATGGCGCTTTCGATTGGTGAGTATTGTTTCTACGAAGACTTTGAAGGAGAGCTGAACAACCAGTGGGGGATGGTGCAGGGAGAATGGCATGTCTCGACTCTGGAAGCCTTCTCACCTTCTCATTCAATTCGCTGGGGTGCAGAAGACGGTAGCGACTATTCTGCAAACCGACGGGACCGGTTGATCACCAATCCATTTACCACGACTGGCTCGCTGGTAACCAGTTTTAACGCCAAATGGTCACTTGGAACGGGCGATACGGTCAGGATAGACCTGGTGCAGATCGGAGCCGACACATTCCACTTGGTGACATGTACCGGCGTCATGGATGAATGGCAGAGCTACGATATGGAGACCTGGCTTTCCAACAGCGAGCGTAACATCTCCCTATTGATGACAGCCACATCTAATCCTTACGGCACCGGCACCGGTTTTTACGCGGATGACATACGAATCCGTGAAGACGAAGTGGGTGTTTCCGAACAGGAATCTGCCGGAATACCGGAAACTTATGATCTGGTCGGACCCTATCCAAACCCGTTCAATCCACAGACCGTAGTCCGTGTTGATCTGCCACAGGCATCCAGTGTACAGGTGGACGTTTTCGATGTATTGGGCAGGCAGGTGGCCACTTTGCTGGATACCCATCTGGCCGCGGGGAGGCATGAGGTGATCTGGACCGCCGATAATTTTGCCAGTGGGCTATATTTCATTCGCATGAGGACAGCAAATGTTCGTATAATAAGGAAGGCGGTGGTTTTGAAGTAGGGGGCAAACAGTGTCTGGGTTGTGCTCGCTACTCATGCGCCTTACCTTGCTATGGCAGGTAGTTTGATAGGCTTTCCACAGATTTAGAAAAACAACACTTTACGGTGTCGATGATAACAACGCTTCTGTTTGCCTTTGAGAAATAGTGCGGCACGGCTGCTACAGGTACGGAAACGACACCAACATGGAGGCGCGCAACCCGGAGAATTTGCGCAATGAGTTTACCATGAAGGTTCACGCTTTCTTCCAGAGAGCGGGTGTGCTATTGGCTGTGCTGCTGATTACGGTGGCGTGTGTTCTGCCGGTGCATGCTCGCGCGGTCTACAGTGGTGGTCTCGGTGAGGTGCTTGAAGAGGCCGAGCCAGACAGCTTCATTCCTCTCCTTGTCTTGTTTAACAAACCTTTACATGCGTCCGAAGTACGGCTTGAGATCCAGGGGATGAGTCTCCCGGAACGACGCGAACACGTGGTTGGCCGTCTGAAAGAACATCTTGTAGAGGTCGCGCTCCGTCCGATCAACTGGATGGAAAACGAGTACATGGAGGGTCGAGCGGATCATCTGGAGCCGCTGTGGCTGGCAAATGGGTACGTGTTGCAGCTTCGAGCAGACCGTGTTGAACGACTGGCAGAGTTCAGGGAAATTCAGACCCTGCATTTTGATCGACCGGTTTCCTTTGATGAATCCAACGATGAAGCGCCCTGGACTGATCCCGGTGATGTTCCCATGGATGATATCGGGTGGGGAGTGGAGACGATAGGTACGCTTGCGCTCTGGGATCAGGGGTATCGTGGAAGAGGAGCCCTTGTTGCCGTGATTGACACGGGGATGGATCTCGATCATCCTGACCTGGAAAACCAGCTCTGGACCAATGTGGATGAGATCCCCGGTAACAATATGGATGACGATAACAATGGCTATATAGATGACGTTCATGGTTGGAATTTCTATGATGATAATAACAATCTCATGGATGTCCAGGGGCATGGCACCAAGTGCGCCGGAGTATTGGTAGGGAACGGGACTAACGGCGATACTACCGGCATCGCTCCCGAAGCAGAGCTGATGGTGATCCGAAACTATGACAGTAACTGGTCCAGTGAAGCGACTCATTTGCTTGCAGTGCAGTACGCTCTGAACAATGGCGCCAGTGTGATCAGTTGTTCCATGTCCTATGAACATAATCCAGATGCCATGGATGTATCCCATCGGACAGTCCAGGAATTTGCTCTTCTGGGTGGTTTGATCCAGGCCAATTCCATGGGGAACAATGGGGACGGCAACGAGCCTTACAACATCAACGCGCCAGCTCGTTGTCCACATCCCTGGTTACCACCGGAACAGACCCTTGTTGGCGGAACAGCGGCGATGATCAGTGTCGGCGCTCATAATACCAGCGGGACAGTCTGGTATTACAGCACCGAAGGGCCAACCGAGTGGGACAATGAGGCGTTTCCGGATAACTATTGTGATTATCCGTATGATGATGGCGCCAGCCTTGGCCTGTTAAAGCCGACTATTGTTGCGCCTGCCAGCACACCCACGACCTCGTGGACAGGCGGCTATACTACATTTACCGGTGAATCGTCGTCCACGCCGCATGTCGGCGGGGCGCTTATCCTGTTACGTTCCATCCATCCGCAGGCAACCCCGGAAGACCTCACCGAGGCGATTATAAACAGCGCTGAAGACGGTGGCGATCCCGGTTTTGATAATCTCTATGGCGCTGGCAGATTGCGTGTCGATCTGGCGCATGAGTACCTGGACAACATGTTTGATTATGCCAGCCTGACTGCGACCATAACCGATACGAATGGTGTTACGATACCGAACGCCAAGGTTGTGCTGGGTAGCAGTGAAATCATCGTGTACAGCAACGATGATGGGGCGGCGGTCATGGAACGGGTGCAGCCCGGTGAATACGATATCTATGTGATTGCGGACGACTATAACCCCGGCATTGAAGCGGATGTACAGTTTACCGGTGGTGACGACGTTGAGATGACAATTGAACTGGAACCCTCGACTCCCGGCGGCGGGGTACAGATCCTGCCGGATGAGATTATCGAGACAATCGAGGTTGATGACGTCCTCGAGCAGACATTTGTAATCACGAACCTGTTTGACCATTCGATACAGGTTCTCCCGAGGCTGAAAACCCAGGACGAGACCGACTGGGAGCTGGATCGCAGTATTACGATCAACCAGGACATCCTCCCCATGGCGCTTGCAGTGCGTGATTGTACCGTGTTCCTGTGGGGATACCGTGAGCCTGACAGCTACCGGATATGGGAGCTGGACCTGGATGGTTTTGTACAGGACAGTCTTGACCTTGCCGAGGAATTCCACGAGCAGCGTCGCTATGACCTCGCTTTTGATGGAGAATCCGGGTATTTCGCAGCGCGTGGTGACACGATTTACCACTTCAACGAGGAGTGGGCCATCGACAGTACGCTCGGTGTGAATGTGCCCAATGACCAGATTTTCTCCCTGGCCTTTGATCCGATTTTGAACCGTTATTTCCTGGGTGTCACAGACAGCGTTCTGATGATCATGGACAGTCTCGGACAGGAAACAGGAATGTACGTGCTGGCCGAGGATGCCAATGTCATGGTGTTTAACCCTGATGATGAGCAGGGCGCCAGTGTGTATTACCAGTCGGCAGATGATGTTGACGTTACCACATTGCTTCGTGTCCGTCTCAGTGACGGTGTCCTGGATACACTGACAACTCTGCATGAGACCGTACAAGGACGGTTGGTTGGATTGCTGCTGGATCGTTCTACGGATTCGCCATTCTGGAGTGTCGGCGCCTTTTTCGACCAGGCGCCCTTGTACATGTACCGTCGTGAACTGGATTACACCTGTTACTCGATTGAGGATACTGTTGTCGTTTATTCGCTGGAAAGTGAGCAGGTTGGGTTTGATCTGGTCGGCAACCGGTTCCGGGAGGGCAGCAGGTATGATCTGTTGCTGGAATGGGCCGACCTTTACGGAGAATGGGTGATCGAAACCCCGCTGACCATCGATGTAATCCAGTATGTGGAAGACGGTCCGGAAGATACGCCATTGCCGTATACGACTGAGCTGATGCCGCCCTTCCCGAACCCGTTCAACAGCCAGGTGCAGTTGAGCTATCGCCTGGGTGAGACGGCCGAAGTCAGCCTCGCGGTGTACAATGTGCTGGGCCAGAAAGTGTCGCAACTGGTGCAGGGCCGTAAACCCGCCGGGCAGTACGAAGCCACCTGGATTGGCGACGGCATGGCGACAGGTGTGTATGTCGCTGTCCTTCACGTCGGCAAGGAACGCTATGCGGTGAAGATGACCCTGATCAGGTAGTTCAGTAAAGCATTTTTAATCATGCGACTTTCAGACCGCTCGGAACTCCGGGCGGTTTTTTATCTCGGTGAGTATATCACCGCTTGACTTTACTGCAATTCAAGACACAGTTTATATCATCCAATGAATATTCCACGGAGAAGACGATGCGCGCAAAACTAACCGCCAAGCCTGCTGTTTGGACTTTTCTCATTTGTGTTTCCCTCTTCAGTGCGATCCTGCTGGTGATTCCGGGGAAATCGTATGCCGGAGCGCGTTATGCGGATGGCCTGGAAAAAGCTGTAGCGTCCGCTCAACCCGGTGAAAAGATCCCTGTACTGGTGCAGTTTTATGGCGCTATCAGCCGTGCAGAGTTCCACCAGGCGCTGGAAGGATTGACCGGTGATGAACGTCGTGAAGCGGGCATCGAGTTGCTGCGTTCCAACCTGTTCAAGCAGGCGGGGAATGCGATTGCGTGGATCGAGAATGAAGAGGCGGAAGGACGCGCTTTTGCGGCCTATTCTTTCTGGTTGGGGAATGGGTATGTAATGTCTTTGCAGGCGGATCGTATCGCATTGCTGGCTGAATTTCCCGAAGTCGAATCCATCGTCTACACGCCACCCCGTCCCATCCCGGAAATTGACGAGGGCGATCCCTGGACTGATCCCGGTGAGGTGGAGCTGGACGATTTGGTGTGGGGCGTGGAGGATATCCAGACACGCGATATGTGGGCTGAAGGTTATACCGGAGAAGGCATCTTGCTGGCCATTATCGATACAGGCTGCCTGCTTACTCATCCGGATCTGGCCGATCATATCTGGAATAACGCAAATGAAATTCCGGACAACGGGCTGGATGACGACGACAACGAGTATGTCGATGATATCCATGGCTGGAATTTTGTGGATGATGACAACGATGTGATGGATGTCCATGGGCATGGGACAAAGGTGGCCGGAGTGCTGGTAGGTGATGGCGCCATGGGCGATACGACTGGCGTAGCGCCCGGGGCAGAAATCATTGTGATCAGAAACTACGGACTTGGTCATACATCCGAGAATTTTCACAGCCTGGCGGTTCAATATGCCGTAGGGGTTGGCGCTGATTTCATCAGTTGCTCCATGTCCTACGAGCATGAAGGCAACGAGATGGATGTCAGCATTCGTCAAACCATGGAGCTGGTGGCTGAATTGGAAATTATTCAGACCAATTCGATGGGGAACAAAGGCGCGTTTAGCGGCAACCTGTACAATGTCAACCTGCCGGGCCGTTGTCCGCCGCCCTGGCTGCATCCGGATCAGGATGTACGTGGGGGCGCCAGCGCTATCCTGGGCATCGGCTATTACGAACGCTCGGGAGCGAACAGGGTGATCGGAGAGCACAGCACAGAAGGCCCTGCAGTGTGGCAGGAAGAAACATTTCCCCTGGAATACCAGGATTACCCGTATATCGCGGGTGGACTTCTCAAACCCGACATTGTAGCGCCCGGAAATGTGACCAGCACGAAGTGGAATCCCACTCCAAATTCCTACTACACGAATTTTACCGCAGAATCTTCTGCTACTCCTCATGTAGCAGGCGCCCTGGCATTGCTGAAGCAGGCGCATCCTGACGCCAGTATCGTTGACCTGGTTCGTGCGCTGAAAATGAGCGCTCTGGACAGGGGCGATCATGGGCATGATAACATCTGGGGCGCGGGCATGCTGCGTATTCATGATGCTCATGAATACCTGACCATGATGGAAAACATGGGGACTCTAAGGCTTATTTCGCTTGATCAAGCAGGTCGCATTTTGGACAATGTCTATTACACGATTAGTGACAGCACCGGTTTCTACATGTCAAGAGTGGTTGCTTACACGGAATTGCCGGCAGGCGCCTACACCCTGAATCTGCACAAGTATGGGTACGACGATATCACCAATGTGCAAGCGATCGTTTCGCCCAATGATACGACCAACTACCGTGTACGTTTCAACAAGATTGAGTTTCCCAATTCCATCACCTTGTCGCCGAGTAATACTACACATGTCGACGTTGGTTTGGCTGATACGGTTGCGCAGGTTTTCACCATCACCAATGAATCGGGGGAAGCGATCACTGTAACCGGCAGTATTTACGATTATAACTTTGGCTATTCATTTGCAGCACAAGGGATACAGCGTTTCCAGTTCGACCTGTCTTCTGCTACAGTTCGCGGACTGGGCTTTGTGGATACGACCTATTACATCCTGGGACAACGTGATGAACAGGACGCCACACCGATGATGTGGCACGCAGATTCGGCCGGGAATTTGATTGATAGTGTTGCCCAGGCAGATGATTTCGGTGAAAATGGGTTGGGCGACCTGGCTATCACTCATGACAACCTTATCTTTGCAGCGCCCTACTCAGGGGATAATGCCGACATTATTTATACACTGGGGCCGGACTGGAGTATTCTTAACAGCATGACCTCCCCGGTTGCGCCGGTTCGAGGGTTGGCTGTTGATGAAGAAGAAGGTGTGCTGTATGTCCGGGAGGCTGACGGGACAATCCACAAGACCACCATGAATGGTATCCTGCTATCTACGTATGCAGCGCCATATCTATTTGGTGAGGAAGGCAGCCTGTTCTACTATGCGGACGGCAAGACCGGCCCGGAGCTGATCGTGATCTCCGGGGAACAGGATGGCGATTTATATATCGAAATTCTGCACCTCTCCACGAACGAATTTGAACTGATAACCAGTGTCCCCGGCAATAACTATAATCCAGTATTTACCAATGAGCCCATACGATATGCCAGCTATGAGATCGGGCTATTAGGAATCGTTAATGCTGGCATTCATCGGTTTGCGTTGAACAAAGGTGAGCATGCAGTTTCTATTCCCAATCCAATCACAGTTGAGCCCGGCGCTTCGGTAGATGTGGAGTTCGAATTCTACAGCGAATGGTGGAGGATACCCAACTGGAACGAGTTCCAGAAGGTGGTTTTCGCTGATGGACCACGTGCGCTGCTGGGTGAAATCTATATTGATGTTACTGGGGTTGACGATGAACCGTCCCAAGCGATTCCCTTCACCACAGAGCTGCACCCAGGCTATCCGAACCCGTTTAACCCGGTGACCATGCTGAAATATTCGCTTGCACAGCCGGGTGAAGTGCGTATTGCGGTGTACAATGTGCTCGGTCAGCAGGTGGATGTGCTGTACCAGGGATATCATGTTGCGGGTACGCACCAGGTTTCGTTTGATGCCAGCGACCTGGCCAGCGGACTTTACCTTGTGCAGATGGAAACCGCCGGACACCAGTACTTGCAGAAAGTCTTCCTTCTCAAGTAAACACTGCGGGATTCGCAGGATGAACAGGACAGGTTTCTTACAGGATGAAAGGATAGAAAGATATCAAGGATAACGGTTGATTGTATAACAGTAACTTCTTGATCAGAGAACTGACGAGATATAGTATTGCTCATATAGTATTTCTTGAAAGTAATGTCGGATACAGTCATCCCCGCCTGCGCTGGGGATGACATCTCGGCGATCACCTCAGTATTTCGCCTGCTGTGGATGCGACAATACTTTCGATACTCACTATATAACTGTTCTCGATTTTATTCCGTCATAATGGAGATTGCCGGGAAAAGGGGACGGGATCCTTTTCCTCGCGCTTATGCAGAATATTTCTGAAGTATTCCTGGAAAAGGAAACTGTCCCCTTTTCCGTGTAATTCCTGCCTGCTCTCAAGAAAAAGGGTACAGCCACCTTTCCCGGTCCATGCTCACAGCGGGAAGGCTTTTGCTGTAGGGAAAGGAAACTGTCCCCTTTTTCCATCTCCTTTATTCCAACCAAATAAAGGATCTTTCACTGATATAGCACATGACCCTATGACGGACTAATAATGGGAATCGCTATACTTTTCAATTTTCCAACTTTATAACTTTATAACTCAAAAAAGAGGGTAGAGATCCCCGATCATGCGGGGATGGCATCATCCGTAAGCGTGAGAGAATCGGATAATACCGGTTGATGAAGATACGATGATCTCCCCCTTAGTTTTGTTCGCCATCAATTTGTCACCGTCACCGAAACATCAGCGACGTTTATCCCTTCGACCTCAATCTCGTTTCCAGCTTCGTTGTAAAAAACCAGGGCATCAACCAGCATGTTCAATGTCGCTGATCCGGCTGCCTGCGCCTGAAGTGTAAGCGTCAGGACAGTCCCTTCTGTCTGCCAGGTGGTATCACTCTGAATTCGGGTAACCGTGGCATACAGGACATCATCTTCCATCTGGGTGAACAGGATAGCTTCATCACCGAAGAGGGAGCCGATTTCGCTTTGTGACGCATCAAAGGTGATGACATCGGCATCGGACACCTGCAATTCAAAACTCAGCGCGAACACCTCTTCCGGCATGTTGTCTCCATCGAGGGAAATGGCCGTTTCGTCACTACTGCACATGGTTACAGACGTACTGGAAAAGGCCAGGCTGGGATCATCACTCGTTGAGGGTGTAGATGTCGGGCTGCTGTCATCGGAACACCCGGCCATCATCATCACTGGAATCAGCAAAAGTATGACTGCGTACTTGACCATGAAAATCCCCTATTTGCTGTAGACCAGTTTACGAATCATGGTCTGGTTTGCTGTTTCGAGACGGTAGAAATAGATACCGCTTGCCAGGCCGGAGCCATCCAGGCGAACCTGGTGTGTCCCCGGAGCGAAGTGCTGTCCACGGATCAATTGCTGAACTTCCTGCCCCAGCACGTTGATCAGAGTCAGGGTCACATCCTGTTCCTGTGGCAGGGAGAACTGGATGATGGTAGACGAATTGAACGGATTCGGGTAGTTCTGCGCCAGGGAAAGCTCTGTGGGCAGGGCGTTTGTCTCACCAACGACAGATTCCAGCAGGGTACGCATCCGTGTAACCGCTTCTCCGTTTCCGGACAGGCTATTGTATAGTTTGGTGAAATTCTCACGATACTCTTCAAGCACTTCCGGTCCGAATGAGTCACCGAGGAAGGAGTCTTCCGCAACAAGGTGCGTTTTGCTCCAGTTTACCCCGATCGCCACGACATCCTGTTCATCGACAGAACCATCCCCGTTCGCGTCCGCGTAGGTAGCGGCCAGTTCGGTCCAGGGCGTACAGCGTTGTCCGTTCCACCGGTTCGATGTGCAGGAGCGTCCCGTTCCACTGGTCAGGAAGTAGACACCGATGGGAAGGATATCCTCAGCACTGACAACGCCATCATTGTTGGTGTCACCGGGATACACCAGCTCACTGGATAATTGCGCCTGGAGAACGTCGTAACGCTGCTGACTGAATGAGGTCAGGCCGGGAACACGTCTGCCATCGGAAAGGGTGACTGTTCCTTCCAGGTTCCGGTAGAACATGTTGTCTGTGTACAGCTTGTTCTCATCGGCCAATACATGGGATTCAAGCAACGGCGCCAGTTGTACAACTAACGCTGCAACGGAATCGGGATGAGCCGCGCCATCCAGGATTTCGCTGATATAATCGAGGTATATCGATTGCAAGGATCCCTGTTCCAGCAGACGACGGTTCAGAGGACGGTCATCCAGGTTGGAAATAGCCAGTATATCCTGGTCAATTACATCCCAGCCGTTGGAATACACACCGAACGCCTCATTCACATCCCAGGGCATCATGACAAACTGACCATTGGTCTCGTAATCATAAAAATAGTAGTTACGCGCTGAACCGGTGTAGCTGTCGAAGTTGGACAGAACCATATTATAGGCCAGCAATTTCAGGCAGGAATCAAAATCCAGGATCTGGCCGACAACACTGACAAACTCATCATTGTCCGTGTTGTTCAATACGCTGATCATCTCAACAAAACGTGCCCAGTCGTTTTCATCGTCGTTTGTTTTCAGTTCATACTCTTCTTCATACTCGGACTGGTCATCTCCGTAGTAGACGAGTGGAGCGCCGTCATCTCCGGCTTTATACAGGTTGTAGCCGTTGTTCTCAAAATGCCGGGCGAGGAAAAGTTCGTCAACCTGCTCCACCAGCGTATAAAAGCCGAGCAATTCTCCGTCAACATACACATCCGCATAGGTTGTTCGCGGTGCGGGCATGTACTCGCGAGCGATACTGTAAGCGATTGTTTCACGCATGAAAGTTGGATCACAAACCCCGTTGTGCAGGTTCAACTTATCAAGGTCGAAGAAATTTGCAGCATCATTGAACTTGTCAAATTTCAGCGTGAGCGGTTTCTTAGGAGTACCCTGTGAGAGGGTATAGGTTGAGTTGCCTTTATAACGAATCCCAACACTGTCCAGAACCATAGTGTCGTTATAGGTGACCTGGCATGGCAAATACTCTTCATCGAGAACTTCATAATTGTACGCCATGCTGTCCTGCCATGCATCCACGTAAAAATGAAGTTCAATTTTGTGGATGGTGAAGGGTTCGAACAGGCCGTCACCGGGTACGGTTTCTTCCGGTCCATCGGAGGTATTCGGTTCGCCACAGGTCGGATACATGAACTGGAACTCGCCGGTGCCGTCCGGGTATCGTCCGAAACTTATGTCCAGGTATTGCGGGCCGAAGGTTACCTGGTCAAGCAGAGAGCCATCTGCTGTCGCAAGGCAAACATCTTCTCCGGATGAGGAAAGCTTGAAATTGGTGTGCAAACCTTCCTGGTCTTCATCGTCATCCGTCCAGATGATCAGGAATCCACGGGCTGCGATAGAGGTGTCCGGAAATACCCACTGCATCAGGTCGTCGGGATCGTCCGACAAGCCAAACCCATTCAGGTTGACCGCTTCATCACCCGGGTTATACAATTCAACCCAGTCATCAAAATCACCGTCCTGATCGGCAACAGTAGTGTCGTTGTCCGCCATGAACTCATTTATGACCACATCCTGCCCGAAAGCAACTGCTGTTGTGAACAGGAGTAGCGTGCATATCAAGCTGCGCATCATCAGCTTTCTCCCTGGGTGTGTCTGTCAAGTATATATATCTTGGGATACTTGTTTGTCGATGTTGTTCTCAATTCATTTTCGCTATCATGAAAATTGACGGGAGAAGGGGACGGAATCCTTTTCCTCGCGCTCACCTGACATACTCTTTCTGAACCTGTGGAAAAGGAAGCTGTCCCCTTTTTCCATATCCTTTTTCGAATCATCCAGTGAGTCGTTCGTAGGATGATTGCATGACGGTTTATTTGAAGAACAGCTCTACAACAAGGCTAATCCACATCCGGCAGAACCGCACGGAACCCGATGAAATAATAGATGTAATCCGGGCATAACAGGGTCCGGTTTGAAGCGCGCATATGAAACGCGTTGTTGCCCCAGCTTCCGCCACGCATGATGTGGAAATCTCCGGTTTCCGGGCCGGTAGGATCTACTGCTGCGGTTTCGGAATACTCGCCGTACCAGTCATTGCAGTATTCGAACACATTGCCTGCCATATCATACAAGCCAAAGGCGTTGGGCTCTTTTCCTCCGACCGGTTGAGTGCCGAAAGCGTCAACTTCCGAGCCAAAGATGTAAGAATTGCCGTACCAGAAGGCATACGTGCCGACTTCTGCCGAATCCGCCGATGTTGCCGGATAGGGATCCAGATCCTGGCCCCAGTATAAGTCAGTGGTTGTCCCGGCACGGTAGGCATATTCCCATTCCGCTTCGGTGGGCAGGCGATAACCGGAAAGGGTGTAATCACAAACGAGATCAGATAGTTCGCATGAGCTTCCCGGTGTGCCGGTAATCCCGCTGTAGGAATAAACTTCATCCAGACCATCACGCTGACTCCGGGCGTTGCAATACAGAACGGCATCTCCCCACGAGAGGTTGTAAGCGGGGGTGTCGTCACCGACACCGTAAGGTTCATGCCAGTCCGGGGCGATGTAGTCGGAATAAGCTTCAGTCATCAATTCTGTGAAATCGGCCTGGGTGACTTCAGTGGTATCCATCCAGAAATCACAGGTAAAACTGACTGCATGAACAGGAGCCTCGTCCGGCATTCCACTCTCAGCGCCCATATCAAAGCTGTTTCCTGACGAATTGATGAGCACCATCCCATCAGGGGTAAAGGTGGATGGAGTAACTCCATTTGAATCATCGTCGTCATCATCTGAACAGGAAACTACGAGAGCCAGCATGCTTACCAGCACGGTGAGAATGACCATGAAACGCGAAATCGTTTTCACTTCGAACCTCCATCATCGAAAAGCTGACAGGCTTCACAGGCGCCTGTTTCGAAGTAGCTTTTTCTGTGGCAGCCTATTTGACCAGGGTAATCTTCTGAGTAGAATAGGTCTGGTTGCACTGGAACATGACCAGGTATATCCCTGACGCGACATGGTTGCCACCGTTATCCAGTCCCTGCCATGTAATCTGGTGGCTACCGGCAGACAGATGATCGTGAACCAGGATAGCAACCTGCTGGCCCATCACGTTATAAACGCTGATCTTGACCAGATCGGGAGAAGCTAACTCGTACTGTATGGAAACTGTAGAGTTGAACGGGTTGGGATAACAATCCCGCAAGGCGTTCTCGGCAGGCAGCGCTTTTGTTTCCATGGTTACCTCGCTGTTGTCCCAGTAGTTCTCTGCAGCAAACGTGGGAGTCATCAGGCAGAAATCGCCTGTACCGTTAGGGTAGCGGCCAGTGCTCACATCTGCTGAAGGTGACACGTATGTCAGGTTATCCAACATGCTCTCATCGGGGGCAAACAGGTAGAGCAAGCCGCTCATGGTTGGCATTTCGAAGTTGGTATGGAGGCCTTCCTGTTCTTCATCACCATCCAGCCATACAATCAAATATTCACCTGCTCCAATCGTCGTATCCGGGAAGGTCCACATGTCGGGATCATTCGTAGAGGTAGACAATGCGAAGTAGGACAAACTGTACTCTTCATCACCATTGTTATACAATTCAACCCAGGGATCCGCTTCACCATCCTGGTCAGTGACAGTTTCTTCATTGATGACGAGGATTTCGTTCATCACGATTTCCCCATCGTCAATCGGGTTCAGGCTATACACACCGGGGTGGTTAAAGCCGTAGCGTAATGCGCGGACGATTTCAGTATGATAATCGTAGCTCCACTGCGTAGTACCGGCTTCATCAACTTCGAAGATATACCCGCTGGTTGACTCCACGATCAGAGTGTTGCCGTTGGGCAGTCTCTGGCATCCGCCAAGGTGCTGGGAATAAAATCCGTTGGAAGCGTAGGTCCAGGTCGGATCTGAAGGGCCAAATGGTTGTCCGGCAGTCCGAGTATAGTTGCCTTCATCATCCATGGGCGGGATGATCTCAACAACGTGAGAAGCGTGTGTTCCTTCACGATTGTTGAACGCCATAATATGTCCGGCGCCGGGAAGCCCGGACGGAATCCAGACGGAACAGTGGACCACATTAAACACCTGCGTGCCGTTAGCATCGTAGTTTGTCGGCCTGCCCCAACGATACAGGATATCGCCACCCATACCGCTGTTTCCGCCGGAATGGCTGGCGGCTTCTTCTGTAGTAGTGCTGTGGTCGATAACATAGATCTCATCCAGGTTATGCGATGAAATCACGATCTGGTCCAGGTCGGGGTTGTAACTGATGCCGTTGACATGCATCCAGTCGCCGCCCATGGCGCCACCTGCTCCGCTCATGTTGATGTCGAGCAGTTCAGGATGGTCCGCGACGGTCCCGTAATTATCACGAGACTGGTCATAGTCCTGCACCAGGTGGTCCCAGGCATGCCATTCCCACACAATGGTGCCGTCATCGTCGCCGTCAGGTTCGACTTCAATAACGTGATCAGGCCACAAAGCCACATTCCGTGAGTATCCAGCCTGACGTGTTTCGGTTATGCTTTTGTATTCCCACGCTATCATCAGCACATTGCCATTGGGCATGGGCTCAATATCATGGTGGGACATGTAGCTGTTGCTGCTATAGGTAAACTGCCAGACAAGGTCGCCATCCCAGTCCAGTTCCTGTACCATGCCCTGACCACCGCCACCACCGAAAATATTGTTGTTGACCTGGCCGGTACGAAGCAGGTTACCGCTATCTTTCAGGTACATGGAATAGCCACCGGACACATTGTGTGCCCAGGTGTGTACCGTATTGTTATCTTCATCAATCAGGTAGGTTGTCCTGGAGTTGTTCGGGGTAAATAACGTATACCCCGGGTAGGGATCTGCGATAAGCAGTGCAGGGATGACCATACTGGTCAGCAGAAATATCATGAGTACAACTGTCATGCGCGCATGGATGGGACTTGGCCGCTCCCAAACAGACGCACATAAGGGGACTGACGGCAATTGTTCTTGCCAGACCGTGTGCCTGGTCAATTTCTTCATGGTGTCCTCGTACTGGTATGAACCCAACTGTAGCCTTTTAACTCTTGCCGACCTATCTGAATTTGCGATATACAAGTCTTATTACAGACATACTTGATACAATGACGCTTGTCGGTTTGCAGGGTTTAACAAATGCCTAACAATTGTAAACGGTGCTCTCAGTATAGACTGCTAATACGTAAGTTTTTCAGATTCTTCCAGTTATGCATACTCCAGTATGAGAATCAGGATATTGTCGCTTTCATAGATAGACGTCATACAATGCGCCAACGAACGGTTTTCTGGATGATGAGAAAAGAGGATGTAGAAAAAGGGGACCGCCTCCTTTCCCAGAGATTAACTTGTCCCGTTGTGTTCATGGTTCAGGAAATGTGGCTGTACCCTTTTTCAAGAGAGAAGGCAGGAATCTCACGGAAAAGGATTCCATCCCCTTTTCGTGGCGCTATACCAAATCTATCACAATAACGAGATAAAATCGAGAATAACGATATTGCTATAACCTTTAGCGCTACTTGAAGTATTTTTACATGTTGTCTCCGGAAAACCTAAAGAAGCGCTGAAGACAAGCCGATAAGAGAGAGCGAGTGGAAAAGCTCTGTATAGTGATGGGGAAAGGTTTTCAGGCAACCAACACGTTGGGAAACATGGTTTACAATCGTTTAGCCATTCTATTTTTCCTGTTGGTCCTTTCCGGGACCGTCCTGGCAGGTAACAAACCGCAGGTGGACGCCTATGGCCAGGCATACTCTGCGGAAGAATGGGTAAAACGTGGCTCCGAATTAACCGACCCGGTTGAGATGCTTGAGTGTTTTAACATTGCAATTTCCATGGAGCCGGAGTGGGCGACTCCGTATTATTATCGTGGACAGGTCTATGAACACCTGGGGTATCACCGTCTGGCGAGACGCGACTATACCTTTGCTATTCGCCTGAACCCTATGATCGGGGTGATGTTCAACCTGGAAGCGATCCGCAACTACAGCCTTCTCATCGAGATGAATCCTGAGTTTTACGGGGCTTACCTGGGGCGTGGTGTTGCCTGGTTCCAGCTTGCCGAGTTTGACAGCGCCCTGGCGGATTTTAACAAGATGATCGAACTGTATCCGGAGGATCAGGATTTCTACTATTTCCGTGCGATTGTCAAAGCGGAGATGGGAAATTTCGAGGATTCGATCGAGGATTTCACCCGTGTAGTGGAGATGAGTGAAGATCCTGTGGATGCCCTGGTTAATCGTGGGAACTGCTACAGCGATCTGGGGCAGTACCTGCGTGCGATTGAGGACTACTCACTGGCCATTGCCAAGTCGCCCAATGATGCGGACATCTACTATAACCGTGGCGCGACCTATTCCGATATGGGCAATCTGCCTTTGGCGATTGAAGACTTTTCAACCGCCATCGAAAAGAATTACAGCATGGTCTTCGCCTATTTTGACCGTGGCCTGGCCTATATCGAACTGGGTGAAATGGAGAAGGGGCGTCACGATTTACAGGTGGCCAAGCAGTTGGGTTACCCCGGCGCGGAAATGGTGCTGGACAGCCTGCCCGCCAGATCCTCAGACGGCAATGACGAGCCAATCGAACTGGATCAGGATGAACGGTTCAGGCCGATGAAATTGCAACTCCTGCCGGGATATGTTGGTACCGGGGAGTGATAGAAGTAAAAAAAAGTAAAGAAGGTAAAAAAGGTAAAGAAAGTGAAGAGTTATAAAGAAGTTGTAAAATGGTTGTATAGATACATTTAATAGCCATATATATATTGATATGCAAAGTTGTGGCAGGTCTTGACGCGACATTCCGTTTTCGGCTTTCGCAATGTATTTCTGAGTGCACATGATACTGAAACCACCTCTCGTCCTGTTATTGTCGCGTTGTGACCTGCCACCGGTATCAACACTCTCGCTGTCGTCAGGTCACAACGTGATGCCTGATGATGATCTATCATGCGAAATAGCAGCTGTGAATTCGGACAGGTGTCTGAAATTGCGGAGAAGAACAAGAAAAAGGCATCACGTCAAGACCTGACGAAACGTGCTCGTCGATAATATGCACATATTCTTTTGAGCAGCCAAAGTAAAGAAGTTAAAAAAGGTAAAGAAGGTGAAGGGTTATAAAGAAGTTGTAAAATGGTTGTATAGATACATTTAATAGCCATATATATATTGATATGCAAAGTTGTGGCAGGTCTTGACGCGACATTCCGTTTTCGGCTTTCGCAATGTATTTCTGAGTGCACATGATACTGAAACCACCTCTCGTCCTGTTATTGTCGCGTTGTGACCTGCCACCGGTATCAGCACTCTCGCTGTCGTCAGGTCACAACGTGATGCCTGATGATGATCTATCATGCGAAATAGCAGCTGTGAATTCGGACAGGTGTCTGAAATTGCGGAGAAGAACAAGAAAAAGGCATCACGTCAAGACCTGACGACAACGTGTATTGATATAATGCGTCAATATGGGTAAATTGTCCTAATTCCTAATTCCTAATTCCTAATTCCTAATTCCTAATTCCTAATTCCTAATTCCAAGGTTTCCTCCGTTCCCTCGCAAAACCAGCATCTGTGTGTGAATTGGTCTACTGAAAAATTCAGGAAATCGGTCCTTTCGCCCATCCAAAATTCTCTCTAGCTTACCTTTCAACAAGCGAAACAGTGAAAGGCAGCGATCCCATGTTTCTAATGACCGTTGAAAAGGACACTGGCATTCCGGCTTACCAGCAGATTATCAGTGAAATCGTATCACGGGTCGAAAACGGACGTTTGCAAGCGGGTGAACAGATGCCGTCATCGCGCACACTTGCTTCCAAGCTTGGTGTGCATCGTTCTACCGTATTTCGCGCCTACCAGGAATTACTCGCGTTGGGGTATATCGAAAGTAAACCGGGAACGTACACGACTATCCGGGACCGTAAACGCCTGGTCGGCGAGAATGAACGTCCGGAAAAGGGGCTGATCGACTGGGATTCTGCGGTGTCTACTGGCGCTCGTATTGTCTATGACATCTACACCGATTCCAATGTCGATCCGGAACCTGTCGGCGATTCGGATACCATAGCCCTGTCACGTCTGACCCCGGACCCACGGCTTTTCCCTGTGGAGACGTTTCGCAAGTGCCTGAACCGTGCCATGGTCAACCAGCAACATAAGCTGTTGCTGTACGGGGATCGTCAGGGATGGAAACCCCTAAGGAAATACATCGCATCTCGCATGAGCCAGCATGGTGTGGTGGTTGATCCTGATGAAGTGCTGATTACCAGCGGTTCTCAGCAGGCTTTGGATCTCATTTTCAAGCTGTTGATTGAACCGGGAAACGGCGTTGTGATTGAAGCGCCGACCTATGCGCATGTCATTCCGCTTATGCGTTTTTACCAGGCAGATCTTCGTCCTGTGCCCATGACCCCGGAGGGGATGGACCTGGAAACACTGGAAAGACAACTTGAAAGTCAGCGGCCCTCGTTCATTTATACCATCCCGAATTTCCAGAATCCTACCGGGATTACTTCCAGCCAGGAGAATCGTGAACGTCTGCTGCATCTCGCGGAGGAACACCGTGTCCCGATCCTGGAAGATGGTTTTGATGAGGAGATGAAGTATTTCGGCAAAACAGTTCTTCCCATCAAGTCCATGGACCGGAAACAGGCGGTTGTATATATGGGCACCTTTTCAAAGGTGTTGTTCCCGGGGGTGCGTATCGGCTGGATAATCGCGGATCGCGAGTGTATCGAACGGTTGGTTGCGATCAGGCGGTATTCGGACCTGGCTGGTGTAATGGCGATACAGGCCGGGTTGGAAGACTTCTGCCGCAACGGGTATTACGATCTGCATATCAAACGCATGCACAGGGCGTTTCGCAAAAGGATGCAGACAGCGTTGGACAGCCTGAAGGTGTATCTGCCGGATGGCTACACCTGGACAACCCCGGATGGCGGTTACCTGCTGTGGGTGACCATGCCGCAACCATACCAGGATCAGAAGAGGTTCACCTCACACTTGATGAAACATGGTGTGACGGTGTCACCCGGTGAGTATCACTATTTCAGCGAACCGAGCAAAAGCAATTTCCGGATCTCAATCGCTTACCTGGATGAGGACCAGATCGCGGAAGGTATTAAACGACTGGGGAAGGCGCTGGCTACGCTTTGAAACTGGTAGCGGAATCCAGGACAATATAGACTGTACGATTTACCAAAACGTCATTTAGCCAAGGTACAAATCTTCTCACTACGTGTTACCTGAGGAGATTTCTGCCTTCCCAATTGTCTCAGAATCATTGATGCTCTCATCCCAGCGAAGCAGACTGTATCAGAATGTCCGATAGTATCATTCCTTCGAAGGAAGGAATCCAGTCATGATGCGATATTACAATAAGTTAAGCATTCTCAAGTGACGCGGTACATTGAGAGCTGTTTAAGTGTCCAACTTGTTATTATGTCGATACTTGCCTGGATCCCAGCCTTCGCTTGGATGAGAGTCTTCGCTATTTTGATACAGTCTGCTTCGCTGGGATGAGAGTGTTGTTTATTCTGATACAGTCTGCTTTGTTTACGGCTGTGTTTCCCCCCTCCCCGCAAGCTTCGCTTCGGTTCGCTGGGGATGAGATGTGGATGTATGGCAGGTACGGATTGAGTTATTGCCTGAAGGGAGGCAACCATGATAAATGCGGGATTTGAAACGAACACAGAAACTCAGCAAACGGTCCGCACAGATGCAATGCGGAAGAAGTTAATGAAACTGCAAAAAGGGATTGTATACGGACCGGTAAACTCGCGTCGTCTCGGCAGGTCACTGGGAATCAATGTCCTTCCTACTCAGGCGAAAGTGTGCAGTTTCAATTGTCTCTACTGTCAATACGGTTTTACCAAGGCGCAGGGTGTGCGACTTCTCGATAGTGTGCAATTTCCGGCTGTTTCTCATATCCTGAACGCGGTTGAAACAAAGCTGGTGGAGATGGAAAATCCACCGGATTACCTGACCTTCTCCGGTCATGGCGAGGCTACGCTTCATCCTCATTTCGATGAACTGGTTGATGGCATAACTGAACTCCGAGACAAGTACGCTCCCGATGCGAAAACGGCTATTCTGTCTAATGCCTCAACCGTTAGCGATGCACGTATCCGTAGGATACTAAGCAGGCTGGATGAAGCGATTCTCAAGCTGGATGCCGGGAGTGAAAGTGTTTTTCAGAGGTACAACCAGCCCGTCATTCCCTTGCATATTTCAGAGATTGTGGAGGGATTGAGAATGATGGACAGGGTGATTCTCCAGTCGCTGTTTGCGGATGGCGAACGTGGCAACCTGAAACTGAAGCATATCATCCGCTGGCTGCGACAGGTAGAAGCAATTCAACCTGAAAAGGTGCAGTTGTACACGCTGGATCGTGCTTATCCATCGAGGCTGATCGTTCCGGCAGCACGCGAGCACATGGCCGAAATCGCGGAACAACTTGGAAAAATGGGGATAACAGCGCTGGTTTACTAATAACAGATATCACTGTCCGGTATTCTTATCTTGTTTGTCCTGGGTGTCCATGGCGTGGATATCCAGGATTTTCATACCTTCCGCGTAGTCGATTTCTTTCAGTGATCGAATACGCAGCAGTTTATCCACCAGGTCGGACATGCGCTTGATATGGCGGGTAACCCGGTTATAGTGTTCCTCAACCTGCTCTTCGGGAACAATGCCCATTCTCAGCAGGTCGGTACATCCCTTGATAACGGCCAGGGGGTTGTTGAATTCGTGGGCGATGGTTGCTGCCAGTTGGGTGGCTGTTTCCAGTTGTTTGGTTTCGATCTCTGCCTGCATGGCACGTTGCTGGTTCGCCAGCGCTTCAGCGGTTTTCTCTTTGACAAGTTGTTGCAGGAGCTGTTTCTGACGCTCGATCCGGTACACCCGCCATCGATACACCAGAAAGAAGAAGCCGAGGATCAGGAAACCTGCAAGCGCCTTGAACCAGATTGTCTCATAAAAATAGGGTGGAATGGTCAGCCGCAACGGGGACTGCATGGCCAGGCGATTTCCGAGGCTGTTTTCTACTTCGAGACTGAACGTGTAGGCGCCCGGGTCCAGGTTCTCATACGATGCCACGGTCCCGTTGCTACGCCATTTCTGAGCAGCATCAAAAGGTTCTAACCGCCAGAAATAGCGATGTTGGCTTTCGTTGAGGTAATCAGGGAAGGCCAGTTCAATCTGCAGGGCACGTTCGCCTTTGGGAAGGACCATATTTCCATCTACAGGCTGGTAACCGGTTTCGGTATGAACGCCAGCAATGAAGGGGGTAAGTTGTGTATACCCGGTTTGATAGAGCGAATCCGGATGAAAACGAATAATGCCATCCTCTTGAACTGCCAATATGTACCCATTCTCAAGCATTTCCAGCCTGTCAACACGGTTATCGAGGAAGCCATTATCCTCGTCCAGGAGCATATTCAGCGAATCAGATTGGATGTACAAGCCCTGCGAAGTTGCGATGAATACACGTCCCGGTCGATCTTCGAGCCAATCCAGGATTACCGTATTGGGTGACAGGGAGGTTTCAATACGGGTGACACTGTTCTCGGATACTCGCACTGCCATGTTATTGGAATAAAAAACCAGATCATCCCACGGTGTCCGGTATACGGATTCGTAGCGTACATGCGGGATTCCGTCCTTCGCATCGAAAACGCGAATGGAGTCGCCCTTCAGCCGGACAATGCCGCTGGCAAATGTGCCGAACCAGTATGCCGAATCCGGTCCAATTGTACAATTCAGCGCAGTGAAGCCATTAGAAAACAGGTTCTTGGGATAAACATGAATGTTCTCCCAGTTCCGTTTTGAAAAATCACTGGCATAGCGGTAAATGTGACCGAGAAAATGCCAGGCATGCCCGTCTTTCAGTTTTGCCGGTCCATTCCATGTTCCGACCCAAAGGCTGCCATCGGGATCAGGAAAAAGAAATGTAGAATGCTGAAACTGATTCCACGTATTGGTAAGAGTTCTACCATTCCAGGTAAAGACCGAATCATTGGCAATAAAACTCAATAACCCATCCTGACCAGCAACAGCGTAATGATGGTTGGCGCCATGTCTGATGTTTTTCTTCAGAGTCTGTAGCTGACCGGAATTGTGATGATAAAGATACATCCCCAATTCAGTCAGGATCAGAATATTGCCGTTGGCATCAACAGCCCAATCCCAAGTCAGGTCAGGCATACGTGAAGGTGAGAGTACTGTGGTGAATTCTTCGCCATCCATTTCGACAATACCGTTCGGCCCCGCCAGCCAGGTTGTTCCATCGTTGAATCGGAACACCTTTTTTACTGATTGCAGTTCAGGATGTGTGGAACCGGAGTAAAGGAACATCTCATCGGAAACCAGCTTT
Source organism: bacterium (assembly GCA_963669175.1). Lineage (GTDB taxonomy): Bacteria > Electryoneota > Electryoneia > Electryoneales > Electryoneaceae. The sequence continues at coordinate 1,588,500 of OY769902.1, forward strand.
GCAAGGTTGCTGTTTTCCCAACTCAGCCACAGTGTACCCTGGTGATCTGTCAGGAAGAAAGTTGGCTGCTCATCGTGTTGGCTTACCATGCCGGGTTTCAGTAGCCGTTTTTGTCGGTCATGCATGATAAGCAGAGCAGATGGATAGGAGGCGTAAATGTTATAGTGGTCAAAATAGATGTCGGGCTTTTGAGATTCTTGTACTGGTAATGAAATGTCGTGTTGGACAAACTGCTGATCATCCCAATAGAACAGTTCCCCATTTCGCGCAGCCCATAAAGTGCCGGAGCTATCAAGATGGATATTACTGGCGATCCAGTCTTCCGGCTTTCCTGCTGGCCTATGATGATGAAACGCCTGTCGGTACCCTTCAAGCAGTATTGTGCTATCCGAAATGGCACGCACCTGGTCCACGCTTTCAATATCCGGATGCGCTTCCAGAAAAGCCTTTTCGCCCTTCGCTTCATATTCGCGGGAAAGCTCTTCCGATTGCAGCCGTGTCAATTCAACAAACTTCTCGATATCTACGCTGTACAACCCCTTTGGGGACATGGCTATCCAGAGGGTATTGGATCCTGCAACATAGGCAATGTGGTTTGCGAGGTCAGGAGTCAAAGGTGTAGGATCAACAGAGCGAATTGGAACCAGGTATTCACCACGATTTCGGAATAAACTGGCGCCATGATCATGTGCCAGAATCATTCCGTCAGGAGTGAATTCTATGTCCCTGGCCGGGGAACCGATACGTTCTGGGAACGCGGCAATTGAGAAATTTACCGGATCAAGAATACTCAGGCCTCTGAATGTGCCGATATACAGTTTGTGATCCGGACCTTCCTTCACGAAGTAGGTGTAATTATCCAGTAGTCCATCATCGATGGAGAACTGACGGAATCGTGTGCCATCATAACTCATGATCCCATTCTCGCCCCAGAACCACAGCACACCACGACTGTCCTGCATGCTGCCCCATATCATTCCGGACAGCATGTTGGGGTCATCGTAATATCTGAACGGGTATTCATGGGAACAGGCTGTGGGCGGGAACAGACCTGAATGGAAAAAGATTACCAGGAAAATCAGTACATATACAGGTAATAGCAGGCGTTTCTTCTTATCGCCTGTTTGACCGAAGCGGCGGCTGTAGCTATGCAGATTTGATGCTATTGTTACCATAGCTGGAATATATGCGTTCGAGAAGTACGTGGTCCAGATGTATCAATGGTTTTGCTGAAGGAGAGTTTGTTTCTTCAACTCTTTCATTGCCAATTCTGGATTAGTCATCTATTTTGTTTGAGGTTATTTGCATTTTGAGAGAAATTGCGATGGGACAACCGGGAGGAATCGGGATGACGGACAGTCAGGCAAAACCGCAGATTTTCAAGACTGCAAAAGGCGATGTCGAGTGCCTGGTTACAGGAGGCGATGGTCCAGCCATACTGGCATTACACGGTGGTATGGGAGGCTGGGATCAGGCCATTATGATGATGTCATGGATGGATCTGGATTCTTACAAGTTCATCTGTCCTTCTCGTCCCGGATACCTGGGGACGCCAATTGAGAGTGGTCCCTCATTTGAAGACCAGGCTGATCTATTGGCTGCCATGCTGGATACATTGGGGATAGACAAGGTCGCGGCGGTTGGCGTATCTGCTGGTGGTCCACCGGCATATACGTTTGCAATCAGGCATCCGGACCGTGTCTGGGGATTGGTGACGATTGATGCCGTAAGTGGCTATTATGACATCCCTGAAACGGCCGGCGCGATTACCAAAGCAATTTTTCTCAGTGACTTCGGCCAGAAAATTCTAAAGAAAGTCGAAGAAAAACGGCCTGATATGTACCTCAAACAACTGTACCAGGCAGAAGGTTATTATACCAAAGAACAGATGCAAAAGCTTATTGATCATGTGCTGAACACACCATCAAAAATGAAGTTTGCGGTTGGGTTCATGGAGACCATGTTCCCCTGGAAAGACCGCGAGGTCGGTACCTACAACGATATCGAGTACACGAAGAAACTTACTCACATTGAGGTTGAGAAAATCACATGCCCGTCGTTGATTGTTCACGGTACGCATGATGCTGATGTGAAGTTCTATGATGGAGTGTATGCCTACGAGCATATTCCGGGGGCGGAGCGTTATTGGATGGAGCAGGGGTTCCACCTTGGTTTCTGGTTGAATCCAGGTGCGGAAGAGGCCCAGGCTGCGGTACTCAGCTTCCTGAAACGTCATCAGCCTTGAGGGGGCACGCAGTATTTACTGGATGAACAGGATAAAAAGGATATCAAGGATAAAAGCATTATCGTAAGTGAAAAACAGGGACTGACCCATCGTGGTCTGTCCCTGTTTTTCGTTTGAGACGGTTACGAATATATAATTGAGGATGTTTCTGTCTTTTTTTGCTGATACACTATCCTTCTTGAAAAGAGTATTACTGCCTTTTGTGAGTCAACAATCAGTCTTCTATTCGATAACAACACCTACCATGCCATCCCCGGCTTGACCGGTCCACTGGCGCCATCTCCAGCAATGCAAAACCCATTCTCACTTCAACAGAACAGCCTTGCGTGAAGCCCTGAAGCCATCCGCTTCCAATCGGATGAAGTAGATTCCGGACGCCAGGCTGCTGCCATCCCATTGCAGTACATGCTGTCCGGCTGTGAAGCGCTGATTTGCCAGCTCAGTTACTTCACGTCCCAGCATATCATACACCGTAAGTGTAACCATTCCCGAATGTGCTACAGAAAAATGTACCTGGGTGATCGGGTTGAAGGGGTTCGGATAGGGGGAATCAAGGCGCCATTCTCCTGGAAGCGTACCGACTTGTTCGTCCAAATCGTTCTGGATGAAATCGTCCAACCGTTGCGCGAACAGGTCTTCATGGTTATAAACAAAGGGGTTTCTCATGGTGCTCCAGCATACAACACAACCATTGTTCGTAAGCACCGTAGAATTCAGGATCGGTTCAGTGGGCTGGCTGCTTGCCAGGCTCAGGCCGAGATCATAAGGATAAGTATCATCAATCGGGCTTCCCGTGTGGTCAAGGTGGGTATAACGTACCTGGTACCTGAGGGCGTAACTCCATTCCACCCATTCCACCCACACACCTTCAAAGCCGTCATAGTTGATCCGTACATCCTGCATGCTGCGGAAACCCGTTGTGATCGGTATCCCGTTTTCTTCCTGGAAGCATGGTGTGCCATCCCAGGTAAAACGCTGCAAACGTAACCTGGACAGGCCATTCTGCATCTCATGCCAGACGATATAGTAGCCTTCCATGCTGTCTGTAGAACTGGTACAGACTGCATAGTGATCCAGGCTGATGTGGGAGTCGATCAGTGTCTGGGGTTGGTTGTTACGCAGTGTGCCATCAGCATATACCAGGCCGCCACGAATACCGATTGAGCTGGTCCAGTCCGGGCCATAACGATTGTCCCATTTTACCTGCACAGCATTCTCAAAGGGTACAGTTTGAATATCGATCTGGTTTTCTTCGCTGTCATCAAGCAAAATGGGTTGGTTGAGAACAAGTTCACCGTCCGCAGTGATTACATGACAATAGAGGTCGTAACAGTCATCGGGATCTTGAGCGGATCGTACTACTATCAGGATATTACCGTTGGCAAACTTCTCAAGGGCGGCTATCTCATTGAATGGGTAATTGCTTTCAAGGCGCAGGCCACTCTCGCCATGTTGCAGCCAGTTATTGTCGCCGAAAGCAGTATAATACTTCAACCGAACGGTGTATTCGCCTTCGTCAGTTGTGTCCGTATAGGCTACAACCATCCCGCCAGACTGGTCCGGCAGGATACGTGCGTAATTACTGCCCGCGACCTGTCTTGATACAGGAACAAAATCGGGAAGGGGCAAACCGTTGTCACCCCACAAAGTTTCCAGGTCGGGAGTAACTTTTTGCAGGTTGAGTTGCGCGGGATCATCTTCGGAGTATGAAGCCAGGTACAGGTTGCCCACTTCGTCTGCAATGGTGTGCATGAGCAGTTCATAGGTATAAGCGTTTTCAGGTTGATCGGGACCGTGAAATACAGCGATGGGGTCTGGATGGCCAAGCGGAGAACCATCTTCAATAGCGAGCTGCTGTGCATATGCCCGGGTATATCCATCACGCTGGTCCTCCCATGCTATCCATACGGCATCCCGGGGTTCACATGGTTGCACGATAGCCGTATTGGTGATACCACAAAAGAAGCCTTCGGCAAAATTCAGGTTATCTGCCTGGATGAGAATAGTGCCATTATCGATGTTGACAGAGTAACGGTCAAAATATCGCCAGGTGTCATCCGGGCCGCACCAGCGCTTTGATATGAAGGAAAAAACGCCATCGCTGAGGCAATGCTTGAAAGGTTTACAGAAAGGACGGTCTCCCAGATCAATGGATACCAGCGGTGAACTTATGCCATTACCATGCACATGGAGAATGCCCATTTGCGAAATGGGGTAAAGGTAATGGAATGAGAAATCATGGAAACAGAGTATCGCTCCGTCATTGTCGTCGCTGGTGAATGAAATCAGTTCACCGTAGTCAGTATCCATTTCCATCCCTGCATCGGGCCAACTGAATACGGGCCCATCTTCAGTATCCACTAGTTTTTGAAGGTATAAACCCTGGCCTGCAGTGTAGCTGAAAAGGATAGAACCGTTATCAGACTGAACGGCGTTTAACTCTAAGAAAACATTGATGTTTGATAGCTCTTCCGGTATGTAGGTGATTTCATCTGTATCCCAACAAAGATTCCCCTGCAGGTCGACTTTCTGGGCAGTCAAATGGGGACAGGGAAGGGATTCGTGGCGAAGAAGGAAAATCAGCTCACCATCCGAGTTTGTTGCAACAGCAAAGGAGCCCTGCACAACCGACGGAGATACCGTAAGCCCTTCTTCCAGTTCATCGCCTGCCGCCCAAAGCAGTTCACCTTCCGGGGTGATACGTTGAGTATGTACTTCGGAAGTATGATAAACCTCTTTCCATACCAGCAGCATTCCGCCATCTGGCGCCGGGAAGACAATAAGTGTTTCACGTTCAGGCGATGGCCAATACGTGGTTGCACCGGAAGCAAGCACGATACCGCCATCTTCCCAAAGGAACGTGCCATCAGCGGAAACATGCTGTCCCCAGATTTCACCCTCTCCATATTTGTGCCACAATACGTAAACCCCATTATCCGGAGCCGGAAAAAGGGTCGGGCAGGCGACAGGAATCGTAGTGTCGGCAATGACCAGACCGTTTTCATCCCATTGGGGTTCGCCTTCATTATTCAGTTTCTGAATTGTAATTCCATTGATGAAATATAACCGGTCCTGTTCCATGTCAGTTAATTCTGACCAGGCAAGCAGCCAGTCGCCGGTTTCTGTCGCCAACAGGCGTGGATGTGACTGATTCCCATCCAGCTCAAAGCTGACTGGTGCTTCTCCCCACAAGGGTTCTCCGGTCGCATCGTAAGCCTGGCAGAACAGGTCCATACCATGTAAGAAGCTCTCCGTCCAGGCAATGACATGTGTGTCTTCAAAGGTGGCGATGTCTGAGGTGAGGAGATAGGAACCGGCAGAAACCGGTAGGCCTTCTTCAGGCTCCCATTGGCAGTAGTTCTGGGCTAGCAGTGGAGAGCCAACCGATAGACAGGCAAGCAAAAGCAGAGATAGCGCTTTTCGCATATGACACCCCCCGATCAGGTTGGAACAGCATATGGATGATCGATCCACTAATAATCAGTATAGTAACATTTTCTGGAACTTCTGTGAGAAATGTCACATGTGTAACATATTTGTATAAAACCAGATATCCTCTTATAAGTATTAAAAAAGGGGGCTGACTCAAGCGTTCAGCCCCCCGTACCAATTGGATCAAAGATATATGGGAATGGAACTCTATTTCATCAGGATCGCTTTCTGAGTCGCAGAGAACTCACCTGCCTTCAATTGGACAAAATACATCCCGGACGCCAGTGAACTGCCATTCCAGGTGACCTGGTGCTTTCCGGCTGCCAAGGGACGATTCACCAATTCCGTGACCTGCCGTCCCAGGATATCGAACACTGTCAGCGTTACATGTTGACTGGACGGAACAGTAAATCGTACACGTGTTGATGGGTTAAACGGGTTGGGATACACCGGATCAAGTGAATATGCCAGCGGAATCGCCGACTCTCCGAAATCAGTCACACCCGTCAGGTTATCGAAAGCTCTTTGCGTGTATACGTCGTCATATCCATAGTTTCCGACACTCTGGTTCAACCATGTGGCTACCAGGCCTCCTTCACAGTCGAGGACATAACAGGGATCATGCACATAAGGTTGGGTGTTCGATGACAGCAGCAGACCATCCGTGTTCTCGTAGAATTCGTTAAACGGTGTGCCTTCTGCGTCGAAGTGCCGATACCTGACTGAAGCCAACTCGGTAGCGGGGTCATGCCCGGCCCAGGCCGCCCAGAAATCACCCGTTGGCGCTGCCATTAGCTTCATCCAATAGTCGCCGTAAGTAGTTCCCAGCGCGACAGCATCGTCGAATACGGGTTCACCCTCGGTTGAAAATCCCTGGAGATAGTGATCGTGTCCCAGGCCGTAGGAGAGCCAGAAAAGTGCGTCTTCGCGCTGCGAAGGAATAATCGAAAGGAATTCCCCCAGGTAATTATCCAGCAGCACACGACCAGAATCAGACTCGGTCCACGCAACAGTTCCATCAGAATGGAGTATCTGTCCGGCAATGCAATAGTGGTCAGGGTTAAAACGAAAGTTCCATACTACGGCGATGTCGTCACCAACCGTACAGGCAGTAACAAAATTAGGATTCATATTCAGGACACTGTGGATCAGGGGTGTTTCCCAGAGGACTTCACCCTCGGGGCTGATTCCGGTTGCCATGACAGCCATGGACTCATCGTTATAACCGTATACATTGGCAATACATACAACGGTAGAATCGGGAAACTCCAACAAGTCTGTGATCATGTAATCCAGGTAATCCTGACCGAAATCGACCCACGCCAAATGTCGTCACTCCAGTACGGATCTCCTTCCGGGGTCAGGCGTTGCAGGAAATGGTGGTTCGTATTTCTGTTGGGAGGCTGTAATTTTGTATACGCGATGTACACACCCTGGTCCGGTGAAAGAATCATATGCGGTGAGGACAGGTAGTACGGTTCAAGGTAAGCGTCCACACGAATGGGCTCTTCGCCCAGAAGAAGATTCCCCTGCGGATCAATTTTCTGAATTCGAACACCCTCATCCTGGTGATACTGGTTCCAGCAGATATAACAATTGCCATCGTCATCTGACAGCATGGTCAGTCCGGTACAGACCGGTCCCTGGGCTAACGTGTCTTCAGGGAGAGTAGCTTCCAGGATTGACAGGCTGTCGAAGGCAAATTGTGAATCGCCGGTTTCAAGATCCAATCGCTGGATGTAGGGAATCATCGTATTCTGGCTATAACGACCATCAATCCAGCCGATCCAGACAGCGCTATTGACCGGATCTTCTGCCAGAACAGGTTCACTGCAACTCCCATCAAGGTAGCTGTATAATACGCATGGGTCCGGTTGGATTTCTGATGGGCCCAGCTCCTTATCAACGCAGTAACTGATACAACTTGCCTGTAAATCAGGTGAATGAACTTCTCTGAAAATGTTAATATTTGTCATACTGTTTGGCTGGACCTGAATACCGGGCTCGGTGTTGGTAAGGGTGAAGGGCAATGGCGAACCCGTCACTCCACCCCAGCAATATTCGGGATCAACAGATATATGCTGGCCAATCACAGAGACAATATCGCCTACCCCCGGATTGATACTGTCTACGCTGAAGAATAGAAATACTCCTCCCTCGTCATCTGATACTGCTTTCTGGATTGAGGCGAAGTGAATCTCGTAAGCTCTCCTTACAACTCGGAGACCCAATCCTTCCAGATCTCTGTCAATCCAGTTCGTAACCAAAGCCCCATCTTCCGTGCTGATTCTTTGGGTGCCGATATGGTAGTGCTCGTCCAGATCCCAGTAATTGGTCACGAGAACCATGGAGCCGGGTGTGGAAACAACAGGGATAAAATCCAGCATGCTGTATTCATCGTTTGACCAACTCGTGAGGGTTGTCGCATCATCCAGCACCTCAGTGGCGCCTTGCGAATTGATATGCTGCACGGACAAACTGCTGGTAGAATTCATCGGATCAACGTACAACCAGGTCACGAAAAGACCGCCAGCGCTGTCAACCGCAGAGTGGAACACATCAAAATTCTCGGGAGAATCCAACTGAACCGGGCTGTCAAATCCTTCGCCCCAGTCCAGATCGCCTTCGGATGTTACATGCTGATACACCACATAATCCAAATCTGTCGTAGCGATATGATCCAGTGAGGTCACGGCCAGCAGACCTCCAGCGCCATCTGTAAAAATCTCAGTCTGCCCGCAGTAATTCGGGTCGTTATACTGATAAATATCAAGCCCTTCATCACCCCACAGCAGGTTGCCTTCGATATCCACCTTTTGCGCGGACAGGGTGCCGTCGGATTCATTGGTCCAAGCCAGGATCATGCTGTTGTCCGCACAGGGAAGCGGGGGGTAAATGGTTGACCACATCATTTCAGGTTGTATCGCAATGCCTTCATCAGCAAAATACCTGGAATCCATATGAAACACCTGGGCACGAGCCTGTGTTTCAGTAGGATCCATAGCGTCTGAATAGCTTCGCCACACAAGCCATCAGTCATCCTGCTCCAATAATGCCAGCATGGGATCGCTCTGGTTCCCAGGCAAGTCCATAACCACCTCTTCCGCACTCATGCCCGTATCATCCACATACTGGATGCAGATATCGTTGCCATCACTATCCGCAACTTCATAGGCAATCACTGTGAAGTCTGAAATGACAGGGTTTGGTTTTGAGATAACCCCCAGGCGAGGGAATACACCGACACGTAAAGGAATTCCGTCATCCGGCTCCCAGACACGATAGTCCTGGGCAAAAAGTGGGCAGGAAACGATGCCAATAAGCAGCAACGACACGATCAGGTGATGGTACGATACTTTCATCGGTATTCCCCTTCTTAAGTCACCATGCCAGTAAACATCTTGTAGTGCGCTATGGAAAAGTCACTCGTTCGCGTTCCTGTTGATATTGCTGTTCTCAATGCTGTTCAGTCATAATGAAATTTCCGGGAAAAGGGGACGGGATCCTTTTCCAACTGCTTATAAGGAACACTCTTGTTGAACTTGTGGAAAAGGAAACTGTACCCTTTTCCATATCGTCAATATTACATCCCTTTACTTCAGCAAAACCGCTTTTCGTGTTGACGTAAATCCATCCGCTTCCAGCCGCACGAAATACACCCCGGATGCCAATCCGCTGCCATCCCACTGAAGCGAATGTTGTCCGGTTGTATAATGACGATTCGCCAGCTCCACCACCTCGCGCCCCAACAGGTCATACACCTTTAATGACACTTTCCCCGCGTTCGCTACCGTAAACCGTACCCGAGTGACCGGGTTGAACGGGTTGGGGTAGACGTTGGATAGCGACCACTCGAGAGGGAGGAGTTCTTCGGATGGAGAAGAGATGGCTGTGTACGTGTCATACAGGCGCTGGGCGTACAGATTAGAGATTTCCGATCTGCCGTCCTGCCAGCAGACAACAAGGCCGCCATGCCCATCCGGCACTGCGTCCATAATTGAATAAGCGGTTTGCATGGAGGTTAAGCGAAGGCCATTGGTATCCTCGTAATACTCATCGAACGGAAGACCACTTGGTGTAAAATGGCAATAGTTTATATGTCGATGATGACGGAGGTTTACAGGATTCAGCGGCCAGACACACCAGAAGTCGCCGCCTCGACATGGAACTAGTGAATAGTCGACATATGCATAAGCGTTCTCCGCCAGTACCAATGGGGTGAGGGGCACTACTTCACCCTCATCGTAAATTCTTTGTGCAAGAATCGTGTTTGTCGGCTGACCGTCTTCATCAACCTCATACCATGTCAACCAGCACAGAAATCCATCTGCGGTTGGTCCTGTTTCAAATCGAATGCTTCCTTCCGTAATAAAAGGTCTTCCGGTTGCTTCATACTCAGGCCATATTTTTTCAAAGCCTTCTGTTACAACCTGCATCCAGACAGGATCATTGGTGTAATAAGTGTCATCCCAGGTAACAATAAGTAGATTTCTTTTCGCAAGGCAACGGACACGATCCGCATCAACATCAGTATCAGACTTCAGGCAAATGCTTTGAAGGATTTCACCGGCTGGGGAGGCATATGTTGCGTACAATTCGCCAGTATGTAAATGCGTGATCGCGACCAGGGAGCCGTTTTGCAATTTCGTAACGGCCTTTAGTTCCCCCGGTTCGCCAAGTTCAATCCCTTGTGGATGATTATTCCAGGCGGGTGTTCCATCACTTGTGAAACGCTGTAATTTTGGCTGATACTGAGATCCCCCAAGTGAAACACTGTAAGCCAGGAAGAAACCTCCGTCCCAGGATTGTATACCGATAATCTCCCCGTCAAGATATACTTGTTGGCTTTCATTCATTGCAACGCCATCATTTCCCCATAACAGTTCACCGTACTCGTTGACTTTTTGAAACCAGAGGCCATACCCCTGGCTTATGATAATAGCATACCCCAAACTATCCAGAATAAGGTCTCGCGATTTACGGCGACCATAATTATGTGGGTTATCGTAGTCAAATATTGGCATACCATTGTCGCAAAGCCTGGCCTGGCCATTTTCATAATTGATTTTCTGTACGAATGACATAGCATGTGGTGGGCGTTTATCAGTCCAGGTAATCCACATGCGATGATCAACAGCGTCCCAGGCCATGATTGGGAGATAGGCGCTATCTGAGATACAATCAAGCAATGTGTGAGTAGAACCTGCCATTACGCCGTTGTCCTGGTCAACAGTGAACACACGTAGCTGACCTGTGACAGAGTCAAAGCTGGCACAGTTGAAGAAATGAATTGTTTCAATGCCTGCCAGACAAGCTGTAGGGTTTGTATATCTGTGGTTCAGTGAATCCGGGAGTAAAGCAGGTTGGTTTTCAGTTGCCCACAACCGTTCACCATCATTGCTGATGTGATCCATGTGGATTTGGTAAACATATTCTCTGTCAATGATTTCACTGTAACGCCAGTATGCGAAAAAGCCATTCTCCCGGTCAGGAAAAATGGTAATAGACTTCGCACGATATCCGGCTTCATCCAGAAGTATTCCTTGTTCGATATCCCAATTGCCATCCCTGTAGTCATCCCAATGCAGCACCGGGCTGGTTCCGCTTCCGCTGACCTTCTGGGCATATACATTCATCCGCGTATCCGGAAACTGGATCAGGTAAGCCATCAGGAGTTCGCCGGGATTGCCTGGAACCAGGCCACGAGGGATATAAATATCTTCGCCGATATTGTCATCGCCCAGGATACCGAACTCTTCCGTGATCCTGAGTGAATCAGGATGGTAACAGGTTTCACCATCGCTGTTGATACGTTGTACATCCAACCATTTAGTCATGATTTCGTCATTCATTTCCACCCAGCACAGAAAAGCGCCGTCTTCGCCATCCGGGACAATATCCACAGAGGAACAACGCTCCGGCGTTTCCAGGGTCAGAAATACATCCGGACCGGGATTCTCACCCCAACGGAAATTGCCATCAGCATCTATACTCTGATACTTCACGATTTCCGGTCGATTTCGGGCTATTTGGTAGGTGAGCCCGCCTTCGGGAGTGCTACATGCGTCGAAGGTGTATGTATATAGGTCTGTCGTGAAAAGCTGCAGACCATAACGGTCTCCCCAAAGATAACCGGCATCCGCATCCAGTTTCTGTGCATAATAGGCACGTTCATTACCGTAACCACTTATTTCCCAGACAACAATGAGGCTACCATCAGGGGAAGGAAAGATATGGTGCAAGAGAACTGTAAGTGTTCCATCGGAATCAATAAGCTCGCATGTCCCATTCGAAAGCGTTGAATTGCCGTTGGTGTCTACCTTCTGCACACACACACAACCTGGTACGCCGAACTCACTGGGTGGTCGATCCTGTTCGGTCCATACGATCCACCAGGTCTCATTTCCGGCGTAAGCAATCTGTACGTCACCCACGTAGGCATCGCAGTTATCATAATTCAGGGGGATTCCCTCTTCCCAGACTCGGCTGCCATTTGCAGCCAGTTTCTGTAACATGATGGTGCTGCTGCGATAGTCATACTCTATCCAGGAGACTATCATATTCCCATTTTCATCGCTGACTGTAGCGCTCGCCTGGGGAAGAAATGTGATATATCTACCATCACGAACCGGCACACCACTCAGTGGTTCCCAAACACGGTAGTTCTGGGCTTGCAGAAAGACAGGAAGGAAGAAAAGAAAGCAAATAAACGAAATCAGTCGGCTTCTACTCATATCCGGGCTCCCGGCGTCACAGTATGCAGCATCAACGGTTGTAAATCGCGTTCAATAATATCCTGATTATAGCGAAATTCCGCAATAATCATTACCGAAAAAAATAAAAAAACCGCCTGACACTACTGTCAGACGGTCACACATCTCAAATTGGAGTATTTCTACTGCAAGGCGGATTCCACCGCTTTTGTAATATCTTCACCCATCGGCGTCTGCTTTGAACCGAAACGATTGATTACCTGTCCCTCACGATTCAACAGGAATTTGTTGAAATTCCATGAAATATCACCCGTATAAGGTGACTGTGTGGTCAGATATTGGTACAAGGGATGTATGTCTTTACCCTTGACACTGATCTTTGCCATCATGGGGAAAGTGACGCCGTAATTGGTCTCGCAGAATGTAGCGATTTCATCATTACTGCCTGGTTCCTGCCCCAGGAAATTGTTTGCCGGGAAGCCGATGACTACCAGACCCCGGTCTTTGTACTTCTCATACAACTCCTGCAATCCGGCGTACTGTTTGGTGAAACCGCATTTACTGGCCGTATTGACCAGCAAAAGGACCTTGCCATGATAATCCGACAGCTTCACCATGTTACCATCTATGGTTTCCAAGTCCAGATCCAGGTAATCAATCGGCGATTCCGCTGCGATGGCGTTCATTTTCTTTGCACGACACACCTTGTGGGCCAAAATACCACCTACACCAAGCATCCCGGCAATAAGGGCGAAACTGGTTATGCGCTTCATCAGGCTCTCCTGTTCTCGTTGTGTTGTTAGGATTGTCTAATTTATAGGTAGCATGGCTTCTTTTCAACTGATATGTGTGGCAAAGTGTATTCTCTCAAGACGCTTGGCCCGACTGCTTGCTGTCGGGACTTGTGTTGATAACCCGACAGCAAGCAGTCGGGCCAAACGTGTTATTATCCTGACATCCTGGCAAAATAGTAGTTCATCCTTTTTATCCTTGTCATCCTTTGCATTCTGTACATTCGTGATGAGCTGGTGTGAAGGGAAGAGAAAACCCGGGTAAAAAACCCGGGTTGGAAGATGTAAAATAATGAAAGTATCTCGTGTATCAAGCCATATGCGTTGAACCATCAGGTCAGGATACGCGCTGTCCCGGCTTCATCTCACCGTCCGGTGTGAGCAAGCGAAGTGTATCACCATCACGCACTGCCAGCAGCATGCCGTGGCTTTCCACCCCACGTATCTTCGCTGGTTGCAGGTTCGCCACCACGACAATCGTCTTACCGATCATCTCTTCCGGTTTGTAATGCTGCGCCACACCTGCGATGAGCTGCCGTTTTTCGGAACCAAGATCAATCTGCAACCGAAGCAGTTTATCTGTCTTGGGTACAACCTCTGCTTCCAGCACTACCGCAGTGCGCAAATCAACCTGTTTGAACTGGTCGAAGCTGATCAGGCCGTCATCGGATTTCTTTTCGGACTTCGGTGTCTTCTTTTCTGCCGCAGGCTGTTCCTGGTCCTGTTTCTTTTCCTTCTTGATATCAAGTCTTGGAAAGATGGGGTCGCCATGCTCGATAATCAGTCCTGCCAGGCGATCACCCCAGGCCGCATCATGCCAGTCGTAGGGCTCTGTTTTGTTCCAGCCGATACGTTCCGCCAGCTCACGAGTCTTACCCGGCATCATTGGGCTGAGCAGCAGGGTTGCAATACGAATGCCTTCCAACGCTACGGCAAGCACCTGCCCGGTCGCTTCGGGATCGGTTTTACCCAGTTTCCAGGGTTCGGCGGCGGTGAAGTAGCGGTTGATCGCACGGACAAACTGAAGCGTTTCCTCAATAGCGGCATGAATTTGCAGGTCTGTGACAAGCTTCTTTACCTGCACTGAAACCTGGTGACCAAGTTCAATAATCTCGTTCTCATCCGAGTAATCGATTTCCGGTATCTTGCCGTCGAAGAACTGTACCATCAGCTTGGTAACACGATTGACCAGGTTGCCGAGGTCATTAGCGAGATCTGAATTTACCCTGCGCACGAATGCTTCTTCACTGAACGAAGCATCCTGGCCGATGACCATTTCCCGCATCAACACATAGCGGAACCGTTCAGGGCCGTAGATTTCCAGAAGATCCAACGGACGGACCACATTTCCGGCGCTCTTGGACATCTTGGCGTCGCCATACAACCACCACCCGTGAGCCAGGATATGTTTCGGCGGTTCCAGCCCGGCAGCGTGCAGCATGGTGGGCCAGTACACCGCATGAGTAGTCAGAATATCCTTGCCGATCAGGTGATAGTCTGCTGGCCATTCCGGGGACTTTCCTTCTGGTGGAGTGACTGTCGCCGAATAGTAGTTCAGCAGGGCGTCAAACCAGACGTAGGTGACATAATCATCATCCCACGGCAACGGAATTCCCCAGCTCAGGCGGCTCTTGGGACGACTGATACAGAGGTCATTCAACGGTTGACGCAGGAATCCGAGAACTTCGTTCAGGCGGAATTCCGGAACGACTGCATCACGGTTGGTCTCGTAATGGTTGATCAGCCATTCCTGGTAATTGGACATCCGGAAGAAATAGTTGACTTCCTTGATCTTCTCAACGGGACGTCCCCCGATGGGATCTTTACCGTCAACAAGGTCTTTCTCGGTGAAAAATTGTTCTTCAAATACGGAATACCAGCCTTCGTATTCCTTCTTGTAGATGTCGCCCTTTTCCCAGAGTAGCTGAAGGATATCGACGACGACTTTTTCGTGACGAGGTTCGGTTGTACGGATAAAATCATCGTACTCGATGCCGAGTTTATCCCAGACATCGACAAACCGTTTCGAGGTCTCATCGCAGTGCTCCAGCGGGGTGCGTCCCAGCTTCTTGGCTGCGTCGGCAACCTTCTGGCCGTGCTCGTCGGTTCCGGTCAGGAAATGAGTCTGATCGCCGAATAAACGATGATATCGGACAAGGACATCCGCTAAAACAGTCGTGTAAGCGTGCCCGATGTGGGGCTCGTCATTAACGTAGTAAAGCGGTGTCGTAAGGTAAAACTTGCTGCCCATGATCTATCTCTTGGTTGAATGAATCTGCTACCAGTTACTCTTTCTTCTCACCCTTGTTCTTCTTGGGTGCGGTTGAGCGTTTGGGCCCATGGCTGCTGCGTCCCGACAGCTTCTTTCTTCCTGCAGGCGCGGAAGCCGGACGTGGTTTCATCGCCCGTTGTTTTCTGCGTTGTACAGGCTGGCTCCCGTCCTCTGTTGGCTTGGCATCTGTCGGTTTCTCAGCGCGCGCGCGCCTTGGCGGTTTGTTATGGGCACTGCTCCTGTGCTTGGGATGTCCCTTTTCCGCAGGTTTGGACGCTGGCTTGTCCGGTTTGACCATTTCCGATGGTTTGCTGATCGGTACAGCTTCCACCAACACAACCGGGGTTGACGGCGGAGGTCTATGCCCTTTTTCCATAGCCGGTTTTCCCGGTTTGGACGCCGGTTTGCGCTGGCCATTGCTGACCGGCTTTGACGCTCGCTGGACAACAGCTTTTTGAGAACCGGGCTTTGCCGGGCCCGTTTTCAGCTTCTCACCCCTGGCTTCTACATCCGTATCCGGTCCCGATGTGGCTACCAGTACGCTACTGGTATAATCAGGATCGTCTTTCAACTTCAGTGGCGCCTTCGGCTCGCTTTTCTCCGGGTCCCAGTCGCTTAGCTCACGCAATTGTTCCGGGCTGAACTGACTGGCTTTCCCATCTTCCCAGCGGATGCAGGCGGCGCATTTACACATATCGATTTTCTCGATATAGCCCCTGCGATGCGGCGATTGTACTTTCGTGTCCGCCTTGGGGAGCACCTGGTTGACCATGCGGTACTGCTCGACCTCGTAACGCAGGCAACAACGCAGCCTTCCGCACAAACCGGTGTTCTTCTGCGGATTCAGGAGCAAACCCTGCTCTTTGACCATGTTGGTGGTTACCGGGTCAAAGGTGCGAATCCAGGATTCGCAGCAGAGCTCACGTCCGCAGATGCCGATTCCACCCAAGCGCTTTGATTCGTCACGAGCGCCGATTTGACGAAGGTCAATGCGGGTTTTGAAATGCTGCGCGAGTTCCTTGACCAGGGAACGGAAATCAACACGTCCATCGGCCGTGAAGTAAAACGTCAGTTTTTTGCAGTCAAGCTGGTACTCAGCATCGACCAGCTTCATGATCAATTCATGACGTTTTACCGCGTCGAGGAAAAAATCCCTGGCTTCTTTTTCTTTTTGTTTATTTTCACTGCGAAGTTGCAGATCGGCATCGTTGGCGCGGCGCAGGATCGGTTCCGGCTCTTCTTCGCCCAGTTCCGTAGTCAGCCGTTCTTCCCAATCCGTACCGATCAGACTGACTCGCCCGAGGTCTTCGCCACGGTCTGCGCGCACCACAACCCATTCTTCTCGCTTCAGGGGAAACTCCTGGGGATTGGTATAAATCCCTTTTCGGTGTCCCTTGAAATCTACTTCTATTAAAGACATGTATTCTCCAAGTCCAGCTTACGAGGCGCTTTGTGGCTGAGTTGTGAAAAGGATTCTTCTCAAATCCTGGAACAGGCCAAACATGACCAGTCCGGGTTGCACACGTCCTTCCAGGTCCAATCGCGCCTCATCTACGGCCTCCAGGGCCGCAGCAATATCCCGGTCACGACAAAAGGAAGCGAATCGCCGCATGGCGTCACTTGTCGATTCCGGCCATTCGTTTTCGGGAATCGCATCCAGACGTTGCACATCACGCAGCCAGTGACTCATGAGCACCAGCGTAGCGCCGAGATTCTCCATCTCGGAAGCGGCGGTCAGACGGTCCACTTCAACATCCAACTTGCCCGGATCACCGGCGACAAGGATACGGAAGAGGATGACAACCTTTTCCTGTTGCGCTGCCGGGTCGCCATACGCCCACTCACGCGCCTTGTTCCACGACCCGCCTGCGAGACGAGCTGCTGCGGCTGCCTGAGCTGCATCGACCTGCTCACGTCGGACCAGTTCATCACGAACCAACTCGACCGGTAACGGTGCAAACCGGTACGTCTGGCAACGTGAGACAATCGTCGATAAAAGTCGGGATTCCCGTGAAGAGGTTAATATAAACAATGCTCTCGGCGGTGGCTCCTCGAGAAGCTTTAAAAAAGAGTTCGCTGCCTCGACTCGCAGCCGGTCCGCCTGGCTGATGATAACCACACGCCAGCGTCCACTAAAGGAAGTCATGCTGAATTCACGGCGTAGCGCGCGAATGTGCTCCACCATGATCTCCTGACCACCGGTAAGGTCCAGCGGGTGGTAATAGTCGTTCCGTTTCTCAAGCAGCAGTTCTTCTATCTTTTTCTGCTGCGTGTCGGTATAGCTGACCTGGGCATCCTCGTCGTTGCCTTCCTTCGGCTTGGGCATGGGGAAGAGGACAGTCAGGTTGGGATGAGCAAGCTTTCTGCTCTGCACACAATTGTCGCATTCTTCGCAGGGCAGCGACCGCTCTGGCCTGGCTTCTTCCCGGGGCATATGGCTGCATAACAGCGCACGTGCCAGGTCAAAGGCAGCCGCTTCCTTGCCAGTCCCGGACGGGCCAATGAACAAGAGGGCATGAGCCATGCGTCCGGATAACGTAGAACGGCTTAACGCGTTCAGGATACGTTCCTGACCGATCACATGGGGAAAGTTTATCGTAGACTCACTCATCGTATTTTAAACCTTAATGCGCTTCTCAGTGCGTTCCAGTATAACTATGCAGTATCGCTTATTATTCGTGCCAAGTCAACCTGTGAAAAAAATGGCATTTCGATTCAAATGTCTCTACAGAACTTTGGCCCCGCCGGCTTGTCCGGCGGTGGTTTATTCTAATCAGGAGATAAGTACCACCTTCAGCAGTAGTCTATTTTCAGAACAGTACTTGAGAATAACACAGCACTACCGATGGACTGACGGCTTGACTTTAATTATCACTTCCGATGGACTAATCGCTTGACTTTAATTAAAATAGACCACCGCCGGGCAAGCCGGCGGGGCCAATAGATTATCTCGTCGAATTCCGAGATCCCCGTTCAAGCCGGGGATGACATATTGTTCAGGCATCCGTCTTCGCTTCTACACGCTTCAAGCTGGCGGGGCCAAATAGATTATCGGGAGATCCCTGTAAATAGAACTCTACCCGGCCAGCCAGTTCAGGGGATCTTCTTTCTGCCGTTGCCGCCAGACCTGGAAATGGACTCGTGATTGTCCGGCGAGCCGTTCCGGAGCAACAGCGCCCAGCACACGTCCCGCCTCAACTTCTTCGCCTTCACTAACCATCAGGTCACCTAGGTGAGCGTAAACCGTGTAGAAGCCATCGCCATGATCAATCAGCATCGTCGTGCCGAACCCACGCAGATAGGTGATCCGGGTACACACGCCCGCCTGCACTGCGATCACTTCCGCGCCTTCATCGGCGGCAATGTCGATACCCGGATTCTCTGTGACAGTGCCCGTAACCGCATTTGTCTGCATTCCAAAGCGGCTGAGTACCCGACCTTTCACCGGCCAGGGCAGACGTCCTTTGGCCTGCTCGAATCGTTCAAAGGTCGGCACCCTGTGGACGACTACTTCAGCGGAAGCGTGGGGGCGAACATGGATTTCCTGCACCTCGCCGCCGGAGCGTTGACGTTCAAGGCTGGTGATCCATTCTTCCACCTGTTCCAGCGATGCTTTCCGGTCAGCCAGCATCTGGGCGACACTTTCACGATCCTGCTGTACATCCTGAAGCATGGCAGATATCTGTTTCCGATCCCCGTTCAACTGCTGCTGTTCCTGCCGTGTCTCCGAAGCCAGTTGTTCGGAACGCTGCAAGGATTGTCGTTTATTCTCGAGGGCGCGATTCATGTCACGTTCGGTCTGGGCCAGGTCTTTCGCCGCACGGTCCTGCCGTTGACGTGCGTCTCGAAGACGTTCCAGGTTTTTCTGGTCGTTGTCCTGGATACGGTTGACATAAATTCGCCGCCGAAACAGATCGCCCGGATTATCCGCCGCCATCAGGAAACGTAATGACGCACGTGCGCCATGCTTATACACATACACCGCACGCCTGCTGATCAGGTCTTCCAGCCCGGCAACCTCATCGGTTAGCTCGGCCAGTTTTCCCTGGGCGATGCGTTTACGTCTGCCTGCATCATCCGCTTCACGGCTGTATCGCTGGACGGCGCGTTTCTCTTCAGCTACCTGGGTCTCCAGTTCGCTGATGAGCTGCAAACGTGTGGCGATCTGCTGGTCGAGGGTGCCGATCCGGTTGTTGAGGTTGCGTTCACTGGCCTGGATCTCTGCCAGCACGGTGGCGAGGCTGTCGATTTCACCACGGAGCCGTTGCAGTCGTTCACGCGGGCTTTCTGTCGCATGCACCACAAGAATCGACAGGGCGAGCACTACCAGCAGGGGAAAGCCCTGTAGTAGAAATCTGCTGCGTATGCCGAACCGTGACCCGATCACAACTTCTCCCGTATGATCACCTTTCCTCTACCGAATCCGAAAAGTAGGTGTCCAGATAATTGACTGCAAGGTGAACCTCCACTTTTTGCGTGTACAAAGCCATTGTATATTAAAAAAAGGGTTGTTCTTGAAGGTGTGGTTCTGCAAAGGAAGTAATACAAGAACTACCGTGATCTCCCGGAACAGGCAAAGAAGGAGTTGATCCGATGTGGAATTCACAACGCACCATCAGAATCACGCTTCTCATTGCTGGCCTGATGTTACTTGTGGTCAGGATGGGATTCGCCTGTCCACGTCCTTTCCATTTTGCGGACAATCCGGAATTGACAGCCCATCTCAAGCAATATGCCCGCAAAGCAGCGCAATTTCAGAATAACGAACTGGATGCCGATACAACTCATTCTTATGATGCCCTGGTCATGGATATTACCCTGATGCCCGATCTGGATGCACGAACCTGCGCAACAGTGGTAGTGACAAGAGCCCGGTTGCTGGAGGATGTGGATACGATCCCGGTTAATCTGGTTGAGTGCACGGTTCATTCTGTCGAAATCAATGATGACGATGTGACATACACCTATGAGGATGGAATTATCAGTGTAGCTATTCCGGAATACATCGTTGTCACCGATACTTTTGAAATGTTAATAGACTATACCAGCCTGATCCGGAATGATGTTTATTTCGGGGGGATTGTATATAGTCCGGAAACGGATAACCTGTTCACTTTCGGGGAGCCATTTGAAACGCGATACTGGCTGGCCTGTTATGACTATCCCTGTGACAAACTGGATACCACTCGTGTCACGACTATCATGGATGAAGAGTATTACGTGGTTTCCAATGGCGCCTTCCAGGAACGCATAGATCTGGATGATGGTACGTTCGGCACGGTGTGGGAAAACACTTATCCGATAGCAACTTACCTCATCAGTATTTCAGCCCATCCTTACGTGCATGTTGAAAACGGGACGTATGGCGAGAACGATACCCCGGTGAATTTCTGGTTGTTCAGTGAAGATCAGGATATAACCGAATACGAGTTTGGCCGAACCGGTGAGATGATCGAACTGCTTGAAGACCTGCTGCAAACTCCCTATCCATTTTCCAAGTATGATCAGGCCATGTCTTCAATCTTTGCCGGTTGGGGGGCGATGGAACACCAGTCGGCGACCACATACGGTTACCGTCTGGCCCAGTATGGCAACCGTAGGTTTGAGGATATTGTCATCCATGAACTGGGGCATCAGTGGTTCGGAGATTATGTGTCACCGTTGACCTTCGCCAACATGTGGTTGAACGAGGGCTGGGCGTCCTACACAGAAGCGCTCTGGCATGAATACCTCGACGATGGACAAATGGCCAGTGTACTGACTGCTTTTCGAACTGCTTATTTCTCAGAAGATTCACAATTCCGCTATGCCATGTATGACCCGCCTATCGATTATATCTTCGGGAATGTGGTCTATGATAAAGCTGCCCTGGTGCTACATATGCTGCGGAATGTGATCGGTGATGACGCGTTTTGGGAAGGAACACGGACCTACCTGCAGGAATACGCCTACGGAAACGTGGTAACCGACGAGCTGAAAGAACACATGGAAGCGGCCAGCGGTGAAGATCTCGACTGGTATTTTGACCAATGGGTCTATTCTGCCGGACACCCGGAATTCATGGTGGGCAACCTCCAGACTGAAAGCGAAGGGAACGGTACTTTCTCAGCCAGTATTGACGTCGAGCAGTTGCAGACCAATGCGCCCCTGTTCCGGATGCCGGTCGAAGTACGTTTCCGTCTCGGCGCTACAGATACCCTGGTGACGATAGATGTGCTGGCTGAAGCGGAACAGACTGTGATCACTACCGGGCTGGAATTTGAACCGACCACATTTTATTTCGATCCCTACCAGGCTGTTGTCTGCGAGGTTCATTACAACGGAGTGTATGAGGACGGTTGCGAAGCGTTACCCACGGCATTCACCCTGTCGGAACCCTGGCCGAACCCGTTTAATAACAGTGTGAAGATGGAACTGGGCATTCTCACCCATGACCATGTCCGGGTTACGGTGTATGATATGCTGGGGCGTGAAGTGGAGCGTCTGGTCGATCATGAGATGTACCGTGGCACACGCACCCTGGTCTGGATGCCGGATGATCATGTGGCCAGCGGGAGCTACCTCGTCGTGGCGGAAACAGGTGAAGCGCGCATCTCACGCAGGTTGACGCTGTTGAAATAGAGAAAATGTTCGGTGTTATAATAATCCACAATCTTTCAATTGCTGATATACTTCCTTTCGGTCGCTGATCCGAAGAATCAGGATAAAAATTTCCTTTTTCATTACGACATAGGCAATTCGATAATCACCGACACGAACTCGATAGGCGTCTTTAGTTCTCGATTTCAGCTTCTTCCCCGCTTTAAAGGGATCTTCAGCAATTTCATTGATTGCCTTCTCAACACGTACCTTGGTCGCCTTGTCCAGTGCATCGAACTGCTTCTTCGCCACCCTGTGTATCATTATACGGAAAGCCATAGGGATCACCCCAACGCTTATCTATTGTTGTCTTTCCATGGAATGAGATCGCTGTCCTGAAGATTATCCATCATGGTGTCCACACTCTTCGCATCGATGCGGTCTTCGATTTCTTCCAACAGCTTCAAATCCTCGATCGGGATAATCGCAGCAACCGCTTTATTGTGTTTGTTGACAGTAATACGCTCGCCTGTGTACTGCACCCTATTGACAATATCACCGATCTGGTTCCTCAAGGCTACCAGCCCGACTCCCTCTATCGTAGACATACTACCTCCTGCGCGGTTAGAAATCTGTACATAATATAAAATATGTATAGAATGTACACAATTATAACTATGTACTCATAGAGCAGAGATACTTGAACGGGTGCCCCGATCCGCGCGTGATGCGACTTCCACAATCGCTTCAGCAGAAATACTCTCACTTCATTTGGGATACAAGTCAACTCTTTAAAGCGCATCGGGACAAGGTTGTGTGTGTATTTGGAAAGAGCTCGAAATTCAGCACAGTCCCGACGCACTCATAGTTGCGTCATGGATCGAAACAGCATCACAGTACCCATCTTGATACTGGAGCGCCAAATTCCTCACGTGTGAGTCGGGCCACCCAGGCTCTTTCAAACCCCCACTACAAACTTATAGGACCATCCGTCTGCATGAGTCGGGATAATGTTTTGTGCTGTTGTCAAGAACGTGAAAGTTGTCATAGTCCCGACTCACTCATGTTGCGTCATGGATCGAAACCGCATCACAGTATCCATCTTGAGACAAAAGCGTCAAATTCCTCACGCGTGAGTCGGGCCACCCATCAAATGTTGACTTTTTCAAAGAAAAACCACCACTTCCAGCGCAGGAAATCGTGGTTCCAATGACTTCTATCATGAACAACTACTACTGATGGCTTTGTGTCTGCACTTTTGGCTTGATCCAGGTCAGGAAAGCGTCCGCGCTACGGGTTTGCATCCAGATCCGGCCGGGCCCGTAATAATCACACACCAGCCCTTCACCGCTGAGCAGGGTGGATTTCAGGCCACCGACCTGGCGCACGTTAAACCGAACACTGGCGTCGAACGCGACAATATGTCCTGTATCGACGACATACTGCTCACCTTCACGAAGTTCGATCTCGTGAATCGCGCCGAAGCTGGACAGGAACAGGGTGCCGGCGCCGCTCATCTTCAGCAGGAACAGTCCTTCACGGGAGAAGAAGGTCTTCGCGCCGGTGAATTTCGTGTCTACGTCAATCGATGATTCACTTGCCAGGAACGCGCCGGACTGGGCGTACATCTCGCCGTTAAGATGCATGGCGTTGATATCGCCGGGAAGAGGCGGCGCAAAGGTGATTTCGCCGGGTGTCTGGGCGGTAAAGGTGTTGGTGAAAAAGGATTCGCCACCTAGCACACTCTTCTTCAGAGCGCCGAACAGACCACCCTTCAGGCCGGTTTCGATGCTGATCCCCGGTGAATGGCTGACCATCGCTCCCGCTTCGGCGATCATGCTTTCGCCCGGGTTCAGATTCACCTTGGCCAGGGAATAGGATGGACGGTAAAGAATATCGTACTGCATTTTGGCTCCTGTTTTTATGTCGTGTTCGAATGTTTGCTGCAAATTGAAGGAACAGAACCGTCAGGTCACACGCATGAAAACATATGCGCAAGACCTGACGGAACCAGTGGGTCACACGCATGGAAAAGATATGCGCAAGACCTGACGGAACCAGTGGGTCACACGCATGGAAACATATGCGCAAGACCTGACGGAACCAGTGGGTCACACGCATGGAAAGCGTATGCGCAAGACCTGACGGAACCAGTGGGTCACACGCATGGAAAGCGTATGCGCAAGACCTGACGGAACCAGTGGGTCACACGCATGGAAAGCGTATGCGCAAGACCTGACGGAACTGGTTGTGTCGGAATATACACCACGAATCAGGGTGTGATCAGACACTCGAATATCTTATGAATCGGAACCGTTTTGCTTCTCGGCTTCCACAATGGCCGGATGTTCCTTGCGGGCTTCCTGTCGTTTGTCCGAATGGATCTGGCCGTCCAGCAGACGCACCACTCGTTTCGAATAGGCGGCAATATCCTCTTCATGGGTGACGAGAACGATGGTGTTTTCGCCCTCATGCAGTTCGGCGAACAAGTCCATGATTTCGTAACTGGTCCGGCTGTCCAGGTTACCGGTCGGTTCGTCGGCCAGCAGGATATCCGGGTTGTTTACCAGCGCACGTGCAATCGCGACACGTTGGCGCTGGCCACCGGACAACTCGTTCGGCTTGTGCTTCATTCGTTCCGCCAGGCCAACTTTGCCCAATGCTGCCGCTGTACGGTCACGTCGCTCAGCGCGTGGCATGCCTGAATAGATCAACGGCAGCTCGACATTATGGAAAGCGTCGGCGCGAGGCAGCAGGTTGAAGGTCTGGAAAACAAACCCGATCCTGCGGTTACGGATATCGGCCAACTGGTTGTCCTGCATGGTGTCAACACGTTCTCCAGCCAGCTTGTACACTCCGTCGGACGGGGTGTCCAGGCAGCCGATGATGTTCATGAGGGTTGATTTGCCCGAGCCGGACGGTCCCATGATGGCGACATACTCACTCTGGTCAATCGCCAGGTTAACCCCGTTGAGGGCGCGAACCTCGATCTCACCGATCTGATAGATCTTGTATAGTTGTTCCAAATCTATGAGGGGTGCCATCTTTACTCCGTTTCACACTCTTCCTGGTTGAACTCAATATAACCAGAATTTCTTATGCAGTTGACCTGGATTATTCAGATGCCTGCTCGGTGACTTCCTGCTTATTTGGCTTGTCAGTCTTTGGCTTCTTATAGGTAATACGCTGGCCGCTGCTGAGTTCACGTGACAAGGTACGATAGGGGCCGGTGACAACCGTATCGCCCGGTTCCAGTCCGCTCAGGATTTCAAACATGGTGTCGGAATAGATGCCCAGCTTGACCGGACGCACCCATGCGGAATCATTGTTTACCACGTATACAACTTCCACCAGCTTCTCTTCGTCACGGCTGCTGCTGGATTCGCTGTCGTCGTCCTTCTTGTCACCGCCCTTGTTTCCCGTACCTTTACGAGCCATGTCTTCCTTGTTCTTCTCTTTCTCGAGGGAACGGACAACCACGGCTTCCTGCGGAATGACGACTGTCTCATCACGGCTTTCGGTGGCGATTTCAACCGTCGCGCTCATGCCGGGACGCAAGCTGGGAACATGGTCCAGTACAGCGATCTTCACTTCGAAGTTGGTGACTTCTTCGGCTGTTCCGGCGCTGCGGACAATGCCGGAATGTGCGATCTCTGTTACGATACCATCAAATGCCGTATCGGGAAGTGCGAACACCTCGATACTCACCTGGTCGCCGATTTCTATCAGCACAACGTCGTTTTCGTTGACTTCCGCATTGACTTCCATGCGGTCCAACTGGGACACAACCATGATGATGTCTTCGGTGAATGTGGCGCCGATAGCCATTTCACCCACTTCCTTGTTCAGGGAGGAGACAACACCACCAATGGGCGCATAAATCTGTGTCTTATCCAGGTCGTCCTGGGCCTGGTTGACATTGGCGCGGGCGCGATCCACTTCGGCTTCCGCCTTCTTGACAGTCGCCTGCATGGCTTCCAGCTCGGCGTCAGAGGCCAGCTTGGAGGCATGAAGCTCAGTGACACGTTTTAATTGGCTCTGGGCTTCTTCCAGTCCGGCTTCGGCGCTGGCCAGCATGAATTTGTACTGGTCAAGCATGGCAACATACTGCTCATCTTCAATACGAACCAGCAGTTTACCACGTTCTACCGATTCCCCTTCCTTAGCGCCAAGGTAGAGAATACGACCGGAAACATTTGCGGAAATGTTTACGTCAACTTCAGGCTGGATTTTTCCCGATGCGGTCACAGTCTGCACCAGGCTGTCCAGCTCGACAATTTCCACATCCACATTGGTGCCCTTGGGTTTGCGTTTTTGCAGCACATTGGCGACAACCAACGCTGCAATCACAACAACTACACCCAGGATGATCCATACTTTTTTTCGGCTCTTTTTCTTCTTGGAAAGGACCATAGTAGAGCCACTGCCGTTCTGTTCAGTGGTCACGGTTGAACCTCCTCAAGCGAAACTCCCAGTGTATTCTCGAGTTCCGCCTTGGTCGTCTGGAATGTTACAACTTTCTGGATATAATCAGTTTCGGCCTGGATGAAGGTCACCTGGCTGCTTCGCAGGTTGAGCTGCGACGAAGCGCCAAGACGGTAGCGTTCCTGCTCAAGTTCCAGTTGCCGACGTGCCAGTTCACGGTTTCTCTCAAGGACATCAATCTGGTCACCCAACCGTTCCAGGGTACGCCATTTGGCACGGATGTCCGAAGCGATCTGCAAATGTCTGCTGCGTTCGTTCCACTCTGCGTTGCGACGATTCACCACAGCCTGCTGACGGTAAATTTCACGCTGGAAACGGTCGAACAGGTTCCAGCTCAGGTTTACCGACATGTTCATGTAGGTGTCGTTCGGAACCAGTATCCACTTGTTGTACGCTTCACCGCTTTCACTACGGGAATATCCGCCATTCAGAGTGACGGTCGGAAAATAGCCGGATGTCTGCATCTTGACATCCTGCTTATAAATGCTCACTGTGTTGGCCAGGATTTTATATTCCGGATTGCTGCGTTCCGCATACCGAATCAGCACATCGGGATCTAATGCCGGTAGAGTCGGGGCCAGATTCTCGTCAATCGGGAAACGGCTGGAAAGGTCAATACCCATGGCAACATTCAGAATCTCACGGGTGTTTTCCAGGTTCTGGTCGGCAAACAGCAAGTCATTTTTTGCGTTGCCCAGGTCAATCTCTGCCTGCATCACATCCAGCTCAATTACTTCGCCGGTTTCGTGACGTGTCCTTGCATAACGCAGGGTTTCCTCGCGCAAGTCAACGACTTCCTTCGCCAACTCAAGGTTTTCCTGTGCCGACAGCACGTTGTATACCTGGAGTTTGACATTATAGATGAGCGCATTGCGTGCCTGGGCTACACTCAAATTGCCGTTTTCCAGTTGCAGCTTGGCCTGTTTCAGGCCATACCAGCGTTGGAAGCCGGTGAAGATCTGCTCGGAAGCGCTCAACCCCACATAAGAATCGCTACTCTTGGCAACCAGGGTGCTTGAAGGAATTGAAACACCATTCAAGTAGTAGACACCGCTCTCGCGCTCTGAGCGTGCATTGGAGTATTGCGCACTGGCGGAAAGGGAAGGAAGAAACGAGCCCCATGCTCCACGCATGGCGTAGTAGTTGAAATCACGTGATTCCAATGCGGTCTGGTAGTCGCCGGCGTTGTCCAGCGCGATATCCACCAACTCGTCAACTGACATCGGAGTTTCAGATATCACCAGTTGCAGATCGCCGACTACTTGAGCAAATGCAGGCACAACACTACTACCGAACAGGATGACTACCGCCAGTCCCAATAGTGAAATCAGCTTGAAACATCGTAACATGGCTGATCCTTCCTTTTCCCTCTGGATTTTACTGCTTACAAGACCGTCCTCTGGTCTTGCAGGTTACATCTCACCGAGCTTTTCTATCAGAAAATAATTGCCGGCAGGGCAGAAAGTGCTCCAAAGACAATTCCGCTGCCAACATATAGTATCAGACTCCAGGTAATGCCTTTGCCCCTGGTAGAATTTGTCAGGACAGCCAGCCCTATACCAACGACAATAGCGGCCCAGATCGCAAACAGGTCAACCTGCTGCGAGATCATAAACGGGATCGATTTCATTGACGGCTCAAGGAACAGACCCAAACCGAACTGAGCGCCGAATATATCGTCTTTCATCATGATCATGGCGCCCTTGATCAAAGATCCCAGAGTAGTGATAAGCGATGAATAAATAGCCCAGGTCCAGTATTGTTTGAATGATGCTGAACCACCCATAAAGACATTGCCGATCAGAAGCAGCAGGGCGGACGTGACAAGGAAGATGATAGGGGCGAAGATCAGAATGCCGACAATTGAAAAAACACGTTGCAGGCTCGCCGGCATTTTATTCATACCTTCGATCGCTTCCTGTGCCTGTTCCGCAGAAAGTTGTCCTTTGTCCTGCATTTTCATGATACGGTCTGCGCCGGCCTGCTTCTGCATTGCCTGCTGAGCGTCGAACATCATCATGTTACCGGCTATCATCAAGGCTATGACAATCAGCAAAGGAATCAGCCAACTTGCCTTCTTCTTGATCCCGGCCGCTGTCTCTGCCGGGTTCATAAAGACACCCAACAGCATACTCATAAGCGAGGGAGAAGGTTCGTTGAGAACCTGCTCAGGTTCAACTTGTTCTTGTAAAGCCTGGGTTTCCGGCTGTTCCTGTTCTGGAACGGACTGGTTGGTTTCCGGATGGTTCTGATCCATCGAAGTATCCTCCCCTTATGAGTGCGTCACAACAATGTTGCGGAACCGGGCTCACCCCGTAGCAAGCAAGCAACATGCCGATTTTGAATTCTGCTATCCAGTAGCAGCTAACTGATTAAAATACAGCAATTCTTGCGAAAATACACTAGCTGTCGCACTGTTGCTGCGTAGCAACACGCTACTCAACATGTTGGGAATTGTCAACAAATGGGAAGGCAGAATGTGAAATAGTAGGGGTATCATTGTCTCATGCAGATATGGACTTTGAGCCACAGTCACCAAAGGTGCATTTACGGATTCGTCCCTATTGAATGGCGACAATTTATCTTAAAGAGGAGACAGTTAGCTGGCCTTTAAAGTTCTGATTAAAGTTATATAAGAATAATAATATAACTATGTGTACACTCTGGGATGTGTTCGCTAAAACTGTGATTTCCTTAATATTATTATTACGAAGAACAATCTCGAGGACAAGCAATAGAAAACGAATTTTCAAATACCTATTCAACTTATCAATACCTCTTCAATACAAAATAATTATTGTCCCGCTCCTGCTTTTCTGCTATTCTTGTACTCCATGTTTGATATTGTTATATTTATATTGGGGTTGGGAAAAAACGGGAGAATCATGCAGGAAAACATATGTTCGCAACCGCTGGATGTTTTTGGCTATCACGGAACATCGCAAGACCATGCAAGTGACATAATGGAGGCAAACGAGTTTAGACCAAGTAGAAATGTGGATGACTGGTTGGGACACGGGATATACTTTTTTCAAGACGCACCTACGCGCGCTAGGGAATGGAGTGCGAAAAGAGATGATGAGCAAGTTGTTGTAATTAAAGCTCGAATTTCACTGGAAGATTGTCTCGATTTCCTTGACATCACTTGGGAACAGGAACTACATTCGCTCGTAAGACGTTTTAACAAGCAGCTTGAGAAGGGCACTTACGCAGAAGAACGCAGAAAGCAGATAGCGGGGCGTGAGACTTTTCACCCTTTGGATTGCAGGTTCATGAACTGGCTTATTGGAATACTGCTTGAGAGAATTGATGCACCATGTAAATCAATTCGGGCAGCGTTTCAGGAAGGAGATCCCATCTTCGAGGACGCAAAGATATTTGACAGATCTCATGTGCAAATTAATGTGTTAGATCAAAGTATTATTCGAGATTTGGCTGTTTGCGAGAAGGAGGTGTAAAATGGATACCAAGAAAATATTGCAGCGTGCACTTGCTTATACAGAATCTCTTTCCGACGAGGATTGGGAAAAAGATTTCAGAGAGTTCTGTCCGGAGGTTGTCCCGCAGGAAGAAAGAAGTTCGCGTAGTCTTCGAAATGGAGTAAACCGGGTAAAAAGAGGTAAAACGAGAAATTCAAAGATTTCGAAAACCGGAAAAGGCCGATCAACATCAAGACACCTACACGGATCTCCCGGAATCAGCGCCACGAATACAGCACATAAAACTCCGAAACGAAAAGCGACAGCATAAATTTCGTCTCCAAAGGTTCATGGTTAATAAAAAGAAAGACAGACGTATTCTCGCGTCTGTCTTTCTTTCTCGTTCTGTTTCTTTCAGAGATTCTTTTCAAGTTCATCCACCAGAGTAGACAGCGCATCTGGCACAGCGCGAATCACTTCCGGTTTTTCCAGATTCACACCGGCCTGTCGCAACTGTTCCATCGGATGATCACTGCCGCCGGAACCCAGTAACGTCAACACATCTTCTGCCGTCTTCTTGCGCTCGCCTGCGTCCTGCGATAGCAGACGCTGGTGCAATACCTGGCTGGAGGCGAAGCAGGTGGCGTACTGGTAAACATAATAGGGCGACCCGAAGAAATGCGGGATACGCGCCCAGGTAATCCGGTACAGGTCATCCAGTTCCAGCGCATCGCCGTAGTACTCCTGCAATAGCCCGAAATACACTTCGCTCAAGGTATCCGCAGTAATCGGTATTCCCTCTTCGGCCAGCTTGTGTGCGCGTAACTCGTAATCCGCGAACATCACCTGCGTGAAGAACGTCCCGGTGATATTGTCAATCGCCTGTTGCAGCAGGACAATTTTCTCTTTCGAATCGGTCGAACGTGCCAGCATCAGGTCCAGCAACAGGGCTTCATTCAGGGTTGAGGCTACTTCCGCGACAAAGATGGTGTAGCTGTGGGTGGCGTAGGGCTGCTTTTCACCGGACAGCAAAGTGTGCATGCTGTGGCCCATCTCATGCGCCACGGTAAACACATTGTCCAGGGTGTCGTTATAATTCAGCAGCATATAAGGATGCACGCCATATACGCCCGCCGAATACGCTCCGCTTCGTTTCCCTGTGTTCTCGTATACATCCACCCAGCCGCCGCCAAATGCTTTCCGCAGGCGTTTCTGGTAAGCCGTCCCCAACGGAGCAACCGACTCGATGATCATGTCCGAGATGGTATCATAGGGGTATTCTTTATCAAATTCGACCAACGGCAGGCTGCCGTCATACAGGTGGTATTCATCCAGTCCCATCAGTTTTTTACGCAGTTTCATGTAGCGCTGAACCGGGGCCGTATTTTTCCGTGTGGTCTTGATCAGGTTCTCATACACCCCGACCGGGATGTTGTTGCCATGCAACTTTGCTTCAAGGGTACTACCGAAATTCCGTGCCTGCGCACTGGCCCAGTCACGCTGGCACACACCGTTGTAGATATTGGCAAACGTGTTCAGGCTTTTCTTAAACGAGGCAAAATGCGCTTCAAATGCTTTCCGGCGATCTTCCTGCTTTTTCAGGGTACGTAGCAGTTTGGTGTACTGAGCATACGAAACCGCGACCTTATCTCCAGTGGACAGCTCAGCGGTTTCGAACTTCATGTCGGCCGTGGAAAGCGCCTGGTAGATCTGAGAAGGCGTGGCCTTGAGCTGGCTGTAGTAGGATAGCAGACGTTCGCCGGTTTCATCCAGCACATGTTCACGGCTGCGATAGAGCTCACGGATCGGGAAAGCGTACGGTTCAAGTTCCGGGGTTTGCGCCAGCCACCATTCCATCTGGTCCTGCTTGATGGTCAAGAGTTCGGGATCGAACCACGCCGTCGCGGTGGAGAATCGAGCGAACAGGATTTGCACCTGCTGCATGCGAGCGTTGATGCTGTTGTCACGCTGGTCGGTGTCATAGGTCAGGTGCGCATAGCTGAACACCTTGTCCGCCAGCATGCCCAGCTCATCACTGAGTTTGAAGGCTTCGAGGATTACTGACGGCCCGGAGTCCAGTGCGCCACGGTACTGCTGGAACTTCTCCATCAGCTCTTCGATCTTCTTCAGGTCTGCATCCCATTCTTCCCAGCCGGGATAAATGTGGTCGAGCTTCCACTTGTAGCGTTTATCTATCTCTGCGCGTTCTTTGGTGTCGCCAGTGGCGGAATCTGTATCGAAAAAGGTTCTGTTCGCTGGTTCGAATCGCATCTGTTGTTCCTTCTGGTTCAGGTTGACGATTCAAAGTATCTGCCTCCCCGTCGTCGGGCAAGGGATATCTCTATTGACAGGAGAGCGGCCTGTTTCGGACATTGCAACAAACCCGGTCACCTGACTTGGAGCTGTTCCGGATGTTACAGTCGAAGCGTACTGTCCTCATCATACTCGTTGCCCTGCTGCAGATGTTCCTGTTCATGCAGGTTTCTGTCGCCCAGGAGGCGCCTGCGACTGTACCTGGACAGCCCGCCACTCCGCAAACGCTTACCCCTGCGCCACTGGTACAGTGGATTTTACAGGGACGCACCCGTTTGATCCAGCAACGTCTGCAGATGAACCGTTGGCCAATCGGTACCCCGGAACGCAGTCTCGCGCAGGCCGTTCTCGAACCTGACGGTAACAAGGCCTTTTCCCAGTTCAAAGCGTTGTCACGTTCACCGTCTGTCAGTGATTCCATTGTGACTGTCGCCTGGTTTCATTTGTATGGCTATTATCGTTTGAAGGGTGACGCCGCCGGGCAGACCAATGCGCTGGAGATGATGCGTGAAAATCTGCCACTTGCCCAGGCTTTGTTTCAGGGACCGTTGCCGCCACCTCCCTCAACCGACCCGCTCGACTTCCTGATGCACGAAGACGAGAGTACAATACAACCCGACCCCGATGCGGGCCGAGATCCCAACGGCGTCTACAGCCTTCAACTGGGAGCGTTCAGCAGTCAGGCCAATGCGGAACGGTTCGCCTCTTCCAGACGTTCCCTCGGGATAGAGGTCTTTGTCCATCCTGTTCCACGAGGTTCCTCAACCCTCTACACTGTCCGTGCCGGGCACTTCACCACGGAATCCCAGGCGTTGGAGTTCGGTACCAGGCGAATCGGTACCGCGGGAAAGGATTTTTCGGTGGTAAGAAATCATTGATACTTCCACTATTCCTCTTGATTCATTCCTCTCGTAATACATAGTTTGAAATAGTGTATCCTGTTATATACTTCGCAAAATGGGGGTAATCATGTCACGCATGCGTTTACTGCTTGCCACAGCGCTATTCCTTTTCCTGTCTCTTATCCTTGCCGGTTGTGACGGCGATGACGACGTTCAGGAAATTTACATCGACCCCTTCCAGGCACAGGTGGGTTCTTCCTGGACCTATGAGATCAACAGGGATTCCGAGACCCATCGCATAAGGCCGCTGATCCAGGTGGCGGAGGTTGAGTATGCGGACGGGATCAAAGTTTATCATTATGACACTTCAGGCGAATATGTAAACTACTGGGATGAAGAGGGTCTGCACGAATCGATCACTCCCCCGGATTCCACTCCCGATGTCGATGGCGGTTGGGCGAACTGGTTTTTCAAATACCCGGTAGAAGCTGGGGAGACCTGGGAATGCTTCAGCGATCCCGGCCCCTACAACACGACCTGTGTCTCGGCGGGTACATCGGTGACAGTTCCCTACGGAACTGTCGAGAATTGCCTGCTTTACCGTATTGATAGCCGCAATTCTTATGAAGAGTATGTCTGGATTAAACCGGATATCGGCATTATCAAGCGTGCCTTTTACAGCAGCGACGGTGAGAATACGACAAATATGAGCCTGGTTTCTTTTTCGTTATAACGAGGTGTGTTGATGAAAACGGGACAGACCACTTGCAGGTCTGTCGCTGTTTTACACTAAAAAGGGGGTAATTATACCACACAATCGTCTGCTGCCTGTCGGAATTATCCTGCTTCTCCTCATCTTGGCCGGATGTGATAATTCCACAGATTCTTCTGATTCTATTGAGTATGTGAGCCGTTTGATGCCCGGGTGGGGGCGTATTGGACCTACGAAATCAGCCCGGATATTCCCCTCGATGCGCGTATTCACCCTACGGTTAAAGTTGAATCCATTGTCTATCGTGGTGATACCAAGTATTACCACTATGACACTGCCGGACGGTACTGGAATTGCTGGGATGGAGAAGGCTTACAGGAAAATATTTCGCCACCGGACTCTTTGGAAGAGATTGTAGTGGGAGGGTGGAAGAACTGGTATTTCAAGTACCCGACCGAAGAAGGCGAAAGCTGGGAAGGATTCGGATATGGTGGCCCATACGACATCGGTTGTATCGCTGCTGATGTTTCAGTAACAGTTCCCTACGGTACTATCGATCATTGTTTCGTGTACCGGTCCCTTCACTCTGGTCAATACGTGGAAGATGTCTGGATTCAGCCAGCGATCGGAATCGTCAAACGCCATATGGTTTTCCGTGATAGCGACCTGGTTGTTGACGTGAAGTTGGTGGATTATGCGTTGTGAGGCCGGAAATCTGACGTGAAGGATGTGCCTGGTATTATTGTATCAACCGCAGTGAAATATCATGACGAGCAGGTTCCGGACAACACCAGGCGACATCGTTTCCGGGATGAAATAGCTACTCTTGAAAATTAACCGTCATGAGATAATCCAATGAACGATTCATAAGTGATAGGGGAGGAGCATATGGAAAAATGGGACAGTTTCCTTTCCCTGGGATCAAGTCGTTCCGCTGTATTTATAGTTCGGGAAAGGTGACTGTACCCTTTTTCTTGAGAGCAGGCAGGAAGTACACGGAAAAGGTGACAGTTTCCTTTTCCAGGAATACTTCACGAATATTCTGCATAAGCGCGAGGAAAAGGATCCCGTCCCCTTTTCCCGGCCAGCTCAGTTATGACGGAATAAAATCGAGAACAGCTAAATAACGCCCCATTCTTTTTCTTCCGGAAACATTCTCACTCTTGACCTCTACAGGTAAAATAGATAGAATTGAAGTATTCTGAATGTTGTTGGATGAGTGATACTCGTATCAGGAGGTGGTAATGAGCGTCCCTGTTTCTGAGGCAGACGCTTTACAGCTTCTCAGAAGATCTCTTGAAAATCCCACCGCATCCTTCCGGCAGGGCCAACGGGAAAGTATCCAGGCACTGTTGCAGGGCAAACGTCTCCTCGTCGTCCAGCGTACCGGCTGGGGGAAAAGCATGGTCTATTTTCTGGCAACCCGTCTGCTCCGTGATCGTAACTCTGGTCCCACTCTGTTAATATCTCCCCTCTTGTCCCTGATGCGTAACCAGATTCAGGCGGCAGAACGTATTGGTATCCGTGCCGCTTCTATCAACTCCAATAACAATGACGACTGGCAGGAGATCACCGATGAACTGTTGGGAAATCACATTGATATTCTGTTGATCTCGCCCGAACGACTGGCAAACGAGAAATTCCGGCAAACGGTATTGCAGGCAATCGCAAACAAAATCGGTCTCTTTGTTGTGGATGAAGCGCACTGTATCAGTGATTGGGGACATGATTTTCGTCCCGACTACAAGCGTATTGTGCGTGTTCTGCAAATCCTCCCAGATACAATTCCTGTACTTGCGACAACAGCCACTGCCAACAATCGTGTTGTGGAAGATGTAGCCCGTCAATTGGGCAACCTCGACGTCATTCGAGGGCCGTTGATCCGTGAGAGCCTGCGTCTTCAAAATATCATGATGCCGAATAAGGCTGCACGGATGGCCTGGCTGGCGGAAGTCCTGCCACAAGTTGAGGGAAGCGGTATTGTATATACCCTGACTATCCGCGATGCGGAACGAGTCGCTGAGTGGCTGCGGTTAAATGACATCAATGCCGTGGCTTATCATTCAAAAAGCCTGGAAGACCGGGAAGAGCTTGAGCAGAGATTACTTCGAAATGATATCAAAGTCCTGGTCGCTACTGTGGCGCTGGGAATGGGGTTTGACAAGCCTGACCTGTCTTTTGTTATTCATTTTCAGCGCCCTGGCTCAGTTGTCCATTATTATCAGCAGGTTGGACGTGCGGGGCGAGCTGTTGATCACGCTTTCGGGATACTCCTGGGCGGCGAAGAGGATCAGGAGATTACGGACTATTTCATTAAAAACGCGTTTCCTCCCCAGGTTCATGTGGAGAAGATCTTGAAAGCTCTGGATAGTGCCGAAGATGGATTATCCATAAATGAAATGCAGCAACACATGAATCTGTCATTCGGGCAAATAAACAAAGTCCTGTCCCTGCTGGTTGTGGAGGAGGTGTCTCCTGTATACAAAGATGGACACAAATGGTATCGTACCCCAACAGAATATCAATTGAATACTCAACAGATTGAAGCGCTGACCGAGTTGCGTCATGCCGAGCAACATCAAATGCAGCAGTACATGGAATGTCCAACATGCCTGATGCGATTCATGGCCAGCGCTCTTGACGATCCTTATGCTTCAACCTGCGGAAAATGTGAACCTTGCATGGGGCACCCGTTATTGCCACTGGATGCCGACGAGCGTTTAACCAATCGCGCCACCATATTCCTGAAGCGTAGCCACCAGGTCATTCAGCCACGCCAGCGATGGTTGTACAAGTTCAGCAGGCATGACTGGAAAGGCACAATTCCGGAGGAGCTGCGTGCAGAACCTGGCATGGCGTTATCCCTGTGGGGGGATGCCGGGTGGGGAACCCACGTTCGCAACGGTAAGTACCGGGACAACAGGTTCAGCGATCTGCTCGTGGATGCTTGTGTTGAAATGATTCAGAAATGGAGTCCTAAACCTTTCCCCGGATGGGTCACCTGCGTTCCTTCATTATTGCACCCGGAACTGGTGCCTGATTGTGCCAGGCGACTTGCGGCAAAATTGAACTTGCCCTTCCTTCCCTGTGTGCAGAAAAAGGCTGTGAATGCTCCCCAGAAACAGATGGTAAACAGCTTTCAACAGGCGAAAAATCTTGATGGCGTGTTTGACGTGCAGGGACTTGTCCCCGATGGGAGCGTCTTTCTCTTCGATGATATGGTAGATTCGGGGTGGACAATGACCGTGATATCCGCTTTATTACGTGAAAGTGGAAGCGGACCTGTTTTCCCGCTTGCGTTGGCTTTGGATTCCCAAACATGAATGGAAGGTGGATGAGCACAACAGCGTTGACCAAAGACAGTAAAGCCATTCTTCTGTTATGCGGCGTGTTTGGCGGCAAGAGTGACCGTGATGGCAGCAAACCGCTCACGAACACAGAATACAACAAAGTTGCCGCTTTGCTGGTGTCACATCAACTTTCACCGAAAGACCTGCTGGATACGGGAACGCTTGAAGACTTGCAGCTAGATCTGGATCGTTCAGTAGGATACTCCCGAATTGTGGATTTACTTGCTCGTGGTGCAACCCTTGCTTTCGCGCTTGAGACCTGGATGAATAAGGGAATCTGGATTCTTACCCGAAGCGATTCCGCCTATCCCGAAGCTTTAAGGACACGTTTGGGCAATGCCAGCCCGCCTATTCTCTATGGTGTTGGGGATCTGGCCTTGATCAATCAGGAAGGATTGGCCGTTGTCGGCTCTCGAAATGTGGATGAGGCAGGCGAACAGTACACGGCGGAAATAGGACAATTCTGCGCAAGCCGCGATGTTTCCATCATTTCCGGTGGGGCTCGTGGTGTAGATCAGGTTGCCATGCTGGCGGCTCTGAACAGTCGGGGGACTGCTGTAGGCGTAGTGGCTGACAGTCTGCTGAAAACAGCCGTGGCAGGGAAATTTCGAGATGCCATCATGGATAAACGGCTCTTGTTGCTTTCACCTTACAACCCGGATGCGCGCTTTACAGTCGGCAACGCGATGGGGCGGAATAGATACATTTATGCGCTGTCCCAATTTGCTCTGATCATCAGCGCTGAGAAGAACAGCGGTGGCACATGGGCCGGCGCTTCAGAAGAATTAAAACGCCCCAACGGGATTAGCGTCTTTGTTCGATCTGAAGGGAAAATGCCTAACGGGAACGATGCTCTGATTGCACTGGGGGCGTATCCATTCCCCGCACGTCCCTGGGATGACTCGCTGTTCTCCACGCTCAAGAACATGAATAATGATCGCGGAAACAAATTTGAACAAACCTCCCTGTTTGATTAATCCTCATATCTCGCAAATCTCGTAGTTGGGCAACCCGCTGCCGGATTGATTAGGAGGAAAGCTTTTCCTGTCGTGTTCTCAAAATGCACACTGAACCTGCATGGTTAGCGCCCCTTCGTGTGTGTGGAGGAGTATCTACGGAGTGGCGGCGAAAAATGGGACTGCTACCTTTTCATCTTTGTCAAATCAGGATGTTGAATAGTGCGTTTCCGAAAAGGTAGCTGTACCGGATTTTTCGCCAGCTTGTTGTTCGATATCCGCAGGAAAATCCTGGGACAGCTACCTTTTCTGCCATTCTCTTGCCAGAAGAACGGTAATCATATTTATAAGCGGGCATTGACCTTGTTCTCAAGGAACTCTCTTGCAGAAAAGTGTAGCAGTCCCGATTTTCCGACGGATTTGGCCGCGTAGTTCAATCCATTCAGGGACGGTAATGACATAATGCGGCGCTGTTCATTTTGTATTCGGGCAGGGCAAAAAAGCCCCATCCGGACACTGAACATACCGGATGGGACTTAGTGTTTACCAGGAACGAATGATGAATCAAGATTACTGCGAAATTATCTTGACCTCTTCATTCGCCGGATCAGCTCACCCTCTTTTTTCAACTGTCCCCACACCTTTTCAGACTGTTTCCGCAAGTGTGCGTCATGGCGGATTTCAAAGGCGCGGGATTCATGCTGAAGCTTCAGATAGTTGTCCAGTCGTTCGGGATCGAGATCTCCATTGTCTACCGCAGTACGCACGGCGCAGCCCGGTTCGGATTCGTGGGAACAATCAGCAAACCGACACTTCACCGCCAGTTTTTCGATATCAGGAAACGCCGACTCGATTCCGGCTTCTTCCATGAGTTGCAGTTCACGCATGCCCGGAGTGTCAATCACCATTCCGCCATCGGGCAGGACAAACAGCTCACGGTGTGTCGTGGTATGGCGACCTTTCTGATCGCCTTCACGAACAGCGTTGGTTGCCAGACGCTGCTCACCGATAAGAGCGTTGATCATGGTGGACTTGCCGACACCCGAAGAACCGACAAAACAGGCGGTTTGACCGGACGGTATACGTGATCGTATCGTCGCAATATCATCCTGATTCAAGGCGCTGACCAGCAACGCCTCCACACCGGGATTGCGCAGTTCAATGTCATACTGCTTTTCCGGACCGTCTTCACATTGATCCGCCTTGTTCAGCAACACCACCGGAGTTGCGCCACTGCTCCATACCATGGACAGGTAGCGTTCTATCCGGTTCAGACTGAAATCGGCATCCAGTGAAGTTGTGATGAAAACGGTGTCGATATTGGCCGCGATGACCTGGCTCCGGGTTTCATGACCACTGGCGCCACGCCGTAATACGGTTCTGCGCTCCAGGATACGTTCAATCCGAACAGGATTGCCAGCCTCCAGCGAAGCAGCCAGCACAACCCAGTCCCCGACCTTCGGCAGGAGTTCATCGTTGCCGACGGTGGCTGTTTTTGACGGGAACAAGACCGGGCCTGTTCCTTCTTCTGAAATGCCGACACAACGGTCGCGGTGAACGGCTATGATACGCGCAATACGTGAACCGGTGAAATCTTCCTCGTTTAACTGTATACTGAAAAACGCACTAAAACCCAAATCCTGAAGAGAATTCATGGTTGGGATTCCTCATCTTTACAAAAATCTACACAAAAATGAACAACAAGAAACGTTCCGCCGAAACTCTCCGGCAGAATTTTTAACAGGGTGACTGAGGATCAACAACTATTGCGCCGGAAATCAGTATTCCCGGCCTGAAGACTGACCTTCAGCCTTACTTGTGAGGAACAACCAGCATGCAGCCTTTCTGGGTTTGTGTTTCAACTATCGCAAAAATAATATGCCGGCTTGATTGATTGCAATGATAATCGTACTCCTGAGCCATGTGCGCTCCCTTCGGGAGCGGAGGGAAGGGAGCATTTGTTTCCCCCGGCGCTTACGCACCACGCTTTTCATGTGTCACCTCTTCGAGGTGGATGGGATTAAACTGCAATTGTAAAGCTATTCTCAATTATGTTCCGTCATAATGGAGATTGCGAGGAAAAGGGGACGGGATCCTTTTCCTCGCGCTTGTCAGAATATCCCTGAAGTATTTCTGGAAAAGGAAACTGTTATAATGCATAAGTAGAAGCAGCCAACCTCGACGCAGCACACATGTCGGGCTAACTTGTGTTAAAGGCGTAACACGAGGTTACCCGTAGTACTTACACGAGGAGGTTGGCATGCAGGCAGTATACTACATCGGTCTGGACGTACACAAGAAGAAGATTGCGTATTGTATTCAAACGTCGGCAGGTAAGATAGTTGACCAGGGCATGGTTGCATCCACCCGTCCTGCTCTTTCAAACTGGGTTGCGAAGTTACCGACTCCCTGGGCGGCGGCGATGGAAGCGACGTTGTTTACAGGCTGGATTTATGATTTGGGCAATGTTGTGGCAGGTCTTGACGCGACATTTCGTCTTCGACTTTTGCTGTGTTTTCCAGAATGCACAATGATACTGAAACCATCTCGCGCCCTGTTATTGTCGCGTTGTGACCTGCCACCTGATTCAACATTCTCGCTGTCGTCAGGTCACAACGTGATGCCTGATGACGATCCATCAAGCGAAATAGCATGTGTGAAGTCGGACAGGTGTCTGAAATTGCGGAGAAGAACGCGAAAACGGCATCACGTCAAGACCTGACGAAACGTACTCGTATATAATACGCACAAATTCCTGTGAGCAGCCGTATATTTTTCACCAGCATGTTGTTTGAAATCAGCCGAAAATCTTGGGAAAGCAACGCAGTCATGGGGTAAAGCGCGCGCTCCTTTCGGGCTTGTTTTTGATGGCCGATTTCTGCGTTAGTTTCACTCAGAATAGAACTACTATGATTTCGTGAAACTGTCTTGAACTCGACTCATCAAAAACAAGCAGAACAACTCATATCAGGTGCAATAGACCACCAGTATTCATCTGTATGCCCCTTCATTAGCTTTGTGTTTAAGTGATTTATCTTGCAGAAAAGTGTAGCAGTCCCGATTTCCCTTGAAATAGCGAAACACCTGATTGTTTTTCACAAGATGAATATACAGGCGTGATGCTTCATTCAACCCGAACATTCACAACATCTATCATCCCTGAAATTGTTGTGCCGTAGACAGCATTGGTCCACATGATTGCAATACGAAGATTTCGATAACTACTGCAGTAATGGCTGATGTCAATCGAGATCTCGTGCCAATCCATGTTTGTGATGGTTTCTTCCCAGATGAATTCCGTATGCAAGTGATCAACCTGAATAAAAGCTCGCAGTGTATTGCCTTCGACCAGGGAATCTGTAGCTGTTTTCAGCCAGAAGTTCAGGGTGCCGGAACTGAAGATATACAGGTCAAATTCCTGGTTGATGATAGCGGTACCGAAATGTCCCCCAACTTCCGGGATATCATTGGTATAGTCAAACCCGATACAATAACGTCCGGAATAGGCCTGGGCAGTATCATCAATAATATTCCAGCTCAGTAACTTCCAGTCTTCTCTTGCATTTGAGAACGAGTCATATAGAAGTGACAGCGGGGGACCGTCATAGCTGCCGGGGCCACCCTCATTGTTATATCCAGTCGGAGAGGAGCCGTTATCACCACCGCCACACCCCTGGATAAAGAGGAGTAATAGCAGGGAGATCGCAATCGGTATTGACGAGTGTAGTGTTCGTGCTGACATGGCACTCTACTCCAAACCAGATGCTGCTCACGGCATGAATTGCCTGTTGTCGCTTCATTGCAAACGTACCAATCGCCAGAAATCCTCTCCTTTCCTCCCTAAGGAACTGCTGAGGTAGCTACGACGGTAACGCCAGGGCCATTATCCCTGGCAAGAAGCAATATTTTTATCATCTTTTGTTAATTTAATACCCGCAAATACAAAAAAAACGATTCCCTGCAAAAAAAGCAGGGAATCACGAGGCAATATCCTGAATAATAAACAATTTAGTTGACTTTTAGATCATCAATAAGTATCCTGAATCATCAACTTAACAAATCCCGCGAGTCGGTCCTGCGCCACTTTCAAGCAATCCTTCCGCTAACGCAGGTTTCGTCTTGTCCAGGTAGTCAAGAGTGCGTTTCAGATCTTCGATCAGCATTTCCGCCAGATCATGGGAGAAACCTTCCCGTACCACAATTCTCAACACAGCTTCCTCGGTCACATTGTCCGGGAGTGTGTACGCCGGGACAATCCAGCCACGTTCACGCAGCTTTTCTGAAACGTGGAACACGGTAAACTTCGAGGTGTCCTTTAACTGGAACACGCAAACCGGGAGAGAACGGTTATCGCTCAGCAGGATAAACCGGTCCATCTCGAGAATTCGTTTGTCGAGCCAGTCGGTGACATTCATCAGGTTTTTCATGATCCGCATGTACCCTTCATGCCCCAGGCGCAGGAAGTTGTAGTACTGTGCGATGACATGACTGGCGCCACGGGAGAAATTCAGGTTAAATGTGGGCAGGTCACCACCCAGGTAGTTCACATGAAAAACCAGGTCTTCCGGCAAGTCCTGCTCTTCACGCCACAGCACCCAGCCGATACCGGGATAGACCAGTCCGAACTTGTGACCGGAGACGTTGATGGATTTGACCCGTTCATTACGGAAATCCCATGCTATTTCCGGTTCGACAAACGGCGCAACAAAACCGCCACTGGCCGCATCAACATGAACCGGGATGTTCCACCCCGTT
The DNA here is from genome assembly GCA_963669175.1 of bacterium. Classification (GTDB taxonomy): domain Bacteria; phylum Electryoneota; class Electryoneia; order Electryoneales; family Electryoneaceae. The sequence continues at coordinate 1,631,364 of OY769902.1, forward strand.
TCCGCCTGTACTTCGTCGAGCGCCTTGCAGATTTCTTTCACCGGTTCATATTCGCCGGTAAAGGTCGAGCCGAGAATGGCGACCACAGCAATGGTATTCTCATCGACGTATTCTTTTACCTCTTCCGGGGTGATCGTGTACTTGCCATGTTCCATCGGGATCAGGCGGGGCTCCACTTCGAAATAACGTGCGAACTTGTCCCAGACCACCTGTACATCAATTCCCATGACAATGTTGGGCTTGTCTGTCGGTTTGCCTTCTGCTTTCCGACGGGACTTCCAGTTCCATTTGGCCGCCAGTCCTCCCAGCATAATTGCTTCTGACGAACCGATTGCGGCTGTTCCGACCGCTGCGGAATCGGATGGCGCGTTGAACAATTTCGCCAGCATGGAGACACAACGGTCCTGGATAACCATGGTCTGGGGATATTCTTCCTGGTCCACGAAATTTTTATTCAGGCTCTCAACAATCAGCTTCTCCGCTTCGGGTTCCATCCAGGTGGTAACAAAGCTGGCAAGGTTCAGCGATGGATTCCCGTCCAGGTTCAATTCATCATGGATAAGCTGATAAGCCACCTTTGCCGGCATGGATTTTTCCGGCAGCTTGAACTTGGGGACCTCTTCGGTAAAGTAGCGTGCGCTATAGGTGGAACCACTGTGATTGCTACGTTCAGGGTGAACATCGCCATGCCTTTTCTCCCTGGAAATCATGTTGAGTCTCCTGAGTTGGTGGTAGGTTGACGTACCGTGTAAAAAAGTGTACGATATTACAAGTGGGCTGTTCAAATCAGATGGGGGAAATAGTTTTTCTCCATAGAGTCACGAGGATAGAAAGATGAAGAGATTTGCCTGGGTGCTGCTGATTCTTGTTTTTGCAGCATTCGCAACCGGATGCGACTGGTTCGCCGGTGGTGACGACGAAGATACGGAAGCCCTGATCCTCCCGTTCAGCACACTTTTTGAAGATTGCCACATTGTTTCCGGGTACTCTGTGGATTCGGGTACTTCCGGATATTACTACGTGTATTTCGATGATCCTTTCGATTATTACACGTTTATCGCCGGTGATATTATCTACCTCATTTCCGGCGATGATGTCTACCCGTTTTATTTCTACGCCACCCTGGTGAATTCGGATGATGAGACTGTGGTCGGTATCACCGGAATCCCGTACGGTTGGGATGGTGACGAAATCGAAGGCGGCACCATCATCTGGAAGGAACTTGATTCCTGGGCCATGTATTCCCCGAACCTGAGTGCCAGCTATCCCAGTACCATTTACGATGATATGGACCGGATCGGCTCGGAAAACTGGGGCACGGATGTAGATACGGATACACTTGACTTCGTTATCCTGGGCGGCAATGACGACGCCCTGTTTGTCTGGCTGGCCGAACCGCCGGATGCTGACATCTCTGACGACGATGACTTTGACAGGGACTGGGAAACCATTCAATGCGGTCCGGTGCTTTATCTCGACGGGGAGTATGCACTGGAACGCACCTTTGAAGTCGAAGGCGGAATCGACTATACAACCATCAATTGCGTTGATTTCAGCGCTGATGGCCTCCCGAACCTCGTCAGTTTCCAGTTGCTGGGCGAGGATGCGCCGGTATACGCATACGCTCGTGCCCCGGAAAACCTGGTCTGGTATTGGGTGGGGCAGATTAACTGACAGGATGCATTCAATATGTCCCTCCAGGGATTCATTGATCTGCATTGTCATACGACCGCTTCTGACGGGAGTCTGACTCCGTCTGAGCTGGTACGTGAAGCAGCTTCTCTGGGCCTGGATGCCATTGCCATCACTGACCATGATACGATTGACGGCATCCCGGAAGGATTAGAAGCTGCCCGGGAGATGAACATCCAGATCGTTCCGGGTGTGGAAATCTCCGCCCAGGTTGGCCCCTGGACCCCACATTTGCTTGGCTACTTTATTGATTATCGGTCTACGGTATTGCGTGATTCCCTGGCCTGGATGGTCGACGCCAGGGAAAATCGCAACCCACGTTTACTCGCCCGGCTGAACGAACTTGGTATTCCGGTGACCATGAAACAGGTCCGTCATCAGGCCGGGAGCGACCTGATCGGACGTCCCCATTTCGCCCGCGCGCTGGTGGAGATCGGAGCGGTAACAACGGTACAAGAAGCTTTCGATAGTTACCTCGGATCGAATGGGAAAGCGCATATCCCCAAAGCCCGCATGGATGCGGAACGTGCAATCCGGACCATCCGGGAAAGTGGTGGAGTCGCAGTTCTGGCACACCCGGTTACGTTGACTCGAGTGGGCGCTGAACTGGAATCTGTACTTGCACAACTGATGGACTACGGGTTGCAGGGACTCGAGGTCTTTTATTCTGAACACACTTCCGATGAAACAAATATCTACGAAGCGTTAGCAGATAAGTTGGGGTTGGTAAAGACCGGTGGCAGCGACTATCACGGTGCAGCAAAGCCCGATATCAAAATCGGGACAGGACTTGGTAAACTCAGGGTCGAAAGTACAATTCTTAGCCGGTTGGAAGCAGCTTCCCGGAAGTAACTCAATTCCTGAAGAACATGATCATCATACCTATGATAAACACCATGACGAAAACCTCAGCCCCCAGGCGCAATGTGTCAATTTTCACCAGGGCGCCCAGTTCTTCCCCCTGCGCGATAGGCGGATTGAAAATGGGGTGGTAACCTGCGGAATCAGCTTCCTTCCCTAACGGATTGTCCCAGACATACAGCCAGGGGGGGAAGTAGAGGACAACAGCAACCAGGGCCAAGCCGACCCATACGAATATCTTCTGTTGGTTGTTCATGTGTACCAGCGTTCTGAAGTTTGAATGTTACTGTTGTTAATATAACTTTTTATTCTATGCGTCTCAACCACTTGCTCACCAAAGAAAACGGGGGGAAACAAAGAAGAATGCGGTATATCATTAACACATCGGCTGAATTACAGGATTGGGCTGAACCGGTTGACAGAGCTCCAATGAACTTTCACAACCGTCTGCCTGAATATAAACCGTCAGCATTGCATTCCTTGCCCGGTCTGGCAGCTACACTCGGAATTAAAGACCTGTATGTGAAAGATGAATCCTATCGCCTGACTTTACCGGCATTTAAAATCCTCGGCGCTTCCTGGGCGGTGTATCGCTGGTTGCAGGGGAAGCTCAAGTCTGATCTTGAGCCCTGGGTTTCTGTTGCCGATTTACGTGACCGAATCCGTCCCTTCCTCCCGCTCACGCTGGTGACCGCAACCGACGGAAACCACGGTCGTGGTGTCGCCTGCATGGCCAAATGGCTGGGGCTCAACGCGGAAGTCTATATGCCACGCGGCACAGTGCCTGCGCGTATTCATGCGATCGAGAGTGAAGGCGCTATCGTTACCATGATTGACGGTTCCTATGATGAGGCGGTAAAACTGGCAGCTTCCCGTGAGGATGAACGTTACCTCCTGCTGCAGGACACTGCCTGGCCCGGCTACGAAACCATTCCGGCGTGGATCGTAGAAGGTTACGCCACTCTTCTATGGGAAATCGAGGACGCGTTGGCCGGACAGGAACCGCCGGATCTTGTTTTTGTGCCTGTTGGTGTCGGTTCACTGGCCGCGGCCATGGTCCGTCACTATCGGCGACATGGTCTGAAGCAGCCTCCTCACATTATCAGCGTAGAACCGGTAGGCGCTGCCTGCCTGCTGGAATCAGTAAAGGCCAACGCCAGTGTGACTGTTCCGGAAGGGCTGGGGACCATTATGGCCGGATTAAACTGCGGAACCCTGTCCACCATTGCCTGGCCCATCCTGAAACGTGGTGTGAATATCGCCTTGGAAATCGAAGATCACTGGGCAGAAAATGCGATGGAGATGTTTAAGGAGAATGGTATCACCAGTGGAGAAAGTGGCGCCTCCAGTATGGCGGGCCTCCTGGCTCTCCTGCAAGACGAGAGCACTCAACCGTGTCGAGAATACTTGGGTTTGAACGATGAAACCCGAGTTTTACTTATTTCAACCGAAGGTATGACAAATCCTGAGCGATGATGTAAAATGTTGTTTATTAAATGGTTGTTTAATTATGTCCTGGTCAGTACCATTTCTATTGCCTTCTTCTGTCACAAGAAAGAAGTCGCGCAGTAGCCGTAACGCACATTAGCAAAACCTTACTCCGATATTTCTTCTCTACAGTTTCTATTGTCAGAAATTTAAGAGAATCCTTATTATACTTGGGTCTGATCGGGTGAGTGGCATCACTTTGTTTCAATTGTATACATTGCAGTGTAGAGATGCAGACTCATCAAAGTGGTTTGGGGGTTCTACGATAGCCTGGTTTACTATAGACCGTCATGGTCGGAAAGGAGGCGGTATGCACAGGCGCTTAACCGCCCTGCTGTTACTGCTGACACTGGCTGGCGCTGCTTTCTGGATGCAAGCTTGCAGCGATGCGGAAGATTTTGTTGCTCCGTCGCACTATGAGGGACTGAACAACATTGATGTCCCCGAGGACTTCGATTATGAAACGACGAAGTCACTGCATATGGATATTACTGTCCAGAATGTTGACGGCTCACCGGCGCAAAACTGTATTGTCACAGTATTCCATGGCGATCCACAGGACACCCTGATTGAAATTCTCCGCATCGGACGCGGAGTGACCAATCAGAGCGGAAGGATGCTGCTGGATGTCAACATCCCGACGTACATGACGGAAGTGTATATCACCGCCAATGTTCTTGGTGTGCCGAACCAGGGATACTTCACCGCAGAAACAGGCAGCATTACTCATGTATTCGGTCCCAACACCACCATGAGTGTGTCCAGCCATCGTGGCCCGGTCAACAAACCACAATCCGGACGCAATACCTGGTCGCACGACTGGCAGTACCTTGGTACCTGGGATGATGACGGAGTGCCGGATTACCTGGCGGATTACACGATTACATATTCCCAGGATTTCTACGATGGCGTTGGTGATGTTTTTCAGGAATACATCAACCTTACGGGAACGCATCCGGAATACTTCGGCCATGATGTAGAAAATAACCTGAACTTTACCTGTGACATCGATTCGGTTGTTGTGACTTTCATTCACGATGGCGCTTCATACCAGAACGCGATCGGTTTTTATCCTTACCCTTGGAACCAGCCGCCTCCGGGAATCACTCAGCTTCAACCCAAGCTGGTGATTTTCCCGAACGCATCGTTTACCGGTCAGGGGGGCAACCTGGCGAATGGCGCAACAGTCGTTCTGCAACGTGAAGAGTTCAACCAGAACTATTCCATGGGTTTCTTTATCGTTGGCGATGGTTGGACCGACAATCCCGATATGGTTGGCCAGGGTCTCTGGACCAACTGGTCGGTAGATCGCTATAATCCACGGGATCTGCGTCATTTTGTCCTGCTGCATGACAGCGCCAACGAGCAGTTCATCGTTGGCATCGAGGACTGGAAACGTAACCAGCATCGTTCAGACAGCGATTTTAACGATGTCATCATGGTCGTCAAGCCTTATCCCTTCTGTGTTGATACAACCAACATCCCCAATATCGACCTTCCGTCACAGGGCGGTCCAGATACGGATGGTGATGGGGTAGAAGACGATTACGATGATTACCCGGATGATCCGGATAAAGCCTTCGACAACCAATACCAGAGCGTTGTCGCGTTTGAAGACTTGTGGCCTTCATCCGGAAACTATGACATGAACGACCTGGTGATGTTGTGCGAGATCAACCAGATCACCAACGGTGACAACCTGGTTGCCTTCATCGAAGCGGACTTCACCATCAAGGCGGTAGGTGCGGATTACGACAACGGTTTCGCGATAGAGATTCCGATTGCGCCGTCCGATATCCTGTCCTTTACCGGTAGCGATTGTAACGGAACCGTATTCAACTATTCGGATGGACAACCGGAAGCGGGGCAGGAGTACGCTGTGATCCCCGTGTTCGACCGTACCAAAGACCTGATCGAGCCGGAAGGAAACTGGGCGTACATCAATACCGAATATGGCGCTCCGGTACAGGCATCGCCGACCACGCATATCGTGCTTGAAATTACACCGACGTCGCCGGAAGTACTTGGCGCGCCACCGTATAATCCGTTTATCGTGGTAAACGGGGATCGCACCAAAGAGGTCCACCTCGCAGGGTACGAACCTACGACACTGGCAGATCCGAACTGGTTCGGGCAGGATGATGACACCTCCAGCCCGGCAACGGAACGGTATTACAAAGACAGTGATAACCTGCCCTGGGCGGTAGTAGTACCGACCGACTGGCAACACATGATGGCGGGGGAAGAAATCACTGCCGGCTACCTGTATTTCCGTACCTGGGCAGAATCTGGCGGTACGGTCTACATGGATTGGTACGAAGATATTCCCGGGTACCAGGATGATTCGGTACTCTGGGATAGTGAATAGAGTGGCATGGTTGGGTTGATTCTATGCTGACAGAACAGGGCTGATGCGAAGGCATCAGCCCTGTTCTCACTAAAATTTTCTCGAAGCCTATCCGATCTTAGGCGCAGGACAGGATTTTGTCTTTGAAATAGTTAAAGCTTGGTGATGTATTATGATCAATATTCATACGGGGCGTTATTTCTTTAGCCCACTCAGATTTCTTCATACCAATAGCCTGATACCCCTCAGATTTCAGCTTGACTGCGCCTCCCGGATATACTGCATCCGCTAGTTTCTCCCACGTACCGCAAATGCTGTCATTGGTATATGAAGTTAATACTGTATCTTTTGCCTTTGGATATGCAGCACGTATTGCATTCAAATCGCCAAGAAACCAAGCCTCACCTTCTTCAACTGCAAAGCAGAAACGCGTCTCAGGTTCTGGATTACAGGCGCGTAAGATATTATTCAATTCTTCCTTAAATGCTTTCATGCACTTATCGTCCAAATCACATATCACGAAAACAACTGCTTGATAATTACCAGCGCCTGTGTAAGTTCGTCCGTATCCTTTCAATAGCTTGGGCAGATTTTCCAATAATATTCTATTGGAAGCATTTTCAGTATCACGCATGTCCTTTGGAATTCTGCCGATGCCTTTATATGAAATTATCTTGTATGTATTCGGCTTGTCAAGTAGTTTCGGAACGAGTATTTCAAGCATTGTTTTGCCAGATTGATCCTCTACTAGAATTTCAAAATGCACACATCACCTCGCATCCAGATATTCACTATACCATAAGCCTCCCAAAGGGAGTCCTTCTTCTACCATATTTTTTACAATAGTATCGTCACTCGCCCTACGGATCGTAGAGAAACCATCGTTACCTTTATCCAGAATCCATACTTCTTCAGTAGTTAATGCATCAACAAAATAGGGTTGATGTGTTGTGACAAATATCTGTGAACCTCTTTTTGATCCTGTAGCATGTGCCCTCAGTTCATAAGCTAAACTTTCCAACAATTTATGATATAAGCCGTTTTCTGGTTCTTCAATACATATGAAAGGCGGTGGAGATGGATCTTCCAGCAAAAGAAGATATGCAAAAACCTTCAAGGTTCCATCTGACATTTGTTGTGCATAAAAAGGATCATCAAAACCTTTATCATTAAACCTTAGCAATAATCTACCATCTGCTGTTTTATCTGTGTCAATATCTTCGATTCCAGGAATTTTACCTGCTATGCGTTTCAGTATATTTCTAAATTTCTCTGGCTTTTCACGCTCCATAAATTGAACTACATTACCGAGGTTGTCTCCATGAACGCTTAGATGCCTTTGCGGACCAGCTAATGGTAAACTACGTGCAGCATCGGGCATAAAATAGCTCAGATACCAGCCTTCGATGAACCTCCTGAATGCAGAGATTCGTGGATGTTGCTTAAGTGATCCCAGAGTTGCTATACCAAGCTTTCGTGGATCATCTAACTCTACAATTTCAGTCTCTCTGCTTTCTTCCTTCTCGGTATCCTCAACAGATCTGATGAGTTCCAGAATGTCAAATTGTTGACTAGTCTCATTTATTTGACGACCTTCCAATTCACCTTTCCACGCAACTCCTTTGCCATCATTCAAGATCAGGAAGGAGAAGGGCCACCCGTATTTTTGCCTTTTTCGACGTTGTCTTAAACGTTCTCGTTGAACAAAAGGGCGTCCCTTACCGTCCTTGTTTATTGCTAGTTCATAAGTAATGGGCCGTGCATTTCCTTCCTCCTTATAGTACACTTCAAATTCTATTGCGTCATGCTGGCCTTGAGACCTGATCCTCTCAAAACCACCACGTCCTCGAGAATCACAGGCTTCTTCTACACCAGATTTAAGACAATCAGCAAGAAATCCAAAAGCATCAAAAAGAGAACTTTTGCCGACACCATTTTTACCAATAACAGCCGTTAATGGAGTTAGCGGTCTTGCAGCCTGTAAATTCCACAATTTGCCTAGCGTAATGTCGCGTAGCACGCCATAGTTTTTTATTCGGATTCCTTCTATTCGTGCCATCACAACCTCCGTCTAACTACAATATTTTTCAAGTCCTAAAATGAATGAGAATCCCATCCATTTTTTCTTGTTATGACAGTGATGCCGAAAAAGATTCTACACAATTCCAAGTGATTATGCAATAACATTGTTTCCATAAAATATCTACGGATATAGGTTTCTCATTGCAAAGAATCAGGACGTAACAACCTCCCAATCCGTTGAACCCGTTGAAATTGAGTTGTACTTTGCGGAACAGTGCGGCCAAAGGTCGTGCATTTACAGGTTCATGACGTTTCATTTTTCCATACGTGAGGTACTGCCATGGCAGGCATGAAGATTAAGGCCGCGGAACGGACAGAGGGGATCAAATATGCTGTCCGTGATATCGTAGTCCTGGCCAAGCAGGCTGAAAAAGCCGGCAAAGAACTGTTGTATTTGAACATTGGTGATCCGAACCAGTTTGATTTTCGGACCCCGGACCATATCGTTCAGGCCACTCACAAGGCTATGCAGGACAATTTCTGCGGCTATTCACCGTCTTCCGGTATTCAGGACGCGCGTGATGCGATCGGACGGTATGCCGAGAGCAAAGGCATCAAGAATATCCATGATATTTTCGTAACCACCGGTGGAAGCGAAGCCATTGAAATCTGCCTGACCGCACTGGTCAACGAAGGCGATAATGTCCTCACCCCGGCGCCTGGATACCCGTTGTATACGGCTGTCCTGAGCAAGCTGCGTGCAGTCGAGAATCCCTATTTCCTCGATGAAAGCAATGGCTGGCAGCCAGATGTGGAAGACATCCGTGGCAAGATTAACGACAAAACCCGAGCCATTGTCATCATCAACCCGAACAATCCGACCGGCTCCAACACCAGCGAAGAAACCCTGCGTGAATTGCTGAAACTGGCGAAGGAAAACGATATCGTTGTCTTCGCCGACGAGATCTACGACAAGCAGCTTTTCGACGGGGTGAAACATATCTCCATCGCCTCGCTGGACGCCGATGCTCCGGTGATCACCTTTAATGGCCTGTCGAAAAACTACCTCGGCCCGGGCCTGCGTATCGGTTGGGGTGTCATCAGTGGCAATTTACAGCAGCTTGACGATTACATCGAAGGCATCAACAAGATCCTGCGCGCTCGTCTCTGTGCCAATCATCCGCTGCAACATGCCATTCAGCCGGCGCTTGAAGGTGATCATTCCCATATCCAGGAAATGATTGCGAAGTTGACCAAACGTCGTGATCTGACTGTGGAACGTATGAACGCTATTGACGGCATCAGTTGTGTCAAGCCGGGCGGTGCGTTTTACGTCTTCCCGCAATTGCACATCGATGGCACGGATGAGGACTGGGTAAAGGGCCTGATCAGTGAAACGGGTGTAGTCGTCGTTCCCGGTAGTGGCTTCGGACAGGTTCCCGGAACGAAACACTTCCGGATTGTGTACCTGCCGCCGGAAGATATCCTTGAACGCGCCTACACTGCGATTGAAGAATACATGGACAAGTACCGGAATCGCTAAATTTCCTGGTTACGATACCATACTTTATATTTGGAATGACAGGGTGACAGCGAAAAATGGGACTGTCACCCTTTCATTTTCGCAAATATATGATAACAAATTCAGGACTGATGAAAAGGTGACTGTACCAGATTTTTCGCTTGCTCGTTGTTCAGGATTATCAGGAAAATCCGGGACAGTTTGCTCCGGTATCCCTTTGCGTGTCTATTCCCTGTTTAGCTGGCATACTGAGATTGAGTTTCTGAAACCGCCCCGGCAGGGGCAACCTGTATTAGCCCCGGGCAGCCGCCGTCAGTTTGGCGACTACCCAGGGAGATGAATCCCAACACTTATTACTCCGCTAGGAGTAACCTGAATATTATTATGGATATATAGTTTAATTTCTTAGGCAACCCGCTGCCGGGGTTGGCAAGGAGAGCTCATCCATCTCCCACCGTGAGCGCCAAACAGACGGCGCTGGACGGTGGGCTAATTCAGGGAACCACTGCCGTGGTTCTTATCCTGCCCGTTTCATCAAGTATCACATGTAAAGGTGCCATCCGGGTAGTATTTGTACAATCCCTTTTTCGACCAGAAAAAAGGCTGCCCATTTGATGGACAGCCTTGGAATAACTCGTATACGTATGCTTTACTTCCGCAGGTTCTCAGGGTTCAAGCCGACAAATGACGGGTGGACGAACAGGCCATCCTTACGGATGAGCTCGCCGTCGATCTCGATCTGGCCGCCGCCGTATTCCGGGGTCTGGATGCAGACCAGGTCCCAGTGGACCGCGCTACGGTTGCCATTGTCGGTATCGTCGTAAGCGTTACCCGGGGTGAAGTGGAAGGAGCCGCCGATTTTTTCGTCGAACAGGATCTCGTCCATCGCGAAATTGATTTCCGGGTTGCATCCCAGGGCGAATTCGCCGACATAACGTGCGCCTTCATCCGTATCGAAGACTTCATTGACACGCTTGGTATCGCTGGCTATGGCTTCCACGATCTTCCCATTCTCAAAGCGCAGTTTGACGTCTTTGAACGTGAAGCCGTGATAGCTTGACGGCGTGTTATAGCTGATGGTGCCGTTAACCGAATCACGAACCGGGCAGGAATAGACTTCACCGTCCGGAATATTGCGCTGGCCATCGCACTTCACCGCGCCGATATCCTTGATCGAGAAAGCCAGGTCCGTTCCGGGGCCGGTGATATGGACACGGTCCGCTTTACGCAGGAAATCCGCTGCCGGGTCCATCGCGTCGGACATCTTCTTGTAATCCACACCGGCAGTCACCTTGAAATAGTAATCTTCAAAGGCTTCGGTTGACATGTTGGACATCTGCGCCATCTGCGGGGTCGGCCAGCGAAGAACAACCCACTTGGTGTTGGGCACACGGATGTTCATATGAACCGGCTGCATCCATTCGGTGCCATAAAGCTGGTTCTTGTCGCCGGGCACATCGCTCATTTCCTTGGCGTTGTAGTAGCCACGGCAACCGATGTACGCGTCCATGTTCTTCATGCGATGCATTTCGGCTTCCGCGATCGCATTCAGGCTCTCCCTGGAAGCGCCACGCAGCAGGGTGCGCATCAGACGTTGAAATTTCAGTTCCAGTACGGGATAACCTTTTGCTTCGTATACGGCTTTGATCAACTGGTCCACGAACTCAATAGGGGTATCGTAACACTCGATCAGAACCTTTTCGCCCGGCTTCACTTCACAGGAATAGTTGACCAGCAGTTTCGCCAGATCGGCATGACGTGGGTCGTTCACGGTTCTCCTCGCTTGTTGATGAAACAAATAGCAAAGACCCGCTGTTGCGGGTCTTTGTATATACAAAAAAATGAAAGGTATCGCTACTTGTCTTCAAGGTGTTTTTGCGCATCCGCCAACGTCTTGGTGATGGTGAAGAGATGGTCCAGGCTGGCAACTTTCAGGATTTTCAGCACAGCCTCGGTCGGCTCGGCGAGCACAACCTCGCCCTCCTTGCCAATCGCCTCGCGGCGCAATTTCAGAAAGGTTCTCAAACCTGAGGATGAAACGAACTCCAGGTCTTTCAGATTGAGAATCAAGTGTTTTGCCTGCGAGGCCGCGTGAGTCATTGCCTTGTCCATCTCGTCAGCATTTGTCCCGTGAATCCGTCCCTCCAGAGTCACGGTAATGACATCACCCTGCTGTTCGAAGCTAACACGGTTCGGCATAGTACCTCCGGTGCCAGTTTAGTACGCCCAGAAAGCCGATCCCAGTTCAGAAATCGAGTACAATCAATATACCATGGAATCCCTACTCGTCCAACTTGGAATTCACTTTCTCAAGAATCTCTCGTACGCGCTGATCGGCTTCGGCCGTCATCTTCTTTACGCCTTCGCGCATTCTGGCTTTGAATTCTTCATCTTTGATGCCCGGCAGGTTAATGCGCACGTTTAACGCGGCGCCATGAACCGCCGTATGGGCGCATAACGCTCCCACACCTGCGTCAGAAATGCTGTTCGGGTTGCCACGATCCGCCACAACATCCAGCAGATCGAATACTGCCAGGGACTTCTCTACCACAGTGTAGGGGATTAATGTCGCGTTCTTGTTTGCCTCGTCCATCGCTCTGGCACGCGCCTGCTTTTCTTCCTTTGTACCCTTGGGAAGACGCATGGCGTCCATAACGGCGTTGAAGGCGTTGGTGTCGGCATCAATCGCATACAGCAGCTCATCCTTCAGCTTCTGACCTGCGACGCCAACCTCTTCCATCTCTTCCCAGAGGTAGTAATACTCCGGCTTGCCATAGGTCAGGTTGCTGACCATGGCCGCCAGGGACGCTGCCAAGCTTCCGGCCAACGCTGCCACACTACCGCCGCCAGGAGCGGGGGATTCGCTGGCCAGCTCATTGTCAAAACCGGTAATGGTCAGGTCAACCAGCTTCGCGCTTTTGTCGTTGGCTGCGATGGTGTATTCAACGATTTTCTTTTCTGGTTCGAATGGCGCTACATCCCGCAGGTTCATGGATTCAATCGCCACTCGGATCAGCTCATCGTTGTCCACCGCCGTGCTGCGGTTCTGCTTCTGGAGGAAGTAGCGGCCCGCTTCCAGCATCGGCTGCAACGGAATCAAGCCGACAATCTCGCTGCCTGTGACACGAACACCCAATTCTGCGGCCAGATCGCATACCGTGTCAAACACGATATGCGGCGAGGTGACATCCATGTCGGTCAAATTCATGGTTACCTGGCACTGCTGAATCTGGTCCAGGTACCAGCCACCCGCCTTGCAGTAATCGAACAGGCCGGGAATCATCTTGCGGTTGCCGTTGGGCCAGTATACGTAGTTGCCATCCTCATCTTCCCAAAGGGTGCCCTTTTCACGGATAGCCTTGGCAAGACGACCAGCAATCTTCGCGTCTTTCGTGTTCAGGTTGATATTGTAGGCGATGAGGAATTTACGTGCGCTGATATGAACCGCGCCAAATTTGGGACGGAATTCATGAGGACCGAAATCCGGTTTCCATTCCGGATCCTGCATTTTCTTAGGCAAGGCTTCATATTCACCCTTGCGAACCACGGCGAGGTTGCGCCATTCTTCTCTGGTAGCGGCGAACTCATAGAGGTATACCGGGACATCGAGTTCTTTGCCGACTCGTTCGCCCAAGCGTTTTGCCAGTTCCACACACTCGTCCATGGTCATGTTGGCGACCGGAACGAAGGGGCAGACATCGGTCGCGCCGGCACGAGGATGCTCACCTTTGTGCTTGCGCATGTCGATCAACCGATGAGACGCTGCAATCAGTTGAAACGCGCCTTCAAGAACCGCTTCCGGATCACCGGCCAGGGTAATAACCGTACGGTTGGTATCTGCGCCCGGATCTACGTCCAGTAATTCACATCCATCCACCTGTGCTGCCGCATTGGCACAGGCGTCTATAATGGCACGATCTTGTCCTTCGGAAATGTTGGGTACGCACTCGACAATCTTCTTCATCTCCCCCGGCCTTTCTCTATGGTTGTTCCATGGTATGAACCATGCTGTTCAGCAATAATGTATGACAAAAACAATGTTCGAAACGTAGTCTGCAAAATAGGTCTGTGCCTGAAAACGGGCAAGTCACCCTACCTGACCTCCGGTTCGGGAGGTGGCGCTTCGGTTACGGATCGGTAAACAACGGTCGAACCATAGCGGCCTTCTGCGATAAGGTCAAAGGATTGACCATCCACTGCCACCTCAATCGTATATCGGGCATTCACATTCGAAATGGAAGTCGGACTGCCGCCTTGATCATCAACCATGCCCAGGCGGACAAAATCAAGATCCTGCCATCCGCGCCGTTGCGCTCCTCCCACTACGCTTGAAGAACGATACCAGCGCTGCGCGGCAGAGATTATACTACGGCAGTCCTGCACGATAGCGTCAATGTTCTCCCGATGTCCTTCAGGTTGTAAAAACTGGACATATACTGTAGACACACCCAACACCAGGAATGCCCCCAGAACAATAAGCAGAATACGATCAGACAGTTTTTTGGGTAATTGTCGCTTCTCGCCTTTTTCCCTGGCGGTCATGATTTGCCTCCTGTAAGCGCTTCCTGTGCAATCTGTTTGACCCGTAATACCAATCCCCTGACCTCGTCAGGCGACAAGGTCTCAATTTCCTTTTCCAGTCTTCGCCCGAGTTCACTGATTTCCGGGAGGCCAAACATACCACCACTACCGGTCAGACGATGCCCCCATTCCTTTACCAGGGATAGTTCAGGCAGTTCCGGTAGATAAGTTTCGACAGAGTTCAAAATGTCCTGAAGGAACTCAATTTTCAGTTCCAGAATCTCGTCCACCTGATCCAGTTTGTCATGTTCCATCCACCCTCGCCCCATGTATTTTTGTTGGTGGGACAACAGCAATTCACACAATCTGTAAACTTACAACAACAAACTTCCATCCCCAAGCCATATCCCTTCTATCAGGTTGTCCAACTCGTGGAGGAAGACTCCGGTTTACAAACACTCTCGGAGATCGTACTTTCCACTTCGCTATGTGAGCTCCAAATTAGGAACTCCAAACAGGGTAGCGAGTAGCACAATCGAGCGTGACAGAAGCGCCGTTCGAAGATCATGGAGGTCCAGCGTGGACGAGAAGCAAGCGTTTGAACTGCTGAAGCAGGTTAAATACCCCGGATTCAGCCGGGATATCGTATCTTTCGGGATTGTAAAAGGGATTCACATTGACGGGGAAAATGCCACAGTAGACCTGGAGTTTTCCACTTCAAAAGAAGAGATCATTGGTGAAGTAACCGAAAAGGTAGCCAAGATTCTCAGCGACAACGGCATTGTTGAAGTTGACGTCAATGTCAGCAAGATGGATCCGAAAGCTGAAGAGAAGAAGAAAGAAAAGCCGGACCTGGTACCGGGCGTGAAGCATATCATTGCCGTGGCTTCGGGCAAGGGTGGTGTAGGCAAGTCCACGATCGCCGCGAACCTGGCCATCGGACTCAGCCGTATCGGCCTGAAGGTCGGGCTGATGGATGCCGACATTTACGGTCCATCCGTGCAGATGCTGCTCGGTCTTAATGATGAGCCGGAACCGGTTGAAGGCGAAAAGAAGATCTACCCGATGGAAGCGTATGGCATCAAGGCCATGAGCATGGGTGTGCTGATTGACACGGATACCGCGCTTGTCTGGCGTGGCCCGATGGTGTCCAGCGCTGTGGAGCAACTCCTGCGTGATGTCAAATGGGGTGAGCTTGACGTGTTGGTTCTGGATATGCCTCCGGGAACCGGCGACATCCAGTTGACCGTAGCCCAGAAGCTGAACCTGTCCGGAGCGGTAATCGTGACCACCCCGCAGAACCTGGCGCTCCTGGATGCACGCAAAGGCACCTCCATGTTCCAGAAGGTGGAAGTCCCGGTATTGGGGCTCGTGGAGAACATGAGTTACTTCCTGTGCCCGCACTGCGGTGAACGGACTGACGTATTCTCTACCGGCGGCGCAAAGCAGGAAGCGCTACGCTTGCGTGTACCGTTACTGGGCGAAGTTCCGCTGGTACCGGAAATCCGTGAAAGCAGCGACTCCGGCAAACCACCGGCAGCCGGTGACGGCGAACTGGCCAACGTCTTCCAGCAAATCGCGGAAAGAGTCTGGGCGAGTGTGGAAACAAAATAGTCTGAAAGTTCAAAAGTTATAAAGTTGTAGCGAATCGTATTGTATGTAGCGTATTTGTCTTTTTCGGCAAGTATTTACAGGATGTACAGGATATGAAGGATGGTTAGAATGAAATTTACTGAAACTGCATGGTATACGTGATTTTGAAGATAAAACGGGTGAATTCTATTTATAAGGTATGATGCATGTTTGCGAAGATAGAACGGGTGATATTTTTGATATTGTATGGTATTGATGATTTCGAGGATAATATAGATGATATTTACTGAGACTGAATGGTATTGAAGACAAAAAGGAAGAAACTGTACTGAAGTCTTAGCCTGCTTCAGCAGGCTCTTCTTAGCACCCGGCTTCAGCCGGGGTGGATAATGGAGCAAAGTAGTTGAGCGCGCTTCAGCGTGCTTTCCGGCTGTCGATGTGCATTGGCTTCGAGGATGAATCCCGACAGCAAGCAGTCGGGCCAGACAGCTTGAAACAGTAGTGCCTAAGACGCCGGGTTGGACAAAAGAGGTACAGCAGCAACAAACGATTGCATTACGATAGCAAGAAAGGCAGAACCGAGATGGCAGCAGTTACCGAAGAACAGATCATGGATGCCCTGCATACCGTGATTGACCCGGAAATTCACATTGATATCGTTGAATTGGGCCTGATTTACAACGTCTCCATCAACGAAGCCAACGAAGCTCATGTCCTGATGACCGTGACCACGCCGGGATGTCCGCTGGTCAACAAGCTGGCGCAGGATGCGGAGACAGCGGTTATGAATCTGGAAGGTGTCAAGGACGTCCTGATCGAGGTCACCTTTGAGCCGCCGTGGAATGTGAACATGATGAGTGACTACGCCAAGGAAAAGCTGGGCGTTGGCTGATCAGTCATGCGCAACCCATGTTACGGTCGCGCATCCAAAAGTGTAGCGTATCCTGTACCCGGACTTTTGTCCGGGTTTGTTGTAGCAACCATGTTGTCTATTCAGAGGTAATCATGTCCGATCCACTGGCTGCCCTGTTGAATCATGATGATGATCCCTACGGCGCGAAGAAAGCACATGCTCTGCTTTCGAAGCTCTATGATTCGCACAAGCGTGAGTTCTTTCTCGAATCGGTGGAGAACCTGATGCAGCGTATCGTCACGCTTGAAATGTACCTGGAAGAAGAAAAAGGGATGGAAATCTCCGCCGACGAACTGAAAAAATTCCGTGAGGCTCACCTGCCACGAATCCATCAGGAAGTGGAACGTTTCGGGCAGATTCTGTTCGGCTCGGTGGCGCATAAAGAGGGCGGATGATTAAAGTTATAAAGTTTTAAAGTTGAAAAGTTATAAAGTTGGAACGTTCCAAAGCTATTTTTTTATTGGGTTCCCTGCCGGCTTGAACACTACACACTTGGCCTCGCCGGCTTGTACTCTACGCAATTGGCCCCGCCGGCTTGAAGCACGCCGAAGCGAAGCGAAGGCGGCTGCTCGGCGGTGGTCTATTCTTATTCAAATCAAGAGAAATCAGTCCACTTGTCTGAAATCCCGACTTTGCCTGTCCGCTTCAGATGTGGGATAAAGCTCTGCTTCCATATCAAGTGCGGCAAAGGTATCACCATCAACACAGGGCGAAATCGCTGTCTCATACCCACATCTTCTGAAAGCTGTATCAGTAAAAGAGTTGTGGACATAGCATTTTTAGAATCCCGGCGGGATTCCCTATTTTAGCATAGTGTACAGGCCGTCTGTTTGGCCTGTACACTATGTCAGGTATTCTAACGAATAATCAACCCTGGAAGGGTTGCATAATACGCGATTCATATTAGTACGTTCAATAAATACAGGAAATAACGCATTTAATATTCTATACAAACCAATTGGGTGTAAATTATACGTTATGCAACCCTTCCAGGGTTGAGATAAGGTTTGATCTTTTTCGTAGGGTAGACGCTAAACAGACAGCGTCAACCCTACGCTAAAATATACCACCCCCTCTGGGGTGGCAGAAACACGAAGATGTGAGCAAGAGACAGGGCGAAATCGGGCTACCCATTAGTAGTCTACAGTTTGACAATTCCAAAGTGGTTGCATTTGATTATTTTTATCCTGCAAATCCTTCTCCATCCTGTGAATCTTGTGAATTGGGAGATTTCTGACAACTTCGCATTGCCTCCCTTCAACTGCGAAGATCTGATTTTGTAACTTCTTACTCTTGCTTGGAGAGCGTGAGGTATGTACGTTCCCAGAGGAACGGGGTTACGGCAATGAAAAGCGTTCGCGAGGGGAGATGAAAGTACTGTTAACCGGTGGAGGAAGTGGTGGGCATGTGTCGCCCATGCTGGCGGTCGCGGACGCCCTGCGCTCACTGAAGCCTGATCTTCAATTCCTTTACGTTGGCGTTCCCCAGGGTCTTGAAGCGACTATCCTGCCACGAACCAATATTCCCATTGAATTCGCTCCTTCCATTGGTATGCCCGGTGGGAAACTGTCCCCCGCGATGCTACGCTTCCTTTTGACTTTCATGGCCGGTGTGTTCAAAGCCATGCTGATCCTGATGAAGTACAAACCGGATGTGATTGTCGCATCGGGCGGATTCGCATCTGCGCCATCGGTGTTCGCGGCTGGAGTATGGCGAGCCCTCACTTTCGGAATGTGGAAGCTTCCGGTATACCTGCATGAACAAAACGCGGTTCCGGGTCGAATGAACCTGGCGGCAGCACGCATTGCCAACAAGATTGGTCTTGCGCATGAAGCCGGGAAACGCTGGTTCCCGGCGGGAAAAGCCGAAACAGTCGGCTACCCGGTACGCGGTTCGGTGCATGAGGTAACTCGTGAGCAGGCGCGTGAAGAGCTGAACCTGGGTGAAGACGAACGCTATATCGTCGTGTTCGGTGGCAGCCAGGGCGCACGTACCATCAACCGTTCCGTTGTGGATGCGCTGCCGTTCCTGTCCACACGCAACGACATCCGTATCATCCACGCTTCCGGAACTATCAAAGGCAGCGAATACGATTCGGCGCGCGATACAGAAGAGCGCTTGAAAGAGCTGGGGCGTGTGCCCGAGTGGTATCAGCGTGTGGATTACCTGCATGATATGCCGAAACACCTGGCGGCGGCAGACCTGGCGGTGATCCGTGCCGGGGCGGGGGCGTTGCTGGAAGTATGTGCGCTCGGAATTCCTTCTATCGTGATCCCGAAAGCCAATCTTCCCGGAGACAGCCAGGTAGCCAACGCTCGTCAACTGGCTGCAGTCGGTGCGATTGACCTGGTTTACGAAGAACCCTCCCTGACCGAATCCGGGCTGATTGAGGAAGTGCCGGGCGAGAAGCTGGCGGAACGAATCCACGCCTTGTTGGACGGCCCCTCACGACGCGGTGAATTGGCTCATTGCGCAAAGCAGAGTTATGATCCCCAGGCTGCGCTTCGAGTTGCTGTACAGGTTCTCCAATTTGGCGGGGTTGCTGATGTACAGGTCGATGACCTGAAGCCGGTGTTGAACGGAAATGGAAAGACCCAGATCACGTATGAAACGCCGACGCAGCTTCGTCGTGGCGTGGAGAAACGGTTGGGCTTCATCTTCGAAAAGGCGTATTCACATGGCCGGATTGAAGATGATGAAATAACACGTCTTGAGGATCTTGATTATTTGCGCTATCGTGGGGCGGCGTTGCTGGTGCATGGGGCCTGGCAGGTTCGCAATGAAGGGATCAAGCTGCTCGGATTGACCCGGCATGAAGATCGTTTGATGTTGTTACTCCATGTTTTGACAGATCGTACCCCAGCGCCCAAACTGCACCGTTATTTGGGTGGCGACTGGAAATACGTCGGTTTTGAACGCCGGAATGTGCTCTCATCGCTGGCCTTTATTGGTGTGTGGAATACACGGGTTCGTGATGCGGTGGTTTTGTCGCTGGATGATCCGTATTACGAAGTACGTTCGGCAACCTTGAAGCTGTTGCGTACTCTTCAGCGGGATCGTGTCGGGGTGATGGATCCGGAAATTCGTCCCATCAAGTTTGACGATGAGATCCCTGCCAAAGTGCGACATCTTTGTCGTGACAACAGCCTTGAAGTACGGGTAGAAGCGTTGCATACCTTCGGCTGGGTGGGAGCGCCAAACGACGTTCTGGATGTCTGCCTGCCTCTGTTGCAACACCAGAAAGTGCTGGTTCGCGAGGGGGTGCTGAAAGCGTTTCACGCCCTGTTGAACCGATATGGCTCCGAACGTGACTGGATTGATCGTCTGCATGGCGAGCTGGATCAGTTCCTGATCACCAGTGTTGCCGTTCATCCGTATTTCCCGCTCAAGGAACAATATGCCATGCTCCAGAAACGGCTGCTGCCGGGAGGTGAAGCGTGATAGGGTTGATCGCACGCTGGCTGGCCGGGTTTGGTGATCCCTGGGACGCCTTCCGAGTACTGGATTATGTATCTGTCCGGGGCATCGGCGCCGCCATCACCACCCTGCTGTTCATGCTGCTGCTGACTCCCCCGATGATTCGCAAACTCTTCCTCGCCGGGCAACGGGATACGCAAAGAGACTTTGATCCACAGTTGGCACGTTCCAAGCGTGGCACGCCAACGATGGGCGGCATGATTGTGCTGCTTTCCCTGTTTGCCAGCATGTTCCTGTGGATGAATCCCCTGAGTGCGTATACCTGGGTGTTGGGAAGCGCATTGTTGGTGTTCGGGATGCTGGGGGCGGTGGATGATGTGAACAAGGTGCGTGGCGGTAAGGCGGACGCTGGATTGTCTCGTCCAGCCAAGCTGATTGTTCAGACCGGGTACGGGCTGGCATTGGGCATGTTCCTGTACAGTAACGCCACAACCCCATTCCCGGAGCAGATTTCTGATACGATTGGGGTGTTATTCCTCAAACCAAGCATTTACGGTGGCCTGGATGTTCACCTTGGCTGGTTTTACATCGTATTTGTCGCGTTTGTCGTGGTCGCCATTGCCAACGCGGTGAATTTGATTGACGGTCTGGATGGCCTGGCTGCAGGAACTACCATTCCTCCGGTGATGGTATTCGGCGTATTTGCGTATATCCTGGGCAACTTCCGCTTGTGCGACTACCTGCTGTACAACAACCTGCCCGGTGTACACGAGGTGACGGTTTTCGCGGCGGCGCTGATTGGAGCGTTGGTCGGGTTCCTCTGGTATAATGGTTACCCGGCGGAAGTGTTCATGGGCGATACCGGCAGCCTGTCGCTCGGCGGGGCGCTGGCGGCGATGGTGGTGCTGACCAAGCAGGAATTCCTGTTCATTATCGCAGGCGGGCTTTTCATCTTCGTCAATGTCACCCATGTGATCGGAGATCGTATCGGGATCTCACTGCTGGGCAAACGTATCTTCTATCGTACCCCGATTCACCATTCCTATGAATTCCTTGGCCTTGCAGAAACGAAGGTCTCGCTACGCTTTGCCATTGTCGCGTTTGTGCTGGCCATGATGGCGCTGGCGACAGTGAAAATCAGGTAAAAAAGGTATAGAAGGTAAAGGAAGATTGTAGTTTGAAGACATAGATTGTGCTGACTGCCCCTGCTTGCTTGCAAGCAGGGTTTATATTGATTTTTTGGTTCCACACAAGAATTTGTGCAACCGGGCAATGTTGTGGCAGGTCTTGACGCGACGGTCCGTTTTCGGCTTTCGCGATGTTTTCCCGAATACACGATGATACTGAAACCACCTCTCGTCCTGTTATTGTCGCGTTGTGACCTGCCACCGGTATCTGCACTCTCGCTGTCGTCAGGTCACAACGTGATGCCTGATGATGATCTATCATGCGAAATAGCAGCTGTGAAGTCGGACAGGTGTCTGAAATTGCGGAGAAGAACAAGAAAAAGGCATCACGTCAAGACCTGACGAAACGTGCTCGTCGGTAATATGCACAAATTCTTGTAAGCAGCCATTCTGTTGTTATCTCGCCAATTCGTGTGCGTAGGCTTATCCGTATAACGACAACAAGATAGACCAGATCACTTTTCATCTCCACCAGGCTGTCCAGCACGCCCCCACTTTGCGCCTCAAACAGCTCGATGAATTCAAGGGATTCCGTGGCATTATCACATCCGGCAAGAATGAGGGAAAGCTAGATGGAATATGGTGATTGTAGCGTCCTCGAGTTGGTCTGTACGCCCGGTTTGCGTATCTTACTCACGGAATGCAACGCTGGAGAGTGCGTTATCTAGCCCGGATATTTCATGAGTACGTGGTATTCATTCTCACGAAGGTGGGAATCCAGTCATGTTTGATATTCTGACACGCTGGATACCATCGAGGAACGTGGTACATTAGAAAATTAGTATTAGTACGTAACTTTATGTCTTATAGCTACTTGCCTAGATCCCCACCTTCGTGGGGATGAATGGTTCGTGGAAAATGAGTTAGATAGTAGCAGAATGATCACCGGTACGAACTATCTCTTGATAAAATAAGTAGAAGTCCTTTCTAATACATTGATATTATAGGCTATATAATTATCTTCTATGTTACACTCGTGAAGTATTCGGGCCACTAGGCGTTACTGGTAATCATTCAAGAAATGTCAGAGTCACCGGGGTTACTTGCAGTATGGCTCAACCTCATCCCGATTCACCGCTGCCCCCAGCGAGTTCATTGCCATCCGTGCTGATCGTGGATGACGTGATGAAGAACATTCAACTTCTCTTCTCCATCCTTGCCGATGAGGGTTTCGATATCCATTTTGCCACCAACGGGAAAGCTGCGCTGAAGCACCTGGAAGAACGCTCGGTGGATATCATTTTGCTCGATATTATGATGCCTGAGATGGATGGTTTTACCGTCTGTAAAAAACTGAAAGAGAATGAGCGGACCCGGCATATTCCTGTCATTTTTCTGACAGCAAAGACAGATGCTGAAGATAAAGTGCGAGGTCTGTCGCTTGGTGCAGTGGATTATATGACAAAACCTTTCCATGGGCCGGAAGTGCTGGCACGTATTCGCAATCAGCTCAAAATCATAGATCAACAGAAAACAATACAGGTTTACAATGAGAAGCTGGCGCAGATGCTGGAGGAACGCACCCGTGAACTGATTCGCACGGAACGTCAGGCGGTATTCGGGCAGTTGGTGCAGGGGATTGTTCACAACCTGAAGAACCCCCTGGCATCCGCAATGATGAGCGCTCAGATGATTACAGACAGTTTTGAAAAAGTGCTCGACCCGGATCTTTCCCAGGAAGACAAGCTGGCGATGTTCATGAAAATGAAAGATCGTGTGGAAAACGCGGTTGATTTTATCTCATTGTCCCATGAAACCCTGGATAAAATGATCAGCTCCCTGTTGGTGAAAAGCCGCATGGACAGCACGGAAAAAGAGGTTGTATTTGATCTGAATGAACTGGTGAAGCGTGAGCTGGAATTCCTGCAAGCGGATCTTGAATTCAAGCATAACGTGGAAAAGGTTGTAGAGATGACCCCGCTACCCGCTACTATTCAAATGGCGCCGGGGAATATGAGCCAGGTCTTGCAGAACCTGATCCGAAACGCTCTTGATGCCATGTATGCAACCAAGGAAGCACGTATTCGCATTGAGACCAGGCGCATTCATGAACATATTCAGCTGAAAATTTCCGATAACGGTCCCGGTATCGATCAGGCTATTATTGACCAGATATTCGACCCCTTCTTCACAACCAAACCATTGGCGACCGAGTCATCTGATGATGAAGATACCCCACGCGGCACCGGATTGGGACTGTGGATCTGTAAACAGATGATTACTACCGCCGGAGGCAATATCACCGTTCTCAGTGAGCCAGGCCAGGGAACAACCTTTACCATCACTCTGCCCCTGGCGCGATAGAACAACAAGGTTATGCAACAAAAGGGATTGTTTCTTGTCGCCGTTGTGTGCTGATCAGTCCCGATGCGCTCAGAGCATAGCGGTGTAAACTGCCTGTTCAAGAATATTCCTGCTGCACAATATGTTTAAAATCAGATACTTGCGGATCGGCCACCCCAGGTTCCCCTAATCCCGACTTGCTCATCATCCGCATCACAAGACGACGCCCCACAAATGTTGTCAACATTTCGAGAGTATCATGCTACACTTCCGGCAAATCGGGCCATGCATTCCTGTGCAGAACTGCTGGAAACGTACAGAGTCACCCAATCTTTCGTGTAAAACCCCGAGATCCCCGTTCGAGCCCTGTCTCTTACCCACATCTTCTGAAAGCTGTATCAGTAAAAGAGTTGTGGACATAGCATTTTTAGAATCCCGGCGGGATTCCCTATTTTAGCATAGTGTACAGGCCGTCTGTTTGGCCTGTACACTATGTCAGGTATTCTAACGAATAATCAACCCTGGAAGGGTTGCATAATACGCGATTCATATTAGTACGTTCAATAAATACAGGGAATAACGCATTTTATATTCTATACAAACCAATTGGGTGTAAGTTATACGTTATGCAACCCTTCCAGGGTTGAGATAAGGTTTGATCTTTTTCGTAGGGTAGACGCTAAACAGACAGCGTCAACCCTACGCTAAAATATACCACCCCCTCTGGGGTGGCAGAAACACGAAGATGTGAGCAAGAGACAGGTTCAAGCCGGGGATGACACAAGGTCAAGCCGGGGATGACATAAAGTCGAGCCGGGGATGATCTTGACCGCATGGCCCGACTTGCAGGTTTCAAGGATGCCGTTCGAATCATACTGACAACAAATATAAATCGTAGTCCTGGGATAATGATAATGAGCAAGTCGGGAATTGCGAAAAGTTGCAATATTATACCAGCATTTGCCTGTCAACTCAGGTCTCGGGGATGACATAAGGTCAAGCCGGGGATGACATGGAGGCCTCAATCTGATCAATTCTGTCCTGGTAGCTTTTCGCGGCTGCCGGGTTCAGTTCCAGCGCACGTTTTTCCGACATGATCGCTTCCTCATGCATGCCCTTTTTCCAGTAGACCATGGACAACGTATCCCAGATGTTGTCATCCTCCGGGGCAAACTCAACCGCTTTACGTGCCGCGTTGAGTGCGTTGTCCAGGTTCGCGCCCTGCAACGCCCAGAACCAGGAATAGGCATTCAGACCATTCGCGTCTTTCGCATTGATCAGTCCCTGGGCATACTCGGGCCCATACGCCTGCATTGCCTTTTCTTCGTCACCGGAGGCGGTGAAAATGGCGGCCAATGCTTCCAGGTCATCCGGTGCGAGCTGATCCTTGAACCGTTCAAACAGGATGGTAGCCTGTTTTATCCCGGCAGCCTGGCCCTTCTCTTTGTCCTCGGGATTCAGACTGGCGTAAAATCGGACAACCCACGCGAAAACGGAATAATTGTCCGGATGTGACTTTTGCAGGTCAGAGAAAATGTCCAGGATGTGCGGACGTTTTTCTTCGTTACGAAGCTGACGGGCCAACAGACTTCCCACCTCATTAAACATCACACTCTGCGGGAAATCATCAAGGAAAGCGGTCGTCTTGTCCGGCGCATTGTATACTTGGAGCGCACGTGCATATTCATACACCGAGACATCTTCACCATTAGGACCAAAGGCTCCTTTTACGGCGCTGGCAGCGTCTTCATCTGCTACGATAGCGTCAACATATACCACCATGCTGTCAAACATATACTTGTCCTGAAACCATCCGGCGAGTTGGGCTGCGATTTCAGGATTGGAAGGATCGGCGCTATACGCGCTTTTCATGCTCAGCAGGGTATTTTCACCACGGAGCATGCGTTCGAGCTTCGCCTGCACCTTTTCAGGATGGGCGCCGTAACCGACGAAACGATCTACCTCTGCGCCATCAGACTGAACGACGATGACCTGGGGAGTGCCACGTACGGCGAATCGCTCGAAAACAGCTTTGCCAGCGTCTGACGTCCTGTCAGTATGAAAGGCGACGAAATTGGACGAAATGAAATCTTCGAATTCAGGGTTGTTGAAGAACTGCTGATCCAGCAGTTTGCAGGGGGTTCACGTAGGCGAGTAGAAATCGATTACAATATGCTTGCCCTGCGCTTTCGCCTGTGCCAGGGCCGCTTCAAAATCACCCTGGAACCAGATCGACTGCTGCCTTGAGCAACCGGTCAGGAAAACCAGCAAGGCCATCATGGCCAATGTTCTCTTCATGCACTACTCCAAATGGTTCTATGTTCTCGTAAAGACTTACTCTTGTCGCAGCAACCTTCCCGTGAAGGGAACAAGATAAGGTTTCAGTCCGTAGAGTGCTAACCCGGATATTGCACGACTGGCACTTGCACATATGATCCTTGATGGAAATGCCAGGGCAAGAATCCTCGATGGAAAGGGCAGGAGGAGAACCACGGCAGTGGTTCTCGGTATTAGCCCACCGTCCAGCGCCGTCTGTTTGGCGCTCACGGTGGGAAATGAATGCTCTCCTCATGAACAACCCCGGTAGCGGGTTGCCTAACCATTCATGTTGTATATCTTTATTAATCTTTAGGTTACTCCTACCGGAGTAAATATATGGTGGGAATCATCTCCCCGGGTAGCCGCCAAACAAACGGCGGCTACCCGGGGCTAATACAGGTTGCCCCTGCCGGGGCGGTTTCCGAAACCCAGCCTCATTTTGCCAGCGAAACGGGAATAGCCACGCAATGGGATACCGTAGCAATTTGTACCCTGAATAATGCTGAATGATTCAGTTGTATTGTGCTGATATGAACTGTGTTAAGATTATTCTCCATGTTTCGTTCATGAAGTATTCGGGCTAGGTGAATAGAGGATTTCCGACACAGTAGTTCAGAAATTCCGTATGCGCCTTATCGCCTCTCAGGATCAAGTCAACTGCCTGGTCCAGTTTGTCCAGTTCTTCCCTGTCAAGATTGGCGTATTTCTTTTCGGAAAGCTGAAAATCGGTCCAGGGCAAGACTTCATCCTGCATCAGATCATGGATGTCGCAAAGCAGTGCAGAAAGGACGAACTCCCAGCCGCCTTCCCACCCATCTCCCATGATACCAAAAGCATTGGTGTTCAGCTTGCGCTTCCGGCATTGCAGCCATACCTCAGCGCCTGACATGAATCCTGCTGAAGACACATCCAGAGCATCAATCTGAAATCGTTCCCTGGCCAGCAACGGATTCATCTCCGTGTCAATCCGTGTCCATTGCTGACTGTTTTCATTCCAGTATTCACAAATAGAATGATCTTCGTGCTGTTCTGGATGCATATACATTTCGAATCCGTGCCGCACTCGTGCCGGTATCCCGGAGTGCCGAAGCAGTGCGCAGGTGAGAACGGCGTGGTGAGTGCAAATGCCGATAAGACGGTGTTCAGGTGGGCGGAAATGAGATATAGGTCTTTCATCCATCCGTAACACTATTGGTACAAGTTGTGATACTTCCAGGGTGTTGATTTCACGTTGAAGATCACGATCGGTAAAGGAAGCGACGTATTGCGATACCATATCAACGGGAAGCACCAATCCTTTCACTATGGAAAAGATGGCTTCCGGATCGGGTTCAATCATACCGAACCACTCTTTCGTGTCGCCAGGATCGGTGACAACACTATGGATACTGTAGTACTCTTGAGGTGACATGGTAAGATTTCTCCCAGTCTTTTAGGGGCAATTCTCATGAACAATGTAAGAAAATGAGAAAAGTTCGCTATTCAAGTGCTCCACCTTCGGTGGACATGAAAAGTGATCTGGTCTAACCTGTTGTCGTTATACGGATACGCCTACCCACACGAAGTAGCGAGGCGCCAAGATACGAAGAGTCTGGCTCTAAAAACGTAATCAGCCACATCCAATCAGTGAAAAAACGGCTCACTTCATCGGAAGTGAGCCGTCCAAAGTTCAAACAAAATGAATCGCCACTACCCTATTTCCCATCCTGTTTTTCCTGCTGTGTTTCAGGTGCAGGGGCGGCGTCTGCCGGGGGCGCCGGTTTTTCCATTTCGACAGCGCCGTGTGCGACCAGGTAATCACGCATTTCCGCGGTCTGGGCGCGTGGGATCGGGGATTGCAGGCTGACCATCAGCGGGGTGTTGCCGAGTTGGTCAACACGGTTGACATCGGCGCCATGTTCCACCAGCAGTTGCACCACATTAAACGAATTCCGCCATGCCGCAAGGTGTAATGCGGTTGCTTTGTAGCTGTCTTCTACCTCGATATTCAGGCCGCCATCGAGCAGGGCTTCCGCGGCTGGACGGGCGTCGGTCCAGGCGGCGTAATGCAGCGGGCTGGCATGGTTCGAGTTGAAGACCTCCAGCTTTGCGCCATGTTGGGTCAGCCAGCGAATTGCGCCCGGTTTATTCTCCCAGGCGGCGTAGTGAATGGGACGTTCCATCCGACGGTCCGCGGCATTCACATTCGCGCCTTTATCTACCAACTGTTCCAGGATTCCCATATCGCCGATCTTGGCGGCAAGGTGGATGGGCGTATCGCCTTCCTTGTCAGGAACATTGGGATCTGCGCCATGCTCGAGCAGATAGGTTACCTGTTCACGTTTGACCTCGGTGATCGCATGATGCAGCGCGGTCATGCCATCCTTGTCGGCAGCATTGATATCCGCGCCATGTTCCAGGAAGAAGTTTGTCATCTCAAAGCCCTCGTTCTGCAGGGAGAGGGAGATGACGTTGCGACCGTATTTGTCCTTGGCTTTGATATCCGCCCCACGTTCCAGCAGCAGCGTCGCGACATCCATCGACTTGTCGCTGGTGGCATAGAGCAGGGGAGTGGCTTCAAACTTGTTCCGCGCTTCAATCTCCGCGCCCTTGTCCAGCAGGAAAGTGGTCATTTCCAGGTCGTTTTCCATGACCGTCTGATGCAACGGAGTAAACTGGTTCCGGTCCGGGATATTGATGTTTGCGCCCTTCTTGATAAGCAGCTCCGCCATGTCGGTATGCTTGTCCTTGATGGCGATCATCAACGGGGTTTCAGCGGCGTTGTTGTGAGCGTTCACATTGGCGCCCTTTTTCAACAACAACTTGGCAATATCAATACTGTTGTGGTAGGCGGCAGCATGAAGCGGCGTTTCATCTTTTTCGCTGGTAGAATCAATCTTCGCGCCACGCTTAATGAGCAGCTTTGCTACATCCATCGATCCGGTACGAGCGGCGTCGTGCAGCGGAGTCTCACCCTGGTAACCGCTGACGATATTGACATCCACTCCGGCATCGAGCAGCAGTTTGGCGACTTTCTTCGAGTTGGTGCGTGCGGCAAGATGCAGCGGGGTAAAGCCCTGAAAATTCATCTCGGTCAGGTCCGCGCCGTGCTCGATGAATTCTTTTGCCAGGGAAGCGTCATCCGTTTCACATGCATCGAAGAAAGTCTTGATATTCAGATCAGCGCCTGCTTCCATCAGCAGTTCACGCATTTCTGTCAGGTCACGATTTTCATCGCTCCGTGCCTTTCGCAAGGGAGTTTCGCCTTCGTTGTCCTGGGCATTGACATTTGCGCCGTGCGCCAGGAGCAGTTTGGCGGAGTCTATAGCGCCATACCCGGCAGCCAGGTGCAGGGCTGTAGCGCCGTAGTTGGTCACAGCGTTCACATCCGCACCGTTGTCCAGCAGAACAGCTACGACATCGGCTTTATCATCTGCGGCGAAATAATGCAGGGGCGTATACCCCAGTTCATCAACTGCA
This sequence comes from bacterium, assembly GCA_963669175.1. GTDB lineage: Bacteria > Electryoneota > Electryoneia > Electryoneales > Electryoneaceae. Next base: position 1,660,988 of record OY769902.1, read on the forward strand.
TTGATATCCGCGCCCAGCTTGATCAGGTGTTCGCAGGTGGCCGGGTTTGTGGCCATGTGAATGGGACGTGAGCCGACGCTGTTGATCGCAGTAATATCGGCGCCATATTCAATCAGCAGGTCGATAAACTCAGGTGATCCGCCCCAGGCGGCAATGTGGATCGGTTGATTGCCGACAATGCCCTCTTCGGCGTCTACTTTTGCGCCGTTCTCCAGCAGCAGACGAGCGACTTCCACGGCATTGTGGCGCGCCGCAGTGTGCAATGGCGTATCGTTGATGCCATCCTGTTTTTTCTTAACACTGGCGCCTTCATCGATCAGTTTCTGCACAGCTTCGACATCATTGTCTTCAACTGCCTTGAACAGGTCCGGTGTCTCCCCGGCAACCACGCCCCCGGCGAGTACCGCGACAAGCAGTATCAACAGGCTGTAATGGAATACAGAACGCTGCACCCGGCTATCCTCCCGTCAGATTTGTTGTGTGATGGTAAGTGAGCGTCGAAAATAGTGCCCTATCAGCATGGGACATTTCTTTCGAGAGCCACTGTAGTTCTCACCAAAACAAGAGTGTACGGTATACACCCGGTTCCTGACAAGAGGTTCCAGAATGCAAACTATATTGGTCAGACTCAGGGAGAATGATCAGGAAAGCTTTACAGCAGCGCCGGTCTGGATGTTGTCGCCATCAATGGAAAGCTCCAGCCTTGCCGAACGCTCCAGTTTTTGAGCCTGTTTCTGCAACGGTGGAAGGATGGATTTCCAGTGGGGTATATCCTCGCTGAACACATGTGCCAGCGGCAACAGTGGCAATACCAGGTGCGAGACATCCATCAGGTTCTTCTTCGTAATCTGTTGCAGATCACGCTTTACAGTGCGCCATGAGGTCGAGATTTCGTAGGCTGCGTGGAACCGGTCGAGCCAACCGGCCTGGGCGCGCTGGAACGGTCCGGTTACGAGGACAACTGCACCCCCTCGCGCTCGATAGCTTCGCTTGCCACTCTCGCTGGCGAGTGAGGGCAGCGTGACCTCAAAACGGTTGGTAGTATCCACTGCCTGAATCGCTTCAGACAACTGCCGCCAGGGATAAAAACTGTCGAGGTTGCCAGACGGATCTTCTGCAAGGTCTCCTACCGGACACAGCCGGTGCATATCCAGGGGCAGGTGAACCGCGGGGATATACATTTCGGAAAGTGTGTTCAGCAGATGAAACAGCAACGGAGCTGTCACAACGGTATGCGGCGCCGTAAGGCTGACGAAGATGGGGCGTTCATTCAAACGAATACCATTCAATACACCTGCGATTTTCTCTCCCAACTCACGCAGCGGATCGAACAAGTCCAGCAAATCACGTATATCGCCAACCCAGGTTGAGGTGCCTTCCAGCTCTTTCCGGTTGCCGTACCCGTACAGCGCTCCTACCGAGGGAATGCCACACTTTTTGGCGGCATCCACATCGTAATAACGGTCACCGACCATCACCGCCGGACTGCCGAGTGTGGTGATAACTTCCTTCAGCATGTCCGCTTTGGTGGCGCCTTCCCTGTCCCCGATGCAGGCGGCCATGTCCAGACGATCACGGAGATTCTGGGTATTGATGACATCATCGAGATATTCACGATTGCAATTGGATACCAGGCCCAGTTTGTAGCCACGGCGGCGCAGTTCGTCGAGTACGGTAGTCGTGCCCGGGAACATAATGCGATGATTCTGCAGGTAGCTGCGTTCATGCACTGCAGCAAGTTTATGAAATTCAGGCCATTCGTCCTTGAGATGATCCGGCAACATGGAACGATAAAAATCGTTTACCGGAGCGCCCAGCCAGGATTTCAGGTCGTCTTCAGTGAAGGACGGAGGATCAAGGTTTCGCTTGCCGAAAAAATCCGCCAATGCTCCACGCAGTGATTCCACGGCCATCTTTCCACTACGAACCAGGGTGCCATCCATGTCAAACACGATGGTTCTGACACCGAACAAATCCGGATGTATCATCTCTTCGCCTCGTTTTTTGCCTACGGCACAATACAGTGACAATGTAAGGATTCCATGAAGGGAGAGAAGGCCTTTCCACATGTCGGCAATGCAACTCGAAGAGTGGATAGGCAAGCGAAAAATGGGGCTGTTACCTTCTCGTGTCTCAAAACTTATAATCGTTCCCGAAGGTTTTTGCTGATTCGATAGTTATCAGCCTGCTTCAGCAGGCTCTTTTCAGCACCCGGCTTCAGCCGGGGTGTTCGTGGTGTAAAAGAAGTGGTGAGCGCCCTTCAGGGTGCTTTCCGGAATCAGGATTTATACCCGGCAAGTACGCTAAAGCGCGCTCAAGATGATTATTGGCATCTTTTCACCCCGGCTGAAGCCCTGTCTCTTACCCACATCCTCTGAAAGCTTTATCAGCAAAAGGATTGTGGACATCGCATTTTTAGAATCCCGGCGGGATTCCCTATTTTAGCATAGTGTACAGACCGTCTGTTTGGCCTGTACACTATGTCAGGATTTCTAACGAACAATCAACCCTGGAAGGGTTGCATAATGAGCAGTCAATATTAGTTTATTCAATTATTGCAGGTAATAACTTAATTTATATCCTTTATAAATCAATTGGGTATCAATTATACTTTATGCAACCCTTTCAGGGTTGATATGAGGTTTGATCTTTTTCGTAGGGTAGGCGCTAAACAGACAGCGCCTACCCTACGCTAAAATATCCCACCCCCACGGGGTGGCAGAAACACGAAGATGTGAGTAAGAGACAGGGCTGAAGCCGGGTGCTAAGAAGAGCAGGCTAAAGCCTGCTAAAACAACAAAATATGTTTTCAAAAGAGGGCAATCAGAGAGAATCAAATACTATACAAGACAGTTGTTTTGTGCCTGAAAGTAACTACCGCTAACCTGGAACGGAATAGACTTTCGTGAACGACTATAAGGACACTCAAATTATTGTTGATAAATAGGTAACTGTACCAGATTTTTCGCCTGCTTTACATTCGAGATTGGCCGAAAATCTGGGATAGCTACCATTTCTGCTATTTGGTGACATTATGAAGGTCTGTATTCATCTGTCTATGCTGCCATAAACATTGTATTCACGTAATGTCGCTTGCAGAAAAGAGTAGCAGTCCCGATTTTCTCGCGCAATTTTCTTACCCCAAAAAAACGGGCGCTCGAAAGCGCCCGTGTGAATGCAGGAGTAAAGTTGAAGATCAATACTTCAGTTCCAACACTGCCAGACCTTCTTCTACCGATGTGATCAGCACGATGTTGTTATCAACAATACTGACACTGGTCGGTTCACGGATAACATACATATCCATGAATTCCGGGTTAACCGGGTCAGAGATATCGAAGAACAACACGCCATCATACTGATCCAGCAGCGCCAGGTACTTGCCGCTGATTGCGATGTCAATGGCGTGGTCCAAACCATCCGTGTCAAAATTCTTCACATACTGCAGATCTATCGGGTTGGAGGCATCAATAATCGCCAAACCTGCCGCGCCATCCGCCACATACAGGTAATCACCCGCCTTGGTCAAATGAGTGGCTTCACCGGGAGTATCGGCGATCGACAACCATTCCACATCATTCCTGAACATGTAGGAGATGTTGACAGCGCCTACACCAAGGTCAGCCAAACCTACAGCCAGAGTATCATAACCATTCAGAACAGCAAGTCCCTCAGGGTTACGCGTGTAGTAGCCTGCCTGGGAGATCACACGGGCTGAATTCCAGAAGCTTGAGAACGAGTCGCCTGCAGCAACGCAATCACGCCAGATATAGTCCATCGAAAGGTTGTCACCCTTATCGGTCAACAGAATGGCGAAAACCTGAACGGAGTGATTATGGTAATCCAATTGAAGAACAACAGAGTCCATACGAGTTATGACCATCATGTCCAGTACGCCGGACGATCCGAAAGTATACCCGGCATAATTCAGGCTGTCTTTCCAGAAGACCTGGGTATTCAAGCTGGTATTAACCGCAATGAAGGGACTTTCTGAGGTTAATCCGACGCGGCGTACGCTCGGCTCTTCCTGGTTGATCGTAATCGTATTGATCAAAGACGGGTTGGATGGATTAGAAAAATCGTAAACCAACACATCAGTGAAGTTCTGACTCAGATACAATTCATCCCCCTGGACAAACGCATCTTCAGCAAATGCCTGTGTCTGGATAACAGTCAGTTTCTCGTAGTGGTTACCGGAATCAACAGGAATAACAGGGTCGTTAGGTTCTCCGCATCCTGTAAGCAGGACTGCAAGCAGCAGCGGAATCAAGATCAAGGGAGCAGTTCGAAGTAAGCCGTGCCGTTCCATGGTAGCCTCCATCAGCTTTTTAGGTATGTCAGAAGGTAGTCAGCTTCTGCTTCTGAAGCAAGAACAGGCGCCGAATTGCGCCAACAAGATACAAGCTGCCTGTAACAACAAGTATAGCGTCCGAATCGGCATGTTCCAGCGCCAACTCATAGACCTTATCCAGGGCAACAGCCTGCGATTTCCAACCGTGTTGGCGAACGATTGAAGCGGTGTCTTCCGGCGATAATGCACGTGGCGTGCGCGCCGCTGTTGTGTATGCCATTTCCGGTGTTCTGTCCAGGGCTTTCAGGAAATCCTGTACACGTTTATCACGATTAAAACCCAGAATGTAATGTACCGGTCTGTCCGGCCAGCAGGCGTTCAACAGTTCACGAAGCACCCCAGCGCCCTGGGGAGTGTGCGCCCCGTCCAGCAAGACAATCGGATCACGCCGGATAATTTCACCCCGCCCCGGCCACTGGACCAGTTGCAATCCCGCCTGTACCTGTTCGCTTGACAGGGCATATGCCCTATCTGCCGAGAGACGTTCCGCCGCCAACACCGCTGTAGCCGCGTTCTCGGCCTGATGGGCTCCGAGCAGCGGAGTTCGCAAGTCCGTGTAGTTTCTGTTCGGTGTTGTCAGGTCAAAACGGGTGCCGTTGACATTTACTTCCCGCACCGTCAGTTTCGCCTCATGACCGATACGCCACAATTCGCTCCCGGTCTGCATCGCTCTTTCCATGATGGGCGTGAGAGCCTCTTCCAGTTGCGGTGCGATCACGGCCGGCTTGCCGGGTTTGATGATATGAGCTTTGTCCGCGGCGATTTCACCAACCGTATTACCCAGCACATTCATATGGTCCAGGCCGACCCGTGTAATGACGGATAACACGGGATCAACCACGTTCGTCGCATCGAGGCGTCCGCCCATACCGACCTCTACCAGGGCGGCATCTACTATCTCAACCTGGAAGGTTTTGAACGCCAGCGCTGTGAGCAGTTCGAAAACGGTACGGAAGCAGGCGACCGCCGGACGTTTGTCGATCATGGGCTGAATCATGTGATACAATTCGGCAAAGCGTTCACGTTCCAGGCTTTGTCCGTCAACACGAATCCGTTCACGCACCTCAACCAGGTGTGGTGATACGGTTGCGCCGGTATGATACCCGGCATGTTTCAGGATGGCTTCCAGGTGTGCGAGGGTTGCGCCTTTGCCACGTGTTCCCGTGAAATGAATGACCGGACGGCTCAGGTGCGGACTGCCCATGGTGTCCAGAAACTCGGCATATACACCGAGGTCACGATCTACAGTCGCCTGTGCGTCCGGCGCCATGCGTTCAAGGTCAAGGCGCTGGTAAAGATGTTCCAGCGCCACACGGTAAGGGCTGCACGATTCTGCACCGGCATCAAAATCGGTGACGTCGATACCGTGGGTGTAAGGAGATGTTTCCGCCATCGTTTGCAATCCTGAAAGTAAAAAAAAATCCGCCATCGGCGGATTGAATGTCGTGCTTTGCGTATGTGCTCGCAAGACCTACATGTACGCTTCCTCGTCCAGTACCGGGCTGACAATATAAATCATCGGTTCCTGGGAGAGATCAATCGTTTTCCCGTCCGGAATTGGTTCGCCATGCATATCGCGGATAGTCTTAATGACAGGGCGTACCGGGTAAGCCTTGTTGGTCTTGATGACACGGGCCATATTACCATCGTTCAGCTTGACCAGGCTGTCCACCGGGAAAATGCTGATCACATCGATGAGCGCCTTGATCAGGCGTGCGGAGAAATCCTTGTTGCGACGTTCGATAATGGACTGGATCGCTTTATAAGCGATGAAATTATCTTTGTAGTGTCGGTGATGTGTCAGAGCAACAAAGGTATCTGCAATGCCAATGATCTGAGCGTAAATGTGGATATCGTCTTCTTTCAGGCCCAGCGGGTATCCGTTTCCGTTCCAGCGCTCATGCTCCTGGGAGACGGCTGTCGGAAGATAAGGATGTTCATCTGCGATGACTTCCAGGATTGCTTTCCCATGGAGAGGATGCTGTTTGATCATCTGGAATTCCATCGGGGTCAGTTCGCCCTTTTTGGTCAGGACTTCCTGCGGAACCCGCAACATGCCGACTTCATGCACCAGGGCTGCTACGCCGACTTCAACGACTTTATCGAAAGGCAGGCGCATACCAAATGCGACTTTGATAGAAACAATAGCCACATTTACGGAGTGTTCGGGCATTTCCTTCTGGCTGCGCCGCGAGGAGAGCCCTTTCATAAACAGGTAATCCCCCTCCTGAAGATTGAGGGCCATTTCTGTGGCGCGTTTCTCAATCTCATCAAGGTGAAACGGTTCCCCGGCAGCGATTGTGTTCAGGAAATTGTCAACTGCTGTTACTGTAGCGTTAAATGTATCAGCACGTTTAGCCTGTTCTTCTGCTTTGCGTTTTTCTTCTTCTTCTACCCGGTTTATCTGTGGTGCAGAGCTTACCTGATCACCACCGGGAACTGGCGCTCCCTTTGGTGCGGGGAATGCGTAACCACCACCACCAAACTGTTCTTTCTTCTCAGGTTCAGAAGGGGTCGATGTCCGTTCAGAACGGACAACGTCACGCGCGGAACGCAATACGTCGCGCATCCTTACCATTGGTAGTTCCCCCCAGCGGTTTCACTATCGATCACAGAACGTACCAAGTCCTGATCGATTTTCGCTACTCTATTTCCAGCGCCAATTGCAAGACAGAGATCACACAAGTTATTGATTCGACGGGGAGTGCCGCCTGTATGGGAAAAAATCTCTGCAACAGCATCTTCCGTAAATACTTCTTCGTTTAAATTCCCGGCCACTGCCAGCCGATACTCGATATATTTGAACGTCTCGTCAATATCCAGGGGGATAAGATGATATTTCACATCCAGCCTCTGAACCAATTGTGGTAACTGGCGCAGTTTGTCGCGGAGTTCAGGCTGTCCCGACAGGATAAGCGTAAGCATGAAACGGTCATTCATCTGGAAATTAAGCAGGAGTCGCAATTCTTCCAGGGTCATCAAATCATCAATAACCTGCGCTTCATCTACAATCAACAGGGCGTGTTTGTTCCGCTGTAAATCATCAAACAGGTGTTCATTGATTTTTCGTAATACTTCGTTCTTCTTCTCAGGAATATCGTTGGTTCCGAGCTGATACAGGATTTCCTGGAGTAATTCGATAGCGGACCAACGCGGATTTGTCAAAAGGACAACGTCAAATTTATGAGGATCAATTTCGTTAATCACAGTGCGAATCAGAGTCGTTTTTCCACACCCGTATTCACCTGTCAATAGAGCTGCCCCCTTGAATTCATGCATCGCATACAGAATTCGCATAAGAGCTTCACGATGTTGCTGGGACTGAAAGAAAAAACGCGGATCTGGTGTATTTTCAAAAGGTTTTTCTTTCAAACCCCAATAATCGAGATACACAACCAACTCCAACTTCTACAGGTTAACGGCGTGTTTCGCCGGTCTGAGTCTCCACAAGCCTCATAAAGAATAGGGCAAACCTAGAAGAAATAAAAGGTACGGGTTTAACAACCTGCTTGCAACAGGTAATCATGCACTCATACCGGCTAGAGTCGCTGTTTCTAGGTTAATTGGCTTTTTTAGCATTTGAAAGAAAAGCAGTAAAAGTGACGATTTCAATCAATAATATGCTGAAAACTCTGGATTACGAGCCTACTCCTGAACCTGAACAAGGTAGTCAAGGCCGCTGATACTAAGCACTTCCCGGATATAGGGCATGGGGTTGTGAATAACCAGACGTCCCCGGGATTTTCGAAGCCGCTGATACGTTGCCAAGATTACGGATAGACCTGCGCTGTTGATATAGTCGACTTCAGACATATCCAGCTCGATGACTCCCGAGTAATCATCCAGGGTTTCTCGAAACGCATCGATTGCTTCGTTGTCGAGTCTGCCAGATAAAACGATACGATTCTGTTCGTATTTCTCAATCCGGAACGCCATGGCTACCTTTGCTTTGTTGCGCTGGCATCTTCTCAAGAAAAATAAAAAGTATCTACTTCCAGAGTATGTGACGAATGCACATCCAAAATCAATTCCCCGATAGGGAGTTTTTCGAAATAATACCCAAGCCGGATTCACTCATATTTCAATATCGACACATTGCTTGCAGAGCTTAAAAATATTAAGCTATACAGTTCCAGTACATTGAGCAAGGATCAAACAACCGGGAAAGTAGTCGATTGGTTACAATTTTAAAGACTGAAGCCCTGGTGCTTCGTCGCTTCCCCCATGGCGACTCAAGCCTTGTAACTCATATGTTTACAAGGGAGCAGGGGCGTGTACACTTCCTCGCGAAAGGGGCGCGCTCCGGTGGGAAACGTGCGCCTACACCCCTGATACCAGTCGCGTTGCTCGAGGTTATCTGGAAACCCTCAACCAAAAGTGAATTACAACTACTTCGAGAAGTATCTCTGCTTGATGGCTTTGGGGCCATTCACCAGGATCTTGACCGTCTCGCCTGGGCTCAAGCGGCTCTGGAGACACTGGCGCGCACGTTGAACGGTCAGGAGCCTCATGAAGCCTTGTTCACTATGACCGTGGGTTACCTCAAAGCGCTGGCCGCCCCGGATGCGAACATGGAAAAGCTGTTTTACCGATTCCAGCTTCGTGTTCTGAAGGAGTTGGGCTATGCCATGGACCTGTCCCTGCCGGAGGGACGAGCTTCTCACCTGATGTTCCTCGCAGGACATGGCAAGGTTGTTGGAGTGCATCCGCAGGATGTCAGCACGATCAAACGACGCGGCCAGGTGCTCATACGTCCCGGACACTGGATGATGCTGCAGGCCCTTGGTGGAGACCAGGGGGACGCCTTCAAACGGTTAAAACTGACCCAGGATGCGAAACGGGAAATCGAGACGGTCATGCAGGCAGCGTATCAACATGCGTTCGATCATTGGAAACCACTGGAGAGCCTGAAACTGATCAAGGGTAGATCAAACGGAAACGTGTGAGCCAGTTACCGGGGGTTGGGAGGACAATCGGATGGCATTTCGGCGGACGTTTTGTATAGTAATTCTGGCATTTCTCATCTCCTTCGGGAGTTCCCTTGCCGGTGAGACCGGGAAACTGACCGGGACCATCACGGACGCAACAACCGGTCAGAAACTGGCGGGCGCCAGTGTGCTGATTGAGGGAACTACCCTGGGATCAGCTACTGATCTTGACGGCGATTACACCATTCTGCGAGTCCCGCCTGGACGACACACTATTTCTATCAGTTTTGTCGGGTACCAGACGCTTGTGGTGGATAACGTGCTGGTTGAATCGGATAAAACGACACGGCTTTCCTTTGCGTTGGAGCAGGCTGCAGTCGAGGCCGAAGAGGTAGTCATCACCTGGACCAAACCACCGGTAGATCTGACTGAAACCAATGAACGCACCACAGTTCAGGGTGAAGTGGTGCGTCAGCTTCCCATGCGTCAGCTTGACCAGATAGTAGCGTTGCAGGCAGGCGCGGTTACGGACGCTTCCGGCGATCTGCATATTCGTGGCGGACGTAGCGGTGAGATCGCGTATTACGTGGACGGCATCCGTGTCGAGGATCCCCTTTCCGGGGATCGTGCTCAACAAATCAGCCGCGAAGCATTGCAGGAACTGAGTGTACTGTCCGGTACCTTCAATGCGGAATACGGCGATGCCATGAGCGGTGTTGTTACCATTGTCACGCGTGAAGGTGGAGAAGAGTACGAAGGCTCGCTGGAGTATGAAACCGGATTCATCAACTCCAGCCCCTACCGTGAAGCGGACTGGGCCAGTGCGGGCAGTGATTCACGACGTGATCCGGTTACCGGTGAGTCCGAATACAAAGAGACCAATGTTCTCGACGAACTCGATCCCTGGATTCCGATCAAGGGACGCCTGTCCGCATCCTTTGGCGGACCGGTTCCCTTTACCCCGAACATGACGTTCTTTGTTCTGGGTGTCAGTGAGCCGGAAGATCTCTGGGAACCGTTCGGCTACAAATGGGTCCGCAAAGCGATGGGCAAAACCGCCTGGACCACCGATTTCGGGAAGCTGACTTTCAGTGGCACGGTGCGCAAAGCGGAAAAGAAAAGCTACAGTCATTCCTGGAAATACGTCCCCGAGCATTACCACACGAAGTTTGACAACAGCGAGCGATTCGGCTTGTCCTTCACACGTTCCCCCAGCGAAAAACTCTACTACACCATCAACCTTGGCTATTTCAACAAGGAGAACGACGTCAAGGTGTTCGAGGACTGGGATGATTACCTGGCCAATGTGACCAAACGGAAACAGCCGTTGAAGGACTTCACTTTCGCGGGATATTTCTACGAAGATGATGACTGGTCGGACACCTACCGTGAATCTTCCACCCTCACCTATTCCGCATCATCGAAGGTGACCTGGCAGATGAACCATGTTCACCAATGGGACGCGGGGATGGAAGTACGTCAGCACAACGCGCAAATGGAAGACTGGCGCGACCTGCAAATCGCTACGGATGGCAGTAAAATCGGCGTTGTGGATCGTTACGATGAAGACGTTATTGATGGCGCTCTGTATGTTCAGGATAAAATTGAGTTGGATTATCTCGTGGTCAACGCCGGGCTTCGTTTCGATTATGTCGATCCGGAAACAGAGGGCTGGTCGGATATTGAAAATCCCCTGAGCCCGATGGAGGATGCACCGGCTTCCTATCAGTTGAGCCCACGGCTTGGTCTCGCTCATCCGATCAGCGACCGTCTGACCCTGCATTTCGCCTATGGTCATTTTTTCCAGTACCCGGACTATGTCAACCTGTTCATGAATTCTTCGGACCTCGACCCGGATACGCTCGCCATCCGAAGCTTTGACGTGGTAGGCAACCGGATGCTGAAACCGCAAAAAACAGTCGCCTATGAAGTCGGCATGAAAGCTGTGCTCACGCCGGTCTGGGGTTTGTCCATGACTGCGTTTTACAAGGATATCACGGATCTGGTGGGCACCCGGCAAGTGCGTGTCGGGACGGCTTACAACTACGCCGCGATGGTGAACATTGACTACGCCAATGTGAAGGGATTTGAATTCGGCATTGTGCGCAACCTGTCCAATTACTGGAGTTTGCAGGCGAATTATACCTACAGCGTGGCGAAGGGGAATTCCTCGGAACCGATGACCGGGTATTACGACGCCTATTACAACGAAACCGAAGTCCGGCAGGAGTATTACATGGACTTCGACCGCCGCCATGTCTTCAACACCATGTTGACCATTTCCACGGGCGAGAACAATTACCCGGAATTTTTCCATACCACTGCACTGCGTGGGATTCAGGTCGGGATTACGGTGAATGTGGCGTCGGGGTTGCCCTATACCCCGTATTCCGGGGCGGGAGAACAACTGGCCTTGCGCAATTCTGAACGTATGGACTACACCGCGACGGTGGATTTTCGTTTGAGTAAAACGGTTGTTTTCAAACCGGTGGGCGTGACGTTGTTTACTTCGATCACCAACCTGTTTGACCGTGTAAATCCGATCTCGGTGAACAGCCGTACCGGGGAACCCTGGGAAACTACGGTGCCCGGCAACGATATCAGCTATGACCAGATCCACAACCCGAGTTATGTCGGCGATCCACGGATCGTGCGTGTGGGGATGCAGGTGGATTTCTAGACACATTGAGTGAAAAAAGTAGACAGTGAAAAAAGTGAAAAAAGAGAAAAAACACGCGTGGCCAGATTTGCTTGATGTGAAAGCCGCGTGGCCCGGTGTGCTTGCACCCGGGCAGTGAGGAATCAGAATTCGACGAGTGGCTTGGAAGTGGCTTGGCCGCGTGGCCCGGTGTGCTTGCACCCGGGAAAATTGCTTAGCGAGTGATGTGGAAAAGGATGAAGAGAAAGGGGACTGTTTCCTTTCCCTTGTGGCAAAATCTGATTTCATATGAAATGATGTGGGAAAGGTGACTGTCCCCTTTTTCCTGTGAACATGTAAACGCTCAGGGCCGTTACAGAAATTCAACATCTGCGCATCGAAAAGGGTACAGCTTCCTTTTCTGAAAGAACAGCGAAAGTGTCCTGATCACAGCGCGGAGAAAAGGATTCCGTCCCCTTTTCGTACAAGTTTCTGATGAACCGAATGGTCTTTATATCTCACTTAACAGAAAGCCAAACAACACGGAGTGAACCGTGAAACGATACAGCCTCACCCTCGCAAGCCTGTTCCTCTTCGCCACACTGGCGACCGCCGCCTCACCGCTCGGACCCGGACCACACGACATGAAACGGTTCAAAGAGATCGGTCGTGAAGTGCTGGCGCGAGACGAGGAAGGCATAGGCCTCATGGACAAAGGGCAGGTGCAGAACGTGATCTCCAACATCGGGATCATCAGCCACTTCCTCTACGCCTCCCCCGCGCTGCACTGGCCGCGCAACGGGGACGACGTGCAACAATACGGCTTCGGTGTGAACCTGATCGTGGCGACGGAAAACGAGGTAATTCACTCCATCTATGACCCTTCTTCCGCATCGCAGGACTTCCGTTGGACGCCTGTGGATGGCAGCAACGGCTCCCTCTACAATTCAAACCGTACCGAGGACAATACGGCCGCTGATGGTGTCACACCGCTTCTCGCCAGCAGCGACCGTCGCAGCACATGGCCGGTGATCAACGGTTCCCCATCCTGGCCCGGCCCGTTCCGTGAAAGCCTGTCGTTTCCCGGTGTCTACGAGACCAACCAGTTCACTTCCGACCGTGATATCTATTGCGAATACACCGACACTCGCGGCGAAGATCTGCGCGTACGTCAGCTCGCCTATTCCTACAGCCGTCCCTATGCCGAGGACATCGTGTTCGTCCGTTTCTGGCTGCATAACGACGGCAATGAGACCCTGGACAGCGTGTACGTCGGATTCCAGGCGGACCTGAAGCCGGATTTTTACGCCGATGACCGGATTGGCGCATGGAAGATGACGCCTTATGATTCCAGCGCGACAGAGGACAACTACCCGTCATTCATTTACAAGGTTGACCTCAACGGAGTCCCGCAACGGGATGATTCCTCCACCTTCGAGCAGTGGGTCGGTCCGGTGGGGTGGATCGGGCTTGGTTTTGTGCAGACGCCTGAAGATGCCGGGGTGAGTTCGTTCCACTATTATCATGATGACAATTCCCCGGTCGATGATGATGTTTTCGCCGCCCTTCTGCGCAACGATGCGTCTGTACCGGAACACCCGGACTGGTATTTTCACGGTTCCGACCCGGCGTTTGACGATATCGCGTTGCAGGAAGATGTCAACATGAACGATCTGCCGGGCTCGGAAATCACCTTCACCATTGGCTCGGGACCGTTCACATTGGCGCCCGGTGACAGTACAGAGTTTGCGATTGTGCTGGGCCTGGGCGCTGATTCCACCGACTTGCAGGAAAATGTCGAGACCGCCTATTTCATGGCGAAGGAGAAAAGCTACCAGGGCAGCGGGCCGCCGGAGACGCCTACCCTGACTGCACGGCCGGGTGACGGATTCGTGGAACTGTTCTGGAACAACGTGGCCGAGGGCAGTATCGACGCCATTACCGGACGGCAGGATTTTGAGGGCTACCGTCTGTACAAATCCACCGACGCAGGGGAGACCTGGGGCGATCCGATCGGCAACTGGTGGGGCGAAGCGGTCAACTATGTGCCGATTTATACCTGTGACCTGGTGGATTCGATCACCGGGCTGGACCCGGCCTACAGCGCGGACTTCCCCTCAGCGCATGCCTGGCTCGGCGATGACAGCGGCATTTTCCACCGTTACGTGGACGACGATGTCACCAACGGCATCGAAGTCTGGTACAGCCTGACTTCGTATGACAAGGGCACTTACAACCCGTTGTATCCGGACTCGACGCAACCGAGTTATGAGTGCGGACGTGGGATCACGCAATACGAATCGAACACCGTCGCCGTAACTCCGGGCACACGAGCCTCCGATCTCAACCTGGAGGGCATCTCGGTTGAACTGCACGAGCTGAACGACCACGCCGCCGATGGCGAGATCTATGTGAGTATCGTGAACGAGGCCGAGCTGACCGGGCATACTTACCAGGTCACGTTCACCGATACGACGCTCTATGAAATCGAGGACGGCGATTCCATCGAGGTTCATGCGGCGATGATGAACCTGTTTGATGTGGATCGTCAGAGCTACGACTTCACCGACGGCATCACCGGCGACCTGTTCACCTACCGCAATGTACCCCTCGCAGGTGACGCCATGCCGGTGGTGGACGGCTTCCGTGTCTATGTGGAAGACCTGCAGCAGACCGGTGTGCGTAGCATGGGCTGGACCGAGGTTGCGGGGGATGAATGCACCTTCGACTGGTGGACGGAAAACCGTCTGCCGGAAAGCCAGCAGAGTTATGCGGAAGTGGTAGAAGGGCTGGATGACTGGCGCATCACACGTACCGATACCCCGGTGAAGATCGCGGCGTTTGCGGTGGGATTTGGTGATACGCCGTTTGATTCGTTCGATGTGGCGATCCGTATCGAGCATGCGGACTACGAGCAGGGCGGGGCGTGGGAGGATGTGACCGAACACCTCTGGATCTCGGACCTGAAATTTGTCTTCCCGACCAGCGGGTTCGTCGGGCCGTTGGGCTGGGACTGGGAACCGGGCGGCGACGGCTACAACCCGAGCGAAATGGGCGATATGTGGATGGATATCCTGGTGTTGCGTGACGACGAGGACGATTCCACCGGGTCCGAGCTCTGGCTGAAAACCCAAAACGGTCCCGCGACAGCCACCGCGCCGAGCGTGGGCGACCAGTTCACCATCATCACGACCAAACCCTTCAACGGCTCCCTGGTCTACGAATTCACCACCCAGGCCGCCACCGGCAGCCGTATCGCCAACCTCTCCGCAATCAAGGCAGTGCCGAACCCGTTTATCGTGAAAAGCGGCCTGGAACGCACTACCACCGAATCACGCATGATGTTCACGCATCTGCCCAGCCGTTGCACCATCGATATCTATACCGTGGACGGCCGTAAAGTCCGCTCTCTCGAGCATGCGTCCGCCGGCACCGAAGGCATCGCCTACTGGGACCTGACCAACGAACATGGGCAGGATGTCGCCTATGGGCTGTATATCTACATCGTAAAAACAAATGATGGACGGACACACCAGGGGAAGGTTATGGTGATAAGGTAGGCGTCAAGTAGTTCTATCAATCTTTATTGTGATTCATAAAATTGTACAACCTATTTATTAACTCGGCAATATAGCCAAGCGTCTCATTGTAATCTGGATTGTATGTGGTAGGGTGAGCGCATTCATTTCTTTTAGCCAATAAACCATGTAAAGATTTCATTTCGCTCTTTTTTATCATTCGTAGTTCACATAAACATGTTATAAATTGATGTTCGCTAATGTTTTCAATTAACACATCTTTACTTTTATATTTTCTCCACTTATCATGCAATTCAAATACATGTTCAAGCTTTTTATCATTAATAGAATTTTCAAGGAAATCAATGAATGCTGTCCATGCAGAAACATGTGCCACTCTGAATAAATCGTATTTAATACAATGAATTGATTGAATAAATAGCTCTTCTTGTAATATAGATAACGACTCAATATTTTTGATAGCTTTTTCTATTGTTGTTATTCTTGTATTATCACTACTCCCTTCGTTATAAGTAGTATTATTTTCTATTTGAAAAGAATTCAGTTTTTTGATTGTGTTAATTAATCTAGAATTCATAATATTAATCCGTTAAAAGATATTGTTTCATTGATTTAAATATTTTATCATAAATATCAGATTTGTCTGTGTTTGGTAAATTTATTTGGATATTAAAATTGATAGTTAGGTTTTTATCTTTCGATGAGTCTGGTTGATTGCGGCTTGTATTAGTTTTCTTGATCTGTTCAGTAATGTCTTGGTCGCAGATTTCTTCCTTCTTCTCTATAGCGAAATCCGCTTTGGCACATAATGTTTTGAATGTAGAGGAAATTGCAGATAATCCTTGCGTCCCTCCCTTGTAGTCACCTGCGTAGAAGGCCGTAATTTCACCATCAGATAGATTTTGTGCATTGGGATATGTCTCAAATAGCTTTTTGTAGGCTTCTCTGATAGAAATGCCCAATGCTTTTGGGCCGTTATTGGTTCGAAAATCAGACCACAGTTTTGTCGGTGCGCCACCCTGATCAACAAATCCAACGTATTTTAGCACTACTAACAGACTTCGATCACTTGCTTTATCGTATCCAATTCTTATCAGCCAATCGTCATCAGCATTGTTTGGTATTCCTAAGGATCTGATCTTTTCAAGAAACGTAGATAACTTCTTAGGAGTCTTTGTATAAACAGGAACGGACATAATACATCCCAAAGTGTGTTTAAAACGTAGTTATCCTTTTATCCTACAAAATACATCAGATATCATGTAGGATTACAGCACAAATAGGAAGTTATTAGTAGTATTCAGCAATATGACATAAGGGCTATTTCTTGGGAATGAAATTGCTGTCATGACGACCAATAGTTTGAGAATTAGCCCCAGTATGAACGCCTTGATTTGGTCCAGAATAAGCAGAAATGCGTGAAAGATCATTAAAGTCCTGCATGCCAATCTTGACGTCGTTTATACCTTGGTTGATCTTAACTGTTTTACCGTCACCAGCATCAATTTTAAAACCAGACATGGTATACCTCCACATATATGACCCCTTAACCAACCTTCTGTGAGTAAAAAATACAAGCTGATATTGCGATAATCAAGACAAATAATAAAAAACAAAAAATTTCGAAATAGACAAACGGACTCTAGGAGAATGCTGTGATTCTTCTATTAAACTACTTTGTTCTTCCTTAATATTCTGGATATTTATGGTGTTTCTTTCTTATGCGAGAAGCTTCCACACAAAGCTGTGAATGCGAATAAGGAAAATCCATTTCGCATATGCGACATTACTTTCGAACATTACTATAAAACTTGGAAACACACCGTCAAGACTCTACGAAAACAGTCCACTAAAGGCGGACTACTTGAACAGTGACTATCTTTCAAATCAAGCTTTTCGGAGAGTATTTAATTTTCAAGAGCGTATTAGGAAGACGTTCTTTTCGTGCCCTTTTTGATCATTTCTCCCCTCACCAGCATCAGCTTTCGTGTTTCGGTCCAGTGGACGGGGACGGTTGCTGGACGAGATAGACCCCGCTGCTCAGGCAGTTCGCATCGAAGGTGAAACGCTGTTCTCCGGCGGCAAAGAGTGTGTTGGCAAGTTCGGCGACCTGCTGGCCCAACACGTTGAACACGCGCACGCTCAACTGCGACGCCTCCGGCAGCGACACGGCCACCGACGTATGCGAGTTGAGCGGTGGGTGGACCGGGAGCTGGCTCCCGGGTGAAAATAGAAATCAAGAATTGAATCTATTGCGAAAAGTCCGTATACCTTCCCATTAGCCTGCTTCAGCAGGCTCTTCTTAGCACCCGGCTTTAGCCGGGGTGAATAGAACGTGTAATAATCAGGAGCGCGCTTTAGCGTGCTTTCCGGTTGTGGTCCTGGTTGCTGGGAAGCACCCTGAAGGGCGCTCGCGATACTTCTTTGCATCCGACACCCCGGCTGAAGCCGGGTGCTAAAAAGAGCAGGCTAAAGCCTGCTAAGATGACACAATCTCAAAGAATTGAGTGAAACTCTTTGAGGTCATTCGTTGGGATCTCCTGTTGGATCTCTCGCAAGGTAGCTGATTTGAAAACGATTTCCACCGAGGACGTTCCGGATTATGACTACCCAATGATAAAAGAAAACCCGGTCAGAAATGACCGGGTTACAATTGACAAAACAAAACCTTCAACCACCCTACCTCACAAACTGCACCTTCTGTGTCTGGTGCAGGCCCTGGGCGTCGAGACGGATAAAATAGGTTCCGCTGGCCAGGCCGGACGCGTTGAACAGCGCACGGTTGGTCCCGGCGGGCAGGACACCGTCCACCAGGCGGCTCACCACACGTCCCTGCAGGTCATACACCGTCATGGTAACCTGTCCCGGTGCGGTCAGGTTGAACGGTACAAAGGTGCTGGAGTTGAACGGGTTCGGATAAGCCGGCTCAAGGGAAAGTTGTACCGGCTGCGCGGTACGGGAATCATCGACCGAAGTCCAGTTATCAATTGCGACAGTACGGTAGAATGTTCCCCCGGTGAAATTGGGATTGGTCGCATAATCCTCAGACTTGGCCTTGAAGGTTTCTCCACGGTCCGGTGAGTACCACATATAACTGATGTTAGCGATAAGGTTCGGCTCGTCCATGTCGGTCTGGATCTCCTGGACACGCAGGACCGAGAATGTACCGGCGCTGTCGGTGAGGGTTCCCCAGGCGTCAACCACAAAATGAGATGAGTCCGCGCTGCCATCGTTGTTAATCGTGATATCCCACTCATCGCCATAGCTCAACGGCCAGCTCATCAGAGGGCCCGATGTTTCCATGGGATAGAGCATGGTGGTTTGACTGGCGTATACGTATACACTTGCGCCGAGCAGATTCACAGCGTCGTTTTCGAACCGGTAGAAGGAAAATACCTGCATGCCGTAGGAAGAATCGCCATAACTGACAGTGTTGGCTGTTGGGAAACTGTCCGCGCCGGGGATATCTGTCACTTCCGCATAAGTTTTTGTCTCACCGGTATTTCCACTCAGCGAAGAGAAATCCCAGCTCTGGTCTGCGCCGCCCTCGCCTGGAGTTGCGGTCCACATTCCCACCGAAGTGGAAATCACGACTCCGGGTGATACGGGGAAATCATCCAACTGAAGCGTAATTTGTCCGTACCCGATGCCCACCCAAAGCATCAGGCAACAAGATGCCACCATAAACCATCGAGCAAACCGCATGTCTACTCCTTTCTCCTGATCGAGAGGTTGAGCCTGAAAGGCTTCATGTATGCCACCCATGGCTTTCTGACACATTCAGACAGCCAACGCATACGATTATATCGTTGCTTTCGGTTGTTTCTTGCCGCAATAAAAAAGTGTGTCCGCACACCGGTCCGGACAGACAAGCAGGGGAACCGTCAATGGTTAGCAGAATCGTGTGCCCCCCGGCGCCAGGCGAAACGCCTCAAGCCCCAGCACGATCATTCCAGAGGATGAATTAGGGAGGGTTAGTGTTCAGAAAATATGCACTAAAATGCGCTGTTTCAGGGGAATGATGCAATAGCAGTATTATTATTTGTTGTTTCATCGGTCCCCGGTCAACATTAAATGGAGCCCTGGCTGGTTGTCCAGCGCGAGGCAGTGTGTTACTGAACGTATACTGTTGTTGAAATAGGCTTGTATTTATTGCGTTGGCAGTGTACACTTTCTGAAACGATTCTATTCGCTTCGGGAGGTCGGCTTTGCGTGTACGTGGACAGTGGTGGTTAGTCTGGCTGGTCATCACGTTTGCATGTATGTTGCAAGGCTGCGGGGATCGCGACACCCTGGAAGGCTGGACCGTTTTCCCCAAATCTTCTGAGCTGGTTTTTTCCTACCACCGCCTGGGTAATACCCTGGGTCGCACCTATGGCCGGAAAGACATGCTCGCTGCATTGGAAGACGCAGCGCGGCATGTGCAGAAGAAGTATCCCGGTACACGTATCGCGTATCTCGATGTCAGCCAGCCAAAAGGCGGACGTATGCTGCCGCATTTAAGCCACCGGAAAGGCATTGATATCGACCTGGTTTACTTCGGCACAACACCCAAAGGCGGCCTGTTTCCCACCAAACCCACCCTGTTCGGGATCAGCTATTTCCTCAGGAACTACAATTGCCAGGGAAAGTGCGGTAAGTTGACATTTGACCGTGCCCGCAATTGGGAGCTTCTTGTCGGGCTCAGGAACAACAAACATCTTCGGGTGGAAAAGATATTTGTTGAGCCGTACATCCGTGACTGGTTGCTGGAGGAAGGCCGTCGTCAGGGCGCGTCTGACACGATGATGAACTGGGCGAAAAACACACTGCGTTATGCCGGGAAAAACGCCGCGCCGCACAAAGATCATTTCCATATCCGGTTTGTTCAGTAAACAGCGCCAAAGTTGGTTCCGACAGGTCTTGGCATGATGCTGGTTTCACTTCTTTGCTACGATTCAGAGCATTACTCTTCAACTTTCATGCAATTCCATATGTAGGTATTCTGTTGGCATCATGGTGTGACCTGACGGTAAAAGAGCGCAGAAACAAGTGGCAGGTCATAGCGCGACAACAGCTTAGACGCGGATGTAGTTTTGGGCCTGCTTTCTAGTCAAAAAAGAAGCTGGTGGTGAAAAGGGAAAATGTCGCGCCAAGACCTGCCACAACTTGGGATATCCGATTTATACAGTAGACAGCCACACCAGGATTGAAATCCTACACAAAAACGTGACAGACCACTGCGGGGCAGTCCCAGTTTTCGTTCCCATATCAAATGGGTATTATCCAGCCAGATAATCCCGCAGGCACCGAGCATTTCCCCTCGTTTTTTCATACCTTTTCTTCTCACGGGAAAAATTGTTCTTTCAGTTGCTGACTTTTTGATTGCACGAATACTTGTTGCGAGCTCGTGATAAGTCGTGTGGCCCGGGCGCTGGCGCCCGGAAAGTTGCAACAGTGCGTACACATAAAACCCGGGTGCAAGCGCCCGGGCCACTCAGCCACGCAAAGCCGGGCTACGCAGCATTCGTAGTGTCTCACGACAACTGCAAGAACCGTAAGTAACCCGATATACAAAACGATTCATACCCCACAGGGGAAGGAACACATTCATGGGTGAAGGACATCTGGATCCGCCGGAACTGAACGAACCTGCAGGTGCGTTGTTTGATGAGTTTGCCGCGCCGACGTTCGAGGAGTGGAAGGCGGAGGTAGAACGATTGCTCAAGGGCAAGCCGTTCGACAAGAGCATGCTGACTCGTACCCACGAGGGCATCACGCTTCAGCCGGTCTATCGCCAGGAAGACCTGGAAGGACTCGAGTTTGTCAAAGCGATGCCGGGGCATGCACCGTTTGTACGTGGCACCACACTCTACCACCAGGAAAAAGGCGGTTGGTTGGTAGCACAGGAGCATACCTGCTGTACGGCTGAAGAGTACAACGCTATTCTGCGTCGCAGCCTGTCGCGTGGGCAGTCAGCGGTAATGTTGCCGTTGGATCGTGCCGGACGTCTCGGCCTCGACCCGGATCACGGCGATGTCAATTCGGTTGGTGTCGATGGTGTATCGATCTGCTCCGTTGAAGACCTGGGAAAAGCGCTGGATTCGATTGATCTGGCGAAAACCCCGGTGTTTATCCAGAGCGGCGCCAGTGGCATGCCCTTCCTTGGGCTGTATGTCGCGCTGGCGAAGCGTAATGGCTACAATCCTGCGAAATTGCAGGGCGCAATTGCCATGGACCCGTTGGGCGAGCTGGTTCGCCTCGGCAAGTTGAGCCAGTCGCTGGATTGGGAGTGGATCAGCATGGCGGAAATGACCCGCTGGGCCACGAAGAACGCGCCCGGACTGGGGACATGCTGGATTCACGGTGAAATCTACCATGATGGCGGCGCACATGCGGTGCAGGAACTTGCTTTTGCCATGGCTACGGCCATCCAGTACCTGCGTGAGCTGGAACTGAAGGGCATCGCACCGGAAGTTGCCGCGTCACACATGCGCTTCAGCTTCGGGCTTGGCACCAACTTCTTCATGGAAGTCGCCAAGTTACGCGCCGCACGTTTGCTGTGGAACCGCATCCTCGAAGCCAGCGGTGTTGAGGACGAGACCAAGCGTAAGCTGTGGATGCATGGCCGTACCAGCCGTTACACCAAGACCTTCTTTGATCCGTACGTGAACATGCTTCGCGTGACAACAGAAGCGTTCAGCGGCATCACCGGCGGTGTGGACAGTCTGCATGTCGGCCCGTTTGATGAGGGGCTGCGTGAGACCGATTCATTCAGCCGTCGCATTGCCCGGAATGTCCAGATCGTTCTCCGTGAAGAAGCGCATCTCGAGCAGATCACCGACCCGGCCGGTGGAAGCTGGTACGTTGAAAAACTGACGGACCAGGTCGCGCAGATGGCCTGGGAGCTTGTACAGACCATCGAAGAGCAGGGCGGCATGGTCAAGGCGCTGGAAGCCGGTCAACCGCAGGAAATGATCGCACGCACTGTAAGCGAACGAGCCAAGTCGCTGGCCCTGCGCAAGGATGTCCAGATCGGCACCAACAAGTACCCGAACCCGGTTGAGATGCCGTTGGAAGAACGTCAGAAGATGAACGGCACTTACTACGAGAAACGTGTTCGCCAGATGGAGCAGGTGCGCAGCAGTGAATCGCACAAGCATGAGATGATCGTCTTGCAGAAGCTTGGCGACCTGCTGGACGCTGAGTTGGAAGAAGTGGCTGAAGCGGTGATCGATGCGGCAGCGCACGGCGCGACAGTCGGTGAAATCGTACGCACTCGCACCAGCGACGCCACCAACGGTGTCGAAATTGAACCCATCCCGCAGCGCCGCGCTTCGGAAGCGTTTGAAGCGCTTCGCAAAGCGGTCGAAGAACAGCGAAACGAGGATGGCGGCTGCAAGGTCTTCATGGCGACGCTGGACCGTATCGGGAAATACATGCCACGCTTTGACTTTGCCGCCTCATTCTTCGAGGTCGGCGGTTTTGATGTGCTTCGCACAGACGGACATGATACCCCGGAAGCCGCAGCCGATGCGGCCATCGCAGCCAAAGCGCAGGCGGTGGTGATCGTCGGGCTGGATGACGCTTACGCCGAAGGCGCGGCGACAGTAGCCCGCAAGGTCAAGGAAGCCAACGCCGATGCGCAGGTGATCCTGGCCGGGTTGCCCACGGACGAGAATTTCCGTGATGAGCTGATCGAAGCAGGGGTTGATTCGTTTGTCCATATCAGGTCGAACATCCTCGAAGAGCTGACCGCGCTTGCGGAAACGATGGGGGTGGAGCTATGAGCCGCATACCGAACTTTGCCGGGGTGGAGCTGGGAAACCGTAAACCCGCCACGGATTACGATAGCTGGAAAAAAGAAGTAGAAGCGAAAACCGGACGCAGTGTTGAGGAGATGGCCTGGCGTACGATGGAAATGATCGATGTCAAGCCCCTGTACACCGCGGACGACCTGAAAAATGCCGAGCATCTGAACTACCTGCCCGGGTTGCCGCCGTTCCTGCGTGGTCCCTATGGCACCATGTACGTCACCCGTCCCTGGACCGTGCGCCAGTACGCCGGATTCTCCACCGCGGAAGAGTCCAACGCGTTTTACCGTCGCAACCTGGCCGCCGGGCAGAAGGGCTTGAGTGTCGCGTTTGACCTTGCCACGCACCGTGGTTACGATTCCGATCACCCGCGTGTTATCGGCGATGTCGGTAAGGCCGGTGTGGCGA
Source organism: bacterium (assembly GCA_963669175.1). Taxonomy (GTDB): domain Bacteria; phylum Electryoneota; class Electryoneia; order Electryoneales; family Electryoneaceae. Next base: position 1,684,645 of record OY769902.1, read on the forward strand.
TCGATTCAATTCTGGACATGGAGGTCTTATTTAACGGAATCCCGTTGGACAAGATGTCGGTTTCCATGACCATGAACGGCGCTGTGCTGCCGGTGATGGCGTTTTATATCGTGGCTGCACTGGAGCAGGGCGCAAAGATGGATCAGCTCGCGGGCACCATCCAGAACGATATCCTGAAGGAGTACATGGTCCGCAATACCTACATCTACCCGCCGAGCGGGTCGATGCGGATCATCGGCGATATCATCGCTTTCACCTCGCAGAACATGCCCAAGTTCAACAGCATCTCCATTTCCGGCTACCACATGCAGGAAGCGGGCGCTACGGCTGACCTCGAGATGGCCTACACCCTCGCGGACGGGCTCGAATATGTCCGTACCGGGCTGAATTCCGGGCTGACCATTGACCAGTTCGCGCCACGCCTGAGCTTCTTCTGGGCCATTGGCATGAACTACTTCATGGAAGTGGCGAAGATGCGCGCCGCACGTATGCTCTGGGCCAAGCTGATGAAACAGTTCGACCCGAAGAACCCGAAGAGCATGATGCTGCGTACCCACAGCCAGACCAGCGGCTGGAGCCTGACCGAACAGGATCCGTTCAACAACGTGGCCCGTACCTGCCTCGAGGCGATGGCGGCGGCATTGGGACATACCCAGAGCCTGCACACCAACGCGCTCGATGAAGCTATCGCACTGCCGACCGATTTCAGCGCACGTATCGCCCGTAACACCCAGCTCTACCTGCAGGAAGAGACGGGTATCTGCAAGGTGATCGACCCGTGGGGCGGTTCGTATTATGTGGAAGCGTTGACCCACGCCCTCGCGCAGAAAGCCTGGGGACATATCCAGGAAGTGGAAGAGCTGGGCGGGATGGCGAAGGCCATCGAAAGCGGTCTGCCCAAGATGCGGATCGAGGAAGCGTCGGCACGTCGTCAGGCGCATATCGACAGCGGCGCGGAAACCATCGTCGGCACCAACAAGTTCCGTCTCGAGAAAGAAGATCCGATCGACATTCTCGAAGTGGACAACGCCGAGGTAAGGCGTCAGCAGATCGAACGCTTGAAGAAACTTCGCGCCGAGCGGAACGAGGACGCGGTGCGTGAAGCGTTGGGCGCGATAACCCACGCGGCTGAGACCGGGGAAGGCAACCTGCTCGACCTGTCGGTGAAGGCAGCGAAGGTACGTGCCAGCCTGGGTGAGATCAGCTACGCGATGGAAAAGGTGTATGGCCGTCATAAGGCCGAAACGAGGACGATCAGCGGAGTGTACAGCAGCGAATACGCCGAGGATGAGGCCATCGCAGAAGTGCGTGCGATGACCGATGATTTCGAACAGCAGGAAGGACGCCGTCCACGTATCCTGATCGCCAAGATGGGGCAGGACGGCCATGACCGTGGCGCGAAAGTCATCGCCACAGCGTTTGCCGACCTGGGCTTTGATGTGGATGTCGGCCCGCTGTTCCAGACACCGGAAGAGACCGCGGCCGAAGCGGTGGAGAACGATGTGCACGTGGTCGGTATGAGTTCGCTGGCCGCCGGGCATAAGACCCTGCTGCCGCAACTGGTCGAAGAGCTGAAGAAACGTGGACGTGAGGATATTCTCGTGGTCTGCGGTGGGGTTATCCCCGCGCAGGACTATGACTTCCTGTACGAACACGGCGCGGCAGCGATCTTCGGACCGGGCACGGTGATCCCTGTCGCTGCGAAGAAAGTGCTGGAAAAACTGATGGAAGAGTAGTCCTTTTGACTCACAGGATAATAGGATAAAAGGATATCAAGGATGAACTGATGTAAAGCAGTAAAAAAAGTAAATAATGTAAAGAAGGCAAAGAAGGAAAGAAGGCAATAATGCTTTAGAAGGCAACAGCATACCATCATGGGTGCAGGATATCGGTTCTGCACCCTTTTTTTTGACTCACAGGATAACAGGATGCAAAGATATCAAGGAAGAACTGATGTAAAGCAGTAAAAGAAGTAAATAATGTAAAGAAGGCAAAGAAGGAAAGAAGGCAATAAAGCTTTAGAAGGCAACAGCATACCATCATGGGTGCAGGATTCCGGTTCTGCACCCTTTTTTTTTTGACTCACAGGATAACAGGATGCAAAGATATCAAGGATGTGGTTTAATTAAGAATAATGTTGTTGTTTTCTGCAGCCTTTCACTTTAATTGTAGTTATAGTCGTTCCCGAAAGTCTTTACCGTTTCAGGTTGGTGGCAACAGCTTTCTGATACTGAACATCTTTCTTGTGAAAGGTCCGATTTTTCCCGATTGCACTCTTTCGAAAATTATTTGTATTAGCAGGCTTTAGCCTGCTCCTCTTAGACCCCCGGCTTTAGCCGGGGGAACAAGGACAACAACGGATCGAGCGCCCTTCAGGGTGCTTTCCTGATCCTTTTGATTCGATGACGAAAAGCACGCTAAAGCGCGCTCATAGTTTTTGTTACTTCAATCCACCCGGCTAAAGCCGGGTGCTAAGCGGAGCCTGCTGAAGCAGGCTAATCGCTTTCGAATCAGCAATAACTTTCGAGTTCCTATGTTAAACGACAGGCGCATCAAGTCGTGTTGGAACTGCTATCTTAGCAGTATTCCATTTTTCCAACACAAGGAGAAGCGCCATGTCGAAGAACCAAGTTATTGCAGCGGACCGTTCATTGTCTATAGGTCTGGATGTTGATTCGCAGACTTCTTTCGCCGTTGTGCTCGACACCCAGACTGGTGAAGTGCTCTTTGAGAATCGGATCAAGCATGACTCAGCCGCTTGGGAACGCTTCTTTGCCCGTTTTCCCAACTGCCGCATGTGGGCGTGTTATGAAGCGGGCCTCACCGGCTTTGGCCTCTGTCGTTACCTGATCGGCCAAGGTGTTGACTGCCAGATCGCGCCGCCCAGCCAAGTTCCCAAAGGGGCGCAAGCGAAGCAGCAGAAGACCGATCATCTGGATGCCCTTACCTTGGCCCACATGTTCTGGACACCACCTCGTACCTGGGTACATGTCCCCACAGAACAGGAAGAGGCGGATCGTCAGTTGTCTCGCACCCGTGACCAGGTGATGAATGATCGCGTTCGGGTCAAAAACCGAATCAAGAGTCTGCTATTGTTTCACGGTTTACAGTCACCGTTTCCGCCGCAACGCTATTGGACAAAGGAATACCGGCGCTGGTTGCGAACGTGTGATTGTCTGGCCGCGACACGGATAGCCATTGATGTTGCTCTCGATGAGCTGGAGGCCATTGAACAGCAACTCAAGGTGATCACCAAAGCGATCAAGGCGATGAATGCGTCCGCAACGTATCGGGACCGTACCCAGCGCCTGCGCCAGGTGAAGGGAGTGGGCGAGTTGACCGTGAACGCCTTCGTGACCGAGATGTATCGTCCCGAACGCTTCGCATCCGGTAAGCAAGTCGGCGCACATCTTGGCTTGACGCCGTGTGAATGGTCAAGCGCCAACACACGCCATATGGGACACATTACCCACTGGGGACCGTCCCATCTACGAAAACTATTGGTCGAAGCTGCGTGGCGTTGGGTGCAAAAAGATCCGTATGCAAAGAAGAAATACGATGCGATCCATGCCGGGAAAACACGGAAAGTGGCGATCGTCGCCATGGCACGAAAACTAGCCGTGATACTGTGGGCCATGCTGGTCAAAGAACAAGACTACAATCCTGCCTGCGTATAACCCCAGCACTGCTGGCAGGTAGGTAAAGCATAGATTGTGATTGAATCGTCCGATGCCATTGGGAACACGCGACCCTGGTAGTTATTCTGTTGCTTGACAACGATTCGAGTTTAGGGCGCCGCTGTTCCGTGCGAACAAAAAACTTGTGCCACGAGCACGAATAGCAGAACGGCACATGGGACGATACAAAGGCTCTTTACACCCTTGACTGTTTACATAGCGGAACAACTATATCCTTTATATCCTTCTATCCTATTATCCTGTGAGTCATCTGTCAGGACCTGCGGGCGTACTTGTTGGTCAACACCGCGATCATCAAGCCCAACGACATGAACCCCGCCACCGTCTCACAGAACACCGCGATCACCCCCGCATTACACGCCGGATGAGTTGACCTCACGCCCAGGTTGGTGAAGATGTCAAACGAGATAAAGAAGTACTTCCAGAACCCGAGCAGTGTGTCTGGGAGCCTCTGGCCAGCCAGGTTGGGATCAACCAGGGTTTGCCCCGGTTCCATAACCAGTTGACTCAGGATGGGAATATGACTCAGGCAATCGACATACCAGTCCGGCATGAAGGTGAAGGGAGCATTCATAAAAATCCATGCGAACAATAAAATAATTCCAAGTCCCCAAAATGCCACCCGGGTCGCAGAATACCCGCAATTGGTAGTCAGGTTCCAGAACCAGTAGAATAGTGGTTGTTTCTGTTTGAAGGCCCGAAGAAACTGCTGGTCTTTGATGTAGCGGACAAGATCACCAGCTTCGGTTGTGTCGCATTTATCAATGTCAACGCCCGTAAAATTTGTAAAAAACCAACGTTCCTGAAGTAATGGCTTCCACCATTCAATCGGAATCACATGAAATCGTTGCTTACGGGCTTTGAGCCACAATTTGCCTGAGAAATATATTGGGAAAAAATAGGTGGCTTGATCTGTATAAAGCTCTTGAGCAATCATATCACATCTGTGAACAAATGTTTGCAACCAGTCTATTTTCTTTAATAGTGAATACCACCAATCTCCCCAGCGTGGCACAAACCAGTTTTTTGCAAAAAGCGTGTTTTCTTGTTTTGAAGAGATTTCTTCGTTCTCATTTTTCCGAATCTCACCAATTGTAGTAAAACTACAATTGGTGCGGAATAGAATTGCTTCCCACATCTTCGCTCCCTCGAGGTGCGCTTCCCTCATATCCGCTCCCTCGAGGTGCGCTTCCCTCATCTTCGCTCCTTCGAGGTTCGTCCAACTCATCTTCGCTCCATCGAGGTGCGCCCTGAACATCTTCGCTCCCTCGAGGTGCGCCCTGAACATCTTCGCTCCCTCGAGGTGCGCTTCCCTCATATACGCACCCTCGAGGTGCGCCCACCTCATATCCGCTCCCTCGAGGTGCGCTTCCCCCATATACGCACCCTCGAGGTGCGCCCCACTCATATACGCTCCCTCGAGGTGTGCCCCACTCATAGAAGCTCCCTCGAGGTGCGCTTCCCTCATATACGCACCCTCGAGGTGCGCAAAGGGTATAGCTATCTTATCCAGCTTTCTTTTAGTCCAATCAATTCCCTTCAGGTCTAAAACGGGTACCAAAAAGCTGTTGCGGTTCCAAGGATATTGATTTGTTCCTTTTGAATGGTCCACATCAAATTCATCACGCCACTTTTTCCCATTCAACAAGCAGTTGACCTTCCACATCCGTTTGGCGGCTTCTTCGTCGGTCTTAGCAGGTTCGTTTCCCTTGAGAATTCTGGCAATTTGGTCAGGCAGGTGTTCTGTATGCGGTTGTGTCCAGCGGTCTTGCCATTGTTGGATCTGTTTATCGGTTGGGACTGGCATCGGTGATTTCTCCCCACAGTGGTGGTTGATGGGAGAATATGAAGGGAGAGGGAATACAAGTCAACGCCGTTTGCGCAATTAAGAATTAAAAGTGAAAAATTAAGAATTGAAAAGAGCACTACATGAAGCTATTGTGTGTGTTCTGAGCAGGAATGTTTTGAATACCTTCAGGAGTTCGTAAACTTAATTCTTTAGTATTATAGTAGAAGAAAAACCGGGACGGACCTTCAGTGGTCAGCCCCGGTTTTTGTTCTATCTTTCTATCCTGCAAATTTTAAAGAATCTTGTTCATCTTGTGAATCCAGTCATCGCACCAGCATTACCTTCCTAGTCATACAAGTGGTCTGCTGTAATCCACCATTCGCCGCAAATCGTACCAGATACGTCCCTGAAGCCAGGGGTTGACCGGACGCATTGCAGCCATTCCACACCGCCAGGTGTTCACCGCTGTGCTGGGTATCGTTGAACAGGGTCTGCACACGCTGGCCCAGGATGTCATACACCTCGAGTGTCACCTTTGCTGCTTTCGGCAACGTATACGCAATGCGGACTGTCTGGTTGAACGGGTTCGGCCAGGTGGATGTAATCTTCCACTCGGTAGGGGTGATATGTTCCACCGGGTCGCTGTTGCCCAGTTCCCAGTGGTCAATGACAAAATCCTGGGGACCGTTGCTGGACAGGGTTCCCTGGTAGGGATCCAGCGCGGTTACATTCCATTTCCCGCCGAGGGTGTCATGGGGCAGCCCATCCACATAGGCAAGATCAATGGAGTATTGAGAACTGGCGACGGTATCGCGAACAACAACCTGGCCATCGAGGAAAGTCATTTCCACGGCATACCGTATCGGGCTGTTGTCATTATCTGTCGCATCTTCCCAGTCCAGCCAGACATTGTTTCGATCAACAATGGCGCTGTCCAGGGGTGTCAAAAGGGCAAACGGTTGCGGCGCGGATGTATCGGGCGGCAGGAAGAAGTGAAACGGTGCGTTGGACGCTTCCGTCTCATACAGGCCGTCGGATGATTTCACTCGCCAGGTAATCTCGCCGCCATCCCTGGGAATCTCGTCAAACTCGTAGAAATCGAGAATGAGATTGGTTTCATTTGTGCGCGCCCAGCCGTAAATCGGCGAACCATCGAAGGAAACCTCGATATAATACCAAACCGGCATTCCTTCCGGATCAGTTGATGGTCCCCAACTGAACGGGACATGATCACGCGCCACCGTACTGCCGTTTGTGGGAGTCGCCAGGATGAAGTCGCCGGGGGGCAACTCATTGGCAGGGAAACCCTCATTGTCAGTCGTGAGAATGAGGCCGCCTTCACCGGAGATGATGCCATGTCCGTCCGCAGTAGATACCGATGTCAACCGGCTGTTTGCAGGGCAATCCTGCACTGTCCAGCTTTCGCCATAATCACGCGAGAACAGCACAACTCCGCTGTCGCCAACGGCATGGATGACTTCTGTATTAAATGTCCATGAGTCGCTGAACACAGCATCGTTCAGGTTCTGGGTAGTTGGAGTGTGGATGTCATCCCAGGTCTGCCCATCATCTTCGGTGATCCAGAGCATGCCGTCATCACCCGCGATCACGTCCACGATGCCGAATGTCTGACCGCCGATCGAATTCAGGCGATATTCTGTTTCAAAGACCGTCTGCCAGGTTTCGCCGTCATCTTCCGACTTCAGCAAGGCGCCAAGGGTATCCTCGTATATGATGGTCATATATATGGTAAACAGGAAATCCTTCCGCAGTCCGGTAGGAACAAGGCCTTCATAGTCCGTGTTAATGGCCGAGACAAGCAGGGAGTCCTGCTGATGAGATATTCCCAGTACAGGATTATCATCCTGATCATGCCCGGCAGCTATTATCATCCCCATATTGGAGCATGCGGTTGTGAAGGTATACTCGCCATCCACAAACAGGGGAAGAATCCAATCGTCATCCTGGTACAGCAGGTATGTGCTCTCGTCACCGAGGATGAAAGAGGGAGCAACTCCATATTCACCAACAATAGCATACAAGTCGGCATCAGTTCCCAGATTAACGAATGACCATTCGCCGCCATCATAATAGTCCGGCCCAACCAGGCACAGACCGTTCTGGCCGACTACAAGAGGACCAAAATCGGTTACGCGAGCAGAGTATAGGTCGGCAGCGATTTCGAGCTGGGCAGATACCCACCCTTCCTGGGCAGAAACCAGGGAAAAGGCGAAGCAGCAAACAAGGCAGGCAAAGCAGATTTTTCGGTACATCGTGATTCCTCCATAGATAAGAAGTCTGTCATACTCTCCCGCCCACAACTAAACTATCAGCAGAATTTTCCAATTGTCAAGTAACCCGAGAGGAAGCAACCGGTTAAGAGCATGGAGGACAGGGTTTGCCGAAGTGAGAAATTAACCCTATATTCGGGATTCAAGCACACGCCACGGAGAGGTGGCCGAGTGGTTGAAGGCGCTCGCCTCGAAAGCGAGTTTGCGATGACCTCGTAACGTGGGTTCGAATCCCACCCTCTCCGCACCATCTCAACGCCCCGGATTCCGGGGCGTTGGTGTTTCTACACGCCCTGCTACACAGCTTTTCGATCCTGGCCGATTACTCACTTCCGGTCCCTCTTCATTGAAATACGGTTTGCGATAGTTTGGTCTTGCTAACTTGTGGTTTGTACCTTTCCAGTATGAGCGAACATCACTTATACATGATAGCGGCGATTCTGTTGTTCGGGTTGGCAGCGCAATGGATCGCGTGGAAATTCAACCTCCCCTCCATCCTGTTGCTGCTCGGTTTCGGGCTGGTTGCGGGACCGTTGACGGGTTGGTTGGACCCGGACAGCCTGTTCGGAGAACTGCTCTTTCCCTTTGTGACGGTATCCGTAGCGGTGATCCTCTACGAAGGCGGCTTGAGCCTGCGATTCAGTGAAATAAAAACGCATAGTGGAGTTGTGCGGAACCTGATCACTATTGGCGTATTGGTGCAGTGGGTTCTTGGCACGGTGGCTGCTTACCTGTTGCTTGATATCGGTTTGCAGTTATCGGTGTTGTTGGGAGCGGTGTTAACCGTGACCGGCCCCACGGTTATCGGGCCATTGCTCCGTTTTGTTCGTCCCAAACGTGATATCGGCTCAATCATCAAATGGGAAGGCATTCTCGATGATCCGGTAGGTGCGATGCTGGCAGTCCTTGTGTTTGAGCAGATCCTCGCGGGCAATGTCAGCGGCAATATCCTGGAGATGGCGCTGGGGTTACTGAAAACACTTGGAGTAGGTGGCATTGTCGGGGCGATTTCTGCGGCGACTCTCTATTACCTGATGGAGCATGACCTTGTCCCTGATTTCCTGCAGAATCCAATTTCCCTGGGATTGGTTGTGGGGACGCTTATCGTTGCGAACATGGTGCAGCATGAGGCTGGTTTGCTGGCGGTTACGGTGATGGGCGTCATCATGGCCAACCAGAAACGTCACCAGGTCCGTCACATTGTCGAGTTCAAAGAAAACCTTCGTCTCCTGCTGATTTCCACACTCTTTATTATCCTTGCCGCTCGTGTCACCATGGAGGATATACAGGAACTGACCTGGCCGGCGCTCTGGTTTGTGCTGGCGTTGATTTTGGTGATACGCCCGGTGGTGGCGTTTGCATCGACAGTCGGATCGCAACTCAACTGGAAGGAACGGTTGTTCATTGGTTGGATGGCGCCGCGAGGTATTGTATCGGCGGCCGTTATTTCCGCATTTGGGCTGGCGTTGGTGAACAACGGGATCACCGAGGCGGAGAAGTTGATTTCGCTTACGTTTCTGGTTATTACCGCCACAGTCGTCGTTTATGGATTAACCGCGCGGCCACTGGCGAAGCTGTTGGGTGTGGGTGCACCTGACCCGCACGGTATCGTGATCGTTGGCGCCCAGGGATGGACACGCAAGATCGCGCTGGCGATACAGGAAGCAGGGGGACGTGTGCTGGTTGTGGATAACAACGAGCGTCATGTTGAGCTGGCACGTGAAGAGGGATTGGCTGCTACACATATCAATATCCTTGCTGAGAACAAGGTGGAAGAGCTGGACCTGGATGGGATAGGCATGGCGGCGGCGATGACGACCAATGATGAAGTGAATTCGTTGGCTGCCTTGCACCTGTCGGAATCACTGGGACGGCAGGCGGTATACCAGCTTCCTCCCGTATCGCATAGAGAAGAAGGACTGAAGCCGAAAGAACGTGTGTCCCGCATGTTACGTGGCCGAATCCTGTTCTGTCCCCAGGGTAATGGCGATAACCTGGAGCGTCTGATTGACCATGGCGTGGATGTTATCGTCACGCAGGTAGAAGAGAAAACCAACGGGCGTGAGTATGTGAAGAATCAACCTGAACTGTTGCCACTTTTTGTTATACGGCCCGGCGCAATCGTAGCGCCTGTCGATTGTGAAAAAGCGACCCCTATTCAGCCTGAGGATAAAATCGTGTGTCTGTCAGGTGACACTGTTCTGGAATTGAAAAGACAGCCTGTATGTGAGGAAAGTTGAACGTGACTGAAGTGTATTCAATCATTTTCAGGGACAACAAGACAGGGAAAACCCGGGATCGGTCAAAATGACCAACCCCGGGTTTGTGTTGTTAAATCGAATGCAGCTTGACCTCGAGATCCCCGTTCGGGGCCGGGGATGACATATTTCCTACTTTTACCGAGGATGACATGGATCCCTGCTTTCACCGGGGATGACATGGATCCCTGCTTTCACCGGGGATGACATGGATCCCTGCTTTCACCGGGGATGACATGGATCCCTGCTTTCACCGGGGATGACATGGATCCCTGCTTTCACCGGGGATGACATGGATCCCGTTTTCACCGGGGATGACATATTTCCTACTTTCACCGGGGATGACATGGATCCCGCTTTCGACAGAATGGGACTACTGTCACCATGAGCTTACAGCTTGTACACATCAACACCCTTCTTATCCCACAGGAACATCCTGTCGCCTGCTGAATTGAAGAAGATGTTGGTGTCTTTCGCGTTGCGTTCTTTGCTCTTCCAGATGACGGAACCATCTTCCAGCGAAATGTAGGTCATCCATTTCTTGTACTGGTACAACAAGCCGCGTTGGGTGATCACCGGTTTGTACTGGATCTTCTTGGTGTTCCAATCCCACTCTGTTTCCCAAATAGTGTCCCCGGCGATATTCATCTTGATGACCTTTTTCGGGCCGAGGACCAGGAAATCGTTATCATCCAGCATGCGGATACCCAGTTCCATGGTTGGAGGAGCGTATTCCTTGGTGACAGAATAATGCGAGTAACCTCCCCAATTGCCCTGGTATACGGATGAAGAGCTTGTAAGGATGTAAGGAACGCCTTCTTTTGCCGAGATCGGGCCGACCAGCTTCTTCAGCTCCTTGGTCCAGACATAATCCCCGTTTTTAATGTCCAGCATACGGATGGTTTCACCGTCAAGGCCAAGGATTTTCCCGGCATTACGGAAGTATACTTCCTGCATGACATTGAAGGGAAGCTGCTTCTTCTTGGGTTCTTCCATCCAGATTTGTTGCCCTGTCGCTTCATCCAGAATGAAATACCCGATCTCCTTGGTCATGGTATGATTATCATTCGATTCCATCCTTCCTGCGTCATGTGTCGGCCACCAGTCGCCGATCCCGATCTCACCAAAGATGCGTCCGTTGTCGATACGTGTGGCCGTCATCAAGCCGTACTCGGGGCTTTCCCAGACATTTTTACCGGTTTTCAGGTCGAGCTTGATCATACGGTTGTTGGCGTTCTGGTATACGTAATCCCAACCATCGAAAATCGGTTCAGGCGTATACCATTGGAACAGAGACGCTGTGGAAGCGGGAACCGGCTTACGCCAGTTGGCCTTGGGGATGTATTCGTTCCAATTCTCCCACAACACCCAGTCATTGGTGCGCCACTTGACGTCGCCGGTCATCGGGTCCATCAGGATAAAGCCTTCACCGCCCGGCTCTTTCCACTGGACCTTGATCCCGGTTTCATCCTGGATTTTGCGTCCCATCAGACCATAGGTGTAAATAAGAACGCCGTAAGGACAATCCCAGTACACTTCAGTAACATCGTAACGGTTTTTCACTTCCAGGCCAACCAGCGGGATTTTGAAGTAGACACCGGGGGTGGTGTAGTAGGCAAGGCGGGTGGTATACTTAATCTCGCCTGTCAAGAAGTCCATGCCGTAAGCCAGGACATGAGAACCACCCGGTCCCCAGTTCCAGGTTTCTTCACGCATCGGGTTATGGTTCTTCACACCAATGACGACCAGAATGCCGTTATCATAGGCCATCACATCGCTGGGCCAGATCACAAATTCTTCACCCGTTTGCCAGACTTCTTTACCTTCATCGAGGTCAAAAAGTCTCAGTGTTTTTTTCAGGCCAAGCAGGATATAATGCTTGCCTTTGTATTCCAGTGGATCGAGTTCTTCGCCCGGATCGAGCTCTTCCTCGATATTCCACATGACAGCGCCGGTCTGTAAATTGAAAGCCATGGTCTGGTTTTTACCGAACAGGGCAATTCCGATTTTGCTGATGTTGCCTGTGGGTGTGTTGTTTTTGTCTGAGAATTTGATGTCGTAGGCGCCAAGGATTTGTCCATTGGTGACATCAATAAGGATGGATTGTTTCTTTCCGATGGCGAGGATTCTTCCGCCGATATCGTAATCCCAGTAATGGATCGTGGGCACACCTGCTTCGATGTACTTGTCCCACAGATCAGGCGCTTCAATTTCCCAGATTTTTTCGCCGGTGTTCGCATTGTACCCGGCCCAGACTTTCTTGAACTCAAGGACAAAGATTCCTTCAAAGTCTATCCGGTCATAATAATCCTTGATTTTGTATTCAAGCTCTTTTTGCCATTTCAACTCGCCCGTCATCAGGTCATAGGCAAACATCTTATCTTTTTTGGTTGTGTATGTATACAGGCCATCCTGCACTTCTTCATTGCCGTATACCGGTTCTTCGAGCTCTTTATCCCAGAGCTTTTTCCCACTGTCAGTTTCATACACCCATACATAATCCTCTGAGCGCACCAGGGTGAGTTTGTCATTCTCACCGATCAGGTACACGTGTTCGATTTTTTTGGATGCGACACTGAATACTACTTCTGGTTCAGGATCTCCGGCGACAGCAGATAAGCTGAACAGAAATCCGAGAAGCAGAGCCCCCAGTATGACAAATCGTACTCCTCGCATAGTACTCCCTCCCTCGTTAAAACGGTTGTAAAAGAACAAAGAATAAACGCCTGGTCGAGTGTAGCTGAAAAGTTCTGCCATGAAAGCGAAAAAGGCAAGAGAAGGGATAGTAAAAATAGAAATCGCTGTTGCTTATGTTATCGCATGAGAGACTGCGAATTGTGATGCTAATCACAAAAATGAGTAATAAATCCAGCCCCCAAACGGGATTTCGAACATATCACTATTCCCGTTCGTTGTACAAATCTTTCGTTCAAGCTGGCGTAATACTATTATCTACTGTATTTTACAAAAATACTACCACACCCGATCCGGTCCTGATGCCTTCCCGGTTGGTCATCCAGGCTGGATTCTCAGGAGGTTTGGCATGCATCGGTACCGGCTCACGCTGCTGCTTACAGGAATCGTATGCGCTTTTGCCGCGTTCGGTTCAGACTCTACCCGCGATTTCAGCCTGGAGGAACCGGGGCGACTTGAAAAAGTGCGTATTGCCGCCAACCAGTGGGACGTCATTTTTCACTGGTCACCAGAAGAAATCGTCCTCTGGAAAACTGCCATTGAAGCCAATACAAGTCTTGATGAGTCAGCAGAAATTTCTTTGCCCGGCCGCCAGATCCTGATCCCGTTCTGTTCGGAGATTGACTATTCCATTATAGCACAACGTGTTTCGAATACACCTGTACCTCATGCTGTAGCCGCCCTGATCGAACAGGAACAGGCTGGGGCCATGGTCGAGGCGGGTGATCCGGTTGTCTTCCGTGATATTCATGCTGTTCCCCTCCAGGTACGTCCCTACCAAAGGCAGGGAAATTCCTGGTTCCCGGTGGAAGAAATCAGGATCGCAGTGCGTCGAAACAACCATATACAGGTCAATGGAACTGTATCCCCGGCATTTCTTCCCTTGTACCGTTCTTTCCTGGATGAAGATGAACTGGATGAGCTGGGCGTGGCGACAGAATCCGGCGGATACATCATTGTCGGCGGAGCAGCATACCTTGAGCAGATGCAGGGGTGGCTGGACTGGAAGCGACAATGCGGTTTTCCTCTCCATATCATCGAAACGGGCGCATCACCAACCTTCAGCTCTTTAAGAAGCCAGATTGAAACACTTTACCATGATACCGAACCTCGCCCGGAATACCTGTTGCTTGTCGGTGACCCGCACCTGGGGCCTTCAACCATCCCCGGCGATTATGTTGAAACACTGTATTACGGTGATATCATTACCGATCATCATTATGTAACCATTGACGGGAATGATGAATTTCCGGAAATGCTTGTGGGTCGCTGGTCTGTTGTCAACCTGTCTCAATTGCTGGTTTTGTCCGGCAAATCCATGGATTATGAGAAGGGTGTCTATTTGCATGATGATCCCACCTGGACGGAAAAGGGTGTGGTCATTTGCGACAATAATTACAATTCGGTTGGCTATACCACGACCTGGCTGCGTCAACAAATGCTTGAAAATGGCTATACGCAGGTTGATTCTTTCTGGGCGCCGCCCACTTCCGCTGCGGCCCCAATCATTAACTCAATAAACCAGGGACGAGGCTGGGTCTCCTATCGTGGCTTCGGATCCACAACCGGATGGACCGAGCCGAATTTTCATGTTGAAGATTTGTCCGGATTGACCAATGATGGCATGACCCCGTTTGTCACGGGCATCGTGTGTGGTTGCGGACGTTTTGATGATGACACCGATCCCTGTCTTGGGGAAGCCATGACCAGGATGGGCACGGTTTCTACTCCGACGGGTGCGGTTGGCTTCATCGGACCAACGGAAATAGACACCCACACCCGTTGGAATAACTGCAATGTCAGGGGAATTTTCACCGGTGTGCTTTGGGAAGGCGTTCAGACAATGGGCGCGGCCATGCTGCGCGGAAAAATGAACATCTGGAATAACTTTCCGGGAAGCCGTGATCCAGGCTATTCGACCAATTCGGCGCGTTTCTATTTTGATTGTTACAACCTTCTCGGTGATCCAGGGGTGATGATCAGAACCGGGTGCGCCATTTCCCTCCAGCTTACCCTGCCGGATACGCTTGGAATAAATACGCAGACACTCGCAACAAGAGTGACCCTGCCGAATCAACAGCCTGTTGAAAACGCACGGGTGACTGTATTTGGTGAAAACGGAACAAGCAGTTCAATGCTTTCTGCTGCAGATGGGTTTGCCTGGTTTGATGTGTCCGATTGGACATCCGTAGCCTCACAACTGAAGGTGACTGCCGTTATCCGGAATGGTATCGCGGTTGAAGACAGTGTGATGATTGATGTTCCCGAGCTTGCCATTTCCCTGGATGATCTGACTTCCGAAAGCCCGGTTTATGCTGGCGAGATGGTTACCATGACAGCCTATCTAAGTTCGGTGGGTTCTGCTTCAGGAATTGCCTCTGCTGTGTTGCAGGTCATGGACCCATCTATCGAAATCACAGGAAACGATCAATGGCAGTTCGATCTCGATGACCCAGTTGATCCACTGGAATTTACCATCTCGATACCCTCTACCATGCTTGATGGTTATGATCCGGGATTGACGCTGCTGGTGCTCGCTGGCGGTGAAATGGTGCAGGTCAGGTTGCCCGTCGTCATCCAGGCCCCATGTGTGGAAACGTATGATGACAGCCTGATAGTTGGGCGACCGGGTGACGCCGTAGCGCTACCGTTGATCTATTATAATAATGGTCACAGGACAGTAGACGGAACTTTTGAATTCACCATTGAGTCGCCAGGGGTAAATCTGCTCAGCAGTGAAGTACAACTCCCCCAGATGCTCGCGCCGGGTGACAGTATTGTATTTTCCGATCAACTTATTGTCTCAGTGGACCCAGCATCGTATCCCGGTGACAGGTACACTCTTGCTTGGGAGTTTACCGGCCAGCCGGAATATGAAGTTTCCGGAGAAATCAAGATTATAACGGGCGCTCAACAGTTGAATGACCCTTATGGTCCGGATAGCTACGGATATCGCGCTTTTGATAATACGGACACATGTTATTGGCATGCGCCCCTGTTTGACTGGTTTGAAATCAACCCCTATGAGGGAGGTTGTGGAGTGTCCCTTGCTTTACAGGATTTCGGTCGGGAACAGGATGCTTCCACTTTGAGACAATTACCATTCGACTTCACGTATTACGGTGAAACGTATAACCAGGTCACAATTTGCAGCAATGGCTGGCTGGTCATGGGAGAAACGGACCAGGTTTACTATCTGAACTGGCCGTTGGATGAAGGGATGACGCCACCGAATATGATAGCGCCGTTATGGGATGATCTAAACAGAACTTCCGGTGATATTTGCGTAGCCTACGATGAAGAAGGGGATCGCTATATCATTGAGTGGTCAGGGTTGAACCAGGAGGGGGCAAGTGGTCAGGACCACCTGGTATCGCTGCAGGCAGTGCTTTACAACCCGCAGTCCTACCCGACGTCGTCAGGAGATGGAATCATCGATTTTTACTACCTGGCGGTTCAGGACGGGATCATGGATGAGAACGGTGCGACCGTAGGAATCAGAAACCGTGCTGGCGATGCCTGTCTCCAGTTGCGTTACTACAACGACGGACCAGATGCTGTGCTGCCGTTTGGACCGGGAACAGCATACCGTTTCGCTACAGGGGCAACTCCTGACGGTTTCGCGGTACGGATGCTGGACTACCGGATCTTTGATGATGGAAGCTATGGCAGCGGTGGAGATGGTGATGGTAATGCCGACAATGGCGATACCCTGGCTGTCAGAATGCGTGTGAAGAATTATGGCGCAGTTGCCTCCGGCGAACTTGAGCTGACCGCTTCAACCAGCGGGGAGCATGTCTTGTTGCTGGATAGCCTTGTTTCCATTCCAGCTCTGGAGGCCGGTGAATCGGTTTACCTTGATCAAGTGGTTCGGTTCAAGGTTGATGATCACATTTCCGACGGCGACTGGGTTCGTGTCAGCATACAGATTTCTGATGACGATTCTGTGTACACACGACAGGCTTTTTCGTTTGAAGCCTATGCGCCGTCCTTAAAGCTCGCTGAAACCTGCCTCTATGATGATCCTCCCGGCGGGAATGGAAATGGACGTGTCCAGGCCGGCGAAGATGTGCAGGTTGCCCTCAATATGCGTAATTCCGGACGCAATGATGCCGGTAGGGTGACCGCATCACTGGGTAGCCATAACGACTGGGCGCTGGTACACAGTGGAACAGCGACCATTGATGCGGTTCCCCAAGGCCAGTCACTCCCGTTTTCTCCCATGTTTGACATCGAGATAACCGATGCCGCCCCGATGCCAACACTGCTGCAGATGCCCTTAACGATTTCAATTGATGGGGAAGTGTCCGGCCACGAAGTTCTTGAGCTGGGAATTGATGACGGAATCTATTATGAACCGTTTGGCCATGATGCTGATATGCACTGGTATCTGGAAGGGGATTGGCATATCAGTTCCGTGCGTGCCATCTCTGGGAACCGTAGTCTTCGCTGGGGAGATCAATCCGGAATGTGGTATACCGGTGGCGCCTATGAAGAAGCGGTTTCGGATACTTTCCGTGTCAATCCGGGAGATAGGATTGAATACTGGGCGAATTACGCAATCCAGGGCGGATTCGTCCTGCTCAAACTGATTCGTGTTGGTCAGGATACGATAGTAATATCCAATATGAATGGCTTTTCGAACGGATGGGTAAATCGGGATCGATATCTTCAGGTCAACCGGGAGAATATGCTGGCCAAATTGCAACTACGTACAACCGTGTATTATGAGGATGGAACCGGAACCGGGTTCCATATTGATGATATCCATATCTATAACCCTTCCGGCATCGAGGATGAGGAAAATCATGTAACCATCCCGGAACAGTGGCAGGTTCTCGGGCCTTACCCGAACCCGTTTAACCCGGAAACCCGAATAACCCTGGCAATGCCGGTTGCAGATAATGTATCTGTGGATGTGTTTGATGTGCTGGGCAGACATGTGACCAGGCTGGAACAGGGACGTCTGGCTGCGGGGTATCATGAACTGGTCTGGAAGCCGGATGTCGCGTCCGGTATTTATTTCATGAAGGTGAACACAACGTCTGGATTTACGACTGTAAAGAAATTAACATTTATACGGTGAGCACATTTCATGAGCTGAGGTTAGGATGGAGATAGATCTTTGGCAGGCAATCCTTGGCGTGATCATAGGATTGGGGCTTTCGGCGGCATGCGGATTCAGGATTCTGTTACCGCCATTTCTCATGGGGTTGGCGGTAAAAGCGGGCATGCTGCATCTGTCGGACGGGTTCTTGTGGATGGGGAGCTGGCTGGCGATCATCGCTTTCGGTGTGGCAAGTTTGTTTGAAATTCTGGCCTACTTTATCCCGTGGGTCGATAACATGCTGGACACCATTTCCACACCGACAGCCATCATTGCCGGTGTTCTGGTTACTGCGGCGGCCGCGGGTGAGATGACGCCGTTACTCAAATGGAGTCTCGCGGTCATCGGTGGTGGATCGGCAGCCGGGCTGGTGCAGGGATCGACTGTCGCGGTACGGGCGATCTCTACCGGGACAACTGGAGGACTGGCGAATCCGCTTGTTTCTCTTGTCGAAGTGGGGCTGGCCGGAGTGATGTCGGTGGTTGCGATTGTAGCGCCGGTGTTGGGCGCTATTCTGCTGGTTGTCGTGATCGGATTCGCGATTAATCGTATCCTGGCGTGGCGCAGGAAAAAACGTGCGAAAGTAGTTGTGGTATCTTAGATATTCATGATTAGAGAGGGATCAAACTACCCGAAAGTGTCCGCAGGAAAATCGGGACTGCTACACTTTTCCGCCAAAGACATTACCAGAACACAAGATCAGAAAGAAACTGGTTGACCAAAGAATACTGATCTTCAAATAAAAACGGCAGAAAAGGTAGCTGTCCCAGGATTTTCGGTAAATATTGCACTATAGCAGGCGAAAAATCCGGTACAGCTACTTTTTCGGAAACTCTAGATTAAAATCCTGATTTGACAAAGATGAAAAGGTAGCAGTCCCATTTTTCGCAGCCAACCTGTCATCCCGGATTGCCGGTTCAATGAGACGATCGACAGGCAACAATAATCCTTTCATCCATCATCATTTCTTTGTTGGCTATAGACACTTCTCCACAGACGAAACAGCGCGGCATCTTTCAGACATAAAAATACCGGACCTCGAGGTCCGGTAAAAACTCTCCGTTGTTGAAGCCTTTTATTCTTCAACAGCCGGAATGCTTGCGTTGAGCGCGGCTCGTCCCTGGTCACTGATCTGTACCGTATCCGGTCCACTCATCAGCGAGCTTGACTGTCCCTGCGCATTGCCAGGCTCGACATTCTGGTAAAGCCCATCCGCCGTTGCCTTCTGCACATCCAACGCATTTCCCAGGCCAGCTATGGCACCGGTCATAAGCGCCTCCTTTCGTAGAGAACCCTTGCTGGACCACGTTGTGCGGTCCTTCCGCAACATGATCCAGGCAGCAGGTCCGCTAAAAGGCGCCTGTTATTACTATCGCAAAAAACGGGCGCCCCTTGATGAGCGCCCGTATGGATTTCCGTAGAACCAGAGCCGTGATCAGATTTTCTTGACTTTGATTTTTCCTTGCGTGGTCACTTCCACATCTACACCACCGCCATTAACCGAGCCTGAACCATGGCTTTTATCCTTATTGATATCAATGGCAAATTCGGAACTGATTTTTCCTGAGCTACCCGTGCTGAGGTCAAAATCATACCCGCCATCACCTGGTAACGCCAGGGTAACACTGCCCATCCCCGAGCTTAGTTCAATGATGGGATTCTCAATGTCATCGAAACCGAGCAACTCCACATCCAGCGATCCCATCCCTGTGCTGGCGACAAGGCTGCATATGCTTTCATCCACGTCAACTCTCCCGGCGCCAGTGCTGATGTCCAGTTTGCCGGTATGGGATTCGACATCAATTGCTCCTGCTCCGGTGGAAGCTTCAAAGACGCCCTTACATCCCCTGATATTGATATCTCCGCCGCCGGTGCTGACATCGACTTTTACTGTGGCAACGACTTCCTCAAGGTATAACGCGCCGCCGCCGGTGCTGAGATCAATTCTGTCGCAGGCGCTGTGAGTCATCTCGCTGCCGCCACCCCCGGTTGATGCATCCACCAGGCTGCCGGTAACATGCGACAGCTCGATTCCGCCGCCACCGGTCGAGAGATCCAGGTTGCCGTTGACATGATCGCCTTCGATGGACCCGCCACCCGTCGATGCTTCGATGTCGCCGGTGATGTTTTCAAAATTAATAGAACCTGCGCCTGTGGAAATGGAAAATTCACCGGTAAGACCGTCGAGTTCAACACCACCGGCCGCAGTAGACGCATGCACACTTTGTTTCGCAGGCAAAAAGACCTCGAGATCGAAACTCCATTCACCCTTTGAATTCTGTGATTCACCACGCAACAGGTATCCAGCGTCATCCCGGGTGAGCTCAGGTATTTCTTTCTCCAGAAGCGCTTCTGCTTCGGCGAAATCCACATCATTTGCGTGGAAAGCGATCGTCAGCAATGGATCACCGGCTTCAATGGTCATACTGCCAAGGAAGTGTTCAATCTTGAATAGCTGTCCAGCCTGTGGCTCGAACGTGTATTCGATAACCGCTTTCCAGTCGTCACCATCCTGTTCCCAGGAAATTTGTGGCTCAGGCGCCGCCAGCAATACAACAGGTAAAGAAAGTAATACCAGCAATACAAGCCAGTGTTTCGCCGTCTTCATGGATTCCTCCATCCCTGAATGAAAAGTGTCTTACTCCTGTGACAAGGATAAGGGCGAGTTAGTTACAACAAAGAGAGGCGCAGCTATCGACGGTACCGAAAGCAGAGTGGAAGCATGACAAGAAACTCAAAGATCACACCCATATGCCCTTTATGTCCTGTTACATAGGAGTGCATGAGTTTCATTTTGGGATCATTCTTTGTATGATATCATTAGCCAACCAGGGAGCGTTAATGACAGATGTGCCTGCACGCCATGATGCACCGGGTCCGGTAGTTATTACGGACGATGATCCAGCCCAGATTCGCCTGCTTGAGCACCATATCGCACGGTTGGGATACGAGACCGAATCCTTCCAGTCCGGGGAAGACTTGTTGGAAAGCATCAGCGCCGGGTTAAAGCCGGGGTGCGTTCTCCTGGATTTGATGATGCCGGGGATCGGGGGCGAGGAGACCCTGAAACGCCTGTCGGTGATGGATGCCGAGATTCCGGTGATCATCGCCAGCGCCCAGGAGAAGGTGGATGTCGCCATCCGGGTGATGAAACTCGGGGCGTTTGACTATGTTGTGAAACCATTACAACGGGCGGACCTGGAGATCCTGCTACGGAACGCCCTGGAACGCCGGGCCATGTCGCTGGAACTCTCACGTTTGCGTGAACAAGTACGTCAGGCCAATGCTTTTGACCGGATGATCGGACGTTCCCCTGCGATGAAACGTGTCTTCGCACTTCTCGAAAAAACCCTTCGTAACGATATCACAGTGCTGGTGCTTGGTGAGTCGGGGACTGGAAAAGAACTGGTTGCCCGCGCCATCCACCAATATGGCCTGCGTTCATCCAAACCGTTTGTCGTTGTCAATTGTGCGGCCATTCCCAAGGAACTGGTAGAATCAGAACTGTTCGGCCATGAGAAAGGTTCGTTTACCGGTGCAGTAGCACGGAAAATCGGGAAATTTGAGCAGGCGGATGAAGGGACCATCTTCCTGGACGAAATCGGGGAACTGGCGCTCCCGGTTCAGGCCAAACTTCTACGGGTTTTGCAGGAACGTGAAATCGAGCGAGTCGGCGGCACACACACAATACCGGTGAATGTCCGGGTTATCGCTGCTACCAAACAGGAGTTGCCGGATATGGTAGCCGCCGGCAGTTTTCGTGAGGATTTGTTCTACCGTATCAACACGTTTCAGGTTGATCTTCCGCCCCTGCGCGACCGACGGGAAGATATTCCCATCCTCATCAATCACTTCATTGATAAGCATCGGTCATCATTGGGAAACAGTACGCTATCCGGTATTGATAAAGATGCCATGATCCGGCTGATACACTATGACTGGCAGGGCAATGTTCGCCAGTTGGAAAATGTGATCGCGCGTGCAATAGTGCTGGCTGAGCAGGATCTGATCATGCCATCTGATCTACCACCCGAGATCGGCGGGGTTGAGGTCAGTGATGATGTTGACTATGCGGAAGAAGAGCCCCTTTCACGAGCTACCGCCCAGGAGTTTGTCTTGAGGAACAGCGACCCTGCGCTGGTGCCTCTTTTTAATAATCCCGACGATATCCTCCCATTGGAAGAGGTTAAGGAGCGGGTATTCAGAAGGGCCTGGGAGGTGTGTGATGGCAACACATCGCTTGCCGCGAAAAAACTTGACATCGGACGCGCTACTGCTTTTCGTTTTGTCGATCAATACGGGCTGAGAAGAGAAGCGAATTCGGATATGTGAACCAATGATCTCGGCAGTTTTCACGTTATGGTATTCGAGTATTTCACTAATGGCATTTACAAATGTGATATTTGATAGAACGGAAAGGGCAAGAACCACGGAAGTGGTTCTCTGAATTAGCCCACCGTCCAGCGCCGTCTGTTTGGCGCTCACGGTAGGAAAAGGATGCGTTCACTTTGCCAACTCCGGCAGCGAGTTGCCTAATGGCTTGTGCTGTATATTTATGATAATACAAAGATTAATCCTGTTTGCTGTCGATTCGCGATATTGTGAATTGTGTTGAGAAAATACTTCCAATTTTGGATTATTGCTTTATCCAACCCGCTTCGGGGTTGAAAAAGAGGTGTCTTTCTACCCGGGGTGCGCGCTAAAAAGACAGCGCGTACCCCGGGCTCACTTATTGTACTCCTTCGGAGTACCCCGGTGTCTGGCTGTTCAGTCGGGTATCAGGTCGGTCTGTTCCGTCAAGTTGGCTGATCAGTCGGGCAATCAGATCTGGCTGTTAGGTAGGAAAGTCATAAAAGGTAGTTGGGGATAGCTATCAGGTCAGTCTGTTTGAGGTTGTTCAGAATTCTGTTCATGAATTCCTGTTAGATTTCCGGATGGACAGGCATACGCCGGTTGGCGCACAGGTGTCCGGGGCAACAATCTACCTTCTTTACT
The DNA here is from genome assembly GCA_963669175.1 of bacterium. GTDB lineage: Bacteria > Electryoneota > Electryoneia > Electryoneales > Electryoneaceae. Next base: position 1,707,477 of record OY769902.1, read on the forward strand.
TTTTTACTTCTTCCCCCTGTGATTTTGAACAACACCCTCCTGCAAGTGTGTTAGAAATCACACAATAACGGAATTGCAATCTGGTAAGGAAAATATAATAATTCTATAAATATTAAATGGTAATGCTCTACGGAATGTGCAATCAGTCTGAGAAGTCAATTGGCACATGGGTTGCGAAACATGATTGCAGCGGAGCCATGTGTACAATTGGAGGATCTCATGCACAACCGTAAAAATTTCTGGCTGTTCCTGCTTTTTATCCCCGCATTCCTGGTGCCGGTGGTAGCGATAGGTAGTACCGCGACTGGTATAGACCTTTCGGGCGACCAGCCGATCGCGTTTCGGGCCCAATCCGGACCGATGATGGATGGCCCGGTTGAAAAGGTACGTGAAGCCATCAAGAAGGTCGCATCGGGCGCTTCTGAAGACTTTTCATCCGTTTCCATGGATGACGAGGAAGAGGATGAAGATGATGATGCGTATGAATGGCATCGTTGGGGAAAAGACAAGAAGGAACGGCATTACGACCGTTTTCATGGCATGGGCGGCTTCATTGTAAGCTACCAGATGTTCAGCTCGGATGACCTGGATAAACTGGCTGACCAGATGGGTGTGGAGCGTCTTGACGGTGGCATGGTTACCTTCGGCGGCTTCGGCATGGGGTATGTGGGTCGTGGCTGGTACATCGGCGGTGGTGGTTTCGGTGGTTATACGCGCTCAACCGGAGTATATGTCGATACCAATGGCGACTCGTACAACCGTGAGCTTGGCGTCGGCTTCGGCGGCGGTGGTTTCATGTTTGAATACGCTCCCCTGATGCTGGGGCCGGTGAATATCGGCGCGGGGGCGCTGGTCGGTGGTGGCGGCCTGTATGTACGGATGATACAGGATACAGGCATTTACACATGGGATGACCTGAGCCGTCCCTATTGGGATGACCCTGTGGCCTATGATGCCGAGAACACGGAGACCGAGATTGACCAGGGCTTCTTCCTGTTCCAGCCTTATGTCAGTGCACGTATCAAGGCGCTTGACTGGATGGGATTCACCGCATCAGTAGGATACAATCTGACAGCGGTAGGAGAAGGCAAAGACTGGTATTTCAACGATACAGAGATCAAGGGCGGTGGCCCTGACGTGTCTGCCAGTAATGTATTCTATCGTGTCGGTGTCATCTTCGGTGGATGACAGGCAGGCATTGACAAACGCTGAAAATCGTGAGTCGGTTCAACATAAAGATGTAAACGTCTGCAAGACGGACTCTGGACAAACGAATGCCCCGGTACCCTGAAACCGGGGCGTTTGCTGTTTGTGGCAGGAAGGATTCTTCCTACAGGGTGACACTGAAAGGATAGACATCAAATACAATATGAATACGGATGGCACAGCTTATCCCCTGAATCCCATAGCACGCCAGACACGGAACTGGTTTTCTACCAATTCTGACGGTGAGGGTTCCTGCAGAATCCGCCGGTAGGCATTCTGTCCCATGGCGCGGGCATCATCCATGTTACGGGCCAGTTGGAGCAGAACTGACGCGTAATGTGCCGGATTACGTGTGCCGATCAGCGATCCGCTCTTGCCATCTTCCACCAACCTGGCAATGTCGCCGACCCGGGCGCATACGGAAGGCCGTGCAGCGATCATGGCTTCAAGCAGCGCGTTGGGCGTGCCTTCGTAGTGAGAAGTCAGCAGGAAAACGTGGGATCGTGCCAGCACCGCCGGGATATCATCCTGAAAGCCCAGGAATTCCACGTTGTCCTGTATAGCCAGGTCCTGTGCCAGTGTCCTCAGCCGTGCTTCTTCCACACCACGTCCGCACAGCAGAAAGCGCCAGGGATTCTTGTACTGTTTAGCAAAATGTGACAAGCTTCTAAAAGCGAGATCCCAATCCTTTTCCGGGTTCAATCTGCCGATTCCAATAATCGTGAAGGCATCATCCTGCGGCCATGCAGGCGCTGGGCGAGAGCGGTCCACATCAACTGCGTTGGGAACAAACTCAACCTGTTTCGGCGCAAAGGGACCATGAATCTGTTGCAGGCGTGCGGCTGTATCGGCGCTGTTGGCGAGGATTGTACCGGGATAGCGTACGCATAATCCGGAAAGAAGCCGACCATTGGCGCGGATCATGGCGTTCCAGTCGCTGCGAATGCTGCCGGTTACCAGCGCAGGTATGCTTCGCGCTGCCAACCAGGTTGGAAAGTTGGTGTAGAATGCCATGGAATGGACAATCTCGGGGCGTGCAGTTGTCAGCAGACGTCGAAGCATCCGGACTTTCCCCCAAGAATTCAACCCGGCCGGAATCGGGATCACATCGACACCAAGCTCACGCCAGACCGGCATCCAGGGTGAATCTTCCTTATGGGTGAAAGAGACCACCAGGGGCTTATACCGGTCAATGTCCACGTGGGACAGGATATGGTTTAACTGACGTTCTATGCCGCCATCATCGAGGTTCCCGACAACATATACCAGACGGTTGTGGTTGGATCCCGGATGGTCTGCTGGCGTCATTGACCTCCTCCGAAAACCAGGGGAATCTGGTATCGCAGGTAAGCCGTATAGGTTTCAAGGTCGCTGTTGAAGGTTCCATCGGTGTTGCTGTCCAGATCCATATGTGTTTCCAAGCCAAGCTGCAGGCCCGGTAAAGGTTCCGCGGAAATGTCAAGCCGTAAATACGTATTCTCGTGGTAACGTCCGGACGGGAAAGGCTGATCAATAAACGAATCGGCAAAATCGGAATACGGATCGTTGATAATGGAATTCTCGCCCCACCTGTACGAACCGTACGCTGCCTCAAGGATCATGGGCCAGCCGAATACCATGCGGCCACCCACTTCGTACCGGTCCGCATCGTTGCCGATGGGGTGGAACAGCAGTTCACCACGGGACACAAAATTATTGGTGCCGACAAAATGCTGGAGGGTATAGGTGTTGATCCGGAGATATTCGCTGAACAGGGTCACGCCCATCCAGCGCGAGCGAGCGAATTGCGGTGTCCAGGCCAGCCGTCCCAGGTATGCCATGTTGTCCGGACGGCCCTCTTCACGATCCTCATCGTCAAGCTGGAATTCATCCATTAAAAGGGTGGTGCTGATACGGAGCTGGTTGAATGCATACCAGTCCAGGTAGGATACCCAGACAGCATTGTTGAAATCGGCGGAAGTCGCATTGGAACGGTTATTCTGGTCCGTTTCAAGGTGCAGGGCAATGGGATTGAGGAAGGCCAAATCAAGCGGACGGTCGATTCCTGACAGAATCGTGATTTCACCCAACCCAAGCAGGAAGTTCTTCCCGTTGGAATATTCCAGCATACGTCCGGAGATATACCGCTGGAACACATTTTGGGTGCCCGGTTCTTCATAGGCTTCCAGGAAACCGTAGAAGTAACGAGCTTTCATCTTCCAGAAGGAAAGGGTTACCGATAGTCTTTCGTAGGACGGCTGATTGGCGGAGAGGACCAGGTTATTCTCGGTGAGCGGTCCCCAGATATTACGGTTGCGCCCGTACTCCACCTGGTACCAATCGCCTTTTATCCCCAGGTAAGCCTGGTCAAACTCACCGGTATCGAACCCGAAACGGCTCCGGTCACGCGCCACTCCGGTAAAATGCGGCATGCTGGCGGCTTCGTTGGTTGCCTGGGAATAAATGCCACCGTAGATATTTTCATGGAAGATAAAATTGACCAGCATACGTGGCTGAAGTGCGACGTCGTCATAGGTTTTTGCATCGCCGGATTGTGAGGCGAAGCCCAGGCCGGGCATGGCAACCACACCGATGCCGTTACGCGACTTATCGCGTGCCGCATCAATCTTGCTGCCCCAGCGGTCGAACGATTTCAACATCCAACGGTAGGCTGTATGTTCCGATTCCCAGCGTACTCCTTTTGCCGGGAGCGGATGCTCGAGCTGCTGATCCTCCCAGAAGTAGCCTGCATCCAGCAGGTACTCGGTCCGTTTGGAATATTCAAAGTCAAGCGGAAATACCTGCGCCAGTCCCGTCTGTGCCAGGAGAACTAGCAGTATCAGCCCAAGTACACCTTTACCTGTCAGTTCATGCTTTGAATTCATCTGCAATAGCTTGAACGCTTTCCACGACATAATCAACCTCGTCATCACGCATGGTTGGGAAGATCGGTAGAGAAATCAGTCTCGGCCACCAGGCGGCAGCATTTGGGAAATCAGAAGCTTTGTATCCGTATGTATTCACATAGTATGGATGCATGTGCAGCGGTAGATAATGAACCGAACAGAATACTTCGCGTTTTACCAACTCGTCAATAAATGCCGCCCGGTCAATACGCAGTGTGTCCAGGTTCAGGCCAATCTCATACAGGTGCCAGGAATGTTGATGTGTTTCCGGCGAATCAGGCGGTAAATGAATAGCAGCGCACTCAGCAAGACCGGCGTTCAAGCGTGTCGCCACACGAAGCCTTTCTGCCAGCAGTTCATCCGCGCGCTCCAATTGGTGAAGGCCCAAAGCGCCAGCGAGATCGGTCATGTTGTACTTGTATCCCGGTGCGATAATCTCGTAATACCAGGATCCGATTTGCTGGAATCGCTTCCACGCATCCCGGCTCATGCCATGCAGGGACATCACCTGCATACGTTCTGCCAGTTCATCATCGTCGGTTATCGCCATGCCACCTTCGCCGGTGGTGATGCACTTGTTGGCATAGAAGGAGAAGCAGCCAACTTTCCCGAAACGGCCGGCATCTTTCCAGTCACCGTTCGTCGTTTTGAATTTGCTGGGGAAGGCGTGGGCAGCATCTTCAACAATCGTCAGATCGTGCTGTTCGGCAATGGCTGTGATTTTATCCATGTCACAGCAATATCCGCCATAATGCATTGGAATGACTGCTTTCAGCGGACCATACTGGGAAGGAGAAAGACCGGCTGTCGGTTTGCCGCTTTCCAGGTCCAGAATGGTCTTTTCCAAAGCCTCCGGGTCCATGCACCAGGTATCATCACAGTCGACAAAGACAGGGATGGCGCCAAAATAGCGTACAACTTCCGCAGTAGCGGCGAAAGTCAGTGTCGGCGCCAGGACCATATCGCCCTGCTTAATCCCGATCGCTTCCAGGGCAAGGTGCATGGCAGCGGTACATGAATTCACTGCAATGGCGTGTTTTACACCCAGGCGTTCAGCAAAGTTCTTTTCAAACTGTTTTACTTTCGGGCCGGTTGTCAGCCACCCGTTCCGAAGCGAATCGGTCACTTCGGCAATCTCAGTTTCGCTCAATTCGACACGAAAAAAAGGGACACCACTCATTGTCCCGCCTTCCTGAAAAAATGTCAATGACAAACGTGCAACACGACAAAGTTGCACGTATTCCACTACTACTCACGGAAAACTATTTTCCGTTTTTACAAAGGCTACCAGATATCGAGTTTTTCCGGCATGTTGTAAGAAACTGCACAGATTACTTCATCCCACTGGGTTAAGACTGTTGACCAGTCACACTTCTGTACAGTATCCAGCCCGTTGCGGGTTATTTTCCTGTATAGCTCATCATCTTCGATCAGGTCAATGATGTATTTGGCCATTTGCTTGTCATCATTATCATTTACCAACAGGCAGTCGTGGTCATGTTTGACCATGTAGCTGATCCCACCGACATTGGTACTGACGACCGGGATGTTGCATGCCATGGATTCCAGAAGGCTGACCGGTGTATTGTCAATGTGCGTCGGGTTCACGAAAATGTCCATCTTCTTCAGAACAGCGGGCACTTCCTTGAATGGAATTCCACCCAGGAATTCAACATTCTTGTCCAGCTTACGTTCCTGGACCTCGCGTTCCAGGCTTTTCTGGTAGGCTGGATCTTTTACCGGACCGATAATATGCAGCATCGTATCCGGGTACTTCATACAGACACGCTCAATTGCGCGTATTGCCATTTTGACATTGTAGAGCGAAATGATTGAACGCAAGTAGACGATATTTTTCCTGTTATCCTTCATCGTGATTTTTTCATACATATCCACATCAAGCGCATTGGGGATGGTAATAATATCGCCACGGTACTGAATCAACTGCTGACGCAGGTAGTTTGATGGCGCAACAGATGTGTTTGCGAGGCTAAGGAAGTAGCGGACAATCTTCGGCCTGCGTTTGGCAAGGGCAGGTAGATTGCCGCCATGAAGAACATGGATATATGGCTTGTTCAGGAAGCTCAGGACCATCGAAGTGACTGCGGCCCACAGGAATGACTTCGAGCTGAAGACATCAATGAAGGCGATATCATAGTCTTTCTTGAACCTGATCAGCTTGTACACCATATCATAAGCGCGCAAATAAGGATTGGATATGGTGGATGCATGGTAAACCTGGTAACCATGACGTCCCAGATGAGTCATAAGTTCTTCGCTGGCCTGCCGGTAACCGGGTACATGAGACAGGTGATTGCCAATAAAGAATAGTCTGGGCCGGTTTTGATTAAAGCGTTTTATATGAAGTTTTGCCAGTTGATTGATATGGCTGGCAAATCGCCTTCCGTTTACTTTGCTGTCAGCCAGTTGCTCAATGCGTTTTCGTCCCAGTACCGAAAGTCTTGAGCGTAATTCCGGGCTATCAAGCACCTGCTCGATACGATCAGCAATAGCATCCGCATCACGTGGCGGGAAAAGAAGTCCATACTTGCTATTTCCCAGAAGTTCCGGGATGCAGGTAATAACTGAAGCAGCAACAGGAGTACCGAGCGACATGGCCTCTTTCAATACGGTGGGCATCGAATCACCCAGCATGGATGATGGATGTACCAGCATTGTGGCTCTTTTCATGGTGGCGTGAACAAAATCGTTCGGTTGCCAACCATAAAAAGTTGTCCGGTCCTGAATGCCAAGGTCAGCAGTCAGTTTTCTAAGCGCTTTTCCTTCCTTACCATCACCGATCAATTCAAGATTGACGTAGCGTCCCCGTTGTTTCAAAATATGTATGGCTTCAATCAGGTAATTAAATCCCTTGTTGTAGTCCATCCCGCCGACTGCTACAATAAGGTCTTCTTTCCGCTTTCCGGTATAGCAGGAAAAATCTTCTATATCAATTCCAAGTATATGAAGATAAATTTTATGCTTAATCTTGTCATAGACTTTGGGGAATTTTTTTGACAAGTATAATTTATTGTATTTACAGACAGTAACAATGCTGTCTGCATATAAAAGTTTCTTCTCCATAATAATAGGTGTTCGATATAAATCTGTTCCGGCATGAAGAAACATCACAAAAGGCGAAGATGATTTCATCAATTTGTGAAAAAAGATAGAACTGGTTGCCGAGTAATTACCCCAATAAGAAATAGTCATGTCGTACTTATTGGTGTTTTTATTGGCGTAAACAGCACCAAGCAACAATGAATAGATGCTCTTGGCAGTAGCAACCGGCCCATAGGGTAAACTGTGAGGTATAATGTACAATATCTCGAAAAGTAACCTGAACATTATAAATATGTTAAGTCTAAAGAAAGAAAATATTGCCTTCAGATAGGAATAATGAAAGATTCGATCTCGTCTTAAAACTTCCGGGCCAAGGTAGTCCGGAACATAGCGGAAAAGGTCTGCTTCGAGTGGACGAAGTGTGTAAATGTCTACCTCGTGCCCCGCATCAATCAGTGTGCGAATGTCCCGCGAGAAAAAGGTACTCACGCGTGCGGGAAACGCATTGGAAAAAACCGCTATCTTCACAATACAACTCCAGTGGTGTTAAAAAAAAACCCTGCAAACCGAATAAAGCATAGCCGAGTATCAGCGTGTCATTTTCTGCATCTGTGGTCTTTTCTTTCTGAGTACAATGAAGTCTTTCACACCCTCAAGGAAGCCCAACCCATAAGATACCTGGAAAGTAGCAAATATCACGGGTAGAATTGGCAGGTAGCGCCAACCATGTTTGCGAGATTCGCTGAAGCTTCCATATAGAACAAAACACGCATAGGCCAGCCATTCAGCGGCAAGAATCAATTTATTGAATTTGTAAAGATTATGCCAAGGCCCTGTCTTTTTTATTGCAGATAGTAGCCTGGTAACGAGTAGCGAGCAAGTGAAGAATAAGGATGATCCGACAAACGTGCCGGGAACAAGGTGACGTATAGAAGCGGGCAGTTTATGTTTCTGAATCACACGGATTTTATAGTACCCGTATTGGCGGTACTGTTTAAACAGCTTGACAAGTGAATTCCGTGGATAGTAATAACTCTTCAGGCGAAGTGACTGATAGACCGTTTTCCCATTTCTATTCAACCTGAGGTTGAACTCATCATCCTGGTTGCGTGTCAGTTCTTCGTCAAACAAGCCAACTTCATCAAAAAGTTCTTTATGCCAGCAACCGCCGAAAACAGTATCGATCTTACCTTCATATTCCGTGTCGTGATGACGTGATCCCCCGATAACCAGCGGGGATTGATAGCCGATTGCCACAGCGTTTGACAGGTAATTGGTGCCACGAGCGATAACTGGCCCGCCAACAGCATCAGCCCCGGTTTCGATGAGGACATAGACCGATTCCCGGATATAATCCCTGGGGAAAACGGAATGCACATCGAGCCTGACAAGAATATCTCCCCTTGCAGCCCGGATAGCATGATTCAAAGCGAAAGGGGTTGTCAGTTCGGGATTGTCGATCATACGAATGCGCTTATCGAGGCGGTGATAATGGTCCAGGATTTTTCGTGTGCCATCATCAGACATCCCATCGGCAATAATCACCTCAAAACCACCATCCGGGTTTGTCTGCGCAAGTACGGAATCCAGGAAAGCGCCAATGTGCTTGACTTCATTCCTGCAGGGAACTATCACGCTTATGTTTGGCTGAGTCATGATATCACTTCAAAGTTAAACACCATCCGGGTTTGCCTTGCTGAATAGACAATATACCAGTGGCACGTTCAATGTGTATTGGTCTTTTCCATGAGAGCTTTGTAGATCCGTGCATTCAGGCTTGCTCCTGTCAACCCCGTATGATCATTGGCTGTGTGAGGTTCATCCGGAATACCCAGTTGCTGGCTCAGTCGAGAACCATATAAATCCCTGAACCCCAACGTCCAGGCCATGGAAGGTATATCCATCACATAGTAATAATACATCTCACGCCAGGTACCATCCGACGTACGAAAAAGATGATCAAGAAACGATGCGTCAAACCATGAATTGAATGCTACCATAAGTACATTTTTATCTCCGGCCGTACGTTGATGAAAATCACGTATAAGCTGTACTGCCTCGGTGGATTCTACCGCCTCCAGTGATAGCCAACGATCAACAGAGAATCCATTTACCTCAACGGCGCCTTGAGATGCTCGCTCGGGATGATCCGGTAGAATGCGAATAAAAAGTGAGTCAATGACATCGCCGTCAACTGTCGTATATACCATGCCAATGTCAATCATTTCATGCCAGCCCGGCACCAATCCCGTGGTTTCAACATCAATAAACGCCAGCAACCACGCGTCGGGCAATTCACCGGGTAATCCCTCAATCGTATCACCGGCTTGATCTACCGCCGTAACATACCCTGGTTCCTGGGCGAAAAGAGGTATGTAAAGAATGAAGAAGTAAAGAGTTAAAACAATCCAACGCATCGTGACATCTTCCAGTTGTTAGCAGTTGACCGGAATATACCAACCAGCGGAGAAGCGAACAAGCAAACCTCAATACATGACCAGGGGAGCTTGATACCCGTATCAAATAATGAAAGCAAGCAAAAATGTTTGTACTTTCTTCTGCCCGTTTCACCCAAAGAGTACGAGATGGAAATTCTTCTGGTCGAACTGATAGCCGTTTTATTGCCGGGTATTGTGCTGAGCTTTAGCATTGCATACTACCGTTTGAGGAAGACTCTGTCCTTACGGATGGTGCCGTTCAACATTATTTTTACACATTGCAGCACCGGTGGCCTGATCGCAGTCAGGCGATGTGCGGTAATTCCGGCAATCGCAGCGCTTGCTGTGGCTGTTGTCCTACTTGTAGCGCTCAGTGTTACGCCGCTCGCCGAACATACCGCCCTGGTCAAACGTTCTATTATCGTGTTACCGTCAGGTCTCGTGTTCTATACCTGGTGGGGAATAAACCTGAAGAAGAAATGCCTGAAGGAAAAACGGGTTCGCGATTTGTATAATTGATCAAGCGCCGGTTTGCTAGTGGACCGAATCACATAAATCGATGGATACTGAGCTGCGCATTATCGTTCAGGACGAGACGCATTCCTGAAGACATAGCGGGTTATTTCAAAGGAATGGAACGACGTCATGAACGATGAGGCGCGCTCCCTTCGGGCATGTCACAAGGCGGCTGTCTGCTGCGTTGATTTCATTTACAGTAGCCCGCTACACCTGCATGAAATCGTCTTGCACCCAACTCGCCCGTGACAAGCAGAACTCCTCGATTCACGTGATCCGGTCCACTAGACAGGATTTCGTGTCGCTGAAGCAAATTGTTGAATTGTGGTTCTGCTTGTGGTGAAATGACCACACAAGACAGCAGGCGTGTGGAAACAGGTTCACACTGTCGTTCTATTTACACGTAATTGTGTGTCCCGATGACAACCGGGATACCGAGTTTCTCTTCCAGTTTCACTTTCAGCGCCTCCACATCAAGCGGGCAATCACCATGCGCGATAGCCTGCTTGATACAGGTGCCGAAATGGATGGCATCAACCCGGTTGCCGATCATTTTTTCTATGAATCCCTTGACCATGACCGCACGTGGCATAAGCAGTCCGGGGCAATCACCACAGTCTGTCATTCCAACAATTTCAACATCTTCCCCGTGTACACCGAAGTCGCCTGCCAGCTCGCCAGCTCCCTTGAAGCACTTTGCACAGGCCACGCAAGTGTGGTCTTGAATCCGCTTGCAGTAAAGGATGAGAATCTTTTTTGCCGCCATGAACTTCTCCCCCGGATGGTGATCTTGATGTGCAGGATAACAGGATAGCACACGAAAGCAGAAGACGCAAGCAAACTGTCATAAAGATTGCTGAATTTTTCTGCGATAGCCTTCAGGATAGCAAGTAAACAGAAGGCTGTGCCGGAGAGAAAAGAAGTTGCTTATGCTTTTCTCTGGAATTCGATGTTTGTGAACACGATATTGATGCGGGTGAGAAAGACATTCATACTGGAGGGATGATGATAAAGAAATCGTTACTACTGTTCTGTTTACTGCTGCCCGGGATTCTCCTGGCCCAAAGCCAGGTACCTCCCCTTGATTATTTCAGTAACGGACGTGGCGCGTACAACTTGATCGCTCTGCCTTATGGCCCGGTTGCATTTCCGGATGCCGGGGGAGCGTTATGGACCAACCCGGCAGGTATCGGAATAGATGGTTCGAGTGGCTTAATGCTACTCGGTACGACGACTTCCGGTGGTGACAATGAATCCAGTGGTTTCGAGGAGGATTGGGGCTGGGGATTCAACTTGGGGCAACTTGGCTTTGGTGTTGAATACGCACGCAGCCGTGGCCTCGATGCGAACCGCTATACCATGGGGTTTGCCGGTGAAATGACTGAAGGCTGGACAACCGGCTGGGCTTATCACTGGTCTGACCGCCTTGATCGGGACAATTCCTGGGATTTCGGCACCTTGATACGTCCGTGCAGCATGTTGTCCGTCGGCGCTATGGTCACTGAGATCGGTCGTCCGAGAATCAATGGCATGCGCGTTTCGCCGACCTATCACCTGGGCTTGGGCGTTCGTCCCTTTGGCAATACTCTGACGCTGACTGCCGACGCGACCCTGTGGGAAACAGCCAATGTGGACTATGGTGACTCGATGGATGTCACCCTTGGCGCGACTTGGCAACCGGTTCCCAACATAGCGCTGCGCGGTGGCTATGCCCTGGACAGCGAGACCATTTTCGCCGGGATCAGCATTTCCAGTGCGTTCTCCACAATATCCAACTATTCTGGTATTCGTAACGAGAGCGTAACGAATCAGCCCGACATGGTCGGTTCGACATATATGCGATTCTCTTCACAGTGGGCGCCGGAGCTCAACGATTACATCTTCAAGAAGCCAACCGTGGTACGCTACAAGCTGCGTGGCAGCATTGTAGAAGAATCTGCACCATTCGGCCTCTTTTATGAACGTCACCTGACACTGCTTGATCTGCTTGAACGTGTCCGCCGGATGACCAATGATCCTTCCATTGATGGCCTGGTCCTGGAGATTGAAAATGTATCCATGGGATCCAGTGATCGTGCAGAACTACGGATGGCGTTGAATGATTTCCGGGCTGCCGGAAAGAAGATCGTTGTTTATTCAGAGGATTATTCCAGCCTGGGTAGCTACTACCTGGCCAGTGTTGCGGACCATGTGATCATGCACCCGGCCGGAGCGGTAATGATGCCCGGTATCCGCACCACCATGCCTTATTTCAAGGGAACCCTTGAAAAGCTGGGCATTGAAGCGCAGTTCATTACCATTGGCAAATACAAATCGGCAGCAGAAGTATTCACGCGTGACGGGATGAGTGACGCTGCACGTGAATCCATGACCGCCTACGTTGAGACCCTGTGGGATGTTATCCTCAGGGATGTTTCTGAAAGCCGTGGCGTCAGCCGTGAAAAGGTGGAAGAGTGGATCAATACGACCATCTTCTCCGCAGATGACGCTCTGGACCAGGGAGTTGTTGACGCCCTGGCATTCCACGACGAGTTGAACGATGAAGTCAAGACCATATTCGATGATAAAGCGGTCCGTTCCATTCCGTTTGCGATGTATAACGCGCGTGTAGAACCGCCGAAGGAATGGACGAACATGAGTTCACCGAAGATTGCGATTGTCTATGCGACTGGCAACATCGTGTCGGGTGAATCGCATTACAGTCCGTTTGGTGGCGGCCATACCATGGGCAGCACAACCCTGGCCCGTGCCATTCGTGAAGCGCGTAGTGATCCACGAGTAAAGGCAATCGTATTCCGCATTGATTCCGGTGGTGGTTCGGCGTTGGCCTCCGATGTGATTCTGCGAGAAATCCAGAGAACCGTGGAAGGCACAGATGGTTCTGAAGGTATCCCGGTGATCGTATCAATGTCCGATGTAGCCGGTAGTGGTGGTTACTATATCGCCTGTCTTGCCGACAAGATCATCGCCCCGGAAACCTGTATTACCGGGTCCATCGGTGTACTGGGAGGCAAGTTTGTCATGAAGGGCCTGTACGACAAAATCGGATTGGCGCATGATGGTGTCGAGCGTGGCGATCATGCAGGTATCTGGTCAACCACACGTTTGTGGGATGAAGAAGAGCAGGATGTCCTGCGTCACGAGATGGAAGTCACCTACGACCGTTTCACCGGCTTCGTCGCTGAAGGACGTGAGATGTCCCAGGATCGTGTGAAGGAATTGGGACAGGGGCGTATCTGGTCCGGTCGTGATGCCGTCGAAAACGGTCTGGTCGATGAGAATGGCGGCTTCCTGTATGCGATCAATGTGGCGCGTGAAGCTGCCGGTATCGCTGAAGGACGCGAGATTGGCTACAAAATCTACCCGCGCCATGGTGGTCCCAGCATCGGTCGTGAATTGCGGATGATCACTGCGTCCATGCTTCCTGAATCTGTACGCCAGGTACTTAAAGCTGAAGCGTACATGGAACAGCTCAATACTGGTGAACCCCTGTTGCTGTGTCCATTGGAAGATACAGGAATGATTGAAAAGTAGGAATCTATTGGTCCGGGTGATGTTTCCCGGTCCATCAGGTTGAACTCGAGAGTTGATCACCCGTTCCCCTGTCTATTGCATTCAGGGGGGCGGGTTTCTTATTTTTTACTATGCATGGAACGGCATTATTACTGAGTGTTATAGAAAATATTGAGATTGCACTCCAGGCAGGTAGTGTGGTTTCCTTCCAAGGTCGCACAACGGTTTACTTTTCGAAAACATGCGCTGCAAAATGGAAGGTGTTCTCTCTGTAGTATGGATATGGAAAATATTGCCATGAAATCAACTGGGGACAAGCGGGGTGGTAGGGAGCAGGATTGTAGAAAGTTGAGAAAGAAAAGATGTTTGTAGAACAACATACACATAAACAGAATTCGATTGAACGGTCTTTCCCCCAGGCGTCTCACCTGGGCAGGGGGGAATGGGTCGGCAATGAGACCATTTTGCTGGTTGATGATGAAGAGCTGGTATTGGCATACTTGACAAAAGCCCTAATCAGGTTTGGCTATAAAGTGCTGACAGCTTCTGATCCGGAAGAAGCGCTGGTGGTATTCCGTAATAACCAGGACAGGATCAACCTTGTAGTTCTGGACGTTATCATGCCGGGGATGAATGGCGCACAACTGTTGAAGAAGATTCATGCCATCCAGTCTTCGACTCCGGCGTTGATTATCTCTGCATTTTCCGAACAGGATATTGAGAAATTATTTCCGGATGGTTTGAACAAGCTCACATTTCTGCAGAAGCCTTTTGTCCCCGGTGATTTGTTGAGCCGGTTGCGAATCCTGCTGGATGGCAAGCAGGGCTTGATAAATTGAATTATATCGTTTGAATTTTTAGTCTTTTTCATTTTTTATTTACTTCTCTCGAGCGATTGCATTTGCAGGCAACCTTGTTTATACTCTTCGGTTAAGTTGGGTGTAGCAATACTTGCACGCCATATGTTCAGCGCCATGGTTTTCTTGGATTTTCTCGCGATGATTGGCGTAGTCACTTCATTACCAAGCACTACAATTGGAGCATCATGCGAGGCCTGTCTTTAAATACCGATCGTCACGCTCTTGTCAAGGACCGCCCCCGTCTGGAAGAAGTCACCTCCTACCGTGGAAGCGAAGCGATCCTTGTCATCGATGATGACGAATTTGTTGCCGATTATGTGGCGAATGTTCTGGAGACATTCGGATACAGAGTCTTTACTGCATCCAATGGGTATGAAGGACTGGATAGCTACAATGAAAACAAAGATGAAATAGATGCCGTTATTCTCGACATTATGATGCCGGGGATGAATGGCGCTGAAGTGTATCGTCGGTTGCATGGGGTGAACCCGGATCTTCCGATCCTGATTATATCCGGCTACGTTGAAACTGAGGTTGCCCAGTTATTCCCGGGTAATCGTCTCCCGAAGAGCTTTCTCCAGAAACCGTTTTTACCGGTGGATCTGATGGCATGCTTGCGTTTTCATTTTGATCAGGTCTCCGTATAGACGTGATTTTTCCGTTTTCAGAGATAAAAAAAAGCCACCCTGTCCTGTCCCGGGTGGCTTGTCATTTCAGGGCTGTACTTACCAGCTATTTGGCCGGTGTCGCTTCGGCAGATTCTTCCTCTTGAATCACATCGAAGTTGATTACCTCGTCCAGGTCACGGCCCAGGTTGTTTAATTCGAATTTGGCCGATTCCAGCATATAGGGATCGACATTTGCGCCATAAGCATCAATGAACTTCTGATAGGCTGCACGCGCTTTGGACGTGTCAAACATGGCATAGGTGGAACCGAGCGTGAATTGGATATTGGCAGCTTTATCACTGTTGGGATATTGTGTCAGCAGAGTTTCATATGTATTTGCTGCAAGTTCGTACTTCTGCTCCTGGGCAAAAGACTGCGCCTGCTTGAACAGATCTTCTTCGCACGGTTTTCCCGAACAGGCTCCAAAGAAAATTCCAGCGGCAAGCGCCAGGATTACCACAATAGCCGACTGTCTCATGGTTCCAACCTCTCACTGGTGAAAGATGGTTAAAAGTAGCTGTTGTCTTTTTCGAAACGCAAGAATACGGATGAAAAAAGGAAAATTCAAGCTATTATCCGGGGAATAGCTCAAAAACCATGGCTGCTGCCCCGGTTAATCCGGCTTTTTCACCCAGATTGGCTCGCTGAACTGTCACATCCGATACATTAGCTTTATACGCAATTGCCTTCATTGTGTTCCTTGCCGGTTCCAGCAAGACTTCCCCGGCTCCGGAAATTCCCCCGCCGATCAGAATCAGCGAAGGGTTGAAAATGTTCAGAAAAATGGCAAGTCCGCGCCCTAACCATTCGCCGACAATTTCCCATACTTCCAACGCTTCAACGCTTCCTTCTGCTGCCAGCTTGCTCAACGCGGCAGGAGAGGCCGGGACTTTATCGGCACGATAAACCTGTCGTGCAGCCCGCATGACTCCCCTGATATTGCAATATACTTCAAGGCATCCGTGAGCGCCGCAGCCGCAGATGGGGCCATCAGGATGTAACTGTATGTGCCCCAGCTCCGCGCCGCCGCCACCATGACCACGGAGCAGACTGCCATTCACAAGCACACCGCCGCCAACACCGGTCCCAAGGGTCAGAACCATAAAGTTGTCATGGTTCTGCGCCGCACCCCAACGATGTTCCGCATAGACGACTACATTGGCATCGTTTTCCAGGAGGACGGGGATATCGCCAGCGACATTTTGCAGGATATCCGCCAGGGGAACATTATCCCACAAAGGGAAATTGGGAGGAGTCCTTACAATCTTCTGGGTTTTATCAATCAATCCCGGGCTGCCGATGCCGATCCCGATAACCGGAGACGGTGAAAGGTTTTTGGCTCTGTGGATTACATCGGATAGAATCGCAACAACTGCATCCGGAGAACGATCCTCCAGTTCAATCCGTTCATCGTGCAGGCTGGCGCCCGTCTCATCCACCAGTCCCCATTTTACCGCAGAACCGCCCAGATCGAGGCCCAATGCAACCCGTGGCATGGTCATAACGAACTCCTTTCTACACCCTTCAATTCAGTGCCATTCAAGAAAAGTGTCAGCTCGCCACTTTCTCCTGCCTTGCGTTCCAATAAGGCTGTTCTTCCCGGTAAGATGTTTATGGATATACTGCAACGAATCTCATCAACGATGACATCCTTGAGGTCAATACTCAGCTTGTCCTTCCCCTCGATATGGCTGACACAATACCGTCCACGAAAGGGATCACTTTCGATAAGCAACTTGTTCGTTCCAACCGCGAGAATACAGGTATACTCCCTGTCTTGCCAGAATTCAAGCGGGTCCGGGGGCGAGATCAGGATGCGGCTATGAATCGGAGAAGGGTGCAGCCCCAGAACCGCTTCATAAAAATAGCGAACACGTTCACCAATAGTCGCCAGCGCTTCCGGGCTGCCGCCCGGTAATGGCTGCCGTAGTGTCGGGGTACGGCTGTCGTAATACTCAGCATAAGCAAGCGTTTTCAGGGATTCCCAGTCGTTCTGATGTATACGGTTGTTTTCCCTTATGCGTGTGTATCCGGCAGTCCAGTAGGGTGCGTTGAAACAAACATTCTTAAACAGGAGATCGCTGTTCCACCGCAAGCCGAGGTCGCATTTCCAGTCATCCGGAATGAGATTGACCAGGTAACGACTATTGACATCATCGCGGTCAATCAGCATTGATGTTTCAACATAACCAAGGTTGTACGCGGGATTAGCCAACGCTTCCTGCCAGGCTTCTATATGCTTCTCTGTCCACAAGAAACGGTCACGTTTTAATGTGGCGCTTATCTGCGCCTGTCCTCTGAACCCGATATCCGTATGGTAGCCAGCGGTCTTTTTCAGAAGAGCTACCCATTCACTGTCATGGGATGACCACCGTTGTCCGCGTCGGGTGACTTCCTTCAGCATCTGGTACAGGGCGAAACGGTCCTCACTTCCTCGAGGTGGCAGGTTCAACAGATCCAGTTTTCGGGTCCAGTGCGAGGGATACTTTTTAAAACCTTCACCGTCTTCAGCCGTGGCAGCTTTGCCGATTGCATCGAATAAAACCGCCAGTGATTCCCTGTGCTGCCCAATCACCCCGGTATGGCCTGACAGGTCAATCCAGTCCATCCAGCCAACCAGTTCAAACAGGCTTTCTTCCAAATTCAGCATGGAATCCGGTATGGCCAGCAGCGAATCGAAACGCGATTCAATCTCCGTGTTCCCACCGCTTGCATACCACCAGGCCGGGATAGCGCGAATCAAGGTAGCGCCATCGGGTTCCAGACCAAGGGGCGGCAACGGCAACAGACCATGCAACGGACCGGAATCCAGGAAATGACTGGTCGTCAGCCAACGATCCCAGGAAACAGCCACAGCGAGAGTGGTGTCCTTTGAGAAGAAGGGAGCACGGTTCAATATGTTCAACGCATGGGTTTCCGTGCGCATACGAATTGCCGCTGCATCTTTACCGCACTGTTGCAGGGCTGACAAGGCTGCTTCCTTTGTCAAACCCGCGCCCAGAAATACAGTGACATTATCTGTATCCCTGAACCTGAAAACACCCGGTTCAAAGACTGTTGCCGCTTTATCCAGAGGTGAGTAAGCTTCTGCATAATCAATGCGGTGCCGTGAGGGAGCGGGTAACCATTCAGCGTCAGCACGCACTGCCACGAAGCCATACAAATCTGATCCTACAAAAAGAACATTTTCTCGTTTATCATAGGATGCGTAACTGTCCAGATAACTCAATCCGGTCGGACGGATGTCAAAGGACAGAGATAATTCGATTACCTGGTCCAGCGGCGGGGCGATCAATTCAAGCAAGGCGACAGGATTTTCCGTATCCAACGTGATTCGCGTGCCTATCCCGTCCGCCTGGCTGGTTTGAATGAAGTCAGGACGTACGGCATCCGGTGCGGACACCATGGGTTTTGTCGGAGCTTTCTCCAGTTGCCAGCGCCATCCGGCCAGTAATCGCATGGGGCCGAAATACAGACCATCAACCGGTAAGGTATCCGGCGCTGCATCCACCTGATCCCTGTATGGCAGGCAGGCCATCATCCCGCTGGGAGATATCAACAGGGCATGGCCCGGCTGACTGGTGCGGAGTTCACTCATCCTGTTCAACCAGGCCGCAGTATGTACCGGTGGTTCCGGCGTTTTTCCGCAGCCAATGAGACACAGCAGGAGTATAATGCCCCACCCAGGCATCCCGTGTCGCATGCGCATGCTTCTACCTCTTTGTTCGCAGTTGTTGATGCGCTACCCTTCCAGTCCCCTGCTACGCGCGGTTCTTAAACGGCAGGAAGCTCATGAAATCCGTGTGGTGTACGATGTACGCTTCCGTGGTGCGTTTCACCATGTCACCTTCACCCGCGTGGGCGGCGATGATATGGCAGACCTCTTCCGGACAGCCGGCTTCCATGGCCAGCGCAACACCTGAGAAGGGGTGACGAACATGCTTGCCGAACGAACTCTGGACCGCTTTACCGTCTACGGTTTCGTATTCAAGCAACTTGCCGACATCGGCCAGGATAGCGCCGCTGACAACGATGTCCAGGTCAATCGGGAGTTCATTACCAAAGAAACTCTGCATGATCTTGGCGCTCTCGTAGGAAAGGTGAACCACCGCACGTTTATGCGCCATGAAGCTGACCTTCAGATCCTTGACCAGTAGCGTGAATGGAATTTCTTCCAGGTCTGCCGCGGTCAAGGGGCTGCGTTCCAGGGCCAGCGCCCAGGTCTTCGCGGTTTTTTCACGCAAGTCGATGTTCTTGATCCAGTTCAGTTCGGGCCAGAGTTTCTTCGCTTCTTCCAACATGGTTTGTTTCTCCCACTCGTATGTTGTTTTGTGTTGCGTTCTTGTCAATCATTCTATTCACAATGCCAATTGGCAAGTATTGTTTTATTCTTCTGGTAGTTGTTCCAGAAAGTCATTGCCGTTTAAGTTTAAGGTTGGTGATAGCTTCTTTCTGGCACGATACGGTTATCTCGTATAGGGTCCGATTCTTTTTGATTGCCTTCTTTCAGCTATCGCGTATGGAGTCCGATTCCTTCTGATTGCCTTCTCTGGAAATATGTAATTAGTTGTTTTAGCAGGCTTTAGCCTGCTCTTCTTAGCCCCCGGCTTTAGCCGGGGGAGCAGGGATAATAACGATATCGAGCGCCCTTCAGGGTGCTTTTCTGATTCGTATTGATTCTATCATGAGAAAGCACGCTAAAGCGCGCTCATAGCTTTTGTAATACCCATCCACCCGGCTAAAGCCGGGTGCTAAGAGGAGCCTGCTGAAGCAGGCTAATTGCTTTCGAATCAGCAAATGTTTTGGGAACTACCAAGGCACAAAACCTGTAGTTCCACCCCTTCGGGGTGGAGAGATTGTTGCCCTATGTTTTCCCGGGGCTTACGACCCGCGCTATTCATGTTTCGCCCCTTCGGGGCTCTGCAATCTGCCTATTCTCGAGCGAATGTGACAGCGTTTTCTAGAGATTATTTCGTTTGCCTGTTCTAGAGCGTAAATGACAGCACCCCTTCGGGCTCTGCAATCTGCCTATTTTCGAGCGAATGTGACAACGCCTCCTCAGGATGCGTTTGTTTCCTTTGCTCGAATATAAATAGCATTATTTCCTCACGACTATTTCGTTTGGCTATTTTCGAGCGTAAATGACAGCGTTCCCTCGAGACTATATTGTTGCCTGTTCTTGATCAAAATGACAGCGTCTATGTTGCTGCCTGATTTCAATTCTTTATTCTTAATTTTTAATTCTTAATTAGATAAGCTCTCCCGGTTGGTTCAGCACCAGCAGTCTGGGTTCAGTCATTTCTTCCATCGCGTAACGGATGCCTTCCCGTCCGAATCCGCTGTCTTTCACCCCACCGTAGGGCATGGAATCCACACGGAAGGACGGCACATCGCCAATCACGACTCCGCCGCATTCGATCTCGTTCCAGGCGTAAAACGCATGATGCAGATTCTCGGTGAAGACCCCAGCCTGCAAGCCATACTGGCTGTCATTGACCCGGGCTACAGCGTCTTTGAAGTCGTCAAACGGTTCCACACAGGCTACCGGGCCGAACACCTCCTTTGAGCTGATGCGGTCATGTGGGTTCACATTGGTGAGGATCGTGGCAGCGTACATCGCCCCCTCTCGCTTGCCCCCGCAGAGTAATTTTGCGCCGTGGTCAACCGCTTCATGCACCCATTCGTCTACACGTCTGGCGTCCCATTCCGTGATCATGGGGCCGAGGAAGGTGTCCTCGTTCAACGGATCGCCCATCTGGAGCACACTTGCCTTTGCAACGAGTTTTTCCAGCAAATCGTCATACAGGCTGGAATGGACGAAGATGCGCTGCACACTGATGCAGGATTGCCCGGACTGGTAAAATGCCCCGAAGACGATACGGTTCGCGGCATATTCGGGATCGGTTCCAGCATCTACTATACATCCGGCATTGCCACCCAGCTCGAGACATACCCGCTTTTTCCCGGCACGGGTTTTCAGATCCCAACCCACATCCTGTGAACCGGTAAAGGAGAGCAATTTGAAGCGCTCGTCGGTGATGAAAAGCTCGGCGTCGTCACGTGGGCATGGCAGAATGCTGAATGCTCCTTCGGGAAGGTCGGTTTCCGCCAGTGTTTCCCCGATGATCAGGGCGCCAATCGGTGTTTTCGATGCCGGTTTCAACACAAAAGGACAGCCAGAGGCAATCGCCGGGGCCACCTTGTGAGCTGCGAGGTTCAGGGGAAAATTGAACGGGCTGATCAACGAGACCGGACCAATGGGGACACGCTTCGTGAGGGAGGTGTAGCCGTGAGCGCGTTTCGAAATATCCAACGGCATATATTCCCCGCCCATGCGAAGCGCCTCTTCTGCGGCTACTTTGAAGGTGTCGATCAGGCGTGTGGTTTCACCCCGTGCGTCACGGATCGGCTTTCCGGCTTCGATACAGAGGGCACGTGACAGCTCTTCATGACGTTCCTTGAATTTCTCCACACAATAGGAAAGCACCTCGCTGCGCTGATAGGCCGGGAGTTTACGCATGGCTTCCGTGGCTTTTACCGCAGCATCGGCGGCCTGGTTTATCACGGTAGCATCCGCCTTGGCAACACGGGTGGCAACTTCGCCTGTATATTTGTTGGTCACTTCAAGGTCTGTGTTGGCAAAAACGGGTTTGTTCGCGAGATAGTACGGATACGTCTCTTTCAACATGGAAGCCTCCGGGTTTGATCAGCAGGTAATCAGATGGAATATACGATTTCCAAACCAGCAACTGGAAGGGAAAATCCTTTTCCGGCTTGCATTGCGAAAAGGCTGGTATCAGGGATACTTTGCCTGTAACAAACCGGGTGATAGCGTTCATGCTGAAACAACTTCCCAGATTGGCGGTTACTTACGTCCGTGGCCGGTGGCTTCAACGGAAAGCGCAGGCGATTACCCTGGCTGACCAGCGACGCTTCATCGAGGAAATCGCTCCCATGTATGCCGAGGATCGCTGGCGTTCACGCAAGCGTATTGCGGAAGAGCTGAAGGTCTTGAAACCCTGGCTGAACAAGGGCCCGGTTCTGGAGTTCGGTTCCGGCGCCGGGGCTGTGGTATCGATTCTGAAACGATGGGGCGTAGATGTGTATGGTGTTGAGTACTCGCGCCAGATGATCGCCCAGACCTGTCTGCGAGATGATACCATGCCACTGGTACAAGCAGATGGATTGAACCTGCCGTTCGCTGATTGCAGTTTCCCGGTCGTTTTTCTATGGGGAAATACTCTTGGCCCGGTGCCACGTGAGATCAATCGCCACTTAATGCTGAAAGAAGCCAGGCGAGTGCTGAAACAGGATGGGATATTGGCGATTTCGGTACGAAACCGGTTCAGCTCAATCGGACGCGCTGTGCAACCGCTTGAGTATCCCTTCAAGTATCATGCACGCAAAGGCGAATGGACCTCATCACAACAGGGCTATAATCGCTCCTATGGCTACCTGGACCTTGAAGAAGTGTTGGAGCGTGCGGGATTCGAGATTCACACCCGCCTGACAAAACGGAAAGACGCTACATTAGCCGTTATCGCATGTCTGAAATGACAGTAGCCCGGCCATGCTTGGCCGGAAAAATGCTGTTCAAAATGTCATACCCATAATATGTCAGCCCTATAAATGTCATCCCCGAAGCAGCATCTGTTCGCTGCTATCGGGGATCTCGAGGATAGTCAATCAGAATCCCGACAGCAAGCAGTCGGGCCAAACCACCATGGAATTCAGGTTGCATGGCCCGATGTGCATGAGGTGAAGCACAAATTTCTGACGACGGTATCGATGTATGGTGCAGCATGAGCGCGAATGATATTGGACGCACATCGGGATATCACAACTACTTTGATCAGCATCCCGACAGGATGTTGTCAGGCCAAACCACCAAGAGGGTACCATGTCGAGCCGGTTCTTCTACTTGACCTTCATTCTGCTGCTTGTCTCCTTCATTCCTGCCGGTTTCTGCCAGGAGACCGATACGGAACTGGACACCCTTGCCCTCATGCCACGCTACCGTGAAGCGTTGGATTTTGAAGCGGTACAGGAATTGTTCAGACGTGAAGTGATGCCGGGCCTGATCACCGAAACGGAAATGCGTGATTTCTACGAGCATGACCGTTGGCAGGTGGAAGCGGCGCATATCCTGATTACTGTTGACATGCCGGAAGCGGAAGCTTCGGCGATAGCGTTGATGAATAAACTGTATGAGAAGATTACGTCAGGCGAAGAGAGTTTTACCGACGTAGCGCATGGTCACAATGAGGATGAATCCACACCGGACGGCTACATCGGCTGGATTTCCTGGGGAAGCATGGTGCCCCTTTTCGAGCAGGTTGTCTGGGACATGGAGCCGGGTGAAGTCAGCCTGCCATTTCGCACAACGTATGGCTGGCATATCGCCAAAACGATTAACAAGCGTGAACGTCCCAATTACGGCAGCTTTGAGGAGGAACGTCATCGTGTCGAGACCAGGCTGGCACGTTTGCACCAGGGCGAACTGGATCAGGCCAGTGAATATTATATCGAACGCTTGAAAGATGAGCGCGGGTATTCAGTACATCGAGACAATATTGAAGCGATCCATACAGCGGCGGCGCTGGCGGATGCACGTCGTACCCTGCCCGAGCAGTTGAGCGAAGATATGAATAGCCTGCCGCTGGTGTCCTGCGATGATGGTGCGCTGTCAGTTACGATCGTTGAAATGTATGAGCTTGCGCCGGATGCGGACCTGCTTGAAGCGGCGCTGGATGATCCCAATATGCTTCAGGACGCTGCGGAGACAGTACTCCGTGATTACCTGCTACTCCCGGATGAGGCAAGGAAGCAGGGATGTTATGACGATCCAGAAGTCATCCGTAGAGCCCGTATCGCTGCCGGTCTGCCGGTGGATTCACAAGATGGACAGGATAGCAACTGATAAACAGGATGAAAAAAAGATAAAAGGATGGAATGAAGGCATTTTTCTCTGCATCACCACATTCAATGACAAATACCCACGGAACACATACACATGTCATCCCCGAAGCAGCGTCTGTTTGCTGCTATCGGGGATCTCGAGGAAGAGGCAAAAAAAAACCGACTGGCAAGCAGTCGGATAAAAACAGTTCAGTATGAAAATCTGTGCTGAAACGAACACAATCTATTGTTCAGTCGTTCTGTTTTCTTCTCCGCCTTCATCCAGCGATTCCAGCGGTTGTTCCGGTTTTCTGGTTCTTGTCGGGTCCGGCGCCGGAATAATCTGCGCTGCTTTTGGTTGCACATGCTGGTCCGGGCCGAGGGTTGCGCTCAAATCCCGATACAGGTCATTCAGCCACTTTCCCGCGACAAGGTTCGATGCTTCAACAAAACTGGTCACACGTGCGTTTTTGCGAAGCTCGTCATACCGGTATTGTTCCTGGAAGACTTTGTATTTCCGGTAAGGTTCCGGCTCGACACGAAATATAGTGATGCGCACTTCGAATACGGCGGAAGGGTTCCGTTTAACATCATTGGAAAAAAGCTGCAACAGCTTGCCATGCAGCTCATATTCCGGGACAACACCGACCGCCTCCTGGAACACCCCCTCTTCGAACAGGTTGGTTTCCACGAGAAAATCACTCATGATATCCGCGATGAGCTTTTGTGGCGCTGCCGACCAGCGATGGTAATAGAATCGATTCATTTCGTTTTCTTCAACACGATAGTTGATACGGTCACTTTTCTGATCGGCGGCAGCGGTGAACGGCATGATATAAATTGACGCGGGAAGACTGACCCCGTTGGGGATGGAATCCAGTACTGGATCAATGGAATATCGTGTGATGACAATCTTTTCACTGGGTAAACTGACACACCCGGCGATCAACAGGATCGCGATGAGCCCCAGCGGTATGCCAAGTTTCAGCAGGCGCTTCATCATTTCTCCTTCGGCGGTGGTTCAGTGTTTATGATGTGAGAAGGATAGGCTTCCAGGGACATCATCAGTGAATTAAGCTGTTCCAGGGTCGCGTTCATCTCGTTTACCGTCTGAGCCAGTTGCAGGATGATCCGCGAGGAAGAATACTGAGACTGGTTCACGAGTTGAGCGCTGTTAGATAACAGTAAATCCATCTGGGTAAACAGACTGTCTGCCTTATCACTGACTCGAAGCTGAGCGATATCGTTTTCCAGAATCTGCAGGGTAAGGTTGAAATGATGTACACCCTCACGCAATTCTGCGAGCGTTGTATCAATCTCCTGGGCATAATCGGCAGCATCGAGAGTGAGTAGCAGTTCCTCCATCAAAACGAGGTTGTCATTCAGCTTGATCGACCATTGGGTCAGTTCCGGGCGAGTCATAATGCTGTCGATATTATCCAGCACACGTGTCCCTGTATCCAGGAAGTCCTTGGTTTTATGACTGATGCCCTCTGTGTCAATAACCATAATTTTCGCGTACACATCTCGAAGCGCCGTCTCAATTGCCTCAAAACTACCGGGCTGCGAGTGAATCACCCGGAAAGGTGTTTCAAACGAGAACGACGGATGGTCATCCAGCAGTTCTTCTGCCGGGTAGTTCATCTCGATATACTTCATGCCGGTAATGCCGGCCAGGGCGAGGCTGGTGCGAAGGCTGTCGGTTACAATAAACTCCGGGTCCAGTTCCAGTTCCACTTCAACCAACTGGCCGTCAGGGGCTACGCGAATATTGGCCACACGCCCCACATCAACACCACGGAACTTTACCGCAGCGTCCAGGATCAGGCCTTGAACAGAGGTGTCGTAATAGGTTACGTAATGCGCTGTCTTCCTGAACCAATTCGAGATTCCGAAATAAATCAGCGCTACAATCGCGAGAGCCGTTCCGACTACCACGAAAGACCCAACCCAAAACGCTTTGCTTTGAGGTGACGGCATCCCGCCTCCCTGGTCATGGCAGCACACACTCCCCTGTTTGTGCTGCCTCTGAATCAATCTAATGAATAGACCGATTTCAAATTGCAAATATTAATATACAATCAAACTGACGCCAGTATAAGTGAGCAGGACCGGAATTTTCCGATGCTATTCAGGCAATCGTTCACGATTGAAAAACGCCCGCACTCGCGGATCATCACTATTCTCTTTCAATTCTCGTGGATCACCCTCAGCAATAATGCCGTGCGCGTCACGATCCAGCATGATAACACGGTCCGCGATTTTAAAAACACTTTCCAGTTCATGGGTT
The DNA here is from genome assembly GCA_963669175.1 of bacterium. GTDB lineage: Bacteria > Electryoneota > Electryoneia > Electryoneales > Electryoneaceae. The sequence continues at coordinate 1,733,814 of OY769902.1, forward strand.
ACCACTACCATAGTCGTATTCAGTGACGTATTGATGGCAAGCATCAGCTCGTCCAGTTCTACAGCCGTAATCGGGTCTAACCCGGCGGATGGTTCATCGAAAAACAGGATGTCCGGATCGAGTACCATGGCTCGTGCAAGTCCGCCACGTTTCTGCATACCGCCGCTCATCTCTGCCGGCATCAGACGTCCACGATTCGCCAACCCAACCATTCCCAGCTTGATCTGAACCAGGTCACGGACCATCTGACGGTCGAGCTTACGATATTCGCGAAGCGGCAGGGCCACGTTTGCGCCCAGGGTCATTGACTTCAGCAACGCGCCGGACTGAAAGAGAACACCGAACCGCTTGAGCAGGTCGCTGTATTCCCTTTCTGAAGCGGTGACAATATTCACATCACCATACCAGACACTTCCGCCCTGCGGCTGACGCAACCCGATCAGATGCCGGAGCAACGTCGATTTTCCGCACCCGCTGCCGCCAAGCACGACGAAAATCTCGCCCTCGTACACGTCAAACGACACATCATCCAGCACCACGTTGTCGTCAAACGCAACTGTGAGGTTCTCCACCCTGATCAGTGTTTTCCTGTCCGCCATCAGCCAACCCCCAGGTAATGGAACAGGACTACGAATATGGAGTCAGCAATTACGATGAGGAAAATCCCGGCTACTACAGATTTTGTCGTGCTCTGTCCGACACCCAGCGCGCCGCCGGAGGTGGACATGCCGTAATAACAGCCCGCCGCAGCGATCAGTATACCAAAGAAGAAGGATTTCATTACTCCGGAGATGATGTCCCAGGAATCAATAGATCCCTGCATTTCCTGGAAAAAAGCTGGCATGGTTACATCAAGGCTGGATATAGCCACGACCAATCCGCCAAGGATACCGAAAAAGTCGGCAAAACAGGTCAGGATCGGCAGGGCAAGCATAACAGCAATCAACCGGGGAATAACCAGGTAATCCAGGGGTTTGATCCCCATGACCGTAAGTGCGTCAACCTCCTCGGATATTTTCATGGTGCCGATTTCAGCGGCAAAAGCCGATCCGGAACGGGCGGTGAGCATAATCGCCGCCATCAATGGTCCCATCTCACGGAATACCGAGAGTCCAACCAGGTCCGCTATGAAGATATTCGCACCGAGCTGTTTTAACTGGATAGCGGATACAAACGCAATCACCAACCCGACCAGGAAACTGATCAGGGAAACAATCGGAAGTGCATCCGCCCCGGTGCTCTGAATCAGGTAGATCACCTGGGACCAGCGGACTCGGGTCGGATGTCCAAGTGCGAAGACCATGGACAGAACAACACGCCCAACATATTGCAGCATCTGACGAGCGTCATTCCAACGCTCCAGCGCCCAGTCGCCAACCACTTCGAAACTATGCCGATGTTTCCATGTGGCCGGTTCGGGGTCTTTGAGAAGTTCGTCCAGGTTGGCAAGATGCAACAAGGGTTTGACCTTATCACTGACTTCGCCGATTTGCAAAGATTTACAGCAGTCAACGAGGTCACGCATCAGCACAGCGATCATGGCCGCGCCGGACGAATCAAACCGTTCGATTCCGGTCAAATCCAGTACGATTTCGCTGGCGTTGGCATTGGTAGCCAGCTCTGTGACTCGACTGCGTACTTCTTCCACATTGGGAAAGTGCAGCATACCACGCATGAAGATGGTTGCTTTGTCTTTGCCAGTGGATTTAATCTCAGCCGCGAAATCGTTTTCACTCATAGGGAATATTGCCTGATCAGAAACCGGGCATCTTCATCCCTGGCGGCATCATCCCTGCCATGGGGCCGGTTACCTTGGCCATGTGTTCGGATGCAGCTTCCTGGGCTTGGCGCAGACCTTCGTTGACCGCCGCCAGAACGAGATCTTCCAGCATTTCCACATCATCGGGATCAACGGCTTCCGGGTTGATCTTGATGCCCAGAACTTCCAGCTTGCCATTGGCGCGCACTTCCACCATGCCGCCGCCGATGGATGCGGTTACTTCCAGGTCAACCAGCTCTTCCTGCGCCTTCATCAAATCAGCCTGCATCTTCTGGGCCTGCTTCAGAATGTTACCCATTCCGCCACCGCCCATGCCCTTCATGCCCTTCATCTGACCTCCAGTATCGTAGAGTATGTGTATGCTGTGTTGTACTACTCGTCAAACCGTAAATCCAGTCGCTCGACCATCTGCTTCCAGACCGGATGCTCTTCCAGTTCCAGCTTGAATTCTTCCTGCTTGAGTTCCCGGCTGCTCAACCGCCTGGGGGGGCGCATGTTGTCCGGGATATCGCCACGATTCACCTGGATCTGGCGCAACACTCCGAACTGTTTGCGAAACGCCTTGTTCAGTGTTTCGCGAGACTGATTCACCTGCTCATAGGCAAACTTGTCTTTCGGTGCGAATGTAATGGTCAGCGCCGAGTCAGTCAGATCCGTGGGCGCGCCCTCTTCAACCTGCGGCCCCAGAGTGTGCTGTTCATCGTATACGGCATCAGCAAATTCAAGCCACTGCTTTCGAACGGTATCCAATGTCAACGAATCAGTGACCGCGCCAGCATCCGAATCGATTTCTACATCTTCTTCATCATCGAGAACATCTTCATCCACCGGCTCTTCAACCGTCGGCTTGATTTCTTCGGTCTTCGCTTCTTTTGGTTCTGACGGTTCTACTGGCGTCTGAACCTTTTCTGCCACTTCATCCGCTTTGACAGCCGGTTTCTCTTGAACCTCTTCCGCCTTCTTTTCCGGTTCTTCCTTCACCTGAGGAGGCGGAGGTGGAGGCGGAGGCGGAGCTGCCGCTTTCGGCTGTGCCGGTTTGGGTGGTGGTGGTGGAGGCGGTGCAGCAACCTTTGGCCTGGCTGGTACAGGCTCACGCTGTACCGGATGCTTGAATGATTCCGGCGCTACGCCCATCTTCTGCAACAACGCGCCCAGCTCAATCGCACGATCCATCCGTGCCAGCCGCACAAGGAAAAGCTCCAGCCGCAGTTGCGGGTCCAGCGCCTCGCGCAGGATATCTTCCGTCTCCGCAGCCCATTCCGCCATGCGCAGCAAATCTTCCACGCTATGTTGGGTATAAGCTTCGGTATACTGGTTCCGATGCGGTTCAGATACATCCAGCTCGTTTGCCTGTCCGCCACTGTGCAGGTAGAGCAGGTTCATGACATGCCGCTGGAATCCATGCAGGAATTCACGTGGATCATGTCCGCCACCGCTGATCAAGTCCGCCAGTTCAAGCGCAACCGCAACCTGTCCCGTTGCCGCCATATCGGTCGTGCGGAAGAACAGGTCCGTATCAATCAAGCCCAATGCCTGACGCACCACTTCACCGGTGATCGGATCATCGCCCTGGTAGGCTACAAGCTGATCAAGGATGGAAAGCGCGTCACGCAATGCGCCTTCAGCCTTCACCGCGATGGAAACCTGCGCCTCATCATCAATCGCCAGGGAATCGCCCTGTACAATTCGTTCGATCTGCTCACGAATGCCCTTGGTGGGAATACGTTTAAAATCAAACCGCTGACAACGGGACAATACTGTAGCCGGAACCTTGTGAATCTCTGTAGTGGCGAAGATGAACATGGCATGTTCGGGCGGCTCTTCCAGCGTCTTGAGCATGGCGTTGAACGCGGCCTGGGAGAGCATATGAACTTCGTCGATGATATAGACTTTCTTTTCCAGTGAAGAGGGGCTGAACTTGATATTTTCTCGCAAGGTGCGGATGTCATCCACCTTGTTGTTGGAGGCGCCGTCGATCTCAATCACATCCAGCGCGTTCCCCCCGCTGATGTCCTTGCAGGCGTCGCACTCGTTGCAGGGTTCGGGCAGACCATACTCGTCCGTTTGCAGGTTACGGCAGTTCACCGTCTTTGCCAGCAAACGCGCTACAGTGGTCTTTCCCACGCCACGCGGGCCGGTGAAGATATAGGCATGCGCTACCCGTCCACGTGCAATCGCCTGCTGTAACGTGCGGGTGACATGCTGTTGCCCGATCACTTCATGAAACTGTTGCGGTCTCCAGCGCCGCGCCATTACCAGGTATGACAAATCCTCTCTCCCGGTGGATGCGATTTCGATTCATCAAGCCAATCCGCAGGATACAACGAATTGGCCTGTGTCGCCATGCAATCTCGAATATACCCTCCATTCACCGATGCGGCAAGCTGAGAAGCGGAAGGGTTTATCATCGAGTTCAGAAGAGAACCATGATTCTCTCCATAAAGAAAATAATTACTAACCATATGTTCAGCGATTCTATCAGATGTATATTGTCTCTCCCGGAAAGACTTCACCAGGTATTGAGGATACTATGCCGCCATTTCAGCTTGTCAGCAAATTCGAGCCACGCGGGGACCAGCAGAAAGCGATCAAACAACTGGTCACCGGCTTCCAGAAAGGGCTTAACGCCCAGGTATTGCTGGGAATTACCGGCTCGGGGAAGACGTATACCGTCGCCAATGTAATCAAGCAACTCGGGCTTCCCACGCTGATCATGAGCCACAACAAGACCCTGGCCGCACAATTATATGGAGAATTCAAGCAGTTCTTCCCGGAAAACGCGGTCGAGTATTTCATCAGTTATTACGATTATTACCAGCCGGAAGCGTATATACCTACCACCGACACCTACGTGGAGAAAGAGACCTCGGTAAACAATCAGATTGAACGCCTCCGTCTGCGCGCCACCTCATCCCTGTTCGAACGTGATGATGTTGTTGTTGTTGCCAGTGTCTCCTCCATCTATGGTCTTGGTACGCCGCAGGACTATAAGAAGCTTGGCCTCTTCCTTGAACCGGGATTGCAAATAGAACGTGATAAAATTTTGCTCCGCCTGGTCGAAATTCAATACGAACGCACCAATGCGGATCTCGACTATGGAACATTCCGCGCTCGTGGAGATGTGGTTGAAATCCTGCCATCCTACGAGGAGGACGTTTTCCGGGTCGAAATGTGGGGCGATGAAGTGGAGAAAATCAGCCGGGTTCACAAAGTAACCGGTGAAGTGAAAGCCCCGTTGAAAGGTGTGGTTATCTATCCGGACAGCCATTATGTGGCAACACGGGAACGGTTGGACAGGGCGATGGAAGCTATCCGTGAAGAGATGGAAATTCGCCTGGTTGAACTGAAAAAGCAGAACAAACTGGTTGAAGCACAACGTATTGAACAGCGTACCCGATTTGATCTGGAAATGCTGGCGGAAGTGGGGTATTGCAACGGTATCGAGAATTATTCACGTCACCTGATCGGGAGCAAACCGGGCGATCCGCCCAACACGCTGTTCGATTATTTCCCCGAAGACTTCCTGGTCGTGGTTGATGAGTCACATGTCACCGTTCCCCAGATCGGTGGCATGTTCAACGGCGACCGTTCACGAAAAACCACCCTCGTGGAACATGGATTTCGCCTGCCCTCGGCGCTGGATAACCGTCCGCTGAAATTCCATGAATGGGAAGGTAAAGTTCCACGCATCCTCTTTGTCAGCGCCACTCCGGCCAACTATGAACTGGAGAAGTCCAAGGGTGTGCTGGTCGAGCAGATTATTCGTCCCACCGGCTTGCTCGATCCGAAAATCGAGATCCGTCCAACCAAGGACCAGGTTGACGATCTGCTGGAAGAGATCCGTGGGCAAGTTGGACGAGGGGAACGAGTGCTCGTAACCACCCTGACCAAGCGCATGGCCGAGAACCTGTCGGATTACCTGAGGAAACTGGATATTCGTGTCCGTTATCTACACAGCGAAGTGGACAGCCTGGAACGTGTGCAGATTATCCGAGATCTGCGTCTGGGCAATTTCGATGTACTGGTGGGGATTAACCTGTTGCGTGAAGGTCTGGACCTGCCCGAAGTCAGCCTCGTTGCGATCCTTGATGCGGACAAGGAGGGGTTCCTGCGTAGCGAAACCAGCCTGATGCAGACTTCAGGACGCGCCGCGCGAAACGCCGCCGGACGTGTCATCTTCTACGCCGACAACATCACCAAGTCGATGAAAAAAGTGATTGACGAAGTGAACCGTCGCAGGAAAATCCAGCAGGAATACAATGAAGAGCACAATATTGAACCCAAGACCATCAAGAAGACCGTCGAAGAGATCATGGCTCAGACCAGCGCTGCCTCTGCTGCCATGCGCAAGGAAGATGTGCCGGATGAATTGTCACGTGTCAAACCGGCGGAGTTGACCCCGGACGAGAGAGAAGAACTGATCGCGCGACTGGAAGAACAGATGTTCCGTTACGCGGACGGCCTGGAGTTCGAGAAAGCGGCCCGGATTCGTGATGAGATCGAACGTATCCGCAGTGGGGATGCCCCGGAAGAAACCCGCCTGAAAGCGCCACCGAAGAAGAAGTAGAACTTGACTCACAGGATGATAGGATAGAAGAATGATACAAATGTGAGATTTGAATAAAACAACTTTTGAACTTTCAAACTTTGCAACTTTCAAACTCCCAAGATATTGTGAGACAAAGCAGGCACGAAAAGGGGACGGAATCCTTTTTCCCGCGCATATACTGGCCACTCTCGTTACTGTTTCGGAAAAGGAAGCTGTACCCTTTTCGATGTGAGATAGCTGACTCACAGGAAATAATATCGAGCGAATAGCCTGATCACCGGCAAAAGGGGACAGTCACCTTTTCGATTATCTGTATTATGATGTATCTCACCTCGCGTAACGAAAAGGAAACAGTCCCCTTTTGCTGCCCGGCCTCCCCGCAATATTTCATCTCCTCCCCAAATATAGTTGTCGAGGATCAAACGGGGATTTTAGGGTCTTTTGCGAGCGTTTCCGCTTACTAACTTCTGAAGGACTGATTCTCCCTGTAGAATAAACCCCGCCGGGCAGCCGCTTCCGTTTCGCTTCAGCGTGCTTCAAGCCGTCGGGGCCAAATGTTCCAGATCATCCAATTCCGTCGTGGAGACAATCTGCTGAAAATGGATGACTTTTCGGTTATCTTATTGACGGGTGCATGGGTACAACGGTCAACGGAGGTTCTGATGCGCAGAGGCGCTTGGATTGTAATAATTACTGGAATCAGCATTTTGTTGACGGCAGTGTTCGTGTTCGGTTCCAGCAGTGAACGTAGTACAACAGGAACTCTTCCCGAGGCTCCGCAGGGAGTTGAACGCATCGAAAAAGCCCACCTGGTAACGGATCAGCTTGAATTGCAGCAGCCACAACCGGAGCGTGCGAGCCTTTCAGAACTGGACGACTGGGTTCTTATCGAAGAGGAAACCCGAAGTCTTTCCATTCCCCCGCAAGGTTGGATGGCGATCAAGTACGACCTGCCTGCACGCAACATGTCCATCATCAGGCCTGAGGACAGTTTCACCGATATGACCTGGGAAGCAATAAATCGTTGCCCCGGGTGGATTCGCAATGACCTGATCGACAACATGCGTCTATTCGGTGAACTGACCTTCTTGCCGGATATCTGGGCGGAAGCGATCCTGAATTGTGAAGACCCGTATGTTGATGAACTTTGCTATTTCTTCGCCCATATCTCGTCGCAATTGTATACCACCGGCTTGATCAGTTGGGATATGGACCTGATCATGGAGAATATTGAAGGTGTCTACGCCGCGGACAGCTTGCTGGATTATGTCACGATCAACGATTACGGCACATCGCAGGATGAGGACTATTATTCAACCGTTGAATACCGCATGGGAACCTGGGGTGATTCGGTGACATGTGATACGACCACCATCGAAATTGATCGTGATATCTACTACATGTACATCGTCCACCCGCGCCTGACAGATGAATCGCCAAAGTATATCAACCCCGCGAATGGCAATAATTCGGTGCCGCCGGATGGAAGATTCTGGCGGGACTATTTACTGTATGAACCTGATTCGGGCTATGTTTCTCTCGCTGACCAGTTGGCAGATTGCGGAATCATGTACGGCAACAAGACCAACAACAACACGTCAGACAATGGCGCAATCGGCCTGATTACCCGTTGGATCCAGGATATCATGGACTTCGGCAGCGGCAACGAGCGTCCTATTCAGCCGGTCCGCATCTATAACCTCCATTTGGGGCGTTGTGGAGAGCACCAGGATATCACCGCTGCCGCCGCGCGCGCTGCATTGATTCCCTGTCTTGGCACGACTTCCATCACCGAGGACCATGTCTGGGATGAATTCTACGATGGCGAGAACTGGATCGCCTGGGAGCCGGTGAACAATTATATCAACTCGCCGTTAGCCTATCAGGGCTGGGGCAAACAATTCCCGGCGCTTCTGGACTGGCGCAGTGACGGCTGGGTGTGGACGGTAACAGACCGTTACCACAGCGAAACAGCATGGCTGGATGTCTATGTGGAGGATGCGGACGGCAGTCCGATGGACGGCGCCCGGGTCAAGATCATGGGCGAGTACCTGTATGGCGGCTTCCAGGTAGGATCCTGCGCGTGGACCAACTCGGACGGCTGGTGCGGGTTCCCGGTCGGGCTGGAGAAGAACATCTACCTGTCCATCACCTCTGAAGTCGGCAGTACAGGAAATGTGCTGGCGCTTTCTGCCGATGACAGCGAAGCCGGCCAGACCTATTCCTATACCGAGACCTTCGGCGACGTTACAGAAGGGTATTACCCTACATATGTTGACGAGCCGGGGCCGGGACTGGATATGTTCAATCTCGTAGCAGACATCGCACTGACCGACGAGAAAGCGTACGGTCAACTCTTTACCAATGCGGATTTTATTGCCAGTGTGGGGAATGATGCCGACATCTCGCACCGTCTGGAAACCTTCGTCTGCACCGAAGAATCCTATGCCCTGTTTACGCAGGGGGAGCCATTCACTGCCTATATGTATCCGGTCAACGATGATAGCGGGCAAACCGCCAACGTGACCATGAACGTCCCGGAAGAACAGGTGTACTATGTGGTTATCGCCAACATGAACAGTTGGCGAACTTATCAGCGCCTGGATGTAACCGCACAGTTTTACGCGGATGAATCGGTTGATGTTGCGGACAACACAACACAGCCGGAAGCGTTTGTCCTGGGCGATGTGTACCCGAACCCGTTCAACTCCTGCGCGAATATCCGGTTTAATCTCACTGCACCGCAGACAGTCAAGGCCACTGTTTATAACGTGCAGGGCCGTATGGTGGAACAGGTCAACCTCGGCAGCATGAATACCGGTGAACATCGTGTCGCCCTGGATCTGGCCGGACATGGCAGCGGTACTTATTTCGTACGAGTGCAGGCAGGCAAGCATGAAGCGGTTCGGAGACTGATGCTGGTGAAGTAAGTCGCCTCAGACTCTTTCAGATATAACAACACCGGGACTTCTATCCCGGTGTTGTTTTGTATGAAAGGTTTGTGGAAAAAAGCATTCAAACCATGTCTACGAATAATACATCTGTTTCACCTTGGAAAGTGTATCATAACCATATGCCACATGGTAGAAATGACCTTCTTTGGGAATCACATGAAAGGCGACATCTTTCAGTTTGGTCTCATAGTATTTTGCGAATACCATGGGGACAAACAGATCATCCTCACCCTGAAAAACATCAATATGGGCGGTAATATCTTCAACATTAAAATCCCAGGTCTGCACAATGCGCTGGGCATCGTAGGACGGTCCCTTGGTGCCATGTTTGAAGGATTCCTGCATATCACGCATGAACATGTACTGGAAATCCTCATGGGCAAACAACCTGTTGTCCGCCTCACATAAGCTGCCGGAAAACATCTTGGTGAAAGTCTTTGGGCTCTTCAGAAGCTTTTGTGATAATCCAACAAAACTGTACATGACTTCGAATTCCCATAACGGCATATGGTTGGCCAGCTTGGCATAAATCCTGTCGGTGAAGCCGATCTGTTTCTGCATTACCGGATCGCCATAAAGCGGTGATGCGCAGGCCAATGCGCAGACACAAGTCAGCCGCTGGGGCATATGCCGTGCGGAAGCCATCAGGGTAGGACCGCCGCCGGAAATACCCATGATTGCAAACTTGTCCAACTTCAAATGATCGGCCAGTTCTTCCATGTAGCCGGCATAGCTCATATGCGTCCATTTGGTAAAACTGGAATCGGATATACCCGGGCGTGTAGGAACAATGATGCGAAATCCAAGATCCTGTCCCGGCTTATGCAACAGCATGGGGTGGATATGCGCGCCAGTGCCATGGTAGAAAAGTATGGGGTGACCTTTGGGATCACCGTATTCATGCACCCCCAGTTTTACGTTGTCACTCGTTGTAAAATAGAACATTTGCTCATGCAGCTGATCAACTTCTTCTCTGGTCAGAACGGTAAATGTTTTTGTGATATCATCCGGTTTTTCGCCACTGTTGGATGCTACGGTATCCTTTTGCATGCCACATTTCCCCTTGTATATCAACGAAAAAATCACGATGAAGACCAATAACTTGAGCAAGATATAAAGTCGAGTGTTGAAAGGCTACGTGGGAGCGTGGAAAAATCAAAAAACCCGTTCAGCGACTGCTCGCTGAACGGGTATGAAGTTTCTTCAACAAAAGCTGGAGGAAGAACCTGCGAAGCTAGAACTTGTACGTATACATCACCGAGAAGATGTAGTCATTGCGCTTATAATACGTGGGCTGAGGGATGGAATAACCACCATTGATAACGGTTTCTTCCGTCATGTCAAACTTCTGACCGTTCCAGTATTCCCACTGACCATTTTCGGAGATGCTGGTAACACTCAAGTAGCCGGTAATAATATGGTTGGGATAAAATTCATAGTCGACACCGGCTGCAAAATCAATCTGCATCATATCCACAATCTGGTATTTGATCGTGCCAGCCCTCAGCGCGGCAGCTTCCAGTGGATCCGTCGTTGTAAGGCCTGGATCTGTTTGGTTGATCAGGCTTTCACCACTGCCAATCAGTAAACGCGGACTGAAATATGGGACCAGTTTGCGGTTCAAGAACAAGAACTCAATCCTCGGCGAGAAAGTGAAGTAGTTGATGTCAGTCTCGCCGTTGCTTGCGGTCTGTTTGGCATTGGAAATCGCCAGTATAGTACGATATGGTCCGGGATACTCTGTTCCAACCTGGAATGCAAGAACAAACTGGTCGGCATCACTATCCGCCTGGTACTCATTGCTGCGATTGGACGTTATCACGTTCAGTGAAAGCTGATGGTCAAGGTTACCGGTCTGGAGCCTGTAGGCGGCGCCAACATTGATCAGATTGTTGGTCAACGATTGACGTGTGTCAATAATCGTCGCGGAATCAATCGGCGCATTATCGTAGGGGAAAATGGCCGTTGAATCACCATCATTTTCAAAAAGCTGGTGCCGGTAGGTCACGTTGAAATCGGGATACCGTGGATCGGTGTACAAATTCACCCCTACCATGATCTCGTTGCGATCAAGCGTCAAATCACTCTTGTCGTTCACATTGTTCTGGTAGTGAGAATACCCAAGGTTCAGGTACAACTTGCTGTTGAGCATGCGAATCCGGTCACGGACGTAATATCCTGCTTCGTCGTTGTACATGGAAGGATTACCCAGCGTAATGTAGCTGGTGTTAATCTTCCTGTAGCCGATGCGCAAGTCGTTGAACAGGTAGCGTAGTCTCAGCTTGGTGTCGTAGGAAAGAGAATTGGCTATGATGGACTTGGCAACGTCTTCAGCCTTGATCGTCGAACCTGTGCTGTCCTCAGACAGCCCATCGTCCGGCAAAGGCTGGAAATACGAGTTGATCCAGATGATGTTTTTGTAGTTTTTCAATTCACTGAAGGCTTCTTCATACGTATTGTCGTTGTAAAGCGACATCGCAACGCTGGTTGACCATACGATTCGGCGCCGGTCAAAATTCATATCCAGGTTCAAACCTGACACCACGTTGTCTTTTGGCGTTGCGCCCGTATAGGTCGTGCGGGCGTATAAACTATCAAGATTTGTTATATAGGCCAGATCACCAGCATCCGGAAGTCGATCCAGGTATACAGAGTTCCGAACGTCTACCACTTTCATTGCAGTATAGCCGAAATCGACACGGTCCTTGAATCCCAGGTTACTCGAGATTTTCACTGCGGACAGCATACGTCGGAATGTGCCGGTGTTATTAATGGTTCTTTGCACATTATAGGACGTGTCCGGGACCACATTGGAGCTGTCAATACTCATGGTCACCGTGCGCTGCTGATAACTGAGGCCGCTAACGTGGCGGTACATCTCGCCATAAACAGCATATACATTTATCGGGCCTGGTTTAATGGCCAGCTCGATACCGCGCACCCGGCTGCCATAAAGAACCAGTTCATTGTACTTGGGGTTCACATCACCGACACGCAGCCGCCACCATGGCATACCCATGGAGAACAGGAAACGATGTTGCGGCTGGAGGGAAGAATGTTCCTTGCTGGTAAAACGACCCCGCGCAACAGCGTTGAATTTTCCGGCTTTGAAGGTGATGGAGAAGGCTTCATTGCCGTAACTTAATCCTTGTTCCGAATATTGGCTTGCCACACCTTCACCGCTGACAAAACCGGTGACATATTTTCTGTACCCGGCCCGGCTTTCACGTTCCGCTGGCGATACCATGTTAAAGAACCAGGTGCTTAACACCTCCCGACCAGAATCTGTCTGGTGGAACAGGTCAATCCTGTGTCTGCCGGGTGTCATATCACTAATGACAGCAGTAAGCACTTCAGCGCTGATCATGGCTTCACCGGTTCTATCCTTACCGTCTACGTGAAGAACGATCCGCTGCGGGTCGATTTGTCCGAGAGCGTTGTTAAAAGCCAGGGCGACCAGGACTTCACTTCCCATGATGGACTTGCCCTGTTCCGGACTGATGATCAGGATCTGGGTGTTGGTGACTTCGTCGCCGGTTCCCTGGATGGATACCAGAACCGGGTTTACATCACCATTGTCCGGGTACGTAATCGTTGTCCCGTCATTGAATTCCATGGCGATGTAGTATTCCATCCCCACAGAAACAACTTCTCTACCGGGAATTGCCGCGGAGTAGGTATTCCCCGCAAGGTCCATCTCCACGTAATCGTACGATTCTTGGTCAACATTTCGGTACCACAGGTAGGCTAGCGATACCTGGTTGACATCGTAATCACCGGCCACACGGGCTTCGACATTAATGGGACGTCCCATTTCGCCGAATGTAACGGGTGAATGTTCAATGTAAACAACAGCGTTTGTGCCGGCTAATGCCATAAATGGCAGACCAATCACGCAGGCAACAAGAAAAACACGGAGAGCATACTTCATGCGGCGCCCCTGGTATAGTTCGTGGTTCCTTCCGGTCCCTCCCTCAGAATTCAAATGTAGAGTGTTGGCAGAAGCAACCTCAACATTATCAGGAGACCCCGAACAGAAAATACAGCCCGCCGGCCTTGCCGGCGGGCTACAGGAAGTCCGTAAAACTCAACTTGGTTTACAACTGATCAATCGGTCTGTTGGTATTGAATGATCAACGTCTTACGTTGCCCATTCTCGTCCTGAAGTTCGATTTCAATGTAGTCCGTCGAACCCTCATCGTTTACCTCGGGCACGGAGCCCTGATCGGCGCCTCCGGTTTCCATGTTGCCGTCCGGATCGACGGTTCCCATGAAACCAGGTCCGATTTCCGACTCCTGACCTGTCTGAATATTCAGCAGGCTTACGAGACCTTCCAGGGTGATCTGGAGAGTGGTGCCATCCGGTTCAACGATGACCCAGAACTGGGTGCCTTTGACCGACGCGACTGCGGTCGGGGTAGCCACTTCCATGGCGCCCTTCTGCTGGGCCACGTTTGCAAACAACTCACCCACTTCCATGTTGACACGTTTCGAAAGCGAATAGTCATCGTTACGTGTCGCAGTTACTGTAATTTCAGTATTGGGTCGAATTTTTATCTGGGTTTTGTCATCAGTAAATACCATGGATACGAAGCCGTCCGCACCGGTCCGCACCATGTGACCGTCGTCAAGGACTTCGCCGAAATTCAGCTTGGTCCAACCCTGACCACGGTTTACTTCAGTTTTGCCTTGAACGACGGTAACTACTGCAATCGCCTTGGCGCCATCCGCCATCGCACATACCGCAAGCAGGAATACCAGCAGAATGGCGAACGCTGCGGTTCCGAATCTATGCGTTCTCATGGTTCTTTCTCCTGTTTGCGCCTATTCCGCAATGATTACGTTTTCAACATCAAAACCTGCGCCGAGCATCAGGTTTGTCAGTTCTGAGATTGAACGTCCGCTGACCCCGCCGAAAGAGATGGTGGAAGGGGAATAGCCGGACAATTGGTTTACGATATACGCGTACTGTTCCGGTGAAAGTTTGTTGCTCAGAATATCCAGCAACTGATTCATCATCGGATCCATGCCAGGCTCATTGCCTGCTGCACGATGACCACTACCACCCATACCAACAAAGGTAAACTCGCCTGGAGCGCTTCGGAACGTACGGAAGCCGCCGGGGATAACAGTCGGCGCCTGCATTTCAACCATCCAGGCATACCGTCTTCCCCTGATCAGCGGACTTTCACCCATTCCCGTACCGAGGAAGAAATGGTGATCGTACGTTTGAGGATGACCGGCAAACTTGGTCTGGCTGGCATCCTGTGAACGCTGCAAAATGACATCCATCGGGTCCATATTTTCCTGGCCGGGCTGGAACTCGACGATGTACAGCATAACCTGGTCCGGGGATACCGGTGCGCCGGTCCAGGTCCAGTTGAACTCCACAGTCGGTGATGTGATATCATCGTACGGCACGGGGTTCATGGGGATGGGGCGCGAAGGATTGTATACCTGGATCGTTGCCAGGTAATGACCATCCGGCGAGACCATGCCATTGAAATCACCAGGACGAAGTTCCACACCCAGCATATACACCGATGCCGCCAGGTTCAGACCATCAATAAGGTCTGCAAACTCAGCCGGGGATGCGGTCTGGCTGTGATCACCGTCCCTGCGCATAAAGGCAAGGTCGTTGCTCCACTGGTTGTTGTACAACCTGCCACCGGGTACGTTATCTGCCCACTGGCCAAGTGCAAACGGACGGCTGGCATACTCAATGATTCTTCCGTGTCCGGCTACTTCAAGGTATACGTAGAGCACATAATCGTCATCGCGTTCTGCATCAGTGATTCCTGAGATCTGGATATACATGATCGGTGGAATATCACCGAAATCCCAGTCTTCACCCTGCTCCAAAGCGTTCACATCAACAACGTCCCCAATCGGAAATATCTGGGGCGTTATGCCGTATTGAGCCTGCTGTGTGAAGCCGCTGGAGACGTAGAAGGCGTTTGCCTGTAACGGCAGGATCAACAAACCCGCCAGCACAAACAACCCACACAACTCTCTCCACTTCATGGTGGACCTCCTGTAAACTGTTTCAAGCCAATGGTTCGCACCACGGGCAGAGCTTTTCGATGACACTATCCCTCATCTAATAAACTACGAACGAACCATGTGGGAATTGTGCCCAGTATCACTCTTTTTTTAAAAAGAGAAACCTGAATGGAGTCTCAAAGAGTATCAATTTTTTCTACGACCTGATCCTTTCTTTTTAACTCTATTTAAAAACTCTGATATGCCATGATCTTGATAATATTTCCATGCTTTTCGATATCCTTTGCCATAAGCCGGATCATCATTTTCTTCAAGCTGATCCAAATGATAGTCTGCGAGTTTACTGTGAATGGATTCCAGCATAATTCGCATGGCTACATTTGCCGAGCCTTCCCGCCAGTCGGCATGGCCGCCGTCCGCATCATTCTCGTGTTGCCAGACATGAAAAAGCTCATGTGCGGCAACACCGGATAACATATCACGCGGGAGACCATAAAGAAAATAGATTGTTGTATCTTCACGAATAACTCTTCCATTCATTGTCTCCGAGTGAACCGAGTGCAGCCCATTGGCATCACCTTCGCCGCCATGCAATTCATGTAATTGATTTTTATCAACAAGGACGATGCTGATGTCATCCAGGCTGGTGTTGAATCGGATACCGTTGGCTTCCAGCACCGCAGCGGCTTCACGGACAATCTGAGCAGCCTTCCCGGCGTCGGTGACTTCCGTTTCACGGCAGACTTCACACTGAATACGTCCATCCGCCAATTTCCAGGCGTGTCCCGGCAGAGCAAAACGTCCGCAAGAATCACATAATTCAACCTGGTCCTTATACTCGGCGCTGATCGTGGTTCCCCACCAGTCCGTTACATAGGGACCGAGAATAGGCTGGCCGGTGATAGCGCAAATCGGGGCAAGGTTCTCTACATAACACGATTCATGATACACCTTGCCATCAATGGTGAAGTATTTGTCCGATACAGGTGCGCCACACCATTCACAACGCGGCGAGAACTCATGGTGATAACAATCGGGGTGATAAAATTTGCCCTTGTGTTCGATATAGCTGCCATCGATACGAAACCCGCAGGCGGCGCATTTGAAGCATTCCGGATGAAAGTATTTGCCATTGGCTTCGATGTACTGGCTGGTGATTACTTTACCGCATCCGGCACAGCGTACCCTCTGTGCCAGGGCATGGGTCGGTAATACAATCAAGCCAACTGCAGCCGGTGTCACCACACGAACAAATCGCCTGCGATCCCACTTTTCGGCATCGGCTCGACATGTTCTCTCTGTGCTGTTCTTTTTGCAAGCCATAATCTATTAATATACTCTAACCTGACTTCAGAAGAAAAGCGAGGTGATTTTCTCTCGACGAAGCTGTTGTAAAGGGAATAAGCAGTTCGCGAAAGTTCTTGTTGAGTGGAAAGCAATCAGCCTGCTTCAGCAGGCTCTTTTTAGCACCCGGCTGAAGCCCTGTCTCTTGCTCACATCTTCGTGTTTCTGCCACCCCAGAGGGGGTGGTATATTTTAGTGTAGGGTTGACGCTGTCTGTTTAGCGTCTACCCTACGAAAAAGATCAAACCTTATCTCAACCCTGGAAGGGTTGCATAACGTATAATTTACACCCAATTGGTTTGTATAGAATATAAAATGCGTTATTTCCTGTATTTATTGAACGTACTAATATGAATCGCGTATTATGCAACCCTTCCAGGGTTGATTATTCGTTAGAATACCTGACATAGTGTACAGGCCAAACAGACGGCCTGTACACTATGCTAAAATAGGGAATCCCGCCGGGATTCTAAAAATGCTATGTCCACAACTCTTTTACTGATACAGCTTTCAGAAGATGTGAGTAAGAGACAGGGCTTTAGCCGGGTGGATTAGTGTAACTAAATAAAAGAGCGCGCTTTAGCGTGCTTGCTTGAACAACAGATTGCTGTTTTGGAAAGCACCCTGAAGGGCGCTCGATATAGTTGTTATCTTTGTCCCCCGGCTAAAGCCGGGGGCTAAGGGGAGCAGGCTAAAGCCTGCTAATACTAATGGATAGAACCCCCTTGAGGCGAATACTTATGGATAGAATTCCCTTGAGATAGTAAACGGAAAGAAGCGCTTTTCAGAAACTGTGATAGAAGACAGATGTTTCGGCGAGAATAACTTTCGCTAATCTGAAGCCGCAAGAACTTCCGAGAATACCATACGTGGAACATATCCATTGTGACACGGTACAAGTTTCAGGACGAAAACAGGCTGGATTCATGCGTAACGATAGATATACATATTTGTTGATTATTTCCCTGCTGGCTTTCTCCTTTTTCCCACTGGAGAAATCAATAGCACAATCCCGCAATGTTGTGGTTCCTCGATCCCAGCAGACAGAAGAAATCCGTCAGGAAGCGACCAGGAAAAGCCGTACCGCTACCAGGCTTGAGCAAAGAGGGCAAATCGACGAGGCGTTGGCAATCTGGGATTTACTGGCGGACCAATTTCCCGACAACAGCTCCTATTTTGAAGGGCAGGTGCGTTGCCTGACCACGTTGGCCAGGTATAATGAAGCTGCAAGGTTACTGGAAGAGCGGATACCGCTGGAGATAGACCAGCGCCAGAAAGCGGAATACCTGGTGCGGCTTGGCGGGGTGTACCAGAAACTGAACAAACCGACCCAGGCCGAGGTCAATTACCGTCAGGCCGAGGAGACCGCTCGAGGGGTGGAAGGCGCTTATCATGCGGTGGCCATGGAGTTTCTGCGTCAACGTCAAACAGAGCGGGCGATTAGCATTTTAAAGTCTTCGCGAGTTGATCTCGAGAACCCCTATTTGCACGCGTTTACCATCGCATCCCTGAAACAGAATACCATGGACTGGGCCGGAGCGACCGAAGAATACCTGTTGGCGCTCCAGGAAAGCGGCACACGCAGGCAATCCGTCCTGCGGTCTTTTGCCACTTTCCCCAACGATCCGAATACGGATAAAGCTGTTGAGGCCAGCATTCGTGCGGAGCTGGACCGTACCGAGAAGGAGCAGCCCTGGCCCGGGTATCGAGACGCTCTGTGGCAAATCCTGATCGATCAACGGATCAAGAGCGGCAATTTTGAAGGCGCTGTGGATCTGCTGGAAACAATCCAGGAGGAAGAGGGCGAAGAGGGCTGGCTGCTTCAGTTCGCCCAGACAGCCGTAGACGAAGGCGCGCACGATGCTGCCAGACGTGCGCTGGAGATAGCAGCGCAACGCACGCAAAGTGAAAATCGACGCGCTGAAGTTGATCTTGCCCTGGCGACCCTGGTGCAAGCAGAAGGCGATTTCTCGCAGGCGGACAGTTTGTATGGCACTGTTATCGGAAGGCTGGAGAAGAATCCTACCCTGGCTTATTCAGCCCTGATCCGGCGTGGACAGATGCGATTGACGTATGTCGATAATCCATTGGGGGCGTTGGAAGATTTCGAACACCTTGCCGAATTGCAGGGTAAGCAGGTGGAGCAACAGGTTGAGTACCTGCTGGCTGCCACACTGCTTCGTCTGCACCGGTATGATGAAGCGCGTCCACATCTGCAACAGACGATTTCGCCCCAACTTCCTGACGAGCCTCAGCGCGGAAGAAGACGTCCAAGGCAACCGGTTGCCTACGATGCCGGACTGGGCGCTCATGCCGCGTATCTGAATGCACGGTTATCATGGTGGGAGAACAACCCGGAACGAACAACCGCTATCCTCGATAGCATGCTGAAGCATCCCACCGGCGCAGAAGTGGAAAACGAAGCGTTTGACCTGCTTTTCCTGCTGAGCAGTAAAGCGGATTCAAGTATTCTCCGTCGATTTGCACAAACAGACCAGGCATTGTTTGAACAACGAGTAGAAGATGCGGAGAACATGCTCGCGTCCATTGCTACGGACACCGCATCATCCTTGTCCGCAAACGCTTCCTGGTGGCTGGTGGAAATCGCTGTGCAGACCGGGGCGGAGGATGTCCCGGAAGTTGTTGACGCTTATGTCACGCAGTATCCGGGCACCCCGCGTGCAGAAGAGGCATGGCTGAACCTGGGAATCTGGTATGAGGATCAGGGCTTGACTGATGAAGCGAAAACCTGCTATGAAACGATACTTATCGACTATTATGACGGCCTGCTGACCTCGGAGGCACGATTGCGCCTGGATCAACTGGCGGGAATGGAACTGCCGCCCCTGCAACCACCTTCGCCTTTTGAGACGCCGTAGAGAAGTGAAAAACGTAAAGAAAGTGAAAAAGGTGAAAAAAGTGAGAAGCGTATCGATGCCTGTCCGGGGACAGTGATAACAGCCTCACAACTTTATATCAAGTGAATCTTTCACCTTCCTGACAACGTAAATCCATTCCTGGCCAACACGTAGTGAGTCGCTCGGGCTGAATCCCGCAAGATCCGTCAGCACAATACCGCGTTGCGAAGAATCGTCTGGCGCCAGTCCGATAACCAGGAGTCGATTACTGCCCTGGAATACGCTGTCCGGGAGTGGGGAAGGACAGGCAATTCTTGTGCGCTCACGTTCATGCTGTGCGATAGTTATCTGCAAGTTGGCAGACGATATATTCCGTACCTGTATCGTATTCAATGTGGGAAAATCGACCATTGCCGCGCGTGAGGAATAGGAACCATCGAAAAACACCAGGGCTGCTTCTCCTTCCGGATCAAGGCTGATAATCGCATCACGCCACTCGCCAAGGTTTCTGTCGTTCGCTTTTATACTGCTTGCAGTGCAAGGCGGTGTGATGGCATACACTTGCCATGGATGGGTAAACCAGAGCAGCGACAGTAAAAGGACGACACCTGTCGCGGACCAGGCCTGCCAGGAACTGCGTGCCGCAAACACAAGCATCAAAGCGGCTATCAGGGTCAACGCCGGGACCAGCAGCAGGAAATAGCCGTCATGAAACAACACAACTAATGCGATTACGGGCAAGATTGTCCAGGCCAGGAAAAAGGAACGGATGTAACTGTCCTGATCACGCCATGCAGCCCAGAGCACATGAAGCCGGGGCAGCAGGGCTACGGGGGCAAAACCGATAGCCAGCAGCAAATATATCCCTGAATGGCTCAGTTGATAGAGAAGGCTTCGTGTTGTGGTATGGAATCTGCCGATTTCGAAATCCCGTATCCCGCGAGCGAGGTATTCCACACCCTGACCGGATGCGATTGCAGCGGGCAGAAACCATAACAGGATGCCAATGAGCAAAGCGGCAAGCGAGGTCAGCATGTGCGATGAACGGGCGTAATCCTTTTTCATTCCCCACACCAGCAATGGGATGAGCAACAGGCTTTCCGGACGCCAACCCCCCATCCACCCGATAAAAAACGCGGCAATACTCCAGTACCACAGGCTTCTTTTATCCCAGAGTACCAGCCATGCTCCAAGAATACTGATCACAGCAGATGCGGAGTAACTCAAGCCGATTTCACTGTAAAACCAGAGCAGGGGATTAAATGCCATCAACACAGCGGCCAGGAGGGCGAACAGCTCCGCTTCCTGCAAGTTCAGGCCGATACGTTCTGCCAATGGACCACGCGCGAACCAGTGTAAAAGGAAAATCGCCAGCAGGGTTTGTAACAGCGATGCGGCATGCAAAACATCCAGTGCGGCGCCCTGAATCAGGAGACGAAGCGCCTGTAAAACCAGCACATGGTTCAGGTAACCGGGGAAATGAGGCATGTCTTCACCCGGATGCCATCCGTCAACCGCCATGATGAAATTGAAGCTTTCCCAACCGTATGGCTCGGCGGCGACATAGGGGAGACGGCTGACCAGGGTGATCAGTAGCAACAGCCAGATACCGTAACGGTAAAAGGCGGTGCCACCCGTGGTCAGAGCTTGATCTGCCGTGTTCAGGCTTGCTTCCTGGGGTGAACTCATGCCGTAAAATAGAAAGCCCGGACAGATGATGAAAGAGAAATCTTACACTCTAGTGCGGATATTTCACGAACGAAACATGGATAATCATCTTAACACAGTTCATATCAGCACAACACAACTGATTCATACAGCATTTTTCAGGGGACAGTTTGCTCCGGTATCCCTTTGCATGTTTATTCCCTGTTTCGCTGGCAAAATGAGGCTGGGTTTCGGCAACCGCCCCGGCAGGGGCAACCTGTATTAGCCCCGGGCAGCCGCCGTTTGTTTGGCGGCTACCCGGGGAGATGATTCCCACCATATATTTACTCCGGCAGGAGTAACCTAAAAATTAATAAAGATATACAACATGAATGGTATGGCAACCCGCTGCCGGGGTTGTTCATGAGGAGAGCATTCATTTCCCACCGTGAGCGCCAAACAGACGGCGCTGGACGGTGGGCTAATACAGAGAACCACTGCCGTGGTTCTTCTCCTGCCCTTTCCAACGAGGATTCTTGCCCTTGCATTTCCATCAAGGATCACATGTGCAAGTGCCAGTCGCGCAATATCCGGTCCACTAGCAATTCAACAGTAACGCGGGTCTTCGGAGCAGAGGTATTTACAGGATGCACATGATGGGGAAGGATGAACAGGATAGGAATCATTGGTAAACATCAAAAGAAAAGGGTTCTCAGTTTTGGATTTAATTTTGTATGAACCCTGTTTGACGAGCAAACAGGGGCAGGTTATAGGGGGCAGGTTGCAGGGATGAAATTTTATGAATTTATCAAAGAAAAGGCTGTCAATCCTTTGAATTGACAGCCTTATGATAAACCTTATTTGGAAAGCTTCATCCCTTTTTCTGAATCTTTGCCCAGGAATCGCGCAGGGTGACGGTCCGGTTATAAATGACATGGTCCGGCGTGGAATTCTTATCCATGCAGAAATAGCCTTTGCGCTCGAACTGGCAACGGAAGCCCGGTTCCTCTTCGCCCAGTGAGGGTTCCAGCTTGCAACCGTTCAGAACCTGTACGCTGTCGGGATTGATCGCTTGCTTGAAGCTGACGCCATCGCTCTCATCCATCGGGTTGGACTTGGTGAACAGGCTTTCATACAAGCGCACTTCAGCGTCAACCGCATGTTTCGCCGATACCCAGTGCAGTGTCGCTTTTACCTTGCGGCCATCGGGAGAGTTGCCGCCGCGTGATGCCGGATCATAGGTGCAGCGCAGTTCAACGATATTCCCCGCATCATCCTTCACCACCTCGTTGCAGGTCACGAAATAGGCGTAACGCAAACGAACCTCACGTCCCGGCGCCAGGCGGAAGAACTTCTTGGGCGGATCTTCCATGAAGTCATCACGTTCGATGTAAAGTTCACGGCTGAATGGCACCTTGCGCATTCCGGTATCCGGATCTTCCGGGTTGTTCACACTATCCATCTCCTCAACCAGGTCTTCCGGGTAGTTGGTGATGACGACCTTGAGCGGATCGAGAACCGCCATACGTCTCAACGCGCGTTTGTTCAAATCTTCACGGATGGCAAACTCGAGCTGAGAAAATTCAACCGTACTGTTCCGCTTGGCGACACCGATCATATCACAGAAATTCCGGATGGATTCCGGGGTGTAGCCACGACGCCGCAGGCCGGAAAGGGTCGGCATGCGTGGATCATCCCAGCCGCTCACGATGCCTTCACGCACCAGCTCCAGCAGGCGACGTTTGCTCATGACAGTATAGGTCAGGTTCAGACGCGCGAATTCGTACTGATGTACTCGGGGTTCTTCGAAAAGCTGATCGAGGAACCAATCGTACACCTCACGGTTGTTCTCGAATTCCAGAGTGCAGATGGAATGAGAAATGCCTTCGATGTAGTCAGACATGCAGTGGGCATAATCATACATCGGGTAAATGCACCACTTGTCCCCGGTCCGGTGATGGGCAGTGTGACGAATGCGATACATCAACGGGTCACGCATTTTCATATTGGGGTTTGCCATGTCAATTTTTGCGCGAAGCGTTTTTTCACCGTCCTTGAATTCACCGTTACGCATCCGTTCGAACAGGTCCAGGTTTTCCTCAACGCTACGATCACGATAAGGACTGTCCTCACCGGCCTGCTTCACGGTGCCGCGAGTTGCACGAATCTCCTCTTCCGTCAAGTCGCAGACATATGCTTTCCCCACTTCAATCAACTGCACCGCATAGTTGTACAGTTTTTCAAAGTAGTCCGACGCAAAATGAAGACGATCACCCCAAGTGTAGCCCAGCCACTTGATGTCTTCCTGGATCATGTCTACGTAAAGTGTCTCTTCGGTCAGCGGATTGGTATCGTCAAATCGGAGATGCGTGATTCCGCCAAAATCCTCGGCAACGCCAAAGTTCAAGACGATGGATTTCGCATGGCCGATATGAAGGAAACCATTCGGTTCCGGAGGAAACCGGGTCTCGATCTGACGGTTGTACGTATTGTTCCGAATGTGTTCGCGGATGATCTCACGGACAAAATCGGTATTCTCGGAAGATTGTGTTGCAGCTTCGTTGTTCGCTTTATCTGACATGGTCAATCTCGCTCTCACATCGTCATGTTACAGCTTTTCTTTACCGGACTTTTCCGGGCAATTTGTTGACTGGAAGGTACAGGAAATCTACGAAGCGGGAAACCCCTTGGAAACATGTTCGGCTTGTCCGGTTCTCTTCAAGAACGGGTTCTTCATAGTGATAAAAAGTGAAGCCAAATGCAGAACACCTCTTCCTATGGTTCAATCGTCATCTTATAATTCAGCATATGGTACATTGTATGGTTGAAAGCAAAGAGATGGAAAAAGGGGACTGCCTCCTTTCCCTGGAGTAAAACTATCCCACTGTGAACATGGACCGGGAAAGGTGGCTGTACCCTTTTCCTTGCGAGCAGGCAAGTAGTCCATGGAAAAGGGTACAGTTTCCTTTTCTGCAAGTTCAGCGAGAGTGTTTTGTGCGAGCATGAAGAAAAGGATTCCGTCCCCTTTTCCTGACAGCATGTCTATAATTCCATAATGACTGAACTTAATCAAGGAAAGCCATTTTAATACTTGCATGAATCGGACAAAGGAGTCTGTATGGGCAACCGTCCCGTTGTCTTCGGTGAAATTCTAATGGACGTCTTCCCTGATGGTCAGGCTATCCCGGGAGGCGCTCCGTTTAACGTGGCCTGTCACCTTGCCGCGTTCGGAGCAGATCCGCTCTTCATCAGCGCCGTGGGAAATGATGACCATGGTCGTCAACTTCTCCAACTGATGGAAAGCAATCGAATGGATATCTCCGGAATTCAGATATCAGATACCCATCCAACGGGAACAGTCGCTGTTGCCATAAGGAACAACGAACCGGAATACACGATCCAGACCGAAGTGGCCTGGGATTTTATTGAACCTTCACACCAACTACTGGAACAGGCGACTTCATCTGGCAACATCCTGGTATTTGGAACCCTTGCCCAACGGTCTGTCGTTTCAAGGAATTCCCTGCAGCGATTACTTGCCGATTCAAGCATGCTGTCGCTTGTCGATTTGAACCTTCGGCAGCCTTTTATTGCTGAAGAAGTCATCAAGGACAGCTTGAAGCGTGCATCTTTTGTCAAGCTGAATCGTGCTGAACTGGGGAGAGTAACCGGACATGTCAGCAGATCAGAGCATGACCTTATTCAGGATGCTCGTGAGCTGGTCAACCGTTACCGGAGCGACGCCCTGTGGGTCACTTGCGGCGAGGAAGGTAGCTGGTATATCGGCAAAAACGGTGATGTTGAACATTATCACGAAACCAGGAATGAGAATATCGCTGATACAGTTGGCGCTGGCGATGCCTATACCGCAGTCCTGGTGCTTGCATATATAAACGGATGGAATACCGGCATTACCCTGAAGCGAGCGCATCGCTTTGCTGCGGCAATTTGCAGTGTTCGTGGCGCGCTTCCGGCCGATCACGAGTTCTATTCGCCCTGGATAAGGGAATGGAAATAGGGCGAAAACGTGACAGAACACGATTGGAGCAATCCCGGTTTTTGTTTGGAAAACACAGATTGATAAAATCTCTTGTTGTAAGCAGCAGCAACAGGTTGTAAACTATGTGTTCACATTGTACCCAGGGGAGGGGATTAGTATGAACCTGTCAGACTTGCAGTCGCAACAACCTGTAATTACCCGTGAACAAGCGGAAGTTCAGATCAGGGCATTCATCAACAAGGTTTACGGCTGGATGGCGCTTGCCCTGATTCTGACGGGATTTGTCGCGTGGTGGGTGGCGAATGATTTGGCGCTGGCACGTTTTATCGCCAGCAACAACTTCATCTTTTACGGTTTGTTGATCGGCACTCTTCTGATGGTGGGCGCGTTGTCCGGTTGGGTTCACCGGATGTCGCCGGTTACCGCGATTGCTGTATTTATGGGCTATTCGGCGTTGAATGGCGTACTATTGAGTTTCATCTTCCTCGTTTATACGAAAGAATCGATTGCCTCCACATTTTTTATTACCGCAGGCACTTTTGCCGTGATGAGCGTGTACGGGTTTGTCACCAAAACAGACCTCACCCGCATCGGAAACCTGTTGTTCATGGCCCTGCTTGGATTTCTACTTGCCAGCCTTGCCAATATCTTCTTCCACAGCGAAACATTGTACTGGGTGACTACCTATGCAGGTATCCTGATCTTTGTCGGTTTAGTGGCTTATGACACCCAACGGTTGAAGATGATGGCGTTGGGTACTGTCAATGATGAAGACATGATGACCCGGGCATCGGTTATCGGTGCGTTGCGGCTGTACCTGGATTTCATTAATCTGTTCCTGTTGCTGCTTCGTATTTTCGGACGGCGGCGGTAGTGAAACGATCCTACTAAATCGGTCTACGTTGGAAGCTTTACGTCGTCAGGTCACACGCATGAAAATCGTATGCGCAAGACCTGACGAAACTGGCGCTGCATTAGACCTGACGAATCTGGCGCTGCATTAGACCTGATGAAACTGGCGCTGAATTAGACCTGATGAAACTGGTGCTGCATTAGACCTGACGAAACTGGCATGGAGTAGACCTGACGAAACTGGCGCTGCATTAGACCTGACGAAACTGGCATGGAGTAGAATCTGACCTAGCTTGTTGTGTCGGGTCTTGAGACGCGAAGCGGATTGTGACCCGACACCGCGCGATTGGGTTATTGACGAGTCAATTCAAAAGATTCTCCGGGGTGATGATGAGAAAGCTACTGGCAGGATTGCTGTTTCTTGTTGTGTATGTATCGTCCACGCTGGCTCAACCCTATGCCAAAGGAAACTGGCTGGTTGGCCCGGCGATTGGCGATATCGCGTTGGGGGGATTTGAATCCCAGATTGATTCAGCGACAACCACAACAACCCTGCTGACCGGCGTACTCGGTGTCAAACTGCAATGCCACAGCGGGCTGTTTGTCGCAAAGAAACTGAACATCGGCCTGCTGCTGGATTACAATACCTACGCGGAAGAATCACAGCCTGACCCCGATCCCACCAACATGGAAATCACGGATGGGTGGGGAGAAATCCTGATTGGATTGTACGCGCGATACTACATGCCAATTGCGGAACGGTGGGCAGTGTACCCGGAAATCGCCATCGGTTGGGGGGGGTACCAGAGCCTATCACTGGTGAACAGCACAGCCATGGCGGAACAGAAAACAGAGGTAATCGCACGTGGTTTCGCAGCGAATGTGACTATCGGAGCCGGGTATTTCTTCAGCGAGCAGGTCTCTCTCGATTTTTCCATCAACTATGGGCTGGGGCAGTTAACCGGTGAACGGAATGTTTCAGGCAGCAATCAACAGGATATTACCATCACCCTGGCGGATGTGGATTTCCTGATCGGGGCGACCCTGTTCTTCGGCGATTGAGAATCAGGGGTATTTTGCCAGGATAATCTCGGTATTGTAGAGAGTAGCTGCACCAGTTGACTCCGAATCATCCAGCATCCATGAATACAGGTGCAAAGTAGTGCCGTCTTCGCTGATCGTGTACGTCATCGGGTTCATATACCAGCGGGTGTGATCTTCAATTTCGCTTCCATACCAGATCATCCAGCCGCCCCTGGTCATGAATTTAAAAGGCAGACCACTGACACACTCAATAGCCAACTCAAGCTCAGCATCGGTTGTGTTAAAATTGTATAATCCCTCGTTCATTTCATACCATGTACTGTCTCCCATCGTGGCATCAACAACTTCCCAGTACCCGGCGAGCCTGGCATCTGTATTTTCCGTGCGCTTCAGGTACGTTTCCATCACGTCCTGACCATTCTTCGTCCATCGCAGGTTCAGCATACCCGACTCAGAGATTTCGTACCGACCGTTGATGACCTGGTCATACGTAATCCAATTGTACAGGGCATAGTAGGGATCCGTTGTTTCCCATAAAAACGGCGTATATTCAATCGAGCCGCCTCCCAGGTTCATGGGTTGCCATATTCCGCGATCCAGACGTTCAACTCCTTCCCAGCCATAATAGCGCTGGTAGACCAGGGAAGGATTGAACAGGCCGTCAATGGTCCGGTGAATCAGGAACCACTCGCCCATGAAAGGATGAACTTCCTCCGGCTCATCCTCCTCCAATTCCCAGTCACAACCGTAAAACAGGAACAACGCCATGAAAATCACGATGAGATGTGCCTGGAAACGCATTTTTTCTCCGTCATTCAATAGCATCCCTGAAAGTAGGCTACTGGTTGAATATTCGCAAGCAGTCAGCTTCGTTAAAGAATTATACGCTTGTGAACCGATTTGTTTGTCTTGATTGCACCGTCTCCCATTTATCAGCTATTTACACGGCAGAGCGAGTCAGCGAGTGTTATATTCCCGCCATGAACCAGGAATTGTTAACACAGCGCATAGGTGCGATCCGGGAACGGCTGAGCGAAGTCGAAAAGACCATGGCTGATCCGGAGGTCGCCTCAGATCCCAGGAAGCTGGGTGAATTGGGCAAGGAACACGCCCGCTTGGAACGCACGCTCAAGATCGCTGATGCCCTTGAGGAAGCACGTGAGCAGCTCGATGCCTCACGTGAGCTTCTGGACGAAGAGGATGAAGAGATGGCCGAGCTGGCTCGTGCGGAGGTAGCCGAGCTGGAGACCCAGACCGCCAAGCTCGAAAGTGATCTTTACGTGGCCATCGTTCCGGCATCACCGGAGGATGACCGTAACGCCATCATCGAAATTCGCGCCGGGACCGGCGGTGAAGAGGCCGGACTGTTTGCCGGGGACTTGTACCGTATGTACCAGCGTTTCGCAGAACGGCAGAACTGGTCACTGGAAGTGGTGTCCATGCATGCCAGCGAAATGGGCGGCTTCAAGGAAGTCATCTTCACCGTCAAGGGTGATGAAGTTTACGGTATCCTGAAGTTTGAGGGCGGAGTTCACCGGGTGCAGCGAGTGCCGGAAACAGAATCGCAGGGCCGGATTCATACATCCGCTGCTACTGTTGCCGTGCTGCCGGAAGCGGAAGAAGTGGATGTTGCCATTGATCCAAAGGATCTCCGCATAGATGTCTATCGTTCTTCCGGGCCGGGTGGGCAGTCGGTTAATACGACTGACTCCGCGGTACGTATTACACACGTGCCAACCGGCTTGGTGGTAACCTGCCAGGATGAGAAGAGCCAGCACAAGAACAAGGCGCAGGCCATGCGTGTGTTGCGTTCACGTCTGTACGAGATCGCCCTGGAAGAGGAACGTGCCAAGCGTTCCGCCAGCCGGAAGCAACTGGTTTCCACCGGGGATCGTTCGGCAAAGATCCGGACTTATAATTTCCCGCAGGGACGTGTGACCGATCATCGTATCAACCTGACCCTGTACCGGTTGAACGAGATCCTCGAAGGTGACTTGTACGATGTGCTGGACGCCCTGAGACTGGCAGACGCGGAAGACCGGCTGAAGGAAGCTACACAACAACCGGCGTAAGACGATGATGATACCATGCTGAAAGGTCGCAACCTGATCCTTGCGGGTGATGGGGGATCGTTCAGCATTTTGTATTTTGTATGTGAAGACTGAGTATATGTTCTTCATATGTCATCCCCGACTTGATCGGGAGAACTCCTTCCGTTAGTCAAGGGAGTAGATTTACGGTTGTACTTCGTAAACCGCAAGCTTACGGTTCCCGCCTTCGCGGGAATGACGCAACGGAATACGCCAACATTGGGATTTTGACTTTGTCACCCGCGATGAAAGACACAGTGCTTGACCTTCTGCAGAAGGGCACGGACTACCTGGAAAGGAACCGGGTGGAAAATGCTCGTTTGGAAGCGGAGCGTCTGATTGCTGCGGCCCTGAACATGACCCGTGTTGAGCTCTACCTGAAATTCGACCGTCCTTGCACGGCTCCCGAGAAAGAGTTGTTACGTGATCAACTGGCGCGTCGTGCGAAAGGGGAACCTCTCCAGTACATCCTTGGCTATGCGGATTTTTTCAACAGCCGTTTGAAAGTGCGTCCCGGAGTGCTGATTCCACGACCGGAGACCGAGCTGATCATTGAGCTGGCGCGTCAGCATATGCCGGAAGGCGGTTTCGTCAATGGCATGGACATCGGCTGCGGCAGCGGGGCACTGGCGCTAACCCTGCTGAAAGAGAACATCGTAAAAAGGATGGTGGCTGTTGATATCTCGCCGGATGCTATCGCGGTCACCCGTGAAAATGCGGAAGCGATGGAACTGGGTAAAGACCGGTTGCGGGTAGTGCAGGCGAATGCGTTCAACGGTTCCCTGAAAGCCTATGAAGCGGATGGCGGAGCTGACCTGATCGTTTCCAATCCACCGTACATCCGTGACGATGAATGGTCCTCGCTGCAACGGGAAATTACGGAATACGAACCCCGCATTGCCCTCCTGTCAGGTTCTGACGGTCTGGATGCGCACCGTGCGCTAGCGGCTGCATTGCCGGGCTGGTTGAAGGAGGGTGGATTTTTCCTCGGTGAGATTGGCGAATCACAAGGAGATGACGCCAGCAGGCTGCACCGTGCCTGGTCGGCAAAAGTTGAGTTGGCGCAGGATCTTACCGGACGAGACCGGGTGGTTATTGCCATGAAGATGTGAAACCACACTGTAAATTACTGTCACAGATTTTATGCACGCCTTTTTACAAGCTGATAATCTTAATCTGCTGATAAATAGGATATTATATTCCTAAAGAATACCATTAACCTCCCTCAACCTTTCAGGCATACCAATTGCAAAACGGCAGTTGGGGGCCGAAAAACTTTGGGGGATATTTCCATGAAGGTCATCAGTTTCAGTTCTATCAGTATGCTTTTCTTGTTGGTTCTGGCGCAAACCTCACTGGCAGAATTGCCGACTACTTCAACAGACACACGACGAAACGCCATCGGAGTCCAGGGGCTTGGCTTGATAATGGGCAATGCCACCGTGGATTACGAGCATGTATTCGGCAGCAGACACGGGCTGTTTCTCGAGGGCGGGATGGACTTTAATGGCGGGCACAACATGGGTGTCGCCTATCGTATTCATTCGACGAAGGATAAAAACAGACCTGCGATCCAAACCTCTTTCTGGGGACCGTTTATACGGTTTAGCAAATCGTCCATGGAATTCGAGGACAGCGATACGAAAAAGAACTACGATATCGACATGCAGATGCTGAATATCGGGTTGGTCTACGGCAGAAACTACAGTTGGGGAAAATGTATCAACTTCGGCTGGCGCCTGGGATATGGCCTCCCGGTATACACCAGCTACAAATGGAGCCCGGACAATTACAAGGACGCCAATACGGTGAACAATATCATCTCGGTTGTCAGTGGGATAGAAGGTGGCATTTCAATCGGGTTTGTGTTCTGAACCGAATCGTTTGTTTAATCCACGACATAGCGCGGTATTCGTGACGGTAGACGGACGAGAACTTCATAGTTCATGCCTTCACTCATTTCACTGAAGGAGGCAACTGTAATCTCGGCTTTTTTCTGCTTGCCGATCAGGACCACCTCGTCGCCACGTTTTACGCCCGGAATATTGGTCACATCGATCATCACCATGTTCATGTTGACCAGTCCGACAACCCCGGCACGACGACCCTGGATCAGCACACGTCCACGATTGCTG
This sequence comes from bacterium, assembly GCA_963669175.1. Classification (GTDB taxonomy): domain Bacteria; phylum Electryoneota; class Electryoneia; order Electryoneales; family Electryoneaceae. The sequence goes on from OY769902.1 coordinate 1,765,070, forward strand.
AGCAGGCGGGCAAAACCGGATGCGTAGCCAATCGGGACACTGGCAATTCGTGATTTTCGGCCTGTCTGAAATATGGTGCCATAGCCGACAAATTCACCCGGTTTGACCTCCTGTACATGCATAACACGGCTTTTCCAGGAGATGATGCGCCGCAAAGGATCACGGTGTTTCTTCATCTCTGCGTTGCCGTTACGAAGCATGTACTGCATCCGTGTTTCCTGGGTCGGCCAATAGCCATACTGGGCGATACCGAAACGGACCATATCCATGATGGTATCGGGATAATTCAGGGCAGCGGCCGAGCAGGCGGTGTGACGAAACCTGGGTTTGAGGCCGGACTTAAAGACTTTATTGCCCATTTGAGTGAAATCAACAATCTGGTTGGTAACTCGCAGATAATTGCTGATCGATTCCGCGCCGGCATAATGAGTACATATTCCTTCCAGGATAAAGGCGTCCGGGTTTGCCTGTATTATTCCAACAGCCTGTTTCAGTGCATCCTCATACAGTCCCATCCGGTGCAAGCCTGTTTCCAGCTCGAGATGGATGTGGGCTTTGAGATTGAGTTTCTTTGCCGTTGCCAGGGCGGCTTTTAATCGATCCAAACCGAAAATATAAAAGGAGATATCATTTCGAATGGCCCATTCCAGCTCATCATCCGGGATGGCGCCCATGATCATGATGTGGCTGTTCTTAACACTGGAAGCGTACGCTCGTCTCGCTTCATCCAGGCTGAAAACAGCAAATCGACGAATCCCGCAAGCTTCGGCAAGCGGAACAAACAATTCGATCCCGTGACCATATGCATTTCCCTTGATCACAGAACAGTATTCCACGTCTTTGCCGATGTAAGAACGTAAAAAGCCGATGTTTTTCTTCAGGGCACTTTTGCTTAACTCAATCCAGGTTATATCCGACAAAACTCTTACTCCAGTTTATCCCCAATTCTCTTAACAATACACACCAGATACTTCAAATAATTTTCGCCTGGCGCAGAATTTCCAGCCACATATCAACCCCATACTGGATCAACTCATCAGGGAAATCGTAGGTTGGATGATGCAATGCCGGTTGATCTTTACCTGCTCCAAGCCCGAACAACGCACCCGGATAAGCGTGGGTGAAGTGTCCGAAATCTTCCGACCAGGGGAAGGGGACTGGCGGTTCGATTACATCCAGGTCGAGTGATCTTGCGGCATTTTTAACAAGCGAAGCTGCATGGATATCATTGAATGTCTCTGGAAACTCCTCAGTCCAATTTATTTCAACCTCAAGCTCATGCATGTGTGCAATGGAATGAGCCAGTCTTTCCGCATGTTTTCCCGTTTTTGCCAGGACATTGCCATCATGTGCACGAAGGGTGGCCATGACTTGCGCCTTGCCCGGTGAGGTTCCAAACGCTATTTCACCAAGCTTGGCGTAAATGACTGTTACTTTTACCGCCTCATGCAGGGCAACAGTGGTTTGAGGAAGCGCGCTGAGGCCATGAATCAATTCAGCAACCGCCAACGCCGGGCTTTTTCCCTGTTCCGGTTGTGCGGCATGAGACGTGGCGCCTGTCAGGTCGATAATCACCCCCTTGGACGCGCAGGCGAAGGTGCCGTCCCGGACGATGACTGATCCCTTTTCAAAACCGGGAAGGTTATGCAGGGCGAAGACCATATCCGGAGTGAATTGGGCGAATACAGGATCAGCGAGCACCTGTGCCGCGCCCTGTCCGTTTTCCTCGGCCGGTTGGAACAGGAGGATGACTTTGCCATGTTTGACCGGGTTGTTCTTCAGGTGTTCAGCAATACCGGCGAGGATGGCCATGTGACCATCATGCCCGCATTTATGCGCAACGCCCTCGGTTATGGATGTATAGTCGAGGTCAGGCGTGTCCTGTATCGGAAGCGCATCAAGATCTGAACGAATCAGGATTTCCTGTCCTTCCTGACCGCTGTCGTATACAGCCGCGATACCATGCCCGCCAAGATGGTTGACGATGGTTGTACATCCTGTACCTTTCAGGTATTCAGAAATCGTTGCAGCGGTTTTTTCTTCCTGTCCGGACAATTCTGCAATCCGGTGCAGGGTGTGACGAAGTTGGATCAGCCTGCTACACATCATCTATCCCTGGTCTGTGTTTTTGAAATCCGCCATCTTGCCGATGAGTACTGGTTTAGCGCATTTTTTCAATAATTGCAAAACATCAAGATTTTGTTATAAAATAATAAATAGGCGGCAGGAAATAAACTGACAGAAACTGAATATATAATCAAAAAAATACAAAAATTACTGAAACATTTTCAGGAGATTATAAAATAAAAAAAATCACTTGCGAAATGTAATCAGGTTCTCTATTTTTATATGTCGAACGGGGAGCGGGTCCAGCGGAGACTGGAGTCCGACTCTTACCAGTCAGGCGCTGAGTTTCCATTGTTTTCACTCCATGTCTGTGCTGGATGTTCGACGGGAACACCAAACACCACGCTTATTTTGGTCCCCATTCCTGTTGTGCATTTCTCCTCTCCGGATCGGATTCGCTCGTTACTCCTTTGAAAAGCCATGCAAAAGCATAGGCGCATCATTCATTAACAAGGATTTTCACATGTCAACACCAGACAATGGTCTTGAGTTTACAACGGTAGAGCATCGTGAACAGTTACCGGAATGGGCAAGCTGGAACAAGATGGTCATGTACTTTCATGAAACCATGAAACCCTACGAAGATCCGCCTGATCAGGTGGAAGCAGCGTTACACTATGCCTTTACCCCCGGTGAGGGACAGGGCGGTTTTCTGGAACTGGTGCGTCTTGATGGCGAACTGGTCGGCGCCTGCCTGATGCTGCGCACCGGCATGAAAGGCTATATCCCGGAATGGATTCTGCTGATGGTCACAGTTGATCCGAGCACACGTGGCAAAGGGATCGGCGGTAAGCTCATTCGTAAATGCCTTGACCAGGCGGACGGTAATGTCAAACTGCATGTGGAATACGACAATCCGGCCAAGAGGTTGTATGAACGCATCGGCTTCACATCCAAGTATGCTGATATGAGGTATACCAAATGAACCGGGTCACCATAAACCTGGAAGCATTACAGCATAATTTCAAGATCATCGACGGTTGGATGAAGAAGCACGGGTCTACCTGGACCCTGGTGACCAAGGTTCTGTGTGGTCATCAAGATACGATCAAGGGGTTGGAAATGCTGGGTGTGCGTTCCATGGCGGACTCGCGCCTGGCAAACCTGGAAACCATCAAGAAAACAGTACCGGATGTGGAAACCTGGTATCTTCGCATCCCTCATATGCCGGCGATTCCGGATATCGTACGCTTGGCGGATGTGTCCCTGGCTACGGAAGAAGAGACCATCTATGCCATGAACGAGGAGGCGAAGAAGCAGGATAAGATGCACAAAGTGATCGTCATGATTGAACTCGGCGATCTGCGTGAAGGTATCCTGCCCGGTAAGCTGGTTGAGTTCTACCAGAACATTTTTGAATTGTCCAATATCGAAGTGTGGGGAATTGGTGCGAACATAGGTTGCCTGTCCGGTACCGTACCCAATGTGGATCAGCTCACCCAGCTTATGCTCTACCGTGAACTGTTGGAATTGAAATTCCAACGCAAGCTTCCCATGATTTCTGCTGGAGCAAGTGTGGTGATGCCACTATTGCTGGATGGGAAAGTGCCCAGAGAGATCAACAATTTCAGGATTGGAGAAGCGTTGTACCTGGGCACTGACCTGATCAATGGCGGGGCGCTTCCGGGATTGCGTGATGATGCAGTCACGGTTGAAGCGGACATCGCCGAGATAAAGGAAAAGAGCCTGGTACCGTTGGGTGAAACGACTTCTCTGGCTCCGTTTGAGACATTCAAGCAGGAAGACACTCATCCCGGTGAACGTGGAGTTCGTGCCGTGATCACCATGGGCCAACTGGACACCGAGATAGCAGGCCTTATGCCTATTCACCCGGATCACCAGGTGGTGGGAGCGTCCAGCGATCTGGCGGTTGTTTCAGTCAAGGAGCGGGAAGGGCTCAAGGTTGGCGATACCATACGCTTCCGTCCGACCTACGGCGCATTGGTGCGCTTGATGATCGGAAAATATGTCGCTAAACAGGTGATTCCTTCACTGGATAAATACCAGGCTATTCTGGACAAAGGATACGACCTGGAATTACCCCCTGTTATGGAACAGGTTGATGAAATCGAGGAGGAGGACACGGCATCCGGGACAGACTGATCGAATGGATCCTCATCGGCGGGTATATCACTTTCATCATTGTGAAAGGGATGTTGAAGGCCCGCAAGATTCATGTCGCTGATGATTTTCTTGTTGCCGGCCGTTCGATAACCTGGCCACTTCTTTTTGCCACCATGGGGGCTACTGTCATTGGCGGCGGTTACTCCATCGGTGCCGTTGGTAAGTCCTATGAATGGGGTCTGCTCATGGTACTGATCTCCATGGGCGGCTACATTCATTTTATTTTTTCCGGGCTTGTGGTGGCCCCGAAATTCCGTGAAGCCAAACTGTATACAGTTGCCGGTTATTTCGGCCACCGGTATGGTGAGGGGCCACGTCTTGCCGCAATGGTTCTGTCCCTGCTGTTCTCCGTCTTTATCGTTGCAGCGCAAATGGCGGCAATCGGTTCCGTGCTGTCTACCCTGATGCCGGCAACTATTGATGCGCAAAACACCATTCGAACAGGCATCCTTGTCGGTGGTATCCTCGTGGTTCTCTACAGTACCGCCGGTGGATTGCTGGCGGTGATCTATACGGATGTCTACCAGTTTGTCGTGTTGTTGCTTGGTTTCCTGATCACACTTGCCTTTATCATGCCGGACATGATCGCCACCTGGCCCACTGTCACCAATACCCTGCCGGACCGCTTTTTCACTATCACCGGGGATAAAGGATGGGCGTTCATGCTCACGACATTCCTGGCTTTTCTTGTGGGGGAGACCTTCGCACCGGGATATGCCACACGTTACTGTATCGGCAAGGATGTCCGTCACACAAAGATCGGTATCGCCGGAGTTGGCGCTTTTCTGACCCTGATTTTTCCCGTGATCATCTTTTTCATCGCTCTGTATGCCCGGATGAAATTTCCGGATATTGATCCCCAGCAGGCCTTGCCGCAAGTAATCCGTTACCTGCACAATCCATTCATATCCGGGATCATTATTGCCGCGTTGCTGAGTGCGGTGATGTCATCGGCCGATTCGGCGCTGAATTCATCAACCGCCATTTTCGTGAAGGATCTGTTCGAGGAAACCTTTCACTGGACCGGGAAAGACCAGGCGCAGATGCTGAGAATCGCTCGTATCTGCACAGCAGTTCTTGGGGTTGTTGCCATGCTGATTGCCATCCTCTGGTCTGATATTATCGAACTGTTGCTGTTCACCTACCAAGTCTGGGCGCCGGCCATTATTCTGCCGGTGGTCATCGGCGCCACAACCAGCTTCCGCAGCAAAGCCCTGAACCGTGCGATCCTGTGGACCATGATTTTGTCTACGGTGATCACCTTCGGCTATCGCTATACGGAGTATGCTGCGACCTTCGATCCAGCGGTGTTCGGGGTGTTCCTGAGTGTGGGAGTGTATGCGGTTATCAGGAGTGGGGAGAAACTTATAAAACGAATTAGTAATTAGGAATTAGTAATGAGGAATTACAGGAGAAGAAGCCAAACTTGGCTCAAGCTGGCTCTTATCTAAGCGATGGTACAATTCCTAATTCCTAATTGCAAATTGCTAATTAAAGATAGCGTTTGCCATTGAAAACTCCCCCTCCGTTTTCCCCGACAGGAACCTAACTGCCGGGGCAACTCCCTGGGCGAAGGCCTGACGTGAGCGGGCACGGTGGATCACTTCGATCTCCTCGCCTTCAGACGCGAACACCACGTGATGCTCGCCGACCACTTCGCCCAGACGCAGGCTGACACACTGCACCGGACCGCCGACCTCCTGCAGCACTTCCATCAACCGTTTCGCCGTGCCGGAGGGAGCGTCCAGCTTGTGCTTGTGATGGGTTTCCTGTATGCCGACGTCGTACTTGTCACCCAACACGGTCCGCATTTTCGGCATCAGGTCAAACAGGAGATTGATCCCGATGGAAAGGTTGGGAGCAACGATATGAGCGTTTTTCAGATCACGAAGACGAGCGGCCTGATCCGGTGAGAACCCGGTAGCGCCGATCAGGATGGGGATGCCAAGTTCTTCAGCTCGCAGAGCATGGGTATACGCTACTGATCCAAGCGAAACATCCACCCAGACATCCGCACTCAAATCAGAATTGCCAAGGTCTGCTTCAAGCGTCAGGTCGCCTACATGCTGCCCTGCTACGGCCTGCACATCCACCGCATGCGCGATCCGGATATCGGCTTCCTTCGTCAACGCTTCCACAACTTCACGACCCATACGGCCGTTGGCGCCGAACAACGTCACGGTGATCATCTCGCTCTCCCTTTTTAGATCCACTCACAGGCTTAACAGGATAATAGGATGAAAGGATTTCAAGGATGATTCTTATGGTTAAAAGTTGAAAAGTTATAATGTTATAAAGTTATTCGAGCTAACGAAAAACAGGGACTGACCCATCGTAGTCTGTCCCGTTTTTCGCAACTAAATCTGATCCAGTCTCTAAACCAATGGATGTTTGGCCCGACTGCTCGCTGTCGGGTTTCAGCTATCAGATAGTCAGCGTGAGATACACTAATCCTTGTACCGATAGAAAGTATGGGCATAATCAGAAGACATGGAAGACTCAATAATTTCCTTTTCATTTGGTTTTAAAGGATCGGGATTTTCAAAATTCATTGAAACAAGAAAATCCTTTGATAAGACTAAACCATCAACAGGCATATTTACATCATCCTTAATACGTCGCGAAAGCCATAGCGCAATTTGTTGTGCTAAGGATGTTTCTTCGCCAATATTTCTTCCACCAGTCTTGTAAGGGCAAGCAAAAAAGGCCTCTTTGTATTGAATCTTAAACAATATCGCTATCTGATATGCCGATAACATTATATATTTTCCCAAGTGAGGTTGAAGTGGATTTTTATGTTGTTTTAATACCTCGATGATTTTTTCGCCAACCTGGTAATCTTCCCACCAACTCATACTTCCCTCCTTGTTTCGTTTATCCAAAATTGTTGTTTAGTAATATTATTACAATACACTAAAAATGCAATATTTAACGAGGCTTCATTTAAGTAATTATAATGTCTGAAAGAGATTAATTCGCTGGTCAGCTTGCAACTAACGATAGTTCTCGCAATACAGCCAAAATTACTTCTTCCGATTCGGGACGGATTGGCGCCAGTGGCGGACGTACAGTCCCAGCGGGCAGGCCCATTTGATTCAAAGCAAACTTGGCAGGGCCGGGGCTGGTTTCGATGAACAGCGCTGAGACCAGGCTGGCAAAACTACGATGTAACTTGTACGCTTCCACATCGTTACCGTCGTTTTCCAGCTCCCACTGTTTCACGACCAGTTCTGGGACGATGTTGGACAGCACACTGACCGTGCCCGAGCCACCGATTTGCCAGATAGGCAGGTTCTGACCGTCTTCGCCGCTGAATACTGTAAGCTCATTACCAACACGCCAGATCAGATCCCATATCTGGGTCAGGTCGCCGGATGCTTCCTTTATGGCAGCTATCGACGGAATCTCCATCAGTCGTTCTGCCGTCGCGGGTTTCAAGTTCACACCAGTGCGTCCGGGCACGTTATATACCATGATCGGAATCTCCGGTACCGCTTCGGCGATCATGGAAAAGTGGCGAACCAGTCCGTCCGGGGTCGGTTTGTTGTAATAGGGAGTGATGACCAGCGCGCCATCCACGCCCAGTTCATGAGCGCGTCTCGTGCGTTCGATACTCTTGACCGTATTGTTGGTGCCGGTGCCGACGACGATAGTCGCCTTGCCCTTCGCTTCACGCACGGCGATGCGGATCACCGTTTCCCACTCGTTCATGGTCATCGCAGGCGCTTCACCAGTGGTGCCACAGGGGACCAGTCCGTGAATACCCGCTTCCACCTGGCGCTTCACCAAGGCCGCGTACGCAGCTTCATCCAATGAACCATCTTCCCTGAACGGGGTCACTAACGCTGTAAAAACTCCCTGCCAGTCTACTCGCATGCTTCCACTCCCAATATCTTACCGCAGGACTCACAGGATAATAGGATGAAAGGATGCCAAGGATAACTGCACAAATATACTTAAAAGATAAAGAAAAGCAATGATACGATTAGAATAATAAATGCTATTAATCAATAATATAATTTGTCACCCATAAAATGTGTTTTTATCCTTGAAATCCTTCTATCCTATCATCCTGTTAAGCCTGTTTTGTATCCTGAATATCTGTTGAAATCCTGTTTATCCTGTAAATGCTTGCTCGTTTAAATGTCGTAATACAGCTCAAACTCCCACGGATGCGGCCGTTGACGAAGCGCGTTCACTTCACGGTCGCGTTTGTACCAGATCCAGGTATCTACAACATCCTCCGTGAACACATTCCCCTTGTACAGGAAGTCCTGATCGGCTTCAAGGGCGTCAAGCGCATCGGCCAGTGTCGGCGGGGTTTCCGGCACATTGTCCAGCTCTTCCGGTTCCAGGTCATACATGTTCTTGTCCAGCGGATCGCCGGGATGGATGCGGTTCTGGATGCCGTCAAGCCCGGCCATCAGCATGGCGCTGAAGGCAAGGTAGGGATTGCAGGAGCTGTCCGGGACACGGAACTCCACACGTTTCGCCTTCGGACTGTTGGAATACATGGGAATCCGGATTGCCGCGCTACGGTTACGTTGGCTGTAGGTCAGGCGTGTCGGCGCTTCGAAGCCGGGAATCAGGCGCTTGTAACTGTTCGTGGTTGGGTTGGTGAAGGCGCACAACGCCGGGGCATGCTTCAGGATACCGCCAATGAAATGCAGCGCCATCTCCGACATGCCGGCATAATGATCACCGGCGAACAGAGGAGTTTCCCCGTTCCACAGGCTCATGTGAACGTGCATTCCGCTGCCGTTATCGCCATAGATCGGTTTCGGCATGAAGGTCGCGGTTTTGTTATGACGGTGCGCGACATTCTTGACCACATATTTGAAAAGCTGCAGGTTGTCCGCCATACGGAGCAGCGGGCTGAACTGCATGTCAATCTCGCCCTGTCCACCGGTCGCGACTTCATGGTGATGCGCTTCAACCGTGATATTCAGCGATTCAAGAATCATCGCCATTTCGCTACGCAGATCCTGGGTGGCATCCTGCGGCGGTACCGGGAAATAGCCCTCTTTGTAACGTGGTTTGTACCCAAGGTTCGGGTTCTCTTCCCGCCCGGAATTCCAATGTCCTTCAACAGAATCGATGTGGAAATAGCCTTCATGAGCGTTCTGGTCATAACGAATATCGTCAAAGATGAAAAACTCCGCTTCCGGGCCGACAAACACCGTGTCCGCCTGTCCCAGGGAACGCATGTACTCCTCGGCTTTGCGTGCGAGGGTACGTGGGCACTTGCTGTACGGCAGCATGGTTGTCGGTTCAATGATATCGCAGAACAGGATCAGGGTTGGAGTGGAGGCGAAGGGATCGAGTACGGCTGTGGAAGCGTCAGGACGCACCAGCATGTCGGACTCGTTGATCTGCCGCCAGCCACGGATGCTGCTGCCGTCGAAACCGTAGCCCGACTCAAAATCCTCATGCTTCAATCGACCGACCGGGATGGTGAAATGCTGCCATAATCCGGGGAAATCCATGAAACGAAGATCGACCATGGTGATGCCACGGCTCTTGATCAATTCGAACAGATCATGAATCAGATCCATCTGTCTTCTCCTTCTATGTTCGCTTTTTCTTTTCCGACCTTTGGGACTCACAGGATATTAGGATGATAGGATGATAAGGATAAGGCGAAAAGTTCTATTGAAAAGAAAAGATTTTCATTTGATCTTTCAAAAGTAAATAATAAATAATTGATTACAGGGTTCTTGCTAATATTTTGTATCCTTGATATCCTTCTATCCTATCATCCTGTGCGACATGAATCAGAGTGCTTCCGGGCCGGACTCGCTAGTCCGAATCCGTATCGCATCTTCCACAGGATAGACAAAGATCTTCCCATCGCCGACCTGGTCCGTTTTGGCTTCTTTCAGGATCGCTTCAATCGCACGATCAGCCAGGTCGGCCGGGACAACCATCTCAAGCTTCAGTTTCGGGACGAAGTCGATCTGGTACTCACGTCCGCGGTAGAGTTCGGTATGCCCCCTCTGACGTCCGAACCCACGCACCTCGGTGACTGTCATGCCCTTTACACCCACCGCAAGAAGCGCATCTTTCACTTCATCCAGTCGGTACGTTCGTATGATCGCTTCGATCTTCTTCATCCCAGCCCCCTGACCCGCTTATACTGCGAAACGGATATGCATGATATCGCCATCCTGCACGATATAGGTCTTGCCTTCCAGACGTAACAGTCCCTTGTCCTTACACGCGGACATGGAGCCCAATTCAAGCAACGTGGTCGATGGAACCACCTCTGCACGGATGAAGCCACGTTGCAGATCCGAATGAATCTCGCCCGCCGCTTCCACTGCGGGAAGACCCGAGGTGATCGGCCAGGAACGGCACTCATCATCGCCAACGGTGAAGAATCGGATCAGGCCCAGCAACTCAAATCCCAATCGGATAACTCGCAGCGACGCAGGTTCGTCAACCCCGAGATCCGCCAGGAAATCGCCACGGTCTTCCGGTTCAAGCTGCGCGATTTCCGCTTCGAGTTCCGCGTTCAGGACTTCCAGTCTGCGTTTGATCCCGTTCAAAGTATCGGCCAACGCATCCCGGAGCACTGCGCCATCCTGATGCTCGCCATGATTGATTACGATCAATATTGGCTTCTGGGACAGGAAAGCATAGGTGCGAAGAACCTTTTCCTCTTCCGGGGCAAATTCCAGCTCGCGTAACGGTTTTTCTTCGTTCAGAGTATCGAGGCAACGCTGGATGGCCTTCTCTTCGATGGCGTCAACCTTCAGACCACGCTGACGAGACTGCTTGATCTTCTCGGCACGGTTCTCCGCGGTTTGCAGATCAGAAAGAAGCAGCTCGGCTTCAATATCCTCCACCTGCCTGCGGATATGATTCAGCATTTCGTCTTTGTCGTCACCGAGATGGAATGTGCCGATTACCGCCGCCAATACGGTAGCGCCCTGCAGGTGATTAACCATGGAACGCTTGAACCCGGTACGTTCTTCCGTATGCGCCAGTCCCGCGATATCCAGGTAATTCATCTTGGCAGCGACTTTTTTCGAGCGTGGCCAGAGAGCGTGAAGTTGATCCAGGGTCGCATCTGTAACTTCCGCGACGCCGGGATGCGCCTGTGAACCGATATCCGGCTGATCGCCTGTCAACGCCGTAAATAGGGTGGACTTCCCTCCGCCCTGCCACCCGATGAGTGCAATGTGCATGGTTGTACTGTTTCCGTTAGCCTGATCAATGTTTAGCGAAAATAAATAATGTAGAGGAGCCTATGATACAAGGCAAGAGGTCAAAAATATTACGTCCCCCGGATGAAAAAAGGATCAATCATTCATCCGGTTGAAAATACGCGTTTTGACATGTCGTCCCGTACGGCAAGTTCCTGTCGTCGCATGGGGGGTTAGGGAAATCTAATCTCCCTTACTGCAATATGTAACTTAAATATGGGTGCCTCACAATCTTGTGTGTGTATACTATATAGGGCACAAACGCCAAGTGAGTATTCAAGTGACCCACCTTCGGTGGACATGGATGAAACCTGATCAAACTTTCTGTATTCTTGTTGACTATGGTTGTTTGCCCCGCACGAAACGGCGAGGCACCCCAAAATGAATGTTCAAATCATGAGTGAGGTTTGTGGCAGGTATCCTGATCATCATGCTGCTGACAGGGACTTCCTGTTTACAAGATGCTCCTCAAATCCAGTAGTCGTGAAGGTTTTAGCACGGGGTAACTTGGCTCTCCTGTAATTAGCCTATTCCTCGCGAGACAAACTCTTGATAAGGCAAAAATTGAATATTGTCTTCGTAATTGTCTATTATTGAATATAGTATCGAAATTCATAATCGGGGATGTAAGATCTCAGCAAACATCTGGTTCTGCCTACTCCAACCTTCCTGAATTGCTCGCCTATTGTTTGCATTGTAGATCTACAAGTCTTTAAACTTATAAATACATATGTTAGGAACGGGAAGAGCAACTTTGTCACATTTTTCACAAAGCAGTACAGGAGGGAGCATGAGATCAGGATGCCTTGTTTTGTTTATCCTTGTCTTTGCATTCGTGATGATCGGGTGTGAAGGGGAGGTTGGGCCCCAGGGACCGGCAGGTCCGGAAGGCCCGGAAGGAGCGCAAGGCCCGGCGGGTGAAGATGGGCAGGATGGGCAGGGTGTGTATGAGTTTACCTACCTAGGCAATGGTGGCGAAGACTGTATGCACTGCCACATGACAACGGTTTCCAACTGGAGCGGCACCAAGCATTACGAAGCTTACGCGGACCTGGATTCGGAAAGTAAGGAAAATCCGTATTGCGTGAAGTGCCACGTTACCGGTTGGGACAGCGAAGTCGCGTATGGTGATACCGTCATCAATGTATACGGTCCCGATACGACTGGTTTTGATGATTACTGGATGGTAGAGACCGATGAGGCGGAAGAGCGTCGCATGGCCTTGGCTGGTGTGCAGTGTGAGGCTTGTCACGGTGGCATGGGACCAGACTTCAACGCACATCGTCCCAATATCAGTTTTGCCACTCATAACGATGAGGATGGTGAATCCTTATCCCTTTGTTCGCCTTGTCACAGCACCCAGTTGAATGAATGGGTGGAATCCGGGCATGCGGCTGTGCAGGCTTCGTTGACGCCGGAACAGTTTACAGATGAATTCGGACGTTCATCATGCAACCCCTGCCATACCTCGGAAGGTTTCCTTGCCGCCAATGACCCGGCGTATGCGACCTATGAGTTTGATGAACTGCAATCCTACATCGGTTGTGTGACCTGTCATGATCCGCACTCCAACACCTACGAAGCCCAGGTGCGCACGGTAGGTGCGGTTGAGACGGTGTACCATCCCGGTTATGAAGATGGCGACCCGGAAGTGGCGACCATGGACGGGTACGGTGTCGGCCAGGTTTGTGCGCAGTGCCACCACGGACGGCGTGATGCGGACAACGTTGACAGCCAGATTGCAGACGGCTACGCTCACTTCGGTCCGCACGGTTCCCCGCAGATGGACACCTACATCGGTACCGGTTGTTACGAGATCGAGGACTTCGTCTATGAAGGCAGCCATGCACATCAGTCGATCAGCAACGGCTGCGTAAGCTGTCACATGGAACGTGAAGCGATTATCCATGGCGAGCTCCAGGATCACTCGTTCCATTCTTTCACACCGGATGCGGATAACTGCCTGCCCTGCCACAGCATCGAAGATTTCGATTACAACGGTGTCCAGACCGAGGTCATGGACAAACTGGATCAATTGGCCCAGGCGCTCGGCTACACAGATCGTGATGATTTCGAAGCCAACTTCGACAGCCAGGCGGATGGAGTTACCGCTGATGAACGTATGATTGCCTACGCAATGGTGTTCATTCTGAACGATGGCAGCTATGGTGTGCACAATCCTACGTACGTGATGGATCTGCTGGACAACGCGATTTCCTATTCGGCAACACTGCCGTAATAGATTGTTCTTATTTTTTGACAAACAACGGGACAGGCCGGTGCTGGTCTGTCCCGTTGTTCTCCCTGATTCATACTGACTCACAGGATGTACAGATGGAGATTTATAGCGATTCCCATTATTATTCCGTCATGTGCAAGATCAGTGAAAGGTCAACCATATGGTTGGAATAAAGGATAAGGATATGGAAAAAGGGGACAGTTTCCTTTCCCTGGGGCAAAGCCTTCCCGCTGTGAGCATGGACCGGGAAAGGTGGCTGTACCCTTTTTCTTGAGAGCAGGCAGGACGTACACGGAAAAGGGTACAGTTTCCTTTTCCACAAGTTCGGCGAGAGTTTTTCATATGCGCGCGAGGAAAAGGATCCCGTCCCCTTTTCCCGGCAATCCTTATTATGTCGGAATAAAATCGAGAACAGCAATACAAGATGTACAGGATGTTGAAGGATGATCAGGATGGGAAATGATTGCTTGAGATAACTTTAGAATATAGTAGCGTGTCAACTTTTTACCTTTTGCTGTTATCCCCGGCTTCGACCGGGGATCTCGCGGGATATCGTGTAAAGCCCGTTTGGCACTACTTGTGCGTCGTGGTGTACGTCTAACAGTCGGGATACTGGTAGCGCAACCTCGAGATCCCCGTTCAAGCCGGGGATGACATGGGGATGGGGGATGGGGATGGGGGATGGGGATGACATGGGGATGGGGATGACATGGGGATGGGGTGGGGATGACATAGGGACTGGGGGATGGGGATGACATGGGGATGGGGGATGGGGATGACATGGATATTGGGAGGACGGATGGCCCGATGCACAGGTGACAATACTTCCATACCAAACGGAGCAGGCAAACTCTCACAAGAACAAGCCTTACCAGTTGTTCTTCGAGTGCGTCGGGATGAATGAAAAACAATACCTTATAACTTCAAATCAAACTACAATGAAAATCTGCGTAACCGTTGGAAAACGACCGGCACCAGCAGGATAAACACCAGTGTATTGGTTACCAGGTGCATCACGACAAAGGGCAATCCCAGCAGGAAATACGCCAGCCAGTTGTGCCAGTGAAGCAGACCTGCGGAGAGTGGGAAGGCCAGGGAGGTCAGGGAATCATAAATGAATGTAAGCAGCAGGCCGAAGCAGCCGCTGATAATCACCTGAATTTTCAAAGGGGATTGTTGTAACCACGACCGCAACAAACCGAAAGTCATCCCCATGAGCCCCATTCCGGTTATCTGGGCGGCCCATACGGGCGGATAAGGCAGTCCCCAGGCATTCAGACCGCCGTAGATCAACATGGCGAACCCACCGACGACAAAACCACTCGATGCTCCGAGCGTCAAACCGGCAAGCGCGACGGTAGCGCTGATCAGCTCGAAGTTCGGCACGATCGTCAGCAGGTAGCCGAGGGCCACAGCAGCAGCCGTAAACATGGCAACACGAGCCAGCAAAACAGCCTGGCTTCTCTTGAACCGTGCCGAATGCTCGAACGGGTCACCGGGGTTGTTGGAATTGTGCTGATTTTCCACGATTTTTCGACCTGGTTTCTTTTGCATGCCACGCAAAGTTAGGTCCGGCAGAGAAACTTTGCAATCATGCGGGAACCCTCGGAACAGTATATTCATCTAACATTCACTGGAGGAGAAGCGGCGACTTTCGTCACATGACATTCAGGGCCTTGAGTCCTATATTACGGAGTTGAAGCATTCCTCTAACTCTGGGCCACGTAAATCGGTTCAGAAGGAACTGAGCGTTTCAGGAATAAGTACAAAAAACACCTTCCATTGGGGATTGAAAGCGAGAAAAGGATGCCAGGGACAGTTCATCAGGAAGCCGGGAAGACAAGATGCTGTATACGTATTTATAGCACCGTGGGCTTTATGCTCCTGTTGGTGACTGCCATTCTCGTTTCCGGATTAACAATTCCTGTCACCGCACAAGAGGATGAAGGGTGGGAAGTGTTTATCGTGTCCAAGGACAATGAGACGGATGCGATGTTGTACGCCTCGGTTGTCAGGGAAGAATCCAACTACGACCCTGAGATCGCACAGTTTGGCAATGCCTTTCGTCTGATTATTGCAGATTTGCCTACGAGCGCGGAAGCGGAAGAAGTCGCTGCGGAAATGCGTCAGCTTGGTTTTACCCAGGCACGTGCTGTCGTTGGGATGCTGGCCCAGCAGCACATGTCAGCGATGGAGGCAGTACAGGCAACGCCACGACCAGCTCCACAACAACCAGCTTCTACACCGGCCGCTTCGCCTTCACCGCAACCGACTGGGCAGCAGCTACCTGTTGCGACAACGCCACCTCAGAGTACGCCAGCCGTGTCCAGCGCTGCAATCCCGGAACCGAGCCCGGAGCCGACAACAGCCGGCGAGACACCGCTGATTGCGATGAGCAACGAAGACAGCATGCAGGATGCCAACCAGAACGCATGGGAAGATCAGCCTTTAACAGTGCCCACATCCTCACAACAATCACAGGCGCAGCCTCAGACGCAACCACAGCAACAAGCGATACCGACAACGCAGTCTGCGGTTCAACCTGCTGTGCAACCCAGTGCGCAACCGGTATCACAGCCAACCACAGCGCCGCAAACGCAGGCTGATCCGGAAACACCGTTGAGCAGTCCGTTGTTTGATACACCGATATCCCATCGAGATACGGCTGCGAATCAAGCCAATGCCGCCCCAATTGCAGTACCCGTTCAGGAAGAAAAAGAAGAACCTGTTATTACGCCGCCGCCTGTTGTTCAGCCGGTAGCGCAGAAGCAGCAGGAAAAGCCTGAACCGGAACCGGTGGTGAAGAAAACGCCAGAGCCGACGCCTGCGCCAGCGACCAATCGTAACGATGATCAAGGTCCACCGATCAAGTGGGTGCGTGTGACGGATCATGGGGAAGTGGAAGTCCCGCGTGGCCATGCAGAGCTGAATCCTGCGCCTCCGGAACGAAGTGTTTCCAGTACGGCACCAGCGCCGACGTCAGCACCGGTAGCCACGAGAAAGCCGCAGCCGGTTACCTCCCCGGATCGCCATCTTCCGCCGCCCACTCCTGACGAGGAACTGGCGTGGCGTATCCAGATCATGGCGCTGTTCCAGTCACCATATGAGACGGCTGTGCAGGAGGCGAAACAAGCGGAACGTGACCTTGGTGTCCCGGTACGGGTGAAAGTGACTGCCGGGGGCGCTTTGCTGCTCCAGGTGGGGAAATACCGTTCTGAGGCCGATGCGATGCGCGCGCTTCCTATCGTAAAACAACTCGGCTACAAAGACTCATACCTCATTCATACCCGGTAAAACACTATTGCGCTTTCAACTACGCGCCATTTGCAGGTAGCCCGGCCATGCCTGGCCGGGAAAATGTCTCTGCGATAACCGCTGCTAGAGCAACGGGCTCAGCAGCTTCGCAATCTGCTGGATGATCCGTTTGTAGAAAGGACGTTCCTGCACTTGCTTCAGGGTG
Source organism: bacterium (assembly GCA_963669175.1). Taxonomy (GTDB): domain Bacteria; phylum Electryoneota; class Electryoneia; order Electryoneales; family Electryoneaceae. The sequence goes on from OY769902.1 coordinate 1,782,228, forward strand.
AGTTCGGTCGAATTCACCAGGTACCATTGACAAATCTCGCCCAAACGCCGGGTCACACGGTCGCTGTAAAAAACCAGGTTGATCTCATAGTTCAGGGAGAAGGACCGGATATCAAAATTGCTTGATCCGAAGAAAGTATACGCATCATCAATCATCATGGACTTGGTATGTAGAATCCCCAGATGAAATTCGTAGATATGGATATTCTGTTCCAGCAGATATTCGTAGTAGGCTTTCCCTGCCATGTCTACCCAGAAGTGATCCCCACGTTTCGGCACCAGCAGGTTGACAGTCACCCCACGCAGAGCAGCGGCCTGCATGGCCTGGAAAAAGGGTTCATCGGGAATGAAATACGGTGTTGTTATGGTCACTTCCTTTTGGGCCGTGTAAAGTGCGGTGACCACCATGCGCTGGTATATCTCCGAATTATAACTCGGGCCGGAGGGAACAACCTGTACATGTGTATTTCCGACAATCTTCGGATCAGGAAACAGCTCTGGCGCATCGAGCAGGGTTTTGGTTTCGAAGAACCAGTCGGTAAGGAACACCCACTGCAAATCAATCACGGCTGGACCTTCGAGACGGGCAAACATATCATGCCAGACCTGGTCATGACGACCATAATCCTCATTCGCGATATTCTGTGATCCGGTATAGCCGATTTTGCCATCAATCACGGCAATCTTACGGTGATTGCGGAGGTCGATACGGTCCAGTTTACGCCGCAAAAGATGCACCGGCAAAGCGTACTGAAACTCAACCCCGTGTTCGATCAGGTATGCGCCAATGGTTTTGTGAAGTTTCGATGATCCCACCGCATCTACCAGAACCCGGCATTTGACGCCGCGTTCGGCTGCGCCAGCCAACGCTTCCGCTACCTGACGCCCGGATTCGTCGTCCATGAATATATAGAACAACAGGTGAACATGATGAGTTGCGTTTCCAATATCTTCGACCAGCCGTTCAATCGAATCATGGCTGCTGTGAAACAGTTCGACAGCGTTGCCAAGTCGCACCGGCAAATGGCTCACAGCTTCGGCCAGTTTTGCAACGCCACTGTCTTTGACCACCAGTTCCGGTGGGGCGAAGGCTGCCTGGTTCTGAAAACGTGTGATCAGGCGGCGGGATTTATCCAGTAGCTGGGCGTGACGGTCTATGCGTCTGCGGGGAAGACGATGGTTCCCGATTGCCAGGTACAGGAACAGGCCCGGGTACGGTAGGAACAGAATGATAATCATCCATGGATATACTGTGTTGATCTGACGTCGTCGCATGAGGACGACGATCATCACAACACGTATGATCCACTCGGAGATCTCAAACGCTGAATAGAGTAGCGACCAGGTTAACATGATCCGCTCACCATCATCCTGTTCATATATGGTGGTTCTTCTGTTCCAGCTGATTCGAATAGCAATCAGCCTGCTTCAGCAGGCTCTTCTTAGCACCCGGCTTCAGTCGGGGTGTTCATGGTGACAAAGAAATGACGAGCGCCCTTCAGGGTGCTTTCCTGAATCAGGACTTGTACAAGGCAAGCACGCTAAAGCGCGCTCAGAATGATCTCCGCATCTTTACACCCCGGCTGAAGCCGGGTGCTAAAAAGAGCAGGCTAAAGCCTGCTAAAATTGTCAGATAGCAGAATGAATTCAGATTGCAGAATGAATTCAGATTGCAGAATGAATTCAGATAGCAGAATAAATATTGAAGAATGGAAATAGTGTCAGCCTGAATAATTCTCTTTCGGGAGAGAGTTTAGTTATGTCAAATACTAAGTTTTTGCAAAGCTAACGCCTACCCGACTCATGGGAAGATTGTTATCAACAAAAAAATTGCAAGATCCTTTTGTACACTCCTATAGTCAGTTTACAATTACTGTTTTCCTGTTGCAAGTGAACATGCTTACAGACTGAATTATTGTCAATTACCTTAAATCGCCTCGCCAGCTCCAAGATAGAAACGTACCGGCCCCTCCGGCGCGTAACAGAAATCAAGTCTGAACACCAGGTCCGGCGGGAGTACGGCATGAATCCCGATACCGAAACCGTGACGCGTCTCATGCCAGCCGCACTGCGGATCACCAATCACGCCTACGTCATAGAACGGCACAATCTCATAGTCCAGCAGTGAGGGGGGCAAAACATGCCACAGGTTGTGCAGGGGAACCCAGGGAAAGCCGGAATTGTGGGCGATGGTATGATAGTATTGTACTCGACCGGATAAATAGCGGCGTCCCCATTCACGCATGTAAGGCTGTCCACGGTGATTTCGGTCCCAGCCCAGGAATTGCTGCACGGGTTGCGGCGCTTCAAGCTGGAAAATGGTCCAGGCACGCAGGTAGAATCGGCTACGTTCGGTAACAGGTATCGCCCAGGCTATCTTCCCTTCGAAATCCATATCGAAACGAGGGACAGCGTAGGCGTCTCCATCGGTACGTCCCGCACGAACCGCCGATTCAAATACCCAGCCATCGGTGGGACGAACCGGGTTTGTGTTTGAGTAGCGGGCACGGAAACCGATCAGTTCCACATCCGCGTCTTCAAATCGTGCAAATGTACTGCGGGGGATATTTCTTCCATCGGTATAGAGCAGGGATTTTTTCGGATCGTTGGGATCACGCAGGTCACGCGCTTCCCTTGTGCGAACAAAGCGTACCAGCGTGGTCGGTCCTATTTCCCATCCGCTGTTTCCCATTTTTTTCAGTGCGGAGATGTTAAACTCGTATTGAGTCTGGAGCGCTCCGGCGAGAATTTGCGGATCATTATCGGATAACGTATAAATGTAGAGAACTTTTTGTGCAATCCATGAAATATCCAGGATTCGCCAATTTTCGGTTTCAATTTCCATGGAGGAGATACCGCCTTCGAGCAACCCGCCCAAGGAGCCGTCTATGAAGAAGAGTGAATAAAAACCTGGCTCTTTGGAAATACCGCCTCCAGCGCCCACGACCAGCCCTAAATCACTGTTGGCGAAGGCATAGGGCGCTCCCAGGAAACGGACTTTACCGGTTTCTTCTGTCGGATTTGCCTGTTCCACCAGCGTATCCAGCATCGTTACAGCCTGCTGAGGGGCGTCCTGTTGATCAGATTGGGCCACTGTTTGAGAGGAAGGGCTGAACCCGTTCGCGAGGGTAAGCGTAAATGCAAGAAAACCGATAACAAATAGCCTCATGATTTTCCCCGGTATATGGATCTCTTTCGGACTTGAGAATTGTACCTGGTATAGCTGGAATGATTTTACTGCCGGGAGGTATGTTATGCAAATGCTGATACCACTATATTTATCGTTTCAGTAGCTTTTCTCTACACAGGCCTTTTTGCATGCTGGGAATACACTTGCAAAGTCGTTTAACAACCGTTCCTTTACGCATCTCCCTGATTGCGTTCGCTCTCCTGTTCGCTGTACCCGGCCACGCACAGCTTCCCGGTAAAGGATTGGGCTATTTCGGCTGGAAAGTGATTGGTATTCCCTATGTATATGGCAATAGCGATGACGGTCTGATCTTCGGGGTGTCAGCCGAAGCCACGTCACCGGGCGGCCAATACATGCAAGGGTATGTACAGGCTACATCTGGTGGGGCTCTCGCGGTCCGTGTAAAAGGTGAACTCCAATTCAGTTCTTTCCGGATTGTTGGTCGGGTGAAGGCGCAACAGGGAAATGAGTATCTCTACCCGACATCAGCAGTTGATCCCAAATGGATGGCCCGGGCGGATGTGTACCGTCTGGAAGCGCAGAGCGCCATGCTGTTCGAGGCGGCGTCACATCTTGAGATCGGACCTGATGTGGAAGTATTGCTGACCGATGCAAAGAAACTGGAAGATCAAAATGAACAATCACTGCCCGACAATTCTATTGCACGATTTACACGCGGCTCTCATGCGCTGATCGGTGTGCGGCTGCGGTATCGTACGATGGACCCGATACGTCCGCTGCGTGGTTTTATGGTTGACGGCGCGTTTCGGATTGGCAGGCTGGGTGGTGCGACAGATATCCGCTTTGATTATGCCTCCGAGGTTACTCTTGCCGGCGCCATCCCGATATGTTGTGACCTGCGCTGGTTTAATCGCATGTACGGCAAGCGCCAGATGGAAGCCACCCCTCCTATACAGACGGAACTGGGTGGTATCAAGACGCTACGGGGGCAGCCATCCGGACGAGACTATGGCAGGACTCAATTGGCCGGACGTTCGCAGGTCCATTGGACTATCGCGCATGGCTGGCGGGGCTTCTTTGGGACGCTTCATTCGATTATCCATGGCATCCCGGCATGGAAAGTCGATGTGGAAACCGTGGCGTTTTATGATGTGGGTATGACCGGTGATCCTACGTACGGCTGGCGGAAAATGAGGCATGGGGTGGGGGGCGGTTTCAGGATTGTCTTACCCCCGACACTGGTACTACGTGCGGATGTCGCGGTCTCACCCGGTGGAAGCCCGGCATTCTATATTGGTGTAGGTGAGGAATTGTAAGCAACATTGATATACTCGGTTTTGTTGAATTACTCAGGTCTTGCAAAAAGTAAAAGGCATGGTTCATTTTACAACCAAGAAGACGCCAAATCTCTTCAGTTGTAAAGGAGATAACCATGCCTGTCATAACATCGTCATTTTTTGAGTTACTTGCAAGTTTTCGTCCGGTGTTTCGGAAGCCTGTTTATGAGAATTTTGTACTGTTGGCTATCGGCGCTGTATTGAATTTCGGTCGTCAGACAGTCTGTCAGTTATTACGTGTATTTCCCGGACCGGTAGCGAAGAGTTGGTCTTGTTATCACCATTTTCTTTCGTCTGCCAACTGGTCCGCCCTGAAACTGGCAAAGATTCTCTGCTCTTTGATACTTGATCAGATTGCCGAACGTGATCCGATCCTTCTGATCGTGGATGATACCCTGATCCGTCGTTGGGGAAAGCATGTTTACCAGATATCCGTTCACCGCGATCCCGTCCGTTCGGGCAAAGCAGGGACAAAAGTCGTTTATGCTCGCGGTCTTCAATGGATGGTGATTTCGATTGGTTTGCGCACCCGTTATCGTTCGCAGATCTGGGCGCTTCCTGTATTCGTGTTTCCGGAGATCGCCAAAAAGCGTGTTCCGGAATCGAAGTACCGCAGTCCTGTACACCTGATCATTCTCGGGGCGCGTCTGCTGCTTCGATGGTTCCCGGACCGCCGTTTCCTTATCCTTGCCGACGGTACGTTGAACTCCCACGAACTTCACCGTTTCGTGGCGAAAGAGAACCGTCTTGCTATCATCGGGCATTCGCGTATGGATACGGTGCTGCATGATCCGCCGCCTCCACCGAACGGGAAACGTGGACGTCCGCGCAAAGTCGGTGACCGTTTGCCCGCACCGGGACAAGAGGCGAAAAAGCCGGATGCTGCCTGGGAAAAAGCGTCTTGCCTCTGGTATGGGAACAAGACAAAAGACCTGTTGCTGCTTTCCGGTGTTGGCTGCTGGTACCGTTCCGGGGAAGATGTTGTCCTGATACGCTGGGTGGTGGCGCGTGATCCCGACGGCAAAAACAAGGACATTGTCTTATCTACATCCAAAACAGACTTAACCCCGGCCCAGGTTGTCAGCTCATATGTACGACGATGGGCGTTGGAAACCACGTTTGAAGAGTCACGGAAACATCTGCGTATCGAAACGACAGAAAACTGGTCAAAAAAATCGATTCAAAGAACAGTGCCCCTGCTGTTTGGCTTGTTCAGTCTGATGGTTGTTTGGTATAGTCAGCAGCCAGAGCAGAAAGCTGTTGCGCAAACAGAGTGGTACACAAAACTGGAACCCAGTTTCTCAGACGTGCATCAGGCATTGCGTGCTGAATTGTGGATGCAGGCGATTTTTCCCGAATGCAAGCAGCCACGCGGATTCTTAAAAAAGAAAAGCAATATCCTTAAATTCCTTATTCACAAAGCCGCTTGATCCGCTAAAATGAGCAAAACCGAGTGATATAGTTGTTCTGTCATATGTTCATTTGCTGTATCAGTGCGAGATCCACTGTATGGTTAATGGTTAGAGGAAAGGAAATGGAAAAAGGGGACTGCCTCCTTTCCCCGGGGTAAAGCCTTCCCGCTGTGAAAATGGACCGGGAAAGGTGGCTGTACCTTTTTTCTTGAGAACAGGCTGGAATTATACGGAAAAGGGGATAGCTTCCTTTCCCACGAGTTCAGCTAGCGTTTTTTGTGTGAGTGCGAGGAAAAGGATTCCGTCTCCTTTTCCCGACAATCTCATCACAACGGAATAAAATCGAGAATCATTATATTCCACTACGAACCCTAAGATATTGAGTGGCGGCTGTTTAAGGCATTACAACAGAAACAACAAACCATAAAGCAACACTACCATGCGCTTACGCATCAACCTTGGCTACGACGGGACAGATTTTAAAGGCTGGCAACTTCAGCCCGGGGATACCCGTACGGTCCAGGGGGAGCTGGAAAAAACCATTGGCCAATTGTTCGGCAATGTGCGTCGCTTGCGTGTCATTGTCGCTGGACGTACTGATGCCGGGGTTCATGCAGCCGGACAGGTTTGCCACGTGGATACGCCGGAGAACCTGGAAGTCGAGGAAATCGAGAAAGGACTACGCGCCTTGCTGCCGGGCGATGTACAGATCTGGCGCGTACGAAGAACCTTTAACCATTTCCACGCCCGTTACTGGGCACGGGAACGAGTTTACGTATACCGCATCCTGAAGAAACCGGACGTTTTTCTGCAACGGTTCGGCTGGTGTCCTGAAATGAAGTTTGATCCCGCCCGCGCTGCGGAGCTGACCGATGTTTTCCTGGGCCGTTATAACTTCAAACCCTTTACCACCAAGCTGCACAAGGGTGATGATCCAATCTGTGAAGTAAAAGAGGTTAACTTCATTGAGACGCCGGACTGCTGGCTGTTCCAGGTACGCGCCGACCGTTTCCTGCGCAGGATGGTACGCGCACTGGTCAGTACGCTTGTCTACATGGCGGCGGAAAAACTGGACCCGGACGAGGTTCGCGAAGTGATTACTTCTGGGATAATGACCAAGGAAGCATGGGAACGCTATAAGCGTGAACATCCGCTGATTCAATACAAAAATGAAGACAAGCCTGATACGAATAGTGAGGGAGAGGCTGGAACTACTGTTTCAGGCGTGAGTTCCACAGATATAATTAAAAGCGATTATGAACCGGCAGGCGGTCAGGCACGCTATATACCCGAGGAAAATGAGGATAATACTGGACAAAAGAGTATACATGGCGACAATTTAATTGAAGTAGCCAATAATAACAAAGGGTTAAGTCGGCCTGTTGCACCGCCTGCGCCTCCGCAAGGGCTGGCATTGGTACGGGTCCGTTACGATATTGACGACGAGTTTGATACACATTCCTTTTCAACTTGGAGAATACCTTCATGAAGCTGTTCATCGATACCGCGGACATAGAAGAGATCCGGCAAGCTGCGGATATGGGCGTCATAGACGGCGTTACCACAAATCCTTCCCTTATCGCCAAGACCGGAAAGCCCTTCCGGCAGGTACTGGATGAGATCGTTGCCATCATTGACGGCCCGATTTCAGCGGAAGTGGTTGCGCTGGATGCGGAAGGCATGATCAGAGAAGGCAAGGAGCTGGCAGAGATTCACAGCAATATTGTGATCAAGGTGCCGTTGACGGTTGACGGACTGAAAGCCTGTAAAGCCCTTTCCGACGAAGGCATTGCCGTGAACCAGACACTGTGCTTCTCGCCGATGCAGGCGCTCCTGTCGGCCAAGGCCGGCGCTGCCTATATCAGCCCGTTCGTCGGTCGCCTCGATGATATCGCGCATGATGGCATGGAATTGATTCGCCAGATTGTTGAGATCTACGGGAACTACGGATTTGGCACGGAAGTACTGGTAGCAAGTGTTCGCAACCCGATTCACCTGCTGGAGTCGGCATTGATCGGGGCGGATGTCGCCACAGTACCGTTTAAGGTTATCAAGCAGTTGGCCAAGCATCCGTTGACGGATATTGGTTTGGAGAATTTCCTCAAGGACTGGGAGAACGTACCGAAGTCATGAGGCGTTTCCTGCTGTGGTTTGTCGTTGGGCTCTTGATAGGCGCCGGGGGAGCGGCCGGGTATCACTACCTGTTGCAAGCTCCGGCACCGGTTGAGCAGGCCCAATCGGCGCGGGGGAGTGAGTCTGATACGGAAGAGGAGGCGATCTGGCCTCCTCCGCCCGTTTTGGCGGACTCTGCCAGTTACCCACGCAGGGGAGAATTGAGTTCGGAAGTCGCTACTGAACGTCAAACAGCGATAACACGTGCGATAGAAAAAGGCTCGCCTGCTGTCGTGGGCATCCTGGTCACCCAGCTACGCCGTTATCGTCGTAACAGCAATCCCTGGTTTCGTGATCCTTTCTTCGACTATTTCTATGGCTCTCAGCAACAACAGCAGCAGGCGATCCAGGAATTCGGGTCCGGGTTTATCATGACGCCCGATGGGTATGTAGTAACCAATGAACACGTTGTCCATAACGCTGCCGACATTAAAGTCCAGATGGCAGAGGGCAAGGAATACGAAGCGGAAATTATCGGAACTGATTTTGACTCCGATCTTGCCCTGTTGAAGATCAAGACGGAAGAAGAAGTCGCGTTTCCCTGGATTCCGATTTGTCCCTCGGATGAAGTCATCGTAGGCGAGTGGGCCATAGCAATCGGGAATCCGTTCGGGTTGTTCCAGCTAAGTTCGCAACCTTCCGTGTCGGTTGGCGTTGTATCGGCATCGGGTCTGAGTTGGCAGCGAAAAAGTGATGGACGTCTTTACAGTGACATGATTCAGACGGATGCAGCGATCAACCCGGGTAATTCGGGTGGACCGCTGCTGAACGCCATGGGGCACGTCATTGGTGTGAACACCTTTATCTATACTCCGGGCGGATCGGGTGGCTCGGTAGGGGTTGGTTTCGCTATTCCGGCGCGTACCCTGCGTGAACGTATCGCACAATTGAAGCAGCGTGAGGGTGCGGCCAGCGATTTCTGGACCGGGTTGACGGTTCAGAAAATTGATCCCTGGATGGCACGGATGTATGGTTTCCCGGTGGCGCGTGGAGCGTTGGTTGCGGAAGTGGAAGAGAACAGCCCCGGCAGTCATGCCGGCATCAAGTCCGGTGATATCCTGGTTGAGATTGAACAAATTCCAGTCACCAACGCCGATGCCATACTTCAGTATTTTAAGAACCATGACATGCGTGTAGGCGACAAACTGCATCTGAAACTCATTCGTAACGGCCAGGAAAAGGATGTAGTGATGATTTTGGAGGCGATACCCCGTGATTGAACGATATACACGACCGAAGATTGGCGCCATCTGGACAGATGAAGCCAGGTTCAGAACATGGCTGCAGGTTGAGCTTGCAGTATGCAAATCCTGGGCAAAACGTGGCAGGATTCCGGAAGAAGCGTTGAATACCATTCTTGACAAGGCGGATTTCGATACTGAAGAGATCCTGACCATTGAAAAGACGGTACGACATGATGTAATCGCGTTTCTGACCAGTGTAGCGCGTCATGTCGGCGCGGATTCGCGATATATCCACCTGGGCATGACCTCTTCGGACATGCTGGATACTGCTTTGGCGCTGCAACTGAAGCAGGTTGCGCCCTTGCTCCTGGATGGCTGCGAACGGCTCAAAAATGCGCTGAAAGAGAAAGCGCTGAAGTATCGTCGTTTGCCTGCAATCGGACGTACGCATGGTGTCCATGCCGAGCCGGTGGCGTTCGGATTGCGATTTGCGCGTTTCTACGAGCAGATGGACCGCGCGTCCAAACAGCTTGAGCAGGCGTTTGATTCCGCATGTGTGGGGAAGCTGTCCGGTGCGGTCGGCTGTTATGTTCACCTCGATCCGGAGATGGAAGAAGAGGTGATGGACAGGCTGGGAATCGGAGTCGCACCCATCTCCAGCCAGATCGTTTCCCGTGACCGAATTGCCTCACTCCTCGCTGCTATTGCTCTGGTCGGAGCGGTAATGGAAGGAATTGCTCTGGAGGTACGTCACCTGCAACGGACCGAAGTTGGCGAAGCTCGTGAAGGCTTCCGAGTGGGGCAAAAAGGAAGTTCGGCAATGCCGCATAAGCGCAACCCCATTGACTCGGAGAAGATTTGCGGCATGGCCCGACTGCTGCGTGGAAACATGCATGCAGCGTATGAAAATGTCGCTCTGTGGCACGAGCGCGACATTTCGCATTCTTCTGTAGAACGTGTTATCTTGCCCGACAGCACGATTGCGCTTTCATATTTATTGCATCTTACTTCGGATGTTGTCGAGAACCTGTATGTCGAGGAAGCCAACATTGAACGCAACCTCGGCATTACCGGCGGAGCAGTATTCTCGGAGGGGCTGCTCCTCGAGTTGGTGCAGACAGGCATGACTCGTGAAAATGCCTACGCAATTGTGCAACGTGTAGCACACGGCGCGATGGAGAAAAAAGTCGGGTTTGAAGAAGCGGCGCTGGATACACCGGAATTGAAAGAAAAGCTGGATGAAGCCACCATTCGCTCTGCGTTTGATTTGAATCATATTTTACGGAACGTGGACTTTATCTATCGTAGACTGGGCCTGGACGAGTGAACTGACCAGCCCTACGGACCAAGGAGACTTCTGCATGGAAAAGAAGGACCTGCTCTACGAAGGCAAAGCAAAACAACTGTTCATGACGGATGATACAGATCTGCTCATCCAGGTCTTTAAAGATGAGCTATCAGCCTTCAATGGGACGAAAAAAGGGGAGTTTGAAGGTAAGGGCGCTATCTGTAACGGGATATCCACTTACCTGTTCGAATACCTGGAAAACTATCACGTTCCTACCCATTTTGCAAAAAAATTCTCCGCTACGGAGATGGTTGTAAAACGGCTGGAAATGATCCCGATTGAAGTCGTTGTCCGCAATATTGCCACCGCGAACCTCGCCAAGACGTACAACCTGGAAGAGGGCGCGGTGCTTGAATATCCGATCATCGAGTATTTCCTGAAGAATGACCGTCTGGGCGACCCGATGATCAATGAGCATCATGCGTTTGCCATGGGGTACGCCACTCCGGAAGAAATGCGCCTGATTTCACGGGTTGTCTCCAAGGTGAACGCCATCCTGAAATCGTTCTTTGATCGCAGGAGCCTGCTGCTGGTGGACTTCAAGCTGGAGTTCGGCAAGCACGGCAAACATCTGCTGATCGGCGACGAGATTTCGCCGGATACCTGCCGTATCTGGGACAAGAAGACAAGTAAAAAGATGGATAAAGACCGGTTCCGCTTCGATATGGGTGGGGTGGACAAGGTTTACCAGGAACTATTGGACCGCATCATAAGCGTGGGTTGACATGTTTGCTCCTGAAGGACTCTGGTTTATCCTTGCGCCGGCAATTGCGCTTGTGCTGTTCGCCGCAATTGCTTTTTGGCGGAAAAGGAACGGTTTATGGAAGGGCCTTGCGGCCTTTTTTCTCTTGTTGACACTGTTTATGCTGTTCTTCTTCCGTGATCCCAGCCGGGATTTGCCGGATGAAACAGCAATTGTGTCACCGGCTGATGGGACTGTCCTGTCCATTCGTCGCCTGGCTGACGGGCAGATGAATATCGCCATCTTCCTGTCACTGATGAATGTTCATCAGATTCGCACCCCTGTTTCCGGGAAAGTTGTCTCCGCAGAATACATTCCCGGGAAGTATCATCGTGCGGATCAGGCCGTTGCGGGCGTGGAAAACGAGCATGTCAAGTTCATGACAGATTCACCGCACGGGATGATTGAAACCCGGGTATATGCCGGGAAAGTCGCTCGCAGAATCGTCTGTCCTATCAAAGAAGGCGACGAAATAAAGGCTGGCCAGCGAATTGGTTTTATCCGGTTCGGATCACGTGCGGAAGTGACACTCCCACCGAAAAGTGATATCCGTGTTGTTGTTGATCAGCGGATTACCGGTGGCGAGACCATACTGGCGGTTGTACCGGAACCGGATGAGTCGGATTCGTTGACAGTGGAGGCGGACAGTGCTCCGTAGGGTTATCCCGACCCTTTTAACGGCATCCAATGCAGGATGTGGTATTGCAGCCATGTTCCTGATTCTGCAGGGACATACGTTCTGGCCGGGTTTTCTGCTTCTGTTTGCAGCTTTCCTGGATGGAATAGATGGGACTGTTGCTCGCCGCCTTGGAGTCGCAGGTAGTACCGGGGCCGGTCTGGATACCATAGCCGACCTGATTTCTTTCGGCGCTGCGCCTGCCGTGCTGGTCGCTTTTGTGGCAAAAGGTCCGTACGGTCTCGCGGCTGGGTTGTTCTATGGTGTTATGATTGTAGCGCGTCTTATCAGGTATCACATGATTCATATGCCCCCGGGAGTATTCATGGGATTACCGGCGCCGATAGCGGCGATGCCGGTAATGGCGGTTGCCATGATGTCGCTTCAGACGTCCGGACCTCCAGTATGGCCCATTATCGCTGCAGTGCTTTCAGGACTGTTTGCCATGCTTCCTGTCTCTTTCCCGGCGTGGCGGCATCCATCCATTCTGGGACTGCCTGCTTTTGTGAAGTTCGGGTTTTTGATTGTTGGAATTGGAGCGTTACCATTTGTTTTCGAAGAGTCTGTGTTGACCTGTCACTTGATTTATATTGTATTCTCACCCATGCTTCTGACACGCTATGAAACATTGCTCAATGATGAGCATAAGGAAGAGGTGTAACTGCACGATATCGCGTGTACCATGCAGAAGGGATCGAGGGAAGAGATGGTCGTACTTGTTGAAGTGATGCCGAAAGAGGGAATCCTGGACCCCCAGGGCAAGGCGGTTGGGAATGCGCTGCGTCAGATGGGGTACGAGGAAGTGGGTGAGGTGAAGATCGGAAAAATCATTCGTCTGGAACTGGACGAGACCGATCCCGACAAAGCACGCGCCCGTGCAGAAGAGATGGGGCGGCAGCTCCTGGCCAATCCGAATGTGGAACGGTTCCGGGTAGTTTTCCCCGAGGAGGCAGTCGCGTGAAATGGGGTGTAGTTGTATTTCCCGGGTCCAATTGTGACCATGATGCCTATTACGCTCTTCACGACATCCTTGGGCAGGATGTTCGTTATATCTGGCATACGGAACGTGATCTCGATGGTCTGGATGGCGTGATGCTCCCCGGCGGTTTTGCTTATGGCGATTATCTCCGCGCCGGAGCCATCGCACGTTTCAGCCCGGCAATGGATGAGCTGGTTAAATTTTCGGAAAAAGGCGGCACGGTTATCGGTGTTTGTAACGGTTTCCAGGTCTTGACCGAGCTGGGGTTGCTGCCCGGCGCGCTGGTGCGCAATACCGGTCTGCGGTTCATCTGCGAAGACCTGCCCCTGCGGGTGGAACATGCTGACAGCAGGTTCACCGCTACTTGCAAAGCCGGGGAAGTGCTGAACATCCCGGTAGCGCACAATGAAGGCAATTACATGCTGGACGAAGCGGGGCTGGATGAACTGGAAGCGAACAAACAGGTTCTGTTCCGGTACTGTACCCGTGAAGGTGAAGTGACAAAAGAAGTGAATCCGAACGGATCAAGCCGTAATATCGCGGGTATCATGAATCGCCAGGGCAATGTGCTGGGGATGATGCCGCACCCGGAACGCCGTGTTGATGCCGTTCTGGGGCATGTTGACGGCCGTAAGATATTCGAAAGTGTTCTCCAAAGCGTTGGGGGCTGATGAGCAGGAAAAAACCTGCCAGTGAGATGAATTTCCTGGATCACCTCGACGAGCTGCGAAGCGTCCTGATCAAGGCGCTGATCGGGCTCATGATCGGGGTGATTGTGTCTTACTTCTTTTCGCCCAGGATCCAGGACCTGTTGTTGCTGGCGTTCAAAACGCCGGAGAACATTCGTCTGTCCCTTTTGTATCCTACCGAAGGTTTCATGGTGCAACTGAAAATCTCGCTGGTGGCGGGAATTTTCGTCGCTGCGCCCTGGATATTTTACCAGTTCTGGTCCTTTGTCGCCCCGGCGCTTTATGATAATGAAAAGCGCTGGATCGGGCCGACAGTATTCTTTACCAGCCTCTGCTTTATCACCGGCGCCGTGTTCGCCTGGTTTGTGCTGTTGTGGGCGACATCCTTCCTGATGGGATTTGCTTCGGATGGTGGAAGCGTCACCCTGGGATGGGGCGGACATACCTTCCTTGAGTTCGGAACACCCGCAGTGGAAAATGTCTGGTCACTGGGCAAAACGCTCGATTTCATCCTGCGCATGTTCCTCGCATTCGGGGTGATGTTTGAGCTGCCCGTCGCCATGTATTTCCTGGCACGGCTTGGGCTGGTGGACGCAAAGTTTCTGCGCACCTACCGTAAGCATGCCTATGTGCTGGTCTTGATCGCAGCAGCCATCATTACGCCCCCGGATGTCATTACCCAGATTGCGCTGGGGTTGCCCTTGTTCGGCCTCTATGAAATCAGCATCTATGTCGCCATGATCGGTTCCAGGCGGCACAAAAAAGCCATTGATTCGATGGGGCAGGATGAGGAAAGTAGCGCCAAGGCGGGAGGCGCCGCATGATGCCCGGCGGTGGTGAACTGATCCTGATCGCGTTTGTGATTCTGCTTCTGTTTGGAGGCAAGGAACTGCCGCGAGTGGCGCGTACCCTCGGCAAGTGGACCTCAATCTTTCGCCGCTCAATGAATGAAGTCCGCCGCGAGATCAACCGTATCGCGCTGGAAGATGAGCTGGCCGAAGCGAAAAAATCGTTCGGCGAACTCAATAAGGACTTGCGCGAAGAGCTGCACTTGGACCGTAAACTCTATGAACCACCCGAGTCACGCGAGGCCGGTGCATCCGAGAAAAAAAAGACCGTATCACGTGATAATCCCTACGCAAAGCAGTCCGAAACATCCGGCATGATAAAGGACAGTGATGCCAAGCCGGACCAACCTGCCACGGATACCACTCCGAAACAAGGTGAAACCGAAACGGATGAACCCGGGTAAAACTACCATGAAAGCTCCACGATTTCCATTGATTTCCGGTTTCCGCTCGACCGTGCTGTTTCTGATACTTGCGGCACTAATGCTGCCTATAGCCTATGTGTCCGCGCAAGACACAGAACAGGTTTTTATGGCTGTCGCAGTCAACGAGTTTCCTCACGATGTCGAGGCGTACACCCAGGGATTGGTGATTCACAATGGTTTCCTGTTTGAGGGAACCGGGCTGAACGGGTATTCTTCCATTCGTCGTGAACACCTGGAGACCGGAGTTGTCCTGCAACAGCGTGATATGGAGAAGAAGTATTTTGGGGAAGGTATCACCATCTTCGACGATATGCTGATCCAGGTAACCTACCTGAACCGTGAAGGATTCGTCTACACCGTGGATGAATTTGAACCGGTATCGTCATTCCGCTATACCCAGCAAGGGTGGGGGCTGACTCACGACGGCGAAAAGCTGATTATGAGTGATGGTACCTCTACGCTGTATTTCCTCGATCCAGTCAGTTTTTCCAAACGTGGGCAGATTGATGTGTGGTCCTCGAACGGTCCCCTGACACACCTGAACGAGCTGGAATACATTGACGGTGAAATCTGGGCGAATGTATACCCCACCTACTATATCGCACGAATCAACCCGGAAACCGGCCAGGTCAACAGTTGGATCAACTGCAGCGAACTTCTGGACGATGCAGACTGGCATGACAAGATCGATGTGCTGAACGGCATCGCATACGATCCCGAAACAGGGCGCATTTTCGTGACCGGTAAACGCTGGCCGAAACTGTATGAGATCGAGCTGATCCCGATGGACTGACGGGAAGTGAAAAAAGTAGACAGTGAATAAAGTGAAAAAAGTAAAGAAGGTAAAAAATGTAAAGAAAGTCATTTGACGGGCAAGTGTGGCCCGATCCGCAAGTGACGTAACTTCCACTTTCCATTCAACAACAATACTCCCACGACATCTCCATTCTATCCATACTCATGAGCGCATCGGGACGTGTCGTAAAGGTTGCAGGAAAAGGGGACTGTTTCCTTTTCGTTGCGCTGAGATATATGATTATAAATACAGGGGATCGAAAAGGGGACTGTCCCCTTTTCCATGAGACAAGGCTTCATCACTAACATGAGTCTGGATAAAGTTCTGTGTATTTGCCAAAGACTCGAAAGCTGCCACATTCCCGACTCACTCATAGTCGCGTCATGGATTGTCACTTCAGCACAGTACCCATCACGAACGACAGCGTCAGTTCCATCACGTACGAGTCGGGCCACCCGAGCTTGCTGCACAGGATAATGTCGTCGCCTTTGATCCGATGCGCTCAATGTTGCGTCACGTGGCATTGCTTCATCAGAGTATTCTTGAATCTGTCCACGAGGAAGCTATATCACTTGCGAGTCGGGCCACCCGAGCGGGGACTTGGGTATCCTGAACAAGGCCATCTCAACTTAGCCTTCCTGGGTCAATGCGAAGTTCGCTGATTGACAACGCTACACATCCCGCAATCCAACCCTTTGAAAAGAATGGGCAGTCAAAATGCGAAGCGTGGTCAAGTTGAGGAATAGTGGGGAGATAGTGCTATCTGCATTGTTTTTAATTAGTTTCAATCAGCTTCAGCTTGAACTGACCAGACAGACTTCCCCCCACTTTTTCCACTAATTTCTTCTTACTTATGGATTCCTGACGAAATTTGATTATCTTATTAACACGGTGATTCTAGATTCTGCTTCGCATCGTTCGAGCAATTTCGGCACTCAACAACTGGGAGGGCCTGTATGAGCCCCAAAGCGAGTTCCGCCTCAGAATCTACTGGTCAAACAAAAACAACCACTAAAGCCAAAGCTTCTCAACGCTCCACGGCAACAACCACCAAAAAGACAACCAAGAAGACAACGAAACCGAAAACCCCGTCAACAAACAGAAAAACGTCGGTTAGCAAGAGCGCAGTAGTTAAACCGACCAATGGCAATGGTAAAACCAATGGGAATGGCGCCAATGGACATGGCATCATCCTGGATATAAGTCCCAGTAATATCAAGGTCGAAGATGTCACTACGACCAAAGTATTCGTGCTGGATACCAATGTCCTGTTGCATGATCCTACCGCCATTCGTCGCTTCGACGAGCATGACCTGATCATCCCCATCACCGTGCTGGAAGAGGTGGATCAGTTCAAAAAAGGCGCGGATACCATCAATTTTAACGCTCGCGAAGTGGCGCGTGAGCTGGATGAGCTTGCTTCTCATGGAAAGATGGACGAAGAGGGCGTGCCGTTAGGAGATGGTCGTGGCACGATTCGAATTGTCGTAGGTGGTCCGGTTCATGAAAAAGTGAGGACCACGTTTTTACAGGACAATCCCGATCACCGTATTCTGTCCGCAACCCTGAAAGTCAAACAACGCTTTCCCAACCGTGAAGTGGTCCTGGTTTCCAAGGACGTATCCTTGCGCCTGAAAGCCCGCAGTATGGGAGTGGCTGCGGAGGATTATGAAAACGACAAGATCCCTGAACTGGATAAACTGTACAAGGGTCGTTATGTGCTGGAGGGCGTGGATGACGAGCTGATCGACCGGCTTTTTTTGCTGCCGTTTTCGGTGCCCGTGGCAGATTTCAGAATTGAGGAACCCTACCCGAATGCCTATTTCATCTTACGTGGCATGTCCAAGAGCGCTATTGCACGGTATGACGCGAGCGAGCGTGCGCTGGTGCGTGTCGAGAAAAGAACATGTTATGGTATTTATCCACGCAACAGCGAGCAGACCTTTGCGCTGGACGCCCTGACCAATCCGGATATCCAACTGGTCACATTGTCCGGAAAGGCCGGGACCGGAAAAACCTTGCTGGCCCTGGCGGGGGCTCTGGAAACACGGCGTCGTTATCACCAGGTTTTTCTCGCTCGCCCGATTGTGCCGTTGTCCAACCGCGATATCGGCTATCTTCCCGGGGATATTCAGGACAAGATTGCGCCCTATATGCAGCCGTTGTGGGATAACCTTGGGGTGATACGTTCGCAATTCAAGGGCAACGACCCCAACCTGGCTACGATACAGAACATGCTGGAGCACGAGAAGCTGAAGATCAGCGCGTTGGCGTATATACGTGGACGTAGCCTGAACCGGATTTATTTCATTGTGGATGAGGCGCAGAACCTGACCGGACATGAGGTGAAGACAATTATCACCCGGGCCGGAGAAGGTACGAAGATCATCTTTACCGGTGATCCCTACCAGATTGATTCGCCTTACCTGGACGCACGTTCCAACGGCCTGACCAGGCTGATTGACAAAATGAAAGGACAGGAAGTTTACGCGCATGTGACGCTGGAAAAGGGGGAACGGAGCCTGCTTTCAGATTTGGCTTCAGATTTGTTATAATACGGGTGAATTCTTCTCCCACCGCAGAAGCTATTGGAACTCCTGCCGGGAGTTCAGCGTGAGCGCATTGTTACTGGTACAGTCGTAAAACAGAGTGGTGATAGAGATGACCCGGCAGGATTTTGAAACGGTAAAGCAGTCATATCAGAGTTATATGGCCCGGTATTCAGATGCCAGGGGTTCTGTTGCTGGCGCGATTCATGTGAAGCTGGTCCATATTGAACAGGTTGTTCATGAAATGAAACTGCTGGTTGAAGCGCTGTACCTGGATGAATTCGACACATTCATTGCCCTTTCCATCGCGCAACTCCATGATATCGCCCGTCCCGAACAGCTTGTCAAATACGGCACGATGAAAGATGCCGACTCGGAAAACCACGCCCTTATGGCTGTCCGTATTATTAAGGAAGAGGAGATTCTGGGCCATCTGGAAAGGGATGAACAGGAGCTGATCCTGACAGCGGTCGCCAATCACAATCGGTATGCTGTTGAGGATGGATTGGATGAACGTACGCTGTTATTTTGCAAACTGATACGTGATGCGGACAAGCTGGATATCTGGCGGGTGTTTATTGAGCTGGACAGCCAGCCGGAATCGTCGGAAGCCGCCACTGCCTTTTTTGGCCTGGAAGAACGTGATGAAGTGACGCCCTCTGTATGGCAGGCTATCATGGAAGGACACATTGCTGATTATCGAGAATTGCAAACACGTTGCGATTTTCGCCTGCTGGTCATGGGATGGGTTTTTGATCTGAATTTCCAGCATAGTCTGAACCGGGTCGTACAGCAGGGATTCCTGGACACAATGAAATCACGCATTCCCCTTACTCCGAACGTGGAAAACGCCCTGAAGAGAATAGAGACTTTTATTAACGAAAGAACACAACAACAGGTTGCCATATCCTGAGTTACAGTAGAATAATGTCCCATGGAATAGAACAACTGCGAGATCCCCGTTATGTTCACGGCTGTGCTTCGCACACCGCAAGCTTCGCTTCGCTATGGTTCAAGCCGGGGATGACATGATGGGACTTTAAGTAACATGTACTTCCTGATAGCGCTGACCTGAAAAAACGCTGTACTTCCTCATCGAGATCTTGCTTTCGTCAGAAAACGATAGTATTATTACTGAACATTTGTACAGATTTTACGCGATTCGAAAGATACCGGACAGTTTTCAGAGTGTTCATACCATCATTAAAGGAGAGAAAGAGATGCAGGAAAATCCAAACCTTATACCGTTGCAGATGGCGCGTCAGCTTTTCCTGAATTCCACCAGTGTTCTGGAGGAGGCGGACTCAGGATTTTTCCCGAAAGAAGGGATGTACTCTGTAGCACAGCAGGTAGAACACACCGCTTTGACTGTATTGTGGTTTGCGAATGCAGTAAAGGGTGAAGGTTTTAATATGGATTTCGAAACCTTTGAAAAGAAGTGTCGTGCAGCGACCTCGTATGACGAATCAATGGCTCATTTCAACGCAGCGTTTGATAAGGCGGAGGAGATTTTTGGTGGCTTGAGCCAGGAAGAAATCATGGCGCCACTACCGGATAACCCGATTATGGGACCGGTTCCGATCTTTTCCCTGCTTTTTTCAATCCAGGACCACACGGCGCACCATCGTGGTTCACTGGTGGTCTATGCAAGGCTGCTGGGCAAGCAACCGAAAATGCCGTATAGCGAGATGTAGAGGTCTAATCCGAGATACAACTTTATAAAGGGGCTGATAGCAGCCCCTTTTGTTTGGTGGTCCTAATAGTTGCAAACATGGGTACATAAATTTTGAAACAGAGATTCTCAAAGAAAGAAAACCAAAAGCAAAAAATCCGAAGAATCGATCAAGGTATAACCTCAAATAGAAAGAGGTATGGAAAATGTCTCTCTTAAAAAATGAGAATATACTTGTCATCTATTTGATTACATGGATCTAAGGAGAATCGAAATTTGTACTCCTCCTCTCCCAGAGAACAAAGCTTTTCGCTTGTAGTCATTTTGACTACAAAAAACTTCGAATTACTTTATTCATAGATAGTCATTTCCCTGCACTGCTCCCTTGTTATCCCTATTGAAATCGATTCCATGATTGTTCCTGTCGTAATAATACTGTGTTAGGGGAAGTTAATTGTTGGAGGGTTATTGATTCTTCATAGACCGGGAGAATCCTTGTACGAGGAGGTGGCATCGTGTTTCTAAGTAATCTTCGTTTGCCGGTAAAGATTGCGGGATTAAGCCTGGGAATACTTGTCATTGTTGCGGTAATTCTTGGTGTTGTAGCAACAATGGGTATTCGTAATCTTGGCAATCAGGTTCAGTCTGATTTGAAGCAGAACACTGAAGACGAGCTGGTGTCGACTCGAGAAACACTGGAAAATGCGCATCAAAGCCGTCTACGTGATTTGGTGAATACGGCAGCCAGTCATTTCGAGGAATTGAATCAGGCTGTATTGGAAGGAAGGATGAGCCTGCAGCGTGCGCAGCGTGAGGCGATGGAGCGGGTTCGCGTAATGCGTTACGATGAAGGGAAGGGCTATTTCTGGATTAATTCGGCTGATCCGATTCAGACTACGATGATCATGCATCCGACGGTTCCTTCTCTGGAGGGCACCGACGTATCTCAGTATACGAAGAATGGTCGCGTGGTCATGGCAGATGGAACAAATACGCCGATGTTTGTTGAAATGGCTCGCGTAACCTTGAACAGTCCGACAGATGACGGTTTTGTCGGCTATCCCTGGCCAAATCCTCTCAACATGTCCGAGTGGCTTCCCAAGTTATCTTATGTGTACAATTTCAAACCCTGGGGCTGGGTGATCGGCTCAGGCGTTTATGTGGATGACATTGACAAGGCCATGGTGTTGAAGCAGGCGCAAATGGAAGAGATGCAGGAGCGTTTCATTTCTGAAGCGTCCAAACAGACCACTTCAGCAATAACACGTATTCTTATAGTCACCCTCATTCTTGCTGTCATCGGAGTATTCCTGACCATGTTGGTAGTCCGGGATATCAATGTGCCGTTGAAGAGAATTCAGGATGCTGCGGATGCCATTGCCATGGGTGATGTCCAGCAGGATGTCGAGATGCGCAGAAAGGATGAGATCGGCCAACTTGCCGTTGTCTTCGGCAATATGATTGAAGGCCTGAAGGATAAGGCGCGAATTGCCGAGGAAATCGCAGCGGGCAATCTTCAGGTTGATATCAAAGCCCTGTCGGACCGGGATGCAGTTGGCAAAGCCATGCAATCCATGAAGGACAGTCTCCTTGCCATGCAGAAGAACCTGGGCGAGACCATAGAGGCGCAGAAAGCCGGCGACCTGGATATGCGGTGCAATCCCGAGCGTTTCAAGGGCGCGTATGCAGAACTGCTGCAGGGCATGAATGATGCGCTTGAAGCTGTGATCAAGCCATTAATTGAAGCTAGTGACATTCTTCAGGTTTATGCTGACGGCGATCTTACCCGTCAGATACGTGATCTGCCCGGCAAGCAGGTTGTGTTGACAAACGGCATGAATCAGATTCGAGCCAACCTGAACTCGCTGATTCAGGCCGGTGTTGAACTGGCAGATGCAGCTCGTGAAGGACGTCTGCATGAACGCGGGGACGCTGGTCGGTTCTCCGGCGGCTATCGCAAGATCATTGAAGGAATGAATGATATCATCGACAACCTGCTCAAACCGGTTGAGGAGGTTGTCAAGGCGCTGGAGAAGATGGCGGACGGCGATCTGAACCTGTCTGTAAGCGCGGATTACAAGGGCGATCATGCCAAGATGATGAACGCCATGAACAACACCCTGGATGCGCTGAATGAACTGTTGATCGAAGTTCAGGAAGCAATTGACCAGGTGGATTCCGGTTCAACCCAGGTTTCCGATGCTGCGCAGTCGCTGTCTCAGGGATCGACCGAGCAGGCAAGTTCCATGGAAGAAGTGACATCCGCGACTACAGAAGTCGGTGGTATGATCAAGCAGAATGCCGAGTCGGCAGTTCAGGCGAACATGCTGGTTGCGGACTCACGCAAGGCGGCTGATCAGGGCAATGCCCAGATGCAGGATATGCTTGGCGCCATGCAGGATATCAACTCATCCTCCGATGAGATCAACCGCATTATCAAGGTGATCGATGAAATCGCCTTCCAGACCAACCTGCTGGCGCTGAATGCTGCGGTTGAGGCCGCTCGTGCCGGTGTACACGGGAAAGGGTTTGCCGTCGTTGCCGATGAAGTCCGAAACCTTGCCCAGCGAAGCGCGCAGGCAGCGAAAGAAACAACCGAATTGATCGAAGGCACCCGGCAACGTGTTGATAAGGGCGCCAAGATCGCGGATGAGACAGCAGAAGCGTTGGTGAAAATTGTCGATGGCGTTACGAAAGTAACGGACCTGGTAAGTGAGATTGCATCGGCCTCCAAGGAGCAGTCCCTTGGAATCGAGCAGATCACGGATGCGCTGGGGCAGATTGATCAGGTTACCCAGGCGAATACGACCAATGCGGAAGAGAGCGCTGCGGCGGCAGAGGAGCTGTCAAGCCAGGCAACGAATCTGCGGGCCATGGTGGCAAGGTTCTCCCTGAGAAGCTCCAAGTCGAGAAGAAAACACAACACGTATGCTGAAATAGCGGCTGCTCCGAGAAAGAAAGCCCTGCCAGGGTACGAAGGCATAGAAACCAAACCTGAAGATGTAATCGCCCTGGATGATGAGGACTTTGAAGACTTCTAGAGAGATGGCTTCTGTAAAGCAATCCACTAGTGGATCATAGCAGGTGCAATGATCCACTAAATCGATAGTCCAGGTACAAGAATAGTAATACCCATCGAGTCGAATTACTCGATGGGTATTTTTTCTAAGAATTGTATAAGAATCATACTTATCCTGTTCACTGACAGTTGGGAAAGACTCGCCCGGAAGAAAAGGAATTGCTGATGAAAGTGGCGTTAAGCGCAGTCCAGCCTGGAATGGTATTGGCTGAAGATATTCGTATTGATAGGCGTGTTTACTATCATCGAGGGGAGCGTATATCAAAATCTGACTTGAAGGTACTGAAATCGCTTCGTGTTAAGAGTCTTCACATCGATGAGAACGCCGATAAGCCGGAAAGCCGTGAGGGGTTTCTCTCGGATAAGCTGCGTGAAGAAGCTGTTGCTGAAGTGCGCCGTACCTACCTGGATTTTCACCTGATTACCCCGCGCAGGTTTGATGCCATACGCACTGTGGGCGAGAAAATCGTCGATGAAATTCTCAGTCAGAATACCTTCAATTTTTCATCAATGGCGTTGCGTACTTACGATGATTACACCTTCCATCATTCAGTAAATGTTACTTCGGTATCGGTAGCGCTCGGTTCGCAGATGGGGTTGCCCGAACGTGAGCTGAAAGGGCTGGCAGCAGGCGCTTTGATGCATGACATCGGGAAAATGCGGATACCGGAATTGATTCTGCAAAAGAATGGTCGGCTTGAACCGACAGAACGTGATTTTATCAACCGACACCCGGAATGGGGCTTCGATATCCTGTCAGAACAGACCGCCAGCGACCCGGTAATCTGGGGGGTGGCACACCAGCATCATGAGGCAATGGATGGGTCCGGATATCCCAACGCGAAGACCGGACGCAATATTCATCCGTGGGCCAGGATTGTCATGGTGGCTGATATCTGGGATGCGTTGCGCAGTGACCGGCCTTATAAACCTGCCTGGTCAGTTGGGGATACTTTCGGGTACATGAACAGTGCGGAAATGACAAAGAAACTGGACCCGGAAGCGCTCAACGCCATGAATCAAATGATCGCTGTTGAAGACACCTGCATGTCTGAATAGCGACAAGGTTATCCTGCAGACGATTCAGTTAATGTACTTTATCGAATTATTATTCCACAAAATTGCATGATTATACTGTCCCCGTGCCCCAAAAGGGATTTGAAATCTCTTTGGAGTTCCGCTTGCCGTGTCCCTATCTTGCTATCTTAGCATTGCCATTCATACACTAGTGGATCAATCAGATTGGGTAAAACGGTCCACTAAGCACTTTTCACGTTGAACCTGGGTAATCGTCCATGCACCTCGTAAGTGTCAATAAGCTGAAACCAGGTGATGTTGTCGGGAAACCAGTTTTTACCAGCGCCAGCGACATGCTGCTGGCGGCGGGCCAGGAACTGAGTACGCCAATGATCCAAAACCTCGTACGAAGAGGTTTTACTTATATATATGTACAGGATGGTGTCGCTGACGATATCGCGCCTTCGCAAGTCGTATCGGATACGCTGCGCCGTATGGTCAGCACGGAAATCAGCCAGGCCTACCAGAAAGTCAAGAATACCCCGGTCTATACTGCGATTAAGACGGAAACAGTTCAGAAAAGGCTGGAGAACGACCCCAAGCTGAAAGACCTGTTTACGGTTGCAGCGTTTCGCAAGCAGGCTTTGCACCTGCTGAACAATGTAGTCGATAACAATATCAGGGTCTTTTCCGCGCTTCCGGTGCGTTCGGATGATACAGAACAATTTCAACATGCTGTTGATACAGCGCTGTTGTGTATTCTTGTCGGTCGTGAGCTTCATCTTGGCTGGCAGGATTTGCAGGTACTGACGACGGCGGCAATGCTGCATGACATTGGTAAAGTACTTCTGTTAGAGGCTCGTCCTTCACTTCGAGAGACGAAAGGTGAGCAACTTCAAAAGGCGTTGGAGTCACACCCGGAGTATGCTGCTTCTTTGCTGAAGCACAGCGACCCGGACAGCTCCAAAGAACAGATCATTGTGCAGCAACACCATGAAAGATTGAATGGATCAGGTTATCCCGCTCGTCTGCGTGGCAAAGATATCGCACCGTTACAGATCAGCCAGTATGATACGGGTACAATTTCTGGATTATCTATGGTCCTGGCTGTTGTAAACCACTATGATAATCTGTTATCAGGGAAAACCAATGGCACTCTTCATTCTCCCGAAGATGCGATTAAGCAGCTTGTTCTCGAAGCCGGTGAAAGCTGGAACAGCCATGTTGTGCGAGCGCTGGGAAACATCATTCAGCTATATCCAATCGGCGCGCAGGTACGCGTGATAAGGTCCGGAGGGATGCGCTTTGACGGCTGGCGCGGTGTCGTGGTTCGCAATAATCCTGAATCTGGTGATAAACCTATTATTCTGTTGACACATAATGCCATGGGAACCAAAGTACAACCAGTGGTTGTGAACTGTGCGGCTGATAAAGCAGCGAAACTGGAGTTGTTAATATAAGGCAATGTGAATTTTGGATTCTTGGCGCTTTTAGGTTTTTTCAATGTAACATGAAGTGATTGCTACTCTTGGAGTCAGTGTGCTGCCAAGCAACAGTATTTCTAGGTTTCACGTTGTATACTAGGAATCGGTAGCAGGAAGGGAGGTAGGGGAGAAGTATTTCCATTCTGGAATTCCTACATATTCTTTTCAGGTTTTGATACCCGGGCGGGTATTTTGCGGTCCAGACAACTCATTTGAACAGTTGCGTCTTCACTGGTAACGATAAACACTTCGACGAGCGGGATTTATAATGCACCTCGTTAGCGTTGGAAAGCTTGAAATAGGTGATGTCCTGGGCAGGTCGCTGTATAATGAAAGCCGGGAACTCCTGCTTGCGGCAGGATACAAGCTCACGGCGGACATGGTAAAACGACTCGACCAGCGTGGCTTCAATTACGTATACATTATGGATGGAGTTGCTGATGATATTTCTCCTGAAGAAGTCATCAGCGATACTCTTCGCGTTTCCGTCAAAAAAAGTGTTGAAGATGCCTGGGGTGATATTCGTTCCAATCCTGCTCTACGTGGGCTGGAACCGACCAATATTGAAGAACGTCTTGATAACGATCCCAAATTAAAAAACCTGCTTCAGATGTCTGCGTTTCGCAAGCAGGCTGCGGACCTCCTGGATGAAGTCATTGGTAATAACGTGCAGGTTTTTTCCTCTCTTCCCATCCGGTCTGAAGATGATCATCATGTTCAACATGCGATTGATGTGGCCTTGATATCAATTCTGATGGGGCAGGAGTTGGCGATGCACTGGGATGATCTCAGGTCGCTGGCAACATCTGCGCTCTTGCATGATGTTGGGAAGACAGTACTGCTCTCAAAGAAAGACAAGGTTAGTCGCGCGTTGTTGCGTGAACGTGAAGTGATGATGCGCGAACACCCTACGTATTCCATGTTGATTATGCGGGGGAGCGATCCTGCCAGTTTTAAGGAACAGCTTGCTGTACATGAACACCATGAACAGTTGGATGGCAAGGGATATCCCATGGGCCTGACAGGCGAGGATGTTCCCCTGTTGAAGAGATCCGGAACTGGTGGGAGCCGGAAGATTTTCAGACTTTCCATGGTGCTCGCGGTAGCGAACCGGTATGATAACCTGGTGTCCGGCGCTTATGATGATATCAATTACACTCCGGAAGAAGCTTTGAAGCGGCTGGTTTCCGAATCGGGTGTCATGTGGAACAGCTATGCCGTAAAAGCGCTTGGGCAGGTTATTCAATTATATCCTGTCGGTACCATGGTCAGACTTACACGGTACAAGGATATGGAGCATGTAGGGTATTTTGGCGTTGTCGTTCAGGCTAACCCTGAAGACCAGACCAAGCCGATAATCGTCTTAACACATAACGCCATGAATCAGAAGATCAACCCCAGGAAAATCAACACGGCAGCCGACCGTAACTGCCGGTTGGAACTCGTCCTGTAGGCCACATTTCAGAGTCTTTCATACCTTTATACTTTTGATATGTATAGCTTTAGAGGCAGTCTTTGGGATTGAGACTCTTTTCACTCATTAAAACAGTCTTTCATTTTCCTGTACAGGTTGTCTCAGACGCTGGCAAAATATAACTTGTTACCTGCGACCGGAACGCAATCCTGGTTAATTCCATTTTTCATAGCCTGGTATATTGACACCGGCTTTCCAGTTTAACACGGCAACAACGGAGTCCATGATGGAGAAGGTGAACGACACCAACTTCGAACAGGAAGTTTTGCAGGCAGATCAGTTGGTAGTGGTGGATTTTGGTGCGACATGGTGCGGGCCTTGCAAGAAGCTCGACCCGATCATGGAAGAACTGATCGTTGAATACGATGGAAAAGCCAAGATCCGTAAGGTGGACGTAGGTGAAGCGCCTGGTGTCGCTCAACGATATCGTGTTCTGTCCGTCCCGCAGGTTTTGTTCTTCAAGAACGGTGAAATTGTGGATAACATCGTGGGCCTGGTTGGCAAAGGCGCAATTGCTTCCAAGATGGACAAACACGTTTAATATTTTCCTCACTACCGGCATGTGAAACTGTCGTTACGAAAGGACGTTACCATGTTAATGCGAACAATAAGCGTTTCACTTCTGATCCTGTTGATGGCCGTTGTCGGCTTTACGCAGGAGGCGGCAGATTTCACGCTGAAAGATATGAATGGTAACGATGTGAGTTTTGCGGATCACAAGGGAAAGGTCGTACTGGTCAATTTCTGGGCGACCTGGTGTCCTCCGTGCCGTCACGAGATTCCTCATTTCATTGAATTGATGAATGAATTGGGTGACAAGGGGTTTGTTGTCCTGGGTATCAGTATGGATGGAGATGCCGGAACAGTGACCAACTGGCTGAAGGACAACCCGGTAAACTACCCGATCATGATGGCAGACGACGCTGTGACAAATACGTACAAAGCGTATTTGCCGGAAGAAGAGCGCGGGTACATTCCATTCACATTTATTATTGACAAGCGGGGCAAAATCCAGCATCATGTGGTAGGGTATAAGGACAAGGCATCCTGGGCTGCCCTGATTAACCCGCTTCTTTAGCTTTTCTGGAAGCATTCTCTGGTTGATATTTATCCCCGCCTTTTATCGGCGGGGTTTCATTTGGGGTTGGCATTGTTTGTCAAGTTTTTGCATTTTCTTTTGTTTCAACAACAAGTAACCTGCATTCCAGGGGGATGCCCTTGAACAGGTATTCGAGATTTCTGTTATTGTTGCTTTTCCTGCCAGTGTTTACGATAGCGCAGGATGCGCCATCTTCCATAATGGGAGATGTGCCGATTCAGGGGGAATATCATGCGGTGCTTCTCTATACGTTCCAGGTGGACCGTGGAGATGTGCCCGCTGTTGAAACCCTGGCTTTCAGTCGTGATGGATCCATGTTGGCCACCGGGGCCTCTGACGGTGTCGTTCGTATCTGGGATACCCGTTCCGGGGCATTGATTCGGCGGATGAAAGGAACCCTTCGGTATGTACGCAAGGTTGTTTTCGGGCCGTTCGACCAATACCTGTTTGCCTGTGGCGCTGATGGGACTGTGAAAACATGGGAAGTACGCACCGGACGTTTGAAGGACAAGCTTGAAGCCCATGATGATATTGCTCTGTCCATCGCGTTGAACCCGGATGCGGATATGATGGCCAGCGCGGGGCGTGACGGGAAACTGATGATATGGCAACGCAAGAGCGGCGCTTTATACAAAGAGATCACCTTCGAGCCCGGGCAGCATATCAACTATATCGAATTCAGCCCGAATGGAAAATGGCTGGTCGCAACAGCGACGAACTATGAAGAACGCTCGGAAGATAATCCGAACATGACAGATGATGTTTACATATTCAACGCTTTTTCATGGCAGGACACGGTACGGCTTGAATCCAACGATGCCGAGCGTGCGGTATTCAGTCCGGACAGCAAGCGTCTGGCAACGACGGAATTCCGCAATATCATGATCCGTGATCCGTTCACGGCTGAAGTGCAGATGACGCTTGAGGGGCACAGGAGTTTTGTAAATGACTTGATTTTCCATCCGACCGGCGAGCTGTTGATCTCCGGCGGCGATGATAAAAAAGTGATTCTCTGGGATCTTCGCAATGGCAATCATATCGAGACGGTAGATCAGCATAAATTCATGGTGACTTCGGTTGGAATTAATCATGACGGTGACATGATCGCCAGCGGTGATGAAGGCGGCTGGGTCTATCTCTGGAAAATAGATTTGCTCGACCCGGAGACCGGTCGCCCATTGAAAAAGCGGCGCACTTGGTAGTATACTCCAGCGGCTTGAAAAGCGTACGAGTTGATGGAGCCAAGCGAGTAAAAACTCTTGACTCCGGGCAATTAATGCGTATATTTACAGGCTGCACCCTAGAAGGACACTTTTTGACTCCCGGCGGGCGTCGGGGGTTTTTTAGATGCCTTTCGAAAGGGTGAGGGTGATAGGCGCCGGTGTAGCTCAGTTGGTAGAGCACTGGATTTGTAATCCAGCGGTCATCGGTTCGAATCCGATCGCCGGCTCGAAGCCGGAACGGGCCTGATCGGGGGATGACCCGCCCGCCAGCCCGGACGATAGGCAGTACGAGTCGTTTTGTTCTTCAAGACGCATTGGTGGCGCGAGATCCAGCGCAGGGAGGCCGTTGCCCCAGCACAGGCAGAGGCTGTTCACCTGGGCAGGAGGATCGGGTCACCTGTTTTGTGCTTGTTTGAAAAGCGAAACTACCCCATGGGGGGATGCCCGAGCGGCCAAAGGGAGCAGACTGTAAATCTGCCGGCGGATGCCTTCGTAGGTTCGAATCCTACTCCCCCCACCAGGTAATTAGGAATTAGTAATTAGGAATATTGGGAGTGCTATTCACCTTCTGATGGTGTACTGGAATTCCTAATTTCTCATTCCTAATTCCTAATTGTGCCGAAGGCACTCGCGGGAGTAGCTCAATTGGCTAGAGCATCGGCCTTCCAAGCCGAAGGTTACGGGTTCGAGCCCCGCCTCCCGCTCCAGAGGAGTTTCAGGTTGTTGGCAATGGCAGTGATAAAACGCTGTTCAGGTGGAAACCGTGCCAATCGCCTTTTTTGCATTTGATAGCAAAGCCATCGTAGCTCAGTTGGTAGAGCGCATCCTTGGTAAGGATGAGGTCACCAGTTCAATCCTGGTCGATGGCTCCGAGTAAAGTTGATACACCGTAAGCACATTCACCTTGACCCGAATCTGACCGCCAAAGACGAGTGGCGGGATGTTCAGGCGAGAGAGGAGATCATACAATGGCGAAGGCGAAGTTTGAGCGCACGAAGCCGCATGTGAACATCGGCACGATTGGTCACGTGGACCACGGTAAGACGACGTTGACAGCGGCGATCACATTGGTATTGTCGAAGAAGAACCAGGGCGTAGCCTTCCGTTCCTTCGATTCGATTGATAACGCGCCGGAAGAACGTGAACGTGGTATTACAATTGCAACAGCCCACGTGGAATATGAGACGGATAACCGTCACTATGCCCATGTAGACTGTCCGGGTCACGCGGACTATGTGAAGAACATGATCACTGGTGCAGCGCAGATGGACGGTTCCATCGTGGTAGTGTCGGCTGCTGACGGCCCGATGCCGCAGACCCGTGAGCACATTCTTCTCGCCCGCCAGGTGAACGTGCCTGCTTTGGTCGTATTCATGAACAAGGTGGATATGGTCGATGACGAGGAACTTCTTGACCTGGTCGAGTTGGAAATGCGCGACCTGTTGAACGAATATGAGTTCCCGGGCGACGATCTTCCGATCATCCGTGGCAGCGCCCTTGAAGCGTTGAACAATCCCGATGATCCCGAAAAGACGAAGTGCATCTTTGAGTTGATGGAAGCAGTTGACGGTTACGTGCCGGAACCGGAACGTGCTGTAGACCAGGCCTTCCTGATGCCTGTAGAAGACGTCTTTTCGATCACAGGCCGTGGCACCGTGGCAACCGGTCGTATCGAGCGCGGCGTAGTCAAGACCGGTGAAGAGGTTGAGCTTGTAGGTCTTGGTGTGAACCGTAAGACGGTTGTGACCGGTGTAGAGATGTTCCGCAAGATCCTTGATCAGGGTCAGGCTGGTGACAACGCGGGTCTTCTGCTTCGTGGCGTAGACAAGAACGAGATCGAGCGCGGTATGGTCCTGGCGAAGCCGGGCAGTGTGAAGCCGCACACGAAGTTCGAAGCTGAAGTATACGTACTGGGCAAGGACGAAGGTGGACGTCATACACCGTTCTTCGGTGGCTATCGTCCGCAGTTCTTCTTCCGTACGACAGACGTGACCGGTGAGATTCAGTTGCCCGAAGGCGTAGAGATGGTAATGCCTGGTGACAACGTGAAGATGACTGTCGAACTGATCGCGCCGATCGCGATGGAAGAGACGCTTCGTTTCGCCATCCGTGAAGGCGGCCGTACAGTCGGCGCCGGCGTTGTCGGTAAGATTCTCGAGTAAGTACGAAGTTCGTTTCCGCTCCCGGGCGTACGTTCGGGGGCGGCCTTTTCATATCGGCGGGAGTGTGTGAAACGCTGGAACCGCCTCACACTGAGTTGGCATTATGCGTGATAAGGTGATCTTGGCCTGCACAGAGTGCAAGCGTCGTAACTACACTACGACCAAGAACAAGCGGAAGCATCCGGACAGGATGGAAGTGAAGAAGTATTGTCCTTTCTGCAACAAGCACACACCGCACCGGGAAACGAAGTAGCGGTTTGATTGTAGATGCCGGCAACAGGTTGTAGCAAGGTTGCCGGTGGTTCTTTAGGTCACTAGCTCAATTGGTAGAGCACCGGTCTCCAAAACCGGGGGTTGGGGGTTCGAGTCCCTCGTGACCTGCCAGGCAACGAGAGAGGCTGCCATGATCGGCAAAAGTATCGCCTATTTACGAAATGTACGCCAGGAGATGGGTAAGGTCTCATGGCCGACCTGGGGTCAGCTCAGGGAATCGACGACGATTACCCTCATATTGGCGTTGGTACTGGCGATTTTCATTTTCATTATTGACAAGATCGTGTCTGTACTGATCGGGTTTGTCATTTCATGACGACTGTAAACGACACTCAAGAAGGAATGGAGTGGTTCGTCGCTCATGTCTTCACCGGGCAGGAAAACCGGGTGAAGGAGTACATGGAGCGCGAGGTCGAGCGTCTTGGTTACCAGGATCTGGTCGGCCGTGTACTTATTCCGACTGAAGACATCATTGAGATGCGTGATGGTCGGAAGCGGGTGAAGAAGCGTTCCTTCTTCCCTGGGTACATGCTGGTTGAGATGAAGCTTTGCAAGGAAACCAAGCACCTTGTAACCAACACTCCTGGTGTGATTGGGTTCATCGGTGGAACCGGTACAGAACCTCAACCGATTCAGCAGCATGAAGTGGACCGGATTTTCGGCCGTGTCGAAGAAACCGCCGGTACCGCGACCATGGAGATCCCGTTTGGCGTCGATGATAAGGTGAAAATCATTGATGGTCCATTCAAGGAATTCCAGGGCACCATTACTGAGATCAACGAGGAGAAGCGTAAGCTGAAAGTTCTGGTGTCGATCTTCGGACGGGAAACTCCAGTTGAAGTGGATTTCCTGCAGGTTAGCACAGACTTCAGTGAGAACTCCTGAGGATTCCGGCCGTACTACCCTTGCCACACAGCACTGCCTGCCCTGATGCTTTAGCGGAAGGGTAGGATCTCTTCGTCTGTTGGTAGGGGGATTGCAAGAATGAGGCCGGAATAGTGGCACTTGGGGCCACATAAAAGTGCAGGGCTTATCCGAACCCTGCGCTATAGAAGTAAAAGACAGGCAACCGTAACCGGATGAGGATAAGATGGCGAAGAAAGTAAAAGCGATCGTGAAACTGGTTTGTACTGGTGGGCAGGCCTCGCCAGCGCCTCCGGTCGGCACGGCCCTCGGTCCGCAAGGCGTGAACATCATGGAGTTCGTGAAGCAGTTCAACGCCAAGACGCAGGATCAACAGGGCGTGTTGATTCCGGTGGAAATGACCATCTTCACCGATACGTCGTTCACCTTCATCACCAAGACCCCACCCGCCTCATACCTCATCAAGCAGGCCATGAAGCTGGATAAAGGGTCGGCAGAGCCCCACGTGACGAAGGTTGGAACGCTAAAACAGGATCAACTCCGTAAGATCGCGGAGCTGAAGATGAAAGACCTGAACGCTCACACAGTTGACGCGGCAATGAACATCATTGCCGGTACAGCTCGTTCGATGGGCGTGTTGGTCGAGGCAGCGGAGTAAAAACATGAAACGTAGCCGACGCTGGAAGGAAGCGGCGACCAAGGTCGACCGTCTCCGCGAGTACCAGCTCGACGAGTCCCTTGACATCGTCAAGGAAAACGCGAGTAAGACAAAGTTCGATGAAACCGTCGAGCTGACAGTCAACCTGGGTGTTGATCCCCGAAAGGCGGATCAGATGGTGCGTGGCACTGTCGCCTTACCGCACGGAACCGGTAAAGCCGTTCGCGTCCTGGTCCTGACAAAGGGCGAGAAGCAGAACGAAGCCAAGGAAGCCGGAGCCGATTACGTCGGGTTTGAAGAGTACATCGAGAAGATCGAAGGTGGCTGGTTTGACTTTGATGTCTGTATTGCCACCCCGGACTCGATGCGTGACGTAGGTAAGTTGGGGCGTGTACTGGGCCCGCGTGGCCTGATGCCGAACCCCAAAACCGGGACTGTCACATTTGACGTAGGTCAGGCAGTTGAAGAGGTGAAAGCCGGTCGTATCGATTTCCGTGTTGACCGGTATGGTATTATTCACGTTGGCGTGGGTAAAGTTTCCTTTACCACCGAAATGCTTCGTGATAATATCGTGGAGATGATGCGGACCCTGATGCGCATGAAGCCGTCTGCGGCCAAGGGCACCTATGTTCGCAAAATCAGCGTCTCCTCCACCATGGGCCCTGGTGTTAAAATTGACCGTACCGTTATGCGGGATATGGCCAAATAACCGGGTCTGAAAGACCTTGAAGATGGAGTAGATCATGGCGTACGAAACCAATCCAAATCCAGCGAAGAAAGAAACCGTCGCCCAGCTCGAAGAAATCGTGAGCAAGGCTGAAGGTATCTTCTTCACGGACTTCAGCGGTCTGTCGGTGGCGCAAATCAACCAGCTTCGTTCACGGTTTTTTGATGCCGGCGATGCGAATTTCCTGGTTGCAAAGAACACCCTGACCAAGATCGCGCTTGAGAACAAGGGCTACGAGAATGTGCTGGAGCAACTCGCTCCAGTATT
This sequence comes from bacterium, assembly GCA_963669175.1. Classification (GTDB taxonomy): domain Bacteria; phylum Electryoneota; class Electryoneia; order Electryoneales; family Electryoneaceae. Next base: position 1,816,534 of record OY769902.1, read on the forward strand.
AAAGGGACCGACCGGAATGGCGCTTGGTTTTGACGATCCCGTCAAGCCGGTCAAGGTGATTGCTGAATTCCTGAAAGACAATAAGCTTGAAAAGCCCGCATTTAAGGGTGGTATTGTTGAAGGGACATTCTACGGCCCCGAAGATGTAGAAAAGTTGAAAGATATTCCGCCGGTGGATCAGCTCTACGCATTGATCGTAGGCAGCATTACCAGTCCACTGAGTGGTTTTGTTGGCGTACTGAACGAGACTGTCCGCAGCTTTGTCGGCGTGCTCGACGCCATTATTCAGCAGAAACAGGAAGAAGAGGGCGCGGCAGCCTGAAGAAACGGGCAGGCAGTGGATATGCCGCCGCTGCCTTAATTTGCCCCGGAAGGAACGCGCACAACCCCTAAGGAGGCATAACGTGCAAGAGCTTATTGAACAAATCAAGAACATGAAAGTTCTTGAGCTGGTAGAACTGAAGAAGGCCCTGGAAGAAGAATTTGGTGTCACCGCAGCCGCCCCGATGATGGGTGCAGGTATGATGATGCCGGCCGCTGGCGCTGCTGCTGCAGAGCCCGAAGAAGAGAAGACAGAGTTTGACGTCATCCTGAAGGATGCCGGCGACAAGAAGATCCAGGTCATCAAGGTTATCCGTCCGATTACCGGTCTCGGTCTGAAAGAAGCCAAAGATCTCGTCGAATCCGCTCCGAAGCCGATCAAGGAAGCCGTGAGCAAGGATGAAGCCGAAGAGATCAAGAGCAAGATCGAAGAAGTCGGTGGCGTAGTGGAGCTGAAGTAATTGACAGCGACAGCTGCTAGAGCTTTGCATTTTCCAGGCGGGTCCACCGCACAGGGTGGTGGGCTTCGCCTTTTCATGTTCGGTACCCTGAATGGTACACCTGTCGCATAAGGAGGTCGTGGTGCAGAAGAAGGACCCGATTCAGCGACACAGTTTCTCCCGGATCGCTCCAGTGCTGGATATCCCAGACCTGCTGGAAGTCCAGGTGAAATCCTTCAATGATTTCCTTCAGGCGGATGTGCTGCCGGAGGAACGCGGGAACCAGGGACTCCAGGAAGTGTGCAATACCATTTTCCCGATTGTGGACAACCGGGAAGAACACATCCTCGAGTTCGTCGAGTATTATGTTGAAGCGCCCAAGTATACCGTCGAAGAGTGCAAGGAGCGCGGTGTCAGCTACACGGTGCCCCTGAAGGCCAAACTCCGCCTGTCAAGCAGGGGAGACTCCGACGAATCCGATGAATTCGAAGAAACGATCGAATCGGATGTGTACATGGGCAACCTGCCGATGATGACTTCGCGGGGTACGTTTATCATTAACGGCGCCGAACGAGTCATTGTCAGCCAGTTGCATCGTAGCCCGGGTGTATTCTTCTCGTCATCCATTCATCCGAATGGAACGACGATCTATTCCGCCCGGATTATCCCCTTCCGCGGAAGTTGGATCGAGTTTACCACCGATATCAACAACGCGATCTTCGTATACATCGACCGTCGTCGAAAATTCCCGGTGACAACCTTCCTGCGTGCCATCGGGTTGAGCACTGACGCCCAGATTCTGGAAGCTTTCGGCTTCTGTGAAGAGGTGCCGATCAGCCGTAAGGAGATCGAAAGTTATTTCGGTCGCAAAGTTGTCGACGATGTGATTGATGAAGAGACGGGTGAAGTCATTGCTGAGAAGGATGAAGAATTCAGCGATGATATCCTGAAGAAGATGAAGCGCGCCAAGATTAGGCGGATTCCGCTGCTCAGGCGTGTGCGGGGTAAGGAAAACGAACTTAGCCTCGAGATTCTTCATAACACGCTGGCTCGCGACAAAACGAGCAGTGAAGAAGAAGCACTCGAGTTTATTTATCGTGAAATGCGCAGTGGCGATTCACCGGACATCGAAACAGCACGCAAGCTTCTGCAGCGCCTGTTCTTCGATGAAAAGCGCTATGATCTGGGCGCTGTCGGCCGGTATCGAATCAACATCAAGCTGGACCTGGATGTCCCACGCGAGACAACAATCCTCGCCCAGGAAGATGTTGTTGCCATTGTCAAGTATGTCCTGTTGCTGAAGAACGCCAAGCGCAGTACCGATGATATTGACCACTTGGGCAATCGTCGTGTTCGTACCGTTGGCGAACAGCTTGCAAATCAGTTCTCGGTCGCGTTCAGCCGTATGGCGCGAACGATCAAGGAACGGATGAATGTCCGTGATTCCGAGAAGCTGCAGCCGCAAGACCTGGTCAATGTTCGCACGATTTCCAGTGTGATCAACACCTTCTTCGGCACAAACCAGCTCAGCCAGTTCATGGACCAGGTCAATCCGCTTACGGAATTGACTCACAAGCGCCGTCTTTCGGCCCTGGGTCCGGGTGGTCTGACGCGTGAACGCGCAGGCTTCGAAGTTCGCGACGTTCACTACACGCATTATGGCCGTTTGTGCCCGATCGAAACCCCTGAAGGTCCGAACATTGGTCTGATCTCCAGTCTGACAACCTTTGCCCGCTTCAACGATCTCGGCTTTGTCGAGACTCCTTATCGCAAGGTGAAAAACGGCAAGGTTACCAAGCAGATTGAGTACCTGTCGGCAGATGATGAAGACAAGTACGTTATTGCTCAGGCCAACGCTCCGTTGAGCGAGGATGGTTCCTTCAGAAACGAACGTGTCAAGTGCCGGTACCGTGCTGAATACCCGGTTATGACACCGGACAAGATTGACTATATGGACGTGGCGCCGCACCAGATCGTGTCGGTGGCTGCTTCCCTTATTCCGTTCCTGGAACATGATGACGCCAACCGTGCATTGATGGGATCCAACATGCAGCGGCAGGCGGTTCCGCTCCTGGTGCCGGAAACCCCGATTGTGGGTACCGGTATGGAAAAGAAGGCGGCGGAAGATTCACGCGCTACCGTACGTACAGACACCGATGGCGTTGTGCGCTATGTTGACGCGAACAAGATCGTGGTTGAAGCGCGCCGCAAGGGTGTTTCCAAGGAACGTCAGTCGGAGCTGCCCAGCAGCTTCAACACGTATCGTCTGCAAAAGTTCATCCGTACCAACCAGGACTCCTGTATCAATCAGCGTCCTTTGGTAAAGACCGGGCAGTTCATTCGCGCCGGCCAGGTGATTGCGGACGGTCCCGCGACAGATCGTGGCGAACTGGCGCTGGGACGTAATGTCCTGGTGGCTTTCATGCCTTGGCACGGGTACAACTTCGAAGACTCGGTCATTATTTCCGAGCGCATTGTGAAGGACGATGTCTTCACCAGCATCCGGATTGAGGAGCTGGAGTTGCAGGTTCGCGAGACAAAGCGCGGTAAGGAAGAACTGACCTCGGAAATTCCGAACGTCTCCGAAGAAGCAACCCGTAACCTTGACGAGAACGGTATTGTCCGGGTCGGCGCACTGATTAATTCCGGCGACATTCTTGTCGGTAAAGTCACCCCGAAGGGCGAAACCGACCTGACTCCGGAAGACAAGTTGCTGAAGGCGATCTTCGGTGACAAGGCCGGTGATGTGAAAGACGCCAGCCTTCGTGCGCATCCGGGTATGTACGGTATCGTGATCGACACGAAACTGTTCAGTCGCAAGAAGAAAGACGTTGAGACACGTCGCCGTGACAAGGAAACCATCGCCCAGATCGAAGCGGACCTGGAACGCGAATTGAAGATGTTGCGCGTACGGTGCATTGATTCTCTGAAGAATGTGCTTACCGGACGCAGCGCGCTTGAGATTCGTTCCGCTGATGATGATATGGTGATGATTCCCGAAGGAACCGTCTACACGGAAGAGCTGGTTAATTCGCTGAAGCTCGAAGATGTTCCTGATGATGTAGACTGGTGCGTGGACGAAGAATCCAGTGTCCTGGCACGTTATGCTTTGCATGATTACCGTGAAGCATCTGCGCAGTCGGAAGTCGAAAACCGGAACAAGATCCATAAGATCCAGGTTGGCGATGAACTACCCAGTGGCATTCTGCAACTGGCAAAGGTATACATCGCACAGCGCCGCAAGCTGTCTGTCGGTGACAAGATGGCCGGTCGTCACGGTAACAAGGGTGTTGTGGGTAAGATTGTCCCGATTGAAGATATGCCGTTCCTGTCGGATGGCACTTCGGTAGACATCATCCTGAACCCGTTGGGTGTGCCAAGTCGTATGAATATCGGCCAGATTTTCGAAACCGTGCTTGGCTGGGCGGGCGACAAGCTGGGCAAGCATTATGCGACCCCGGTATTCGACGGCGCCACGCTGGAAGATGTAGAGAACGAGCTGAAAGATGCCGGTATTCCAAACGCCGGTCAGGTTCAGCTTTATGACGGCCGTTCAGGTGAAGCGTTCGACCAGAAGACAACCGTGGGCCAGATCTACATGATGAAGCTGTCTCACCTTGTCGATGACAAGATCCATGCCCGCAGCATTGGACCGTACTCCCTGATTACCCAACAGCCGTTGGGTGGTAAGGCGCAGTTCGGTGGCCAACGCTTCGGTGAAATGGAAGTCTGGGCGCTGGAAGCATACGGTGCGGCTCATACGCTGCAGGAAATGCTGACAGTGAAGTCGGACGATGTTCAGGGCCGTGCACGGACCTACGAGGCGATCGTCAAGGGCGAGAACCTGCCGGTTCCGGGCACACCTGAATCCTTTAACGTACTGATTAACGAGCTTATGGGTCTCGGGCTTGATGTCAAGCTTGACTGATCCATAGTCGAAACAGTATCCCGCTGGTACAGGGGATTTTCGTAAGATTGAGACTTGCTACCGGTAAACCGGTAGTTAGAGATATGTTCAAGTTGGTAATGACCAACGACCGGACGGTATGATATTCACGTCCGGTACCGTTCCACGGAAGTGGCGTGGTTCGAACCAACAGACTGCTGGAGGTGGTTGTGCTGGCATCAACCCGTTCTCAAGACAACGAGATCAAGCAGTTCAACCAGATTTCGATCAACCTGGCCAGCCCGGAGATGGTCCTGGCGCGTAGTTATGGCGAGGTGACGAAACCCGAAACGATTAACTATCGTAGTTACAAACCGGAGAAAGATGGACTTTTCTCCGAGAAGATTTTCGGGCCGACGAAGGACTGGGAGTGTCACTGCGGAAAGTACCGGGGGATCCGGTATAAAGGGATTATCTGCGACCGATGCGGCGTGGAAGTGACCCGAAAAGACGTCCGCCGTAAGCGGATGGGTCACATCAAGCTGGCTGTGCCGGTTGTTCATATCTGGTTCTTCAAGTCCATGCCTTCCAAGATCGGGTATCTGCTTGGCATGGCGGTACGAGAACTGGAACGGGTGATTTACTACGAAAATTACGTAGTCATCCAGCCCGGTAATTCAGGTCTCAAAGAAATGGACCTGATTACGGAAACCGAGTATCTCGACCTGATGGCCGAGCATGGACCGACCAACGCCCAGCTTCCGGAAGACAGTCCGGAACGCTTTGTTGCGAAAACGGGCGGTCTGGCCGTGCGTGATCTGCTCCGCCGGATTGACGTCGAGACGCTGTCGCACGAGCTTCGTCGCCAGGTACGCGATGAAACCAGCGTGCAGCGCAAGCAGGATGCGATCAAGCGCCTGCGTGTTGTGGAAGCATTCCGCGACACCATGGACAAGGATTCGACACGTCCGGAATGGATGGTGCTGAGTGTAGTGCCGGTTATTCCGCCGGATCTCCGTCCGTTGGTTCCGCTTGAAGGTGGACGGTTTGCAACCAGCGACCTGAACGACCTGTACCGCCGTGTGATCATTCGTAACAATCGTTTGAAGCGACTGATGGAGATTAAAGCTCCGGAAGTCATCCTCCGTAACGAAAAGCGAATGCTGCAGGAAGCAGTCGACAGTCTCTATGATAACGGCCGCAAGTCAGTGGCTGTTCGCAGCGACGGCAACCGTCCGCTGAAGAGTTTGTCCGACAACCTGAAGGGCAAGCAGGGTCGTTTCCGTCAGAACCTGCTCGGTAAGCGTGTTGACTATTCCGGCCGTTCTGTAATTACCGTCGGTCCACACCTGCATTTGCACGAGTGCGGTCTGCCGAAGGATATGGCCATTGAGCTGTACAAGCCGTTCATCATCCGCAAGCTGATTGAGCAGGAATACGCGAAGACAGTCAAGTCTGCCAAGCGTATGGTAGAGCGTCGCGATGAGGTTGTCTGGGGCATTCTCGAAGAGATCATCGAGAACCACCCGGTCATGCTCAACCGTGCACCGACCCTTCACCGGCTCGGTATCCAGGCTTTCCAGCCATTGTTGATTGAAGGCAAGGCGATTCAGCTTCATCCGCTGGTCTGTTCTGCGTTCAACGCCGACTTCGACGGTGACCAGATGGCGGTACACGTGCCCCTCTCCTTCGAAGCGCAGTTGGAAGCGCGTCTTCTGATGCTGGCAGCGCAGAACATTCTGCATCCGGCGAATGGACGTCCGATTACCGTTCCCTCGCAGGACATGGTTCTTGGTTGTTATTACCTGACCAAGATTCAGCCCGGCGCAAAGGGCGAGGGGATGTTCTTCTCGAGCACGGATGAAGTGATTGTCGCGCTGAACCATAACAAGGCGACCATCCACGCCCTGATCTATGTCCGGATCAAGGACAAATATATCCAGACTACCCCGGGACGTGTTCTGTTCAACCAGATTATTCCTGAGAAGGTCAGTAAGGAAATCTACTACAACGAAGAACTGGCAAAGAAGCGTCTTGGCGAAATCATCGCTGACTGCCATCGTCGTGTAGGTAATGCTGAAACCGCAGATTTCCTGGACAAGCTGAAGAAGCTCGGGTTTACCCAGTCCACACGTGGTGGTCTGTCGGTAGGTTTGTCGGACGTGAACATCCCGGAAGAAAAACAGGGATTGGTCAAGACAGCCCAGGAAGAAGTCGATGAGATCCAGTCGCAGTACGAAATGGGTATCATCACTGACGGTGAACGCTACAACAAGATTATCGATATCTGGACGCATACAACTTCTGATGTTGCGGAAGTGATGTTCCGCCACATGCGGAAGGACCGTAACGGATTCAACCCCATCTTCATGATGGCGGACTCCGGCGCCCGTGGTTCAAAAGACCAGATTCGCCAGCTTGCCGGTATGCGTGGTCTGATGGCCAAGCCTCAGAAAACCATGACCGGGCAAAAGGGTGAAATTATTGAATCGCCGATTGTCGCGAACTTTAAAGAAGGCTTGTCGGTGTTGGAATACTTTATTTCAACACACGGCGCCCGAAAAGGTTTGGCGGACACGGCCCTCAAGACTGCGGACGCAGGTTACCTGACCCGTCGTCTGGTGGACGTTGCGCAGGATGTTATCGTTATCGAAGATGACTGCGGCACGATTCGTGGTATCGAAGTGCAGGCTCAGAAGGAAGGTGAAGAAGTCCATGAGCAGCTCTTCGAACGCATCCTTGGTCGTGTAACCGCTGAAGACGTCATTCACCCGGAAACCGGTGAACTCGTACTCGGCCGTAACGTCCTGATCGGCCATGAAGAAGCCGACCTGATAGCGACCAGTGGTATTGATAAGGTCCGTATCCGTTCGGTACTGACCTGTGAAACAGACGGTGGCGTCTGTTCCAAGTGCTACGGCATCAACCTGACCAACGGTCAGACCGTTGATCACGGTGAAGCGGTTGGTGTTATCGCTGCCCAGTCCATTGGTGAACCGGGTACACAGCTTACCCTGCGTACCTTCCATATCGGTGGTACTGCTGCGCGTATCGCTGCGGACTCACAGGTTACTGCTCGAAATGAAGGTACTGTGCATTTTGAAAACATGCACATGATTGAGCAGGACGTCGATCCAAACGAGTTCGATCCGGATGTCGTAGACGGGAAGAAGTTTATCACCATTCGTCGTAATGGTGTTGTGAAGGTTTTCGACGATAAAAACCGTGTTATTGCACGGTATACAGTGCCTTACGGCGCTACAGTCTTGTGCCGTGACGGCATGAAAGTGGAAGCGGGCAAGGTTCTGTTCAAGTGGGATGCTTACTCGATGTCCATTATCGCCACCCAATCGGGTAAGGTGCGGTATCACGACATCAAGACCAATGTCACCATGCGTGAAGAGGTGGACGATTACACCGGTAAGAAGACGCAGGTGATTATTGAAGCTCCCGGTCAGCGTAAGCTGAACCCGACGATTTTCCTGATGGATATCGACGGGAACAAGGCTGGCCAGTATGTCCTGCCGACAGGCAGTTACCTGGATGTTGAGGACGGTGAAGAAGTCAAGGCCGGTCAGGCCCTGGTGAAGATCCCGCGTGAAAGCCACAAGACGAAGGACATTACCGGTGGTCTTCCGCGAGTTGCTGAGCTGTTCGAAGCTCGCCGTCCGAAAGATCCGGCAGTCATCACGGAAGTCGATGGTACGGTCCGCTTCGGCAAGATGAAGCGTGGTTATCGTGAGATAGCCATCGTCACTCCGGACGATAAAGAATTTACTTACCAGATTCCTTATGGTAAGCATATTCTCGTCCATGAGGGTGAGTTTGTAACTGCCGGTGAACGTCTCTGCGAAGGTTCTGTGGCGCCTCAGGATATTCTGAGTGTACTCGGACCTGCGCGAGTCCAGGAATACCTGGTAAACGAAATCCAGGCAGTGTACCGTCTGCAAGGTGTGCGTATCGCTGATAAGCATATCGAGGTGATTGTACGCCAGATGATGCAGCGTGTACGAATTGAGGATCCGGGCGATACCCGCTTCCTCGAAGGCGACCAGGTTGACTTGCACCGTCTGAACCGCACCAACCGGGAAATCGCCGGTAAGGTCGTTGTTGAGACTGTGGGCGACAGCCGTTTCCGTGAAGATCAGATTGTTGACCGTGCAGAGTTCCTCCGTGAAGAACGCCGGTTGAAGAAACTGGATCTCCAGGTTCCGGTCGGGCGTCCGGCAAAGCCGGCGCTTTACCTGCCGCTGTTGCTTGGTATTACCCAGGCCAGTTTGTCGACAGAATCGTTCTTCTCCGCTGCATCGTTCCAGGAAACCACACGTGTCCTGACCGAGGCGGCGATTGAACGAAAGACAGATGAATTACGTGGTCTCAAGGAAAACGTGATCATCGGTCACCTGATTCCTGCTGGTACAGGTTTGCGCAAGTACCAGAACATCGATGTCATCAATGAAGAGGAAGAAGAGTACAAGCGTCAGGCGGCGAAAGAAGCTGAATTGCTTCGTTTGCAGCATGAGCGTGCGCGCTTCGAAGCTGAAGAGCGTGGCGACTTCTACCTGGATGACGATTCGGAAGATGGTGAGTATTGGGAAGTTAACGGTCCCGCTCCAGAACCCCCGATCTTTGATGCACCGGCCTCAATGGGCGACATCAAGACGGTGGATATGTTGAAGCATGATCTGGAAGACGACGAGGACGATGACGAGTCTCTTGCAGAGGAAGACTCGGAATAGGGCTTGACATCCGGGGGTCACCTTCCATATAATCGGTGATCTAAACGAGATGGAAGCCGGGGTGTGACGATCGTTTGGTAACACTGTCTCCAACCGACGATCGATTCGCGAGCTCGGCATTGAAGTTTGAAAGGGAGACAACCCGGCGAAGGACGCCAAAGTGCGTCTTTCGCTTCGTTTTGCCCTTTTTGAGAAATGTCTTAGTTCTCTAAGAACAGAGAGTTGAGATGGGAAAAGGGCGGAAAGAAAGTAGAACGGGCGTAGAAGTCAGTCAGGATTTTGGAATTCGCGCTTGTTTCTGGTAACTCGTTGTTAAAGAGATAGATAGCGATACAAGCTTGATGTAGGAGCGGCTATGCCGACGGTCAATCAGTTGGTGAGGCAAGGGCGGAAGGCGCAGATCAAAAAGACAAGCGCGCCAGCATTGCAAAATTGTCCGCAGAGGCGCGGCGTCTGCACCCGTGTGTACACCACGACCCCGAAGAAGCCGAATTCGGCGTTGCGTAAGGTGGCTCGTGTCCGTTTGACCAACGGCATCGAAGTGACCGCGTATATCCCCGGCGAGGGGCACAACCTGCAAGAGCACTCAATTGTGCTGATTCGTGGTGGTCGTGTCAAGGATCTTCCGGGTGTACGGTACCACATCATTCGTGGCACTCTGGATGCTTCCGGAGTGGACGATCGTAATTGCGGACGTAGCAAGTACGGCGCAAAGCGGAAGAAGAAATAACAGGGCCGGCAGGCTTCGCGAGCAACAAGAACCCGGTGACGGGGGAGTAGGATATGTCCAGGCGTAAACGTGCGGATAAAAGGGAAATTCTTCCCGACCCAAAATTTGGGACAATGGATGTTGCCAAGTTCGTCAACAACTTGATGGAACGTGGTAAGAAATCCGTAGCAGAAAGCATCTTTTACGATGCCATCGACATTATCGATACCAAGACCAGCGGTAGTGGTTTGGAAACATTCCGGCAGGCGATGAAGAACGCGCGTCCGCAATTGGAAGTGAAGAGCCGTCGTGTTGGTGGTAGTACTTATCAGGTGCCGGTCGAAGTTCGTGCTGATCGTGCCCAAGCGTTAGCTACCCGTTGGATTCTGCAGTATGCCAAAGCTCGTTCCGGCATGAACATGGCCGACAAGCTCGCAGCAGAATTCATGGCGGCAGCCAAGGGCGAAGGCTCAACGATCAAGAAAAAAGACGATACACATAAAATGGCAGATGCCAACAAAGCATTTGCGCATTTCCGGTGGTAAACCGGGTATTCGCTCTGTGACAAGCGGAATTCCATGGATTTGGTGAAGTATGGCCCAGGCAAAAGCAAAGAAGAACGGGAAAAACGGCGGCAGTGAAGGTCGTATCTGGCCGATGGAGCGCATCCGAAACTTCGGAATCATGGCTCACATCGACGCAGGCAAGACAACCACTACCGAACGGATCCTGTACTACACGGGCCGAATTCACCGCATGGGTGAGGTGCATGAAGGCGCCGCCATGACGGACTGGATGGACCAGGAAAAAGAACGTGGGATCACGATCACTTCCGCGTCCATTACAACCGAATGGAACGATACACGCCTGTGCCTTATCGACACTCCCGGGCATGTTGATTTTACTGCTGAAGTAGAACGCAGCCTCCGGGTGCTCGATGGCGCTGTAGCGTTGTTCTGTGCGGTTGGTGGTGTTGAACCACAGTCTGAAACAGTATGGCGTCAGGCCGACAAGTACAAAGTCCCCCGTATCGCATACATCAACAAGATGGATCGGGTGGGCGCAGATTTTTACCGCGCCGTTGACATGATTGCCGACCGTTTTGGCACCACACCCATCCCGGTTCAGATCCCCATGGGGCAAGGCGAACTCTTTAATGGTCTTATCGACCTGGTTCGCATGAAGGCTGTCTGGTACAGCGAAGAATCTCAGGGACTGAAGTGGGAAGAGGGAGAAATCCCGAACGATCTCATCGAGCAGGCAAAGCTCTATCGTGAGAAGATGCTTGAAGCCATCAGCGATTATGATGATGAACTGATGGAGCTGTTCCTTGAAGATCAGGAAGTACCGGAAGCGCAGTTGCGTGCGGCGTTGCGTAAAGCAACCCTCGATAACCAGATCGTTCCTGTACTTTGCGGATCCAGTTACAAGAACAAGGGTGTACAGCGGTTGCTGGATGCAATCGTTTTTTACCTGCCCAGTCCTGCGGATGTTGGCCCTGTAACGGGGGTTCACCCGCATACGGAAAAAGAAGTTGTCCGCCATCAGCGTGACGATGAACCTTTCTGCGGGCTGGCATTCAAGATTGTAACTGATCCTTATGTTGGAAGGTTGACATACACGCGAGTGTATTCTGGTGTTCTCCATGAAGGACAGATGGTAATGAATTCCCGTACTGGGAAGAAGTTGCGTATCAGCCGGATTCTGGAGATGTTCGCCAATAAGCGTGAAGAACGCAAGCAGGTGCATGCTGGTGGGATCGTAGCGCTGGTCGGTCTGAAGCAGACAGCAACCGGCGATACGCTTTCCGAGTTGAACGATCAGATTGTACTGGAATCGTTGACATTCCCGAAACCGGTTATCACACGCGCTATCGAGCCGAAAAGCAAGGCGGATGAAGAACATCTTCTCGACAGTCTGTATAAGTTAGCGGAAGAAGATCCGACTTTTACAGTCAAGTATGATGAAGAATCGGGGCAGACCCATATCAGTGGCATGGGTGAGCTTCACCTGGAAATTCTTCTGGACCGTCTGTTCCGTGAATTTGAAGTTCAGGCCAATGTTGGGCAACCACGTGTGGCTTATAAAGAAGGCGTGAGAAAGACTGCAAAGGGTGTTGGCAGGTTTGTGCGTCAATCCGGTGGGCGCGGTCAGTATGGTCACGCTGTGATTGAGGTCGAGCCTACAGATCAGGGCTCAGGTTTCGAGTTCGTTGACAAGGTAGTCGGTGGAAGTATCCCAAGAGATTATATCTCTTCGGTGAAGCAGGGTGTTCAGGATGCGTTAGGTTCAGGACCGCTGTTGGGCTTCCCGATTGACGATGTACGTGTCACTCTCGTGGATGGTAGTTATCACGATGTAGACTCCAGTGAAATTGCGTTCCGTGTTGCCGGTTCGATGGCATTCAAGGATGCAGTTGATCATGCCGGCGCATATCTGGCCGAGCCGATCATGGCGCTGGAGATTATCAGCCCGGAAGAGTATGTGGGCGATGTGATGAACGATTTGAATAGCCGGCGGGCGAAAATTCAGGGGATTACCCCGCGAAGCGACGCTCAGGTAGTTAAAGCGGAAGTGCCGCTTGCCAGCATGTTTGGATATGCGACCGAATTACGGTCGATGACTCAGGGCAGAGCATTGTTCACCATGGAATTCCACCATTATGAGCGACTGCCTGAGCAGGAGCAGGAAAAAGTAGTCAAAAAGATACGAGGCTATTAAGGAGTCAGCCATGGCGAAGGCGAAGTTTGAGCGCACGAAGCCGCATGTGAACATCGGCACGATTGGTCACGTGGACCACGGTAAGACGACGTTGACAGCGGCGATCACATTGGTATTGTCGAAGAAGAACCAGGGCGTAGCCTTCCGTTCCTTCGATTCGATTGATAACGCGCCGGAAGAACGTGAACGTGGTATTACAATTGCGACAGCCCACGTGGAATATGAGACGGATAACCGTCACTATGCCCATGTAGACTGTCCGGGTCACGCGGACTATGTGAAGAACATGATCACTGGTGCAGCGCAGATGGACGGTTCCATCGTGGTAGTGTCGGCTGCTGACGGCCCGATGCCGCAGACCCGTGAGCACATTCTTCTCGCCCGCCAGGTGAACGTGCCTGCTTTGGTCGTATTCATGAACAAGGTGGATATGGTCGATGACGAGGAACTTCTTGACCTGGTCGAGTTGGAAATGCGCGACCTGTTGAACGAATATGAGTTCCCGGGCGACGATCTTCCGATCATCCGTGGCAGCGCCCTTGAAGCGTTGAACAATCCCGATGATCCCGAAAAGACGAAGTGCATCTTTGAGTTGATGGAAGCAGTTGACGGTTACGTGCCGGAACCGGAACGTGCTGTAGACCAGGCCTTCCTGATGCCTGTAGAAGACGTCTTTTCGATCACAGGCCGTGGCACCGTGGCAACCGGTCGTATCGAGCGCGGCGTAGTCAAGACCGGTGAAGAGGTTGAGCTTGTAGGTCTTGGTGTGAACCGTAAGACGGTTGTGACCGGTGTAGAGATGTTCCGCAAGATCCTTGATCAGGGCCAGGCTGGTGACAACGCGGGTCTTCTGCTTCGTGGCGTCGACAAGAACGAGATCGAGCGCGGTATGGTCCTGGCGAAGCCGGGCAGTGTGAAGCCGCACACGAAGTTCGAAGCTGAAGTATACGTACTGGGCAAGGACGAAGGTGGACGTCATACACCGTTCTTCGGTGGCTATCGTCCGCAGTTCTTCTTCCGTACGACAGACGTGACCGGTGAGATTCAGTTGCCCGAAGGCGTAGAGATGGTAATGCCTGGTGACAACGTGAAGATGACTGTCGAACTGATCGCGCCGATCGCGATGGAAGAGACGCTTCGTTTCGCCATCCGTGAAGGCGGCCGTACAGTCGGCGCCGGCGTTGTCGGTAAGATTCTCGAGTAAGTAAAAGAATTTCGTCTGGTGCCGGTTGGCGCCAGGGCGAGTTGATGATAGTAAACATCCCGAGCAACCTGTCCGGGTTGCAAAGGGAACCCGAACGATTCGGGGGAGGTTTTCGTGGCCGGACAGAATATCCGGATACGCTTGAAAGCGTACGACCACAACCTGATCGACAAGTCCACGCAGAAGATTATTCAGACTGCACGGTCGACAGGGGCGGTAGTTTCGGGACCGATCCCGCTTCCAACGAAGCGGTCAGTGTGGACCGTGTTGCGCGGCCCCCACGTTGATAAAAAGTCTCGTGAACAGTTCGAAACACGGATTCACAAGCGGCTGATCGACATTTTAAATTCGACGCCGAAGACGATTGATTCTTTGATGAAGCTCGAACTGCCCGCAGGTGTGGACATTGAGATCAAGACCTGATCGGTAGCGACCAGGCGGCAGGTAGGACGGCACCGACCGTCCGATTCAAAGGTAGCGCCAGGGTGTAATTGACTGCGGGAGAATTCCCGTGGCGGCACGATATGGTTATACCTGTACAGTGTAAGTGAGAAGGTAAGAGCCATGGCAGCAGGAATTTTAGGACGCAAGATCGGCATGACGTCCGTATACCGGGACGGGAAATCGATTCCGGTGACGGTGGTCGAAGCGGGTCCGTGTCCGGTGGTGCACGTGAAGAGCGCGGAAGGCCCTGATGGTTATAGCGCTGTGCAGCTTGGCTTTATTCCCAAGAAGGAACACAAGGTAACGAAGCCGATGGCTGGCCATTTTGGCCGTGCCGGTGTAAAGCCGGTTCGCATCCTTCGTGAGTTCCGTGGTGAAAGCGACAAGCAGCTGGGTGACACGATACGCGTGGAAGAGGTCTTGGCGGTCGGCGACATAATTCATGTGCGTGGGACATCAAAGGGACATGGATATTCCGGTGTAATCAGGCGGCACAATTTCCATGGCCACAAAGCATCTCACGGTACGCATGAAAGTTTCCGTGGACCAGGATCGATTGGTGCCTGCGCCTGGCCGTCGCGAGTCTGGAAAGGCAAGCGCATGGCTGGTCAGTATGGCAACGTGACCTCCAGCACGAAGAACCTGGAAGTCATCGAGATCATCGCGGACAAGAACCTCGTTTTAGTTAAAGGTGCAGTACCCGGCTCACGCAACAGTGTTGTGGAACTGCACAAGAGGGAAAAGTAAGATGAAGTTAATGGTACACGACCACGCAGGGAATGCGACGGGCCGTGAAGTCGAACTGAACGACTCGGTCTTTGGGATTGAGCCCCATGACCATGCGATGTACCTGGCGGTGAAAGTGCAGCTTGCACGTCAGCGTCAAGGGACACACGCTTCACGGAATCGCTCGTTGGTGCAGGGCGGCGGCCGGAAGCCATGGCGGCAGAAAGGGCGCGGCACAGCACGGGCCGGGACAATTCGTAGTCCCCTGTGGCGTCATGGTGGAACAATCTTCGGGCCGACGCCGCATCCGTACAAGATGGAACTGCCCAAAAAGGTAAACCGGCTTGCACGTCGGAGCGCCTTGTCAGCACGGGCCCAGGAAGAAGCTATTCGCATTGTCGAAAACTTCTCCTACGACGCGCCCGCTACAAAGAAGCTTATGACAGCGCTTGATGCGTTGAAGCTGGCCGGCGAAAAGGTTCTGATCCTGACTGATGGATATTCCCCGAACGTATTGCGTTCGGCGCAGAATCTTGCCAAGTGCAGTGTTCGAGTGGGTACGGAAGCGTCGACCTACGACTTGTTGAATCATCGGGTCCTTCTCATTGAAGAGGGCGCCCTGGCAAGCATCACGGAGGTGTTAGGTGGAACAGAGCGCGCGACTGAGGAAGCTGCTTAAGCGACCGCTGCTTTCCGAAAAAGTGGTGCGGCTTCAGGAGACGGAAAACACCTACGCATTCGAGGTGCCCCGTGCGGCGAACAAGGTGGAGATCCGCCGGGCCATCGAAGAGATCTTCGAGGTCAGCGTAAAGGATGTCCGCACCATCTCAATGCGAGGGAAAAAGAAACGAATGGGCCGTTGGGAAGGGCGTAGAGCTTCCTGGAAAAAGGCCCTCGTTACACTGACCAAGGGTCAGACCCTGGAGCTGTTTGAAAACGTGTAATACGGCCGGTGCGGGAGAGATGTGGTAGACTTTCCCAAGGTAGTGCAACCGGTTTAACCCTCACCACGCCACAGTGACGCGAGGGGATTATGTTGAAGAAATACAACCCGGTAACACCGGGACAGCGATTCCGGACAAACCTTGACAACAGTGATTTGTCGAAGGTCGAGCCGGAGAAGAGTTTGTTGGAACCGCTGCCGCGAAATGGCGGGCGGAACAACAACGGGCGTATCACGGCCTGGCAACGTGGCGGTGGCCACAAACGCAAGTACCGTCGTATCGATTTCAAGCGCGACAAGTATGATATTCCTGCGCATGTCAAGTCGATAGAATACGATCCGAATCGTAGCGCCAACATTGCTTTGCTGATCTACACGGACGGCGAAAAGCGGTATATCCTGGCCCCGAAAGGAATCCAGGAAGGCGATGTGATTACCAGCGGACGGCAGGAAGTCGAAATCCGTGTGGGTAACGCGATGCCATTGGTGCTGATTCCGTTGGGATCAGAAATCCACAACGTCGAAATGCAGCCGGGTCGTGGCGGTCAGATGGCGCGTAGCGCCGGTGCCTCCGTACGGTTGATGGCGCGTGATGGCGGTTATGCCGTCCTGAAACTGCCGTCAGGTGAAACACGACGTGTCCCGGAAACTTGCCTGGCAACCATCGGTGTGGTCGGTAATGAAGACCACGAGAAGGTTTCTTATGGTAAAGCGGGTAAGACACGCTGGAAGGGTCGCCGGCCGAATGTTCGCGGTGTGGTTATGAACCCGGTGGATCACCCGATGGGTGGTGGTGAAGGACGTTCGTCCGGTGGACGTCATCCTTGCACCCCGTGGGGCAAGCCCACGAAGGGTTACAAGACTCGCGGACGGAAACCGTCTGACAAGTATATCATCAAGCGTCGAAACGACAAGAAGTAATACAGGGGCGTAGATACCATGGCCCGTTCCGTAAAAAAAGGTCCGTTTATTGATGACCACCTGCTGAAGAAGGTGCAGGATGCCCAGACGAGCGGCAGCAAGAAAGTCATCAAGACGTGGTCACGTCGTAGCACGATCAGCCCGGATTTCGTCGGGTTGACAGTAGCAGTGCATAACGGCAAGAAGCATCTGCCGGTGTATATCACCGAAAACATGGTGGGTCACAAGTTGGGAGAATTTTCCCCAACGCGCACATTCCGTGGTCACGCTGGCAGCAAGAAGAGCGAAAAGGCGGGTAAGGTGCGGTAAGCGCCCCCGGGATTCGGAGAAACCGAGATGCAGGCAACAGCAAAAGCACGGTTCGTCCGGGTGGCCCCGCGAAAGGCTCGCCTGGTGGCGGACATGATAAGGGGTCAGAAGGCCGGTTGGGCCCAGGGTGTATTGACACACTCTCCCAAACGTGCAGCTGAACCGATTGAAAAGCTGCTGCGTAGTGCCCTGGCCAACCTGATGAACCAGGATGGAGCAGCAGGACTTGATGTGAACGAAGCTGTCATCCGTGAGATCGTGATTAATGAAGGGCCGACGTTACGTCGCTGGCGCCCACGCGCCATGGGGCGGGCCACACGGATTCGTAAGCGCACCAGCCATTTGACCATCATGGTCGAAGTGGCGGAGTGATCAGAAAGGCATAGACATGGGTCAGAAAGTACATCCGGTCGGATTTCGTCTGAAGGTCAACAAGACCTGGAGTTCCAACTGGTTCGATGAAACCAACTTCGCAGACAAGCTGAGCGAAGACCTGATGCTGCGTCGGTACCTGGACAAGCGTCTCCAGAACGCCGGTGTCGCCAAGGTTGAGATCGAACGGACGCCAAAGCTGATCACGATTTCGATTCACACCGCACGTCCAGGTATTGTCATTGGTCGTAAAGGCGCGGAAGTTGACAAGCTGAAGGCAGAGTTGGCCGCGGTAACCGGTAAAGATGTCCAGTTGAACATCTTTGAGATCAAGCGTCCGGAAATCGAAGCCGCCCTGGTCGCGGAATCCATCGCACACCAGTTGCGTGGACGCGTAAGCTTCCGCCGTGCCATGAAGAAGGCGATCCAGGCAGCGATGCGTATGGGCGCCGAAGGCATCAAGATCATGTGCAAGGGCCGTTTGGGTGGCGCTGAGATGAGCCGTCGGGAGATGTATAAAGAAGGTCGCATCCCGCTGCACACCCTGCGTGCTGATATCGATTACGCCCAGGATATAGCCCGGACCACGTATGGCACCATCGGTGTCAAGGTCTGGATCTGCAAGGGCGAGATCTTAGGCAAGGGCGAAGGGACACAGGCCCGCGCCAGCTAAGCCCGGTGATTGCCCGGTTGTTGACCGGGGATACACTGGAATGAATGGGCGGAATGCCGCCCCATGAGACGATAGTAGTAGTACCCTTACCCTCAGGATGTGGGTTTGGGGCTGGAACCAGATAGAGAGAGCGATCATGCTTGCACCGAAGCGAGTACGCCGACGCAAAGTCCAGAAGGGCAGGACACGTGGATTGTCCTACCGGGGCAGTAAAGTATCGTTCGGCGATTTCGGCATCATGTCGACCGAGCCGGGGCACATTACAAGCCGCCAGATTGAAGCGTGTCGTGTTGCGATTACCCGTCATGTCAAACGTGGTGGTAAAGTGTGGATCCGGATATTCCCGGACAAACCGATGACCAAAAAGCCTGCTGAAGTACGTATGGGTAAGGGCAAGGGTTCACCGGAATACTGGGTGGCGGTTGTGAAGCCGGGCCGTGTCATGTTTGAGCTGGGCGGTGTAGATGAAAAGCTGGCAAAGTCGGCATTGCGTCTGGCCCAGTACAAGTTGCCGGTGAGAACAAAGATCGTCGGCAGGTTGGAGGCATAACATGAAGAACCTGGAAGAATATCGGGCGATGGACATGGAAGAGCTCAAGGCCCGCCTGGCCGATGCCGAGGAAGAATTTGCGAACTTACGCTTCCAGCTCGGTAGCAAGCAGCTCGAAAACCAGGTCAAGGTTCGTTTGCAGCGTCGCAATGTTGCGCAATTGAAGACCTTGATCCGGGAACGGGAACTTGGGATCAACCAGTTGCAGCCGAGGGAGTAGAGCGTGGACAAGCGTGGAAATCGCAAAATAGTGACCGGGACCGTCGTCTCGGACAAGATGGACAAGACGGTGACCGTTCTGGTGTCGCGCCGGCTGCAGCACCCGCTGTACAAAAAGTTCATCACCATGTCGAAGAAGTATCACGCACATGACGAGAACAACGAGTGCGGCATTGGGGATATGGTGAAGTTGATGGAAACCCGTCCCCTGAGTCGCAGCAAGCGTTGGCGTGTGACTGAGATTGTGAAGAAGGCAGTGTAACGGACAGCGAAGCAGATCTTCGCTTGGACGTAAGAATTGTCCCGGATTTCAGGGACCCCGTGAGGGCACCATGATTCAAGAAGAAACCATGCTCACCGTAGCGGATAACACAGGTGCGAAGAAGGTCAAGTGTTTCCGTATCTTGGGTGGGACCAAGCGCCGCTATGCGTCGCTGGGCGACATCATCGTCGTCAGTGTGAAAACCGCGATCCCGAACAGCAATGTGAAAAAGGGATCGATCCAGCGCGCTGTAATCGTGCGGACCAAAAAGCCGGTGCGTCGTCGTGATGGTAGCTATATCCGCTTTGACGATAACGCTGCCGTGATCATCGACGATCGGCATGAACCCCGCGGCACCCGCATCTTTGGACCGGTGGCGCGAGAGTTACGTGAACGCGAATTCATGAAAATCGTAAGCTTGGCGCCGGAGGTACTATGATCAGGCGCAGGAAAAAAGTTGACCGGCATGGCTTCAAGATTCGTAAAGGCGATGAAGTCGTCGTGATTGCCGGAAACGACAAAGGTAAGCACGGTAAAGTGCTGAAGGTATTTCCTTCAGAAGATCGCATCATCGTTGAAGGTGTAAACTTTATCAAGCGCCATACCCGTGCATCTCAACAACTGCCCCAGGGCGGAATCGTTGAGCGTGAAGGCAAAATTCACGTTTCAAACGTCAAAGTGATGGATCCGAAGTCGGGTAAACCGACACGTATCGGCCATACTTTTGTAGACGCTGACGGCGGCAAGAAGAAGCGTGTCCGTGTGGCCAAAGTCTCCGGCGAAGTACTTGGTTAGGTGATATCGTGGCGAAGCAGACCAAAGAAGACAAGAAGAATAAGGGTCAGAAGGGACAACCCGAACAGGCATCAAAGAAGAAGAAGCCTGTAGAGTCAGTCCCCGTTCCGGAAGGATATATTCCCCGGATGCAGACCCAGTACCGGGATGAAGTTGCACCGGCGCTGATGAAGAAATTCAACTTTGGCTCCCAGATGGAAGTCCCCCGGATGGTGAGCGTTGTGTTGAACGTGGGTATTGGTGACGCCCACCAGGATCAGCGGCTTCTCGACAGCGTGTTGGAAGAGCTTGAAACTATCGCCGGCCAGAAGCCGGTGGTTACCCGGGCACGCAAGTCGATCAGTAACTTCAAGCTGCGTGAAGGCATGGCGGTAGGCGCTCGCGTTACCCTGCGTCGTGCACACATGTGGGAGTTCATGGATAAGCTGTTTAACCTGGCTTCTCCACGAATCCGCGACTTCCGTGGTCTTCCGGACCGGTCGTTTGACGGCCGTGGCAATTATACCGTCGGCATCAAGGAACAGATTGTGTTCCCGGAAATCGACTACGACAAAGTAGTCAAGATTCACGGGATGGACATCACGTTCGTAACGACGGCTAAAAACGACGAAGAAGGCAAAGCGTTGCTGGAAGCCTTGGGATGTCCGTTCCGTAAACGGACCCCGGCCCAGGCGCAAGCCTAGGAAGCATAAAGGGAGTCGATCATGGCGAAAAAGGCTCTGATCGCGAAAGCCAAGAGAACGCCAAAGTTTAATGTGCGCGGTTATAACCGCTGCAGTCGGTGTGGACGGCCTCGTGCGTATATTCGTAAGTTCGGAATCTGCCGTATCTGTTTCCGTGAACTCGCGCTGCAGGGCATGATCCCAGGCGTTTCAAAATCCAGCTGGTAACCACAGGCGTGGTTAAGTCCTTAGGAAAGGATACTGACTGTGTCACGTACGACAAACGATCCCATTGCGGATTACCTGACACGGATCCGGAACGCGATTAATGCGCGTCAACGGAAAGTGGACATCCCGTCTTCGAAAATGAAGCGGGAACTCTCCCGGGTGATGAAGGAGACTGGCTTTATCCGGGATTACCTCAATATCGAGGATGACAAGCAGGGGCTGATCCGGCTGTACCTGAAGGTCGACCGGAGTGGACGTAGCGCGATTACTGGCATGAAGCGCGTCAGTCGTCCAGGTCTGCGGCAGTATGTCGGGGTAGATGAGATTCCCCGCGTCCGTAACGGATTGGGTGTTTCGATTATGTCAACCCCACGTGGAATCCTGACCGGACAGCAGGCCAAGAGCCAGAATGTTGGTGGCGAAGTTCTCTGTATTGTTTGGTAACGGAAACTGGCCAGGTTTCCCGACTCGTGTCGGGTGGAGGTTTAGAAGATGTCACGCATTGGAAAACGGCCGATTCCAATTCCGGAAAAGGTCGATGTCAAGATAGACGGGCAACATGTTACGGTTAAGGGACCGTTGGGTGAGTTGACCCACGAGTTCGTACCGGAAGTGGAACTCGTAATCGAAGACGGCCAGGTTGTGGTAAAGCCCCGTGGCGAAACGAAAGAACATCGTGGACGCTGGGGGCTGTCGCGCACGTTGATGGCCAACATGGTGGATGGTGTAACCGCCGGCTTTGAGAAGATCCTTTTGATCTGCGGTGTTGGTTACTCTGCCGAAGTCAAGGGCAATGGCCTGATGATTCGTGTTGGTTATTCACATCCAGTCTGGCTTGGCGCCCCCCCGGACATCAAGTTCGAGGTTTTGCAGCCATCCCAGTGGAGCGAAGCCGGCATTACCAAGCAGGTTGAGAACCAGAACGTGGCTATCCGCGTTCGCGGAATCAGCAAGCAGTTGGTCGGTCAAGTAACGGCCCGTATCCGGCGGATTCGTCCACCGGAACCCTACAAGGGTAAAGGGATTCGATACAACAACGAACAAGTGCGCCGGAAGGCAGGAAAGGCGGCGAAGAAGTAATGGCAACGAAACAGGAAAAGAGGAAGCGGGCGCAACAGCGGCGCAAGAAGCACATCCGCAAGGTTGTGTACGGTACGGCCGAACGGCCCCGGCTCGTGGTCAATCGGACCCTGAAGCACATTACTGCGTCGTTGGTCAATGATGATGAAGGTAAGACACTGACCGGCATCATCGATTCCAGCCTGGGCGAAACTGATTTCCCGCTGAACCCTCCGGCAGCGAAGCCTGCAGAAGGTGAAGAGGGCGGCGAGAAGAAGAAAGAAAAGAAGGCCAAGGGTCCGGCGTTGAAGGGTAAGACTGCGCAAGCATACCGTGTCGGTATGGCCATCGCGTCCATCGCCAAAGAACGTGGGATTAAATCGGTCGTCTTTGACCGCAATGGGTTCCGTTATCATGGTCGCGTAAAAGCGGTCGCAGACGGAGCGCGCAAGGGAGGTTTGGAGTTTTGAACCGCAGAAGCAATCGTGGAGACCGTGAGGGCGGCGCGCCGACGGCAGCCGATCTCGGGCTGATCGAAAAAGTGGTGCACATCAATCGTGTCGCCAAGGTCGTCAAGGGCGGGCGTAACTTCAGCTTCAATGCCATCGTGGTGGTCGGAGACGGCAAAGGCCGCGTAGGTTTCGGGCTGGGTAAGGCTCGCGAAGTATCAGAAGCCATCACCAAGGGCGGCGAAATCGCCAAGCGTTCGATGAAACGCTATCCCCTGGTAGGCACAACACTGCCGCATGCGCTGATCGGGCGCTTCGGCGCTGCCAAGATTGTGATCAAGCCGGCCTCTGAAGGTACTGGTGTGATCGCTGGCGGCCCCGTGCGTGCCGTCATGGAGTGTCTTGGAGTGCGTGACGTACTGACCAAGTCCCTGGGCAGCCGTAACCCTCACAACATGGTGAAGGCGACACTGGCTGGTCTGGAAGCCATGGAAGACCTGTCAAAGGTCGCGTACAAGCGCGGCGTGAGCTTCAAGGAGGTATTTGAGGCATGAGCGCGGGCAAGCTGAAGATTACCTGGGTGCGTAGCGCCATTCACCGCCAGGAAAAGCAGAAGAAGATTATCGAGGCGCTCGGGCTGCGCAAGCTGAACCAGAGTGTGATTCACGACGACAGTCCCACAATCCGCGGCATGCTTGATAAGGTGCCTCATCTGATCAAGGTAGAGCCCGCGGAAGGGTGAAAGAGGATAGGGCAATGCCGAAGCTGTTGAGCAACTTGAAACCGGCTTCCGGGTCGGTGAGAAAGAACCATAAGCGTCGTGGCCGCGGTACGGGGTCCGGCCTGGGCGATACTGCCGGTCGTGGACATAAAGGTCAGCAGTCCCGAAGTGGCTACAAGCGCAGGGCTTGGTTCGAAGGCGGCCAGATGCCGATTCAGCGGCGTCTGCCGAAGCGCGGATTTAAGAACATCTGGCGCGAAGAGGTTCAAATTGTTAACTTGTCAGATTTGGACCGCCTGGCGCAGGACATTACTGAAGTCAATGCCGAAGTGCTTGCAAGCAACGGCATGATCAAGAATGCCAATGTGCCTGTTAAGCTTTTGGGCGATGGAGAAGCAACACGTGCATGGAATGTCGATCTTGCCGCTGTTAGCAAGAGTGCCGTTGAGAAAGTAGAAGCGGCCGGTGGTAAAGTGACAGTTCCGCCTCCTGCGCCTAAACGCGGCAAGTACAAGAAGAAGGCTGAACGGCAGAACGCCGAAGCCTGATTCCGGTGAATATCGGCTAAGAACGTGCCACAACCGCGAGTGCACTGAACGATGATCGAGAAGCTGCAGAACATCTTCAAGATCCCTGAGTTACGGAAGCGCATCCTGTTCACCTTGATGATTTTTATCATCTATCGGTTGGGCGGACACATTCCGGTACCGGGAGTCGACGCAGCGGTTCTGGGACAATGGTTCCAGAACCAGCAGAATGGATTGTTAGGGCTGTACGACCTTTTCGCAGGCGGAAACCTGAGCCGTGCGACAATTTTTGCCCTGGGTATCATGCCCTATATCTCCGCGTCCATCATTCTGCAACTCATGGGCACCGTGGTCCCCTACTTCCACAAACTGCAACAGCAGGGTGAAGAGGGACGGAAGAAGATTACCCAGTTGACCCGTTACGGTACTGTTGGCATCAGCGCCATGCAGTCCCTGGGTGTCGCTGCATTCCTTGCCAGCGTGACCCTGAGCGGACGCCCGGTGGCGCTGCACACGGGAATCGGGTTCTACCTGCTGACCATGATTACACTGACAGCTGGTACCATCTTCATCATGTGGCTCGGTGAACAGATAGATGTACGAGGTATTGGGAACGGCATTTCATTGATCATCTTCATTGGTATCATTGACCGTTTCCCGGCTGCAATCGGACGTGAAGTCAGCATGGTTGTCCAGGGTGTCCAGGGACATTCACTGTTCAAGTTCCTCTTCCTGATCGTAGTCATGATAGCGACGACTATGGCGGTAGTAGCCTTGACACAGGGACAGCGACGGATCCCGGTGCAGTATACCAAGCGCGTGGTCGGAAGGAAGATGTATGGCGGTCAGTCAACACATATTCCGCTGCGTATAAACACCGCCGGTGTTATGCCGATCATCTTCGCGCAGACCATCATGTTTTTCCCGCAGACCATCGCGACCTTTGTCCCGGCGGGCGGGTTCCAGGACTGGCTGAACAATGCGTTCAGTTACACAAGCTGGATTTACATGCTGTTCTACGGCGCGTTGATCATCTTCTTCACCTATTTCTATACGGCAATCGCTTTTAACCCGGTTGACGTTGCGAACAACCTGAAGAAGTACGGTGGCATGATTCCAGGCGTGAAGCCCGGTAAGAAAACATCCGAGTTCCTTGACAATATCCTGACACGCATCACCCTTCCGGGATCGATTGCATTGGCGATCATCGCAGTATTCCCAACGATTATTGCCAAGTACAGCAACGTGGATTATAACCTGTCGTCATTCTACGGCGGCACAAGTCTGCTGATCGTGGTAGGTGTTGCACTGGATACTTTGCAGCAGGTCGATTCACACTTGCTGATGCGTCACTACGATGGCTTGATGAAGAGCGGTCGTTTGAAAGGCAGGCGTCGGATGTAGTTTCATCCCTGGGAGGATGAATATGCACCGGGTAATAAAAGTTCTGTTCTTTAACATTCTTACAGTCCTTGTGTTGTTCCTTCTTGCTGAAGGAGTCTCAAGGCTCATTTGGGGGAAGCAGTTCCTCAACATTACAAACCTGCAGTTGATGTGGTTTTATCCACCGCAGCAGGATCGCAGGTTTCACCCGAATTGGCCGAAGACGATGTCAGTTGGCGAGGATACCTTCCGGGTATCGTTGGAGCGCCTGGAAGATTCTGATGTAGACATTCTCATCGTGGGAGATTCACAGACCTTCGGATGGGGCGTCAATGATTCAGAAGCCTGGCCGACAGCTCTGGAAAGAGCGCTTCGTGAGAAAGGGATAAAGGCAAACGTCTACAACGGGGGAGTCGCCGGTTATTCAACCGAGCAGATTCTTGCGAGATGGCGAAGAGAAATAGGGAAACGATCTTTTGATGTGACCCTGTTTGGCTTGACCCCCGGAAATGAAGCGCGTTATGCACCACAAGGCGCTGTGCGTGAACAGTATATTTCCGCACGTAAAAGAAAAGCGCCGTTAAGGCATTCGACTTTTTTTACAGTTCTTTGGAAACTTTTACGCAAGCCGCCAGAGCAGGAAGAAACGTCTGTTGAAACATATACTCGCAGACTAATGGCGGGCGAACTGGACACAACAGACTACTGGGATCCTTATTACGCTACCTGGGATGAATTAGCCAGGGATCCTCGTTCGGGCAAAGTAGGGGTTGTGCTTCTTGAAAAAGAGCAGATTGGCTACAGTGAAGGATTTCTCCAACTGATTCAATCTGATTCCATACCCTTTGCCGATGGAGCGGCGTATGTAGATTCCGTGCGCGACAGTGGCAAAGAGATACGCAATGATCCGATAGTAGGGCATTATTTACCAGAATTGTATGATGCGATAGGCCGTATTGCAGCGATACAGGTACTCGAAATGCTTGCGCAGCATCCGGATACGTTGGATGTCCAAGACTACGAGTAACAAGCTGAGATACTTTGAAACTTGAATTCGGGGGAAGTAAAACATGCGTCTCATCCTGTTAGGCCCTCCAGGGGTCGGCAAGGGCACGCAGGCACAGTTCCTGATCGACAAGCTGGGCGCGATCCAGTTGTCTACGGGCGATCTGTTGCGGGCCGCGGTACGGGAAGGTACCGAGCTGGGCAAGACGGCGAAGAAATTCATGGATGCCGGTGAGTTGGTCACGGATGAAATCATCCTGGGCCTGATCGGTGAAAAGATGAAAGAGCTTGGCGACAAGCCGGTGATCTTCGACGGTTTCCCGAGGACCATCCCCCAGGCCGAAGGTCTGGACAAGCTGATGGATGAGCTCAGCATGAAGGTTGATAAGGCTGTGGAGCTTACGGTTGACGATGAGGTCGTTGTCGGTCGTTTGAGCGCACGCCGTAGCTGCCCCAAGTGTGGCGCAGTGTACAACCTGATGTTCAAGCCCCCGAAGGATGAGGGCAAGTGCGATAACGATGGCGAAGCCCTGGTGCAGCGCGATGACGACAAGGAAAGCGTGATCCGCAATCGGCTGAAGATCTATCATGATCAGACAGCGCCATTGTCAGAGTACTACAACAAGCAGGACAAGCTGTTCCAGGTGGACGGCGATGGAACTGTTGAAGATGTCCGTAAGCGGGTGGAAGCAGCAGTTTAGTAGTGAAACAAAGTGTTCTTTAAAGTAGATAGAAGACGACAACCATGATTCAACTGAAGAATCCGGACGAGATCGAAAAACTGGCTCGTGCAAACGGGCTGGTTGGAGAGTGTCTCGCAATCGCGCGCAGTATGGTGCGTCCGGGAATCAGTACCGCAGAGATCAACGAGGCGGTTGAGAAACACATTGCGGATCATGGCGCCGAGCCGGCATTCAAGGGCTATAAGCTGGGGCCGGGAATACCCCCTTTCCCCGCGGCCTGTTGCATGTCCATAGATGATGAAGTCGTTCATGGTTTTCCACGGGAAGACCTGTTACAGGACGGCATGATTGTCAGTGTGGACATCGGAGCAAAGCTGAATGGCTGGTATGGCGACGCGGCGCGGACGTTCCTGGTTGGTGACAGTGTTCCTGAAGATGTGAAGGAGCTGGTCGCAGCCACAGAAAAAGCACGCGACCTGGGCATTGAAAAGCTCGTTCCCGGCAATCACTTGTCGGATTTTGGGCACACGGTCCAGAAATATGTGGAAAAGCGTGGTTTTTCCGTTGTGCGCGATATGGTTGGTCACGGGATTGGCACAAATCTCCACGAGGAGCCACAGGTGCCGAATTACGGCAAGCCCGGAAAAGGCTTGAAGCTGCGTGCCGGGATGGTAATTGCCGTTGAACCGATGATTAACCTGGGAACGTACCGGGTGAAAGTGTTGTCGGATCATTGGACAGTAGTAACCGCGGATGGAAAACCGTCAGCCCATTTTGAGCATACGGTTGCGATTACGGAAAGCGGTCCAAAGATTCTGTCAAACGAACCATAGATACATTCTGGAGGCTACTTGGCCAAGGAAGAATCCATAAAGATGGATGGCACAATTATCGAGACTCTGCCCAACGCCTCATTTTTAGTAGAGGTCGAGGGAGGTCACAGGGTGCTGGCTCATATTTCGGGAAAGATGCGTATGCACTACATTCGCATTTTGCCCGGTGACAAGGTGACTGTCGAATTGAGCCCCTATGATCTCAGTCGGGGTCGTATTGTGTACCGGTACAAGTAGACTCTTATCCTGTGCGACCTTGTCGCTTCAGGAGTGGCCATAGGTAGAAGTAATTCGGAACAGTTCCTCAGGGACAGATTCCGTTGAGATGAAGGTGCCAGTCAGAGGATTGGCGAAAGGAGCGGAAGGATGAAAGTACGCTCGTCAGTACGGAAAATGTGTGAGCACTGCAAGATTATCCGCCGCCGTGGTGTTGTGCGGGTGATTTGCAAGAACCCAAAGCATAAGCAGCGGCAGGGGTAAAACGATGGCACGTATCGCCGGAGTCGATCTCCCTCGGGAAAAACGGACGGATATCGCGTTAACCTACATCTTTGGCATTGGCCGGACCAAGGCAACGCAGATTTGCGAAGCGACCGGTATTGACGGCAGCCGTAAGCTGAGTTCGCTTTCCGATCAGGAAGTCCGTGCAATCCGAGATGAGATCAACAACCATCATAAGGTCGAAGGACCGCTTCGTACCGAGATCCAGATGAACATCAAGCGTTTGATGGATATCGGTTGCTACCGCGGTCTGCGGCATCGCCGCGGCCTTCCCGTGCGGGGGCAGAATACGAAGAACAACGCCCGCACCCGCAAGGGCAAGAAAAGGGGCGCGGTCAAGAAGAAGAAGTAAGACCCGTAAAGAGTTGAGGTTGGCATAATGGCTTCTCCAAAGAAGCGGACCACGAAGAAGAAAGAGAAGGTCGACGCCAATGGCTTGGCATTCATCCAGGCCAGTTTCAACAACACGATCATTTCGTTGACGGATAATTACGGCAACGTGATATCGTGGTCGTCGGCCGGCCGCGTGGGCTTCAAAGGTTCCCGGAAGAACACGCCGTACGCAGCCACTCAGGCAGCGACCAATGCGGCCAAGCAGGCGATGGACTTGGGCCTGCGTAAGGTACATGTACGAGTAAAAGGCCCGGGCGCCGGACGTGAAGCTTCCATTCGCGCCCTCCAGGCTGCTGGCCTGTCGATTGTGGCGATCCAAGACGTGACCCCGTTGCCACACAACGGGTGCCGTCCCAAGAAGCGTAGACGTGTGTAAGGAAAGAACTCATGGCTCGTTATACCGGACCAGTCTGTAAACTCTGTCGCCGTGAGGGACAGAAGCTGTATTTGAAGGGTGAACGGTGTTTCAGCCCGAAGTGCTCGTTCGAGCGTAAAGAGTATGCGCCAGGACAGCATGGTCAGGGACGTCGCCGCAAGATCTCAGAGTACGGCTTGCAGCTCCGTGAAAAGCAGAAGATCCGCCGTGTTTACGGCCTGTTGGAAGCACAATTCCATAATTATTATGAGAAGGCTTCCCAGCAGAAGGGCGTTACCGGTGTCAACCTGTTGTCCATGCTGGAACGACGGTTGGACAACGTGGTCTTCCGCCTGGGCTTTGCCCCAAGTTTGCGGGCGGCACGCCAGCTCGTGCGGCATCGTCACTTTGCGGTCAATGGACGGACAGTAGACATCCCGTCCTTCATCCTGACCCCGGGTGATATCGTACAGGTTCGCGACAAATCGAAGAAACTGTCGATGATCCACGACAGCCTGCGCCGGGTCCGTGAGGGCAAGATGGTGCCCTACCTGGAACTGGACAAAGCACGCCTGATGGGCCGCCTGGCAGATATGCCGGGACGTGAAGACATGCCTATCGACGTCAATGAGCAGGCCGTGGTCGAGTTGTACTCGAAGTAGTCGGCTGATCCCTAGTGCGGAGGTACAGGTGAATACCCTTAATTTCCAGATGCCTGAAACCATCGAGCTGGATGAAGGTACCTATTGCGCTACGTACGGCAAATTCATCGTTCATCCATTGGAACGTGGCTTTGGCGTCACCGTAGGCAATTCCCTGCGGCGAGTGTTGCTCGCCAGTTTGCAGGGTGCCGGAATCTCGTCCGTTCGGGTGGAATGTGATCCGCCGGTACTGCATGAGTTCACAACCATCCCCGGTGTGACCGAGGATGTGGCGGAAATCGTTCTGAACCTGAAGGAAGTCCGGCTCAAGCTGCTCAACAAGCGGCCCGCCAAGGTGACCCTGGAACTGAATGAAGCTGGCGAATTTACCGCCGGAATGCTTCAGAAGAACAACACTGATTTTGAAGTCCTGAATCCGGATCACCATATCGCGTGGCTCAATGATGAGGCAAACTTCAGGATTGAGCTGAATATCAAGCGTGGACGTGGCTATCTGACCGCGGATGAAAACCGTGAGCCTGATATGCCCATCGGAACTATTCCGATTGATGCCATCTTCAGCCCTGTCCGGAATGTTACCTATGATGTCGAAGCGACTCGTGTCGGCCAGCGTACCGACTATGAGAAGCTGATCCTTGAAATCTGGACCGACGGCAGCATTACACCCGATGACGCGTTGTCACAGGCTGCACGTATTCTTCGTGACCATATCCAGCTTTTTATCAACTTCGATAACGCGGTTGAGGAAGAGCCGGAGCAGGAAATCGATGAAGAAGTGCTGCGCGTCCGCAAGCTGCTCAAGCAGCAGGTGAAAGTGTTGGATCTGAGCGTTCGCTCGGCGAATTGCCTGAAGGAAGCGCAGATCTACACCGTTGCCGACCTGGTAAAGCACTCGGAAGAAGAGATGCTGAAGTTTAAGAATTTCGGTCGGAAATCCTATGTCGAGCTGCAGGAAGTGCTGCAGGACAAGGGACTGGAATTCGGCATGGACATCGAGAAATACCTCGGCGAAGCAGCTTCGAGCGAGGAGTAGGTTACAGCGGAGAAGTCTGCTGGTACCGTTCTGAACGTCCGGAACGGAGAAACGACCCCGAAGACGGGGATGGGAGTGTATCGTGCGTCACCGCAAGCATAACGTAGGCCTGAATCGCACCCGGCAGCATCGCCGGGCACTGTTGGCGAACCTGGCCAGCGCTCTGTTTACTCATAAGAAGATCGTTACCACTCTGCCGAAGGCCAAAGCGGCACGTTCCTATGCAGAACGGTTGATCACATTTGCTCGGAAGGGTGATTTGGCAGCACGGCGTCATGTCCTGCGCAAGATTACCAACAAGACAGTGGTCAAGGAACTGTTCGATGAGATCGGCCCGAAGTTCCGTGAGCGCAACGGTGGCTATACCCGTATTATCCAGATGGACAACCGGGTTGGCGACAACGCTCCCATGGCGATCCTCGAGTTGGTAGGCTTCTCAGCCGATGATCTGTCCACAGGCAAAAAGGGCAAGAAAAAGCGCCCGGCAGCCAAAAAGACAGACACCAAAAAGGCTGCACCGAAGAAAACAGAGCCGAAGAAGGAAGCGAAAGTAGAAGCCGCAGAAGAAAAAGCGGAAGAAGCTGTCGTGGAAGCACCAGTAGAAGCGGAAGCCCCGGCTGAAGAAGTCAAGGTGGAAGAAGCCCCTGCTGAAGAAGAAAAGCAGGAAGCGGCTGCTGAAGAAGCTCCGGCGGAAGAAGCGCCAGCCGAAGAAGCACCGGCTGAAGGTGAAGAAGAGGAAAAGAAAGAGTAATCCTCGGTTCACAGCTATGCAATTCCACCCCCAGGTCACTTGGCTTGGGGGTTTTTGCATTTCGATCCCTCACTTCTTTCGGGAACTACCCTTTCGTCTTGCGTTTCTGAACATTCGCATACAGTTAAGAGAAAATGGAGAATATGTATACATGTCATAGGATTCATTCATCGCATTTCTAATTCCTTCATCACCTCTAAATAATGTAGCAGTAGATATGCCTTCGTTATAAAGCATCTTTAATAGATTACTTACGTGTTGGTATGATAATGTAAACTTTGTTATCCTGTTCCCCGCTTTTATCACTTGTCTATTAAGAGGGTTTCGTATTTCTGTTATGGTACTTCCACTCAAAGTAAAAAGTCCTTTCTGAATTCTTAGATTGTCATTAAACAATAATGGCGGCGACAATACTTGTTTATCTTCTAACCTATATCTATCAATGCACCAAACTGCAATCTTGTTTGATTCCATAAATTTTTTTCGTTTTTCAGTGTCAGCATCTTTTCCTTTCACACTTTCCCAAAAAAGGGACATTTCAGTAATAGCTCCCCTTGCCGCGAAAAAAGCAGCTATTTCACTCGATTTTGTCCAATCTAATAACCTAGTTGGAAGCTTTGCGTGTTGGACGTAAGCCATTAATTTAATAGTGTTTTCGTTATGTAATGTTTGTGTATATTCGTAATAATCTTCTTTAATATATTTTGCTGAAGTATAAGTCGGAATCTCATTTGACATTTTTATTGCTACATTTATCATCTCGGATGTGATACCTGGAAGATCTAATCCTTGATCATAGGCGTAGTTTAAAAAACGATAGAGTATTGCAAGTTCCAATACTTCAATATCTTCGTCATCAAGAACTTCCTCTGGATTACCAAGACTTGTATTGGCATACCAAAGAAGCATCTCTTCAGAATTCTCTCTTACTATTGCCGGTATCAAATCCCATTCTGCTTTACCCTGACCTCTAAATATTGCACCTTTAGGATCAGGCATTTCAGTTCGTAAAAAATATCGTCTACAAATATTGTGTAGGAAATCTTTTGCATTCTCTGATTCTGCTACTACAACACCACTTTCTCTTGTAATAGTCATAATAACCTCGTGGTAACATCATGAATTTTTGTTGGAGTTGTGTTCTGTTGTAGTCTTGATAGAAAGCTAAATTGCCACTAGATAGGAGTCAACAACCTCGATAAACAATGTTTTATTATGCTTAATTTATTCTTGTGATCCGAATCATCGCTAGAACTAAGTACCTGAGAAAAATGAGAAGAAGGCAAAAAAATATTCATAAGCTGTATGTGCGCCATTGTACATAACATGCGCTCTGTCATGTGAGTAAAAAAGAATAACGACATTCTAGTGTCCTTGATAGTAATTCTTTGTTTTCCGATATTGTACTTGGTTTAGTAGATCTGGTAAGCACTAATTTCAGGAGTGAATACGATGACTGAATTGGAAAAACAAAACATCAGGTTGGAAGCATTCTATGAAATCGCTGATTTCCTTGATAGTGAAGCTAATACCATGGAAGCTCCAAGCCCGGAAACAAGTGAAGAAACAAATTTAAGAACGATGGCTGTCGGTGAAAGCTTAAGATTATATGCTGCTGTTATTAGAGAATTCGATAGGCATAAGCTCGGCTTAAACTAGTGTTAATACACTGTAATCAAGGAGGTTGTACATGTCTAAATTTGAAGTGTTCCATGTCTATTTCTTAGATAGAGATAATCAGGGAGCAGTCATTGCGTCATACGAATCAGATATGCCCATCCCGGTACCACGTGTCGGTGAAACCGTTGATCTTTGGATTGAAGAAAAAGGTGCTTCTTTTATTGTTGAAAAGGTTAGGTATAAGCTCCGTGATTCCATTCATAGCCACTATACATACGTGATATTAAAAGACCTTGACACTCTTCCGTTTGGCTAAGAATCATAGGCCAATATCATATCTATTTGCAGGGCAATTGCATTATCAATTGTTGCTGATTGGGTATACAGTGTTTCATAAACACCATCGGAGGATAAATATGTCCGAGAAAACACACGGTCAAATCCGTCAGGAAGTACGAGAAGAAACATTGAATGAAATAGCAGATTGGCTTTTTGAGCAAGCTGAAAATACGAAAAAGGTAAGCGAGGAATGGTCAAAAGTAGCCAGAGACAAGGAAATGACAGTTGCAAATGCACTTCATGTTGCTGGTGCTATCATCAGAAAATTTGATTTACATAAGATCTGACTTGTGCTGCCTCTAAAAATTGTATTAGTTCTCCACCTTCTTCATATACCAGTACATCGTTTTGGTGCTGGTAATACCGAAGATGCCGAGGCCGCCTTCCACGTTAGATTCGGGGCGTGATGTGGTTGTGGGAGGGCCGAAAGTCATGGACGTAAAGGCGTATTTATACAGTTCCTCCGACGCTGCCAGTACATCGACACGGTGTGGACCGACCCATTGGAAAAGAATCCAGTAGAGGTCCAGCGCACGTTGATAGCCTGGGAGGATGCCTGCGATAGCGCGTCCCTTGTCTTCCGGTTCGATCTCGTCCTCGTCAGCGTCCGGGTCGAGGTATTCCAGGCTCATTGTATCTGTCAACGCGATCACAGTGTACAGGTAACCGCCGGAAAACGCCGATTCACCCCATCGAATGTTCACGATGGGATCATCTCGCGTGAAAACGGGTAGAAAAGTGTCCGAATCAAGCGCCGGGACAGCAACACCTTCGTGGATGAAAAAGGGATTCAGCGGATCGCTGTGATCAAAATGGATGGACGTGTCATTAACCGTAATAGCGTCATTTCCCACCGTAAAACTGAACGTATCCGGGGCGGTGGTTTCGGCTGCAAGGTGAACATTCTCCGCATCCTGCTGCACCTCGATACGATACCGTACACCACCTTCAATGATATACTGCGTAGCCAACGGCTGGTACAGCCCTGAGTCTACATGGCTGTAATGCAGCGTGTCCCAATGGGTGGCATTGCCATCTATCGGAAACATGACGATTTCCGCATCCGGGATGCCTGCCTGGCCCAGGTCGTAATAGGTTTCGATATCCTTCCAGACACGTTCCAGCCATACTTCCCCTGCAGGTTGACCGGTTTCCATATAGGCTGTCAGCACTGGTTCCGCGATGTAGTCGCTGACTTCGGTGGGATTGGAATCGCAACCGGTTAAAAGGATGAAGATTAGCAGGGGGATCGACAATGCAACCAATTTCGGAATCACGGACTTTTCATCCCCACGCAGGTGGGGATCCAGGCATGTTGCTATGCCACAACAGATTACATCTTCTCGAGGTGCACGGTGCATTGAAAAAAGGTATGAAATCAAGCATCTGATACTGTCGATACTTGCCTGGATTCCCATCTTCATGGGAATGAATCCTGCGCGCATAGTATCAGTTCCGTCAGGTCTTGCGTGCGCGTTGTTTGCACGTGTGACCTGACGGTTAGCGCCAATCATCATCGAAGTGGTATGCTTGCATGTATTGATCTTCATCTACCACCTCACCTCGTAGCCCAGCAGTGGCAGGATGGGCAGGAGACGGATATCCCGCACCTCGACCGGGTTTTTATCGGTGTCATAGAAGCGCGCCCAGTGCGAGCGACGTGAATAGGCATTGTACACGGACAGCACTGCTTTGGCATCCAATCCGAAAAGGGTATGATCGTAGGTCAGGTTGATATCCAGACGGTGATCCGCGGGCAGACGATAGTTGTTCTCCAACCCTTTGTGAATCCAACGGCTGCCCCTGGCCGAATATTCGGGATCAATGCCCGGCCAGCGTTTGGTGTACAATCCGAGCGCTCGTGTGTATCCCTGTCCTGTGTTGTAGCGGAATTGGGTGGAAACGTGCCAATGTTTGCTGATCTTGTAGTTAAAGATGGCGACAAGGTCATGCCTGCGGTCCCATTTGGGATAGAACCATTCGCCGCTATTGTAATAGGTGCCGGGAAAACGGTATTTCACCCAGGAGAGTGAGTAGCCCAACCACCCGGTCCAGCGTCCGAATTTCCGCTGCAGCATCCACTCGAACCCGTACGCGTATCCTTCACCCTGGATATAGGCGTCAGAAGCGCTTTGCCCCGCATCAATAGTGGTATTGTAGGTGACGATATTGTGCATGTCATTGTAGTAGCCTTCTACCGTAAACTCGTACGCTTCCCCCGGATCGAATTCAAAGCCAAGCACATAGTGATACAAATAGGTCGGATCAAGGCTGCCGTCATTTGGGGTCCAGATATCAAGGAAATTCACCCCTTCCCCGAATGTGATTACGTTGATCCATTGGGTGTAACGTCCCGTGGCGAACTTGAACCGTGTCTGTTCGTTGTAGTGATAGACCAGCGCGAATCGTGGGTCCAGGCGGACATATTCACCGGCGTCATGATAGTACAGGCGAATGCCAGTATTGGTCTCGAACTGGGGATGGAAACGCCAGTCATCTTGTAAATACCAGGACCCGTTCCACGCGGTTGAATCGACATCGATATAATACACTTCGTCATTACGCTGCTCGAATGCGGTACGGTAATGATTGTATTGCAGACCGGATTTTATATGGTGTCCCTTTCCGGGATTGCACTCAAGGTCACTACGTAGTGACGCTTCACGAAAGAGGCTACGGAACCGTCCCATCTGGGCGCCTTCATTCATGACCCCGTTGCCGCTCTGGTACAGGCTATAGGTGCCACTGACAGTCAGGAACATGGAGCCGGACAAGACATGACGCAGGCGGGAGGAAAGGGTTTTATTTCCCCAATAGGTGTCTACGATCAGCTTGCTGTCCGCCGGACCGAAGTTGGCGTTCAGGTTGTCAAACCCGGTGTAGCCACCAATGGTCAGGGTGGTGGACGGCGAGAAATCCCAGTTGATCTTGGCGTTGGCGTCATAAAAGTAATAGTCCGGAAGGTCGGCAAAATCCGGGCTTTGTTTAAGGATGCTGATGATCGGTTCAAGATAGGTGCGTCGGCCGGAAACCGCGTAGCTGCCGTTTTCATTCGGCAATGGACCTTCGATTGCCAACCGTGCAGAGATCACACTGGCAGAGGCCAATCCTTCACATTTTTTCCGGTTGCCCTCTTTGGTCACCACATCAAGCACACTACCCGCACGTCCGCCATATTCCGCAGGAAACCCACCCTTGATCAGCTCGAGGTGCTTTACAGCGTCCGCGTTAAACGTGCTGAACAGGCCGAACAGGTGTGAAGGGTTGTAAACCGCGCTCTGGTCCATTTGGATCAGGGTCATGTCGCTGCTGCCGCCACGGACATACAATGCGCTGGATAATTCCGAGGAAGCTTTCACACCGGGGATAGCCTGGAGCGCACGCATGAGGTCCATCTCAGCGCCCAGCGAAGGCAGCGTGCGGACGGTTGCGCCATCGACAGGTATCGTAGACACACGTGTGCTTTTACGTGTATTATCGCCCTGATCCACAGTCACCACAACTTCTTCCAGTGCAATCGAAGCAGGCATCAGCTCAATTCGAAGCGGGTCCATGATCTCGTCGGAAAGCCTGATCTCCACTTCAGCCGTATGATAGCCCAGGTGACTCACCTGCAGGGTATACTTTCCGGGCAGGAAGCCGGGAATGGAGAAATAGCCGTCCAGATTGGTTGCATCACCACGGTTCTGCTGGGGAATCAGAACAGACGTGGCAGGAAGAGGTTCACCGGACGTGGCGTCAAGAACAAAGCCACGTATGGGCATAGCGCCGGAAGGCATACTGACCCAGAACAGGCAGAGAATGCTTGCCAGTATGATCCATCGAGAGGGGAGAAGATGCCGTGTGCCGGATGCTGAATACATGTATTGCCTCCAGCCCTAAAAGTACACGTAAGACGCTTGTTGAGCAACTTGCCCAAATGCCATACCCATTGAAAAGAAGCAATAGTATACAACATCATTTCGCGTTTTTCGTGTAGGCCTCTCGGTAGCGCTGTAGCTTCTCCTCAACATCTCCTAACACTTGCCGAATACACTTCACCGTGGAAACGTGGACTTGTAACTCGGAGCCGTTATGGTACGCCGGTGTGTAACAGGATACCGGAACTTTCTTCTTATCGTCATCCTCCTGCTGATGATTGTTGGAACAGCAACATCGGCTGGCAATACCCTGTTTGCTGCCGGGGCGACATTTCCCTATCCACTGTACAGGGCTTATTTCGAAAAGCTGCATGAAGTCAGTGGGATACGGATCCTGTATGAGGCGTTGGGCTCTGGGGAAGGTGTGAAAGCGTTGCTTGAGAAACGAGTCGATTTTGGCGCTACTGATTTTTTCCTGAATGATTCGCTGATGGAGCAGGCGGGCAGGGATATTCTGCATGTTCCCACCTGTGTCGGCGCCGTTGTGTTGACCTATAACCTGCCCGGCAATCCTCAATTGAATCTCACGCCGGAGCTGATCGCGGGCATTTTTTCCGGAGATATTTCGTATTGGAATGATGCACGGATTCGCTGGGTGAATCCCGGGATTTCGTTGCCACGTATGCCGATAACCGTGGTGCATCGTTATGACAACAGCGGCACCACTTTCATGTTCAGTGATTATCTGAGTAAAGTATCCTCAAACTGGCGGGATTCAGTTGGCAAGGGCAAGCAGTTACAGTTCCCCGTTGGTTACGGCGCTGAAGGCAACGCCGGAGTGAGCCGGATGGTCAGCCGCGCTGAGGGGGCAATCGGCTACCTGGAGCTGGCTTATGCTGAAGAGGCCGGCCTGCCGAAAGCGGCGGTACAGAACAAGTCCGGGCAGTTCATTGTACCGGATACGCGCACGGTGAGCCTGGCCGCCAATGTGGACATGCCCCAGGATACACGGATTTCCATCACTGATACAGACGCCCCGGAAGGATACCCGATCAGTGGATATACCTGGCTCATTTTCTATCGTCAACAACAGTACAATGGGCGCACACGTCAGCATGCTATTGCCCTGGTTGATCTCCTGATGTGGATACTGGAGGAGGGGCAGGAGATTAATCCTGTTCTTCACTATGCGCCATTACCGGATATTGCGAAGGTGCGAGCAAAAGAAATCATTCTGTCCATTCGATACGGTGATACAGAATTGCTGTCTGTGGGCAGTGATCTGACGGACTTGAGGTGAACGTGCATGAGGCGCGACCACACATAGGTGCAATTATTTTTCTTCCCTGCCTTTTCCTGCTGCTTGGAATGGTCGTTCTTCCAGCTCCGGCAGAAGCGAATGATGCTGTTTTCATTCGTGTCGGTGTTATGGATGCCATGCATGATTCCATTCATGATGAGATCGGAACCATCCAGGACATCTTCCGCGTTATCCTGGAGGAGATTTCTGACACTGAAGAGTGGGAGGTCGAGTTTATTGAAGGGGATCGTGCTGGCATCCTCGAGAAACTGCATCACGGTGAACTTGACCTTGTGATGGCTGTTCCGGTCAGCCTTGCCGAGCAGGAATCGCTGTTCGTTTCCACTGAAACAATCATGTCCACCTGGGGGCAGGTGTATGTTCGGGATGGCAATCGCATCCAATCCTACCTGGATATGGAGGGGAAATCGGTCGCTTTTCTGCAAGAGGATGCCTATTTCCGGGAATTCAGGAAAATATCCGAACGCTTCAATATTGAATGTGACCTGGTTACAGCGAAATCATACCGGGATGTATTGGCGGCGGTTCGCAACGGGTTTGTGGATGCGGGAGTGGTGGAACGTACCCACGGCATGGCCCTCTACGAAGCATACAATGTCACTGACACGCCACTGATTTTTTCGCCTTCAGAACTGCGTTTTGCTGTTGCCGAGGAGAACAACGCTGAACTGCTCCACGCGATCGATTACCAAGTCGCGTTATACAAACGGGATCAGAATTCAACCTATTATACCATTCTGGAGAAATACTTCGGACCGGAAAATGTGTTTATCGTTCCCGGTTGGCTGAAAGCACTGATCGCCGGAATAATCATCATGCTTGTCATTTTACTGGTCACAACGCTGGTGCTGCGTAAACAGGTAGAGCTCCAAACGCGCGAATTGTCACAGGCGAACAAGGATCTGAAAGAAGAAATCAGGGTTCGCCTGGTGCATGAAAAGGATCTGTTGCGACTGGGGACTGTTGTTGAACAGATGATAGAAGGTGTTGTGATTACCGATGTTCATGGTAATGTTGAATATGTCAATCCCGGTTTTGAAGCTGTTACCGGCTTGCTTCGTGAAGATGTCATCTGCGCCAGCTATACTCATTTGCTCGCCGGTTATAACCGCGAGGATAATGAGTATTGCATTGAGGAGATGGTAAATACAGTAGGCATCGGCAATCCCTGGCGGGGGCGGCTGACCTATACGCGGCAGGATAACAAGATCTCTGACCTCGAGGCCAGTGTCTTACCGATCCGTGATGCGGAAGGCAACATCGTCAATAACCTGTGTATCCTTCGCGACCTGACCCATGAAACCCTGCTGGAGCGTCAACTCCGTCAATCCCAGAAACTGGAAGCGATCGGCACGCTTGCGGGCGGTATCGCTCATGACTTCAATAATACGTTGTTCACGATGATGGGACAGACAGACCTGGCTATGATGCTGATGCCGTCAGACAGTCCGGCGAAGAAAAAACTGGAACGTGTGATCCAGGCGGGGCAGCGGGCCAAGGATCTGGTCAGGCAGATCCTCACCTTCAGTCGTCACAGCGAGAATGAACGCCGTGTCCTGGAAATTCAGAATATCATCAAAGAGACCATGCACCTGATTCGCCCGGCTTTGCCAACCAGCATCGAGATTCGTACGGATTTCAACGCTCGCGGAGCGCTGGTCGAAACTGATCCGACCCAGATTCACCAGATATTGCTGAACCTGTGCAACAACGCGGCCCAGGCGCTACCGGCGCAAAAGGGCGTTCTTGATGTACGCCTTTCCACGATCAACATCACCGATCATTTGAACAGCCTCCAGTTGTATCCGGACGACTATATCAAGCTGACCGTACGCGATAATGGCATGGGCATTCCCAAGCGAGTCCTGGACCGTATTTTTGAACCGTTCTTCTCCACCAAGCCCAAGGGAGAAGGCACCGGGATGGGATTGGCGGTTGTCCACGGGATCGTGGAAAGCCACAAGGGATTGATCACGGTCGAGAGCGAGGTGGGGAAGGGGACCACTTTCGATATTTACCTGCCCACGATTCAGGGCGAGGCTTCCGTAACCGAACTTGAACAATGTGAGGATCGCAAGGGAAACGAACGAATCCTGGTTGTTGACGATGAAGAGGCGGTCACTGAAGTATTGACCCAGATGTTGGAACACTTGGAATACCAGGTGGATAGTTTCACCGACAGCCGCGAAGCGTTGCGGGTGTTCCGTGAATCACCACGCAACTATGACCTTCTGATCACCGATTTCTCCATGCCCGGCCTGACCGGGGCGGAGTTGTGCGAACGTGTGCTGGCAATACGGGCGAGTATCCCGATTGTCATGATCACCGGATATGGTCAGTATATGACGACTGAGAGCGCGCGTGAGATTGGTGTGACCGAGCTGATGATGAAGCCCATCCTGACGCATGACCTGTCAGAAGTCGTGCGCCGTGTGCTGGATGGGGAATCTATGCCCGAGCCTGTGTAGAGCATACTGGCACGCCGGTTATCCCTCGTACACTTCCTGGTTCATATCCACCTTATTGACCACCCATTTGCCCTTGTCATTCTTACGGATCTGGCCGGCTTTCAATGCTGGGCCATGTTCAAAAATCATCAGGTAGTGACCGTCAAACGCTTCCGGGAGATAGTGTTCTTTGAAATTCATGGTATCGGCTGCGTAGAGGTCATAGCCCATGACAAAGGGAATATGAAGATGGCTGGCTGTCGGGATCAGATCTGCATTAAATACGGCCGTGTGTCCACCTGATTCCACGTAAATGATGGCGTGATGTTTCGTGTGTCCACCGGTGACACGCATGCGAATGCCCGGCAGAATCTCCTTGTCGCCATCCACCAGAACCAACTTGCCGGAATCTGCCACCGGTTGCAGGTTTTCCGGCAGGTAACTGGCACGGTCACGCATGGCGGGATCCTGAGCGACTTCCCATTCACCCTTTTGAACCACATACTTGGCGTTCGGGAATGTCAGTTTCAGATTGCCATCAGCGTCACGATAGGTGCCGCCGCCATTATGATCGAAATGCAGATGACTCTGGATCATGTACGTGACATCTTCCGGTTCAACCCCGATCTTCTTCAGGTTTTCAAGCAACCACCGTGGCTGTTCAACCGCAAAGATCTTCGCCTGCTTCTCGTCCCATTTGTTGCCCAATCCGTTATCAATAAGGACAACCTCACTTCCTGTTTTCACCAGCAGGCAATTTGCATGGAGCAGGATACGATTTTTTTCGTCGGGCGGATCCATTCTCTCCCACATGACTTTTGGGACAACGCCAAACATGGCGCCGCCATCCAGACGGAAAGGACCATCTTCAATCAGGAACAGGTCAAAATCGCCGAAACGCATGGTATATACTCTCACGTTTGTTAAAAGTTTGGTAGGCCTAAAAATAAACGAATCAGATGTGTTTTGCACCTGTTTGGGAGACGGCGAGAGTCACCAGGAGACCGATTAAACGGCGCTGGAAATTAAACGTCGTATACGTGCTCAACCAGGAGAAACCCCCATCTCCATCAAGGAACAACAAACATCCACTCCCTCTCCTGGTCGAGAGGAGTGCGTGGTACCACCCAACCACGCCTGGAGCCCGGTCCAATGGCCGGGTTTCTTTTTTGGGGGTGGTATGTGATACCGTGAAAACAATTGGACGTATGCTTTTTTTCTATACCAACTTTCCTTTCACCTTGTATCCCATTCTCGTTTCGATTGCTATCAGAAATTCTTACGTTTCCATCTGGAGAGTATCTTGTGGCAAACTTTATCTGAAGCGCCGGGGGCGAGGAATGCGTATCTGGTTCAGACGGATGTTACCAGTCATGTTGGCGTTTTTCCTGTGCAGGGGAGGGAACACGATGCCTGTCACCTTTGATACGGCCGATCCGGTCGCTTCACCGGACGCAATTGTGCAGAGTGGAACCGCTCGCTTTACTATCCTCGCACCGGATGTGATCCGTCTGGAGTGGTCTGAGAAAAAGCGATTTGAGGACCGTGCCAGCCTGACGTTTATCAACCGCCGTATCGAAACGCTCGGATCATTTGTCACGATGGAGGAACGTGGCTGGCTTACCATCACTACCGAAGCCCTGCAACTCCGCTACAAGATCGGAAGCGGCAAATTTACCAGTAAGAACCTGGAAATTCGGCTTTTCGGCAAGAATACTCCGGACCACTGGAAGCCGGGGATGGAAAACACGGGCAACCTGGGCGGTACGGTACGAACGCTGGATATGGTGTCGGGAGCCACCCCTTTGGAACGGGGCGTATTGTCCCGCGAAGGCTGGACACTTCTGGATGACAGCGGCACGCCAGTATTAAGTGACGATTCCCTGCGCTGGCCCAAACAGAGACGAGATAAAAACGGGATTGACTGGTATTTCTTCACCTATGGCCATGAGTATCAGCACGCCATGCAGAACTACACCG
The DNA here is from genome assembly GCA_963669175.1 of bacterium. GTDB lineage: Bacteria > Electryoneota > Electryoneia > Electryoneales > Electryoneaceae. The sequence continues at coordinate 1,859,580 of OY769902.1, forward strand.
CTTTGACCGGTGCTGTTCCGGTCCCGCCACGGTGGGCATTCGGGAGCTGGTGGAGCCGCTATTGGGCGTATTCCGCCGCTGAGCTGAAAGAACTGATCGGCGAGTTTCACAAGAATGATGTTCCCCTGGATGTGCTTGTTGTGGACATGGACTGGCATCTTGAGGGCTGGACCGGGTACACCTGGAACCGTGAACTGTTTCCAGATCCGAAAGCTTTCCTGGCTTGGGTTCATGAGCAGGGCTTGCATGTCACGTTGAACCTGCATCCACACCAGGGGGTGGGAAAGCATGAAGAATGTTTCGTGGAATTCTGCGAAGCCATGGGAATGGATCCTGCTTCCACGGACAATATCCCCTTCGATATCGCCAATCCCGCTTATATGAAGGCTTACTTTGGTATCCTGCATCACCCGTTGGAGGAGGAAGGCGTCGATTTCTGGTGGATCGACTGGCAACAGGGGGAGGTGTCTGGATTGAAGGGGCTTGATCCCTTGTTCTGGCTGAATCATCTACACTGGCGCGATATGGAAACCAGAGCGAAAGAAACGGGGAAACGTCCGCTTCTGTTCAGTCGTTGGGGTGGGCTCGGGTCGCACCGTTACCAGACCGGATTTTCCGGGGATACCTATTGCGACTGGGCCTCGCTTGCGTTTCAGCCGTACTTCACCACAACCGCCGCCAATGTCGCCTACCCATTCTGGAGCCATGACATCGGTGGTCATCAACCCGGCCCGGTAGAGGGGGAGTTGTATCTTCGCTGGGTCCAATTTGCCGTATTCAACCCGATTCTCCGAACCCATGCGACCAAGAATCCAGGAGCCGAACGTCGTATCTGGTCGTTCGATGATGTGTATTTCCAGGCAATGCGTGGCGCTTTCCAGCTACGTTACCAGCTCGCACCCTATATCTACCACAATGCTCATGAGGCGTGGGCATCTACAACGCCACTGCTGAAACCACTTTACTACAAATGGCCGGAAGAGGAAGCGGCGTATGATTTCACGGATCAGTATCTCTTCGGCGCTGACATGCTGGTTGCACCGGTTATCTCCCCGGTTCAGCAGTCTACAGGCGTAGTCGCGTCTCATGTCTGGATGCCGCCGGGCGAGTGGATTCACTGGTTTACCGGGCAGCGATTCACCGGCCCGGATACGGTGATAGTCAATACGCCATTGGACCAGACGCCAGTATTTGTTCGCAGTGGGGCGATTATTCCCATGCAGAGGAAGACTGAACGCCTCGGCGAGACGATTCCTGATACGCTGGTCTTCAGGATGTTCCCGGGTGAGGGCGGTGAGATTCACCTGTATGAGGATGACGGTGTCAGCAATGCCTACCAAGGTGGGGTTCACAGTATTACCCCGATATCCTGGAAGCATGCCGGCCGTTTGATCAGCATCAGCATCAAGCCACGAGAAGGCAGCTTCGCAGACGCTCCGGAAAACCGCGTCTATGAATTCCGTTTCCCTTTCCAGTGGTTGCCGGACAAGGTGCAAGCCAACCGTGAGGATTTACCCCAGTTCTACGAGGAACCGCCAGTGGGGGAGAGTGGCTGGTGGTATGACGCGCATGAGATGATGATTGCTGTCCGGCTCAAGGAAAGGGCGGTATCCGATTCGCAAACGGTCACCATTTTCACCAAACGTGGGCTGGAACGGACCGATTTTGATGAGGGATTACGTGGCAGGTTGTTACGTTTGGAGCGGGCTGTCGAGCTGGCCGGTGAACAAACGCCCGAGCCTGCTCTGAAACTAATGGAGAAATGGCAACGGATTACCCACCCCAAGGCGCATCTTGATCACGCCTGGAGTTATCACGGTTTGGAAGACTCCGTATGGACCGAGGTTGTCGAGTCATTTGCGAATGCACAACTACCGGCAAGTACCCGGGAACAGGCACTGATTGCTCTGCTGGATATTTCTTTTGAAGTGATCCCCTTCAGCACAGAGCAGGGAGATTTTGCCTTTCGCGCTCAGCTTCATATGCTTGATCCGCTTGAACATATGTATGTCCATTTCGACGCAGACTTGCCATCCGGATGGAGAGATATCACTCTTCGTTCCGCAGCATTGTTGCCTGTCCGAGCGGAAAAGCCGGAAGAATTTGTTGCTGTGCTGCGCGGAGTATCCGAGGTTCAGACAACTTCTGTTCACCTGGTTGCCAGGGTAAGTGTTGGCTATAGCGATGTTGAACTTGCTCATGATGAAGTGCTGTTCCCTGCGATCAATGCCTGGCATGTGCTGGCGCCGTTTGATAACCCGGGACGGCATTCACTGGAAGAAGAATTCCCGCCGGAAAAAACCATCGCTCTGTCTGATTCTTACCGTGGCAAAGCGGGAAAGACGATCACGTGGAACACGGTCAGAATGGCCCCGGGATCGGCGAACCGTAATGCGGATGACTTCTTCGTTGACTTGCATGAGGCGTCCGGCTCATATACCGAGGATGCCGTGGGCTATGGGTTTGTCTATCTCGACAGCCCACGTGAGCAGGATGCGCTACTCCTGTTGGGCTCGGATGATGGGGTGAAGGTATGGCTGAATAACAAGCTGGTGCATGAGAATGAGGTTGGACGCGCGTATCGTCCCCGCGAGGATAGTATCCCGATTCATCTGCGCAAAGGGTTGAATGCTTTGCTGGTGAAAGTCAGCCAGGGGAACGGCGGCTGGGGGTTCGGCGCGCAGCTTGTGGATATGCAAGGGAAGCCGTTGCATGATGTTCGGGTGAAATTGCAGCCGTGAGATTTGAAAGATATTGTTTTTCTCGAAAGTTCTTGCTGTCTCGAGTAGGCCTTATACTTTCCCTTGATCTGGTATTTGTCATAACGAAACTCCTTGCCCATGTAGACTTTCGGTACTGATATCATTTGAAATCTGCTACCCGACAATTTTAGCAGGCTTTAGCCTGCTTTTTTTAGCACCCGGCTTCAGCCCTGTCTCTTACCCACATCTTCTGAAAGCTGTATCAGTAAAAGAGTTGTGGACATAGCATTTTTAGAATCCCGGCGGGATTCCCTATTTTAGCATAGTGTACAGGCCGTCTGTTTGGCCTGTACACTATGTCAGGTATTCTAACGAATAATCAACCCTGGAAGGGTTGCATAATACGCGATTCATATTAGTACGTTCAATAAATACAGGAAATAACGCATTTTATATTCTATACAAACCAATTGGGTGTAAATTATACGTTATGCAACCCTTCCAGGGTTGAGATAAGGTTTGATCTTTTTCGTAGGGTAGACGCTAAACAGACAGCGTCAACCCTACGCTAAAATATACCACCCCCTCTGGGGTGGCAGAAACACGAAGATGTGAGCAAGAGACAGGGCTTCAGCCGGGGTGTTCGTGGTTGTAAAGAAGTGGCGAGCGCCCTTCAGGGTGCCTTCCGGAATCAGGATTTATAACAGGCAAGCACGCTAAAGCGCGCTCAGAATGGTTGTCGGCATCTTATCACCCCGGCTGAAGCCGGGTGCTAAGAAGAGCCTGCTGAAGCAGGCTGATATAGTTGTTCTGCTATGTAAACAGTCAAGGGTGTAAAGAGCCTTTGTATCGTCCCATGTGCCGTTCTGCTATTCGTGCTCGTGGCACAGGTTTTTTGTTCGCACGGAACAGCGGCGCCCTAAACTCGAATCGTTGTCAAGCAACAGAATAACTACCAGGGTCGCGTGTTCCCAATGGCATCGGACGATTCAATCACAATCTATGCTTTACCTACCTGCCAGCAGTGCTGGGGTTATACGCAGGCAGGATTGTAGTCTTGTTCTTTGACCAGCATGGCCCACAGTATCACGGCTAGTTTTCGTGCCATGGCGACGATCGCCACTTTCCGTGTTTTCCCGGCATGGATCGCATCGTATTTCTTCTTTGCATACGGATCTTTTTGCACCCAACGCCACGCAGCTTCGACCAATAGTTTTCGTAGATGGGACGGTCCCCAGTGGGTAATGTGTCCCATATGGCGTGTGTTGGCGCTTGACCATTCACACGGCGTCAAGCCAAGATGTGCGCCGACTTGCTTACCGGATGCGAAGCGTTCGGGACGATACATCTCGGTCACGAAGGCGTTCACGGTCAACTCGCCCACTCCCTTCACCTGGCGCAGGCGCTGGGTACGGTCCCGATACGTTGCGGACGCATTCATCGCCTTGATCGCTTTGGTGATCACCTTGAGTTGCTGTTCAATGGCCTCCAGCTCATCGAGAGCAACATCAATGGCTATCCGTGTCGCGGCCAGACAATCACACGTTCGCAACCAGCGCCGGTATTCCTTTGTCCAATAGCGTTGCGGCGGAAACGGTGACTGTAAACCGTGAAACAATAGCAGACTCTTGATTCGGTTTTTGACCCGAACGCGATCATTCATCACCTGGTCACGGGTGCGAGACAACTGACGATCCGCCTCTTCCTGTTCTGTGGGGACATGTACCCAGGTACGAGGTGGTGTCCAGAACATGTGGGCCAAGGTAAGGGCATCCAGATGATCGGTCTTCTGCTGCTTCGCTTGCGCCCCTTTGGGAACTTGGCTGGGCGGCGCGATCTGGCAGTCAACACCTTGGCCGATCAGGTAACGACAGAGGCCAAAGCCGGTGAGGCCCGCTTCATAACACGCCCACATGCGGCAGTTGGGAAAACGGGCAAAGAAGCGTTCCCAGGCGGCTGAGTCATGCTTGATCCGATTCTCAAAGAGCACTTCACCAGTCTGGGTGTCGAGCACAACGGCGAAAGAAGTCTGCGAATCAACATCCAGACCTATAGACAATGAACGGTCCGCTGCAATAACTTGGTTCTTCGACATGGCGCTTCTCCTTGTGTTGGAAAAATGGAATACTGCTAAGATAGCAGTTCCAACACGACTTGATGCGCCTGTCGTTTAACATAGGAACTCGATTTTATTCCGTCATAATAGAGAATGCCGGGAAAAGAGGACGGGATCCTTTTCCTCGCGCGCATATGAAACACCAATGCGTTGGGCGTGGCCGGGCTGCTGCTTAACCCTTTTCCTCGCGCGCATATGAAACACCAATGCGTTGGGCGTGGCCGGGCTGCTGCTTGACCCTTTTCCTCGCGCGCATATGAAACACTCTCGCCGAACTTGTGGGAAAGGAAACTTTCCCCTTTTTCCATATCCTTATCCTTTATTCCAACCATATGGTTGACCTTTCACTGATCTGGCACATGACCACATGACGGAATAATAATGGGAATCGCTATATCTCAGAAAATTACTTGAAATTTTAATCATCTATTCCACAACCTCTTCATTTTGGCTTCGAAACTGTTGTATTCGGTCGCCTCTTTTTCCAGATCGCGCAGGTATTGCTCCGCTGCTTCCTCACCTTTTTTAATCAGGGACGGCAGATCATCAAAGTCGAACATGCTGATATGACGGACGTCCGGCTCGATTATATCATCCGCCCAGCGCAGGTAGGTCCGGTTGTTACGGACATCCATGATTTCGTTCGCACGTACGACCACATCCACACTACTCTTGAACGGTCCTTCACGATGGACACTGGGAAGCACATTAACCGCGATGACCCAGTGGGGCGTGTCATTGTTGCGTCGCGGCACCGGGACATTGGCCGTAATACCGCCATCGATCAGCATTCGGTCGCCGATGGTAACCGGTTCGAAAATACCCGGAATGGCAGAGGAGGCGGCTGCAGCTATAGCGAGATCGCCGGAATCAAGCACCACGGAACGTCCGCTGTAGAGATCAGATGCGAGGCAGAGAAACGGAATCTTCAGATCAGCGAAAGTTTTACCTTCGAAAAATTCCTGCAGGAGTTTGATCAGCGTTTTTGCAGGGATCAAACCGGCAGAACGTGTGACCCAGCCAAAGGTGATCAGTCGCAGGAACACTTCGCCAAGCTCCCAGTTCAGGTTGATTCTGTGTTCAGATTCGAGCATACGCTTCAACCCGAGTCGTTTCTGCAAGACGTCCCGAACGAACAGATCTGCAGCTTCTTCAAGTTCTTCCACAGAAGCATGTAGACCGTAAAGACCGCCGATGATTGCGCCCATGCTGACACCGGTGATCAGGTCCGGTTTCCAGCCATTACGTTCCAGCACCTTGATGACACCGATATGAGCGAGGCCACGCGCCCCGCCACCCGCCAACGCCAGCACTTTCGCGCCGCCATCCGGCTTCACCCGGTCAACGTATTTTGAATCCAGCATTTTACTCTCTCATTTGTTGCCTTTCCATAATGGTACAACCAGTATGAGAGCACGGCAAGATCTAACTCGGTTATCGCGTACCTCATCATCGGGGAGTATATTCAAGTATGGCGAATACTGATGAGCATACGATTGAGCAGATCCAGACACGGTTCAGGGGAAGCAAGCTGGATTTAACGAGTCTATCCCGTTATGAACAATGGGCTTTGACCTTTTTTCCTGATTCGACGCATATCACTGATTCCTGTGTGGATATGACTGTGCAGGTGGACATCACCGATGCATTGCAACGGTACCGCACGAGCTCCCTTGCTACGGAAGGAAGCTTTACCGCACGATTAACCTGGGCGTTGACTCTTGCTGCCTGCGATGTGGAGTGTTTCTGCTGGCGCAGGCTGGGGGATAGCTGGTACCGGTTTGAGAATCTGCCCCTGTTTTTTCCGGTCGCCACAGGACGCAAAGAACGGTTTGGCGAAGTGCTGCTTGAAAATGTGTCGGGAATGGAGTGGGCCGAATTTGCTTCAATCTATCAGAAGGCTATTTCAAGAGTAATGGAAACGAGCGATGATACATTCAATGCGCTTCCGGAAGCTATCTGGCGGATTGCTATTTTTGTTGGTAACCTGCCCACGCTGCGGTTTACCTCGCTACGTCCGCATCAATCCGTAGCGAGAACCGGACGGCCGATCTTTTACTTCGGGCAGAGGTACAGGGAAGGCGAACGGGTTATAATACCATTGGCAGCGTATTTTGATCATGCCAATGCCGACCCGGTCATGCTGACCAAGCTGATCGACCGTTTTCACGAGTATTGCTTAATGTAATAGTATTGTTGCACCAAAACAGAATTCAGCCAGGGGGAATACGGATGCTGGTAGGCAAAGGAAACCGTCCCGTTTCAGAAGCTCGTTTGTGGACACAGGCAAACGGAGTTTTTATCACGTTGAGCGGTATTGTCCGTGTTGATCTGGCCAATGACTGGCTAGACAAGGTGGTGAAAGTCGGTAAGGTTGATTGGCTGATTCTGAATATCGAGCACATGCGGCAGGCGCAGAATGGTGTCTGGCCTTTGGTTGAAGTTGGCGTGAAGAAGCTGCAGAAAAAGGGAGTCAAAAGGATCATTGTTGTATGGTATGACAAAAATATGTTCGAACAACTGAAAGCCTCGTTCAAGCGCACGGGATTGTTTGAATTGACCGAGTATATTGATACCAGTAAAAGGAAATACGACCAGCGTGCAGTTACAGAATGGCTGATTAAAAACTGGGATAAGCCGCGAGCGTGATCCTGTAGCCGACAGTAGTAACTGTTCAGAATTCATTGCTATCTATAGCCTCACAGTTTCAACACGATTCGTTTATTCATCTCCGCTTGTCTCTCCTCAGGCTTGAGGAGGTTTGATCATTCGTATCATTGTCATTTCTCGCACATCTAAATAGTGGACCGATTCATGTGATCCGGTCCACTGATGTATTGAGCGAACCCATGAATGGTTGTATCTTAATAATGTTGGGAATTGTTGACGAACCTATCCGGTTGAGCCTTCCAAGATTGAAGCGCCGGCACGGGAACCCGTTGGAGGATACATGCGGTCGAAGCAGTTAGTTGTAGCAGGAATATTTGTTCTGGGGCTGGTCGGTTCCATTTTCGCGCAGCCTTATTATTACGGCGCGATTCGGGAAGAACAGTTACCGGATTGGATTCTCGAATCTCCTGCCATTGAGGCGCAGGCAGGGAATGAGCTCGATGAATCTGTGTTTAACTATGAGGGTCTTCCCCCTGTCGGTAACCAGAGCAGCCAGGGAAGTTGCACCGCATGGGCCACTGCTTATTATTACCTGACCTACCTGCAGTGGCAGGAACATGGTTTTGATACTTCTGATCCGGACAACATTTGCAGCCCGGCATTTACCTATAACCTGATCAATGGTGGTACAGACAGCGGCAGCATGCCTTCCGACGCCTTCGAGATTTTCGAGAAAATCGGCTGCGGAACCATGTCCGATATACCCTATACCGCATCCAACTGCACCAATTTCCCCGAAGAAGAGACCTTTATCAACGGCATGGTCAACCGTATTGACCAGACCTATAGCATCAGCACACAGTCGCAGGCTGGTTTACAGACTCTGAAAAACCACTTGCTGAACGGCAATATTGCCATGACAGCAATCACAGTCTGGAGCAATTTTAATGAAATCAGCAGCTTCAACTATACTTATTGTGTAAACGATATTTATGGTTCCGACCCGGGCGGTCACGCAGTTACCATCGTTGGCTTCGATGACAATTTCGAGACCAGTGACGGTACTGGCGCGTTCCGCATGGTAAACTCCTGGGGGCCGAGCTGGGGTGATGATGGCTTCTGGTGGATGTCCTACGAAGCTTTCATGAACGATATCATTGGCTGGGGATACGCACTTTACGCCTCTGACCGGATTGATTACGAACCGCAACTCTATGCGGCTGCAGAAATCCAGCATTCAGACAGATACAACCTGAGATACCGTGTCGGTGTGGGCGATGTCGATAATCCTGCTATTGAGGCACTGTATTTCGATATTGGCATGCGAGGGCGTTCCCAGATAGCCTTCCCGGAAGGAAGCCGTTTGATCCTCGATGCAACCGATTTGTATCCCTACCTGGATGCGAACTCACCGAATGAAGTGTTCCTGAGTATTCAGGATCGTGGCTACAACAATGGTCACAGCGGTAACCTGCTGAATCTGCAGGTAGAAGATATGGCCCTGGATTTTCGCGCTATCTCCGGCTATACCCCGATGACGATCCCGGATTACAATGCCTGGGTAACCACACCATTGACCCTGTATTATCGTGTTGTTCCCCCGGAAGGTTTTGCTGCCGCTGTTGATCTCAGCAACGGTAATGTAAACCTGACCTGGGATACGGCAAACGAGCTGAATGAATTCAACGAATACATGGTGTATCGTGATGGTGAGGAAATCGGGCGCACGTCATCTACCCAGTATGTCGATGAATTGTCCGAGTTCGGCATCTATTCCTATGAAATCGTATCGGCCTGGGATGAAGCGGTTTCATGGCCGTCAGCAACCGTAGAGATTAACTACATTGAGCCGGTGGAACCACGCTTCACCAACATCGCTTATGTATCTGATGCGGGCGCTTTCACCCTGAATTGGGATCAACTGCGTGGTGAATCGCTACAGTATGATAACGGCGTTGCGGACGCCAGCTTCTGCCCCAGTAACGAGGCAAGTCGTGGCGCAATGGTCGCACAGCAGTTTACAGCTCCAGATAACGGCAAAGTCACCAGTGTGGGCGCCTATTTCCGTGCTGAAGAGGATATTCCCAACGGCAATATTCGTGTGTACATGATGCGTGATGATAATGGCACACCCGGTGAGAAAATATACTGGGGTGACATTCACACGCCTTCCAGCGAAGAAGGCTGGCGCTGGTATGATGCGCAGAATGTACGTGTTGCCCTGGATGCCGGTGAACAGTTCTGGCTGGCAGTTGCCTGGTATGATCTGAACTGCACCCGGTTGGGACGTGATATGAGCAGCAATGCCAACGGCACCCAGAAAGTTTCGCCTGACGGTGAGCACTGGGTAACAACCAATGTCGGGCATCCCATGCTGCGTGTGGAATATGGTTCCGAAGAGCTGGTCGATGACTGGACCGGTCTGCTGGGCTACGATGTGTACATGAACGATGCGCTGGTTGCTGAAGTTGATAACGATACCAAGACTTTCCAGGGCAATTTTGAGAATGCTGGAGTATATAATTTCCGTATCGTGGCAAACTATCTGCAGGGTGACTGGCAGGGAGAAACCTGGCAGTATGAATGGAATGGCACAGAACAGGATGTCGATGATTCCGGTCTACCGTTGGCGTGGGAATTCCAGGGCGCCTACCCGAACCCGTTCAATCCGACCACAACCATCGGATTTACGCTGAAACAGGCCACAACGGTTCAATTGCGCGTATTCAACCTGCTCGGGCAGGAAGTGGCGCAACTGGCGAACCGGACCATGCGCGCCGGTCAACACCAGGTTCTTTTCGACGGGCATGGTCTGGCCAGCGGGCTGTATGTGATCCGTTTTGATGCTGGCCCATTGCACGAAACCCGTAAGATTGTCCTGATGAAGTAACTAGGATTTGGATTTACAGGATGAGCAGGATCGCGGAAGGATAGACAGGATAAGTATCCTGAGAGGCTGAGAAAGCACCAGTTCACCAGATACATTTGTTATACAGATGAGCAGGGATTGACCTTCAGTGGTCAGTCCCTTTTTTTCTGTTGAACACGGTATGAATCCAGCTTGACTCGACAGCGGTAGCCGGGAATGATACCCGACAGTGAGCAGTCGGGCCAAACGTCCTGTATACTCTACTTGTAGCCTGGACCGTCCTCTGTCCGGGAGTAAGGATACCCGACAGCGAGCAGTCGGGCCAAACGTCCTGTATACTCTACTTGTAGCCCGGACCGTCCTCGGTCCGGGAGTAAGGATACCCAACAGTACGCTGTCGGGCCAATCATGAAAAATGATTCACTCATGCCTCAAATTCATTCCAGGATTTTTCAATGCCGCTCCGATCGTCTGCAATGTTACGACAGCAAGAGTCAACGCCAGCGTCAGCAGGATTGTGGCGATATAAATCCAGGCGCCTATGGAGACATGATAGGCAAACTCGCTCAGCCAGCGTTGCATCACATACAGCGATAACGGGACGGCAATAATTCCGGCAAGAACAACCCATAACACAAATTCACGATAGAACAGCGACAGGATGGAGTGAACACTGGCGCCCAGCACTTTACGGATGCTGATCTCACGTGAACGTGATTCGACGGTATAGGTAATCAATCCCAGCACACCTAGAATAGTCAGGAGAATGGCAATGAAACTGAAGATGGTGAAGACCACCTGCGTGTGTTGATCTCGCATGTATTGATGTGCGAACACTTCACTCATGAAGGTATAGTCGAAGGGTTTGTCCGGCGCCAGGTTGTTCCAGGCGGCTTCCATCCCTTTCAGGGTAGCATCCAGATTCTCAAGACTTACCCGCACTTTCAGGTAATTCGCAAACGATGTATACGGCAGAATTCGGATGACAACCGGCTGGATTTCATCGTACAAGGCCTGGATATGAAAATCACCAACCACACCGACCACAGTATAGGTAATAGCATTGTTGTCGGGGCGTGTTTCCAGCAATCTTTGTCCGACAGCTTGTTCCCAGCCAAGGTGTTTCGCTGCGGCTTCATTGATCAGGATAACATTGCTGTTAGTCTCTTCATCGTTACGGAAATCACGTCCGTCAACAAGTGTCAATCCCAATGTTTTGACAGCATCTGCGTCCAGCTCATGCACCCATAACAGCGTATGCTCATCCTCATTCATTTCTTCCGTCTTGAAATTGATACCCATCATGCTCTGGCCGAAGTTGAAGCGTGACATGCTGACGCCTTCAACCCCCGGCACCTTCAGGAGTTCCTGCTTGAGAGCGTTGGCTTGTTGCTGAAGGGCGTGATCGGTCATCCAGACTGACAATACCTGGTCCTTGTCAAATCCAAGGGACTTGTTGGAGATGAAGCGCATCTGCAATTGAACGACGACTGTGCTGGCGAGCAGGGCGATGGTGATCACAAACTGGGCTACTACCAGCGTACGCCGCATGGCTGCCTTACGAACACCGGCCGTGGCTGCATTTCCCTTCAAGGTCTGCGTTGGCTGGAACGCACTGAAAACGATAGCCGGATACAAACCAGCCAGCATACCCACCAGGATTGCCGCGAGAATGCCAACCATGAAATCGATGGAGCTTTCCGGTGCAGGAATGTGCAATGTGCCCGAAGTGAAACGGTTCAGCATCGACAGGACGAAATACATGACACCGATCCCTGCGCCAAGCGAGAGCAGCGATAACATCAACGATTCAGAAATGGATGTGATGAACAGGTTGAACCGTCTTGCCCCGAGTACCTTGCTGATGCCGACTTCACGAGACCGCTCTGAGATTCGTGCGGTGGTCAGGTTGATATAGTTGATTACCGCGAGAAGCAGGATAATCGCGGCAATAGTGCTGAACAGGGCCAGGGTGGACCGATTCGCTTTTGAGCCCAGGTGATCCATTACCGGATCATCAAAATGTATTGTCTTGACAGAGGTAAGGCTGAAGGTAAAGGAAGCGTGTGCCTGGGCCAGGAATTCACCGAACTGCTCTTCAAAATACTGGTTCATCGCAGCAGTCAGCGTATCCGGATTGGCGCCCTCGATGAGTTTGATATAGGTATAATCCTGTATCGCAAACCAGTCAGCATTGTTGGGATCAGCTACTTCCAGGCTGGAATAGGAGGCCAGAACCGAGATGTATTGAAGATGAGAAGGTTCGGGAAAACCGGAGAAGACGCCTGTTATCTCGTATGGTTCATCCTGGATCAGGAATGTCTTGCCGATAGGATCTGCATCATGAAAATGACTGTCAACCAGTCTTTGGCTGACGATAACGGTGTTGGGACGATTCAGCGCTTTAGTTGGTGAGCCTTGCACCATATTCACGCCGAACATGGCCAGTGCAGATGAATCGGCATAGGTGATTGAGCCATCCAGCCATTTTTCGTCATCCACACGAACCGCACGGGGAGTGCCGACTGCTCTGAAGCGGCAGAAGTCCTGAACGACTGGGTAACTCTCCACAAGTTTTGGCCCCATTGGCGGCATAACGCGTCCAAGCAACAGCTCACGTCCGCCGGTGTTCAGGTTCACGGTTATCCGATACAACGAAGCGACATCCGGAAAGCCGGAATCATGCCGTAATTCGTTACGAACATGCAACATGATCACCCCGGCAAAGGCAAAGCCGACAGCCAAACCGAGGACGTTGATGAAGGATACCAGGCGGTTACGGAAAAAACGACGAAAGGCCAGCTTGAGACCGATGGGCAGCATCGTTTCCCTCATGTGTAGAGATGTACAGGCAAGTTGTGAAAACGCTTTACCATCCTGTTAAGCAATCCATGTGCCTGAAGGTAAATATCGCAAAGGTTATAAACTATAATGGTTTAGTTTGAGGGTGTGTAACTTTGGAGAATTGGTGGTGTAGCAAACCCCTACATTGTGCGACAAAACAAAACCCGGCATACCTGATGCCGGGTTGGAAACATCTACCCGAAAGCGCGGATCATCCAGCTTCCATGTCGAATTCTTCGAAGCCGAAGAAGTGTCCCAGCCCCTGGGCGGCGTCCAGTTCAGCCTGAACGATAGCGACATGGCCTTCTTCAATTTCCAGGAAATTCTGGAACATCTGCTGGTTTTCGTCGGTCATCTGTTCCACCATGCGACGGTAGAAAGCGGAGGTCTGTAATTCCGCTTCGACAGCGGCTTTCAGCATGTCCAGCTCTTTCTCGGTGACTTGGGTGTGAACGGTGCTTTTCAGTCCCTGGACCTGTTTTTCAATCGCTTCCTTCGGCGGGATCTGGGTCTCAAGAGCGACCGGGTTCACCTTACCCTGGTCTTTCAGTTCCTTCAGACGGTGCTCCAGGTAGTCCAGGTGCCCCTGTTCCTCCATGGCCAGCACACGAAACACCCGCTTACCAACTTCGTTGGTGGCTTTTTCGAGCGCTTCGGCGTACGTGTCGCGCACTTTGGTCTCAAATTCCATCGCAGTCTTGATCGCTTCTTCCGGCGTGAGCGTTTTCTCGCTCATGGCAACCCTCCCAAGTGGCATCCGTCAGATCGATAGGATCTCGTACGGATGAATGATGTATTTTTCAACGTTTTGTTTGCGCTAAAATAGTTCCTGATAGTCTTACCGTTCTCAATTAGAGATAGAACTTCCATTCTATGAACGTCTTTATTTTGTGGCGACTTTAACAAACGCTTTCTTTGACCACCATCATTCAGAAATCATTATTCAATTATTCAGCAGGAATTCAGCAGGCTTTAGCCTGCTCCTCTTAGCCCCCGGCTTTAGCCGGGGGGACAGGTAAGGAGTTATATCGAGCGCCCTTCAGGGTGCTTGCCAGATACGTGTTCTTTCATCCCATGCAAGCACGCTGAAGCGCGCTCAATTTCGTGATTGTTTTGTCTCCACCCGGCTAAAGCCGGGTGCTAAGAGGAGCCTGCTGAAGCAGGCTAATGAATTCCAATCAGTGCATGCTTCCGAATACGCATATGCATTTCGAATGCAAATGCTTCCGAATACGCATATGCATTTCGAATGCAAATGTTTCTGAAGGCGACTCTAACAACACCCAGTATCATCAAATAACAAAATAGTAAACCGCCCGCCGCCTTCAAACGGCAACGGGCGGAAAGATAGTGTTTCAAGTGACAGGATCAGCCTTCGCGAGCGCCGAGTTCCTTGTCCATCATGTACAGGCCGCCCTTGAAATCCTTCATCAGTTCCAGCTTGTTGATGATGGCATCGACGGAGGATTCTTCCTCGACCTGCTCGTCGACAAACCAACCCAGGAAAGATTCTGTGGGGAGGTCTTTTTCTTTGCGGGCCTGGTGGACCAGGTCATGGATGTTCTTGGTGATGTACTGTTCATGCTTGAACGCATCCTGGAAGACATCCATCACGCTCTTCCACTCAGCCTGCGGCTTTTCCATGGCATCCAATTCGGCCTTGCCACGAACCTCAAAGATGAAATCGTAGAACTTGCGGGCATGGGCCATCTCTTCACCGGCCTGCTTGGCCATCCAGTTGGCCATGCCGTCAAAATTCTTATCCTTCAGCCATGCGGACATGGACAGGTACAGGTACCAGGAGAAGAGTTCTCGGTTCATCTGGGCGTTAAGCGCCTTCTGCATTTTTTCGGATATCATCATCGTTCTGTCCTCCAAATCTATGTACTGCTTTGTTCAACCGAATGTATCTGAAATGTGATCTATCACAACCTGTCCGGTTTGACAGGGTTATGCGTAGGGGTAAATGTCCTTCTTCACCTTCTCCAGGGCTTCGAGCATATTGTTATGCTTCTCTTCGTCCATGAGGAGGTAGTTCAACAGGTAAATCTGCGGGGTCAGGTGCTTGGCGCCCTTCAACTGGCCCATGATTTCTTCCGCAAACTCGATGGTCTTCTTTTCAATCTCAATGTGCTCTTCAATCAGATCCCAGACCGACGCCACATCTTCCGGGGTCAGCGAGAACTGCTTGGATTCCACGCTGTCAATGATCAACTGCTGCAGGTGATAGTGCATCTGGGAATCACGCTGGATGATCTCGGCGACCATATGCAGCAACGGGTGATCGGTCTTTTCCATGATACGGCCGGTTGAGACCACGGACGCATTTTCAATTTTCTGCCAACGCTTCAAATTGGCGACTGCCTGCTCTGTCTTTTCCTTTGTAGACATGGGTGCCTCCCTTTTTTTTACTTGTAAATGAATTCTTTGTTTCAAACTAACAAAGCGACCAAATTTCAAAACGACCCGTTTGTTGGCAAGTTTATCCAGTGGAAAACTACTACCCTGTCCGGCAGAAAATCCCTTTGGATTTCCTCCTCCAGCCGTCTCAGGAGCCTTGGCACTGGTCGCAAATACCCTGAATGATCACTTCCTGCCCGGTAATGGTCCAACCCGGCACCTTGATGTCATCCAACTGTGTGGGTAACTCCACTTCCATGACATCGACCAGACGGTTGCACTTCGTACACTGTACATGAAGATGCGGTTTGACATCACCATCGTACCTGCGTGGCATGCCACCGTGATCAATCGTGCGAATCTTGCCTTCACCGGTCAACAACTCCAGGTTTCTGTAAACTGTACCCATGCTGATCCGCGGTAAACGCTTCTTAACCAGCAAGTACAGTTCATCCGCTGTCGGATGAGTGCGCAACTTGCACAATTCCTCCAGCAATACCTGGCGTTGCCTGGTCATCCTTCGCTGTTGACTGTTTTCAATCATGGCCTTATCGCTATCAGTAACTGTTCCTAATAAGTGAAAATTTCAGTCCGATTTCAATAGCTGTTTACAATTTGTTCTCTCAAGAGAGACACTCTTGTCGGTATAAGTCCATGAGGATGCAAACTTAAAGTGATTATTCAGAAAAAGGTAAATTTCCATTTAAGTTTTTCCGGGGAAAGCCGATAATGGAGATGAGGGCAAAGGGAATTCAAACGAGAGATCGTCCCATGAACAGAACAGCCACAAGTATACTACTGGTTATGGTGCTTGCCTGTGTGGCGGTAGCACGTGACTGGAACATCCGGTTTTCAGAGGATTATGATCCACGCCAGCAGATTCGTCTGGTAGTGATGCCTACTCAGATATCGACCAAGTTGAAACGGGTTGAGCCGCGAACCGTATCCGCATTGCTCTCGACAGAACTTTTGCGTGAATATGATGTTCTCGATTTAACTCGCTTCGAGAAGTACCTGGCGGATCGGAAGCTGAGTTCGCTTGAGCAGGCGTTCAGTGTCAAGGGGCAGCCTGTGGTGATTGACAGCGCTTCGCTGGACGCCATCACGAATATTGAAGTTTATCGATGGGATGAGGGTGTTGCTGGGAACATCCTGTCCGCACAGAAGGGATCGATCGGTGTCCGTGTCACGCTGACAGAACCCTATTCGGGGACAGTGTTGTGGAGTATCAACCTGCTGGACAAGGTGAAGGGCGGGTCTGATTTCCTGGTTGCCATTACAGGAGTATTCCGTGACCTGGTGAGTGATCTTCAGAAGGAAAATGAACGTCTGGCCAAACGTCTGGACAAGCAGGACGAGCTGGCTGCCAAAGCGCTGGATAAAGAAGCGGACCGTCTTGCACGTGAACGTGAAAAAGAAGAAGAGGAACGTGAGCGTGAACGGCTGGCTGAGGAAAAGCGCCAGAGTCAGATACTGGAGCGCGTTGCGATGGCGGAAGGCAGTATGTTCAAGGATATCAAGGAAGCCAACGAAGCTGCACCGATATTGAAGGAATTCAGCTTCATGACTGAACCGGTTGTGGTGGATACTGTCGAAGTATCGACTCCATTGCCATTCTATTACCAGAACGGTGAGGACAAAGCTGTAGACCGTGTAGAAAGGCGGAGACGCAGGCCGACGAGCATGTCTAAACCCGAAGAGGAGAACACCAAGGCGACCAGCGTAAAGAATGGCAACAGCCCGGGGTAAAAGAAGCGAAATTATATTTCACCGAAAAGAGCGGCTTGTCCGCTCTTTTCGTTTTCAGATGTTAAAGCTGTAAAGAATGTTGTACATTGTATCAGAACAAAAAGGGACAATTTAATGCAGGCGCTTTCGGTTGACGCATTTCGTTTCATGCAGGATTTGTATGACAATAACAACAAGGCCTGGTTTGATGCGAACCGCGAGCGTTATATCAGCGCCATTCGTGAGCCAATGAAATACCTGGCTCGCACACTTACCGGTCCAGTCAGTCTCGCCGTTCCCACATTCTCCGGTAAAGTAAAGATCTCAAGAATAAACAACGATATACGCTTTCATCACGATAAACCTCCCTACAAGGAACACGTCTGGATTTCATTTGGAGATGTCACCCCGGACAGCCCGGCAGATCTATTCTGCGCTATTGGCAAAAATGGCTGGGTGTTTGGCGCCGGAATAGCTTCATCCAAACGGAAATTAATGGATCCCTGGCGTTTGAACCTGATCAGGCATGCTGATATCTGGTTAAAGTACTTCGATGTGCTGAAAATTCGTTCCGAGATGGATCTTTTCCTTGAGAACCCTTATAAAAAACAATTATATAGTGATACGCCGAAAGAGCTGTTTGAATTCGTGCAGGCTCGTAGCGCCTGGATCGTAAGCAAGCCGGTTGCCTGTTTTGAAAAGAGTCCGGAAGCGGATTTTTTCAGGGGGCTGTGTTTGATTCTGCCGGCTTTCTACTTCATGAATTGTGTTAGCGGTGATCTCATGGAAAAGCTATCAGCTATTGGTGAACTGATTGATCCGCCGTCTGAGGATGTTGAAGAGGTTTGGCAGGCTGTCCAACAGGAAACACGGAGATAATCGGGACTTCACGATGGATCTCAACCATAAAACCAAAGAAGAACTGATCGCCATGTTGCAGGAGATGCAGCAGGATATGGATACTCTGTCAAAAGTATCCATGGAAAAGGCGCATTTTGCCTGGGACATTCTTGATAGTATCAGTGACGGGTTTATGACACTGAATAGCAACCTGGAGATAACCTATTTCAACCATGCTGCGGAGAATAGTACCGGCGTCAAACGCGAGGATGCGATAGGAAAACATGTCAAGGAAGCGTTTTCCTTTGCGAACATCAGCGTCGCTGAAACCAGTTTCAAAAAAGCCCTGGAAACTGGCGACCCGCAAACCTATGAGATTTTACGTGATAATGAACAATATGGTAACTGGTATGCAGTTCGAGTGTGTCCTTATGAAAAGGGCTTATCTGTTTACTTCCAGGTAATCACAGAAAAAAAACTGGCCGAGCAGGCGTTATTAACACGTGAAGAGCAGTTTCGTGCCCTGGCGGAACTGGCGCCGATTGCTATTGTCGTTCATCGCAATAAGATGATCAAGTACATGAATGCTACCGGATTACGCTATGTCAGGGCAAGATCCCTTTCCGATGTTCTGGGTAAATCGATCCTCGATTTTATTGCACCGGAATACTTCGATGAAGTTTACGAACGGTACAGTAGATTAGAGCAGATCGGTGATTATTTCACCGGCGTCGAAGAAAAACTGGTCCGCATGGACGGGACACTTTTTGATGTTGAAGTACAGGGGAAGGTAATTCCGTTTGGCGGTGAACCTGCTGTCCAGTTGATTATCCAGGATACTTCAGAACGGAAAGAGGCGATCAGAGCTCTCAAGGAAAGTGAAGAGCGGTTAAAACTGGTGCTAACGGCAGCAGAAGTTGGCACCTGGGACTGGGATGTTCAAGCTGGAAAAGTTAGCTACGATAAAAACTGGGCAGCCATGATCGGATATCAGGTTGAAGAACTCGCACCCAAAATTTCCACATGGTATGAATTGCTGCATCCTGATGATGCTGGTCCCGCAAATGAAATGCTGGAAGAACACCTTTCCGGGAAAACGGAACTCTATGAAACCGAATTCAGAATGCGGCACAAGGATGGACGATGGAAATGGATTCATACCAAAGGGAAAGTGATTGAATTCTCTGATGATGGCAAGCCGTTACGTGCGATAGGCACGCATCTCGATATTTCAGAACGCATAAAGCACGAGGATGAGCAGAAGCGTCTGGAAGAACGGATGCAGCATGCACAGAAACTGGAAAGCCTTGGTGTTCTGGCCGGTGGTATCGCGCATGATTTCAACAACCTGCTGGTAGGCATACTGGGTAACGCCGAACTGGCTTTGCCGGATATCCCGCTTTCCTCATCTGCCTACCAATGTGTTCGTGAAATTTCCCGTGCAGCGACTCGTGCCGCAGACCTCAGTCGGCAAATGCTGGCCTATTCAGGTAAAGGGAAATTTGTAATTGAGACAATTCTCCTGAAAGACATTATCGAGGAGATGTCGTCAATATTTCGAGCTTCCGTGCCAAAGAACATCTTGATCAGGTTGGATTTTGATCCTGCCACGCCACGAGTTGATGCAGACATCACTCAACTGCGACAGGTATTAATGAACCTGGTAGTGAACTCGGGGGAAGCGATTGGTGAGAAGAGTGGGATCATCAGTATTCGCACGGGATTGCTGGAATGTGACAGTCAATACCTGGAAGGAATGTACCCGGGCACGGAACTGAAACCCGGTACCTACGCTTTCCTGGAGGTGTCTGACAACGGGGAGGGAATGAACAATGATACTCTTTCGAAAATATTTGATCCCTTCTTCACCACAAAATTTGTCGGTAGAGGATTAGGTCTTGCTGCTGTACTGGGGATTATTCGTGGCCACGATGGAGGTATTAAAGTTTACAGTGAGCCGAAATCCGGAACATCGTTCAAAATATTGTTGCCTGCAACGAAGCACGTTGAAGAAGAATCAAGTGAAAGCTACGAGAATACAGTTCGATACCAGGGATCAGGAGCTGTACTGATTGCTGACGATGAGCAGACAGTCTTAACTGTAGCTTCCAAAATGCTGACCAAGATGGGTTTTTCCATCCTGTTGGCAGAAAATGGCAGGGAGGCGCTGGAGGTCTTCAAACAGCACAGGGATGAAATAGCTGTCGTTCTGCTTGACTTGACGATGCCGCATCTTGATGGTGAGGCTGTATTCAGCCAGATGAAAGCCCTGCGTCAAGATGTGAAGGTAATCCTGACCAGCGGCTACAATGAGCAGGATATTATGAACAGATTCTCCGGTAAGGGATTGGCCGGATTCATTCATAAGCCATTTAAATTTAAAGATCTGGAAGATGTTCTTCGTCAGGTGCAGAGTACGCCTGATCATTGATTCTTGTTCCTCGCTATTTCTTTGGGTACACATAACAAGATACAGACACTATATGTGCCTTCATTGATGCATCTTATTGTGTGGCGACAATCCACTTCCAAGTGATGACAGACTATTTCCCTACCCCGATCCCGAAGGGATCGAAAATGCGACTAAATCTGTAAGAAAATCGGGACTGCTACACTTTTCTGCAAGTGACATTATCTGATTACAAGATTAGTGTCGGGTTGTATACATAAAAACTGACCTTCATAGCGTAAACAAATAGCAGAAAAGGTAGCTGTCCCAGGATTTTCGGCTTATCTCGAACAACAAGCTGGCGAAAAATCTGGTACAGCTACCTTTTCGGTAACTCTTGCTTAATAATCAATATTTGACAAAGATGAAAAAGTAGCAGTCCCATTTTTCGCTGCCACCCCAATCGTCGTTTTCTTGCTGGCCATTGACACTTCTCCCCATACGAAACAGCAAGGCGCTATAATTCTTCTACAATCACAGTTTTATCAGTTTGAAGGCTGAAGCGGGAGCTTCACTGTGAACAGTGTACCGTCGCCCTGCTTGCTTTCTATGGACACTACGCCACGATGTGCTTCAACGACTCGTTTTACAATCGCCAGCCCCAACCCGCTGCGGCGTGTTTTTCCATGTGTGACAAACGGATCAAAAATGAACGCCAGTTTGTCACGTGGAATACCGATTCCCGTATCACGAATACTGAACCACCATTCACGGCTGTCCGCACCGGCTTCGATACGGATATCGCCACCGTCCGGCATCGCCTCGGAAGCATTCAGGATCAGGTTCTCCAGCACTCTGCCGATACGGTCATGGTCGAACATGGCGTGAGTATCGCCAAGTTTGAGACTGGTGCGAATATGGACCGGGTAGCGTTGGATCAGTTCACGTAGCACAACCATCCGGTTGGTAAAAAAGTCATTTAACGGGTACGATTCCAGCATAAGGCTGGCGCTGCCACGAGAAAAATCGAGCACTTCCTGTGTCATCGCCATCAGGCGATCTATCTGGCCGACAATTACCCGTGAAAATTCCTGAATCTCCCTGTCCTTATGGGTCAGCGCAAGGGCTTGAGTTTTGCCACGAATCAGGTCAATCGGGTTTTTCAGGTCATGGACCAGGGCCGCCGCGAAATTTCCCAGTGCAGCCAGTGATTGCTGACGGGTGAATTCCGCGCCTTTCTGCGCGCGTTGAATGGCGAGGGAAGCATGAACGCTGATATCACGGATAAACGCTTCATCATCACGAGTGAAACGTCCCGTATTCTTGTTCAACAACTGGATAATGCCGATGATCTTGCCCTCCGGATTGCGGAGCGGCATGGTCAGCAGGGAGCGGGTCAGAAATCCGGTCAACTTGTCAAAGCTGTAGTCGAATCGTTTGTCCGTGTAAGCATCTTCAAGGTTGACAGTCGCGCCAGTAATTGCGACATCACCAGCGATTCCCTGGCCTATCGGGATGCGTATCTCATCAATTTGTTCATCCTGCATAACACGTGTACGCAGGTCGCCAGAGTCCTCATCCACCAGGTAAATGGTGCATTTTTCCGCGCCGGTATGTTGAATGGCCGCGGTCCAGATTTCACGCAGAATATCATCGAGGGACAGGGGGGAATTCAGCGCCTGGCTGACTTTCATTACCGCCGCATGACGATGATGATGAAAGAGCAAACGTCGTGTTACGGCATCGTAATCATGGAATGTGCGTGGCAATACAATGCTGGAGAAAGCGATGGCCGTATCCGGATTATCGTCCATCAATTGCCTGAAGGTCTGCCTGGTTAGCATCCAGCCTTTGACCGGTTCGAGGGCTACGGCTGTTGTGGGAGATCGAAGGCCCAGCAGGGTGGATTCGCCCATCCAGTCGCCCGGATGTTTGGTCAAAGGTTCCATGGGACTCAGGTCTTCGGGGGAATCAGAGAAATTCTCCCGGGCGCTTCCTTCTTCCAGGAAATAAATCCCGCCGGTAAACATGCCTTCCCGGTACAGGATTTCGTCCGCATCAAGGACAAACGGTTGAAAGTTTTGCTCAAGCAACGCTGCGTTGTTCTCACCCAACTGTGAAAACTGAGTGCTGATGAACTGCTTCTTCATGAAAGGTCCTCGAGTTACTCTTCCAACTTTTTTCTTGCCAGCAATTTGGTCTCGATCAGCTCTTCATGGCTGAGGTTCAATAAGCGTTGAAACTTGTGAACGAGGTAATCTTCCTGTGGATCGAGCCGACCATCGGAAAGAATGACTGTCCACAGTTCCTGGAGAAGGTCGCATTTTTCTTCGCGCTTCAGTGTTTCGTTTATACGACGGGTAAACGGGAAAAGGTCCAATTCCGCTTTTACGGCCTCTTCAGCCTCGCTAAGAACCTGATTCGCGTCGTTTTTATCCATGTTGAACCGTTGATGCAGGATGTCAAATACAAACCCACGCTCGTCTCGGGAGAAATCTCCATCACTGCGCGCTGCTTCCAGCAGAAGCGCACTGATTGCCAGGGACAGGTCTATTTTATTGGCGGCTGTAGTGGATGAACCGGCGCCGGTGAGGAAAGCCTTCAGTCTGGATAACATGGAATTACCTGAATCTCAGGGTTAACGGCTACTTTTACCTTGCCTTTGCAAAGTAAGCTAGTTCAATGAAATGGTCAAGCTGTCTGTATTCCTGAAAGGTGGAGCAGTAGCAGGTTCATGCAGAAATGTAAATGGACAGAGCAACACAAGCGAATGAATAATGGAGTCCCCCGGGAGAGAATGAATTACTACACAATAGTAAGAAATGATTGTTATTTTATAGCAAGGTCAACAAAGGGGCATGAGGCGATGAGGGCATATAAGCAACACGGCAAGGAACTGATTTCCATAGAAGAGTTTATGGGAATGTCTGCGGCGATCAATTACCAGTTGTCCGCGGAACAACCGGATATGAAAGCGATCCTCGCCAAGGTTTTCAGTGGACGTCCTATTATGTATATGGACCCGTTGCTGGAAGCTGTCAAGGTGCTGTTGACCGGGTATGAAGGGAAGAGCCGTGAACTGGGTACCTTTGCTGAAATTCACCCGTTGAGGACTACGGCATTATTGTGCCGTTGCATGGAAGAGCCGAGTGTCCTGGATCTTCTTGGAGGCCTGCTTCATGATGTGGAAGAGGATCTGAGCCCGGAGAACATGGACCCGGATCGGTGGAAACGGTTGCAGGATACCCTCCGGACAACACGTGAAACCATTGACATTCATCACCAGTGGTTCCTCGGTGAACGAATGGCCCTGTACCGTCGCGAACCATTCCAGCCTTATTCCGTCTACCTTGGCAACCTGCTCGATGCTGCCCCGGACAATAAACCCGACCTCCTGCATGTGAAACTGGCCGACCGTCTGGACAACACGCTGGATACCCAGCTATATCTCCCCAATATCTCCAACTACAATTTCTATCGTTTTGTCTTTGACCTGTTGTTTGTGCCTGAGTTTCCCGGTGTGAAGATTGACGAATACCATTTCATCCCCGCAGCAAAACAAGGCGTAAAGCTTCTGTCGCAGCTTTTCAAGAACACCATTTTCCTGTCCCTGATCCGGCAGGACAACCTTGAGCACCTGACCCCGATTACCCATCGTCTGTTTAACGGGTTGGCGGTAGCCAGCATTCGTGAAGCTCAGTGGATTGCCCTCGAATTGTTCTCTTCGGATATCATTGATATCAAGCGGCAACGTGAGCTGCTGCTGGCCACGATGGAGTACACCCATAGCGGTGGCGTGTCCGCAATCCGTCCATTCACAGATGAGAACCTGCTTGACGGCACCTATATCGAGAATTTTGCCCTGGTCAGTTCCAGGGAACGAAAGGAAAAACTCGCGGAACTGTTCCTGGCAAAGGATCAGCTAACCGAGATCATCATTGCATTCATCGCAACCTTCTCCGCATTCCTGAACGATCCGGAATTCTATATCAAGGGTATCGGACGGAAGGGGATTCAGCCCATCAATGAACCGAAGTCCAGCCTGGATATTCCAACGGAAGATGAATAAATCAATTTGGTACGGTAAATCGGGACTGCTACACTTTTCTGCGGAAGAGTCCCTTGAAACAAAGTAATGCATGGTTTTACAGGTGAATACTTGTTTCCATATCGAGAAAATTGCAGAAAAGGTAGCTGTCCCTGGATTTTCTGGTTGATCCAGAACAGTAGCAGGCGAAAAATCTGGTACAGTCACCTTTTCAGAAATCCTGATTTAACTTCAAGAATTTGCGAACATGAAAAGGTGACAGTCCCATTTTTCGCCCAATATTAACCGCACATACTATCCCGGAATAGCTCTGACTAATCAACCAAACCAACCTGCATGTCATCTTGGAATAGCTTTGACTGTCCACCGAAACCAAGCAGCGTGTCATCCCGGAAATGCTGTCGTTTAGCGTGATCCGGTCCACTAGACAGTTCACCCTCACTTCATTGTTTGCTATTTTAAGAGAATTATTTTCCTTACTGCCTCAAATCTCTGGTTGGCTTTTCCCGCAGTATCAACCTGTTCCATCCGAATGAAATACGTCCCGCTGGCAAGGTTTGCCCCATCAAAACCGATTGTATGCACTCCCGCCTCGAAGGTTCTATTCGCGAGTACGGCGACTTCACGTCCAAGGATATCGTAGAGAACCAGCTTTACGGCAGCGTTGTGTGGCAGCTCAAAGTTTATACGTGTCTGCGAGTTGAATGGGTTCGGATAGGGTTCGGACAACCGCCAGGTTGTCGGTTCGGCTTGATTTTCCTCCACATGCAGAAGCAGGTGTATAATTTCAATCGTGCTAATCACTTCAAGATGCGGGCCGAAGAAGACCATTTGGCTGTAATATTCATCATCTATATCCACTTCCCATCCACTGTCCATCAAATCGCCCCACATAGAGAAAGGCATATCCTCACCGGGAGATATGATCCCATGGGGCGGATTAACAGTGTACCACGTGTTGGTCTGTGGATAGCCCTTATATAAAGTCATACTTGGGGAATTATCTCGAGTCAGTGATACCAGGCGAACCTCGCAATCCGGATCTCGATCCCATGAATGATCCAATCCTCCAGCCGATCCAAGGTTTTCGGAGAATAACTGGAAGGATTGATCCCAATTCAGAGTTGAAAGACCCATTCGACGTACAATGGCTCCACCTTCCTCTGACAAGGGGAACATGCAAAGAATATCCGTATCGTATGATGGAGGTAAATCAAATGTGCATGCCATCCCCGTCATACCCTCAAACATGGGCGAGTAGAACAGGACGGTATCGATACCGGTGGTGATATCAACTCTACCGAAGGTGGAATCACTGTCCGTGTAATACAGGGCGTCCGTTACCGGGTCGAAGGCGATACAATGAATCGGGCTGGCCACTTGGGCGACAAGCTCGATGCTCGTCAGATTTTCATTCATACGATAAATCTGTCCATCACAATTCCCGCCATACAGGAATCCCGCAGAGTCAGAAGCCAGATCAAGGAAGGCCTTTCCATCTGAACCGAGGATTGAATCCGGGTAAGTGAAGGCGCCCATCTGTGTGCCACTATGAGTAAAACTGAATAGCTGATTGGCGCCCAGACTGTCATCGAGGGCAACCGCACTTGCGAACGCACGCCGCCTTGTCAAGGCAACAGCACAAAAACCCTGGTTGTTTGTGTACTCCCCCAAAGACCACTGCTGATCAACGTCAAAGGCATGAAACAAATCATTGCCATCCCAATTCATATATCCATCGTAAAGCCATGTATAGAATTCGAGCTGACCGCTGCCGGTATTTGACAAATGCCAATTTATTTCGGCAAGCCAGGTATTCTCAACCGGATCATAGCCATACATGATTTCCAGCACGGAATTATGGGTGTCCAATTCTGGGTAGGTAAGTGCATGATCTTGTGTAAAATCAACTGCGAACGTATCATCTTCGACAATAGCAACCGAGTCTATCTTCTCCGGCCAATGAGTCGGGTGTGAGGCTGTGACGGTAACAGAACAGGCAGGAATTGCGGCGATCAGGTAGTTCCCTGCGGCATCTGTAGTATCGCTCCAGGCTATCCCTGTTGTGGACACAATCGTGACAACAGCATTCTGCAATCGTTCCTGGTCGGTATTCTCAACAACGCCACGTATGACTGCGGCATAAATCTGACCTACGGATAAAAACAGCACCACCATGAACAGGAGAAAGGTGTTCCTGAGCCTGTAAGCTGAGTTCGTCATACAATATCCCCCCGGAAAGCAATTCTGATCCAATAAACTATCAGCAGAATTCTGCTTTGTGCAACCCCAGCCCGGAGAAAGCGCCAAAAGTCACTCTGTTGAATTGGTGTGCGAAACTGCGTACGTTTCAGGCAGATAGAGCTTTTCAAGAACAGGGCTGATCCACATCTTCCGGATTGGCCTTTTAACTGCGATAGAGTGAGTGCATCATGGCGAATACATACAAGACCAACGCTGCCGGACGTGACGTTCCGGTGATTGTCAACGGCAAAGAGCAGACTCCTTACATGGGTGTCGGCAAGTTCAAACCATCCGGTTTCAAGGCCGCTCCGCCAATCCGTTCCTGTGCCGAGTTCCCGGCCGATGGCAATAAGGTCGTTGCCAGCATGCGTGATGACCTCGTGGTGGATACCGGACGGGTGAAGAAGGTGTCCAGCCGTGCCGAGGCGATGCGTGTGGCGCTGGAACATGTCGGTTTGAAGGACGGCATGACCATCTCCAACCATCACCATTTCCGTAATGGCGACCTGGTCATGGTTCCGACCTTTGACGCTGCCCATGAAATGGGTGTGAAGGACCTGCTCTGGCTGCCCTCGGCTTCGTTCCCCTGCCAGGCATCGTTGATTGATCGTCAGGAGGACGGTACCATTCATCACATTGAAGGCTCGATGAACGGCCCCTTGGGCGCGTATTGCAGCGAAGGCAAGATGCGTGGTATGGGAGTATTGCGCAGCCATGGCGGACGTTGGCAGGCGATTCAGGACGGCGAGGTGCATGTCGATGTCGCAATCGTACCCGCGCCCACAGCGGACGCTCTTGGCAACAGTACCGGCGACCGTGGCCCCTCAGCTTGCGGCCTGCTCGGTTTCGGATTGGCCGACAGTATGTATGCCGACAAGGTGATCGTGGTGACCGACAACCTGGTGCCTTTCCCGTGTTATCCCTGGCAGATCAACGGGCAGAATGTGGACGCTGTGGTGGTGCTGGACAAAATCGGCGAGCCGGAAAAGATCGTCAGTGGCACGACTGTCATCACCAAATCGCCTGACCGTCTCCTCATCGCCGAACTGACCGCGAAGTTTGTTGATGCGGCGGGAATTCTGCGTGACGGCTGGTCGTTCCAGGCGGGCGCTGGCGGCACGGCGCTGGCGTTTGCGATTTATGTGCGCGATATGATGCGCAAACGTGGGATCAAGGCCCGCTTCATTCGTGGCGGTTCGACCAAGTACCTGGTCGAGATGCTGGAAGAAGGACTGACCGATTTCATCCTTGACGGCCAGACGTTTGACCTTGAGGGCGTGCGTTCCATGCGTGAAAATCCAGGCCACATCAACACCAGCCCGTTCACCAGCTATAACTACCACGGCAAGGGTAATTTTGCCAGCATGCTGGATGCGGTGGTGCTTGGCGCTACGGAAGTGGATCTTGATTTCAACGCGAACGTGGTTACGCATTCGGACGGCCGCTTATTGCACGGTATCGGCGGCTGGCAGAACTGCCTGTTCAGCAAATGCACCATTCTTCCAATTCCCGCCGTGCGTGACCGCCTCCCGGTGATCGTGGACAAGGTAACAACACTGGTCGGACCCGGTGAACTGATCGATGTGATCGTGACCGAACGTGGTATCGCGATCAACCCGAAACGGCAGGATCTGATCGACGCGACCCGTAATTCCGGCCTGCCCATCAAACCGTTGGCTCAGATTAAGGACGAAGTTGAGAGACTTATCGGTGGCCCGCCCGCAAAACCAGTGCTGGGCGACAAGGATGTAGCCGTGATCAAGTGGGTGGACGGTACAGTAATTGATACGGTTAAACAAGTGGTGTAAGTAATTAGGAATTAGGAATTAAGAATTGCGGACTAAAAATCGGAGAATTGGAAGACATCGCGGTGATCAACTTGGTATTCCGCCTGCTGAGGGTGCGACAATACTTTCGATACTCACTTTATTAAAGAGAATGTTATCTGACAAGCTCCGCGATCAAGGCGATGGAAAATCGGGACTGCTACGCTTTTCTGCAAGAGATGTTGCCTGTATATAAGGTGAAAACCTGGTTTTGCAGATAAACACTGCTTTTCTTAGCAGAAACAGTGCAGAAAAGGTAGCTGTCCCATGATTTTCCGGCTGATCTCGAACAATAGCAGGCGAAAAATTCGGTACAGTCACCTTTTCATGAACCCTGATTTGATAGTCTTGCAGTTGCGAACATGAAAAGGTGACAGTCCCATTTTTCGCTGTCCCCTGTCATCACTTCCTTACAAGAATTTCGATTGATTCTCTGTACAAGGTGTTGCGGACCGGAAAAGTGTCTTTATTTTAGAATAACCGAAGGAAAAGCTGTCCTGTAACTGAGATATGATCCGGTCCACTATTCTATTGAGGACACTCATGAAAAAGCGACTTTTTACCCTCATCCTTCTTGCAGGATTAATGTTCACTGCTGCCGGATTCCTTCAGACAGCACATGCTCAATCCAGATCGTTACTGGATCAGGGATTGCTCTGGCAGGATGATCTGTTTATCAGGAACCACCATTACCGTCCCATTATGGTGGATGACTATATCTACGTGGCAGGAAGGTATGGCATTTACCTGTATAAGCTGGAAGGGAATGATATTGTCCCCTGTGATACACTACCTGGAAACACCATTACTGAAGGCAAGGATTTCTTCGTTCTAGACAGCCTGGTGATCTGGAGAAGCAGCAGGTTATATATTGCTGAACGGCGTGGTGACCGTCTTCATAGGATCTATGAAGGGATTCCGGATTGGAATTGGGGCAACGATTGTATCTTTTCCAGCG
Organism: bacterium; assembly: GCA_963669175.1. Taxonomy (GTDB): domain Bacteria; phylum Electryoneota; class Electryoneia; order Electryoneales; family Electryoneaceae. The sequence continues at coordinate 1,889,154 of OY769902.1, forward strand.
ACAGTTTACTGTTGCTAGGCGGCACGCTGATCAGTTTTCACGATCCGTATAACCCGCAAATTACCTGGCAGACTGACGAACTCCGGTTTGATAATAATACCATATTTCATGAAGGACACTTGATTTCTATCAATGAAAACTGGCATCCTGAAGTGAAAGTGTTTGATGTTTCGGACCCCTGGCAGCCAGTCCTGGTAGACAGCCTCTACATGAATAACCCGGTTCAACAGAATAACTGGCGGCCTAAAGCCATTGGAGATGTCATCGCTATTCCGGAGCGGGATCAGATCCGATTTTTCCACCTCAATGATGCTTTTGAAGTCGATAATGTGTACGCCTGGGAGAGCGATGAGTATTTCAACAACTGGGATAATATTGAAGTTCTTCGCGATTCGCTTTTTATCAGTTTTAACCGTATTCGTGCTGGGCAGTCTCCGTTGGCGGCTATCTTTGATCCAGATGAATATCTGCAGGGTATCTGTATTGAGTTGGTGGAACTGGATGAAGACTGGACTGGATGGAGTACCGTTTCCTATGAATATCCCTATTCGGCTTCAGGAAATAAATTCCTGATTTCTTCCACCAATACGACGGATTCCAGATTGTTTGATTTTACCTGTTTGGAAACTCCCACCATGGCGATGGCGATTGATCGTGACGCAGTCTACACTTATGGGGGTGGCTTGTATGATTTAAATGGTGACTATCTTTTGAAAGAAGAAGGGGGTCACCTGGTATTGTATAACTTGACAGTCTCGTCCACGCCAAGGGAGATTGCACGAACCAGAAATGCGCCTGGGGCAGCTGTTGCCAGTTTTTCTGTTCTGGATTCATCGGTTATTGTGTCCGGTTCTGATCAGGATACCAATGAATACGGATTGTATTACTTCATTATTCAGGAAGATGGTGATTTGCATTGCCACCGTATCTATTCCACATCTGAGGTGCCGACCTGCGAACAGAATAACATTGACTTGTTTGAGTATGAAGATGATCTGTATGAAGTAACCTACTGGGATAATACAGTTTACGTGAACAGGTTCGCTCCGCATCGTGTCGTCGTTGTCGCTACCCTGCAAGTTGGTGGTGGTGGCGTGAACAACCTGATCGTAAATGACCTGGGGATATTTTGCACGGTAGGTAATGGGATCAGTCCCCTGGTTTGGTGCTTGTATGATCCGGAAACAGAATCTCTGAGCCATCAGACTCAATTGAACTATAGTCATCCTGTCCAGGACACGGACAATCTATGTTCTGGTGATGAATGGATCGGGGCGGGGAGCACCCTGTTTCGTTGTATAGATGGCGAGTTGGAAATGGAGCATGTGTTTCTGAATCAGAATGGGACACAATGTGATGGTGTCATTTGTGCTGTCGGGAATGGGCGAATCGTCATCCAGAAAACAGACACCAACTCGCCAACATTTTTCATCTTTCCATTGGATGAGGATGGAGTTGTGCTGGGAGATACGCTTGGTATCGTGCATGATGTAACCGGGAATTATAGCTTCACACGGAACAATATCTGGGCGGAAAACACCAATGCACTGATGCGTTTTCGCTTTAACGATATGGAATGTGCCTCAGATGAACATTCATTCTTCGAGCATGAGTTGCCCTCTGAAATGAGCCTGGCCGCTCCCTGGCCGAATCCGTTCAATTCGGAAACCCGTATTCAGTACCGGCTCCCGGAAGGAGGGATGGTGCGTTTGCGAGTGTTTGATATTCTGGGCCGCGAAGTACTACGCCTGCGTGATGGGGTGCAACCTGCCGGGCAGCATGAGGCGCGGTGGGATGGGACAACAAGGGATGGAATGGCGGTGGTGTCGGGCGTTTACTTCGTGCAGCTTGAATGCGAAGGTCGTCTGGCTGTGCAGAAAGTGCTGCTGGTGAGGTGACTTTCTTGGCCCCGCCAGCTTGCTGGCGGCGGTCTATTCTAAATAAAACAAAGAAGATAGTCCACTGATGTGTGAAAAATTGGGACAGACCCGTAGTGGTCTGTCCCATTTTTCGTTGCGGATCGGGGTACCCCTCCCTAAAAAGCGACTACAGAAGGATTAGCTTTTTGAAATAAATTAAAATAAACCCCGCTGGGCAGCCGCTTCCACTTCGCTACAGCGTGCTTCAAGCCAGCGGGGCCAAATGCTTGTCATCCAACCCCGCAAGTAGTTTCTTTTTTACCTTTTTCACTTTCTACTTTTTTCACTTCTCCCTACTTCTTCCTCATCGTCACAACCGGCACGATCATCTCTTCCAGTGATATGCCGCCGTGGAGGAAGGAATCACGGAACTTCTCCGCGTACCGATTGAACTCGTTGGGATAGACGAAGAAATGGTCCTCACGGGCCATGATCAGCTCATGGTTCATGCCTCCGCCTTCGATGCCCCAGGTTTCCGGTTCACGTACCCGTATGCCGTCCTTATCATTCACCTTCAGGTTACGGCCCTGTTTGTAGCGCAGGTTGGGTGAGGTGTCACGGTCGCCGACCACCTTTACCGGCTTACGTGCCCGGATGGAACCGTGGTCACTGGTCAGGACGATGGTCACACCACGTTCGCCGAAGGTACGCAGCAGCTCAAACAACGGCGAATGCTGGAACCAGCTACGGACGATATCACGATAGGCCGCTTCGTCCGGGATCAGACTCTGGATGACTTCTTCCGTGCTGCGGTGATGCGCCACGATATCCACGAAGTTGAAGACCATGGAAACCAGCGGAATATCAAAGTAGTCCGATGCTTTCCGCAGGGTTCGCTGTGCTTCATCCGGGTCAAGGATCTTGGCGTACTTGGGCTCGGGCGATGGGAATGCGCCACGTGCTTTCAACTGGCGGTCCAGGAGCTGACGTTCGAACCGGTTGAACGAGGCGATGTCTTCCTTATGCAGCCGCTTCCACAGGTCAGGATGAACCTGCGGGAATTGTACCGGCCAGAGACCGCTGAAAATACTGTTGCGTGAGAAAGGAGTGGCACTGGGTAGAATGGTAAAGTAGTGATCGGTTTCGATATCGAAATACGGGCGCAGCATGGGTTCTACCGCCATCCAGTGATCCAGACGCAGGCAATCCAGCACCAGGAACAGCACCGGCTCGCCTTTCTGCATCAGTGGCATCACCCATTCCGGGATAACGTCCAGGCTCAACGGGGGACGGTCTTCCCTGACCGAACGTACCCAGTAGGGATAGTTTTCTTCGACATAGCGTGCGAACAGGGCATTGGCCCCCTGCTGCTGTTCGTCCAGCAGTTCCTGCAAGCCGGGATCACGCAGGGTCTGGATGTCCAGCGCCCAGCGGGTCAAGCGTTCCTGCAAGTCGATCCATTCGTCCCATTCGAGAGGATCACGCAGCTCATCGTTGATCCTGTTCACCGCGGTGACATAATCCTGTGTGATACGGCGTGCGCTGATCTCACGTCCATCGAGCAGCTTCTTCAATGCGCTCTGGATCTGGCTGGGATTGACCGGCTTGGTCAGGTAATCGTCGATACGGCTGCCCAGGGCTTCTTCCATCAGCGATTCTTCTTCGCTTTTGGTGATCATGATGACCGGAAGGCCGGGCCGGATTTTTTTGAGACGCATGAGCGTGGCGATGCCGTCAAGTCCCGCCATCTGCTCGTCCAGCAACACCGCGTCGTAGTTCTCTCTCGCTACCGCACGGACAGCATCTTCGCCGGAAGTGACCCCGTTGACTTCGTAGCCACGTTCACTCAGGAACATGATATGAGGTTGGAGCAGCTCGATTTCGTCGTCTGCCCAGAGGATTTTTTTCACTGCCATCGCTTGCATCGCGTTTCTCCCTGATCGATTCTTCCACCTGTAAACGTGTTCACACATCGATCAAGAAAACAGCGCGTTCTCCCAGTTTTGTTGTTCTTCCTGAGACATGATACCGGCGCGGGATGCCAGTCTTGCCGCAGCGACAGTCAGCACCCTGTACACGTCTTTCCCTAACGGATCGTTCCATTCCTCCAGGTGCGAGAGCACCGCCTTGAGATCACCCCGTCGCACCGGGCCGCTCATGGCCTGGAAGGATTCCCAGCCCCATTCCTCAGCAGGTGGTTTTTTCCAGTCCGGTTCAAGATTACGGACCATGCCCTTCACCAAAGGTAACAGGGCTTCTATTGCTTCACGTTCATTTTCAACGATGCCCTGCAAACGTGTCGCTCCCAATTCCATCAAGATCGGAAGAAAATTGGATGCCAACACACAGGCATGGTGATAACGTATCCGGTCTTCCGCAGCGACACGTATCGGGTGTGCCCCCAGCAAACGCGCCATCTCCACCGCAACCGGCCAGGCATCTTCATCCGCGGTGACCCCGACATGAATGCTGTTGAACTTGCCTTCCGGAACCTTGTCCGAACAGGTGAAACTCTGCATTGGGTGCCAGGCCATGCGCAGGAAACCGAGATCAGCCAGTGGAGCCAGTGGCTCCAGACCATAACGTCCGGCGAGGTGCGTTACGACCGGACGATGTTCCTGGCTTCCGAAAGATATGCCACTTCTTATCGCGTTGTCGGCAATGTTGGCGGCTACGTTTTGAATCTCATTATCGGGAACAGCGAGAATCAAAAGGTCGACATCAACGGGGAGAGTGTCCAGCATGAAAACATCACGTCCATCGGAAGCGGCAGTTTGAGCATGGGTATCCTGTTTCTGCAAGGCGATACCCATCGGTTTGATACCACGCCTCATCAATCCTCGTGCGAGGGGACGTCCCACCGCGCCATACCCGACCATGGAAAAAGTGCTGATCTTTTTAGAGGCAGGTTGACGCGATGCAGGATTCATCATTCGACTCCTTCAACATGGATGCCGTTTCGTCTGAACAGGGCGACAGTAACACCTTCACCGTCAACACGTTTGCCGCCGACCTTGATGCCGTCACAACCGCAGGATGGGCTGTTCGTCTTCATCAGCGCCTGGGTTGCGCCGGTGATACGTGCGATTTTGAGCGCTGCCTGGGCGCCTTTGATGAACTCATTGGATACGTCCTTGCCGGTTTCGATCTGGACTACATGGGCGGTTCCGTCAAGAACATCGTCACCACTCCCGCCACGGATCTCTGCGGCTGGGCGTGGAGTCGGCAAACCGCCCAACTGTTCCGGACAAACCGGAATCAGTTCCAGTTCTTCGGTCTCGAAACGCTTGCTCAGCTCTTCCGACCAACTGTGGTTACCGTCATACCGGCAGTGAATGCCCATCAGGCAGGCAGACACCAGCGTTTTTGTCTTCTTTTCCGTAGCCATTGGTTTTCGCACCCGTTGATGAACCCTGAACCTTCTTGAAAGATACAGAGAAGCGGCATTTATTCCAATTGATGACGGTGCGGAAACAGGGGTGTATGGGGAATAAGTAGCCCGGTCATGCCTGGCCGGGTCATGCTTCAACTCAAACGAACTCTGATTGAAGAACCTCGAGATCCCCGTTCAAGCCGGGGATGACATATATACCGGGGATGACATATATACCGGGGATGACATATATACCGGGGATGACATATATACCGGGGATGACATATATACCGGGGATGACATATATACCGGGGATGACATATATACCGGGGATGACATATATACCGGGGATGACATATATACCGAGGATGACATATATGCCGAGGATGACATAAAGTAGGAAAGTTGGTGATGATACTTGATACGGATCTGTCAGCAAAAGGGGACTGTTTTCTTTTCGTCGCGTGGAGGTGAGATGTTTTGCGATACAGGTAATCGAAAAGGTGACTGTACCCTTTTGCCTGTGATCCAGCTTTTCGCTCTGATCGGTTTTCTGAGGTTGAGCTTCACCTCACCGAAAAGGGTACGGCTTCCTTTTCCGAACCTGCATCAAGAGAGTCTTGAATATGGCGCGGAGAAAAGGATTCCGTCCCCTTTTCGTGCCTGTCTTCGTTTTGAAAGACCACATGCGATACTACCATTCCGACGCACTCGTGGTGAAGTGATTCGAGATAACTTTTGTGTGAGTATTCCGGCAGCGTTTTGAGTTGAAGTATTCTCATGAGTACATCGGGCAACCCAACCTCTGTTTGCAGGGATGACATGTTTTTATATAAACAAGGGACCATCCCTTGGGGCAGTCCCTTGATATCATCCAACTAAACAGTTTGCAAAACAAATAACCTACAAACCGAACTTCACCTGTTCCCCGAACGAATCCGCGTATTCGAGTTCCTTCAGGTAGGTGTCGCCATCTTTTTTGAAGCGCGGGAAAATCAGGCCACGTCCCAGCGGGAAATCGGACGTCCGTTTTTCAACTTCCGGCTTCAGATCATCGGTAAAGACAATAGCCTCACGCAACGCGATGACTCCAGCTTTGTTTCCGCTGGCTTTCAGGTCGCCAACCTCTTTCAGCATAGCGGCGACAGCATCATGCGCCTTGTCGAAATCCCAGGCGAACTTCGTCTTGCCGTCCTCTTCGACCTTCATAATGATGCCCTGATCGAGGAAGCGGTGGAACATGCCGTTACGCGCTTTGTTGTGAGCCTGTACCGGATCGAACTTCAGGCTGGTGATCATGCTGATCAGCATGTTGTCGTAGCAGGCTTTCTGTTCGTCAGCCGTTATCACGCCATCATCTACCAGTAGTTGCGAGGACCACATGCCGAACAGTTCTGCACGGCTTTCCTCCAGCCAGGAATACTCGTCTTCGAGGTAATCTCGTGCCTGCCCCTTGCTGTGTTCTGGGTCCATTTTTCCCGTTGTGTGGCCGATCTCATGCAGCGCGCTGTGGAGCTGGCCGCCGTCGAACAGGAGTTCCTTCACCGTCTCGAATTCGGCTTTGGTCAGGAATTCTTCCGACGCAAGGCTGCCGGCAACCTTGTGGACTGCACGTCCGGTGTTGACATAAACCATGTTCACTGTGCCGACATTCTGGATAACCCAGTCATCATTCGGCAGGCTCTGTGCGATGGTGGTGAAGGGGCCGGTAACATAATCGCCAGCCCAGGTCAGGACATCAACGAATTTCAGCTTGGGTAACGTAGCCGGATCGATGGTTTCGCGACGGTGTGTCCAGGGCGCGTTGGCCTCCCACGCCTGCACATGATCGACCAGCGCTTTAAGCAGCGCTTCCGCTTCACGATTGACGACATAGACACCACCCGATGCCGCACCACGAGCGTTCTTGAAGTTGTCGAGATAAACTTCCAATGCTGTGCTGATCACGATATCAACATCACAGGTATGCTTGATCCAGGTGTAATCCGCGAGACGACGTGCTTCTTCCAGCCCGGTCTCGAGTTCCATGATCTTGGCGTCAAGGTAAAGCTTGAAACTGGGACAGGAGGTCAGGTCACGTGCGATCTTGAGATGATCAACCGCCGGACGGATTTTGTCCTCATACCAGTCTTCATTGCGTGCTACCACAGCCAGTCCGGTTTCGTCGCGGATGACAATGCTGTTGACCATGTTCGCCGCTTCACCCAGTGAGTTGAATTCTTCTTCGCTGAAGTCGCGCGGGTAGAAATTGGCCAGGTCCGGGGTGGGCATGGGGTGCGTCAAGAGAACGCCAACATCGGACAGATCCAACATTGCAGTTCCACCGGCGTTTTCCGCCAATGTCTGCAACTCGTCCATCGGGATATCGAGCAGGCAGTTTTTCCGTGGCAGCAGGGCATAGGGGCTGTTCTGCAAGTCTATCATTGCAGCATAGTCTGCCAGTTTCTGCCTGTTATCGCCTTCGGCTACTGCGAGCAGCGCATGCACGAGGCGACGAATGGTCGATGTTTTCGGTTCATACTGTTCACGAAAGATCGGGTTCATGGCGTCAGCAGCTTCAACCAGATGTCCCAATACCTGAACGTCTTCATCGCTTAAAGCATCAACAGGAAAATCCACCTGGACAATCGCCGCTTTGCGTTGCGGTTCACCATGTTGACGATAGGGAATAAACTGAACTTCGGATGGTTGTGACATGTGTATCTCCGGGTTAATCATGTTGGCTTGTAAGAGGAGAAGGTAGCAGAGTCAGATAACCTTATCAACCTTGTGGCTCGGTTGATAAGTGATAGCTCGATCTGGATGTCAATGGATTGTTTTTCTTCAGTTCAAGGTTAGTGACGCGAGTTTGTCAAGTTTATTTTTACTTCCTGAACTTGCTGGTCACCAGCTTTTTCATATTATCCAACTGCTGTCTCTCCGTTTTAAAGGCCAGCAGAATCACCCCCAGCAGAACAGGCGCCAGCAAAGATACTCCGGTTTTAATTCCCAAGCGCAAGAAAAGCCCATCCATAGTGTAATGATTCGTGAGCCAGATGATGGCGCCGGACAGAGCTGTCATCAGAAATACGCCAAGGAGGTTATAGGGAATGAAGTAGCGTTTCTGAGAAAATACATACATGACAACATTCATGATCAAACGTGCGCCAATCAGACCGTAAACCACCCCTAAACCGCCAAACCTCGGCATCAGCAGAAAAACCAGTCCGACCAGGGTCACCAGGCCGATTCCGCTGACCACCGGCATCGGCCCCTGGCTTTTCCCGGACTGAACCCCGGTAACCAACAGGTTGTACATCACCAGGAGCACAGAGATAAATGCAACCGGAGCAATGTATTTCTGGGCATCAAAATAGGCTGGTTGAGTCATGAGGTAGAGGACTTCCGGTCCCCAGATAGCGATTCCGATCCAAAGGTATAACATCAAGCCGGTGAAATAGGTAAAAGCAGCTCTGAAGAAGAGTTGCGGTGATTCGCCCTCGGACAGCATCTGGAATTTTATTGCCGCATAACCCTGTGTGAACGCCTGGTAAATGAACTTGCCCGGCATCGAAATACGTTCTGCAATTCCATACAAGCCGACTTCGGCCAGATCGATTCTGTTCTTGATAATGAATTTGGTGAACATCTCCGAAGATTGAACCAGGATAAAGTTTGGAACCAGGGGCACTCCATATACCAGCATACGTTTCAGCAGGGTTCTGTCAAGTGAAAAGCTGATTACATCACGGCTCGATAGAACAACGATTGTCAGGTTAAACAGAATGCCGACCAACTCGCCGATGATGAAGCCGATAACACCCATCCGGAATACGACAATGAGAAGAATAGCCGTGATTATCGAAACGAGCACGTTGGTTATATTTGCCCCAACGACAGTTTTTACTCTTCGCTTGGCACGCAACGAATTGACCAGGATCATTTTTACTGAAATGATCGATGCTGAGAGTAATTTTATCCTGACAATCAGGTTAATGTTCGGGATTGTTGTTTCGAGCAGGGTCGCCGAAATGAGGGGCGTCAGCAATTGCAGTATAATGAAGAGAATGATTGTCGTAAATGACACGAACAGAAATGCCGTACTGGTAACAAGCGAAGGACTGTATTCTTTCTCGAAGTAATACCGGAATACAGTATGGGCCAAACCCAGCTGAGCGATAGTGATATAGAAGGGGATGAATACGGTAAGCATAGCAATGATACCGTAATCTTCCGGGGTTAGGTATGCCGTATACAGAGGTAATAAAAGAAAGCCTGCGACCTGTCCAATGATACCGGACATCCCGTAGGTCATGGAGTCTTTTATGACCATCCAAAGGCGTTTACGAAGCATTGTATCGACCAATACATGTACTACAGACTTGCCCTTGAAGGCGTGTATGACCACCTGGGAGTTTCAGTCTGAGTGTACCTGAAAAGTGCCTCAATTTCTACAAAAGGATTCGATGGCAAGTTCCAGCTCGTTTCTGTTCGCGAGCAGGAAGTGGGCCGCCTCACGTAATGCGCCGGACCCGCCAGCCACGGCTAATACCATGTCAGCACGATCCTTGATAAAGGGGTTGGCATCCTCAACGGTAAAGAACAAGCCAACTTTGCCGAGAAGAGAGGCATCGTTGATCTCATCACCGATATAGGCGATCTCCTCCTTCTGCAAACCATGGTCAGCCAGGATTTTCTCCAGGATGGCAGCTTTGTCGTGAATGCCGGTGAAACAGAGTGTAATGCCAAGTTTCTTTGCGCGACGAACCACAAGCTCGGTTTTCTCGCCGGTAATGATCGCGACATCAATCCCAACCTGCCTGAACAAGGCTACACCGACTCCATCACGAACATTGAATTTCTTCAGTTCGTCGCCCTGTTCACCGTAGTACATACCACCGTCGGTGAGAACGCCATCCACATCCGTGATGAACAGTTTGATCGCTTTGCATTTCTGTTTCATCTGGTCAGGCGACATCGAAATCCTCCAGCTTCAACAGGTTGCTGGCTTCGATATCTCTGAGCGCACGTTTGCCGACGATCTTCTTCCGGTCTTCCCATTTCAGGCCATCACCAGGACTCAACATCACCAGGTTTTCTTCTGTCAGGATGTCGCCTGCCTTTATAGTGTCACGTGCTGCCAGTGATCGCTCCAGTTTGACTTTCGCGCTCTGTGCGGCTGGATGAACGTCCTTTTTCTCCTCACCCATGGCCATTTCTGTATTACGGATATCGCGTGTCATACGATACAAGCCATCCGGCGCAAGTGAACCGGCATGATCCGTGCCTTTCATGGCACGGTCCAGGGTGAAATGTTTCTCGATCACGGTTGCACCCATACCAACCGCGACAATCGGCATGGCGATTCCGATGGAGTGGTCGGAAAAACCGATCTCCAGCCTGGGAAACTCTTTTTGCAGGTAATGAATAGAACGCAGATTGATGTTCTCGTAACGAGAAGGGTACTCGGAAAGACAATGCAGCACACTGATTTTCTTCGGGGTGCTGGAAAGAATATCCAGGGACTGACGTAATTCATCCATGGAACAAATCCCGGTGGACACGATGATATGATGGGATAATTTTCCCAGCGCCTCGATCAGCGGAATATTGGTTACGTCCCTGGAGGCGATCTTGATGGCATCGATCTTAGCCATGTCGAGCAGCTTCAATGTTGCAGGCGAGCAAAGGGTTTCGATAAAATCAAGCCCTTTGCTATGGGCATAGCGTTCCAATTCAGCGTGTTGCTCATAAGACAATTCCAGCGCCTGCCTGTGTTCCAGGTATGTAGGGCCAAACGAATTTGCATTGACATAAGGTTTGGCTGCGGCTTCGGCACTCAGCTCTTCCGCGAGGTCACGCTTGGTAAACTTGACCGCGTCAACACGTGGAAGCTCACGTTCGAAGTAACGGTCTTCTATAGGTGCTGCGGCAGCATCAATCAATTGCCGGGCGATATCCATGTCGCCATTATGATTCTGGCCGATTTCAGCAATGATGTATGTGTGCATGACAACTCCTCTTTCGGATCATGATACTAACCAGGGTACAAATGAACAATAAGGTGCTTCATCTAAACAAGATCAGTTCTAATGATAACACTCGATTATGAGTGTTTAATAGTCAAACTTCAGTAGTTTTTCCAACCCTTCGATCGGTAATTGCTCCCGTGCTTTCAGCGCACGTTCATGGTTGCGTTTCTGAAAATTCCCGAAACTGATGGAATTTCCATCCGGGAGTTTTACAGGCGTATCATCCGGCGGTTGCTCCAGTTTATCCATGTGATCTAATGCGTGAAGCGTGTCGCGCAGGGTTGGAGAGTATTCACCGGCATACAACTTGTCATAAAGTTTCCGGAATAATGCCAGATCTTCCGGGGTGTCAAGGGTGATCCAGTATTTCGGGCGATTGACATCTTCCGGAGCTTCAAGAACCAGGCACCTGAAATGTTCAGGATCAAAGGCCCACAAGGTCATATACTCCGACTTGTCCGGATCGGGCATCACTTCATCGTGCAGGGGATTCAGCATTCTGCGACTCATCACCTCGGGGCAGAATCCATGCGGCATGCCACTGACACGGGTATAGTCCGCGTCAGACTCGATATGAGCACGTACTTCCCAGTCGAGGATTTCGATCGGAGTAAGAATGTTGTCGCCGGTGACACGGATTACCGCGTCCGCGTTTTCTGTATCTGCCACATGGATCATACGTGACAACACATCCAGCTCGTCCCCTTGAAATCCCTTGATCCCATTTTTTTCTGCGATATCGATAAGAATCGCGTCGTTAGGGTTCGTGGAGGTGCAAAGCACAATTTCATCAACAGTCTTGGAAAATTTCAGCCGATCAATCAACCATTCAATAGCCGGTCTGCCGTGAATATCAGCGATAGCCTTTTTGGGAAGCCGTGATGATTTCATCCGGACGATCAGGCAAACCGCAATTCTTTTCCCGTTATACATGAATATCTCTCTTTGTTTACTGTAGCTGGTTCAAGTAAATGTTCCGGTACCTGGCCAGCGGCTCTTTGGCCTGTTTTCCGATGACCAGATTGGCTTCCGCAGGGGACAGGCCGGTTCCTTCGCCACGCATGAACGCGATATCATCTCCGGAAATGACTTCCCCCGGCTGAATGTCCCTGGCTGCGACAACCACTTTCTTCATGTTGGTGCGATATCGCTTTTCTCCTTCGGACATCTCGACAAAGCTTCCATTGCCAAGAGCTTTGTCTGCTGTACGAATCAGATTAACCAGCTTCTTCAGATCAGCAGGATCGACGGACGATTCATAGTCGATGCCTTTCAGAGAACGATCATCGGTGTAATGCTTCTCGATGTAATCTACACCGGCCCCGACAGCGATCAACGGTAAGATCATAGCTAATTCTTCACCACCATCGGTGTGATCCATGTAACCGATCTCGCAGGCGAACATGCGTTTGAGAGTCTGCATGTAACGCAGGCGGGATTCCAGCGGATCTGTTGGGTAATCCTGATAACCGTGCATCAGGATAAGCCGTTCACAACCTGCGTTTCGGACACACTGAACGGCGTTTGAGATCTCATTCAGCGTCGAACCGCCTGCGCTCAAGCTGACGGGTAATCCTGTCTTACCGACTTTTTCCAGCAAGGCCATGTTGCTGATGTCGGTTGAGTGCAGCTTGATGACGTTTGCCCCGGATTCCAGCGACAGCTCGAGGCTACCCTCGTCAAAGATGGTGGACCAGATTTCCATGTCATACTGCTGTGCATGCTTGAAAGCCAGGCGCCATTCTTCCGGCTTGATCTCAAGTTTCTGCATCAGTTCGAAATTGAAGTAATAGGGGCTGAAGACCTTGTTGGTGTCGAAAACCTGGAATTGCACAATATCAGCGCCCGATTCAGCAGCGATGTCGATCAGTTTGCGTACCTGGTCAATATTCCCTTCATGGGCACAAGCCATCTCTGCAATGATGCGAGTTCGTGAAGGTGGAAGAAGAACCGATCCCTGCATGGCTGATCCTTGTTTCGGGTTGATGAATCGTGTTTGCCGTCTACATCTGAACTACGCAACTTACCACGCACTATGGATAGTGTCAAGCAGCAATGGTGGACAAGGTGAGTATAACGGATATGCAAAGACATATTTATGTAAAATGTGAGCATTTGAAAAGTATTTCATTGGATAAAATGTTTTGGGTGGAACAGAGAATTTCCGCTTATTCCAGGAATAGCGCCAGCTCATCGTTTTCAGCGGGGGCGATGGAAGGAGGTACAGGGGGCTGGTATGCAGGTCCACGTAATATCCGGATACTTCCGAACAATGCGCTCTGCTTGACCATGATTTTTCTGCTGCGGATCAGTTCCAGAATCGCCAGGAATGTTACCACCGCTTCAATCCGTTCGGTGAAACCGGCGACGAGGTCTTCGAACTTCAACGATTCCTGGTCTTTGAGAACGGTCAGGATCAGCAGGGTTTGCTCTTCGACTGTGACCTTGAACATGGCTAGCTGACGTGGAGTGCTCTTCGCCAGCCGACGTGTAACTTCACGGAATGCTTCGGCCAGGTGTACCAGTGACACATCTTTGAGCATGGCCTCGGTTTCGTCCGGCTGAGCAATTTCCGCCGCCTCGCCGCGTGGGAAGTATTCCCGTTGTGTCGCTTCGCCTTCCGCCAGCTTGCGTGCGGCGGCGACAATCGCACGGTATACTTCTTCCAGGTCTTCGTCACGATCCAGGATCAGGTCACGTTCGAACAGCTCTTCCTGTTCATCACCGGGCAGCAGCGCCTTGATTTTCATACGGATCAGCACTGCCGCGATGTAGAGCACTTCGCCCGCATCATCGAGATCCAGGTTCTCCATGGACCGGGCAAAGTTGAGAAAGTCTTTGGCAATTGTCGCGAGATGGAGTTCAGCGAAATCGATCTGTCGCTGCCGTACCACGTGCAGCAGCAGGTCCATCGGTCCCTCATAAACAGGGATCTCAATCTTGAATCCGGAATCGGACAGGATATCCTCACGCTTGTTGATAATCAATGATACGGCACGGACCTGCGATTTTCAATGCAGCAAAAGGGGACTGTTTCCTTTTCGTAGCGTGGAAGTGAGATGTTTTGTGATACAGGTAATCGAAAAGGTGACTGTACCCTATTGCTTGTGATCCAGCTTTTAGCTCTGATCGGTTTTCTGAGGTTGAGCTTCAGCTCACCGAAAAGGGTACAGCTTCCTTTTCCTCAAAATTATCGAGATTGTCTTGATTATGGCGAGGGAAAAGGATTCCGTCCCCTTTTCGTGCCTGTCTTCGTTTCGCAAGATCGTGAATTCATCACTTGTGTATTGGATCACCAAGATCCTCACCAACCTCGACTTGCTCTTCTGTTCATCCAGTAGATCATTTAATGTTGGAGTGGTGAATAGAGTAGTGAAGGGAAATTTTTAAGTATTTGTCAGGGCAATACAGCTTTGAGGATGGTTTCCGCTTTCAAGGTGGCGAGGCAGCCGTCACGCCCGCATTTACCCTTACAACCAGAGGGGCAATGTTCTGTATCCGGGTTGACCAGGCGGATCTGTTCTTTGGGCACCCATGGCCGCCAGCGCTCGGCGGAGATTGGCCTGTAATGCCCGTAAAACGACACGACCTTTGTTCCCACTGCCGCAGCCAGGTGAAGTGGTCCGGTGGAGGAGGCGACGACACGTTCTGCACCTGCCAGCAAACCAATCAACGCCCGCAGAGTTGTCTTTCCGGCAAGGTTGAACACACCCAACCCGCCATCCTCGGACAAACCGAGCCGTCGCAAGAGGGGCATGGTCTCTTCTTCGCTACCGGTTAACACGACCGGCACATGTTTCGTCAACCGGCTGACCAGGCTGGCATAGGTGTCATACGGAAGGTTGGGCGCGGACCCACGTGACCCCGGATGCACAACCACATAGGGGTGCTTGGGATCGAGACCCTCGACAACAAGCAACTCCGCAGCCAGCTCACGATCTTCTTCGGACACATACACTTTCGCCCAGGGAGCGGTATCGTTCCAGCCAAACGGGGTTAACAGCTCAAGATTGTATTCGGATTCGTGTTTGCCGCCCTGCTTGCGACTTATGGAAACCGGTGCGTTAAAGAAAACCGAGTAGGCGCGACGCGAAGTGCCGATACGCAGCGGAACTCCAGCGCGCCAGAGCGTCCAGGCCAGGCGTAGTTCCGGGCGCACCACAATCGCCGAATCGAATTTTTGTTCGTGCAGCAACGTACGCAGGGCACGGTTGTCATTCGAATCTGTGTGAATGGTGTGTATACAGGGATTGTTTCGCAGGATCGGTTTGGTTTGCGCCGATACCAGGGCGTGAATTTTTGTATCCGGCCAGGCATCATGAAGCGCTTGGAAAAGCGGCGTTGTCAGCACCAGGTCACCGATAGCGTCTGTGCGACAGACAAGAACTTTCCCTCCGGGTGATGCTGCGGTCATGATACGTTGTCTTTCCCGGAATCAGCTTCTTCCGGATAGGTTTCAGCCAGTTTGGATGCCGTCAGCACAGCTCCCTCTCCACGAGCGATAAGCGCGGCCTTGATATACCTGAGGAAGGTGGAATAAGCGCTACTTCCCGCCAGCAGGGCGCCACGCAAACCATCACGCCAGCCTTGTTTCAGGCAATACATCTTGATAAAGGTCGCCAGCGCATGTGAGAATGCCGTAAAGACTCCCGATGATTTCCCGGCATTAACCGTGTCCTGGGCGGTAAGCGTAGTGTAACGGTCCAGTTTCAGCAGGTAATGAGCAAACGTAGCATCTGTATGATGCTGCAGCACTCCGTGCAAAGTCCCGACCGTTCCGTCAACGATCAGTTTCTCGTGGATATCGCTGTCATCAAAGCGCGCTTTCCCGGAACGAATCAGGCGGACAAGCTTCTCCTGTCCCCAGCCGCCATGGCGTACCGGTTTTCCGAGGAACCAGGCACGGCGTGTCAGGATGAAGCCATCAGCCTCTCCGGGAGTCTGCACTGCCTGAAGAATTGATTCTGCGAGTTTGCGTGAGACGATTTCATCCGCGTCAAGAGAAAGAATCCACTCGCCGGAAGTCTGTTCGAGCGAAACCTGTTTCGCCTTACCGAATCCCTCGAAAGGAATCTGTACGACTTTCGCTCCCAGTTTTTTAGCCAGCCCCACAGTGTTATCGGTAGACCCGGTATCGCAGACGACGATCTCATCCGCGAAGCCCACGGATTTGAGGCAGGCTTCCAGACGTCGCTCCTCGTTGAGTGTGATCAAGGCGACACTCAAACACGGACGAGAAAGTGACACATGCTGGTGTGAGGAATTCAAGACCATCCCGCAATATACAACCAGAGAGGTAGCACAACCATAAAAGCAGGTATTACATTATTGTTTTAGTAAAACCTAATTCAATAAGGAGAGTTTTACTTAACTTGAGGTCATTGCAGGGGTTAAGCTGCTGTACCTGTTGTCCGGCAATGCTTTATTAGTAAAGAGAGAAGTATTTGGGTAATATGGGGCGAATGATTAGCATCATGGGAAATTGCCTCCTAAATTAAAGTTTGGGTTGTTTGACAGGGACAGTTTACTGATGAGGGAACAATGCGACGGAAACTGATCGGGCTGCTTGTTCTATTGGCAGCGACAGACACTTTTGCACGGGCCGCATTTGACGAACTCACACCACTAACCGTTCAGGAAGTTTTCAGTTACCAGAGATTACCTGCCGGTGTCCAGCTTCAATACGAAGCTCCTGAATTGAGCTGGACGACAGAAGCCGAAGGCGATGTGCCGATCCTCCAGGGCGCTGGAGAAGAGTACATCCCGGGCGCGCCAAGATTACCCCTTTATTCACGTTTGATTGCAGTGCCGGCCGGTATGGATCTCAGGGTGCGAGACATTCAGATTGGTTGGGCGGCCACACAACAAAGGAAGATTGCCTGGAACAATGGCGCCAAGGAGGATGCGGAGTACGATGAATCTGCGTATTTTTCCGTCGCAGAGCAATCGCAGCAGACTGTTACGGTGGGAAGAACAGGACGCTGGCGGGATCTTCGCATGGCACAGGTTATCGTACGTCCCATGATGTATGATGCAGTGACCAACGAAGTCCGCATGGCAGAAACCATAGACATCCAGTTTGATTTTGTGCCATCCGAAGAACTTGACACATACAACCCGCCAGGTGTCAGCGAAGCTTTGCTGCCACTCTATCGTTCTTATGTGATGGGCGCAGAGGATGAGCTGGATGAATTGGAACCGGAACGTGGGACCTACCTGATTATTGTTCCGGATGCCTACGAAGAACTGACAGAAGACTTTGTCGAGTGGAAAAGTCGTTTGGGATATCATGTGATCGTAGCGCCCACGAGTCAAACGGGCACGGACTACGATGATATTCATGACTATCTGGATGATCTGTATGAATCAGCCAGCATTCCCCTGGATTACGTGCTGATTCTTGGTGATGAAGATACGCCTGCGAACATCGAAGCGCCGACGATTCCGGGAAGTCCTGGCCATAATCCCACAATCGCCGCTGACTACAAGTACTGTTTCGAACGGAACCAGACCAACATCGCGGATGTATTGCCACGTTATTTTGTTGGGCGTCTTTCCGTTGATAATGTCACGCAGTTGAACACAGTCCTGGCAAAAACAATGTTCTATGAGATGACACCCGGTGGGGAAGGTGTCGGACTGGACCGTTTTGAAGAGGCCATGTTCATTGCCTGCCTGAATCCTGGTGTATCAACCGGGATGACCAAGCGTTGGGTTGCTGCGAAAATGCTTGCCGATGGCGGCATTACGAATGTAGAAGATCTGTACGATTCATATTCTAACGGTTTATCCCTGACTACGGTCACCAACACCATCAATGCTGGTGTGTCCTGGATTAACTACCGTGGTTACGGAGCCTATGACAGTTGGGCCGGCCCGTACTGGGGTAACGCCCAGATGGATGCTCTGGACAATGAATTCTTGAATCCGATCGTGACCAGCATGGTATGTGGCGGGGCTGCATTTGACCGTCCCCAGGCAGACCCATGTTTCGGTGAAAAATTCATCCGCCAGGGTACTGCCCAAGCGCCAACCGGCGCCGTTGCCTTCATGGGACCGTCCGAATTGGATACGCATACCAAGTGGAACAATGCCATGGACGGTGGATTTTACCAGTCCATGTATGATAACGATTTAACCACACTGTACCAGTGTTTGATGGGGGCAAAGCTTGAGCTTTTGCGCTGTTATCCAAACAGTTGGAATGCCAACGGCAACTCCACTAACAGCGTATGGTTCTACTGGCATACCTACAACCTGTTGGGCGATCCCGCACTTCAGGTCCGCAGGGAAGTGCCGTTTTCTTTCAATGTTGATCATGCCAGTACGATCAATGACAACGACACCTACTTCCCGGTGCATGTGACCAATACCTTAAATCAACCTATAGAAAATGCACGTGTTGTGCTGGTTGAGAACGGTGCGGACATCATCGCTTCTGTATTGACGGACGAATCCGGGAATGCCTCTTTGATGCTGCCGGGCGGTCCATACAACGAAGATTTGAACTTGACCGTGTCACGCCGTGATGCGATTCCATACCTCGATAATCTGGATGGTCTCGGCGCGCCCGGTATTTCTCTTGTGTCGGTAGATGTGGAGGAGACTGAGGGGAACCAGAACAACAACCTTGATGGGTATGTGAATCCCGGTGAAGTAGCTGATATCGTGGGTGAATTCCACGTGGAAGATCCTGATGGGATTGACAATCTTTCCGTAACAGTGTCCCTTCCACAGGGTGGCGGTGAGGTCACGGTCAATACGGAAGATTTCGGAGATGTCGGCTATAACGCCACGATTGATCTGACAGAAATCATGATCGCTTTCGATCCTGAAGTCCAATACGGACAGCTTATCCCGATCAGGTTTACCTTTGAAGGTGATGATTTCGAACAGTCCCATCTTATCCAGTATGACGGCATCGAAGCGCCGGCTTTGACCATCAGCGAAATGGCGTTTGATGATGAATGGGGGCCGGGAGATGTGGGGGACCTGAACATCGAGTTGTTGAACTCACACCCCGCATTGTCCAGCGGTGAGATAACAGGCACCCTGATCTCGCTCAGTTCCTACGCCATTATCGTGCAACCGGTTCGCACCTGGAATTCGATAACACCGGGCGGCAGTTCACTTCCGGTCGCGGCTTTCCAGGTTATGGCCACGGAGAGCGCTTATCCGGGGCGTGAGTTGCCGATGACGCTGCAACTCGAAACAGACGATGGCTACCAGACCTACATCGATGTCGTATTGACAGTAGACGGCGGCGACGAGCCCACTTCGCCCACTGGTCCTGCCGGACCTGGGTACTACATGTTTGAGTGGTTCTCTGCTGATGAGTTCGATTCCGGGATGCCATTCCTGCTGGAAATGGAATATCAGTCACTGACGATAAACGGTTCCCAGGTCAATGGGCTTGTTGATACAGGTAACAACCAGGATCAGGTCGTTGATATTAACCTTCCCTTTGAGTTTTCCTACTGGGGCGAAACCTACGACAGGGTTACGCTCTGCTCAAACGGTTGGATGAGTTTCGAAGATGAACCCAACCCGTATTTCCGTAACCGTCCGATTCCAGGACCGTTAACCCCTTACGCCGCGATTATGCCGTTCTGGGATGACCTGAAGAACGGTACAGTCTACACCTACCACAACGAAGATGAAGCCTGGTTCGGCATCGAGTGGTACAACTGGGTTCCCTACAATGGTGGATCGACCATGCGGTTCCAGGTCCGTCTGCTTGACCCGGTAGAATGGGGCGAGATCGGTGGACAGGGCGTTATCATCATGATGTATGATGCCGTCTACAACAATGACGGGTCTGAGAACTACGCCACAGTGGGTATGACCAGCCCGGACGGAAACGATGGTATTCAGTTTACCTTTGCCAATGAACATGATCCGACAGCGCATGATATCGAAGATGTGGCTGCTATTGTGATTGCGATTGGCGAGGGCGGTGGTCTGGATGATCCCTGGTTGCTGGTCCAGCCGCCGATTATTCAAACCGCATTGCAACAGGACCATACCGGCGCCATCGACATTGCCCTGCAAAACAGCGGTGATATGGGGCTGGAGTATAACATCCTTGTCGAGGGCATCTGGCCGGAATGGAGCCTGGAGAATCCCGGTACGCTTGGTGAAGAAAAGGATTCTGAAGGCGGTTCAGACGAACTCGATGAACAGGGTGGCCCAGACGGGTTCGGCTACCGTTTCATTGATAGTAACAACCGGTACGGTCCCTTCCCGGGATGGTTGGATATTGCTTCGGAAGAAAACGAAGTCGAGATGTTCGGCGAAGATAACGATCCGAAGCTTTCCAATGAGCTGGAACTCCCGTTTGATTTCCCCTTCTATGGCATGAACTATTCCACGTTCTGGATCTGCGATGCCGGGTACATGGTCTTTGTTGACCCGGAAGGAAACGGCGAGGTCATTAACACGGATCTGCCGCGCGACTATTCACCGTTGGCAGGTATTTTCCCGTTCTGGGATAACATCGGCATTAACAGCGATGATGCGAAGATTTATACCCAGGCTTACACGGATTCATTTGTTGTAACCTGGGCAAACATCACGCATAACCTGTGGGAAACCAATGGAGGTCCTTACACATTCCAGGTATTGCTGACTACAGATGGTGCGATTCATGTACGTTATGATGAATCCATGCACCCGAGTTATCGCAGCTCTACACTGGGTATCCAGGACCACACTGGCGAATACGGCATTACCGTAGCGTACGGGCAGCCGGCGGAAAGCTATATTGAAGCCGGTCTTTCGGTACGCTTTACCCCGCCGGCATTCTTCCATCTTGCGACAACGAGTGGTCACCTGGATGGCGAAGAAATCCTGCCGCTGACCATGGACGTGTCGGCTGAGAATTTACCGGTTGGTGTGTACGTCGGTCGTATGCTGATCTGGTGTGACGATACAGAGCAGGAAATGATGATTCCGGGCACGATGATCGTGACCGAAGGGCCGCCTTCCGCCGCGCCACGGATCAGCCATCTTGTCGGTGAAACGGCGATGATTGGTGATCAGTTCCACCCGTTCGCGCTTGATCCCTGCGTGTTCGATACCGCGTTTGCTGATGACGAGATTATCTGGGCAGCTTATGGTGATCCCGCCATTGAAGTGACCATTGATGAGGACCGTATCGCGCATCCGGAGAAAGTGGATACGTTGTGGGTTGGCACAGCGACAATCACCTATCGTGCGACCAATCCTGCATTGGCGTATACCGAACACCAGGTGACCTATTCAACCGGCGGTGGGAACAATGCGCCACGGTTCGATACGGTCAGCCCAACGGATTTCAAAGAACCGGTGAACCTGGACAGTCAATACGATTTCAGTGTTGAAGTGTCCGACCCGGATGAGGATGAGGTGACTGTCAACTGGTTCCACGGGGACGAGGATCTTGGCGAAGGTTTATCTACGAACGTCACCTTCGATGCGATCCAGTTCGATTCCGTGCGTGCAGTAGCGTCCGATGGCACCACCCAACAGACTCATACCTGGTGGATTGATGTCCAGGACCTGGCCGCCCCGGAAGAATTCACCGGGCTGCCGTCGTCGTTTACGGTCGAATCGCTCTACCCGAACCCGTTCAACGCGTCCATGGTGGTTGCGTACGCACTGCCACGCACGGCGGATGTGGAACTGCGCGTGTTCAACCTGCTGGGCCAGGAAGTCGCACGTCGGAATCTGATCCAGATGCCTGCCGGGCACCACCGAATCGCGTTCAACGGCGAAGATTGGGCGAGCGGTGTCTACTTCCTGTCATGGAAGGCTGGCGGCGTGTACCAGGTCCATAAGGCGATCCTGCTGAAGTAACGATTTGCTTTAACATGATTTTTCAACGGGTGACCGCGAAAGCGGTCACCCGTTTTTCAATTGATTCACAAGATGTACAGGATGATGAAGGATGAACAGGATAGAAAACAATTGATGTGACAACTATCAACCTTTTAACTTTCGAACCTACTCTGGGTGGACCGATACACAAGTGATGAATCTTCGCATCAGATGCAGTAGGAATACTCTCATGATTGTTGAAATTATTGCTTCTCTTGGAGTGCGTCGGGATTGATCACAAGCTGGATATATTACTGTTCTCGATTTTATTCCGACATAATAAAGATTGCCGGGAAAAGGGGACGGGATCCTTTTCCTCGCGCGCATATGAAACACTCTCGCCGAACTTGTGGAAAAGGAAACTGTACCCTTTTCCGTGTACGTCCTGCCTGCTCTCAAGAAAAAGGGTACAGCCACCTTTCCCGGTCCTTGCTCACAGCGGGAAGGCTTTGCCCCAGGGAAAGGAAACTGTCCCCTTTTTCCATATCCTTATCCTTTATTCCAACCATATGGTTGACCTTTCACTGATCTGGCACATGACCACGTGACGGAATAATAATGGGAATCGCTATAGCAACCAGGGACTGCCCCGGTTTTCATACTGATTCACAAGATTACAGGATGATGAAGGATGAACAGGATAAAATGATATTTATAGTAGAAACTATTGTACTGTATGACTTGTTGTTTCTTTTTTCACTTTTCTTGTCCGCCGAGGCGGATTCACTGACTACTTTTTTCACTTCTTCATATCATTCCCGGCCAAGTATGGCCGGACTGCCTTTCTTTACCTTTTTTACTTTTTCTACCTTCTTTACTTCTTCCTTCTAAATCTTTTTTTTTCGAAGGATACGGTCGATTTGCTTTTTGCTTAATGAATAACTAAGTTTTATATCCAGTGCATGGAGAGACTATGAAACAAATGAACCGCAGGTATTTTTGTAAGCAGTATGTCGTTCAAGCGCTTAGGAACACCCACACACAGTTCAGATGGCATTGCTTTCCCCGCCTTTTCTATCTGATGCCAGCCCTCGTGTTGTCAGTTTGTACCCAACTCCGGGAGGCTCTCGTGAGTATGCTGGATAGTTCAGGATTCCCGACTTGCTCATCAAATGCGGTGCAGAGGAAAGAACAGGGAACATCGCTGCTATCTCGTGAGCGTCCACTTTCGAAACCGGCAAATCGGGCCATGCGAAATTGGCACGTACGCAAGCATCCCCGGCTACCTTTTTCACCTTTTTCACTGACTACTTTTTTCACTTCATTATGTCATCCTCGGCTTGAACGGGGATCTCGAGGTTCAACGCATCAATCATCCCCGCTTCGCCATCCGCTCCCGACTTGCTCATCAAATGCAGCGCAGAGGGAAGAACAGGGAACATCGCTGCCACCTCGAGAGCGTCCACCTTCACAACCAGCAAATCTGGCCATGCGTTTCTCTGTTTCTTTTTTCACTTCGTTATGTCATCTCCGGCCAACATGTCATCCCCGGCCTGAACGGGGATCTCGCAGTATTACCAGTCGATCAGCCCAGTTTTCTGTTTCTTTTTTCACCTTTTTCACTTTCTTTACTTTTTTCACTTCGGCTCAAGCCGAGACCTTTGTCTCCGGCGAAGTTTCCGGCGTGTGGGATGTGGACGGCTCCCCCTATCTCGTTACCGACACCCTGATCGTCCCCGGAGGCGACACGCTCCTGATTGAGCCGGGAGTGATAGTCGAATTTCAGGATCAGACCGATTCGCTCAAGTATCCCGTCATTGTCCTTGGAGCGTTGTTGGCGAATGGTGCGCTTGGTGATTCGATTCTGTTTGTATCAGAGGACTTCGCTTTCGGGGGATTCAGGGCGCCAATGGATTCCGAAGGCTCACGTATCGAGATGGCCTATTGCGTGGTAGATTCTGTTCAATGGGGATTTGATCTTTATCATGGCTCAACTCATCTCCAACACTGTCGAGTTGTCGCTTCCTATCGCTTTTTCAAAAGTGAATTCAACACAGATACTATCGAATATTGCATTTTCCACGCTATTGTCCCGGATAGCGGCTATCCTCTGTTGAATATCTCCCTCCTCTACGGTGAGGACTATACATTCATTCATAACACCGCGCCCTATGGGAATGTTGCGCTGAACGGGAACTCAAATCCAGTTTATCAAAATTTTTTAGGCCAGCTAAGCGTTCGGTCAGATACAACAATCATTCATGATAACCAGTTCTATAATTGCAGCACGATTCCCCCCCTGGCTCAGACCAGTCATGTTGACTTCTATAATAACCAGGTGCGGCTTGAGGATTCAGTCAACATTGCACGTTGTGTTACATTTAGAGAATCCGAAGCAATGGTCCACAATAACACATTTCCAAACCTGCTTGCTCACGATTCTTCTGTTGATATCTTTGATAACATCATCATTTCAGACCGAACTCCCCATCACGCAACGATTGTATTGAATACATGCACCGGAACGGTACACCGCAATGTGATTTCTGGTGATGCTTATGCAGATAACTTTCGTCTTGATCTGGGTGGGAATATTACTGTCAGCAACAACACAATTAAAGTGAATGGGGACCGAGGTATCTGGCTTCGAACGGATGTAGAAACCACCATCGAGAACAATATCTTTCTTGGAGATGGGGGATCTTGTACAGCGATTGAACGATCAGTGAATGGACTTCAGCCAGCCAGTATCAGTTACAACAGTTTCTATGAGTTTGAAGAAATCACGGGCGATGTGGAGCTGGACGAGGGTAACCTTTTTGAGAATCCCTTCCTGGCGGGCGGTGATCCCTGCGACTACCACCTCCAGGCGAACAGTCCCTGTATTGATGCCGGTGATCCGGATAGTGTGGACGATCCGGACGGCACACGAGCCGATATCGGGTGTTATTACTACGATCAATCCATTGATAACCCACCGGTTCAGACCATCCCTGAAGAAATCTTCGCGCAGACAGGACAACAGCTCTGTATCCAGATCACCACCACTGATGACAACGGCCCGTTTGACTTCACCTTCCCGGATCTACCCGAGTGGTTGAGCGAAGAGGATGAGCTGGACTGGGTAAGCGACACCACAGCCGTATCGGGAACCGTACCCGAAGAAACGGAAGATTTCAGTTTCACGGTGATCGTGGAGGATGGCGAAGGACAGACCGATTCGTCGATTGTCACGGTGGATGTTGACCAACGTAACCTGTTATATGGTGAGATCAGCGGTGTATTGCATGTTGAAGACAGCCCGTTTTACGTGGTGCAGGATATTATCGTCCCTGAAGGCGACAGCCTGGTTATCGAACCGGGATGTGAGTTGCAGTTCAGGTACGTGGAGGATGAGGAGCAGAGGATCGGTTTGGATGTATATGGAAAACTTATCGCTGAGGGGACGGTTGTTGACTCGATTCAGTTCAAGCTTGATCAGAACAATCAAACTGAACAGATTTGGCAAGGTGTCCGCCTAACTGAAAATCAATCAGATACAAGTATTATCTCATATTCAGTTTTTCAGAATGCTTATTGTGCAATCGAGCTTTCAGACACATCAAGAGCGATTGTGTCTCATCTTTTTATTCATGACTGCCCCACCGGTATGTTTATCAGGGATAGCTCATGGGTGCAAATTGACTCATGTAGCTATTTTGCCACCCTTGATAACAATACCTTTATTGCTGGTCTAAATTCTCATATTTATGTTACAAACTCTCATTCAGTTGATATTAGTGAAACTCAGGATAATACGCATATATCAACATTTACATGCTACAATTATATACGAGAATGTGTGTTTTATGGTGGGTTTTCTAATATGATAAATATGCAAGGGGTTGTTGAGTTTATTAACAATCGGGTCACTAATGTACAAATTGGGATGTACTTCGGCAATTGGTCATCAGGATATATATATAACAATAATTTTAAAAATGATTTGGATAGTTTATCAACGGGACTTCTACTTCAGGATGGAGATTTCGTTGTGAAAAATAATATATTCTCTAATAATTATTACGGGATAAAATTATACCCTTATGCCAGTATGGAAGAGTATCCAGAAATAGAAAACAACATATTTGTTAATAACAACTATGGACTATATCATTATTATGGATTTGATGCATGTATGACGGCAAGATATAATTGCTTTTTTCAAAATGATACTTCTGCAACCAACTGCATATTGGATCAAACAAACATTTTCGCTGATCCACAATTTGCAGACACACTTTTTCATTTCTATGAGACATCACCACTTATTGATGCAGGGAATCCAATCGACAACTGGAACGATATAGACAGCTCAATATGCGACATAGGCTTGTGGGGAGGTCCTTATGGGGATAGTTATGAGTATTTTGTTGGGATCGAGGAATCTCTAATAAAACCTCCTTCATCCTTCAGATTGTTACCGCCATACCCGAATCCTTTCAACGCATCCTTGAACATCATGTTAGAACTTCCTGTTTCTGCCGAAGTAAGCATTACTCTTTATAACATACTTGGTCAAAAGGTACGAGGAATACAAACAAGCAAACTCACTGCGGGACTGCAGACCATATCTATAAATGCGGCGGACCTTGCTTCAGGGATTTACTTCATCGAGACAAAAACACTTGGTTATATAAAACGATCACGTGCCGTATTGTTGCGATAAAAAAAAAGCCGTGCAGGTATGTGCTTGGAGGCTTAACCTGCACGACTTCAACAAAAGATCTGTCAAAAGTGACAGACGAACATCAAGGTAAGGAGATGAAAATGCAGAAGAAAACCCTTTACACGCTGACCATGCTCCTGATTCTAAGCAGTGTGTGTCTCAGTCAGACTGTTATCATTGATAAAAACTAGGGACTAAAAACTAGGGACAGACGGTTAAAAAACTAGCAAAAAACTAGAAAACTAGGGACGAAAACTAGAAAACTAGGGACAGACGGTAGAAAACTAGGGACAGACGGTAGTTTTTATTTCTTTCGGGGCCTTCCTTCAGGTAAGGGATGGAGCCTTCGTCCAGTTCTATGTTCCAGATCAGATACCCACTCTTTGCTTCCCAAGGGACGTCCGGTTCAAAAAAACTAGGGACAGACGGTAGTTTTTATTTCTTTCGGGGCCTTCCTTCAGGCAAGGGATGGAGCCTTCGTCCAGTTCTATGTTCCAGATCAGATACCCACTCTTTGCTTCCCAAGGGACGTCCGGTTCTGGTATTGCGATTAAAAACTAGGGACAGACGGTAGTTTTTATTTCTTTCGGGGCCTTCCTTCAGGCAAGGGATGGAGCCTTCGTCCAGTTCTATGTTCCAGATCAGATACCCACTCTTTGCTTCCCAAGGGACGTCCGGTTCTGGTATTGCGATGTAATAGCTCCCAGAATTCAGGATCATGCGGTTGATCCAGGATTGCTTTCCAGTCGTCGAGGTCTGTCTTTTCCGGCCAACGTGAGTTGACAAGTAGCGGATCGCTTGCGTGGCCAAGATGATGGTGCACACTTGACCAGGGCCAATCTGTAGCATCTTTGATCAGCCCGGCTCGTACCGGATTAAGTTCAACATATTGCGCGGCACGATACAGATGTTGATCATCCAGGGCACAGGAGTAAAAACGTCCCTGCCAGAGGTGGCCGACCAATCCAGTCCTTCGGTGCATGTGCTGAGCATACACCATGTGAGTAGTGGCCAGGGTACGTGCCATAGACGTTGTTGTCAGAGGATATACGATCAGGTTAACATGATTGTTCATCAGGCAGTATGCCCACACTTCCAGTTTATACTTCCTGCCATACTTTTCCAGCAATTCCAGATACTTCTGAAAGTCCTCCTCATCAGCGAAAACATCTTGACGGTAGTTGCCACGTTGTGTCACATGATAAGGCAATTCCGGCTCCTGGAAACGCGCTTCTCGGGGCATGATTTCTCCTGTAAATATGCGAAAACAGGGACACTGACCCTTCGTGGTCTGTCCCATTTTCGCGGTTAGATGATGCCAATGATACCGATCTAGACAGTCTCTTTGACAACCACACAATAGTACAATTCTACACGAGACACCTGTAATAAGCCATACTGAAGATAACTTAACTCAAGAAATATTTCAACAAATATTCTCAAAAACTACCGTCTGTCCCTAGTTAAAAAGAGTTGCATTAAGAAGCGGTTTACGTTTGCATGACGTAAGCCGCTTTTGTTTCTCTACGAAAAATGTAAAACTGATCGGGTGATCAGGCTATTTCTTTTCTCCTTCGAAGATATCGCGCAGCACATGTAGCAGGAAGGTGGTTTCTTCACGGCTGCCGATGGTGATACGGACACAGTCCGGGAGACGGAAGGCGGTCATCGGGCGTGCGATGACCCCACGCTTCAGCATTTCATCACTGAACCAGGTCGCTTTCTTTGCGCTGCCCATCGGGATCAGGACGAAGTTGGCCACACTGACCGGGATCTCAAACCCAAGGCGGCGCAGTTCTCCGACGAGGCGACGGTGATTGTCCCGCCAGCACTTGATCGTCTCGGTCAGGAAGTCACGATCCTCAAGAGCGCCCAGCCCGGCCGCCTGGGCCAGGGAAGTCGGTTCGAAGGGCAGCTTAACTTTCAGGATGTTCGAAATGATGCTGTCATGCGCGACACCGTAACCGATACGCACCCCGGCGAGGCCGTACGCCTTGGAGAAAGTACGCAGGGTGATAACCTGATCATGACGATAGTCCAGGCTGTCCGGGTACTCGATCCAGTCACGAGCGTACTCGAAATACGCTTCATCCATGACCACCAGCGGTCCCTCAGGCAGCTTGTTCAGGAATTGTTCGAACTGAAGGATATTGAATGCCGTCCCGGTCGGATTGTTGGGGTTGGCAATGTAGATCATCTTCGTTTTCGGGGTGACAGCCTTCAGGATAGCGTCCAGGTCGAAGGTGTAGTTTTTCAAAGGAACCGTTACCGTCTTCAGGTTCTGCGCATTGCAGAGGACATAGAACCCGATGAAAGTACCTTCAGCGGTCACGATTTCATCATTGGGGCGTAAATAAGCCCGCATGACTGCGGATAAAATGGATTCACTGCCTGAGCCGACGGCCACGTGATTAACACTGATTCCGTGTGTTTTCGCCAAAGCGTTACGAAGGTCTATTCCTGAGTTGGGATAAATATGCAGGGTGCTGATGGCTTCTTTGATGCGCTGCATGGCACGTGGTGACGGGCCACGTGGATTTTCATTGCTGGCCAGTTTAATGATTTTTTCAAGGCCTAGTTGACGACGGATCTCTTCAATGGATCTTCCCGGCTGGTAAGGCACCAGCTTCTGAATATGTTTCGGTGCAATTGGCACGTTCATCGTCTACCGTCCTGTCTCTCGCCCCCGGCGAGGTTTACCTGCTGCCAGTCTATGGTTACGATCGCGCAACAGAGCTACGCTTTATCCGGATGTTTCTCCCGTTTCTTGCCGATCAGAAGTGCGGTGATGAAGGAGTGAATATCACCGTCCATCACCTGGTCAATGTTTGATGTTTCCACGCCGGTCCGCAGATCCTTCACCATGCGATAAGGATGGAACACATAGCTGCGGATCTGGTTTCCCCAACCGATCTCGGTCTTGGTGTCCTCGAGCGCCGCTTTCTTCTTTTCTTCCTCTTCCAACTGTTTCTGGTACAGTTTGGATTTTAGGAAGCTCATCGCCTTGTCCTTGTTGCGGTGCTGGCTGCGCTCCGCCTGGCAGGTGGCGACGGTATTGGTTGGGATATGAGTGATACGTACCGCGCTGCTGGTCTTGTTCACATGCTGACCACCGGCGCCGGAGGCGCGGAACGTGTCAATCCGCAGGTCGGCAGGATTGATTTCGATTTCTACGTTGTCGTCCGCACGTGGATAGACAAAGACACTTGCGAAAGAGGTGTGACGGCGTGAATTGGCGTCGAAGGGGCTGATTCTTACCAGTCGATGAACTCCTGCTTCGGCACGCAGATAACCGAAGGGATGGTCGCCTTCCACTTCAATGGCGGCATGCTTGATGCCCGCTTCTTCACCGGGTTGAAGGTCGATCACATCAAAATCATAATTCTGCCGTTCCAGATAACGGACGTACATACGCATGAGCATTTGCGCCCAGTCCTGGGATTCAGTGCCGCCGGCGCCTGGATTTATGGTAAGGATACAAGCTTTGGAGTCGTTGGGACCGGAAAGCATGGTCTGCAGCTCCATCTCTTCCATGCGTTCCTGCAGGTCTGCCAGCGCTTTTTCGACATCACTGGCGGAGCCAGGGTCTTCCTGCATCAGTTCGAGGTAGACTTCAAATTCGGTGATATCCGTATTCAGCTCATCAAATTTCTCGACAACTTCACGGTGGCGGCTGGCCTGTTTCAACACTTTTTGAGCGTTTTCCTGGTCATCCCAGAAGTTTTCTGCGGTTGACTGTTGCTCAAGCTCTTCCGCCTTGACTCTGTGAGAGTCAAGGTCAAAGATACCCCCGAAGATTCGAGATCTTTGTAACCAGGGGTTCCCATTGTTCACGTGCTTCGTTTTCGGTGATCATGCCACTTCCTTCAAAAAAATATCCTTTTCCCCGGATATATTCGGGTATTCATTGGCCAGAGATTGAAGCATCCGGGTAGAGGAGGATCGTCTTTTCTCTTCCTGAATCCAAACATGGAAGATAACTTATCTTTATGGCTCTCTCAACAGGAGTATGGCGAGTGAGAAGTGTTTGTATACCATAGGGTATGGAAGTAGGAAGTGGATACTGAGTATTGTATTTTTAACGAAAAAACCTGTGACAAGTATAACTGTGATTTTATATGATTTGTTTTTATAAAGGAATAAGTATGCGATATAAGAATTTGCGAGAGCTGAGAGTCGAAGTAAAAAATTTTTCGTTTGTTAGTGTTTTTCGGCAAATGAGTTCGTACTTTCTTACGGGTGGGTGTGGACTGCCGTATTTCGGACAGTTCTTCAGGGATGTTAAAAGCATAGGATTTTGGGAAACCGGCTACAGTACTTCTCCTTGCACGGTTTTCGCTGTCGGTCCTGATCACGCAGGGACAGGACGATGCGAACCATATCGATCATTGTAACACTGGTTTTACTTCTTGGGTGCAACGCTTTCGCTGCACAACAGGAGATCTCCGGAGCCGTAGAAGGTGTCTGGGTCAGTGGTACATCCTACTTCGTAACCGGCAGCATCACCGTTGAATCCGGCAAGAGTCTGAGTGTTCAGAACGGTGTTGTTGTTGAGTTTGCTCCTGGCACGTGCATGTATGTGAACGGTCACCTTGAGGTCAAAGGTGAGCCGACCAATCCAGTCATTTTTCGTGCCGCGAACAGCGCTCCTGGTTCCTTTTGGCATGGATTGCGTATTGAGAATGCAACTTCGCGTGAAGGTTACACTGAGTATTTGAGTATTTCAGGGACTCGCGGTGGTATCAAAATTCTGGACAGTGATTTCGATCTTTCATACACCAGTATTGATGTTGAAGTTTATCAGAGAGATGCTGGTGACTGGTATGGTGCGGTGAAGGCTCTTGGCAGCAGCACGAATGTGACTCTGAATAGTGTAACGGCTACTGTGCATTCTGACAATCCTTTTGCATATGTCATCCTTGGATCTCAGTCAACCATTGATATAATCAACGGTTGTGATTTTAAGCTACTCGTGAACAATCCCGTGACACGTGGTCTTGGCCAGACCATCTATTTTGATCAGGTAACCGGGAGTATACGAGAAAGTTATATCCATGCAGAGTCCAATTGCGACATAGCGCCATACAGCTACAGTGAAGTTGTAGGGCTGCTCCTGCTTCAGTGTCAGAATTTCAGGTTTGATCATAACGGCATTACGGTGATGAGCGGTGTCACAGGAAATTATTCTGCAGCGATTCGTATTGCGCCTGGTGATACTGAACGTACCTTTTTTACCCTTGATCACTGTAGTATCGACCTGGTTCCCTTGAGAAGTGATATGATGCCGATACGTGGTGTTGATATTCAATCCACCGCGACTGTGGATATCAGGAACACCATTTTTGCCAACCGTACCGAATATAGCGAAGACCTGGTCTACGCTCTCCATGCATTGCAGCCCGAAACGATGGATACCTATGTGTCGCTTTCGTACTGCGATCTCTATCATGTCCAGATACCCGAAAATAGCGGACATATCTCTGTTGAAGATTTGACATTACGTGTAGAAGATCCGATGTGGGACACGGCGAGCGACATTCTCTTCTCGCTTCGTGATGATTCACCCTGTATTGATGCTGGTGATCCTGATCCGAACGATATTGATCCGGATGGGACGAACGCAGATATCGGGATGCATTTCTTCTACCAGAATGATGCGTACGAAGGTGAAATAACAAAGGGCTTGTTACCGTCAGAATTCAGAATCGCATCTGTGTATCCGAACCCCTTTAACAGTTCAGCCTTTGTGGAATTGGATCTTCCAGCGGACGGTCACGTTACTGTTGAGGTGTTTAACGCACTGGGACAGCAGGTTGCTGTTCTTGCCGATGGCATTTTACAGGCTGGTAGCCAGCGTCTGGTGTGGGATGGGACAGCGTATTCACAGCCTGCCGCAGCAGGGGTATATTTTGTGCGGGCTTCCAGTGGGAAAATGACCGCTTCAAACAAGTTGCTTTTATTACGCTAATATTGCACGACCTTTCTCAAGCGCTCACAAGAGCGCTTTTTTTCTAGCCTCTTGAGCACGATCTCTTGCAATACGACTCTACTGTGCATAGTTTGCATGATTGGCTGCAAATATCGCGCAGTTGTTCATGGTGGGGGGAGATATGTTTTGGAACTTCTTGAAGGATAGGATGTTGCATCTGGCACAAGTATTGACAGTTGCTATTCTTGTGCCGCTCCTGTTTTCTGTCAATGGCTGTGAATGGAATCCGGAACGTGATAATCCGGCTGATCCAGGCTCAGATTTATTTGAGAATACAGGTATTGTTACTGTCAGTACTGTTGATTACCAGGGTAGTCCGGTCAATAACGCTGTTGTTCGTGTATCTGCTAACAGCAACGGCTGGGT
Organism: bacterium; assembly: GCA_963669175.1. GTDB lineage: Bacteria > Electryoneota > Electryoneia > Electryoneales > Electryoneaceae. The sequence goes on from OY769902.1 coordinate 1,922,257, forward strand.
TACCAATGATGATGGTGAAGTTGACATTGTATTGGATGCTGGTCAGTATATACTGTTCGCAGAGAAAGAAGGCTATACAGCCGATCCTGACACGATATCGATTAGCGCAATGAATTCAATTTCAGAGTCGATTACCTTGCATGCTGTTCCTGTTATAGATAGTGTCAAGGTCGTTTTCTGCCGAAGTTACAGCGCTTTGAATGTGGTGTATGTTGATGTTAATCAGATTCTGGTTTCTGTTTGGGTACAGGATGAAGATGAAACTGAAGGTCAGTTGGATGCAAAATTTCTGGATCCAATCAGCAACCAGCAATATGTCATGAGTTATGTGAATGAGAACTTATACCAGGGACTCATTGATTTTGGGCAGAACGGCTATAGTGATATTGCGGCTCGAGTAAATCGCCCATTTGTCGTGACTGTTGCTGATGCAGATGATCATGAAGCCACCAAATCCGAGGTTATGTACCAGGTATTCCAGTATAATGGACTTTATGCCGCTTTCGTTTTAGGGGGGGGGCCAATTGGTGTGAAGGCAGATTCAGTCGAATTGCTGTGGGACGCAATGACCGGCTTTACGTTTTGGCCAACATTCTGTTATGTAGAGATTTTCGATGAGGATTCTCAAAACTACAATGAAGACAGTGACTTATTCCTTGATACTCTTTTTTACAACAACGATGCCACCAATGTGTATTTTGAAGGATTGGACTTGAGTGAGTATTCCAACGAAGTATTTTCATGGCGGTTATCGCTGATGGATGCATATGGGAATATTTACCGTTCAGCCGCACGGGATGTGGCCATTGTTGCGAATTGATTTAAACATGGAGTCGTACATAGAAGCTTATGCCTGCCAATGTTAGTGATAATACGCAGACCGTGATTCCGCCGGTTGATGATTTGAGCCCGGAAAGCCTCCAGGCATTGCTGGAAGTTACCCAGGTGTTAACCTCTATTCTTGAGGGCGAGGCGGTTCTCAAGAAGTTGCTGGATATTGCCGTTGAAACGGTTAATGCTGAAACCGGTTTTATTGTATTAGCAGATGGCGATGTCGAAAAAGAAGGTTTTCCGATCCGGGTAAGCTACAACCTTCCGGAAGATGCGCTGGATGATCCGGCGCGTCCCTCAAATAGGATTGTCCGGCGTGCCCTGGCGGAAAAAGAAGCAGTCCTGGTTCATGATGCTCGCACGGACCCACGTTTTGCCGGCAGCGAGAGTGTGATCATGCACCAGATTACCTCGGCCATCGCTGCTCCCCTTGTTATAAAAAATACTTCGGTTGGTGCGGTATATGTGGACAGCCGGGGCGACCGGGTCAAGTTTACCGAAGAGAACAAGCAGTTTTTCAATGCCCTGGCGATTTTTGCGGCAATGGCCTATCAGAATGCGACACGTTTTGACCAGTTGCAAGATGAAAAGGCCGCACTGCAGACCGAGGTCGAGAAACTGTATGGATTTTCTGAAATTGTGGGTGTTCATCCTTCTATGCAGGAAGTGTTCACCCTGATGCAGAAAATCATCAAGTCGGATATCAGTGTATTGCTGCAGGGAGAAAGCGGCACAGGTAAGGAACTGGTCGCACGTGCGCTGCATTACAACGGCCCGCGTCGCAACAAACCCTTTGTCGCGCAGTTCTGTGGCAACTTGTCGGAAAACCTGCTGGAAAGCGAACTTTTCGGGCATAAGAAGGGCGCCTTCACCGGGGCAATCCACGACAAGATGGGGCTTTTTGAAGTCGCCAATGGCGGCACCTTCTTCTTGGATGAAATAGCCGATATCAGCCCGCAAATCCAGGCAAAACTGTTGCGTGTATTGCAGGACGGTGTTATTCGCAGGGTTGGAGGAACCAAGTATCATCAGGTGGATGTCAGAATTATCTCCGCCACCAATAAAAGCCTGGAAAAAGAGGTTGAAGAAGGCCGGTTCCGTGATGATCTGTTTTACCGCCTCAATGTGATTGCTGTGCGCATGCCATCGATTCGAGAACGACGCAGCGACATTCCTCTGCTGATTGATCATTTTCTTCAGAAAGCGGCTACCAAACACAAGCGTGCGGTGAAGAAGCTTAGCCGAGATGCTTTGAATCACACGATGGACTATGGCTGGCCCGGCAATGTTCGTGAGCTCGAAAATGCAATAGAACGTGCTGTTGTGCTATCCGGAGACAACCGGACAATTGAAACCGATGATCTTATCATTCCCAAGCAGGAGACTTCAGGACGCATGACACTGAAAGACTATGAGAAAGAGATTGTCCTGAAGACGTTAGACGAGATGGAAGGAAACAAAACCCGCACCTCTGAAGCGCTTGGTGTCAGCCTTCGGTGGTTGCATTACCGGTTAAACGAGTGGAAGACAGAGGAAAAATAGGCGATTTCGAAATCGTCCGAGAGCTGTCGCGTTCCTCCGTTACATCAGTTTTTGAGGGATACCAGGCTTCACTGGATCGTACAGTTCTCATCAAACGCCTGCACCCACAACTTGCTGATGATGACGACCTGCGCGCCCGTTTTGAACGGGAGGCGAAGGCACTCGCTCGCATTAAACACAAGAATATTGTCCATATATACGATTATCAAGCCTCCCCTGAGTCCGTTCACCTGGTCACAGAATTTGTATCTGGTGGATCACTCGCAGATCGTCTGAAGCAACTGGGAACACTGACTGAACGTGAAGCGGTCGCTGTTGCGGTTGATGTGCTGGAAGGTCTGAAAGTGGCGCACCGCGAAGGGATCGTCCACCGTGATATCAAGCCTGGAAACCTGATGGTGGGGCATACCGGGCAGATAAAAATCACCGATTTCGGACTTGCCCAGTTCGAAGGATCGCCTTCGTTGACCATGCAGGGAATGGTCATCGGTACGCCCGCCTATATCGCGCCGGAAGTGATCTCCGGCAGTCCAGCCGGGCCGCGTAGTGACCTGTTTTCGTTAGGGGTGACCCTGTATGAGCTGATGACCGGGGTTAATCCCTACCTCGCAGACAACATGTCTGAGACCCTGAACAGGATTATCAGCCTGAAGCCGCAGCCTCTGGACGGCATCAATCCGGAAATGCAACGCCTGTTGTTCAAGTTGCTGGAGAAGAAGCCGGACCGACGTTTTACCAGTGCAGAAGAAGCTTTGAAAGAGATCGCGCCGTTGGCTGAGAAATACCAGGTTGAGCGCGGTTGGGTTGATGTGGAACCGGAAGGTTCCAAGGTCAGGACAACGGGGGCTAAAGACTCTGAATCGCTTATTCAACCCAGACCCCGTCGGCAATTGTCCCGGACATGGGTCATTCTGTCCGCTATTGTCATGGTTACTGCCAGCATTCTGGTATATCTCCTGATCCAGCATGCTACCACGCCAGACGAGATTATCATTAATGAGACTCCTGTTGACAGTATGCTTACTGAAGTAACAACTCCGGATACTTCACAGGCGGTTCAACCTGATAGCCAGGAAAGCAGACCTCAGCAAGATGATACTGCACCGGCAACTCGTCCGGTTGAGCGTCCCATTGAAGAGCCGGTACAGAATCCCGCTAGGCAACCAGATAAAACTGCTGCTCAGGGTAGTGAAACGGATTCGAGACGGGAAACCGGCAATGATGCGGTAGTTGATGCGCCGGAAGTAGCGATTCCACCGGTTACAGGCACTGCTTATTTGTCGCTGCATGTTACGCCCTGGGCCAATGTTTATGATGCTGACGGAAACTTCATTGTGCAGACGCCTACGGATAATATCATTCCGGTAGATGCCGGCGAAGTGCTGCTGACATTTTCCAATCCTGATCTGCCGCCGTTGACCAGAACATTTACAGTTGAACCGGATGACACTCTGCGACAGACGATTGATCTGATGAAAATGGTGGGCGAAATATCTTTCATTAATGCGACTCCCTGGGCGAGAGTATTCCTTGACGGTGAACCGCTTGAGACCACGCCGATATATAAACGTCTTCTTTTACCGTTTGGAAAACACATACTCCGTTTTGAACATCCTGACTTCCCGGTGCATGAAGAAGAAGTCGTGCTGCAACCGGGTGATACACCACGTTCGATTGTCGTTGACCTGACCAGCCAATAGGACCATTTTTCTTTGCTCCCTGTGTGGGATGCTACTTTTCTCTTGCCTTCTCCTTCCTCAAACATGCACATTCACTATTCAGTGGCTTTGATGCTATGCGGGACTTGCCACTGCCGGTTTGTCACCGTTTCTCGCAGATAACAGACTCTTGCAGGAGGTTTCGTGGGGTTGTTCGGTGGGACCAAAGATCCCTATCGCAAGCTTAAAAAAGCGATAGGAGACCACAAGGTTCTGGATCGGTTGGAGGACCGCATGGTGTACGCGGTTGATGCCAGCTATACCGCTCCTCCGGGCAATCATGATCCGGACCTGGTGGTCCTTGCAGAAAACGCAACTGATATCGTTGAAACTGTCCTGTTCGCACGTGAAAACGAGATGAAAATCATTCCCCGGGGAACCGGTACCGGTATGAGCGCCGGAGCAGTCCCGCTGGGTGGGGGAATTGTCATCTCAACTGAACGGATGAAACGGATTATCAACCTGAATACCAATGAACGCTGGATTCAGGTTGAGCCGGGATTGACCACGGCGGAAGTGAAGGAAGCTGCCGCGAAAGAACGTCTGGCTTATCCGCCGGATCCATCCAGCTACAAGATCAGCTCCATCGGTGGTAACCTGGCCGAGAATGCCGGCGGATTGCGTTGCGTCAAATACGGGACAACCAAGGATTATGTCCTGGGCGTTACCTATGTCAATGATCAGGGCGAGATTTGCCATACCGGGGAACTGCTGGATAAACCGTCCGCCTATGATCTAACGCCGATGCTGGTCGGTTCTGAAGGGCTGTTCGGGATCATTGTTGAGGCGCGGCTGCGTCTGATCCCTGCACCGAAGGCCACCTATACCGTACTGGCGCATTTCAGCGACCAGTATCGTGCGCTGGAAGCGATTGCTTCTTTTCTGCCTGAGCTGGTGCCGTCCGTTTGTGAATTCATGGACAGCGCGGTGATCGAAGCGATTCGTCAGCATGATCCCTATCCCTTCCCGGAGGGCACGGACGCTGCGTTGCTGGTAGAGACTGATGGCGAACTGGATACCGCCAAGCGTGAAGCGCAACGGGTCATGGAGGTGTTGCGCGATTACGGAGCGCTGGAAGTCCACACGGCGAAGAACCCGGCAGAGCGTGAACGGTTGTGGAACCTGCGACGCCTGATCTCGCCCAGCCTGAGCCGTATCGCTGATGGAAAGCACAACGAAGATGTTGTGGTTCCGTTGGGCAATATGGCAGGCTTGCTGGAACGATGCAGCGAGATCGCCGAAGAATACGGTGTGGTGATCCCTGTGTACGGGCATGCCGGCGATGGCAACCTGCATTTGAACGTGATGTATGAGAAATCGGACCAGGGCGCGGCAAAACGTGCCCATGACGCGCTTGAAGAGTGTTTCCATACGGTTGTGGCGCTGGGAGGCACAATCAGCGGTGAGCACGGGATTGGCGCATCAAAAAACCGGTACATGAAACAGCAGTTCAGTGATGACGAGCTGGAAGTTTTCCGAGCGCTGAAACAGGCTTTTGATCCTGAGTCGATTTTTAACCCTTTCAAAGTACTCCCACCATCACGTTAAAACGTGACTTGGTACAACCTTGGGTGAGTCATGGCAGAACGCATTCCTTTTGAGAACGTCCATCAGACCGTTCAACAGCATCTTCAGGCGGAGGGGTATCCCTTTGTCTATGATTACGAGCATTCCCATGGTAGCTGGCTGAAGGATGGCATATCCGGGAAAGAATACCTGGATATGACCAGCTTTTTTGCCACTAATCCGCTGGGGCATAACCATCCCCGGCTGACGGATGGTGAGGCTGCGGAAGCGCTGGCCAGTGTGGCTCGGATCAACCCGGCCAACTGGATGTTTTATACACGTGAAGTGGCTGAATTTACGGATACATTCTGGAACACTACCATACCGGAAGCGTATCGGCATCTTTTCCTGATTGCCGGTGGCGCTCTGGCAGTTGAGAACGCCCTGAAAGCGGCGATGGACTGGAAAGTGCAGCGGAATTTTACCGCCGGACGCACGAAAGAGGTTGGGCACCAGGTCATGCACTTTAAGCAGGCGTTTCATGGTCGCAGCGGTTATACGCTGAGCCTGACCAACACCGCGGAAGAGAAGATCCGTCATTACCCGAAGTTCGACTGGCCGCGTGTTCATAACCCGGTCATCCTCGATTTTGCCAACCCGGATGAGGAGCGGGTACTTGCCAGTGAACGCTGGGCGGTGGAGGAGATCGAGACTGAATTTGCCCGACGTGGCAGCGATATTTGTGCCATTATCATTGAACCGATACAATGCGAAGGCGGAGATAATCATTTCCGTCCGCAGTTCATGCGTACCCTGCGAGATCTGGCGGATAAACATGACGCCATGTTGATCTTCGATGAGATCCAGACCGGTATGGGCGTGACCGGGCAGTGGTGGGCGTTTGAGCATTTCGACATGATGCCCGATATGGTGGTCTTCGGTAAGAAAGCGCAGGTTTGCGGCTTCTTCTGCGGTCCACGTATTGACGAAGTGGAAAAGAACGTGTTCCGTACTCCCAGCCGGATCGCGTCAACCTGGGGCGGGAATCTTGTCGATATGGTACGCGCTACCTGGTATATCCGAATTTTCCAGGAAGAGAACCTGCTGAACAACGCTACCGACATGGGCGACTACCTGCTGAAGGGACTGGGAGAGCTGTCAAAGGAATACCCGGACCTGGTTGCGAATCCACGTGGACGCGGGCTGCTGGTATCCTTTACGCTGCCGGACAAACTGACACGCGATAAAATGCGGAAATTCCTGTTTGACCGTGAAGTCCTGGCCCTGGCGAACGGCCCCAGCTCCATTCGCTTCCGTCCCGCGATGAACGTAACAAAAGACGAGCTGGATACCCTGCTGGAACGGACACGGAATGCGCTGAAAGCAATGTAGAAAGTAGTGGATTCTTGATAATATTGCAGTACTCGAAAAAAAATGTCGCATCATGTCATCCCCTCCCCGAATGATATAGTCGGGGATCAACCGGGGATCTCGAAGTTTTGCTGTCCTATGCAACATTATTTTGCAGCCCAACATAGATTTATATGCATGCACAGATTCTTACAGTCTGTGCATGCTTTTTTGAGTTTCAAAGTTTGAAAGTTGAGAAGTCGGGCGGGTGGCCCTACTCGCACGTGATGATTTGACGTCCATAAGGTTGATGGATACTGTGTTGAAGCAACAATACACGACGCAGCATGGAGTGAATAGGGACGGAGATTTGCCTGGGGGCCTGTTTGCAGCTTATGCATTATCCCGATACTCTTATGAGGATTGGATGCGAAAAGGGTACAGTGGGAGTTTTTCTGCTGAAATGCGCAAAGAAGCTATATCACTTGGGCATCGGATCCCCCGTCAATCAAATGAGTATGTTATCCGTATCAAAAAACTACCGTCTGTCCCTAGTTTTGGTTCTAGTTTTGGTTGAAATCGTCTTGTCACCCTTGACGGCAGCAAGCGCTACCGATGCCTTGAACTGCGCGGTTAACTTTCTGCGGGATCGCTTCATCTTCCGCTCCTTCCGAAGAACCTACGGTCCTTCAATGTAGGGCGGAACCATCAACTAAACTACTGTCCAATTTTGGGGCCCCTCTTCAATGGATATTCATCTTAATGCAGTTTATATCAACACAATACAACTGATTTGTACAGCATTTTTCAGGGTACAGTTTGCTCCGGTATCCCTTTGCGTGTCTATTCGCTGTTTTGCTGACACATAGAGGCTGTGTTCCGGTAACCGCCCCGGCAGGGGCAACCTGTATTAGCCCCGGGCAGCCGCCGTCTGTTTGGCGGCTACCCGGGGAGATGAATCCCACCACTTTTACTCCGGTAGGAGTAACCTGAATATTATTATAGGTATACAGCGTGAATTGAGTAGGCAACCCGCTACCGGGGTTGGCAAGAATAGGACACTCTTTTCCCACCGTGAGCGCCAACCAGACGGCGCTGGACGGTGGGCTAATACAGGGAACTACTGCCGTGGTTCTTGTACTGGACATTCCATCAAATACCACATCTGAAATTGCATTGGTAAAATATTCGGGTTAGAAGGTGTAAGTAAAAAATGTAGAAAAGGCAAAGAAAGAATTGACAAACTGCGTAGCCAGAAGTGCTTGTAAGGTAGAAGGGTTGTTCCTTTTGCCAGAACGAATAATAAAACAAGGACGACCCAATCGGATCGTCCTTGTAGTGTATCTCTATCTGCGATCCGGAAGCTTGTTTATCCGCAAGGAGGAAGATACCGGATCGCGGGGGCAGTTTAGAATGTATAGGTCATCTCAAAAGCGATGGTGCTTTTGCTTTTGGTCAGGCCATCGTCGCCATCGTCGAAGTAGTCTTCACCGGCCATGTCCATCCGGTACTCGATCAGGGCGCCCATGCCGTTGCCCAGGTAGAAGGTCGGGGCGATGGTCAGTTCGCTGAGTGTCAGCTCTGCCGGATTACCATTGGCATCCATCCAGCCAAAGACATAAGCGTCACTGTCAGTGAAGGAGCCGTAGCGTACTGTCAGGCCAACCATCTCGGTGAAATCATAATGAGTCATGACCATGAAGCCGTTCCAACCGAAATCGTCTGTGCCGTTATCAAAGGTGCCCATATTGTACTCACCGCCGACGATCCAGTTTTCCTGGATGTAATAACCGAAATCGATGTCGGTTATGGTGGTGAGTGTCAACTGGTCTTGATCCTCGGTGCCGCTGATGTAGGACAGGTGAATGAAGAACTTTTCGCCCATGCTGTAGCCAACCTGGCCGCCATATGTCATGGCTTCGTTGCTGTTTTCGTTCATGTCCATGCCGTTGGTGGCATACGCGGTCAGATTGACGCCGTAGCCGACATCAGCCATGGCCATCAGACCGGTGGCGTTGGTCGGGAGACCATGATCGAAGACCAGGGTGTGGGAGAACTGGAACATGTCGGGAGCGTCCAGCGCTTCGAACCCGATCGGCACATTCCACTTACCCATGCGCATGGTAACCTTGCCGCAGAAGGGCATACGGTAGTCCATATACCCCTGTTCCGCGTCCAGTTGCCAGCCGTTGCCGACCTTGACCCATTCCACATCGACACGCAGCGCGCCGGCGCCATCACCGATCAGACGGGCCACATCAATTTCAGCCTGGTCCAGGCCGAATGTGTTTTCGTTGGTATTCAAGTTGCCGGAGTAACTGGCATCCACAAAACCACTGATGGACGTAACAGCTTCATCCGTAACAATCGTAAGATCCTGTGCAAACAGTGGCATTGCGCACAATGCCGCGATCACGCCTGCAACCAGCAATTTCTTGAACATCAGGTGCTTCCTCCCCATATGATGGTCACTTTTCGTTCAACATCGAAACAAGGTAGTGTTCAAGCTCGGAAACTCCAATAAAGGAGCCAGCTTGCGTATAAAAATACAGGGAAGCCGCCTCAAATAATGAGAGCGACTTCCCCTGCAAACATCAGCCTAAATCACCACGTTCGCTCTGGTAAGCGCGTTCACCATGAACGGCTTCATCGAGTGTCGCTTCTTCGATTTCACTGGTGCGGACCTTGGTGATCTTGTTAATGATCCACAACATGCCATAGGTGAAGACAAAGGCATACACGGACGAAACGATGATCGCGACAAGCTGCTTTACAAAGAAGCCGCCGTCACCCTCAAGCAGACCAGCCTGGCTGTTGACCGCTGTAGAAGCGAAAACGCCGAGCATGATCACACCAATCATACCGCCAACACCGTGGACGCCCCATACATCCAACGCATCGTCCCAGCGAAGCTTGTTCTTCAGATTCACCGCGCCGTAGCAGACCAGACCGGCGACGATACCGATGATCGCTGCGGAGGTCGGTGTGACAAAACCGGCAGCCGGGGTAATCGTGGCCAGACCGGCGACAGCACCGGTAAGAAGGCCGACAAACTTCGGCTTCTTGACCAGGGACCACTCGAGGATCATCCAGGTTACGGCTGCGCAGGATGCGGCGATGTCGGTATTGATGAACGCAGTCACGGTGACCTGGTCAACACGAAGCTCGCTACCGGCGTTGAAACCGTACCAACCGAACCACAGAAGACCGGTGCCAAGGGCGACCAGCGGAATGCTGTGCGGTTCGCTGTCTTCCTTCAGACGACCACCGACAAAGAGCACGGATGCCAATGCGGCCATACCGGCTGTGTTATGCACGGCAATACCACCGGCGAAGTCAAGAACGCCCCACTGCGCCAGGATGCCACCGCCCCATACCATGTGGACGAAGGGGAAGTATACAAATACGAGCCAGGCAATAAGGAACATCAGGTAAGCCGGGAAACGAACCCGGTTCGAGAAGGCGCCGGTAATCAGCGCGGGGGTAATGATCGCGAACATCATCTGGTAAGCAAAGAACAAGTATTCCGGAATGTCGCCAGACATGGTGTTCAGATCGACACCGTGCAGGAATGCCTTGTCAAAGTTACCAACAATGCCCAGGAAATCCGTACCACTGGCTGCATCGCCACTGAAGCACATCGAGTAGCCAAAGGCAAACCAGACGATGGTTGTAATGCCCAGGGAAACAAAACTCTGGGTCATAATGGTCAACACGTTCTTGCGACCAACCAGTCCGCCATAGAAAAAGGCCAGACCCGGTGTCATCAACATCACCAGACTGGTGGCGACCAGCATAAAACCAACATGGCCCGTGTCCAACATGGAGAACTCTCCCTTCCCATGGTAGTGCAGGATAGACTGTCCATCCCGCTTGAAGTATGTACAAAATCTGAAACAGGTAGTAGTACCCGTGGTTTTGACGTTGGATGATAAACACTAACTGTAATAAAAACAATCGGGGAGCACCTGAAATCTCGGTGAAAGTACCCTGATCGGACCGGGTAAAACGGGTGCTGTTTTCTAATGGAAATGGATTGAATAGTGTTTCTTGGGTGTGTCGTGGTGGGAAAATGCCTTGCAGTGGGCTAGGGATTTTCCCGATGCTGTTGAGAAGTTATTGATATTTAAGTGGTTGACTTGTGAAAAAATGAACCAGATTTTCAGGAATCGGATTTCCGGATCAAGGCAATTTCTGTTTCGCTGAGTTCGTAACTAAGGGAATTGGAAGTCTGTTTCCTTCAAGGATGCACGGGTAAATTTGATGAAGGATTATACAGGGAAATATCTGACAGAAAATGGGGACTGCCACACTTTTCGCAGCGAAGATGTATCGGATTGTTGATTTCTGAGAAAACATGTTGCGAAAAGGTAGCTGTCCCGGCATTTTCCTCAATACTGGTTTGACTGTTCTGTATTCGAATGCGCGAAAGGGAAATAGTCACATTTTTCGTCTGTTTATCCATTCTTCGCAAAGCGATTTTTAAACCATCAAAGACAGTGAGGAACCGAGAGATGTCACATGGGTATCAATGGAAATTGTTCGACTACAAAAATGAGGTCTGCATATTTGCGTTGGGTGAGCCGGGAGTATGGCCCAGGATCTCAAAGGCGAGTGGAGTGGCAACACGTCCACGCTGGGTGCGTTCCAGCATGCCCTGTTGGATCAGGTAGGGTTCGTAGAGTTCCTCGATCGTACCCGCATCTTCACCGACAGTGACAGCGACGGTTGAGAGTCCTACCGGACCGCCACGATATTTCACGATAATCGCCTCGAGAATACGTTTGTCCATGTCATCCAGCCCACGTTCGTCAATCTCGAGCCGTTCCAGCGAATTACGTGCGAGCGCATCGGTAACCACGCCCTGGCCTTCCACTTCGGCAAAGTCACGCAGTCTTCTCAGGAGACGGTTGGCGACACGGGGAGTGCCACGACTGCGGCGTGCGATCTCACCGGAAGCGCCATCGCCGAGCGTGACCTGTAACTTTCCGGCGTTGGCGTTGACGATGGTCTCAATCTCGGAAGCGTGGTAATAGTCGAAACGGGACGTGATACCGAAACGTGCGCGCAGGGGGGAAGTGAGTAATCCTGCGCGAGTGGTTGCGCCAACCAATGTGAACGGAGGAAGATTGATCTGGACTGTACGTGCCGCCGGACCGCTGTCGATCAGGATGTCCAGACGGTAGTCTTCCATCGCCGGGTACAGGTACTCCTCGACGACCTTGTTCAGGCGGTGGATCTCATCAATGAAAAGGACGTCGTTTTCTTCCAAATTGGTCAGCAGTCCCGCAAGGTCCGCGGCTTTTTCCAGCACGGGGCCGCTGGTGGCGTGCATATGCACCCCGAGTTCATTGGAGATGATGCCGGCGAGAGTGGTTTTACCCAAACCGGGAGGGCCGTAGAACAACGTGTGGTCCAGCGCTTCGCCACGCTGACGAGCTGCGGTGACGAACACTTCCAGATTGCTCTTCAGCTTCTTCTGACCAATGAAATGCTCAAACGACTGCGGCCTCAGCGAACGATCCAGCTCGATGTCGCCGGGTACAGTCTGCGGAGCAGTGATTCTCGGTTCCAAATCCACGGGAACAAATTCGTTTCAGGATACCTGTCCCGCCCCATTTGCGGGATGAATAGCTTCAACAACGCTGCAATATAGGTATCATTTGTTCAACAGGCAATGAGGGCAGGGATATCATATGTGCGTGTGAAGAATGATGCAGAAAATGAGTACGCCTCGCAGGGCAGTGTCCTTCGTTGCTTAGAAACCGTACCATAAGGCAGTCCAAGAAAGGAAGTTTTATGATAGAGAACACTGTTTTTACTGATCCGAATCCTGCGATCACGCAAGCGGTTTTGCAGGCTGCGGAAGCTACGCACCTTGTCCAGTTGGACGCTCGCCGTGAAGATGCCTGGTCCAAGGAGGACAAAACTCCGGTGACGATTGCGGATCTCACGTCTCAAGCCATCATCCTCGGAGCCCTGATCCAGGTGGCGGCTGAAGAATGTGTCATCGCCGAGGAAGAGGCGCTGGTCTATGATGATGACGAACGCCTGATCCGGATTAGTGGCCTGATTCATAAGGTTGCCGGGGAATCTTTTTCATTGGATGAACTGAATCATCGTATCGGTCATCGTGGCGATCCTAAGCATAAACGTCGCTGGTTTGTCGATCCGATTGATGGCACCAAGGGATTTCTCAAGGGGCTGGCGTATGCGATTGGTGTAGCGCGTGCGACCGATGGTGAGCTGGATCAGGCATGGCTGGCGGTGCCAGGTGGGGAGGAATTGCTCCCCAGGACGTCCGGAAAACTGTTCATGGCGGCCAAAGGACAGGGCGCATGGGTGCGTGATTTGCGTCCGGACGCTCCCTGGTCACGGTTGCAGACTTCGCCGGATATGCCGGAAGAGATCAGGGTTGTCGGATCACGTGCGCATGGTCGCGGGGTCGGGCCGGATGAGTTGAAAGAAGCGGGTTTGCAGGCGTCTTTCCTGCCTCTGGACAGCATGGCGAAATACGTTGCTGTAGCCACAGGAGAAGCGCATGTGTATGTCCGTGAACCGCATCCAAAATTTGGACCGAATATGGTTTGGGATCACGCGGCCGGTTCGCTGATCGTACGTGAAGCCGGGGGCATTTCTACGGACCTGGACGGGAAAGCGTTTGATTTCACGCATGGCACCCGCCTGGTTGAGAACAACGGTGTCCTGACCGCCAGTTGCAAGCCCCTGCATGACAAGATGCTGAAATTGCTGGAAGGATGTGAGTAGAGAGACTGCACATTTTAGCAATAAAAATCAGATTTTCTATTGCCCGGAGCATGGGAATCCTTTACTTTTCAGCATGTTTCTAGATCGACTGACTATAGAGGTGCAGGCGGGTGACGGCGGCAACGGGGTGACCTCGTTCCGGCGTGAGAAGTTTGTACCCAAAGGCGGGCCTGACGGCGGCGACGGCGGCCGTGGGGGCCATGTAATTCTACGTGTGGACGAAGGACTGGCGACCCTGCTGGATCTGCGTACCATGCCCCAGATTAAAGCCTCAAACGGGCGTCACGGCGCTGGTGCGAAGAAGACCGGACGTGGCGGCGAAGACCTGATCATCCGTGTTCCACCAGGCACGCTGGTGTTTGATGACGAAACCGGGGAACAGGTCGCAGACCTGACTGAGCATGCGCAGGAAGAAATTGTCGCGAAGGGCGGGCATGGTGGGAAAGGGAATTCGCACTTTGCCACTCCTCAGATTCGCGCCCCGCGTAAATCCACCCAGGGCGGAGAGGGCCAGAAGAAGATCCTGCGGCTGGAACTGAAGCTGATCGCAGACATCGGACTGGTTGGCTTGCCCAATGTGGGAAAATCTACCCTGTTGTCTGTCATCAGCGCCGCGCGTCCCGAGATTGCAAACTATCCATTCACGACACTCACGCCCCATCTTGGAATGGTAAAAGGCCAGGGCTGGCGCAACTTTGTCGTGGCTGATATTCCCGGTCTGATCGAAGGCGCATCGGAAGGGAAGGGGCTGGGGCATCAGTTCCTGCGTCATATCGAACGCACTCGCGCCTTGGCAGTCCTGGTTGACTCACTGGATGAGAAGCCGGACGACACGCTGACGACCTTGCTGGACGAATTGGGCGCGTTTAATCCCGCATTGCTGGAAAAACCACGTGTGGTTGTCCGGTCACGTTCTGATCTGGGCGGCGAGCACTGGGACAAAGAGCAGCTCCGCTTCTCAGCGGCAGCACGAGAGAATATTCCGGAATTATTGCGTCTGTTCGAACAAATGATACGAGAAGCTGATGACACACCTTCCGAGAACGACTGGTAGGGACGCTATTGGCCCACGCTATTGGCCGGGGTTGGCGTTACTGGATGTTCAAAACGATGCTGCTACGCTCGAAGAAGAGAAAGCGGTGTTATTGGCTCTGTTACGTGCCAAAGAACTTGGCAGCCAGACGGCATGGAAAATCTCGGAAGTATTTGATTCCGCACGTGGAATCGTAGCGGCAGATGATTCAACGCTGCAACACATCGGTGAACTCAAAGCCGAAACGATACAGACATTCCGAGCAGCGCTTTCCAACGGGTTCGGGTATCGTCAGCTCGAGATTGCGAAGAAGCTCGGCGTGAATATTCTTGTGGCAGGCGAAAAGGGGTACCCGACTCTTCTGTCGCAAGCCTTCTCACCGCCAGCTATCCTCTATGCCTGGGGCAATCCTTTACCTGCCGATGATCGTACCGTGGCTATGGTCGGCAGTCGAAAGGCGGATGATCCCAGCAAGGAACTGGCGCATCAGATCGGCGCCGGGCTGGTTAAGGCAGGACTGACGACGATTTCCGGTATGGCATATGGCATCGATGCCGCAGCACACCGTGGCTCGATGCAGGAGGGCGGACATACGGTTGCGGTTCTGGGCTGTGGAGTGGATGTGGTTTACCCACCTCAGCACAAGAAGTTGCGTGACCAGATTATCCGCGAAGGGACTGTGGTAAGCGAGCTGTTCCTGGGCGCAGGACCGGAAGCCAAACACTTCCCCATGCGAAATCGTATCATTGCCTGGATGAGTACGGCGACAGTTGTTGTGAAAGCTGCACAACGAAGTGGGGCCTTGATCACGGCTGCGTATGCCTTGCAGGAAAACCGTGAAGTGTTCGCCTGCCCCGGGCATCCGTTATCGCCGGGATATGCCGGAACCAATCACCTGCTCAAACAAGGGGCGCACATTGCTCGTCATGCGGGTGATGTACTGGAGGTCGTTGCGCCCATGGTCGGGCTGGATCTGGCGACAGGGCAGGAAGAGCTGAATCTGGATGCAACACCCACCGGACTGGACAAGGAAGAAGAACTGATTTATACCACACTTGATCCGGTCGAAAAAATCCATGCGGACAAACTGTCTGCGATGATCAACCTGGACACATCACGCCTAGGCGTTTTACTTCTCAGCATGGAATTGAAAGGATTGGTAAAACGGCTGCCGGGTGACCACTACGTGCGCGTGATCACCCGGTAACGCATCGATCATGTGAATCAGTCCACCAGTGCTGGATTTGTTGCCAGGAATACATCCAACCATTCCACTTTTGATTGGCGTTGACCACCACCGGGGCTACTTCCAGGCCCACCGCCCGGGCCGCCTCCACCAGGACCTCCTCTTCCGCCCATGCCGCCGCCACCCATACCGCCACCTCCCATGCCACCGCCAGGAGGGCCACCACCACCGGGACCACCTCCACCGGGGCCACCACCGGGACCACCGCCGCCGGGACCGCCTTCTCGATCCCCGCTGCCGGTTGCGGTAAGCTCGAGCCCCACGCTGAGCTTCTCACCGGGCGCGACATCAAGGCAGAAATGATTCGGATTTCTGTTCAACGGAATGGCCAGTTCATAGGCGATACGGTCATTCTCAAGACGGGCGCATGCAGCGCGGGGACCATCGGAACCGTCGGCCGCCAAAAGGTCAGGCTGGCCGGAACCTGCGTACTGACAAACGATCATGTTCCAGACATTATCACCTTCCGGCATTTGAAAACGTGGTTTGCTGGTATCACCGGGAGCCATGTTGCCGCCAAAGGGGCGATCTCCACCGGGACCACCCTGACCGCCGGGGCCGCCGTCGGGACGTCCACCACGATCATTGCCGTCACGGCCCAACTGCTCACCGCGATATTGCAGCTTCATGGTCTTCTTGTGCTTGCCATTTTCGTTGACCCAGAAGTTGACACCGGGCATGCCTGCCTTGCCATCCAACTTCTGCAATACCAGTACGTAGACAGTGTCGTCACTGTTTACCAGGCTTACGGATGTGCTGTACTTCTCAAAAACAACACGGGGGTATACTTCCCAATCGTCAAAATCACCATCAATCACCAACGGCGATGACAACCATAAGCCATCCAGCGCCCCGCCCCTGCAACCGATAAGGGCAAGGGATCCAATGGCTGCACAGAATACAAGCAGACTTGCCTGCTTTAGGCTCTGCATGATGCTCCTTCCAGGTATCACCCAAGTTCAGCTTCCCCTTGATGACGCTGGAGGTCGGAGGAGGTTTAATATGTGCAGCGATTACGATACTGAGCTTCGAATGACATGTCGTTCACTGTCATTTCCACCAGCGCGGCCGAAGGGTTCAACAGTTCACAGGATAAACAGGATAGCAAGGATATAAAGGATAGCCATTGTTACTGTTATGATTAATCTCAGGAAATACCCAGGCACTGTAGTTGTCCTGCCCATCCATCTCTTCCTTTGAATTCTTGATCCAGAATACCCGAGAACCTGTCACATTCCCGACTTTGCCTATCAGTTTCTGAAGAGAGTGAAAGCTCTGTTCCCATGCCACGTGTAACAAAGGTATCCACATCATCGCAAGGTAAAATCGGGCCACCCGTCTTCAGCAAAAGGGGACTGTTTCCTTTTCGTTGCGCGGAGGTGAGATACTTTGTGATGCAGGTAATCGAAAAGGTGGCTGTACCCTTTTGCCTGTGAAGAAGCACAACACTCTTTTCTGTCCAAAGCGATCAGGTTTTATCACTGCGAAAAGGAGACCTGAAGTGAAAAAAGTGGGCAGTGAAATAGGTGAAAAAAGTAAAGAAGGTAAAAAACGTAAAAAAGGTCGGGTGGCCAGATCCGCAAGTGACAATGTTTCCATTCTATCTGAACACGGAATACGTTGCGAATACCACATGACAAGCCAAATCCAGGAGCGCATCTGGACGAGACCAACTTGCAGCAAAAGGGGACTGTTTCCTTTTCGTTGCGCGGAGGTGAGATACTTCGTGATGCAGGTAATCGAAAAGGTGGCTGTACCCTTTTGCCTGTGACAAAGTGTAACGCTCTTTTCTGTCCAATGCGATCAGGTTTTATCACTGCGAAAAGGGTACAGTTTCCTTTTCCGCAAGGTCAGCGGGAGTGTCTGGCACAGGACGTGGGGAAAAGGATCCCGTCCCCTTTTCGTGCAAGCCACCTGTAGCCCGGCCATGCCTGACCGGGAAAAGCTGTCGTGTGGTCGTGTGGCCCGAGTCGCAGATGATGCTCCTTCCACTCTGGTACAATTGTCAACATTCGTAGTCATTTCCACGCTTGACGCAGCACAAGAGCGCCTCGGGATTCTACAAACAAGCGGACTAACTTCTTGATAGAATTTAGAATAGACCCCGCCGGGCAGCCGCCTTTGCTTCGCTACGGCTCGCTTCAAGCCGGCGGGGCCAAGCTACACATCTGCAGCAAAAGGGGACTGTTTCCTTTTCGTTGCGCGGCGGTGAGATACTTCGTGATTCAGGTAATCGAAAAGGTGACTGTACCCTTTTGCCTGTCAAGAAGTACAACACTCTTTTCTGTCCCATGCGATCAGGTTTATCACTGCGAAAAGGGTACAGTTTCCTTTTCCGCAAGGTCAGCGGGAGTGTCCGGCACAGGACGTGGGGAAAAGGATCCCGTCCCCTTTTCGTGCAAGCCACCTGTAGCCCGGCCATGCCTGGCCGGGAAAAGCTGTCGTGTGGCCCGAGACGCAGATGATGCTCCTTCCACTCTGATACAATCGTCAACATTCGTAGTCATTTCCACGCTTGACGCAGCACAAGAGCGCCTCGGGATTCTACAAACAAGCGGACTAACTTCTTGATAGAATTTAGAATAGACCCCGCCGGGCAGCCGCCTTCGCTTCGCTACGGCTCGCTTCAAGCCGGCGGGGCCAATAACGGACACACACTTCAAGCGGCGGGGCTAACAGTGCGACACTTGGCTTTCCTCAAAACGCTACAGCTACACATCGAGCAGGGAAAGGATACCTGATACTCGAAGAGTCCTGAGCATTTCTTCGAATATATGTGCGGAGATCTTGACTTTGCATGGGGGGGGGGGGTAGTATTTTGATAATGAAACAACGATGTCATCCTGTTTCTATTTCAGGATGAAGGACTGTATAGAAAGCATGCGTCGTTTCCAATCTCAAAAAATGAGATACGGTGCATGCAATAAAGGATAAAGGAGAGTGACATGAGAAGGATGAGGAAACCACTGCTTGCATTAGTATTGCTTATTTCCTTGGCAATGGTAACAAATATCATTGCAGAAGTTATTTATTATAATGAATTTACTGCCGGAGATGCAGTGACTTACAATTACACTTGTACTGCTTCTGATGGAAGGGATCCGGCAACATCCCATGTGGATGCTCGTAACCTGACCGGAAGTATCAGCGCATCTGTTTTGGTTACTCATAATGGAGTTGATGATTGTTGGATTTTTCTTAGGTCAGCAACATATGAGTATCGAAATTGGGGAAATTTACTATGGAATACACAGAGCGACAATAACAATACAATAGCGCATCATGTGGATGATGGATCCAATGGTATCTGTATTTTTAAGACGGTTGTGTATCCAGATTGATCTGATCAGGTAAATTCTTTATTTATAGGTAGATAAAGAAGAATGTGTTGTCAGTCTTCAGTTGATAACACATTCTTTCATTTATACAGGAGTTTCTGTTATGAAGGAAGCATGTATTTTATCCATAATGGTAGTTTTAGTTTTAATAGTTGTCGTATGTGGTAATGCTGCCATATTACGTGTGCCCGGTGAGTATAATACTATTGCAGATGCTTTTAATTCTTCACAAGTAGGCGATACCGTATTGGTATACCCGGGTGATTACAATGAGAGCATAATCATTGATCATGATCTCAGCCTCTTCGGTACTTATGTATTCACACATGACAGCTCGGAGATTCACGAGACCCAACTGATTGCCTTAACGAATTCACGTATTCTGGATATTGTTGGTCCTGACATTCGGGTAAGCATAGAAGGCATACTTTTTGGAAATGGATACTTGGCGGATGAACAGGAGTTTGGCGGGGCAATTCGCGCAAATCAATCAGAACTATTACTTAAGAACTGTATATTTACCAGTAATTATGCAGAGTGCGGTGGTGCTATTTATACAGATAGTAGCTCTGTTACGGTGAATAATTGTCAATTTTCACAAAACATGGCAGGCTACAGTGGGGGGGCGATGCATCATTCCTGTGGCTATAATGAAATCAAGAACTGTGTTTTTGCACAAAATATATCGGGTTGGATCGCTGGTGGAATAACAGGAGTAAACTCAACCAGTATTGTCAATGATAATGTGTTTAAAGAAAACAGAGGATTGACATTTGGTGGAGCAATTAATCTTGGATGGGAAGGTCAAAAGGCAACGATAAAGGAAAATGTAATAGTAAATAATCGTTCTACTTTTGGAGGAGGTATATTTATATCAGGAATGGATTCTGTATGGATAGAAAGTAATTATATTGCATTTAACCTAGCAGATGAGGGTGCAGAAGTTAATACAGGTCTTGGTGGAGGGTTAGTAGTAATAGATAGTGCTGCATATTATGAAATATATAAAAATAACTTCTATAATAATGTTTCATATTCTACTGGTGGTGCTGCAGTACTTGGCTCTACTTCATTGGTTTATGATAATATTATAAAAAATAATAAATCAAGGAGTGCCGGAGCTTATGTGGTAAAACAGGTCAATGATTATGAACCACACGTAGAATCATATAATAATCTGATAATAGGTAACCTAAGGGAAGAAGAAGAACCACAGTATCAATATTTTGGCGCTATTGATGCACGGGGCTATTCTCAACTTATGGCCTATCATAATGATATTTACGGTAATCGACCTAGAGCAGCAGGTTTCTATATTGAGGATACTCTGGAAACCGTTATGAATGTGACAAACAACTACTGGGGCCATCCATCCGGTCCTTATCAGGCGAATCAAAATCCCGGCGGATTGGGAGATACGGTCAGTACACTTCTTGATGTTATCCCTTTCTCTTCAACTCCCTTTACGAATTTTCGAAATCCTGTTGGACCGGTATTGAATCATCCGAATGATGGCGCAATTAATGATACCCTTCCGATACGTTTCACCTGGGAAGAAGCCACAGATCCCAATCCGGATGATACCATTCATTATATCCTCGAATTGTCGCTGGATGAGGAGTTCACCGATCCGGATCAATACTATTTCATTCCCCAGCCAAGCCGTGTTGTGAGCTGGTTTGACTACGAGAACACCTATTACTGGCGCGTGATCGCCTACGATGATGTCTGGTTGATGGATACCAGTGAAGTCCGTGAACTTCGTGTCACCAGTGAAGGCTTGCCCCCACGTATCTTTAACCTGCTATCGCCGCAAGAGGATGAGTTGATCCTTGAGACGCCGGTTACGTTTACCTGGAGCCGTGCCCTGGATTTTACCATCGGGGATACGGTCAGTTATACGCTGGAACTGGCGCCCATAGCCCAGTTTGATGACCCCATTACCTACCCTGTCGGGATGGATACTTTCTTCACCGTGGATGAATCCCAGTTTGAATGGGAAGAGACCTATCGCTGGCGTGTGGTGGCTGAGGATATTTTCGGGCATCGACGTTTCTCCAGTCAGATGTTTGACTTTTTCCTGACCGGGGTGTCGGAAACCGCGAAGGAAGGATTGCCGGAAACGTGGGATCTCAGCGCTCCGTACCCGAACCCGTTCAATGCGCGCATGGCGGTGATTGTGAGTGTGCCGGAACGTGGGCTTGTGGATGTTGACGTGTTCGATGTGCTGGGACGACAGGTAACAAGATTGCACCGTGGGGAGCTGACTCCCGGCTGGCATCGGATCGGTTGGGAAGCCAACGCGCCTTCCGGAACCTATTTCGTTCGCGCCCAAAGCGGCCACTGGTCACAAGTCAGGAAGGTATTGCTTCTGAAGTGAAAAAAGTGGGCAGTGAAATAGGTGAAAAAAGTAAAGAATGTAAAAAACGTAAAAAAGGTCGGGTGGCCAGATCCGCAAGTGACAATGTTTCCATTCTATCTGAACCCGGAATCCGCAACGAAGACCACACTACAAGCTGAATTCAGGAGCGCATCTGGACGAGACCAACTTGCAGCAAAAGGGGACTGTTTCCTTTTCCGCAAGGTCAGCTGGAGTGTCCGGCACAGGACGTGGGGAAAAGGATCCCGTCCCCTTTTCGTGCAAGCCACCTGTAGCCCGGCCATGCCTGGCCGGGAAAAGCTGTCGTGTGGTCGTGTGGCCCGAGTCGCAGATGAGATTGTTTCCGCTATGCCTGATTCATGAATACTCTGTTCATGTTGGAATAGGTGAGGAAGCCAGGAGTGGATCGGGAAACGACACAAACAAGCGGACTAACTTCTTGAATAAATTAAAATAGACCCCGCCGGACAGCAGCCTTCGCTTCGCTACGGCTCGCTTCAAGCCGGCGGGGCCAATACCGGACACACGCTTCAAGCGGTGGGGCCAAGCTACACATCTGCAGCAAAAGGGGACTGTTTCCTTTTCGTTGCGCGGAGGTGAGATACTTCGTGATTCAGGTAATCGAAAAGGTGACTGTACCCTTTTGCCTGTGACAAAGTGTAACGCTCTTTTCTGTCCAATGCGATCAGGTTTTATCACTGCGAAAAGGGTACAGTTTCCTTTTCCGCAAGGTCAGCGGGAGTGTCCGGCACAGGACGTGGGGAAAAGGATCCCGTCCCCTTTTCGTGCAAGCCACCTGTAGCCCGGCCATGCCTGGCCGGGGAATACAGTCGGATGGCCCTAGTGAATCGGGAAAACGATGCAAGCAAGCGGACTAACTTCTTGATACAATTTATAATAAACCCCGCCGGGCAGCCGCCTTCGCTTCGCTACGGCATGCTTCAAGCCGGCGGGGCCAATAGGATACATTTTCAGCCAAAAGAAAATGTTGAAAACAGTCGAGGTGAGCGCCTTTATTGAGAAAAAGCAGCCCGGGTGCAAGCACGCCGGGCCACGCAATATTTGTTACAATGTACAGGATTAACAGGATATTAAGGATATAAAGGATGTATCATAATTGTGCTAACATCAAGTAAAAAAGAGAAAGTCTTAATCCTGCACATCCTTCTCATCCTTCGCATCCTGTAAATTCAATCTTGATCCAACCAAAACGGACTAATGAATGATATGCAGCAGACGGTTCCAGCGGACGATCTGCCAGATTTTGGCTGCCTTGTTGTTGAATGAGAAATACAGGATCATGGCTTCCCCGAGCACCAGCTTTTTCGGGAGGAATCCCCAGTACCTGCTGTCCGCTGAATTGTCACGGTTATCACCCATCATGAACAGGTGGCCTTCCGGGACGCGGATAGGGCCGTAATTGTAACGGCTTCCCCGATACATGGGGAAGGGGCAGGTTTGCAGGAACTGCATCATCCTGGC
This sequence comes from bacterium, assembly GCA_963669175.1. GTDB lineage: Bacteria > Electryoneota > Electryoneia > Electryoneales > Electryoneaceae. The sequence goes on from OY769902.1 coordinate 1,945,451, forward strand.
TACCGTTTCCGGATCGCCATTGTGCATGTCCGGGAAAGCGAAACTGAAAATCTCGGCATATTCCGGTGTGGGGATGACCTGACCGTCAACAATCAAGCGACTGCCCTCGATTTCGAGAGTCTGCCCGCCCACCGCGACCGCTTCGGCGATACCGGTATCCATGAGGACAAATGTCGCTTCGGGGACAGTCACTGGCCCGTAATGGAATGAGCCGGACGCTCGTCCGATTTCCCAGCCTTCAAGCAATTCGTTTGGAGGTGGCGTGGAACGTGGCGGCCCCCATTTCCCTTTCGGCGGCAGCGGTGATTCTTCACCGTCGATATACAGGGTCTTGTTTTTCACTTCTACCACCTGCCCTTCGGTGGCGACACAACGCTTGATATAGTTTAACCTCTGGTTCACCGGGTAACGGAAGATGATCACATCGCCGGGTTCAGGATTCCAGATGGAAGGAACACGAAAATAGGGAGTTTCAAAGCCAATATTCGTATAAGGAATGCCAACCCAGTCCGGTGTGCGGACGCCATATTTAAACTTGTTCGCCAGCAGGAAGTCCCCGACCAGCAGGGTGTTTTCCATGGAACCGGAGGGGATACGGAACGCTTCAGCAACAACAACACGGATGAATGTTACAATCAGGACGACTTCAACAATCGTATACACCCAGTCCAGTAACCAACCACGTTTACGACGCAGCTCTTCACGTTTCCTCTTCTGCTCCTGTCGCCAGTGCAGGAATTTCTGCAACGCGTTCAGGTCTTCAATTGGTTCAGCAGGGACTGATTCCGGTGAGGGGGAGGAGTCGTGCTGTGGGGCATTCTTCTGTTGTTTGCTCATGAGTCTACCTTTAACACCGCCAGAAACGCCTCTTGCGGAACCTCAACCGATCCCAGGCGCTTCATCCGTTTTTTACCCTCTTTCTGCTTCTCAAGCAGCTTCCGTTTACGCGTAATATCACCGCCGTAACATTTGGCTGTAACATTTTTACGTAGCGCTTTTACGGTACTTCTCGCGATAACTCGTGTGTTGACCGCAGCTTGGATCGCTACTTCAAACATCTGCCGTGGGATCAGGTCTTTCAGCTTGTCAACAACCTTCCGGCCCCATTCATAAGCTTTGTCCTCATGGACGATCATGGACAACGCATCCACCGGGTCACCGTTGATCAGGATGTCGAGACGCGATAGCTGGGCTGGTTCGTAGCGAACAAACTCGTAGTCAAACGATGCGTAACCGCGTGTCTGGCTTTTCAGGCGGTCATAAAAATCGAAGACAACTTCGGCCAGCGGGAAATCATAGGTCAGGTTCACTCGTGTTGTCTCGATGTATTCCTGGCTGACAAACTGACCACGACGTTCTCTCGCCAACTTCATCACCGGCCCGACATACTCGTCTGGGGTGATTACCTGTCCACGTACAATCGGTTCTTCGATATGATCAATCATACCCGGATCGGGAAAATCGACCGGGTTGGACAACCATTCTTCCTTGCCGTCCGTATGCACAACCTTGAATCGCACACTGGGAACCGTGCTGACCAGGTTCAGATCGAATTCTCGTTCCAATCGTTCCTGTATAATTTCCATGTGCAGCAGGCCCAGGAAACCGCAACGGAAGCCGAAGCCAAGCGCCGTTGAGCTTTCTGCATCATACCGCAGGGAGGCGTCGTTCAGTGCCAGACGATCCAGCGCGTCCCGCAGGTTCTCATATTGCTCATGATCCGCCGGGAACATTCCCGAGAAGACCATGGATTTCGGTTCTTTATATCCCGGCAGCGGTGTGGGCATATTGCCGGCGCCTTTGCGAAACGCCATGACCGTGTCACCGACTCGAGTATCACGGATTTCCTTGCACCCGGTCACCAGGTAGCCGACTTCACCTACACCGAGCTGCTTGCGTGGAAGCTTCTCAAGCCTAAGGACGCCCAACTCTTCTACAAGGTAGCGTTTGTCGGTCTGGTAAAAGAGGATCTCCATATCCGGTTTAAAAGTGCCGTCCACAACGCGGATATAGGCGATAGCGCCCTTGTAGTTGTCGTACATGGAGTCGAAGATGAGCGCTCTCGGAAGAGCGTCCGGATCGCCTTTGGGCGGCGGCACCTTGTGAACGATGGCTTCCAGTAGCGCGTCGATGCCGACACCTTCTTTGGCGGAAACCTTCAGGATCTCTTCTTCATCGCAACCAATCAGGTCAACGATTTGTTGCGTGACTTTGTCAACCTGCGCGGAAGGCAGGTCGATTTTATTGATAACCGGAATGATTTCCAGGTCGGCATCCACAGCCAGGTAGAGATTAGCGAGGGTTTGCGCTTCTACTCCCTGTGCGGCATCGATGACCAGCAGGGCGCCTTCAGCAGCGGCAAGGCTGCGGCTGACTTCATAAGAGAAGTCCACATGCCCGGGCGTGTCCACCAGGTTCAGGATATATTTCTGTTTATCTTCCGCGATATAATCCATGGTAATCGCGTGAGCCTTGATCGTGATGCCACGTTCCTGCTCAAGTTCCATGGAGTCGAGAACCTGGGCGCGCATCTGCTTGGAGGTGAGAGTAGCGGTAGCCTCCAGCATGCGGTCTGCCAGGGTCGATTTTCCGTGATCAATGTGCGCAATGATACAGAAATTGCGTATGCTTTTCGGGTCTGACATGGATCTTCGTTGTACTCGTTAGGGCCAGTATGTCTGTGTACGTTTTGAAAAGAATCAGGTTCCATCCAAGGACATTACAATCTTGCAAGATACGGTTTTTCAATCGATAGAAGAAAGAGGTCAATTGTTGCCCGGAGATGAATTTATGAGAGAAAAATGCCCGTATGGATTTGATTTGATGACGTGGACGTGTATTTTATTGACACATTCGGTCTTGGCCAGATCGAGTTACACGCATCCCCGGAAAACTTGTAAAACCTGATGTTCGGGTTCTACTGCCACGAGGTCTTTTCCATCCGAACGAAACAGGAGAAGGATCATGCACGCTGCAAACAAGATTCGGATCATCTTTCTTCTACTTTTACTTGTAATTCCCGTTTATGGCCTGAGTTCAGAGCTGGATGAATCCGGCGGTCCAGATGAATACGGGTACTATTACATCGACAGTGAAGAGATTGGCGGACCACAGTACAACTGGGTAGACATCCGTCCCACTGGGGGAGATTCCATCCCGGCGGATCTATGGGCGGATGAGTCCTATGTGGGGCCGATATGGCTCACCTTCATGTTCCCATTCTATGATGAAGAATACGGTTCTGTTCTCCTGAGCAGCGAAGGTTACCTGACTTTTCTCAATTATGAAGATCCCCCCGTATCGCAAAATGTTGCCATCCCGGATACCAGCCCACCGAACGCCATTATTGCTTGGTTCTGGGATAATCTGAACCCGGTTTTCAACGGCGTTGAACCTTCCGTATGGTATGGTGAAACAGGTGATAGCGCCTTTGTGATCCAGTTTCAATCTTTTTGCACGGGTGATGATGAAGACAACCTGATCCAGGCAGAAATTCTTCTCTATGAAAACGGGGATATCGTTCTTCAGTACGAGTCCATCCCGGACGGTATCAACCTGACAGGAAAAACGATCGGTATTGAAGATGAAACCGGAACTGCCGGGTTTACCGTATCCTACAACAATGAACCGGCAAATTACCCGCTGGAAGAGCTGGCCATTCGTTTCTACCAAATCCCTGACAATGCCATTTTATCGGGCATCATCACGGATCAGGAAACCGGCGAGCCAATCGAATATGTGACGATTACCTGCGGCGAGATGCAGGATGAGTCGGATGAAGATGGGCATTATGAAGTGGGGCCGCTCTGGTCAAATTACCCGTTACAGGTTATCGCGCAGTGGTATGGGTATTTCACTCATATAGACACAGTTACGCTGAATCCGGAGGTCAATACCTACAATTTCTCACTACTGCCCTGGCCGGAATCTTACCAGTCGTGGTCAACTGATTTTGAGTCCAACCCGGATATGTTTACGAACCTTCATGCTACTCAGGATTGGGAGTGGGGAGACCCTGACGGAGGCGCAGCTCATTCCGGTGAGCTCTGCTGGGGAAACTCCCTTTCCGGTGAGTATGCAAACGGGATCGCCGATACCCTGATCAGCATGCGTGAATGGTATATCGCAGGTGAAGACGCTTCATTCAGTTACTGGCACTTCTATGATTTTGAAAACAATGTTGATGGGTATCATCTGCTTATTTCCTCGGATTCATTGGAAAGCTGGCAGTTGCTCACGCCCAATGACGGCTATTCCAGCCAGAATGTGAGCAGCCTGGCCAACCAACCCGGCTTCTCAGGCAATCTGGGCGGAGAGTGGGAAGAAGTTGTTGTCAACCTCAATGATTGGGCGGACGAGGAGGTTTTCCTTGCATTTGTCATGGGTACTGACGGAGAAAATACAGCAACCGGTGTTCTGATCGATGATTTCTCAATCAGCCTCCCCACAGGATCAATAGAAGGCGCAGTGGTTATCAACAGTAACGAACCTGTCGTTGAAAATATTCCGGTCTTCCTGTACGAACCTGTTGATCATTCGCCTGTGCTTTACGATACCACAGACGTTGATGGGGAATTCGCTTTTCATGGCCTGCTGCCGGAAAGCTTTTTCATTCACATTGATCATAGCGGAATTTTCCAGGATTGGAATGATACTGTTGTTGTCGCATTGAATGACACGTTACAGGTCGAGGCTGAAATCGATTCCATTCCGCTCTATTCCTGTACTGAAGTTCAGCAGGAACACAATGTTGGCGACCTCGTGCGTGTGAAAGGTATCGTAACCCTGGGGGATAATATCATCAGCGATGAGTATTCTCAGTTCTACCTGCAGGACATGAGCGGCATGGGGCTTGAATTGTATTCGGATGAAGCTCCCGATCCAGCGGCGCCGTTGTACCAGGGGATCGAAATTCACGCCTGGGGGGAACTGCAGGAAGATGACGAGAATACGGTCCTGGTTGATTATGAGTTGGAGATGCTCTCAACCGGTAATACACTGCCTGCGGCACAGGAGTTGACCTCGCTGGAAGCATCGACCTTCGACAGCCTCGAAGGATGCCGCGTCATGGTAAGCGGACGTCTGATGGATACGCCGGAACCCGGTGGCAGCTATTCCATACGTCTCGATGATGGCTCCGCACAGCTACAGGTGCATCTGTATGAGAACGCGAATGTTGTTTTGGTTGATTATCCACGTTTCAGTTGGTTGACCATCGAAGGTGTGCTGACCCATAATGTGCTGGATAACCTGTGGCTCGTTCCCGGATGTCATGGTGATATCACGCCCTATGTGTACCCGCCTCGTAATTTTACCGCCGACCTGGATACGGCTACCGGAATCGTACACCTGGATTGGGAACATACCCCGCAACCGGGGCAGTTGTATGAACTGATCTATGATGATGACGCCTATACCGGAAGTTATCATGTTGAAGACTATGTCATGTCCACACGTTTCAGCCCTGAATTGCCCTGCCAGATCACAAAGCTGAAATTCTTTACCCTTGCTACGGATGATGATGCAACATCTTTTGAGGCCGAAATTTATCCCTGGATCAGGCAAGCCCCTGATACCGAACCGTCCTGGACCAGCACGCTGGAAGCGAACAACATGGCATGGACTGAAATCGATTTGAGCGACCAGAGTGTTGAATTCAATGGTGATTTCACGGTTGGTTTTGCCGCTGGAGAAGATCCGGTAAGCCTGGCCTTTGATGCAGGGCTGGATAACGGCAGAAGTTTTGATTATGACGGAACCGAATGGATACGCTGGCACCAGGCCTACCTGATTCGAATTGAGGTGATTTACGAGGATGGAACCCTTGCAACGCTGAGTCCTGTTGCAGGTGAAGATGTGAAAGTATCAAGTGAACCGCGTGAATACCTGGCGCTTGATGGTTCCATCGGGATGACTCGGCCGGTGAAGACGGTAGCCGAGGCAATTGACGGGAACCACGAATTGCTTTCAAATCCATCCGGTGAACTGGATGAATTCTCAAACTTCATGGTCATTCGTGACGGGCATGTTATCGCGGAACCCCTGTCTTCCGCCTATCACGATACCCTGCCTGAGTTTGGTGAGTATCTCTACTCACTGCGTTCGGTGTATGATGAAGCAAACTCAACCGTTACCGGCCCCATCCAGGTTGATTGGTATGATACCCGCAGCGATGAGCCGGATACTCGTGAACTCCCGGAATCCTACGCGCTGGAAGCGGTCTGGCCGAATCCGTTCAATTCAAGCCTGACTGTACGATTAGCTTTACCGGATGCGGATGCTGTAACCATTCACCTGTATGATATTCTTGGCAGAGAGGCGCTACAGCAAAACCTTGGAACACTCCATGCCGGGCATCCGCAATTCAGTTTCACGGCGGATCACCTCCCAAGCGGTGTCTATTTCCTGAAAGTGCAGAGTCAACACGGGATCAATGCTACACGGAAGGTTGTGCTTCTCAAGTAGTAGTGTCCTGTGTTACAATTTTTACCCGGGAGTAATGCGCCTTGACGCATGTTATTCCCGGGTTTTCTTGTGGTGTTTCGTCTCTGACCAGTATCGCATACTCTGATTATCTCTGAAAAGGAAAAGCTTGGATTAACTCGAGAGAATATTATCCGGGTAATATTGACTCACGTGAAAATACTGTCTATACTGGTATGAGGAAAATATACGGGATATAAACACGAGATTGGAGAACAAGGTGGAGACGAACAGATATACCGCTTTTTCCGGGACAGTTCTGCTTAAACGTGGCAAAGTTGAGGATGTGGTCCGTGAGGTAAAGCAGCAGCTTGATCAGGATCGTAATCAAAGTATTGCGATCTACGATGATGCGACCGGGTACAGGATTGACTTTGATTTCAGGGGGACAGTTGAGGATGTGTTGAAGCGTCTCCCGGATCATCCGTTGCTGGCCGCTCAAAAACCGTCACAGGAAACCACGAAATCACGTGGTCGTCCCAAGCTGGGAGTGGTGGCGGGAGAAGTAACCCTGTTGCCACGTCACTGGGACTGGCTGAAGGAACAGCGTGGCGGGGCGTCGGCAACATTGCGAAAACTGGTGGAACAAGCCCGGAAACGTAGTCAGAGTGATGCGATTGCAGTGAAAAGCCGTGATGCGTTGCATCGTTTCATGTGGGATATTGCGGGCAACCTGGATGGTTTCGAGGAAGCGACACGATCCTTCTTCGCGGGTGAATACAACCGTTTTCTTGAACAGATTCAAAACTGGCCTTCAGATATACTGGATTATGTCAGGGAACGGGTTTCTCATATTCAGGACCTGGAAAAAATCGCTGCTGAAGTGAAGAAGGAACAGGAGTAGCAACGATCTTTCCTGATCATATAGCAGGTTGCATAAATAATGTCCCATGGAATAGAATATCTGCGAGATCCCCGTTCGAGCCGGGGATGACATGATGGGACATTATTTTAAGTAACACCATAAATCACCTCATCGGGAACATTTCGAGTGCTGATGCATACAGCAGATAGCCCCTCGTCGGTGCAAATACCACGAGGGGAAATCTTGCAAATGAAAGTTAGGTTAATCTATCTTTGTGCTATTGTGTTGCAGTTTGCTTGACCATTCAGTCAGAACGATCACTTGGTCCTTTACCGGGCCGGAAAAGAAGTGTCATGGTTGAAACGATAAAGAACACCTTCATTGAAAGCTGGCAGGTAACCGGGCAGATGGCGCCGTACCTGTTGTTCGGTTTCCTGGTTGCGGGTGTGTTGTCGGTCTGGCTGTCACCTGCATGGCTGGAGAAACATCTTGGCGGAAAGGGGATTGGTTCGATTCTCAAGGCGTCGCTGTTTGGGGTGCCGTTGCCGTTATGTTCCTGCGGGGTGATTCCGGTTGCGGCATCGATACGCAGGCATGGCGCCAGCAGGGCATCTACGGCTTCCTTTCTGTTGTCCACACCGCAAACCGGTGTTGACAGCATTCTGATCACCTATGCCATGCTGGGGCCATTCTTCGCCATATTTCGTCCGGTAGCAGCCTTGATTACCGGCATACTGGGCGGCAGCCTGATCAGCATGTTCGGAGAAAAGGACACACAGAAGCAGGTTACAACATCCGGTCACCAGGAAGATGCAGGTTGCACGGATGGTTGTTGTACCCCTTCCCAATCGGAAAAGAAGAAGCACCCGGTTGGACGGGCGTTGAAATATGGTCTTCTCACGTTGCCTGGTGACATCGGTGGGACGTTGGCAATCGGGATTCTGATCGCTGGTTTGATCGGCGCATTGATTCCCCAGGGGCAGTTGGCATCGTTGCTCGGTAGTGGAATACTGGCTATCCTGATCATGATGGCGGCCGGTGTTCCGGTATATGTTTGCGCTACGGCATCGGTTCCGATTGCGGCAGGATTTATTCATATGGGGGCGTCACCGGGAGCGGCATTGGCGTTTCTCATTGCCGGTCCGGCTACCAACGCGGCGGCGTTTACCACGATGTTGAAGGTGCTGGGCAAGCGTTCTGCCGTTATTTACCTGTTGGTTGTGGCAGTCGCAGCGTTTGGACTTGGGGTGCTTCTCGACTGGCTGATGCCGTTGGTGGTCAACAGTGTACCGGCCATGGATCACAGTGTTCATGACCATGAAATGGTGACCTGGTTCAATCACGTGATGGCGGCCGTTTTACTGCTGGTCGTCGGCTTCTCGGTATGGAAGAAGAAACGTCCGAAGAAACACAACCTGGATACAAACGTGGAGATTGATATGCCTGAGAACAGGAACGAAGTAAACCTGAAAGTGACGGGGATGAATTGCAGTCATTGCTCTGCCAGCGTGCAACGTACCCTGAGTGAGGCGAAGGGTGTCAGCATGGCGGAAGTCGACCTGGCCGGGCAGACCGCGCATGTTACCGGCAACGGGTTTGATGTGGAAGCGTTGACTGAAGCGGTTAAACAGCTCGGGTATGGGGTGGAGGTGATGAAGTAGCGCAGCAAGAAGGCTTGATCACGACTCACAGGATAGTAGGATAAATGGATATCAAGGATGAGGTACTGTTGAATTTACAGGATGGGAAGGATGATAAGGATATTCAGGATAACAATTGAATTTTAAAAATAACAACCACATGTCAACAATGAAAGTACGATGACTAGTGGTCCATTGCACCTGATATGAGTTGTTCTGCTTGTTTTTGATGAGTCGAGTTCAAGACTGTTTCACGAAATCATAGTAGCGCTATTCTAAGTGAAACTAACGCAGAAATCGGCCATCAAAAACAAGCCCGAAGGGAGCGCGCGCTTTACCCCATGACTGCGTTGCTTTCCCTTGAAATAACCCGCTATGTCTGTGGTCAAGCGCCTTGTCCTGAGGTAAAGCGCGCAGCTCAGAAAACATCATAGCAGGTGTAATGGTCCACTAGGAGGACCAATAACAATGGAACTTTCCAACTTATCAACTTCCAAACATCACTGACACATGGCCAACCGGAACTGCAAATTGTCTTATTTTCCTTGCAAAGGCAAACATTCATGACAAAGATCAACAAACATGTCATCCCCAGCGAACCGTAGCGAAGCGAAGTTTGCTGGGTGCGAAGAACAGCCGTGAACAAAGCAGGCTGTGTCAAGATTACTGATGCTCTTATCCCAGCGAAGCAGACTGTCGCAGAATCACCGATGCTCTCATCCCAGCGAAGCAGGCTGTCGCAGAATCACCGATGCTCTCATCCCAGCGAAGGCTGGGATCCAGTCATGTTGCGATATTACAAGAGGTTAAGTATTCTCAAGAAGCGCGGTACATTACGAGCTGTTTGTGTGCGCAACTTGTAGTATTGTCGATACTTGCCTGGATCCCCATCTTCATGGGGATGAAAGTGTAGCTGATTCTGAAACACCCAGCGCAGAGCCTGTCCCCGAAGGATGTTGTCGGGGACGGGGATCTACTCCTTTGGTCGCCTATCCAATCATTTAAAGAATGAAACACGAACGTATCAAAACCCAGCTATTTCCCAACTCCAAAATACTTTTCCATACGATCGAAGGCGAGGTTAATCATATCTTCCGGCACACAGAACGACATGCGAAGGTGACCTTCAGCCGTGGGACCGAAATCAGCGCCAGGTGTGGTGGAGACTTTGGCTTCAGTCAGCAGTTTCTTGCAGAATGTGGCGGAATCACGTCCCTCGTCGAGCAAAATCCGGGGGAACATGAGATAGGAGCCCTTTGGCTTCTGATAGCTGAACACCGAGTCCAGACGATCCAACCGTTCGCACATCAGGTCTCGTGTAGCCTGATACTTCACCCGGTATTCTTCGATGCAGTCCTGCGGTCCTTTCAAGGCTGCAATCGCTCCATACTGGGACGCGACAGGGGCACAAATCGCAAAGCAGATATGGCCTTTCCCGATATGGGGAATCCATTTCTCGGAGGCATGAACATAGCCGATACGCCAGCCGGTCATGGCATAGTTTTTCGTGAAAGTGAAACAACTGATGACCTGGTCATGGACCTCCGGAATGGAAGCGATGGCAAAATGTTCTGTGTCATCAAAAGTGAAATACTCATAGGCTTCATCGGTAATGATGGTAATCCCTGTATCACGCGCTATTCTTGCCAGCGTTGTCAGTTCTTCTTTGCTGAACACGGTTCCTGTCGGATTGGAGGGCGAACAGTAAAGAATAGCTTTTGTTTTCGTGGTGATCGCCTTCTCAATGCCCTTGAGATCGAGACGATAACCCTCATTCTCGATAGTGGGCACAAAAACCGGTATACCCGAGGCCATTTTCACCTGGTTGATATGGGTGGAGTAGGTCGGCGAAGGCAGGATGACCTCGTCACCCGGATCGATAGCGGCCATGAGCGCTGCCGACAAGCCTTCAATCGCACCAACCGTAACAATGATCTGGTCAGGATTGGCGTCAATGTTATTGTCACGTTTCAACTTCTTGACAATCTCTTCTCGTAATTCAAGAAGCCCCTTGGTTTCCGAATAGCCGTCCCCTTTGCCCTGCAAAACGGCATCCGCTACGGCCTTGTGAATATGGTCCGGCGCTAAGGCAGTCGGTTTGGCCCATGAAAGGAAAGCGACATCGTCGATGCCTTTTGCCAAAGCAGTCATGGCGTGGATTGCAGATGGTGGAATTCCGGTGACCCTTTTGGAAAGCTTTACTATACCTGACACGATTTCTCCTCCCGGTAGAAGCTGGCAAATAGTGATTAGCGTATGCTAATAACCAATATAGTAAATTCAAGACGTCGGGCGGGAATGTTGCTCTGTGGGGAAGGGGATGGAGATGGTAGTTCGGTGGAATATAGTAATCCCAACAAATATTGCATCCTGTTTTGCAGGGTGTCGCGTAGTAACCATTCGAATAGTCGTTTCCGAAAGTCCCTGCTGTTTTATTTTGATCGTAAGATTTCAATGGAGCAAGTATTTGTCATGACGAAACTTTTCCCATAGAGGGGTATTTCATGGATTTACATCATTGTATATCTGCCATGTATATCTGCTATGTATATCTGCTATGTATCTGCCTTGTATATCTGCAATTTGATAATTTTAGCAGGCTTTAGCCTGCTCTTCTTAGCACCCGGCTTCAGCCGGGGTGAAAAGACGCCAACAATCATCCCGAGCGCGCTTTAGCGTGCTTGCCTGATACCAATCCTAATTCCGGAAAGCACCCTGAAGGGCGCTCTCCACTTCTTTATCATCACGAACACTCCGGCTGAAGCCGGGTGCTAAGAAGAGCCTGCTGAAGCAGGCTGATAACTACCAAAGTTATACTTGAAATAAATGTCGCATCATGTCATCCCCGAGCTTGACCTGTCTCTGAGCTTGACCGGGGATCTCGAAGTTTTGCTTTCCTATATAACATTATTTATACAACCGAGTATATTAATACAACCCACTATAAAATCAGCAAAAACATTCGGGAACTCCTAAGGTACTGTCGTTGAAAAATGAAGATGATGCATTATTTCCGAGCATCACTTAACAGGTGAGATCCCCGTCGCAGATTCATTGTTCTTGGGAAAACATGGCCAAAACAACAACCCCGCCGGGCAAGGGAATCATGGTCGACGGGGAAAGCGAAATAATCGAAAGGTATTACGGCTTCACGACATGGTCCGCTTCCAGCAGGGTGCGGGTGATGTCAAACATGTTGGATTCAATGCCCACTTGCCGCTTGTTCTTCAGCTCGAAGAAGTTCAGGCATGTTCCGCAGCAAAGGATCGTGACCCCGTGCTTCTCAAAATCTTTCAGGATGTCCAACACTTCTGAACCCTCACAGGCCAGACGTACAGCGGTATTATACAGGATTATCGTTTTGGGTTTGGCATCTTCTTCGGGCAAGACGTTGAAGAAGGATGTCATCAGTTTTTTCCCGAGGGTATCGTCACCCTGTCCCATGCAATCGGATGTAACCTGAACTACGATGTTCTGCCTGCTCATGGGTCTCCTCGTTGTTTAGAATCTATGAAAAATAACGCTTCAACTTCTGAATGGACTGAGAAGGGCCTTCCAGAATCAGTTTCACCTTGCCTTCATCCCAGGCTTTGTCCAGAACTTTAATCTCACCGTTCATATGATCCAGCATGGTCAAACGTGCCGGTTCAACCCTGATTTCAAGCCTCTCGATCTGGGTGTCGAGCATTTTTTCAAGGCGTTGCTTCAGGTCGTCAACACGCAGTCCTCGTGTAGCCGAAATGAACAGTGCGCCGGGATGATCCTGCTGCATCCTCGTCAATACGCCCGGACTATCCAGGCGGTCGATCTTGTTGAAGACCAGCAACTGGGGTTTGTCTTTTATCTCGAGGTCTTCCAGCACCTTCTCAGTCTGCGCCATCTGTTCATCAAGCTGCGGGTGGGAGATATCCACAACATGCACGATCAGATCAGCCGTGATCGCTTCTTCAAGGGTTGATCTGAAGGAGGCTACGAGATGATGCGGCAGCTTGCGAATAAAGCCAACCGTATCAATGACCAGTACAGGGTTATTCGGACTGGTTTCCACACGCCTGATCTTGGGGTCCAGAGTGGCGAACAGGCGGTCTTCGACAAAGGCGTCCTGTTTATCCGACAAAGCATTGAGCAGGGTGGATTTGCCCACATTGGTGTAACCGACCAGGGCTACAGTCGGCACATGCTGACGTCCTTCTCGTCGGGTTTTTCGCTGACGTGCTATAATGTCCAGCTCTTTTTTGAGCTGGGTGATACGACGCTGCACGACACGACGGTCGACTTCGAGCTGGGTCTCACCCGGTCCACGGAAGCCCACACCACCCTGCTGGCCACGCAAGTGCGACCACATTTTGGTCAGACGGGGGTAGTAGTATTGCATCTGGGCCAGTTCAACCTGAACCTTGGCCTCACGTGTGCGGGCGCGTGTTGCGAAAATATCCAGGATCAGGCCGCTACGGTCCAGCACCTTGACATTCAGCTTCTTCTCAAGGTTACGAACCTGGACCGGGGATAAATCGTCATCGAAAATGACGAGGTTGGCGTCATATTCACGGCAGAGCTTTTGAACATCGGATACTTTCCCGGCTCCGATGAAATAGGCAGAATCCGGCTTCATACGGCGTTGCACAACACGTTCCATCACTTCAGCGCCAGCCGTGTCGCTCAACGCTTCCAGTTCGTCCAGGTGATCATCCACCGTCCATTGGGATACTCCCGCCAGGATGACGCCTACCAGGATGGCCCGTTCCTGCATTTCAGGATTTATGACTTGTTCTGTTGCCATCAATGTTCCACAATCAGGATGTTTCTGTCTCTGCAGGTTGCCCCGGCTCCAGCCCCGGTTTGTTCTCACGGGCAACCAGTGTTTCCGCGATTAGTGCGGCCAGGGCAAGCGTTAAAAACCACCAACTTATTTCACGTCCATGTCTGTAATTGGACAACCATTCCACGACCTCTTCGGGCTCACCAGGGTTCATGCTGCCGGAAATGTGGTTGGCATACTGCTTCTGTTCAGGTTGAATCTCGCTCTCAGCCAGTACAGTTCTCACTGCCATCAGATCAAGCTCAGTCGATCCATGAACAAGACGGTACAAGCCCGGCCAGAAGGTCTGATCTGAGACAAGCACTTCCAGATCTTCATGGAAACCGGGAACAGCAGGTTGACGGTTTCCCAGGGGATCAATTGTCTCCAACATGCCCGGATCAATACCCTCCGGTAAGGACCAGAATATCGGTTCTCCACAGGAAATCTGTTCCCGAATGCTGCCTTCTCCCGAGGCAAGATAGTGCATTCCCTGCTGCACAAGAGGGGCAAAGATACCGGAAAACGGCCAGTCTGTCCAACTGGTGTCCGCTGCCGATGGTGTCAGCCAGATTCGTCCGGTTCCAACCTCACGTTCCACAATGAAAGGCGCACCGGTTGTGAGGCGAACCAGAACCTGGTCATCATCTGACGGAACCTGCCTTGCATACCGTTTTACCGAAGGCTGGTCATACCGGCCTTTTCCCGCAATCAATCCCTGTAGCGCGGGATGTTTTGTGTCAATGCTTTCCCACATCCCGGACACGTTCTCATTGGTCGATACCAGGGGGCCGTAACCCAGCGCTTGCAGGATATCACGGTTGTAACTGGCGAGATCAACCTGGTTGCCAAGCAGCAGCCAGGCGCCGCCGCCATTTTCAAGGTATTGCAGAAGAACCTGTGTTTCAGCATTGGAGAATGCTGGCACTCCGGCGAACACAACGGCATCGTACCTGCCGAGATCCAAGCCCTGTAAACCACCTGGTTTGGTGGTTACCGCAAACCGTGATGCCTGTCCCTGAGGATCAAGCGCCAGCTTGAAGAATCGCTGTGCCTGCTGGTCCGATCCCAAGACAAGCACCTGTTGTGTACCAGGCACTTGAAGCACAAAGGCCAGACGGTTATCAAGGGACAGCGCGTCATCTACATCAATGTCGATTTCACCGGCTATAGCGCCTGTCTTGTTGGGCAGCAGGGTAAACCGTTTAGTGACCGTGCCTTCAACGGGTACGGTTACTGTAGCTTCAGCCAGTTTTCTGCGGTCAAGGCTGATTGAAACCAGCACATCGTGCGCCGCATCGCCACCGGAGGATCCGATGGTGACATCCAGATCGATCGATTTTCCTTTGGAGCCTTCAGCATACGCCGGGTGAACTTCCTGTATGAAGAGATTGACCGCAGGACGTTGCGCAACGGGGACTTGGAGAACAGAAACACCGTCCGGAAGCGGAACCAGTGTATCCGGGCACTCATCGCAAAAGTCAGATATCCAGATCAGTTCTTTATTCGGTGAAGCTGTTTCTGTTAGCATTTTGCCTGCACGAATCCAGGAATCGGACAGGTCTGCGCTACGTCCGTCTGTTTCGAGCTGGCTAATCCAGCGTGGCTCGGTTTCTCGCCCTGTCATCCAGCCCAGGTCACGACTGCCGGTGCCATCTGCAATCACCAGGGCCAGTCTGCTGTTCTGCCCCGCCGCCTGGTGAATACCTTCCAGTGTTTTCCGTGCAAGGCTGATCGCGGAGCCGCCGGGACGTTTGGCGTTCATTGACGCTGACAGGTCGAGCAATACCACTGTGTCACGTCGGGTACCGGCGCTCCCGGATTTGGTTAATGCCGGACGCAAAAAGGCCAACGCCAGAAACAGGAGCGCCAGGGTTCTCAGGGCAAGGAGTAACCATTGACGTATTCGCAACTTCCGCATGCGTTTGACTTGCAAACGACGCAGAAATTCCAGTGTTGGGAACGGTTGACGTTTTAGCCGTCGTCGTCCCAGCAGGTGAATCAGAATGGGTAATCCTGCCAACAACAAACCGGCAAGTAGTGCAGAGTTCAGAAAAGTCATGCAGTCCCGTTTGTTTGCCCTGTAAACGCCAATTGTACGACTGGCTCTTCGGCGCTGTTCCAAAGTACCGTTTCATTGTCAGTTCAGCAAGTTGAATTTTGCTTGCCGGGCTGTGAATGCCTATATTTGCGGGCACCAAACGGAGGCGATTGAGATGAGACGCTGTACACCAGTATTGTGGGCGCTCGCTGCCCTGATGTTGCTGTCTTTACTGCCCGGATGCGGAAAGAAGAAGGACCGGCAGAATAAGCCGACAACTGTGAATCTTGTCAGTATTGTCGGAGTGCGTGGCGAGGAATACAACATCGTAGTCAGCGACCCGGAGAATACGCCTGCGGGTGAAGTGCAGGTGAGGGGCGACAGCGATATCATCAATGTGGGCGAGAAGCTTGAAATGGAAATGCCCAATCTACGTTCCTGTTTTCTCACCGAGAAACGTGAAAACCACGCATTAAGCGGGATGGTTCATGTCAAATTCCGGATCAAAACGGATGGACGTGTTGTCAACCTGGAAGTCACCGGCAAAGACTGGAATAACCATGAACAGGGCATGAAAGTGGAGATGTGTATCACACGGATCCTGGCGAAATGGAATTTCCCGCTGGGAAAGAAAGATGTTGAAAATGATTTCGTCCTCCACTTTCAGTAAGCGAAAAAGATGTTTCCTCATCAAACTGATTCTCAAATCTGAGAGTCAGTTTTTTTATTGTGACATGTTACAGATAAGAACCGAAAATGGCGTTTGTTGATCAATGTCGTGTTGATGATAGTGATAAGTACTTGTGGAACAAGAAGTATAAATATAATGTAACTGCTTGCCAATTCTTGCTTTCGCTACCTCTGGAGCTTGTGTCTTGTTCGAATTCTACTTTGAGGGGTGTCTCAAAATCTGCGATATTAATAATGGTGCGCGAGCTTCGGGTATAAGGGGTTTGCTCTTGATCATATGATGACAGTATGTGAATGCCACATGCATCCCCTTCTCCTCTACCAGAAGCAAGGCTGACCAAGCGATTTTCAGTGCAAGGATATATTGAATTTGTAGAGTGATGACAGCAGAGAGTTCATCTGTTGTGATTCGGACATGGATTGCATGTTGTAGCCGTATTGATGGTAATTTTTCTGTGAAATGTGGGAGGCATTATGCATATTCAGACATCTTCTCAAGAACGAATGCGGATCGGTTTTGGGAATCATACCTGCAACTGGGGATTACATCTCGCAGGCTTGTATGAAACGGAAGAGGAGAGAGATGAAATCCTGTTCGGGTATTTCAAACAGGGGCTGGAAGACGGGGACATGAATCTTTATTGTCCTACCGAGCGAACCGTAGAGGATTTCCAGCAGAAGTTCACCAGTTTTTATCCTGCCTGTGCCGAGAAACTTAGTGATCCCAACCATTTCTCACTGTTGACAACCAAAGCATTGTACTATCCGTCCGGTACGTTTTCCCCGTGGGATATGGATGACGCGTTGAATGCTTATTACAAGACATCTCAAGCGAAAGGGAAAAGGTATATTCGTGCGACGGCTGAGATGGTATGGGCATTAGAAGATGTTCCCGGTGTAGAAAACCTGATGGCGTATGAATCCCGCCTGAACTATTTCATTCCGGGTAAGCCCTGGGCCAGTATCTGCTTGTATAATGTCACGAAGTTTCCGGGTGAGATTATCATGAATGTCTTGAAAACACATCCCTTTACGGTGAGTAAGGGCATCATTTCTCAGAACCCTTACTATATGGACCCGGATGACTGGCTGGCTGACAATGCACCGCAATTCCTGCATCGAAAACAGTAGGAAAGAATAATGGACTCTTTTGCTCATGACATGCTGCTGTTGATGACGAATCTGACTCAAATGAAAGACGAGCAACGTGTGTTGTCGCTGTTTCAGGAGGCCTTGAACAGTATATCAACGGAATTCTCACTCGAGTTTTCTGAGGTTGAGCCTTCTTCGGGTGACTATATCGACATCGTTACAACGACACGGAAGTTTGGGTATTTCATTTTCAGTGGTGTACCGGAAGCTGTTTCCGCAGAGTTCCCCGCCTTGTTGGCCAACAGTGTTCAAATCCTGGGTATTGTTTTAGAAAAACTGCATAATGACAAGCTGTTGCAGGATGAAAAGTCGTTATTGCGTGAAAAAATCAACGAGAAGACTCAGTCCCTGCTGGAAAGTGATGAACGATTCAAACGGCTTACTGAGAACTCACCGGATATCATTTACCGTATGACCCTGCCGGAGGGGAGATATGAATATGTCAGTCCTGCTGCGGAAGTTTTGACCGGTTATTCGCCCGAGGAGTGGTATCAAACCGATGCGATCATCCGAAAACTAATTCATCCTGATTGGCAGGAGTACCTGGAAGAAGAGTGGACAAAGCTCATTCATGGGGAAATGTCACCATCATATGAATACCAGGTTGTGCATCGAAACGGTTTGATTCGATGGTTCAATCAGAGAAATGTCCTGATTACGAATGGCAATGGCAGTCCAGTGGCAATTGAAGGTATTGTGACGGATGTGACCACGCAGAAGCAGGTCGAAGAAGCCCTTACAGGTCGTGAAGAACGCTATCGAGCGCTGATTGATGCAATGCCTGATGTCGTGATCCGGTTTGACGAGGATGGGCGTCATGTCTTCGTCTCTGAGAACATTACAGAAGCGTTTTCTGTTCCGGCCCACAGGT
This sequence comes from bacterium, assembly GCA_963669175.1. GTDB lineage: Bacteria > Electryoneota > Electryoneia > Electryoneales > Electryoneaceae. Next base: position 1,963,931 of record OY769902.1, read on the forward strand.
ACGTTGGCAAAACGCATGATGAATTGGGCTTTTCCGCGGAACACTGCTGGTTCTGGCAGGAGGCGATACAGAAAGTAGTTACCTCCTCGAAGCCAGTTGAGGCAGAATATACTTTCAACGGCGCTGACAAAATGAAAAATTTCAATTTGAGGTTTTTCCCGGAGTGCAATGAGCAGGGGGCAGTTATATCAGTGCTGGCGATATGCAGGGATATTACACTTCATCGGCAACTGGAGAAGAATTACAAAGCTTTGTTCCGTGAAATGCTGGATGGATTTGCGCTGCATGAGATAATCTATAATGGCGATGGCAGTCCGGTTGATTATCGCTTTCTAGCTGTGAATCCAGCTTTCGAAAAGATGACCGGTCTGCGGGGAAAAGACATCATCGGTAAAACAGTGAAGACTGTTATCCCCGGCATAGAAGATCACTGGATAGACACCTATGGCCGAGTCGCATCAACCGGTGAGCCGGCATTCTTCGAGGAGTATGCAGGTGGTCTTGATAAGCATTTCGAGGTAACTGCGTACCGTCCAGCCGCAGGACAATTTGCCTGTATTTTTTCTGACATTACGGAACGTATCAAAATTGCGGAAGAACGTCAGCGACTGGAAGAACAGCTATACCAAGCGCAAAAAATGGAATCTATCGGGAGGCTGGCTGGCGGAGTGGCCCATGATTTTAACAACATGCTGAGCGCAATTCTGGGCAATGTTGAACTGGTTTTGAATGAGTTTGATGAATCGGATCCTTCTTATGAAGATCTGCTTGAGATTAAGAAAGCTGCCACACGTTCTACCGACCTGACAAAACAACTACTGGGTTTTGCCCGGAAGCAGACCGTTGCCCTGAAAGTATTCAACCTGAACGATGTGATCAGCGGTCTATTAAAAATGCTGAAAAGGCTGATTGGTGAAAACATCGAACTTGTCTGGAAACCGGGTGAGACAACCTGGCAAATTCGGATTGATCCATCCCAGATTGATCAGATCATGACGAACATGATGGTCAATGCACGAGATGCGATCACTGATGTGGGGATAATAACCATCGAGACCCGGGAAGCGATTATTGATGAAAAATTTGCGTTATCTCATCCAGGCATGGAAACAGGTGAATATGTAATGCTCTCTATTCAGGATAATGGCGGTGGCATGACTGAAGAGACCCTGGCCAATCTCTTTGATCCTTTCTATACAACTAAACCGGCGGGGAAAGGAACCGGCCTTGGATTGGCAACAGTGTATGGTATTGTCAAGCAGAACCAGGGATATATTGGTGTAGATAGTGTAGTTGGACAAGGAACCTGTTTTAACATCTATCTGCCACGTCACAGGGGTAAATCTATTGAGGCTATTACTGTAAACAAGACGGAAACAGTGATCCAGGGAGAAGAGACAGTTCTGTTTGTTGAGGATGAACCCTCAATTCTTTCCCTTGGGGCGAAGATGTTGAAAAGCCTGGGATACAATGTCCTGACTGCCGGAAGACCCCGGGAAGCCATTGAGTTGGCATCGAAGTATGGTGGTGAAATTCACCTGCTGATTACAGATGTCATTATGCCGGAGATGAATGGAAAAGAAATGGCCAATCAGATTCAGACATTTTATCCGAATCTGAAGCGCTTGTTCATATCAGGTTATACGGCAGATGTAATAGCTCATAATGGTGTTCTGGAAGAAGGGACGTGTTTTGTTCAGAAACCCTTCTCAGTGAAAACACTCTCGTCCAAAGTTCGTGCTGCCCTGGAAAGTCAGGCGCCCCGCTAACTCCATCGCCTGGCCTAATTATTTCGCGAATGATATGGCAGATGGGTACTTGCCGGTGTGTGTCACTCCATCCCGATGCGCTCCGGAGTGAAGCGAAAGGGTTTGCTTGTGTGGGAGTATTCTGGCTGTATCAAGCCAGGAATATCAATCACTTGCGAATCGGGCCACCCAGGCTCTCCGCAGTTCCCGACTTGCTCATAATCCGCTTCATAAGAGGACGCCCCACAAATCTTGTCAGCATCTCGAGAGTATCGTGTTGCACTTCCGGCAAATCTGGCCATGCACTCTTTTGCAGTACTGTTAGAAACGTACAGATCCACCCAGGCTTTCCGCTGATTTGTAAGAATCAACACCTGAATCCGAACCCGAGAAGGCAACCATCTCCCTGATAAATCCCACAACCTCTGCAGCGCGTGTGTAATGGATTGCGTGTCCGGCATCCGGAATCTGACGGTACTGCCAGCCCAGCGAATCAGCCCATGCGGGCAGTGGATCATCGCTGAAATACACATCATGTTCACCAATCATGATCCCGACAGGCACCTGGATAGCCCCATACTTCTCAGATTCTTCGCCCAGTGCGGTATTGACCGCGCTCATATCATCCGCCATGATCTTGACAGCTTGCGGACGTTGGGACAGCAGGATTGTCTCGCCCCAGTAATCATCCGGAACCGGTTCCGGTGAAAAAGTTCGTTTGGTCAGAGGATTCCGTACCAGGCAACCGACTGGAACGGCCAGGGTATGCAGCAGGGCGTCAGATAGAACCGGAATCTGAGCGACGGGATAGACAATATCCACAGTGCGCTCGTTTGGCAGGATATAGGGGGCAAGAAGCGCCAGCGCAGCGAGATCATCCGGGTATTCCACTGCATAAGAAGCCGCGACAGCGCCTCCCCAGGACAGGCCAACAATGACAGGCTTCTCAATGCCCAGCTCAAGAATTGCGCGATGAATGATGTCCGCCTGCGCACGTGGATCACCATTCATCCCGTTAGGACGTTTGCTGTGTCCATGTCCGGCACGGTCAAAAGCGTAAACATGGCAGGTGGTTGCCAGTGAATCGATAATGCCACGTTTGTACCAGGCATATGAAGATCCTCCGACTCCGTGCAAAAGGACAATTGTTGGCGTATTGCCCTCGCCCATCTCGAAATAGTGCTGTGGAGCGCCCAGAATGTCAACATACTTACCGGAATCAGGATAAACCTGTTCCGCCTGCTCAATTTCCACCTCAGTCATCAGGTTCATGCCGCCGATTGCACCAACCAGCGCTATCAAGGTTGCCAGCCAGATCATGAGGAGCCTGCTCTGTTTTTGCTTTGAGTAATCCATATAACTCCGAGATCCCCGGTCAAGCAAAGGGATGACAAGATGAGCTACTTCATTCGTGCTAGGTCTGAATCGTCCGTTACCAGATAAATGGCGCCAGGCGGAATTTCACTTTTCTGGTATACTCTTGATACCCCGGTAATTCTCCCTGGAGTGTTTTGTCTTCTTTATACGTTCTGAAAACAAACAGGATCGCCACCCCAACTCCGGCAATCAGCGCCAGACAGGATTCCAGCAATAGAGCAACTGAGATGTTGGTCAGGATAGCGCCCGTGTACCCCGGATGCCGGACGAAACGATACGGACCGTGGCTGATGACGACCTGGTTTCGATCATCCTGGATTCGAACATGGCTGGAGAAGAAGGGGTTGGAGCGCATGGCCCAAAGTGTCCACAAGCTGGCGGTAATCATGATAACCAGGGAAACAAGGGGTACTGCGAGAGGAAGAGGAACAGTAAAATGAACACGTTTATCAAACCCGGCAAGCAGGATTTCCAGCAGGGGCAGTATTCCGGCTAACACAGGCAACAGCTTCTTGTCCCAGGATTTGGCTTTTCGGCCCGCTTGCTTCCTTTCTTGAACAAGGTCGGGATCATTCCAGAAAACCAGGACTGTTACCAGAATAACAGTCTCCAGGTAGACAGCAAGAAACACCCACCCGTTCCACCAGGAAATACTCCCGGTTGCCGCAAACAGGCACGCCCCCAACACGATGGCGAATAGAATGGGGCGGATCAAAGAGATGATTTTTTGTCGAATACTCAGTTCACTCATGATCAGGGTTTGAAATCATGTTTTGCTGGATATCCAGAAGCATTGCGGCTGCAACCGGGGATTCCAGCCCGATACCTTCACCGGTCTGTGAATTGAAATGAAGGTAGCAGCCATTTGTCTCCGCAAGGTTGATGAATGATTCGGTGAAGTCTCTTTCCATAACCGGAGCAAGCCACCAGTTAGTCCAGGTGTGTACTGCTCCCCGCCAGGGAATTTGCGGATCATAGTGGGGCGAATCTGTGGGCAGCGTAGGCATTCCAAATGGCGTGGAATAGCGTTCGCCCAGGACTTCGAGTACCTGCTTTTTCATGTGTCCCGGAAGCCCAAGCAGCAACGGCATATGGGTGGACAGGCAATCTGGGTGGAGGGAACGTCCATTGAGGTGATCAACATAGCGAAACCTGCCGATAGATCCATCCCAGGGACGATCCAGCAGGGCAGCACGTCCCAGTGCTGCTCTGCGTTTTGCGCCGGTCATCAGGCGAAACTGCTTGCCCAGCGATACCAGTATCTCTTCATTCAGAATAAAGATCGCTGACAGGAAGGGATTGTATATGGAGAATGGCTTTCCTTCACCAACCTGTTTCAACAGGGCGCTGTTTCTCTTTGAGGTTTCAACCGGTGAGTCATCTTCTGTGAAGCCAAGGGGTTGATCCCAGATAGGATTGTCTTCGTCATTACTTTCCACCGGATGGGTGACGGCAATCCATTTCATGTTCAACGGGTCACGGTTCTTCCAGAACCAGGCATGCAGCTTCTCAACTCGGGGCAAAAGCGGTTTGATACGCTGCACATTGTCGCTTTGGGAGGTGATTCGTTGTAAAACGAGCGCAAGGATCGGCAGGGCGGATAACTCACACCACGGTGTATCGCCGATAGAGTGGCGAAGATGTCCGTCATTCTGCTGATGACTCAGTGTTTCCGTAACTATAGTTGTTGCCAGGTCCGTATCCAGATAAGACCAGCCCAGGGCAAGGACCAGATGTTCGGTCAGAGAAAAAATTGAATCATTCTGAAGAAGGTCGGCTTTCGAAGCCTGCAACAAAGTTTCAGCATGTTTCAGCATGATGGGGCTCCTGCAATTGTGTGGTATCAAACATAATGCTATCAGGCAAGTGAGGACAAAGACACAGGAGAGCTACCGGAGAGAGAGAAAAAGAGCAATGGAAAATATTTCCATAGTGTATTTGCAATAATTTATGTATACTGAAGAAATTGAGGATTTTCCAGAACTTGAGGGAAGCATGAGAATCCTGATAACGGATGATTCACTTACGATGCGCCGTGCAATTCGCAGTATCCTTTCCATGGGTGGGTATACAGATGTCATCGAAGCCTGCAACGGTCAGGAAGCCCTGGATAGATTATACGGGATTGATGTTGTTCTGATGGATTGGAATATGCCTGTCATGAATGGTTTGACGGCAGTGAAGGCCATCCGGGCGGATACGAAGTTCTGTGATATTCCTATTATCATGGTGACTACTGAAGGCGCTCGTGAAACTGTAATTGACGCCATGCGCAATGGTGTCAGCGATTTTGTGATTAAACCTGTTGATCCGAAAGTATTGCTGGACAAGATCAGGAGTTTGACAGCACATCAGGAAACTGCTGATGTTGCCGTCGGGCAACGGAGTTTTATACTGACATCTGAGGTGCATGGCATCATCAATACACTGGCTGACAAACTTGATGCGGAAGGGATCGAATCACGAAATGCCAGCAAGTTGATCAGGTATTGTGTACTACAGCTTTGTCCGGATACAAGCGATAAATCACTAAAAAAAGCCGTGGAACAGATCCGGAAAGACGCACGCTGGTCGAAGGCGTAGAAAAGAAAAACCCGCGTTGCATCAACGCGGGTTTGGATTTCAAAGGAATTCTTTCCGACTTACTTGCCCTGCTGCAGTTTTTCCCGAATCTGCCTGAGTTTGTTTTCAGCTTCAATCCGGTCTTCACGAATTTTTTCCAGTTCAACTTCGATGTACTGGATATCATCGCGAACACTGCCGCCCCAGTCATATAAAGCCGCACGGTTAGCAGACTGCATCTGGCCCGGCATCATCATGGACTGTTGTCCATAAGACTGCTGCTGCATTCCCGGCATACTGGCCTGCTGGTAGGCAGGTCCACCGACTGCTTCAGACGTAAAGATCAGCTTGCTGGTGACACGCCAGCCCGGATAGCTGGGCGCTGAGCTGGGCTGCAGGGTCTTGTCCGTCAGTTCGTCATTCTCGTAGTATTTGATGTCAATACCCGACAGTAGTGATACACCTGGCATAATCGCGTAGCGTATGGATGGGGTCAGGTATCCGTAGGCTTCAATAGAATAGACCTCTGCCCAGTCCTGCGGGTAGCTCATGACGTAAGTGCCCTGAGATTCCAGTGCCAGGGTAAGGCGCTGGTTCAGAGGATAAGAAATGCCCGAGTAAACGACCATGGCGTCGGTAGAAGTCGAAAACTGTCCGGAGTCGTTATAGTTTACATAACCGAAGTTATAGGTAATCTGCAAACCATCTTCGATGGACAACGGATTGGCCAGGTAGCTGAAGAGTACGTTAAACTGCATTCCCAGGTTACTGCTGGAATAGGGCTCCAGGTAAACATTTTCTACAGTTTCGGACGAGAATTTGGTCAGCAATGTTCCCTGCAATCCCCAGAAGAACGGGCTGGTGCCAAACTGCTTCCCGGCGTATTTCCAACGCAGGTATATCCGGCCGGGAGTGTTCGCTGTGCGTGGTTGTTCGTCATCACCGGGAACAGAACTCAGGTTCAGATCCTGGTACAAAACACCAGAAACTTCAAGTTCGGTGTTCTGCAGGAATCCGTAGTTGTAGCTGAACGCAATAGTAGCATTTGACCAGCTATCGCCATCAATACTCACCATGGAACCACGCGTATGCAGGAGATACGTCCGTGAGCCCTTGGGAATGGTCTGCGCCGCAGACACATACTGGAGAGTATAGCCTCCCTGGAATTGCTCCGCATAACTGGAAGCAACAGACAAGAGAAGCGCAACGACTACAATCCACAACAATTTGCGCATATGGCCTCCCCAACCTTCGTGCAGAAGATTGAAGTCCACGTTTAGTTCAACCCGGTTGCCGAGCACAAAGAGAACACCTCTTTTGAGATTCTCAGCATTGAAACGAAAATGTAGGCACCCATCGATAGGCGAGTCAAGCGTGCCCACCATCTCCACTTGAAATCTATAGAAACTACTTTCCTGTCTACTAAAAAGGTGAAATTTCTTCTTCTCGAGAGTGATCTGTATCACACGAACAACATTCCTGGTTACAAACTTGCGATGATTTCTTCGGTTCCATTGTGCTGACAATGGAGGAAGGCTATGTTTATCAATCCGGTAAAAATGCCCCAAGAGGGACTCCGGTGCCCAGTAATAATTCGTGCTTTTTTTCACATAATAAGTATATTACCGTCATGGACACAGTATCGAGTGTCTAGTGTTCTTGTTTTTTGTTTTTACATACGTTACTCCAAAGTGGAGGGTAGTCAGTGATTGATTTTATCAAGCCTGAACCGCCTACGAACGATAAACGGTGGAAACTGGTCAATGCTGCGATGCGGAAACATGGGCATGCGCATCATGCATTGATTCAAACTCTGCACGCCGTACAAGGTGCATTTGGGTACCTGGATAAGGATGCGCTCGCGTATGTCGCGGCATCACTCAGATTACCACTGAGCAAGGTTTATGGCGTAGCCACGTTTTATCATTATTTCACCATGAAGCCGCAAGGCAAGCACACCTGCGTGCTGTGCACGGGAACAGCCTGTTACATCAAGGGCGTTCCGGATTTGCTTACTGTGGTTAAGGAGAAATACGGCGTAAAACTGGGCGAAACAACGGAAGATGGTGAGTTGAGTATGCTGTCTGCGCGTTGTGTTGGTGCATGTGGTCTGGCGCCGGTTGCGGTTATTGATGGGGAGACAGTGGGGAAACTGACCCCGGAATTACTGTGTGCCAAGCTGGAGGAGGTAATTAGTCATGATTCTTGAAGAACTCCGTGAGCTGGGCGCAAAGGTTATCGAGGAAGAACAGCAAGCGACACACCGCATTCATGTTTGCGTTGCTGCCGGTTGTGTCTCTTCCGGAAGTGACAAGGTTCTGGAAGCCTTGACCGAAGAGGTCAAGAAGCGTGAGATGTGTGAATTCTGTCTTGTCAAAGGGGTTGGTTGCATGGGCCCCTGCTCCGGCGGACCGGTGGTGCGCATTGAGAGTGAAGATGTCATGTACCAGAATGTGAGTGTAGATGACATCCCTTCGATTCTTGACCAACTTGGTAAAAAACCGGTTGACAAGCTTCTCGCACCGGCAGACACACCTTTCTTTACGCATCAGAAGAAAGTTGTTCTGGAAAACAGCGGTTTGATTGATCCGGAACGGATTGAGGATTACATCGCACATGGCGGTTATTCAGCGCTGGTAAAAGTGTTGACCGAAATGACCTCGACTGATGTCATCCAGGAAATCATGAATTCCGGATTGCGCGGCCGTGGTGGCGCCGGGTATCCAACAGGCTTGAAATGGAGTACCGTTTCAAAGTCGATGGACCCGATCAAATACGTCGTGTGTAACGCCGACGAAGGCGATCCGGGCGCATTCATGGACCGTAGTGTCCTGGAAAGCGATCCGCATCGTGTGCTGGAAGGCATGGCGATCGCGGCATTGGCAGTCGGGGCGCAAGAGGGGTTCGTATACGTCCGCGCGGAATACCCGCTGGCCATCAAGCGCCTGGAAAAAGCGATTAAGCAGGCGGAACGCAACGGTGTCCTCGGAAAGCGTGTTTTCGGAACAACCTTTGACCTGCATCTGGAAATCCGGTTGGGCGCAGGAGCGTTTGTCTGCGGTGAAGAAACTGCGCTACTGGCCAGCATTGAGGGGGAACGTGGCACTCCACGTCCCCGTCCGCCATACCCGGCAGAGCAGGGACTATGGGGCCACTCCACGCTGATCAATAACGTGGAGACTTACGCCAATATTCCCGCTATCATCCGTAATGGCGCAGACTGGTATTCTGAGATCGGCACGGACTCCAGCAAGGGCACCAAGGTGTTTGCGTTGGCTGGACGTATCAACAATACCGGGTTGATCGAAGTTCCGATGGGTATCACCCTCCGCGAGATCGTTGAAGAGATGGGCGGCGGCATCCCGGATGGAAAGAAGTTCAAGGCGGTGCAGACCGGTGGGCCGTCCGGCGGTTGTATCCCGTCCCAGTTCCTGGATGAACCGGTTGATTACGAAACGCTGTCGCGGCTGGGGTCTATCATGGGGTCCGGAGGGATGATCATCATGGATGAGACCTCCAACATGGTGGATGTGGCCAAGTATTTCATGGAATTCAGCATGTCTGAATCCTGTGGCAAGTGTGTGCCGTGCAGGGTTGGCTCTGTTCACCTGTACAACCTGCTGGAAAAGATCCTGGCGGGGAAAGGGCATCCGGATGATATCACGCGGATGGAAGAGCTTTGCGAACTGATGAACAATGCAAGCCTGTGCGGGTTGGGGCAGTCCGCTCCCAATCCGATCAAGAGTACGCTCCGCTATTTCCGTGATGAATACGACACCCTGATTCAGGGTAATGGGTCGGCAACGGCTGAAACCGAGGAGGCCCGCTGATGTTGGATCAACCAAGACATAGCATCAAGACGCTGAGGATAGATGGGAAAGATGTCGGCGCTCGTTCTGACGAGACTATTCTCCAGGTAGCGCGTGAAAACGGGATATGGATTCCTACCCTGTGTCACCTGGAAGGTCTTGATCCTATCGGTGCGTGCCGTCTCTGCCTGGTAGAGATCGAAGGCAGCAAAAAGCTTCATCCTGCATGCGTGACCCGAGTTGGGGAAGGCATGGTTGTCCATACCCGTTCCGAACGGCTGGACAAGTACCGCAAGATGATCCTGGAACTGCTTTTCAGCGAACGGAACCATGTTTGTGCGGTTTGCATTTCCAACGGCCACTGTGAATTGCAGCAGCTCGCCCAGGAATTGCAGGTAGATCACAGCCGTTTCCCGTACCTGCATAACAAGCATCGTGTCGATGCTACTCACGACCGTTTCCTGCAGGATGACAACCGTTGTATCCTGTGCGGACGTTGTGTGCGTGTTTGCGGCCAGATCGAGGGCGCTTTCACCTGGAACCTGACCGGACGCGGGATCGGTACACGGGTGATTACGGACCTGGATGATCCCTGGGGCGAGTCTGAATCCTGCACCCGTTGCGGGAAGTGTGTTCAAATTTGTCCCACAGGGGCATTGATTGAGAAAGGCAGAAGCGTGGCCGAGATGGCCAAACGTCGTCAGTTCCTGCCATACCTGACGATGATGCGCTCGGAGGAAAAGCGATGAGTAAACCAACAATGGCCACCATCTGGTTGGATGGATGTTCCGGCTGTCACATGTCTTTCTTGGACATTGATCAACGTATTCTTGAGCTGGCGGAGAAGGCTACGATAGTCTACAGTCCGCTGGTTGACAGGAAAAAATTCCCTGAAAAGGTTGATATAGCATTGGTTGAGGGGTCTGTTTCAACCGTTGAGGATATGGCGAAGATCAAAAAGATCCGCAAACGTACCAAGCTTCTCGTTGCCTTGGGGGATTGCGCCGTAACAGGTAATATCCCGGCCATGAGAAACAAGTTCGGGCCGCAGTCCGTCTTGGAACTTGCCTACATCGAAAACGTCGGCAAGAATCCACAGATTCCTACGGAGGACGTCCCGGAATTGCTCGACTGGGTGTACCCGGTTGATGAAATCGTGGATGTGGATGTTTACTTGCCGGGATGCCCACCCCCGGCAGACGCGATCTGGTATGTCCTGACCGAGATTCTTGAAGGACGTACCCCCGATCCCTCAACTCTGACTCGTTTTGGTAAGTAAAGGAGCGCAAGAATGGGTAAGCGCATTGTAATAGATCCTGTCACGCGAATCGAGGGACACAGCAAGATTACGCTGCATCTCGATGATAGCGGTGTGGTTCAGGATGCCCGTTTTCATGTCACCCAGTTTCGTGGATTTGAGAAGTTCTGCCAGGGACGGCCGTTTTATGAAATGCCATCCCTGCTGGCGAGAACCTGCGGCATTTGCCCGGTTTCTCACCTGATCGCAGGCGCAAAAGCCTGTGACGACCTGTTTGCCGTCCAGATACCGCGTACAGCGATCATGTTGCGACGGATTATGAACCTCGCGCAGATCATGCAGTCGCATGCGTTGAACTTTTTCTACCTGTCAGCGCCGGACCTGCTGCTGGGAATGGAAGCAGAACGTGAAGATCGGAATATCTTCGGCGTCTACGCTGCTGAACCGGAACTGGCGAAAAACGGTATCCGTCTGCGTCAGATCGGGCAACAGATCATTGAGCTTCTCGGCAAGAAGCGGATTCACCCTGCATGGGTGGTCCCGGGCGGGGTGAACCATCCTTTATCCCCGGAACACCGTGACATGATCCGTGACATGATGCCGGAAGCGATTGACCTTGCACGGTCCACGCTGGACTGGTACAAGGAACGAATGCACAATTTCCAGGAAGAGATCAGCACCTTTGCCAATTTTCCCAGTTTCTTCATGGGACTGGTAGACCGACTGGGTAACCTGGAACATTATGACGGCACCTTGCGGGTAGTCGATGCGGCCGGGAACCGTGTGGTCGATGGCCATGATACATTGAAATACTTCGACTTGATGGATGAAGCGGTTGAACCGTGGACCTACATGAAGTTTGCCTACCTGAAATCCATCGGCTATCCTAAGGGTATGTATCGTGTAGGCCCGTTGGCACGGTTGAATATCATTGACCAGTGCGGAACCGAGCTGGCCGACCAGGAACTCAGGGAGTTCAGGGGTGGCGACAAGTTGAACGAGTTTGGCGGCGGTACAGAAAAACCAGTGCTGTCCAGTTTCCATTATCACTGGGCGCGACTGATTGAAATTCTGTTCGCCGCTGAACGGATCAAGGCATTGCTGGATGATCCGGATATTCTCAGTGACCATGTCCGCGCCCATGCCGAACCGAACAGCTTTGACGGTGTCGGTGTGACCGAAGCCCCGCGTGGCACACTGGTTCACCATTACCGCATCGACAAGCAGGGGCTGGTGACCTGGGCGAACTTCATTATCGCAACCGGGCATAACAACCTGGCGATGAACCGTGGTATTCTGCAGGTCGCCAAAGATTTCGTCAGTGGCGACGCCATGAAGCCGGGTATGCTGAACCGTGTAGAAGCGGTGATTCGCGCGTTTGATCCGTGCCTGAGTTGTTCTACACACGCTGTCGGCCAGATGCAGTTGCAGGTGCAGCTTATCGGCCCCGATGGCGCTGTGCTGGCTGAACAGACACGCGAGTAAACCTGTGCGTACCCTTCTCATTGGCATAGGGAACACCTTACGAGAAGATGATGCCGCCGGACCGGAAACGGTCCGGCGGTTTGCTGAGCTGTACCCTGGATTGCCCGATCTGGGCATCGTCATCGAACAGCAGGTCATGCCCGAGCATGCTGCGATGATGGCGGAGGTTGCACGTGTGATACTCGTGGATTGCAGGGTCGGCACAGATGCACCCGGCTCACTGCGTGTCGAAAAACTGGACGAGAATGAAAAGGAATCAACTGGAACGACGATGGATCATACGATGACGGTTAATGGTGTGCTACAATTATGTAAAACACTTTATGGACATGTCCCGGAAACCTGGCAGGTGACCATCACCGGTTCTCAATTCGGGTTATCGGAACAGGTTTCGGAAGAGGTGGAAAAAGCGATTCCGGCTGTGGTTGAGACAATTCTGGAAATCGTGAAGAAATAGAACAGTTCTATTGGCCTCGAAAGAAGATTGGCCCCGCCGGCTCGAAGAAAACTGGGGACTGACCCGCGGTTTGTAGGGGCTGTCCCCAGTTTTCCCGGCGGGGTTTATTCTTACTGAGTATTCAGAGTTCAACCTTATGTAATAATCTGGTTTCCTCACAATTTCTTTCGATAAATTTACCAACAACTGAAGGACCTATTTCTCTAATTATATTTACAATAGACCACCGCCGGACAAACGCCTTCGCAAGCTACGGCGTTTTCAAGCCGGCGGGGCCAAAACAACAACGGCGTTTTCAAGCCGGCGGGGCCAAAACAACAACGGCGTTTTCAAGCCGGCGGGGCCAATCCAGGTCAGTTTTCTTCAAGCCGACGGGATCAAAGTCGTCGTCACTTCCCCTGCGAAGCGACATACTTCTGCATCACATCGCGTGTGAGGTCAATCAGATCAGGTGAGAACTTCTGTCGCAAACCGCCATGTCCCGGAACCACCCGCACGGGATCAAACCGTTCCAGGTAATCAACAGCGTGTACCCAGGATTCCGCGTCCGCTTCTTTCATGTTTCCTATGGATGTCCAGGCCCGCACCATGCACCCGCCGAACAGGATTTTCCGGTCCGGCAGCCAGACCACGACATTATCAATCGTATGAGCATGGCCAGGATAATGCACCTCAATGCGTTCTCCACCCCAATTCAATTGCATGCCTTCATTCAGCGGGAAAACATGATCCGGCGGAACAGGAGTGAATGTCTCGTAGAAAGCGCGAATTTTTGGGTTCTCGAATTCGGCTGCTGTGTCCTTGTAAGGCAATTCCCCATCTTCGGCCAGCAGTTCAACTGATTTGTCCGAACCGTAGACGGAGAATCCGCGAGCCAGGAGAACCTCATTGCCGCCAAGACAATCGACATGGTAATGGGTGTTGATCTCGATAATTTCCGGATTCTCAACCTGGGTTTCGATCCAATCCAGAACAAGCTGTGTTGCTTCCGGGGTGATTGGAGTGTCAGCGAACAGCACTTTCCCGGAATCGAGAAAGGCGATCATGGAATTGCTGGGCCAGGGGAAAATGTGGTTCACCACCCAGGTCCGTTCTTCGATCTGGTACAACTCCAGATCCTCACTGAGCATTACTGTGGGTAGTGTATCAGTCGCTTGAGCGAACACGTTGCAGGAGCACACAATTAGCGCCATCACCAAGAGCAGAGCAGTTCGATTCATGGTTTCCCCTTTCGGTTGACATCTTGATGGTAAGCCACTTTTCCAGCTTGTAACAAGCGAAATTTCTCATGCCTCAGCATTATATTGTTACACACTCGCTGTTCACTTTCACGAAACCAACATTGGTGGAAGATGCAACAACCAGAAGACAAAGAGATTCTGCCGGATGTATGGTGGTGGGGCAGCCTGATGTGGTTGCTGGAACATGTAGCAGCACGCATAGCCAGATTCTGGGCGCGAACGTGGCGATACGAGTTTCAGGAACTGGATAATGTTCGAAAGGCACGCAAGCTGGGGCCGGTGTTTATCGGTAGCTGGCATGGAAATATTTTTTCTCAAACGCTTTTTGGTTGCGATCGTGGTATTGTTGCCCTGGTTTCCCCGGTGTGGGAGGGGGAAATTATCGCAAGACTGTTGCAGGGGCTGGGATTTGAGCTGATCCGGGGATCGTCAGGCACAAGTCGACTTGGCGGATTTCGTGAGTCTATTCGTGTGTTGCGTGAAGGGCGTATCCTCACGGCTGCCATGGATGGACCTGAAGGGCCGGCAAAAATAGTGAAACCGGGTATTGTCACTACAGTCGCTGCCGGAAAAGGGGTGGTGCTTCCTGTGTTTGCTACAGGGACACCGGCGTTTCGCCTGCACACCTGGGACAGGCATGAGATTCCCTTACCTTTCGCACGGATGATCGTGCGTTTTGGTGAGCCTGTTGCTTTTCCGGTAAGACCACGAGGTGAAACCATAGAGCGTTACAGGGAAAAAATAGAGATCAGTATGCTGCAATTGGAGAAAGAGGTCAGAAAAGGTCTGGATGCTGGTGGATTGTTTCATCAAATGTGAGTGATACTGTTGTCATAGGCGCCTTGTCCAGAACGATGACGCGCAACTCGGTATCAATCATTTCAGGTGAAACGGTCAACAAGTTCGATACAGGATCCCCAAAGGAACCTTTCATCATGTCATCTTCATTTGAACGGATCGCAGAACAACTTCCTTCGCGCCTGGCCAATACTCTTGGACGGTTGTCCTATTGGCCCATTAATGATGCGTCGATCAATAGCGTCACCGGTGTGTGGAAACTGGCCGGGGACAAGATTGCATCGCTTCCTGCGCAGGTTCGGAAGGAACGCAGGGAGTTCATGTTTGAGATGTTCGAAACGCTGGGCGAATTGGACGCGGATATTCTCACGCTTTCCTGTGGTATTTTGACGCCCTTACTGGAAATTACATCAGAAGATGAAATAGACGTTCGTGAATTCACTGGGGAAACAGGGCAATCTGTTCTGGCGGGCTGCCGTGTCCTGATGAATCTGAAGTTTGAACCTCCACGTGATATTGATGGCAGACAAGCGGAGTACTTCCGCAGGCTGATTCTTGCCATGACACCTGACTTGCGAGCAATACTCATTTTGCTGGCATGGCGCCTGATACAATTGAGAAAAGTGAATACGCTGGAACAGGAGCCGGGAAACTACCTGGCTAGTGCAGCACTGGAAGTTTATGCGCCGTTGGCCCACCGTCTCGGTATCGGACGCTTCAAATGGGAGCTGGAAGACCGGGCTTTTCGTCAACTGGACAATGAAACCTATTCCCAATATGCGGACCTGGTCGCTGAACGTCGTGCTGAACGACAAGCCGCAATTGATCGTTTTATTGAGCCCATCCGCGAACATATGGCAGAAGAAGGGCTGTCAGGGCAGGTGTATGGTCGTCCCAAACATATCTACAGCATCTTTAACAAGATTCGTTTCCGCAACAAGCAGTTTGAGGATATTCTCGACCTGCTGGCAGTGCGTATCCTGGTGCCCACGGTAAAGGACTGTTACCACACTTTGAGCCTGGTACACTCCATTTACGATCCGCTTCTCAATGCCTTCGGTGATTATATCGCCCGTCCCAAGCAGAACCTGTATCGTTCCCTCCATACCAAGGTCATCGACTGGGAAGGCAGGATTGTCGAAGTTCAGATCCGTACCCACGAGATGCACCTGGTGGCGGAGAAAGGTATCGCAGCACACTGGCAATACAAGGAAGGAATCACCTCTACCGGGAACACCGGGGCACGATATTACAAGTGGGTGCGGGATATCATCGGTGAAATCAGCAATGAACCGGAAGCCTTTGTCCCATTGAAAGTGCAACTATTCCGGGACTTTGTGTTTGTTTACTCACCCAAAGGCGAGCTGATGCAACTGCCACGGGGAGCGACACCTGTGGATTTTGCCTTTGCCATTCATTCGGACCTTGGCCTGTCCACCCAGGGAGCTACAGTTAATGGACGTATTGTTACGCTGGATTATGAACTGCATAACCTGGATGTCGTCAATGTTCAGTCCGGATCAGCGCCCAAGCCCAGTCGTGATTGGCTGGCGTTTGTAAAGAGTCCGCGAGCTCGTCAGAAAATCAAACATGTGCTGAAACAGAAAGAATACGACAAGTCGTTGTCCCTGGGACGCGACATGCTGAAACAGGCGTTCAGTGATAAACTATCAAAACCCACGATGCAGGAACTCACCAACCTGGCCGGTGAGCTGGGGTATGATAACCTGGATGACCTGTTCGCGGCTGTGGGTGCGGGTGATCAGGGCAGTGGTTCGGTTGTCAGTGCGTGGGAACGGCATCTGCATGAGCAGAAGGATGACTCCTCGCGGGATCTGGTCTATTATGCAGGCCGTCCCGCAAAATTACAGAAATCGGCCAATGAAATTCTCGTTGACGGCTCAGACAATCTGGAAGTGAATTACGCTTCCTGCTGTCACCCGGTGCCCGGTGATGACATCTTCGGTTATATCAGCAAGAGTCGTGGTATTGTGGTACACCGCAGGGATTGCCCCAACGCTGCCAATCTTCTGCTGGATGCTTTCCGCCTGATCGATGTGGAGTGGAACGTGGAACGTCCCGCTACACGGTTCCGTGCGTGTTTGAAAATCTTCACCGGTGATCGGCCGAATATGGTGCGTGACCTGGCTGAAGTGCTGTCACGTGAAGAGGTCAATGTTGTCGAAATGAATCTGCGGACAGAGGATGGCATTGGAGTAGGGATTACGACAGTTGAAGTGACCGGACAGCAGCAACTGGATCGTCTGATCAGGCAGATCAGTGGGATCAACGGAGTGGATAGTGTGCAGCGCGTGGGGGAATGAGCGGACGATCGCGTCCGATAGGTTCTCAGAATTATTCGCAACGCGCCATCTGGTGAGGATAGATGACTAAAATCGACTGTTCCGGACGGAATAACCTGAATGTTAATATTGATTTACAATACGGCTTTTTAGGCAACCCGCTGCCGGGGTTGAATATGGCGAGGAGTGTTCTTTTCCCACCGTGAGCGCCAAACAGACGGCGCTGGACGGTGGGCTAATTCAGGGAACCACTGCCGTGGTTCTTGTTCAGATCCTTCCTTCTTAGATCACATTTCAAACTGCCACTTATACATGATTCAGGCTAAAACACAAGTCGCATGCTGAGCCCGGGCGAACCCTGTTCATCGACGACGGTCGGAAAGATGGCGAGGTTGTCATGTCTGCGGCTCAGGTTGTGCGCCAGAACCGCACCGAATATGGCTCCCGCATAAACGTCTGAAGGCCAGTGCCTACGGTCCGCAATACGTTGGAAGCTTACCGCAGAAGCGATTCCATATAAACCTATATCAATGGGCCAGGAGTCAATGTATTTGGACAGAATTATGGCGATAGGCCAGACAGTCACCGCATGGCCAGAGTAAAATGATGATGAACCGAGCCAACTGTAAGACCTGTGCCCCAGACCCGTCACAGGACGTTCGCGTCCGATGGTGGCAATGACCAGCGCTTTTATCGGCGCCGCCATAAGCCAGGCTTCCAGAATCTCGCCGCTGGCTCTGAAAATGACTGGCTGATCGAGATAATACCCCAGGATCATTGTCGCCAATCCCGCAGGAATCAGGTAGAATTGCTCGCCTGCCCATTCAAAAGCTGTTCCCGTGTCTACCGCCCATTTCATCCAGGGCTCATTCTTGTTTCGTTGAACTGCTTTGTAAATCTCCAGGTCGTACGAATAGATAAGGACACCCGCGCCTGCGATTCCGGTGAACCAGGCCAGCCCGCGCCAGGTTGGTCGCAAATACGGAGTGTAACAATACCCCGCATCACCGAGAATGACCATCCCGGTCTTCTTCAGATTGCGCCATGAATGGTGCGATTGGGAGGATTGTGAACGGTTGCCATCTGAATCAGCCTGAAATAGAGCTGCATTGACCATGGCTGAATGGATATGGACAGGTAGCCGGAAACCGATAACATCGACACTGGAAGTTGATTCGACAGGAGATGTCTGTGAAAATACCGAAGATGATAATGTCAGCATTAAGCATAGAACGCAAACAAAACGCATGTTTCCTCGCTTTGCAAATTTCTGTTGAATCACGAATTGCTGAATATGTGGTCCTGATATTCCTGGCGCAAATCCCATGTGGAAGAAAAGAAATAAAGATGATGTATTGCCAGCATTGGCTGCAACAGGCAGGAGACAAAAGGCGCTTCGCTTTTTTGTAAGGGACATCAATACTATGATCATATGTCGAAACTTGCCGTCACGTCATCCCGGAAACGCTGCCGTTTAGCGTTGTCCGGGATCTACTCCCCATGACACTCGTACTATTGCTGGCTAAGAGAACTCCAGTAAAAGCATTCCCCTTTTCTTAAACAGGGGAATTCTGATAGACTCGTCAGATGTGTGTACCCTTCGGGGACGATTAGCCCGAATATTTCATGAACGAAACATGGATAATCATCTTAACACATTTCATATCAACACATTACAACTGATTCATACAGCATTTTTCAGGGGACAGTTTGCTCCGGTATCCCTTTGCGTGTCTATTCCCTGTTTCGCTGGCAAGATGAGGCTGAGTATCGGCAACCGCCCCGGCAGGGGCAACCTGTATTAGCCCCGGGCAGCCGCCGTCAGTTTGGCGGCTACCCGGGGAGATAATGCGCACCATATATTTACTCCGGAAGGAGTAACCTGATAAATATCAAAAGTATACAGTGGAAATATTCAGGCAACCCGCTGCCGGGGTTGGCAAGTAGCGTACATCCTATTCCCACCGTGAGCGCCAAACAGACGGCGCTGGACAGTGGGCTAATCCAGAGAACCACTGCCGTGGTTCTTGTACTGGCCGTTCCATCAAGTATCACATTGAAATTGCCAGTGGTGAAATCTTCGGGTTAGTGTGGTAGTCCTTGTCTTCCCGGGGTTTACACACTGTCTCTTACCCACATCCTCTGAAAGCTTTATCAGCAAAAGGATTGTGGACATCGTATTTTTAGAATCCCGGCGGGATTCCCTATTTTAGCATAGTGTACAGGCCGTCTGTTTGGCCTGTACACTATGTCAGGATTTCTAACGAACAATCAACCCTGGAAGGGTTGCATAATGAGCAGTCAATATTAGTTTATTCAATTATTACAGGTAATAACGTAATTTATATCCTTTATAAATCAATTGGGTATCAATTATACTTTATGCAACCCTTTCAGGGTTGATATGAGGTTTGATCTTTTTCGTAGGGTAGGCGCTAAACAGACAGCGCCTACCCTACGCTAAAATATCCCACCCCCACGGGGTGGCAGAAACACGAAGATGTGAGTAAGAGACAGGGTTTACACACCCGCGCTATTCAAGTGCCACCTCTTCGAGGTGATTTGGCAACTTATACCATTAATACCATATTGTTTAACCATCGGATTACCCATTCGAAACAGCAAAGAACTAAAAAAGCCCCGCAAAGCAGGGCTGGAAATTCTGAAATCAATACTCGGATTGTACTACTCGTTTTTCTCCGTCTCGTCTGAATCCTCGCCAGGAACTGCTTTTGGTGCAAAACGGCTGACGTCGTCGGTCGGAACATCGTTTTCTACAACCGCTTCTTCAACCGGTTCATCGTCACGGTACAGTTTCTGATCTACCGGAGGGATTGTGTAATAATCGTCTTCTACAGGCTTCTCAGGTTCGTCTTTGCCATTGCGAACGCCGATGAAACGTGATGCCAGCAGTCCGCCGCCCGATAGCAACAGGGCCAGCCCGATTACGATAACTCCCGTTTCACCATCCACAAGGCCGCCAATGCATATGGCCAGACCAATACCGAGCAGAACCAGCGGCCAGGCAAACGGATAATAAGGTTTAGGTTTGCGTACAGGAACAATCGGCATGGGAAGGGGACGTCCCAGTTCCAGCGCTTTCATCCGTTCGTCATGTTCCCAGGCCTTTTTCTTTGCGTTGTAGTTGATTACCAGCAGCACAATTGCAACGGCTGTGATCGCTGGCAGCGCAAAAAACAAAAGTGTGAAAACCATTCCGAGTGTGCCGAGCCAACCGCCAAGGAAACCTTCCATGATACTCTCCTCCAACATGGCTGTGAACCATATTGTCTAACTTGTTGTCTGTTTTCACTTATAGGACGGGCGCATTTTATCCAAGGTTACAAACAGAGTTTCCAGTGGCTCTTCCAGGAAAGGAGTGGTAAACCATGCTTGAAGATAGAGGGAAATGGCACTGACAAGGATCAATCTGAAACGGTTGGCGATTGCACCGCCGCTTCTTTTCCAATATCATTATATAGTAGATAGAAGGACACGTCGTTTTCCTGTTCAGGTGGATCGTATCGAACAACGCCTTCCACCGGACAGAAATCCATAACACCGCACTGAATGTAATTGAACATGTATATGAGGAAGGGTGGAACTCTGGAGTGGCACGTTGTACTGTAACCTGTATCGGGTTGTCTCCGTCTCAGGTAGGGAGACAACAATGAACGCTTGTACGTACGAGGGAGTGAAAACTGAACGAGCAGGCTTGGATCCGGAAAGCTCGCGGTGGCGACGCTGCGGCGTTTCGGCGACTGGTGGAAGCACATGCGCCAGTCATATGGACCGTTATAAACAGAATGGTCCAGGACCAGGTGCTGGCTCAAGACTGTTTCCAGGAGACAGTCATCAAATTCTGGAAGGGATTACCGTCGTTCCAGGGACAGAGCAAACTATCAACCTGGCTGTATCGTATCGCTTATCATGTTTGCCTGGATCAACTTCAGGCCAATAAAAAGCAGACAGAAACAGAATCCATTGGCGAAGATGAAAATGAGAACACGGTGAACCTGGCCGATCCAATGACAACAGGTGAGCGAATTGAAGATGAAATATCACGGAAGGACGCCATTGAGAAAGGGTTGAGCAAATTACCCCCGGAATGGCGTGCCATGATAATCCTTCATTACTGGAAAGGAAGGAGCGTCGAGGAGATTTCGGCGATAACGGACAGGCCGGTGAATACGGTCAAGGTTTACCTGCACCGGGCAAGAAAACAGCTTCGTGACGTGTTGCGTGCAGGCGGGTATCCAGGCAGGAGTTGATGTGAACGAACGCAGAGATGATCTACTGGCTTTAG
Source organism: bacterium (assembly GCA_963669175.1). GTDB lineage: Bacteria > Electryoneota > Electryoneia > Electryoneales > Electryoneaceae. The sequence goes on from OY769902.1 coordinate 1,985,275, forward strand.
TGCCGGCTTACAGGCGAGGGGAACTTTCACCCGCACTCGCCCATGAGGTGGCGCTTGCCCTGAAAGATCCTGCGTTTGCCGAAGAAGCCGAGCGTGAAACGGCGTTGCAGGATGTTCTGACCGGGATGTCAGAGGATTTAATGCCACGTGGTCTGCTTCAGGCCGCGGTACATCGCGCCGTCGGTGCGGATGCTCCCAAACCCTGGTTCAGTGTGGATACCATCCTGCTCGCGCTTGGTGTCGGTATCATTTGCGCTGCTATTGCTCAGCTGGTCGCTTCTCGCGTAGATCTTCCGGCAGTAAGCGAATTATTGGCGTCTTTAGTGACAATGGGCAGTTTTGCCAGCACAGGTATGTTGATAATTGGAGGCATGCTCTGGCTTGGGATGATGGGATTGCTTGTCATTGGAGCAATCCTTGTCTATCGTGCGCTACGATCCTGATATGCAAATCTTGCACGAGCATTGCAAAGTGTGCGTATAATTTTCGGGGTTTTTCCTGAAGGAAATGAGAAGTCTCTCCCTGTACTATTGACCTAGTATTAAGGTAGTGTTACATTTGGTGCCACAGGCGTCCCCGCAGAGCGGGGGCGCCTTTTTTTGGTATATGCTTTGCTTGTTAAGAATCGGGGTGTTATTGCTTGTAAGCGCTCTCATCATATAAAAAAACCGTAAAAAGAAAAATCATGCTGCACCTCTAATGCCATTTGGAAAAAGAAGGTCGTGAGCCTATATTCACGGATTCAACGGGTTCTGTGACTTCGCGCACATTTTTGAAGTGTAATCGCCGGTGAGAAAAGTGAGCGCTGGCGATAAGATAGTGTTTTTTGAAGGGTTTGCAGTTTCCGGTTTGTTACGGGGCTGCTAGTAAATGTTGGAGGAACCACAGCAGGTTCCACATCAACTGTTTTTCAGGAGGTGTACGATGCACATGGAGTTGAATCGGAGCCGGAAGGGCTTCACCCTGATCGAAATTCTGGTCGTGGTGGTCATTATCGCCATCTTGGCGGCGATTTCGGTACCGATCTACATTGAGTACGTACGTGGCGCACGTGCCGCTGATGCTCAATCCCAGATTGGTGCTATTTACAACGCAGCCAAAATGTTCCAGATGGAAACCGATCGGTCCCCGACGGACGTCGAAGAGATGGAAGAGCTCGGCTACCTGACCATTGACGAATCAGTACGTCGTCAGTGGCAGTTCACGCTGAACTGGCCGGAAACCATCGAAGCCATCTCAACAGATGAGATGCCTGGTGGCGCTGGCAAGACCATCACCTACGACATCGTCGAAGGTTCGTTCATTGGCTACGGCCTGCCGAACGAAGGTGAAGGCGACTGAGTTTAGCCTCTGCAGTGTGTAGTGTCATTCGGCCCCGACGGAGAGGGTCGGGGCCGAATGAATCGTTTGACCTTTGAAAAGTAGTTTCACCTTAGACGTGGCGAGGGCATTGTGATCGACATTTTTGATCTGCTTCAGTTTACCGTTGAAAACGGTGCGTCAGACCTTCATTTATCTGCGGGTTCTATCCCGATGGTTCGTATGCACGGGAAATTGCAGAAGCTGGACATGGAGTCTATGACGGATGCCGACCTGCGCGAAGCGATTTACACCATTTTGACTCAGGATCAGATTGAACGTCTTGAGGAAATGAAGGAAATCGACTTGAGCCAGAGGTTGGAAGACAAAGCACGATTCCGTGTTAATGTCTTTGAGCAGATGCAGGGGATTGCTGTAGTTTTCCGTGTAATTCCTTCTGAGATCATGTCCTTTGAAGAGTTGGGGCTTCCGGAAGTGCTTCGGGAGCTTTCATTGCGTGACCGTGGCCTGATTCTCCTTACAGGTCCGACCGGTTCGGGCAAGAGTACAACCCTTGCCACAATGGTTGATAATGTTAACGAGAACAAAAACCTTCATATCATTACGATCGAAGACCCGGTAGAATTCTTCCATGAATCGAAGAACTGCATGGTCAATCAGCGGGAGTTGGGGGCCACCACACACTCCTTTGCCAATGCGCTTCGTTCCGCACTTCGTGAAGATCCCGATGTGATTCTGGTCGGTGAAATGCGCGACCTGGAAACGATCTCACTGGCGTTGACTGCTGCAGAAACCGGTCACCTGGTTCTTGCTACCCTGCATACCAGCTCGGCGGCGAAAACCATCGATCGTATCATTGATACCTTCCCCGCATCCCAAAAGACCCAGGTGCGGTCAATGTTGGCTGAATCCCTGGAAGCTGTCGTGTCGCAGAAGCTGCTCCCGAAGAAGGATGGCTTGGGACGTGCGGTTGCAACCGAAATTATGGTTTGCACCGTTGCTGTTCGTAACCTGATTCGTGAAGACAAGATTTACCAGCTTACATCGGTAATCCAGTCCAGTAGCAAGGATGGCATGCACACGCTTGACCAGGATCTCCAGCGCTTGTTGCATCAGGGCCTGATTGACCGGGAAACCGCTGCATACGTAGCGGAAAACTCGAAACTGTTTGATGTGGACCTTTCGTCCTGATCAAACCAAATGTTTGCGAGGTGAGGCCCATGATAGACCTGCTATCGCGCTTGAAACGATACGGCCCGGCACTTCGTCGTCGACGTGGGGGAATCAACTTTATTGAGTTGATGGTCGCCATCGTAGTGATTGCAATCGCAAGTTGTGCGTTTGCGCAAGGGTTCTTTACAGCATTTCACGAGTTGGAAAAGCAGCGCCACCGCATGGAAGCGGTGCAGCTCTTGAAAGCCGAAGCTCAGTTCTGGGTAGGACGCATTCATACGGCATTTCCGAGTGCCTATGAAATGGACCAGTGGCATGAACACCCTAACAATCCTGTGATTTTAGGGGCTGAAGGGGTGGTTACTCGTCCACGCGCCCGTAGGTTCAGCGGAGCTGGCTTCATTGATGCAGATATTAAACGGTCTCCGATTCGAGTTGTCAATCTTTTTGACACGGCAATCGAAGAAGACTTCTATGAATTCACAGTTACTATTGATTATGAGGAGACACACGGCACCAGTCCGGAATATGTTCACATGGAACTGGATGTCCCGATCATTCGTTCGGTCGTAGGTTAAGAAAGGGGGACGCAGATGAGTAGAAAGACATTGAGAAGGGTGTCCTCTGCGATTCGCCTGAAGCGAGATCGACGGGGTTTGACACTGCTCGAGACCATCCTGGTGCTTGCCATCGGTTCCATGCTTATTTACGGCTTGATGTTACTGGTTGTACAGACGCAGGAACAGATCTGGATCAGCATGCAGGTTCGCGATGCTTCTGAATGGGGTAACGATTACGTAGATTTCTTCACTCGAATCGTACGTAACTCCGTGCAAGTCACAATCCGACAGCAAACACCGCCTTCCCAATTAGTTGCCATATATGAAAATCCCTATGAAATTCCACTGCAGACGAAAGAGTACCTGTTTTCCTATGACATTCGTCGCAGTGCGCCCACCATTCGAATCAATGGTGTAATGCAAAACGACCTGAGCTATTTTGATCCATACCATCTGACACAGCGTGATTCACGCGACAGGGTCCAGGTTGTCCGTACGGGCTTTGACCAGGGATTCATCATTTACCATCCTGAGAGCGACCGTTCAGACACACCGGCAAAATTCAAGGATACAGTTGCGCTCGCGGAAGATTCTGACGCGAACACAGAGGTTTATGTCACGATTGATTTTTGGGTACGGTATACACGTTACCCCGGTTCACGCGGGACTGAGCGTGGTACGTATACGAAAGATATGCACTTTACAGGATCGGCCTACGTTTTAAATCCGAATTGGCCGATGGATAACAGTGGATATTTTTCAACTGTTGAAGAAGAAGATTTACCGTAGTAACCGGTTAAGAGAACAACAACTCGCTCCATCCGGCGAGTTCACCCGTCTCTTTCTACCTAGCGCTAGCCACGCTTAACACAGGAAGGAGACCGAACATGAGTCGAAACGTGAGGTTGAAACACCGCAAAGGAAGCCTGTTCATCAGCACGATTGCTATCGTATCGTTCCTGATACTGACCAGCATGGCCTTCATGATGTGGGCTGCTGATGAAAAGCAGCAGGCACAGTTCGACCTCGCCCGTACACAAGCGTACTATGTCGCGCAGTACGGGGTGTTGAACGAAGCATTGGCCACAATGCGCAACCGTTCAGCAGAAACCTTGCCGCCTGGTGTGGAACCCCTTTATTCAGGGAGTTATCTCAACCAGGAAAACGAGCTTGTCGGAGAATACTACGAAGTCTCGTTGAGTCGTGTTTCCGACATGTACTTCCAGGGACTCTTCCAGAGTTCATTCCACTACGATCTGCAAGCGACCGGTAAAGTTGCCCTGGGTCAAGGGAACCCGCACTGGGATGGCGCGGGATCAGTGGAACGTACTGTAACGATGCGTACACGTCTGAGAACCTACGCCAGTTACATGTATCTCACCAATGAAGAACAGACCATGTTCGGTGAGATCATCTGGTTCTGGACGCCGGACACATTGTATGGACGAGTTCACTCAAACAGCGGCATCGGGATCAAGTATGCACCGCAGTTCCACGGTCCCGTGAGCACAACTGAAGAGGATTTCATTCACGGAGCAGGCTATTCTCCCTGGTTCGCGTATGATCCTCAGTTTAGTGTGGAAGAAGTCTATTTTCCCACTACGGCAGATAACCTTCGTGGTGGCGCTTCCGCTTCCGGCAACTACATCACGAACCACAATGGGTCCTGGCGTTCACGTCTTACAGCACAAAACGGGTCGTTTCTCCTGGAACAGTGGGAAAACGGCGCACCGTACGATTCAACGGCTCTTACCAACCATCAAGGCATTTCCTATGGTTCCAACATGGGGATCTTTGTCGAAGGTGATTGTGAGTTGATTGGCTGTAACAGTGACAACGGCCAGGGTATAATGAACGGTCAGATGACTATCGGCAGTTCCGGTCACCTGGAATTGCTGGATAATGTTCTGATTGCGCCATACACTGCGAACAGTCTTCCTGAGACTATTCCGGAAACGGACTACAACATTATTGGCTTGATCAGTGAGTCCAATGTCCGAATCAGGGATACATGGCGGAATGGTCGCGGCAACGGTTTGGCTCGTACCAATGGCATCCATGATAGCTGTCATATCATTATCACGGCTGCTATTGTTGCGTTGGGCGAATCGTTCACATTCGAGCACCAGAACGATACCTGGGAAGCGTATCGCTGGTGTGATCCGCTTGGCGCGCATCCTAACCAACCCGACGAGCGTGGTTCAATCTTCCTGCGTGGCAGCGTAACGCAGATGCGACGTGGTTACGTACACCGTTCAACTTGCGGTGGCACGGGCTATGCGAAGGATTATTACTACGATTGGCGTCTGGAGTCTACGCCTCCTCCCTATTACATGGAGGCGACGGATGAGAACGGCAACAGTTTGTTCGATATCATAGCCTGGCGTGAAGAAATTCCGGCGTCGGCAAGATAACTAACGATCGGATCAACGTATTGCGGGCGGAATGGCCCGCCCGCGATACGATGTTTGGTAGTGAAATTGGGTACTTGTACGAGGACACAACAAGTGTATTTCCGCGAGGGAGGAGGGCTCCCTCGGGTTGATCCAGGATTCCGGACCAGAAGTGCGACACCCCCGCGACCGCGCTCCTAAGCGCCGTGGGCCGGTTTGCCAGTATTGAAGGTTCGGTTTTTTTACACTCTGGAAGAGGCCATAGCCTATGCTTTTCGGTTCCAAACTTCGTGTCGGACTGGATATCGGCAGCCATTCAATAAAAATGGTTGCGATCGAGAAGTCCGGGCAGAGATTCAAGGTGGTCGGTCGCGGTATGCGCGAGATTTGGACCAACACGACGTATGAGTTGGATGGTCCCAAGCGCAGCCAACTGGTGCCCTTGATCCTTGATCTATTCAAGGAGCTGAAGCTGACCCCGAAGAAACAGAAGAATCTTCGGACGTTGGTCAGCGGCGCCCAGGTGGCAGCGAAAGAGATCGTTGCTATTCCGCTTGAAGAGAAAGAAATGCGTTCTGCGATGCTTCTTGAAGCTCGCAAGCACATTCCACTCGATGGTAGTGACACCCAGGTGGACTACCAGATTATGGGCGAGGATGTCAACGAGCCGGACAAGGTCCGCGTGCTCGTCGTCGCAACCACCAAGAAGCTGTTCGGTAATGTTATCGACGCCTTGCATGAGCTGGAGGTTGCTCCGCTCGTCGTCGATATCGAACCACTGGCCAACATGAACGCCTATCTGCAATTCAACGAATTGCCCGATGAAGGCGTAAACGTGATGCTGAATGTTGGTGCGCGCAGGACAGGAGTTACGGTTGTCGGGCGTAAAGATCAGTTCTTTACCCGTGAGATTCCTGTTGGCGGTTGGCATTTCACCGAACAGATCATGAAAGATTTCGGTGTCAAGTACGATGTCGCTGAAGAAGCAAAGAAACGTGATGGACTGAAGCCTGATTTGCCTCGTCAGCAACAGGAAGGTGGTGGTTTGCGCTTTGCGTCAAAGACTGCCCTGGATCGTTTTGGCGACGAAATCAACCGGACCTTACGCTACTACGTCAAAGAGACCGGCCAGAGTATGTTCCAGAAGTTTGTTGTCGTTGGTGGTGGCGCTGCCCTTGGTGAGGTAGAAGAATACCTCCAGAAGAAATTCAATGTGGCGGTCGAGGCTTTCGACCCATTCTCCCGCATGGATGTCTCAACGGGTAACGGTGGTGGTCACCCCGCGCAGTATTCTGCAGCGGTCGGACTAGCGATCAGGGAGGCATAGGCGATGACTCGTCAATTCACCATTAACCTGAACCGCGAAGAGGGTTATGCTCAACGCGAGGAACGCAAGACAAGGTTGCGCGCCAGGATTACGAATGTTCTGGCGACGATAGCCCTGCTTGCCATGGCGTTCCTTACGTATGAGAATGACAAGGATTATCGCGGTATTGTCAACGCAAAGAAGCAGCAACTGGAACGCATCCAGTTCCAGATTGATTCGCTTCAGCAGGTTGGGCGCAACGTCAGCAAAGACGATGTGCTGAATCTCGAGCGTCTTGAGAGGGACCGTGTTCTTTGGACACAAAAAGTCTTTGAAATCGCAAACCGTCTCCCTGAAGAGATGGTGATCAGCGGTATGCACCTGGATCGTAATGAATTGACGATTGAGTGCATCAGCGAAATCGAAGAAGGCGAAAAAGAATTTGACAAAGTCGCCCTGTACATGGATCGATTGCGTCAGTCCGAGGATTTCTTTGATGATGTTTTGTCAATGAAGTTCAAGGAAAGCCGCCTGAGTACCAAGGAGGTTCAGGAATTGCTGCATTTCTCCCTTATTTGCGAGATTCGCGCATCTGAATCTACCAGTCGTCGTGGCGCATCAAGACGTGCATCCGGAGTAGGGGGGATGAGATGAAAAGGCTAGTTTACTTGCTCGTACTGGCATTGGTGTTTGGCCTGTCCCTGTTCTGGTACTACAGGTTTGAATACCCGAAGATGCCCATGGAGATTCGTGCGCTGAACAAGAAGATAGAGAAGCAGAACGAGAAGTTGATCAGCGCTCAGATTCTGGCCCAGGAACTGGATCTGGTAGCAAAGCTCATCGAGCAGAACCTTGCCGCCAGCGCCAACGATTCGTTGGCACAAGATGCTTCGCTTCCGTTTCTGGAGTATATCACGGATGTCCTGAATCAGGAAGGAATCCGTCTGGAACGGCTTGAGCCGTTGAAACGACGCGTAACACGACACGATTTCGTGAAGACTTCATATGAGATGACGATCACGTGCAACTTTGACGAATTCGGCAAGTTCATCAACGAGTTGGAGAAGTCTGAGCGATTGGTTACTGTGGAAGCCTTCGAGGTGAAGAACCAGTTGGAGAAGGCTGCGGCAGAAAAGGGCAAAGGCAAAGAGCGGTTTGATACGCATTTGTTTGAAATGCGGATCAGTACATTAACCCTCATCAAGCACACGTAGTGAGGCAGCTGTGAAACGACGGATTGAGGTTTTTTCCAGCTTATTGATCCTTGCGATTGCGATCGTTGCCGGAGTCGGGTTCTTCCAGTACTGGCGTAAAGGTCAGGAGCTAGATCGGATACGGGAACACGACCGGCGGATGGTGATCGGCTCGGACGAGTCACTGGCCAACGCGGTGCAGGTGCTGGAACAGACGCTTAAAGAGCGTTTGGAGTACCAGTTTGAGCTAGGCGATCTGGATCCTCTGGATCTTACCCGAGTGGTAAAGAACCAGGAATTGTTGGATCGTTTAGGCTTGGGCGAACTGGAACCTGACAAGACAGAGATGCGTTTGGCTGCAACTGTCATCGGTCAGGACGGCATTGCTGCAATCGTGATTCGATTCATGGGGTCGAACCACGTCTTGCGAGTCGGTGACAAGTTGTCCGGTTGGACAGTAAGCGAGATTGGAGAGCGAAGCGCTGTATTGACACGTGGAGGTGCAAGACGTGTTCTCCATAATGCGCCGGCCAATGAGTATGATAGTAAAGGCCTGAACCTTTCCGTGCCGCGCCCTGCGGTGGCGTCCGGAAACAACGAGTAAGCGACCAGATTTGAAAGTAACGGAACATTTCACCATTAGATCCAGGGAGAGGTCCATGCTGCGAACCGGCATCCCCGTGCTATTGTTGACTGCGCTGTTTCTGCTGGGAAGCGCGGCCATAGCGGAACAAGCAACCCAGACGGACATGGTCACTTCAGAACATGATCCGAACCTACAGAAGACAGTTACGATTGACGCGGACGACGCTAGCCTGCCAACAGTCCTGGCCATTCTGGCACAGGAAAGTGGTTATAACATTGTAACCGGGCCTGGCGTCAACAAAGAGGAAAAGGTTTCTGTACATCTTTCGAACACCCCCATTGAAGAAGCGATGAACCTGGTGGTTCGCGCCGCGGGGCTTTCGTACGAAATCGTTGGGAATTCTTTTCTCGTTGCCACATCTTCCAAACTGAAGGAAGAAGTCGGCAAAAAGTCACATGTGATTCAGCTTGCTTATGGTAATGCGGCAGAAGTTGCCGAATTACTGAAGGTCTTTGAAGCTGATGTAACCATCGACCCGACGACAAACAGTCTGCTTATCATCGCCAGTCCGAAGACGATCAGTGAAATTCGCTCTGTGGTTGAACAGGCTGACCTGCCGCCGATCCAGGTAATGATCGAAGCCCGGATTATCGAAGTCGCCGTAGAGGAAGAAGAAAAGCTTGGTATCGAATGGAACAAGCTGACTCCTTTCGAAATGGTGATGTATGAAGGCCGTGAAGTGCCGACGACAGCATCCGGTGGTATCGAGCAGATGCGGACCAAGATGCCGGTAGTCGCAATCGATGACCTGAACGACTTCGGTTACTTCGGTCGCCAAGAGGCAGTATTTGATCTGGCGATTGATTACCTGTTGAAGAACAACTTGGCGGAAGTGCTTGCAAACAGCAAGGTTGCTACCTTGAACAGCAAGCCGGCGGTTGTTGAAGTCGTTGACGAAATTCCATTTATCCTGTCTGCCGGTGGTGTTGGTGGCCAGGTAACCACGCGTGAAAAATCTGTCGGCATCAAGCTGTCGATTAAACCGCTGGTTAACTCGGATGGCATGATCACCGTTGAGGTGCTTCCTGAAGTATCCAACGTATTCCAGCTGATCGGCCCGGATCAGAACATTCCGTGGGTTGTCAGGCGGAGTGCGCAGACCACCATCCGTGTAAAAGATGGCGAAACTATCGTTATTGCGGGTCTGATTTCCATGAACCGCAAGAACACCATATACAAGGTTCCGTTCCTTGGTGATATTCCCTTTATCGGCGGCATGTTCCGTCACAAGAATATCAGCAACAAGAAAACGGACCTGATCATCCAGGTCACCCCACACGTCGTACGTGGCTCCAATACCGGAATCTCGAAGAGCAAGATGGTCGAGCGTATTGAAGAGGATGTCGACAAAGATCTGTATGAACAGTTCATCGAAGAAGATGAAGAGAAGGAAAACGACAAGAAGGCAGCTCGTCAGCAGGCCATCGAAGAGGATGAGTTTGAAGACGATGCCGACATGGACGCCCTTCGCGAATCTTTGACACCGATCGAGTAAGGTACTTTGACAATCATGACCCGTCTCGGGCTTGTACTTGGAATACTGCTGGCGCTTGGCGCTGCGACTATCACTGCCGGTCAGGGAGATGCCTCACTATTGACAACGGGGGGTGCGGCATCAAAGTTGACCATTGCAGACCGGTTTAAGCGTCAATCCATGCAGGCTTTTCCTGAAGAACAGGCGCTCGAGCAATCTGTTGATCCGGAGACTTATGTTTTAGGTTCCGGTGATCTCCTGGGAGTGTCCTTCCGGGGCGGGTTAGACGAGTTTTTTGAAGTTCGGGTTTCGCCCGACGGCAATTTGCTGATCCCCTTGATGCCGATGTTGCGCGTGGGTGGAATGACCCTGCGCGACGCGGCCGATTTGGCGCAGGATCGGTGGTCGGGCGATAACCGTTCACTTGTAGTTGATTTGACGCTCCTTGAAATTCGAACGTTTCGTGCCATGGTTTCCGGTGCGGTAGTTGATCCCGGGACGTTTGTTGTTACCCCGGCAGATCGCGCATCCATGCTGCCCTATCTCGCTAAAGGGCTGCTGAATGATGTGTACTGGCGTGATTACTACCAACTGGAAATGAACCGACAAGAATTTTCCGGTTCGTTTGAAGATCTTATGGATCGTGAAAACGCACCTTATTCCAGCGAACGATATGCCTGGCTGGAAAGGGCGGATGGCAGCAGGGTACATGTTGATCTGTTACGGATCATGCGTACCGGTAGCCGAGAATGCGATCCCTACCTGAAAGATGGCGACAGGCTTGTTGTGCAATACCGAAACGAGCTTGCCCCGACTGTCCAGGTAGCCGGCGCCGTTGGGTATCCTGACACCTATGAGTGGGTGGAAGGTGATCAACTGTCGGATATGATTGCACTTGCAGGTGGCTTTCTGGCACAGTCCCAGAAAAACGCAGTCCGAGTCACAAGGTTTGACGAAGAGGGCGTAGCTACTGTGCATGAAGTGGATCTTTCACAAACTTCTCACGGTTTTGAAATCTTGCCGGGAGATCTTGTGCAGGTCAGGACGATTGACAACCGGACAAATCGCTTATCGGTTAGCATTGTTGGAGAAGTAGTGTTTCCTGGCGCCTACGAAATTACTTTCGGCCAGACCAGTGTTCAGGAGTTAATCGAACTGTCTGGTGGGTACACAGAACACGCTTTTCCAGAAGCAGTGGAAGTCCTTCGGAAGAAAAACATCAACGGCGCTCTGGACGTTGAAAACCAGCGTATTGTCAATCTTGGTGCACAGGGTTGGACAATAGTAGAGCGTGCTTTGGTCCAGTTTCTCGACCGTTGGCCAGACGGCTATGAACGTGTAACAGTCGGCGTTCCACCCGAGGGAAAAAATGAAGTTGATCAGATGACCGGCTTTGCCCTGCAGGATGGTGATGTTGTGCATGTTCCAAGTTACCAGCATTCTGTATTGTTGCTGGGGCAACTGGAGCGACCGGGCTGGTATCCGTTTGTAGAAGGCTGGAATTACCACGATTACGTGAAGGCGGCAGGTGGATTTGCCGATGACGCCTGGAAGAATGGCAGGCGACTGGTGAATTTTAACGGTTCTGTCTGGGTTAGGCCTGATGGCGGCACCGTTATTCGCCCCGGTGATACGATTTTTATACCGGACAAGCCTTTTCGTTATGTCTGGAATTCGTTCAAGGATATCCTTCTTGTGCTGACCCAGGCGGCGACTGTGGTCGTTGTGATTCTGAATGTGACTCAATAGCGAGTCTTGCACGAAACGTTTTTAGAAGAGCATCCCCCGATCAATCCATCCGGTTGAACGGGACAACATAGCAAACAAATGAAAACCGCAGGTTGGGAATGGCCACCCGACAAAGCGGTCAAGGGTTTTGAAGCATCCCCGTTGCAGTCGATTGGTAAGAGAGATCTTACCGCAACAGGAGGAACCAGGTCATGCAGAGACGGTTCTATTGGTTAGGTGTCGTCCTCTTGATGGCGTTGCTTGCTTTTGCTTCGTGCGAAAGCAATCCAAGCGGCGGCGAAGAGAGCTCTGGCGGCACAACAAACGACCGTTCAGTCTATGACATCGAGCTGAGTTTCACCAATGTCCGAGGTGAGACGATTGAGAACCTGACGAACTATCTTGGCCGCAAGGACACAGTAGTTGTATCAGGAACAGCGAAAGATGATCAGGGCAACGGTGTCAACAATGTGAACCTCGACTTCACCATTGTTGAAGGCCCCGGTGTATTGAAGGCCATCAGTGAGAGTGATACGGTAACCAATTCGCAGGGCGACCTTTCCATTTATTACATCGTTACCCTGACGAATCAGCAGCCGACAGATGTCACAATCATGGCGTATGTCGAAGATGCGGGCAGAGACGTATCCGACAACTTCACCATCTCGACCAAGGACATCGAACTGACTATCGATGCGTATCCGGATTCACAGCGCGTTCCGGAAGGCGACTCTGCATCTGCGGAATTGCTGGTTCGCGTACGTGACGCGCAGGGTGTCGGCGTCAGCGGGATTCCAGTACGTGTCGAGCGTTTGTCCGGTAATCAGCAGTCGATTCTGACTCCGATCTACCAGACAGACTCAACGGGCGCTGCTACTTCAACTCTTACCCTTGATCCGATCCAGCAGAACGAAGCGTTCAACATTCGCGCCTATGTGAATGTGGTGGTGACCAAGGATCTTCCCAGCAAGCGTTTCGAGGGCTTGAGTACTCGCGCGTCGCGCTGGGCTGAACTGGACAAGGCTGGCGGTTCTGTAAGCCTTAGCGGTGTTGGCGGCGGCGGCAAGAACACGTTTGCAAGTGTCCTCGCAGACACAGCATCTGTGAAGATGTTCCCGATTACCGTGAACATCGACTCCGTCTATCTCTGGGCGGCTCCGGAAGAACTGCTGGTCAATCAGAACGAGAATGACAGCATTATGGTTTATGCTGCTGTCTTCGATGAAGATGGTAACGGCATTGAAAACCTTACTGTCAACTTCTCGATTCGTGATTCGGCTGGCACCGGCGAACCGACCGGTAACATCGTAGCCCGTACCCCGACGAATACCAACGGTATTGCATCTGCTACCATCTATACCTTCCAGCAGACAGGTACATGGTATGTTGATGCCTCCGTCGGTGGCGAGATTTACACAGTGAAGATCGTGGTCAAGGGTCGTGGCGGTATTACTGGCGACCTGCGTCTCAGCAGTGATACTGATTATATCTATGCTGATGATGGCGTGAGCCGTGCCACTATCATGGCTGTTCTGACCGACCTTGAAGGCGTAGGTATTCAGAATGGTGAAGTCCGGTTCTCCTGTAATTCGGAGTTTGCCCGGATCAGCCCATCACGCATTGATACCGACTCTTCCGGTACTGCGACGGTATTCCTGATCGACCGTGGTCTGGCGACAGAATCGCTGTGGATCTATGCGACCTACGATTCTCTGAATCTTGAAGATTCACTCGAGTTCGAGATTCGCGAAGCGCCGGCTATCGGTTCCATTACACTTCAGATTCGTGAAACTGATGTGTTCCAGGTTTCAACGATTGATAGTATTGAGTTCCGTGCACAGGTTTTGAACACGAATGGTACTCCCTTCATCGAAGGCACCACAGTCTGGTTCGAAACCGATAACGCCACCCGCGCAACCTGGTACACCAACTCTGACAGTTTGGATATCAATGGTTACGCAACTGCATTCCTGAAGCCGGGTATCAAATCCGGAGCTGAACGCCTTCGTGCAAACATTCTGACCAGCGACAATGTGCGCGAATATTCCGAATGGGTTGAAGTTACGATTGAGCCTTTGGGCCCGTCGCGCTTTACCCAGAAGGACATCAGCAACCCTGATGGTCAGGAAATCAGGACACTGCAGCCAGAACCGGCAGTTGTTTACGCGGTTGTTGTCGATACGTTTGACAACCCGGTAGATAATGGCTGGGGCATCATTCTTGAGACCTACAATTCTGCTGGCGAACAGGTTGGTACAGTCAGCCCGCAGGTAAATACCGAAACCATCCTTGACACCAACGGTGTGGAAACCAAGGGTGTTATCCAGGGTGAGTTCTCGCCTGGCACATCCGCCGGCCGCGCATGGCTGAAGTTCTCCTTCGGTCTGTCAGTCCAGGATTCCATGAGCTTCGAAATCCGTTCGACTTCGCCTCAAGCCTTGGCGCTTGAAGCCAACACCACGGAATTGGCTGCTGCTGAAACGGGTGGCAACAATACGGCGAATGTTACGGCGACCGTATACGATGCGAACGGCAACATCGTGGAAGATGGAACCATCGTGTTCTTCCTGATGGACAACTTCCCCGGCATCAATGAACCAGCCGTTGAGCGTCCATTGATCAACCGTTCCAACGGTTATGAAGCGGGCAACCTTTACGGTCTCCCGTTCGACTCGGCCATGACTTCCAGTGGTCAGGCTCGTATTTCGGTGAGTTCCGGTCAGGGGCTTGGTGTTCTTCGTCTGCGCGCATGGACCTATGTCGATTACATAGCCCGTGACGACTCGGTGCGGTCCACCTTCAACGATATCCGTGTCGTTGCCGGTCCGCCAGCCGCGATCAGCCTGGACATCAACTCTGAAGGTATTGATGGTGGTGGTTCCATGTGGAATGTCGAAGTTTCCGCCATGATCACTGACATCCTGAACAACCCGGTGAAGAACGGCATTGCTGTTCAGTTCATCACATCGGCTTCAAACCCGGATAGCACAACACCGGCTGGTATTGGTGATGATGGTATCTTCACGGGGAACGAAGACGAGGATGGGCTTTCAACACCTGGTGTTGCCAATACCATCATGAGTTACCATAGCGCCCAGACCAACCGGTTGGTTGACATTACGGTACAGGTCATGCCTGAATCCGGCCAGATTCTGGAAGCGACCTTCACAGACATCGTTCTGCCGATCCAGATGGCGGCAGGTGGTCTTGATGCAGACCCGGCCAACTACTACTTCGAAGAAGTAGACCCGGATCTCTATTCACGGCATGAAATGTACGCCTACGTGTACGACGGTCACTATCACTGGATTAACAACCAGGAAGTGCTGTATTCGACCACACGTGGCTACTATTCAGCTACATCAACACCAAACGCCATGACTCGGGAAAACCGTGCGATTACCGGTCCAGTCGATAATCGTCCGCCATTTACGGACAGTGATGATAATGGGTACGCCATGCGTTACCTGATCATCCCGTTCCCGGAAGCATTCCCGGATCCACGTATTCTTGAAACGACTGCAACGGCTGAAGTAACTATTGTTGGTTATCCTGAGACTTCTGTTGAGCCGGTCACCATTACGCTGACGCACGCACCGGAGGAATAGATTTCTAACGGTGACATTTTTCCCTCCCGGTGGTTTCCACCGGGAGGGACGGTTTTATCTCAGTTAGATTGAAGAAAGGTTTTCTGGCATGACGGATTTGGGTGCTTTCCCAAAATTGGGCGAGATACTCATCGAAGAAGGAATTATCGATGAGAAGCAACTGGAAGAGGGGCTGCACGAAGCCGGTGAAAAGGGTATCATGATTGGTGAGGCCCTGGTCGCTTTGGGGCACGCCATCCAGGAAAAAGTCTATTACGGTTTAGCGCTTCAATTGGATTACCGGTTCTTCACCAACGAAGAGCTGCTGGAATCCAAGGAAGATGTTGTCCGTTTTATTCCGGAAGAGTTTGCTAAAGAGCATAATCTCTTGGCTGTACGTCGGGAAGATGGCGTCATCACTGTCGCGATGGCAGACCCGGAAGACATCGTAGCGCAGGACAACTTGCAGAATTTGGCGGATCAGATGGAAACCCCGCCAATGTTGCAGCTTGCCATGGCTTCACCTGAAGGTATTCAGGGCGCCATCAATAGACTGTACGTAAGAATCCGGAAGCAGAAGGAAACCAAAGAAGTTATTGGCGACTTGCAATTCTTCGCTGAAGCCGATGAAGGTGAAGAAGGCATGGTCGATATGACCAAGGTTGCCGAAAAGGAAGACGCGCCGATCATCAAATTGGTAAACATGATTATCGGTGAAGGTTTGAAAGAACGCGC
Source organism: bacterium (assembly GCA_963669175.1). Classification (GTDB taxonomy): domain Bacteria; phylum Electryoneota; class Electryoneia; order Electryoneales; family Electryoneaceae. The sequence goes on from OY769902.1 coordinate 2,001,390, forward strand.
AACAGATATTCATATTGAACCTGCTGAAGATAAGGTTCGTGTGCGGTATCGTGTTGACGGTGTCTTGATTGAGGTGATGAATCCGCCGAAGAATGCACACAGCGGTATCGTTACCCGTATCAAGATTATCTCCAAGTTGAACATCGCTGAAAAGCGGTTGCCGCAAGACGGTCGTTTTACCATTAAGACGACTGAAAAGGAAGTGGACGTTCGTGTCAGTCTTCTGCCTACGGTAAACGGTGAAAAAGTCGTAATGCGTTTGCTGGACAAGGGCGCTTTCGGATTCTCCCTGTCCACGCTGGGGTTCGAAGAGCATCAGCACAAGATTTTCAAGCGCAACATCATCAAGCCGTATGGGATGATTATTATTTCCGGTCCTACCGGTTCCGGGAAATCGACCACGTTGTACGCATCGCTTCGCGAAGTCATGAGCACCCGCGACAACATCACCACAGTTGAAGACCCGGTTGAGTATTACCTCGATGGCATCAACCAGGTGCAAGTGAAACCGCGTATCGGGTTGACATTTGCGTCGACTCTACGATCCATTCTTCGTCAGGACCCTGACCGCTTGCTGATTGGTGAAATTCGAGATGAAGAAACGGCAGATATCGCAGTCAAGTTCTCGCTGACCGGTCACCTTGTGTTCAGTACCGTTCACGCGAACGACGCGCCTTCAACTGTTACTCGTTTGATTGACATTGGTATTCCGCCGTTCCTGGTTGGTTCATCACTTCTGTTGGTTATGGCGCAGCGTCTTGTACGTACCGTGTGCCCGAACTGCAAAGAGAAGTATGAGCCGAAGGATCTGGAATTTGAATACCTGGATCTTGATCCGAAAGATCCGGAGTTTGAAGGAATTGAGTGGTATCGTGGCAGAGGATGTATCAACTGCCGTGACACTGGCTATTATGGCCGATCCGGTATCTTTGAAATTCTACAGGTAACCTCAGAGATCCGTAGACTTATCTACGACAACGCCAGTCAGGACGAAATCCGCGAAGTAGCGGAATTGCAGGGTATGGAAACCCTGCGCGCCCACGGGATAAGCAAAGCGAAGCGCGGGATAACGACCTTGGAAGAAATTCTGCGCGTGACCACCGAGTAAACGGGAACAGCTCGTATGCCAGTCTTTACGTACATCGTAACAGAACCGGATGGCAGCAGGCGAGAAGATCGTTTGCGTGCCGCCAACTACGAAGCAGCTTGGGAACAATTAACCAAGCGAGGCGCAAAGATTGTGTCGCTGCGGGAGCTCAAGGTTCGTGAGCAGGCGCAGTCAGCTTCGATTGTAGACCAGGTATCGACAGCGATTTATCGCTTGAAAACCCGTGTGCCGCTGGGCAACAAAGTGTTCTTTACACGCCAGTTGTCCACCATGTTCTCCGCAGGTTTGACGATTGAAAAGTCCATCGTGAACCTGATGCAGGAGGAAAAGCACGCTGGATTTAAAAAGACCCTTGCACAAGTTGCAAATGATCTGAAAAAAGGCAAGTCGCTTTCTGATGCGTTGGGTGAACATCCCGGTGTGTTTGAACCGCTATATATTGCACTTGTGAATGCAGGTGAAATTTCCGGTTCTTTGCACGTCGTTTTGCAGCAACTCAGTGATTATCTTGAATCGGTTGCTGACACAAGGCGGAAAATTGTATCAGCCTTGTCGTATCCGACATTTGTCGTCATCTTCATGGTTGCAATTCTTACCCTGCTGATCGTGTGGGTTGTGCCGAAGTTTACGAACATTTATTCGTCCTTCGGCGCTGAATTGCCCTGGCAGACAAAGCTGTTGGTGAACGTGAGTGAAACAGTCAGTACACACTTCGTAGAGTTTGCCGGTTTGAGCTTGATTGTGCTCTTCTTCCTGTGGATTCTTACGTTGACGGAAAAGGGTGGTATTGCCTGGGACACTTTCCGGATGAATTTCCCTGTGCTTGGTCAGTTGCACAGAGATTCCATGATGACCCGTTTTGCCAAAACATTTGGCATTCTGATGGGCGCTGGTGTGCCGGTGTTGGAAGCGCTGAACCACAGCAAGGGCGTTGTTGGAAATCGTGTCGTTGCCCGAGCGATTGAAAACTCGAAATCAATGATTCGAGATGGTTTTGCCATTTCGGTAGCATTGAAAAAGACGAAAGCTTTTCCATCCACCCTTATCCAGCTTATTGCAACCGGTGAAGATACTGGTGAAATGGATCAGTTGCTGGAGCGTGCTGCATACTTCTACGAGAAACAGGTTGAAGCTGTTGTGGAACGTCTTACCAGTTTGATTCAGCCTCTGATGATTATTATGCTGGGTGGTATGGTTGTTGTCATTGTTGTATCGATTTACATGCCTATCTTTAAGATTGGTCAGGCGTTGCGTGCAGGGCTTGGTTGATCAGGGATATGGTGTTCGCCAGATTACTACAGGGGCGATGAAGATCGCCCCTTTCTTATGTCGGAGAAATAGCCATGCCAGCATCGTGGCTTGAGGAAATTCCGCTTTGGATGTTCATGATCTTTGCCGGGCTGCTGGGGGCAGGTGTCGGTAGTTTCCTGAACGTGCTTATTCATCGGGTTCCACGCGCAGAATCAATTGTCAAGCCGGGATCGCATTGCCCCGTGTGTAACAGGGCGATCAAGCCATGGAATAATATCCCATTGTTGTCCTGGTTATTGCTGGGTGGTAGGTGTCCGGATTGTAAAACGAAAATTCCGATTCGGTATTTCCTGGTCGAGCTGGCTGGTATTATTGTCGCCATATGGCCACTTTGGTTATTCGGACCTTCGCTTGATGCGGTCGGGGGGATGTTACTTGGCTGGCATTTGATCGCGATTGCGGTAATTGACCTGGAGACGCTTACAATCCCGGATCATCTTGTGCTGCCCATGGGCTTGTGCGGCCTGTTGTATTCCGGACTACGTGATGGTTGGACAGGGCTTGGCACATCTGTCCTGGCCGGAGTAATTGGCGCTGCGTTTCCTTTGCTGATTTTATTGATATCCCGTGTTATCATGCGACGTGAAGGTGTCGGGAGTGGTGATGTCACCATGTCCGCTGGTTTTTCAACCTACCTGCGTCCAGTCACAGTAGCTTTTTCACTGGCGATTGCAGCGGCGATGGCTGTGCTTGGGTCCGTTCTGTTTGCCATATTCCGGAAAAAATCTTTGCGCGGTCGTGAGATCCCCTTTGGGCCATGGTTAGCGCTGGGGGCATGGATATCTTACCTGTACGGTGAGCAGATAGTGTGGTTATATGTGACTTATGTGCTGGAGCGTGTAATGGGCTAAATACCTCATTCTCAAGCTTTACATGGCAATGTAATTGCCGTATTTTATAAAGATTGAAGGTTTGGGTTTCGGTTGGTGAGAAGAGAAGAGAAACATAGTAACGCTGACGAGATTTCGGTTTGTGTATCCCTGTTGGGTGGGCAAGGCACATTCTGAAATTTTGTCGCAAGGGTCAATTGGAGGAAGCATGAAGCGAGTTGGTCTTGCCGTTTTTACTGTCCTGCTGCTTGGGTCATTAGTTGGCGCCTCGACGATAGTATCGAGCCCGAAAGTCTCGATTGAAGAAGCGACCAATCAGATGATCAGTGACGCAGCGACAAACGTTCCCGCCTACGCACCCGGCCTGCCCGCCGGTATAGCAGAGCTGGACGAAATTCTTGGGGATACCGTGCATGTTGGATTCACCTATTGGGAATCACAGCACAACGGTACCTGTGGCCGCAATATTGGTTATTATAATGTCGGCGTGCCTACTGTACTCATGACATGGACATGTCTGGAATCATCCAACGGCGCCCGTCATGTACGTTTTAACCGCATCACTGATGACGGTGGCGCATTTGTAGTTGAAGAACCTGCCGGTTACATTGTAGATGCATCCAACCGTGCCGGCTACACCAGCATGGCCTACAATGCCGCTGATGGCCAGCCTTTTCCCGGGTACCATGCAATGGCCTCGGCAGATGCCGATGCAGAGTCGCAGATTGCTGCTGAATGGAATGTTTTCCCAGGTGTCTTCAACGCAACAGCTCTTCCTGAATACGGTGAATTTCCGCACATCTGGCCGAAGGTTGCCTTTGCTGACTACCAGGGTACTCCCTACATGCATTCAGTGACAAGCATGAGCCGTGAAGATGATGCGTCTGCCGCCATGGAGATTCTTTATTCACGTGCTGAGTACAACGCTGCTACTTATTCCTTCGTCGCACCTGAAGAGCAGGTATTGGTGACGGATAACGGCATGAATATTTCTGCCGATGTCGCTGTTAACGATGATGGTAGCATGGTCGCTATTGCCCAGACCTGGAGCCGTGACTATGAGTATCACCCGGAAGATGATCCATCACAGATGAACAACGACATCATGTTGTGGATCAGCACCGATGGCGGTACATCATGGGATTGGGACAACCCGATCAACGTAACAGATTTTGCCATGCCAAACCCGGATTTCCTCCCGGATTCACTGGCGGCTGATGTTGATACATTCCGTGCCTATACCGATGTAAATGTTTATATTGACCATGAAAACATTGTCCACGTTGCTTTCACAGCGCCTGGATATTTCTTCTACGAAGGCACCATCACCTATACTGCATACATCTTCCATTGGGACAACGCGACCAATGATGTGTCCGTGTTGGCCGATGGTACTTTCTGGAACTTTGTACAGCCGGGCGCCTGGCAGCGTCAGGTAGGCCGTCCGAGCATGTATCAGGATCCTGAAACCAAGATTCTGTGGTGTGTATTCCAGAGTTACGGTGAAGAAGGCTGGTATGATCCGGTAGATTCAACCCAGTATGACCGAAGTGACGATGGTTTCTCAAATGGTGAAATCATGGTTGTTGCCAGCCCGCCGAATGGCGACGAGGCCGGTCAGGACTGGTATGGTCACCTCTGGACCAAGCCGGTGAATATCACCAATAGCTGGGGCACCAACGGTGAACAGACTCCGAACAACCAGCTCGTAGCCGGTGAATGCCGCAACGAACGTGAACCTACCCTGTCCCTGAACAATGATGGCGCATACCTGCACATCAACTACGTCCTCGACCTGGATGCCGGTTTTGTCGTTCAGGAAGAAGGCGAATACACAAACAACCCGGTAGTATATCATCGTGTGGCCAAGCTTGACCTGATGGATGCGTTTGATGGTTGGGTACGGAACTACCCGATGCACGCCGATTCAGCCGGTTACTGGCACGATCCCTACGATTTCGCATGGGTCCCCGATGGCACAAATTGGACAAGTGCATTCTTCCGTGGTGAAGATACAGGCGTTGACGAGTCTGAGAATCTGCAGCCCAGCGAGTTTGAGCTGTCTCAGAACTATCCGAACCCGTTCAACCCGACAACCATGTTGAATTTCAGCCTGGCGAAGCGTGGGCACGTTCAGTTGGCCGTGTATGATGTGTTGGGTCGTGAAGTTGCCACTTTGGTCAACCGTAGCATGAGCCCGGGCCAGCACGCTGTCACGTTCGATGGCAGCAGCCTCGCCAGTGGCGTCTACTTCGTCAAAATGACCTCCGGTAACAATACCAAGAGCATCAAGATGGTCCTGATGAAGTAATCTCAGTTTCGAGAGATTTCGTGGGGGACGGATTATTCCGTCCCCTTTTTCTTGCGAGCAGGCAGGAATCACACGGAAAAGGTGACAGTTTCCTTTTCCATGAATGCTGCAAGCGTATGCTGTATGAGTCCGAGGAAAAGGATCCCGTCCCCTTTTCCCGGCAATCTCATTATGACGGAATAAATTCGAGAACAGTAATACTTGCTTATGGTATTTTTTTTTGGGTTCCTCACAAGAATTTGTGTATCCGGGCAATGTTGTGGCAGGTCTTGACGCGACTTTCCGTTTTCAGCTTTCGCTATGTTTTCCTGGATGCACGATGATACTGAAACCACCTCGCGTCCTGTTATTGTCGCGTTGTGACCTGCCACCGGTATCAGCACTCTCGCTGTCGTCAGGTCACAACGTGATGCCTGATGACCATCTATCATGCGAAATAGCAGCTGTGAAGTCGGACAGGTGTCTGAAATTGCGGAGAAGAACAAGAAAAAGGCATCACATCAAGACCTGACGAAACGTGCTCTTCGAAAGTATGCACAAATTCTTGTGAGCAGCCTTTTTTTGTTTATTTATCTGCATTCATTGGATAGAACGTCCTACGGAGTAGATCCTCGCCTGCCAGACTGTAGCAGAATGCAAATGGAATTCATTCCCACGTATGTGGAACCGTCAGCTTGCGGTGTTCCGTCTTTTCGGGACAACCGTAAATCCAGTTATGTTTTAATATTACAATAGGTTAACCCGAATATTTCACCAATGCAATTTCAAATTTGGTATTTGATGGAATGGCCAGTACAAGAACCACGGCAGTGGTTCTCTGTATTAGCCCACCGTCCAGCGCCGTCTGTTTGGCGCTCACGGTGGGAATAGGATGTACGCTACTTGCCAACCCCGGCAGCGGGTTGCCTGAATATTTCCACTGTATACTTTTGATAATTATCAGGTTACTCCTTCCGGAGTAAATATATGGTGCGCATTATCTCCCCGGGTAGCCGCCAAACTGACGGCGGCTGCCCGGGGCTAATACAGGTTGCCCCTGCCGGGGCGGTTGCCGATTCTCAGCCTATTTTGCCAGCGAAACAGGGAATAGACACGCAAAGGGATACCGGAGCAAACTGTCCCCTGAAAAATGCTGTATGAATCAGTTGTATTGTGTTGATATGAACTGTGTTAAGATGAATATCCATGTTCCGTTCATGAAATATTCGGGTTAAGTATTCTCAAGAGGCGCGGTACATTGAGAAATGATTATATACCCAACTTATTATTTTGTCGGTACTTGCCTGGATCCCCTTCTTCAAGGGGATGAAGTGTAGTCCATTCTGATCCGGTCCACTGGGGATGACTGTATGCGCCATTGTTTTCGAGCATCGCCATATTTTCGGGGGAGACGATTCTGTTAAGTGCATGACAAGACTGGCATATATGGTAACAGAGAGTGTAACTTACCATGTTTTTAAGATTCATCCCCTTGGTGTTGATCAATTTTGTCCACCAACAACCATTTTGCACGGGAGGCATAGATGCCCTTGCGTCATATTTTTGTCATTCTGGCCTGTTTTATTTTACTGACTTCCACAGCGATTTCGCAGCCGGAAAGTCTGACCATGGAGTTCTCCAGTTTTACCAGGCTACATTATCAACAGGCATATGACCTTGCTATTGTTGAATACGAGGATAGTGATGGTTACGTATTCATGGGGTGCGAGGATCCGGGTTTACTCATTCTGGACTATAACACTTGGCGTCAACCGATCATTGGTGAATATGACTTTGAAGCAACAGACGCTTTTGTTCAGGTCGAAGCTGAGCCGCTGGCTCAGGAAGGCGATGCGCGTATATTTGTCCATGTGCAGGGTGATGGGGTGTACGCATTTGATTTCGATGGTACAACGCTTGAGCAGGTGGGGTATACAGATGCCATACCGAACGTCAATGACATGACGCTTGTTGACGACATTCTCTATCTTGCGGTTCCTGATTCAGGAGTTGTTGTTTATGATGTTGCAGATCCCGCGAGCATGGAATGGCAAGCCACTTGGGATATAGAGTCTGGAGAAGTCATTGCCCTGGCCATATTCAGTTCAGCAGCATCTGTTTTAAGTCTGGACGGAACCACTGTAACATTAACGCTTTTGGGAATTAGTGATCCAACGGATCCGAGTGTTTGGGGTGTTGCGGGAACAGATGTTGCAAATAACAGCGGGATAGGCTCAGTAGACATGAATAGCGCTGCCATATTCATTGGCTACGACAACTATGTTTTCTCGTACACATACGGTAACGGTACAGCTCCCTCATTCGCGGATGACTTGAACCTGGCTTTGGTTAGCACGATATATCAATTACGCGAAATGAACGACTATGTATACGTGGCGTCCGGTGATGGCGGGATGAGGGTTGTCATTGCGAATAACCCGACCAATATTACTCAGGTTGCCAACTTTAATCCCTTATCTGGGGCAAACTTTGTTTGCCTGGATACAAAGGAAAATTATGTATTTCTTGCCGATGATTTTGACGGCTTTTTCAATGTTTACGTGACCATGCCGAATCGTCCTTCCGGTTTTGCACGCAGTCGACCTTTTGGTATCGCCAGCAATGTCTGGATTGATGGCGATGTAACGATCATGAAGGATGATTTCGGTGGGGTACGTTTTTTCAACATTGAAGATATTGCCGCTCCGGTTGACCTGAGTATTTACGCCTGTGAAAGTATCGCTGATATCGCGATGCGGGATGATCAGACGCTATACTTTTTGGATTCAGAGTCTGGATTGAAGCATATGGATTATAGTGATCCTGAATTCCCGGATGTTGAGAATGAGTTTGCATGTGAAGCAGGCGAAATTCTCGCGCTGGATGCCTACAATGCCTATATCTGCACCAGTGAAGAACAAATGATAGTGCTCGACATGATTGATCCTGATACCGTGATCGTTGCTACTGAAATCGCAACAGAAGGTATAGCGAACAAGGCAAGTGTGCATAACGGCCTGCTTTACATGTCCACGCACGATTCGGAACAGGAAAACGGAAGCATCAAGATATGGGATATCGAAGAGCCATACTATCCGTTTGTAATCCAGGATATTGCTATAACAGATGGTTATTTTATGGACTACGAAGTTGAAACCAGTATGCTGTTGACGTTACAGAAATACACAGAGCATTCATATTGGACTTTGAAAAGATTTAACGTGAACAATCCGCTTGAACCGTTCCTGGTTGATTCCCTGGTTTTTGATGAAGGGACGAGTGTGCCTTACAACATGGAACTGGTTGATGATATTGTTTTTATCGCTGCAGGAGATTCCGGGATATATGCCGTCAACCTGGTAAACGATTCCCTGATGCAGGCTGCCGGCCATATACTGACGAAAGATTGTGCATATGGGCTTGCTGTCTATGACAACGAAATCGTAGTGGCCGATGACAGGTATTTGACCACGTTCACCTATACAATCGACAATGGTGTGGTGGAATTCGATTCAGAAAAGCTTCCGAGTGTATTCACGATCGAATCCGCATGGCCAAATCCTTTCAATCCTGTGGTTCAACTCGGCTTTACACTACCGGCCGCAAACACAGTGAATGTTACCGTGTTTGATCTTCTGGGACGTGAGGTTTATCATGAGGCGCTGGGGCAGCTTTCGACTGGCATGCACACTTTCAGTTGGGATGCAGCCAGTTTTGCTTCCGGACCATACTTTATATCATTGACTACCCCGACCGGGCAAACAGCAGCTCAACGAGTCATGTTGTTGAAGTAGAAGTACATATGAACCCGGTCACCTCAAGTGACCGGGTTTTCTCTTTTCCGGGAAACTGAAAAGAGAAGAAGTTGTGGTGTTTATGAAAGCTTGAGCCTGAGTGATTGAATTGTTGCCAAAACGTATGAGCAATACGGGCACGACCAGACAGCAGACAGGGGGGGAAGATGAGGCATGGCTACCAGGGGTTGCTCATCATTCTAGTTGTTGGAATGATGTTGTTTGCCGGGTGCGCGGGTGGGCAGGGCGGAAACAGCGCTATGGATGTTAAACCGCGATTTGATGGCATATACCAGACACGTGAAATTACAAATTACCTTGGATACCTGCGATTTTTCCCGGATGGGACGTTGCTGTTTGCCACATTTCCCTTGACGGACATTGTGCCGCGTGGCGATATGGAGACCTGGTTTGTTCCCGGTGGCGGGGTAGCGGATGCTTCACAGAGCGCCTGGCAGACTCAGGGTGATATTCTTGTCTTTACCTTGAACATGAATAATGCGGATTACCCGTGCGAGGCTGAGCTGGAAGGTGAAAGGATGTGGGTAACCATATCCGCGGATTTCAATCCCGAAGACACCATGTTTGACTTTAACCCATTCAATAATTGAACTTCAGCGTTTTCACGCAATTGTAAAATCATCCTTGGGAGACGTTTACAGACGACTTTCTTCAATGTACCTTTGCTGATCAGGGCTCAGTTCAAGAGACAACAAACGGAGTGCTTTCATGGCAGCCAACGGACTGCAATTCAACGGTGTGTACCAGGCGGAACCGGACGAACATAGTGATTACAGTTTTATTCTTCGCTTTTTTGAAGATGGTACCGTTATCGGGATGAGTACTTTTGCAGAACCTGCCGAATACAAGGAATGGTTTGACAAGAGTAATTCAAAGATGGCGCGTGGCGAATATGCAGTAGATGGTGATAGCCTCGAGTTCAGACTGTTTCTTGGCGGACAGGGATGGGTCGAGTACGAGGGTGCGATAAAAGACGAGATTCTCGAATTGCATGTCACCAGCAGGATAAATGACAACGAAGCAACCCGTGAGTATTCTTTCCTTGCCTGGTGACAGGATACTTTATTCATCAGAAACGGGACAAATTATTCCCAAAAACAACCTCTCCTGATTGGCGAGACGGGACAACGGAGAGTTATCTTTTCTCCTTAGTAATGTTCCAGGGGGGTTGGGAAAATGCATGTGGTTTTCTCTGTTGGGGAGACAGCAGAGACCGGGTGCATGTACCTTCATTTACCCTTGACTCAACTTTAATGAAGTTCTAACTTTGATGCTTTGTTACACGTACGTCCTCACGAATTGAATGCCTGTTGCGACATAACGTTGAGGGGCGTTATTGCCAGCGTGACGTACGTTCGAATGAAGAGCTACCCAAGTAAAAGGTCAAGGCTCTTACTCGATGTATGGGTACGAGAGCAGGTCGGAAAACGGGCGTCAGGGAGTTGCTATGCAGATTACTGAGATTAACATCAACCTGCGGGACGAAGAGAAGCTGAAAGCCTTCGTGAACATCACGTTTGATGATGTATTTGTTGTACGTGGGTTGAAGGTGATTGAAGGTGGGCAAGGTTTGTTTGTGTGTATGCCTTCACGAAAGCTGCCGGATGGGACATTCAAGGATATAGCTCATCCGATCAGCAATGAATTTCGCAACGAAATCGAAGCGCAGATTCTTGAGGTTTACAACAAGCTGCGCGAAGAAAACAAAACCGGGATGCATCGGGTACAGGAATTCTGAGGCATCCGGTAACTATCTGATTCAGCGCGGAGTAGAAGCGCATCAAGGACATCTAAGTCTTTTCGGCTGATGTCCCGGGGCGGCGAGTACGAGCGGAGTGTATCCGATTGTGCCATAAAGGCTTTGGGGTGTCGCCAAGCGGTAAGGCAGCGGTTTTTGGGGCCGCCATTCGCTGGTTCGAATCCAGCCACCCCAGCAAAGGGAAGGATAGATGATTTCCGGGTTGAGTCAGCAGATTAAAATCTTCACCGGTAGCGCACATCCTGAATTGGCGCGTTCTATCGCGAATTGTATTGGGATTCCGATGGGTGCGGCAGAAGTAGGGCGTTTTTCTGACGGTGAGATTTCGGTTAAAATCCATGAAAATATTCGTGGATGGGATGTTTTTATTGTCCAACCGACCTTTCCTCCAGGTGACAACCTGCTGGAACTGTTAATCATGCTGGATGCGTGTCGCAGGGCTTCAGCCAAGCGGATAACGGCAGTGATTCCGTATTTCGGTTATGCACGGCAGGACCGGAAGGACGAATCACGTGTTCCCATTACCGCGAAGCTGGCAGCTAACCTGATCACAGCATCCGGTGCGGATCGTGTACTGACGATGGACTTACACAGTGCGCAGATCCAGGGCTTTTTTGATATTCCCCTGGATCACCTGTACGGTTCAGCGGTATTTGTACCGTACTTTCAGAAGAATCCGATCAAGGATCTTGTTGTGGTATCGCCGGATGTCGGCGGGATAAAACTGGCGCGGGCCTATTCGAACCGGCTGAGTGCGAACCTGGCTATCGTTGATAAGCGCAGAGTCAGGGCGAATGTAGCAAAAGCAATGAATGTGCTTGGGGATGTAGACGGGAAGAACGTGTTGCTGGTTGACGATATGGTTGACACGGCAGGGACGTTGTGTGAAGCAGCGCGTGCCTTGTCAGACCATGGTGCAGCGAAAGTAATGGCCGCAGCCGTTCATCCCATGTTAAGCGGGCCGGCATATGATTTACTGGATGCCAGTCCGATTGAAAAGTTGTTTGTAGCGGATACGATACCTCAAAAGGACGGCCGGGATGATCCGCCGTGGCTTGCGAGGTTAAGCATAACCGAGATCTTCGCGGATGCAATTCAACGCATCTATCACGAAGAGTCCATCAGTAGTTTGTTTGTGTAACGAGGTAGATCGTGGCTGAGACAATTACCCTCACAGGCCAGCTCCGTGAGGAAAAAGGCAAAGGCGCCAACAGTAATCTGCGTAAAAGCGGTCTGGTACCAGGCGTTTTTTATAAGGGTGGTGAAGAAGCTGTTGCCCTGAAGTTCGATTCACGTGAAGTGCGTGCACTGCTCCAGAAGCGTCCGCCCCTTTTCCAGGTCAGTTGGGGCCAGGGCGAGGGTGAGACTTTTGAATGTGTATTGCGTGAAATCCAGTATCATCCGGTATCTCGCCAGGTGGTCCACATGGATCTCATGGGTATCACTCGCGGTGTACAGATGGATGTCAATGTTCCTCTCCGCGTGGTGGGTGATCCCGCAGGCGTAAAAGAGGGTGGCGTTCTGAACGTATCCATGAATGATGTGGATATTCGCTGTTTGCCGAAAGACATTCCCGAAGTGGTAGAAGTGGATGTTTCCAACCTGGGCATTGGCGATTCTATTCATCTTGGGGATATTTCCCTTGAAGGCATCGAGTGGATTACCAATTCGGATCGTACTGTAGCTGCCGTGGTTGCACCGCGTGTAGTGGCAGATGATGGTGCGGGCGAAGGTGACGAACTTGAAGAAGGCGCTGAAGCAGGCGCTGAAGCGGCGGAAGAAGGCGGGAGCGAGGAGTAATCCGTGTCTCGCCGGCTCGTAACAGGTTTGGGTAATCCGGGCCCGGAGTACGAGCACACATGGCACAACCTAGGTTTCCATGTGATCAGACGGCTGGCCGAGAAGCAACGTATCGGTCTGCACCGAAAAGGCGACTCGCTGGTTGGGCAGGGGACGATAGGCGGCAAGGAAGTTACCCTGCTCATGCCATTGACCTATATGAACCTGAGTGGGCATGAAGTAGCCCACTGGGCGAAAAAGCTGAACCTGCATGATGATGAGATTCTGGTCGTTTATGACGATCATGATCTCCCTCGTGGCTTGATGCGTCTACGGTCTTCGGGCGGTGATGGCGGTCATCGGGGCATGCGTTCTGTGCTGGCAGAAGTCGGCAGCAACGCCGTTCAGAGGTTTCGGCTGGGGATCCGTGACGAGAGTTTGGATCCCGAGGCCGGCGGGTACGAGGATTTAGCTGACAGGGTGCTACAGCCGTTGACTGCTTGTGAAGAAAAGCACGTGGAAACAATTGTCGAAGCAGCGGCTAAAGCGATACGGGACTGGGTCGACAAAGGAGCTGTGGAAGCCATGAATCGTCACAATAATCGGCGAATTCCCGCTCCGAAAACGGATCAGCAAATCAGTAAAGACAGAGAAAAAATTCACAAAGACAGTTCCGAGCACGGCAAAGGAAACGGGCGCAAGTCTTGAAATGGACAGCGCCCGACTCTGTTATAGCTGACACAAAACCAAAACAGATACAGAGATACATCTGGGCTAAGGGAGGCTCCCGCAGAAGCGGGACAAACCAGAGGAAGTGAGCATGGATTTCTCGACGTTGTTGTACGCAGCGCCGGTTTTCGGTCTGCTCGCAGTGCTGTTTGCCTTCTTCAAAACCTCATGGGTTAAGAAGCAGGATCCAGGCGACGAGTACATGCAGGAAATCGGTGGCCACATTCAGGAAGGCGCGATGGCGTTCCTGGGCCGTGAGTACAAAGTGCTATCCATCTTTGTTGTGATTGTCGCCATTCTCCTGGCGGTGTCCAATGCAAAAACGGCGAACAGTTCGTGGTGGATCGGGCTGTCGTTCGTCGTAGGCGCCCTGTGCAGCGGCTTGTCGGGTTACCTCGGCATGCGTGTTGCCACAATGGCCAACATTCGTACAGCTTCAGCAGGACGTGACAGCCTGAACAAGGCGCTGGTCGTTGCGTTCTCCGGTGGTACGGTCATGGGTATGAACGTCGTAGGTTTAGCGCTGCTCGGCCTTGGCCTGCTGTTCATGCTTTACATCAAGGGTGGTATTGCTGGTGACGCCCTGAACAGTGCGGATGATCTGGCACGGACCATTCAGATCCTGTCCGGTTTCTCGCTGGGCGCTTCTTCCATCGCGTTGTTCGCACGTGTTGGTGGCGGTATTTACACCAAGGCTGCGGACGTTGGCGCGGACCTCGTGGGTAAAGTCGAAGCCGGTATTCCGGAAGACGACCCGCGCAACCCGGCAACCATCGCTGACAATGTTGGTGACAATGTCGGTGACGTAGCCGGTATGGGCGCTGACCTTTTCGAAAGTTTTGTCGGCTCCATCATCGGCGCCATGGTTATCGGCGCAAGCTACTGGATCTACGCTGGCAAGGACGCCGCGCTTGGTCTGGTATTCATGCCGCTCATCATCGCCGGTGTCGGTGTGCTGATTTCAATTATTGGTACTTTCTTCGTTCGCACGAAGGAAGGCGGCAACCCGCAGACAGCATTGAATGTCGGTACCTTCGGCGCCGCATTCCTGATGATCCCGATTACCTATTTCATCGTTGCCTGGCTGTTGCCGAATCCGCAGACCATCATTGACAGCATTTCCGGTCGTGAATACGAACTGACGGCAATGGGTATTTTCATTGCGACTATCGTCGGTTTGATCGCCGGTGTTGCTATCGGTATGCTGACAGAGTATTACACTGCCAAGGACAAGAAGCCGGTTCTCCAGATTGCCGAGCAGTCCCTGACCGGTCCGGCGACTAACATCATCTCCGGTCTTGCCACGGGTATGTTCTCGACCGCATGGCCGCTGTTGGTTCTGTCCGTTGCCATCGTTCTGGCTTACATGTTTGCCAACCTTTACGGTATCGCTATTGCAGCGTTGGGCATGCTGTCCACCACAGGTATTCAGCTTGCAGTTGACGCTTACGGTCCGGTCGCTGACAATGCTGGTGGTATCGCCGAAATGGCGGAGCTTCCCCCGGAAGTCCGTGAACGCACTGACAACCTCGACGCCGTCGGTAACACCACAGCAGCCATCGGCAAGGGTTTTGCCATTGGTTCTGCCGCCTTGACCGCCCTGGCGTTGTTCTCCGCGTTTGTAACCGTTGTAAAGGCGAACAATCCCGGTGTTGACGTTTCCATCAACATCCTGAATCCGACAGTAATGGCCGGTATGTTTGTCGGCGGTATGCTGCCGTTCCTGTTCAGCTCCTTCGCGATGAATGCGGTTGGTAGCGCGGCCAAGGACATGATCGAAGAAGTTCGTCGTCAGTTTACCACGATTCCGGAACTGAAGGCTGCGCTTGCGATCATGAAGGTTCGCGAAAAAGAAGACTGGACCGATGAGGACAAGAAGGTCATCGACCAGGCACGTGGCAAAGCACAGTATGCCAAGTGTGTAGACATTTCTACTGCTGCCGCAATCAAGCGTATGATCACCCCGGGCCTCATTGCCGTGATCGTGCCGCCGCTGGTTGGTTTCCTGTTCGGCGCTGTCATGCTGGGTGGTGTGTTGGCCGGTGTGACTGTAACCGGTGTACTGATGGCTATCTTCATGGCCAACGCCGGTGGCGCGTGGGATAATGCTAAAAAGCAGATTGAAGGTGGTTTTACTGCCAATGATGGCGTGACCTATAAAAAGGGCAGCGAAGCGCACAAGGCCGCTGTCGTTGGTGATACCGTAGGCGACCCCTTTAAGGATACTGCCGGTCCGTCCCTGAACATCCTCATCAAGCTTATGAGTGTAGTGTCCCTGGTTATCAGCCCGCTGCTGACACTTGGCGGTCTGCTGAAGTTCTAGGACACTCTCACATATTCAGTTTCTGCGCCAGTTCGGTTAATCCGGGCTGGCGCTTTTTCCTTGTAGAAACTCATTGTTCTTCTTTTTCCGAATCTTCATTCGCAATACGTGTCTGTAACATAGTATATTTATCGGATTATCCAGTGATTTGCCTGCCTTGATTGACGTGATTGCTACATGTAAGCGAACATTGCAAAAAACAAAAGCAAGTCGAGAAACTGGTCAGAAGATGCTGAATACTACTCTACTCACTGTTCCAGCGTTTACCTTGAACGGAGCCGGGGACATTTTCGACAAGAATAATCTATTCATCGAGTTCGCCAGGTTATACCGCTTTCCCGCTTCAGACACACTCCATGACTTGCTCGCCGGGTACAAGATTGATGCAGGTGAGGACTTCGATACAGTTAATACCTGGATTAACCTGATATTTCAGAATGAAGAATCTTTGCCTGAACTGGTATTACATCCTGTGTCTGAACAGGAACAAGATGTAAATACCGTTGCCATGAATACGCTTCGCCTTCGTGTACTCTGTAGAGATGGCGCCAAGGCAATGATTGAGGCTATTTCGAATTCAGCTTTGACGTCAAATCTGCTGCTTTCCAGGAATCTATATGATATCTATAAGACAGTATTTGCCAGGAATACATCTCCGATGATGTTTACGGATGCGACCGGGATTATTGGGGATGTCAATGAAAGCGCTTTATCCCTGCTGAATCTTTCCAGAAAAGATATCGTCGGACATTCTTTATCCGAATTGGACATATTTACTCTTTCCGAAAGACCTTCACTCCTGCTGAACCTGACCAGGGCGCTTGATGGTACCCCCACAGAACAGAGCCTGAAGATTGATTCCGGGCAGGGAGTGTTTAAGCCTGTTGCCTGCAATATGACGCCGCTAATCATCAAACAAGTAGTCAAGGGCGTAATGATATCCTGCAGTAATATCAGTTCGCAGGAACGGATCCAGGAGGCGTTGCGCGAGAGCGAAGAGCGTTTCCAGGTGGTTGTTGACAATGTACATGAGGGGATCATTGTATTTGATCACAAGTATCGCGCGACTTACGTAAACTCTGCGATGGTAAACATTTTCGGTACGACCAGGGAAGATATTCTGGGGCAGGATTTCCGGATGCTGTTGCCTGAGGGTAGTTGGCGGCAGATCCAGAACGCAGGCGCGCCAGGTGACAGTACACTCAAACCGGCCCGAAAGTATGAAAGTGATATTGTCCGAAAGAACGGCACCAAAAGGCGCGTGGAGATTACTTCGTCCCTGATGCTGGATTCGAAAGGACAAATTCTTACCATTGCGGAGTTTTTTGATATTACCGAACGGGTTCGCGCTGAGAACAGGATAAAAAGACGGCTGTACATTGAAGAGGCGATTGCTGAAATTTCACGTCTATTCATCACTGCGGACGAACCGGACTATGTGAAACTGGTTACCCTGGTCCGTTCATCTTTTGAATCGGATTCGATAGCTCTCCTCCAGATTGACCGCGAAAAAAGCGCTGTAAATCTTGTCATTCACCAGGGAAGTGATAGCAGGCAGGTAAATGACGATGAGGACTACACGTTCTATACCAGTGGCACCTCGCTTTGGTTTGAACGTCTTCTGCGTGGCGAGAACCTTGTTTTAACCCCTTCTGAAATTCGAGGTTCACAAAACCTCTGTCAGTTTGAGAAGCTTTTCCCGGTTGATTACCAGTCAGTGGTTGTTATTCCTGTCCTGGAAAACGCGCTTTCGCTTGAAGGTTATATTTTGATTGCGGGTTCGTTGGACGACCGTAATTGGGGACGTGAGGATCTGAGTGCGTTGCGTGTTATTGCGGACATGGTAGGAAAGCACTGGGGCCGCATTCGCACAGCGCAAAAACTCAGGCGGACAGAAGATCAACTCAATCAGTCGATGAAGATGCAGGCGCTGGGACAGTTGGCAGGTGGTGTTGCACACGATTTCAATAATCTGCTTACGGTTATTACCGGTCAATCCGATCTTGCGATGATGATACTGGATGATGATAACCCGGTTAAAAAGAAAATCAGCGACATTCAGCAATCTGCTATTCGCGGCGCGAACCTGACTCGTCAACTGCTTGCCTTCAGCCGAACACAAGTGCTGGATGCAGGTCGGGTAGATCTGAATGAAATTATCCGCAACCTGCTGACCATGTTGAAGAGATTGATCGGTGAACATATACAGCTGGAGACGGATCTTGAAGAACACCTGCACCCGGTCCGTGCCAATATAGGGCAGGTAGAGCAGGTTATTATCAACCTTGTGATCAACGCGCGCGACGCGATGACAAAAGGGGGAATGATTTCCATTAAAACAAAGAATATCCAACTTGATGAAAAAAGCATCGAAGCGAACCCGGATATTGTACAGGAGGACTATATTCAGCTTGTGGTACAGGATACAGGCACTGGCATCAAGCAGGACATCCTGAACAAGATATTCGATCCCTTTTTCACGACCAAGTCGCACGGTAAGGGAACCGGTCTGGGACTGTCTACCGTGTATGGTATTGTGCGACAGGCGGATGGCTACATTGATATTCAGACCGAGATAGACCGTGGCACTGTGTTCAGTGTCTATTTACCGATGGACCTGGTGGAAGATGCGATTGAGCAGGTCAAAGTAACCGAAGTTGAATCGCTTTACGGTCAGGAATCCATTATCGTGGTTGAAGATGAGGCCGATGTTCGCGAAATGGCAGTGCAGGTGCTGGAGTTGTACGGGTACAATGTAATTGAAGCAGAGGATGGGTTGGATGCTTTGAAGAAATGTATCGGCAACAAGCAGGAGGTGGACCTGGTTGTTACGGACATGGTCATGCCAAACATGGGAGGCATTGATCTTGTTCAGCGACTACGTGAAATATGGCCAGATTTGAGAGTACTTTTAATGTCAGGGTATCCTACGGACGTTATTGAGCATGAAGTGAAGCTGGATGAGAAAACTTCTTTCCTTCAGAAGCCCTACAGGGCAGAGGAACTGGTCCAAAGTGTCCGTGAAATACTGAATGTCATCAATGAGTAGGTTTCCAGGGGTGGTAGGAACGGAGTAAAAGAGTTTTGCAGATTACAACAGTAGAACAGCTTGAACCAGGCGCCATGCTGGGCAAGTCCCTTTTCAACAACCGGGGTGAGTTGCTGCTTGCTGCCGGGTATGAAATCGACCGGGAGATGATCGGTTCGCTTAAACGTGCCCAGATCAACTATGTGTTTACGGTAGATGAGCTGAACGCCGGAATCGAGCCGCAAGAAACAATCTGTGAGGTTATTCGACAGGCTACCACACAAAAGCTGGTCGAATCTTTCGATAATATTCGTGACAATGATCCTCTGAAAAACCTGTCCGTTGCCAACCTGAAAGACCGTCTGGAAAATGATTCCAAGCTGAAAAACCTGATTGTTGCTCCGAAAATGAAACAGGCCGTGAGCGATATTCTAGAAGAACTCTTTGCCAATCATATAAGCAAGTTCACCGCTTTTCCCGCAGCAGCTCAATCCAAGGCGGACCATGATCATGCGATGGATGTGAGCCTGCTCAGCCTGCTGATCGCCCAGCATTTTTACTACGACAAGAAAGAACTGCGCTCGCTTGGAGTGGCGGCATTGGTCCATGATGTGGGGAAACTTGTTGCGCAGGGCCGACTGGAAGCGGCGGATTTTGAAGAACTGTCAGAACGAGATCAGATGGTTCTGCGTGAACATCCCGTAATTTCCATGCTGATTCTGAAAGGCAGCGATCCTGAAGCGTTTTCGGAACAGGCGACTGTAATCCAGCATCACGAACTGGCCAATGGGACCGGGTATCCGCAGGCCTTGCGCGGTTGTGGGCAACCACCGAAAAAAGACCGGCAAAGGAAGCAGGGGATTATCTTTCGACACGCAGAAATTCTCGCGGTTGCAAATTACTATGACAACCTCATCAGTGGCGCTATTGATGGCATCCAGTATCCCTCAGCCAGGGCGATTGCACGTATTATTGATGAAGCCGGGACGTTGTGGAATCCGTATGTCGCTCGTGTGCTGCCGAAAGTGATCCAGAGCTTCCCGGCAGGTGTGACTGTGAAAATCGCGAACAATTCGACCGGTATCTTTGCCGGGTACCGTGGTATTATTTCCAAAGCAAACGAAGAAGATCCCACCAAACCGCAGATTGTCCTCACCCATAATCCCAACGGTCAACCGATCAAACCGGAGATGATCGACTTCAGTTTCGAACGGTATATGGAGCTGGAAGTGGTTCTCTGAAGTTGGAAAGTTGGAAAGTTCTAAAGTTATTGGTTTTCTTTATCGAAGTGAAAAAAGTAGTCAGTGAAAAAAGTGAAAAAGGACTACACCGAAGTAAATAAAGTAGTCAGTGAAAAAGGACCAAAAGTTGGGTGGCCCGATTTTGCCCTGTGATGATGTTGATACCAATGTTGCGCTTGATCCTGAAACAGAGCTTCTTATCGCACCGGAATCCTGTGGGCAAAGTCGGGATTATGATTGAGGCTACAATGAAAAGAAGACTGGGTCATTCCCGTCCGAACATCCTGTGCAGGTCGTGCAGTGAGAGGTTGACCACGACCGGACGTCCATGCGGGCAGACAAACGGGTATTGCGTCTGGAACAGCTCGTCGATCAGGGCGTTCATCTCTTCGAGGTTCAGTGGATCACCGGCTTTGATCGCCGCCTTGCAGGCGAAGGTCGCAGCGAGACGTTCTTCCGGCGCCATTTTAACCTCGTGGCTGGCCTGATAATCGGCCAGGATCTCACGCAGCAAGCGTTCTTCACCCTTGATACGGACACCCGTAGGAAGGCTTTTAATCGCCCAATCGTTCCCGCCCACATTCTCCACTTCCAATCCCATCGTCAGCAGTTTATCCGCCAGATCCTCCAGTAGGTCCGAATCAACGGGATTCAGTTGCACCACGACCGGGAAAAGAAGCTGTTGTCCGCTCCAGGGACGATCTTTCATTGATGCAATGGCACGTTCGAACAGGATACGTTCATGCGCCACATGCTGATCAATGATCACCAACCCACTCTTCACTTGGGACAGGATATAGGTGTTATGAATCTGCCAGACACGGGTACGTTCCACACTGCCACCGGAGGAGGCGGACGCTTGCGTTGGCTGGGGCGAAGCTGACTGGGATCCAGGTTGTGCCGGAGTTTCCGGTTGCGAAGTAGCGGCTGTATCATACGCTGGCGCAGAAATAGGAGCGGCACTATGTGCAGATGGAGTCGGGCATGAATCATGGTATGGTTCCGGGATGGCCGATGAGGGCTGACGTTGTACGGGTGGCAGTCCGAACATCAGTTCCAGTTCCTGGATACCGTCCATCTGCCTGCTGTGCGGGAGTGGAGCCGGAGCGCCAAGGCGTCGCCCACTGGCCGCGGGCGCTTGTACCGGGGCGCCGCCATCACGGACAGACAGCCCCAACGCCTCACGTACTGCTGTCTTGACCGCGACAAAAGCCAGGCTGTCATCACGAAAGCGGACTTCATGCTTTGCCGGGTGGACGTTGACATCAAACTCTTCCGGGTCCAAACGCAGAAACAACACAAAAAACGGATGCTGGCCGGGCTGAATCAGGGGGCCGAATCCGGTGGTGACAGCATAGGATAGCGAGGAATGCTGGAACGGCCGACGGTTCACATAGAGGAACTGGTCCGCGCTGGCTTTCGAATTCTTGAACAGTCCACTCCCTCCGATGATGCCGGAAACGGCAATATCGCCGACCCGACGCTCCACCTTGTGTAACTCGCCACGATGCTTCTCGCCAAACAGGTCAATGATACGGTCGGTCAGATCGTTCGGTTGCAGATCCTTTTCCACCTTGTCATCTTTTTCCAGAGTCCAGTGAAGTTCCGGATAGGCGATGGCATAGCTGATGAAAATCTTGTAAATGCGGGCATATTCGGTGCGTGGCGCGCGAAGGAACTTCCGTCGAGCAGGCACATTGTAAAACAGGCTGCGGACTTTTACCGTGGTCCCGCGTTCACGAGCCGCCGGTTCCGGTCCCTTGGGATGGCCGCCATCGACACGGTAGAGGTGGGCGGTATCACGGTCATCGCGTTTACTGACAATCTCCACCCGCGCCACACTGGCGACAGATGGCAACGCTTCACCTCGAAAACCAAGGTGAGTGATCCGGTTCAGATCGTTGGCGTCTTTGATTTTGGACGTGGCATGCCGTCGCAGGGCAAGTTGCAGGTCTTCCTGGTCCATGCCCCAGCCGTCATCCGATACAAGGATCTCATCAAGCCCGGCGTTCTTCACGCTGACAGTAATATGTGTAGCTTCCGCATCGAGGGCGTTTTCCACCAGTTCTTTCACGACCGAGGCGGGACGTTCCACGACTTCACCGGCTGCGATACGGTTTGCGACTCCTTCCGGAAGCACCTGTATGGACTTGGTCGGAAGCAGGGGGGCTGAGTTGGCTGGAGTAGGCATAACTTTTACTTCTTTACTGTATCCTGTTTACTGCCCAGCGAGTCCGGAGCAGGTTCCATCTCTACAACATCAACTGCAATCAGGGCGTCTTCCTCTGAGATTTCGATGGTTTTCAGTGTCTCCTCGTCTGTCTCACGCAGGGGTTTGAGTCCCCACATGATGGCGACGACGATAAAGAGGAAGATGATGAACCGGAACGGACTTCGTTTCCGTCTTGTGTATTTGGATTGAGCGCGTTTTCCGGTGAAGTTGATACGGTCACGGACAGATTTTTCCTTCCGTTGATCGTAGTATACCGGTGTGTATTCAAACCGTTTGTGGGTCGGTCCTTTTCTGCCGAATAACATCAGTTCGCCTCCACACCATATTGATCGAGGAGTTGAAGCACACTGACGATGTACCGGTCAAGGTCCGCGGAAAGATTCCCGAACGAATTATTAGAATCAGCCGTCGGGCTGTTGTTTACTATCACACAGAACGTCCCTATCGGGTTCCCGTCATCATCCAGAAAATACCCGGCGAGACTACGGTTGCGAGACATGCTCCCGGTTTTTGCCCGGATACGTCCGAAACCATTCAACAGACGGTTTTCCAAGGTTGATCCGGTCTCACCCGGTTCTGGCAAGAGATCAAGCCAGCGTTCTCCCCAGCGATTGTGCGAATATAACAGCAAGTCAGTTACCTGCTGTGGGGAAAGGTTATCCCGCCGGGCAAGACCGCTGCCGTCCATGCTGTTCGAGGTCACGCCATCAACCTGTAGTTCATTATAGATAGTCGCTGCGTCTGCGAATTCCACATGGTCTTCTACAACACGTGATGTTGTATACAGCAGTTGTTCCGCCCAGAGGTTATTGCTGGTCTTCAGCATGGCGCTGACCAGGCTGTCCAGGGGAAGACTCTGATGAATAATGCCAATGGTTTCCCCTTCTGGGCGTTCAGGAGCGAATAGCGTGGGCGCCACCGAATCACCGCCCGTTATCCCGGTAAGGAAGAATGCCTGCCGCAGTGCATCGGCGGTCAACATCCGGGGGTCTTGAGCATTGAAGGTTTCGCCTTGCCACAGTGACAAGTCCCAATCAGCAGGTTGATCTTCTTCGTATGTGAATGTGCCCTGGTTCAAGCCAAACAGGATGTTAAAATCGCTCAGACGATAAGAGGCGTAATTCATACTCCAGAACGCATGCGAGGGACAACAGCGAGCAATGGTGTTTGGTCCCCAATGTCCTTCCACTTTAACCAGGCCGTCGTTCCAGCTCAACTGGCTGACGACTGGAGCGTAACGGTACATCAGGTCTTCCGACTCCCAGTTAAAGGGAGGCACAATAAGCCCGGCGGGAATGATTTTACCATCTATTTGTCGCAAGCCCTTCAGGTAAAACAGTTCAGCCCATGCTTTCAGGTGTTCCCAGGGCCATTCCGCGTAAGGCCGCGAACCGGACAGCGAAGGATCCCAGCCACCTTTGATCACCAGGTCGCCATGCAGAACTCCGGCAGAATCCATGGGGCCGGTGCTGTAGATTTCCGTTTCCCAGCGATAGTCTTCCGGCAGGCTGTGCAAGACATACGCTGCTGTGATCAACTTCATGACAGAAGAGGGGACCATAAGCCGGTTGGGATCATAGGCGTACAGCGCTGATCCGTCCATGGCGCGAATATCAAGGGCAACAGTCGCTCCGAGCTCTTCTTCATTGATCACCAGGAGACTGTCCGCGGTGGCGGAAAGCTGTTGTTCCAGCGTAGGGATTTCATGTTCCGGTGAACGGAACAGACCGCTGGAACAACCTGCCAGAAGGAAAAATGACAGGCCGACAGTAAAAAGAAGGTGTATCGGGTGAAATCGCGGAATCATTACTCTAGTACCGTTCTTCTCTGAAGTCAACCGTTCAATATACGCATCCGGAACACGGAGAATGCAGAGAGATTACTGTCCGGCGAAAAGATGCAGGAAAAAATCCGTGATCGGCCCCAGAACCGACCAGATAAGCGAATAGCCGCTGACCATACCGAACAGGATAATGGCTACAAGGACAACCCCGCCATAGCGTTCGAAGAGGCGGTACTGTTTTTCGTACCGATCCGGCCAAACGGAATGCAGGATGCGTGATCCATCCAACGGCGGGATCGGGATCAGGTTAAAGATGCCGAGGCTGATGTTGATATACATCCCGGCAAATAACAACTGGTATACGATGGCTGCCACACCATACTGCGGTTCGCCGATCATACGCAGCAACAGCCCGAACACCGCAGCGACCAGCATGTTGGTTATCGGACCGGCCAGGGCAACCAGCAGCATGTCACGTTTGGCGTTTTGGAAATAGGTCGGATTGACCCGTACCGGTTTGGCCCAGCCAAAATGCACGATGAACAGCATGATCGTGCCAATCAGGTCCAGGTGCTTGATCGGGTTGAGGGTGAGGCGGCCATCACGTCGTGGAGTCGGGTCGCCCAAACGATCCGCCACGATACCGTGAGCCAACTCATGCAGGGTCAGACCCAACAGGATCGAAGGAGCCAGAAGTAACAATAATTTGGGATCACCCATGACGAGCCTCACACCTCACGTTTTGCAATGTGTCTATCTTCTGCGCAATATAGGTTTCCAACACAAGGGAACCAATGTCCTCTTATACGGTAGAACCTGGGATGAGTTTCAATTGCGTCAAATAAGGAGTATCTTGTAACCATGGCAAACGGAAATGCGTCGATCAATACGGATAACCAGCTTCCCGGGTTATCGATTCGTGACATGGTGCGTCAGGCGTCCCTCCAGTTGCGTGGGACCAGCCGTAAGACGGACAACGGGTATATTATTGAAATGCGTAATTACAGCGAGAATCTGCTGACGCGCATATACCTGATGCGGTCTAAAGCTATTCCCGGCGCAACGGATTTGAAGGTGGAGACGGGCAAGCTGAAAGACGAGGTGATCACGTCTGCGATTACCCTGGCGAATATCCTGCATCTGTACGTGACCTGGGAATCTCACGGAATGGTGAGTTTCTGCTATGCCAATGATGGACGTTTTACCCTGGTCAATGTCAGTTACGAGACCGGCTCGTTTATCCTGAACAGTATTGATCGTCGAGCCAATGAAAAGGTGGACGAGATTTCTGCATCCGCACGCACTCAGCGTCGAACATTCTACCATATAGGCACCCTCTTTGACCGAGCCAAGCAGGTAGTTGATGAAAGCGAAATCATTGATGAGGCGGAAGAACGGCACGATCAGGAAGCAAAACAGAACTAGGTAACGATAGACCTCCCACCCCGAGAAAGTCATGCAAAGCGAATCCAAGTATCCGGTCTGGATAGATGTTGTTATGCCCGGCGGCGATCTCGCCCTGGAGCTGTTGAGCGAGCCCTTGTCGGGATTGTCCCCTGCGGGATTACGGACTGACGATGACAAGCTGCATGTTTACTTCACGACCGAACAATGGTCGGATGAATACCTGCAACGTATCGAGTCCATTCGTAAACCGTTCCTCGCTGAGAAGCTGTTGCCGGAAGGGCAGGTGGAAGTACTGGAAGCGCCGTGGGAAGACTGGGTCGCACGCTGGCGGATGAAACTTGGGCCGATCCGTGCCGGAAATCATTTTGTGATTGTGCCGCCTATCATCGAATTTGAGCCTGCAGCGGATGACAAGGTGCTCTGGATTGAACCACGTATGGCATTCGGAACCGGGGAACATGCGACAACTCGCATGGCGCTGGCGTTGCTGGAAGAAATCGAGGCTCCGGCGAAACGGGTTCTGGATCTCGGCTGCGGCAATGGTGTGCTGGCGCTTGGCGCAATGTTGTTGGGCGCTGCGGAAACCGTGTGTCTTGATAATGAACAGGAAGCTGTGGATGAAACCCTTGAGAACCTGGCTAATCATGGGTTCAAAGACAAGATGACTGTTTTTCTGGGTGACGCCATACAGCCGGATGTGACAGGAGAGTTCGACCTGGTCTTTGCCAATATTCTCTATCTGCCTATCCTGAAAGGACTTGCGAGATGGACTGAACTGGCGCCGGAGGGCGGGCAGTGTGTCCTGACCGGTATACAGGCTGGCGAGGAAGAGCTGGCGGTGCGTTCGAAAGCGAAAGAGCTGGGGTGGCGGGAAGTGTCAGCCCGTCATGAAGGGAATTGGTACGCGGGACGGTATATCAAGTCTGCCTGAAAATGTTGAACGGTGAACATTCGTAGTCATCGGTATAGTTTGGGAAGAATGCTTTTCTCGATTTGTTTCCGTCACAATTGAGATTGCCGGGAAAAGGGGACGGAATCCTTTTCCTTGCGCGTATATAAAACATCTTTACCAATACAAGACTTCTGGAACAGGAAGCTGTCCCCTTTTTCCATATCCTTTCTTCCAACCACACGGTGAATCTCTCGTTTTGTTATAAGATTTTGTTTTTTATGGAAATGACAATAGACAACGACAAACCCTGTCTAACAACTCCGAAGGAGTTGGATAAGTGAGCCCCGGGTACGTGCCATCAGTCTGGCTAATGTCCGTTTGGTCAGATTGGTAGAGTAGGATCGGGTTATATTCTACCTGAAAAGGGTTGTCATAATGTGTTCATTTCAGTAGCGATCATTCCCTTGGTTCAGGGCTTGAGAAATCAGATGGAACCCTGCTATATTAAGAGACGTAAAACAAAAACGGGAAGCCGGAGTAACAACCGTCCACTGGAGAACTTACCTCTTTCGTCTTGCGCACACGTTTGCACGTTCCTTTACTTCAGAACATCCAAATCAATACCGGGGTATTGTATGCCCTGGACCAACATTGAGGTATTTATGCCACAGATCCGGGACAGATTCCGGTACAACAGGCGCGGAACAGTACTCCTTTCCGGGAGGATGAGTATTATCCTTCTGGTAGCGCTGTCTGGCATGTTTTTCTTGACGGGATGTGATTCATCAGATGATACTGATTCGGTTCCGGATTCCGGCGATCTGGGTATCATGATGGAATCCCTGGAGTTCCCGGCATTGTGGGTATCCCAGTCAGAGACATTCCGTGCTGTCACCGCTGAGATCAGTTTGAGCCAGAGCTGGACGCAGGCTATTGAGAATGGAACGGAATCCTGGCCTGTAGTATACCTTCTGTTGGTGCCAGTCGATAACCAGGCCGCCTATTTTTCAGTGCAATTAAGTGATGATGGCGGTGGTAGTCCGTTGGATTCTGCGAGCACACCCGATTTTCAGACGACCTGGTCAGGCGACCTGATCCCGCATGACCTGCAATACAGCACGAACCTCAATTCCTTCTTTGCTGACCAGTCCGGGCAATACCTGGTAGGGGTTTACAGTCCTTCCCTGGGATATACGCCTGGTGGTGATTTGCCGGATGCCCTGTCCCTGGAGCCGGACTATTACCTGGTTGATACTGTGATGGTGACGAACAATGCCGCGCCTTTCATCTCCTCACTGACTTTACCGGACAGCTTGCCCAGTGGATTTGAAGAACAGACCTGGACAGTGGAAGTGGTTGATCCAGATGCTGATTTCGGTGACTGGGTGGAAAACGTATCCATGGATATGTATCATAATTACAACCTGGCCAGAACGCTCCAGTTTACCAAGGTTCAAACCGGGATATGGACTTTCAGTGTTGATGCTTCCTTCGCAGCGGCCTATCCGACGGATGAGTATATTTTCATCGTAAATGCTTCAGATCGGTTTGGTAACGTGGCGGATAGCAACAGGACAGTCTGGATGGAAAACCTGCCTGCAGTGACTTCGAATTTCACTACACCGGATACGGTTGTTGTGCCGTTGGAAGGGGCAAATCTTTATGTCATGACAGTAGAAGTGCATGACCCGCAAACAGATCTGGATATTGAAAGTGTATATTACGAAGTAATGCGTCCAGGTGAATCAGTCTGGCTTGGTGATGAATCCTTTACATTCAATGATTCAGGGCCGGATAATGAAGACAGCCAGGATGAAGTTGCCGGCGATCATATTTGGACAGCAGGAATAATCACCGTGTCAACAAACAACAACTTCGGCACATTCCATTTTCGTGTAATCGCACGTGATAGAGCAGGGAATGAAAGCGAACCCATCGTACGAGATATCGTCATGGTACAGGAGGAAGGGCTGTGAGAACTAGACACGTGATAGGTATCCTGTTTGTTCTGATGGCCTGTCCACTGGTACTTCAAGCCGGTGGGCCGGAACTATACCCCGGACCGTTCACATGCAGTACCGAGCTGATTCCGGCGCCGAAACTTTTATCCTCTGATGGCGACAGCAGGTTGCTTTCCAATTCCATCATAGACCTGGAACTGACCGATCAATATCTCTGGGCTGCTACCGGAAATGGCCTGGCCAGGATGAGTCATGTCGGCACCGGGATCTTGAATTCAACTCCTGCGAATGGTTTTGGCAGTGGCGGTGTCAGTGGATTGGCGCCCTGCGTTACCAGTTGGGGGGCAGAGGTAATCTGGGCAGCCACAGCGATTGACACAACCATCAGCGGCACAGACTATGCCGCAGGAGGTGGCGTGGGGTACTCGCTGGATAATGGCGAAACCTGGGTATGGATGTCGCAGCCGGTTGATCCAGTTGACGCGGAAGGGATGAGCCCCACAACGGTCAGTGTACAGAATGTCACTTATGATATTGCAGTATTGAATGACCGAGTCTGGATCGCGAGCTGGGCTGGTGGCCTTCGTTATTTCGATATGACGCCGGAACGATTGGAAGCCGGACGTGACAGTGTTGAATGGGTCAATCGTCCTCCGGATGATGAGGAGTTTGATGTTCTGAACAACCTGAATCACCGTGCGTTCTCCATTGCGGTTATGGATACCATGCTGTGGGTGGGGACTGCTGCGGGGATTAACCTGTCTCGTGATAATGGGGAAACCTGGCAACGGTTCAGCCATTCGGGTACGTATGACGGCACGATTACCGGGAATTTTGTCACCGCGATGGGGGTGCAGGAACATTCCAACGGTCAATTCGCGCTATGGGCCGCAACCTGGGTGGCAGAAGGAAGCAGCCAGTATTACGGTGTTTCCATGACAAACGATTACGGATCAACCTGGCGCAGGGTCATGGGGTCGATTGAAAACCCTGTGCGCGCTCACAACTTTGCCTTTTCCGATACCATCGCTTACGTGGCAACAGATGACGGCTTGTTCAAAAGCGTGGATGCAGGTGAAAACTGGGGGCAATTCCCCCAGATTCACGATGCCGCATCAGGTGAAACTATTTACGAGCCGGAAATATACAGTGCAGCTACCAATGCTGCCGCTCCCGAACGGTTGTATGCCGGTGGGCCGGGTGGTCTGGCTATCAGCCCGGACAGGGGAAATCGCTGGTTGATTCTGAGGAGCTTCCCTTTGCCGGGACGAAACGGTCAGCCGAACAGTTATGCTTACCCGAACCCGTTTTCGCCAAGTCGTTTTGATGTTGTCCGTATCCAGTACCATCTCCAGAATAATGGGAGTGTCACCTTGGAGATTTATGATTTCGCCATGGAATTACTGATTCGCCTGGTCGATGATGAATGGCGGTCAGCAGGTGAACGGTGTGAAATCTGGAATGGTTACGGTCCCAATGGCGCTGAGATCGCCAACGGTGTTTATTTCTACAGGCTCGAGGTTGCCGGTAAGGAATCCTGGGGCAAAATCATGATACTGGATTGAGGAGGGTGACGATGACTACTTCGACACGAACGACCCTCCTTTCCGGAGGAGCTTCGAAAGCAAAGCAGATCACTTTGACGAAGGCGAACCTGATGAACCGGGTGACTGTACTTTTCTTGTTTGCCGCAACAGTGCTGATGTTAAGCCTGTTGACTGCAACGGGCGCACATGCTGAAGGTTATGCTGGTCAGGCAGGCGCATTCCTGCGTATGGGAGCCGGTGCCGCGTCGGTGGGTGGTGGTGATGCCGGGGTGGCAAGAGCGACCGGGCTGGAACAGGCTTATTACAATCCAGCAGGCCTGCCATATTCGCCCTCAAATGAAGTGCATGCCGGATACCACATCCTGTCGCTGGACCGTCAGTTGTATCACGTGGGCTTCATGTACCAGGTGCCACGGTTGACCTTCTGGAGTGATCCGATTGTTCCTTACGAGATCGTGCCTGCTGATGAAGAACATACCTATCCACGATTGCTGAAACCGGGGTCCAGCCTGCGTCGCCGTGCAAGAGCCTTCAAGCCGGATGATTACCTGGAAGCCCTCGAAACGACAATTCTGCAAGTTGCGGAGACCGGCACACCCGCCGAGTATATCCTGCTGGTTATCAAGGATACGCCCTATTCGGCTCCGGAACTGGAAGAGCTGATTGTCGAGATGGCAAAGGAAGTTGCTGACAAGGGCATCACCACGACAACAGGTGTAAAAGACCTGCTCCGCCAGAAATATACGACAGAGCGATTGAAACCCGCCGCTGTAGCGTTAACCTGGACCCATGCCGGGGTGACAGATATTGAGGGCCGTGGTTTTGATGGTCGCGAGTACGGCACCCTGAGTTTTCATGAGAACCGGTTCGCGCTTTCATTCGGCTTGAAACTTCATCCGAAAGTCTCTATCGGCACCACTGTCGGCATCCTGTATGCCCTGATCCCCGATATGCTGGAAGAAGAATCCAAAGCGCTCACCTCAACCAATACCGGCGTTGATATCGGAATCCAGGTGCGGCCTTTTAACGGGAATGAAGTGCCTTACAGGCTGGAAACTCTGACGTTTGGCCTTGCGGCGTATGATCTCGGCGGGAAATACACCTGGAACACCACAGGCTACTGGAGCCAGGGAACAACCAAGGATGATAAATTCCCCAAGCGCTATCGTGCGGGAATGAACTACCAGCCGGTGCAGGGGTTGGCGGTGTATGTTGACCTGGAAACGGATCTTGATGACTTGTTACGCGCCAAGGGTGGCTTCGAGTACGCCCTGTTCGGTTCTGTGCCGGAAGGTGGCAGCAGCATGATGAGTTACGGTTCAGTTCGTCCGCATGGCTTTGTCCTGCGTGCCGGCGTGGATCGTGACCGTCCGACATTCGGGTTCGGACTCGATGTGAAACTGAAGAGCCTTGGTGTGACACGGATTGACTATGCGTATGTCGTTGAGCCGGTCAGCCCGGACCCGACACAGGTGATCTCATGGCGGTTCAGGTTTTAGTGGATCGATCTATTAGCCTGCGTTTCAGTCCATAAAATAAGTTGCTGTCAGCTTGACTCAACCCGGTTTTTCGCTCACATTGACAGCGAAAACAACATTCACCCATTACCGGGGATTTTGCCATGAAGAGCATCTGGATTACAGCGTTTCAGCGTGATACTCATAAGGTTGACCTGATCCTTTCACTGGCCCGTCATTATGGGCTTGATGGGAACGGTCACTTCTGGACAGATGATCTGAAGCAGATGGCCTGGCAGGCTCCGGCCGAGAAGCTGGTTGATCGTGATGTCGGACTTTGGGCGCTCCTGGCATCGCCGGAAGATCTGAAAGACCAATCGGTACGGTACGGTATTTCCTTGCTGGCCTTGACGGTACAGGCTGTCAAGGGTGTAGGATTCCCGATTTTTATCATCAATACGCAGCCGGATAAGTCCTTCACCAACCTGCCGACTCCTTTGGCAGGCGCTTCCGTTTATTCAATCGAAGAAGAGACGCTGGGCGCGAAGTTCGCCGCGAAGGCTAACATGCCGGTTCCCAAGCGTGCCATGGACTATCGTATCGATGTCCACGCCAATCCCGGCTTCGGTGTCTGGTTTGAGCTGGGATCGATTGCAGGCGGAGAGTGGCAGGGCGCTTTGTGTGGAGTTACTGGGGGTGAGATTTCGGCGCATGGTGTCGGGCCTGCGGGTGAATTGCCCAAGACGACTGTGCTGGAATACCAGATGAAGGGACTCAAGCTCGAAGTCGGTGATGCGGAATACACCGCCTGGGCGGTCAAGAATCACCTCCCGGCTGACCAATCCTATTTTGTGCAGGTGCAGGACGTTCCGGATGGGCTGGTGTTCGGTTCACTGAGCGAGGATGACGAGCTGGATGCGCATGTTTTAAGATTCTAAGGTTTCAGGCTTTAAAGAGATTTCAGACAAGAAGTGATTTCGCCATAAACAGGGACAGGCCATTTGGTCTGTCCCTGTTGTACTTTCCAGGCTCTCCCACAACCCGACTTGCTCATCACCCGCATCCCAGGACGACGCCTCACAAAAGTTGACAGTATTTCAAGAGTATCATGCTACATATCCGGCAAATCGGGCCACCCGCCCCAATCCAGGTCTCGCTTTGGTAATTGTTATAGTCCCTACTTTGCCCATCTGACTTCAATATGTCAGGAAGCCAGGTTTCCACATCAGGTACAGCAACAACATCGACTTCATCAAAGGGCAAAATCGGGCCACCCGCCGCTGGGGATAACAGCATGGGAAAGAGTTACTATAAAAACAGGGGCAGTCCGTTTGGCCTGTCCCTGATGTATTTCAGGTGTTTTTTCGACTATATGCCGAGTATAAGGACCGGATCAGTCTTCGGTTTGGAATCCGAACGTCTTGTCCTGATTCAGTTTGCCCTGCATCTGGATCTCGCCGAACTGTTCTTCGAACTTCTTGATATTTTTCTCCAACGCTGAAAACAGGTTCTTGGCGTGGATCGGGCTCAAAATGGCGCGAGTCTGTACTTTTGCTTTGGGTGAACCCGGTACGATTCGTGCGAAATCAAGAATGAATTCCGCCGGGGAATGATTGATCAACACCAGGTTGGCATAGTGACCATCGGCTACTTCCGGATCAAGCTGAATCTGGATTTGCTGTCTCATCTGCGGTTGTTTTTCTGGCATGATGTCTCCTCTATCCGTAAAGTTCTATGTATGTCACCAATGTCTGCCGATACAGACTCACTTTGCATCCAGAGATTTCAACAATAGTTCTGTCTTATCGACAACAGGTTTCAGTTGATCATGCAGTTGTTTCCAATCCATGATCAGGCGCGACTTGATCATCGCAAGGTGGCGCCTGGCTTCCGCCGTTCGTTGTTGAACCATTAAAACCATCACCAGTTCCAGGTAGGCCGCAGCGGACTCATCAAGCCGGAGTGAATACTTCAAGGCATGCTCCGCTTCCGTGTAGGCTTCCAGCTTATTCAGAATAACGCCACGATAGTACCAGAGTTCCGCTTTATCGGGGTGGTTGAAGATGGCAAGCCGGGTCAGGTGATTCAGTGAATTCAAGTCGCGTGATTGTAAAAGTTGGTCAAACTGTTGGGCAAAGTCCTTGGAACTGTTGAATGGAAACGCTGGTGTGCGATGCTCGACAATTGTATCTGACGATAGACGTTTCTTCAGAGCGCCCAGGTATTTGTGTGCACATGTATCCTCGATGGTAGCGTTTCTATCCAGTCGTTCGAAACGGTCCAGCTTGTACTGTATGTCGGTCCGGTCGGCACGTCCACGTACCATCTTAACGTCGAAATCCTCACGAGACCGGTTGAAATAGTGGTTCACAACAACCTTTTCGCCGGAAAAGCCGCTATAGGGACCGTAGGAAGGTTCATACTTTTCATTGACACAATCGAAACCGGGATAATACTGGAACGCATGAGGATACGTACATTTCATGACATACTGGGGATGTACAATGCTTTTGATGTGATGGTTCAGGTAATAATGCAGGGGAGTCCGGGTGGTATAAGCCTCGATATGCGGAACTGTCGGGCGAGCCACATGCCCATTTGAACCATACATGGACCAGTTCATTGCCAGTCCGCCGAAATTCTCGTAGTCGATCAGCAGGGAAGGGATATCCTGTGTTTGCAACGGTACGATAAACTCGTCCAGGTCGATAAAGCCAATCCAGCGGCAGGTCTTCCGATTGGTATTGATGCAGTCGTCATAGGCATCCATCTGCCGTTCAATACCCTGGATTTCATGGACAGTTACAATTCCGGCTTCAATGTAGTGACGAAGGGTTTCCTTGATGGGAATCGCGCTTTCATTGTCATAAATGAAGAAATGCTCCACTCCTGCCAGACGGTGATATTCAACCCATTCACGTAAGTACTGATTCTCATCCTTCGCGATTGCGCACAAGGCCAGGTAGAACATGCTGTTCCCTCCCCATTCAGGGCATTTGTGGCGGTTTGAGCTGTTTTGCCGCCAGTTGCCCACAAGCAGCAGCGACATCACGTCCACGGCTGGTTCGAAGAATTACAGTGCGTCCCAGACGGATCAGTTCGGACGCTAATGCTTCCATTTTTTCTTCACGCGGTCGTTTCCACCCCGCATAGGTTTCGTTATAACGTAGCAGGTTAATCTTTACGGGCAGATTCCCAATCCATCGATGAAGCGCCCTGGCATCATCCAGGGAGTCATTCAATCCCTCGGCAACCAACAGGGCAATGGTGATGCGGTTTCGAGTCTGTGCTGCATATTCGGTCAATGCAGCATGGTTCTCCGCAAGACAGAATTTTCCGGCAATCGGAAGCAATTCACGTCGCTTGTTGTCGTGCGGTGACCCAATCGAAAATACCAGCTTGGGCGGGTATTCCTCCTGTGCCAGTTTTCGAATCTGGGCCGGTAGACCTACCGTGGAGATGGTGACTTTACGGTGTGACAGGCCGATACCGTCCGGATCGGTCAGGATACGCCATGCTTGCATGACATTGTTCACATTGGCAAGCGGCTCGCCCATGCCCATGAAGACAATATTCCCGATACGTTCTTCGGTCTGCTGCTGGGATACGATATAGCTGGCGATGATTTCCGTGGCGGTCAGGTTTCGTGAAAACCCAAGCCTGCCTGTTTCGCAAAAGGCACATTGATAGGCACAACCGACCTGGCTGGAGACGCATAATGTGCTGCGATCCTCGGTAGGGATGTAGACTGTCTCGATACGAGCGCCGTCTGGATATTCGAACAGAAACTTGGTCGCCGAGTCTTTGTCCTCGCCATGCACCTTTTCCACCAAACGAGGAATGGTAATGACAAAATGTTCTTTCAACTGTTGCCGCAAATCTTTGGCAAGGTCGGTCATCTCGTCGAAATTTGTAACAAGTCGCCGGTACATCCAGGCATGAATCTGACGGCCATGGAATGGCTTCTTCCCAAGTGAAACCATGAGCTGTTCCAGCTCCTGGCGGGAAAGAGAAAGCAGGTTTACGGGTTGAGTAGACATGGAGAGAAGCTACGTGTTCCTGATACAATGAGCAATACTGATTTATTGGATCTGTCCACAGGGTGGTATTAACGAATTGGCATCACGAGACGCAGCCCGATCTCAGGATTTTCGGGTGATCCCAGTACCGCGGGTTCCAGCCTTGGTGCGCCGGGAGAAAAATGGAAATCCAACTGCGCTGAAACATAGACCACTGCCGAAACAATGCCCCAGGTCCAACTACGCTGATACCAGGTATTGTATTTCTCGTAGCGTTCCTGGAAAAGATCTGGACGGCTGGTTTCCATGTAACGATCACGGGCGTTTTCGGTTTCCATCAGGGAGTACACCAGCATGGATACGCTCGCAGATTGCAGTACAAACCATGTCGTACCACGCAAGCGTCGTTTTTCCATCCAGAAACCGGAACCGGGAATGATCATGTTCGCAGCGCCCGCCATTCCTCTGGCCACGGGTTCTTTCTGGATCATGATTGTCGGAGTTGTTGACGTTTCCTGATCAAGCTTAAACAGGGTTGCCATATACTCGATTCGCACTTCTTCAAACGCCTGGTACACTCGCGGGGGGACATACACCGGGTCCAGCATAAGGGAGGGACGCAGTTCCAGGGCTTTGTGGAAATCGACCGCTGCTTCCTGGTCGCGCGAAGTCAACACTTCAACAAAACCAAGGTACAAGTACGCTGCCAACTGGTCGTTCTCGGATGCGTCAGTGGCACTACGGAGGATGCGGAGGGCTTCAATTTCAACATGTTCAAATTCGCCCTGGGTAAACAGATCATCGAGGCGTGGGTTCAGTGATGCCGGTTGAACGACCTGGGCATGGCTGATACCCGTCATTGCACAGAGCAGCATGCAAATGGTATAGAGGTGAATCCATGAGGCGGAACGAACGGAGCAGCGCCGGAAGGCGTCCGGAATACCCCGTACGACCGCAGGACAAAACCTATGTCTCTGCATCGTTATGGTATCCGGACGAGTTTTACTATCGCTTGTTTGTTGTGTTGACTCGCTTTAAGGAAGTAGACACCGGCCGGGGCCGCGCCGTTCCTCAACTGGCCGTCCCAGGCGAAACCACCACGAATCTGGCGTGGTGTCAATGTCCAGGAACTGACCTGTTGGCCTAATGTATTGTACAATACCAGGTCAACTGTTTCTGTTACGCCAAAGCCGGAAAGATCGACTCGAACTCCACCGTTGAATGGGTTCGGCCAGGCATTCAGCGAAGGCGATGAGGGTAACTCAACACTGTTGTCACGATAATCTGTTCGAACATCAATGTCATTATGTATGATGAGAACCTGGTTTGTCTGGTACCGGGTAATGCCGTCCTGGGTCCATGATCCGCCCGCAACGACAATAGTACTGCTGGAATCACGCGGATACGAAACCATGGAATGAAACGCCCTGGGGAAGGGGAGGGATACCGGGAATTCGGTCCATGTCCCCGATGTGTCCAGGGTCAGGAACGCTTCCGTTTCTGTATAAGAAGACATGCCACCACTGATCAGGATTTTTTCTTCATTGTCTATTATAATATTGGTGTATCCCATGCCACCCAGCGGATTAGATAACCGGGTCTGTTCAACCCAGCCGCTGTCCGGGCAGAAAATTCTGGTTTTCCATTGCGGGCCGAAATAAAATCCACCATAAACATACAAGGTGTTATTCAATACACTGACACCATGATTGGTCAAGGGTTCCGCCAGGGGTAAAAGCCCCGGCTCGACCATAATAGATGTTCCCGTGGTATCAGGAATAAGTTTGACTACTTCGCTGGTATACTGATCAGCTCCGAGGTAACCTCCCAGAACATAGAGTGAATCGTTATATACGACAGCCTTGGCGCCTTCGCGTGCTGGATCAAGAGAATCCGCAAACACCCAGAAATTGCGCCCCGGCCACCAGACTTCAATATTTTTGATGTAACCACCAGCGATTTCCGTACGACCACCGATGACATAAATCTTTCCCTGG
This sequence comes from bacterium, assembly GCA_963669175.1. Lineage (GTDB taxonomy): Bacteria > Electryoneota > Electryoneia > Electryoneales > Electryoneaceae. Next base: position 2,038,899 of record OY769902.1, read on the forward strand.
TAAGCGGCTGCCGTTGCGCCGATACGTGGTAACAGCATCGGTGGCGCCGGTTCGAGCCACATCTCGGCTTCCAGGTCATACCGTAAAACGTCATCGGTAGCGCGAGTGATGTCGCCGACCTGTTCATTGCCGCCGATAAAATAAGCGATTCCATCCATTACCACGGTTGCCATCCGGTCGCGTGGGGTCGGCAAGGTGTCCGCTTCGATAACGGTCCACTCTGCGAAAGCAGAAGTTCCGAGCAACCAGAATGTGAGGATGTAAATCAGCTTCTTCATGGTACCTGTTGTGTTCATGACTTGACTACTCCTCCGTAGCCGCAAATGCCGTGCCTTCCGCTCGGATGTCGACAGAAATCTCCAGGGTGTCGCCAGCCAGAATGGTGAAATCACGTTTGACTTCTCCGAATTCGGGGTGAGTCAACCGAAGTCTGTGCCTGCCCGGAGCCAGGAAAGTGTTACGGAAAGCCGGTGTATCGCCAACATGAGCATCATCAAGGAATACCTTGGCCCAGGGGACAACGATGACCTCCAGGTTGGCTAATTCCTTGAGTAAGTCAATGTTGAGTAGCGTTGTATCTTGTGAATAAACAAGAGTATCTATGTTGATGGAAGGGAATCCTGGATTACTCAACGTGATCCGCTTCCGTCCCGCGTCCAGTTTCTGAGGGGGTAAACTTGGGGTAGAGCCGATACGATCATCATTTACATAGACTTCAGCCCAGGGGCGAGTGCGAACAATGAGCACACCTGTTCCGGAAGTGTCCGGCAGGGAGGCGGCCTGTTGTTGTGTGCGGACAGGCGCCTCCGGAGGTACAGACGATGATCCGGCGCCCTCGTTCTGCTTGGGTCTTTCAGGATCGCCACCTGCGTCTGGCGTGCGCACCTGTGGGAGTGTAGAGCTTGTATTCGGGTTGGTGGTGTCGCGCTTCAGGTCCGTCAAGCTGTCTTTATCGTCGCTCGGACCCTTGTTGTCATTCTTCGAGATCACCAGCCCCGGTGGATCAATCCGTTTCTGCCCAAGATTGATCATCTGGTAGCCTACAATCACCAGGATGCCGACCACCAACCCAGTGATGATGGCAGGCAGAATCCGTGCAGGTATGGTAAGCCCACCCGGCGGTTGCGATTCGGGGATAACGGTTTCTGAGGGGATCTCCGACACCGGCTTGATCTTGTCCAGCGACCGGATGGCTTCGCTTACATCTTCAAAACGACTTTCCGGTTCTTTCTCCAATAACCTGTCAACCCAGGGAGAAAAGCCTTTGGGGAGGTCACTGACAAGGCTGTCCAGAGGAGGAGCCGGTTGAGTTCTGACACGTTTGAGTGTGCTGATCAGATCTTTGTCACGGAACAGAGTCTTCGCCGTGAGCGCTTCATAGAGTAGCACACCAAGCGCGAACTGGTCTGCACGGTGATCCACATCCTTGCCGCTAGCCTGTTCCGGCGCGAGGTAGCCGGGGGTGCCGACAACAGAACCGGGTAAGGTATAGCGTGGGTCAAATGCCCCGGTAGCAAGTCCGAAATCGGTAATACGTGCAATCCCGCCCGCTGCAATACGCACATTCGCCGGGCTGAGGTCACGGTGTGTCACGCCAGCTTCATGAATGGCTGCCAACCCGGCCAGCAGGTCTTTTGCCAGTCGCAGCACACGTTCGAAGGGAAGGGCGCCTTCACGTTCCAGCAAGGTTTCCAGGTCCTCGCCCTCGATCCATTCTATCGCAACGTAGGGGCGTCCTTCAGCTTCTCCGACACCGTAGATCCGCGCGGCGTTCGGGTGATCAACCGCTGCGCCAAGCCGGGCCTCACGTTTCAAACGGCCGGCCATTTCTTCGTCATTCTCATGCTCGGGGTTCAGCCATTTTACGAGCGTACGACGCCCCAGTACACGGTGACGTGCTTCGTACACCGTGACCCAGGGGCCGCGCCGCATTTCGCGGATAATCTCGTAGTCTGCGCCAATCCTTCCGGGCATAACTCTCTTCTTAAAGTTTGAAAGTTAGAAAGTTACAAAGTTCTAAAGTTATTTGTTAGTAAAAAAATGTAAAGAAAGTCATTGGTAGTGATATAGTATCATTCATAGTCAATAGTAATTAGGTTATAGCAATTCCTAATTCCTAATTCCTAATTCCTAATTAGACATCCATTCCTTCGTCTTTCCACTCTTTGATCAGGTTTTGCAGGTATCGTCGGCTGATCCCGAGAATACGTGCAGTTTCACTCCGGTTGCCCTGGGTTTCACCGAGAACACGCAGGATATGGCGTTTTTCAGCGGCTTTCAGGGACAGGTCTTCCGGGCCTTCATCGCCATCCGCGGTACGGGTGAAGATCAGGTGATCCGGGGTGATGGTCGTTCCCTGGCAAAGGACCACGGCACGTTCCACAGTACGTTCCAATTCACGAACATTGCCGGGCCATTTGGCGCGTGTCAGTTCTGAAAGCGCCTCCTTGCTGAAACGTATATGCCCACGTCCGATCTGTTCACAATAACGACGCAGGACTTTCTCCGCGATCAGGGCGATATCTTCACGGCGTTCACGTAGCGGCGGCACGATGATCTCGATACCGTTGATACGGTAATAGAGGTCTTCACGGAACATGTTTTCCTTGACCGCCATGGCGAGATCCTGGTGTGTGGCCGAGACGATCCGGACATCGGCATGCAGTGTCTTGGTGCCACCCACGGGTTTGTACATACCGTCCTGGAGAACCCTGAGAAGCTTGGCCTGTATGCGCATGGGGATATCTGCAATTTCATCCAGCATCAGGGTGCCGCCATTGGCAAGCGTAAGCAGGCCATCCTTTTCCTGATATGCTCCGGTGAATGATCCCTTTGCATGCCCGAACAATTCACTTTCCAGCAGTTCTTCACCAAGGTTCCCCGCAAATAACGCCAGGAAAGGCTTGCTGGTTCTGGGGCCGTGATTATGGATAGCACGCGCGATCAGTTCTTTACCGGTGCCCGATTCACCGTGAATCAGGACGGGTAGATCGGTTGGTGCGACACGTTCCATCAGGGCGAAAACCTGTTCCATGGCCTTCGAAGTGCCGATGATCTCTTCAAAGGCAAAACGTCCGGCCTGGCGGCGCAAGCGAACATTTTCACTATGCAATGTCGCGAGTGTTTGTGCCTGGTCAATCGTCTGGGCGGCCAATGCGCCAAACAGGGAAAGGATACTCTTGGATTGATCCGAGAAGGCGTTTTCACCGAGACGCGAGTCCATGTAGAGCGCGCCGATAATCTCTTCGCCCAGTTTCAGGGGAGTAACGCCTACCGAACGGATATCATGCATGATGATGGAGGTGGAACCTGCGAAGCGTGGATCCTGCCGTGCATCTTCGGCCACCACAGGTTCGCCTTTGTCGATGGCTTCCTGCAACGCTGTCCGGCTGGCTTCACCCAGTTCACTGACCCGTGTGTCCATCAAGCGTGATGCCTGAGGGGTGAACTTGCCATCTTCACCCTTGAGCATCAGGAAACCACGTTCTGCCCCGAATGATTCCAGCATGCCATCCAGCAAAGCTTCCATCAAGCTCTTGGGATCACGGTTTGTTGCCAGCTCCCGGCCAATCTTTAAAAGTCCGGCCAGCAGAATTTCCTGCCTGCTGGTTGCGGTTTTTGAATCCTGAGTCATGTAATCCGAATCTCCAACGTTACTCGCTCTTTCTTACAACTTTGCAACGGTTACAACCTTTTGATCTCAACCGGGTCCGGGCCGGGATCTTGTCTTTGCCGGTACATCATGCTTTCCCCAACGAAGAAGATATAGCTCGCACTCCGGGCCATATTGCCGAAACTGTCATACGTTTCAACATGCCATAAGTATTGTCCGTCTTCCAGAACTCGATTTATCGTGACCGAATCCACAAGAACAGTATCACCGGGGCTGATCACCCTGGGAATGTCCGTATCTGAGAAACAGGTAATGGTATCCGTCGAGGTAATCTGCCGAACCTGTACTTTGTAGGTGATATTATAATCCGACTGGTATTGTTGCCACACCAGGGTCGGAGGGTTTTGCGAATCAGGTAAAACAATTGATGTTGGGTAGACCGGTGACGGAATCTGATCCAGCAGACGTGTCAACGTAGCCTGGTCGCTGGTTGTAACATGCCCCAGGGAATCATAGACGATAAATCGGAAGGGCACACCGATCATATTTTGCAGGGATACCTGGAATTCATCATTGGAATTGAACTGGAACAGGTACCAGGGTTCACTGTAATTCACAATTCTGCGTAACGAATCGCCTATCTCAAGATATACACGCGCGATTTTGTCCGAATCACTGATCAGGGCTTTGGCCATGGCTTCACGATACGGCGACTCTTCCTGTGAGGGGCGAATGAACGAAGTCGTGATCGAAAAGGAAAAGAATTGGGCAGGATGATCCGGCTCAATCGGCGGAATATAGTAATCACTTTCCGGGTCTAATGGATTGTCCCGAGGGGCATCACATCCCGTAAAAGCCAGCAACAGCATCAAGGATGCTGCAATACCAATTCCGAAGCCGTACCGTAACATGTTATTCCGCACCCGTTGATCCACCTGCGGCGATCAAGATGTGCATATAATACGCACCTTCTGAAAGAGTAGCAAGTGATGTTGAGATGATAAGGCAGAATCATTAAAAATTTATGCGAAAACAGGTGTTTCAGGAGCAGAGACAGGAGAGACATGAACACGGCATATTACAACAAAATCATGGATGTGTGAATCTGAATCACATGGAGTTGTCTGACTCCTGTGCGCCGGGAAGACTGTTCTCAAGATGGGTAGGAAAACGGAGGGTTACTGTGGTGCCTTCACCCGGCGTGGATTCAATCTCGAGATTGCCTTTATGAGCTAACGCTATCTGGTAGCATATGGTCAACCCCATTCCAACCCCAACCCCAACACCCCACAGGGTAAAGCCGGGCTCAAGTACTTTATCGATGTGATGTGCGGCGATTCCGCAACCATTATCCGTTACGGAAAGAATGACTTTCTCTACGCCAACAGAGGCGTGGACAGTGATTGTCCCTTCTTTGTCTATAGCCTGGTTCGCATTATCCAGCAGTTGCACCAGCAACTGGTTGATTTGAGCCGGATAGCAGATGACTGACGGTAAATCCGGATAATCACGAATCAGTTTGATCCCATGTTTCAACTCATGCTCGTAGATATCCAGCGTATCCGTAATCATCTCATCGACATCAGCGTTTTGCAATTCGGCTTCATCCAAACGGGCGAAGCTTTTCAATTTTCGAACAATCCGGGCCACTCGCTGGGTGCCCTGGTCCATCACACGTCCGCTGTCTTCAAGCGCAGAAAGAGTGCGCTGGAGCTGACGGTTGGAAGCTACATCACAATCAGGATCGGATTCAAACAGCGCTTTCAGCTTTTGAACAGCCAGCTCAAAGGTTTTCATGGAACTACGGACGGCGCCGATGGGGTTGTTTACCTCGTGGGCTACTCCCGCAACCAGGCGACCAAGTGACGCCATTTTCTCCGATTGGATCAACTGCACCTGGGCATTGCGAAGTTCTTCGTTTGCAAGCTGAAGTTCACTTACCGTCTGGGCCAGTTTTTCATTGGCTTCCTGGATCTTGTGAGCCTTGTCGATTTCCAGGGCTTTTCGCTTGTTCTCTTCTTCCAGTTTGATACGCTCCAGCTCGCGTTCTTTTGCCAGACGTTCCTGCTCCAGTTTCTCCTGTGCAAGTTGTTCGACTTCAAGCATCTTGTTCTTGAGGTCTTTGTTGGTGCGGGCATAATCAAGACCGAGATATACCGACATCATGATCAGCAAGTTGTCCACCCCAGCGAGGTAGGCGTCCGGAGTAGGGAAGATGTTGACCACCTCGCCCAATCGGATGAATAACTGGTATACGCCAGTGGCAGCCAGGGTGACAAATCCAATCCCCAGTATCCATGCATGCTTGCGTTTTTGCAGGATGGCAAGCAGAATAATGCGAAGCAACTCCAGCGACGCTACAATAATGAAGCCTGTATACACTTCCGAGGGTAGCCAGTAGCTCAGCAGAATCAGTATCCATCCCGAAATGCGGAAAATGAGGAAATAGCGTGGGCGTTTTTCATAAAACAAGGTGTACACGACCAGCAGGGCCATGTTGCTCATCCCGATCTTCAGTGTATTGATGCCAATGGATATGATATGCAGCCAGAAATGGTCAAAGGGCAGCATGGCCGTATAGTTCAGGATGATGGCTGTGCCCAGCGCACCGGCAAATCCCGCGAAAAACAGGTTGCTTCGCTTCTCCTTATAAAACAGGAACAGCATCAGGTGAATCATACAGAAAATCCATGCCATGCCCCCATACAGCATGTACATCGATGTGTCGAATGTATGGAATCGCTTGGCAGGTTTGAGTGCATCTGCTGTTTTCCCGACTGCGAGACTGAAGCCGGGGATAGCCCATCTTGGCGCAAGAATCATTGTCGCCGGTGGTGAATAACGGATTGCAAGTGTGTGATGTCCAGGGTCAAGTGCCCCGATGTAGATCGGATCAGGCGTCAGGAGATGATATTTGTCGGTTTTTTCCTGACTTCCAATCTGTCCCATATGAAAGATTGGATGACCATTCAGGAAAACTTCAAAAGCGCCACTTCCATGCAAAGTGAAAGCAAGCGCCTCGGAAGTTATCGTGCTATCAACATGGAATTTTATTCGAAACCATAAAACCCCCGGGATCGAATCGTCAGGATACAACTTGTTCAACTCGAAGGTGTTGGGACATTGGCGCCAGGTAGAGTCAAACGGAATGTCAGCATCTGCCCATGCAGCGCTGTCCACTTCATGAACAAACCAAACTGTATCCAGCGCCAGTATTCCCTTTTCGGTTTCACCAAGGTGTTGAGTTGTTACAGGTATACTGGTCCACTCGTCATACGTTGCTACTGAATCTGCCGCCATACTTGACGAAACGGCCAGCAGTACCAGCAGGATGAAGTGAAACCAGGTGCGTAACAACGACCACCTCCGGAAATCCAATCTGAAAATAAAATAGTAATGCAAAGCTAACTCAACTCGAATAGTGAAACAAGCTTACTTGTTCGTTGTATAGCCAAGACCTGCCGGTAGCCATCGCCAGTTCAGACCGAACAGAACTGAATGATCATCCCGGAGAATGCCGACCAACCCCGGTTGGAAGCTCCCGAATTTCAGGACACCAGGATACAGGTTCAACCGTGCCGCGTAGCCCTGCGGTCCACCCAGGATGAGAGAGGCCAACAGCGAATGGTTCCGGTCATAAAATATACCACCGGTCCATTTGAGTTTGGCGGTGGCCATGTACATGTCCGTACGTTCATCAATTCGCACGATATCATGAGTCGCCAGACCTGCGCCAATGGATATGTTGTCAGTGCTATTATAACGGTACGATATCCCACCGACCCCCTCTGTCCCGATCAAGCCGAACAACCTCCATCGTTCCAATCCCTTGATCCACGGAATATCCATCTTCAATGACCATTGCTGACCATTGTTCTCCAGTTCATCGGTACAAAGGTTATAGATAGGTTGGAAAGACCAGTCTGCCATGTACAGGGTATTAGCGAAAAATTCAGGCACACCGGGAATGGAGAATACAATGATGCCAAGCGGATCAAAGATGAGAAGGTCCGCGATCGGATCAACTGTGGGATGCTTTACACGATTATGCTCTACAACTTCATTGCCGTAGTGCATGAATCCCATTGTGATTACGGAAAGTGTTTTAGGGTAGGGATAACCGTAATATTTGAACCATTCCGTGGTCGCGACATAGGTCATACCGCCACCGATAAGGTGTATCTGGTAATTGGGCCAGTATTGAGCGCAGTCTTTGTTCACAGAAAAGGGGATCATTTCTGTCTTGATGAACTCTTCCCAGCCGTAACGATCAATTACCCAGAACGCGCGTTCAAGGTTCCAGTTCACGGTGATATTTCCAGTGTCGAAATTGATTTTTCCGGGGTTGTTGTTGGGGTTGGTGATCTGGAGGCAGTCAAACATGCCGTTGGCAATGTTGTTCCAGGGATTGTAATTGGCCTGGGAACCGTAATTGTAGCCTTTATAGAACAGGTACTTCGTTCCAGAAGATGATGTCGAATCTTCGGAGACAGTCTGGCCGAAGCCTGCTGAGCCTATGGTCAGGATACAAAGGATACATATTGTCAGGGAAAGCAAATTTTTCTTCGCAAGGGGCATGGCGTCATCTCAAGGTGTCCCGTTCCAATGTTTGTTAATGTGGTCAACTTCTGCACGTGTCAGTCCCGCTTTCGGTTCGCCGGCAGCCGCGCAGCGCAGGAAAAGGGAAGAGACTTTATTTACGATATCAATCTTGTCGAAGGCTTCGATAAGGTCCGGGCCGGAGGCGATGCAGCCATGTCCGCGCCACAGAGCGATATCATGGGTCTCAAGACTGGTCAGGGTGTCACGGGCCAGCGCTTCGCTTCCGGGCAGGATTTCACTGATCAGGCCGATGCCGTCCGGAACGAGCAGCGTCATTTCTGCATGCATGGCGCGCAGACGTTCGTTGATCGCTTCCTGTCCCAGGGCCGCCAGCAGATGTGTCATGGCGATGGTCTCGGTAGGATGACAATGCAGCACTGCCTTTCGCTCTCCACCGAGCTGAGCGAACAATTGATGAATCAACAGGTGTGTCGGCAGCTCGGACGTCGGTGTAAAGGGACGATCTGGTTCAATTGATACCAGGGGCGAGAATGAGAAGCGACTTCCGGAAGATTCGATGGTAAGCAGTCCACAGTGCTTTTCCGGGGCTTTTGCCATATCACGCATGCGTGAACCAGCGACACTGACCAGCAGCGTATGCCCACCCAGCTCTTTCAACTTGGCCTGAACAGGTACGTCACCGGTTTCAGCATCTTTCGTGAGTTGCAGCGCTTTGGCAGGTAACGTGCGTTCGGAGACGGAATCACCCGTGAGCTGTCCGGGCATCAACCTTTTTTCCTGCGAATCATCAACATGCGCCAGAAGACTGGTGATGTTGATAGACAGGTTTCCGGCATTGCGCTCTGACCAGCCACGGTTCCAGAGGTATCCTGCTATTTCCGCAACACTATCGAGTAAACCCTGCAGAGCAGGGTACTTGTTCAGATCGGCTACCATTGACGTTCTCCCCAGAATCGTCTTACATGTGCAGTTTGTCACAGGTATGGTATAGATCGCACTTCATCTTCTGCAAGTAGTTCCCTGCTCAAGAGGCCCGAAACTTGCTCACTATGGGGATGATATCGATTCACCGGTAAAACGGAATCGAAATTGTGAAACATAAAGCTATGCTCAAGGTATTGGTAAACTAAGGGGTTATGTAGGGCGATGATTTGCCGGTCACCATGCTGACGTGTGGTGGAAGCTTCCTGAGAAGGCAAATCGTGCCGTATTCCCCCGGGAGTACCATGTTCGCGACAAGACGAGTATTGACGGTTTTTATTGCTTTGATGGCTGTTCTGACCGGTCTTTCGACCGGCAACGCTACCGACTGGGAGGCGTTTGTCGGGGAAAGCATGTGGACAGTATCTCACACCACCCAGTTTGTGCTGGACGATCCTGCGAATCGTGGCATGCTGTATCGTGATCTGTGGGAAACCTTCAATACGCGCCGCTGGAGTTTCAGCGATATCGGTATCCAGACCGGCATGGAAGTGACGACCAGCCCGACTCAATCCGCTGTGGTAACCCCTTTGAAGTTCCGCTACTACCGTTTCCGTTGCAATGTTATCCTGCCCTGGGCGGTAAATCGTACCGTGGACTACAGCCGTATTGACGCCAGCAAGCTTGGTATCGGCGATATTCGCGCCATGGTCGGCTACCCGATCAAGTTGTGGAAGACAGATGTATATGGGAATGTCGGGGTGAAAGTGCCAACCGGGAGCTTCGATGCGACAGATGGAAGTTATTTGACGCCTTTCGGTTCGGGAACGTGGGACTATTTCATAGGTTTGCAGACAACGATTCGGATCAAACGCGATCAATGGATTTACCTTGATACGCAGTATCATTTCAATGGCGACCAGGAGTATCGTGTTTATAACAACGGGTATCGCACGGACATAGAAATGCTGAACCCGAATCTGTTCACGTTTACTTCCTCTTATGTACGCACCTTCGGCAAGAGTACCAGCGCGTTTCTCGCCGGAACTATGTTTATCACCGCTGAGGGTGAGTCCAGGTTTAACCTTTACGGGCCATCAGGACGCAGACTTTACGGTAGCTGGACCAATGATCAGCAAGTGGTCTGTATGGAGTTGACACCTGGTTTTAACTACGATATCTGGTTGGTGACGGTGCGTGGAATGGTAACCGTACCGCTATACCTGGTTAAGGATTCAGACAACCTGGATGATCACCGGAAGTGGTCGGCACGGTTGGGTGTTTCCTATTTCCTGTAAGTTCACGGAAGGTCTGGGCACATGAAGCGAGCATATTGGATTCTGCCGGTACTGGCCGTAGCGCTGTTGCTGACGGGTTCGTGCAGCGATGACACCCCGACAACCGTGGACTTTGTCGGCGAGTCCTATGAAACGCAGTGCATGGAAATTGAAGGCACAGGGCTGACCATCGAGATGATCCGGATTGAGCCCGGACAGTTTCGGATGGGGGAACTTGGCACGGCTTCCATGACCGAGTCCAATGAACAGCCACGGCATATCGTGTCCTTTGCTGAGGGCTTCTGGATCAGCAAGTACGAGATTACACAGGAACAGTGGCTGGCTATTACAGGATATAATCCATCAACCTTTACCTCTTCGTTGGATTTGCCAGTCGAAACAGTTTCTTGGCGCCAGGTGCAGGAAGACTTCCTTTCCGAACTGAACGCTCGTTATCCCAGTGATCCGTGGCGGCTTCCTTCCGAAGCGGAATGGGAATATGCAGCGCGGGCCGGGACACACGGCCTCTTCCATGTCAGTCAGTCAGATCTGGATTATTACGCGAACTACAACACATGGGCAGATTCCACATTGCCGGTAGGCACCCTGCTCCCGAATCCGTGGGGGCTGTATGATATCGCGGGAAATGTGTGGGAGTGGTGCTGGGATACCTACCATGATGATTACGATGATGCGCCACTGAACGGCACGCCCTGGAACGATACCGATGGTGTGGGTCGGGTGATCCGTGGAGGTGGTTGGGGGGCAACGCCGAATAGCTGTCGAAGCGCGTTCCGTGATTACCGTGCCCCGACCTTCGCTTCCAGCAGGATCGGGTTCAGGCTGGTCTATGGCGATACCTGGAGTAACAATCCTCCGGTAGAACCCAGTGAACCGACCCCGGTTAATTCCGCTGTGGATGTTGAGTTTACGATCGAACTTTCCTGGTCCTGCTATGATCTGGATGGTGATCCGTTGATGTATGATGTCTACCTGTCCAAGGATCGTAATCCAACCCTGGTTGCCACCGATGTCGCCGATACAACCTTTCACCCGAGTGTCCTGGATGAAGGCTCAACCTATTTCTGGCGTATTGCGGCCAAGGATGAACACGGCGCAATTACCTATTCACCAATCTGGTCATTCGCTACTTATGCGCCCTTCGAGCACAATTACGATCTGGGCGGCAGCGGGGAAACCATGACCATGATCCGTGTTGCCGCAGGATCATTCTCCATGGGATCGTCCTGGAGTGACGACGGGGCAGCGGATGATGAGCATCCTCCTCATACGGTTACCCTGCCGAGTGTGTTCTGGGCGGGGAAATACGAGGTGACGCAGGCGCAGTGGGAAGGGGTGATGGGCGGTAATCCTTCCTATCACGGGGGCTTCCCTGGACGTCCGGTGGAGCAGGTTACCTGGGAGCTGGCGCAGGCCTTTGTCGATAGCCTGAATGCTTCTGAAGACGGCGATCCCTGGCGTCTCCCGACCGAAGCGGAATGGGAATATATCAGCCGTGCGGGAACCACGACGCGCTATGCCTGGGGCGATGATGTGGATTATTCCATCCTGCATACCTATGGCTGGTTTGGCGGTAATGCGGGGGGACGTACCCACGAAGTCGGCACCAAACTGCCTAATCCGTGGGGCTTCTACGACCTGAACGGAAACGTATCCGAATGGTGCGAAGACTGGTATCACCCGGACTATACCAACGCGCCTTCCGATGGGGGAGCGTGGTTGTATCCTGCCGGGATTTACCGTATCCATCGTGGCGGGAACTGGACCACCGAAGGGAATGACTGCCGTAACGCGGCCCGCTTTGGCGATGAACCGGATGGCTTCTCCGCTGGGCTGGGACTCAGGCTGGTCCGGGATGGGAGTTGATTCAGCAGCAACAAAGATAGCCTGTTTATAGATAAGTGTTGACAAATAGAAAAAAATTTTATAATATGTAAACGAAGATGTTTTGAGGAATTCTCTCCTTTTTGTCAACACCGAGACAGCCATGATAGGGATGCGTATTCGCCAGGCACGCCGTGCAGCCGGTCTTTCGCTTGACGAAGCAGCAAAGCGTCTTAGCGTAAATGGTGTTTCTATTACCCGCCAGGGACTTTCCAATTATGAGATTGGAAGGCGTCATCCAGGTCCGGGAATGCTGATTCACCTTGCGAAGATTCTACATGTAAAACCTTCTTATCTGCTGGAGGAATCAACAGTACGGATTACCTGGACCGCATATCGTTCACGGACTTCTCTGGGAAAGCGTGAGAGAAATCGGATTGAATCAAGAGCCCAACATTATGTTGAGTCATTTATTGGTGTGCAGGACAAGGTGAATCCGGGACAAGGCGCCAGGTTTCCAAAACCACTGCGTGTAGCCAGCTTACAAGATGCAGAACTTGCTGCAGAGAAGCTGCGACAGGAATGGCGCTTGGGAGAAGCCCCGATAGATAGCGTGATGCACACGGTTGAAGATCATGGGGTCATTGTGATCACTCATCCGATGGAAGGCGTTCGTTTTGATGGTCTGTCAGGATTTGCCAATGAGCTTCACCCTGTTATTGTAGTAAACTCAAGTGTTCCGGATGACCGGTTCCGTCTGGATCTGGCTCATGAACTTGGTCATCTGGTCATGGATTGCAGCAAGCTGGATGAAAAAACGGAAGAGAAGTTGGCTAACCGGTTTGCAGCAGCTTTTCTTGTGCCGAGGAATGTTGCAGAAAATGAACTTGGCAAGCGAAGAAGCCATTTGTCACTTCGAGAACTCTCCTTACTGAAAGACAAGTATGGAATAAGTATGCAGGCGTGGGTGCGGCGCGGTAAAGATGTGGGTATTATTGCGGAAAGCGCCTATAGACAAGCTTGCATCAACTTTTCACAAAAGGGGTGGAGAAAGCAGGAGCCCTATACATATCATGGAAATGAGAAACCGGAAAAACTTCGTCAATACCTGTTACGTGCGCTTGCAGAGTCTTTGATTACGCCTGATCTTGCAGAACGGATTTTACCGGGATGCACAAATGAGGTGATTGAAGCGAAAGATGATAAAACGATGACAACTATTGAATTCATGAAGCTTTCAGCGGAAGAACGCAGGCAAGCGCTGGAAGTTGCCGCGAAAGAAGCGGCTGAAGACTACATGACCAATCCTGAATTGACTGCATTTGACGTGTGTAGCGAGGATGGTCTGAATGAGTGATGTTTCCAATCCACTAAAAGGCGAAATCTGGCGGGTGAATTTCCAGCCGGCGAAAGGCCAGGAAATCAGAAAAACAAGACCGGCAATCGTGATCAATGAAAATGCAATAGGACAATTGATGCAACGTATTGTAATCCCGCTGACAGGGTGGACCGACAAATACAAAAACTGGCCCTGGATGGTAAAAATCCCTGCATCAAGAAAGAATGGTCTTGATAAAGATGATGCCGCGGACACGTCCCAAATAAGATCAGTGTCTATGGAAAGGTTTGGTTGCAAACTGGGCGTAATAACCGCGAAACAACTTGAAGAAGTTTTGTCTGGAGTGGTTATTTGCATTGGTTATGAGTGCCCGTTTTGTATGAGTGATAATGATATTTGAAGTTCATTTGTTCCCCGGTAATGGATGCTCTGTAGTCCTTTCAGATGATGTTTTTTTGAAGTATCTTTTAAATGGCCACCAATGACATCCCCGCATGAGACTGAGGCATATCGCTTATGAATGCTCTGACCTGCACTCTACGGGACTGTTCTGTTCTGCGCCTCCGTTTGCATATCCTGTTTACCGCATTCCTTTTTTCGAGCCTGTTTGTGTTCGCATCACATGCCCAGGAGTGGTACCACAACGGACCGTCCAGTGTGTATGCACGAACAATAGAGGTATGTCCCTATGACACCACAAAAATGTTCATCGGCACCAATGCGCGTGGCATTTTCTTCACTGAGGATGGCGGGCAGACGTGGCTGGAACGGAATCAGAATATCTCTACTGCCCAGGACACGGCGTATGATTTCAACGCCTATGAGCAGAATTGGTGGGACGGGGAATATGAGACGGTAAAAGAAATCTGGATTGATCCGTACCATGAAGGAAGCGTATGGGCTTCAACGGCACACTATGTTTACATGATGAATCAGGATTCCACCGGTATCATTAGCACCTATGTCAGCACCCTTCTGCATAGTCCGGATTATGGCGAGCACTGGCTGCCACGTGATACGGGAGTGATTGATTCAACCGTGTATACCAACATGGCTTTTGATGAGGATGAAAGAACAATCTACCTGATTTGCGATGAGGCGTTTTATTCGACAACGAATCTTGGCTTGTCCTGGTCACAAGTGGAAGGCCTATCTGAATGTGATAGTTTTTATGGTCTTACTGTAGCTTCTGATGGATGTGTTTATGTCAGCGGGTCTGAAAACTGTTACGGGGCGTTATTCTCAAAGGAAGTTGGCAGCGATGATTGGGAACTAATATCAGAAACCGGAATAACAAGACTACATTCGCATCCCTCAGATCCACAACAACTCTGGGGTAATCAGCGAATATCTATTGGAGATAACAGCCCGCTTCTGGCCAGCTTTGATGGAGGTTGTACCTGGCAGAACCATAGTGGAGTTTTACTGGATATCGCTGCCGACGGAACCATATATAACTCATACAATGGCACTTTGATGAGAAGTACGGATGCCGGTGAAACCTGGGAACCCATATTTGAAGATATTGACAATTATAACGGAAGATTTGGATTCGGTGTTAATCCGGTAAATGGATCAACCGTGTATTACTCATGTCCGGCAGGGCTTCTTGTCAGCTATGACCAGGGCGAAACCCATGAACACTTCGACCAGGGTCTGGATAATTCGTATATCCAACGCATTGTAGCTCATCCTTCTGATCCCCAGACCGCCTATGCTGCGGGTGAGACAGGGTTGTGGAAAACGGAGGATGGCGGGGCGAGCTGGCAACGGCAGATCGACGGCAAGCTGTCCTTCATTTCGATTGATCCTCTGCATCCGGACACAGTATATGCTTCCGGGGATTTTCTTTTTAGAAGCTTCAACGGTGGGGAAAGCTGGGAATACATCGAGGTCTCTTGTCGGCAGGATCCATACGCCGAAACCTGGACTGCTGTGGCGGTTCATCCCGTTGAAACATCCAACGTGTATGTAATGAGCCAGCATTCATCCACCTACATCGAAAGACTTTATGTAAGTGAGGATTGTCTGAGCACATTTTCAGACTCATCAGATAGGAATTTGGACTATCCTGAACCGCCTCCCTATCTCGAGTTTGACTCTGCCGATCCTCCGGCCTTGTATATGGGCAGAATGTACTGGTCAGAAGATATTCATGAATGGGACGTTTTTACTGCCGGGCCGGGTTTACCAGAAGGTTTTGCCCATGTTCCGGGCAGCCGTTTGTTTGCGATGTCGGGATGTACCCATTATGATCCCAACTATCGCTATGAGTTCGGTGTGTATTTCAGCGATGATCGTTGGGAGAGCTATTCCGACGCTACCGGGGAGCTGGATGCGAATGGCGTCTGGGATGTGGAGTTCGGGCCGGGGAATATGCTGGCTGTAGCGACCACAGAGGGCGTATTAACACGTTACCCGGATACGGAATGGACTCGCCTGGATGGTCCCTATGACAATCGCTGCAATACCCTCGCTTTCTCCTGTGACGGTTCCATCCTGTATGTGGGCACGCATGGTTATGGCATCTATGCCGGGTATCATGTGGTTGGTGTGGATGAGAAGGATGTTGACGCGCAGCCGACCACATCTGCATTGCTAAGCTGTTACCCGAATCCTGCGAACAGCGGGGTGCAGGTTTGCTATCGTCTGGATACACGCTCACCTGTGACAATAACCGTGTATAACGTGCTGGGGAAGCGTGTACGTACGTTAGCGGAGCAGGTGCAAGAGGCCGGGGAGCATCGTGTGTATTGGGATGGGGTGTCGGATAAAAGTTTTCCAGTGAGTACAGGCGTGTATTTTGTGTCGCTGAGTATGGATGGACGGAATCTCACCCGAAAAGTGCTGCTTCTGAAGTGAGGCCCGGCTGTCTGTATTCGTTGTAGAAGGTCGGAAGGGGTGGCTGTATTGCGTTGCTCGAACCTGCCTGCGGGTGATGCGGTGCAGTTGCTTATAGGCGACGCATGGGGGACTGTTCTTCGAGGACAGTCCCCACTTTTTTGTGGGGAGAAAAACGGGATTGTTGCCTTTTCATGGCTATAGATACAGGATTATGATATAATAATTGGTGAAAAGGTAACTGTACCAGTTATCACTTGTGAAAATTGCAGTATAGGACAGGAAAATGCCGGGACAGCTACCTTTTCCGCTTACAAATTCTGGTTGAATCATGTATCAGGTAAAACTCAGGTATTATCACTGTTTATAAGCTTGTCGCATGCGGAAAAGAGTAGCAGTCCCCATTTCCCGTGCGAATCACTGCCGTGGTTCACAGGATGATGACAGACACGAGTATGTTGCAGGTTCAGGATGCAGCCCGGCCATGGGGGATTACCTGTTCAGATGTTCCGACTGCACCACTGCCCGGGTGCGAGCACACCGGGCTACGCGAAACAGCTGGAGATTCAGAGACTCATTTCATAGCTCGAGATCCCCGTTCAAGCCGGGGATGACATGCTTGGGCCGGGGATGACATGCTTGGGCCGGGGAATGACATGCTTGGGCCGGGGAATGACATGCTTTGTGGGAATGTCGGGATGATATAATTGGGTGGGGATGATATAAAGAATCCGTGACCTATGCGCCTCATACTATACTGTTTGGGTAGTTCTACCTATGTCCGATAACGGACACTTCCTTGTAGCAAATCCGTACATGCGCCTTCCCCTGTATCCCTTTATCCTCGCTAAACACAACATTTTACAAAGAGGCATACTCTTCGCATAGAATCAGGGCAGGAGGACAATTCATGGACAGAAAGATAGAAAAGAAAAAATGGCCGCCGAAGAAGATTGCCCTGTACGGGGGCGTCGCGGCGGTAGTGCTGGTGGTCGGGTACATGTTGGCGTTCGGGGATCGGAGCAGCCGTTTGTATGTCGATCCTGACAAGCATACCATTTCAACCGTTGAGTTCGGTGAATTTCAGGAATGGATACCTGTCAACGGCACCGTGGAACCGATAAAGACCGTCTACCTCGACGCCATTGAAGGCGGGCAGGTAGAAGAGATATTTGTGGAAGAGGGCGCTACAGTTGAAGCCGGTGATCCTCTTGTCCGTCTGAATAACACCAACCTGCTGCTGGACATCATGTACCGTGAAGCGGAGCTTTTCCAGCAGATCAACAACCTTCGTAACACTCGCATCACCATGGAGCAGCGTAAGCTTGAATTGCAGGGACGTCTGCTTGATCTCGATTTCCAGATACGTGAAGCCAAACGTCGTCATGAGCGTTACCAGGAACTGGCAAAGTCCGGCCTGGTCAGCGAGGAGGAACGTCAACAGGCGGATGAAGATTTTGAATACCTGGTTCGCAACCGTGAGCTGACCCTCGAGACGTTCAAGCAGGACAGCATGTTCCGCAAGATCCAGATCGAGTCGCTGGAAGGGTCGGTTCATCGCATGGAGACCAACCTTGAGGTCGTGCGCAAAAAGATGGAGAACCTGACCATCCGTGCGCCTATCCGTGGTCAACTCACCGCCCTTGATGCCGAAATCGGACAGAACAAACCCCAGGGAACACGACTTGGCCAGATTGACCAGCTTGATGGTTTCCAGGTGGCGTGCCTGGTGGATGAATACTACCTGTCACGTGTCAGTTCGGGATTGCGAGGCACGTTTACCTTTGCCAACGATGATTTTGAATTACGTTCCACCAAGGTCTATCCGCAGGTGCGTGACGGTCGATTCGAAGTAGAAATGTCCTTCACCGGGAGTGAGCCCGAAGGGATACGGCGCGGGCAGACAGTACGTGTGCGTCTTGAGCTTGGCGATCCTACGGAAGCAATCATGATTCCGCGTGGCGGCTTCTTCCAGAGTACCGGGGGACGGTGGATCTTTGTCGTCGATCCTTCCGGCGAAGTCGCGATTCGACGCGATATCCAGCTCGGGCAGATGAATGCGCGCATGTTTGAGGTGCTCGGCGGCGTGGAACCCGGAGAACGAGTGGTGACGTCTTCCTACGACAACTTCGGTGATGTGGATAAGTTGGTGTTTGAAAAGGAAGTGAAATAAGTGAAAAAAGTAGGCAGTGAAAAAGGTAAAAAAGGTAAAGAAAGTAAAAAAGGTAAAGAAGGGAAAGAAGGTTGCAAGATTTGAAAGTTATCTCAGATAGCCCGGCCATGCCTGGCCGGGGAATATGAAACCAGAGGTTGAAGTGAGTACAGCAATATGGACTACTCATTCCATCGCTCGAGATCCCCGTTCAGGCCGGGGATGACATACTAGGAAGTTCTAAAGTTCTCAAGTTCTAAAGTTATAAAGTTATAAAGTTATTTGGATGTGATAGTAATTCCTAATTATCAATTGTCCTATTATCCTGTTAGAAAATTATCCTGTGAGAAAAAAGAGTGTTAGAAAGAAGCGAAGCACATACAGCGGGAAGGAAAGGATCATGATTCGGACAGTGGATCTGGTGAAGGTGTACCGCACGGAAGAGGTGGAGACGACCGCGCTGAATAACGTGAACATCGAGGTTCGTGAAGGTGAATTTGTCGCTATCATGGGCCCGTCAGGCTGTGGCAAGTCCACCCTGCTGAACGTCCTGGGCTTGCTGGATAATCCCTCCACGGGGCAGTATTTCTTCCTGGACAAAGAGGTTGCCAAGTTCAGCGAACGTCAGCGCGCCCACCTGCGCAAGAACAACATCGGATTTGTTTTCCAGAGCTTTAACCTGATTGATGAGCTGACCGTTTTCGAAAACGTCGAACTTCCTCTGTTGTATCAGGGCGTCAATAGCGGCGACCGTAAGAAGAAGGTAGAGGAAGCGCTGGAGAAGATGAACATCATGCACCGTTCCAAGCACTTCCCGCAGCAACTATCCGGTGGTCAGCAGCAGCGTGTGGCGGTAGCGCGTGCGGTGGTCGGCTCACCGAAGATCATCCTTGCAGACGAACCCACCGGTAACCTGGACAGCAGCCATGGTGACGAAGTGATGAACCTGCTGGGCAAGCTGCATGAAGAAGGCACCACGATCCTGATGGTGACACACTCTCCGGCTTACGCGGAATATGCCCAGCGTGTCATTCACCTGTTCGACGGTCATGTGGTCACTGAGAATATCACCGAAAAAGCGGGCGTCTGATTCGGAAAGGGAGCCGGTATGATCGAGCTGGATGGACTGTTCCGCTACTACGATAATGCGGCGGGACGCTACTACGTGCTGCAGGACATCAACCTGAATTTCGCCGAAGGCGAGTTCACCACCATCATGGGACCGTCCGGAGCGGGTAAATCAACCCTGCTGCATATCCTTGGCCTGCTGGATGAAGCAAACCAGGGCGCGTACCGTTTTATGGGGCAGGATGTTACCCGGTTGAAGGAAAAACAGCGCACCCAGTTGCATCGCCAACACATCGGGTTTGTGTTCCAGAGTTACCACCTGATCGATGAGTTGACCGTCTATGAGAACATCGAGACGCCTCTTCTTTACAACAAGGTGAAGAGCAACGAACGCAAGGGGCGTGTCAGTGATATGCTGGACCGTTTCAATATCGTCGCGAAAAAAGACCTGTTCCCAAACCAGTTGTCCGGTGGTCAACAGCAGTTGGTTGCCATCGCACGTGCGCTGATCAACAACCCACGTCTGATCCTGGCCGATGAACCGACCGGGAACCTGAATTCGGCGCAGGGCGATGAGATCATGAAGCTCTTCAGCAAGCTGAACAAGGAAGAGGGTGTGACCATCCTCCAGGTGACTCACTCCGAGAAGAACGCGGAATACAGCAGGCGAGTGATTCACTTGCTGGATGGGCGTTTGGAAGTTGAAAAGTTTAAAAGTTGAAAAGTTGTAAAGTTAATGAGGTAGCCCGGCCATGCCTGGCCGGGGAATATGAAGCCAGAGGTTGAAGTAAACAAAGAAATGAGGATTACTCATTCCATCGCTCGAGATCCCCGTTCAGGCCGGGGATGACATAATAGCAGTGGATGACATAATGGCCGGGGATGACATAATAGCAGTGGATGACATAATAGCCGGGGATGACATAATAGCAGTGGATGACATAATAGCCGGGGATGACATAATAGCCGGGAATGACATAATAGGAAGTTGAAAAGTTGAAAAGTTATTTAGATGATATAGTCAATTCCTAATTTCTAATTGCTAATTGTATCCGGTTCATTCTTAATTCATCATTTTTAATTCTTAATTCAAGAGGTAAGCGTGTTCAGGAACTACATCAAGGTTGCCTTACGCAGTTTGAGTCGTCAGAAGGGGTATGCCTTCATCAACGTAACCGGTCTGGCGATCGGATTGGCGGCGTTTGCCCTGATCATGATGTATGTCCACTTCCACTGGAGTTACGACCGTTTCAACCAGGACACGGATCGCCTGTACCGCATGGTTGAGATCCAGCAATGGGGCCCGGAAGATGTGCATGTCGCGGTAACCATGGGTGCGCTTGCCCCGGCCCTGATGGAAGATTTTCCCGAGATTGAAGCGGCTACGCGTGTACGCCGCA
Organism: bacterium; assembly: GCA_963669175.1. GTDB lineage: Bacteria > Electryoneota > Electryoneia > Electryoneales > Electryoneaceae. The sequence goes on from OY769902.1 coordinate 2,059,918, forward strand.
TCAGTGACCGGCTGTTCCAGGTCAACGATATCCGTGAATACGAATCTGTGATCTATGTAGCGGATGATCAATTCTTCAACATCTTTTCCTTTCCCTTAATACATGGCACCACAGAAAATCTGCTTGCAGAGCCATCCCAGATTGTTCTGACCGAAAAACTGGCGATGAAATATTTCGGGCGTACGGATGTGATAGGTGAGACCATCCTGGTACAGAACAAGTCCGAACTTCGGGTTGCAGCGGTCATGGCTGATCCACCGTCAAATTCTCATATCCGTCCCGATTGCATTATTGCATGGCAGGAATTCGTAAAGGATTCTCCCAACCTGGAATCCTGGTGGACCAATCACCTGGCGACCTATTTCAAGCTTATTCCGGGCGCGGACATCGAAAGCGTAAATGCCAAACTCCCGGATTTTATTGCCAAGTACCGCGTTTCAGAGGATCCGGATTACAAAGAGAGTATGAAGATGTATGCTCAGCCGATGCTGGACATGCACCTGCATACCACACATATCAAGTATGACACCAATCCAGATAAAACCGATGCCAATGTGCTCACGATGCTGGTAGCAATTGCGGTAGGCATTATCCTGCTGGCCTGTATCAACTTCATGAATCTCGCTACGGCACGTTCCATGCGCCGCGCACGTGAGGTCGGTCTGCGCAAGGTTGTCGGGGCGATGCGGATCCAGTTGATGCTGCAGTACATCGGTGAGTCCATGTTGTTGAGCCTGCTGGCATTGCTTCCGGCTTTTGTGCTGGTTGAGTTGGCTGGACCACACATGGGGACTTTGCTGGGCAGGGAAGATATCAACTTCCACCTGTTCAACAATCCCTGGATGTCAGGCGGAATGCTGGCTACGGCGTTGGTGGTGGGCATTTTGTCCGGAGTATACCCGGCTTTTGTTTTGTCGGCATATCGTCCGGTACGCGTGTTAAAGGGACGTGTTGACAGTCTGAGAAAAGGCGCCTTCTTGCGGCGTGCGTTGGTCGTGATGCAGTTCAGCCTGTCGATCTTGCTCCTGATCGGAACCGGGATCATCATTCAGCAGATTCATTACTTGCGGAACAAACCCCTTGGCTACGACAAAAACATGGTTGTAGTCATTCCAATCGGGAGTGAACAGATTCGTGAACGGTTGGATGCACTGACCACAGAGCTAAAGCTTGATCCATCCATAGAGAATGTGAGCCTGTCAAACAGTATTCCCAGCTCAGGACGCAGTTCAAGCGGGATGCGTCCGGCGGATACGCCGGAGGACAGGGACTATGTCATCAACGTGAATTACGTCGATGAGAACTTCGTCCCGGTATATGGGATGGAAATGGCGATGGGACGGAACTTTAATGCTGATCTGGCATCTGATTCGATGGGTATGATAATCAATGAGACCGCGTATCGTCAATTTGGCTGGGATACCATCGACGGCAAGTATATACGCTTCATCAACGATGAGAAACGTCCCGTTGTCGGTGTAGTAAAGGACTACCATTTCCGTCAATTATCCATCCAGATCGAGCCGTTGGTGCTGATGTTTTATCCCACTTCCATATGGGCTGCAAATGTGAAGTTGGTTGATGGTAATGTGCCGGCGACATTGGATCGTATCCGGAAAATATGGGATGGCCTGTACCCGGAGTATCCTTTCGAATACAGTTTCTTTGATGAGAGGATCGAACGTCAGTTCGAGGAATATAAACGTGCCCAAGGCATCCTGCTGATTTTCTCCAGCATCGCTATCCTGATCGCTTCGCTTGGTTTGCTGGGATTGGCTTCCTTTATGGCGAATCGGCGAACACGAGAATTCAGTATTCGAAAAGTGCTGGGCGCCTCTCCCATTACGCTTATTTCCCTGATTTCACGTGAGTTTGTCATCCTGTTGAGTATCGCCTCGTTGATTGCATGGGGCACGGCGTACCTGATCGCAGAGAAACTGCTGGCGCATATGCCGTATCACGCGCCGCTGCACTGGTCCATCTTCATTGAAGGGGCCTTGCTGGCGATGGTGTTCGCTATGCTTACGGTATCGGGACAGGCGGCACGCGCGGCGTCGGTGAATCCGGCAGATGCTCTTAGACATGAATGAAGTAAAAAAAGGTAAAGAAAAGTAAAAAAAGGTAAAGAAGGTAAGTCAGGTAGCCCGGCCATGCTTGGCCGGGAAATGACTGTTCCCTCTTTTTGAGCACTGGCAGAGATTCCACGGAAAAGGGGACAGTTTCCTTTTCCACAAGATGAACGAGAGAGTGCTATGCGAGCGCGAGGAAAAGGATCCCGTCCCCTTTTCCGGGACTCGTGCTGAATAACGGTGAGGAATTCGAGCTGAACAAGTAGAGGAGAAGAGGATGATCCGCAACTACCTGGTTGTAGCGTTACGGACGTTGTGGCGTGGAAAGGTGCATTCGCTGATCAATGTTTTCGGGCTGGCCCTGGGCATTGCGACCTGTTTGCTGATCTACGTGTATGTCCGCTATGACCTTAGCTGGGATCATCACAATGAGAACCTTGGCAGGTTGTACCGTGTGATCAACCGGACGGATGAACCGGGTAAAGATCCACGATACGCCCGAAACATTACCGCCCTGTTTGCGGAGACCTGTAAAGGGAATATCCCGGGAATCGAAGAGTACGTGCGTTATACCAATTCGGAAGACGTTATCCGTATCGGCGCACATGTATACGAGGAAGAGATCGGCTACGCGGAGCCGGGTATTTTCAACAGCTTCACTTTCCCGGTTATACGTGGGCAGCAGGAATCGCCGCTGGAAGACTTGTCCAGTGTGGTAATCACAGAAGAACTGGCGAAAAAATACTTCAAGGGTTCCAATCCCATCGGGCAAACGATAGAAGTAAAGGTGGACACGGCATTTATTCCACTGGTGGTTACAGCCGTCGTTCAAAATGCCCCGCCGACAGCAACGATCAATCCCAAGCTGTTTGTTCAATATGAGCATACCTATGAAGTCATGCGCAGGATGATATCGTCCAACTGGACAACAGTCTTCTCTGAAACCTATGTGATGCTCGAGGAAGGAGTTTCTCGTGAAGCGGTTGAACAGTCACTGGCCACCTATATCCCCTCTGTTGTCGACAGGGAGGAAGAAGAGGATGTGTGGAAGCTGAACTTTGTGCTGCAACCGTTGGCCGAACGTCATATGTCACTGTCGCCGGGCAATGTTTACCCAACTGAAGTCAAACCTACAGGATTGTATGTCCTGTCTGGGATTGGAATCGCTATCCTGCTGATCGCCTGCATCAATTTTACCACGCTTGCCATCGGACGTTCTACCAGCCGGTCACGTGAGATCGGGGTTCGCAAGGTGCTTGGCGCGATGCGAATTCAGCTTGTACGCCAGTTCTTTGTTGAGATTTTCCTGCTGACGATCATTGCGATGTCCCTGGGAATCGTGCTGGCAGAATTGTTGTTGCCATTGTTCAATACCATGTTCGAACGTGTCATGACGATTCAGTACGATGTTATCACCATATCACTTTTCCTGCTTCTGGCTGCCGCCATTACCCTTGTTGCCGGAGGCTATCCCGCATTGGTCATCAGTGGCTTTCCACCGGTTGCCGCGTTTCGAGGAGCAATTCGTGTCGGTGGCAAACGACGCTTGCGTCAATCGCTGGTATTCCTGCAATTCGGGCTGTCCATCATGTTGATCACCATTACCCTGGTCATGAGCCGTCAGCTTGCTTATGTGCAGAACAAGCAGCTCGGTTTTCACGGCGAGCAGGTTGTTGAGATTGCCGCGCATAGCACCAGTGATGATGCGTTGGTGGCGATGGAAAGGTTGAGGCAGGAATTACGTGGCGATCCGGGCATTCTATCCATTTCAGGCACTCAGAACGGATTCGGCCACAGGTGGACGTCGCATGGCTGGACGAATAATGGCGAAGAATTCAGCGGCATCTATTCCAATACGGTTGATCACGTTTACCTGCAAACGATGCAGATTCCTGTTGTGGAAGGGCGAGATTTTGATCCCGAGATCGCTTCTGATGAGCAACGGTCCTTCATTGTCAACAAGGCGTTTCTTGACTATTTCGGGTGGGACTATGCGGTAGGACGTTCGCTGCCCGGCAATTTCAAAGACAATGAGATTATCGGAGTGGTGGACAATTTCCATTTCAGCTCGCTGTATGATGAAGTGCAACCGTTGATGATTGGCATCAATCCCTGGTTGTTTTTCAGTCAGAATGACAATTCTGTTTCCAGCTCCGTCTGGTTCACCATGCAGAATGTGTTGATACGTGTGGACGATCAGGATATCGCCGGTACAATGAAGCGTGTTGAGAAAGCATGGCAGGAAGTTGTCCCGGATATGCCTTTCGATTACCGGTTTATCGATGAGAATGTGGATCGACAGTATCGTGAGGATCAGCGTTGGAGCCAGCTGATATCTTACGCGTCTATCCTGGCGGTATTGATCGGGGCGTTGGGGGTATTCGGATTGGCGATGCTGGAAGTGAGCCAACGGACGCGTGAGATTGGAATACGAAAAGTGTTGGGCGCCAGTGTGCCACGAGTGGTACTGTTGTTGTCGAAAGAAATCACGTTTCTCGTATTGCTGGCGAATGCGCTGGCGTGGCCTGTTGCATGGCTGCTGATGAACCGTTGGATGGACCAGTTTGCCTACAAGGCGGGCATCAGTCCCTTGTCGATGGTGTTGGCTGGTATGGTCGCGCTGCTGATCGCTTGGATGACCATTGGCGGATTGGCCTGGAATGCGGCGAACAGTAACCCGGTGGATGCGTTGAGAGCGGAATGAATCTCTTGAAGTCAGAAAGTTTAAAAGTTTGAAAGTTCTAAAGTTACAGGGTTCTTTGATCATAATATGTAATTCCTAATTCCTAATTTCTAATTTCTAATTCCTAATTATCAATTGTTAATTCTTAATTGCCGTTCAACCGGGCCGGGGAAACGGAGGGCAAAGATGCCGAACGTAACCATTCAGATTCCCTTTCAAGAGGGTGAGAACTCGATGGAAATCGAGGTGACCGTCAACGGAAACAAGCGCAAGATTCAGTACCGCGTGGAAGTTGTTCGATGGTCGGAAGATTGTGATGATCAGGAAGTCAAGATCCAGTGCCTGCAACGTCATATCGCCGATAAGAAACGCGATTGGCAGTTGCTGAACATTGGCGCTGGCGGTGACGATCATGTGCCGGTACTATTTAAAAAGCTGGCGCCATCGACATCGTAGTGTCCGATTTCGTACATTGGTGGATTATCTATCCATCGAACCGCGACTGATGGGAAGGGGCATGGGAAACAACAGCGGTGAACTGCAAGGCTCGATACTGGCCGTTGACGATGACGAGGATGTACTGATCGCGCTACGAATGCTGTTAAAACGGCATGGCGCGACAGTTCATACCGAAAAGGATCCGGAGAAGATCCCGTCACGGTTGAAAGAGCAACGGTATGACGTGATCCTGCTGGACATGAATTTCACGCAGGATACCACGACCGGCCGTGAGGGTTTTCTCTGGCTGGACCGTATCCTCACCCTCGATCCTTCCGCCGTTGTCATCCTGATCACCGCGTTTGGTGGCACCGAGACCGCAGTCCGCGCCATCAAGGAAGGCGCTGTCGATTTTGTGCTCAAGCCCTGGCAGAACGAGAAACTACTCGCAACCGTTCACGCCGCCCTGCAACTGAGCCGCAGCCGTGCGGAAGTGGTGTCTCTTCGCTCACGTCAGGAAGCTATTGTCGCAGGCATGACCCCACGCTATGAGGAGCTGATCGGCGGATCAGCGCCCATGCAGCACGTATTCGCGACGATCGACAAAGTCGCAGGGACTGATGCAACCGTACTCATTCTTGGAGAAAACGGCACTGGTAAAGAGCTGGTCGCGCGTGCGATTCACCGCAAGAGCAAACGTGATTCAGAAGCGTTTATCAGTGTTGATGTCGGGGCGCTGCCGCAATCCCTGTTCGAGAGCGAGCTGTTCGGGTATGTGAAAGGTGCGTTTACCGATGCGAGAAGTGACCGTGCCGGACGATTTGAAGCGGCTTCCGGCGGAACCCTGTTCCTCGATGAGATAGGCAATATCTCCCTGTCGCAACAGGCCAAGCTGCTACGTGTGCTGGAGACACGCTCTGTCACACGTGTCGGCTCGAACAAGCAGATCGATGTGGATATACGCCTGATCTGCGCCACCAACGCTCCCATCATGGATAAGGTGGGCAATGGCGAGTTCCGGCAGGATTTGCTCTATCGTATCAATACAGTTGAGATCACTCTTCCGCCTCTACGGGAACGTGGCGATGACATTCCCCTGCTGGCCGAACATTTTCTGGCAGAATTCAGCCGGAAGTATGAAAAAACGGGGATGCGCTTCTCCCAGGCTACTCTCCAACGGCTTCAGAAGCATGCATGGCCGGGAAATGTGCGCGAGCTGCAACACGCGGTAGAGCGTGCTGTGATCCTTGCGGATGGTACGACTCTTCAACCTTCTGATTTTTTCCTCGCACGACCGGAAGAGGCTTCACAAACCGATCTCGATCTTGATACCTTGAACCTGGACGCTGTCGAACGCAAGGTGATCTTGAAGGCGATGGCGAAACATGACGGGAATATTCAACGGGCGGCACGGGAACTCGGCCTGACCCGGCCAGCCCTCTACCGGCGGATCGAAAAACATGGTCTTTAGACGATTTCGTCTCCTGATCATACTGCGAGTCCTTTTCCTCACCGGCACCATTGCCCTTGGGCTGTACCTGTTGTTCGAAACCAGTTATATCGCTTCTACGATCGTCTGCGGCCTGCTGGTGCTGTACCAGGTGTTCGCCCTGATCCATTTCCTCGAGAAAACACGGCGTGATGTGGCGCATTTCCTGTCGTCGATCAAATACGGCGATTTCACCGAGACCTTTTCCCCGGTAGCGCCTCGTGACGGGAAGCAGGATACCCTGCGGGAAGCGTTTCATGAAGTAATGATGGACTTTCAGAAAGTCAGGATGGAGCATGAACAGCAGTACCGTTACCTGCAAACCATCGTCCAGCATATCGGCAGCGGCATCCTGGTGTATGACCGTGAAGGCCGGGTGGATCTGGTCAACAATGCCGCCAAGCGTATCTTCGGTCTGCCCACCATTCGCAATATCGACAGCCTCTCCCATTTCGGCCCGGAATTATTGGAAACTTTGCGCACCATCGGCCCGGGAAAACGGAGGATCGTGAAGGCTGCGGACGAGGATGACCTGCTGCAACTGGCGATTGACGCCACTGAGTTCAGACGTGGCGGACAGCGCTTTACCCTGGTTTCGATTCAGGATATTCAGCGTGAGTTGGAAGAGAAGGAGCTGGAGGCGTGGCGTAATCTGATGCGTGTGCTTACCCACGAAATCCGCAATTCCATCGCGCCCATCGCCAGCCTTGCCGACACCGCCGAGGAGGCCCTGACATCGGCCTGTGATACCGACACGGCGGATGAGGATCTCGAGGACATTCATTTGGCGATCAAAACCATCCGTCGCCGCAGCAGTGGCCTGCTGCAATTCATGGAACCCTTCCGCACCCTGTACAAAATCCCGCCGCCGGAGTTTGAGATCGTTCGGGTACGTGACCTGCTCGAGCATATCCGTGAATTCTTCAAACCGCAATGCGAAGAATATGATATTGAGAGTGTGTTTGAGGTGCAGCCGGAAACGCTTGAAATTACGGCTGATCCTCGCCAGATCGAACAGGTGCTGATCAACCTGGTGCTGAATGCCCTGGATGTGATGAAGGATGTAGATGAGCCGCGCTTGCTTGTGACGGCAGAGCTGGATCGCCATAGCCGTCCCGTGATTCATGTCGAGGATAACGGGCCCGGGATACAACCGGACGTGCTGGAAAAAATCTTCATCCCCTTCTTTACCACGAAAAAACAGGGCAGCGGTATCGGACTTGCCCTTTCCCGCCAGATCATGCGCCGTCATAATGGCCGCATACAGGTTTTTTCTGATCCGGGTGTGAAGACGGTGTTTACACTGCGGTTCTGAGGGTTCCGTGAAGTTGGAAAGTTTGAAAGTTCCAAAGTTATAAAGTTATTGGTAGCCCGGCCATGCCTGACCGGGAATAAGGTAACGCCTCTAAATGAATTATACTGACTCGCGAAACAAATACCGCCTGCAGTCATCCCCAGCGTAGCAGACTGTATCAGAATGTCCGTTAGTCTCATTCCTTCGAAGGAAGGAATCCAGTCATGTTGCGATATTACAAGAGGTTAGACATTCTCAAGAAGCACGGTCCATTGAGAGTCGTCTCTATATTCAACTTATTATTTTGTCGATACTTGCCTGGATCCCAGCCTTCGCTGGGATGAGAGAATATGTAATTCTGAGACACCTTGGTAGGCGGGGATCCACTCCGTTGGCCGCTCAATCCAATGATTGTAAAAGATTTTACCATAATTTTTGAGAATCAAGTATAGAGAAAAGCATGCGACATTGTTTTCAAGCCCCACTGTAGAATAGACCACCGCCGGGCAGCCGCTTTCGCTTCGCTACAGCGTCTTCAAGCCGGCGGGGCCAATGCGCTTGCGGGAGTTACAGGTTTTTCTGATCCGGGTGCGAAGACTGTGTTTACACTACGGTTTTGATGCGCTATTTTATTCTATCAATGATTCAAGCTCTAACGGAGGCGCCATGACCATGAGCAAGCTGCCGTTGCGTGTCGTATTTGTTGTCTTTCTGACCTGTTTACTCGTCTTTCCATCCCTTTCCCAGGAAACATGGCATCATGGTGGTCCGGTAGGCGCCAAGGCAAGAACCATACTGATCAGCCCCCACGATACCACTCTGGTAATCGTGGGGGTTGAGCAATCTGGCGTGTACCGTAGCGAAGATGGCGGCAACACATGGGTGTGGTCGGGAAATGGCTTGCCTTATGTTGATGAGGGCATAAGGGATGGCATTCGGCAGAGTGGCACCTATGGCGAACCTGTGTGTCTATATGCCGATCCAGTCAATACTGACCGACTCTGGTACTTAAACGAATATGAAAATCACCCGGAGCATGTCCTGTTCAGGAGTGATAACCGTGGGGAATACTGGGAGCGTGTCGATTTTCCCACGGACTATGAGATATTCCCACAAGCGATCTGGGTTCACCCGGAACGACCGGATACGGTTCTGGTTGGGGCGTGGCGATCAACGGATGGCGGTCAATCATGGACATTAATGGGGGCTATCGGTACAGAAATTCTATATTACTATTATCAGGATCCCAATGTCCCGGAAAAAGTGTATATGGCGTCATGGAACAATTTTCTCGATTATTCCATTGATGGTGGTGAGACATGGCATGCTCATAGTGATTTGTCAGGTAACTTGTCCTTTGCATTGGCGATCGATCCAGATAACTCGAATAGGATGCTTTCCCTTTGTTCAAATAGAGGAGATATATATTTAGCCAGAACAAATGACGGAGGTGCCTTTTGGTACGATATTGTGCTTGATGTAGAACAGTGGATCGCTCCTGACTATTTTCCAATGGAACTGTATGAAAACGGGCAGGGAAATGTTTTTATTGTCACTTTGTATTATGGCGTAGAACGATACAAATATTACAAGAGTTTAGATTTCGGTTACAATTGGGAGCTTATACAGGGGATAGATGAAATGACTCCTGTGCATGAGGCCATGGATCGTTTGGCTATCAATCCGCACAATCCTTTCACATTGTTTTTTGTTCAGTACAACAAGCTACTTCTTTCCCATAATGGTGGGACAACTTTTGATTCCACCGGTCAAGGAATGGATAACTATAATTGCTACTTGTTGATGCAAAAACCTGGTACTGAAGAGGTCCGGGTTGAGCAGGGTACAGGTTACCTGAGTTGGAGTCTTGCTGATTCTGCTTGGGCGTTTGTTGATGATCCTACTCTGTCCGAGTATTTTCATCCCGTTTATCCTGATACTCAATATGCCTGGCATTATGGGATAGGTCAGGAGATCAGCTATGATGATGGTGAAACCTGGACCCCGTTTGGTTATGATCAGGCGTTTGATCCACGGTTTGACCCTTTTGATCCGGAACATATTCTGGGATTAGGCTATGAAGCATTGGTGAACCTAACGGATTACGGTATAACAATGATTGATAGTGTAGTGTTCATGCAATACAATGAAGGAGAATGCATCTGTGATGCGCAGTTTGATCCCACTCTGGAGGGGCGGATTTTTGCTGGTGGATCCGACCATATATTCAGGTCGTTAGATGGTGGCTCCAGTTATCAGGCTGTATATACCTTACCTGAAGAATCTGACGGCCTCTTTAACATCGTTGTTCATCCATCGGACGGGACGATTTATGCAGTAGAGTATTATCACGTCCCCAATGGTGTTACGCATTCGAGGATATTGCGATCGGATGATCATGGCGACAGTTTTTATGAACCGGATACGACATTCTGTTTCGAAGTATTGCCACATCTTGCTTTCTCGCCTGTTGCTCCTCATCCGCTGGTAATGGCGGCTACGTCGGGAGTCTGGTATCAGCCGTATGGGACGGATACCTGGAACCTGTTGCCTTTGCCGGTGAATGTGCGCGCTAATTACCTGCTGTTTTCCTGGGATGAAAGCACGCTGCATATTGGCACAGCCGGGCGTGGTGTCTGGTCGCTCACCGGGTTTGATTTCAACTCGGTGGAGGAGCAGGAGCTGCATCTGCTGCCGTCCCAGCTAGATCTGTCCGCCTACCCGAATCCGTTCAACCCGAGCGTGACTCTTACCTATGCCGTACCGCAACGTGGGGATGTGACGCTGACGGTGTACAATGTCCTGGGCGAATGTGTGGCGCAACTGGTCAACGGTCCCCTAGCCGCCGGAGTACACGAGGTGACCTGGAACGGCTTGAATAGCGTCGGGCAACAGGTGGCATCCGGTGTGTACTATGCGACCCTGAAAGCGAACGGCGCTACGATGACACAGAAGGTTGTGATGGTTCAGTGAGTTGGAAAGTTTGAAAGTTCAAAAGTTGTCAAGTTATTGGTAGCCCGGCCATGCCTGGCCGGGAATAGAGTATAAGATGGTTGTGGTAGACGCCCTTTAATGAATTAGAATAGACCACCGCCAGCAAGCTGGCGGGGCCAATAGTGCTTGATGGAAAATGTCGTAAATAACCGGTGTCTTCTTCATACACCGGTCATGCAGGATCGTAGAAGTAAGTAATATATAGTTTCTTAATGTGTTACACGATCTCTTCTGCCTGTCAAACCAATTATAAAGGTTGCTAACAGGAAGTAAATCGCCAAACCTGCCAGGAGTATTTCCTTACTTGTTCATTGCAAGTTGTTGTGGAGCTCCTTTTATAACATTGTTTGAGATGGCTGTCAGGTTATGAGCAACGTACATTTTCTTCAGGAAAGAATGTTCCGGAAAGGGACGACCGATATCAACACCGTACCATTTGTCAATCTTTACATGTTCACTTCTCTCGTTGAATTCATCGATTGCCAGTAGTTCTCCCGCGTATTTGTGATTAAATATAAATTCAATATCATCAAAATAAATGGGAACATGTTGGAGCATTTTAAGATTAGGGTCGAGAAGAATATTCAATGCTTGGGATGTAGATGAATACAAGTCTAAATCAAAAGAAATAAAACCAATAGGACTAGCATTATACTTTGTAAAAAAGCTTTTAACAGTCTCTTTTACGTTGCCGAGTATTAATGTTGATCGTTTGGATAGTTTTGAACGCAAAGCGACTTCATCCATGGGGTAATCACCCGCTTTCCATTTGTCGGGGTGATCACGATAATCGCCTATCAGCTCTGGCAAACCTGAGGCTCCAGCATCAAAACCAAAAACTCTGATTTTGACACCGGTTTCCCGCTCGACAGAACGGGCTTCATGCTGCAACGTAAGCAAGCCACTTCCGCCAGCTACACCGAACTCAATGACTGAAATCTCCTTGATGCCCTGCTTTATGGCTTGCTGTGCGGCCGTATAAACGCCAAGCAGGTATTGTGGACGATTTGATAGCTCCCAAATAACTCGTGTTTTAAGGGGAACACGCATTTTCATAAGCGCTGCTTTTGCAAAGAGTCTAAATGGTGGCTCCATGCAAAGCCTGGTAACAAAATGTGGCAAAGGCCTAAAACTCATCGTTTTCTCCATCTGAAAATCGTGAAGTATATGTTTGGCAACTTCCCTGATCCTGAGGACCTTGGGCAGGAGGATTGGAATTTCCGCTCCTGGCTACTCAACCGAATATGGTTTCCCTTTGGCGTAATGAAGCAGATGAGGAAATTATAAAGCTCTGCATATGTCAATAATTCAACCAATTCTTGCGTATTGAAAACCCAATATACAGATTGGAATATATGCTCTCAACTGGGCTGATCCAACTGATTCATACTCACATTTCATCACTGCCGTTTCCGCTCTCATGAAAGTGTCCGCCGTCGCTTGCTTCCCTCGTGCGCAAGTGCGATCTTGCCCGCATGGCTACATTACACGAACGACTTCTCCTGGCGGCGTTGGAACAGGTCATGACGCGGCTGCAACCGGACGGTGTCCGGGTTGAGTGGAAAGAGATCAACTACGGTCTGAAGCTGGACGCTGTGTCGGGGGCTGCCAAGGCGGCGGGATCATTGTATTACAGCCCGAAAAAGCGACGGTTCTCCTGGGTTCCCAACGGGAAGAGCGACAAGAGGCTGGCGGAACGGCTGGCATCAACCGTAAACGGTGTCATCGGCGCTCCGCTTCCCACAGTACCCGCGAAAGAGACCATGGGCAGCGCTGCGGAAGAAGTATCCGCCAAATCCCCGGAAGCACGCTGGAATGTGTGGATCGGCACCGATGAGGCGGGTAAGGGCGACCTGTTCGGGCCGTTGGTCGTGGCCGGATTTGTCGGCTATCGGGATCGCATACAGGGCTTACGTGAGCTGGGGGTGCGTGACTCGAAAGAGCTGAACACGTCAACCATCGCCAAGATCGCCGAGACTATCCTGGACAAGGCGAAGGATCGTGTGGAAGTGATCGCAATCGGTCCGAAACGCTACAACGAGATGCATGAGAACTTCCTGAAACAGGGCGGTGTCAACGGTATGCTGGGCTGGGCGCATGGGAAGGTGGCGTCAAACCTGGCCGCACGTTTCGAGGACGTCGAAGGGTTGGTCGTGGACAAGTTTGGCGGCGAGTATCGTCTGAAACCCTACCTCGGCGACGCCAAGAAGCTGGAACTGGTGCTGCGCAGCAAGGCGGAATCCAATCTTGCCGTAGCGGCGGCGGCGATTGTGGCACGTTATACCTATGACAAAGCCATGGACGCGATGAAGGACGAGCTGGGCTTTCGTCCCCACGCCGGTTCCAGCCGTGATGCGCAACGAGATCTGCTCAAACTGGCAGGTAAAAGCGAAGAGGAACTGGCGCCGTTTGTGAAGCTGCATTTCAAGCCGGTACAGACGTTGTTGAGCCACTCGATGTTTGGGAAAAAGTGAAAAAAGTTGGCAGTGAAAAAAGTGAAAAAGGTAAAAACGTAAAGAAGGTATAAAAGGAATAAGTAGCCCGGCAATGTTTGGTCGGGTATGATATCTTGGCATTGTAAAGTTGGTGCTTCGCTGTTTTGTGTGGATAAGATTCTGTTATACCCTTAACTTGGATATAAGGATCTAATTCGATGGGAAAGGAAAATTACCGATGGAAAATGGGGACTGCCACTCTTTTCGCTTGCGAATATGCCAGGCATTGTTAATCATGATTTATGTATACGCAAAATCATCGAGCGCTGGGAAAACATGTTGCGAAAAGGTGGCTGTCCCGGCATTTTCCCGTCTGGAACCATCTGATAGAGCAGGCGAAAAATCTGGTACAGTTACCTTTTCATCTATACTGGTTTGACTGTTCTGCATTCGAAAGCATGAAAAGGTAACAGTCCCATTTTTCACCTATCTACCTATTCAAAATAGCGAGGCACCGTAAAGTTTGAAAGTTATATCGTGCAGAACTTGTAACGTCTGTTTGTTGTGTGATTTGTGTGTGGATGTTAAGGAAGGGAACGTAGATGCACTCGTTGATGAAATTGATTCACGGCACCGATATTTATGACGGTTTTACCGGCTTTGCGGAGCAGTACCCGGACTTGACGATTGAGGCGGGTCACCCGGTTTTTGAGCGTCTGATCGAGGAAAGCCGTCCCCGAGTGGTCATCGATGTCAATAATGACGATGGCAGCACGGCAATCCTGCTGGCTGAACTGCTGAAACGCAGGGGACTGGATAGCATCGTGGTGGCTGTGAACCCCTTCCTGGATAATCAGGAGGATATGGCATCGCTACTGGAAGACAAAACGCCGCCGCATGTCGATTCCGCCACATATAAGCAGTTCATGAATCATGTCATCAAGCACAACCTGCAGGACAGGATTATCCCGTTCCCGGTATCCTCGCTGGTTGCCGGACGTATCCTGGGCAAGGCATGGGTGAAAGTAGACATGGTTCATCTTGACGTCAGCAGGGAAGAGCAGGATATGCAATTTGACCTGCTACACTACGAACCCATGCTTAGTGATGTGAATGCGGTTCTGTGCGGCGGACACCATTCCGATACGGCGCCGAACCTGATGAACGCGGTGAATAAGTATTCTGAAGCGGCCGTGCTGGCGCTGGAAATGATGGATGATAAATGGATTCTGTGGAAGTGAAGTAGGTAAAGAAGGTAAAAAAAGTAAAAAAAGTAAAGAAAGTGATTGAAACATAGGAAGTTGCTGATCCGGGACTTTGACAAGATTCTACCGGTTAAAAATATAGGTTCCTCACAAGAATTTGTGCATCCGGGCATTGTTGTGGCAGGTCTTGACGCGACATTCTGTCTTCGGCTTTCGTTATGTTTTCCTGAACTCACATTGATACTGAAACCGCTTCTCGCTCTGTTTTTGGCGCGTTGTGACCTGCCACCGGTATCTGCATTCTCGCTATCGTCATGTCACAACGTGATGCCTGATGTCGATCTATCATGCGAAAAAACACGCGTGAACTCGGACAGGTATCTTACGTCACGGAGAAAACAAGAAAAAAGCATCACGCCAAGACCTGACGAAACGTACTCGTCGATAGTATGTACAAATTCTTGTAAGCAGCCAAAACAGATTGTCATTTGTCTGCCAGTAATGTATTTTAATAGGCACGTCCGCTTCCCCGCTGGACAGAATTGGAGATGACGATGACACGTACCGCACCCCTCCGTTTGCGCTTCTCGCAACCTGCGATCCTGTTAATACTCTGCCTTCTCCCGCTTCTTGCCCTCTCTGAAGGACGAACGCCCTGGGATGTTGGAGTGGACTGGCAGGGTGATCATTTCATTTACCGAATGTCCAGGGGAAGCCTGATAGACTCATGCTATCTCTATGCTTCTGATTCCTATGGTGTAAGGTTGTATAAAATCCAGGAGGATGAGGGGCATGTTGAATTACAGTTATGCGATGAAGAAAGAGCGCAGGCCTCCGGGCAAAGCCTCCTGAAGTTGTATGGTGATACGCTGTTAGTCGCCTCAGTCAACCGTATCTACTTGTTTTATCGTGAAGGCGATTCCCTGGTCAGGATACATGAAGGGCAATATCCATATTACAGCCCGTATTACATCTCGGACAGCAGGTTGATGATAACCGCCATGGGTATTTATGATTTGCATGATCTCACCAACCCGCAGTTAGTGGATTCTAGTTCGCACACACCCTACCGCGCAATCATTGTCGGTGATCGAAAATACAATGTTGTTGTTTCCAGCCTGCGTGGAAATCCCCTGGTCGTTTCCGATGTTTCTGATCCAGCGAATCCGACAGTTATTCAAACGATAGCGCCCAGCACATTCGGGGATCATGGAATCGACGGTTTTACACCTGTTTATCTTGACAGTGTTCTCGCATTTCCCGAAAGAGAAGCAATTCGATTTGTCAAGTTGGATGAAAATGGGGAGGTTGTTGATACCTGTTCATGGAATTATTACGCACATTATCCGGAACGTTATCGCTACCAGATCAGTTGGCTAGGGGTGATTGCCGATACATTGCTTGGAGCTTTCTCCCCGGTAACTTATCAGGATCAAGGTCCACAGTTGTTTCTGTTTGATCCGGATGAAGATCTGGAGAATATGCATATTGCGACAGTGCAGTTCGAGGAAGAAGTAGCCACAGATTATTGGATCAGTTCACCAGCCTGCTGCGCCGATGATTCACTCCTGTTTATCAATCATCTGCGTTGTCCGCACACGCTGTTGTATTCCATAGCTGACATGGATTCTGCGAGATTGCTCTATGATTCAACCGAGTGGAATAATTCAGCCCAGTCCCCGCAGTATAGCCTGCTAATGGTAACTGACGGTATTCTGGCTGTTGATGAAAATGATTTCAGAACAAGTCTCTACTCCCTGACAGGGAGTAATGCTCCTGAATTGCTGGTTTCTCTGAGTGAAAATAGAACTTTGTCCTGCGGTTCGCCTGATTTTCTGTATCCCTATTACGTGTTCTGCGCAGAAGAGCCACCACAGTATCATTGGCTCTTGTATGATGTGTCAGACTATGACTCAATGGAATTCATCTATGATTTTGGCACTCATGGCGGCGGCGGGGCGCATCCGAATGCAAAACTCTATGAGGCGGATAATCATTTGTATTGCGCAATTCGTGGTATGGATGAGATTGTGATTTATGAAATACATAATAACAATGTGGATTCCGTGACCATTGATCTGCCCGACTACATGTATAGCGCCGCCGGGCTGGCGTGGGATGAAGATGGCTTGTTTGTGCATCGCAATGACACGCTGAGATGGTATGATATCAATTTCCCTGAGCCGTACAGGTTACACCAACTCATATATTCCCCATACCGGGGAAATACCAACTCGCCCCCCAATCCCCTTTTTAAGAACAATGCATGGGTAGCCATATATAATCAAGTCTTTCACATTGAAGATGATTCTCTGAGGTTAATACACACGATTCCCGGTGAGAACCGTACGCTCTATCCCGAGATTTTAGATCTGGATAGCGACAGATTGGTATACTGGATGGCGGACGCAAATGGCGGAACAGCGACCGTTCTGAACCTGCATGATGGTTGCTATACAGATACAACTGCCTATATGCTTGAGGCAGGACATGCGGCAGACCTGATCGGTGATACCTTATGGCTTGTTGGAACCAATGGCCTGATGCGGTTTGAGTTGACTGGGTATTCAGATACACCTGAAGAAAGTAGCACTTCATCCAAGCTTCCCACTACCACACAGCTTGAACCGGCTTTCCCGAATCCTTTTAACCCTTCGGTTACCATTCCATTTACCCTGGCATCCTCTCAGCGACTCTCTATCGAGATCTTCGATATACTGGGGCGTCGCGTCACGACCCTTACGGAAGGGCTGATTCCCGCCGGGCATCATCAGGTTCAATGGCAGGGAAAATCATCTTCCGGACAAATGGTCTCGGCAGGGACGTATTTTGTGAGGATGCGTTATGATGGCGGTGAATCCGTAAGGAAAGTATTGTTGCTGAAATAAATACTCGCGCCAGGGTGGCCGATTCGCATGTGATGCAACTTCCGTTTCGTGGCCTGTATTCGGCGAAAAATGGGACTGTTACCTTTTCGAACTCGCAGATGCAGGACAGTCAAATCAGGGGTGAGGAAAAGGTAACTGTACCAGATTTTTCGCCTGTCTTCTTATGTGAGCGCCACAGTAGGATAGTCCTCAACGGGAAAATGCCGGGACAGCCACCTTTTTCGCGACACGTTTTCCAAGTACACTATTACATATGCATAATTCAAGCATGATTAACAATCATCGCCACTCAAGTATGCGAAAAAGAGTGGCAGTCCCCATTTTCCTGTCACAATCCCGACTCACTCATCGTTTCGTCATGGATTGTAACTGAATCAGAGTATGCAATCTGTACCAGTAGCGTCAGATGTATCACTTGTGAGTCGGGCCACCCGGCCATTTTCCTGTCACAATCCCGACTCACTCATCTTTTCGCCAAAGATTGTAGTTGAATCAGAGTATGCAATCTGTACCAGTAGCGTCAGATGTATCACTTGTGAGTCGGGCCACCCGGCCTGTCACAATCCCGACTCATTCATCGTTTCGTCATGGATTGTAACTGAATCAGAGTATCGCTATAGAAAAAAACGCCGGGAAAACCCGGCGTTGAGAATGCAATGTTGAAAAAGAATAAGATCAGGAATGGCCGTCCAGCTCCGGGATTTGCCCGTTTTTCACATCCTTCAGCCGAAGTTGAATGCTCACCCGTCCGTTCCATTCGTTTTCCTCAATCGTATACACGATATGGTTTTTGGGACGAATGGGGTCAATCCTGTTGATCTTTTCACCCAGGTTGAATCCAATGCAGTCGATGGTCGAACCGTTGCGTCGCAACTGGAATTTCAGGTGGTTGTTGCCGACGATCCGCGGATACCCGGCCAGCGCGACATTGTAGCTCACGAATACCGGTCGTGGGTTGTGCGGCCCAAACGGGGCAAACTGCTTGAGCTGATCATACAGCGACGCTGTTATGTCCGACAACTCCAGCGCGGCATCAATCTTCTGCTTGGGGATAAGATCATCTTTGCTCAGGCGTTCGGAAGCGACTTCGTTAAACCGTCGCCTGAATTCAGGGATCTTGGTCTCATCAATGGTCAGACCAGCCGCGTACGTATGTCCGCCGAACTGTGTCAACAGGTCGCTGCACTCGCGCAGGGCATCGTAGAGGTCGAAACCGGGAATAGATCGCGCCGAGCCTTTGCCGATACAGTCTTCCACTGAAATCATCACAGTGGGACGATAGTAGCGTTCTATCAACCGGCTGGCGACAATGCCGATAACCCCGCTATGCCAGTCATTTTGCGCGGCAACGATGACACGATCCGAAGAGGGATCGAACATATCCTCAACCTGGGCAACAGCTTCTTCCAGAGTGTGGGTGTCGATCATCTTCCGTGTCCTGTTTTCATCTTCCAGTTCACTGGCGAGATGCAGGGCGCGTTGCGAATTGGCGGTTATCATCAGTTCGACGGCACGTTCTGCGGACCCCAGGCGTCCAACAGCGTTGATCCGTGGAGCGAGTCCATAGATGATCTGGCCGACATCAATTTTGCCGAAGCGTAGGTTTGCGGTTTCGATCAGCGCTCGAATACCGACATGAGGTTCGTTGTTGATCCTTTCCAGCCCAAACCGGACGAAGGTGCGGTTTTCATCCACCAGGGGAACAATATCCGCTGCTGTCCCGACCGCAACCAGGTCCTGGTACGGGTCCAGGTAATCGGAAGCGAGTCCCAGTTCCATGCTGACGCCCTGGGCCAGTTTATAGGCCACACCGACTCCAGCCAGCTCATTGAAAGGGTATCTGCTTCCGGGCAGTTTGGGGTTGACTACAGCGACAGCGTTCGGGATGCCTTCACCGGCCTGGTGATGGTCGGTGATGATCATGTCCAGCCCGATGGAGCGTGCATATTCCACTTCCGTGATAGAAGTGATGCCGCAATCCACGGTAACAATGAGCGAGGCGCCCATTGCCCGGGCCTGGTCAATTCCCATCTGGGAAATGCCGTAGCCCTCTTCCTGGCGGTTGGGGATATGATAACAGACATCCCCACCGATTTCTCTGAAAAAGAGGTAGAGTAAACTGACGGATGTTATTCCGTCTACATCGTAGTCGCCGTAGATGCAGATCTTCTCTTTATCCCACAGGGCCTGCACAATTCTCTTGGCCGCTTCCTCCATGCCATCGAGGAGCATGGGGTCATGCAACGCATCCTGCCTGGGGTTAAAAAAGGCATGCGCCGCATCCGCTTCCGTAATATTGCGCCGAATCAGGATTTGCGCGATTACGGGGTGGACACCAAGTTTTTGTGCAAGTTGGTCTACGGAATGAGAGTCTACATCACCAGCGAACTCCCATCGTTTTTCCATGGCGTACGTTATGTATGTTGTTGTTACGAAACAGCATAATCAGGTTCCCAGTGGGGAAGTAGAGCATGACAGCGCCCGACAACAGTATTCTGAAGGGCGCTGATACACATAAACTGGAGGCGGCCTGTAAGCCGAATTCTGTACCAGTCCAAGGACTGATGACGGTCATCGATCTGGGATCTGTCTCACGACAGACCTCTAGCGGCCTACCCGCGGGTCATTCGGGACGAGCAGCCCCTGCCCACCTATTTGGCCTTGCTCCGGATGGGGTTTACCGTGCCACATTCGTTACCGAATGCGCGGTGAGCTCTTACCTCGCCGTTTCACCCTTGCCTGTGTCCCGACGAATCGGAACCATCGGCGGTCTATTCTCTGTTGCACTTTCCGTCGCCTTTCGGCGCCCGGCCGTTAGCCGGCATCCTGCTCTGAGGAGTTCGGACTTTCCTCCCTTCCGGTACAACCGGAAAGGCGACCGTCCGGCCGCCTCCTGTAACTGAATCTATGTTACAAAGTTATAATGTCGAGTTTCACCTACTCTTCTTCACTTTCCGGCAGCAGAATCACGCCACAGGATTCGCACAGAATGATGTCGTTCAGTTTACGAATCTCAGCCTGACGCTGCGGAGGCACTACAGCAAAGCATGAACCACAAGCCTGGTTGAACAGACGGGCGGCGCCGACACCCTTGGCCGCACGAATACGTTCGTAGTGAGCCAGAATCGGTTTCTTGATCCGAACAGCAAGCTTGTCACGTTCGTGCTGAAGCTCCAGTTCCTGTTGTTCGGTTTCTTCTTCCTTCTCGCCCAGTTCCAGTTTGCGCTCGTCCAGATCTTTGGAAATGGTGCCAGCTTCGCCCTTTATCTCTTCAATCTGGCTAAGAAGCACTTCTTCCTGTTCAAGCAAGGAGAGTTCTGCGGCTTCCTGCGTCTCAATTTCCTTCTCAACAGTATCAATCTGTTGGGTAATGGCGTCGTACTCACGATTTGTGGTGACCGTATACAGTTGTTCCTTGTACTTCTTCTGCTTCGCCTTGGAAAGCTGGATCTGGCCTTCAAGGGCGCGCTTCTGTTTACGGACTTCCCCAACTCGGTTATTCAGCTCATCGATCATGTGGTTGCGTTTATCGAAGTCGTCGTTCATCTTCTGCACGAGCCGTGGGAGATCGCCTTTCTCTTCCTCCAGATCCTGGAGTTTGTTATCCACGTCCTGTAACTGGGCGACCATCTGCAATTCTTTGTGTACATCAACAGCCGGCGGCATGCCTTTACTCTCCTACCTATCGTCTGCCCTGGGGCACGTAAAAAAACGTGCTCCAAGTTTTCCTTTGAGCACGTTACAACACGTTGCTTCCGATATGATCAAGCAGTGTAAAGTGGAGCACAGGACATTTACTGCCCTTTCGTCCCAGTACGTTTTCTCGCATGATCAGCATCGTAGCAAAACCTTTTTTGACGTCTATTGTAATAACGTCTACTGTCGTTGAATGTGAACACCGTTTTGCATTCACATCGGTGGGCCCACCAGGACTCGAACCTGGGACCTGCCGATTATGAGTCGGAAGCTCTAACCAACTGAGCTATGGGCCCAACAATTTAACCGCTGGGCTCTGAACCGTAAACGAACGAGCCCGTCATTTCCGAACCAAGCCTTAAAATACACGCTTTGCAAACAACTTGCAATACTGTTTTCGCTTGCTTCTCAGACTCATGGGGTATCTAAAAAATTGCGATTTCTGAAGTTAACAAGTTTTTTTCCACAAACAATGAAAAAAATATTTGTTAGTCGATCAATGATTTCACAGTGGTTTGTAATATATCCAGCCCATTTGTCCAGACCCATTTCATTCTCAGGCTGTAGACCGGAATAGAACTCTGGAACATTGCAGGCCATTTGACTGCATCTTTTTCAGTAATAAGTATCGCTTCCGCACTGGATGAGGTTGCCTGTTTCAGCAGCGAGTGAAGCAGCTTGTCATTCAGGTCTGCATGATCCTTCCATACTGTGGAATGTACAGGATTTATGCCAAGCTGCTGGAGAGTATGATAAAATCGCTGTGGATAGGCGATGCCGCTGGCCGCTGCAATTCGCATGGTGCGCATGGCGGAAATCGTAATACCAGGCTTGTTCTCAGTTCGTCCGACGGGGGCAATATCCACCGGTGAAAGTTGACCACGAAGAACCGGCACATCGCTGTATTTCCTGATCCATTGGGTCAAAGCCTGAATCCTGGCTTTATCCGTATTATCACGCAAGATAACCAGGTCCGCGCGTTTCAGACCTTTCGGCGATTCGCGCAACCTCCCGGCAGGCAGCCATCGCCAGTGCCAGGAGGGAATGGAAGGATCAAGCAGGACAATATCCAGGTCGCGGATCGCGCTACGATGTTGAAACGCATCATCGAGTACAATCGCTCGCGGCTGGAAGAAACGGTTCGCGAGACGAATGCCTTCGGAACGCTTCTCGGAAACAACGACCGGAGTGCCGGGAAGACTGGTTGCGATCAAGGTGGGTTCGTCACCGGCCAGCCTGGCATCCAGAAGAATTTCATTACGGTTGGAAACAATTTTAACGCCGCGTGAGGCACGACCATACCCACGGCTGACGACAGTGAAAACACCGTCTTTATAGATTTTACCCAATTCAGTGACCAGTGAGATCGTAACCGGCGTTTTACCTGTGCCCCCGGCAGTCAGGTTGCCCACCGAAATGATCGGGACACTGGAAGTTTCCGCTTTTCGCATTCCGGAATCATATGCCAGGTTGCGAAGCGAAGTAGCTGCTCCATAGACCAGAGAAAGTGGCGCCAGTATGTCCCAACCGTTTCTCATGATTGAACCCCGGTCAATTCATCGGCTTTTTCTATCAGCTTGAGCAGGCGATGTTGCAGTTCCAGCCTGAGCGTTTCCATCTCGTCTTTATCCGCACGGTGTGGGACATGCAGGGGCGCACCGTAGACCATTACTCCTTTGCTGAAGGGAAGAGGTAACTGGAAACGATCCCAAGAGCCGAATTGTTTGTTCGGTTTGGAAGAGGCCAGCAGGGGAAGAATGGGAACATCAGCAAGTCGTGCAATGGCTATGGTGCCGATTTTGGGATCGTAAATCGGTCCTTTGGGACCATCGACCATGACTGCGCCGTTGTTGCCGCTTTTAATCGCAGACACCATGCCCTTCAGCGCCCTGCTAGCGCCTTTGTTGCTGCTGCCACGAACAGTGTCGTGTCCCAGGCGGGCAACCAGCCTTGTGACCATTTCGCCATCACGGCTGGAGGATACCAGTGCGGTGTACCCTTTTTTGCGCAAATGCCAGACAGGGAGGAACATGCGCCCATGGAACAGGGCCAGCAGGTGACCGGTGCCTTCCTTCTCCAGTTTCTCTTTGTGTTCCAGACCGTGATACTGCATGCGGACTGTCCTGGCGATCAGGCCTACCAGGAAAGGTCCGACTGTTTCACTGATCTTGTACAGTGTTTCATCTTTCACGGTTGTTCACTCCCGAACCGTGTGATAACCCAATCCGCCAGTCGTTCGGTTGCGCCGGGCTGGCCCAGACCATCAGCAACCTGTTTCAGGTTATGCTGGACTTTCAGCCGTGTTTTGCCATCCCACATACGCAGCAAATCGTCGCAAAGCTGTTCCGGTGTCGCGCGTTCCTGAATGCGTTCCGGGACGATGCGTTTCCCCGCCAGCACATTGACCATCGCGATATGTCGTGTGCCTCGGATGAGTAACCTTCCCAGGAAATACGTTGTCGGGCTGGTAATATACATAACTGCGAAAGGCGTTCCGGACAGGGAGGCTTCCACTGTGCTGGTGCCACTTTTGATCAGGGCGACACGTGAGACTGACAACGCATTCGGGGCGCCGTTCTCGACCATATGAACCCAGGGACGCCCGGCGATATAGGGATGAAGTGTATCCTGGTCAACCGTGTTGGCGCGAACCAGCAGGGCCAGGGTATCCGGTTTCTGCCGCCGCAAGCGCTCCATGGTTTCGATCATGGTTGGCAGGTGACGTTCAATCTCCTGGCTACGACTGCCGGGCATAAGCGTAACCGCTTCCTCGCCCGGTTGCATATTATACAATGTTTGCAGCTCAGTCGGGGTCGTATCCGGTGCAGTTTCACCGACCATGGGATGACCGAAGAATACGGTTTCCAGGCCACGTCCACTGTACAACTCCTGTTCAAAGGGAAACAGGACAGCCATTGTGTCCAGGTGTTTGGCCATGAAGGAGATACGCCCCCGTCGCCATGCCCAGACTTGTGGACTGACATAGTACAAAATGGAAATGGAGCGTCCGAAGCGTTTGCGTAGTTGTTTCAGCAGGTTCAAGTTAAAATCAGGGAAATCAACCAGGATAACGAGATTGGGTTTTCGATTTTCAATTTCAGCGATCAGACGGTTTCTGAGTTTGAGCAGGCGTGGGATATGACGGGCTACTTCAGCCAGTCCCATCAGGGCAGCTTCACTTATATCGGCGACCTGCTCGCATCCGGCCGAACGCATCTGTTCACCAATCATCCCGGAATGGCGCCAGTCCGATTTACGTTGTTTAATCGCTTCGATCAACCGTGCTGCGTGACGGTCGCCGCTACTTTCTCCTACTACCCAGAATAGTTCCATGTTGCCAGGCCTTGTTGTGAATCATATACGTTACACCGATTCGAGTAGCGGTGCAACATGGTTACCCGAGTCCCGCTCACTCGGGAATCAACAGTGCTCTCGTAAAAATAGATAAAATGTCCTTCCAGGTTTCATGTATATGTGATTTTTACTCATCTTGTTGCTGGAAATATCGGGTGCTATTCACATATTTATGTTGACTGATTGCCAGGCCAATTCTTCCGGGGGGAAGCATGTCTGAGAAGTTCGTTATTCGCAGTATGTCCGAAACAGAAGCGGATATGGTTCGTGGGTGGGCGAACAGTGAAGGATGGAATCCGGGGTTATACGATACCGGCACCTTTTATTGGACTGATCCGCAAGGTTTCCTGATCGGGTTTCTGGGCGACAAACCTGTTGGCGCCATTTCGGCGGTGGCTTATGGTGACAGCTACGGCTTCATGGGATTCTATATCGTGTTACCAGAGTTTCGTGGTATGGGCTATGGCATGAAGCTGTGGAATGCTGCGATCAACTATTTGGACGAACGTGTCATCGGGCTGGATGGAGTTGTCGCACAGCAGGCTAACTACCGGAAATCAGGATTTGTCTTCGCGCATCGGAACCTGCGTTATGAAGGTGTTGCTGCAACAGGGAAGACGGGGATAGAGGGCATTGTACCTTTATCAACAGTCAGCTTTCGCACCCTGGTGAACTATGATTATCGATTCTTTCCGGCAAAGCGTCCGATGTTCCTGAAGCATTGGATCGAACAGCCGGAATCGAAAGCCCTCGGCGTTGTTCGAAATGACGAGATGAAAGGGTTTGGCGTAATCCGCAAATGTGTCATCGGATGGAAGATCGGGCCGTTGTATGCCGAAACGCCACTCGATGCGCATAACCTCTTCCATGCCCTTGCCGCCCATCCGCATCCCGGAGAACAAATTGTGCTGGATGTGCCGGAAACCAATCCTGCCGCCAAAGAGTTGGCGGAGATACATGGGATGACCGTCAGTTTTGAAACCGCCCGCATGTATATAGGCGCGGAACCCAGGATTCCACACACGGAATGGTATGGGGTGACCAGTTTTGAATTGGGGTAGCAGGCCACCCAAGCTCGCCAAAGCCCGACTTGCTCTTCATCCGCATCATGGACGACGACTCACAAATGTGGTCAGCATTTTGAGTGTGTCAGCTACATTTCCGGCAAATCGGGCCATGCACGCTACCAGAAACGTACAGCCTCCCTACTAACCCGAATATTTCACCAATGCAATTTCAAATTTGGTATTTGATGGAATGGCCAGTACAAGAACCACGGCAGTGGTTCTCTGTATTAGCCCACCGTCCAGCGCCGTCTGTTTGGCGCTCACGGTGGGAATAGGATGTACGCTACTTGCCAACCCCGGCAGCGGGTTGCCTGAATATTTCCACTGTATACTTTTGATATTTATCAGGTTACTCCTTCCGGAGTAAATATATGGTGCGCATTATCTCCCCGGGTAGCCGCCAAACTGACGGCGGCTGCCCGGGGCTAATACAGGTTGCCCCTGCCGGGGCGGTTGCCGATTCTCAGCCTATTTTGCCAGCGAAACAGGGAATAGACACGCAAAGGGATACCGGAGCAAACTGTCCCCTGAAAAATGCTGTATGAATCAGTTGTATTGTGTTGATATGAACTGTGTTAAGATGAATATCCATGTCCCGTTCATGAAATATTCGGGCTAAACAGATTACTATTCAGCGCTACACAAATCACCACTTCTTCGAAAAGCGATTTCTTACCCATGCCAAACACTGCGAATCAAAAAACGGTACAACCTTTTTCGCAGAGTGTTATCTCAGCGAAAACCGGCTGTACCGTAGATATAAAAAGCAGTTAAACAGAGTGTTAATGCACAATCAATTCCGGATCACCGACCACTTTCCCGCCAGGGATGCCGTAGCCTGTCCACGTATCTGTATCAACATGATAGAACATCTCAATGCCCGGCCCAACCAATGTATTCCGATTGGTTGACAAGGCCTGGATGACCTTGCCAGGTTCAAGCGTGAAATACCATTCTTCCCACAAATCATCGCGAAGGTGGATAAAATCGTACTGTTCGAGCTGATGGATTTTTTCCGGCCAGAAGCCCTGAGAATACTCGAATTCTTTGCAGGCTTTTACGATTTCCATCATTTGTACCCGAGCTTCATGCCCACGCCGCAGTTCAACAACACCTTTATACCGTTTTGCGACAAACACACTTGCGACTGCCAAAACAAGAACGATCACACCCATTGTGATCAAGCCATTACGCAGCCGTCGCCGGTCTCTCGCCTCTTTCCACTTTCCCATGATGAACCCGTCCTCGCTGCTTAACCTACCTGTGGCAGCATCACGCTGCTCTTCAATTCCAGGTGTGTTATGTTGCCATCGGTTTTCACCAGCGCAACATCTCCACGGGGTACTGCTTTAACACGTCCAATGACTGCTGCCTTTTCACCGCCCTTAATCCTGCGCCATTTGGCAATAATACCCGGCGCTGCTTCAGGAGTGACAATGGCGGCCAGGATTCCGGCTGAAGGCACATATACCGGATCGATCATTAAATCGGCACACAAATCAGCTACCGGTTGGCGTAATGGGATCAGTTTCTGCTGCAAATCCACCCCGACACCGGCATCACGGACCATACGGATCACGGCGCCCGCCAGTCCGCCACGGCTGACATCGGTCATACGTCGAACGCCACCGCTTTCAAACGCAATCCGTGCAAGCTGGTGCAAAGAGCGCGCGTCACTGGCGAGGCCACTTCCGGATAGTCCGTTACGGTTGGCAATGACCGCTGCGCCATGTTCGGCAATGGGCGCGTTCAGAATAATGACATCACCCTCACGCACCAGCAGGCCATGCAGGTTATGCTCTTCCGCCAGGACACCGAAAGCCGTTACAGTAATAGCGATACGGTCGATTTCACCTTTTTCCACAACACGGGTATCCCCGGCAACAACTTCTACAGTCGCTTCGGCAGCGGCTTTGGCTGCCGATGCAACCACACGTTCCAGGAGATCGCCGGACAAGCCTTCTTCCAGGATGAAAGCGATTGAGATCAAACGTGGTTGAGCGCCCACGACAGCCAGATTGTTTACCGCGCGCATCACGGCGAGACGCCCGATGTCACCGCCTGGAAAAACAACCGGACGGACAACACAGGACTGTGTTGTGACAGCCAGACGACCTTCTTTGGGCATGGGCAGGACTGAAGCGTCCATCATCCGGTGCAGAGGAACAGAACGAAAGCGGGACAGGAAAACATCTTCAATCAATTTCTTCGCCGGGCCGCCGCCTTCACCATGTGCCTGCTTGATCTCAATATTCATGGCGGGAAGGTACTCTCTTTTTTCCGGGTCTGCCAGTCTTGATGAGATTTTATAGGTGTACACACTGGTGGGGAGCGTTTCTGCCGAGTATGAAAGAAGATGCCATTGAGTATGGAATTCTGGTATAACTTGTGATTTTTTCAGCGCAATAGCTATCCGTTGAGATCCGGGATTCCTGCCTGTAATTTGTATCTATCTATTGCCGTAACCAGTTGGTTTGAATACCTTATTATAAAGCACGGGTTCAGAGATTTTACTGCAAGACGGGAGATAGAACATGAGAATTGCAAAGACGTTTGTAGCGATAGCCGTGGTTATGGCGTTCATTCTGCCTGCCACGCTGACTGCCTATACCACGCCGGGCACAAGTGTGTACTGGACAGGCGATGACCTGGTGGAAAATTCGAACGGTGCAGTCACCTGGGATGAAGAGTCCGGACGATACCTGTTCACTGAAGAAGTAACGATTGCAGAGACCGATACAATCGTGATTGAGGAAGACTTGCAGTGTACCCACACGTCCAATCCTGCGATCACGATCGAGGGTTATTTTGTGATGGGGATACTGGATTCAGCCCAGGTCGATTCACTCGAGTTTATCGGCCCCGATGAGGAACTGGCAAGCGGCTTCCGTATTGAGGAAACCGGCTACCTGGAGCTGAACCGGGTGATCGCGGATGGCGGTGGTTATGATGGGGAAATCCCGGGCCATTCCATGGTGCATGTTGTGGATGGTTCCGCCACTGTGACCGGATGCCGATTCACCAACTGGGACCGTTATGTCATGTCCCTGTCGGGTGGGTTTACCAGTGTTGAGAACTGCATGTTCCACGATAATCACCAATGGACAATCAACATCAACATGAGTGCAGAAGTTGAAATCTCCGGATGTACCCTGATAGACAACAACCTGGAAGCCAGCAGCGCGAAAAACCCGATTTCCATTGGAACACAAGGATATAACACAGTTAGCATCGAAAATTGTTATATCAGTGGTGAAGAGGGCAACCTGCATGGCGGCGTGTCGGTCTGGAACTACCTCGGTTCCGGTGCGGATGTGGAAATCTCCAATGTGACCGTTGAAGGCGCGTCCTTCGGAGTGATTGCGCAGGGATCAGGGGTGGAAGTACTGATCACGGATTGCCAGTTTATTGACAACAACATTCATCCCAACCCGATGCAGGGCGGTTCCGGGATAACGGTACAGCAGTTTGCGACTGTGACAGGCGCGCGCAACATCATCACCGGTAACCACTGGGGTATTACCGTTCTCACCAATGCTACAGTCATGCTTGGCGATGTTGACGCGGAAGACCCGGACGAACAGGGCTACAACCAGATTTACGACAACGGCAACGGTGGAGAAGTGTACAACTTCTACAACAACACGTCCGGGGACATGCTGGCTCAGAACAACTGGTGGGGGAGCATGGATTCGACCACAGTTGAAAATGGAATCTTCCATGACCCTGATAACGGCAGCCTGGGACTGGTAACCTATATGCCGCTGTGGGATCCGGACGCGAATCTGCCGCCTGTTATTACTGAATCGGAACCGTGGTTCCATACCTTCAACTTCCACCCGGTTACGGATCAGGTTTTCACCATTACCGGAAATGATCCGGATGGCATTGACAGCACGCTGTTTTACCACTGGTTGGTCAATGGTGAATTGATGGGGACAACTTCAAGCTATACCCATACCTTTACCGAGCTGGGCGAGTTTGAGATCATTGGCGCTTTGATTGATGCGGAAGGTGACAGCGCTTACGTAACCTGGAACGCGACCGGAATCAACGCTGTTCCGGAATTCACGCAATGGGCGCCCGAAGGTGAAGAATACACGACTTCGCAAGGAGTTCAGACACTTTTCCGGGTTCGTGCTTCAGATGAAGACGACGATTCGCTTAGCTTCAGTTTCTATCTGGATGATGAACTGGTCAGCGAAGATACGACGTATTCCTATGTAGGCGCAGATGATATCGGGGAACAGAGCCTGCGATGTATCGTGACCGATCCGTTTGGCGCTGCGGATACACTCAACTGGGTTATTTACATTGCCATCGGCGTTGATGCTTCCGAATCCGGTCTGCCCGAAACCTTCAACGTGGCAGCCTATCCCAATCCGTTCAACTCGTCACTTCATGTGCAAATGGCACTGCCTAACGCGGGATATGTGCATGCGGTGGTGTATGATATCACCGGCAGGCAGGTTGCGACGCTGGCCGATGGCGTGTTTGCAGCAGGATATCGTGAACTGAGCTGGAATGCGAATGGGCTGGCGTCGGGTGTGTATATCGTGCGGATGGAAGCACAAGGCGAAACATGCATGATGAAGGTTATGCTTATTAAGTAAAAAAGGTAAAAAAGGTAAAGAAGATAAAGAAGGTATAGAAGGTATAGAAGGTATAGAAGCTGATATCCTTCATACATTGTTTACCTCATTCTTGTTGATTGGATTATACCCGACTGCCTGGCAGTCGGGTTTCTTCTTTCGGTCATCCCTATTCTGTCATCCCCGGCCTCCAACGGGGATCGCATGGATGAACGTGAACCGAACGCATGTCATCCCCGGCTCGAACGGGGATCGCATGGATGAACGTGAACCGAACGCATGTCATCCCCGGCCCCGAACGGGGATCTCGAGGGTTACAGTGATCAATCTGGTTGTTTGTTTTACTACTGAAGGACTGGTTCTCTCTACTCAATTATAATAGACCACCGCCGGACAGCCGCCTTCGCTTCGCTACAGACCGCTTCAAGCCGGCGGGGCCAAGTAAAACTCTTTCTCACTCATGTCATCCCCGTTCTATCACCGCATCTATGTCATCCCCGGCTCGAACGGGGATCTCGAGGGTTACCATGTGTATCCTGGTCGTTAGTTTACCTACTGAAGGACAGATTCTCTCTACCCAATTATAATAGACCACCGCCGGACAGCCGCCTTCGCTTCGCTACAGACCGCTTCAAGCCGGCGGGGCCAAGTAAAACTCTTTCTCACTCATGTCATCCCCGTTCTATCACCGCATCTATGTCATCCCCGGCTCGAACGGGGATCTCGCGGATTACAGTGATCAATCTAGTTGTTTGTTTTACTACTGAAGGACTGATTCTTTTTAGTCAATTATAATAGACCACCGCCGGACAGCCGCCTTCGCTTCGCTACGGCCTGCTTCAAGCCGGCGGGGCCAAGTAAAACTCTTTCTCACTCATGTCATCCCCGTTCTATCACCGCATCTATGTCATCCCCGGCTCGAACGGGGATCTCGCGGATTACAGTGATCAATCTAGTTGTTTGTTTTACTACTGAAGGACTGATTCTTTTTAGTCAATTATAATAGACCACCGCCGGACAGCCGCCTTCGCTTCGCTACGGCCTGCTTCAAGCCGGCGGGGCCAAGTAAAACTCTTTCTCACTCATGTCATCCCCGTTCTATCACCGCATCTATGTCATCCCCGGCTCGAACGGGGATCTCGAGGGTTACCATGTGTATCCTGGTCGTTAGTTTACCTACTGAAGGACAGATTCTCTCTACCCAATTATAATAGACCACCGCCGGACAGCCGCCTTCGCTTCGCTACAGACCGCTTCAAGCCGGCGGGGCCAATTGTGCAAACTCACCTTCTGGGAAACAAAGTATACATTTAAACACATGTACTATTGATTTCAGTTTATCCTGTTCCTACGTTAATCATGGCCACCAGAAACAAACCTTTTGTACCAGCATTCCCGCCTGAAGAATACTCTGTCCAGCAACCTGTTGGAAGGTTTCGTATGGCGAACGCTATTCTGAAGACACGATTCAATACCTCTTTCCTCGTTTCGATTTGTATCACCGTTGTTGTCTCCGTGCTGCCGTGGTCGGTTCGAGCAGACCTGCGATATCTGGGCCCGGAAAACGCGAATGTGACCGAGATTGCTTGCAGTCCTGTAGATTCCAATCTTGTTTTTCTCGGCACAAAATATGGTGGGATATACCGCAGCCTGGATGCCGGGCAAACCTGGGAATCAATGAATGAAACGTATCCCGCACGTTTTGACAGCACCACCGAATGGGATGATGCCTGGGGAGGAGTTTTTATTCCAATCACCGTAATCAGGACGCATCCCTCGGATGCGTCGATTGTCTATGTCGGTGGTGGGGATGATGGCAACAGTTTCCTTGCAATGAGCGCCGATACCGGACGGACCTGGCAGACCATTGGCGAAGAGATCCCGCCCTGCGAATGTATTACTGACCTTTGGATTCATCCCGAACATCCGGACACCATGTTCACCTGTACACAGTATCCCGGTGGGCTATTCAAGAGTATCAACGGTGGCATGGACTGGCAACTGGATACAACAATGGTTCATAATGACCATTACATCTTCGAATGTATAAGCAGCAATGAAACAGAACCGGATGTGCTTTATGTGGGATTCGGAAGTGATGGTTGTGTACCGTATCCACATTGGGGCGTTTTTAGAACATTGGACTGTGGACAATCCTGGGAACTGGTTCAGGATTTTTATGATACTTCGCATCGTGTTAGAAATGTTATTGTTGATCGAAATGATAGCCACCATGCATGGATCGTTTATTGGGGATTTGAATATTATGGAATACCTTTGGAAACCTTTGATGCAGGATCAACATGGGCATACGGGCAGTGGGGAATAGGTCAAATCAACAATGCATATATTAACTCTTTTAACCGCATCACACTCTATTCGGAAGAAGGTCTGCTAATCAGTGACGATCTTGGAGAAAATTGGACTGGGATAGGAACCGACCTGCCGTGGGTTTTTGGACAATCTGCTCTTTGTACCAGCTGGCATAACCCGCAGCGATTGTATAGCGGTTCATACTTGGGACCGTTTATCAGCGTCGATGGAGGTGTATCAAGCGTCAGGTCTGTATCGGGACTGGAAAACGCTCGTATCAGCAGTGTGTCGCGTAGCGAGAGTGCGATAACCGTCGCCGGCGGCCAAAGCGGAATCTGGATTTCGCGAGCGGATTCTGCCTGGACGCATTGTTATACCAATGATATGATCAATCGTGTGCTGGTCGATAGTCAAAATCCGGATTTCATTTACGCGGCGACAAATTACAGTTTCCTGGTAAGCCAGGATAGGGGAATGACATGGAATGCAAGCACCATTAATGGGCTAATCGGAATGACTTTCCTGTACGAATTGCCAATAGGAAATGACTCTACGGTTTTATTATGTGGTGGCGCACATAATGGAGGATACCTGGCAAGAAGTACGAATAACGGCTTCTCATGGTCTATGGTTAATGTCGGGGTGATAGGCCTGCCTACTCACATCGTCTCCGATCCAAACCATGAGGACCTGATTTATCTATCGCATCATGGCATTTCAAGGAGCTATGATAACGGAGAAACATGGGAGAGGTGTCGGGCATCCACTCGGGTGTATGGTATGGATATCGACAGGAATAGCAAGCTCTACTTCTCCACAATACAAGGTTTGTTTTATACTCGTAACGAGGGACACAACTTCTACAATGTTCCGATAGACCCAACCCTGCCAATCGAGCGCATCCTGGATATCGAGATTGTCGGTAGCGAAGAGGAGGATCTGATCTATATAGCAACGAATGACGGTATCTATTACAGCGAAGATCGTTGTGCGTCATGGATCTATGTTGAGGGGACCCGTGAAATTAAACCCAACTCAATAGAATGGGACAGACAAAATGGTTGTTTCCTGATCGCTTCCAATAATCACGGTGTATGGGAGTTGGACCTGCGTACCAACCATGTGAATATTGACAGGAAACCAGCTTTACCAACGGCCAGCCTTGTCGGTTATCCCAATCCGTTCAACTCGTCACTTCATGTGCAAATGGCACTGCCTAACGCGGGATATGTGCATGCGGTGGTGTATGATATCACCGGCAGGCAGGTTGCGACGCTGGCCGATGGCGTGTTTGCAGCAGGATATCGTGAACTGAGCTGGAATGCGAATGGGCTGGCGTCGGGTGTGTATATCGTGCGGATGGAAGCACAAGGCGAAACATGCATGATGAAGGTTATGCTTATTAAGTAAAAAAAGGTAAAAAAAGGTAAAGAAGGTAAAGAAGCTGATATCCTTCATACATTGTTTACCTCATTCTTGTTGATTGGATTATACCCGACTGCCTGGCAGTCGGGTTTCTTCTTTCGGTCATCCCTATTCTGTCATCCCCGGCTCGAACGGGGATCTCGAGGGTTACCATGTGTATCCTGGTCGTTAGTTTACCTACTGAAGGACAAATTCTTTTTACTCAATTATAATAGACCACCGCCGGACAGCCGCCTTCGCTTCGCTACAGACCGCTTCAAGCCGGCGGGGCCAAGTAAAACTCTATCTCACGCATGTCATCCCCGGCCCCGAACGGGGATCGCGAGATTCGTGAAAGCAGGTTTCAGCGCTATTACATATTCCAAATACTTTTCCCGATACTTATACCAAAAACATCCCCCGGAAACACTGGTTTCCGGGGGATGATAGTGTGTAGCGGGTAGCTACAATATAGCGTGCAAAATCAACCAAGCATGCAAAATCAACCAAGCATGCAAAACCAATCTAGCGTACCAAAGTCACCTTGTGTACGGCGTTCATCTTGCCGGGTACATACGCCTGGATGAAGTACAGGCCGCTGGACAGGTTGGTCGCGTTAAAGGTGAAGGAGTGATATCCCTGCGCAAAGCGTCCCTGTGCCAGCACACTGACCTGCTCACCGAGGATGTTGAATACACGCACGTCCAGGTCAGCCGCGTTGGGCAGGCCGACAACCGCAGTCATGGTCGGGTTGAATGGATTCGGATAGGCACGTGCGATACTGTATTCCGTGGGAACCTGTGAGAAGAGGTTCTCTTCAACGCCGACACCGTCCCATTCCACAGATGCGGTGTCAGAATTGGCGGACATACCCTCATCAAACGAGGCAACCACCCAATATTCGAAGGTTCCGGCTGCGATGCCAGTCAGGTCATCGGTGTATACTAGATTTTCCGTTTCCGTGAGGACTTCGCCATTACGGTAGAGGATGAATTCGATGAACTCGTCGGTTTCAGCGTCTGCGAAGGCCCAGGAAAGCTCGACCATCGGGCTGCCATTTTCACGAGTAGCTGCCATTTCAGTTGGCGTTTCCAGAATGGGAGCATGGAAGTCTTCCGCCAGGGATGGGATAATCTGGACAGCATCACGGTACAGACTGATGGGGCCATAGAATACGATCCAGTCTTCCGCGGCAAAACCACTCAGATCCAGCCCGGCATCCTCGTTGATGTAAACCGTAACCGCTCCGGAACCGTCATCAATGGACAAAGTGTAACTTTCCGTTCCCGGATCACCCTGCAATTCACCCATCACCATCGTCCAGGCGCCTTCCATTGCGGAAAGTGCTGCGATTTCAGCTGTTGTGCCGGTAATGGGCGCGGGAAGGTTGTTGCCTGAACTGAGCATCTCGACGGTGAAGTTCACGATTTCCGTTATGCCGTTGTACTCGGCAACCTGCCCGGTTACCTGAACTTCATCGCCACGGACCAGGTTGTTTTCCGGGTTCAGCGGTTCGGAATCATACAGCATGACACCGTAGCCGGACGCATCCTGGATGTAACAGTCGAAACGGTCCGTGTGAATGGAGTTGGTCTGCAACGTGACAATACCGGTAATGGTTACCCAGGTATCAGTCTCAACCGTAGTCTGGACATTTTCGATGGTATAGGTGCCAATTGGTGCAAGGGCAAATTCATAGGTTTCAGGGACATTTGCTTGGAATGTGATGTCGTTCAAGGCGTGAGGAACGTAGCCTTCAAGAGTGGCTGTCAGGTCGTATGTGCCGGGGAGAAAGTCCCTGAAGTAGTATGTTCCTGCTGCATCAGTTGTTGTGGTCAACGCATCGCCTTCATTCGGGGTCAAGGTTACAGTCACCCCTTCGAGCGGATCGGAATTTGTCGCAGTGACAGTACCTCTAAGGTTGGCAATATTCGGAACAAGAGTGATCTCTTGCGCTACAACATCACCAGCCGCCAAAGTGAAGTTCTCAACGGTTCCGGTAACGTACCCATCAAGTATTGCTTCCAGGTTATATGAGCTGGGCGCAAGCATTGCGAATTCGAAGTTGCCGGACGCATCCGTTGTCGTGTTTAACGCATCGCCTGTTTCCGGAGTCAAGATCAGTGAAACTCCCTCGAGCGGATTGTCATCCGGATCAGTAACAGTACCGCTGAGGTTAGCGACACTCGGTGAAAGGGTGATGTTCTGGACAGCAAAATCGTTTGCTTCAAAAGAAAGGTCTTCTACTGTATTGGCGAAGTACCCCTCAAGCGTGGCTTCCAGATCGTACGTGCCGGGTTCAAGTTCTGCAAATACGTAGTGCCCGGATGCGTCGGAAGTCGCTGTGATGGCATCACCTTCATCAGGCGTTAATGTCAGGGTAGCGCCCTCGAGCGGATTGGAATTCGCATCTGTGACCGTACCTCGCAGGTTGGCTGTGGTCCGGTCCAGGTAAACACGTGCCGAGACCTGGCCTCTGCCAATGGGGTTGTTGTCATCAGGCCCGTAATAGAACTGAACACCCACGGTACCATTTTCATCCTCGAATCCGATAGAGACGTTCATGTCTTCATCTTCATCTGCGGCAATCGTGTTGTAGTTGGCTGTTACATCCAATGTGGTGAAGTCGAAGATGGCCTGGAACGTATTTGCGGCGTTCAACTGATCATAGTAGACTACTTCATCCCATGTGACAACGAGATCGCCATCCACCACTTCAGCATAGATTGTGCCGCCATCGCTGGGATCCAGGTCCGTACCCAGCACCGAAATGTTCGCGTTCGGTTCTGTCGGGTAGGGCATCACGAAAGCATAGGGGGTTCCATCTATGTCGCCATCGGTGAAACAGAACCGTCCATTGGAAATCACATAAACAGAACTGTATTCTGTACCGTACCAGGTGAAGTTGCCCAGACCATAGTCGGCAAATGTCAGCAATTCGGAATCGTCATCATCGATGTTCAGTGCAGTCGCATTTTCAGACACTTCCTGCCAACTGTAGTCAACCTGTTCAAAGTAAATGCGTTTGTCATCCGGCCATGCTTCAAGCCCGAGATTCTGAGTGTTTTCACCTACAGAAAGCTCGATCTCTTCCGTGATCAAAAGGGTGTATTCAAAACGATTAACCTCAATCGTTCCAGATATGCCGGAATAGAGATCACGGAA
Organism: bacterium; assembly: GCA_963669175.1. Classification (GTDB taxonomy): domain Bacteria; phylum Electryoneota; class Electryoneia; order Electryoneales; family Electryoneaceae. The sequence goes on from OY769902.1 coordinate 2,097,004, forward strand.
ACTGAAGTTGCCATCCCTGTCTGTGGTTGTCGTCATACCCTGGAATGTAACTGTAGCCCCTTCCAATGCGGCGCCGGTATGATCATCTGTAATCGTGCCGGAAAGAGAAGCATCCGGAACCGGCGGATCGATTTGGATCGCCAGTTCAGGGAAGGGATAGTTCGGTACGTCGTTTTGGAAAAGAATGGACAAGCCGCAAGATCTGTCTGAATTCTGGGTGCCGATAGAAGCGAGTGTAATATCCATATGGTTTTCAAAGGCGGCGTACTGCAGCAGAATCGTGCCATCCTCGAATAGGATTATCTGCACAGTGAAATAGCCATCCGTTTCGTACTCACAAAAGTCGATAGCGCTGATCACCAGGGCTGTCTGCTCGTTGATCGTGGTGGTCTCATAATAGAACGTACCGCCATCGCTCGCATTCAGATCGTCCCAGAAATAGGAGATCATCGCGCCGCCGTATGCAGATGGCATTTGATAACCGGTTGCGCCAGGTGCAATACCGTCAAAGCTGATGTTACCATTTGGTTGGAACCAGAACTCATCGAATATGTCACCGTAATACGGGAAATTAAAGCCGATATCAAACGGCCCTTGCTGACCCTCATCGGTTACACCTGTGATCTGTGTACCGGTCTCACTGATATCGATCCAGTTGTAGGTCGGTCCACCTTCTTCCTGGCTGTCGATATAAGTGTAGCCACCGTCATCCGGACCGCCCTGTTCATCGAGTTCGTTCGATGCGGCTTCCGGCAGCATGTACAGCCGGTGGAATTCTGTTGCGAGTTGTTTTTCCTGCTGGGAGAGTGTTACACCATTAAACTGTTTGTGGTAGGCGGCTTTCATGTCCTCGTAACTTGCGCTATAGGCGAAGGATACCAAGATGAAAGCGGCGAACAGAGAAATCCTCACTGCTCTTTGCATCATGTGCTGCTCCTCTCGTCGTGACAACCGTTCTGTGCACACATAAGTATGTATGCGTTCAAATCAAAGAAAACCGTGCTTACTATCCTGCTTCGAAATGCGGCAGTAGTCTCCTTTCCCTGTTTGGGTGTGCGACGACAGAATGTTGCGATATAGTCGCAGGATATAGCATATCACCAAATCGCAACAAGCTCCTGGTCAAGAGAGTTGAACTACTCTGAACAATCCTTGAAATACTGGCAGGATCAGTAATTCGGCAGATCCGATAACTTCTGTTTGTCGAATTAAGATGTCAGAGTGATATATAAACTACCATAGCAGTACTTGGTAGTCAATTTTAAAGGTACATAAATAATCTTTTTTCAATGTGTATCGTATCCCAGGAGATTGTTAAGCCAACACTGGGAAGAGTTGCATATCTTCCTTCTGATAGCTATGTTACAAATGGCCACCAGCAAGAATCATTGTAAGCATCCCCGCCAGAAGGGCTCTGTTCTCTATCTACCTGCTCACAGGCGCTGCGATGATGTGTACTGAATTTCATGCTGCTATTGACCGATTCAGGCAGCAGGCATTGGCATGGGTTACTCTCCTTATATCCATATCCACACTTCACGCCCATGGGCATTGGATTCCGGAGCATCCATCTCCTTCCGCAGGAAATTTCTATGGTTCCTGGGTATTCGAAAACGATGATGTTCTGCTGACCACAGGCGGAGGATTCTCCTGCCTGTATACCGCGGAATCGGATTCGTGGGAATATTCCTGGATTACGGATAATGACGAAGTGGACCACCTCAAAGAGCTGCAAATGATCACTGGGCAGACTGGCTACGCGATCGGTTTCATCGATTGGTTTGAGAACATTCTCTATCGGACTGACAATCGTGGCAGGAACTGGTCACATGTTACTACTTGTCCCCTGGAAAATGTCCGTGCATTCTATTTCCTGTCCTCGGATAGCGGTTTTGTCGGTGGTAACAACGCAGTCTATCGTACCCTTGATGGCGGCGAAAGCTGGACGCTCTGCCTTGCCGATTCCAACGTGACGGTTGATGATATTTTCTTCTTCAATAACCAATCGGGATGGCTGACCAGTTCTGGCCGTGAAGGGGTGTACCATACAACGGATTTCGGTGCGACCTGGGAATTGCAGGATGTGACTGTCGAATGGCCTGAACATATACGCTTTTTTGCGGAAGAACGGGGAATACTTCAGAGCCGTTATGGTAGTCAGCAGACAACGAATGGTGGTGAGACCTGGATTCCATTTCTGCATAATAGTTTGAACCTCGAGTTGGTCGATTGGGTGCATACCGGCAATTTCAGCTTCGGCGCATCACCGGCAAACCACTATATACGTTCCTTCGACAACGGAGAAACATGGGAGTATTCAAATAATCAGTATCCGGATTTTGAGTATCTTTATACCCAGACAGTTGGCGCAAATTCCAGCGGGAAAGTCGTGCTTGCCGGTGAACGCGGGTACTACGATGTCAGCCATGATTACGGGCATACCTTTTTTCCGGATAGCGGTTTAACCGATCAATCGCTCAGGATCATTGAAGTGCAGCCCACACATCGATACTGGGTTTCAGGCGCTTTGGGCGTAATTCTGACCAAGGATGGTGAAGAAGGAGCATGGCAGAGATATGAAGGGCTTTCCGACAGGGAAGGTGTCGGGATTCTTGATATAACTTTCAAGGATGAAAGCGATGGGTGGATTTGTATAAACGCTCCGTACCTGTTGAAAACTGAAGATGGTGGCGAAACCTGGCAGGAGGTTGGGCTAGGTCTGGAAGAAAGTGATCATCCCTACGAACTACTAATCAAGAACAATCAGGATTACGTGGTGTTTTCTGCACAGGGCGTGATCAAGGAATCCAGTGATGGAGGAGAATCCTGGTCTCTTATCAACGATAGTGGTCCTACCGCAGCAAACAAGAATCCTGTTGAATATGTTGATGATCAAAATCTGTGGGTCGGTAGTGGGAGTTTGTATCATAGCAGTGATGGGGGAAGGCATTGGGAAGTCCGGTGGCAAGTGAATTGTCCAGAGGATGAAGGTTTACGTGTTTACGACATCTATTTCCGTGATTCCCAGACAGGATTTGCGATTATCAGCCATCTGATGGGCAATGGGAACGGAGATTTTGGAAGATCTAGAATTCTATGGACTACGGATGGCGGTCAGACATGGAATGATGATCCCAATCGTGAATTCGGCAGTCCTTTGCATGAAATCGATTTTTTTGATGATACTCATGGAATTGCCGTAGGGGGGAATGGACATAGCTATTATACAGACAATGGCGGGGAATCCTGGAATTGGAAGTCAATGGGAACAGATATCTTCCTGTATTCGGTGAATTGTATTGATAGTGAGACGTGTTATGCAGTTGGTCAGCGAGGCGCTATCTACAAGCTTAATAATGTGATTACTGACATCGCTGAGGATGTTGTCAGCAGTTCACTTCCAACCAGTCTGAACATAACAACCTACCCCAATCCCTTCAATCAATCCGTGATGATCACCTGTGACATTCCAGGCGCTTCCGACCTGGATATCCGTATCTACAACCTCAATGGTCGGGAGGTGTGCAGGCTTACAACAGGCAAGGGAGCTCGGGGGATGAATCGGTTCTGCTGGGATGGTAAAGATTCCGCCGGCAATCCTGTGAGTTCAGGTGTGTATTTTGTTGCGGTCAGGGATGGTACGCAGGTGAAGGCACAGAAAATTTTGCTGGTGAGGTAATTGATTGATAGTCAGTTACTTTCTGTAATTGCGTCCCACAAGTCGGGCAGTTGGAAGGGATTCATAATGCGGGTATCATGAACAGTGAAGGTCTGATCCCCGGAATACAGGATCAGACCGGGCTGAACCTGATTCAGATTCAGCTTTCTGAACAGATCGATACCTTTCAGGAATTCCGTGGTAAAGGTCGCTCCGGACTTTATTTCCACTGGGTAAAGCTGTCCTTTTTCGCGAATCAGAACATCTACCTCAGAACCATTTGAATCCCGATAGAAAAACAGGTCAGGTCTGATACCACGGTTAAATGCGCCTTTCGCTATCTCTGTAATAATCAGGTTTTCGAAAAGCTGTCCTCGAAGCGGATCACGTTGTGCCTGTTGGATCGTATGAATACCAAGTAATGACGCCACAAGGCCGGTATCTGTGAAGTATAACTTGGGGGATTTAATAACACGTTTCCCCACATTCTCAAAAAACGTCGGCAGCTCATACAGAATAAAGGACGCTTTTAATACGCTGATCCATTTTTTTATCGTCGTGCTGGAAACACCAGTATCATTCGACAGCGAGGTAAAGTTTACTACCTGTCCAACCCGTCCTGCCAACAGCATCAAGAATCGCTGGAAAGTCGATAAATCCTGCACCTGCAAAAGGGATCGGACATCTCGTTCCGCATAGGTCTGTATATAACTGTTGAAGAAACGTCGCGCATCGAGGTTTTCCTGATGCAGGCGGGGGAAACAACCATTGACAATTAATTCAAAGGGATCAAGGTTCTCACTATAATGACGTAACTCCGGAAAAGAAAAGGGCCATAAATTCAGGATCGCAGTTCTGCCAGCAAGAGACTGGCTGATTGCCTGATGCAATTCCGGCTGATGACTGCCAGTTAAAATGAATCGGTATGTAGAGTCTTTTTCATCCACAATTCCCTGGATGTAGGATAATAACAATGGAAACCGTTGAATCTCATCCAGGATACCACCGTTTTCAAACTGTTTCAGAAAACCACGTGGGTCCGCTTCAGCCGCCAGACGAATATCCGGAGCTTCCAGGGATGCGTAGTTCATCTCCGGAAATGTCATCCGGGCCAAAGTGGTCTTGCCGGATTGACGCGGGCCCAGGATGGTAACGACTGGATATTCCCGGGATGCGTGTACTAAAGATGCTGTAATGTCACGTGTTATCATGTCATAATGGTAAGTAAATTTATGTAAATCCGCAAGTCGAGTTATCGATTTACATAAAATTCTCGATTCCTTGATATGGGGATTGTACCTCTCGCAAGAAGAATTGAATAGTAAGAAATGGCTTCTCCGTTGTGGATACCCGTCGAATCGCGTACCTTTTCTTCATGGATTGTGCGTCGCAAACTATTCTACTTTGCGAACGTACAACAGAAAAAGGGCAGTCCAGGTACATTTTCGCGGGGAGGGAAAAATGACTTGGTGGATGTGGGCTGTACTTGGGTTGATCTTCCTGATCGGTGAAATCCTGACACCGGGTGGGATCTTCATCATTTTCTTCGCTGCCGGCGCCCTGGTGATGGGTGTGCTTGATCTCGCCGGAATTCATCTCGCACTCTGGTTGGAAATCGTACTGTTTTCCGTGCTATCCATTGGATCACTCCTGTTATTCCGTAAACCCATCCTGCGACGTATGGAGAAGGGCGGTCCGGATCACGTGGTCGATTCTGCCGTAGGGCAGGAAGTGGTGGCGCAGGGGGAGATCCCGGCGAAAGGGCAGGGCCTGGTCGAGCATCGTGGCACACCGTGGAAAGCGATCAACACCAGTGAGGAAGCGATCGCGGACGGTGAAATCTGCCTTGTGTCCAAAGAAGCTGGGCTGAAACTGGAAATTGTCAAGAAAACCCAGTAGGTTCGGGTGTTTCGTAAATATTCTTCCTGCGAAAGGGGGGGAATTATGACGGGTGCATTGATTGTAAGCATTATTCTGCTGATCCTGCTGATCATTCTGGTTTTCAAGACAGCAGTGGTGATTCCGCAGCAGAATGCCTATGTGATCGAACGGTTGGGCAAATATCACGGCACCTTGAATGCCGGTTTCCATATCCTGTTTCCGTTCTTCGATGTAATTCGCTACAAGCATTCGTTGAAGGAGCAGGCGCTGGATATTATGCCGCAGATCTGCATCACTCGTGATAATGTGCAGGTCGAAGTAGACGGTGTTCTTTATATGAAGGTGATGGACCCGGAACGGGCGTCCTATGGCGTGAACAACTACACCTTTGCCATTACCCAATTGGCGCAGACGACCCTGCGTAGCGAATTCGGCAAGATCGAGCTGGACAAGAGCTTCGAAGAACGTTCCCAGATCAACGCCGCTGTCGTGCTGGAGTTGGACAAGGCTTCGGACCCCTGGGGGGTGAAGGTGTTCCGCTACGAGATCAAGAACATCAAGCCGCCGGAAGATATTCTTGCCGCGATGGAAAAACAGATGCGTGCGGAACGTGAAAAGCGCGCCACCATTCTTGCGTCGGAAGGTACACGCGACGCTGCGATCAATAACGCAGAAGGTGAAAAGCAGAAGGTGATCAAGCAGTCTGAAGCGGACAAACAGCGCCAGATCAACATGGCGGAAGGTGAAGCCCAGGCGATTATCGCTGTGGCTGAAGCGACTGCACAGGGAATCCGTACCATCGCCGATTCGATCCAGCAACCGGGTGGTGAAACCGCTGTACAGCTTCGTGTAGCGGAAAACTATATCGAGGAATTTGGCAAACTGGCCAAGGTGAATAATACAGTCATCCTGCCGGCGAATTTGGGTGATATCGCTTCGATGATCACCACAGCGATGACATTTATTAAAAAGGATGATTGACTTGCATCGTCCGGTCACCAGCAAAACGACAAGAGATTTGACATCACTGGTACTTGACCTCTATCAATGAAGTGAGTAGCGGTAGTCGCTACATTTCGGGAAGGGAGAAGGAAAACAGGGGATATTTGATATGCGAGGAATGCAGGAACGTATACGCCACAATGCTTTCTGGTATGGATTACTGGTTTTTCTGCTGGTAGGCGGACTGCTGTTTGTCATATCCTGTGATGAAGAATCCAGTGTATCCGGTATTGATAACAGTGATGATGGCAGCGGCGACGACGATGATGATGACGGTGGCGGCACTACCGGCGCCCTGTGGGATGGCACATCCGCAAGCGGTTGGGAAGGAACAACACCTTCCATTAGTGGAAATACAGTGTCCTTAGACGGTTCCGGCGTCCTGTATTTCACGGAAGAAATAGATATGTCAGGAATTAGCAGGGCCTACTTCCATGGGGATCTTGCCTTTCAATCTGACAATGATGTCCGGGCATTCAATCTTTGTGTGCTAGTCTATGGGACTTCGTTCAGTGGGCAATCGTGGGTTTATTATGACGAGTATTATGATATGGAGCCGGCATCGGATGTCACACACCTGGTATACTCATCCGATTGGGAGCATGAAGGTGAACAGATCGAATCAATCAAACTCAGGTTTGCAGGGGGCAATGAGAACGAGCCGATACTTCTGACCTCTCCAAGAGTGATTGTACAATAGATACTTCATATTCTGCTCAATAAGATCGGTTATCTTGCACGCATGAACTGGACAAACCTGCACACGCACACGTGGTATAGTGACGGCTCGTCACACCCGCAAGAATACGTTAAGACTGCGCTTGAAAACCGGATGCAGGGGCTTGGCTTCAGCGAACATGCCCCGCTTCCGTTTCCCAATGAGTGGGCTATCGAGGATGGCAGGATTGACGAGTACATCGAAGCCATTGCATTCCAGAAACAGGCCCACAGCCACGAACTCCCGATTTTCACCGGCCTTGAAATTGACTATGTACCGGATGTGATCTCACCACGTGACAAGCAATGGGACAAGTATAACCTGGATTACCGCATCGGGTCGGTTCATTTTGTTGACTATTTCGAGAATGGCGAACCCTGGAATATCGATGGGCCGCTGGTACTATTCGAATACGGCCTGAACAGCATTTTCGGGAAGTCCATTGAACAGGCGGTCGGTCGATACTATGAGTTGGTACGCGATATGGTTCGCAATCACTGCCCGGATATCCTTGGTCATATGGATGTGATGAAAAAGAATAACGCGGGGGGAAAGTTCTTCTACGAGGATGAAGCCTGGTACAAGCGTGAGATTGAAGCTACGCTTGACGTAATCGCCCGGTCCGATGTCATTGTGGAAGTGAACCTCGGCGGCCTGATTCGTAAACGCTTCAACGACTTTTACCCCAGCCAGTGGATACTGGAACGTATGGTCAAGATGGATATTCCCATCACCATCAGTTCCGACGCCCACAAACCTCACCAGGTCATCAGCAAATTCGGCATGGCTGCGCGCACGTTGCAGGAAATCGGTTATCATGAGATTACCGTCCTGACCCCGCACGGCTGGCAACAGCAGGAACTCGGGGTGGTGACGCTGTATTGAATTTGCTGATTTACGTTTCGATATGGACAAATCACCCACTGGATCTGGTGTCAGGTCTACTGTCTCGAAACCTTGTGTTGGGAACCCTTAGATATTACCTGTATATATGAGAGGTATAGAGAAATGATGATGCTATCGTAAGCAGCGAGTCTCCAGCGTGTCTCCTCGAGTGGAAAAAGGATTTGTAAATCTGTAAAAGACCCTTATATTTATCGGCTGCAAGAACGGAGCACACCTGCCCCCGTCAAATGGTTCGGGGGCCGTGTTTTTGGAACGGTTGCTGAAAGTGACAGCAACTTTAACTACGTCCGGAGGTGAGATGACGAGACGGTACGAAACCCTCGCCATGCTCGACGCCACACAGAGCGACGAGAAGATCGATCAGATCATCGGCAAGATGGAAGAGATGATCAAGGGATCTGAAGGCGGGGAGATCCTCACGCTGGACCGCTGGGGTAAAAAGCGGTTGGCGTATGAGATCGAAAAGAAGCAGTTTGGTTATTACGTGCTCATTGAGTACATGGCCCCAGCGTCATTGCCAGGTGAACTGGAACGCTATTGCCGCTATGAAGCCGGCGTGATGCGTCAACTGACCCTGGTCATTTCTGATCGTGTTCTGAAGTTGAAAGAGAAAGAACAGAAGATCAAGGCGGCCATGGAAGCGCGTCGTCGTGAAGCTGCAGAAAACCGTGACGAAGAGTTTGTCGAAGACATGCTCGAAGCGCGTGAGGGTGATGACGGCGAGGCTGAGGTTGAAGAAAAGGAATCTGTTAAGGCCGAAGCAAAGGCTGAGACAGAGGAATAGTCCTGAGCACGAAGGAGAAACCCATGTTGTCCATACGTCGCAAAGTAGATCGTTTCCATGAGAACGGCATTCTTTGGATTGATTATAAGGACGTGAAACTGCTGAGCCGTTTCGTGACCGAAACCGGGAAGATCATTCCCCGCCGGATCAGCGGCACGTGCGCGAAGAACCAGCGTATGCTGGTCCAAGCGATCAAGCGGGCGCGTTATATGGCGCTGCTGCCCTACGTGGCGGATAATCCGAGGTAGTTGAAGCAAGCGCGGGGTCGTTGCCGGTTCACACATGTGAATTTACCGGTAACGCAGTACCGGAGGTGTAAGATGAAAGTCATTTTGCGTGAAACATATGAAAACCTGGGCGAAGTTGGTGACCAGGTTGAAGTAGCCCCCGGGTATGCACGGAACTACCTGCTGCCACAGGGGATCGCCTACCCGGCGAGCCGGTTCTATCTCAAGTTGTTTGAAGCCGAACGAGCTGACCTGTTGCAGCGGGACGCACTTGCGCGTGCGCGTGCCCAGGAAACAGCGGGCAAGGCTGCTGGTGTAGAACTGGAATACATCGTGAAGATCAACGAACGTGGCCAGATGCATGGCGCCATCACCAATGTCGATGTGGCGAAAGATCTCGCTGACAAAGGCATTGAAGTGGACCGTCGCAAAATCGGGTTGCGTGAACCGATCAAGAAGATTGGTACTTTTACCATTCCAGTGAAGCTTCATGGCGAAGTTGGTTTCTCGGTCCAGATCAATGTGGTTCCGGAAGAAGTGCCGGAAGATGAATTGACGGATGAGGAGATCGCGGAACGTCAGGCTGAAGCGGAAGCATCGATCGAAGTGAGTGACACAGACAGTGTCATGGTAGCTGAAGAAGTGGAAGCTCCGGGCGAACCGGTAGAAGTGGTTGAGATGGTGGAAGCGGTGTCCTCGTCGGCAGATGACGATGAGAATACTGAAGAGTCTGAAGAAGAGAAGTAGGACTCGACTGGTTCCGTGAAGCTGGCGTGGTTGTTGGCTTTGCGGAGAGGGCTCCAGGAAAAAGCTCTCAAGGTATTGACTTCTTATTCTGATCTTTTTACCATTGGTGTCACAGCGGGCTGCCTGGTGCAGTATTAGGCAGCTGGCTTTTTTTAGGGCTCTTTTAACAAGTTTCAAATAGCCGACTCACACGGTTCTAAGAAAGTGCTCAAGTGCCTCTTGACAGACGGGGTGATTGAGTGTTACCCTCAGGGTCTACAGGGGCTGCCTGGTGCAGTAATAAGGCGGTCCATTTTTTAGGGCTGATTTGACAGGCTGAAGAGAACGGGAAACAGAGTCCTAAGAGAAAGTGCTCGAATGCCTCTTGACAAGAGGGGTTGCAGAGCGGTATCATCGGGGACGCGCAACGAAACGGTTAGATGTTTAAGCAGGTCGTTTCTGACCGGATTGAGTTGCGAGTTTTTTTTCTTCATTTTTGAGATTGATCTTTGACAAGCGTACATGTCGACGTGCGGGTGACTAACCATTACACTCCGTGGTGGTATAGTCATCAAACATAAGTGTGTCAATTCTAGACAACGGAGAGTTTGATCCTGGCTCAGGACGAACGCTAGCGGCGGGCCTAACACATGCAAGTCGAGCGAGAAAGCCATCTTCGGAAGGTGAGTACAGCGGCGAACGGGTGAGTAACGCGTAGGCAATCTGCCCTAAGGTGGGGGACAACCCGTCGAAAGACGGGCTAATACCGCATATCTTCCTTTAATCGCATGATTGTGGGAAGAAAGATTTATCGCCTTAGGATGAGCCTGCGTTCCATTAGCTAGATGGTGGGGTAATGGCCTACCATGGCTACGATGGATAGCTGGTCTGAGAGGATGATCAGCCACACTGGGACTGAGATACGGCCCAGACTCCTACGGGAGGCAGCAGTGAGGAATATTGCGCAATGGACGAAAGTCTGACGCAGCCACGCCGCGTGTGGGATGAAGCCCTTGCGGGTGTAAACCACTGTTAGGAGGGACGAGTGCCTTGGTTTTGCCAGGGAGCGACGGTACCTCCAGAGAAAGCTCCGGCTAACTCCGTGCCAGCAGCCGCGGTAATACGGGGGGAGCAAGCGTTGTCCGGATTCACTGGGCGTAAAGAGCATGTAGGCGGGAATGTAAGTCAGAGGTGTAAGCCCGGGGCTCAACTCCGGAATTGCCTTTGAAACTACATTTCTTGAGTTCGGTAGAGGAAAGCGGAATTCCAGGTGTAGCGGTGGAATGCGTAGATATCTGGAAGAACACCGGTGGCGAAGGCGGCTTTCTGGCCCGAAACTGACGCTGAGATGCGAAAGCGTGGGGAGCAAACAGGATTAGATACCCTGGTAGTCCACGCCGTAAACGATGGACACTAGATGTTGGGAGATTCGACCCTCCCAGTGTCGTAGCAAACGCGTTAAGTGTCCCGCCTGGGGAGTACGATCGCAAGGTTGAAACTCAAAGGAATTGACGGGGGCCCGCACAAGCGGTGGAGCATGTGGTTTAATTCGATGCAACGCGAAGAACCTTACCTGGGCTTGAACTGCAAAGGAAACCTCCTGAAAGGGAGGCCTCCTTCGGGACCTTTGTAGAGGTGCTGCATGGCTGTCGTCAGCTCGTGTCGTGAGATGTTGGGTTAAGTCCTGCAACGAGCGCAACCCTTGCCGTTAGTTGCCATCAGGTTATGCTGGGCACTCTAGCGGGACTGCCGGCGTTAAGCTGGAGGAAGGCGGGGATGACGTCAAGTCCTCATGGCCCTTACGTCCAGGGCTACACACGTGCTACAATGGATGGTACAGAGGGTCGCAATACCGCGAGGTGGAGCCAATCCCACAAAACCATCCTCAGTTCGGATTGCACTCTGCAACTCGAGTGCATGAAGTCGGAATCGCTAGTAATCGTAGATCAGCACGCTACGGTGAATACGTTCCCGGGCCTTGTACACACCGCCCGTCACACCATGGGAGTCGGGAGTACCCGAAGTCGGTTCATCAATAGGGCCGCCGAAGGTAAACTCGATGACTGGGGTGAAGTCGTAACAAGGTAGCCGTACGGGAACGTGCGGCTGGATCACCTCCTTTCTAAGGAGCAGGCATACCTGACTGCGATATGTAGGATGATTTGGAGCGACACTGCCGAATCACGAAACACATTGCACTGATATAGTCAGGAGTTCACTGCCGAAGGTCGAAATGCACTAAGACATGTACGCTTTTTAAGTCTATTAAAATCCCGGCCCTCGGGGCCGGGATTTTGGTTGGGCCTGTAGCTCAGTTGGTTAGAGCGCACGCCTGATAAGCGTGAGGTCACAAGTTCGATTCTTGTCAGGCCCACCTCATGTGGGGCGGGCAGGGCAGTTCGAGTCCGCTTTCACGCTGGGAATGTAAGGCCGACCGCTTACCACACTGGGGCGTTAGCTCAGTTGGGAGAGCGCCGGCTTTGCAAGCCGGAGGTCGCCGGTTCGAGACCGGCACGCTCCACGAAATTTGTTCTTTGACAAGCGAGTCGTCAAGGTCACGGACACGGGTATACCATTCGATTGGTATGCACCGAGTCAGTACGTAAAAGAAAGAGTACAAGAGTTCTAGAAGCACCATCTGTCCTTGTTTGTGATCGGTAAAAAGCAAGTTTTGGTCAAGTTACTAAGGGCACGAGGTGGATGCCTAGGCTCCGGAAGGCGATGAAGGGCGTGGTAAGCTGCGATAAGCGTCGGTGAGGAGCAAACATCCTTAGATCCGGCGATCCCCGAATGGGACAACCCGGCTGGAGTCATGTCCAGTCATCCTCACCTGAACACATAGGGTGAGAGAGGCCAACCTGGTGAACTGAAACATCTAAGTAACCAGAGGAAAAGAAAACAACAGTGATTCCCCAAGTAGCGGCGAGCGAACGGGGACTAGCCTAAACCGATGGCGTGTAAACGTACGGGTGTTGCGTCATTGGGGTTGCGGGAATTTACAGGTCAGCCGTATCTGGCCAGGGAGTTACAAAGTTGCGTTATAGCCGAATCGTCCTGGAAAGACGAACCATAGAGGGTGATAGTCCTGTAGGCGAAATAGCTCAACCTCCCGTAGATCTCCCAAGTAGCACGGGACACGTGGAACCCTGTGTGAATCTGGCGGGACCATCCGCCAAGGCTAAATACTCTCCGGAGACCGATAGCGTACCAGTACCGTGAGGGAAAGGTGAAAAGTACCCCTGGCGGGGAGTGAAATAGTACCTGAAACCTCGTGCTTACAAGCAGTGGGAGCTCCTTCGTGGAGTGACCGCGTACCTTTCGCATAATGGGCCAGCGAGTTGCTCGTCTGTAGCAAGGTTAAGTGGTTCAGCCACCGAGCCGTAGCGAAAGCGAGTCTGAACAGGGCGTTCAGTTACAGGCGGCAGACGCGAAACCGGGTGATCTATCCATGGCCAGGTTGAAGCGTAGGTAAAACTACGTGGAGGACCGAACCAATACACGTTGAAAAGTGTTTGGATGAGCTGTGGATAGGGGTGAAAGGCCAATCAAACCCGGAGATAGCTCGTACTCCCCGAAATGTTTTTAGGAACAGCCTCGTGATAGTCTACCGGAGGTAGAGCACTGATAGGGCTAGGGGCCCCACAAGGTTACCAACCCCTGTCAAACTCCGAATGCCGGTAGTATGTTTCACGGGAGTGAGGCTACGTGAGATAAGTTTCGTAGCCGAGAGGGAAAGAACCCAGACCGACGGCTAAGGTCCCTAAGTGCGATTTAAGTGATGAAAGGATGTGGAACCGCGCAGACAACTGGGAGGTTGGCTTAGAAGCAGCCATTCCTTTAAAGAGTGCGTAATAGCTCACCAGTCAAGTAGTTTTGCGCCCAAAATTCTCGGGACTAAAATCGCCACCGAAGCCACGGATTCGTAAGAATGGTAGGGGAGCATTCCGTTTACCGCTGAAGGTGTACTGTGAGGTATGCTGGAGGACACGGAAAAGACTATGCTGGCATGAGTAACGATAAAACGGGTGAGAAACCCGTTCACCGAAAACCCAAGGTTTCCTCAGTAAAGTTCGTCTGCTGAGGGTTAGTCGGCCCCTAAGCCGAGGCCGAAAGGCGTAGGCGATGGGAAACAGGTCAATATTCCTGTACCGGTGACAGCGCGTTATACCTATGGGGTGACGCAGAAGTGAAAGGCCTGCCACGTGTTGGATCGTGGTCTAAGGGCGTAGGGAGTCAGGGTAGGCAAATCCGCTCTGGCAATTCTGAAACCCGAATGGGAGCCGTAAGGCATAAACAGGCCCTAATCCTGCTGCCAAGAAAAACCTCTATGGAAGTTCTGTCGCCGACCGTACCGTAAACCGACACAGGTAGGTGGGGAGAGTATCCTAAGGTGCTCGAGAGAACCGTGGTTAAGGAACTCGGCAAAATTGCTCCGTAACTTCGGGATAAGGAGCGCCTCCTCTGGTCAAAAAGAGGAGGTCGCAGCGAAGAGGCCCAAGCGACTGTTTACTAAAAACACAGGACTCTGCTAAGTCGTAAGACGACGTATAGGGTCTGACACCTGCCCGGTGCTGGAAGGTTAAGGGGAATTGTTAGCGTAAGCGAAGCAGTGAACCGAAGCCCCAGTAAACGGCGGCCGTAACTATAACGGTCCTAAGGTAGCGAAATTCCTTGTCGGGTAAGTTCCGACCTGCACGAATGGTGTAACGATTTGGGCACTGTCTCAACCACGGACTCGGTGAAATTGAATTCTCGGTGAAGATGCCGGGTACCCGCGGCCGGACGGAAAGACCCCGTGGACCTTTACTACAACCTGATATTGAATTTTAGCTTTACATGTGTAGGATAGGTGGGAGACTTTGAAGCGGGCACGCTAGTGTTCGTGGAGTCAACCTTGAAATACCACCCTTGTACTGTTGGGATTCTAACCTGACCCGTTATCCGGGTTGGGGACATTGTCAGGCGGGTAGTTTGACTGGGGCGGTCGCCTCCAAAAATGTAACGGAGGCGCCCTAAGGTTCCCTCAGCATGGTCGGTAATCATGCGAAGAGTGTAAAGGCATAAGGGAGCTTAACTGCGAGTCAGACAAGACGAGCAGGTGCGAAAGCAGGGCTTAGTGATCCGGCGGTTGTGGATGGAAATGCCGTCGCTCAACGGATAAAAGGTACCCCGGGGATAACAGGCTTATCTCCCCCAAGAGTTCACATCGACGGGGAGGTTTGGCACCTCGATGTCGGCCCGTCGCATCCTGGGGCTGGAGAAGGTCCCAAGGGTTTGGCTGTTCGCCAATTAAAGCGGCACGCGAGCTGGGTTTAGAACGTCGTGAGACAGTTCGGTCCCTATCCGCCGTGGGCGTACGTGACTTGAGGAGATCTGTTCCCAGTACGAGAGGACCGGAACGGACGAACCTCTGGTGTACCAGTTGTCACGCCAGTGGCACCGCTGGGTAGCTATGTTCGGAACGGATAAGCGCTGAAAGCATCTAAGTGCGAAACCGACTCCAAGATTAGGTCACGCTTCCGTAAGGACTTAAGGCGCGTTCGAGACTAGGACGTTGATAGGCAGCAGGTGTACGCATGGTAACATGTTCAGCCGAGCTGTACTAATCCGCCGTGAGACTTGCCGATTCTGTTTTTTCTCGATCACAAGCAAGAACAGATGAAGCACTGGAAGTTGTAGAAATTTTGTACCACCGTTGTATCTTGACGACCGCTTGAAATTTTTAGCTGGCTGTACGCTTTGCGTCAGTCCGCGATAAAGTTTCTTCGGCAGCCATAGCGTAGAGGAAACACCTCTTCCCATTCCGAACAGAGTAGTTAAGCTCTACCGCGCCGATGGTACTGCTTGGGCCACCTTGTGGGAGAGTAGGTCGCTGCCGAGGTTTTTTGATGGAGCCCCATAGCGCTTTGCGCTATGGGGTTTTTGCATTTGTCTGGGAAATATTGTTGTAGAATGAAACCAAAATCATTAGTTTAGAAATAACAAGAAAAGGAGGGTTGTATGAGGTTACATCGATTTTGCTTCTGCCTGCTTCTTTCTGCTGTCCTTACCTCTCAGGTCAACGCTGAAATTCCATTCCTGGAACATGTCGTAAGAGATACAATCGAAGGATTACAATACGTTACTGTCGCGGATGTAGATGGGGATGGTGATCAGGATATTATTGCAAGAAGCACAGAATATGGTACCCTTGTTTACCCAGGGCAGGGAAATGATACCTTTTACTATCACTACAGTATCCTTGATGAGGGGGATGCGCGAGGGGAAATAGTAGTTGATGATATGAATGGTGACGAATTACCGGATTTGGTTGTCGCGATGGGGGATTATAACCCGAGCATTCAATGGATGGAGTGTATAGGAAACAATGAATATGTAAATCACTCTCTATTGGATTGCAATAATGTATTATGTCTGGATGTCGCAGATATGGATAATGATGGCGACCAGGATATAATCGCCATTGCTTCGTACAATGAGGAAGACGCTTTCCTGTACTGCTTTGAAAATTCCAACGACCATTTTGAACCTAGCCTGATTGAAATACAATTCCCACAATCACATGAGATACTGGCATGTGATCTGGACCAGGATGGCGACAATGATATTGTTGCGACGTTCGGGGAAGATGGAACGATTGAATGGTGGGAAAACGATGGACTGATGATTTTTGCTAACCATGTAATTGTGGAACAGGTGGATAATCCTGCAAACATTGCGGTGAAGGACATGGATTCTGATGGCGATATGGATATACTTGCAACAACATCGGAAGGAAATGCGCTTTACTGCTATACGAATAATGGAGAATGCAGTTTTACCGAAAATGTCATTGATGATGAATTGACCACGGCTTGGGGGATTGATGCAGCAGATCTGGATTGGGATGGTGATGTTGATATTGTAGCTACTGCGCAGGAAGCCGGATATGTCAAGCTATATGAAAATAATGGCAATATGACGTTTACGGAGTCAGTACTCGTAGACTCTTTTTTTGGTGCTGTACATGTTTCCATTGCTGATATAGACGATGATTATATGCCGGATGTCATCGCTGCTGCTTCAATCAGCGAGAAAATCAGTACCTGGATAAATCTGTCTGATCCCTATTTGTTTTCATTCTATTTAGATTATCCGCAAAGGCGTGGAATTGTTTATAATGACACTGTTCAGCTTGCCTGGGAAACCACTACGTTTTGCCCTGTAACACCTGATCCTTGTTATTTCCTTGAATGGTCAAACCGGGGTGACTATCCTGAAGAGTCAACCGCTTTGGTTGAACTAGCCACGACAACTTTTTCAATCAGCGCATTTCGTGACGGTGACACGGTTATACCGTTTGCAGATGGCGATACGGTTTATTGGCGTGTACGCGCTTTTGATGAGTATATGGGGAAATCCAGATGGATGGAGGGGAACAGTTCCGGTTTCTGGTTTGTGATTGATCTAACAGTAGCACCTTATCCAGCATATCCCGTTTCGCCGGGGAATGGCTGCAGCGTTGAACCGGAATTTGTAATATTGGAATGGGAACCAGCAATTGATCCCAACCCAGGAGACACTCCATACTACAATGTCTGGCTGGATACTCTGCAGACATTGGAAACGGCATGGCTGGTAGTGGATTCGCTGCTATGCTACCGAAGAGGGATCACGAATTTGCAGGAAGAACAGGAATACTTCTGGGCCGTTTATGCTACGGATGCTAATACAGAGGGAACGTGGTCGGATACATTCAGTTTCGTCACCCTCCTGGCGGGCGTCGGGGATCTGGAGCACGATGCAATTCCTCTTCCCAGTGAATTTTCATTGACACGTGTTTCGCCAAATCCGTTCAATTCCACGACGGTTGTTGAGTTTTTCCTGCCCCATTCCGGGGTTGCGCGGTTCAGGGTATTTGATATCCTGGGGCGATCCGCACTCGAACTAGCGGAACAGAACTATTCTGAGGGATACCACCTGCTACCGGTAGAGATGCGGAATCAGAGTTCCGGCACCTACTTTATACAGGGGGAATGCGAAGGCGCGGTTGTCACCTCGAAAGTGATTCTGGTGCGCTAATGGATCGGTACATGTGAATCGGTCCTCTAGCAGATATTGTGGACCTCTGGGGACTCAGAGGATAGCAACGATAATCGCTGTATCGATAATGGCGCCAAGCAGCATAAGGAAAACAGTTCCTGATTTGTATTCGGTTCCCTGGGTGATATACTTGATATCGCTGAAGGGAATGATGCGTCTGAACGTATTGGACGCGGATCCGATCATTTCAAGTTCTACGGAATCACCAGCATGATTTGCGCACAGGATTCCGTTGCAGTAATCCCCATTGGTCAACCAGACAGTGACAGCGTCACCGGTGTGATAAGCGGATTCAACCTTCTCGGCAGGAACAAGCTCTTTCGAGTGGTCCATGTTGTCAATTGCACGGCCACTGTGAAACCCTATCAACGTGCATCCCTGGGATACCAACAGCACGAAAACAAGAAGGGGGAGAAGTCGTATCGCAAGGCTTCTCAAGGGGATCGTCTGTGTATTCATGTGCCCTCGTTACTTTACCGCGTTTAGATCATTTGTTTTTTGAAGATGCCCCAAGATCCAGGATCTTGACTCCTTCAGCGTAGTCTTTCCGTTTTAACTCATGCACTTCAAGAAGCTGCTTTACCAGCAATTCCATCCTGATAACCTGTTCGTGAATGATTGTCAGTTTTTTTAATAAATCCGGTTCTACATGTGTGTTTTTCAGCAGGAGATCCACGGCAGCGTGAATCGTTGCAACAGGGTTGTTAAACTCATGGGCTATGGTTGCCGCAAGTTCTTGAATTGCTTGAATCTGTTCGATGAGCGCTTCTGCCTCTTCGCGTCGCTTAATTGGGGTAATGTCCATTGTATACATGCACACATAAGCCGGCTCGACAAAAGAATACGACAGGATGAGGTCAACTTCAATGCCTGTACTGGGACTTGTGTAATGAACCTCGCGGCGTACCTGGGCGTGGGTTTTATAACACTCTTCAAGATCTGTCAGCAAGTCCTGCATATTCGGATACAGCTTCTCTGCTGGTTCATCTACCATTTTTTGAACGCGATTATTCGTTACAGTTTCAGCCCTTTTGTTGAATTCTTTCAGGATGTAGCGTTGGTCGATTTTTTTGAAGATAAAGGCAGGCAGAGGGATTTCCTTGAACAGCGAACGAAATTGCTCGCCCTCGTTTTGCTGGGATGTAGTGAAAGCCGAATTGTCTGATCCGCTCATGGGCGTCTACCAAATATTGGCCAATAGCTAAAAGTACATCATCCTGATTGAAAAAGCTCAAACATTTGGAAGAAATTCAAGCTATTAAGTTCCACCAGAGTCTGGCTGTATGGCAATCCAATCCACTGTGTGCTGCTTTTCAAAATTCTTTCTGCTTTTATAACCATCGCATATTTACAGGGCCGTTATTCCGTCTTCTTTGTGAACGAAGCGGCGATGAGGCTGACAATGGCCAGGGCTGTAATGTACCATGCTGGTGTCAGGATATTCCCGGTCTGCTTGATCAACCAGGTACACACCAGCGGTGCAGTTCCACCGAAGATCGCCAGTCCCAGGTTATAGCCGATGCCAATGCCACTGTAGCGTGTCCGTGCGGGAAACATGTTGACCATGGCGGCAGGAATGGTCGCCTGAACCATACTCATGATAACGGCAAAGATCAGTTGTGCGCCCAGAGCCCACGCAAAAACACCATAGTCTGCAAGCCGGAAGAGTTGCAAGGTCAATATGGCAAAAGCGGCAAGGGACATCACCAGCATTTTTTTGATCCCCATACGATCCGCCCATAATCCGGCCAATGGAATCAGGATCATCATGACAGCCATGGAGATTGTATTTGCCGTAAGTGCGTGTGGAACAGCAGGAGATACGATCTTCGTGAGATAGGTGGGCCACCACACGAACAAAGTATAGAATCCCGCGCCCAACAGAAGAACGAGCGCCATTACATGTAATATGGTAAAGGGATGGTGTTTTATAGCGTCAACCAGCGGATTGTCGCGAATCGCTTCCTGCTTCTTGAGATTTTCAAACGCAGGTGTCTCATGCAGGCCTTTTCGCATCCACAGGGCGAAACCCCCGATACCAAAACCGGCTAAAAAGGGAATGCGCCAGCCCCAGGTATGTAAAAAGCTGTCCGAAAACAGGCCATGTGCGATTGCTGCTACAGCGCTTCCCAGCATGACACCGCCTATCGAACTGAAGGTTGTCCAGCTACCGTAAAAACCACGCTTTCCCGGGGGAGCGATTTCGGTAAGGAAAGAGATGGATCCGATAAACTCGCCACCTACAGAGAGACCTTGCAAGAGACGCAAAAGGACCAGTAGAAACGCCGCAGTCACGCCAATCTGGTCATGCGTGGGCAACAAACCAAGCAGGGTGGTAGGAACTGCCATCATCATAACAGAGAGCTGGAGCGCTCTTTTTCTACCAAACCTGTCACCGATATTTCCGAAAACGATACCGCCGATCGGACGTGCAAAATACCCGATAGCGAACACACCAAATGCAGCAATTAATCCGGCCAGTTTATCTTCTTCGGGGAAAAACTGCAGGGCAATTACAGGTGCAAAATAGCCATAGACAGCGAAATCATACCATTCCAGAACATTGCCAAGTGAACCACCAAAGATACTTTTCCAATCATGGTTCCCGGTTGCTTGTTTCATGGATCCCCCCTGTTACCCTATACCATGAGTTTCAACCTGCAACAAACATCAGGTAAGGTAAGGCTGGACAGGTGAGGTACATATACTGCAAAGGATTAAAACTGCGAAAGTACCGGTCGTGCAATGAGAATCAGGAGAACTAACAGAAACAGAACACCCCGCGTAAAGCAGGGTGTTCTGTGGGAATATCAAGAACTCTGAAGTGTGTACTTACTTCAGAAGCAGCATCTTTCGTGACTGAACGAATCCATTGTCAGTCTTCATGCGTACGAAGTACATGCCACTGGCAAGACGAGCTCCGTTGAAGGAAAGCTTATGCGTTCCCGCTGTAAACTGCTGATGCGCCAGGTTGGCCACTTCGCGTCCCAGCACATCGTAAATAATCAGCGAAACGACTTCGTTGCGCGGCAGGTCAAAGCCAACGACCGTTGTGCTGTTGAATGGATTCGGGTACGGCGCATGCAGAGCGAATTCATTCGGAAGCTCAACCTGATCATCCTCAAACTCTACGCCAACAGCTACAGTCATTAGAACCGGCATGACGGTAACTTCCTCAAGCGTGTTGTGAGTGGCGATGAGGTTGGCTGCATAGACGCCATTATCATAACCGACATAATCGAGGGTCACGGTAATGTCCTGAGTTTCATCCGGGCCGATCGTGAACTCTTGAGGCGTATACTCAGCAAACGGAACGTATGTCTGGAGTTCGAACCCGGCAACACGGTCGCCGGTGGGATGTTGCAACAGACAGGTTAGTACAGAATAGTAGGTGTCATAAATTGGAACGACACCGATTCCCTTTAACGCTTCGTTCGCAACACCGGGAACTTCAAGGTAGTACTCAACACGTTGGCTATCCGGATTGACAGTGTACAGATCCAGGGGGGTTCCGTTCAGCGTCTGGCCTGCCAGCAGCATTGTGTTCCCATCTTCACCGAGCGGATTGTATACCAGGCCGCTGACGAACAAGCCGCATTCAAACCTTGCCACCTCTTCACCGGTTTCAGGGTTCAGACCAACCATATCCTGACCGCCGGCAGTTACCCAGAGCAACCCGTTAGTAGGATCAAAGGCTAATGCGGGATGACGGTCAAATGGGCCGTCAATCGTGCGGACCAAATTGCAGTTTTCCGGATCCATGACCATAATTCTGTGGTCGTAGCTGCCGTACAGGTATGTCCCATCATAGGCAAGATCTCTCATACCTGTGGCATTGGCGCCAGGCAGGTTCGATCCGGGTTGTTCAAAGGACTGAATGTACTCACCGTCATTGGTGATTTTATAAATATAGTTGGGATTTGTGTAGTTGTTGCTTCCTGTTACGTACAAGTATTGACCAACCGATTCAATACCCTGTACAGCATTATCAGCGATAATATCTGTAATCGACATGGAATAATGCTCATCCATGAACTCGGTCAGGTCTGAATCAGCAATTGCCGGTTCAATTTCAACCATAACATCAATACTGGCCGTTCCGTCGTTGAGTACGGTAATGGTAAACTCTTCCGGTGACGTTGATGATACAGTCGCTTCCAACGTATCCGGTGTTGGAGAGAACAAACCGATTGGCAATAGCATATTAAAATACGTTGTTTCGCCTGCCGAAACTTCGATCCCGGTTAGTTCTGCATGCGCATATGGTGGATAATCCGCGAAAGCGCTATGAGTGCCACTGGGCATGGGGAAAGTGAACTCACCCATTGAATCCGCTACCACGACAAATGTATCAAGCCCGGCTTCAAGGGTAAGCACCAGGTTGACCGCCACATTCGGTATAATGGCATCTGTGTTTGCGTTGCGTACTGTGCCGACGACATCGCCCCAGTTGTTCGGACAAGCCATCATAACTGCAAGGGGATCAATTCGACCAGAGCCGTAATCGTTATCCTTCCCTGAGTCACCATAATCAATAGCTGTTGTCTGTAACAGCGAGTCGATCTGGATCGTGGTCAGTTCCGGTGCGAGCGACAGCATCAGGGCAATGGTGCCGGCCACTGACGGGCTGGCCATGGAGGTTCCCGAATAGGCAACATAACCACTATCGAGATCCAGCGAGGTGATATTAAATCCAGGCGCTGATACATCCGGTCGGATCAGGCCTACATGCTCCTCATCGTACAGATAATCCAGGAAATCAGGAATATCCTGCCAGGTGACCGGGCCTCTGCTGGAATTGTAGTACATGAGGTCTTCTTCATTCGTCGCACCAACGGCAATCACGCCCCCGCGAGTTCCTTCCTCAACCTCAAACGGGCTTCGCCATGGTGAGGGACATGTGGCTGGTACCCGGATGCTTGTCGGGGGGGCGAAGGAAGCGCCTTCGTTCCCCGCGGCAACACAACTGGCAATACCGGCGATATCCATGATTTCAAAGTTGGCGCGCCAGGCGCTGTCAGCCGGTTCCCAGATATGAAGCATGCCGAGCGACATATTCATGACATCGACACCCTGCTCGATGCACATATCCATCGCGGCCCACATCGTGGCTTCATAACCTTCAACGGCAGTCGAAGTCTGTACCTTCAGGCACATCAGGGTAGCGTCTGGCGCAATACCTGTTTGAATTCCGCCAGTACCGTCACCGCAAATAATGCCGGATACATGGGTACCATGACCATTGGTGTCCATCGGGTCGTCGTTGTCGTCGGCAAAATTATAACCGTGGTTCGGGAAGTCTTCGCCACCGTCCCACAGATGATCAGCCAAGTCTGCATGATTGTAGTCCACGCCGCCATCAATCACAGCAACCAGTACACCTTCACCGGTCCATCCAAAATCCCAGAGCATAGGCGCACCGAGCAGATCGACTGACCAGGTATACTCGTCAAGTTCATCCAGGGCGACAGGCGTAGGATCCCAGTCAGCGAGAGGCTTCAGGTAATCGCCATGGATCCAGGCAATGTCATCACGATAGGAAACAGCTTCAATAACCTCGGGGGTAGCCCAAAGCAGGATACCGTTACAAATACGAAGTGTGTTGTATCGCTCAACATTGCCGTTTTCATCCATTTTATCGATGAAATCGAGCAAGTCGCCTTGCGTTCTCCGTGCGAGATTATCAATCTCGTTCCAGACAACTTCGCTTCTTGCATTCCGTGGCAAGCCACGAACCATATCTTCCAGTTTTGCTCGGTCAGGCTGTTCTGCCATGAAGACAACCATATGGACAATGTCACCGGGCTTCGCGTCAGAAAGAATGTCGCGTGCCGGCTTGTCGAGTACGGAATAGTTCGGTTGCGCAACAGCGCCGACAGTCAATAGGATGAGCAATATGCCAGTAAGTGTTAGCGTCCTCGTCATCGCGTTCCTCCACACAGCTACGTTCATAAAATGATGAACGGGTCTTACTCAATATCCACTACTTCAGCAGGTGTACTTTTCGGGTCATCGATCCAAACGACGTCTTAGCCTGGATATAGTATATCCCGCTTGGAAGATGATTTGCGTTGAGTACAAGATTATGCCTGCCTGCTTCGAAATGACCATCGGCTAAGGAAGCAACTTCACTGCCGAGAATGTTGAAGGCCACAACCTGAACCTGGCCAGCTTGCGGCAGGGTCAGTGAAAGACGTGTTGTAGCGTTGAACGGGTTTGGATATGCATTGCTCAAGTCAAAAGCGTTGGGAAGTTCGCCGTCGACATCGTTCTCGATTCCAGTTTCATCAGGCTCGAGATACATGAGCATCATGTCCGCATCCGAGTCGCCATAGGTCGTGCAACCGAGGATATAGCTGTATTCCGGACCACGACTGACTGCACGGCATTCCGTCGGATTGTCTGTGTCGTATCGCCCTGTCCAGGCCACATTACCGTTGGAGCTGAAAGCCAGCAGGTAAGGTGTAGGATCCGTTTCTGTCTGCCCACTGGATGTGGTATAGCCGGCCAGTACATAGGTGTCATCATTTACCGAGTACAAGGCGTCATAACAAACTTCGTTATATGCTCCACCACGTGCACGGGTCCAGATACTGTCACCGCTGGTTTCGGTCAGCTTCAGACCATACATGCTGCCGGGATTGTCCCCGTAATTGGCAGCGTAACCGCCGATGAAAACGTCACCGGAAGGAAGTATGGTGATGCCGCCAGCATCCTGGCTGTAATTGCCGGAGAAGCTTTCAGCATACTGAAGATAGCCGGAGCTGTTGACTTTGATCGAGACAATACCCTGGTATCCGCCACCGGCGATGATGAAATTCCCATCGGATGTTTCAACGATATCGTTGCCCCAGTCCGCCTGGAAAAAGGTATTGGTCCACAGTGTATCGCCATCGGCTTCCAGGCGAACAACGTAGGTTTCGTCATAGCCGTCATCGTTGAACGAATTGCTCGATCCAACGGCGACAAAGCCACCATCTGCTGTCTGTTTGATGCTCTTGATGACATCACGACCGGCGCCACCGTAAGTGCGTGTCCAGAGCGTGTCACCGTTGGCTGCGATACGAACAAAATACGCAGCACGTGTGCCTGGGCCATAAGACTCTGTAAATCCAGCACATATCCACCCGTTGCTTTCGGGTATATACTCGACTGTGTGGCACCACTCGTCCAGAGAACCGCCATAGCGCTTCAGCCAGCGCTGAGAGCCATCAGCATTCGTTCGGACCAGCAGAAAGTCCAGGTCTCCGTTGTCGGGATTTATCGATTTCCCGGCAAGCATGAAACCATAGTCGTAGGCAGGATGTACATCGTAACAATAATCATCGGTCTCACCCCCATAGGTCTGTGACCAACCAAGGGTTGGCTGAGCTGCCAAGGCAGGAAAGACCATGGTGAAACACAGCAACAGGATGAACAAAAATTTCACGTCGCGCCTCGTGCTTGTTCACAGTTCTTGTACCGGACGAACAATGGGAAAAAGAAAACGGACCCCTCCTCGAGCTACTGACAAAAGCCCGGAAAAGTCCGAATAACAGAAACCCATGGCACTGAATGTAGCTTAGGAAGCTGCACTGATCATTCCCTTTTTGCTCGTCCTGGCACCCTCCAGTTACCCAACTCAGGAATATAAGAGCAATAATGGGCTTTTTCGAGTCCTCTCCAAAAAAAAACTCGGTTGTTCATATAATTCTCAATACGATAGAAAAATCGGCTCTACGTTGTAACATGTTAATATTTAAGCACAAGGATGAAGCGTGTTCATTTTGATACACCTTGCGAGTGCCCCAGTGCACAAAAACAGACACTGACCATTGCATTGAGTCCGGTAATCCCCAGGCGTAGTGCTCTCATTCCTGTGAAACCGTTTATTCAAGCCGAGTTTTAATAACGGCACCAGAAAATAAATTTCCGGTGAGTTGCAACACGTATTTTCAAGCGTTATCAACTATATTATCTTCCACAAGATACGGCAGTCGGAGGGGAACCGGTTATGAAGAGCAGAATTGTACATTCAGTTTTGGCTACACTGCTGTTTTTTGCATTATCCCAGCAGTCGTGGGCGGGAATTACAGCCAGGATAGGTTACCTGGTTCCCAACTTTCAGGTTTTACCAATTGGTGATATCATTGATCGTGAAGTGATTGATGAAAACACCGAAATTGGCCTGGAAGACATGAACGAGTTCTTTTTTGTGGAAATCAAGGCTACCGATGATCTGCGTGATACACCTGTTGTAATTGAAATTGTTGAACAGCTTGGCGCAGAAACCCTGATTCGATTTGTGTCCAGTGCAGAGCACCCTTTCACCCTTGGGCAGTGGATGGATGGGACTAATAACGGTTACCTGGAAAATGACGAGTTCTATCTTCTCCAGGATTCTGACTGGTTTTTCACCGATTATACCCAAACCTATTATGCGGAGACATCGGATATAATAGGTTTGATCGAAGATGGAAACATGATTCGATCCTCCCTGGTGATCAGCCTGTTTGTTCATACACTTGATGGCACACCGCTTGCCGCATATTCCCAGACTGTTGAAGTGTACAATCCCAGCCCGCCGCAGTTGATGTCGCCTGCAAATGCCGAGAGTATTCCGGATCTGCCGATTCTGTTCTCATGGGAATGGAATGGCGGCGCCACAACAGCAGCAAACTGGATGTTCTACCTGGTGGAAGGCGAGCCCAACGCGGATGGCGCCACGGTGATCGAGGACAGGAACAGTCTGAATACCATTTTCGAAGGGTCGCCAACCTCAACATTGTCAAACTTTTATTCCCATATGAGCAATAGAGAACGACCGCTTGAGGTGGGACACACGTATTACTGGATGGTTGAAGTTGAAGTACCCTCAGCTCTGCCGGGCAATGAGCTGAAATATGCTTCGGACATTTCCTGGTTCCAGTTTGGTGAGACCGGTGGACGTCCGTTGATGCAACTTGTCTCGCCGATTGACGGCGCCAGTGTTTACAATCTGCCGATTATCTTTGAATGGAATTATGCGGGATTTCAAAGCCAGCGTCAAGACTGGGAAATCAGGATTGCCCGTTGTGCAGAAAATGAAGATCCTGAAGCTGCGCTCGAAAATCCGCGAAACCGTTTATACTCGGGACAGCCACATGCTGCCAGTTCCCATATGCTGAACCGTTCCAATTTCAACCCGGATGAACCGACACGGATTTGTTGGAGCGTGCGTGTTGAAGGTGATTTCGATGGGGGCTTCCTTGAGTCTGAGCCAGCTTGTTTTTACTATGCCGGCGAGCGTGGTCGTGGTGGTGGAGTGGCCCACGGCGGTGGCGGGCCGGGCCGTCGAGGTGGCGATGATGATGAGGGTGGCGAAGCTGGCGGAGCTGGTGAGGAACGTGTCGGTGGACAGTCGGAAGGAAGCCAGACCGGTTCTGAAACAGGAAGACGTGAACGAGCCGCGCAAGAGAATGGGCCGCGACAAATCGTGAACGACCCCGTATTTGATATCCTGTCCACAGTGTTGACATACGAACAGATCTCCACTCTCATGATTGACCTCCGAGGTTACAATCATAAGGATATTGTTGTCGAGGGGATAGGCGGACAGACCATCAGCCAGTTGGTGTCCTACCTGCAACAAAACAACATCAGCATTAAACAGGTCCGCATTGTCGCGGAATAACCATCGGAGGCAGACATGAGCAACGTAAAGAACATTTTCGCATGGACGCTTCTGGTTGGGATAACCCTGATTCTTGGAGTGTCATTGGCGGACGATGAGAAGGAATCAATCGCAGTCACCATGTCCGTAAAAGGAACTGTTGAATTCAGAACCGTCCAGACAGACTGGAAACCGTTGAAGTTCGGTGTCGTTTTCAAGGATGGCGACATTGTCCGTACCGGCCCGGATGGCTTCGCTTCGATTGTTTTTACTGATGATAAAACAGAACTGAAGGTTCGCCCGAAGACAGAAATTACCTTGAATGCCGAGAGAAACGCCGACTTCAACCTGTCAAAGAAGATCGGGCAGACGGTCGGTGAGCTGTTCGTAAGCGCACGCCAACCGAAGGGGTATATCCAGGTGGAATCGCCTTTGGCTGTCGCTACTGTGAAAGGGACCGAGTTCGTTTCGCTGGTACGTTCTACCGGCGACACTCGGATTGTCACGCTTGAAGGTGTTGTTGAACTGAAGCGCAAAGACAACCAGCAGGTGATCGAGGTTGCTGCCGGAAGACGTGGCACCGCGTATTCCGATGGACGCCTGATTGAAGCTGAAAGTGATCCTGCGAATGTGCCAAACTTCCAGCAGGATTCCGGAACAGGCGGCGACATGGGCAAGTCCATCGAGATCCTGTTCGAGAACGATGAAGGTGAGAAACGACGTGTGATTATTGAAGTGGAAGAAGAGGAATAGGAATAACGCCTACACTATTTTTCGCGTTTATTTATACGTGTTTTGCATTATCAACGGGCTTCGGCCCGTTTTTGATTCACAGGATGCACATAATGATGAAGGATGATCAGGATGGGCACATATAGGCAATTAGGAATTAGGAATTAGGAATTGACTATCTGGAATTTAAGTAGTCGTCTCTGAAGAAATATGTAACGAGTTGGTAATAAAGGTATTTACAAGGAGAATGTGAGGTATTATATTGCAGGAAAAGTACGCGAAACCGTTCATTTTCCGGTGAATTATGCATCCGAAAAAGCAGCTTTCCGATGTGGACATATTCCGGAGTCGTCTCGATCAGATGATTGATATGCGACGTCCGTTGGTATTGCTTGCCGACCGCATGGATTGGTCGGCGTTCGAGTCAGAATTTGGCGCCTTGTACTTTGAAAAACGAGGTCGTCCGGGGCTTCCGATCCGTCTGCTGGTGGGCTTGAGCTACTTGTCCCGCATGTACAATCTCAGCGATGAGGCGGTGGTGGAAGCGTGGGTGGACAACCCGTACTGGCAGTATTTCTGCGGGTTTGACCATTTTCAGCACGAGTTTCCACTTCACCCGAGCAGCCTGGTTCGCTGGCGGAAACGGATTGGCGAAAAAGGCATGGAATTTCTTCTTCAACAGACGCTTCATTCTGCCCGTACGATGAAAGCCTTGACCATGGGTGATCTTTCCCGTGTGAATGTTGACACGACCGTACAGGAGAAGGCGATCCGTTTTCCGACAGATGCCCGTCTCTATCACCGCATGCGTGAATGCCTTGTCAGGCTTGCGAAACGTGACGGTATTCATCTTCGTCAAAGTTACGCACAGGTTGGTAAAAAGACCCTGTTGATGCAACATCGCTACGGTCATGCCCGCCAGATGAAACGCGCCGCGAAAGAGACGAAACGCCTGAAGACCCAGTTGGGTTGTGTGTATCGGGACATTGGACGAAAGCTTCCGGACACCGCTTCCCAGGCCCTTCGTCGCTTGCTTGTCCTGGCGGAGCGTCTTCTTCAGCAGGCACGTACGGACAAGAACAAGCTGTACAGTGTGCATGAACCGGACGTGGAGTGCATCGCCAAGGGTAAAGTGCATAAGAAGTACGAGTTTGGTTGCAAAGCCGGTATTGTCACGACCAGTGCAGGCAACTGGGTGGTTGGCGCGTTGGCTTTTCACGGCAATCCCTATGACGGGCATACGCTGGCGCAGTCCCTGGAGCAGATGCAGCGTCTGACCGGAGTCGTGCCGTCCGCAACATACTGCGACAAAGGCTATCGTGGTCACAACTACACGGGTGAAAGCATGGTTCACGTTGTCAATTGGAAACGCAAAAAGCTGAGTCGTTCGGAAAAACGCTGGTTCAAACGACGAGCGGCCATCGAACCTGTGATCGGTCACCTGAAGGATGATCACAGGCTAAACAGAAACCGGTTGAAGGGGAAAGACGGCGATCAGATTAACGTGATGCTGGCCGCGTGCGGCCTGAACCTGCGAAAACTGCTGCGGGTTCTTTTGTCTCTGTTTAAAAAGGGTAGAAAAGGGGCGGTGCCAGCGCAATCTCAACTGCAATTACTCCTTGAAGCGTTCATTATGCGCTATGCCAATCCATTCCCGACTGAAAAAGGGATACCCGCTGTTTAAATATTGAATTTATCAGAATCGACTAAGTACTGTCAATAGTATCTATTTTGAAGCAAAATCCATAAAATAACTTTGGAACTTTCCAACTTATTTGCAGGATAAACAGGATGATCAAGGATGTAAAGGATAAAATGATACTTATAGTAGAAACTATTGTGCTGTATGACTTGTTGTTTCTTTTTTCACCTTTTTCACTTACCACTTTTTCACTTTCTTCCTTCTTCCTTCTATGTCTTTCTTTTTCGAAAGCTGTGGACAATTTGCTTTTGTCTCAATGAACAACTATTTTAATTATGCCCAGCACACGGAGATACTATGAATCGAATGAACCGTTGGTATTTTTGTAAGCAGTATGTCGTTCAAGCGCTTAGGAACGCCCACACACAGCTCAGATGGCATTGCTTTCCCCGCCTTTTCTATCTGATGCCAGTCCCTCGTGTTGTCATTCTGTACCCAACTCAGGGAGGCTCTCGTGAGTATGCTGGATAGTACAAGATTCCCGACTTGCTCATCAGATGCAGCGCAGAGCGAAGCGCAGGGAACATCGCTGCCGCCTCAAGAGCGTCCGCCTTTACAACCTGCAAATCGGGCCATGCGATTTCTGATGCTTTTTTCACCTTTTTCACTTCCCACTTTTTTCACTCCATTATATCATCCCCGGCTTGAACGGGGATCTCGAGGATCATTGCACCGGGTCACGCAGTTTGCCGTTTCTTTTTTCACCTTTTTCACTTTGCTTACTTTTTTCACTTCGAGTTTAGCGGAGACATTTGTTTCCGGCGAAGTCTCCGGCGTGTGGGATGTGGACGGTTCCCCTTACCTCGTCACCGACACCCTGACTGTTCCCGCTGGTGATACTCTTCTGGTCGAGCCTGGTGTCACCATCACCTTTCTGGATCAGACCGATAGCACACGAACGCCGGTGTATGTCTACGGTCGTCTGGACATTCAGGGGGTGGAAGGAGATTCGGTCTTCATCAACTCCGAAGGGGCAGCATTCGAGGGAATCTTCTTACTTGGCGATTGGGTAAATCGTTACATCAATGTCAAGTATTGTGCAACTGATTCTGCATATGACTTCCTTAATACTTCAGGATTAGGAACCGGGGTTACATTGTGCCACAGCCGAATTCACGCTCTAAGATTTTTTCTGGACTGTAGTTTGGATATCGCGGATACAGTTGAGTACTGCACATTGATTGAAGCGCCCGGAGGATCTGCTTATGGAATTGTAAGAATACGCAACGGTGCTTTTCGACATAACCAGTGTGCTACCTCGCTGGTTGAAATCACCATTACATCCGAGGTATCAGTGCCTGTTGAATATAATGAGGTGTTTATTCTTGAATTTGATTTCTATTCTCATATTGATACACCTCTTGAAGTAAACAACAACACTATTAACGCCATCATTGATGGCGATGCTTTTTCTCCGGGAGCTGGAAATTATTATATCCATGATAACATTATTTACAATGAACAATATGCAAGATCCATTTGTATCAGTAATGGAAACGATGCTGTCATAGAGCGAAATAATATTGGAAATATTGACTGCAGATACATGGATGGCGATGTAGAAATCTTTAATAATACGATTACTGGGCTTCATGATTCTTATCTTGATTATGCTATTGAAATTCGTGAATGCAATGCTTCGATACACGACAACCTGATCCGTATGGGTGGGACAGGAATAGGGTTGAGTGCTTCGCCAGGTTCCGATGTGTACAATAACACCATTCACTTTGACAATTATGGCATCCGTATGGTGAATACGACTCTTGGCGACATTGTGAACAATATCTTTCAGGGCGATGGGCAGGGGAATGGGATACAAAGTGTGAATGGTTCCCTGGCAGACGAGACAGCTTATAATTGTTTCTGGAATGTGACCGAAGCCATCTCCGGGTATGAGATGGACGAAACCAACCTGATTGCCGATCCCTTCCTTGCGGGCGGTGATCCCTTTGACTACCACTTGCAGGCCAACAGCCCGTGCATTGACGTCGGTGATCCGGACAGCCCGGACGATCCCGACGGCACCCGTGCGGATATCGGATGCTACTACTACGATCATACTATCGACAACCCACCGGTTCAGACCATCCCGGAAGAGGTTTTCGCCCAGACCGGACAACTGCTCCGTATTCAGATTATCGCAATCGACGACAACGGCCCCTTCATCTTTACGTTACCTGACCTTCCGGACTGGCTGACCGAAGAGGACGAGCTGGATTGGGTCAGCGATACGACAGTCGTATCGGGAACCGTACCCGCAGATGCGGAGGATTTCAGCTTCACGGTGATCGTGGAGGATGGTGAAGGACAGACGGATACCTCCCTTGTCACCGTGGATGTGGATCAGCGCACGCTATTGAGTGGTGAAATCAGCGGTGTTTTGCATGTTGAGGACAGCCCTTTTTATGTGGTGCAGGACATTATCGTCCCCGAAGGAGACAGTCTGGTTATCGAACCGGGATGCGAACTCCAGTTCAGGTATGTGGAGGATGAAGAGCAGCGCCTGAGTTTATTATGTCAAGGAACGCTAATAGCTGAAGGAACAGAAGAAGATTCAATCAAGTTTACAATGAGCACTGAAGAGAGTGTTCTTCGTGGATGGAATCGAATACGTATTGATGGTGTAGATGCCTATGCATCTTTTCGATTTATTCTTGTACATAATGCTAGTTTCGGACTTCAAGTTGCTAATGAGGCTATAGCAAATATCATGCATTATTATTCGTCAACATCAAGAATATCAATAGCGGGTGCACTAGCTTTAATTGATAGTAGTTATTTAACTACTTATGATAATTATGGGTATACTATGATAGAAATTACTAATAATGCGAATGCAAGTGTAACAAATTGTCTATTAGAAGATTTGTCAATTCCACCCGTGTCGAAAGCATTCGCTATCGGTACAGGCAACATCTCTATAGAAAAAAACACCATAACTGGTACTAGTGGTGCTACTGTTGAATGGAATGCAAGTCCTGTATTTGCTCAAAACATATTTTATAAATGTGGATTATATAGAACATTTGTAATAGCTAACTATGCGCGAATGAATGTGTTCAATAATTTGTTCATAGGAACCTACATAGATTCAACAATTGCAATACAAACAGCATCAATTACAGATACAATTGCCAACAATATGTTTAGTAATTTTCAACTCTGCATATACCTCCGCAACTGGGAGGACGATGATGAAACAAGCCCGGTAATCCGAAACAATGTTTTTATAAATAGTCATACCGGTATCCATTCAGACTTGTCACAGGATCGAACCTATCATACGGAATACAATACGTTCTGGGAGGTTGACACTCCGGTGATTGATTGCCCATTTGATCAAACTAACCTGGTTGTTGATCCTCTCTTCGCTGATACCTCATACCATCTTTACGACAACTCACCCCTTATTGATGCCGGATATCCAGAAAACGACTGGTTTGATACAGACAGCACACGTAGTGATATCGGCCTTTGGGGAGGACCCTATGGCACATCCTATGAATACCCTGTTTGGGTAAGGGAGTCATGCGAAGAGTTACCCTCTGAGTTCAGGTTGAGTTCTCCCTATCCGAACCCATTCAATTCCGTACAGCATATCCAGGTAGCGTTGCCCTGCCGTTGCTCTCTGACATTGAGACTGTACAATGTCCTGGGAAGACAGGTTTTTGCACGACATACACCGACGCTGGATGCCGGAAACCACATCGTGAGTTATTCCGCGAATCATCTTTCTTCCGGGGTGTATTTCCTGGAAGTGACCGCAGGAAAGGAGGTGCAGCGCGCACGAGTTCTGTTGTTGAAGTAGGTAGGAAAAAACTAGAAAAAACTAAGGACAGAAAAAACTAGGGACAGACGAAAAAACTAGGGACAGACGGTAGTTATTAGAAAAAACTAGAAAAACTAGGGACAGACGGTAGTTATTGGTACTTATAATTTGAAGCGAAAGACAACAACTTTTCAACATTTGTAATGTTACGATCAGGTCTCAGGTTTGTTAAGAATGATGAGAAGCCTGATCAGACTCGTTTCGGACTTTTTATTTTCCCCTTTGAGCCAGTTGTAAATATTTTTTTTTTTAAGAGATAGCTCCATATTGCATCCATTCTGTTTCAGTAGTATGTTTCTTTCATCGTAGCGCAAAGGAGTACCTATGACACGTATGAACTTTCCTTTACAGCGTGACACACTCCCCGCAGTCGTGTTGCGTAAGGCTGGACACACGGTATGCCAACACCATGCGCCATTTTCCCCGCAATGGTTCAGAGAGGATGCTCTATGCTTCTTCCTGCTGCTTCTGTCCCTGGCCTTTGTACCCCTTGTAGTTCCCCAAACCATTCACGCAGAGACCATCGTTTCCGGCGAAGTGTCCGGTGTGTGGGACACAGACGGCTCGCCTTACCTGGTTACCGACACTTTAATTGTCGCTGAAGGGGACACTCTCCTGATCGAGCCGGGTGTGACGGTTGAATTTCAGGATCAGGACAGTACCAACCAGACTCCTTTCATTATTTATGGTGTTATCAGTGCTCAAGGTTCTCTTGAGGATTCCATTTCGTTTTTATCAGGAGAATACCCTTTCTATGGATTTTTAACGCCTCAAAATTATAGCGATGCTTCCATTTATCTGGAATATTGCATCATTGATCGTGCGTTTTATCCGATTGATGTGCATATTATTCAGGGTGTTACACTGCAGCATTGTCGAATTTTGTCAAGTGAAACTGTTTTAAACAATCATTCAACGTCAAATATCATAGAGTATTGTACAATTAATAGCTATGACGGAACTGTACCAACTGTATCGTTACATCAAACCGTTAATTCTCGTATTGAAAATAATCGAGGTGATTTGGAACTCAATATCGTGAGCGGTACAGTAGAGCCAATTATGGGGAATACGATCCGGTCATTATTGTACTTTGCGCCTTACGTGGTACTGTATGATAATACATTCAGTAATCAAGTTAATTTTACCAATACAGAAGTAGAGGTGTATAATAATATATTTTCTTCCACAGTTTCATTTAATATATCTAGCGGTAATGCATATAATAACACATTTAATGTTATATATATATATCAGGATAACAATTTATATCTATATGATAATTATATTTATAGTGAAAGTAATACGAATATTATATTGTTAGATGAATCAGATACTGTCATATTTCGTAATAATATAATTAGAGGAAATGGAAATGGCGTAGATATGGATGATTGTTCTTGTGTGAGGTTTGTAAACAATACTTTCGAATTTGGTACACGCATACTACGGCAGGATAATTCTACAAATGTTGTAATCAACCATAATATATTTACTGGTGATCGTGTTGATTGTACAGGATATGTTCTTTTTAGCGGTGATGAACCTGACAGTCTGGCTTATAACTGCTTTTACAACCTTTCTGCGAATGTTTCGGGAATAGAACTGAATGAAACGAACCAGGAAGAGAATCCATGCTTCGCAGGTGGCAATCCCTTTGACTACCATTTGCAGGCGAATAGTCCCTGCATTGATGCCGGTGACCCCAACAGCCCGGACGATCCTGACGGTACACGTGCGGATATAGGCTGCTACTACTACGACCAGTCCATCGACAACCCGCCGGTGCAGACCATCCCCGAAGAAATCATCGCGCAAACCGGGCAAATGCTCCGTATCCAAATCACTGCCACCGATGACAACGGCCCCTTCAGTTTCACGTTCCCGGACCTGCCGGAATGGCTCAGTGAAGAAGATGAGCTTGATTGGGTGAGCGATACGACAGCCGTATCGGGAACCGTCCCCGAAGAGGAGGAAGATTTCAGTTTCACGGTGATCGTGGAAGATGGTGAAGGACAGACAGACTCGTCGATTGTGTTTATCAACGTGGATCACAGAACCCTGTTAAGTGGCGAGATTAGTGGTGTGCTTCATGTTGAGAACAGCCCGTTTTATGTGGTGGAGGATATCATCGTCCCCGAAGGCGACAGCCTGATCATCGAACCGGGGTGTGAACTGCAATTCAGGTGTTTTCAGGATGAAGAGCAGTTCATTCAGTTTGAGTGCAATGGGACACTAATTGCGGAAGGTACGGAAACAGATAGCATTTACTTTCATGATGATCAGCAGGATGAATGGGATGAGGGTTGGTATGGTACCCAACTGTATAGTACACAGGATACAACTCGATTGGCATACTGCGTCTTCGAAAACTCAAAACAGGGAATCAGTATCTGGCCCAATGTTCCTATTACCATCAAACATTCTCGATTTTATCATACCCCTTCGTATGCAATCAGATGCGCTCCAGGTTCGTTTATGATACTTGATTCCAGTGTTATTATTCAAGAAGATCCATCTTACTACTCAGTGAAAGTTGCAACTGCAAATGCAATAATCACAAATTCAACTTTCATATATAACTATGCCTTACCATATAATTATCTTGTTATTCCGCTCTATGTAAACGAATCAAGTTCTGTTCGCTTAATCAATTGTTCTTTTGATGGAGGGTTCCGCACCAATATTGTGTCAAACTCAACAGCTGAAATCCGAGGATGTACGTATCGTGACATGCGGCATGGGGTTATCGTTTCTACTGGTTCGACAGCACAAATAACTAATTGCCTTTTCGAACGAATCGGTCGACAGGAATATGGCGAGGCTGCTATCAGCACATGGCGGTTACCTACTGAAATTGCTAACAATGTCTTTCACAATTGTCGCATTGGTGTCCAATTCTATGCGCCATCAAACAACGATACAATTCCTGTTATTTACAACAATCTTTTCCTGGATAACAATGTGGGTCTTTTCTCCGAGGATGAACCTTCTGAACTACCCTGGACGCAGTACAACTGCTTCTTTGGAAACGACACCTTGACGTGGCAATGTGATATCAGCGACTCGAACCTATTCTGCAACCCGATTATAGAAGATACCTTAACATACTATTTATATGACAATTCGTGTCTTATCGACGCAGGGAATCCTGACACGCGGTACAACGATATTGACAGTACTTGGAATGATATTGGCCTTTGGGGCGGACCGTATGGCTTATCCTATACCTATCCATTGATAGTTCAGGAAGACATCTCCCTGCTGCCTTCCAAGTTTGAGATTGTATCTTTGTATCCCAATCCCTTCAATTCGCAACAACAACTCAACTTCACTCTCCCAAAAGTTGGATCAGTTAGACTGATTCTATACAACATTCTGGGACAACCTGTTTTGCAGATAGACTGGAATCAACTTCACCCCGGTTTTCACAGTAAATCCTATGATGCCTCAAGTTTAGCTTCAGGCATTTATTTCATTCACCTGCAAACAGGAAAGGAAGTAAGAATCCGTAAAGTCGTATTAGTGAAGTAACAGAAACTAGGGACAGACGGTAGTTTTTGTCCTTGTAACATATTGTATTAGCTTTTGTTGAAAATAGTCACCATCATCCCCTGGATTTTCTGAAATTTTTACCCTTCTCTTTTTTGCCTAGAAACTAGGGACAGACGGTAGTTTTTATACAAGCAATACTATACCAGGAGGTACACTCGTAAAAACAGCCATCAGTCCCCGGTTGCGCTAGTTTCAGTTTCCGGACAAAGGAGTTGTCTTTGTCATCGTTGTGGTTGGGGTGTCACTATCCAGGGCATAGGCTTTCTGATGTAGCTGAGACATGGCAAGCAGTACTGTACCAGCAGGCGAAAGCTGGCTATCCTTGCCGGGGCGGGCAGTTTCGGGAATGGAGGTCAAAAAGTGTCCAGATATCTGAATATTGTATATATTTGTAATTATATAGGTTATATTCTCTGAGAAGAGTGGCCTGAAGGTTGCACCTATCCTTTAAGAATTTTTCCAGCAGGCCAGCACTGATTGCCCTATGGCGAGACGATACGACATAGTAGGTTGGCTTACCGGCAACATGATGGGAGGGATGTTGCTCCTGATGTTGCTGGCATTTCCTCTCTCTGCGCAAGACGTTGATTTTCCCGACGACAACGAAGTTCAACAGCAGCTTCAACTTACTCCGGCCTCCATTCGTCATATTCCATTACAATCCACAGAATCGGGTAAGCCGTTTCTGCTAACTGCGCGGCTCATGGGAAATGTATATGTCGATGAGGTTGCTGAAGCGCGTGTCTGGTACTGTGAGTATGGCAGCGAATACTATGATTTCGTGGACATGTATCCCATTTCTCGTGAGTATTCAGCGTATATCCCGTTGGACCAACTGGCGGCAGAACGGATTGAGTACTTCATTGAATTTGTCATGGTTGACGGTTCAACGATCACTTACCCCGCGCTCGATCCCGATATCAACCCGGTGGTCGTTGTTGTGGAAGGCGCTTTGGGGGCGGGAGAAGTAACTCCGCCACTGGTGGTATTGAGTCCGGATAGGGGATCAATCTGGCGGGATAATGAAGTTCAGCTTGTGGTTTCTCTGAACCAGAATGTCCGTCTGATGAATGCCAGCACAATCCGGGTTAAGGTTGACGGACGTGATCGGACAGGCAGCATGCACATTACCAATGATTTAATCATCGGTACATTGACCAGATTGAAAGATGGTCCGCACACGGTTGGTATCTATCTCGCCAACAGTGACGGGTATGAGCTGATTGAGGAATGGACGTTCAGGATCATCCTGCCTAAAATCATCGCCTCAAGGCAGCAGGAATACCTCCATGGTGATGTACATTTCTCCGGTGTTACGCAGAATGTGAATGATGAGGCCCTGTCGGTAGGGCAGGAAACCATACGTTTGCGTGGTAACTACAAAAAACTGTCCTACGAAGTAAAAGGGCGCTTCTCCAGCCAGGAAAACAAGACGCTTCAACCTCAGCACAACTATATGGCTACAGTCGCCACACCGCATGCACGTATCAAGGTCGGCGATATCAATCCGCACTATAACCGCCTGGTTCTGTATGGACGTCGCGTGCGTGGGGTTGAAATGCAGTTTGACTTCAAGTATTTCAAGATGCAGTTGATTCACGGTGATATGCGTCGGGCGGTGGATTCGCGAGTGTTGCGAGTTGATTCTACGCTCGTTGATGATGATCCGTTAAATCCCTTCTACGAAGTAGATTCGACTTATCAGCGTGGCACTTATCGTCGTTGGGTCAACGCCATGCATTACAGCCTGGGTAAACCGGATGTTTTGATGATGGGGTTTACCCTGATGAAGGTGAAGGATGATATTCATTCGATAAAAAATGGTCCCGCCGGACAGGACAACCTTGTATCCGGGTATGATGTGCAGTTCTTCCTTGATAAAAAACGTGTCAGTCTTTCAATCGAGACGGGCTTCTCGCTGTACAATGCCGATATCCGTCCCGGTGCTATGGCTGAGTATAATGATTACGCTAAATATATCGTGATCAACCAGTATTTCTCCCCGTTGCCCTCAGATTCCAGCGGCAATATGAGCGATGTATTAAAATCAATGATGGACCAGTCTTTCTCCTACCGTACCGAATTACGTCTGCAATATTATAATAATGACTTGCGTTTCGGGATCAGGAAGATCAACCGTGCATACCGTTCTCTGGGTGTATCAGGGCTATTGTATGACACGCAAGGGTATTCCATCCGAGATCGTATTCGCCTGTTCCGTGGATTCCTGCATTTGAATCTCGGCTATGAAGGGCGTCATGACAATGTACTCGGCAAGTCTGAGGTGACGACTTCAAACAACAGGGTCGAGTTCGGGATTGGTTGTCGTCCCTTCTGGATCGTACCTACCACACAGTTTACCTACAGACGTGTGCTCAATGAGAACGATGGAAAAAGGAAAACCCTGGTAAGCGGCGATTTGCTGACTAATCCAATCTATACGGTTATCGACCAACGCCTGCACAATATGACCAACACTTACTCACTGTTGATGACCAAACGGTTGTTCTGGCTGGATTTGGAGCATGATCTGTCCTGGAATATGACTCTGTCCAGGCGTGATGACGATTACAATTCCTATGGTGAAGCGGACCAGCAACTGTACAATCTGTCCGCGAATACGTATTACCCGGGCGGAATCAGCAGCAATTTCTACTTTGCTTCTGCGCATCAAGCCATTGGCGATGGACTCACTGATTTCAGATCCAAGACAATCAGCGCACGTGTCGAATATTCCATGTTGAATGGGAATTTGCTGCCCTTTGTCAGCACGTCGTTGAACTTCGGGAAAGGCGATCTACAGCACTCAACCATGTCACCCGAAGATCAGTACCAGGTGTCCGGTGCGGATATGACTGATCCGGACGTTATCGCTGCTATTGATACGTTGACCCTGACCACTGTGAGAAAATCGCTGATGGATGTGGTGATGATTGACTATACCATCGGTACGAGCTGGGAATTCATGCTGAACCACCGGATTAGCGCCAGCCTCGGATTTGTCCATTACCTGGATCAAACCCAGATCGAATACTGGAATGGTGCAAGCTACCCTAATGACCAGGTCTGGGTCACCAACTCCAGCGAGACCCTGCACATGACCTTCCAACAGCCCGGCGCGGTGCGTGGGCAAAGAAATGACTATACTGCACGGATCACGTATAGCTATAGGTTCTGATGACTCAAGTAGAATTTACAGGATGAACAGGATGAGAAGGATAGTCAGGATAAACGGCGCTGTTTATTTCCTGTGATTTTATGAAGTGCGCCGATTTCATCCTCATCCCCAGAGAGATATCCTACTTCTTTCTTGAGCGCAGGCGGAAACTATACGGGAAGGGGCCAGTTTCCCTTTTCACAGGTTCAGCATGAGTAATTTCGTGTGATCGCGAGGAAAAGGATTCAGTCCTCTTATATCGGCAATCTCATCATAACAGAATAAAATCGAGAATAGCTCTACTAACGAGAAAGTGCTATTGATATCAATCGCCAATAGAGTCTAAGGGGATATATAGTCTGCTTTCTTATTCTTTTTGAGACGCGAATATTGATTTTTAGTTTGAACGTTTGTATACTATTTGTAGAAATCAACCCAGCCGGTTGTGCCCCCTACCCCGAACTTTGGTTCGTAGCGTGGGGATTAGCCATCCGGCAAGTTTCGGGGTAGCGAGAGCTACCCCATTTTATTTTGGAGGTTGAATTGAAACGCGCAAATTTCTACATCGACGGTTACAACCTCTATCATGGTATCTGTGCTGCAAAAGATAAAACGCTTCTCTGGCTGGACCTTTTTGCAATGTGTAAGGCAGCCTTGGGCCCAAATGAAAAGCTACATCGTTTGTATTTCTTCACTTCTTTACCTGCTTCGCATTTACCCAGTTATCATCGTCATATCTCATTCATGAATCTACTGATCAATCTTGACCAGGAAAATCAATTAACAATTATCCATGGTAGGCAAGGCAAGGCAGAAAGAAGATGCAGGCGAGTTGAATGCAATGGGAAGTTTGCGAGATTTACGGAAGAGAAAGAGATTGATGTCGCCATCGGTACTGTGATGGTGCGAGATGCTATAAAGGGTTGTGTTGATTCAATCTACTTGATTTCTGCGGATTCTGATCTAAATCCTGCGTTAAAGATCATTTCCGAGGAAGACCAAAAAATAAAGATAAGTGTATTATGTCCACCCTTCAGATTTGGCAGGAATATTTACAATCAAAATGTGTCCATATCTTTTATGACACCAGCATTACTTGCGCCTTATCGTGCACCAAAACTACTATCATTTAAAACTCGCGGTACAATTCAGATGCCGGAAATCTGGGAACATGACAGTGACGTTCGACCTTACCTGCCTGAGCAACTATCATCGATTCGTTTACAGTCAAAAAAGAAGCGATACATTCCACCTGTCTGGTAAATAGATTATCATATCACTTCCTCATCGGCGTCAGTCTGATCGCAATTCCTCCCCCGGTCGCATACCTGACATTCAGCGTATCCGCTGAAGTAACCTGTTGATTGTCAATGGTATAATCATACGGGTTCGTTTCCCAATCCGCATCCGGACCATCTGCATAGATTTCTGCGATATACTTTTTCCCGGGATCAAGGAAGTCAAGCGGAAGTTCAAACGAACGAGCTGTTTCATCAGTCACCCCGCCGATAAACCAGGCAGGTGTGGTGCGGTCTTTCCTTGCGATGGTTATAAAATCGCCGATTTTGCCATTGAGAACGATGGTCGTATCCCAGTCTGTAGATACATCCTCGATGAACTTGAAGCAGGGCTGGCCCTCATAATTCTGCGGCAGGTCGGCCGCCATATGAAGCGGGGAGTATAGGACGACATACAGCGCAAGCTGGTTGATCAGGGTACTGTTTACCCGGTTTTGGGGACGCGCTTCCGGGTAGAGAAGCTCAAAAATACCCGGTGTATAGTCCATTGGACCGCCGAGCAGACGAGTAAACGGCAGGATACAGACATGATCCGGAGGATTGCCGCCATCGCCGGACCATGCATTGAATTCCTGTCCACGAGCGCCTTCACGTGTCATCATATTGGGCCATGTCCGCCTTATTCCGGTTGGTTTAATCGGTTCATGCACATCAAGCATGATATGATACTTCGCCGCAGTTTCAACCGCTTTACGATAATGGTTTACCATGTATTGCCCATGATGCCATTCCATGCTCAAGGTGTCACCGGTTGCCGGATCAAGACGAGCGATGCCACGACTATGCTGGACATAGCCGGATTTTATCGTGTTGATATCGAGGCTGTGGTAAAGCGCATAGGCTTCTTCCATCTGTTTTTCATAGTTCTGAATACCTCCGCTGGTCTCATTGTGCGCGATCAGACGAACACCTTTGGATCGGGCATAGTCAACCAGTTCATACAGGTCATAATCCGGGTAGGGATCGGTAAATGTGAACTTGTTGGCGTTCGCCATCCAGTCCCCGTCCCAGCCCTTGTTCCACCCTTCAACCAGCACACCATCGAACCCATGTTTTGCGGCAAAGTCGATGTACCGTTTCGTGTTCTCCGTAGTCGCGCCATGTTTTTCGCCGCTGCCCCATGTGGCGACATCCAGGTGCATCTCCCACCAGATTCCTACATATTTGCCCGGCTTGATCCAGGAGGTGTCCTCGATTTTACTGGGCTCGTTGCAATTCAGGATCAGGTACGAAGTTATCAAATCGCCCGCTGATTCAGCGATCTGGAT
Organism: bacterium; assembly: GCA_963669175.1. GTDB lineage: Bacteria > Electryoneota > Electryoneia > Electryoneales > Electryoneaceae. The sequence continues at coordinate 2,140,163 of OY769902.1, forward strand.
CGTCCGCCAGGGGGATATGATGGGAAGCGAATTTCGGACTTTAATACCATCAGCCCAGGGGACCAGGTCACATTCAAGCGTGTTATCGCCCTTGTTTGCCAGTGTCATACTGGCGAAGTCAGTCAACGCCGCCTCATGGAAACTGAGAAAAAGGCCGTCTACCGTTTCCATCGTTACAGGGGTATGGACTGTATCCAGCTTGCTGACCGGATCGTTTTGATAGAGGTACTCATAACGGTTCCACTGGTAGGCCGGGATATACCATGCGGAATGATCCCCGGCGAGGTGGAACTCGGTGACTTCGTCCATCAGCAGGAATTCGCCCGTCTTGTTTTGTTCAGGCAATTCATAGCGCAATGCGACGCCATCATCATACGCACGGAAATAGAAGTTCAGCTTCCAACCGGTCCTATGCTGCAACTCGACAATGAGCAGGGAGTAATCGTTGTCAATGTTGGCGACTTCACCCCAGGGCTGTGTCCAGCTCTCTTCAAACTGTTCAATCTTCGAATTCAACAGGGAAAAATCGCCGGTCAAATCGATTTCATCAGCAAATTTTACCCCCAACCGGCTGGGAAGAATAACTTGCTTTTCGCCGTGTTTTACTGAATAGACAGGTGTCCCATCATCAAGCGTAAAGCTGATGGTATTGACTTGTTGGGGTGACTGGATGGTGATCGGTTCTGCTGCCTGAGCGACTACTCTTCCGAGCAGAACAGAGAAAGCGATCAGGAAAACACGAGTATACACGCTGGATAGAGACTGGAACATGGTCGGTTACCGGTATGGTTGACGAATAAAAACAATGTACTGAAGGCAGGGTAATTTCACCAGAAGCGGGTTGTAAGAAACGGCTTGTCAGGATCAATGAGGGATACGAATGGTAAAGCTTGTTCCCTGGTTTGGGGCGCTGTCGAGATGATAATCGAAACCGTGACGTGAGAGGATCTGCTGCACCAGGGTCAAGCCGATGCCCTGACCATTGGGCTTGGTGGAGAAGAACGGTGTGAACAGGCGCGCTTGAATATCCTGTGGAATGCCGCTTCCGTTGTCGCCTACTTCAAGTTCAATAGATTTCTGGTTACGTTTCCCTGCCAAACGTAGGATTCCATTCTCACCCATCGCATCCTGGGCGTTGCGAATCAGGTTGATGAATACCTGTTCCATCTGGGCGATATCAAGTGCGCAAATTCCAAGATTCTCTGGAATATCCACCTTGAGTTGAATGTTTTGCTGATTCAGTTGCGGTTCGACCAGGTGAACAATCCGTTGCATGAATTGGTTCATGTTCACCGTTTCCCGTGTCGGTTCGGGGAGGCGGATGACATCGGCATAGGATTTCATGAAACGGTTTAGGTTGTCGTTACGGTCGATGGCAACAGTTAGCGCGTTTTCGAAATCATTCCTGTCATCCTTCTCGAGCTGTTCCGCGTAGCCGAGACAGGATCGAAGGATGGAGTTGGTGGCGCCGACCGTGTTGTTGACTTCATGGGAAAGTGTGCGAATCAGGGTCTCATAGGCATGTTTTTCGGACTTCCAGAGTTCCTCAGTCAGTTCCACCAGCAAGAAAAAGCTGTTGGCAAAACCACGATCAAAATATTGAGAATGAACCGCCTTCACCTGGCGTCGATTTTCAATCTGGAAAACGTGCGCTTCGCCTGTTTCCAAACCGGCAAGTTGTTGAAGGATCGGATTTGCGGATTCACGCAGTCTGGTCCCTGCAAGCTCATTCCCATCCGGGGAGAAAAAGCCCTGTGCCGCAGGGTTGATGGTGGTGATGACGCCATCGGGATCAAGGATAATCATTCCGGTAGGGGAGGCTTCCACCAGTTTTTCCAGGAAATATTGATGTTCTTCATTGTGTGTACGTTCTTCGCGCAGCCGTGTGATCATCTCATTATAAAGGAGAACCAACTTGTTCAGATCTTCCGCCTGCACTTCTGTGAAGGTATGAGCAAAATCCCTTTCACGGATAAACTCACTGCCGGTTGAAACCAGTTCCAGGTGAAGATTAAAACTGCGAGTCATGCGGATGCCGATGATCAGCGAAACCGCGACGACAATTTCGAGTAGTAATATCCACGGACGATAATCCGCCATCAGCAGCGCGATTCCGCCACCAAGGATGAGACCATGCAGAAAGAGGAGGTAAATGAGCAGACGTTTTCGAAGCGTCACGAGTCAATCCCGTATTTTTCCAAACGACGATACAGGGCATTCCTGCTGATACCAAGCGCTTCCGCAGTACGGGTAATATGACCTTCAAATTCCTGTAGCGCATTCAATATCATCTTTTTTTCCATCTCCTCAAGGGACATGCTGCCCGGCGCAGGAAACGCTGAAGCTTGAGATGGGGATTGGTGCATGTCAACCGCATGCTCGAGGTCATCGGCTGTAATGGTTGTTCCTGATCCAAGCAGAATAGCGCGCTCCACTGTCTGCCTGAGCTGACGAACATTGCCCGGCCAGGTCTGAGTGGACAACCAGTCGAGCGCATCGGGGGCAAGTTGTGCGTCGGTTCTCTGGTAACGTCTGCCGATGTTCTGAAGGAATGTTGTCGCCAGGAGCGGAATATCGTTGCGTCGTTTTCGCAGCGGTGGCACATGGATGCGGATCAGGTTCAGCCGGTAGAATAAATCCTCGCGAAACGTACCCTCACTGATAAGTGCTTCCAACTCACGGTTGGTGGCAGATAACACTCGCACATCCACTGTTTGGCTCTTGCTGGAACCGACCTTTTCAAAGGTGCGGTCTTGCAGGACTCGCAACAGTTTGACTTGCGATCCGGCAGTCAAATCGCCGATTTCATCGAGGAAAATTGTTCCCTCGTGAGAGGCTTCGAATCGTCCGGCCCGGTCCGTATGCGCTCCGGTAAATGCGCCTTTCACATGACCGAACATCTCGCTTTCAAACAGGGTTGTAGGGAGGCCAGCCAAGTTGACTTTAACGAACGGCTTGTCTTTTCGAACGCTGTTTCTCCAGATAGCATCGGCGATGATTTCTTTGCCGACACCGTTCTCGCCCGTGATCAATACCGGGGCGTCCGTTTTACTGACACGTCCCACAATATCCAGGATTTTCAGGAACTCGGGCGTTTCCCCGATAATCCCACTGAAATCATACTGTTGATCGAGTTGGGCGCGTGTGTTCAGCGAAGACTGATCCGAATCACGATTGGCGTCAATCAGGCCCAGTGTGGTGCGTACAGTTTGGAGTATCTGTTCGTTGGACCAGGGTTTGGTGATGAAATCCGCTGCGCCTGCCTTGATTCCCTTAACCGCCAGCTCGACAGATCCCCAGGCCGTTATCAGCACGACGGGAAGGGCAGGCCACTTCTGCTTGAACGATACCAGGAGGGCAAGTCCCTCACTGCCGGATGTTCGGCGTGAGAAATTCATGTCCTGGATGATCAGGTCAAACGCCTGTTGTTCAGCGGTGGAAAGCGCCTGAGAAGGCGAAGAGGCAGCCCTGACCTGGTAGCCGGCCTGCTTCAACAGGAGCTGAAGAGAAGTTGTTACCGCTTTATCATCATCAACGACAAGTATGTTCTGTTGTTTAGGCATCACACTTCCTTGTAAACGTATAAATATATGGATAATATCTATCAATGATCTACAGTGTTTTTCGAAAGCTAATCCTGATTCTATAGGGGTTCCCGAAAGTTTTTGCTGATTCGAGAGGTTTTGCTGATTCGAAAGTGTTTAGCCTGCTTCAGCAGGCTCTTCTTAGCACCCGGCTTTAGCCGGGGTGAAAAGGAAGCACAACAATCAGGAGCGCGCTTCAGCGTGCTTTCATGTGAACAACTTAAACGCCGGGAAGCACACTGAAGGGCGCTCAAAAAATTTCTCCGGTTTAAACACCCCGGCTAAAGCACTGTCTCTTGCTCACATCTTCGTGTTTCTGCCACCCCAGAGGGGGGGGGGTATATTTTAGCGTAGGGTTGACGCTGTCTGTTTAGCGTCTACCCTACGAAAAAGATCAAACCTTATCTCAACCCTGGAAGGGTTGCATAACGTATAATTTACACCCAATTGGTTTGTATAGAATATAAAATGCGTTATTTCCTGTATTTATTGAACGTACTAATATGAATCGCGTATTATGCAACCCTTCAAGGGTTGATTATTCGTTAGAATACCTGACATAGTGTACAGGCCAAACAGACGGCCTGTACACTATGCTAAAATAGGGAATCCCGCCGGGATTCTAAAAATGCTATGTCCACAACTCTTTTACTGATACAGCTTTCAGAAGATGTGGGTAAGAGACAGGGCTTTAGCCGGGTGCTAAAAAGAGCAGGCTAAAGCCTGCTAAAATAATAAGATAGCAAATCCTGATAAAGTGCAGTATAATAAAAGTGCAATACAATACCAGTACAATAACTCTTTTTGATATTTGTTATAGTGGGCATTATTTCTGTCACACGGGACTTTGAAACCGTAAAAGCTTTCAAGAATGGTTGTCATAGGAAATGGTTCTTTCTCCAACGACAAGAAAAGCGGGACAGCCCCTCAACTTCCGCTATGCTTTGGAACAATGCGGGGCAGTTCCTGCTTTTCGTTTCACCACAATCATTCATAGTGCAAAGCCGCCGCCGGTTGAATGCGTGAAGCCATCCAGGCCGGGTACATGCCGCTGAGTACCGCCAAGCCGACCATGATCAGCATGGATACAAGCAGCGAAGGAATGACATTGCCCCATGACAGGATCGGGAACATGCCGACCAACGGTATCTGGAGAATTAGAAGTATGCCCAGCGCCATGCCGATAGTTGTCAGAAGGATGATTTCCGTGATAATCTGCTTGTATACACTGGTGCGTGGGCTGCCAAGCGCTCGACGCAATCCGATTTCTTCAGTCCGCCTGGTCACAGATTGCCAGAATACACCGATCAGACCGAGAACCACCATAATCAGCAGGAATCCACCGATAAGCGCTGCAATCACAATCCCGACCAGGACAGATTTGAGACCGTTTTTGCGCACATTGTCCAGTGAGTTGATCGTCACGGTCACTTCAGCGCCCATGTGATGTTGCACCACGCTTGTCAATGTCTGCTCCATGCTGGCCGGTGTGCCTGGGGCAACTCGTACTGCCAGTTGACGGATTGACTCATCTGTTTTCACTTCGAGAGGAGTAAAATAAATGACACTTGGGCTCGGTTTGCTGAACTGGCCACGGTGGCGGAATTCCCTGACGACACCGACAATACGTTTATCATCGTCACCGTCCAGACGTTTCCCGACGGGGGATTCGGTGCCAAACAACTCAACCGCTGCCGCCTGGTTAACGATTATCGGCTCCCATTCCAGCGTCAGATCGTCCTCGCTGAACCAGCGTCCATCAACCAGCTCAAGCTTATAGAGATCCTGGCCCTCAAGAGAAAGGCGTGTGGCATTGATCTCGATCTCTTTTTTGTTGTACTCAAGGCTGCTGGTCCACCACGCCATGCCAAAGGGAAGCGGCTGTGAAATAGATACCGCCTCCACTTCCGGGAGGGTGCGTAGTTCCCGGACCATGCTTACCAGGTTATTGTGCATCTCCTGGTCCCATTCCTGGGTCCAGTTGGCTTCATTCATTCCCACGCAATAAATGTTCTGATAATCAAAACCCAGCGGTTGAAAGTAGCGCTGCCCGTATATTACAGACATGGCAATAACGGTAAACAGCACCAGGAACGCGATAAAAATCTCGCCGATGAGCAACATGCTTCCACGTTTACGGCTCCAGACAAGTTTCAGTGCATGACGAATCATGATATACCTCCACGCAAGGCGTCCACAGGTTTCATCCGGCTCATTTTCCAGGCGGGATATACACCGGATACCAGGCCGAAGAAGAGCGTCATCAGGATCGCCAGCGAATAAATACGCCAGTTCAGGGTAAAGGTGGCATAGGGAATCCACCCGGTGAAGGAAATGAAACCCAGAATACCATAAGCAACCAGTATTCCCAGGATACCGCCCGCCAGTGTCAACAGCAGGTTTTCAACGATAAACTGGCCTACCAGGGTGGTCGAGGGAGCGCCAAAGGATTTGCGGATTCCGATCTCGCTGGCGCGTTCCATGATTCGGCTGACGTTCAGGTTTACCATGTTCATCGCCGGTAGGATCATGAACATCACCATCACAAAGACAAAGAAGCCAATCACCTTTTCCGTATGGAATTTCGTACCCTTGCCACCGCTGCCGAAAAACAGCCGGGATGCTTGCTCCAGCAGTGTTTCCGGAATCGCGGCGATGTGGTTGAAATTGCCGTATTCAGACAAATCAATCTGCTCGATCCGGTGTAGGAATTCTTCACGAATCATGGGGAATTTGGACTTGTTCTGCGCGACAACGATCCCGGTACACATCCCCGCCAGACGTTTTGTTTTGTTGTACTCGGGATCAAGGGTTAACGGCATGTAGATATCTGAGAAGGATACCTGGCGGACGAAGGGGACATTCTCCACCACGCCAATCACACGGTATTTCACCCCATCGATCTCAATATCACGTCCCGCCGCCGGGCTATCTCCGAAATACTTCTCCCGGGTCGCATCATTGATCACACACACATGATCCGCGTTCGTTACTTCATCCATCGTATAGGGACGCCCCTCCAGGAACTCGAACCGGATGGCATCCCAGAAATACTGATCCGTGTATTTCAAAAATGAAGAGATCTTCTTCGATCCGACATAGGACTGAACCCGCCAGGCCGATTTGGTAATGGCTGCCGTTTCAGCGCCCGGAAGATCGTACAGGGTTTCCTGCAACAGGTTCAGACCGGCAAGGCCGGAAGTGGATGAACTGACAGAGCCGTCCTCGTTTTCCAGCCAAAGGTTCACACGCATGACCAGCAGTGTACGGTCATGGTTCACTTCCGGCGGAGTTGGCCCGAATACATGATCCAGCATGGCCACGCCAGCCATCAGGATTGCCAGGGTGAAGGTTATCCCGAACAGGTTCACAAAGGTGAAAAACCGTCTTCGGTTGAACACCGCCCAGGCTATTTTCAAGTAGTTCAAGAACATAAAGCCTCCTAAACGCTTTTTCAATCAGTGCTGTCAGGTCACACGCGCGGAAAAGCATGCGCGCAAGACCTGACAGAACTTGAAGTCACACGCGCGAAACGTGCTGTTCTTCGTTGTGTCAGGTCTTGGCACGCGAAGCGGGTTGTGACCTGACACTTGCAGATATAACAAGAAAGAATCCTTGCCTTTATAATAAGAACGCCTCCTAATTCACCTGGCGACCATCGAACAGACGGACGGTGCGTGCGGTTTTCTCGGCCAGACGTGCATCGTGCGTGACCATGACAATCGTCGTCTTCTCTTCTTCATTCAACTTCAGCAGGATATCCATGATCTCGTTACCCATCTGGCTGTCCAGGTTTCCGGTGGGCTCATCGGCGAGCAGCATGGTTGGATTCCCCGCGATGGCGCGCGCCACAGCCACTCGCTGCTGCTGACCGCCGGAAAGCTGAGATGGCCGATGATGCACACGTCCTCCCAGGCCGACACGCTCCAGCGCGAGCAGGCATCGTTCACGTCGTTGTTTCCCCGGCATCTTCCGGTAGAGAAGAGGGATTTCGACATTATCCAGCACACTGATATCATTGATCAGGTGGAATTGCTGGAAGATGAAGCCGATGTGTTCGTTGCGGAACATGGCCAGTTTACGGTCGCCGCTGGTTTTTAGATCGTTGCCGTTAAATCGGATGGCGCCATCTGAAGGGATATCAAGCAGTCCCATCAGGTTCAGCAGGGTGCTTTTCCCGCAGCCGGACGGGCCCATGATCGAGATAAACTCACCATCCCCGACCTGCATGTTGATCCCGGACAGGGCGAGGGTTTCAATCCTGTCCGTGCGGTATACCTTTTCTACATTTTCCAATTCAATCATGGTTTACTCCACTATGTTTCGGCTCTTTTTGGCTGTGTCTCAATGCACCTTGATGGTAGCCAGGTGCTCATGGTCCCGCATGCTGGAAACGATGATGCGGTCGCCTTCCTGCAACCCGCTTGTGATTTCGTAGTAGTCCATTCCAAGCAGGCCTAGTTCTGCGTTCACACGATCCGCCCGGTCACCGTGGATCACGAATACCTTTTGCGGGCCGGAACCGTTGGCAAACGGTCCCTTGGCGACACGCAGTGCGTCTGGCTTGTTCTCGAGAATGACATACGCATCAACACGCATGTTCGATCTCAAGGCAGAATGATTCGGATTGTCCAAGGCGACAATCAGTGTCATACGTCCCTCTTCAATCGCAGGCGGGATACTGGCTACGGTTCCGGATAACCTCGTGTCGCCGCACAGCACCCGCACCGCCTGTCCGACCGTGACTTTCCCTGTATGGATGTCGGAGAGTGTTGCTTCCACACGGAAACGGGTCAGGTCGGATATCCGCGCCAGAATTTCACCTTCACGTACACTCGTACCGGCTTCGGAAACGATGGAGGTCAATACTCCCGCCTGGGCTGCCGTGACACTGGCGGCGGAACGATCCAGCTCGGCTTGCCTTAATTGCTGTTGCAGCAGGCGGATTTCAATTTCCAATCCTTCAATCTGCTTGTAGATGGTCTCGCGTTGCTGATCCAGTGATTCCCGTTTTTTCTTCAGGTCAATCCGTGAGATGTTTTCATCCAGCTCCGCCTGGCGGACATTCCAGACCGTAGCCGCGCTCATGTCAAACAGTTGCTTCTGTTGAGCGGTCTTGGCCGCCTGGTACTCGAGACGCAACTCCAACGCTTCGATATCGTTTTGTGCTTCTGTAATCTGGCGTGACAGTTCCAATTCAAGCTGCTCGGCATGGTTGCGTTTCAGCGCGATTTCATCGGTGAGACGCTGGATAGTCTCGTCGATCTCGCTGTCGTCCAGTTGCAGCAGAATCTGCCCCGCAATGAGGTTCGCGCCGGGTTGCTCGAGAACTTGCTGCACACGTGTGTCGAACGGGCATGAGATCACATGTTCGTATTCGGGCACCACGATTCCCGTTGCGACCAGCACGGCTTCGACCGGACCACGTTCCACAACAGCCGTCCGCACATTCGCCAGCTTGATCCCCGGGCTCAACAAGGCGCGTGTGATCACAACCGCAAGGATCATCCCCGCGATAATCGCCAGCGTAATGCCCGCCTGCTTCAGCCTGCGAGTCCTGATCGTTTTTTCGTTGAGTGGTCGGTCCATGTGGGGTAGAATGGCAAAGCGCAGGCCAAACATTGTGGTTGATAAAACAAGAGGTTAGGTCCGTGGTCTATGGTGCGGTTGTTCGATATCGAACAATGGCGTGCGGATGCGGGCGAAGGGAGGTACCTCGAAATCGGTTTGCCCTGACGCGTGCACCGAGGCGTGCTGTTTGCTGTAGGATTTCGCTTTCAATGTTATCCTCGCCTTACGAAGGCTAATATCTACCTGAATATCGAGAATAATAGTCCAACGTGTTCTTTTCCACAATCGCTTTTAAAGAATATATTTGCTGATTATTTCATTGTTTCAGTTGAACAGCTTGAAGTATGGTTTAATGATAAGTTAAAGGGTTAAATCTCCAAGAGTATCATTGTGTTTTTTTATGTTTCTGTTTTTTTGGACTTATATCATAAATGCTAAATAAAGCTTATTGTAGTACTTGATTATTAATCAGTATAAGACGTAGTTTAATATCATAAGTAAAATTTGATTCTCCATAACGAAAACAGATTTTTATTGATAATTCCAGGAGTGTTTTATGCCGATCCCTACCTCCAAAACAATCAGGGTGTTTTTGTTCCTCCTTTTCTCATTCATTCTGATCTCCCATGCAACAATAGAACCGATATATGCTCAGGAAGATTCGGTAATTGTGCGTTCGATCCGTGAAGTCGGTCCTTTCGGAGCAGAAGCATCACCCTATATTGGAGGCGTAAGATTTATATTTGGGAACTATTTAGTACTCGACCAGTCAGTTCCAGTGCCTTTCATTTACGATTTGGGGATACCTTTATTCTTTAATCATAGAACGTCAGAATATGTTGATGCAGGTCTATTCTATGGTCATAACAGATTGTTTCCACCAGGCTCGATGTACGAGGTATTTGAACATAGGGTAGACTATTGGCTTGAACCGGGCGAACCTCCAACACCGATGGTAGGCTACTACTTTGCGGGAGTAAGAAACGCATGTTTTGACGAGCGTTGGTACGGCAACCTTACTTGCAAACAAGGGATCAGTGAACTTCCAATCATGTACGATATACCAATTGTGATCGAGTGGGCATTTCCATATCCAAGTTATTTACCACGTTCAACTGAATATCTTTGGAGTAACTTATATCAATCAGATTGGTTTTGGCTATATATTACAAAACCATCTTGGGTTGATTCTTTAGGTAGCTTCCCCGAAATGAACGCGCCATTGGAATTCCTGACGCAAAATGATTGGGAAGATTGGCTTCCAACAGCAGATTTAGGGCAGGACAAACCTATCTATCAAACACTTCCTTTACGGTTTCGATTTCGATGCCCTGAAGGTACGGGATGGTCGTGGGATATGCGGGTGAGATTGTATGAAATCTCGGCTTATCCTGGATATGCAATAAATTATCGAGGTGCGACAGATTCTGACAATTTGGATAATGGCACCATTTGGGAGGATGCCAGTAAACCGTGCTCAGCTGATTCTGTGGCGGATATCAGGATAGTTATTGAAGACCAAATAACACCAAACCTATGGGATATAAGTTTTAATACTGAAGACGATGAAAACGGCGAGCTAATTGGATACTATGAAGCATCATACACTAATATACTTCATCATAATGACACATTTACAATCGTTGTAACGCCCGATGATTTCTCGGCAAAATCGAATTTCTCTGTAGAAATAACACCGCATGGCCGTGAGAGTTGGTTTCCTATCTTAAAGCGAAACTTGAAAGATGAAGATGGAGATGATATTATTGTCCCCTTCATTACTGTTCCTCGAGATGAGGAGGTTTCTTATCAGGACGGCAAAAATGGTCAGCCAGAATTATCTTCTGTTGGTGATCGTTTGGCAGACGCTTGGGAAGAACATTTTCTGGAAAATACTACAAGCACAAGTGACTCCTTCTGTTATACCAAAATATATCAATGTAAACCATTCAATGATGATAGTGGTGAAGATCGAACATTCTATCCTCAGTATACAAGTACCGAAATTAGAAAAGCGGGTGATGGGCTGCTCAATTTTGAAAAATATCGAGGTGTATTTGGTGTAATCGATGGTAATGGCGATTTTGTTCATTGTCGATTGCCTACTGCATTGCGGAATGTATTTGTTATACCCTATGTGGCAGAAGAAGAGAACCCAATACCACCTGAATATTTAAGAGATGACATGATAACAGATTTTAATATGTTGGAAGAATCATCATCAGTAATAGTACATGAGTTGAAAAGTAATGATTTAATTGATACAATATTGGTGTCAGAGCAAACAATTTATACAAAGCCAAGTTCATGGATGATTCGTGCTATACGAAGTGAATATAATACACAAAAACAACTAAACTATTTAATAAATGGGTATGATGATTATAATCAAGTTTATTCAACTTATTGCGTGCAATATAATGAGATGCCAGAAGCTATAGCGGACGCATTTAGGGCACATAATCCTGATATTGATATCCTAGGAGGATTTACGGCTGAAGCAAATGGTGACGGTCCATTGAGTCCACAAACTGTTGATGTGTGTTATACATTTTTTGAAAATATATACGATTCAACAATGGTTGCAAGTTTGATTAAAGCAAGGCAACGTGTTGCTTTTGCACACGAGTTAGGGCATTTTGTTGGGATGCATCACACACCGTATTTAACATTGCATAGATCCATTATGAACGAGGAATTACCTTGGAATTATACAACACTTTCTGAAGTATACTTAATGCGTGATTATCGCTCTTTTAGGTTGCTGCCAATTTATTGTGCTGAAGATGATAGGTAAGATTAAAAGATAAGGAGAATAGCATGAATGTATTAATACGGGTACTACGCCCAGCTTTTGTTTTATTGCTTGGTCTTACTGTAGTGGTCTTTTTTGCTCAGCAGTTATCAGCTGAGCAACCATGGCCTAAGGAATGGGTGTGGACTAGTAGCGGTATTCTTCCACAATCTTATAAAATGCGGACACCAGGATATGAAATTCCGAGGATGCGAGAATATATGATTGAACGGTATGGCGCATTTCCTGATGTTGTCTTCTGGGAACCGGATAGTGGTGGCGTAAATATCGCTGTAAGCGGTGTTATGCTGAAATGTGGCAACAAGCGTATCTATCAGAGTGGCATGTGGCCATCACCTGATATAACCTATAAAACAATGAAAGATAATTTTTTCTGGTGGATGAAGAACGTAGAAACCGGTGATACGCTGGTTTCGCCGATTGTCGGATTGCCGGATACGATGAGAATTGCACAGTACTTCAATCGGGATTACATGATAAAATTCAGCCGGTCAGTTCCAGGGTATCTGTTTCCGCTTCCCAAAGATACTTCAGTTTATGAATGTAGGATTTTGATTTCCAGTGAACCAGAAAAGCCTGGCACAGCAGTTTATATTAGTAAAGAACCGCTATATTGCCTTTATAGTCCAATAGAAACAGCCTTTGATTCACTATTTTGGTATCAATATGCCAATGAGTCTGATAATGTACCTTATACGAAAAGAATGATAGATATATTTCCTACTTATTCTGCTCTCTATTTTAAACGATATTCACAATTAGCTGATACGGATTCTCTTAATGAACTTATAAATATATCAAGAGAAATATTATTCCTGGAACAAACTCATCTTAATAAAGAATGGGAGATAAATACGTTTAGTGAACGCTTTCATTATGAACTATGTACAAAAAGTTTCTATAATCTACGAATGGCTTTGGAAGCAAAAGCTGAAAGTTTACAGAACAAGTAGGATTTGCCATAATTGGTTTGTTTTGGAGGATATCATGCGTTATCGTTATTTCATGATGCTATTGCTTCTCCTGCTTTTAGCACCAGTTGCTTTTACCCAGACTTACTCGCTTCAAAAAGATACATGCGCCTATGGTTTATCAGGACTTGACCAGATCCCGTTTTACCAGACGGACAGCATGACGATTCACGGCATTGACGTACCGCCGTTGGTTACTCCTGATTGGAGCCGTATTCTGGATGCCGCGAGCAATCGTCATGTAATTGTGATTTTTGACTATTACAATCGTTCGCTTGATGCTTGGTTTGTCCAGGATTCCATTCCTGGAGTGGGGATTCTGCAAGGGGCAGACCGGATTCGCTTTACCGAGAACGACCTGCTGTTTGGGACAACACAATTGTTACCGCCTCTGCTTCCAGCACAAAATGACAGGACTGATACGTTGCGTTCTTCCATTGTCTGCCTGGACCGTTCGTTTAATTGCTTGAGGTATTACAGTTTCGAGTGGTCGTCTTTTTCTGTTGTAGAAGACAGTACAACAGAACTGGGCTGGTACGGCGGACAATATGGGCCTGCGGTGTATTGCGAAGGGGATACGGCAGGGAATGCGGAATGCTATTTATTCTTCAAGCCCACAGCCAATTCCTGGCGCTTTTTCGGAGAAGACAGTACCCTGATGTCTGAATACACGCTTTATAACCATACGGGATTTTATCATTACGCTGCTGGAGCTGCAGTCCCTGTAGCTGATAGTGCAGGCACCCTTCAATTCATTATGCTGCATCCAAGAACTGCTTGGCTAAATCGATTCCATATCGGGTACAACATGAAACTGTTCTACACAGATACCAATGAGCCTGACCGGCCAACCTTACTTGCCACGTATCCGATGGATGATTGGCCCACAGAAGTAACAGATACGACTGATAGCAGAGATTATTATCGTTATCCTCAAATGATGTGGCCGCCTCTCGAGGTGGACCGTTTGGGACAACTCTGGTTTGCGCCACCTGCACCGGAAACGATTTTCGTGATACCAGAGGCTCATTTTCCTGATCGGGATCGTGGTAATGCACCTGCTCCAACACATCAGGAATTGACTATTCCTACATCTTTTCCGAATGGCACAGCAAATGTGTTGTTCATCGACGGCACGCGTTCCGGGCAGGTTACGCTACTGATGAGTGGCGGAATTGAGACGTTTCAGGTAGTGGTGTATTAGTCGGACAAAGCATATTGGATTGGACAAATATCTGAATATCGAGTACCTGCGCGAAAAACAGGTATACTAACTATTTGAATAATTTAGAATAAACCCCGCCGGACAGCCGCCTTCGCAAGCTGCGGCGACTTCAAGCCGGCGGGGCCAAGTTGTCAATGGTCGTTTGGCCTGACTCCTCGCGCAGGCGGGGATCAACTGTCGGGAATTGATCATGAATTGTTATCTCTACCCTGAACTACATGTGGACTAATTCCTTGAACCATGTAGAATAAACCTCGCCGGACAGCCGTCTTCGCAAGCTACGGCGTCTTCAAGCCGACGGGGCCAAGTGGTTTGATTTTACTCCGAAGGAGTTGGATAAGCGAGCCCAGGGTTGGCATCGTCAGTTTGATGCCAACCCTGGGTTCGCGGTGAAAAGAAGTTCAACTCTGAAGGAGTTGGATAGAGGTTGGACAGAATGATGACTCAGGAAACTTCTATCCAACTCCTTCGGAGTAGGGATTTTTATTGGATTTTACCCCGGGTGCGTGCCAAACAGACGGCACGTACCCGGGGCTCGCTTATTCTATCCCTGCATACTTGACATATGTCAAGTACTGCGGGATAGTCAGACACACGAAGATGTGAGCAAGAAACAGGGCTTGAATGGGGGTGGGGAGAATCTGCCCTTTAAGACCATACTGTTTGGTAGCCTGATGCTGCACTCGATCGCTCGAGATCCCCGATAGCAGCAAACAGACGCTGCTTCGGGGATGACATATTCGGGGATGACATATATGATGACAAGTATGAAGCGAGAAGGCGCTTGGCCCGACTCCCCGCGCAGGCGGGATCAACTGTCGGGATTGCATCGCTCGAGATCCCCTATAGCAGCAAACAGACGCTGCTTCGGGGATGACATATATGATGACATATATGAAGCGAGAAGGCGCTTGGCCCGACTGCTCGCGCAGGCGGGGATCGCCTGTCGGGATTGCATCGCTCGAGATCCCCGATAGCAGCAAACAGACGCTGCTTCGGGGATGACATATTCGGGGATGACATATATGATGACATGTATGAAGCGAGAAGGCGTTTGGCCCGACTGCTTGCGCAGGCGGGGATCACCTGTCGGGATTGCATCGCTCGAGATCCCCGATAGCAGCAAACAGACGCTGCTTCGGGGATGACATGCGGGGGCGGATCAAGCAGTCAATAGGAGACAACAAGTTTGTCGCTTATTCACTCAAAAGGATATCTCATTACACATTATCTACCATAACAACAACTGAATGACTGGCATCAAGTGGATTCACGAGTGTACATTTACGCAGCTTTGAGTCAGCATACGACTCAAGCTGGTGAACCGCAAAGACACACCAACCATACGGGACAACATGCGTATCCATTGTTTCAGAAAAAGCTGACAGGTGCCTGCGAGAGCTGGATCGCTCTCTCCCTGTCGTAAAACTTTGGATTCCCGCTAACCCGCCCGGCGTCCTCCGGTAGCGGTGGCAGGGAATCCTGCACCGTCAACAGGAGGAACCATGGCCGAAGATTACCGGCAGATGTGGACTGACCTGGGGCTGGACCTTGAGATGCACGACGCATTGCTCGGCGCCCTGGGAACGATGTACCAGGAAACTTTCCTCACCCAGAAGGACCGTCCCGAAGGCATGGGCTACTTCGATTTCGTGATGAGCGAAGTCCACGGCCTGCGTATCAAGGAACTAGTGGATGCACAAGCGCAGGGCCGCAAAGTGGTCGGCTCGTTCTGCACCTTTGTGCCGGAAGAAATCGTAGTCGCCCTCGATGGTATCAGTGTCGGTCTGTGCGCCGGGGCTGAATTTGCCACGGATGAAGCGGAGAAACTGCTGCCACGCAACACCTGTTCCCTGATCAAGGGGGCGTTCGGGTTCGCATTGGCGCGGGTTTGCCCGTACCTCGCTGCCAGTGATGTGATCGTGGGCGAGAACACCTGTGACGGGAAAAAGAAATCCTACGAAATTTTCAAGGATATCAACGGTGTCAAGCGTCTGTATGTGATGGATTTGCCGCAGATCAAGAACGGTAACGGCCGGGCGTTACTCCATGTTGAGTTCCGCAAATTCGCCGAAATGCTGGAAGAGCTGACCGGCAAAAAGCTGACGGTGGAGAACCTGAAACGTGGTATCGAGATCGTCAATGCCAAGCGCGCCGCCATGCACCGTCTAAACAAGCTGCGTGCTGCTAATCCGTCGCCGATTTCCGGTCTTGACGCCCTGCTGGCCAACCAGGTCTATTTCTACGATGATCCGGTCCGTTTCACCGCTTCCGTGCACAAGATTTGTGATGAGCTGGAAGAACGCATTGCGGCGAAAAAGGGTGTGGCGAAAGAGAACGCGCCACGTATCCTGATATCCGGTTGCCCGATGGCAGTGCCGAACTGGAAACTGCCGATGATTGTTGAAAGTACCGGTGCGGTGATCGTAGGCGAGGAATCCTGTGTCGGCGAACGTGGCACCCAGAACCTGACCGATGATACCGGCGAGACGCTGGAAGAGATGCTGGACGCCATCACCGACCGTTACATGAAGATTGATTGCGCCATTTTCACGCCAAACGATTCACGTCTGGATCATGTGCGCCAGATGGTGAAGGCGTACAACGCGGACGGCGTTATCCATTACGGCCTTCAGTTCTGCCACCCGTACCAGATCGAGGCGGGCCCGGTGGAACGTGCGCTCGAGGCGGATGGCATCCCGGCGCTACGTGTCGATACCGATTATTCGCAGGAAGATGTTGAGCAGATCCGTACACGGGTAGAAGCGTTTGTTGAAAGCCTGGCGGATCGAGCATGATAAGTGCAGGGATCGATATCGGGTCGAGGACGATCAAACTGGCGCTCCTGGAAGACGGTAAGATCGCCTCGACCCGTGTCGAGGATACCACGTTTGACCCGCTGGCAGTCTGCCGTAAGCTACTCAACGGCGCCAGCTATGATCGCCTGGTTTGCACCGGGTACGGACGTCGTTTGTTCGCTGACCACTGGACGGACGCGGAAACGATCACCGAGATCAAGGCGGTGGCGCGTGGGGTACATGAACAGTACCCGGGCGCTCGCGTAATCATCGATATCGGTGGGCAGGACAGCAAGGCGGTATTGTTGGATGCCAACGGACGTGTGGTGAAATTCGCCATGAATGACCGTTGCGCTGCCGGGACCGGACGTTTTCTCGAGGTCATGGCGACGGCATTATCCTACGGCTATCCCGAGTTCATGCAAGCGGCGGAAAAGGCGGAACAGAGTGTGCAGCTTTCCAGCATGTGTACCGTTTTCGCCGAGTCGGAAGTGATCTCGCTGGTGGGACGTGGCGAACCACGTGACCGTATCGCGCTGGGCATTCATCATTCCATCGTGAAACGAACCAAGACGTTACTGCGCTCGATTCCGTTGGATGGGGAAATCGTGTTTACAGGTGGGGGAGCGTGGAACACCTGCCTGCGTACCCTGTTGGAACAGGAGCTGAAGCACCCGGTGGTTGTACCCGAGAATCCCCAGGTCGTCGCCGCGCTGGGGTGCGGGTTGTAGCAGAGTTTAAAAGTTTGAAAGTTGAAAGGTTCCAAAGTTACTGTACTCTTTTGGCCCCCGGCGGCTTGAAACACGCTGAAGCGCAGCGGAAGCGGTTGCCCGGCGGCGGTCTATTCTTATTCAAATAGCGAGTTAAGTCCTTCAGCAGTTGATCCGATTGCTTCTCGTATAGTGCAACTGTCAACTTTTATTGTTTATTCCACGAGATCCCCGATAGCAGCAAAGAGACGCAGCTTCGGGGATGACATATAAGGGGGGATGGGCTGAGTGGTGTGACATGCGTAAGGGAGGATGTTATGTCTGTGGGGATGAAATATGGAGGGGAATAACATGAGGGTGTGTTGATGACATGGGTGGGGATGACATGGGTGTCGGGAAATGTCATGGGTGTGTTGATGTCATGGGTGAATCTACTCTTCATCTCCGATCTGCCTACGCTTTTTAAATCTTATTCTGAAACCTTTATATTGCCGAAAGGAAAAGGCAAAGGTACAAACGAGGGGATGTGGCATGAACATGGCGAAAAAGTTATTCTGGATTACGTTAGTTGGAATGGCGATGCTGATAGTGTCTTGCGCGGATAACGGTACCGGTTCGGATGACAACACGTTCAGTGGTGATGAAGGTAAATACGGGTGGCTGGTCGGGCTGAGCACTAATCAATACGGCTCCATTTTTCATACCGAAGATGGGGGACAGACCTGGGAACGTCAGGGCGATACGCTCACCGTACCGAACACCGGCTTTACATCGGTCCAGGTGTACAACCCAGACGTGGCAATGATAGCAGGGAACATTGCGGATGGATACGGCACCCTGCTGAGGACCACGGATGGTGGCGAGAACTGGGAACGGATCGATTCCTCTGCCGGCATTCCCGCCGGTGATCTTTATTCAGTCAGCTTTGTCACATCCAACATCATCTGGGCTGCGGGGCAGAACAATGCCATCCTGGTATCTCATGATGGCGGCGATAGCTGGGAATCCAAGTCCGATGAGGCTTATGCCGGATTGGATATCAGCGATATCGTGGCGGTATCGGAAAACAACATCTGGGCCTGCGGGGGCAACAATGACGGACTTATCCTGCATTCAACCGATGGCGGCACTACCTGGCGAAGTGAAGGTGATCCCGATTCGTTGCATGGACATACCCTGATCTCACTCAGTGTGGTCAATGAAAACCAGGCCTGGGTGGTTGGGCATGGTGGCATTGTCCTGAGAACAACAGACGGCGGCGACACCTGGACCGGTCAGTCCCCAGTAGGAGACGTCATCCTGGATGTTAATGGCGTGGCCGCTCTTGACGATAACCGTGTCTGGCTGGTCATGGATTACGGGAATATCTATTACAGCGAGGACAATGGGGAAAACTGGACGCAACAGGAATCCGCCTCTTCAGGTTTCTACCTGTTACGTGTCTGCGCAATGGAGAATGGCCGGGCCTGGATATCCGGAAGCACCCATATCCCACCCATGACAGGCCGTCTGCTGATGACAGATGATTTCGGCGACACCTGGACACCAGGCGACTACGGCGAAGACGCGGGGTTGTGGGATGTGGATTTTTATGGCTCGGCGCATTGAGGTCGTAATAAGCTGAAAGTATTGCCCGACTCCCCCGCGTCAATGGGGAGGTCGTTTGGCCCGACTGCTTGCTGTCGGGAACTGATCACAGGTGCCCTAATTTTCAGGTTCTTCACAAGAATTTGTGCATCCGGGCAATGTTGTGGCAGGTCTTGACGCGACTTTCCGTTTTCAGCTTTCGCTATGTTTTCCTGGATGCACGATGATACTGAAACCACCTCGCGTCCTGTTATTGTCGCGTTGTGACCTGCCACCGGTATCAGCACTCTCGCTGTCGTCAGGTCACAACGTGATGCCTGATGACCATCTATCATGCGAAATAGCAGCTGTGAAGTCGGACAGGTGTCTGAAATTGCGGAGAAGAACAAGAAAAAGGCATCACATCAAGACCTGACGAAACGTGTTCTTCGAAAGTATGCACAAATTCTTGTGAGCAACCAATTTTCATAAGACAACATGCGTATTAATTTTATGAAATGATTTAGTATAGACCACCGCTTGGCAAGCAAGCGGGGCCAAAAGAGTAAAAAAAGAAAACCGGATCAGACAATGTCTGATCCGGTTCGTTGCGTCGGAGCGACTGGATTTGAACCAGCGACCCCCTGACCCCCAGTCACGGAATAGGTGAAACTGACAACACATATCAACAGCTAACAGCATTCTTATCAGCAGCTTAACGAGGCAGTATTGCTGGCAATCGTTGACCTCTGTTGCCTCTTTTTTTTCGTGGATGTCCCACCAGTGTCCCACGGGACACCGGGGGGTATGGGGCAATCGGGGGGGGGCTCCTGCCTGTCTTGGTATTATGCCTTGGCTCGCTAGAAATTAAAATAATTGAAAGGAAACAGCATACTAATAGAAACTATTTACTTCATTTGACAAGTAAAGCTTTCTGAACCACTACTTGATCTTCGAAATGGGCTCGTATAATATATATTCCGTTTGCTACATCTCCTGCGTCCCATTGGACAATGTGATCACCTTCATTCATAACACTTTTATAAAGCCATGTGATGAGTTGTCCCTTAATATTAAACACTGATATATCGACTTCGCCTGTTCTGGAAGTGGAAACCTGTAAAGTCGTAGTGGTATTGAAAGGATTGGGGAAGACAGACGAAACACGGAAAGATATTGGTTGTTCATCTGGCGACTCAGGTGTAGCAGTGTTAGTGCCAAGTCCTTCCAAGTATACAATTCTGTGAGGCTCATCAGGATCGTTTGAATAGAGATATACTTGGTCAGTATAGGAGGTATGCTCTGTCGGTATAAACTGGATCAGAATGGAATCCTGAGTATCGGGGGAAATGGCCATTGGTGAGGAGAACATGATCTCAAAACCGGGTGAATTCCATACCACGGAATCGATGATAAGCTCTGCATTGCCTGTATTGCCGACTGGCAAAAACCAATTTTGAGATGAATCCACCAAACACCACCCAAAATCGTGATAGATGACCGGTAAATATATGTCGGCAGAGGGAGGTTGCCCGAACTTCATTAGTGCGATAGTATCATCTCCGTGCATTTGGATGTTGCTTAGTACAGTGAATGTGTTGTCCGGGTGGGTCAAAACGACCCGGCCTTCTCCCTGAACGATATCCTCACCTGAGAAACTCCACAGTTCATTGCCCATGCCATCTATTTTACAGCAGTATAGATTTCCCCAAGCTGTTCCTGTAGTAACGTACTCATTTTCTTGAATCAGTGAAACTGAGCGCAATTCTTCACCGTCATATTCATAGCCGAAATCGTCATGCCATTGTTCATCGCCTGTTGAATCTACACCCAGTAGGTAGCAATTCTGTGAAAGATCGCCATAAGATTGTGTCTCACCGACAAGGATCAGGCTATTATCGTCGGTCAAAACCATATCCCACGCTACATCATGGTAATCACCGCCATAATATTCTACCCACTCCACATCTCCTGTGGAGGTTATTTTTGCAGCCATAGGGCTGGTTTGTTCACCTTGCTGGCCGTGAGACTGGCCAACAATTATTAAGCCACTATCTTCCAGAATATCTATTCGTCGCCCATCACCTGGATTATCTTCAAGTGGAATCGTGAAGTCCACAACATCGCCAGCATAGGTCAAGTTCATCAAGAATACATGGGGAAGGTCGTTCATCCTTGTTTCACCCGTAACCACCAACTGGTTACCATCCTGTACAATACAATTCGCCTCGTCATCGTTGGAGTAGGAATACAATGTGTCTAGAAGGATAACGCCATCAGTTGAGATCCGCGTGAAGAAAGTCTTGTCATACTCTGGCAAACCGGTATACGCGCCCATTCCAACGGCAACATACCCACTATCACCAACGGTCAGGATGTACCTGATGTAACATCGTTCGTAGTGGGGATAACTGACGTGCCACACTTCGTTGCACAGCGAATCCAAGGCGAAAATGTGGTGGTCGCCGCAGATGACAAAGCCGTTGTTGCTGGTAGTGTCCGCCCAGCTCACACTTGCTTCCGAGTTGTCCTGAAGCGGACCAACATACCGTGTCCAGAGAGTATCTATACCTTCAGGTTGGGCTATTGCTAATGACGTCATAACAAGCAAACAAAATATTACCTTTAACGTATTCATGTTTTCGCTCCTTATAGTGAACAGGTAAATCAGTCTGCAAAGTCGCTTCCACAAGCAAGGTGAAAATTGCATTGGAACTTTTAGTGTTATTGAAAACTATAAAACATCAAAGAAATCTTAATCGGTAATCGTTAAGAAGTACATGGACGGAATGCGAACTCTGACAATTCATATCCTGTAGTATCGCTTCAGTTCACGGTTGTACCGTGGTGCATCATCGAACCACCATTTAATCAACCCAATCTCCGGCGCGTACGCCTTGTAGTACCGACCCCGAGGATCAGTGTTGTCATATCTTCCATAACGTACAACGTAGCAATGCTCAAACGTACCAGCAGGGACGGTCATCGTACTATCCGTAGCCCATACACGCCAACAGAAGTTTCTTTCATCATCGTCTATCACAGCACCCTGTTGTGCCCAAGGGAAGCTATAAAAGTCAGGCATCGTTATATAATCGCCACGCTGTTCGTCCCACACATACATACGCACACTATCGTTCGTCACGGAGTAAGTATTACCGCCCCACATCCCAGAACTCACATGAAACGAACCCATTCGATACAAGACCTCACCGTCGTACCGCTCACCTGTATCGTAACTTCTTACCTCGATAGTGGTGTCATTATCACCAGGATATAAGTAGACCCAAGACAACCCGTCCCCAAGCGGAAACAGGTCCGCTACCTCTTCGGCAATCGGGGCTTCAGGTACGTTCCCGGCTCCATTATCATCGTCTTCGTCACATCCGAATGACAACATGAGCACTAGACCAAGGATCAGGCTTAGAAGTAGAGAAAGGAAGGTCTTGTTCATCGTGTCCCCCAAGGTTAAATAGATTCTATATGTCAATATGCAAGCTAGAGGCGAGCTTGATGGAAGTCAACAGGCTTCGGGCCTATCTAACAGAATCCCAAGAACAATCGAGGAGGGTGCGAGATAGAGAATATTCCAGAGGTCTGGAAAGTTTGGGCGCTACTGATGGACTGCGATAGAGAGGTACTGATAGCGCAAACAACTATACACAAGGAAGCGATGCCTCTAGAGAGGGAATTGACTAACCACGAGACATATTAAATCTTCCGATAAAATGACGTGAATCAGGTACAAACTCTGCGTAAACAACCATTTCCGTGGTGTGCAAATATGTCGGTTCTGAATGTTCAATTCGCTCTCGGCAGAGAGAATTTTTTCCCGTGGTCATAAGTGTTGAGGAATCATAAGCATAGCTGGTTTCTCGGTGGTCAAAACTTGTTTTTGACCTCTTTCCGAAGTGTAGTCACTGAAGGGGAAGCACGAAGTGCTGACCCGGAAGTGACGAAACGAAGGAAAGGTCACGTTTATATCATACTCTATATATCCTGGACTCTATATTCCTGTATCTATATTATGAGGCATCTCTGACTCACCCGTTGAGGAAAGATTTTCTCAGCCATTGAGGAAATTCTTCACCTGCTTCGGAAAAATACTCCCCACCCTCAATTGTGATTTTCAGAGGTAGAATCACTTCAAGACCTTGCTTTCTTTCCCGCTTTTCTCTTTGCTTCATCTTCTTTTTTACCAACAATGTATGTAATCGAGGAGGTTCCATCTCTATGTTCCCTGGTGATAATCCCTTTTTCCTTGAGTGCTGCAATGGCCGAGACTATTGTTTTCCTGTCAACCCCAAGCGCTGCTGCTATAGTACTGTCCGCAACCCAAGTATAATCTTTACCGCTTCCGCATTTGATCCATAGTACCACCAACACCTGAAATTGTCGAGGGTTCAGATCGTTATCCAACCAATATTTCATCTTCATGTTGCAGAATGCATTACGGAGTTCTTTGCGCAACTGTTTTCCGGCTTCTTCAATAGTGCGCTTTTGAGGAATCTGTGCAGTGTCTCCGTTCATTTTCCAGACCTCCGGAAAGTTTGTACTGTTGCGCCGTTACCTGACTCCAAGTGCTCAAGCCGAGGCCAGAACAGCTCACGCCAGTCCACCTCTGGAGGGAAGTATTCAGCCTCCCCCCAGAAGGTGACGGTTGCCAAGTAGTCAGCGATTCCTTGACGCTCAATTGCGAGCCTGATCTCCCGGTGAAGTTGTAGGCGTGTCCTATCAGCTTCACCGAGATCCTCTGCCAGCACCACATCACTCGCCAGACAATACAGGTCGTGGAACCAGTCAGGCATTTGCAACTCATCTGAGTAAGTTTGCGGTTGCATTATTACTCCTCCCTCTGCATGTATCCAGCCCATTGATCGTAACCGATAACGTCTCCACGGCTGTTGAACCGAGGGACTCGTATATCTTCCGGCTTCGGGTTGCGCCCAAAGCGATAGGGCCAAAGCGGGCAATGCATGACCGTACACAGCTTGACTTCTTTCCGTGATCCACCCATACAACACAAGCAATCATCTCGTACGGCTTTCATCAGGTTGGGAATCCCGTATTGACGGCGAATCGCTGCACTTTCTTTCGAGACCCTACTCATAGGTCCAATCTCCTCTTTTCGTTGCGGAATCGGCTTGTATAAGCCGTTTTGTTGCGAAGAACGGCAAACCTGCACTCGCAGGCAGAGCGGTTCTCCACCTCAGCTTGCTGGTTGAATCAGTTAGCCTGGGAGTTCTGTTCTTCGACCCACTCGAAGAATGACGGCTCATCCAATAGGATTCGCCTTCCCACTCTTCGAATGACCTTATCGAAGCCGTTGGACTTGGCATGAAAAACGAGGTAGCGCAACCCTCCAAGGGGCGGCCATGAGTGGTACTGGTTCCACTCTGTCAGGGGAATGAGTCTTTGCTGGACTGTTGTGCTGTTCTGCATGATGTTCTCCTTAGCTTGAGGTTTTTGTCACTCGCACTAAGAAGCTAATTGCTTATTTTACAAATGTCTATAAGTTCTGCTTGTACAGTATATAGCTTGCAAGCACAGGATAAAACTTTCAGAGTAGTTTCTTTTGTTTTTTGCGGATTCCCGGTGGAATAAAAACCTTGCCTTTATCGTTAGCCTTTCTCAGCCAACCATATATTGTCGACTTTACAGGTATATCCCAATCCTCCTCTTTACTTTTTATTTTAATTTTCTCTCTTAAATGTTCGCTCATTTCCGTTATATTATATAATAATAGTCCATTTTCATACTGTTTACGCCATATTTCTTCAGCAAGTTGCAATACATACTGCTTTTGTTTGCCGTAAAGAGCTTCATTTTTTGCAATGCCACCCATACTTTGAATAGATGTGTCCTCATTCAGCTTTTCTGTCCCAACTATACCATTATTATCGTTTTTATCTTCATCTAATGCACTTATACTAATATCTGAACTATTAGGTTTTATAATATCCATCAACAGATTAAAATACTCATTACTAATCCATTGCTTAGTTCTACAATATCTAATAAACATGTATGGTTCTATAAATGAATCTGATTGATTATTATTATTATATTCAAAAAAACTTATAGTACTGGCAATATGTGATCTAGCAATCATGTCTAGTTTACTATTAAAAATATCATGAATATCTGAATAGTCAAAATTATGAATATCGAGAATTCTTTTAGGATTCTCTAAAATAATTATAAATAATCCTTCATATAGTTGCCAACTATCAGAATTAAGCCAATAATCTATATCATTTATAAACCAGTCATAATATAATTTCGTTACTATATCGCTATTATCTCTATTCCATATTTCAGCATCTTTTTTAAGTTCATAGTCAACCGGATAATTTTTAAGAAATGCTTTAATATCATCTTCTTTAACTATTATAGTTGGAACATTAAATAAAATAACCTTTGAAGGATTAACTTTGAAGTCCTTATGTATATCAAAATTAACACCATCATATAAATAACGATAGTAGAAGTGTTCGAAATGTTCCAATGCAGAAGGGCCATGATCTTCTTCCGGAATACTCTCAAGCAAATGTACAATATCTTGGTAGCGAACCCAGCTAATAGTTTTCATGCTATCCTCCGAATACTTTTTTGTTCATCTTCTCCACGATAGAGGCCGTATGTGCTTCGCTGAGGTGCGAGTAGCGTTTTACCATCTGAAGTGTTTTATGTCCGAGAATCTCGGCAATCTCTGCCAGTGTCGCCCCGTTCATGGCGAGATAGCTTGCAGCACTGTGACGGAGATCGTGGTAACGAAAGTCCTTTATCTTGGCTTTCTTGACAGCCCAACGCCATGCAGAGCGGAAGTCCATAGGCTTCTGAGGGTTCTGACCCGGAAAAACAAGGTCAGTGTCCAGACGTCTCGCCAGCATTTTCTCCTGCATGAGTTCAAGTGCTTTCCCCTTCAATGGTAAAACACGAGTCTCGCCGTTCTTAGTATCGTACAATACGATAACCTCACGTCCCAAGTCTACCTGATCCCACTTCATTCCCCAAATTTCCATCTTCCGGGCACCTGTTGACAGTGCCAGCATGACAACCGCGTACAAGTCTGGATTGGTACTTTCCTGACAGGCTTTCAATAGATTCGCCCGTTCTGTATCGCTGAGGAACCGTATACGTCCCCGAGGTTCAGTCAACTTGGATACTTTACGGAAAGGATTTTCGTCAACCCACTCCCACTCCTTCATGGCAACCGTGAAAGCGTGGGACAATACGGCAAGGTAACGGTTCACTGTTGCGGGAGAACGTCCCCCGTCCTTCATCTTGTCTCGGTGTTCTACTATCAATGCAGGGGTCACATCGGCAAGCCTGTAACTGCCTATCTGTTCATCCCACCAAGTAAGCTGTTGTTTCTGATCCTGACCTCGTTTCTTCTGAGGGATGATCTCCTTGTTGTACCGCTTGATAAGTTCGCTGAGGGTATGTTTCTTCGCTTCAGACTGCTTGAAGTAACGTCCCTCCTTGATTGCGGCCTCGGTACGTGTTGCCCAATCCCTTGCATCGGTCAACCGCTCAAAGGTTGCGGTCTCCGTGGGATAACCGCGAAGCCTTACTTTAACCCGAACACGTTTTTTCCCGTCCTGGGTAACTCGTTCTTCAAATGTCGCCATGATAACCTCCCGTGAATTGGTAGCAACAAGGTACAACAGGAGGCGAAAACAGGCAACACCTGACTAATAATCAGTGAGAGTTGTGCCGTAACAGTATGTAATATCAATTAATTAAAACCAACAGGAGAGCCATATGGGACACTACAGGGGCAATCGTGGGGCAAAAATGGGACAATTCAAAGGGGATAGAGGGGAGGTCGTGGGGCAATGCTGGTGGAGAAGTGTTGTGAATTGCTTTTTTTAGATGTCCCACCAGTGTCCCATTTACAGAGAAAGGGGTTAGGCTTCTAACCTAACCCCTTAGAAAAACAATGTCGGAGCGACTGGATTTGAACCAGCGACCCCCTGACCCCCAGTCAGGTGCGCTACCGGGCTGCGCCACGCTCCGTACCGCTTGTAAAGACAGAAAACGCGCCAGTCCCGCAACGCGTCCAGCAGCAAATATAGCCTTTTGATCAGGATGAAGCAACCTGACAAGCACGCGTTCTCCCGCAGAGTCCCTCATCACAAAATTGTCCTGAAACGGAACAACAAAGGGGTGGTACAACCATGAAGCCGGAAAGCTTCAAAAAGATTATCCCAGTAAGTCCAGGATCTCGCGCAGAGCCTGGCGGATCTCATGAACAGGTAGATCCGTTGTTCGGGATGCATTCGCTGTGACGGCTGCCACCGGTTCAGTGGGTGAGACCTGTGGAACCGAATGCGCCTGGGTTTCGGAGGAAGTATCGGATTCTTCACCTTCAACAGCTAAGCGTATTTCCAGCTCACGGCGTGCGCCTTCGATCGTATAGCGTTCTGCGTGCAGCAAGGTCTGGATATGCTGCACGATATCGATATCCTGCTGGCGATAGGAACGGCTGCCCGCACGGTTTTTCCGTGGACGCAACTGCTTGAATTCCGTCTCCCAGTAGCGCAATACGTGGGGCGCGAGACCGGTCATTTTGGCGACCTCGCTGATGCTGTAGTACATCTTCTGCATGTAGAACCCTGTCAATCGCAACTCATAAGCGGTGTTAAGGTAGCTCTCCTCATGCGGCGCGTCAAGGGTAGACAACTGAATATGAGCACTCGG
The DNA here is from genome assembly GCA_963669175.1 of bacterium. GTDB lineage: Bacteria > Electryoneota > Electryoneia > Electryoneales > Electryoneaceae. The sequence continues at coordinate 2,168,109 of OY769902.1, forward strand.
TTAGAAAGCAGACTATCGTCTTAACATGTATTTGATTTTTAATGGAGTTATGGTGATCGGCAAATAGAAAATCCGGCTTCTCATCGTGAGGATGATGGCCGGATTCCAGGAAAAATCAGGGGTATGTCAAGTAAGATTATTCATACCTGAGTGCGACAATGGGGTCCATACGGCTGGCTTTCCATGCCGGCCAGGTTCCGAAGATCAGCCCGACTGCGCTGCAGAATACGATGCCGGTGACAATAGTCCAGACCGGAATGGCAATCGGCAGATCTACCGAGTTGCCAAGCAGGTAGGCCGCGCCGATACCGATGCCAACGCCAACCATCGCGCCCAGTTCAGTCAGGATGACAGCTTCCAGCAGGAACTGGCCCATAATACTGGCGCGTCGTGCGCCCAGCGCTTTTCGCACTCCGATCTCACGGGTACGTTCCGTAACCGCGACCAGCATGATGTTCATGATCCCCACGCCTGCGACCAGCAATGAAATAGACGCGATTCCAAACGCGGCGAACTGTATCCAACGTGTCATATCGTTAAAGGTCTCAATGAGCTGGTTGGAATAGAAGATGCCGAAATTATTCTCTTCTCCGGGTTTCAGACCACGCGCCACACGCATGGCAGCGATAGCCTGCTCGATCGCTTCGTCTATCCGTTCGGGATTCTGCACACGGACAGTAATATTCCAGCTTCGTTCGCTGCCCCACCAGTTGATAAAGGTTTTGATCGGTACGAGGACAAAATTGGAATAATGATCAGCGCCCATCATGGAACCCTTTTCCTCAAGGATGCCCACGACCAGCGCACGTTGACCATTGAGGAAAACATAGTCGCCAATCGGGTCGCGGTAGGGGAAAAGCTTGCTCGCGACTGCGCTGCCGAGAACACATACCGGGCGGCCAAACTGTACATCCTGTTCGGTCAGGTCGCGTCCGCGTTCAATATTCTGGCCATTGTTAAATACAAATCCCGGAACTCCTCCAGCGATCTGGATGTTTGCATTGGTAGCCTGGTTTTCGAATTTGACGGTGGCGCCCCATTTCCAGATCTCTTCAGCGACCACCGAAGCAAGGGATACATTCTCTTCAATCGCCCGGACTTCCTTCTGTCCAATCTTGGGTCGGAATTCGCGGCGCCGATGCCCGCCATCGCCAATCTGCACGTCATAGAGCTGAACTTGGAAAACGCCGGTGGAAAGCCCCTGCATCTCCGAATTGATCATATTCTGCAACCCCTTGATAATAGACATGGTGGCGATGATTGTCATCACGCCAATGACCACGCCCAACAGGGTTAAACTGCTGCGCAGAATATTCGAGCGTATGCTGGCGACCGAGACCGCTAATGCTTCTCCCATGTGCATGGCTTACTCCTGTCGCAAGGCGGTTATCGGGTCCATACGTGAGGCCCGGAATGCTGGGAATAAACCGAAAATCAATCCAACCACCGCAGAGAAAAGCATGGCGGATAACGCGAGCCAGATTGGCAATGAAGTCGGGAGGGAGCTTTTCATCGCCTGCCCTCCGGCAGCAGCCAGGAGAATGCCGATCACACCTCCAGACGCACAAATGGTCATGGCTTCGACCAGGAATTGCCACAGGATGTGGTAGTTCTTCGCGCCAACAGCCTTGCGCATGCCGATCTCCCAGGTCCGTTCGGTCACGGAAACCAGCATGATATTCATGATACCAATGCCGCCGACCAGCAGGCTGATCCCACCGATGACAACACCTGCGCCATACACTCCGGCTGTTATCCTCTTATAAAAGTCCATCAACATGCTTTGCTCGTTGATGGCGAAATTGTCTTCTTCGGAAGGTGTCAGGTTGCGTGAGCGTCGCATAATTCCGGTAAGCTCATCTTTCAACGCTTCAACATCTCCGCCTTCGTATCCCATGACACAAATGGTGACCCCACGACGGAATCCATAATTATCCATCATGGTCGATAGCGGGATCAGGATGTTGTTGTCATTGGATTCGCCAAAAGAGGTACCTTTCTCTTCCAACACACCGACTACTTTGAAGTTGAAAGCGCCGATACGAATATCTCTGCCCACCGGGTCAAAGGGTTCGAAGAACTGTTCGGCTATTTCAGACCCGATCACGCAAACTTTTCGTGAAGTGCGTATGTCGGTTTGGGTGATGAAGCGTCCTGTCTCGGGAATAAAGTCGCTGGTAATAGCAAATTCCGGCGTGCATCCCACGATGCCGACACCGTCCGAGGTCTTGTCCCGGAACGCGATCGGACGAACGGTCCAGGAATAGGCAGCAACAGACTCGGCCAGATCGGCCTGCTCTTTCACTGCTTCGAAATTTTCCATGGTCAGGCGGGGACGGTTGCGATAACGCCACCAATCATCCATGATGATCCAGGGAAATTGCTCAATGTAGACGGTCCGGCTGCCGATAAAGGCAATCTGTTGAGCAAAGGATTTGTTCAATCCCTGTATGATCATCAGCATCAATGTCACAGTGACGACACCGATGACGATACCAAGCGTGGTGAGGATGGTTCGGGTTTTGTTCGCTTTCAATGCTCGAAACGCAATGCGTAACCCTTCGAGCAAAGTGCTGAAGAACAGTTTCATCAAATAACCCCGGCTCTCTCTGGTCGACTCTTGCCACCCTTTTCGGATGTAATTCACTCTCTTTAGACGTAGCGTTGTGGGGCAAAGTTACATCAGGTGTTGTAAACTGCCACACTATACAACTGCGTCATGGTGTTGAAATTTCAAAGGTTGAAAAAAAGTGAAATATCTTCAAAAACATTTCGATTTTATTCTGCAAATTACATACCTTTCAAAGAATTGGTGAGGTGGAATGGGCCACATGAATATGGGTTTTCATGGATAAAACCCCGCGCAACAGGTGTAAAGATATCATCAGAGTAATCAGTATGGTAAGTCTAACTCTTGCGCGACAGAGCTTTCTTCATCTATACTTGAGCAATTGTGAATTTATCAGGAGAGGAGGTGCTACTTGAGTAATAATCGCCTGAATATTGATTTGCACGGAGTAACATTCGCTGTTGATAAAGGCGCTTCCCTGATGGAACGTCAAATTCGATGGGACAAGAGCATCCAGCCCTTTTACAAGAAGAACATTGACGATGTGGATGTTCAAATTACCCTGGGAGAGCGGGAAAGCGGCGACCTCCGGATTGATGGTGAATTGCAGGAAGAATCGGATGGGTGGCAGTTTTATCACTCTGATCAAACGGGCTGGGATTGCATTAAAAAACGGAGCAAGCCGTTGGAAGAGCTTGAAGGTGAGCAGGATCATTCTCCGTATTCATCACGTTTAAAAATCACCAATGACATGAAAAATGTAGAAGCCTATTTCCATGTTCATGACAGGCATAAACACACTGCATGCGGGTGGAGAAATATGGATTTGTTATTTCTTTCGCTCTATTTCCCTTTCCGTAAGCGCCTGCTGTTTCATTCCAGCGCAGTATCGCTTGATGGGAACGGCTACCTTTTTATCGGGGAATCCGGATCAGGAAAGTCGACCATCGCGCGTCAGTTTCAAGATGCCGGAGCGATTGTGTTAAGCGATGAACGTAATGTTACTTACGTCGAAAATGGTCAGCCGTTTGTTCATGGCACGTGGTTGCACAGTGATTTTCTGGCAAACTCTGACCTGCTGGTTCCCTTGAAAGGCATCTTTCTCCTGAATCAGGCGGAAGAGAACCAGGTCGTCAGGATAGCATCGTTGCAAGAGAAGTATTTTCACCTGCTTCGTTTTGTGACTCGTCAATTGACGCCGCCATATTGGTGGGAAAACACGCTCGCACAGATTGAACGACTAAACCTGTTTGCTTCCATGTACAACCTGTCATTTGATTTGAGCGGCGCCATTGTGACAGAGGTCAGAAAGCTGACGTAATGACAGTCATAAAAAGCAAGTATGTGCAGGAAGCTTCTGCAGTGGAGTTTCTCAATAACCTGATGAATAAGGGAAAACTAGGCCGGTTGTCGTTTGAACTTACACGCAGGTGCAACTTTAATTGTAGACACTGTTATACAAACCAGCCGGCTGGAAGCCGGGAAGAACGTACACAGGAATTATCAACTTCAAAGATTCTAAGCCTGTTGGAGGAAGCGGAAGCAATAGGCTGCCAGACGATTCAGATGACAGGCGGCGAACCGCTGTTACGTCAGGATTTTGCCACTATCTATAAACGTACCAGACAGTTGGGAATGAATGTCTCGCTTTCAACAAATGCAGCCTTGATAACGAAAGAACTGGCAGATCTTTTTGCGCAATACCCGCCGGGTGATGGTATACTGGTATCTATCTATGGTCTTAGTGATGAGGAATATGAAAAGACGACCGGGCAAAAGGGGGGATTGGACAAGGTAAAACGTGGTCTCAAGTTGCTTAAGGAAAGAAACATTCAGGTTTCTATAAGGGCAAACCTGCTGGATCCACAGCCTGGTTTGGAGCAGGAGTTTCAGGCATTTGTACGTGAATTCACCCATGATGAAGAGACGCCCGTCAACTGGCCGATGAAATTATCACTGAGACAATACCATGATTCAGACGAGGCGAATGATCGAATCAAAAATCTCAGGTTTTCCGGGAAAGAATGGGTTCAACGTGCGATCCAGGAAAACCCTGACTACTTTTTTGTAGAGATGGGCGCCGCACTTTGCAGGCTGAGCGGGATCAGCGGGAATAAACCATTTGTATGTCAGGCTGGAATCAAGTTAGGGGCTGTTTCGTATGATGGCATGTACAAACCTTGCATGGTGTTTGGCAAATCTGATTTTGACATTGATCTGCGTGAACATACCCTGGCAGAAGCCGTTGCGATGACCAGGGAAAGGATGCTGACACTTACCAGTCAACATCCGAACTTTGAAAAGCAATGCGCACGATGTTTCCTGCGGGCAAACTGTAAATCCTGTCCGGGGCGCAGTGATGCAGAACATGGAAAGTTTGATCAGCCTGTTGACTATTTTTGTGAACTTGCACATGAAGAGGCTAGGTACTTTAATCTGTTGGGGCCGGATGAAAAAGCCTGGGAAATTGCAGATTGGCGCACACGTATAGAAGCCCTGCGAAACAGGTTGGTCGAGAAAGGTGTTGATTACCGGAGTACCATTCCTAGAGGAGAAAAAGGCGATGAGTGATAGCATGTTGAACAAAACATATGGTCCTAATGGGGAAATAGTGGCGCGTGAAGTTGAAGGCGAATTTCTGCTGGTGCCAATCAAGGCGGGAGTGGGTGAGATTGAAGAAGCCTTATACGCGTTAAACGAAACCGGAAAAAGTATCTGGCAGAAACTGGATGGATCACGTTCTGTGGAGCAGGCAATTCAGGAACTTGCGCAGGAATATGGCGCTGAGCCGGACCTGATCGAAGAAGATGTTCTCGGACTTCTGGAAGCGCTTCTTGAAAAACACCTTCTGGTTGAGAAAGCCTGATCCACATGTCGCATCGCCATGTCCGGAATCAAACGGGTCGGATAATCACTTTTACTGCTGCGGTTGGGGTGATACGTGCTGTTCTCGAGAAAGACAGGGAATTTCACTTGACTGCACGTGGCAACAGCATGTCACCTTTCATCAAACCTGCTGATATCATAACCCTGAGTAGTTATAACGGAACCTCTCCTGAAGTCGGTGATATCGTTGCAGTTTATCTTCCCCGAAAGAAGATGTTGATTGTACACCGGTTGATAGCCAGGCATCCGAATGGTTTCGTGATGGCTGGCGACAATTCATTCAGGATGGATGGGCTGGTACGGAATCAGGAGATCGTTGGGAAAGTAACTGAGGTGCAACGCAACGGACACAGGAAAAAGACAGGTGTTGAAACCTATACCAGGACAATTGCCTGGGCGCGTAGACAATCCCTGCGTGGAAAGGGGGGCCAAATCGTGTGGCGAGGGATGCTTCAAGTTGCAAAGAAGGTTTTAGCATGAGTGAAAGCAAATACCTGAGCATCCCAAGTCAGGACGACAAGGAAAACGAGCTCCTGCTCAAGCTTGGAAAGGCTGGCAGGTTGAAGGACGTGGACATAGAGATTACCTCACGCTGTAATCTCCGTTGCAGACACTGTTATATCAAGGAGGCCGGCAACAATCAACAGGCAAAAGATCGTGAGCTATCAGTAGAACAATGGCATGATATTATGCGCCAGGTTGCTGCAATGGGCGCTCTGAATTGCACAATTACCGGGGGCGATCCCCTGTTGCGAAAGGATTTCAAAGAGCTGTACCTGATGCTGAAACGGGAAGGGTTCCTGATAACAGTGTATTCGAATCTTACGTTGCTATCAGATAAGCTATTCAAGCTGTTCGAAGAGTATCCGCCCATGTTACTGGAATCAACTGTTTATGGTGTGTCGGACGCTACTTATTCTCGTGTCACAGGAATCGCAGGCGCTTTCACCAGGTTCAAACAGAATGTCGAACGTATCAGGCAAGCCGGGATTCCCCTGGGATTAAAAGCAATGTTGCTCCACTCCAACCTTTGTGAAGCAGAAGCAATTGTTGACTATTGTATTGCGAACAGCGATGAACCACCGCGCTTTGACGCTGCGTTGGTGCTTCGACATGATGGTGATGCAGGGCTGAATGCTGTAATTCGGGATGAGCGGCTAACCGGCGAAGAAATTGTTAGCATCTTCGAACAAAGTCCTACGATAGCTTCGAATCTGGATTCTTTTTTCGAGACAGGTCGAAAAGCGAAAGACTACTTGGGCAAAGAGGTCCTTTTTACCTGTAGTGCTGGTATCGCCAGCGCGACAATCGGAGCTGATGGGATAATGCGTCCATGCAGCCTGCTGGTTCATCCTGACTACCTGTTCGATTTGAAAAAAATGCCGGTTCATGAAGCATTCAGACAATTACAGCAAAAAGTCAGGAACAGCAAAGTGGCTTCGCCGGAGCTTTATCCTTGTTCAACGTGCGAGTTGCGTGGGGCGTGTATGACCTGTCCAGCAATAAACTACCTGGAAACCGGGAGTCTTGAAAAAATAGCGCCTTCTCTTTGCGACCTAAGTCACAAAGTCGTTTCTTTCAATAAAAGTAAGGCTTGACCGGAATCATCTTCTTAGTTACCTTATTAAACCCAGTAAGGTGGCTTAAATGATTGTTTTAGTTGTTAATAGAGTGACGTAGATCACAAATTCAAAGTGATCATAAAGTGCAATTGCATACTGCTAAAGGAGATAGATCATGAAGAAAGAGTGGAAAACCCCAGTTCTGACAGTTTTGCTGAAAGGGAAACTGGAGGGCGGATTCCTGGCTTGCCATTCCGGCGGCGCAAGTTCAGATCCGTATCATGAAGTACTCAAGTGTGCCACCCAGTTGGCATGTTCACAGTAAAACTGAAGCATTTTCGTTTTACATCCAGATTACTTCGTTCTACTGATCCAAAGGGTTTTTTTACCAGTTCAATCTTGTCTGTTCTACAGGGGCTCATGCCCCTTTTGTTACTCTATCTGGTGAAATTGCTGATTGATCGTCTGTCACAGGTCTTGTCAGGCAACACAGTAGATATTAATGAGATACAGGTAGTCTGGGTCGTTATCGCATTGGGAGGGGTGTCGCTTTTCCAAAGCGCACTAGCGCATATTGCCAATTATTACAACCAGGTATTCAGCGAAAGAATGGTTGACCAGGTCCAGGACATCATTCATTCAAAATCCATAACCTTGGATGTGGAATACTATGAGAATTCTTCTTACTACAACATTCTGCATCTTGTCCAGCAGGAAGGACGCCATCGTGTAGCGCACCTTACCAGGATATACAGTAACCTGGTACTCAATACAGTTACTCTTCTGTCGATGTCGGTAGCGTTGCTTGTTGTCAGCAAGCATGTTGGCTGGATTCTTCTACTTGCCAGTTTTCCTGCTCTTTGGGTCCGATTCAAATTTGCCGGTATTAATCATAAATGGAAGAATGACGTTGCTGAAACAGAACGGCAAGGGGAGTACCTGAATTGGTTGCTGATAAGTCCCTGGTATGCGGCTGATATCAGGATGCTGGGACTAGGCAACTATTTCAAAACAGCGTACCAGGATGTCAGAAAAAAAATCAGAACAGCGAGATTGTATATAGCATGGAAACGTTCCTGGTTCGAGTTCTTTGCAGAGGGCAGCGCTACACTGGTTGTTTTTGGATCACTTCTTGTTGTGGCTTTACGCGCAGTGAAGGGGTTGATAACACTCGGTGATACAGTTGCATTCTACCAGGCATTGCTACGTGGTGTGCAGGCTGTGCGCAATATCGTGACAGAACTTGCACAATTACATGAATCAAATCTGTTCTTGTCACATCTGGAAGAATTCCTGGAGATAGAACCGAAGTCTCCACCATGTGCGCAAACAAGAAGCGTTCTTCCAAAAATGATACATTCTATCACTCTGAAAGATGTATCATTTGCCTATCCCAGGAGTAACCGTCTTGTTTTGGAACAGATTTCGTTCAGCATTGAACCGGGTGAATTAATCGTTGTCGTGGGGGAAAATGGTGCCGGGAAAACGACTATGGCCAAATTATTAGGCAGGTTATATGAACCGGGGGATGGTTCAGTCTGTATTAATGGGATTGACTACCGTGATTTTGATCCGGAAGAAGTGAAGAAAATGATAGCATATTTACCACAAGATTTGGCAAAATATGAAGTTAGCATTACAGAGAATGTCTGGTATGGTGATATTGATCGTCCCCGCAGGGAGGATGAGATCGACAGGGCTTTGGAGTTCGCCGGGTTGCTTGAAAGCGTGAATGCTCTCCCACAAAAAAAAGAGACCATCCTTGGCTCGTTGTTTGCAAACGGAATAAATCTGAGTGAAGGCCAATGGCGAAGGTTGGCGCTGGCACGGGCCAATTTCAGAAAGGCAGAATTTGTCATCATGGATGAACCACTGGCTGCAATTGACGCGTTGACTGAAGCTAGCCTGATTGAACAAGTGAAAGCTATGGCCAATGAAAAAGCTGTTTTATTGATAAGCCACAGGTTCTCTTTGGCGCGTCAGGCGAATAAAATTCTGGTGCTGAAGGAAGGAAAGCTCGTTGAAACAGGAACACATCAGCAGTTGATGGAACTTGGCGGGTACTATTCGCTTATGTACAACAGGCAGGCGGGATTCTATAACTAATATAGACGGCTGATGCTGGATCGTAAGATGTTCGTCCGATGGACATGAAGTCTCGATCATTTACCCCATGCTGAAGAGTTGAGCGCGCCTTTCACCTGTTTCATTTCAGACCAAAGCGGAAGTCCAGCACGATCTCCGATAAAAGAGGTCGGGGTGAGTTGCATAGTAGTGAAATATGTTGTATCCTTAAAAAGAGATGTAAATAATTGTAATTTATGATTTTCGGTTTATTTGGTGAGTGACTCTTTTTTCATGATTTTATTGTTTGAATCTCTTGGTGTTGATCTAGTGCACAGAGATTTGACAGATCCTACCGTACATTCAGTATGGATGGAATGTAGGATTTTACAGTGAACATAATCCGCAATTTGCGGTTTAAGTGGTTTTGGAACAGCAACATGCTGTGAAGGAGGTTGTCATGAAACGGACAATCCTGACGATAAGCTTTTTATCCTTGTTTATTGGGGTTGCATTTGCACAAAAGCCATCATTGGAAAAAGTGCAGGCAGAACTGGCCAGTTTCGAAAACTCATCGTCGCACCTGTTAGTCTATGGCGCCGGGTATTCGGGGCAGGTTGAGAACTGGTTCAGCGAACTGGATGAGTTGGATGAAGTTCTGCTGTCAGAAGATTTCTCTACCGGTATTCCCGAAACATGGACCATCACGAACCATGCAGATGTGGGCGATCCCACCTGGGAAGCGATTTCGGATCCGGCGCTTGGCGAATTAATGTTACCATATGCCGCTATGTATCCGGAGCTATACGGTGGTGGTAATTATGCAAGCTCGTTGCTGACGCCGTCCATTAACTGTTCGGAAGTATCCTCTGTTGTTTTGACTTTCAATACAGAGTTTGCGACCATTGCGCCAGGTGTGGGCTATGAAACGGTAAAGGTAATGGTGTCGCGTGATGGTGGGGTTACATGGCCTGATACTGTTTACTCTGTTCTCAATAATTTGAGTCAATATCCAGTTGAAGTTGACTTGTCCGAATCAGTGAGCGGATTCGCTGATGTCATTGTACGTTTTTATTATGCGGACAATGGCTTGCAGGGGCGTTACTGGGCTATTGATGATGTCGCTATCATCGCGGATCCACCTCCTTCAGTAAGTGTTATTTCAAGCCCAATGGCAGCTTTCGACGATCAGGATGTCGAAATTGTACTTGAATCAACAGATAATTCCGGGCTTGGGTTGGATACGGATGCCATGTTTGTTTATTACGGTGAAATCGTTGGAAATTCGGTTCCCAATCCCAGCAGCGTAGCCCTTGCCGCAACGGGTGAGGAGAATGAATTCAGTGCAACGATTCCGCAAGCGGATCTGACAGCGAATGCAGATATCGGCTGGTGGATTTCCATCAGTGATAATGCAGGCGCAGAGGCTCGACGGCCAATTACAGAGGGCGCGTATTACAGTTTCCATGTTTATCCCGGTTCATACGACTATATGACCTCACAGGTGGACTATTTCTTTACCGATATCAGTGAGACCGGTACCGCATTAAATCTTGAAGATGATGATGTTGCCGTAATAAGTTGGGCTGGTCAAGCTGATCCATTCCCGTGGTACAGTGGTACTTTCCAGCAGTGTCGTGTATCCTCAAACGGCTGGATTTCTTTCGGTACACCAACAGATTCTTATCCATTACTTCCTCCTTTCCCGAGCTCACAGGGACCGCACAATACCATCGCTGTGGCCGGAACAGACTTGAATCCCGAAACGGGCGGGGCCATTTACTGGCAGGTACTGAATGATCGTATCATTATCCAATATGATGCTGTTCGATTTTATAATTCCGTACAAACATTTACCGGGCAGATCGTACTGGTACCCAGCACACAGTCGGTGTTTCTGAACTATCCCACAGCCAATACCGCGGCTTGGGCGTTCAACCACTCTGTCGGTTTTGAGAACAATGCCGGATTGATTGGGCACTCCTTTGAATATGGAACTGTCTGGAATCTCTTTAACGGTGTTGTGGATGGTACTTCATTGCTGGTCGGTGTGAATCCGGCGCACATCGAGGGGACGATAACGGATAATGAAGAGCCCCCCAGTCCACTGGAAGGGGTAGAAGTTTCTTTGACGGTCAGTGGCGATGTATTGCAGACCTGGACAGATGAAGAAGGATTCTACGGCTTTTACGATATCGTACCTGGAAACCATACAATCCAGGCAGCTTTTGTGGATTATCTGCCGCATGGACCTCAAGCGGTAGCCCTGACAGGAGGCGATACGACCACCTACAATATTCAACTGGCGCTTGATCCTTCGGCTGATGTTGATGTTGATGGGTACATCTGGGTGCGTGATGAGGTGAATGTTACACCTGTTTCAAATGTTACTGTTTATATCCAGCTTCTTGACCTGACGGTAACAACCAACGAGAGCGGATATTTCAATCTCGGGACGCAACCACAGGGCGTTTATACGTTCCGTCTGACCCATAATACAACCGGCTCCAATGCTTTTCACAATGTCCGCTACCAGGGGGTGTCCGTCTCCAGTGATACGACCTTCGCCTTTGAGATGGATGAAATAATGGCGCCATCCGAAGTTGCCGCCATCCCGGGGGAAAGGTCAGTAACTCTTTATTGGGATTTGCCAACCAACGAGCAGGACGAAGTTCTTCTGACCCGTATTCTGGACAATCGTCGTGAGGCGCTGGCTTCAGCGCAAAACGCTTCCATTTCACCCGAAAAGCTTGCCAGGTTGGAAGATGAAGTGCTTCGTTATTCAAAGGCTTTGGCAAGAGTACAGGAAAGAGCTGGCCTGAACGAGCTGGATGAGCTCGGGGTTATTGAAGGGTACATGGTAAAAATGGATGGCAGTGTTGTGAATAGCGCTGTTGTCGATACCTTCCTTGTGATTGATACACTTACCAATTTTGTCCAATATGATTTTGAAGTTGCAGTGGATTACGGATATGACAGCAATGAGTACCTTGTCTGGTCAGATCCTATTACGGTTCAGCCGGTTTCAGGGCCACGTTACGAGCGTGATTTGCTCGATGAATTTGTCTGGTATGAATTGAACCCTGATAGTGTACAGCGTCAAGGTGTACATGCCACGGGGCTTATTGATGACGGTTTAACCCCATGGGTCAGCATCACGCCAAACGTGTTCTCATTCTACGAAGTTGAGTATAATCGCTTCGTCATCAGTTCCAACGGATACATCAGCTTTACCAGCCTTGTGTCTTCCGTTGGTGGTTCAATCCCTGATCCAGCGCAACCGAATGCGATTATTGCTCCCTATTGGACTGATCTTGATCCGGGATCACCGACAGAAGAAGTCTGGCACTGGTTTAACCAGACGGACAGCATTGTTGTCGTTCAATGGACAACAGGGAACAACCCCGGTCCGGAAATAAACCTGAAGGAATTCCAGATTATTCTGGATCTGACCGATAACAGTTTCATCATGAGTTACAAGCATGCGGAAGATGGCTGGGATATTGATCAGGGTGTTACCATCGGTGTGGAAGGGCAGGGTGGTGTTCGAGGGACAGTATGTCCGCACAGTAGCATAACGGACTACCTTTCGGTCAAGTATGAATTCTTTGACCGGGATTTCGGGAACATTACCGGTCGCGTTACCGATGGTGAAAGTGGCGTTGCAGGCGCGTTGGTGTTTGCTTCTTATGACAGGTATGACGTGCGTGACACGACAGATGTCGATGGTTACTACACGCTGCTTGGTGTTGATACTGCTTTCACGTATGATGTTGTTGCATGGGCTGAAAACTACGCTCCTGTCTATCAGCAGGTTTCGCCTGATGATTGGGGAGCATTCACGTTGACACTTGATGACCTGGAATTTGGTGGCGCCGGCAGCAGCCCTGGCGGTTTCAACCTGGTATCGCCTGGAAATACTTCTGCGCTTTACGATGATCACACCATTCTTGAGTGGACGGAGTCCGTTGACACTGATACGTTTGACCTGGTCCACTACTTCGTGGAATGGAGTTCAGACGTCAGCTTCGCAGAGGATGTCTATTCTGCTACGACGAATAATACTGAATACACGATCCGTGATTTGCTGGATGCATTCAACTTGAATGACTTCATTTACTGGCGGGTGAAGGCGATTGACCTTGCTGGCAACGAAACGTGGTCGACCAATGGCGGGCAGGCAGGCTTTGTTTTCATGCTGGCGCCTTCCACGCCACCGGATCCATTTGATCTGGTTTCACCGGCCAACGGTGCTACGACAGGCAATACGGTAAACTTCTCCTGGAATCATGCACTGGAAGATGATTACGGAGATTCGGTTGTTTACCATTTGGAGATTTCGACTTCCAACGATCCTTTCGCGGCAACCTATACGTACAACACCGGCAGTAGTGTCAGCTATACTACGGATCAGTTGCCGGACAATACCCAATTGTGGTGGCGTGTCCTTGCACAGGATTTGAACACATCCGGAACGTATTCCAACCAGACCTGGAGTTTCAATCATCCGCCTTATTCGAGCAGCGGTAATTTCTCTGATGGTTGGAATGGATGGTACCTGTTCAGCATTCCTGCGATACCACAGGTTGGTCAGAACGATACAGCGTCAATTATCGGTGATGACGTTACCGGTGACTACGCGGTCTATTCGGGAAATTCACCGCATCAACCGGTTGGTACATTATCCAATGGGCCGGGATACTGGCTGTGGTTGGAAAACGATGCGACGATTGATATGGCCGGTAGCCGTCGATTTGACGATTATTCCATGACGTTGGATGATGGTTGGAACACCGTCGGCGCGGCAATGTCTTACGAATACGATGTGGCTGATCTGAAGCTCACGGACGGCTCTGATACACTGACCTGGCAACAGGCAGCCAGTGAATTCTGGATCGTTCCGAGTTCAATTGGTTACAACCCGTTCAGCGGTTCTTATGAGATTGTCTCAGAACTTGTGCCATGGAACGGTTACAGCCTGTTTGTGGTGCCAGATCCTTCCAATCCCGGGCGCGAGTTGTCATTAATAACAGAGCCAGTATTCCCGGATCTTGTAATGGCCCCGGTTACAGAGATAACAGGGATCAAGCTGGAACCCTCCGCTGAAAAGGCGAAGGGGAAGACCAGGACGACTACTGCATCAACCAAGCCAAAGAAGGAAACAGATAGCCAGAATGATGAGCTGGATACCGTAAACAACTGGTTCCTCCCGGTTGTTATCACCCAGGGTGACATGTCTGACGAGCTGGCCGGGATTGGTGTGAATCCGTTTGCTACCGATTCCATCGAAAGCAGCTATGACCTCCCGGTGCCACCGGCTCCTGCAAGCGGCAGCTATATCCGGATCATGTTCCTGCCGGATGAAATCTCAGAGACTTGGCGCGCAAGTGGTGATACCATGATGGCCAGGGATATTCGTGAGCCCTTCGACAATACCATGCAGAAAATCTGGTATGGTTTCATTGACGGAACTGAAACGGGCATGGTTGAGCTGGACTTCAGCGCTGCTACGGACTCACTTCCGGAACACTTTGCGGCCTATCTGAACCTGAACGGTCAATACTACAATGTCAGCAATGATCCGTTTATTCAGTTCAACAAGACGGATACGCGACATGATTTCCTGTTGACTGTTGCAGATGAAGATGCTGTCCCGATGCATGAAGAAGAAGCGTTGCCGACTGAATACGCGGTTGAATCGATTTATCCGAACCCGTTCAACCCGATGACAACGATACAGGTGGGCCTGCCACAGGCGAGCAGCCTGCGTATCAATGTCTTCAACGTGCTTGGACAAGAGGTTGCGCAGGTGGTCAATGGACAATATGCAGCCGGACGTCACCGCTTCCTGTTCAAAGCGGAAAACCTGTCCAGCGGTGTGTATTTCGTGCATGTTTCCGCGCCCGGCAAGCTGGATACTGTCAGGAAACTGGTGCTGACGAGGTAATTCTCGATTTCTGTCGATTCCCTTGATAGATAACCGTCTCCCCGCAAAGGAGGCGGTTTTTTCTTCGATGCTCACGATAACCACGAGATCCCCAGTTGATCCCCGACTACAACATTCGGTGAGGGGATGACATGGTGTAAATCTTCTGAATACTGCGACAGGATTCCGCGAGATTCATGAATATCGCTTGCTGATTTTCTTGATCTCACAGCCTGCGGGTGGTTACCTTCACAAGATTACGTTTACTACAGGACAGGAGAAGCCATGCGGAAAGCCGGACTGTTTATTTGGCCGGTTGCAGCATTATTGCTGCTATCATGCGGAGAGGGTACGGTCTACGGACCGGTAGGCAATTTCTCTGAGGGACTTGCACTGGTTCCCGTTGATGGATTGTGGGGATATATCGATACGACCGGGACGATGGTTATTCAACCTCAGTACTCGATGGCTGAAGCATTTTCACATGGCATAGCTGTCGTTAAGAAAGAGAATAAATTCGGTGTTATCAACGCGGCAGGGCAAGCTGTTGTTCCTGTCGAGTATGATGAAATTACCGGCTTTGAAAACGGCTTTGCTCGTGTCCGAAAAGGAGGAGAGTGGGGATATATCAATCAGGATGGGCAGCTTTGTATCAGCCTGCAATATGATAAGGCCAATCCTTTTGCTGAGGGAATGGCCGCTGTCCACAGCGGTTCCGGTTGGGGTTATATCTTCGAAGATGGGGCAAAGGCAATTGACTTCAAGTTTGATGAAGCGCAACCGTTTTCCAATGGCCTGGCCTGGGTGAAAGTTGCTGGTGATGCAGACGAGAACTGGGGACTGGTTGATACTGTGGGTGAAGTATTATCGACATTCCCTGGAGCATTGGAAGTTCGACCCTTTGAAGATGGCATGGCCGCGTTCAGCAAACGTGTTCGTGTCCTGATCGAAGGCAAGGAGATGGACAAGGTTCGCTGGGGATTCATCGGGTTGGATGGCAAGGTAGCCGTAGAGCCCACATATGTTGACGTCCATGACTTTTCCGAGGGTATGGCCGCTGTAATGGGTATTGTCGAAGGGCTTCCTAAGGACATCGAGGGCATGTGGGGCTATATCGATACGTCCGGCGATGAGATTATTCCGCTTGAGTACTATAGTGCGGCGGACTTCCATGAAGGAACGGCTGTTGTTGAAGTCTCCGTTGATGTGGACCGATTACCGGCCGACTTGAAGAGCGCCACGGAACCCCTGCAACATAATGGATTGATCCGTATGCAGCTTCTCCTGAACAAGGCGGGTATGGAAGTTGTACCGCCGCGCTATAATTATATCGGTCCCTTCAAGAATGGTCTGGCCGTGGTCAGGCAGGGAATCTTCCCGATGCAAAAGTGGGGATATATTGATCGCAGTGGACAGGAAGTTGTGCAGCTAAAATACAACCGTGCCCTGGATTTTCACGCTGGTCTGGCGGGGGTTGCAATAGCTGCTGGTGATGACCCGGAAAAATCGGACGCTGTCTTCGGCTACATTGATACCATGGGCAAAGAGGTCATCGATTTCAAGTTTGATCTCGTGGGGCCATTTATTGATGGTCGCGCTCGCGTGATGAAAGATGACAAGTGGGCTTTCATTGATCATTCCGGAAGTATTGTCTGGACACAGGAGTAAGCCCTTCCTGTTCGTGGTTTTACAATGAGGGTTGCGCTTGAGTATTCGTGTGCGAAAACACAATAGTTTGAACAGATGCCGGGGAGGGGCCAGGCATCTGTTTTCTTTTCGCAACATCGTGCTTACCACGATAGTACCAATGCTCTTTTTTATTTCTGCATGCGGGATTTTTTCAACACGTGATCCCGGTGATCCTGCCGGTCCCAATTCCAATGATATCGCCATATTTTATGATGAAGTGCCGGAATTGCTGGTCACGTCAATTGAGACTCGTGATTCACAACAGTATATGGCCCTGATTGATTCTGCGTTTACATATATCCCGCCCAACGGTATCGAAAACCCGGCGTTTTTTCTGAGCTGGGATTACGATGCGGAGGATGTTTTTATCAGGCGTATGTTATCTCTCGATGTGTTGCCGATAGATTCAGCGGCTACAATCTCGTTCAGTAGCGCTGAAATTACTGAAAATGCTGCGGATACAGTCATTTATCAGCAAAACTACTCCCTTTCTTATCACAGTGTTCAAGAGGGATTGCCGCAAGTTTATGAGGGCGTGCTGCAATGGTACCTGGTGCGTGGGAGTGATGGTGGTTGGCGAATCAGGATCTGGCAGGACGATACGGCAGGCGATGAGGCTACCATGAGTACATTACGGCTCACCTTATAGGACCACATAGGACCATAGGTCATGACCATGACCGGACAGAGAGCAAAGAAGTCTTCCAAAGACCTGCGCAACCTGGTAATGGTAGCGGGCCTCATGGTCTTTCTGTTGTCCGGCTGTCTGAATCCTTTTGCACCTGAAGAGGGTGACTTGAGTAGTGATATCTGGGATCCGCAGGTCACCGTGGGCGGACTTCTGGACAATTTCCGTACATCGTATGCGCTGCAGGACAGCTTACGTTATGCCGACCTGATCGCTGAAGAATTTGTCTTCCAGTATTTCGATTTTGAGGTGAACCGGTATGAACAGTGGTATCGTGAAACAGAACTGACGGCGACCGGCGGTTTGATGTCCAGCGTGGACCGTCTCGATCTGAGATGGGGAACCCTCACACCGGCATCGATGGATACATTCAGTATCCCGGACACGACGGTGGAGTTTACGGTACGCTATATGCTCACGGCCGGGCAGTTTGCTTCCTTAAACGGGTTTGCACGCTTCCAGGTGCGGACGGGTGACGACGGACGATTTCGTATTGTGATGTGGAAAGATGATTTCTAAACGAGAGCAGAAACAACATAAACGTCTGGCTGCGAGACTGAATATCCTGCTGATCGTTGTATTTGTCGCCGTATTACTGGAAGGAATACTGGCAGGATTGACTGCGTGGCAAAAGTATTCTGGCGACAGGAACAATGAAGAACAGGTGTACAACTCGGAATCCTATTTCTACCTGGAAAACCCTCATGAGCAGATAGATTCATTCGCGACTTCTGATGAGCTGGTGAATGGTGAAGCGGCACAACTGGCGCAACTGGTTATTGTTATTGATGATTTCGGCTATTTCCTGACAGAACCCGCAATTGATTTTATTGAGTTTCCCTGGCCGCTTACACTTGCTGTCATGCCGGGGCTACGGTTATCGGAAAAGATCGCGTCATTAGGGATCGAAAATGACAAAGAAGTGATCATCCATCTCCCCATGGAAGCGGTCACGCCGCGTCTGCACCAGGAACCGCTCATGATTACTTCGGACATGTCCCGGGAAAAGGTTGCGGAGATCATGGAAACCGCAATTCGAACCGTACCGGGAGCGCGCGGTTTGAACAATCACATCGGATCGCTTGCCACGCAAAACAGCGAGATCATGGATGAAGTCGTACGTCAATGTATCTTGCATCGTTTGCATATCCTTGATAGCATTACTCATCCGAAAACCGTATTTTACCGTGAGGCTGTCCGTGCGGGCGCACCGGCGGCACGAAGGGATGTCTTCCTTGATCATTATTCCGACCCGGAACGGATCAAGGAGGAATTGTACCGTGCGGTCAGGTTGTCGAGAAAACGGGGACGGCCGGTGATAGCGATCGGGCATGTACGCGCCAACACGTTTGAGGTGCTGGATCGTGAAGCCCCGCTCCTTGTAGAACAGGGGGTATCCTTTTTACCCCTGTCAGCAGTGATGGAAGAAACGGAAACGCGATAAAGGGAGGTAACGATGAGACTCGCGGTGCATACCTTGACGTTGAGTCGGTTACGTGAGTTGGGTGGTGGTTCTGCCCCGGATGTGGTGACTGGCGCTGCCGTACTGGATCTTGCCGGCGCTGACGGGATTGTAGCCCGACTGAGTAACCAGAAGCTCTCGACAGATGAACGTGATATCAAGCTGCTCAGGGCGATGGTCAAAAGTTATCTCAGCGTGGAAGTGGAACCTCGTGAGGCGCCTCTTCGCCGGGCAATGGACCTGCATCCGGACCAGGTAACCCTGATTCCGCCGGAAGACGCCATGCGTGAAGAAGGTGTGGATGTCGTCGGTACAGGCAGCGAACTGGAAGTTGTCGTCAACTCCCTGAAGGCTGCGGGCATGGATGTCAGCATCCTGGTCGCGCCGGACATCACCCAGATCAAGGAAGCCCGGAAGATCGGGGCGGACTTCATTACGTTGAACGCCGCCACCTATACCGGCGCTCAGACGGCCAACGAAGCCATGATGAATCTTGAAGAGATTGAGACGGTTGCCCTTGGCGCGACACGGCTCGGCTTGCGTGTGCTGGTAACTCGCGGGATCAACCATCGCAACATCGCCCCATTGGCGGCTATCGAGAGTATAGAAGAAGCCATCCTGGGCCACAGTTTTTACGCAAGAGCCGTACTGATTGGCATGGATCGCGCATTCCGTGAAGTGGTTGATGCACTGCATCGCGCTGGGATGCTCGGGTAAGCTGGGAACTGAGCAGCAGCGAATCGAGTGAATGTTGGAGGGAGTCGGCCGTACGTGAAGTAATTACGGGGGATCGGTGCGACGACCTCCGGCACTCTGATGATACGGGAGAGTACACGGGTATGCGTTTCGGTTGGATGGTATCGCTCATTCTCTTGGTTATTTTTTTATTCGGATGCCAGGGCGAACAGGGACCGGCCGGGGTTTCCGGTGAATATGTGGATCATGTCTCCCCTGAAATAGAAATCTCCTCGCCTACGCCGGACAGTATCCTGGTTACAGATGAGATCACGTTTAACCTCGATGTCACGGATTCTCTCGGTGAAATTGAATACATCACCATGTATGTCAACGGTTCCAACCGCATCGGAGATGACAGCCTGGTAAGCTACTTCCCGCCCTACCAGATTTTCGTCGATTTTGTTGCCCTGGACATGCCCTATGGAATGTTTAATGTCACTGCTAAAGCTGTCGATACTTCCGGTAATTCCCAGACTACACCTCTGATGTTTTATACACGAAAGAACCTGGTTGGATTGGATACTCTTTCCTATTTCAATTTTGCATCCATATACGCTGCTGGTTTTCAATTGCCTTATTGCGAAATCGATTCTGCAAGCGGGGATACGATGCTTGCTGCCAACTACACAGGTGTTCGCTTCCAGGTTCCATACCGGTGTGAACTGGTCGCTGTGGAGTTGTTCTTCTCTGATCCCGGTAGTTTCCCTGACATGTCCGGATCGACAATTACCGGTCCTTCAAATTTCCAGGTTTCCATGTTCCATCCGGATGATCAGGGTCTGCCCGGTGTCGGGATTGATTCAATGGTATATGCAGCCAGTAATGTGATGATTGAGGATTGGACATATGCCGACCTGTCTTCATTTGATGATGGCAATCCTTACCAGGCAGATGAACTGGAAGAGGTGATCCTGCTGGTGAGATCCACCGAAGTCTGGCAGGAGGACATGACCAGGGCGCTCATTTTTACCACGAAAGTCGATTCAAATTATACCGGGGCTATTGATGAATACACACACCGATCACTGGACAATGAAACGGGAATAGAAGGTCGTGGATGGGGAACAATGTTGAACCACGCACCGGAATATTTCGAGATTGTAGGTGAAGTTGACAAGCAGGATTGGATGATTCGGCTGATCATTGATTACGGTGATGGTGAAGAAGTCGCGCTGTATCCTGATGGTCTGCAGGAGGTTGTCAAGCGGGGACAGAATAGAGCAGTATCAAACACGATGAAGAAAAAACTGATGCGATAGATCTGAAAGCTTCTTTGGGGGAAAACATGAAGTCAAGGATGGCTATAGTCAGCCTTGTTGTTTTGGTGTTGTTCCTGCTGACTGCGTGTGAAGAGGATTCTATTGAAGTTGAGCCAACATGGGTATCGCCGGTAAGGCTGACCTGGCCGCCTGCGGACACAACGCTTACGTCTGATGCGCTGTATTTCATGGCAGAGGCGAACGATACCATGGCTGTGGTGGTTTATACGGATCTCCATATTGAAGCGACAGGATCAGATTGGGAGTATTCTGTTGCCGACAGTTCGACGCCCTATTACTGGGTTTTCAATTTCCGGGAACAGGGGAACGGCTACGATACATATCGTGTCTATGCAACATCATTGAATGAATATGGCAACCAGGGCATCTCGGATACAATCCTGGTTTGCTTCCAGCAGCCGACTGGCGCAGATTCGTTAAATGATCATGGGCATGCCGGTGTTGTTCAAGAGTACGGGCATGTATTTCCTCAATTAGTGGATGGGGTTTCCTATAAAGCTTGTGCGCAGCAGTTTGTCGCGCATGAGGCCTGTACGATTCAGGCGATAGAGCTCTGGTTCGATGACCCGCAAGGATATAGTGCGGAATATTTCCAATTGATTGAAAATCCGGCATCTTTCCAGTTGTCCTATTATACGATTGATTCGGAAGGCTATCCTGATACGGGGTTGGATTCTGTCTACGTTCATCAGGACAGCATCGTGGTGGAGCAGTGGAATCGGATTACAGCAGGTCAGTGGTTCTCGAGCCCCGAACTTGCCCACATGGATGCCGACGAAGAGTTTGTCGCTGTTGTCCATGCTGAAGGCGCGTGTGTGGAACAGCCTCAGGAAGCTCTGATTGTCAGTATAACTGAACTGCTTGGCGCAGATGCGGATAAGACCGAATATGCGCCCCGATCCCTTGATAATGCCGAGTCATCCACGGGAGTAAATGGCTGGGCCACCTTGCAGGAACGGTATCAGGTTCAGGCTTTTTATAAAATTCGCCTGATGGTGGAATACGAAGATGGATCGCTGGCGTATGTGTACCCTGGCGGGAAAGCGCAGGAGGATGTGATCAACCGGGCTGCTGTAACCGCGCAGACGGGTGAGACGTCAGTACGCAAAAGCATACGTCAACACATGAGTTCGAACAGAACAGAGTAAGAAGCTATCTATGGTAAGGACAATTTTCTACAGCCTGGTGTTTCTGCTGGCGCCGGTTCTTCTGCTGGTCGGTTGCGAGGGGCCACAGGGACCGCGTGGTGTCGGGGCGGATGATATCGACCTCGAACCGCCCAGCATTACTCTGATTCGTCCGACGGCCAACGAGACGGTTGTCGGCGACACCTTCACCGTCGAGGCGCGTGCCACGGACAATCACTCGATCCGCCGTGTTGAGTTTTATGTGGACGGCACTATGAATCTTGGCGGAGACAGCATCGCCGTGGATAGTTTCGGGAGCAGTTCCTATCGTTACTCGGTAAAATTCTCCCTTCCCGGCGCCGGGTTATCGCATGGCAATCATTACCTGGTAGCGCGTGCGGTTGATTTTGGTCTGAATTATACCGATACGCCGGTAATACCGTTTGCCTCGGAAGTATTCCAATACCAGCAGGAACTGAAACAGGATTATGATAATGGCCTGGCGGATGGGATCATGTTCCTGCCGGATTCTTATGGTGACAAGTATTATAATGTCAGGTTTGATCCGGTTCTGCCATGCCAGCTTCTAGAAGTAAAAATGGCTTTCATGGATCCCACTACGGTTTCAGCTACTGAAAACGGTGGGTGTGATATAGACCTGTTTGTCTGGAATACAACCAGCCCGTTTACGGGTAAATATGTTCCGGGCGACAGCGTTCTTCAGAAAACAATATCTTTTGGAGATATCATTCTTGAAGGCTGGTCAACATTTGATCTGCGGGATGAAGCTGTCCATCTGGATTCAACTTTCCATGTTGGCTGGAGTCCACCGGATGATCAATACCAGGCGATTAGAGCTGCTGGCCGGGGAATGGTAATAATGACATCTGCTGATTCCGTGTCAACCACCAATCCTTATCTCAACCGGTCCGGTGAATGGGAGCCTGAAAGAGGGTGGGGCACGATGGCCGAGCATTATGGCCAATGGCGTGTGCTCAGAATCCGTGCGGTTGTGCTCTATGACGGTGGTTCTACTGCGACGCTTGAACCCGCGCCGATACTACTTCACGAAGGTATTGTTTCGGAAGCGAAAACAAATGAATGATCAGGAATACACTTCATTCAGCAAGGCTGAGGTAAAAGTGAGAACGACTATTCTGCTGACAGGATTGATTGTTATTCTGCTGATCGTTGCCGGTTGTGAAGGACCAGAAGGGCCGGAGGGGATTGGCCTGGACCAGGATTTGATTCCCCCGGAAATCACTCTGATCACCCCTGCGCCCGGTGATACAATAAAAACGCCAACGGTCTGGTTTGAGGCGATTGCCACGGATAATGACAGTGTAAAATCTGTGGAGTTTTTCCTGGATGGTTCCAGTGATCTGGGGCAGGATTCATCAGCGATTGTTAAAGTACCGGAAGCGGATTCCATAACTTTCCGTTTCCCCTGGATTATGGATCCCGATACCTGGGCGGTTGGGCAACATGTATTGTGTGCGGAAGCGGTTGACCTCAATGAAAACTATAAAATGACGCCGCCCATGCCGGTGTACTACCTTCCGCTGTACGGGGAAAGGGTACTGGCGTATCATCTTGATGGCGAGTACTCGGAACCGTTGGCGGTTGCACTACCTGATGGATATGGCGACAGGTACTACAACGTACGATTTTCGCCGCATCGTGAGTGTGAACTGAAAGAAGTTCAGTTCCGATTCGAGCAATACGATGAGGTTGGAATTGATATTTTTGTGTATACCTGGGAATCGGATGACCGGTTGCCGGGAACCTGTATTGACAGTTTCCTGGTGCAGCAAGACAACCTGAATTATACTGGATGGACCGTACTCGACATGTCGGACAGGGGCTTGCCGCTGTTCTCGGATGATTTCCATGTTGGCTGGAGCCCGGATCCTTCCCAGTATGACCAGTACCTGGCGGATGAACGTGGTCTTTCCATTTATGCGGCAGTGTGTGATACAGCGTTATATCGTGATCCCCTGGATAATCATTCCAGCGAGTATGAAGCATCGGACCGGGGATGGGGTACACTGCAGGACCATTGGCTGAGAAAACTGGATCTGTATATACAGGCTGTGGTCGATTATGGCGATGGCGAAGAAACCCTGCTTATACCAGGGCCTGAAATGATTATATCCGAAAAGTCCGCATTGCCAAAGGAGCTACATAAACGATAGCCTTGTTCAATGAGTACACGTAACAAAAGAAACGCTTCGAGGTCGTTTTGAAGAGATCACTTGTCCCTGTTATGCTTATGCTTTCCCTGGCAATCGCCCTGCTGGTTGGGTGTACCGGGAAAGACGGGCCTGCCGGTAAGGACGCGGTCGGGGTTGATGCGCAGAGCCCACATTTGTCGATTACATATCCCACGGCGGGAGATACGCTGACCGATACGTTGCTGGTTCGAGTGGATGCCATTGATAATGTCGGGATCGCACGGATTGCCTTTTTCCTGGACGGTAGCGATGTGTTGCACGATACCGTGATGACCTGGGTTGAAGAGCCGCCGTATCAGTATGAATACATGCTGCCGGAAATCGGTATCCGGTCCGGGGCGCATACCCTTGCAGCGCGTGCTTATGATCTTGCCGGAAATACCGAGACAACGCCTTCCATGGTGCTCTATTACCTGCCTGCTGATACCGGGACTGTTTACATGCGCAACTTTGATCCCCGTACGACAGACCTGGGGCAGCATGCGATGGTGCATCATACCGTACAGGGTGATACGCTGACGATCACAACGGTTGATTCTTTTGCTGTTCGGTTTGAGCCGTCGGCTTCCTGTTTCTTGACCGGGATTCGTGTGTATACGGATTCGATTCCAAGTGATACGAATTATATCGGCAACGAAAACTGGGGCAGTGGGCTGGTATGCAGGGTGGCTTATTCGGATGGGGCGTATCCGCTGGGAATCGCTGCCAATGGCCCCTTTACCGCGCTGCAACCGGATACGTCGGCCGATTATTACGGTTGGCAGAGCGCTAGCTTCGGTGGGAGTTCGGTAGACCTGGATACGGTAACTGTATTCCACATTGTATTTGCTGTCTATAATTCGAATGAAAACACGTATATGGCGATCCGAACCGAGGAAAAGGAAGCATACGACGGATTGCCCTATTTGCTCCCACTGCACAACTATACGCACGTATATAACCGTGAAGAAGGGCAATGGGAGCCGTATCAGACATACTATGGAACGGGATCTTATGAATTCTGGGTGGAAGCCATTGTAGATTACGGCGATGGCCAGACTGCCGTCCTGAGTTCACATGTCGGATCGCAGAAAAACGTAAGGGAATAACAGAAGTCCGCTCATTTTACCTGGAGACTGGGTATGCCCGTACCGGACGATCCCCTGTTGGAACGTAAGCTGGGAGCGATTGAAGCCCTGTTGTTCGCTTCTGATGAACCGTTGAACGCCGATATCCTGGCGCGTTCCATAGAGGCTGTGCTTGAAGTTGAAGTCGATGGGTTGATCGAAATCCTCCGGCAGAAATACGAGGATCACGGGCATGGTATTACCATTCAACGGGTGGCCGGTGGCTGGCGATTGGCGACCTCGTCCGATTACGCTGATATTGTGAAAATGCACTTTCGCGGACGTCTGAAGAGCCGCTTGAGCAAAGCCTCGCTTGAAGCTGTTTCCATTATTGCCTACCGTCAACCGATCAGCCGTGCGGAAATTGAGCTGATCCGTGGTGTCGATTCCGCACCCGTGTTGCGTAACCTGCTGGAACGTAATTTGATCAAAGTAGCGGGACGAGCTGAAGCGCCAGGACGTCCCCTGCTGTACGCTACCACTGATGATTTCCTGACCTATTTCGGGCTCGATTCCATCCGCTCACTCCCGAAGCCGGAAGAGATTCTGGGGGACTTGGAAGAGAACCAGCCACCTGATCGAGAAGGGCCGTTCCAGAGGGTCTCGGATTGATATAGCCGTTCTCGATTCTATTCCGTCAAAATGGAGATCGCCGGGAAAAGGGGACGGGATCCTTTTCCTCGCGCTTATGCAGAATATTTCTGAAGTATTCCTGGAAAAGGAAACTGTCCCCTTTTCCGTGTGATTCCTGCCTGCTCGCAAGAAAAAGGGTACAGCCACCTTTCCCGAGCCATTTGCACAGCGGGACGACTTGATCCCTGGAAAAGGAAACTGTCCCCTTTTTCCATATGCTTCTTCCAATCACCCATGAATCGTACGTCGGATACTATCATGACGACGTATTTTCAAGAGCAGCTATATCACGATTCCTTCCCGACAGCGCGAAGTTGTGCCATTCCAGAGTTGTTAAGAACATAAACAAAACCCAACTACCATGTCATCCCGGAAACGCTGCTGTATAGCGTTGTCCGGGATCTACTCCCCCGGAACCCTCGCTACTGTCAACGTAATGAACCGAGTCGGGTGGCCCGATGTCGCGAGTGATTAATTCGGACTTTCTGATGTGGCCAGCTATATAAACCATACTTCACCCTTACGACGCAATTTCGAAGCGACTCGGGATTTCTATCATGTTGCCACTCCTGCTCAGGCCAGCCAAAGGAAGAAAGCAGAAGGACTTTTTTCTCTGAAGTAGAATAGACCACCGCCGGGCAGCCGCCTTCGCAAGCTACGGCGTGCTTCAAGCCGGCGGGGCCAAGGCAATTCCACTTGTTTCAAGCCGGCGGGTCACAAACACGATACCCGACAGCAAGCAGTCGGGCCAAGCCAGTAGATGTAGTAAATAAGTTAAGGGATTCCCTGAGGCAGGTCATGTGATTCCAATACGGCGGGCATTCTTGAAACCTGCTTATCTGCGCTGAGTTTTCGTCTTGTCGTCCTTTTCGTGAAACCCTTCACAAGGTAGAAACTCCTGAGATTGAAAATCACTTGCTTCTGTCGTACCTTGCCTTTCTTGGACCGGAATACCGGTTCCCGTACGCAAACAAAACGAACAGCATAGAGTAAGGGGGCGTAATGGACTTACAGGGGAAGAAAGTTCTTGTTTTCGGGGGCTTTGGGCTGGTAGGCATGGCTGTTTGCCGAAAGCTGGCAGAAGCAGGTGTGAAAGCGATTGTGCTGACCTCGCTGAAAGAGGAAGAGGCACGGTTGGCTATCGACATGCTGAAAATGGAGTACCCCGCAATCGATTTCACTCCCGCGTGGGGTGACCTGTTTGTGCGCAACGACTTCAAAGATACACCACGACATCAGCTCCTCGAAGACGCCGGGAATCGCCGTGCGTTTATCCGTGATATCCTTGATCCGTTTACCGCAGAAGTATACCAGCGCATGACGTTGTATCGCCAGGTGGTCGAGAACAAGCCGGATGTGGTCATTGACTGTGTCAATACCGCAACTGGTTTGGCTTACCAGGATGTCTACATGCAGTCCGAAAAAGTGCTGGCGACATTGGATAACTGCAATGACAGCAATGCCGATGAGGTCAAGCGTAACGTGGAAGACCTGATCGCCAGCCTGACCGCTCCGCAGTTGGTGCGTCATGTTCAGATCCTGCATCAGTCATTGATTGATGGCGGCTGTCGTGGTTACCTGAAGGTCGGCACCACCGGCACCGGCGGCATGGGCCTGAATATTCCGTATACCCACTCGGAAGACCGTCCCAGCCGTGTCCTGCTGACCAAGAACGCCATGGGCGGCGCACAGAGCCTGATGATGTTCCTGATGGGACGCAGCCCGATACAAGGCGATGATGGCCGCATTCGTGACATCTTCGTCAAGGAAATCAAACCCGCCGCAGCCATTGCCTGGAAGGGCGTGATTGCCGGCGAGATCAAAAAACGTGGTCAGAATTTCCCGCGTTACGACATGGCGATGGACAAAGCCCAGACCATCGGCGCATCGGTGAATGTGGCCGAGGCGGATGGTGCATGGGAAGCCAAGGGCGACACCCTTCGTTCTGTCTACATTGACACCGGCGAAAACGGCATCTTCTCCGAGGGCGAATTTACCGCCATCACCGAAGTCGGCCAGATGGAATTTGTCACCCCGGAAGAGATCGCGCAGTATATCGTGTGGGAGCTTCAGGGCGGCAATACCGGTCATGACATCATTGGCGCATTAGACGGCGCTGTGATGGAGCCGACCTATCGCGCCGGTGTGCTTCGCCAGGTCGCGTTGGACAAGCTGCGTCAGAAGATGGCCCAGAACCCGGACCTCGATGAATCGGTGGCGTTTGAGCTGCTCGGACCGCCACGTCTGACCAAGCTGCTCCACGAAGCGAACCTGATTCGTCGCACACTCAAGACTATGCGCGCCGCCGTTGAACTGACCCCGGAAGCGCTGGCGGAGAAGCTGCTGGAAGAGCTGAAGAACAATGATCGTCTGCGTAGCGCCATCCTGAGCGTCGGTGTCCCGGTGCTGCTTCCCGATGGCAAGCAGTATGTCCGCGGCCCGAAACTCCTTATCCCGACCCATCCGGTTAACAAGGAGTTCGAGGTTACCGGCGAGAAGCTGGAAGAGTGGTGCGAAAAGGGGTGGGTTGACCTGCGTCCGGAGAACCTGGCACGCTGGCAGGGCTGGTTCACCCAGTTAATCAACCAGAAAGACGCTCGCATGACCTCCGGCCCCGACGGTCAACCGGATACCTCAAGCCGTTTCGATTTCGATGAGAATTACTTCGATCCCGATAGCGAAATCAACCCCGGCAAGATGGTCGGCTGGATCTTTATCAATGTCGATAAAGGCAAGAGGACGAAGCGGTAGGCGCTTGCAGTTTATCTTGATAGATACTTCGAAGCCCGGCTGATGCCGGGCTTTTTGTACGTATGAAAGTCAGCGAAAGCAGGGACTGACCCAATGTGGTCTGTCCCGTTTTCGCGGGTGCTTTCTAAACGAGTTTTACTTCTTCACCAGCGAAGCAATTGTCACTTCCGCCAGGAATTCCACCACACCGCGCTGGTATGGCGCCCAAACCTGGCCGATGGTCGAGATAATATCCGCAGGGGCGTCCTCGAAGCCGGGCAAGTTGACTTCGTTGGGGTCGAAATCATCGATCGCTCGCGCCACATCCAGCAGGGTGATCTCTTCGGGCGCACGTGCCAGACGGACACCGCCGCCACGTCCACGCACGCTGTCCACCAGTCCTGCTCCGGTCAGAGCCTGCATCACTTTTCCGAGGAAAGAAGCGGGCATCCCGGCCTCTTCCGCCAGCTCGGTGACCTGCCTGCGTACCTTGGGATCGTCATGGGTGACGGCAAGGCGTACCAGTGAACGGACCGCGTAACCCCAACTCTTGCTGAACATGATGCTCTCCCCGTGTGACACTGTGGTTCATTGGGAATGTAAGAATACGGAATGAGTTGGGAAAGCGGTTGAGTAGGAAAAAACGGGATGGGATCGGTTGGGAGAATCGCCATTGATCGTATGGCCCGACTTGCCTGAAGTGTTGTCAAAACGTCTGGAAGATGTTGGCTATGTATACAGGGCTTTCCGCAATGATGCGCATAATGAGCAAGTCGGGAGAAGGATACATACTTACACAGAACAGGGTACAGCTTCATTACCCGACTTGCCTGGATCCCAGCCTTCCAGACTGTATCAGAATAGAAAACACACTCATCCCAGCCTTCCAGACTGTATCAGAATAGCGAAGACTCTCATCCCAGCGAAGGCTGGGATCCAGGTAAGTATCTACAAAATAACAATTTGGACACTTGAACGGCTCTCAATATACCGCGTTTCTTGACAACACTTAACCTCTTGTAATATCGCAATATGACTGGATTCCTTCCTTCGAAGGAATGAGAGTATGGGACATTCTGATACAGTCTGCTTCGCTGGGATGAGAGTATGCCTATTTTGCGACAGCCTGCTTCGCTGGGATGAGAGCATCAGTGATTCTGATACCACCTGCTTCGCTGGGATGAGAGCCGAAGGACTAACTTCTTTAAATTATTTAAAATAAACCCCGCCGGGCAGCCACCTTCGCAAGCTACGGTGTGCTTCAAGCCGGCGGGGCCAATAGACACTTTCGCATGTTTCAAGCAAGCGGGGCTAAAAACATGATACCTGACTGACGCGCAGTACGCCTCAGCGCACAAGTCGGGCCAAGAGACATCATGCCGCCATCCCTCGAGATCCCCGGTCGGTGCCGGGGATGACATAGTGTTTGGGCAGTCGCTTCAGCGTACTTCAAACCGGTGGGGCCAAACAGGATCAATAACTTTCCAACCTTTAAACTTTGAAACTTTCAAACTTCAAAGAGACTAATACGCAGATCGGTCTGAGGCGCGTCGTGCCAGCATGGAGGGGGGCGCCGCGATACGGCCGTCGGTCATCCACAACCGTTGCTGCATCTCCGGCCAGGTGACATACTGGAAGCCGTTCAGGTCCGTATCCAGCACACCTTTCACATGACGACGGGCGTAGATCATGTCATCTTCGTTGGGGGCGTTCAGCACAAATTCACGGGAAGCGTCGGTATCGTCCAGAATCAGGTGCGAGTTTGCCTGCGCCATGGCCACACCGGCGGCGTCGAGGGTCACTCCGAACGGTCCGGCCAATGTCTGCAAACGTGCGGCGCAGTTCATCGGGTAGCCGACATAATCCGTGTCCAGACGCTCGCCGGGCAGATCCGCACGCACCTTGGTCACCTCGCCGCAGGCGATGCCTACGCCGAAACCGGGCGGGGTGCGGAAACTGACCGTTTTTCGGAAATAGTGGTATTCCTTGTGCAGGTTGAACGCGGTCACCAGGGCGGCTTTGAGGGCGTTGGGCATGCTGCCGTGACGGTCCGGCTCCCACACCGCGAGGAAACCATCGCCCAGCGGTTTGTAGAAGTCGATGAAATAGGCCTGTTTCAGCTTGAGCAAGCGTTCGTAGGTCATCTTGACCACAGTCGCCACCTGCTCCGACGTGGCCTCCAGCGACCAGTGGGAGAAGTCACGCAAATCCGCAAACAGGGCGACACATTCGACCTTCTGGCCGGTGGATTTTTTCTGTGCAGGTGTCATGGGTTCCGGTTGCCTCTCTCGCGTTCGTGCCTAAAGCTACGGTAGAATGGGGGCACAGGAAAGAGATGAAGATCACAAGGCAGGAAAGGATTGAATACGAATAAATGGAACAAGGATGAGTGAAGTATATTAACTTGCCAGATTCCTCAACCAGAAAGCAGTCAGTAGGCGTTCGATGAGGAGCAGGATCAGGGCGGTTAGGGCATAGGGCATGAAGCGTTCTTCCCAGCGACGCATATGCTCGATGTCCAGCTCAGTCTTTTCCAGGCGGTCGATCTGGCTGTAGATATCACGCAGGGATTCGGTGGAGGTGGCACGGAAGTACATCCCGCCGGTCATCTCGGCGATCTGTTTCAGCAGCGCTTCATCAATCTCGACCTGCATGTTCCGGAACTGGATACCGCCGCCGGGGCTCTGGATCGGTGCGGGTGCGGTGCCACGTGAACCCACGCCGATGGTATAAATCTTCACCCCGAGCGCCTGGGCGGCACGGGTGGCGGTTAGTGGGTCGGGCTGATCCACGTTGTTTACACCGTCGGTCAGCAGGATCAGCACTTTACTCTTGGCGTTACTTTCACGGAGACGGTTGGTGCCGGTCGCAATCGCTTTCCCGATACCGGTGCCGTCCTGGATTTGTCCCGTACCCGCTTCGACACGACTCAGCAGTTCTTCCAGCACATCGTAGTCCATGGTCAACGGGCACCAGGTATAGGATTCCCCTGCGAACATGACCAGACCGATACGGTCGTTCTGACGTCCACGCACAAACTCGCCCGCCACATTCTTCGCGGCAGTGATACGGTCCGGTTTGAGGTCACGAGCCAACATGGAGGACGAGATATCCAGGGTAAGGACGATATCGATGCCCTCGGTGGTGATCTTTTCCTCTTCCAGCGCCAGTTGCGGACGTGCCAGCGCGATAATCAGGAAGCTCAACCCGGCCAGACGCAACACAACCGGGAGATGACGCAGCCAGCGTTTGACCGGATGAACCAACGCGCCGATTTCTGACGCGCCGGGGAAGACCACAGTCGGCGCCGGGTGCCGTGTCTCACGCCACCAGTAGAGCACCCCCAGCAGGGGCACCAGGATCAGGCCAAACAGCATCCAGGGGGCTTGCCAGGTCATGCCTTGTCCTCCCCCTTGGGCTGGAAGCGTGACAAATCATCCCTGTCCACCGGTTCAGCCTTTTTCATAACCGGAGCGTCAGCCTCTTCACCCTTTTCAGACGTTTTTACTTCCGGTAATGCAGCTTCACCAGTCTGTGCCGAAGGTTCTGCGCTATCTTCTGTCTGTCCGTTGCCGTTAAGCGTCTCGACCGGACGCGGTTTATAGGTCAGCACGAAGCTGTCCGCTGTACGCAGCATGCTGTCGGCTTTAGCGGAATCGATGCTGCCCTTGGCGAACTTGATCATGTCTGCATCGTTCAGGATGCTGAGGAGGTCTTCCTTGCTGCCGAATATAGTCGCGTGAATCAGCCAGCGTTTGACCTCATAGGTGGTCATGTCCATGACCGGGTCGCTGTGGACACGTTCCAGCAGGCGTTTCAGAATCTCCGTCAAACGGCTGACGAACAGCTTGTACTCACCACGTTCATGCGGCTTGTCACGTTGCAGGTCACGCAAGGCGGCCACTGCTTCATCATACGGCGGCGGTGGTGGTTTGACGTAGATACCGCCTTCGCCATCCACGCCCAGCTTGCGTTTTTGCCACCAGCGAATGAAGAAGAAGATACCAGCCAGCACGGCCACGCCGAGCAGATAAGGCCAGAGCAGACGCGCCCAGTCCGCCAGGGTCATTTTTAACGGAACCTGGGCTTTCAGTGGTCTGAAAGAGGGGCCGGTGGTGTCTTGCGGGATACTGTCAAGCACGGAATAAATATAGACATTCGCCGGTTCGAAGCGGTGAATCTGCTTGTTTACCCAAACCTCGAGCGTATCGGTGGAATGGGCGCCGGTGTCATAGGCTGCTACGGTCAACAGGAGCGTCGGTCCCGGATAGGCCTTGGCTTCCTTGCCCTTCAGCGTATCGGCATGCAGGACACGGAAATCGCCAATCTTTTCCGCCGTCGAGGGCCACTGGATGTCGCCGGGATCGGCATTGGGGACAGTTAACGTCAAGGTAATCGGATCACCGACACGGGCGCGTTTGGGCGAAAACTCAAGCGGTAACACCGCCGCTTGCAGCATCATTGCGCTGGTGATCAACAGGAGCGACAGGATAGCCGCCGCGCTTCCACGCTTGCGCCAGCCTGCTGATATACCGTTATGTAGGTTCCTGTTTTGCCGATCCATGGTTCAGACTCTGATCAATGCCGTAGGGTTACCGCCTGCCTTCACGTTTCCTGAAGAAACGTACCAGTGGTAGCAGGTAAGGTTGATCCGGTTCACTTAAATCGACCTCAATGCGGTCGAGATTGTTCTGGTTTGCAAACATGGTCAGGTTGTTGATCTGCTGCATGCGTTGACGACGATAGGCTTCACGCAGCCCCTTGTCATTGCTGTCCAGCCATACGACAGCCCCGGTCTCCGGGTCCTGGGCCGGAATCCAGCCGACTCCGGGCAGCTCTTTCTCGCGCGGGTCCACCACGTGCAGCAAAACCAGGTCGTGCTTACGTCCGCAAATCTTGGCCGCATCCTGCCACGCGCCGCCGTCCTGGAAATCGCTGACCAGGAATACGATAGAGCGTTTGGTCTGTAATCGCAGCAGGTATTCCAGCCCGGTCTGGATGGAGGTGCCCTTGCTCTCGGGTTGAAAGGCCAGCAGGTCGCGGACCATACGCAGGGCGTGGGAGGTGCCTTTTTTCGGGGGAATATAACTCTCAACCTGATCGCTGAAGAGAATCATTCCGACCTTGTCCTGGTTGCGCATGGCGGAGAAGGTGAGTACCGCAGCGATTTCCGCTGCCATCTCACGTTTTAACGAGACCACACTCCCGAATTCTCCCGACGCGGACACGTCCACCAACAACATGACAATCAGTTCACGTTCTTCTTCAAAGAGCTTGATGAAGGGGGCGCCGGAACGTGCGGTCACGTTCCAGTCAATCGCGCGTACGTCATCACCGGGGACATATTCACGGACCTCCGCGAACTCGATCCCGCGCCCCTTGAACGCGGAATGATATTCCCCGCTGAACAGCTCGTTCACCGAACCACGGGTCCGGATCTCGATGTTGCGCACCTTCTTGATCAGCTCTTTGGTTGTCACTGCATCGCTTTCGCTAAGTGAAAAAAGTAAACAAAGTGAAAAAAGTAAAGAATGTTTCCATCTATTGAATATTGGATACTAAAAATAAATCTTGAAGCTCACAATAATTCCTGATTGACTGAAACCAATTTCTAATTCCTAATTGGTTCTTACGGAACTTCAATCCCGTGCAGCAGTTCGGTGACCAGGTCATCGCTGGTCATTTCCTGCGCTTCAGCCTCGAAGGACGGGATAATCCGGTGCCGAAGAACGTCACGTCCGATGGCGCGGATATCTTCCGGGATTACAAACGCGCGTCCCTGCAGGAATGCCCAGGCGCGGGCCGCTTTCACCAGGAACAGGGTAGCGCGTGGGCTGCCACCATAAGCGATCAGGTCTTTCAGGTTATCGAACCCGAACTCTTCCGGGTGACGTGTCGCAAACACGATGTCCAGGATATAGTTCTCGATCTTTTCATCAACGTAGATCTGGTCCACTACTTCACGCGCTTCCAGGATCGCTTCCGGCTTGAGGACGGGAACCAGGGACGGGGCTTTTCCGGCGCCATGCAAGCGCAGGATACGGCGTTCCTCTTCACGGTTCGGGTAGCTGACCTTCAGCTTGAGCATGAAACGGTCAACCTGCGCTTCGGGAAGCGGGTAGGTTCCCTGCTGTTCAATCGGGTTCTGAGTCGCGAGAACCAGGAACGGCTGCGGCAGGATATGAGTCTCGCCACCGAGCGACACCTGACGTTCCTGCATGGATTCCAGCAATGCGCTCTGCACCTTGGCAGGGGCGCGGTTAATTTCATCTGCGAGGATGATGTTTGCGAAGATCGGGCCGAGCCGTGTTTCGAACGACCCCTTCTGCTGGTTGTAAATCAGGGTGCCAAGCAGGTCGGCAGGCAGGAGGTCGGGCGTGAACTGAATCCGCCGGAATGTGGCGTCAACCGAAGCCGCAAGACTGGAAACGGTAAGTGTTTTCGCCAGACCCGGCACACCTTCCAGCAACACATGGCCATCTGCCAGCAATCCAACCAGCAGGCGTTCCACCATGTAACTCTGGCCGACAAGAACCTTGCCTACCTCTTCGGTAAGCTTTCGTATGGGTGCGCTGACACGTTGCACACGTTCGGCGACCACATTAATATCCTGACTCATCTTCGGTACTCCTCGCTGACGTTCATCCCAAAAGCAATTGCGAAGTCATGCTTTCACACTCACGAGATTTTTACAAAGTTCCAAGGAGAGACGATAGGAAAGAGAAAGGGGGGATCACAAGGGCTCATTCAGGTTTTAGCACGACATAATGGGGATAGTGATCGCTGAAGCCGAATTCAACCGGGGAGGCGTATTCGGTTGTAAAGCCCTGTTGATAAATATGGTCAATCCTGAAAAGCCTGCTTACTGGGCGTCTGCGATTCCATGTCGCCCCCAGCCCGGTTCCTGCCTCCAGCCAGGTGTCCTGCAACCGGCTGCGAATGGGGCGCAGGGTGCGGTGGGTGGGAGTAGCGTTCATATCGCCGCATACGATAACAGGCTGATCACCCAGTGAATCGAGTACAGCCGCTACATTTTTCGCCTGTTGCCAACGTGGGCCGGTACGTTGAAAAAGGTTGTCACCAGGATGAAGTACGGGTTCGAGATGAAGATTCAGCACATGGAAGGTGTCTGCATGCACGACAACCTTCGCCAGGAATGAGTTTCGCACATCATGCTGACCCTGAGTGTGAATAACTCGGGTCTCGAGAATTTCACCCTGCACCAGGATCCAGAGACGGTAGAACTCGTCATGTGAAGATTCCCAACACCAGGCATGGTCATAGCCTGCATTGAACAGGTGCTTATGAATCCAGGAGTTTTCCAGATTCTGCACTCCGACTTCCTGGCTGCAGATTATATCAATGGGTGAAATTGCTGCATGATCGCCGAGAAGCTTGATATTCCAATTCCATCCCGTGTTAAAAGTCATTACCCCGATGCTCTCTGTTGATAGCTGTTCAATCTTCCGGTGAACAGGAAACAGGTAAACTAACTCCAGCAACAGAATCAGTGTTGCCAGGCCGGTTACCAGAGCTGGTAGCCTGTGTTTTCGGGATAGAAAAACGAGCAGAAGCAGCAAACCGAAACAAAGCAGGAGAATACGTACAACCTGGTTTCCCGCTAATGGTTCAAGGATAAACAGCAATGGCGGCGGCTGGTAATGAACCAGCGTTAGCAAGACCAACGGTGCGAGAGCAATCCAATCCCACACGCTGCCGAACCGGGAGAGATGTCGCCCTGTTTTCGCTGGTTCTTTTGTTGTAAACTGATCGGTCACAGGTCGCGTCTTGCTGGTCGTCGTTGAGTTATTCCATGACGACTAACATACAACGCAAACCAGAGCAAAGCCGAACGGTAAAGAGATTTCCATGATTCAGCCGGTTCCTCGTTATCCGACCGTAAAACAACTGACAAATGCTGCCCTATCAGGCGTCGGTATTGGATTGTCACGTTTGCTGAAGCGCCCGATGCCACTGGGAATGCCCGTGTTGCTGATGGTGGAGCCGGGGACCGCATGCCAGCTAAAATGCCCGCATTGTCCTACGGGACGTGGCGAGCTGACACGTGCGACCGGACGCCTTACACTCGAAAAATTCTGCTCGTTCTGGGATACAATTCAGCCTGCCCCGATCATTCTGCAGCTCTGGAACCAGGGCGAACCTTTTACCAATCGTGAAACCCCCGATATCATCCGTCATGCCGCCTCTACTGGAACAAAAGTCAAACTTTCCACCAATGTCGAGTTGCTGGCAAATCCACTCCTGGCGGAACGTGTCGTACACTCGGGATTGTATGAGCTTATCCTGTCCCTGGATGGCACTACCCAGGAAACGCATGTCGCCTATCGTGCCGGGGGCAAGTTCGAGAAGGTGCGTCAAGGTGTTCAGAATGTGGTTGAGGCGAAAAAACGGCTTGGTGTGCAATATCCCATAATTACCTGGCAATTTATCCTTTTTCGGCATAACCTTCGTGAAATCAAGCGGGCAAAACAGCTCGCCGCGGAATGGGGATGCGAGCGTATCGTTTTCAAGACCGCCCAGTTGGAGGATTTGCGCCGAGAGGAGGGATTCCGCTGGCTGCCACGGCCTCGCCGGATGCGTCGCTATGACTATAAAAACGGGCGTTGGGTGCTGCGTCGCCATAAAAACTACTTCTGCAGCCGTATCTTTTCGAGTGCTGTAGTGCAGTGGGATGGGGAAGTGGTGCCCTGTTGTTTCGACAAGGACGCCGAGTTTGTATTGGGCAATGTGATTGAGGAAGGTTTCCCGGCGGTGTGGAAGAATGCCGCCTGGCAGCAGTTCCGGAAGGATTGGATTGCAGGCAAACGTCCCCCCATGTGTGACAATTGTACGGAAGGATTAACGGGACTGTATACCAGGTTTTAGTGGATCAATACTGACCTGTGGAGTAAATGATTTAAGACAAGATGTCTTGCTCGCTATCGTGTGGCCCGGCGTGCTTGCTGCTGCCTCTTACCCAGTTCTTTTGAAAGCTTTATCAGCAAAAGGATTGTGGACATCGCATTTTTAGAATCCCGGCGGGATTCCCTATTTTAGCATAGTGTACAGGCCGTCTGTTTGGCCTGTACACTATGTCAGGATTTCTAACGAACAATCAACCCTGGAAGGGTTGCATAATGAGCAGTCAATATTGGTTCATTCAATAATTACAGGCAATAACGTAATTTATATTCTTTATAAATTAATTGGGTATGCATTATACTTTATGCAACCCTTTCAGGGTTGAGATGAGGTTTGATCTTTTTCGTAGGGTAGGCGCTAAACAGACAGCGCCTACCCTACGCTAAAATATTCCACCCCCTCGGGGGTGGCAGAAACACGAAGATTTGAGTAAGAGACAGGTGCTGGCACCCGGGCGGTAGTGCTCCATCAACACATAAGTAACTTGCCCTTGCGATTAGTCCAGAGTTCCAATCAGGAGAAAGATATTTTAGAGCCACACAAAGTCAATAACGATTTGGATGGATCTCAGCTGCTCACATTTCTTGCATTCGCAATGCCCGGGTGCAAGCACGCCGGGCCACACGGTTTCGTTTTTCAGGGAAGTAAATGGATACCCTTCAGTGAAATGGTGTTTCTTCAAGTAGAACATACTGCTGATTTGAAGAGTGTCAGTTTGGAGATAATCCACAGGTTTGCATTACATCGTGAGCGCAAGCTTGGTCCTCAAATGAAACAATCATGCCGGATTTACTCTCAACAAGAAGCAGCCCTCCTGTCAAACTGTTGATTCCTCGTGCCTGACAGGTTTTCACTGGCTCCTGTGCTCTCCTGCTAATACGTGGAAAAACAAGCACGAACCTTCATCACGAGAGCTTTTCAGAGCGGTATGATAAACTTCTTGGTTTTTTCTTCTACTCTTGCGCGTGAGCTTTCAACCTCTTAACTTTCTATCGGTTGATAAGGGAGTGTCACGTAGTACACTGCGAAGTTGGGTAAGAAACGCCAGTTGCGGCAACTTGGGGAGGACGCGCAAAGGAGGAAGGGTAAAAACAGCGCGTCGAACCCGCAACCTGTGAAGTGAGGATGACCACAACAACCCTGCATCATGTTGCAAACGACATGTGGGATCGGCTGGAACTGAACCAGGTACAACGCTTGGCGCTGGTCCTTGCCGCGGGGGTCGGTGTCCTCCTTATTCTCTTCCCGCCATTCTGCAAACCCAGCGGTCCGGACCTCATTTTTACCGGCTTTTATCCCATTTTTGAGTGGATGGGACGTACCTCACCGGACGGTGTCATCCATTTCCGTCTGCTCTCCTTCATGATTGTCGAAACGATCATGGTGACTGCTGCGCTGGTGATGGCGACAGGCAACAACGCGCTGGCCGCCCATCGTGTGTTTATCAATAAGGGCAAACGTGCTGCGACTAAATGCCCGGCTTGTGGGCTGGATCGTCACGGGCTGGAGAAATATTGCGCTTGCGGATATGAGTTTGAAGTAACCACCGATGATGATGAGACCCCGACGTGGGTGTCAAAGAAGATGCACGAGCCGGAATTGCCGACCTTGCCCGGAACAGTATCGCTGGACATTAATGAACCGGTCAAGAAAGCCAAACGGCCCAGGGTGAACAGGCGTCGGGTTGAAGAAATGCCGGTTGTGGCGGAAAAATCCGATGCAGTTGCGGCTGATCCGTCAGGTACAACGGAAGAACAGCCCCTGCTGGTAGCCCCGGAACTGGCGGAATACCTGCGCAAGTTCGAGGAAATCGACTTGCAGGATGTGCTGCCTTATCACTTGAAGCGTGAATACGACGATATCCTGCCTGATCCGGCACAGCTC
Organism: bacterium; assembly: GCA_963669175.1. Taxonomy (GTDB): domain Bacteria; phylum Electryoneota; class Electryoneia; order Electryoneales; family Electryoneaceae. The sequence goes on from OY769902.1 coordinate 2,207,609, forward strand.
AGTTTTGCGGTTTCGATGCCGTCCGAATCCGATCCGAACCAGCTCGAGCTGGAGATCGAAGCGGAACGTCGTCAGCGTCCCAGGATCGAACAGCCGCTGGAAACCCCGCCGCAGAGTACCTTCAAACTGGCCGATGAAGACCGTAAGATTCTCTTGCGCGTTGCACGGCTAAGGGCAGACAAGCACAACCGTACCGCTGAAGAGCTGCTGCGTAACACGCTGGAAATCCGCATCCGTGAACAGGGACGCAAGCATCCGGTGATAGCGACGTACCTGACCCACTGGGCGGATATTGTGCAGGAACGTGGTGATATCGCCATGGCGGAAGATATGTACCAGCGCGCGCTGGATATTCTGCAGAACTATCTCGATGAACGTGATCCCCAGGCGCTGCCTTCCATCATGGGCTATGCGACCCTGCTTCGCAAGATGGAACGTGATGAAGCGGCTGTGGCCTTTGAAGAACTGGCCAGCAGTATCCGTACCGATCTGCCGGAAATTATCCGTAACCGTGACCTCACCAACAAGCTGATCCCCATCCAGGTATGGCTGTCCGATGGTGAAGCCATCCCCGAAGAAGCGCTCTTCGAAGACGATGCCGCGATGTTGAACTGAGTTTTCTGACTCACCGTTTTTACTCACAGGATAGTAAGATACAAGGATAAAGCAGGATAACTATGTCTGAATGATTCACAGGATGGACAGGATGGGGAAGGATACTCAGGATGAAAAGAATGATGTTAAAAGACAATTATTTAGGGGATTTGGAAAGACTGTTCTATTATGTCATCCCCGGCTTGAACGGGGATCTCGCTTGTGGAATATTCACAGGATGGACAGGATGGGGAAGGATACTCAGGATGAAAAGAATGATGTTAAAAGACAATTATTTAGGGGATTTGGAAAGACTGTTCTATTATGTCATCCCCGGCTTGAACGGGGATCTCGCTTGTGGAATATTCACAGGATGGACAGGATGGGGAAGGATACTCAGGATGAAAAGAATGATGTTAAAAGACAATTATTTAGGGGATTTGGAAAGACTGTTCTATTATGTCATCCCCGGCTTGAACGGGGATCTCGCTTGTGGAATATTCACAGGATGGACAGGATGGGGAAGGATACTCAGGATGAAAAGAATGATGTTAAAAGACAATTATTTAGGGGATTTGGAAAGACTGTTCTATTATGTCATCCCCGGCTTGAACGGGGATCTCGCTTGTAGAATATTCACAGGATGGACAGGATGGGGAAGGATACTCAGGATGAAAAGAATGATGTTAAAAGACAATTATTTAGGGGATTTGGAAAGACTGTTCTATTATGTCATCCCCGGCTTGAACGGGGATCTCGCTTGTGGAATATTCACAGGATGGACAGGATGGGGAAGGATAATCAGAATGAAAGAATGATGAAGGATGAGAAGAATAATGGATGGATACAAGATTACTTCACAGGAATGGGGCATTCATTGTTGATAATAGTGCCAAGACTGATCTGCCTGTTACACCAAAGCTCAATGGATTTGCGTGGTCTTTCTCTTCTTACTGTTCCTTACTTCTACAACAAAAGGGATATTGGCATCATCCCATTATCCCAAAAAAACACATCTTTTATCCTTGAAATCCTTCTATCCTATCATCCTGTGAGTCCCGTCCTGTGAAGCCCATCCTGTAAGTCCCGTCAGAATCCCACCGCATCACGTACCAGTTGCATGGTTTCGTTGGCCAGTTCGTTGGCACGTTTGGCGCCCTGGTTCAGTACATCGCGCACGAAATCCGGATCGGCTGCGAGTTGCTTGCGTTTCTCACGATAAGGCCCAAAGTAGTCGTTGAGCTTACCCAGCAGTTCTTTTTTGGCGTGGCCGTAGCCGTAATTCCCGGCGCGATATTTCTCCGCCATCTCCTTCACTTCATCGTCCGTGGCGAACAGTTTGTACAGGTTATAAACGATGCACTTTTCCGGTTCCTTGGGTTCTTCCAATGGGGTGGAATCGGTCTGGATCGCCATGACGGTTTTTTTCAGCGCTTTGCCTTCCTGGAAGATCTCGATGGTGTTGTTGTAGCTTTTCGACATCTTCATGAAACTGCCGTCTTCTTCCTTGCTGGTTCCGATCACCTTGGCGGACTTGTTGAAGCGTGCGTCCGGGAGGGGGAAGACTTCCGTCTGGAAGGTCTCATTGAAATAGGTCGCCATGTCACGTGTCATCTCAAGATGCTGTTGCTGGTCTTTGCCGACCGGGACGACATGGGAACGGTAGATCAGGATATCGGACGCCATGAGCACCGGGTAGAAATAGAGCCCGGCGTTGGGAGTGATTCCCTTTGCGGTCTTGTCTTTGTATGACGTGGCACGATCCAGCAGTCCTTTGCCCGTAACGCAGGAGAGAATCCAGGTCAGCTCGGTTACCTGGGGCACATCGGTTTGCAGGAACAAGGTGGCCTTTTCCGGTTCGAGACCCAATGCCAGCAGGTCGAGGACGGCGTTCCAGGCCAGCTCACGCATGCGTTCACGTTCCTGAATGGTCGTCAGCGCGTGGTAATTGGCGATGAAGTAGAGGGCGTCGCCTTCGTGTTGCAATTCGATGTACTGCTTGATCGCGCCGAAATAGTTTCCGATATGCAGGGTGCCCGATGACTGAATGCCGGACAGAATGCGTTTGGGTTGCTGGTCGCTCATGCTGTGTAACTCTTTTCGTTTACAATGACATCTTCATCCCCGAACTATGTCATCCCCGAAGCAGCGTTTGTTTGCTGCTATCGGGGATCTCGAGGATACGTAATCAAAATACAACAACAGGTTCAAATTCACCTGCACCGTGACACTACATCATTCTTCTGCCGGATGCAACCCCCAGTACCGGCCATCCAGGTATACGAGCTGCTCCTTGGACAAGGGATTCGCACGCCCGGAGCGTTTGATAAAACGCTCTTCCGTATGCATGCCGACCACTTCAGCGATAAAAATGCGATGTGTGCCGAGTTCATAGTCCTGTTTCACTTTGCAGGCCAGGTTCAGGAAGCACTCCTTCGCCATGGGGGCATGTTCCAGGGGGGGACAGGGAACAGGAGTCCAGCCAAGAGTGTCGAACTTCTGTATGTCTTTGCCCGATTCGCTGCCGCATAGCTTCACCGCTTCCAGGTCGTCAATACGGGGAAGATTCACCGAGAATTCACCCGTTTCCATGATAAGTGGATAACTGAATCGTTCCGGGCGAATCGAAACACTGACCATCGGCGGTTCGCTGCAAACCGTGCCGAACCAGGAACAGGTTATCAGGTTCGGTTTTTCAACAGTCCCACTCCCAATCAACACCACCGGTGCGGGGAAAGTGTGTACGTATGGGTCAACGTAAACTTTCATGCTTGCCTCCTGTAAGCGAACTTCCTAATATAAGACTATGCACAAGCTGATACGCTTTCACCCGGCCCATGATCTATCCCCGGAGCAACTCATTGTTGCACGTCTGCAACTGATTCTGATTACGACTGCACTCGGTATCGTGGAAGCCCTGCTGGTATTTTTCGGTGACTCACTTATCCTTCTGGTTCCGCCTTGTCCCTTTCATGCGTTGACCGGGCTGAAGTGTCCGTTCTGCGGGGCAACCACCGGATTGCTGGCGTTGTTGTCCGGTGATGTGATCGGGATGATAAAGGCGAATGTTCTGTATGTCGTCGCATTGCCGATATTCCTGTATTGGTTGGTGGGGCGAGTCTGGATGGTTCTGAGGAGACGCGCGATTCCTGCAATAGCCTTGACCAAATCCGGTTGGATTCTAACAAGTATTTTCCTTGTTGGGTTTATGGCTGGACGGAATATCAGCCTGTTCATGTAATTATCAAAGAAAATTGGCCTTCCTGGTTTGCATCCAGCCTTATACCTGCTAACTTTCCTGTGTCATTATTTGCTTTCAATCGATTGATATCACGATACAAGCGAGCCGGCCATGCGTTCTGTCAAAGTCGCAGTGTGGTGTCTTGTTCTATCCTTTTGCTATACGTTTTCTCATGCCCTCGAACCATCCAATCTCGAAGGAATCTGGCAAGGAACCTTCCCTGCCTCGCCGGTAGATGTCAATCTCTACTGGCGAATTACCTGTATTGAGGATAATTCTGTCGTCGTCTGGTATGATTCTCCGTTCTACGGGATAAAGGATGTTCCTGTGCCGGTGGTAGAAGTGACTGAAGACAGCCTGGTAATGAGTGTTGGCCTGTTTCCCTCGGAGTTTCGTGGCGGATTCGGATTCGAAGATAATGTGATTCGTGGAAGCTATAAGGGGGAAGGCCCATCAGTGCCTTTTGCAATCGTACGCATCAGCGCGAATCCGGAAACATTACTCCCTTATATGCGGCCGCGATTATCCGAATCCGGTGAAGCGGAGTTGAAATACAATTACCTCATCCCCGAGCAGGTAGAAGGAGGTTGGCCGGTCGCCAGCGCGGAGGAGGTTGGCCTGGACAGCGACTTGCTGGAGCAGTTTACACAGCAGGCGCTGGCTGAGAAGTATCCCAACCTGCACAGCCTGCTGATCGTGAAAGACGGCAAGCTGGTATACGAGGAATATTTCTACGGTCATGACCGGAACATCCCGCACCATATCTATTCCAACGGCAAGGGCATCACCAGCCTGGCAATCGGGATGGCAATTGAACAGGGCTATATCGAAAGTGTGGATGCGCCGATTGTATCCTTTTTCTCCGATTACGAAGCGTTGTTCGATGTTCCCGGCAAACGGCAGCAAACCCTGTATCATTACCTGTCTATGACCTCCGGGCTCGAGTGGGACGAGACCTCAACATCCTATTACGATCCACGCAACACCAATCGTCAGATGCAGTCCAGCCCGGATTATTACGAGTTCATTTTCAGCCGTCCCCTGGTGGATCGCCCCGGAACGAAATTCACCTACAATTCCGGTCTGCCGAATGTGTTAAACGCTGTGTTGTGGATAAAAACAGAGACGCCGCCCTGGGAATACATCGAAGCCAACATCTTCCGTCCACTCGGGTTTGAGTACTATGCCTGGGATACCACGCCCGGTGGGAACCTGGGCGGCATATTCCTGCGGCCACGAGATTTTTTGAAGTTGGGCCAGCTTTACATGGATCGTGGAAACTGGGATGGGGAACAAATCATATCCCCGAAGTGGTTTGACAACTGCTATAAGCCAGGCAGGTTGTGCGAAGGGCCGGAGTACTGGAATCACTGGGGCAGAGAAGTCATGTTTGTCGATGGTGTCCCAGTGGTTGAGTACAGCGGGGGTGGTTTTGGCGGACAGGGGATTCATGCTGTTCCGGAGTACAACCTCGTCGTCGCCATGAATGCCGGGAACTACTTCACCCCCTCAGTAGATCAAGACCAGATTTTGACCACCTACATCCTGCCGCCACTGGTTGAAGCGTCAAAACCCTCACCTGATTACGAATACACGGGCGACAGCACATTTACCGGTATCACAGGGCTTCAGTATCACGACACCATGATTGCCGGACTGGGAGCGCTATGGGGCGCTATGGAATACCTGGGCAAGGATGTCAGCGAAGCGTGGGTGTATGGCATCACCGGAACCGCGTTCATCCTCAACGCCAATCCATCCATCTATCCCAATTGCCTGGGACGGTGGGCGAATACCCGGTATGGGGAAATGCTGGAGAAGGCTGGAATCGACGGAAATATGTACGCCGCTTACTACCGTCAACTGGATTTCGAAGAGACCCGGAAAACCGCCTGGGACTCGGTGCGGGCTGCGCTGGATCGAGGCTGCCCGGTCACCGGCTTCCATATGAATATTCCCGAGATGTACGTGATCTATGGCTATGACCGGTATGGCTACTATTTCAAGGGATCAGAATGTCCGACCGGGTATGGTCCGCGTTGTTGGAACACGATTGCCGACAATGAACCAGGCTGGTTTGAGATGCAGACACTTTGGGCATGTGAAGAGGTTTCGAGTCAGGAGTTGGTGTTAGCTGCTCTTTCATATGCCGTTGAATTGAATTCTTCTCCTGAAAATCACCAGCATCGTGGTTATACCTTTGGGCCGGGTGCGTATGATGTCTGGCAGGAACGCTCAAGGGCACGGACGCCGACTGGTTCGGGGTGGCGTATACCGCTGCAGGGTGGGCCACATGTCGGCAGAAAGCGGCGGATTTCCTTTTGGAAGCACGTGCGGTTTTGCCAGCAGATTATTGTGATGGGTTGGTCGAAGCCGAAACCTGTTATCGGACAGTCGCGGATTGCTGGCAGCAAGTCAGCGAATTATTCCCCTTTGAGGGTACGGAACGCTGGCAGAAAATCGAGAACTGGGAAAATGAAGAGAACAGGAAGCACGCATCGGAATTATTGCAACAAGCTGCACAAGCGGAAGCGAAGGGGTTGGTAGCGATAACCACTGTGTTAGCTTCCTGTAAAACCGGAAAATAGATCTATCCATATCAGAAATACTGGTGAAAGCATTCACAATCTGCCTCCACGTTTTCTTGCACCTGTTTGCCGCGCCGTGTACTTTGCTAACCTCCTGCGAGGTGCAGGCAAGGTTCATAGACGAGGTAGCTCATGGCGTCCGCCCCAAAGACGATGACCCCTGACGAGTTGGAAGCACAATGGTATCGTGATCATTATCGCGGTGCCGACATGAAACAGCTTACATTCCGCGCTGTTTTCATGGGCGGGTTGCTCGGCGCAGTTTTGTCGCTGACCAACCTGTATATCGGGCTGAAAACCGGTTGGGGATTCGGGGTGGCCATTACCGCCTGCGTGTTGTCGTATGCCATCTGGAAAGGATTGATGACACTACGCATTGCCAAGACGGATATGACCATCCTTGAGAATAACTGTATGCAATCCACTGCGTCCTCCGCCGGATATTCAACAGGAGGTACGCTTGTATCCGCCATCGCGGCTTACCTGCTGGTGACGGGTGAGCATATTCCCTATGGATTGCTGACTGCCTGGATTTTCTTCCTTGCCGTGCTGGGGGTAACCCTGGCAATCCCGATGAAACGGCAGATGATCAATGTGGAACGATTACGTTTCCCCTCCGGCATCGCCGCCGCCATGACGTTACGCAGCCTGCACAACGATTACCAGCATTCACCCGCACTGGAAGGGCCGCCATCGGAAGCCGGTACGGCTGATGGTAAAAGCGCGGAAGAAGCTGCCATGGAAGAGATGGCGGAGATGGAGGGTACTGTCGGCAGTGCCGAGGAGGCATCCAAGAGCGCAAAATCGCTATTCCTTGCCGGTGGCTTGGGTGGATTGGTCGCGTTCCTGCGTGACGGTCCCTACATGCTGTACGAACTGGGTCTGACTGCCAAAGAGTACGTGCTGGTCAAATACGCCTACCCCATCTTCGGCGAACGGATGTTCAACTATACGGTAGGCATTGAAGGAAGCCTGCTGCTGGTTGCCGGTGGCGCGTTGATGGGATTCCGTGTCGCGGCCAGCGTAATGCTGGGATCGATCCTCTGCTGGGTGGTGCTGGTGCCCTATATGCACGGGATTGGAGTAATTGAAGCGCTGGATTACCGTACCATGGTTTCCTGGTCCCTGTGGGGTGGGGCATCGTGTATGGTTACCAGTGGCTTGCTGGCCTTTGCGATGCAATGGAAGTCGGTGATTCGTGCGCTCAGTGGTGTGACAAAAATCTTCAGTCCATCCAAAACCGAGTCCAAAGAAGCGGAGATGGAATCCATCGAAGTGCCCGGATCCTGGTTCATGGGCGGCGGCCTGGTTGGCGCGGTGGGTGTAATCGGGATTGCCTATTTCGCGTTTAACATGCCGGTCTGGATGGGCGCGCTAGCCGTGCTGCTTTCCTTCTTCCTGGCACTGGTCGCCTGTCGTGTGGCGGGTGAAACTGATACAACCCCGGTTGGTGCGATGGGGAAAGTGACACAGTTGTTCTACGGCGCGATTACACCAAAAGCCATGCGTGTCAATGCCCCGCAGCAGACCATGAATGTTAACCTGATGGCTGCGTGCATCACGGCCGGTGTGGCAGACAGCGCCTCCGACCTGCTGATCGACCTGAAAAGCGGGTACGTGCTGGGCGCAAACCCACGCAAGCAGTTCCTGGCCCAGTTCAGCGGGATCTTTGTTGGTACGGCCGTAACAGTCCCAGCCTTCTACCTGCTGGTTCCCAATGCGCAGGCGTTAGGGACCGATCAGTGGCCCGCTCCGGCGGCTCAGGTATGGGCATCGGTCGCCAAGTTGCTCTCACAGGGACTCGATTCACTTCATCCCACAGCACAGGCGGCGCTGATCATCGGTGGTCTGGTAGGGATTCTGCTGGTGGCATTGGCGAGAGTGCTTCCCCCGAAGGTAGCGGCCTGGGTGCCGAGCCCGATGGGAATCGGACTGGCCTTCACGTTCCATTTTTACTACGGCCTGTCGATGTTTATCGGCGGTGTGATTGGCCTGATCGTTGCCAAGAAATTCCCGTCTCTGGATAAGCTATATACTTTCCCTGTGGCGTCCGGGATTATCGCAGGGGAAAGCCTGATGGGCATTTTCCTGATCCTGATCCCGATTCTGACGGGGATCATCATGGGGAACGCCTGATTAGCCTATTGATTACGATTACTGTTGCCCGTTCCTGGTTCCAGGGGCGGGCTTTTTTCTGCTCTTGGGTCTCACATAAAGAAAACCCTGAAAAAGATTGTTTCACTCGGAGCAGCAAAGGCGCAAAAGATAACCGTTGAAAGGCATGATTCACGCAAAGCCGCAAAGGACGCAAAGGAAAACCATTGAAAGGCATGTTTCACGCAAAGCCGCAAAGGACGCAAAGGAAAACCGGTGAAAGACATGTAAACCACAGAAAAAATAACCTGCCATAAAGATAGTATCTTTTCTGAGTATCGAGCCTATCAGTTTTTCAAAAACAGTTTATCCTTTTCATCCTTATCATCCTTGTCATCCTGTAAATTCTCCCCAGGCTTCCCTTCGTTATTCCGTAAATTCTACTCCAAATTTCCCTTCAGAATCTTACTGTTTCATGAGCATGAGGCGGAGGATTTCTACAACGCTACATCACTTGTAGCGGGCCGCAACATAGTGCTGTCACTTCCAAATCAGTAGCGACAAGTGTAGCTCTCGGTCTTGCTCTAATATATTGTAAATATTAAATATCTCTCCTTGTCTCGCTTCGATTTCAGACTTGGCATACCCGTTGCAATTACCCTTGCCAGAGTGTGGGCCGTGATATTCCCGTTGGGAGGACATAAAGATGCGAAAAACGATTCTTTTACTGATGGTCAGTGTTTTAGTGCTTGGGGTTGGCAGTGTATTCGCCGGTGATCAGGTTGCGGTTGAGCTGAAAGAGCTGACCTGCACCTATGATTGTGCGAAACCAGTCGAAACAGTAAAGCCGGAACGTGTTTTTTACATGCCCGGTCATGAGGTGGAAGGGTATGTGACCCTGGAAATCACAGTGGATGAAGAAGGTCAAGTGGAAAATGCACGAGTTCTTTACAAAACCAGCAACCTCGCTGTTCATAACGCGGTTGATGCTGTCAGCCAGTGGCAGTTCGAGCCGGCCAAGCTTAACGGGCAACCCGTACGCAGTCGTGTCGCCTACAGTCTTCCGTTTGGACGCGACCTGGAAATCCTGGTTGCAGAAGATTACGAAGCCAAGGTGATGATTGAAGAGCAGATGGTGACCGCGTATACGAAGTAGTTTTTCAACGTGTCGACATTCAACCCGCATGCGATCAGGTGTGCGGGTTTTCTTATGTGATTTGTTCCACTGGATATAGAGGTTTCCCCTTGACGCAACTCGCGGGGTACTGTACATTTGCAAAGTGATTGCAAAACACGTGGAAAGGCCTGTATGACGATCCGTAGAAGCCTGGTTCTCGCCTTGTTGTCGTTGTTCCTGCTTGCCATGTTCGCGCAGGCGCGCACGTATCGAGATCGTTACGGTTCCGGCGTATGGTATCTGAACAAGGGCAAGTATGAGAAAGCCATCGAGGAGTTTCGTGACCTGCTCAAGGAAGATCCGGATCATGAACTTGCTGATGACTGCCAGTACCGGATCGGTTTGAGTTATTACAAGCTGGAGCAATATGAGCAGGCCCTGATAGAGTTTGACCGTGCTTTTGCCTATCCCAATTCAGACCAGTGTGAGGACGCTTTGTTCATGATTGCAAATTGTCATGAGAAGATGGGCGAGCCGGAACCTGCTCTGGAAGTTTACAAGCGGTTTGTCGCGTTGTACCCGGAAGATCGTCATGCTGAGGATGCACGCGAAAAGATCGAGGAACTCTCACCCAGCGAACCATAGAAGTCTTATGATACGACCAGTTGTAGTTATTGCCGCCGCCCGCAACGGGGGGCGGCTTCTCTCTCGTTTAGTTGAAGGTCGAGTTGTGCTAAGTGTGATGCTGTCACTGTTGGCAGTGGCGGGATTTGCACTGGGGCAGAATGGAAAAATGACCGACACCGGCTATCGCTGGCCGGTGGACGAGAAGGTGTTTACCAGCACTTTTGCGGAATATCGTCCCAGTCGTTTCCACGCCGGTCTGGACTTCAGTACGGGTGGTGTGACCGGACGTCCCTGTTATGCCATTGCTGATGGCCATATCAGCCGGATAAAAGTCAATTTCAGCGGGTATGGCCGGGTTATTTACCTGCAACTCAAAGATGGAAATATTGTTGTCTATGCCCACCTGGATCGTTTCACCGATGAGGTAGAAGCATACATCCGCAAAGAGCAGAGACGTTCCGGCGGGTATGAGATCGAGCGTTTCCTCGGGCCGGATACCTTCCCGTTTAAACAGGGCGATATTGTTGCCTATACGGGTGACACCGGGGCAGGTCCGGCGCATCTGCATTTCGAAATGCGCAAGGGAATGATAACCGCGTTTGACCCGGTTCTTGCCGGTTTTGTTGTCCCGGATGATACTCCTCCTTCTATCAAGCAGGTTGTCCTGGCGCCGCTGGATGGGGCCAGTGAAGTCCAAGGCGATCTTTTCCCCGTATTGCAAAATGTTGTCAACGGTAAAGTGGACACGTTATCCTTCCAAGGCCGCGCGGGGGTGTCTGTGTATGCGGTGGATTACCAGACCGGGTATCGTTACCGCCTGGGGTTGAGACGTTTGGAACTCTATGTAGATGGCGTCTTGCGTCATGCCACCACCCTGGACAGTTTTCCCTATGGGATCAACCGTCACGCTCGCATGGAATTCGATTTTGAGATGGAACGGCGTGGCGAGAAACGCTTGCGCAGGATGTATCATCTGCCGCCAAACCGTTTACCCTTCTATGACGATTCTCTGCCGGGTGGCGTGCTGGACAGTGACGAACTCGGCGCCGGTCCGCATACACTGGAGATCCGTGCTACAGACATGTGCGGCAACCGGTCGTCATTTACATGGACTGTTTATGCGCTTCCCGGCGCAACCCTGCCACCGCTTTCGGGAAATGGCCCCCCGCCATTGATGCCCAACCGGCTTTCGGACCGGAACATGACGCTTAAGGTTGATGTGGTTAAGGATGTGGCACGGGTTGAAGTGAGTGGCGCACCGGCCGGTGGTGATGCCGCGTTGTTGTGCATTGAGCCGTTCGATCTGTCGTTCCATTTACAGCCCAAAGGGAACGGGCGTTTCCTGGGACGTGCTGCATTGCCGAAAAATGCGGTCGAGGATATTGTTTTCAAGGTTGGTATTTTCGCTCACGATTCCCTTATCGCAGCAACCTCGCAGGCCTGTCTCCTGGCCACGAAGGATGCCAATACCAGCTTGAAATTCTTCTCGCCGGACAGCTTGCTGGAAGTTTATATCGAGGGTGGCGATACATGGTTCGACCTGGCTTCCATCCTGACCATCCTGCCGCCTGAGGACAGCACTATTACCCCGGTGTATCGGCTACGCCCCGGGGATCATCCCTTCGCCAATTCCTTTGACCTGGTTTTCCACAGCGATCAGATGGGCTGGGATCAGCAGGCGCTTATCCTTTTCCGTGAAGATGGCGGGAATGGCCGCTGGCACAGCCTGGGACGCATATGTGAAAACGATGGTCATGAACTGCTGGCACGTGCGCTCTCGTTTGAAGATTTTGCCGTGGGGCGTGACACGACAGCGCCGAGCATAGACAATGTTTCGCCACGAAACGGGATCATTCTGACCAACCGGCAACCGATGCTGCAGGCGCGTATCAACGATGACCTGGCCGGAGTCGATATCAACCACAGCTCGCTGAAAATCAATGGGGAAGAAGTCATCTGGGTCTATGACCCGGATAAGCGGAAAATTTATTATGAGCCCTGGGAACCGTTGACGCCGGGAGACTATACCTGGACAGTGGTGGTTGAAGATGGTGTGGGGAACAAAAGTATAGAGACCAGAAGATTTACTGTACAGTAGATTTTTCAGAACAAGGCAGTTTCGATTTGCTTTTTCCCGTTTCGATTCGGACTTTGATATGGGGGTTCGATTTCGTTGGGAGGCGCCATGAGAAACATCCTTGGACTCTGGTTGTTGCTGTTCCTCGTTCTTCTTGCGGGGTGTGATGATGATCCCGGTGTGTCACCGGGGGGTGGGGATGATCCTGTTGAAGGACAGGCTTACCTGTTGATTCCTCCCTACTATGGCATTGCTTACGACGCGCTTTCGCTGGACGACAATACCATCCTTGTCGCAGGTTATGGCGGCCCAGTCATACATCAAGGCTATGACGTGGCCGTTGTACGTTTGAACGCTGAAGGCGATACCCTCTGGTCGCTGCAGATACCTTTCGACCGGTTCACGAGTCATATCAAGATGTATCGTCAGCTTGGCGGCGATGAAGTGTACCTGCTGGCTGAATTACGACGAGACTCGCAATCCGATCCGGTTGACAACCCGGGATACCTGGGAGTGGCGAACATATCCATCGACGGAGAATTGATCAGCTATGAGATGAAGGATCTCGGGCTGGAAAATGTCTATATCACGCAAAGCCTGCTTGCAACCGATGATGGATTCTTTGCTGTCACTCCAGTATATCGTACGGTTGAGCGAGATTCCCTGGAGATTGTGGTTTCAAAGGTCAATCATGTGGGGGATGTTCAATGGACATCAACGCTGAATAACCTGAAACTGGGTGTTCCTTATGATGCCTGCTTGTCCGGGGGGCAGGTGTTTATCATGAACAGGTATTTGCATTCCGAAACGGCTATCTATGGTGCGCTTGCACGGGTGACTACATATGGAACCAGTACGCTTTTTCTGGACAGCGTTTTTGTGGATGGGTTGATGAGTATCGCTGGACGTCCTGACGGCGGGGTCTATCTGAACCATGTGATGTATTCCTCGCCCTGCCTGATCGGGATGAGCCAGTCTGCCAGCGGCATTGTGGAAAACAACATTTCCCTGAACAATTTTCAGTATATCCATGGAATCGCCTCTGCGCCTAATGGCGATGTTTTCGGGATCGCACATGAAGCCGTGAATGACACAACGACTGCCGGTAACAGTGGCTTAGTTCGCATCAGTTCTGAAGGGACCAGCCTCTGGGAATACAGTATCGCCGCCTCGGACAGCGTATACCTGTATAATGTCGTCTCTCAGATTAATGGAGATGCGTTCGGGATTGGGCTGGCACAAGAACATTTCGCGGTTGTCTGGGTAAAAGGGGGGTGGCTGGAGTAAAGTCGCCAACAACTAATGCCCAGAATGTTGTTGGATATGGTCGGATGCGAAAAATGGGACTGTCACCTTTTCAAATTCGCAAAGGTATGACAGTTCAAAATGTGTTGATGAAAAGGTGACTGCACCAGATTTTTCGCTTGCTCTGTACAAAAGTTCGGCTGCTCACGAGAATTTGTGCATATTATTGACGAGCACGTTTCGTCAGGTCTTGACGTGATGCCTTTTCTTGTTCTTCTCCGTAATTTCAGATATCTGTCCGACTTCACACCTGCTATTTCGCATGATAGATCGTCATCAGGCATCACGTTGTGACCTGACGACAGCGAGAGTGCTGATACCGGTGGCAGGTCACAACACGACAATAACAGGACGAGAGGTGGTTTCAGTATTATCGTGCATTCAGGAAAACATAGCGAAAGCCGAAAACGAGAAATCGCGTCAAGACCTGCCACAACATTGCCCGGATGCACAAATTCTTGTGAGGAACTAAAGTTCAGAGTGGGAAAATGCCGGGACAGCTACCTTTTTCGCATTTATTTACCAGGAAGTCATTGTTTTATTTGATTAACAACGAAAACAGCAACTATCAATATACTATCAAGCGAAAAAGAGTAGCAGTCCCCATTTTCTGTCAACTATGAAATTGACAAATTATAGTGGGTTGCATAACTAATGTTGCATAGGATAGCAAAACTTCGAGATCCCCGGTCAGGCTCGGGGATGACATGATGCGACATTTTTTTCGAGCACTGCTATAATTTGATCCACCCTTCGCAACACTTTGACTCCCCGCTTCAAATACGGTATAGTGTAACACTCACTGAGCAGGAAGACGGACAGCAAACGTGCCGGAGGGGAACTCATGCTGCTTGCCGTATTTATCGCTTACCTGGTGATTGTGCTGGGGATCGCGGTCTGGTCGCTGAAATTTTCCAAAACCAAAGATGACTATATCCTGGGTGGCAGGAAACTTCCGGGTAGTGCGCTGGCGCTTTCGGAACGTGCCACCGGGGAATCCGCATGGTTGTTGCTCGGCCTGACCGGGCATGGTTTTGCTGAGGGAATCGCGTCGATCTGGGTGGCGCTTGGTTGTGTCGCAGGGGTCATCTTTATCTGGCTGGTGATGAGTCAACCGTTACGCAAGGCCAGCCAGGAAACCGGCGCATTAACCGTCTCCAGCCTGTTATCCAGAAAATTCCCCGGCGCGGAAAAACCAATCGGCCTGGTTTCATCCCTCATCGTGATTTTCTTCTTCATGTTCTATATCGCGGCCCAGTTCTCCGGGGCGGGCAAGGTGGTCAACGAGACCTTCCAGCTTGATCCTTTCTGGGGTATTGTGATCGGTTCGCTGATCGTGACCATTTACTGCACCTTTGGCGGTTTTATCACCGTAGTAGCGACTGATGCCTTTCAGGCTATCCTGATGATTGTCACGCTGGTCGTGCTGCCGATTATTGCCCTTGTCGTTATCGCACAGCATAATGTTTCCATAGCCCAGAGCCTGGTCGTAGCGAGCGAAGCATCCGGGCAGCAACTGACCTCACTGACCTACGGTAAAACCGGTGGCGCGGCATTCCTGTTTATCCTGAGCGGATTATCATGGGCGTTCGGCTATACCGGGCAGCCGCAGTTGCTGACTCGCATGATGGCGATGCGTGACCGGAAGAGCGTACGTGATGCCAAGGTAATTGCCGTGATCTGGACCCTACTGGCCTATGGCGGCGCAGTGCTGATCGGAATTTTCGGGGTGGCACTGGCCTATGCCGGGTTGTTCGATGCAGAAGGCGGTCTGGCCGGGATCGAAGCGGAGCATATTCTGCCGGTGATGGTGCTGAACCTGATGAATCCTTTGCTGGCCGGGATTCTGCTTTCCGGGGCGATATCAGCAATGATGTCCACCGCCTCATCACAGCTCATGGTCAGCTCCTCGTCTACCAGTGAAGACATTTACGCACATATGAGCAAACGCAAGCTTTCTCCCAAAGCTGTTTTAAATCTGAATAAACTGCTTACGCTTGCGGTAGGAGTGATCGCATTTATCTTGGCGTTGACAGTTGCTGAGACCGTATATGACATGGTCTCTTACGCCTGGTCGGGAATTGGAGCATCTTTCGGCCCGGCGCTGCTGCTCCTGCTGTTCTGGAAGAAATTCTCACGAGCCGGGGTATACGCTTCCCTGGTAACCGGGACGTCCATGACGATTGTCTGGAAGGTCTTGTTCATGGAGAGTACCGGGATTTCTGAACGCTTGGTCGCTTATATCGCGTCCTTTGCGCTGGCTATGCTGTTCTCTGTATTGATTCCGGAAAAGAAAGAACGGCTGACATCGTGAACCAATCATGTGCATATTGAAATATCCAGCTTGGAACAGGTACGGCTAAGCGGGATTGAACTGGGGAAAATCATGCTTGAGATCTTTCTGTGGACCGCTATCGAGCGGATGTTCAGACGCTCAAAACAGTTTGATGTCGAATCCCGCCTCTCAGGCGGCGAAGGCAAGGAACGCAAGCTGGCGGCAACTGAACGTCAGGTTGACTTATTGATCTGGACATTGGCTTACCTGAAGAAGCTGGCTGAAGTTGACCTGAGTTTTAATGAGGATGAGCAAGCCTACTTGCACGAAATTGCCGAGGATATGTACAAGCTTGTTGATAAGTATTCCATTTACGGCCTGCAAATCAGCAGGGAAGAAGTCTTCGACAAAGCCATGAATTTCGTAGATGTCCCGGATGCTTTCTTTGAAACGGCTCGCGGGGATCGTCCTTTCAGAACAGTCGTCATGATTTATTGCTGGCGGTTGGCGGCGCGTGATGATCAGGTAACGAAAGAAGAACTTGAATTTATCCGAAAAACCGGTCTGGATCTCGGGTTTAGCACCTTCGAGCTGGACAGTATCAGGATTCCCTATTACCGTGAAGATGCCCCAGATGAACGTCTATATGGCATTTCCCGCCAGGGAGCAAAAATCATCCTGGCGCATGAAGGTTATGCTATTCGATGCATGATGTGCGGTACGGAACATGAAGCGCCCGAGCCTGGATTGCAAGGGGACGCTCGTTGTTCGCATTGTCATGCATTGTTGTTATATCCAAGAGAAACCGCGGAAGAGCTGTACGACCATGATGAACCTCTTCTGCTTCGCATGCCTGTCCCGGGGAAGCAACATCCACTGTGATACCAGGGGGAGAGTATGAGTGAAGACATCCGGATTGAACCGTTGAAGGCTGAGTTCATCGATGAATTGATTCCGTTGTGGATTCGTTTCATGCAGTACCACGCAAACCTGGATGAATTCTACACCATGCACCCGGAAGCGCCCGACAGGTTTCGCAGGTACATCTCAAGCATGCTTGTTCCGGACGACAATGTCTATGCCTACGTTGGAATTGTGGGTGATGATATTGCCGGGATGACCATACTGAAGCGCGAGCAGTTGCCGCCTGTTTTCCTGTTTGATGAATACTGTCTGCTGGAAATGATGGGGGTTGATGAGAAGTTCCGCCGAAAGGGGGTTGGCGAACTGATGATGGAAGAGTGTCATCGCTGGTGCAGGGAACATGGTCTGGATCATATTCAGTTGCAGGTGGAATTCCGTAACAGGATCGGTCTGGGCTTTTGGCATAAGATGGGGTTTCAGGATCACAGCTTGACAGTGATGAAAGATATTCCATAATTCCGGAAGCAGTAATGGGGGAGAAGATGAAGTTCTTACCATTGATCCATCGTGGCGACCGCTTGAAAGCGCTGGTCGTAGGCGGTGGACAGGTTGCCTATAGAAAAGTGCTGGACCTGCTGGATGCGGGAGCCACGGTTGAGGGTGTGTCGCCTGACATGGTTCCTGAACTGGAAGTCCTGATAGCTGAGATGCAACTCAAGTGGTCAAAGCGCACGTTTCATGCGAGCGACATACACGGCCATACGTTACTCGTCGTCGCAACCGATGATCCGATTCTGAATGCGGCCATTTATGTTGAAGCGAAGGGCATGGGGATACCGATCAATGTAGTGGACCAACCGGATGTCTGTTCGGTATATTTCGCCGCGGTGGTCAGGCGTGATCCCATGCTTCTGGCAGTCTCGACAGGTGGTGGGGCGCCGTTCTTTGCCCGTGAATTTCGCAAGGAACTGGAGCGCTGGGTGGATGAGAACGGCTGGGCGTTACGTGCGGAATGGGCGGTACTTTTCCGCAAATTCGCGTTGAAGCAGACGAAGGATTTGGACGAACGCGAACAGCTTTTCAAGCGTTTTATGGAAGTGCCGATGGAGGAATTCTCAAGCTGGAATCTGGATAATCCACCTGTTGAAACATGGAAATCATGGAGTTTTGACAAGTAAGTAGTCAACCATCCAGGGGAGGAGTGTATTATGCGGAAAGTATCATTGGGGATTATTTTTTTCTTTGTTTTCAACGTGATTGGATATGGCTATTATTACGGCCAGGAAATCACGCAAGATTATGTCACAGATGATGTGACTCCAGCGATTCATGTTGAGGGAACAGGGGAAGTACATGTTGCGCCTGATATCGCCTATATCAAGTTCGGTGTTGAAAAGCGGGGCGATTCGTTGTCAGTCGCCATGGCAGAATGTGACCTGGTTGTTGAAAAAGTGGCCGCTATCGCAAAAGGATTTGGTATCCCGGTTCGTGATATTCACAGTACTGAATCTTACGCGCAGCCAAACAGCTATTACTGGTGGTGGTCTTATGATGAACCCAAGAGATTTCGATCACGCAAGACCATTGAGATTACAGTTCACGATCCTGAACCGAGAAAACTGAATGCTTTTGTAGTGGCATGTATGGAAGCGGGTGTCGATCATATCCTGAAGCTGGATTTTCATGTAACCAATCTTGAGAAGTATCGCAATGAGGCGAGGAAACTGGCAGCCGAAAACGCACGCGCCCGCGCTGAAATGCTGGCTGCAACGCTTGGGGTAGAGGTGGGAATGCCCATTGATATCCAGGAAGTAACTGCCGAGACCAAACCCTGGTATTACTACTATCACTGGGGCAGAAACGATAACCAGGCTTTCACCAGTCAACGTATTTCGCGGATGGACAATGAGAATGCTTCTGATGAGACTTCTGGTGATTCAATGACAAATCGTCTGATTATCAAATCCCAACTGAAGATTGTTTTCAAACTGGAGAAGTAGCTGAACATTCAACAAGGCAGGTTCATGAGTCGAGTAATACGTATCGGGACACGTGGCAGCAGGTTGGCCATGTGGCAGGCGGAGCAGGCGCAGGAGCTGGTCCGGACTGCCTGGCCGGAAGTTGAAACAGAAATTGTCGAGATCAAGACACAAGGTGACCGTGACCAGGCAACCCCGCTGGCCAAGATGGGTGGCGTCGGGGTGTTCGTGAAGGAGCTGGAGAAGGCGCTTCTTGAAGACCGGATCGATGTCGCGGTTCATAGCGCGAAAGATCTTCCCAGCCGGATGACGGATGGCCTTGAGACTGCCGCTGTGTTACCACGTGGACCGGTTGAGGATGTGCTGATCTGCCGTGAAGCGTCCGGTTTGAGTGGTTTGAAAGAAGGGGCTTTAATCGGCACCTCAAGCCCGCGCAGGATCTCACAACTGTTGGCGATACGTGAAGACTTGAAGTTCCAGCCATTGCGCGGAAACATCGATACACGCCTGAGAAAATTGAAGGAAGGCCAGTACGATGCCATCGTGATGGCGCGTGCTGCTGTAGTACGGCTTGGCATAGAAGAACATGTCACGGAAGTTCTGGACCCAACCGCTATCCTTCCCGCGCCGGGGCAGGGGATTGTTGTCCTGCAAGTGCGTTCCGAAGATACCGAACTCTTCAAAAAGCTTCATGAAGTGCGTGATGTGGATACTTGCCTGGAATTCCGGGCCGAACGCGGATTCCTGTACAAACTTCGCGCAGGTTGCAGCGCCGCAGTGGGGGGCTGGGCGCGTGTGCGGAAGATGGGGTTGGTGACGTTACGGGTGCGTGTGCTGTCGCCGGACGGTGGAACCGCGGTGGAGGCGATGGCGTCCGTGCCAACCAATGCTGACCTTTTCCAGTTCGGGAAGGATATGGCGTCCAACCTGCTGAAGAATGGCGCCGCCTTGCTGTTCATTGAAGATGAAGAAGATGCGTTCTGGGGGAATTGATGAGTGCTGAGAAACAAGGCATGGTTTACCTGATCGGTGCGGGACCGGGCACAGCAGAACTGATCACCTATAGAGGTCTGGAAGCGCTTTCCGCTTGTGATGTGGTGTGTTTTGACGCCCTGGTTGATCCGACACTTGTTGTTACCCTTCCACCTCACATCGAACGCCATTATGTGGGAAAGCGTGCCGGTCGTCATTCGATGAAACAGCCTGAGATCGAAGAACTGCTGGTGCGTCTTGCCAAAGATGGGCATACGGTTGCTCGCCTAAAAGGTGGCGATCCTTTCATCTTCGGGCGTGGTGGTGAAGAGGCGATTGCGCTGGCGGAAGCGGGAATTCCATTTGAAATCATTCCCGGTGTGACCGCCGCCTCTGCTGCTACAGCCTATGCCGGGATACCGCTGACACACCGTGGATTGGCGACCATAGCCTCTGTATTTACCGCGCATGAAGATCCGGATAAGGATCCCGAAAAAGCTCTGGACTATAAGCATCTTGCCCAACTTGGTGGAACACTGGCCGGATACATGGGAGTGACACGCCTTCCCCAGGTGGTCGAACAGTTGATTGCCGGGGGACGTGATCCCCAAACCCCCGCGGCCCTGATCGAACGCGGCGCTACACCGGCGCAGAAAATGGTTCGTGCGACACTGAACACAATCGTGAGCGAAGCCGAAAAAGCAGGGATCAAACCACCGGCCCTGATTGTTGTCGGGGATACAGTAGGCTTGAGTGAAACACTGCACTGGTATGAGCCGGGTCCGTTGGCCGGGAAGCGAGTGCTGGTAACTCGTCCCGCAGACCAGGCCGGACCGATGTACCGAGAGCTTACCCGGTTGGGCGCGTGGATTGTTCCGACACCATCTATTCGCACGATGCAGCACCTTGACATGCAAGGCTGGCAGCATTTCAATGAGAACCTGGATAAAACCGGCTGGCTGGTATTTACCAGTGAGAACGGGGTAAAATTCTTCGTTCGCAACCTCTTGCGTCTGGGGGGTGATCTGCGCCTGCTGGGCATGTACCACATCGCCGTGATTGGGGCCGGTACACAACGGGCATTGGCTGAAATCGGTCTGAAAGCTGAATTGGTGCCAGAGAAGTTCACCGGGAAAACACTGGCAGATCAACTCGCTACGAAGCTTGAACCGGGCACATATGTAATCCGGGTGCGTGGGAACCTGGGGGAACCGGCAGTAGAGGAAATCCTCGCAAACGCCGGGGCTGAAGTCCTGCCGATACAGGTGTATGTCACGGAGACCGCGCCGCTGGATGATGGCATGCGGGCGTGGGTGGAAGAAGCGCCTCTCGATTATATCACCTTTACCAGCGGCTCGACTGCGAAGAGCTTCGTAGAACAATGGGGCCAGGAGCAGGCGATGGCGCTGGCGAACGATGCGCGCGTTATCAGCATTGGTCCCGTGACCAGCGAAGTGGTGCGTGAACTGGGATTCACCATCCATTGCGAAGCGGAGCAGCATGATGTTGAAGGTGTGATTCAGGCAGTGTTGCAGGATGTACAATCGTAGCGTGCAGGGAGAATTCAGGCTCACATCAATGCAAAAAACTAGAATTGAAATAGATCTCGCATATGGGAGGGATTAATATTGAGAAAGTTGATCCCCGTCATCTTTTCCTACGCAATATTTACGTAAGCTGTGACAGGGGAGAGAACTTGCAGGGAGTCTAATATGGTTGATATTCTGGAGATGATGCGGGCGCGTGGGGATCTCCCCGCACTGCCGGATATTCTGATTCAACTCAATAAAAAACTGCGAGATCCGAATGTCTCCATGGGGGAAATCTCAGCGATTATTGAAGTAGAACCTTCCTTTGCCGGAAAGGTCAGCAGTCTTGCGAACAGCGCCTTTTTTGCTGGAGGTCGCAAGGAAGTGCATGATCTGAAAATGGCAGTGGCACGTCTTGGACTTTCCGAAGTAAAAAACCTTGTCTTTACCCTGGCAGTTCACCAGCTTTTCAGTGTTTCTCTCGATATTGATCAGAAGAGATTCTGGACACACTCGCTTGCGGTGGGAACCGGTTCACGCAACCTGGCACGTATGCTTGGGGCAGGAAGGACAGACCGGGAAGTCGCCTATATGGCCGGTCTGCTGCACGATATCGGGATCCTCGTGTTTGGTTACCTGATTCCCATGGATTACAGCGCTTTCCTCAAAGAGATTCAGGCTGAGCAGAAGGTGACACGCTCCCTGCATGCGTTGGAATGGGACCGTTTTGGTGTGGATCATCCGAAACTGGGGGCGGAGTTTGTGCAGACCTGGTGGCAGTTAAACGAAGAGATTGTGCTTGCGATTCAACACCATCATGTTCCTTTGAATGGCGAGTTCACCCTTCCACCTGTAAGCCGGGTCGTCAGTGTTGTCAATTCCTATTGCAGTTCGCTGGACTTTTCAAACAGTATCAAGACATTCCGGAAACCCTTTGACAAAAAGGTGTTTTACGATTTACACCTGAACGATGAGCAGATTGATCAGTTTACCCTTGAATTGAAGGAACGTGTCAGTCAGCAGGCCGCTTCAATATATGGCGGGTAAGGGACGATCTGGAACCAAAGAAAACCCCGCCGGGATTAACCTGACGGGGTATAAAGAAGTCGCTGTCCTCGCTCGCGTTCGGCTGATTCCTACCATTCCACCAGGTAGATTTTTCCATCCTTTTCCACAAGCGCTTTGTCTTCTGTTGGATGCGCAGCAGCATTTTCGCCATTGTCGAGGAGCAAGGATAAACTCCCACTTGCGAACCTGTACAGGTACGTGCCATCGATAATGTCGCCATCCAACCCGGTAGCAAGCAGGTATTCCCCGTTGCCGCCAACCGAAGGCCTGGTAGCGTACGAAATCAAGGTTGAAGGGTTGTCAATGTCACCAAGGTCTACACTGGCAATATTATACCCGCCCCATGAGCCAACCTGCGAGACATAAAGCTCGTGGCCGTCGGCTGACCAGACTGGATCTGTGCCTACTTCCGTCAGAACGGATACCGGGGTTGACGAAGCCTGAAGTCCGATTACAAACAGGGAAAATGCGGAATAAGTTGTGCTCGATTGCAGGTAGGCAACCTGATACCCATTGGGAGAACCCTTGGGGAACTGGCCTTCGGGAACGATTTCATCGATCTCGTCAGTTTCAAGGTTCAAGCGCCACAAGGAGTGAGACGCATCTTCAGCCAGTACGGATGGGCCATCATCAATCCATGTTGGTCGGCGGCCGCCCTGCAACACCAGTTCGTTGTCGCCAGTGGACCTGGTGTGAACGTAAACACCGCCGGTCAGTTCCGGAGTGCTGAATGCGATCATCGAACCGTCTGACAATGGTGTGTAGTCATAGTTATGAGCGCCGCCATATACTGCCAGCATGGCATCTTCATCATTGAGAAGCGCTTCCAGTGAATAGATCAAAATTGTCGGTTCCGCAAACTGGACCGTAGCGATGAAACCTTCGCCATCCGGCAGCCATACGGGGTGGCTGGCATTCTGGACCAACAGGGTTGTCGTGGCGCCTTCTTCCTGCTCTGGCGAATCATCGCAATCGCAACCAGATATCAAGACACAGGAAACCAACAGGAATAGTATTGGAACTGATTTTCGCTTTACACCGAACATGAAAACAACTCCCGGTTGCTTATCCAGCCCGTTTGTACTGAACTGTGTAAATCAGCTCAGCAGTTTTTCCAGCGGGAACTGAAACATTGAATTTTACCGTGCGGGCATCAATTGTTTCCGGCTCGACCTCGCCCTGGCTGTAATGTACATCTTTCATCGACCAATTGCCGAACATTCTTTCGAGAACTTCAATGTTCACCAGGGTGGGCATCGAGTTGCCCAGTTCTACCTTGAAAGTCTGTTCGGTTCCATCTGCCCCTGATGGTTTTTCCTGCATGCGGATTCGTTTGGCGGTCAGGTCAAATGCCTGGTTGGCCGTAAGGTCAAGTGGGGAACCGGCGGGGGTGTTGTCAATACGATCCTCGCCGATGAACAGCATTTCGCCGTCATGATCGCGGTACATGCGAATAGTCCCGGCAGGCAAAGCTGTGGCTGAAGCGCTTGACCAGTCAACATCCAGGTGAGTTGTGACACGATCGTTGAAGATGGCGGCATCGTAAACATAACGTGTCTGTACAGGCAGATTGTCTACTTCTATCAGCGGGAGTTCAGTAGCATGACCACTGCGAATAATGCCCTTCTCTTCTATTATCCAGGTGCGTATTTCACCGGAAGACTCACCCTGAGAAAGAACTGCGCCGGGTTGCGGATTCATACGGTCTACCTGACGCTTATCTCCGGCCAGGTGAACATCACCTGCAACAAGAATCAGCTTGTCATAGGCCAGCGGCAGGTTACTGAAATTCTCAATAACAGTCATGCCTTGCATCAATGCAGCGCCTTTATCCGTCATTAACCGGTAGTCCGCGTACCAGTCGATGTGTTCTACACGATAACTGATTTCAATCTTGACCGTCTGCCGCTTCTTCGATGAATACGTCCACCGTAGCGAGGTTTCCGGAACCAGGTCGCCCGGCCACTCGGTCAGTTTGGGAGCTTTAACATCCGAGTAGGGGATACTGAGAATGAAACCGTCCTCAGATTCCAGAAAAAACAGGCTGTTTGTTACACGCTTCAAGGTGCCGGAATAGGTGGAATCATAGGTCTCAAGGTCTACATAATGCCCGACTTGTGCTTCCCACATCAGGTCTTCATCAATGAGATCCAGCGCCAGAGCGATTGAGCGGGTTTCCACTCTTCCGTCAACAACGTCCAGCCGAAAACTTCCGGCAACAGCCGTAACAGGAATGAAGGGGAGCAAAACATTATTCTCACCCTTTTCAATATCAATTTCACGAGTTTCTGTAATCTCTGCAATTCCTCGGTGGTAAACGGCGATATCACGGTAAGTTGCAGGATCGTTTGCCGGGACTTGCGCCAAGGCAAAGGGGGTGATGGCCAACAGAAGAATGATGGAAACCAAAGTGCGACGGTATGTACTCATATTATCAATCCTTTCCCCTCGTGTTCTAATCAAAAGTTTCAGATTATTTACGGCAGGATTGCCTGCTATTGCAAGGCGCAACGGTGCTGCTGGTGAAACTCGCTGAGAACCGGGAGTCGATATGGGAACCATTTTCAGGATACTTCGTGAAGAAATGGTACAAAGTTCACATGTAAGCGCAGTCGGAATTGGCTGTTTGACTCCTGGAGCACGTTGCGAGTCGATTTTTAGAGTCTGATTGCGCATTTGGGGCAAGTTTGTCCAGCCAAACTCGCTTTGTTTCGCATGTTCAGGAGTTTGCGCTCGGGTGGGCTTAGAAAAGCAAGACGTAGACGTGAAGTTTGTAACGAAGAGATAGGTCAACTTGAAGAAAAATCGAAAGTTCGGGCCACCTATTTCCTTGACTTCCCGCCTACCTTTGCGTATGTTCGAACCCATGCTTTTCCGGGGGGGCCGGAGCGGCATTGGCAGATGTGTGCGCCAAGACGGTATTCGCTGGGAGAAGCAATCCAGCCTGAGTTGGCAAGACGCGGCAGAAAAAGTGTTTTCAGCACTGAGTTCTTACTGAAGCTGTGAAACCTTTCACGATCTACGAGAGGAGTTTCTTATGCCCGATAACGGGGCTGCGGAAAGCCGTTTAAAGGCCGGAGTGGTTGTTGTCGGCGGCGGTATTGCCGGAATTACCACTGCGGTAGAAGCGTCAGAAGCAGGCCTCGATGTCGTGCTCGTCGAGAGAGAAGCCACACTCGGCGGGCGGGTCGCGAGGCTCAACCATTACTTCCCCAAGATGTGTCCTCCATCATGCGGATTGGAAATTAACTTCCGTCGCCTGAGGGACAACGAAAAGGTCGAAATCTATACGCTGTCTGAAGTTGAGAAGATTGAAGGCAGCGAGGGCAATTACACCGTGACTATCAAGGTCAATCCACGGTATGTGAAGCCCTGGGCCGGGGACTACACGGAATGGGCGAAAACCTGTCCTGTTGAAGTGGAAGACGATTTTAACTACGGGCTTTGCAAGCGCAAAGGCTTGTATTTCCCGTTTGAAAACGCCTATCCGTCACAATGGATTATTGACGCAAGTGTTGTGAATGATCCCAAGTTCCAGGAATGGGTCAAGGAATGTCCGGATAACGGCATTGACCTGACGGAACAATCTCGCACGGTAGTTGTGGAATGCGCCAGCATCGCCTGGGCGACCGGTTGGAAACCCTACGACGCATCCAAGATTGATTTACTGAACTACGGCAAGCATCCCGATATCGTCACCAATGTCCAGATGGAGCGTCTGTGCAGCCATGCCGGTCCGACCGGTGGCAAGCTGGTCAAGCTGTCTGATGGCGGTGAAGTCAAGTCCGTAGCCTTCCTGCAGTGTACCGGTAGTCGTGATGAGAACCACCTGCCGTTCTGCAGTGGTGTCTGCTGCACAGCTTCCCTGAAGCAGGCTTCCTACGTTCTGGATCAGTATCCCGATGCGGATGTCCACATGTTCTACATCGACGTTCGCACCCCGGGCCGCCTGGAAGACTTTTACCAGGAACGTCAGGCGATTGAAAAGATCCAGCTTCACCGTGGCAAGGGCATCAAGGTTGATCCGGTAGACGGCGGTCTGGAAGTAACCGCTGAGAATACACTGACCGGGGAACTGAAGAAGTACACAGTTGACCTGGTAGTGTTGGCGACGGGTATGGAACCGGCCACACGGACAGAGAAGCCACCGATTGACGCGGAATTGGACGAGTTGGGCTTCATGGTCCAGAACGACGACGCTTCCGGCATTTACGGCGTGGGAACAACAGTTCGCCCGCTGGGTGTCGCGGAAACGCTTCAGGATGCAACCGGTGCAGCGATCAAGGCGCTTCACATGGCGAGGAGGAGCTAACCGATGGCATTGGATGTCAAACTCGGCGTCTACGTCGTTAAAGATAAAGAAACTGAAGAATACCTCAGCATCGACCGTATGGAAGAAGCCGCGAAAGAAGAAAAAGCGGTTGTCTTCAAGATGGTTGAGAACCTGACCAGCCCCGAAGGCGAAGAGCTGATCCGCAAGGATATCGAGGAACATGGCCTGGATCGTATTCTGGTCATGGATCGCAGCTATCGTGCGTATCCGCAGTATTTCGACTTCGGCACTGAGATCCTGGTCGAGCGTGTTCCGCTGAAGGAATGGGTCATCTGGTCACACGATCCCGATGATGATCCCGATGACGAAGACGAGAACCATACCCAGCGCATCGCGGAAGATTACCTGCACATGTTCGCAGTTCGTCTGCAGAACATCAAACCACCGAAACCGGAAGAGCTGAAAGAGCCGATCACCTATGCGAAGAACGTATTGGTGCTGGGCGGTGGTGTGGCTGGTTTGCGTAGCGCGTTGGATGCGGCTTTGGCCGGATACGAAGTAGAACTGGTTGAGAAGGAAGCTCAGCTTGGCGGTTGGGCAGCCAAGTTCGGCAAGTCCTTCCCGACACGTCCACCGTACGACAAGCTGGTCAACAGCAATGTTTCCGAATTGATCGAAAAGGTCATGGGGAACGACAAGATCAATGTCCGTTTGAGCACAACCGTCAAGAAGATCACCGGCGCTCCCGGACGTTTCATGGTCAACCTGCAAAACGGTGGCGAACCGGAAGAGATCAAGATCGGTTCTGTAATCCAGGCAACTGGCTGGAAGCCGTACGATGCGACCAAGCTTGGCCATTTGGGCTATGGCGAGAAGAATGTTGTTACCAACATCCAGTTCGAAGAGATGTTGAGCAGCGGCGCGATCAAGCTGGACAACGGTTCAGCGCCGAAATCGATTGCGTTTATTCAGTGCGCAGGCAGCCGTGACAAAGATCATCTGCCGTACTGCAGCGCCGTATGCTGCCGTGCCAGCCTGAAGCACGCGATGCAGATCCGCGAGCTGATGCCTGACACCAAAGTCTACATCCTGTACAAGGACATTCGCAGTCCGGGACAATATGAGCTGTTCTACCAGGCGGCTCAGAATGATCCGGGCTTTTTCTTTACCAAGGGTGAAGTGGTCAACGTGGCGGCCAATGGCGGCGGCCTGAAGATTGACCTCGATGAAACCCTGCTTGGCGACCAGATTACTGTGGAAGCCGACATGCTGGTGCTGGCGACCGGTATGGTTCCGACCACCAAGGTTGAGGACACGGTTGCGGCGACAGTCGAAGGCGGCGAGAGCAAGCCGGACGCCAAGGTTGAAGAGACCACGGAAGACGGCAAGAAGGCTGCCTCCGGCGCTGAAAAGGGCGCGAAGATCCTGAACCTGACGTATCGCCAGGGTACCGACCTTCCGACGCTGAAGTACGGTTTCCCTGACAGCCACTTCATCTGCTTCCCGTATGAAACCCGCCGTTCCGCGATTTTTGCGGCCGGTTGTGTACGTGCGCCGATGGACACCGCGCAAGCGGCCAACGATGCGGCCGGTGCAGCTTTGAAGGCAGTACAGGCTGTCGAACTGGTCGAGCAGAATCGTGCGCTGCATCCGCGTTCACGCGACCTGAGCTGGCCGAACTTCTACCTCAGCCGCTGTACCCAGTGTAAGCGCTGTACTGAAGACTGCCCGTTCGGCGCCCTGGATGAGGATGTCAAGGGGACCCCGAAACCGAATACGGAACGCTGCCGTCGTTGTGGTACCTGCATGGGCGCCTGCCCGGAACGTATCATCAACTTCGAAAACTACAGTGTGCCGTCCGGTTCCGCGATGATGAAGGCTTTCGAGATGCCGGAAGAGGACATGGAAATGCCGCGTATTCTCGCATTCGTTTGCGAGAACGACGCATTGCCGGCACTGGAAATGGCTGCACAGAAACGGATGAAGTTCAGCAGCAATGTCCGCATTATTCCGGTACGCTGCCTTGGTTCGGTCAACCTGGTGTGGATCACCAACGCACTCGATGCGGGCTATGACGCGATCATGCTGATCGGTTGCAAGCACGGTGATGACTACCAGTGCCACTTTGTCCGTGGTTCCGAACTTGCCGAGTATCGTATGGGCAACGTGCAGGAGAAACTGAAGCAGATGTCGCTCGAGGAAGAGCGCGTGCAGACGTATTCCATCGCGATCGACGAATGGCACAAGATTCCGGGTCTGTTCGAAGCGATGGATGAGACTGTGGAAGAAGTCGGCGCGAATCCGTTTAAAGATTTCTAGACCATTTTCCGTTCCCCGGTTTTCAGGTCGGGGAACGAGTTGATAGACAACAAAGATTACTGACCAATAGTCAGGCTTAAACCCAACAAGGGGACAAACACATGGCATCCAATTTGGTTCCCCCGCATGGTAGTGACGAACTCGTCATTCTTTTGCTGGAAGGCGAAGAGCGGGCAGCAGAACTGAAGAAGGCGGAAGGGTTGAAGAAGGTTCCGATGACGTCGCGTGAAACCGGCGACCTGATTTTCATGGGCATCGGTGGCTTTACTCCGCTGAAGGGCTTCATGGGCAAGGAAGACTGGGAGCATGTCTGCTCCGAGATGAAGATGCCGTCGATGAACGGCTTGTTCTGGCCCATTCCCGTGACCCTGTCCGCAGACAAGGATCTTGCTGACACGATCGAGGTCGGGGAAGAGGTAGCTCTGTGGTCTGATGAGTTCAATGAGATCATGGGCACCATGAAGGTCGAAGAGAAGTACACGATCGACAAAGAATTCGAATGCAAGCACGTCTACACCACGACTGACCTGGAACATCCCGGTGTCAAGATGGTGATGGATCAGAAGGAAATTAACCTGGCCGGCCCGGTAAAGGCGCTGAGCGAAGGTACTTTCCCGACAGAATTCGAAGGCATCTACAAGCGTCCGGCAGAAGTTCGTGCGGAATTTGACAAGCGTGGCTGGCGGACCGTAGCGGCCCTGCAGCTTCGTAACCCGATGCACCGCAGCCATGAATACCTGGCCAAGATCGCGGGTGAAGTCAGCGATGGTATCTTCATCCACCAGTTGGTTGGTAAGCTGAAGCCCGGCGACATCCCCGCCGACGTCCGCGTGAAGTGCATTGACACACTCGTAGACAACTATTTCGTAAAAGACAACGTGTACGCCGGTGGTTACCCGCTGGATATGCGTTATGCCGGTCCGCGTGAAGGCCTCCTGCACGCCCTGTTCCGTCAGAACTTCGGCTGCTCCCACATGATCATCGGCCGTGACCACGCCGGTGTGGGCGACTACTACGGCCCGTTCGACGCACAGAACATCTTCCACGAACTGTGGGAAGGCGCGTTGATCTGCAAGAACCTGAACATTGACTGGACTTTCTGGTGCTACACCTGCAACGGCATGGCCTCGATGAAGACCTGCCCGCATAGCAAGGAAGAGCGCCTGTTCCTGTCCGGCACCAAGCTTCGCAAGATGCTCAGCGAAGGCATGGCGGATGAGATCCCGAAGGAATTCAGTCGTCCGGAAGTCCTCGAAATTCTGGTTGAGTATTACAGCGGCCTCGAGGAGAAGGTGGAAATCAAGGAACACCGTGCTTCCACCGGTATGGACAACCAAGACGCAAAGAAGTAAGATTTTCATAACCGAGCAATCGGTCAAAACAGGTGGGGTGGCTTAAAAGCAACCCCCGGGAACGTTCAAGGAGGGTTTCATGCCTAGTTATGTGATCCCCGACAAGTGCGACGGGTGCAAGGCACTGGACAAGACAGCTTGCCAGTTTATTTGCCCCAACGATCTCATGGTACTGAACAAAGAGATCGAAAAGGCGTACAATCGGGAGCCCGAACTGTGCTGGGAATGCTACAACTGCGTAAAGATTTGCCCGGTGCAGGCTATTGAGGTGCGCGGCTATGCTGACTTCGTGCCAATGGGCGCCACGGTAACTCCGATGCGCGGCAGCGACAGCATCATGTGGACGGTAAAATTCCGGAACGGCGAACTGAAACGATTCAAGTTCCCGATTCGCACAACTGAAGAAGGTAGTGCGGTGCCGGATGGTGGCTATGCCACAGGAACTGACGACATCAAGTCGCCGATTCTGTTTACCGAGCCCGAGTCCATCCGTGCAGATTTCTTCACTTTGAAGTAGAAGGAGGAGAGGACTGTGGAAAATTTTGAACGCGTAACCGTCGAAACCGATCTTCTGATTATCGGTGGCGGTATGTCGATGTGTGGTGCTGCAGTAGAAGCCGCCCACTGGGCAAAGCAGCACAACCTGAAGGTTACCCTCGTGGACAAGGCCGCGATGGACCGCTCCGGCGCCGTCGCGATGGGGCTTTCCGCGATCAACCAGTACGTTGACCTGACCTCCGGCAACAACACCGTGCAGGATTATGTCAACTACGTGAAGCAGGACCTCATGGGTATCACCCGTGAAGACCTGGTCGCCAACATTGCTCGTCACGTGGACTCAACCGTCCACCTGTTCGAGAAGTGGGGACTTCCGATTTGGAAAGATGAAGCTGGCAATTACGTCCATGAAGGTCGTTGGCAGCTCATGATCAACGGTGAATCCTACAAGGTCATCGTTGCCGAAGCCGCGAAGAACGCCCTGGCGTCCCTCGGCGATAACGGCGAGATCTACGAACGTGTCTTCATCACCGAACCGCTGGTGAAGGACGGCAAGGTCATCGGCGCTATCGGCTTCAGCGTCCGTGAAAACAAGCTGTACACCTTCCTCGCCAAGTCCATCGTGATGGGCATGGGCGGCGCGGTACACGTCTTCAAGCCGCGTAGCTCCGGTGAAGGTCTGGGTCGTGCATGGTATCCGCCGTGGAACACCGGTTCCTCCACATACTTCTGCGCGAAGGCCGGCGCTGAGCTGACCTGCCAGGAAGTCCGCTTCATCCCCGTCCGCTTCAAGGATGGTTATGGCCCGGTAGGCGCCTGGTTCCTGCTGTTTAAATCCCGCGCCACGAACGCCATGGGTGGTGAATACATGGTAGAACGCCGTGAAGAGCTCGAAAACTGGGCTCCCTACGGTAAGGTGAAGCCGATCCCGGCCAACCTGCGTAACTACCTTGGTATGCTGGACATCATGGAAGGCAAGGGCCCGATCTACATGCGCACCGAAGAAGCCATGCAGAAATTGGCCGACGCCTACAAGGATGACCCCAAGGGCTACAAGAAGAAGAAGAAGGAACTCGAGGCGGAAGCCTGGGAAGACTTCCTGGATATGACCATCAGCCAGGCGCTCCTGTGGGCGGCCAGCGATGTGCACCCGGAAGAACGTTCCTCCGAAATCGCCGCGGCAGAACCGTACTTCATCGGTTCCCACTCCGGCGCTTCCGGCGCATGGGTCTCCGGTCCGGAAGATCTGCAGACTGCAGATACGAAGGATGATTACTTCTGGGGCTATGCCAACATGTCCACCGTGCCGGGTCTGTTCTGCGCGGGCGACGCGTCTGGCGCCAGCTCCCACAAGTTCTCCTCCGGCTCCCACGCAGAAGGCCGTATCGCTGCCAAGGCCGCGGTCGACTACCTGCTGGACAACAATGTCGCCCCGACCTATGATGGCGACCTTGATGCCATGTTCGAAAACCTGCTGACCCCGCTCAAGCTGTATGATGCGCATCACGCAGAGACCTCGGACAACGAGATCAACCCGAACTACATCCGTCCCAAGATGTTCATGTTCCGTCTGCAGAAGATCATGGACGAGTACGCTGCTGGTGTGAGCTCACAGTTCACCACCAACAAGCCGTCCCTGGAACGCGCCCTCGAGCTGCTCGGCCTCCTGGCTGAAGACAGCAAGAACCTGGCCGCTGCCGACCTGCACGAACTGATGCGCTGCTGGGAAAATGTCCAGCGCATGTGGCAGGCTGAAGTTCACGTCCGCACCATGTTGGAACGCCAGGAAACACGTTGGCCTGGTTACTACTTCCGTGCTGACTGCCCGAACATTGACAACGAAAACTGGCTGAAGTTCGTCAACGCCAAGTGGACCGAGGAAAATGGTTGGGAAATGATCGACCGCGACGTGAAGTACGTGTTCTAAGAAACGTACCCACGGATGCACGATCATCCGATAGCTAC
Source organism: bacterium (assembly GCA_963669175.1). GTDB lineage: Bacteria > Electryoneota > Electryoneia > Electryoneales > Electryoneaceae. Next base: position 2,240,346 of record OY769902.1, read on the forward strand.
ATCAAGGGCTGTGACCGTATGGTTGCAGCCCTTTTTTCGGCTTGTCTCGCGCAAAGAGAAAAACTACATGTTTCACGCAAAGGACGCGTGGCCCGACTGCTTGCTGTCGGGTTTCAGCGTCTTCGTCTAGAGAGTACCTTCAAATGAACATGTTGCGTGACTACTGAGAGTGTCTGCAAAACAAAGCAATTCAGTGTTTGCTTTGTATGGGGCGATAAACTGTATTAGACTAAGATGGTTTTGTCACTAGACGAGCATTAAGTATTGGAGAACAAAGCGAATGCAAACTCACATTCGCAATGCCACTGGAAGCTAGCGGATCAATTCAAGCGTGAAATCCGTCCACTCAGAAACCCGAAAGCAAGTAGTCGGGCCAAACGACCTTAGGCTTAAAAGACATCAATACTCCTTAATGTTTAAAAGTTGAATCAAAATATTACTATAATCCATATGGAAACCACAAATAAGTCACCCAACTTAATCCTATAACCGTAATAAAACTAATCCATCCCCATATATTTTTTGAAATAGAGATTCCTATTAGTGGAAAATTTAAAAACCCTGCCATAAAACCAAAAATTACCGATACGATCATTAAAGATTGTATTCTAGCAGTATTTAATTTTTTTATATAAAATTGATCAAGTTCGTATTTAGAGTTATAATAAATATCTTTTTTAATAGATCTTTTTAGTGAAGAATCAAATATTATTTTTGAAACTATAGGAACAAAGATCGTTATGACTAAGTTCCATACGATAGTAAATATCAGAAAGCTTAGAAACATATGTATTCTGTGCATAATACACTCCTTGACTTGAAAGACGCGACTACCCCGACTGCTTGCTGTCGGGTTTCAGCGTCTTTGTTGTGAGACTGTTGCGCGTCAGCTTTGAGCGTCTTCGTATAGGACGCGTCTTCATCGGGTCACGCCGTCTTTAGAATTGGGTATTACCTGCTAGAAGATGTTTTGAACACTCATCAAGGAATTTCTTGTCATCAGAATGATTATCAGGAAATAGAGATTCTTCAGTTACTTTTTCACTATCTAGATAAGCTAAAATATCGCAGCAAATACTAACAGGAAAAATGATTTTAACAAGATATGCACCCAAATAATGATCAAGCCAAACCTGATCGTTCATGTGGTCATTACTGACAATAGTGAAAACTCCTTCCTGAGCTCGAAGGTTGTGGTTAGTTCCTCTAGGTGGAGATAGTAATTTTAGAGTACCTGCATAGTCGCCAGATAAGTGGCGGTCGCGACTATGCATGAATGACCATACTACGTAGTTGCCGCTTTTATTGTCTTTTGTATTTCTAGTAGCAAAGAATAGTGCTATCTTAAATGATTTACTCCAATCCAAGAGTCTAGTTGGAACGCCATAGTGTTGTGCTAAGCCTAAGAAGTCATGATATGGCGTATCCCATATTCTATATTTAGGTAATTGCCTTCCTCCTGAAATAGTACAATCAAATGAAAAGTATTTTTCTTTTGTTTCCGAATTATAATTAGGGATAACAACACCTTTTTCATCGGCTAATACAAGAAAAAGTCTGATAATATTCCTTTCGTATTCAATTATATTTCCACTATTGGTTGGATAATTGGGTCGTTCTAAGTAATATAGTTTTTCAAGCAATCTCTTATTATTGGGCCTAAATACACTAGGAATAAGTTGCCAATCATCAGCTTGACCGCGGAAATACCACTTATCAGAATTTAGCTGTTTTCTATGACCATTACTAAGCTTATCAAGCAAGTTTAACAAATCATTAAGCTTGTTGATGATAAGAATTTCTGGATTATAAGGCATTTGTATCCCTTGTGTGTTTTCTTGTAGACTTGAGGCGAGTGGCCCGACTGCTTGCTGTCGGGTTTCAGCGCCGCTGGGTATCACAATCAAAGTATAACACATATTAATAAAGTACAACAATATCTACTACTTCAAGAAATATTATAACCTCAATGAATCAGCATTAATCGCGATCGGATCTGGCGCTCCCGTAGCCCACGCTTTTGCTGAACTCCACTTATATTCTTCCGGCAGTGTTACCAATCCCGCTTTAACCGGATTGTTATGAATATAGTCAAGTGCCAAACGTATACGGTCGGGCGTCCACAGGTTGCGATCATGCCCGCCGCCATGTTGCCAGAACCGGTATGTAATCTCACCCTTGCGAATCACCTGTAGTTTTGCGTAAGTGAGCTGATCATGTTCTTTTAGCCAGCCAAGAGCAAAATGAGAAAAACGACGTTTCAGTTTGCCCAGTTCCTTGCGGAAATCCACATCACGTGTTGGGAATACAAGAAAATGAACATGGTCAGGCATGATTACATAAGCCCATAATTCAAGATCGAACTCGTTGCGGAGGGTGTCCAGTTCGCGAAGGAAAGTTTCGCAAAGGAAAGGAATTTGGAAGAGGGGAAGGTGACGATAACAGCCGAAAGTCAGAAATCGTGCATAGCCGGGATCGTCAGTTCGTAAGCGTTTGGGTTTGATATCGTACATGGTTTCTCCATGTCTGGGTATAAGTCTCTACTACTTTACTAAATACGGAATCAGAATCCCGACAGCAAGCAGTCGGGCCACGCGAGCTTGCGACTTGACTCAAGAGTTAATTGCGATGAAAATGAACACCATTAGAATCCTGACAGCAAGCAGTCGGGCCACGCGAGCTTGCGACTTGATTCAAGAGTTTATTGCGATGAAAATGAACACCAATAGAAACCCGACAGCAAGCAGTCGGGCCACGCGAGCTTGCGACTTGATTCAAGAGTTTATTGCGATGAAAATGAACACCAATAGAAACCCGACAGCAAGCAGTCGGGCCACGCGAGCTTGCGACTTGATTCAAGAGTTTATTGCGATGAAAATGAACACCATTAGATACCCGACAGCAAGCAGTCGGGCCACGTGAGCTTGCGACTTGATTCAAGAGTTTATTGCGATGAAAATGAACACCATCAGAATCCCGACAGCAAGCAGTCGGGTCACGCGAGCTGATCACACGGGCATGCATCAATAAGCAGTACTCTTCAGCGTCAATAATAAGCCAAGCAACCCCTTACCACCAAACCTGTTTCCCCTCTTGGATCGTGAAAATCCGTTCTTCCTTGCTGGAATCCTTTTCCAGCAGCCAGTACAGGCCTCCCGCAGGCACGTTATCGAACTGAAGCGGTCCTTCTCCAGCAACAGCACTCCCCAGTGAGATCCAACCGTCCTTCCAGTAGAACAGTTTATAGTCCGTTCCGGGGCGAATGGCGGAGTGGTCGATACCATCTGTCGATACCACCAGTTTCCGATGGGTGGTAGAGGTAAGTTTAACCGTGATGGTTTGATCGTCCTCGGCTTCGAGTGGTTCCATGCTGGAATCCGTGCGAAGGATAAAGGGACTGCTAAAAGGAACAACTTCTCCATCGATGTAGAGCGCCGGGAGATAGGCGATATCCATTCCCATGTCGGTAAACGTCACCTGTCCGGATTCGATGAATCCCCAGTGAATCGGACGCCATTCCCCGGAATTGAAAACGCACAAATACCCGATGCTCGCCGAATCAGACACGTCATAGGGGAGGGGAATGGTAACGTCACAAACCTCAACATAGTCAGCAGTAACATCGATCAGATTGGTTGATGAGATATATTTGGGCATTTCCTGTTGTTTTCGATCCTGAAAAGCGAGGCTGTTTTCCTGCTTGCTGAACATCTTACGGTAGACCTTGGCGAGTTTGTTCGCGAGTCGATATTTCCCCGGGTTGGCTTCTGCGCCCATGAAGGGCACTACACGTCCATCCGGTGTGACGATCGCGTTCCACGCATGGTTATTGCCGGTGTTCGCCCACCAGGGGGTGAAGTCTGCTGTGACCGCCAGACCGTTGGCGCGCATGGCGAAGATGGTCAGGTTGGTCATGTCTTCGCAGCGTCCCAGGCCACCGTCAACCATCTCAGTGAAGCCCTGGTCGGTCGGATGCTCGTAATAACGTGGGTCGAAATGGAACCAGGTTTTGATATCATCATTGATCAGGCTGGCGGCTTCCAACGGATCAGTGGGATTGGTCATCTGCGATTCGATGCCTGCATACTTGTTCCAGAAATACTCTCGCCACGGTTCCAGCGGCTCATTGCTTCCACGGTAAGGAAGGATATACTCGCAAAAATCCTCAAACGGCAACCCCTCCGCCCACGGTTTCTCTCGCCATGCACGGAACGCATAATCGATTTGATTAATCAGAAACTCAGATGATATCGATTGGTAGTCGAACACTTCCTGGCTGTTCGTAAAATCATCAATACCGTGTTCCTGCACGATCGAATCCAGTGCTGCTGACATGGTATAGAGATCAGGATAATCGAGGACATTGAAGTCGATGACATTCCCGTCTTTATCCCGTAGATCATACACTCGATAGGAACGATGTTTCATGTTCCCGATCAGGTAGTACAGGGCTTGAAGCTTCAGGGAATCGCCAGTCTGCTCGTAATGCTGTATCGCTTTTTCCAGTTCAGGAGCGTTCTTACCGGCCAACTCAAGCACTTCCTTCACTTCAGGGGAGGTTTTGCCCGGATTTCCACAGGAACAAAACAGAGGTAACATGAAGGCTACAAGCAGAATCATCACAAAAGCGTTCATCTTTATCACAACGTGCGCCCCTTTCCTATCTGCTGGTATGGCTTTCTTACTCACAGCGATGCCGGGATTGGGGGACAGCGCCCGGCAGGCTGCGACCGACCAACGTCGGAGAAGCTAGGAGTCAACAACCCGGCGTTGGTTCCCAAAATAATCACGTAAGAATTTTGCCTATGATGAAAGATACCAGAGAAACTGTAGCTATGAAATAGTACCACTTCCTAATAAACTTGCCTTTATTTTTCCTTCATCATTATTACAAAATACATGTTGTAAATATATAGCTTTGAACGTTTTCGACCAGTCGTTTCCGATACAATCCGCAAGTCCTGTAGCTCTTCTAAAACACTCCTTACTGTCGGTGTAGTCAGACCGGATTCCCTGGCGAGGGTTTTTACAGTTGCGAAGACATACTTGCGGAGAACGGAATGGACACGTAAAGCAGACCCGGATTTCTGCCCAAGGTGTTCTGCGATTCGTGCAGCATCTGAATTTGCGAGCTGAGTGAGACGGTTTGCGGTATCAATAGCTTCTCGTGCGGTGTGATATACGCCATCCGCGAAAAAGTCCAGCCAGCTTTCCCAATCACCTTCTGTCCGAACCCGGTTCAGCAGGTTATAATAATCAGTACGATGTTCCTTGAAGTAGAGACTCAGGTAGAGAACCGGCTCATGAAGGATATCCTCCTGTTGCAGGAGAAGGGTGATCAGCAACCGTCCGATTCGTCCATTCCCATCGAGGAAGGGGTGTATGGTTTCAAACTGAACGTGAGCCAGCGCTGCTTTCAAAAGCGGATCCGTTACAACTGGGGTGTTGTGCAGGAATTTTTCCCACATATCCAGGCAGCTCATAAGTTCTTCCGGTGGTGGCGGAACAAAAGCTGCATTTCCTGGACGAGTGCCGCCTACCCAGTTCTGCGACCTGCGAAACTCACCCGGTGTCTGACGGCTGCCTCGTCCAGTTTGAAGCAGTATCTTGTGCATCTCACGAATCAAACGGAGGGACAACGGAAAACCATCACGCAACCTGGTAATTCCATGCTGGAGCGCTGCGACATAGTTGGATACTTCTCTGACATCATCAAGTGGAACATTGGGTTTCTGCCGTTGTTCGTGCTTCATCAGATCAGACAGACTGGATTGAGTGCCTTCTATTTGAGATGATAATACGGCTTCTTTACGCACATACGTGTAAATGACCATATCAGCATCAGGCAGAACTGTGCTCAAGGTATCGAGTTGTCCCAGGCCGTGCATGGCGCGCTGGAATTTGCCACGAAGAGTGTCCGACCACAAAATGGAGGGTGAGGGGGGCAAAGGCAATGGGATAAAGGCCTGCGCCTTTTCACCAACACTGCTAATCGTGCGATAATGTCCAGTTACTCTTTTCACAATTCATCCTGAAAAGAAAAATCTTTTCTCAAGCCAAAGGCTAAAGAAAAGATCGATCAAATATTTTCTTAAATCAACCACTAAGTCAAAGAATTTCTACTTCACCAGCCAGATTTTCCTGGTTACCGTCCGGTAGGCATCAGCTTGTACTTGCAGGAAATACACTCCAGAAGCAAACCCGGAGCAGTCAATTTCCAGTGTATGCACTCCGGCAGAATAGGGAGTTGCGTGCAGGTTTTGAACCACTCGACCGTTAAGGTTCAGAAGCCTGATTCCCACATCTGTCGCTTCAGGCAGGGAAAGGGTAACCTGAGTCGTTGGGTTAAAGGGATTGGGAAACGCTTCGGATACGGCAAACTCGCCTGGCAGGCCGGACTTGGCATCATCATCCACTCCTTGTGTGATAATACTGAAGGTCCGGACGGCGCTGGCATAGGTGCCGCCACTATGGATATCATCAGCTAAGACGGTCCAGTAATAGGTACAGCCAAGTTCAGCGTCAAAAGTGCAATTTGTTTCAACCGTGGCTGCCACAGTCGCCCTGTACAGGTCATCCATGTTCTCAGCGACATAAACATGATAGGTAACAGTTTCCCCGGAATCCGGGTTGACCGCTTCTTGCCAAAGGAGTTCAACCGTACTTTCCGGCAGTAGCGCCTGATGGTCAGGCGAAACAAGGTCAAACGCTTCCGGATGGCTACCAAAAAACTCAGTGGGGCCAAGATCAGGAGCCGGTCCGGCAATTATACTTTCCGAAATGTTCAACAGAGTGTCACTCCCCTGGCTGAAGACCTGCGTACCGGCATCCACACATGCCGACCAGGGTTGTAAACGGAAACCATCCTCATCCGCTATATAATCCGGCCATACTTCTTCGATCCCATTTTCCCAGACGAAATCGATACCCCCATCCAATTCAAATCCGAACCTCCCATCTTCAACCAGGTTGTGAGACGCATGGATTGTACTGCTGCATTCGGATATGCAGGAAACTGGATTATACTGGAAACCGTTGATAACAGAATTCAACAGGAAGGCTTGTCTAAAACCATTAATCTGGATGCCTGTTGCGGTTACATCGATTGGATCGACAAAAGCAGAGTTGCTGATGAGAATCGTGTCACAATCTTCGATCTGCAGATCTATTTCACCTCGACTATTGATTGTAGTAATACGGTCCAGGGTCAATATATCCGAATTGTTGCAATGGATCATGGCTTCATTCCGTACAGACAGGTTCGAAACCAGGGTGACATTGCGAATGGTCATGCGTCCACGACTGTAACAATTGAAGATCATATGGTCGGCTTCATTGTCTTTAAAAATGAAGTTTTCAATGCTTCCATCACCTTCAAATTGGACGTGAGCGACATCGCATGTACCACTGTTATTCTCAAAATAGAGATCCCTTATAATAGATTCTTCCGGAGGACGGAGGTATAATGCACCACCATTATAGGCATCACTTCCATAAAACGCACAGTTCTCTAGATGAACGAAATCATTTGTTGAAATGTATAATGCGCCGCCTTCTACACTTTGACAGTTAATAAAGACCATGTCGTGAAAAGATACGTTGCTCGACCCACTTTGCGTCCAAATCCCGCTACCGACTGATCGTTGACCATTGGCAATCGTAAAACCGGCAATCTCAATTGAGGACAAATCCTGGATAAGGATGCAACCATGATCCTCTTCGCCATCCAGAATCGTGTTGTTGACGAAAGAAGAATCGCCCGTAATCAGGAACAGGGATCCCAGTATCAGGCTGTCGCTCGGGACAACTAGTTCTTCCGTGTAGGTACCGGGACTCACCAGCACTGTATCCAGTGGGCTCGCAGCCTCCAGTCCTTCCTGGATGGTATCGAAATCGTCCGGTATAACAAGGGTTGTAGCGAAGCTGGCTGCAACACATGCTGTCAGCAGTGATGCAATAACGATTGATAGACGTTGCATGAGAACCCCCTCATCCTAAGAATAATATATAAACTATGATACAAAGAAAAAGCGCACAAGGATAAAATTGGTATTCTTGCATTATTTTAGACGAGAAACAGGGACAGACCACGCGTGATCTGTTCCTGTTTCGCTATGACAAACCTCTCGTTCAAATGAGAAGGCTATTGCTCTTTGAACACGTCATCAAAGAAATCGAATACTTCCTGGCTCATCAGGCTATGGTTTTCAAGCAGGCAGTGATTCGATGCGCCTTCTTTGGCCGGGGTAATGATCAGCTTATGGTTGGGGCATGCCAGCTTCTCCATGAACTCCGCCTGTTGCCACTGTACGTCCTTGCTGTTGTATTCGCCTTCGCCGACAATGGATAATGCCGGGACGTGGATTTGTGTGGGATCGAAGTCATAACCTTCGTTGGCAGCGACCAGTCCGGGGATGTTATTCATATCCACACCCCAACGCCAGGCGATGACCTTGACAGTATTCCGCTTGAATTCAGACCAGGACTCCATATCTTCCGGAGTGACATCCGCAACCGGCATGGATGCAAAAAGACGATGGGCATCAACCACCGCGCTATTCATGGCGATCGCTTTGATCCGTGAATCATGTTGCGCAGTGCGTGGAACAAACTCACCGCCGCCGGAGATGCCGAACATGGCCAGTTTATCCTTATCAACTTCAGGTTTCTTAACGATGTAGTCAACCAGAAGACTCAAGGGGATCTGGACATCCTTCATGAATGGTTTTCCCAGCAGGGGCAGAATTCCCTGGCCGGGCAAATCGATAGTGGCGAAGTTATAACCACGTTCATGCGCCTGATCCGCGCTATAAAAAAAGAGGTCTTCAGCGAAAGTTTCCCCACCACCGATCATCAGCAGGGTTTTGCGTGGGGTATCATCATTGGCCGCTCTCCAGTAAACTCCCGGCAGAACGATACCTTCAAAAGGAAGTTCGAAATACTCGAGGGGCGGATCCATCAGTTCACCTGCATCTAGCAACATTCTGCGGCTTTTGTCGGCGGTTTCCCTGAAACGGGGATCATCGGGCAACATTCCCACCAGGGCGGCACGGTAGTAATAGCTGGCGCGCAGGAACTGGTTCTTTGCGCTGATTTCATGTCCACCGGCCAGGGCTTTCTCGCCACGTTCCTGGACACGTTGCGCCATTTTTACCCATTCTGTATGCCAGCTTTCGGGATTTCCTTCTTCAATGTTCGAAGCAACAACAAAAGCTTCACCAATCTCGCATCCGTGGTTCCCGGTAGCGCCGACAATCAGAGTGAACGCGAATTCCATCTCGTTGTCGTCAAAATGTAACCTGATATACGCTTCGTGAGCGTCAAACTCTTCATTTTCACCTGCTACCGCACATGAAAACAGTACCATCAGAGTCATCGAAATAATGAGAAATCGGCTCCCTTTTCCGAACATACCTTTTCTCCTCTTTTTACATCGTGTCACTTTCCAGTCTTCCCTGCGAACACAATTCCCACCCCCAGTCTCAGATGCAGGCCGGAATAATCCAGGGTGTAGTTTTCAACGCTGTTGCCGTCAATAGTGATGTCCCCGGTTTCTGCCTTACGATAGCCAAGTATTCCAAAGAAACGGATATTGTCCGACATTTGTAGTTCCGCGCCGCCCATGATACGGAATCCGATACAACTGGCATTGATATCGCCTGTCCCGGCCATGTAGCCGGTTTCCTCGAATTCCACTTCTCCGACGGACGTGTATTGTCCGATACCACCGCCGATCAGCAGTGAAACATTGCCAGCGATAGGGGAACGGACAAAAGTTTGAAACTCGATCAGGTTGGCTTTAACATCAAAATCAATGATGAAGGAATTATCCGAGTAGCTGCTGCTTCCGTTCAAACGCTCATAATTGACACAGAATAACAGCCTGTCCTTGTTGGTATACAGGATGGCCATGATACCGGGACCACTTCCGGAGGTGATATTATCCATGTCAATCCCCTGCCGGTTCATGCCATCGATATCATCATTTATATCACTCATCTTGTACTGATTAATGGAAAATGTCCCCATAATACCAAGTTTGGTATCCTGAGCGGCAACAGTCTGCGAAATGGAGAACAAGGTGAGAACAACAATAACAAACTTGGCAAAAAGACGCATGGCACTTTCCCCTGAAGCTTGCGCTATTTTCTTTTGTATCTCTGGTCGTGAGTGCGATGGCAAGTACCCCTGGATTAACCAGCCAAGGGGCAATTGCATATTATAACTGTCACACTTTACAGATACAAGCAAAACGATGTATCATTACGTTCATGGAATCGGTAGCCGCAGTTCGCATGAACAGGAGGGGAGCATGAAGCGAATTCTGGTGGCAGGCGCTACAGGATATCTTGGCCGGTATGTGGTAAAGGAGCTGAAGCAGCGTGGTTACTGGGTGCGTGCGTTGGCGCGGCCAGGGAAGATAGTCGAAGGCGCTGACGAGGTGTTTCATGCCAACGCTACCAATTACACTGAATTGAAAGGAATTTGCGACTCTATCGACGGAGTGTTTTCCAGTCTCGGTATCACACACCAGAAGGATAATGTCACTTACATGGACGTCGATTATGGCGTCAACAGCCATCTCTTACAGGAAGCACAGGTCAGCGGATCAGTGCAACGCTTTCTTTTTGTGACCGCCGCACGTCCTGAATTGTTTCCCGGCAATGCGATCCTGGAAGCGCGTGAAAAGTTCATCTCTGAACTCAGGGCATCTTCGATTTCAGGCTGTGTGGTACGTGGCACCGGCTTCTTCAGCGACATGAATGAGTTTCTGAAAATGGCGCAGAAGGGACGTGTTTACCTGTTCGGCAATGGCGAGAACAAAATGAATCCGGTTCATGGCGCAGACCTGGCGCAAGCGTGTGTGGATCAGTTTGAGCAGGATGATCTAGAGATCGTTGTTGGCGGGCCGGATATTCTGACCTATAACCAGATCGCTGATATCGCGTTTCGTGTCGTTGAGAAACCGGTCAAGGTGACACATATTTCAACAGGCTTCATGAACATGATCATTGCCCTGGTGAAGCCGTTCAGCAAACGCATGTATACCGAACTTTCGTTTATGACCACGGCAACCAGCAACGAGATTCTCGGGGATTGCATCGGGACGCATACGCTGGAAGAACACTATCGGGACGAGAACAGCAAATTATAGGTAGGAAATCGTTGTTCACTGAATGGTTTTGAGTATATTGCTCGCATTCTTCAAGAACAGAAAGGGAATGCCTTGGCAGGATGGCGCAAACAGGTATCGTTGTATTGGACGGCTTCTCGTGCTGCACGCGATCGTGGTGACGGGATAAACAGCGATCGGGTTGTCTTTGTACAACTTACACCCCTTGGTGATGCTGCGACTCTTGCCCCGGTATGCCGAACCCTGGTGGCTTCAGGGACGTCTGTGGATATTGTCTGCAAGGGGGATCTGGGTGACCTGTGGCATGAGGCGTTACCCAATGCACGTGTTATTCCGCTCCCCGGTTCAACCTGGGATCCCAAGACTATCCATCAATGGCTGGAACCCTTAACACAGGTGGGGCATGATACCGTCTTCGTTACCTCCATGCTTTCCCAGGCGGCGTTTCTGGCCAGCCTGATCCCGGCAAAGTTTCGTTTCGGCATGATGGAGCAGGGTAGACGGTGGGATGGGAGTCGGCTCCTGGACGATAGAGTCAATGTTGCACGTGACGAGCATGTACTGAGCCGTTTTAATCGGCTGATTCAGTTACGTTTTCCGGAATTTGTCGTCGGGGAGAACGACGGACGTATTCCAGCTTCATCCGATGTACCACGAGCCGACTCGGGCAACGCCCCGATTCTGCTGCATCCGGGCGGGAAGTGGAAGCCACGTCGTTGGCCGCCGGAACGATTTCTCGAACTTGCGCGCGAGCTGTACCAGGCTGCCGGCAAACAGGTTGAGGTCGCTGTTCATGTCAGTGAAACCGATTTGCTGGATTTTTTCGGTCCGCATGAGGATGGGAACAGGTTGAAAATCGCACGTTTACAGAATCTCACTGATTTGCTGAATGCTGTCAAACGCTGTTCACTGTTGATTGGAAACGATTCCGGTCCGGCGCACCTGGCGAACTTGTACGGTAAACCAATTGTCGTGCTGTGGGGACCGGGCAATGAGAAGCGGATTCGCCCCCTGGGGGATAAGGTTGCCGTACTGATTCATCCTATCGAGTGCCGCCCTTGCCGACAGTATAAAAACGATGAAGTGTGCAGCCGTGGAGTAAACGAATGCCTGCAACAGATCACGGTAAAAGAAGTGTTGTCTGCGGCCAGTAACATTTTATAAACCAACTCTTCATCTGAATAAAATTCCAGCTTTCCAGACATGTTGAAACTAGCGAAACTAGTTTTCCTAGTTTTAGACGGTAGTTTCCGCCAACATGAAGTAATACGGCAATGATGCCGAACGATCTCTCCGAGTTAGTTTTTTCCTCGATAAACTATCCTTGCGCTACCACGTCCGATACACAGCAAGGGTTCTTCTTCTTGGGGACAGAAAACTAGAGAAAACTAGGGACAGAAAACTAGGGACAGACAAAAACTAGGGACAGACGGTAGTTATTACATCAATAAACGCTGTTAATACAATAGACTAAGAAATAGTAAACTACCGTCTGTCCCTAGTTTACACCTAGTTTAGTCCCATGAGCCAGTCGGAGTCGGATTCTGAAGGAGAAGACAGCTCCAGCCTAACAGAAGACGCGAACGGAAATGGTATTCCTGACGTCCTCGAGGCGGAGGATATCTGATCACGTCAATACGCTCGGAGTACCATTGAACCGGAAACGTTCGACTGCAAGCGTTTCCGGTTTTCTCTGTTTAATATCAATCGTTGAGAAATCAAGGACAGACGGTAGTTTCTCCAGCATCTCGACACATATATCCCGACCCGCTCGAAAGTGTGGTTGAGATGTATACTTTTGTGTGAGTATTCCTTCATCAACGTGAATGCAAGATGAGTCACGTGCGCGTCGGGCCACCCGGATAGCTATTTTGAATAAAAACGGGGCGCAAATGCGCCCCGCGAGAATTCAAAACTAACTATCGCAACAAAACCTACTGACCATCCTCATCCGGACGCATTTCATCAGCCGTGTTCATGGTCTGACGGAACATGCTCTCATACAACCTGAAGACAGTTGGTTTATCCGCGAAGCGCATGAAGTAGCGTTTCTTGTCCGCATCAATCAGGTAGAACCGGATGTTTTTCTGGGTTCCACCTTGCAGGGTAACTGTCACTTCATGGTCCGGATTATTCCAGTTCACATCCGCGTATTCTTCTTCATCGGGGAAGTCGGAGGTGCGCAGGTTGGCGAGCTGGTTGTTCAGCTTGTTGACCTTTGCCAGGTCCGCATCGTACCCGTTGCCCCGCTTGTCCGTGACACGCCAGGTAGCGCCGTCCGGTTGAAGCTCCAGGGTCATGTTCGGGGTTGCGACCTTGATGATTTCCGTGGCTTCATAGTCGGCGACCTTCTTCTGACGCCAGTCTTTCGGCAGACGTTTCAACGCTGTACCATAGACGCCACGGATCAGGAAAACGGTATCTTCGCCAGCCAGGCGGGCATAAGACTGACGATAGCCCGTAGCGGATTTGCCAACGAAGAACGTGTATTCCTGACCGTTCTGGACAATCGTAACCCGCGACGCCTGGGCATCCGTCAGCTCGTACTCGCCCCAACTGTTCTTGTTGTCGGTGACTTCGGTTTCGATCCGTAAATCGTCCAGTTTGCCCAGCAGGGTAACGACCAGGCCGTCGTTTGCCTTGAAATCGAATGGATTCACGACTTGCCAGCCGTTGCTACGACGCTCCATCGTCGTGGTATGTCCATCGTAATACAGCGAGATGGATGTCACCTTGGATGTATCAACAGCTACGAGGTCTTTGAATTCTGCTGTCGGTGTTCCGCCAAGTTGCAGGAGCAGGTAAATCCCCAGCAGCGCAATGGCAATCACCGCGAGAATGGTGAGCTGCTTTGGATTCATGATCAACCCTCCCTCTTGCGTGTGTTGCGACGGATCTGCCAATATACCAGCCCGAGCAGGATCACCAGGATCGGCGGCAGGAACCAGTTGAACAGCTTCCAGACCTGCATCTGCGTCGGGGACTGCTCTTTCAGTGGCCGCATCAGGACTTCACGGCTGCGCAGTTCGATCAGGCCGGTGTCGTTGGCCAGCCAGTCAACCACGTTCATCAGCAGGTTGATATTGGCTGCGTTGGGACGATATTCATCCATCAGGAAACGTCCGTCACCCATGGCGAACATCCGGGTATCATCGGGTGATTCCATGGCAAGCCTGTCCATCGCAATGACGGGTTCGCCATTATCATCAACCGGGATTTCCTTCCCTGCGTAAAAGCTGGTGAACTTGCCTTCCAGAGCCACACCCAGCGGTACAAACGCGCGGTCAAATTCAGCGCCGTCACGGCTGTACTGACGACGAACCGAAATGTTGAAACGGGGGCCCATTTCCACAAAACTCTTCGCGCCGGACTTGAACAGCACTGATCGTTCAACACCCGGAATCGTGATGGATGTGTCCACTGAAGAGGGGAAGAGCAGGCTGATGACTTCCAGATCCTTTGTAATCGGATGTTTCTTGTTGAATGTGGTCACCATGGGCAGGAAGGGATACTTGACTGCCTGCTGGAAGAACATCCGGGTCGGAACCATGACCTGGCCGCACTGGGCGTCCGCGACAACATCCTCGTTGATGCGGAAGCCGTAATGCTCGGTCATCGGGTCCATCATCAGCGGCAGGCGTTGCGCTTGCATCTGCTGCATTTCGACATGAGTTTTACTGCCCATCCAGCCGAGACCGCCGCCGCCCATGATAAACTGGTCAACCTTGACCTTGTCGGCATCGCTCAACGCAGCCTGCGGTTCAACGATCAACAAGACATCAACATCGGCCGGAACCATATCCTCTGCTGAAAGGTCAACAGTGGTGATCTGGTAGTTGTCCTGCAAGATGTTGGACGCCATGGTCATCTTTTCAAACGGGCTGGGCTCGCCATGTCCGGTCAGGAAGCCGATCTTCTTCGATTGCTGGCTGGATATGCGCTTAATGATGGAGGTGATGTTGTATTCCAGACCGGCCGTGCTCTGGACAGCGGGAATGGTTTCCTGCTTGTCGCCATACAGGAACGACATGCCGAAATACACCATCATCTGTTCACGTTTGTCTTTCGACCAGACCTCAACCGGGAAAGCCGCGATCTGGTAATCGGCTGCTTCCTTTTCGAGGTCTTTATCGTTGCCCGGGTCAATAAACTCGTAGTGGAAATTGCCGCCGCCATAACGACGGTAGTTGGCGAGCAGGTCGCCCAGGAAACGCTCGATATCCTTCAATTGCGCCGGCATATCCTTTGACGCGAAAACTTTCACCGTCAGCCGGTTTTCCAGGTTCTGGACAACATCCTTGGAGGCTGTTGACAGTGAAAAGAGCTTCTCTTCGGTCAGGTCAACACGGAAGAAAAGCGAGTTGGCAACGAGGTTCACCAGAACCACAATCACCACAATCAACAGGATGCCGACCAGCGAGTACAGGTTTTTCTGTTTCATCTCGACACCCTCACAAGAATCTGCGTTTGGCAAAAGCGATCGATGCCAGGTACAGCATCAACACGATGATAGACAGGAAATACAGAATATCCCGCAGGTCGATCACGCCGATTGCCATGTTGTTGAAATGATAGGTCGTGCTGATGTACTGCACCGCATCGGTGAACCAGGATGGCGGCAGCAGCGCCGATACCAGCGCCAGCAGCGAAAGCGCCGCACCCAGCAGAAACGCCAGGATGAACGCTACAATCTGGTTTTCACTGAGCGCGCTACCCAGTACGCCAATAGCGATATACACCGCACCGACCAGGATCAGGGCGAAATAACCCGAGAACATCACGCCGAAATCAGCATTCCCAAGTACCAGCACGGTAAACGCGTAGATAAACGTGAAAAACAGACCGACGAGGTACAGGGTATAGGCGGACAGGTATTTGCCGACGATGATGTCCAGGTCATTGACCGGCATGGTCACCAGCAGTTCCATGGTGCCGCTTTTCCGTTCTTCCGCGACCAATCGCATGCAGATGGCTGGGGCAAAGATGGAAAGCAGGGGAACCAGGATGATGGACTGGCCACCGGTAAGTTCGAAGAAGTGTCGAATCGTAGCCATGTTCTCCTTGAACAGGATGAAGGTAAAGAACCATCCGGTTATCACCAGGAACACGGCCAGGGAGATGTAGGCTACCGGGCTTCCGAAATAGCTTTTCATCTCCTTCTTGTAGATCGCACCCACTGCGCTGAAGTTCATGCTGCCACCTCCTCGCCCAGGGGCTGGTTGTCACGAGTCAACTGCTGGAAGATGGATTCGAGGCTCTGGATTTCGCGAGTCATCTCGAGCAGTGTCCAGTCTTTGTCCACACACAAACGGAACAGATCCTTGCGCGGGTCCATGTCACGTGATGCGATCAGCTTGACGCCGATGACATTACGTTCAGGATCAGCCAGTCTTTCCGCAGATTCTACTCCGGGAACGCCACGGAACAGGTCGATGTCGTCGGAGCCTTCACCATAGACAGATATTCGTATCACACCCTGCCCCTGGAAACGATGCTGCAACTCGTCAGGGGTGCCGTTCGCGACGATCTTGCCTTCATTGATGATGACGACTCGGTCGCAGGTGGCTTGCACTTCGGACAAAATGTGGGTGGAAAGGATAACTGTTTTTTTACGGCCGATTGATTTGATCAGGCTGCGGATTTCCACGATCTGGTTCGGGTCGAGACCGATGGTGGGTTCGTCGAGGATCAGGATCTTGGGATCATGCAGCATGGCCTGTGTCAGGCCGACACGCTGCTTGTAACCCTTTGATAACTGACCGATGCTCTGCTTCATACGGTCGTTGATCCCGGTAATCTCGCCGATCTCACGGATGCGGTTCTTCCGTTGATCTTTCGGGATACCTCGCAGCTCGGCGATGAACATAAGGTACTCGCCGACTGACAAATCGTAATAAAGGGGGTTGGATTCGGGCAGGTAACCGATCAGCTCACGTGTCTTCAAACTGTCGTTTACCACGTCCAACCCTTCCACCTTTACCCTCCCGGCAGTGGGTGGATAATACCCGGTCAGCACCTTCATTGTGGTCGTCTTACCGGCGCCGTTCGGACCAAGGAAGCCCAGAATTTCACCGTCCGCCACTTCGAAAGTGATCCCGTCCACCGCAGGGAAGTCGCCGTACAGCTTCCTTAGATTCTCAATCTGAATCATCGGAGACTCCGTTCGCGTGTAGGTTAAGGGTTTACAGGACTAGCAGGCTGTATCACGTTACTTCATTCGAAACAGTCTACTGCAACTATATCGTTCTATACGAAACAAGACTGGCAGAGTTCCCCAATGCTCTGGAGAAACCATTGACAATGCCAGAGTTGACACCCTGAAAGTCCAGCTTGCGCCGAAGGTAGGGCACACACCTTGTGAACGCAAACGAATTGCAACCAAATGCAGGTAAATAATCGTATATTTCCAGCAAAACAACATCGTTGACGATTCCCGTCATACCAAGAGTACATTGTTATGCCACGTGCCCATTTTCTACGTACAGCGAAATACCTGAAACATGCTATCCAGCGGTTGGATACTATCACTGCGACCAGCGACCTGCCGGATCTGCACCGACTGTCTGTGGATATTCAGACCACCCTTTCCGAGAACATCGTACACGAGAACCGGATGCTGTTCCTGGGGGCATTGCGTGTCCATCATGAAGAGGATATCGCAGAGTACGCTGTGGGACTAAGGGAACGACTGGTGGAACTGCAGGAGGAATACCTTGAGAAAGCAGGGAGGTAATTCTTTTCAGCTTGCATTTACAGGATGTAAAGGATGATAAGGGGGTATAATTGAATTGGCAAAAAACGGCACAGGTAGCAGGGGTATTATAAAAAGGTGGATTACCTAGATTTATCAATATAGTCTCACGTTATCGTTGACATTCGAAATTTTATTTCTGCATTTTGTATTATGGATTCGGGGGTAATCCCATGATCAGAAACAATCGCGTCAGGTTCGCTTCAGTTTTCTTTCTAACTCTTCTTCTGCTGTTTTCCGGCAGTATTCCTGCAGCTCTTGCCCAGTGGCAACCCAACGGATTGATATTTGAGGATGTGATATACCACTACACAATGCTTCCAACTGACGATGGTGGGCATTGGGTAATTTACGATACTTGTATTGATCTTGAGTACTATTGCGGACTTGTACAAAGGTTCAATGCCGATGGCTACATGCAACTACCTGAATACTATTTGTACGGTGGCGTATCCATTGTAAATCCATTTGGACACAACGCAGAAATTGCCGGAGCAGTAAACTCTGATAATGGCTCCATCATTGTCGCTTTCATGAGTGCAACCCTTAATCCTGAACTTGGCGGGTGCATGTACGCCCAGAAAATATCTCCGGAAGGTGAGTTATTATGGGGAGATTCTGGCGCTGTTGCATTTGAAGATGATGTTTTTCAAGGCGCCAATGGTATATTTCCTTCAATATGTTCCGATGAAGAAGGAGGATTCTGGGGTTTCTACCGTGAACGTCCCTATTGTCCCATGTATTTGTATGGAGTAAACGAAGACGGAAGCCAGAAACTAACCAGGCCAACATACATTCGCTATACTGAAGACGGCCCTGGAAATGAAGCAATACTCATCGCACACCCGGATGGGGGTGTGTATGTGGTTTATGAAGACTTTCATGGCACTCCCTACCTGGGCCTTATGATGAAACGTTTCACAGCAGAGGGTGAGGAGGTGTGGAATGAACCTGTCCTGGTGATGCCTCGAATCTGGGGTGGCAGAGTTGATCTGAAACGCTATAACGATAACAGTGTAGTAGTATTTAATGCGGAATTGGGAGGAGATGAGGTATATCTGAATCGAATTTCCGAAGATGGGGAAACAATGTGGGGCGATTTTCTTGACCTTTCATCACACGGATCAGGCGGCTCCAGTTCAAATCCTGTTCTATTGGCAGATAATTCTCTCTTCTATCATCATGTCTGGATTATGGGCGCTGATTGGGAAAACCGATTGTACCGTATTACGGAAGATGGAGCGCCTTATTACTATGGGTACTGGTATATGACGTTTGAACCACCAATGAGAAGCTGGAGCTTGTTTAATGGTCTTTTACCATCAACCAATCCTAACAGAATTTTTTCATACAACAAAGTCCAGATACCAGGTAGAAGCAATACGGAAAGTAGTATATTATGCCAGCTTCTTGATATTCATAGTGGCATGGACTCATTTGCCGATGACACTGTTTTAGTAGATTTTGATTCATATCATATAAATAACAGTGTCAAGGCTATGCTTCTTCCCGATAGTTCCGGTGTTATAATTGTATCCAATGATATTGAAAACTATAGCTTTCTAAATATGTACAAAGTATTAATGGATGGCACTGTTGTAGGGCATGAGTCATCAGTAGATGAGATATTTTTAACCATTCCTGAAACATTTACTATAAGCAGTATTCACCCTAATCCTTTTAACAGTTCTGTTTTGATTACAATAGAACTTTCTGTTGCAAGTACAGTAACATTGAAAGTCAGTAATCTTGAAGGACGTATTCTGGATCGGCGGGATTATACATTTAATTCCGGGGAGCAGCAGGTGAGTTGGTCCGCACCACCTGACCTGGCTTCTGGTACGCTGTTCTTCTCGCTGTCGGATGGAACTATTACGGTTGTCAGGAGAGTTATTCTTGAGAAGTAAAACACTTCATAATATGCACATGATATTGCCCTCTGTTTGTTTGTCAAACAGGTATATAGCGATTCCCATTGTTAATCCGTCATATGGTTATATGCTATATCAGTGAAAAGTCAACTGTATAGTTGGAATAAAGGATATGGAAAAAGGGGACTGCCTCCTTTCCCTGGGGTAAAGCCCTGTCTCTTACCCACATCTTCTGAAAGCTGTATCAGTAAAAGAGTTGTGGACATAGCATTTTTAGAATCCCGGCGGGATTCCCTATTTTAGCATAGTGTACAGGCCGTCTGTTTGGCCTGTACACTATGTCAGGTATTCTAACGAATAATCAACCCTGGAAGGGTTGCATAATACGCGATTCATATTAGTACGTTCAATAAATACAGGAAATAACGCATTTTATATTCTATACAAACCAATTGGGTGTAAATTATACGTTATGCAACCCTTCCAGGGTTGAGATAAGGTTTGATCTTTTTCGTAGGGTAGACGCTAAACAGACAGCGTCAACCCTACGCTAAAATATACCACCCCCTCTGGGGTGGCAGAAACACGAAGATGTGAGCAAGAGACAGGGGTAAAGCCTTCCCGCTGTGAGCATTGACCGGGAAAGGTGGCTGTACCCTTTTTCTGGGGAGCAGGTAGGAATAACACGGAAAAGGGGACAGTTTCCTTTTCCAGAAGTATTTCAGGAATATTCTGACAAGCGCGAGAAAAAGGATCCCGTCCCCTTTTCCCGGAAGGTATTCAATAGAATCAAGGTTTATAGAAAACCCCGGTATAGTAACCATACCGGGGTTGTTGGAAAGCTCTAAAAAGGTGTTTATCACCTACCGAAAGACAATCTGCGTTCCTTCCGGGATAATCGCACGTTTTTCCACCACGATCACACCATCACGCAGAACCCAGCCATCGCCTTCGGTGTAGTCGCCTGGACCGGCAACGATTCGGACGCCGTTTCCGATTCGAGCGTCCTTATCAATGATCACCCCTTCCAGGTGGCAATCATGACCGATGCCGATATCCGGCAGTCCCTTGTGCCGATTTTCCTCACGTTCATCTGCAGATTCAAAGTAGTCGGAGCCCATCATGTAGGTATCAATGATGGTTGAACCTTTGCCCACACGTGAGCGGACACCGATGATACTGTGACGGATATACGCATCGTCCACAATACAGCCTTCACTCAGAATAGCGTTATCGGCGGTAGTCCGTGTGATCTTACTCGGCGGCAGATAACGGGCATGGGTGAAGATCGGGTTATGTTCATCATAGAAGCTGAACTTGGGCATCGGGTTAACGAAACCAAGGTTGGCCTGATGGAAAGATTTGATCGTTCCGATATCTTCCCAGTACCCTTCGAACAGGTACGAATAGACTTTCCGTCCGCTCTCGACAGCATGGGGGAAGATCTCTTTACCGAAGTCCATCTCACGATCCGAGGTCAGAATCTCTTCCAGTAGTTCACGCTTGAAGACATAAATGCCCATGTTGGCGAGACAGTAGCCGCGACGGTTGTCCATGCTGCGGTTTTTCCAGAAATCATCCTTGATTTCCAGCTTGTCAATCAATTCCGGGTCTTCCGGTTTCTCGACAAACTGTTTTACAAAGCCATTATCATCAATTTCCATAACACCAAGTCCGCTGACCTTCTGACGTTCTACAGGCATTGCGGCCACGGTAACATCGGCATTAGTGTTGCGATGTTCTTTGAGCAGTTTGCGATAATCCATGCGGTAGACATGGTCGCCGGACAAAATGAGATAATGGGAGAAACGGAAGCGGTCATAATGCTTCAAGGTTTTCCGGACAGCGTCGGCAGTGCCCTGGAACCATTCCGAGGAATGCTGGGTCTGTTCCGCCGCCAGGATATTGACAAAGCCATCCATGCGGAAGCTGTCAAAATGGTAGGTAACGTCAATGTGACGGTTCAGACTGGCCGAATTAAACTGGGTCAGTACAAAAATGCGATAGATATTCGAGTTCAGGCAGTTCGAAATGGGAATGTCGATGAGACGGTATTTCCCATTGATCTGAACGGCAGGTTTGGAGCGTACTTTGGTAAGGGGAAAAAGGCGTGATCCACGTCCACCGCCCAGAATAACCGCCATAATATCTCGCATTGCTCGCCTCCTCTATGCTTCGGACGACAGCATAGGCTGCCTTGTTACTGATAGTATAGTCGAAACTGTATGATCCTGATGAAAGAATCGTTATGCGTCTGTTTGGACACCCTGACTTTATAGGAGTTCTACTGCCCCAAGTCAATCCCGGTTTCTTGTTATTTGATCTCGTCGAGTATACTGAGGGTGGCAGATGCTCCAATACGTGTAGCGCCGGCCGCGACCATGTCGAGTACATCCTGCAGCGTCTTGATACCTCCGGCCGCCTTGATCCCAACCCGTCCCTTTGAAACTTCCGCCATCAACTGCACTGCTTCAACCGTAGCGCCGCCTTTGCTGAAGCCGGTTGACGTTTTGATATAATCAGCGCCGGCTTCGATGGAGATACGGCTTGCCTGCACAATCTGTTCATCGGACAATTCGCAAACTTCAAGGATGACCTTCAGCAAATTGTCGCCAATGGCCTGCCGTACCGCAGCGACATGCGCCCCGACCTTATCCCATTTTCCTTCCAGCGCCAATCCCACCGGGATAACCATGTCGATTTCCGTGGCGCCGTCATGTACTGCGCGAGTCGCCTCCAGGGCGACAACTTCAGGTTGCCCGGCTCCCAACGGGAAACCGACCACGCTGCATACTTCGACGTCAGAACCTTCAGTGGCTTTACGCACAGTCGGCACCCACATCGGGTTCACACAAATCGACGCGACATGGTTCTGCAGGCCTTCTTCGGTCACACGCAGCACATCCGCTTCGGTAGCGGATGCTTTCAAAATGGTATGGTCGAATATGGCTGCGACCGTAATCCTGGTCAGTTCTTCCGGCAATTGAATCGTGTACGGCATATGGGGACTCCCGACGCTAATCAGCTAACTGCTTCAGCGGCCATATCAGCAAGTTTACCTGCCTCATCCGCAGAACGTGCTTCAGCAAAAATACGTACAATCGGTTCTGTGTTGGAAAGACGGACATGTGCCCAACCTTGTTCCAGATCTACACGGATCCCATCACGGGTATCATATTGCGCCTGATCACCAAAACGATTGCGCAGCATGCCCTCCAATGATTCCGCGTTCACCTTTTCCGCTGGCGCTTTGCGTTTGACCATGCTGTACTGGGGTAGACGGCTGACCACCATGCTCAAGGGGTCATCTTCATCCGCCAGTTGCGCCAGTGCGAGTGCCGCGCCGACCAACGCATCACGTCCGGTGTGAACCTCCGGGAACATGACTCCGCCATTCCCCTCGCCGCCGATCACCGCTTCGACACGGTCCATCTCCATGGCGACATGTGCTTCACCAACAGGAGTACGATAGCAGGGAACACCGGCCGCCTTGGCAATATCCTCAACCGCGCGTGATGTCGACAGGTTAATGACAACCGGGCCTTTCTGACGTGCCAGAATGTATTTCACCGCCAGCGCCAGGGTCAGTTCTTCGCCGATCGGAGTGCCCTGTTCATCCACGATGGCCAATCGATCACCATCAGGATCGAGTGCCAGCCCGATATCAGAACCTTTATCCTTTACCAGCGTGCTCAGATCTTCAAGATTGGCCGGAATCGGTTCCGCTTCGCGTCCAAAATGACCGCTCAGATCGTCATGAATCTTGATAACATCGCAGCCCATCTCGTGAAGGAGATCCGGCATGACCAGGTTACCTACAGAGTTCACCGCATCCACGGCGACTCTGAACTGCCCACGTCGAATCGCTGAGACATCAATCAGGGGATTTTCGAGAACCTTGCGAATATGAATTTCGGCAGAACCGGTGTGTGTGGTAACCGAACCAAGATTTCCGGTGCTGACATAGTTCAACGGTCCATCACGGAACAGCCGGTTCACTTCGCCGCCTTCATCCGGACCGAGGAAGCGTCCACGGCGGTCCAGGAATTTCATCGCGTTCCAGCCAATCGGGTTATGGCTGGCTGTAACGCATATCCCACCGGATGCTTCCAGATGTTCTACCATCAATTCGACAGTAGGTGTGGTCGCCAGATCAAGATCTATTACGTTTATCCCGGTAGCGTTTAACCCTGCAAACAGGGCTGCACGCACCATATGTCTGGAAGGTCGAGTGTCTCCACCAACAACAACTGTGCCGCCTTTCAGGTATGTGCCGAATGCCGCACCGTAGCGTGAAACGACTTCAGGGGATAGACCATCCCCTATGACGCCACGTATTCCAGCCACACCTGTCATCAAACGGGCCATCAAAGCCTCCTGCTCGTCAATTTTCGCCGTAATATAAGGCGGTTATATGAAGACACCAAGGTGAAAACAACGTATCCGGCTATCATTGTTTTTCTGTTTGAAGGTAGAGAAACCGTAATCGTTACAGGCTATTGCCAGACTATGGATGCACTTAATGGCAACAGTCCATTTGCACTTCTTCGGTTCCATCGGCTGTCTTTGCAACCGATACTTTTGGGCTGATATAGGGGATACCGAGGGACATTCCCCGCACAATCAGGAGCAGGGCTAATACGATTGCGGCGGCTGGGATAAGCTTACGAATGGCATCCTTTATTTTGTGCTGGATCAGGTTTCCTGCGATGGCGGTAGCCAGC
The DNA here is from genome assembly GCA_963669175.1 of bacterium. GTDB lineage: Bacteria > Electryoneota > Electryoneia > Electryoneales > Electryoneaceae. The sequence continues at coordinate 2,264,826 of OY769902.1, forward strand.
ATTACCGGGATCGTTCCCAGCCCGAACATGACCATGAACCCGATGCCACCGGTTACGGAACCAGTTGTCGCTGCGCCAGCCATGGCGGCATAGACCAGCCCGCAGGGGAGGAAGCCGTTAAGAATGCCAATGATAAAGAGCGAACCAAATGTTTTTCTTCCAATCAGCTTGATCCAGACTTTTTTCAGCCTTCCGCCAAACGCCTGGAAAACATCAGGAGACAACAACCATGCTGTGAAACGATGGGGAAGAAGGACTGCGATCAATATCAGTACGCCCAGAACAATGGACAGGTAGCGCTGAAATCCGGCCATGGCTGCCGTAGCGCCGATCAGACCGACAATCGCGCCGAGAAAACCGTAGGTAACCGTACGCCCGAGGTTATAGAGTGTTCTCCCGATGATATAGCGGACACGTCCCGCATCGCGATCCGTCAGTGCGATCACGATAGGGCCACACATGCCGATGCAATGAAGGCTACCGAAAAGACCAACGATAAAACCTGGCCAGATGGATGTCAGTAACTCCATAACACTTCTCCGGTTGTGTAACGAATCTTCCTACTTATTCACAAAGATATTCTGTTCAATAAGAAACTCTTCATCACCCAGGTTCCATGCAATGGAAACCTTCCATGCACCAGGTGGAATCGCGTCAAGGATCACGTGTTGTGATCCTGTTGAATCGGGGGCGAGTGGGAAAGTACGATCCTGTTTCTCGCCCGATGGACGATAGAGTCGGATTGTGCCACGAATGTCCTGACCGCGATGTTCAAGTGGCATGGCAATGTCGAGAATGTTGCCATCCTGGGTATAGTGAAGCTCCAGGGGGGAGGAAAGCTGACGCGCCCGTTTTCGCGCATCAATAGTCGCCTGGTAATGCTGGCCATCGCTGAAATAACTTTGACTTACCAGGTTTCTGCTACGCAATGAAGCCAGCACGGCAATCGTTACAAATGCGATGGTGAAAACAACCATCACAGCCAGAATGGCAACAGGCCATTTGCTCTTGCCCGGATTGTCAGCTTGCGCGACCGTTATAGTCCCCTCCCAGGTCCGAAGAATCGTGTTGATTGAATGCGTTGATAGCTGAAAAAAGGCTGTATTTATCTACAAGAGTATAAAGAAATCTACCAGGTTATACCAGCATTACATCTTGTCTGATGCTTTTTCTGCCTGCTCTGTTGCTTCTTCGACAGCTTCTTCGATTTTCTCTTCAGCTTCCTGGGCCGCTTTTTCAGCCTTTTCCTGTGCTTCTTTCGCGGCTTTTTCAGCAGCTTTCACTGCTTCCTGGCTGATTTCTTCCGCTTTTTCCTCTACTGCCTTCTCGATTTCTGCAGCCTTTTCCTGCAGCTTGGCCCGCGCTTTTTCACGTGCCTTGTCGCAACCAAAAGCGAAAATAAGAGATCCGCAAAGCAGAACGACTATCAGCGTGTTAATCCAGCTACGCATAATCCCCCCAAGAATGAAATGGTCCTGAACTCGAGTATGGTTTACTTGAAACGTGCAACAGTTGTTTTGTACTCTTCCACCAATCTGGCAACGAGCTCAGTAGCAGAAGGCATGTCTTTAATCAGCCCAGCTCCTTGCCCGGCTTCCAATTGCCCTTCTTCCAGGTCACCCTCAAAAATGCCCAGACGTTCACGCTTGGATCCAAGCAGCTCCCGCAACTCTTCCGGTGAAGCGCCTTTCAGTTCAGCCGCTTGCACTCGTTCTGTCCAGGCATTTTTCAACATACGAGCCGGGCCTATTTGCCACAAGTTGTAAGTCGTCGAAGTGTCTGTCGCTTCAAGTATAGCTTTTTTGAAATCATTGTGGGCGCTTGATTCCAGTGTAGCAATGAATCGAGTGCCGATTTGAACGCCTGAAGCACCCAATGCAAGCGCCGCCGCAATACCACGTCCGTCCGTAATTCCGCCTGCCGCGATAACCGGAATAGATACGGCATCAACGACCTGCGGTATCAGGGCCATGGTGGTCAGCATGTCCAGACCGTTATGACCGCCGGCTTCGAATCCCTCGGCGACAACAGCATCACATCCGGCGTCCTCAACCTTCTGAGCGAATTTTACACCGGGGACAACATGAACCACAACACGACCGGCGTCTTTGAGAACTTGGGTGAATTTCTTCGCGCTACCCGCTGAGGTGAAGACTACGGGAACTTCTTCATTTAGAACAACGTCCACAAGGTCATTGATATCTGCACGTAATAATGGCAGGTTCACCCCGAAAGGTTTTTTGGTAAGTGTGCGCGCTTTCCTGATATGGGATTTCAGGAGATCCGGCTTCATGGATCCGGCGCCGATCAATCCCAGGCCGCCACCCTCGGAAACCGCTGCGGCAAGTTTCGCCCCTGATACCCAGACCATCCCGCCCTGGACAATCGGAAACTCAATATGGAAAAGCTGTTGCAGCTGACCATCCGAAAAACGCATGTACACCTCGCTCGTAAATTCTCGATGCCTGAGTACATAATACGAATTCCAGATTGAAATTGCGTTACGGAAACATCAAATCCTACGATCTTCTGTCTAAGGAAACCGTAAAAGATAAATAATTGTAATTGTTACGGTTGCTTTTTTGCGAATTGGTACCGGGAGACGAAATAGAGGTCTTGTCTGATTATTTTACAGGAATTCTCCCCGCCTACCTTAGTTGTGTAGCAGGATCAGGAAAGCTGGATCGAGCTCAATGCTTGGCATCTCATACATACACGGAGGGGAGAGATGAAACTGGGACAGAAAATCGGGATCGGTTTTGGAATAGTCTTGGTCATACTCACTGTTATGGTGGTACTATCGCATACGGCTTTTCAGCGCGCAAATGATGGCTTCATTGAATACCGGACGTTTGCACGTTTATCAAACGATGCCGGTCAGATTCGTGCGAACATGCTTGAAGGTCGTCTGGCGATAAAAAACATCGAAGTCTTCATTGCACAGAACGCCAGAAAAAATGTGCTTGATAAACAGTTTGAAGAGTTTTATTTCAGGTTTGATAATCTGGAAAAGTATCTTGAGGAAGGGATTCAACTATCTGAAATAACTGAACTAGACAATCAATACCGCGCCATGTTATCAGATGCAGGGGCGTATAGAGCAGTTGTTGATGACATTCGTTCTATGACACGTGGGACTATCACTACGGCAGTAGTTGCTGAAATGCAGCAGATGATCGTAGACAAATTGTACATCATCGGTCCCCGGATGGCTGACAGCATTGAAAAGATATCCCTGGATATTAAACAGGAAATGGATAAAATCGGGCCAGTATTGCAGAAGGATAATGCTCGCGCCTCAATGATGAACCTGGTAATCGGGATTATTGCAATCGTGATCGGGATTATTGCCTCACTACTTATTTCACGTCTGATCGTAAAGCCGATTAATGATCTGGTAGATGCTGCGGAGCAGATTGCTATTGGGGATTTGAGTCAAGAGGTGCATTCCAATACCAACGATGCAATCGGCAACCTCACAAATTCCTTTGCCAATATGACAGCTTCTCTTCGAAATAAAGCAGATGCTGCCAGACAAATATCAGAAGGGTTGCTGAATATTACGCTCGAAGCTTCCAGCGAAAAGGATGTTCTCGGGAATTCCATGATCGCCATGAAGAACAACCTTTCAAATGTGATCCGTGAGATATCTGATACGGCAGATCTGCTGGCGTCTGCTTCAGAAGAATTCACTTCCATTTCAGCGCAGATGTCTTCCAATGCCGAAGAGACAGATTCGCAGGCAGCCAATGTTTCAGCCTCAGCAGAAGAGACCAGCAGTATTGTTGATAACATCGCGGCCATGACAGAAGAGATGACGGCTACTTTGAAGAATATTGCGATGAACGCAGACAGCAAATCCAGCGCTCTGGGTGATGTTGTCCATTCCATTGAAGAGACGTCGAATGGTATCAACAATGTCGCCACTGCCATGGAGGAGATGACATCATCAATCAACGAAGTAGCCAAATCAACTGCCGATGCCAGTCATATTGCCGATACTGCCAGTCGGAAAGGTCAGGAAGTACAGGGGCATATGACAACTCTGGACCAGGTTGTCAAGCAGGTATCCAAGATTGTCGACACGATCAAGGATATTGCCGATCAGACCAACATGCTGGCCTTGAACGCAACCATAGAAGCGGCGGGCGCAGGCGAGGCAGGGAAGGGTTTTGCTGTTGTTGCCAATGAAGTAAAAGAGCTGGCGCGTCAAAGCGCGGAGGCGGCCGGCGACATCGGCAACCAGATCGAATCCATGTTGAGCAGCACAAAGGAAGTGGTCAATTCCGTTAATGGGATTTCGAGTGTGCTGGATGAAGTAGCCGGTATTAACCAATCCATTGCGGCGGCAATGACGCAACAAACTGCAACTGCAAACGAAGTGTCAAGAACGGTTGCTACTGTCGCCAGTTCAACCGGTAGTATAGCGCAACTATCCCGTGAGACCTCCACAGCGATTGTTGAGATTGCCAGCCATGCCAATGAAGCTGCTACCACAGCCGATGAGTTGTCACGCAATGTCAGCGAGGCAACCGCGGCAGTGCGTGATATTGCACGCTCCATCGAAATGATCAGCACCGCTACCAGAGAAATCGTTGAGGGCGCTGCTTCGACGCACCAGTCGGCACAGGACCTTTCGCATCGCGCCTTGTCGCTGAAGGATATTGTAGGTAAGTTCACAGTGTAAGTGATTCGTTGATAGCATGCACATTACCCGCCGCGAGGCGGGTTTTTGTTGACCTGCCGGGAGCATAAAAAAAAGCCAGGCTTTCGCCCGGCTTTTTCCGGTTGGTGGAGGATATCGCGGAATTGGAGGGAAGTTGGTGTTGGTGTTGGGTTGCTTGCTGACAATCCCGCTAGGATCTCCACGGAGTGTATATGAAGCGAAGTATCTCCTATCTATCTATTCTGTTATAATGAATTGGCACTTTGTCCTTCTGAATATGTGAAGGATCATCTGTTATAGGGCAACAGGGCTGAAAGGGAACAGGTGTCATCCATTCCACTGGAACAAATCCCCCGTCGGGATTGTGTGATACTCCGAGCAGAGTTGGATCACTACCACCGCCGCCATTAATGTCGGTAGGTGTCACATGACAACACGCTACAGGATGCACTATTGGTATGAAATTCGGTACGGTATACTGATCCTGCAAAAAACCATTGCAGCATGTCCTGGGGTGTGAACCTGCAAAAACAGAAGAAGCCAGTACAAGAACCAGAGCGGCAACAAGGGAAAATCGGATTGCTTTCATGATGCATCCTCCTCGTTACGGTTGCGGCTCCATCAAATTCGGCTCGGATGGGTAAATTGCAACGGCTGTGCCAGAAAATATTTCGAGGAGTGAGAAGGATAGGGTTTTCTTCTACAAATCATAGTGTGATTGAAGTTATGGCAAATTTTACCACCATCAGTACTAGGCAGTGTTGAAAATGGGAATGGTTTACCAGCCATATTGCTACAATAATTCTGAAACTCGGGTAGCATAATGCTACGTTTCAGGGGTTGTGAATATGTAGAGACTGCTCAGAATTTTGAAATAGTATACGGATGCGAGTTGATTGTCAGCTCTGGCATCACGGTTGCACACGTTCTACATTGTGTTGATGGTAAGACGGGGTGCTAAGGGTTGTCCATAAGGAGGTAGTAATGAAGAGTTTCGGTTGGCTCCTGGTGGTTATGCTTGTTGGTTTGACGATGTCCTTTTCTACGGGATACGCATTTGAGTTTGGTTTCGATATAGAAAAGATAAAAAACGCCGAGTGGGGTATTGAACTTGGTGGAGTCTACCATTTTGGTCGGATGGATATGGGGGATGTCAAGTACGACCAGCGTGATTTGAACAACTATTGGGAAGAGTTGAGTGACGCCCTTGTCCAGGGCGGCTTGCCCCCGTTTTCTTTCTCTTCCGATTCGGACTTTGACAGAACTCCATTTCTGGATATCAGCTTTGGTATGTACTGGTGGCGTTTTCATGGCGGTATGATGTATTCCAGGATTTACCAGGCTGGCAAATATGTACAGGCAGAAGTGTCTTCAGATTATTATTCAACACGACGGTATTACATTGTTGAAGCAGCGGCCAAGGAATACATCTTCTTCCTCGGATTTCATCAGCCGATTACATCCTGGCTGGAAGTAGGTATTTACGGCGGTATGGGGCCGTCATCGGCAGATATTCACCAGCGTTATGAAGAATCCTCTTCTACGGGTAGCATAGACAGCGATTACCGTTATGATCATTCTGCCAACAACGATTATATCGCAAAGCGTATCTGGGGTAAGGTTCGTGTCAATGCCACCCCCTACATTTGCGTTGATGTGAATGTTGGTTATCGCCAGTCACAGGTGGAGAACTTCCGCGGAGTTTTGCTGGATGGCAGCAATACCGATTCCGATGCGCCCGTGGTGAAGATATATCATTCAAACCAGGAGCTGATCTTCGATTATTCCGGCATCTATTATGGCTTGGGTATTACGCTGCAGAATCCGTTATAAGCCATGGTTTTCTACAAGCCGGAAAGTGCGCGTTTGATCGGCACGTTTCAATCTGAGATTGAAGCCCAGATGATTAAAGCAAAGTTGGAAGAGCAGGGTATTCCATCTTGGCTTTTTAAAGATGATGCCGGAAGTATGGGACCGCCGTTGCAGATGGTGCGCGGGGTGGAATTGTATGTCGCACCAAGCGATCTGGAACTGGCTCACGAGATTCTTGAAGCTGTTGAAGAAGATGCAGATATGATGATCCCGATCGAGATGGAAACACCTGGAGGGGGCAACTGGGTTGTATGGATTTTGGTTATTTTTGCGATTGTTATTGTTGTATTGGGCTTATTGCACTATTATTAAGAGGGAGATGGTTCTTTTTCGAGAGCGTTGTTGAAACAGAAAGAGATCCAATATATGGTAAAGTTCAGAACGGATAATATTCGATTTTTGGGAAGGTGTACTGAGATAGACGCATGCTGGTAAATAGCGGATCTTGAGGACTTATGTATCCCCTGTTGGTATAAAAGGGATACAATTATGGCAAAAGCGCCCTCCATGCATTCCACCAAGTGGGTTGATCTCTATGTATTTGCGTAAGATTATGATTTAGCAGCAGATATTCTGATCGAACGTATCGTATAAAATCGAAAGCTCGCCTCAACAACGCTAAGGATTGCCTCGATTTTGGTTTGACATCGCCGGAGCATTAACCAACCCGGAATTTCCAAAGATTGGTAGGCTCGAAAAGGTCCGGTTCTATTCGAGGTCTCCCGTCCTACCGATTGATTTGTACCCACACCTTGGAAGTATTATCTTCTCCGCTAGTTAACCACCGCCTCGCACCACTGAGCGAGACATATCCAGTGGCGGGGCGATTTCATTTGAGAAAGTCTGCAAAGAATCGAGGCTGTCATGGCGAAGGATACAAAGAACAAGAGCGAATTCGAGCTTAAAGTTGGCTTGGCAGATATGCTTCGCGGTGGTGTCATCATGGATGTGACCACGGCGGATCAGGCAAAAATCGCAGAAGATGCCGGCGCTGCGTCGGTGATGGCGTTGGAACGTGTTCCTGCTGACATCCGCAAGGAAGGCGGCGTTGCACGTATGAGCCGGATTGCCGTGCTCGAAGAAATCATGGCATCGGTAAAGATTCCCGTAATGGCCAAGGTTCGTATCGGTCATTTCGTTGAAGCGCAACTTCTCCAGGAACTCGGCGTTGATTTTATCGATGAATCCGAAGTGCTGACCCCGGCGGATGAAGAGAACCATGTTGACAAGCATGCCTTCAAGGTGCCGTTTGTCTGTGGTTGCCGTAACCTGGGTGAAGCGTTGCGTCGTATCGGTGAAGGCGCGGCCATGATGCGCACCAAGGGCGAAGCCGGAACCGGTAACGTGGTGGAAGCGGTCCGTCACATGCGCCAGGTCATGGCTGACATGCGTCGTATTCACCATATGGACAAGTCCGAACTGATGGCGGAAGCCAAGAACCTGCAGGCGCCGTTTGAATTGGTCAAATACGTGCATGAACATGGCAAGCTTCCGGTGCCGAACTTCGCAGCGGGTGGTGTCGCAACCCCGGCAGACGCGGCCATGATGGTGCAGCTTGGCGCGGAAACGGTGTTTGTCGGCAGTGGTATCTTCAAAGCAGGCCTGCTTCCCGGCCAGACCCTGGAAGACATCGCCGATGAGAAGACGCGTAAGGAAATCCGTTCGGCACAGGCCAAGCTGGCCGCAGCGATTGTCCGTGCGGTAACCCACGCCAATGACCCGGTAGAAGTTCTGGCTGCGCAGCGTGACCAGGGTATGGCGATGGCCGGACTGGATGTTCGTACCATGGCAGAAGAAGAACGGCTTGCGACTCGAGGCTGGTAATGATCATCGGAGTTCTCGCCCTGCAGGGCGATTATGGAACGCATGAACAGGCGATCCGCGAAGCAGGACATGAAGCCGTAGAGATTAGACGGTCCGAGGATGCCGGATTCGCCAATCCCAAAGCGCCGTGTGATGCTCGCCGGAAGGCTCAGGCGGACCCGAAAGTCGCGATGACTCGTGTCCCGGATGGGATCGTGATTCCCGGCGGTGAGTCATCAACCATCGATCTGCTGGGCAGGCGCTACGGTCTGGATATGCTGCTGGGTGCGTTTGCCGCATCGGGCAAGATCATTTTCGGAACCTGTGCCGGTGCGATCTGGCTGGGGCAGGGCGAACATCACAAGGTAACCCCATTGGGGCTTATCGATGTTACGCTTGAGCGGAATGCTTATGGCCGCCAGGTGGATTCATTCATCACCGATATCGAGGTGGATGGTCTGGACAGCCCGTTCGAAGCAGTGTTCATCCGTGCGCCGAAAATCACACGGATTGGACCGGGCGTGGAAGTATTGGCCGAGCATAATGGTGATCCGGTGCTGGTCCGTAAGAACAATATCTGGCTGGCGACGTTCCACCCGGAACGCGTGGAAGACCGAAGAATTCATACGATGGTTTTCGGTGGGTAACCGGATATACGATATTTTGTTTTAGAGAACAAAAGGGGGCCAATGCCCCCTTTTGTTCTCTAAAATGCAGGTCTACTGCTATTTGACAAGAACGACCTGACGAATGTCGTTCATTTTGCCGGGTACAGATGCACGCAGGAAGTACATGCCGCTGGCCATCTGGCTGCCATCGAATACGAAGGCGTGGTAGCCTGCATTCATTACACCTTGATGCAGGGTGGTGATCTCACGGCCAAGCACATCGTAGACGACTACTGTCAATTCTGAAGTGGCCGGCAATCCTACGACTGCATGCAATGTCGGGTTGAAGGGATTGGGATACGCAGCGGCAATGGACCAGTCTTCGGGCATTCCCTGGAACTCCTGATCTGCAACATTCAGGAACGGGCTGGACACTTCGATCTCAACATGGATCTGTCCGTGGCCGTTATGGTTTACCGTGAATGAAGGCGATTCCAGGAGATTGTACGTTTCACCCTGGACAAAAGCTGTAGCAGTATAGCCTTCCGGAAGAGCTTCCAGGATTCCTTCCGCAGTGATCAGGATATCACCGGCTTCACTGGATTCAACCACGAAACGCCATTGTTCGGTCTCGTTGTTGTCGGCAAACCAGCCTCGTACATCCTTGCAGAAATCATCCGCCTGTTCGATGCCCCAGTTAGCGTGGTGTGTATAGGCACGGAGGATATTCCCGGATGGGCTGGCTGGCGGCAGGACGAGATCTTCAGCATCATAATCGTCTTCAGCCCATTCGTGTGCCCCGAAGCCTGCGAGTGTACTGACCTTGTCGCCGCGATCCAGCGTCAAGGTTACAAACCAGCTCAAGGGAAGCTCGTCAAGTTCGCCATCAGGCGCCTGTGCCGGTCCGGCCGGTGCAGGATCAGCATCATATTGGACCAGGGAGTATCCGGGATCAAAAGCAAGCATCCAGTAACCGGAGAAGGGAAGCATGTGGGTATGATCAACGGTGTAGTCGTCCGCAACGTCATCATAGGCGAACAGGGGATACGAGATCCAGTGCGCGTCTTCCGCTTCCTGCAAGCTCAGCCATTGAGTGCCGTCGGTAACCCGGCAGAAATCCCAGTCAATGGCGCCCGGCATGCCAAGACCTGCCAGTGTCCAGCCTTCACGAAGCGGAATGACAAGGCTGTCTGTCAGGTAGTCGCCCACCATGTCAACAGTTGTAGTGCCAGTCCCTTCCATGTACAGCCAGTCACCTTCACCGATGTGCAGCGTGTCCGGATCATAAACATACCCATAATCGCCGAAACCGTATAGCGCATAATAACCGGTCAGGATGTCGTCGCCGATCTGATCATCCGGGGTAGGCGGATCGAGCAGGCAGTTAAAGCTTGTCAGGTGCCAGCCTTCAGTGAACTCATACTCCATCGGTCCATAGATCATGAAACGGTCAGACATGCCTGACTGAGTTTGTCCGCTGAGATCGGTAGCCTCCACTTTGATCCTGGCATTCTGACTGTAAACGGAAAGCGGGATGTCCCAATCGTATGATGTTGCTGTGCCAAGCTGGTCCGTGATGACAACCCATGTATTCCCATCATCCAGCGAATAGGACAGCACGGCAGTCTGAACGTCATTTCCGGGGATAACCGTATACTCCCACTCCAGTGTTTCTGTGGAGTTGGCATGCAGCACATCATCAAGCGCCGGGCTGATGAGGGTGATGTAGGGGCTGTCCGGATCATTCAGGATGAATGCCTGCGAAGCGCTGCCCGCATTGCCTGCCCAGTCTTCGGCGGTAACACGGACGACTGCATCGGGTTCATACTGGTAGGGAGGAGTCCAGGTCCAGGTGCCGGGATCATCATCAAAAGCCGCCAACTCGGTCCAGTTTGCTCCGTTGTCAAGAGAGACCTCCAGAACAACACTCCTGATAGCCGTAATATCAGCAATGGTCCAGGTGATTTCCTGGTCGTTGTTCGCGTTCAGGACTTCATCGGCCGTTGGGGATGTAATCGCTACAACCGGATCCGTGGCGTCACCGATAGCCAGTTCCAACTGGTACGCATCATCGGGCGCGATGAAGCTGTACGCATTATCCTCGCGAAGGTTCTGGTAGATATCGCTGGTGACGTCATACAAGACAACGCCCCAGGTTTCAGGAATGCCGTACTCAATAGAAAAGTCCATGTCTACAGCGCCGCCGAGTTCATCGGTCAGGACTTCGATTGGATACACCTTGCGATCGTTTGTCAGATCCTCAAACAGTTTGATGTCGCGCATGAAGTTGTCGCCACCCGGGGCGTTCCATTCATCATGGGGGAAGTAAGTCGTGATGTAGTTGTTCGGCGCATGCGGCGGTTCGTAAATGTCCGTCCCGATATCGTAACCATCTGTAGCATCATCCGCCATGCCCGCGATATTGTTGTTGTCGAACAGGATTTCATCCAGCTCTCCATCGACCTGAGTGTTGATCACGACCATACGCGGCCCATAGGGCAACGGGATGGTCTCGTCCGGCACCAGGGCAAAATCGTCGTAGTACTTGGTGCCGTATGTATGCATCCCCAGCACACCCTCACCGTTGAAATAAGTATCCTCGAAGGCGAAGATGTATTCGTCCGGCTTGTCAATCCCGATGTAGTACCAGTTGCCGTGTTTTTCAAAATAGGCCGTATGCCAGATATCCGGGTCCCACTCATAATACGGTCTGTTTTCTGGCGCGTTCTGCCAGGTGCCGTTCAAACGTGCCTGTACCTGCCCGGTGATAATAGTTTGCGGGCCTCCCCAGTCATTCCAACCACTCCCACCGACACTGGTACGGAAGTAATTATTACCATCCATCCAGATCAGGAAACTTGCCTCTGCACTGTTATGGCTGGGTTGTTGATCATCATCCACATTGGTGAAGCGAACCGAGGCTTGCCAGTTGTCCTCGATCTGGTGCTCATCGTTGAGAGTAATGGTGCCCTGTGCGCCATAAGCGCTGGTCAATGTCCAGAAACCATGCAGCTTGCCGTCCTGAGAAATGTCCCAACTGCCTGTCCGTGGCGTCCATTCGGAAAGGTCGGAATCAAAGTTGTCTTCGTAGCCCTGGATTTCATCGGCGATGACGAGGTCGTCCAAGAGGTATCCGCCCAGATTCCCATAGTATCCGCCCGGAGTATGGGAAACGAAAATGTTGTCCAGGTCTGCAAAGTGATCAGTGATAGTAGCCGTGTGCTCGTACTCGCCAAGGTAATCCCAGGTGACATCCCAGGTTCCGTCGGAGTGCCTTGCCATGCGGACATTCACCCAGCGATCCGGGTAGGTAATGGGATCATTCACGGTCATATTGCCCTGCCAGCCAAGCATCAGGTACCAGTGACCGTCCATGTTGTGGTAGTTGATAATTGTTCTTACACCTTTGTTCTGCGTGAAGTAATTGGGCATGCCTTCGGAGAAACAGAAATCGAGTATGCTGAAGGTTTGCACACGTTTGTGAATCCAGTAGCTCACTTCGAATTCTTCCGGCAGGCTTACCGGAGAATAAAGGGTGGTGCCATCGCCGGGACTGGCATTGCAATAACTACGGTAAGCATAACCGCCATTGCGGCCAATGCCATCAACAACTTCCCAGGTGCCGCCATCGTAGGGATAGTAATACTCCCAGTGCGGGTTGTCGGTATAGTCGCCGTCTTCCCAGTCTTCTGTAAAAGGCAGTGAGTTGGGGGCAAACTCATACACTGCGAAATCGTCGAAGTAGGAATAGCCGTTGTTCATACAGAATGAGCCAAGGGTTACCTGGTTTGGACTGAAGTCGGCAATGCCATCTGCGTATGCATCCATTATGAGATTGAATGACGCATCGCGCACGACAACGTGCATCTCGCCATCCTGGTACGTGATCAGGTATTTGTACCACTGATTCAAGTCCAGGGTAACACTCGGGTCCAGAACAATGTACTGGTTTCCCGGCAAATCATAGCGCACATGTCCGTCATGGTTCACATATACGTTAGCCCAAATGGCATCGGTACTCCTGATCATGACATGCCCCGCACGACCAGCGCCCCAGGACGCCGGGTTGTCGCCCATGCCATAAGCGGTAATGTAGAACCAGGTTTCCACAGTGACACCGTTGACAGGATCGAAGGAATATGCGATCTGGCTGTTATCCTCCTGATAGGGAGGGATACCGGCGTTGGCCCACATGCCCACAGCATGGCCCTGTTTGTGATAAGGATTCGTAACGATCACGGCATCGTTGCCGGGATCGCCCACCTGCGTCCAGTTGGTCAAGCCGTTCTCAAAGCCATCGTAGAAAGGAAGACTGAATGCTGATCCTGCAAGCAGAAGCAGAATCATGACCGATACAACCGTTGTACAACGAGACATGACAACCTCCTGAGTGAGATGAAGAGAAATGCTATCCGGTTTAAATGTTGACTATCCAGCTCTAAGAAGAGATTATATTAATACTATTATATTTTAGATGATAAGAGATAGAAATAATTTATTACTATTGAAATTATTGCTCGAATATTATATATTATATATCTTTATTTAAATTGTATTTCCCCACGTAAAATATTATTTATTTGGTTTTCGGAAAATAGTAATTTTTATCATTTTTTGTCTCAGTTATATTTACAGGATGTAGTCTAAACTCATGTAAAAGCGTATGTAAGCGAAAGTGGAGAGAGATAGCCCCAAACTGAGTTAGGAATCACTTCAATTGGCTCTCGACGATACTGTTTGGGGGTAGAATCTGAGGTGAGAAGTATGGTCTGAATGTAGAAGGAATCAGGATTGAATGACGTTGTTACGGTGTCACAAGGTTTTGCCGTCCACGCCGTGGACCTTCAAGAAGTGACGCATGCAAAATACGGTAGCTTTCGTAGCGGTCGGGATGGATGAGGCCTGCTTCGACAGCACGGTTGACCGCGCAGCCTTCATCGTCAAAATGCAGGCAGTTACGGAACTCACAATCCGGGCTGAACTTCCTGAACTCGACAAAATGTTGCGCGAGTTCATCCGTTTCGACCACGGGATGAAATTCACGTATCCCCGGTGAATCGGCAACAGTTCCGCCTGATGGGAATGGGAAGAGACGTGTGTAGGTTGTGGTATGAACACCGCGTCCGGTGTTGGTGGAAAGGGCGGAAGTATCCAGGTCAAGATCAGCGATCAGACGATTCATCAGCGTACTTTTTCCGACACCCGATGGACCGGACAGCAGGCTGATACGGCCAGTCAGTTGTGCTTCAACGAGGTCAATGTTTGTCCCGGTTTTCGCACTGACCTTGATCACCTTGTAACCGGCCTGCCGCCAGGGTTCCGAATACGCATCAAGCTGATCATCCGTGAAAAGGTCTGCTTTATTCAACAGGATAGTGGCGTCCATATTGCCCACACTGCAACCGACCAGCATACGGTCAACGAGTCTTGGTGATACGACAGGTTCATCCGGAGTCGCGAGGATGAGTACTTGCTCCATATTTGCGGCAATTTCCTTTATACGTCCGTAGACATAGCGATTGAGCAGGGAGGAGCGTGGCAGAATCTCCTGAACCCAGCCATCTTTTGTTTTGGTCGGAGGAGTGAAACGGATATGGTCGCCTGGCACCGGCATGCCGAAAGATTTTCCTTTTCCCGGTACACGGCAATCGGCTGGTTCGTCACCGTCCCATTTGACGATTACACCGTTACGGGTGCGTGTTAGCACGATACCCGTGGCGGAGATCTCAGCCTGTTTCTGATGTTTGTTCTTGCCCATAGCCGATCAAGAGAAAGGAAAGATGACAAAGACGACTGCATCCCAGAGCGCATGGGAAACGACACCCGGTCCGATATGACGGAACTTGATATACATCAGCCCCCAGATTCCACCAGCGACCGCCGCTGCGCCCAGAAGCGGAAGATTCATTGCGGGCAGATGGATCGCTGTGTATAACAACAGCGTGACCCAGAAGCCTTTCCATGTCCCAAGGCGGATCATCAGGGTGCGCTGAACAAAACCACGCCAGAAAAGTTCTTCTCCAGGACCGATAGGGAACAGGAGAATCATCAATAGCAGGCGTGGCGAAATGCCATGCCCGGTTGCGTACACATTCTGTACATCCTGGGGACCGGAAGGGATCAGGAAGGTGATTTGCTTGACCAGGATATTGCCCAGGAAAAACGCGCCATACAGAACCGCTGCCGCAACAATTCCCCAGAGCATATATTTCATCCATCCCACCGGTGATGCCTTCATTGTATCGGGATAGATGAAGAAGGTGAACCCGCCGAGAGTGAGTGTGGCGGAACACATCAGAATCCAGTAAGCCGGCCCGGTTTTGATAACCACAAACAGGAAAAACCAGACAATCGCAGCAATAGCAACGGTCCCACCCAGGAGGGTGAGACCGCTATAGGCAGTTTTTTTTGAATCGCTCACCAGTTCAACCAGTTATGAAGTTGCGGGAAGAAATAACCGAGCACATAGCTGATCGTAAACAGAATACCGAACTGGAAATGAAGCTGTGCTGTCATCACATCAACCATCGCCCAGCTTTTCCGTTCCTGGTTCAGAGACTGCATGATAACCTTGTTCACTTTCAGCGCAGCAGGGATGGTCAGGATGACCAGAGCTGCGAAGAGAGGAGCCTGCTTCAGAATGACCAGGGCAATCAAGGCTGCATAGGCGCTGAACAGCATGCCGCCATAAACCAGTCGTCCGGCCCTGTGGCCCATCAGGCTTGCCTGGGTATTGTATCCGGAAGTCTGGTCGTCCTGAATATCACGCAGGTTGTTGGCGAACAGGATAGCCGCGACAAGGAAACCGACCGGCAGTGATACCCAAAGCGGCATCAGGCTAAGTTCACCGGTTTGCACGAAATAGCCGCCCCAAACCATCAACGGACCCATCAAGGCAAATACCAGGAATTCGCCAAGGGCTTTGTACTTGAAGCCTATTGGTCCGGCAGTGTAAAAATAGCCGCCCAGAATACCGGTAATACCGAAAGCAACAATCGGCCAGCCACGGACAATCAACAGGTACACACCAATCAGGGTTGCCAGTCCGAACGCGATATAACTTGCCCAAAGCATGTGCCTGGGTTTCATTTCACGGTTGACCAGAAGACGGCTGCCGCCAAATGTCTCTTCACGATCAACGCCCTTTACGAAATCATAATAGTCGCTGATCAGGTTCGTCGCCGCGTGAAGCAATAATCCGCCGAAGACAGCGGCCAGCATTAAAGGCAGGCTGAAAGCGTCTTTCATATATAAGGCGAGCGCTGTTCCAAGCAGCACCGGGGTAATCGAAGCAGTCAATGAGAACGTGCGGATGGCACGCGCCCAAATGCCCATACTGTATCGCATGGAGGTTCTCCTGTAATCAATGTTCAACAGCAATCGATACAAAATATAAGAGGTTAAAGGATAACGGGAAAGCGAAATCGTTCCACGAGGAGTCTTGTTTGCCTTGTGTTAAGATGGGCTAAACAACGGACCTCGCTGATCTGTATGAGGCAAAGATTTTAAAGCCAGCAAGAAAACGACAAGTATGGCGGCGAAAAATGGGACTGTCACCTTTTCATGTTCTCAAAGGTAAAACAGTCCGATAATGGGTGATGAAAAGGTGACTGTACCAGATTTTTCGCCAGCTTGTTTTCCTGGTGAATCGGTCCACTGGATCAGGTGAAAATCCTGGGACAGCTACCTTTTCTGCTCTTTGCTCTTGCCAAGAAGGCCAGTATACATCTTACCATCCTGTGATTAACCTTGTGTTCAGGTAATGTCTCATGCAGAAAAGTGTAGCAGTCCCGATTTTTCGACAAGTTTGATCGCGTAGTAATCGCGAGAATCCTTCGGGACAGGAGTGGCAAAATGTGCAGTTCTTCAGTTCGAGTTGCCCCGCTTCTCCTGCTTCACGATTCCTATCGATGATAACAGCATGGCAAAGAATACGAACGCAGCGCCCAGGAAGCCTTTCACGGTCCAGGTTTCGCCAAGCAGCAACCAGGCAAACAGGGAAGCAAATACCGGTTCAAGGGTGAAGATAAGGGCGGCATGTCCGGCGGGGACATCGGGTTGATAACGAGTCTGCATCCAGACTGCCAGCATAGTGCCGAAAAGACCAGTATAAAAGGCAGCTAGCCAACCGAATCCTGCAATGGAAAACTTCACCGGGAAAATGAGATCGTAAACGAGTGCGCCTGCGAAAATGAACGCCACCTGGATGAAGGTCAACAACCATACCTGCTTGACCTTCTTCGACACCGCTTCAAGGACAATCATCTGGAAAGCGAAAGCTACCGCACAACCAATGGTAAGTATATCACCAATATTGAGCCCACCGGTTTCAGGTGAGGCCAACAGGTAAATACCAAACAGCGCCGGAACCAGGCCCAGCCAGGTCAACCAGTGCGACTTACTTGTTCCGAAAAGGTGCGCCAGGATGGGGGTGAAGATGGTCAGGAGCCCGGTGAAGAAGCCGCTACGTGAAGCGGTTGTGTGTTCCAGCCCGACTACCTGGAGGGCGAACCCGGCAAAAAGGAAAAATCCAACTGCGATTCCCCCCAGTACAACGGCTCGATTCCAGTAGCCAGTTTGTGATTCAGCGCCGTGATTGGAGGCCGATTCCCTGATGTTAAAACGTCGATGTCGGTACAGGATATAGGGAGTCAGCAGGACAGATGCAATGGCAAAACGCAGGAACAGGAAGTGCATGGGATCGGTCACTTCCAGCGCCTTCTTGGTCGCAGGGAAGGTTAAACCCCAGACAACTGTCAACAGGATCAGCATGACAGATGCAAACAGGCTGTTCTTTTTTGCGGTTCCAGCTTTCACTGTTTTGCCCGTACCCGTATGGAAACAGAATGCTTCAAGATAACAAACCCGGGCATTCACCCGGGTTGTCTATAACAAAAAATGCTCTGTTGCTCACGAGTCTACTTTTCGGACCAGCGTTTTAATGCTTCCAGCATCAGCCTTACACCTGCACCGGTTGCATACTGTTTACTGGGTACATAGCTGTAAGACTGTTCTGAGGCTGTCCCTGCGATATCCAGGTGAATCCAGGGGGTATCATCGACAAACTCCATCAGGAACACAGCCGCTGTGCTCGCGCCGCCGGGACGTCCGCCCGTATTCTTGATATCGGCAACCTGGCTCTTGATCTGTTCGCTGTATTCTTCCCAGATCGGTAGCCGCCAGACACGTTCGCCGGTCGGCTCGGATGCAGCTTCGAAAACCTCAGCCAACTCATCCGAGTTCGTAAACATGCCGGTGCCATGATGGCCAAGCGCGATCACGCAGGCGCCGGTTAGGGTGGCGATATCCAAGATCGCGTCCGGTTTGACCGTGTCAACCGCATACGCCAGTGCATCACACATGGCAAGGCGGCCTTCGGCATCGGTATTGTCGACCTCGATAGTGATGCCCTTATAACTGGTCAGGACATCACCGGGTTTGTACGCCCAACCGTTGGTCAGGTTCTCCGCGGCAGGAATGAAACCATGCACTTTGCAGCCCGGTTTCCATTTTTCCAGCGCCTTGAAAACGCCGAGTACCGAAGCCGCACCGCACATATCGGTTTTCATGTCACGCATGCCTGCCGCCGGTTTCAAATCCAGGCCACCAGCATCAAACGTGATCCCTTTTCCGATCATCGCGAAGGTTTTTGCATCTGCTATACCCGGATCATATTCGAGATGGATCATTACGGCGGGACGATTGCTACCCTGACCTACGGCCAACAGGGCGCCCATCTTCAGCTCTTCCAGTTTCGCACGATCCAGCACTTCCACCTTGATGCTGTCGCCAGCGAGTTTCAGCGCTTCCTGGGCGAGTGATTCCGGGTAGATGTCCATCGCCGGGCTGGTTCCCAGATCACGTGTCAGCGTGACACCGTCAACCAGGATAGAGGCGTATTCGACTGCTTTTTCCGTAATTGCTTTCAGAGCGTCATCCACACTAACCAGTGTCAGCGATTCCATGTCCGGATGCTTTTCCTGATCACGACTGCGGTATTTTGCAAAGCGATATGTTGCCAGGGCAAAGCCTTCCAGCGCAGCCTGTAAAAAGAGGGTCTGTTCAATAGCTGTTTCGCCGAGCTTGAAACCGATAATGGCGGCATCTTTCACTTTCAATTGACGCGCCTGTTTTCCTGCGCTGCCATAGGCGCGGCGGATTTTTTCCGGGGTCAGCTTTTCCGGTTTTCCCAACCCGATGAGCAGAACACGTCCGGTCTTGCCATACAGGAACAGGGTATCGCCTGATTCACCCTTGAAGTCTCCAGTAGAAACGGCAAGTTTAATTTGTCCCTCAAGCGTCTGGTCAAGCGCTTCCAACTCCATATCAGCAACACTTGATCCTTCAAAAAGTCCTGCAACAACCAGTTTCCTGGAAACAATATCAACAGAATAAGAATGAGCCGAGTACTGCATGTAATCTCCGTAGTTCAGCCGTCAAACCTCGGCGACGATGAAAGTTTACGCAACAGGTCGGTTTTTGTCGTCAACCTTGATGACCTTCGGTGTGAAGCTCTTGTACTCTTCTTCGGTCAACTCACAGTATGTGACTGCAATGATCAGGTCACCGACCTCACAAAGGTGAGCCGCAGCGCCGTTGACACAAATTTCGCCGGATCCGCGCTTCCCTTCGATGATGTATGTGGTAAGCCGTGTGCCACGGGTGAGATTGTAGACATCAATCTGTTCCGCTGGAAGCATTCCCGCAGCTTCACGCAGATCCGGATCCAGTGTTAAACTGCCTTCATAGTCGAGGTCAGTTTGTGTAACCCGCGCACGGTGAATCTTGCTATGTAAAAATCTACGAACCATGTTTGTAAGCCAAAGTTAGCCAAGTTTAAACTTAAAGTACGATGCTGGAATCCATGGGACAAGCATCACGCCTCCGGGCTGGAACACTGACGAGCGATTTCCTCAACCACTTCAAGCGCTTTCATCCCGGCAACACCGCTGACCAACGGGGAAGAACCCTCCCGAATGGCCACGAGAAACGCATTAATTTCACGAGCCAGCGCATCTTCTGATTTTTTAGCGCGTGTCCGTTTAATTGTGACCCTCAAATCCTTATCATCCGCGCCTGGTATCGGTAGAGATTTCGGAGTTCCTGCAGGAACGCGACGGATAATTTCAGCGCGTTTCTTCTCGAAATCGACGGAAATATAAGCGTCCATCTGGAAAATGCGGAATTTACGCATCCGCTTCATTGAAATCCGGCTTGCGGTCAAATTGGCGACACGTTGCCCCGAAAAGGTTATCCGGGCGTTGGCAATGTCCGGCTCTTTCGTGATCAATGGTACGCCCGAGGCATCCACTCGTTCCACCTCATGGCCCATCCAGTGCAACAAAACATCCACATCATGGATCATCAGGTCATGCACTACGCTCACATCGGCGCCACGCGGGCTGTAAGGAGCGAGACGGTGGGCTTCGACAAAACGTGGTGTTACTTGAATACCACGTAAAGCAGTCACGGCCGGATTAAAGCGCTCGATATGCCCGACCTGAAGCACCAGCTTCTTCTTTTCGGCGAGGTTTACCAGCTCACGAGCCTGCTCGGATTTTGCTGTAATGGGCTTTTCCATCAGCAGGTGGCGGCCAGCCTCGAGTACCTGCAAGCCAATCTTATGGTGCAGAGTTGTTGGAGCAGCGACACTGACGCCATCCACATCCGCCAGCAACGCTTCGATGGATGAATACGCTCGGCATTTTGTTTCGCGTGCGATCTCTTCTGCGCGAGCCTGGTCCGTATCGTAAACGCCAACCAGTTCAGTCAGTTTATCCGCTGCATGTTTCTGAGCATGGAAGCGTCCAAGCCGTCCCACGCCTATTACACCCGTACGTAGTATGTCAGTCATGGTATCACCTGTTCAGGGTTTCTGTTGCGCGAAAGGTAGCGGAATGTAAAGTCAAATTCAATAATGATTTTTGCCATGTCCCCGGGCGGTCGGGTGGTCCGATTCACAAGGTCTAGAGTTGACGCTATAGCTACGAGATGGATACTGCAATTCTGTTTTTACCTGTAGTCCAACTTCGAGTGAGTCGGGACTGTGACCAGAGTTCAGTCTTAAAGCTTGGCACAATCCCGACTTTGCCCATCAATTCCTGATCCACTGGAAACTCTTGAATTTATTTCTCACATGGTAAGAGTATCAATTTGGGAACAAGGCAAAACCGGGCTACCCAGACTTGCTGGAGTTGGAAAGTTATACTGCGTTGCGTCAGGTCTTGACGTGATGATGAGTTTATTGATTGTTCAACGGCTGATCTTTGTTGACATGAGTTTTCGGTTTCTTACGCAGTGGCTCCCGTCATCACGTTGTGACCTGACGTCGAACAAACCTCATATAAGTGGCAGGTCACAACGCGACACGATTGTGGTAATATTACCATTCCCATTATTAATCCGTTATATGGTCATGTAGCATATCAGTGAATTATCAGTTGTATAGTTGGAATAAAGGAGATGGAAAAAGGGGACAGTTTCCTTTCCCTGAGGCAAAGCCTTCCCGCTGTGAACATGGACCGGGAAAGGTGGCTGTACCCTTTTTCTTGCGAGCAGGCAGGAATCACACGAATAAGGGGACAGTTTCCTTTTCCATGAATGCTGCAAGCGTATTCTGTATGAGTGCGAGGAAAAGGATCCCGTCCCCTTTTCCCGGCAATCTCCATTATAACGGAATAATATCGAGACCAGCTATATGTATTGCAGTCTTTATGCAAGTGGATGTGGACATGAAAAACAGGTAAGATGATTTAAGTCGCGTCAAGACCTGCCACAACAAGGAGATGGTTTCCTGCATCTCTTTCCCAGCCGTTTGTAAGCAAAACCACCTTACACCTTGCCCTTTGACGCTGTCACAGCCTATTTTCTGCCGATGCCAGACACGGACCTCAAACCACACTCCACGCCGACTTCACGATTTTTCGGCACGCTGGCCGGACACACCATTGTGTACGGTTTTTCAACCTTGTTGCGTCCCTTGAGTCAGCTCCTGCTGGTACGTCTTCACACCAATACCCATTTCATTGATGTCGATGAATTCGCGGCCTGGACACTGCTGCAAATCGCGCTGAATATCGGGATTGTCGTATTGAACATGGGAGTCGCGACAGCCTTTTTCCGTCATTACCTGCTGGCTGAGACGGAAGAGGACAGGCAGCGTGTTCTGAGCAGAGCGTTCCGGTTGAGTGTAACCTCGGCTTTTGTATTGGGCGGTGTGCTTTTCCTGACTGCGGACTGGTGGTCGGCGTGGCTGGTTGGGCAGGGTGGGTATGGCGGCCCGGCGCGTGATGTCGCGCTGGCGATTTTCGGGAATACACTATCTATCGTTCCCCTTGCGTTGTTACGTGCGGACAATAAGAAATTTGCTTTTGTCATGTTCAACGTGGGGCGTTTTGTCGCCCTGATCGTATGCAACGCGTGGTTCCTGATCTGGCTGGACTGGGGGCTTAGTGGTATTACTCGCGCGATGGCGGTGAGCAACATCGGGGTGGTGATCTTCTTCCTGCCCATGGTGCTGCGCAGGCTGAACCGTGAACGCTGGACCGCAGGTTGGAACGGGATTCTACGGTACGGAATTCCTTTGATCGCCATCGAAATGGTGATTTTTATCCTGAACGGGATCGGGCAGAAACTGCTTGAAATCATGTCTACGGAGCAGGATGTAGCGTTGTTCGGATTTGCCCTGCGTATTGCTTTCCTGGCACAGGTGTCGATCACGATGCCGTTTTATGTAGCGTTTCAGCCCAACCTGTTCCGGGTGCAACGGGAGGAGAAAGACCCACGTCCGCTCTACGCCCGCACCATGGGCTATATCTGGACACTGGCGCTGGCGGTTTCGCTGGGGGTTACGCTGCTTGCGCCTGAACTGGCGAAAATCTTCGGGAAGAATCCATTCTATTACCAGGCAACTCCATACGTTCTTTGGTTGGCGTTCAGCGTGGCCTTTTACGGTGTATTCGTTGTCTTCTCCAGCGGCGCCAGTTTGAAGGATCGTACCTGGGTATTCCCGCTCCTGTTACTCGTTGCCGGAATTGGTGAAGTTGTTCTCGGGTATGTTCTGATCCCGCATCAAGGTATTGCTGGGGCCGCGATTGCCACCTTTGCCGGGTATGGAATACTGGCGTTATTGACCTTTATTTCCAACCAGATGGTTTACCCGATCAAGTTCCCGTGGGGACGTGTTGCGCTGACGACTGTCGTAGCAATCGTGCTGATCGGTGTCCAGAACTGGGTGGCGTGGGGAAGTTTACTGCCGGTGCGTATCGGTCTGCTGGCGGCATTTCCGGTGCTGCTGGTGCTTGGCGGATTCCTCGATGATGGTGAGAAGGCTGCGCTGAAACGCTGGCTTTCACGATAATATCAGTCCTTCAATCCCCACCCGGCAACAGTTCCATATTCCAGAAACAGTGCGATTTCCTTGCCCGCGCCGAAAGGCATAGCTTCATTGGATCGTGCGACAACCTGCGCCGGTTGCATCAAGCGGAACGTCCATTCGTCCGTCTGGATAACCTCTTCATCAAGGAATCCATCCTGTACCACTTGTTCCAGCGATTCAGGCACTGAACTGATGTCTTCGTAATTGTTTCGCAACGCATTATAGATGATCATAAGCCGGTGTTTTATATCATCCGCGATGACTGATTTTTTGTAGTCAAGAGTCGGCACAGATTCCGGGGCTTCTGCCAGTACACGCAGCATATGAGATTGCAGCAGTTTTGCCTGGTCACGCAGAACTGTATCGGGTACCGCGTCAAAGGGCTGATAGGTATCACGAGATGCAATGCTGTCGCCGATACTTTCCATTCGCGCTACGAGATACGCTTCGCGTACGTTTGCAGTCTTACGCAGAAGGTTTCCGGCTGCCACATCCTTTTCAGTCGTGATGATGCTGTCCGCAAGCATACCGTATTGCTTGACCTGCAATCGCAGCCAAAGCTCCATCCGCCATGTTTCCAGCCCCAGGGTATGCTCACGATTTGCCATCATTGCCATGAGCGCCTGGCCCAGTTCCTGGGGTATCTCTGACATGATATCACGCATCCCGCCGCTTTTTATCACATGGTCAAGTTCATTGGCGGCGTTGAGAAATTCACCCATCATGGAATCGGCTTGCTGGGCCGCTGAGACCAGTGATGTTCCCCCTGCAAAATACCTGACACGTATCGAGTCCAGTTTCGGGATGACGTTGAAATAGACAGCGATCATCTTTTCAACGGCAAGCACCGGTTCCGAGGGCTGGCCCTGCTCTTCCGTAGCATTGGCTGTCGCACAATACGCCAGTAAACCTGCCAGTATAAGGAGGGTGATTGGAAGCCTATTCCCGCTCATGACGTTCCCGTTCCAAACCTTCCAGCACATTTTCCGACCACGTCGCAAAATCGCCTGCCTGTATGTGTTCACGCGCCGCTTTCAGCAGACGGAAGAAGAAACTAAGGTTGTGCGCGGTGCCCAGTTTTGCGGCGAGGATTTCCTTGGCACGGTACAGATGATGCAGGTAGGCCCGGCTGTATGCTGTGCAACAAGGGCAGGGACAGCCTTCCTCAACCGGGGAATCATCGTCCATGTACTTGGCATTGCGCAGGTTCAAACGGCCGTTCCAGGTGAACAGGGTAGCGTTACGGCCGTTACGGGTCGGAGTGACACAGTCGAAGATGTCAACACCACGCGCGATGCTGTTCAGGAAATCACGTGGCAGACCCACACCCATCGCATACTTGGGACGATCTTTTGGCAGAATCTCGTTGACAATCTCAATCGCTTCGTTCCGCAACCCGGCCTCTTCACCCACTGCCAATCCACCGATAGCGTAGAAGGGACGGTTCAGCCCGGCAAGCCGTTCCGCTTCACGTTTGCGCAGCTCCGGAAAAAACGCGCCCTGAACGATAGGGACCAGGGTTTGTTCATGACCGTACAACGGTTCACTTTCCTGGAAGGCTTTAATCCCACGGATCAGCCAGCGCCAGGTACGTTGAGCGGCTTCATTGGCCTCACGTTCATTACAGGGCCAGCCGATCAGTTCGTCCAACGGCATCACGAAATCGGCGCCGATATGACGCTGGATCTCGATCACTTTCTCTGGTGAGAACAGGTGGTAGGAACCGTCTATGTGCGAACGGAAGCGTACGCCTTCCTCTTTTACATCACGAAAATCGGTCAGGCTCAACACCTGGAAACCGCCCGAGTCCACGAGGATAGGCCGCTCCCACGCCATGAACTTGTGCAGCCCGCCAAGCTGTTTCAGGATGCCCAGCCCGGGACGCAGGTAAAGGTGGTACGCGTTTGACAGCACAATGTCTGCGCCGAGTTCACGCACCTCACGCGACTCCAGCGACTTCACTGTCCCCTGAGTGCCCACAGGCATGAATGCCGGGGTTGGGATGTCGCCGTGATCACAATGGATCACACCCGCCCGGGCTTGTCCGTCTTCTGCTACAATGTCGAAGGTCATCTTCTTCTGAAGTTAGAAAGTTGAAAAGTTTTAAAGTTACAAAGTTAATGAGTGTTAAAGTTCCTCTAGTATTTATGAATATTATTGATTGTCAAAAAGTTGTCAGAAATGAATTGATTCTTGCTGTGATGTTGTGGTCTTCAATTCCTAATTAAACGAAGCTCATTCTTAATTCTTAATTTTTAATTCTTAATTAACTAAACGGTGTTTAACGCTCATTTAAAACTGTCCGCACAGCGTCGTCCAGCGTTTTCACCGGGATCACGTCCAGTCCTTTAGGCGCTTTGCCTTTCCAGCCTGCCGCCGGGACGAGGACATGCTTGAATTTCAGGTGTGCGACTTCAGCCAGGCGTCGATCCAGCCCACTGACCGCACGTACTTCCCCGGCAAGCCCGACCTCGCCCATCAGAACCGTACTCATATCCACCGGACGATTCAGCAGGGAAGAGGCAATCGCGGTGCAGGCCGCCAGGTCAGCCGCGGCATCTTCCAGACGTACGCCTCCGGTAGCGTTCAGGAATACATCCTGTCCAGCCAGACCCAAGCCGACCCGTTTTTCCAGCACGGCGATCCACAAGGCAAGACGTCGCGGATCAACGCCGGTCGCATTGCGTTGCGGCGCCTGAAAATAGGAACGGCTGACCAACGCCTGGACCTCGATCAGCAGGGGACGGGAACCGCGTATCACCGGCGCAACCGCCACGCCCGGCGTGTCCGCATCTCGTTCGGACAGGAACAGCCGAGAAGGATCAGACACGCCCAGCAGTCCTTCTCCTGTCATCTCGAATACACCCAGTTCTCCAGTGGGGCCAAAACGGTTCTTCAGGGTACGGAGAATACGTACGCCCCCGGCATGGTCCCCTTCGAACAACAGTACCGCGTCGACAAGGTGTTCGACCACACGTGGTCCGGCGATAGCGCCTTCCTTGGTCACATGGCCCACAAGCGCAACTGTGGAACCGGTCTGTTTCGCCCAGTCCGTCCACATAGACGCTACTTCGCGTACCTGGCTGACAGTACCCGGAGCGGATTCAAGCTCTGGGTGACGCAAGGTCTGGATCGAATCCACGACAACCAGCGCAGGCTGAAGCTGACGCGCCCAGTCTATCGCCGTCATCAGGTCCGATTCACCCAGCACCTGGAAATTGACGCTGTCCAGTTTCAGGCGGTCAGCACGCATCCGTAGTTGAGCCGGGGCCTCTTCAGCCGTGACATAGAGTACGCCAATGCCACTGGCGGCAAGTGCAGCGGCTGTCTGAAGCAGCAGGGTGGATTTGCCTACGCCCGGATCACCGCCGACAAGGACACTCGACGCCGCTACAAAACCGCCACCGAGGACACGGTCCAGTTCGGCGATCTTGGTCAGCATGCGTGGCTTTTCATCCGGACGCAAATCGCCCAGCACCTGGGGGCCGGTTTGTTCGCCCGAAGAGCTACGTCGCGATTTTCCACTGCTTTTCGAAACCACCTCTTCAACCAGCGTGTTCCATTCACCGCATGCCGGGCATTTCCCCAGCCAACGTGGTTGCGACGCTCCGCAGGATTGACAGATGTAGCGTGTTTGAGTTTTTGCCATGTCGGAAGATAACCGCATTTGAGCATGAAAAAAACCACCCGATGTTCTATTCGACAATCTTGTTTACACAAAAAAACCGGGACAAATCACAAAAGATCTGTCCCGGTATTTTGAAATCAACTATCTGAAATCAACTATCTGTTTCAGAACGTATCCTTCTTGGCGTTCTTGATGATGATCTCAATACGTCTGTTTTCCGCACGACCTTCTGCGGTTTCGTTGGAGGCGACCGGACGATCTTCACCGTATCCGACGGCCTTCACCATTTCCGCTGTCAGGCTGGCGTCATTGGCCAGGAGGTAGGTACGTACTGACGCGGCACGTTCTTCTGAAAGCGCCTGGTTGGCGGCTTCTCGACCGTACGAATCCGTATGCCCTTCCACCATGATCATGCAGCCTGGGAATTCCTGGATCGCGCTGAGCACCTTGCTCAACAGGCCGTAGGATTCCGGGCTCAGCGTGGCCTTACCCGGAGGGAAGGTCAGTCCCTTCAGGCGGATGATCAGGTCATTGGTCTCGATCATGGTCACAGCTTCGCTCTGCGTGAACAGGCTGAAGATGCGATCGAATTTGGCCTGCTGACGTTTGCGGGCTTCCTCGAGTTTCTTCTGACGTTCCAGCTCTTCGTTGTAATTACCCTGAAGCTGGCTCAGCTCTTTGCCCAGGCTGTCCGAAAGTGTCTGGAGCGAATCGATCATGTGATTCTTTTCAACAATCGCTTCGTTCATCCGGAGGCTTTCTTCACGGTTAGTCTCGAGGATGGATTTGATGGTTTGGGCCATTTCAATAATCGGCGGGCCCATACCGTTGTCATATTGCGGATCAAGGTTCAGCTCGCGAACAACACGTGTCAGGTAACCCTGAATGTCCAGGTACAGCGTTTCATAACCGGAAGCGGATTTTTCCAGGTTCTTGGCACGGCTGGTGATGTACAACGCCATGCGAGATTGATACATCGATTCTTCCGCCTTCTGCATGGCATCGTTGGCAGCGTAACGATCCTTGTTCAGGATACTTTCGGCCTGCATGGCCAGGTCTTTGGCCTTTTGCAGGGTGACGGGAGCGTATTCATCAGCATCGTTATCCAGGGCTTCAGAAATCGCACGCTCCGGCTTGCCGATAATGTTTTCCTTGATGGCGAGCAATTCAGCATCACGGAAGAGACCTTCGGATTCCACCGCACGTTCTTCCGCTGCTTCGTTTTTCCCCTTTTCCAGGTATGCGACAGCATCTTCCAGCTTTTTCTGAGCGCGGGCATATTGTTCGGGCGCGTACGTACTCGCTTCTACTTCCTGGCAGGCCTGCCGCGCTTCCAGCATTTTCAGGAACATCTTTTCTGCTATATCGAGCACATAGGCTGCCTGACGGACAGCATCATTGGCGCGTTGCAGATACTTGTCTACGTTTGCACTACTGGCTCCGGACCTGAATTCTTTCGAAGCACGCTCGTAATTTTCGACCGCATCCCCGAAGTTTTCAGGTGATAGCAGTTGAGCGTTACGTGCACGAAGGTCGTCAATCGCCTGCCCGGTCTCGTTCAAGCGTTCTTCGATCAGTTGCGCAGCAGCCGTGCCGATCAATCCGATCATCAACAGCACGAGCACACTTCCAAGCAACTTCTTCATCATGCCTCCCCTCGCATGCGGTTTACCGCTTTATGCAGTTGGTACTGCCAAACTGTTAGCATCTGGTTAGTATAACGAGTTGACCCAATCCTTGTAAAGATACGAATTGTTAAATTCTATCGTGTGCGGTAGCCCACAAAACAGCCGGAGTGCGTACCGGGACACCGGCAAATTCGCCAATTGACGGACACTTGATTAAAACCAGGAAACAGATATTCTTATCCATCATTTCCAGGGTCTCAAAATTTCCCTGCCCTTTTGCAATGATAAGGTCTGCTTTATCAAAGGTTTGCCGGAAGCTGTCAGAACAATCATCCAACCAGGTTCCCGGCACATTGGAGCCGTTATCGATGACAGGAACCAGTTTGTCCAGCCCGGCCTGTTCGGCATCCTCACGCATGGCATCATTGAGAACCGGAGAACCTTTCACGCTGAGAACTACCTTGTCCCGTGGAAGTGTCTCGATGATCAGACGGTCAAAGACAATCTCACCCGCATTGTCCGCCAGGTAGAGGATAGACCCGGCCTTTTGCACCTGGTCCTGTAATTTTTTCAGCGGCTCAGGGTCAATGGTCATGGTCAACAGGTCGTTGATGGCAGATTCCATCTGTTCACGGCTGAGAGTGTGGTAAATACCAAGGTCGATGGAGTTGCCGATTATGGCGATTTTGACCGCTTCCGTAAAAGGATCGTCCGCAGCTTCTACCCGTTCACGTAACATCGGCAACAGTTCGAGGGCTATGCTGTTGTGGAGACGCTTGTCCTTTTCAAAGAAGTCCACGACACCGGTCGCTTCACGCAAAATGTCGTGGATTTTCCAAGCCAGAACTGGTGGTGGCTGGGTGTGATCCTCAGTGGCGAGCAGGTTCAGCACTTCGCGGATAGTTGTTTCCTTCAGCGAAGCATCATCTGAATGGCTTTCCAGTATGTTCACCGCCTGTGAAAGCAGGCAGGGCATGCAGGTTGGATAGGAACGCATAGTATGGCTTCTCGTTGTTAGAACTACTGTGTCACGCTTTTACACAATGATTTGAGAATGTCGTCAGGTCACACGCATGAAAAGCATATGCGCAAGACCTGACGAAACATCCATTGCGCAAGACCTGACGAAACATCCATTGCGCAAGACCTGACGAAACATCCATTGCGCAAGACCTGACGAAAAAGCAATATGACAAAACCAATGTGACGAACACACTCGTTGTGTCAGGTCTTGATGCGCGAAGCGGGTTGTGACCTGACACTCAAACCGGCATTCGCAAGTGAATTGTGTTATAGCAGGCAATATGAGCTTTCGGTGCAAGAAATGAAACCCTCCGGAGGGAACTCGCAGCGGGTATGGAAAAACACAGTCGTTGAGCGTATACTGCAACATCATTGAAGAAGGACAGCAGAACCGATGGGAAGTAAACAGGAAGACAACAAGCCAACCCGTTCGGCGCTGAATGTGATGAAAGGCGTCGAAGGCGGTCATGACGGCCTGCCGGGGCACGCTTCAAAGACTGCATCCAAGCGTCCGGCCCCCAAACGGAAACTGAGTACAGAAGACTATGTTGAAGGCGTACTCTCCGGTGATCGTACCCGCCTTGCACGCGCCATCACACTGGTGGAATCCAACGCGATTCATCACCAGGAACAAGCGCAAGAAGTGCTGAAAGCTGTGATGCCGCATACGGGCAACTCGATCCGCGTGGGCATTACCGGCGTTCCCGGCGCTGGAAAAAGCACCCTGATCGAAGCTTTGGGCACCTACCTGACCGAGTCCGGGCATAAAGTTGCAGTGATGGCGGTTGATCCCTCCTCGAGTGTGACCAAGGGGTCCATTCTTGGCGATAAAACACGCATGGAACAGCTCAGCCGTGACCCGAACGCGTTCATTCGCCCCAGTCCCAGCGGCGGCACTCTTGGCGGTGTGGCGCGTAAAACTCGTGAGACCATGCTGCTGTTCGAGGCGGCCGGCTTCGATGTGGTGCTGGTAGAGACAGTAGGAGTGGGGCAAAGCGAGATCACGGTCCGTTCCCTTGTCGACTTCTTCCTGCTGGTCCTGATCGCCGGGGCGGGGGATGAGCTGCAGGGGATGAAGAAGGGCGTGATGGAAATCGCTGACGCAATCCTGGTGAACAAGGCGGATGGCGACAATCTTCGTTCTGCGCAACTGGCGCGCGCTGAATACGAACGTGCGCTGCACTACCTGCAACCCGCGACCAAAGGCTGGATTACCAAAGCCTACACCGCTTCCGCTTTAACCGGTGATGGCATCGCCGCACTCTGGGACGAAGTCAAAGCGTTCGAGCAGAGTGCGCGTGAAAACAACGTTTTTAACGAACGTCGCAAGCATCAAACCCGTGACTGGCTGCATAGCATGATGGAAGAACGGTTGCGAGACCTGTTTTACCACCATGAGGCGGTTGCGAAGCACCTGAGCGATGTGGAAAAACGTGTGATGGACGGGAGTCTTCCCGCGACACAGGGAGCGTGGGAGCTTTTAGGCCTGTTCGAGCGATCCGGAAGAAGTGGGAAGTGATTAAGAATTAAGAGTTAAGAATTAAGAATTAAGAATTAAATCACTCAATTAGGAATTGGAAATGAGGAATTGGACAAAAACCCGACAGCAAGCAGTCGGGCCAGACGTGAAAGCCCGTTTGTCAGTTTTCGGCAACTATTTTTCCTTTGCGCCTTTGCGCCTTTGCGTCTTTGCGTGAAACGAATCAGTTAGAAGGTGGTTTTCATAGAATATCCTCGAGATCCCCGTTCAAGCCGGGGATGACATATCGGGCCGGAGATGATATGAAGCAATTAAGAATTAAGAGTTAAGAATTAAAAATCAAGAATAAAGTCACTCGATTAGGAATTAGAAATTAGAAATGAGGAATTGGACAAAAACCCGACAGCAGGCAGTCGGGCCAGACGTGAAAGCCCGTTTGTCAGTTTTCGGCAACTATTTTTCCTTTGCGCCTTTGCGTCTTTGCGTGAAACGAATCAGTTAGAAGGTGGTTTTCATAGAATATCCTCGAGATCCCCGTTCAAGCCGGGGATGACATATCGGGCCGGAGATGATATGAAGCAATTAAGAATTAAGAGTTAAGAATTAAGAATTAAGAATTAAATCACTCAATTAGGAATTGGAAATGAGGAATTGGACAAAAACCCGACAGCAAGCAGTCGGGCCAGACGTGAAAGCCCGTTTGTCAGTTTTCGGCAACTATTTTTCCTTTGCGCCTTTGCGCCTTTGCGTCTTTGCGTGAAACGAATCAGTTAGAAGGTGGTTTTCATAGAATATCCTCGAGATCCCCGTTCAAGCCGGGGATGACATATCGGGCCGGAGATGATATGAAGCAATTAAGAATTAAGAGTTAAGAATTAAGAATCAAGAATTAAGTCACTCGATTAGGAATTAGAAATTAGAAATGAGGAATTGGACAAAAACCCGACAGCAGGCAGTCGGGCCAGACGTGAAAGCCAGTTTGTCAGTTTTCGGCAACTTTTTTTCCTTTGCGCCTTTGCGTCTTTGCGTGAAACGAATCAGTTAGACAGTGGTTGAGAATTCATCTTTTCAATTCTTAATTCTTCATTTTTAATTCTTAATTCTAAGGAGTTTCAGGATGATAGAGTGGTACGTCCACGCTGTAAAAGCGCACCCGATCATTTCGAGTGCGATTCAGGTAGCCATACTGGGCATGTTCGGCGAACTGCTCGCCGGGAAGATCCGACTTGGGAAGTGGTATTTCTTCGGCCCCGGACCGTGGCGCCTGATCGCCAAGATCATCATCTGGGGTTTCCTCGGCATCACCTTCAAGTATTCCTTCGCCGGCTTTTTCGGCTTCTTTGACGCCCTGGTTCACAAGGGCTTCTGGCCGGAGTTCGGCGGAAACCTGTACTGGCGGGCTGTCTCCGTATCCACATTTTGCAACCTGCTGTACGGTCCGATGATGATGCTGTTCCACCGTTGGACCGACAACTGGATTGAGAAAAAGGAGATGGATTGGCCCAGCCTGCAGAAGGCATGGAAAACCCTGCTCTGGTTCTGGATTCCTGCGCACACTATCACCTTCTCGCTGCCCTCCCATTTCCAGGTTGGACTGGCAGCAGTCTGGGCAGTTGCATTGGGGATTATCCTGGGATTATTTGCAAGAAAAGCGAGTTAGACTTGATTCTAAGAGTTGTTAACGGTAGATTATAACGCCGGATATGCTAAATTGAGTGTTTGAAGTAGACAACAGGAGGTGTATGATGAAAAAAAAACATCACGTTAACTCTTACAGTTGTACTGCTACTCTTCGCGATATCGGCAATCGCCGCACCACCGCCACCAGAACCACCACCTGGCGAACTTTACGAATATACACACCAGCTTACGATGCTCCAAGATAACCCACAATACTGTCACATCCCGCAAGGTCCGACTCACTCCTATGTGGAGGCTAATCTTTACGTACAAGCGTGGGAAACTGATGGTGATCAAGATCTTGAAGCGGTTTATGGCGAAATTGGAATAGGGGAACAGCAGGGTCAATATTACATTCAATGTTTTGTTAGTGAGTATGCTTTGTTCCATCCACCCTATGTAAATGAGAGTACATATCCTCGATCATCGATTAACCTGAACCGAAATGATTTATACCAAAGACTATACGTTTCAGATGACCATGGTGAAACGGTCTTTGATTGTACATATTTTACAATATGTTTGGACGGTATTTGGTAATTAGCTGGTTATAGCTTATGGGTTGCCATACAGGGTGCTATGAAGACATATTCAAGAGGTCATAAAGTGAAGAATAGATTTAGTTTTGCATATCTTGTCTTGTTATTGTGTTTCATTTTCACTTCTGAGCTAAATGCCTTATGGTTTTTTGAGCAACCTGGTATTGGCAGCCCAAAGAGTTATTTAGCTGACTCTTCTGGAGTAAATGCACTGTTAGGTATGAATTCTGGATTATGGAAGACAGATAATGAATTTCATGATTGGCTAAATATGGATAATAGCTTCGATGATTATGATTTAGAAGGAATAGAATTTATAATATCACTAAATGAATCATTAGATACATTGATAATTAATAGTTATTTTGGTGGTACAGGGATAGAAAACGCATATTCTTTTGACGGAGGGCAAACATGGCAGCTACCTGATGTAGAATATAGTGGATATAATGATTATATTTCTTATAGTAGAAATAATCACAGTAATTGGTACTATATCAGTCAAGAATCATATGCTTATTCAATAGATTTCGGCAATACTTGGACTGAAGTTCAGTTGCCATACCTTTATTCAAAAACAGGAATTTATGTGGATCCATCGTATGAATACACTATTTACTATACATCATCCTATTATGGAAATGATGAAGTATCAAGAGGAGGATTGGTTCGTAGTGAAAGTAATTTTTCTTCATCTCAAGAATTAATTAATTTTTATGAAATGTTTGGGGTTTCAGATTTCTTTGTGGTTAATGATGTGTCTAGAATGTCGAACAATGAACTTATCGTTACTGTAGATGATTTTGACAACCGTGATTTCTGGGGTCCGCTTCCGCTTCTTGTCTCTGATGACGAAGGCGAAACGTGGGAACGAATCGGAAGTGGATTGCCAACGCGATTTTCGCCTGGAACCATTCTTGAGGATCAAAGTGTTCCAGGCCGTGTTTATTGTGCCAGCAATTATAAAATGGGCGTGTACATTTCTAACGATTTTGGCCGTACTTTTACACGCATGACAAATGGCATGCCTGAGCAGATGACAATGGTTCACGATCTCCGGCAAAACGAATACAGTGGCCTCTTATCTGTATGTATCGATGGATGGGGAGTCTTTACTTCGGAGGATAATGGAAATACCTGGGTTCCAATAGAAAATTATCCTCCTGTTGGCACATCTTATTCCAGATGTAATGCTGTAGAATCATCTTTCATAGTCGGGAATGAAATGTACAGGAATTTTCTATTTGATTACGACCAGGAAGAGTGGATAGACCTGTCATTTCCCGTGGCCGAAGATACTCTAATCCAGATGGCCGTGCCTTTCTGGCGGCAAGGCAACCTTCTTAGAACGATCTATTGGAAACTTCCCTATATCTACAGTCTGCCAGTTGTAGGCATCGCTGCAAGCAACGATTTGGGAGACAGTTGGGAATTCGGCGAAACTCTCAGTCCGATCCCCCGGTTGGATCAGAGCTTTTTCGAGGAGGATGAATTCTGTCGACTGGTGTCCCGATGTTATAACCTGTACGATACACTGATGGTATCATTTGATAAAGGTGACTCATGGGAAACATGGCCGCTTGATTTTAACTGTTCAAACATCATCCAAGACCGGAATACGGTCTATGCCAAGGCAGCAGAAGGAATTTACAGGACGAGTGACGAGGGAGAAACATGGGTGAACATGGATTTTCCGCAGCAAATGGAAGACTACTATTACGGATTTGAGATAATTGACGACAAGATGTTTGCATTGAATTTTCATAACCACTTGGTGAATTGCTGGATATGGTCGGAAGAGGCAGGTTGGGAGAATCGTAGCACGCTGCCCTTTGTGTTCAATGCAGATTTCGAATTGGTTCCGACAGAGACAGATACCTTCTTGGTCTACCCGGTTACAAGTACTGATTCCTTTTACGTCTCAAATGATGGCGGGTATACGTGGGATCAGCGCACCGTTGAGTTTCTGCACTCGGATATCGATCACGGCAGCATCAGCAACCTCTATTATCATAGAGAATATGATCGTGTTTGGGCATCCTCGGATATCGGGGTGGTTTGGATATCCACGAATGATTTAGCCGTAGAAAACCATCCATTACGAGCGATTCCCGCTGGTTTTGGAGAAATGGAAGTCTTTCCCAACCCAACCAATTCGGCTGTAAAGGTGTATTTCAATCTTGATGAGTACGCCCGGGGTGATATAAAGATATTCGACATTGAGGGGCGAGAAGTTCTTTCAGAGCAAGGCAGAGCCTTCAACAGGGGCATAAACCTGCTGAATTACGATTTAAATAATCTTGCTTCGGGGACATATTTTATGCAAATAAGCGTTGGTCGCAAAGAACATACACGGAAAATCATTCTCATCAAATGAAGTATTTGAAACAGGGCTGATCAGACCGTCATCGCAGCTTTCCAGCCTTCCTTGACCGCATCGTAGATCTGGCGCGGTTGGGAAGCATCCCCAACGACCTGCACCGAGATGCCGTGCTCACGCAGCACAGCGCTCAACTCATCAACCGGGCTGGCTCCAACCGCTGCGACCACCGAATCAAACGGACCGATCTCACTACGTTGCCCGCGCGATTCAATGGTCGCCATACCATCACGCATGTAGACCAGCCTGGTGTCCGTATGAATCTCCACTTTCGCAGCGGTCAGTTGCTTCATCGCCAGTTTTCGGCTGACCGGTTCCATGTCACGTGCGATCTCTTCCAGCATTTCGACTATGACCGGGGTTTTGCCCGCCTTGAGCAGGAATTCCGCGGATTCCACACCGACCAGCCCGCCACCGACAATAAGCACACGTTCACCCGGATCATGCCGTTCCGTCAGGATATCCTCACCGGTCAGGATACGGTCCAAGCCATCCACTGAGATCAGGCGTGGTTGAGAACCGGTTGCCAGGATAACTTCGTCCGGACGTTCATTTATAATCCGTTTCAGGTCCGCTTTGGTGTTCTTATGGAGGGTGATATTCGCACGTTCTGCCGCGTTTACCAGGTAACTGAAGGGCCGATGCATCCGTTCCTTGCCCGGCACCAGGAATGCCAGCTCGAACTGACCGCCGAGATGATCACGCGCCTCAAACAGGGTCACACGATGGCCACGTTGTGAAGCTGTAAGCGCTGCCTGTAAACCGGCCGGACCACCACCGATTACAACGATTTGCTTTTTCGTTGAGGGGGCTTCCTGTACACGACCTTCAGCGCCGACTTCCGGATTGATAATGCAACCGATGCCAACGCCTGTCTTTACTTTCAACAAACAGCCTTGCAGGCAATGGCCGCAATAGGCTATTTCTTCGTCACGGTTTGCCAGCATTTTATCTGGGAGGTCCGGATCAGCGACCAGCGCGCGTCCCAGGGCAACCGCATCTGCTGCTCCGGAAGCCAGTGTCTCCTCAATCTTGTCCGGATCACCCATACGTCCCGCCACAATAACCGGCAGCTTTGTTGACTGCTTTATTGCGGCGCAGAGTTCTTCGTTTTTCCCGGCGGGCAAGGCCATGTGCTGGTAGTACCAGGGCGGGGTATCGCAGGCGGACCCGGTGACAACGTGCAATGCGCTGACACCTTCTGCTTCCAGAAACGCTGCCATCTGTTTGGCGTCGTCCAGCGTCAGACCGCCCTCAACTTGTTCGGAAGCGGAAATGCGTGCAATGATGGGAAAGTCAGTGCCGACCATCTTACGGATTGCCTGCAACACTTCCTTACCGAAACGCTGACGATTCTCCGGTGTGCCGCCATAGGCATCCGTACGCTTGTTGGTGCGTAGCGACCAGAACTGGCTGACCAGGTAGCCCAGCCCGAACTGGATTTCGATAGCATCAAACCCGGCCGATTGCACACGCTTTGCCGCATTTCCGAACGCCTGCACGATTTCAGCGATGCGTTCAAGGCTGAGTTCTTCCGGTGTCTGACCGGTGGAAGGGCAAGGAACCGGGGAGGGAGCCTCGGCAGGCGCTCCGGCTGCTTTGGGATTGGCAGCACGTCCGGCATGATTGAGATGAGCTATTGCTACCGCTCCACCCTTGTGGATTACGTCGGCAAGGTTGCGCAAGCTGTCGATACGTTCATCCGATTCAGCGCCGAGCTGTTTGGGATGCTCACGTCCTCGTCGATCAACGGCTATCGGTTCAGAGATAATGGCACCGGCTCCTCCACGAGCCCGTCTCTCGAAATAAGCCAGGGTTTGAGGGGTCGTGTCGCCCGCCGGGGTGCCGTAACCCGTTTTTACCGGCGCCATCCAGAGCCGGTTCTTCACCTGTAACGTACCAATTGTTATAGCGTTAGCAGCCTGCATGTGCCCTCCCGGAAGAAGAAATTGAGTTTGTTTATTCTTTGGATGCACAATGTTTCCAAATGTTTATCCCTACTTGTGGAAGCACTGGTCCAGAATTCCATCGCAGGCACGACTAGCCCGAATATTTCATGAACGGAACATGGATATTCATCTTAACACAGTTCATATCAACACAATACAACTGATTCATACAGCATTTTTCAGGGGACAGTTTGCTCCGGTATCCCTTTGCGTGTCTATTCCCTGTTTCGCTGGCAAAATAGGCTGAGAATCGGCAACCGCCCCGGCAGGGGCAACCTGTATTAGCCCCGGGCAGCCGCCGTTAGTTTGGCGGCTACCCGGGGAGATAATGCGCACCATATATTTACTCCGTAAGGAGTAACCTGATAATTATCAAAAGTATACAGTGGAAATATTCAGGCAACCCGCTGCCGGGGTTGGCAAGTAGCGTACATCCTATTCCCACCGTGAGCGCCAAACAGACGGCGCTGGACGGTGGGCTAATACAGAGAACCACTGCCGTGGTTCTTGTACTGGCCATTCCATCAAATACCAAATTTGAAATTGCATTGGTGAAATATTCGGGCTAGGGATATGAAACAACACTTATTGTTGTCGCGCCTTGAAAATGACCGATGTTCCCAATTCGATCAGCAGACCCCAGACAATGCCAGCGAGGATATAAATCCCGGCCACCGCAAAACCGCCTTCACCGGTCCAGATCAGGGGAAGGGCAAGGGGCAGGCTGCCAAGGAATCCCATGACGACACCGTGCAAAGCCCATTGCATCTTCCAGGCGGAGATACCGATGACAAAGCCGATAAACATCCGGTTCAGTAAAGCGCTGACAAAGGTCAGCATGCGAATATCCTCGGGGGTATTGTCATAACCTCCCCACCCGCAGATAACACCCGCAACGGTTCCGAACACCAGTGCGAGCCAGAATCGTTTCGCGTACATATTTTCTCCCGGTTGCTTGGTTTTTTAGTAGACTACACAAATGTGCAGTAATAGTAACTGGAAATCAAGAGTAGCCATGAAGAAAAGCGAAAAACTGCTTTTACTCCGGAGTATATCAACGAAATGTAGAGGGAAGGCCAACAGAGGGAAGACTGAATCCGTAAAACTCATCCTGTTCGATGTCATAGAGAAGGCGTTGTCCTCTGCCGCCGGGCATGGCGTTCAAAGAGACTGCTACGATGCTGTCCGGCCAGTAGATCGAGAACTCCCATTGCATCAAGAGAACAGAATCAGGTTCCAGGTAATGCAGTTCCACGAGCAGGTCGTGGGTGGGAGGATCAACGCGATGATGCGCCAGGTATTGTTGCGTACTGTAATAGAGATCGCCGGTATATTCCATTGCCTGGTCAACGCTCAGATCGGATAACTTGTCCAGTTCCCCGTAGAGTATCGGAAGAGTTATAACCAGGATGATTATTACCATGACGAAGACAATGACACTTGTAGCTTTCAGCGCGCGTCCCATGATCCTGTGATCTCCACGAAGGTTTCACTTCAGGAGTAAAATAGGGGTAATGAAACGCAGTTTCCACGCGGTAAAAGAGTGCGAGCACAATTTACTTCAAATTTTCATCCACCTGAACAGTTGTTTTATTATCCAGAACTTCGCGGATCACCTGGCCGAGGGTACGGGGCAGGAAGGGTTTCCTGAGAATAATGCGTTTATGGACAAACCCGGTTTCCAGCAGTTGTTTATCAAAATCGTGGCTGTAACCTGTCATGAAAATGATTTTCAGCTTGGGACAGATCTCACGTGCTCGTTGTGCTGCTTCAATGCCATCGATCTCAGGCATGACAATATCCGTAAGCATCAGATCCGGTTTACATCCACTTCTTTGAAGCTTACTAAGCGCATCCAATCCATCAGATGCCTGCTCGACTCGATATCCAAACCGTGTCAGCGTTTTTCTGATCATTGCGCGGACGGAGTCTTCATCTTCGACAACAAGGATGGTTTCAGTTCCGGTAGGAATGCCATCATTTTCAGCCATGTTGCTCTTGATGATTTCTTTGTCCAACGCGCGGGGGAGCAGGACATGAAAAGTGGTTCCCTTTCCTTGAAGGGAATGCACAAGAATTTCGCCTTTGCTCTGTTTGACAATGCCATAAACGGTTGATAATCCCAGCCCGGTACCTTTGCCTTCTTCCTTCGTGGTGAAGAAAGGATCAAAAATCTGATCACGTACGCTATCATCAATACCGATGCCGGTATCACGCACACTCAGACTGACATAGTCGCCAGCATCCAGTTCAAGAGTAGCATCTTCCTTGGACAGGATGCGATTGTGGACACTGATGGTTACAGTCCCGCCATTGGGCATGGCGTCGCGAGCGTTGACAGCAAGATTCACGATCACCTGCTCAAGCTGCACCGGATCAGCTTTGACCGACCAAACGGATGAATCCAGTTCTGTTTTCAGCTTGATATCTTCCCCAATAATGCGTGTTAGTAACCTCTCCAGGTTTTCCACTACCTGGGACAGGTTTACTATAGATGGCTTGGAGGCTTGTCTACGGCTGAATGTCAATAGCTGCCGAGTGAGTTCAGCCGCATGCATGGCGGTATCAAGGATGTCATCAATAGGCTTCTGAACCTTATCATCGTTTTCGGCCCTGACATGAGCGACTTCAGCCGATCCGATGATAGTCGTGAGAAGGTTGTTGAAGTCGTGGGCGATCCCCCCAGCCAAACGTCCGACCGCCTCCATCCGTTGGGCACGCTCCAATTGATGGTTCAGTTCGCGTCTTTTTGTTTCAGATTCACGGAACCGTCGGATTTCTTCATTCAATTCAATACGAGTATTTGCCAGATCCTCGTTGCGTCGAAGAATACTCTCTTCCAGTTCCGCTTTTACTTCTTCCAGTCTGGCTTCTGTCTGGCGGCGTTCCTCAATTTCACGTTCCAGCTTCATATTCGCGACTTCAAGGGTATGCTGTTTCAGGAACAGGAGCGCACGATTCCGATACAACAGCCTTGAAATGAACCACGCCATCGTCATGGAAGGGATAACGTAATACTGCTTCAACATCAGGTCTACGGAATCCGGATTCAAAACTGTGCCGGTGATTCCCAGGGTGATGATGCCAAAACTGAATACCAGCAGAATAGTCAGGTTGGAAAAATACGCAAGCGCTCCCGTATAGAAACAGGCAAGGACAAGTGTAGCCAGACCCTGCCCTGATACATGTTCAATGCCTGAGACAATTCCGGCCCAACCGACGAAGAAAAAAGCGCCAATCACAAATGTGGACTGGTGAAGCTTTGAGACGCTTTCTTTGGATGACGGATTCAGAAGGATTGACAGGGTAAACTGCACAACAATGATTGCCAGAAAGACAGAGTCGATCGTAAAAAACAGATCATAGCCTGTAATCGTACTGTAGACATCAGAAAGATAGACATCGGATACGAGCAGGAAGATGCCTACCAATAGCAGGATACCGGTGATCAGCGGGAGACGCTGTGCGTTTTCACGTGCCAGGTTTTTCCTGAAAGCTTCACGTTCGCTTTCAGGAATCTCCGGAAAGAGAGTTGTGTAGAGCTTCCTGGAAAGCTCTGGCAGTATGTGTCGTTTTTCGTCCATAGTTCTAGAAAAAAATGCTACTGTAGTCTTGCTTGATCTTAACAATCCTCGAAATGCTATAGATAATATCGCTATAAAAAAATTCGAACACAAGCCTGAAGTGTGGGTTTATTTGCAGAATGAGTCACGGATTACAAGGTTCTTGCTTTTGTGGGGAGTAGTGTTGGATGTGTTGGAAAATATTGCTAGTGTGCGTGCTGTGCAAGTGAATCGGTTTTGTTGTATGATTTACCCCTGTGTCCTCGTCAAACAGGGGCAGTCGCTGGCTGGAAAAGAGTTTGTGGATTGATCGGCGTAAATCAACCTATAGGCTTCATTTTATTAGTTGGACTCGACGGCTGATAGAAGAGGTCGCCCCCTGTACCCGGAGCAGATAGGCGCCGGATGCGAGCTCGGATGCGTTGATGGCTAGTTCTGTTGCGGTTCGGACTCCTGCTTCCCAATGCTCTGAAAGAACTTCCTGTCCAAGCGAATTATACATGGTCAGGGTTACAGGTTGTCCATCGGGGATCGAGATTCGCAGGTGGAGCTGTGAGTTGAATGGGTTGGGCCAGGCATCAATCGCAAGATCCGAAGGCAATCCCAGTGTTTGATCAGCAAACACGCTTAAACCACGTACGGTGAACGTATAAGTCTCTGTACTGACGATACTGTCCGGTCCGGAAATAGCTTTAACGAACCAGTCAACCTCTACGGAATCTGCATCCGAATAAGAGGCCAGCCATTCTGCCAGATCGGTCAGTGATGTGGATGGGGAACGGAGGTTTTCCACCGTATAAGCAAGGTCCGGTCCCTGGTTTTCTGCACCATCGACTGCCAGGTACAGGGAATACCTGGTGGTGTCACCGGGGTCTGGATCGGGAGCGCTCTGCCAGGCAAATCCCACGCTGTCGATGGCACTCCAGGCAAAGCGGGTATTATTTCCAGGTGCAATAAGGTTAAAGGGAGGAGGTGGTTCCGGAACGCTGACCTGAAAGCGCCAGATTCCCTCCGCCCAACGTCCGCCGGAATTCTCATCTACTGCACGTACAGTCCAACGATAGCTCGTGTTGTCCTCAACCTGGATGTTGTAACCGGTGAATTCCATTCCCTGGGTCTCGAGTGGTAAATGTTCCAGTGAGTCCGGACCAACATACAGGGAATAGGAAATGGTCTCGCCGGGATCTTCCGCTGCTGTCCAGGCGAGGGCTATGGTCAGGGAGTCATGCCACGAACTATCCGCCGGGGTGACAAGGCTGAAAGCGCTGGGAAGATCGCCTGGTCCTGATTGTAGCCATGCGAGAGTGTACGGATTAGCGCCAAAGGTGCCGTTTCCGGTTGTAAGTGTGGCTTCGGCGATAACTTCCTGTTCCGTAGCGCTGTCCCAAACCCGGAACTCGATGGTATGACCGGAAGTAAATCCCGGCAGTTCATGCCCGACATCTTCCCGCCACGCATGCACATTGATCGGCCAATCATCATAGTTGGCTGGAGCTATATCAGCGCCGACACACAGGTCGCCGTCAAACAGCCCGATTTCATCCCCCTCACCGAGAATCTCGCCGTTAAACAAGGCGGAATCGATGATCACAGAGTACGGCTGTCCGGTCGGTTCTACCGGGGCAAAATGCTCCTGCGCCAGGACTAAAACCGGTGAAACAAGCAGGAGCATCAGGATGAACAGCCGTATCTGCATTCGGATTTACTCCGCCAGTATCGGGTTACGAACGACACCCATGAACAGGATCAGATCAGTCGGTTTATCAACAATCATGTAGAAAAATGGTTCATCAGCAGCAAAATCGAACCGTGGCCCATCAGAGGGTGGCACACTGGTTACCATGGAGATTTCTGTTACTGCCTTGGCTTCTGTCCCTTCTTCATCAACAGATATGTTTGCTTTTTGCAGTACCTGCGCCACGATTAAATGAGTATCTGACATCTTGCTGAAGTTGGCATCCCCGGAAAAGGCTACGCTTAAACCTTTGTTCTTGAGAATGTTGTTCAGAGAGATTTCTATTTTGTTTTCCCATTTCGGTAAACGAATCGAGCCTGCGCCGTGGGTGAACTGTTTTGCATCCGCAACTTCCGGATTCAAAGCGCGAACGAAACCATCGAGACCGTGGTTTTGCGGGACGAAGACATACATATGCGCCGAGAATTCTTCGTTACTGCTGTAAATCAGGATAGTTGCGTGCAGATCTGCTTCGTTGATGAAAGGATATTTGCCGGATACCGGACGAAACATCATATCTGTCTGGATGGACTGTCCATCTTCCGTGTAAAAGGTGGCAGCATTGGTCATGTTTTGATCGAATGGAGTCACCCAGTCCCCATCAAACTCAGTGATATTGCGAAGCACCACAACGCCGGGTTGTTCCGCTTCAACAAATTCGGCATGAAAATCAGCTTGCATAGCATCCATATAGCTTTGCAGCAGGGGTACGCCGGCCTCAATCTGGTTCTCGATGCCCATCAGGTCAGAACGTCCACGTACATATTCCAGCACAGCTTCGACCTGGCCATTGAACTCCTTGCCGGAAGGAATGCCCATCACCTTTTCGAAAGCCTGTTTCGTCTCGGCGTCTGCCCCGTTATAGGCCATGCCCATGGCGATAAAAAGACTTATGGGTGAATAAACGATGTTGCCTTCTTTTTCCTGTGCGTAGACATCCTTGAAAGTGTCATAAGCGAACTGGTTGGCCTGATAGATAAAACCGGGACTGATGTCCATGGTATAGCGACGCAGCTCTTTATTGGGCAAGGGCTCTGCTTTGTCTGCGGGGGGGATTGCTTCACGTTTACCTGACTCCTGGTGAGAAAGATCAGGTTTCTTTTTCTGGATCGGTCCCTGTTCATGTTTTGGCCCGGCACATCCGAAAAGTGCCAGGGAAAATGCTGTGGTCAGTAGCAGGGTAAAAAAGTATCGCATCGAACACTCCTGTCGGTTCGTTTGTTACGGTTCAATCCGTTATTCTGCAGATTCATTTACTACAGGATTATACACCTTTCCCATAAACAGGATCATTTCTGTCGGTTGATCCACAATGGCGAAGAGGAAAGGACGGTTGACATCGAAATTGATTGCGGGCATAGCCTGCCGTTTTTCCGAGGCTGCCTTCATTTCGACCTCTGTTGTCGCTTCCGCTTCAACACCTTCTTCGTTGATAGTCAACTCAATTGCCTGCCTGACCTCGGAGATCATCAGGTCCATATCGGTAATATGCGGGAATTCGGCAAGTACGGTAAAAGGACGCTCCAACCCGCAAGATGCGAGAGTACTGTTCAGAACCTGTTTTTCCGCAAAGGTCATGCGAGGCAGAATAAGTTCGCCGACTGCCGGCTGGAAATACGCCAGTGAGAAGACTTCTCCAAGATCAAATTTCAGCAGGGAATCTGGATGCTGACCCTCATTGGGAAGAATGATGATCATGCTGGCGCCGAAATTCCCGTTGAAATTGAATTCCAGCATAACAGACTGAAAAATCTCGGTTTCATGATAATAGACCGGAGTTTCATCCGAAAGCAGACGGTGCATCATGGGGATGGAAATCGTTGAATC
The DNA here is from genome assembly GCA_963669175.1 of bacterium. Classification (GTDB taxonomy): domain Bacteria; phylum Electryoneota; class Electryoneia; order Electryoneales; family Electryoneaceae. Next base: position 2,309,584 of record OY769902.1, read on the forward strand.
CGGTGAAATGTGAAACTCACCCTCGACCGTCTTACTCTTGTCAAATGTCTCCTGCCAGAAGCCTTTAAACATCAGGTTGTTCTGCAGGACCAGGGATTCATCGGGGTATTTCGAGATGCGTACATCATAGACACGTTCCATCAGGTCTTCAAACGCTCGCATAATCATGATACGTTCACCGACCTTCATCGTGTTCTCCATGGAGATCAGATCTTCACGAGCGAACAGGTAGCGAGTCAATTCACGGGCGTGGACATTGAAGGAATCGGAACTGAGAGTAGTGTCCAACAGCATGGTTTTTTCAAACTGCTGCTTGGTGTCAAAACCTGAACCGTAATAAGCCATGGTCAGGGCCGTGTAGAGCCCTGACGGAGAAAAGACGGCATTCTCTTCCGGGTGGTCCAGGCAGAGTTGTTTGAATGTTGTATAGGCAAACCGGTTGACATGCTGGATGGTGCTGTCCGGGAGACTTTCCAGTTGTTTCTGAGCTGCATCCTGATCCAATATCGGCGTCTGCGAAACAGTTTTACTCTGTTTCTTTTCCGTGCCGCATCCTGTGAACAGGAGCAATCCAGTGAAAATAAGTGTGATAACGATTGTCGCCGCTCGCATGACTTTCCCCCTTCGGATTCGCTGAAGATTACAAAAACCGGTTAATGATCCCAGCGCATGGTAATGTAACCTCTATTGCCCTTCTGCTCCAGTGATATTTCATCTACCTGTTGAGAAACCAGAAAACCGGTCAAGCTGGAGATCTCACAATCACCGGCCATAAGAGTTGAGATATCCGGCGCCGTTGCTGGAAGTTTTGGCAAGGTGCCGCTATAATCGAAGATCATCCTCAGGTTGTACTCGTCAAAACTGGCTGATGCGTTAATCCTATTACTGCTGACATGCTTTTTATTCTCCAGCAGGTCAGCCAACTCCGTTATGGCGGCAGTCGCTTTGCCGATAACATCCGGTCTTGCTCCCCACGCGCCGCCATATTTTTTCATAGTATTGTTAATGAAATCAGGAGCATCGGGACCGAGAGGCAACTCAAAATGGACTGTCTTCTTGATCCCGATACGGAAAATGAGGTTTAATATGACAGCCGTAACTGTGCCAAGGGATAGAGATGAACTGAAAACCGGGGCGATCCAGGGGTGGAAATGATCGTATACATGAGGCAGCATATCAGCACTCAGACCGAAGACCACCGAAATACCAATTACAAAGGTCTTGCGTGCATCCAGCATGCGTGACATCGCAAGCTGAAAACCGGTAACGATCATGAAGCTTACTACAAAAATCAGGGTAGCGCCCAAGACAGGTTGAGGAATAATGATAAAGAGTTGGGACAACTTGGGTAAAAACGCCAGCATGATCAGCATGCTGCCTATGAAGTAGGCCAGGACACGACTGGTAGAATTTGTCGCTATGGCCATACCGATATTGGAAGAACTGGTTGACTGTCCGAATGCACCCAGCGCCCCAGATAAAATCCCGCCGAGACTGTCTGCGAATATTCCCCTTGAGATATTGTTCATGTCCGGACGAAGCCATTTGGCATCGTTGATTTTCTGGCACGTTGCCAGGTCACCGACCGATTTAAGCGTGGAACAAAGAGCTGCTATGGTGAAGGGAACAATCAGGGTCGGTTCAAATTTCCAGCTCATATGGGTCATGCTTGGCAAAGTAAACCAGCTTGCTTCGCTCACTGATTCCCAATCGGCTGGAGCGATAACTCCAAGCAGGGAGCTTGCTACGAAACCAGTAACAATCCCGGTCAGGATGGCAAAAAGCCTCAGTTTACCTTTGGAGTACACGTTTATCCCGATCATCACTGCCAGGGCAAGCATACCGATGAACATGTCCTTGTAGATGATCAGGCTTTCACCGTTCTCTACATGGTAGCCCAGCAGGTTTTTCACCGCGATAGGGACAACGACAATTCCAACCAGGGCGACAACCAACCCGGTTACTTCAGCAGGGAACAGGAAGCGCATTTTCTTGATGAGAGGCGCAAGGGAAGATTCCACCAAGCCCACGAAGAAGGTCATGCCGAACATAACCGGAAGTCCCCCAACCGCAATAGATTGCATCGAAGCACTCAGGTAAGACGGACCGCAGACTGAGGGGCAAAGATATCCTGAACCGTAAGGGCCGATGCCACGTGCCTGGATAATGGTAATAACGCCGCCGGCAATCAGGCTCATGCTGATAATAGCTTGCCCGGTTTCTTGAGAAATGCTGTCACCAAGCTGGTGAATAATCAGTACCGGGAACATCACGCCGATGAATATGATGATAATGTGCTGCAACGCAAGGATCAGGGAAACCGTCAAAGGTGGTTTATCATCCAGGCCGTAGACGAGGTTGTCGGGTTTTTTCTCGACAACAGGTTTACATGGACTTAAAAGCATGAAGTCGCCCCCGCAGACTTTCAAAAGGTCTTGTCAAATCACCAGATCCCCGGTCAGGCTCGGGGATGACATATCGCGTCCACGAGATCCCCGGTCAAGCTCGGGGATGACATATCGCGTCCACGAGATCCCCGGTCAAGCTCGGCGATGACATATCGCGTCCACCAGATCCCCGGTCAGGCTCGGGGATGACATGATGTGACGATTCCCTGGATTAACATACGATCATCAGTACAGCTCGTCTACCTTCTTTGACAGGTATGCAATCAAATGGCCCGCATCCGGTTTTGCACCCGTAGCCTGCTTGACCAGGTCCGCAGGGGCATAACGGCGTCCATGATGATGCACATTCTCATGCAGCCAGTCCAGCAGTGGTGCGTATTCGCCTTTGCTGAAAGCGTTGTCCAGACCGCCGGTCGCCTTGTCCGCCGCAGCAAACAGTTGTGCCGAGTAAATATTTCCAAGTGAATATGTGGGGAAGTAGCCGACCAGGCCTATGCTCCAGTGTACATCCTGCAAACAGCCCTTGGCATGGTTCGGGACATCCAGTCCGAAATACGTTTTAACTTTCTCGTTCCATGCGCCCGGCAGGTCGGCTGGAGCTAGGTCGCCATGCAGGATGGCGCGTTCCAGCTCGGCACGTAGCAGGATATGCAGGTTATACGTCACTTCGTCCGCTTCCACACGGATAAACGAGGGACGAACTGTATTGATGGCAAAATAAAAATCATCAAACGATACATCTTTCAACGCTTCAAAGGTTTCCTGGGCTTTCGGATACCAGTACTGCCAGAAACTGCGGGAGCGTCCAACCATGTTCTCCCACATCCGTGACTGGGACTCATGCACGCCCAGCGAGACCGCTGTTCCGATGGGCAGCCCGAAGTGTTCAATCAGGGCGCCTTGTTCGTACATGCCGTGTCCGCCCTCATGCAGGACGCTAAAGAAGGAACCCGGAAACCAGTTCTCGTCGTAACGGGTGGTGATGCGGACATCCTGCGGACCGGGGGTGATACAGAACGGGTGTACGGTCGGATCGAGACGGCCGTTGGTGAAATTGAAGCCGAACTGCGCGACCACCTGCTTGGCGAATTCTTCCTGCTGATCCTTGGGATAGAAGCGACGCATGATGCCCTGATCCGGCTGCTTCGGGCTGTTTACCGCCTTTTCAACCAGGGGAACCAGCTTTTCACGCAAGTCCTGCAACAGCGGAACAATCTGAGCGCTACGGGCACACGGTTCGTATTCTTCCAGCAGGGCGTCGTAAGGATCATCCTCGTAACCGTAACAATCCGCCACTTCACGCGCCAGGCTGAAAACCTCCTTCAAGTGTGGTTCGAACTCGGCGAAATTTTCATTCTTGCGAGCCTGCACCCACGCCTGGTAGCTGATCGAATGCGTCTTGCTGATTCGTTCCACCAGTTCCTGAGGCAGCTTGGTAGCGCGTTCGTAGTCACGCTTCAGCTCACGGATATTGACCACTTCCGGGGATAACGGATCAAGATCCTTGCATTCCTCGGCGGCCTTGTCCAGAAGTTCGCCCAACTTTGGAGCTGTGGCCTGCTCATGACGCAATCCTGCCAGATAGGCGGCCTGTTCCCCACGATATTCTGCGCCACCCTCGGGCAGGTACACGTTCTCGTCCCATCCCAGCAATTCCGAAATGCTGGACAACAAGCCCATCCGTTTGGCATAGGCGACAAGTTCTTCGTAGGCGGTACGTTCCATCGGTTCACTCCTGATGCTGGGTGGTATGGTGTTCCCGAAAAGCTGTCCTGCTTTGCTCTTGGGCACGCAGTGTACAAACACAGCAAAGGTAGGGGTTCAACAGGGGACAGGCAAAGGTATTGAGGGGGATGGAATGAATTTGCTGTATAGTATTTCGACCGAAAGTTTTTTGCCCGACTGCTTGTCAGTCCGGTATCAAAAGGTTAGTGACGTATATATTAGATTTCCGAAATTGCTCCGTCATGTGAGAAATATTTTCATTTTCTTGCGTATCACGCTAATGAGCAAAGCAATCCTGCCAATCCTTGACAATGGCTATATTACATCATTCTAAGGTATGCAAAAAGTATTTCTGTAAATGTAATATAATTAATTTTTTAGGTGGATTTATACCTGTAATAAGATTTGAAATATACAGTTATGTGAAGATGTCACAAAACACCAAATACCCAAAAATTTCATTTATCTTTCAGACGACTCTGTTTTGAGTTGCAGTCTGCAATTCTTCTTTCCAATTTAATAACAATTTTAGTACATGCTTCTTATATACAGTACATACAATGATAGTCGGACTGTAATAGTCAGACTGTTGACATCTGAACAAAAGCTTTAAAAGCAGGTTAGGACGTTGGCGAAACACGCCTTGGGTATTTGCCCTAGTAGCATTTACCTGACGGACACAATTGCTTAGACAGGTGATATCAATGCTTTGTCATACAAATTTGCATTTTGCTGAGAGAAATCCCGATGATGCTCTTTTCATGTGCGTCATAGGAGGACAGACCGGCTCATTTTCTATCAGGATACGCAAGCTGTACACTAGAATTAAAATCAAAATACAGATGCAACTTATTTTTTTCTGTCCTAAATGCAATTTTTACTTTGTACCATAGGACTCCCAATCATGCGCAAAAAACTGCTTACATTCATTGCTAGCCTTATATTGTTATTCATTATCCTTCCCCTAAGGCTTTACTCCCAAATTCACATATCTGGCGAAATCAGTGGTGTTTTAACGGATACTATTTATGTGGTTGATAGTACTATTAGCATTTCTTGGCATGATACACTTATGATAAGCCCAGGTTGTAGCTTGTATTTTACTTCAGAAGCTTATTTTTTAATTAACGAAGCGGTTCTTATTGCTCATGGCACAAGTTTAGATAGTATCCTATTTACAGCAGTAGATATTACTCTAGGTTGGCCAGGAATAATATTTACAAATACCACATATGATCTATTTCAGTCTCAATTTTCATTTTGTATTTTTTTATATTCCAATAACACTAGCATATCTTCATTATACTCATTAGCACCAGAAATAAGTCACTCTCGTTTTTCTTTTAACAACAACATCAGGTATAATAGTAGTTCATGTATATGTTATAATAACTCAAGAAATATATTCCTATATAATAATGTTTTTAAAAGCAATATCGCAATACCTATTAAGATGATTAGTGTTGTAGATGACACTTCAATAATAAAGTACTGTCATTTTCATAATAATAACAGTGTATTATATGCCATTGATTCCAATTTATTGATTGATAGTTGTATTATTTCTGGTAACTATTGCGATAGCACTGGTTCTATCATTTCTTTACAATATTGTTATTATACAATAATGAATAGCATTCTAAATAATAATGTTTCTGGTAACACTTATGGTTGTATTAATACTAATTTTAGTAGTAATGGCAATATAGTAAATTCCACATTTTATAATAATCAAGCAAGTAATCGTGTTGGTGGTGTATTTGCTTATAGCGTAAATATAATAAATAGTATATTTTTCAATAATTCACATATGCAATTTTATACATCTGCTTATAACAGTAATGTGTTTTATTCATGTTTCTATGCAAATGATATATCAAATTTAAATGACGGAATATTTGGATATCAAGATTATGTTAACAGTAATGGTGATTCGTGCGATTATTATAATAATATATTTACTAATCCGTTACTTTCTTTAGATAATAATAATTTTTTAACACCATTGCAAGAATCTCCTTGTATTGATGCCGGTGATCCAAGTTATCCAACAGATCCAGACGGTAGTGTAGTTGATATTGGTGCAATATCGTACTCATATAATAATATAAGTAAATATGACAATGAGAATATTATAAACAATATTGCATTATCATTGTATCCTAATCCTACCAATAACAATATAAGTATATCAACAAATGTTGTAAATACGATAGGTGAATGTCGACTCTATAATATTAATGGGCAATTGATAGAAATATACAATGGTGGCTATAGTAATATGATGTCAATAGATGTTAGTAAATTATCTTCAGGATATTATATATTGTCATATAAGGTTAATGGTGTATTATATAATAGTAAATTAGTAATAACAAAATGATATATTTTAGAGTAATGGGGGTGTTGACTGTGTGAGTAAATGGTAAGGTACTGCAACAAATAGTGTGTTAAGATAGAAAACATGGGTATACATGATAAAAGAAAGGGTTACAACGATGATTAATACAATGAGGAAATACTCTGTTGTTTTAATTTCTGCGTATTTGGTGTTGTTAATTAGTGATATCAACGCGCAAAACATAACAACGGATACCGTATGGGATGATGATGTGTTTTTGGATAATGATATAATTGTGTCCAATAACGCAACACTTACTATAAACGCAGGTGTTAGAGTAGAAAAAAATGATGCATATGATTGAAGAGGCCCCCGTAGTTTGGACATGTATTTATCAGTTTTAAGTGATGGTTCCTGTTTGGGTCATGCTGCTTCTGTTCGTTGTGTTTGCCAGTATACTTGATCTGGTGTTTGACTGTTCAGCGCCTGGTGAGGTCGCTTTTCGTTGTAGAATGTAAAATACTCTCCAATACCCTTTTCTGCCTCACGCAAGGTCTCGTAACATTTCAGATACACATCCTCATGTTTCAGGGATCGCCACAGACGCTCGATGAACCGATTGTCTACCCAGCGGCCTTTGCCGTCCATGCTGATCTTAATCCCTTCATCCTGCAACCGTGACGTAAACGCCACGCTGGTAAACTGTGCGCCCTGATCAGTATTGAAAATTTCCGGTGCGCCATATTTCGCCAACGCTTCGTTCAACGCGTCCACGCAAAACAGGTGATCCATCGTGTTGCTCAGCCGCCAGGACAGCACTTTACGGCTGTGCCAATCCATGATCGCCACCAAATATCCGAAGCCTCGTGCAAGCGGAATGTACGTGATATCAGTACACCAAACCTGATTGGGACGGTCAATCGTCAACCCACGCAACAGGTAGGGAAAGATCGTATGTCCCGGTGCGGGGTGACTGGTGCGTTTCTTCTTCGGATACACCGTATAGATCCCCAGGATACGCATCAGACGACGCACCTTCTTCCGACAGATCTTGTAACCTTCGCCACGCAACAGGTCACGCAACATCCGTGACCCCGCGAAAGGATAAACCAAGTGCAACTCATCCAACCGGCGCAACAGCGTCAAATCTCGCTCCTTCAACGGTTTCGGCCTGTAATACGCCGTTGATCGAGGAACAGACAGCAAGGCACACTGCTTCGTGACCGGGAGTGTCTCGGTGGGCGTGATCATCGTTTTACGCTCGGCCTTGCCCCAGGTCCGAGCACACGTGATAAAAAATCACGTTCCATCGTCAACTGACCGATCTTGGCATGCAGCTCCTTGATCTCTGCGGCGGTATCATCCTGATGCACACCACGCTTGCCAGCGAAAAGACCTTCCGCCTGCTCAAGCAACTGCTTCTTCCATTGTACGATCTGGTTGGGGTGAACATCGAACTGCGAGGCCAGTTCCGAAATCGTCTTGTCACCCTTGACGGCGGCAAGCGCTACCGATGCCTTGAACTGCGCGGTTAACTTTCTGCGGGATCGCTTCATCTTCCGCTCCTTCCGAAGAACCTACGGTCCTTCAATGTAGGGCGGAACCATCAACTAAACTACTGTCCAGTTTTTGGGCCCCTCTTCAATGAAGCCAGATAATATTATAATAGTAAAGAATAGAACAGAAGGGGAAAAAGGAATAACGATAACTATTGATACAGATATAGATAGTGTTAATATAGAAAATATAGTAATACAAAAGGCAAATATGGGTGTTAATATAAAAAGAGGAAATGTTATAATAAGGAATACGATTATAGAAGGAGCGAATATAGCTGTAAATATGTCTTCAGGGATAAGTAATAAGGTAATAATAGAGGAAACTACTATAATAGATTCAGATACAAATTCTTGTGGTCTGCATTTCTATAAACCAAAACTTGGAAGTAAAATAGAAAATACTAAGTTTATAGGATTATACCAAGCGTTATATGCTGCTAATGGCGAGTTGGATATCGAAAATTGTTATTTTGGTAATGTAGATTCTGTGGAAACTCTATGTGAAACTACTGCAATTGAATTTGTCAGTATGTCAGGGAGCATGAAGAGAAATACAATCTACGGATATTCAACAGGTGTTCTTCTTTACGATTCGGATCCTGTAATCGCAAGGAACAAGATTGAGGAATGCGGCAATGAAGGTCTGTGGCTGATTAACGATAGCTATCCGGACTTGACTGATGCTGGTAATGGTGCGTATAACTGGTTGGAGTGCAATGGCGCTAACCACGACACTTCGACACAGGTGCGCATCGCAGGCAAAGTATATCCAAACATGAAAAATGGTCAAAACAATATTTGGCCGGCATCTGTAGGTTATGCCTTTACAACAACAGGTATTCCTCCATCCACGGTGTCATTAAAAAATAACTATTGGGGTTCAAGTTCACCGATACCAACAAATTTGTTCAACAACTGGTCAACCGTTTTAGAGATTGATCCTTTCCTCATTGCGCCAGTCGCGTCGCCTGATGGGTACAGAACACTCTCTGTTTACGATGATATGCTGAACCAGGCGCTGGCGGCAATAGCTATTGATGATTACTCAACTGCGATAGAGAATTTGGAGGATATTGTCCTTGAAGACACGCTTGACAACAACAGAATCGGCGCAGTTTCATTACTGACGGATTGCTGGGTCAAGGCCGAAAACGATATTCCTATGTTTATAACATTCCTGCAGGGGCTGGCAGATTCTACAAGGAATGAGCGCATTGCTCATGAAGTGCTGCATTGTAAAGCCCAGCTTAACGCTGAACTTGGAAATTATGAGGACGCAATAGATTTTTACGAAGGTGTAATCCTTGATCCTACTTCCAGCTTCGAAGATAGTATTTGTGCAATCATTGATGCCGGACGAATCTACCTGATACAAAACGGCCATTTTGAGCAGCTTTCGGTGCCAGGTGGTAGCTTGGCTGAGGTTACACCAACGAAGTCGAGTGATCGTCAAACAGAGGCTACGGGTGGTTATGCCAGGGATATTCAACCCCACTCCTATGGTGAATACCTGCAACGGTCACATGAATTGATTTCACAGCTTCGTCACCAGACAAGCTCTGATGTGGAAGAAGTTGCCTTGCCAAAACAGTTCGCATTGCATCAGAACTACCCGAATCCGTTCAACCCGGCAACATCGCTTCGGTTTGATCTACCTCAAAATGCACATGTTAAAATGCAGGTGTACAACCTGCTAGGACAGCGCGTTTTGACATTGCTGGACAAGCCGATGAACGCGGGATATCACCAGGTCATGCTTGACATGAGCCCCTTTGCTTCCGGCGTCTATTTCTACGCTATCCAGGCAGGTGAGTACTCTCAGGTCAAGAAGATGGTGTTGCTCAAATAGAGGAACAGTACTGAAGTCTTTTGCCCGTTTCATGATGCGCACGGTTGATGCATCGTGAAACGGGCATTGTTTTTATTGTTGAATGTTTTTGCCGAGCAGTTCCGTGAACCATGCTTCTCCAACGAATTGCAGGCGAGTCATACAATCTCAACAAATGAATTCCTGATCAGGAACTCGAAAATTCACAGTGTTCAAATATTTTCAAGACCTGAATTCTTGAAACCCTTATCACAGACTGCTTTCTTCCGTTTTCCCTCCAGGAGAAATCTTCACTTATCTATGTCTGTTTTCCGTAATTTATAGAAGTAGCATTGTTGTTTTATCCATTTACTATTACGGGAGTTATTCCCGGGACATAAGGGTGAAGGACATGAAGACATTTGACGTTTTGGTTATCGGTGGCGGTCCGGCGGGGATTCAGTCGGCCATTTCCGCACGTAACACCGATCCATCCTTGAGCATCGGCTTGATCCGGCGTGAAGATATCATGATGATTCCGTGTGGGATTCCGTACATCGTGAGCCGTTTGAACGCGGTGGAGGAGAACATTCTGCCTGATGTTCCGCTGGAAAAGAACAACGTGGAACTGATCATCGGCAACGTGGTACAGGCGGGCGATCATACCGTAACCCTCGAGGACGGTAGCGAGTATGGCTACAAGAAGGCGATCCTTGCGACAGGGTCTTCCCCGGTCGAGCCGAAGATTCCCGGCGCAGACAAGCAGGGTGTCTATTTCATCCGCAAGGATCACAACTACCTGCGGACCTTCCGTGAGGCGATCCTGGCCGCGAATAAGCCGTTGATCGTGGGCGGTGGTTACATCGGGGTTGAGGTCGCGGATGAATGCCTGAGGTCCGGCAAGGACGTTACCCTGGTGGAAATGCTGCCGCATCTGCTCGGCACCACCACGGACCCGGAGTTCGGCGACGCGGTAAAGAGCGAACTGGAAAGCTGCGGCGGAAAGATTCTGACCGGCGTTGGCGTGAAGGAGTTCACCGGTGAGGATATGGTTACCGGAGCGATCCTGACGGACGGTTCAACCATTGACACCGACCTGGTAGTGCTCTCGGTAGGGTATAAACCCAACCTGAAGATTGCCGAGATGTTCGGAGTGGATATTGATCCCTTTGCCGGAATCATTGTCGATGAGAACATGCACACCTCGCAGCCGGACATTTCCGCTGCCGGGGATTGCGCGGCGAACTCCAATTTTTACAACGGCAAACGTGACCGTGTCATGCTGGCGTCCTCCGCGATGGCGCAGGGACGGATCGCCGGGTCCAACCTGCACAATATTTCCGTACTGAAGTCCTATCACGGCACCCTCGGTTCCTTCTCGACCAAGGTGAATAACCTCGCCATCGGTGCGACCGGACTAACCGAACAGGCCGCCAAAGAGCTGGGTATTCAGTATATCGTAGGGACTGCGGACACAATGGATCGTCACCCCGGGAAACTGGCGGGAACGTCCAAGATGCACATCAAGCTGCTTTTCGCAAAGAATTCCCATACCCTGATCGGCGCCCAGATGTCCGGCGGCGATTCCATTGGCGAACTGGTGAACATGCTCGCAGTCATGATTATCAAGAAAATGACCGACATGGAAATCGATATGCTGCAGATCGGCACACACCCGCTACTGACTTCTTCGCCAATCGCCTACCCGGTTCTGCTGGCAACCGTGAACGCGATCATGAAATGGTACAAAAAAGAGTAGCTGCCCAAGAATAGCGGAATGGTGATTGAAAGGCTGCCTGATTGTTGGGTGGCCTTCTTTTTTGAGTTGGAAAGTTTACAAGTTGGAAAGTACTAAAGTTATACGATTGATTTAGCAAGTATTTGCTTTACGATTACTGACGAATACCGTTGTTGTTGCGGATGACACTGCTGGGGACAAAATGCTAAATATCCGAAATTACAGAATATTTTTCCAATAGCTCCAAAACGAGTTGCATTATGTGATTTTACCTTCATAGTTTATTATCAATTCATGTAACAATTTTTTTGTGCAGGACTCAAGATGATACGTCAACGGTTCCCATTGATTCTAATTTGCCTGACCTTCCTTGTGCTATTCCCTTTTGTGACCCATTCCCAAATTCATATTTCCGGCGAGATTAGCGGTACGCTGGTTGATACTACCTACATTGTTGATGATGATATCACGCTCGCAGGTGCACTTCATATAGAACCCGGTGCACGATTGCTATTCGAACAAGGTACACACTTCACTGCGAACCGCCTGTTAGTTGCAGATGGTGAACCCGGGGACTCCATCTATTTTGAGTTGAATGATGGGGCCAACGCATGGCATGGGATTGATATTACTTACAATTCGTCCTATGGCCATTACTTGAACTACTGTGTAATCACCGGGAGTATCAGTAGTGGTATAGACGCGTCAGAGGGAGCGGCGCTTCATTTGTTCAACAGCAGAATATCAGGAAACACATCCGAAGAAGTTGGCGGCGGAGTACGATTCAGATGTTTGAGTGGCGCAATCGATAGCTGCCTGTTTGTTGATAATGAAAACTATGCGCTGTCAGCCAATTATTTTCTTGACAGTACTATGTTCAGCCACCTGGAGATAGTTCGTAACGACGGTGGCATACATATAGATTTTGAAGGAGGAAACGTACACTTTTCTAATTGTAAGATCTATGAGAATTACCGTGATGGGGACGGTGCCGGTGTTTGTACCTATACAAGAACGGCATTTTATAACAGCCTATTTTACAATAATATTTGCAGCAATAGGGGGGGGGCAATATACTCCTTCTACGTTATTGAATTGTATAATTGCACTATTGTCAACAATCATGCCGATTACAGAGGCAGTGCCATTTTTGGTTATGCCAGCAATAACCCGACCATTGTGAATACAATTGTAGCACTTAACAGTGGGAATAATGCGATAGATTTTTTGAGTCGTGAATTGGGTTTGAACTATGATATTCACAATTCTTGCTTTTACAGTCCGGATTCCAGTGTCATACACCCTCATCCATACGACAGCCTGTTTGCCGTAATTGACCGGACAAATGCCAATGGGGATTCCTGCGACATTTTTAACAATATCTACCTCGATCCTGGATTTGTCAATGATACGCTTGATTATCATCTTTCCATGTTCTCTCCTTGCATTGATGCCGGAAGTCCCGATTCTCCTCTTGATCCTGACAACACTATCTCCGATATCGGTGTTTACTATTATGACCAGACCTTTGTCAGCGAGCACAGGGATTATAGTTGTCCAACCAATTTCGAAGTCTCACCAGCCTATCCCAACCCGTTCAACGCGACAACTTCAGTCTTGGTAGAAACCCCATTCCGTAGTCCGCTGACGATTCGTGTCTTTGATATCCTTGGACGATTAGTGTATTCCAGGAATAACCATACGGTATCAGCAGGACAACACTTGTATCAGATCAGTGGCGCCGCGTGGGGAGCGGGAACTTATTTTGTTCAAATCGAGGCTGGTGCTGAGAAAGAAGTTCAAAAGATTATCCTGTTAAAATAAGGAAATACTTCCGGTAGGTTTGGCGATTTGCTTCTTGTTTGCGACCTTTGTATTCGGGTTGGCAATCGGAAGCGATCGCGTAACATGCTGGAGGACAAGATGTTACATACTTCAACGAGCCTGTATGACCGGTGTATGGAGAAGACGCCGGAGCAGGTGTTTGTGAACTCGCTTCGTCGCGAGTTTGAGCTTTCACCGGCTGCGAGTACGGGGATATTGGAGCTTGCCAAGCGTTGTTTGTTCGGTACGATGCCGTCAACGCTTGGCAAGCTTCGTTTTTTATGTGCGTCCAAGAAAGCTCGTCACGGTCGTCCCTTACGCGAACAAGACCTGATTCGTGTCGAACTGACACTGGATGACGGTGTTGAGGACTTGGATGTTCTGCGCGAACTGGGCGCTTCATCGCTTCGTCAGCAACGGATTCTTCGGCTAACCGAAGAGACGTACCAGCAGGGTGGGTTGCTGACACAGGAGGATCTGAGTCGTCTGCTGCACGTTTCAGATCGGACCATCCGCAAGGATATTGCGTTGCTGCTTGCTGACGGGAATACGGTGCATACGCGTGGCTACGACCATGACATTGGGCGTGGGTTATCGCACAAGGCACGGATCGTTGATTTGTACCTGGGTGGCCGGACCTATGATGAGATCATCCGTCTGACACGTCACAGCGCGTTTGCGATCAAGCGCTATGTGAGTACGTTTGGACGCTTGTTGCTTCTGCTTAGCCATGACATTACCGAGCTGACCGACCTGAGCCGTCTGCTTCAACAGAGCGAACGGTTGACGGGTGAGTACCTGGATCTGTTTGCGAAATACAAACAGGGTGATCACTGGCCGACAAGCTATGTCGAACTTCTGGAGCAGTTGCAAGCACAGTATCCCTCAAAAAAAAGAGCGGGACAAGGTGGCGGAGGCGTCCATGAAAACTGAGGTACGGAACCGTTATGAATCCCTGCCGAAGCGGAACTTTCGCACTGCGATCATCCGGTTGTTGGAAGAGCAGTACAAGATTCTTGGCAGCCACAAGGTCTTGGCCATGGTGGCGGATGACATCATGCAACTGCACCGTGAGTTCTATCCGGATATCGAGCAACGCAGCGGTGGCAGTATTGTGTGGCGTACGACAGGTGCACAGTGCCACAAGCCCAGCTATGGGACACGGGTAGAAGACTATGAGGTGAAGACCGTCATTCTTCCGCTTGTCACTGAAGAAGATGTGGTTGATCGTATTCGTCGCCACTATGGAAAAGACGGTGCGGGCAAACAGCGCGACAGGGATATTGCAGTGCTGGCGCGGTTGGTGAAAAGCGCGTACGAACAAGGCGGGTTATTAAGCGGCGCGGAATTGAGTGTGTTGTTGAACCGGTCGCTGACGACCATTGGCAAGTACATCCAACAGTATCATGAAACGCATGATGACATCCTGCCGACGAAAGGAATCATGTTGGACCAGGGAAGCCGTCCCACACACAAGGCCGCAATCATTGACCTGTACGAACAGGGCTATCCGGAACCGGATATCGCTCGCTTGACCACGCATACCCTTGAAGCGGTGGGTCGTTACTTGCGATCTTACAAAAACATCAAGTTCCTGATGGTCAAAGAACTTAATCTGATGGAAATTGTGCGTACTACCGGACTCGGACGTAGTACAGTGGTCCAATATCAGAAACTGGTGATGCAGTATCATCCTGACCTTAAACCTAAAGATAAACAAAAAGATACAACGAAAAAGGACAAGAAAAAGTAACCACTATCAACTGAAAACCTACCGGAAATATTTCCTAATAGTAAATAGCGGTAAATATCCTTACTCTACCCAAACTGTCCTTCCTCATCATGTTCGTCCGGTCAATCCTCGGTGCCTGGTTCGACATAGCACGTTGTTGTGATTTGCCATCTTCATGCAAAACATGCAATTCATTCTGGACCGACCCCCTGTTTTTCCTTACATTGCAACTCTTTGGGAGCCGGAAACCAACCAGGGAGGAGTCATGAAACGCATCGTCCGTGCCGGACTGGTGACGATAATCCTGCTCACGCTTGCACTGTCCGCATTGTCCGCAGAGGAAACTACTCTGCTGTTACGTACACCCAGTATCAGCGCAGACCACATCGCATTCCGTTATGCCGGAGATATCTGGATAGCGGATCGGGATGGCTCGCATCCCTACCGTCTCACGGTCAATCCGGATATGGAAGGATCGCCATGGTTCTCGCCGGACGGTCAGTGGCTGGCCTTCAGCGCGAATTACGACGGCAACCAGGATGTTTATATCGTGTCGATTGAAGGTGGTCAGCCGATACGCCTGACCAATCATCCTGATGGGGATTATGTCCAGGGCTGGACACCGGATGGCAAGGCTGTGCTGTTCAGTTCCGAGCGAAGCAGGCCCATGCGTGGCGCTTCCCTGTTCACCGTGCCGGTCAAGGGGGGCCTGCCGACAGAACTGCCGATGCCGCGTGCCTATTCAGGTAGTTACACTGCTGACGGTAAGAAGATCGCTTATGAACCTGTAAGCGGTTCGTTCGGGAACTGGAAGCACTATCGTGGCGGGACAGCGGCCAAGATCTGGCTGTTCGATTTTGCCACGCTGGATATCCAGATCCTGCCACGGGAAGATACCAACGATTTCAATCCGATGATGCTGGACGGCAAGGTCTATTTCATTTCTGACCGGGACTGGACCTGCAACCTGTTCGTCTGGGATCCGGCTACGGATGCTGTTGAACAGTTGACCTTCCATGATGATTATGATATCCTGACCGCTCAGCTCGGCGATGGGAAAATCATCTATGAACAGGCCGGATACCTGCACGAATTCGATCCTGCCACGAAGAAGGCATCCGCGATTAACGTCTACATCAATCCGGACATGCCGTCAGCACGTCCGCATTTCATCCATACCCAGAATGAGATCAGTTGGGCTGTGATCAGCCCGACGGGTGTTCGTGGTCTGTTCGAGGCGCGTGGCGATATTTACACTGTCCCGAAGGACAAAGGTGACATCCGTAACCTGACCAACTCTTCCGATGCGAATGACCGTTACCCGGTCTGGTCGCCGGATGGTTCACGCATTGCCTGGTTCAGCGATAAAAGCGGGGAATACAAACTGTATACCGTGGACCAGTTGGGGGAGGAAGAACCAAAAGAGTACGATGCCGGTAAAGGCTTCTTCTACCAGCCGTACTGGAACCCGGACAGCGATAAAATCGCGTATATGGACCACGCCAACAACATCTATATCATCAACCTGGATAACGGCAAACGCACCCATGTGCGTGAGACTGTCAACCGTCATTGGGGACTGACCTTACAGTGGTCGCCGGATGGGAACTGGCTCATGTGGGGAGAACGTATCGAAAACGGTCTGCATGCCGCGTTCCTGTATGACTTGAACAAAAAAGAAATTCACCAACTTACCGATGGCATGTCAGATGTATTTTCCCCGAGATGGAGCCGGGACGGCAAATACATCTATTTCGCGGCCAGCACCAATACCGGCCTGAACAACACCTCGCTGGACATGAGTTCCTACGAACGTCCCTACGAGAACAATCTGTACATGGTTGTTCTGGCGAAGGATACCGAAAGCCCCTTCCTGCCCGAGAGCGATGAGGAAGAAGTGAAGAGCGATGAGGATGAGGGCGAAGACGAAGAAGAAGCAGAGAAAGAGGATGACGAGGGCGAAGAGGAAGAGGAAGATGAGCCTATCGTGATCGATTTCGACGGTCTGGATCAGCGCATTATTCCGCTTCCCGTAGACGAAGGTTATTACGTGGGCTTGCAGGAATGCGACGGTGTCCTGTTCTACATGGATTACTCCGGCGATGATCCTGTTCTCATGAAGTTTGACCTGGAAGAGGAAGAGAGCGATGTTTTCATGGAAGGCGTTGATGGCTTTGTTGTAAGCGCCGATGGCAAGAACATGCTTTACATGCACAATTCTTCCTATGGCATCGTGGAAACCGGCGGCAGCCCCAAGCCGGGTGATGGCGATCTGGATCTTTCCGGGATGATGAAGTATGTCTACCCACGGGAAGAATGGAAGCAGATGTTCAACGAAGCCTGGCGGGTTGAACGGGATTACTTCTACGATCCGGATATGCATGGCGCGAACTGGAACGCCATGAAGAAGAAATACGAAGTGTTCCTTCCCTATGTCAGTCATCGTGAAGATCTGAACCACCTGATCGGGCAGTTGATCGGTGAGTTGACGGTAGGGCATGGTTATGTCGGTGGTGGTGACATGCCCGGCTCGGACCATGTCAATGTAGGTATGCTGGGCGCTGATTTTGAGGTTGTCAACGGGAAGTATCGTTTCAGCCATATTTTCCAGGGCATCAATTACTATACGAAACTGCGTGCACCGTTAACTGAACCGGGTGTTATTGTTAATGAGGGTGATTACCTGCTGGCTGTCAATGGTGTACAGCTTGAAGCGTCGATGAATGTTTATTCCCTGTTCGAGAACACGGCTAATAAGCAGGTTGTCCTTACAGTGAATGACAAGCCAACCCTGAAAGACGCTCGGAAAGTTACTGTAGTACCGGCGTATAATGATTACGCGCTACGTTTTCTGGCCTGGATGGAAGGCAACCGTGAATATGTCGACCGCAAGACCAATGGCCGTGTCGCTTATGTGTACATGCCGAACACTGCGTGGGCAGGCTATGTGTTCTTCAACCGGTATTATTTCGCCCAGTTGGATAAGGATGCGGTGATCCTGGACGAACGCTTTAACGGTGGTGGCAGTGCGGCGGATTATATCATTGACCTGCTGGACCGTCCGCTCCTGCAATGGTGGATTCCGCGTCATGGCTATCGTTGGGCGACACCGTGGGCATCGATCTACGGCCCACGTGTTATGCTGATCAACGAATACGCCGGTTCCGGCGGTGATGCGATGCCGTATTACTTCCGTAAACGTGGTCTGGGGAAACTGGTCGGCAAGCGTACCTGGGGCGGTTTGGTCGGTATTTCCAACAACCCGATGCTGGTCGATGGCGGTTTCATCACTGCGCCGTCCTTCGCGATCCTCAGCGAGGATAACGAGTGGGTGATCGAGAACCAGGGTGTCGCGCCGGATATCGAAGTGGAAATGATCCCGAAGAAGGTGATCAACGGTGAAGATCCACAGCTCGATGAAGCGATCCGTGTGATCCTGGAAGAGCTGAAAGAGTATACCCCACTGGATCCGGATGTTCCCGCGTATCCGAAACGTGCGGTAAAGCCGAAATGATCGGCTTGATTGATAGCTGATACAACCGGGATTGATCCTCTGTGGTCGATCCCGGTTTTTTATTTGCATTTACAGGATGAGAAGGATGGAAAGGATAAAAACTGAATTGGGATAACTTTTGAACTTCTCAATTTTTTAACTTCAAACTCTTGAAAGGACTTAACTCTTTAATTTAATTAAAATAGACCACCGCCGGACAGCCGCTTCCGCTTCGCTTCAGCGTGCTTCAAGCCGGCGGGGCCAAACTGCTTCATTGAAGAGCTTCAAGCCGGTGAGTTAAAAGACTATCTTTTTTTCTTTTCTTTTCTTTTCTTTTCTTTTTTTTTCTTTGCGTCTTTGCGCCTTTGCGCCTTTGCGTGAGACAGATTCGTTGTTTGCTGATTCTGCGCTTATTCCTCGAGATCCCCGTTCAAGCCGGGGATGACATGGTTTTTAAAGAACCGACAGTGAATGAAATCTGGGAAAACCTACAGCAAATAGTCGGGCCAAACTGCTTCGCTTCAGCGTGCTTCAAGCCGGCGGGGCCAAACTGCTTCATTGAAGAGCTTCAAGCCGGTGAGTTAAAAGACTTTCTTTTTTTCTTTTCTTTTTTTTTCTTTGCGCCTTTGCGCCTTTGCGTGAGACAGATTCGTTGTTTGCTGATTCTGCGCTTATTCCTCGAGATCCCCGTTCAAGCCGGGGATGACATGGTTTTTGAAGAACCGACAGTGAATAAAATCTGGGAACCCGACAGCAAGCAGTCGGGCCAAACGTCAAATCGATGGCGGGGGTAATAGCAAAGAAACAACTTTTCCCATTTTCCCACTTTCTCACTTTAGAACCTTGTAACTTTCCAACATCAAATTTCAGTTCAAAGCCTTGCTTTCATTGCTCGCTTTCATGTTGCCTTGTATATTATCCATGCATGCGCAAGCATGAGGGACGCCGCATCCGAAACGATCTTTCTACGGGAGCAGTTGTGAAGACATGGATTCGCCTTTTACGGCCCCGTCAATGGACCAAGAACTCCCTCATTTTCGCGGCGATCATTTTCGCGCAGCAATTCCAGGATGTGTCACAGTGGATACGCGCCATTCTCGCCTTTATCGCATTTTCCCTGACTGCAAGTGCTATCTACATCATCAACGATGCGTTTGACATTGAAGCGGACCGTAATCATCCGGTCAAATGCAAGCGTCCTCTCGCGGCCGGTGAGATTGATGTGGTAATGGCGGTGTTCATTGCACTATTGATCGCGGGAATCGGCCTGGGACTGGCGTGGTATGTCCATTACACAGTCCTGATCTATACCGCCTGCTACTTTGGAATGATGATCCTTTATAGTTTCCAGTTCAAACATGTGCTGGTGCTGGATGTAATCATCATTGCCACCGGGCTGACCATTCGTGCCATTGTCGGCGCAGAGGCGATCCAGGTGGATGTGTCCCGCTGGCTGCTGGTCTGCACGTTTTTCGTTGCGTTGATGCTGGCATTGGTCAAACGCAGGCAGGAACTTCTGCGGATCGGCGAGGAGCGCGACAAGGGACGCAAGAGCTTGATGAAAGCGCCCCCGGTGAAGGTATGGGACTTATGGATCATGGCCATGTCGGGCATCACGATCCTGGCTTATACCCTTTACACCATGGACCCGGTAACCGTTGCCAAGGTGGGCTCTGAGAACCTGCTGTATACGGTGCCGTTTGTGGTCTACGGGATCCTTCGTTACCATATCGTCGTATACAAGTCGGACGGGGGCGAGGATCCTACGGAAACCCTGTTATCTGATCGTACTATCTGGATTACCGTGCTCGCCTGGCTTGCCGCAGTCCTTTTCGTACTCAACGGTTGACAAGGGATAGATGCAAACGTGGCTACCGAGACAACATACCGCAATACGCCGCTGGCCGGGTGGGGGCAGTTCAGGAAAGGAATTGCCCAGGTCGCCCAACCGGAAACCGAAGCGCATCTTCAGAGAATCCTTCAGGATCGTAAAACCGGATCACTGTTGCCTGTCGGGAAACAACGCAGCTATGGTGATTCCTGCCTGAATACACATCATGCTGCGTTGACGCTTGACTACCTGGACCATGCGGTCAGCTTCGATGAGAAAAACGGTGAGTTTGTCGCGGAAGCGGGGATCACACTACAGGAAATCAACAGCATCATTCTTCCGCTTGGCTGGTTTCTGCCGGTAACCCCCGGTACGGAGTACCCCAGCCTGGGTGGGTGCCTCGCGGCGGATGTTCACGGCAAGAATCATCACCAGGCGGGCGCGTTGGGCAGGCATGTGCTGTGGATGGATCTGCTGCTGGCCGATGGTACTATCAAAAGCTGTTCTCCGAAACGAAATAAAGAACTCTTCAGCGCGACACTTGGCGGGATGGGACTGACCGGGATCATTCTACGCGCTGCTATCCAGCTTCAGAAAGTGACCAGCGGATTTATTGTGTCATCGACGATCCGCGCGAAGAACCTGACCGAGCTGATGGATGCGCTGACCGTGCATGACGGCGACTGGCCTTATACGGTATCATGGGTGGATTGCACTGCACGTGGTGAGAAACTCGGACGCGGGCTGGTGATGCTGGGACGTCATGCCGACATTGACGAACTTCCACGCCTGCACCGGATGCGCGCGCTTGATTTCCCGTTACGGAAAACCCTTGAAGTGCCCTGTACGCTGTCAGTCTCCGCGGTGAATCCATTCGCGTCCAAAGTGTTTAACCTGAGCTATCTGCTGTACAACGGCTTTGAGCAACGCAGAACCGAACTATTGCCTTTCAATACCTATTTCTACCCGCTTGACATCCTCCGGCAATGGTATCGTTTGTATGGCCATCCTGGATTCCTGCAGTACCAGTTCCTGGTGCCGATGGATGCAGGGAAGGGTGCGTTTAAGCGCGTGTTGCATACGATGGTGGAACGTGGGCATCCAAGCGCGCTGGCCGTATTGAAACGCTTTGGCAGGGGAGAGGGACTGCTTTCTTTCCCACGTGAAGGTTGGAATATTGCGATGGATGTTCCGGTACGACCTGGTCTGCTGTCCTTGCTGGATGAACTGGACCGGATTGTGCTGGATTACGGTGGCCGTATCTATCTGGCGAAAGATGCACGGATGAAGCCGGAGGTGTTCCACGCCATGTATCGCGATACATTGCCACAATGGCAAAAGATCAAGCGCAAGGCGGACCCGGACAACCTGTTCCAGTCGGACCAGTCAAGGCGGCTTCGCATTATGGAGGAACTCCCATGAAACGATGGATGATTATTGGCGCGGGGAGTGGGATCGCACGCTGGCTGAACCGTGGACTGGCCGCAAAGGGATACGTGCTTTACCTGGCAGATCGGGAATCGATGCAGCCAAATCTTGAGAAGCTGGCTACAGATTTGAAGGTTCGGTACAATGCAACGGTGCAGACCGGGATATTCGAAGCGCTGGATTGGGAGAAACAAGCGGCGTTTGTTAATGCAGTTGAAAATGAATTCGGCCCTCTTGATGGAGTAATCTGGCTGTCCGGGATCATGTTGTCCCAGGAAACGCTGCAAAACGATCCCGATGCCGCAAAATGTCAGCATGAGATCAATTATACCGCCGCCATGCGTGTGCTGAGTGATATTGCCAACCGGATGGAAAAGCGTGGGCATGGGCACATCGTCGGTTTCTGCAGTCCCGCCGGGGATCGTGGACGGAAATCAAATTATCTCTACGGAGCTGATAAGGCTGCGTTCAATGTGTTTCTGCAAGGTCTGCGGCACCGTCTGGCACGGAAGAACATCACTGTTTTATCCGTCAAACCTGGCCCTACCGATACACCCATGACCGCCGGAATGAAGAACCTGCCCATGCTGGCTCGACCGCAGGATGTGGCGCGTGATGTGATCCGTGCGATTGAGAAGAAGTCCACCGAGGTGTATACACCAGCCAAATGGCGACTGATCATGCTGGTGATCCGGCATTTGCCGTTCTCGGTGTTTAAACATCTGGATTTGTGAGTTGAAAGAAAGAGGATTGTTTCACGCAAAGACGCAAAGGCGCAAAGAAAGAAAAATAAATAGTAAAAAATGGTAAAGAAGGTAAAAAAGTAGAGAAGGATCGTTTGCAGATAGCCTGTTACATTCGGTTTAACAATAATATATATCCTTAATATCCTTGCCATCCTTTTCATCCTGTACATTCAACGAAAGCCGGGTATTCCACCAGACCACAAAAAGGAGAACCCAATTTTCCCTTGTGTCGCTCGAGATCCCCGTTTGATCCCTGACAACATCATTCGGGGAGGGGATGACATGGAGTGCCGGGGATGACATGAAGGGAAGTGAAAAAAGTAAACAGTGAAAAAAGTGAAAAAAGCAGTACGTGTACCTGATATCTGAAAAAGTACATGATCGGGAGTAATACCAGATTCCCTCCCGGGGGCTGTCTTTCTTATCCATTTTCACTACATTGCACCGCGCGAAGAAGTTCAACCAGACAGGACAGCCTCATGGCAAAGCAGAACCATACCCAGTCCACACCACCAGAAGATCGTGTCGGCAAGGTGCAGTGGATTTTCAGTCGTATTACCAAACATTATGATTTATTGAACCATGTGCTTTCAGCGGGCAATGATATCTACTGGCGGAAATTTACCGTTAAACGTCTTCCGTCTCGTTGCAACGAAGTCCTCGATGTAGCCACGGGAACTGGCGACCTGGCGTTTGAGATCATCAATGGGCGTCAAGGCTGCAAAGCTGTCGGGGTTGATTTTGTCCCGGAGATGATCAGCGTGGCGAAAGAAAAGGGTGACAAGAAAGGACTGTTGAACAAGGTTGAATTCATGACCGGGGATGCGTTGTCCTTGCCCTTTGAGGACAATCGTTTTGATGCAGCCACCATCGCTTTTGGTCTGAGGAATATCGTGGAACGGGAAGCTGCCTTGCGTGAGATGGCTCGTGTGGTGCGTCCCGGCGGCAAGGTCATGGTCCTGGAAATGACCTTCCCGAAAAATATCGGCATGCGTTGGTTCTACAAGTGGTATCTGAACTATATGATCCCTATGATTGGCTACCTGATTTCCGGCAATAGCAACGCCTATCGTTACCTGCCGGACTCGATCCAGGAATTCCCGGAACCGTTGGCCCTGGTGGACATCTTTCACCATGCGGGCCTGAGAAGGGTGAAGGCATTTCCGTTGAGCCTTGGGATAACCTGGTTGCATGAGGGAGTGGTTCAGAAGAAATAAAGAATTTCACGCAAAGACGCGAAGACGCAAAGAAAGAAAAAGAAGTAAAAGAAGGTAAAGAAGGTAAAAAAGGTAGCCCGGTCATGCCTGGCCGGGGAAAATAGCAGAATGAATATAAGAAGTCAGTGATAAAGAAAAGAAATGAAAAAATGAAAAAGAAAAAAGGTATATAAGAAAAAATAGTCAAGAATACCTGTTAAGTAATTCTAAAGAAAATAAAAGCATTTGAATCATCCTTGATATCCTTATCATCCTTTGTATCCTGTATATTCAACAGAGAATCTTTATCCTTGCCATCCTTTTATTCTGGTTCCTCACAAGAATTTGTGCATCCGGGCAAAGTTGTGGCAGGTCTTGACGCGACATTCCGTTTTCGGCTTTCGCAATGTATTTCTGTATACACGATGATACTGAAACCACCTCTCGTCCTGTTATTGTCGCGTTGTGACCTGCCACCGGTATCAGCACTCTCGCTGTCGTCAGGTCACAACGTGATGCCTGATGATGATCTATCATGCTAAATAGCAGTTGTGAAGTCGGACAGGTGTCTGAAATTGCGGAGAAGAACAAGAAAAAGGCATCACGTCAAGACCTGACGAAACGTGCTCGTCGATAATATGCACAAATTCTTGTGAGCAGCTTTTATCCTATTATCCTGTGAGTTTAGTTTGGTGAGAAAAAAACACCTCCCGAATGGAGGTGTGGTGTACAATGTTGACGGACCGTAGTCCGCAAG
The DNA here is from genome assembly GCA_963669175.1 of bacterium. Classification (GTDB taxonomy): domain Bacteria; phylum Electryoneota; class Electryoneia; order Electryoneales; family Electryoneaceae. Next base: position 2,334,169 of record OY769902.1, read on the forward strand.
AGGGCGCATCAGGCCTGTACGTCGTAAGGAATAACCTTCTCGACCCAGCGTTCAGCCACCCAGCGCAATGGCTCGTTATTGGCAGCCGTGCTCTCTTCATCGTTCGGGATGGCGAAGCTGCGGCCGCCGGAACTGTCCACGCGAACCATAATTACGGGGAAGCGCTCCCCTTTGTACACGATATCAAACGGACGTACCAGCAGCAAATTCATGTTACTCTTCCCCGACGTTTGGCCCTTGGACTTCGCAATCGCGTCCTTCATCTGTTCGTACAGCATACTCCCGCCCTCGCGGTTATCACAGGTGCTTTACCGACATCCTCTGCCGGATCTTCGTTGCAGAAGGTACAGAGGGTGTTTGCGCTTTGCAAGGTTATTTGATCACCGCCTCCGGTTGATTCGGAACGGTGATCCGGAAGGTGGTGCCATGACCAACTTCACTATGTACAACGATAGTACCATGATGGTGTTCCACAATCCGACGTGCGATCGAGAGACCAAGCCCGGTACCATGACGTTTTTCAAATGTCGCGAACGGTTCAAATATTGTCAGCAGACGATCAACCGGGATACCAACTCCGGTATCAATCACTTCCAACGCCCAGCCGTTGAGCGCTTTCTGCGGCAGGAAGGTCAGCGTGCCGCCTTCCGGCATGGCATCAATAGCATTGCCGGCCAAGTTGTAAAGCACCCGGTAAAACTTCTCCTTGTCCAGCAGAATCGGATCAACCATGATGTCGGTCTTGATATCAACCGTGATATTCCTGTCATCCAGTTCAGCGCGAAACTCTTCAATCACATTGTAGATCAATTCATTCAGGTCCGTCTCCGCGAATACCAGCCTCATCTCACCACGTGAGAATTCGAGTACTTCGCGTGACATCCCAACCAGCCGCTGGATCTGGTCCTGAATAGTACCGAGGTACTTCTCTGCTTTGACATCGGGATACAGCTTCCTGAGCAACTGGGTGTAACCATCAATGATGGTCATGGTGTTCTTGATGTCGTGAATGATCCCTGCCGCAAAGCGTCCCACAGCAGCCATTGCTTCTGAGCGCACCATTTTCTCCGCCACCTGGGCGCGTTCAATGGCAATAGATGCATGGGTAGAAAGGGCGGAGAGGAATTGTTCATCCACATCGGTAAACGGTCCGGCATGTTTATTCATCAACTGCAGTACACCGATGATGGTCTGTTCATTTGTGATCATCGGCATGGTCAGCAGGTTGCGTGTACGTTGATGAGTCTGTTTATCGATCTCCGGGTTAAAACGCTCATCCTCGTAAGGATCTGAGATGTTCACATTCTGCCCGGTCTGGGCCACATACCCGGCGATTCCCTTTCCGATGGGGAGTCGGATTTCTTCAATCCGGGTGCCACGCAGGACACGGCTGTACAGTTCATTTCGTTCCGGGTCAACCAGGTAAATGGTGCCCTTTTCACATTCGCTATGTTTCGTTGCTTCACGAAGGATCAGGGACAACAGTTGATCCAGGTCCAGCGTGGAATTGAGCACATGGCTGATCTGGCTGATGGCTTTCAGACGGTCAATGAACTTCTCTGCGTCCATTTTCGCACGCGCCAACTCATGAATCAGGTCCGAGTTGTTCGACTGCAATTCGCTGATCGCAAAGCGTGCGAGGTTCATTACAAACTGCGGCTCCTTCATGGACAGTTCATCGAACTCATCTTTTGGAAGGAGTCTGCCGGTGACATCCGTATCCGCTGTTACCTCGGCGTAATGTTTGCGCCGATCCAGCAGCGACATTTCACCAAGGTAGGTTCCGGCGCCACGCCGCAGACCGCCACGCACATCCGGATGACTTTGCACAAAAATCGGGTGTATCGACACGCTGCCTTCATCAATGAAATAAAGGCCTTCAGGCTGATCTCCGGCTTCAAACAACGTGTCGCCAGCATTGAACTGGAAGGGTCGCATGGATTCTTCTACCCATTGACGACTTTTTTCACTCACTCCCCTGAAAACAGGATGGAGCTTCATTTTACTGCCTCCCTTCTATCCACCCGATTGATCGTAAAAATATCACCCATTTGAAAGTAGTTTCTTATAAATGTACGTATTATGTTGTAAATCACAAAGCGCTTGTGAAATAGAGCATACAATCTCGACATCTAACTGTTCGCTATTTCGAGAGAATTGTCAGGTAGTATGGTTGATGTGATATCCGAAAAAACAATTACCTTGCAAAGTTCTCGATGATTTACCTGTTGTATGCCGTCTTCATTTGCACCTTGATACAGGGGAGAACATGCGAACCAGTGAGTGGATATTTCTTGCTTTGGGGCCTGTACTGGGGGGGCTGGTCTATTTTCTGATGCCTGTGAATCCCGACCAGCCACTCGTGGCATTTACAGCGGGGGTGGCAGTATGGATGGGCGTGTGGTGGCTCACAGAAGCTGTGCCCTTGCCTGTGACTTCCCTGCTTCCTCTCGTCTTTTTCCCCCTGTTGGGCGTCATGAAATCTAAAGCGGTGGCTTCTCTGTATATGAATGACACGGTATTCCTTTTCATTGGCGGGTTTATTGTCGCATTGGCTATGGAAAAATGGAATCTGCACCGTCGAATAGCAATCCTGGTTGTATTGGCTATCGGTGGTGGGGCGAAGCGGACCCTTTTCGGTTTCATGTTGGCAACTGCCCTGCTGTCCATGTGGATTTCCAATACTGCTACTGCGATGATGATGATTCCCATCGCTATGGCTGTATTAAAACGATATGAAGAACTGGTGGAATCCAGTGAGGCTTCCCTGTTGTCCGTGGGGCTGCTGCTGGGAATTGCCTATTCCGCATCCATCGGGGGCATGGGAACACTTGTCGGCACACCGCCCAACCTCGCCTTTGCCCAGATTTACCACCAGACTTTTCCAAACGCGCCGGATGTTTCCTTTGCGGAGTGGATGTTTTTTGCTGCGCCATTGACTGTGCTCATGCTTTTCGCAACGTGGGGTGTATTATCCATGCTGTATATGCGAAAGGTGAAGTATGTCGGCGCCACACGTGCTGTTTTTCAGGATGAATTGAAGAAACTGGGAAAAACAGGTTTCGAAGAAAAGGTGGTGCTTATTGTATTTGTAATTCTGGCATTGTTATGGATTACCAGAAAACCGTTGGAATTTGGCTCATTGGTCATTCCCGGTTGGTCTTCACTGTTATCGCAACCAAAGTATATTGGTGATGGGACTGTTGCCATGATGATGGCGATCATACTGTTCCTGATTCCCAGCAAACAGGGTGAAGGAAAAAAAGCGCATATCATGGACTGGGAAACTGTACGTGGTCTGCCTTGGGGGATTGTACTGCTCTTTGGCGGAGGTTTTGCCCTGGCGGGCGCGATATCGGAAAGTGGCTTGTCATTGTGGATTGGCGAGAGGTTGAATAACCTGTCTGCCTTATCGCCTGTAGCAACTACTGGAGCTATTTGCACCCTGATGACGTTTCTGACTGAGCTGACGTCAAATACTGCGACGACGCAAATGGCGTTGCCGATTCTTGCGGCCACGGCTGTCGCGATTGGGCGTAATCCTATTCTGCTGATGGTGCCTGCGACCCTGTCCGCTTCCTGTGCATTCATGATGCCGGTAGCCACTCCGCCCAATGCGATTATCTTCGGAACCGGACGGATTCGCGTTGCCCAGATGGCGAAAACAGGTATTATGCTGAACCTGGTTGGGGTGATAATTATTACACTATGGGTTAGTGTTGCGGGAACGATGCTGCTCGAAGAAGAACGAAAAGCGCCATCTGTAGCGACGGAAGTCCCTGTTGTACCATAGGTTGGAATGGCTTTGCTTTTAATACGTTCGCAATGCTGGAATCGCGTTCAGAAGGTATCCCGGATTGGTCAGGAAGGCACGAATGACGATTCCTATGAACGTACGTTTCTCCATCGGAATCTTCTGAATTCTACGCGCCAGCTTGTTCAGCTTTTCATCTTTCTGTTCCAGGGATGCATCCCGCATTCTTCGCAGCCTGTCATGCGTCTTACCAAAACTATTCCTTATTGCCGCGGCATATTGCGCATAGTATTCTGTGCTATTCGTATTTGAGTTTATCGCTTTGGCTGCATACTGACCGGCCAGGTAACCGGCTTCCAGAGCTGTGCCAATTCCCGCACCTGTCAGTGGCGCGCAATGCCAGGCCGCGTCACCGGCAAGCAGTAAACCTTCCTTATACGGTTCTTTCAGGGGAGGAGCCTGTGGCACACCGCCTGCGTGTTGTTCCAGAATGTTGGCGTCCGGGAACAATTTACGCAGGAATGTCTCCGCCATTCGCCTGGTCTTGCCGGGGGCATTCCGTGATGCCAGAACACCCAACCCGATATTGGCTTTTCGATACCCGAGAGGGAATACCCAGGCGTAACCATAAGGGGCGATCCGGCTTCCCCAGTAGAAATGAGGAGCAAGTTCATCGATATCAACATTATCCGCGATGAAGAACCACGTGTTGGCCAGCTCATCATTTGACAGGGGGCCATGAAGCCCGGCCCAACGTCCCACCTGGGAATCAATCCCATCCGCCCCAATGACCAGTTTGGAAGAAACTGTGATTTCTCCACTGTCATCTGTTCGAAGGTGAACGCCGGTGACACGCTCATTTTCCATTGTCAAGCCGGTCACCACAGTTCCGGTCGCCAGTTCTGCCCCGGCTTCAACAGCTTCGTTGGCCAGGTCATGATCCATACGGTCACGGTGCAGCAGCAGGCCGTATTCCGTATCCGATGCCAGTCGAACCGGGGTTCCATCCGGGGCGTGGAGGACAGCCTGTTGCACACGATGGGCGACCCATTCCTCGCGAATTGTCGCGTAGGGTTCGATGAACTGCTGACGTGAAGCGCCACCGCAGCGTTGTGGGTAACCGACGACAGGTTTTCGTTCAACGAGAAGAGTTTTTACGCCACACTTTGCCATTTCTCGTGCGGCAACGCTACCGGCCAAGCCGGCGCCTACGACGATCACATCATAAGAGGAGGCTATCATTTCTCCTCCAGCGTCAATGCGGCCGTAGGACAGGCAGGAAAGCAGATCTGGCAATGAATACACAGATTCTGGGCTACCTGGAGAATTTCGTTTTCAATCCACAGAGCCATTTCCGGACAGACGGCAACACAACAACCGCACTGATCGCACAGGTCGTGGTTAATGTGAAGGTGACGGGTTTGTGACATGTTTACAACCTTGTTACCACAAGAGGAAAATCCGTTCAACTTGTAAATAACTCTCTCGACTTGTCAAGTACGCACTATTTAAAACGCTTCGTTGATACTGAAACGCATCGTTGATACTGAAACGCTTCGTTGATACCGAAACGCTTCGTTGATACTGAAACGCTTCGTTGATACTGAAACGCATCGTTGATACTGAAACGCATCGTTGATACTGAAATGCAGCGTTGCTATTAGCCTGCTTCAGCAGGCTCTTTTTAGCACCCGGCTGAAGCCGGGTGCTAAAAAGAGCAGGCTTAAGCCTGCTAAATCGGCATATAATCGTTCTCGAAAGATATGTCTTTTGTTGTCGAAGTCAGATTAGTATTCAACGGTTTGATGCCAAACTCACACTTCTCTGATACGACATTATTTTCAAAACAGGCTATCGTATTACTGAACTTCAAGACTGATTCGGAATAGAGAAGACAATTCCAGCTTGATCTCTTTTTTTAATTGGATTCTGACAATATACGATTCACACAAAACAGGTACAAAACACCCCATTACCCGTTCAAAGGAACGGGTAATGGGGAATGGGATCGCTTGTATGAGAAACCGCAATCAGGCTTCGATTCCCAGGCGTTTCCGGGTGAAGGGAATCAGGCCGCCGGCGTCGATAATGCCGAAGAAGAAATCGTTGAACGGCGGGAAGGAGAAGCTTCCTTTAGCACCTTTAATCTCACCCTTTTCAAAATCGATTTCGATCTCATCGCCATGTTCAAACGCATCAATGGCTTTCTTGCAGGTAATCAACGGCAGCCCTACGTTGACGCCGTTCCGGAAATAGATTCGTGAGAAGCTGGGCGCTATCACCGCACCGACGCCTTTCACTTTCAGGCAGACAGCAGCCTGTTCACGACTTGATCCGCACCCGAAATTCTTTCCCGCGATGATCACATCGTTTTTCTGCACCTTCCCGGCGAACTCCGGGTCCAGGTCTTCCATGGCGTGCTCACCCATCTCAGCCGGATCGTTCACGGTATAGGTGTACTTGCCCGGAAAGATGACGTCAGTGTTCACGTCTTCGCCGTACTTCCACACACGGCCTTTTATCTTCTTTTCCATCGTTGCCTCGCTTTCTCGCTGACGCACATACAGCTTAACAGGATGTTAGGATAATAGGATGAAACAGGATAAAAATGCTTTGAGTACATAAATCTGTAATTTGTCAATCTATTAACAAATAAGTCGTTATCCTTATAATCCTTCTATCCTATCATCCTGTGAGTCAGTTTTTACTTTTCTGTTTTTGCGATAATGTCCTGAACCTTTTCCATGTCGATCTCGACTTCTCGCGGATCAGCGATACACCCCTTCAAAGCGCTGACCGCACAAGTATGGGGACTGGCCAGGAAGACTTCCGAGTCACGGTTGCCCATACGTCCTTTGAAGTTACGGTTCGCTGTGGACAGCACCTTTTCCCCGGTTGCCGGTACGCCAAGATGATTGCCCATACACGGACCGCAGCCCGGGGTGGCAATGGAGGCGCCTGCTTCCATCAGGTCGGTCAGGATACCCAACGCACTTGCCTGAATCATGATCCGACGGCTGGCCGGGATGACGATCAGGCGCAGGCTGGGATCGACCTTCTTGCCGCGAAGCACCTCGGCGGCGATGATCAGGTCATCAATACGGGCGTTGGTGCAGGTGCCGATAAAGACCTGTTCCAACGATTCACCAGCGATATCAGTCACTTTGTGGACATTATCCACGGTATGCGGACAGGCTACATTCGGCTCGAGGTCGTCAAACTGGATCTCGGTGACCGATTCATACTCGGCATCCATGTCTGAGAAAACCGGTTCGTAATTGCTCTTGGCACGGCCTTCCAGGTAATCGTAAACGATTTGATCCGGGGGAACGTAGCCGATCTTGGCGCCCATCTCGACCGCCATGTTGCACAGGGTCATACGTTCGGACACGCTCAACAGATGTGCAGCAGGACCGTCAAACTCCATGGCACGATACAACGCGCCATCCGCTTTGATCATGCCCAGAATCTCAAGCGCCAGGTCCTTGGCATAGACGCCGGCAGGGAAATCACCGTGGAATAGGAAACGCATGGTTTCGGGGACACGGAACCAGATTTTCCCTGTCGCCATGATCACCGCCGTTTCGCTACGGGTAGCTGCTGTGCCAAACGCGCCAAACGCGCCATAGGTGGTGGTATGCGAGTCACTCCCGGTCATGATGATACCGGGCAGGCAGTGGCCGTTTTCTGCAAGAATCTGGTGACAGATACCGTTGTTGGTATCGTAGAAATACTGAATGCCCTGCTTCTTGACGAATTCACGGACCGTCTTGTGGTTCTCGGCGAAAGTAGCGTTGGCCGGTGGTACACAATGATCCAGCACGATCACATGCCGGTCAGGATCATCCACCTTGTCCACACCGATCTTTTCGAAGGTCTTGCTGATCGCCGCGGTGTTGTCATGGGACATGGATACGTCCGGCGACACCTCAACAATTTCGCCCTCCAGAACCGTCTCCTTCCCTGCATACTTCGCAAGGACTTTCTGCGCAAAAGTCTGGGGCATACGTAGCTCCCCTCTGTATGGTTTTTTGTGTATGTACGATCTGAAGTTGTAAATGTACAAAATGAAACGACGTATGAGTAGAGGGGACTGACGGTTGGGGCAGGGGAGGCTGTGCTGAGTTCCGCGGTCCATGTAATTTTGTCTACCATCGACATCGTGGTAAACAATACAACATGGGCTGCAAAAGGTATAGGATCACGGAGTTCTTAATGTAATCTCCTGCTTTCTGTTTTATGGCGAGCATGTCTGAATGGCAAGCGTCTCCCTTAGCTCTTGAATATGAGAATAATGCTACTATTTCGAGATTTACTTGCTATTTCGAATTTTCACTCATAGTTTATCTTTGCAGACTTCTAATTGATCGGAGGTTATCATGCGTACTTTGTGCCCTTGTCTGTTGTTGGCTATCCTTATCGGCCTTTCTCTGTTGGCCAGTTTCCCCAATTTGTCTTCCGCGCAACGCATGTGGTCCGAAAACGGGCAGGTGCTTGCTGAACATCCTAGATGGGGGGATTCAGATACGTTTCCTACCTGCGATGATGGACATATTTTGCTGGTGAGAACTACTTCACCCTATCCCTGGCATACAATAGGGTGTTGGGTTGAGCTACGGTATGATGAGGATGGGGATTTTGTTGATAGCCTTCGTTATCCGCCCGAAGTTCTGGAATCTGAAATTCTATTCTGGAACGATTTGCCTGATGGGACAAGGATACTATGTACGTATTCAAACACTGACGCTGCTAGAATTCACCTGAATCGAATCGATGCTGACGGTAACATGGAATGGCGCTATACAAGTCCATATTTAACAGAAATCAATCTTTCGTTCAGGACAAAGCTTGTTTACCTGGATGACTATTTTGTACTGATACATAATTCACTTGGAGTAGATACACACATAATATGGTTGAATCCTGAAAGTGGGGAAACTATTACTCATTACATGATAGAGGGATTATATAGTGATGTGTATGATTATAGAATAAGGGATGATAATAGCATAGATCATTTATCAGTAACTTTAAATGAGGATGATTCAACATTTACAATAAGACAACATAATTTAACACTTAATGATATAACACTAAATGAAACATACGTAGGACAAGGCAGATACTTGAAGGATATATGGTATCGAAATGGGTTGCCATCTCTTCTCTTCAGACATATTACTAATAATGTGGGAAGTGGCGATGTGTGCTACATGCAACTGGATGAAGATTTTAACTTCAGTTGGGAAGAACAACTGGCAGAATTAGGCGGTTTTGTTTGCCACAATTATGCTTCAGACGATGTGTGGTTGAGCTTGGGTGATGGATCAATGCGGTATCAAATAATGTCAGCTGATGTTGAAGAATGTTATTCCGAACCGGTTTCTCCTAATTTTAGACGGCCTGATTTACACGCTTTTGATGACCACAGGATGATATCAGAGGTGTTCTTATCCAATGATGTAAGGATGATATCGCCCAGTGGTGCTACGATTTGGACCAGGGATGATATCGCCTATGGGAACAGGAATTTCTTCACTGATACGAGGTTGTTTGCGTACCATTATAACGCCGGACCGGGATCAAGAAATGTGTACAGGCTCAGCAATGGCACACTTGTATCAACCAGTGCGGCTTTCTATGATCCAGATAACACTGATATAGAACGTTATTGGATTGTGAATGGTCTCGATGGCAATGACTGGATTGTCTGGCATCTTGAAAACGATGAACTGGAACAAAGCGACTACTACCGTGCTGCCAGATTCAATCGCAGCACATTCCCTGCAGATTCAGTTGAACAGATTGATCTCGATTTTTACGGTTCTTCAACTTACTACAATTCGATTTTTCCTGATGGAAACGATGGTCTCCTGGTACTGGGTTTAGACAATGTTCACTTGAACAGTGATGGCGAGATGCTGACAGATGATCCGGTTCAGCATGATAATGCCTATTACGTTCGCTATAAAGTAGACTGGGTAGGGGAACCCGATGATGATGGTTTATATCCGATTATAGAATCCTATTATGAACATATCATGGGCTACCCGGTTCATGTGGATCTCACCTATATAGATCAGGAATTGAATAGTATAGATTCCACAATATCGCTTGTTCAGACAGATTTAACTGTTTTTACACCGATGAATATGGAAACCTGCAAAGTCGGCAACAGGCTTTATTTCGGCTATACGATCAACCACAATTACTTTACTCCCTATGCGGGCTATTGTGATATGGATGAGGGAACAGTGTCCTTTTTCAACTTGTCTCACCCGGGTGGGGTTGTTCACTATCATTATGCTGACCCTTACCTCTATGCGGTGACCTTTCACTTCGAAGATGAACTCAGGCATGATGAAGGCCAAGGTCCTCTATACCTTGAAATAAGGGATATGAGGACTTCTGAAGGTCCAGTCGAGATTCCGCTTGTAAACGAAATACATATGGGAATCCATTCCTATAATCCTGAATATATCGATTACCAGTCTTTTGCCCATTTTGAGGACAATTCATTCTATCTGACCTGTTTCAACGCTGAAGATGGTCAGTGGCAGATCGCAGAATACAACTACTTTGGCGAACTGGTAGCAGGCCCGGTCGATCTGGGAAGTGAATTTGACAGCCCTGTCATTGGTTTGTACGCTGTCGAAGATTATGGATTCTGGGTGGCAATGCAGGGGAAAGTGTATGCTTTTGATCGTGACCTGAACCTGGTTGATGGATGCAGTGGATTATCTTTCACGGACGATTCGCGGTATCAGGTTTACAATGCGAAGAGCCTGCTCGCTGAGAACAACGACCTCATCGTTGCCTGGCAATTTGAAAACGCGATCCTGACACAACGGTTTTCCTCTCAGGTTTTCGACTATCTGGCTGTTGCAGAGAGAACAGTACTTCCTGCTCAATTCACCCTTGCCGCCCCCTGGCCGAACCCGTTCAACTCGACCACGCGCTTGCGTTATTCGCTGCCTCATGCCGGTGAGGTACGGCTGGCGGTGTATGATATCCTCGGACGGCAAGTGCGTGAACTGGCCAACGCCACCCAACAGGCAGGGCAGTATGAGGTTCACTGGGATGGCTGTAGCGATGCCGGGATCGGGGTGGCGTCGGGAGTATATTTCGTACGGGCTGAACTGGGTGAACAACAGCTTGTAAAAAAAGTAATGCTGGTGAAATAAGGAAGACATTTGAACAAGTAGTCATTTTTCTTCATACAGAATACTGAATATCCGGAAATGGGGGGAGTATGCTGAGCAAGGCTTCAAGATTATGCCTGTTTTTTGCTGTTATCTTTTTCATGTTGGCGTTTTCTTTTCAATCCCTGCACGCACAACCGTTATGGGGTGAAGAGGGGGTTGTACCGGTTTGGTTCAATACCTCAGCAAATTTCTATAGAGATATTGTCCATTATGAAAATGGGAATCACGGTGTTGTAGTTGTTGTTGATGAACTGGTTCCGGGACCGGACAGTTCACGATTTGCTGAGATGATTTTTGATTCGAATGGTAATTTCCTGGATTCGGTACGATATCCTGTCGAAATGAGGAATGCCTATGTTGCATCGGTGGTTGGTTTGGCAGATGGCTCTCGTCTTATCGGATTTGAAGCCAGAGACTATGGGCCCAATGGGATTGTATTTCAGAATGCAGATGGGACGACAGGATGGGTATGGGAATGCCCGGTCGCAGCCTCCAATTCAGGTCCGGAGAGGAACCGGATTTTTACCATCAATGACTATGTATTGTTCCTATTTGAAGCTTACCCGGGTTTTAATCTCTATGCTGTCTGGCTTGATATTGACAGTGGTGCAGAAATCGGTTATGTGCAACTCACAGATACCGAATCCGGCAGATTTGGTGTTCGGGTAGCTGAGGATTCAATCCGTATTGCCGTTGATAGTTACACCTATTCAGATGCGGGATACCAGGAAATTCAACTTGAGACCGGTGGTGAGAATTTTGTGATTTCCACCCTTTCTGAATTGAGGGATTATAACAGTAGGAGTTTTTACTATTCATGTTATTTGCTGCGAGTTCATAACGCTACAGAGGATTATAGTTATGCATATGAAATCTATGATGAAAGCCATGTGTTGCATGATTCCGGCGCGTTTCCGGCAGATGACGTTTGTTTTAACGAGTTCACGGGCATTGATGGTAGAATTATAGGGGTAAATGCCGAGTCGGTTACTGCCTTTGAGTTCGGTGAAGGATCTCTGGAATCGGTCTGGAGTAATAGTTTCAGTGATGTGAATTGTTGTTTCATGGATGAAGATGGTGGGGCGATACTTTCTTCAGAAGGCAACGACCAGATGCGCAGGGTGCGACCTGATGGCACGACGCAATGGACCGCGGATCGGGATTGGACCATTTTCGAATACAACCAACTTGTGTATGTTGGCCCATCTGTAATATGCAGTTATTCCGGACACATACAGTACCGGGTTAATGCCTCTACAGGCGCCCTGATAGAAACCAATTCCATTTTTGATCTGGATCAGGGACGTCTGCAAGACTGGCGTCTGGTCCCTTCCGGTCAGGAGTATTCCTGGTTGGTATTTGAAGAGCAGGATTATGATGTTTTCCCAGCCGAATATCGACCAACAATACGACGCCTTTCAGCCGATGGCACAGTCAATCCCGATGATGACTACATCAGTGATTACCTGATCTACCCCAGTACATGCCTGACTGCAGGCCCTGATGGTGGAGTATGGATGCTGACACGGGATGGACAGACCTGCCTGGACTGTAATGGTGATCCAGTTTTTGAAGCACAGGAAACCCCATTTGACTATAACTATATCCTGTATTTTAATCCCGGTGAGGATATCGCCCCGTATCACATTCTTTACCGATCCGTACAAAACAATACAACCCATACAATAAACCAGGTCAGACTGGATGCGGATGGAAACTCCGTGGGGGATCCTGAATACCTGTTTTCGTTGCCTGTGTCAGACAACTATCCTGATATGAGTACTTTCAGAGATGCAGTGCATTTGATGGATGACCTGTTGGTATATGCTGTTGGTTCTGGACGCCCCACGGTTTATTCCTGCCTCGGCGTTTACGATACCATCAGAGAAGAGAATACGGTGCTGGATACTCTTCATGAAGGTATGCCATTGGACGTATATACAGACGGACAACAATACTATAGCGTTTCATATCGCATGAACGATGAACCGGGTTATCCCAATCCCTGTTCTGGGGCGCTGGTTTTGACGCATACCCTCTTTGCGGCACCGCAGTTCGAAGATGTTGAACTATTGGATAGTATCCCGGGAACCGTATACGGGTTTAATGACATTTTGCTGGAAGACTGCAAAGCACGTGCATTTTTCTCGGACAAGATGTTGTATACCGTTTCCCTTGATTCCGGGCTCAATTGGAACGTCCGGCAATACACCTTCGAAGGGGAACTGTTGAACGGTCCAGTCGCCCTGCAAGCTGAGCCGACAGACAGTATCGCAGCGTTCCTGAAATCGGAACCAGAAGGGTGTTGGGTCGTGCTGGGACAAAAGGCTTACCTGTTGGATCAGGATCTATCTTTCTCGGAGGGGTATGAGCAGGGCATCTGTTTTTCCAGTTGGGAAAATGTGACCTATGAAGAACCACAAGCTGTACAAACATCAGATGGGAACCTGGTTGTTGCCGGGAATGAAGGCATTTACCTGATCCTGGCGCAGTGCTTTGAAGGTTTGGAACCAGAAGTAAATGTTGATCAGAAAGCAGCGCATGTACTTCCTGCTCAATTCACCCTTGCCGCCCCCTGGCCGAACCCGTTCAACTCGACCACACGCTTGCGTTATTCGCTGCCACATGCCGGTGAGGTACGGCTGGCGGTGTATGATATTCTGGGGCGCGAAGTGCGTGAATTGGCGAATGCAACCCAGCAGGCCGGGCAGTATGAGGTTCACTGGGACGGATGCAGCGATGCCGGGATCGGGGTGGCGTCGGGAGTGTATTTCGTACGGGCCGAACTGGGTGAACAACAGCTTGTGAAGAAGGTCACGCTGGTGAAATAAATCTTGCTTTGATTGACTTTCATGCTTTTTCAGGGTATTTTAGTAATGCATCCCCACATAGATTCTATCTACAACTCCATGAACTCGTTGGGGGTGATCATGCATGGTGTGTTTTCGAAAATCGTCTATACCCTCCTTGTTTTACTCTGTTTCCTGATGTTTCCTGTTCAACAGCTTGATGCGCAACCCATGTGGGGAGAGGAAGGCATTTTCCCGATTTTACTTCAAAACGAAATCAGAATTCACGAGATAAAACTTCTTTCTAATGGGAATCAATCTGTAACTATTATGACAGATCGGTACGTTCCTGGTCCAACACGAGATATCCTGCTGGAGATCGAATTGGACAGCAGTCTGGCTATAGTAGACTCTTTAAGATACCCGGCGGTCTGTTATTGGCGTGGTTTCTGCAATTCGGTTGAGCTGGAAGATGGTGGCAGGATAATGGGATTTGAAACTTCCAGCAATTATCCCATGGTTGCAAGAATTGACAGCCTGGGTGAGCCTGTCTGGGTATATGAAAGCGATTTCGTTGGGTATGTAGGATGGGGGTATAGTACAGCGCAGCTCTATCGAATCCAGGATTATGCCTTCTTTGTTCATCAGCAAAACGGAGGTATTTTACAGTTTGAATGGATTGATCTGGCAACGGGGGAAGGTGAGCAGAATGTCCAGGTTTCGGACAATGCAGTGACTTCATTTGCGGTAAGATATCAGGATGATGGTACGACACGTGTGGTAACGTCATGGTCAGGAGAAGAAAGTTATCATTGTGAAGAGTATGTAACTGCACCTGGCGATACAGTACTTGAGACTCATACACTTATTGAGTATGAGTTGGAAAGTAATTATGTTATTGCATGTAAATATCTGGAGGATAATACATTCTTTTACATGTATTTGTATCCAGAATTAACAGAATATTATGCATTATTATTTGATAATGATGGAAATATGGTAGATTCTCTTGCGTTGGAAACAGGTCATAAAATTGTAAAAAATAGTATTAATGGGTCTAATTTTTATAGTGCATCAATGGATGGTTTTTCGCGTTATTCTATTTTAAATGACAGTATATATTGTGATTATACGGTTGATGAAATGTCCTTCCTCCATTGTACAGTTGTGAACATACCTAATGGGGGTATTCTTGTTCAGGATTATGAAAATAATGAATTGTATTATGTTGACGAAAACGGTCAGTTATTGTGGGGAGGAGATGAAGAAGTCATCGCATCTGTTGATATCAATTCCGGTTTTAATACAGGAGACGAATATATAGTGATGGTTGATTCCAATTGCGCACTGAATGCATATGTCTATTCGCTGGTGGATGGCAACCTTATAGATTCCAGGGGACATCTTCTAAATCATCGGGCCTCTCAATTACTGGATGCGTGGGTTGCAGCGCCCATCAACTCCACAGCCTACCTGGCCTGGTTCCAGAAAAGCCGTCCGGAAAACATCGATTCATTGCATGTTGTGAAGATAGATGATGATGGAGCTATTGTGCCCGACTTGTCCTATGTCATCCGAAGAAACAGTTTCCAGTTACATCACTTGGCACCGACGACGGGTGGTGGTTTATGGCTTATAGGAAACGATCGGCAAATTGTCCTGAATAGCAACCTTGAGGAAGTTGTAAACCAGGAATCTGCTGGTATAGAAAGGACAATACTCTACTTCGACCCCGCTACAACAACTGCACCGTATCCGCTGCTGCGCCTGATCAATGCTGGGCCTGCAAGGGTGGATTTGTATTATTTGTCTGATAACGGTGATTGTACACACGATCCACAGACACTCCTTACTCATCCGAATATGCGGCACTATGATTTCGAGTTTTTCCGTAATGACAGCCTGTTGTATTATGCAACGCTATATGGCAACGCACCTTTTTATATTGATGCCGGAGTGATCAACCTGGCTACTGGTACAAGAAGCGATATTATTCTTGATGCGATCGGGTATCCATTGGCTATTACAGAAGAAGATTCCGTAGTCCATCTGATTTATGCGTCCTATGATACTACCAACCAGGAACGATATTACGGTACAAACATCGTGCATCTGGAAAATGATCTGCGGTCCGGAACCGTCTCAGAGGATACTCTGGTCGAACATGTAATTGGAAACCGTGGGATGTATTACCATCCGTCCTATGGTATCAACAAAGTCATGGCAAAAGTCGTGATTTCTGCTGACATGGCCTTCCTGCTTTGTGAGAGTATTGACGATGAACAATGGCGAATATACTCCTGCGACATGAGTAATAATGAAGTGAGCGAACCATGTTTGCTGCAAAACATTGCGCATCTTGACAGTTGCCAGCTTATAGCTGGAACGGATTCTACGATATGGGTTGTCGGGACCAATTGTGTCTATGCGCTTAACCGGGAGTTGGATATCGCCGAAGGGTATAATGAAGGCATTCCGTTTTCGTCCTATGCGAATGTCACCTATACTGATTTTAAAATTACGCAGACTATAGACAACGACCTTATTGTCAGTGGGCAGGAGAACGACTATTGTTATCATATGCAAAGGTATAGCGCGACATTTGCAGAAAATTCGATACATACTACTTCGCTGAATCCGTATACATTCACCGTTTCTGCCCCTTGGCCGAACCCGTTCAACTCGACCACACGCCTGCGTTATTCGCTGCCTCATGCGGGTGAAGTACGGCTGGCGGTGTATGATATTCTCGGGCGAGAGGTGCGTGAGCTGGCGAACGCAACCCAGCAGACCGGGCAGTACGAGGTTCACTGGGACGGATGCACCGATGCCGGGATCGGGGTGGCGTCGGGAGTGTATTTCGTACGGGCTGAACTGGGTGAACAGCAGCTTGTTCGGAAAGTCTTGCTGGTGAAGTAATAGAAGTGAAGAAGGTAAAGGAAGTAAAGAAGGAAAAAATTAGTTGGAAAGTTCTGAAGTTATTGGTTTTCTATCAATCCATACAGTGTGCAAGACACCTTGGCGCGTAAGTCGTCCAAACGATCTAAGTTTAGTTCGCGTGGTCCGGTGTGCTTGCACCCGGGCTGTTGTATTGGCGAGTGTACGTGCGGCGAGTCGACGCCCGACTGACGAGCAGTCGGGCCAAACGACCTAAGTTTAGGAAAAGCAGGGACTGACCCTTCGAGGTCTGTCCCGCTTTTTGTTATATCGGATAATAACCTGACAAAAGCTTTCTACGATGTCATCCCCGCATGCTGTAGGCGGGGATCTACTCCGTAGACCGTATGATTCAATGTATGATCAATACAAGGGTGTTAATCTGATACCCGACAGCAAGCAGTCGGATTAAAACCAGACAAAAGCTTTCTACGATGTCATCCCCGCATGCTGTAGGCGGGGATCTACTCCATAGGCCGATTTATCCAATGTATGATCAATGCGAGGGTGCTGAATAATCTGAAACCCGACAGCAAGCAGTCGGGCCAAACGATTTTTCGCAATGCTTAGCCTACTTCTTCGGTGCTTTCTGCTTGACCCACCAGAGTGTAATTGCTCCGCCTGCCAGTGTAATCAGGGTAGCGATGGTCGCGTTCAGGGGCTGTTGGTATACCGCGAACCCGATGGCGAAAGTCGCGCCGAAGGTCAGCATGATTCCGCCGATCCAGCCAAAGATGTCCGGCCACAGGCTGGTGTAGCGTGCGTCCATCTCGATCCCGGCCTCACGTCGGATCGCACTCCACGCACCCGGCGGACGAGTGCGTTTGAAGAATTCGACCAGTGCATCGCGTGGCGGGGGCGGGGTCAGGAAGGTCACCGGTACAAAGACCAACGCCGACCCGAAGGTGATGATCACGACTTTAATCGCGAAGGGCGTCTGCGGGAAAGCCAGGTAGAGCACGGTTGAGATCACACTGGAAGCCGTCATCGCGCTGATCTCGCTCCAGGCCGAGATGCGCCACCAGAACCAGCGCAACACGTACACTGCGCCTGTTCCCGCCCCGAAGGCGATGATGAATTTGAACGCTTCCGTAACCGAGCTGATGAAATAGGCTACGATCGAGGTAATGGCGATCAGGGTGAGCATGGCGACCTTGGCCGCGATCAGGTAATGTTTCTCTGATTTTCCCGGTGCCAGCCAGCCACGATAGACATCATGGGTCAGGTAACTCGCGCCCCAGTTCAGTTGCGTGTCGATGGTGGACATGAACGCCGCGACCAGCCCGGCGACCAGTAGCCCACGCATCCCTGAGGGTAACATCATCATCATCTTGGGATAGGCCAGTTCGTGATCGGTCAGCTCACCGCCCAGTTCCGGCCAGAGTACCAGCGAGGCCAACGCTACAATCACCCAGGGCCAGGTGCGTAGCGCGAAATGAGCCACGTTGAACCAGAGGGTTGCACCGAACGCGTGAGTCTCGTTCTTGCACGCGCTCATGCGTTGAATCAGCTTGCCGCCGCCGTCAGAGTTCAGGTTCGCCCACCATTGAATCGAGATGTACACGATAAACCCGCCGAATACCCCGGTAAGTGTTTCCATGCTGAACAGCCCGGTTTCAGGAATATGCGGGATCAGGGAGATTTTCGCTGCGGGTACGGTTTCCATGATATGGTCCATCCCGCCAGCCGTCTGCACCGCGAAAACAGCCAGGATCACCGCGCCAAGCAAGGCGATGATGAACTGCGCCACATCAGTCACCACCACGCCCCAGAACCCGGCGGAGAATGAATAGGTAACTGCCAAAACCGTAGCAATCAACACTCCAACCCATTTCGGGCCGCCCCAGACTTCGCCGATGATTTTCGCCATCGCCAGCACGACCCAGCTCATACCAATGGTGTTGATCAGCAGGGATATCCAGGCAGCGCGCACCACTCGCAGCACGCGTCCCGGTTTGCCGCCATAACGAAGTTGGGTAAGCTCAACATCGGTGACCACATTGGCGCGTCTCCATAACCGCGCCAGAAAAAACGCTCCGAACAGGCTCCCGATGGCAAAAGACCACCATTGCCAGTTCAGCGAAACGCCGCCGGTACGGACCAGATTGGTGACATAGAGGGGAGTGTCACAGGAAAACGAAGTCGCGACCATGCTGGTTCCGGCCACCCACCAGGGCAGACTGCGCCCGGATAGAAAATAGTTATCCGTGTCCTGGTGAGCACGACGAGAAAAGGATAAACCGACACCAAAAATGAGTAAAAGATATCCCCCGATAACCAGCAAATCGGCGACAGACATGACATTCTCCCTGGAGTAACCCATGATGTTGGTGCAATGTACGCCCTGCTGAAAGGTATTCAAAACAAGGGGAGGGGAGAAGGAAATTAAGAATTAAGGATGAAAAATGAAGAATTGAACATTTCACCGGGATTGCATAGTGAGATTAGGTGAAAGAGAAGTGGGTATTTCACCGAGAGCGAAAAAACGTCTCCGGAAGGCGTTGCATTTGGGAGCTGAAACTGCGACAATTGGCGGAATTGGGAAACGCGGGAATACTCTATTGATACGCAAAAATTGAGAAAAAGGCCAAAAGACCCGAACATGTGACGCAGGTCACACCCGTATGGAGGTTACGTACATTTTTTTTCGCCTCTCATTGGGCTGGAAAAGATTGAGAGCATCTGAGTTAACTCGCAGATATAACAAAATGTTGACCTATGGATCATGTTAGAAAAGCATGAGCAGAAAATCTCCAAAAGGGGTTGACGTAGGGTTTTTTGTAAACGAAATTGCGACAGATTGTAGTCGAAATGACTACAAGGAACACGGGTTAAGCAAAAGGTGACCGTAATGTCATATCCAGAATGGCCGGAAGGCAGCAGCGATGAGCCTACTCCTCTGGTACTGGTTGACGCGGTCGAGGTCCAAGAGCAGGAAGTACCAACCCCCACACGAGGAGACGCTATGAAAAGAGTAGCGGTATTTATCGACGGGAGCAACTTCTATAACGGTCTGCGTGATAACATTGGCCGTATGGATGTTGACTTCCACAGGTTCGGCACCAAAATGGCCGAACTCGTCGATGGCGAGCTGCTTCGCATTTATTATTACAATGCGAAAGTAGATCCAGACTTTGATCCGGATAACTACGAAAAGCAGCAGCGCTTCATTACCCACTTGGCCCACACTCCGCATTTAAGCCTTCGTCTTGGCAAGCTGGTGTATTACCAGGTGCGTGGCGAAGAATCAACCGGTGGTCGTAAGCACTACGCGGTGGAGAAGGGACTGGATGTTAAATTAGCGATTGACCTGGTGCGTCTCGCAGTCAATCGTGCTGCCGAAGTTGCCGTAATCGTCTCCGGCGACAAGGACCTTGCTGAAGTAGTGGAATACGGCAAGGAAATGGGAATGATCGTATGCAGTGCGTTCTTCCCCCGTGGCTTGTCCGAAGCCCTGGCAACTCGTGCCGACAAGGTGTTCTATTTCAACGAAGAAATGTTGCATGACATCTTTATAGGCAACGATGAAGAAGCGAACGAAGAAGACCCCGGTTTCAATCAATAAGCTGATTCAGAAACGAGTCTTCCACGGGCTGCTTTGGCAGCCCGTTTTTTGTGTAATCCAGTATGATTTTTTTATATCCAGGTGTCCCCTGAAGTCCACACATTGGACAACAGGATTGAAACCGTAAGTGTTTTTTTTTCGAAATTTGGTCGAGGTTTTGCATCTGAAATACTCACTGCCTATATTTGATCCTATCATGAGTAGGAGAGGTTATGAAACAAATGAAACCGGGGAATGCACGGAATTTCCTGACTGAACACGCGCATTCCGAAACATTACAACAGATCAGATTGACGTTCTTCCCTTGCATAGCCTGCCTGATTCTGCACCTGCTGTTGTTGTCCGTCCCCGTGCTCGCGGAGACTATCGTCTCTGGTGAGGTTTCCGGCGTGTGGGACACGGACGGCTCCCCTTACCTCGTTACCGACACCCTGATCGTCCCGGAAGGTGAAACGCTCTCAATTCAAGCTGGGGTTCTGGTTCTGTTTCTCAACCAGTCGGATACTGTGAATTATCCGCTTTATGTTGGAGGGAGTTTATCTGCAATGGGACAGGAAGCGGATTCAATTCGTTTTCTGTCACAAGGAGCGCCCTTTTCCGGCATTCTCCAATTACCCGGTTCCGATTCACCAGACATCACTCTTTCGCGTGTAGTGATACAAGGGGCGATTGTCGGGATTGATGTCAGTGATGCATCTGTGACAGTAGACCACAGCAGAATTCATGGGGCGTTACAATGCCTTGAAGCGCGCGGTGAAGGTACTGTCAGCATGTCCTATTGCAGCCTGTTTCAGATTGATCCGGAAGATATCGCACTTGCGCACGTGGTCATGCAAGATGGTGGCCCGTATGAATTCCATCATAATTACGGCCCAAACGCCAAGTTTTTTGGGAATACCTCTTCAGGAATGGAAATCTATGAGAACGATATCAAATGGTGCAATATGGCTACCTCCACAGTGTGTGAAGTCTATAATAACACTTTTCACAGGCTGGACTGTTCAGGTGATATGAATTTTATTGGCACATTTTCGGTCCATGATAACATAATCCAGGGGGATCCTGTTGATTATGGCATTTCGGCCATGGATTGTGAGATGGACATTTCAAATAACACAACTGATGCGATCTATTTCAGTCATTCAACCGGGGAAATCACGGGAAATCGAATTCTTGGAAGTGGTGACGGCACGCGTCATGGTGCAATCATGCTATCCTACAGTGATGCTATAATCCGGAAAAATCTGATTGTCTCACCTGAACACGGTATCTACGTGAATCACCCATCCGAGCAAAATATCGTCATAATCGGAAACACCATTCATTTTGACGATGCAGGCCTTCACCTTGGCTATATGGACATCCCTGAATGTACAATCAAGGACAATATATTCCTGGGAGATGGCTTTTCCTGTACAGGAATTGAAGTAACTAACGGGAATCCTCCAGATGAGGTCAGCTTCAATTGCTTCCATGACATTGCTGTTCTTTCAGCCGGATATGACTTGAATGAAGCGGCAAACATGGTCACCAATCCCTGTTTGGGCGGCGGTGATCCCTTCGACTACCATTTGCAGGCCAATAGCCCGTGTATAGATGCAGGTGATCCTGAAAGCCCGGACGATCCGGACGGCACCCGTGCCGATATAGGGTACTACTACTACGATCAATCCATCGACAACCCGCCCGTCCAGACCATACCGGAAGAGATCTTCGCGCAGACCGGGCAACTGCTGCGAATCCAGATCACCGCCACAGACGACAACGGCCCATTTGAATTCACCTTCCCGGACTTGCCGGATTGGCTCAGCGAAGAAGATGAGCTGGACTGGGTGGGCGATACAACCGCTGTATCGGGAACTGTCCCCGTAGACGCGGAAGATTTCAGTTTTATAGTGTTTGTAGAGGATTGCGAAGGACAAAGGGATTCGTCCGTCGTTTTTGTCATCGTGGATCACAGAACCCTGCTGAGTGGCGAGATCAGCGGGATACTTCACGTCGAGGATAGCCCGTTTTATGTCATAGAAGATATCATTGTTCCCGAAGGTGATAGCCTGGTCATCGAACCGGGGTGTAAGCTGCAGTTCCGGTATGTAGAGGATGAAGAGCAAAAAGTCGGTATTTTTAGCCGCGGTGTTTTGATTGCTGAAGGCACTGAACAGGATTCTATTTCTTTTTCGATGGCTGACAATGAGGCAACTGTTGAAGGATGGAAAGGTTTTATCCTCTTGGGTCAAAGTTCAATGACTAGCCTTTCTTTTATAGGTTTATCTTTTGCGGACTGGGCAATTAAGGCAGATTCATCTTGCAGTATCAGTCTTGATAATTCAAAGATTGTTGCTTTCAGACTCGGACTGACTGGATGGCATGGATGCATTGTTCAAGTCAGTTCTTCACTTTTCCTCAATAGAGAACAAGACCCAGGCAGCACCGCCCTAAGTATAAGCCAATCATCATATCTGGGAATTGATTCTTGTTATTTTAAAGATTTGATAGTTCCTCCAGAATTAGCACCGATTCGTGTTAACGGATCATCTGGGATCGTATCTAATTGTGTTTTTGATGGAACAGGATGGATCAGTGTAGATCTGCAAAGTTCCGTCCAAATCCACAACAATATTTTCTACGGTTCCAATGGCTACTATGGGATAGGTGATGCCAATAATGCAACTGCTACGATTTGTAATAATCTTTTTATAGGTTCTGATAGTTTGCCAGGAAGCGGTATCATAACACGATCTCCTGCTGATACCATACGAAATAATGTTTTCTACGGACTAAACAACGCAATACAGATAGTAGAGAATTACGATGGCGGCCCAAGTGAAACAATAATTGAAGGCAATGCATTTGTAAGTTGTGGTTCTTCCATTCTGGACGTTTCTAATGATGGATTGTTATCTATCCATTATAACGCCTTTTATGAAAACGACTCGATAGATGCAGACCTGGATATTGATGAAACAAACCTGATTGTTGATCCGCAATTCGCAGACAGCCTTTTCCATCTTTTCAACACATCCCTCTTAATTGATGCTGGGCCACCGGATCAGATATTGAACGATCAGGATAGTACAAGAAATGACATTGGCCTTTGGGGCGGACCGTATGGAGCCAGTTATGAATATCCTACAGGAATTTATGAGGAACATGGCGAGTTCTTGCCAAATTCAACCGTGCTATATGATCCTTACCCAAACCCCTTTAACTGCCAAGCTGTCATTCGATTTTCACTGAAACATAGACAAAAGGTACAGATTCGATTGTTCAATATTCTTGGTGAGGAAGTCAGAACCTGGAATTTCCCTGAGCTTGATATTGGTTTGCATAGAGTTGCAATCGATGGAAACGGGCTTTCTTCAGGAGTTTACTTTTTAAAACTAGTCACAGGAAAGGAGGTGAAGAGCGCACGGCTAGTTCTAGTTAGATAAGTTTGGTAAAAAGAGAGCCGTGCGGATAGAGCGGCTAACTCACAGATCCGCACGGCTACAATCAGTCGAGACACGAGGTCTTGACCAACTTTTTAATGTAGGAGGTTGACATGGATTGGCGAAAGAGTCTTTTCGCAGTTCTGTTATCAGTGCTGAGTGTTTCCATGGGATTTGCTCTTACCATCTCTGGTGATATTGATGGCGAGGATGAAGACCTTACGACCTGGGGCGATCAGGCGGGGGAAGACCTTGTCTACATAACACCAAATGGTGCCACCGAGATTCATGTTGCAGATGGAGTCGAACTGATCATCTATCCCGGTGTCGAAGTTCGTTTTACCGGTGATTACTCTTTGATCATTGATGCTGGTGCTACCCTAACCGCTGAAGGTTCGGAAGGAAGCGAGATCCTTTTTACTGGCTCAACGCAATCGGCAGGATTTTGGAGATCTATCAAGGTCTATGGCGAAGAGGGAACACCAGCTAATGCTAGCTTCGATCATTGTATCGTCGAATATGGCGGAATAACAACAGATGACAACAATGCAAGCGGTGCGGTTGTTGCCTGGGGCTTTTCAGTTGTTTCTATTGAAAATTCAACCGTACGTTATTGTGAAGGTGGGGCGTTTGTATCCAGACACCAGCCGCATTACAATGATATTTCTGTCGTAAATTGTACAATGTATGATTGTGACTACGGCATTTATATTGCCGATCAGTTTCCAGTAGAACCAAATCCCGATATCATTGGAAATACGATATTTGGAATCGCGCATGATGGTATTTACACAGATGGCGTTGATGAAAACGAGGAGATGGAGCCAATAATCAAGAACAACTTGATCTTCAACTGTGGAGATAATGGTTTGAACCTGGCGTACCTGAGTGTCATCGAAAATAATACCATTGCCCACTGTGGAGAAAGTGCTATCGTCGCTTCTAATGCTTTGGGCAGCTATTCGGTCAAAAATAACCTTCTCTATGATTACACAGACTACGGACTTGATGCAGGCGTTTTAACACCGACAATTTCATATAACTGCTACTACTCTTCCGAGGGTGGAAGTGATACAACATCAGCCAGTGTTGATGCAGACTACGGAGTTCTGACTGAACCATGTCTTGCCCTGGAAAACGAGACTGCTGATACCAGCACTGATGTTTTTGACTACCATTTGCTTTGGGATTCACCTTGCCTCCATGCTGGTGAAAATCTATCAACGAACAAGAACCCTAACAATACTCGTTGTGATATTGGAGCGTTCGGTGGTCCGGATGTTCCCATTGCGGATTACTATGTAGCGATAAAAGGCACACTGGACGACGAAACGACTTTACTTGGTACAATTGGCTCGCCGATAAGAGTAATTGATGATGTACTCGTTGAGGACGGGGATTCAGTTTATATCGGGACAACTTTAGGTAGTTTTCAATTTGAATTTCTTGAAGATGTGACTTGGACCATAGAAGGTGAACTGGTGGTTGATGGGTACAGTTCGAGTAACAAGATCATCTTTACAGCGGTAGACCCAAGTGAACCATGGGATTGTATCTCGTTTGAAGATAATGCTGAAGGTGATTTCGAGTACTTTGCGATTTCAGGCGCTGATTATGGCGTTTACTTCTCCGATAATGCCATCGCTGATCTTTCCCATGGGGAAATATCTGATATTACGCTGGATGGAATCGTAATTGCCACTTCTCAAGATTATAATTTCGATTATCTGACTATCGAGGATTGTGGGGCGAATGGAATTGAAGTCACCAATGGTGATCTCACCATTGAGTATAGCGTTATCACAGTAGATCACTCCCCGTTCTACCTGTCCAGTGCAGATGCCACGATTGATACGTGCCTTATGCGGTCTTCAGATAAATGGGGAATTTACGCAACCAATAGCGGCCCCATTATAACGCGTTCTCTTATTGATTCCTGTGGCTATAACGGTTTTTACGGCACTGCCAGTAGTGATGCTGTTTTTGGGATACAGGATGTTTCTGCATTTGGAAACCGATTGTATAATAACGGTATGGATGCGCCTGACAGTGGTGCAGCAGCGGAAGTTTACTTGTATAATAGTAGTCCGACCATCAAAAACGGTTATAATGATATCGTTGATACACGCACATCGAATCATAACAAGCTGCTACTTTGGACGAACGATGCCAGTGGGCCTGTTAATTATGGGTACAGTTATTTCTCTGGACCTTATGGTCCGGACAGTGTTAAAGCCTGGTCTGTTCCCAGGGGATACTTTACCTTTGAAGCGCCTGGGCCGTACCGTGGGGCGTTGACCGTGACCAACATGGATCTTGCGCTAGAGGCTGAGTTTGATGGCGAATACGAGGATGCGGTTGACCTGTACTGGAATGCGTTCACTGAGGACGGTGAACCGGGAGCATTGAAGCGCTGGATCTGTTGCAACCGTAAGCTGGAAGCAGATCCGGCTGACTTGTTAGATGAAGTGAATGAACTGGGCGAGTTGGAAGGTTTGGAACGGCCGCTGTTCTGGAACCGTATCCTATTGCAGAATCGCGCCGGGGAATTTGAAGAATCCATTGACATGCTGGATGATTTTGTGGATGAGGCGGCAACGGAACTTGATTCCGTGCAGGGAATGCTATCACAGCTTGAAACTTATTACCAGATGGCGTTGGCGAACGGTGGCGGCATAATGACGCAATCTGCCGGAGAATCAGTGAAACGTGACTTCCAACCCTACGGTCTTGCCCAACTCGGTACACATGCATCGATTGTGCCGGACAACTACGCAGATTATCGCGCCAAGCGGGACGCGTTGATGGAAGCCTCATCTCGTCCTGTTCGTCTGAGCGATACCGGCTTACCGCAGGAATTTGCGCTCGAGGCAGCCTATCCGAACCCGTTCAACCCGGCGGTAACAATTCCGTTTGCCTTGCCACGTTCCGCGCGGGTGAAGATCGCCGTGTTCAACATGCTGGGACAGCGTGTGGAGACACTGGCAGATCGTCAACTGAACGCGGGTCGGCACAGTGTGACTTGGGATGGCAGCGCGTTTGCTTCGGGCGTGTACTTCGTGCGGATGGAAGCGCCGGGTGCGGTACAGACCAGGCGGATTGTGCTGATGAAGTGATCTGTTGAAACATCACTTGGCGCTGATCTAGAACTTGATTCTACGATCTGTCTCAGTCCCGATTCGCTCGTTACTTCATCATGTGCAGGAGTATTATCACAGTATTCAAGCAACAGAAATAGCGGAAGTAATCTCACTTGCGGATCGTGCCACCTGACTTTTCAGGAAAACAAAACGCGCCGGGCAGAACCCGGCGCGTTGAATTTCAATCACGTATTAATCACTCAGAACGAGCGCGCTGCCGGGTTACGGGGATCTTCGCTGTAATCGTAGAACCCGATACCGGTTTTGTTGCCCAGGTCGCCGGCGGCAACCATCTTGCGCAGCAGGGGGCAGGGACGATATTTGCTGTCGCCCAGGCCGTCATGCAGCACTTCCATGATCGCGAGGCAGACATCCAGCCCGATCAGGTCGGCGAGACGCAGCGGACCCATGGGATGCGCCATACCAAGCTTCATGACACCGTCGATCTCAGCCACGCCGCCCACGCCTTCCATCAACGCATACACCGCTTCGTTGATCATCGGCATGAGGATACGGTTGGCGACAAAGCCCGGGTAGTCATTGACCAGGATCGGAATCTTGCCCATGGCTTTGGACAGTTCATCCACGGCCTGGTAGGTCGCGTCCGAGGTCTTCAAGCCGTTGATCACTTCCACCAGTTTCATCATCGGCACGGGATTCATGAAGTGCATGCCGATCACCTTGTCGGCGCGGTTGGTGTGCGCGGCGATCTCGGTGATGGAAATGGTCGAGGTGTTCGACGCCAGGATCACATCCGGGCCGACCAGCTTGTCGAGCTGCGTGAACAGGTCGAACTTGATCTGCGGATTTTCCGTGGCGGCTTCCACCACAAATTCACGATCCTTCACGGCGTTGATATCGGTGGTGAAGGTGATGCGTCCGAGTGCGGCGTCCGCGTCTTCCTGGGTGATTTTTTCCTTCTTGACCATACGGCCCAGGTTCTTGGAAATGGTCGCCTTGGCGCGTTCAAGGAATTCTTCCTTGATGTCAATGGCGAGAACGTCCAGTCCGGTCTGCGCCGCTACCTGCGCAATGCCGTTGCCCATCGTGCCGGTGCCGATCACGGCAAACTTCGTAATAGCCATCTTAGTCCTCCCTTATACGTTTTCTTCTCACAGGATAGTAGGATATTCAGGATGTCAAGGATGAAAGCTTAAAGCTACTGCAAGATTGTAGTTAGCAAACCTTTTCAATCCTTGTTTTCTCTTTATCCTTCTGATCCTATTATCCTATTATCCTATCATCCTGTGAGTCAGGATTACAGCAATTCCACCGCGAGTGCAGTCGCTTCGCCGCCGCCGTTGCACAGGCTGGCGATACCCTTCTTCTTGCCGTCCTGCTTCAGGGCGTGAATCAGGGAGACCAGGATACGCGCTCCGCTGGCGCCGATCGGGTGGCCCAGGGCAACCGCGCCGCCACGGACGTTCACATTGGAACCATCCAGGCCCAGCTCACGGTTGTTCCAGATGCTTACTACGGCAAACGCTTCGTTCAGTTCGTAGTAGTCCACATCTTCGACTGTCCAGCCAACCTTGGCGAGGCACTTCTTGACCGCGCCGGCCGGGGCGGTGGTGAACCATTCGGGAGCCTGGCTGTGAGTCGCCCAGCCCTTGAGTTCGGCGATTGGCTTCAGGCCCTTTTCCGCGGCCCAGTCGGGATCGGCTACGATCAACGCCGCGCCGCCATCATTGATGGAGCTGGCATTGGCTGCGGTCACGGTGCCGTCCTTGGCGAAAGCTGGACGCAATTTCGGCATCTTATCCGGATTGCCACGGCCCGGTTCTTCATCCGTATCGAATATGATGTCGCCCTTACGGCTGGGGATGACTACCGGTACGATTTCTTCCTTGAACAGGCCCTTGTTGATCGAATTCAATGTCTTCGCGTAGGAAGCGATGGCGAACTCGTCCTGTTCTTCACGGGTGATGTTGTATTCCTTGGCACATAGTTCCGCGCAGGAACCCATGTGCTGATCGGAATAAGGATCCCAGAGGCCGTCCTGGACCATGAGGTCGAGGATCTTGCCGTGGCCGTAACGATAGCCCGTGCGTCCCTGTGCGAGCAGGTAAGGCGCGAGGCTCATGTTTTCCATACCGCCGGCGGCAACGACTTTATTTTCGCCGAGCATGATGGAGCCTGCTGCTTCCATAACTGCTTTCAGGCCGGAGGAGCAAACCTTGTTGATGGTCCAGGCTGATTTCTCGTTCGGGACACCGGCGTACTTGGCCGCCTGGCGAGCCGGAGCCTGTCCAACCCCGCCCTGGAGAACCATACCCATAATGACTTCATCGACATCTTCTGGTGTGATACCGGCTTTCGTGATCGCGTTCTTGATCGCCGCGCCGCCGAGCTGGGTCGCCGGAATCGCGGAGAGAGCACCGCCCATCGAGCCGATCGCTGTCCGTGTCGCTGACAGGATCACTGCGTTCTTCATCCTTACCTCCGTGTTTTTTGTTGTATAGAGAAAGGCATGTCGTTCTCAAAATTGAGAGACGGGGATACGAGAATACGAAACAATCTCGAAAAAATCCAGCGTAGCGGAGCGGAAAAGGTTTATTGATCTGTGGAGGCACAACTAATCAAACTTGCAAAGAATCAACCAGAGGCTGATTCGTGATTCGAAATGAGAAGTCTTCAGGAAGAGGATGATTGCTTACCTGGCAGAAGTGAACCAGACAACATGGCAACGATAGACCAGTTTCTGTTTGGTGCGCTGCGTGTTGTACTCATGCATGCGTTCTGCTACAAACTTGTCACCGCAACTGCTACAGCAGGTCACCATGGTTTTGTGTTCCTGGCTGGCCAGATAGCTATTGCGTCCGACGATGACTTTCGCGCCGGGAACAGTCCTCGGGTCGACAAACTTCTTATGGCACTGTTCACAGCGAAGATACTGCTTTTCCAAGGCGAAACTCCGTTCTTAGTGTCTTCACATCATGCTAAAGATATACTCACTGGCAAAACTTGCAAAAGGTGCAATAGAGGCGTCCTTGCTCCATGGGAGGCCAACTCACTGGAATCAACTTCTACACCTGGGAATTGATGATGCTCATCCCCGATTCTTCCAGCAGGGATACCACCATACGGTCATCCACAGCGACCTTGTTTCCTTTTTCATCCAGGATGATATGAATATCCGGTTTATGTGGAACGTCTTCGTTTTCTCTGATCACCACGCCAACCATTCCGTTGTTCAATTCGACTTTGGTGCCCATGGGATAGCGGACCGTCATCGAATTCAGAATCTCCATCACTTCAGGATCGAGTTTATCTTTCATCTCCTTGCTGTTCAGCTTTTGCAGGATTTTATCCGCAGCCTGGGCGCCCTGGAAGGGACGGTCGCTACGCATGGCATCCCACATATCGGCAACCCGCATGATACGTGCGAAGGGATGGATGTCTTTTCCACGACGGCCGTCCGGGTAGCCGCTGCCATCCATGTATTCATGATGCTGACGTGCCATGGCCCATACGATAGGCGACGTGTTCGTGTGCCGTGCCAGCAGATGAAATCCCCATAGAGGATGTTCTTCCACAATTTCACGTTCCTCTTCAGTCAGCGGGCCTTCTTTATACAGGATTGATTTCGGTATTCGCATTTTGCCCAGGTCATGCACCATGGCCCCGGTAGCCAGTTCCTTCAGGTCCGAGTCGTCATAGAACATGCACTTGCCGATTGCGACAGAAATGGCTGCCACATTCACACAATGGTAATAGGTGTAGTCATCCCAACTGCGAAGGTCATGGGTTTGAAGTTTGATTTTTTCATTTACCATGATTTCATCGACGATTCGTTCCGCGCTCAAGCGAACTTTTTCGAATGTCTTTTCGTTCAGGTTTTCGAAATCGTTGAAGACTTCATAAACATTCTTGACAGATTTTTCCCGAGTTTCCGGGTTAATGATTTCGCCCTTGGGAGTATGGAACTCGATGTTCGTGTCAATGGGAATAGAGCGCCAGCCCTGGCTACGCAGGTTCTTAATGTCCCTGGCCGTAAGTCGATACCCTTTGCGCATATGGAGGCGACCATGAGCGTAAAGGTTGGATGCCAGTGTTGAACCTGCTTTCACCTGGTGAAGGGGGACGGTTTGCATCGTTCGACTGAACCTTTCCGGAAACCTCAAAACAACCGTGCGGTTTACATAACCGCACGGTTCTGCAATGAAAGTGGTACCATACTATTGCGTATGGGTAGGCGTATCCGTAAGACGACAACAGGATAGATCAGATCACTTCATATGCCACCGAAGGTGGAGCACTTGAATAGCGTGGTGCGCAAGCGCCGGGAACAAGTAACCTCAACCATGCCTGTCCCCGAATGGGACACACATAAGGTATATCGCACATGAAGAAGATTAGTGCGATCCCTTCAGGATCGTGGCGAGGGGTAGTCCCACATTTTCCCGGGGCTGACGACCCGCGCTATTCATGTATCACCTCTTCGAGGTGGAATAGTTAATTCTGCAAATACACATATTGCGCCTGAATCACTATGTCGCTTGCCCACACAAACCTGCAAAGCACCATAAAAGTACAATGCACCTGTGGAGGCTGCAATATCAAGACCCGGTTTCAACCTGTGCTCCCGGATTTGACATGGTGATATTCCAACAGGTTATCAGCACGAGCGGCTTGTTCAGAGACAAAAAGGTATTCGATTCAGCGTATGTTTATCCCTATCTTACTCACGCAAACATCTTTTCTTTGGGTTACCTGGAGAACACCATGAGCACAGCTCATCAAATTCACCATCGTTTACTGGATGAACTTCAGAGAAAAATTACTGTTTCGAATCGAAATCAGCCAAAGATGATGGTGTATGCCCCCTTTGACCGAACCCCCATCGGGCAGATTTTCAAGTGCGATCACACTGATGTTGAAGCGGCAGTCAAGCGTGGACGCATTGCCCAGAAAGAATGGGAGAAAATTCCGGTCCGCTCCCGGGCGACAGTATTTCTGTCGTTTATTAGATTATTGCGTGATCAGCAGCAGGAAATTCTTGATCTTGTCCAGCTTGAGACCGGCAAGGCACGAAAAAGCGCGTTCGAAGAAGTTGCTGATGTGATGAATACAACCCGCCACTATGTATACCACAGTGGCTGGAAGCTGATGCCAAAACTGCGCCGTGGTGTGCTGCCCACATTGACCTGGACCTGGGAAGTCCGTCATCCTGTGGGCGTAGTCGGTATGATAGCGCCGTGGAATTATCCGCTGACACTGGCGATTACCGATGCCGTTCCCGCGATGATTGCCGGGAACGCAGTCGTGCTCAAACCGGCCGAACAAACCAGCTTTACCGCGTTGTGGGTGAAGAAAGTTCTTGAGGAAGCCGGAGTGCCGCCGGATCTTTTCCAGGTAGTTACCGGTACCGGGGCGCAGGCCGGGATGGCTGTCGCAGAGTTGTCCGATTTCGTGCAATTTACCGGGAGTACGGCAACCGGGCGGAAAGTGGCGCAAGTGGCTGCGAAACGTCTTGTTGGATCATCCATGGAGCTTGGGGGCAAGAACTCCATGCTGGTGTTGTCGGACGCGAACCTGCGAAAAACTGCAAAAGGAGCAGTAAACGCCTGCTTCTCCAATGCCGGTCAATTGTGCATCTCAGCGGAGCGCATCTTCGTTCACCAGTCCCTCTATGAAGAATTCCTGCGTCAGTTCACGGCCAGAATTCGCAAGATGAAGCTTGGACCGGGATATTCCTACAAAAAGGATATGGGCAGCCTGATAGGAAGGATGCAGTACAACAAGGTGCGTGACCATATTCTTGATGCAAAGAAAAAGGGCGCCGGGGTAGTTGTCGGCGGTCGTCCACGCCCTGATCTTGGTCCTTATTTTGTCGAACCGACAGTACTGACCCGTGTAACTCCCAGGATGAATCTGTATTACGAGGAGACCTTCGGGCCGGTTGTGGCAGTTTTTCCGTTCAGGTCCGTTGATGAAGCCATTGAGCAGATCAACGACACTCAGTACGGTCTGAACGCGAGTATCTGGACACGCGATACCCGGTTTGCACGTAAACTAGCGGAACGAATCAAGACAGGGACTGTAAATATAAACGAAGGTTATGCTGCGGCCTGGGGATCAGTGGATGCGCCGATGGGCGGTTTCAAGGCTTCCGGTTTGGGACGCAGGCATGGACGCGAAGGCTTGCAGAAATTTACCGAGCCGCAGACCATTTCGATCCAGACACTAATCCCGGTCGGTGGACCTTCCTGGCTTTGCGCAAAAAGTTATGCGAAAATCATGTCGAAGGCGCTTGGATTGCTTGAAAAGATACCATTTGTTCGATAAATAGCATTTTTTTGGGGATAGAACCAGCAAAGACGCATGGGGGATGATAACATGGCCAATTCGATCTTTCTGACCGGTTTTCCCGGTTTCCTGGGAACAGCCCTTTTGCCAAGGATTCTGTTGCGGGAAAAGGCGTCTGTAAATGCGATCTGCCTGGTGCAACCCAAAATCAGGATGACGGCTGAGAAGCGTCTTCAAATCCTTACCAAGCGATACCCTGAGATCAAGGGAAGAGTGAAACTGGTTCCCGGTGACATCGGTCTGATCGGAGGCAAAGGGCTTCGAGAAGCACGGGTTCTTGTGAAAGATATCCGGGAGATTTACCATTTTGCCGCCGTGTATGATCTGAGCGTGGATCGTTTGCTGGCGCTTAGGATCAATGTTGACGGCACAACCAACATGCTGGACTTTGCCGCGGAATGTTCAGGGCTGAAGCGTTTTCATTATGTCAGCACTTGTTATGTCAGCGGACGTTATGCCGGGCCATTTTACGAACGTGACCTGGATAAGGGACAGAAGTTCGACAACGCCTATGAAGAGACTAAATTCCTGGCTGAAGTTGATGTTCAGGCGAGGATGAAAGAAGGGCTTCCGGTGACGATCTATCGTCCGGCGATTGTCATGGGCGATTCGAAGACCGGGTGGACGCAAAAATATGACGGCCCGTATTATGTGCTTCAGTGGTTGTTGCGTCATCCCAAATCGATAGCGTTCATGCCGGTAATCGGTGACCCGGAAAGGGCACGGGTGAATGTTGTCCCGAGTGATTATATCCTCGATGCGATGGAATATTTGAGCGGTATTGATGAAACGATTGGCCAAGTCTATCAATTAAGCGATCCTGCACCGTTGACTGTTGATGAACTGCTCAAGCTTTTCGGCGAAGCGACCGGGAAATTCATGGTCAGGATTCCTCTGCCCTATTGCGCTGCAACAGGAGCAATCAACCATGTTCCGATTGTCGATGACCTGTTGCGTATTCCTGCTGCAACGATAGATTACTTCCTGAAGCCAACGCATTATATCAATGAGAAAACAACCCAGGTTCTCCAGAAGGGGGGCATCGTCTGTCCACCGCTTTCGGATTATATCCGGCCTCTGGTAGAGTATATGCGACGTCATCCGGGGGTTTCTTCAAAGGCGATGGTGTAACACTTTAGTATGATAGTTGCTGGTTGCAGGTATTCGCGCTTGTCCAAAGGGTTTGGTTGATATGGCAGACATTCTACTAGTGAGTGCAAAGCATAATTGGACGAGGGCTGAACGTCTGAAGGAAGCATTTGAAAGCACAGACCATCCAATCACCATATCAGAACCGTTCTCTCCCAACCGCTTTACCGGGCAATCTTCAACACTTCCGGAACTGCTCCTTATTGATATCTCCATTATTCGCGAGAATGCTCCTTATTTGAAGGAGTTATACGAATCGTTTGCCTGGCGTCTTCCCATCATTCTCCTGGTTGATCCGGATGACCGTTCGCATGCAATCTGCTTCATGCAGATCGAGGCCCGTGATTTTGTATACTGGGATGAACCTGATCTCCTGATGGTAACGGTTGAACGTGAATTGCAGGTCAAGGGTTTTCGCAGACTGGTCAGTGAGATTCAGCAGGAACGCGATCTCCTGCTCCAAAAGCATCGTACCCTCATCGAAACAGTTCCCATCGGCGTTGTCGAGCTGAACCGAAAAGGGATGATCACCTTTGCCAGCTCAGGTTTTCACCGGATGTTCGGGTTCAATGATGGTGAGCTGACCCGGAAAAGCCTGGCGCGTCTGGTTCCCGGTTTGGACGCGCGTACTCGTTGGGAACGTCTGCTCAGACATCTCATCATGGAATACACGGAACCGGCGACAATCCACGGCGCATTTATGAGAAAGGACGGTCGTGTTCGTGACGTCGCTGTTGACTGGAATTATCGTTATGACGAGAAGGGGAATATCAGCGGAATATTGGCAACCTGCGTCGATCTAACCGGGAAGAAGGAAGTTGAACGGATCGCGCAGCAGCATACAGAAGTGATTCAAGCGCTGCATATTGGGATTGTTGTCTGTTGTACCAGGGGTGTTGACAATTCCTTTTTCGTTCGTTCCGTGAATAGAGAAGCCTGCAAGAAGACCGGGAAAGACCGAAAAATCCTGATAGACCAACCATTTCAGGAAGCGTTCCCGGCTTTTGTCGATGCCGGGTTGCTGGATTTGCTTCGCACAACACTTGAGACAGGGTTACCCCAGAGCAAAAAGTCTATCACATACAGCGATGAATATGTTCAGGATCGAGTTTTCGCTATAGACGTCTTCCCTGTTTTTCCGGACTGTATTGGTATTGCTTTTGATGATGTCACCGAACAGGTCCATGCCTCCCAGGCGCTTCGTGATTCTGAAACCCGGTACCGCAGCCTGATCGAACAGTCAACCAGCGGTATATACCTGATGCGTGATGGACAAATCGAACTGGTTAACCGCAGGTTTACCGAGATGCTGGGGATTGCACCCGAGGAAGCTTATGACCCAGCTTTTAACCTGAATATGTTTGTCGCAGATGACAGTAAGGAGTTGATGGAAAAACGCGCCCGTATGTTACTCCTGGGCGAGGAACTGCCTGAGCGTTTCGAGTTTACCCTGAGCACCAGGTCCGGACAAACTATCCCTGTTGAAGCGGTTGTATCACAGATTTCCATACAGGGAAAACCGGCGGTACAGGGTATTCTGCGAGATATAACCGGACGGCAGCGGACAGGCAAAGAACCCGCAAGGAAACTTGAAAAGACACAACAGGCGCTTCTGGCTTATTCAATAGAGCATGAAGCAGAATATTTGAGTGAATTTATTGCACTGATTAGCCAGGACTTCGCTTCAGATCCGGGCGCTGCAAGGGATTTTGCCATCTTGCAGGATTCCTACGGTCGAATTACACAGTATGCCAGCCAGCTTCTACATGATTTTAAGGATGAGAAGGATGAAATAGAAAGTCTTGATATCAATAAGGTTATCCAGACAGTAGCCGACCATCTCGGTTTGAAAACGAAGCAAGGAGAGAGGCTGCAATTACACTTGGTAGAAGAACAGCTCATTGTCAGGATAAAGCGCTGGGATATCCTGTCAATCTTGTTTGACAGTATTACGTTATTACGGTTGGGCGGAAATGAGCAGGAAAGTGAATTACGTGTGGCGACTGCTCGAAAGCTGATCACAGATGAAAGTATTGGAATACCTTCCCCGCTGGAAGCAGGCGAATATGTCTGTTTGACGATTCGGGAAACGCATGCGTCCACGAACGATACTCCTTTTGAGTATGGCAGCCAGTATAGCAGGATGGCGCGGGAAAGATTACAGGCTGGCATTACTGGTTTACTGGCAGAATATGGTGGCGCTGCAAGGTTTTACATCGACGAAAACCGTGAGGAAGTTATCACCCTTTACCTGGCGTGTCATTCAAGGAAACAAGCCACCATCGCCAGCCTTGCTACTGTTGCCGGGGACAGCCATGCCGGAAAACTTATGATCGTCGATGACGATCCAATCGTCCTGAATACAATTACCAAACTTCTTCGTACAATGGGCTATGACGTGATCGAAGCGGATTCCACAGAACAGGCTTTGGAAGTGTACGACACCCTGGAAGATG
The DNA here is from genome assembly GCA_963669175.1 of bacterium. Lineage (GTDB taxonomy): Bacteria > Electryoneota > Electryoneia > Electryoneales > Electryoneaceae. The sequence continues at coordinate 2,370,901 of OY769902.1, forward strand.
GAATTTCGTTGTTGGTGACTGATGTTATGCTGCCCGGGGAAAATGGCATCGTATTGGCTGATAAACTCTGTGAGGTTCAACCTGATCTGAAAATCCTGTTTATTTCCGGCTACCATAACACCTCCCTGTTCGAGAAGGCTGTGCTGGAGCAAAGGGCGCCTTATCTTCAAAAGCCCTTTACACCCGGTGTTTTACTGCATAAAATCCGGGAAGTACTCGAAACCTAACTGTTGGATTATCTATGGCGAGAATTCTGGTTGTTTGTGGCGGGGACAACATGGAGCGTCGTGTGTCCCTGGCGTCCGGTGATGCGGTTGCACGTGGCCTGAAAGCTGCGGGCCATGATGTGGTAAAATTGGATACCGCTGCACCGACAAAACTTGCCAAACCGGATGAGACTTTCCTCGAAGGCGTGGTCGGTCCTACACCGCCGGATGAGTTGTCGCGCGCCAAATTGATGAGCAGTGGATGGGGAATGCTCGTCGGAACCATTGCCATGGCGGAACCGGATGCCGTTTTCCCGATTCTTCACGGGAGTTGGGGAGAAGACGGCCGTTTCCAGGCGTTGCTGGATATGATGGGAATTCCTTTCCTGGGAAGTGGAGTTCTGGCGTCCCAGCTTTGTATGAATAAGGTGATGACAAAGGAAATTGCCGAGAAGAATGAGCTCCCATTGGCCAAAGGCTTCATCGTTGATCTTGGGGCGTATGTTGAAGACGTTATCAAGCGTGCTTTTGAAGAACTTGGCAGCCCCGTAGTTGCTAAGCCGATGAGCAGCGGAAGCGCGTTGGATGTATTTATCTGTGATGATGGCGATAAACTCAGGACTGCAATTCGCGCCATTCTGAAAAGCCGTGAACATCCCCTTCTGGAAGAATACATTCCGGGCAAAGAACTCACCGTGGCTGTCCTGGACGGAAAAGCGCTGCCAGTGGTTGAAATCGCTCCAAAAACGAGTTTCTACGATTATACCCGGAAATACACCAAGGGCGAGACTGAATATCTCTGCCCGGCGCCCATCCCGGACAAAGCAGCCCAGGAGCTGATGGATTATTCTGAACGCATCTTCGGCGCAGCCGGCTGCCGTCATGTTGCGCGAGCGGATTGGCGGTACGATCCCGAGTCCGGGTCGCTGGCGTTCCTGGAAGTTAACACAATTCCCGGCATGACAGATCTGTCACTGGTACCCATGGCGGCACGTGAAACCGGTCTGGATTTCCCTGCGTTGATGAATCGGTTTGTCGAATTGGCGCTCAAAAAGAAGTGAAAAAAGTGAAGAAAGTGAAAAATGTGAAAAGGGAGGGGTTGCCAGCGGGTGTGTCCAGGGGAGTAAATCCCGGATAACATGAAGATGTGGCGAAAAACGGGACTGTTACCTTTTCAAGCTATTGATTACAGGACTGTCAATTCGGGGTTTGAGAAAAGGTAACTGTACCAGATTCTTCGCCTTTTACGCCGCAGTCACCATTTTGATAAGCTTTTGATCACACTGGAATTAAATGCTGCCATCTGGAATATTACGGCTATTACGCTTTCGATTATAGCTGCATCATTGGTTATGATGAAAATGAAAAAACAAAAATAGTATCATGTGTTTGCTCCTTCTTTTGGGCTGCTCACAGGAATTTGTGCGTATTATCTACGAGTACGTTTCGTCAGGTCTTGACGTGATGCCGTTTTCGCGTTCTACTCCGCAATTTCAGACACCTGTCCGACTTCACACATGCTATTTCGCTTGATGGATCGTCATCAGGCATCACGTTGTGACCTGACGACAGCGAGAATGTTGAATCAGGTGGCAGGTCACAACGCGACAATAACAGGGCACGAGGTGGTTTCAGTATCATTGTGCATTCTGGAAAACACAGCAAAAGTCGAAGACGAAATGTCGCGTCAAGACCTGCCACAACATTGCCCGGATGCACAAATTCTTGTGAGGGACCTTCTTTTGATTGTATCTTACATCTTATGAATGAGCTTTCCCCTGAAACAGCGACCAGGCCTTATCAAACATGCAACCGATCATTGCATGTTTTCCTGCTACTCGTGTTCACCTGTCTTGTTGTCCATCCTGTAAACGCAGCCGTCATCCTTACCGAGATCATGTACAATCCGGATGGCCCGGACTATTACACGGAGTATATCGAATGTTACAATACCGGTACTGGCGTGATTGACCTGCATGGCTGGATGATTGGGGATGGGGATGAGGCCGATACACTGATCACACCGCCGGATCGCAGCACATCCATGCTGCTCCGGCCGGGGCATTACGCTCTTATCCTCGATGCCGGGTATTGGGAGAATGGCGAAAGTCTCTATGATGATTTTATCCCTGCGGATGCCCTGCTGCTGACCGTTTCCGATGCCGCCATAGGCAGCGGCGGACTGGGCAACAGCACACCGGAAACAGTGCAGTTGTTTGATGCGTTTGGGGATGTTGTCAGTCAACGGACTTACCGTATCGGCGCAGAACAGGGGTGTAGCGAAGAGTGCATTCTCCTCAACGGCGATTCAAGTAACGCGAATTGGACGTTTTCAGATTTCGGCGGCTCACCCGGCTATGAGAACACCGTATCCCTGCCGGATTTTGACCTCGCGGTGGATTCACTTCGTCTCTCTATCAACCGAAGCGAGAATGATGCAGCCTATGATCTGATCATTGAGGGGGGGATCAGGAATACAGGCTTGCAGGTAGCCCAATCTACGCAACTTGCGCTTTATATGGACCGTCATCGCCGTGGACACTGGGAGCTGGCTGGAGATTGGACTGTCCCTGCCCTGGATTTTGGTTATGTGTATCCTGTCGATGCACGGTTGGAACAAGTCCCGGGTGGACGCCTGGATGTGCAAATCAGACTGGTTACAACGGATGATGACACGACCAATAATGTCGCATGTGCTTTCGTCCATGTGCCCTTCGAAGCAGGCGTTGTCCGGTTTTCAGAGCTTATGCCGGCCCCGCCGGAAGAAATCGCCGTCGAATGGTTTGAACTGCTGAACTCTTCGAACGAATCCAACCTGCCGCTCGCTGGCTGGACCATTACAGACGAATCCGGGAGGATAGCAAGCCTGGATTCGATATTGAACATCAATCCCGTCTTTGGTGAGGATGGGAGCTGGAAATACCTGGTCGTAGCGCAGAACGAAACGATCCTGAACTGGCCGGGGATTGATGCTGCAAGAGTTGTAATCCCGGAAAGCTGGCCGTCGTTGAACGATGATGGCGATGTCCTGACGCTTTCAGATCCGACAGGGCAAAGAATTGATATTGCCGAGTATTCGGAAGCCGAATCCGGAATCAGTTTTATTCGGCGTGATTGGCATGAGAAGCCGTATCCCGGTGATTGGATTGTCATCAGTGATCCCACTGAAGCATCGCCCGGCGAACCGAACCGAATTTCCCCGTATGAACCTGGGACAAGCCCTGAGGTTGTTGAAGCAGGCGCTCCTGTCCTGAGCATTTCTCCGAATCCCTTTTCACCGGATGGAGATGGACGTGAAGATGAAGTCCTGTTTCACTTTGGCGTCGCCTCTGAGCAAATCGAAGTGACCCTGCGCCTGTTTGATGTGAATGGACGTCGGTTGGCGACACTGATGCGTTCTACTGTTTTACCTGGAAATGGTGTTTGGAGCTGGGATGGGCGAGTAGACGGCTACGGCTATCTCCCGGCAGGGATTTATGTCTATCACGCGGAAATCAGGGATGCAAACGGCTCTGGTAAATGGGAAACCAAAGGGACGCTGGTTTCAGCGCGGAAGTAGAAAAGGTGGTATGGAAAAAGGGGACTGCCTCCTTTCCCTTGGATCAAGTCTTCGCGCTGTGTTTATTGTTCGGGAAAGGTGGCTGTACCCTTTTTCAAGAGTAAACTAGGAAGAGTAAACTAGGGACGACAGTAAACTAGGGTAAACTAGGGACAGACGGTAGTTTATTTTATGATAATATGTTGTAATAACTGTATATATGACAAAAAAACTACCGTCTGTCCCTAGTTAAAAGAAACAAAGCCAGAATCTTACATCGCAAAGAAATACGTCCATTTCATCCGGATGGTACGGTCGCCCTTGTGCCAGTCTTCGGCAAAATCAGTGAGACGGTTTTCATCATAAACGATATAAAACCAGCTTCCCGGATGCCAGTTCCAGGCGATAAGGAAGTTGGACAGCAGCTCACTGTCATCCATGGATGAGCCATCCACAACATATTGGATGGTTCCACGCAGGGTCAGGTGCAGGGTAGGATTGTACCTTGTCCGCAGGCGATAGACATAAAAATCTGCGGGTGCGCCGTCATTGGTGCGTTGGGCGCCTTCAACGTGAATGTAGCGCATTGAAAGCGCAGGTTCGATATTCTGCCTGATCCGAAATTCTGCTTCTACACCGCCGCCCCATTTCTGACCTTCACGGAATGTTCCCTGGTCCGCGTCAAGTTCCAGTGATACAGGCTTACGTTCGTCCGTAGACATGTATACCCAACGGTTGTACCAGGGATGCCATTCGGGACGGAAATCGCCGAAATTGTCCTGCTTCAGGATGGATGTGCTATCGTCATCCGTGTCACGTTCACGATAAAATCCCGCGCCCCAGTTCATTCCGAAACTGTAGTAGTAGTTGCTTCGGGTGGAGATGCCAAAATTAAAATTCCCGGACCGCTCATACAGGGAACCGTCCGGCATGGCTTCATGATAAAGGTTGATATTTCCCCTGAACGCCTCAATCGATCCACCTTCGGGGAAGATGACATGCTGCGCCCAGAACCATTGCCCCATCACACGTGAATAGCCGGTCCATCCCAAGTCATTGATGTCAAAATCCTTGCCACGGTAATGCCCGCCCTGTCCCACACGCCACGCGCCTTTTGTGACATAGAATTCGTAGTTGCCGCTGAAAGGCTGCTCTTCGGCCCCGGATTTATCCAGTCCGGCAACAGCACAATCGAAATAGTTTTCTTCGCTCCAACGTAACCGTGTATCCACCATGCCGGATGACGCATGAAAATAATCTTCCTGAAGCGTGGTTCCGGTGAACCCGATACGGCTTCCCCCGGGAAACTGGTAGACAGTGCGTCCGGCTACGACATCCTGTGTGATATGGTCTTCCGCCTCGTTCTGGGTGACAAGGAAACTACTCCGGGTATTGCCCCATTGCCCGGTCACACGAGCGCCCATCTTGGGGTCAGTGATCTTTCGCGTATAGATCAGTTCCATCGGCGCTTCATCAAACAGGCTCAAGCCTTCCAGGAAAAAGGGACGCTTTTCATCAAGGTAGATCGGGTAATCGGAAAGGTTGATTTCTTCATCATCCACATCCACCTGGGCGAAATCGGGCTGAGCAGTGATGTCCACTGTCCATGCGGAGGAGGGAATCAGTTTGACATCTATCCCCAGGTTATCGAGCGTATTTTTCGACTCAAAGTTGGCATTGCCATTTCCATCCCACCGTCCCACAGCGTGAGGCAGAATCTCCATGCGGAGCCCGGCACGGATGCCCTGCAGGTTGGTGATGAGCCCGAATTCGCTGACACGTTGCCCACGTTGACGGTCCACCGGTTGCCAGACCGACCATTCGTTCACGCGACAGATGACACGTCCGAAATTGGCGCCCCAACCGGTTTCGCCTTCACCGTGACGGAACGTGTTGAACGGAATCCGCATTTCCGCGATCCAGCCCTTTTCATCGATACCGACTGCCGATTCCCAGACACCGTCCCAGGAATCGCTCAGGTAGTTCTCATTGTACCAGGTACCGTCCTCCTGAACCCCGGCAGCGTTGACCCCGAAATAGTAGCCATTACGGTCATCGTTGAAACTGTCCAGGTTGAAATAAACGGCGTCCGATTCGCCAAGATGATCCCGTCGGTCAACCAGCCCTTGAATGCTGTCCGGACAGGGATCCTCGCAGATGAAAATCACGTACAGGGCTTCCGGATCGTACATGAGGCTGATGTAAGTCGGGAAAGAGACCGGCGCGCCTTCGTTAGGTGCAACCTGGACGAATTCACCGGTAAGGGAAGCATCGAGCCAAATCTCGTCCAGTCTGCCGTCAATCAGAGGTGTCTTACCGTTCAGCGGGTGGGCGACCAGCTCACGTTCGGGGGCAGCATGCAGGGCTGTGGTGAATATCGAAAAATGTACCAGTATAAATAGATACAGAATTACCTGAAGACGCCTGCCCATGACATCTCCTGTATGGTTCCCAGTGAGAAAAAAGACAATGAAAAAATCGCAAGCAACGTTTCACCGGTGTATTGATACACCGGTCCAAGACATACTTCTCCATCAAGTATTGTGACAAATAGCATGCCTTGAATGAAAGTGATTGATAATTCGAGAAATATACATGATTCCAGATGGTGAAATTGGAGGAAATGTAGGGAATTAAAACGCCAGTGAGCCGCGAACCGTTTCATGACGCTACATGGCTCGAAGTTGAAAAGTTATCAAGTTGTAAAGTTGGAAAGTTGAAAAGTTATTGATTCGCATTCAGGTCGCATCACAGTTGCATGGCCTGAAGTTGTGAGTAAGGAGCTGTCCCGCAGGCTGGATGCACCGGCTTGAGGAATACGAGTTATCCCGAAGGGATTGGATAGGTGAGCCCCGGGTACGTGCCGTTTGTTGGGCACGCACCCGGGGTTAGGATTCAACAAAAAGCCCTGCTCCGAAGGAGTTGGATAGAAGCTTACTGAGTCAGTATTCTATCCGACCTTTATCCAACTCTTTCAGAGTTGAATTTTATGTGTTCGTGCCCCGGGTAGGCGTCAAACAGACTACGCCTACCCGGGGCTCACTTATCTAACTCCTTCGGAGTAGAATACGTGGTACTCGAGTCCGGGTGGTTTGAAGTTGTGAGTTAGGAGCTATCTCGCACGGATGAGATAAACTTGCGTGGCCCGGCGTGCCTTGTGCGCCGAGGCCCATTGCACCCGGGCGATTGTGTCCTTTCCGTACTGAGTAGCTTGCAATGTGCACAGAGGGCCATTCCTGATAGCTGGGGTAAGGCTGGTCGCCAGGCAAAATGGGAATCATCACTTCGTTATCGTTTTCGAAGTCTGAATCAATTCCTTTACAGCAGATGCTTCGCAATGCCCGGGTGCGAGCACGCCGGGCCACGCGGTTTGATTGCATATCGCCGCACTTGTGTATGGCTGGACAGCCTGATGTCGGGAATATTGAGCTGTCCCGTCGGCTGGATGCACCGGTTTGAGGAATACGAGTGATCCCGCAGGGATTGGATAGGTGAGCCCCGGGTACGTGCCGTTTGTTGGGCACGCACCCGGGGTTAGGATTCAACAAAGAGCCCTACTCCGAAGGAGTTGGATAGAAGCTTACTGAGTCAGTATTCTATCCGACCTTTATCCAACTCCTTCAGAGTTGAATTCTATTCGGACCAGAACCCCGGGTAGGCGTCAAACAGACGACGCCTACCCGGGGCTCACCTATCTAACTCCTTCGGAGTAATACAATTAAAAACCCGTTTCCTCGCGGACTGCATGGCCCGATTCAATCTGCATGGCCCGATTTGCCGGAATCATATACTGGATGTATGAAAAATGCTGGCGATGTTGGTTGATCTGCGTCCTGTGATGTGGCTGAGGAGCAAGTCGGGAATGTGGCAAGGTTTAATGTCAGCATCCCAACGTAAAACCCGGCAATCCGGACACACCCCAGGCATCCGACACATATTGTTGAATTAACTATTTCATATTCTCCTGAACCTTGCATTCTGCTTCAATTTGGACCTAGTTTAATACTAGGATGACGCTCCGGGAGGGGGGCGATGAAGGAGAACCAATGAGAACAACCCACACCAGAGACGGTCTGCGTCTGTTGTCGTATCACTGTGCCGTAACCTGCCTTTTCCTGCTGCTTTTTTCTACGCTACTACACGCCCAGACTCGAAACTGGCACTGGGAATGGGATCAGCTTGACCTGAGCCTGGCCGAAGGGGATACGCTGCTTCAAGCTGGCGGCAAACCCGTACAACTATTTAACGAAGATTTTCCACGATTCATTCAACGCCAGGCCGATTCAACTCTCCGAATGGTATACAATGCAGCACCAAATGGAGAAGCGCCTGTCTGGACGTATGATGATGAGTTTTGTAATGGAATGCGGCCAGCGCCGAACTGGTGGAATGCTTCTATCGAGGATTCCTGCCTGTGTATGCAGATTTACACAATTGTAGAAACACCGGAGCTTGGAATAAAGCTGGTTTTCAAAAAGCGAAATCTCTTAAATAATGACTCTGAGTGGGTTACAGATTCTACCGCATCAACTTTTATACCACGTGATGAATTGGGTTCATTGTATTATATGTCAATTTGTTATTTTAATAACGATGATTTTCAGGGATGGATATTAGTATCAGACAATATTACCTGTTATAGAGTAGCATGGGAAGATAATCAATGGAATATAGATCATTATTGTATCATTGATGATTATGCGTATGACTACTACCCAATTGGAAGAAATGCTATGATTGCTGATGTAAATGATGATGATGAATTAGATGTGCTTATATTTTATGAAAGGTGGGCAGATGGAATGCGTGGGCCGTATTTTGTCTGTAGTAGTGTATTACTTCTGGAATCAATATTTGAAGAACACTGTGACACCCTGATTTGCGAGAACTGTCAGTATGTACAAGGTTCCTTTGCCTGTGTTGATCTGTATCATGATGGCACTAACGAGATCGTCGGAGGTAGTGAACTTGGTTTTGTAACTTTTGAACTTCTGGACGAGGCACCCCTGTTACAGCCTGTTCAGCTTTGGAATGAGCCGTCTTGTCTGGCTGGATTATGGTGTGATGATGCGAGCGGCGAGTTAAGTTCTTTTGTCTTGTCAGGAGGAACCTATACACAATGGTCTACTGAAGATGCAGAACAATACTATACGAATACAGGGTGTATTGATATACAAGATGTCAATACGCTTCAATCTACCTGGATCGATACTGGTGAAGCAAAGAGGCAGTCGTTATTAGTGCGTGAAATATATGGAGAATATAATGCTGCAGTAACAACAGTAGAAACATGGAGTAAATTAAGTAATATGTGTTGGGAGTGTCTTGAAGGATCACATAGAAGTGATTCATATAGTGATAACTATTGTGAATATACACTAGGAGATTGGTCTGGCGATGATATGCCTGATTTGATTTATTATGGTGAGTATTTTGACGGAGATTATACTTATTTTACTGGAAGTGTGTATAGTCGTGATAGTACCGGTTACAATCATGTGGTTGGTTGGGAGCCTCGTGACCATCATTTCAGAGGTGATCTGGTCAATATTGACAGATACGGTGGCCCGGATTTGCTTGGTTACGATGGCAATGATGCGCCACGGTTATGTCTGAACCTGTCCGATTATGGTGAAATACCAGAATGGGGCAGGGTTGTATATCCGTTTCCTCATGTTGAATTACCCGACCCCCCCGATTTTAAGTTCTACGTCGATTGGCAGGCCGACGGCGACACCGATATTCTCTATCCTGACGGCCGCATCCTGGTAAACGAGACCACGGTTTCCGTGGACGATGAGCCGGGAACCAGTGTCCACCCCAGCGACTTCGGTATCCTGTCCACCTATCCGAACCCGTTCAACGCGACCCTGCAAGTGAGTTTCAGTACGGCCGGTCAGCCGGGTATAGTACGCGTCTATGATGTGTTGGGGCGTGAGGTGCTGGAACCTATGCACGTCAATTCCCAGATCGGAGACGGATCGCTGAATCTGCAAACCAACGGGCTGGCGTCCGGGGTGTATTTCCTGAGTCTTGAAGCAGGTGCACTGCATGCGGTGCAACGTGTAGTTTTGTTGAAATAAACAGGAGGGCATGATCATGCACGCACGCACGGTTAACTTGGTAAGTCTGGCTGCCCTGTTGGTCTTCATGTGTTTTCCGCTAACTTCGTCAGCCCAGGACTGGAATTGGGAATGGAGTGAACTGGACCTCGGTTTTTCGGATAGTGATACTCTGCTGTTGCCTTCCGCACGTCCTTTCCGTGTGGATGGGGAGGATGGAATACGGTTTGTTGTCCGATCCGGTGATGAGTATCGCATTATCCGTGATGTTGATCCATCCGGTTCCTGTGAGTGGGAGTGTGATGATTCCAGCCTGGCTTTTCTGGATACTCTGGATGTGTTGACCTGGAATGTGACCAGCAAAGATTCAACGATTTACCTCGCTGTACTAAGTGAACAGAGTGAGTCCCAGGCGCTGCTCCGTACCTTTCAATACGACCCCTTCGCGCGACGTCCCGTTTGGACACAAAAACTCGGCTATTCCCATACTGTCAACCTGGACAGTTTTCAATCGAACAATGGATGGTTTATTTGCCTTGCTGAAATTAATGGAGATGACCAACCTGACTACCTGGTGATCGGTAGGCGTCAGGCTGAAATGCTCAGGCTGGTGCATAATGATGATATTTGTGCCTGGCAAAGCCTGCCTCACCAGGTGATCAATCCCGGATCAATTGATGGGTTTGGAACAACGCATCCTACCGTATTCGTCAATACCGGGGATGTTGATGGGGATGGTGTGGATGAGTTGGTTGTTATCAGCACCACGTCCGAGCATAGCGAATATGGAACGGGTTCCGGATCGAGCCTAAGGGATATGAAAATAGTTGACGACCTTAATCAACAGGAGGTTTCTACCCGAGAGGGATATGGCAGGTTCTATCGTATGGGGAATTTCGGCTTCCTTCAGCAAAACGATTCGCCGCAGGAAGAAATGGTCGCCTATGATGGGGAGGCGTGGACCACCTGGACAATTTCTGAAAACCAGAACGATTATTACTTTGATCCTGTGGAGATGATCAGTTCGCCCGGAGAAGTGCTGGCTGTATGGTATCATCAACGCACCGGGCTACTGGAAGGTTTTCTGACCCGGACGTATTTCAACAATACAGCCTACGATGATCATGATTTCAGTGGGTACAATCGTTACTACAACGCGCTATCTTTCTGGAAAAATACTGACGATGATAATGCTGCAGAATTCCAGACGGGTATAAACAGATCATTCTTCCGTGGTGAGGCTTTCTTCCTGCAACCCATGGTTGTCGATTACCAGAATTCTGATGTGTTGGCAGTAAACCTGTATAAGTATATATCCGAGGGGTATAGTCTAACAAACATGATAGGCGGTCTGTATTGTGCTTCTGAATATCCGAATAGTACCTGGCAAATACTTGATCACTGCTCTATCAATACGACACCTGAGGGCGGTGAGTCTGTGTGGGCTGAGACTTACGGTGATATTCTTTTGCGCGACGGACTTGAAAAGGTTAAACTTCAAAATGGCGTCTTGTCCCTTAACGTGCTGGATGATGGTACCTGGAATACACGAAGCACTATGGACTGCGCGAGTGCAAACTATCTCTATGTCGGCAACTTTGATGGCGATGCCCATAAAGACATCTACCTTCAAGGGGCAGATAATATCTGGCGTGACTGCGAACCCTGGAACGAGCAATACCCAACCTGGGAAGCAGATGCCAGCGCTTTTGGAAATGTATCCCCGCAACCTGATTGGGAAAACCTGCAAACCGTGATTGACTACCAGGGGGATGGGGATTCGGATTTCCTGTTCAAGGACGGTTCCATCCTGGTCAACAACAATATCCTCGCCAGCCCGGAAGGCCAGCCGGAAACGGAGCAGCCGTCCGATTTTCTGCTGGTGTCCGCCTATCCCAATCCGTTTAACGCTACCCTGAATGTCCGTTTTGAAGCGCCCGTACCTGATATAACCATCAGGCTGTACGATATCCTTGGACGTGAAGCGCTGGCGCCGTTCGAAGTCCGGACAGGAGGAACCACGGGGACTTTGACCCTGCCAACCTCGAATCTCGCATCGGGCATCTACTTCCTGAGTCTTGAAGCCGGAGGGCAGCATGTGGTGGAACGGGTTGTGCTGTTGAAATAAGGCAATTTTTCAGTTGTACGTTTGAATCCCCGGCTGCATGATACCCGACAGCAAGCAGTCGGGCCAAACGGTCTGAGGAGGTGAAGAGGGGGACAGACCCTTTTAACAGATGGGTCAGTCCCTCTTTTCTGCCCAGAGCCAAAAAAAAACCCGCGTCCCAGTGACGCGGGTTTGAATCGAGGCGTGGCAAGGGTGTGTAGCGGGAACTCCGCTAGCCGATCAACCCGGCCACGATTTGTGGGATCATGTTTGCTTGTGCCAGCATGGACACGCCGGATTGCATCAGGATCTGACTGCGCACGAAATCACTCATCTCAGCCGCAATGTCGGCATCACGAATCATCGATTCCGACGCGGTGGTGTTCTCACGCGTGATCTGCAGGTTGAGAATCGTGTTCTGCAGACGTTCTACCCAGGCACCGATCCTGGTACGTTCTGTGTCCTTTGTGTCGATCGCGCTGTCAATGGACGTAATGGTCTGTTGTGCCGACAACGTATTGAGCAAATTCGTGCCGAACAGGCCAAGCGCACTGGCACGCATATCGTTCAAATGGACGTAGTAGTAATCTTCGAGATAGTTGTTAAATGTTCCGATATGGAACTTTATCCCGGTTCCACCACTGAACGTTCCGTCGATCAGGTTCAACCCGTTATAGTTGGTGGTTGCTGCAATTCGGGTAATCTCGGACTTCAACTGCTGGAATTCGACGTTGAGAATCTGCCGGTCCATGCTTGTCAAAGCGCCGTTGGATGCCTGAATTGCCAGCGCACGCATCCGGATCAATTTCTCGTCGATAACAGACAGGGCGCCTTCTGCGGTCGCCAGCATGTTTACGTTATAGTTCGCGTTTCGTTCGGCTTCCGTTGAGGAATCGATCTGCGCGCGCATACGTTCACTGATGGCCAATCCCGCTGGGTCGTCCCAGGAATGGTTAATCCTGAGCCCTGAACTCAACCGCTCGATGGCGGTTTCCATTTTGTTCTGGGTGACCCACATGTACCTCTGTGCTGCTATCGAAAGAATATTATGGTTAATGCGAGTACTCATGACTGCCTCCTTGTGGGCGGTGCCAGTACATCGGCACACTTCCCTGAATCTTCGCACGGCTTGAGCTTCTGTTCCGTTGTCAGCGAGACCGAGTCTCGCGGACTGCGAGCAAGAGCATCGTCACAGTCGTCAAGCCGGGGTGTCAAAGAACAAGGGTGTTAACCCACCGGACGCGCACCAGTTATAACGGGGGCTCGCCTCGATGTTGGAAGCAGTATTTTACGAGGCGCTTTCACCTCGTGTTTTTGCGAACAGTTTCCGCAAGATATAATCGGACATGGTTTCGGCGAGTTGGGTCACTCTAGCCTCTTCCATACCGGGCATTGCCGCTTCGGCTGCCTCTTTGGCAGCCTCTTCTGCCGCCAGTTTTCGCCGAGCTCCTTCCAGCGTGTAGCCTTCGTTGTGAACAAGTTGATCTATCTTTTCAATCAGCTTGACCGCACCGTCGTCGTACCGTCGCTGGTTGCCAGGCGTTCGGTATGGTTTCAGATAGGTTGAAAACTCCTTTTCCCAGAACCGCAATGTTGGCTTGGGAATGCCCGTAATCGCGTGAACCTGCCCGATACTATAGAGTTTGTCGCTTTGTAAACTCATAGTGTCTATCTCCTTGTTGGAAATGGACAGTTCGGGCGTACAGGCTCATCGAGCATACAAAAACCTCACGCGGAATCTGTTTAGCCGATGAGCTGGGCAACCATCTGCGGAACCATATTCGCCTGGGCAAGCATGGAAATACCGGACTGCATCAGGATCTGAGCGCGTGTGAAGTTGCTCATTTCCTCCGCGATGTCTGCATCGCGCAGCGCTTCTTCGGCCGCCGTGGATGTCTCTTCGGCGATCTGCTGATACAGAATGGTATTCTGCAACCGGTTTACGTACGAACCGAGACGAGTACGCAGCTCGTCCTTGGAATTAATAGCATCGTCCAGCGTGGTAATCGCGGCCTGGGCAGTCGAAGTGTTCAACAGGCTCAACTGCTGAATACCCAGCGACTGGGCAGTGGCGTTACCCATCTGTACGAAGTAGTAGTCCACATTGTCCTGGTTAAAGATACCGATGTGGAACTTGATCCCACGCGCATCTTCCTGTGACCACGTTCCATCCAACAGGAACTTCCCGTTGTAGTTTGTGGACTCAGCGATACGTGTGATTTCACTGCGAAGGCTGTCGAACTCCAGGTGCAACGCCTGGCGATCCGAACTGGACAGCGGGCCGTTGGAAGCCTGGATTGCGAGGGCACGCATGCGGATCAATTTTTCATCGATCACACTCAGGGCGCCGTCGACCATGGAAATGAGGTTGATCGCGTAGTTGGCGTTCTTCTCCGCTTCCTTGTGCGACGCGATCTGCGCACGGAAGCGTTCACTCAAGTTGAGTGCGGCCGGGTCATCCCAGGCATGGTTGACCCGTAATCCTGAACTCAATCGTTCCACCGATGTGTCCAGGTCGCCCTGTGCTGTCTGAATTGCCCGTTGGGCAAACAGCGACAGAACATTGTGGTTAATGCGGGTACTCATAGGCACCTCCTTCGTCGGTAGCAATGGGGAATAGCTACGCTTCTTCTTTTTGTTTCACGCCGGGATTGTGCCTGTTTAATCCCAACGTGTGAGCACTATTTGAGCTTTGTTTTTCGCGAACCTCCGCCGCGGGTTGAGCGACCCGCGGCGGAAAATCACAGCAGTATGGGCGTGAGCTGCGCCCGAAAGTCACGAATCAGGAGTAGGCCTGGGGATTAGGGCTCCGGGATTCGCTTTCCTTCTATGCATCTTATCGGAATCATGCACTCTGAACTTTAATTCTTACTCGGGGGTTACTGGAGGTTTTTTGAAAGTAAACGAGGAGAGTTTGTGACTAAGTAAATAATTGCCATATAGTAAGGTTGGTAAAAAAACTGTCAAAAGACTCTGAAATCTCGGAGGTCTGAGAGAGGAATTCTTAAAGCAGATGGGTAGTAATTCTTCAGTAGCTTGGTCTGAAAAGAATAAGGGAGGAGGTGAAAACAGGAATGTCAGGCTGGCTTGGGCAGTCCATGAATCCGTAAATGAGTATAAACCCGGTCCGCTTCCTTATGAGCGATCTCGATAAAGCCACGGAAATCCTCTACTTCACGCCCGGTCGGGTCATCCACATCCGGCTCGGCGACACTTCCCTCGGCGCGTCCGAATTCGAGGACGGTAAAGAGTCTTCCTTCGAGTTCAGGGAAACGTTCGAGCAGAGTTTCTTTTTGCGCCTTCTCCATGGTGAGCACCAGGTCCGCTTCGGAAGCGATGGCGGAAGAGAAGCGTCGTGAACGATGGTTGTGAATGGCGAGACCCTGCATCTTGGCAACCATAACCATGATCGGGTTGGCTGCGATACGTGGCTGAGCGGCGACTCCGGCAGAAATCACGGAGACATTGTCAATCAGGGGAATCGGCTTCTCTTTGATCAGACGGTCCAGGTAAGCCGCAAAATAGGGACTCCGGGTAATATTGGCCGTGCATACGATGACAATAGTAGTCGAACGCTTTTTCCCAAACAATTTTGCGAAGAAACCGGGCGCCATGTCCTTTAGCCTGTCGTAAGTTCAATCAGGGTTAAGAAAACTGATACATCAAAGTACATGTTTCAGCCGCATAATCCAACTCCCGGGAAAATATAGAATACCCCAATCGTTGCTACTGATAGCTTTCGGATGTACCTTTATCAAATACAAACAGAACAGGGTTTACTCATGGGGAGACCGGCGTAAACCTGTTTTTAACTCAGGGAGGTGTTATGCCCCAGGAGCTGATTACCACTCAGCGCTTCCTGACCATGGAAGCGCGCAAGTACCCGCAGGCGACAGGTGAATTTACGGCATTGATGAACGAGCTGGTCATGACTGCCAAGGTAATTCACCGTGAAGTAAATAAAGCCGGACTGGTAGAAATTCTCGGGATGACCGGCGAAACCAATGTTCAGGGTGAAGAAGTTAGAAAGCTTGATGATTTTGCCAATGATCTGTTTCTGCATATCCTGAAATATTCCGGGCATGTTTGCGCCATGGCCAGCGAAGAGATGGAAGACCTGGCCCAGGGACCGACTTATACCAATTCCGGGTCTTATGTTGTCATGCTGGATCCGCTGGATGGTTCATCCAACATTGACGCGAATGTTTCCATCGGAACTATTTTTGCCATTCACCGCCGGGTCAGCCCACATGGGCAGCCGGGTGAGATGCAGGATATGCTGCAACCGGGCAAAAAACTGGTCGCCGCCGGGTATATTCTGTATGGCAGCTCTACCATGCTGGTATATTCGACCGGTCAGGGTGCGCATGGGTTCACCTTTGATCCATCCGTAGGAACATTCATTCTCAGCCATCCAAACATTCAGATCCCGGAGAAGGCGAAAGTATATTCGGTGAATGAATCCTACTATACGAAGTGGACAGAAGGCATTCAGAAGTATGTGGATCGTGTAAAAGGCATTGGCCCGGATGCTCTTGAGAAGCCGCTGTCCGCACGCTATATCGGTTCCATGGTCGCGGATTTTCACCGTAACCTGTTGTATGGCGGGATTTTCCTGTATCCGGGTACGAGGACCAAACCGGTTGGCAAGCTGCGGCTCCTTTATGAAGCCATGCCGATGGCATTCCTGTTGCGCGCTGCTGGTGGCTATGCTTCCAATGGGCATGAGGATATTCTCGAGATTCAGCCGGAAACCCTGCATCAGCGTACACCGCTATTTATGGGAAATCGTGATGAGGTAGAAAAGGTTGAGGAGTATATTCGTACATACGACGATAAGTAAGCATACTTGCGGGAACCAGTGATGACTCGTTACAGCGTAAAGATCTTTTCAGCCGCCCTTTTGGCGGCTTTTGTTCTCGTTTTTCAAGTGAATGCCCAGACTTTCGATCTTGCAATTCCCGGCGCGCGCACCCTTGGCATGGGGGGGGTGAATACGGCAACGGTCAATGATCTTTCCGCGCAGTTCTGGAACCCTGCCGGATTGCTGGACATTGAACACTTCCAGCTTACCTATTCATCACGGTGGATTGATGAGGGGCAGGATCTCCCGGATGGACAAAGCTCACAAGACAATTTTGAAGGGCATCACGCTTCCGGTCTGATCGGCTTTGCCTGGCCGTTTGAACAGGTTGACCGGCGTATGAGTGTCGCTGTCGGGTATTATCGTCCTATTGAGTTGACAACACGTTATAAAAATCACCCGGTTGATGGAGGCGTGGGCGCTTTCATGGCTTCCTATGCCTGTCAGGTCACTCCCAGTGTCAAAGTTGGGCTGACCCCGGCATATTGGACAGGACAACGCGATTTTAATTCCTATGTGCAATCCTACCAGTTTGTCTGGGATACGGACTACAGCGGATTCAACGCCACGCTGGGCGTGAAAGCGGATTTCCGTGAGATGAATCAACCACTCCCGCTCGAAGCCGGCCTGACAATACGTACGCCATTCGATCTGGACCTCACATACTCCGATCACACGGCCGGGTTGGGCATCGACTCATCATCCGCATTTGACTTTACCGTAGAAATGCCCTGGATGGTAGCGTTGGGAGTAGTTTACCATTACAGCCATGACTGGATTTTCAGCCTTGACTATGAGGCGCGTTTGTACGGTGACAGTAAAATCATCGAAACCAGCGATTTGTACGGGAAACGTACGTATGATCTGAGTGGGGCTGAGAAAAACCTGCATATCATCCGGGCGGGGACAGAATACCGGTGGCGTTTCTGGAAAAATACGTATCCGTTGCGTTTTGGTATCCGCAATGTGCCAACATTGCTGGCGAACCGGTACGCGGATAACGATGTCTCTCAGGTGGATGGGGTGGCTGTTGGTCTGGGGGCAGGGGTGGAGCGTTCATTGTTCCGGATTGATGTCGGGTATGAATTCAAGCATTATTCAAAAACTTCCGCAGTGTCTACAACCAATGGTACCAAAGAAGTTGATTCAGGCTATTCCTTCAGCACATTCATGTTCGAAGCAACCTTCTTCCTGGGGAAGACCTGGAAGTCAGCAGGTGATAAGCAGTAAGGGACTGACCGTGCGAAAACCACTGTGTGTTACCAGTAGTATGGTTTTTGTTCTGTATAAGAAGATTGTTCTATCTGGTTTCCTTTTATCTCGGTCATAACTCTTATGCAACCCGCTTCGGGGTTGAAAAGAATTCTCTCCCTTTCCCAGGGTGCGGGCTAACCCGAATATTTCACCAATGCAATGTCAAATGTGGTATTTGATGGAACGGCCAGTACAAGAACCACGGCAGTGGTTCTCTGTATTAGCCCACCGTCCAGCGCCGTCTGTTTGGCGCTCACGGTGGGAAAAGAATGACTTCCTCATTATCAACCCGGCAGCGGGTTGCCCAATGTATGTGATGATGAGTCAGGGCAAACAGAGTCTTGAGATATACTGAGGTGCTTGCTGTAAAATACTGATAATAAAGATGTTAATGAAGCAAACCGCCTTTCAGTTATAAAATCTCCGGGTTTGGGCTCCATTTGAAAGAAAAATGTTGTTCCCTGATGAATTGTCTCTTGAGTAGTGAACAAATGTATGCTATTATTGTAAGGGATCAGAACGATAGCGAGGTTTTCAGTCTGGGGGGATGTATGAGTATTGAGATTGTAAACCTGGATGACAGCAACCGTGAATTGTTCTCGATCTGTCTTGAGGATTGGTCGGATATCGCACGTGAGGCCGGTAGTCGACGCGCTGACTGGGTAAGAAAAATGCAGGAAAAAGGGCTGCGGGCCAAGCTCGCACGAAATGACGAAGGTCAGTATATCGGGATGATTCAGTACCTTCCGATTGAACAGTCCATCATAGCAGGTGAAGGGCTTTACTTCATCCCCTGCATCTGGGTGCATGGGTATAAGCAGGGCGTGGGCAATCAGCAGAAAAAGGGCGTGGGGAAGGCTCTGCTTGCTGCGGCGGAAGAAGATGTTCGAAGCCTTGATGCACAGGGGATGGCAGCCTGGGGATTGATCCTGCCGTTCTGGATGAAAGCCGCCTGGTATCGTAAACAGGGATTTCGAAAAGCGGACAGGGATGGAATATCACAACTGGTTTGGAAGCCATTTACCGAAGAAGCTCAAGCGCCTCGATGGGCTGGTAAAGGGAAGTACAGGCATGAACCGGTAGCGGGCAAGGTATGCGTGACTGCATTCTGTAACGGATCGTGTATGGCGTGTAACCTGACCACGGAACGAGCCAAACGTGCTGCTGCGGAATTCGGCGATAAAGTGGTATACCGTGAAATTGATACCAGTAATTCCCGGGCTGTCCGGAAATGGTGCGAAACAGATGCTGTTTATATCGACGGCAAACCGGCTCAAACAGGACAACCACCCAGTTATGAAAAGATATTTAAGAAAATCGAAAAACGTGTGCGAAAACTGCGTTGAAGAACGAATGCAGATCATCCATAAACAGGTAAATTCATATTCCTGGCAGGTTTTGGGAGTCAGAATTCTCTCGTAACCTGTTGCTATATTTGTCTCCACTCCCGTCTCTTCGTGGTTCCATAAGCGCATGGAAACATGTATCTTTCTTGCTTGTAACAAAGTAAACAAACGACTCATTCATCCTTAAACGTAGTGGTAAGACAGTGAAGATTTTAGAGAAGACCCAGGAAGGCGCGGTCGTTAAGGCACGCGTAGAGATGACAGACGAAGAGCTACAGCCTTACTTCGAAAAGGCGTACAAGAAAACTCAGAAGAATATCGAGTTGCCCGGATTCCGTAAGGGTAAGGTACCGCTTTCCATGATCATCAAGCGGTTTGGTCCGGCAGTGCGTGCTGAGGCGCTGGAAGACATTATTACCGAAGTATATCCGAAGATCGTGGATGAGAGCGGCGAAAAGCCGATCGCTCCCGGCGATGTTGAAGAACCGGATTATCAGGATGGCGAGTACCTGCGTTTTACCGCGATCATGGAAATCAAGCCGGAATTCGAGCTGGTTGACTGGAAAGCCCTCGAAGTCAAGATGGAAGTGGCTGATGTCACGGATGACGATATCAACACTCACCTGGACTACATGCGCAAGGACAAGGCGATTGTTTCTGAAGCCCAGGACGATCAGGGGGCGGATGGTGTTGACCGCTTGACCGTCAACTTGCAGCAGCTTGATGAAAACGGTGTTGAAGTCATCGGCAAGAGCTTCAAGGACATCACCTTTGAGTTTGGCACGGATTACCTCGGCCCGAATACCGACGAGCAGCTCAAGGGCATCAAGAAGGAAGAGACCCGCAAGATCATGACCGAGCGTCATATTCATCCCGAAGAGGGTGAGCATGTAGACGAGAAATATGGCTGGGAAGTAACCCCGACCAAGATCGAAAAGGTCGAACTGCCTGAACTCGACGATGATTTTGCCGTTCAAGTCGATGAGAAGTATGAGAGCATGGATGATCTGCGCGCCGCGGTTCGTAGCGACATCGAAGCCTATGCCAAGTACCATGTTGACCAGCGTATGGCGGATCGTATCCTGAATACGGTTGTCGATGCGCATGATTTCGCACTGCCGCCGACGCTTTTGGAAGAAACGCTGGGACGTATGCTGGAGCGTCAGAAGGAAGAATCCCAGAACATGATTCCTGAGGATACCCTTCGCGAAAATCTGAAGCCCTACGCAGAACGTCAGCTCAAGTGGTTCTTCCTAGAGCAGAAGCTGATCGAAGAGTTGAAGGTGGAAGCCACCGACGAAGACATCGAGAAGCACCTTGAGATTCGTGCCGAGCAGGTAAAGGACACCGATCTTGAAAGCCTGAAGCTGATGTTCAAGGCTGGCGAACGTCGCGAAATGCTGGCCAACGAGATCGTCAAGGGCAAGCTGATGGACGAACTTCGCAACGGTATGAAGCTCGTCGAGGAAAAGGTTGCGCTGAAAGACGTGCTGCAATAATTTCCAAAGATTGCTACCTTATTTAGATATGCAGTGAAGAGGGGACTGTTTCCTTTTCCCCTGTGTCGCCATTCATCATCTGACACATGGATGGGGAAAGGTGGTTGTCCCCTTCTTCCTGTGTTTAACTTTGGTAGGTTGCATAAACAATGTCCCATGAAATAGAATAACTTCGAGATCCCCGTTCAAGCCGGGGATGACATGATGGGACATTTTTTTTGAGCAATACTATATATGTTGTGTAGAAAAGGGGATAGTTTCCTTTTCGTGGTGACTTTTAACCAAAACAACTTTTGGAGATAACGATGAACCTGGTCCCGATGGTTGTCGAGCAGACGGGTCGTGGCGAACGTGCATTCGACATCTATTCCCGGTTATTGAAGGAACGTATCGTTTTTATCGGATCACCGATTGAGTACCATGTTGCCAATCTGGTAATCGCACAGCTTCTTTTCCTGGAAGCGGATGACCCGGAAAAGGATGTCAGTGTGTACATCAACAGCCCGGGCGGTGTGATTACCGACGGTCTGGCGATTTATGATACCATGCAGTACATCAAGCCGCAGGTTCAGACCATTTGTGTTGGTATGGCGGCTTCCATGGCGGCAGTCCTTTTGGCAGCGGGCAGCCCCGGCAAGCGTGTTGCCCTGCCCAACAGCAAGATCATGATCCACCAGCCGCATGGCGGCATGCGTGGCACCGCGGCCGATATCGAGATTCATGCCAAGGAAATCCTGAAAGACCGTGAACGTCTCAGCGAAATCCTGGCCCATCACTCCGGCAGGGATCTGAAGCAGGTCCTGGAAGACAGCGATCGTGACAATTTCATGACCTCTGAGCAGGCGCTTGAGTATGGTTTGATTGACAAGATTCAGAACATTGATCGCAAGATCAAGAAATAACCGTCGCGGGTAACGTGAGGGATATGGAGTATTGATGAGCAGCAGTACGAGTAAAAGCGGCGATGGCGAAGGCAAGTCGCAGAGATGCAGTTTCTGCGGACGGACCTCCGACCAGGTACAGATCATGATCAGCGGCCCGAATGTGATGATTTGTGATCATTGCATCAAGGCGGCCGACCAGATTATTCGCCAGAACCGTACCAAACAACGCAGTAAACCGCTTGAGCATTTTCCTACTCCGCAAGGGATCAAGAAGAAGCTCGATGAATACGTGATCGGCCAGGATCTCGCCAAGCGCAAGATATCTGTGGCGGTCTATAACCATTACAAACGCATAAGCCGGATGCAGCTCGACGATGATGTTGAGCTGGAGAAGTCGAATATCCTGCTGGTGGGGCCGACCGGAACCGGGAAAACACTCATCGCGCAGACACTGGCGAAGATGTTGCAGGTGCCGTTCGCTATCGCAGACGCGACAACCCTGACGGAAGCCGGGTATGTTGGCGAAGATGTGGAAAATGTACTGGTACGTCTGCTCCAGGCTGCCGATTACGATACCGCCGCGGCGGAAATCGGCATTGTCTACATCGATGAGCTGGACAAGGTTGCACGCAAGTCTACCAATGTCTCCATCACTCGTGACGTCTCCGGCGAAGGTGTCCAGCAGGCATTGCTGAAAATGCTGGAAGGAACTATCGCGCAGGTTCCGCCGGAAGGTGGACGCAAGCATCCGGAACAGAAGCTGATCAGCATCAATACGCGCAACATCCTCTTCATCTGCGGAGGCGCGTTTGAAGGGATAGAGAAGCTGGTCAAACGTCGTGTCGGTCAGAAAGCGATGGGCTTCGGCGCTGAGGTTAAGGGCATGTCGGAATACAAGATGTTCGACCTGCTGACCCAGCTTGAACCAAAAGACCTGCTCGAATTCGGTCTGATCCCTGAATTGATCGGACGTCTTCCCGTAGCGGCCCCGCTGGACGAATTGGGCGAAGATGCGCTGATGTCCATCCTTCAGGAACCGAAAAACGCGCTGATCAAGCAGTACAAACGCCTGTTCGATATGGAAGATGTCGAGCTGGAGATCGAAGAAGAGGCCATGCGTGAAGTGGTCAAGATCGCCCAGGCACGCAAGACCGGCGCACGTGCGCTGAGGTCCGTGATGGAAAACCTGATGCTCGATCCCATGTTCGAGATTCCCTCGAAGAAGGGCGTGAAGAAGGTGACCATCACAAAAGACGTCGTGACCGGTGACGCCGAACTCAAGCTCGAGTACAAGAAAGCAGGGAAACAGGCTTCGTAAGACAAAAGAGTAGTTGTAAGAATAGTGAGGACTGGCCGGTATAGGTTAGTCCTTTTCTTTTCTTAAATCTTTCATCCTGACCATCCTTCTATCCTAACCCGAAGATTTCACCACTGGCAATTTCAATGTGATACTTGATGGAACGGCCAGTACAAGAACCACGGCAGTGGTTCTCTGTATTAGCCCACCGTCCAGCGCCGTCTGTTTGGCGCTCACGGTGGGAATAGGATGTACGCTACTTGCCAACCCCGGCAGCGGGTTGCCTGAATATTTCCACTGTATACTTTTGATAATTATCAGGTTACTCCTTCCGGAGTAAATATATGGTGCGCATTATCTCCCCGGGTAGCCGCCAAACTGACGGCGGCTGCCCGGGGCTAATACAGGTTGCCCCTGCCGGGGCGGTTGCCGATACTCAGCCTCATCTTGCCAGCGAAACAGGGAATAGACACGCAAAGGGATACCGGAGCAAACTGTCCCCTGAAAAATGCTGTATGAATCAGTTGTAATGTGTTGATATGAAATGTGTTAAGATGATTATCCATGTTTCGTTCATGAAATATTCGGGCTAACATCCTGTGAGTCCGGTTTGGGAAGTCCCTTGCAAATTTCGGAGTTTGCACGCACAAAACCGGGTTTCTCGAGCGCAAAACAGGGGTTGGACTGCGTGAAATGGGGTGTTACTTTCTTGAAACAGGAAGTTATACCCAAACGTGAGTGATCCATGTCCGACATAGAGATCGAAAAAAATGATGAGCTGCCGCAGATTCCTGAATCGTTACCGGTGTTTCCGGTACGTGACCAGGTGATCTTTCCCCATATGATTTTCCCGTTGCTGGTGGGACGGGAAGGCACATTGCGCGCCATTGAGTCCGCCATGATGAAGGAACGTCTGCTCCTGCTCCTGGCCCAACGTGACCCGGTGCAGGATGAAGTCACCTTTGAAGACCTGTTCCATACCGGCGTGGTGGCGAAGATCGTGCAAGTGTTGAAGTTGCCGAACGGCCTGGTCAAGGTACTTGTCGAGGGGGTGGTGCGTGCAGTGGTGGATGAACCGGAGGAACGTGACGGTTTCCTCGAAGCCTATGTCCGTCCCATTCTCCCGGCTTCACGTGCGGATACAAGGATAGAGGGAGCTAAACGGCATGCGGTATCGTTGTTCCGTGACTATGTACCGCTGAACCGTAGTATTCCCGATGAGTTGTTGTTCACGATAGACACCATCAAAGAGCCACAAAGGCTGGCAGATTTTATCGCCGCACATTTGACGGTTACCTACGACAAGAAGCAACGCATTCTCGAAGCGGAAACAGCCGTTGACCAGTTCCTCGAAATCGCCGCGCAACTGGCGCATGAAATTGAAGTGCTGGAAGTTGAGAAGAGTATCGAGGGGCAGGTCCGCGAGAAGATCAGCCAATCCCAGCGCACTTATTTCCTGCAGGAACAGCTCCGTGCGATTAAAAAAGAGCTGGGCGAGGATGCGGAAGAGGATTGGGGCGATATTCTTGCCTATCAGCGTCGTCTCGATGAAGTTCGCCTGACCAAAGAAGCACGGGCCAAGGTGGAAGAGGAACTGGAGAAGCTCAAGGCCATGCCCATGCTTTCACCGGAAGCTACTGTTGTACGGAATTACCTGGACTGGATCCTGGCGCTGCCCTGGGCGAAAAAGACACGGGATCGCCATGACCTTGGCAGAGCCGCAGAAATCCTCGATGAGGATCATTACGGCCTGAAGAAGCCAAAAGAGCGGATCATTGAGCATCTGGCCGTGCTGAAACTGGTTAAGAAGATGCGTGGCCCAATCATCTGTTTCGTTGGCCCTCCCGGGGTGGGGAAGACGTCACTGGGACGCAGTATCGCTCGCGCGTTGAACCGCAAGCTGGTGCGTGTCAGCCTGGGCGGTATCCGTGATGAGGCGGAGATTCGCGGGCATCGACGCACCTATATCGGTAGCCAACCGGGACGTGTTATTCAGTCCATGAAGAAAGCCGGAGTATTGAACCCGGTGTTCTTGCTGGATGAAATAGACAAAATGGCAACAGACTTTCGTGGTGATCCGGCCTCGGCGTTGCTGGAAGTTCTCGACCCGGAACAGAACAAAACCTTCTCCGATCATTACCTGGAAGTGGAATACGACCTGAGCCAGGTCATGTTCATCACCACAGCCAACACGCGCCATGGCATCCCGATCCCGTTGCAGGATCGTATGGAGATCATCGAGCTGCCGGGCTACCTGTCTGAGGAGAAACTCCAGATCGCGCTTCAGTTCCTGATTCCCAAGCAGATGGAAGAGCATGGGCTGAAGGAGGATGACGTTCGCTTCACCAAGGACGGCATCAACACCATCATCGAAGACTACACTCGTGA
Source organism: bacterium (assembly GCA_963669175.1). Classification (GTDB taxonomy): domain Bacteria; phylum Electryoneota; class Electryoneia; order Electryoneales; family Electryoneaceae. Next base: position 2,396,346 of record OY769902.1, read on the forward strand.
AGCCGGGGTGCGTGAGCTGGAACGGGCTATCGCTAAGGTATGCCGTCGTGTTGCCAGGAAACTGGTTTCTTCGGACCAGCGGAAGAAGCAGGCGCAGGTTGTCGTGGGTGTGCGTGAGCTGAAAAGCCTGTTGGGGGTGCCGACACACCGTCGCAGCCCTCTCGATACAGAACCACGGATTGGAAGCGCTGTAGGATTGGCCTGGACGCCGGTTGGCGGTGATATCCTGAAGGTGCAGGTTAGGGTGATGCCGACGGACAAGATGAAGCTGACCCTGACCGGGCATCTCGGCGAGGTGATGAAGGAATCTGCACAGGCCGGGCTCTCCCTGATTCGTAGCCAGGTGGATAACCTCAAGATCGATCCGGAGATTTTCCAGGATAAGGAATTCCATGTTCACGTTCCCGAAGGCGCGATTCCGAAGGATGGTCCCTCTGCCGGTGTAACCATGGCGACTGCATTGTTGTCCGCATTGACCGATCGCCCTGTCCGTAATGATCTGGCCATGACCGGTGAAATCACGCTCCAGGGTGACGTGCTGCGTATCGGCGGTGTCAATGAGAAGGTGATGGCCGCACAGCGCGCCGGGGTGAAAACCATCCTGCTTCCTGAAGAGAATATTCCCGAATGGCAGGATCGTCCCAAGGGAGTCGGTAAAGGCCTGGAAGTGATCTTCGTGAAGCATATCAACGAAGTCTGGGAAAACGCTCTGGTCAAACCAAAAAAACGTAAATAGAAAATCTGTACCCTTGAAGAATCGACTGGAAGGTAGACAGTGTGAACTGGTTGAACGTAACGACCATTAAGAAGATGCAGCCCTCTTACAAGGGTACGCCACGACCTGCAATTGCGGTTGGCGGGCGTTCCAATGTGGGCAAATCCACCCTGATCAACACCCTGGTGGGACGAAAGATCGCGCCGACGTCCAAGAGCCCGGGGCGTACTCGAGGTGTCCATCGTTACTTTATCAATGAGCAGTACGACCTGGTTGATCTGCCCGGCTACGGCTACGCCAAGGTGAGCGAGGATTTGCGCTTCAAATGGCGTGACATGGTTTCCGAGTTTCTTTCCGGCCACGGAAACCTGCGCTGTCTGATGACGCTGGTTGATATTCGCCGCGGCCTGGGGGAACTGGATATCGAGCTGGTGCAATGGGGCATAGAAGAAGGAGTTCGCTGTGCTGTTGTCCTGACCAAAGCTGATAAATTGCCCAGAGGTCAACGAAGCAAAGTGGAACAGCAAACGAAGAAAGCCCTTCCCGATGGCGTGAAATTATACACTGTCAGCGCCATGAAAGAGCCGCAGAACCTGAAGCTTATTTCCACGGACATGCTGAGCTGGTGGAAAGAAGACGCCTTCCGGTCGAAGTGATGAGAATGCGCAGTAGCAAAGACCACCAACGGTGATCAGCAACCGCCTGCTCAGGTGAACCGTGCCGGAGCCGGGGCCGGGGTTGGACGTGAGTAACTACCCCCCTTGATACTCAACCCGGAGCCACCACCGATCATACGTTCCGATGTTGCGCCACATTCAGGACAAAACTTCTCGCTGTCATCACTGATTCCGTGAAACAGGTCATATTTGTGACCGCATTCTTTGCAGCGATAAGTATATGTAGGCATGGGAATCTCGTTTTTTCAGGTTATCAAAGTGTGGTCTATTCCGAAAGAAACAGTCCACCGGGATGACGTTTACATCATCAGATGCAGAAGAAAGGGATGTGTTGCTGGGGAGGAGCAGGTCAGACCTGGAATTTCTCCGGGAGCATGTCGTTGAGCGCCTGCATCAGCTTGTCGAAATGGAATGGCTTTTCCAGGAAAGCGTCCGGCGGAGAAATGCACTCTTCACCAAGTTCTACACGATGACGATGGGCATATCCGGTGACTACCATGACAGGCGTACTCGGCGATTTCTCTTTAATATGATTCAATAACTCAATGCCATTCATACGAGGCATAAAAATATCCGTGATTACGCCATCCACAGCGCTTTCGTTCGCCTGAAAGAGTTCCCACCCTTCCTGACCGTCACGAGCCTGGATAACCGTAACACCAAACAAGGACAGCCCCTCCGCGAAAAGTTCACGAAGATCGTCCTCGTCTTCAACGACCATGATAGTGGCGCTGTTGCTCACAGCCTCCAACATCTCAACTCCTGGATCATTATTCCTTCGCAGGCCGCCAATATAGTAAGTCCTGCAACAAAGAACAACAAAAAAAAGACAAGCTTACACTGTGTAATATACAACAGGGCATCAAGTTGAGCTACTGCTCAATAACATTGTATAGAAATAATGAGGCATCCAATGTGTCATTTATTTATCAATCGATATGCAAATATTGAAATGACTGATTTGGAATATTTTGGCTATTACGGTAGCATTCATGGAGAAATATAAAATATTGCGACTGATCTCAGGCTATTGGTAACTGGAGCCAGCTCCTGTAGCAGTCTAAACAAATGAGTGTCCTATAGCAAAGCCTTCAAGTATCTTAGCGGTGTCACGGAGAGTCTCGACTTCAATTAATTTCAACCATGTGTTTCGGCTGTCAGGGTAGCCTTTTATGTAATTACGAATCATCTTGCGCATTTCCAGAACGCCACGTCGTTCGCCTTTGACTTTCACATTCATTTCCAGGTGCGCCAGGGCGACACGAATCCTCTCTTCTTTACCAGGCGCCGGGTCGGGTTCCTGTCCACTCAGCAATTGCCAGCTACGATGCAGTACCCAGGGATTGCCAATGGCGCCACGTCCGATCATAACCCCGTCAATCCCGTCAAGTGAGGCCATCTTTTGCGCATCTTCCGGGGTCCAGATATCACCATTTCCTATAATGGTTGCCTGGATGTGAGTCGCCGCCTGTGACATCGCCTCCCAGTCTGCGGGGGTGCGTGGACGGTCAGCCTTTAGCCGTGCATGGATGGTTACCTGCTGTGCGCCGGCTTCAACCATGGCCGAGGCAACTTCGACAACTTCGTTCTTCTCCTTGATCCCCAGCCGCATTTTTACCGATACGGGGATTCCTTCCGCCTGGTCAACCATATTTTTCACTGCCCGGGCGGAGTTCTCCGGATCAGCCATCATGCCGCAGCCAGCGCCTCGCTTGGTCACTTTACGGACCGGGCAGCCCATGTTCAGGTCCAGGCCTTCAGGGTGCAATTCACGTGCGACTTCACCGGCCATACGTCCCAAAGCGTCGGCATCATGATCATAGAGCTGCACGACGATAGGCCGTTCCATCTCTTCAAATAGCGCCATTTTCCAGACTTTGTCGCCGCCGTATTCAAGTCCGCTGGCGCTGACAAACTCGGTATACAGGATGACTTCCGGTGCAACAGAACGCACCACCTGCCGGTATACCCGGTCCGTAACCGCTTCCATGGGGGCCAGGCAGACCAGGGGACGTTTGTCAAACCATCGTTCTTCGGTCGTGGGATTTTGTTTCTGAATTTCCATGCGTGGTAATGTACAATAAACGGTCTTTTTGCGCTTCACTGGCGAGTCCATATGAGATCAGGGAGAGTCTGGTTGTAACTTCCGTCGGGTTTTGCTGTCTCAGAAATAGGGTGAGCTCTGTCAAGAAAACAGATTTCGGGAGATAAAGATGAGTAAACAGGGATGGATGTGGTTGCTGGTCGGGTTCTTGTTACTTGCAGCCGGAGTAGTCGGCGCAGAAGACAATGACTACGACCTTGATGAAGTGTATTCGATTCAGAAGGATGGTACACTTAGCCTGAGTACAGAAGATGCGGAAGTCATCTTGCGTGGCACCGACAGGAAAGATGTACACCTGGTTGTACACAGAGAGATAAATGTGACTGGTACCTTCACGAAATTCGAGCAGGAACCGTTCAGCATGGAAGTGGAAGAGTCGAATGGCAACCTGATGATTCGTGAATCCGGCGGCTCTGTTTCCATATCAGGGATGTTCATTTCAGTTGAAGAGATATATACGGTGGAAGTGGAAGTCCCAAATAGTATAAACATCCGGTTGTATGGCGAAGATGATGCTATTGACATACAGGGCATCAACGGTAAAATCGCTGTCAAATGCGAAGATGGTGAAGTTAAAATTGCCAACTGCGACAGCGATGAATTTGATCTTGAAATTGAAGATGGCGAGTTAGTCCTTCGAGGTGGCAGAGGTACGTTGAACGCTTTCGCTGAAGATGGTGAGATTACGGTTCTTGCAGGGAATTACAATACGATTGAAGCGGATGTGGAAGACGGTGAAATCGAGATTGAAACCTCGTTGGCTGATAATGGCGAATACATGTTGAGAGCGGATGACGGTGAAATCACCTTCCGTGTAACCGAAGGCGGTGGTGATTTCCATGTTCGATTTGATGATGGCAGAGGACGCGCCTCTCGTGCCTTTGAAACGGTGGAAGAGGATGACAATTACCGTCATTTCAGATTGAAGGGCGGCTCTGCTGTCGTTCGTGCGAAAGTCAGCGATGGTGACGTCAAGTTCGAGAAGTAATAATCAAGTGGTCCACTAGCCTGTCATACGTAGTACTTTCAAATCCTGCCTCAGGGCAGGATTTTTTATTTTCAGCCTTGATCACGTTGAATTCCGGGATACTGTTTGTATTTTACTTCGGGTGCTTGCTACTGCTAACTCTTTGACGGGAGATACCATGATATTGCTGCACAAGTTGTTCACCCCCTTCAAACTGATTCTTTTTGCCGGTCTTGTGAATCTCCTGATATCCATGACTTGTTTATCGTGGGATTATATTGGACCGTATATACCCAGCATGCATACGTTTTCCTGGAGCGCTGCCGATACGAATGTTATCTACGCACTGCAAAACACTATAACTGACACGTGTAGCATCATGCTTAAATCAACCAACCGTGGTCTGTCATGGCGTCCGGCAGAAGGACGTATTGACCGCTTCACCATGCATTATCCGCGAAACATATTCATCCATCCGCTTGATCCATCCATGATCTGGGTTACAAATACGCGGGCCTTTTTTCGTACTGATGACGGGGGGCAGACCTGGAGTCGAACCCTGACTTCACTTTCCCAGATCCCTGATGGCGCCATGTATGTATATCCGTTTGACAACAGGGTATTGTATGTGCTGATGAGTGATTTGCGCCGCAGCTACGATGATGGCGAGACCTGGACTGTGATCTATGAAACCGGATCGGACGATTTCAGGTTTGCCATGTGTCCCACTGATCCGCACATCTTGATTGTCGTTGATGGAACAGACTTCAATCGTGAAGGTCTGGACGCAATCTGGAACAGTAACAATGGCGGGGCGAGCTGGGAATCTGTTGACTATTCTCCCCGTGATCTCTTCGACTCCCTGGAAGTCCAGCGTCTATGGATTTATGGCAATGAGCCCACCAACCGGATGATGATTGGCGTCAGGACAAGTGAACCTTACAACACAGTCTGCCTTTTCAGCTTGAACTCAAGCCGGGACTGGTATGTAGCATGGGAGTCTGACAGACGAATGGAAAGCTATCATGTGGATTCTGAGAACTCATTATACTTAACCCTTAGAGAAGGTGTCTTTAATAGTGATATTATTGTCAGGTCGGACGATCTGGGATTATCCTGGGACACCGTTTCCACAGGGACATCCGATCACGTTGAACCAAAACATCGATCCTGCTCGGTTGTTTCCAACCCATTGAACCCAAACACAATTCTGGTTGCGGAAGAAGCGGGTCTGTACCGGTCTCAAAACCGTGGACAGGAATTCAACCTCATTGCCCCGCACGATCTTGAACAAAGCAGTCATCAGCTCTGGCATGATCCTCAGTATGTCGGCAGATGTCATACGATCTGGAAACAATGGTATATGATCAAGCAGGATGAACAGGCTGAATGGATTCCTATATGGCCGGGAGTTGTTTCCATGGCATTCAATCCTGATATCGCTGACAGGGTGTTCCTGGCAGGTCACGCTTTACTGACGCTGGATACGGAGTTTATGCTTCCGGATACGCTGTTGTCAGAGCACTACATGTACAGTGACATCCTGGTACACCCGGGGGATTCTACGATTTTGTTCGCGTTGGCGCATGGGGAGGACTATGACGAGGCGGGGCATGAAGCGGCCCTCCTGCGTTCACAGGATTCCGGAGCTACCTGGGACACTGTGCTGGTTGCCAATTCAGATTATATGCAACGAGTCTGTTTTGCTGAAGATAACCCGGATCAGTTATTCTTCATTGGAGAAACGATCTGGTATTCTGATAACGGTGGCGATGAATGGCATGACGCGGGAGTCGGTGAGGAGTACCTGTACGTTGATTTCGTCAGCGCGCCTGATGATTGCTGGTTTGCACTGGTCAAAGAAGAAAATGCACCCCTGTTACTGTTGAATGTATATGTTTCCCGTGACTTCGGTGAAACGTGGGAGATAATAAACAACGAGTTGGGGTTTGAAATAATTACCGAAATTGAATGGTGGCCGGGTGAAGACCCATGCCTGATCGCCATGTGCGGAGATACAACGCTGTACTATACCGATGATCTTGGAAGTAGCTGGAATGTGAAGCCAACCTCTCTGCCGGAGAGGGCAGGATTATCCAACCTGTCATTTTCCCCGGATGGTTCAACCGCTTTCCTGTGTGATCCTGATAGAGGTTTTTACCGGTATGACAATTTTACTACGGATATTCAGGAAGATGCAAAATGGGCCACGCCAGCGACATTTTCACTTTCACCTGCCTGGCCAAACCCGTTTAACAGTGAGACAAGGATTGAGATCATGCTCCCGGAAGCGGGAGAGCTGGATGTGACACTTTTTAACATCCTGGGGCAGAAAGTTGCAACTTTGGAAAGAAACCGGAAGTGTAATGCGGGTATTTACACCTATGCAGTGGATGCGGCAAGTCTGGCAGCGGGTGTCTATATTCTGCGCGCTGAATGGCAAGGGTGTACCCGGTATCAACGCATTACACTACTACGCTAAAAGGGCATTTTCGAGAAAAAAAATCGTTGTTACGAGGTGGTCATTACGGGAGGTTCATGGTGAAAACACGTGTACTTCTGGTTACAATTGCTTTTCTGATGGCGAATACAGTCCTGGCCGCTGTGAAAACGCAGTACGGGATAGGATTCGGTTTCCTGACCCCATTCAATTTCGACACGGGCTATTCAGCCGAACTCAAGCTCGATCTCATCCCGGATGGCACCCCGCACCGGTTGCGCATCGAAGCACGCTATCTGAATGCACAGAAAGAAAATGATGACACTTACAACAATGAATTCAACGAATATGTGGATGCGTTTACCCTTGAAATGGGACCGATGTTTTCCCTGCATAAAGGGGAAACACTCCGTACGTTCGTGGGACTGGGAGTCAGCTTCACCTTTGCCAATATTGAACGATCCGGTGAAGTTTATTCCTACAGAGATAACTCTTACACAAGTTACCCGGTTAAAAGTAACGATTCCGGCTTTGGCCCGGGATTAAGCCTCTATTTTCAGACTGAATGGAAGTTTACCGAGAACATCCGGTACGATTTCGGCGCAGGGTTCCGTTTCGGTACCCCGCATTTCAAGGACGAGGGTGTATATGTGGATGGATATCGCTATGACTATGGTGATGATCCGTCGGTGGGTGGTTTTTTTGCCAACGTAGGATTTCTCTTTGCGCTGAATCCCTGATACTCTCAGGATCTAGCTGCAAGGGGTAACGACACTCGGAAAGTGGAGCCTGAATTCACTTTACTCTGCACTTCTATAGAGCCGCCATGCTGCTGAATAATCGCGTAGCTGGTGGCTAGTCCCATTCCCATTCGTACACGTCTGCCTGAACGGTTAAACCCGACATCGAAGATGGTTTCCAACATCTCCATCGAGATACCCTTTCCTGTATCACGCACTTCCACGATCAGCGACTTGTCATCGTTACTTGTTTGAATCTCTATTTTGCCACCGCCTTCAATCGCTTCCATAGCGTTTGAGATCAATTGAAGGAAAACATAGTTCAGCTCAGCCGGGTGGCCCTGGATGGTTCGGTCAGCACGATAGTCCTTCCTGATTTCAATACGATCACCCATTTCAGGTTGCAGGATTTCCAGTGTGGCGTCGAGGTTTGCATTGGCATCGATATCCTGGAATTCAGCGGCATCAAGATGAGTGAAGCGTTTCAAGCTGGAGGTCATGTTGCTGATACGTTTTCCCGCATTGCGTGTCAGGCGCAGGCTTTCACCGATAGTGGAAAACGCTCGCTTGAATTGATGTGATTCAGGCGTATCACTTTGCCAGTCCGACAATACTGATGCCTGCAGGAGCTTTGTGGCCTGATCAATTGTATCTGCTGAGGATAAAATTGCGCCGACAGGAGTGTTTACTTCATGGGCCACGCCTGCCGCCAACCGTCCCAACGCGGCCATTTTTTCACTCTGGACCAACTGGAGCTGGGCTTCACGCAGGTGACGAGTGCGGTCCTCGACTTTCTGTTCAAGACCAAGGTTCAGCTCGCGTAGTTGGTCCGCATTATATTTATTAATGGTCAGGTAGAGAGTTATCGTTGCAAGTAAAATGGTCGGTTCAACACAAATCCGTGTTTCAAAACCGAGAAGCGGGATAATGACACCAAAAATAGGTCCAGCCAAAAGTATGATGAACATCGCGATCGTGTTCAAGAGAAGAAAGCGTCTACGAACCGGGTCACGATTCAGTTTCAACGCTGAAAACATCATCACGAACATCAGGAATTCAATGGCCATCCCGATTGACATGGCCGGAATCATCCAGAACGTATATTTCTGCTCAAAATTGCATAAGCTGCCGGTAACCTCACGTTCTACCAGGAAACCGGGGATTTGAAGACTGATGATGATGAGCAGAGCATAGGCAAGGGAGCCGTATATGTATAACCTTGCAGGTATTCCCAACAGCTTCTTGTCCATAAAATTATAAAACTCTGTGAAACTGATGACATACAACAGGGAAGTGGCAAAAATAGAACCATTCGTCAGGTAGGGAAAACGAACCAGCAGTGCAAACTGTTCTGGCGACGCAGAGTGCGCAGTAATAACATTCGCCAGGCTGTTGGCTGCAAGATTCAACGTAAACAAGGCAAAAAAGATGTTGATGCGTTGGCCGTGGCGATTGATCAAAGCGATGATCGCCAGGACAGAATTCAGCCCGAACGTGAGGATTGAAGGGATTTCGTTAAGCTGGAACTGCAAAATGCCTCTCCATTGTACCAGGTAAAGATGTGAATGAAAAGGTAAATGAATTCTGTCGTCGTTGCGAATCCGAACATTTCACGAATAGCGTTTTGAAATGTGATTTTCAGGCGTTGACAGAATAGTATACGCTGTTCTTCAATCGCTTGTTTTGCCTGCTGAATTGTGCTTCGCAGCGTTGGCTGCTTGTTTCATCTGCCACAAACCTTTTTCAATCTCATTGTAATTCTCAAGGTCTGAATATATCAATGGAGTGGCGTCTATGCCTTTAGCCTGGTTGTTACGGAGCACGACGCCAGCGGCGCCCCCGGGAAAGGGAGCATAGGCAAGTGTGAGGAAGAAAAGGGCGAACCCTATAAAAGCAATGATTCCCCTGATCACACGTTTTTGTACAGAAGATTTCGCCACAATATGTCCAGTGTATGTTTACCCATCAACAGCCGGTATAATTGATAATGGGGGTCAGAATCTGTGTATCAGAAAACCTTCGGGAACAGGATTCCACCAAACGCCAGCCATGCAGCGAACACCGTCAGAACCAGGTTGAAGGTCTGGCCGACAACATACAGAATCAATGGCTTTCCGCCGGCCAACTGGCTACCCAGTTCACGGAAATTGGATTCCAGTCCGATCGCAACAAACGCAAGGCAGAACAGCCAGCCACGCAAGACCTTGGTCACCGGTTTGATGAAACGGGCATTGACAACCTGGGCGCCACGCTGCATGCGTGACACTTTCGGCTTTGCAGGTTCAGTTACAGCCTGTACAGCAACTTCCGTTTCTTTTGCTTTAACAACTTCAGGTGTAGCAATTGCCTGACTCCCTGCGCCTTCTTCATGTTCGTCGATAGCGCCGGATTCCTGTGCAACTGCAGGCGCTACGATGGAGAAAGACGGCTTAACGCTTGCTGTCTCGCTACTTTCCTTCCCAAAAATGGGTACCAGGACAAAGGAGAACAGGAGGGAGGCGCCAACAAACCCAAGGATAAATTTCGGGAAACGATACCAGATTTCCATCGCGTTCGGTTTGGGGCCGCAGGGATCACGTTCAACTTTGGTACACCAGTATATCGCGACGACAAAGGCAACCACACCTATCAGGACATTCTGTATCATCTTTACAACCGCAGCGACCTTTTCCGCTTCCGGTCCCAGCACATTTCCGGCAGCAACAACAGCGCCGGTCGCATCAATGGTCCCACCAATCCAAGCGCCCCCGATGATAGGATCCATGCCGAGTAACTTGATGAAAACAGGCATGAATACCATCATCAGCACGGTAAAGATGAGTGTAATACCAACTGCAAGCGTTAGTTCTTCCTTCTTGGCTTTTGCCGCGGCTGCGGTGGCAATGGCGGCTGATACACCGCATACCGATGTGGCCGCGGCAATAACGATCACCAGCGCTTTACTCGGGATCTTCAGGACTTTTGTACCAAAAAGGAACATGAAGATGACAACAGTGGGAGTAACGATCCAGGCAACCACCAATCCCGGCCCACCCAGTTCCAGTATCTTGCTGAAGAGAATCTCGGCGCCGAGCAAAACAAGACCGGTCTTAATATATAATTCACTTTTTGCACCGGCCAAGAGCCATTTCGGCGTACCCACCGTATTGGAAATGAGCAGGCCGATAGCTAAAGCCCAGAAAGCATAGCCAATACCATAGGCTTTTATCTGTGCTTGGTTGGCAAACAGGTATGAGATTACGGAGATAAGAAAGACAATGGTATATCCTCCCAGGAATCTTCCTGCCTTTTCTCCCATGGCCTTTATCCCGATGGCATTGAGTAAGCCAAGCCCAACAAACAGGATAAGAGTTGGAAGCAGGGAGCCGCTGGGGAAGACATCAAGAGGATTTGCTGTCCATCCCCCAAGCTTGGGGACGCGAGTAATAACTCCAAACACGGCGGCGGCGATCATTACTAATCCGAACCAGATTGCCCACCAGTCTTCGTGTTTGTAAAGATCCGACCAACTGGATTTCGCCATTTTCCCCCTCCTTCAGCTCGCCCTGGAGCCATGGAACCAGCGTAAAACTGTTTGGTGAAAAAATGCACAATCCTGCATGACCGCCAGAGAGTAGTATATACTCCTCAAAGGTATAGGATAACAGCTCTGGAGGCAAGGGAAGGGCCTGTAATTGGCATGAATGTAACAAATGGTTTAAAACCAATGACGACCAAACTGGAGTTGGAAGTCAGGAAAGCCTTATTTTCAGTGGTTACAAGACTTGAAGCAGATTAGTATTTCAGAGTTTTACTCTCCTAATCGGGAAAAATTTGGCATGTGCTGTCAGAAAATGTTACCTTCACTTTCCCTGAGGCCCCTCAAGGAAGTCTTTCGGAATCGGGGAGTTGCGAGTTCGATTGGATAGAATCGGAGTTATGCTTCCCGAATCGTTCTTTTTTTCACAAGAACGTGGGCGAAGAGGCAGGTTTTGAGGGGGCGGCATTCAGACCAGAAAAGACACAAACGATAGAACGTAGGACCAAACTTCATGTAATGGGAGCGTACGTTTGTTGCAAGTCGCAAGTCTTGTGGACCTGTAATAGCTGATACGCGACGAAACGGCTTTAGGAGGAACTATGCCAGAGGAGTACAAGACCCCGAAGCTTGACGAGCTGGAAAAGGGGCCGTGGCCCAGCTTCGTGAAGGAGATTAAGCTGGCGGCAAAGGACAACGCGATGTCAAACGCGTTGCTCGGGCTGCTCGAGCGCTCCTACAACGAGCGGATTGGCCATTGGAAGCATGGCGGTATCGTAGGCGTTATGGGATACGGCGGAGGCGTGATCGGTCGTTACACCGACCTGGCGGAAGAATTCCCGGATATCTCCCACTTCCATACCCTGCGTGTCAATCAACCTTCCGGTTGGTTCTACACATCTGAAGCATTGAACACCTTGTGCGACATCTGGGACAAGCATGGCAGTCACCTGACGAACATGCACGGTTCCACTGGCGACATCATTTTCCTCGGCACCACAACCGAAGAACTTGAGCCGACCTTTGCAGACCTGACCAAAGCCGGTTTCGACCTTGGTGGTTCGGGTTCCGATATGCGTACCCCAAGCTGCTGCGTCGGCCCAGGCCGTTGCGAATGGGCTTGCTACGATACCCTGCAGCGCTGCTATGATATCACCATGCGCTATCAGGACGAACTGCACCGCCCGGCATTCCCGTATAAGTGGAAATTCAAGTTCTCCGGCTGCCCGAACGATTGCGTTGCTTCCATTGCACGTTCCGACATCTCCATCATCGGTACCTGGAAAGACAGCATCAAGATTGACGAAGCCGAAGTCAAGGCCTATGCTGATGGCGGCTTGGACATCTTCAACGATGTCGTACTGAATTGCCCGGCAAAATGCATGAAATATGCTGATGGCAAGCTTGAGATCGACAACAACGACTGCCGTCGCTGCATGCACTGCCTCAACGTAATGCCGAAAGCCCTGCGTCCTGGCGACGAAAAGGGTGCGGTCATTCTCATCGGCGCCAAGGCCCCGATCGTGGAAGGCGCATTGCTCTCCAGCGTCATCATTCCGTTCCTGAACATTGATGACGAAGAAGAATTCGAAGACTTCTGCGATCTCATCGAAGAAATGCAGGATGTCTGGTGCGAAGAAGGCAAGAACCGTGAACGTGTGGGTGAGTTCATCCAGCGTGTCGGTATGAGCAACTTCCTCGAAGCCGTCGGCCTCGAGCCCATACCGGAAATGGTCGCCTATCCGCGTGACAACCCCTATATCTTCTTCGAACAGGAAGAAGAAGAAGAAGAGTAAATCGTACGGGGCGACATTACCAGTTGTTGCAGAAAAGAACCACATGCAGATAGGAGTGTAAGATGGCTGAAGCCATGCAAGAACGCATTACCGATATCGGCCCGCCGGATTATAAGAAGTTCCTTCCTCCGGTGATCGAGAAGAATTACGGCCAGTGGAAGTACCATGAAATCCTGGAACCGGGGATCATGGTTCACGTAGCGGAGTCCGGTGACAAGCTCTATACCGTTCGTTGCGGTTCCCCCCGTCTGGTCTCGACCAATTCAATCCGTTTCTACACGAGCATTGCAGATAAATATTGCGACGGTTACCTGCGTTTCACCAGCCGCCACAATGTTGAGTTCTTGACCACAGTGGAAGAGAATGCCCAGAAGATCAAAGAAGAGATGACTGCTTACGGTAACCCCGTTGGTGGTATGGGCAATTCCATCACCAGTATCGTTCACACCCAGGGTTGGGTCCACTGCCACAGTGCAGCCACGGACGCTTCCGGTGTTGTGAAGTCGGTCATGGACGAATTGTTTGAGTACTTCTCTGAAATGAAGCTTCCGGGCAAGTGCCGCATCGCGTTGGCGTGCTGCCTGAACATGTGTGGTGCGGTCCACTGCTCCGACATCGCTATTCTGGGTGTCCACACACGTCCGCCGCGCATTGATCACAACAACCTGAACAAGCTGTGTGAAATCCCGAACGTGTCGGCTTCCTGCCCGACCGCCGCGATTCGCCCGGCGACAGTCGACGGCAAGCCGTCCGTCGAAATCATTGAAGATCAGTGCATGTTCTGTGCGAACTGCTTCACCGTCTGCCCGGCCATGCCTATGGCAAATCCGGACACTGACGGTGTTTCAATCTGGGTTGGTGGCAAGGTTTCGAACGCCCGTTGCGAACCGAAGTTCTCGAAACTGGCCGTTCCGTTCATTCCGAACAACCCGCCGCGTTGGCCTGAGGTGACCGGCGCTGTCAAGAAGATCGTGGAAGTATGGGCTGCGAATGCAAGGCCGTACGAACGTATCGGTGAATGGATCGATCGTGTTGGCTGGCCGCGTTTCTTCAAGCTGACCGGCTTCGAATTCCAGAAAGAACACATCGACGACTTCAAGTACGCTGGTCTGAGCTTCAAACGTAGCGCCCATATCACCCACGAGTAAAGAGGAGGTGATACCATGGCGATGACAGTAGAACAGATCGCTGATGCCATGTATAAGCAGGTCGCAGAAGCCCAGGAAATGGGCAAGAAGCTGAAGCCCGGCGACCTGACCAAGCTGATGCTTGGCGCTTATGAAGAAGATGGCGTCGACAAAAAAATGTGCAAGGCCGCGATCAAGGAACTGGTGAACAGCGGACGTTGCGTCTACACCTATTTCGGTGGCAGCTATCTTGAACTGCCCCGTAAAGAAGGCGCATCCAACGACTGATACCAGTCCGTAAGTAATTGATAACGGACTTGTTAAGATTGTTGATTTCGCAGATTGTGTCTGCTGCCGCTCGCTTGAGATCAAGCGAGCGGCGGTCGCACATTCTGGACTTCGATACCGCTGGGGGGCGGTGGGCCGCGGAAAGGTACGGTCTAACCTGACCGACGTTTCATCGCTATTGAACTAGAGGAACGCCAGATGGCAATCGCAAGAAAAGAGAAGAAGAAACTCAAGACCAAGAGTCTTGGATCCGGCTCCGGTGCGTCGACACGGTCGATGTCCGATCTGCGACCGGATCATGTGGAAAAGCTCGCCCCCTGTATGTCCAACTGTCCCCAGGGAACTGCCGTTCGGGACGCGTTCAATATCATCCGGTTGTACGAGAAGCACGGAAAGACCAAAGAAGAGGCATACACCGACGCTTTTTACAAGTGGACAGAAAACAACCCGATGCCGGCGGTGTTGGGTCGTGTTTGCCCCCATCCGTGTGAGATCAATTGTAACCGGATTCATCGGACCGATTCGAATGAACCGGTTTCGATCAACCAGATTGAACGGTTCATTGGTGACTGGGCGCTGGAACAGAAGCTTCCGTTGGTGAAACGTGACGATGCGGAAGAGTACAGTGAAAAGGTTGCCGTGATCGGTTCCGGTCCTGCCGGACTGGGAGCTGCGTTCCATCTCGCAAAGCGTGGATACAAGGTGACGATTTTTGAAGCCTTGAAGAATCCGGGCGGTATGCTTCGGTATGGTATCCCGGCTTATCGTCTGCCTCGCGAGGTCATCAGTGCGGAAATACAGCGCATTCTGGACCTGGGTGTCGAGCTGAAAACCGAAACCATCATCGGTAAGGATGTCCCTTACGACAAGCTCACGGAAGAGTTTGACGCCGTGTTTGTCGGTATCGGGGCGCACAAGGGCAAAATGCTGCGTGTTCCCGGTGAAGATGCGGACAATGTCCTGTCCGGTGTTGAGTTTCTGAACCAGTTGAATTCCGGAAATCCGCCTGAAATCGGTGACAAGGTTGTCGTGGTCGGTGGTGGTGACTCGGCGATGGACGCTGCACGTTCCTGTCTGCGGATGGGCGCGGATGTGACCGTCGTTTACCGTCGTACCCGTAACGAGATGCCTGCTATTGAAGAGGATATCGTTGGCGCCGAAGATGAAGGCATCAAGTTTAACTTCCTTTGCACGCCGGTTGAAGTGTTCAAAGATGATGATAACAAGGCCACGAGCATCAAGTGCCAGAAGATGGAACTTGGTGAACCGGATGATTCCGGTCGTCGGCGCCCAGTCCCCATCGACGAATTCTTCGATCTGGACATCACATTCCTGATTCCGTCCATCAGCCAGGAACCCGACTTTGACGGGCTGGAGAACCTGAAGGCCGGACCACGTGAATGGGTCCATGCGGACGAGTTCATGCAGTCGACAGACTGTGACTGCTTCTTCCTCGCCGGTGGTGACGTGCTGGATCTTGGCCTGGTTACAACTGCGTTGGGCCAGGGCAAGCGCGCTGCACAGACCATTCACCAGCGTTTCCGCGGGCTTCCGATTCAGTTTGATTCGAAGCCGGAAGTTATTGAACCGAAAACCTGGAAGAGCGATGTGGATGGCACCGAGCACCACAACCTGCTTCCCGGTTACTTCGCCGAAACAGAACGTGTTGAAAAGCATGAACTGCCGGTTGAAGATCGTTTCAAGGATGCGGAAAAGGAAATCGTGGAGACCATCACCGAAGATGAGGTCTTCGCGGAACTTGCACGCTGTCTGAGTTGTGGGAAGTGTGTGGAATGCGGCCAGTGCTGGACGTATTGCCAGGACGCTTGTGTAGTGAAGCCTTTGAAGCCGGGCGAGAAGTACAAGTTCAAGCTCGAAAACTGCAAAGGTTGTGGCAAATGCGAGGAAGTGTGCCCCTGTGGGTACATTGACATGAAGTAGAACCTGATTCGATAGAAGTTAGGTAAAATGACGTCCGTATAAGGGCGCCAAAGCGGAGGAGTACTACTCATGGCTATGTTTTTTGAGTATGGTGACGGCAAAAAAGTCGACATCGACGAGGACGGCTTCATTCAAGAACCAGATAACTGGAATGAAGAACTCGCGGTTGCACTGGCTGAAACCGAAGGCGTGACCGAGATGACTGATGAACACTGGCGTCTGGTCAACTATCTGCGTGACTACTACCAGCAGTACGGGATTGCCCCGATGGTCCGCAAGCTTTGTAAAGAGACCAAGATTCCTCTCAAGCGTGTTTATGAGCTGTATCCGTCAGGCCCAGCGAAGGGCGCTTGCAAGGTCGCCGGCCTGCCGAAGCCAACCGGTTGTGTCTGATCAACTGGCGCTGACATGATATGTCCATCAATCGCGGTGGCCGGTCTGGGGGGAGACAGTGGTAAAACTCTTGTCTCACTCGGACTGGCCGCCGCGTTTTCCTCTCGCGGTTTCCGGGTCGCCCCGTTCAAGAAAGGCCCGGACTATATCGACGCTGCCTGGTTGAGCGCCGCCGGGAAACGTACGTGCCGCAACCTCGACACTTTCCTCATGGATGAAGATGTCATCCTTGATACCTGGCAACGCGAGTGCGAAGACGCCGATATCGCCATCATGGAAGGGAATCGTGGCATCTTTGACGGTATGGATGCTGCGGGAAGTCACTCTACAGCCACCCTGGCAAAGCTGGTTGGGGCGCCGGTCCTGCTGGTTATCAATGTGACCAAGATGACCCGCACCGTTGCCGCTATTGTCAAAGGTGTGCAGGCGCTTGATCCTGAATTGGATATCCTGGGCATTGTGCTGAACCGGGTCGCAGGCAAACGTCACCGTGAAGTTATAACCGAAGCGATCAGGATTGAAACCGGACTGCCGGTATTGGGCGCGATCCCCAAGCTCAAGCTGGATATGATTCCGGGCCGCCATCTCGGACTTGTCACGACCGATGAGCACCCGGACGTCGCCCAGGCCATCCGGAATGCCCGCGATGTTGCGCTGGAACACCTGGCTATCGACAGGATCGAAGTAGAACTGCGGCAACGCCCTGCTTCCATGATGCTGTCGCAATTGCGAGACAGTGCTTCAATTGCACGTTATCAGCGTCCTGTTTGCCGTATTGGTGTGGTACGAGACGCGGCCTTTCCTTTTTACTACCCGGAAAATCTGGAAGCGTTGGAAGATGGCGGCGCGGAACTGATATATATCAGTGCGTTGAAGGATAAATCGCTGCCTGAAAACATTGATGCGCTCTATATCGGTGGCGGTTTTCCGGAAACACATTTGCCGCAACTTGCAACCAATAGGGAGTTTCTCGATTCACTGCGAGAAGCTTCGTTGGACCGGAAGTTGCCTGTTTACGCTGAATGCGGCGGGTTGATGCTGTTATGCCGCAGTCTTGAGTATAAGGGGCAGACGTGGGAGCTGGCGAATGTCTTCCCGGTTGACATCGGCTGGTCGAAAAAACCACGCGGGCATGGCTATTCGGTTGGCGTAATTGATGGTGAGAACCCGTATTATCCGGTTGGGACAGAGATCAAGGGCCATGAATTCCACTACTCGTTCATCGATAAGATGGACAATACCGCGGCGGATGGATCTGTTGTCAACCTTCAACGTGGCAGTGGAATCGGCGATAAACGGGATGGACTGTACACAGCGAATACCCTTGCGCTGTATACGCATGTTCATGCTGCCGGACTGAAGGAATGGGCGCAGGGGATGCTGAAGGCTGCGAAATTAAGAGGGTAAAAGATCTTCCTCGCAAGAATTTATGCGCATTTTGAGGTAGGAGCAGCCCTTCCAAATAGTACATATGGAGTGTTTCGAATGCTTAAGACTAACGGAACACGCTACTTTTTCTACTGATCGCTTATGCTGTGTTGTTCAAGGCTTCATTTTACACATTGCTGATTTTTGTTTTAAATCACGCCAGAATGCCATCCATGTGATTTCTCATCAGTTTGAAAAAGATCTTCGTTGGCTTCAGACAGTTGTTCCCTACCTTTCGGAACCAATAGCTATTTGCTTCTTCAGTATATTAGCTATCCAACAGTAGTCTTGTTTTAAAACAATTATACAAGCAGCGTTGTACATTCAAGAATTACGAGTGTTTCAA
The DNA here is from genome assembly GCA_963669175.1 of bacterium. Taxonomy (GTDB): domain Bacteria; phylum Electryoneota; class Electryoneia; order Electryoneales; family Electryoneaceae. The sequence goes on from OY769902.1 coordinate 2,414,825, forward strand.
TCAGTATAACCGATTGCTATGTTTACATCATTGATGTCTACCTTTTGCTGGTGTTGAAGAAGGCTGATCGCTTTCGCAATACGTTCCTCAACATTCACACCTGTTCGTTGAAAACCGAATAGCTTTGCAGTTGCACGGATTAGCTCGTCCTTTGGAGCGCTAATCTCTTCATGAAGGATATATAGTATTGAATTGGCGATTTCCTCGACAGGAAGGTCGCTTGCATCCCTGAAGGATAGCTTGTCCTTCCCAGGAACACGGAAATCTCCATAGTTCCTTTTACTTGCCTCTCCATTCCAAAGAAATTCTCCGCTGTCTGTTTTCTGGACATAGACCTCGTTATGAGGAATAAGCTTGTGAACATATTCCACGGCTTTGGAGGTAACGCGTCCGAAATTCCAGAAGCTTGTTACTCGTCTCGCAGTAAGATTGAGACTGACCGGGGCTTCCTGTTGAACAACCTCAAGAATTTTCAGCCGGATCAGGTTTCGGTTATGGTCGAAGTAGAATTCATCAGGTTGAGCCACAATTGCGTTCACTGGCACAGGTTTGTATACAGGAAGATGGGGTGCCTTAGGGGTTGTTTCGCGGTTCTGCTCGCATTGGAAATGCTTTGTGGTTGCTTCGTTGTTGTCTGTCCTCATTCCATTTGCATGTGGTTGTATTGCTTTGGGAACATCATTGCGAGACAGTTCTGCCTGCTCAATGGCATCCACAAGCTTTTGCATCTCATGCTGTGGGTCATTCCACCAATCGGAGGACCAGATACGGTGCAGCTTCCACCCAAGGCCACGAAGGACGGATTCACGGAGCTTATCGCGGTCCCTGGCAGTCTTGGCACGGTGGTACATGGCTCCATCACATTCTACACCAAGCAGGTAGCGGCCAGGGGCTTCAGGATCAACAACCGCAAGGTCAATACGGTATCGCGCTGTACCAACTTGTTTGTGGACCTGGTAACCGCGTCGGTCCAACTCGTTGAATACCTCCTCTTCAAAAGGCGAGTCAAAATCAGCTTCCAGGTCGAGCTGAACAGCTTCCGCGATTGCTGATGTACCACGCTGAGCGTAGTTCAGGAAAAGCTTCAAATCCTTCACACCTCTTGCCTGGGTACGTGCGAGGTCAATCTGATCAGCTTGAAGAGTAGAAAAGACCAATACTTCTCGCCTTGCTCTGGTAATAGCAACATTCAGTCTACGCTCGCCACCATCCTTGTTCATCGGTCCAAAGTTCATCGATACATTTCCAGCTAAATCTGGACCATAGCAAATGGAAAACAGAATCACGTCTCGTTCGTCGCCCTGAACATTCTCCAAATTCTTGACGAAAACAGGTTCTACGCAACTATCTCCGAAGAAGGCTTCCAAGGATTCATCTTGACCACGTTCGATATCAAGGAGATCTTCAATCAGCTTCTGCTGTGCCTGACTGAAGGTGACAATGCCGATGGATGATTGAGAAAGCTTCTCATCATGAAGGCGCTGTATCACCTCACATACGACCGCCTTCGCTTCCGCTCGATTTGTTCTCGATTTGCCTTTATCGTAAACACCTTCTGGGACGTGAATCCATTTCACCCCCATTCCGGTAAGATCGGAGGAGGGGAAGGTGAAGAGACGATTCCCATAGTAGTTGTAATTGCTGAAGGTGATCAGACTTTCATGACGGCTGCGGTAGTGCCAGTCCAGCGTTCGCAGCGGAATACCAGCACCGAAACATTCATCAAGGATACTCTCGATTCCCGCATCAAGGTTAAGGTCCTCATCAACGTCTTCCTCATCCGAACGGTTGAAGAAATTGGTTGGGGGAAGTTGTTTAGGGTCGCCGACCACCACCGCCTGTTTACCTCGAGCGATTGCCCCAATCGCATCCCATACAGGAATCTGGGATGCCTCGTCAAAAACAATCAGGTCAAAGGGTGGATATTGTGAATCGAGATATTGGGCAACTGAAATCGGACTCATGAGGAGGCAAGGTTTCAATTTGGGGAGAAGACCGGGGATACTCTGAAACAATTTACGGACGGCCATGTGTGCCCGCCGTTTGTTGATCTCACGCTTCAGAATTCCCAGTTCGCTTGTCGGCATGTCAAAGTGAGAGTTGCGCGGAATCTTCTCTCCTAGTTTTGCCCTTATTAGTGCTTTTGTCAGGTCCTCGTATTTGTCGTCTATTTCTCTAAACTTCTGAATCCTTTGTTCGTGTTCAGCGGAGGAGAACTGACGAAGGACTGATTCGGAGTCAACGACGGCATTATACCACCACTCCGTATAACTTCTCTCGAAAACCCGGCGAAGCTGGGATGTTTGAATCTTGCCCGATTCATAAGCCTCGACAATCATAGACAGGTCAAGCGATATGGCTTCTTCACGCTTTCTGAGCCAGGCAGTCCAATTACGCAGTTGGTTGATGGATTTGCTCCAAAGATTGGTCTGATGCAGATGGTTTTCAATCATCCCTGTCGCGGTATTGTCACCCCAGGCTAATTCAGGAATGATGGTGGCGAGATCGATTAAAGAAGTACGCGCTTCAAAGAAATCAGTCCACGCCTGATTAAACGTCTTCAATCGGTTATAGAGCCCCCCACCCGCTCTCAGTTGATCATGTCCTTCGGTTAGAATTCTTGCCCATTTTATACGCAGATCAGATGCTTGGCCGAAATCATCTCCTGCCAAACGATGTACGTGACTACGCAGGATATCGATCCAACAAAGAATGGATTCGACTTTATCCCAGTCTGCATCTCCATTAAGCCAATGGGATCCCAGTACTTCATTTGCTTGCACGCTGACACTATTGAGGAGATGCTGTTCACGGTGGTACTCAATAGCATCATTTAGTAGCGATTTGATCTCAACTTTCTTTGGTTTCCTTCCATCTATCGCGACTTCTGCCAATGCTTTCCGGATCGGACGCCGTTTCCACCAAGCGACCAACGCCCAAGAATCTTCCGCTTGATGTAATTGGTCCAAGTGGGCTTCTAAGGGTAGGCCAATAATATCATCTCTGAATCGATTCCGCACTTTAGTCCGGATCACGTCCCGGGCACGGCCATGCGTTAACCAATGTGAGATTGCTTCCTTCAACTCTGACCAAGTCGATTGAGTCAGCAAGACAGGCCGGAATGGCGGTGGATCAATAAACAGGGACGTCACTTGATCAGCAACTTTGAATTCATCCAGTGACCAGGCATTTGAAGAAACCGGGAAGAATTGGTCATCTATGGCGGCTGCAGCGGACTTCAATGCTTCACATTTGTTCTTGAATTCCAGCAGTGCTCGTTCAAGACCATCCTGCCAATGTGCAGACCAGTCAGAGAATCTCATACCAAACCAGGGATGATCGTACGGTCCACCACATGCCTTACCGGTTACAGCCATACCATCAATACATTCGCGAAGTACGGTCAACTTTTGCCGGTTGAGTGAGTCTCGTAACACCCAGTCAAAAGGTATCCTGGGTACATCCCTCAATCCGATCAAACGAGAAACTGCTTGAAATACGGACTCTCCTGTCGTTCGGATAGTGTGCAAGGCGTGCACATAGGTGTTCAACTCTGCACGTTTCTTTTCAAGGCGTTTGGCTTCTTCTTCCCAAATCTCCTGGCTGAACTGGGTAATAGCGTTTAAAGAGTCCGAAAGCTGACTGATGACTGATTTCTTGTCTGCTTTGTTTGAATGAATTTCAAGGCAAAAGTCACCCAGACCGATCTGGTTCAGGCGTCTCTGGACAACGCTTAATGCGGCCATCTTCTCCGAAACGAACAGGACAGTATTCCCGATTGTCAGCGAGTGTGCGATGATGTTGGTAATCGTCTGAGATTTCCCCGTCCCGGGAGGTCCCTCCAGAACGAAGCTCCGACCTTCAGCTGCTGCAAACACTGCCGCAAGCTGAGAGGAGTCCGACTCAAGCGGGCAAAATGTTTCGGTCGGCTTTCTGTCATCGTCAAGTGTTTCTGGATCGGGAAACTCGCCGTCGGGATCATAGGCTTCACCTGGATGATTCACAAGATGATCAACGACATTGTTGTGTAGCAGGTCAGCTGATCGTTCTGCAATGTCACGCCACATCAGGAATTTTGCAAAGGTGAAGAAACCAACTTGGGCTTCTTTTATCACTTCCCAACGATCAATGTCTTTTACCTTCTCTTGGATCGTGCGGAAGATGAGGGGAACATCCAAACCAGATTCATCCAAGGGAAGAGGGTCCATCCCTGTGATTTCAATTCCGAAATCCTTTTTCAGCAGTTCGAGGAGGGTCACATTGATCCGTGGATCATCAGTGATAAGCTGCAGTGTGTATCCCTGTAAAACTGATTCGCGCTTCAACTCGATGGGTAGCAGAAGCAGAGGGGCTTTGCGTGGTGTCTCACTCCCCTCTGTCTCATACCAGGATAAAAATCCCAGCGCTAGATAAAGTGCGCTCGATCCACCTTCTTCAAGCGCTGTTCGCGCGGACCTGAAGACATCAACGAGACGACTCTTTAATTCTCCCTCTGTCAGATCGAAGTGCAGCCTCTTGGCCTGCATCTCCTCCCTAAGAGCCTTGTTAACCGCCTCATCTCCAGTACGTTGGGCGTGAACGGTTGCTGATCTTGGATCATTTATGCTGAACTCACGTAGTTTTGGTAGCAACGAGAACTTGGCGCCATCCGCCAGCATATCCTCGAGGGTTGGAAGATCGGGACAGAGCAGAGAAAGTGTCTTCTTAGTTGGCTTAAAGTTAAGCAACCTGTTGCGAAGAGTGAGGTCAAGTAGTTTCCGTTGCCAACGATCAAGACGCGATGCCGCTGTTTCCGTCTCTTCGACTTTACCAGTGAATTCAGTCTGGCTTGGGATGGAAGGGAGTTTCGGAGCTTGGACGCTCTGCGCCTCATTAGGCTCAGCAGAAGAGGTGGAATCAACTCTTTCTGGCAGTGGACGAACCTGAGACTTTCGTGATCGCCTGATATCAATGACGCACAGATATTTATCAACATCCTCCAGACATTTTCTTGCTTCTAAGGCAGTATGGTCAAATTCGGGGCTGGGACGTGATGTGGCAAATGTCGGGTCGAATACCACTATCTCGCGCAGATCAACTCGCTTTCGTAGACGGATCGGGTCGAAATCAACGGGCTCATCAAAACACGCATCGTTCAGCCATGCTCCAGTAAAAGCATGTCCCTGTACAAGGACTACCAGAGCATTCAAGCCTGCCTGTTCAAGGCATCCAGCTGCCAACAACGCTATGTCTAGGCAAGTAGCTCTTCCTGCTTCAGTGATCCGATCAGGGAAGCGAACTCGCTGCCCCTCCTCCTCAAAGCTTGCTGGTGGATTTGAATAGGTTAATCCCTGTGATCGAATAGCTTCATAAATCGCGGCAACAGTCTTGTAAGCATTTTCAGGGTTCTGAGTCTGGTATCCTGTAAGTGAAGGATCCCCCGTCCACTGTTCCAGAATAGATGCCGTCTTTGTAAGGAAGGTGTCAATTGCCGGGTGATTGGGTAGCACGAAAGCTGCAAGGATTGAAGGAAGTGAACTAAGACCACCCCATTCATCACGTGCCAGCAGGTCTACTGGCTCCGTAGTCTCAAGGATTAGCTCCTCACTTGCCTTGATCGCAAAATGAAGAGTGCCATGCATGCGCTCCGTTAGATTCCCAAGAAACTGAGGTGAAAGCTGCAAGTCGATAGTTTGAATATTGAAGGTGTCCCCTGCGCCCAATTGCATAAGGTGGGTGGACCAGGGGGAAGCGTACTGCGGATCTGGATTGATAGCAAGAGTGATATCGGTGAGGAGTTGGTTGGTGTGGTTCGTTACGTGGAGGGATTTAATCACTGGGACATCATTCTGCTGCAAGGCGAAATTGATCTTCCTGTCAAGCTCAACCTCGAGCGAGACGGGGAAGGAGTCACCCTCAATGTGGATTGCTAGTTCTGAAGTCTCGAAATCATTCCCTAGGACTTGATAGTTGTCCATTACCTAAGCCTCCATGCGTCATGTTGGTTCAGAACTGTCCGGTTTAACAGATCATTTTTCTTGCTGACGTAGTGTCAGCCATATTCCGTTTTCGTTTTGTTCTTTGAGATTCTTGCCACGCATGGTTTATCGGCGTTTGCATCAACGCATGGACAGCCAGGAACACCATCAGCCGATGAGCAGTGATTGCTTGATTGGGTGCTTGTTGCTCGATGATTCGCACCATCAGGTAGGCGATCATGGCGATCCAGACCTGGATCAACACTGCATTCATGTCGGTTCCCAGGTAGGTCTTGATCTTCAGGTTCTGCTTGATCCATTTGAAGAACAGTTCGATCTGCCAACGTTCCCGGTACAGGTCGGCAATCACCAGCGCATCCACATCAAGCAGGTTGGTCAGGAACTCAAGATCGTTGCCGGTTTCGGGATCGACGAAGCGGATCAGGCGCAACGGTTCGGGGCAGTTAACGCCGCAATCGCCGTCGAGATAACCAATCCAGTCACGTCGAACACCTGCTTTTCGGTCGCAGTGACGTCGTTCTTCATACCCGAAGCCGATGTTACGCTTGATCCGCGTGACAAAGAAAACACCTTGGTTGCATAACTGGTAGAACCAAGCGCTATCGAAGTACCCTTTGTCGAACAAGACAGTATCGCCTGGATGGAAGCGGAACTTTCGTCCCTGGGGCATATCGTGGCCTCGCGCGGCGGTCACCCTGATGACACTTGGGATGTAGCCATCATGATCGAGCTGGGTGTGCAACTTCATCCCGCCCTTGCGTGTTCTGTATTCAGCCCAGCCGAACAGGGTCTGACACAAGGGGATCACAGTGCTGTCCAAGCTGAACAGTTTTCCGGGCACATCGAACGTATGACGCGGAAATTGATCCTTGACTGTTGCGAACAGGCTGTAGAACAGATCGCGGTAGAACATCCAGGGAACACGAAGATTTGCCTCTGCAAGAGTAGAACGGGGCGTCTGGCGTATTCCACAGCGACGTTGTACAGGTGTCAAAGCTACCGTCGCCTGCTCAATCTGGCGGAGCGATGGCAGTCCGGCCAGTTGCGCGAAAAGCATAACCGCGAAGTGCGCGCGGGCCGTCATCTTCCGAACACCTTTGTTGACCTGATACTGCGTAGCAAGATTATCAAAGAGCACAGGTTCAATCAGGGCAAGCATTTGCCCCAGAACAATGTTACCTTTCGCCATGGCTTGGTCCTCCGGTCGTGGTGAGAAAACTTGTGCAAAAGCAATCTCAACACACGAACCTCTGGATTCAAGCCATTATTATTTCAAGAGCTCCATGGCTCCATATGCAAATCACGAACCGGACAGTTCTGATGTTGGTTACACAATTCTGTCAATGGTGGTTGTCTTTTCTGTATGATATATTTTGATAGCATTATCATACTGAAAATATCTGAGAATTTAAGTACTTGACAGTATATTCAACAATATGGCTTTGCATAATTGTATTCGGTTTTGCTCAATTTGAGAGCTCAAGCAGCTTGGTGAATTAGGAATATAATTAGATTGCTTTTCTTTCTAGCTGCTCACAACTATTTGTGCAAGATATTAGCTGTCAATACGCTCCCGGAAGTCTTTGGCCTCTGGGTGATCTTGACAGCCGAAACGCACCAATCGTCTTCACAAATTTTTGTGAGGACCCAGAGTTTTTCGAGAATTATCATATCCACGACTGTTCAAGTACTTATTCTTTGCATCCTGTAAATTCTTGCATTGTATCCTGCCCATCCTGTGAATCCATCCAAGTTGCACACCTGTAGTGAGAATCCCATTATTGTACTGTTGTCTCATCGGTGAGACAAGTTAGTCGCATGCCCGAGACAAAAGATGATACTACCGCCTTCTAACCTATTGTAAAATAGTAAATGAAATTCAGGCACACCTCTTGCCTTTGTGTGAGGCAAAACAACAAACGAAGGTGGTGGAGGTTGCCATGAAAGTGAATGAACGAGATGTGCTGACCGTGATCGCAGTGATTTTCCTTGCTTTGATTGCGGTAGTGTCGAATTCATTGGGCCAGACCAATGTGCAGGTGTTGACTGAGCTGGCGAATGAATACGCGTTACGGGCCAACATGGAACGTGGTCCTGTATTTCAGCGACTTCGCAGCGAAACCTCCGGGCCGATGGGGCTGATCAACATGTCTGAGAATGTTGAGCTGGTCGGTGTTGATCAGTATGGCCATCCCATGGTCCTCGCCACTACCAACCTGAACGCCGCTTACAGTGTTGGCACAAATCGTGTCTGGCCGGGTGGCGGGGCAGGTTTCGATCTTACCGGTTCCGGAACCACGGTTAATGATCTTGCTATCTGGGATGCCGGGGCAGTGTTGACTTCACATGTCGAGTTCGGCGGACGTGTGCAGGTATTGGACGGCACAGCCTCAACACATGCTCATGCTACCCATGTCGCCGGCACCCTGGTCGCTTCCGGAGTGAACTCTTCCGCCAAAGGCATGAGTTACGAGGCGCAACTGGGATCGTATGACTGGAATTATGATTCGGCAGAAATGGCTGCTGCGGCTTCCAACGGTTTGAATGTTTCCAACCACTCGTACGGCTATATCACCGGCTGGTATTACAACGGTAACTGGTACTGGTATGGTGATCCGACTATCTCCCAATCGGAAGACTACCACTTTGGCTTTTACACCTCGTACACACGTGAAGTGGATGAAATTGCCTACAATGCGCCCTATTACACCATCGTTAAATCCGCAGGCAACGACCGTGGCGATGGCCCAGCCGCCGGTACCGGTCATTATGTCTGGTCGAACGGTAGCTGGACCTGGAGCACACTGACACGTCCGCTCGATGGCGGCAATGACGGCTACGACTGCATCGGCTGGATCGGAACAGCGAAGAACATTATCACGGTTGGCGCTGTCAATGATGTTGCCAACGGGTATAACCAGCCCGGTGATGTCAGCATGTCCTCTTTCAGCGGTTGGGGGCCGACGGATGACGGTCGTATCAAGCCTGATATCGTAGCGAACGGTGTCGGTCTGTATTCTTCCGTGTCCTACAGCAATTCCTCCTATGCGTCTTACAGTGGCACGTCCATGTCATCCCCGAATGCGGCGGGATCGATCAACCTCCTGTATCGCTGGTATGAAGAGACCCATGATGGCGAGACACCCCGTGCCAGCACCATCAAGGCGCTGGTGGTTCATACGGCGGATGAAGCCGGAAACGCGCCTGGTCCGGATTACATCTACGGTTGGGGTTTGTTGAACACAGATGCTGCAGCGGAAGTAATCGCTGAAGATGCGCAGTATGACGAGAGTATACGTGAAGCTTCCCTGGCCAACCATGCCACCGATGTTTATCTGCACAGTGTCGAGCAGGATGGACCGGTTACGGTGACCATCTCCTGGACAGACCCGGCGGGCATCGTACCGGGCGCTTCCCTGGACCCGACTACACCAAACCTTGTCAACGATCTGGATATCCGCCTGCATCACCTGGCCAGTGGGGAAGAGTATGAACCCTATATCCTGAATCCGGCATTACCATCGTCAGCGGCAACAACGGGTGACAATACACGTGACAATGTGGAAAAGATCTACGTAGCCAACGCGCCCGCCGGAACCTATGAAATCGAGGTTTCGCACAAGGGCTCATTGGCCGCAACGCCACAGGTGTACAGTCTTGTGGTCAGCGGTCTGGATGAACAGGCGCCCTTCGATCCGATAAATGGCTACGTTCAGATTAACGCCAATGTGGATGTGCAACTGGATGAGCTGGTGTTCGATAATAACAACCGTGCCGCGCTGGACGAATCGGCTTCTGATGGTTATGACGCCGGGATCGACATTTACGAACCTGGGCATCCGCCGTCAGCTTACGTCAGCGTTTACTTCCCGCATAGCGAATGGAATGCACCCCTTGGCGACAATTTTATGACTGATATCCGTAATGGATCGCAAAACCTGGGGGAAGAAGTTGAAGTATGGCGTTTCAATGTGGAAACTGATCAGATCGGTCAGACGATAGAGCTGGAATTTTCCTGGTCCGACCTGCCCGATACAGTAGGCATCCTGCTGTATGATGTGACCGGTGAAAACTATCAGGATTTGCGTCAAACCAGTACCTACAGCTTTACTGCGGCGAACCAGGTACATGTGTTTGATCTACGAGTAGGGGATGCAACCTCGCCGCAGCTCGCCATTACAGCTCCGACCGATGGACAGGTCTGGACAGCGGGAGAAACGCACGCCATTACCTGGGAAGTGCAGGATCAGACCCCGATCAGGTACGCCCTGGTGGATGTGTCAACCAATGGCGGGACAAGTTGGACACGTTTGGACAGCCTTGCCGGAACCGTACTGTCACACAACTGGGACACGCCTTATGAATATGTGGAAGAGGGCAGAGTGCGTGTTACGGTGGAAGACTGGCTGGGTTTTGAGGCGGTGGATGAAGTCGAGTTCTCGCTGGACAATCCCGATGGGCCGGATGTGGTCTTCACCTTCCCGGTTGAGGATGATTCACTGATTTTCGAGGAAACCTATACGATTCAGTGGACCTATGACGTCATTCCCGGATCGCAGGTCACTTCCGCAACGCTTTCCTATTCCATCGACAACGGCGTAAACTGGCAGGTTCTTACAGATGTGCTGACCAGCCAGACAAGTTGGGACTGGACTGTTCCGGCATCCACGCCCACTAACTCCGCACGTCTGCGCATCGTGGCAACCGATACCGGTGGCAATTCTGGCAGTGGCATCTCTGATCCGTTCTGGCTGTTGTCCAACGATTTCCTCGCCACTTTCGCCGAAGGCTGGCATCTGTTCAGCCTGCCTCTGATCCCGGAAAACAATTCGGTTGGTGCGGTTATCGGGGATGATATCCAGAATGGGCTGTACATGGCGTACAGCTATTCCAGCGATCAGGGCCATGCAGTCGCCGGACAGTTCGACATGGGACATGGCTACTGGCTGGGATTGGAAAATACCGGCACGGTTACCATCGATGTCACCGGGGACCGGATGACAGACAGCACTGTGATTCCGCTGAATCGTTACTGGAACCTGATCGGTCAACCGCTTCCAGCAACGCGCCTGCTCGAGTCGCTCTGGTTCACCGACGGGCAGGAATGGCTGGCTTTCGATGATGCGGTAATAGATGGCTGGATCAGTTCAACCCTGTATGGCTACAACAACCAGACAGCTTCCTACCAGATCGCTACCGACCTTGATCCGATGGACGCACGGTGGCTCATGGCGTTGACAGATGGGATCTCGGTCATCACCTATGCCAACCCGCCTGAGAATGATGGGCAGGGCGATGGGAATGAACTGGATGAGGAAGAGCTGGATGAGCTGGAGAACTGGTTTGTCGGTTTGATCGTGACGCAAGGTGAAGTCAGCAACACTATCGCCGGATTCGGAGTTGCGGAAGATGCGACCGACGGTTTCGATGGTCAGCATGATGCCCCCGCGCCACCGCTTTCGCCCAATGGACAGGATTTGCGGGTAACCGTGTCGCATCCGGAGTGGAATGATCACGCCGGAACATTCTACAGCCGTGATATTCGGGAAGCTTTCAAGAACGGTGAGCAACGCTGGGTATTTACAGTGACAAGCTGGGCAGCAGGTGAAGTGACTGTTCAGTTTGATGAACTGGCTGAACAGGTTCCCCAGGGATTTTCCGCCACAGCGATGCATGACGGGGGCGAAGTAAACCTGTTCGAAATGCCGCAGTTGACCTTTGCTGTGGATGGCCCCTACAGCTTTACCGTTAGCGTCTCTGCGCCGGTTAATGATGCTGCTGAGAATAATGCTGGAACCATGCCGACCGAGTATGCTATTGAAAGTGTATATCCCAACCCGTTCAACCCGACTACACAAGTTCAGATCGGCTTGCCCGATGCGGCCGAGTTGCAGGTTGTCGTTTATAACGTGGTAGGGCAGCAGGTAGCGATGCTGGCGAACGGTCGTTATGGCGCTGGCAGTCATATCTTCTCATTCCATGCAGAAGGTTTGCCCTCAAGCATCTATTTCCTCCATGCCAAAGCGCCCGGAAAGCTTGACCAGGTACGAAAGATTGCACTGGTGCGATAGATCAGGCAGGTACAGGTCAACTTTAAACTGGAGAACAGCATGGAAGATCGAAATCTATTCAGGAGATGGTGGGAAGCAGTACAGTACTACGTCTGGACTATCCTGGCGGCGGCTGTACTGCTGCTCCTGATAGGCTTCGACCTCTATGCGCAGACCGAGTTCGAGGTTTATACCGTAGCGGATCAGTTTGACGGCGTTGCTGATGTGCTGGCTGCTGATATTGACGGCGATGAGCAGCTTGAAATCATTGCCGCATCCATGACAACCGGACGGATTGTGGCTTGGAACAGCGAACGTCAGATCGGTGAACAAGCCTACGATATCCTGGCGACTGGGCTGATCGGGATTCGTGTCCTCAAAGCGCTTGACCTGGATGACGATGGCGACATGGATCTGCTGGCGGGTATCGAAGACACGAACCGGATCAGTTGGCTCGAGAATGATGGCGCAGGCAATTTTACAGTACATGTGCTGACCTCGGAAGTTGATGGTGTTCAGGACTTTGCGACTGGCGATATCGATGATGACGGTGATCTGGATATTGCAGCAGCAGCCAGTACAGGGAATGCGATCATCTGGCTGGAAAATGACGGTGCCCAACAGTTCGCACTTCATACTGTGATCAACACGTTCCCTTCCCCGCAGGCCGTGGTGTTGACTGATCTGAACGATGATGGCCGTCTTGATATTGCCGCTACCTCGCACGGTCGCAACTCGCTGACAGCCTGGTACAATCTTGGTAACGATGTTTTCCTGCAACAGTATGTGACCAATTCGCTTGGTGGCGCTGGTGATGTTGCAGCGGCCGATATGGACAACGATGGCGATATCGATTTGCTGGCAACCGCACGCAATGCCGGGTTGGTCAACTGGTATGAGAACAACGGGTCACCGACATGGCCGGTACATCAGATTGAGCGCTGGTTTGTGGATGGAATGGAGCTGGACACAGGCGACCTGGATGCGGATGGTGACCTGGATGTTGTGGGCGTATCCGACCAGGGCAATCGTTTGTACTGGTGGCAGCAACGTGAGGATGGGAGTTTTGACCGTCACCGGCTGTTAAACCTGTTTGAAGGTGCGGCCGCGTTGCAGGTGATTGACCTGGATGGTGACAGTGACCTTGATATCCTTGGCGCGGCCAATCGTATGGGACGGGTGGTCCGGTGTGAAAATGCGGCGTCTGAAAGCTTCGGCAATGGCATTCATGGCGATATGAGAATTGTCTTCAAGGGGTCTGTCAACGGCATCACTGATGGAAACAATGTAGCTGGTTTCGATCCGGCTGCTACGGATGGTTATGATCCGGGAACCGATATTCATGAAGCGCCGCATCCGCCGTCACAGTACATCCGCATCTCTTTCACGCATGAAGAATGGCAGTCTCGCCTGGGCGATGAGTATATGAGTGACATCCGTCGTGGTGGGGATCGCCTGCTGGACAGCGCTCATGTTTACACTTTCGAGGTAGAGACCGACCAGATTGATGAAGAAGTCTCCCTGTTCTTCAGCCTCAAGAATTATTCCGGGATCACCGGCGCGGTTCTGTATGATGCGGTGAATAGTGAATATGTCAATCTTCGCGAAACGGACACATTCAGTTTCATGGCGCGTCCTGTATCGCGTGAATTTTCCCTGCTGCTTGGTGATGAAACCGCGCCGGAAGTTGAATTCCTGTCACCCGTTGAAAATGATGTGCTGGACGCTTCAGATTCCCATGAACTTACCTGGACACTTTTCGATGGTACCCCGGTACGACGCCAGGTGATACAGGTTTCATTAGATGGCGGAGTGACCTGGGCAACTCTGGACACCCTTTCTGCCTCAGCGCGAAGTTTCATCTGGCAACCTCCTTTTCGTTATATCGAACGTGGCAAGTTCAAATTGATTGCCGAAAACTGGGCCGGACTGATGTCGGAAACCGTGTTGAGTTTCCGTCTGGATGAGCCGGATGGTCCGAACGCCCTGTTTATTGCCCCGCAACCCGGCGATACCCTGTTCGCCGGATTCGAATACCCGGTATGCTGGAGCAACCTCGTTATCGAAGGGGCGCAAATAGCTGATGCGGCATTGTCCTATTCATCTGATGGTGGGGCCAGTTGGGATACAGTATCGGAATCCCTGGGAACAGATACGCTCGCACAATGGGCTATCCCGGCTAACATGATGAGTAACCGTATGCTGCTGAAAGTTCAATCGGTTGATAATCACGGCAACGAAGGCAGCAGCGTTTCGCAGTTGTTTACCGTGGTTGTCAGTGAGCTGATAGGTGTATATGGCGAGGGCTGGCACCTGATGAGTTCGCCGTTTATCGCGCAGGATATGACGCTTGCGGGACTGGTCGGGGATGATATCAGTGAAGGTCTATACCTGGCCTATCGATATTCCAGCATGCAGGGCTTTATCCCGTCAGACACACTGAACATGGGCGAGGGATTCTGGCTGGGGCTGGAAGGGACGGGCGAGGTGCCGGTGGATTTCCGTGGATTGCCGGAGCTGGACAGTACAGTATTGCCGTTACAACCGAACTGGAACCTGGTAGGCACCGCCGAGCCGCTATCGTTGTCACTGGATCACATCCGGATTACGGATGGCGAGGACTGGAAAACCTGGACAACGGCGGTGGATGATGGCTGGATCAGTGGTGCGCTCTATGGGTACGATCACGAAAACGGTTCCTATTCCCAGGCGGATACGTTGCGGCCCCTGCGTGGCTACTGGCTTCATGCGCATCGTGGTGGCTTGTTCATGGTGACCTACCTGTCGTCTCCGGAAAATCTCCTGGCAAGGCAAAATGATGAAAATGGTGATGTTGACGAAGACTGGTACGTACCGATTGTTCTCCGTCAAGGGAGCCGAATAAACCAACAGGCAGGTTTCGGCGTCCATTCATTAGCAAGTGAAGGGTACGATGCCCGTTATGACTTGCCGTCTGCACCGGTTGGACCTGAGGGAACATACCTGCGTAGCACATTGAACTGTGAAGGCTGGAACATTCCCGGTACTGATCAGTTCAATAATAACAGGATCGGTCCACTGAACGCCGGCGAGAGTTTTACCTGGCCTTTTGTCCTGGAAAGCTCTGAAGATGGTGACGTGTACGTATCCTTTGTGAACGCTGTCGAGGTAATACCGCAAGGGTATTCATTGCAACTATCCATAGGGGGAGAATGGATTGACTTGGATGATTTAGCCGGTGTGACGGTTGACCTGACGAGTGAAGAACCGGTTATTATGGAGGTAAAGATCATGAGAAACGAAAACGACGTTGAGACGGCGACAGTAGACCTGCCTACCAGTTACGCACTCGAGTCCATTTACCCTAATCCCTTCAATTCGCACGCATCGATCACGGTTGCCTTGCCGGAAACTGCGAACCTGCAGGTCCGAGTTTTCAACATGATGGGGCAACAGGTTGATCATTTGTTCCATGGTACCTTGAACGCGGGACGTCATGTGTTCATGCTCAATGGCAGTTACCTGGCCAGTGGTGTGTATATCGTACAAACACTGGTTCCCGGGCACTTGAGCGATGCCGAACGGATCGTCCTGGTGAAGTGATGAAGTGAAAAAAGTAGGCAGTGAAAAAAGTGAAAAAGGAAAACACGTAGCCCGGCCATGCTTGGCCGGGATTTCTCTCGAAGTTGTAAAGTTGTAAAGTTGTAAAGTTGTAAAGTTGTAAAGTTGTTTTATAGAGAAACATAATATATAACTTGATTTATGAGATTCAGGTAAATATTCTGTCCTAATTCCTAATTCCTAATTCCTAATTCCTAATTCCTAATTCCAGCCTTTTCATTTTTAATTCTTAATTAACCCAAAACCAGTACTTTTATCTGGCTTGGCACCAGTGTAATCCCCGGACAGTTTTCGCTCATCCCGTTATGGCCGGTAATGCTGGTCATGCGTTGCGAGGGGGAGCCGCCCGTGAGAATGGTCAGGCTGCCGAGCGTATGTTCCTGCGGTCCCATCACCATCCCCGACGCTACTCCCATGGCCACACCCGCGTTGTCCCCGTTGGTCATGGGTACTTCTGTCGCCTGGTTGAAGCTGGGCGTTCCCATGGTCAGTACGGTCATGGAAGCCGTGGGGGGGATGCAGGTCGGTCCCACAGATATATTCGGGTAAGGGATAGGCATAACCCCGGTCGGACCGGGAGTGTTACACGTATCCGGAAAACCGAGACTCATGCCGCCCATCATGGTTGAATGAAACATGGTATCCTCTGACTTCAAGTTGTTGTCTACTTCCACGTCCAATGTGTCTGGTCGAAACCCGACAGGAGATCCCCGCCTTCGCGGGGAGTCGGGGCAAACTGCAATGCTCTCATCCCAGCGACACAAACTGTTGCAGAATCACTGGTGCTCCTTTCATCCCAGCGAAGCAAACTGTCGCAGAATCACTGATGCTCTCATCCCAGCGACACAAACTGTCGCAGAATCACTGATGCTCTCATCCCAGCGAAGGCTGGGATCCAGTCATATTGCGATTATAGAAAGAGGCTCAATACTCTCGCAAAGCAAGGTGCATTAGAAGTGATTGAGATTTTAACATGTTATAATGTCGATACCTGCCTGGATCCCAGCCTTCGCTGGGATGAGATATCAACATTGAATGCCATCTCGGCATATTCCATTCTTGTCTTTTCATAGTGATCAAAGAATGGCCGATTCTGCGCCAGCCTGCTAAACAGTCAGTCGGGCCAGACAATCTCCCGGCCAGGCATGGCCGGGCTACCCGCTGGCCAATAATGCTACCCCAGGTGAATCTGGTCCGCGTCGATTTTCACATTATGTTCAGCGATGGTGGTGATATCGCCGCCGTGAGTCGTCAGTTGTTCTTTGACCACGGTATGCTGGTTGCCGGCGTGGGTCTCGTCCATTTCTTCGATATCACGTCTGCTCCAGACAAACTTGGCGCTCAGGTCACGGACAAATGTATCGACAAATTCCGCCGCAGCTTTCACATGGTCCATCTGGCTACGAACAAAGTTGCCGAAGAAATCAAAACGGTCGAATACGGCGCGTCCCCTGTCCGCATGCAGCGTCAGCTCATCGCTGGTCACCTGGATCTGTTCACTGGCGGCAATGGAAACAGCTTGCGCGGAAGACAACTCCAGGTCGCCGGCATCGGTATGCAGATGCGCCCCGGTCGGGAAACGCAACAGAGCAGGATCGGTTTCCGATTCACGTTCCAGCACGGCAAGTACGAAGTTCGGTTCACCTGTGCTGATGAGTACCGTATCGCCCTCGGACGGTTGCAACAGGCAGCTTGCAGCGAGGTAACATTTGCCGATACCCGCATCGGTACGCACCAGGAAAAGTCCGTTTTCATGCCCGATAACAGTACCGTGTTCCAGCCGTACGACTGTCTGTGCCGGAGTCGTGAGGATCGCATCCATGAGCGTGTCCTCCTTGTCTATCGAAAGGTTGTTCTGGTCGTTCATGAGTTCACCTCAAAATCTTCTGCTTTCTGCAACTCTTTGTTGGTGCCCAGCGCCATGTTCTTGTTGGAACCATCCCAGATTGTTTTGTCCTGCTTGATGCGGTGCAGGTTGGCACGGTTCAGCTTGGTTTTGCTCAGGTTTGCGCCGGACAGGTCCGAATGTGACATATCCGCGTATTCCATGTTACAGCCGCTGAAATTGGTGTTGCTGCACAGCGCAAGTTTTATCTGTGCCTGGTACAGGTTCGTACCGGAAAAATCAGCCGTAGTCAGGTCCGCTTCGCCCAGGCTCACACTTGGCAGGTCAGCGTTTTTCAACGAAGCGCCTTTCATTTTGCATCCGTGAAAAACAACAGCTTTACCCTTGGCATCATCGAAGGTTGCGCCTTCCAGATTACTCTCGATGAAATTCGCCTGTTGAATCGTTGCCCCGGTAAAAACAGCGCCTGAGAAGTTGGCTTTATGGGCCTGAACCATCCAGAAACGGTTGTCGCTGAAATCATAACCGGACAGGTCCATTTTGTTCAGAACGGTACGGTCATAGGTACAATGATCCAACACCAGGCCGTCTGTCACAGCCTTGTAAAAAACGGTACGTTTCAGATCGGCTTTCAGGAATTGCGTGTTGGTCAAAATGGTTTTAAAGAAAACGGCAAAGTACGCGTCGGTTTCCTCGAATATGGCATCAGTCAGATCCGCCTTGCCGAAATTGGTATGATGTGTTTTTGACTTGGTGAAGTTCGCGCCGACAAGGTTGGCCTTGACCAGGTTGGTCAGGCGCAGGTTCGAACGTCTGAAGCTGGCGCGTGGCGCGTTCATCTTGAACCAGTTTGCCTTCTCCAAATCAACATCTTCAATAATCGCTTCGGTCAGGTCGCATTTCCGGAAGGCTGCTCCTTTGATCTTTGATCCGGACAGGTTCGCACCGGTCAGGTTGCAGCTCATGAACGCCGCTCCGGTCAGGTCCATCCCGGATAAATCCATCCCGGTCAAATCCTGCTTTTCGACAAAATCCCCTTCCCGGGTGATTTCCATGATCTCTTCGCGGGTCATGATTTCTCCTCCCCGGATGGCAACAGATCCGTACGACCGTCCAACTTGGTCATTTTCAGGTTCGCCCCCTTGAAATTGGTATCGCCAACCTTGGCGCTCATAAACTCAGAACCGTACAGGTTGGCATTGGACAGATCCGCGTTGGTAAGTGTCGCTTTCCTGAACGAGCCCAGGTGGATATTCGCGCCTTTCAGATCTGCCCCGGTCAAATCGCTCTTGGGAAACTTGGTCGCCGGGGCCGGGATAGCGCCGAACTTTGCACCAGGCATGCGTACCGTATCAAAAGTCGTGTTCTTCATTTTCGAGCCGGTGAAATCCGCGTCGGGCAGATCGCAATGACGCCAATGCGCCTTGTTCAGCGTGATGCCGGTAAAATCCGGTTTCTTCAGCTCGGATTCACCGCCGATACGGCTGTTGAACATATCCGCGCCCTTGAAAGACACCGTCTCGCCCTGGGTATTCCAGATCAGGGTTTTGTGCATGGTCGCCTTGTCAAAGACCACTTTATCCATCTTGCTCTGGAACAGTTTTGCACCGCTGATATCGCCCTCGCTGAAGTTGGATTCAGCGAAATCGGCGTTGGTCAGGAGCGCCTTGGGCACCTTTGCCTTGGTGAAGTTGACCTTTTTGCAGGTCGCGCCGTCAAAAATGGCTGACGTGGCATCGGCTTCTGAGAAATTGGCTTCAGTCAGGTCGGCATCCTTGAAGATGGCGCGTGTCGCCTTGGTCTTGGACAGGTTCGCGCCGGGCATTTTCGCTTTCATAAAGACAGCGCTTTCAATCGAGGCGCCTGCCAGGCTTGCCCCGGTCAAGTCCGCTTCCAGCGCTTTGGCCTTGGTCAGGTCAGCGCCATCCAGCTTGGTGTTCTGCAGGTTGGTATTCAGCAGTTTGCCGTTTTTCATGTCCGCGCCGGAAAGGTCCAGGTTAGACAGATCCAGGTTGCTCATCTGGCGTCCGGCCAGGCTTTTACCATCCTTGTGCATCTGGATGACATCTTCACGGGTCAACGGGCCGCAATCATTCAAATCCTTGCCATGTTTGGCTGCAAGCGCCACAGCCCACTCCGGAAGCGGCAACTTCCCGCCGCCTTTTTCCTTCAAGGCTTTCATGTTGGCCAGCTTGGCCATGCCCTTGTCGTGACGATCTTTCGATTTCGCCAGCAGGGCGGCGTGTTTGTCAGCCTGGGCGTCTATTTTCGCTTCCAGATCAGGTGTCAGCTTGCCGTGTTTTTTCAACGAGGCTTTCACCTGCTTGACATTGTCTTCGCTTCCTTTCTTGAGTGCGGCGAAGGGATCATGATCCTTGGGCGGCGGTTGCTTTGCTGCTGCCAGCATTTTGTCCGCGTCCACTGCGCCGTGCTTCGATACCGCTTTCTTGATATGTTCATCGGTTTGATCACGTTTGGCGGCAAGGGCGGATTTCAGCGCATCCCCCTGTTTCTTCATATCTGCTATCGTGTAATCCGCTACGGCTTTCGGTCCGGCAGCACGCACTTCTGGTGGGGGAGTGTTCAGCTTCAGGGTCACCGGGTTGACCGGCTTCTGCCCATGCGCCGCGATCAGCTTCTGTTTCAGTTGCGGGGGAACCTTGTCATTCTTGAGCATCTCTTCGAAGAAAGATTTCTTTTCAGCCTTGGCCGCAGCCTTCTTGGTAGCTGCCTTGGCCTGCAACGCCTGTCCTTTTGCCGCCACTTTGCTCATTTTATCGATGGATTTGCTCATCCGTGCGAATGAAGCCCTGACCTTCTTCTTATTGACCGGCACATGCGGTGCAATTTCATCTTTCACTTTCATTGTGGTTTCAAAGGAGGCTGAAATTCCTGCCAGCACTCCAGCCATTTTCGCTGCCAGCGCCTGGGGATCGAAATTGGGATCCGGTTTGGAAAAGTTGAGACTGAGCAATTGATCCTTTTTCGCTTCCAGTTTTGCTTTTACCTCAGCGACTTTGACTTTGATATCTTCCGCGTCCTTCTTCGCAGCTTCTATCTTTTCCATGTCGATATCAACCGCACGATCCAGCTTTTTACGCAAGGCCGCCAGGTATTCTTCCATGGGTTTGGCTGGATCGGCCTGGCTTTCACAGTTCATATGAATGACAGCCACATCCAGCGCTTCGCTGTCCATAACTTCGGCCATGCCACGGCTGATCAGGATGCCCCGCTCATGATGAGGGAACAGCCAGACCGTGTCCATGTCCATCTTGATTTCCTTATACAGGAAAGGCGCATCGGCCGGCACAGGATGCGGCGCTTCCGTCTGGTCCGGGGTCTGGAATACGAAAATGCGCGGACGGATGCGTGGGACATTACCACCAACCACCGGTTTGTCCGGGTGCATACGGATACATTCGAACGGTTCGCCACCTTTCAGATAACCGGGCAACCACTGATCCGTAGGGGCGGCATTGAAGAAGGTCCAGTCCATATCTTCCGGGTAATAGGGGAAGCGTGTCCTGAACCAGGTATTATCATAGGTACCCAGTTTTTTCTGACGATAGGGATGCATGAAATCAAGCGGGGTGAATAGCGCCGGATCGGGTTTGTCCGAGGGCGCGCCGATCAGACGTCCGGGCAATTCAACATTGGGCAATGGAAGCAGTTGTTTATCGTTGCCCACATCCACCGGGACAGTTCCCTTGCCCATCATGTTTCGGGCATCTTCCGGCCCACCAAAAGCATGGGCCGCATCAACCGGCATTTCCGTAAATGGTTCAGGGTCCGTGATTACTGTAACACCAGCCGTATCCTTCCAATAGCGATCACCGAAAACCTGGAGTTTCTTCTCTACCGGTCCGAACCGGAATTCGACTTCCGATGCCGGAACCGGGGTTCCGCCGGTTGCATAGCAGTTGCCCTTGACCAAGACTTCGGCGGTCGTTTTCGGCATGCCATGATCCAGGGGGGAATCCGGGATCTCAGCAGGGACCAGCTTCCACAAATCCTGTTCCTGTAGCAGAGTCTTGGGGTCATCAAAGGCAAAGAAAACCAGGTGGCTGATGACCATATAGTGCTTATCCTGAATACCGAAATAGTTCAACAGGATGGACTGATCGTTTTCTTTGATGACTTTCATGAAAATCCTCTATCAAGGTCCACTAGTGAATGGATCCACTAGAGCTTGGCCGTTACGGTATCAACTGTTTTGAGACTTACTTCGGCTTCATGTGTAAGCAACGTCGCCACACGTTGTGTCAGCGCTTCCATCTCTTGCTGCATTTCGCTGGTTTGTTGCTTGATCAGGTCAACATCCTGCCGTAACGCATGGATTTCCTGACCGCTTTCCATGATTCTCTCAAAGATGGTAAAGGAATGCAGACGGGAAGCCTCTCCTTTCGAAACCTCTTGGTTTGCCTCGGTGACAATTGGGCTCAGGTCTGAGGCGGCGCCATTCATCTGGCTCTCTTCTTCGGTCAGCTCGTCAATGGCTCCGGCTACTGTATCCTTTTCACCATCGGCAGTCGTTGTGGCTTCGGCCAGCCTGGTGTTGAGTTCGTTGATTTCCTGCTGCATCTCATCAATCTTTTCGCTGGTTTCATGCATCTTTTCATGAGCAGCATGAACATCCTCTTTTTCAAACTTCATTTCCTTGAAGTCAAATTTGTATTCATTGGCAAAACCGCTTACCATTTTGAGAAAATGCCCGAGATTTACACGTTCTTCCAGCGCACCCACGAAAGCAAATTCATTAAGAATCACTATCTTTATATAGACACCGCAGTGTATGGTAAACTCACCTTTGGTGTTGATGATAACGCCACGTTTTTCGGCCTCTTCTTCTTCCTCATCTTCGTCTTCGTCTTCGTCTTCGTCTTCTTCCTCCTCGTCATCATCATCGTCGTCGTCGTCATCATCATCATCATCATCGCCATCATCGCCACCGTCGTCATCACCACCGTCGTCATCGCCGCCGTCGTCGTCGCCACCGTCGTCATCGCCACCGTCGTCATCGCCGCCGTCGTCATCGCCGCCGTCGTCATCGCCGCCGTCGTCATCGCCGCCGTCGTCATCGCCGCCGTCGTCATCGCCGCCGTCGTCATCACCGCCGTCGTCATCGCCGCCGTCGTCATCACCGCCGTCGTCACCTTCGTCGCCGCCACCGCCGTCATCGCCGCCGTCGTCATCGTCGCCGTCGTCATCGCCACCGTCGTCATCGCCACCGTCACCACCTTCGTCGCCGCCACCGCCGTCACCGTCTCCATCATCCCCGGGGTTATCCAAGCTCCCTTCATCGTCATCATCTTCCGGGGCTGTGGTATCCATGGCCGAGACACTTTGATTTGACGGTTTATCATAAGCTCCTTGTGCAGGTGAAGCATTATCTGGACTGGAGTCGGAATCGTCGTCATCTCCTCGCGGATCGAATTTGTAGCCGATGGTCATGAATGTCTTCTGGTTGGGGACATGGAGGTGCATATGTTGGGAGCCCTCTTTGTCCTCCATGTGCATTTCATTTCCCGATCCTGTTTTCATCTTGCCCTGGGTCTGGTTGTCACCGGTGACCATACTGGCTGTTTCCGGGTTGGGCACCGTGCCAAGGATTACTGGTTTATCGGGATTACCGTCGATAAATCCTATTGTTACTTCGGTATCTTTGTGGAGTGGGAAATGCCAGCCGTGATCTGATCCTGCGTACGGTTGCATCATTCGTAAATAACAACTTGCTTTCCCGCCGCTGAGTCCTGACTGATCAAAGGGCATTTTTACCTTGTAGCGTCCCTGCTCATCCAGTTCCGCATATTTCCCGCTTCCGGCAGCATCAATCTTTGCCTGAATTGTTCCATATACCCTGGTTGCATCTGTTTTCTTTTCAGGACGAAACTGCACTTCTGCCGGGATTGCGGTAAAACGGCAACTGAAGCGCTGTTTCTGCTCGCCGTCGCCATCATTCACGCTGACTCCGTCCAGTAGGTGGATAGCATGGCTTCCTTCCAGATGGACATCAGTGACCATATAGCTCCGGTTCATGTCCTCCCGGAAGTGATCAAACAGGGTGAAGGTAAAACCGGTACGGATTCCTGTTGCTGTGCTTTCGCCATGATAGAGGTCGCGACGACACAACCATTCTTCACGTCGGATCCTGGCCAGACGATTGCCTTGATCAGGGGTCTTAAAATTCTCGCCATATGAGTACACCATCCCCATTCCGGCCGCATCAATAGCTGATTCGGCTGTCAGGTCCAGCAACGGGGTTTCGTAGTTATACCCCTTGAGCTGAACTTTGCCCGGGATGAGACGACGCTTGTGACGGAAATTGAGGATTACCTGCTCACGTTGGAGTGTGTCCATCCCTGAAGGGGGGGAGTAGCGCAGTTGAGGCGTCTGGGCAACCGGCTTGTGAGCAATGCGGGTGTCGGTGAAAACAACACGCTCAACCGGACCATCCTGCTCGAAGAAATAATAAATGCCTTCAAACTCAAGCCATCTGTGCAGGAAATGCAGGTGGCTTTCATTGTACTGGCAAACATATTCATACGTTGGATACTCATTTTGCAGTCGGATGTCGTAATCCTGACGGGTGAATTTTGCGTCTTTCAGGATATCTTCCAGAATCTGCTTGATGGATTTGTTGAGAAAGATCTGGTTGTGGCGTGTATTGGCCAACCACCAGAGACGTGGAACAAGCTGTACTTCATAGAGGTATTTGTCCTTCAATTCCCTGAGATGTAACGCAGAAGCGGTGATGCCATGATAGTGAATATCTTCTGTCGCTGTCTTGATTGTGATCGTGGCATGCTGATTTACCACCGAATCCAAGTCTATATCCGGATTGTCAGAGATCAATGTGAGCGTGAACTCGTACGGCACAGAGAGCGCTTCACGCCCTTTCAGGTCAACGACTGTAAACGTGTTGGCTGGCAGTTTCCCGACGGAAAAATCAAATATTTTATCAGTACTCAGCACTTTTTATCCCTCCTCGAGAATTTCTGCCGTAACCGAATGGAGTGCACTCATTGCGCTCTGCAATGTTGTCATCAATTGCTGCATCTCTGCCATTTGTGACTTGATCGTACTCACTGCTGTTTTCTGGCCGGCTACTTCTGTGTTCATTTCAGCCATTTCATCAACACAGGTTTTCATACCGGCCTCATTTATCCGGATTGTGTCCAGTGAGTCGGCTATCGTAGTCTTAAGATCATTCAGATATTCCTTTGTGCCATCGATTTTTTCCTTCGCTTGCGTCATCTTGGTTTCCGCGCCCGCAACCAGGGAACGTGAACCTTCCAGCCGTTCTTCCGTCTCAGCCACTGTCTGTTTGATCCCATCAATCTTGCTGGTTGATTCGGAAATCGTTTCTTTCGTTTCGCTGATATTTGTTTTTAATCCATTTACTTTATTATGAAGTTCATTCATGTCGGTGTGTACCCATTTATTGTCCGTATGGCTGGTGCATTCCAGCTCATCACGGCGTCCTCCAAGGAAACGCAGCATGAACGGGGTGTTGATTTTTTCCTCAAAGCCACCGATAAAGACCATCTTTTCAATGAGGGCCAGGCTGTTTTTAGTAGCGGCTTCAATCTCCAGCTTGGCGCCCGCCCCAAGGGTGATGCCATGTTTTTTCAAGTCAGGCGCAAGGTCAAAATTCTTATGCAGGTTGTAGAACCACTTGGCAATGGTCTCTAGGGCTTCCCCTTGCGCCTGGGATGACTGTTGATCTGTATACATTCCCGGCGGAGGATCGTTGGGAGCGCCGATGCGTAAAAAAGAACTTGTCGCCGGGACATGGAACTGTATGCGTTCTTCGCCCTGCTTATCTTCGAAATGCAGCTCGTTCCCTGAAGATGACCGTAGCCGTGAACGTGTCTGGTTGTCTGAATCAACCAGGCTGGGAGATCGAGGATTTGGTGCGCTTCCGGCGATGATAGGCCGATCCGGGTCGCCATTGGTGAAAGCAATCAGGACTTCCGCGCCACGATGCAGCGGCATGTGCATGCCATGTCCGGAACCACCATAAGGTTGAATCCGTCGCAACCAGGTACTCGCTTTACCATCCTTACGGTCGGACAGATCGAATGGGAAAATGACTTTGTAACGGCCCTGTTCATCCAGTTCCGCGTATTGACCGCTTCCGGCAGAATCGATCCAGCCCTGTATGGTGCCGTTGATCCTGGCTTTCGGGGTTTTTATCTCCGGACGGAACTGAATATCGGATGGAATCGCCGTAAACGTATTCCTGTAATAAGGCGCCTTTTCAACTTCTGAAAGTTCGTTCTTCAGTCCGGCCACAAAGTAAGCGACCTGGTCACCTTCCATGTGGATGTCAGTTGTCAGGAAAGAACGATTCAAAGCATCACGATAGTGTCCGGTCATTTCAAAAACGAAACCGGGCAGGATATAGGGGACAGAACTTTCCCCGTAGTACGTATCCTTTCTACAGGCCAGCTCTTCGGCACGGATCTTCGCCAAGCGAGTCCCTTCGTCCGGGGTTAGGAAGTACTCCCCGTAAGTAGTCATCTCGCCACGCCCGTTCTGATCCACATCGGCTTCCCCGATCATCGGGAGCGTCGGTTTTTCAAAGTTGTAGTCGCGGAGAGTTACTTTCTGAGGAATGAGTCGTTTTCGCTGACTGAAAACTCGAACGACCTCATCACGATGCAGGTTATCCAGGCCAGATGGGGTGGAGTATATAACCTTCGTGCCTTCTGATGCAGGCGCATGAGCTGTGCGTGTGTCGGTAAAGATGACCTTTTCGGTATCCTGACTGTGGTCGAAATAGTAGTAGATACCTTCACGTTCGCACCAGCGATTGATAAAATTGAAATGGCTTTCGCCATATTGACAGACAAACTTGTGACCGGGATGATCCTGCTGCAAGCGGAAATCATAGGCAGATGATTCAATACGTGCGTCTTTCAGCACTCCGGACAACATTGTCTTCACATCCTGATCGAGGAATACCTGGTTGTGATGGGTATGGGACAACCACGAAAATCGCGGGGCCAGTTCCACGGTAAACTGGGCATATTCCTGGACAGTACGGTCATATTCCGCATGGGTTACGATCCCGTGGAAAGTCACATCCTGGTCGTCTCGATGGATTATAAAACGAGCCGGACGATTGACCAGTTTTTCCGGGTCCATCGTGGCATCCGTAGTCAACAGGTGAATGGTGAAATGATACGGCTTGGATAATGCCGCTTCTCCTGTGAAACGGACCACGAAAAAACTGTCATCTGTTCCGCTGCCTGAATAGAAGCTGAATTTTCTGTTGACAAGAATACTCATGGGTGTTTCCTTGTATTCTAACAGTCCACCGGATCAGTCGCGTTCAAACAGCGCTGCGGTTTCCATATTGGTAACGTAGTTGTCAAAACCACATTCAAATGTTTCCTGTTTGATCGCATCGGCCTGCACTCGCATTGTCTTTATCTGTTCCTTCATTTCAGCCGTGCTGTCTTTCAATCCCCTGGCCAGCGAAACATTTTCGATTACTTTTAATTCTTCATCTGAGATCTTGGACATAAGCTGTTGAATTTCTTCAACAGTTCCAGCCAGTGAATCCTTGGTCTCGGACATTTCCTGCTTTGCTGCGACAATTTTGTCTCGCTGACCATTCACGAGTTCTTTGGTATCAGCAATCTTATCTTTCACACCTACGACACTCTGGCGTGCCGCGGCTACTTTTTCTTCTGTTTCGGCCACCTTTGTCTTCAAGTCATTGATTTTATTTTCCATCTGGGTGATGTGTTTTTCCACACCCTTCAGATTCATCGTGTGCGGACTCAGGTAACTGCTGGTAATGCCAAGCGAATACTTGCCGCCAATAAGAACGCCCAGTTCGCCATTGGTGATGATTTTCTGTTCGAATCCGACACACCCCATAAAATTGTTGCCCAGGATAATTTCGTTGGACAGACCGGCATAGACATTGAGGTTCAAACCAGCAGTCATCTTGAAGCCGTCTGTATCCACCAGCGTCCAGTAAGGGGCGGCAGTTTCCCCGCCTTCCGATGCCGGGGGGGGAGGATCGTTGGGAGCGCCCATGCGGACAAACGACTTTTTCGCCGGGACATGCATCTGGATACGTTCGCTGCCTTCCTTATCCTCGAAATGCATTTGCGTCTGGTTGCCGGTTTGAATCACCGATTTTGTCTGGTTTTCTCCCTTCACCTGGGAAGGAGTGGAGGGATTATTCACCGCTCCGGCGATGATGGGACGGTCCGGATCACCATCGGTGAAGGTGACCAGCACCTCAGTGCCCTTATGCAAGGGGAAGTGCATGCCGTGGTTGCTGCCGGTATAAGGTTGCGCCATGCGGATATAACAACTGGCCTTACCATCAGAACGCCCGGACAGGTCAAACGGCATCACAATCTTGTACCGTCCCTGTTCATCCAGCTCTGCATACTGTCCACTGCCAGCAGCATCAATCTTCGCCTCGATCACACCCTGAATCTTCGGCTTGGGAGTTTTGCACTCGGTACGGAACTGCAAGTCACTCTCAATCGCATGGAACACATTCTTGTAATAGGGATTCTTCTCGTGTTCACTCAATCCCTGCTTGATTCCTGCGATCAGGTATCCCGCCTGGTCGCCGGACATCTCCATGCGAATCGTCAGGTATTTCCGGTTCAGGTTATCACGATTATGCTTGGCAAGGGTGAAAGTGAATCCGGGACGGATGAACGGGACTGTGCTGGCCGCATGATAGGTGTTTTTCCTGCATTGATAGCATTCGGCGCGAATTTTTGCCAGACGTTTGCCTGAATCCGGTGTTTTGTAGTGTTCGCCATAGGTGATAATCTCGCCCAGACCATGATCGTCTACCGACGCTTCCTGGATCAGGAGGTCATCCGGCTTTTCATAGTTGTATTCCACCAACTGCACCTTGGCGGGAGTCATGTCACGACGCCAGGTGAACTGCTTTACAACCTCATCACGATGCAAAGTGTCCAGACCTGAAGGGGGGAGATAGGTGATGGTGCCGCCCTGGGGCATGTCCACATGGGCTATCTTTGTATCGGTAAGGATCAGCTTCTCTTCGCTGTCACCCTGCTCGAAGTAATAGTATATCCCTTCTCGCTCGATCCAGCGATGGACAAAATTGAAATGAGTCTCGTTGTACTGGCAGATATACGGGAAGGTATCATGGTTGCCCTGCAAACGGATATCAAAATCCTTGCTGGTTAAACCGCCATCCTTCAGGACTTTTTCCAGTATCCCCTTTACATCCTTGTCCAGGAATACCTGGTTGTGATGGGTTAATTGCAGCCACCAGAACTTGGGAACCAGCACAGCTTCGTAGAAATAATACCCATTAAACTCACGTTCGAGGGTAAACTCAATTACAATTCCATGATAGGGAACATCCTCGCCGTCTTTACGATGAACAGTGAAAGTCGCCTTGCGCTGAACAACGCTGTCCAGATCAATATCACCGTTGGTGGAAACGAGTTGGATGGTAAACTGGTACGGTTCCGATAATCCTTCACGACCTGTGAAACTGACCACCGCAAAGGTGTCCTCAGTCAACGCAGGTGATTTGGATGAGAATGAGAAGCGCATTTGGGACGTGTTTTCCAGCATGTGCAAACTCCCCGGTTGCAGGCTGAGCGATAGGTCCACAAAATTGGGCGAAGACCTCAAGAGATCATACAGTATAATACACCCTCCCAACCTTTTCAATGGATACCCGTCACACCAACCATGAACTTGGTGAACAGATAAAAAAATGCCTCTTGCCGTAAAGGTAACTATGGCATATATTTGAATCAATGACCAAATTATTTTTACAGTCACAGAAACATAAGTTACAGGCAACAGGAGAACAGGAACGATGCCCAAAGCGTTTTCGGAAGAAGAACAAAACCGGATCAGGGAAGCGTTGTTGGCATCAGGGCGGGAACGGTTCACCCGGTTTGGGGTGCGTAAGACTACAGTCGATGAGCTGACCGCGGATGCCGGGATCGCCAAGGGGACGTTTTACCGTTTTTACGAGTCCAAGGAACTGTTATACCTCGAGGTTCTCGAAGAAGCGGAAGAACGGATTCGTGGCGGCCTGATGCAGGGGATACGTGACGGAGCAGGGGTGGGTTATGTGTTGTCGGCATTTCTGCATGGTTTGGAGCAGGAACCGCTTTTCAGCCATATCGTGCAGCCGGGTGAGATGGAATACCTGGTCAGTCGAGTCGGCGCGGAACGGTTGCAGGTTCACATGAAACGCGACCGTGAAGAGCTGCTGGACATGGTCATAGAAATGCAGCATCGCGGCGCTGTCAGTGAGAACATCGAGGCGGAAGTGCTGGTCGAGTTGCTGCGCGCCCTGATCGCGATTCCCTTGCTGCAACCACGCATGAACCTCAGTAACAAAGCCGAAGTCTATCAACTGCTGACGTCTGCCCTTGAGGCTGGACTGGGACCGGGAGGCGACCATGCTGACCGTGAATGACCTCAGCTATACCTATCCTGGGAACGACGCTGAAACCCTGCACGGGCTGAGTTTCGCCATCCCGAAAGGGGAGATTTTCGGCTTCCTGGGACCGTCCGGGGCCGGGAAGAGCACCACGCAGAACCTGTTGATCGGGCTGTTGAAGGGGTATCGTGGGCATGTCAATTTTGCCGGACGGGAACTCTCCGACTGGAAAAATGACCTCTACACACGTGTCGGCGTGGTCTTCGAGGTGCCCAACCTGTTCGGCAAGTTGACCGCGCTGGAGAACCTTCGTTTTTTCGGGGCGTTGTATGGAAGGATCTCCAACGATCCGCTTGAATTGCTCGAACTGGTTGGTCTGAAAGAGGACGCGGACAAGAAGGTGTCCAGCTTCTCCAAGGGCATGCGGATGCGGTTGAATTACTGCCGTGCATTTCTGCATGATCCGGAATTCCTCTTTCTGGATGAACCGACAGCCGGGTTGGACCCTGCCAATGCTCGCATTATCCGTGATCATATTCTCCGGCAGAAAGCTACGGGCAAGACCATTTTCCTGACTACTCACAACATGCACGACGCTGATCAGTTGTGTGATCGGGTGGCGTTTATCGTGGATGGCAGGCTGGAGACCATCGCCTCGCCACGTGAGCTGAAGCTTTCCCACGGCACCCGTCGAGTCCGGGTGGAACACCGTGTTAATGGAGGGACAGCCAGCAGGGAATTCGAGTTGGATAAACTTGCGGATAACGGCGGCTTCCTGGACATCCTGCGTGCGGGGAAAGTTGAGACCATTCATACCCTTGAGGCCACACTGGAAGACATTTTTATGGATGTCACCGGCAGGAGGCTGACATGAGGCTGCTACACGCCATCCGTATGGATATGCTGCTCCAGTGGCGTCAAGGTTTCTACGCGGTATACGGCGGCCTGACTGTATTGTATATCCTGTCCATGCGGTTCCTGCCCGAGACCATCCGTATCGCCCTGTTTCCCATCATGCTGTTCTCCGATCCGGTGATGATCGGCTTTTACTTCATTGGCGGGATCGTGCTGCTGGAGAAATCACAACGTGTGCATTCGGGTCTGTTCACCATGCCTTTACGTCTTCAGGAATACATTATTGCCAAGGTCGTCAGCCTGCTGGTGCTGGCCTTGGGCTCTAGTTTGCTGATCGCTGTGGGGACGTGGGGATTGGCGATCAACTGGTTGCCGTTGCTGACGGGCGTGATTCTGAGCAGCAGCCTGTTTACCCTGTTCGGACTGATTTGTGTCGCTTACAGCCGCAGCCTGAACCACTACCTGATGTTATCTGCCGGGGTGATGGCGTTGACCTCGTCGCCCTTCCTGCATCATTTCGGGATCGTCAATTCCAACCTGTTCTATTTTCTGCCCACAAAGGCGTCGTTGGTGTTGCTGGACAGTGTGGTCCTGTCCACACATTGGGGCTACCTGCTGTACGCGGTCGGCTTCCTGGTTATCTGTATGGTGGTGGCGTGGTTCTGGGCGCTGCGGGTACTGAGAAATCATATCGTCTACCCTGTCCATGCGGATGCTGGGAAACATGCTTCGGCTAAGGTGTGAGGGGGCAACCATGAAAACAACCCTGACACTGGCGTGGCTGGATCTGCGCAACATCTACCGTGAGAGCATGCTGCTGATCATCGCTATGGTGCCGCTGTTTGTCACGTTGTTGATGCGTTTCGGGATACCGCCGCTGACCACGTGGTCGCTGGAGAAGGGCTTCGACCTTTCCCCGCACGTCGGATTCATCCACGCCTACCTGCTGCTGTTTCCCGGGATGATGTTGGGCATGGCGGCAGGGTATGTGCTGCTGGACGAACGTGACGAGCAGGTGCTGGCCTGGTTCAGCGTCACCCCGTTGGGCAAAAACGGCTACCTGAAGTACCGCTTGCTCAGCCCGGTGGTCCTTAGTGTGGCCTACGCCCTGGCGCTGCCGTTGATCCTGGGGCTGGGCATCGGGACGGCGCTGGTCCTGATCCCGGCGGCGTTCCTGGGCGGATTGCAGGTCATGTTTTTCATCCTTGCGATGGGCGCCTTTGCCGGGAACAAGGTGGAGGGGCTGGCGTTGGCGAAGTTCCTGAGCGTGATCTATGTTCTCCCGGTCGCGGCCTATATCTTGGGCGAGCCCTGGAAGTGGGTGTTCCTGCTGGTCCCTTCCGTCAGCGTCACCGAAACGGCGCTGGCTGCAAAAGGTGGGGAATGGGGCATGGTCGCCCTCTACCTGCCCCTCGGCATGCTGGTCCTGGCCGGGTGGCTGTTCCTGTTGAAGAAACGGTTTGTCAAGAGGATGGGGTGAGAAAAACCGGGATGTTCAACGAATGAACA
This sequence comes from bacterium, assembly GCA_963669175.1. Lineage (GTDB taxonomy): Bacteria > Electryoneota > Electryoneia > Electryoneales > Electryoneaceae. The sequence goes on from OY769902.1 coordinate 2,447,084, forward strand.
TCCCGGTTGTATTTCACATTTTCCTGAATGAAAACTTCAAGAACTACTTCACCATCACTATTTTTTGTGTTTTGATATAGCTACCGGCCTCCATCGTTACAAAATAGACACCGGAAGCAACAGGCAAGCCAGCCTGAGAACGACCATCCCAGATAACCTGGTGATAACCGGCATTCATCTTCCTGTTGACAAGTTGTACAACTCTCTGTCCCAGGACATTGTACACAGTTAGTTGTACATCTGCAGTTTTCGGGAGCGCGTAGGGCACAGTCACACTCGGATTGAACGGATTCGGGTATGCCGGTTCCAAAGCGAATTCGGTTGGAAGTGGGCGTTCAGCTCGTGTTCTAATCCCATTATAAAAATTGTACAATGCGGCCCGAAGTTCACCGATTCTATCCTCTACTGTAATACGGCGCGTGAGAGGTGTTCCTAATCCCTGTACATGCAAGCCAGCGTTGATGATTTCTTCTTCCGCCAACTCAAGCAAATCTGTATTCGCCAGTCCAAGCTCAGCTCGAATAGAATCAGGAACTTCAATATCTTCGAGAAGCATATTTTCGTAAGTATTACGGGCGCTGGGGAAGTCAGCAAACATCAAGTATGAGGAGGCCTTTGCAAACTCGATTTCCATGTTAAAAGCAGTATCAACCGTATCACAAGGTATTCCATCCAAATAGGACGCGATATCGCCTGCATCCTCATTCATTTCTCTTTTCAGGCAACACATTGCACGTAATGCCGGTGCAAATCTGAGTTCGATAAGTTCATCCAGAATATCCTCAACTTCGGCTTGTGCTTCAGCGGAATCCATCAGCGAATACGCAAGGTCGAGCATACTCTGTGGACTGTCGTCAACTTCAAAAATCTGCCAATAGACTGAATCAGTATTTGAAGTATTTGTGTTGGCCTGGTTGCATACAATATATGTTGGAGGACTACTTGTAACGGTGAAGAAATAGTAATTATTAGGAATTTCAGTATAGTCAAAGTTACCATCAGCATTGCCGAAGTAGTTGCCGGACACATCATGTGTACCCGACTCAAGCATGGCTATCATATAGGTCGCATCTGTGGGAGTGGCATCAGTGGAGTATTTATCTATAAAATCATAATTTCTATTGTAGAAATTCCAGCTACACCCGTTGTTTACCAAGACTTGTGAATTATAAATATTAGGTAGCATGCCACGTTCCAACTCTAAAGCATTATTGGCAAGTATCAACTCATTTGAATAAGATCCATTGTTATTAACACTTGTCTGACTTTCTAATAATATTCCGGTGCCAAGATTTTCATAAATATGAGTATATAACAAATTATTAAAATAACAATCTGATGCATTAATGCCTCTATATGTATTGGGATCATCATATCCATTATATCTTATTATATTTGGATTATTACCAAAATAACCAGCACGCATATTTACTTGATTTATATTATCTAATTCAATACCATCGTAACCACAATATTGAATCGTATTTCCGTAAAGTAATGCATTGACACCATCACGAATATCAACGCCTGTTCGTTCTATATTATACACAATACAGTCTCGAATCCATGAATTGTCACTGCTATAATAGTCGACTATACCATAGTCACAGTCTGCGATTTTAGATTCTTGAAATTTTGTGTAATATGAGTACATTTTATATATACCATATGTGCATTGTTTAATTGTGGAATACTTTATATGAAGATCTTCATTTTGCTGCATGCATGCAACGCCAATATTCGCATCTCGGATATCGCAGTACTCAAGTGTGCTAATTTCGTCCTTTATTCCGCCCTGGAAAATAATTCCATTCCATGAAATTCCAGAAGGATTCTCTTCAACAGGATAAAACGAAATTCGCTGACTGGATGTGCCAACAGCCACCATGCGACCAAACACCTTAATCATATATTTGCCATCAAACAGTACTCGTGTTCCTGGAAGAATTGTCAGCGTGACACCATTAGAAACAGTCACATTCCCTGTTATTCGAACCGTGCCGCTCCAGGTCGTATCCGAGGCAATTGTACCTGATAATCCAGCAATTTTAGGACGAGCACAGATGATCCGTCCTTCACCAGCTTCTAATTCAATAAAATCCATGGTATCAATACCGCAGTCATATTCAAATGAGTCTATTACCTCTTCACTAATAACATCAACTATTTCCCATGTTGTACCGTTCAACGGATCGTTAAGACCACTACTTTCAGACAAAAACACAAGCTGAATATTCTGATCACCGGCAGCAATGAAATCATCGCCCGAAGGTTGATGTGTCTTTGTGTTCACAAGATAATAATACTCTTCATTTACATTCTTTTCCGGCCATTTGTAGAAACCTACATATATTGTCGAATTATAGCAAAAGATAAAATCTTGATGGTAGTTGTGCCCATCCGGTCCATTATAAACATATTCTTGATCGCCGATAATATCGTACAATTGAAATCGATAATCACGGTGACCAATACAATAGTCTATTGGAGGATATGTAGCGTTATCGCCATTTATGTCAGTGCAATGAACCCTATTTGTTGCTTCATCGTAATAACTATTATTGTCAAATAGATCCTGATAATATGTTTCAGGATACAAAGCTCTTTTCATAATTTGTTCGTGTGAATTACATGCTGTAATCCATGACAAGTTCCGAATATAGGCCAATTCTTGCCTAATACTATAACGAGAATAATTGCCGTTCGGGCTATAAAGATGTGATATATAATCATATGGTGCTTTAGAAATTTCATAAACTGCATCTTCTCCCACATTAGTGTCGTAATAAGGATAATGTAGTATATTCTCTGGATTACTTTCTGTCCATGGTTTTCTTAAGTTAGTTAGACTATTTGTGATATAATCAGTGCCATCCAAAGCTCCGTACCACAACATATTATCTCTAGCTTCATTATTACAAACACTATCAATAATTGATCGCGTATAGCCATCAGGCTCACCAATAGCGTTTAAGGTGCCATAATAATAGGTTGAGGCTGGCGAATACATCATTAATCCCTTGGCGCCATAGGCAAGGGCCAGGTTAGCCTCCGCACGGAATTCCGGTTCTGTTTTTCGTCGGTAACTTTTTTGAAGAAGGTCATCCATTATGTTGTAGTCATGGTAAATTCGATCTGGCATCATCATATACCAGTATTCTTTATTGCGCCCACCATCCCCTTGAACAGCATCGTTATAGATTTTGGAGGCCACCCATTGAATGCCATACATATACTGATGAATGTCTTTTTGATACGAACCACCGTCATATGTGGAGCCATAAGTTCGAGAAGAATCAGGCGATGAAGTATCAATATTCCAATCTTTCATTGGCGTGCTATAGGTATAAAATACATCCCATCCGTTACACTCGTCAAAAAAATCTGATCCAATCCATGGAATCATCTTTCCGTATACTTCCAGGGAGAAGAAAGGATCATTATCGTCAAGCTCAGTTCCTGCAATTTCATTGTAATACTCAATATCTTCGTAGTGATATACACCTTCACCAGTCGATGAAATATCTGGGGATGGCCTGGATACACCTTCAAAGGTCAAAAAATTTGCAGGATTATTACCCGTTACAATTGGTGCATTGGGATTATCGCCCCGATAAGAACGAATATCGTCGATTATTTCATTCAGGAAAGGATAAACAACTGAAACATCTAATCTTGTGAATGGAGGATCCGCCCATCGCCTGAACGGTTCCTCACCAAGCCAGAAACCACCAAAATATGGATCATACATGGCTTGTTTGGCAATGTTTCTATATCCAACTTTAATTAAATTCATATTAGAATATGATCTGGCACTAGTAGTAATTTTGTTACCCATTTGTTTGTACATATACATTTGAGTAGCGTAATTATATAATCCATCGGGATTAATATCACAGATAATAGCATGGTTGTTGCTACCATCAAGATCTAATTCTTTCCAGAAATGAAAGGGAAGTTTAGAATTGATGATAAATGTGCTATTAAAATATTCATAGATTTCTTGCTCGTTTCTCCTAACTTCCTGTTGATTTAAATAATCTTTATCAACAATAAGCATATAAAATTCATTTTTACTTGCAGGATAATTAACCATATCATGCATATCATACGGATGAAACAATCCCAAAGGAATATCCAGCGGTCTTTCCGCATTGGATAACTGCGTTAAAGCCAGTGATAAGAATGTAATCAGCCCAATGTACCTGATCAGACACCTCATAACCCCCCCTTTTGTACACTGAAAATTGTTTTCTTTTATCGAACCAGCGTTACTTTTCTTGCTACGGTTGCATTGGTCGCAAGGCTGCGAAGTTGAACCAGGTACACACCAGAAGCATACTCGTTCGCCTGCCAGCGCCAGTTTCCCCGGCCGGATTGGGATACCTGTATCGTGTCTTTATGCACACTTTCACCGAGAAGATTGAACACGGTGAATTCATACCGGCCCGGCGCATCAATGTCATACTGTACGGTTACCGAAGAGTTGAAGGGATCAGGGTAGGCATTTACAATCGAAAAAGCCCTGGGAGAGTTAACTATGTTTGGAGACTCTTGTACCGGGTAGTCTTCTTCGGAAACCACCGTTTGTGTCATCAGGAATGCGCCGAAATAGCTACCATCAGATTGATAGGCACAATACCAAGCCGTCAGAAATGTATCCGGAGCGCTTTTTATTGTACATAATCGGTCTGCTGGATAGATAGCGGGATTACATAAAGAATCCGCTTCAATACCCCAGGGAAGTTCTCCCTCCCGGGATACCATCTGCGCATATGGGAATATTTGACCACGCTGGTCCCTGAAAGTGAACAACTGATAATAAGGTTCGGCAAACATTTGTGTTGCATGAGCATAAGTAACTTCACCTACATCCCATGGGGACGGGTATAACGGTTGACCATCGTAGGAACATATATATAGATGATTTAAATATGTTATTTCAGGATTAAATGTCAAACATACGATATATACAAAAAAACCATCTGTTGCGATATCAGCATTGCCTGTAAAACACTGCACATCGAATGACGGATCATCAGACAACTGTCCGCCGAGAAGGAGGGTTCCGTGGGGACCATTCCGGACCAGTCCGTCCGGCCCAATATAAAAGTAACGAAGCTCATCCACGCTTCCATTGCCGATACAATACCCGCCATTGGGAAAAGCCACTACATTGTAAGAATGGCAACTGTAATAATGTTCATTCTCTTCATCATACGTGCTTCTGTGAATGATCGTCGGATTGTCTTCCCAGAAAACCTGCCCGTTAAGATTGACATATCGCGCCATCAGGCTGTCATGAATTTCCGTAAAAAAAGCCACACCATTGAAGGGCGATGTTACCGCGCGGCAGGTTCCCACCATGGCATCCAGATCAGGAGATACCCGGACATTGCGCCAGACCACTTCGCCATCCGAAGTGACTCGATGCGCCATCATATACGCTATATCCTGACCATTTTCCACAGTTCCATAGTAATGCCCAACAATGATACCACCAACTCCATCAGAGGTTGTAGCCCGCCACCATTGGGTCTGCATAAAATTGGAATCTGTAGAATCATTCAGTGTGAGTTGAATGCCACGGGGACCGAAGAGACGTTCCCCTTCAGGGGAGAACCGTTGCACCCAGATGGCGTTGTTTCTTGCTTCGGTGCGTTTGCCCTCAAACACCACATAGACCTCCCCGCCCGGTGCGGGAACACAGGCGCCGAAATAGAACGCATACATCGAATCGGGATCTGCGACGAAGATGCCCTCTTCCGGCCACAACACTTCGCCGTTCCGGTTGATGTGCTGCACCTTGCATCGGGGTTCACCTGTTGCATCAGGATCATAACTGGTAAAATATACCAGGTAACACCCGCCGCTACTGTCCGGGACAAGGCCAAAGCGACTGTATATCGCGCTGTTGTAAGGAGTTACCTGCGTTCCGGAAGGCAGCCACTCGGCAAGCGCTGACAGGGAAATGGTAACAAGAAGGAATGCCACCGAAATGGCGATTCCTGGTTTGTTGTGAGAAAGATACATCATTATAAATCCTCGATTTCAGGCTATTAATCTAAACTGGGAAAGATGAAATCATCGTATCCTGTATTAAACTATACTCTGAAAACTGTTGATAGCAACGATGACAACGGAGAAAACTTGAAAAGTTTATGGCGCTGGCTATCTCATAGAGCAAAGTACGGGATAGAGTTTTAAAAAGACTGCCACCCCTGGATAACAGAAGTGGCAGTTCTAAATGTACAATCTATCAAAACTTCAACACAATCAAAACTATAGGTAAACACGAGCGAAACGGTTTTTTTGAAGTGTCTGAAAAGCAATTGCCCAAGAATGAAGAAAAAAATACTAACAGACGCTACAGGTTAAACTAGATCACGTCAACTTATGTGGCTTGATCATGTTTTCCGGTTTCAGCATCTCGTCGAGTTCTTCCTTGCTGAGCAGGTTCCGTTCCAGTACCAGTTCGTAGACACCACGTCCGGTTTCGAGGGCTTCCTTGGCGATTTCGCTGGAGGTCTCGTAGCCGAGCACCGGGTTCAGCGCGGTAACCAGTCCGATGGAGTGTTCCACCTGGGCGCGGCAGACGTCTTCGTTGGCGGTGATGCCGTTGATGCAACGGTGGATCAGGGTCGTGATGCCGTTTTTCAACATTTCCTGGGATTCGAACAGGCTCTGTACGATCACCGGTTCCATCACATTCAGCTCGAGCTGGCCCGCTTCAGCCGCCATAGTTACCGTCAGGTCGTTGCCGATCACCTTGAAAGCGATCTGGTTGACCACTTCCGGGATGACCGGGTTGACCTTGCCGGGCATGATGGAGGAGCCGGGCTGCATCTTGGGCAGGTTGATCTCGTTGATCCCGGCGCGTGGGCCGCTGGAAAGCAGGCGCAGGTCATTGCTGATCTTGGACAGCTTGACCGCGAGACGTTTGATCGCGGAGCTATACATGACAAATGCGCCGGTGTCCTGCGTCGCTTCGACCAGGTTCTTGGCAAGGTTGACTTCCAGCCCGGTAATGTCACGTAAATGCTCAATCACCTTCTGCGGATACTCCGGGTCGGCGTTCAGGCCGGTGCCGATGGCCGTACCACCCATATTCAGCTCGAGGAACAGGTCGGCGATCTGGGTGAGACGATGAATTTCTTCTTCAATCGTCTCCGCATACGCCTCGAAGGTCTGGCCCAGTGTCATGGGCACGGCATCCTGCAACTGCGTGCGTCCCATTTTCAGGATATGGGCGAACTCTTCCGCCTTCTTCCGCAACGCTACCTCGAACTGACGCAACACCTTGACCAGCGCATGGTTGGCGTTGATCAACGCGACTTTCATCGCGGAAGGATAAGCGTCGTTGGTAGATTGCGACAGGTTGACATGGTTGTTCGGGTGGCAGTTCTGGTAATCGCCCTTTTCGTAGCCGAGGATTTCCAGCGCACGGTTAGCAATGACTTCGTTGGCGTTCATGTTAGTCGAGGTACCCGCGCCGCCTTGAATCATGTCCACGACAAAATGAGTGTGGAATTTCCCCTGCATGATCTCGCCGCAAGCCTGCACGATGGCGTCGTTGATCGGCTTGGACAACAGGCCCAGGTCATGGTTGGCGCGTGACGCCGCCATCTTGATCGCCGCCAGGGCTTCAATGATGTTCGGGTAATGAGTCAGCGAGATGCCGCTGATGGGGAAGTTTTCCAGGGCGCGCAGGGTCTGGATACCGTAGTAGAACTCAAAGGGCACATCACGGTAGCCCAGCAGGTCGTGCTCTTTGCGGGTACGTCCGGAGACATACTGCGCTCCAGCATCGGCAACACGTGTGGAAGTGTGGCGCATGCGACGGCTGATCACTCGAGCCGCGCGGGACAGCACTTTGTGTCCGATTCCCGGTTCTGTGATGACAAGCTCGTTGAATTTTTCACGGTTCAGCGATAAAAGCGTCGATTTCAACATGGCGCGGCAGGAGGTGGAATGGGGATAATCATCCATCAAGGCGCCTTCACCCAGGAAATCGAACTTGCGGAAAAATGACAACCGTTTTTCTTCACCAAAAGGTGTGCGTTTGAACAACTCTACTTCACCGTTATAGATGACATGCACATAGACGCGAGGAGCATTTTCGGTAAAAATTACATCACCCGTATCGTATTCTAAGGTATCAACCATGGAAAGCAGACTGGAGAGTTCACGTTCGTCCAAGTCCTGGAACAGCTCAACCTGACCAAGAAAATCTAGTTTACGCTTGGTTTCCATCCTTTACTCCCGTCCGTTAAATGAAGAATCAACATGCATCGAAAATACGAGTAGCTATCGTCGATTGAAAGCAGAGCAGGAGAACCCGTTCTCCCCAACTTCGATTTGCACCTCACCACCCCTCAGCTTATCTTCACACTAATTTGGACGTTAGAAGGTGCTTTGGTGCAAGCGACTGAAAATGCAGTATTTATATTTTCTTAGAGAATTTACCCCGCCGAGTACAGAATAAACCGGGGAATCGAACGGAACTGGTGAACATCAAGCCTTGGGTGAACCATGAGTGAGAAAAAGAACGTGGTCATGGACGCAACCGCGATGAAGCGTAGTATTCGCCGGTTGGCCAGTGAGATCGTTGAACGGAACCAGGGTATAGAAAACATCGGCCTGCTTGGGGTACGGACACGGGGTGTGTATGTCGCCCGTCGTATTGCCAAGGAAATTGAAAAGATCGAAGACACCAATCTCCCGATCGGGGTGCTTGATATTACCCTGTACCGGGATGATTTCCGGATTCGGAAGGTAGGCCCGGGTGTGCAGGTCACGGACATTCCTTTTGACCCGGATGGCAAGACAGTGATTCTGATTGACGATGTTCTTTATACGGGACGCACCAGCCGTGCCGCGCTGGATGCCTTGATGGATTACGGTCGTCCGGGACGTGTGCAGCTTGCGGTTCTGGTAGACCGTGGACATCGTGAATTGCCGATAAAAGCTGATTTTGTTGGGATGAACATTCCGACAACATCAGGTGAAAACGTAAAAGTGCTCATGAAAGAGCAGGATGGGGAAGATGCTGTAATCCTGCTCGCAAAAGATACTTCGGAGAGCTAAGATGCCGCTTTCCACCCGTCACCTCCTTGGCCTGGAGGGGATGAGCGCGGAGGACATCCAGAAGATCCTGGATGCAGCGGTGACGTTCAAAGAGATTCTGGAACGTCCCATTCCCAAAGTGCCCACCCTTCGCCACGTGACCGTGGTCAACCTGTTTTTCGAAAATTCCACTCGTACTCGTGTCAGTTTTGAACTCGCTCAAAAGCGGCTCAGTGCGGATGTCGTGAATTTTTCCGCGTCAACCTCGTCTGTGAGTAAAGGCGAATCGCTCATCGATACGGTGAAAAATATCGAAGCGATGAAGATCGACATGGTGGTGATGCGTCACCCCATGCCCGGTGCGCCTTTGCTGCTGACGCGCCATTGTACCTCGAAAGTGGTCAATGCCGGTGACGGTACCCATGAACATCCCACCCAGGCGCTCCTGGACATGATGACCATGCGGGAAACCTTCGGCAGCTTCGAAGGCTTGCGGGTTACTATCGTGGGCGATATCGCGCACAGTCGTGTGGCGTTGTCCAACATTCATGGCCTCAAGGCCATGGGCGCAGAAGTAGCCGTATGCGGACCGCCGACACTTATGCCGCGTCACCTGCAACGGCTCGGGGTCAAGATGTATACCGACCTCGATGAAGCGATCGCCAATTCCGACTGCCTCAACGTGTTGCGTATTCAGCTCGAACGGCAGAAGACCGGCCTGTTCCCTTCAATCCGGGAATATCGCGCCAACTTCGGGATTACACGCGAGCGTCTGGACAAGGCGAGGCGAGACCTGGTAATTATGCACCCCGGCCCGATGAACCGTGGGGTGGAAATCGATACGGATGTAGCGGACAGCCCGCAGAGCGTGATCCTGCAACAGGTCACCAACGGTGTGGCGGTTCGGATGGCAGTGTTGTTCCTGCTGGCAGGAGGTGAACGTGAGCTGGTCGACTAGACAAGTAGCGGATCTGATGAGCGAACGCGGCTGGTATGCTGCCAAGTCCGCCCTGGTCGCGTTACAGGGCGCACGTGTCATCGACCCGGCTTCGGACCTTGACACGGTTACTGACCTGCTCATCGATAAAGGTAAAATCGTCAAAATCGGATCGTTGACCAAGAGCGATCTGAAAGACGCGAAAGTGATCGACCTTGAGGGGAAGATTGTTGCCCCGGGGTTCTTCGATATGCACGTTCACCTGCGTGAACCGGGCCGTGAAGACAAGGAAACCATCTTCACCGGCACCACCGCCGCTGCGGCGGGCGGCTTCACCGGGCTTTGCTGCATGCCCAACACAAACCCGACGCTGGACAATACCGGTGTGGTTCGCTGGGTGTTTGACCTGGCTTCCGGATCTCCGGTTTCGGTGTATCCTGTCGCGGCGATTACCAAGGGACGTGAAGGCAAAGAGCTGACCGAGATCAGCGACCTGTACCACGCCGGGGTACGCATGCTGTCTGATGACGGCGACCCCGTGCTGGATGCCGGAGTTATGCGTCGCGCGCTGGAGTACAGCTCCATGCATGATATGGTCATCTCGACCCATTCAGAAGACCCGAACCTGGCCGGTGATGGTGTGATGCGTGAAGGCGAAATGTCCACACGTCTTGGCCTGAAACCCTGGCCGTCCCTGGCGGAATCGGTCATGGTCGCGCGTGATGTGCAGCTCGCCGGGTTTACCGGGGGACGTCTGCACGTGGGCCACATCTCCAGCAAAGAGTCCATCGATATGGTCCGTTGGGCCAAGAAGCAGGGCTACAAGGTTACCGCTGAGGCCACGCCGCATCATATCGCGCTGACCGATGAAGCGTGCGCGACTTACGATCCCAACTTCAAGATGAACCCGCCGCTCGGAACCGATGAGGACCGTCTGGCGGTGCTGCAAGGCTTGAAAGACGGGACCATTGACTGTATCTCGACTGATCATGCACCGCATACCATCGAAGACAAGCTGCACGAGTTCGACCGTGCGCCCAACGGCATCATCGGGCTGGAAACCTCGGTCGGTATTATCGCAAAAGAGCTGGTGCGTAAGGATATGTGGGACTGGGTGGATGTGGTCAAACACATGGCGATCAACCCGCGCAAGATCCTGCGTCTGAAACCGGCCTACATCAAGGAAGGCGCCCCGGCGGAACTGACCCTGATCGACCCGAACCATACTTGGACCGTGGAACCGAAGAAGTTCTTCAGCAAAGCACGCAACACACCGTTCGGCGGTTGGGAACTCCCGGCCATGCCCATCGGGATCCTGAATCGGGGGTGGATGCTAATTGCACCCCATGTGGTGGAGTAGAAGTGATTCTCTTTCGAAATATGGCCCGGCTTTAATAGTCGGGTTTTATATTTGTGCTGTGTATACAAGGCGGAAGGATGGATAGAGTTTGATTGAAAAGAGTTAACCTTAGAGGTTAATAAAATATTTGCATAGTGGACTTAATATGGATATCTTATACAAGAGCCAGAAACTCAGGAAAACCTGCAATAGCATCAAAGACCTGACGAAAACTTATGGTCCTGATCAGGCGAAGGTGATCAGGCGGCGACAGGATCAGCTACGTGCAGCTACATGCCTTGCAGACATACGAAATCTGCCGGGACATTGGCATGAGTTGACAGGGGATCGGGCTGGGACACTTGCCGTAAATCTGCGAGGTCTTACACGAATGATTTTCGAAGTGGCTGATGAACCGGTTCCGTTACTGGATGATGGTGGTTTAGACTGGAAAAGTGTGACTTCAATACGCATTCTTGAAGTGGGGGTTGACTATCATGGTGACTGAAAACATAAATGAATACCTGCCAGATTCCGTAAGCTCACCCGGTGAGACCTTGTTGGAGGTTCTTGAGGAACGGGAGATGACGCAGGCAGAACTTTCCAGCCGTACAGGGCTTGCACGGAAAACGATCAACGAAATCATTAAGGGCAAGAATGCCCTTACCCCTGAAACTGCTCTTCAGTTGGAACGCGTTTTCAATATATCAGCACGTTTCTGGAACAATCTTGAACAAAACTACCGTGAATATCTTGCTTACGCCAATGAACAGGCTGAACTGGCAAATTGCGTTGAATGGGTGAAGAAGTTTCCATTATCAGAGATGGTGCGGAAGAAGTACTTAGGCGTTTTACCGAAAGATCCAATTGTAAAAGTACGAACACTGCTTCAATTTTTCGGTGTGAGTAGTGTTGAACAATGGCGTGAAACCTACAGCAAACCACAATTTGCCTACAGAAGATCAAAGGCGTTTGAGGCTAAACCAGAACCTCTATCTGCCTGGTTGCGCATGGGTGAGATTGAATCCCAAAAGATGAATCTGAGAGCATTTGATAAGCAGCGTTTTGAAATTGCATTGCTATCCATTCGTGATCTGACAAACGAGCCCCCTGCACGCTTTGTCACCCAGATCCAAAAGCTTTGCGCTGAGGCTGGAGTTGCGGTTGTATTTGTGCCGGAACTGAGGAACAGTACAGCCAGCGGCGCGACACGGTGGCTTTCGCCAAAACACGCATGCATCCAACTCAGCCTGCGTTATAAAACCAATGATCACCTGTGGTTTACCTTCTTCCACGAAGCGGCTCATATTCTGAAACATGGGAAAAAAGAAGTGTTCCTCGAAGTCGCTTCCGGATCTCCCGAAGGGGAAAAAGAGATGGAAGCGAACTCGTGGGCCGGAGATTTCCTAATTCCACGTGCCGCCTATAGCCAGTTTGCCAGTGCAGGGAAAAGGCGCTATACCAAAACCGAAATCAGGCATTTTGCGGCGTCTGTAGGAATCGCGCCTGGTATTGTCGTAGGACGGTTGCAGCATGACAAGTATCTTGATTTTAAGTACTGTAATGATTTGAAGGAAAAGTACAGGTGGGAGTATAGTTAGATTCCAATATGGGCAGAGTCTAAATGAGAAGATTCATATTCGGCAAGGTTCTTCAACAATGTCTGAAGCGCCCTTATAGGATGCTAAGAATTCCAAATATCTTGAAAAAATAGCAGTTTATTGCGATTCGGTTCGATAGAAAAACGATGCGAGGTTAAAATGGATAGTTGGTGGCAACTTGGTGAATGGTCTGGCATTAGTGGAAACGAGCTAGCAGTCTATCAAATAACATGTCCATTTTGTATGGAAAGAGGTAGCTTTACAACCGTCTATCATGGAGAAAAGAAAAAAACAAACTCTCAGAAGAAGCTGAACTTCGATACACTTAAATGCGAAAATTGTGCGGGTTATGTGTTAGTTCTTTGGTCGGCAAGCAGTTTTAGTGGCAGTCAAGGCATGCATGGATATAAGGTTCTACCATGGCCGTTGAAATATGAAAGTTTTCCAAATCATTGGCCTGAACCTGTAGGAAGATACTGGCTTCAAGCAAAAAGCAACATTATTGAAGAAAACTGGGATGCTGCTACCCTTATGGCAAGAAGTGCAATGCAAATTGCGCTTAGAGAAAAAGGAGCAGAAGGTAAAAATCTGAAACAGGAAATTGAAAATCTCGCTAACAAAGGTGTTTTACCACCAACAATGAAAGAATGGTCAGATCATGTTCGTGAAATAGGTAATGAATCAGCACATCCTATGCCTGACGCGGAAGCAAAGGATCAAAAGGATGCACAAGATATTATAAAATTTCTTGATTTCTTACTTGAATATCTATATGATTTACCATTTAAGATCGGAAAATATAGATCAAGACATGAAAAATAATGATATTGAAAAGTATATTCATTATTTTATTCATTATAATCATTTCGTGGACGACTTTGAGATCGCAGAATTTGTATATCGTGTGGTAAAGTCTTAAAAAGAACAGAAAGGGATCTACTGGAAAATCTTCAATTTATTGAATCACACAGTTTACAGCACTCTAACACTTGTCTATATTCCCCTTGACCAAGGGATAGCCGAGTGGGAGGGGGACCATGCGATTTCCTCGAATTGTACTGCTGTCATTGTGTGCCGCACTGTTTGTTGTGTCCTGTTCGGAAAATGATGAAGATGAAGCTGAGGATCTGGCGCCTGACGTGGGTGTGATCAGTCAGATCCAGACGGCCTCGTTTGCCATGGATGCCTGCGCACGTGGAACAGAGCTGTATGTCGCAGAAAACAGCGACTGGGTGAACGTGTATGATATCAGCGATCCTGCCAATCCTTTCTAACTTCAGACTCAAGTCACACCGCACTTAAAGGGGAGGAATGCTCATCCCTTATCCCCCTTCGCTTTTTCCGAAAAAACATCGTATACTAGTATGCTCTGGCAGTATCGTTAGCAAAGACAGGAAATGGAGTACGAGTAGTGCCGGCAACAACACCAGAAATCAGGAACCGCAAGGCGTACCACGATTACTCGATCGTGGAAAAGCTCGAGGCAGGGATCTCGCTGCGGGGTACCGAAGTGAAATCAGTCCGTGAGGGCAAGGTTTCGCTACGGGACAGTTATGTCATTTTCGAAAAAGGTGAGGCCATGCTGGTCGGCATGTCTATATCCGCGTATATCAACCGTGGTTATGCCGATCATCATATTCACCGTCCACGGAAGCTTCTGCTCAAAAGACGCGAGCTGAAACGGCTGGAACGGCTGAAGCTGGAAAAGGGTATGACCATTATCCCGTTACGGATGTATTTCAATTCTCGTGGGTATGCGAAGGTTGAGATTGCCCTTGCGACAGGGAAGCGGATGTACGACAAACGCCAGACGATTGCCCAGAAAGATGCCAAGCGCGAATTACAGCGTGCCATGAAGGAGACAAACCGGTGGAAATAATCCGCACGGATGAAGGGGGCCAGATCGAACCACGGGTTCGTTTGAACGAGATCCGCAACCTCGTCGCGAAGGATATGCGTGCCTATCGGAAGCATTACCGGCACAGTTTCCGTTCCGGAGTGTTGATCATCGATGAGATCGCGGCGTACCTGCTTGCTTCACGCGGTAAGGGCATGCGTCCCATGCTGACCCTGCTATGCGCACGTGCCTGCGGTGCGCCGGAAGAACTGCCGGACAAGACACTGACCGCCGCAATGGTGGTCGAAATGCTGCATACCGCGTCCCTGGTCCACGATGATGTGGTGGACAGTGCGGATGAACGTCGCGGCAGAAGAACGCTGAATGTCGTATATAACAATAAGGTTGCTGTTCTGTTCGGCGATTTCATGCTGTCACGCTCGCTGGCGGGCATGTTCGAACAACGCCGGATGGAAGTGCTGGATCTGTTCAGCGATTGCGCTTTCCGCCTGGCCAAGGGTGAACTGGTTGAGGCGATGCGAACCCGCAACCTGGATATTGACAAGCAGACCTATTTCGAGATGGTGTCGGACAAAACGGCTTCGCTGATCAGCGCGGCCTGTCAAATGGCGCCGCTATCACTAGGTTTGAGCGATGATTTCCGGGAACCGTTACGTCGCTATGGCGAACTGCTAGGCGTCGCGTTCCAGATTCGAGATGACCTCATTGATCTTGGCGAGGGCGGCCCGAAAGTCGGCAAACCGCTGGGGCTGGATCTGAGCCAGGCAAAAATCACTCTTCCCCTGATTCATACACTGGAACAGCTTTCCAAGGCAGAACGCAAGCGTGTGCTGATGAAACTGAAGCGCGCGAAAAAACTTGGTAAGCAGGGTAAAGTTGTTGACTTGATGGATGTAATTGAGTTGATTCGTCAGAAGAATGGGATCGAGTATTCGCAGAATGTGGCGTTGGATTATGCACGTAAGGCAGGTGAGGCGCTGGCGCCTTTACCCAACAACAAGTACGTGGAAGGTTTGATTCGGCTGGCGAGATATGTTGCGGAGCGAAAACGATGAAGAAACTACTCCTGGTCTCGATGGTAGTGGCGCTGGCGTTTACGCTGAGCGGGTGTGATCTTGGATTCCTGCCTGCCAGCCAGACACGGACTGCCATGGGCACACAGGTTACCATTACGGCTTACGAAAAATCGCCCACGCTATCGTTCAAATTTATCGATGCGGTGATTGATTCGGCTTTTCAGGAGATTTTCCGGATCGAGAAGCTGACACGTTACGAGCAGCTCTATGACCTGAACAGCGCCGCCGGATATGAGGAAAATGTCGTCACCGGTAAAGAGTTAAACAAGTTGATCATCCGGGCTTACGGTCTGAACGAAGCAAGTGAAGGACGCTATTGCCCTTACCTGGAACCAGCAATCCGTTTGTGGGGATTTGATTCGGATCGCGCGGTAAAACGTGTTCCTGAATTATGGGAAGTTGACAGTGTCCTGGCAATTATGGACAGCACCTATTTCACCCAAGTGAATGATACACTGGCACGTCTCACCCCACAGGGCGCGGGATTGGATTTGTCCGGTTTTGCAAAGGGATACGCGGTAGACCGGGCTTGTTACGTGCTGCAATCGCTGGGTATCACAGCGGGAATCGTGGAAGCCGGTGGTGATTTGCGCTGTTTCGGCACCAAACCGAATGGCAAACCCTGGCAGATCGGAGTGCGTCATCCTCGTAATCTTGACAGCCTGTTTACCACGATAGAGCTGGACAGTGGCGCGGTAGCCACTTCAGGCGATTACGAGAATTATTTCGAGGTGGATGGACGATACTATCATCATTTGCTTGACCCGATAACCGGTCAACCTTCGTATCGTTCCGCGTCAGCTACTGTGGTAGCGGCATCATGCGCCGACGCGGATGCCTGGGCAACAGCCTTCTTTGTACTCGGCCCTGAGAATGGGGTTACCATGGCGCAAAGATACAATCTGGATGCACTTATAATACGAGATATCGGTGGTGATATTACTTCGAACGAGACCAGGGGTATGAAGCGGATGCGTTTGGATGAAGACGAGGAATAGCGTATGCGCATTGGTATAGTTCGGTTGAGTTCACTGGGGGACATTGTTTTAACCGGCCCGGCAGTACGTGGCCTGCGACATCGTTTCCCTGATGCTGAGCTGGTTTATATCACAACCAAACCGTTTGAACCACTGGCGAAGATGTTACCCGGCGTTGACCGGGTGGAAGCAATAGAACGGCGTGGGCAGGGATTTGAGGAAGGTGTTACAAGGTTAGCCGCCTACGACTGGGATCGTATTGCTGACTTGCAGGGGTCGGACCGTGGGCAGCGTATCCGGGCTGCCTGCAAACCGTTTGAAGCAGTCATTGACAAACCGCCACGTTTTCGTCGCAGTATCCTCATTGCGACCAAAATTCCCCTGGGAAGATTCTGGCCGGTGCCGATGCGGCAGATTCGGGTGATGTCACCCTGGGGAGTTCAAGATGACACCCTTGGACTGGAACTGAATTCAGACCCGGATGTACAGGCGGCATTGGTTGAGAAGTACCCTTTCCTCGAGCAGAAGCCTTTCGTTATAGCCCCGGGGGCCGCGCACCCAACCAAACGCTGGCGTAGAAAACACTGGGTTGCTGCTACACGCGCCCTGTTGGAACGTGGTCCGGTAGTCGTTATCGGGGGAGGAGATGCGACTCCTGATGAGCTGAAGGAAGTGGCTGCCGGCGCGAAGAACATGTATCTCCTTGACGGAAGAACCACAATCCCCGAGACCTACGAACTGCTGAGGCTTTCTCGTGGTGTCCTGGCAGTGGATACGGGGCCGATGCATATGGCGGTCGCGGCGGGAACGCCACTGGTTGCGATGTATGGACCCACGGTAAAAGAATTCGGATTCTTCCCGTTCCGGGCGAAACGGACAGTTGTCATTCAAAAGCGCATGTGGTGCCGTCCCTGTACGGCACATGGCGGGAAATCCTGTCCGCTGCTGCATCACAGGTGCATGCGCACGATTGAACCGGCCCATGTTATCGAAGCGATGGACCGTGTGATTGGATCATAGTCATGTGGCGTTTTTTATACAATACTGCAGGTGTACATACAGCAGGGTTTGCACTACGGCTGGCATCTCTGTGGAAACCGAAAATCCGTGAGGGGATTGAAGATCGTCACGGTGAGAAAAAACGGCTCAGCAAAATCCGATCTCAATGCAGACCGGATAAACACAGGGTGCTGGTTCACTGTTCCTCGGCCGGGGAACTGGAAAGCGCTATTCCGCTGATGCAGGCATTAACAGCGGCGTCCGATCCTGATATCATTCTCAGCATCTTTTCGCCCTCTGCCAAGAGTCGAGCCGTCTCTGTAAAAGGAGTTGCCGGTAAGCTTTACCTGCCTTTCGACACGTCCTTCAGGATGAACAGGATGCTGAACATCCTAGAACCCACCCTGGTGGTTATCGTCAAACATGATGTATGGCCGAATCTGGTCTGGCTCTGTCGCGAACGTGGTATTAAAACAGCGTTGGTCAATGGCAATTTTCGCCCTGATTCCAGCCGTCTATGCCCGGTGCTGAAAAACGCAAGCCGTGCAGTATTCCGTGATCTGGATGCGATTTATGCCGTGGCTGAAGATGACGCCGAACGCTTTCGCAGGGTATCCGGTGAAGGACCAATGATTGAAGTCGCCGGGGATACACGCTTTGACCGGGTTCAGCAGCGTGCGCTTGAGAGTCGCGATGATCAGGGCAAGCTGGCTGAGATGCTGAAGGGACGCAAGGTGGCGATGGCCGGAAGCTCATGGCCGGAAGGGGAGCAAAGAATCCTGGAAGCCTGGGCCGGATTACATGCGGATCACCCGGATGCCGTACTGATCCTGGTGCCCCATGAACCCAGACCTGAACGTATCAGTCAGATCACAACAGATGTGACTGGCAAGGGACTGCAATGCGCTACCCTGACCGAAGCTGAGCAGAGTGTTTCCATTCCGCACGTTTTGATCGTAGACCGTGTGGGCGTTCTGGCCGGTCTCTACGGCCTTGCTGATATTGCCTATGTGGGCGGTGGATTCGGCGATGGAGTCCATTCAGTGATCGAACCTGCCGTATTCGGGATTCCCGTTCTGTTCGGACCGAAACACCTGATGAGCCATGAAGCACGTGACCTCCTGGATAAGGGAGCTGCTGTGGTCATTCGCACGGCTGCGGATATCGAGCATGTTTTCCGGGATGCGCTTTCAGCAGGGATTGACAGCCGGTTGCGTGGTGAGGCGGCTCGGGCGTATGTGGATGAGAAGGCGGGAGTATCCGGTCCGCTGGCGGCAAAGCTGACAAAGCTTGCAGGCTTGTGATATGCTTTCCGCGAGGAAGCTTGGCTATCGTTATCCTGAATCCCGCGACCAGGCGCTCGCAGGTATTGATCTCGACCTGAAAGCAGGTGACAGGATACTACTCCAGGGAAGAAACGGAAGCGGTAAAACGACACTGCTCCGTATTCTGAGCGGTTTGATTGATCCCACCGACGGTACGTTATCCTTCCAATACTCCGATGATCAACCGGCAGTGGGATTTGTGCCCCAGAATCCTGAAGCCTGGATGCTGGCCTCAACAGTGGAAGAAGAGATTGCCTTTGCGCTTGAAAACCAGGGACTGCTCTCTGCCATGATTGCGGAACGTGTGGAGATAGCCCTCGAAGCGGTAGGTATACAACATCTGCGGAAGCGGAATCCAGCGCATTTATCCGGCGGAGAGATGCAACGGACGCTGATTGCCTGCCTCCATGCGCTACAGCCCTCGGTCTGGTTGCTGGATGAGCCAACCGCCTTTCTTGATCCTTATGCAAAACAGCAGGTTATGGAGCTGTTGACTGGTATTCCCCGTGAGGCGGCAGTCGTAATGGCGGCCTCTTCATCGGATCAACTGCCCGGTCAGACCGAGTGCTACGGGATAGTGAACGGTTGCCTGGAGCGCAGTAGTGAGATAGATGTATTTGAGAAATCACCTCTCGAAGAGGCTCCCCCCGAGTCAATTTCAGGCATAGCCGGTATGAAAGCTTTATATTCCGGGCTGTTTGAAACGCAAGTCCGTATGCAGGCGGAAGTTTCGCATGCTACCGCATTACGTAAAGAGTTGTTCGGTGAATCACGCAAAGTTATTGATCAATTGGACCTTACCCTGGAGGGGGGAGAGATCACTGCGCTGCTGGGAAGAAGTGGCGCCGGGAAGTCTACTCTCCTGGAGACACTTGCAGGGACACTGAAACCGGAGTCCGGAAAGGTTGCCTGGAACGGGAATACGCCAGGTACCATGCGAGGTAAGCTGGGTTTTGCTTTCCAGTTTCCGGAACGGACATTTTTTTCGGAAACCGTGCTTGAAGAGGTGGCATGGGGGCCAATAAACCTTGGTTTAAGCAAGCCAGATGCGTATAATCAGGCGCGGAAGGCTCTTCGTGTTGTGGGACTCGATCCCGACGTATTTGAATCACGGAGTCCATTCGCTTTAAGTCGCGGTGAAGCACGCCGTGTCGCGCTGGCGGCGGTGTGGTCATTGCGTCCCGTTGCATGGCTTGTCGATGAACCGACTTCCGGGCTGGACCCGGAAGGCTGTGTACAGATAGGTGCGATGCTCAGGGCCGAAGCAGACCGTGGGTGTGTTGTGCTTATTGCGGGTCATGATACAGAACATTTAGCGGTCTGGGCGGACCGTTTACTGCTGCTGGATAACGGTAGAGTGACGGCAGACGGTACATCGCAATCGTGGTGGGGTGATCAGGGTAATGATCCCTGGCCCAGGCCCGGAACGTGCAAATAGACTGGCATTCAGAACGATCCAACCACCCGATGGGTGAGAACATTTGGGGTAGTAGCATGAAAATTCTGGTCTTGAACAGCGGAAGCTCATCGATCAAGTATCAGTTGATCGATACCGATGCCGATCCTCAGCTTCGTGCCAAAGGGCTTGTTGAGCGAATCGGGATGCGCGGCGCTATTTTGAACCATAACCGCGCCGATGGCGACAAGGTGAAGATTGCCGGTGAAATCGTTGATCACCAGGCTGCCATTGAATACATCGTAGCGATTCTGTTGTCCAAGAATCATGGTGTATTAACGGATCGTGGTGAAATCGACGCAGTCGGACACCGTGTTGTCCACGGTGGTGAAGCATTCACCGGCAGTGTCAAGGTTACCCCGGAAGTCATGGAAGGGTTGCAGGAGTGCATTGACTTGGCGCCGCTGCATAACCCCGCCAATATCAAAGGTATCACCGCCTGCCAGCGTCTGCTGAAGGACGTGCCCATGGTGGGTGTGTTTGATACGGCTTTCCATCACAAGATTCCGGATTACGCGTATATCTACGGTATTCCTTATCTGCTGTACAAGCGTCATGGCGTTCGCCGTTATGGTTTCCATGGCACCAGCCACTATTACGTGTCACAGCGTGCGGCTGAAATGACTGGAAAGCCGCTTGAAGAATTGAAGATGATCACCACGCACCTGGGCAACGGTTGCAGCATGGCGGCAGTGGATGGTGGTATTTCCGTCGATACGACAATGGGCTTCACGCCGTTGGAAGGTTTGCTGATGGGAACACGTTCCGGTGATATCGATGCCGGCGCCGTGTTGCACATCATGGGACGAGAAGAGTTGTCGCTGGGCGAGATCAACACCCTGCTGAACAAGCATTCCGGACTCATCGGAATCTCCGGCGCCTCCAGCGATATGCGTGAGATCGTGGAAGAGATGAAGGGTGGCAATGATCGCGCACGTCTCGCTTTTCAGGTATTCGCGTACCGTGTTCGCAAGTACATCGGTTCCTATGCGGCAGCGATG
Source organism: bacterium (assembly GCA_963669175.1). Classification (GTDB taxonomy): domain Bacteria; phylum Electryoneota; class Electryoneia; order Electryoneales; family Electryoneaceae. The sequence goes on from OY769902.1 coordinate 2,468,719, forward strand.
GGCGGTCTGAATACAATCGTCTTCACCGGCGGTATTGGCGAGAATTCAACCGATATCCGCAAAGAGACTTTGAAGAACCTGGAGTTCCTCGGTGTGGAGCTGGATGAGAATGCGAACGAGTCCGGCAAGGGCGAGCGCAAGATCAGCAAGGATTCCTCGCCAGTCGATGTTTTTGTAATCCCGACCAACGAAGAGTTGGTGATTGCGCTTGAAACAAAGCGCATTGTTGAAGAGGGTGAATAGCGCTCGCGGATTTAATCCCAGTTATAAGGGGGATTTATTCGGGGGAGCTAAAAAGGATTGGGCCTTGAAGCCCAAGAAATAGGTTTCTATATTCTTGTTTCTATGCTGATTCGACTAGCATCTTTACATGATGGTGAAAATCCGGTAGCGGAAGAGCTGGATGCCGAGTCCCTGGGGCTTGATCCGGCGATGTATTCTGCGCCGGTCAAAGTCACCGGTCAGATTGACAACCTCGGCTCCATGCTGAATGTTGATGTACACATTTCAGCGGTAGCGAAGGCTGTATGTGATCGGTGTGCGATAGAGTTTGAACGTCCCTGTGAAACCGAAATGCGTGTTCACATCCTGTTCCGAAAAGCAGAGGATGAAGAAGAGGCAGAGGCGGAGGGGCTGGTATTTGCCGGAAAAAATCCGGCTGAAGTTGATCTCAGCCAGGAAGTGCTGGATGCAATCCTCCTTGAATGGCCCATGCTGGTCTATTGCAAGGAAGATTGCAAAGGGCTTTGTTTCCGTTGCGGGGCGGACCTGAACGAAGGTCCGTGTACCTGCAATACGGAAGAAGTTCACTAAAGATTGACGAGAACGCATTAACAGAATAACAACCGTCCGCAAGGACGGTCGGAAGGACGGGTAACGTGGCAGTACCGAAGAAACGCACCAGCTCGACACGGCGTGACAAGCGGCGTAGTCATCACGCTCTTACACCGAGCCAGTTGATTGCATGTGAAAACTGTGGTGCAATGCGCAAGCCTCATCGTGTATGTCCGGAATGCGGATATTACAAGGGGCGCGAAGTAAACCCAGTCAAGAGCAAGTAGTAGCTTGACCCGGCCAGGCCAGAGGAAAGCGCCATGAGGATAGCGATAGACGCCGCGGGACCGGAACCGGACGCGGGCGTTGTCGTTGATGGCGCTTTGGCGGCACTCCATCGTGCCCAACAGCACGGTAGATCGCTGGAAATGGTCCTCTATGGACTGGCCGAACAGCTCCGTGAACGCATCCCGCAGGATGTGACTGATCGAATCACGATTGTTGATGCTCCGGATATAATCACTCAGGAAGACAAACCGAGCGATATCCTGTTTTCCAAAACTGCCAGCTCCATCATCATGGGGGTGAAGGATATGGCGGCGGAAAATGTGGATGCGTTTGTCAGCATGGGACATACCGGGGCTGTCGTCGCTGCCTGCCGTACATATGCAGGCAGGATTCGCTGGATCAGTAAACCCGCCATGGGAATTCCATTTCCAAACGAAAACGGGATGGGATTCATGCTGGACGTTGGCGCTTCCATGGATACCAAGGCGAACCACCTGGTTCAATTTGCGGCCATGGGCTCTACCTTCGTTCAGCGGGTGTACAGGGTTAAAAATCCGCGGGTTGGACTCCTCAATATCGGCACGGAAAGCACCAAGGGCGATGAATTGGCGAAAGATGCCTATCGCCTGTTTGGCCGTAGCCTGCTGAACTTCGTAGGCAATATTGAGGGTAGTGATATTCCGCTTGGGAAAGCGGATGTGATCGTGACCAGTGGGTTTGTCGGCAACATCCTGTTGAAGTTTGCTGAGATGTTCCCGACAGTTCTGGTTCGTCGGATCGATGATAAAACGATGCGTCGGGCTCTGCTGGAAAAGATCCGCGAGTTCGATGCCAGCCGTTATGGTGGCGCGACTCTCCTGGGGGTGAATGGGACAGTCGTAGTGGGGCATGGCCGCAGCGATTCAAAGGCAGTGGCCAAAGCAATCCAGTGGGCGGGCGTAATGGTTCAGAACAAGCTGACTTCTGCACTAAAGGAATCAGTATTTCGGACCAGGCGCGCACTGTGGCTATCTAATCCATTTTCCAAGGGCGATTCAAGTGAAGTTGAAAGCTGATGGAAGGCCGGCGTCCAGAATCGTCGGTATGGGCAGTTCAGTTCCGGAACAGATACTTACCAATGCCGACCTTGAAAAGATGGTCGATACGTCCGACGAGTGGATCACTGCTCGAACCGGCATAAAAGAACGACATGTTTCACCTGTTGGTGTGCCAAGTTCGGATTACTCTGCCAAGGCCGCGCAACAGGCGCTCGACGAGGCAGGTGTTACTGCTGATAAGCTAGACTTGTTGCTGGTCGGGACGGTTACCGGTGATTCGCTTTTCCCGGCAAGCGCTGTCAACGTGCAATCAAAGATAGGTGCGAAAAACGCTACCTGTCTTGATCTTAGCGCAGCTTGCAGCGGTTTCCTGTATTCGTTGCATTTTGCCGACATGGCTATCCGGACCGGTCAGGCAAAATACGTTCTTGCCATTGGTGTGGAAATTCTAACCTGCATGACAGACTGGTCAGATCGCGCCACATGCGTTCTGTTCGGTGATGGCGCTGGCGCAGCGCTGGTAACTGCTACGGATGAACAATCGGGTGACCGTGGTATACTGTCCAGCTATATTGGTACCAACGGCGACCTGATGGAACTGTTGTATTGTCCTGGCGGTGGCTCGATTATTCCACCCAAACAGCGTAACCCGGTGCAGGATTACACAGTAAAAATGGCCGGAAACGAAGTATTTAAGCATGCAGTGAAGACCATGCACAGGGCTTCGAATACAGCGCTGGAATTGGCCGGAATGCAATCGTCTGAGCTGGATATGGTTGTGCCGCATCAGGCTAATATCAGAATTATTGATGGTCTTGCTAAAAAACTGCAAATGCCGAAAGAAAAGGTGTTTGTCAATATCCATAAGTACGGTAACACTTCAGCGGCATCTATTCCGATTGCCCTGGTGGAAGCACGACAGGAAGGCAAAATCCGCGAAGGGTCAAATGTACTTTGTGTTGCATTTGGCGGCGGGTTCACCTGGGGATCGGCGATTGTCCGTTTCTGATAACTGCGGCGTTGTTGATTCATTCTGATTGTAACTTTTTTCAGGTTGACCGGTAACGAGGTTGACATGCATACGGCATTTCTTTTTCCCGGACAGGGATCACAATATGTAGGGATGGGCAAGGATCTGTATGATGCGGACCCGATGGCGAAAGCATTGTACGACCTGGCCGATTCCAAACTTCCGTTCGATTTCAAGGCGATTTGCTTCGAAGGCCCGGAAGAGGAGCTGAAGCAGACTCGTGTCACTCAGCCTGCGTTGTTCGTGCATTCTGTGGTTATCGCGCAGTTGCTTCAACGCAAGGGAATTCGTGGCGACACCTTTGCCGGTCACAGCCTGGGGGAATATTCGGCCCTGGCCGCTGCCGGCGTTCTGGACTTCACAACCGGGTTGGATTTAGTTGCGCTGCGTGGGCAACTGATGCAGAATGCTGGCGATGATCGTCCCGGGACCATGGCCGCGATTCTCGGCATGAGCCTGGAACAGGTTGAGAATGTCTGCCTGTTTTCTTCCATTGACGATGATGTTGTGGTGCCTGCCAATATGAACGCCCCGGAACAGATTGTAGTCTCCGGCGATGTGATTGCTGTTGAACGTGCGATGGAAATGGCGAAAGAGCAGGGCGCGAAGCGAGTGATTCAGCTTGTCGTTTCTGGCGCTTTCCATTCACCGTTGATGGAACCAGCCGCGCGTAAACTGGGTGAAAAGCTGCAACAAAGCAATATCAAACCGGCAAACATGCCCGTCTATTTGAATGTTACCGGGGACGCGGAAACGCAACCGGAAGAAATCAGGAAACGTCTTGTGCAGCAATTGACTAATCCTGTACAATGGGAAAAAATTATGCGGAACATGTTCTCGAAACAGGTTACGCGCATTGTTGAGATTGGCGCCGGGAAAGTGCTCCAGGGATTGGCCAAACGTGTGGAGCGCCGGATAGAAGCGCATGGCGTGGACACGTGGGAGCAGTTGGAGTCTTTTTCACTGTAGACAGATGGGGAGAGGTTGGAAATGGGACAACTGGACGGTAAAATTGTCTGGATAACCGGGAGTGCCCGGGGTATCGGCAAGTCGATTGCCGAGGTGCTGGGAAGCGAAGGCGCAAAGCTCGTCATTCAGGATATTGACGAAGCCAGCACCTTGCAAACCGCACAGGAACTTGCAGCGAAGGGGATGGACACCTTTGCCCAGGTATGTGATGTTTCCGATTCAGAAGCGGTAGAAAATACGGTTCAGGCTATTGTGGACCACTATGGTCGTATCGATATTCTGGTCAATAATGCGGGGATAACCCGTGATGGTCTTCTGATTCGCATGAAGGACAAGGATTGGGAAGATATTCTTCGTGTGAACCTGACGGGCGCGTTTATCTGCACCCGGGGCGTTGCCAAGCGAATGATGAAACAGCGCAGCGGCGCAATTGTAAACATGTCCAGTGTGGTTGGGGTAATGGGCAATTCTGGACAGGCAAACTACGCGGCATCCAAAGCAGGTTTGATTGGTTTGACGAAATCCACAGCCAAGGAACTGGCTTCCCGTGGGATTACCGTCAACGCTATAGCACCGGGTTACATTGAAACAGAGATGACCAAAGTGTTGCCGGAAGCAGCGCGTGAGATGTTCCTGACGAACACACCGCTGGGCCGTCCGGGTACACCGGATGATGTTGCACGAGCAGTACAGTTTCTTGTGTCGGATCAAGCCGCATTCATCACGGGGCAGGTGCTCCATGTGGATGGCGGCATGGTGATGTAGAGAAACGTTACAGATACAACAGTTAAAAGACAAACCAAGGATCGGAGGAAAACTCCCATGGCGTCTGAAGAGCAAGTGCAGAAAGTAAAAGAAATCATCGTCGAGCAGCTCGGCGTTGACATGAACGAAGTAACCCTGGAAGCTTCATTTATTGATGATCTCGGCGCAGACTCGCTGGATACAGTAGAGTTGGTGATGGCGTTTGAAGATGCGTTTGGTGTGGAAATTCCGGATGAGGATGCTGATCAGCTCGCGACTGTTGGCGCAGCGATTGACTATCTTGAAAAGAAACTGAACGGGTGACATCCCGTCAGTACGGGAGGTTTATGTCGAGACCCAAGATTGTTATCACGGGAATGGGTGTTGTTTGCCCTGTCGGTATCGGTCGGGATGCAGCTTGGGAAGGCATGGTGTCAGGGAAAAGCGGCGCCGTACCTATTTCCCGTTTCGATACAGAAGGGTATAAAACCACCTTTGCGTGTGAAGTAACGGATTTTGATCCCGGTACCTATATTGACCGGAAGCTTGTCAAGCGCATGGACCTGTTCTGCCAGCTTGGTTTTGCTGCGGCAGCACAGGCGATTGAGCAGAGCAAGCTGATGGAGGAATCACTGGACCGGAACCGGATTGGAGTAGTCTCCGGCAGCGGTATCGGCGGTATGTACTCCTACGAATCCCAGATGATGCGGCTGGTGGAGATGGGGCCGGGTAAAGTCAGTCCGTTCTTTATTCCGATGATGATCGGGGATATTCTGGCTGGACACATCTCCATCGAGCACAAGCTGAAAGGCCCGAACTACGGTGTCGTGTCCGCTTGTGCCACAGCATCCCATGCAATTGGCGTTGCCATGATGCACCTTCTCGCCGGCGATGCGGATGTTATGGTATGCGGAGGCGCAGAAGCGCCATTGACCCAGATGGGTGTGGCCGGATTCAATTCGCTGAATGCAATTTCTACACGCAACGACGCCCCGGAAAAGGCGTCACGTCCCTTCGACAAGGATCGTGATGGCTTTGTAATGGCTGAGGGTGGCGGTTTCTTCGTGATAGAGACCGAAGCACACGCCAGGAAACGTGGTGTTGAAATCCTGGCGGAGCTGGGTGGATACGGTTTTTCTGCGGATGCTTATCATTTGACTGCGCCGGAACCCTCGGGTGACGGCACTATCAGGGCGATGAAAGCAGCCTTGGAAAGCGCCGGATGCGAGCCCGAAGAAGTTGATTATATCAACGCGCATGGAACGTCGACTCCCTACAATGATCCCATCGAAACTCTTGCTATCAAGAGCGCTTTGGGGGATCATGCGAAGAAGATACCGGTGAGTTCAACGAAATCCATGACCGGGCACATGCTGGGCGCAACAGGAGCGGTTGAGTTGTTCGCTTCTGTCCAGGCGATTCGCACAGGAATTGTGCCGCCAACGATTAATTTGGATAACCAGGATCCTGAGTGTGATCTGTACTATGTTCCGAACAAGGCTGAGAAGCATGATGTTCGGATTGCCATGTCGAACACACTTGGTTTTGGTGGTCATAATGCCACTTTGCTGGTAAAGAAGTGGCAAGAGTAAGGTGAGGTAATTGCCGATGGGCGGCCTTTTGCGACGGTATCGTCTATGGCGCCATCGTCGCTTGAGGAATCAGCAGCGACCCGGTGCAGAGCAGACACTGCACGATTTCGAAAAACTGATCGGGTATCAGTTTGAAAATCCGCGGTTGTTGCTCAATGCATTGCGACATCGCAGCATTCTGGCTGAAATTCATGCACCACGCAGCGAGGTGAATGAACGCTTGGAGTTTCTTGGAGATGCGGCGCTTGATCTGATTGTCAGCGAGCATTTGTTCAAGAAATATCCGAATGCAAGGGAAGGCTACCTGGCGAGGATGAAAAGCCTTGCGGTCAGTGGTCGTCAGCTTGCATCCAAGGCAAAAAAGCTGGAACTCGGTCAATATCTTCAGCTCTCGATCAGTGAGCAGAAGACAGGTGGACGAAGCAGACGAAGTATTCTGGAAGATGCACTGGAAGCAGTGATCGGCGCTTTGTACCTTGATGGAGGGTTAAAGGTGGCAAAGCGTTTCATCCGGAAGTTCGTCATTTACGATCTTGACGGGCGCCTGGTGCGCGAGAAGGAGGGTAACTATAAGAGCCTTCTCCTTGAATATGCCCAGGGCAATGCCATGGGGCATCCTCACTATCGTGTGATCGGTGAGGATGGACCGGATCACGCCAAGGTTTTCAGTGTTGAAGTGGCCATTGGTGGCGATGCGGTAGGGAAAGGCATCGGCAAGAGTAAAAAACAAGCTGAACAGGAAGCGGCGCGTGCCGCAGCAGAAATGTTCGATCTTCACATCGAATAGGAAAGCGAGGGAGAGATGGATTACCTGCTGGATGATTTTCAGAAAGAGTTGGTAGCACAAGCCCGGCGGATTGGTAAAGAGAAGATTTGGCCGGTAGCAGCCAAATACGATCGTGAAGGCACGTTCCCGCACGATATCGTGAAAATCATGGCCGATTCCGGTTTCTACCAGGTGTTTGTACCTGAAGAATACGGCGGCATTGGACGCGGTGTAATGGACCTCGTTCTGGTCGTTGAAGAATTGAGCAGGTTCTGCGGTGGGATCAGCCTGTCTCTTGCAGCGTCTGCGCTTGGTACTTTCCCGATCGTTCTGGATGGTACCGAAGAGCAGAAGCAGAAGTACCTTCCGAAGCTGGCCAATGGTGAAATGCTGGCAGCTTTCGGTTTGACCGAAGCCTCCGCCGGCAGCGACGCCGGCAGCATCAAGACCCGTGCCGAGAAGAAGGGTGACAAGTACGTCCTGAACGGTTCCAAGGTGTTTATCACCAACGGTGGCGTTGCGGGCGTGTACACCATCATTGCTTCCACGGACCCGGAAAAGGGAACCCGTGGCGCAACCGCATTCATCGTCGATGCGGACACCCCCGGCTTCAAGATCGGCAAGCACGAAGACAAGATGGGTATTCGTGCATCGACCACAACCGAGTTGATTTTCGAAGATTGCGAAATTCCGGAAGCCAACCGGATTGGCAAGGAAGGCGAAGGCTTCAAGGTTGCGATGAAGACTCTCGACCGCAGCCGTCCTGGTGTTGCCGCACAGGCGTTGGGTATTGCCCAGGGCGCGTTGGACCTGGCTGTTGACTATGCCAAAACCCGTGAACAGTTCGGTCAAAGCATCATCAAGTTCCAGTCGATCCAGTTCCAGCTTGCGGATATGGCAATCCAGGTTGAAGCTGCGCGTGCCATCGTTTACGCTACAGCCCGCATGATTGATGCCGGTGTTGGCAATGTTGCCAAGGATTCCGCCATTTCCAAGGTTTTTGCTTCTGATGTTGCGATGAAAGTTGCCACGGAAGCGGTGCAGGTCTTTGGTGGCTATGGTTACATGCGTGACTATCCGATTGAGAAGTTCATGCGTGATGCCAAGATCACCCAGATCTATGAAGGCACCAACCAGATTCAACGTGTTGTTATCTCACGTGCTTTGATTCGTGAGAGCTCAAAGCGCTAACGAGAGGCATTTTGCTTGAAACTTCAACGGGGCTTTGCAAAGAGCCCCGTTTTTTCGTATAAAGGGTCGAGCTTTTCTTTACGTATTCCTGAGGTTCTACGATATGTTGATACCGGAGCAGCGTTCGACGACCCTGGGGCAAGCCCGTATAATGTATCGCTATGTCTGGTTTGTGGGAATTATTTGGGTATTCATTCTGATCGCTGGACCATGGAGAATCGACAAAGCCTCGCATAAAGCTGTGCGACAACTGGCGACCAACCAGGCAAGGGCATCCATAGCAAAAGATGTGTTGTATCGTACCTGGATGGGACACATGGGTGGCTTATATTCACCTGTCACGGAATATATCAAACCTAATAGCTATTTTCCTGAAGAGAACCGCGATTTACTTACTTCCCAGGGTGATTCCCTCACCATTATCAATCCTACCTACATGTCTCGAATGGTGTACAAACTGTCTGTTGACAGCGGTTATGTGCAGGGCGGGCATGTTGCAAGCTTGAAACCGGTTCATCCCGGCAATGTTGCCACAGACTGGGAGAAACGCGCTCTAGCCAAACTTTCTGATGGAAGAAATGAGTACTCTGAGATTGTTGAAGACGAAAATGGCGCAGTGCTGCGCTTTATGCGTCCGATCAGTTTTATTAATCCAGGTTGTTTGGATTGTCATCAAGGGTACGAGTTAGGGGACGTGGAGGGGGGAATCAGCGTAGCTGTTGATCTTGTTCCGATCAATGAGACTGCGCGAATCCACAGAAACGGTGAATTAACGGTCTTTTTCATCATTTGGTTTGTCGGACTGGGGCTGCTCTGTTTCGGAGCGTTCCAGCTACGTAAAAATATCAAGCAGATAGAAACAAGCCAGCAAGAACTCCACGAACAGCGCACTTTCCTTCAAAATATTATTGACCAGAGTCCGGTTCTTCTATTTATCAAGGATCTTGAGGGCAGAATTGTCATGTGCAACAAGGCATTTGCTGCTGCATATGGCGCCGATCCTGTCGATTTGTACGGGAAAACAGATTCAGAACTGCTAAATGATTCTGCATCCGTTGAACGCTACCAGAATGAAGATTGGGAGGTTATCCAGAGCCGAAAGGAAAAGCTGATTCCGGAAGGCCCCTTCATGCCGGGAGATGAACCGCAACGGTTTGTGCAGACAATCAAGAGTCCACTTTTTGATGCTGATGGCAATGTGTGTAACCTGTTGTGTGTGTCCATGGAGATCACAGAACGGAAGCAGGCGGAAACAGCGCTGCGGAGAAGTGAAAACCATTTGCGTGTTATTATTGAATCGACCAATGACGGCATTCTTGTCATGACGATCAATGATTTCAAAAAGGTATTTGCCAATCCTCGTTTCAGGGAGATGTTCCAGTATACGGAAGAAGAGCTGGATGATCCGGAATTCAATTACTGCCAGCTCATTGACGAAGATGACCAGGGCAAGCAGAAACCGAAATGTGAAGCCTTCCTGGGTAGTGATCGTGAACGCATGACGATCAAGTTAGGTGCGTGGCGAAAGAACAAGACTCGCCTTCACGTTGAAATAACTCTATCCAAAATCGTATGGGAAGGTCAACCGGCTTTGCTGGCAGTACACAGGGATATTACCGAGAAAGAGACCCTGGAAGCCGAATTGCGCCGTCAGCAGAAAATTGATGCCATTGGCGCCCTTGCTGGAGGCATTGCACACGATTTTAACAATATCATCACCGGGATTATTGCACATGCTGAAATCGCTTCACTCAGGTATCAACCGGACGATAACATTCAGAAAGAGCTGGATGGTATCCTGCGATCCGCAGACCGGGCGGCCGAACTGACACGCAAGCTTCTTGCCTTCAGTAGAAAACAGTTCCTCCAGTTTGAATCCATATCTTTGAACAGTATGATACTGGAGATATCCCAGTTGCTGCGAAGGATTATCCGTGAAAACATCCAGTTAGACACGCAGCTCGATGAGAATCACTGGCCGGTATACGCGGACAAAAGCCAGATGGAACAGGTGGTGCTGAACCTTGTCGTAAATGCTCGTGATGCGATTCAGGAATCCGGGATGCTCACCATTCGTACCATGAATACCACCTTATCTGAAGAGGAATGTCAACGGTTCACAGAACTTCAACCGGGTGACTATGCCGTGCTGGAAGTGGAGGACTCTGGGCATGGGATGAGTGAAGAGGTTATTGAGCATATTTTCGAACCCTTCTTCACAACGAAAGAGACCGGTAAGGGATCAGGATTGGGATTGTCTACTGTTTACGGTATAGTAAAACAGTGTAAGGGCGATATCGTTGTTACCAGCAAACCGGGAAAAGGAACCTGTTTCAGGCTGCATTTCCCACGTGCTGAAACAGAACCGGTAAATCACCAGGCAAAAATGAAAAAGGGCGATTTTCATGGGAAGGGTGAACTGATCCTTGTCGTTGAAGATGAGGAAAGCGTACGTTTGCATCTTGTTCGCACACTACAGGCGCTGAATTATGTGGTGGTGGAAGCCGAGAACGGATTGGCTGCACTGGAACTCGTTAAATCACTGGACCAGGCGCCGGAGCTTGTCGTGGCTGATGTAGTCATGCCCGGGATGGGTGGGATTCAGATGGTACAAATTCTTAGCGGGATGTATCCTTCCCTGAAAGTGCTGTTTATATCCGGATATGCTGGCGATAATCTGATCTCTTCACGCGAAATGGAAACTCCGTTTGTATATTTGCAGAAACCATTTCATGCCAGTGAACTGGCGCGGCAAGTATTCTTACTGATAACAGGTGAGCAGAATGGCTGAAAAGCTACGCATTGCCCTGGTTGGAGCCACGGGACTGGTAGGGCTGACAGCGCTGAAAGTACTGGATGAACAGCAACTTCCTCCTTTCGAGCTGTTTCCCTTTGCATCAGAGCAACGGGCGGGATCAGAAGTCACCTGTAATGGGAAGTCATGGACTGTCCAGGCTGTCCCGCATACGCCACCTGAAGTAGACTATGCGCTTTTCACTGCGCCTGGAAATCTCGCCCGGAATCTTGTCCCGGATTGGTTGAAAGCCGGAATTCGCATTATCGATAACGCTTCTGTGTTCAGGATGGCCTATGGTGTGCCGCTCATCGTTCCGGAGGTAAATGCTTTCAGGATCCAGGATGCAAATGGGTTAATCGCAAATCCAAATTGCAGCACCATTCAGCTTGCAGTAGCGCTAGCGCCCCTGCACCGGAAGTGGGGCTTGCGGCGGGTCTCTGTGGCGACATACCAGGCGGTGGCCGGTGCGGGACGTGATGCTGTGGAGGACTGGAAGGCCGAAGTGGAAGGAAAATCCCCGGTACATGGTAAATTCCCTGCCCACATTCATGCGAATGTGCTGCCCCAGATCGGTGAAATGGATGAAAATGGTTACAATGTGGAAGAGGTAAAACTTTCCCAGGAAATGACCAAGATTCTCGAGTTGACGAATGTTCCCATTGCCGCCACGTGTGTGCGTGTCCCGGTTGAGATCGGGCATGCGGAGGCGGTGGAAGTGCAACTTGCTGACGCACCTGCTATTGAGGATGTGTTGGGAACGCTCGAAAGAGGCAGCGGAATAATACTGCATCGTAAGAATGAGAGTTTTCCCATGCCGATTGACATTGCCGGACAGGATCCGGTACATGTCGGACGTGTCAGGCGCCATCCCATGCTGGATGATACTTATCTGCTATGGGTTGTAGCGGATAATCTGCGCAAGGGAGCAGCTACAAATGCGGTGCAGATTCTCCAGCGCTGGATAACCCAGACAATATAGATTAAGTGTATTTTTCTCTTGAGCGAATGTTAATTATAAGCTACTTTGTATTGACGCTAAGAACAGCTTCGGGTGCAGCCATGAGAAATCCAGATTTTAACACCTTGGCACGATTGTATTCTCGTCATTCGCTTTCCTCGATTCTTCGTTACGTTTCATCGCCGCTGAAACTCTGTCTACTACTCTTGTTGCTTGTTCCGGCTGTCGTTCTGGCCGGCGCATGGGGCAATAGTGGTATTCTGTTGCGTGGCACCGGCGAGTCCGATCCTGATGGCCAGGTTCAGTGCGCCAAACTGGTTCCGGCAAATGAATCCTTATGGGTCGCATGGCTGGACAACCGGGATGATCCCAACAGGTATGGTGGCCGAATCTATGTGCAGGCGGTGTCTGAGGAAGGGATCGTAGCGAACCCGGATGGTGGAATTCTGCTGGAAGGATTGGGGTGGTGTCCCGATGAACAGGCTTTTGATGTGATTCCCGATGGGGATGGCGGCCTGATGGTATGTACCACGGACGAAGATACGCCCGGTGAGCCGAAACTGATCCAGCGGTACAACGTCAACAGTCAGCCGGTCTGGGATGAGCCGGTCTGCATTCCGGAAGTACTGTGGACCCAGCGAGTGCTATCCCTTGGCACTAATGGTATGCTGATGGCTGTTGGAATGGCGACTGAGCCGTCCATGCTGCTGGCGGCAATTTCCACGGAAGGTGAGGTTTCCTCGTGGACCATATTCTCCGAACCTTCTGCACGTTCCACACTTCCCATTGGCCTGTTTCCACGAACCGGAGGGTATCTGGCGCTTGGCCGGATTATTCGAACTGCCAATACCAGCGATTGCCGGCGTTTGCTCCTAAGTTACGGTGGTGAGCCCAACGGTTCCACGGCTGGCGTGGTTTTCTACTGGGGGCGTGTTTATGATCTGGACGCCTATCCGTTAGAATCGAACCAGGCCGTGTTCCTCGTCTCCGGTCTGGAATATAATCTCCTGGCCCAGTATTTCTCATCGACGGGATATGCCCACTACGATTACCTGGGACGCCAGGTTTTTCCCGGCGAAGCAACCTCTTTCAGTGCATGCGCGGCTGAAAACGGGTTCTGGGCGCTGGTGAACCAGTACAGCGACGGAATTCGCAGTATATACCTGAATCGTTTTAATAACGGCCCTAATCCACAACTGACCAATATTGCCGTTTCAAACCATGCCGCTTCGGACCCGGTCGCACCGATTATCCCGGATGGTGCGGGAGGTGTTTTTGGTGTGTTCAGGCACGATTCGGAGACGACTCCCTATGTAAGCCTGTGGGATTCCGATGGGGAACGCAGGGAAGGGTACGAGGCAAATATCAGGCTGGACCCACTTTCTCTCGAAGCAGAAATCGAAGATATAAAGTCCGTGTGGCGTTCTTTCATTGTGACCTACCGTCAGGATCGAAGCGAAAATAACCGTAAGGGGCTGATCGTACAATCCTTCCCGAATACGGCGCCGGATGATGTTCCCGAAGCTGGCATCAGCGGTTTGCCCGAGACATTCAGCATCAACACGGTCTATCCCAATCCTTTCAACAGCCAGACGAGGGTCAGTCTGACCGTGCCTCTACGTGAGCAAGTACAGCTTACCTTGTACGATGTGCTGGGACGTTCTGTTCAGCAGTGGAGCCTGATACCTGAAGCAAACGGTATTCTTGAGCAGACCATTGATCTCAAAGCGCAAGCCGGTGGGGTCTACTTCCTGCGAGCCATGCAAGGGGATCAAACCGCTACTGCAAGATTATTATTGGTGAAGTGAGGAAACATGCCTTTTTCCATACGCATCATGGTGGACAGCCTGATCCTGGATGCAGAACTGAACGATAGTCCCACTTCGAAAAGTATCATCAAGAAGCTTCCCTTGAAATTTGGCGGAGATTATTGGGGCGACGAACTGTATGGCAGCATCGGCGTCTCGGATGATGAGGCAGAGGATGCGGTTGAGGTCATCGAACAACCGGGCACATTGGGTTACTGGCCGGTAGGGGATGCGTTCTGCATTTTCTGGGGACCGACTCCCCTTTCCCAAGGGGATGAAATCCGGCCGGCCAGCGCAATCAATGTAATCGGGCTGGTAACCCGAGGCTTGGAAGACCTGATCGAACAGCGCCCCAATCCTTTGCACATCCTGATCGAAGCTGCGAAATAAATCCTACTGGATACTTGTTGTCCGACTGCAAGCAGTTGTCGTATCCTGTCATCCCCAGCGAAGAGCCTGCTCCGAATGGTGTTGTCGAGGATGAACACACCTGATGTGAAGGGTAGCGGCGAAAAATGGGACTGTTACCTTTTCTTGTTTCTAATGCAGGATACTATAGACCATGTTGATGAAAAGGTAACTGTACCAAATTTTTCGCCAGTTTGTTGTTCCAGATCAGTCGAAAATCCTGGGACAGCTACCTTTTCTGTTATTAGATTGCGTATAAAGGCCAGTATTCATTTATACAACCTATCAGTAACCTTGTGCTCAGGTAATGTCTCTTGCAGAAAAGAGTAGCAGTCCCGATTTTCCATCAGATTCCATCACGTATTGTTGTGCGATCACTTCGAAAGCGTCGAAGAGACGTTGTTAATAGTCTGGCGCCCCCTCGGCTTGGCTGAACAGCGAAGAAGCGAGAAAGAAGTAGCAGCAAGCAGAAGGGGCACACTCTCCCGGTCAAACCTTTACACTCAGTCCCACCTTGTAATCCCCTCGTGAAAAACCTATGTTTCCCGCAGTAACAAACCAGGAAGGATAGATGCAATGAGTAAATCCGCTTTTCGCTGGTATATTTTTGATATGGATGGAACCCTGATGGATTCCAGCTACGCCATTGGTATGGGCGTAATTCATTCGCTGGCGTCTATCGGTATTGATGGAATCGAGGTGGATGATATTCGTCGCTGGATCGGACGTCCCCTGCTTGAGATTTACGACTGGTATATCAAGGATCGAGATTCGGACTTTCAGCTTACCGAACAAAGCCTGTCTGATCTGGTAGAAGTGTACCGTGAAGGCCATGATGCACATTTCCCTTCCGGAGTGAAAATCTATCCTGGTTCACTGGAAAAGCTTGCTGCTTTACGTGCGGCCGGGTGTGGTCTGGCTATCGCTACAACGAAATATGAAGAAGCTGCGAAATTTGTGATCGAAGGTATGGGTATGGGGGATGCTCTCGATTCAATCTGTGGGACTGATCCCGGGAAACCGGTCAAACCAGATCCATTTGTCATCAACCTGGCGCTGGAACGGTTGGGGGCTGATCCTGCGGAGACGCTGGTGGTAGGAGATACGCAGGCGGATATTCTTGCCGGGCGTGCGGCTGGATGCAAGGTTGCCGGAGTTACCTATGGATTCGGGAAGCGGGAAGATCTGCTTCAACTGAAGCCCGACTTTCTGTTGGATTCTGTGACACAAGTGCCATAAACATCTAGATTTACTTGCGAGTTGGGCGACAATCTTCAAGCCTGCTCTCTAACAGTACTGTAGCATGAGTATCTCTACTATACTCAACGGTCTACTTTCGATAAATTCTCTGTCACACTTGCGATACAGGTGATTAGCCTCTACTTTCGGACCGGGGGATCAGACCGTAGTAATCTCGCACTTGCCTTTCTAATTTCCGGTTTCTTGTTTTCATTCCCCTCATCATCGTGAAACATGCGATGAGTATTCCTTTTGAAACCTTGTCAGTGCGCTGATTTTACAAGGATGCTGTCACATGAGAATCCGTCTTGGTTCAGTCCTGTTCCTGCTATTCCTGGCTGGAAATGTTCTTGCGCAACAGGTTGGTTCCCTTCGGATAGGAATCGTCACGGATGGTCCGCATCCGTTTTCTGATCTGGCTCGCAGGTATATTCAGGAAGAAATTACATCCCTGCTGGATGGAGAATACGAGGTCGAGTTTCCGGCACGCATGCAGGTGACCTGTGACTGGTCAGCAAATGGGGTGCGAAAAGCGATCATGACGCAGATGGTAGATCCCGAATGTGATATCGTGATTGCTTCCGGGCCGGTTGCATCGTATATCGGCGCAACTCTCGAAATGTATCCCAAACTGCTTATCGCTCCCTTTGTTTTTAATCCAAACCTGCCTGCCATTCCTTATTCAGAAGGAACTTCCGGCAAAGAAAACCTGACCTATATGACCGTTCCCGGCCTGTGGCAGGAAGACTTGCAGGTATTCCACGGTATCACACCATTCACAAAACTGGCGGTATTGGCGCCCGAAACCATGACGGAAGAGATTCCGCAATGTGGCGAAAATTTTCGTGCGGTTGCGCTTCAGCATGGTATTGAGTTGACAGCAATCCCGGTTGGTTCGGACCCAAACAGTGTCCTGGAGCAGATCGGCCCGGATATTGAAGCGGTTTATATCGGCTCCCTGTTACCCCTGGATGATGAAGACACCCGGTGGTTGATACAGAAACTGATCGAACGTGATCTGCCGACATTTTCGTTGCTTGGCTGGTTTGATGTGCAGCGTGGAGTGCTTGCCGGACGAACCACGGATGAATTCCTGGTGCAACGTGCTCGTCGGGTGGCGCTGGATATCATGCGTGTAATGAATGGAGAGAAAGCAGAAGATTTGCCGGTTATTACCAGCAGTAGCAGTAAACTGGTTATCAACAAAACGACGATGCGAAAGCTGGGTGTTTCACCGGCCTGGGATATTATCGCCGCCGCTGAAATGATCGTGACGGAAAAGGAAAGCATCGAAAGAAAGTTGTCACTGGCCGATGCCATGCGTGAGGCAGTGGAAGTCAATCCTGATCTCCTGGCGGAACGGCTTGCGGTTGAGAGTGGCAAGCAGGATGTACGCTTGGCGTGGTCCAACTGGTTGCCGTCGGTAGATCTGTCTGCAACAGGCGCATTTATCGATGAGGATCGAGCTGAGGCCAGCATGGGACAGGCTGCCGAACGGACATTCAGCGGGGAAGGGCAGGTGAACCAGTTGCTTTTCTCTGAACCGGCCATGGCGAATGTATCCATCCAGAAAAAATTGCAGGCACAACGGGAATACCATCTGAAACAAGTGAAGCTTGATATCGCCCTGGATGCTGCGGAAGCGTATTTAACACTGCTCCAGACTAAGGCGATGGAACGAATCAGCCGTGAGAATCTGCGGGTAAGTCGTGAAAACCTCGAATTGGCGCGTGTGCGTGAAGCCATCGGTTCAGCCAGCGCATCGGAGGTCTATCGTTGGGAAGCGGAGATCGCCAGCAATACCATTGACGCCATCAATGCCAACAGCCGTAGAAACCTGGCCGAAATGCAACTGAATCGTGTGTTGCGCAGACCGACAGAAGAAGCCTTTGAAACACTGGAAAAGGACATCAACGACACCATGCTGATCGAAGCAAACAGTCGAGTCCTGAAATATTTTGATGATCCGCTCAGCTTCAAATTGCTGAGATCCTACCTCGTGGAAGCCGGGTTGGCGAACTCGCCGGAAATAGCCCAGCTTGACCAGGCCATAGCAGCCCAGAAGAGGCAGCTTAGGTCCACAAAGTTCTCGCATTTTGCACCGACGGTCGGCGTGATGCTTTCCGTGGAAAACGTATTTGATCGTTCAGGCGCCGGGACCGGTTCTTCCGCTTCGGGGGAATCGTTTGGCAGCATTATGTACGGTCTGAATGAAGTACGAGTGGTAAATGGATTGACACCGGTGATGATGTCCAGCTTCCCGGAAGCGGACGATGTCAACATGACCATCGGCATCAATGTATCCTTGCCCCTGTTTGAGGGTGGGGCCAAGTTCGCTCGCAGGCAGCAGGCTTCTGTGGAAGTGAGCAAACTGGAAATGCAGCGTCGTTCACTGGCTGACAAGCTGGAGCAGAATATCCGGTCAACACTTCATACTGTTGGCGCTTCCTACGCCAGTATCCGACTCAGCCGTCAGGCTGCCGAAGCAGCGGATAAATCCTATGCAGTCGTAAGTGATTATTACGCGCAGGGAATGGTTGGGATCATAGAGTTGCTGGATGCGCAGAACATGGCGCTGCAAGCGGATCTGGCCGCAGCGAACGCTCTTTACCAGTTCCTGCTGGATTTTATGAATATGCAGCGCGCTCTTGGGCAGTTTGAAATCTTCGAAGAACCGGATGACATAGATGCCGCATATAATGACATGGATGCCTTTATCGAGAACACCAAGGCCAGCCTTGGCGTACACTAATGATTGATTTTCAAACACCAACGATTCGGGGGAGAATAGCCGTGAAACGGATATCGTCAGCTTGGATAGCAGGTGCATTGGCAGGAGTGATATTCTTTTCCTCTTGCTCGAAGGAAGAGGTTGAGACTGAGCCGTTAATCCGTCCCGTTCGCTATACGGAAGTGATGGTGACCGGCGGCTCACGGCTTCGCACGTTTTCCGGAGTGGCGCATGCCGGTGTTGAGTCGCAATTGAGTTTCAAGGTAGCGGGACAAGTCGCCAGGGTAAACGCGCGGGTTGGCGACCAGGTCAAGCGTGGGCAAACCCTGGTCACTCTCGACACCAAGGACTACCGTTTGCAGGTACAGGAAGCGGAAGCGGCGCTGGCCCAGGCGCAGGCGCAGTTGCGCAACGCGAAATCGGCTTTCGACCGTACCATGAGCCTGTATGAAGTGAATAATGCGTCCAAATCGCAGCTTGACCAGGCGCGTGCCGGGTATGAATCGGCCCTGCACCAGGTGGAAAGCATTGAGAAAAGGCTCGAGCTGGCACGATTGCAGGTAAACTACTGTACCCTGGAAGCGCCCTCGGATGGTTCGATCAAGGCTGTCAATGTAGAAGCGGACGAGAATCTCAGCCCGGGACAGCCCGTGGTGATTCTTACTTCCAGTGGACGGCCTGAAGTGAAGGTGACTGTTCCGGAAATGCTGATCAGCCAGGTAAAGCGTGGTAGCTCAGCAAAAGTGAAGTTTGATGCTGTATCCGGAACAGAGTTTGACGCGACAGTGACCGAAGTCGGCGCGGCCTCAACCGGGTTCGCATCTACATTTCCGGTGACGGTACGTTTAAACGCCAACTCAGACAAAATCCGTCCCGGTATGGCCGCGGAAGTATCCTTCCGGTTTGAAACTGCCGGGACACAGGAACGCTTGCTTGTACCGGCTGTGTCGGTGGGTGAAGATCAGAATGGCCGCTTTGTATACGTACTGGTTCCGGCAGAAGAGGACGGATTCGGCATTTGCAAACGTACAGCGGTGAGTGTCGGGGAGCTGACGTCTGAAGGGTTGGAAATCACCAGTGGCCTGAAGGAAAATGACCTGGTGGTGACTGCCGGAGTTTCTAAAATCGACGATGGACAAAAGGTCAAGCTACTATAAGGAGGGCAGGACCATGTCCATCACACGTGCTGCTATAGAAAAAAGCAGGGTAAGTATCGTAGCGCTGCTGATTGTCCTGTTCGGTGGTGTGATCTCTTATATTAGAATGCCACAACGTGAAGACCCCGGCTTTACGATCCGAGTTGCCGTGGTAACCACACGCCTTCCCGGCGCCAGCCCGGAACGAATGGAAGAATTAGTTACCGATCCCATCGAAGCGGTAGTGCAACAGATCCCCGAGTTGGATTTTGTCTCTTCCACTTCCATGACCGGCATTTCATTCGTCTATGTCAACATTAAGGAAAGCTATTCCAACATGCGTCCCATCTGGGACAATCTCCGCCGCAAAATTGATGGCATGAGGGAGGAACTACCTTCCGGGGTAATCGGGCCGGATGTGGACGATGAATTCGGGGATGTTTTTGGCATCCAGATCGCCATGACCGGGGAAGGGTATTCCTATAGCGAACTGGATGAAGTGGCCAAAGATGTTCGCGATGAACTGCTGAAGTTGCGAGATGTTGCCAAGGTCGATATTTATGGAGTTCAGGCGGAAAGAGTTTTCATCGAGTATAACAATGCTCGCCTGGCCCAACTGGGAATCTCGCCCGGACAACTTCAGAACATGCTGGCCAGCCAGAATATCATCAGCCCGGGTGGCAAGGTTACTACTGGTCGCGAACGTATCATCCTGGAACCAACCGGTAACTTCGAGACCATTGAAGAAATTCAGCGGATGGTGATTGCGTTACCGCAAACCGGGGATATGGTCTACCTGGGTGATATTGCCAATGTATATCGTGGCTATATCGATCCTCCTGAATCAAAAATGCGCGCCGGTGGGCATCAGTGTCTTGGACTGGGCGTTTGCCTTCGTGACGGTGGCAGTATCATTCGGCTCGGTGAAGAAGTCAAGGCGACATTGCGATTCCTGGAAACTCAATATCCTATCGGGATCGAGTTTGATATTTTCTATTTTGAGCCGAAGGAAGTAGAAAACAGTGTAAACGATTTTCTCAGCAACCTGATCCAGGCCATTGTACTGGTGATCCTGGTGATGCTGCTGTTCCTTGGGTGGCGGACCGGGCTGGTTGTCGCTTCGTTGATCCCCATGGCCATGTTGCTTTCCTTTATGATTATGAACATGGTTGGGATCACACTGAACATGATCTCCCTGGCGGCCTTGATCATCGCCCTGGGATTGCTGGTCGATAACGCCATCGTGGTCAGTGAATCCATTATGGTCAAGATGGAGCAGGGGATACCGGCTGTTGAAGCGGCTGTGGATAGCGCCAAAGAGTTACGTATACCCTTGCTGACATCATCCCTGACAACGGCAGTAGCCTTCTTGCCGATTTATCTCGCAGATTCACAGGTCGGTGAATACACTGCCGACTTGTTCAAGGTTGTCACCATTGCCCTGCTGTCTTCGTGGATCCTGGCCATGACCATGATTCCGTTATTTGCAGTGGCCATGATCCGTGTAAACAAGAAGAAGAAAGACAGGTCACAGGAAGATGTTTTTGATACTCGATTCTATCGTGGGTATCGTGGCATGATCATGTTCATGCTGAAGCACCGTGCGCTTAGTCTTATTGGAATTATCATCATCTTCTTCGCTTCAACGCAGTTGACTCGCGTTATCCCGGCCATGTTTTTTCCTTCGACGGACAAGGGCTTTATTCGAGCTACGCTGGAGATGCCGGTTGGGACTCCCATTGAGATCACCGAGCAGATTGCAACAGATCTGGAACAGTACATGGTCGACAGCCTGTTAGTCAACGACGATCGTGAAGAAGGATTAATCAACTGGGCCTGCTGGATCGGTGATAAGGGGCCACGCTATACCCTGGGTGCAGATGCCGGTGGCAGGATGGAGCATGTTGCCAAGTTTATCATCAACACGACCACTCGTGAGTCTGCGGACAATGCGATAGAGCGAATGGAAGCTTATTTATGGGACAGGTATCCCGATCTGAAAGCAAAGGTCAAGCCGCTAGATTATGGGCCGCCAGTTGATTCACCCATTGAGATTCGCTTGTACGGAAAGGACTATGATGATCTTTTCCAGATCGTAGCCCGGATCAAGCATCATTTGAAGGGCATGTCCGGAACCCGTAATGTTGAGGATAACTGGGGACCGCAGGTAAAGAAACTCATGGTTCATATTGACCAGCCTCGGGCCAAACGCGCCGGTGTATCCAGCCAGGATATCGCGCTTAGCCTGAACACATATCTCAGTGGTTTCCAGGTCAGTGAATTTCGTGAGGATGAAGACGCTCTGCCGGTAATCATGCGTGCGGAACAGACAGATCGTGAAGATATCAGCAAACTGGAAACGCTGGATGTATTCGCGCAGGCATCCGGCAGGACAGTACCGCTTAAACAGGTGGCTGATATACAAGTGACCTGGCAACCTTCACAGATTTTACGGCGTGATCGCAACCTGGCAGTAAGTGTTACCTCGGATGTATTGCCCGGTGTTTCGGAAATGGACCTGGTGACAACGGAGATTCTGCCCTGGCTTGAAGAAGAGTCGAAAAATTGGCCTTTGGGGTACACGTATGAACTGGGTGGCGCGAACGAGGCCAGTGATGAAGCGAATGCGTCTATCGCGGCTCAATTGCCCTTGGCATTTGGACTCATGGTGTTATTGCTGGTGGCGCAGTTTAACAGTTTCCGGAAACCGTTGATCATCCTGCTAACCATACCGCTTGCCCTGATCGGTGTTTTTATCGGCTTGGCGATCATGCGTGGTATCCTGGGGTTCATGACCTTCCTTGGGATCATTTCGCTGGCTGGAATTGTTATTAATAACGCTATTGTGCTGATTGACCGGATAGATATTGAGCGGGATGAGAACAAGCTGGAAGCGGCACGGGCTGTGATTGAGGCGGCGCAGCAACGGTTGCGTCCGATTCTGCTGACAACTGCGACAACAATCTGCGGTTTGATACCCCTGTATCTGTTTGGCGGGCCGATGTGGGAATCCATGGCTATCGCGATCATGTGGGGATTGATCTTCGCCACATTCCTGACGCTGGGCGTTGTGCCGATCCTGTATTCGCTGTTCTATAAAGTCAGCTTCAAGAAGTTCCAGTATTGAGCACCATGGAAGGTTTAGTATAAACCCTGTTTGGCAAGCAAACAGGGGCAAATTGCATACAGGGATAAACTGCAAATTGCATACAGGGATAAATTGCTCTCATCCCAGCGAAGCAAGGTGTCGCAGAATCACTGATGATCTCATCCCAGCGAAGCAAGGTGTCGCAGAATCACTGATGATCTCATCCCAGCGAAGGCTGGGATCCAGTCATATTGCGACATTACAAGAGGTTAAGTTTTCTCAAGAGGCGCGGCACATTGAGAACCGTCAAAGCGTCCAACTTGTTATCTTGTCGATACTTGCCTGGATCCCAGCCTTCGCTGGGATGAGAGTGTTGTCAATGAGAGTGTTGTCAATGAGAGTGTTGTCAATGAGAGTGTTGTCAATGAGAGTGTTGTCAATGAGAGTGTTGTCAATGAGAGTGTTGTCAATGAGAGTGTTGTCAATGAGAGTGTTGTCTATGAGAGTGTTGTCTATGAGAGTGTTGTCTATGAGAGTGTTGTCTATGAGAGTGTTGTCTATTCTGATACAGACTGCTGTGCTGGGGATGACAGAATAGGACATTATTTTCGAAACTCACCATATCTTGCATAAGTACATAAAAACGGGGACTGGCCATCAGGCTAGTCCCCGTTCGCTTGTCTACAACTATCGTATCACGAAGGATCAATACTCAACGATGTGACGCCATTCGGCATCTTCGACCCAGCGATCCGGGTGCTCAATCAGTTCAACCATATTTTCGAGAATCTGGAAATGCTTGTGCTCTTCCGCGGCAATACGCAGCATCACTTCCTGTTGCTGCTTGCCCTTCACCTGCTCAGCGCTTTCACGATAGAACTTTTCGCTTTCTTCTTCCAGTTTCATGGCTTTCTTGTACTGGTCAACGGTCTGTTCACCAAAATCAACCTTGCCGCCTTCGTCACGGAATTTCTCGAACACATTCTTCATGTCTTTCAGGAAAAGGGTGTCCGGAAGTTCAGCCCGGCCTTCTTTCATGCCTTCAAAGGTTTTGTAATGCTTTACTTCTTCATCCGCCATCGCGTTAAAAATGGTTTTCACGCCGGAATCGGAAGTCTTTTCGGCCAATTCACGATAAAAAGCTTCCCCGTCCTTTTCCATCTTCATGGCAAAATCAAAAACATTCATCAGTTTTTCTCCTCGAATTGTCGGGTTAAAAGTATACTGTTCGATGATCGAATGTAGGCGAGGGGAAAAAAGGAGTCAAGTGAAGCTTTTTACTGTGTGGCTAAAACGAAGTCTCCTCCATTGTTGACGCGGGTCACGATGCAGTTGTTATCATCTGGGCATATTCAGCTTACATTTAGTCGTTTTTGGTTACCTGTTCCAGTACGGTTTCTCTTTGACCTGCTTCGTCAACTAAAGAGGGATACTGGTAAAATGCACGATCGCAGGATATCTACGGCAATTACTTCAGGTGTAGTACTTCTGTTCATTGTGCTTTCTGGTGGCGCCCTTTCATTGTGCTACCTGCGACATTTCCGAACGACAGGTCTGATAATCGGTTCAATTGTGATCCTGATTGTTGGATTGGCATTTTTTGTAAGGGTAGCTAACTTTTTCCGCAGAGACTATGAACCTCCTCTTCTCGATGATGAAGAAGAGGAGGAGCGTATAATGCGAGCGCTTCGTGATGAAGAAGAGTGGTAAAAGCACCTCTGTCATTCAGAAAGACTTCACTTATAAACCTTCGATAAACGCCAACCTAGAGTATCGATCCGAAGCAAAGTCCATCAGGAAGGGTCTTTCCAGCCGTTTCAGGTTTTTGTCGTACAGCAACAGGATTTCCGGACGATGCAGGTTCTCCGGGTTTACACGCGCAACAACTCCCCGATACCCTACAATATCCATGTTAGTCGCCTGTTCGACCATGACATTGGTGCCCACAGGGAACACGTTAATGATCGAAATAGCTTCCTTCACAACTGCGGGATGGAACCAGGTTCCGCTCAGCTTTATTAAGCGTCCCACGGCTTCGATAGGTGAAACCGGTTCCCGTTCAATACGGGCATTCACGAGATTATCGAAGTAGTTGGCTACAGCAATGATATCCGCATAGCGGAAGATTGTACCGTGACTTTTTCTATTCTCATGAGGCGCTTCCGGGTCACCCACAAGCCCATCGGGAAAGCCGCTGCCATCATAGCGTTCATGATGCTGCTGAATACCGACGATGGTTGCGGGATCGATCTGACGGTCGTCCATGAGAATGTCGCCGCCAAGAATAGGATGCTGGCGATACTCTTTCTCCTGCTCCTCGGTCCGGTCGGCAGGATGGATCTTGTCGATATCATCTTCAAGAAGGCTTTTTCCGATGTCGTGAAGCATTGCAGCCTGGGATAATTTATTCAGTTCTGAAACACTGTAATAAAGACGCTGGCCGATCATGGAACTGAGCATGGCGACATCAAACGAGTGGTTAAACCCCGAACCAGTCGTCTGCATGGAAGTCGGATAGTAAAATCGCACACTATTGTTGGTCAGGCTGGATAATAACTTCTCCGAAGCTCTGCGCATCAGCATGGTCTGGCCACTGCTTTTGCGAAGCGAACGCATCATGGTGCTGGATTTCTGCTTGCCATGTGCACCTTTATCGCGTGCAACCGCCTCTGCAGTGTACTCATCGAACGCTTCGTATACTGATTTCTTATCCTTAATATCGACGATTTCTTCAGGGACAATGTTTTCTGTCCCGTTTTCATTGATATAAACATACTTGTAATCCATAGCCTTGAGTTTTTCGATAAAGGCTACGGAGAGTTCAACACTTTGCCCAAGAAGCAGTCTGAAATGGCGATCATAAACGGGGCGGGCGAGAACCATACCTGGTCGTAACATGTGAATAGCACACTGACGCACGTACAGACTCCACTGTTTTGGGTGGTTTTTTTGTTTTTTGGCTTTTTGGAATTTTAACGATACGAAGTTCTTTCAGATTTTCAAAACAAAAATTCTCGGAGAGTACTGCTTAGTCTGAAATAATAAAGAAATCCTTGTGAACTAATCAACGTCTGTTGCAGTTGAATCCAGTCTCTCTGCATTACCGGTCTCTACAGATGTATCGGCTGACTGTTCAATAGCGTCAATCTCCTCGTACTTCAATTCGGAACCACGCATGCTGTGGGGAATCAAGTACACTGCAAACATAATAATACCGGCAAAAAGTAACCACCAGCGTGCTCGTTTTTTTCCGTTTTCTTTGTGCATAAACCACAATGCGGGCAACCAAACCAGGAAAGCAACCAGGGTTTTGTTGTCAGTCAAATCCTCCCCGAATGGCCAGCCGGTCCAATAGGCGCCGAACGCGTATTTCTGAACAATCGGTCCAAGGATCAGACCGCCAACGAAAAGGAATGCCACCGTCAGGTACACTTTCCATTTCATTGGTTCAGCAATGACAGCTCCCAGCATCACCCTGCTGGCCATGAACATGGCGATAAACATGAAAAGGATGTGTGGGAGCAGGACGCCTCCCGGAACGGCGCCTTTGTAACGCATGACAGCGGGTTCGTCCGGTATGATCACATGCTCTTCTCCGTACTCCAGGAGTACCTGGTACTCCAGTTTCCCAGCCGGTGGTTGTGTCGGGAGAACGGCATAGAGCTGGTCATTCTTGTATTCCATCGGCGTAGCTGTTACCGGATCATTGGTTTTATAACGTTTCCATAACACCTTGCCCTCGATTTGTTCCGAGGGTACTTTAATGCTGATCGGCATGTTTTCGCCGGAGTTGTAGGATCTTAGTAATGAATAGCTTATACTGTTTTCATGCAGACTAATTTGTCCTGAGGCCGGGTGAGTAGGACCAGTGGCCCGCTGATAGACTACAGAAGACAGCGTAATGACTGCCGTTACTACCCAGAGAAGGATGGTTTTCCATCGATTCATGTATTACCTCTTGTTTTGCGGTATAGGATAGTTCAGAAACCCTTTCCGGGCAATATTTAGAATCGAAATGTTGGTCAATTCTGAGAACATTTACAACTGAGTCATTCTGATCGAAAAACTTCACGGCGAGTGTAAAAAGTATAACAGGTTAGGACGATAGTTTAAGGCTCAAAATTTCGCTGCGCCTATTGCAACGGGAGGCAGTGAGTTCTATATTCTCTGCTTACTCAAAGTAAGTTTAGAACAGCAAAACACACGTACGACACGAGGGTATCCCAGTCATGGCCGTCATGGCAGAAATGCGCAGAAGAATGACCATTATCATGATCATTCTGGTCGTCGCGTTCTTGATTACGATTGTATTCAGTTGGGGCATGGGCGGGTTCAAAGGAAAGTTTGAGCCCGGCGTGATTGGCAAGGTTAACGGTGTCAAGATTACCCAGGAAGAATATCAGAACGCTCGTGAAAACCGGATGGCTTATGAGCAGCAGCAGGCCGGTGAGAAAGAGCTGACTCCGAACCAGATTACCCAGATTTATAATGAAGTCTGGGATGGTCTGGTGAACAATATCCTGTTTGAACAGTACCGGAAAAACGCCGGCATTGAAATGTCGCCTGGCGAATTGAGCTACGCGGTGATTCATTATCCGCTTCCGCAAATCCGTAACATGTTCATCAATGAAGATACCGGCCAGTTCGACTCGACACGCTACCGTGCGTTCCTGTCTGATCCGATGTATGAACAGCAGGTCATCTATATCGAGAGTGAAATGCGCAACCAGCTTCTCCAGCAGAAGATGCTCCAGCGCATTTCTTCCGGTGTACATGTTTCTGAGCAGGAAGCCAAGGAAAAGTATATTCGCAATAATACCCTTGCTGAAGCGTCCTACATCCTGGTTGATTATCGTGATCTGGAAGTGGACAGCAATGCGGTTACGAATGCCATGATCCAGGCGGAATACCAGAAGCGTAAAGAGGAATTCCTTCAGGTCGAACGTCGCAACGTGCAGTTTGTCCTGTTCGAGGACAAGCCCTCCACTGAAGATACCCTGTACGCGCGCCAGGATATTGAGCGCGTTAAGGAACGGCTTGTCAACGGTGAATCCTTCGATGAACTGGCTGCTGATTTCAGCATGGATGCCGGTAATGCGGATAATGGCGGTGACCTTGGCTGGTTCGGTGATGGCCGCATGGTGCAGGAATTCTGGGATGCGTCACGCACAGCCGAAATCGGCGAGATCGTTGGTCCGGTGCAGACTCGTTTTGGCTATCACCTGATCCGTGTCGATTCAACACGCGGCAAGGATGAATCTTACGAAGTTAAAGCACGTCATATCCTGATCAAGATCGAGCGCAGCCAGCAGACGCTTGGCGATTTGCGTCGTGAAGCGGACGGTTTCCGTGACGAAGCTGAAGAATCCAATTTTGAAAAGGCCGCCCAGGTCTACGAAGTGAATGTAGACACACTGGAAGGTCTGACGCACGATGGCTTCATCCCTCAGTTCGGGCGCAACCAGGCAGCGACAGAATTCCTGTTTAACCGGCCCAAGGGTGATGTGTCCCCGGTGTACTACTTCCGTCGTCAGGGCTTTGTTGTGATGCGTGTGATCGAAGTGGATCCTGAACATTACCGTCCGGTCGACGAAGTGCGTGAAACCCTGGTAAAAGACCTTGAGAAGGAAAAGGCGCTGGAACTGGCTGGCGAAAAGGCGAAGGAAGTCTATGCCAAGGTGAAGTCTGCCGGATCCCTTGAAGCAGGCGCAGAAGCCAGTGGTGAGGAAGTCAAGAAGACAAAGCGCGCATTCAAGATTGACGATTTCGTTTCCGGTGTCGGACGTGATTATGCCTTCACAGCGACAGCTTTTTCGCTTGAACCCGATGAGATTTCTGAACCGGTAGAAGGCAGCAAGGGCTGGTATATCATTCGATTGGATTCGAAGACGCCTGCGAACATCTCCCTGTGGGATCGCCAGAAGGATTCCAAGATGGGCGAAATGTCTCGCGAATTGCAGCAACAGGTATTCCAGTCCTGGATTGATGCAGCTCGTGAACGAGCGAAGATAGAAGACTTCAGGTATTTTTACTATACTGAGTTTTAGGTGTTCCGGAACAACGACCTCATGATTTCATGAGGTCGTTGTTCATGGTTCCTTCCACAAACCCGAGAGTGACCTGGTATTGTGTCGCCAGGTGTAGTGAGAGTCAGCACTTCCGACGCGCTGCGAGACCTTTTGCCACGCAGAACAGAGGAGTAGCATGCGTCCCATCGTTATTACCGGTGTCAGTGGTTTTTTAGGCGGACATGTCTGGCAAAGACTGGCTGTGCTGGAAAATGTCGTCGGGTTGGTGGGGTCACGTGGGAAAGTGCCTTTCTGTACAAGCCAGCAGTATCACATCGATTTGACAGATCCCGACAGTATCGAAACCTGCTTCTCCGAACTAAAACCCCGATGCATCATTCATTTCGCAGCCATTGGCAGTGTCAGCATGTGTAGCCAGCAACCGCTCATGGCCTGGCGGATCAATCATGCAGCGACACGCCTGATCTCAAAACTGGCGCAGGATTTCGGGACAAGGCTGATATTTATATCAACTGACCAGGTTTTCGATGGAAGAAAGGGACTATACACTGAGCTGGATACGCCATCACCATTGCATACGTATGGTGAGAGCAAACGTGCGGCTGAACGGGTTGTCCTGAACCAGGTTGAAGACAGCGTTGTCGTGCGCATTAATAATAGTTTCGGGCCACCCGCTTTCTTTGGAACATCCTTCAGCGAATGGGTGCTGGGAAAGGAACGAGCGGGCGAGCCTATCACGCTGTTTTATGACCAGTATAGAAGTTTCCTGGATATGTCCACGCTGGCCGATGTGATGATCGAATTGATCAATCATCAGTTCATGGGCACACTGCATCTTGGTGGCGCAAGTCGTTTGAACAGGGTCGAGTTCGGCCGACTTTTACTCCAGCATTGTGGCGTGGAACAGACCGGCATTCTGGAAATGTCACAAATGAAAATGGATCCGGAAGGGAAGTTGCCGCTGGACACATCATTTGATGTTTCCCTGGCGACTCAGATCCTGGATACACACATTCCCACAATAGATGAAGGTTTGTATTTGGCGTACGGGCCGAGCAAAAAGAAGAAAGTTTGACGTCCATCACTACGAAGCAGGGTGAACGTATACACATTTGCGCAAAACCGGATTTTACTGTTTGGAGGGGAAGTGTTACGTGTGTTGACCAGCCGTCTGGCGCCACAATGCCCGTTATGTAAATCACGGCGTATCCGTAGAAAGCCCAGGCGTGGCTTCATGCAGAAGCATATCTATCCCTTGTTTCTCGGGTATCCCTATCACTGCGGAAGTTGTCAGTCCAACTTCATTTTATTCATTGGTCGCGCATTGAAGAAGCCCAATGCTGAAAAGCATGCCCGCAAGAGAAGAACCAGCGAGATTTACTAGTCGCTGTACAGCAAGTGTTTTTTCGGAGTTTCGATGATGAACAGAATTGTCCTGGAGAAAACAACTGAACAGGGTTGCCGGGTACAATTGGTTCAGGGTGATCTTACTGAAGAAGCTGTTGATGCCATCGTAAATGCAGCCAATTCACAGTTGGCGCATGGTGGTGGGGTTGCTGGCGCAATTGTCCGAAAAGGTGGACAAGTTATCCAGGAGGAATCCTGGAGAGTAGCGCCGGTCCCAGTTGGTCACGCAGTTATAACATCCGCTGGTTCTCTCAAAGCGCGCTATGTGATTCATACTGTTGGGCCTCGTGGGGGCGAGCCGCAACGAGAAGACAAACTCTCTTCTGCCGTGCAATCCTCACTCGAGTTGGCTGATAGCAAAGGGTTGACCACAATTAGTTTGCCTGCGATTTCTACAGGAATTTTCGGTTACCCGATGGATGAAGCAGCCGAGGTCATTTTGCGGACAATCAGTAACTTTTTAGCTTATGAGCAAAACCGGTCAATAGAAGCAGTTCGTATTTGTATATTTGATGAGAATGCAGTTGATGTTTTCAGCCGGATCTGGGATTCAGCCTTTTAGCGGATTCAACCATTGTTTTAAAAGTAAACTGACGATAGTTGTACCATGGCAAAAAAACATTACAGCAGATCAGAGCGTCAGTGCCCCAAGTGTGGTTCCAAGACGATCAGACGTGATCATCGCAAAGGGTGGATGCAGAAATATGTTTTCCCGATTTTCGATGGTTATCCCTGGCACTGCAGGAAGTGTAAGGCCACATTCATCCTGTTCGTAGGGGAAGAGCTGCCGCCACCCCCGGCGCCACCCTTGATTCACATGCCTGATTTTCCAAAGGACAAGAAACAATAGCTGCCCGGGAAGTCCCTGCGCACTTTATCCGCGTACGGTTCCACGCAGGGTGAATCCACGCAGCTCATTGATTCTTACTGGTACAATTTGTCCTGGTGAAACCGGTCCGGGAACTACGACAACATGTCCCGCTGGGGTGCGCCCCATGTATTCGGACGGGTCTTTGGCGCTGGGGGTCTCGATCAAGACTTCCAGTTCACGGCCTATTTGCGCTTCCCTTTTCTTTCGTCCGCTTTC
Source organism: bacterium (assembly GCA_963669175.1). Classification (GTDB taxonomy): domain Bacteria; phylum Electryoneota; class Electryoneia; order Electryoneales; family Electryoneaceae. Next base: position 2,499,798 of record OY769902.1, read on the forward strand.
CCGCACAATCTTGCCCAATTTGGTCAAGCGTTCTATTTTGACCTGGTTGGGGACGTCATCCTCCAGCTTTGATGCTGCCGTACCGGGACGTTCTGAATAGCGATAGACAAACGCATCATCATAGTCCGCCCAGCGTACCAGCGCTTCCGTAGCCTGGTAATCCTCATCCGTCTCTCCGGGGAATCCTACGATGATATCCGTACTGAGGTAGAGGTCCGGAATTTTGCGGGCGGCTTCGACGAGGCAACGATAATGCGCATTGGTATACCCACGCCCCATTCGTTTGAGAATACGGTCGCTTCCGGCTTGCATCGGAAGATGAAGCTCCGGACATACCGGAGAACCGGAACCGAGAACATCCAGCAGTTTGGACGACAGGTCTTTGGGGTGGGACGTGATAAAACGCAGTCGTTTTACTCCGTCTACACGAGCGGCCTGTTCCAGCAGCCAGCCGAAATCCTGACCGTCATCATGCCAGGAATTAACATTCTGGCCCAACAGGGTGACCTGTGGAAATCCCTGCGCAACGGCGTCTTCGATTTCGCGCAGGATCGCTTCAGCTTTCCGGTATCGTTCACGTCCTCGAGCATACGGCACCACGCAATACGTGCAGAAGTTGTTGCAGCCCCGAGTAATCACGACCCAGGCATTAACACCGTCACGCCTCGCCGGGGCCAGCTCCTCATACAATTCATCCGATGGGCCTTCGGTCAGAACGACCGGGCCTTTGCGGTCAGACAGCGTGTTTAACAGTCCGGGCATGCTGCGGTAGGTATCAGGACCAAGCACCCAGTCCAGGAAAGGCAGACGTTCCGCGACCATGTCGCCGGTGTGTGAGGCCATGCAGCCAATTACACCGATGCGTACATCCGGGTTGGCATCTTTGTACTTCTGGAACTGGGATATGTTGGTGATAGCACGTTCCTGCGCGTGTTCACGTACGATACAGGTGTTCACCAGGATGATTCCCGCTTCATCGGGATTCTCAGTACGTTGATACCCGTTTTCCTCGAGCATGGTGAGTACCAGCTCGCTATCGGCGAGGTTCATCTGGCATCCGTAGGTCTTGATGAAGACCTTACCGCTGTCTTGCTGTTGTATGCTGTTCATGGGGGCAAGGTAAGAAAACAGGACAAGAGAATGAGACGGAGAGAGCTGAACAGGGGAGGCCGGGAGCGCTCCACTTTTTCACTGAATTTACAGGATGCACAGGATATCAAGGATGGACTGAATATTTCTCATTGTATAACAATCTGGGAAAATGGGGACTGCCACACTTTTCGCTTACGAATTGCGAGGAACATTAACAGTATATCATTTTTCTGCATAGTCATTGCCTGCTGGAATTTTTTGCGAAAAGGTGGCTGTCCCAACATTTTCCTGTCCGGGATCATTCTGTAGCTGCAGGCGAAAAATCTGGTACAGTTACCTTTTCATTAATAATGGTTTGACTGTCCTGTATCCGAAGACATGAAAAGGTAACAGTCCCAATTTTCACCTGCTTTTCTACGCCTTCTTCCTTGTCCTGTTCATCCTGTATATTCTGCTATCAGGTGTGTACACTCGAGAGTTGAAATCGACAGCGAGAAGTGAGTATACTATCCATACCACAAGGAGGAGAGCGATGATAAACTGACAGTCCATTCAGTAAAAGGTAAACAGGATAGCCGGATTTGATCCGGTTATGTGGTGTTGTTTCCCGGAGGACTGTCGTATGTCTGCTCAACTTATTCTTACCGATTTGCATTTTTCCTATACCAGCGCTGTGGATGTCCTGGCAGATGTGTCCGTATGTCTGTCAACCGGATGGACCGGTGTGATTGGACCCAACGGTAGCGGCAAGAGTACGTTGTTACGTATCCTGGCTGACGAGTTATCCGTTGCCCCCGGCATGCTGCAGAGAGTCCCGTCCGATATGGTAATCCGTTACTGCCCGCAACGAGTCAGCGAACTTGATGATGAGATTCGCACATTCTCGGAAAGCTGGGATGGACTGGCGCTACGGATGATGGCCCAACTGGAGCTGGAACCTGATGACCTGGAGCGATGGGATACGCTTTCGCCGGGGGAACGCAAACGCTGGCAAATCGCTGCGGCGTTGCATGTCCAACCGGAACTTCTTCTTCTGGATGAGCCGACCAACCATCTCGATACAGAGGCACGTAAACTCCTGTACAACACGCTGTCCGGGTACCGAGGTGTCGGTTTGCTGGTGTCGCATGACCGTGAATTTCTGGACAACTTGACGTATTCGACTATTCGTGTGCAACCCGGCGGGAAAGTGCAGCACTATTCCGGCTGCTACAGCGATGCTCGCGAACAATGGCTGGCGGATGAGGCACATATTCGAAGTACACGTGAGCAATTGCAGTCCGAACGTCGCAAGCTGCGTAGACGTCTGGAAACGGCAAGCCGTTCGCGCGAGAAAGCGGAATCCAGCGTGAGTACCGGAAAGCGCATGAAGGGTAAACATGACACCGATGCCCGAAGCGTGATGGCAAAGGGAAGGGTGAAAAACGCCGAACAGAAACTGGCGCGTGGCATGTCCGTCGTGCGAGGGAAACTTGAACGTACTGAACGTGAAGTTGAGCAGTATCGTGTTGAAAAACAGATCGGACGTTCCGTGTTCGTGCTGGAAGAATCTGCCCCGAAACAGGACTTATTGACTCTGAGGCAGGACTTTGTATCGGTGGGTGATACTATCCTGCTGCATAATGTGGATGTCCAGATTCAGCGCGACAGCCGTATTCACCTTCGTGGACCCAACGGATGCGGCAAAACGACCCTGATCAAAGAGTTGATACAGGCGTCACAACTGCCGGAAAACCGGATACTCTTTCTCCCGCAGGAGCTTTCTGAAGATCAGATTGATGAAATGCTTCATGATGTCGCCCATATACCCGGGCAGGAAAAGGGACGCCTGATGCAGATTGTTGCGGCGTTGGGTGTGCCGCCGGAACGGTTGATGCTGTCGGGACGTCCTTCGCCGGGAGAAGCAAGGAAATTGCATCTGGCGGTAGGGTTATCACGTCAGGCGTGGTTGCTGATTCTGGATGAACCGACCAATCACCTGGATCTGCCCAGCATAGAACGACTGGAAGAAGCGCTGGTGGACTACGCCGGCGCTATCCTGCTGGTGAGTCATGACGAGCGGTTTGCCCGGGGCATCACGGATTCAAACTGGAGTATCTATGGCAGGGCGCTGCACTTGGGGTAAGATCTCTGGTTGAATTTACAGGATGATAAGGATGAAAAGGATAGCAAGGATAACAGAATAATTTTTACGATTATACATTACGAAAATGAAAGGATGTTATCCTTAGAATTTGTTTTATCCTGTTTAATCCTTCCTATCCTGTTCATCCTGTGAATTCAACCTGTTGCGAGCATCACGTTCTGAACAGGACATTTTCCTTCTTGAAAGTCCGCACGGTCAGCATGATTCCCACTGCTGCCCAGACCGTAGACGACAGAAGTGTATTCAGGATCATGGTCATGTCCGGGTTGCTCTCGATGATGTTCTTCATCGCCAGTGAAACATTCAGCACCGGAATCCAGGCTTCCTGGGCAGACATCTCCTTGCCGGGCGCCATGGACATCATGGCTGGGATGAAGATCAGCATCATCAGGGGGGAGAGGTAGGATTGCGCCTCACGCATGGACTTGGCGTAAATCGAGATTGTCATGAGCAGGGAAGAGAGGAATGCCGTCAATGGAATCATCAGCAACAGGATCAGCAGGATACTGGTCATATCCAGCGAGAACGTGATGCCTTCCGGGATTTCCGAGGAAATGAGCATATCCATGCCGTAAGCCAGGGATATGGTCAGCGAGAAAATTGCGATCACAACGGTAATCAGGGAAACTGTCATGATGGTAAAGAACTTCCCGAGAACAATTTCCAGCCGTGATGCCGGGCTTACCAGCAATGTTTCCAGCGTGGACCGTTCCTTTTCACCCGCAGTAAGGTCCATGGCTGCATACATACCGCCGGTCAGAGTCAGCAGGATAATCATGTAGGGCATGAGTATTCCAAGCAGCCTGCCGGACATTTCTTTATCCGAAGCGGTGTTAATAATGGACCACTGGAAGGGCTCGAGTATGGTTTGCGGCGCGCCGATGGCGTCCAGCTTCTGCTTGGACATCTCCTGCCGGATCAGCTCCAGAGCGTCTTCAACCCGTTCCCTGGCGATTAATGCCTGGTCATCACTTTTGTTTACGTAAAGTTTCAGACGGTCGCTGGTCGATTCAAGTATACCGACCGGACGTTCCGGCAGAATCAGCAATACCTGCAACGCGCCATCTGCCAGCAGCATATGCGCGGCATCTTCCTGGGCCGGGTTAAAATCCTGGACCGTGGTATTGGGCGCAAGCATTTGCAGCTTCTGAACCAAAGCGGGTGAATAGTTACCGTTGATGACACCGACTGTGTAGGTCCGCGATTCCAGGTCTTCCATGCTCTTGGTCATCACCAGACCCATGACCAGGTACACCAGTGGAATGGTAACCAGTGGCGCTACGATCATGGACAGCAGGGTGCGACGGTCACGCAGAATATCCAGAATCTCTTTTTTGTAGATTAAGACAAGGTTGGCAAACTTCATCAGGTCTATTTCCCGTTCTGTCCGTTTCCGTTGTAATGCTCTTCCAGCGCTTTTTCACGCTTTTTGGGATTGATCCGGCTTTCCAGTTCGTTGATTATATCTTCCAGTGTTTCAATCCCGGCCGCACGACGTGAGGCTTCGCTACGTTTCCGCATCCATTTCTTCAGCCATATCCATGTCTTTTCACCCGGCCATTCCCATTCAGTTCCCGACGCGCCGGCAAGGACATCGTCCACTTCCTGCAATGAGATAGTCGCCGGATCTCGCGACAAGAGAATCGTCATCTCATTATCGCCGGCCCTTTGGATCAAATGACCACAACGCAGTTTTTCCGCGATTTCTTCTGCAACTTTCGGAGGAACACTGAACCGTGCGCTCCATTCGCCCAGCATCACATCACGCCTGATACCACGAAAAGCGGAGGTCGCTTCGGTCAGCATAAGATAAGCCAGCGCGTCATGCTGGTTCCGTGAGAAAGTATAGTTCTTTCTCTTGGTGAGCAGGAGGGAGTAATGCTGTGTAACGAAACTGATCTCGACACCAATGAGCAGCACTTGCCAGGCGAGATTGATCCAGATCAGGATCAGGGGAAGCACTGCCATGGAACCGTAGATGACGTCGTACTGAACCAGACGTCCGGTATAGGCAATGAACCCCTGCTTCACGGTTTCGTATAACACACCGGCTACAATAGCGCCGAGCAGAGCTGCCCGGTTTCGGACAGAGGTCTTCGGCAGAAACCGGTATAACAGGAAGAAGCTCAATGTGACCAGCAGAAACGGTACCAACTGGTTTAATAATGACTGGGCAAAGGTTATTCGCTCTACTGCCTGGTGAACCATGGGTAAGGCGCGTATATAAGTTGAAACGGCAAAGGAACCGACGATAAAAATTGGAATGATTGTAACCAGTCCCCAGTAAACCGGCAGACGTTTTAATCCACCAGTTTTGGCGTTGATGCCCCAAATGCTGTTAAAGGTGGATTCAATCCCGGAGAAGATGGCATAGACAGCCACAACCAGCATGACCACACCAATCCCGCCGAGGGTAGCGCTGCCTGCGTTGTCGATGACCTGTTCAATCGTTTCAACAACCTTCGGGCCACTGCCCGGGGCGAGGGTCGCCAGAATGAACGGGCGAATTGATTCATCGAACCACTTGGACCCGCCAAAAAGTTTGAAAACACTGAAGGAAATGACCAGCAGCGGGATTAACGATAACAGGGTAGCGTAAGTCAGCCCCATGCTGCGTAGCATCAGACGGTCGGCGATGAACTCGCGTGCCGTTATCACAATAAAACGGACCACACGAATGAGTACTCGTGAGAACGGTGACGAAACATTATCGTGGGTTTCGTCAAAGATGTTGATCGAGCGTAACGCTCCAACTTTGTCTTTTAGCAGCATGGACACACTCATACCGGAACATGCACTGTTAAGGCGTCTGATTGCAAGGGATCAGGCCGATTTATCCACACGGTCGAACATGATCACCGCCGACTCCCGAGCATGAGCGATAATCTCCTCTTCGCCTTCGATTTCGCGATGCCGCATAAGCAACGCGCCATCACAAACAACACTGTCCACCACAGAACCACCGGCAGCGTATACGAGCTGGCTGGTCAGGTTGTGAAGCGGCACCATCTCGGGACGGTTCTGGTCAATCAGGATGAAGTCCGCAGCAGCGCCAACCTTGATCTCATGGTTGTTCAAGCCGAAGAACTCGGACGATGCTTCAGTAGCCATGCGAATGGCTTCTGTTGCGGGCAGTGCGGTGGGATCGACATCAACCTGCTTTTGCAGTAGCGCCGCGACCTTCATGGTCTCGAACATGTCCAGGTTATTGTTTGAACCTGCCCCGTCCGTAGCCAATGCCATCCGGGCTCCGGCTTTTTGCAGTCGGGCATGGGGGAATGCGCCACCGACGGCCAGTTTCATGTTGCTGATCGGGTTGTGGGCGCAAAGGACACGGTTCGCCGCCAGTAACTCAACATCCTCATCGGTCAGGTTTACCGTATGGGCCGCGACCATCCGTTCCGACAGGCAACCCAGGGTCTGGAGATATACGACCGGAGTCAGCCCATGTTTCGCCTGGCAGTCGCTGACTTCCTGTGTTGTTTCAGACAGGTGGATGTGCAGCGGAATGTTCTTATCTGCCGTAAACTCAGCCGCCCAGCGAAGTGAATCACCTGAAACCGTATAAATGGCATGCGGCGCAACCGCAAACTGAATACGGTTTGAGTATTGCGAGGATTCCTCGTAAAGACGTTGGTTCAGTTCGCGTTGTTTTTTCGCCTGTTCCGGGTTGTCCATGTCGAGAAATACAGCAGACAGGCAGGCTTTCATGCCCATTTCGTCAACGGCCTTTGCCACTGCACGCAGATCCCAGTACATATCGTTAAAGAATACGGTACCTGAACGGATCATCTCGAGCATGGCCAGTTTTGTGCCCCAATAAATCTCTTCCGCCTGAATCCTGGTTTCGTAGGGCCAGACACGATTCTGTAACCATTCCATAAGGGGAAGGTCATCTCCGTTGCCACGAAACAACGTCATGGCGGCGTGGGTGTGAGCGTTGTTCATGGGCGGGTGGGCGATCATTCCATGACCGTCAAAAACCTCATCTGCGGCCAGCTCTTCACCAATCGCCGTAATTTTTCCGTCATGGCAGAAGATGCTAGTCTTCTTCCCATCTAACAGTATGTTATCAACACGTAATGTCGGCATGGTTGTTTTCCCGGTACGTATCGTTGGTTGTGTAAACTGGAGACGATTCAGGATAGCTGTTGTCTTTTGTTCAATCGGACTGCTGCGCACCTTGAATGGTCAATTCCCAAATATCCCGAATATAGGCCGAAGAGAAGGATAGAAAAAGGAGTAGCTCCTGATCGGATAAGGTTATGTTCGAAAGCGGTTTCAGTTTATCGCTGAGATACTGCCTTTTACCTCTATGATACTGCCTTTTGCCGCTGAGGTTATTGCCCTATACTGCTGAACCATTGCCTTTTGATGTCATCCCCGAGCATGACCGGGGATCGCACTGACGCGAAAAATGGGACTGTTACCTTTTCATGTCTTCGAATACAGGACACTCAAACCATTATTAATGAAAAGGTAACTGTACCAGATTTTTCGCATGTATTCCAATTGATGCCAAGACTGGGTGGCCCGAGCCGCAAGTGATTCAATTCCCACTTCATCGTTGTCAGTGAGTATTCCACTGATCCCAAGTTGGAAAATGTCGGTACAGCTACCTTTTCCGCTTATTCCTGAGGCCGCGGTTATGTATTACTCACAGACAGCATGCGTAATTCACAATTGTCTACTTCTATACAAGCGGAAAAGAGTAGCAGTCCCCATTTTCCGCCAGGAAGCGCGTCTTTACTTCAAATACACCATCCGTTGCGTGTATATCCCGTGTCCTTCCACCCTCATCTGGATGAAATAGATGCCGCTGGCGATGTTGCTTTCCGTTGTGAACAGCACATCGTGATAGCCGGATGTCACCTGCCGGTTGATCAGCGTGGTGACCTCACGTCCCAGGATATCATAGACAACCATGCGTACATCCGCTGTCTCGGGCAGATAATAGGGGATACGAGTGACCGAGTTGAACGGATTCGGCCAGGGAGTATTCAGGATACAGGTTTGAGGAAGTGATGTTGTATTCTTTATCTCTTCAACCGGAGTATGGTGTCTGACATGAAGCGAGATTTCAGTTTCCATTTCCAGGGTGTTGTGTTCCAACAGTACTTTGCCCCAGGAGTTGCGTAAATCAAAGCAGTAGAAGGTGATCGGAACAGTAGCGGATTCATCCGGTGCAAGGCTTAGGTGACTGGTTCCCAGGCTTGCCCAGGGAAACCACACACCCAGGTTCCAGTATTGCAAACGACACGGTATGGAATCCGTTTCGCTTTGAAGCAAACCTGCAAGGATGAATTGCATTGGAAAGTCATCATGGCGTTGTTCAATCACAGTCAGGTCAATAACATTGAATTCATCATCCACTTCCGGTAGGAGTCCCAAATCGATGATGTCATGTGTAAACGGACTGTACTTGTAAAGTCTGTTACTGACACTATCCGTTGTGGAACCCACCATATAAAGCGGGTACCCGTCAGGATCGCCCCAAAGCCAGGCAAGGCCGTCTATGTACAGATCGAGATCATGCTGCGTCAGGATTGTTCCAGTATCATCAAATCGAACAAGTATGCCGTTCTCCTGAATTCCCCAGAACAAGTCTCGACCGCCCCTGTAGCCGGGAGAATCAATTTCGCAGACTGCGCGAAGTGGTGTCTCCAGGTTTATTTCGGTTGTACGGCTATAATCATACAAGTACACACCGAACAATCCAAAGGAGGTCAATGCATACGAATAGCATCCATTGTTTGTCATATCCTTTCCGCCCAGCGGCCAGGTTTGATAGTCGGGAAGCTCAAACATGCGACCTGCTATATTGATGTAATCCGGTCCATTTTCATATCCCATGGCAAAATTAGAGATATAGGATCGGCTGCAATCGATACCGCGAATAACCGCTGAATCAAGTACAACGTCTTCCTGGTACAATACTTCCAGAAAATCAAACGTGTCATTTGCGACTGAGGAGATTGAAAGTGCTACTTCAAGTTGTGAAGAACCCGGATTTGAGATTTCCAGATTCTCGATTGTCTCCTCAGGATAGTAGTCATAGAAATGAGCTTCAAGACTTTCCGGTTCAACTTCAATCAAAGCCCCTGCGATTTCCGCATTGGCATTGGCTGTCTGCCCTTCAGAAATATTGATATTATTGACAATTACTTCCGGCAGGGGGGGGATTATAAAACGGACAGAATAGCCGCCGGTTTGCGCTTCGAAAGAGTAGTGTCCATCGGCATCGGTATAGGCATGACGTCTGGGGCGCTGAACCATCTCCACCCGTACACCTTCCATACCTTCGCCCGTGTTCACGTCAATAACGGTACCACTCAGGGTTCCCATGGGAACCGGGATCGCGTCCAGCGCAGCGATGACATCAATCAACCCCGCGCCGAACGTGTTGTCTTTGCCCTCGTCGCCAAGGTCAACCGCGTAGGTTTCAAGCAGAGAATCCAGCTCAACCGGGGTAAGGTCCGGGTTCTTGGACAACAACAGGGCGCAGGCTCCAGCGCCATGCGGGCAGGCCATGGAGGTCATGCCGAAAGTGGTATATCCCTGGTCATTGTTTCGCGCAATGGTTCTGCCGCTGGATGCCGGCGCTCCGAGGTCAGGTTTGATCAGGCCGTCATGTACATCGTCCAGCAGATAATCAAAAAACGGATCAACTGTCTGCCAGGTAACGGGACCACGGCTTGAAGCTGCCAGAACCTCGTTGCTTTGCGTGGTGCCGCCTATGGTAATCAGGCCGCTTCGCGTACCCTGTTCAGTCTCTGAGGGATGACGCCAGGGTGACGGTACATCACCGGGAACCGAGATGGAACCCGGCGGATCAATGTCACTCCTGTTGCCGGCTGATTTCACGCTGATAATCCCGCCTGCGAGAAGTGTGTTGTAATTATTTCGCCAGACAGGACGATCCTCCGGGTTAGGATTCCCCCAGCCAAGTGACATACTGGAAACATCAACGCCGTGCTGAAGCTCAAAATCCTGCGCCAGCCATGTATCTGTCACGACACCGGAACCGAGATTGCTGCGAACACGCAGGACCATCAATGTCGCTCCCGGGGCAACGCCTGTCGTATCGCCCGCGCTGCCATCACCACAAAGAATCCCTGCCGCTGAGCTTCCATGACCATCGGTGTCGGTAGGGTCATTGTCGTCATCGAAAAAATCCCAGCCGTGGCACGGGTATTCTTCGCCGCCGTCCCAAAGATGGTTAATCATATCATCGTGATCCCAGTTGACACCGGTATCGATGATCGCAACCAGGATTCTTGCACCGGTATAGCCGTCACGCCGCGCTTCAACCGCGCCAATACGTTCAAGGTTCCAGCTTGGTTCATCCAGTTCATCCAGATCGTCGCAGACAACCGGTTCCTCAACCGGGTAAGTGCGCAGAGCGTTGTCGTTGACCTGGTACACATCTTCACGTTGTGCGATCTGTTGAAGGACTTCAGGATCGGCACGAAGTGCAATCCCATTGCAGATGCGGATACTCTCAATCTCCGCGACACGCCCCGCTGCTTCCATGTCTCCCAGGTAAAAAAGCAGGTCCGCCTGGCTCCGCCTGGCCAGCTTATCAAGCTCATGCCAGACAATAGCGGAACGGTCGTTGCGGGTGAGGTGGTTCACGAGAGATGACAGGTATTCCGGATCAGGACGTTCACGCATCAGGATATAGGCAGGGACCAGCTCTTCAGGTTGCGCTGTTTGAAGCGCCCGTTGCAGAGCAGGGCTGATACTTCCTGCGCAAGCCGAAGATACTGTAATGAAGATGAGTATCAGCGTAATAAAGGTTGTCGAAAGACGTGCCATGAGTCCCTCCACTCCTGAACAGTCAGACAAAGCATGTGACCCTGATTTTCGGCAGTCAAGGAAAGCGCGTATAGAAAGTAGCGCCTGGATCAGGCATTTGACGGCAGAGATAACCTGTTACCAGTAAAATAGCATAAAGGAAAGGGGGAGGGGCAAGTCGGACAGGGAGCGAATTACAATCCGACAATCTTCATGAGGTGCGGAAAGACACGCACGATTTCCAAATCAATGATATCGGCAATTTCACGGAAAGTACGATCACTCCCGATGGTCGGGTCCGGAATATCGCCGAGCGGGTTGGGATCACCATTGCGTTTAAAGTCGGTCAGACGGAAAACACGTCCGCGGGTTCTTGGAAAACGCTCCATGACCCTTTCAGTGTGTCGGTTTTCCATGGTAAGGATGAGATCAGCCTGACGTTCCATCTTGATGTTGAATGGCACGGCAACGAATCCCCGGATATCCAACGCTCGTTCCCAGGCGACCCTGTTGATCTCAGGCAGCGGAGTAGACCCTTTCATGGTATGAATGCCTGCGCCAAGAATCTGGAAGGGGATGGTATCTTTCCGGGGTGAATTTCCGTTAAAAAACCACTCGTCCAGTAGCAGCGACTCGAGCCGGGAAACAGCATAGGGACTGCGTGCACGGTTGGCCGTACAAACGATGACAATCCTGAAGGGGCGATGGCGACGAACTACTTTTGAAAAGAAATTGACCATTTATGTCTTGTATGTATCTTACGTAAGCGAAACCCATAATAAGGAAAAAGGACGAAGAATTCTAGATTTACAGTTGAGCGAGGCTCTTGAAGAACCTGCCATGAGCCACTATACTCTCTTGTATCCTATTTGCTTGCATCCTATTTTGCCGTCTATCCTCAGTTGATTCCATGTGAAAAGATACCATACCGATCAACATACGCAAGATGGAGGGAATTTTGGAACGATCTAAAAAGCTGTGGCGGTCATTACTGTTGCTGGTGCTGCCGCTACTTCCCATCATTGCCCTGGCGCAAAACCTGCCTCCGGGCGAAACCCCACCGCTGACTGCAATTGACCTGATTGAACAGGCAGGTTGTGCGGATGATTACGATGCGGATTACCTGATTGTAAAGGATGAAGCGATCAACCGGATGAAGGACACCGGTGTTACCTATGTTGACAGCTATATCCTTTATAAGGTATTAACACCGGAAGGCGCAAAGAATCTTTCCGTGCTGCGCTGGAATTACGATCCGCAATCCAGCTTTGTCCGGGTTGAGGAAGTGAACATCATCCGTAATGGCGAGAAGATTCCGGTTGATATCACTACCGTACATGACCTCCCTGCGCCACAACGCTCCATTTACTGGTCGGACCGGATGCAGGCGCTGCAATTGCCGAGGTTGTACCCTGGCGACGGCATTGAGATCAAGGTCTTCAAGAAGGGGTATACGTACGCGTTGCTCGATAACAGCGCTCCAAGCGATGACAAGTACATCCCGCCAATGCGTGGCGAATACTTCGATATCGTGCTGTTCGAGGCAGATGTGCCGACCCTGGAAAAGAAGTACATGCTGGTGATGCCACGTAAGCGTGAAGGCAATGGCGAAGACCGCAGGCTACAGGCTGAAGTATACAACGGCACTGTCTACAGCAGTGTTCGTTACACCGCTGACAGCACGTACTATGCATGGTGGGATTTTGATATTGCTCCCACGGTACATGAACCTCGCCAGCCTGATCAAGCGGATTACGGCACCAAGGTTGTCATGTCCACAGCCGAAAGCTGGGAAGCGAAAAGCCGCTGGTTCTTCGGCGTAAACCAGAACCAGTTCGACCCGGATCAAGCGATTATCGACAAGGTAAATGAGATCTTCGCCGAAGCCGGGATTAGCAACGGCACAGAAGAACAGAAAGCATTTGCGCTGGTTCACTGGGTAGCGCAGAACATCCGCTACAGTGGGCAGACCATGGGCGCCGGTGAAGGTTTCACCCTTCATGCCGGGACAATGGTGTTTGAACAACGTCATGGTGTCTGCAAGGATATCGCATCCATGCTGATTACGATGATGCGCGCTGCCAACATGGACAGCTACGCAGCCATGACCATGGCCGGAAGCCGTATCGAAGACCTCCCGGCCGACCAGTTCAACCACAGTGTCTGCGCCTTGCGAAAGGCAGATGGCAGTGGATTTGAGATGTACGATCCTACCTGGGTGCCTTACAACCATAATATCTGGTCACGTCTTGAGACCGAACAGAACTACCTGATCGGCACGCCTGAAGGCGAGGACATGGACACCATCGCCTACAGTCCGCCGAACGAATCGCCGCTGCATGTCAAGCACACGGCGAAAATCCTTGAAGATGGCACCCTGGAAGGTTCTTTCCGCTTTGATGGGGAAGGGGCGCTGGATTCACGTCTGCACCGTCTTGTGAACCGTAAGCTTACTTCACTTCAGGATTATCTGGGCAGTATACTTGCACCTATCAGTGACAAGATCGAAAATGTTTCCTGGAAGTATCACGGCTTGGAAGACTTCAGCCGTGGCATGTGGGTGGAGATGAGCTACCGTGTGCCTCAGTTTGCGCTTCCGATTGAAGACGGTTTTGAGTTCAAGAGTCCGATGATGCAGGTTATCCCCGGTCATACCTATTTGTTCCGTGCGGCTGAAACGCATTGGGATGAAGAACGTACCACCGATGTATTCCTTTATTATACCCAGTATGTTGACGCGGAAGAAAACATCTCGCTGCCAAAGGGGTACAGCCTGGCCGATACACCGATGGCGGAAGAGCTGGATGAGACCTTCGCGTCCTTCAAGGGATGGAGTGAAACCAGCCGTAAAAAAGGTATGACCGTGCATATGCAGGCCAAGGTCAAACGACGTCAGATCCCACCGGATCAATTCCCCGGATTCTACAAGGTGATGGAGGCTATTGGAGACTGGTCCGATCAAGTATACCGCATTGAGAAAGGAGGTGCGCGATGAGAAAACTTTCAACGCTTCTGTTCGCCGCAGTCCTGACACTCATGTGCGGTAACCTGGTACTGGCGCAGCCGGTATCCTACGATGAGGCTTACGATATCGGCGAGCTGATGATAGTCGCCGAGAATACCTTCAAGTTTAACCCGGATCAACGTCATGCCGACCAGGACGCGGTCATCCTGCTTGACAAGCAGTCCGTGGAATGGCTCGAAGATGGACGTTGCCGGACAACCATACACCAGATTGTCTGGATCAGTTCCGAGTACGCGATTGACGAATATGCTGATCTTCGTATTCCTTACGATGACTCACGCACAACCTTCGAAACCCTGTCGCTGCGTACCTGGCGTGAAAACAAGTGGTGGGAAGATCCCGGCACCAACACCGGTGGCGACACCATTCGCTATACCAGCCGTGTGGAAACCCTGCCGTTTGCGGTGGCGGAAGCTTACGACTACCAGGATATGCGTGAAATCATGCTGCTGCACGACGGGATTGAGCTTCCCTGCATCATGGAAACAGCGTATGTCATCGAAGACAAGGAGCCTTTCCGTGGTGGCGCTGACGGGCTTCGTTTCTTAACGGCTAGCGATCCGGTGGTAAAGAGTGTATTCAGCTTCTCCGCACCACGCAGCACCAAGGCAAGGTTCGAGACATCTGATGATGTTGCCGATGCCGAAGAAGGCGTATCCGGAAATATCAAGACCTGGACCTGGACCCATGGGCCGGTAGCGGAAGGTCGCATGCCGAATATCGCGGATATGGCAACCTGCACACCGTACGTTGCCTGGTCAACCTGGAGTTCCTGGCAGGCCTTCGGCGATCACCTGAACAAGGTGTGGACTGGCGCCATGACACTGGAACAGGATGTGAAGGACAGTGTCGCCAACCTGGTAAAATATGCCTCCAACGATATCGCCAAAGCCAAAGCGATTGCAGCCTTCGTTGACCGGAACACTCGTCCGGTAACCTACGACTGGCAGTTCTGGATGGAAAACCCACGCAGCGCGCAGCAAACGTGGGAAACCGCATACGGGCATGCGCTGGATCGTACCGTTCTGGCCGGGGCTTTGTTCACAGAAGCCGGTCTTGAGGTTTTCCCGATGTTCCGCAGCAATACCTACACGGACGTAAACGGTGAAGCGCCGACAGTGGCACGTATGGATGCACCGGGCGTATGGGTAAGCGGCAAAGGCCTGGAAGCTTACTTCGACGCGGAACGCTGCAAACTGTCTAACGGTCTTTCACCGATATTCGGCCGTAGTGTCTGGCTGCCCAGCCGAGATGCGACACCGGTAGTCCGCTGGTCCGGCCAGGGTGAAGAAAACTCGCTGACAGTCACGCTGCCGCTTTCCTTCTGCCATGATTCCGATAAATGGTATGGCGCCGGGTATTATGCCGCTGCTGGCGGGATGTGCGCCTATGATGCCATGGAAGGCTTCAAGGGCGAAGCTGAAAAGTATGTCGGCAAGGTCGTCGGCGGGGTTCTTTCCGGCAGTGACGTGGAGAACTTCAGCCCGTTGACATTTGACCGTTTCTCGGTAGAAGCCGGTTTCAAATTCAGCGCTTCTGTTGAAGATGCGGACGAGTTCGGACGTATTCCGGTGCATTTCGGTGAACCGAAGGGTGGCATTATTGACAGGCTTCCTTCAGACGTGCATCTTTACGATGAAAAACGTGGTTCAACCGTATTCCTTCCGGGCGCCCTGACACAGACAGTACAGGTACGGCTGGAAGTTGGACATGGCGAAATCGTTTATAAGCCGGAAGATGTAATTCTGGATAACCTGGCAGGTAAATTCACCATTAAATGTGAAATGGATGGTGATGTCCTTGTGATCACCAGGAAGCTGGAACTTCGCCAGAGTAACTATATTGGTGAAGAATGGTCAGCATTACGGAACCTTCTGCTGGCGGAGACTGACCAGAGAAACAGCATGGTTCTGTTGAAATTCTAAGTTTAACTCAAACTAATCTGCGGTCACATTCACGAGAGATGTTCTCTCACGGATGTGGCCGCTTTTTATTTCTATACCTTGTTTGTGAATCCCTTTTGAAATATTTTGAAATGGGGGAAAACAGGAGTTATAGATGATTCATGTACTTGTCGCAGATGACATGCTGGTCGTTCGCGAAGGATTGAAGACAATACTCAACAGAACGGGAGATATTCGAGTAGCAGGGACCAGCCGTACTTGCAAGGAAACCCTGGAAAAACTCAAAAGGGAATCCTTTGATATCTTGATTCTGGACCTTATCATGCCGGACAGGAGTGGGTTGGGACTGCTGATTGATATCAAACAGGCGGGCATTACTCTGCCTATTCTGGTCTATACCGGAAAAGAAGAATTCCAGTTTGGTATCGCTTGTTTTCAGGCTGGCGCCAAAGGGTATTTGACAAAAGAGGACGGCGATCTGACCAAGTTGCCCGATGCTATTCGTAACCTGCATACCGGAGGAACCTGGTGGAGTTCTGAACTCACTCATCGAATTCGATTAATGATCGAGAATCCTGATCTGCTGTCACCACATGAAAAACTGTCAGCAAGGGAATTCGAGGTTTTCTACATGATTGCAAGCGGCAAGGAAGTTAAAGAAATTGCTAACGCGCTTGATATTAAAAATGGTACTGTGCGAACGTATCGCGCGAGGATTGCCGAGAAAACAGGCCTGGATTCTGACTACAAGATCATTCAATACTGCTTCCGAAGAGGCATCGTTGAATAGCTATATAAGCAACGCCACCGGATCCGGTGGCGTTGCTTATATAGATAAAAGGTATTGAATCGGAGTCTTGCACTTCGGCTAAAAATGCGCTTTCCGGAAAGGTTTCTGTTCCATACTGAAATACTCTTCTTTCCATTTCTGAACCTTCTTGGCCAGGAAGAGCAGGGCGATCAGGTTTGGGATAGCCATGAAGGAAAGGGCAACATCCCCGAATCCCCACGCCGCTTCCAATTTCAGATTAGCGCCGATAAACAGTACAACGACAAACACCAGCCGGTATACAATCAGGCCTTTTTCACCGAACAGGTATATGGTTGCGCGGTCCCCGTAATAACTCCAGGAAATCGCTGTAGAAACGGCGAACAGGAAAACCCCAAACGTGATGATGTACCCGCCCCATTTTCCCGGCAATGCAGTTTCAAATGCCATTGAGGTCAACAACGATCCGTTTAAGAGGGTGTTGCCTGTTACTCTGACATCTTCATCATGCCCGCTGGGAGTATATAATACCAGCCTTTGTTCTTTCGATGCTTCATCTTCCTTGAAAACCAATTCACCTTCAGCAACAGGATGCCAGTCACCGTTTTCATCGCAGGTTTCGAAGACATGCCCCATCAGGAAACCCTGTCCATGAAGGATGTCGTGATTAACCAGCTTTCCGTCATGGATCGAGATGTTATCCTGCGCAATTGCTTCCGTGGTGACCTGGATACCATCCATGCTGGGAGTGGGTTGGGTATTTCTCTGGATGATCTGGATGTCACCCAGCTCCAGCTCTGTGGGGAAATGCTTTGTATACACACCCGAAGTAATGATGGTCAAACCGGTCAGGGTACAAATGACAAGTGTGTCGATGAACGGCCCGATCATGGCGACGGTACCTTCACGAACGGACTTGTCTGTCTTGGCTGCAGCATGGGCGATAGGGGCGCTGCCTTGCCCCGATTCGTTGGAGAAAAGGCCACGTTTCACGCCCCACAACAGGGCCATCATGAATGTGGAACCCAGGAAACCACCGGTTCCGGCCTGAGGAGTGAAAGCGGATTTTACGATCACTGCAAATGCGGAGGGAATCGCAGCATAATTCGTGATCAAAACATAAAGGGAAGCGAGGATGTATACGGCCGCCATGAAGGGCACCAGCCGACTGGCTACAAGGCCGATACGTTTGATCCCACCAAGGATGACCATGCCGACCAGGAGAGCCAGGATAATCCCTGTGGCCACTTTCGGGATGCCGAAATCATGCAGGAATGAATCGCTGACTGTGAAAGCCTGCACTGTATTTCCGGAACCAAATGAACTGATAATGGTACAGAACGCAAAGAGAATAGCCAACGGCTTCCAGTTTTCACCCAGTCCACGCTGGATGTAATACATCGGGCCGCCGGAAGAACTGCCATCCTTATGAATAGTGCGATATTTGATGGCGAGGGTGGCCTCAGTGAATTTTGTGGCCATACCCAGGAAAGCTGTTACCCACATCCAGAACAGGGCGCCCGGACCACCGAAGTAGATTGCCGTGGCGACACCGGCAATGTTCCCGATACCGATTGTAGCGGACAAGGCAGCCGAAAGAGCCTGAAGGTGGTTGATATCGCCTTCATCATCCGGATTGTCATAGATCCCTGCAATAACTCGCCAGGAATGCCCAAAATGAAGCATCTGAACCAGTTTCAGGCGAATCGTGAGGTAAATACCGGTTCCGATCAACGGGAGGATGATGACCATCCCCATAATACTCGAAGCTTTGTCGATGAGTGCTTGCATGACATCTCTTCTGTATGGTTCAATGTCTTAATGTGTTTTCAAAAAGCAATTGGAGATATACGAGTTGATTGAGCTGAAAGGTTTAAGAAGAAAATGAATAATCGAGTGTTAACAAGAGCTTCTATCTCGTCTTATGGCAAATTGGAGTGTGTGAAGTTGCTAACTTCTCCGTATAGCTCCTGTTGAGAGAATTGCTTCATCTATTGAGTGAGCCCTTTGAGCTAACTGCTCTTACTATAACCATTTCGTGAGAAGGATGGTCAGGGTGGCAATCGGGGCTACAATCCGTACCATCCAGATCCAAATCGAGAACAGGCTGAGTTTTTCGTTGCCGTCCTTAATTTCTGCTTTAACCTTCTTCGCTCCCCAAGCCCATCCGACAAACAGCGCGATCATGATTCCACCAACAGGAAGCAGCACATTGGCGCTGAGGAAATCGGCAAAGTCAAAGAAGTTCAGACCGAACAGTTTTTTATCACCCCACGCTCCAAAACTCATGGCTGAGGGAATGCCCAACAGGAATGCTACAATGGCCATGATGATGGTGGAGCGTTTACGGTTCCAGTGCCATTCATCCGTGGCAAAACTAACCAGCACTTCCAACAGGCTGATGGCAGATGTTACAGCGGCAATGGTCAACAACAGGAAGAAAAGTGTTGCGAGGAATGAACCGAAAGGCAACTCACCAAATACTGCCGGCAACACGATATAGGTCAATCCCGGCCCGCTTGACGGGGCAAGCCCGACAGAAAACAGGGCGGGGAAGATGGCAATGCCGGCCATGACGGCGATAGATGCATCCAGTCCCGCTACCCATCCGGCGCTGATAAAAATGTCTGTGTTCCGGTCCAGGTAGGAACCATAGGTGATCATTACGCCCATGCCAAGGCTGAGACTGTAAAAGGCCTGTCCCATAGCCAGCAGGATCACTTCAAACGTAAGCTTTGAAAAATCAGGTTTGAACAGGAATGCCAACCCCTCAGCGCTACCCGGGAGGGTCACAGAACGGAAAATCAACAGAACAAGTAATCCCAGCAGGGTTGGCATCAGGATCTTGGAATACCTTTCAATGCCCTTTTCAACGCCCTGACCAACCACCAACAGGCACAAAAGCATGAATATGAGATGAAATAACACCACCAGGCCTGAGTTGCTGACAAAGCCGGTGAACAGGGAACCTGTCATATGCTGACCGAACTGAATATGTATTCCCTGCGAAACAAGTGTCACGGCTGAAATGATGTCACCGGCAATGGTGGGGAGCAGGATTTCGCCCGTTGCGGACTGCTTGAGATAGAACAGCGTCCACCCGGCAAGCACTGAGTAGTAAGACAGGATAATAAAACCGGTTAGAATGCCGATCGCGCCGACAATCCACCAGGCGCTTTTTGGCATCAGGGCCTTGAACGCTCCTACCGGATTACGCTTGCTGGCGCGCCCCAAAGCGATTTCTGCCCCCATGATGGGCAATCCGACAACAACAACGCAGGCAAGGTAGGCAATGAGAAAGGCGAAACCACCGTTTTCGCCGACTACATAAGGAAATCGCCAGATGTTACCTAAACCGATGGCGCTCCCCGCAGCCGCCAGAACGAAACCGAATTTACTGCCCCAGGTCTCACGACTCGAGTCACCGGATTGCATCATACGAAGCTTTCCTCCCTGGAAAGATGAGTGAAGCGTTACGGTAAAGGTCAAAAGTAGTCCGATAATGCTTTTCACGCAACCGGAAAGGCTCACTTGAGAAAAATCAAGACGTAAGCGGGTTCTTTGCTGAGAATGTGTGTTCGCTGGTGGAACGAAAGGGAATGATGCAAAAAACCATTCAAGTGAAATGCGAGATAAAAAGCGCAACCCCGAGAAATCGCTCCATTTCCAACCACCGTCTCTCCAGTCTCGCACAGAGAGACGTGATGATGAAAAATAGCCACAGAATAGCCTTTGCAAGCTATTGATTTTCTTTAAGGTGCAAACCTGTCTAAGTCTTTACTGAACAAATGTTTAATTTCATATATAAGGGTATTAGTATTTGACAAACTGGGGTGAGAAGGTTACATTGTGGGCGAAAAGGGAGCGAAGTGGGGCAAAGTGGAGCGAACTTCGGAATGAGTGATCGAGGTGGAAGAAGACAGGTCGCCGGATTGGACAGGGCGATACTTTTCACGCTTCGCATGCTTCCATCGACTCGCACGGGGAGTGCAATCGTGTTCACGATGGCGGGATTGTGAGTTACTTCTACGAAACCCATCAAAACACCCTTGACGATAAAGGCCGTCTGGTAATCCCGGCGGCATTCAGGCGTGATGCGCCCCCGGAGATCCTCGCGGCAGACATGATGGTCACCCCGCACAAGGAGGGGTACCTGGAAGTCCGCCCTGATGAAGAATGGCAAAAATACATCGAGTTTGTCAAGCAACAACCTGTGAGTGCGAAAGTCAAGCGGGAATACCTGCGAGCTCTTTACAGCACTTCACAGCGTGTTCGTATAGACCGTCAGAATCGCCTCATGCTTTCGCCCCGTTTGCGCAAGGTGGTAACCGGCACAGAAGATCCGGGCAAAGCAGAGGTCATCCTGCTGGGCGCCGGAACCTATTTCGAGATTCGTCCGACTGATTCCTTTGAGGGCGAAGATGCGATGATCGAGAAGGTTACGGACTTGCGGGATCAGGTCGAGGAAGCGATCGGGGAAGGGTTTTTCGGATGAGCGGGGTGGGGTGGAGTCCCCACGACCCGGTGTTGTGCGAACCGGTGATGGATCTACTGGTTCATGACTTGTCCGGCTCCTACCTGGATGCCACCGCCGGCGGCGGTGGCCACACCCAAGCACTGCTGAGACGATTGAACGAAAACGGACGGGTTATCGCTCTCGATCGTGACAGTGACGCCATCAGGCAGTTGAAACAGCGGTTTGAGTCAGATTCTCGGGTTACGGTTGTTCATTCCCCATTTGGCGAGTTGGATCAGGTTGGTGAAATCTTTGACCATTTACCGCTCGCCGGGGTTTTGTTCGATTACGGGGTATCCAGTCACATGTTGGATGTCGGCGAAAGAGGATTCAGTCATCGCGAAGAGGGTCCGTTGGATATGCGGATGGACCGTCGTAGCGGACTGACTGCGGCCGATGTCGTGAACGAATATGACCTGCACCGGCTGGTGAAGATTCTTTCGCAATATGGCGAAGAGCCGAGGTCGAAAAAGGTTGCTCGCAGCCTGGTGGAAGCGAGGCCGGTTCATACAACGACAGAGCTGGCAAATGTGCTCCGTCAGGCGGTTCCACAGCGTGACGAGGCGAAAACAGTCGCCCGTGTATTTCAGGCTATTCGTATCGAAGTGAACGGCGAGCTGGATGAAATCAAGGACGCGCTTCCACTGGCCGAGCAACGACTGGCGATTGGTGGCCGGATTGTTTGCATGGCCTATCACAGCCTGGAAGACAGGATTGTAAAACGCTATTTCGCGCAGCAGTCTCGTGATTGTTTCTGCGATCCGCATCAGCCGTTTTGTACCTGTGGTGGGGAAAACGCAACCCTGAAGCCGATCACACGCAAGGCCATCCAGGCGGATGATGCCGAAATCGCAAAGAATGTCCGGGCTCGCAGTGTCCGGGTACGTGCAGCGGAGAGGATACGATGAACAAGCCGTCGACCTCAAAGACCATTATCCGGGATTATTACCGTGCGGCTGACCGTAAGCCCAGTCAACGTGTGCCGGTAAAGAAGTCGTCCCGTGGGTTCATGCTGATGCTGCTGATTCTTGGTTTCGTTCTTTCTGTGGCAAGTGTGTATATCGGCGTTGCACGGGTTTCCTATGGACGGAACATTCATCGCTTGCGTTCGGAAGTAAGCGAGCTGCGCAATGAAGTGCGTGACCTTGAAACTCAAAAAGCGCGTTTGTCTTCGTACTCGAATATTCAGGAAATAGCGGAATCGATGGGGATGAATTTTCCCCGTCAGGCTCCGAGAACTCTCCGGGTGAAGGTGCCGGGACATGCGGTTCCGCCGACCTGGAGCCGTGAATCGCTGGAAGCCAAATACGCCTATCGCAGTACAATCGCACCACCTCAAAACCTGTTGGCCCGGAAGGAGAAGGAAACGCCATGAAGCTGGATCGCCGGTGGAACACAAGACCCACTTTACCTGTGCCGATGTCACGGGGGCGGGTGCTTACGGTTCTTTCCGGGCTGCTGATCCTTGCTGGCGCAATCCTTTTCCGGTTGGGCGATATCCAGTTGGTCAAGCATTCGCAGTTTACCGAACGGGCAGAAAAGCAGTACCGCAACCGCAGGCCGATCGAACCGCTCCGGGGACGCATCCTGGATCGTTGCGGCAATGAGCTGGTTGCCAACCTGCCGAACTACTACTCGGTAGGAGTTCGTCCCTCGGATGTGCGTGATGTGAATGGCCTGTCCAGGAAGCTGGCAACGATTCTGGAAGAGCCGGTCACGGCCATACGTGCGCAGATCGAAGGCGGCCGTTCATTTGTCTGGATCGAACGCAAGGTTCGTTCGCACCTGGCGCAGCAGATTGCGGCGCTGGGCGATTCTTCACTGGTGATTCAGCGTGAGACCAAGCGTGAGTACACCTACGGTCCCGTTGGCGGTCAGGTACTCGGCTTTGTCGATGTAGACAACAAGGGCCGTAGTGGAATTGAACATCAGTTTGAAACCGTCCTTGCCGGTGAACCCGGTTGGGAAGTGCTTCAGAAATACGGCAGCTATCGCCAGTTGATCAACCCGGATTATCCTCGTCAGGAAGCGGTGGATGGCGGTACGGTTGTTCTTTCCATCGATGTGAACGCCCAGGCCATTGCCGAGGAAGAGCTGGAAGAAGCGGTCGAGAAATACCATGCCGCAAACGGGATGATCATTGTGACCCGTCCTTCGACCGGGGAGATCCTGGCGATGGCATCCACCCCCCGGTACGATCCGAACGATCCCGGCGACTTCAGCGCCCTGGCACGTAAGAACCGCGTAGTTACCGACGGCTACGAGCCCGGCTCAACCTTCAAGATTGTCACCTTTGCCGCGTTGGTTGAGCAGGATCGCATGAAGATTGACGAAGTGATCAATTGCGAAAATGGGCGTTATCAGGTAGCTGACAGGGTCATTCGCGACAGTCACCCGTACGACAGGCTGACGGCGGAAGGTGTCCTGGCGAAGAGCAGTAACATCGGTACGGCAAAACTGGCCGCGCGTCTCGAGCCCAAGGAATTCTACACGGCGATCCGTGATTTCGGCTTCGGTTCAGAGACCGGGATTGAATTGACAGGTGAGACCAACGGTATTCTGCTTCCGCCGAACAAGTGGAGTGGGGTTTCCCAGGCCAATATGTCCATCGGGCAGGGGATAACTGTTACAGCGCTTCAGCTTGCCATGGCGTACGGCGCAGTGGCCAATAACGGCATGCTGATGAAGCCACTCCTGGTTCTTTCGGTGACTCATCCTGACGGGACCACGGAATTGCGTGAGCCGCAGCCGATTCGCCGGGTGGTGCGGCCCTCGACTGCTCGCATGCTACGCCTGATGCTGGAAGAAGCGGTAATCAACGGAACCGGCGGTAATGCAAAGATCGAAGGGATTCGCGTATCGGGCAAAACCGGTACGGCGCAGAAAGTGGATCACAAGAACAGGATGTACTACCAGGACCGTTACGTGTCCTCTTTCATCGGCATGACACCGACCGAACATCCCGAGTACCTGTGCCTGGTGGTGATCGATGATCCCCGGGGGAATATCTACTATGGCGGTTCTATTGCCGCCCCGGTTTTCAAAAGTGTTATGGAGCGCTTGCTGGTTATCCTGCCACGGCAGGATGCCATGATGGCTGACTTGCCGGATATGGATGAACACGAACCGGCTTACCAGGGAATAGAAGTTCCTCACCTGGTAACCCTGACTCGTCGAGAAGCCAACAATAGTCTTGGCAAACTTGGCCTGAAGCCTGAATGGCTGGGTGAAGGCGACGTGGTAATCGGGCAGGGAATTCCGCCGGGAACGTCCCTGCTGGAAGGGGCTACGGTGCAGGTCGTGCTTGGTCCCTGTGCGGTTCAGGAAGGGCGTGTGATGATTCCGGATCTGTCCGGACTCGATCTTCGAGAAGCCATAGCCACGCTTTCACGAATCGGAATTCGTGCTGTAGTGGATGGGAGCGGCCCGGTGACATGGCAGAATCCGGCACAAGGCGAATTCCTGGCTGTCGGTTCGGATTGTCATCTCTATGCAGGCGAAACAGGCGAACGTAAAAAACAGCAGAACCATAAAGCGGCGGAACGTCGCAGGCTGGCACAAGCAACACCGGAAGTCCAGAAAGATGAACCGGAAACCACAACCGAACCGGGAGGGCAGGCGCAATGATGCTGCGTGAGATAGTTTCCCGGATTGAGAACGCAACATTGACCGGGCAGGGAAACGCTGAAATCACCGGTGTGCAATATGACAGCCGGAAGGTAAAGCCGGGTGACCTGTTCTGTGCGGTTGTGGGTGGAAAGTCTGATGGAAACAAGTTCATTCCGACGGCAATAGAAAAGGGCGCTGCCGCTATCCTGACCTCTAAGCCAGATGCGGTTCCGGCTGGTGTGGAAGCAATCCTTGTGGACAATGACCGCCTGGGAATGGCGCTGGCGGCGCATGCGCTGCATTATAAATTGCTTGAAAAAGTAGATATAATCGGCATCACCGGGACCAATGGGAAAACCACCTGCAGCATCCTGGTGCAGTCTATCCTGAAGCATGCCGGGGCGAAAGTCGGGCGAATCGGGACTCTCGGCTGGGAATTTGAAGACGATATCGAAGATGGCAAGCTGACAACCCCGGAAGCGCCGGACCTGGTGGCACGGATCGCCGAATGGGCCGAGAAGGGCGCAACCCATATCGTGATGGAAGTGACTTCCATCGCCCTCGACATGCACCGTGTGGCCGGGTTCAACTTCGTTGGAGGACTTTTCACCAACCTGAGCCAGGATCATCTCGACCTGCACGGAACCATGGAAGCCTATTTCCAGGCCAAGAAGCAGTTCTTTGACAACATGGACAGCGACAGCCGTGCGGTGACCAACAGCCTGGACGATTACGGGCTGCGCATGGTGGAGGGGATCACAGTGCCAGCGGTTGGTTTCGGTTTCAATCCTTTCTGCGATATCTGGGGAGTGCTGGAAGAAGAAACCGCGCGTGGTATGAAGATTCATGTCGGCGGAGTTTACGGTGAGTTGACTGTCAACGCGCCGTTGATCGGTCGTTTCAACGCGGAAAATGTGCTGGGTAGTGTATCCCTTATGCTGGCGTTGGGAATTCCGAAGGATGCCATTGTCGCTGGGATGGCAAATGTTCCGCAGGTACGTGGACGCATGGAACGTCTGCCACTCGAAGGAAACGTGACAGCGGTAATCGATTACGCCCACACACCGGAAGCCCTGCGGAAAGCGCTGGAAGCGCTTCGTCCAGCGACGCAAGGACAGTTGATCGTTGTGTTCGGAGCCGGTGGGGATCGTGACCGTGACAAACGCCCCAAGATGGGACGCGCTGCGGTTGAGCTGGCGGATCGTGTGTTTGTTACCAGCGATAATCCTCGTACAGAAGAACCCGCCACCATCGTAGAAGAAGTACTTAAAGGCGCAACGGGTGACAAAGTGACTGCTGTGGTTGATCGTCTTGAGGCCATTCGTGCTGCGCTTGATGAGGCTAAGCCTGGCGATACAGTTCTGATAGCAGGTAAAGGGCACGAAACCTATCAGGAGGTCAATGGCGTTCGTCACCATTTCGATGATCGTGAAGAGGTGTTGAACTATCGCAATGCAGTCGCGGAGGTGAAATAATGAAGATCAGTAAAAAAGTCCTCCGTGATGCCAAGATTGAAGTCTTCGGGAACTGGGATAACAACCTGCCGAAGGTTACCCAGGATAGCCGTGAAGTAGTTGAGGGTGGCCTGTTCTGGGCGTTGGTTGGTGAGAACAGTGATGGTCATGCCTATGTCGAAGCCGCATTGAAGGACAAGAAGGCTGGGATTGTAGCTGTTAATTATAACTGGTACGATAAATCAAAAGACCTGCTCGAAGGCCATACTGTCTTTGTCATGGAAGACACGCTGGTTGGTTTGCAGAGCCTGGCAACGCAGGTCCGCAAGTCCCTTGGATCAATTGTTGTGGCTATAACCGGCTCGAATGGCAAGACAACCACACGTGAGATGATTGCGACTGCCTTGAGCGCTGCAGGTAAGACCGGGAAAAATATCAAGAATTACAACAATCACATCGGTCTGCCGCTTTCTATCCTGAACCTGGATGGTGACGAGAAGTATGTGGTGCTGGAGCTGGGCGCGAATCATATCGGCGAAATTGAAGAATTGAGCGCAATCGCACAGCCTGGAATCGGGCTGATTACCAATATCGGTTCGGCGCACCTGGGCGAGTTTGGCGGAATTGACGAAGTTCAGAAAGCCAAGGGTGAGTTGTTTGAGTATGTATCCACTCGTGGCATGGCAGTGGTCAATCTTGACGATGACCGCGTTGTGCAAGCTGCTTTCAGTTGTCCACAGAAGGTTGGCTTCACCCTGAGTGAAACGCCTGCCAGCTGGTCTTCATCCATCTATTCCGGGAAGATCATCAGCCAGGACAAGTGGGGACGGCCTACACTGGCAGTTGAGGGAATGACCCTGAAGCTGAAACTGCCGGGACGCCATTTCGCATCCGGCGCATTGGCTGCGTATACGGTCGGCATAGAAGCTGGTGTAGATCCCGGAACACTCATCCAGGCGTTGGAAACAGTTGAACCGCTGGCCGGACGCGGGATGATCATCGGGCTGGATCGTGGCATTGAACTGATGGACGAGAGCTATAACGCAAACGCGTCCTCAATTGAAACAGCATTGAATAGCCTGGCCCGTCATGACGGGTATACAATCGCAGTACTGGGGGATGTGTTCGAGCTTGGTGCGTACGAAGAGGAAGAGCATCGTAGAATCGGACGGTTTCTGAGCCTGGAAGATGTGGATCGTGTGTACTTCGTAGGATCGCGGATGGCATGGGCAGCCGAGGAGGCGGACCTGTCCGGTCATCCCTGGGTGGAACGGATGGAAGCGGAAGATGTCGCTGATGTAGCGGCGCAAATCGCTGAAGATTGCCCGGATAACACCGCGATCCTGGTGAAGGGTTCACGCGCCATGGGGCTTGAACGTGTGGTGCTCGGCCTGGCAAGGAAGTTCAAGCCAAAGGCGGAGGGCGGCGCATGAACCCGGTTTATTCAAGTGGTGAACTGAAGGACAAGATGGCCTGGGTGATCGGTCTGGCGAGAAGCGGTTTTGCTGCAGCAAAGCTACTACGTTTGACCGGGGCTGAAGTTTTTGTGACTGAACGCAGTGATGCGTCCAATCTCGGCGACATGATCGCCGAACTCGAAGCGATGGGTGTGGAAGTTCAGGTCGGCGGGCATGACCTGAAGGGGAAAACGCCGCCGGATTTTGCGGTGGTAAGCCCTGGAATTCCGTTGAGTGCACCCGTTATCCAGTGGTTACGGGATCGTGGCCGTCCGGTGTACAGCGAAATCGAAGTGGCCTACTGGTTCTATTACGGGACAACCGTAGCGATCACCGGAACCAACGGCAAGACCACCGTCACACGCTGGCTGACCCATATGCTGCGTGAAGCGGGGCTGGATGCTCGCGCGGCGGGGAACATCGGCTATCCTTTCTGTGACCTGGTACGTGAAAAACCACGCACAACCCACGCAATCACCGAAGTAAGCAGCTATCAGCTTGAATCGATTGCGTCGTTCCATCCGCATGTATCCGTGCTGACCAACATCACGGCGGATCACCTGGAACGTCATGGCAGCATGAAAAACTACGCGGCTGCCAAGGGACGGGTCTTTGAGAACCAGGAAGCGGAAGACTTTGCGGTCATGCCCTATGGCGGTGAGCTGGTCGCCACGATTTCCTCCTGTGTTCGTGCCAGGAAACTGCTGGTCAGTATGGACCGGGTTCCGCATGACGGCACAGGGTTCAAGGATGGTTTCCTGTGGTTGAGCCACGATGGCAAAAAAGTCCAGTTGATGGAAGCATCCGATTTACCGATTCCGGGCATGCATAATGTGGCGAATGCGTTGTGTGCATCGGCCGCGGCATGGGCGCTTCAACTGAGTGTGGATGAGATTCGTAAGGGCCTGCTCACCTTCAAGGGTGTGGAACACAGGCTGGAAACGATAAAAAGCAATGGCCGTATCTGGATCAATGATTCCAAAGCGACCAATGTGGATAGCCTGAAGGTTGCGCTAGAAGCCGTGAAAGGCAAAGTCTGGCTGATCGCGGGTGGTAAGGATAAGGGCGCTCCCTATGAACCGCTTCGCAACCTGGTGAAGGAAAAGGTAAAGCGTCTGCTGCTTATCGGTGAAGGCGCGGATCGTATTCAGGACGAACTTGGTGACCTGGTTCAGGCCGAAATGTGTGCAACGCTCGATAACGCTGTAAAGCTGGCGAATCTTCAGGCGGAACATGGTGATACGGTCCTGTTGTCCCCGGCCTGCGCAAGCTTTGATCAATACGAGAACTTCGAAGTTCGTGGGGAAGCGTTCCGGAAACTGGTTGAGGAGGTAACAGCCTGATGGGAACGACCGTCCGCATAAAAAGCCAGGGAGGACGCCGCGAGGGTGGATCGCAGGCAGTGCCGCTCACTGCGCCACCGCAGGCGAATCAAGGCATTGATCATGTGTTGCTGGCCATCATCCTGGTGCTGACGGTTGTCGGGTTGGTATCGGTGTATTCGGCCTCAAGCGAACGCTCTATCGCACAATACGGCAGCGCACACGCGATGTTCATTCGCCAGGCGGCGCGTGCAATGGCAGGGTTGGCCATTATGGGCGTGATGGCGTGGATGCCCTACCGTTTCTGGCGCAAGCTGGGAATCCCGGCTGTGGTGGTAAGCGCGTTTTTGTTGATCCTGGTGTTCTTTGGTAACCTGGGGCATTCCAGCCACGGTGCTCAGCGCTGGCTGACCCTTGGCCCGGTTCGTTTCCAGCCTTCAGAGCTGGCGAAGTTTTCGATCGTTCTGTTTATCGCTTCCTGGGCGTATTCACGCGGCGACCGGATGAAGAAGGCCGGTACCGGAATGCTGATTCCGTTGGGTGTTGCTATACTGTTGGCCGGGATGATTGCCTGGCAGCCTGACTTTTCCACGGCAGCCCTGCTGATGGTGATTTCGCTGGCAACGGTGTTTGTTTCCGGAGCCAATATCGTCCATCTCGGCATCCTCGTCGGGCCGCTCAGCCTGGCGGCGGGGATGTTTGCCTGGATGGAACCTTATCGTCGCGCACGGATCATGAGTTTCCTGTCGCCATTTGCCGATCCGGAATCCGCCGGATACCAGATCCTCCAATCCTGGATCGGGTTTGGGCGTGGCGGTCTGTTCGGTGTCGGCGCAGGGGCAAGCCGTCAGAAGCTGTTTTTCCTGCCGGACTCGCACACGGACTTCATCTTCAGCGTGGTTGGAGAAGAGTGGGGCTTTTTCGGGGCGACGATCCTTGTGGTTCTGTTCCTCGCACTGGCATGGCGTGGTTTCCGGATCGGGATGCGCTGCCCGGACGCCTTCGGAAGTTACCTGGCTGTAGGATTCACCTTTGTCATCGGTTTATACGCTCTGTTCAACATGGGAATTGCGGTGGGGGTACTTCCGACCACGGGATTGCCGCTTCCCTTTATCAGCTACGGCGGTACATCACTGCTGTTAACCTATGCCGCTATGGGAGTGGTGTTGAGTATTTCAAGATATGGTCATCCACGGATGCAAGCACGGCAACACGGAGAAGAAGATTGACACACCTGCAACGAAAGATGAAACGCATTCACTTTGTCGGTATCGGCGGTATCGGCATGAGCGGTATTGCTGAGTCGCTGGCTGCGCAGGGATTTGAGATTACCGGCAGCGATCTGAGCGAATCCGCGATTACCGAACACCTGGTGGAGTGCGGTTGCACGGTGTACAAGGGGCACAAGGCGGAAAACGTGCAGGATGTGAACGCTTTGGTCTACAGCAGCGCTGTGGATCGTGAGAATCCTGAAATCGTGGAAGCCCGCCGTTTGGGTATCCCGGTGATCCGTCGTGCGGAGATGCTGGCAGAATTAATGAGACTGAAATCCGGAATCGCGGTTGCCGGAACACATGGCAAGACCACAACCACTTCCATGATCGGTCACATTCTGACCGAAGCGGGACTTGATCCTACGGTTATCGTGGGCGGTGTTGTACGTGGGCTGGGCACCAACGCCCGTCTGGGTAACAGTGAATTGCTGGTGGCCGAAGCGGACGAGTATGACCGCAGTTTCCTGAAGCTGACCCCGGTGCTGGCGGTGTTGACCACGCTGGAGGCAGAGCATCTGGATACCTACGGCACCTATGAAGCCTTGCGCGAGGCGTTCCTCACGTATGCCAACTCGGTTCCGTTCTATGGACTGGTTGCGGTTTGCACCGACGAGCCGAACCTGGTTGATCTTCTGCCGGAACTGGATCGCCCGGTAATCACTTATGGCACCAATCCTCATGCCGATCTGCGTATCAGTGATCTTGAATCAGGTGTAATGAGCAAATGCACAATCTGGCGCGGCGCGGAAAAGCTGGGAATACTGGAACTGCCGCTTCCCGGCTTGCACAACCTGAGAAATGCTTTGGGCGCTTTATCCGTCGCGCTTGAATTGGATGTGCCGTTTGATTCTGCCGTTGCAGCCCTACGGGGATTCAGTGGAGTGAAGCGTCGGTTTGAGCTGCGTGGTGAGGAACTGGGTGTGGCGGTTTATGATGATTACGCCCATCACCCGACAGAGGTGAAGGCGACATTGACCGCTGCACGAGAAGCGTTTAACGGTCGCCGTATCGTGGGAATTTTTCAGCCGCACCTGTATTCACGAACCCAGACTTTTTACAAGGAATTTGCACAGGCGCTGCTACTGGCAGACCTGTTGATGGTGTCTGATGTCTACCCGGCACGGGAAAAGCCGATTGAAGGGGTGACCGGGCGGATGATTGTAGAGCAGGCGCAGAAATTCGGGCATCGCAATGTTCATTACCTGCGCCGTCGTGAAGAGATCGTTCATAAACTGTCGCCCATGCTGGAAGAAGGCGACCTGGTGATTACCCTTGGCGCAGGTGACATCTACAAGACCAGCGATGAAGTGCTGGAAGCGCTTCGCAAGCGGGAAGAGGAAAAGAATCGTGGTCCAAACCGACCTTATGGTGTCTATCGCCCGGACAGCCAGGGGTAAGGTGCGGACGGACGTCCCCCTTGCGCCCTATACGTCCTACAAAATCGGCGGCCCGGCTGCGGTGCTGTTCGAACCGGAAACGGAAGAATCCGTGGGGCAACTGCTGCATGATGCTGCCGAAGCGGAAGTTCCGGTACTGGTGATCGGTGGCGGCTGCAACATGCTGATCGCTGATTCGGGATGGCATGGGATTGCGCTTCACATGGGCGAAGGTTTGGCGTCATTGGACTTTGATCAGGATCACGTCTCAGTTCAGGCCGGGGCAAAACTGATGAACCTGGTGCGTGAATCGGTGCGTCACGGCTTCAGCGGAATGGAATTGATGGCTGGCATCCCGGGTACGGTTGGCGGCGCGCTAAGGATGAATGCCGGCGCTTTCGGGCAGGAAATTGAAGCGACTGTGACAACAGTACGTGGTTTCGGTCTGTGGGGTAAGCCCTTTGAATTGAAACGGAAGCGGATCGCGTTCGGTTATCGAACGGCTCCGGAACTGGACGACAAGGTTATTACATCGGCAGAATTCAGCTACACACAGGAAAATCCTGAATTCCTGGTAAACCGGATGAATGAAGTGTTAAAGGTCCGCAATCAAAAGCAGCCATTGGAGCATCCGTCCTGCGGCAGCGTTTTCAAGCGTCCCCCAGGCTATTTCGCCGGGTCGTTGATTGAGGAATCGGGATTGAAGGGCAAGCGGGTCGGTGGCGCAGTAGTCAGCGAGAAACACGCGGGATTCATTCTGAATGATCGTAACGCCACGGCCGCAGATGTTCGTGAACTGATTTGGATTGTTGAAGAGACGGTAAACAAGAAGTTCGGAGTCAGGCTGGAGCGTGAAGTCAAGTTAATCGGATTTGATGATGCGATTTGAACCGACGAAAAGCAGTCGCAAGCGGCGTCAGAAGGTGTCTGCACGTCCTTCCTCGCGGAGGGTGTACAGCTCTATCGCCTCGTCGCAACCGCGTACTGGTCGGAAAAAGCGTAAAATCGGACGCAAACTGCTTGGCTTGATAGTGATTGGTGTAATCGGATGGCAGGGATACGCCAACAAGGACACAATCCTTGGCTGGTTCGACCGTCCGGAAAAACCAAACGTAGCCACTACAGAACAGGCAGCGCCGATTGACAGTATCGGGGTGAGTAAGCGGTTGGCGGAGACGATACGGCAGCATCGTGAGATCATGCTGGAAACACTGGAGTTGCCGGACACCACGGTTCTTTACAAGGCCAATACGGATACGGCAGCAGATGCGCCAACGCTGGTAAGCGTGTTAAATGATTCCGCTGATCTGACATTCTGGCAGCGGATCAATCCGACACGACTGATGAACAACCTGTTTTCCGTGCAGGATGTTCGCATTTCCGGCGTGTTGAGCATATCGCAGGATACGATTCAAACGCTGATTGGCGATGTGACTGATCAGGGCATGTTCGATCTGGACCTGGAAGCGCTTGCGGAACGGGTGAACCAGCATTCACGGGTACAACATACTGTTATTCGCCGACGCTTGCCCAGCACGTTGATGGTGGATGTACAGGAACGGCGTGAGATCATGCTGGTGGTAAGCAGTGGGAAACTGCTTGGCGTAGATCGTGAAGGTGTCGTACTTGGCGAACCGAATCCGGGCTGGCCGCTGGATGCGCCGGTTGTGACCGGGTATCACGGCAAACTGAATCCCGGTGAGATGGTAGAAGATCCCGGTTTGCTGTCAGCGTTGACCTGGGCGCGTCATGCGTCCAACCGTCCGCTGGTCGGCGACTGGATCAGTGAGATGCACCTTGATAACGGTATCGTAGACTTTGTGCAGGGTGCAGGCAATGTGCAGGTGCAGCCCGGCGATCACGCGATCGTAGCACAGGTGGCGGCATTGCACGCTTTTCTCGCCGGATTAGGCGAGTCGAAAAACGAAAACAATATTGTTGATATGAGATTCCCCGGTTTCATCATCCTGAAACATGATGAAGCGGACCGGCGGAAAGGGTAAAACAGACAGGGTGGAGGTCCCATGGCTACAGGAAGCAACATGATTGTCGGCCTGGACCTGGGAACAACAAAGATTTCGACGATCATCGCGGAAATTGGCGAGTCCGGCACGCCGAACGTGGTAGGTGTCGGTTATTGCAAAGCCCAGGGCATGAAGCGCGGCGTGGTGATCAACATTGATAAGACGATCGAGGCCATCGAGAAATCGATTGCCGAAGCGGAACGTATGGCCGGTGTCCATGTGAGTTCGGTCTACACCGGAATCGCGGGCGACCATATCCGTTCGATCAACAGCAAGGGCGTGATTGCGATCAGCCGCGCCGGGGCGCGTGAACGCACCGGCATCATCACCCATGAGGATGTGGACCGGGTGATCGAAGCGGCCAAGGCGGTCAACCTTCCGATGGATCAGGAAGTGCTTCATGTGCTGCCGCAGACGTTCACGGTTGATGATCAGACCAATATCCCCGAACCGGTAGGTATGGCCGGGGTGAGGCTGGAAGCGGATGTACACATCATCACCGGAGCGGTTGCCAGTGCGCAGAACATCTTCCGCTGTGTGAAACAGGCGGGGATTTCCATTCAGGATCTCGTACTGGAACCACTGGCGTCTTCGTATTCCGTGCTGACACCTGATGAAAAGGAATTGGGTGTCTGCCTGATCGATATCGGTGGAGGTACATCGGATATCGCCGTGTTCCAGGAAAGCGCTATCCGGCATACCTCGGTCATCGGGCTTGGTGGTGAGAATGTGACCAAAGACCTGGGTGTGGGATTACGAACCCCGATTTCCCAGGCGGAACGGATCAAGGTGGAATACGGGCACTGTTACCTGCCGTATGTGGATACGGAAGAGCAGGTCGAGATTCCCGGCATCGGCGGACGTGCGCCGCAAGTCGTGCCGCGAACCCTGGTCGCTGAAATTATCCAGCCACGAATGGAAGAGATTTTCGAGCTTTCCGCTGCACAGATCCGTAAAGCGGGTGTCTGGGACAAAATGACCTGCGGTATTGTGCTTACCGGTGGCGGTTGTCAGCTCGAAGGCACGGTGGAACTGGCGGAACAGATTTTCGAATTGCCGGTCAAGATCGGTTACCCGACAGGTTTGGGCGGCCTGATGCAATCGGCGAACAATCCTACGCACGCAACCGGAGTCGGACTGGTGTTGTTTGGCCTCGATCAGGAGGGTACTACTGATCCGCTCCGTGGAGACGATACGACGATTTTCAAGAAGATAGGCAGGAGGATGAAAGAATGGTTCGAAGACTTTTTCTAGAGGTGAGAAACAAAGCGAGGCGGTCCACGGGGCCGGACGATTCACATAATGCTTCACCCCAGCAGGAGGGAGGCCAGGAGATGGCAGACCAGTTTGAAAGACGTCAGGAAGACCAGCGCCCATTGAGCGTTCGGGACATCATGCAATCCGACCCCGCACTTGAAGACTCCTTTGACGGGGTGGACGAAGGCACTCACGCCGCCGGTACCGAAGGGCACCTGCTTCAGCAGAAGATGCAGGCTGCAGCCGCCGCCAACCGTGCGTGGCTCGATGACAGCCCCTTCGACTTGAGCAAGCCGGAACCGCGCGCGCAGGTGGAGGAGAATGATTTTACCAGCGAAACTGAAGACTTCGGAGAGGTCGAGGAAGTCGAAGAGGAACAGGATTTCGTGGGTGAGTTCGAAGAAGAAGAAACCACCGACGAAATCGAAGAACTTTCCTTTGACGAAGGCGACCTGTTCGAGTCTGAAGAAGACATGGACAAGGAATACCCGGTCGACGAGGATGACATCGACCTGGATATCACCTTGAGCGTGGGCGAAACGGAAGAAGAGGAAGAGGAAGTCCTCGACGCCGGTGAACTGGACACGGAAGACGATCTGGAAGCCTCACAGGAATTTGCGGACAGCCTGGAAGGCGATTTCACCGAAGCCGTAGAAGAAGCCGAACTGGAAGAAGAAGAGCTGGTCGAAGACGAGTTGGTTGAAGAAGAGGCCAGCGTTGCCGAGATCATGGAAAACGACGAAACGATTGAAGAAGAGCCGATGCCGGTTGATGAGATCACTTCCCATGTGGAAGACGCGATGATGGGCCGTGTGGTGTCTCAGGACAGTTACATGACCGAAGAAGAGGAGAAAGAAGCGGTGGGCAATACTCTGCGTTTCGGATTCCAGGAGCAATCCGAGTACCGTGCACGGATGAAGGTGATCGGCGTGGGCGGCGCCGGGTCAAACGCCGTGGACAACATGATCTCCAGTAACCTGCTCGGGGTTGAATTCATCTGTCTGAACACCGACAGCCAGGCATTGGATGCCAGCCAGGCCTCCCGCAAAATGCAGATCGGCAAGGAAGTCACCCGTGGCCTGGGAGCCGGTGGCGATCCATGCGTAGGGCAGGCGGCTGCGGAAGAAGATGTGGAAATGATCAAGAAGATGCTGGAAGATACCGACATGGTCTTCGTCGCGGCGGGTATGGGCGGCGGCACCGGTACCGGCGCAGCCCCGATCGTAGCCGGACTGGCTCGTGAACGTGGTATCCTCACTGTCGGCATCGTAACCAAACCATTCAGCTTCGAAGGCTCCAAGCGCACCAAGCGAGCCGTCGAAGGTATCAAGGCGATGAAGGACAATGTTGATACGCTGATCGTGATCCCGAACGACCGTCTGCTCCAGATCATCGATGAGAACGTGACCTTCAAGGCCGCGTTCCGTAAGGCGGACGAGGTCCTGTTCCAGGGCACCAAGGGCATCAGCGATATCATCAACACCCGTGGTCATGTCAACCTCGACTTCGCCGATGCCAAATCAGTCATGGCGAACAGTGGTGACGCCATCATGGGCATGGGAGTCGCGGAAGGCGAGAATCGTGCGGTCCTGGCGGCGGAAGCGGCCATCACCAGCCCATTGCTGGATAACCTGAGCATTGAAGGCGCGCAGGGCATCATTATCAATATTACCGGCAATGAGAAGCTGGGGATGCTGGAAGTCCAGAAGGCGGTTGACCTGGTGACACAGCGTGCCGGCGACAATGCGGACGTCTTCTTCGGTATCGTCAACGACGAAGGTATGGGTGACAAGGTCAGCGTAACCGTAATCGCCACCGGTTTCGCCCGTAAGGATACCATCCGGACCAAGCGTGTCGATACAGAAGCGTCCGAGGGCTTTGGCCGTAGCCGCACCGAAACCACCTCCATCCATGACCGTTTCAACTTCGGGAACGGCAATGGTAACGGGAACGGAAATGGCAATGGCAACGGTAACGGAAATGGTCACGGAAATGGCAACGGCCACAGCGAAAAGCCGACCAAGTTCCTCCGTGTCGAAGCGGACGAAGAAGATGTCGTTTTGGATGAAGTGGTCGATATCGATGTGGAAAACATGGATAAAGATGACCATGATCTGCCCGCTTTCCTGCGCCGGAATAAGAAGAACAACTGGAGAAGGTAGAATGGTAGTGGATCGTTTCATTCGAACCGGTGAATAGATCCACTGAAGGATCGGCATGCGTGCCAGTTCCTGATTTTTCCTTCCTGCTGCTGGAAAAAGTCGGCACCCCATCTGAAAAGGTGGGGTGTTTTTTAGTATTTCTTCTATCACTTCTACCTACATCTGTCATCCCCGACTTGATCCTGTCTCTTGGACTTGATCGGGGATCTCGAGGTGGGAGCGAGAATGCTGACTTCGAACTGCTTTGTCTCATGCAAAGACGCGAAGGCAGAAAAACATGTCTCACGCAAAGACGCAAAGGCGCAAAGGAAAAGACGCAAAGGAAAAGAAAAGAAGGGAAAGGAGGGAAAGAAGGGAAAGAAGGGAAAGAAGGGAAAGAAGGGAAAGAAGTGAAAAGAATGAAAAACCTATTGGCCCCGCCGGCTTGAAGAACGCCGTAGCTTGCGGAGGCGGCTGCCCGGCGGTGGTCTATTTTAAATGAAGCTAGTAGTCCACTTGTATTGAGGACTTGAAACGACTCGTCTCAAGCAAAGACGCAAAGGAAGAGACGCAAAGAACGCAAAGGAAGAAAAACATGTTTCACGTAGAGCCGCAAAGAACGCAAAGGAAAAGAAATGAAGACAATGTTCTTTTCCCGGACCGGAGGCGGTCCGGGAGACATTGCCATAATCCCTACCTTACTTCACCAGGATCGCCTTGTAGGATTCATTGATATTCGTATCGGTCCTGATCGTAATGAAGTACACACCAGAAGATAAATCAGCCGCTGAATAATCAACATTCAGCCTGCCAACTTCCCGCACCATATTTTTTATCGTATCAATTTTTTGCCCCAAGCTATTGTATACTTCTATGGTAACAGTTGACAATTTCGGTAAATCATATTGGATTTTTATGCTGCTGTTAAAAGGATTAGGATATAACGAACAATTATACACAAGGGGTAAATTGTGGTTATTGTCTGAAATGCCATCATCATAAGAATTTAAATAATGTATACTGCTACTTCTATAAGAATCTATCATGTCAGAGATGTAATCAAGGTTAATAAATTCTTCTTCAATATAATAAAACCAATCAATTTTTGTAACATAATTTTCTATTGTATCACTCACTCGATTGTAAATTAAATTAGACATCATTATGCTCATATCTGAGTCAAGATTGAGTTCAGTGACATCATATGGTGGATAAATAAGATTGCCATCAATATAATAGCGCACTTTGTTGTTTTGATAGGATATGCCAAAATAATGATAATCATTGTCTAGAATGGAAATAGATGTATCGATATGTGAAAAATGATCTCCACTGGTTTCAATGAAGAGTATATTGTCTTCGATCTCGTTAAAACCATTGCTGTAAAACTCATAGTTTAATATAGAGCGTTGAAAGGTAACAGTATTATCATAATAAGCAAAAAGGTTTTGTGTGAATTCATCAGTATAATCATCGTTGGATTGGAAAGATGCTTTAAAGACATAAGTGCCACGACAGAAAGGACTTTCTAGTGTTCTTATCATTGAATTGTAGGTGTCGTTATCATTAGTGCCGCTTGTAGACTTCAGATTGAGTACTCTATCTTCATTCTCTTCGGTTATATAAACATTGCTTTCTGAATACAAATACCCACCTGCACCTGGATTATCGCTGGTGTTACAAACATGCCACCCGTGATCGGCTAGTTCTGAATAGGGATTGTCAATGTTGCAGTAGAAATTATCATAAAATATGTTGGCCTCGTCGGGAGAATCATAGCAGAAAACATTGAAAAATTCTGTTGCGGATTCATCGAACGAATTAGCTGCTGTTGCAGTGATGAGGTAGTTACCCTTTGCATTAAAGGTATGGG
This sequence comes from bacterium, assembly GCA_963669175.1. Classification (GTDB taxonomy): domain Bacteria; phylum Electryoneota; class Electryoneia; order Electryoneales; family Electryoneaceae. The sequence continues at coordinate 2,538,834 of OY769902.1, forward strand.
TGAAAGATGATTCAACAGAATCTTCACCACTAAAATCAGCGGTATCTTGTACTGCATTATCAATCGCCCAGGCGATCTCTTCGATGCCAAAGGGCGAAGACGCAGCAATATCGAATGTGATCTCAGTCCCTTCACTTACATTGACATACTTGTCCTGATTGTCCAAACTGATGGAAAAGCAATCATAATCAATAACAGTAACTTCCCAGGATACAACGCTGTCCAGGCCTTCTTCATCATAGACAACCGTATGGACATCAAAAGTCCCTTCTGACTCGAACGTATACGACCAGACGTCCCTACTCCGCGCCCCTGCCGCCTCATGCTGGTCCATGAGTTCATCCTCAAGGTACCATTCGAAAGACACGAGATTACTGTCCGAATCACTTGCGCCTACAGTAAAGGACAGGGATCTACCCATACCTGACGTTGTAGAAGAGGCTTCCGGTTCAACACGCCAGATTACAGGATTCGAGTTCTGGACCGTGATTTCCCAGGCAATCATCTCCGAACATTCATAACTGTCATAGACAATCGCGTGGACATCAAATGTTCCTTCTGACTCAAATGTATACGACCAGGAGTCTACATCATCATCGCTCGTAACATTATGAGTTGCCATTACTTGATCACCTAGATACCATTGTATGAAATCCAGATTACCATCAACATCGCTGACGCCTGCGGTAAAAGTTGCAGAACAACCATAGCCTGAAGATGAGGCAAACTCTTCCGGCGCAATTCTCCAAATCTCAGGAGAGGTATTCTGGACATTGATTTCCCAGGTAAGTGAAACCTGTTCTTCCAAAGTGTCAAAGACATAAGCGTGGATGAAGTAAGTCCCTTCAAACATGAATGAAAGGGCCCACGTATCTTCGTCTTCATCTCCAGTCGCGTTATGCGTACGCATCAGTTGGTCATTCAGGTACCATCTGAAGCAGTCGAGATTGCCCTCCAGATCACTGGCGCTGACGGTAAAAGTGAGTTCCTGCCCAGGAAACAGGTTGATGGATTCATCTTCAGGATTCACACGACAGATCTCGGGAGGAGTGTTTTGGACGTGGATTTCCCAGGAAATTGAAACCTGTTCTTCTAAAGTATCATAGATATAGGCGTGAATAGTGTAGGTTCCCTCAGTTTCAAACGTGTGCGACCAGGAATCTTCGTCTTCTGCACCTGCTGTCTCATGAGTGACCACAAGCTGATCATCCACGTACCATTCGAAGTTCTCAAGATTCCCGTCATCATCGCTTGCGCCAACCGTAAAGGTACACTCCTGGCCGGGTAACAAGTCCACATTGCCTTGTTCAGGATCAATCCGCCAAATCTCGGGCGCAACATTCTGGACAGTAACTTGCCAGGACGTCATTAACTGATTATCCAAACCGTCATAAACATAGGCGTAGACAGTGTATGTGCCTTCATTCTCAAATGTTTGTGACCAGGAGTCTTCATCTTCATCGCCTGCGGCATCATGATTGGCCACCAATTCATCATCCAGGTACCATTCAAAGTGGTCAAGGGTACCTGTTTCAACACTTGCACCGGTAGTAAAAGAACACACCTGACCGGGGATCAGTTGAACATTCCTTGATTCAGGATTTTCACGCCAGATTCTGAAGGGACGCTGTTCGACATTGATCTCCCAACAGGTTATTGCAACAGTACTACCTTCAGAGTAAACATGAGTATAGACGTGTGTAACCTCTTCAGTATCAAATGTATGCGACCAGGTATCTTCAGCTTCATTCCCAGTTGCATCATGCCTGGCCATAGGAGTATAAAACAGATACCAGTCGAAGTAACAAAGCTCATGTTCATCAACGCTGGCAAGGGCAGTAAAACTGATCTCCTCACCGGGATTAACATCTACAGATGCTTCTACTGGATAGTCTCGAAGAACTACAGGGGAGTCGTCCTGGACGATGATCTCCCATCCATCGGTTTGACTCATACCCAAAGAATCATAAGCATAAACATCAAGTTCATAGGTGCCCTCAGTATCAAAGGTTAAGGTCAGGGTATCATTCAAGGAGTATCGGTGCGTGAAGTCAGGAAGAGATGTATGAATTAACTGCTCGTCCAGGTACCATTCGACGCGATCAATATTTCCGTCACCATCAACAGTCACTATTTCAAACATCATGGGTTGATCAGGTGCAAGGCTGAAAGTAGGCTCCATGGGCATTCCAACCATACAGTGAGGTGTGCCATTATGAATAACACTGACCCACCAGCTGGTTGAATCAGACTCGCCATTATCGTTGTATGCCATGCAGCATATTATTGGGATAGCAGTTTCGGTGAATGTGTGCGTCCAGCTATCCTGGTCATTGTTGCCACTAAGATCGTGATCCGCCTGTAAATCACCATCAATATACCATTCGCAGTGGTCTAATCCGATCGCGTCACTTATGTTGACAGTAAAAGTGATTGGAACATTTTCGTAAAATAATGGATTTCCACTTAATGGATAAACCTTTGTAACCTCGGTACTGTAGACGGTAGAAGTAACGAAGAAAAGAAAAAGCAGGGTGAATAATTTACGCATGGTAGCCTCCCAAGAATGATATCAATAAATAAGTGTAAATATGATCCTGAGATAAAAAGAGTGATAAATATCACAACATGAACAAAATCTACATCATGCTTTCAAAGAGAGTCATTCGTAACCCTTTAGCATGATAAAGCTTTTCCGCGCTGACAACGTGATGAATGCTCAAGCTGAACATCAAAGGTAGCTTTATCCGCTATTCCCGGGCAGTTCAAGATTGCCCAGAATTGTTTTCAGTCTGCTTTATCTCACGCAAAGACGCGAAGGCAGAAAAAAATGTCTCACGCAAAGACGCAAAGGCGCAAAGGAAAAGACGCAAAGGAAAAGAAAAGAAAAGAAGGGAAAGAATGGAAAAGAATGGAAAAGAATGAAAAAGAATGAAAAACCTATTGGCCCTGCCGGCTTGAAGAACGCCGTAGCTTGCGGAGGCGGCTGCCCGGCGGTGGTCTATTATAATTCAACAAAGGAATAAGTCCACCTGTTTTGATCCACGCATATCAAACTGAAGTAGAATTTTCCTTGCTCTCATTCCTTCGAAGGAAGGAATCCAGGCAAGCCGGAAAGAGCGGTGACCCCTGCATTTCCAGTTATACTGAATTAGCTGGATGTGACACCAAGCATGTCCCCGGAAAGCACGCTGAAGCGCGCTCACAATAGTGAGGACCACAGGACACCCCGGCTGAAGCCGGGTGCTAAGAGGAGCAGGCTAAAGCCAGCTAATACAAGATGTTGAAGTGAAATTGCAGGTGAGTGATGGATACTGGTTAGAATGTTTGAGAAATTCTGCCACAGCTTGTAGCAGATTTAAGCCATCCATTTCTGCAACAGGCTGTTGCAGTTTTCGTGTGGACATTCTGCAGCAACCTGCTGCAGAATTGTAAGATCTTGTGAAAAAAAGATATAGGGGGCGTTTGGCCCGACTGCTTGCTGTCGGGATCGCCCACATTTAATACACTGCTGGTTAGTTATCTCTTTCTTCACTTTTTTCACTGCCTACTTTTTTCACTCTTTTCACTCCGCAGTACAACAGAAGGAAGGAGAGCGCCGCCGCCGTACCGATAGTCGCGCCCAATTCCACGCTCGTAGCCAGCCAGCCCAGTACCCCCAGCGTAACCGTGATCACCAGCCCGGCAACCAGGGATTGCGCCACACGTGTTCCCATCCCACACGCCACCCCGATCGGAATGCCGAACGCCATGCCAGTCGCTGACCCAAGGATCAGATTGCCAAGAGTACTCTCTACCACGATCCCCGATACGCTGGCAAGCACGCTAAAGACCACGCCAAACGTCACACATCCGACCACGCTGAACGCGATCCCGGCCATCACGCCACGCACCCGTCCCAACGCCACGCTCACCAGGCTGATAACCACGCCCACCGTCATCCCGAACGCCATGCCCCACAACGCGCCCCGGACCATCTCACGGAATGTATGCACCCACCCGAACTGATGCCCGATACTCAATACGACAGCGCTGATCAGTATCGTCACCACAAAAGGAGTAATGGTCTGATGCTTGATGAAGGACACCCATAGCGCGAACAGTTCTTTCCTGTTCCCATGCGGATGGGTTGCAAGGAATGCTTCTGGCTGAAGCAGCAGGTGAAGTAGAGGATGGTTGGATGGTGGTTGCAATACGGTTTTATCCTCGATCATGTAGATCCTGAAATTCTGAATGTCCAAACTTTACTTTATTCTTCAATTTCTTTTTCATCATCCATATATGAATATCGCCATGATAGATGTCTACAAAGTCCTGTTAGATCAGGATAAATAACAGAATTATTAATACCCATCATGTGTAAATTCTTTCGGAATATCCAATGATCAGATTTGTTAATTTTAATTTTTATCATCTTGCTAGAAAACTTTTTATGTCTTTCTAAACGTACAATTTTTCCAGATTCACTTATTTTATGTACTGTAAAAAGACCAGATTGCGAAGATATTCTATTTGTTATTATTTTTGGTCTTACAATTTTTGTCGTTTTTTTATTTGCCAGTGGATTATCTTCCGAAGGATCTTCTATCCAGTCGCTATGATCTGACTTCAGCATCCATACGACTCCATATTCAGTGCCTTCAAAAAAGTCAGGACTGTCACAAACTGCAAACCATAATGCAACAAGAGAACTGTATGTCCAATCCAATAATCTTGTTGGTAATCCATAGTGTTGTGCTAACGCTAGTGAATCCCAGTCATCGTTAATATGATTAGGTAAAAATGGAAGACTTGTTCTAATAAATTCTTTAAACATAATCTTTTCAACTTCAAATATCTCTCCTCTTGGTTTCATTCGTGCTAATTTAGGTAATAATGGCCAGTCTGAGCTCTGTCCTCTGAAAATAAAATCTACATGATTTCCTTTACTGGATTCCTTGCTTTTTTCAGATTCACATAATTCAATAAAATCTGCAATTGAATCGACGTCTTCTTCTTTGTAAAAAATCATGTTAAGCCCTTTCTAATCTTGTTGTTGTCAATTATCCATGATGAAAGATAGTTCTGTGGAATAGTGCTGAATCACTATCTTATCAACAATGTATTTATGTTCTGGTCAGACTAGCAACGGAATCCGCTAAAGTATCTTCTTTATGTGTCAACTGATGGTTAGTCACTAAAAGGTTCAACCTAATACCGGTTTCAACCAGAAAACCCGGCCAGGCATGGCCGGGCTACCCTCCAGCTTTCCAACATGCGAACTTATAAAGGTATATTCCCATGCTTTTTCTTGGGATTGTAGTCTACTTTGGATTCCAGCATACCCAGGGCGGTGATTAGTTTGGGACGGGTTTGTTGGGGCTCGATGACCTCATCGACATAACCACGCGCGGCGGCGATATAGGGGCTGGCGAAACGGTCACGGTAGAGCTCGATATATTCCTGGATCTTCTTCTGCTGTTCGTCGGGGTCTTTGATCTCGGCGAGTTCTTTCCGGTACACGATTTCCACCGCACCTTCCGCGCCCATGACTGCGATTTCAGCGCTGGGCCAGGCGAAGTTCAGGTCGCCGCGGACGTGTTTCGAGTTCATGACGTCATACGCGCCGCCGTACGCCTTACGGGTGATGACGGTGATTTTCGGGACAGTCGTTTCCGAGTAGGCGTAGAGCAGCTTGGCGCCGTTAGCGATGATGCCGCCCCATTCCTGGTCGGTGCCGGGGAGGAAGCCGGGCACGTCCTCAAAGGTGATGATCGGGATGTTGAAGGCGTCGCAGAAACGGATGAAACGTGCGCCCTTCTTTGAGCTGTTGATATCGAGTACACCTGCCAATACCGACGGCTGGTTGGCGATGATTCCCACACTGCGTCCGCTCAGGCGCGCAAAGCCGACGATGATGTTTTCCGCGTAATCCTTGTGCACTTCCAGCAGGACACCGTCATCCACAATATGCCCGATGACCTCTTTCATGTCGTAGGGCTTGTTCGGGTTCTCCGGGATGATGGTCGTCAGCTCGTTGTCCATACGGTCGGCCGGGTCGGTACACTTGAGGAGCGGCGGGTCTTCCAGGTTGTTCTGAGGCATGTAGGAGAGCAGACGTTTTACCGTATCCAGCGTCTCCATCTCGTCATCACAGGCGAAATGGGCTACGCCTGATTTGGAGGCATGGGTGTCCGCGCCGCCCAGGTCCTCGCTGCTGACCTCTTCGTGAGTGACTGTCTTCACCACCTTCGGCCCGGTCACGAACATGTAGGAAGTGCCACGGGTCATGACCACGAAATCCGTGATCGCCGGGGAATAGACCGCGCCGCCCGCGCAGGGGCCCATGATCGCGCTGATCTGCGGGACCACGCCGCTGGTCAGGGTGTTGCGGAGGAAGATGTCAGCGTATGCGCCCAGGCTGACGACGCCTTCCTGCACACGTGCACCGCCGGAATCGTTCAGCCCGATTACCGGAGCGCCCACCTTGGTCGCCATGTCCATGAGCTTGCAGATCTTTGCGCCGTGGGCCTCGGATAGTGTGCCGCCGACCACGGTAAAGTCCTGGCTGAACACGCAGACCGTACGGCCATTGATCTTGCCGTAGCCTGTCACCACACCGTCGCCCGGGATCTTCGGCTGATCAAAGCCGCTTTCGGGGGTACGCGCCTGCACCAGCATGTCAAGCTCCTGGAACGTGCCAGGGTCGATGAGAAGGTCGATACGTTCACGGGCGGTGAGTTTGCCCTTCTTGTGCTGGGCTTCGATGCGTTTCTCGCCGCCGCCGAGACGGGCCTGGTCCTTGAGTTCACGGAGTTTGGTGACACGCGGGTCCATCGATTCGCCTCCCATGGCTGGTTGGTGGGGCTGAGCGTTGCTCGAAAAATCGTCACGTCATGTCATCCCCAGCGAAAGCGGGGATCTCGTGATACTAAGAGTCAACTGATTTGTTTCACGCAAAGCCGCAAAGACCGCAAAGGAAAAGATTCAAGAATTATTGGACGTGCGGCCGAGTTGTCCTTCTTCTTTTTCACTGTCGACTTTTTTCACTTTCCTACATGTCATCCCCTCCTCACGCAAACGGGGATTAAACAGGGATCTCTCTGTATTACGCTACCAGGTGCATTTCGTGATATTATGATCGAACCTGAAAAGTATACACCAGAACCCGGCAGGATTCAAGCAGAAGGTGTCATCCTGATGATAAAACAGGCGGGGTGGAGGTCGGGATTGGGTTACATCAGAAAAGAGATGTTTCACGCAAAGACGCGAAGACGCTAAGGAAAAGAACGCAAAGAAAGAAATAAAAGAAATGGGTGAAACCTTTTGGCCCCGCCGGCTTGAAGTACGCTGTAGCTTGCGAAGGCGTCTGCCCGGCGGTGGTCTATTCTAATTCATTCCAAGAAGTTAGACCTCATGTTTTGTACCCTTACAACTGTATCAAAAGATTAATCCTCTAATGAATGGATATTGCACAACCGCCCGGGTGCCAGCACACCGGGCCACGAAATAGGGCCACGCATCTGTGCGCTGTAACATTTTCTTCATTCTTTTCTTTGCTTTCTTTTCCTTTGCGCCTTTGCGTCTTTGCGTGAAACAAATCGGGTGAAAGGAAGGAGTTGCGCATGATCCTCGAGATCCCCGATCAAGTCGGGGATGACATGTGGTCGGGGATGACATGTGGTCGGGGATGACATATGGTCGGGGATGACATGTGGTCGGGGGGGGGGGGGCGTGAAACAAATCAGTGAGAATCAAAATCTGAAACCAACCGTCACACGGTGCAGGCCGCCACCATATTCGTTGTCCCCGGGACCGCCTTTGGGGCGTTTTGAACCATCCCCGGATTGTTTCGTCGGGTCACGGTACCAGGCTCGCACCGGGAAGAACTGTTCAACACTGTAGCCGACTTCCCAACGGCCTGGCGTCCAGGTCAGGCTGAGCCCGAGCAGGCCCGCAAGTTGACGTTCCAGCAGGATTTCGTGCATCTGCAAATCTTCAACCCCAAAGATAAGCCAACTGGGCCGCCAATGAGTAAACTCACCCTCCAGATAGATGTCAAACGCCTGCAGGGAAGCGGAGAACTGGAGTTGTGGATGCAGCTTGCGTGTATGCCCGAGGTTGAATCGCCAGAACGTCCCATGTGTTTCCCCGATGAAATAACGTCGATACCCGAGCAGATCAATCCAGCCGCTGGTCCAGGGCCAGATCTCGGCATGACCACGCAGTTTCCCGGTCCAATGCGAGCGTTCAACCTCAAACAGCCAGCGTGTCGAACGGGAAAGCGAAGGCTGCCATTCAGCGCCCGCGAAAAGGCCATCAAGGGTCAGTTTCAGAGTGGTCAGTTTGGCGTAAGCCAGTGCGCCTTTGAATCCATAGGCCATGCCATCCATCGCGAGCCCACGTGTCCCGGTGTACACGGCCCAGTTTTGCTCAGCGAACTCAACACGGGCGGCGTATTTCGCGCCATCGCCCCAGGGTTGCAACGAGGGATCATCCGTATACAGCGAATCCCGTCTGAAATGGTACTGTGTCCAGTAGCCGGAAGCTGAAATGGTAGAACAGGGCTGCACTTCTCCCCAGCAGGTGGTGTGATCAGAACGTAACAGGAGATCTACCGTCCCGCTTTCGCCCTGCCACTCAGCGGCAATACGTCCACGGTCATAGTCCAGTCCAGCCTCAAATCCCAAAGCAATCTGTGGTACAGGATCGATGCGCAACGCTATAAATGAGCCGGGTTCCTCTTCATCAATCCAATATCCGCCATAGGAGAGCTGGATCATACGGTATTGCGCGGTGGCTGTAACCTCTGCTGTCTGTCGATTCGCACGGAAATCGCTTTGCTGGTCATGATCTCCGGCAAGGATGGAAACCCGTTGCTGACGGTCGGCAAGGGTTGCATCAAAGCGGAACCGGATCGGAGTGTTCCGTTGCACATAAGCGTGTGTAGCCAGTTTCCGGTAAAAGCAGGCGTCGCCGGTTTCCATTGCTTCGGAACGGAAATAGTCCGAGTAATCCAGCGATGAACGGAACCCGACACTTGCAGAATTGTCAGCAAGCAAAATAAAGCGAGCCGGGGTATCATCTCTGATAGAACAGAGTAATCCAGTGCGGGAAGAGGAAGACTTCCCGGTGAGGTAGCCCATGAAAGGATCAGCATGGACAAGGGTAGAAAACAATACGGTGAGCAGCAATGTCGCCGTCCACCGTACATATGTATCAAACTTCCTGTTCACCGCTTTGATCCGTTTAAACCGATCCTGTCGAGAACGCAGAGTTTTGCCATCAATACTCCAGCGTAAATCGTTTTGACCAGGAGGATTCATCGATCTGCATCATCTCTTTGATGCGTGAATCAGTCATACCCGGCAATGCACCATTCAAGGTGGGATCGGGAAGAATCCAATCATCCACGGTGTCTGCTTGCCAAATCAGAACTGGTTCAGCCACCAGATTGCCAGCCTCACGCCATTCAATATAGAAGTTCAAATATGGCCAGTCCCAATACGATTCAGCTTCCAGACACACACTCATATATACATAGGATAGCGTTGGGTCAACATAATCTTCTACCAAACCATCCCAGTATGTGTTAAAATAATCTAAAACATTACCATAGCCATATTCATCAGAAACGACAACGGTTCCATAATGCCATTCCATTTCTCTCTGATAGTACCCAGTCACGGAATCCGGTATGTCATAAACATAATAAGAGTTGTATAAATATTCCGAATCGCCTTCCAGAAAAGTGCTGTCATAGGTGACAGTATAAGATGGCAGCAAAGCCTTGAAATTATCAATGGGGGTATAGAAGAAAGCATTGAGGGAAATTGTAAGTTCTTCGCCAGTGTCAGGATTAATGACCCAGTCGCTTTGCGATGTAAGAGTCTGGCGGACTTTGGGAATGTAATTCAGCAGACTGTCGAGATCCGCCTGCGCCATACCATCGTAAGGATCAATGCGGATGAGGTCGTTGGATTGAGGGTCTGTCTCACCTTCAAGCAGGTGAATCGCAGTTTCCAGGTGCGTCAGGGCGCTTTGCCAGGAATTGCCAGCAGAGTACATGTATTCAGCTCCACCCGGTGCAAGTGCGGCGAAGTCAGATTGCTGTTCCAGCGCAGCCATTAACTCTTCCACAGAATAGTCACCGAGGTCGAAATCATATGCGATGGATTGATAGCCGATTGCACGCATGGAATAGAGTCCGGCCATAAGTGCATGGACATCTGTATTGTCAATTTCGATCGCATCTTCATTGGCATCACCCTGCATGCGAGGAGTGACGGTGAAGGCGAAGTCTGCATCCTGAAGAGTAAGTTCCAGCCGGTCAATCGCCGTATTCAGAGCGGGGAGGAAGGTATCCCTGACCAGGCTTTGCATTTCTCCGATGGTGACAATGTCCTCGCTGAAAATGACCAGTGGGTTCCCGGTCAACTTCGGGGAGAGGGCGGGAATTTCTGCCCAGTTTTTACCTGGGACAGGTGTAGTGCCCGGCAAAGAGGTGGGACTATCCTCTATAATGATTTCAAAGGGAATGAAATCCTCCATTGCGGCAAAACGATCAAACATGGTCTGGATTTCTTCATTCTGGGTCAACATGGCAATGCCAAGGATACCGGCGCCAAAGTTTGCCGTGGGATGATCAACATCTTTATCCAGTGCATCCAGGTACAGATTATAGGGATAGGTCATGTCAATGTCATTGGGTTCTTGAACACCATCATTCGCTATTGAATTAATCAGGTTTAGCATGATGGTTTCAAAAGCGTCATTGGCTTCGACCACAATGTCATCGGCCGCATCTTTGTCATTGGGGGTGATTGGGTTATCACCATCATCATCACCACAGGAAACAAACAGGAAAAACAAGCCAAACAGGAAAACCAGTGGAGAAATCCGAAGGAACTTCTGCATACTTCCTCCCAAAGTGGACGTCATCTTTGAAAAGCATGAGGATGCTGTAGTAAATAATGTGATTCAAATTACGCTGAATTCCTTTACAATACAAGCGTTCAGGGGTACTGTAACGATTTGACCAGATAATCAACCGTTTCAAAAAACAAGGGCACGATGAGCAGCAACTTCGCCGCTGACCGTGCCCGTTGGGGATGTGAACCGAATGAGAAGCTTCAATAAGCCAAATTGTTTGAAATCATCTACCTGGACCAGTCAAACACCATAGTTTTTTCCCAATCCTCTGCTTCCATATCCCAGAGTTCCTTCAAGCGTGCATCAGTCATGTCAGGGAATACACCTCCAAAGGTCGGGTCCGGGAATGTCCATTCTTCGTACGAATCAGCTTCCCATGTGATGACAGGGACTGCGATATAAGAAGTCGCCTGTTCCCAGTACACACTTACTTCTGCATCCGCTTCGTCCGTTTGAGTCCATGATTTGTTTATGTAAATGTTGATGCCAACATAGATGTTTTCTTCGATGACATAGGTCGAAACCAACTCGTTCCACAAGGCAGTCCCCGGTCCAGGATCAAGCCCGTAACCATCTTCATAATAGCCAACAAGCTCGCCATCGTCCCACTCGGCCCAGCAGTACCAATACCCGGTGGCGTCCTGATCATATCCATATACAGTGATTTCTTCATAGCTGTCGAACTCTTCCGTATCCCAGGCGCCTGCCTGGTAGGATACGGTATAGCCCGGTAGCATGGCCTTCAGGTCCTGGGGAGGATTCGTGTAATAATTATAGAGTGAAACGGTTATTTCATCGCCTGTCTCGTCATCGATCACCCAGGTTGACTGACTGTTCAGTGTCTGGCGGATTTTCGGGATGTAAGTCATGGCTGTATCAAGGTCGGCCTGTGAGGGGCCATCGTAAGGGTCCAGGCGTATGAGGTCATTCGACTGGTTATCTGTCTCAGCCTCAAGGGAGTTGATAGCAGCTTCAAGCCTGTCCAGCGCATACAACCAGGCCGTACGCGTCTCGGCCAGATGCTGGGCGCCATCATCATGCAGGGTCGCGAAGTCAGATCCCTGCGACAGCATCTCCACAAGATCATCCGGCGTGTTTTCACCCATGTCATAATTGTACGCCAACATATCATTGGTAATCGCCTGGATCCCATAGAATCCGGACAACATGGCGAGGATATCGGTATGATCGATCTCGATCGCGTCCTCGTTCTCGTCGCCCTGCATCTCCGGTGTGATCGAAAAGATGAAGTCAGCATCATAAGCGGTGATTTCAAGTCGGCTGATCGCAGTTGTCAGGCGTGGCAGGAACGAGTTTATGATCAGATTACGCATTTCATCGTATTCAACAGGATCATCGTCGAACAAGCTTACGCCACTGTTCAGGAACTTGGGCGCTGTCAAGGGAAGCTTTGTCCAACCTTTTTGTGGTAACGGTTGCGTTCCCGGGAGGGTAGTGACTTCAGCGCTGTCGATGATAAACGGCATGAACTGATCCATTTCCATCATCCGGTCAAACATGTCCTGCACATCAGCGTCCTGTGTCAGCATTACAATCTCAAGGATTCCGGCGCCGAAATTGGCGGTTGGATGTTCTGCATCCTGATCGATGGCTTCAAGGAAGAGCGAGTACGGTTCAGTCATATCAACGTCGCCCGGTTCCTGGATGCTGTCCTGTTCCATGGACTCGATCAGGTTGATCATGACGGTTTCAAGGGCGTTGTTTGCAAGGTTGACCAGTGAATCGGCTACTGCTGTGTTGTTGGGTGTTGGGGTTACTGTTTCTTCTTCATCTGTGCAGGAAACGATAAAAAACGCCAGGCAGAAAAGAACTGCAAAAGCGCACCAGGTCACATGTTTCATGGTACAACTCCTTCTAAAAAGAGCACACTTCAGGTGAGAAAAAGCGACTCAAAGCAATACTGGTATAAATATACATCTAATTTTGTTCTATAGTGCGTTTTATATTCTGAAATCACTAATCTCTCGCAGTCTTTTACCGTAAATTGACGCCTCGCTGTGGTGCGGGGGAGAGTATCCACTAGTCCCACGGCAACTGGTTTTATCGTCACGTGGCGATTTGGATGGGTGTTTCTCTTTGAATCGTTGTATATTTGCAGGAACGAACAGGGAGGAAGGTATGAAGGTCAAGCGCATCATTTTTACCATTGTCGCACTGCTGGTGATTGCGATTGTCGGACAGTTCCGTTTCATGACGCTGTTCATCACCAACCCCGGCGCGAAGCATTTTCCTACTACCAACAACCTGACCGAGGCGGTGTCAACGCTGATTAACGGTATCGAGACACGGTTGGCGAATACTCCCGCTACGGCCGGCGACGTTATCAATGGACGAATGTTTGTCACGTATGACGGAGAAGAGCTGAAAACTCCAATCGTGTTGGACTCGGCGCTGGAGTTGAGTGTACGTGACCAGTTGGCCGGGTGGCGTGCCAGCAAGGCGATGGAGGACTTCCGTCAGGCGCATCACGCGATTACGTCGGGCGATCGTGCCTATATCCTCAGCGGGCAGGTACGTTTCAGCGGAGACAAGAAACTGGTCTACGCTTACCTGACATCGTTGGAGTATTTTCACAACGTCGCCCCGGTCTGGACAAAGGATATCGTTCAGAACGGGATGCTGGATTATTTCATCGGGGATCGTGGGATGTTCCTGAAGGGACGCCCCCTCAGCTTCAATATCCTGCAGGAATCAACCGGGCAGAAGACACAGATTTTTACTCAAAATGTTGATGCCGATGAAACGGTTGAGACGATTGTAAACCGACCGTTCCGTCATATTCAGGGTATGGCCTTGTCGCTTGAAGGAACGCCGACACTGGATGGCGCCGTGAGCAAAAGTGCGAACTTCATGCTCATCCTGGCGGCGGTGCTGGTGATTGTGCTGGTGGTTCTGTACATGATGGATGCACGGAAGAAGACGGCGAAAGAGGCAACGCCATCAGAATCGACGGCAAAAGAGACGACAGAACAGTAGTTTTCGGTATTTCACGCTGATTAGTAGATGTAGTAGCAGGGCAGCGAGATCCCCGGTTTATCCGCTGTCTCTTACTCACATCTTCGTGTTTCTGCCACCCCAGAGGGGGTGGTATATTTTAGCGTAGGGTTGACGCTGTCTGTTTAGCGTCTACCCTACGAAAAAGATCAAACCTTATCTCAACCCTGGAAGGGTTGCATAACGTATAATTTACACCCAATTGGTTTGTATAGAATATAAAATGCGTTATTTCCTGTATTTATTGAACGTACTAATATGAATCGCGTATTATGCAACCCTTCCAGGGTTGATTATTCGTTAGAATACCTGACATAGTGTACAGGCCAAACAGACGGCCTGTACACTATGCTAAAATAGGGAATCCCGCCGGGATTCTAAAAATGCTATGTCCACAACTCTTTTACTGATACAGCTTTCAGAAGATGTGGGTAAGAGACAGGGTTTATCCGGGGATCTCGTGTTATCAATAGACTCGTACCCTTCCGGCCATTCATGGCCGGGCTACCTGATGTTTCCAACCTTACCGGTTATTTCAACAGCAATACACGCTGTACCTGTGTAGTGGCGCCTGTTTTCATCACGATAAAATAGGCGCCATTGGCATACTCACGAGCGTTCCAGGTGATGCGGTGTGTACCAGCATCAAGGGGTGTTTGATCTATCAGCACTGCTACCCGTTGACCTAGAAGGTTGTACACATAAAGGTTGACCTGCGTCGAAGTTGCCAGTTCAAGCACAAGAGTGGTGGTCGCATTGAACGGATTTGGATAGGCTGATGCCAGACGTGTTGTCATTGGGAGGGAACCAGGTTTCTCCTCCGTGGAATTCATAGCGTACCCGGCCAGCTCGAGGGTACGTGGGCTGTTCAGATTTGGGTCATTATGATACAGGGATAGTGTGTTTCCAGTGAGTTCCATTTCATTTGCCGGTGCCCAGTAAACGAGGACAGTGTCTGTGTCGCCGGGCGCCAGTACAAATGTGGTCGGTTCCCACCAGAGTACTGAATCGGGCAATAAACAAGCCAGGCTGTCAATGCTCAGCGTGCAATTCCCTTCGTTGGCCACCCGTACCATCTGCGGTGGAATGCTGTCGCCAATGGTGATTTCTCCAAAATCGAGCAGGGTATCAAAGATGTGCAAGCAGGGCGCCTGGTAGGGACGATAATAGCGTCCGATGTCCGAAATAGTATCGTCCGGATCGAAGGGAAGCGCAGGATCACCGGCATTAATACAGGGTGAACCGGCCTGGAGATGAACATCGCCATGTTCCGGATCTACCAGTAAAGGATTCAGGCTCAGGTTCCCGTATGCATCACACGAATCCCCATTCACATTGACCGTGGTTCGAAGGCCCATTCCATCCGGCAGGATACCGTTAAAATCGCTTTCTTCACTGTCCCAAACCAGCGAATAGGTGACTGCTGCATCGTCGCTTTCTTCGATAAAGATCCCAACCGGATCACTGGCGGCCACAAGGGTACTATTCACAAGAGCATCTGAATCATTGAAGATGTGTACACCACCAGCGCCTGTACCGGCTGAATTATCATACAAGGTAGTATTCGTTACTTGCATGCTTGAGTTGCGGATGTTGATGCCGCCGCCCCCAAGATCAGCATGGTTGCCTGAAAACACGCTCCTGGTCGTTGTTCCCTGGTCCTGGTAACAATACATGCCGCCACCGTACCAGTCGGCATAATTATCACGCACAAGGGTGCCAGTCAGGGTCACATCGGCTGAGTTGGCGTAGATTCCTCCTCCAAACGAGGACGCATTATTCTGAATGATACAATCAATGATTTTCGCATCAGCGCCGTTCATGCAGTAGACACCACCGCCATCCAACTCGCCATAATTGTCTGAAATGACGCACCGTTCAATATGCGCAGCAGCATCCTGCATCAGGTTGAAAGCGCCACCACGTTGCGAAAGGCTGATATTGTGTGACAGCCTGCTGTCGAAGATTCGCGGCGAAACCTGATAAGCCTGGATTGCGCTGGAACGACTTTCCGTAATCACGCAATACTGGAAAAGGGTGCTGTCCGATGCGCCTGAACGCATATCGATACCTTCCCAACCGAGTGTGCCCGTGTCAGTAAAGATGATGCTATCACCCGGAGCGCCATTGGCACGCAACTCTCCATTTATAACCAGCGCCCCTTCTTCTGCAAAGCGGAAAATGGAGCCGGATTCCAGTGTCAGGGTGTTGTTCGCGGGAACCGTGATACTGTCGGCAATGAGATAGTTGGCGGCTTCAAGCGCGCCGGATTGTTCCCCTGACAAACGAACCTGTGGGAACCATGTCGAGCCGATTTCCACAACCGTACTGTCAGGATCCTGGGGGAGTTCAGGATCACCAGCGTCAACTGCCGGGCTGGCCCATATGGGCATCAAGTCATTTGCCTGTGGATTTGTCAGCAAGGGGGGAAAAAACAGGTTATGGAACACATCACAGGAATCCCCCAATGCGTTTACCTGGTTCACTTCACCGAGCATCGCGGGAAGGAGATCTTCGCCAAGAAGATCGCCACCTTCGTTTCCGTAAAACAAGTTGTAGCGCACAATTCCGTCAAATGGGGCTACATATACTCCAAATCCTCCATTGATGTTTTCCAGGAAGATATTGTTCACAAGTTCCGGTCCGAAATGAAAACTGAGCATTCCACCACCCATTTCACCAGCAATGTTCTGGTAAAATGTACAATTGGTCACTGTTGGCGCGGAGGCGTATGCGTAGATCCCACCGCCAAGGTAGGTTGCCTGGTTGCCGACAAAAGTGCAGTGCTCAATGATTGGTGTGCTGCTTGTAGTGTAGATGCCACCGCCAAAACTGGTTACTCCACCTTCAATCCAGCAATGATGAATGTGGGCTGAGCTGTACTGGTAGATGTAGATGTTGCCCCCGTCCAGGTTGCCTTCATTGTTGCGCAACGTACACCACGCGACTTCCGGCGAAGAAGAATTGCGGATGGAGATGGCGCCCCCACGAATCTGACCTGGATTATTCTCAAGAGTACAATGAGTTATGGTAGCATAGACTTCATCAATATCTATGGCGCTGGTGTGAGAAGCGGTGATGTAACAATAACTGATAATGGATGAATCCGTGGCTGATGACGTGATGTCAATTCCACCCCACGTTTCATCGTGAAGACCTCCCAGGAAGTAGATCGAGTCTTCTTCGGTGCCAATCGCACGCAAAGTTCCGCTTATCCCGAACCCCTGACCGGATGCAAAATGAAAAACGGCTCCAGGTTCAATGACAAGAGTTTGCCCGGATAGCACGAAGATTGAATCTGTCACGACATATGTGGTGTCCTGGAGAGTTCCTTCTAATGGGCCAGCCAGTTCCAACTGTGACCAGGCTGTTGTGATCAAACCAAAGCTCAACAGGATAGACAAGTATAGTTTTCGGGGTACAAACATGCTTTCTCCTTACCATTTTCATTCTAAAGCTAGTTTATTCATCCTGTTGTTTCAAACAGAAGACTTCGGTTTCCTGCTAATAACCGAGCACAATCAATGAACGTATAGCGGGAGAAGTTCTACCACCTCTGATATACGCTGTGCCTTCTCTAAGTGATGCTCGGAAATAATGTATCATCTTCACTATTGAACGCTAGTTCTATAGGAATTCCTGAATGTTTTTGCTGATTCGAATAGTTATCAGCCTGCTAAAGCCCGCTGAAATTGTCAAATGGCAGATATACATGGCAGATATACGATAATCTAAATCCATGAAATATCAGGGCTAAACAGACGGGATACCGCAAGCTTCGGTTCCCATCCTCGACCACTGCTTTCGGGGACAGGCTCTTCGTGAGAATAAATACTTCGTACTCATGAGATATCCGGGTTAGAACGGAAAAAAGCGGGTGACCGTGAATCACGATCACCCGCTGAAAAGTCTTTTCTACTGCCATCGAGGGCAGTTAGTCACACTATTTATTTCATCAGGACCATCTTGCGTACGAGCTGGTTGCCATCATGCTCGAGACGGTAGAAGTAGGTGCCTGAAGCGACCTGGCGGCCACCAAAATCGGTGCCGTCCCAGGTAATCATGTGACGGCCGGCATCAAAGGTGCCGTTCACAAGCTGCTTCACCTGGCGTCCCAACACGTCGTAAACCGTAAGGCTCACGTTCATGTTGTTCGGCAGGAAGAAACCGATCTGGGTTGACGGGTTGAACGGGTTCGGATAGGCTGCGCTCAGTTCCCACTCCTGTGGGGTAGCTGCTGTCAGTTCCTCACCAACACCAGTCCACAACGGAATACGCTGACCGTAGATATTGATCAGGAATTCCTTACCGGTTGCGCGCAAGTCCTGCCATGTTGCGAGGGCGCCATTCTCACCATCGCTGGCCAGATCAATAATGCTCTGGATATGGTAAGCATCACACAGGATGCCGCCATCCATTTCCTGGTAGCCATCTTCCGTTACGACAGTACCATCGGACCGGATATGAGTCGCATACAGATCAATATGCGAAGCGCCGGCAGCGGATTCCCAGGCAAAGCTTGCACCGACCTGGTTATCAACAATCAACCGCGGACGCTGCTTATCGTATGCGTCTGCTGTGAGCTGCTTCCCATCAGCCGGTGTCATCTGCGGTTCACCATTGACATTAAACCATTGTGCGTAAATGTCGTTTGTTTCGTTACGAGTATCTTCCCAGACCAGCCAGATATAGTTGCCATCCAACGCCTGGAGTTCGAAATTGAACTGCGACGCCTCGTTGTCAATCAACAGACGACCATTCTCTTCCCAACGGAGTGTACCATCAGCATTGATGATCTGACCGTAAAGGTTAATGTCTGTAGTGCTGACGCGCTGATCTTCCCAGACAATCAGGATACCGTCATTGACGATAGCCACCTGGGCATTGGACTGACGACGTTCCACGGTACAAATATCAACAACATACTTCACCGAGTCATCTACTGTGGAATAGATGGCTGCATGCAAGTCTGTGTTCCCTGCACCGGCATTGCGCTGATAAACCATCAGGATGTCGGAGTCTTCGTTGTCGAAATAGCTAAAGGCTTCGACACGATTGTCGCGGCTGTCTTCTGTGATCCAGATGCCGTGGCTGTCTTCTTCACCCGGCCAGCCAATGGTGCCATCAGAATCGATCTTCTCCAGCTTGACATTCATGATGAAGCCATCGCTTTCCTCATCATGGAATGAATAAAGCCCACCTTCAGGGCGCGCCAGAAGGCTTGGACGATACTGACCGAAGAACTCGTTGGGTTCAAAGGCAAGACCTTCATCGGACCACTGCAGTTCACCGTCAGCATTCACGTACTGGAACGCCAGCACTGTGGAATAGGGGGCACGACTGTCTTCCCAACCGGCATAGAAACCACCGTTGCCGTCCGGGATAATGGCGAGCGAGTCAACTGAAACTGCACTGACTTCATCACCGGCGAACGGGTAACGTGGGATCAAGCTCATGCCGTTGTCTTCCAACAACGCTTCACCACTCGCTTTGTCTATCTTCTGCATGAAGGGAACACGACCCAGGCTGCCCCAACGGCCATCTACCCATGCGAGCCAGGCATAATCCGAATAATCCGGATCGTAAATAATTGATGGCGTCTTCGCATTGCCGTCAATACCGAACACAATCTGAACACCATTGTCATCCAGAAGTGTAGATCCCGATGTCATGGAAACATACTGGTAATACAAACCGGGACTTCCTCTACGGTAGTCTTGCCAGACAACAGCGAAATTGTCACCGACCACACGGCCAATCTCGCCATTCTGCGGCTGGATTGCATCACAAATGACGATTCCATTCGGGTCGCCCCATACCGGATCACCATCTACATCAAGTCGCTGTGCGAAGATATTCTGGATGCTTTCATTGCCATCACGTTCATCTTCCCACACGAATACAGCGCCGCCTGAACCATCCGGGCTGAGACGAACAACTTCCTGGTTGTCAGTTGCGTCGCAAAGCACAGTGCCACGGTTTTCCGAACCATTCGCACCCCAGTTCAAGACCAGCGCATTGTCCTGACCAAGGCTCAAACGCTGTGCATGAAGATCATAAATCTGATCATTGACCCGGGTTTCAGTCCAGACGATGATAGCTTCGCCTTCACCGGAATTGACAATACGAACGTCAGCAGGATCCATTGCAGTGGAATCCGCATGTTCATAAACGACCAATTCGCCATCTACGGTCCAGTCGACTGTTCCGTCAGCCTGGACATGCTGGCCATAAATATCGGGGTTGTTTACATCCCGCTGATCACGCCACATGAAATAGGCGCCGCCGAGACCATCTGGCGCCATCCTGAATTTACCCTGGTCGCCTTCTGAGATGCAGATCGGAATACCGCTGCTATCGGCCCAAACCAGTTCACCATCGGCATTAATACGGTTCGCGTACAAACCCGCATTATTGGGATTCCGTTCATCAACCCAACCAGCAATAATACCACCATTGCCGTCTGTATCAGCAGTATAAAGAATACTCTCAATATTACCCTGGTTTTCCGGGCCACCGGCAAGCATGTTGCCGTTTTCGTCCCAGTCAGGATCCGGCGTACCATCAGACTGCATGTGCATGGCATAGATATCGCCGTTGGAGTTACGGTTCGTAACCCATACAGATACCGCACCGCCTTCACCATCATCAAAGGACTGCACCGCGATTTCAACTGTGCCTTCGATCGCGCAGACCGGTACACCACCGTAATCTGGATCGCCTACCGGCCACAGGATGTTGCCATCCATGTCAATTTTCTGCATGAAGACATCACCATATTCGAGGATGTCATAGTCATAGCGATAGTCAATCCATGTGAGAATCCAATTGCCATCACTGGTCGGCATCACATGAGGATCTTCCTGACGAGTAACTGGCATCTGTGCAATGAGGACACCTTCATCTGCCCACTGCGCTGTGCCCGATTCGTCAATCAGTTGTGCGTAGATATCACGGTCGCCACTACGTGTATCTGACCATGCTACCAGGGAATAACCGTCACCGTTCACATCACTACTCGTCATGCTGCGGAACCATTCCACATGATACCCTTGGCGATATGGAACACCGTTTTCCGGATCCCATTCGCGAGGTGCGTACTGTGCCACAGCCATACCGACAACACCAAGAATCAGCGCAACGAGCAGGATCCCGCGACCCATGCTGGTTCTCATCTCAACCTCCTGCAATGTGTTCAAACCTATTTTCAAGGAATCTCGTTTCTTGCCTGCAAATGTTGTATAAGCTATTATAGTACAGCATCCATGCCATAGTAAGCAAGATGCTCACGGATGTCCTGAGGAGAAAATGCCCTTTTTATCTCCCCGTTTGTGCACTTGAAGATCGCATAGGCTTTACCTTTCTCGCCGTTTCCCCCGTCATATTCCACCCAGGGAATTTTCTGATCAGGATCAAGCAGGCGAATGCGTGTTCCCAAAGGAGCACTTCTCATCACTTCCTTACGAAGCTCCCCAATTCCTTCGCCTGCGACCAGGTCCACTAATGCTGGTGGTTCCGCAACTCGCTGCACAGCCTTTAAATAGACTGTGTTGTGAAGGTGATATCTACCTGCAAGTTCCTTCAATCCTGCAGCCAGTTCTCTTGCGGCCTGCTCCCACTCGACTTCACCGGTCAATGTGGCCAACTCCACATTGATTAAGAACCATCCGGCGTTTTCCTCAAATGGCATCACGCGCATGGTCAATGCCGCGAACGCCTCTTTGTCATAAGGGCGATCCCAACAACCAGCGCTGCCCTCTGTCCCAAATAAATCTCTTGTTTCTTTGGCCAGCTCATAAGCTCTAATAAGATCACGCGCACGCCCGGCAACCTTGTAAAGTTCAAGCATTCCAGCTATCACATTTACCTGGTCATCAAGGAACACGCCACTGTCATCTTCATCTAACTGTCGACGAAGGCAACCCTGGTCCGTGTGTCCCCTTTTCCAGATCAGGTCCGCGATTTCAAACGCTCGCTGTAACAAAAGTGGACGTTCAAAGAGCAGGGCAGCCTTTGCCAGTGGTCCAAGTGTTTTTCCCAACACGCCTACAAAGAAACCACCGTCAATCTGTGGAGCGGGGCGTTGATCACGCCAGGTTTTCATCGCCTGCAAGCCACTGTCCAGCATGTCCTGAACCAGGTTCTCATCCATTCCGGTCCTGAGAACAAGCTGATCTATCGGTGTTCTTCTTTCAAGCGCGCTGCGTCCCAAAAATTCACGCGGCGCAACCTGCGCGGATACCCCGAAATGATCAATAACGATTGCTGCAACAGTCTCATCCAGATGTTCAGCTAATTCCTTTTCCGTCCATCCGTAGTACGCGCTCCGGTCACCATCCTTATCTTCAGCGTCAACCGCCATGACAAAGAGGCCGCTTTCCTCATCTCCCAACGGACCTTCAAGGCATCGAATAATGCCTTCGGCTGTGTCTCTGAAAGAAGCGTCTCCTGTCAGCCGCCAGGCTTCCAGGTAAGCTTCAAGCAGCATGGCATTGTCTTCGAGCAGCTTCTCGAACTGGGGCACACGCCATGCTTCATCCGTACATAACCGGAAAAATCCCCCATCGATATAGTCATGTAAGGCGCTGTCCTGAATCGCCTTCAACATGTCGAAAGCAAGATTACGCAGAGCGGGATCAGGGACTTCAAGCAGGTAGGTCAACACAGCAGGCAGAGGGTATTTGGGCGCGCGACCGAACCCCTTGTATTTCCGGTCAAATGACGCCTGCATAATAGAATGAGCCTCTGCAAGTGGGGTGCGGTCCACCTGCTCAGGTACCAGTTCACTCGTCAACTTCACATCAGGTGGCGGACCAGATTGAACCACCTTGGCTTTTATCTCATCAGAATGTTGCCTGTAATACTCGGCTGCCTCCGACAGAACCTCCCGCAAGGTTCCTACTCCAAGAAGTGTTCTGCCAAGAAGCAATTCCCCTCTGGGAGTTAATAAGCAAATTGAAGGCCAGCCGCCGGGGTTGTAGCGCAGAAAGATATCTGGACGTCGAGTTATATCCACTTTTACAGGCAGATAATCATCATTGACCAAAGCCTGTACCGCGCTATCCCGCAACGTCTCACGTTCAAACCTGTGGCTTGGATTCCCCCAAATTGTATAGAAATATACAAATACAGGCTTGTCCAGCTCTACCGCCAATTCAAAGGTAGCGCCTTCCCAATCCATCCATTGAATCCCGTTTTCACGGTCAGCTTTCCTGGCCATCAAGTATACTCCCGTTAATAACTTCAAAATTAACTATGCAACTTCTGCACACCCTGTTAAATCATGTGCACATTTGCCATCAAGGACCATAATCCCGGCAGAGAATAGACAACAACAAATAAACAGGTTCCTTAAAATACTGGATAGCGGTCTCTACCGAAAGCCGACTGTCTCGGCTTGAATTCTGGAAATCAAGAAATCTGAGCAGATTTTTAACAGCAAGAAGTTGCAAAATTTTCAGTACTGGCAAAAATGAATTCCCCGAAAAAATAACAACCTGTCTCCGAGTTTTCTGTAGTGAAATACCTCTTGATTCTTCGTAAACTTTCCCGTATATAAAACTTGACCCATCAGTATTATTTTGTCAACGTGGTAACTCAAAGTTCTTTCGGCTCACATACAGAAGAGGAAGCCATGCGGAAAGCGTCAACGCCACTACAACAGGAACGATTGATCCGGATGCTCGAAGCTGCGGGTGAACAGTTCGCCCATAAAGGTTTTACAGACGCAGATCTGGACACCATTGCTGCAACTGCCCATGTCGGCAAAGGAACCATTTATAATTACTTCAGAGATAAGCAGGACTTGTACATTCATGCAATGGTTCACGCGCTGGAAGTCTCATTTGAAACTGTCTATGAAAGGATCAAAGACATAGAAGAACCGGTTGAATATGTCAATGTATATATTGATGCAGTACTGGATTTTCTTGATGGCAGCGAGGTCATGCGTGGCTTGCTGAATAATGCATCCGCGCTTCTTGACCCGAGTATTCACCATGTTTTGGCGAAAATCCGTGACGAATTCATTGCACGGCATGCTGTACGTATTACTGACGGAATGAACAAGAAATTGTTTGGCAAGGTCAACCCTTCTATTTTGATCCACGTGATGGAAACTTCCATGATCGGAATGATGTACGAACAACAGTTGTCCGGTAAATATTCAACTGAAGAGCTTCGAGTTGCGTTTAAGCAGATATTCCTTCAGGGATTGTTGCCACGGGAAAACTGATTGATCCCTGGTTATCCTTTGATCCAGATAACCTTTTTTTCGCGTCTGATGGGTCGTTTAGGAATAATGAAGTCACTACGGTAAAGCTTTCCCAGGATAAACCGGTTCAGGAAAAAACTGACCGGGGTATCCAGTCCGGTAGTGGCGCAGGTAACCGTTCCATGGAAATCTCTTACACGACGTGCGGTTCTGAGCACTTTCAGGCCGCTGATCTGGGTTTCCATGGATATATCGGACACAACGCCGTCCAGTTCGTTGGCACGTTCGCGCAAAACACTGATTCCTTCAGCTGCCGAGCGTGCCCGTATCACGCTGGCGCCACGATTCTCCAGGTCTTGTGTGATCGCGTCAGCGTAGCTGTCGTTATCATCAACTAACAGCACCCGTTTCATCACGGGTGGTTGTACTTTGCGTGCAAGGTATCTATTTTCTGCCATGTCTTCGTCCCGTTCAGATCAAAGCGCAATATACGGTTTATTCCACGACCGCGCCGCACTGTTGATTCTTGCAGTGTCCCTCGTGGTACGGCTGCTCCTGTCCGCCACAGTACAGCCTGGATTTGATGAATCCTATTATCATGTTTTCGGCCTGAACCTGGCTGGAGGCTACTTCGATCATCCTCCACTTGTAGCGATTACCGCAGGATTGGGACGTTGGTTAACCGGCTGGCAACACCCGGTAACATTGCGATTCGGCGCTGTCCTCTGGTTCACTTTTACCCTGGCTGGGTTTTATTCTCTGGCAAGGGCCATGTACAACCGCAAAGCAGGTCTGATCGCATTACTTCTTGCCCATACGACACCATATTTTCTGGTCGGCGCCGGTGCTTTTGTTATACCGGATAACGCTCTCTCGGCAGCATGGGTGTGGGGACTCTATATTACCTGGGTGATCCGTGAAGAGAAACTGAATCGTTATGTCGGTTTTTTGCTCCTGGGAGTTTTAACAGGAATTGGTCTGCTGGCGAAATACCACGCTGTCCTTTTGCCCGGCGCGCTGTTTTTCGCTGCTTTGTTCGACAGGAGAATCCGGTCATGGTTCTTCGACTGGCGTCTGTACCTTTTCACAATTCCAGTCGCCATACTGGTGTTCAGCCCCTGCCTGGTCTGGAATGCGCAGAATGAATGGATATCATTTGCAGAACAATTCGGGAAAAGCGGATCTGGCGGTATACGGTTAAGATTTGATCTTTTGGGACAGGCGTTAGGTGGTCAGGCCGGTTTTCTGACCCCCTGGATGATGATGCTGTTCTGGTACAGTGCATTGAGAAAACGCAGGCATGGGGTTGAAGATCGCTGGTTGCTTCCTTTCTTTCTGCTTCCGGTAATCGCATTCACCCTGATCGGGCTGACTCGCACTGTCCTGCCTCACTGGACCATGCCCGGCTATCTTGCAGCGGTTATGCTCACGGCGGGCGCTATCGCTAATCCGGGCAATTATAAAGTGGTAACAGCAGATAAGTCTTCAAAAAAAGCCTGGTATTGGCTTTCCGGCGCTGCTGTAGTCAACCTGCTGCTTGTCACAACTGTCATCATACAAACCCATTCTGGCTTCCTGCCCATTAAAGCAAAGCAGGACCCCACCCTTGATCCCTTCGGCTGGAAACAGACCATCGACTGGCTGGAACGCACGGATCGAATTGCTGAAGATGATGTTATTTTTGTCCATAAATGGTTTTCCGGATCGGAAGTGACCTGGGCAGACCGTAATCGTCATACTGTAGTCAATCTCGGCAGCAAACAGCACATGTATGCCTGGTGGGCGCCACCGGAAGACTATATCGGCCGTGATGGGATTTTCATTACCCAGGGACGCTACATTCGTGATAAAGATGTCGGCCCACTACTGAAAGACAGGTTCGGCTCTGTGACTGAATTGTACCCGCCGCTTCCCAAACGTGGATCACAACTTGTAGAAATCCGTGTATGGCGCGTTGAAGATTTTCGCGTTCCACCACATCGTGATTATGGCCCTGCTTGCCCAGTTGATTAGTTTCGATTTTTCTGGCAGTTGATCCACTGGCATCGCTATACTTTTCCGTAAAACAGGGAAGAGACCCGCAACGAGATATATACTGAAACTCGAAAGAAATGCCGCATGCAGTCATCCCCAGCGTAGCAAAGCTGTCGTAGAATCACCGATGCTCTCATCCCAGCGAAGGCTGGGATCCAGTCATATTGCGATATTACAAGAGGTTAAGTATTCTCAAGAAGCGCGGTACATTGAGAGTCGTTCAAGTATCCAACTTGTTATTTTGTCGATACTTGCCAGGATCCCCACCTGCGTGGGGATGAAAGTGTAGCCTATTCTGCGACAGCCTGCGCTGGGATGAGAGTGTTTTCTATCCTGATACAGTCTGGCAGGCGGGGTCTATTCCGTTGTCCGCTCAATCCAATGATTGTAATAGATTTAACTACAAATTTTCAGAATCAAGTATACAGAAAAGCATGCTGCATTGTTTTCAAGCTCCCCTATAGAAGCATACCATACCATACCATACCATACCATACCATGTAACATGTTATATGATTCATAAACAACCGCCCGGTGGTATCCCACCGGGCGGTTGTTCACAACTATGGATGAGGCAAAGCCTCAGAGTTCCGAAACGACCTGGCAAGGCCGTCAGGAACGGAAAATCAGCTTACTTGACGAGGGTCATCTTCTTCATATCGGTGAAGTTGTTGACCTCGATCGAGTAGTAGTAGATACCACTGGCCAGACGGGAAGCGTCGAAGACGGCTTCATGTACGCCTGTGCTGAGCTGCTGGTCGACTACGCGCATGACTTCCTGGCCCATGACGTTGTACACGGTCAGGCGGACATGGCCCGCTTCCTTCAGACCGAACCGTACGGATGTGGTCGGGTTGAAGGGGTTCGGGTAGTTCTGATCCATGAAGTAGGATTCAGGTACTGCCGCGCTGATTTCGAGGACGTCGTTGGTGCCGGAAATCATGACGGTGATCGGGTTCTGTGCGTTCGGATCGTTGTGATACAGCAACGCACCACCACTAAGGTTACCGGCAGCAGTCGGGGCCCACAGGAAAGTCATTTCGTGGGGCAGGGAGTCTGCTTCAACTGCGAACGGGAAGGACTCGTCTACAGAGACGACATCCGAAATGGTCGGGGAAATGCGCACGGAGTCAACACGGCCAATGCCTGTACCGTTGTTGATGATCAAGAACTTGGCTTCGCCAACACTGCCGGGCTCAACACCAAAGAAGGATACTGTGGTTTCCGGGAACTGGAGTTCCGGGGCAACACCACGGCTGATCATGGCGCGCATGCCGCCATTGCCAGATTCACTCAGGTACAGGGAGCTACCATCATAGGACATGCCAACATTCGGCATATCATAGTTGGAAGCTGCTACTGGCGGTTCGCTATCTACACTGTAGCTGCCGTCACCATACATACCCAGCACAAAGCTGCCATCATTGATGCCAATGCCTTCCGGGTAGTCTTCTGAAGTGATTTCAAAGGCATTCCAGCCTTCTACCACGTCAGTCGTCAGCTCCCAGACTGTGGCATACTGGTTGTCAGCGATAATCCAGACCACCAGCGTGATGTCTTCTGTATCACTGCCGAAGTACCATGTCGCTGAATCAATCTGTGCAGGATAGGAAGTCGGATAGAAACGTGTACCGTAACCATCTGTGGCGGACATGTTGATGTTCACGTTGAAATCGCCGTCATCGTAAACATACCAGTCACCCAGTGCGACGACCTGCTGCAACAGATAGGCAGTATTGTTTTCTGTATCGTTTTCTTCGCCGCCCGCTGCAGTTGCTGTAACGATGTAACGACCGGTTGTAGTCGGTGTCCAGGTTTCAGTTGCAGTGACGAGGACCGTATCAGCATTAAGCGCTGCGACAGAAGGCAGATCGGCTGTGGTCGAAAAGACCTCATCGCCATTTTCATCGGCAACCGCGAAGGTTACTGTTCCGGCTTCAGAGGCAGTGGTACCCGCATTGCGGAAACGGCCAGTGAAGGTGACGGGGGTATTGGCATCAAGCTGGAACTGCTGAATGTCGTTGTAGCAAGTCATGCCAACGAGGTCAACAAATGTACCATCGTATGCGCCGAGGGCATGGAAAATGTAGTCGTAGGGTACTGTACTGCCGAGGTTGGTCGGGCTGTCGTTGAAGCCGGTCTTGCTGCGATCACCGGGGACGGCGCCATCATCATCAATAACGGTTGACCAATCGGTGTTGGTTTCACCGGGGACGGGGCCAACAACGATCCAGAAATCTTCGCCAATCTCAAAGTCGATATAATCATCTTCGTCGATCAGGCATTCAATCCATGCCGGGGGGGTATCCCAGTCGTCGAGAAGAGTGATCGAGTTCGGCGCTTCATTGTCGAGGATGGTCAGCAACAGTTCATCCGGCTGGCCGCCGTCATTGGAGTATACCTGTACGGTAGTAGCATCAAACTCACCACCACGGGACACGAGGAAACGGAAAGCCTGCAGTGTGAAGTTCGCCGGTGCGGTAAAACGAACGCCTGAATAAAAATCTGCAGCGTCGCTGTAATAGTAAAACCTGTTGGTAAAGTTATGGTAATAAATGGAATCGTTGAACGTTTCGTCCAAGTTTCCTGATGCGGGAGTCCAACCCTCAGGGGCGCTCTGCGAGGTAAGCGTCACCTGCTCGGCAAAGGCACCAGAGAAGATGACTGCAACCAACAGTATCCCGATCATTGCGGTCAAATGCTTATGCATGTGTTTCTCTCCTTACGTAACAAATCCGGCTCACGGATTTTCGCTCCGTAGAGCACTTTTATGTTGGTCGGTCACAAAACAATTTTCCTCTCTATAGCAGCTCCTCCTGCAGTTTGTTTTTGCTTTTCGTTTATGTTAGCCGAAGTTTTTACTCGTGTTTCAATGCCTCCAGAGCAACTTTTACCCGTTCGCCTGTCTGACGAATGGTCGCCTGGGTATGAGCCAGGGAAACAAACCAGGCTTCATAACCACTTGGAGGTAAATGAATTCCGCCTTCCAGCATCTTGCTGAAAAACTGTGCGAACCGCTTATGGTCCGCTTTCATAGCATCATCCATATTATAAACAGGTTTTTCGCTGAAAAACAGGGTCAGCATGGAACCAACCCTTTGGATATTAACAGGAATACCTGTAGCATCTGCTGCCTGTACTAATTCTTTTTCCAACAGGGAAGATACTTCCTCCAATGACCGGTAGGAAGCCTTGTTCAGCATCTGCAATGTTGTCAGCCCGGCAGTCATGGCAAGAGGATTGCCAGAAAGGGTTCCTGCCTGATAGACAGGGCCTTCCGGGGCAATTTTCCCCATCAGGTCACGGCTACCGCCATAGGCGCCAACCGGTAATCCTCCACCGATAACTTTGCCAAATGTGGTCAGATCAGCATTAATGCTGAATAGTTCCTGGGCGCCACCACGCGCCACCCTGAACCCCGTCATAACTTCATCAAATATCAGTAACGCGCCATGGCTTGTACAAAGATCGCGCAATCCCTGCAAAAAACCATCCTCTGGAGGGACTACACCCATATTGCCCGCGACAGGTTCCACAATAACAGCAGCAACCCTGTCCTTTTCAGTATTCAGGATTGCTTCAACTGATTCAAGATCATTGTAAATGGCAACCCTGGTGTCCTGTGCGGCTCCCTTTGTCACGCCCGGACTGTCGGGTAGACCAAGGGTTGCAACTCCAGAGCCGGCCTGTATCAGGAAACTGTCGCCATGCCCATGATAGCACCCGGCAAACTTGACAAGTACATCCCGGCCTGTAGCTGCACGTGCCAGCCGAACGGCGCTCATGGTCGCTTCGGTTCCGGAATTGACGAAGCGGATTTTATCTACTGAGTCGACACGGGACACAATTTCTTCTGCAAGTTCGACTTCCAGCGGAGTCGGCGCACCGTAACTTGTGCCTCGCCGAACGGCCTGTTCAAGCGCTTCGACCACTTCCGGGTGAGCATGCCCCAGGATCATCGGCCCCCAGGAACCGATATAGTCGATATAACTCCGCCCGTCAGCGTCTGTCAGGGTTGCCCCTTTTGCAGAAGTTATAAAGGGCGGAATACCCCCAACAGCCTTAAATGCTCTTACCGGGGAGTTTACGCCTCCGGGCAAGATTGTTTGTGCTTTGGCAAAAATGTCTTCTGAGCGGCTCATGTCAATCCTGTTTCACAATACTGGTAATCAAGCGCCCTTCCCATTCAACAACAGGGCGGCTTCCTTTGCATGATATGATATGATAAAATCAGCCCCAGCGCGTTTAAAGGCAACCAGGGTTTCCATGATCATCTTTTCCCGGTCAATCCAGCCCTTTGCCGCGGCAGCCTCGAGCATGGAATATTCACCGGACACATGATATGTCCCTGTTGGTCTGCCAAAACGGTGCTTGACCCTGTAAAGTACATCGAGATAGGGCAAGCCCGGTTTGACCAGGAGCATATCTGCTCCCTCGAGAATGTCCAGCTCGGCCTCACGTATGGCCTCTTCCGCATTTGAAGGATCCATCTGGTATGCTTTCCGGTCACCGAACTGTGGGGCCGAATCTGCTGCATCCCGGAACGGTCCGTAAAAAGCAGACGCATATTTGACCGCATAGCTTAATATAATTGTATCTGTGAATCCGGATTTGTCCAGTTCTGCACGAATCTGACCGACTCTGCCATCCATCATATCGGATGGCGCAACGATATCTGCTCCGGCTTCAGCATGGCTCAAGGCTGTTTTTGCCAGAAGTGCAAGCGTGGGGTCATTGGCAACGCCTTTCTGTGATAATACTCCACAATGCCCGTGACTGGTGTATTCGCAAAGACACACGTCTGTGATAACTAACAGCTCAGGTACTGCCTGCTTGATATTGCGGACCGCCTGCTGCACAACACCGTCTTCAATCCAGGCGCCGGATCCTTCTGCATCCTTGTATCCCGGAATACCGAACAGGATTATCGCGGGAACACCTGCATCATAAATTCGAGCAGCCTCTTCCGCCACACGTTCTACCGGCCAATGATACTGGCCGGGCATAGATGAAATCTCTTTCGCGATTCCATCGCCTTCAACCACAAACAGGGGTTGAATCAGGTCCTCTGCAACAACCCGGTTTTCCTGCACCAGACTTCGAATTTCTTTTGTTGTCCGCAACCGGCGCGGACGATGGATGGGAAAAGACATACGCCCCCCTTAGGCTCCATCTCAAGGGAAAACTGCGCAAACAATGAGCCAACAAGTCTTTGCTGTCACCAACTTTGTTAGTCTTTGACGGATGGAAGATAATAAGATTTGAAAGCTTATGCCCGAATTTAGAAGAAAACCGCTCCGGGTATATCATTCGCTATATAAGCTATTTATCGTAAAGGAGGAGAAAAAATGCTCTCTTTTGCTGCATCTGTAACGTATCGATGCTTCACTTCGCTACCTTCAAAATGCCGCAAAGCCCCGTGTTCTCTTGAAGAGAGCCACATGTGTAACCGAAACCACCTTCACATGTCTCAGAAGTGAAGGGGCAAGGAGACGGAATGTGAGAACGAAGGGAGAAATTCGCGAGATGTGGAAAACAGCATATGAAGAGCATGGTCCGGCAGTGCTTGCCTTCCTTCATAGTCGTCTGGGAGATCCACATGACGCGGAAGATCTGTTGCAGGAGACTTTTGTTCGAGCAATCCAGGCTGCCGAACCACTTCGTGATCTGGGAAAGACCAGGTCGTACTTGTTCAGTATCGCGCACAATACGATGGTAAATCATGTTCGCAAGAAGCGTGAAGTCTTATTGCCTGCAGGAACTGGAGCAGATGAGCAGGGATTGGAAGCGTTTCTGGACATGAATGCAGTAAATCCGGAAGATATTGCAAGCTATTCGGAATTAAAGGATAAACTGGAAGTGGTGATGAATGACATGTCAGACGCGCATCGGAAGGCCTTCGAGCAGGGTGTGCTGATGCAAAAGCCTTACAGGGACATTGCCCGGAGCACAGGCTGGAGCCTTTCTCAGGTCAAGATAAACGTATACCGGGCAAGGAAGCAGGCGATTGCTGCCTTGTCCGAGGAGTGGAAAGATGAGTGATTCACATCTTCTTAACGATATGACAGACGAGCTTTGTGAAGCGAATCTGTCTGCGATGATTGACGGGGAATTGGAACCGGAATCACTTCTGGCAACATTGGACCACATGGTTGCGAACAAGTCCTGCCGGGAGTTTTACCGCGATGCTCGTCAACTGCAGGATCGCTATGGGGCCGGTCATTTCCCCATACCCGTAAAGGAAGCTTCGTTACCGGAAAACGGCTGGCACAAGATCGAGCAGAAAAGCCTCGATCCGGGCGCCAGGATACTGCAGTTGTTTACCCGAACACAGGTATGGGCGACTGCGGCAGCTATCCTTCTGGTTCTGGGGCTTTGGGGAGGTGGAATCATGGAATTTCACCGGCCGGTCCTGAGTAGCAAGCCTACAGAAATCACGCTCGGTGAAGACGAAGGACGTATGAGTGAACAGCGTTTTGTCGAGCTGACTTCCGAACTGCTTCGTTCGGATCGTCGTTATCGCAGGAAGATGATGGAAGTCCTGGAAGAAGTTGACCGCGTTTCCTATACCTCAGAGGGTACACCTGAAGGGGGCAGCAAGGATCGTTCTGTTTCCGGTCAACGAGGGAACAATGAGCTGCCCGGAAACTCACAGCGACGAAACTCGGGTGGATTGATGGAGCCTGTCATTCGTCTCTGGTAATCAGTAAAAAAAGAAGCCGTTTCAAGATAGAGGAGTAAACCATGAACGTGGACGGTAAACGCTTGATGATTCTGCCCGGATTGATAGTCGCAATCCTGTTGATTGTCGCATTTTCAACATTTGCGGCGGACAATGAAGGATTCATCTATGGGAAGGTCACGACAATAAATAAAAATGAGTATCGTGGCCTGATCCGATGGGGAGATGAAGAAGCATTCTGGGATGATCTTTTCAACTCAGCAAAAGTGGATTTCGGCGATTCAGATCACTGGGATGATTATGAAGAAGCGTTGAAAGAATACCAGGAAGAGGCGCTTGAAGAGGCGCAGGAAGCCCTGGAAGAATCGCTTGATGAGATGAGTGAAGAAGCAGATGAAATGGATGAAGAAGCGGATGAAATGGAAGAAGAAGCCGAGGATATGGAAGAGGAGCTTGACGATCTCAGGGAGGACCTTGATAATCTGAGGTTGCGTGAACGTGAAATCCGTGAGGTGCGACGTCAGGCCGAGCATATCAGGAAACAGGCTGACAGGATGAGGAAGGAAATCGAGAGAAAGCGTGAGCGTGGGGTTCAGAGCGTGGAGCATAGTGTTGTCAGCACCCGTGGCACCCACACAACTTATCTACGTGTTAATCGCGACGATTTCTCGATACCGGTGTTACCGCATGTTGTATTTGACCAGGATTTCAACCTGTCAATCAACACATGGGGCGGAACACGGCAGTTCATGGTCCGGTTTGGTGATATCAAGAAGATCGATGTGACCGGGGAAGAAGATGCCTATGTGACCATGAGAAATGGAGAATCGTTTGAAGTCAGCGGCTATGCCAATGATGTTGGCGGGAAACTTCTGATCAACGATCCGGCTTTTGGTGAAATCACAGTACCCTGGGACAACATCAAGACGATTGAATTCATGGATACCCCATCATCAGCCAAAACGACAGCGACCCGGATACACGGTGTCATGCAGACAGAGGCCGGTGAGTTTCGTGGCTATATACAGTGGGACAGCCAGGAATGCCTGACCACTGACGAATTGGATGGTGAATCAGAAGATGGCGACCTGTCCATAAAATTCGGTGCGATCAAAAGCATCTCACGTCGCAATCGAAGAGGGGCTGAGGTTGAGCTGAAGGATGGCAGAAGCATCGTTCTTGAAGGGACAAACGATGTAAATGAAAGCAATCGTGGTATTTACGTAGAGGATGAACGCTACGGGCGTGTACGGGTTCCCTGGGATATCTTTGACACTGTGGTTTTCGATGATAAAGGTAGCAGCGGTAGAAGCTACAAATGGTACGATAAGCAGAAATCAATCAATGGTAAGGTGAAAACAACCGATGGTCTGGAATTTGAAGGCCGCATCATTTACGACATGGATGAAAGTGGCAGCTTTGAAATTCTGAACGGGAAACGATTTGATGTGGAATACTTCATTCCTTTCGATCTGATACAAACGATCACGCCTCGCAGCCGGAACAGTAGCGAGGTGGTTCTCGCCAATGGTGATAAACTGCGCCTCTATGATCAACAGGATGTTGGTGATTCAAACGACGGTATCCTGATTTATCCCAAAGGCAGCACTGACGATAAAGATGCCCATTTTGTCCCTTGGGGAAGTATTGAAGTCATTGAGTTGACCTGGTAACAAAACACGTTTTTACAAGATACGGCAAGACTGATTTCCCTTTCCCTCCATCCGGGGCAGATCGGTCAGGCAGTCGGGTTGGGCAGGCCCGACTGCCTTATTTTTGTCCTTTTTATCCATGTATCTCAAGCCAGTTTCCTTGCTGTGGCTCCCATAAAGTGCGATATTGCCAATGGGTCGATTCATATGAATTGATGCTCTGAGGTTTTTATTCTCCATTTCAAATAGCCGACCCTATTCATCGGCTGGAAGGAGAAAGGGGGGACATGCGCCGCGTATTGTTGTGTATCTCTGGTTTGTTTCTGCTTGCAGCATTTGCATTCACTCAACCGCTTCCTCAAGTCACCATCATGCTGCAATGGTCACCGCAAAGCCAATTCGCAGGATACTACGTCGCGTTTGATAAAGGGTTTTATCGCGATCATGGTATTGACTTACAGGTTCTTCGTGGCGGTCCGGATCGTTCGCCTACCCAGGCCTTGTTAAACGGTGAAGTTGACTTTGCGACCATGTTTCTGTCACGTGGTCTGGATCTGCGTGACCAGGGGGTACAGGTTGTCAATATTTGTCAGTTGCTGAACCAGAGCACGGTGATGATCGTGGGCAGCGCTACTCGCGGAATCAACACGATCGAAGATCTTGATGGGTGTACGATCAGCCTGTGGGATGGGGAATTCAATATTCCGTACAGGGCATTCTTTAAAACACATGATCTTACTTACAACCGGGTACCACAGTACTATTCAGTAAACCTCTTCTTGCGTGGTGGTGTAGATGCCTGCGCGGCGATGCACTACAACGAATATCATATGATTTACCAGGCTGGTGTTGATTTTGATGAGCTGACACCGATCATGTTGCGTGATTATGGCGTCAACCTGCCTGAAGACGGAATCTATTGTCTTGCGCCGGTGTATGAAGCCAACCAGGAAATGTGCCGGGCTGTCGCCGAGGCTTCACTGGAGGGGTGGGCCTATGCCAGAGATCACCAGGATGAAGCGCTTGATATTGTGATGAAATATGTCAATGAAGCTTATGTTCCCACCAACCGCGCTCACATGAGATGGATGCTGACCATTGTACTTGATGCCATTTTCCCGCAAGGTGAACAGGATTGGACGATTGGCGTACTGTCGGAAGAGCAGTACAGGAATTCGGTTAACCTGATGCAATCCCTGGATTTAATTCACTCGTCAGCGCCTTATGCGGAGTTTTTCAGGGGAGGGCAACCCAATGCTGAATAAACTTCCTCTTGCATGGCGACTTAGCTTGATGGTGTTGGTTTCCGCCGGTCTAATCATGGGTATTATTGTCGGCTACCTGTATTTTCAGGCGGAACGTCTGTTAGTCCTTGAACTTGAGGACAAAGCGGACTATATGGCGGTAGCAACGGCCAACAGGATAGAAACGGTTGAACGTGCTGTATCTAAAGTCGCCCTAGAATTGGCTGCTTTATTGAAGGATGTTCCACCTACGAAAAAAACCCTCTATACCTTCCTTGAAAGCACGGTTTATTCGCATGATGAGATCTTCGGCGGCGCCATTGCAATGGACCCGGAAGATTTACCACGTGATCCCAGTTACAGGGCTCCGTATGTTTGCCGATCAGGGGATACCCTGGTTGCTTTTGACCTTGGCGAAGGGGATTATCATTACGAGGTCTGGGAGTGGTATACCATACCGGTTCAGTTGGATAGCGCTGTCTGGAGTGAACCCTATTTTGATACCGGCGGCGGAAATGCCCTGATGGTAACCCATTCCGTGCCGTTCTACAGTCCGGGCAAAGAAGGTGATATGCTCGGGGTTGTAACTTCGGATGTCTTGCTGGAAACGCTGACCAGCGACCTGGATGAACTGCAACTGGGTGAATCCAGCTACGCTTTCCTGTTAACCCAGAACGGCACATTTGTAACGCATCCGAACAAAGATTTTGTGATGCGAGAAACTATTTTCAGCGTTGCGGAAGCACGGGGCGATGAACAACTGCGCCAACTTGGGCAACGCATGCTAAAGAATGAAAGCGCGTTTGTACCGTACACCTGTCTGTATGATGAAAAGCCAGGTTGGCTGGTCTATGTTCCTATTGAAAACACAGGCTGGACATTGGGAGTATTCTTCCCTGAAGAGCTTCTAATGGCAAAGGTCTGGGAGCTGTCCCGCTGGGTGCTGATATTTGGCGCAATTGGTTTCGCTTTGCTTCTGGTTGTTGTTTTGTTTATCGCACGATCAATAACCGGCCCAATTGCTGCCCTGAACGACGCAACTGAAATCCTGGCCGCAGGACAACTTGATGCACCTCTACCTGAGATCAAGGGTGAAGATGAAGTCGCACGGCTGGCATCATCGTTCATCAAGATGCGTGATGATCTGAAGATCTACATCGAGGAGAGTGTTGAGAAGCGCAAGATGGAAGAGCAGCTTGCGCTGGCGCGTCAGATTCAAGAGGGTTTCCTGCCGCAACAGCTTCCGGAAACACCGGGTATCGGGGTGCATGGGTACTGCGAATTCTGTCTTGAGGCTGCGGGCGACTACTATGATGTGATCGCCTGGGAAAATAAAAAAACCATTCTGGCTATCGGGGATGTGTCCGGGAAAGGCGCCGGCGCTGCATTATTAATGGCTAACTTGCAGGCATCGTTACGTACTTCGCTGCCCCAGATGAATGAGCTGGACAAGGTGGTTTTCAACATCAACAACCTGATCGATACCAATACTCCTTCAGGCCAGTTTATCACGTTCTTCGTCGCTGTTTACGATCCGGAAACTCGTAAGCTGATCTACGTAAACGCCGGTCATAATCCACCTTTACTCTTCCGAAATGATGGCAAGACCATCGAAGAACTGGGCGAGGGGGGCGGCCTGTTCCTGGGTGGGATGCCGGATATGCCGTATGAGGCAATAGAAGTTCAACTGGAAAAAGATGATGTGTTGTTCATGTTTACCGATGGGGTTACGGAAGCCTTCAACAAGAACCAGGAAGAGTTCACGGAAGAGGGCGTGAAGGCGCACATTTCAGCCTTCCGGGATAAACCGTTGAAGAATATCCTGACCAGCCTGCGTGAACATGTGGTGCGTTTCCAGGGACATGACCGTTTCGAGGATGATTTCACCATGTTGATTGTGCGGGTGATTGAATGAGATGAAGCAAGGTAACCGGGTAGCCCGGCCATGCCTGGCCGGGTCTTGGGAAAGCAGCAGGGGCAGAGCAAAATAATACTTAAACGTCATTGGACCACTTGAGTTCGTCCCCTTCCTATACACAGTTTATAACAGGAAGAGGAGATGAAAGGTATCCTGGGGGCGAATATGAGAGCAAAAAACTATTCAATACGAGTATTAGCAACTCATTATATGGCATTCCTTTCT
The DNA here is from genome assembly GCA_963669175.1 of bacterium. GTDB lineage: Bacteria > Electryoneota > Electryoneia > Electryoneales > Electryoneaceae. The sequence continues at coordinate 2,576,728 of OY769902.1, forward strand.
ACAGTAGCACGTCCAGTTATCCTGTCTCTTGTACTTGTCTTTTGTTGCCTTCCACCTGTTCAATCTTTCGGCCAATCCCCTGATGCAGCAGAATATGAATATCAGGTTCCTTTTGACCGTGATGGCCGTTTCCTGGAAATTGATGCGGGAATGGCAAAGGATATGGCTATTTTCTCACAATACCAGGCATTCTCCAGAGCCTGCCTGTTCCAGAGTCAGGATTCATCTCTTGCGCTCGAAGTTTACTACCAGTCACCGGAAGGACGTATCATCAAGAGACGTGTTCCCTGTTCTCGTACTGAACTGGTGGACATCCGGTTCAGGCTGGAACAGATGTCATGGGCCTACAGGGAAGTCTATGATGTATCCGCCCTGGGGCGGAGTAAGATGGTGATTTACAGTGGTATCCTTGGAGCGACATACTATGGTTGGGCCATTCCTACAGTAGCTGGTGTCAAGACCAGCGACGCCGGATTTATCCCGTTATACCTGATGATAACTGGTGGAAGTTTTGTTATTCCATATCTTTCGACCAGTGAAACTTCACTGCGTACCGGTGCAGTGAACTTTTACAGCTATGGCATCAGCCGTGGCCTGGTTCATGGCATTGCGCTGCACGCTCTGCTGGGAAAAGATGAAAGTGAAACCGACGGTGAATTAACCTGGGGTGTCCTTGGGAGTCTTGGTGAAGGATTGCTGGGATATCATCTTGCCAATAAATTCAAAATCTCTCCCGGTGAAGCCTCAGTATTCTGTACAGGCGCTGATTTTGGCCTGGTCTGGGGAACGGCAATTGCCGTTGAGAATGACTGGATGTATGATGTCAATTCGAAAGAATTGGCGAGTTGCCTGTTAATCGGCACGGCAGTCGGCGGTGGATTGGGGGTAGCGCTCAATGCCCACGCACCTTACAGCGAAGGCGATGCCATCCTTCTTAGCACGTCCGGGATCCTGGGGGCTTACCTGCCTTACACATATTTTGAAGCTAAAGATATTCGCAGAAAGCCGGCAGGTGTTTTGATCGGAGGTTCAATCGCCGGATTGGCAGTTGGGCACTTCCTGGCCAATGGACGTAGTTATTCACCTGCAGAAGGCACAACGGTTCAGGTCTGGACCCTGGGGTGGGGACTTGCCGGATGGGGTATACCCTTTATTATGTCTGACGGGGAAGAATCCCGTGAAAACCTGTTTGCATACAGCGCTGCATCAAGCACTTTCGGCTACATCCTAAGCAACATGCTGTACCGCCCCGATGCGACACCGCGTCATGGCAATACCAGTACAATCGACCTTGACATCTTTCCCACCGTAACCGCTGCCTGGGATGAAACAGGTATTTCAGCGCGCCCGGTCCCTGCATTCGGGATTCGTCTGGTACACTGATTGCGTGGCACATTGCGCCTGCTTGAAACAGGACAGCGACAGACGTATCTTCAAGCACCTTACAAAACCAACCGAGGAGACAGGCATGCGTAGCACGTTCAGCCTGATGATTGCCATTTTACTGCTGGTGGGGACCATCCCGGCCCTGGCGCAGGAAGAAGTACTCTTTTACAACAGTCGTAATGATGTACCGGAAAAGTACCAGTGGAATATCTACGACATTTACGAGAATGATGCCGCCTGGGAAGAAGCTTTCAAGATGCTTGAGAAGATGATTCCCGAGATGGACAAGTACAAAGGCAAGCTGGGTGAATCGGCAGCGACTCTTGCGGATGCGCTCGACTGGCAGTATGAGATGCTGGAATTGATGTATGAGCTGGAAGTTTATGTCAGCCAGATGCGTGATGTGGATACGCGCAATGCCAAGGCCAACGAGATGTACAGCCGTTACAACGGTCTGAATGCACGAATTTCCGAGGCGGTAGCGTTTGTAGATCCGGAAATCGCTACTATCCCCGAGAAGACTCTGAAAGTTTACATGAAAGATGAGCGTCTGCAGACCTATAATCATCTCCTCGATAACATTATCCGCAGCAAGCCGCACATTCGCAGCACCGAAGTAGAGGAAGCTCTGGCGTCCGGTGGGCTGGTTCAGGACGCATCTCGTGAAGCTTACACCGCCATGGTCTATTCTGACATCCAATGGCCGCAGATTCGTAATGCGGATGGCGACCTGGAAACCGTATCCCCGGCGTTGTATTACAGCTTTGTTTCCAACAAGGATCGTGACACCCGTCGTCGTGCCGCGCTGGCGTTGTTCGGCGCCTATACCGATTACGCCAACACCTTTGCCGCGACGTATAACGGTAGCGTGCAGAAAGACATCTGGCTGGCGCGTGTTCACAAGTTTGACACCGCGCTTGAGGCCAAGCTGTTTGATATCAATGTTCCTACCAAAGTCATCGAAACCCTGCTGTCCACGGTTCATGAGAACACGGATAAGGTCGCACGTTATGTGGACCTGCGTAAAAAAGTGCTCGGAATCGGCGATTTCCACGTCTACGATCTCTATGTCGGCATGACCCCGGAAGTCGATGACGCCATGACCTATGAAGAAGCGACCAAACTGGCGTTGGACTTCTGGAAAGAGACTTTTGGTGAAGAGTATTACACTATAGCGAAGCAGGCTCTTGAAGAAAAATGGGTTGATGTTTATGCGTCCAGCGGCAAGCGTGGCGGCGCCTATTCCTGGGGCACCTATCGTTCGCATCCGTATTTGCTGCTGAACTGGGGCGGTACGCTGGAAGATGCGTTCACCCTCGTGCATGAGATGGGCCATTCCATGCACACCTACTACACCAACCAGAACCAGCCGTTCCATTACTCGGACTATTCACTGTTCGTGGCAGAAGTTGCGGCAGTTGGCGCTGAAGCACTGTTCATTGATTACATGCTGGAGCATGAAACCGATCCGGGACGTCGTCTCCTCCTGTTGAATCAGCGGATGCAGAACATCACCGGCACGTTCCTGCGCCAGATCTTTTTCCATGAATTTGAGCAGCGGGCTCATGAGATGGCGGAAGCCGGTGAAGCCCTTACCCAGGGATCGCTGGGCGAATTGTACGCCGACCTGTGGACCAGCTATTACGGTCCGGAACTGGTGCTGGATGACGAGTTCTACGCCGGTTGGTCACGGATTCCGCATTTCTACCGCACCTATTACGTCTGGGTTTACGCTACCAGCTATGCGGCCGGCGAAGCGATTGCCCAACGGGTGCGTTCCGGTGACAGGGGCGCTGTCCAGGATTACCTGAACTTCCTGAAGCTTGGCAACAGCGTCTATCCGATTGATGCGCTGAAAGTGGCCGGTGTGGACATGACCGATGCTGATGTCATCCGAAACGTCATGAACCAGTACGAGAAAACGCTGGAAGAGATGGAACCGTTGCTGCTGGAGATGATGGCGAAATAATACGGGCTTCGTCACTTCCCTGAGATTTTGAACCCCGCCGAAGTTTGGCGGGGTTTGTCTTTTCTGAGTGAAAAAAGTGATCAGTAAAAAAAGTGAAAAAAGTTGAAGAGTTCCAAAGTTTGAAAGTCATTGTTCTATAGATTTTATTGTTCTTTCTTACTACAGTTTTTTTTAAATATGCAGTTGTTGGTTCCTCGCTATTTTGAATGGGTAAGCAGGCGAAAAATGGGACTGTTACCTTTTCATGCTTTCGAATGCAGAACAATCACATCAGTATTGATGAAAAGGTAACTGTACCAAATTTTTTGCCTGTTCTGTAAGATGGTTCCGGACTGGAAAATGCCGGGACAGCCACCTTTTCGCAATATATCTTCCCCGCGATCAATGATTTTGCGTATAAATGAAACATGGTCAACAATATCTGGCATATTCGCAGGCGAAAAGTGTGGCAGTCCCCATTTTCCGTCGGCAATTCCCCTTTTCCATCGAATTAGACCCTTATATCCAGGTTAATTGTATAGCAGAATCTTACCCACACTAAACAGCGAGGCACCCAGTTGTTTTTATCCTTTTCATCCTTCACATCCTTATTATCCTGTATATTCTTGCTGCCATTGTCCGGAATGTCGAGATTGCAGGGAATCGGCGTCGATCTCTCGCCCCGGTTCAGGAATCAATCATGAAGATTATCTTTGGCAATAAGCGTATACCTTGCAAAGGACATAAAAAAGCTCTATTATGCAACATCCCGCGTTTCCGCACCAATAGCGTCCTGTTCTCTGGAGGTTCGATGAATCGCTGTACCCGGTGCATAATTCCTCTGTTACTCGTCTTCGTACTCCCGCTGACTACTGCGCATGCCGAACAACTCTGTCATCTCATCCCGGATACCACGGGTGGTATCGCGGTGATGCTGAAAAGCGCCGATCTGGATGGGGACGGTGACATAGACATTGCTGTGTGTATGGAAAACAAGCTGTTAATCTATGAGAATGACGGCACACAGACATTTTCCATCACAAGTATTGCCACCGGGGAAGCCTATCACGGTGTTTATACCGGCGATCTGGATGGCGATACTGATATCGATCTCATAACCATAGATGAAAACATATTCTCCCAATACTGGTATCGAAACATGGGGGCGATGACCTTTCAGCAGGAAAATCTGGCGGATATATTCCTGAGCGATTTAGAACTGATCGACTTCGACGATGATTCTGACATGGATATTGTCGGCGCTGACAGTGGTGGAGTCGTGTTGCTGGAAAACGATGGGGATGGAGTTATTACTATATCCAGATTGATCAGCCAGAATATGGTTAGGGGATATCTCGATGTGGCAGATATGGATGGTGATGGTGACCTGGATATATTGCATACAGGGTACTACTACGGTTTCTACTTGTATGAAAATGTTGGGAATAACGAGTTTATGGCGCATCAATTAGGATACGACCCTTATAGTCTGAAAACGGGCATTATTGCAGCCGATATGAACAATGATGATCTCATGGACATGGTTGCAGGAACAGTCCCTGGTTGGGTTTACAATGTTAATCAAGATGAAAATGGGAATTTTACCATGAATTACGTAGAAAGTCGTTTTTATTATATGCGCGATATCGATGTAGCCGACTACAATGGCGATGGCTTTCTCGATATACTGGCAGGGGCCAGTGGAATAACGACCTATTACTCCCTGGCAGTCTGGTACAACCTTAATGATGGTAACTATCTGCGTGAGAATATCGGACCTTCTGAAGACCACATGCCGGATATTGAACCGGTTGATCTGGACGGAGATGGAGACCAGGATATATTATTTACCTATCTTGCTTGTGATTCCAGCAATGCCGGATGGTATGAGAACCTCGGTCATCACTTCTACCAGCTTTATGCCGACAGTACACGCATCGTCTACTATTTCACCCAATATGGGGGTGAATTGGATGCTGAACTGCGCATTGTCAATCTTTCTGCGGTGTCGACGGAACTGGATATCTGGATGAACTTAATCGAACCGGATGGGGATGTATATGAAGAAGTTATCCTGTATGAGGATCTGATGGTTGATTATGCTGATACGACGGTAGCAGAGCTGGTCTACCAGGTTCCCGCGAGTATGGAAGTGGGATTCTGCTCGCTGGATATCAAGTTGGGCCACTATCCTGAACAGGTTGAGGCTTCTGCGCTGTTCGGTTTTCTGGTCGGTCCCAATCCTCCCTCGACATTCTCGCTGATAAGGCCGGGAGGGAATCGATGGGTGGGATACCTGCCCGGCGATTTCCAATGGGAAGAATCCATAGACCTTGACCCACACCCGGTTACCCGTTACGAGGTCTGGGTCGGGAATGAACCGGATTTGTCAGACGCTGAGATGTACATGGGAAATATTGCTGCATGCCAGTGCTCAATTCCACGTTACCCGCGTAATAATGCCTATTACTGGACTGTCTACGCTACCGATGCGAATACTCTTGGCACCTGGGCCAATGATACCGTGTGCTTTACAACCGATGTCCCCGGGCCACCGAGCGAATTTGACCTGCTATTCCCGGAAGATAACAGTGAAGTATCAGCCATTTACAACCTTCCGTTATCACTAACCTGGACAACAGCCTGCGATGCTGACATGTTCGACTCGGTGACGTATACCATTGAAATATGTGAAGATGAGTTGTTTGAAACGGACATCATGACCTTTACCACGCAAGATACCTCGTGGTCGCTTGATACCCTGGCGCTGGATACCTGGTTCTGGCGTGTGACAGCAACAGATTTGTATGAATTTTCTACAGTTTCCGATACCTGGCGCTTCTTACTGACCATGGGTATTGCTGACCGGACAGATGTTGAAACTCCGCAGACCTTCAGCATTTCAAAGACCTGCCCGAACCCGTTCAACCCGACCCTGGCCGTGGAAATAGCCATCCCGGAAACGGGCTACCTTCAGCTCGAGGTGTATAATGTGCTGGGGAAACGTGTGGCAATCCTGAATGATAACCCGGTAACAGCCGGGTATCATGAATTCATCTGGAACGCCTCTGACTGCGCCAGCGGGGTGTACTTTGTGAAAGCGACACTTCAGGAGCGGGAAGCTGTGGTGAGCAAAGTCCATTTATTGAAATAGCTGTTGTGGTTCAGGAATAAAGTTGATTTGCTGAAGAAGTACTCTTTCCTTTTAATAAGTCATAATTGTTTCTGGATAGATGTTTCCATAACGGAGTTTTCTTCCCTATTTTTTTAGCTACAGAAACCGCTTGATCATATTTGAAGGAGATATCTCTCCTTTGTAGTAATTGCTGGATAGACAGGGTTGTGAGGACTGTATGAAGAATCTCATCCTGCTGATCATTTCTTTCCTTTGTTGTTGTCGCATGCTACAGGCTGAATACTGGCACATGTTTTCCGATGATTACAGGCAATCCTTACAAATGATTGATTTCGATAGCGATGGCGATATTGATGCGTTATCCAGCTCAGAGATTAACGGGATCGTATTCTGGTATGAAAACGACGGGTATCAACATTTTACAACTCATGAGATTACATTGGAAGTCAATTATTTGACCTATATGCTTGCCGGAGATGTGGAAAATGATGGAGATGTGGATATTGTGTATGTGGATCACGAATATGGTGCATATTACCTGACCATTGCTGAGAATACCGGATATGGAAATTTTTCCGAATCGAGAATCTGGTTCTCAGGAGATAATATCAGGTCAATTCAAATTGGTAGATTTAACGATGATGACGATCCCGAGATTTTGTTTGTATGCGATGACAGAGGTGTGTTAATGGCTTCCAGGGAAGAGGGAGAATGGGATATACAGACTATTCATGTGGAGCAGTCCAGCGATTTACATGGAATTGATCTGTTGGATTCAGATCACGATGGCGATTTGGAAATATACCTGGATTTTGGCGAGCATAGATTAGTATTTATTGATGATCAAAATAATGGCTATGATGCACAGTATATTGATACAGATATTAATTCAATAGGGATTGCTATTGCTGATGTTTTTGGCGATGAAGAATTGGAATTAATATCCATAGCAAGCACATTGAGGGTATATTCATTGAGTGAAGAAGGTTATTATGATATGTTAATGAATATACTTATTTATGACCATTTATATAAGGTAGATTCAGGAGATTATAATGGTGATGGTGAAGAAGATATATTTGTGCAAACACAATATAGAGATATTGTCTTTCTAAATACTGGCGCTGATGACTTCATTCGTATTGATCTAACAGATGAGTATTACAGGAATAATGAGATGATAATAGGTGATTTTGATGGCGATAACGATTTGGATCTTCTTGGCGCTTGTGAAATTATGGATGTCTATAGAGAAGATTATATTTTCTGGTTAGAGAATTCAACCGGTGATTCCCTGACAATTGTATCTGTACCTGATCAATTACCTGTCCATCATTATGGAGCAGGTTTTAATCTGGAATGGGTGGTAAACGTCTGTAATAATACACAATCAACCTGGAGTGGAAACTTGTATTATGGGATTAAACGAATTGGCGACTTTAACTTCTTCATCCTGGATTCTCTCAATTCTGGTTCAATACCTCCATTAGTTATCGACTCCTTCCGTGTAACGATTGGCATTCCGGATACTTGTTCCGCAGGACACTATGAAGCCTGGTGCTGGAATTCAACAGATCAGGAAGCCACAGTTGATTCAAATGCTTTCCCTTTCGTTATTGGCCCTCTTGAACCAGCATCATTCGCGCTGCTACAGCCCTCAAATGCTGACTATATAGGTGATACGCTTGTAACAATGACATGGGAAGCATCACAGGATTCTGACCTGGGGGAGACGCCGCACTATGATGTTTGGATCGGTCATGCGCCGGATTTGTCTGATGCGGAACTGGTAGCGGACAGCATCGAGGCCTGCTGTTTCTCGCGATCACTTGAAACAAACAGTGAAATATGGTACTGGACTGTGCGTGCGACAGATTCAACCCTTGATGGAACCTGGGCCATAGACACGCTCTGTTTTATCGCGGATAATCCTTCCAGACCGTGGCGGTTTAACCTGATAGGTCCTGAGAATAACTATATCGTCAACAGCGAGGTGCCAGAACCTGTTGAGTTCTGCTGGTGGCCAGCAGAAGACAGCGATTTGCTGGATACGGTTCGCTACTCATTGATCTATGCCACCGAGGGGGGAGTGGGCATGATCTGGGAGCTGGATGCGGATACTGTATGCAGCTTTACGCTGGAATCGATTCCGCGAAACAGAACAATCTGGTGGACTGTCGTCGCTGAAGATCGTTTTGGATTGCAACGAACAGCATCAGATACATTTCATATCATCAGCATGGATACACCCGAACAGGATGGTCGTATACTTCCGGAAGAGTTTTCGATTTCCGGAACCTGGCCCAATCCCTTCAACGCTACCCTCGCGGTGGAGATTGCTTTACCTGAGGCATCGGATCTGAACGTGACCGTATTTAATGTGTTAGGGGAAAAAGTAGAAGCATTATATACTGATCAGCTTGCCGCCGGGTATCACCGGTTTTCTTGGTACGCAACAGACTACGCGAGCGGGATTTATTTCATTCAGGCAGCGTTTACGGGCAAAGGCTCGGTTGTGAAAAAGGTATACCTGGTAAAATAGTCAGGAAGAAAGGGGTAGAATGGTCAAAAGGGCAGCATACACCGGATTGTACATACTCCTTTTTGCCTGTTTGGCACATGCTGGATTGCGTCACCAGATTAGAGCGATCCAGACTGATGTCATGGCGCTTGCATCAGGTGACCTGGACGGGGATGGTGATATTGATTTTGCAGCCGTTTCCAGCCCTGATAATATTGTTGTATGGTGTGAGAACGATGGTTATCAAAGATTTACACGTCACGATCTATCGCCGGATTATACTACGCCGCGTGATATCTGTATTGCAGATATGGATGGAGATGGTGATCAAGATATCGTGGCTGCTTTCCACAATGTGTACACCGGGCATTATCTCATATGGTGGGAGAATGACGGTTTCGGTGACTTTTCCGAGCATCCTATAAGCCATGAAGGTTTCAGAATCAAAAAAATCGTAGCTGGTGACATTGATGACGATGATGAACTCGAAATCCTGGCAGGAATACCGTACGAAATCGGAATTTTCAATTACACAGATGCCGGGTGGGAGTATGAAGAACTCCTGGATAATGGTGATTACGACTTCATAACTATGTCGCTGGATGATGTGGATCTCGATGGTGATCAGGACATCCTGTACAGTCGATACGGGCCTGCAATTGCCTACTTGGAGAATATCGGTGAAGATGGTTTTGAGACTGTTGGATTGCTGGATTCAATGTATGTTTATGATATTGTCGCCTTGCAGCTCAACGAGACCGTGGAAAGAGAGTTTGTCAATCTTCAATCCGGTGGCTATCTGAATTTGTATGCGAGAAACGCTTTCAACAGGTTCATGCGAGCCAACCAATATGAGCTTGAGAACTATCCAATACGTATCGAGGCCGCCGACTATAACCTGGATGGCCTGGATGATATTCTTGTTCAAGAAAACTCTTGTATCTCGTTATGTCTCAGCGATTCGGAGAATGAATATGCGTACAACAGCACTGTCATTGAGAATGAACCGGATGGATGTAATGATATCGGCTTTGCAGATGTGGACGGGGATGGTGATCCGGATGTCTATGCCATAGTGGATGAATACCGGATGGTATGGTATGAGAATCCGGGAGATGCCCCAATACTGGTAAACGCTTTGGTGTATACGTATCCACCTTATGGTGATAATCCCGGAGTCTATTTTGTCTGGTATGCACAAGTGGTGAACTGTTCAGACTCTTTCTGGACAGGCAACCTCTTTTTCGCTCCAACCGACAATGGCGAAATCATTGGTGATGTAAGAGAGGTTGAAGACTTCAACGGAGTTGAAGCCAATGGCAGGGATTCAATATATATTTCATACGGCTTTCCCCGGGAAATACAATCGGGAAGGTATGAAGTGCGGTTTTGGGCTGAGAATGAGGCAGGGGACACGATTGATGTAGATACATTCCCGGTTCTGATCGGTCCGCTTGCACCACGTCCATTCCAGCTCAGTTTCCCAATCAACGGATCTTATATTGATGAGACTGTCAACTACCTGTCATGGAACCCTTCCGAAGATGAAGAGCAGGGGGAGGATCTGCGCTATGATGTGTGGATGGGACATGAGCCGGATTTGTCAGATGCTGAACGTATAGGCGAGAATCTTGAATCAACCGTTTGTGTCATGCCGGATCTGGAACAGAACAGCAATTACTTCTGGTCTGTGCATGCTCTTGATACAAATACGGAGGGTACATGGGCTGAGGAGACCTTTTGCTTCACAACTGACCCACCGGACCCGCCCTGGAATTTCAACCTGCTGGAACCGGAGAATGGGTATGATATTCGTAGCGAGGCACGTTTGCCGTTGACTTTCAGGTGGAGTGAGGCAGAGGATATTGATCTGCTTGACACAGTACGCTATGAGATATCCATTGCTGATGATGCCAGTGACACCCTTGTCTATTTCGGCGAAACCCTGGCTGAATCCCTGCTTGTGGACATTTTCGAGCCGGGCGGTTCCTATCGCTGGTGGGTGACAGCCATTGACCGCTTCGGCTTGACCACCCAATCTCTGGATACTTTCCTGGTAACCTCATCGTTGGGCATTGAGGCTGCTTCACAAGCCGAGCTGCCGCTGGAGTTTGCCATTTCTCGCGCGTATCCCAATCCGTTTAACCCCACCCTGTCGCTCGAGATTGCCTTACCCGCTCAGGCTTTCCTGGAAGTGTCCGTGTACAACATACTGGGGGAGGAGGTGACTTCATTGAGCAGTCGGGAGTATGTGGCCGGGTATCACACACTGCAATGGCGAGCGACCGGCTCTGCCAGCGGTATTTATTTTGTGCGGGCTACCATTTCCGGTGAGAAATCAGCGTTTTGCAAGGTTTTGCTGGTCAAATAGTGGGATTCGGCTATCTTCTCCTGGAGACGCGAGATAGCAGAATTCTTTAGAATCTCTCAAAAAAAATAAAAACTCCACCAATGTGCTTGTAAATCGTGAAATCGCCCCGTAGTATAAAGATAAGGGAGCCTGTTTGTTACTTTGACCTGCCAACAACACGGGGAGGGAATATGAATCGTCCAGCCACCTTTGTCCTCATGTGTATGTTGTTCCTTCTTTTCAGCTCAAGTGCATTTGCCGGGGTATTAATGCAGAGCATTTATGCTGAACCGGATATGACTGCACAAATGGTAAAACATGCAGATTTTGATCTCGATGGCGATCTCGACCTGGTTGCAGTTGGCAATACCTGGCTGAAGATATTCGAGAACGATGGCTTCCAGCATTTCACTGAACATGCGATCGCGGATCTGGTTTATGGTCGAGGAGTATACCCGTGCGACTTCGATGAAGACGGCGATATGGACTTTGCCGTGATCCAGTATGGCACGGATTGCGTGTCATGGTATGAGAATGAATGGGGTTTTTCCTTCACGTCCCATGTTATTGATGCTTCTGACCAGCTCATGTCCGACCTTGTCGTGACAGATCTGGACAGTGATGGCGATCTGGATATTGTTTCTGTTTCACGTCAAGGTATTCACTGGTACAGCAATAACAATCGCCAGGAATTCACTGGAACGCTGGTCTATCTCAATGAAGCGTATAATGGGTATGTCGATGCTGCGGATATCAATGCGGACGGGCATATGGATATTCTATACGGCCCGGCGTACAGTACTTTCCGATGGCTGGAAAATGACGGACAGGAAGAGTTTGAAACCCATGAACTCCCCTACAATTACCATGCTTTGAAAGCGGATATCACATCGGCGGACATGGATAATGATGGCGACCTGGATATCATCGTCGGCACTGAGAGTTGTGATATTTTTATCTGGTCACAGGACGAAGCAGGCGACTTCTCTTACAACCTTATCGAAACTCAGTACAATCTGATGACCGATATCAATGTAGTTGACCTGAACAGCGATGGGCTGATGGATGTTGTGGCTACGGCCGCCGGTAACGAGTATGCGAACCAGGCCTTGGGAATCTGGTACAACCAGGGCGAGGGAGTGTATAATTTTGAGCATCTCAGCACTTATCCTGAACGGTACAATGATGTTGATGTCGTTGATTTGGACAATGATTCGGATATTGACCTGATCGGCGCCGGGTTCTACGGTGGCAATACGATTGCATGGTATGAGAATCACCTGTCCGGAATGTGTGTAGTAGGGGTTGAACCGGAAGAAAACCAGGGCTGGTTCAGCCAGTTCGGCGGATCCCTTGCCTGGAATTTAAGTTGTTTGAACCTGCATGAGGAACCGATTTTTATGGACATCTGGACTGTTCTGACTCGTGCAGACGGTACTCAGGATGACCCTGTACTGCTTTATGAAGATCAGGAAATCGCTGTGGGTGAAGTGTTTTCCCAGGAACAGGAATATGTCATTGATGTCCAGCAGGAGACCGGACAATACATTCTGCATGTTTATGCCGGGCAGTATCCCACTGGTGATTATGATTCAAATGGCTTTACCTATATCGTCGGACCCAATGCGCCCACCCCCTTCAGTTTGCTGGGACCGGACTACGGTCTGTTTGCGAACAACATAAACAGCCGGTTGACCTGGGAGCCTTCCCGTGATCTTGACCCGCAGAATGTAGCACGTTTTGAGTTATGGGTCGGAAATCAACCGGATCTGTCTGATGCAGAACTTATGGCTTCGAATGTTGCGTCCTTTGAATGGCCGGTTCCCTACCTGGAGATGGACCAGGCCTGGTACTGGACCGTAAAGGCTACCGATGAGAATACGGATGGAACTTGGGCGAATGACACCCTTTGCTTCACCACGGATATCCCCGATCCACCGGAAACCTTCAGCGTGATTGAGCCTGCAAACGATATCGAGATTACCTCCAAACTGGACTTCCCGATCAACTTCATCTGGCATCCTACAACGGATGAAGACATGTTCGATTCCGTGTGGTATGCCATTGAATTCTGTACAAATCCCTATTTTGATAATGCGAACACCATTGATATGGGACAGGATACAGTCTTTGTCCTTGATAGTCTTTCTGTGGACATGTGGTTCTGGCGTGTGGTGGCGAGGGACCGGTACGGGTATGAAACCCCCACAGAGAACCGTCGGATGCTGGTAACCATGGATGTTGATGATCAGTTGGCGAGTGATATCCCGACTGAGTTCGGCATCACAGCGGCCTATCCAAATCCGTTCAATCCGACTTTATCGGTCGAAATTGCGCTGCCGGAAGCCGCAAACCTGCAACTCCGCATGTTTAACGTGTTGGGTGAGGAAGTGGCCGTTCTGAGTGATGCGTGGCGAGCTGCCGGGTATCACACCTTCAGTTGGAATGCTTCCGATCATGCCAGCGGAGTGTACTTCCTGCGTGCCGATATGCCCGGGCATTCACAGCTTATCCGGAAGGTGATGCTGCTGAAATGATTTTACGATCAGATGATGCATGACTTCCCGGTTCAGGCCGGGGAGTTGTTCGATAGCTGTTTACGTGAACTATAATAAGTCTCTAAAGAAATGCCGCATGTTGTCATCCCAGCGCAGAGCCTGTCCCCGAAAGGTGTAGTCGGGGACGGGGATCTACTCTGTAGGCCGCTCAATCCAATGACTGTAAAGAAAACTAGGGACACCCGTCTGAGATGAAGTTGATGATGTCGCCGCATTTGATCTGCAAACAAGGCTTTCACACTCGTCAGAAGTTGATGGCAAAGTCGGGATTGTAACAGGTGTTACGTGCTTGGGTGGCCCGATCCGCAAGTGATGCAGCTTCCCTTATCGTTACAGCTCAAATACACTCGTTCCATTTTGCATTCAGATCAAGTCCAAAGAGCGCATCGGGACAAGGCCGGGTGTTCAAGGAGTTGATAGTACGATCCATCTCTGTCCCGATGCGCTCATGAGTTTATCCTGTTTTCCTGTTTCCTCAGAGTATTTCAGGGACAGTTATGAGGGAAACAGTGTCACTTGTGGATCGGGCCACCCGTCTTAGGTAAATAGACAGGCATATGTTTACAGAAAATGGGGACTGTTACACTTTTTCGCCAGCGAGCATGATAAGAATTATTGATAATCTTTGATATATATGCTTGAATGATCGTTTATCAGAAAAATATATTGCGAAAAAGGTAACTGTACCAACATTTTTACATAAAAGCTGATCTAGTTGGAGCAAACGAAAAATTCGGTACAGTTGCCTTTTCATCAAGACTGAATTGGGACTGTCCTGCATTTGAAAACATGAAAAGGTAACAGTCCCATTTTTCGACTCGTACATGTGCATCCGAAAACTAGAAAACTGGCAGAAAACTGAAAACTGGGTGAAACTGGGGCCACCCGCCTAGAAAACTAGAGAAAACTAGAGGAAAACTAGGGACAGACAGAGGAAAACTAGGGAAAACTAGGGACAGACGGTAGTTTTGAAAACTAGGGACAGACAAAAACTAGGGACAGACGACAAAAACTAGGGACAGACGGTAGTTTTAAAGGCGAATAGGGCCATCCGCCCCAGGGCTCGCTTATCGTACTCCTTCGAGGTACTTCTGCAATCATTGAATTTCTAAGGAGTGCCTGACTAATCCGCGCAGAATTCCGGTTCTCGTTGCAAGGGTGATGCTGCAAACCTATATTAGCTCCTTAGCGAATGGGGTGTATGAGGGATTATGGCGATTGGGGTAAAGAACATCGCGCGGGAGTGGAAGGCGGAAGCCGGGTACTTGTACAATGCTCTGGTTGACGCGCACCTGTTTCGTATCCTGGGCATCATTTTTGTCCTGACTCTCCTCGCAGGTTTTGTCGCCTGGATGGTTGAACCCAGCACCTTTGTGAACCCGTTTGAAGCGATCTGGTGGGCGTTGGTTACGATGACCACGGTCGGTTATGGTGACATCTCGCCGCACCTGGTACCGGGCAAGATCGCGGCGATGGTTATCATCCTGTTGGGTGTCGCCTCATTTGCCATGTTTACGGCCACCATATCTTCGGTCTTTGTAGCTCGCAGAATCCGGGAGGGAGAAGGTTTGTCGGACATCTTTTATACCGATCACCTGGTCATCGCGGGATGGCATCCTGAAGGTGACAGCCTGCTGCAGGCGCTGGACACCCTTTCTGAAGGGAAAACACGTATCGCATTCATCAATGACTTGTCGGGCGCACTGGTTGAGACCCTGCTGGAACGATACAAGGATCTGAAACCCAAGTACGTACGCGGCGATTATGGCAAGGAATCTGTACTGAAGCGCGCCAATGTAGGCAAAGCGCGTGCTGTCATTGTCCTACCCGCCGAAAATGAGAATATGACCGCTCAACAAATGGATCAGCATACCATCCTGACCGCCCTGACGATCAAGTCGATCAATCCCAAGGTAAAAGTCATTGCCCATGCGCTGATGCATGAATCTGTCCCGCACCTGCAGCGTAGCGGGGTGGACAAGGTGGTTTTGCGTGATGCGTATGTTGGCTACCTGCTGGCCTGTCATGCCCTGGTGCCGGGAGTACCGGAAGTACTGGACAACCTCTTGGCGCATGACAAGGGCAACCTGATTGACCGGATTCCAATTCCCCAGAAATTCGTGGGGCAGACAGTGTTGCAGGTGTCCGAGTGGGTCAAACGTGAGGTTAAGGGCATCCTGATCGGGCTGGTGGTAGAGGAAAAGGTTATCGACGTGGATGATATCCTCTCTGATGACCTGTCATCCATTGATGCGTTTATCAAACGGAAGTTCGAGGAAGCGGGACGTAAAGCGGAAGAACTGGCAACCAAGAAAACCCAGATCAACCCACCGGAAGATCGTGTGATCAACGCCAATGAGATGGCGATTGTCATACGTGACGCTGGACGATAGGCGAGGCCGGGTATGGCGAATTTCGGCAACAAGGGTGAGCGAAGTGAAGCGCAGGTCATGGACCTGGCATCCGTGTTGACCACGTTCAACTTGTTCAAGGGGATGACTCTTGATCAGGTGAAACATGCTGCCAAAGTTCTGCGGATTGAATCGTATCCGGCCGGTACGGACATCTGGCAGGAGGGAGATACCGGGTCGGAAATCCTGCTTCTGCTGAAGGGGACTGTCGATATCACCCAGACCCTGACCTTGTTTACCTCGGATGAGGGGGTAGAATCACGAGATAAGTCGTTAATTTCATTGACAGAAGGCATGCGTCCGGTAATCGGCGAAATCGCCATGTGCGCCAATGTGCCACGTTCCGCGACGGTAACCGCCAAGACTGATATACAAGTTGGCATTTTCAGCCCGGAAGATCTTGAAACCATCATTAAAAACGATGCAGCATTCGGCATGCATCTATTCCGTAATATTGCAACTGTACTGGCGCAACGGCTGGTGACTGCGAATCAGAACGTCTTAAAGCTGACCACAGCATTCAGCCTGGCTCTGCAACGTGGAGGGTAAGCACTATCATGAGTCACATTATCATCGAAATTAAGGCGAAGTGCAATGACCATGAACCCCTGAGAAAGAAGCTGATTCAGCACAACGCCCGCTTTGTCGGTGTTGATCATCAGACGGATACGTATTTCAGGGTTCAGTCCGGTCGTTTGAAGCTTCGCGAAGGCAACATCGAGCATACCCTCATCCGCTATCACCGTCCCAACCAGGAAGGCCCGAAACAGAGCGACGTCACGCTCTATAAGCCGAAACCGGACCCCGCCTTAAAGCAGATCCTGGTGGATGTGCTAGGGGTGCTGGTAGTCGTGCGAAAAGTGCGGGAAATCTACTTTGTCGATAATGTGAAGATTCATCTTGACAACGTAGATCCGCTTGGGTCTTTTGCCGAGATCGAGGCTATCGATATGGATGGCGATATCGGTAAAGAAAAGCTTCAGCAGCAATGCGAGTACTGGATGCAGACGTTTACTATTCAGCAGGAAGATCTGATTGATCGTTCCTACAGTGACATGCTGTTGGAGCAGACAGGATTGTAATATGAATGTTTTCATCGTCCATGCCCATCCGGAAGAGAAATCGTTTTGCAGCAGTCTGAAGGATACGGCTGTCAACACTTTGCGGGAAGCCGGGCATGAAGTGCAGACGACGGATCTGTACACCATGAACTTTAACCCGGTTTGTGGCCCGAATGATTTTCTGAATCGTAAGGACGAGCTTTACTTCAAGCCGCAGCTTGAGCAGATGCATGCCTTTCAGGGCGAAGGCAAGTTAGCCGCGGATATTCGTCATGAGCAGGAAAAACTGCTCTGGTGCGATACGCTGATCCTGACCTTCCCGTTGTGGTGGTTCTCCTTCCCGGCGATCATGAAAGGCTGGGTTGATCGAGTTTTCACCATGGGGCAGGTTTACGGTGGCGGGAAATGGTATGATAAGGGTGGATTGGCCCCACGCAAAGCCATGCTGGCCTTAACAACCGGGGGAGGAGAAGCCGGGTATACACGTTATGGTGTGAACGGTGATATTTACGACCTGTTGTTCCCGATTCATCACGGTATCCTGTATTTCGCCGGGATGACCCCACTGCCGCCCTTTGTCGCGTATTCTTCCGCGCATGTAGATGATACGATCCGGCAGAAATATGTGGAAGAATTCCAGCATCGCCTTCTGACGCTCGAAGATACGGAACCGTTGCCGTTTCATCCCCTGGATCACTATGGGGAGGGGATGCAGTTGAAGGATGAATATCGGGCCTGATCGTAGACGCGATAAAGGCTCCAACCCATCATTATAGAAGACGTTAACCTTTGAAGCAACCGAAATGACCAGTTACCTTTCACGAGGCAATGGTATGATCAGTGTACTATTTTCGGGTACATGCAGCATTATGCCTCTTGGAAAGCCGTTCAGGATTTGTATATCCCGGAATGAGACATTATCTTCTTTGTCTTTCCGCATAGCCGGAGGAGGGTGTAGCTCAGCTGGTAGAGCAGAGGCCTTTTAAGCCTAAGGTCCTGGGTTCGAGTCCCAGCACCCTCACAAGAGAATCCCGCTGCATAGCAATGTGGCGGGATTCTCGTTTTTGTAAATGAGGGTTCCCAATAAATACTGTAGTTGCGTGTCAATACCAATATTGCGACATTCTAAACCACAATACATCCCCAAAACAGGGTCGCCCTATGCCGTATAAGCATGATTCCAGCCTCACACTTTTTTTCTTCGTATTGGTCATCCTGCTTTACTGTGTGACTGCACCGTCTGCGTTTGCTCAGACTACTATACCGACAGTAGAAAATTACTGTGCTGTTGTTGATTCAAGAATAATGGACTCATCAACAGCACCGGGTGAAGATTTTTACGAATACGCTTGCGGTTCCTGGCTGAAGCATACCGTTCTGCCGGAAGGCATGCAAAGTTACGGCTACTATGACCTGTCTGATCAAACCAACGAATTCAGATTGCAGCAATTATGTACAGGCCATTTGACTATGGAAAATGAGGCAGATCTTGTTGAATCACTCAATAACTTCAGCGTTTCCGCATTTGCTGCCGGTGATTCAGATGCGATGCGAAGCCGCCAGCAGGAATTGGTCCGGAGTCTTACAGAAGCAGAATCAATGGATCAACTTCAGGAAGCCATTGCTGAGCTTCACTGTGAAGGCATTGATGTTCTGTTTTCGTTATATTCTCCGCTCCCCTGGGAAACACTGCCCGGCAATCCCTTGCACTTTCGCCAGGCTACTCCAGGTTTTATCTCGCGAAAAAACTACCCTGTAGCGCAACACATCGATGAGAAGTCTGAATACCTGCTTCAGGAATCTGCGGTGTCCCTTCTTCATATGGCAGGCTATCCTGTTGATAAAGCTGAAGCGCTTGCCATGACAGTGCTTGCAATTGACGAGAGGCTGGCGTTTGCGAGTATGACATCCGCTGAAGCGTGGATTACCGCGAATACGCTGCACCTCATGTCTGCAGACGAATTGGCGGAGCTTCTGCAGGGATGGGACTGGGAACAGTATTTCGATAAGCTTGGGCTTGAGAATGTCGAACGTATAAATGTCGGACAACCTGAATATTTCAAAGAGTTGCAGCAGGTTCTCGAAACGAGCTCATTGGAAGAACTGAAAGCGTATTCGGCCTGGTACCTTCTGCAATCATTTGCGAAATACACGTTTCTGCCTGAAACAGCGGCTTGGAATCATTTGTTGACCAGTATGTCAGTTTTATCACGATCTACTCAACCGGATACAAGGTTTGCTTCATTTGTTGCCGAGCGGGAGATACCGGAAATCCTGGGGCAGGTATATCTGGCAGAATGGTTTCCAGCTGATCTGGAAAAAGATGTCAACGTGATCATTGAAAACCTGAGAACGGCTTTTATAACCAGGCTTGAGTCCAGTAGTGTTTTTCGTGGTTCGGCAAGACGTCGCGCTATCAGGAAAATTCAGGCGTTGCAGTTTGTGGTAGGCGGGCCACTTTGCCCGGATTATTTCACTTCTCTTGGATTTGACTCGGATCAGTTCCTGCTAAATATACTGAAGGCGCGAAGCGTACGCAGGAAACATCTTCTTGCATCGATCGGTACAAATCCGGAGCCGAACCGTTGGTGGGTTGATTCTTATTCTACCAACGCCTGGTACAGCAATGCTCAAGTGAAAATCACATTACCGGCCGGTGCGGTTCTCCAGCTATACAATCCTGATGCTGATCGGGCGACACAATATGGCATGCTGGGCGCTACCATAGCTCATGAAATGACACATGCACTTGATTCAGACGGGCGCAAGTATGGTGTGGACGGCAGGCCTGTAGGGGTATGGGCACGCATGAAAGAGTGGCGCTCCACAAAGAGGTTTCAACATGAAGCCGAAAAACTGGTATCGTTCTATTCGAAATATTCAGTTCTGGATTCTGTTGCTTTGGACGGTGAGAGGATGCTGGCCGAGAACCTGGCTGATCTTGGAGGCGTGAATATCGCTCTCGATGGTCTCCGCATTCACCTGGCAAACGATGGCATCGAAGACATCCCGCCGGAAACACTGCAACGATTTTTCCTGGCTTATGCGCAGAAATGGCGCGAGATATTCACCGATGAAGCGTTACATACTCGCGCCCGTGGATGGCACGCACCGCCACGATACCGAACAAACCTGGTCCTTATGAACTGTACTTCGTTTTATAACGCCTTTCAGATTCAACCAGGACAGGCGATGTATCTTCCACCGGAAAAGCGAGTTGTTATCTGGTAGGCATGCCTGTAGTTAGGGGATGAGAAGATGTTGCTCTGCTGATCAGATACCTTCATGAAACCGTTTGTATTCTGTCAATGCCTGTTCTTGCGCCTGTGACCGGACAGCATTCAGGTCTTCCAGGTGATCCCCGGCCAACTCTACGAAAGACCCATCCAGGCCGCCATCCGTGACCATTTTCCGCATGATACCCAGGGCTGCCTGGGGTGCCATACCTTTCCGGTAGGGACGATTTTCGGTGAGAGCGGTGAAGAAATCCGCTACGGCCATCAAACGGCTTTCAGCGCAGAGCTGTTCCGGAGGGAGGTGGAAGGGATAGCCGTTGCCGTCGATACGTTCGTGGTGATACGCCGCCCATTTACTGATGTCTTCGAAGCCCTCAATTCGTTCCAGGGCGCGCAAGGTATAATAGGTATGTGTCCTCATAATCCGTTTCTGGTCATCATTCAGGTCACCGGGTTTTTCCAGGATTGAATCCGGGATCGTCATTTTTCCAAGGTCATGCAGGTAGCCCGCCATACGCAGCAACGCACAATGTTCAGCGTCATACCCGTTATATGCGGCCAGTGCATCAGCCACCGCCGCCACACCGGAGGAGTGAGTCGCAGTGAATCGGCTCTGGAAGTCGATCACAAAGGACAACATCCGTGTCAGGCTGGTCATGGTTTCAAGGTCGTTGGGGATATCGATGGATTTGACCTGTCGCTTGAGAATATCCTCCAGACGATTCGAACGAAGATCCAGCCAGAAACTTTCCTGTTTTGCCACAATTCGAAAAGCATCGACATGAAGCGGGATAAACCATTTTCCTGCATGGATGGCTATTTCATTGCAGATGCGATCAACCTGATCGAGGATGGGCTGGTTGCGTTCAATCAACACCTCGATCCGGTCTGCAAGGTGAAGCAGAAACGCCTCTTCCGGAACCTGTTGTCCCTGAAAACGAGCGCCATGACCATTGGCCCAACGGACATGGTGGTAACGAACAATCTCTGCGACTTGAGCAAACGGTTCAAACCTGCTAAGCAGACGATATCCCAATTCACAATGCTGGAACGGGTTTTCGATCTCAAAGGCAAGTGTGTCCAGTTTGTCACGTACTGTTAGAGCGCCAATATCATGTAACGCCGCTGCGATAATCGCAGTATGCAGGGAAGGAGCATCGTGATGTAATGCAGATCCGATGCGGCTGGCTATATAGGCGACCCGCAGATGATGATTGGCCACACTGGTGCTGACCAGGTCTACCGTGGAAGCCAGGCCCAGCACGAGGTCAAGCGGATTAAAACGTGTTGTGATGCCGTTCATCTATCTCCCTTGAAGCCTACTCACTGGTCATAATAAAGAGCGGCTGCATTTCAAAGCTCTTGTACAGGGGACGCAACCTTTCCGTGTTATAGTGCTTCTTCACATTGACCACCTTCTTGATGGATGTGACCACATCGATGGGCATGTTGTCATAGCGGCCGTTTTTGAGGACGACCAGCCTTCCATGCACACGGTTCAGGATAAGGTCCAGCGCCAGATTGCCATAGGCCATCGGGACTACGGAATCGATAGCGTCCGGATCGCCGCCACGTACCAGGTATCCCAGCTTCTGGTTGATGATATTGATGGTCTTACCATTGTTGTATTTCGGTGACAGTTCTTTCAATTTTGCTGATACAAGATCGCCGATACCGCCGAGTTTCTTATGGCCATACGCATCGGTTGTCTGCTCCTCGAACACCATTTCGCCGCCGCTGAACATGGCGCCTTCAGACACCAGCACCATGGCGTATTTGCTGGGATTTCGGTTACGATCATAGGTCAGCAGCTCGGCAAGCTGGTCAATATCGAACTGGTATTCCGGGATGACGCAACGGTTGGCTGCTCCGGCCATTGTCGGAAGCATGGCAGTATACCCGGCATAGCGTCCGAAAACCTCCAGCACAGCGAATCTTTCATGAGAACCTGCCGAGGTTCGCAGGGTATTGGTCAGCATAATCGTACGGGTGACACAGGTGGAGAAACCGATGCAGTAATCCGTGCCCGGGACATCGTTGTCCATGGTTTTGGGAATAGCAACGACTTTCAGCCCTTCCTGGTACAAGCGTACACCATAACTCAGGGTATCATCACCGCCGATGGGGATCAGGTAATCGACTCCCAGGAATTCAAGGTTCTTGATGATTTCCGGCGTCAGGTCATTGATATCATTGGCATAGGAGTCCTTCAGATACTCGGGTACGCTGGATTTCGGGACAGCACTGGGGCGAGTGCGGGAGGTGTGCAGGAAAGTACCGCCGGTTCGGCCTGCCTTGTTTACAATCTCTTCGGTCAGTTCAAGGTAATTTGCGCTGTTGTCTGCCTTTTTGTCACGTTGCAGCTCCATGATGCCTGCCCAGCCGCGTCGCAACCCGATAACCTTGTAACCTTCACGTAAAGCTCGAATGGTGACGGCACGGATCGCGGGATTCAGGCCGGGAACATCACCGCCGCCGGTTAATATCGCAATCACACCCTTGGTTTTGTTGATGTTTGCCATGGAGTCCTCCGCATAGTTGTCCTATCAAATTATACGCTTAAACCGGTCCGGTTTGTTTCAACCGTATCGAGAAATATGGAAAACCTGAGGAAGGGCAGGAGGGAAGACTAAAGGTTTGTCAGTTTGGCATCCTGCTGTATTTACAGTATCTTGAGAATGATAACTGTTGGTTGAAACTTCAGGTTGATACAACCTGATCAGGAGGGTGGGGATGCGTGGGTCATATTCCAGGTTTGTCTTTCTTGTAAGTGTTGCCATACTAAGTGGATTGCTGTATTTCGGGTGTGCCGAATTTGAGGACGATATAATCGCAAGTAATGATCCCGCGACGCTGGGTGATTCGCTGCAACAATTGCTGGATGAACGAGTGCAGGAGATGCAGATTCCCGGATCCATACTTCGTGTCGAAACACCTTCGGGCGAAGTATGGACGGTTACTTCCGGGATACAGCAGGCTTCAACGCTTGAGAATGTGGAGGCTGACGGCTGGACTGGGACACCTATCGCCACGGACCAGCTTTATACCCGTATCGGAAGCCTGACCAAGTCTTTCACTGCCACGCTGGTTTGTATGCTGGTGGATGAGGGACTGGTATCGCTGGACAGTACAGTAGCATACTATCTGTCGGGATTTCAGCCTGAGATACCGAATGCGGACATCATCACGGTGCGTCAACTGCTGAACATGACGGCTGGACTGACCAACTATACGGATGTGGAAGCCTTCTATATGAATTTACCACCGCCGTATTACACCCCGGCAGAATTGGTCGAAATGTGTCTTGATGGTGGTGGCACCGATTTCGAACCGGGAGAAGGGTGGACCTACAGCAATACCAATTATGTTGTGGCCGGGTTGATCGCAGAAGCGGTTACGGGCGATGAATACTATGAGCTGGTCGAAAACATGATTATGCGGCCGTTGGGTATGATACAGTCCAGTATGCCCGCACCACAGGATAATTTTCTGCCTGGACCATACTGGCACGGTTATTCCTGGGATATGCCGGATGGCAGCCTGTACGACTGGACCTACCAGGACCCGTCATGGGCGTGGAGCGCCGGGATGGCCGTTTCGACGGTACATGATATTGCGATCTGGATTCAAGCGGTGCATCGTGGCACTTTGCTGAGCCCGGAAATGCACGGTGAAATGTATTCGTGGGTGGATCTGGGAGTGCCGACGGTGGGGTATGGATTGGGCATTTCACGCTTCATGACTGATTCCGGTTACTTCATGTATGGGCATAACGGTAGCATGCCCGGCTATGAAACTGCGGCGTATGTGATTGAAGGGTATACCATTACCGTGATTAACAACGGTCGTCCCAAAGCGGAATGGGGATTCGCGCACTCCGGGGATGAGATTGTGCTCTCAGTTATTGACTTACTCTTTAGTGAAACGTCTTCAACAATTGCCTCACAGGGAAAGATGGACACACAGGATAATAGGATGATAGGATGGGAAAGGATGTGTAAGTAATTAGGAATTAGAGATTAGGAATTAGGAAATGTGGAGTTAGTGAAGGAAAATGGGGACTGCCACGCTTTTCGCTTGCGGATAGGGCAGAATCCTAAACCATATTTGATTTGAACATATAAGAAACCTTTTCGTGAAAATATATTGCAAAAAGGTGGCTGTCACAGCATTTTCCCTGCTTGAACTGACCTATTGCAGAAGGCGAAAAATCTGGTACAGTTACCTTTTCATTAATTCTGATTAGATTATTCTATTATTTGAATCATGAAAAGGTAACTGTAGCATTTCTCGCCCTAGTAATCAGAAATAACACATGAATGAGTGAATATACGATAAATTGTGCAGACAATTAGAATCATTTGTGCCGTTTTCTTATTTGTGTTCTTTGCGTCTTCGCGCCTTTGCGTGAAACAAAGCAGAAAAAGGGCTGACTTCAAAGTGAAGCCAGCCCTGAATTTGCTGTCAAACCTGCTTATTCGCTTACTTCCCCAGCGCTTCCTTCATGCGCATGCCGATGTCGGCGGGGGATTCAGCGACCAGGATACCCGCATCTCGCAGTGCTTTCTTCTTTTCCGGGGCAGTTCCCTTGCCGCCGGAAATGATCGCGCCCGCATGGCCCATACGACGTCCTGGAGGGGCTGTCGAACCGGCGATGAACGCTACGACCGGCTTGCCGAATTCCTTCTTGATGTATTCCGCCGCCAGCTCTTCCGCGTTGCCGCCGATTTCACCGATCAGCACCACCGCTTCCGTATCGTCATCATCCTTGAACAGCTTCAGCAGGTCGGTGAAGGTAGACCCGATCACCGGGTCGCCGCCGATACCGATGGCTGTGGACTGGCCGAAACCGTGTTCCACGAGCTGCCCGACCGCTTCATAGGTCAGGGTGCCGCTACGGCTGATAACACCAACATTACCGGGCTTGTGAATGAAGCCGGGCATGATACCGACCTTGGCTTCGCCGGGGGTGATGGCGCCGGGGCAGTTCGGGCCGATGAGCCGGGTCTTGCCCTTGATCTGGTGCCAGACCTTCAGCATATCCGCAGCCGGAATCCCTTCCGTAATGCAGATCACCAGTTCAGCGCCCGCATCCGACGCTTCCAGAATACCATCCGCCGCGAAGGGGGGAGGTACGAAAATAATACTGGCGTTAGCGCCGGTCTCCTCGACCGCTTCCGCGACCGTATTAAATACTGGACGATCCAAATGCTTGGTGCCGCCCTTACCGGGTGTTACGCCTGCGACTACGTTGGTGCCGTACGCGATCATCTGCTCGGCGTGGAAGCTGCCTTCCTTGCCGGTGAAGCCCTGTACGACCAGTCGGGTATCTTTACCTACGAGAATAGACATCAGTTACCTCCCTTCGCTGCAGCGACGACCTTCTCTGCCGCGTCCTTGAGGTTCGTAGCGACGATGAAGTCCAACGGCGATTCATCCAGCATCGTGGCGGCCTGTTCGGCATTGGTGCCTGCAAGGCGAACCACAACCGGGACATCCACACTGACATCATCATCGCTGAGCGCCGCGATCACGCCTTCCGCGACACGGTCACAACGGACAATACCGCCGAAAATGTTGATCAGCACGGCTTTCACATTCGGGTCGCTCATGATCAGACGGAAACCGTTCTTGACCGTTTCCGGATTGGCAACGCCACCGACATCCAGGAAATTGGCCGGTTCGCCACCGCTGAACTTGATGATATCCATGGTGCCCATGGCCAGGCCAGCGCCGTTGACCATACAGCCCACGTTACCATCGAGCTTGATGTAGTTCAGGTTGAACTTGGACGCTTCGACTTCGGCCGGTTCTTCTTCGTCCAGGTCGCGAAGTTCGAGGATATCTTTATGACGATACAATGCGTTGTCGTCAAAGTTAATCTTTGCGTCGAGTGCGATGATGTCGCCATCACCGGTGAGGACCAACGGGTTGATTTCTGCCAGGCTGGCGTCGGTATGACGATAAGCGCTGTACAGTTTCAGGAAGAAGTTGGCGGCCTTGTTTACGGCTTTGCCTTCCAAACCAAGTGCGAATGCGAGGCTACGCGCTTCAAACCCCTGCATGCCATAGGCCGGATCAATTGCCAACTTGATGATTTTTTCCGGGGTTTCCGCGGCGACCTTTTCGATCTCCACACCACCCTCGGTGCTGACCATGAAGGTATCGGCAACCTTTTCACGGTCAAGGGTCAAACCGGCATAGAATTCTTTCTTGATATCCATGCCCTGTTCAACCAGGAGGCGCTTGACTTCCTTGCCTTCCGGACCGGTCTGATGGGTTACCAGTTGCATACCCAGCATCTTTTCCGCAGTTTCACGCGCTTCGGCAGGGTTCTTGACGACTTTTACACCGCCGCCCTTGCCACGTCCTCCCGCGTGAATCTGTGCCTTGACAACTACTGTGCCACCTCCAAGATCCTTCGCTGCCTGTTCGGCTTCGTCTACCGTAAAGGCTACCTTGCCCTCCGGTACCGCAACCCCGAACTTCCTCAGGATCTCTTTCGCCTGGTACTCGTGGATTTTCATGCTTTCTCCAGCGTTTTTCACAGTATATCTGAACTGGCCTCGTTGCCTGCGCGGTTTGAAAGAACTTCCTTTATCTCATCAATTAAAGCTTGTGTATAATCATCCACATATTTTTCAGATACATGATGAAAACTTTGTAACTTTTCCGGTGGAAATGTCATCGGGTCATAATGAATATAATGGACATTCTGATACTTGTCGGTTAATGCTGTTAGTTGTTTCCTGTATTGATCATAGAAGTTAAAAAATTCCGGGTCGTTTATCACGATTTCATCAACATAGGTATTGGCAATATATACATCAAACGAATAGCGTTCCGCTAATTCAAAGATTGTTCTATAGGCAATCAGGTTCGTCTCTGAAATCGCAAATTTTCCGTCAGCATTTTCAATCGTTTGCCGCTGAATAGGTCTGTCATGGTTGACAACATATTCTGGTCGTGTCTTGGATAAAGGCTGAAAACCATTTTCGCGATCTGTGAAAAAATCGCGGGGTTTGGATTGAAGAAACATGTTCGGATGTGTCAAGAGTACCTGCAATTCACTTTCACGATAGTACAAAGGCAAATACCGAGTCAAGATGATGTGAAGATAGTCGAGTCCTGTTACTTCAAACTCAGGCGTATACTTCTTCCAGAAACTCAGTGGCGCAGGAACCCAGGCAAGATGGTGAATCTGGCGAAGGTCACGTACCAGAACATCATAGGCATTGCCAATCAGAACATGCTTTGGCGGTCCCTGCAATTCAATGTATCTTGCCAACATCCAGGCATTGTTTATTACAGTCATTTCGCCAAAAGTCGCAAGGTTTATCGCTGTGCCAAGATCATTCTCTTCAAAAAGAGCAGGATTGATGCCATGTCGTATGCTGGAATCCCCGAAAATCAACCAGTCATAGCTACTTTTTTCCATCATTTCATAGCGTGTACTAAGCAAATAAATCCCTTGTTCCCGTGGGCGGATATTTAAAAACGCCATGGCTGCAAGGTTCGCCATGATTACCAGAAGAATTGCCAGTGACCATGTGATATAGAGTTCGCGCCTGTTTGCAGGGGCGATGACTTCACGTGTTAACGCTTTGTTACGAGGCACCGGAAATCCTCCTAAAACTGAAAATAAATAAATTCAACAGATTCTCTGACATTAAATACGACAATCCAGATAAGCATATATCCGTAAATAAGTCCTTGTATTACAGGTTTGTACGTTGTGAGAATAAGCAGGTTTCTTGAACGATACTGTACAATCTGGATGATGACTAAAGGAATGATAAAGAAGAGCAGGTTGCCCAACAGCGAGCGTGTCTGGTAAATGTCCTCAGTAAACACGCTAATTTGAGTAAAGAAGTATATAATCTGGTCAATTGTATGGGCACGGAAAAGAACCCACCCGATCATGGTAAGAACGAACATCAGGGCCATTTTTGACAGAATACGGATTTTGGAATACTGGCCGCCCCAGGGATCCTCATGTTCCGGATTACGATCAAACAGGCGATAAATTACCAGTATCAGGCCGTGAAACGCGCCCCAGAGAACGAAATTCCAGGAAGCGCCATGCCATAACCCTCCCAAGAGCATTGTAAGTGATAGATTGCGATACGTCATTATCGAGCCTTTGCGATTCCCGCCAAGGGCAATATACAGGTAATCCCGCAACCATGAAGAAAGCGAGATGTGCCAACGCAACCAGAAATCACTCGGATTAAGCGCGAAGTAGGGCAGGCGGAAGTTGACCATCAGCTCGAAACCGAGCAATTTGGAGATTCCTCGAGCAATATCAGAATATCCGGAGAAGTCGCAATAGATCTGGAAGGTAAACGCCAGGACGCCAATAAGCAGGTCTAACCCGTGATAATTGGTATATCCGTTGAAAATCTGATCTGATATCGCCGCGACATTGTCCGCAATTACAACCTTCTTGTAATATCCCCAGACAACCAGAAATAGTCCTGCTTTTACCTGGTCAATCGTAATTTTTCTGGGTTGAATGATCTGCGGGAGCAGGTTTACAGCACGTTCAATCGGGCCGGCAACCAACTGGGGGAAGAACGAAACAAACAAGAGAAAATCTGGGAAATCTTTAATCGGTTCCAGTTTTTTACGATAAATATCGATTGTATAGCTCATCGTCTGGAAGGTATAAAACGAGATCCCCACAGGCAGAATGATATTCAAGGTTGGCATATCCGGCTTCATCCCGAAAAGCATCAGGAAATCAACCAGACTATCAGCAAAGAAGTTGAAGTACTTGAAGAACCCCAGGAATCCAAGGTTTACACACATGGATACCAATAAGAAGAATTTGCGCTTCTTCTGGTTCGTCTCACTAAATACTTTAAGTCCGACGAAATAGTCTACAATGCTTGAAACAAAAATTAAGAATAAGAATCTGTAATCCCAATAACCATAAAAAACATAACTTGCTACCAATAATATATAGTTTTGAATACGATATTTTCTTGAAAATGAAAAATATAGTATTAAAACCAATATGAAGAATATAACGAATATAAATGAATTAAAAAGCATGTTGTTGACCCAAGATTACGCACGTTGGTGAACTGTCACAAAAGATTGTGCCAAACCGGTATCGAGATATTCGTTATCATAGGCCAGAAACCAGTCTGCAGAAAACTCTATGATCATGCTCGCGCGGACATTCAAAAGTACCAATGTCTTGGTAAAACAGGAAGCCGCCTAGAATATCGCATAGATAAAGGGAGCAACCGCAGAGCCTTGTGCAAGGACGAGCAGCAAACTGATAACCAGTAAAAAGAGAATAATGGGTGTAAGCCACCACTTTTTTCGGGTCTTCAGGAATCCCCAAATCTGGCCAAGTTTGGAAGCCATTGTATGATCCTCTTCAAATGAATTTCAAGAAATGAACTGAAAAATGAACGAATAAAGTCCAACATACAAGAGCCTGCCAGGATAATAAGCGAAAAACATGCTCCAGACAGAAAAGGACTGATCAGTACGGTTTATCTGGTCGACTCCCGGGACCATCAGGTTCAGTTTTCACCCAATATGAGGGCAGGTTCTTGTTAAATTTCAAACTTAACAAGTCCTTACCTGCAATTCTTGTGAGTAGTCCAATAGGCGTAATGACAATGAAGAAAGTCAAGGTTACGATAATGAACGTCATAATCGTGCCAAGGATATAGGCGAATTTCATCCAGACAAACTCTATCGGCCGAAGGACATCAGGCAGAATAAGCCCAAAGATCAGGAAGAAGCCGCTAATACCCGCAAGTACCTGCCAAGTCGGAGCGTGTTCACGCCAGAAGGCGATAGCGGCAATAACTGCGAAACCTGCCGCCATAATTGCACCAAACTTCCTAAGATCTTTCCTCGTCGGTCTTTTCTTCTCGCTCATTGTAAAACCTTAGTCTAGCTCGTAAAGTTCACGCCAGTTTTCATCATCCTTCAAGGGAGCCTGTTCTTCCTTGTAAAGGATGATATCTTCGAGCAGCAGTATATCCATCTCTGTCCGCATGAAGCAGAGATACGCATCAGCAGGAGTACAGACGATCGGTTCGCCGCGTACGTTAAAACTGGTATTCACGACAATACCGTATCCCGTGCGCTCCTTGAACTTGCTGATAATCCTGTGATAGTTGGGATTGTCAAGCTTGTCAACCGTCTGCACACGTGCACTGTAGTCAACATGAGTAATCGCTGGGATATCGGAGCGCGGAACATTCAGCATTTTGATGCCGAAATAACTCAATTCCTCTTTACTCATTTCCTTACGCCGTTCTTTACATACCGGAGCAACGAGCAGCATATAGGGAGATTCACGATCCAGCTCAAAGAACTCGCTGACATCTTCTACCAGGCAACTGGGGGCAAAGGGACGGAAAGATTCCCGGTATTTGATCTTCAGGTTCATGACAGACTGCATTTTCGGGCTACGTGCATCACCGATAATGGATCGTCCGCCCAGAGCCCTGGGACCAAATTCCATCCGACCGTTGAAGAAACCGACAACCTTCTCTTCGACCATCGCGTCCGCCGCCAGATCATATGTTTTTTCACGATCAAAGCGATGGTAAGCGTAGCCTTTTTTCTTCAGCCAGTTTTCGATTTTTTCCGGCGCCCACGCTGGCCCAAGGTATGATCCGCGCTGTGAATCACGACCATCGCCGGATGTTTGACGCGGTTTATCCAGATGTTGATGCCAGGTAAACAGCGCAGCGCCGAGGGCGCCGCCGGCATCACCAGCAGCAGGCTGAATCCATACCTTATCGAAGATATTTTCACGCAGGATCTTGCCGTTGCCAACGCAGTTCAACGCCACGCCGCCAGCCAGCACCAGGTTCTTCTCGCCGGTTTCCTTGCGTACATGCCTTGCCCAGCGCAACATGATCATTTCTGTCACATCCTGCACCGAACGTGCCAGATCCATTTCTTTCTGGGTGAGCTCAGATTCCGGTTGGCGTGGCGGGCCACCGAACAGGTCGTCGAACTTCTTCGATGTCATGGTCAGGCCCTGACAGTAGTTGAAGTAAGACATATCCATGCGGAAACTGCCATCTTCACGCAGATCCAGAAGGTTATTCAGGATTTTGTCCACATATATTGGTTTGCCGTAGGGAGCAAGCCCCATCACCTTGTATTCCCCGGAGTTGACCCGAAATCCGGTGTAATAGGTAAAGGCGGTATACAGTAATCCCAAGCTGTGAGGGAAACGAAGTTCGTATTTCAGATCAATCTTGTTGCCGTTTCCAACGCCCCACGATGCAGTCGCCCATTCTCCGACGCCATCCATGGTAATAAACGCCGCGCTGTCAAACGGGCTCGGATAAAAGGCGGAAGCTGCATGGGATTGATGGTGTTCAGGGTGGAGAACCTCGCCTGTGTAGCCATCAAGTTTTTTCTTGATCAAATCCCCCATCCATAATTTTTCCTTGAGCCAAAGAGGCATGGCTCGCAGAAAGGAGGGAAGACCCTGGGGGGCAAATGCCAGATAGGTTTCCAGCAACCGTTCAAACTTGATCCAGGGTTTGTCATAGAAAGCAACGTGATCCAGTTGCGCGGCTGTAATATCTGCTTCTTTCAGGCAATACTCAATCGCATTGCCGGGGAAGCGATGATCATGTTTCTTTCTACTGAAACGCTCTTCCTGAGCGGCTGCCACGATCTTACCATCTTTCACAAGACAGGCAGCAGAGTCGTGGTAAAAAGCAGAAATTCCAAGAATTGCAGTCAAGCGACCAAACCCTTGTTTGTTTTTAATGCTAAGCGTCAGCTAAAACTAACAGTAAGCTATATTTGTGTTTAGAGTTGATCTGTTAAAGTAAAGGGTGAATAGAAGAACCAGAGCTTGAATCAAGTATTCATTCGCAATGAGTAAAAAATAGAAGCTCAACTATTAGTGATTTGTGATAGTCGTCCCCGCTTCTCCCTTCATGGCGGGAATAATATGCTCCAGATCGGTAATGACAACGCGTTCGCCACCGTTCTTCAGGAAATGCAATGCCGACTCGACTTTTGGTCCCATGCTACCCGCAGGGAAATGGCCGATGTCGAGATACTCCTGCGCTTCACTGAGCGTCAAGTGATCGAGCGCTACCTGGTCTTTTCGGCTAAAGTTCAGATATACCTTGTCCACCTGGGTCAAAATATACAGGTCTTGCGCTTCGATGTCGTTACCGAGAACTGCCGATGCGCGATCTTTATCAATCACGGCATCAACGCCGTCCAGGGCGCCGTTTTCCATCTTGAATACAGGTATACCGCCGCCACCTGCACAAATCACTATCCAGTCTTGCGCTATCAGGTTGCGAATGGCCTCACTGTTCACCACTTCCAGGGGAATGGGGGAACCGACCACACGACGCCAACCCTGCCGTCCCTGGTCATGCTTGACCACCCAATCGAATAGTTTGGCAAGACGATGCGCCTCGTATTCCGGATAAGTCTGACCGATAAATTTGGTTGGATTTTTTAGAGAGGGATCATCCTTGTCGACAAGTACCTGTGTGACAATGGAAGCGACTGATTTTTGAATCCCTTCTGCTTTCAGGCGGTTACAAAGGGATTGCTCCACCATGTAGCCCATCCAGCCTTCGGTCGATGCGACCAGAACTCCGAGGGGTAATTCGGGCGCACGTCCTCTGGCGAGTTCCTGCCGGAGCAGAGCATTCCCGATTTGAGGGCCATTGCCATGGGTTATGGCAACACGGATTCCCTGCTTTACGAGCGAAATAATAGCATCCATGCTGGCTCGTGTTTGCGCGAACTGTGCATGGATGTCGCTGGGCCCGCCAGGCGGGCTGATCGCGTTGCCGCCGAGTGCTACGACGGCAACGCGATCCCCTTTGGCACACATATTACTTCTTCGCTTTCGCGATGAAATCTGCGAGGGCGTCCTTCAGGTCGGGCTTGCCGATCTCCTGGAGGTCATACGCTACGCGGACGGACGGCTTGTCGATCTTGATGACACGACGCAAGTCAATCGGAGTGCCGATGACGACGGCTTCACAATCGACTGCTTCGATGGTCTTCTCGAGATCTTGCATCTGCTCGTCGCCATAGCCCATGGCCGGAAGCAGGGAGCCGATTTCCGGGTAGATTTCGAAAGTTTCAGCGATACGTCCGGTAACCCAGGGACGCGGATCGACGAGTTCGGCAGCGCCAAACTTGCTGGCAGCGACGATACCGGCGCCGTAGGACATTTCACCGTGTGTAAGCGTCGGGCCGTCTTCCACGACCAGTACGCGCTTGTTACGGATGATGGCTGCATCTTCCACGGAAACCGGGCTGGCAGCATCAATAACGATGGCGTTCGGATTCAGCTCAGCGATATTCTCGCGAACTTCTTCGATTGCATCGAGGTCGGCAGTGTCAATCTTGTTGATGACAATGATGTCGGCCATCAGCAAATTGGTCTCACCCGGGTAGTAACTGCGTTCGTGGCCCGGACGATGCGGGTCGACGACGACGATCTGCAGGTCGGCCTTGTAGAACGGGGTGTCGTTGTTGCCACCATCCCACAGGATGACATCAGCTTCTTTTTCCGCTTCACGGACGATAGCTTCGTAATCAACACCAGCGTAAATCACGTTGCCACGGACGATATGCGGTTCGTACTCTTCCATCTCTTCGATGGTGCATTCATGCTTCTTCAGGTCATCCAGTTCAGCAAAACGCTGGACCTTCTGCTTTGCCAAGTCACCGTAAGGCATGGGGTGACGGATGGCGACGACCTTCAGCCCTGCTGCCTGCAATACTTCTTCCACGGCACGGGTTGTCTGGCTTTTACCGCAACCGGTGCGGATCGCGCAAATGGAAACTACCGGCTTGGTAGACTTGACCATTGTGTCAACTGCGCTGGCAAGAACAAAATCAGCGCCGGTCGCGTTTACCAGGCTGGCGTTATGCATAACGCGGGCGTAGGGAACATCGCTGTAGGAGAAATAGACCTGATCAGCATTATGCTCTTCAATCAGCTCAACCAGTTTCTCTTCCGGTTCAATCGGGATCCCATTCGGGTACAGCTTGCCGGCCAGTTCTGCCGGGTATTTACGACCATCGATATCCGGGATCTGTGTAGCTGTAAATGCAACAACATCGTACTCTTCGTTGTCCCGGAACAGGACATTGAAGTTATGGAAGTCACGTCCGGCGGCTCCCATGATGATGACCTTTTTCCGCGTGTCGGCCATGATCCAAGCTCCTCTTTACCAGATTGCCTCAAGGGGCAGGGGGTGAATGTGTTTTCGCGAAAAAGGAAAGAGCGAACGGAGTTCTCGATCGCTCTGCTTTCGCTCCCTGGCAGATGTGTATTGCCGGCAACTTGTCTCTATAAAGAAAGCTCGGAAATACCAAGCGGTTGCACTGAAGGAAACAGGGACAGTTCTACCAGTGCGCCCAATATAAAGGAAGGTGTCAAGGGAGTCAATGCTGGGGTAAGATAGAGGATTCCATGGGCTTCAAGCTTTTCGATCATCTTGAATCTCGAATTGTCGCATCAAATCTGAACTGCTATATTATTACAGAAGTCAGATTGGAAACTGCATTGACAATACTGACGGGCTCCTTTTGCCGTACTGACTCAGTGAAAATCCCGGAGTCTTGACAGAATGGCCTTTCCTGTTTTCTATCCTTGTCACTTGTGGGTTACCAGGAAAATGGAGGAGCGTATCGATGGCCGATGATTTTGAATCGTCAGCAGATGATGGTAAAAGATATTTTGACACTGGTTCACACCTCGATCAACTCTCCGCAAAGAGCTTTATCGAAAACTCTCCTCTGGGTATACATCTGTACAAGCTGGAAGAAGATGACAGGCTTGTTTTCATCGGTGGTAACCCTGCTGCCGACAGAATACTGGGTATTGAAAACAGCCAGTTCATCGGGAAAACAATCGAAGAAGCTTTCCCGTTATTGATTGATACACCCATTCCCGACGAGTACAGACGTGTTGCTCAAACGGGAAAACCTTTCACTAAAGAACAGGTTGATTATAAAGGCGAAAAGATTGTTGGAGCCTTTGAAGTACTTGCTTTCCAGGTAGCGCCCAATACAGTCGCTGCAACATTTCGTGATATTACCGAACAAAAGCAACTAGTCCAAGAAATAGATGATAAGCGCAGGGAGTGGGAATCATTTTTTAACATGATTGCTCACCCCATTCTCATTCTTGATAAAGACCACAACATCCTTGACGCGAATAAACAGGTATGCAAACTGGCAAATGTCTCAAAGGAGCGGTTGCTCGGGAAAAAATGTTATGAATGGTTGAAGAACTCGTCACAGGCGCAAGAAAACTGTCCATTACACAACTCTATACAGAACGGTTCCTATGCTACCTCTGAAATACAGATTGAAGCGTTTGATTCTTTCTTCACGGTAAGTTGCTCGCCAATATACAATTCTTCCGGTGAAATTGATAAAATTCTGCATATTGCGACTGATGTGACTGCCAGCAGAAAAGCGCTACAGGAGGTCGAGGACAGCAAGAAACATTACTACAATATTTTTGAAAGCGCTGAAGTTGGGATCATATACAGCAATCTGAAAGGTACTGTTCTCGATATGAATGAGAAAGTATCTGAAATTATTGGTATTCCAAGAGACGAAGTTGTTGGTAAAAATGCTGCGGAATTGGCTGTTAAGCTTGTAAAAGTAAAAGATTTGCCAATGTTGCTGAAGATTGTTAAAAATAACTTGTCCGGAAAGATAACAAGGAAATTTGATCTTCCCTATAATGATAAAATGCTTGAGATATCAGTTTCCTATAACAAGAAGAGAAAAAGAGTAACTGGATTGATCCGCGATATAACAGAACAGAGCACAATCATAGAAGCCCGAAAGAGGTCGGAAGAGAAGTATCGAGCCCTGTTTACCAGTGCAAATGACTCCATTTTTATTACGAATATGAAGGGGCAAATTGTCGATGTAAACCCAGCAGCATGTCGTGAATACGGATATTCCTGCGAAGAATTTCTGACGATGAGAGCGTCCGATATGCTTCATCAGGATCATGTCTCAATGCTGGAAGGATTCCAGAACGGTTTGAATGATTCCGGCTCCATCCGAGGTGAAACCGTTGACCTGAGAAAAGATGGTACTTCCATGAACGTGGAAGTAAGTGCAAACATATTCAAGTTCAATGATGAACCACATATCCTGGTATTCGTAAAGGATATCTCCGAACTAAGAAAAACGATGGTGGACCTGAACCGTGCCAAGCATGAACTCGAAACAGTGATTTCGAAAACGCCACTGGGAATTGCAATTATCGAGCACGGAGCCAAAGTTCGTTATGTCAACCCAGTATTTGAAGAGATGTTTGGCTATAAGCTGAGTGAAGTGAGCACGTCTCAAATCTGGTTTGAAAAGCTTTATCCCGATTTAGACTATAGAAATAACGTGCAGAATCAGTGGGTGGATATTGTAAGCAAACCGGAAAATATCAGCGATGAATCGTACGAATTTGAAATGACTACAAAGAAAGGTCAAAAAAAGCTGATTCGATTCAAACTTGCCCAGTTCGAACAAGCAACAGTTCTTCTGACAATGGAGGATATTACTAAAGCCCGAAAAGCCGAGCTTGAGCTGCGGGAACGTGAAGCCATGCTGCGGACGATATTCCAGGCTGCTCCTATTGGGGTTGGAGAAGTAAAGAACAGGCTAATCGGGTGGACAAATGAATATCTGCAGAAACTGGTCGGATACTCTCATGATGAGTTGTTTGGAGAGGATGCCAGGGTGATATACGCCAGCGAGGAGGAGTATGCCAAGATTGGTGATGTGATGCCTTTGCTGAACACAATGGAAATGGGATCTCTCGAATCCAAGTTCAGACATAAAAACGGAAAAGTGGTAAGCGTGCTGGTAAGTGCAGCGCTCAAAGATCCTGCAAATCCTGCTGAAGGAATCATATTCACTGTACTGGACATGAGCGCGTTACGTCTGGCAGAAGAGGCACGAACACGTATGTTCAACATGTCGATTGATATGATGTGTGTGGCTGGACTGGACGGGTACTTTAAAGAACTGAACCCTGCATGGGAACGGGTTCTAGGCTGGTCTAATGATGAGCTGATGGCGAAACCATGGATAGAATTTGTGCATCCGGATGACAGGGAAACCACAATCGATGCGGGGAAAAACCTCGGAGTAGGAATCCAGGAAATTAACTTCGAAAACCGCTATATCTGCAAGGATGGCTCTTTTAAATGGATTTCATGGAGTACCTTTCCTGTTGTTGAAGAAGGTATCGCATTTGCCATCGCCAGGGATATAACGGCGAAAAAGGAAATGCGACGCCTTGAAATCCTGCAGCGTGACCTGGCAATGAACCTGGGAAATGCAGATAACCTGATGGAAGCCTTTCAGGCCTGCGTTGAATTTGGCATTGTCGTATCCGATATGGATTCCGGAGCTGTTTACCTTTTGGATGAAGATGGAAACGCACGACTGGAATACACAAAAGGATTAAGCCAGGCGTTTGAACAGGCAGTCGCTTTCTATGCTGCAGATTCGATTAACGTACAAATGATCATGCAGGGGAAAGCAATGCACGCGAACATTGTGGATTTCGGTGAAGCAGTTAAAGACCTGAGCGAATTTGAATCATTAAGAGCTGTATCCTTTGTCCCTGTTATTGACGAAAATGATATTATCGGTGTGATGAACTTTGCTTCTCATCATGTTGACTCTATCCCGGAATCACAGCAACAGGCGCTTGAGCTCCTGGGATCGCAGGTGGGCGGTGTACTCTCACGGTTGCGCGCAGAAGAAGCGCTTCGTGAAAGTGAAGAGAATTATCGCATGATTCTCGACAACTCACTCGAAGGAATTTTCCTGCTTCAAAACGATCACATTGTGTTCTGTAACCTCCAGTTTGCACTCATGTGGGGATATAGCGACGAAACTGCGATAACCGGAGTCCCATATAAGAGTCTTGTCGCAAGTGAAGATATACCACTTGTTGAGAAGTCTGTGAAGCGACTTCTGGAAGGTGAGCTTCCAGTAACCCACGTCACATTCAATGCCGTTCGGGGCAATGGATCTGAGTTTGAAGTGGAAGCGCTTGCTTCCAGTGTCACATTCAAGGGGCTGCCAGCAGTTCAGGGCGCCATACGGGATGTTTCGGAACAACGCAAGCTGGAAGCGCAATTGACCCAGGCCCAGAAAATGGAATCAATCGGACGTCTTGCCGGGGGAGTGGCGCATGATTTCAACAACTTGCTGACCGCTATCTCCGGTACGGCGGAAATGATGCAACTGGAAATGAGCGAGAACGATCCTTTCTTTGATGACACAGAACAAATCCTGAAAACTTCTGCACGTGCCGCAGAATTGACGCGTCAACTTCTCGCCTTCAGCCGTAAGCAAGTGATTAAACCACGTGTGCTTGATCTGAACCATTCCATTGAAGTGCTGGATCGTATGCTCAGACGTCTGATCGGTGAAGACATCCGCCTTGTACTGGATTTGCAGGAAGCGCTCTGGCCTATAAAGGCTGATCCCGTACAAATTGAGCAGATCCTGGTGAACCTTGCGGTGAATTCACGTGATGCCATGCCCAAAGGAGGCTTGCTGTCGATCAAGACGGAAAACAGGATTGTGGATGATGATCAGGCAAGAACCATTTTCGAAGGTGAGCCCGGTCATTACATCTGCCTCGCCGTTTCCGATACCGGGGAAGGCATTGCACCGGAGGTTCTGGAACATATCTTCGAACCGTTTTTTACAACGAAACCCAAGGAGCACGGTACCGGACTTGGGCTGTCAACGGTTTATGGTGTGGTCAAGCAAAACAAGGGAATGATCACCTGTTACAGCGAAATCGGCAACGGCACTACGTTCCGGGTATACCTGCCTCGAGAAGCATCTGAAGAAGTTGAAGATATCGAAGAAGAATCCATTACCGCCAAGCTGGAAGGAAACGAAAATATACTTGTAGTGGAAGATGAAGACGTGGTTCGTGATCTTGCAGAACGTACTCTTCGCCAATATGGTTACCAGGTGCTCACCGCTGCGACCGGGGGAGATGCACTGCTGCTGGTACAACGGTTTGAATCTCCGGTGGATCTTGTGCTGACCGATGTGATCATGCCTAACCTGAGCGGGCCTGAGCTGATCGATATTATCCGTGAACACCGCCCTGATATGAAAGTGCTGTTCATGTCCGGGTATACCGAAGATGTACTGGCGCACCGAGGTATACTGGATGAACAGGTGGACTACATCAGCAAACCTTTCCGTCCCAAGGCACTGCTTGAAAGAATACGCACGATCCTTGACCGGGAGTAATTCTGACGCAGTATTGATACACTCCGATTATATGGATATCT
The DNA here is from genome assembly GCA_963669175.1 of bacterium. Classification (GTDB taxonomy): domain Bacteria; phylum Electryoneota; class Electryoneia; order Electryoneales; family Electryoneaceae. The sequence goes on from OY769902.1 coordinate 2,616,675, forward strand.
CGAATACTATGGCAGATTATAGTGGGGCAGGCTAAAACCGGACCCGTTTCCTGTACGCCAGGTATTGCTCTCCATAGTGGTCCACGAGTTTCTTTTCCTCCATCACCTGCCAGTAGAACACATGGACTATGCCGAATAAACCCAGGGCAAGACTGGCGAAGGAACCACGATACAGCGGGAAACCAACCAGCCAGAGGATAAATCCAACGTACATCGGATGCCGGAACAGGCGGAAAAGTCCACGCTCGATCAGTGCATCGGTCTTCTCCATGCCGCGCAGTTGAATTGTGGTTCCAACGAACAATAGCACGCCAAGCAGGGAAAGCGCCAATCCCAGGATATGGATGAAAGCGGGAAGCTCGAAAAGGTGGGGGTCGTAATCGGGCAGCGTGAACCAGCTCATCCATATCGCCGTCATATTCAGGAACACCAGAGAAAAGACGAACCATCCGATACGACGCAGGGGGTGATGTCTGATCACAAATTCGTAAAGACTACGCGCGAACAGGGTTGCGTTGAATATGCCTGCCACGAGTATAAAGGTAGCCATGACTGTCCTCCTTTGTGTACAGGAGAAAGTAAACAACTGATTACAGGATTAAATGAGCATTATTGCCTGTCATCCCCTCCTCTCGAAGGTGGAGATCAAACGGGGTTATGGAGCTACGAACTACCTCTCATCCCTGTCTTAAACGGGGATCTCGAGCGATGCAATGAGTGCCAGTTCATCCTTCATTCACGCTTGAGCATCTGAAATATCAATGCGTGAAACAGCGTAAGTCAACAAAATATCTGACTTTTTGCAACTGATTTTCGTGAACGGGATACCCGTTGCAGGTACTCTGACATTATTCCGGTATCCAGTGCGGCGCAGGACCATTTGAATGGGTATATTGCATCCGAATTGATCTCACGGGAGCCCGAACATGCGTAACCTGACTGTAGTTGTTTTGTTCTTCGGATTGATCATTGCCGGATGCCAGACGATCTCACCGCCGGAAGCCGTACATCCTTCCGCCAACAGCGATCCGGTCACCATTTCCGGGCACAAGTATTTCCAGGACGCGTATGTGGACAGCGCCGTCTGCGCAGAGCTACTCTATGTCCCCATTTACAGCGATGTGTTCTACCTGGATGAGAAGCGAACCCTGTTACTGGCCGCGACACTCTCGATTCATAACGTGGATCTCGATCATCCCATCACTCTGACCGCTGTGGATTATTACGATCACAAGGGACGTTTTCTGCGAACCTTCCTGGAGAAACCGCGGACGATCCAGCCTTTGGAGACGGTCAATTTTGTGGTGGAAGAGCAGGACCGCAGCGGTGGCCCCGGAGCGAATTTCCTGGTGGAGTGGGTGTCGGACAATACCGTCCAGAGCCCGATCGTGGAAGCGCTGATGATCACCGGACGCAGTAATTACGGTATATCCTTCATGACCTCCGGAAAGGTGTTGAAATCACACGGCTGCATGACGACAACAGCACCATAAAAGCAGGACAGTATCAGAAGTTATCTGTAGGAAACTGACGTTGCAGGCCATACAAATTATAGTCAACAGTTGTTTCATGTCTTATCAATACTGTCTTGAACAAGCGGGCTGAAAGTGAGCATGTTCCTGAATATGGGGATACAGGTTTGATCTGTGCACCCGGAGCCTCTCCCGGGGTTCTTGCGTCATGGAGGGGAGCGTTGTATCTTTGCGCTTCGTTACGGGCAATCACACAGGACTTGCATTTCCTGTCAATTCCGTACTACTTTTTCAGAACGCCGACTTAGCTCAGTTGGTAGAGCAACGGACTGAAAATCCGTGTGTCCCCTGTTCGAGTCAGGGAGTCGGCACCTTTAAGGCCGGGCATTTGCCCGGCTTTTTGCGTTTTGGTTTCGGCAGGTGCTTCTATATATGGCGACCAATAAGAGGGTGGATCTGTCATAAAGATCTTGTGGTTTCGAGTTAAGGAGCGATCGCAGCCAGAAGCTCGATGGACACCTGCATAAATAGAACGTGACAGTAAAAATTATCCACAAGGACTCCAGGAAAATGACTCTCCCAATCCACGTATCAAAATAAATTGCAACACTGCAAAATCTCCGATTCTTCGATGATGACAGGAAATACTGTGTAGACAAACTCAAAAATTACTACCCCTTGGAGCGCAAAGAATGAGTCAAATCTAATTGAGAATGTCGTATATTTAACCCTACCTTGATACGGTTTTACATGATAGCGAATCGGTTCGATGACCCTAAAAGATCCCCCACCCATTGGCGCATACACCTCGGAAAGTGTGAATGCCGAAGATGAAATGAGGAAGCGACGTATTCTGCTTATGTCGTTATATATCCTCGTGCCCGCTATTTTCGCCTTCATGGTCTGGGAGTACTTTTTCAAGGACAGTTATGAGTGGCTGATAGACCTTGCCCTGGTTATTCTCCTGACGATTAACCTGGTTGCAATCAAAATGGACAAGAGTTTTATCCCCTTCCTACGTGCTACTCTTGGCTTTATTCTCGTGATTTTTGCGATTGGACTGGTAACCGGGGCGGGGGATGGCATGTCCTTTGTCTGGTACTATGTCATGCCGATCGGGTTGTTTTTCATGTTCGGCCACCGTGAAGGATTGCTGTGGGTGGCTGCCACGGGTATCGTAGGCGCGGTCTGCCTGTTCCTGCCGTTCGGGTACGAGTACAACAATGCGATTTCCGCCCGTTTCCTGGTAAACTATACGGTTATTGCCGGGGTTGCCTACGGACTGGAAGAAGCGCGGTATTATTTCGCCAAGCGTCTGTTCGAGGAAAAAAAGGAACTGGAAGACCGGCTCAACCAGATACGCACCCTGCATGGCCTGCTGCCTATCTGTGCACACTGCAAGAAAATTCGTGATGATTCGGGGTACTGGAACCAGTTGGAGACCTATATCAGCGATCACTCCGACGCTGTATTTTCACATGGTTTGTGTCCGACCTGCATGGAAAAACTGTATCCTGAATACAGCGGACGTTTGGAAGACATTGACATTATCCATGCACATCAGGATAGCGAAGACCGCTCCATCTGACAGGTATCTTTCAGCTCAATCCATTACATTACTTTTCCCGACACGTAAACATTGTGGAGACACAAATGGATAGCATTTCTGTGCATGATGATTATGCTTCCACCTACGAAGCAGAAGCGGACAAGCTAAACTATACCGGGCCGGAGCTGCTTTTTGGCCTGTGTCATAGCTATCTGAAGCCCGGGCAGAACATGCTTGACCTGGGAATCGGGACCGGATTGTGCGCGGAGCCTTTCACACGTTTCGGCTTGACGGTTCACGGTATGGACGGTGCGCCAGCCATGATGGAGATCTGCAAGCAGAAAAACCGTGCCAGTGAGTTCACCCAGTGGAACCTGGCCGAGTTTCCGTATCCCATGGAAGATGAACAGTTTGACCATGTAATGTGCTGCGGTGTGCTGCATTTCTTCGAGGATATTTCCGGGATTATTACAGAGTGTGCGCGACTGGTCAAACCGGGGGGAAGTGTAAGCCTGATGGTTCTGAGAGGGCATCGTGACCACGGCGAACCGGATGAAAACGTCGTCCTGCATTCAACCACGCCAATTTCGTTCTGGCAACACCGGTTGGAACATGTCAGCGCCTTGGGCAGGGACAAAGGACTCGCCCTGAGGAAGAGTGCTTATTATTTGATGGAGGATGGCGGGGAACCGTCCGAAGAGCTGGTCTTTACCCTGGCGGTGCTGCAGAAAGTGTGAAAAAGATCCAGGGACAGTATGAGAAAAACTGTCCCTGGATTAGAAGGTTCGTTCTCGATATCCCCGTTCAACAAGCTGTATCAGAATCAGCTACACTTTTATCCCTACCTTCCAGACAGTCTCAGAATCACTGATGTTTTCATTCCAGCGAAGCAGACTGTATCAGAATGTCCGATAGTCTCATTCCTTCGAAGGAAGGAACCGAAGCTTGCGGTGTCCCGTCTGTTTGGGACAGCCGTAAATCCAGTCATATTGCGATATTACAGAGGTTAAGTATTCTCATGAAGCGCGGTACATTGCTAGCCGTTTATATGTGCAACTTGTTGTATTGTCGATGCTTGCCTGGATCCCCATCTTCATGGGGATGAAAGTGTAGCCTATTCTTATACAGTCTGCTTCGCTGGGATGAATGGCTAGCCCGAATATTTCATGAACGAAACAAGGATTATGATTGTAACACAGTCCATATCGGCACAATGCAACTGAATCATACAGCATTTTTCAGGGTTCAGTTTGCTCCGGTATCCCTTAACGTGTGTATTCCCTGTTTCTCTGGCAAACTGAGGCTGAGTTTCGGAAACCGCCCCGGCAGGGGCAACCTGTATTAGCCCCGGGCAGCCGCCGTCAGTTTGGCGGCTACCCGGGGAGATAATGCGCACAATATATTTACTCCGGAAGGAGTAACCTGATAATTATCAAAAGTATACAGTGGTGATATTTAGGTAACCCGCTGCCGGGGTTGGCAAGTAGCGTACATCCTATTCCCACCGTGAGCGCCAAACAGACGGCGCTGGACGGTGGGCTAATACAGAGAACCACTGCCGTGGTTCTAGTACTGGCCGTTCCATCAAGTATCACATTGAAATTGCCATTGGTGAGATATTCGGGCTAATCACAACACCAATCAGCGATGCGTTCATCTCGCCATACTGAAGCTGTTTTCATCCAGTTTCCCGTTACGGAAAAAGAAGTGATCACCGGGATGTTCCGGGCAGGCAACAATCACTTTCCACGGAGCAACATCCGGATGATTGACAAAATCACGGTAGACCCATTCACGATCCCCGGCGTGTGTAGGCGCCCAAGCTTTGGGGTGCAATGTCTCCAGCGCGTATAGCAACCCTTCGCGCAAAGGTTCTTCGCCGTGAGTGTGACATCCCGTCACATTCATAAACGCCATGTCAATGGGCCGATTCAGGGAAGCGATGTAGTCAATCTCCGCGACATAACCATCTCGCTGGCCTTCGTTCCAGCCCGCATGGTCCCCCGCATGGAACAGCGTCACACCATCCACCTCAACCAGGAAACCCACGCCGGCATCGTTTGCTGCGATGGTGTTAATTGTGATACCGTCAAGCTCTGTCGTTGTATGTGGCGCCGTAAAAGTGTATTCCGGGCCATGATAATTCTCGCCCAGGACATCAGTTTCTTCGCGTGGCTGGTACGCTTCCGGCTGGAAACCATACACGAATTTCACATTGTCAGCGTTTTCCGCCCAGTCGTAGGTGCCATGGTAAAAATGATCCCCATGGTGATGTGTAGCGAACACCACGACATTTTCATTCTTCAGCTCATCCGGACAGATGTACCCATTGCCAAGACACGGATTCGGCCCGGGTTCATCACGTTTCCAGTAATCGAACACGAGAAAATGATCAGCTGTTTTTATTGCAAAGCCGCAATGTCCCAGGTACCAGACCACCATATCGCCTTTCGGCATATCGGTTGACAAGCCTTTGCATGGTGTGATGATTGACTTAGCGCCATCTGTGTCAGCGCCCAGTCTTGACAGTGCGAGAGCTGTGTTTTTTTGGCAATAGCGAGTTGCAAGTTGGAGAGCGGTGGCGCCGTTCTGGTCGCGAATATCAGGATCTGCGTCGCGTGCCACCAGCGCTTCGGCGATATCCGAATAACCGTTTATCGCAGCATAGTGTAAGGCGGTCTGGCCCTGTATGGCATCCTGCATATCCGGATCCGCGCCGGCGTCCAGAAGAAGATCAACCGTTGTCGCGTCACCCTGCTGAGCTGCCAGCATCAGGGCGGTAAGCCCATGGTTCCCTGCGATATTCGGATCAGCGCCATGCTTGAGCAGGATCGGGACAGCATAATTGCGTCGCCAGGATAGGGCGAGTGTCAACGGAGTGTCGTTATCACGCAAGGTCAGGTTGGGATTCACTCCTGATTCCAGCAGGTATTCCAGGCCATCGGTTGAGTCTGCGTGTATCGCCCACATGATCGGGTGTTGCTGCTGTTCGGTAAGCGTGTTAAGGTCAACGCCCCGGGAAATAATCAGTTTCATGGCATCAACGCTGCTGATCCGTGCCGCGAAAAACAGGGGAGTCCAACCGTCCTCATCGACTGCGCCAGCCAGATCAGGGTGTTTTTCCAGCAGGATTGCAAGCGCCTCCACATTGCCGAACTGCGCGAAGTAATGGGCAAGGGTACGACCCTCGTCGTTGACCTGGTCCAGTTTCGCACCACGCGCCATCAGGATTTCCACAAGGTCACGCACATTGCTTTCGGCAGCGCAGATCAGCGGGGTATCCATATCCTGGTTCAAGACGTCGATATCAACACCATGATCGATCAGCGCGAGCACACGTTCCGTCTGCCCGGACCAGGCGTACATATGTATCAGGGCATGCCCACGTTCGTTGGTCACATTGGGATTCGCCCCGGCAGCTATCAACATATCGGCGATATCCACATTCCCCGCAATGGCCGAACTGAGCAGAGGGGTATATCCGGCGTCGTTGGGGATGTCCGGATCCGCGCCATGTTCCAGCAGCCAGTTTGCCATATCCGGGAAACCGTAAAAACCTGCGCCATGCAGGGATGTGCTGCCGTTGCTGGATTTGGTATTGATATCTGCGCCCTGCTTCAACAGGTAAGCCGCTACCTCGATCTGTCCACGATAGCAGGCGCGGTTGAACGGTGGTTTCCCGTTTTCGTCAAGTTGATACAGCAGTGAAGGATCTTCGGCGAGAAGTTGCTTTACAGTTTCAAGATCACCTGTTTCGGCAGCGACATGGATTTGAACGGCAAAGACAGCAGAAACAGAGATTAGCAGGCTAAGAATGATCACGGCAAGACGCTTCATGATACAGCTCCCTTCCCGGCTCGAGAAAGAATTCAGTTGTTCCATGAGGATGGGCAGTGGACCTCTTGATCCAACAATACACAGCAAAAAGTATTCCGCTGGATTGGACAGAAACAGGAAAGGAGAAGTGTTCTAACTTGATGATAATTAAATGTATGGGTAGAGTGTCCGGTTGCGGACATGTACCAGTATGCTACTGTTTGGTTGCAGATGCGTTAGAATGAAACCGGCTCGACAAATCAATCAGGGGACGAAATGGACCTGCACAGTCCGGTTGAACACAGCGCTGACAGGCTTCCCATCATAGGTGCCGGGTTTCCATTTGACGCTCCACATAGCCTGTTCAAACGTCTCGTCAAAGCCCCAGTCAGGTGGAGATACTTTTACCAATTCAACTGCTAATGGGACACCATCCGCATTAACCGTTACCCTGACATCAGCAGAGGCGGCAATGCCCTGAATCGCAGCATCGGGCGGGTACACCCGATTTTCGTGCATATAGGTATGAACGGCACGGCTACCATCTGCAAGTTCCGGCGGGGTGAAAGAGTGACCGGGCGGCGGGGGGAACAGCCCGTAGATGAACTTTTCAGGGAATAAAAGCTGCAACGCTTCATCGGAGGTCTGGGCTGTAACGGGGCCGTGGGTCTCGCCTTCCCAGGGATTAACCGCGTGCATTGATACCTGATCGTCGTTCCATTCGGTCAAGACAACCCAGTCTGCATCCAGTTGTTCTCCCCAAGCGATGCCAATGTCGATAGCCCAAAGGTCTGTACGCAGCGTGTCGCCTTCCCATGTCGCTACGATTTGCTCAATGGGGATAGCTTCCGCCTGTTCGAGGGCGTTTTCGGCAAGATAAACCAGGTGATCCCAGCGTCCGTTCTGAAGGGGATACAGAGATTTCCCGCCATCGCCAGTTGGGGGAAACATGCAGATACGGTCATCCAGTGCGCGCGCCTGCCAGGCAAAGCCGAACATCAGCAGGAACAGCAGAATGGACGTTTTCCAATCAAACCTGATCTGTACAGGCAGAGCACGGATCTTGGTTGCATCTCGCGTAAGCAGTCGTTGTCCAGTCATAGCGGCTCAGTTTTGCCAGTAAGGATCACGTTTATCCAGGAAGGAACCCATGCCTTCCTGGCCCTCTTCACTGACACGAAGATCAGCGATCAACTGAGCAGTGTACTCTTTAACAGAGTCGATGGTTTCCTCGCCGACCTTGCGGATCAGTTGTTTGCAACGATTCAAGGCAACCGGGCCACATTGCGCAACGGCTGTGGAATAACTACGGACAACATTCTCGAAGTCACCGGGAACGGTAACCCGGTGAATCAGGCCATATTCACAGGCTTTGTCAGCGTTGAAACGATCACCGGTGAGCATCAGTTCACGAGTTCTGCTTTCACCCAATTTCCGGATACAATAGGGGCTTATCACGGCAGGCGCCAGGCCCAGGCGTACTTCCGAAAACATGAAAAACGCGCCCTGCTTGGCGACAGCAATATCACAAGCAGCGACCAAGCCAACACCGCCACCGACTGTCGGACCATGGACTCGAGCAATCACAGGTTTGGGATGGGTGTAGATCAAGTCGAGTAACCCGGCCAACTTCATCGCGTCCTTGTAATTCTCTTCCTTGGAGTATTCCTTCATCTCGCTCATGTACTCCAGGTCGGCCCCGGCGCTGAAAGCAGGGCCTTCGCCGGTCAGTACGATGGAACGGCAGGAATGATCCAGCAACGCTTTAAAGGCGGCGGTTAAATCCTCGACCATCTGGCTGTTAAAAGCATTTCGTTTTTCCGGCCTGTTCATCTTCACAATGGCCGTGTGATCCATGATATGCAGATCTACCGTTTCGAGATCCATGAACCAATCGCTCCCTGTGAGATTGCCGCGTGATGACCGAGGCAATCCTATTCAGTTATGTTTTTCGGGTTAAAGGTTGGTAATGCTACCACCATGCGCAAGCTGTAGACTAATCCACCGTTGTCGAACCGGGTCTCGTCAATCCCGCCGACCGTATCCCAGAAACTGGTCTCAGTCGTATTCAAAGCGCCTTCCAGACCTTGAGAATATTGTGACTGCCAGTTGGGATTATCGTTAAAACGAGCTTCGCCGATGGGGTATTCTATGTCAATACCAAGGCTGAAACTACCCAATACCTTGTACTGAATGCCAACGAAAGGACCAATGAAGAACCCGTCACCTTTGAAACGATCGAAGATTCCAGGATAACCTCGATCAACAGTCACATTCAGCAGGCCGAAGCCGACACCGACCGGGAAACGGAAATTTTTGAAGCTTGCTTCGCCGAAAATTCGCGCCTGCAATTCCGTGGTGGTTATTTCGAAAACACGGTAAGTGTCATCGACATAGGTGCCCTCGGTATCCGAACCGAAACGCATCATGACTTCAGCGCCAATCGGACCACGTTTCAATCCGAAGCCGCCACCATACCGAAAGTACGGAGTAGCGAAGACCTGTCCGAAGGCATCTTCGGCAGGATTCTGCGCCCCGGTTGTCAGGTAGATATACGGCTCGTACTTTGACTTCGGCATCTCATCAGAACCTACCGAAGAAGATCCACTCCATGAACTCGCCCATAGGGTCGTGGAAGCCCCGAACAACATAGCGAGGATGGCGACAAGGCTGCACACCCGTTTACACAGTCTCATGACGTCGCTCCTTTGAAAACCCCGGCTCACACCTGCTCTGAATATAGGACTTTTTTCCTCAGCTTTCAGCTCCCGGATAAAAGTCCCGTATTTATTGCACCAATTAACCGTGAATGCAGTTCCTCGGCATAAATAGCATCGCTTGAAAATATGTAACATTCTGTCATATCCAGCGCAGCATGCTGTCTCAGAATAGAAAACACTCTCATCCCAGCGAAGCAGACTGTCTCAGGATCACTGATGCTCTCATCCCAGCGAAGGCTGGGATCCAGGCAAGTATCGACAAAAAAACAAGTTGGATACAGAGACGACTTTCAATGGACTGCACTTCTCGAGAATACGTAACCTCTTGTAATATCGCAATATGACTAGATCCCAGCCTTCGCTGGGATGAGAGCATCAGAGATTCTTCGACACCTTGGCCGACGGGGACTTGTGCGCCGAGGCGTATCTACTCCATAGGCCGCACTATCCAAAGATCGTAAAAAATGGGTCATTAGCTTTACAAAATCAAGTATATAATAAATCATGTGACATTGTTATTAAAACTGATAATAAAAAACGCCCCATCGGTGATGAGGCGTTGATATAGTATTCGTATAACGGGCAATCACATCCTGAAGATACCCATCTCCATCTCCGGGATCGTCTGGTTCAAAGATGTTTCAATACCCAGCGACAGGGCGGTACGGGTGTCACGCATGGTGATGATGCCATCATCCCACAAACGTGCTGTCGCGTAGAAGGGATGCCCTTCTTCTTCGTACTTGTCGAGAGTCGGCTGACGGAAAGCTGCCACTTCTTCTTCCGTCATCTTCGGCTTGCCCTGGGCTTCGAGCTGATCCTGCTTTACCTGCGCCAGCACATCTGCCGCCTGTTCGCCGCCCATGACACTGATGCGTGAGTTCGGCCACATCCACATCATACGCGGGAAGTAACCACGTCCGCACATGGCGTAGTTTCCCGCGCCATAACTGCCGCCGATTACCACGGTGAACTTGGGTACATCCGCATTCGCGACTGCATGCACCATCTTGGCGCCGTCAGAAGCGATTGCGCCATGCTCGTAGTCGATGCCGACGATGAACCCTGTAATATTCTGGAGGAATAACAGCGGAATCTTGCGTTTTGCACACAGCGTCACAAAATGAGCGCCCTTCTTGCTACTCTCGCTGAACAGGACACCGTTGTTGCCCACGATTCCGACCGGATAACCCATCAGCTTGGCAAACCCGGTGACCAGGGTGGTGCCGTAACGGGCTTTAAACTCATGGAATCGGCTGCCATCGACCAGGCGCGCGATTACTTCACGAACGTCATATGGTTTCCGCAGGTCACGAGGAATCACGCCATAAAGCTCTTCCGGATCGTAATAAGGATCTTCCGGGACAGTACGCTCCAGATCAAACTTGGGACGTGGGCCGAGATTTTCAAGAATATTCCGTGTAATCCTAAGCGCCTGTTCATCATTTTCGGCGAAGTGGTCGGATACACCGGAAATACGAGTATGGACATCAGCGCCGCCCAGCTCTTCCGGGGTGCAGACCACACCGGTCGCTGCTTTAACTAATGGTGGCCCACCGATGAAAATGGTCCCCTGTTCCTTCACGATGATGGTTTCATCGCTCATGGCAGGCACATACGCACCGCCAGCCGTGCAGGAACCCATGACACAACTGATCTGGGGAATGCCCATCCGGCTGAGACGGGCCTGGTTATAGAAAATGCGTCCGAAGTGATCCTGGTCCGGGAATGTGCCCGCCTGTTCCGGCAGGAAGATGCCGCCCGAGTCCACCAGGTATACGCAGGGCAGGTTGTTTTCCATGGCGATCTGCTGCGCACGGACATGCTTGCGAATGGTCATGGGGAAGTAGGTGCCACCCTTAACCGTCGCATCATTGGCAATGATCAGCGTTTCCTGGCCATGAACGACACCCACGCCGGTAATAATCCCCGCGGCAGGCGCTTCATTCTTGTACATGCCATAAGCGGCCAGTGTACTGAATTCCAGGAACGGAGAATCCGGATCAATAAGCGCGTCAATTCGTTCTCGTGCCGTCAGCTTGCCACGGTCCTTATGCCGTTGCACATACTTCGGCGGGCCGCCCTGCTGAATTTTGTCCATTAATTCCAGGTAGTCTTTTTCCAGACGTTTGTGGTGCTCAACATTCTGTTGAAAGTCCGGATCTGCTGTGCGGATCATCGTCGGGATGCGAAACAAGATGCCCTCCCTTGCTGGTGGTAGCGTAAGTAGCGTTTAAGACCAGTGTAGCTGAAAAGGTTTTCCAATATAGCTCTCAAGAACCGGGAACAAAAGGGAAGCGCTTGGGACATCTGAAACCATTCCTGAAATGCCGGGCTCCAGAGTAGTAGTATACCCAGCAGTCCACATGGAACCTGTCAGCATCAAATTCATAAAACGAATAGTTAAACAACCCTAACATGTAAACAAAGCTAACAAGAAGGGAGTTGGGCATGCGTAGCCTGATAGCAGTATTAAGCGCCGGATTGGCGCTGTTCGTAACGGGTTTGGCTTCGGCATCAACCTGGACGATTGATCAGTCTCATTCATCGGTGGGTTTCAAGATCAAGCATTTGATGATTTCGAATGTGTACGGTGAATTCAAGGATGTTGAAGGAAGCATTCATTACGATTCTGCCAAACCTGAGAAATCGAAGGTTGACGTCACCATTCAGATGACCTCGATTGATACCCAGAACGAGCAGCGTGATGAGCATCTTCGTGGTACTGATTTTTTTGATGTCGCCACCTATCCGACCATGACCTATAAGTCCAAGCGAGTTGAAAAGGTTGATGGTGGGCTGAAGGTCTATGGCGAGCTGACCATGCATGGTGTGACAAAGGAAGTTGTGCTGGATGTAGAGGGGCCGACAGATCCGATGAGTTTCATGGGCAGCACTCGTATCGGTGCGACCGCGCACACCACGCTGGACCGTCGTGACTTCGGACTGACCTGGAGCAAAGCGATGGAGACCGGTGGCCTTGTCGTAGGCAACGAGGTCAAGATTATCATTGAGCTGGAGCTGGTTAAGGCGGAATAGCACCCGGGTAAGAAAACACAACTTTTCAACCTCGAAGCGGGTTGTATAAAGGTGAATATCCAGCGCACCGACGAAACAAACCGGGGAGGATCCCAAAAGGATTGTCCCCGGTTTGTTACTTTAATAAAGTCTTGTTTGAGCATTATACCCTGATCTTTCCCGTCATATAAGTAACGGCGTACCCGGCGATTTCAACCCGTCGATCCTGCAATTCGCAGAACAATTCACCGCCACGTTTTGAAATCTGCGTTGCGCGCAGCTTGTTTTTCCCCAACCGTTTTGCCCAGTAGGGAATCAGGGTGCAATGCGCTGATCCGGTCACGGGATCTTCCGGGATGCCCAGCTTGGGCACAAACACCCGTGAAACAAAATCGGCATCCTTACCCGGTGCTGTAGCGATCAGGGCGTTGCCAGGAATCTCAAGCATGGGAGGAAACTCTGGTGATAACGCAGCGATTTCCTGTTCAGAAGAGAAGACTGCCATGGTATCCAGCGTTTCCCAGGCTTCGACAGCTTCGCACTGCAGAGCATCCTTAATCGCTTGAGATATAGGTTTCTTTTTTGCCGGGTATGCCGGGAAGTTCATGGCGTACATATCCTCACGGCGAGTAACCGGGAGCTCACCTTTGTGACGTGTGAAGAAACGAATCATTGAGTCCTTGTGTCCCAGGTGCCGGAACAGGACATGGGCTGCGGCCAGGGTGGCATGACCACAAAGCTCAATTTCGCTGGTGGGTGTGAACCAGCACAGTTCATATCCCTTTTCCACAGGTACAAAAAAGGCAGTCTCGGACAGGTTGTTTTCGTTAGCGATGGCTTGCATGATGTCGTCCGGAAGCCATGAAGCCAACGGGACAACCGCTGCTGGATTGCCTGAAAAGATGCTGTCGGTGAAAGCGTCTACCTGGTACATCGCAAGTCGGGTCATGAAAACCTCTATGAGTCAAATGCTGTATAGCGTTTCAAAGTATCACCAGTACGATACAGGAAAAGAACAGTTTATGCAAACAGATTGGTGTGAACAGGCAGGCAGATTTTTTATTGGATTCCCGAAAGTTTTGCTGATTCGAAAGTATTTAGCCTGCTTCAGCAGGCTCCTCTTAGCACCCGGCTTTAGCCGGGTGGATGGAGATAACAAAAGCTATGAGCGCGCTTTAGCGTGCTTCAGCGTAAAAGAATCAATATGAATCAGGAAAGCACCCTGAAGGGCGCTCGAACCTTTGTGGTCCTTGATCCCCCGGCTAAAGCCGGGGGCTAAGAGGAGCAGGCTAAAGCCTGCTAACACAAGTAAATGTATTTTCAAAAGAGTGTAATCAGGGAGAAACAGACCCTATACGAAGCAAATGATCAGTATCAGACATATGCTAACGCCAACCTGAAACAGTAAAGACTTTCGGGAACGACTCTACTAATAAAAAAAGGTTCCTCACAAGAATTTGTGCATCCGGGCGATGTTGTGGCAGGTCTTGACGCGACATTTCGTCTTCGACTTTTGCTGTGTTTTCTAGAATGCACAATGAGACTGAAACCACCTCGCGCCCTGTTATTGTCGCGTTGTGACCTGCCACCTGATTCAACATTCTCGCTGTCGTCAGGTCACAACGTGATGCCTGATGACGATCCATCAAGCGAAATAGCATGTGTGAAGTCGGACAGGTGTCTGAAATTGCGGAGAAGAACGCGAAAACGGCATCACGTCAAGACCTGACGAAACGTACTCGTAGATAATACACACAAATTCCTGTGAGCAGCCAAAAAAAAAGGGGCCGGTGGCCCCTGTAATCACACATTTCAATGTTTACGGCGCGTAAATGATCCGCCTTACCTTCCCGCCGCCGTGTGGTGCGTTCATCCTCAGGAAATACATGCCCGCTGCGAGGTTGGTCGCCTCCCAACTGATCTGGTGGTACCCCTGACGATATTCCCGTTCAGGAATGGATGTCACCTTCTGGCCCAGCGTGTTGTAAATATCAAAGCTGACACGTCCGGCGTTCGGCAGCGCGACCACAATCATCAGGCGAGCGTTGAACGGATTCGGGTATGTGGCGGCAACCGTGTACTCTGTCGGTATTTCATTGTCGCCCCAGGGCGATTCCTGTTGCGGACCGTCAAGGAATACTGTCCAGCCATTGAAGGATCGTACGGTATCACCACCGGAAATGGCATCCACGTACCAGTTGATTTCAAGATGACCGGTCCAGGAGGTAAGCCCCAGGCTGTCCACGATATCGATCAACTGGGCGTGTTCTTCCAGTTCACGGAAAGTGACAGAGGTATCAATCGCGCCTTGCAGATACAGATCCAGCGTGATGCTGTAGCGCAGCAATTCTGCCTCTTCCGGGTCAGGATCGACGGATTGCTGCCAGGCAAAACGCATTTCGTGGGGAATGGTCCAGGGTACTATTGCGCTGTCCGCAGGTTCGAGCAGGGCAAATGACGTCGGCGGATTCGGGAATGAAGTCGCTACTGTCCAGACCTGGTTGGAACGTGATTCACGATTGATCGTATCACGTGCCTTCACCCGCCACCAGTAGCTGACGTCATCATCCAGATCGGTCACGGTATAGCTCAAGGCGCTGCCAACTGTGTAGCGTTGCGCATTGACAAAGCTGCTGCTGGTCGAAAGCTCCAGGATGTAGGTGATGGAATCCGCGTTGGATTCATCGTGTCCCGCGCCCCATTCAAAGGTGATCTCATCCGTTGTTGAAACCATACCGAACGGGGGACTGATCAAATCAAACGGCTCGGGTGGTTGCAGGATGAACAGGTCAAAAGTCCAACCCTCTTCAGGTGTACACCAGGTGCCATCCGAGTTGCTGTCGTACGCTTTTACACGCCAGTATACCGTAGCGCTGGCATCACCTTCATTCAATTCACCGCTGACAGAAGCAACCTTGACGGTGCCGGTTTCCTGTACCAGTGCAACCTGCGATAGCGATGGTTGCTGCTTTTTCTTCGCGCTGCTCTGTTTTGCGCTCTGTTTCCTAGGCTGCAGGGAGACAATTTCTTCAACGGGACTTACACCGAGAAGCTGTCCGCCATCGTTATTCTCGAGAAGTCGTTCAAAGAAGGGGAAATCATCCGGAATTGTGACAGAAGTATCTGACAGTGCGTAGATGGAATCCGCGTCATAGAAATCAGGATTGTCAGCAAAATACAACGTGTACGTAATGTCATCGCCTGGATCAGGATCCGTTGTCGCAAACCAGGTGATTGTTGGCGTGAGTTCGTACAACAATGCGCCACTGTCCGGTGCGGCAAGGTTGAATGTCAGGGGCGGATTCGGCAAACGCATGAAGAAACGCCATGTCTGGGATGCCATCCTGCCTTCGCTGTTGGAATCCACAGCGCGGACAGTCCAGTAATAGCGGACATCATCCTCACCACCGAACCAGGTATAGTTTGTTGAACGCAGACCGGAAGCAACCGGATTACCCATGCTGTCCGGATCTTCCGAAATATAGATTTCGTATGTAACCGGGTCGTTCGGATCAGGATCTTCAGTCTGTTCCCAACGGAAGACCACGCTTTCGGTGTTAATCTCACGGTTATGCGACGGGAGGAGCAGGTTAAACGGTTCCGGCGGCTCGGGAATATCAATCACGAAGTTGATCAACGTGTTGTCCACCGGGTTCTGGTTCGAAAGACGACCGTTGCTGTTCTGATCCACCGCGCGCACATACCAGTACACCGTCACATCATCAACAAAACTGTCCAGCTCATTGGTCAAGCTACCCGTCTGCTGAACTGTGCTGGAACCGAAGCCGGAAAGACTGGTCGAGTATGTCTGCGATCTTGTAGAACTGCCTGTGCTTGCCAGCCCTGTGTACTGTTTCTTTCCGCTTCCCGCTGTATTACCTGCACGGAAACTCACCTGATCCAGGTCCGTAATCCCGGTGTTGGATTGCGAGCCGTTGTTCCCGGTATTCAGCATGGTGCTGGTGAAGGTGAATGTCGTGTCATCAAGGTTTGCGATGGAATCCGGCAACAGGAAAGTGGGATCATTTACCGACCATACCAGCGTGTAAGTAACCCAATCATAGGGATCAGGATCAATCGTCGATTCCCATACGACAGTCGGCGAATGAGTTTCCAGCCGTTCGCTGCTGTCCGGGCTCAACAGTGAGAAGGGAAGTGGCGGTTCATGCTTGTTGATGAACATGGTAAACGTGTTCGAGGACCATGTCCCCTGGGTGTTTGTGTCACGAGCGTAAACCCGCCAGGTGATTTCCGCATCATCCGCAGGAAGTGTCCAGTCGAAACTGTTCGTATCCAGCTCGGAGGCGATCAGGCCGCCATGTCCACCATCAATCTCCATATAGACATCATAGGTGACCTGGTTGTCCGGGTCAGGATCAGGCGCTTCTTCCCAGCGCAGGTTTACGACAGACGTATGAATCTCAACCGAATCCGCCGGTTGCAGCAGGCTGAAGTCTGCCGGGGGCTCGGGGAAGTACGTGCTGAATGTTAATGTGTCGTTGGCCCAGATGCCTGGCGTGTTGCTGTCCTGAGCATACACAGTCCACTGGTAGATACGGTCATCTTGCAGCGAATCAAGGATACAGGTTGTGTCTGTCAGTCCTGTAGCGATGACTGCGAAGGCCGTATCCAGATCTGTTTTCACCAGCAGGTCATAGGCTACCTCGTTGTCCGGATCAGGATCGAATGAGGCTTCCCAGGTCAACTGAACCGTGTCAACCCATACTGTATCCATGTCCAGCGGACTTAGCAGCGAGAAAGCTGACGGGGATTCTGAGACATACACATCGAACTGCCAGTATTCAGCAGGTCCCGAAAGTGTTCCGGCTGTATTCCTGTCTGTCGCATGGACGCGCCAGTAAATAGTTACGTCATCCGGAAGCAGTTCATCCAGTTCACCTTCGCCATCACTGCCATATTCTTCACGAATAACAGCGGAAATCTCTTCTTCCGTGAAGGTGTAAGTTGTGTCCGTAATGCCCGTGATCACATTTGAACCGGGCAACTGCGGCGTGAGTCCCCAGATTACCCGATAGGTAAGGGTATCATCCGGATCAGGATCTGAACTGGCATGCCAGACCAGGGTTGGTCCAAGCGTGTTTACAGTCGAACTGTCTTCCGGGCTGACCAGGTCAAACGCAGCAGGCAGTTCCGGGAAATAGGTCCGGAACGTGGATGTGTCGGTTGATGCAAGGCTGTCGCCGAGAACCTCATCATGGGCAAAAACTCGCCACCAGTACTGCTTGTCATCTTCCAGCCATGCCGGGGTTACTGTCGGCGTTTCACCTTCAGCGTAGGTGCCCAGGTACTGGATATCTGAATCGAAAGTGATATCGTCACAGACATGGATAGAATAGATTACTGACTGTCCCGGATCAGGATCACCATTGTTTTCCCATTCGAAGGTAACCGAGCCGTCAAAGCTGGTGTCACCCAGCACCGGGCTGATCAGGGCGAAGGGATAGGGCATCTGCTGCCAGTAAATATCAAACGCCCAGAACGGAGTCGGACCCGCCCAGGTGCCGTTCGTATTGGTATCGACAGCCCGGACACGCCAGAAAACAGTCACATTGTCCGGCAGAAGTTCATCGAGGTCATTATCGTCGCCACCGAATTGTTCCCGGTAGGCGTTCATCAGAGTTGTGTTTTCAAAAGTGTAGAACGTATCAACTAGGCTGGTGACAGAATCCGAGCCCGTGAAGTCCGGCAGGAAAGCCCATTCCATGGTGTAGGAAACACTGTCGCTGGAATCATATTCCGGTGCGCTTTCCCACATCAGCGTCGGTCCAAGCGTGTTGACCTCTGCAAGGTGTGCTGGGGACAGCCTGTCGAATGCGCCCGGTGGTTCCGGGATGTATACCCAGAAGCTCCATGCCTGGTTGGACACGATGCTGTCGCCGCTGACTTCATCATGCGCGTAAACTTTCCACCAGTACCGCATGTCATCTTCAAGAATCGGCGGGGTGAAGGTGGGGAAGTCGTTTTCCGTGTATGGGCCATACACGTCCGGGCTGCTGAACCAGGGGTTTTCTGACAGGTGCAGGGTATAGGTAACATTCTGTCCCGGGTCAGGATCGTTCTGGTTCTCCCAACGGAAGGTTACCGAGCCGGTCGTGTTCGTGTCATCGTTTGCCGGACTGATCAGTGAGAAAGCATTGGGCGGATCCTGGACAAACACATAGAAAGTCCAGTAGGCAGAAGGTCCGCTGAGCCTCGAACGACCGGAATCATCAATCGCACGTACCCGCCAGTATACTGTCACATCATCTGGCAGCAACTCGTCGAGTTCTTCATCACCCAGCATTTCTTCCATGCTGTTCAAGAGTTCAGCTTCAGTGAAGGTATACACCGGATCAGTCAGGTCTGCAATCGAAGTTGACGGCACAAACCCGGCATTGAAGGCATATTGCAGTGTATATGTCACAGATTCACCCGGGTCCGGGTCGGTTGTCGCTTCCCAGATCAGTGTTGGCCCAAGGTTGGGAACCGTAACTCCGCTGTCCGGGCTTACGAGGTCAAATGGTAATGGCACTTCAGGTGAATAGATGAAGAAGGTCCAGGTCTCCGTTGACCAGACATGCCCGCCGGTCCATTCATCCGTTGCCACAACACGCCACCAGTACTGGGTGTCATCATCCAGAACCAGTTGGTCAAGCGTCGGGAATTCGCCTTCATTGAACGGTCCGTATAAAGCTGAACCAGTGAAGTTTGAGTTTTCAGCTACCTGTAATTCATAACTTACGCCCTGGTTCGGATCGGGATCACCGTTGTTTTCCCACTCGAGAATGACAGAAGGAGACGGATCAAGAATGCTCCCGTCAGCAGGGGTGAGAAGGCTGAAAGCGTAGGGTTGCTCGTGGACATACACCGTAAACGACCATGACGCTGTCGGTCCGGCCCATGTCCCGGTGCCGGAGTTCCGGTCAACCGCACGAACCCGCCAGTAAACCCGCGCATCGTCAAACAACTGACCCACAGGGTACGTATAGAACGTATCAGCCAGGCCGGTTACAGTCGTAAGATTGCTGAAATCGGAATTGAACGACCATTCCAGCGTATAAGTGATCTGATCACCGGGATCGGGATCTGTTGCACGTTGCCAGGTCAATGTCGGGTCAAGATCCTCAACCTGTCCGTCATCCGGCGGATAGACACGATTGAACGCGCTCGGCGGTTCCGGAATGTAAATGCGGAATGACCAGGTCTGGGCAGACTGTACTGAATCGCCCTCTGCATCATGAGCGTATACTTTCCACCAGTACCGTCCCCCGTCAACCATCCAGGGTTCACTGATGGTCGGGAATACATCCTCATCATAGGGGCCGTAAACACTACGGTTATTGAAGGCGGCGTCCTGTCCGAGATGCAGGGTATAGGTTACCAACTGGTTTGGATCAGGATCACCGTTGTTTTCCCAGGTAAAAGTCGGGCTGCCATCAAATGAAGTGTCGCCATTTGCCGGTGTCAGCAAGTCAAACGCATAGGGCAATTCAGGCTCGTGCATCGTGAATGCCCATATTTCGTTGGACCAGCGTCCATCCGCCAGCACTTCATCCTGAGCCCAGACACGCCAGTAATAGGTGCTGTCATCCTGCATCCAGAACTGGTTCAGGGTGGGGAAGGTGCCTTCCGGGTATGGACCAAAGCTGACCGCATCGCTCATGTCCGGTTGACTGGCAACATAAACCGTGTAGACTACTTCATGTCCCAGGTCCGGATCGCCATTATTTTCCCAGACGAGGGTAACGGAACCATCCGGATTGGACAATCCATTGTTCGCGGGACTGACCAGGTTAAACGGGTTCGGGACATCCTGTACAAATACATCGAACTGGAAATAACTCGGTGGCCCTGCCCAGGTTCCGGCTGTGTTGGTGTCAACTGCACGTACACGCCAGAAAACTGTCGCGCCGTCATACAGCGGTGTCGGGAGAGTATAAGAGGTTGTGGTCAACCCGGCCACTTCCGTAGCGGTTGAGAAATCCGCGTTAAAATCATATTGCAGGGTATAGGTGACCACATCGCCCGGATCAGGATCAATTGCATCCTGCCAGGTCAGAGTCGGCAGTGTATCCGCCACGACTCCGTTGTTTGAAGGAGTCAGCAACTGGAATGCTGCCGGTTGATCGGGAATGGAATACGAAAAACTCAGGGTGTCATCCGACCAGGTTCCGGCCGTATTGCCGTCCGTAGCCACAACTGCCCAGTAATAGGTCGAGTCGTCATCACCGCTATACACATAGCTGGTTCCGGCATAACCGCTGATGACCGGTGTGCCCAGGTTGTTGCGCAATGTGGAGACATACAGGCTATAGGTAACCACATCGCCCGGGTCGGGATCGGTTGTCGATTCCCAGGTCAATGTCACATTCTGGGTTGTCGCGACTGTTCCATCCGAGGGCGACAACAGGGTAAACGCGGCCGGTGGTTCCGGTACGACCAGGTGGAATCGATAGGCTGTGTTGTCAATCGGGTTCTGGTTGGAACGACGTCCCTCTGAATTCAGGTCAACCGCTTTCACATACCAGTAAACCGTATTGTTGTCGGATAACATACCGGCGGCGAACGTATATGAAGTGTCTGCCAATCCGGTTATTTCCACTGGACTGATAAACAGCGGATCACCGATGGTATAGAGAACGGTATAGGTAACCACATCGCCCGGATCTGCATCCGTTGAGGGATGCCAGGTCAGGGTCGGTGTCATGGTCTGAAGGATAATATTGTTGGCCGGGCTGCCCAGGTTGAACGGAGTCGGACGTTCCGGGATGGCAATCCGGAAACTGCGCACTTCATCCGCCCAGGTTCCCGGCGAATTGGTGTCAACAGCCTTCACTGTCCAGTAATAAAGTGTGTCTTCAACACCATGGAAGGTGTACCCTGTAGTATCAAGGCCGCTTGCAATCAATGTGGCAGGATTGCCAAGTGTTCCCAGGTCAAAGGAGACATAGACATTATAGGTAACAATATCACCAACATCAGGATCGACACTTTCTTCCCAGGATAACTGCGCATCAAGCGAGGTGACCGTATCTGCCTGATCCGGTGTCAGCAGGTTAAACGCAGAAGGTGAATCTATAATGTAGATCTCAAAACTGCGCGCTGTGCCGTCAATCGGGTTTGGCGTGGATCGTGTCCCGGCTGAATTGGTATCCACAGCCTTCACATACCAGTACACGGTCTCATGATCGTTCAGGATTCCGGCGGGGAATGTGTAGGATGTGTCTGTCAATCCCGCGGTAAAAGCCGGTGTGGTAAAACTGGGATCGCTGATAGACCAGTACACGGTATAGGTGAGCGCATCACCGGGGTCAGGATCTGTGCTGCGCTCCCAGGTCAGAGTCGGTGTCGTTGTCGTCAAAACAACGCCGGCAGCCGGAGAAACCAGGGCAAACGCGCTGGGTGCATCAGGTACACCAATACTGAACTGCCAGGTCTCGTTTGAGATGGTTCCGGCGGTATTCGTATCGACCGCCTTTACCTGCCAGTAATATGTCAGATCATCCGTCAACGTCAACGTATGGGTTGTATTGGTCAAACCCTGCGCGACTCGAGTAAACGGTTGCCCCAAGTCGGCAAGATTCGTCGATAAATAAACACTGTAAGTAAGATTGTCACCCGGATCGGACTCGGAAGATGCTTCCCAGGTCAGGGTAACACTCGTGCTCGGTGAAATATAGTTGTTTACCGGAGACAACAGGCTGAAGGCAGCCGGGGTGTCATTTACATAGACATCGAAGCGGTATGGATTCCCGTTTTGCGGACTCTGATTGGATGGCGTTCCGGCGGTGTTTCCATCCATCGCCAGTACGTACCAGTAATAGGTCACGTCATCGTTCAGAACCCCGCCGGGGAAGGTATAGACCGTGTCAGTCAACCCCGAAACGAAAGCCGGGGACGCAAATGTCGGATCATTAACCGACCAGTAGAGGCGATAGGTAACATTATCGCCCGGGTCCGGATCGGTTGATCTGCGCCATGTCAGGGTCGGTGATGTTGTGCCCATCGTCGCGCCGTTGGTCGGGCTGATCAGGTCAAATGCTGTCGGCGATTCCGCCTCGCCAATTGTAAATCTCCATGCCTGGTTGGCCCAGGTTCCTACCGTGTTGTTGTCCGTGGCATACACAGTCCAGTAATACGTGCTGTCGTCATCGCCGATGAAGGTGTACGTTGTATCGGACCAGCCATTGACGATCCGGTTAGCCGGGATACGAAGCCCGCCAGTAGTATCACTGGCCAGGTAAACATCAAAGGTCGGCGTATGGTTGCCGTCAGGATCTTCCGTGTCACGCCATGTCAATGTGACGATATGGTTTCCGGTAGTCGAGTTATTGATTGGTGAAACCAGGTTGAACGGTTCCGGGGCGTCTGTGATATAGATGTCAAACTTCCACGGAATACCGTTGGACGGCGCTGGAGTCGAAGCCGTGTACGTGCCTGAATTTGTGTCGTAAGCGCGTACATACCAGTATACCTGGTGACCATCTTCCAGGATTCCCGGCGCCAGCGTATAGGTGGTGTCAGAGATGCCTGAAATCACAGTCGGATTGGTGAAATTGATATCACCGATGGAATAGTACAAACGGTAGGTAACCACATCGCCGGCATCGGGATCAGTTGCCTGTTCCCATACGAAATTCACTTCTGTTGTATCAAGGATAGTAGATCCATCTGCCGGACCGATCAGGGCAAATTCGCTCGGTGGATCGGCGACACCCACGGAGAAGTCCCAGGTCTGCGTCGCCCAGCGTCCGGTGGTGTTCATGTCAACGGCTTTAATCGTCCAGAAATATTGCGAATTGTCTGTACCGTTATATGTGTAACTGGTACTGACCACATTTTGTGCTACACGACTGGCCGGATCGGTTACCGTTGCCTGGTTGCTGGAAATGTAAACCTCATACGTTACCGCATCGCCCGGGTCCGGATCGACAGAGGCTTCCCAGTTCAGGGTGACGCTGGTCGAAGGACTGAGACTGCCATCCGCAGGAGATAACAAGGCAAAGCTTGATGGCTGTTCCGGGACCAGGATATTGAATGAATAGGCGGTGTTGTCACGTGGGTTACGCGTTGACAACCTGCCGTTAGTATTGGTGTCAATTGCGCGTACATACCAGTGAACCGTGCTGTTGTCCGGCAGGTTACCGGCTGAGAAAGTATAACTGGTCGCGGTCAAGCCGGTTACAGAATCCGGTGATGAGAAAGTTGCATCATCAACGGACCAGATGACTCGATAGGTCACATTATCACCGGCATCAGGATCAGTACTGACATCCCAGGTCAGTGTCGGAGTGGTTGTGTTGACCGTAATACCATCGGAAGGTGTCTGCAGATCAAACGCGGTCGGTTGTTCCGGGTTTGAGATGCTGAAGTCCCACTGTTCCGTAGACCATGTTCCCGGTGAATTCGTGTCAACCGCCTTCACCTGCCAGAAGTAGGAATTATCATCCTGGCCGTTAAACGTATAGGTTTCCGCACTCAGGCCCTGTGCCACACGGTTGCCCACATCCTGAAGTGTCAGCAGATCCTGTGATACATACACATCATAGGTGACCACATCACCGGCGTCCGGGTCCGTGCTTTCCTGCCAGGTAAACACGACACTTGTTGAAGTAGTCGTGCTGCCATTTGCCGGACCGAGCAGGCTGAAGGAAGACGGCGCATCGACGATGGTGATTTCAAACTGACGTGCTGTGCCGTCAACCGGATTCGGGGTTGACAGGGTTCCTGCCGTGTTGTTATCCACCGCATGGACATACCAGTGAACCACATCTTCGTCAACCAGTATCCCGGCCGGGAACGACCAAGTTTCGTTTGTCAACCCGGTAATCGTGGTTGGTGCGGCGAAACTGGCATCGTTGATGGAGTAGTACAGGGTATAGGATACCGCGTCACCCGGATCGGGATCGGTGCTTTGCTGCCAGGTAAGTGTCGGTGTCAAAGTGTTCATCGCCGCCATGTTGATAGGCGTGAGCAGGTTGAACGCTGTGGGCTGTTCCGGAATGGAGAAGGTGAAGCTCCAGGCCTGGTTGGACCAAGTGCCCGGTGAATTGCTGTCAATCGCCTTGATCCGCCAGTAATAAGTCTGATCTTCAGTGCCATTGAAGGTATAGAAAGTATTCGACACTCCCTGCGCGATCCGTGAACCGGGGTTCATCAATGTTCCGGGATCGGTGGAGAGATAGACATCGTAGGTAATCACATCCCCTGGGTCGGGATCGCTTGATGCGTTCCACTCCAGGTCAACAGTCGTAGCGGCAAGGGTAATGCCATTGGCCGGAGCGGTGAGGTCAAAAGCGACCGGGGCTTCAGCAATGGCGACGTCAAATGACCAGGTCGTGCCATCGTTCGGGTTCTGTGTGGACAAGCGCCCGTTGGTGTTGGTATCCACAGCACGCACATACCAGTACACCTGGTCGCCGTCGTTGATCGAACCGGATGAGAAAGTATAGTTGGCTGTCGCAATACCCGTGGCTGAGTCCGGACTGCTGAATGTTGCATCGTTACGCGACCAGATGACATTATAGGTCACCACATCACCCGGATCGGGATCAGTTGCAGTCTGCCATGAAAGTATCGGAGTTGTTGTTGTAACTGTCTCGCCATCTGTCGGCGCCATCAGCGAGAAAGCGTCAGGGGTTTCCGACACACCAAACGTGAAACTGCGGGTTGTACTGGCCCAGGTTCCGTTGTTGCCGGTATCAACCGCACGTATGGTCCAATAATAGGTCTGGTCTTCAGCGCCGTTGAAAGCATAGGTCACAACAGACAGGCTTTGCGCAACACGGTTGGCTATGTTTTGAACGGTGGCCTGATCAGTCGAAACGTACACTTCATAATTGATAATATCGCCGGGATCGGGGTCGGTTGTCGCATCCCATTCCAGGTTGGCCGTCAAGCCCTCGATATACACACCGTCGGCAGGTGAAACGAGATCAAATACCGCCGGGGGTTCTGGCACATTCATATCGAAATGCCAGGTTGTGCCGTCGTTCGGGTTCTGGGTTGACAGGCGACCGTTAGTGTTGGTATCCACAGCACGAACATACCAGTAAACCGGCTGATCATCCGCGAGGATACCGGCGGAGAAGGTGTAGGTCGCGGTTGCCAGTCCTACGGCGCTATCCGGGTCGGCGAAAGTCGGGTCGTTTACGGCCCAGATCACGTTATACGTAACATTGTCGCCGATATCCGGGTCGGTTGTTGTTTCCCAGGTCAGGGTCGGAGTAGCCGATGTAACAGTCGCGTTATCCAGTGGCCCGGTCAGGTTGAAGGCGTCCGGAGGATCGGGAACACCGATACTGAAATCCCATTGCTGAGATGACCAGGTTGAGTTGCCGTCTGTATCAATGGCCTGTATCTGCCAGTAGTAGACGTGATTATCAACACCAGCGTAATCCAGGTTGGTGACATTCAACCCTGTTGCGACCCGTGAAGCCAGGTTCTGCACTGTCGCCTGGTTCTCGGATACATACACATCATAGGTCACATTGTCGCCCGGGTCAGGATCGCTGGAAGCCTGCCAGGTAAGGCTGACTGTCGTGTTCAGTGAGGTTGTTCCATCCGCCGGAGTGAGCAAGTTGAATGCGGACGGCGCTTCATCAACCGCAATTGAGAATGACCACGTATTCCCATTATTCGGATTCTGACTGGACAGGGTGCCGTTGGTGTTGGTGTCCACTGCACGTACATACCAGTACAGGGTAATATCGTCTGAAAGTGTACCCGCACCGAAGGTATAGGTCGCGTTGGTCAATCCGGTCACTGAATCGGGATCGCTGAAAGTTGCATCACCAACAGAATAGACCAGGTTATAGGTGATGACATCACCCGCATCCGGGTCCGTGGCTGCGTCCCAGGTCAGGGTCGGGGTGGTTGTTTGCAGTGTGCTTCCATTGGCCGGACCGGTCAGATCAAAAGCGTTCGGTGGATCAGGTTCGACGATGGTAAAGGTCCAGGTTTCAGTAGACCAGGTTCCCGCCGAATTTGTGTCCACGGCACGCACTTTCCAGTAGTATTGCTGGTTGTCAGTGCCGTTGAAAACGTATTGAGTCGTATTAAGACCGGCAGCAGTCGGCCCGCCGAAACCGCCGGGAGTCGTAGCGACATACACTTCATAAGTTATATTGTCGCCGGGGTCGGGATCCGTTGCTGCCTGCCATTGCAATGTGACGGCGGCTGTATTGGGGGTTCCGTTGTTTGCCGGAGAAACCAGTCCGAATGGATTGGGCACGTCCGGTACATTGGTCGTGAATGACCAGGTATTGTTGTTGTTCGGGTTCTGGTTCGAGTTACGGCCGTTGGTATTGGAGTCCGTAGCACGAACATACCAGTACACGGTCGCATCATCGGCCAGGTCACCGGCGGTGAAAGTATAGGTCGTATCTGACAGGCCGGTTACACTGTCCGGGTTTGAGAATGTGGCATCATTCAGAGACCAGATCACATTGTAGTTGACCGCATCGCCGGGATCGTTATCTGTAGTTTGACGCCATACAACAGTCGGCGTCAAATTAGCGAACTCCGTACCGATAGCAGGACTTGAAACATTAAACGCTGCCGGTGGAGTGGGGGTGACGATCTCATAGCTCCAGGTCTGGTCGGAATACGTTCCCAGGCCACCGTTGTCAATCGCACGAATGCGCCACCAGTATTGAGTGCCGAATGAACCGGTGAAAGAGTACTGGTTGACGGCCAGGTTTGTAGCTACCGGGGCGCCCCAGACACCGTCGATTTCTGTTATATAGACTTCATATGTGATAACGTCCCCGATATCCGGGTCGGTGGCTTCTTCCCATTGCAGAATGATATCTGTAGTGGCTGAAACAAAACCATCTGCTGGCGAAGTCAGGTTAAAACCGTTGGGTGGATCAGGCTGAGAAGTCGTGAAATCCCAACCGGTATTCGGTGTAATCGTGGTTGACTGGTTGTAAATGTTTGTCGCGTGAGCACGCCAGTACATCGTCTGGTTATCAGGACAGCCGGTGATGTTGTAATCAGTCGCATCAACCGTTTCCTCGATGGTTGAACCTGCGAAACTGGCTACGGTTGCCCATTCCACCTCGTAGGTCACGGCATAAGGATAGAACTCAAGTGCAAGGCCATCGTCGAGATAGTTGGCGTTGAAAGTTACTTCAAGACCGTCATTCTCGTCCGGGTTTTCGATACCGACGGTGCAGGAGTTCAATGTCCCGCTCACATCTTCGTATTGGTAACGGATACGCCCGTCATCGAACAGGATAATCTGGAAGGTTTCTATTGAAGCGGCATCGGCGAATCTCTGCACACCATCATATTGCACAACAAACCAGGTACCCATGGACTGGTAGTAAATATTCCCAATGGCTTCAGGCTGCAAGTCATCCCAGAAAGCCGCGATCATACCTTGTGGCCCGTCAATTCCCGGGATGCCCGAGTTCGAGAAGTCGCTGGCGCCACCGAAACTCAGGTAACCGTTGTTGTCGATAGTGATATCGGCGTATTCAACCCCGTAGAAGGGGAAATTGAACGGTATCGCGACAACTTCCTGCTGTTCCGCGCCAACCGCCGCGGTTGAGGGAGTGCCTGTTCCGGAAATATCTACCCAGGCGTAATTCGGACCGCCGGGCTGGTTGTTGTCCAGCCAGAAGTAGCCGAACGTATCCGGTCCATGAATCGCCAATCCATTGGCCGGGTTGGTGTCACTGGAGCTGTTCCATTCCACCGTTACATCCGATGTCGTATGGTTGGAATGGTTTGCCGGGCTTGAAGGTGTAAACGCTGCCGGGGAAGTCGGTTCGTAATAGTGGAAGCTCAAGGTTTGGTCGGACCAGGTGCCGTTGGTATTGCCATCAAGCGCACGCACTTTCCACCAGTACGTGGTATTGCTGACCAGCCCGCCCATGGTATAGGTCGTCTGAAGCGGTGTAAAGGCGACGGAGTCCAGATTCTGGGTAAACGCTTCATTAGTAGCAACCCAGAGCATATACCCGGTCAGAGCGTCATCCGGGTCTGGCTCAGTTGTGGATTGCCACGACAGGGTAGTGTCGGCATCGAATACCGTTACACGGTCGGCAGGGCCTGAAAGGTTAAATGCTGCCGGAGCTTCAGTCTCGTAAATCTCGAAACGATAGGCAAAGTTATCTCGCGGGTTGCGAGTAGACAATGTGCCGTTGGTGTTGGTGTCCACTGCACGGACATACCAGTACACCGTGATGTCGTCCTGGAGCGTCCCGTCGGGGAAGGTATAGCTGGTTGCGTTTATGCCGGTAATGGAATCCGGGTCAGCGAAAGTTGCATCCCCGATCGAGTATATGATGTTATATGTGACCACATCCCCGGCATCGGGGTCAACCGATGCACTCCAGGTGAGGGTGGGGGTTGTGGAACCTTCCGTATTCCCATCTGTAGGCGTCAGCAGGTTGAAAGCGCTGGGCGGTTCCGGTACGGTAATATGGAAACTCAGGGTGTCATCGGCCTGCGTTCCCGGAGATTCGGAATCGTTCGCCAGGATGGTCCAATAATAGGTGGCGTCGTCCAGACCGGTGAAATTATAAAACGTATCTGCGATACCTGTTGCTACAGCTACTCCCATATCGGTTGGGTCTGTGGAAGCGAATACGTTATAAGTCAGGTTCTCCGTCGGGTCCGGATTCAAGCTTGGATTCCAGGTCAAATCCAGTGTTGTGGAACCGGATACAAAGCCATCAGCAGGCGTTCCCAGCGTGAAGGGGAGGGGACGTCCGTAAATCTCAATAGCAAGGTTATTTTCGACATAGCCATCATTGTAAAGAATCAACAGACCACCGGTTTGCGCCATGTTTTCGATACCGATAGTCGCTGAATTCAGCGTACCGGTCATAGAAGCATACTGGAATTTTATCCGGCTGTCCGGATAGATAATCACTTCGAAAGTGTAGCGCGATGTTGAGTCGGTTCCTGCCAGGACATGACGGCGTACGTTCTCCCACTGGACGATGAAGGAGTCTGCCGTGCTGTAATAATAAATGTCGCCGCCGTTGGCGTAATGGACAGCGATATCATCCCACCAGGGAGCGATCATGGCGGCGGGACCATCGGTTGAAGGGATAAAGGAGTTGGACCAGTCGGAGTCTGAAGCTCCGAAATGAATGTTACCGTTGCTGGAAATGTTTACCTGGTTGTAATAATCGCCATAGAACCAGAATGGGAATAGCAGGTTGATGAGCTGAGTGCCATCATCCGTATCAGTAATGGTAGCCTGTTCGCCAACACCGGATACATCGACCCAGGCATAGGTCGGGCCGTTCAGCTCGTTCGAATCCCGCCAACGGTAGCCCCAATAATCGGGACCGCCCCAGTCATCCAGTTCATCCGGCGACACGCCCTGACCGTCCGCAACCGTACTCCCCTTGGGCAGATTTTCCCACTGGGCAAAATCCGATGCCGAAAAAGAGTTTTGTGCACGAACGGTCGTAGCAAGCAGTGACGTCAGAATCACCAGGGCTACGAACCCCTTCGCAAACTTCATACAACCTCCCGCTCCGAGAGACCGGAACACCCGCAGGTCGTCCATCCTGCGGCAAGAGTTACCGCGTTTGGCCGCAAACAGGTATCAAACCTGCTTTCCCGGTACGTTGCCCACCACGTATCGGGAATTCTTGTTGCCCTGTTTGACATTTGAACGTAATTCAAGCTCAGTCAAGAGTTTACGTTGGGTTGGTAATGCGTCTGTCCCGTCTGCAAGTACCCAACTCCACTCCATGGCCGAGCATGCCAAACGCTTGATGTTTCGATACTCAGAGCAAATATGACTCCGAAACTGCATGGTTTTGCTGATTGAAACGCTTTTCTCCGTCTGTGATATGAGCAATCTCAACCATTTATACTTTCGGCTGATCAGGATGAGAAGTTGTGCTTCGTTTCTGCTTCCCTGCAATTTTTTGTTGGTATACTAAGAGATGTGGCCCACCTTCGGTGGACTTTGAATTGTTTTTGCGAATTCGCTCTTTATCGGACTCTTCTTATATTCTGTTCTTTTTGTAAAATAAACATACACTTAACTATACTAAACTAGGTAGGAAAGGGGTGGAGAAATGTGATAAATATCACTGTGGTGAATATCGTTGGAGTCGATTCAGCGAACGACACCCAGTGGGAAATCAACATCGCGGACGTAGGTATGAGGGAATTGTGTTTTGTACCGGTATTCATGGGTTAATTCCGGTACACGGTTGAGCAGGTATGTTTCAAGCTCTTTCAGGTTGACCAGGTTGTCATGGTTTGCATCAGCCTGTCCTGCCAGTCCTTCCAGAACGGAATAGGTGAAGACGCCATGTCCAAGCTTTGTGTATTCGTAGGTGTAATCATTCGCGCCTGTTGCCGCCAACACGGCTACACCTGCTGTTCTACCCATGTTGTAGAACGCGTTGATGGCTCGTTCAGAACGGCAGGCATCGAGGATGAGAAGCTGACGCTGTGCCGGGATGCGGGCTGTCCAGGTTTGCAACATCTGGGCGGAAATGCCGATCTGGCGAATCTGGGCGTCGTTTTGATAGAGCTGTTGAATATTATAGGGAACCATGAAAAACTCATCATCGCGTCCCTGTTTCTGTTCGGTTACCACCCCATGACCGGAATAGAAGAAGATAAACAAATCCTGCGGTTTGGCCTGCTGAGCGATCCAGTCGAAAATCGCTTCCACTGAATCCCGTGAAACGTCACGATTGTACAGCTCAATATGCTTTACATCGGTGAAAACACCCTGCCCATAGTGAAAAATGGCTTCGGCAAAAGCCCGGGCGTCCTCAACGGCGTATTCCAGTTCATATAACGGGTTGACGTATTTATCAACGCCAGCGGTGACCACGAACAGTCGCGTCTCTTTGAAGATATTCTCGGTATGCAGCACCATTTCCGCATTATGGGAAGGTGTCCACAGACGGTTCAGGGCAAGCGCCTGCAACTGGTTCGGACCGGGGAGCAGGCTGACGACATAGGGAATGGTCAGGGTGGCGCCGCGTTGGGTGGCCCAGTTTTCAATCCTGTCCTCAAACTGTTTTCTCGGCGCTACCAGTTTACCATTGTTGTAAAGAAAAACAGCGTCTATGCCACCGCCTGTATCCGTTACTTCTACCAGAACCGTGACAGTGTCCTGCGAAAGTACTTCATTTTCGAAGGTGTATTTGAATTTTACCACGGGGGGGCTGTCAACACGCTTGGTCAGAAGACTTTCACCCTCAAGTCTTTTCAGAATATCTTCAACTGGATCACCGGTCTGGATAATCTCGGAAAGGATATCCGGCCGGTAGAAGAACTCTGCCAGTTGATCGGCGTCGAAAATGGTTGCGTTGTGGTTCAATCCACGACTGACATGCCACTTGAAGTATTTCTCCGAACCGGGTTCGCAGTCGTAGTAACCATCCGGTGACCACAAAATCCTGTGAGAATCATCTGTGATAAACAGGGTGGTTAAGGGTTGAACATCGATCACCATACGTTCCAGGGTTATCCTATATAGCGTCGCGGATTCGCCCATGGCTTCGAGCTGTTGGATAACATCCAGCCATGCTTTTCTTTGGGGCACTCTGGCCAGCGAATCAAGACCGGCTTTTTTTATTGGTCCCAGTTGGCCTCGTCCCAGGAAAGTGTCCCATATGGTTGGAAAGTTCTCGTCAAGGTTCTTATCAATCGCCAGCAGATTCCAGGATTGAATCATGTGATTGTTAAGAAGAGTGTAAAGCCTGGTTTGGTCCGGCGATACAGCCATGTCAACAACTTCCCCCTGACCGCCATTCAAATTGGCGATGTGCTGCCCGGAGAAGTCATAAACACCTACTGTACTGTTTCCGAGATCAATAATAGCCCAACGGTTTTGAGCGATCGTAAATACCCCGGCAGGACCGGCAAGATGCTTATACTCCGCAGCACGGAGTGAATCCCGGAACAACACAAAAACAGTGTCCATTCGTCCGGCAATATACCGCACCGGGAGGGGAAGGATTTCTGTATCAACCACATCAGGCGATGCAGACAATGTGTACTCAGGAAAATCAGACTGCGGCTCGGGCACGGATAATACCGGTTCCGGCTCCGGGGCGGCAATGGAATGATCTTCACTTGTCCTTTCAGAAGGCGCAGAACCTTGTGGAATTGAATCCAGAACATTCTGGTATCGTGCTGTAGTATTGGACGGGATGCCACTGTTGTAGAACGTACGTTCGGGAAGGATCAGGATGTCATTTTCATCAACCGGTCGCAGTTCCATCTGCATATCCCATATGACATCATCGTGTGATCTGCCATTGGCTTTACCTGCTGGATACAGTTCATGATTGAGATAATTGAATTCCAGTCGATCTGTTGCATCCGTGGCAAGCTGAATGGACCCATTAACGGCAGAAATCCCGGAAAAAGGATACACTTTTCCGGAAAGCTGTGAAGCAAGAAAAGGCGCATTGTCGCGTAGCGCCCAGATACAGATGTCAAAGGAACCTTCGCCAGCGCTGGCAATTACATCGTCTTCAAGAAAAACAACCGTGTGAACGGTTCCGCCATGAACCCGCTGTTCCGCTACAAAGCGAAAACCTGAATGAGAGCGTTGAAAGAAGGCAATGGACGGATCATTCCCAAAACCATGTCCACCGCAGACCAGCCAGTCACCCTCAGGCGACAGGGATACTGTTTCCGGAATAAAAGAGGTTCGGAGTTCCTGGCGGATTGTGAAAGAACGGTCAAGGATGACCAGGCTGCCGTTCTGACAAGCCAATACTATGGTTTTTTCATTATCTCCGACAGAAAGGCAGTTGATGCCAAGTTCATCCACCAGCAGGCTGTCTACAGCTCGTGATTCTCCTGTTTGCCATCGTTTGATCCAGCCATCCTGCGAGGTTGATATCAATCCATCATGAGTGCAGTGAATTCCGGTTATTGCGGCCGAATGTGCCAGGAAACGCGAGGATTTCAGATTGTAGCGAAGATCCCAGCCAATAATTTTTCCGTTATGCCCCCCGGAGTACAGCATAATACCGTCATTGTCAAACGACAGGGCGCTGATAAGCCCCCGATTGGCAGTAGCATCACTCAGCAAATCCATTTGCTCCAGTGATTTTGTGCTGTGCAGCCGGATACTTGTACTTCCATGGTAAACACTGGGCAGGAAACCTGCTGTAGCGAAGATGTGACGGTCTGGAGACAGGGCAAGAACGTGATACTGACCATCAACGCCGGAATCAATCTTGCCTGAAATGACTTTCTTCTGTCTGTTATTCCAATAATCCCACAGGATGATTGTCTTGTCGTCACTGGCTGATAGCAGTCGGCTGTTTCCAAGACTGACCAGGGCGCGAACAGGACCAGCGTGGCCTTCAGGATGGATTAAAAGTTCCCCTTTGGGCTGATCGCCGAAAAGAGATGCGGGTATGAGCAAGAGAAGAAGTACAGAGAATAAAATTGTGTGTGCGAGATATCGATGTGTGATCATGTTGTTTGATTACTCCCTGTCAAGTCGAAACAGATCCGTCCTGGATAGCAAAACGATCTGGTGGTATTAACTGACCAAGCGCCAGAAGCTTTCGGTCCGCTTCTGCGAGGGGGAAAGTGTAGATGTCTTCAGGGCTGACCCACCTGAAATCAGATACACCGAGCAGGGTTGGCCGACCATTATGATGGCGTGCATGTAGACCAATCAGGGTAATTTCCTTGTCTTCATACTTGTGTTTGACACGGGCGAATTCCGGCCCGGGTTCAACGATAATATCAAGTTCTTCCCGAATTTCACGAACCAGCGCCAGATCCGGGCTTTCCCCCGGTTCCATTTTTCCGCCGGGAAATTCCCACAAACCGCCATGTTCAGCGCTCAAGGGACGCATCGTAGTGAGTATTTTGCCATCCTGTCGCCAGATCAAACCAGCGACTACCTCAATGTGAGGAAGACTGTTCGTTTCGTGATCTTCGAAGTCTGACAAGGGAAACACCTTCTCTGTTGCTTGCAAAAAGGCAAAATAAACAAAAATCTCTCAATGTCCAATTGCCTTAATCGGAAAGGGATACAACTCTGGGATTATCGGAACGGTCAGCCTATTGGGCGAAAATAGCCACAACACGGTAACTGACCAAAGGATAAGGTAATTCCATCGCCAGATTGTCCGTGTACCATGGCGAAGAAACCACGTCCAGCAATTCCATCGGTTGGAACGGATCTGTTCCGCGATAAATACGGTAATAATCAGCCTGGTCAGGACTCCACATCAGGCGCACATGATTTCCTGTCAGGAAAGATACGCGCAGGGAGCGGACCTCACGCGGGGGTGGTGGATGTGAAGTCAACCGCACATTATCGATAATCCAACCTTCAGAAGGATAAATCGGTGTGTCTGTCTTGTAAAGGAAACGAATTCGCAGATATTGTTCATCATTGGTGTAGTTCAATTTGAAAACACTTGTTATCCAGCCTTCCGAATCACCGCCAAAAGCGCCGACATCATTGTAGGGAGGTGAAGCAAATCCTTTGGGATAGCCATAAGCAGGAGTAACAGCTTGCCAGGTATATCCGTTATTTGTGGATACCTGGACAATGCCGCCGTCATAGCATTGATACGCATAATTTGGATTCAGCGCCGTATTGTACCATTGCTCGAAAACCAGGTAAGCGTGCGGCATACCTACAGAACTCAACGGTTGAGGTAATTCCAGACAGCTTTCCGATCCTGGTTCCTGTGGGGTTGCATGCCAGGCATGCGTACCATCATAGCTTTGTCCCGGGCCGGTTTCTATTTCGCCCCAAACCCAGGTATCTTCCGCGCCTGAGGGTATCATGCCACCATCATCAAACTGAAAATCTGCTTCAAACTTGTGTTCACCTACTGTAACAGTGAACTCGTGAAAACCCAGTTCCGGTTCATACACGATGTGCGGCACATAGGAATTTTCGGTCAGCTTGATGCGATAACGAATCGTTGTGCCAGGAGCAGGCGGTGAGCCTGAATCGTACATATAGGCGCTAAAACGAATCCAGGTCTCCGGCACCCATTCCTGTTGTGGAAGTAAAGGCACACTGGGTTGCGAAACACCATCGTACCAACTCTCAATGATTGCTTCGTCAAGCGATTCAATTGTTTTTATCCTGCATTCAACCCAGGGCGCCCAGGCGCCAGTCGGGTAACTGGTAATGGGCGGGTGTGGATCGATTTCAGGTAAGGTGGTGTCACGTGTTTCTACAAAAAGCGTGGGTGTTAACTCTGTACTGTTGCCGGCAAAATCAATTGCACGAACTCTGAAGCCATATGTTTTCAGAGGAATCAAGTCGGTAATCAGGGTTGACCGGGCATTCAGGCCACGCAGATCAGCGTCCTGTTCATAGGACCACAGATTTGAGGTTGTGTCGATTGTCTCCGTCGTGTCATAGTACACTTCGTAAGCAGCAAAATTTGGATCGTCTGCGGTTGGGGACCATTCAATGCCAACAAAGTAGTCACTGGCGTATTCAATGGCAGCCTGGTCCGGCCCGACCGGAGCTGTAGTATCCGGTACATTGACAAAATTATCTACATAAGCAACCAGGGCATCGAGCGCTGGTCCATAATAGGTGAAAAACAATCCGAAATTATCAATGGTCGGAGGGATTGGACCATCGTAAAAATCCAGGTAGGTCCATCCAAGATCCTGAAGCTCATCAGGCAATTCGTCAAATTCAAAGTGGACAAAACCGTCAAGTGATTCGTAAGGATTTCTGCCTTCGTCAACAGCGAACATCTGTTGATTATTTGAATACCCGGGCAAGCTTACATCGTTGGATATCTCTGTCCCGCTGGCAACGTGTTCCAGACCGCCGGCATGATAAGCCGCATAGTATTCCCCAACGGTCACCTCATCCTGTCCCTCAGCAATGGTGTTGGCTGGCAGGATGATTTCAGGGGTGAAGTTGACCCAATCCAGGTGAGCGGACGATAGATCACGCACCGGCCTGTTGGCATAATCATCCAATTGGCCAGGACTTATCTGAACCGGGTGCTCATAATCATGGATGTCTGAATCGTAGCTGTGAACCTGGTATATCTGGGGCATCATTCCCTGCGCACGGACCGTGTCAACAAAGAATTCGGTGAACCATTGAAAAGGCATGTTCCCGTTTCTACTGGGATCCGATATGGAGCGTGCATTGTAAAACTCTCCACCATTCCACAATGCTTCACGGCTGGTAGCGTGAAAAGCCAGAGTTCCCAGATTGGCCTGGAGGAAGAATTCCATGGCAAACGGGGGCGCTACGAAATCATCGTTGATGTGACAGACCTGGCTGCATATCCAGGGCACTTCAGCATCCTCGTTCAGGATAAAAATGCCCCAGCCATGATCAAAACTGCCGATTACATCGTCTTCCGGGCCTGCATAATACCCGCTGTCAACAAATGTTTCGTTCAGAACTTCACGCAATATCCGGTAATGACGATTATAGTCCGTATCGGTAAAATAAACCAGTTCATATGAGTATCCGGCTTCATCTATCAGCGCTTCCACTTCATCCGCATCATCCAGCCAGAAGGCGCGGAATATCTGCTTCCATGTCGCTTCATATTGCGCAGCATCCTCATCGGCGATGTACTGGAAATTGCCGAACCCATTTAACTGGCGATCCAGTTCCACAGGCATGAAATCGTTATGACCACCCGGTTCTGCTGTAGCTTCAACAGTGTGGGATATCCAGTTGTCGTAGGCGCAATTCGGTTCGTTGCCCATCAGGAATTGACGCAGGGAACCCGTTTCCTCAATCTGTGCGGAAAGCGAGATCGGAAGGAGAAAAACCAATTGAAGTAATAGAAACCGGCTGACAAAAGCCAAATCGTTCAAATGTTTTCGTCGCATGTAACTAAACTAGGTTAAAATGTTTTCACGCCGCAAGCTTCTGGCGATTGTGCTCCTAAATTTTTTTCTCGAAATACTCAATGGTTTGCTGCAATCCAGTCCGTAATGGAACAACCGGTTCCCAATCCAGAACTTCACGAGCGCGTGTGATATCAGGTTGTCTCTGAGTGGGATCATCTTGTGGCAGGGGACGATGTTCAATACGAACCGTTGTGCCAACCAGCTCACGTATCGTGTCAGCAAGTTCAAGGATGGTAAACTCAACCGGATTCCCCAGGTTGACCGGCCTGATTTCGGTTCCGTGTTTCATCAGCAGGATCAGTCCATCAATAAGATCATCCACAAAACAAAAGCTTCTTGTCTGATTCCCTTCACCAAAAATGGTCAGCGGCTCACCACGCAATGCCTGAACAATGAAATTGGATACTACCCGTCCATCGTTTATCGCCATGCGGGGACCATATGTATTGAATATCCTGGCGATACGGATATCCACCTTGTTCATCCTGTGATAGTCCAGCATGAGGCATTCGGCGGCACGCTTGCCTTCATCATAACAGGAGCGTATACCGATAGGATTCACATTGCCCCAGTATTCTTCCTTCTGAGGATGAATATGCGGATCGCCGTATACCTCTGAGGTGGAGGCCTGGAGGATGCGCGCATGGGTGCGCTTGGCCAGACCGAGCATGTTAATTGTGCCCATTACAGAAGTCTTGATCGTCTTGACCGGGTTGTACTGATAGTGAATCGGCGAAGCAGGACAGGCGAGATTGAATATCCAGTCGGTTTCGAGCATAATGCTTTCAGTGATATCATGCCGAATGAGCTCGAAATGGTCATGGTCCAGCAAGTGACGAATATTGTCTTTGCTGGAGGTAAAGAAATTATCCAGGCAGATCACATCATGACCGTCATTAATCAGACGATCTACCAGGTGGCTGCCAAGGAAACCGGCTCCGCCTGTTACGACTACTCGTTTCATGCTTTGCCCCTTTTCCAGCTCGTGAACTGAAACACTACATCGTCATTTTAAAGTCGTTCAAAAAAGTCGTTGCCGTTTCAGATTGGCGGCTGTTTCTTTCTGGCACTGAATATCTGTCTTGTATAGGGTATGATTCTCGCTGGTTGCCCCCTATGGGCTATATTCACGTAAATAGATACATGATAAATACATCATTCATCATTCATCATTCATCATGCATGCATACATGTAAACAAACAAACAAACAAACATACAAACATACAAACAAACAAACAAACATACATACATACATACATACATACATACATACATGCATACATACATACATACATACATACTTACTTACTTACATACGTATTTGTTTTAGCAGGCTTTAGCCTGCTCCTCTTAGCCCCCGGCTTTAGCCGGGGGAACAGGGATAACAACGATTTGAGCGCCCTTTAGGGTGCTTTCCTGGTTCGTCCTGATTTTGTCTCGAAAAGCACGCTAAAGCGCGCTCATAGCTATTGTTATATCCTTCCACCCGGCTGAAGCCGGGTGCTAAGAGGAGCCTGCTGAAGCAGGCTAAGCGTATTGACAATTCCCTGTTGTCCAATTATTTGATTCCATTTGCATGATTATATGCGATATAAAATCATTGTTATTAAACAGATTATGATTGTCATGTTCTTTCTCTGTGGGGCAGGCTCGACTTTGTCTGCAGTCAGAGCCCGCTGAATCAGGCTAATCGCTTTGGAATCAGCCTTGGCTTTCGAGAAATACAGTAATCTACTCAATAATGATTACCGTCACCTTCCCGGGGCCATGCACCCCCAGGACAAGTTCTTTCTCTATATCGGCAGTTCTGCTTGGCCCGGACACAAAGATGGCATTGCGATCCTGTGAATCGGAATTTGCCCAAAGTTCGAAAAGCGCGGCAACATTATCAACCACATTCTTCTTTTCAATCAACATAATATGATGTAGAGGCAACAGGCTGACCTGTCGCGGGTCAGGATCGCCTGTAGGCAACAATGCTGTTCCTGTTTCCACAGCAATCCCAACCGCGCCGGTGATGCCGGCATCCGTCTCAGCCAGTTTCTCCCGCCACGTTTCTATTCCTTTACCGGCTTTAGGCATACGCAGCATGCTGAGGCCGGAACCTTTCCAGTCTTTAACCAGAAAAGCCTTTGACACAATTGTGTCATTGGATAGTGCCAGTGAAGTGATATGGTTCTGCTTGAAAACTTTTTCCAGCGTAGTATGAAGATTGTCTGCTTTGGTGACAACCAGGGTTGCATCCAGTTCAACCAGGACCTCACGAAGTTGAGTCAGTTTTTTATTCATCGTCCGCACCCCCGTCTTTCCGGTTTTCAAAGAGATCCCTGAACGCTTTGGGCGCCAGGGTGGGGCTGGTTCTTCCCGTTGACCAGCCTGGAACGGGGAAATCGCGTCCCGGCCAGAAACGTTGAGCAGTTCTGGCTAACGCTGTAGCCTGCTCGTAACGGTTCGAATCGGACATCATGTATTTGAACAAACTCCAGATTTTTTGTTCCGAAGCCTTGCCCGGAATATTTTCAGTGATCCGCTTCCGTAAAAGCAGCATCAATTCCGGGAGCGGAATGGAGGCAGGGCATATCGCTTCACAGGCTCCGCAAAGGCTGCTGGCGAAAGGATGATCGGGGGCTTCTTCCAGACCATATAGGGCCGGAGCCAGCACTTTCCCGATGGGGCCGGGATAAACGCCACCGTAAGGATGCCCGCCGAGCTGCTGATATACCGGGCAGGTATTCAGACAGGCTCCGCAACGGATACAACGTAGAACCGGACGCAATTCTTCATCCGCATAGAGCGATTTACGTCCATTATCCACGATAATGACATGGACTTCACGTGGACCGACCGGGCCGGGCGCCGGGCCATGTGTCAGGTTGAGATAGACGGTTGTTTTCTGGCCCGTAGCGCTTCTTGCCAGGAATTGCCACAGCATGGACAGGTTTCCCAGGCTTTTCGTAACACGTTCCCATCCGAGCAGGGCGATAACCACTTTCGGCGTGGATGTAACCATCCTGCCATTGCCTTCATTGGTAACGGTTGCCAGGTGTCCGGTTTCCGCAACGGCAAAATTCACACCGCACATGCCTGCTTCTGAAGACAGGAATTCTTTTCTAAGTGTTTCACGAGCGATTTGAGTCAGTTCGGACGGGTCTTCGGTATATTCGATCCCCAGTTTTTCTGCGAAAAGCTGACCGATTTCCACACGTGTGAGGTGCATGGCCGGCATGGTAATATGACTGGGATGCTCGCCACGCAGTTGGACGATATATTCGCCCAGGTCCGTTTCAAAGGGGACGATCCCGTGCTGTTCCAGAAAAGGATTAATTTCGATTTCTTCGGATAGCATCGATTTCGATTTGAGGATTTTATTAATCCCGTGTCCCTGCAGAATATTCAGCACCGTTTCGCGTGCAGATTGGGCATCAACCGCTTCATGGGCGATGATGCCATTCGCAGCCCATTTCTCCCGCAGCTTTTCGTGTAATTCTTCCAGATGTTCGATGTCGTCAATACGTTTTCGGGAAAGATCGGCGCGTTTTTCCTGGAAATCCGGCCATTCATCCTTCCTGAGGTTCCTGGCGCGAACCGCTTTGACAGTATTTTTCTTATAGGGGAGAGGACCGTCCGGTCGCTCTGCAATGACTGTTTTGATGTTCTTCTTGAAATCACGCATGCTCATGCGAGGAACTCCCCGCCGGCAAGAATGCGGGCGTAGTGCAAGGTTTTAATCGGAATGCGTTTCTTCTGCAACATCCCGGACAGATGCATCAGGCAGGAATCATCTGTCGCTGTGATCA
Source organism: bacterium (assembly GCA_963669175.1). GTDB lineage: Bacteria > Electryoneota > Electryoneia > Electryoneales > Electryoneaceae. The sequence continues at coordinate 2,657,885 of OY769902.1, forward strand.
CATCAGCGCCCGTACGCAAAACTGCCTGGATTTTATCTTCACCCATGGATGTGGACAGCTCGGGAAACTTGGCCGAAAATGTTCCGCCGAAGCCACAACAGGCGTGTAAATCATCCGGCTCAACCAGGTCTATTCCTTTTACCTTCTGCAGCAAAGACCTTGGTTGATCATAGATTCCCAGCTCACGATACCCATGACAGGAAGTATGATACGCCACTTTATGGTGAAAGGATGACTCAACGTCATTCCATCTCAGATGATCAACCAGGAATTCACTCAGTTCAAAGACCCGACTCTTCAGGCGCTCGTATTCTTCAGCAATGCTTTTGTCAAAATTCAGGGAAGCATAATGTTTCCTGACCATGGCAACACAGCTTGCGGAAGGAGCGACAACCGCTTCAGACTGGCTAAAAAGACGGATGAATTTCTCTGCGAGAACCTGGGCATCTTTATGATACCCGGAATTGAAAGCAGGTTGACCACAACAGGTCTGCTCGCGGTTATAGCGGACCTTGCACCCGGCTTTTTCCAGGAGATGGACTGTCGCCAGACCCGTCCTTGGAAACACCTGGTCAACAAAACAGGGAATGAATAGATCGATGGTCAAGGCAGCCTCGTGTTGAGAATAAAAAACCCGGGAAACCTCCCGGGTGTAAGATCGACTACACAAGCCCCATGATCAATAGCTATGTCAGTTTTTCCTGCCGATGCAAAAATAGGTGAGACCCTTTTGAGCCATATAGATCGGATCATACAGGTTGCGTCCGTCGAAGACGACTTTGTCCTTCAGAATCGAAGCGATCCGTTCGAAGTCCGGTGAACGGAAATCGATCCATTCAGTCACCACTACCAGGGCATCCGCACCCTCAAGAGCCTGGTATTCATTGTCGGCAAAATCAATTTTATTGCCAAAAATTCCACGAGCCACATCCATCGCAGCGGGATCGTAGGCAGCAACACTTGCTCCTGTCTCGAGAAGAGCATTGATCAGGACGATTGATGATGCCTCACGCATATCATCCGTTTCAGGCTTGAAGGAAAGACCCCAGACAGCAATTCGTTTTCCGGCAATCTTGTCGCCATAGAAGGATTGCAGTTTCTGGAAAAGAACGCGCTTTTGTTTCTCGTTCACACTTTCTGTGGCGGAAATCAACTCCAGGTTCACACCGACTTCCTGTGCTGTGCGCAGGATTGCCTTGACATCCTTCGGGAAGCAGGAACCGCCATACCCAGCGCCGGCAAAGAGGAAATGCTTGCCAATACGTGGGTCCGAGCTTATCCCGCGCCTGATATCACGAATATCCGCGCCGACTTCCTCACACAAGCGTGACATTTCGTTCATGAAGGAAATCTTCATGGCGAGGAAGGAATTCGCAGTGTACTTGGTCAATTCTGCCGAGGGTACATCCATCACGACAATCGGATGGCCCGTGCGAGTGAAAGGCTCATAAAGCCTCTCCATGATTTCAGTCGCCTTGGGATCATCGGAACCGATGACAACGCGATCCGGATAGAGGAAGTCGTTGATCGCGGCGCCCTCTTTCAGGAATTCCGGGTTGGACACAACCGCGAAATCATGATCCGTAAACTTCTTTATCGTTGCTGTAACCTTCGCTGCTGTCCCTACCGGGACAGTGCTTTTGTCCACCACAACCTTATAGCCGTTCATTGCCTGGCCGATGCCTTCTGCGACCGCCAGGACATGTTGCAGGTCAGCGCTTCCATCCTCATCAGGAGGAGTACCCACGGCAATCAGGATAACCTCTGCCTGTTGAATGGCATCGCTTAAACTTGTTGTAAAGAACAGGCGTTCTTTGCGAACCCCGTCACGCACCAGCGTTTCCAGACCGGGTTCATAAATCGGGATGTGACCCTGACGCAACTTTTCAATCTTGGCTTCATCAATATCTACACAGGTGACATGGTTACCTGTGGATGCGAAGCAGGCGCCGGCTACCAGGCCAACATACCCAGTTCCTACTACGGCCATCCGCATGAGATGTTTCCTTATCTGGCTTGACTTTGTGACTCAACATGACACTGAAACCCAACTTAACTCCACTTGGTTCCAGATGCCAAACTAGGTTCATACTGTTGCCTCATCATTTGCAAACTGTTCCGCTTTTATTGGATTCAGCGGAGGCGATGAGGTAACAGCTTGATATTCTTAATGGATATGAAACCTGCTCTGAGAAGATTATGGTTAGCAGCAATATCTCGATATGTCAGGTTAATGTGAAGAGTTGTGCAGCAGACCTACGAGATCGGAAGAAGAGGCTGCGTCGAAAGGTGTACCGGAAAAGTCTCCATAATAATGCTTGATAGAAAAACCAGCCTCAGAAGCTGCCTGCTCCAGCTCAAGCTTGCGCCAGGGGTGCAATTCTGTCGAATAGATCGAATGCATCCATCGCTGGCCAACACGTTGAAAATGGACAATATTGAAGCGAACATGATCTTCTTCGAAGTCGTTGAACCTGAAGAAAATCTGTTCTGAATCAGCTTCCCGGAATGTCGTGGGAAACTGGAACCGGTCTTTTTCTTCCATTAAGCGATCATAGTTTCTATTCTGAAATACGAATACACCATCCGGTTTGAGAATACTGGAGATATTCGACAGCGCCAAAACGAGTTGATCCCTGTTTGCCAGGTGCGGGAGGGAGTTTCCCAGGGCAACAACCGCATCAAACGGACCATCGACAAGTGAAGGGAATGAAAGGAAATCCGCCTCAACAAAATCAATGGTGCCACTTCCGTCTGTTGTTTGTTCTTTTTGCGTAAACAGGGGAAGCCCGTCTTTTCCTTCGCCACGAGCGATGCGCAGCATGGCGGGGGAGGGGTCTACAGCAACTACATCGCATCCCCATTTCTGGAAAAGCTTGCTGTGATGACCGGTTCCACAGCCAAGATCGAGCACGCGTTTGATTCGTTTTTCGCTGAAGAGACGCTGGAAAAAAGGCGCTTCACGTTCAAGACGCTGCTTCCAGCGAATCATCAAGTCATATTTCTCGTCAAGCGAATCGTACATGGACATCGTGGCTTCAATCCTTCTGCATCACATCTGCGGAATCGTCAACCGTCTCGTATTGGATTCGGAGCACGGTCTCTCCCGGTTTCTGCATTCCCATCCGCCGGGCTTCCTCTTCAATAACTGTAGCGTCTTTCTCTTCCAGTAGCTGAATCTGCTGTTCAAGCTCTGCCTTTTCACTTTGCAGGCGGCTGATTTCAGTATTCAACTGATCATTTTCACTTTTTAATTCGAGCACACGAATAATACCACCTTCGCGCCCGAAAATGATATAGATGCCCAACAGGATCAACGCTATCAACGTAATGCGCGGCCACCAGCGTTGAACCTGTTGAGCAACAAGCGAAGCCTTGTTTCGATCAGCCATAGATCGATCAGCGCTTTTGTGTCAGGATGTTATCCACGAGCTTTCAAGCCGGGACCGGCAAACTTGGCTGCTTCCCCCAATTCGTCTTCAATACGAAGAAGCTGGTTGTACTTGGCGATCCGGTCCGTACGGGACAAACTGCCGGTCTTGATCTGGCCGGTATTCTTTGCTACCGCCAAGTCGGCAATCGTTGTGTCTTCCGTTTCACCGCTACGATGCGAAACAACGGAAGTATACGCATTCCGGGTTGCCAGGTCGATTGTCGCCAGCGTCTCACTCACCGTCCCAATCTGGTTCAGCTTGATGAGAATACTGTTTGCGATACCTTCCCGGATGCCCTTGTCCAGACGCTGGGTGTTGGTTACGAACAGGTCGTCACCGACCAACTGCACCTTGTTGCCCAGTTTCTCGGTCAGGATCTTCCAACCAGCCCAGTCATTTTCATCAAGACCGTCTTCAATGGAGAAGATCGGGTACTTACTGATCCACTGGCCGTACAGATCCGTCATGCCCGCGCCGTCAAGATGCTTTGTTCCACTCTCAAGGGTGTAGACTTTCTTTTCCTTGTCGAAGAACTCGCTGGAGGCTGCATCAATGGCGAAGAAAATATCTTCACCAGGCTTGTAGCCTGCGCGTTCGATGGCCTGCAGGATCACTTCAAACGCTTCTTCGTTGCTCTGCAGGTTGGGAGCAAAACCGCCTTCATCGCCGACAGCGGTGTTCATGCCCTTTTCCTTCAATACCTTTTTCAGGTTATGGAAAGTCTCGGCGCCCCAGCGAAGAGCTTCGGAGAAGGTACTGGCGCCCAATGGCATGATCATGAATTCCTGGATGTCGACATTGTTGTCGGCATGCTGGCCGCCATTGAGGATATTCATCATAGGAGCGGGGAGGGTGTTGGCGCCGACGCCGCCAATATAACGATACAACGGCAATGCGACTGCATCAGCCGCTGCACGGCACACAGCCATGGACACTGCGAGGATCGAATTTGCCCCAAGCTTGCCCTTGTTCGGCGTGCCGTCAAGCTGGATCATGATGTCATCGATGATAGTCTGATCAATGGCGTCACGACCGAGCAGGCGTGGCGAAATCACAGCGTTCACATTCTCCACTGCCTTGATGACACTCTTGCCCAGGTAGTGGCTCTTGTCGTTGTCACGAAGCTCCACGGCTTCATGTTCACCGGTAGAGGCGCCTGACGGGACAATTGCGCGTCCTACACCACCGCCATCAAGAATAACTTCGACTTCAACAGTCGGGTTGCCACGACTGTCCAGCACTTGCCGTGCATAAATATCAATTATTTCTGTCATCGTGAACCCCTCACGTTTTTTCTGAACGAATCATCCAATACTGGAAAACTCCAGACTTGAATGTACAACATGTTTTGTGATCATAAAACAAACCCGGCTCAATTGAAGCCGGGAGGAAAGAACGTACTGAACCTTACACTTCAGTCAACAAAATCCGTGTACACATAAGGGTTTTGCTTACCACTCGTCATCCGCATCCGGATCAAAAATCATTTGGTCGTCATCAGGCGGGGCGATACCCTGCTGAATCTCGAGAGCTAAATCGTAATGTGATTCAGGAACATACAGGATGGCGCCGCCGCCGTAATACTCCGAACCGGAGGCCAGGTCTGCCGAGATATAACAGGGAATCTCAGCCTCATCCAGAGCGTCTCTGACTTTTACAGCATGCACCAATTCTGACAGCGGATCGAGTTCAACCCACTCATTGGAATCCACATCATCGAACATCTCTTCCACTGTCCCCTCAATGAGAGGACCGCCACAGACGACACATTCTTCGATTTCGTCTTCGTACTCAATGCGATCCTGAGGACAATAGCCCATACGTGATCACTCCTTAACAGTCTCAGGTTACAACTTCACCTGTAATGGTGAATCCTTAACCGGCCATCTACCTTTACCGATGTTCTCGCCGGAAGCGAACACCAGGTAACCATATTTTCCGTAATGCGGTAGTTTTCTTCCCAACATTCCCAACGCGTCCGGCGAATCTGCCCAGATATTCAGATGCACCAGCGTCAGGTTACTCTGATCACGGGATGCGTATACAAAGGCCAATCCGTGGTCCGCTTCAGCATCATTCAACATCGAACTCTGCAATTCCGGATCTACATCTTTGCCCAGCAGCAGCAATGATTTGCCTGCAAGCATGTCCGGAGACGCTTCCGATTCCAGAAGAACAGAGGCATTGCCACGCCGGTTAAACGATGCCGCCAAAGCACGGTACGCATCGATCATTTCCGGTTGTGTGTCCGAGATCAAGATCACCGGGTTCTCGGAACCATAAAAACCGGCCAGTGTCGGCGATGCTTCCCGTGGATCCAGGACACGGAAAATCTGCATGTCCGGATCAACTTCCACCAGTGTCGGTCTCGAACTGGTCGGAATGCGCGCATGGTACAACGAGCCCTCGGCATTATGCAAGATCATCGCGCTACTTGTTCCATCGGAGAAGGAGATACGTACCGGCACGTCCAGACGGTATGACGGCCCCTCCTGAACCTGCTTTAAATCAAAGGTTACCAGATAATTACCGCCATTTTTTTCTGCCTTTACATTCGCGATTTCCAGTTTCGGGGCTCCAGTGCGCTCTACCCACTGGCGCTTGAACCAGTCCAGGGATTCTCCACTGGCTCTGCTGAATGCGTCAAAGAAATCACTCCATTCAGCTTTCTGGAAGCTCATATTCGCATAGACATTGCGCAAGGCTGACCAGAAAGCGTCATCGCCGATCCGCTGACGCACCATGTGGAATACCATCATGGCTTTACCATACCCGATGGTACGTGTACCGGCCGTTGTCCGGGAAGTAAACTCGGTCAGCGGGAAATCTTCCTCGTCACCGACAGCGATATATTCCGTATAATCACTGTTCACGTCGAGTCGGTATTCACGCGCCGCTTCCGGGCTCTCATCCGCCTTGTAAGCATAGTCCGCGCAATAGACCGTTATTCCTTCACACCAGTTGCCGGTGGCATAATCGACATAGACACCGTTACCCCACCAGTTGTGGCAGATCTCGTGGCCGAAACTGATGTAGATGATAAACGGCAGGCGTAGTACCTGGGAACCGAGCAGGGTGTAGGTCGGCATGCCGTAACCAGTCGGGAACCAGTTCTCTACGGTCGAAAAGCGGCTGAAGGCGTATTGACCAAGCTGCTCGTTATATCGCTTCAGGTAGCGTTCCGTGGCGCCCAGGTACCTTTCCACCAGGTCTTCACCGCCTGGGTAATAGTACATGGCGATTTCAATACCGTCCACTTCGCGGCTGGCCAGTTTGTACGGACCGGCTACGATATAGGTGCCATCTATCGGATGCTCGCTGTCGAAAGTGACAGAGGTATCAGTTTTCTTGACAATCTTTCCCTCGGCAATGGCTTCCCAATCTTCAGGGTGATGGATAGTGGATGTAAAGTGATGGATGTCATCATCCGCCGGGAAGCGTGGATAAAAACCACTCATTGGGGTCAGGAAAGCTCCCTTTTCCGAAATCAGGCCAGTCGTTTCATCGGCGATTTCCCAGCGTGAGAACGAGGCCACTTCCACATCATCGTAGATCTCACCTTTATAAGACATCTGAACATTGACTTCTTCGGGACCGGCACCCTTCTGGAAAGGGACAGCAAAGAGCGCTACCATGTCCGGATCTTCAATAGCGCCACCGTCATGATCCAGACGACTCATCCACAGGTTCAGAATCTCTCCGCTGGCGACCTTTGCCGGGCGACCAGACATGCCATCAGCCTGGATAATGTCCACGACCAGTTTATTGTTCAGCAGGAAAAACAGAGTGTCTGATGATCCACGTTTCCAGGTAAATGCGGCATCCATCTGCAACTGGTGTGCTGCAGGATCAAGTGTCATGGATAGCTGGATATCGCCAACCTGCCCCGTATACGACGGTTTTTCCGTATTCTGGGTGGACAAGCCGCATATCACCCAACTACCTGCGAGGAGGCCAACCAGTAAAATGATGATGCCAACGAACAGCCCGCCTTTGTTTTCCATGGCGTTCCTTTCATCCGTATCAGAAAATGAGCATCAACCCAATGGCCCCCGTCGCACCGGCAATGGTACAGATCAGGTTGATGGCATTGTTATCTATCCATGCAACGCCCTGTACAAGGCGTTGTTCCGAAGTTCCTGGCTGCTTGTGCTCAGTAATAGAGCCGTCGGAGTTTTCCCAGACTCCCTGCACCCAGGCTCCTGCAAGGCTGTCGATTAACCCTCCCCATGCGCCAGCCAGAAAAATGAGAATCGTTTCTTTGCCGGATAGAATGTCCACGGCAAAACTGGCTAACGCTACAGAAGCAGCGCCCGAAAGCGATGCAACTGTTCCAACAAAACTTATCGCACCGGAACGTCCCGGTTCACTTTGCCGAAAAGTGCGTAATGAAAGCGGATGTCCGCCTAAAGGACGACCCCATTCTGTAGACCATGTATCCGCTGCAGCCGCCGCAAATGATCCGGTGACAATCAATCGCCCGATGTCAGCAAAACCCAACAAGGCGAGAATGCCACCCAAAGCCGCAACACCGCCATTGGCCAGCACTTGCCAACTGTTCCGTGGCGCTTTCTTTCTGTCGGCGCCGCCGGGCCAGCGAGTCCATACACTCGACAGAACAAAGAATGTAACAGCGGGCACCAGCCATATATAACCACCACCGGCGATCAGGATCAGGGCCATGAATACGGTCACCAATGAGCCACCTGCAGTCAACGCGCGACTCCAGGTCAAAACGGCTACAGCTCCTGTACCGCCGATAATTGCTATGACAAGCTGTTGGAATTCCATTGGCGTATGGGTCTCGCTGTCAATCGAGGGGAACATACACCCTGATGTGCCCCCGGTCAACGGGAGAGCAAAAGAAATGCAAAAGCCCGGTGACAAGTCGCACCGGGCTGAAAAGTCCAAGTCTTTTGGATTCTTCTACTTCCTGTACTGCGGTTTCGTGAAATAGCCAAAATCAAGTGAGAATTGTGTGCTAAGGCCAGCAGGGGCCGGAGGGAAACGCCATCCCTCAATACGACTTTGCACGCAGTATTCCACCTTTTCACCATTATACTTGTCGTTCCATTCATGTTCGACAAATTCCACATCTTCAACATAACCGTCCGCCCTGACCGTGAATCGAATGGATACACGTCCGGCCAGCTCCAGGTTTCTGTCATGATAGGACAGGTAACATTTCTGCAATTCAGGCTGTTCTGTCGTGACCATTTGTCTGATCGCCTGCTGACGAATCAGTTTCCAGTCATTTGGTTGAACCGGAGCCACTGGGGCTGGAGCTTCTGATGCGACTTGTCCGCCACCGGGTTTCTGGCCTGGCTTCTTTGTCAAACCAGCGCTGATCAACAATTCACGCATGTCGTCCGGAGTAATAGGCGCAACCGGGAAACACTCCGTAGAATCTGTGACTTTAAAATCAGCAAAGTTGCTTTCTACTGTACCGACTTGCATGGAGTCTTCCTGTATCGCCAGGATACGGAAAACATGTTCACGTGCGTCGAAACCGGGATTGTCCGCCTGGGAAAACCAAATGATTTCTTTTCCCTGGCCCGGGAGGATGTCCTCGCCAAGATCACGGATGGCGCTCCTGGGATGAATCTGGAACGCGCCACCGCCATCCTGAGATACTTCCAGGGAGATTGTGAAGTCACCACCGCCGAAAAGATCATAACGCACCAACACCAGGCCGGTAGGTGTCTGGCATACCACGACATTGGCAATATCAACAGCGAACGCTGTCCCGAACGACAGAAGGAGTAGCAGAATTGCCCAAAGACTGATGTGTTTTGTCACCTTTTTCCCCATGCGATTCCCCCAGGTACTCCAGAAGGATAATTGCCTTTGCTATTCAAACACCTGTCAACTCAAACAGCATCAAGAGGCAATGCGAAGAATATACAAAGGTTCACTCTCTCTGTACAGGGGTAGCGTGAATCTTATTCCATGAAGCCACTGCTTCCCGGAGAAGGGATTCTGCACTATCTACCTCTTCAAATCCCCGAATCACTACCTGATCACCGCCTTTGTAATGAGCAAACCACGTAGACAGGATATCGGTAACACCAGGGAAATGCAGTTGCAGGTCCGCCAGTGATGCCACGTCAACCCAGCCATCAACCGGTTGAACCGCAATCAGTTTGTCGTCCGTTTTACCGTTATCTACCATCCGCATGACCCCGATCAGACGGCAGGCAACCACACTGCCACGGGGGAGACGGTTTCCCAGCTGAACGATATCCAACGGGTCACCATCGCCGCCAAGCGTTTCAGAAAGAAGTGTGCGCGGGATAAAGCCGTAGTTTGCCGGATAGCCCAGATAATTCACCTCACGCAAGCTGTCACCGGCTTCCTCCCATTCGATGGCGCCCGACTGCTTGTTGACCTCCCACTTCGCAGTTTCACCGGCCGGAATCTCGATAACCATGTGAACCAATCCGTTATCGAGCATTGCCGGATAACCATCAAGAAATGATACGTCACCTTTGAGGATGGTGGTTTGCGCCTCGTCACCGGAACCGGGGGCTGGTAGGGGGGGATTCGTTTCGCATCCGACCTGGAGGGATATAAAAAGAATACCCGCCAGTGAAACTCTCAGGATAAGGGAAGAGTGAAACAAATAGAATCTGGTGACCACCGTAGACTCCTGACTGAACTGATCGATGCGATTTTCCAAAGATAAATAAAGGTTGCCATTATGTCGAATAAGTGAGTTTCCGCGTTTACGAGCTAACAAGATTATATTGATGATAAGGTCAATGATGGGAGGAGATGATAGGATTCATGGTAGGATTATTTGTAAAGTGCGAACGACTTTGTATTTGAGAAAGCGCGACGAATCTGCGAGAATATCACAGCGAGTCTTCTGGAAATCACAACTAATCTGCGAGTAAGCACCTCGAAGAGGTGATACATGAATAGCGCGGGTCGTCAGCCCCGGGAGATAGAACGGTCTCCTTTCAGTTCGTCCCCGAAGGGTACGCACATCCGGTTCGTACTGGAATATAAACAGAGCTGTTATGCGATTCCTTCAGGATCGTAACGGGGTGATTCGGTTTTCTCCCGGGGCTGACGGCCCGCACTATTCAAGTCGTCCACCTTCAATGGACTATCGCTGAAAATCAACAGAAAAGAAGATTTGTTTTTTAGATCTTTTGGTGTTTTACGTTTTAGTGAAGGCTAAACAAGTAAAAAAGGTATCATTTTACCGGAAAGAATCAATTGTCGGGAACGCACGGGGACAAATGTGAGTATTACGATTAAGAAAGGGTAAATTTGTTTATTTAGTGTTTTCTTGTTGTAGTTTATAGAAGTAACGATCCACGTGAGGGGGTGGAAAAGAGAAGGAGGCCAGCATGAACGGGACACCTTACCACTACCTCAGTGAAGACTTGCGACGGCAGCTTGAGACGATGACGGCCGCCTTCAATCGCAGCGGCCTCACACCAGCAAGTTTCCTGAGTGAACTGAAAGAGGTTTTGCATGTGGACAACGCAAAGCCTGAAACCCTGTACGTCCGTATCGAAGGGCTGCACCTGGTTTCCGGTCTGCTGTTCGATTTGACCCTGAACCTGGGCACATTCCGTTTCGGGGACGGCTGGAACCGGAACAAAGTTGTTGAGATGGCGCGCATTCGTCCGCTCAGCACCTACCACTGGCTTACCGGATCACGAGAATCCTCGGATTACGTGACAACGCGACGGGATTATATGAACGATCCGGGTACGGCGCTGGTGAAACTGAAAGATGACATATTACTCCTTGGAAGACTGTTGCGCATGCTGCAGGAGGGCATGCCACAACGCCCCCCTTCACAACCACGCAACGGCCCTCACAAGATTTCCCTTGAAGGGTGGGGCTGGGACGCACGTTAGCATAACGTGAAAGGAACTGGATTGATAATCGGGATGGTTCGCCATCCCGATTGTTATTTCAAATCTGAAGTATGTTAATGAGCAATATGTTGCCGTTTATTACCGATAAACGATGATAACAGGTAACATATTACTCGTTATGCTACTGAAAAACTTAGAATTCAGCCGGTTAGAAATGTCCCTATCCTGTAAATTGAATTCTGGCTGCGCTATTGGAGAGAAAAACCCGGACAACAAAACGCTGTCCGGGTTGGAATGTCTATCTGCGATCAGGAGGATCAGTAGGTCGCCAGCTCGCCGATCTCGGCTTCCACGGCTTCCAGCACCTTACGCGCCTTGACCGCGTCCATCATGTTGTTGTGGTCCTTGAAGAGCGGACGGTCTACATCAAGATGTTCGACCACTTCACGTACTGCTGCCTTGGCAGCCTGGGTTCCCTTGCCCGGCATGAATTCACGGAAATCCAGTCCCTGTGCGGCGGCGATGAACTCGATTGCCAGTACGCCATACGCGTTGTCAAGGATCTGGTTGGTTTTCAGGGCGGTGTTCATACCCATGCTGACGAAGTCTTCCTGGTCCGCAGCGGCCGGGATGGACTGCACACAGGCCGGGTTGGACAGGATACGCTGTTCCACGATCAGCATGTCAGCCGTGTACTGGCTCAACATGTGGCCGCTGAACATGCCCGCGCCCTTGGTCAGGAAGGCTGGCAAGCCGACTGACAACGCCGGGTTGAGCAGGCGGTTCAGACGACGTTCGCTCAAAACACTCACCATTGCCACACTCGCGCCGACCATATCCAGTGGCAGGCTGATCGGAGTGCCCTGGAAATTCGCTCCGGACAGCACCACATCATCTTCCGGGACGAAGATCGGGTTGTCAGCAACACCGTTCAGCTCGGTTTCGAACTGTTCACGTGCCCATTTCAGGTGATCACGCGCCGCACCAATAACCTGCGGGGTGGAACGCATGGAATAGGCGTCCTGCACCTTGACCTTCATCTTGCCTGTAGCCAGGTCGGAGCCATCGATGATCTTGCGGATGTTGGTTGCGGATGTAACTGCTCCACTGAAGCCACGGAGTGAATGCAAACGGCCGTCGTAAGGCTTCATGTTGGCCAGCAGGGCTTCGAGACTCATCGCGGCTGCGATTTCCGCCTGTTTGAACCAGCGTTCGATGTCGAAAATCGCCAGGGATCCCATGCCGGAGATCAGGTTGGAACCGTTGATCGCGGCGAGGCCGTCACGCACTTCCAGCCCCGGGATCGGGATGCCGGCCTTTTCCATGGCGGTACGGGTGGCCATACGTTCGCCCTGGTAGAAGGATTCACCTTCGCCCATCAGGGAAAGCGCGACCTGGCTCATCGGGGCGAGGTCGCCACACGCGCCTACGCTGCCCTTCTGGCATACGACCGGGGTGACGCCCTTGTTCAACATGTCCACGTAGGTCATGGTGATTTCGGGACGGCAGCCGGAGTTGCCATGAGCGTGCATGTTGATGCGGCTCAACATCGCCGCGCGAACCTGCTCGACCGGGACCGGATCGCCGATGCCTGCCGCGTGGTTGTAAATCAAGTACTTCTGGAATTCACGAGTCTGCTCGTCATCCAGCACGATTTCGCTGAATTCGCCGATACCGGTGTTGACGCCGTACATGATTTCACGCGCCGCCACTTTCCGTTCCAGGAATGCCCGGCAAGCCTTAATCCGTTCTATAGCGTCCGGATGCAACTCGATTTTCTCGCCCAACCGCGCTACCGCGACCAGGTTTTCAATGGTCAGTCCCTGACCAGTGATGACAATAGCCATGCTATACCTCAAAACTACCAGTTAACGTGCTGACTTTCCGGAGGAAAGCACATTCTCCGTACTTCGTGAAGGTGGAAGATGCAACATTGGGGAAGCCGTTCCAAGGCTGGGGCTCTGGGAGGAAGCTGGAAGAAAGATATTCGAAGATCGATGTTGTGAAAACTCTTTCTGTTTATGGCTGATGAGCACCTGCATTGGTCATGTATTTGGTCATTCATGATGTATGCAACCCGCTTCGGGGTTGAAATTAGTTGAAATTTGACATAGGGTAAATGCCAAAAAGACGGCATTTACCCTATGCTAAAATAGGGAATCCCATCCGGGATTCTTAACAAGAATAGTTACCTCAAAGTGTATTCTTCAGGATTGTCAGAATGTCTGCAATTATCTACATGGTATTGATATCATCAAAGAGACGAGATTGTTATTGGGATGAGATTGTCATTGGGACGAGGTTGTCATTGGGACGAGGTTGTCGTTGGGACGAGGTTGTCGTTGGGACGAGGTTGTCATTGGGACGAGGTTGTCGTTGGGACGAGGTTGTCGTTGGGACGAGGTTGTCGTTGGGACGAGGTTGTCGTTGGGACGAGGTTGTCGTTGGGACGAGGTTGTCGTTGGGACGAGGTTGTCGTTGGGACGAGGTTGTCATTGGGACGAGGTTGTCGTTGGGACGAGGTTGTCGTTGGGTCGAGATTGTCATTGGGACGAGATTGCAAATATATTTGCAAGCACCATCGTTTGGATGAGATTATCATTGGGATAAGATTGTAAGAATTTTGTAAACACTAACCTTGAGACGCGATTATCTTTGAGACGCGATTATCTTTGAGACGCGATTATCCTTGAGATGCGATTATCCTTGAGATGCGATTATCTTTGAGACGCGATTATCCTTGAGATGCGATTATCCTTGAGATGCGATTATCTTTGAGACGCGATTATCCTTGAGATGCGATTATCAAATATTGTGGTTGTACAACTCCGAAGGAGTTGCCTATTTTAGCATAGTGTAAGCGCTGTCTTTTTAGCGCTTACACTATGTAAGATATCGACAATCTTTCAACCCTGGAAGGGTTGCATAAAAACGAAATGTGGAGGAACCATGCCGCAATCATTTGTTGCAAACTATATCCATCTTGTCTTTTCCACAAAAAATCGAATTTCCGCATTGAAAGGAACTGTTATTCAAAATGAATTATTCCCCTATATCAATCAAGTTATCAAAAAAAATCATTCTACTTGTTTTATTATTAACGGAACAGAAAACCATATTCACCTCTTTATCTCATTGTCACCCAGGGTTGCACTTTCTGATCTGGTCCGGAATATTAAAAGAGCCTCATCAATCTGGTTGAAGGAAAAGGATGCTCAATTCAAGGAATTCCATTGGCAGGAAGGATATGCCGCCTATTCTGTAAGTCACAGCCTTATGACACAAGTAAGTTCGTACATAGAAAACCAGGAAAAACATCACAAGATGAAATCCTTCGAGGAAGAGTTTGTTGAATTCCTAAAAATGCAGAGGATGCACTATGATGAAAAATACCTGTTTGGATGATAACTTCCCCAACTCGCATCAAATTCTGTCTTGAGCTTCCCCATTGAGCGGAGCCGTTCAAAGCCGTATACTCCCTCCAAAGCAAACCATAACCAAAGCAGGGTAGTAGCATGGCGATCAAGTTTCCATCGCAGGAACAGACAGACCAGGCGCAGAGCCGTCTTGAAGCGCTGGCACGGATAGACCGATATATCGAGATGATCGAAGCCGGGCAAGGTACCGCAGAACTGTTGTACAACCTGGGTGTGGCTTACCTGGAAGTGGGTGAGTGGGACGAAGCACAGCGGGCGTTCGAAGAATCAGTCCGTCATGACCCGCGTCTGCTCCAGGGCTATGTCAACCTGGGCGCGGTGCATTTCCAGCAGGGACGTCTGGATGAGGCCGTCACCAACATGCGTAAGGCGCTGGAGCTTCAGGACGATTTCCTGCCGGCACGTTCCAACCTGGGCATCACCCTGATGAAGATGGGACGTCACCAGGAAGCGATCAAGGAACTGGAAATCGTACATGAAGCCGAACCGAAATACCCAGCTGCATTGGGCGCGTTGGCCATGTGTTACAAAGCCGTAGGCGATGAAGACAAGGCAGAAGCGTTGCGCAAGAAAGCGGAAGAAATGGGTGTCCGCTTCAGCACGCCAGATGAAGAACAGAAGTAATTCGTACTTGCAGAAATGATTGAATTTACAGGATGAACAGGATAAATAGGATATCAAGGATAACTGATAATTATGATGAATTAAAACGAATGGGTAAAGGATGGAAGGCGACTTCGTTTCTGTTGAATAACTGAAGTTGATTATCTGACCAGGAAAGAGAAAACCTCGAACCGGCTCTGAGATCAGGGCTGGTTTTTTTTAAATAAACCAGTTTTCAGTTTTATATCCTTTTCATCCTTTCAATCCTTTGCATCCTGTAAATTCTTGCAGATCCTGTAAATTCTTGCAGATCCTGTGAATACTGGCGAATGGCAGGAGAGGGGGTTGAGATTTTTCGAGTTAACCTCTCTTAATCGTGAAAAGCTTCACGAGATTTTGTATCTTTCCTGATCCCGATAAGGGGAAAGGCGGCACTGCTCACAAGCGTGTGAGCGACCTTCCTGCAATCCGCAGGCGTCAAAGAACACAAACCGTTTGAACCACGCCGGTAAGGGGGGCGAACCGATGAGGATCTGGCAACGGTTGAAGGAGAGAGAGCAAGCTCTGCTCGACCGGTGGCGCACTCTCATCACCGAATCCTACCCGAAAGAAACCAGTCTGTTCCTGCAAAAGAAGAAAAACCAGTTTGCGAACCCGGTTGGGCATAACATCCGGAAGGTAACGCAAGACCTGGTTTCCATCTTTTTGTCTGAAGAAGAAATCGGCGCTCCGCCTGATTCGTTGCTCAACTTTGTGAAAATTCGTGCAGTCCAGGAATTCTCTGCTGCACAGGCGGTTGGCTTCGTGTTTTTCCTGAAGCAGGCTGTACGTGAACTACTGGAAAAAGAAAAAGATATACAGGTGTCCACCAAGGACTGGTTCGATGTGGATCACCGTATCGATTATCTCGCGCTTGTGACTTTTGACGCATACGTAGTTGCACGGGAGAAGCTGTTCAACATCCGGATCAGGGAGTTGAAGACGGGGGCTTATCATGTCATGAACGGCACCTCGCCATTTGATCAGGATGACAAACTATCTTCGTCATAGAAAAACAAGAAACGATACAGTAACTAACTCCCGTTTCGACGGGACACCGCAACAGGAAAGGAGGAAGACCGTATGAGATTTTGGTTTTCCCTCTTCGTGATGCTGATTTTGATCGCCATCCCGTGGTTTGTATCGGGAACGGCTACGGTGTTTTTCGCTGTAGTCATGCCGTACATCGCGCTGGTGGTTTTTCTGGTTGGCATTGCGCTCAAGCTGCTGAAGTGGTCACGGTCAGCTGTACCGTTCCGCATCCCCACGACGTCGGGACAGCAGAAATCGCTGAGTTTCATCAAGAACGACAAGCTGGAAAGTCCGCCAAACGCTTTCTGGACAACGATGCGGATGGCTGCTGAAATCCTGTTCTTCCGTTCCCTGTTCAGGAACACGGCAACGGATATCAAGGAAGATCGGAATGGTGAAGAACGTGTGGTCTACGGTTCCAGCAAGTACCTGTGGGCCGCAGGCATGGCGTTTCACTACACCTTCCTGATCATCGTGCTGCGTCACTTTGACTATTTCAGCGATCCGACGCCGTTCTTTGTTCCCTGGATCAACGCATTTGACGGCTGGGTACAAATTGGTCTGCCGGTGCTGTACATGACAGACGCGCTTTTCCTGGCTGCGGTTGGTTATCTGTTTGTTCGCCGTGTCTGGGATCCCAAGATCCGTTATATCACCATGGCGCAGGACTGGTTCCCGCTGTTGCTGATCCTGTCGATCGGTACAACCGGTGTGTTGATGCGGTACTTCATGAAAACTGACATTGTCAGTGTGAAGGAATACGCAGTGAGCCTGTTCGGCGCACAACCCACTGTTCCGGCTGAGCTTGGTACGATATTCTGGATTCACCTGTTCCTGGTTTGCTGCCTGTTGATTTATTTTCCGTTCAGCAAGCTGATGCACATGGCGGGCGTATTTCTCAGCCCGACACGTAACCTGGCGAACAACAACCGGATGAAGCAGCATGTCAACCCGTGGAATTACGATGTCAAGGTTCACACTTACGCGGAATATGAAGAGGAATTCCACACGGTGATGAAGGCTGCCGGGTTGCCATTGGAGAAAGAATACGCAGATCCGAAACCTGCTGCCAAAGAAGCTGAGAAGGAGTGAGCATGTCATCTGAACCAAGATTTACCAAGAGTGGCCTGCTCCAGATCGACACCCGTCCACCGAGTAAGGATTGGACCGATCCCTCCATCAACTTCGAGGAGAAGCGCGGGAACTGGTGTTACTCCGGCGTTCTGGCCTCTTTGAAATACCTGGACCTTCCGACCCCGGACCACAAATGGGCGCCGGATGAAGAGAAGTGGCCACTTCCGGAGAACTGGAAGCAGATCATTATGGACGGTCTGCATGAGAGGCTGAAGAAATTCCGCACTCTGCAGATCTTCATGGATATTTGTGTACGTTGCGGCGCCTGTGCGGACAAGTGCCATTTCTTCATCGGGTCTGGCGATCCGAAGAACATGCCGGTGCTGCGTGCCGAGCTGCTGCGTTCGATCTACCGTAAGAACTACACGATGGCCGGGAAGATCATGGGCAAGATGGTTGGCGCCCGTGACCTGACCGAGGATGTGATCAAGGAGTGGTTCTACTACTTCTACCAGTGTACCGAATGTCGTCGTTGCAGCGTGTTCTGCCCCTACGGCATCGACACGGCTGAGATCACCATGATCGTTCGAGAGCTGCTGTCCCTGCTGAACCTGAGTGTGGACTGGATCGTCACCCCGGTGGCGAACAGCTTCCGTACAGGTAACCACCTGGGTATCCAGCCGCATGGTGTGGCGGATAGCCTTGAATTTGCTGCGGACGACCTGAAAGACATCATTGGTATGGAGGTCGAGGTGCCCATCAATAAGAAGGGCGCTGAGATTCTGTTCATCACCCCGTCAGCAGACTATTTCGGTGAACCGCACTACTTCACCCTGTTGGGCTACCTGGCGCTGTTCAAATATCTCGACCTGGATTATACCTGGAGTACCTACGCATCAGAAGGCGGTAACTTCGGCCTGTTCCACAGCCATGAGATGATCAAGCGGCTGAACGCGAAGACCTACGCCGAAGCGGATCGTTTGGGTGTGAAGTGGATCCTGGGCGGTGAATGCGGTCACATGTGGCGTGTGTATCATCAGTACATGCACACCATGCAGGGCAAAACTCCGCCGAAACTGGAAGTGCCGAAGAGTCCCTTTACCGGTACTGTGTTCGATAATGCTTCCGTGACCAAGATGATCCATATCGCCGAGTTCACGGCCGACCTGATCAATAACGGCAAGCTGAACCTGGACAAGAGCCGTAACGATCACTGGACCCCGACCTTCCATGACAGTTGCAACCCGAGTCGCGCCATGGGGCTGCTGGATGAGCCACGTTACATCCTGAACGCGACCTGTAACAACTTCGTGGAAATGCCGGAAAATACCATTCGTGAACAGACTTTCTGCTGCGGTTCGGGCGCTGGTCTGGGTACGGACGAAAACCTTGAGGCACGGTTGCGTGGCGGCCTGCCACGTGGCAACGCTGTGAAGTATGCCCGCGATGAGTACGGCGCAAATATTCTGCTGTGCATGTGCGCCATTGACAAAGCGACCCTTCCGGCCGTCTGCGATTTCTGGGCGGAAGGTGTTGAGGTTGGTGGTGTTCACGAAATGGTTGGCAACGCTCTGATAATGCCAGGTGAAACCCATCGTGAAACCGACCTTCGTGGCGAACCTTACCCCGAACCCGAAGAAGCGAACGACACCAAGAGCGAGGAGGTGACTGAGAATGCATGATGGTGGCAAGATCATTCTGTTCCTGATCATCCTCCTGGTGCTGTTCACCGCTCCGGTGTGGTACAACATCATCGGGGGACAGGCAGGCAAGGAAGTAAATCCGGTGATCGCAACCGCGGATGAGCCGGGCAGGGATAAATGCGTGTACGATAAAGAGTACATGCTGGGTAACCATATGAATGTCCTGAACCAGTGGCGTGACGATGTGGTCCGTCGCGGGGACCGTATCCATGTGACCGAAGATGGCCGCAGGTTCAGCAAGAGCCTGTCGTTGACCTGTATGGACTGTCACAGCAACAAGGAAGAGTTCTGCGACAAGTGCCATGATTACATGGATGTGACTCCCTATTGCTGGACATGCCATATTGAGCCGTCACTGTACGGAGAAAGAGTGGTCGTGGAAGCGCCTGAGGTTGCTACTGGAGAAGAGATAAAAGGCGAAGACATGACCGTCGGTCACCCGACCGGAACACACGGGGAGGGTCACTGATGACAGTCGATAGACGAAAATTCGTAAAGGTTGCCGGACTGGGCATGATTGCCCTGGCAGCCAAACCGGCGGCAGAACTGTTTGGCAAGGATATCGAACATGTTCCAGCCGGTACTGCCCATAAACTGGATGTCGATCATCCGAAGACCGCCAAACGGTGGGCGATGGTGATTGATACTCGCAAGTGTCGTGAAAATCCGGACTGCGATGCCTGTATCAATGCCTGTCATGATGTTCATAACGTGCCGCATTTTGAGGAAAAAGACGAGATCAAGTGGATCTGGAAAGAAAGCTATCACCATGCTTTTTCCGGCGATGACAACGAATACATGCCGCATGACATTCTGCATTCGAATGTCCTGTTGCTGTGTAACCACTGTGATGATCCGCCTTGTGTGAAGGTGTGTCCGCCGAAGGCGACATTCCAGCGTGAAGACGGTATCGTGATGATGGACTGGCACCGTTGTATCGGTTGTCGTTATTGCATCGCGGCCTGTCCTTACGGTTCACGTTCGTTCAACTGGCGTGACCCGCGCGAAGGCTTGGAAAACAAGAACCCGAACTTCCCGACACGGGAAAAGGGCGTTGTTGAAAAGTGTACATTCTGCGACAGCCGACTGGCGCGCGGCCAGTTACCGGCCTGTGTTGAGGTCTGCCCGCATCACGCGCTGACATTCGGTGATATTGATGATCCGAACAGCGAGGTGCGTGAGATTCTCGAACAGAACAACACGATTCGCCGCAAGCCCAGTTTGGGTACAAAACCGCAAGTTTTCTACATTGTGTGAGGGATAGATCATGATTGAAAAAGCGTTACACGGTGGAAAGGCATACTGGGCGCTGATCGTGGTCATCCTTGGGGTGATTGGGGTTGGCGTAGCCACCTGGTTCTATCAGTACCACAATGGTCTGACAGTAACCGGGTTAAACCGGGACGTGTCCTGGGGGCTGTATATCGGCCAGTTGACTTTCTTTGTGGGTGTCGCGGCGTCTGCAGTTATGCTCGTACTGCCGTACTACCTGCACGATTACAAAGCGTTTGGCAAGATGACGGTGTTGGGTGAGTTCGTCGCCATTGCTTCCGTCATCATGTGCGTGTTGTTCGTGTTTGTCGACCTTGGCAAGCCGATGCGCATTACCAATGTCTTCCTGCATCCGAACCCGATATCCATGATGTTCTGGGATACGATCGTGTTGTCCGGTTACATGTTGCTGAACATCCTGATCAGCCGTGTTGCCCTGGATGCGGAGAAGAAGGGTATTGCACCGCCGAAGTGGATCAAGCCGTTCATCATCCTGTCGATTCCATGGGCGGTCAGTATTCATACTGTCACGGCATTCCTGTATGCCGGCCTGGTTGCTCGTCCCTTCTGGATGACGGCTGTTATGGCGCCTCGATTCCTGGCGTCTGCGTTTGCCGCCGGTCCGGCTCTGCTGATGATTTTTGCGTTGATCATTCGCAAGTTCACCAAGTTTGATCCGGGCGAAAAGGCGATCAACCGTCTGAGCATCATTATCACGTATTCCATGGCGATCAATGTTTTCCTGATTCTGATGGAAGTCTTCACCGCGGCCTATAGCGGGATGCCGGAACACCTGGACCACTTCAAGTTCCTGTATACCGGCATTACCGATGCGAACGGTGTCACCCATACACAGATGGTACCGTGGATGTGGGCATCGTCGATCCTGGCGCTGGTTTCCCTGTTCATCCTGTTTGTTCCGAAACTACGGAAGAACCACGGTTTGTTGTTCATGGCTTGTGCGGCGGTGTTCATTTCGCTGTGGATTGACAAGGGTTTCGGCCTGATGATCGCCGGATTCACCCCGACACCGACTCACCAGATCGCGTACTACATGCCGACATTGCCGGAATGGTTGATCATGTTCGGCATCTTCGGGATTGGCGCGTTTATCATCACCACGTTGTACAAGGTGGCGCTGACCATGCGTGGAGCGGTGAAATAGCAGCACGTTTCAGTCTTTTCAGGGGGTCGGGGTATTTATGATCCCGGCCCCTTTTTGTTGGAAGTGAAAAAAGTGAAAAAAGTGAAAAAGGTGAAAAAAGTGAAAAAGGTGGGTGGCCCTGTACGTTTCTAACAATACTGTATAGGAGTGCATGGCCCGATTTGCCGGAAGTGCAACATGATACTATCGAGATGCTGACAAGATTTGTGGGGCGTCGTCTTATGATGCGGATCATGAGCAAGTCGGGAACTGCGGAGAGCCTGGGTGGCCGATCCGCAGGTACAAATGCTGCCACTATACTTGAAACAAGAAAACAATGAGGAACTATCCATTCTTGATGAGGTATTGAGCGAATCGGGACAGTGATAGGGAATTGTGTTTTCTCTATTGCCCGAAACCCATTCCCGATGCGCTCAAGAGTACGAAGAGGAATGAGATGCAGTGGGTATATTTCTTTTGAACCGAAAACGGAAAGTGCATCACTTGAGGTTCTGGCCAACCAGTCCATTTTTGTTTGAAGTGGAAAGTGAAAAGGTGAACAAAGTATAACTGTAGGATATGTCTTGGATTAGATTTGTGGTGCGCCTTTCACTGTTGAGATGAAAGAGTGTGACAGTCACAATTGGAGAAACCATGAAACAAGCACGCATCATTTTCCTGGCCGGAGTAGCAAGCCTGCTTCTCTTCACCGGAATTGGCTGCAAGAAGCAGGAACAAATACCTGGTGCGTCAGCATGGAATCAGGAACCGGAAAAAGCAGTGGAAACCAGAGCGGCGAGCCAGGATCCGGAAGAAGTGTTGGAGACGCTGGTCGTTGATGCGGATGTGGATGTTGAGATACGAATGCAGTTCATTCCGGTTTTTAATCGAAAAGACCCGATGAGCTATGAAGATATGGGCGAAGACTACGAGAAGATGGAAGGTTGTGTCGCAAAAGCAGAATCACTGCTTGCCGCCCAGCGTGATATGAACTATAACCTTTTAACAGCAGCCGGTGGAGTTTCTGATTTCCCTTATTACGATCAAGCTGGTCAGGCCTGGAATCTTGCATATTCTGAACTTGGCGAGAGAAACAACTGGTATCTGTTTTCACTTTGTTGCGATAGTGATACCGTGTACCAGTTTGAGACGCCATTTGGGTATCCTTTCAAGGTTCTACATGGAATCATCTTTCACGATACAACCTGGGTATTGGGGTATCATCGTATCACAAGAGAAGAACACGATTTATCCATACAATATGAAACAATTATAAATGGCGTCAGCTTCAATGACCAGGAAGGGTATGACGAAGTTGACTTCTACGGTTGGATAGAAAACGAACCTTTCTATGTCTTCAAGAAGGGAGATCAATATGGGTATGTTTATAAAAATCAAGTAGTAAATGTCGGTTGGTCGTATTTATATAATAGCGCTGGTGATGGCAGTCCAAAGTACACCTATCCGGAGAAAAGAAAGCAGGGCATGTTCTTCCAGGTACAGGAAGATGGGTACTGGGGATTTGTGGTACTGTACAGTGAAGTGATTGCCAAGAATGTGTGATAGAGGTGATTCAGGGCAGTTAACAGGATAGTTGTACTTACTGGCGAGCTCCATTTCAGGAGAATTCATGAGACAAGCGATCATCTGTTTATGGGTACTGGGGCTGAGCCTGCTGCTTTGTCTCGGAAACGGTTGCCAGAGATGCGAACAGGAACAGAAGAAGCCAGCCATCGATGCGGACACAGAAGTGGCGTTCAAAATGGTGTTTATTCCTGTCGCTGATCATAAAGAGCCACTGCATTATGAAGGAACGAGCGAAGAACGTGAGAAGCTGAAAGAAAGTTTCGCGGAAGCGGAATCATTGCTGGCTGCACAACGTGACATGAATTACAACTTGGTGACAACGACCATGTGGGGACATGAATTTCCCTATCGTGATGACCAGGACAATATCTGGACCCTGAGCAAAACGCGACCGTCCAACAATACGGCTACGTATTCACTGATTCGAGGTAAGGATACCGTATACCGTTTTGAAGCGCCGTTTGCATCCTCCAGCAATATTATAAAGGGATTCATTGCAATGGATTCGACCTGGGTTCTGGGGTACAAGGGATACCGTAAGCAAACACAGGAAGACAATGGATCCCGTCTGACTTCTAAAATGGTAGTAAATGGAATCGATATCGGTGAACAGGAAGGGTATGATGACGTCTATTTCTTCGGCTGGATCGAGGGTGAAGTTTTTTATGTATTCAAACAAGATGAACAGTTTAGCTATGTCTATAGGGACAAAGTGAACAACCTTGGCTGGACAAAAGTAATGGATACTGCAGGGGATGGGAGTTACATATACACTTTTCCTGAAAAGCGAAGCCAGGGCATGTTCTTCCAGGTGCAGGAAGATGGGTACTGGGGATTTGTGGTGTTGTACAGTGAGTTGATACCGAAGGATGGATGAGGGGCAGATGAGTGAATATAGAAAAAGGGGACAGTTTCCTTTTCCATAAGTTGTGCGAAAATGTCACGTATTATCGAGAGGAAAAGGATCCCGTCCCCTTTTCCCGACATACAAAATACGCTATTCAAATGATCGAACTTCGGTTGAAAGTCGAAAGAATGCCGTTATTCTAATCATCCTTTTATCCTGTTATCCTGTTCATCTTGAGAGTATCTTGTACATCTTGTGAATAGCAGTGGAGCTGTAAAGGAGAGAGAGATGCAAGTCGTGATTATCGGTGGTGACGCCGCAGGGTTGAAGACAGCAGCACGTTTACGCAGGCTGGATGCCGATACGGAGATCGTGGTTCTCGAAAAGGGTGATGTCATTTCCTATGCAGCCTGTGGGCTGCCCTATGTCCTGTCCGGGGATATTGATTCAGTCAATGACCTGTTGACCACGTCGTGGGATGAACCCAAGACCCCGGAGTATTTCAAACGGGCCAAGGATGTTGACGTTCGGATCAAGACAGAAGCAGTCGGTATTGACCGGGAAAATAAGCTGGTTACGGCTAAAAATGTCGAGACCGGTGAAATGACTGAAATTCCTTATGACAACCTGGTCATCGCGACCGGCGCATCACCGATTCTTCCTCCGGGTGTGACAGGATGCGATCTGGATGGTGTCGGCTGCTTCACCAAACCGTCCGAGATGAAAGCGTTGAAGATGGGGTTGGCGCAGGGTGAAATCGGACGTGTGGTGATTCTGGGGGCCGGGTATATCGGGCTGGAACTGTGCGAAGCCTTCGCCGCTTTGTGGGGCGCGGAAGTCGTTCTGCTGGAGAAGGAAGACCAGGTGCTGCCACGTTTTCTCGATCCTGAAACGGCAAAGCTGGTCAATGCCGAGCTTGTAAACAATGATATTGAGGTACACTGCGGGGTGACAGTCGCCTCAATCGAAGAATCCGATGACGGTCTGTTGGTGAAAGATACGGACGGAAACGAGTATACCGGCGATCGTGTGGTTCTGGCTGCCGGGGTGCGTCCGAATACAGCATTGGCGGAACAATGTGATCTGCCCCTGGGTGCGCATGGCGGCATACAGGTCAATTGCCAGGGCAAAACAGAAGATCCCTACATCTATGCCGCCGGTGACTGCGCCGAGCTGCCGATTGAGGATGGTTCCCACCTGATGCCGTTGGGATCGATTGCCAACCGCATGGGCCGGGTGGTGGCGAATAACATCATGGGGCAGGAAGATGAAATGCCCTTCCTGCACGGTACAGCAGTCGTGAAAGTGTTTGATCTGAACGTGGCGATTTGCGGCACCTGCGCCAATAGTCTGAAACGTAAAGGTCTGGAACCGGAAGAATACTGGTCCAGCTTTGATGAACGAGCGCATTATTACCCGGAAGGTCAGAATGTCAGGATGAAGATTACCTGTTATCCTGGCGGTAAACTGGCGGGGATACAGGTGCTCGGTAAGGGAGAAGTGGTTCGTTGGGCAAATACCTTTGCACAGGTGATGGACCTGGGCGGGGGAGATGCACGTATGCTCAACCGTCTTGAACATGCCTACGCGCCACCCTTTGCCGCGGCGATGGACCCGTTACACTACATGGCCTCCATGATCGAACGTGGCCCTGACTGGCAGATGGCCCCGGATACGCTCGAAGACGGTGGTGATGAAGCCTGGACCGTGGTTTGCTTGCTGACCGACGCGGAAGAAGCGGAATTGGATAAGCCGGATGTAAAGGGACACTGGCTGCATATTCCGTACAGTCATCTTCGTGAACGCATGAGCGAGTTGCCGAAGGATAATGTGGTCCTGATCTGCGCCCTGGGTACACGAAGCTATGATGCCTGTGTAACCCTGCGGAACCTGGGCTACCATGCCAAGTATATCGCAGGGGGAGTGGCTTTCGGGAAATGAAGTTTGAAAGTTCAAAAGTTTGAAAGTTTGAAAGTTGAAAAGTTATTTTGTCAGCAAGCCGGGACAGAGCCATAGAAGAGCTGTCCCGGTTTTCGTATACAACGGTAGCCCGGCCATGCCTGGCCGGGAATGGCATGTTGTATTGCTCGAGATCCCCGTTTTGTTCACGGCAGTGCTTCGCACCCCGCAAGCTTCGCTACGGTTCAAGCCGAGCCAGACGATTGATGTCTGATACTATTTTCATCTTTCGACTGCCCCTGCTTGCTCGTCAGCATAGTATATACTAATTCAAAGACCAAGTCGGTACTATTTCATCAGAATCAATCGTTGAATTGAGGTTTGTCCATCAATATCCGCAACCACAAAGTATATCCCGCTGGATAGCAGACCATTGCAGGCCTGATTGCTGTTCCAATTTAACTCGTGATGCCCCGCGGCAATTTCCCCTGAAATCAGGGTTTGTACCCGCTGTCCCAGGATATTAACGATCTCCACCTGGCCGTTCCCTAGTCGTGAAAGGTTCAACGTGATCCGTGTCGAACTGTTGAACGGGTTGGGGTAGGGCGCGCTCAGATTTACCTGTTGTGGGAGCAAGGATTGGTCTGAGACTTGTTCGTCTACCGAAGTCGGACAGGCTTCGCTGATGTCGAACACTCTGAGGCCTGTATTGGACGTACAATAGAATCTTTGACCTTCATAGACAATGGAATTAAAGACATCGACATAATCAGGATAATATCCCGTCAGTGCTGGGTGGGCACGATCTGCTAGATCATAGATCATAAATTCATCTTGACCAGAGCAGTATATAAATAGATATCCCCAGTGAATGGAAATGGCCGATTGATTCTCGAGTAGAATTTCGTCAACAATTTCAGGTTGTGATGCAATACGAGCATCAATAATCATCAACGAACAGATATAACCATCATCATATTGATAGGCATAGGCATAAAGAAAACCATTGTAATATTCACAAAATCTTATGGTATAATTATCCAACGAAAGGGTTGCAATAATTGTGGAATCTGCCGGACGTGTCAAATCGAATACTGTTATCTCATTTCTAAACGGCGCAAACAGGAAACGATCCGTCCCACAACACCTGTTTGCACCTTCCGGTATCACAAGCCTTTCTTGAAATTGGTCATTTTCAGTATCAAGAATGCACATGGATTCATTCCCATATACAGGACCGCAAAATACCACAATTGTAGAGTCGCCTGTCGTCACCATATTTCCAATCACGGGAGCGGTGAATGTATCACACGCAACAGGCGTCTGCATGTTGTCCAGATTATACAAGACGACCATGTCATTTCCAGCCTCATTAGAAAGTGCAAGTAGATAGTTGTTTCCGATCATGACTTCCGAAAAAACAGTCTCAGTCTCAAGTGTATCAATGACATCCGGAAGCCCGGGTGCGGAAAGATCAAGGATGAAGATGCCCTGTTCTGAATTTGCCATATAGCCATAATTATTGAACATACAAATGTCACGTGGACCACCAGGCGCAACTCCAGAAGTGGAAAGCAGCTCAAACCAGTTGTTCTGTCTACTGTAGATATCGTAGGATTCACCAGCAGCATGGACAAAATCTCTATCTGCATACCAGACTTTGTGCAACTCACCGATTTCATCAAACAGTCCATACATTTGCGGGGATACCGGATTTGTTATATCGTAGATGCGCAACATGTTTCTGTTATACGTCAATTCCAGTAGTCCATTCCTGTATTTCATCTTGTAATCATCATCAGAAAGGGTAAAACTGCTTTGTAATTCCAGATCATCGTTCTCTTCAGAAAAGGTGTAGATTTCCAGGGTGGCGGGGTGATGAAACCAGGGAACCGTAATCGCATAGAAGATATCATCCACAATCAATTGCTGAGCGAAACTGTTGAATTCAACATCAGTAAAATCACCGTACAGGTTGTCGATGTAATCCTGTCCTCCGGATAAGTAGAGAGTTGAATCATGAATAGCAAAATCAACAAAGGGAGTGATATAGTCGCCAACGAATGCTTCGCCTTCATACACTTGCCGAATCGTGTCAGGGTTTGAAATGTCATAGATACCAACGGTCACGGTAATGCAGGCAAAGGGCCAATCGGGCGGAGGGGGAGATTCCCACTCGCCACAGATCATGATATAGGGATAACGAATGCTTTTTTCCAGGAAACTCGGATTGGAGCCAGTCCCGGCCGGGATTTCCAGTGTATCTAAAGCTATTACCTGGTGATCTTCCTGAACACGGTAGATGACCCGTTTGCTGTAAATCAGGTTTTCGTTCACTTGCTCAAATTCAACGGGGAAGCCGTTTGAGTAGTGCGCAGTCTCGACAGGTGAAGCAGGATCGGAAATATCCAACCAGGCGTGACCATAGTGCTCGATGCCTAATAATACCGTATCACCAAAGACGGCTATCGATTGGACATCTCCCCAGGACTCGAACATGGTGCCAAGGCAGGAAACATTCAGGCTGTCCTGGGCATGGGTAACTGAAGAAAAGGGCAAAATGGAAAGAGAAACGAGGATTGAAAGCACAAAAACCTGCGCCAGACGGAACAACGCATCCTGCTTTACCATAATATTCTCCCCCTCAAAGAATAAGTCTTATTGGGCTTTCGCACTCCCCCTTCATAAAACTACTAACAACATTTCGCTCTTTTCAAGTGATTCTGGCGTATTGAGCAGACTTTTACCAGATGTACAGTAGGGCGATTTCTCAGGACGTCAGGTGATCGACCAGAATTCGGACACCGATCAGGATGAGGATAATGCCGGCGCTGATCTCCAGCTTGCCAGACAGACGATTGGTGACAAAAGCCGCAGCACGCATGGAAACAGCCGTGAGCAGGGTGGTGGTGACGCCTATGATTGTGACGGCGAGCGGAATGCCGATGGTTGTGCCCGGAAGCGCCAATCCAGCACCCAGCGCATCGATGCTGACTGCAATGGAGAGGCCAATCATTCGCCAGCTACGAGTGAGGTCAACTTCGGAAGCGTGTTCGGTGTCGTCGTTACGGTTGAGGATCATGCGAACACCGAGAAAGGCCAGGACGCCAAACACCAGCCAATGATCCCAGGGGCCGATCCATTTCAGCAGTACCGTACCGGCCAACGCGCTGGCTAATGGGAATAGCGCCTGGAACAGACCGAAATGGAAGGAAATACGGAAAAGGGCACGTCCGCTACGGTAACGTAAGCCTAATGCACCACCTACCGCGGTGGCGTCCATCGCCAAAGCAAGGGATAAAACAAGTACTTCAACCAGCCCCATCAGGGTTCCTGTGTTTGCTTCGTATCAAACAGGCGATTCTTCTCTTATTATGACTCTTGATTACAACATTTCATCCAAAACGGAAACTATCGTATGCTGTAGTGCCTAAAAACTTGTTTCTCCGCTGTTTAGAATGCGTAAGATATCGACTTGAGTATTCCTTCTTATGATCATTCAGCAATAACAAGCGATAAATCTGGTACAGTTACCTTTTCATCAAAGATATTTTCTATATCTTACATCTGTAATCATGAAAAGGTAACAGTACCATTTTTCGCGTGATTCCTGCCTGTTCGCAAGAAAAAGGGTACAGCCACCTTTCCCGAACCATATACACACCGGGACCACTTGATTCCAGGGAAAGGAAACTGTCCCCTTTTTCCATATCCTCTTTCTATATCACCAATAGATCGATCGTTTGATACTATCATGACGGTTTATTTTCAAGAGTAGCTATATTTTATCCTAATTCCTAATTCCTAATTAAGCTCTATCCCACTTTGATCCATTGCATTTTGTCTTTCGCCATTTCCTGGAACGCTTCCCGGAGTTCCGGCCAGGTCCGCAGGGTGACATCTTTGTTGATCAGTTCGTCGGCAGCGTGGCGGGCGCGCATGAGGAGCTGCTGATCGTTGACGATATCCGCGAATTTCAGTTCCGGCATGCCATGTTGACGTGTGCCGAAGACATCCCCGCTGCCACGCAGGCGCAGGTCTTCTTCCGCGATGACGAAGCCGTCGAGAGTATTGATCATCGTCTTGATACGTGAACGCGCTACTTCAGTTACCGGCGGATAGCCCACGAGGTAACAACGGCTGTCGTTGCCGCCACGTCCGACTCGTCCACGTAACTGGTGCAACTGCGACAGGCCGAACCGTTCCGAGTGCTCGATCACCATTTCCGTAGCTTCCGGCACATCCACGCCGACTTCTACTACCGTGGTCGATACCAGTGCCGCCGCCTGTCCTGAGGCAAACTTCTGCATGGCAGCTTCTTTCTCGTCCATCTTCATCCGGCCATGCAGCAATTCAACAGGCAGGCCTTTCAATGGTCCATTTATCAGTTCTTCACGTCCCTCGACAGCCGCTTGCAGATCCAACTTCTCCGATTCCTCAACGAGGGGGAAGATGATGTAGGCGCGTCCACCTTTTTCCAGGCGTTTGCGGATACGGCGATACAAGTCATCACGTTGATTGTCGCCGTTGATGGCCTGCGTGGTGATCTTCCCGCGTCCCGGGGGCATCTCATCAAGCCTGCTGACCTCAAGATCACCGTACATGGTCAACGCCAGCGAGCGTGGGATCGGGGTAGCGGTCATAACCAGGACATCCGGCTTCTGCTTCAGGCCGGGGTCCATCAGTTTCTGACGTTGTGCTACTCCGAAACGGTGCTGTTCATCTATGACTGTCAGCCCGAGGTTGGGCAGGATGACCGAATCCTGGATAATGGCGTGAGTGCCGATCACGATACATGGTTCCCCGGAATCGAGACGGGGCAGGATTTCTTTCCGTTCAGCCGCCTTGGTTGATCCGGTCAGAAGATAGACCTGAACGCCAAGCCCCTCAAGGAATTTTCGACTGGTCAGGTAATGCTGTTCCGCCAGGATTTCTGTGGGCGCCATAAGCGCTGCCTGATAACCGTTTTCCACGGCTATACTCATGGCTATCAGCGCTACAACCGTCTTCCCCGAACCAACATCGCCCTGTAACAGGCGGCTCATCGGATGGGGGGAGGTCATGTCATTCCAGATCTCACGCAATACCCGTTTCTGGGCATTGGTCAAGTCAAAAGGCAGCTTTTTGTTGATCAGGTCACGTGTCTGGTCGCCAACCTGCGGATAAGCGATGCCGGATTCTTTCTGCTTCCGTTTATACCGGGTATATCCCCACATGAGTTGCAGAAATACGAGTTCGTCAAACTTGAACCGTTCCAGTCC
Source organism: bacterium (assembly GCA_963669175.1). Lineage (GTDB taxonomy): Bacteria > Electryoneota > Electryoneia > Electryoneales > Electryoneaceae. Next base: position 2,689,055 of record OY769902.1, read on the forward strand.
TTTTTCCAGCTCCTGCTGGTTGTGAGGACGATGGACTGCGTTCAGCGCTTCACGTATTGGCATCAGGTTAAAACGGTTCAGCAATTCTGTAGACCACATCTCTGTAATGGAATTGCCGAACTCACCGATAATACGTTCCATCAGTTTTCGCAGGCCGCGCGCATCCAGCCCGGCATTTTCGAACTCCTTGCCGCCTGGATAGAGCGCTACCCATCGTCCACTTCCGGATTTCAGATCTTCCGCTTCTCCTTTGGACAGGTATGTAACTTCCGGATGCGCCATTTGCAGCTCGAAACCGAACTGCTTGACCACTCCGGAAAATGCAGCGGTATAGCCGAATTTGATCCATTTTTTTATCTGGTTGGTACGTCGGAACCAGACCAGCTTGATAGCGCCGCCGCTGCCGTCTTCCAGGATGGCTTCGTACCGGGTTTTGCCTTTGGCTTTAACTTCTCGCGTGTCGGCAATGGTGCCGATAACCGTGATCTCGCCATTGGATGGCCCCTGCAGGGAGTTGAGCTGGGTTGTATGAGTACGATCCAGGTAACGACGCGGGAAGAAGAGGAGAAGATCCCGAAGAGTGCGTACCCCGGCCTTTTCGAACGGCACCGCTTTTTTTACCCCGATGCTCCGTACGAATCGTACCGATAAATTCAATGGCGCTGCTTTTTGACTACTCAACGGCTTTCTGTCCTCTCACTCATGCTACTAACCAAGTATTTTGCCCGTCTGCCAGCCAGCCGGGTATCGTCATTCCCGCGAAGGCGGGAATCTACTCCCTTTGAATTACAGAGTAATACTTGTTGCAACGTACAGTTCGTCTTCACTGGAAAAAGTGTTAGTCTCTTACCAGGCCTTTACCCGGTATTTCAACATGATTTCGCCATCTGCAGGAACCGGGACATTCCATTTGTAGGTACGGGAATCGGTTTTCCGGCCCTTGATGGATTCATTTTCTATGGACCAATTGGCATAATTGTGTTCAACCACGACAATAGTCACGGCTTCCTTCTTATGGTTGCGCAACGACAATTCCACTTCGTACTCGTAAACATTGCCGCGACGCACTTCATTGGTGACAACACGTTCGGCAACGAGGTCAAACGCTTTCCCGGTGACAAGTTGGATATCCTCATCACGTGGAGTATGGTCGATATTGTCCTCACCGATGAATTCAAGGTTACCGTCGGAATCACGCTTCATCAAACGAACCAGTCCCTTGGGCAGAGGCAGGCCAAGCCCGTTTTCTTCCGAGTTCGTGAATTCCATGCTTACTGTGATCTTGGTCTGATCAACGCGGTTGTCGTAAGTGAAAACCTTTTTCGCTGGCGTACTTGCCGGCTCGAACAGGCTGATCTGCTTCTGTTGATTGTGTTTGATCGTAACAGGGCGTGGCAGGGTATAGAGGTGGTATTCGAAGAATTCCTTCTCTGCGAACCCCTCATCCAGGGCAAAAAAGTCTACCGTATTGGCCTCCATGTAGCCACCTGCTTTACGCCCACGCACTTGTTGCAATACCTGCACATCACCAGCCATCAGTTTCAGCCTGGCGTTTTCATATGTAGCGCCGGAACGGTTGTCCATCTGAACCCAACCGGCCAGATCAATCGCGTCATCGTTGGCGGAGATCACGGCCACATAGCTTGCATTCCAGGAAATACCACGAGTAATGTAGGACAGATCGGCTTCCATCTTACCGGCCTTGTTCGCCACCAGTAACCAGCGCAAGGTCGGTTTGAGCATGAGACCATCCGGCAAGGCGGGAAAATCAATACTGGTGATGGAAGCGTGGGTGATGGAACGGATGCGTCCGTCTTTCTCTTCCACGATTACCGGAGGACCGGCGCTGAGCAAACGTCCACGCACCAGGCCGCCCTGTTCAACCAGTTGAATCTCAATCTGTTCACCGATGTACTTGCTCATCAGGGCCGTATTGTCGACCAGGTCGTACTCGTAGTTCTGCTCGAGAATCTTCAGCCCTTTACCTTTTAGCAGAACCGAGGTTGGATCAATCTGGCTGGCTACACCGTCGTATGAGAATTCCTGCACGCCCTTTTCCAGGTCCAGGGTGCGTTTCTGACGTACCAGCGCCATGCCCTGGTTGTATACGGTAATAGCCGTGGTCGGCTCTTCGGCCAGTGCAACAACGGCAAGACAAAGCAGGATAGCAGAAGTCACCAAAGTTTTTGGATGTTTCATCAGTTCCTCCCGAGTAGTTGGCAAATCACTGCAAACAGTACCGGCTCGATTTGTAAACATCAATCTGCACAAGACAAAGCAGGATGGTATTAAAATAACCATCCTGAGTATCCTTTACATCCTTTGCATCCTGTAAATTCAAATTTTACAAGTCGGGACTCAGACCCGATTGAATAGACCGAGAACTTGCTTCCGGTTCTTACAATGCGAGAAAAAACAACTTCTCTTGACAAGCATTTTGCTGAAACCCGACAGCAAGCAGTCGGGCCAAGCGAATTTCATTGTATTGAAACCCGACAGCAAGCAGTCGGGCCACACAATGTCTTATCCTGTAAATTCTGAATCAATCCTGTTCATCTTGTGAATCGATTTACCCCAGGTCGGCCAGGTGCGCTTCCAGTTTCTTGACCTTGGCTTCGAAGTCAGCCAGTTTGTCACGTTCGTGCTGAACCACATCAGCCGGGGCGTTGTTCACGAATTTCTCGTTCTTCAGTTTCCCGGTGATGCCTTTCAGCAGGCCCTTCAATTTGCCGATTTCCTTTTCGACACGAGCTTTTTCCGCGTCAAGGTCGATCAGGCCCGCGAGGGGGACATACAGCTCACGTCCCTCGACAACCGTGGTCGCGGACTGAGAAGGTTTCGAATCGGTAACTTCCGGCCCTTCGCCCTGGAGTTTTGCCAACCTGCTGATCATCTGCCATTCACGTTCGATCAGGGCCAGTCTCGGCTCACCATTATTCACGGCAATACGAGCGTCCTTGGAAGGCGGCACCTGCAATTCACCGCGTACGTTCCGTACCGCGCTGATCAGCTCCTGCACATAGCCGAATTCTTCCACAGCGACTCGGTCGGTTCCGGACTCATCAAATACCGGATAAGCAGCTACTGCCACCGATTCGCTGCGATCTTCCGGCCAGTTCACACCTTCCACCTGTACCAGCAGGCTATAGATCTCTTCCGTGATATAGGGCATGAAAGGATGAAGCAGACGGACAATTTTATCCATCATGCCATAGGCGAAACGCAGCGTAGCGTCGCCCTGTTCGGCATCGGGGGAATCCTGGGCAATACGTGGCTTGATTGCTTCTATGTACCAGTCACAGAAATCGTTCCAGGTGAACCGGTAGATCGCCAGCAGCGCTTCATTCAGTTTGTATTTCTTCAAATATTTCCGAACATCATCAGCAGTCTGATTAAAGCGTCCTTCGATCCATTTATCCACGAGCTGCGGCTGGAACTCAGCGAATTTCTCCGGATTCCGGAAATTGTAGGTCGCCAGGAAACGGAACGAATTCCACAGCTTGTTGGCGAAGTTACGGCCCATCTCAAAGCGGGTCGGGTCGAGGTTAATGTCCTGACCTTCTGTGGTCAGCACGACCAGGCTGTAACGGACAGCATCGGCGCCGTACTGGTCAATCATTTCCAGAGGATCAATGCCGTTACCCAGGGATTTGGACATCCAGCGGCCCTGCTTATCCTTGATCATACCGGTGATGTACACGGTGTCGTATGGGATCTGGCCGGTGAAATGCAGGTCAGCCATGATCATCCGCGCGATCCAGAAGAAGATGATGTCGTAGCCGCTGACCAGTACGTTGGTCGGGTGATAGAAGTCCAGCTCCTTGGTCTTGTCCGGCCAGCCCAGGGTAGAGAAGGGCCACAACCAGCTCGAGAACCAGGTATCCAGCACGTCCTCATCCTGACGGATACGTTCGCTGCCGCACTTTTCGCATTTGGTTGGATCTTCACGGTTGACCGTTACATGGTCACAATCCGCGCAATACCATGCCGGGATACGGTGACCCCACCAGAGCTGACGGCTGATGCACCAGTCCCGGATATTTTCCAACCACTGGTAGTAGACCTTCTCCCAGCGTGGTGGAACAAACTTGATCTCGCCGTTACGGACCACATCCAGGGCCGGATCGGCGAGTGGTTTCATCTTCAGGAACCACTGGGTTGACAGATAAGGCTCAATCGGCACCTTGCTACGGTTGCAATAGCCGACCGCGTGCATATGCTTCTCGATTTTGACCAGCAAGCCCGCTTCCTCGAGGTCTTTAACGATAGCGTCACGCGCTTCGAAACGGTCCATCCCGATGTATTTATCCGGCGCTGGCGCACAGATCTTTGCCGATGTATCCAGGATGATCGGCATGGGCAGGTTGTGGCGTTTGCCCACTTCGAAGTCATTGGGATCATGCGCCGGGGTAACCTTCACACATCCGGTCCCGAATTCACGGTCCACATAATCATCTTCAATTACGGGAATGGTGCGTCCGGTCAGGGGTAATTGCACTTCCTTACCCTTGAGATGAGTGTAGCGTTCATCTTCCGGATGAATCATTACCGCGGTGTCGCCCAGCATCGTTTCCGGACGTGTGGTAGCGACAACAACCCCTTCGCTGCCGTCAACACCGGGATAACGGATGTGCCAGAGATGGCCTTCTTCGTCCTTGTGATCCACCTCTTCATCGCTGATCGCCGATTGCAAGGCAGGGGACCAGTTCACGATATACGGACCACGATAAACAAGGCCTTCTTCGTAGAGCTTAACGAACACTTCACGAACCGCCTTGGACAGGCCGTCATCGAGGGTGAAGCGTTCACGGCTCCAGTCCGCGGAGTCCCCAAGCGCCGCCTTCTGGCGGGTGATGGTGTCACGGTTACGCGCGACAACTTTCCAGACTTCTTCGACAAACTTTTCCCGTCCCAGTTCGGCGCGAGTCGGCATGCCGTTCTTCTTCAGCTCTTTCTCGGTCACGGTCTGGGTGGCGATGCCGGCGTGATCCTTGCCTGCCTGCCAGTGAGATTCGAAGCCCATCATGCGATGATAGCGAATCAAAGCGTCCTGGATAGAGTCCTGAAGGGCGTGCCCCATGTGCAATACGCCCGTCACATTTGGCGGCGGCATCATGATGCAATAGGATTTTTTGTCCGGATTCGGCTGTGTATCAAACAGGTGGTTTTCCTGCCACCATTCGGTCCACTTGGGCTCGACCTGCTTGGGGTCGTATAACTTCGGGATGTCCACGGTTGTCTGCTCCAAATACTTCGGATTTACGGATTTCAGGTTTAAAAACAAGTTGTCACCACTTCAGCTCAAAGAGTTACACTGAACCGAAATACTCTTATCCCAGCGAAGCAAGGTGCCTCAGAATCACTGATACTCTCATCCCAGCGAAGGCTGGGATCCAGGCAAGTATCTATGTGTGAAAGAGAAGAACCTTTCTACATCACACAATGCGACGTGCAGAAATTCCCGCTTGTACGAATGTCGCAAGATGACTGGATTCCTGCCTGCGCAGGAATGAGAGTGTTATTGAGTCTGAGTAATCTTGAGAATCGTACATCACTTTCCATAAAGCTGCAATCCTCTGGTCACTCGTAACGTAAAACTCTCAAGACTTGGAAGATACAAAAGAAGTAAGGGAGGGAACAGACCTGATTTCAGAGGGAGACGAGGAGGTAGATGCTGTATTTCCAAAACAGTAGGGTGAATTCACAAGATGAACAGGCCAGGTAATGATAAACAACCGGTCAGCGCATGAGTAGGTCTACCTGCACAGGATGCCAGTTACAGGAAAGGTATCAGGAGAACGATTGTGAAAAGGAGCCAACTAATTCTACGAGCCCAATGCACTGGGATTTACCCGTTAGCGGGCGACTAAAACGATACCACACTGCCAAAACTGATTGCCGGATAAATCTTTTCATTCATGAGCACCAGCATGAGTTCTGGATGAATGTTTCCCCATCGGTAGCCGAAACTCAACGAGGGAATAATCGTGAATCTCTGGTCCGTGGCTTTCACTTCTATGCCATTGATTATTCGTGGAGTCGCTGATTGCGCCGTGACGTTGTAGTCAAGGAAATACACGGATGGTGTAAATGTAAACCACTGGTTTTCCCTTGTTTTGGAACTGATTGGGATGACCAGCTCATAGCCAAGAATGGAGGATGTGGATTCCAGATCCGGATCATTTATCATTGAGGATCTGAAAGTTTCAGTTTGATCGCTGAAGGAATACCCTACTCCCGGCATGACGCTCATCTGGGTGGGATTCTCCTTTTCGCTTACGCAGTATTTCAGATGGACAGACCCGCCATAACTGCGCCCGAGCACGGCCCGTCCGGCAAAACCATGCAGACGGATGTCCATCCTGTCTAACACGCCCAGGCTGAAACCGCCGCCAAAACTGGTCCCGTAAAAAGAAAACGACTTGCATTCAATACCGGTAAGAGTATCGTCTTCAAGGCTGTAAAAGGATGTAATGTTGTTCATTGTGTAACTCAGGCCGGCATTGCCATGAAAAGCGACGTGCCATTGCCCCTCCGTCGAACCCAGTTCATGGTGAGCCATTTCGTAGGTGGCGGCGGAAGTGATACGTGGGGTCTCAAGAATACTGCTACAGGAAGTAAAAAGCGCCATTACAAGTAGCAAGACAAGGATTCTATACAGGCATTTTATCCGCATCGGTGATCTCAGTGGGTAAGGTTGACGAAAGAACCTGAGTATCGTGCCAGCGCTAACAATAAACTGTTACGGAAAGTGGGGGAAAGTCAAGTCATGCTATCGAAGCTTATCAAAATATCAGCGTAGATTAGCATCCGATAGTATCTCATTTTTGAGTTTTATTATGACTTTCCCATATTCTCGATGACTTTACGAAGTCCCACAAAGTCGGTCTTGCATGGTTTCAGCGAAAGCAGGCTACTTAGAGTAATGGTTTTCTGGTCAGGAATTTTATCGTTGAGCACACTTGTCGGAAGAATATAAAAATCCCACTGGTCAAGGTCCAACGGATTGATTTTGTCTTGATCCCTGGTTTTCAAGACACAGAAGATATACACGTCTGCATATCGTTTCAGTTCACCCGGATATTCGTTGGTTTCTGCGATCCATCCCCATGTCCTTGGAATACCGAATTTAATAATCGAATAGTCTTTCTGTGACCAGGATTGGATGTAAGACGCTGATTTGACTTCGATTTTGATCCCCGATTCTGTTCTCAGGTCATAAGCGTCCCATTCCTGCCTTGTCCCGCCGGTTTGTCCAATTGCCATTGCAACGATGTATTCAGCCAAGACACCACGTAAGGCATTACCAACCAGGTCCGATGATGACCATTGCCAGAAAGACACCAGGTTCTGGTCCAAGGAATTTCCATCAACCACAAAGGATTCAGAACCAGATTTCTGGGTGATATTCAATGCCCCCAGATGGTTTTTGAGATTGGTCATCTGTATTTCCTATGTATATAACTCAGACTTTTTGAGGATTGCGTCCCGAAGTACAGGGAAAATAGTGTCTCGCCGTTTGTTTGAAAGTTCGGATTTTTCCAGATTGGAATCAACATGTTTGAATACAAAATTCCTTTTTTATAGAAGGATGTCTCAAGAATTAATAACTTAAAGCCAGGTAAACTAATAAAAGGGCGCGTGGCCCGACTGCTTGCTGTCGGGTTTCTGAGCCTTCCCTGAGTCCCGACAGCAAGCAGTCGGGCCATACGCATAAAAGACAAAGAATTAAACTAAAAGACAAAGGACTAACTCTTTGATCTAATTATAATAGACCACCGCCAGCAAGCTGGCGGGGCCAAAGGGCATTGCAATAGACTCCTGACAGTGAGCAGTTGGACAAAAGCTGTTTTAGCGTTCGGGAGTAGAGAATGGGGGCTTTTGATCCGAAAACAGAACCGCAATCATATGTCTCCTGCCCGAAAGTATCTACTGAATGAAAAGTCTTGATTTACCCGGCATACTGGCATTACTACCGTATCTTCAGTAACTTCCGTTGGTGCAGTACGCTTCCAACTTCGCAGTTCAGGTTTTTCTTCCCGCATGCTTTCACCGCTCCGGCTCCCTTCGTATATTATTTGGTTAAAGCAAACCGGCGGAGACATGGGCAGGATCATAGCAATCGCAAACCAGAAGGGTGGTGTAGGCAAGACTACCACCGCGATCAACCTCGCTGCGGGGCTGGCAGTAGCGGAGAAACGTACGCTGCTCGTGGATTTCGATCCCCAGGCCAATGCAACCAGCGGGATGGGATTCGCTACGGATGGCAAGCTGTCTACGATTTACGATGTTTTGACCGGTGACGTGAAGCCGGAAGACGCGATACTGGAAACCTCAATCCCGTCGTTGTACCTGCTCCCGGCGCATATCAAGCTGGTTGGCGCTGAAATTGAGCTGGTGAACCTGGAGAATCGGGAGCGTCTGCTCCGTATGCGCGCCCGTCAATATCTGAAAGACAATTTCGACTTTGTGCTGATTGACAATATGCCCAGCCTGGGACTACTTACAGTGAATTCTCTGGTCTGCGCCGATTCCGTCATTATCCCGGTCCAGACCGAGTATTATGCGTTGGAAGGGTTGAGCCAGTTATTGCAGACGATCAAGCTGGTGCAGCAGCACCTGAACCCGCAGCTCAAGATCGAAGGTGCGGTGATGACCATGTTCGACAGCCGGTTGAACCTGGCGCGTCAGGTGGTGGAAGAGGTCTACAAGCATTTTAAGGGTAAAGTTTTTCATACACCGATATTCCGCAATGTCCGTTTGAGTGAAGCGCCCAGTTATGGCTTGCCGATCATGATGTATGATCTGTCCAGTCGTGGCGCTGAGAACTACATGGCGTTGACCGAGGAGGTGATCAAGCATGGCGCGTAAGGGGGGGCTGGGCAAAGGGTTGTCCGCATTGATTCCGAACGCGGATGAAAGTGATCTGAGCATCAATTCATCGCTGGAAATCGAACTGGCCTTGATCGAGCCGAGGCGTGATCAGCCGCGAATCCGGTTTGATCCGGAAGCGCAGGCGGACCTGGTGCAATCCATCCGTACACAGGGCGTATTGCAGCCGCTGCTGGTCACACCACGTGGCGACAAATACATCCTCGTTGCCGGGGAACGGCGCTATCGTGCGTCACGAGCGGCCGGATTGTACACCGTGCCCTGCCGTGTGCTGGATGAGTTGGATGATCAGCAGCTCCTGGAAATCAGCCTTGTCGAAAATGTTCAGCGTGAAGACCTGAACCCTATCGAACTGGCAATGGGCTATCGTCGGATGATCGAAGACCTGGGCATGACGCAGCAGCAGGTGGCGGATCGTGTGGGGAAGGATCGTGTCACAATCGCCAACATGCTGCGCCTGCTGAAACTGCCGGAACCGATCCTGAACATGGTGCTGGACGGTGAACTGACCGGCGGGCATGCACGTGCGCTATTGATGCTGAAAAGCGATGCGGACCGGGTGGCATGGGCGAAGAAAAGCGTTGAACAATCACTTTCCGTGCGCGATGTGGAGCATGCCGCGCAGGTTGCCGAGAAGAAAGTCAAACCCGCTCCGAACCCGAAAAAGACTCCGCAACAGGCCTCGCAGGATGTCCATGCCAGTGATGTCGCACGTCAGCTCGAAGAGAAGTTGGGCATGTCTGTCGATGTGAAGCACAAGGGACCGGGCGGGAAAGTGATTCTGCATTACAATGACCTGGACGATCTGGATGAACTGATAGCCAATCTTACCATGGGGAGTCCTCCTGTCGAGTAAGCTATGAATGTACGCCGGACGGCCGAACAGGGATTTCACGCGGCGCTTCGCCGGACGGCGGATGCGGACGCGGCCGTACGCGCTATCATGAGACCCTACCAATCTCATTGTGAAGGACTGATCATACTCGCGACCGGCGGGTATGGTCGCGGTGACAATTCTCTCCGAAGCGACCTCGACCTCATCTTTCTAACCGACGATGATTCTGACCGTTACGCTGAATCCTTGCGGAAACTGGTGCAGTCCTTATGGGATCATGGCTGGACGCCGGGGCAGACGCTTTTCTCCCTGAACGAACTGGATAAAGAGCTGCTGACTGTCCCGGATCGGGCGTCCGCGTTGCTGGAATCACGCAAGGTATGGGGTGATCCCAAGGTCGCGGATAAAATGGACCTGAAGCTGAACTCGACCATGAGCCGGAAGGTCTGGACCCGTTTTGTCGAAGAAAAACACATCGAGTATGTCTTCCGACGCAGGAAGTTCGGCGAATCCGTGCGGGTGATCGAGCCGGACTTGAAAGCACAGGCAGGCGGCCTGCGAGATCTGCACCATGTCTTCTGGATCGAACGGGCTCGCATGGCTCGTGAGAATGGCTGGCGGGTGCAACGCAGGCGATACGCATCAATCCCACCATTTCTGAACCGTCTGGCCAACGAGAAGCACCTGACACAACCTGAAGCGGAAGACCTGACCAATGCTTATGGTGTACTGCTGTATGTTCGTGAGAACCTGCGTGAAGTAGCGATTCGATCCGACAACCAGTTAACCGTGGAACTTCAGCCAAAGGTCGGGCTCAGGCTTGGCATCAGCGGTGACGACCAGCAGGTGATGCGAACCCTGATGCGCCAGGTTTACTGGGCAATGGAGAAGCTGGCGCGGTTTTCCGAAGAGTTCGGAACTGTACTGAGCGATGTAACCGGGCATGGGATTCCGCAACGCAAACCCCTGATTGAGATCCAAAGCGCTTCAGAAGTATCCGGTCTGATTTACATGGAGGAAGACGGGCCGGAAAAGGCTGCGTCGTCACCGGAGAACCTGTTGGGGCTTGTCGATGCCTGCATGGAGATGGAAGCTTCCCTGTCCGGAAGCGTACGTCACAGGCTGCGTCGTGAAGTGAATCGTAATTATTCACATGAACACAATCCGAAAAAGTGGGCTGGAGCGTTGGCCGACTGGTTCAAACTGTCTGATGGTGTCGGAAGACGCCTGCGCAGGTTGTCCGAACTTGATGCGATTGAGCCCTGGCTGCAGGAATGGCGTGAAGTAAACGGTCTTTCAACGGGCAGCTTTTATCATACCTATACGGTGGATGAACACACCCTGCGTGCTTTGGAAGAGCTGGACCGTCTGCCGAACAAAAGCCTGGAAGGGCTGGCCGGGACACTCTGGCAGGGATTCGCAAAGAAGGAATGGGTTTACCTGGCGATATTGCTGCATGATATCGCCAAGGGGCGTCCCGGGGATCATGGCTTGCTTGGCGCTGAAGTGGCAGAAGAGGCCATGCAGCGCTTGGGGTGGGATCACCTTGCTGAACCTGTCGCCCACCTCGTTCGTATCCACTTGAAAATGGAACAGACCGCGTTTCGTCGAGATCCGACTGATTCGACCGTATTACAGGATTTTGCCGAGCTGGTCGGTGATGAGAACATGCTGGTTGCGCTTTATCTCCTGACAGTATGCGATCTTCGTGCGGTTCGAAACGGAGTCTGGACAGCCTGGAAGGGACGTTTGCTGGCAGAGCTTTACCTCGCCACACGTCAGTGGATGTTGATCGGGCGGGAACGTGTCATCTCGGTAAAAGACGAAGCGCAAATCCTGGTTCCGGATTCGCAGGAGAATGAAGCGGCGCGTCGTCATGCGGAAGAGTTTCTCGAAGACATGCGTAGCGAGTACCGCCAGGTTGTCCCGGCAGATGAAATTGCGAACCATCTTGAAGCGCGCGATGAAATACGTTCGGGACGAGAGAAATTCCGTTGGCTGATCGATCCGGAGAAGGATTTTATCGTTCTGGCGCTGGTTACCAAAGACCGATTGAGGTTGGTTGCGGATGTGGCAGGCCTGCTGGTCTCACAGGGGATCGGCATTCGTGAGGCGCGCCTGTTCACCGGGAAAGACGGGATCGTTATTGACCGTTTCCGCGCAGAGGATATTGAACCGGATGGCATTCCGCTCGAAGAACGCTTGCGTCGTATCCCGGAGTATTGGGGTAAAATGGAACGCAAGGAAACCTCCATCAAACGCCTGATGGAGAGCTATACCCGGCGCAGCAGAAGAAGACGTCCCCCGGCGGCTGTGGTGGAAAGCGAGATCAACCTGGCATCAGCTCAAAAGGGCTGGTTTATTGATGTGTCGGCCTCCAACAGTATCGGCCTCCTGTATCGTCTATGTACGGCTATCAGCGAGTTCGGACTGGATATTCACGCTGCTCGTGTTACCACCCGTCTGGATGGTATTCATGATGCGTTCCTGGTTCGTGATCCTGCGAAAAAGCTGGAGGCGGAAGAAGGGCGCGACTTGTTGATGCGTAACCTGAAAAAGGCAGTTCATGAATAGGGCGGCGTACATATCGGTTCGCCGTTTGGCCCTGTTGTTGCTGCTCACGGCTTTCCTGGCCGGGTGCGCAGGACTGAAACCTGATCCGGCTTACAATCGTACTCGCCCCAATGGAAAAAAATCGACTCCTTCCCAGGACAGAAGCGGTTCAGCAAGCGACAGAAAAACCACACCGGCGACACCCGGAGGGAGCGGGCATCAGGGATCGTCTGCAACTGCCAACAAAACATCAGGGCCATACGCGCAGGACAAACTGACCCGCGAAATTGATACCTGGTGGGGCTCACCTTATCGCTGGGGCGGCAACACTCGTGGTGGAGTGGATTGCAGCGGGTATACGGTCGCGTTGATGAAGAATGTGTACGGGGTCACCATCCCACGCACCTCCTCGCTTCAGTACAAGTCCGGCGTAGCTGTTTCCAAGGGGAACCTGCGGCGGGGCGACCTTGTCTTTTTTAATACGAACGGACGTGGTGTATCGCATGTCGGGGTGTACCTGGGCGCTGGGAAGTTTACCCATGTGTCCAACTCGGACGGCGTCACTATTGATGATCTGGACAGTCCTTATTACAAGAAACGGTATGTCGGGGCGAGGAGGGTATTAAAGTAAAGAAGGTAAAGAAGGTAAAAAAGGTAAAAAAAAGTAAAGAAAGTAAAGAAGGTAATGAAAGTAGCCTGGCCATGCCTGGCCGGGAGTTATAAAGTTGTAAAGTTGTAAAGTTGTAAAGTTGTAAAGTTGTAAAGTTGTAAAGTTGTAAAGTTGTTTTGAGCTAAACTATAAAGATAAGTGTTTATCTGTTTGATATACTAAGATTAACAAGAAAAATTTTGTATTTTTGAATTATCATTAAAGAAAGGTTTTTATCCTGTCTTATCCTTCATATCCTTTCCATCCTGTAGAATCTTGCTGTCATCCTTGAAATCCTTGTATCCTTGCATCCTGTGAGACGACCTTACATCCTGTGAGTCCAAACTGCGAAAGGCCCGAATCGCTGACAGACCTCTTGCCAGCAAAACCCATCCTTCCTACATTTCGAGTCTTACAGAATTCGGCAAGGCAAACATGAGCAACAACAACGACAAAAAGCGATACGATGACCTGGTATCGGCCATAGAACGGCACGATTACCTGTACTACGTCAAGAACCAGCCGGAGATCGGGGATCAGCAGTATGACAAGCTGTACCGTGAACTGCTTGATCTCGAGGCAGCTCACCCGGACTGGGTAGGTCCATCCAGCCCGAGCAATCGTGTTGGGGGACGGATTTCCGATCAGTTCGAGACCTATCGGCATGCCCGTCCCATGATGTCCCTGGCCAATACGTACAACCTGGACGAAGTACGCGAATTTGAACGGCGGGTGCGTGAGGGGCTGGAGGTTGACTCTGTCGAGTATACCGTTGAGCCCAAGGTGGATGGTATCGCGGTCACCCTGCATTATGAGAACGGTATCATGGTTCTGGGCGCTACTCGTGGTGACGGTACCGAGGGCGATAACATCACCGTGAACCTGAAGACAGTGCGTGGCTATCCGCTGGAAGTGCGAAAAGGGCCGGGAGTGGGGCAGTCCTTCGAGGTTCGTGGCGAAGTATATATGAACCGTGCCGATTTCGACAAGCTGAACGAAAAACGCCAGGAAGAAGGTCAGCAGGTCTTCGCCAATCCACGTAACGCGACCGCCGGATCGATGAAACTGCTGGATTCATCCAAGGTCGCCGAACGCAATATCCGGATCTGGGTTTATGAGTTAATTACCGATGCGGACTGGGCGCCACCGACACACGCAGACCGTATGCGAGCGTTGGAAGAGATGCAATTCCCGGTGGTGCAGCCGTGGGAATTTGTAACCGATGTGGAAGGAATTCAGCGGTTCTGGGACAAGCTTGAACGGGAACGTGATGAGATTCCCTACGACATGGATGGTATCGTCATCAAGGTAAACGATCTTGCCGCGCATGATCAGCTTGGTGCGACTGCCAAGACACCACGCTGGGCGATAGCGTATAAATTCAAGGCACGTCAGGCGGAAACACTTTTGTACCAGATCACGCACCAGGTGGGGCGCACCGGGGCGATAACACCGGTCGGCGAGCTTGAGCCGGTGTTCCTGGCCGGGTCAACGATCCGACGCGCCACCCTCCACAATGAAGAAGAGATCGAACGGTTAAAACTTGGTCCACAGCGGCGCGTCATTATCGAAAAAGCCGGTGATGTCATCCCCAAGGTGATCAGCCTGGCCGAAGGGGAAGAGCCGGGTGAATATTCTCCTCCGGCGCATTGTCCGGAATGTGGTGAGGAGCTGGTTAAACCGGAAGATGAAGTTGTTCGCCGCTGTGTTAATGTAGCCTGTCCTGCCATGCGGAAGGGAAGGTTGACGCATTTCATCAGCCGTGGCGCTATGGATATCGAGGGGCTGGGACCACGGACGATCGATTTGCTGATGAATCCCCCGGAAGAGGCTGGGACTCTATTTGAGGGGAAAGAGCTGGTTTCACGGCCCAGTGATCTTTATACTCTACAGTTTGAGCAAGTTGTGCAACTTCCCGGTTTTAAGGAGAAGTCTGCACAGAAACTTATTGATAATATTAAGAAATCGAAAGAGCGTCCGTTAGCCCGGGTATTGTTTGCTTTGGGTATTCGGCACGTTGGGGCCGGAGTAGCTCGTGTACTCGCGAGACAATTCGGCACCCTCGACCGTCTCATGGACGCAGCATCGAATCCTGATACTCTTGTGAATATTGATGAGGTTGGCCCCGTCATCGCAGCGAGTCTGCATGACTTCTTCAGCCGCAAAGCCAATCTGAAAGAAATTGAGGCATTGCGCGAAGCAGGCGTCAATTTCGGCAGTGAAGATGATATCGTTGATGAAACAAAGCAGGTGTTGAAGGGTAAGACGTTTGTGCTTACCGGAACGCTTGAAAGCATGACGCGCCAGGAAGCTGGTGAGAAACTGCGTACGTTAGGTGCGAGTGTAACCTCGTCAGTATCAAAGAAAACCGATTATGTGATCGCAGGCCCCGGCGCCGGAAGTAAGCTTGAGAAGGCGCAGAAGTTGGGGGTAAAAGTGTTAGACGAAGATGAGTTCCGGGTGTTGCTTGAGCAAAGTAATTCAGATGATGGAATCCAGGAATCGTTGTTCGAATAGAGACACCAGGTACTTTCCTTTATATGGCTGGTGTCAGGTCACACGCCGCTTCGCGTCGCAAGACCTGACACAACGTGTCGGCAAGACCTGACACAACTTGCAGGTAGATCTGACACAACATGACGGCAAGAGCTGATATTGCTGGATTTAAATGTTCCGTCAGATCTTGCGCACACGTTTTTCGTGCGTGTGACCTGACGGCTGCGATGCAAGTGGGAGTATCAGCACAGCGATTGCGAGTTTCAGCAAAAAGTTCTACTACAACCATAAACGAAGTGAAGAGGTAGAGTTATGGCCAATACGGCCGATTTCCGCAACGGCATGGTCATCCGTTTCAGTGGTGATCCGTTTATTATCGTAGAGTTTCAGCATGTGAAGCCCGGTAAGGGCGGCGCGTTTGTACGCACCAAGCTGAAGAACATCGTAACCGGTCGCGTTATTGACAATACCTTCCGCGCTGGTGAAAAGGTGGAAGAAGTGCGTGTAGTCGCACGTCAAATGCAGTACCTGTACCAGGAAGGCGACAATTATGTCTTCATGGAAGGGGAAACCTACGAACAGTTTTACCTGGACCGCGAGATGCTGGGTGATGATGTCATCAAGTATCTGAAAGATGGTGAAGAGTACAAGGTTCTTTTCGAAGGCGATACTCCGCTGATCGTAGAAGTGCCATTCTTCATGGTCCTGGAAGTAACTGAGACCGAGCCGGGCGTAAAGGGAGATACCGTCTCCAACACCACCAAGCCGGCCACCCTGGAAACAGGAGCGGTTGTGCAGGTGCCGTTGTTTGTGGATGTGGGTGAGTTCATCAAGGTTGATACCCGCACTGATGAGTATCTCGAACGGGTGAAGAAGTAAACCCGTATTTAACACAGCACATCACAGGGAGTACTTCATGGATTGGTCAGAAGTACGGAAACTGGTAAAGCTGGTGGAAGCCAGCGAGATCCAGGAACTGGAGCTTGAGAAGGAAGGGACCAGGCTCCGTATCCTGAAGCCGCAGCCGAAAATTGTTGAAATTCAGCAGGTAGCTGCTCCGGCCACGGTCACCATTCCTGCCCAGCCCGCAGCGCCCGTACAGGCTGCACTGGCAGCGGAAACGGTAGTGGAGAAGAAGGAAACAGCTCAATATCACGAAGTAAAATCGCCGATGGTCGGGACATTTTACCGTGCCCCGTCCCCCGATGCCGATCCTTATGTACAGGTTGGTGACAAGGTGAAACAGGGGCAAACCCTGTGCATCGTGGAAGCGATGAAGCTGATGAACGAGATCGAGGCGGATGCGACCGGTACCGTTGTTGACATTCTCTGCGAGAATGAGGAACCGGTAGAGTTCGGCCAGGTAATGTTCCTAATCGACCCAAAGGCATAACGTGTTTTCCAAAATCCTGATAGCCAATCGTGGGGAAATCGCGCTTCGTGTCATCCGGGCCTGCCAGGAGATGGGCATTAAATCCGTAGCTGTTTACAGTGAAGCGGATGCCGATGCCCTGCATGTCAAGTTCGCGGACCAGGCGGTCTGTATCGGACGTGCGCCTTCCAACCAGAGTTACCTGGATTACCGGAGAATCATATCCGCCGCCGAGATTACCGGTGCGGATGCTATTCATCCCGGGTATGGTTTCCTGGCGGAAAACGCTGAATTCGCAGAAATCTGCGATGAAAGCAATTTTGTCTTCATTGGCCCATCTCCGGATGCGATCAGCCGCATGGGCGATAAATCCCTGGCGCGCACGACCATGACCAATGCCGGGGTGCCGATTACGCCTGGAAGTGATGGTGCGATCACGTCGCTGGAGCATGCACGCAAGCTGGCCGAGGAAATTGGTTACCCGGTGATCCTGAAGGCCAGCGCCGGTGGCGGCGGACGTGGGATGAGAATCGCACGCAGCGAAGACGCCCTGGAATCCAGCTACGAAATGGCCCGTGCCGAAGCGGAAGCCGCCTTCTCCAATCCCGAAGTGTACATGGAGAAGTACATCCTTCAGCCTCGCCATGTGGAAATCCAGATCATGGCGGACCAGCATGGCAACGTGGTCCATTTCGGGGAACGTGATTGCTCGATTCAGCGTCGGCACCAGAAGTTGATCGAAGAGAGTCCTTCACCGGCTGTGACGCCTGAGATCCGCAAAGCGATGGGTGATGCTGCTGCGAAAGCGGCGCTTGGTGTCAACTATGTCGGCGCCGGAACAGTAGAATTCCTGCTGGACAAGAGTGGCGAATTCTACTTCATGGAGATGAATACACGAATTCAGGTAGAGCACCCGGTCACTGAAATGGTTACCGGAACTGACCTGATCCGTGAGCAGATCCGAGTTGCGGCAGGCGAAAAGCTTTCCTACAAGCAGAAAGATATCAAAGTTCGCGGGCATGCGATTGAGTGCCGTATCAATGCGGAAAATCCGGATAAAAACTTCCTGCCGGCTCCTGGACAGATTGAGAGCTACCATGTTCCCGGCGGGTTTGGAGTCCGAGTTGACAGCCATGCTTACCAGGGATATCGCATACCGCCGCATTATGACTCCCTGATCGCAAAACTGGTGGTTCACGATGAGGATCGTGAAAAAGCGATCAGAAAAATGCGCTGGGCATTGCAAGAGTTTATTATTGAAGGTGTTCCGACAACGATTCCACTGCATTTGGCCTTGATGGACAGCGAGGAATTTAATTCCGGGGATGTCTCTACCATGTGGTTAGAGGGCTGGATGCCGAAGTATCTTGCAGGGAGAAGTAACAAGTAAAACTGGAGTCTCGGACAAAGGGACCATTTTTCTTTGTGTGAAGGGAGACGATCATGGCCGATGTACCAAACAACCTGAAGTATACCGAAGATCATGAATGGGTGAAGCTCGATGGCGATATCGCCACGATTGGGATTACGGATTACGCACAGGGTGAACTGGGTGACGTGGTATTCCTCGAACTGCCGGAAGTAGACGAAGAATTCGGCCAGGGCGATACCATGGGCTCAATTGAAGCGGTAAAGACTGTGGCGGACGTATACGCGCCGATCTCCGGCAAGGTTATCGAGATCAACGAGAAGCTCGATGACGCTCCGGAAACAGTCAACCAGGATCCTTACGGTGAAGGCTGGTTTGTCAAGGTCCAGGTTTCGGACAAGACCGAACTTGACGGCCTGATGGACGCCGAAGCTTACGGGCAGCACATCGCATAAGTTTTAACCCGGAGGAAACTCCTCCGGGTTGAATTTGGATCATCCGCAACGGGTTTAGAGTCGGCAAGGACTCTATAACCCGTTTTGGATACCAGAACAAACCCGGTACAAACGGGTCAGGAGCACAGACCTATGGCCTATGTGCCGCACACGGATGCCCAGATCGCCGAGATGCTGAAGGCGATCGGAGTTGAAAAGTTCGAAGATCTGATTCGGGCAATTCCGGAAGACATACGGTTGACCGAAGGATTGGATATGGCGGAAGGGTTGTCCGAGCTGGAAACCCGTACAGCCATGGATGTCCTGGCGAGCGCAAACCGTAGTGCAACAGACAGCATCAGTTTTCTCGGTGGTGGCAGTTACGACCACTTTATCCCGGCCGGTGTCAGCGCGTTGACATCACGCAGCGAATGGTACACCGCGTATACGCCGTATCAGCCGGAAGTTTCGCAGGGAACCCTGCAGGCCATCTACGAATACCAGTCTGTCATCTGTGACATCACCGGTATGGATGTGGCCAACGCCAGTATTTATGATGGCGCTACAGCTTTGAACGAAGCGATGTTGCTGGGCCTTCGTTCGCAGCGCAAACGCACCCGTATTGTCGCTTCATTGGGGATTCACCCGCATTACCTGCAGGTGTTACGTACTTATGCGACGACGTCAGACATCAATCTCGAGTTCCTGCCCGTCGTGAAGGGACGTACGGAACCTGAAATGCTGAAGGACGCGTTGGGTGATGATGCGGCCGTGTTCCTGTTCGCGCAACCGAATTTCTTCGGCGTGCTTGAGGATGCAGAAACACTGACGCAGATCGCACACGATGCCGGCGCAGTTGTGGGTGTCAGCATGTACCCGGTCAGCCTGGGCATGTTGAAAACTCCGCGCGAGTTCGGCGCTGATATCGTAACGGGTGAAGGGCAGTGCCTGGGTAACCCGATGGGCTTCGGTGGGCCGTACCTGGGTGTTTTCGCTACGACTACCAAGCTGATGCGTCAGATGCCGGGCCGTATCGCTGGCCAGACCACGGATGTGGAAGGCAAACGCGGATTTGTGCTGACCCTGCAAACGCGTGAACAGCATATCCGTCGAGGCAAAGCAACGTCCAACATCTGCACCAACGAAGGTCTTAACGCCCTGACCGCCGTGATTCACATGGCGCTGATAGGCAAAGAGGGCTTCAAGCAGGTCGCGGAGCTGTGTTACCATAAGGCGCATTACCTGCATGATCAGATCAAGGCGCTGGATGGGTATGCAATGGCGTACGATCATCCGTTCTTCAATGAATTTGTCGTGAAGACTCCAATTCCGGCCAGGGATGTGGTCAGCAAACTGGAAGCGAAGGGAATCTTCCCGGGCATCCGTTTGGACCGTTTCTTCCCGGAGATGGAGAATGACCTGTTGGTGGCAGTAACCGAGAAGCGTACCAAACAGGATATGGACCGGCTGGTCGAGGAGCTTGCGGCCATCCGGTAAATTGCCGGATAAGGAGGCACGCATGGAATTCCTGCTAGGCTTGGGTATCGTCCCGGTTATCATCGTGATCGGCATTCTTATGTCAGCGATCAGGGTGGTAAAGGAGTACGAACGTCTGGTTATCTTCAGACTGGGTCGTATCATCGGGGCAAAAGGACCGGGATTGGTATTTATCATACCGGTTATCGATCAGGTACGGCGTGTCTCGACCCGGATTCAGGTGATTGATGTTCAACCGCAGGACCTGCTGACCAAGGACAATGTGTCCGTGCAGGTCAATGCGGTTATTTATTTCCGGGTACTCGATCCGAACCGTGCCATTCTATCGGCGGAGAACTATTACCAGGCCACGGTTCAGATTGCGCAGACCACGCTTCGTGCCGTGATCGGTGAGACTCAGTTGCAAACATTGCTGGACGACCTGACGCAGGTCAACAGCCGTTTGCAGGAGATCATTGATAAACACACCGATGCCTGGGGAGTGAAGGTTTCCACAGTTGAAATCAAGCATGTGGACCTGACCCATGAATTGAAGCGGGTGATGGCGGCGGAAGCAGAAGCGGAACGTGTCCGGAAAGCCAAGATTGTTGCGGCTGAAGGTGAGTTCCAGGCATCGCAGAAACTGTCGGAAGCTGCGGCGGTGATGTCAACCAACCCAATGGCATTAACGCTTCGATACTTGCAGACGCTTGTCGAAGTGGCCGCTGAGAACAACTCGACTACCATTTTCCCGGTGCCGATTGACCTGTTCGAGGTGTTCATGAAAGCGAAGCAACAGGGCGGAGAAATGCCTGCTTCTGCGCCGGCAAATGCTCCTGCGGCAACACCTGAACCGAAAGAAGAGTAAGTCTCGGGGTACGATAGTATTGTGATTCTTCGATCCTGTCTGGTATTTCCAGGCGGGATTTTTCTCTCTTGTCTCACGCAAAGACGCAAAGACGCAAAGACGCAAAGAAAGAAAAACATAAGAAAAGAAAAGAAAAGAAAAGAATAAGAAAGATAAAGGCTGCTCACAAGAATTTGTGCATATTATCGACGAGCACGTTTCGTCAGGTCTTGACGTGATGCCTTTTTCTTGTTCTTCTCCGCAATTTCAGACACCTGTCCGACTTCACAGCTGCTATTTCGCATGATAGATCGTCATCAGGCATCACGTTGTGACCTGACGACAGCGAGAGTGCTGATACCGGTGGCAGGTCACAACGCGACAATAACAGGACGAGAGGTGGTTTCAGTATCATGTGCACTTAGAAATACATTGCGAAAGCCGAAAACGGAATGTCGCGTCAAGACCTGCCACAACTTTGCCCGGATGCACAAATTCTTGCGAGGAACCTATTATCCTTAACCATCCTGTTCATCCTGTGAATCCCTGTTGTTATTCTTGCAATTCCGTGAGGCAAAGAAAAAACCCGGACCTGACGACCCGGGTTGAATGTTCACAATTGCGAAATAGGATCACAAGGGATTATGCACCATGATTTCTTCTTTTTGCGTTCTAAGGATGTTGATTTCTTCTTCCGGAATCTTGCCGTAGGCGCGTTCCATCGCATCATTGAACATAGCTTCCAGGCTGTCAATTTCAAAAGCGATCTGATCCAGCTTGGCATTTGCGGGGCCGGATTCCATCATGCCATCGTCCAGCAGGCGCAATGTGTTGTTGGCTGAAGAGATTTTTTCACTCAGTTTGTTCGAGATTTTTTCCATCTCACGTTTTGGGCCGCCACAACCGACAGTAGCGAAAAGCAATGCACTTGCAAGCAACGTAAATACTACCAGGCGATGGATGGCAGCAAATCTGGACAGCTTCGTCTTCATCGTTCACTCTCTTTTCTTTGTTCTTTATCGCGTTACCGCGCGAAAACTACAAAATCACTTGTCAACATGCAATCGTAATTCGATGCTTCAGTATAATTTGTGAGATCGTGCTTTACTAATCAAACGACTCAGACTCCGTTTAGTTTAGCCAGCGCCACTACAACTCGAAGCCCGTACTGCGCTTTTTTCTCGTCAGTCAGTTCACCTTCCAGCTCATCTGCCAGCGCGTTAAATCTCTTTTCCAGTTCAACAATTTCGTTGCTGATGGTTTCAATGTACCGATTGGCGTCTTCTTCGCCCAATTCTCCGGCTTCCGCCTGGCTTGCTATTTCGAGAATCTTGTCAACTTTCGCCTCGATCTGGCTAACGACTTCTTCCATTTCACTTTCTGCGCCGCCACAGCCGTTTACCAGCAGGGCAGCCAGGAAAAGGAAGCCGACCAGAGATGTAATGCATAAAAGATGTTTTTTGCTACTGCCACTCATGCTTGCCTCCGTGCCATCTGATGCCAACGGGGATACGGCATCCTCTATCAGGCGTAAGCTAAACCGAAGTCATAAAGCATGCAAGAGGAATAAGGGAGGTAAGACATATTGTACTGAAAAATAATAAATTCAATAGCATCAACAGGTAAGAGAAAATATGGAAATGTTATTTGCCCTGCTCGTTTTCCCTCCCGTTCGCCGGATTTGTTGCCTATTTTATTCAATTGATCCAGATTCTCGAAATTCATGGAGGTCAGCATGCTTCGTTCTCGCATCTTATTGCTTTGTATCCTGGTCGCTTTGTCCGCCAGTACTGTCTTGTTTGCGCAACCCGTTTCCGAAACGGGCGATCTGCCTGAAGAAGGCTGGCAGTTGGTAGAGCAGGGGACCACCTGGCTGGATCTTTTCCCGGGGGTTGCGAATCGTGCCAACCTTGATGAAACCGTAACTGAATTTGATCCGGGAACAGACCCCGAGGGTGATTTCATGGGGCAGGTGGCCTTTTCCACTGACGGCGCTCGTGTGCTCCTGACCAACAGGGTGACCAACAATATCAGCGTCTACAATGTCGAGAACATGGAATTGCTGGAAAACATCAGTGTAGGCAACTATCCCTGTTACATCGCCTGCACGGATGAGTATGCCATTGTGCCGTGCGCTTTTGCTGATAGTGTCTGGATTATTGATCTGGATGATTATTCCACGGCTGCCATTATTCCTACGGGCGAACAACCCTGGATTGTCCATGTCACGGATGACGGCGCCCGTGCGTTAGTCGCAACGGATATTGATAACACCCTGGAAGTGATTGACCTGGAAAACCTCACCTTGTTGAATACTATCGAGAATGTCCCGTTTTCGTTGATTTCCTATTCCTGGAATTCAGAGAGCGGCCGGAACATGATCAAATTCCTGGATTTCCTGTATGTCCCGGGCACAGAGCATGTGATGTTCTCCAACCGTGAGGAGGCGATCTGGATTTACGATTTTGAAGGTGGTGAGCTGGCGGACAGCATTACGGGACTGGCAAATATCCTGGCGATGGCTGTTTCCGGTGATGGCTCCACATTGATCGCTGCCAATAGCGAAAACAGCACGGCAACTGCGTATCAGATTGATCTTGAAACATATGCCATTACCGATTCCGCGGTTTGTACAGGGCATTCACTGTCCACCTACCAGATTGGTGTCAATGATGATGGCAGCAAGTGCTATCTCGGTGTCGGCGGCAATGTAAGCGCCATGATTGACTTCACGGATAACGATATTACCTACTTCGATCAGACCTACACTGCGTTCTGGATCGGTGTAAATGCCGACCATAGCCATGTGGTCAGCGGTCAGTACCGTTTTTCCATTCTTGACTTTGACACGGAAAGCATTCTGGGTTCCTACTGGGGCTATTCGCAGTGGACCGGAACTGTATCGCCTGTAGACGAGATTTGTGTAGGGCTTTCACCGTTGACCGATGAAGTCATGTATGTCTACGACTTCACCAACCCGGCGTCCATCACCTTCGATAACAGCCTGGTTGCCGGGGAGAACCCGGAAGCTGATGGTCCGCGTCGTGTGGCGATCACATCAGATGGTTCCCTCGCAGTGGCAACTCATGTGATCAGCGATAACGCTACCATCATTGACCTGGAAACGATGGAGACACTTGTTACACTCTATATCGGCGACCGTGTGCAGGATGTCGCGATTACGCCCGATGACGCCTACGCGGTGATCTGCGGATTCAACAGCAACAACGCGCATATCATTGATCTGGATTTGTTGATGCAGGTGACCACAGTTCCCTGCGGCCAACGCCCCATGTGTATCGCCATGGACCCGGACGGTGAATACGCTTACATCTCCAACGTATCAGACAACACGATCACATTCATCGCGCTGGATGGCGCGAACAGTTCGGCAGTTGGAACAGTTGCCTGTGGTACGATCGGCGTGAACTGGTCCAGCTATGGCGTAGGTAGCCAGATAGCCGTAACCCCTGATGGCGAATACCTGCTGGTTTGTGCATCATTTGATGACGTGCTTAAAGTGATCGATACAGATACTCGTACAGTAGTGGCGACGGTTCCGACTGGTGATTTTCCACTGCAGGTGGCGATTAATGATGCCAGTACACGTGCGGTTGTAACCAACAACAACGACTACACCTATTCCTATATCGAGCTGGATGGTGCGAGCAGCAACACGATTGGAACATATGGTGTGGGGGCGCATCCGCTTCGGGTAGCGTATGACGGTTTCAATGAGCGTTTCCTGATTGGCGACATTTCCAACGCCAACCTGTACTATGTGGATGAAGAATCGGGCGCTGTTTCCGGTTCGGACAGTTACGCGGCCTATGGCGCTATCACCGGGGTTGCGGTAGATGATTTCGGTGATGCGGTTGTGATGACGGCTGCCAATGGCGACATCCCCGGCATGGTACACAAAGGTGATGTCCATAGTGAGTACCCGGGATCGGCCGCTATGCTGGCTTATCAACCGGATGCGGATATTGCAGCGGTTCCTGTGCCCGGTCCGGACTGGATCACCTTTGTCCAGTATGACGCGGTCAACCACCCGCCGTCCCATTTCGCATTGCTGGAACCGGAAGATTTTGATACGGTTACTGTGGATATGGAAACGCTGAACTTCTACTGGGAGGAATCAGTCGATCTCGATCCCGGTGATGAGGTTCATTATACCTTTGAAGTTGACCCTGTAAATGCCGGCAGCACTCTTGTCGTTGAAGACTTGACCGATACGACTTACATGATGGACCCCTACGTGCTGGAGGGCCTGGTTGATAATCCGAATATCTTCCAGCCTTTCTGGTGGCGAGTCCTGGCGATTAGTGGGGAGGATACTGTTGAATGTGATGAGCGCTTCGGCTTGTTGCTGGAGCCGCCAATATGGGTTGATGACGATGCAGAAGCGGCGTTACCGACAGTCGCATCCATCACCGATGCCTATCCGAACCCGTTCAACTCCACGGTCACCATTCGTTTCGGACTCCCGTCAGCGGGTACAGTAAAGATGACGGTGTTCGATGTGTTGGGACGTGAAGTAACTTCACTGCTGAACCAGAGTGTCAGTGCGGGACATCATATCCTTAGCTGGGAAGCGGGTGCGACGCTGCCGAGCGGGATGTACTGGATCAGGCTTGAAGCGGGCACCGAAACCAGCTTACGGCGAGTTACTCTGATAAAGTAGCAAGATACTCAAGAAGATTTACAGGATGAACAGGATGTGAAGGATTAACAGGATAAAGATATTTTAAGTTGTTTAAGAGATTGACTATGGGAGATTAACATGCCAAGTATAGCTATTGAGTTCTCGAGATTTTTGGAAGAAGCGAGGAATATGAGTTTGCGTGAAGTAATTTATAATGCACAAAGGATTGGTATGCGTATGGAACAAGAAAGATATGATGATGCTTTAAATATGCAAAGATTGAAAGAATTTACATTTTCATTGAGAAATAATTTAGAAGGATCAAAAATCTGTTCCTTATATAAACCTATTGTTGATTCGTTAATTGGTCGAGGTGAGCTTCAAGATACTGGTTTTACATATTACTCATAATACCTTTTATCCTTATCATACTTAATATCCTTGGCATCCTGTATATTGAGTCATTATCCTGTGAATCCTGGAGAAATCCTGTATATCTTGTGAATCCAACAAGTGAGGAGAGTGTAGTGGCGACCCCCATGATGCAGCAGTACCGTCAAATCAAGAAGCAGTACCCGGAAGATGTGATTTTCTTCCGCATGGGGGATTTCTTCGAGATGTTCCACGAGGACGCCAAAACCGCCCACAAAGTCCTCGGCATCACTCTGACTCGTCGCAATCACGGCAAGGGTGAAGATGCCGGCACTCCTCTCGCTGGCTTCCCCCATCATCAGCTCGAGACGTACCTCGCCAAGATGACCCGCGCGGGCTATCGTGTCGTGGTCGTGGAGCAGGTGGAAGACCCGAAGAAGGCCAAGGGACTGGTCAAACGTGATATTGTCCAGATCGTCACTGCAGGCACAAACTTTTGCGAACAGGCCCTGGATTCAGGAAAAAACCAGTTCCTCGCTGGAGTGGTGAAGCTGGAAAAGAAGGCCGGGATCGCATTCTGTGACGCTACGACCGGCGAGTTCACCGCGGCTTCGGTGCCGTTTGACCAGGTGCGTGACCTGCTGGACCTGGTGTATCCGGCGGAAGTGATCATGCCCGATGATCAACGCGATGACTTCAAAGAGCTGTTGCCCACCGGGGTGATGCGGACCCTGCTGCCGCCGTGGATTTTCGAGACTCAATTCGCACGCGACACCCTGATCGAACATTTCAAGGTGAGAAGTCTGAAAGGATTCGGGGTGGAGGACGACCTGGCGGCTATCGGCGCGGCGGGTTCGGTGATGCATTATGTGCGTGAGAACCTGCGTGTCGACCCAGAACATATCAAGGGGCTGTCACGTCTGCCGCTCGACGATGTCATGCTGTTGGATGCTTCCACACGCCGCAATCTGGAGCTGGTAGAGCCATTGTGGGGATCGGACCGCACCAGCACACTGCTTTTCCATATCGACCGCACTGTTACCCCGTTCGGACGCCGTCAGTTTATCCTGAACCTGTTGCGTCCTTTACTGGACAAAGCATCCATTGAAAGACGTCATGACGCGGTTGAAGACCTGGTCGAGAATACCGAATTCCGGCGTGGACTGCGGGAACGATTCCGTGAGTTGGCGGATTTGGAACGTCTTGTCGGTCGTATTGCTGCCATGCGCGCCAATCCACGTGACTTGGCGGCGTTGCGAGAAACTCTGCTGGCCATTCCGGGTATTCGTGACCACGTTCAACGAAACGCCCAGGCTGACGCGCTATCCCAGGCGGCTACGGCGCTCGATACGCTGGATGAGTTGGTTGACCTGTTGAGCAGGGCGGTTGCGGATGAACCTCCGGCCATGCTGGCCAAGGGCGGAGCGATTCGACAAGGCTACCATGAAGAACTGGATGAGCTTCGTCGGGTGGCGCGTGGCGGGAAAGAGTATATCCTGTCACGGCAGCAGGAGGAACGCGAAGCTACCGGTATCAACAGCCTGAGTATCAAGTACAACAAGGTGTTCGGATACTATATCGAGGTATCGAAGGCAAACCTGGACAAGGTGCCGGAACACTATATCCGAAAGCAGACGCTTGTCAATGCCGAACGCTTTATCACGCCTGACCTGAAGGAATGGGAAGACAAGATTCTGACCGCCGAAGAACGTATGCTGGTGCTGGAGAAGGAGCTGTTCGACCAGCTATGCATGGACATCACCCACTATGCGGGCAAGATCCAGTTCAACGCTCGTGTGCTGGCCCTTCTGGATTTCCTGGCAGCGGCGGCAGAGATCGCGGTTGAGAAACGGTACACTCGTCCGGTGATCCGTGAGGACAGCCGTCTCCTGCTGGTGAAGAGCCGTCATCCGGTGGTCGAGAACCTGCTCCCGGTCGGGGATTCGTTTGTCGCCAATGATCTGGATATCGACAGTGACAAACGCTCTATCGCACTGGTGACCGGGCCGAACATGGGCGGGAAATCGACATACCTGCGTCAAGTTGGCTTGATTATCCTGATGGCGCAGGCCGGGCTGTTTGTCCCGGCGGAACGTGCCGAGATCCCGATCACCGACCGGATTTTCACCCGTGTGGGCGCGTCGGATAACCTCGCCGCGGGGGAGAGTACCTTCCTGGTCGAGATGCACGAAGCAGCCAATATCCTGCACAACGCGACCGGCAAAAGCCTGATTCTGCTGGACGAGATTGGACGTGGAACCAGCACCTTCGATGGCCTGTCACTGGCCTGGTCGATTGTGGAATACCTGCATGATTACCCCGGCGGCGCCAAGCCGAAAACCCTGTTTGCGACCCATTACCACGAACTGACCGAGCTGGAACACAAACTGGACCGTGTCTTTAACCTGCATGTGCAGGTGAAGGAATGGGGCGACCGTGTCATCTTCCTGCGCAAAATCGCAGCCGGGGTGAGCGGAGCCAGCTACGGTATCCAGGTAGCTCGCCTCGCCGGACTGCCGCAGAAGGTGATTGACCGTGCCAAGGAAGTCCTCGCCGCACTGGAAGCGAGTGACATCACACCGAACAACCTGCCACACAAGGGACGCCGTCCGCAAACCGACGCTGTCCCTTCCAACGATGATCCCCTGCAACTGACCCTGTTCACGAAAGAAGAACGCGCCCTGCGTGACGAGATCGCCAAGGCCGACCTGGATAACATGACGCCCCTCGAAGCGCTGAGGTTCCTCGCAGATTTGAAAGGGAAGTATGGGGGAGGGTGAAGCGTTTCATGATATTGGCATTGTCTTCCACGCCATGCTTGTCTCTACAAGTCATTCCCGACCTATATGTCATCCTCGACCACCCTGTCATCCCCGGCCCTCCACTATGTCATCCTCGACCACCCTGTCATCCCCGGCCCTCCACTATGTCATCCCCGGCTTGAACGGGGATCTCGAGCGATGTCGAGCAAAGACCTAATCAACAGAAAGGGAATTTGTTATGTATTACGTTTACATCCTGACCAATGACCGGCATACGGTTTTCTATACAGGGATCACTAATGATATTGTCAGACGTGTGCATGAGCACAAAGAGAAAATGATTGAGGGGTTTACGAAGCAGTACAATGTATCCAAGCTAGTCTATTTCGAAGAACATCACAGAGTTGATGATGCCATCCGCAGGGAAAAGAGACTCAAGAAATGGGACAGGGCGTGGAAAATAGAATTGATTGAAAAGGATAATCCGGAATGGAGCGATTTGTATGATATGTTCTTTTGACATCCTCACACCGGTCTCGAGATCCCCGTTCGAGCCGGGGATGACATAGCGGAGGACTGGGGATGACATGTCGTTAGGATTGGCGCACCGGTCTCGAGATCCCCGTTCGAGCCGGGGATGACATAGCGGAGGACTGGGGATGACATGTCGTTAGGATTGGCGCACCGGTCTCGAGATCCCCGTTCGAGCCGGGGATGACATAGGGGAGGGCCGGGGATGACATAGTGTCGGGTATTGGCGCACCGGTCTCGAGATCCCCGTTCGAGCCGGGGATGACATAGTGTCGGGTATTGGCGCACCGGTCTCGAGATCCCCGTTCGAGCCGGGGATGACATAGCGGAGGACTGGGGATGACATGTCGTTAGGATTGGCGCACCGGTCTCGAGATCCCCGTTCGAGCCGGGGATGACATAGGGGAGGGCCGGGGATGACATAGTGTCGGGTATTGGCGCACCGGTCTCGAGATCCCCGTTCGAGCCGGGGATGACATAGTGTCGGGTATTGGCGCACCGGTCTCGAGATCCCCGTTCGAGCCGGGGATGACAATCTATATGAGGATGACAAGCTATATGGGGATGACTGGTTATATGAGGATGACATGCTATATGGGGATGACATGTGTAAAAAGGATGACATGTAGACCGGGGATGACAGTGGGGTTGAGGGTGACATGGAGTGCGGGAATGGAAAGAAGCCTCTTAGCGTTAAAAGCAATTCCTTTTCATTCCTGCAATTAGTACTCATTGTGCGTACAATAATAAAGGTGTTCCGGGAGGGGTGACTGGGATAATTATCACAAGGATCCTTACCGGGAATTTCCCACCAGCACCTGGAGCCGGGTGAGTAAGTGGTTCGATCCATCATGCCTGATGCAATGGATCATTAGCAAGGGAGGAGTGGCTATGCAGGTACATCGTCAACACAAGAACGTGCTCCTGGGACTGCTGCTATTCTGTTTGTTGCCCATCGTGTCTTTCGCGAATGTCCTGACCGTGGATGAGGTCATGGCGGGTGATTTCCTCCGTTTCGGTGACTGGAAAACTCATATCACCGGAATAACAGCGCCGGCCCCTGATACGGAATGGGGCAAGGTTGCGCTTGATTTTGCCATCGAGACGCTTCAAGGCAAGGCAGTGAAAGTCTTTACCCTGACCACCAACAACACCGCTGCCGGGATCGTATACGGGGAAGATGGGAATGCCTTCGCTACGATCCTCTGTGGTGAGAACCGTGACCAGGATTTCGCCGTTCTGTTACTGGAACGTGGGCTGGCCAAAGTGAACACCGAAACCCTGCAGGAGGACCAGCAGAATTACCTCGAGGTCGAGAAAAAAGCCCGAGATAAGAAACTCGGGTTATGGTCCGACGAAACAGAATAAAATTCCGATCCAATTTTATCCCTGCTTATCGATCACCTTTTTGAAATGGAAGCCATAGATCATAAAGGTGATCGCCAAGGGGAACATACGTGGCGAATGAGCCAGCGTACCGAACAGCATTTTCCAGAAATACTGGCGTCCCCTGTCGATAATTCCCAGGAAGAATATCGATTTAAAAAACGCCCCGATATAAGAGAAACGGAATGATGCTTTCTTCTTCAAGGCTGGTTTATAGTCCTTGAAAAAGGTGATTACACGGTGGTAAAAGGACTCACTGCTGTAGATCGATTGCAGGACTTCACGGTAACCGTTGACCAGATCCTTCTGTTCCATTTTAGGCACGAAATTAATCGTCATGTCCATGTTGTCGCCGGTATGATCGCCCAACAGACGTCCCTCATCTTTCATACGGTGATACAGGCGTGTGCCTTTGGGAGCGTTCAACAGGCCGACCATGGCGGTTACGATTCCGCTTTCCTGGATAAAGGCGCTGAGCCGTTTGAAGATGGTCTCCTGGTCACTGTCAAAGCCGAGGATAAAACCGCCCTTGACCATGAGCCCCGCTTGGTGAATCCTGCGTACCGCTGCGACCAGATCACGGTTCTGATTCTGGACCTTGTTGCACTCGGCAAGGCTGCTCTCCTCAACAGTTTCGATGCCCACGAATACAGACCCGAATCCCGCATCCACCATGGCTTTCATCAACTCAGGATCGTCCGCAAGATTGATACTGGATTCTGTGGAGAAGGTGAAGGGAAAATCACGCTTCCGGTTCCAGGCATGGATAGCGGGAAGGATACTGCGTTTCAGCTTGTTTTTGTTGCCGATAAAGTTGTCATCTACAAAGAAAACACTTCCATGCCAACCGAGCTTGTACAATGTATCCAGTTCATCCAGTAGCTGGTACTCGGATTTCGTTCGCACCTTTCGGCCATACAGGTTGGAAATATCACAGAAATCACAGTCGTAGGGGCAACCACGCGAATACTGAATATCCATCACGGCATACTTGTTCAAGCGTAACAATTCCCAGGATGGAATCGGTGAATCTGCCAGGACAACAGGAGCATCCGCTTTGTAAATATGGTTCGGTGTACCATTCTTAAGATCACGCAGGAATGCAGGGAAAACCGTTTCCGCTTCACTCAGGAAAAGATAGTCTACATCATCAAACTCATCATAATCACTCATGAACAGGGGACCGCCTGCAACAATTTTCCTGTCAAGGCTGTGAATTCGTTCAATGACCTGCCGTACCGAGTCTTTCTGAATGGACATGGCGCTGATAAACACCAGGTCCGCCCATTCGATATCCTTGTTGCGCAAAGGGCTGACCTTCATGTCAACCAGCTTCTTCTCCCAGTGTTTCGGGAGCATGGCGGCAACAGTCAGCAGCCCGAGAGGAGGTTCATTTGCTTTCTTGGCAATGAAACGCAGGGCATGCTTGAAACTCCAGAAAGTGTCCGGGTGCTCAGGGTAGACAAGCAGAATATTCATAGCGCAATCCTCACAGCGATGTATTCCCGTTCAGGTTGTAAACACCCTTGGTGAAAGTATCTACCATCAGGCCAACAATTTCTTCAGTAGCAATGGTGAAGTCTTCCAGCGCCCAGGAAAACTCGACCGGTTTCAGGGAAATCATCAGCACATGCGCCAGTAATGCCGTATTCTCGATGCTGGTTTCACCTGTTTTATTCCCATGTTTCAGGATTTTTTCGATGATGGCGCGCTCCTCCAGCATCATACGGTCACGCGCTTCCTTGATGAAAGGCCAGTGATAATCCCAGCTATCACGTGTTACTTTATAAAAATTGGTCAAATGCTGAATATTATTTATTTTGGTTAGTAGGAAAGCATAGAACATGTCCCGAACTGTTGAAGCGGCGGCGATGGATTCATTGATTCGCGCTATCATGGTATCGGTTTCCAGATCGACAATCGAAATGAAGATGGCCTCCTTGTTTCTATATGATTTATAGATCGTTGTTTTCGATACCTGCGCTTCCCGGGCGATGTCATCAACCGTAACCCGCTTTAATCCGAACTGACTGAACAGCTTCTGCGATATTGCCAGTATTTTTTTTTCTGCTGAAGGGGTATCCATCCTGATTCTCCTGAACATAGTACGATATGGTTAAATTACGTACTGCCGTATCGAAACGCAACAGGTAGACTCGTTTGACTCTCAGAAAGAATACCGCAATATGTAATCCCTGCCTGCATTGGCGAATTGCGAGGAACAAAAAAAGCGGTCCGAATCATTTGATCCGAACCGCTGAATATGACTTTGCTAAGGAAACTATTTAAAATCCACCAGCTCCACGTAGAAAATCAGGGTAGCGTTCTGGGGGATTACGGGCGGATAGCCGCGCTGGCCGTAACCGAGTTCCGGTGGGATACGGAGGACGCGTTTTTCGCCGCGTTTCATGCCTTCGATGCCCATGTCCCAGCCACGGATGACCTGGCCTGCGCCAAGCTTGAAGACCAGGGCTTCACCACGGGGGATGGAGCTGTCGAAACGGTTGCCGTCAACCAGCCAGCCGGTATAGTGCATGCTGGTCATGGCGCCTGCGGCTACGGGATCGCCTGTTCCTTCTTTCAATACTGTGTATTCTGGTCCATTCTGGATTTGTTGCCAGGTAAATGAATCGAGATCCGGCATCACCAGGGGATCGTTCTGCGTCATGGTTGTTTCCTCGTTTTGTGTCTTGGCCTGCGCTTCAACTTCCTTAGTGCCTGCGTCGGTTTTTGCCTTGCAACCGACCAGCAACAGACCGACCAGCAACAAGGGGATGACCACAAATGTGGTACGCATAGTATACTCCTTACTTGATCTGTTTCACTTCAATGAAGAAATAAAGAGAGGCATTTGGTGGCACTTTTCCTCTTCCGCCTGAGCCATAGCCGAGTTCTGCCGGAATCATCATGAAGCGTTTGTCGCCGACACGCATGCCCGTAATTCCTTCATGCCAGCCCTGGATAACCGAAGATTTTCCAATGGTGAACTCGAAAGGTTCATTGCGTTCATAACTGTTGTCAATGCGTCTCGAATTGGAAAGCCAGAGGACGTAGTTTACGACAACCGCATCTCCTTCACGGGCGGCTGGGCCATCCCCTTCATCCAGATCAACATACTGGATTCCGTTCAACATCGTATGTTCGAAATAGAGGGAATCCAGGCTGGGCATCCGTTGAATTTCAAAGATGCGTTTCAGAAACATCTCTTTGTTTTCTTCAGTGTTGACTTTTTTCCCGCCACCACAACCAATCGCAAGCAGCAGTATAATACCTGTCAGCAGTACAAGACTCTTACGCATGGCAACTCCTCCCCAATGCTATCTTATGGATTATCGCGCCAGTTTGTCGGCAGCAATCCTTCTTCTTCAGCCAATCGGATAATGCGCACAGCACGCTTTACTACAGGCGGATCAATCATTTTACTGCCAAGACTGACCACGCCAAGTCCTTCCGCTTCCGCCTTTTCAAAGGCAATAGTGATTTTCTTCGCTTTTTCAATCTCATCGGCTGAAGGGGCAAAGCCTTCATGCACGACCTGGATCTGGCGTGGATGAATACAGCCTTTGCCTTCGAAACCGAGCGATTTCGCTTCGAGTACAGATTCGCGCAGGGCGTCCATATCGGATACATCTGAAAATACCGTATCAATCGGTTGGACACCGGCTGCACGAGCGCCGTTTAATACCTGGGCGCGTGCCCAGAAGCTTTCTGTTCCTGCATTGGTACGTTGTGCCCCGATATCGGCGGTATAGTCTTCAAGTCCGATTGCCAGGGATACGACAGTCTCATGCGCCGAAGCGATTTCATAGGCGAACCAGGCGCCTTTCGCAGATTCAATAATCGGCATCAGCCAGATCTGATAGTCCTTCTCTTCACGTTTCAGGATATCAGCAATGGCATCGGCAACTACCTGAACCTGCTGTGGTGATTCCACTTTTGGTAACAGGACAAGCTGCACACCGTGTGTTACGATCCAGTTAAGATCTTCGAGGCCACGTTCCCCCTGGTTGATCCGCACCATACGTTCGCAATTCATGAAATCCAGGGCACGCAAGCCGTTACGCACCATCACCCGTGCGGCATCTTTTTCCGAAGGCGCTACCGAATCCTCGAGATCCAGGATCACACCATCTGGATTGTGCAAAGGAGCATTGAGCATGAACTTCGGGCTGTTACCCGGCAGGTAGAGACGGGATCTACGGTTCTGTTTCGGCAGGGAAGGGGCGGGTGTTGTAAACAGAACCGGCAGCCACGGGGTCATATTCTGATCCGGTAGCGCCCTGCGTATTGCCGTTTCAATACGTGCCATGAGGACAAAGGGCACTGCGCCCTGATCTTCAACCACGACATGGGCGTGTTCAATACCGAAATGTTTCAGGCCTGCTTCAACCAGTTCACGGTTCTGTTTGCCATATTGCACATCTACTTTGCTTGTCAGATCCAAGGTAATGCCGCCCTGATCCTTTATCGTAATCTCAACCCAGGCGTCGGACCGGACACTGCTGCCACGCTGTCCTGCCTGGCCAATTCCTGCGCTCATCATCTATCCTGTAGGTTTTTTCTCGTGAATCATTCCACAGTGGAAGATACAACGAGCAATGCAGGGGATAAAGGGAGAGGCATGGGTTCAATCAGGATTGGTTGGGAATGACTCTTGTCCCCGGAGTCAGAAGCAGCTAGATTCATTTCGTAATGTTATCCAGCTTTGTGAAAGGAAAACCTCGTCATGAGATGGCCGTGGTCGAAAAAGCCTGAGAGGATGGGTATTATAGCACTGATCTTTGCCTCGCTGGCCGTGCTGGTGGGGGTATATCGTGCGGAACGAACAGTCCCCATGATGACCTCGGGCATTACGGTAAAAAACCTGACTCGTTTCGGGAAATGGGCCAAAGCGACTGCGGAACGTCTGCAGCGTGATGGTATCAAGGTGAATTGATCCCCAATGTCTGTTCTCGCCTGGATTTTACTGGTTGATACTCTCCTGGTTGTTATCCTCATGTTGTCTGACCGGATTCTTCAAGCGGTCAATCGTCCACCCGGACTTCTGTTTGATGCGGTTCAACTTTGGGCGGCGTTGCTGGGTGTGATACTTCACGCCGGCTGGCAATGGGGATGGTTGTGGTTGCTGAAATTTTCTGTTATAAGCATTGTATTACCCTATGTTTGTGAATTTCTCGGTCAGAAGACAGGTTTTCCATTCGGGAGATATCAGTATA
Organism: bacterium; assembly: GCA_963669175.1. Classification (GTDB taxonomy): domain Bacteria; phylum Electryoneota; class Electryoneia; order Electryoneales; family Electryoneaceae. The sequence goes on from OY769902.1 coordinate 2,724,890, forward strand.
CGGAGAAAGCTGGTCCAAAGCTTCCGGGCAGTATTCCTGTTGCCGTGGTATTGATGTGGTGGGGCTTGTTGTATGTGACATTTTCTTCCGGTCTGCTCTGCTCGAGCCTGATACCGGTTTTTAATGTGGATGTTGTGACAATATTTTTCGCGTCCATTCTGCTTGTGGGATGGGATTTAACCGGTGATCCGGTTGCGGTTCATGCCGGGATGTGGGTGTGGGAGAAACCGCGAGGCTGGTACGGGATTCCATGGAGCAACTTTGCCGGCTGGTTCGGTGTCAGTGTGTTTACCATGATGATATTCCGACTGGTAAATGGTCCCTTTGCGCTTTCTATTGAAAATACAAGGCATAACGCGGATTTCTATCTGTCGCTGGTGCCGTTGATTTTGCTGGGCGTATTGTATTTCAACTACATGGGCGCTGCTTGCAGACGTAGGCTGAGAGGTCCGGGAGTCACGGCCCTGATTTTCGGTTTCGGAATAGTTACAGCATGTGTTGCACTGAAGCTGAACTTATTGTAGAAATGCAATAACTGATACTAAAAGACCTACAGATTAAGCGTTATTGACATTTCAGCGAACTTCGCAGTTTCAGGATTCCAAGCTCCTTTTCTTTCAACGGGATAAGTTCATTCTATAATACAATGAAAAAGAGCATCACAAGCATTTGGAATTTGTGAAAAAAAGTGATAAATTGGCCTATCTCAAGAAGACCGTACAAGGAACATAGGAACCCTGATCCACCCATGAACTTGAACTCCATTGGTGAACGGATAAAAGAAGTCCCCCTCGAGGAGGAAATGAAGCATTCCTACCTCGATTACTCGATGTCAGTAATCGTGTCTCGAGCGCTCCCGGATGTACGCGACGGAATGAAACCGGTCCATCGCCGTATTCTGTTCGGGATGCATGAAATGGGCATGCTTCACAACCGGGCTTATAAGAAATCCGCACGTATTGTCGGTGATGTCATGGGTAAGTATCACCCCCATGGCGACTCGGCGATTTATGATGCCGTTGTGCGTATGGCGCAGGATTTCAGCCTGCGCTACCCGTTGGTTGACGGCCAGGGGAACTTCGGCAGCATTGACGGTGACGGCGCAGCGGCCATGCGTTATACAGAAGCCCGTCTTGCCAAGATCGCTGAAGAAGCGCTTGAAGATATTGGCAAAGAGACTGTCGATTTCGTAAGCAATTACGATGATAGTATGCAGGAACCTTCCGTACTGCCTTCCAAGCTGCCGAACCTGCTGATCAATGGTGTTGGCGGTATTGCTGTCGGCATGGCGACAAACATTCCCCCGCATAACCTGGGGGAAGTGATTGACGCCTGTTGTCACCTGATTGACAATCCGGAATGTGAGATTGACGACCTGATGAGGTTTGTGGTCGCCCCGGATTTCCCGACAGGCGGTATCATTTACGGTATCACAGGTGTACGGGAAGGGTATCGCACCGGTCGCGGACGTGTCATCATCCGTGCAAAAGCGCATATCGAAGAAGACAAGCGCGGCAAAGAGAAAATTGTTGTCACGGAGATTCCATACCAGGTCAACAAAGCTGTCCTGGCCGAGAAAATTGCCGCCCTGGTCAATGAAAAGAAGATCGAAGGCATCAGCGATATTCGTGACGAGTCGGACCGTGATGGTATCCGCCTGGTTATCGAGCTGAAGAAGGATGCTTACGGCGCGGTCATACTGAACCAGTTGTACAAGATGACCAGCCTGCAATCCAGTTTCGGTATCAACATGATCGCGTTGGATCATGGTGCTCCGAAGCTGATGAACCTGAAGACCATTCTTCAGAAGTTTGTCGAGCATCGTCATGAAGTGGTGCTGCGCCGGACGAATTTCGACCTGCGTAAAGCCAAAGAGCGTGAACATATTCTCGAAGGTTTGAAAATTGCGGTCGACAATATTGACCGTGTCATTCAGATTATTCGACAATCCAGTGGTCCAGAGACAGCGCGCATTGCGTTAATGGAAGAATTTGCTCTTTCAGATCTCCAGGCCAAGGCGATTCTGGACATGCGTCTGGCCAAACTGACCGGACTGGAAATTCAGAAACTGGAAGAAGAGCTGAAAGCCATTCGTGAATTGATCTCAGAGTTGGAACGGATTCTGGCATCACGTGATTTGCGGATGGAAATCATCAAAGATGAGCTGAAGGATCTGGAAGAACGCTACGGCGATGAGCGTCGCACGGAAGTCGTGAAGCATTACGAAGAATTCACCGTGGAAGACATGATCGCCGAAGAAGATATGGTCGTAACCATCAGCCATGCCGGTTACATCAAACGTCAGCCTGTGACCAGCTATCGTAAGCAGGGACGGGGAGGACGTGGCAAGACAGGCGCTACGATCAAAGATGAAGATTTCATCGAGCACCTGCTGGTGGCCAGTACTCACGAGTACATGCTGTTCTTCACGGACAAGGGCCAGATACACTGGTTGAAGGTGTACGACATTCCGCAGTTGGGACGATTGAGCAAGGGCAAAGCGTTGGTAAACCTGCTCGAGCTTGGTCCTGACCAGAAACTTGCGGCGTTCGTGTCGGTGAAAGAGTTTGTTGAGGGGCAGTATATCCTGTTGTGTTCACGGCAGGGCATTGTCAAGAAGACAGAGCTGACCGCTTACTCCAACCCGCGTCGTGGTGGCATTATCGCCATGAATATTCGTGACGACGACGAGTTGCTGGGCGCTTCCATCACGGACGGTGATTGCGAGGTTATCCTCGGTACCAGTGGTGGCAAGGCGGTTCGTTTCCGTGAAACCGATGTGCGTGCCATGGGGCGTACAGCGGCTGGTGTTATCGGTGTGAACCTGCCAAAGGGCCAGGAAGTGGTAGGCATGGTCGTCGTCAGGCGCGCCGGTACACTCCTGGTAGTCACGGATAGAGGCTTCGGCAAGCGTTCCGATATCGCGGATTATCGCTTGACCAAACGTGGCGCTGGCGGTGTGCTGACATTGAAGACTTCTCCGAAGGTTGGCAACATGATGTCAATTATGGAGGTGGTCGATGATGATGACCTGATGATTATCACCCAGAAGGGCGTGATGATCAGGTTGTCGATGAAGGATGTCCGAGTCATTGGTCGTGCGACGCAGGGTGTAAGGTTGATCCGCTTGGATGAAAACGACCAGATATCCTCGATTGCGCGTGTCATGAAGCAGGATGATTCGAACAAGAAACTGGATGAAAACGATAACGACGATATCCTCGACACCATCGAAGAGCCGTTGGAAGAAGATGGCGAGAATCAGGATGAGGGCGAGGATTCAGGGCCGGAAGAGGAAGAAGATGCCGGTCCGGAGGAGGACGAGAACTCCTAAGCATTGAGGTGAAGCTATGGCCAAGTCGCAGAAAAAAGAGGTTGCTGAAAGCAAGATCAGCGACGCCACTGTCCGGCGACTCAGCTTGTATTACAGATCGTTAAAGTACGCCTATGACCGTGGGATGCGTACCATCAGCAGCCAGGAACTTGCAGACATGAACAACCTGACGGCTGCACAGGTTCGCAAAGATTTATCCTTCTTCGGCGCTTTTGGACGACGGGGATTGGGATACTACGTTGCCGATTTGCAGCGAAACATCGCACGGATTCTCGGTGTCAACAAAACCTGGAATGTGGCCCTGATCGGCGCCGGCAATATCGGTCGTGCACTCGTCGATTATGACCAGTTCCGGCAGCAGGGATTCCTGATCAAGCTGATCTGTGATAATGACCCGCAAAAGATCGGTAAGATCGTTCACGGTCTGGAAGTAAAAGACTTTGCCAATATTGACGAAGAGGTGAAGTCGAACAAGATTAAAGTCGCGATTGTTGCTGTTCCGGCGGGAGTGGCGCAACCGGTTGTTGATCGCCTGGTAGAATGCAAGGTGCGTGCGATTATGAACTTTGCGCCGATTACCTTGCAGGTTCCGGATACGGTCTTTATCCGAAATGAGAACATGGCGATTGAAATTGAGTCGCTTAGTTTCGCCCTGACCAACCGGAAAGAGCCGCTGCGGACAATGGGTGGTTGAGCTGAGTTACGATTCCGAGAGTATTCGATTCCCCTGTGTCAAAGCAGGGGAATTGTTGTTCTGGGGGAAATGATTGGAACATGTCAGTAGTAAATGGGAGTGTCAAGAGGGGTTTAATTGCACGTATGTCGAGCAGCATCCAGATTAAAATCGAGGGAAAAAAGACATCATACAAGACTTTGGGATTGAACAGTAAACCGGTTTCGAGCGCAAGTGTCGTCATGAACCTTCAACGGTCTATACTTCTCCCCATTCTGTTTTTGATCCTTTCCGGCTGCCTGCATGCCCGGCCGGCGCGTGAGCTACGCCTGAAACGTATCGATGTCAATGCCGATGTAGCAGTATCACAAAGCGAAGTTGAAGACTATTGCGGACTTAAAGCAGGGAACATGTATACACCGGATGAACTTGAGCTTGCTAAAGATTCTCTATTTACCGGTTTGAATGCCGCTGGCTGGTTCCTCGCTGAAATAACTGATTATGAAATACAAATAGCGGAAGATGTATCCGAGGCAACCCTGCACATCCTGCTTGACCCCGGTCCACCTGCGATTGTTGATACAGTCATTCTTTCCGGCCCACTGGGAGGACGTGGCAGTGAAATTCAGTCACGGTTCCGCACGAAGCAGGGAAGAAGGTTTAATCCTGTGGTTTGGGCAGCGGATATGGAAAGAGCGGTTACCTGGCTGGAGAACCGTGGCTTTCCCTTTGCCAAGGCAGAGACGGCAAGATTAACGCCTGAATTCTCTGGTGATTCCATCCTGGTCACTGCAGAAATGAGAATAACTCCCGGCCTTGCAGTCACCATTGATGAGCTGGAGGTTGCAGGATTAACGCGCACCAAACAAAAGGTAGCGCGGAGGATTCTTTCGATCAGACCGGGGCGCCTGTACAATCCTTCCCGGGCAGAACGCGCTAAACGAAGATTGCTCCGTACCGGGTGGTTTTCAGAAGTGCAGACGGCGGAGATATTTCGTAACCAGGAAGGCCGGTTCGGCCTGGTCTACAAAGCCCAGGAACAGCCTACCAGCAGCGTTTCAGGTGCGTTGGGCTATGCGCCCCAGGGGGAGGATACAAAGGGTGTGACGGGGCAGATTGACGCATCCTTTGGAAACCTTTTCGGAACAGGAAGGCGATTGGATTTCAACTGGCAACGTGTCAGCGATGACGAACGCTCGTTTGCTGTATTGTATCGTGAACCTTATCTCTTCGGAGCGCCGCTGAACCTGGATATTCAGCTTTCGCAGGAGAATATCGATTCAGTATACCTCGCACGGGTTTACGGACTGGAAGCGACCTACATGGCTGGAATGACCTGGGAGGTGTTGGGCGGTATCAAACGTCGTGAGATTCATGCAGACAGTACGATTGCCGACAATGACAGTCTGTCCTACAATTTGATCGGCTTTACCGCCGGCATTCGTATTGATACACGGGATCGCGCCACAAACCCGAGTATCGGCGGGTACTACGAAGTTCGTACAGAGCGCTATCTCCCGACAGGCGAATCAAGCGACCAGTATCAGGATCAGTTTGTTAACAGCATTTCAGTACGACACAATTTGCCTGTTGGACGAGGTTTTATCATTCATGGTGGTGTATCCTACAAAGAGATCACTGTTGATAGCGGACAGCCTCCGTACGCCGAATGGGTGCGCATCGGGGGAGGGAGTACGGTTCGGGGATACCTGGAAAACTCGCTTACGGCTCCCCGTGCCGGATGGAGCACGATAGAACTTAGAAGGTTGCTTGGGCCGGAATCACGAGTGTTCCTGTTTGCCGATGCTGCTGTGTTGTCGCGGGTAGATGATACAAGCTGGAAAAGCTCATTGGGAGCCGGGTTGCAGCTTGATGCCGGGGGCGGAATCATGAACATTGCCATCGCATTGCCTTCAGGACAGGGGCTAAACCAGTCAGTGGTCCATGCGTCAGTGTCAACGAGATTCTGAAATTGCAAACGTCTCTCTTCTGCCAGTCGTGAGTGATATTACAAACATCCTTATTGCATGCCTTTCTCGTATATTGCACTTTGTCTTTACGCTCTGCTCTCCCAGGGGAGCAAATAAACAGCGGGATCAATACAGTTCTTTTGCGGGTATAACCTGACAGGTTAAACCTACGAGTACAGCATGATGATGCTACAGTTGCGGCAACACTTTTCGATTCGTTCAACCAGCACAAGACCACTCCCTCTATTTGTTTTTCTTGTACTTGCCATGTTGTTTGTACTGCCTTTGGGAGCATTCGGCCAATATTTCGGTCAGAACAAAGTCAACTATAATATGCACGAATGGTACTATCTAAGGACTGAACATTTCGATATTTACCACCCGAAAGACGAGTATGAACTGGCCAAGTTCACTGCATGGACGGCTGAACGCTCGCTTCAGGATATTCAGGAATCCTTTAACTGGCAACTGACATCACGGGTAATATTCATTGTTTACCCGAATCATAACGAGTTTCAGCAGACAAACGTAGGCGGCTTTATCGGTGAATCCACAGGTGGTTTTACCGAGTTTATGAAGAATCGCGTCGTTATTCCATTTGAAGGGAATTACGAGAAGTTCCGGCATGTGATCCACCATGAGTTGACTCATGCTGTCATGCTGCGAATGTTGTATGGAGAAGGTTTGCAGAGCATCATCACCGGCATCAGCCGGATGCCGATCCCGTTATGGTTCATTGAAGGTCTGGCTGAATATGAATCAAACTATGGCTGGGATACAGAATCAGACATGTATATACGTGATGCCATCATCAATGATTACCTGATGCCGATTGAACATTTGCAAGGGTATTTCATTTATAAGGGCGGACAATCTGTATTGTGGTATATCGCACAACGATATGGCGACGAGAAAATTGGAGAGCTTCTGCATAAAATTCGTTCAAGCCGTGATCCACTCCGAGCATTCAAGAATACACTCGGGGTTGATTTGGAGGAATTGAGCAAACGCTGGCAACGTCATCTGAAACGCGAAATCTGGCCGACATCTGCCGAATATGAAAATCCGGATGATTTTGCCGAACGTATAACAGATCACGAAGAATGGTACAATTTTGTGAATACGTCACCGGCTTTATCACCCAAGGGTGACAAACTGGTATTTCTCTCCGACAAGGATGATTATTACAGTATTTACCTGATGTCAACGGTGACAGGTAACATTGAGCGCAGGCTGGTTCGTGGTTCAAAGTTTGACCTGTTTGAAAAGCTGTTATGGATACGTCCCTGGATTGACTGGTCGCCGGATGGACGTCAAATCGTATTTGTTGCGGAATCCGGCGCAGAAGATGCACTCTATACAATAAACGTAAAATCCGGGAAGGTGACTGAAGAAATCAAACTGGGCATGGATGGAGTGTATAGTCCGAAATGGTCACCGGATGGAAAGAAGATTCTCTTTGCCGGGTTTACCGGTGGTCAGAGTGATATCTATACCTACGATCTGACCGACGGCACCACGACGCAATTAACCGATGATATTTTCAGTGATTTTGATCCGGCCTGGTCGATGGATGGACAAAAAGTGTTGTTCATTTCAGATCGTCTTGAATTTGTGACTCAGCCTGAAGACGGTTTTGAGATGTATAACCATGCCTATCATTACAGCAATGTGTACATGCTTGATGCTAAAAGCGGTGTAGTTGAACGTATCACTGAAGGCTTTTTCAATGACCGTACACCGTCGTTCACCCCTGCGCAGGATACCATCAGTTTCGTATCGGACCGGAACGGTATTCAGAATCTGTATTTGATGGACCTGAACACACGCGAATACTGGGCTGTGAGTGATATTCTTACCGGCATCACGCAACCAAGCTGGTCACGGGAGGGGACAGTTGCGTTTTCCTGTTTCTTCAATGCCGGCTATGATGTATACCTGTACAAGAATCCGTTTGCTCCTGAAAGACGCAAAGATCTGAAGCCGACGGCCTACATGCACATGATGGCAGATCGTTATCAGGAACGTACTGGTGATTCCCTGCGAGCAGATGTGTCCATGTCATTCCCGCTAGAATGGCTGCAAGTCGATCCTGCATTTCAGGGTGGTGATCCCAGTGTTGCCGATTCCATTGAAAACATCACGACTTTAAAAGTTCCGGTAGAATATTTCGATATTCTGGGACAAGTAGCAGGTGACAGTATAACCGTAGAAAACGATGACGATTCTACCACCATCATCATCAAACGTCCAGAAAGAGTTGATCTGGAGAATGGCGTATTGGCCCTGAAGGATACGCTGGATGCTGATGTTATTCAGCGATTGGAAACCACGACCAGATACATAGTGACTGAAATTGATACTGCCACAGTATCTTTGAACGATCATGATTCCACGGACACCGGTGAAGAAATTACGGAGAATCGTGGCGCTGGCGGGGTGAGACTGGTGCCGGATAATCGTCCTGGTGAAGTGAAAGCCATGGAAAGTTCACCGTTTACACATTATGTCTTCCGTCCCTACTACGATGATAATAATGATGAGCCCGTTGACAGCCTGCAAGAGAAGGAAGAAGAAACCGGGCCCATGATGACGGAAGATGGAGAATTTGTTCAGAATAAATATAAACTCAAATTCTCCCCCGATGTTGTCAATGCGACTGCCGGTTATGATACATACTTCGGTTTGCAGGGGATGGGGCAGATCATGTTCAGTGACGTGCTGGGCAACCACATCATGTACCTTGTAACTGACATGTATTACAGCTTCGAGAATTCCAACTTTGCTTTCTACTACTATTACCTGCCAAACCGTTGGGATATCGGCGGCGGTGTTTTCCACAATGTCTATTTCTTCAACTATGGGGATATTCGCGACCGGAACTATGGTTTCTCCCTTGATGCGATCTATCCTTTTGATAAATATAGACGTGTCGATTTCTCCATGTCGTATGTCAACATTGAACGCGATTTGTGGAACTGGGATCTTTACGACTACGAGCATACACAATCCCAGCATTTTATCCTTCCATCGATTGCCTATGTTTCAGATAATACCCTGTGGGGGTGGACCGGTCCGATGAACGGGCATCGTTATCGAGTCGGTTTCTCCTATAGTCCGAAACTGGCTGAGGATACCAAGTGGGGACTGGATTTTAAAACGATTTCCTTTGATGCACGAAAATACTGGCACCTTGGCCTGGATTACGTTCTCACGACACGCATAGCCGGCGCTGCAAGCTACGGCCAGAATCCGCAACGGTTCTTCCTTGGTGGTGTGCCGAACTGGATCAACCGTCGGTTTGAGGGGGGGGATATCCGGGTAGACCTGAATGATGTCTATTTCTCGTCATTCGCAACCCCACTCAGAGGCGCTGATTATTATGAAAAGGATGGGAACCGTTACCTGTTGCTTAACCAGGAATTCCGCTTCCCGCTTATTCGGCAAATGCTGTTTGGTTGGCCACTTCCATTATTCTTCTACAACATTCGAGGCGCGGTTTTCTTTGACGCCGGAGCGGCATGGTATGGCCCCGGCTCGGCGCCCGATGGACAACCGGAAGGGTTCAAGATGTTCCACAAACCTTATCCCTATCAAGGTGATTATTTCCGGGATGTTGCCGTAGGGTATGGTTGGGGGGCACGTGTCGATCTTGGGATATTCCTGCTAAAGTGGGATATGGCTTGGGAAAATACCTGGCATTCAGTATCGAAACCCAAGTTCTACGTTTCCCTGGGAACAGACCTGTAAAAACTGAATTCGAGCATGCAATGCGGCCGATTCATGTGAGAATCGGCCTTTTTTATCTCTTCGTCTACAATTGTACAATGAATGTCTTCCATATCTCCTGTCATACTTGTATTTTTAATGTAAAATCTTTCACAAGCTTGCACCAAATAAAATTTAAGTGTACACTAATGGATCAGGGAAGTGGACAACCTATTCAACAAGGAGATAGACCATGAAGATGGGAAAGTGGTTAACACTTTTGTTGGCATTTTTGATGCTTTTTACACTGGGCACATTCGTCGGGTGTGAGGATTCGGAAGATGACGATGATGACGATGGCAGCAATTCAGTCCTGGTTGGCTCCTGGTATCGTTATTCGTTTATGGCAGGATCCACAAATGTCTTTTTTCAAGCCAAGACAGTAATTAATTCCAATGGCTCAGGAACTACATATACTTATGATCTTGTAGATGGTGACGTCATACCATCTACTGATTATTTCACATGGACGGACAATGATAATGTAATGACCATCTATAATGAGGACGGGGATGTTGAATTCTCCGGCAGCTTTACTTCCACTTCAGGCGGCACGGTCATTACGACTACGTATCAGGAAGATGGCATTTCCATGGCTGAAACGTCTGTTCGGGAATGTACTGGTCATGAAGCGGGAATGGTCGGAACCTGGCAGGGAGTGACGTACACCCTCAACGGACAGGCAGAGTCGATTGCCAACTGGGAATTCACGTTTAACGAGGATGGCACCTACACATTTACAGGATGGGGCGAAACGGATGCTGGCGAGTGGGCAACCGATGGCGCCTATTTCCTGGGTGTAAGCGATGATGATCCGATGGGACGTGGCTATGGGCTTTACCAGTACACCCTTTCCAATAATGATAGCACAGTAACCCTGACAGGATATGAGGGTGAGATAGATGAAGATTCCGGCTATCCCGAATCCTATGCTGTTCAACTTGTTTTTACAAAGGGAACCGGCGGTGGTGTTGTCGTGGATACGGATCTGGTCGGAACCTGGCATACATACTCATATGATCTGTATGATGGAAGCACGAACACGCGCCTTAACATACCCACAAAGGAAGTCCTTAGTGATGATGGCACGGGTGTTCGCGTGACTATTGATGACGGGAATCTGGAAACTGAGAATTTCACCTGGACCGCGAATAATAATTCCATTACGGTTTATGATTCAGATGGGAATGTAGAATTCTCCGGCACTTACCAGATCAGTAACAACGTCGTTACAACTTCCTTTGAAGATGAGTGGACAGACGGTGAAACGTACACGATTACCGTTACGAGTGTTAAGGAAACTGGTGATATCGACGTAAATGTACCGGGTGATTATGTACCGAGCACCTACAAAATCGATGATGTGCTATACTACTATGAAGAATACGTTGTGTTTAATGATGACGGGACCGGTTCTTCGACCTATATCGATGGTGATACCGGCGTTAGTCAGGATGTGACCTGGTCCACCAACGGTTTGTACATGATTCTGTATACGGAAGACCTGCAAGGTTTGGCGTATGTGCTTCAATACGACTGGTATACGGATGGCTTGCTGGACATTAACTACTATTATGAGGATGCACGGGTAACGTCGCAGTACGTTGAGAACACTGGCGAACTCGATACTAGACTGGTAGGATCATGGTATCTTACAGCTCGCACGATCAATAATGAGGATGATCCGGATATGCCGGATGATGCAACTTTTATACTGGATGCAGATGGAAATGCAACCGGTGAATGGGATGGCGAAACCTACGCCTTCACCATGACGACCAACGAAGGCTGGATGCTGCAGTTCCCAACCGAGTATGATGTGACTGTTGGTACAGCATACAGCTATACCGTCAGTGGGGACGCCTTGGTCGTGCACTACAGAGAAGAAGACGGCGCTGATGGATCGTATATTGTCGAAAGTTGGGCCAGGCTGCAATAGCAGGAATATCGTCAACATTTCAACCGGATCTCGGCAACGGGATCCGGTTTTTTCATGAGTCCGGACCTGTTCATTTTTATACAGTTGTAAGAAATGGACCGATAGAAGAATTGAGCCGGATTAGAATGGGCATCAGCACAACGACGTATCGAGTAGATAAACTCGATATGCTTTTTACTGGCTGCTTCCGATATTGTGCAGCACGGTCTCCATTTACGGAATGATGATTATACAGTATTGTTTCTGTAGCAATTGTGTTGCAATCGGGGTAAGATAGCGGTAAAATATACTACATTACGTGAGACTAGTCAGGGAAATAGACATGAAGACGACGTGTTTCGCAGGACTGCTGGCGCTGTTAATGATATTCGCAATGTGTGCATTCATCGGATGCGATAATTCAGAGCAAAAGGAAGAAAACGCTTCCATTTTGATTGGCACCTGGTATCGTTATTCGCTGAAGGCAGGACCGACCGACCTTTTTGTACCTTCCAAAGTTGTGATGCATGTAGATGGAACCGGCATCAATTACACAACAGAAGTACAGGACGGGTTGCCTGTTGACGCTACCAACGAATTTACCTGGGCAGATGATAATGGTACCATGAGTATCTATGGGACCAATGGAGAACTGCAATATTCTGGCCCCTATTCTTTAAACGAGGATAGTACTTTAATTACAACAATTTATGAGGTAGACAGTTTGGATGTAACGGAAGTGTCCGTAAAATACTATATCGAGCATGATGAGGCATTGGTGGGGGACTGGTACGGTCTTTCCATTTCACGTGATGGGCAGGAAAATCCAATTCATGGTTGGGAATTTTCTTTTTCCATCGGCGGTAGCTACTCCTTTGCCGGATGGGGAACTGAGGATACCGGTATATGGGGAACCAATGGTACCCATTTCATGACGATAAGCAACTCAGATATCAAGGGACGGGATTACTGTCTGTATCGCTATTATCTATCCAACCATGACAGCCTTCTGACGTTTTACGGGTTTGAAGCGGATTGGGATACCGATAGCGAAGATCCGACTGTTTACCAGGTGGCGATGGTTTTAACCAAGGGAGCGGGCACGGAGATTGAAATTGATCCGAACCTGGTAGGCGTCTGGTATACGTTGCATTATGACCTGTTTGACGGTAACACTACAAAGAGATTAAATATCCCAACCAGGCAGATGATGTACAATGATGGCACCGGGATTCGGGAATATTATGAAGGAGGGACTCTGATTTCGGAAATGTTTGCCTGGGAAGCAGCCAACAACGCCTTGACAGAATATGATACCGATGGACAGATCAGTTATTCTGCGCCGTATTACATTGTCGATAATTCGTTTTCCCTGACTTATAATCGGGAGTGGATGGATGGTGAAGACTACACCATGACAATTCTGAGTATTCGAGAATCTGAAGAGACTGATGCTTCGCTTGCCGGAGAGTATCTACCGCTTGCTAAAACAGTCAATGGAGTTATTATAGACAGCCAGGAAATAACCCTTATTCATGAGGATGGATCCGGTTCTTCCGCAAGATTGGAAGGTGGCGCAGTAACAACCGAAGAGTTTACCTGGACCACTGGTGGGGACTATCTGTTCCTGTACAGGGAAGAGATGAACGGTCTTGCATGCGTTATGGGATATAATTTTGACGATACTGATGTACTCGACTTCTTCTATTATGATGATATTGATCATATAAACCTGCGCTATATCAGGAATACAGGATCATTTGATTCCAGCCTTATCGGTGAATGGAGCCTGACTAACCGGTTGTTGAATGGCGATGAAGATCCTGACGTGCCTGATAGTGCAACACTTTCTATTTATGGAGACGCAACCGGTTCAAAACTTTGGGGCAGTGCAGAAACTGCATTTTCCCTGAATACGAATTTGCACTGGTTGCTTCAATACGTTGAAATCGATGGTGTTCTTGTGGGCAGAGTTTGCGATTACACGGTGAATGAGAACATCCTGGTTCTGGATTATCTGCAGGAAGATGGTACGGCCGGTACAGAAGTGAGTGAGACTTGGACCAGGCAGTGACAGATTTTTAAGTCAGGTGTCTGCATTTTAATCCCGACAGGGATTTTCGAACACAGCACTGGGTCGTGCCGTCTTTTTGGCGACTACCTTGGGGGATGAGTCACGCCACATATTTACTCCGGTAGGAGTAACCTGACTATTATTAAGGGTATAAAGCACGAGTGTTTAGGCAACCCGCTGCCGGGGTTGTGTAACGGGAGGGCGTTCAATTCCCACCGTGAGCGCCAAACAGACGGCGCTGGACGGTGGGCTAAAACAGGGAACCACTACCGTGGTTCTCCGATTTCGGCAATTTCTGCCCTTGTGATGATGTTGCTGATACTCCCTCGCCAAACGATTCTGGCACTTTTCAGCTCACTTCAGATCGAAACATCCTTTCCAACCATCGAAGACGAAAAAAGGGGACAACCGAAGTTGTCCCCCTGGAAGAAGCTGTTACTTTGTGTCTTACTTGCCGAAGGTATCCTTGATATACTTGGAGCCAATGGATTTCGGACGGGTAATGGCTGTGCCGACGGCACGGTTCCAGATGAGCTGGGACAACATACCCATGGAACGGGACACGCTGAACAGCACCGTGTAATACTGGAACTCACGCAAGCCGTAGTGATACAGCAGCGCGCCGGAACCGGCATCCACGTTCGGCCAGAAGTTCGCGATCGGGTTCTTGCCCTCGGCGACGCGTTCTGCGCTGAAGGCCTCGAGGACTTTCGGGACCACGGTGAAGACACGGTCGACAGTCATGAAGACCGGATCGTCAGCCATCATCTTCTTACCGAAGATGTTGAAGCCGGTGAAGCGCGGGTCAGTGACACGCAGTACGGCGTGACCGTAACCCGGGACTACCTTGCCGCCACGCAGGGTGTCGAACGCGAACTTTTCGATGTCTTCTTCTGTCGGGGTGCCGCCGAAGATGTCCATCAGTTCGAGAATCCAGTTCAGGCATTCCTGGTTGGCGAGGCCGTGCAACGGACCGGCAAGACCGTTCAGACCGGCAGATACGGAATAATAGGGATCGGACAGGGCCGAGCCTACGGTATGGCAAGTGTTGGCGCTTACATTGCCACCTTCATGGTCGCAGTGGAAGTGCAGGTACAGACGCATCAGTTCCGCAAAGCCACCATCGGGATCCTTGAGGCCCAGCATGTTGGCGTAGTTGGCGCCCCAGTCGAGACCCGGGGTCCAGGGAATGATGTCACCCTTCTTGTAGCGGATACGATAGACACCGGCTGCAATGGACGGCAACTTGGCCAGAATCTGGAGTGAATCTTCAAGGGTCGGCTTCCAATACTCGGTCTTGGCAGCGCCCTTGTTGTACCATTCCACAAATGCAGATTCTTTCTGCATGACGAGAATGGCGGTGTCAAGCATGGCCATCGGGTGGCTGTCTTCCGGCATGGCATACAGCACATCCCAGACATAACCCGGCACTTCGGCACGCTTGTCGTATTCCCGCATCAGGTCGAGCTTCGCTGCTTCATCCGGCTTTTCACCGGTCAGCAACAGGTAAAATGTTTCTTCAGGCCATAAATCCATAATGTCCAGCAGGGGATAGCCCTGAATAATCAATCCCTTGTCAGGTTCCACCAGGCTGGTTTCACAAATCATGCCTTTTACACCACGCATGCCGCCATAAGCTTGTGCTACGGTGCAATCAGACAATTTTTCCGATCCATAGTTCTTGATCATGTCGGCACGATTCTGACGCCACTGGGGGATGAGCTCTTCTAACTTACTGTACAGCTTGGACATGTTGTCCTCCCATGTTGTAAGGGATCCCGTTTTGGTATAAGACTACAACTACCCGTTTGCATCATATCGATAACCGCCAAAAAGACGGAGTATCGTGTATATCAAGTATTACCGATTATGTTCAACCTGTGTGTGGAACAGCGGTCCTCCTGAAGTTATGCCGGTAGCCAGTGCACGGGACCGTACCGCCCGCGCGGAAAGCTGCTGTGTGGGATTACACAAGCGACTCGTAAAATATTTCACATACCAGTCAGAGTCAAGTTCACCCTCCTCGCTGAGAAAATCAAGGAAAAGTGTGCTACTGATTGATATTTTTGATGATAGGAATTTTACCAAATCGTGAATCTCATTTTTTTATTGAGAAAACAATCCCCGGGAGAAACGAGCCAGTTAGTGGATGTGAAAAAAAACATGCCTTTTCTATTCCTGTCGCAGCCTGTTTCATGGGAAAGAATAGCACGGCTATTTTGCTACAGCCCGCTTTACTGTGTACCTTATATTTTCTGGTTGTTCGAACGTATCCCTGATGAGCACACGTCTACAAGGAAGCATACCATGTCCGCAGGATTACCCCCAGCAGTAGTTGAATTGCAGAATGAACTGTCACGGTTGCCGTCAATCGGGAAAAAGTCGGCGCTGAGAATGGCTTTGCACCTGTTGAAGTCAGACAGAGAAGCAGCGGAACGTCTGGCACGCGCAATCATCGACGTCAAAGATAAAGTGCAGGTCTGCTCAATCTGCGGGTTCCTGTCTGATCGTGATCCCTGCCCGATTTGCACCGATGTTAAACGGGACAGTTCCCTTGTCTGTGTTGTGGAAGCGCCGGGGGATATCATCGCGCTTGAGAAAGGGTCCATTTTCCATGGCAAATACCATGTCCTGGGGGGAGCGCTGGCCCCGCTGGATGGGGTCGGCCCGGATGACCTGCGTATCGAAGAATTGAAAGAACGTGTGGAGCAGGAAGGAATCACCGAAGCGATCATCGCCACCAATCCCACCCCGGAAGGTGAACAGACCGCGATGTACCTGGCACGTGAGCTTCGTCCGATGGGAGTGAAGGTGTCACGTATCGCGCGTGGTATCCCGGTTGGCAGTGATCTGGAAAACGCTGATGACCTGACGCTGACTCGAGCCCTGGAGGGACGAATTCAATTTGATGATTGATGTGTGGTTCAAAGAGGGGAAAGAGTGGAGGCCTGTACGCTTTTAGCAAAGTGCATGGCCCGATTTGCCGGAAGTGTGACAAAATACTCTTGAAATGATGACAACCTTTATGAGTCGTCGTCCTGTGATGCGAATAATGAGCAAGTCGGGTTTTGGCGAGCTGGGGTGGCCCGATGCCCAAGTGAGTCATTTTTCGCTCTTGTTGCAGCAGAAATACTCTCACTGTGGCTTTCATTCCATCCGGTACGTATGAGAATATCGGGATAACGAATACAACTATAGATGGGATTCAATGTTGATCATCTTGACACACGTGCTTCAGCCTGTTATCAGGTTACTCCTGCTGATCGGAACCATGCTTCTGACGCCAACCGGGGAGGGAATGCCAGGGAGCGCGGACGGAGGCGGCATTCGTCAACCGCCTGATTTTTGGTATGTCTGGCCGCGAGAAACGACTCCGTATACTGCCTTGCAACAACGCTTCCCGCCGCCAGCAGGTTTTGAACGTGTCGATGTGGACAGCGGCTCGTTCGGTGCGTGGTTGCGTGGGCTTCCCTTGAAGGAGCGCGGCGCACGTGTGAAATACTATAACGGTATCTGGAAGCCGTTTCAGCAGCATCATGCGGCGGTAATCGACATTGATTGCGGCAACCGTGACCTTCAGCAATGTGCCGATGCCGCCATCCGTCTGCACGCCGAGTATCTCCACGACACCGGGCACGACACAGCCATCCAGTACAACTTCACCAGCGGCGACCGTTGCGCCTGGAAAGACTGGAAACAGGGCATCCGTCCCCGGGTAAAAGGCAATACGGTTACCTTCGAGAAAACCAGCGCCTCCGATTCCAGCTACGCCGCTTTCCGTGCCTACCTCAACATGGTCTTCCGTTATGCCGGCACTTTATCGCTGAGCCGTGATCTGGAAACCGTGGATGCCGATGAAGTGCGTCCGGGTGATGTTTTCGTCCAGGGCGGATCGCCAGGACACGCTGTGCTGGTGGTGGACGTCGCGGTAAATCTGTCAACAGGCCAAAAAGCAATGCTGCTGGCCCAGGGATACACGCCCGCCCAGGATATCCACGTCCTGAAGAATCATGGCAATCGTTCCCTTAGCCCGTGGTACATCGTCGGGGACGGCCCCGAACTGACTACCCCGGAATGGACCTTCTCCTGGCAGGATGCAAAGCGGTTTCCAGGTTGAAATACTTTGTAATAGAGCGAAGTCGACGACTGTTATGTTGGATCAAAGATATTTCTGGGAAAACGCAATTTGCATATTAGGATTCTTTTCTGTCTCGCTTGGCAATTGCTTCTTTTTTCGATTCTGGTAACTTTGCGTAAAGTGCATCAATTTCTTTTGGTACAGTAATCATCTGGTGGGCAATTTGGTTGACAAGGCTAAATAGCCCGAGAGCTGTTTCACGATCATCATCCAAGTCTATTACACCAGGATGAACAGCGTCATTACCTACAACCCGAACAACATCCAATGCTTTCTGGATATTATGGTGAAGACCATCTTGCACTAGGTTGGCAATCATGTCATTCAAGTTCCCTCGCTGGCCTAAGTAAATACAGAGATGTTGAATTGCTAAGCGTAGCAACGCAGCAGCACCTTTTGGGGACAAACGAACAATATCACGAGCTTCAGAATAGCATTGAAGCACTTGATTTGGGAGATCCTTATTCGGCAAGGGTGCAGAACTTTCAGTTGGATATACCATCGTCTTATTTACCCAAAGTGCAAAATCACCACACCGTTGACAGCTTGATACCCAATATCTTCCATAATTATTCCAACTTTGATGTGCAAAGGCATTGCAATGTGGACAATTGAAGGCATCAATTCTAAATGCAGGAAAAACGAATTCTGCCGCTACCATAAATTATCCTTTCTGAGTTTCCTAGTTCATCCCTCCATACCGTATGTCCATCCAACCAGTCCAACCTAGATCGGGGACGTGGGTAGTCAAGAGCGGTAGAAGGTTTTCTGTATGGGCACCTTGTCACAGTATCCAAGCAGTGATGAAAGCGTTTGAACTCTCAATGGCAAATAAGATCTTCATTCCTTAGGATTATTTAAGCTTACCTTCGTTTGTCTACCTCAAGATCATAGTTTTTTTATATAATTACATTGAATCGACGCCTGATGAGGAACCTGATCTTGTCAACATCTCTATCACCGATTTTGCCACTGGTGATCCCTGCTCACCTGCCCCCGAAGTGAAGCCAGTAGGCTGAGGTGCATAGATGCAGGATGCAGCGTGACTCAATACAATATCCCGATCTGATTGTTTGCCTGCAGCCTCTACCATTGCACGGTGGGTTAGTAATGCATTCTGGCGGTGGCGATTAATAACGGCATTGTGGTTATTCGCGAGAAAATTGCGGCCTGCCATGTATAAAAGGTAAAATAGGGTACTAAAAGCAATCAGTTTGCCTGCTGCAAGCTGTATGGCATCATATAGATTATCTGGACCAGGAATCCAACCGGAAATGAACACAATACTCAATGCGAGCAAAGCCAGAGCAATCCCGATGGTTATGTTTCTCCATCGTCCTGCTGACTTATCATATTCTTCAGCTGCACCCTTAAAATGCTCTGAAAGTTGAGTCACACCTTGTTCGTGAAGCGCTTTTTTCAGTTCGCTCAGAAGATTATTTGCTTCGTCTGATTTTTCAATTAACTGACCAATTATATCATCAGATTTCTTATCTATATTTCCGAGCACAACATCCGCTTTTCTTTCCAATTCTTGAAAATCTGTTGTAGATGCAGCACTATAAGAAATTAGATCATGTGTAAAATCATAAATATTAATGGCAAAATTAGTTATAGGAGTCATAATATTGGATTTATTCTGCGATGGATTGCCTGTTGTAGGATCAAATTTTAATGCAGAATCAATATGAGATACAAGTTCTGTTAAATGTGAATGTAAATTATTAAGTTTCTGGTTTGATAGATTTTCTACAATACTGATAGGTATTTTCTTAAAACTATTAACTATTATTTGCATAGATGGAAGTGCATCCTCAAATGATAGCACTCCTAATTCATCTTTACGAACAATAGTGTTTGGATCAAAATTATGAATTCTCTCCAAATTGCTTGTAATACTGTTTATTAGCTGCTTTCTATTCATGCTAGCCTCCTTTCAAACTGAGATATACTCCTCGCCTGATTCGAATCCTCTTCAGCTCGTTCGCAATTGCTCTGACTTGATCTAAGGCATCTTTAAAGTCATCGAATACTCAGTCGTACGAACAGGCTATAAATGCTTGATTGAATAGATCAGGCAAAGAGTCGATAGTTGCGCTTCAAACTTCAGTGGCAATGGTATTCCACAGTTCAATTGGTTAGAAGTTAGGCTGCCGCCAGATTGGTGTCAACAGCTTTAATCACAAATACGTATTTCATTTTGTTGTATGATACCTCTTTCATGTCTACACGTAACTACTTTTACATCTGTCTCCGCACCATTCCATGTGTTCATTTTTAAGAGTTGCGGTAGTTATTATGAGAAACTATGACAGACTGTAGTAATTGAGACTTTATTCTGATTTGCTTTAAAACAGTAGTCACTCAAATACTCGGGACAGACTAGAGGAAAACTAGAGAGGAAAACTGGGGACAGACGGTAGTGGAAAACTGGGGACAGACGGTAGTTATTGGGTGATTGGGCCAGACTGCTGGACAGTCTGGTTCACACACAGGACAGCACAACCACCCTAGTGCGAGTACGCCGGGCCACGCGATCCGGTTTCATCAACAGGCTGATGAAGTGTGCTGCAAGAACAGGTTTCCCAGGACTCGTATTCTTGCCAACAAAGCCCCTGCCCCTAAGAGCCAGTTTCTCTTGCAATTCGCTGCTAAAGCGTCTAAGTTTGAAAATCCATTGCGAGAGAGGCGAGAGAGGCGTTTGATGTTTACTTACGTTACCCACATTCCCACAACCCTGACCTGCTGACCCACGGCAGACGGCCGCACGCCTGTCACCGTGGCGGCCGAACACTCGCAAGGGATTCCCAAGAAGTTTTCGATTTCATTTCTACCTTTTACCCCGTGTTCATGTCCGCCGGAACAGACGTCGGTATTCTCCGTCGGTCAGAATGGTGCGAGTGAGTTTTTTTTGAAAGGAGTTGGTACCACGTGACGTAAACCAGCGTCACAACGAGTGAGAGAACAATGAGTACGAACACGGTGAGATTGCTACCTAAACGAGAATTGTCACGAGAAGTCTGGAAACTTTCCGGACCGGTTGTGATCGGAATGATCAGCCAGACGCTGATGAATACGGTTGATACGGCCATGGTGGGCCGTCTCGGCGCTGCCCAGCTTGCAGCGACCGGGATGGGCGGGATCATGTGCTGGACCTTCATCGCCGGATTGGGCGCCCTGCACGTCGGCGTTCAGGCGATTGCGGCACGGCGTTTTGGCGAAAAGAAAATGCACGAAGCAGGCAAAGTGCTGGATAATGCGATCCTGCTGGCTGTCCTGCTTGGTTTCGGAGGAGCTGCGATTGTCATCCCGCTCCTGCATTTCCTGATGCCGTTCCTGGTAAACGATCAGGTCGTCGCAGGCTACACATCCGATTACATCGATTACCGTCTGATGGGACTGGTTTCCGTACTGCTGATCCGTGCCTTCATGGGCTTTTTCGATGGAGTCGGTCAGACCAATATGCACATGCGGGTAGCTATCCTGGCTAATGCGCTGAACCTGTTCTTCAACTGGATATTCATCTACGGCAACCTTGGGATGCCACGGATGGAAACCGGCGGTGCGGGAATCGCGTCCACGCTTGGGTCTACGTTTGGGGCGCTGTATTTCTTCCTGATGGCGTTGAAGAAGGAGCGGCGTGAACCCTTGCAGTATTTCCAGCCCGGAAACCTGAGCGGGTATGTCCGCAAACGGATCCTCCGGCTTGCTATCCCCTCAAGCATTCACGCGTTTCTCGTGATGCTCGGGTTCAGTGTATTCGTCACGCTGATGGCGCAACTGGGCACGATTGAAATGGCGGCGACAAACGTGGCGCATACCATTTCCTCATTGTCATGGTTGCCCGGCGCGGGGATTGGGATTGGTGTCGCCACGCTCATCGGCCAGAAACTGGGCGAGAAGAATGCGCGGATGGCTGAAGAATATGGCTGGGAAGCGGTTCGCCTGGGCGTACTGATCATGGGAACCATGGGCGCGATTTATGTGATCTTCGCGCGGCCGGTCCTGGGATTGTTCTCCGATGACAGCATGGTTATTGAGGCTGCTATTGTACCGTTACGGATTATCGGGATGTTGCAGATGTTCGATGCTGTCGGGATGGTGTTGAGCTTCGCGTTGGACGGCGCCGGCATGAACAAATGGATCATGTGGACAGAAATTTCCATAAACTGGCTCCTGTTCCTGCCCTTGACCTGGGTACTCTCGTTCGTCTTTCCCTTCGGGGTCAATGGCGGATTCGTGGCGATGGGATTGTATATCCTCGCCTTCGCCTTTATGTGCTTCCTGAAGTTCAAAGGGGGGAGCTGGAAACTGGCTGAAGTGTAAACGCTTGTGGATTGCAGAATACTGGTTGAACAATTGATGAGGGATTGGCTGAAAGGTCAATCCCTTGCTTATGTTATGGAAAAACAAGGGACTGCCCCGTAGTGGTCTGTCCCTGTTTTTCAGGCTTGACAGAGGATGACAGGATAGTAAGATGTCAAGGATAAAGACTCGATTGAATGTACAGGATGGTTAAGGATGGGAAGCTCACTTGAATGTACAGGATAGCAAGGATGGTAAAGATAGTAAGGATATAAAGATGAAAATTATTGTACAGTCCGAAAGTCTTTACCGTTTCAGGTTAGCGGCAGCTTCTTTCTGGCACTGAACATCTTTCTTGTATAAGGGCCGGTTCTCCCCGATTGCACTCTTTTGAAAATATATTTACTTGTGTTAGCAGGCTTTAGCCTGCTCCTCTTAGCCCCCGGCTTTAGCCCTGTCTCTTGCTCACATCTTCGTGTTTCTGCCACCCCAGAGGGGGTGGTATATTTTAGCGTAGGGTTGACGCTGTCTGTTTAGCGTCTACCCTACGAAAAAGATCAAACCTTATCTCAACCCTGGAAGGGTTGCATAACGTATAATTTACACCCAATTGGTTTGTATAGAATATAAAATGCGTTATTTCCTGTATTTATTGAACGTACTAATATGAATCGCGTATTATGCAACCCTTCCAGGGTTGATTATTCGTTAGAATACCTGACATAGTGTACAGGCCAAACAGACGGCCTGTACACTATGCTAAAATAGGGAATCCCGCCGGGATTCTAAAAATGCTATGTCCACAACTCTTTTACTGATACAGCTTTCAGAAGATGTGGGTAAGAGACAGGGCTTTAGCCGGGGGAACAAGGACAACAACGGTTCGAGCGCCCTTCAGGGTGCTTTCTTGATTCGTATTGATTCTATAACGCAAAAGCACGCTAAAGCGCGCTCATAGCTTTTGTTATATCCATCCACCCGGCTAAAGCCGGGTGCTAAGAGGAGCCTGCTGAAGCAGGCTAGATACTGTCGAATCAGCAACAACTTTTGGGAATCCCTATAGTTCCCGAAAATCTTTACCGTTTCAGGTTGGCAGCAGTCTCTTTCAGCCTGCCTATGCGTCTTTTCTTTGCGCCTTTGTTGCCTGCTCACGAATTGTGTTGTCGGGGGGCTTTGCGTGAAATAATCAGGTTCAGATATACTGCATGAGTTGAATGGTCGTCTGCGCCTGGTTGTTCTGGGCGAAATGGGACGCAACCTGGTTAAAGAACTGGCCGACATGGACCAGAACATCCAGTAGGGTCAGATCATAATAGATGAACACGAATACCATCAACCAGAATGAAATCGCCAGTGTCATCCCGGTCACGCCAAGCAGGGACACACGTCTTCCGGATCCTTGTTCGTCTTCCTGTGGTCTTCTGTTTGTTTTCAGATTCATGGTTGCCTCCCAACACCTAATAAAAGAGAAAGCACATAGTGTGCCAGAGTGAGAAATTTGTGTAAATGCAGTAAGAGAAGCAAGAAAGGGGTGGTGGTGTGCGGTGCGGCTGTTCGCCTTCGAACGTCAGGTGTACGAAATCGGACATGAGAATCATCGTACTCAAGCATCTCTGGCAAAGAAGAACCAATTCTGCTATATCAAGTTTTAATCTCAAAGAGGGGAAGCCTAAACTAGCCTTGACTTTCAGTGTTAGAAAACCCTAACTTTACTCCTGAAATTTTGATCAATTCAGTCTTTTTCATGTTTCAGAATTCTGTATCGCCTACATTCAGGCACATGACGAGGCTGACAAATTCAGGCAGAAATCGGAGATTTACTCATGTCTAAAAAGATACTGCTGTTCATATCCCTCGTTGCCAGCATCATTTTCGCGATATCATGCACCGGGGCAGGCAAAGGTGATATTGCATTGAGAAAAGTGCAGGTGGTGGCGACTACCGGCATGATCGGGGACGCCGCAATCAACATAGGTGGGGAACGTGCAGATGTTACCGTTCTCATGGGGCCGGGAGTTGATCCTCATTTGTACAAGGCCACGGCTGGTGATGTCAGTCGCCTGTCTTCTGCTGATTTAATCCTGTATAACGGGCTTCATCTGGAAGGCAAAATGACCGAAGTCTTCGAAAAGATGGAGGAGCAGGTCACCACTGTCCCGGTGGGCGAGAACATCCCGGATGACAGGTTATTAACCCCGGCAGCGTTTGAAGGTTTTCACGATCCTCATGTCTGGTTTGATGTGGAGATGTGGAAATTTGCCGCTGAAGCGGTCCGTGACGGGTACAAGCAGGTAGACCCGACCCATGCGGAAATCTACGACCGTAACGCGGAAGAATACCTCGCCGGTTTAGATGCGTTGAATACCTATGTCCGTGAACAAGCTGAAAGTATTCCGCAGGATAAACGTGTTCTGATCACCGCGCATGATGCTTTCAACTACTTCGGTCGTGCATACGGTTTTGAAGTACGCGGATTGCAGGGTATCAGCACTGCCACCGAAGCGGGAACCGGGGATGTGCAGCAGTTATCACAGTTCATTGCAGACCGTAAAATCCCTGCAATTTTTGTGGAATCATCTATTCCTGTCCGTAATGTGGAAGCGGTGCGGGAGGCAGTGAAAGCCAGGGGATTCGGTGTTCAAATCGGTGGGGAATTATTCAGTGATGCCATGGGAGATGCGGGCACGGAAGAAGGAACCTATATCGGCATGGTGCATCATAACATCGATACCATCGTACACGCCTTTAACAACAAAACGATTGTGGAATAGATATGGAATCGCATGCTAACACAAGTATCTCGGGGAATGTGCCGGCAGTCGAGGTCAACGACCTGACAGTTGCTTATCACGAAAAGCCGGTATTGTGGGATATTGATTTGGTTGTGCCGCAGGGTGTCTTGATGGCGGTAGTCGGACCAAACGGAGCCGGTAAGACGACCATGATGAAGTCAATTCTCGGCCTCATCAAAGCTGCTGCGGGTGATGTACGTATTCTTGGCGAACCTTACGACCAGGTGCGTCGCCGGGTTGGTTATGTACCGCAACGTGGTAGCGTGGACTGGGATTTCCCCACGACTGTGCTAGATGTGGTCATGATGGGATCGTATGGCAGCCTGGGTTGGTTCAAACGTCCGGGACGTCAGCAGCGTGAAAAGGCGTCGGCGGCGTTGGAACGTGTCGGTATGGAGAAATTCGCCCATCGTCAGATCAGCCAGTTGTCCGGCGGACAGCAGCAGCGAGTGTTCCTTGCACGTGCTTTGCTGCAGGAAGCGGAAGTTTATTTCATGGATGAGCCATTCCAGGGAGTCGATGCCACTACGGAACGCGCAATTATCGCCATCTTGAAAGATCTCAGGAAGGCGAATAAAACCGTTATCGTAGTTCATCATGATCTTCAAACAGTGCCGGAGTATTTTGACTGGGTGACGCTTTTGAATGTTCGCCGGATTGCAAGCGGTCCGGTTGAAGAAGTGTTTACCGATGAGAATCTGCGGGCTGCATTCGGCGGCAAGGTCGGGTTCCTGACCAAGCACGGGCACGATGAGCACCATGATGCGTCACATCCGGTGTCCCCGGAAGCCAATGTCCCGGAGGCAGGATCATGAACCCCCTGGATATTTTCACCGATTACACGCTGAGGACGGTATCGC
The DNA here is from genome assembly GCA_963669175.1 of bacterium. Lineage (GTDB taxonomy): Bacteria > Electryoneota > Electryoneia > Electryoneales > Electryoneaceae. The sequence goes on from OY769902.1 coordinate 2,750,722, forward strand.
TTGGCGCGGCATTGCTGGGGATTGTCAGTGGAGGCCTGGGCAGTTTTGCCCTGCTTCGCAAGCAGAGCCTGATGGGGGATGCCATGAGCCATGCAGCTTTGCCTGGAATCGCACTGGCGTTTCTCTTCACAGGCAGCAAAGCGCCATTGGTGCTGTTGTTGGGAGCAGCGATAGCTGGATGGTTGGGCACCTGGTTTGTCATGCAGGTTATTCGCAAGACACGTGTCAGCCAGGACAGCGCCATGGGGATTGTACTGAGTGTCTTTTTCGGGCTTGGGCTGGTTCTGTTGACCTTTATTCAGAAATTACCTACCGCGTCCCAGGCCGGGCTGGACAAGTTCCTGTTCGGTCAGGCGGCCACGTTAATGGAGAAAGATGTCATCACAATGGCGGTCCTGGGACTTCCTGCATTGTTGCTTATGGGCGTGTTCTGGAAAGAGCTGAAATTGCTGAGTTTTGACCGTGAATACGGCGACACGCTTGGTTTCGCCATGCAGAAGATGGACTTGCTGCTGACGGCGATGCTTGTTGTGGCAATTGTTATCGGGCTTCAGACGGTTGGTGTTGTGCTGATGAGCGCGATGGTGGTTGCACCGGCTGCTGCCGCGCGTCAATGGACAGACCGGATGGGGGGGATGGTTGTACTGGCCAGCCTGTTTGGCGCGATCAGTGGCGTGAGCGGGGCTGTGTTGTCTGCAACGATGGAGAATCTCCCGACCGGGCCAACGATTGTGGTTGTTCTGAGTGTTGTTGTATTTGGCTCCATGATATTCGCTCCCCGGCGCGGGCTGCTTTTTAACTACGTGCGATCACGGCGTAACAGTCAGAGGCTTCAAGTGCGAGCTGTGCTGGAAGACTTGTATATGCTGAGTCTACAGCATGCGGGGGAAAAACGTCCTCACCCGGTGCAGACTCTGCGGGCGATGAGTTGGGGGCATGGTGGGGTGGAGCGTTCGCTAAGGGAACTGGAAGAACGAAAATGGGTGACGCAGCTTCCCGGCGGGTGGGTACTGACTACTGCCGGTGAGCTTCAGGCGCAGCAGCATGCCGGGGAGGAAAAATCATGACTCCTCAGCAGTTTGATATTCAGCTGATTGCCTCGTTATCCGCTGTGGCTTGTGCGTTGCCCGGAGTATTCCTGGTGTTGCGTCGCATGGCCATGATGAGTGATGCGATCAGTCACGCTATCCTTGTAGGTATTGTTCTGGCTTTCTTTGCCGTGAAGGATTTATCCTCGCCGATCCTGCTTATCGCTGCTGCAGCAACGGGCGTTTTAACAGTCGCTTTGGTGGAAATGGTCAGTCGCACAAAGTTGTTGAAAGAAGACGCTTCAATGGGAATTGTATTCCCGGTTCTTTTCAGCATCGGTGTTATCCTGATCAGCAGATACAGCGGCAATATTCACCTGGATACGGATTCGGTACTGCTTGGCGAGCTGGCGCTGGCTCCTTTTGATCGTCTGGTCATCGGCGGCCATGATATCGGTCCACTGGGGGCGTATACCATGGGCGGGGCAGTCCTGTTGAACCTGGCATTTATCATCCTTTTCTACAAGGAACTGAAGCTCTCAACATTTGATCCGGGGTTGGCCGCAGCCATTGGCTTTTCTCCGGCGTTGTTACATTATAGTCATATGGCGCTGGTTTCGGTTACAGCGGTTGGGGCGTTTGACGTAGTCGGTTCCATTCTGGTTGTGGCACTAATGGTTGCGCCACCGGCATCGGCTTACCTGTTGACAGATCGATTGCCGGTCATGATTCTGCTGGCTTCGCTTTTTGGAATCGCTTCAGCAATTCTTGGTTTCTGGACGGCGGTAGTACTGGATGCCTCGATTGCGGGCACAATGGCAAGCTGGACAGGGATAATCTTCCTGCTGGTTTTCCTGTTTGCACCGGATCGTGGGATTGTTGCCATGGTTCTGAGACGACACAGACAGCGTGGCGATTTCGCACTCAGGATGCTGGTTGTACACCTGTTGCAGCACGAGAACGAACCCAATGCGTTGGATGAATGCCGTATCGATCACCTTCAGGATCATTTCCGCTGGGACCAGGTTTTTGCCGGACGGATTATTAAACTGGGGAAACGGCGCGGCGTGCTGAGTACGGCTGGCGACAAACTGGTTCTGCAACAGGATGGAAGAGTGCTGGCACAACGGGCGGTTTCGGAGAGTTAATGACTCTGATAGTGGTTATCAATGCTTAAAAGATGTATTTTGCCATTTGAAAAATTTTCATCATACAACGAGCGGGTAACAGATGGGTTCACCGTTTGATGATGGCAAAACACGGTATCTCGGGATAGGGGATTTCGCTGCATCCAATACCCCTGAAGAGGTGCTGCGGACCATGGGACTTGGGTCTTGTGTTGGCATTGTGCTGCTTGCGCCAAATCACAAGGCGATTGGCTTGGCGCATATAGCTTTGCCTTCATCCAGGACAAATCCGACCAGGGCCAGGACAAAACCAGGCGCATACGCGGATACCGCAATTCCCGCGCTGATTCGTGAGATGCAGAAGATAGGTGTGGTGTCTTCAACCCAGGTTGTGGCGAAGATTGCCGGGGGAGCAGCCGTGGTTGACCCGCACAATGTGTTCAATATCGGATCACGAAACCAGGAAATGGTCAAGCGTGTGCTGAATCATTACAACATTCGTATCGTTGCTACGGAATTGGGCGGATCGATCAGTAGAAATATTTCGGTTTTTGTTCACAATGGGAGGGTGATTATTTCATCAGCAGGCAAAGGAGAGTGGGATTTATGAAGTTGCCGGAAAACTTGCTGAAAAAGGTGGAAAGTCTGCCTGTGCTGTCCAGCGTGGCCGGAAGGCTGATAGCGCTGGTGAACAGTTCGGACTATTCGCTGGAAGAAGTCGCCAAGCTGGTGTCGCAGGACGCTTTCTTGACCGGTAAGGTACTCAGACTGGCGAATTCTGCCGCGTATGCTCGTGGCAATACCTTTACCACAGTGCAGCGTGCTGTACCCCATATCGGTGGACGTGCTGTGATGGGGCTGGTTCTGGGCGACAGCGCCAAGGGATTGTACAATGATGGCCTGAATGGGTACGCTGCAGAACATATCGGGTTGTGGGAGCACTCTCTGCATACAGCGCTGGCAGCCAAGGAAATCGCTCAGTTCACCAAGGGCAAGGTTGTCCCGGATGAAGCGTTTACCGCTGGTCTGCTGCACGATATAGGAAAAGCGGTGCTGTCGGAGTTCCTGGCCATCGATGCCAAAACCGAAGATCGAAGGAATTACCTCAATACAGAACGAAAGCGTTCCGGATCGGACCATGCCACAGTCAGCCATGCTATTGTGCAGCATTGGGGACTGCCGCAGGCGATTGAACAGGTTACCCTCTTCCATCATGCGCCACAGAATGCAGATGAAGAGTACAAGGCGCTGGTTTTTACCGTTCATCTTGCCGACTTCGTTTCCATGATGCACGGCAAAGGGACAGGTGTGGATGCGCTTGCCTATACCCTGGATGGATCCTATACAGAATATGTCACTATAACGGACATCCAGCTGGAAAACATTGTTCTAGTAATTGAGGACGAATTTCAGGCAATCTTTCAGGATATGAAACCAGGCACATGATACTCAATTAAGAATTAAAAATTAAGAATTAATGCGAGAGAATCAAGAATGGAGGATTGATAACTAGAAATTAGGAATTAGGAATTAGAAATTAGGAATTATTATATGATGTAAGCATTTGTTATGAGGTCGTGATTATTTTTAATTCAACAACTTTAAAACTTTAAAACTTTAAAACTTTAAAACTTTACAACTTTGAAACTTTCAAACCTTTTTCACTTTCTTTACTTTTTCACTTTTTTCACTTCCAAACGAGATCCAACATGAGCAAAGATCTACAAAAAGACATAGAAGTATCAGCACCTCCTCTTGGACGTGGTATCTACTGCAACAGAACTTTAAACCTGAATGCCATTCGTGCGATCGGGTATGACATGGACTATACGCTGGTTCATTACAATTCCGACGACTGGGAGCGAATTGCATACTATTACCTGAAACTGAAATTGCAGGAACAGGGCTTTCCGGTTGATGATCTTGAGTTCGATACAAGCCTGATCATGCGTGGCCTGTCGCTTGACATGGAGCTGGGCAACCTTGTAAAAGCCAATCGTTTCAATTTCATCAAGCAGGCCATGCACGGCACTCGTCCATTAAGCTTCGAAGAACAGAAGACAACCTATGCTCGAGTTCCGGCTGAATTGGGGAACTCCCGTTTTCGCTTCCTGAATACCCTGTTTTCGCTTTCTGAAGCATGTATGTATGCCCAGTTGGTGGGCAAGATGGATGCCGGGGAATTTCCTGAGGGAATGGGCTATACGGACCTGGCGCATATTATATCACGCAGCCTGGATGAAGCGCATACCGAGGGACAACTAAAAGCGGAAATCCTGGCTAATCCGGAGAAGTACATCGTTCTTGATCCGGAGATGCCGTTGGCATTGCTGGATCAACGTGCTGCCGGGAAAAAACTGCTCCTGATCACCAATTCGGATTGGGCCTATACTCTGAAGATCATGACCTATGCGATGGATCCCTTCCTTCCCGGGGGGATGACCTGGCGTGATCTGTTCCATATCATCATCGTCTCGGCCCGTAAACCGGCCTTTTTTGAACGTAATGAACCGGCCTTTGAGATTATTAACGATGAAGGCCACATGAAGCCTGTCATCGGGACGCTCGAAGAAGGGAAATGTTATGTTGGCGCATGCGCGTCCCTGGTCGAGCGTTCGCTTGGCTGTTCCGGGGAAGAGCTGCTATATGTTGGCGATCATCTGTTCTCCGATGTTCATGTTACCAAAAGCCTGATGCGGTGGAGAACCGGATTGGTGGTGCGTGAAATCGAAGAAGAGCTGGCCGCGTTGGAAACATTCAGGGGCAACCAGTGTGAACTGGTGAAGCTGATGCAGGAGAAGGAAAAGCTTGAACATCAACTGAACCAGGTGCGATTGTATCAGCAGAGAAAACGCGAGAAGTATGGCGCTGGAAGAGAAATAAAAGGCGATGTGTTGCGTGCTGCAAAGAATGAATTGTGGACCAAACTTAAAGCTCTGGATGAGAAAATCAGTCCATTAGCGCATGAATCCTCGCATCTGATGCACCCACGGTGGGGGCTGCTTATGCGTGCCGGGAATGATAAATCCCAGTTTGCCCGTCAACTGGAACAATATTCGGACATTTACCTGTCACGTGTTTCGAATTTCCTGTATGCATCGCCCTTTGCATATATCCGTTCGACCTACAGCAGCTTGCCGCATGATAGAGGATAGCTACAGGGAAAAGGCAAGAGGTACTTGAAAGTCAGATAAACACAAAAGCCCCGAAAGGGGCTTTTGTGTCATACAGAAAACGGGATGCCGTCTCTAGTCTTCTTCGTACTCCTGACCAAGGATATCCGTAACCTTGCGCATCAGGTCATCGAGATCCGGTGGTTTGTCGATATAAAAATCGACCCGGAGATCCTTGGTTGCATCCTTCACCAGCTCATCAATAAAGCCGGAAAGAATAATGATATGAGTGCCCTGCAGGTTGTTTTCCTGACGCAGCATGGAGGCGATACGAACGCCGTCGGTGCCGGGCAGGTGCAGATCGAGAATCACCAGGTCTGGCTGATGCTTGATCAATAACAATCCAGCTTTTGCAATGTCATGTGTCCCAAGCACAACACGATCATCACGTTTCAGAGTCTCAACCAGGGTATCTACAATCGCAGGCTCATCATCAATAATCAACACTGTGGGAGGACGTGAAGCCTTTTCCCACTGCGCTGGAACATCAAAACCGTGCTCACGACAAAAACGAACCATCTCATCAGCAGAAATCCGGTAGTGCCCACCGGGAGTAGATCCGGACTTCAACTGCCCCCGTTTGATCCAGTTTGCAACTGTTTCCGGGGTAACATGACAATGCCGGGCTATCTCGCCAGTCGTGAACCACAATTTGCGTGGCTTTTTCTTTGAGGTTGACGCCATCTGGTCACCTTTCTACGCATGAGCGGTGAAACAACAGATCCGGGTAATAGGGTCACAATCCACCGAAATCACATCAAAAGGTTAGAATTTCACAACCCACCTTCAGTAGCATCCCAATATACACTACTGGAGCGGGATTGGCAAAGTAGTAATTGCTAGAAAGCAAAGTAATACTGCCATTGATGATTTAGCTGATTATCAAGAATTTATCCCTGATGTGAAAACTATACGCCGAGACGTACTCGTAACTTTTTCTATGCGTTCATATCTGACCATCTCTTTGCCATCTGTGCAAAAATGATCAGCGCGACGACTGCGACTGCACCGATAACGGCAAAAGGTGTCCAGACATTGTATTGTGGATTATACATATCCCACAGAAGACGAGTGGCGCCAAGCGCGTCCATTCCGGTGACTTCCTGCAACTTCAGGAAGGCTTCGGTTCTGGACACATTCAGCAAGTCAGTAAGTGCATTCGGATTGCCATTCCAGACCTTCCCAGCGCCCAGTGATGTGTACTCAAACAGGTATTTCTGAGCGAGGACTGCCTTTTCACCGAAGTTTCCGTAAAAGTATCCAGCCATCACAGAACCGGTATAACCGCCGATACCGACCGGAATATTAACATAACCAAGGTAGAGTCCCTTTTTCCCCGGCGGGGCAATCAGGCCCAGGTATTCATTCTTTTTCGGGCCGGTAAGCATTTCACCCGTGGAGAAAAAGATAACACCCAGCAGGAACATCCAGCCAACAGAAGTAAATCCTGCGACGATAATACCGCCCATGGCGATCATCATACCCAAGACCATGGCTTCCAGGGTACGCAGCTTACGTACTGCCCAGGAAATCGGGATCATGAAAGCAATAATAAAACCGGCGTTCAGGTTCAACAGGTATTCCTGCGGAACTTGCGGCCCTCGATCCGTCATCACAACCCAGCTCTCGGGCAGGAAGGGGATGGAGGAGATAAACGATGCCACTCCGCCACTGTTATTCCAGTCGGTCAGGAAGTTTGGATGCAGATCCCAAAGCTGGTACATCATCAGCCAGAAACAGCTCATGATCAGCAGCCAGGTAATCAGACGCGGTTCGAAGATATTCTTCAGGGTGCGTGCAAACACTTGCAACGGGTTTTCCGTCTTGTCCGCACCGGATGCATAGTCCTTAAAGGTGAACAGCATCAGGTAGTTCAACGATGTAATGATGGCCGATGCGATGAAAAGGTGACGCCAGGAATACTCGTGACGCAGGTGACCGGCAAGGAATGGACCGGCGAACGCGCCAATGTTGACGACCCAGTAAAAGATACCCCAGCCGACAGAACTGTTTTTCTTGGACAGGTTCTGTGCCAGTGAACCCTGCAACGAGGGTTTGAAAAACGCTGTACCTGTTGCGAGAATGATAATCCCGGCGAAGAATCCCCAATAGGTGCGCATATAGGCCATCATGACATAGCCAATGATGTTCAGCGTCACCGAAAAACCAAGGGTTTTCTTATATCCGTAACGATCAGCATAACCACCGGTGAACATGGGCAGGATTGACTGGAAAATGAACCACCAGCCGTAAATCTGTCCCTTCTGCATGGCGGTGAAATGCAGACCACCCGGATCATCTGCCTGCATGATGTAAATGGCTACGACACTTCGGACAGCAAAATAGGCCATCCGTTCCCACATCTCGATTCCGTTCAGCATCCAGTAGCCGAAGGGGAAGCCAAATAAGCGAAATCCCTGCTTCTCTTCAGTTTTTGTGACGTCTGCCAATGCACCATCCTCGTTCGTTGGGACCCTGATTTGAGAAACCATAAGGTAACGAAAGGGAGGCCATATCGCCAGTAATCATTCTGCAACACACCATCTTTCCTTCAAGGAGTCAATACTCTTGTCTCAACGCATGGCAACTGGCGATCATGTTTGTTATTTTTTGCTCATCATTCATCCAGGACAAAGGTCGAATATGCGCATCAAACCTGTGCTGCATAGTGCTGTTGTTTTCACATTTCTTGTTCTTGCCCTGCTTGGCATCGCACAGGAAGGGGAACAGGGAAACGCCCAAAGGGTTCGTATCGGATTTGTCGGCGACACATTCTTGGGTAACTGGGCAGTCGCTTATCTCGATACGCATGGAGTCAGTTATCCTTACCAGGGAACACGGCACCTGTTCGAAGAAATGGATCTTGTTGTAGCGAACCTTGAAAGTCCTATCACAACAAGCGATTCAGCGTTTGTCGAGAAAACATATTTACTGAAGTCGCCTCCGGGGATTGAAAAAGGATTGTATGAGGCGAATATCCGTGCCGTAAACCTTGCCAACAATCACATTCTGGATCGTGGTGTTCATGCACTGCAGGAGACGATGAACTATTTGGATCGTGCCAATGTGAAACATTTCGGCGGCGGGATGAACAAGGAAGAGGCTATCCGTGAAGCAGTCATGGATATTAACGGCGTAAAAGTGGCGCTCCTTGGTTTCGCTGCCATTTTTCCCGAAGAGTTCTGGGCGGGTATTGATCGTCCTGGAGTGCCGTTTCCTTACCGTGAGGACGTGATAGAAGCGGTGGAGAGATGCGTCCGTGAAAATGACCTGGTGATTGTGTCATTTCACTGGAGCGCTGAACTGCGTCCGGACCCCAAGGACTACCAGGTTGAGCTTGCGGAGTTGTGTATCGATCTGGGGGTGGATGCGGTTATCGGGCATCACCCGCATATTCCCCAAAGTGTGGCGGTTTACAAAGGGAAACCCATCTTTTACAGCGTAGGGAATTTTGCGTTTGCTTCCTACAGCACATCTGCGAAAGTGGGCTTGCTGGCTGATATCGTTTTTGAGGGTGAAGAAGTCATAAGCGCACGTGTTATTCCACTCAATGTTTTTAACGAGGAAGTCAATTTTAATCCATATCCGCTGCCACAAGAAAAGGCGGCCAAGTTTTTCACGTACCTCGACAGCCTGTCGGTACCGTTTAATGATAGTCTGAGTATTATCGACCAGAACGGTAATCTGGATCTGACAAAGCGCTGACTGCAGCCCGGACATGCTTGTCCGGGAATTCAGATGTTCAATATTTCTGCAATCCGCTATTCTTCTGTTTTCAATCCCCAGAACCGGATCGTATTATCCCGAGCGCAACTGATTACCCATTGATTATCAGGCGTAACGATCACATTTGTAACCTGGTCCTGGTGTCCGATCAATGAGCCGGCGATCCGGCTGGTGAGCATATCCCACATCATGATAACCCGATCATCGCCGGCGCTGAACAGGATGTTGCCATCGCTTGAGAAGCAGACTGTTTTAACCCAACCGCTTGTATGGTCAAACCTGTTTCGAATAGTCCCTGTCTCAGCATTCCAGACCCACAGATCCGCGCCATCGGTTCCCGAGGCGATCTGTTTTCCGTTCGGATTATAAGCCAACGCTTTTGGCGCCAGGTTATCCTGGCTGAACGCGGAAATCTCTTCCCCGGTTTGCGCATCCCATATGACGATGCGGGAGTCATTGCCGCCGCTGGCCAGCCATTTCCCATCCGGACTGAATGCGAGGCCGTTCACATGACCAATCTGGTGTCCACGCAACATGTGATTCAGCGTAAACGATTCCGTTTCCCTGATATTGACTGTGGCGTCCCAGCTCCCCGTAGCCAGTAAAGTCCCATCCGGACTGAATTCCAGGGCTACCACATCATCAGTATGGTCACGCAACGTAGCGACAACGGAATGTTTCTTCATGTTATAGATAATTACTGTGTTGTCATCAGAGGCCGTAGCCAGCAGCGATCCATCATGATTGAACGCCAGTGACCTGACCCAATCCTTATGCGCCTGCCATATCCACTGTCGTTTGCCTTCCGGGAAAGAATAGAAGAGGATGGAACCATCCGAACAACCTGCGGCAAGCAGTTTCCCGTCAGGACTGATTGCCAGGGACAGGGCAAACTTGGGGCTGAGATCAATCGTTTGTTCCCAAGCCAGATCTTTGGGATTGGTGGATATAGTCGGCTGTACCGAGCTGCATCCGACCAGAAGCAGCGCAGAAAACAATATGGTCAATGAATACCGTATCACGTAATCCTCTTCTCTATCTTGGAGTTGCGTCAGATTCTTCACGAAAAATCAGAATATTCAGGTCTTTTGATAAACGTTTTTCGCACGAAAAAGGTGATGTTGCCAGTCCGCAATGGTACAAATGTCATATTTGATATCCATCAGGTCAACCTGAAGATTCACAGCTTTGAGGGATTTTACAATCGCTTCGAGAGGACTCATTTGATCAGGATCAATTTCAGGGAAAAAGGCAGGATGAAATCGACGAGCGCCGAGCAGATACCAATTGCCGGAGATTGCCGGTCCGATCACAGCATCAGAAGAATCAAGCCGCTTGAACGCATCAACAATAATTGCTGAAGTGACGGATGGCGTATGAACATCCAGAACAACAACATGGGATGCGCCGCGAAGAAATGCCCGCTCCAGCAGGCGTCCTGTTCTGGAAGAGAAATTATCACCCGATTGTATCCACGATTTCCGGCCGGGGAAAAAGGAGTTCTGCTCCGGTTGACTGGACCACGCAATGACTGTTTTTATCTCTTTTGGAATTTGCCAGAGCACTTCTGATATATTGGATAGCAGACCCTGATATACAGCGAGTGTCTGTTCCCACCCGGATTCTTCAGGGGGAAAATGGCTCAGCTTTCCAATGTCCGGAGGATCAGCCGTGACGATCAAATGGTAGTTTGGCATGATGTTACAGTTGGTTTGGAGAATGATGAAAAAAAAGCTCAGCCAAGATAACGTCAAATGATGGTACATGTCCATGATAGTGGACCATACCTGGGAGGATGCAGAAGAAACAGGTTTCTTTATAAGTCTGATTTGCGCTTTCTGATCTTTGGATTTTCCGGCAGATAGACATCTACCCTGGTTCCTTCACCGGGTTTGCTTGCTATGGTAATATCACCATCATGATTTCGAATAATCCCGTATACAGCGGCCATTCCCATGCCACGTCCGGCAAACTTGGTGGAAAACATGGGCTCAAAGATTCGTTTCAGAACTTCAGGAGGCATGCCGCAACCGTCATCCATCACGGTCAGATGAACATAGCTGCCCGGATCAACATCTATTGTATCCACCAGGTCACTTGAACTGAAGGATTGGTTGGTGGTTGACAATGTAATTGTGCCTGCAGAAGAGATCGCTTCAATGCTGTTTCGGATAATATGCATGAACGCCATATGGATTTGTGATGAATCAGCAATAATTTCGTGCAGCTTTGGATCCAGCTCCAGATCAAACCGGATGTCATTGGAAGTGGCTTTTGCCAGCGAACGGTAAACATTTTCTACAACATTGTTTACATTTACATTATTCAGCATGTACTTGCCCTGACGGGAGAAGGCAAGCATTTCCTGTGCAAGTATTCCGGCACGTTCTGCGGATTCAACAATCTCTACCAATAATTCTGTATCTTCCGATGAGCCTCGTAAATCCATTCGTAGTAGTTCAGCATTGCCCATGACACCTACCATCAGGTTGTTGATATCATGAGCCACACCACCGGCCAGAGTTGCGGTTGCTTCCAGCCTGTTTCTTTCCAGCGCTTCCTGTTGGGCGCGTCGCTGGTCCGTTATTTCCATGGCAACTTCAACAACATTTTTTACTACCCCTCGTGTATCTTTCAAAGGGTATGCGGTAAGAAACCAGATACGGTTTTCCGATGTAGTAACCTCAGAAGTCTCAATAGCGCCCGTCCTGAAGGATTTCGCAACAGGGCAGTCAGTACATGGCTTTTCCGTGTGATACCACATCTCATAACAGTGCTTTCCACCAAGATCTTCTACCGACACGTCCACAGAGTCCGCCGCTGCACGATTGGCCCAAAGAATCTCCATGTCCGGATTATAGAGAGCAACCAGTTCAGAAAGTGAATCAAGTATTGCAGTCTTTTCACGCTCGCTCTGGTGAAGCGCCCGCTGGGCTTCTTTCAGATCTGTCACATCCTGAACGAAGATGATACCCCCGTAAATGTCCTTATCTCTACCATACAATGGGGAGCTGACCAGCATATAGTCTTTTGACTGGATGGATCCTTCCAGAACTTTCTGATTTCCCAGAAGAGCTTCTTCACACAGCGGGAAAACACGTTCCAGGATATCATCAGGCAAGATGTCCTGAATATTCTGGTTCTGTAAAGTGGTTTTATCGAAACCTGCAACCTCGATTCCAGGGCCTTCCGCCAGCAGAATTTCAAAATCATGATTGAACAGGAATGCGGCCGAACCGGGAATATTTGCCGCGAGGGTTCTGTATTTCTGCTCACTTTGCTGCAATTCACTGGCAACCTGGTCTCGCAACAAAGCGGCGCCTATGGCAGCGGCTGAAGCTTTCAGAGCATCCAATTCAGGCGCGGACCAGATATACTCGTTGTGGATCGTAACAAAGCTGATAAATCCCCACCACTCATTGGCCTTGAAAACAGGCACAATGGCAAGGGATTTCGCCCTTGTCGTTTCCAAGATTTTCCGCTGTTCGCCAGGAAAATCTGATATTGCTCCATGAATAGCTTTGCCTGAAGACAATCTTCCAATCCAATCCATGAAGTGTTCGGCATTTTTCTCCATTATTGCGGAATCAAAAAGATCAGATTCTGACAATTCGGGATGTGACCATACGTGTACTATTTCCGACATATGCCCCGTTAGTAGCGGGTCTGTCATTCTAACAATATGTACTTGAGAAGCGTTTGTCGCTTTCCCCATGTTTTCGAGTACATCACCTACACAAGCATCAAAAGCTCCATGGCGCAGGAAGCATGTCGTCGTGAAACTGACAGCTTCTAGAATGGCATCCTTTCTTTCCAGCGCTTCCCTGTTTCTTTTCTGTTCCGTAATGTCTACAGAAACGGACAGTATGCCACGTTGCCCAAGCTGAAGCAGGATGGGAGTCTTTGTTGTCTGATACCATTGAATGGTTCCTGGCTCAACGACATAGGATTCCTCTAACGTCGTTGTCTGCCCGGAATGGTATACTTTATCGTATATCTCATCTTCCTGTTCCAGTCGTGCCTGGTCTGTGAACAAATCACTTATATGTTGTCCAATAATCTGCCTGGGAGTCTGATTAAACAAATTGGCAAACGCCTTGTTTGCCATCATGATGCGTCCACCGGCATTCTTTACGAAAATGAGATTGGGATCTGTGTCAATCGTGTCAAGAATGAAACGACGTTCTTTTTCGAGCTGTTCTTCAACAAGCACCTGCTCGGTGATTTCACGTGCAATTGTGCCAATTCGAAAACCTGCATCGGTTTTGATCAGGTAGGATCTTTGCTCAATATAACGGTGAGTGCCGTCAGGGTGAACAATGTGCAGTTTTAGCGCTTCACGATCCCAATCCGCTTCACCAGTCTTCAGACTTCTCAGTATCCTCTTGTGAATAATCTCTGTTGGCATCCGTTGGCTTCCGGGAGTGTTCAACATTGCGTGCATTTCCCAGACAGGCTTGCCAATGACCTCGTGATAAGGAATCCCAGTAATCCTTTCCTGGGCGGTATTCCATTCGAAGATGATTCCATTCTCATCGGCCATGACCACACCTTCGGCCGTATGGGCGATCAGATCTCGATATTTCTTTTCGCTGTCACGTATTTTTTCTTCGTAGGCTTTCCTCTCAGAAGTGTCCCTTGTTACGCCAATGATATATTTCAGATTGCCATTGTGGTCAAAGAATGATGTTGCACGAATTTCTGCTGGAATGATATAACCATCTTTGTGAATGAGCTCTGTTTCCTGTGTAGCGTCCGGTCTCTCAGGTGTGAGAGCAGCAATATTCCGTCTTGTTAAAAGCGCAGACTCTTCGGTCATGGTGTCAATAATTGATATGTTTAATCCCTCTTCAACAGAATATCCCATCATTCTCTTTATCGAAGGACTAACGTACGAGAAACGACCATCCGCTTCCATCTGCCAGACAACATCAAGCACGTTGTCAGTAATCAGACGATATCGGCTTTCGCTCTCTTCCAAAGACTGCTGTGCCAGTTTGTGTTCTGTAATATCTTCGGCAGTTCCTTCATAATACAGGATGTTTCCGTCTTCATCATAAACACAATGGGCGTTTTCCCGTACATAGATAGTTTTACCATTTTCATGCCGCCAGGCAGATTCAAGTCCCTTTATCTCGCCTTCAGCTTCGAGTTTCTTCTTGAATTCTTCGCGTGAATAGTCAGGATGATAAAATTTGGGGTTGGAAAGATCACGGCCTTTCATCGCCTCCTCAGACTTAAAGCCAAGAATCTTCCTTAGTGCAGGATTCTGTAATAGTATTTTCCCGTCAGGCGAAGTTCTGTACAGACCAATCGAAACATTTTCATAAAGCGTCCTCATTTTTTCTTCATTTTCCTGCAATTGTTGCTGGAGACGTGTTGATTGAGTCACATCCTGGATTACGCCTACGATTTTTACTACAGTATCATTCTGGTCACAAAGCACCTTGGCGCTTACCTCAACGAAGTACTCCTCGCCATTTTTACTGATTCGTATTACATGAACGAATGATTCGCGCGTCTCCAGAAGATGCAATACTGCTTTTTTGATGTCTGGCCAATCGGCAGGGTGGACCAGTTGTTGGAAATCTTCAAGCTTCTCTGGTGGGTGGCCAAACTCTTCGCCATATACCCTGGAAAGTCCTTTTGACCAGATTCTCTCACCTGAAGTTAAATCAAAACAAAAAGTTCCAACCTTTGCAACATGTAGGGCGTCTTCAAGCCAGCTCGGCGGAAGGGCGTTAAAGGAGGTAGGTGACGACGGAGTACGAACCGTACTGGTATCTAGTCTGGATTCCAGTTGCCTGATTCTATCCCTGGCAGCAAGAAGCTCTGCTTTCAGCTCCTGCTTGCTTTTTTTATCTGTGTTCAACCGCAACCTCTCCACAAAGGTTGTGGAATTGGCATCGCTTAATGAGTCCAGGATCTGCAAAGAAAAAACGAAGAGTGACCTGGATCACACATATTTTAACCCTACCTACTAAACATAGATATAATTGCCGATAAATACAACATGTTGTCAGCGTAAAAAATTGGCATGAGTGGTATTAAAAATTGCAATTGTCATACTCGAATATCGTGCCTGTCTTCCTATTCTTTTGTTAGTCAAACTGCTGCTGGATAGTACATGTCAAATTTTAATATTACAAAAAGACACACAACAAAATATGCCGTGTGTCTTTGAAATTACTCTTTTCGAGCAAGCGTCACATTCCGCCCATCCCACGCATCATTCCGCCGGGCATCCCGCGAGAGGGTTGTTCACCCGGTTCTGGTTTCCCGAGTACCGTGACCCGGCTATTTGCAGACGCGAGGTATTGCCGGGCAACTTTGCGCACATCTTCAAGAGTGAGTTGTTGTGTTTGTTCATAGACGTTCCAGGTGTCCAACGGATTATTCCAGTAAAAAGCATCAACACCCAGCGCCATCGCCAGGTTTATACGGCTGGAATAGCGACGCAAGGTTTTCCCCAGGACTGACTGACGAGCGACTTCAAAGCGGTTCTCATCGAAATCACCGTCAGCGATACGTTTCAGGTGTTCATACACAGCCGTTTCCGATTCTTGCAGATGTTCTTCCGGAAGTCCCATGGACACTGTCCAGGCGCCCCAGCCGGGACGCAGATACAGGCTGCTTCCGGCGCCATAGGCCCAACCTTTCTTCTCTCCAAGGTCACGATAGATCAGGTCTGAAACCATTGCGTTGGCAACAATCAGCGCGGCTCTGTCTTCTTCACGAATCTTGGGGATGAGAAATCCAGAGGCGAGATAACCCTGTCTTCCTGAACCGGTCACTTCGTACTGGCCGGGTTCAGATACCGGTGCAACCTGATTCACGGCAACATCCGCTTCAGGCAGGTTTTTAAATGCTTTCGCTGTTGCTTCAAATACTTCTTCCGGGGACGCCGGGCTGACAACGCTTACGATGAGGTTATTGCCGGCAAAATAGCGTTTGGCGAAAGTTTTAACCGATTTGGGAGACGCGCCTTCGAGTGCGGAAGTGTCGCCACCATAGACACCTGCCGCTAGTGGGGCAGGGCCGAACAGTTTATCCTTAAATAGCTGACCTGCTTCTGAGGAAAGCTTGCCTTTGCCTTGTTGGATAATGCCTTCGATTTCTGTAACCGTCGCAGTAATTGTATCCTCTGAAGGATCAAGTCGGGCAAACAATTTGCCCATCATTTCCAGCGCAGAACGCCATCGTTCGGCTACTACTTCTACACGAATAAAGCTGTATTCCGGGGTTGTCCGGTAATTGTCGAACGGCACCCGTGGATCATCTACGGTTGAAACATCCATTCCAATATCATCGAACAGTTTTTTCAAGCTGTCAGCGCTGATATCATCATAGCTGTTCAACAGGAGACGATGCAGCAGGTCGGCCCAGCCCCTGTGTGAATCTTCAAGCAAGGCGCGATTTCGCGCAACGATGTGAATCCCGGCTACCGGAGCGCCTTTCACCTGCCTGGCATAAACCGCGAGTCCATTGGACGGGAGGATGGAAGCTTCAACCGAGCCCATCATAATCCCGGCGCTTTCCGACTCCTCGCTTCGAGGCAGGTAAACACTGGCAACAAAAAGCGGATCGGTAAACCAGCGCATGGCGATTGTACCGGCTTCATCGGGAGTGACATCTCCACGATGTGAGTCGATGATTTCCCAGTAAGGATAAGGCGCTACCGCAAGTTTGGGAACCAGCAGGAAAGAGCCATATTGTACCTGTTCTGAGAAGAACAACTCTTCACGCAACATGCTCTCATGAGTGCGGATCAGTTCCGCTTCACTGTAGTCAAGCTGGGATAATTCTTTTACCGCAGCGATGATATCGTCAACAACGCTTTGCGCATCCGCACCCTGCATCAGGCCAGCCTGTATATCCAGTACGCTGAAACCGGGATCTACGGTTGTGGAAGAATAGACATAGGTGATACGGGGCATGCCCGGTCCGCGAAGTTTTTCTTCCAGGAGATTATCCAGGTAATTGCTGATGAGTTGGAATGCAGGATAGTCCGGCGATTCATAGGAGGGGGCAGGTATGGAGACAAAGACCGTACCACTGTTCACATCGCCATACGTATAGAATGTTCTGCCTGCGCGCCAGTTTTCAAAACCGACCGGCCAGCTTTCCGGACGTGCCGGGAGTTTTCGTGCCGGTTCACTTCCATAAATCTCACGGGCCAGGTTTTCCATTTCCGAATAGGTCAGGTCACCTTTCAGAACCAGCGTCATGTTGTTGGTAGTATACCAGTCATCATGGAATTGTTTTACAGCATCACGGGAAAGTGCGGTAATGCCACTGACAGAGCCGAGGGTCGGGAATCCGTAGGGAGTGTCACCGTAAACATGCTGAATATGCGCAATTTCTGCCGGATATGTTGCCCGGTTATGGCTTTGCTGGATTTCTGCGATCACACGTCCCTTTTCTACAAGGTATGTATCTGCCGGAACGGTGGAATGGAGGATCATATCGGCCTGTATTGCCATGGCATTGGCAGCGTGTTCCTTTGGGACGACCAGGATGTAATTTGTGTAAGTCTTGCTGGTTTGGGCGTTGTAATACGCTCCCATCAGATCCATGCCATCATAGATTTCGCCCTGGGTGCGTGTTTCCGTACCGCGAAACATCATATGCTCCAGCATATGAGTCGCACCGGCGGTCGATAAATCTTCGTAAGATGAACCGGTTTTTACGATCACCAGGCTGGAAAGCAGGGGGGAAGACGCATCCGGCATCATAACGACATCCAGGCCGTTTTCAAGAGTGATGGTGCGTACTTCACCGGCCGACGCCAGAGAGAAGCTCAGAATCAGGATGGCCAGAACGAGCATGAATGAACGGGATTGCATGATGTTCTCCGTGTTTCTCGCTGTTGACATACAGGATAAATTAGATGCTGAATAAATTGTTTTGATGCTGCTTGTCAATCGCTCATAATGTGGCGAATCAGGTTGTCGATATCATCACTGTTTCCCAGCAACAACACCCGATCATTTTCTTCAAACACAGAAGTGCCATCGGGTTGCATGACAATGTCCCCATTTTCACGTTTGATTGCCATAATCTGCACCTTGGCCAGGTCTCTTCGCAGGTCGGCTTGCCGGATCGTTTGCCCGATCAAGCGTGCGTTTGGCGGGAGGTGCAGTTCCTGCATCTCATATTTGTTGCCAAAATGATTCATGAAGAGGTCGAAAAATTCAACCAGGCTCGGTTTCAAAGCGAGCGATACCATGCGTTGAGCGCCCATGGAGAAGGGAAGCTCCACACGGTCGGCGCCAGCGCGTTTTAATCGGTCTTTACTCCTGGAATCAACACCTCGGGCAATAATCGTGATGTTCGGATTCAGGCTGCGAGCTGTAATTGTGACCATGACATTTCCCGACTCACCGGTAAGGGCGGTAATCAGGGCGGCAGCTCGGTGAATCCCGGCTTCCTCGAGGGTCTCATCTTCTGCTGCATCTCCGCTCAGAATGAGGTAGTCCTTTGCCAGGGCGTGTTCCACCTGCGCGGGGTCACGTTCGATGATGCAAAAGTCAACATTGGATCTGGCCAGTTCTTCTGCCGCTTCGCTTCCAAGTTTACCGTACCCGGCCAGGATAACATGATCACGAAGTTTTTCGAGACGTTTCTGCATGCGTCGGCCCCGTAGTCTGGCTAAAAGTTCACCGCTGACAATATAGGAAGTGATCGTTGTTAGTGACATACCGCCAATTGTAATGCCTGAAATAATAAGGAATACAGTCAGGATTCGACCACTGTCGTCCAGGGGGATAACTTCACCGTACCCAACCGTACTCAGGGTGATAATGGTCATGTAGAAGGAAGGGAGGAATTCGGCATCTTCAAAGTACATGTACCCGGCTGTTCCGATGACCATAACCATCGCAAGGGCGGATAGATGCGGGACAAGCTTACGGCGCAGGCTTCCGCCGGCGCCGGGCACATGCCGAAAATTCCTGGTTGAAAAGGTAAGGTAGTCCAGATGTAATTTCATGGATAACCACCACCCCGTGGCTGTTCAGTTTGAATGCCGCATGTTTGCGTCAAATATAGAACAGCCCCGGGTTGGAATCCACCAAACAGAATAAAAAAGCGTGCAAACTAGGCGAGCGCTTTCATCACGCGTTCGTGAACCACATGTCCATACTCACGCCCTGCCAGCTTGTCCATAGCATAACTCATGGACAGGATTTCGTGCAATTCCGGTTTCTGGGGCCGTTCTGTACGTGCATATTTTACTGCTTCTTCAACGATGGCGTCTATTTCCGGATCGGATATTTCGATCCAGCCATTGTTCGTCAACAAGGTATCAAAAGGCACTTCAGGGGCTTCACACCAGGCGCTGACAAGATCAAACCAGATTTCACGTTTGGCTGTCCCGTTTGCAACTGCCTGCAGGAGTTGTTCCCAGTGCGCTTCGGTCATCAGGTTGACATCGACATCTTCACGCTTCAGATATGTACGAAGCCGGGTCAACACTTCCGCAGCGCGCATGGGTGGCACCTTGTACTCGTTGACAGCTTTCTCGAACATCCCGGCAAAGGGACTGATCGACAGGGTGCGCGCCATGTCTTCTGCGATTTCCAGCTCGAGGTATCGCGCTTCACGATCCCACGGTAATTCAGGAACACGTTTCGCGGCCCGCTCGATACGGTCAGGTGTGACTTCCTTGGGGGCAGAGTCGGTATCGGGATACATACGATCTGCGCCGGGTAGCACACGTTCAAAGTCAGTCGTATTATCGCGCATCGCCTGACGGGTTTCGTTCGGTACGCCGGAGATGGCTTCATCCCAACGGATGAGAATTTCATTTGCGGCAGTAATCGTATCCTCGTCCGGTCCCCAGACTGCCAGCACACTGTCATCCGCTGTGCAACCGGTGAAGTTGCAGAGGGCGTCCATATCATGCTGGTCGAGACCGCCGGTTTCGCCATCGGTATGCAGGATGTTCGGAACCTGGTCCAGGCATGCAATCACGCGCACACGACCACCGAGATCGTCCACGAAACGACGATTGCCGGTCAATGTATGAGAAACGAGATCCTTTGATTTTGGGAGCTTGATCAGGCGGACAGTGTCGCCTGCTGCCAGCGCGGCCTGGAGCATGGGATGGTTCAGGGAAGAACTGTCGCCCTGCCAGACAAATACATCACCGGGA
The DNA here is from genome assembly GCA_963669175.1 of bacterium. Lineage (GTDB taxonomy): Bacteria > Electryoneota > Electryoneia > Electryoneales > Electryoneaceae. Next base: position 2,770,931 of record OY769902.1, read on the forward strand.
CGGTCGCCCGGTTGGAAGCCACGCTTCTGTAATTCTGCGGCTATCTTCAGCAGGGATTCCTGTCTGCGGGCTTCGTGAGCGGTCATTTCCGGGATGCGCGGGAAACGCGGGACACCCTTGATTTCTACACGGGTGGAGCCTTCGATGCTGACATTCACATCCTGACGTCCGGCGCCGATACCACGGCGAACCAGTCCGGTTGCACGAAGCAGGCGACTGATGCGTTCAACACCTTCGGCCGCTTCTTCGGGAGTCTCGAACTGCTTTTCGGTCACCACTTCGATAAGCGGCATGCCAAGACGGTCAGCGGCGAATATGATACGGTGGCCGACATCGGCGATTTCACGGCAGGCATCTTCTTCCAGACCGATCTGGATAACACGAACTTCCTTGCCATTCGCGAGCGGCAGGACACCATCGACACCGATGATGCAGGTACGCTGGAAACCGGTCGGAATGGAACCATCCAGATACTGCTTACGGATAATGTGAATTTCGCCGACGATCTTGCACTTGAAAGCGAGCGCGATGGTCAGGGCAATATCAACCGCTTCATCATCAATCGGGAACGGCGGGTTATCATCCATCTCATAGGTGCAGACTACGTCGCGATGGAGACGGTAGATGATTTCCTTTTTGGTCTTGAACTCCATGAGCGCAGTACCGTCATACACCCCCAGTTCGCTCATGGTCGGGCGCATGTGACGCAATACTTCGGAATGCCAGGTGTCGTGGTATTGCCCAGCAGGACATCGGCAAAAGAGTTTTCTCTTGGTGTCGATCTGATGGTGAATTTCAACGCCGCACTTGAATCCAAGCGCTTTCCAGTCTTCTGCAGTGCCCAGGATGTTGCTCATGTTCGTTACCCACTCGTTTTACTGCCAAACCTCAATAATAGAGGTTTTTGACCATTTAGGATTGGTAGACCGGAAGATATCGAAAAAAGGTAGCGGGACAACATAGTTAGTCTCGGTTACTCCCGGAGAGCGCAAAGGCATTTTTGTTTTATTGCAATTGGGTATCACGCTTGCTGTCCGGGAAAAGCTGGACTACTTTAATAACATGCGATGCGAAAAAGCGATTATCCTCACAATTATTCTGGTGGGCATTCTACTGATCATGAGCCCCGCTCATGCCCAACTGGAATCTCCGTCTTCTCCGGCCGGTTTTATTCGTTATTCCTTTGAGGAAGGTTGGAACGCGATTTCCCTGCCATTCCTGCAAGAAGATGAAGACCTGGAAGATGTCTTCACGGATGACTTGAGCCTGGAATGTTTCCTGACCGGAGGCGCTACAGAAGAAGAGTCGGATCGTGTGCTGGTATTCGATCCTGAATTCGGTCAATGGATTTCAGCATGGATTGATGAGGATGGCGATTGGCAGGGATCCCTGACGTCACGTGATCCACGATATGACTGGGTGTATTGGGTACAGATCCGTGAGGGCCATCAGAGGAACGATGAACTGCTGGTGCGTGGACTCGGATGTAATGAACCTATGATAGATCGTGGCGTATATCAGCCGGGTATGCATTTCATCAGCCCGATCTGGGCGGGAGAGTTTGAATTAAGGTTTTCTGGTCTTGAAGAGGCCGGTTATTCTTTTGACAGCATTTTGCCCCAGGATCCAGACGAATATACAGGCGAAGTTTCCAACTATATCCTTGAATTTGACGGGAATGGTTGGCACAGGGTGGCTTACTCCACAAGTTTGTTGAGGATCGATAAATGGGATGGAAATCTTAATGCCTTTACGCCAGGGAAAGCTTATATACTTGTTATTCATGAGCCAATCGACTGGTATTATTACCGGCGTCCCGATTTAGCAGGACCTACTGCAACGAACGCTACCCAATCGAACTCTGAAAGGCCAGTCAGGAAAGCAGTCAGCGTAACTTCATACCGTGTGTCTGATTTGCCGCCCTTGCCCGAAGTCCAGCGTCACCAGACAAGGAATGAATCTTCTTCACCAGCACAATCAATACGGGAGAGGAAGGAACAATGAGACGCTTTGTAAGGCTACTCCTGGTACTGGTGCTGTTATCTTTCTGCACATCGGTTAATGCGCAGCCGGACATCATTCCCCATTTCATCGCTGCGTATGATACGATTGACTTGGGGTATCTTTACGCCCCGGACCTGACGAACAGAGAGTGGCTGGAGGAGGAAAGCTGCTGGCAGATAATTGTATCCACGGAAGATGACCAATTAAACCCGGTCAGCGTTGATTCAGCAACCCTTGGACAGCCGACAGGGGACGATAAGGTTATCTATCAAAGTGTAGTAGGGTATACAGGTTCGAATGGATGCTCACTTATCGGAGCGGTGATATTAGATACTGACTACATTGGCAGACCTGTGTTTATTCGTGTTTTCAAGCAACTACACCCCACTTTTAATGGAGTTTTCACAGAAAGCTACAAACCGGGGTATCTGGAGAATCCTGAAGAATCCCACTTCAGTTTTGTACCGATTCTATCCAGAGGTCATGGTGGCTTCATGGATATGTGGCTTGATTCGACCGGGATTGCCCCGCGCGTCTATGTTGATTCGCTTGACCTTTCGCAAACTGAATATTCCCGAATATTTGGTGACACGGGTACCATTACGCTGTCAGCTTCTAATCCCTTATCCATACGTACAGTCTTGGTGCGAGTATTTGATGGAGCCCCCTCGGACTGGAATATGTCCGAACCACCCCTTGAACGAACAGTCGCAGTTTCGATGGAAAAGATAGAGTATGAAACGGGCAATGGTGAGTTTGCCCTGAATTTAAAGTTCACTGAGGAAGAATTGGCTGCTCGCTATGGTGGTGAATATGAACCTGAAGATATGATTTTATACGAGTTCAATCCTCGAACAAGTCATGGGATAACCTACAATTGGCATGAGTTGACTTCTTCCGTGAGTCAGGGGGAAGGAAGCACATGGATTGTTACAAGAACAAGATCCTCTTTGCCTATTGGAGGCCGGTTTACCATCGCTCCACGCAATCTGGTTGGCGTGGAAGAAGAGCCGGTCGCTACAATCACATCCTATCAACTGCATTCCGCGTACCCGAACCCGTTCAATCCTACCACACGCTTGACACTGGACTTACCTCAACGTCAAACTGCCGTGCTCGAGGTGTACAACATGCTGGGCCGACGAGTCGCAACAGTTTACCAGGGTGACTTGCCAATGGGGCGTCATGAGTTTACGTTTGACGCTACAAGATTGGCCAGCGGAGTTTACTTTGCGGTTGCCCAGGCAGGGTCGTATCATGCCGTGAAGAAACTCGTGGTCCTCAAGTAATTCGATTTTTTCCTGGAGCGTAACCTATGCGCAACTGGTTCATGGTGATCAGTCTTGCCCTGTTGATGTTGCTTCCTGTATTTGGCTGCAACCGTGGACTGGCAGAGGAACCGATTGAGATCGTCTATTCGGGGAATCTGATCGGATCTATCGGACCATGTAATTGCCCCAACAACAAGGCTGGCGGGCTCCCTCGCCGGGCATATACACAAGCGCGATTAAACAGTTCCATTACCCATCGCCTGGTCATCGATGCCGGGAACTTCACCGCGATTCACCCGGATTACGGGCCTGCGAAAACCGAGCTGTTGCTGGCGGGGATGGTGCAGCTCGGGATTGATGCGATCAACATCGGCTACCGTGATCTCCGCAGTGGGCATGAATTCCTCGAGGAAATCCAGCAGGAATACCTGGTTCCCTTTGTTTCGGCAAATGTCTACGATATGAAAACCAAAACAAGACCTTTCGCGGGACATCGCATGATCCGCCTGGGCGCCAGCGTGTTCGATCCCGGTTTTCTTGTAGCGGTTATAGGCATAACAGATCAGAAACGACGCACTTTCCCAGGCCAGAATTATCGTATCGAAGACCCAGCCGAATCGCTTCAGGCCGAACTTGACGAAATTGCTGGACAGGCGCAGCTTGTCATCCTGATGACAGATGCCGAGCGTGCGGATATCATCAACTGGACTCGCAACCTTGAAGGACGGCTGGACCTGATCGTATCCAGTAACAACCGTCTCGGTCATGGTCGCATGTTGAATGAGAACGGGTATCCGCTGGTCAGTACCGGAAGGCAGGGGAAATACTTCGATCGTCTGGTTGCTGCGCACGTGGGCTCGCATCAGTGGCAGTTTGAACGTCATTCCATTATGCTCGATTCCGAGGTGCCTTCCGATCCGGATCTGGTGAAGTATATCCGAAAACTCCAGAAAGAACTGAACCTGACGACCAGCCAGGTGGGGGATATTTAATGGCAGCAGAAACAACCCTGAAGAAGTTGATTGATGCCGCTACTGAAGTACGCCTGCATGCACGCGCTGACTATTCCGGCTTTAAGGTTGGCGCAGCGCTGGAGGACAGCGAGGGACGCATCTGGACCGGGTGCAATGTGGAGTCCTCCAGTTACAGTATGACCATTTGCGCGGAACGGGTTGCTCTGGTAAAGGCAATCTCTGAAGGCGCTTCCGGGTTTACTCGTCTGGTTATCACCGCATCAGGAAAGTTGGGAGATGAACCCGTTACCCCTTGCGGAGCATGCCGGCAGTTATTATATGACTATGCGAGAAATGTGGAGGTCTGGCTGATCAACCCGGAAACCGGGCAGCAGCGTTCATACCCGTTGAAAGACCTGTATCCATATCCGTTTGGTGGGGAGATGCTCAAGGAAGGGGAGAGTGCATGAAACCGAAGGCTTTTGTTGGCATTGCCGGAGGAACGTGCAGCGGGAAAACACTGGTAAGTAAACGGATTGCCGAGAATGTTGGATGCAAGCATGTCCTGATATGTAACCAGGACAGTTATTACGTGGACCTGAGAGATGTTCCTGCCGCAAAACGGGCGTCATGGAATTTTGATCGCCCCACTGCGTTTGATTACAAGCTCCTGTTGAAGAATATGCGTGACCTGATGGACGGCAAATCCGTTGAGGAACCCGTCTATTCTTTTGTCGAACATATTCGTACCGGAGAATTTCACACGCTTGAACCCGCCCCGGTTGTGATTCTTGAGGGCATTCTGGCCTATGATGATCCCAAGCTCCGGGAGATGATGCAATTCAAGATCTTCGTCGATGAAGATGCCGATATTCGTCTGGCCCGCAGATTAAAGCGGGATGTGGCGGAACGAGGACGCAGCAGCGAAAGTGTGATCGATCAATATGTGAACACGGTTCGGCCTGCGCATCTTGCCTTCATTGCGCCGCTTAAACGGTTTGCGGATATCATCATCCCACGGGGTGGCGAGAATGTCGCGGCGATAGAAATCCTGTCCAACCACATAAAAGCCCTGCTGTAGGAGTCCGATTCATGTTGCACGTTGTCCGCGGTGAAAGCGGATGGGTGGAAGTTGTCTGCGGTTGCATGTTTGCCGGAAAAACGGAAGAATTGATCCGACGCCTGGTGCGTGCGAAAATCGCACGGCTGGATACGGTTGTTTTCAAACCCCTGATCGATGATCGCTATGACAAGGAAGATGTTGTTTCCCATAGCGAAATGCGAATCCCGTCGATCCCGGCACGGAATTCGCGTGAGATCGAAGAACTGGCCGGAAATGCGCAGGTGCTGGGCATAGATGAAGCTCAGTTCTTCGATGAGGGCCTGGTGCAGGTGGTGCGACGGCTGGCGAACAAGGGCAAACGTGTAATCGTCGCCGGATTGGACACAGACTATCGTGGTATTCCCTTTGATCCCATGCCGCAGATCATGTGCGAAGCGGAATATGTGACCAAGGTGATGGCAGTCTGCCACCGCTGCGGAGCGCCGGCGCATCGGACGCAACGCTTAGGCGGCGGCAAGGAGAGAATCGTTGTCGGCGGTGGAGCGATTTACGAGGCAAGGTGCCGGAATTGCTGGGAACCGCCCTTGGAAGATGGTGAACCTACCGGACAGGCAAGACTGTTTAACGGAAATTCAAGCGACGAACAGGGATAAGGGAGTTCTATGCAACGTCAACGACCATTAACCTGGATAATCGTTACCGGACTTCTGCTTTTGTTCTCCGGTCTTGGCTTCGCGCAGGAAGAACCCGCTGCCGAGCAGGGATTGTCGCTTGAAGCCATTGACAGCATTGCGACTGCCGCTGAAACAGGCGACGAGATCGAAGCGGGGGAAGCGGCTATTGCGGAAGTTGCAGAAGAGACCGAACACCTGATTCAGACTCATGATCTGGATACAAGCACTTCCTTTCTGCAACGTCTGACCGGGATTATCGGCGTCTTTGTCCTGATGGGGCTCGCCTTCCTGATGTCCCGCAACAAAAAGTCAATCAACTGGCGAACGATCCTGGTCGGTGTGGGGCTTCAATTCATTTTCGCGTTACTCGTACTGAAAACCCCGCCGGGACGCTGGATATTTGAGCAATCCCGTGAAGTCATAGTCCGGTTGCTGTCCTATGCGGATTATGGCGCTAAATTCATGTTCGGTGATTTTTATCTCAGTCATCCCGGTGTCGCCGCTTCGGTCGCGGATGACATCGCGCCGGGTGGTCTGATTCATGGTTTCCAGGTCTGGGATCCGGCCGGGCAATCCTTTGTCAGCCTCGGAACGATCTTCGCATTTCATGTATTGCCTACGATCATTTTCTTCGCCTCTCTGTTGGGAGTGTTGTATTACCTGGGAATCATGCAGCGTATTGTGCAGGTCTTTGCCTGGGTGATGAAACGGGCCATGGGGATCAGCGGTGCGGAATCCCTGTCGGCAGCGAGTAACATCTTTGTCGGGCAGACCGAAGCGCCGTTTGTGGTGAAGCCTTACCTGGGCAAGATGACCCTGAGCGAGATCATGGCGGTGATGACCGGCGGGTTCGCTACGGTCGCCGGGGGGGTGATGGCGGCGTATACACGCTTCGGCATGGACCCCGCTCACCTCATGGCGGCATCGGTTATGAGCGCGCCCGCAGCGATGGTCATGGCGAAAATGATTATCCCGGAAACGGAAACACCGGTCACTCGTGACGGCGCGAAAATTCATACCGAGAAAACGGCCTCGAATGTCATCGACGCTGCCGCATCAGGCGCTACGGACGGGCTCAAGCTGGCGGTGAATGTGGCGGCCATGCTGATTGCATTTATCGCTATCATCGCCCTGTTAAACGGTATCCTCGGCTGGGTGGGCGGCCTGTTCGGTTTCCCGCAGTTGTCGCTGAAGATGATCCTCGGCGTCGTCTTTTCACCAATCGCCTTGTCCATCGGCGTATCACCGAAGGATATGCTTGAAGTCGGTTACCTGTTGGGGACCAAAATCAGTTTAAACGAGTTTGTCGCGTTTATTGACCTGGCCGCACTGAAAGGCCAGATCAGCGACCGTAGCTTTGTCATCGCAACCTACGCCTTGTGCGGCTTCGCCAACCTGTCGTCCATCGCAATCCAGATCGGAGGTATCGCCGCCCTGGTGCCGGAACGACGGAAAGACCTGGCCAAACTGGGCATGCGCGCCATGATCGCCGGCGCCCTGGCAAGCTGGCAAACCGCCGCTATCGCAGGGATTCTGCTCTGATTCACAAGATTCACAGGTATGATTCACAAGATGGACAGGATGAATTGATCAAGATGGACAGGATGGGACGGATTGCTTGACTGGATGGGGGGATTTCTTAACAGGATAGGAATTTCCTGACAGGATGATAGGATAGAAGGATATCAAGGATATTCTTTCAGATAGAACCGGAACTGACCGAAAGAGGTGGTTCCGGTTTATTATGGATGTAGAAAATGGGGACTGGCTCGCTTTTCCGTTGTGAAGGTTTAAGGCAAGCATTGAGGTCTACCTTCAAAACCAATAGCACTTGTTCTGACGAAAGCCCACGGGAAAAGGTGCCTGTCCCGCATTTTCGGGTGAGAATGTCATGTGTACCGGCCTCACCACACAGAAAAGGGTACAGCTTCCTTTTCCACTACCATCTTTACCAGTGTCATGCGTTAGCACGAGGAAAAGGATTCCGTCCCCTTTTCTTGATCCCCCAGAGGTGTCATCCCCGTGTCACAGACTTTCGCAGAATGGAAAACACTCTCATCCCAGCGAAGCAAACTGTCTCAGAATCACTGATGCTCTCATCCCAGCGAAGCAAACTGTCTCAGATTAGAAAACACTCTCATCCCAGCGAAGCAGACTGTCTCAGAATCACTGATGCTCTCATCCCAGCGAAGGCTGGGATCCAGGCAAGTGTCGACATAATAATAAGTTGGACTTTATTACGACTCTCAATGAACACTCGGTTTTGTTGAATTACTCAGGTCTTGCAAAAAGTAAAAGGCATGGTTCATTTTACAACCAAGAAGATGTCCAAGTCTTTCAGGGTTGTAAAGGAGATAACCATGCCTGCCATAACATCGTCATTTTTTGAGTTACTTGCAAGTTTTCGTCCGGTGTTTCGGAAACCTGTTTATGAGAATTTTGTACTGTTGGCTATCGGCGCTGTATTGAATTTCGGTCGTCAGACAGTCTGTCAGTTATTACGTGTATTTCCCGGACCGGTTGAAAAGAGTTGGTCTTGTTATCACCATTTTCTTTCGTCTGCCAACTGGTCCGCCCTGAAACTGGCAAAGATTCTCTGCTCTTTGATACTTGATCAGATTGCCGAACGTGATCCGATCCTTCTGATCGTGGATGATACCCTGATCCGTCGTTGGGGAAAGCATGTTTACCAGATATCCGTTCACCGCGATCCCGTCCGTTCGGGCAAAGCAGGGACAAAAGTCGTTTATGCTCGCGGTCTTCAATGGATGGTGATTTCGATTGGTTTGCGCACCCGTTATCGTTCGCAGATCTGGGCGCTTCCTGTATTCGTGTTTCCGGAGATCGCCAAAAAGCGTGTTCCGGAATCGAAGTACCGCAGTCCTGTACACCTGATCATTCTCGGGGCGCGTCTGCTGCTTCGATGGTTCCCGGACCGCCGTTTCCTTATCCTTGCCGACGGTACGTTGAACTCCCACGAACTTCACCGTTTCGTGGCGAAAGAGAACCGTCTTGCTATCATCGGGCATTCGCGTATGGATACGGTGCTGCATGATCCGCCGCCTCCACCGAACGGGAAACGTGGACGTCCGCGCAAAGTCGGTGACCGTTTGCCCGCACCGGGACAAGAGGCGAAAAAGCCGGATGCTGCCTGGGAAAAAGCGTCTTGCCTCTGGTATGGGAACAAGACAAAAGACCTGTTGCTGCTTTCCGGTGTTGGCTGCTGGTACCGTTCCGGGGAAGATGTTGTCCTGATACGCTGGGTGGTGGCGCGTGATCCCGACGGCAAAAACAAGGACATTGTCTTATCTACATCCAAAACAGACTTAACCCCGGCCCAGGTTGTCAGCTCATATGTACGACGATGGGCGTTGGAAACCACGTTTGAAGAGTCACGGAAACATCTGCGTATCGAAACGACAGAAAACTGGTCAAAAAAATCGATTCAAAGAACAGTGCCCCTGCTGTTTGGCTTGTTCAGTCTGATGGTTGTTTGGTATAGTCAGCAGCCAGAGCAGAAAGCTGTTGCGCAAACAGAGTGGTACACAAAACTGGAACCCAGTTTCTCAGACGTGCATCAGGCATTGCGTGCTGAATTGTGGATGCAGGCGATTTTTCCCGAATGCAAGCAGCCACGCGGATTCTTAAAAAAGAAAAGCAATATCCTTAAATTCCTTATTCACAAAGCCGCTTGATCCGCTAAAATGAGCAAAACCGAGAATGAACAGCGTTTCTTGAGAATACTTAACCTCTTGTAATATCGCAATATGACTGGATCCCAGCCTTCGCTGGGATGAGAGTATGCCTATTTTACGACAGTCTGGAAGGCTGGGATCCAGGCAGGTAGCAACAAAATAACCAGTTGGATACTCATTGCGACTCTTCATTTACCGTGCCTCTTGAAAGCACTCAAATGGTTATATTATCATAATATAACAGGTTTTGTGCCTGTCCCTCATTTTCGGGTGAGAATGCCATGTGTAACGGCCTCACCACACAGAAAAGGGTACAGCTTCCTTTTCCAATACCATCTTTTACAGTGTGAAACGTGAGCGCGAGGAAAAGGATTCCGTCCCCTTTTCTTGATCCCTTTTTCGCAGAAGATGAGTCGCATTCACAAACACCGAATCACATGAAATTCGTGCTTTTACTACCACATGCTTATTGATCTGAGCCGTTACGATTTTATACCTTACCCAATCAGCTATCCTCCAACCCCAAATCGTGAGGAATCTTATGGCAAGCGCCACCCTCATAGCGAAGAAGCCCATTTCCGCACTGAATCGTAAAGTGAACTTTGCTTACGGAAAACTTTTTGCTGGTTTAACCGGTGCAATAGCAGGTTCAGCAACACAGAATTGGACTACTGCTGCTAAATCAACTATCGATGCCATTTTTTCGGTTTCTTTGGAAAAACTGAAGCTGGATGAAGTGGCGTGGTTGCTGATCCAACGTTCTATGGTACGCGCCACCTTTGACCTGCTCGAAGACAGCCGTCTGACTCTGGAAAAACAGAAACCGGAAAACGCGGAAAAAGAACTGGCGAAACTGGATTTCTCCTTTCAAGAAACAGAAATAGAATTGAATTCGGACTTCTTTGACTACCCCGCACGTTTGCCTTACCTGAAAACCTTCCAGGATGTCCTGCTGCAATGGTTGGAACCCTACGGTGTGTCTGTTCCCGATAAAAAGGCGATTGTGGCACGTTTGGGCAGCTATTTCGCCTTTGCTTTGGTTCGGGAATGGCGTGATAAACCAGATGTATATAATATCCTGAAGAGAATTGAGACACCTTTCACCAAGGCGGAAAACCGTGAGTTGGCATGGCGGTCGCACCGGGCCTACCTGCAACGCCAAGTCCAGGAAAACATGATGGATGAAGCCTTCGGGTTGGAGAAAGTCTATATCGATTTGCGTGCTTATTATTTCAAGAAAGAAAAACAATCGGAATACGATGAAGAAATGGAAGAAAGACACGTTAAAGATGCCGAGAAGCATGTGGTCATGTTGCAGGATGAGCTTGAAAAATGGATGCGGAAATCAGATCGAAAAGATGCCTTGCGCGTGATCAGTGGCGGACCGGGCAGTGGTAAATCATCCTTCTGCAAAATGTTTGCCGCAACCATGTCAGGAAAACACCCGGACATCAACTTCCTTTACATCCCTTTGCACCATTTTAAATGCGAAGGCGAACTGATGTCATCTATAGAGGAATATGCTCAGACACACAAATTCAGCCGTTTTGAACAGAATCCAGCAGACAAGCTCAAAGAAGATGAAAGAGTTTTTATCCTGTTTGATGGGTTGGATGAATTATCCGAAGCTGGTAAAGGTTCGCGAGAAGTTGCGCAACAATTTATGCAACAACTAGTCAATCAATTGTCAGATTGGAATGAATCCTACATTAATGTGCAAGTGCTTGTATCTGGACGTGAAGTGGCAGTACAAGGTCAAGAGCAATTCTTCAAGAAAACCAGACAACTGTTTTTCCTGTTGCCCTATAACTTGACAGAAAATGAGCAAAATGAATATCAAGGCAGAAAGGCTTTGATTACCAGGGACTTTCGCGATGATTGGTGGAAGAAGTATGGAGACGCCTTGGGAAAAGAGTATTCAACATGTCCGGATCGATTGAAGGAAAAAGATTTCGAAGAGATCACAACTCAACCTTTGCTAAATTACCTGGTCGCTGTTGCTTATGATCGTGGGCATCTGAAACTGGACGGTGATATCAATATCAACGATGTTTACCGTAGTCTGTTGGAATCAGTTCATAAGAGAGGTTACGAAGATTCACCTCATAAAGTGCTACAGGATATAGAGTTGAAAGACTTCAAAATCATCTTAGAAGAAATCGGACTTGCAACATGGTATGGTGATGGGCGAAAAACAACTGTGAAAGCTATTGAACAAGTTTGTGAGCGCAATAACAGAAAACGCCTGTTGGATAAATTTAAAACTGGATCAGAATCAGGAGCATCGCGTTTGCTACTGGCATTTTTCTTCAGGAAAGAAGGGAATCAAGGTGGTGATGATGCCACTTTCGAATTTACGCACAAGAGCTTCGGGGAATACCTGGCTGCCAAACGTATAGTGCGAAATGTTATCCAGATTGATCGTGATAGGACTAAAAAGCGGGATGACTATGACGATCTATACAACATCAAGGATAAACTGATCGAATGGACGAGGCTTTGCGGACCTGCCGAATTGGATATCTATATCCATGCATACGTATGCAATGAAATGAAGATTATCGGAAAGGAGAATTTGGAAATAGTCCAGTCGTTCCAAAACACTCTGCTGGAATTATTCAATGCAACGCTGCAAATGGGTGGAATGCCAATTGAGAAGGTCGTTGACGATAGACTGAAGACGCACCTGGAAGCACAAAAGTGGGTATGCCGTGCGGAAACAGCCTTGTTGGGTGTGTTAAATGCATGCGCAAGAACCACTGGAAATCCGGTTGAAATCCAGTGGCCCAAAAGAAACTCGATGAAAAATTGGTTGCATAAACTATCCTGTTTGAACGATAAAGAAGAGGATGAATCTCTGGTTGTTCATCAATACTTTTCCTATTGCCATATGGGAGATCACATCTTGATAACAAGATGTGATCTCCCATATGGCAATTTCTACAAATCGGACCTTCGTGGCGCGTACCTTGTTGGCGCGGACCTTGTTGGCGCGGACCTTGTTGGCGCGGACCTTCGTGGCGCGCACCTTCGTGGCGCGCACCTTGAGCGCGCGTACCTTCGTGGCGCGTACCTTGAGCGCGCGGACCTTGTTGGCGCGTACCTTCGTGGCGCGTACCTTGAGCGCGCGTACCTTCGTGGCGCGTACCTTGAGCGCGCGAACCTTTATGGCGCGAACCTTCGTGGCGCGTACCTTGAGCGCGCGAACCTTTATGGCGCGAACCTTCGTGGCGCGAACCTTGAAGGCACTGATCTAACTGATGTTAAAAACTTCACCCAGGAACAATTCGATTCTGTCAAATCCTACGATGAGAATACCAAAACTCCCCCCCACATTAAGCGCAAGAAACACAAGCCGTAGAACTGAGAAGTCCTTGTCCCCGTCCCCTCCGGCAAGGCTTACCGGGGGGGAGGAAACTGCCGTTGGCTAGTCCTCTCTGGTTGTTGTAAACACATCACTTAGACGTATTCTCTCCTTGGCACATGGGTTGCACTTTGCAGGGCGTTGACCATACAAAGGGCAGCGGATGTTACGGGAAATTCTCTACGGCCAGACCAAAGAACCAGTGTTGAAGCGTGCGCTTGACGCCTTCGCGGATCGTCAACGGGCTATCGCGAACAACATCGCCAACGCGGAGTCGGAAGGCTACGTCCCGCGGGCGGTTGAGTTTGAGGAAAAGCTGAAGGAGACCATGGACCGTAACTCGAAAGGCATTGCCGCCACCAGCGAACGTCACATGCCGCAGCATCGGAATCTTGGCGATGTGCAGCATGAGTTCTATTTCCGTCCCACCGGGGAGCTTTCTGCCGGGAAGACGGATGTAGACATCGACAAGGAGATGACGGACCTGGCGACGAATATGCTGCACTACGAAGTGACAGCAAGGAAACTGGCCGACTATTTCTCCAAGATGCGCATGGCTGCCAAGGGTCAGTAAGCAAGGAGTTGGATCATGAATACTATACGTGGACTGTTTACCTCGATGGATATCAGCGCTTCCGGGCTGTCAGCCCAACGGCGCAGGATGAACGCCATCGCGGAGAACATCGCCAATGTCAATACAACACGCACTGAAGAGGGCGGCCCCTACCGTCGCAAGATCAGCTTCTTCAGCGAAGACCGGCAGGGGGTAGAGATCTACCGTGCCGAGCCGATACAGGGCAATGAGCTGGATGTTCAGTTCACTGACGGCAAGCACTTGTCAGGAGGCGGACAGCAGACGGTAGATCAGCGTTTCTCCGGGGTGAATTACCACCAGACACGGGACAATACGGAACCGGAACTGGTGTACGATCCGCAGCACCCGGACGCGGACGACGAAGGCTATGTCGCCATGCCGAAGATTGATGTCGTGCAGGAGATGGTGGATATGATCGCGGCTTCACGCGCTTATGAGGCCAACGCCACCGCGATTGAATCGGCCAAGTCGATGGCCAAGAAGGCGATGACGATATAATGAGGGTGGTATTTGCCTTTCATTCCCACGAAGGTGGGAATCCAGGCGAGTATCGACATTATCAAATGCTGGTATTCAAAAAAAACCCCCTAATGAACAGTGCTTTTTAATAGTGTTGAATATCCACGGTTATGGCAACATGACTGGATCCCCACCTTCGTGGGGATGAAAGTGTAGCTGGTTTTTCTTTTAGTGCGTGGCCCGGGTGCTGGCACCCGGGAGTAGATCAAGGGAAAGTAGATCCGTTGTAGAACAAAGCCATTTTTATTGAGGATAAAGCGTGAACATTGATCCCAGACTGGAACGGTTGCAGAGCCTGATCGAGGAGAAGCGGTTGAGTAACACCGCGCTGAGCCGTACCACGACCACAAAGCGATCATTCACAAGTTATCAGCAGGTTACGGATGGATCGAATGAGCACAGGCTGAGTTCGCTGGTCCCGATGAAATCATCCATGCAGACGTCAATGGTGCGTGGATCACAGCGAGCGCAATCTGTAGAAGATGCCAATGGGGGGTTGTCGAAAAGCGCTAAACTTTCTAACCTTACTATTGGTGAGACGATCAGCCGCCAGGGACCGTCACAGAGTCACCTGGGGCAGTATATCGATTTGTACGCGTAGGATCTTGCAGAACGGATAGTCGTTCTGAACGAAGGAGAGAGGGCAGATGGCAATCAACATCACATCCGGTATTGGCGGGTTGCGTGGACGTTTCCCCCAGGAGATGCGAGTGCTGGACAACCTGGACCCGGAGCAGCTCAAGCAGAAGATGGGTGGCCAGGATTTGCAGCGTCTTGATCCCGATGGCAACAACCTGCCGGATCGTTCCTCGACCATCCGTCCCGGGGACTCGAAAGGTGTAGAGAGTTTCAAGGACAGCCTGTCGAACTTGGTCAGTGATGTGGACCAGATGCAGAAAACCGCGGAAGAGGCTACACATCGCATGCTTACCGGTGAGTTGGAAGATGTTCACCAGGTGATGATAGCGATGGAAGAAGCGCAGACCTCATTCCAGCTCATGATGGAAATCCGGAACAAGATTCTGGAAGCGTACAAAGAAGTCATCAGGATGCAGGTATAGCCCATGAATCCGTTTTTGCAGATTCTCGAACACATCAAGTCGATCTGGAGTCGTCTCACCATGACCCAGCGGCTGGTCATCATCGGTGTGGTAACCGGTGCAGTGGTCATCATGGCCTCCGTGGTGCATTTCGCCGGACGTCCCGAGTATGTCACCCTGTTCAGCGGTTTGCCGGAAGAAGAGTCCGGCAAAGTAGTTGAATACCTTGAGGAACAAGGTGTCAACTATATTTTGGAGAATGGTGGTCATACGATTAAAGTCCAGCGTCAGGACATGTACAAGTCCCGTATTCAGCTTGCCCAGGAAGGCATTCCCTCTGACGGTATTACCGGGTACGAAATCTTTGACCAGACCAACCTGGGGATGAGCGAATTTGTACAGAAGCTCAACTTCCGCCGTGCGCTGGAAGGGGAGTTGGGGCGCACCATCGAGTCGTTGAGTGAAGTGGACAAGGCGCGGGTTCACATTGTGATCCCGGAAGCAGCGTTGTTCCGTGAAGAACAGGAACCGACCACAGCGTCTGTTGCCTTACGTCTTCGCACCCATATCGACCAGAGCCAGGTGAACGGCATCGCTCACCTGGTAGCGTCATCGGTACAGGGGTTGGATGTTGAGAACATCACGATTATCGATGGCAAGGGCAATGTCCTTTCCAATCTGCAAAGTCGTGATGAAGTCATGGCCATGACCGCCAGCCAGCTTCAGTTGAAGCATACGGTTGAAGAGAATCTCGGCAAGAAAGTCGAGACCATGCTGGATGGCCTGCTGGGCAAGGATAAGGCGATTGTTCGAGTGGCGGTTGATCTGGATATGAGCCGCCAGGAGATCAACAGCGAATCCTTTGACCCGGACCGTGTGGCGATCCGTAGTGAAGAATCGGTTGAAGTACAGAGCAACACGACCGAACAGCGAACCTTTAATCCTGCCGACCCGAACCTTGCACCCCTGGGCGCGAATTCGAACTCCACCGAAAACAGCGTGATTACCAACTATGAAGTATCGCGTACCCAGAGCCATACGGTAAAGAACGGTGGCGGAATTCATCGTATCAGCGCTTCGGTGCTGGTTGATGGTACGTATGCTGTGGTAACAGATGCTGATGGGAATTCGGTTGAGGAATATCGTCCACGCACCACCGAGGAAATGCAGCGCATTTCCCAGGCGGTTCGGACAGCGTTGGGTATGGACGAAACTCGTGGCGATGAACTTTCTGTTGAAAATATCCAGTTCCAGATGGATGAACGTGAATTTGAAGAAGGCGGCATCCTGGAATGGTTGAAAGAGAACTGGTATGATCTGGTACGTAACCTGGTGCTGGCGATTGCTGTGTTGGGGGCGTTGTTCTACGTGACCAACCTGTTGAAACGTTCCAGCAAGGCAGCGGCGGCGATGTACGAACGTCAGCTCGCAGCAATTCCTGAGACATCGGGACGGTTGGCTTTGCCGGAGGTGGAGGGTGTGCGTGCGCAACGGCTAGCATTACCGGATATTGAAGATGATCTGCCGCCGGAAGTTGTGGAAGCCAACCAGCTCCAGCAGCAATTGGTAGACTTTGTGAATGAGAAGCCGGATGTTGCAGCCCGGTTGATAAAAACCTGGCTGATCAACTAAGGAGAGCGATCATGGCGAACAATACACCGGCAAAAGGGAAAAAGCAGGAATCGGAAGAGCTTAGCATTGCGACCATATCCGGTTTGAAGAAAGCTTCCATATTTCTGGTGGCTGTGGGCGCGACGCCCGCTGCTGAAGTGTATAAACACCTGACCGAAGGTGAGGTGGAACGGCTGACCAACGAGATTGCACGCCTGGAGAATATTCCCAGCTCACTGTTGAATGATGTGAACCAGGAATTCTACCAGATGGTTCTCGCGCAGCAGTATATCGCTGTGGGTGGGTTGGCTTATGCGCAGGAAGTACTGGAAGAATCTCTGGGTGAAGGCAAAGCGCTGGAGATTATCAAGCGTGTCCAGCAGGCATTGCAGGTCAAGGGCTTCAACGTGTTGCAGGAAGTGGACACCAACCAGCTCCTGGCCTTCCTCCAGAAAGAACACCCGCAGACCATCGCACTGGTACTGACCCAGTTGAACCCGACCCAGGCGGCCAATGTGCTGACCGAACTGAGTCCGGCGATGCAGGTGGATGTCATGTACCGACTGGCGCAGATGGAACGTGTCAGCCCGGAAACAATCCAGGCGGTGGAACGAGTGCTGGAAAGCCGTATCGACTTCTCCAGCGGCGCGTCCAAGCTGGGCGGTGTGCAACAGGCTGCGGATATCCTGAACATGGTCGGGCAACGGTTCGAGAAGAACATTCTCTCCGGTATCGCGAAGGAAAATCCGGATCTGGCCAGCGAAATCAAGAACCTGATGTTCGTATTCGAGGATATCATCAACCTCGACGACCGTTCGATCCAGAAGATCCTGCGCGAGGTGGACAACAAGGAACTGGCGATGGCGCTGAAGGCTTCCAGCGAAGAGCTGAAGACGAAGATCCTTGGCAATATGTCCAGTCGCGCCGCCGAGATGATCGAGGAAGAACTCGATTACATGGGCCCGGTTCGTTTGCGGGAAGTGGAAGAAGTACAACAGCGTATTATCGACATCATCCGCCGCCTGGAAGAAGAAGGCCAGATTGTTATTGCGGCCGGTGGCGAAGAGCAGATGGTGTAAGGTTTTTTGTATGGCCCGACTGCTTGCTGTCGGGTTTCAGGTCGGATAAGAGTAGTGAACTTGAGGGACAGGGATGCTGGAAGGCAGCAAACAGCAAGAGTTACGTCGTTCACGAGCGCGGGTGATCTCCGGACCTTACCAAATCGTGGATGAGAATGGCGTAGCTCAGCATTCTTCAGAACAGATCGACAGTCTGCTTGAAGAAAAAAGCAAGAGCGGTCGGCTGGATGTATCCCTCAATCGTGAATCGTCGTCCGTGGCCTTAAATTATCACCATCACCGTTTCGGCAAGGGTAGGGTTGAGACTCTTGACGAGATCCGTACGCGACACAAGAATGAACTAGAATCTGCCTCAAAGGAAATGGAATCTCTGAAGCAGATGGCCGAGAAGCAGGTCGAAGAAGCGTATCAGAAAGGCTTGAAAGAAGGACACGCGAAAGGTCTTGAAGAAGGACGCCAGGAATATGCTGACAAGGCTCTGGACATGCAGCAGCGTGTTCAGGAATTGCTGGAAGCAACGGAAGCCGCAACGACAAGCTATTTCACTCAGATCGAGGATCGCCTGGTTGAATTCGCCATGAGCATTGCGCGTAAGGTGGTAGGGACAGCAGTTGAACAACATCGTGAAATTGCGGTCAAGCTGGCGAAAGACGCCATTGAGCAGGCTACCGAACGCAGTAAAATCCTCCTGATTGTCAATCCGGTTGACCTTGATATCCTGAAAGAGCACAAAGTTGAGCTGATGAGTGTTGCTACAGGGATTAAGAAGGTCGAGATCGAGACCAGCGAACGTGTGCATCCGGGCGGCGTGATCCTTGAGTCCGATGGCGGTTCAATTGATGCGACCATTCTGACCATGCTGGACGAAGCTTATAAGGCGGTGAAGCCCGGTTACGATGCCGGTGTGGCTGGGGAGGACAAGGTATGAGTGTCCATCTTCCAGTCCCTGACGCAAAGGTAACGTTCAACCGTCATCTCGACCGGTTGGAAAAGCTGATCCCCATGGTACCTCGTGGCAAGATCACCCGCGTTGTCGGATTGGTGCTGGAATCCAATGGCCCCGAGACTTCGGTCGGGGAAGTCTGTGAGATTCTTGACCGGACCGGGCAGCGTGTCGGTTTGGCTGAAGTTGTCGGGTTTCGTGAAACGACAGTCCTGATGATGCCGTTGGGATCGATAGAAGGGATTCATCCGGGGAGTGTGGTTCGCAGCTTGCGTCGGCCCTTTGTTGTCGGTGTCGGGCAAGGTGTTCTAGGACGGGTTCTGGATGGACTGGGACGTCCGTTGGACGATAAAGGCGTACTGGATATCGATTCGCATGTTCCGATTGTCGCGTCACCGCCGCATCCGTTGAAACGTGAGCGAATTTCAGAGCCACTGGAACTTGGCATCAGGGCGATTGACGGCCTGTTGACCAGTGGTAAGGGACAGCGTTTTGGTGTCTTTGCCGGTTCTGGTGTGGGCAAGAGTGTTTTGATGGGGATGGTCTCACGCAACACCGAAGCCCAGGTGAATGTGATTGCGTTGGTCGGTGAACGTGGCCGTGAGGTCCGTGACTTTCTCGAGAAAGACCTTGGGGAAGAGGGACTGCGGCGGAGTGTGGTTGTTGCAGTAACATCCGATCAACCGGCGCTGATCCGTATCAAAGGAGCCATGCTGGCGACGGCTATTGCTGAGTGGTTCCGTGACCAGGGCAACGATGTGATGCTGATGATGGACTCGGTGACTCGTTTGGCAATGGCGCAACGTGAGATCGGGCTGGCAATCGGTGAACCACCAACAACTCGCGGCTATACGCCAAGCGTGTTTGCCATGCTGCCGCGACTTCTGGAACGAGCCGGACGCAGTGAAAAAGGTTCAATTACAGCGCTTTACACCGTATTGGTAGAAGGTGACGACATGAATGAGCCGGTCGCGGACGCGGTTCGTTCCATCTTGGATGGTCATATCGTGTTGTCACGAAAGCTGGCGGCGGAAGGCCATTATCCGGCTATTGATGTGCTGGGCAGTATCAGCCGTGTGATGGGGGATGTTGTTTCCGACGACCTGAAGAAAGCGGCAAAGACAGTCATTGCAGATATGGCGATTTATCGTGAGAACGAAGATCTGATCAATATCGGTGCGTATAAGGCCGGGTCAAATCCCAGGATTGACCGGGCTATTGCGAAACGTGACGCGATCGAGAACCTGCTGATCCAGGATATTGGAGATCCTGGTAACCTGCAGGAAGCCTGGCAGGAAGTGATTCAACTGGCGAAGTAAGGAAGGCTGATGAAGAAGTTTACGTTCAGGCTGCAAAGAGTTTTAGACGCCAAGGAGAGTGAAGAGCGTCAATGCCAGCGTGAACTCGGCGAAGCACAACATGAATTGCGACGCCAGGAAGCTTTGATGCGTCACCTGCAGGATGAAATGGAGCGTCAATTTCAGAAGCAGCGCGAGATGAGTACACAGACGGTTCGTGTTGCAGATCTACGCATTCAGGATCAATGGAAGGGTAATCTCAAGCGCGTAATCAAGCACCAGGAAAAGGAAATTGAAAAGGCGGAAAAGGAAGTAGAAATCAAACGGGTAAAATTGCTTGAAGTTACCCGCGAGAAGAAGGTGCTTGAAAAGCTGAAAGAGAAGCGCCTGGAAGAATACAGGCAAGAGTTTCAAACTGAGCAGCAAAACACGTTAGATGATATCGGCGGAAAGATGGCGGCTCGCGCCGCCGGGAGCAACGGGTAAACAAACCCGCAGGCGAACACTGCCGGGGACAGGACTATGAACGTAAAAGTCATTGCTATTCTGGTTGTCGCGTTTGTCCTCAGTTTTGTGGGCAACTACTTCATTTTGAAGTCGACGACCACGTGGACGGAAGAAGACATCATCGCCGAGTACGGTGAACCGGAACTTGAAGAAGCGCCGAAAGAACTGGAGCTGTTCAGCGATTTGTCCGGTGATGAGCCGCCCATGACGGAAGAAGAGCAGGTTTCCGTAATTGACTCGCTGCAGAAACAGACAGAAGTCAAGATGGAAGCTGCGGTCGATTCCGTTGTGGAAGCACGAACCCGTCCGATGCAGGTCGCCATGGACAGTACGCGGCAGGAACTACAGAACGCGCGCGAGTTGGCTGGTGAACTTGGTGATTTGCTGGCATCGATCACGGCAGTACAGGACAGCATTGACCAGAGTCGGGCGACACGGCTTGCCAAGATGCTGGAAAGCATGAAGCCGGATGCCGCTGCAACCATCCTCAATGGCCTGAGTAGCCAGGTTGCCGCACAATTGCTGATGAATATGCGTCAACGCAATGCGGCGAAGATCTTGGCTGAATTACCACGGGATCGTGCGGCCGCGGTGGCTCGTCACCTGTCACGTGCGTACTGGGAGTCCACCATATGAGCGCGGCGGCTAACATATCACGATTCCTGCAATTGTTGAAAGGACAGCAGGATTCAACGCCGCAACGTAGAGCGGGCCGGCGTGGGTTCCGCCAGACACTTGAAACTGTGCAGGGACAACGTACACAGCGTCCTTTAGCCCTGGTGGTAAAGGGAAGGGAAGTATCGTTCAAGAATGTGCCCTTCTTCGATACAGATGGTAACAAACTGCAAATTCAGTCCTATTCCGATGGCGGCAAAACAGTAGTTGACGTAAAAAAGTCCGGGAAGAATGCCAAGCGCAGCTTGTCCAAACCAACTACTCCCGGCATGAAGCTCGAAGCCAAACTCAGCGGTAACAGCCAGGTTGATCAGGCAATTCCGAATCTGCGGGATCATGTGCGTGAACACCTGAAGCAGACTCGCGAACTCAGGCATGGTATCCTGTCCGGAGAGTTGGAAACCCCCGGCACAAAAGGTACACGTCTGAAGAAAAAACTGGTCGAAGAAAACGGTTCCGAGTTGGATAAGCTTGTCGCCAAGTTGGAAAATGTACGCGGTGATAACCAGAACACTGCGGTTTCACTTGCGGCCCTGGGAATGCGGATATCACGCAACTCGGCTGCCGGAGATGATGGAAAGCTGGTCATGTCAGATAGTGTGAAGTCAGCATCAGGCAACGGGAAGGACGATGCCTGGGTGGGTAAAGTTATCGATGCTAATGATATTGATGCGATCAAGCAGCTCAAGAAAGAGCTTCCCAACCCGTTGGAAAGGCGAGTTTCTGCCTTTACGCCACGGCGAGTGGATAAGAACGGCAATGCTTTAAGCGATTCCAGAACATCAGCAAAGAATGAAAACGGTACGGGTGAAAAGCAGGTCGCAAGCGTTTCGAAG
The DNA here is from genome assembly GCA_963669175.1 of bacterium. Taxonomy (GTDB): domain Bacteria; phylum Electryoneota; class Electryoneia; order Electryoneales; family Electryoneaceae. Next base: position 2,793,058 of record OY769902.1, read on the forward strand.
CAGAGCAATGGCAAGGCAGAAAACATTGTTCCCTTGAAAGAAACGGTTTCGAATAAAGCGGAAAGCGGAACAGCACAAGTTGAGCAGAAAAGCAGTGAAAAAAGCACCATAGCCGTTTCACTTCGCCAATCGCAGGGGAAGGTCAGCGCACAGACCGGAGACGATTCGCGCATTGTCAGCAAGATACAGGTGAAACAATCATTCCCTGAAGTCCCAGGTGATGATATTATCCGTCAGCGTGAACAGCTCAAAGCCTTTACCCGTCATCTTACCCAGGGAAAGGCCAATGCCGCAAATGGGACTTCCGCTGGCGAAGGCACGACAAAAACGGCATCGCAACCACGCAACGACATTGATGATTCTCAGATCAAACGCTTGGTAAAGGATGCGGTCAAGCAGGCCGATCGTGGAGCCGGGCAGGAAACGAAACAATCGCTCGAAGCGGAAGCCTACCTGAAGAAGCGTAATGGTCGTCCCAACCGGATAACCAGTGAACTGTCAACACAGCGAAACGCAGCTCCATCAAAAACAGCGCTTTCAGATTCAGAATCCAGCAAGACCCAATCCACGCTGAGTGAGCTTGCCGATACAACTCAACGCAGGCCGTCACGATTGACACGCCAGGCTGTACAGCGTGCATTCCCGAGAAACGGTAACGGTAGCAACGACACTACAGCGAAAGCGGAAGCGAAGCAGGATACCGAAACTGTAAAATCGACAGTTAAAAATCAGGACAACACACAGGCAACAACGCCCGTGGTTTCGAAGCAGGCAAAACAGGGAAAAACCGTTGCCGAGAAGCCGGTACAGGGAAAATCGGAACATAATCCTGTCAGCCAGCAGGCGAAAAATGATGGCGCTTCGAAGTCCGATTTCATCACACCGGTAGAAGTGAATACCAAACCTGCATCCTCGAACGGGAATACTCCTATCCAGTCGAAGCCACAAGTGGCGCCACAACCGCAATCTCAGCCACAGGCTCAAGCACAGGTTGAACAGTCCAGGGCAGCTAAACCACAACCCCAGGCTGCACAACAACCGCAATCTCAGCCTCAGAAAGTTCAGTCACAGGCTCAAGCACAGACTGAACAGTCCAATATGGCCAAATCGCAGCCACAAGTGCAGCAAGTCCAGCAGAATCAAACCCAAGCCCAACAGACGGCTTCACCTACTTCACAGACTGCACCAGATAATGCGAAACCGGGGGAGCTTCTGTCGGACGCGTGGCGCGTGGGCAATTTGAAGGCAGATGACGCCAACTTGAAGACCGATAGTCGCCGTGGGTTGCGTGAAGTGATTACTGATACCTGGCAGAACGTCCGTGGACGCCTTTCGCGGAAATCCAATGGCAAAGAATCGCAGCAGGGGGAGAGCAACCGTGACAATTCCGGTCAGTCCTCAGATAATGCCAATGCGATGAAAACAGCACAGGCGGCGAAGAATGAACAGGTGAATCAGGCTGCCTTCAAGGAAGCTGTCCAGGCGCAACAACAGCATTCAACCACGCAGACCACGACTGCTGCCACAACGGCAAAAACAGCAGAAGGCTGGCAGTCATCACTTTTGAACAACAATGCGGAATCCAATGCTGAAAGCGTCAAGAATCTGAATGATGTTTTGCAGAAGATTCAGGGACGCGCCGAGTTGTTGAAAGCCGGAGAATCGGCCAGTATTCGTATCCTGCTGAAACCGAATGACTTGGGAGCAGCGTCAGTCCTGATCAAGCGTAGCGACAAGAAGTATGATATCGTTGTTACTACGGATAGCAAGGAAGCTGCGAAGCATATCGAAGCGCAGACTGCACAGTTCAAGGAACAGCTTTCCCAGTCCGGCATACAGCTTAACAAGTTTGATGTGGATACCGGTGAACATCGTCAGCAGACTCGTGGTGAAGCTGCCGGCGATCAGGAAGGCCGGAATCGTGGCAACCGTGACCAGGGACAGAATGCACGTGCCGAAGAACAGCAGCAGGAAGTAGAACAGTATCATGCGCGTAGCCGTACCTTGGGCACCAATACGGTTGAGTACGTTGGATAATATTGACCATGTTTGAATAACATCAGCTAGGCAATTACAGACAGGATGAATCGAATAAAGGCAAGCTTTGCCCAAAACGAGATGGGTGAAGACCGTATGGATTGACGAAAAGGATTTTCTAAATCCAGTATAATCAATATGTACAAAGACGATTCGTTTTGTTTTTATACAAGAGGCATATGCTTTGCCTTAAAGCTAAAGTGGAGGCTGAAGAATTGCTGGAGCTATTCTCGATACACTAGCAGGGGCATGCTGAACAATTCAGCAAAAAACAGGTTCCCCTCGAACGTCGGAGATAGTAAAGCACATTCAGCCGTGTAACAGCATACCTCAGGAAAGGAGGTGATTTGGATGACTGATTTTCAGTCTATCAATGGACTGATCAGCGATGTGTCATCGCTTACCACCGAGACAGTCGGGAACAGTACGCTCGATAAGGATGCGTTTCTGCAACTCCTGGTTGCCCAGTTGAAAGTTCAGGATCCAACCAACCCGCAGGATGCGACAGAGTTTACCTCGCAGATTGCCCAGTTCACAGAGCTGGAACAGTTGACGAACCTGAACGAAACGATGGTAACAGCGGCTCAGACGGATGCGATCCTTGCTCAATCCATCAACAACACTCTGGCTTCGACCATTATCGGGAAGGATGCCAAGGTTGAGGGTGGTGAAATCCAGCTCACGGATGGTGAGGCGAGCAAGGTTGGCTACGATCTGACGAATGCTGCCCAGACCCTGACACTCGAGATCACGGATTCGAGTGGGAATGTTGTCCGAACCATTACCGAAACCGACGTCAATGCCGGTGAAGGAACCATCGAGTGGGATGGCAAGGATGAAAAGGGCAACGATCTGGCAGACGGCAGCTATTCGGTTTCTGTGACCGCGACCAGCTATGATGGCACGGAGAGCGAAGTTTCGCCATTGTTGATCGGTACAATCGAAGCGGTCCGGTACACATCGGACGGCGCAGTGTTGATCGTTGATGGTGTTGAAGTAGCGTTTGGCGATGTCCTGGAGATTCGCGACCCTGATGATCCAACCAATGTTCTCTCCGATGCATTGACTTGGTTGGGAGGGTGAGATGAACTGGGATATCGACCGGATTCAAGGCAGCCAGGGACCGCTTCCGGTTCAACCGGTAAAAAGTCCATCGGTCGATTCACGTAAAACCGGTACGAAAGAGTCGTTTCAGGATGTATTGAGCCGAACCGGGCAAAAAGTTTCACAACCGGATGTAACCATCTCTTCGCATGCTTCGCAGCGTCTGATGCAACGAGGGATTTCGCTTGACGCCAGCGATATGCAGAAGATTGATGAAGGGCTGAACCGAGCTGCTGAGAAAGGCGCAAAAGAATCGCTGTTCATGCTTCGGGACCTTGCCCTGGTAGTAAGTGTGGAAAACCGCACTGTAATTACCGCGTTGCAGGGTGACAGCGCAAAGAACAACGTGTTTACCAACATTGACAGTGCAGTAGTTTTGTAGAGTATCAGGAAGGGCTGGACCTCATCGAGGAAGCCCTCGGCTTCGCCGACCGATCGACGCGAAGCCACCGTAAACCGGGTGAGGAGGAAAACTCCCACCGGAACGGTCCGTAACACGGAATCGCGTTGAATACGCGTTTCATCAGGAGGAAAACGATTATGATGCGGTCATTGATGTCCGGCGTATCCGGAATGGTTAACCATCAGCTCAAGATTGATGTCGTCGGGAATAACCTGGCAAACATCAACACAGTGGGATTTAAGAGCGACCGGATTAGTTTCGCCGATCAGATTTCACAACTTTTGAGCCCGGGAAGCGGCACACGTAACAATTATGGTGGTGTCAATCCCGTACAGGTAGGTCTTGGCATGAAAGTTCAATCCATTGACACGAACTTTGCCCAGGGGTCACTCGAATCGACGGGTTACGCCAACGACCTCGCTCTGCAAGGCAACGGGTTCTTCATCGTGCGCAATGGTGAGGATACCTACTTCACTCGTGCAGGCAACTTCAATATCGACGCAGATGGGAACCTGACAGCCAATGACGGCTTGTCGATTATCCAGGGGTGGCTGGCGGATGAAACCGGTGAGTTGTCCCCCTCGAACAGTGTGACTGATCTTGTTCTGCCGATTGATATGAAGATGTCGCCGAGGGCTACTGATAATGTGGTTCTGTACAGTAACCTCGATTCGACAGCCACTAATGCCGATGCAACGATGACGGCTGTCGGTTCTTCCGGCGCAACATCCGTTTCCGGCACTGCCACCGATGGTATTGGTGGCACACACAGCATTGCTATCACGGGCGCTCAGGCAACCCAGTCCACCGGCACCTCCGCTACCGGCGGTATGACGGTAAGCGATTCCCTGGCGGCGCTTGGTGTAACAGATGTATCCGATTTCACTGTCACCGTTGACAATGGAACCTCGGACGCAGCTTCTTACACGATCACCGGGCTTTCAACCACCAGCACCGTTGGTGACCTGGTGAATGCGTTGAATGACCAGGTTCATGGCGCCACCTTTGAGCTTTCCGGCGGCAATATCGTCGTCACGCGTGACTATGCCGGTGATGGCGCTTCCTACAACGTACACATGGAAGATGCCGGTACTGGTGATATCACAGCTTCCATCTTTGGCGCTGCGACATTTGACGCCAACAGCGGTACGGCTTCAACCTTGTCTGCTGTCGATACCTTTACTGATAACGCCACAGGCACTGTTCGTACGGAACAGTTGTCCTTTGCAGCGGATGACCGTACCGGTCTGATGACTGAATTGAGCGGTCTGGGCGGCGGCGGTGTTACCATCCTTTCCGGGAATGGCTTCACCGCGACTGCAGGCGATCCGTTGCTCGTCACAACAGAAGATACCAGTCACACAACGTCCATTTCTGTCTACGATTCCATGGGCAAAACCCATAACCTGTCCATGACGTTCACCAAGACAGGAACCGAGAACCAGTGGGCCTGGGAAGCGGAAGTTGGTGAACCGGCTGTCGCTATCAGCGGCAATACCGGCCTGGTCAGCTTCAACGAAGATGGCTCGCTTTCAACATTCTCATACGACAACAGCGCAACCGAGTTTTCATTCAATCCCGGCAACAATGCCGCTGATGTAAATATCGCTTTCAGCCCGGGGTCAACCGGCATGTTCGATGGTATTACCCAGACAGATTCCGCTTTCTCAACTCACGCAGTTGATCAGAATGGCTATGGAATGGGTGAGCTTGAAGACATCATGATTGACGAGAACGGTGTTATAGTGGGCAGCTTCACCAATGGTCAGAATCAGGATCTGGCTCAGATCGCAGTGGCTGATTTTGCCAATGAACAAGGGCTGAAGCGTGTGGGTGGCAACCTGTACGAACAGTCTGTATCATCCGGCGATCCCACCATCGGACAAGCGCAGACGAACTTCAATTCGTCGATTCAATCGGGTTATCTCGAGATGTCCAATGTGGATATCGTCGAGGAGTTTACCGAACTGATTACCGCCCAGCGTGGTTTCCAGGCGAATGCTCGTATCGTCACAGTTTCTGACCAGGTACTTGCTGAAGCCACAGCATTGAAGCGGTAAATTGATAGTCTAGCCAGAGCAGCGTAGGCCTGCCTGGTCAGTTGTCCCCGGGCCACAATTGTGGCCCGGGGGATGATTGGAGAAGAGCATGATATACGTTACTCGGCTTGATGGGTCAGAACTGGTTGTGAACAGCGACATGATTGAGTTCGTGGAAGCGACACCGGATACAATTCTGACGCTGACAGACGGCAAAAAAGTTCTGGTGCAGGAAAGTACAGATGAGATCCTGGAGCGAATTATCCAGTTTCGCAACCGTGTACTGGCGCCGATGAACGGATCAGCCACTAATGCGGAGCACGAGGAGCGGTAACATGGATATCGCGACTATCATAGGTCTCGTTGCAGCCGGAGCACTGATTTTCGTCCCGATCTTTACCGGGCCGGGTGTCGGATTCTTCTTCAGTTTTTCATCGTTTTTGATCGTTGTAGGTGGTACGTTTGGTGCGACCCTGGTTGCATTTCCGCTGAATGAAGTGTTGGGAATAGTCGGGGTTATCAAGAAAGCTTTTACATTCCAGGCGATACCCTACTCGAATACGATTGACATGATTGTCAACATCGCTGAGAAAGCCCGCCGGGAAGGAATCCTGGCAATCGAGCGTGAAATTGACGGGCTCGATGATCAGTTTATGAAATCTGGCGTACAATATGCTGTAGATGGCACAGAACCGGAGACGATCCGTTCTATCCTTGAATCGGAGATTGCCAGCATGGAGGATCGTCATAAAGCTGGTCAGGCACTCTTTGAAACGATGGGCACGTACGGACCTGCTTTCGGTATGATCGGTACGTTGATCGGATTGATCCAGATGCTTTCGGCGCTTTCAGATCCATCGCAGATCGGTGCAGGTATGGCAGTCGCGCTGGTGACCACGTTGTACGGGTCCATGCTGGCAAACGTCATCTTCCTGCCGATGAAGGATAAATTGGGCTTCAGGTCCAAAGAAGAAGTGAAGCGGAAAGAATTGATTGTTGAAGGTATTCTTGCGATTCAGTCGGGTGACAACCCGCGTATCGTACGTGAAAAACTGCTGACCTTCCTGCCGCCGAAGGAACGGAGCCAGGAAGAAAGAATGCAGGCATAGAAAAGACTGACAGGTAGACATGGCACGAAAGGCAAAACAGGAAGAATGTCCGGCCGGCGCTCCGGCATGGATGGTGACTTACGGGGATATGATGACCCTGTTGCTCACGTTCTTCGTGCTGATTGTGTCCATGTCGTCTATTGAACAGGTAAAATTTAAAGCGGCTATCAGCAGTATCCAGGATGGTATGGGAATGTGGCCCAACAGCCAGGGGATGATGCAAAAACTGCAGCTTGATGAGCAAATCAAACAGGCGACTGAGACCCAGGAGATGATCGAAGACCTGGTAGAAACGCTTGAACAGTTGGGAATGGAACAGGCAGTTGAGATCTATAACACACCCAATGGGGTTCGGATGATTATTGCTGACCCCATGTTATTTGAAAGCGGAAGTGCAATCCTGCAGGATCGATTCAAAATTCTTTTAGGTAAAATCGCGGAAATCATTAATCGGTTGAAATATGATGAAATTCGAGTCGAAGGGCATACGGACAATGTCCCGATTAATACACCGAAATATCCGAGTAACTGGGAATTAAGCGCTGGAAGAGCGTTGACTGTAACGCGGTACATGGCGTTTCAAGGTCATGTAAAGCCGGAGAACCTGAGTGCTGTAGGGTACGGTGAATTCCGACCACGAGAATCAAACGACACTCCGGCAGGTCGAGCGAAAAACAGGCGCGTTGAGATTTTCCTTGAACGGAAACCCAAGACGGCCGAATTCTGAGAGTACGACCATGAACGAGTTTGACGATTCTGTAGGTGCAGAGGGGGTGGAGATCCCCGAAGGTGAATCCGGGGAAAGCACCGGGAAAAAGAAAAGTGCCATGCCACCGGCCATGATGGCGATCATCGGTGTGATTGTCATTGTTATGGCGGTTGGCTCACATTTCCTGGTCAAGATGCTGTTCTTCTCCAAACCGCCTGCACCAAAAGTCGAGAAGACGACAGAAGGCCCGGCAGTTGGTGATGTTTACAAGCTGGAAAGCCTGATTGTTAATCCTCGCGATACAGGTGGAAGAAGGCATCTGCTGATTGAGATTGGGTTCGAAGTCAGTGATCCGGTTGCTATTACTGAACTTGAGACGATTGATCCATTATTGCGAGACAATTTGTTGACATTCTTTTCAGCGCAAAAAACTGAGACTTTAACTGATATTCATTTGCGGGATAAAATAAAAGAAAAGGTAAAAGAAATTGCCAATTTCAACCTGACCACTGGTGAAGTAACCAAGGTCTATTTTATCAGGTACGTATTCCAGTAAACCGGAGAGAGCATGAACAGAATTCTGTCACAAGACGAGATTGATGCTCTCCTGTCGAGTGTATCGAAAGGGAAGACCTACGATACGGTTGAGCAGGATTCCCACAAGAACGTCTCATTGTATGACTTCAAGCATCCGGATCGGATCAGCAAGGAACAGATCCGAACGATGCGAACCATACATGAAAACTTCGCGCGTCTGTTTGCCACGTTCCTGTCAACCAACTTGCGGGCGCTGGTGGATGTAAACGTCATTTCTATCGATCAGGTAACTTATTCAGAATACACGATGTCGCTTTCCATGCCATCCAGCCTTTATTTGCTTGGCATGCCGGAACTGGAAGGCAAAGCAGTTGTCGAAATCAGTCCGCAATTCCTGTTGTTTATCGTTGACAGGTTATTGGGCGGGACTGGTGAAACAGAGATTGAAATCAGGGAAATCACCCTGATTGAGCAGAATATCGTCATGCGGATTATCAACAACCTGATTGTTACCCTGAACGAAGTCTGGCAACAGATTTACCCGTTGAATGCACGGTATGATTCATTTGAGACCGACCCGCAGTTTGTACAGATTGCACGATCCAGTGAAACCATTGCGATTATTTTCTTTGAAATCAAGGTACGTGGCGCCGTATTCCCTATGAATATTGGCTTCCCGTATTTCGTGCTAGAACCGATTCTGCAAAAGCTTTCCAGCCAGACCTTCTTTACCAATGTGAAGAAGGTTGGCGAAGAAGAGCGCAAATTACTTGAGAATCGTATACAGGCAACTCGTCTTGCTGTAAGAGGGTTATTTGCAGAGACAAGCCTGACAGTTCGTGAATTCCTGCGGTTAAAATCTGGCAACCTGATTCAATTGGACAAAGCGATTGATGATGAAATCAGGATTGTTGTGGGTAGTGAGTTGAAGTTTTTTGGCGTGCCGGGAAGGCGTGGTCGAAGAGTCGCTGTGCGAGTGACGCGGCCCGTAACTTTCGAGGAACGTCTGGCATTTGATAAGTGAGGCGATCATGGCTGCTAATACCAGACTGGTCAAAGTAGAACAGGCTGTTCTGCCGATCATGCAGGATGTGCTGGGACCGATTCTTAATCGTGAAGTCGATTTGACTCTTGCTGGCGTGGAAGAGCCGGAAGCACACATTCTTGAAGCGAATTTTATGGATGTGCCGGTTGTAGTGGAAGCTCCACTGGAGGGTTCACTACCAGGCACCATTTATTACATATTCAGTAAGAAACTGGCCGCTGCGGTTACTGACCTGATGGTCATGGGAGATGGGTCCGCCGAGTTTAACGAGCAGGAATCGCTGGACGGCATCTCGGAAGCGACCAACCAGATTGTCGGCGCGCTGGCAACCAACTGGAGCGATGAGCTTGGCTCTGATATTCATCCCACTGGAGCAAAGGCAAAGGTTCAGGATTTAGATAGTTTAGCTGTTGACCTGACCCGTGTTTATATGGTAAGCTACCAGTTAAGTATTGATGAGTGGGGAACTGAAGTTTTTGTAAAGTTGGTGCCGAGGAATATCCTTGAAGGATTGACAGCCCTTGTGGAGGATGATGCGGGTGCAGCGCCTGCATCGGCAGGAGCTTCACCGTCCGGCGGCATGGGTGGTGGCATGGGAGGTGGCGCGGGCTTAACAGTCCGGAAAGCCGAATTCGGTGAGTTCGACGCCGGTGATATCCCCGCTGGAATTGAAGCGCCACGTAACCTGGATCTGTTGCTGGATATTTCTCTCCCGGTGACTATCGAGCTGGGACGTACCAGCATGTTGATCCGTGAAATCCTGGAGCTTGGACCGGGGTCTGTGATTGAATTGCAGAAGCTTTCCGGTGAGCCTGTGGATCTCTTTGTCAATGACAAGAAATTTGCCCTTGGTGAAGTTGTTGTAATTGATGAGAACTTCGGTGTTCGCATTACAGAGTTGTTAAGTGTAGAGGACAGGATAAAGGCGCTGAAATAGCGGTGGGAAAAGCACATGACTGGCAAACGGATCTGGTGGCTGATCTTGGGAACCTTTTGGACGGGTTCTGTTTCTCTGGCGCAGGAAACTAACCAGGCCCCGCCATTTTCGGAAAGTATGGGGGCATCCCTTGCACGTGCCGGGTTTGCCCTGTTTCTTGTTATTGCATTGATTTTTCTGGCTGTATGGTTATTGAAAAGATACTTCCCACAATTTGCCGGCGCCGGAACCATGCACCCGAAATCGACATCACAATCTGAATTGGATGACAGAATTGAAATTCTGGATGTAAAAGGGATTGCCCCGAAGCGATTCCTTATCCTGGCAAAAGTGCATGATCGCGAAGTGCTTATCGGTTCAACCGAAGATGGTCTAACTGCGCTGGGCGACTGGAAAGCGGGCGAATCTCCGGAAGATCAGCTTGAAGAAAACTGAGTATCACAAACTTCAAAGAAACAGGGATTTCTTTCATATCTGAATTTAGATTGCACGGTAGTAGTTTTTCATTACGTTTGAAGACCCGTACCTACAGAAAACATTGAACGGGACATGCGGGAGTTGAAGAGGAAATCCTTGATAAAGAGGAACAAACGACATGCCTGATGCCCCAAACGGAGACATGCCTTTTCAAGGTGAACAGTGGGATGCGGACAAGGGCGCGGAGTCATCCGAAGAGAATGGCGATTCCGGTATTCTTCGTGATGGCGTACGGTGTACGGTGACGTTAAGTGACGACGCAACAGAAGCTTATGCCTTGATCGAAGGTGCAGATGAGGAAGAAGTTGAACTTCATATAATTCTTGATGCACTGGTTAAAGAACATGTAAAAGTAGGTATTGATAAACGAGCGATTGCGCAACTGGCATCCAAAAATGGCGCACGTGGTCAATCAACCCTTGTTGCTGTTGGTACAAAACCTGTACCCGGACAAGATGCTGAAATTGCCTACCATTTTGATCCCAATCCCAAACCAACGATGGAGCACCTCCCGAACGGGAAAGTTAATTACAAGGAAGCAGGCGTATTGCAGGCTGTTGAGGCAGGTGATCTCATTGCGCAGAAGAAACCAGCTACATTGGGTGAGTCAGGGATTACGGTGACCGGTGTTAAAATCTCAGCGCGTGCCGGTACCGATGTTGTTATCAAAAAGGGTGAAAATACCAAATTCAGAGATGCCCTGCAGACTGAACTTGTTTCAACGATCAGTGGGTGTGTCGGGATTGGGGAAGGCAACACCATCAAAGTAAGCCCGGTATACATCGTCAATGGAGATGTAGATATGAAAACCGGGAATATCCGTTTTGATGGGGGAGTTACAGTAAAAGGGGATGTTAAAGCCGGTTTTACTGTTGAAGCTTGCGGTGATGTTGAAATAAAGGGTGTTGTCGAAGATGCCCATGTTCACTGTGGTGGAACGCTGACGATACGGGGAGGCTTCATCGGCACCGGTGAAGGTTTGATACAGTGTTGTGGCGATGTACACCTGCTGTTCCTGGAAAACCAGAAGCTTATCGCCGGTGGAGACATCTATATCGCAGAAGAGATTATTCACGGAGATGTAACGTCCGGCGGATCCATCTACGTAAAGTTTGGCAAAGGTGCGATTATCGGTGGCGAGATTCATGCGCGCAATTCGGTAGAAGCAAAGATTTTTGGCAATATCAATTATCAGTCAACCAAGGTTTATGCGGCTGATAATCCTTATTTGGACAATATGCTTCAACAATTGGATGAAGCTGTACTCCATGTTGATGATACAAAAGATATGATTCAACAGGGCATAGCCAAACTGCTTGCGAAAAAGTACAAGGGGGATGCTTTTACGGATGAAATGGGTATGCACCTGCAAACTCTGTATGATGTTTCCTATTCTATGGATGCTGACATAAAAAAACTGAATGAAAAACACACTGAAGTCTCCAACAAACGAGCGAAACTGACCAAAGACTCCTATGTGAAGATAATCCAGAAGGCCTATCCCAATGTCACCGTCATTATTGATGACGCCAGGAAAAAAATTGATGAAGAGATGGAGAGGGTTAAACTGGTGAATCGTGACGCTGCAATTTGCAGGTTTGCTGATACGGGTGAACCGGCGCAACCGTTATAGTCGATCAACTCAGCAGGCTAAAAGTGAACAGCCAAAGTAGACAACATACAGAATCCAAACCCGGGAAAAAGAACGGTTTCCGAATCAAACCGTTGATTGTCCTGGCCGTTGCTGCTGCGGGTGCGCTGATGTCTGGCGGTATTGCAGTGGCACAGCAACCGGCGTTACCGAAATTCACGATTGGAATGGAACCGGTCAACCAGCCGGCTGATCTGGCGGTAACGCTACAGGTTATCCTTTTGCTGACTGTCCTTACGCTGGCTCCATCCATCCTGATGATGACGACGAGTTTTGTCAGGATTGTTATTGCGTTTCACTTCGTCCGACAGGCGTTGGGAGTGCAGGGATTACCCCCGAACCAGGTTATTATCGGCCTATCGCTTTTCATGACGCTTTTCATTATGTCACCCGTAATCACTGAAATCTACGACAACGCATGGAAGCCTTATGCAGAACAGAAAATTACCTTGCAGATGGGGTGGGAGAGAGCCCAGGATCCTTTACGTGAGTTCATGTTGAAGCATACTCGCGAGAAGGATTTGCAGTTGTTTACTCGCCTGGCAAATGTTCGTCAGCCCGGTACCCAGGAAGAAGTACCGATGCGAATTGTCATCCCGGCATTTATCACCAGTGAAATGCGTGTTGGCTTCCAGATCGGGTTCATGATATACATGCCCATGTTGATTATTGATATGGTTGTTGCATCTGTTCTGATGTCCATGGGGATGATGATGCTACCCCCTGTGATGTTGAGTCTACCGTTTAAACTATTGATGTTTGTGCTGGTGGATGGTTGGTATCTCGTGGTTCAATCCCTGGTGGAGAGTTTCCAGTGACACAGGAATTCGCCATATATATCGTTCGTGAGACCCTGTTTACGGCGTTGATGCTTGCTGCGCCGATGCTGCTGACCGGGTTGGCCGTGGGTGTGTTTATCAGCTTGATCCAGTCCGCCACCCAGATCCAGGAAATGACACTTACCTTTATCCCGAAAATTCTCTCCGTTGTAATCGTGATTATTCTTGCCGCCCCCTGGATGATTAACACGATGCTCAAATTTACCCATATGATCTTCGGTCACATCGGTTCCATGGCGCAATAGGGGACAACTGTGACCGATTCCTCCGAACAGAAGACACTGGTTCTCGTAATCGATGATGAAGAATGGCTTCGTGATGTGGTGGAAGAAGCCCTGACGCACTTTGGTATGAAGGTGTTTACTGCCGAAGATGGGGAACAGGGATTACAGATATTCAATGAGCACCCTGAGATTGAAGTTATTGTCACAGACTTGATGATGCCCCGGATGAACGGGCTTGAATTATTGGGGATCGTAAAAGAGCGAAATCAGCTTGTTGAAGTTATTTTTCTGACAGGGCATGGCAGTATTGACTCGGCCCTGGAAGCGATCAAAAAAGGCGCGTACGACTATCTTCAGAAACCGGTCAGCATGGAAGAACTGAGCCTGACCGTTGAACGCGCCCTGGAACGCAGAAGACTGTATTATGAGCAGGAACGTAGCGCTGAACAGCTACGTCTCCTCGTTGAACAATTGGACCGTCGCAATAAAGACCTGGAACGGACACTGTCAGAATTGCATGATACTCAAGTTCAACTTCTTCAATCAGAGAAAATGAGTTCCCTTGGGCAGTTGGCCGCAGGGGTAGCCCATGAAATCAATAATCCTACTGGTTATGTCCGGTCAAATTTGCAGACAATGCTTAAATATACGGAGCATTTTAAGCGATCTTATGAGTTTATTAATACTTCAATTAGAGAAGGGAAGACGACAAAGCTTGCGGAAGCTATCAAGGATAATCTGAAAAAGGAGAAAATTGACAGAATTCTTGATGATCTTGATAATGTGCTTGAGGAATCAATCGAAGGCACGGAAAGAGTTCAGCAAATCGTAAAAGATCTTGGCCAGTTCAGCAGAATCGATCCGGATATGGAACGAGAGTCTGATATCCTGGCTGGAATCAGATCTACCCTGAATATTGTCAGGGGTAAAGTTAAAAACGTAGCTTCAATTGTAAAAGAATGTGAACCTGTTCCGAAGGTAAAATGTAACCTTCAACAAATTAATCAGGTCATCATGAATCTTGTTATCAATGCATCCCAGGCTATTGAAAATCCACCAGGAAAAATTATAATCAGGACCAGGCAGGAAGAAGATCAGGCAATTATTGAAGTGGAGGATAATGGCAAGGGAATTGAAGCAGATGTTCTGGAAAGGATATTTGATCCGTTCTATACAACCAAAGAAGTGGGCGAGGGCACTGGCTTGGGGTTGTCGATCAGTTACCGGATCATCAAGAATCACGGCGGGGAGATCGAAGCAGAAAGCACACCTGGAAAGGGGAGTCTTTTCAGGGTAAAACTGCCAATTAATGGCAGAAGCAAAGAAGCGGAGAAGGAAAACGATGGATGACAGGGACCGGATACTGGTGTTTGTTGATGATGAACCGAACATCCTAAGTGCATTGAAACGTAGTTTTTTTGAAGAAGACTATACGATAAAAACTTTCTCTGAGCCTTCTAAAGCTTTGGAATTTATAAAAAAGAATGATGTTCATCTCATTCTCAGCGATCAACGTATGCCGAAAATGGAAGGTACAGAATTCCTGACCAAATCGCTGGAAATCTCAGAGAAGCCGATCCGGATGTTGTTAACCGGCTATGCGGATATGGAAGCCGCGGTTGATGCAATCAATCTTGCGAAGGTTCATCGTTTTATCTTCAAGCCGTGGAATGATGAAGATATTCGTATTACAGTCAAGCGCGCCCTTGATTTTTACGATCTTGAAGAAGAAAACAAACAACTGCTTGACGAATTAAAGGTAAAGAATGCAGAGCTGGAGGAATGGAATCTCACGCTGAATGAAAAAGTGAAAGACCGTACCAAGCTGATCGCAAAAAGGAACCTTGAGCTTGGTAAAATCACCAAGGTCCTGGAGCAGTCGATTGTAAATACAGTTAAAGTATTTCTGAAGTTAATGGAAAATATGGATCCGTTACTGACGGCCCATTCCAGAAGGATTGCCTACATCGCAACGTCAATTTCACGTGGATTGAGTTTCAATGATCAGCAGTCGTCCGATCTGGAGATTGCCTCACTCTTGCATGATATTGGAAAACTGGGTTTACCGAAGAATATCCTGGACCGTCCGATAGAGCAATTATCCGAAAAAGACCGGGCGCTGGTAATCAATCTTCCCGTTGTCGCTCAGAGTTATCTCAATGAAATTGAATGGTTTGACAATGCCGGGAAAATCATCCGGCACATGAATGAACGGTGGGACGGCAGGGGATTGCCGGACAACCTGGCAGGTAAGGACATTCCACTCGAGAGTCGTCTCCTGTCAGTCTGCAACCAGTACGATGAACTCGCCACCAAAAGCGGTCGCAGTGAAGCGTTTGTCCTGAAATACTTTAAGACCAATGCAGGCACCAAGTTTGACCCGGAAATGTGTGAAGCCTTGATGGGCTTTTTGCAGAGCCAGACGCAGACCAAGCATTCCATGCGCCGCCAGGTAGATGTCCTTTCTTCAGAACTGAAGCCGGGAATGGTACTGGTCAATGATCTGTTTACCGAAAACGGAATCTTCCTGCTTCCCAAGGGCCAGACGCTAGGCGACAAGAATATCACTTCCATCCGCGAGATCCATAAGGTTGATCCAATCCCGAACACAATTCGCGTGGTTATTCCAAGCGAAGTGGAGGGGTAGTGGACGTACTGCAGTACAACCTGGATGAAATTGAACGATGGTTGCTGATGCTGTTCCGCATCAGCGCCATGTTTATGGCATTTCCTTTCTTCGGGCTTATGGCCTTCCCTAACCAGATTAAAGTCGCCCTGGCTGTTATGGTTACGGTCATTCTCTTTCCGCTTCATCCTGAAGTTGAAATGATGTACATCCCCGGTGTAATCGCCTTTTTCGGCTATGTCTTGAAAGAAATCCTTGTTGGTATCGCAGCGGCAATGGTCGGGCAATTCCTGTTTTACGGGGTTCAATTTGCGGGTTTTATCGTAGGACGCCAGGTAGGATTCGGGATTATCAATACCGTGGATCCCCTGATTGATATTCAAATGCCTATTATCTCACAGATATGGAACATGCTCGCCATTATGTTGTTCATCATTATCGGAGGGCATCATTTTCTCCTGATGGCGATAGATGAGTGTTTTCTCCGAATCCCGGTTGGCGGCGGCACATTTTCCCCCTTCATGGTGGAAGGGTTTGCCCGATTGAGCGCAGATATTTTCATTATAGGGGTGAAATTATGCGCTCCCGTCTTTGTTGCGGTTCTGGTCACGGAATTTGCGTTGGGTATCCTCGCAAGGACAGTTCCCCAGATGAATGTCTGGCTGGTTGGCTTTCCATTGAAGATAGGAATCGGTGTTTTCACGATGGGATTATCGCTTCCTTACTTCGTTTATGTTTTTGGTAAGCTGTACGCCGGTTGGCAGGGGGATCTGATAGATTTTATCCGGACTATGACAGGATGAGGCGGGATGCCCCGGGAAAACCAGGACGGCCAGGAAAAAACAGAAAAACCATCTGCGCGAAGAAAAAGTAAGGCGCGCAGTGAGGGTAATGTTGCCAAGTCAAAAGAACTGAACAGTTTTGCAGTTCTCTTTGGCGGCTTCATGACTCTAACTTTCTGGGGCCCCTGGATGATGAGCCGTATTATGGGACTTACCAGCGGGATCTATAGAGAACTCTTTACATTTAAAATAGATGCGTATAATTTTAATGGCTATATGAACGGTGGGGTGATCTGGTTTATTATCACGCTGTTTCCCATTCTTGTCGTCGTTGTTTTCATGGCGATCCTCATCAACTACTTGCAGTTCGGCTGGATATTCTCCACCAAGAACATGAAGTTCAAACCCAGTAGAATGAATCCTTTTGCCAAAGGCCTCGCCGGATTTAAGAACATCCTGAATAAAAAATCCCTGTTTCAAATGGGTGTCAATATTGTAAAACTGCTCATCATCGGGTATACCGCTTATACTGTAGTTCGCCGCGCCTGGCCGAAGTTTGTACCGCTTATGGATGCAAGTGTTGGTCAGATCAGTCTTTTCCTGATTCATACCATTGGTGAAGTAGCGCTCTGGACGCTTTCTCTGCTTTTGATTCTTGCGATCCTGGACTTCATTTACCAGAAGTACAACCATTACCAGGATTTAAAAATGACAAAGCATGAGGTCAAGGATGAACGAAAGATGATGGATGGCGATCCGAAGATCAAAGCCAAGATTCGCCAGATGGGCCAGCAGATCGCTTTCAACGTCATGATCAAGGAGTTACCCAAGGCGGATGTGGTTGTTACCAACCCGGTTCATGTCGCCGTAGCGCTGAAATACGATCCAGCGACCATGCAGGCGCCGGTAGTCCTGGGCAAGGGGCTTCGTCTACTGGCGGAACGCATCAAGCAGATTGCACGCGACAACGATATTCCTATCCTCGAAAACCCACCCCTGGCTCGTGCCCTGTATAAATCCTGCGCTGTCGGTGAAGAGATACCGGGGCAATTCTATCAGGATGTAGCGGAAATCATCGCCTACATTTACGAGCTGCGTAACAAAGAAATTCCCGTTTAACAACAAGTTGGCTTTGGGCACACCGCTTGCTTTCCTATTTCCGGATAGTAGGATAGAAGGGAATACGAATGCCTGAAGCTCAAAGCGTCTCATACCTCTCAACCGAGGATCGGCTGCAACGATCTCCCTGGTTGAACAAACTATTGTCGAGAAGTGATATCGGACTGGCTATCGCTGTTGTTGGCGTAGTCATTCTGATGATCATCCCGATTCCTTCGGCGCTGCTTGACATCCTCATCGCGATCAATATCTGTATCGCCCTGATTGTGTTGATGGTGGCCATGTACACCGAACGATCCCTGGACTTCAGCGTATTCCCCGGCATGTTGCTGGTTACCACCATGTTTCGCCTTGGTATCAACGTGGCTTCCACACGTATGATCCTGGGCAGCGCCTATGCAGGTGATATCATCGAGGCGTTCGGTGGGTTTGTTATCAGCGGCAACTACATTGTCGGTATTGTCATCTTCCTGATTCTTGTCATCATTAACTTGCAGGTCATTACGAAAGGTTCCGGACGTATCGCCGAAGTCGCGGCAAGGTTTACCCTGGACGCCATGCCCGGTAAACAATTGGCCGTTGACGCAGACTTGAACAACGGCATCATTTCGGAAGATGAGGCCCGGAAGCGGCGTGACGATATCCGCCGTGAAGCAGACTTTTACGGCGCTATGGACGGCGCCGCGAAGTTCGTGCGTGGTGATGCAACCGCAGGCTTGATCATTACTGCAATCAACATTGTCGGTGGTATCGCAATCGGGATGTGGCAGTTGGATATGCCATTCCGTGATGCCTTGAACACGTATACCATCCTGACGGTTGGTGACGGTCTGGTCAGCCAGATTCCAGCCCTGGTCATTTCTACAGCAGCAGGTATTATTGTCGCACGCGCCGCATCGGAAATGAACCTGGGGCGTGAATTTACCGGGCAATTGCTGGTAAGACCGCGGCCGGTGGCGATTGTGTCTGGCGTGCTGGCGTTCTTCGCTATCATTCCCGGACTTCCCACAATCCCATTCGCTCTTCTGTCCGCAACAACTGCTTTTATCGCCTGGAAAACAGCGGCAACTCAAAAAGCTGCATCCCAGGAAATTGCGAAAGTTGAAGCGGAGGCCAAACCGAAGGCCAAGGAAGCGGACAAGATTGAGGATTATCTTTATATCGATCCCATGGAGCTGGAGATCGGGTACACCCTGATCCCCCTGATTGACAGCGATCAGGAAGGCGATCTGCTGAGTCGGATAACCATGATCCGCAAGCAACAGGCGATCCAGATGGGTATCGTGGTGCCGCCCATCCGTATTCGTGACAATATCCAGCTCAAACCGACAGAATACGTGGTAAAAATTCGCGGGAATGAAGTCGCTCGTGGTGAACTGAAGATGGGATCGCTGCTGGCGCTTAATCCGGGCAACGCCACAGAAAAGATGGAAGGCATTCCAACACGTGAGCCGACCTATGGCCTGCCTGCGCTCTGGATCAAACAGAAGCAGCGTGACAGGGCGGAGGCCGCAGGGTATACTGTCGTTGAGCCTACGGCTGTGCTGGCGACACACCTTGTTGAAGTTGTCAAGGCGAATTCGCATAAACTGCTTAGTCGCAAAGATGTGAACAATCTGATTGATAACCTCAAGCAGGACAATCCGACCGTGGTAGAGGAGTTGATTCCGAACCTGATGACCATTGGCGGAGTTCACAAAGCATTGCAGAAGCTCTTGAGAGAATCCATTCCTATCCGTGACCTTGGTACTATCATGGAAACGCTTTCTGATTATGCGCCGATGACCAAGGATACGGATATCCTGGTTGAATATGTGCGCTATGCCATGTCGCCGACCATTACCCAGAAATTCCTGGAAGACGATGGCAAGATATACGCGTTAACCCTGGACCCTGAAGTTGAAAACTCATTAAGCGACGCTGCGCAACGGTCACAGGGGCGAGGGTTGCATCTTGGAGTTGTCGATTTGCCACCGCAGATTATCAACGGGATTTATACCAGCTTATCCAGGCTTGTAGACCAGATGACCGCGTCCGGGAGACAGCCGATGGTGGTAACGTCTCCTGCTGTCAGACAAGTGTTCCGTCGTCTGATTGAGCCTGTTATGCCGCAAGTGGTTGTACTATCTTACGGAGAATTGTTAGTTAATGTTCAGGTTGAGTCCCTTGGGACGGTTGCATTGCAGAAACCGGCGAAACCAGGGGAGGGGCAAAACAAACAGCGGTAAGCAGAAGAACGTGTAGCCGTCTACAGTTGTGGCAGCAACGGGACTTCTACCGCATGTGTCAGCGGAATAGACCATGATCATCAAAAAATTTGTTGCGGAAACCATGCCTGAAGCCCTGCAACAGGTAAAGCAGGAGCTGGGTGAAGATGCTGTGATTCTCCAGTCACGGAAGGTGGAGAAGGGTGGCCTGCTCAGCTTTATGGGCAAACAGATGATCGAGGTTACGGCAGCGACTCCAGATGAACATGTTCCACAGTCAATCCAGAACATGAAGCTCGACCCAAGGCGTAAAAAGACTCTGGAAAGAAGCAGTGTATCCAGAGATGCAGATACTGAAACGCCCGAGCAGTGGACTTCACAAAAAGCTTCTAATCCTGCGGAAAGACTGGTCAACGATACCGAGAGTTGGGTAAAAGATCGGAATAAAGCCAGCCAGCGTCCCGCGAAACATGATGTATCTGCGCAGGATGTGCAATCTGAGATCAGCGAATTGCGTCAATCCATACGCGATCTGGCGACTCATCTGAAATATAAAAATGCCCCCAGCTTACCGGAAAAACTGAAACAGCGATGGCTGAACCTGGTTGAGAATGGGGTTAGCGAGGAAAAAGCTCACGATATCACTCAAAAGCTGCATATTGATCTGAAGGGCGATGAGCTTGATAACGATGATGTAATCGGTCCGGCGTTGTTGAAAATGCTGGCAGAACAGTTTAAAACCGGGCGAATTTCCTCACATCAGCATAGCGAAAGACCTTTGGTTGTGGCGCTCATCGGACCTACAGGAGTGGGGAAGACTACCACGCTTGCGAAGATGGCGACCAACCGTAAGATATATGGTGGTAGAAATGTCGGGCTGATTTCCACAGACACATACCGTGTCGCGGCGGTGGAGCAGTTGCAGACATTTGCCGGCATTGCCGGGGTTTCCATGGATGTAGTCTATCGACCGGAAGAGCTGCCCAAGGCGATCCGAAGGCAGCAGGGCAAAGAGGTTATTCTGATTGATACGGCCGGGCGTAGCCAGAACGATTCCGGAGCCTTACTGGAGTTAAAGGAATTCATGGATGCCGCCCAGCCGGATGAAGTTGTCCTGGTATTATCTGCCGGGACCAGGATAGAAGACCAGCGTGAAGTGGTACGTCGATTCGGAATTGTCCCCTGTTCCAGGGTGGTATTGACCAAACTGGATGAAATCGTAACACCGGGGCACCTTTTGGATCTTGCTGGTGTACTTCCACGACAGTGGGTATTTCTGACAACCGGTCAGAATGTGCCGGACGATATAATCCCTGCCGACGAGGAATTGCTGGCAAAGATCGTTTCAAGCAAAAGCTTCTTCCAGGAATTGCGGCGGGATGAGTTCAGCTATGTGTCCTAGATTTCTTTAAAGGATTCAAAACAGAGTTCAGATTGCTCAGCAAGACTATTTTTCGAACATTTCCACAATTGAATAAAACCTTGTTTTTTGTATATTTGAATGTGCGAACAGGAAATACAGGGATTGGTAGCTATACAGTGATAAGGAACAAATAGATGCCTTCTGATCAGGCTGAACCACTTCGGCAACAGGCACGCAGGATGAGTTCGCCGCGACGGCAGGGGCCGGATTCTTCCGGGAAGCCCCGTGCGCGACGAATTGCAGTTACGTCAGGTAAAGGTGGGGTAGGCAAGTCCAACGTCAGCCTGAATATGGCAATTGCGTTTGGCAAGCTGGGGCAGAAGGTTCTCCTGGTAGATGCTGATACGAACCTCGCCAATCTGGACATCCTGCTGGGGCTGAAAATTCGTGCCACCCTGTATGATGTGGTTGCAGGTGACGCTTATTTCAGTGAAGTTCTTGTAAATGGACCTGAAGGGATTAAAATATTGCCGGGCAGCTCTGGTGTCGTGGATATGCTTGATCGCGACAGCGAAGTTCGTAACAAACTGATCGCAGCCTTTGAGGAATTTGAACGCTTGTACGATATCATCCTGATTGATACCGGGGCGGGTCTGTCCGAGAATGTTATGCAGTTTGTCATAGGCGCGGACGATGTGATACTGGTTACCAATTCAGAACCTACTTCAATCACAGACGCCTATGCTATGATAAAAGTAGCGATTACGCGAAATCCAGTATTGAAGATTCATGTTCTCATTAACTTGGCGCAACGGCAGCGCGATGCAATGGATACATTTGAAAAATTGCAACTTGCGGTAAGGAATTTTCTGCAAGTCCATGTCGATTTGATGGGATATCTTCCGGTTGATCCCAATGTGCCGGTGGCTGTAGCCAGGCAGGAACCATTTATCACGCTTTTCCCCCGCAGCCCGGCAACCACAGCCATGATGATGATGGCAAGGAAGTACATGAAGATGCCGGTTCAGCAGGGAGATCGTGCGAATTTCCTGCAACGTATCTTCTCAAGCCGGGGTGAAGAGTGAACAAAAGCGGATGGAGATACATCAGTCAAACGATAGGCTTTGCACTGCTGTTTGCGGTGACAGCCTGGAATCTTCATCTGGGAAAAGACATCCTGATGTCCTTTTTCTGGGGCGGAGTGGTATACTTCGTTTTCCAGATTATCAGTACGGTTACCTCAAGTGTCATTGCACGCTTATTACATGATTACGAAGTAAAGAGAATCCAGGATGAAGCTGTGGAAGCCGCAGCGCTGGAGGAAGAGGAGGAAGAGGAAGCCTATCGTCAATCCCAGGAAAGAAACAATACTGAAGCATCCGGAGCAGTGAAGTCATGACAGTAGCCGAATTGGCAAAGATGGAGATCGAACAGCTTTGGAATCTGTACTCCACGGAAGGACAACAAACGATCAAAGATGAGTTGGTCGTTCGTTACATTCCTTTGGTGCAGCAGGTTGCCGGCCGTTTGAAGATCGGTCTGCCCAATTCGGTCGAGTTGGATGAACTGGTGAATTCCGGGATTATCGGCCTGATAGCCTCAATAGACAACTTCGAACCGGATCGAGGATTCAAGTTCGAAACCTTCGCTGTGGCCCGCATTCGTGGGAGTATTCTCGACTCATTACGCGATTACGACTGGATGCCCCGTTCTATCCGGACAAAGGTAAAAACCCTTGAAGCTGCACTTGTAAAACTTGAAGGTAAACTGGGGCGCGTGCCGTCTGATGAAGAGATCTGCGCCCTGCTGGAAATAGACCTGGATACCTATTACCAGATGCTCGATGAAGTGAAAGTCGCTTCGATTTTATCCCTGGACCAACCTTTCCACACACCGGACGGTGAAACCAGCTCAATGTCTGAGTTATTGGAAGATGAAGACAGCCCGGATGTGAATGGCGACATTGAATGGGAAGAAGCTAAACGTCTGACAAAAAAACTGATAGAAGCCCTGAGTCAGCAAGAACGCTTGGTCGTTGCACTCTATTACTATGAAGAACTTACACTTAGAGAAGTAGGTGAGGTTCTGGGAATCAGTGAATCACGTGTCTCACAAATTCACAGCAAGATTATGCTGACCCTGAAAGGGAAGCTGAAACTCTTACTGGAGTCACGTGGCCGGAAGCGTTGAATTCCCCTGCAATGAAAGAAAAACTTGGTGGAAGCGAATTGATTGGGCGGATTTTTCTGCCCATATTTCGTTTTATAGGGTATAAGTTTTTGGTTCAGTGCGAGGTCAGGATGGTTCGACCGCTCTATCTCCAGGATAATTTTGGCAAAACGATGGTCACGCATGAGGTTTTTGACCGCATGACCGAAGGTGCAGCCAAAATGCGGAACCAGGAACTCGCTGCGATGATGCAGGAAATGGAGCGAAAGCAGAAAGAGCTCGCGACTGTTCTCGATAAAAAAGAAGAAACGAAATCAATCAGGGATGAGCGACCTGATCAGCGACAGAAACAGAAGCGCAGGCGACGTTCCCAATCTGACCGGAACAACAATGAACAGGAAGAATTCGAAGATGAGCATGAACAGGAGTTACGGCTTCGAAAGCCCGAAGATGATGATGGCAAAGGTGGAAAGATAGACATAAAGGGGTAATCCCGGGGAGAAATTGTGCGGGACGAGATTCAGCAGATGATTCAGGGGGAAGAGGAGATTCCACCGCTTCCTGAAGCAGCGCTGCAGGTCCAGGCGCTGATTGATGATCCGAACATTACTGCACGTGAGCTGGCGACGGTAATATCTTCGGATTCCACGCTTACTGCTCGTTTGCTCAAACATGCGAATTCATCGTTTTACGGTTTCCCGAAAGCCATAGGTACGGTTCCTTTGGCTGTTGTTGTGCTTGGGTTTGACGCCGTTCGTGAGATTGTCGTAGGCACAAGCGTGACAGACGTTGCTTTTAAAGCATTTGAACAATCGTTGATAGAATCCCGCAAGTTCTGGTCACATAGCCTGGCTGTTGGTGTTGGCGCCCGGATTATTGCCCAGCGTTGGCGTACCGGGCTGCCCGGAGAAGCTTTTGTCGCAGGTTTGTTGCATGATATTGGTCGATTGCTGCTTGCTTCCAAATACCCCGATCAGTATGCGAAAGTTGTCCATGCCGCCAAGTTTGAAGAGCAGTATACCCATGAAGCGGAACGTATCCAATTCGATACGGATCATGCCGAAGTTATCGGCTGGCTGATGGAACGGTGGCAGTTCCCGGAACAGATTCGACTGGCTGCCAGTGGTCATCATGACAAGGTTGAAGAGTTCGAAGAAAGCCTGAAGCAGACTGTTATCCTGGCCAACTGGCTTGCGCATCGCTCGGGCTATAACCACGGTGTAGATGGCACCAAACCTCCAACACCCACGCCAATAATTAAAGCGTTACCGGGTTTTGATGAACGTGAAGTTCGCAACGAAATGACTGATATGTACCGGAAAGCTATTGAAATGCTGGATATGATCACGGCGAAATTGCCGGATGAATAGACCGGTAAAAACCAGGAACGCTGAAACGTATCCCGGTTAAATCTGGCAACGGATGGAGTTGGAGGTGGAAGACAAGAAAAGCCTGAACGAACTGATCGCTTTCCAGCAGCTTTCTGAGCAGATTCGGGTAAACCCGGATCCTGAGGGGGTTGCTACTGCTTTGTGTAACCTGATTCGCAGGCTGATAAAAGTCGAAAGTATCGGGCTTTACGTTTTTCAGGAAAGGCCGTCCGCATTTGTGCCGGTTGGGCTCGATTCGTTGGAATTGCTGGACCTTGCCGTGTCATTGAACGAAGATGGCGTGGTTGACTGGGTATTTCAGCAGGAACGTCCGGTTTTCTCAGATACGACCTCGTCTTTCAGTATCGCTCAACCCTTAAAGACAGATGTGCTTCTGCTCGTTCCCCTGATGGTCGGGGACAAGCGAGTTGGTATGTTGTTCGCCGAACTGGGACAACCCGGCGATGAAATATCTCAATTCCGGCAGACGTTGGTTTTTATGGCTGCCAGCCAGGCGGCAGTTGCGATCAAACATGCTCAGGATTACAGCGAGACAGAGAAGAACAAGACGTATCTTGACCGCATCCTGCAAACGGTGGATGATATCATCTTTTCCACCGATCCTGCCGGGATGATCACGTTTATCAATGACAAAGTGGACCGTTTCGGCTATCGTCCCGCTCAGTTGATCGGCAAACCGATCTACATGGTCATCCCGATTTCGATTGATGAAGGCCGTACGGTTGAAGTATTGCAGAAGGGAAAATCGTTTGATTATGAGACCGAGATAAACCTGCCGGACGATACATCGGCATGGTTCTCGATCAACCAAGTGCCGCTACGTGGCTCTGACAGAGAAATTACAGGTTGCCTGGGAATCATGCGCGATATTACGACCAGGAGACTTCTGGAACATGAGCTGGTCCGAAGTAAACGGCTGGAAGCGTTGACAGAAGCCGCGATCAGTATCAGGCATGAATTCAACAATCCTTTGACTGTGATCAAGGGAAACCTGTATTTGTTGTCCAGTCTTATGCCTCTGGATGAGAATCCGCAATTGAAAACGGTGATTGAAACACTCACCAAGCACTCCAACCGGCTGGCGGAGGTGGTGAAGAAGTTCGATAATATAGAAGCAATCGAGACGACAGATTATCATGGCGAGATCAGGATGTTAAACCTGAATAACTATGCAAACGACCCAAATGCTGAAAGCAAACCCAAAAAGAAAGAGTAGCAGGTGAAGCAGGTATTGCGAGGTCCGGCCATAAGAGTGTTTTTCCTGGTTTCGGTAATCCTGGGACTGGTCGGGAATTGCAATGCTGTAGAACTGCTTTCCAACCGGGTTGTTCCGCAGGCTGATGGCACTACCCTGATTGTCCTCACTTTTGACCAGGCAATTACGGCAGAACTGGCTGGAGAAGAAGGACGCATACTGACGCTGAACGTGTCCGACCTTCAAAGCAATAAATTCCAACCAGACACTGGCGGATTAATCAGGAAAATTACTGTTTCAAAGGGCTCGGTTACCCTTCAGGCAACAAAGTTGGTTCATGCGGTTCGTTTTCCGGCTGGCGCAGGTGTAGTTGTACTGGAAATCAGACCTGGGCCAATTCCTGACCCGGACGCACCCGCCAAAAGGGTTGTAAAGGCAAGACCAAAACCCAAGCCGAAACCGGCGCCGGAACCTGAACTGGAGCCGGAAGAGCCTGATACTGCGATTGCGATGTTCTATACGAAACATTTTCCTGACCGGATTGAGGCTATCAGGGATTTGTATGAAGCCGGGTATGTGGATCAGGCGTTTGATTCAATCCTCGCTTTTCCACCTCAGGATTCTCTTTACGGATGGAGTCGTATCCTCTGGGGCGATCTGCTGATCTTCAACCGTCAATTTGCCCAATCGCTGGCTCCCTATGGCGAAGCGCTCGACCAGGTGAAAACGCAGGAAGTTGCCGCCATTAAGATGGCTATGGTGTATCAGCTTCTCGACAACGATTCCCTGTCGGGAATCATGTGGGAGAGAGCGCTGGCATACATGGCGGTCAAGGACAGCCTCGATCAACTTGCAGAGATTAAAAAACCCGTAAAGAAGGCTGGTGGTAAATTCCCCATCATCCCGGTCATTATTGGGATTATTGTTCTTGCACTGCTGGCTGGCGGATACCTGCTGATACGCTACCTGCAGAAGAAGCGGGTGGCGAAGATGATGGCGCTTCTCGATGAGGACGAAGGGCTCTATGCCGCCGATGAACCTTCACAAACAGGATTCAGGGACTATCCTGTGGATGATCTTGAAGCAGAACCGGTTCACTTTGAGGCGCGCAAAGAGGATGAAAGGGTTGGCGCTGGCAAGAGGGTGGCCGATCTTTACGAAGAAGATGAAAATCTGGTAAGTGAATTGAACATGTGGAACCAGGGATCAAAGGCTAAAGAAAAGCCGAAGTTCACCTGGAAAACCGGATCGGGCGAGATGTCCCTGGATGTGAGTGACCATGATTACAGCCGGGAGCAGGATAGTGATTCTCCTCCTCCACAATCATCAGGGAATCCGACAATGCCGCAACTGCAGGAAGATCCGTTTGAAGACTCACAACCTGTTGATCCTATATTTGACGATGATGATGATGTTGAACCAATCGTAAATCCCAACATGGCGTCCTGGGATCTGGAACCGGATGACAAAACCGCGAAGGTTCCGGTGGATAACACTCGTGACAGGATTATCGGGATGCACCGTAATGGCGTCTCTGTTCGTGAAATTGCGGAAACCCTGAAAATGGGACAGGATGAGGTGAAGACCATTTTAAGTCTTGCCGGCGAAGCGGTTAATGTTTGATAAGAATAAAATTGTTCATGATTTTATTTTGTCATAACAAGATTGCCGGGAAAAGGGGACGGGATCCTTTTCCTCGCACTCATACAGAATCCGCTTGCAGCATTCATGGAGAAGGAAACTGTACCAGATTTTTCGCCTGCAGCAGGAGGGGGCCAGGCAGGAAAAAGCTGGGACAGCCACCTTTTCGCAACGTGATTCTCGGAAATCAATGCTCAGGCGTAGAAATCATATATGGTTAGCAACCAACGGCATATCGCAGGCGAAAAGCGTGGCAGTCCCCATTTTCCATCAGTAGTTCCACATCTTCATCGAATATCCCAGCGCTGTCACAAGAATAGCTTACCCGTAGGAAATTGTGAGGCGCCTGTTTTTATGGAAAATACCCATACCCAAACGGGGTAATATTTCCAAGTTCACGACTCGAGCGGCACATCTTTCCCTACCCCGGAGAGGGCTACCCTCCCAAAAGCTGATATTCTGAAAAACTGGCTCTCCTCGTTTAGTAAAAACAAGAAGTTAAAGTAGGACGAGACCCGGGCATAACCTTTGCTTTTCCTCCGATGACAGGAGGCTTTACGCCTAGCATCCGACGGAAAGGCAGAGGGTATGATCAAGGGTATCTACCATTCCTCTGCGGGCATGATCGCCCGTGAATACAAGCTTCGCACGGTAGCAAGCAACCTTGCCAATGCTAACACCAGTGGCTTCAAGGCCGACCGGCGTGCGTTCCGAACGAACGTAGATAACGAACTGGTCCAGTCCGGCCCCTGGGGTGATCCCACTCGGACCAAAGACCTCGAGGAAGGTTTGTACACGGACTGGAGCGGCGGTCCCATTGAAAAAACAGGTGTCCAGACCCAGTTCGCGCTGAATGGCGAAGGTTTCTTCGAGGTTCTGGATAAGCAGGCGGATGAGGTTGTCTACACCCGTAACGGCCATTTCCACATGGACGAGAATGGCTTCCTGGTGACGTCTTCCGGTATGAACATGCTGGACGACCGTGGCACTCCTGTACAGATCGTTGGCAATCAATTCCTGGTTTCTGAAGATGGAAGCATCTGGCAGGATGGTGTCAAGACCGGGAAAATCAAGCTGGTTGAATTTGAAGATACAACCAAGCTGGAGAAGAAGGGCGACAGCATCTGGTTCAACATCGATCCTGACCAGGAGCCGAAAACAGCTACTGATATCGAGATCATGCAGGGCTTCCTGGAAAAATCCAACGTGGTCGTAGTCCGTGAGATGGTAGACATGATCGAGCTGAATCGTGCCTATGAAGCTTCTTCACGAGTGTTGACTGCACAGGATCAGACCCTTTCCAAGGCTGTCAATCAAGTTGGTCGAGTACAGTAAACAACCATTTTTCATAGTCGTAATGGAGGGACTTCACCATGATGCGATCGCTTTATACAGCCGCAAGTGGGATGTATGCGGAGCAGACGTATCTGGATACGATTGCGCATAACCTGGCAAACGTCAATACCACATCCTATAAAAAGACCCAGATCGAATTTCAGGATCTGATTTACCAGACCATACAGGCGGCTAATTCGCACCGTAACCTGGGTGTGGTAGTGCCGACCGAAATGCGTATGGGGCATGGTGTCAAGCCTGTGGCTATAGAAAAGGTCCACAGCCAGGGTACGCCGACTCAGACCAGCAATCCGCTGGATATTGCCATTGAAGGCGAAGGATTCTTCCGGATTGTACGTGGTGATAACACCTTCGCATACACTCGCGATGGCAATTTCAAGCGCAGTTCCGATGGTGAGATTGTCACATCTGACGGTTTCCATCTGGACCCGCCCATCGTAGTCCCGGATGATACTCTTGATCTGAATATCACGGCAGATGGCGCTGTGTTAGCGCGTCTTGCCGATGAGGTAGACTACGAAGAAATCGGGCAGATCGACCTGGTCCGTTTCACCAACCCCGCCGGACTGAAACCTATCGGCAGAAACCTGTACCTGGAAACATCCTCTTCCGGACCGCCGATTGAAGGGCAGCCAACGGTTGAGGAATTCGGTTCTCTGGCACAGGGATACCTGGAAGCCTCGAACGTACAGGTTGTCGAAGAAATGGTCCAGATGATTTCAGCTCAACGCGCTTATGAAGTCAATTCCAAGGCGATCAAGACTGCCGATACCATGCTGCAAACCGCCAACAACCTGAAGCACTAAGGGTAGGCTATGACGATTTTTAACCGATACCTGGTAATCGCTGTGCTGGCGCTGGTAACCGTGTTATCCGCTTATGCGCAGAATGAAAAAGGATTACCGGAACCCGTTGTCAAAGCAGTCGATTCCTACTTGTCGGATATCTATGGGGATGACCTGGTGGCATGGACTCCGACTTCGACACGCAATGTCCTTGAGGTGCCTGCGGATGTTGAGTGTGAAGTCGTTGATACCGGTTTGCCACGTGGGAATACCATTCTCACGGTGAACATGAACCGCCGGGGACGTATCTGGAAACGAGTTCCGGTGAGTTGCCGGGTTCTGGCATTTGCCTGGGTGCCGACTGCCGGAACGGATCTTGATCGTCATACCACACTGACCTCGGACAATATTCGCTGGGAGCGCCGCGAGATCACGACAATCCGTGGCCGCTGGTTCGACAGTCCTTCCGAGATGAATCATACCGTCTGGCGCACCAACCGCAAAGTCCGCCGTGGGGATATCCTAACACTGGATTATCTGGAAGAAAAACCGCAGGTGGTCCGTGGACAGTTTATCGATCTGGTTGCCAGTGTGGCCGGGGTTCAGGTGGAAACAGAAGGGCTGGCGCTGGAAGACGGCAGTATCGGGGACAAAGTACGTGTGAAAAATACCCAGTCCGGGACTCAACTGTACGGGCTGGTTCAGGGAGAAGGCAAAGTCGAAGTACAGGGAATTATTCAAACCAGAAGGGGGAGGGTATCGCCATGAAATACCCCGCTATTCTTCTGCTCACGACCATGTTGCTCCTGCTGCTGTTGATGCCATGTACGTCAACTGCACAGCGGTTTAACAACGTGGTTGACCGGTCGCTGTATTGCGACAAACAGGCGTTCCATGAAGGCGATATCGTAACCATTCTCCTGTACGAAGTGACTGAAGGTTCCAACAGCACAGAAACCAGTACCCTGTCTGACAATGAGCTGGATGCCAGCCTGGGTACTGGTGGGCTGATGGATCAGATGCTTCGGCCTTTTAACGCCAGCAGCACTCTCCGCAACCGTAACGATTCCGAAGGTAACATCGCCACCCAGGGAAAGCTGGTGGGCAAAGTTACCGCAATCGTTACAGAGGTTCAGGATACGGGGCTGCTGTCCATTCGCGGAACCCGCATCGTCAACATGAACGGTGAAAAGCAGGAGACAACCATTACCGGAATGATCCGTCCGGAAGATGTCCGGCCGGATAACACGATTTACAGCTACCAGGTCGCAGAAGCCAATATCAGTTATACGGGTAAGGGCGTTGCGACTGAAGCTGGTAAACCGGGCGTTCTTGTCCGCATGTGGAATTGGTTGTTCTGATGAAGAGACTACTCGCGACAATCGTGTTGATGACGCTCGTCGTATCTGTTGCGTCATCCCAGCCACGGATTAAAGACCTGGCTGATGTTGAAGGGATCAACGAAACACCGCTGATCGGGTATGGCCTGGTCGTAGGTCTTGAAGGAACCGGTGACAGCCGGCAGGCGCTGTTCACCAACCAGACCTTGCGCAACATGCTGGACCGCTTCGGTATTTCGGTTGAGAGTGATCGTGTTCGTACCCGCAACATCGCGGGCGTTATGATCACTGCAAACCTTCCCGTTTTCACACGCCCCGGGCAGAAAGCTGATGTCAATGTCTCATCTCTGGGCGATGCGAAAAGTCTGAACGGTGGCATACTGTTGCTTTCCCCCCTGATCGATCCGGGCGGGGAAGTGTATGGCGTTGCCCAAGGCCCGGTAAGCACTGGCGGATTCGCGATTTTCTCTGGTGAATCGACTGTAAAACAGAATTCTACTTCCGTTGGACGTGTTCCCAGTGGATTGACTGTTGAAAAAGTGCCGGATGCCAACCTGGAAGCCTTCTCTGAAGTCAGATATACGCTTCATGAACCGGATGTTACCACAGCGACACGCATTGCCGATGCGATCAACCAGACACTGGGGCAGGATGTTGCTACGGCCCAGGATCCAGTCAGTGTCGTTGTTGCAATACCGGATGGCTGGCCCGGTGGGGCCATGGGGATGATCGCCCAGACCGAACAACTGGCTGTTATACCGGATGTCTACGCCAAGGTGGTTATAAACGAGCGTACCGGAACCGTAGTCGTTGGCGCCAATGTGATGCTGTCCAGCGTGGCGGTTACTCACGGCCCGTTGTCGATTACTATCGCTTCCACACCGTCTGTAAGCCAGCCGAATGCGTTCTCGGGCGGCCAGACGGTTCAGCAGAACATGACCCAGATACAGGTACAGCAGAACGGTACACAACTGACTGTGCTGGAAGAATCGACCAATGTTGGCGATGTCGCGCAGGCCTTGAATTCACTGGGGGTGCTGCCGCTTGACATTATCGCCATTTTCCAGGCGCTCAAAACCGCGGGCGCTCTACAAGCTGAACTGGTGATCATCTGATGCCCAGCGAACTCAGCATAGGCGATTTCGGGGTGCTGCATATGCCGGATACCCCGGACAAGAATCCCACGCTCCCGACAAAGGACATGAAGGGCGAAGAGCTGTACAACGCCTGCCTGGGATTTGAGGAATACTTCCTCCGCTACATGCTGAAAGAGATGCGTGGCGAGATGAACATGTTCGGGAGTGACAACCACGCCTCGAAGATGTACCAGGAAATGTTCGATGAAAATATGGCTGCCGTAATGGCCAAACGTGGCCAGCTTGGTATTGCTGACATGATGTTCAAGCAGTTGTCGAAGGAACTTGGTGTAACTGGGACAATAACATCAGAATATATGGCTGGAAGCCCGGTGGAACAGAAGCTTGATTCCTTCGATGCATTAACCCGGCAGTCGGCCGAAAGTCACGGGCTTGAACCGGAGCTGTTGCGGGCTGTTATGCGGCAGGAATCCGGTGGAAATCCCTGGGCAGTATCGAATCGTGGGGCCAAGGGACTGATGCAACTCATGGATGGGACTGCGCGGGAAATGGGAGTTCAGAATCCATATGACCCGGCCCAGAACATCGAGGGCGGCGCGGAATACCTGGACAGGATGCTGAGCCTCTTTGACGGTGACACGGAACTGGCCCTGGCTGCCTATAACGCAGGTCCAATGGCAGTTCAGCAGTATGGTGGAATCCCGCCATACCCGGAAACGCAGAACTATGTCGCCAATGTGATGAGCATGTACGAAACCTACAAGAAAGCCGGATTACAACCTGTTGAACAGGTTGCACAGTCAACATCCGGAAACGCTTTCGAAGCGAACCAGACAGAAGGTGATCAATGAGCGACGATCTCGTTAAAAACCTGGTAGAGGCCATCAAGCAGGAAGAAGCGCTGCTGAAGCAGTTCGCAGAGCTGCTTGAAGAGCAGAAGCGTGTTCTGGTGCGCAATGATGTGGAAGCGTTTGAAGATACTGTCAACAGGCAGGAAGCGTTGATAGAAGAGATCAAAACGCTTGAAAATCAACGTATTGAACAGGTCAAATTTCTCGCCAAAGGACTAGGCGAACCTGTATCTGATATCACGATGACACGTCTGGTTGAACTCAGCCTGGGACAGGTGTCCGACGAGCTGGCACAGGCCAAGGAAAGTATGAATCAATTGGTGAACCGAATTCAACGTGTCAGCCGGGTGAATCAATATCTGGTGAAGCGTTCGATGAATGTAGCACAGCGCAGTATTGACTGGCTCATTGATGGCGGTGAAAAAGAAGTGACGTACCTGTCCAACGGGCAGTTGAACAAAAAGAAAATACGTCCCGTTCTGGTCAACCGGACGATGTGAGGCCCCATGGCAAAGGTAACAGGATACTACAGCAACTACACGTTGCAGAGCCTGCTTCAGCAGACGAAGGATAACCTTCTTGCGCAGCAGCAGGCGCAAGCTGTGGTCGGTAACAACCTGGCCAACATCGATACTGAGGGCTACCACCGTCAGCGGGCGGAACTTGAAACATCCTTTCCAACTGAAACCAAAGCCGGCATTATCGGTGGTGGGGTTGAGGTTGCTGAAATTGCCCGGATCATTGACCAGTATGCCGAAGACCAGGTGTTGTACGAACAAGGCTCATCCAAACGCTGGGAAGCCGAAAAACAGGCGTTGGATGAAGTGGAATCCGTGTTTAGTGAAATGCAGGATTACTCCATTTCCGGCGCCATGGAACAGTTCTGGAATGCCTGGGAAGATCTTGCCAACGATCCGGATTCCCTGTCTTCACGCACAAGTGTTATCACAGCAGGCGAAAACCTGTCCAGCGCTTTCCACAATACCACCAGTGGTCTGGAAAGTGTTCAGCGTTCTCTGAACCTGGATTTGCAGGAAATCGGCGAGCAGGTCAATATCCTCGCTTCGCAGGTTGCCGAGTTGAACCAGGAGATCATGGAGGCCACCGCAAAGGGAACAGCGCCAAATGATCTGATGGACAAGAGGGATAAACTGATCCTTGAAATGTCTGATCTGGCTGGTGTTACAGTGGAACAAGGTGACCAGAACTCGGTGACGGTTTATATCGGGGCAGAAGCCATCGTCCATCGTGAAGTTGCTCGTGAAGTCGTCTGGATCAGCGATGATACCAAGGGCAAACATGGCGGGGATCTTGCCTGGGCGGATACGCGCACGGCGTTGACCTTCAACGGCGGAGAAGCGATGGGGAAAGTATCTGTGCGTGATGATTACATCCCTGAAGTCATGGCGCAGTTGGATACGCTGGCCAATACCCTCCGCGACCGTGTTAATGAGCTTCATGCCCAGGGCGTAGCCCGCGATGGCACAACCGGCAACAATTTCTTCCGTTCGGATACAGAAGGCGCACAGGATATTGCCGTTGATCTGACAATTCTTGATCAACCTCAGAAAGTAGCCGCGTCTTATTCCAGCTCAACGGGCGACAACGAGCTGGCGCATGACATGTTTGATGTGCAATACGAGGATTCGTTTAACAACGGCCGTATGAGCTATTCTGATTATTATCAAAATATTGTGACCGGTGTCGGAACTGAAGTCACGCTTGCTGAAACCAGGCTGGAAGCTGCAACCGCTGCGCTAGAACAGGCGCAAACCTACCAGCAGTCCATTTCCGGCGTAAGCATGGATGAAGAACTGACACATATGATCACAATCCAGAAGGCATACACCGCGTCAGCACATGTTTTCAACAAGATAGAAGAGATGCTTGCATTGGCGATCAACCTTGGTGCGTAGTGAGGTAGAGGATGAGGATTTCATTTCAGACATCGATGAATACCCTGATGGGTGACCTGAACGAACAACGGGCAGAATTGTACCGTTCGCAACAGGTTGTCAGCTCGACCCTTGAGGTGGAGAAGGCCTCGGATGATCCGATCAAAGCGCGCCAGATCATGCAGCTCAATGGTGAATTGAGCCAGACAGATCAATTCGCGACCAATGTTGAAGGCGCGATGACCTATCTCAGCTTTACAGATAACGAGCTGCAGAATGTGCAGGATCTCCTCACCGAAGCGCGCGCACTCGCAGTTCAGGGCGCCACGGAAACGATGGATGAATCGGACCGTACGGCTGCGGCAGAGCGTGTTGAACAGATCCTGAACGAACTGGTTTCCATTGCCAATTCCCGTCATGGTGACCGTTATCTCTTCGGTGGATTTAATACCCAGGAAGCGCCCTATGAGCTGGATACCGATCCTGCAACCGGGGAAACGATACAGGTACAGGATCTGCCGAGCGGCATGGATGGAGTTATCTATGCCAACATAGGCGAGCAGGAACGTGTCCAGATGAACATTCCCGGTACTGACGTTTTCCAGACAGGCGCTCCGGGCGATTCCGGTGACATGTTCGATGTGCTGATTGACCTTCGTGACGGATTACAGGATGATGATTCAGAAGCGATCCAGGATACGATTACACGCTTTGATGACGCCAGTGATCGGGTTGGCATAGCACGCGCCAAGGTAGGCGGAATCATCATGCGTCTTGAAAATACGGAAAACCGGCTCGCTGCGGACGAAGTCAATAAGACTCAATTCCTGAGCGATGCTCAGGATGCGGATATGGCTGAATGGATTCAAAAGCTTGAATTACAGCAGATTGCGCTCGAAATGGCAATGGAAGCAGGCACACAGACATTCCAGCAATCGTTGCTGAACTTCATCGGTTAACATAAGTAGGCGGAGAGATACATGGCGGACCATCGTCAACTGAAGCAAGATGTGGACGAACTGCTGAAACGGGTCGGTACAAACGGTTTAATTACGTCCGGGACGAACGGCAAAGAGGATATCCTCAGCACTGCGCTTGCCATTCCCACCCTGGCGGAACGCGGTTTTGTCGAACTTGCGATCAAACTGGTGGAAAAGC
This sequence comes from bacterium, assembly GCA_963669175.1. Lineage (GTDB taxonomy): Bacteria > Electryoneota > Electryoneia > Electryoneales > Electryoneaceae. The sequence goes on from OY769902.1 coordinate 2,829,144, forward strand.
TTTCGAGTCGGCGTGATTTCGAAGGCGGCTGGGATGATCCCTGGACAACACTATTGGCAACCGAAGGTTTGATTGGGTTGCGCTTGCGTGGTATTCCAGTTCATGGACTGGAAGAGGTCATTGATCAGGCGATCAAGGCGTTGAAAAATGTCGGTACTCTGGAAACTTCGGATCGCGAGCTGCGATTGGCTCGTGTCCTGGTGCTGGATGGCCTTTCACGCCGTGACGCTCGCCGTATCGATTCCGGTTTGATTCGTGCGCGAGCCGCTGTGGATCAAGGTATCAACTTCGATGCTACGAAGTCGGATGCGCTGCATGGTTTGCTATCGCTGGTTGATCTTTTCCTGGTGACTTCGGATTCGGCTACTCGTGAACTGGTGGACAAGCGTTCCGATTATATGCAGTTGCGCCATGTTGAATCTTGGAGCGGGGAGGATACGGAAGTCCTCGCAAGGGCCGGTGTGGTCGCAGAGAAACTGCAACTGATGGAACAGGCGCAGAAGTATTATGAGCTGGCTTCCGGTCAGGAGGCCGCTGAACTATCCACCGCAGCCCTGAAGCACCGTGTCGAGCTTGGCGCTCGTCTGTATGGTGAAGCGCTGGCCCAGGAAAAAAGTGAAACACCAGCGGAAGAGGTAGTTGCTGCACCTGAATCGGTTGAAGTTCCAGAAGCAGCGCCAGTTGTTGAACCGGAAGCCGCGATCGTTGAAGAAGAACCTGTTCAGGCGAAACAGGAACTCCCGAAACCAGCGGCAAAAACCAATACCACATCAGAAGATTATAGTTCATTTCCCGCTTATCATGATCCCGGTGACGAGATTCATCGTGGTGTATCGGTCATCCTTCTACATGGTTCAGACGCACAGTCTTTGCAGACAACGCTGGAAGCCTTGAATCGTCAAACGGTGCTGCCGGTAGATGTAACTATCGTTCATACTGGCAATTATCGCCTGGATACCACGTGCGCTTTCCGGTTTGATGTCCGCCAGCTTGTTGTGGACAGCCTTGATACAGAAGGCAGGAAGTGGAACCAGGCTGCCGGATTGAGCCAGGGCGACTGGCTGTGGGTACTGCCGGAAGGGCTGACGCCAAAGGCTGCGACTATACAGGCCGTGCTGCAATCTGTCGAAAACAATACGGATGCGGTATTTCTTGAAGCGGATGAAGGTGAACGTATTCAGGTAATGGATGCGATGGCATTCGAGCCCGTTATCGGTCCGGAACAGATCTTCATCAGGCGGACTTCACTGAAGAACGGTTTTAATGAATCCATGCTGGCAAATCCCATATGGCCTGTGTTGCTGACAGACCTGAAAGATGCTGCGTGGGTTGACTGTAATATGGGGAATGATGTAGGATTTGACGGAGAAGTGAAAGTATCACTTGATGGTCAATTGAACACGATTCATGATTTCTTCCGGCTTTCAATCATGCTTGATGATAGTACGGAAATTGTCCAGCGCCGAGGAGAAAAGGCCCAGTTGTACCGGCGGTTGGCCTATGAAGAATATCGTCGTGCCGGGAAACCGCTGGTCAGTATCGTCATTCCGCACTACAACCTGCCTGACATGCTGGAGAAGTGCATTGACAGCATCGTGGATAACACGGAACAGGTATCCTTCGAAATCATCGTCGTGGACAACGGCAGCGATAACACCTCGAAGGAACTGATTGACAAGCTGGAAGGCTACGGGGTTCTGTACTTGCGGAACCGCAAGAACGAAGGTTTTGCCCGTGCAGTGAATCGCGGGATTCGTGAAGCACACGGCGAGTACGTCCTGTTGTTGAACAACGATACCGAAGTTCGCGGTGGCTGGTTGCAGGCAATGATGGCTGCCCAGCAGGAAACAGGGGCGGAGATTGTCGGCGCACGATTGCATTATCCGGATGGTTCCGTGCAGCATGCCGGGATTGTTTTCGATCATGAAGACATTCCTTCGCATATCTATGCTAAGGGGCCATCTGATCTGCCGATGATTTATAAACGTAGGTATTTCCAAGCGGTTACGGCTGCCTGCATGATGGTGAAACGTGATGTATACCTGCGGCTTGGCGGAATGGACGAAGGCTACCGCAATGGCTGGGAAGATGTTGATTTCTGTTTGCGCGCACGTCAGCAGGGATTCAGGATTGTCTATGAACCCGGCGCCGAGCTGGTCCACTATACGGAGCAGACATCCGGTCGTAAGGACCACGAAGAAGACAATGCCCGTCGTTTCCTGATGACGTGGGGTGGACGGATTGAGCAGGATCTCCAGCGCTATGCGAACCTTGACGGTTTCGACGTGGAAATTCGGGACGGGAAATCCATCCTGAAGCCGAATGACAAGGCCCAGCAGGCGTATACGGAATTCAACGCCAGCCAGTTGGGGATCAATGTCAACAGGGAAAAACCGGTTGCCGCACCAGCTCCGTACACACCGAAACCGCCCAAAACGGAAGAAGAGAACCTTTCCGACTTGATTGCCCGGGCGGACCTGATGATCAAGGAAGGCAATTTCGAGGATGCAGAAGAGACGCTGAAGGGTGGCGCGCACAAGGTAAACGGTAATGTCAAGCAACGTGCTCTGTACTGGACCTTGCTTGGCGATGCACGGTTCCGGCTGGAACGCAGTGATGATGCGCTGGATTGCTATAAAAGGGCCGTAAACGACGATCCCAGCGCACAACGCGCCTGGGTTGGTATAGGAACCTATCACCTGGTTCACGACGAACTGGAGCAGGCTGAAGACATTTTCGGCAAGGTTGTAAAACTGGCGCCCGATTTTGACCGTGGTTATATGGGCATGGGGAATGTCATGCTGCGCCGCAAGGAGTTCGGTTCAGCGCTGGATTATTTCCTTGAAGCGGCCCGTATCGCCCCGGATCACCGTCCGGCTATCGTCGGCATGGTTGCCGCCGCAATGCAGGCAGGGCGTTTGGGGGAAGCCCAGTCGCCGATTGAAACCTATTTGCAGAGTCATCCGGATGATGTGGAAACCCGTTTCCATTTCGCGGCGATCCTGTTCAGTGAAAAAGATGTGGATCGGGCACGTGAAGAAGCGCAGAAAGTGCTCGAGCTGAACCCGGAGCACAAGGGCGCGATCCAGATGATGAATCACCTGAGCGCATTGACCTGAGGTGAGTAGTCATGCGCCATGAACGTGTTACCATCGTTCAGCTTGCGCGGTTTGGCGATATCATTCAAACCTCGCCGCTGATTCAGAATCTGAAGCGCGAGGATGGGGTAGAGCGTGAGATCACACTCGCCGTCGATCATCGAGCCGCTCCCGCGGCTCGTTTGCTGTACGGCGTTGATCATGTGATCGAGATAGACTTGTCGCACGCCGCCAATCTCGTTGCCGAAGGTGGAATACGTGCGTTTGCAGCGTTGAAGCAGTGGGTTTCGCAATGGTGCCCCCATGAACTGGCAGACCGGCTCATTCTGCTTAACCAGGGGGAGTTGACTTCGGCTATAGCCACCCTGATTCCGGCTGCTAAAAAGATCGGCCCATTTCTCCGTCGTCCGCTTCCCAAACCTCACCAGTACCTGAACCAGGCGATTCGAAACCGGAACATGGCGCCCTTGCATCTGGCTGAAGTTTGGGCGGCTTATGGCCCTCCAATTCTTCCGCTTTTACCTCCTCTGCTAAAACCGGAAATACCCGGCACAGGGGTTGCATTACATAGTATGGAAGCAAGGCCAGATTCTTTGAAAACAACACGTTTCGTGGTAAACGTGGGGGCAGGCGGGCAGGAAAGAATGTTGCCTGCGGCAAAGCTTGCCGTACTGGTTTCACGGTTGCTTGAAAATGGCTCGACAGAAGTCGTCCTGACAGGTACGAGAGCCGATGAACCGGTCGGACGGGAACTGCTGGAAAAGTTGGAAGATCCGAGGCTGAAAGATCATGTTATCAACGTGATCGGTCAGACTTCGATCAGCGATTTACCGGGGGTTCTCAGAAGCGCCGATATGCTGATATCCAGCGATACCGGCACTCTTCAGCTTGCTGCGGCAATCGAGATGAAAACGCTCGGCCTGTTTTTCGGTGGTGCGAATCCTGTGGAAACCGGCGCTTACTGCAACGAGGCTGTCGCGCTTGTGGTACAGGGATCAACTTCGGGCACCGGTAGCGACAGTATTGATCCCGAACGTGTGGCGGACCTGGCCTGGTCAATCGTGGAAAACACATGGCAGAACGGACGACATCATGACTCAACCTTCACTCTTATGGTGGCCCGACCTACATCTGTGGGTCCAGAGTACGTTTCAGCATCACGCATCGAAACAGCCGATCCTGCAATGCAACGACGTCGCGCTGCGGCAAGGCGGTTCCTCTGGGGGATCGGGGAGAAGGAAGGGGCGTCCGGCGAAGATCGCTACGATTCCCCAGATGGATTTCGGACAGAATTCAGCAGTGAATTGACACGTTGAAACCAGAAGCGCAGCATTGGAGCGAACATGGCGACAGATAAAACATTAAGAAACATGATGATGCACGAAGGTGTAAGCCGTGCGGCAGTCGGGGGACACCGTTGGACAGACGCAAACCAGTTCCCGGCAATCAGTGATAACGTGCGTGCTGTGCAATCAACTCCGTATGCCATTTTCGTTCACAATTCACCGATTTATCGGACCTGCAAACTCGTCGCCCCGAGGATTGGACGCCCAGCACGACGGACAGCGCCACGACGTAAACGACTGCTTCCCTATCGGCCGGATGGATATCCATTCGCTAACGAACGGTGGAGCAGGAGATACCGGCGGGAGAATGCCATTGCAGTAGAGGAGACGGACGGATGATGCGATTACTGCTTCTTAACGATCATTATTTCAATACGTTGCCCCCACCTTCGGGGGTTCACGTGTTCAGAGTCGGCAGCGGTGAAGGTCAGGATATTCAATTCAATCCTGATACGGATAACCTGGTTGAAGTGCTAGAAAAAGCAGAGTTTCAACCAGACGTCGCCTTGCAGGTGGATAGTATAGACGGTCGTTTCTTTGCCCCTGGGCTGGAACAACTGAATATCCCGCTGGCGTTCTACGCGATTGACGCGCCGATCAATTCGTTCTGGCAGCGCTGGTATTCGTATGGCTTTGACCGCGTTTTCGTCGATCAGCATGAAGAATGGCGGGCATGGCGTGATGACGGGATGAGCTGGGCGCGCTGGCTGCCTCTGGCGGCTGATCTGAATATCTATCATCACCCGGAGAATGGCGCGGAACGTGATCTGGATATCGTTTTCGTAGGCACGCTTGACAGTGCGCTGCGTCCTAAGCGTTCTGCAATTCTGCATCGTTTGCGGATGATCGCCAATGTTCACATGGTGGATGGCGGCGGCACCCGTAGTGAGACCGTGCAGAATGTGGCGAACCTGTATCGACGCGCCAGGATCGTTTTGAATGAAAACCTGTTTGATGGCATTAACCTGCGCACTTTCGAAGCGATGGCGTGCGGCGCTGTCGTACTCACGGAAAATGGGCGGGGACAGGATCGTTTGTTTAAGAATAACAAACACCTGGTCGGTTACACCAGTCAGAATCTTGAAGAAGTGGTTATCGGTCTGTTGAATACTCCGGACAAGATCAGTTCGATAAGCGCCGAGGCCGTTAAGATTATCCATGAAAAGCACACCCTTTCCCACCGCTTCCAGCAGGTCTTGAGCGATCTGTCTACGCTGAAGATTCGCAGTGAACGACTTCAGAAAAGCTGTTTGTGGCGTCAAGATTGGGGATTGTGGCAGGCCATGTGGAAGTGGCCGGAAAACTGGCCCAACCTGCGAAGGGGGATTGCCGAACGCCTGATGACGCAGATCAAGCGGCTGAGCGGTTTGGAACGCGCCTCTTTCCACGAAGGCGTTGGGGATCATGAAGCTGCGGTAAGGGCGCTGCTGGATACGCTGGAAATGCATCCTGGCAATCGGACGGCAATCGCCGGACTGGCCGCGCTTGCCATGTCTGCGAAAGACCATGTTACTGTCCGCAAGATCCTAAGCGCCGATGAGGATTCCGACCCGGCGGATCTGCATGTGAAAATCGGACGACTTCTGGAAGAAGAGGGCAGGCTGTTTACCCCGGGATTTAATCGTCAGGCATCGCCGATAACCGGTTGGTCCGCGTTTGAACATTATCACCGCGCATGGCGCTTGAATGAGGATCATCTACCTGCGTTGGAAGGGCTGGACCGTATCCTCGCCAGTCAGAAAGCTTCCGAGTTCACCTGGGGTATGTGGCAGCGTTACCACGCCCGCCATCCAAAGGCGCATGAAGTGGAGAAAATCCTGCAAAGCCGTGCGGTGGATGGATTTTTGATGAGCGGACGACCAGGCATGGTTACAGCAACAGTGCGTGAAGACCCACAGGTATCCCGTTGGAGTATACCCAGTAAGCAAGGCGAAAGGGTACCGGGATGAGCAACGAATTCTTTGCCGGAAATATGACCGCGCTGAGCGGTCAACCCGAAGCGAACACATTGCGGCAAATGGCGCAGATGAGCGCGCCCGGCTGCACGGTGGAGCCTTCTCGTGCAGGTGGCCCGACCCTTTCGGTCAATGGTCACACTGTTCACAGCAAGTATGCTCCCGAACGTGAAGCAGAGGGATTGGCAAAGAAACTGTTGGGTGACGGACCAAAGCCTGCCGGAATTCTGTTGCTTGGTTTGGGGCTGGGGTATTTGCCCGAGGCGCTCCTGAAACTGGCGCCAGATAGCAAGCTGATCGTGGTTGAGCCGGAATCCCAGATTTTCGCTTCTGCCATGCAGGCGCGAGATCAAAGGGAGTTGCTGGAAAGGGCAACCATTCTTGTAGCGTCATCAATCGAAGAGCTGGAAAAGCAGGCGTCCATTCAACTGGCGGCCTGCCGGGGGAAAGTATCCTGTATCGTTTCGCCTTCAGCACGCAGTTATGCACCTGACGCGGTTGTACACCTTGAAAAAAGCTTCAACCGTAGAACCCGGTTGCAAGGCCGAAAGCTGCGGTTGCTGGTTGTTGGTCCGCTTTATGGCGGCAGTCTGCCCGTTACCTATAGCGCGGTAAACGCACTTCGAAAACTTGGTCACAAAGTTGAACTGCTGGATAACAGCATCTATAATCAGGCTCGAGTACAGCTTGAAGATATAACACGTAATCCAGATCATAAAAATCAATTACAGGGGCTGTTCACGACCCTGATGGCGGAAACAGTCACGGCGAAAGCCATGGACATGCGTGCCCAGATTGTTCTCTTTATGGCGCAGGCTCCGGCGACACCGGATGTGCTGAACGAACTAAGAAACGCCGGTATCCCAACCGCATTCTGGTTCGTTGAGGATGGCCGCTTGATGCAATATGGCCTGCGAGTCGCTCCGTGGTATGATGTTTTCTTCCATATCCAGAAAGGACCGTTCGAACAGGAACTGAAGGCGGCTGGAGCGCGTCATGTGCATTACCTGCCGATGGCGGCTGATCCAGATATTCATATGCCGCTCGAGCTGGATGCGGAAGATCAGAATCGTTATGGCAGCGATATCAGCCATATGGGGGCGGGTTATTACAACCGTCGTCATTTTTTCCTCGGATTGCTGGACTATAATTTCAAGCTGTGGGGTAATGAGTGGGATGGAAGTGGCGGACTGGCACGTGTGCTGCAGGATGAAGGCAGACGTGTCAGCACGGAAGAAGTGGTCAAGATCTTCAATGCGACAAAGGTCAATATCAATCTTCATTCTTCCACCTATACCCAGGGTGTGAATCCCAACGGGGACTTCGTTAATCCACGGACATTTGAGCTGGCAGCCTGTGGCGCATTCCAACTGGTTGATGAACGGTCACTGCTTCCCGAATTGCTCGAACCGGGCAAGGAAGTTGTTACGTTTACAGATCTTAGCAGTTGCCGTGATGCCATAGATTATTACCTTGCGCATCCTGAAGAAGCGAAACAAATTGCCGAAGCCGCACGCAAGCGTGTGCTGGCCGAGCATACCTATGTCCACCGCATGCAGGAAATGCTGGAAGTCATCCTTGAACTTCATGAACCGGCTTTTCAGGAATCCCCGAAAAATACTGTTGAATCACTGGTGGAAGAAGCGGGCGATGATGCCGAGTTGGCAAACTTCTTCAGGAAGATGGGTGAACCGGAAGAAGAGCTTACGCTTGAAGGGATTGCGGATAAAATCATGCACGATGAAGGTGATTTGAATGAAACGGAAGCTGTATTTCTGTTGATGAACGAATTCTACCAGTGGGCGAAGGAAAAAGGGGTAGCATGAAGGCTTTGCTGATCAACCTCTCCCGCATGGGAGACCTGGTACAGATGACAACTGCTGCCAAGGGGCTAAAGGCCCAGCATGGCGCGGAGGTCTCTGTACTGGTCTATGCCGATCTTGCCGCATTTGCGCGAGGATTGGCAGGGGTGGATCACGTTGTTCCTTTTCATGATGAAGTGTTGGTCAGTGTATTGCGGAATCAGGCTGAAGTCTCTGTATCACAAAGCTTTCGTGTCTGGGAACAGATGATCGAAGCTGTTAATTCCACGGACTATGATCTCGTTTGTAACCTGACTCATAACGACTTCTCTGCACTGTTGATGCGAAGTATAACCGGAAAGAAAAAGCTGGGACATATCGCGGACAAACGTGGTATGCAGCATGTTTCCGGTTCCTGGATGCGGTATTTTTTCGCAGCAGTTTCTTCACGCAAGTTGAATCCCTTTAACCTCGCGGATATTCACCGTCGCGCATGTGGAGTCACTCAATCCGCCGGAACCGTTGAATATGATTTGGGCCGTGTTGATAGGGACGCGCAAATCCGTGCTCAACAGCTTTTACAGGGATTGCCGCGACCGATTGTGGCGATTCAACCCGGTGCGAATGTTGAACAGAGACGCTGGCCTGCGGAGTATTTCGGTGAACTTGCTGCCAGGCTTGCGCAACAGGGGATAGCACCGGTAATCCTCGGTGGCCCGAAAGAGAAAGAGCTTGCGGATAAGGTTGTCGGTTTTGCCGGTGAAAACCTGCTGAATCTCGCTGGCGCTACTGATCTGTTCACCTTTTCCGGTTTGTTGAAGGAAGTTGATCTTCTGATCGCCAACGATTCCGGGCCGTCACATCTGGCTACAGCGTCAGGAACACCCGTTGTTTCCATTTCTCTTGCTATGGTTCGTCCGGAAGACACGTCACCACTGGCGCCGGGGCAGTTTGTACTGGAAACTCTGCACCCGAACCATCCCTGCCCGGAAACGAATCCCTGCCCGGTCTGTGATTGCGGACGTGAAGTTCCTGTGGATGCCGTTCTGGAAACAAGCCTGGCCGTATTGGAGAGACGTGAACCGGACTTGAACAGGATTATATCACTGCCCGGGAAATTCCGTTTACGAAAAACAGATGTGGATGAATGGGGTGATCAGGTAGTTCAAACCCTGTTCACGTCAAAGGAAGTACAACCTCCGACGTTTGATGATCGTGCATTTCGAGTGTTCTGGCATGCCATACTGGATGAAAATACGGCAGTACAAGTGATTCCTGCTTCAGGACTTACGCTTTCTGAACGTGAGACGGCAATCAAAACTGCCATGTTGTTGGATGAGTTGGCACGGCTGTTCCGACAGGAGAACGATCAGCCATTAGGTGAACTGATCCGTGAGACGGAAAAACTGTTGACCGGTATCGAGCAGGGATCGGAACGGTTACAGGGAGTATTGCTGACCTGCCGCCTGGAAAGAGAAGAATTGTACGCATGCGGACGCGGCGCATTGCTGAATGAGGGTGTGAAGCGGTTCGAAACCTGGTCACAAGGCTTGAACAGTCTTGCCGGACGCAATGCTGCGGAGGTCGCAGCATGAGCGCCAAGACCGGAAAGATCGCCGTCATCAACCTGACCCGCATGGGCGACCTGCTCATGACCGGGCCATTACTGGACAGCCTGCGTGAACAACACCCGGATCATGAGATCCACCTCATCGCCACAACCGGCTATATGAATGTTGCGGCAGGAATGGGGTGGGATCAGGTTATCCCGTTTGATTTTAATGTGTTGACTACGTTGTCGGTAGAGGCGGCTAAAAATTCTGACCGGATTCCGTTGTTGCCGATTATGCGTGATTTCAAAAAGATGCTGGCTCCTTTGCTGACAATCCCTTATGACGCGATTTACAACGTGAGCCATACGGATGTCAGCTCGGTCCTGAGCTGGCTGATGAATGGCCCGGTAAAGGGTGGCGTAACCCTTGATGCACGTGGCTATCGCAGCATCCCGAATATCTGGGCTCGGTATTTCTTCGCCGGGAATCTGAATCGTCACCTGAATCCTTTCCACCTGGTTGACGTCATGGTCGGCACGGGGGATGGAGTCGGAAGCAGAACTCGTCGCAGTGAAATGAGATACACGGTTCCTCCTGAAGCAGAATCATCATTCCGACAGATGGAATCGGAACTTGGGCTGGACAATGAAAAAGGGCCGAGGATTGTCATTCAGTGCGGCGCTTCCGAAAACAACAAGCGTTGGGAACCGGAGAAATTCGGGAAGGTTGGAAGAAAGCTGCGTGACGCCACAGGCGCACACATTCTTTATGTCGGGACAGAGAGCGAACTTCCTTTTATACGCACTGCTTCACAGGCAACTGGTGAAGGGGCATACATCCTCGCCGGGAAAACCGACATCCCAACACTTGCAGCCTGGTTGCAAAGCTCGGATCTGCTCATCAGCAATGATACCGGGACCATGCACCTGGCTCAATCAGTCGGGACGAAAAGTCTTGTGATCACACTGGCTTCGGCGCTTTCGGATGAAACCGGCCCTTATGGGGAAGGCAACCTGATTGTCGAACCGAATGTATCCTGCTTCCCGTGCAGTTTCCATGTGGTATGTCCGCATCTGGATTGTCATTCCGCGATAACAGTACCGGATATCAGTCGTCTGGCGTTGAATATGTTGCAGGGCAAAGTAAAGAACAGGTATGAACAGGGTGATCTTTCCCAGGGACTGGTTCTCTGGCAGAGTGGATTTGATCAGGATGGCTGGTGGAAAAAGCAGCCACTGACACAGCTCCCGATAACACGTGACCGTGTGGCTCGTGAAATCTTCCGTGAGTTATGGAAAGCACGCTTTGAACCGGAACTGCGTCCGAATGGTTACCACGCTACACACCTTGCCGCCTATCTCAAAGCCAGTTTCGGCAGTTGTCCGGCTGAGATTGAGCGTCGATTCCGAGAGAAAGATATCCCGGTAGTACGGGCCATTGCGGAACATGCACGAGTAGGGCAGGGGCTGGCGGCCGAGTTGCAGGAATTGGTATCAGAACCGGAAAAGCAATATCAGCGGATTCAACACGTTGGCAAATCATTGGCCAATCTGGATCATAAGCTGGAAGAAATGCTGATCACCAACGAACTGTGGCGTCCCCTGATGCTGCTGTTCCATTTCGAAGCGGGCAACCTGACCCATGGTGATCTGAAGAAGCAGACGGAAGAGACAGAATACATTTATCAGCACCTGGAAATGAATGCCGATTCCGTTGCGAATTTGCTGGAAGAAGTCCTCACGCATTGGGACAATGTTTCGGAAACACATTCAGGAAACGGAAAGTCATTGCTTGAACATGAAAAACCTTTCGTGGTCAAGTCTTTAAACGGTAAACAGCGTCAGGATAACGGATTCAGTGCGTTGCAGCGACCACGCATGCGTGGGGATCGCCTGCATATCCTTTTCCCACGTGAAACCTATTTCATCCAGCAGGAAATGATCGATGCGTTCCGAAGATTGGGACACAAGGTCACAGAATTGCGCTACAACGATAACCCGAACTTCATCCATGAGCTGCTTCATGCCAGCCTGGATGCGGATTTGCTGGTAACGATCAATCATTTAAGTTTCGACAAGTACGGTGAATTGGCGAACCTGCTGGCTAAAATCGGATTGCCCTATGTATCCTGGTTTGTGGATCGTCCCGGTTTCATCCTGTTGGACCACGAAACAGGACCGAATGACCTGGCTTTCCTGAAAACATGGGAACGATCCACCATTCATGAGATCGAATCCTATGGTTTCACCGATGTAGAATTCCTGCCGTTGGCGACTGACCCGGAACGCTTTTATCCCGGTGTTGATGAAGGAACAGGCAAGCTGAGATGGGTTGCCAATTCAATGCTCCGACCCGCTGAGGAATGGCGAATCAAAGCCGGAATACCAGTTGCGCCGGAAAAACTGTACGAAAAAGCAATTGATATACAGATCTCTGGTAGAATTGAAGGACTGGCCGCGCTTGAAATCGCTGCAAATACCATTGGCGATAACATCTCGGGCTGGAATGCCGGAAAAAGGTTGACATGGGCGTCCGCTGTAGCATTGGGATCGACATTACGAGCAAGACGGCAGATAGCAAAAGAATGTACCGGGCTGGACCTGGTTCTGTATGGTGACGAGGGCTGGAAAGCGCTTACGCCGAAGACGGCATATAACGGACCTGTGCCGTATCCGGATGGCCTTCCCGGAATTTACCGGGGCGGAATTCACTTGAATGTCACCAGTTACCAGATGCCTACTGGTGTGAATCAACGTGTTTTTGATATCCCGGCAGCAGGTGGAATCCTGTTGACAGATGACCAGGAGGATTTGGGAGATCTGTTCGATCATGACCGTGAATGTCTGACCTTTGATCATCCCGAAGAAGCGGCCAACAAAGCTGCCTACCTGTTGCAGCATCAGGATTACGGCCGGAAAATCAGCGCCCGGGCACGAGAACGAATTCTTAAAGAACATACATACGACCGTAGAGCACAGAACATTATCTCCACGGTTCGGAAGAGAGTAGGGCGGCCTTTGGTCAGCCTGCAAGGAGGTGAAGCATGTTAAACGTGATACTGGACGGCCAGACGGTTGACCAGCCTATGACCGGAAGTGAAACTGTCGCGGATATCGTGAAAGCCATATCCCGTATGATTCCTTCTGACAAAAGTGTGGTCAAGGTTCACCTGGATGGCGCGGACGTAACAGGCAAGTTTGATCAGCAGAATGGTTACGTCAGCCAGCATAATCGTCTTGAAGTAAATACGGGCAACACTCGTGAACTGGCGGGTGAAACAGTCGTCAGTCTCCTGGAATTTCATGGATCCCTGCAAAATGCTTTGGCCAAAGCAGCGGAAGAATTCCGGATGGGTGACGAAAACAGGTCAAACGAAATCTTCGCTCAATGCCTTGACGCCCTGCAAATCGTCCTTCGTACGTCCTATTCTGTAGCTAACCTTTTTAAAATTAAAGGTGATACAGTCATTGTTGACGATACCAGTATGGACGAGCAGATGCAGCGGGTCAGCGGGCTGCTTGATGAGATTCTGGAAGCGCAGAATCAACGTGATATGATTCTAATCGCTGATCTTATCGAGTATGAGTTGATTCCCATGATGGATACCTGGGAACAGTTCATGCTGCAAATTCAGGCGCGCGGCAAAGTGGATGCTGCCTGATCATGAAGAACCGGACTGACATCCTTCTGGAAGAATTGCTTCAAGCTACAGAAGAAGCAACGAAGGCGGCGCGTATTGATTTTGATCGTGAAGTCGTCAGTTGTCTTCAACGAAGGGAAAAACTGCTTGTAGAATGGTTTTGTCTTACTGATGAGCAGTTGCCGCCGTTTGACAAGTTCTTTTCAAGTCAGAACAAGCGAAAGCTTACTCGGCAACAGCGTGAGCAAGTGAAGCTGTTGCGTGAAGGTGACAAGAAGCTCCAGGAGAGCCTGGTGAATCGATTACAGCGTCTCCAGGAGCGGAGAAGTGGGATTCGTAAAGAAGAACGCCTGCGTCACGGTTTACTGGAAACCGCTCCACGCAGGATGGGAAAACGGCTGGACCGCATCGGCTGACCGTTTTATGCTCTTTGACAAGCTGTAAACGCTCTTTGGTATTCTTGGCGTTTTTGCAAATTCTGCTAATACTTAAAGGGTCACTTCCTGTCTTTCTGAAGTAAAGGTTTCCCCAGCCTGTCCGATAATACGAACAGCAAGGGGTTCCATTTACAGTCATAGGCAAGGAGGTGTTCCTATGAGTACGCGCATTAACCACAACGTACTCTCTCTGACCGCGCAGAGGAACGTCTGGACCTCCCAGAATCAGTTGGACACAGCGGTAAACCGCTTGTCTTCTGGGCTCCGGATTAACTACGCGTGGGATGATCCCGCCGGTTTGGCGGTGAGCGAGCGTATGCGTGCACAGATTTCATCCATGGATGAAGCTGAACGCAACACAAACTACAACATTAACCTGTTGGCCACCGCAGAAGGCGCCATGAGCGTGATCGACGAAAAGTTGATCCGTATGCGCGCCCTGTCAGTTGAAGCCTCAAACGGCGCTCTGACAAGTCTCGATCGTCAGTACCTCAACGTTGAATTCCAACAGTTGAAATCGGAAATCGATCGAATTGCGAACACGACCAACTACAACGGCTTGTACCTGATTAACGGGAACTACAGTACCGGCACAACCGGCCTGAAATTCCACATCGGCACCTACAACGTGCGTAATCAGGACTACTACTACGTGAATATCGGTGACCTGCGCTCCAGCGCGTTGGGCCTCAACGGCACCAACCTGCTGAATACGCTTTCAGCGCAGCAAACCATCAATTCACTCGACAGCGCGATCGACACCAAGGACACTGAAAGGACCCGCGTGGGTTCGTACGTGGAGCGTTTGCAGAACACCCTCCTGAACCTGAAGATTTCCAAGGAGAATGCAGTCGCTTCCGAGTCCATGATTCGTGATGCTGATATTGCGTCGGAGATGAGCAACTTTGTTAAGTCTCAGATCCTGTTCAATTCGGGCATCTCGATGTTGGCTCAGGCGAACATGGTCCCGCAAATGGTGGCAGGGCTGATCGGGTAACCCGTAGTGCAAGGACGGGTTTAGACGATACCGTAAAAAATCGTCGGGCTTGACGGCTAACGCAGTACCATTTAGAAACTACCACCCATGGAAGGCGCAGGTTCCAGGCTGGGGAACAGCGCATCCATGGGTGTTTTTTGTGTGCGCAAGTCAAAGAATAATAACGGTATAGCCTGTTTTGGTCGGCCTTGTTCGTGAGGACGACGATGGCAGAAGATACCACTATATCAGGGTTATCGTCCGGCATTGACTGGGCCACGATGGTGGACCAGCTGATTGCACTGGAAAGCAAGCCCGTTGAGCTTCTGCTGGATAAGCAGGATGATCTGAAACTCAAGCGCGATGCCTGGACATCCATCCAGACAAAGCTGGAAGCGCTTGAAGCAAAGTCCAAGAGTATGGACGAGCGTGATGAGTTGCTTCAGATGAGCGCATCCAGCACGGATACGGATGTCGTCACAGCTTCGGCTAATGCTGATGCGAACACGGCAGCGCATACGATTGAAATCAACCAGTTGGCTCAATCACATATTATGGTGCATTCGGATGGTTCCGGAGAAGGCTGGGCCAGCCTGAATACATCACCATTACGAACGAATGCCAGTGGCACTGCCATTGCCGGAACATTTTCATATGATGTGTATGATGATGATACCGGTGCTGTTGAAACATTTAGCGTCAACATTAGCGCAGGCGCAACATTGGCGGATCTGGTTTCGAAGATCAACAGGTCTTCGGACAATCCGGGGGTTACGGCGTCAACAATTGACGATGGTGGAACGACCAATCCGATTCACCTGGTACTGACCGCTGACAATACCGGCTCTTTGTACACTGTTACCATTAATGATGCTGGGACAAACCTTGGTTTGCTTGGCGCAACTGACGCATTTGATTCAGGCAATTTTGTGACCACGCAGGTGGCGCAGGATGCGCAAATTCGTGTGGATGGATATCCGCCGGCATCTTGGATTACACGAACATCAAATACTGTAGACGATATTATTAATGGTGTTACTTTCAATCTGAAATCGACAACGAGTGGTTCAACTGAGACAATCAACATCCAGGAAGACTACACGCAAATGAAACAGGACATTCAGGACTGGGTTGATGTGTTCAATGAAGTCATGATAGAAATTTCTGCTAAGACACGCTATGATGAAGAGAATGAAATCATGGGTGTCCTTATGGGGGATTCAAGCGCTTCATCTGTAAAATCAACCTTGTTGACTTATGCATCAGCAGCAGTGCCGGGTTTGGAAGAAAACGCTACATACACAAACCTGTCTGCTATTGGAATCAGAGTCGCCAGCGGTGGTCAGTTAACGGTAAACACGACCACACTGCAGGAGGCGATGGAAGAAGATCTGGATGCTGTAATCAACTTGTTTGTTCGAAGTCTGGGATCAACATCCACGTCCTTTGAATATTTTGCCAGCACAACAGCAACACGTGGTGGTGAATACGAGGTAACTGCCAGTTGGTATGCCAATGGCAGGTTGAAATCAGGAACAATTGGTGGATACGAAGCATCTGTAGAATACGGTAATGTGTTGGTAGGTAAATCCGGAACACCCGTTGAAGGTTTGCGTATTCTGTTTAACTATGATGACAGTGGCGCTGGCAGTGAAACAGCCACAGTGTGGGTCAGTGATCCGGTTACAACGCAGACTGCCAACAGCATTGACCAGTGGACAGATTCAATTGACGGTTTAATTAAAATTGTTAAAGATGCCTATGAAGAACGGATAGACAATATTGACGAAGAGTTGCTCAATTGGGAGCGACGTTTGGAGACAAAACGACAAGCGCTGGAAAGCTCGTTTATCGCAATGGAGTCGTCGATTACGACAGCGCAAAGTCAGTCCCAGTGGTTGTCAACGATTTAAGAGCAGTTGCTTGAAGTTTGACACGTGATCTAGTACGTTACACAAAGAGGGATCACTATGGCGCGATTCAACCCATACGCGCAGTACCAGAACACTCAGGTGGAATCAGCAGACCCCGGGTCGCTGGTGGTAACCTGTTATGATGCTGCGATTCGTTCCGTACATGGCGCCGCAGAAGCCATGCGAACGAAAGACTACCAGAATCGTGTTCGGCATTTTGACCTGGCTTTTGACCTGATTAACGAGCTGCGCGGTTCGCTGAACAAGGAAAAAGGGGGGCAGATTGCTGAAAACCTTGAAAGATTGTATGGTTATTTTACTTCTGAGTTGTTGATGGCGAATGCCAACAATGACCCGGACAGGCTTGAACCGATTGAACGTATGCTCAAGGATTTGCGTTCAGCATGGAATGAAGCGCGCAAAGAAAGTAAGTCAGCGACCGCGTAAACCTTATCCCCAGGCCAGCGGTTGCAACTTGATAGCCTCAGACCGGAGGTAATTATGGTGGACCGGATACCGGACAGCTCAAATCCGTTTCGAGTCCAACCTGATAAGACTCATCAGACAGATGAGCTGAACCGGGTTGAAAAACCAGGTGGAACGGAGAGTATTTCGCCGCAACAGTCGGAATCGGATGTCAGCCGGTTCTCGGTTGATGCGGCTGAAGTGGCTCGTTACCAGGAGCTTGCTCGGCTTCACCTGGAGGCGTATGCCGATGTTGAAGATACTCAACGTCAGGAAAAGCTGAATCTGATCAAGCAGCGGGTTCAAGAGGGGTATTATGATCAACCGGAAGTGGTTGATGCCCTTACGGATTCTCTTGTGACACGTACACTGGAAGAGGCCGGTACAGCCGATAACCTGGATGCTGTGCGAGGACGAGTCGATCAGAACTACTATGACAGACCAAAAGTGATTGAAAAAACAGCAGAGAAAATGACCCGGGCGGTGCTACCAAACCAGGCGCCACCTGAAGAGGAATAGGTTTTCGACGTATACCCGGCTTCGCGCCGGGTTTTATTGTGCAGGCGCCTCCGTACTGATCGCAGCTTGCCATGTTTTAGCGTGCCAAATAAAAATGTATATTCACATATGACAGAAATCATCGAAAAACGAGGGATTGAAACAACAAAACCATCCCGGTCAGAAGAATTGAAAATGGTGTTCTTCTGGGTTTGGACACTATTTTCAATTGTCATTTTCCTGGTGATATTAACTGCATTTCTGATCCCGCAAGACGTAATAGCTTCGATTCTGCCACCTTGTCCACAGTTGGTCAGGACAGGCAAACCCTGTCCGCTGTGTGGAATGACCAGAGCTTTTTATGCCATTTCATCTCTGGATTTTGAGACAGCATTGGAATTTCATAAGTACAGTATTCTCTTGTTCATTGTTTTCTTTGTGAATCAACTGGTTTTCGTTGTCGTGATTGTGAGGCAGTTTTTTCAGCGACTGAAACTGAGAAGTACTACACAATGAAGCACGAATCTATTATATTCTTCCATTGGGCGAAAAACATTTAAGGGAGGTGAGCAGCATGAACAAGCGCATGATGTCGTTAATCTGGGGTATCGCAGTATTCGTCGGAATGATCATTGCGTTCTTCCCGTGTCTAGGTTGGATGAACTGGCTGGTCATACCACTGGCTATCGCAGGCGTTGTAATTAGTGCAGTAGTTCTATCCAAGGAAGAGGATCGTACTTTCCCGGTTATCGGATTGGTATTGAGCATCATGTCTGTGGTACTTGGCTCGTTCCGGTTGATTATGGGCGCGGGTATCATGTAAGCTGTTTTTTCAACAAAGTGTTACAATTCCGGCAACAGTATTCCTACTATTGAATAAGGTTGTCGGTTTTTTTTAGAGGATTTTTCAATGCGGATCGCATTTCTGATAGAATCACTTGGCGCCGGCGGTGCAGAACGTCAGATGGTCAACCTCGCAACAGGTTTGTTCGAACGCGGACATGATATTGCTGTAGCCTATTATGATGATCGTCAATTTTTCCGCCCAATGCTGGAAGAAGCCGGTATTGAACCTGTTTTCCTTAATGAGCTTCGTACTTTTTCCCGTGTCCGTAAAGTTGCAGGATGGCTGAAGTCCTATAAGCCGGATCTCGTTCAGTCTTATTTACGGGGCAGCAACCTGACCGCAGAATGGGCGTCAGTATTTGGGAAACGGTATAAGCTAGTCGTTTCAGAACGATCCATGTACGGCTGGTATCCCTACCAGATCAGCAAGTACGGTTTTGCGCACCAGAATGTGATGAATCATGTTGCGGATTGGATGGTGTTGAATTCGCATCACAGTATGGAAAACCTGAAAAAATACGCACCTCTGATGGTTCAAAAGGCATCCGTGATCTGGAATATTGCCGACCTGGAAACATTTCGACCTTTGCCAGGAAAAAAAGACCGTGGCAAGCCATTCCGGTTTGTTGCCGTTTCGTCCTATCATCGGTGTAAGAATGCGCCACGAGTCGCTGGCGCTGTCCGCAGGCTGGTAGAGGATGGGTACACAGAGTTCAAAGTTACCTGGTTGGGACGTATTCCAGAAAAACCGGAACCAGAGGATGAGTATCGCAAGGTTGACACATACCTGAAACGCCATGACCTGTCCAGGTACTTTGAGACACCGGGACGTCAATCCAATGTGCATGAGTATCTCCAGAAAGCTGACGCGCTCTTGCATGTTACCAAGTTCGAAGGATTACCGAACGCGGTAGTGGAAGGGATGGCCAGCGGTCTGCCGATAGTGGCATCACGAGTCTCGGATGTGCCACGCATGGTTACAAATGGCGAAAACGGTTTCCTGTGCGATGCCTATGATGTTGATTCGATTGTTGCTGTTATGAAAAGCTGTATGGATTCGGAACAGGAGGATCTGGTCAGGATGGGGAGGGTATCGCGCCAACGTGCCGAAAGAATGTTCAACAAAGAGCATTTCCTTGATAACTATGAAAATTTGTATGCAAGATTGCTTGCCTTCCGATAAATCCTCTGTTCGTTTTTTGTAAACATCGTTTTTATATTGGGTTGCATATATAATGTTGTATAGGACAGCAATACTACGAGATCCCCGTTTGATCCCCGACAACATCATTCGGGGAGGGGATGACATGATGCGACATTTTTGTCGAGTACTGCAATAATTGATCTTTCACGGATATGCTACATGACCATATGACGGATTAATAATGGGAATGGATTAAAGCAAAAACCGATTCTTATACATTGATATTATTGGTAATAGAATGATTCGCTATGTTGTACTCATGAAATATTCGGGTTAATAATGAGAACCGCTCAGTTTCACATCGTCATTTCATGCCAAAGAAAACCGGCAACGCCTTAAAGACGTTGCCGGTTGGTTGTTCAGGACAGATCAGGCTTACTTCATCAGGATCAGCCTCGTAGTCTCGTTGATCGGGCCAGCCTGGAAGTTGAGGAAGTACATACCGCTTGCCAGGTTGCTGCCGTCAAAGGTCAACTGGTGGAAACCGGCTTGCATGGGTTGGTTGGCCAGGGTGGCAACCTTCTGACCCAGCAAGTTAAACACAGTGGCCTTTACGACCGCTGTTTCCGGCAAGCCGAATTTAACCCGTGCAATGGGATTAAACGGATTCGGATAGGCGCCATCAAAGCTGAATTCTGTCGGCAGGTCATTAGTGGGTTGATCTCCTAATCCCTTGCCGTCGTCAACAATCATGGTCACATCAACCCATTCCTGGTCTTCAGTGCAGGCGTTATGACTGATCTCGACCGCAACTGTGAATGTATCGGCCGGAAGACCATAGGAATGCAACCGGAGCTCAACCGTCTCCGTCTCACCAGCCGCTACTGTGCCAGTTGGGTTCTGGATGCTGATCCAGTTGGAGTATGTGTCGATTTCCCACAAGTCAACCTTGTCAATATCACTGCTTTCCAGTATGCTGATATATTGCCATACGGACGGATCCCACAGATAGGTAATATCACCGCCAGATGCAGTATAGCCATCATCACAAAGGAAAGTATGTACCGGACGCAGGTCGCCCGTGGTTGGGTTCATCTTGATGATATTGACTTCAGCTTCACCGCTCGCCTGGCCGATGAAGTAAACACTGTAGCCATCATCATCTTCCGGGAACCAACCGCCACCACGAGGATAGAAAGTCTGGGTGAATTCATAAAGGATACCGGTGCTGTCGGGATTGATCACACGAATTTGAGTCCCGTAATCACCCACGTAGAAGTTGTAGGTATTCGGATCAAGGACAATATACCGTGCCGGGTTTGCAGGGATATCCCAGCTATCGACCGAAGTCCAACTGTCGCCGTCAAACTCCATCTGGTACATGATACCATTATCCGCCGCATACAGGTATTCGCCATCCCAGGCCATGCCAAAGAATCCCTGGCTGCTGCGATCTGAAGCAGGTACCGGTTGATCAAATGTAGCGACATAGCTACCATTCTCATCGTACTGATACAACTTGTTCGGACCAGCGACATCATAATTGTCCGAACCACTTACCCAGAAAAATTCACCGTCGAAGATCACACCATGATAGCGTGTCTCTATCGCGCTGAGCTCGAATTCACCAATAACATCCCAGTTCTCATCCAGTTCATTACCACTTCGAACTGGTCCACGGTTGCCATTATCGCCTCCGCTATTGAGCATTGCCTCATTTGGGAAATGGAGGCTTGCGTCGTAGTACAAGGGGCCGTTGCCATCGTTTGTGATGTCAAACTGCATGACCATTTCTGAATCCGGAGGCGCTACAATGGACAGTTCTGTTGTGGACAAATCGAATTCGGGATGTGTGAGGCTGGCGCTGGCTTCAGTATTGGCGCCATCTAACACCTCAACGCCATCAAGGGTCACCGGATTGTAACAGTCGGCTTCAATGACAAAATCATGTACACCGACAAACATGTCCTCAATAAGGTATTCACCCTGCGCGTCTGTGACTCCGCTGAACAACCAGTTCGAAGTGTGAACGCAAGCGCCTTCGATCGGACTGTTGGTTTCCGAGTCGGTTACGGTTCCGTATACACCACCGAACGGGATTGCGGTGTTCGTAGTAAACTTAATCGCGCGGCCTTCAGTAATCGCGGAAGAGCCAGGCGAGTATTCGTTCCAATACGCTACAAGCAAACCATCGGTCTGATCGCCGTTCTCGATCCCCGTGGTCCAGTAAGGCACGTCAAAGCTCATACCGCCAGAGGAATGATCGCATTCACCGTACTGGAATACGAACTCGTTATCACCGGTTCGTGTGGGATACATTTCTGTATCGTAGAAAATGACTTCAAAAGTGCTTTCGTATGAAGTATTATGATGCCGCATCTTGTAAAATTCGAAGATCATGCGGCCATCGTCTTCATCGTGGTAGTACAGGATTTTGCAATCGCCGTTTGTTTGCAGGTTATCCCAGTAAGGGGCAATCATGTCGTTCGGACCGCCTGGCGTAGGAATGCTCCAGTTACGGTTGTTGCAGATGCTGGGCTGCAAGCCCAGCGCCAGGAAGCCATTGGTGGTAATGGAGATATAGTCGAATGTCTGGCCGTAATAGGTAATCGGGAATCCATGAACCTCCAGGTTCAGCGTATCACCTTCATCGTCATCTTCTGAAAGGTCTTCAATATCAATCTCGATGCCTTCGAAGTCATAACCGTTTACGGCAGAATTGATCTCAACCCAATCAAAAGTTGGAGCGTATTCATAGTCAGTGTCGACATTTTCAAATCCCATATACCCGTAGTTGTCCGGGCCGATAGGATCTGTTGGGGCACGTTCACCGAATATGATGTTTGCATAAGCCGTATCAACCTGTCCCGTTTCAGTAGTCACGACCAGCATGGTTTTTGCGCTGTAACCGGGGAAACCATCTTCAAGCGCCGCAACCGTGAATTCAGAGGTCACGTTTTCTTCGTTGATCTCGATTGCAGGAACAGTGCCGGTTGGTTGAGTGACGCGCAACCAGGGATCCATGCTGACAAGCAGTGCTGTACCAGCGGCGCCATCGCTCAATCCGGCATTACCCAGGGTGAATGCTACGTTTTGGACTGTACCGGGTTGAAGTTCGCCTGAAAAGGCTGCCTGTGTAACCACAAAGTTGGGGGCCGACAGTGACATCTCTATCCCGTCTGTCACTGTTCCAGCAGATGTTTCAATAGTGAAATGTACCGGTACAATCCACCTGTCCTGAGCAGCGGGAGCGATCTCAACGATAATCAGCCCTGAGCCAAGAGAAGTCTGGTTCTGCTCGAGCGACGCCAGGGTGATTTCGCCAAAAGTATCTGTGATGTAAGGATCATCAATATCGCCTGTCACAGATATGTCAGTTAAGGTCTCATTGCCGTAATTCTTCAGCGTCATCTGGATGCCGATACGTTCACCTGCTTCAGGAATACCATCCCCGTCGCCAATGGTGCCGGTCATGCCATTATCAATGAATTCAAAATCACTGTAGCCGACTGAACCGCCAATGACACCAACGCTGACATCAACCTGTGTCGGTGCGAAATTCAGCTTGGTTACCGTTACTTTCGCTGCGCCGGCCGATATTACTTCCGGGTAGAATGTGACCTGACCGTTTGCATCGGTATACTTGGAAATCTGGACCTCGTCCTGACCGGAGTCCTTATAGAATGTTACCCACGCATCTACTACAGGTTCGCCGTCCTCTTCCACGGTGACCGTATACTCACGTTGTCCGAGCGTAAGCGTTTCTGACGCTTCCACATCGAATTGATGCGGGATATCTGTCCACATGTACACCAGTGGATCGCCCATGCAGTTGTACCAACGCAGGAAGCGATCCATTTCATTGTCACGGCCATTGTAGTTCACATAACAGTTGACCTTGGAAACATACATCAGGTCGCCCGGGGTTGGGAATTGCATCTGGAGCATACCCCAGCCTGAAGCGCCTGACAATACATTGTTGAAGTTCGGGTGTGTCATTGCTGTGGACATGGCCATGCAGACAACACCACCACGAGGAGTGCCAACTGTTCCGTGAAGCATGAACGCTTCGCTGATTGCCAGACCGCCTGACCAGCAACCTGTTGCGCACGTTACATCAATAACAACAGGCGTCATGTAATCGTTTTCAAGTTCGTACACTTCATCAATGCTCAAGCCCTGGCCATAGTAGCCACGTTCAGCATAGAGGCTGACACCATTATCAATGCATTCCTGTGCAAAGGGATCCTGGCCGCCCCAGTTGACTGTGTCTACCTGGGTAAAACCAAGTTTGTTCAACAGCAGGTACTTGTAGTAACGGTGCATGATGATCTTGCTGATACCGCCGCCATTGGTGTTGGCACGGTTCAGCATGGCACGGAGGTACCAGTCGGTATTATCAAAATCAACATCACGTTCGTATAGGAGCAGTTTTGCTACATATGCGGCGGCCTGTGCGACTGTTTGCACGGAAATTCGACCGCTTCCAAGGTCGGCCA
Organism: bacterium; assembly: GCA_963669175.1. Classification (GTDB taxonomy): domain Bacteria; phylum Electryoneota; class Electryoneia; order Electryoneales; family Electryoneaceae. The sequence continues at coordinate 2,853,316 of OY769902.1, forward strand.
GGTTATCGTTGCCAACAAGGCAGCAATACGGTTGGTCGCCGTTGTCTTCACCGCAACCACCGGAACCTGCCGGGACAGCGAAGGCGCCCTGGTCATCACCGATTACTACGACGTAATCGTAAGGATCACGCATCGTTTCGTAGCGAGATATCAACTCATTACGAATGTTGGTGGCACTCCAGCCAATATCACTGTCAGTAATGAAATCAAGGCGCCAGCCTTTTTCCCGCTTCCACTCGATCCAGTCTTCCATGGCAGTCCAAAGTGCGTCGTCATCAACCATGACAACAGCGACTGTGCCATCGTAGAACTCGTAATCATTCAATTCATCCAGTTCCCAATCAAGGAATGCTTCGTACATGGGAACCATCCTGCGGCTCAATCGATTCGGCCACTGCGCAAGTGTATTCCTGTCATCAACGCCTTCATAGCGGATCTGGACACGGATGGATGAATACACGCGCACTTCGTTACGCGCCGGATTGACCTGAACCGGATAGGTCACGAGGTTTGCTACACGAAAATCGTGCATGATAGCCGGCTCGCCTACCTCAGCAAGCGTACCCGGATACCAGCTATCCTCGTTATTCGACACACTCGTATACTGAATCGCGGTTTCAGGGCCTTCGTTCAGCTCATCACTGAAAAGGGCCGCGTATTCAACGTCCGAATATGTCACATATTCAGATCCAATTACCTCGACGACTACGCCACTGCGCGGAGGAATACGGAATAACGATGCCGCAACGGGAACATAGGGCATGCCCGCATCATCAAGTGCGCCACTCAGAGGAAACGCAGCAAATTCCAACTGGGAACCGTCTGCACCATCCACCCCAAGCCACGTGGGATCTTCAATGTCAAGGGTCGCAGTGATTCCGGACTCATCGACTTGGAGATCAACAACTTGAAATGGCTGGATTTGCTGGTTGGATACATCTGTCAGGTGGGGTGAATCTGCGGCAAAGGCTAGTCCAGCCAGAGCCAAAACAAGTAAAACCGTAATACAGATACGCATCGTTGTTCCTCCAAGGCAAAAGTAAGCTTTTCCTGGTTAACACGTCGTCGTCTATGAAAAGAACTCAATCACGGAACTCGTTTTTGAAATTCCATACATCCAACTAAAATACGTCAAAGCTCAGCTTCATGCTCCCTTCTGCAACTATTTCTCAAAAAAATTGCAAAATTTTACAGAAAAACAACGGCTCCCGAGACACTGTCCTGAGAACCTGAACCGGTTGGTACTATTCACTTTCTTCCTGTTTCATTTGACATAAGGGACGTTCATATTCTACCTTGAAAAGACCTGAATGGACAGAAGAATTCGTGTACAATTAAATCCTGTTACGAGTGGCTGTCAAATCCTGTTCTACAACATTGTTAAGGTTTTATCAGGATAAGGTAAAGTGGGCCTCAAAGGACAGGTAACCTTGCAGCAGGGATGATCATGCACCTTTTCCAATGTGGTACCCGCCCGGGATCGAGATTGGTCCTGGTCATTGTGTTGGCCATTCTCTTCTCTGTCGCCGGGGCAAAAGCTCAGGAAGTCAACATACATCCCATCATTGAACCACCGTTCCTGATCGGTGGGAAAGATACTGTGATGGCGCATGTGTATACCTATGATCTTTTTCCTGCGCCAGCGTTGGACTTGGACATCGATGGCGATGCGATTGTTCAGTTCACTGTTGATACCTCCGGCTCACCCATCAATGTAGAGCTGTTCCAGGAACGTCCTGAGGGGCTGGGCTTCGGGGATTCTGCGGTAGTCGCAGTGAAGGCGCTACGTTTCGTGGTTCCCCAGACACGGTTGCCCGATGGAAGTATCGGGAAGGCGCCGGTTCTTATGCAGCAGGTTGTACGGTTCCGTTGTGATGAGTACCGTGAATACAAACGCACCCACCCGAACGTCCGCCAGGTCACACGTCCAGCGCCTCCCGATCCGTCCGGTGCAATGGGCTGGCCGCTGCCGAATCCTGAACCACCACCGCCGCCGCAGAAATCTGATTATTCGACGCCTGCAATGCCAGTTCAGGCGGAAGAGATGGGCATCGAACCGCAACTGGTCGGTGGGGAAGAGGCGCTGTACGAGTATATCCGTACCCACAACCTCTACCCGCAACAGGCCTGCGACGCCGCCATCGAGGGCGATGTCCTGCTGGAATACACCGTCACCCCACAAGGGCAGATTGTCGATATCAAGGTTGTGCAGGAACGCCCCAGTGGACTTGGCTTCGGTGATGCCGCCCGGAAAGCCATTGAAGCCATGAGCTACATTCCCGATAAAAGACAGGTGAAGGAAGAGTTGTATCTGAGAGTGAAGATGATTGTCAGGTTTGGTCCAGAAAATGGGTGAATGTAATGTTCGTGATAATGAACAGATTTTCATTGAATCTGGACAAAACACTACGCTATGTATATATTATTTACTTGAGATTGGATAACTGGGGTCGGTTGTGAGTCGGGCGATAATAAAACCAGAGATGCTACGTTGGGCGCGTGAAAGGGCAAGTCTTTCCATAGACGCATTGGCCCACAAGATTAGCGTTAGTGCGCATGTGCTTGAAGCGTGTGAACGTGGAGAACAGCAACTCACATTTCGCCAAGCACAGCTTCTTGCCAGTCGCACCCACATTCCATTTGGTATATTGTTTCTCCCACAGCCACCTGAGTTCAGGTTACCAGTTCCAGATTACCGAAGCAGAATAGACCCTTCTTACCAGGTACCAAGTCTTGAACTTTTCGATGTTCTTCATGATGCCCAACGAAAACAAGATTGGTTCAGGGACTACGCTCTAAAGCATGATTGGGAGCGACTAGAATTTGTAGGGAGTAGTCCTTCTAGTACGCCCGAGCAAATAGCCACCTCAATTCGTCGAGAACTACATCTTGCTGTAGACTATGCCGATCAGTTTAAGCGATGGGAAGACACACTTCAATTTCTGATCAGCGCAGCAGAAGAAGCTCGTATTCTGGTCATCCGTAACGGTATAGTTGGGAATAACACGCACCGCCAATTGGATGTTGACGAGTTCAGAGGGTTTGTACTTGTTGATGATATGGCGCCATTGGTATTCTTGAATGGCAAAGATGCCAAGTCCGCCCAGATGTTTACCCTGATTCATGAGCTTGCACATCTTTGGATTGGTAAAAGTGGATTGACAGATGCACCGATGGCATTGAGAAGTATAGACCATCCTGTTGAACGCATATGCAATCAGGTCGCAGCAGAAGTGCTTGCGCCACAGGAAATCTTTCTTACAAGCTGGGATAGGCATAATGCGCTTGTTGAGAACCTTGATAAACTTGCCAAACAGTTGAAAATAAGCCGTCTGGTCGTGATCAGTCGTGCGCTTGATCTGGAATTGATTTCCTGGGACGAACGGAACCGTTTTTGGGAAGAAGAGTGGGATCAGATTCGAGCGCGAGGCGAGATAAAATCCTCGGGGGGCGATTTCTATCCAACGCTACGTTTTCGTAATGGTCGTCTTCTTTCTGAAGCGATCCTGCGAGCTGTATGGAGCGGTGAAGCTCTATACCGAGATGCATTTCATTTATTAGGCTTGAAGAATAGCAACAGTCTTCGGAAGTATGCAGTCAGTCTGGGAGTGAGTAAATGATTTATCTCCTTGATGCGAATGTCTTTATAGAAGCCAAGAATCGTTATTACCGCTTTTCAATATGTCCAGGATTCTGGGATTGGCTTGAAAGTGATGGACCAGGTAAGTTGTTGTCAATCCGTCCGGTTCGCGAAGAATTATTGGCGGGGAAAGACGACCTGAAGGACTTCATCGAAACCATACCTCTTGCTCGTTTTGCTGACATAACAGAACCGGAAACGCAATCCCATTTTGCAGAGATCGTTGCATGGATTGATCAGCAACACTACACCGATGCAGCTAAAGTGAAATTCCTATCAGGCGCTGATCCATGGTTGGTGGCACATGCAATATCTCTAAATGAAGTCGATGATTGTACTGTAGTCACGCATGAGCAGTCAGACCTGCTAAGTAAAAGGAGAATTTTTATTCCTGATATGTGTAATCGTTTTGACATAAAATATTGTGATACTTTTGATTATCTTGAATACTACAACGTTGCATTCAAATATAAATAGCTACAAAAATATTGTATCCTTGGGAGTGATTAATGCAATTTACCCCTGTTTCATGTCGATCAAGGTTTATATTTATTCAAAATAAACCCTGATTTCACAGCAATCAAGGGCAGTAAAAAGTAGAATATTTGCACTATTCGATACCATTTTGGAGGGAAAAATGATTTATCATTATACTTCGATAGAAACATTAGCTTTGATTCTAGATACTAAAAAGATACGATTTACAAGATTAGATCTAGTAAACGATCCTGAAGAAGCATTAAACGAAGAAAATATTGATATAAGAAAAAATATTATGGTTTCGTGCTGGACAAAAGAAAGTGAAGAAAACATACCTATGTGGCATATGTATACAAATAAAAATGGAAGTGGCGTAAGAATAGGTGTTGAGGATGAAATAATTGAAACAAACAGAATGGTATCAAATAATTGTTGGTTATCTAAGATACAAAAAGTTAATTATAGTAATAATATAAATTGTTCTTTAATAAAAAATAATTTAATAAAATTACCTTTTAATGATAAGTATATATTGTATCCGGGTGGGATAGCGACAAATAAGAAGAAAGTGTGGAGTTTTGAAAGCGAAAAAAGATTTGTTATCGTATCTTCTGGTGTTATAAGAGGTGAGAATATTGATAATAATATGAAAATAAAAATAATGATAGAAAATAAATTTAAAAGAAAGTATAAATATATTCGAGTGAATCGTAAACTGTTAAATAATATGAATATAATTATTGGGCCGGGATGTACAAAAGGAGAAAATATTGTTATCAATGCTCTGTGTGAAAAATATCATATAGTCAATGTAAAACAAAGTAATTTAAAAATTTAAATCAAAAAAATGTAAAATAATCACTGTATTGTATCGAAACATGGTTTATATAGCTACTCTTGAAAATAAACCGTCATGATGATAATCCAACGAACTCTTTAATGGTGACAGAGAAGAAGGATATGGAAAAAAGGGATAGTTTCCTTTTCCATGAATGCTTCAAGAGTATTCAATATAAACGCGAGGAAAAGGATCCCGTCCCCTTTCCCCGGCAATCTCCATTATGACGGAAAATAATCGAGAATAATTATACTTATTTAAGATAAACCCTGATTGCACAGCAATCAGGGGCAGGCAGTAGGGGAGTTCCGTTGTCAAATTGTTGAATTGATAATGCGGTGAAACATGTACTGAGAACCCGGCTCCTTATCTGGAACCGGGTTGTAAGTTTTCCATCTATCCACAATCTATCTCGAACCACCCAATTCAGGATAAGACAATCCCAAAATCACTTCACCAGCAGCATCTTCTTCACCTGCATGCCCAGGTCTGAATTCAGACGGTAGAAGTAGACACCGGACGGCAGCAGGCTCGCATCGAACTGCACGTTATGCTGACCGGCGCTGAAGTGCTGGTTGGTGATGGATGCAACCTGTTGGCCGACAAGGTTGAACACGGTGATTTCCACGTGTGATGCCTGCGGAAGCGTGAACGCTATTGACGTTGTCGGGTTGAACGGGTTCGGGTAGTTCTGCGACAGGGTATAGTCGAACGCTTGTCCCGCTTCTGTGTCGGTGATATCGTTGGTCGGATCGAAGCAGTAGACTTCACCATTGGTGCCCATGTAAAAGTCACCGTCACCACCGGCTGCGAAAGAATACGCCTTGGTCGAGTTCAGACCGGCGATATCTTCACGCCATGTCGCGCCCTGATCTTCGGATACATAGATACTACGCGTTACAACCCCTTCCATGAAGCGGTTGATGGTGAAATCGACAAACAGGTTCCCCGCATTATCCACACCGATCTTGTTTGTGCCAATGGTTGCCAGAACTCCATTTTCTACGAGTCCATCGGTAATTGTGGTCCAGGTGTCGCCATGGTCAGTCGATTTCTGAAGTGCCGAGATGCTGCCATCGCTATCCAGGTAAACAATATCGTTCGTGAAATCGATAGCCGCTTCATCATGCGCACCGCCCACAAGAGATGTGAACGTGCCGCCGTTGTCATCGCTACGGTAGAATCCCGTTAAACCACCGCCATAGATCGCGCCCTGGGCATCACCAAAAGCCACGTAGGGAGCGGTAACCCCTGACAACTGGGTGAAACTGCCGCCAGCGTCGGTGGAGTGGAAAATCCCGTACTGGGCGTGAATGAGAAACAGGTCGCTGGAAGGTGATGTTCCGAAGCGGCAACCATTGGAACCTACAAGGCCGGTATTGTATTCGGTCCAGTTTGCACCGTTATCGGTTGATTTGTACAGGTAATTCGTAGCGCCTGCATAAAGGGTGCCGTCCGGAGTGCGAATCGCGTCAAGGTCAGCACCGGTGCAGGTGATCTCGTCAATCTGCTCCCATGCAGTAGTTCCGCTGGGGAGCTGGTAGATGCCGAAACTGTCGGCTGCGGCGATCACGGTTCCGTCAGCGGTTACAGCCAGTCCACCGATAAGACTTGCGGTCAGTCCGCTGTTGGAAGGCGCCCAGGTTGAGCCACCGTCACTGCTCATCTTGATCGCTTTGTTGAATACGCCCAGTACCAGGTCACCATTGACAGTTGTTTCCAGGCAATGGGAATCGTAAATAGCGGGCAAGTCCGGTGTGGAAGAGGACCAGGTAGCGCCGTCATCGGTTGAGGTTAGCACTTCCGGGGCCAGGGTTACGGCATAGAGGGTGCCATCATCTGCGGCTGCCATCCCCTGTATACCGTTGGTCACCATGGCAGTGTGGACTTCCGTCCAGTTATCGCCGTTGTCGGTCGAACGGTAGATGCTGCCAAAATAGCCGCCGACCAGGGTGCCTTCATCGGTACACTCGAGGTATTGCAACGCTGCTGGAGTGCCCGGGGTAACCTCGGTCCAGTTGTCACCATTATCGGTCGAACGCATGAAGACGGATGTGAGCAGACCTGGAATGAAAAGAGTACCATCCGTGCCCACAACAATACGGCCGGGATTGGCCAAACCCATAGTTCCGACAGTAGACCAGTTCGCTCCACCGTCGGTCGATTTAAAAATCGAAATGTTTGGGTTGCGTCCTACCAGGATGAGGTTATCGTTATCAATCGCGTGTATAACATCAACCTTGAGAATACCGGCCGGAAGCGTAAGCAGATTACTGGTTTCAAAATGGTCATCGGACCAGTAGGATGTGCTGCTGAAAGCTGCGGTGAATAGACGGCCACTTGGTGATTCACTTATCTTCAAATAAAAACCATCACCGGGAATTCCGGTTCGTGACCACGTTGCCCCGTTATCCGATGACATGAACAGGCCGGCATCACGTGTTGAGGCATACAGATAACCGTCTGAGGCACGATACAGGTTGTACACGGTTCCGCCATTGGGGCCGCCCAGGTTCACCCAACTGGCAAATACTGATGAGCATAGCAGTAGAGTAATTGCAGCAGCAATCACAAGTTTCACAATCTTCATGTTTTCTTCCTTTCCTGGTCGAGTCACTACACACAAGGTGAGATTTGCGTTTTCAAGATACGTCCCAATTGTTTGGGATTTTTGTGATATGAGGCACTTTTTGTGATTTATTCTGGAGTTGGATGGGTATCACAGATTGCTCTTTGTCCGGAAAACTTGAAAAAAAGCCATGCTTCGGGGAAGCATGGCTTGAATAGTATCAAGGCAAAACTGTATTGCTGCGTCAGTCTTTTTTCGGTCCGGAGTTACGGACTTCCGGGGTGACTTCATCGGCGAACTTACGGAAGTTCTCGATGAAGCGTGCGGCGAGCTGACGGTACTTGTTATCGTACTCTTTCTTGTCGCCCCAGGAACTGGACGGATCAAACACGTTGTCCGGCACATCCGGGCAGGTCTTCGGTACTTCGAAGCCGAAGAGTTCGTCTTTCCGGTACTCGACATTGTCCAGGTCACCGTCAAGCGCTGCGTTGAGCATACGACGAGTGTGCCTGATCGAGATACGCTTGCCGACGCCGAACTTACCGCCGACCCAACCGGTATTCAACAGCCAACACTTCACGCCGTGCTTCTGGACCTTGTCGGCCAGCATTTTGGCGTAGAAGGAGGGCGGATGCACCATGAAGGGCGCTCCGAAGCAGGCGGAGAAGGTGATTTCCGGTTCGAGACCGACACCGATTTCCGTGCCGCCAACCTTGGAGGTGTAGCCACTGATGAAGTGGTACTGTGCCTGGTCGGGGGTCAGACGCGCGATTGGAGGCATGACACCGCTGGCGTCGCAGGTCAGGAAAATGATGTTGTCCGGGTGCCCGGCCATTTTATCCGGAACCGCATTGTCGATGAAGGACAGCGGATAGGAAGCGCGGGTATTTTCTGTCAGCGTCCAGTCGTCCAGGTCGATGCGACGGCTGACCGGGTCCATGATCACATTTTCGAGGATGGTGCCGTAGCGACGGGTGCAGGCATAGATTTCGGGCTCTGCTGTCGGTGACAGGTTGATCACTTTCGCATAGCAACCGTTCTCAATGTTGAAGATGCCTTCGTCGGTCCAGCCATGCTCGTCGTCACCGATAAGGTTTCGTGCCGGGTCTGCGGAAAGGGTGGTCTTACCGGTGCCGGACAGACCGAAGAACAGCGCGCTATGGCCGTCCTTGCCCACATTCGCCGAGCAGTGCATGGAAAGAACGCCTTCCAACGGCAGCAGGTAGTTCATCAGGGTGAAGATGGTCTTCTTGATTTCACCGCCATACTGTGAAACACCGACATGCCCAATCTTCTTGCCGAAGTCGGCAACGATAAAGGTATTGGACGCGGTCGAATCTATCTGACGAACTCCCTTGAAACCGGGAGTGACGATCAGGGTAAACTCAGGCACGAACTGCTGGTATTCATCGGCCGATTTCGGCGGCAGCAGCATGTTGCGTGAGAACATCGCCTGCCAGGCATGCTCGGTAATGATCCGTACCGGGACACGGTAGTTCGGATCTGCTCCGGCATAAAGGTCCTGGACAAAGATATCGCGTCCCTGCAGGTAACCGTTGACACGATGATGCAAGGCATCAAAGGTGTCTTCCGACATCGGACGGTTGTATTCGCCCCAGTAGACGTGGTCTACACTGGTCTCTTCTTTGACGATGAACTTGTCATTGGCCGCGCGGCTGGTATGACCGCCGGTTTCAACGAGAACTGGTCCACCTAAAGAGATCTTACCTTCACCACGGAAAATAAATTCCTCATACAAGGCTTCCGTGGGGAGGTTCCAATAGACTTTCCGCGGATTCATGATGCCGTGCATCTTGACCGGGTAATCGCTTGCGAGGCGATCGGCGACCTTTTCCGCGGGGGTCTGAATATTCAGGATGTTGTTAATCACAGCCAATCCCTCACGAGTTTCTTGTCTCCGATGAACAGTTCGTTCGGCGATTCGGGATCCACGACCCACTTGATCCGCTCGACACCCTGCTTAATATCCTTTACCGAACCGCAGATGCTCAGGCGCAAGTGACCTTCCCAGCCAAACTCCTTGCCGGGAACTGTAACCACCCAGGCCTTCTCCAGCAGTTCTTTCGACAGCTTCACTGAATCCTTGGTATAGGCGCGGAAATCCACCAGGCAGTAGAACGTGCCTTTTGGCGCTCGAACCTTAATACCGTTAAAGGTCTTCAGTTCTTGTCGCATCACTTCCCAGTTGTTCTGCAACATCTGGCGAAGCTGTTCGACTGTATTCTGCACACCATTGAGCGCACCCATGGCAGCCGTCTGCGAAACGATCGGAGCCGTTGAGGTGGTTTGTGCCTGAACATTCAGCATCACCTTGCGCAGCTTGCGAGGCGCTACCGCCCAACCGATACGGAAACCGGTCATGCCGTACACCTTGCTGATGCCGTTCAGGGAAATGATGTGGGAATCGTCAATGGTATTACTGGTGAATTCGTAAGGCGAAGCCCAGTCGACACCATCAAAGATCAACTTGTGATAGATGTCATCGGAGATGTAGTAAATCCCCTTTTCTTCGCAAAACTCAACCAGTTCCTTGATGAACTCACGGCTGTAGACCATCCCCGACGGGTTGTTCGGGCTGTTGACGATGATGGCCTTGGTGTAAGAACCGACCACGCGCTTGATCTCTTCCATGCGCGGCTGGAAGGTACCGTCTTCCGGGGTAACAATGACCGGGACGCCATAACACATCTTGATCATCTCGGGATAGCTTACCCAGTAGGGGGACAGTACGATTACTTCATCCTGCGGGTTGAGCAGGGTGAAGAGGAGGTTGTACAGCGACTGCTTGGCGCCACTGGAAACGATCACATTTTCCGGTGCGGGCAGACGTCCGTAGTTTTCTTCCGTGTACTTGATAACCGACTTGATCAGGCCGGGGATGCCTTCTGTGGGTGTGTACTTAACGTCTCCGTCTTTCAGCTTGGCGGCGGCGCTCAGGATACCCGCAATCGGGGCACGATTCTTCGGTTCTCCTGCGCCGAGGTGGATCACCGGGTCGCCCTTTGCCTTGAGCAGACGAGCCTGCTCATTCATGGCTAGGGTCGGAGATTCGGCGATCTCGCTGGCAATCATGCTCAAACTCATAGGCCGCAGCTTCCTCGTGTAAAAGGGTGGACGCCGTCGGGCGTGTTCGGAACCCCTAATGTCTGGGGATCTACTCTGGTCTTCGTTTTTAGCCGCTTGTCTGTTGGGGTGACTTTGTACCTAACTGCAAGCTCTAACCTCTTGAAAAGTCACCCTACTGGAAATTGGAAAGATCCAAGTTAGTGAACTATTTAACAAAGTGCAACGTGCTCCGAGAACATAATATCACAGGAATTCAGTTTGACTCCAACTGCCTCCCAAGGAAAAGGAAATGTAAAAACATCATGGTTCATTTTCAGTCAAAAATGATGCTTGCAAGAAGTAAAATTTCCAATAAAAACAGATCTCTTTCACTACTGGAAAATGATGTTCTGAATTTGTTGATCGTCAAGGAGGAATCTGTTTGTCCCTGTTCATTGAAATGAGGAAATGCAAAAAAACTGGTCCATATGATATTCCCGTGAGAGACAGTCCGATTCAACATGTGATTGATTTGGTTTTGCTCCGTTCCGTTTACCCGTTACCTTCAATTGTCATTCAGGGGAAAATGTGAAGAAATGCACGACCAGGAGAAGGGGAGGGAGATGAATAGAGCATTGATCGTACTGTGTATGCTGTTGCTGGTGGCTTCAGCGTTTGCTGCAGAGAAGGTGCCGCTGGAACAACTCAGCACGGATGAACTGGTGGCTGAGACGCAGTTTGAGGCGCTGGAAAAAATTGAGAACGGTATTAACATCTGTTGGTGGTTCCCGTACGAATTCTGGAAAGCCATCATGATAAACGATAAGCAGATGACGCAAGCGCAAAAAGACTCCATGCTGGCCATCGTGGAGGATGTCGCATTCCTGGCTGTGGTGCAGGTCGATGTGTTCCCTACCGGATATTTTGATTATTACCCGAAAGAGACAATTAAAAAGGGGATGACTGTACAGTTTGTTGATCCGGATGGTTCCGTGTACGCGTTAAGCATCCAGAAGGACATGAATCCCGAACTTCAGTCCATGATGGATATGATTGCCATGATCCTGACCAATGCGATGGGCAACCTCGGGTCCAACATGCACTTCTTCCTGATCGAAAATGAATATGACGGCAAGCGGATCGTCGATTGTTATGAAGAAGGGGAAATACGCGTCCGGCTGACAAACAGTGACGGCGACAGAATAACCACACGTCTGGAACTGCCACTTGATTGCCTGTATGTCCCACGCAAATGCCCGAACGGTAAAGACGCACACGTTTCGTGGAAATTCTGCCCCTGGACCGGGGAAAAGCTGCCGGATTAGTATTGTCTCAAGACTGAGACTCTAAAGTAGCTAAAATACTGATTTGGCCCGACTGCTCGTCAGTCGGTTTTTTTATCAACCATTTCAATTGCCAATACATTGGGAATACCCCAGAAGGCATGATTCTGATTGTGCTGGGTGAAATCGGTCTCAAAGCTTCCAACCCAGTCCCAATACTCACCGTTTGGCAAACGGATACAGACCTGTGCTTCAGGGCCGCCTTCCAAGTGCTGAGCAGCCACTATGCCTAGGGGTAACTCGAGAAGGATTGTGTTGAAATCGTGCATGGAATAGGGGGATCGACAGAAAACGAAGAGGATATTTCCGGAATCATCCTGTGCGAGCGAAGCCTCACTCCAGCGTCGAGGTTGCTGCTTCCAGGCATTTTCCCCAGGCTTTTTTATCAAGCGCAGGTTCTGCAAGATGCCATGATATTGGGCTTGCATGGAATCAAGCGGAATGACGCCACGATCAAGAATGTCGAATTCTGGCAATCCCGCACGTTTCGGATTGAAAACAGCAAATGAATGATATGTATTATTGAAAGCCGGGTTGTTGACATGATCCTGTGAGCTCATATAGCCGGTATGGGTAGTATAATCCTCCTCAAACATACCCGCATTGATAGCAGTAACGGCGCCATAGAACTCACATGCAACATGGGCGTCCAGGAGGTCAACGCTGTCCAGCGCGGATGCTGCGAGAAGTTTCAACTTGAAATGCTGTGGGGATATGCGCAGAACATAGAGAATAGAATCATCAACCAGCGAATAGGAATCCAGTTTGAATTGACCAAACTCAAGGCCTTCCTGCAGAGTCACCCACTCGTATTCTCCGGGAACAAGTGGAGGTTGAGAAGCTTCTTTTGCGCCGGATCGACAGGAGATCGTTATCAGGTAAATAGGAATGAGCATCAGAAAAAGTAACGACAATCTTGCGAACTTGACCATTTCTTTTCCCCCAGTATTTAGAACGCCTCCTTATACCCCACCAGTTCCACATATCCGAAACTGAAGCCGGGAAAATCCTGGCGTTCCACTTTGACCGCGCCTTCCCAGTAGGTGACACGGGTGGATCGGGAGGTCCGTAATTCCTGGTTGAGTTGGGTGGGCGTGAGGGTGAGGTCGATACCTTTGGAAGGAACCTGTACACGCCATCCGGAGGGATAGGTTGTTTTGCTGTCCGGGCTGGTCCAGGTTCCGGTATTGGTCACAGTGATCCGGTCCAGGGCGAGGTGTTCCGGCGTTCCTGTGGCTGGCATCCATGTCCCGGCGGACTGAGCGATAGCGTTGCCGTCCCTGTCACGGATCAGGTAAATCATCAGCGCATCACCACCTGGCAAATGCAGGCCGAACCAGTCCCAGCCGACCAGTCCTTCACCGAGCTGCTGGTTGCCGAACTCGTGGTCCATCCAGAAGTCACCCGATACGGCTTCCGTTGCCTGGCTGCCGGCAGGTGTGAAATAGCCGTCCGCTTTCATGTACGGCATGGAATAGTAATACGAGGCTTCGGTCCCGCCCGGTCCTTTTACGCTGTAGCCTTCCTCTCCATTCAACACAGGTGAACGATCCCAGGTCAATGCCAGGCGTATCTCACCGAGGATCGGGGAGGAGGCGTGGAGGATATGCTGACCGTTCAGTTCTTCCGCGGACCAGTCATCCAGCCAGACGTGGTAGACGCCGCCAACCGCGCCAGCTTCACCCAGGGTGCCCCGAGCGATCTTTTCATCAAATCCAAACGGCATTCCCGGCCCGCTCATGGCTAAATGGGCGAAGTAGAGGGAACCGCTCTGTTGTCCGGGGAGTTGGTTACGGAAGAAAGTGAGCTGGAGATGATACCAGTTGTCCGGGTTGGAAGCGTCGGCTCCAGTCTTGAGCAGATGCCCGGTGTAGTACCACCATTCCAGCGCGTAGTCCGGGTGCGCGGCATGATCGACCGGGAAATTCCAGTTGTAACCGGGCTCAGGCACCGCGAACTGGCCTTCCTGGGCAAAGGATGCGGTGCCGCATGTAAGCGCTATCAGCAGTATGAATGAGAACGCCCTAATTTGCCGTATAAACCACATTCCATGATCCGGGGTATCGTGTGGCGGAATAGCCATGTTTTTCGAGGAATTCTTCCACACCTTCGGTATCGTCTTCAATAATAAAGATCGGTTTGTCCCTTTTAATCAGGTTCCTCATGCCTTTAAGAATCTGGAGTTCATGGCCTTCGGCATCCATTTTGACCAACTTGATACGATGCGGAAATTTCAAGGCGTCAGTGTTCAGGGTGAGGACCGAATATTTTCCACCATCCTTTGTGATCTGGGCACGGTAAAAGTCACTCATCCCGGTGTCTTTCGCAGCGGGAACATCCATGCTGGCGAGGTCTACCTTGTCAGAGGCTGCGACGTTGAACAGGGTGATATTCTTGTAGCGTGCATAGGACGCATTCGCGGTCAACAGTTCAAATGTATCTTGAATGGGTTCGAAGGAGAAGACACGTCCTTTCAGACCAACCAATGAGGAGCAACGCAGGGTGTAGGTACCCACGTTGGCCCCGATATCCAGCACCCAGTCGCCATGTTTCACCCAGCGTCCGAGCATCTGAAATTCCTTTTCCTCGGATACAAATTTCCCAGCTCTGATCTTTATCGGGAAATAGATTTTTTTCAACACTTGCTGGCAGGATGGGGGCAACAGGGCTGCGAGTTTTTTCACTTCCTGTATCATCAGATCGGTTCCCTGATTTTATGAAAGATGTAAACAACTCATGGTGAATGAAAATACATCATTCAAAATGCAGAGGCCATACTTGAGGGGGATTCTTATTTTCAGGGATACTCATTCCGGTCCACTAGCCCGAAGATTTCACCACTGGCAATTTCAATGTGATACTTGATGGAACGGCCAGTACAAGAACCACGGCAGTGGTTCTCTGTATTAGCCCACCGTCCAGCGCCGTCTGTTTGGCGCTCACGGTGGGAATAGGATGTACGCTACTTGCCAACCCCGGCAGCGGGTTGCCTGAATATTTCCACTGTATACTTTTGATATTTATCAGGTTACTCCTTCCGGAGTAAATATATGGTGCGCATTATCTCCCCGGGTAGCCGCCAAACTGACGGCGGCTGCCCGGGGCTAATACAGGTTGCCCCTGCCGGGGCGGTTGCCGATACTCAGCCTCATATTGCCAGCGAAACAGGGAATAGACACGCAAAGGGATACCGGAGCAAACTGTCCCCTGAAAAATGCTGTATGAATCAGTTGTAATGTGTTGATATGAAATGTGTTAAGATGATTATCCATGTTTCGTTCATGAAATATTCGGGCTAGGTGATCGTCTCGATGAACCAACAATCGCAAGGAATCCAGAGGAGGAGATCCCGGACAACGCTAAACGACAGCGTTTCCGGGATGACAGAGTGGCAGCGAAAAATGAGACTACTACCTTTTCATCTATATCAAATCAGGACTTTGAATGAAGAGTTTTCGAAAAGGTAGCTGTACCGGATTTTTCGCAGATCCTATTCATACTCCATCCTGACCTGCTGAGCGATTTCGACTTTTGAGGCGCGTAAAGCGGGCATCAGTCCGGCAAACAGGGCGCTGAGAATCATCAGGCCACCCGCCAGCCCGATCTGGCCCCATTGAATTTGCGGACTCAGGGACCAGCCGAAGCTGTATTTGTTGATAACATAGATAAGGATAAGGCTGAGAATAATGCCCAGTACAGCGCCCAGCAGCCAGCCTGCCAAGCCCAATAGACCTGATTCCGCGAGGATACGTCCGATGAGCTGACGTTGTGAACCGCCAATCGCACGGATGATCGCATGTTCACGGGACTGTTCGGTGACAATCGCCGCCATGCCGCCACTGACCGCGAGAAGAGCTACAATAATGGCCACCGCTTCCAAAGCGTAGGTAATCGCAAAGGTATGATCAAACACATCCAACACGGCACGGCGTAGCTGAACATTGGTCCGGACATCCAGATCCAGTTCCGGGGGGAGCAGAGATTCGACCAGCTTTCGACCTTCATCAATGCTCATTTCGTCCGGGATGTAGATCGCAATGGAAACCGGACGGTCATCACGCCAGTGTTCCGCAAACCAGGCACGATCTACCAGGATCAACCCGGAGTCGGTTGAGTAATCATAATAGATAGAGGTAACAAACAGGCGTTGCGGACCGGTTGGCGTCTCAACGGTAATGCTGTCGCCGGGTGAGACGCCCTGATGAAAGGCCATGGTCTCTGAAACAATGCAGGCCGGATCTCCACGTAGCAGCGACTCGTATGGCGACTGATCAGGAAGCGTCTCAAGGAATTGCAGCCGTTGCTGTTTTGCGACGGAAACCATACGAGTCATGGCCATACGGACATCATGATCGTTAGCTTTGAGCTGAACGGTACGAAAACAGTCGATGTCCGCCAGTTGATCGTTGGTCAGCAAATTGTCCAGAACATAGGCCGGTATCAATTCACCTTTATTCAGCTCAAAAGAACCGGAACCGGTAACCACAAGGTCTGCGGTGATTGTGTTTTTATACCAGATGTCTACGGTATTTCGGAAGGATTTAACCATCATGTCCACGGAAAGCCACATGGCAACCGCGAGCGCCAGCGCTGCGACAGCGGGCGCAGTACGGTGACGTGAACGTACCAGCACTCCCAGCATCATGTTTACCTGGGCGCCGAGCTTTGCGATGCCGGTCCAGGAAAGAATCTTGTAGCCAGCTCCCAGCAGCCAGGGAGTCATAAGCGCCGCCCCGAATACAAAGGCCGCCGCGGCGCCATACCCGGTTATCACCGGGAAAGCAGGGAAGGGGTAACGGGCCAGTATCGTGCCGAGTAGGACAAATCCGATTCCGCCGAGCAGAAGGATAACCGGACGCATCCGGTCTTCCAGCACCTGACGTGAGAAGCTGTCGCGTACCGGCACTCGCGCCGCCTCAAAGGCTACCGGGGTAACAGCGGCAATCGCGACAACAATCCCAAGCGCGGCGCTGGTAGCGATCTCGCCCCAAGTGACATACCAGCCTTGCGCGCCTTCAAGCAGGTAGAGTGTGCTTACGGTGATTTGAACTGCACGAACCGCACCACGGGCGAACAGCAAACCCAACGGTACACCAAACAGTGCGCCGAGTATCCCAAGGGCGATTCCTTCGAGCAAATAGAATTTCACAACAAAGCGTCGTCCCGATCCAACAGCTCGCAGAATGCCGGTCAACCTTCGCCTTTGCAAAGCCGCAGCGGTTACAGTCTGGTAGACAAGGAATCCGGCAACGAGAAGCGCTACAAATGCCAGCGCTGTCAGGTTCAAGCGAAATGAAGCGAGCATCTTCTCCGCCTGGGGACGCCGCCAGCCGGCGGCTTTTGCTGTGATGCCGGGAGGCAGAAAACGATTGACTGCGGCCAGCACGGAATCCTGATTGACACCCTTATTGAAGAGGATATCGATACGGTGTATAGCGCCCCAATCATCGGTCAGGCGCCATGCGCGGGGCAGATCCATAATGATCAGGTCGGCGATTTGCGCCTTGGATACTGTCTCACCTTCAAGGATGCCCAGAAGTTGAAGCGTATCACTCTTTCCACTGTGAAAGAGTGGAAAACGGTCACCAATCGTAACCCCGAGTTCCTCTGCCAGCGAAGGGGACAGTAGAGCTGAATTCGGTGACGTGAAGATGACAAGCGGTTGGGTTGAATCTGCCAGTTCAGCCTTATACCAGGGACGAAGGTCACTGTCACGGGCCAGGTCTACACCCATCAGCTTGACGATACGTTCCTGAGCGCCGGCTCGTGCGCGCCTGATATATACCGGTGCGGCAGAATGTATTCCGGGCCAACGTGCCAGCGAGGTATAAAGCTCGGGAGGGATATGTCCTTCCCCTTCGGCGTAAATCTCCACATCTGTCCGTCCGGCAATCAGCTCCAGACTACGGCCAAAGGCTTCAATAGCGGATGAGTTTGCCACGCGAACAGCCAGCAGCACCGCAACGCCCAGCGCAACGCCACCGATAGCCAGTAATGTTCTTCCGGGACGAGCCAGCCAGCCTCGTATAAACAGTCGCAGCAGGGGTCTCATGAGTGATCCAGTTTCCCGTCACGGAGTTTCAGAACACGGTCGCCGGACTGGAACATCTCACGGTCATGGCTGGCGATCAGCACAGACGCAATGCCTTCTCCAGCAATGGTTCGGAAAAGTGTCATCACACGATGTGAGGCTGTGCTGTCCAGGTTCCCGGTCGGTTCATCCGCCAGGATCACGGCCGGATCATTGATCAACGCACGCGCTATTGCAGTACGCTGTATCTCGCCGCCGGAAAGCTCGTGGGGCCGGTGGCTGACACGATCAAGCAGATCAACACGCTCCAGAAGTGTTTCTGCCTTGGCCTTCGCTTGTTTGAAAGGAATACCGGCCAGTTCTGCTGGCAGGGATACATTTTCCAGGATCGTCAGGGTTGGAATCAGGTGGAAGAACTGAAAAACAATGCCTACGGTATGACGTCGATATTCATCAATATCTTTATCTGCGAGATCACTCAACCAGGTATCAGCTACCCTGATCCGCCCCGAATCCGGACGGTCTAACGCGCCAAGCAGGTTGATCAGGGTAGACTTGCCACACCCGGAAGGTCCGGTTATAAACGTAATTCCGGAAGGCAACTCCAGCGAGACATGGTTCAGCGCATAAACAGGCTTGGTCGTGTGACCGTATACACGGCTGACATCCTGCAATTCAATCACGGGTTGTTCAGGTCCTTGGTTCAGTTCTTTCATGCCCTCAAGATAGAGTCCCAGATTCATTGAGAAAACGGCAATTTTTCAGCCCGCCCCGGGAGGGGTGGAATTTCATGACTCGTTCCGGCGGGATTGCACTTGAGTGCCAATCATCGTATTCTTTCATTATTAAAAACAGTGGAGGTACTGATGCTCGTCCGGCAGATTCTGACAGGTGGAGATCGTAATTACGCCTATGTCGTAGCTGATGAAGAATCCAGACTGGCGTTGATTATAGATCCCTCGTATGCCCCTGAACGAGTTTTTGAGTTCATCACAAGAAATAAGTTGAAGGTCTACTATGTGCTGAATACTCACCGGCACCATGATCACAGCAATGGCAACGAAACGATGCTTCAGTTGAGTGGGGTTGAAGCGCTGGCCTTTGGCGACGCGGATCCTCGCACAGACAAGAGAATCGAGCAGGGTGCTGTTTTCCCGATGGGAAGTCTGAACATTCACATCTTGCATACCCCCGGTCATACGGAAGATTCTATTTGCATCCTGGTGAACAATGCTGTATTTACCGGCGATACGCTTTTTGTGGGTAAAGTCGGCGGAACCGGGTACGGTGAAGATGCACGGCAGGAATATGATTCGATCCACGAGAAACTGATGACCTTGCCGGATGAAACTCGTATATTTCCGGGGCACAATGTCGGTGTACAACCTTCATCGACAGTGGCAAACGAACGTGAGACGAATCCGTTTCTTCAGCAACCTGATTTTGAGAGCTTTGTCGAATTGAAACGTAATTGGCTGGAGTATAAAAGAAAGCATGGGATCGCGTGACCGGTGGACCGACTCTGAAGTGAATTGATCCATCTGGATAGAAAGGATTTTTCATGAAAAACCTGCGCCAGTTTGTGGTTCTCAGCATCATTATACTTCTTATAGCTACTGGTTTGACAGCAGGTTATGCAACTCTATTGAAAATGAAGCGGATGGCAGACGCGCGTGGCTTTCAGTTACCCATGCGTAAACTGGTGGCTGAACTCGCCAATCCGAAAACTCTGTTCTACGTCAGCAAAGTAATAATTGATGCCGCGCCTACAATCGGTAAACCTGAGGAAGTAACTCTCAGGACCGAGCAGAACGCTATCACGATTAACCGTCCGGTTGATGTTGTATTCGACTTCTTTGTTGATCCCCAGAAAATGAAGCTTTGGATTGCGGGGCTGGAGAGCATTGATGAGCTTTCCCAGGGACCGATGGAAAAGGGAGCAAAATACGTCGCTTTTTATAAATTGATGGGAAGCCGCTTTCAACTGGTAGGCGTCGTTGATGAGTTTGTCCCATTCAAGAAGATGCGTGTTTTGATGGATCACTCTGATTTCAGCGCGAATATCAGTTTTGAGTTTATTGAACACAACAAGGCAACAACGATTCTACATTCAATGCAGGCCTCTACAAATTCCGGTACGATGATGATTGCCGCCGGCATGGTTGCATACCAGGCCGACCTCGAGCTGAGTAAAGATTTGGAAAACCTGCAAAAGATTATTGAGTCGAGGTATTGATATGAAGTTGAATCTTGCAGAAGAATTTGTACTGCTTGCCCTGAATGATGAAACAGGAAAATGGGTAGCCGAAGGCACCGCGTTGCAGCTTGCTATTCCGGGAGCCCTATTGATCGAGCTCTTTCAGCTGAACAAGCTGACAATGGATAATAAAAAAGTCATTGTTTTGGACAGTACTCCCACAGGTGATGCTCAGCTTGATGAAGCGCTCAACCTGATCACTTCAGCTAAGAAGACTCGCAAGCCTAACTATTGGGTGCAGAAACTGGCAAGCAAGATGAAAAAGCTGAAAGAAATCATGGTAAATCGTCTGGTGGAAAAAAATATTGTTAAGGTGGAAGAGGACAAGGTGTTATGGCTGTTCGATGTGAAGCATTACCCTACTGAAAATCCGATGCCTGAACTGGAAATCCGCCAGAAGCTGGACAGTATTATCCTTCAGGGAAGCCAACCGGATGATCACATGGCCGCATTGATAAGCCTTGCGTATACCTGCAACCTGGCAAAAGAATTGTTTGACAAGGAAGTCAGGAAAGAAGCGACAAAAAGAATGAAACAGATTGCAAAAGAGACAAAAGCGGCAGAACCAGTAGCGCAGGCAATTCAGGAAGTTCAGGCAGCAGTTATCGCTTCGGTTGCGGCCGCGGTTTCTTCAGCCGCCGCTGCATCAGCTTCTTCCTGATGCAGATGGTTAATGCTTGGAAAAAGGGGACTGCCTCCTTTCCCTGGGGTAAAGCCTTTCCGGCGTGAGCATGGACCGGGAAAGGTGGCTGTACCCTTTTTCTTGAAAGCAGGCAGGAAGTACACGGAAAAGGGGACAGTTTCCTTTTCCAGAAATACTTCAGGAATATTCCGTATAAGCGCGAGGAAAAGGATCCCGTCCCCTTTTCCCGGCAATCTCCATTATAACGGAATTAAATCGATAACAGCTATGTGTATAGGGAGTATACAAGCAAGCCGATCCACTACCCCAGTGAGCCGTTTTTTTTGTTGTTGAGAATGATATCAAGATCCCTGGGAAGCTGAATCGTAAATGTCGTGCCTTTTCCTTCTTCGCTGGAAACAGTGATTTGTCCGTGATGATCCTGCAAAATCCGGTAACAGATCGCCAGTCCCAATCCTGTCCCGACGCCTACACCCTTGGTAGTATACCCCGGATCAAACACCCGGCTAAGCTTATCTTTCGGAATCCCATGACCGTTATCAGCAATCTGAACCGTTACGTTTTCTTTGTCCTCTCTGGTACGGATTGTAATGATGCCTTTCCCTTCGGGGAATGCCTGGACTGCATTAACGATGAGGTTCAACCAAACCTGGTTTAACTGAGCCGGAAAACAGGGGACCGGTGAAAGGTCGCCAAATTCTTTTACAACCTTGACCTTATCTTTCAACTCATGGTGAATCAGTTGCAGGGTACTCTCGATACCTTCGTGAAGATCCGCGCGTTGCAGTTCAGCCTGATCAAGTCGGGCAAAAGACTTGAGTTGTTTGACGATGCGAGCTACACGATCACTACCGTCAGCAATGACACGGTTTGCATCATTGATCACCTGCATATTAGCCTGCCATTTATGTTCAGTTTCAGATTGCAGGTCAGCACAATTGCCGATTTCATTGATGTGTTCAATTGCTGTACGTAATGTCGAATGCATGGAGCGAATTGCCCCCATGGGGGTGTTGATTTCATGCGCAACACCTGCGACCAGTTGACCAAGTGAGGCCATCTTTTCTGCCTGTGCCATTCGAGCATGGGCGTCCTGCAACTGCTCGGTTCTCTCTTCTACACGTTTTTCCAGTAGCAAATTCATCTCATCAACCCGGGCGAACTGGTATCGTACAATCGCGATGTAGAAGAGCAACACGGCAAGCGGAAAGGCTGTGAATGGATAGATCTGAGTGGAAGAATCGAAAATCAAAGGAAGAATTACGAAGAGTAAAGCTGCCGGACCATAAATCAAGCCGAACGCGATGAGATTCAACGCCAGGAATTCCCTGTATGAACGGCTGTCAGATTTTCGATAGGCATAACTTAAAATATACATGATTTTGGTTATAGCAACGCAGAGAATAAAAAAGCTAAAATAGACCAATGGCCCATATTCGATTTTATAAACGTGAGTTGCGTGAGGATTTACCGTAATACCTGAAATAAACCAGTCTGTGCTGAGAAGCAGGGCTAGAATGATTGACGCGATGACAATCATGCCAGTAAAATAATAACGTAGCGGAATCCTGACCCCGAACATGGTAAGCAATTCACCACTGACCATTGAAACACCGATATGGCGTCCGAATATGGTGAACTCCTGTTCGTAGCGTGCCAGCATGGCAGAATAATAGACAGCGAAAAGTGCGGATAATAAAGCAAAGAAGGGGGCAAACCTGATAACAGTGTTGACGTGATCAATATTTTCAAGTCTTGTTGCAGCAAATACGAATGACGATGCGGTTCCCAGCATGAAACAGAAGATTGAAAACAGCTTCCACATATGATCGCCCTTACGTGAAAAAAGGGCAACGAGAGCCAGCGAATAAAGGAAGGCGGCGCTGATCAAAGGAGGTATGGAAACCGGTAGTACTGGCATCTTGTATTTTCACTTGGAAAGTTAGACAGTATCATTTAAGATACGAAAAATTCCCGGTGAAATGCTGCTCATGCGACTCGGTTGAAAGATGCGCCGCTTCGAGGGGGAAACTCGGCCAGTTTTTTCGTGGAAGGACGAGAAGAAGAGGTGGAATTGCTGTTGCGTCTATACGATTCAGCGGCTCGTTTTAATGGACCGTTTTCATCAAGTATCATTCCTGATTGCTGCATGGAATTTGCCTGGATGACGCCGTTACCCATTGCAGCCTGCCCAACGGAGCCGCCGTTCTGATTGCCTGACATGATCCCGTTTTGATTGCCCTGATCATCAGATGTTGCATGATTTTCATTCTCGCCAAAAGCATCAGCAGCCGGTGATTGCCTGTTATAGGATTCGATGGGCGAGAACGGAGATGTGTCGTCCTGAACCCCCATGGCCGATGTGGGCTGCTCCGATGTGTCGCCTGGTTGAGGCTGCGAAGGCGCGGGATCTGTTATCGCAAATGGATTGACATCAACTGGTGCGACTGCCGGATAGGTTGATTCTTCAGGTTGTTCTTCGGATTCTGACGGTGAAGTGATTCCATTCCGTGATGTATCTTCTTCCGGTTCAGTCTTTTTAACTGCCGGATCTGCCTGTTCTGTCTGATCTGCGCCTGTTTGGCTTGTTTCTTCGGATTCCGTTGCTTGAGAAGCGCGTTCATCATTGATTTCTTTCTGGGCCTCGGTGGCGACCTGGCGGGCTTCGGCAGCAACTTTACGATCCTGCGCCGATGGTTCAGCGGGGGCAAGAGCCGCACGTTCCGCCTGCTGGGCGTTTCGCATGCGTTCTTCCGGTTCATCGCCACCGCCGACACTAATACTGACATGGCCGCCTGTCGCGTACTGACGTCCGTCCGGACCCTTTTCATAATCATACTGTGCGCCGCCACTGGCTAGATGTCCGGCTGCGGCCAGGTGAGCCTGTTCATGCTGACGAACTTCCGTGTCACGCTTTTTCAGTTCCTCGACTTCTTTTGCTTCGTCCTTGGATAATTCCTGG
Organism: bacterium; assembly: GCA_963669175.1. Classification (GTDB taxonomy): domain Bacteria; phylum Electryoneota; class Electryoneia; order Electryoneales; family Electryoneaceae. The sequence continues at coordinate 2,877,145 of OY769902.1, forward strand.
CTGGTGGCTGGTGTTTTTGATGATCCCGATTTTTCCTCATCATCGCTTGAGGTTGTTTTATCTGTCTTCTCGTCTGACGTATTGTCTATTGGAGAAAGACTGACATCCGGTTCAGAGGATTGAGAATAGGAGTCGCTGATGGATGTCAACCCCGGTTGTGCTTCAGCCTGGTCGTCCTGTTGAGTCTGTTCAGGTTGGCTAATCAGGCTTGCAGCATCATCTTTCTCTTCGTCGTCGTTTTGTTGGTTGTTCAGTGCGCTTTGATACCGTTCATAGGCGCTGGAAGAGATGGAAGCGCTGTCCTGATAGCCGCAGCAATAGGGGGGATGCCCGCCACACTTGGGGCAAACTTCTTCATCGTCGGGTATGGTCGAGATGGCGCGGTTCAGGAGCGGAGAAAGCCCAGCCTGGAATCCGGCGCTCCGGACTCCGGCGGACATACGTCCTGAAATAATCATGGATTCGCTTGCCATCGTTCGCTCCGTTGACTTGTACCTCAAGCCACAACAACGAAACAGGTCGATGGTCACCCTCAATTATCCTATCGGCAAGATTATCCATAAGCTTTACTATTTTATCGCATAGTGTGTTCTGCTATTTCCTCCGAAGTTGGTGCAGATGGTATTGTGTCTAGCGCAATTAGTGCAGTTGGTATCGTGTCTAACGTAATCTGAGGATGATTAGCCTGCTTTAGCAGGCTCCTCTTAGCACCCGGCTTTAGCCGGGTGGGTGATTCTATCCAAATGGAAGAGCGCGCTTCAGCGTGCTTTCACTTGTGATCCAAGTATGATTCTGGAAAGCACCCTGAAGGGCGCTTGGTAATGATTTGTTAGCTGTTCCCCCGGCTGAAGCCCTGTCTCTTGCTCACATCTTCGTGTTTCTGCCACCCCAGAGGGGGTGGTATATTTTAGCGTAGGGTAGACGCTGTCTGTTTAGCGTCTACCCTACGAAAAAGATCAAACCTTATCTCAACCCTGGAAGGGTTGCATAACGTATAATTTACACCCAATTGATTTATAAAGGATATAAATTACGTTATTACCTGTAATAATTGAATAAACTAATATTGACTGCTCATTATGCAACCCTTCCAGGGTTGATTGTTCGTTAGAAATCCTGACATAGTGTACAGGCCAAACAGACGGCCTGTACACTATGCTAAAATAGGGAATCCCGCCGGGATTCTAAAAATGCGATGTCCACAATCCTTTTGCTGATAAAGCTTTCAGAGGATGTGGGTAAGAGACAGGGCTGAAGCCGGGGGCTAAGAGGAGCAGGCTAAAGCCTGCTAAGAGAGTATGGTCTATTAAAACGCATTGACTCGACAGTTACGCCAATAAGGAGTGCCTACCGAGGTAAATCCAGTTGCCCATTCGAAATTGCGTGGACTTCAGAGAACTACTCAATATGTTGGTATTTTTTATTCTGTCATGTATGTTCGAGCATCGTTAGAATACTACAAAAGGAGGAGCGATGAGTCGCCCGCATACATACAAGGATAACAGCTTTAAACCAACATTATTCAACCAGATAGAAGAAGCAATCAAGGCCAGTAGTGACCCGGATGCGTTGATTGCTCTTCATGTCGGTGATACCTGGTTTGACCTTCCGAAAGAATTGAATCAGCCGTTGGAGTCGGAGCCCTGGAACGAACGTCTGTCCCGTTATGGCGCTACACAGGGGGAGATCGAACTCAGAAATCGGCTCTTTCAAAAGCTGACCACGAAAAATCAACTTCCGCTTTCCGGGCCACAGGAAGTTCAGCTTGTGTTCGGAGCGACCGGCGGTCTTTTCCTTACCATGAGCAAGCTGATGAATCCCGGCGATGAAATCCTGACCCTGGCGCCTTATTGGGCAATCCTCCGTGTGGTTGCATCGACTGCCGGGGTGAAACTGGTGGAAGTGCCGACTTTTGATCGTCTGCCTGATCCTTCAGATACACAGGCGATGGCGGAGATGCTGGATACTTACCGAACCGATAAAACAGTAGCAGTATACTTCAACAGCCCGAATAATCCTTCCGGGGTACAGTTGAAACGTGGGCATCTGGAATCCATCGCGGAATATGCTCAAAAGCATGATCTGTGGGTATTGTCCGATGAAGCCTACGAAGATTTCGTCTGGTCAGATGATCCCCATATTTCAATAGGTACGCTGGACGGCATGTATGAACGTACTGTTTCCATCTTTACCATGTCCAAATCGTATGCCGGAGCGGGATTACGGCTGGGTTGTGTCGCTGCGCCACAGGGGGTGATTGCTGCGCTGAATCCATCTCATGTGGGGGTGGGGTATGAGCCGAACCGTCTGGCGCAGGTTCAGTGGATTCGTGGCCTGGAACGTAGCGAGGTGATTATCAACAGCTTGAAGATCGCCTATCATGAAGGTTTGAGAGCTGTGGAAGAGAACTGCACGGTTCCTTACCTGGCGCCGGAAGGTTCCTTCTATGTATTCCTGGACTTGCGTGATCGATGGCAGGGATTGAGCGGTGACGAGAAACTAAAACGTATGCTCGATGCCGGTGTGGTGCTGTCCACAGGGGAAGCGTTCGGGAATGATTACAACGGTTGGGCTCGCTTCTGCTACACCGCCGAACCGCCGGAACGTATCGCTGAAGCCGCACGAAGAGTTGCGAATTTGTAAACCGTAGCCCGGCCATGCCTGGCCGGGATCCGGCTTAGGGATGCATCATTGGCCTCCGTTCAGGGGGCTTTTCTGTTTTCTTTGAGCCACTTGCATTAGCATGATCAACAGAATGCGGTTATTTTACTGATCGCAAAGCAGTTCGCATTTTCAGAAAAGTGATGCAGCAATAGGGAAACTCTCATGGATAGCACGACCATCAAACGTATCGGGTACGCGCAGTTCGCCCCGGAGTTCGGCAACGGCGATTTGAACCGTAAAGTCATCACACGCTTTACCGAAGCCGCCCAGGCCGCTGACCTGCTGGTTTTCCCCGAGCTGTGCGTTTCAGGTTACGATTTTATCGATAAGGATGAGCTGGGCGATCTGGCTGAACCGTTCGACAACGGTCCAACTTCAGAACTGGCGCTGGAACTGGCGGAGAAGTATTCGATCACTCTGGTCATCGGGTATCCGGAACGAGATGGTGAGAAATTCTACAATTCCTGCCTGTTGGCCCAACCTGGCGGCAAGATTGTCAATTACCGTAAAATTCACCTGTTCAGCAAAGAAACCACCCTGTTCACACCGGGAGATAAACCGCCCACGGTCGTTGAAACGCCAGCCGGACGTGTGGGTATGATGATCTGCTTCGACTGGGTGTACCCGGAAACGGCACGTGTGCTCTCCATCAAAGGCGCGCAGATCCTGGCCCATCCCTCGAATCTCGTCCTTCAATTCTGCCAACGCGCCATGTTCGCGCGGAGTGTGGAGAATGCGGTGTATTCTATCACCTGTAACCGTTACGGCACCGAAGAACGTACCGACCGCAGCCTGACCTTCACCGGCTACTCCCAGGTCCTCGATCCAAAGGGCGAACTGCTGATGCAAGCGCGTAGCGATGAACACCATGTCGGGATTGTGGAAGTGGATATCGCAAAAGCTGACAACAAATGGATGACCGAATACAACCACCTGTTCGAAGGACGCAGGACGGATGTGTATGAGGGGCTGATGTAAGTATGTGATATGGTTGTTGAGAGTTTGAAAGTTACAAAGTTTAAAAGTCCCAAAGTTGTCTAATCGGTTTTCTTCCACCGGTTCAGGAACTCCAGCAAGCCTGGGTGGCCCGATTTCCCATGTTGGTATACTGAATTCCTTTCTTTGGTATGTACTACTGGCGAAAGGTTGTATTCAGTGAGGGGCAGGAGGAAAGTCGGGATTGTGCGGAAGACCAGAATTTGCCGCATTGTTTGGTGTTCAGGTTCAATCACATTCCCGCCTTTGCTTATCAACTCCTGATAAGTGTGAAAGCCTTGTTTTCTCTGTCAAGCGCATCAAGGATATCAAGATTATCGCCAGGCAAAATCGGGCCACCCAGTCAAAGTGAGAAGAGTTGTGAAGAAGTACAACTGGCGGGGATTAGAAATCTATTATTGATAAATCGTTTTTCCCGCTTCCGCCGCTTTCAGCAGGCCGTTGCTGATATCGCTGGCCCACGCCCACGCAAGCGGGACTCCGTGGAATTTCCAGGTTGAAATGGTCTGTTTCCCGAGCAGGTTGGGGAGCCGATTCATGTTCCGTGACCCCTTGTACCGGATATGGCGCAAGGAATAGGGAATCTCTTCACCTTGAGCGTTTCGAAGCTGAACCGGGATCATTTCTGCACCTGCAAACGCCGGGAAGCGTTCTCCAAGCAAATCCTCAGCATGATGCACCAGGGTAAGGTAGAGATAGGGTGAGGCGCCCAGGACAAGGATCACCGTCTTTCTCGTTGCCATGATATCGTAGGGAGTTCCATACCCGAACGTAGTTTCCGCAAGATGATGGCTGGCCGTCAGTTCTTTTGCTAACGGGCCCATGGCAGAGATGGAATGAGTCGGGTGCAGGCTGCGCAGGGACGATTTCTGGCGTCTGAACAACTCCGTCAACAACCCCATCTGCGATGTGGTCTTCACCTGATCAAAAAGGGGATGTTCACGATACCAGTCCCCCCAACTTACAGGGCCATCACCGAAGGAGAACGCCGGCATGGCAAGAGTGCGATCCGGACCGACAAAATCCTGCAATGCTTTCAGCAGCTTGAAAACTGCGTCACGGTACATCGGCATCAAGCCGTCATAGGAACTGTGTATAAACAGAATCTCAAAATCCCGGGGCAGCGTCTGAGCAAGGTGATCGATCAACTCACTCGTGGTAAAGGTACCGTTCAACTTGAGCACCAGTGGTTTGAAGCGTATACGCAGCTTTTTCTTCAAACCCCAGCCTATACCAAGACGTGATCGAAGGCTTCGTTTCAGGTTGTGAATACTCATGTCTTTCCTGTAACCTGCCAAGTGTGGCAATGGACCACTGGAGCTGGCAGTAGCATTCAAACTTTTTCATGCTAGCGCTTTGTCATCTCCGCACGTTTTCTGCTTTCTTCATTCTGCTGTGGAAAACGCAGGTAGAGCATCAGGGCATCAACAAAGAATTTTGCAGCCCAGTTCGGATACGCATAGGGAAGATAGGCTCCGTAGATCGGCCATGATCCTGCGATTCCACCTCGTACCGAAGGAGGACCGTCTGTAATCTGTGTTGAGGCAACAAACCGCACAAGATTCTCGGCCGCTTCACGAAGTACTTCATTGCCGGTTAATTCAGCCAGTTTGAAAAAGATAATCGCTATCTGTGCAGAACCAGTCAAGCAGACATAACGGGAATTTCCTGTCCAATCGGGGTGAATCTGACCGGATAGAAAACCTGTCTGCTTTATCCTGGTCCTGTTTGCCTTGTATAGCTGCAGCATGGCCTGCATGACTCTGGATGTCAGTTCTTCCTGGAGATCCGGTAGAAAGGTCGCAGCTTCCAGAAGACCACGGTAGGTATAAGCAAGCGTGTGAGTAAAGGGGGCGGTTTGTCCCTCGTAGAATTCCATATGTTTTAGGAAGCCATTGGGCTGGGCGTGTTTCAGCGCCCATGTAATTGCACGTTCCCCAGCTTCATGTAAATCCTGTCGTTGCGAGAGCTGCGCGGTTTCAAGGAGTGCCCAGGCAGTGCGGACATTGTAACTGTGAACGCGATTCTGAAACGTATGCGCGCGCCATGCCCCATCTTCATCCTGAACATCTCTGAGCCATTTCCCGGCACGGATGGAAGCTTCAAGACAGTTATCCTGATGAGTGCGCTCATAAATCGCATTCCAGCCAAACATGACCTGGCCCGTATTGAACACGACAGGATAGTCGTTTAATCCCACCCCACCACGCACCCCACCACTGGGAAGCTGAATGCCCAGTTCCCAATCGGCCATCCGTTGCGCGCACGCGCGATAATCTGCTTTGTCAAAGTAATCTGAATAGTGAAGCAGGGTAGGAATCAAGTATCCTGTTGTTTCAGGATAAGCGCCGGACCAGCCACCCAAAAGGGAAAACCATGCACAAACACCATCATTAGAAGACTGTTTGTGTGCAGTAGAAAGCCAATTCAATGCAAGATTAAGATGAAAATCAGGGTTAAAAGAAGACATACCTGACCTGAAGATGATATGTCTCGATACTTGCGGCCTTACCAGAAAAGAAAGCGCACTAACCCCACGAAATAACTTTTGTATGAGTCGCATGTGTTTCTCCGTGCTCATGGCAGCATCATTACATCAATTCCTCTATTAAATTACAGATAGGATTTTCGAGGAAACAAGTCCTTGGACTCCGTTCTGCCAGTTTTTTGTATATAGCAGTTCTCGATTTTATTCCGTCATAATAGAGATTGCCGGGAAAAGGGGACGGGATCCTTTTCCTCGCGCTTATACAGAATATTTCTGAAGTATTCCTGGAAAAGAAAACTGTCCCCTTTTCCGTGTGATTCCTGCCTGCTCGCAAGAAAAAGGGTACAGCCACCTTTCCCGGTCCATGCTCACAGCGGGAAAGCTTTGCTCCTGGAAAAGAAAACTGTCCCCTTTTTCCATAGGCTTCTTCCCTGTCACCTATGAATCGTTCGTCGGATACTATCATGACGGTTTATTTTCAAGAGTAGCTATAGGTCCATTAGTGCTTGTCTGCCTATAATTTGTGAAATTACAATATTATAGAGATGTTTCCAGGCGTTGGCTTGCTGTACTGTTTGAATTTATCGAAGACAAAAAGGCAAACACTTGAGTCTCCTTTTCGCGTCATCTTGCTGTCTCCCTTATGAACCACGCTTTCCTGATTGTTTACCTTTCCTAATTGACTGGTGAGGCAATCCTCTGAGCATTGCTCGCCGGGACAAAAGTGGCGATAATACAGGTAACGCAATGCCGGAACGTGCATCATACTTTGAAACGGGCAGTATTGTACGCATACCATGTGGGAGGCAAAGAATTGGCCGTCAAGGTACCAGAAAAGAAAAAGACCGGTGACAATGGGCGCAAAGCGCCGGCAGTCACTGGTTGGAATGCCGATTATGTTGACGATCTCTATAAACAGTGGCAGGAAGATCCGGGCTCACTGAGCGAATCCTGGCAGATGTTCTTCAAAGGGTTCGACCTGGCGATGTGCCCACGTACCTGCGTGGCGAACCAGGCCGCACGGAACCAGTCATCGGCCGCCAGCCTGATCTATGCCTATCGTAGTGAAGGGCACCTGATCGCGAAGACGGATCCCCTGGGAAACAACCTGGAATCTCATCCTGACCTTGAGATTGAACAGTTCGGCTTTACCGAAGCAGACTTGGACACAGTTTATGACACTGGGCATCTGGGCGGTCCCAGTCGGGCCAAATTGCGTGACATTATCAGTATTCTTCAAGAAACCTACTGCCGCACCATCGGCGTTCAGTATACCCATATCCAGAACAAGCAGATTCGCCGGTGGTTGCAGGCCGAGATGGAGCCGAACCGCAACCATCCGAAATACGACCGTGATAAAAAGCTCGCCATCCTGAACAAGCTGGTGAATGCCGAGCTGTTCGAGAGTTTTGTGCAGGCACGCTACCGTGGGCAGAAACGGTTCTCCCTGGAAGGCGCGGAAACCCTGATCGCTCTGCTTCATGAGATGATCGAGATCACCCCGGACTACGATATCAATGAAGTGGTCATGGGGATGCCGCACCGTGGACGATTGAACGTACTGGCAAACATCCTGGATAAAGGCTACGCGCAGATCTTCGAGGAGTTCGAGGATGATCATGAGCAGGATGAGTGGGGCGGGGACGGTGACGTCAAGTATCACAAGGGTTTCAGTTCGACCCATTTTAACCGTGAAGGCAAGAAAAGTCACCTCACCCTGACCGCCAATCCCAGCCACCTTGAGGCGGTTGATCCGGTGGTCATGGGACGGACCCGTGCGAAACAGCGCCAGTGGGGCGATGCTGAAACACGACGCCAGGTGCTTCCCATCCTGATGCATGGCGACGCCGCTTTTTCCGGGCAAGGGATGGTTGCGGAAGTATTCAACCTCTCCCAACTGAAGGGCTACAAGGTTGGCGGTACGATCCATGTCATCATCAACAACCAGATCGGCTTTACTACTGATCCCTCGGAATCACGTTCTACGGCCTACGCCACTGACATCGCTAAAACAGTCGAAGCCCCCATATTCCATGTGAACTTTGAAGATCCGGAAGCGGCGGTTTATGTCGCTGAACTGGCCTTGAAATTTCGCCAGACCTGGGGACGCGATATCGTAATCGACATGGTCTGCTATCGTAAACATGGGCACAACGAAGGCGACGAACCTGCTTTCACCCAGCCGATCATGTATGAGAAGATCAAGGCACGACCAAGTGTACGTGAAATCTACACCAGCCAGCTCCTTGATGAAGGCGTGATCAGCAAAGAGGATGTGGAGCGTACGGAAAAGGAGATGCGCGAAATCCTCGAAGAAGACCTGGAAACGGCGAAGAGCTCCTATGTTCAGACCGACCCGGAACCTTTTTCGGATCGTTGGGAGGGACTGGATCAACCCTTCAGCAATGGCCCCTGGGAAACGGGTGTCAAGCAGGATGAGCTGCTAAAGGTGGCGAAAGGACTTAATTCCATACCACCTGAATTCAACCTGAACAAAAAGATCGCCCGAAATCTTCCGGAACGAATGAAGGCTGTCGAGGAAGGCGGTACAGTCGATTGGGGCTATGCCGAGCTGCTCTCGTTTGGATCTCTGTTGCAGGAGGGGCATCCGGTTCGCTTGAGCGGACAGGACAGCGAACGCGGCACCTTCAGCAGCCGTCACTCGGTCTGGCACGATATGGAGACCATGCAGGCCTACAAGCCTTTGAACCATATCAGCAACGACCAGGCGCATTTCTGCGTCTACAACAGCCCGCTGTCGGAAGCGTCGGTTTTAGGTTTCGATTACGGGTATTCGCTTGCAGAACCGGGCATGCTGATCCTGTGGGAAGCGCAGTTCGGTGATTTCGCCAACGGCGCCCAGATGATCATCGACCAGTTTATCAGTTCCTCACAATCCAAGTGGCACCGTACCAGCGGGTTGGTTATGCTGCTGCCGCACGGCTACGAAGGCATGGGACCGGAACATTCCAACGCCTACCTGGAGCGTTATCTTGCCGCCTGTGGACAGAACAATATCCAGGTCTGCAACATCACCACACCGGCGCAGTATTTCCATGCGTTGCGTCGCCAGATCATGCGCCCGTTCCGGCGTCCGCTGATCATCATGTCACCGAAGAGCCTGCTACGACACAAGCTGGCGGTGTCTCCGGTGAAAGAACTTACGGATGGACGGTTCCACGAAATCCTGAATGATCCGAAACCGCCGAGGAAAGCTAAGCGGCTAGTGCTTTGCAGCGGCAAGGTGTTCTACGATTTGTACGAAGCTCGTGAAGAACAGAAGATCGACGATGTTGCATTGGTGCGTGTTGAGCAGTTCTATCCGTTCAACAACGAAATGCTGACACAAATCGTAAACAAGTACGGTTGGATCCAGGAAATTGTCTGGGTGCAGGAAGAAACGAAGAACCGTGGCGGTTGGAACTTCATGCGGCCTCTTCTGCATCACCTGTTCCCGGAAATGAGAATCCGTTACGTGGGACGTGGGTATGCCGCAAGTCCTGCAACCGGATCAGCGCACCGTCACCGTCAGGAACAACAACAGATTATCAACGCAGCCCTGGGCAAGGAGAAACTCCTTGAGGATTACCCGGTATTGCCCGAAGAGCTGTCATTTGGTTTAGGGGAGAGATAAGTCATGAAAGCGGAAATCAAGATCCCTGAAGTTGGCGAATCCATCACCGAAGGTATCCTCGTTGAATGGAAGAAGAAAAACGGGGAAATGGTGCAGATGGATGAAGAACTGTTCGAGCTTGAAACAGATAAAATCACCATGCCCGTGACCGCTGAGGCCGAGGGTGTGCTGGAAATAAAGGTGGAAGCGGATACCACTGTTCAGATCGGTCAGGTGGTCGGATTTATCGATACAGACGCGAAAGCCGAAACCTTAAGTAAAGCTGAAGCAAAACCTGCACCAGAGGTTCCGCAAAGCGCCGGGCCGTCAGTTAGTTCGCCAGCGGGTAAAGCCCAGGTAAAAGAGAAACTCGCGAAGGACTATAAACTCGATGCGCTCTCTCCGGCAGTACGCAGGCTGGTTGAAGAGAATAACCTGAATCCCAACCTGATCCCGGCAACCGGAAAGGACAACCGTATCACCAAGGAAGATGTGGTTCGTTTCCTTGAGAATCCACCGGAAAAAGCAGAAGTTGCTTCAGAACCTAAACCTGTACCCGATGAACCGGCCAAGACGGTTGAATTGCCGAAGGAATCTCCCCAGGCAGCAAAACCTGTTGACTTGAGTGAGAAGGTGACCCGCAAGCCGATGAGTTCCTTGCGTCAGCGTGTAGCTGAACGCCTGGTTGAATCGCAGCACAATGCGGCCATCCTGACCACGTTCAACGAAGTGGATATGTCCAACGTCATGGCCTTACGCAGTAAACACAAGAAGATGTTTGAGGAGAAGCATGGTGTACGGCTTGGGTTTATGAGTTTCTTCATCAAGGCGGCTGTGGAAGCTCTGAAAGCAATTCCACAGGTCAATGCGCTTATCGATGGGAACGACATCGTTCAGAACAACTATTATGATATCGGTGTTGCGGTCAGCACGGAGAAGGGGCTGGTGGTGCCGAATGTACGTGATGCGGACCAGAAGACATTCGCCCAGTTGGAAAAGGATGTTTCCGATTTGGCCGAGAAAGCTCGTAATCGAAAACTCACCCTGGATGACTTGCAAGGGGGCGTGTTTACCATTTCTAACGGTGGCGTGTTTGGATCACTGTTATCAACCCCGATCCTGAATCCACCGCAAAGCGCGATTCTTGGGCTGCACTCGATCAAAAAACGCCCGGTTGTGGTGGGTGACGATGACCGTATCGAGGTGCGTCCCATGATGTATCTCGCCATGAGTTATGATCACCGTCTGATCGATGGCAGCGAATCGGTGCTGTTCCTGAGGAAAATCGTGGAGTGTATCGAAGACCCGGAAAAACTGATGCTGGATATGTGTTAAGGCTGTTCGGGATATCGGGGATCAATCAGGAATGACGTCTGTTCCTTCCTTGTGCCCGAATCGTTCCAGCAATATCGGAGTCAACTCATCCGCCAGATGTCTGGCGGATTTTTTATGTGCGGCAATGGAGGGGTGGCTGTCATACTTGGAAATGCGATACAAGTCACGATTCTTGATGTCTGCATAAGGCGTAAAACCACGAAATGCTGGTATATCAAGTGAATCACACAATGAAACGACACGGTTTTCTGCGGTATCCAGAACATGGTACGCTTGTACCATGTTCATTTGCGGAACGATGTATACGACAAGCAAATCATTCTTGTTATGAATATCCTGCGCCATTTTGGCGAGGTGCTGCTTGGACATCTTCCATCCGTAATAGTAATCTGTATGCGACTTGGTAATCATATGGTGAAATTCGGTCTTCGGTAATACGATACCGCGCAGACGTAATTCAAGGTTCACATTTGAGACAAGCTTGTTGATGACAACCGACTTGCCGATAAACAGCCTGAAATCCTTGTAAACCTGCAACCAGAAGTCGTGAGAAACATGTTCTGATTTTGCTTTCCGACGATTCCGCCAGTTGGCGTCCGCATTCTCAGTCAGATTGTTTTTTACACTTGAGTCCTGTTCACTTTCCTTCTTTTCCATGATACCATACACATCATTGGTATTGTATAGGAGCAGGGTAACCTGTGGCTGGAATTTCGGCGCCAGTTCGTAATAGTCCAGGGTGTTGGTGAAGGTGTTATTCCCCGGGCGTGTCCCATCCAGAACGACAACCTGTTCAAACGGCAGATCAACCTTGTTCAACTCCTGTTCCAGAACCTTGGCAAAGGAAGAATCAACATCAATATTATGGCCGTAAAAATGTGAATCGCCAATGATGAGAAGACGCAAACTGCTTGAATCCGGAATAAATGTCCCGTTCAGTACATCCACCATCAAGTCAGTCTGAGCCGCCTCGTTTTCCAGTTCAACCTTCTGCTGTGAAGAGAAGATGGCTGTGGCCCGGTCAAAGCGGTACAGCGCTTCACCGAATCCAACGAAGAAAAGCAGGCCGAGGGCTATGTATGTGATCTTCTTCCACATAGTTAGAACTGGAAGTAAATGAACTGTGTTTTGTTGAACATCCCGAATACAACAATGAACCAGAATTGTACCGTCATATCCAGGTAAATAACCAACGGTTTGTTCAGGAAACTGAATTCACGCCAGCGTGCCCAGTCGTAAGCATTCATAACAACGAGCAGCAGCAGGATATACCAGACCTCACGAATATGTGTGAAGGGCTCCTGTAGTGAGAATACATCTCCGCCCGTTACCATTCCGGCAAAACCGTGTTGCAGGATATAAAATGCTTCGTTCAGGTTGTTGGCACGGAAGAATACCCAGGCCAGCAATGCCAGGTGAAACGTGACGAAAACCTTCCATACCTGGTCCAACCAGTGAACCGAGGACAACCGTAAAGCATCAGCAATTGTCTTCCTGATCGTTGTAGTCCAGATGGAGAAAATCAGGTAGAAGCCATGCAGGAATCCCCATACCACGAAAGTCCAATTGGCGCCATGCCACAAACCGCTGACCATAAACGTGATCATCAGGTTGCTGTACCAGCGGAACTTGCCGACACGATTTCCGCCGAGGCCGATATAGACATAATCCTGGAACCAACTTGACAGGGAAATGTGCCAGCGTTTCCAGAATTCACGGATCGAACGTGAGAAATACGGCTGCTTGAAGTTGGTCATGAGGTCGTAGCCCATGACACGAGCAGAGCCAATTGCGATATCTGAATATCCGGAGAAGTCACAATAAATCTGGTAGGCGAACAGGTACGTCGCGATTACCAGTGAAGATGTGCTGTGAGTCGTTGGGGCATTGTATACCTGGTCCACATAATAGGCCAACCTGTCGGCAACCACCACCTTCTTGAAGAATCCCCACAGCATAAGCCGAATGCCACTGTACAGGCGCTCTTTCGAAAACGAATGCTTTTCATGGAACTGGGGGAGCAAATTAGTGGAGCGTTCGATCGGACCGGCGACAAGTTGAGGGAAGAACGAGACATAGACGGCAAAGATACCGAAGTGCCGTTCAGCGCTACGCCTGCCCTTATACACATCTATGGTGTAACTAAGCGTCTGGAATGTATAAAACGAGATTCCTACGGGGAGCAGAACCCGTAGCTCAGGCATGTGGTACAGGATATTAAATGTAGAGAAAACAGATTCGACAGAATCGGTGAAGAAATTGAAATACTTGAAGGTAAACAGCAGTCCAAGATTGGTCAGCAGGCTGAAGGATAAAAACAGTTTCTTCCTTGCCTTTGTTTCAGCCTTGTCGATCTGGATGCCGGCGACATAGTCAATAATGGTTGAAAGGACGATCAGGCTAAGGTATTCGACACGCCAGCAACCATAAAAGTAGTAACTGGCAACAAGCAGCAATCCCCAGCGCCAGCGTGCAGGCATGCCGAAATACAGCATGACAACGATGGGGAAGAAGATCAGAAAATGTAACGAGTTGAATAACACGTTTGCCTGGTACGGTTTAAATGTTTGAATCAGCTATGGCTGAACAAAGCACAATCTTGACCTGTGTTCTGCTATAAGAAGCCGAAAGGTACTACGGCTATCGTGATCTGTCAACGGAACAACATCACAAAGATTATTGAAAAGGATACCTCAGGATTTTGTAATCATAGGGAAATAACGGGCTTGCCGAGGTTGGTTTGGATCACAGGCAGGTAGCAATCAAGATTCAAAGCCTTGTATATTGGCGGAGAAGTTTTCCAACAGTCAAAAAGAACCGTTTATAGATGGGAGTGTTAAGGGATGGAAGCGTTTGATTTTGCAGTCATTGGTGCTGGTCCTGGGGGATATGTTGCAGCGATTCGTGCAGCACAACTGGGCTTGAAAACCGTACTGATAGAGAAAAACGAACGTCTGGGCGGAACCTGCCTCAATATCGGCTGCATCCCGTCCAAGGCATTGCTGGAATCCAGCGAATGGTTTCATAACGCCAATCATGGGTTTGAAGCGCATGGCATTTCTGCAAAAGATGTTGCCATTGATATCAAGACCATGATGAACCGTAAGACGGAAGTTGTAAACACCCTGACCGACGGCATCGGTATGCTGATGAAGAAGAACAAGGTCAAGGTGGTGCGAGGTACTGGAACCTTGAAGGGACAGGGGAAAGTTGAAGTTGATTCGGCTGACGGCAAAGAGGAATTCGAAGCGAAGACCATCGTATTGGCAATGGGTAGCATCCCGACCGAGTTGCCGTTTACAAAGTTTGACCATGACAAAATCATTGATTCCACCGATGCGCTTTCCATGGAAAAGGTTCCGAAAAAGCTGATCGTAATCGGCGCCGGCGCTATTGGTCTTGAAATGGGGAGTGTATGGGCGCGTCTGGGCAGTGAAGTAACGGTTGTGGAAATGCTGCCGCAGATTGTTCCTTTCGCGGATAAGCAGCTCGCCAAGATGCTCCAGCGTTCACTGCAGGATCTTGGTATCACCTTTAACCTGGAAGCGAAAGTGACCGGTGCGGAAGTCCTGAAAACCAAGGTCAAATTGAGCTTCGAGGACAAGAAAGGTGAGCAGCAGACCATCGAAGGCGACAAGGTGCTGGTCGCAGTAGGGCGTCGTCCCAATCCGCATACGGCAGGCATCAAGGAAGCCGGGGTTGAGCTGGACGAACGTGGTTTCATCAAAGTCGATGAACACTGGCAGACAAATCTTGAAGGCGTATACGCAATCGGCGACCTGATTCATGGCCCCATGCTGGCGCATAAGGCCGAAGATGAAGGCGTGGCGGTAGCGGAACTTGTCGCGGGAAAACCGGCGCATGTCAATTATGACGCCATTCCGAACGTGGTCTATACCGAACCCGAGTTGGCGGGTGTGGGTAAAACCGAAGACGAATGCAAGAAAGAAGGCATCAAGGTCAAGACCGGGAAGTTCTATTTCCGTGGTAACGGACGTGCGCTTGCATTGGGAATTACCGATGGCCTGGTGAAAGTTGTGGCTGATGCGGAGACCGATACCCTGCTGGGAGTGGGCATTCTTGGACCTCGTGCTTCCGAGCTGATCGCAGAATCGGTTGCGGTGATGGAGTTCCACGGCAGCGCGGAAGATATCGCACGTACCTGCCATGCCCATCCGACCCTGTCCGAAGCGGTCAAAGAAGCTGCGCTGGCGGTGGATAACCGGGCGATACACGGTTAATCGAAGTGAAAAAAGTGAGCAGTGAAAAAAGTGAAAAAAAGCTGTTGAAGCTCGGCCACATGTGCGTCAATCGGCGTACATCTGGCCGGGCCATTAAAATATCATCTTATAATTCCTAATTTCTGATTCCTGATTTATTGATTGAGGTTTTCATGGGCCGTGTGGCCCGGGTTCTTGCACCCGGGATTGCTTTTGAAGATGAATAAAGTAATGTACGTTTATCTATATAGTATATCTGAATTGTGTTGTAACCAATTGTTAATTCTTAATTGTTAATTCTTAATTGAGGAAGCCTTGGGCAGACGTGGCGAGGGTTGGTTCTTGGTACAACTGGTTATTTTCGCAGCCGTGCTGTGGGTGCCGGATATCTGGTCGGTGGATTTCCCCGGCTGGGTGCAGGTGATTGGCGGCTTGATCTTGCTGGATGGTGCGGTATTGGGAACTGCGGCGCTCATCTGCCTGGGACGCAACCTGACGCCATTCCCGAAACCACGTGAGAATGCAACCTTTATTCAGTCCTGCACCTATGGACTTGTCCGGCACCCGATCTATACCGCGATCATCGTGGCGACACTTGGTTTTTCGCTGGTGCGTGAGAGTTTGACCGGGTTGATCCTGACCGTAATCATGTTTGTCTTTTTCGATCTGAAATCACGGAAAGAAGAGACCTGGCTGGTGGAAAAATTCCCGGAGTATGTGAACTACCGGAAACGTGTGGCCAGGTTGATTCCCTGGGTATACTGATTGACATGATGAAGGATAGAGGTGTACGCAAAAGTGGCCCGGCATCTCTGCTATAGTGAAGGCGGCGTGTATTACAAAAAACACTCTCATTCCAGCGAAGGCTGGGATCCAGTCATGTTGCTATATTACAAGAAGTTAATTGTTGTCGAGAAGCACGGTTCATTGAGAGTCGCATAAGTGCCCAGCTTAATACTATTTCGACACTTGCCTGGATCCCAGCCTTCGCTGGGATGAGAGCATCAGTGATTCTGCGACAGTCTGCTCTGCTGGGATGAGAGAATGCCGATTCTGCGATAGCATGGAGAGCAGGGTTTTCGTTGTTATTCGGGAATTACTTAGAAGCATGGAATAGCCTGTAGGAAATCCGAAAGAGAATCAGCAGTTTTTGACCGGCGCTCACGAGGGGGAGTGGTTGTGAAGAAATACTACTGGATGATGAAGGTGCAGGGCGTACTGCATTTTCTGCTCGCTGTTTTCCACGTTCAGTTCTGGTGGTTGTTTGAGTGGGAGAAAGACCTGCAGAACCTCACCGCGATGAACCGCAATAACGTGCAACTTCTGAACGCCGGCATGGTGGTCATGTTGTTGCTGATTGCGCTTGCCTGCCTGAGAAACACGGGCGAATTGATCACAACTCGGCTTGGCTTTGACATGCTGGTTATGATCACCCTGTTTTATCTCGTTCGCTGGGTTGGTGAATTCTTCTTCCTCGATGAAGTCAATCTGATTACCTACTTGTTCGGCGGAGTGTTTGCCCTGATGGCGGTCAGTTTCTTCTGGGCCGCGATGGGCAACCTTTCCTTCCGAAAGCAGATGAAAAAACTGGAAGGTTTAAAGGATCACAAGCGATGATGTCTGAAGCCTCGGCTGCGAATAGCTTGCCGCAAAGTGTGATAGAAAGACTGCAACGGAATCCGGACAAACCCGGACGCGTTCTGGTTCTCGGCGCGGCCGTATTGGATCGCTTGTTTTATGTCGAGAAGCTCCCGGTAGCGGGGGAGACTGCCATGTCGGACCGGATGAAAATCCTGCCCGGCGGGAAGGGCGCGAACCAGGCGCTTACGGCACGAAAAATGGGCGCTGAAGTACGCTTTCTGTCGGCTGTGGGCGAGGATGAAGCAGCGGATTTCGTATTACAGCCATTGATTGATGCCGGAATCGATGTGTCGGGAGTGAAGCGTGTCCGTGGTGTGCATACAGCCGAAACCGTTATTTCGGTTGATACGAAAGGCGAAAACCATGTGACTTCCTGCCCCGGCGCGTATCATCGCCTTGATCCATCCTATATAGCGTCCCAGCGGTCAGCTTTTGAATGGGCGGATTATTTCCTGGTGCAGAATGAGCTGCCACGCCCCACTGTTCTGGCTGCGATTCAACTCGCGCTGCAACTGAAGAAAATAATCATATTCAATCCTTCGCCATTCAGGAAAAATCAGCCAGCCCCGCCAAAGGGAATCCGTGTGATGGTGCCCAATGAACTGGAAGCGGCGGGACTGCTTGGTGTGGATGCCTATGAGGAGATCCCGGTTGATGAACGCTGGCAACAGTGGCAGACGTTTGGCGTATCGTGTGTGGTGATCACAAAAGGCAGCCATGGAGGCGAGTGGTTCGATCAGGACGGAAACCGCTATGTGGAGCCGGGAAGGTCGGTCAATGCGATTGACACAGTTGGAGCCGGGGATACGTTTGCCGGAACTTTGACTGCGCTACTTGCTGAAGGGATTGACATCGCCCACGCAATCAAGCTGGCGCATCGTGCGGCGGAACTGTCTGTGACGGTTCGCGGGGCACAAGAAGGGATTCCCACCAGAGAACAAGTTGCGAAAGCTTTTTCATAATATTGAGTTGGAAGCCAACTACCTTACATATGGTAGCCATATATTATGGCCTGGTACATTATCACCTTTCAGTTTTTATGGCGATTCCTATTATTTGTTCGATATATGGTCATGTGTTATATCAGCGAAAGATCCACTATATAGTTGGAAAAAAGGATATGGAAAAAGGGGACTGCCTCCTTTCCCTGGGGTAAAGCCTTCCCGTTGTGAACATGAACCGGGAAAGGTGGCTGTACCCTTTTCTTGAGGGCAGGCAGGAATTATACGGAAAAGGGGACAGTTTCCTGTTCCATGAATGCTTCAAGCGTATTCCGCATGAGTGCGAGGAAAAGGATCCCGTCCCCTTTTCCCGGCAATCTCTATTTTGACGGAAATAAATCGAGTTCCTATGTTAAACGACAGGCGCATCAAGTCGTGTTGGAACTGCTATCTTAGCAGTATTCCATTTTTCCAACACAAGGAGAAGCGCCATGTCGAAGAACCAAGTTATTGCAGCGGACCGTTCATTGTCTATAGGTCTGGATGTTGATTCGCAGACTTCTTTCGCCGTTGTGCTCGACACCCAGACTGGTGAAGTGCTCTTTGAGAATCGGATCAAGCATGACTCAGCCGCTTGGGAACGCTTCTTTGCCCGTTTTCCCAACTGCCGCATGTGGGCGTGTTATGAAGCGGGCCTCACCGGCTTTGGCCTCTGTCGTTACCTGATCGGCCAAGGTGTTGACTGCCAGATCGCGCCGCCCAGCCAAGTTCCCAAAGGGGCGCAAGCGAAGCAGCAGAAGACCGATCATCTGGATGCCCTTACCTTGGCCCACATGTTCTGGACACCACCTCGTACCTGGGTACATGTCCCCACAGAACAGGAAGAGGCGGATCGTCAGTTGTCTCGCACCCGTGACCAGGTGATGAATGATCGCGTTCGGGTCAAAAACCGAATCAAGAGTCTGCTATTGTTTCACGGTTTACAGTCACCGTTTCCGCCGCAACGCTATTGGACAAAGGAATACCGGCGCTGGTTGCGAACGTGTGATTGTCTGGCCGCGACACGGATAGCCATTGATGTTGCTCTCGATGAGCTGGAGGCCATTGAACAGCAACTCAAGGTGATCACCAAAGCGATCAAGGCGATGAATGCGTCCGCAACGTATCGGGACCGTACCCAGCGCCTGCGCCAGGTGAAGGGAGTGGGCGAGTTGACCGTGAACGCCTTCGTGACCGAGATGTATCGTCCCGAACGCTTCGCATCCGGTAAGCAAGTCGGCGCACATCTTGGCTTGACGCCGTGTGAATGGTCAAGCGCCAACACACGCCATATGGGACACATTACCCACTGGGGACCGTCCCATCTACGAAAACTATTGGTCGAAGCTGCGTGGCGTTGGGTGCAAAAAGATCCGTATGCAAAGAAGAAATACGATGCGATCCATGCCGGGAAAACACGGAAAGTGGCGATCGTCGCCATGGCACGAAAACTAGCCGTGATACTGTGGGCCATGCTGGTCAAAGAACAAGACTACAATCCTGCCTGCGTATAACCCCAGCACTGCTGGCAGGTAGGTAAAGCATAGATTGTGATTGAATCGTCCGATGCCATTGGGAACACGCGACCCTGGTAGTTATTCTGTTGCTTGACAACGATTCGAGTTTAGGGCGCCGCTGTTCCGTGCGAACAAAAAACTTGTGCCACGAGCACGAATAGCAGAACGGCACATGGGACGATACAAAGGCTCTTTACACCCTTGACTGTTTACATAGCAGAACAACTATAACTTTCTAACTTAACAACTACACAAGCTTTTTAGAGATTACCATGATCACTATAGCCAAGCAAGTCGCCTTACCAACCCTGAAGCGAGCGACCCAGGATGCCCCGCATCTGGTGGGACTCCTGTTCGAGCAGGATATCCCTGTTTTACCAGATCCTGACGAGTTTAGACTGGTATCCGTCGGCCCCCCCAAGCGTATTATCCGGCAATCACCGCGACGGATCGCGCTCGAATTTGAGCCGTTAAAACGATCTCGCACATACAAAATCAAGCTTCCTGACGGGAAAACCTATCCCTTGCTGCCGGACGGCTTGCTGGATCGCATGGTGTCCGATAAACCGTTTGGACTGACCTGGACCCGAACCGGCGCGATTCTTCGGCTCTACGCACCACGCGCACGCCGTGTAACCGCACTGTTCTACACCCACCCCGGTGAGAAACCGGCAGAAGAACTTGACCTCGAGTTCAATGAAACGGACAACACCTGGGAAGTTGAAACGCAGTTCTTCGCCAATCCGAACCAGCGCTATTATTATGGGTATCGTGTGCTCGGCCCGGTAGGAGATGCGGATATTTCACGGACTATTTTCGCCGATCCCTACAGTTGGGCGGTGTGTAAACGGAACAGTTGGCGACGGGAATCGCTGACCGTGGTGATGCCACGATGGGTGTACGAACGTCAACCTGCGGCAGGCCATGTTATCATACCGCCACGCGACCTGGTGATCTATGAAAGTCATGTAAAAGACTTCAGTGTTCTGGCCGAAAGTGTGCATCAGGATTTTCGAGGCACGTATCCCGGTGCAGTGTATGATGCCGCCGGTGCGCCCATACGCCACATCAGGGAGCTTGGCATTACGGCAATTGAATGGCTGCCGCTAGCCGATTATGACTTCTATGAATTTCCTTACAATGTGCCAGATTTGCCTGTTCTTAACACGTGGAACCCCTTTGAACGGAACCACTGGGGCTACATGCCGGCGTACTGGTTTGCCCCGGAGGCACGCTATGCTACCGGGCAATCCACGCAGGATGGCGACTGGATTGGTGTGGATGGCCGCCAGGTACTCGAGCTGCGGGAGATGATCCGGAAACTGCATGAGGCCGGAATTGCCGTACTCGTAGATGTGGTGTACAACCATGTCGCCCAGTACGGCCAGAACCCGATTCGCCAGGTAGATCCGTTCTACAGCCTGCGTCACTCGAAAACCGGGAGGCGTGTCGGTGATTCCGGGTGCGGGAATGATCTGGCCACCGAACGTCCCATGATGCGACGACTGATTGTAGAATCCTTAAAGCACTGGGTGAGGTTTTACGGTGTTGACGGATTCCGTTTTGACCTGGCCGGCCTGATTGATGAAGGCACACTTGACGCTATCACTGTCGAGCTGAAAAAGGAATTACCCCAGATACATCTGATCGCCGAACCCTGGGGCGGTTATTACGATAAGCAGCGTTTCTCCAAACGTGACTGGGCGTCCTGGAATGACCTGTTCCGCGATGGCATCAAGGGCTGGGAACCGGGGAAAGTGGATGCCTTCCTGTTCGGGAAGTGGCGTAGCGGTGAGAATGAGAAAACATTGGTTCGACACGCCAGCGGGAACCTGTGGAAAGACGGCGGCCCGTTCAAACGTGAGACGCATACGGTAAACTTCCTTGCCTGCCATGATGGTTATACCCTCGGTGACTATGTCCGCCTGGCGGGGGACTGGCTGAAAGACGTGAAACCGAAAGAGCGCGAGGACTGTTACCGGCTTCCTGAGAAAGACTGGCGTCGAATCCGGTTGGGACTCTTTGTGCTCCTGACCAGTCGTGGCCCGGCCATGATTCACCAGGGCGATGAATGGGGATTCGCAAAATGGGTGGATGCCGATGAGGTCAGCGGGCTGAAAGAAGGCAAACTCGACCACGACAGCTATAACAAGGATACCCGCACCAACTGGTTGGATTGGGACTGGCGAGGGCGAAAACATTGCAAGACATTATATGAGTATACACAGGGATTGATCGCACTGCGGAAACATTACCCGGCGTTACGTATCGCAAGGCGTGATGATGTGGATGTGATGGCCTCGCCGCTGGAATTCGCGTTTGGTTACAGGCTCAAGGTGGGACGTGATGACCTGATGATCCTGATGAACGGTGACCAGAAAAAAGAGGCCGTCTTCAACCTGCCTCGTGGACGCTGGCTATTGCTGGCCAATCATCATCGTGTTGCGGTTCCGGATGGAATGCAGGTGGTTGAAGAAAGTGTCAGTGTTCCGTCCGTTGCTGGGGTAGTACTGTTGAAAATGTGATAGATAGCTATTCACACAAGAAAACCGTTATTTTATGATGCAATGACAGGTTCACAGTCTAAAGGAAATGGGATAAGGGAATTGCCTCAACCAGGCAAAACCAAAATGCCTTCCCCGACCGGGGATCTCGACCCGTTCTATGACGATCTTTAAAGAAGCGGGATGGTGCCATAACAGCGCAGGAGGGATAAGAGTGATTCGAGTAGCTATCGTCTACGATCACCTGGTGGTCCAGGAAGGACTACGCAAGATTATTGATGATAGCGAGGATATGAGCGCTGTCCTCGTGGCCGATACCTACCGTGAACTGCTGTCCTATATGAAGATGAATCCTGTTGATGTTGCCCTGATCAACGAGATGGATGCCGATTTCCCCGTCTTCTATTTCTTCAAGAAACTGATGGATATCCCCAACCTGTGCCGGATTATTGTTTTCGCGCAACGGGATGAAATTCAGAGTCATGGGGACGAAGATGTATATGGCGTCTATAAGAAAAAAATGGGATTGGACTGGGAAGAACGTATCCTTGAATGGGAAGAGAAAGAAGCGGATATGCTTGACGCCGGTGCGGATGCCCTGTTTGAATTGTCCGAACCTGATCCCGATACCCTGCTGGCCCTGATCCGGAATGTGGTAATCCGACCGTATGATGCCTGACCTTTCTCCGTGTTTTTCATTTCGACCTGGTTTCCAGGATTACGTGATGGTCGGATTCGGCGAAAAATCGGACTGTTACCTTTTCATGATAGCAGATGCAAAATTGTGAGACACCTGTTGGTGAAAAGGTAACTGTACCAGATTTCTCGCCTGCTTCAGTACGATGCGTCGAGCGGGAAAATGCTGGGACAGCCACCTTTTCGCAACGTGTTTTTCCTGAAGTTCGTATTGAGCGCACAATTCAAGCGTGCTCAACAATCATCGCCACTCAAGCAAGCGAAAAGAGTGGCAGTCCCCATTTCCCATCAGCAAAACTATTCTTCAATCTATTGAGACATGTCAATTGATCCACCAGTGGAGCATAGCAGGTGCAATGCTCCACCAGACTACCGCAACAGCACCATCTTTTTCACTACAGACATTTCGCCCGTATCCGCCTTCAGGAAATACACCCCGGAAGCCAGTTGATCCGCTTGAAAAACAGTGCTGAAGGTTCCTGCATTGGCCTGTCCGTCAAACACTGTTGCCGTTTCCTGCCCCAGGATGTTGTATACCTTGATCGACAGGTAAGCCGAAGAAGGCAATTCAAGGACAACCTCTGAGGTCGAATTAACCGGGTTGGGGAAGAGGAACATGGATAGCTGAACAGGCAGGGATTCTGTGTTGATTTCCTGAGTACCCAGCACCTGGGAGCCGTCCAGACGAATGATATCGTGGGGGCGTGCTGCGATAATGTCTGAACCATCACGGATCCAGCTCCGGATGGGATCAATGGGATCGTATTGTTTAATATAATAACCGATCTCTGTGGGCTGTTCAGGGATGGATATGTCATAAAAGTAATAGCAGTAATTATGTCGAAGGAAAAGCCTGTCCTCGATAATAGACAAGTTACCGGAACTGCGAGGCACATTTACGGAGTCTATGGACTGCAATTCGTTATTAGCTGTCAGACGATTGATGATAAAATTGTTTCCTTTATGAATATAAAAGATCGAGTCTTTATTAGCTACGTTATTAATGTTGTCTCCAGACAACGCCAATCTATCAAGTTCCCGATATGTATTGTCAGTTAAATAATATCGATATAAGCTGTCATTATTTGTGGTGAATATAGTATTATTTTCAATGCCGCAGAAAACCCCATCTATAGTATAACTGTCATCTATTAGTTGCATAGAATCTAAATTAAATAGATTTAATGCATATGTAATATATATATAATTGTTTGAACCATATCTTGTTTGTACTATAAAATAATTATCATCGTCGTCTATTTTGTAAATGTCACCTGGACAAGTTAAAGAATCATCAAGAATAACAGAGTGATTATTGTCAATATAATAATGATATAGAGTATAGTAATCTTCATTAGTATGAATAATAGTTATGATATGATTAAGATAAGTGTGAATAAAATATATGTATTTTGTCATGACTGTATCTATTGGGGTAATAGAATTGAAATCATTTTCAATAGAAGCAAGAACAAAAGCGCGATTAGTATTGACATTATTGCCAACCAAAGTATTATATATAGTATAAAGGTTGTCGTTAATATTCATTAGCTCTATGAAATCATGTGCGAAAGAGGTGCGATTTATTGATACGGGATAGTCTATGTTGTTGTTGAATAGTTGAATATCTACGGATTGATCCACATCTAAGCCAAGAATATGTTGATCGACAATTTTTACTTTGCTCAGGTTATAGGCAGTTGAGCAGACTGTTACAGGATTAAAAATATCAAGCATATCAATTTGAGTGTAATAATCACCAAAGCAATGTAATATGGAACCATTTAGAGTGAATTCTGAAAAATCAAAATTTGGAATTTCAGCGGTAGTATATATCGTATCTTCTTCAGTATTTTCATAAATGCATAGCCGATCATTATAATAATACTTAATGTAAAATAGTGAGTCTGTTGCTATAAAACCTTCAAGATAACAAGGCCAGGCTAATGTGTCAGGCACTGTTAGATAGTGTTGGAATACCAATGAATCATTATCCCATTTGTATAGATATTGATAATAATTTGTTTGTCTGTCTTCATGAGTAAAAAAGAGAACATAATCTTGCGAGGGAAGCAAGCCAAGCACACAATCTGTATTATCAAAAGAATCAAGCCTGGAGACGATTTCAGGATCAGCAGGATAAGAGATGTCGAAAACATATCCATGGTGTGACGTGCAAGTATATAGATAGTTATCCTGTATGTAAAGCAACTTCAGGCTATCGAATGTGGCTTCTGAAACAAATCGTGGATTAAGTGGGTCCACGATTGACAATACTGTAAATGTGTGAGGCCGGTAATAATCATTCAGATACAGGAACAGGTAATCACCCTCGATTTGAGCAAAAGTTGCGTTCAAGGACTCTGAAAGCCAGGTGATCCCATTGGGATAGGTCGGATTGGTCAAGTCAACATGATACAGGCCGCAATCCTGTGTAGTGACAAACAGGTCATTTCCACGCATGGCCATGTCCGACACAGTCCCCCAACTTGGCAGATAAGAATCGACGATAGACATGTTCATCATGTCTTGCGCGCAAAGGTGTTGGAGGGGAAGCAAGGACAGCAGGAGGAGTATCCCCGTAACAGGCACGTATCGTAAGCGCATGGCATACCTCATGGACGTTATTGCGGGGATGCTGAAAATTACACACTGGGACAGCAAATCACAACGGGTGGATCTCGAATTTGAAAAATGCGCTAATGAAACCTTTCCTATAGCAGACTGTATCAGAATCACTGAGGCTCTCATCCCAGCGAAAGAGGCTGTCGCAGAATATCCGTTAGTCTCATCCCAGCGAAGCAAGGTGTCTCAGAATTACTGATGCTCTCATCCCAGCGAAGGCTGGGATCCAGTCATATTGCGATATTACAAGAGGTTAAGTGTTGTCAAGAGACGCGGTACATTGAGAGCCGTTCAAGTGTCCAAGTTGTTATTATGTCGATACTTGCCTGGATCCCAGCCTTCGCTGGGATGAGAGTGTTTTCTATTCTGATACAGTCTGGAAGGCTGGGATCCAGTCATATTGCGATATTACAAGAGGTTAAGTGTTGTCAAGAGACGCGGTACATTGAGAGCCGTTCAAGTGTCCAAGTTGTTATTATGTCGATACTTGCCTGGATCCCAGCCTTCGCTGGGATGAGAGTGTTTTCTATTCTGATACAGTCTGGAAGGCT
Organism: bacterium; assembly: GCA_963669175.1. Classification (GTDB taxonomy): domain Bacteria; phylum Electryoneota; class Electryoneia; order Electryoneales; family Electryoneaceae. Next base: position 2,902,975 of record OY769902.1, read on the forward strand.
GGAATCCAGTCATACTGCGATATTACAAGAGGTTAAGTGTTGTCAAGAGACGCGGTACATTGAGAGCCGTTCAAGTGTCCAAGTTGTTATTATGTAGATACATGCCTGGATCCCAGCCTTCGCTGGGATGAGAGTGTTCGCTATTCCGATACACACTGCTTCGCTGGGATGACATCTCGGCGATCACCTCAGTATTTCGCCTGCTGTGGATGCGACAATACTTTCGATACTCACTATAAACACCTTCCTTTAGACAGGCGATCAGGAAGAAGTGTTCCTGCATCTGACCTGGGATCTTCATCAAAGCGACAAAACTTTGGCTTTCCTATCCTTCCGTGAAGTGAAGTTTTATCTTGTTAACATGTTTCTAATTAAGGAAGTAGTTATCATTTCTGGCTTTCACTTGACTTGAAAACGGTCAGATTACATTTTTTTAACAATTTCCAAATCCTCTGGCGTGTCTTGATTTCTTGACCTATATTTTTGGCTTCAATGGCCTGTGAGCGTGGTCACAATCGTGTGGGAGCGATTGGTTCTGAAAGCTACATCACCGGTCGACAAGCGGCTTCGGTAGACCTTACAAGATGCACAGCATAAAGCGTTTCATTAACGTTAGGGAGGATGTCTACGTGAAGAAGGCTATCAAGGTGGTATGCATTGCCGCTCTGGCGCTGGTGTTCACGACCGGCGCATTCGCAGGCGGATTCAACCTGGCAGGAGTGGGCGGTAAAGCGCTTGCCATGTCCGGGTCGTTCCGTGCTATCGCGGATGACTGGAGTGCAATGTACTGGAACCCTGCCGGTCTGGCCGGACAAGGGAGTGGAGCCTGGTTAGAGATGAAGCTGTTATACCCGATGGCATGGGTAACACCTTCAGATGTAAGTGGAAATGCCACCTATCCCGGGTACGATTTGTACCGTCCGGGTGTTGAACAGTCCTCGCTGGCACAAGCCTATCCCGACGGCGCGGCGGCTTTCCAGTGGCAGTTCAACGATCGTTTGACCGCGGGTATCTCCGTGTTTGCACCGTCCGCATTAGGCGCTGAGTGGGAAAACCTGTATCTCGGTCCGCCTGCCGGATACCGTGAAACAGAAGAATATCCCTCACGTGACTGGTACTCCAGCATGATGGTCATTGACATTCACCCGACTGTCGGGTACAAGATCAATGACATGTTCAGCGTGGGTCTCGGCCTGGCGATCAAATATGCGACCATCGAAATGCAGACCCCGAAACTGTCCCCGGCGTACAATCCAGCCTCCGGCGACCGTCTGCCTTTCCCGAACCAGAACTTCTTCATTGATGCCCTGCTGGAAGGCAGTGGCATGGGCTTTGGTTTTAATGTCGGCGTGCTCGCACACCTGACCGAAAAGCTGCACATGGGCCTTTCCTATACCGGCCCGACCACGATTAACCTGGAAGGCAGTGTTGATCAGGTCGTCTACCTCTCAACCCTGGCCGGTGGCGGAACCTTGGATGCGAAGCCGGATGCCAGCGCTGATTTCCCGCTACCGATGGACTTTGGTTTTGGTGTAGCGTATGATATCAGCGAACGGTTGACCGTGGCCGCCGATGTCTGCTGGACCAAGTGGGATGATCTCGATGAAGTGACCATCGAGCTGGAAGGCTCTGACCCGACCGGCGCCCCGGCGGAAGACACCGAGCTGATCCTGCACTGGGAAAACACCCTGCGTTACAACGTCGGCCTGAACTGGATCGCCATGCCGGAACGTGGCCTGGAACTGCGTTGCGGTTTCTACTTCGATCCCAGCCCGATCCCGGATGAAACCATGCGTCCGACCATTACCGACGTGGCTGACAAGAGCAACATCTCCATCGGTTTTGCCTATCCCTTCGGCGAGAACTTCCTGTTTGAAGGCTACTGGGAGCATGTGGTCAGCGGTGAGAAAACAGTCGCAGCCAACGAAGGCGAAATGTTTATCGACAATGTTCCGGGTGACTGGAACATGCAGGTCGATACCTTCGGCATCCAACTCGGTTACCTGTTCTAAAGGAGGACACAACGATGCGTAAAGCCATGATTCTTGGTGTACTGCTGGCGGCGTCGCTGCTCCTGGTACTCGGGTGCGGTTCTGAAACCGACCAGCCAACACGTCCGGATTATTCCGCCGGTACGGTGGTTCAACTGGATGATGCGTTTGCTACTGCCGTAAATGGCGTGGCTTCCTATATCAACGTCTACCTGCCCCCGAACTATGATGCGAACCGTGCGGAACCGTACCAGGTTCTGTACCTGTTGCATGGTTTCGGTGGCGACGAGAACTACTTCATCAACTACTTCAACGCACCTTCCATTGCGGACAAACTGATCGCTGAGGGTGTGATTGATCCTATGGTTATCGTCATGCCGAACGGTAAAACCCAGCTCGGTGGCAGTTTCTACACAAATTCTACACACCTGTCCGTTGCAGGCGCTGAAGATCATATCACGCAGCAGGTTGTTGCAGCAGTAGAAGCGAACTACAATGTCGCAACCGGAGCAACCGGACGTGCTATCGGCGGTCATTCCATGGGTGGTTATGGTGCGCTCAGCATCGCCATGAACAATCCCGGCCTGTTTGGCGCGGTTGCCGAAATGGCCGGCCCGATCTCTTTCTGGGGAACCAGGACGGCTGATCCGACCGATATGACCTACAAAGGTGTCGAAGAATTGTTGCCGATGGTGCTGGTTGAGACCGGGTATGACACCATCCTGACCGCTACCGGTGGCGCTGGTGATGCGACTGCCTGGCGGAACATGATGTATCCGAACTCGGACCGTACCATCACCGCGATGATGTTCGCCATGGCGGCAGCGTTCAGCCCCTATGATGGCAGCCAGTCCACATCCCTGATAGATTCCATTGTAGCAGGTGTTGATAACAACGGCAATATCGTACGTCAGGCGATGTACCTGAACCTTCCCATCGCAGTGGATGGCACGATGGACATGAACACATGGACACGCTGGATGTCACATGACTGCCTGGCTCGTATGCAGACCCAGGGGATCAACATTATGCCGACAGCCGTACCGTTGTTCATGGATTGCGGCAACGTGGACGACCTGGGCCTTAACTACGCCCACCAGGTATTCTCCGGTGGCTACCAGCAGGCGTTCAATGTCGCGCCGTCTCATGACGTGATCTTTGCCGGTGTCAACGATCCCTTTGGTGAGGTCCCGGCAAGTCATTCTGCCCTGGTCTATCAGCGTTTGGAATTGCTGATCGAATGGGTGGACCAGCAAATCGATTAATGCTGACGATTAGTACCTGAGACAAAACAGGGCTGACTCGTATGAACGGGTCAGCCCTTTATTTATTCCGTAAAAAATACAACTACTGAATTCCCGATCAATCCCCTTCCAGATACACCGCCAGGTTGATCAACGCGTTGTCATCCACACCGTCATGATCCGTATCTGCGTTTCCATCGCCCGTATTATCGATCACAATACGGTAGCGTTCGTCCAGGTCGAGTGGATCATAATAATGGCGTGAATACGAACTGGCAATGTCAAATGTCCAGGCGCGAATCACTGAGAATGTTTCACCGGCGACGTACCGATCATAGTCATCTTCAATCATCAGAAATACTTCCAGCCCATAATCGCCGGGCCATTCCAGCAATTCCACATCAAAACGCAAGATGCCCGAACGGGGAAGAATAATCTGGTTTGAAGCCAGGTATTCATTTTCCACCACAGTCTGGTTGGTCACTTCGTACAGCAAGGTATCCGGTACAGGTGCAACCGGTGAAGTATCATCATCGTCATCTTTATCGCAACTGACAAATGCCAGCAGGGCAGCAACAGGCAGGATAACCCATATCAGGGAACGCTTTCTCATGCCCAAGTCTCCTCAATGTTTGCATGGTTCCGGCTCGGAAAGCGGGTGAATAATGGCTCGATCCATTTAAACTGAACCACTAACTCGCGAATGTGTAACCGTTTTTCCAAACGTATGACGATCCTAACGAAAAGAATGTTACACCTCGCCGAGCCGGGGTGCAAGCGCATTTTCTCTCCTATATTAATTCCTCCTGTCCTTGCAAAGTAATGAGATAATATGTACATTTGTTTAGTATTTTATCCCACGGGAGATTCATGTACGACACACTCGCCCTTCAACGCGAACTTCATACCCTCGGCTACAATCCGGGCTTGCCGGACGGTGTAATGGGCCCAAGGACACGTTCGGCGCTGATTGCTTTTCAACGTGATAATGGGGTGGTCCCGGATGGTATTCCGGGGCAGAAGACGGCCGCAGCGCTTGCACGTGAACTGTGGCGCTATCGCAAACTGTCACGTGAGCAGGTGGTTCAGGCGCGTCTTCTTCTCCAGACTCGTGGGGATGATCTCGGTATTAGCGGTGTGCAGCTACGGGAGCTGGTGCAGGAACGTGAGTATCCCTGGAGTAATGTCAATGGATGGGTGAACCTGGTGGGGTTGCGTGGATTCACTGGGGATCGTGCCAACGGGAACACGTTCGACCGCTACAATGATACCCTCATACTGGCTCTGAATGAGCCGGGAAAACACGATGAAGATCTTCCGAACATTCGTCTGTACCAGTTCACCGCATCGGTTGATCCCGGCTTGTTGAAGAAGCCGAAACCGGAAGGGGTAGCGCACCTGCTGCCCGGGCATTACCGATACCGATTGGGATTACATCATCAACGTGAAGAAGCGCTGGTGCAGGCGGCACGAGTGACTATCGCACGTTTCTTCGATCCTCTGCAACCGCAGCCGGGGCAACAGGCTTCCGAAAGTAAAAACCAGCCACGTTTACCCAAACGTGAAACCGGGTGGTTCGGGATTCATATCCACCGGGGCGGTATGGGCCTGAAGGTGGGGGAGTGGTCTGCCGGGTGCCAGGTGATTCAGGGGAACCAGTGGCCGTTGTTCCTGTCCCTGGTCAAGGAAGCGGGCAATGCAGGCCAGCAGGAATTCGGGTATACGCTGTTGAATGGGGCCGCAGTGCAGCAGGCGAACCTGGAACAATGGGCTACGGCTACACAACAAGGTACTTTCGTAAAAGCCTGATCTGAAAGAATGTCTCACGCAAAGACGCAAAGGCGCAAAGAAAAGAAAAGAAACTACAAAAAGATATTTTTAAGGGAAAAGATAAAGAAAAGATAAATGATAAAAGATACAGAATGAAAACAATAGGTAATACGAATTTGCAGATATGCGACATTACTTTCGAGCATTACTATAAATAAGAAATAATAAGAATAGATAAGAAATAATAAGAATGAATGAGAAGTAATAATAATTATTTCTTCGTTTTTGCATTAAAAAATTCTTTTATCTTTTCTTTTAAGGTTTTCTTTGCGCCTTTGCGTCTTTGCGTGAACCTATTAGTGTACCTCTTTGCGTGAAATGAGGCAATAAAAAAACGGAACCCGACCAGGCTCCGTTTTTCGCCGGGGATGCGGCGTGGCACCTTGGGGGTGCCTTAACTGTAAAACCGGACTTACTTTCCGGCGTAAACATCCATGATCTTGCGCAGGAAATCGATCGCGACATCCTTCGGGCGTTGGAAGCTGTTCCGACCGATGATCGAACCAAAGCCGCCGCCTTCGTGAATACCACGGATGCTTTCCAGCACACTTTCATCCGTACCCTTACCGCCACCGGAGAAGATGACAATACGACGGCCTTCAAACGAGCTGCGAACGACCAGCCCGATCCGTTTGGCCAGGGTGCTGATATCAGTTTTGGTCTCTTCGATGACCTTCCGGTTCGCATCCTGGGCGATGACATCCGTAGGCGGTTTCACCTTGATGATGTTGGCGCCGAGCTGTGCCGCGATTTGGGCGGCATAGCAGGCCACATCAACCGCGGTTTCATGCGTCTTTTCAAGGTCTTCACCACGCGGGTAAGACCAGACGACTGCGACCAGACCGGCAGCCTTGATCTCGGCGATCAGTTCACGCAGTTCTTCGTACATCGTTTCACGTTCCAGCGAGCCCGGATAGATGGTGAAGCCAACGCCCACGCAGCCAAGACGAAGCGCATCGTCCACGCTGGCGGTGATTGCCGGGATCGGATCGGGATCTTTGTGCAGAACGTCGTGGTTGTTTGCCTTCAGAATCATCGGAATCTGGCCGGCGAATTTGTTCGCGGCTTCTTCGATGAAACCAAGCGGCGCGGCATATGCGTTGCACCCGGCGTCAATCGCCAACTGCGGGTGATAATAAGGATCAAAGGTCGGCGGGTTGGGCAGGTAAGTCCGCAGGGGACCATGTTCAAAGCCCTGGTCCACAGGAAGAATAACCAGTTTACCTGTTCCGGCCAGACGACCGGTCATCAACAGACGATAGATATTCGTCCGTACGCCAGGATTTTCGTGCCCGTACCAGCTCAGTATCTCTTGTACTCGTTTCGACTGTCCACGTCTTGCCATGAGAACCTCCCTATTTGCAATAGTGTATCTATAGTGGTTCCTGGATAGAATCTCGGTATATCCCATCCCCGACCTGATCGGGAATCTCCTCTGGTATTCGCAGGGAATAGATGCCCGTCAGCGGTTCTGCCAGTTCGCGGAGATGACGTTCCGTTTTCCCATCCCAACTTACGTCCAGGAACAACTATATGTCTCAGCACCCAATGTACTTATCCGGTAACATGGATGTCTAGGGTTTGCAAGCAGTTTTAATGCTCATGATTCCCTTTCGGGGGCTCCATGTTCCGCTTTGAGCCAGGTTCTGAGGAACAGGCCTATTCCAGCGAGCCAGCCCGGCAGGAAGATCTCCCAGCGGAACCGTGCCGGTTCACCTTCAGTCAATGCGTGAGGGAAATCAATGATAAAGCTGAAGATTATTATCAGGCCGCAGAGGATTTCAAACAGCCAGAACAGCCGAGCCGGTTGCAGTGGTCGTCTTCGGTCTTCCTGTATGACGATCACAACACATGCGCCGATCAGGGAAAGGCTGACCAGTACCGGAGCCAGTACCGGTCCGATCCAGGGGAGTGGAAGCAGGAACAGCAGATCCCAGGTCAACAGGCTGGAAGGCCATCCTTCACCAGCAAGTAAGCCCAGGTAGTACACGATGTCCCAGACGCCAAACACGAGCATGAAATAACCGAATCGTTCCAGAGGAGTGCGTCCGGCCAGGTATCCGACTGCAATCAACATCAGGATGGTCGCAACTTCACGCACCAGTTCAATCCAGAGAATCTCGCCGGGGATAGTGCGAACCGGGAAGCTGAAACCTTCCGGGTAGAAATGCAGACGCAGGTAGATAACAAGCGCCGCTTCGAACCAACCCATGCAAGCGGCGTAGATGGTTGTCCAGATCAAGCGGTTTCGGCTGTAGGGGGACATGTTTGCAGTTTCGAGTCTATCATTGGAAAAAGGGGACAGTCACCTTTTCCGAAAACTCCTCGGAAAATCTTGTTTTTCATCACGAAAAGGAAACAGTCCCCTTTTTCTGCACCTTTTATCGTGAATGCAGGTCATTATCGCAGGAAAACAAGTGAGAAGATTCATCGAGACAAATTGTTATTTCGGTGGTTCGGGAAGGCCTTTATCCCGTTCCATCAACTCACGAATCTTTCTTTCTTCCCAGCTTTTTCCCAGCCAGGTATGCAGGCCATGAATCATCAATCCAATTCCCCAGCCTACCAGCGGGAAGAAATAAAAGTGCGGACCTGGCGAAATGACATAGTCAAAAAGGATAATGGTTGCATTGACCAGGATGTAAACGATCAGGTGAGTGTAAAAACCTTTCAATTCCTGAACTCGTTCACGTGCTCGTTCATAACGTAGTTGTTCATCCGTCTTTACTTGCGATAGTGTTTCTAAAGCCATCTTCATACCTATAGTTGGTTTCGTTGTCTTTCTTCTTTTTCCATCAGTTCACATATTTTTCGTTCTTCCCATTCCGGGCCAAAGAAGTTCCATATTCCAAATGTGCTGAGGCCATGAGCGGCCAGCCCAATTCCCCAGCCGATCAGTGGCCAGATTGCCCAGAAGTAACCACCGGACCAGAGGTTGATTCCGACCAGGAAAGCATTAACCAGAACATAGGTAGCTACATGGGCGTAGAACTCCTTGATCTCCTGCACCCGTTTCCGGGCACGTTCGTAACGCATCTCTTGTGATTCCTGCATGTGACCTCCTGTTGATGTGAAAAGATACGGACGGATTTCCTCCACGTCAGCTCTCTATCAAATTTTTTCAATTTCCTACTCGTCTTGAAAACTGAACAAAAGTACAGTATTTTGTGATATGCTACAACAGCGGACATATGTGGTGGCACGGATCCCCGGATTTGTCGCGGACGTGGAGCAGAGGCTTCTTCAGTTGCAGGGACAACCGGTTGCGGTTGTGACTGGCGAGGGAAGCCGTGCCCTGGTCGTGTCGGTATCGCAAGAAGCGTTACAACAGGACGTCACTCCCGGTATGCGGGTGGATCGTGTTGATGCACGGGAATGTGTTATTGTTCCGCTTTCACGTGAACGATGCGAGGACACCACGAGGGAGGTCTTATCCTGCCTGAGTCTGCCTTTACCGGACCCGTGGGAGTTGCGATTAGGTGTTTTTATTTCCTGCTGGACCGGGGGAACACGTATGCTGGAAGCGGCACGGCATGAAGCTGCGTCACTGTTGCATCGTATGGGATTTGAGGCTGGTTGGGGGATTGGCCCTGAACCGGCTGTTGCGGAGATCGCGGCACGTGCGGCAGGCAGGGGAAAAGCGCTTCGAGTAGAACCGTCTCAAGTAAGTGGATTCCTGACACCGTTGCCCATTCATGCGCTCCCAGATTTGAAGCAGCAACAGGTGGAAGCGTTGCACGAGATCGGGATTCATACTCTCGGTCAATTGGCAGCGCTTCCGGATGTGGTTTTACGTGAGATGTTCGGGCCGGAAGGAGTGCATTTACGTCCGTTGGCATTACAGGGAAAACGGCCTGATGTCGTGCGTGAATGGCGGGGATTCCGCAGGTTGCAGGAGGATAGCGATGATCCGGCTTTGATCCGGGCCACACTGTCTTCATTGCTGGCGGAAGGGATTGATACGCTGACCCTGGCGCATTCCGTCCCGCGTGGAATATTCCTGTTGATCGTCTACAGCGATGGTCGTAAACGAGGGATGCGGCGCGCTCTCCAAGCCGACTGGCATGAAGGCAGAATACAACGTGTAGCCTGGGAGACGCTGGAACAGCTTTGGACACGTCGGGTGCGACTGTCCGAACTGCGAGTTACCCTGTTTCGTTCCACACCGCCACCTCAACAGTATTCCCTGTTTCGTTCGAGTGCTCTTGTGGGACGTGATGAAGTCCTGAGAAGCACCATGCAGGGGATGCGGGCGCGTTGGGGGGAGAAGGCTGTATCCTTCGCTACCGCCTGTACGGTTCCGGCTCAATCATGAGCGGGCGTTGCCGTCAGGAGGACTTTGTTCATCTCCATGTCCGCACACCGTATTCTTTCTATGAAGGGGCGGGACGGATAGAGGAACTGGTCAGCGTGGCATCGGGATTGGAACAGCGGGCAATAGCGTTTACCGACCGGAACCGCACCAGTGGGCTGGTCCGTGGCTATAAAGCTGCCCGTGAAGCCGGATTACATCCTGTATTGGGATTACTGCTGGATGACCCCAAAGATGCCAATCGCACCCTCATGCTTTGGGCGAGATCGCTGAAGGGATATGGAGTATTGGGACGGTTGGCTTCGGCACGTCAACTGGAACGCGGTTTTTCGCTGGACGAGATTGTTAGAACATTAGATGATTCTGTAATCACTGCGACCTCGGATGTATCTCTTTTGACGTCACTGTACGAAAGCCTGCCCTCCGGATCGGTCTATGGCGAACTGACACTTCCGCAACATGAGCAGGACAAGCGACGGCTACGGACGCTGTATGAGTTCAGCCGGAAACGTCGTATTCCGATGGTCGTTACCGGAGCCGTATCCCATGCCATCCCGGATCAGGCCGGCCTGGCACGTCTGCTTCGGGCCATCGGGGAACGTCAATTCCTGTTGAGGACTGCGGATAATCGTGAAACCGTGGCGCATCGTCCTCTTGATGATGGCGGCACTCTGCTTCGCGCTTATGAAGCGTTACCGGAAGCGCTGTACAATAGCCGCCTTATTGCGGAACAGTGCGAGGTGGATCTGCGATTGGGTGAGTTGAAATTCCCCGCGCCAAAACTGCCCAATGGAATTCGCCCGTTTGACGAGCTGAGAAGACGGAGCGAGGAAGGACTGATCAGACGATATGGACCAAATCCGAAACAGGCCGCACGTGAACGCTTGGCTTATGAACTGGGTGTGATCGACCATCTTGGTTTCACCGGGTACATTCTGACCGTACATGATATTGCCAAAGAAGCGTGGCGACGGGGGGTACGAACGCTGGGACGAGGATCAGCAGCGAACAGCATGGTATGCTACTGTGTCGGGCTTACAGATATCTGTCCGCTACGATACAACCTGTATTTCGAGCGTTTTCTGAACCCGGAACGAAAGAGTCCGCCTGATATTGATCTCGATTTCTCCTGGCGGGATCGTGATGAAATCCTGAACTACATTTTCGAAGAATACGGCCATGATCACGTGGGATTGATCTGTACGACCGTAACCTTCCGTACACGAGCGGCCATCCGTGAAACCGCCCTGGCTCGTGGAATTCCTGAAGATGAGATTACTCGTATCACCAGGCGGATTCCCTATTTCACCAATGGCACTCCTATCGATGAACTGAAGGATACCAAGCCGGAATGCCGAGACCTGCCGTTGGATCGTGAACCCTGGCTGAGCATTGTGAAAGAAGCTCAGAAACTGCGTGGTTTGCCACGTCATTTATCAATCCATGCTGGTGGAGTTGTGATCACACCCGGCCCGATTACCGACTGGACCGGGCTGGAGATGGCCTCCAAAGGATTCGTGGTTACTCAATACGATATGTACAGCACGGAGGATCTTGGCCTGGTAAAGATTGACCTGTTGAGCCAGCGAGCGCTCGGGGTATTGAAGGATGCGGTGAACAATATTGAGCGCAATGTAAACGAAACTAATCCAGGAACGTCGGAGAAAAGAACAGGCAGAAAACGGCTGCCGCCCATACGTGATGCCATTGATGATATGGAGTTCCTGTTCCATGAGAAAGCGACCTGGGACACGATCCGGACCGGGCAAAGTATGGGCTGCTTCTATATCGAATCGCCGGGAATGCGGGTACTGCAACAGAAACTGAATTGCGATAACTATGAGCTTCTGGTTGCTGCAAGTTCCATTATTCGTCCGGGTGTGAGTGAATCGGGGATGATGCAACAGTATGTCGATTGTGTGCGTGATCCTTCGAAAGCGATCTACCTGCATCCGAAAATGAAAGAAATTCTTGGCGATACATTCGGGGTGATGATCTACCAGGAGGATGTAATCAAGGTGGCTCATCATCTTGCCGGGATCTCACTGGGACGGGCGGACACCATGCGGCGAGCCATGAGTGGTAAGGGCACCCGTGAAGATATGCGCAGAATGGAAAACGAGTTTTTGCAAGGATGCCGTAAGAATGGAGTCGATTCGGATATCGCAAAGGAGATCTGGCGGCAGGTTGAATCCTTTGCCGGATATGCTTTCTGCAAGGCGCACAGCGCGTCGTTCGCGGTGCTTTCGGTACAGATTGCGTACCTGAGAACGCATTATCCTGCCGAGTTTATCGCGGGAGTTCTGGCGAATGGAGGCGGTTTCTACAGCCAGGCGGCATATGTGGAAGAAGCGAATCGGATGGAACTGACCGTCAAATTGCCGCATGTAAATAAGAGCGAACTGGAGCATTTCGGGTTTGAACGCATGGTTCAGCTTGGTTTGAAAGGTATCGGGGTGCTTCGTGACGATACCCCGCAGAGGATCCTTGACAATCGAACTCAAAACGGTCCTTTTACCGGGCTTGATGATTTTGTCCAGCGTGTTCAACCGGCGCGGGATGAGATTGAAGCGTTGATCTTCTGCGGCGCTTTGGATGATCTGTGCGGGAATCGGCCTACACTGCTCCGCAGGGTAAAGGCCGGGTATGCAGCGATGAAACGTGCGCCCGGGCCACTCGCAATCGGCGTCGGAGGTGTGATGGATGCGCTGCCTGACTCGCCGGACTGGTCAGACATTGAGAAGGCGCTTGCGGAAAGGCGTATACTGGGATTCTCACCCGGCCCGCATCCTCTGGTGTTGCTGGACCTGCCCGAGGAGAATGTGATCCCGGCGCGTGACCTGTTACGGCATGAGGGGCATCGGATCAGTATGCTGGGGTGGGCGTACGCTTCGAAAAAAATCATCACCCGGCAAAAGAAGGAGACCATGCAATTCCTGTCCATGGAGGATCTGACGGGAACTTTTGAAGTTACCCTGTTTCCACGGGTGTATCGAGAATATGCGACGATGCTGCATGGGCATGGACCGTTTCGAGTTACGGGAAGAGTAGAAGACGAGCAGGGAGTATGTACCCTGGTTGCAGAACGGGTTGAACTGGTGAGCGCAAAGCAGGCTTCACGTTTCGGGCGCGCTCGTCATGGTGGACGACGGTGACGCTAACAGAACGAAAACAAATTGATAAGAGTGAGAAGAGATAGACTTCTGCTTGCGTAAAGGCGAGCTCAGTTCTATATTTCCAGACTACTTTGGAAACAAGTTTGTCACAAAGCAATAGGGGCGAAACATGAAACGATCGATGCTGGTGTTGCTCAGCGTAGCGTTTATCCTTGGATTGGCAGGCATGGCGCTGGCACAAACCCCGGAGATCGAAGCAAAGCTGCAAGAACGCGATGCTCTTCGTGAGAAGATGGCCAACGCGGGTGATGAAACTGAATACAATGCCTTGTTGGCACAGTGGAATACACTGAACAAGGAAATTGAACAGATGATGTCCGCGATTCAGGCAGATGGAGAGGCCAAATCACGCGCGATCAGCCTGTTTAATGAAGGTAACGAGGCCATGCGCGCCCGCCGCTATGATGTCGCGGTTCAGAAATACCAGGAATCAGTCAAGCTGAATCCACTGGAAGCACGCTCCTACTACATGCTTGGTGTTGCCCAGCAACGGATGCGCAACTATGAATCTGCGCTTGAAGCTTATACCCAGGCTACACAACTTGACAACAGCTATGCCAAGGCGCATAACGCTCGCGGTTTGGTGCTGCGCAGCATGGACCGCTTCGATGATGCCCTGACAGCCTTCCGTTCCACGCTCTCCTCAGAGACGGCAGAGCCGGATGAAAAGGCCGATGCCTATGCCGGTATGGGTGTTGTCTATTTCGATATGAAGGATTATGAAAAGGCCATTGGCGCTTACGAACAAGCCGTACAGGCCAACCCGGAAGATGCCGACGCCTATTACAACATGGGCAAAGCCTATGGCGCGCAGTCGAACTGGGAAAGCGCTGTAGAGGCTTATAAGAAATCGACTGAACTGGATGCGAAGGATCACAAGTCCTGGACATCCCTGGCCGAAGCCTACAACAAGATCGGCAAGCATTCCGAAGCCGTTTCCGCCGCCAGCGCCGCTACAGGCGTACGCGCCAACTATGCCCCGGCATGGTTCGAACTTGGCTGGGCCTACGAACGTATGGGGAACCTGCAGGATGCCCTGAGTGCTTACGAAAAAGCGAAAAATGATCGCCAGTATCGTGAACCTGCACAATACCAGATTGACCGGATTAAAGAGGAGATGGGCCGTTAACCATCTTCTTCAGATAGATGTGAAACGGGCGCTTTCGAGCGCCCGTTTTGTTGCATGGGAAAATGATGGGACAGCTACCTTTTTCGCAATATAGTATTCTGTAGATCAATAACCATGCAGTATTATCGAAGATGATCAGCCAAGATCAGCCTGTTTTAAAGCGAAAAAGCGTAGCAGTCCCCATTTCCTACGGTGAAAAAATTGGACTGTTACCTTTTCTTTTTATATAATGGTTCCCGAAAGCATTTGCTGATTCAACAATTATCAGCCTGCTTCAGCAGGCTCCTCTTAGCACCCGGCTTCAGTCGGGGTGTAAAAGTGATGGCAATCATTCTGAGCGCGCTTTAGCGTGCTTGCCTGTTACAAATCCTGGGGCCGGAAAGCACCCTGAAGGGTGCTCACCACTTCTTTATAACCATGAACACCCCGGCTGAAGCCCTGTCTCTTGCTCACATCTTCGTGTTTCTGCCACCCCAGAGGGGGTGGTAAATTTTAGCGTAGGGTTGACGCTGTCTGTTTAGCGTCTACCCTACGAAAAAGATCAAACCTTATCTCAACCCTGGAAGGGTTGCATAACGTATAATTTACACCCAATTGGTTTGTATAGAATATAAAATACGTTATTTCCTGTATTTATTGAACGTACTAATATGAATCGCGTATTATGCAACCCTTCCAGGGTTGATTATTCGTTAGAATACCTGACATAGTGTACAGGCCAAACAGACGGCCTGTACACTATGCTAAAATAGGGAATCCCGCCGGGATTCTAAAAATGCTATGTCCACAACTCTTTTACTGATACAGCTTTCAGAAGATGTGGGTAAGAGACAGGGCTGAAGCCGGGTGTTAAAAAGAGCAGGCTAAAACCTGCTAAAACTACCAGATAGCAGATTGAAGAAATTACAGTCCAGTAAAGCTTCCATTTGGGAGGAGTTTCACTATGACAAGTATGCGAACAACAGAAAACCTACAACCAGTTTGAAACAGCAAGAATATAAATGCAAAACAAGTTAATTAAGGTTGATGAAAAGGTACTGTACCGGATTTTTCGCCTTCTTGCCTATCTGTGAACACAACAACGTGAAGATTCTGAACAGGGGAAGTTGTTATGGATCGCTTTCCTGAAAAGATAAAAAAAAAAGTCGCGGACAGGCCGCAGAAACCTGTCCGCAAATGATGGTGCCTAACCGAGGCGGGGCTCAGGGGCACGCAGTCCTGCATCTCAAAAGCCAAACATTGAGACGGTAGGGAAAAACGTACCTTGGAGGCCAGCAATTCAACCTGAGGAAGATTGAACACTGGCGATAGCAAGGGAATTCTTTCTCAGCCGCTAAAAGCAAAGAAGTGTAAAAGAGCTCCTCGGCCTGCCTCCATCTGGTTGTGAACACGGGAGTATATCCCAATTCACATACTTATCATCGGCATCTCTACGTGATAGCTTTAGCTTTTTTTGACTTTTATTGAAAGAATTCTGATTTGTATGGTTGAAGAAAGCATGGTGGATTGGGGGTAACCTGTTGTGGTGTCGTTGTTTATGTGTATGGCGAGACTCTTGGAGGTATTTCAAAATTAGCGAAAATGTGACTCTGTTGGTAAAGAAAGTTAGAGTTGCTGTGTAGGGATTGTGGCTGTGACGAATACTTCACAAACAACGAAATGCCTGCTGGACCATATCGCAGAAAGAAAATCGGGTGACCACCAGGTGATCACCCGAAAAATATGTCGTGTCACATCGCGACTACATGCGATGTAAACCGGATTCAACCGTTCGCTATTTTATCAGCACCATTCGCTTCAGGTCGGTGAATGGGCCTGCTTGCAGACGGTAGAAGTACATGCCGCTGGCCAGCCTGGTTGCATCAAAAGTAACGGCATGGAAACCGGCTTCCATACGATGATTGACCAGTTCCATGACTTCCTGCCCCATCACGTTGTAAACTGTCAGCCTGACATCCTGCGCTTTTACCAGGTCAAACTTGATCTGGGTCGCCGGATTGAACGGGTTCGGGAAGTTCTGGTGCAGCGCGTACTTTGTGGGCAGGTCAGACGTTTCTTCATCAGCTCCGTAGTAGAAGATGATGGCAACATCGACAACAGGCGGATTGGCCCAGTGTGGACCACCAAAAACCAGCTCTGCGTTGATCTCATCACCGGGTTCCAAATCAACCGTATCACCCTTGGTTTGCAGATCAACCGTGATCGTCAGGGTGGTGGATTCACCCGGTTCAAGGAGGCCGGTATTGGGCTCGACAAAGAGCCACTCAAGCGGCATGACCGGACCTTCCCAGATGTTGATGTAGTCTGGCTCACCCTGCAGCACACTGGTGATGTCGTAACGAGCATGGTGGAACCCCGGGTTGATCTCGAAACCGGCGGAAGAACCGTACTCCGGCAGGTAGAGTTCATGCAGGTTCATTTCCCAGGCCATCTCATCCATGCTGAACCGGTGTATATAACCGCCTTCGCCATCTTCGTTCTGCGCTAAAGCGTAGATGGTATAGCCTTCGATGTCGAATGGGTTATACGCCAGTCCCAGGAGCCCGCCGATTCCTTCCGGCATGGGCAGCCCGGAAGAGGCGCCGGAATTAATGTCGTAAAGTGCAAATATCGACTCACCGTCTGACAGGAAAATGTAGCCGGAATCATAGTCATAGGCCATTGCACGGCCATAGACGCCAACATTGCCAATCCACTGGTGTGTTGTCAGATCTCGCGAGAAGCGGAAAATGTCACCATCTTCGTTACAGCCGAACAGTTCTGTGGTTTCAGGGTCATAGGCCATATCCATAATGGCTGATGTGCTGTTGCCCAGCATATCATCAGGATAGGTTCGTGCGGCAATCGGTGAACCGTCATGGCTGAACTGGTAGAGGAAATTATCGCCCACATCCTCTGACAGCGCCACGGCTGACACATAGATCCCGTCATCAAGGGTCACTGCGCCCATGATCCCATCATTCTCGGTTAATGATCCTGCATCGAAGGCAAGCAATGGATCAAACAGTTCATCCAGTTCGCCGCTGACCTGGACTTGCGGTCCACGGTTCTGAGCTTTAATGCACAGGTTTGGCCCGGTAAAGGTCGTCCGTTTGGTCATCATCCTTCCGGTGCGTTGAACAACCGGGCTGGCATTCGTTATCCGTGGTTTACTGGTCTTTTTGTTCGCGTGGAATACAGCATTGTCAACAACCCAGAGATAGGCGCCATATTGCAATGGTCCTGATCCGTTGCTTTCAAGATCAATATCTGCGAAGCCCGTGGAATCACCTACCATACTATCAATGTCGACCAGAATCTCCAGCGATGTATTGGAGATTTCACCGTCGGGGAAGGACATGGGATGGCCGGACTCGTTGGTGAAGTTCACGCTGAGGGTGTCGAACGGCAACAGGGTAACTTCGTAATCTTCATCCCAGTAGTAGATGTATTCGCAACGGATGGTATTGGTAACCAGTGTATCCGCTGGGATGTTGATCAGGCAATAATACCCGTTGGCGTCTGTATAGGTTTGCATTTCAGGATATTCCAGTACGGAGACCAGCGCTCCTTCCATGGGCTGATCTTCTGTATCAAACACAAACCCTTCGATCGCCCCACGTGAATCAGGCATGACACCCCAAATCTCCATATTGTCAATGGCAGCGCCATAATAACCATTGGCGCTTGTATCAGTGCCATGGCGGAATTTCAGGTGGATAGAATCTGCTTCCGCGTATTGCGTCAGATCGAATTCCACACGCTGCCATCCTCCAGAAGACTGGGTGAAACCTGGCGTGTTGTCCAGGCCTACAACGGTGGCATCGGGATAACCACCAATTGGTGCAATAATGGTCCAGGTGTCTCCATTGTCAGTCGATATCTGGACATTGTAGCCATCGTACCCGCTCTCATAGGCAATCCAGTGATAATATCCGAGCATGAGATTCTCGCTGATAGGCTCCCATCCATGGAGGCTTATCATCGAACCGTCATCACTATTCTGGTAATCCGATTCAAGGTAGGTAGCCCACACATAATCCCCTTCATAAGCTTCACCCGGGCCTGTTGTCGGTTCGCCACATTCCCAGATTGATTCAGGCTCGAAGGTGATATCTTCTTCGGGCACAGCATCCGGTTCAAACCCGCTGAAGAATGGGGGATTACCTATCCTGGTGCTTACAGTAAGCACGGAGTCGGATTTATTCATCACTTCGTCAAAAGCAATGATGGCATAAGTATAGTAAGCCGGTTCTATAACACTTTCATCCCAGGTGGTGGTCTCTGCATCCAGAGTATCCAGAAAGGTAGTGCCACGATACAGAACATAGCCTGCGAGATCGACGCACGGTGAACCGTCAGCGTTTGTTGTTGGCGCATCCCAGGTAATCGTTGCTGTCTGCGTCAGGTGATCAATGTCAGTCACTTCAAAATCAGAAACACCGGAGGGCGCCATGTTAAATACAGCAGTGACAGTCTGGCTTGGATTGGATTCAAATTCAACACCTTCGCTGTCAACCCAGGCTGTAGCGAAAATCATGATATCGCTGTTTTCCAGGTCAGATCCAAGATCGAGGAAAAAAGCATCTACCTCAATAGGATCCTCGTTTGCCTGGGAATAGTTTTCGCCTCCATCTGTTGAATACCAGATGTAGTATCCAAGGAATTCATCCAGCTCGTTGCGGTTAATGATTCCCTGGCTCCAACCTTGGCGAATTGGCGCTTTGGGGGTATTCAGCGCTGCAACATGACCGTAAAACGGCGACTGATGCGTAGCTGCAACCGGACGCACATCAGAACGCGAGAAATCAGCATTCATACCTGGCGTGAAAGTGTAATCCTGATTTATCTGACCTTCAGAATAAACACTTACACGGACCAGCGGATCACCGGTATTTTCAACATGTCGCCATGTATTGTCATCCGTGGAATAGTGGAGAAGCCCCTCATACGCGGCGTCTGCATCAACACAGACAGCCTCCCGGCCGCCGCTCTGGGAAAGCCCGGCCCAGAACCTGCCTTCAACTGGTGTGGCTGGATTAACAAGGACCAGCCCATTTTCCGGTGTCACGATATTTTCGTACAGCAGCGATCCTGGCTGACCATTCTTGTCTGCAAAGATTTTTACTGTGACAGGGTCTGCCGTTGCATCCGGCCACGCGCCCCATACGCTTGACGGATCTGCTACCTGCCATTCAAGCTGGGCGACAATACCTTCCGAAGAGACCTCAAAGGGGACGGCCCAAGTGACATCTTCTCCTGCGGCGGGAAGGGTCCAGGCATCAGCCGCGATCCCATCATCGTACTGCATGGCCAGCATGTTGTCGTAGCTGCCGGGAACACCCAGAGCCAGGCCAACGCCATCATCATAGTCCCCATCCCAACTGATCAATCTTGGGGCAGTGCGACAGCTAACAGGTGTAAGAACAAAATCGGTCTCTATCTCAAATTCACCTTCTTCCCATTGGACATCTTCAACTGAACCTTGCTCGTAACCGTTGGCTTGGCAGAGCAGTGTGTAGGGAGCATTGGCCGTATTGGCCAGCAGGATTTCGTAGTAACCTTCTTCGTTACTGATGCCAAATGCAGCGGGATCTTCCTGGATGAATACATAAGCATCTGCAACGGGGTTGCCATCAATATCTTCAACCCATCCGATGACATTGCCATATTCTTCTACATAACGTAGCTGGTAGGTCGTTTCATTGGTAATATCAGCCATGGCGAAAGTCGTTCCGACAGTCCCATCCTGATTCTCAACGCCTGCGATAGCTCCTGCACGATTATAATAGACCCAGTCATCCGCTTCTTCGTAATTGAAGTAGATGACGTCCGTATCACAATCCAGTACAACCTCATAGCTGTATCGGTAACCCGTATTGCCTGAATAGGGCCGTAACAGGAATTGGATAATGATCTGGTTTTCATCTTCGTCCACATAATACCAGATACCAACCCCATCGCCTGCTTCACCGCCATGGTAGTCGCCGTTTAACGGAACGATAGTTGCGTTTGGATTGCTGGTTGCAGGGAGCGTAACACCAATGTTATTGCTGGTGAAATCGATAAAACTCATCCAGCCATTGGTACAGGCGGCAAAACTGGAATACTCGGTGCCGTAGAAATTGAATGACAACGGATCTACGCTGATTTCTCCCGAATTGGAATCATCACCTGCATCGATGGCAACAGAACCTTCGCCGCCATTATTCGGGTTGATCTCGATCCAGTCGTAATCAATCTCCGTCAGGATGTAACCGCCAGGGGGAAGGGGGCGTACATCAACCGGGTCCGAAAAGACAAGATAGTCTTCGCCGTAACCGTAGTCCGCAGCAACAGCTACCTGGTACAGATGACCGTTGTCCAGGCCTGGCAGGGTATAACTGTTCCCGGTTATCAGGAGATCAGCCTGGTATTCCCCATCAAGGCTGATGCGATAGCCGAGAATAGTTTCGATTTCGTCCAGCTCGTCGGGGTGGTCTGCGAGTGTCCTGTTTTCTTCTCTTTCAAGGAGGTTTTCCAGTGAATGCAAACGCTGTATAACTTCAGGCAGTTTTGCCAATTCCTGGGGAACAGCGCGCCGTTGAATATCTGCGATAGAAGCATAGTAGTTGTTGATCTCCTCTCGAAGCGCAAGGAGGTTTACTTCCTGGGGAGTGTTGCTGGGCGCTTCCCAGGAAAGTTCAGCCAAACCATTACCACCGGAAGCGTTAAAAGCCGAAGGAGGGTAGACTTCATGTAGTGTCCATTCTACTTCCAACCCCTCAACACCCAGATCTACCTCATAGAGATACCGGTCGTGGTATCCTTCCGAACCTGCTGGATCGTGGCTGATGTATACATTATAAAGTCCGACAATCTGTTCGCCCAGGTCAAACTCGCCGTTGACGTCGGTCGTTGTTGAAACGCCAATCTCATAGAGTGAAATGGTTGCGTCTGCGACAGGCGTGTTTGGGGTGTCGGCAGAGTACAATGTTCCGGAGAAGAAACCTGTAGTGGTTTCCACATCCATCTCAAAATCGATGACATAGGTGCTGTCTTCCACGACGATGACAGATTCTACCATTTCAGGCGAATAGCCGGAACGCCATACAACGACATCGAATGTGTCCTCAACACCGAGAGTAAGCGAGTAATAGCCATTCGTGTCAGTAACTGCTTCATCGAACAGGATTTCCGTATCTTCATAATAAAGAAGCACATGCGCATCGTCGAGTGAATCACCATTAACGCTTTCTGTTACCGTTCCAGTAATATATGCATCCTGGAATGAATAGAATTTTATTGCCAATCCGCCATATGGGTAATTTGCAGGATCATTGTTAAAAGAGGCTGTCAACCCAATGCTGCCATCTTCATTCTCTATGCCTACCGTTTCACTATCGAAAGAGCCAGCAACACCGGTATAGTCTTCATGATACTGCAAGATGATATTGCCGTTAGGATAGAGGATCGCCTCATATTTCTGGTCAACCTGGATTACAAAACGACCATCATCGAGTAATTCATAGTACATGTAAGTTGACCAGTCAACGATATGATCATCCCAGTTAATTGCAATCATATTATCAGGCGCTATTCCATCAGGCAGTTCGCTGTTGGTCCATTCGACTTCTTCATTGTCGAAGGAGAACCAACCATGGGCGCAGAACCAGAACTGGTCATACTCAATACTATAGAATGAGAAGTCAAAATCAAGGTCGTAAGGCCCCTGAACAACATCAGCTTGCCAGCCATCAGTTTCAGTTCCTGTTTCACTGATGTCGATCCAGTCGTATTCAGGCCCGTTATCTTCCTGTGAATCAATAAATTCGTAACCGAATTCGTCCGGACCACCCATCTCATCAAGCTCGTTTCCTGAACCTCCAAGAATACTCGCTCCGCGCAGGAGTACCAGTTGCGCTTCTGTTAACGCTTCAATGCCTTCCGTTTCCAGAATGAGTGTTGCTTCATCCAGTTGACGGTAAAATTCCTGGCGTTCAGGGGACAGGCTGGCGGGATCAGTTGCAGCAAAAGCAACTGAAACACCAAGCAGAAGGGAAACAACCAGGATTAATCGGTGTACTCTCATCGCATGCCTCCACTTGCTGGTATCTGGAATTTCTTTTTAGCGCAAGACTGAGACGATTGCACTGGTGGCAGGCGCAAATTAGTGCAGGCAATCAAGTGGTAATATCTTAAACTGCATACTTTATAGGCATTGGTCAAGTCCTTTCTGCAAACCAAAATGTTTTTTTCTTGAAAAGGAGTTATCTCAGGAGTATCAGGGATAATGAAATGATTCCTGCAAGGAAGGTTGGCCAGGATAATCCGAGCAATGGGATAATCAGTACTGTTATTATTGTGGCGCCAAGAAGCCCCCCAAGAAGATCAGAAGCGTAAAGAGGTGATATGGTCGTTATTGGTTTATCGTGCTTTTTTCTTCCGGCAAGGCTGAAAAGACCGCCTGATAGAAATCCGGCAATACCTTGAGCGAGGTACCAGGAAAAGGCCGGGAAATGCTGATCGTGGGTTAAAGCGAAGGCTAAACTGACGCAAAGCAGCGCAAGTGTAACGGGTAAACCATAGCTGATAATTCTATTGCCAAGACGATCCTCATACTTGCTGATTACCCAGGCGCCTGCGCTCAGGCCGATCATATATGCTGTCAGTAACAATCCAATTCTGCCGAACAGGATACCATACTTCACCTGGTAATGAATCAAAATCACCGTCTCGAGGGTCATGCCGATAAAACCGGAAGCGAAGGCCAGGACAATCCCGGAAGCCAGAGACGGGAGATAGCGCTTTATCACGAGATTGATCACGCAAGCCAGAAGCAGAATGAAGAACAACGCCAGGAAACTCTGTCTCGGTGATAGATTTTCCAGGTAAAAAGTTCCCAGTTTTGGCAAGAACCTTGAGAACCAGTTTTGCAACGTAAACCCATACGCAGAGGGATGAAGATCCGTGTTGGGCTTGACCTTTTTCGTTTCCAGTCGCTGCCCGAATTGTCTATTGCGCTCATTTGTTATCCTGTATTCTAAGTAGGGAGAAGTAACCAAACTGGTTGACAGTTGGGCATCAACAAAGCGCTGAATCATGGTGGCTTTATCCGGGAATGGCGAATTCATTTTCCCCATATACAAATCTGTCTGCCCGGCCAGAACCCGTGTGTTTGTGAAGGCATTTTGCATTGCGGAATAGATACTGCTGTTCTGTTGTTCGATTGCTGGCGTCCAGTAATTCTCTGCGGATGGCATTCCAAAGGCAAAGACCCCGTTGCTGGATAGATTTTTCGCAACCAGTGCAAAAAAATCTTCCGTATAGTAGCGATTATTCTGAAGCGAAGAGGGGGGTGGCATACCACATACAATCAAATCGAAAGGCAACTCACGTCTACGCAGGAAATCACGGGCATCACAGAAATAGGTGTGTACACGAGGATCGGCCAACAGAATGCTGTCCTGCGAAGGAAAGGACATTCCCGACTGGCTGACCAGCATTTTGTCGATTTCAACGTAATTAACTCGATCTGGCTGATATTTCATTACTTCGCGCAATATTCCTGAAGAACCACCGCCCAGGATCAGAACATCATGAATGCTGTCGGTGCATGCCGCCGCAAGATGTACCAGGGGCTCGGTTTCTACACTCTCCGTATCGTAATGAAGAGCATTATTGATGAAAACCACAGTTTGACCATATTCCCGGGTTGTCGCGATTCGACCGTATGGAGTATCGACGGTAGAAATAGTAAGAGTGGATGGATGTGCCCAGCTTTGTAATAACAGGTCCGTTTGAGAACTTATTCCGAAAGCAATAATAAGAAGGAGAAACCAAACGATCGAAAGCGGTTTTTTGCAACACCGAATACTTTTTAATCTCGGGGCCACGAGGATTGGCGGAACAAGCATGCAGATCAACGATTGAGAATAATTTGAGATGTGAAATGCCAACAGGATTGTTGAGGTGATTCCGCCCAGCGCACTGCCAAGACTTTCCCAGGCGTAAGCTTTCCCCAGATTTCCGCCAGCAGCAATGTATCTACCCGCTGCAAGACGGAAAAGGAAGCCCAGCAACAGGCCAGGTATGAACAAAGCCAGGATAATCAAGGCCAGTTGTTGCCCCAGTGGCAGGAATGCTCCTGACGTACCCCCGAACAGGATGTGAGAATACCGGGTGAAAATAAGTGTCCCCGGAATCATCGCCCCTGCAAGGACAAAGAGGGGGCGGAACAAGTGGGGTGAAAACGATTTTGAAAGTGCGGTGGATAATGCGCCGATACCATTCCAGAACATCCACGCCGCCAAACCGAGAAGATAGATCATTTCAACGCCAAAACCGGCAATCAGCAATTCACGCAGCAGCACAACCTGCCCTAGCAGGGCAAGAAAACCAGTAAAGATGAGCTCAATGATCCCGGTTCTTTGAGCGTTGTTCATTGCCTGTTCCGGTCAATATCGGATTCGCTGAACACGATTGCCTGAAATGTGTAGAATTCCATTGTTTTGCTGGTGCGCCATGTGTTCTGGCTCAGGCCCGCTTTTCGGCAGAGGTGATCCAGCGTCTCGTCAACATTCCATCCCTGTTCCGGAGCGACCTGGGGAAGGTAGACCGCAGATGAACGGCCATCGCGGATCAGAACACCATCACGTCCGATTACTATCGATTCCGGTCCCTCAACCCTGGTGTAGGGTGTCAGCACAGAAATCTCGATCTCAATATCATCCAGTTCATCCTGCCTGAGTTGGGAAAACCTGCGGTCACTAAACGCTGCCTGTAGAGCCATGGTTGAAACCGTCTGAACCAGGGGCAGGTCTTCCGCCATATGACCAATACAGCCACGCAACTGGTGGTTCTTGTTCAGGGTGACAAACGCTCCCTGCAGACGGTTTAATTCCGGATTATTGCTTCGAGGCAGGGGATAGGTATCAGATTGAAAAACCTGTTCCAGGGTGGTTCTGGCTAATTGCAGAAGCTCTTTTTTCCCGTCTTCTGAAAGCGATTGCGGATCAGTTTCAGTATGCGCTTTTTCGTATGAATCTTTCCAGTTTATACCCGGATCATCGTTGAAGAATCCCACCGCCATGTAGCCGACAACACGATTATGATCCCCAACAGCAGCATCACCGGAATTGGCGTAACTGATCGGCACAGCATGTTTTGCGCCCAGTGCTTTAGATGCGATCATCGTAGCCAGTATCGGTCCTTCACCACAGGCGCAAGTGGACAGAGCCGGCAAGCCAAGCCGCATCTGGTTACGGATGGTTTCTCTGACTTTTTCCGGGGAGAAGGTCGCTACAGCTTCCATCAGGCCATGATCTACACGCAGGGCATCTTCATAGTTCGGGTAATGAGAAAGGTCTGTCGAAGCGACCAGCAGAGGCTTTCTATCTTTCAGAGTTGTTACAAGCGCTTCGCCGAAATCACGGCATAAATCCCAATCGGGGCCACTGATCACCACGGGAAGGATGGGAGTATCCGGGAAGAGTGCCTGGATAAACGGCAGCTCGACCTCAATACTGTGTTCATCCGTATGAAGCGTCGCATCCAGCTTGAAGCGTTCATCGGCTTCGGACAGGTCTGTAGCCAGTTGCCGATCAACCGGAGCGATTCCCAGGGGAGTCTCAAAACCGCTGCCATTATAAATGGAAACACCACGAAAAGAACCGCTGGTATGGTTTGTTCCCAAGATGACAATGATGTCGTAGTCATGCTCGGCAGCCTGTTTGAACGCATCGGCAGCAATCTGGGCGGAATACACATAACCGGCATGCGGGACGATAATCCCGACAGGTGTCGAGCCTGAAGCGGGCAGAGCATGCTCAAGATAGCTCCGTACCGCCGACTCAAGTTTGTCCTTTTCCGCAGGATAAAACTGACCGGCGCGAACAGGTTGACGGATTGAACCGGAATAGGATGTTCCTGTCTGTGCCTGACACCCCGTTACCAGGAACAGGATTGTGAGAAGTACGGTTAGACGTTTCATGCCATCGCCTCCAATTGCCACGGGAGTGTAATGTAACTGAAGCGATGAAATACTTCAAATAATTGTGGATACTTGGATAAAACAAAAGCAGGGATCGATCCACGGCGGTCAATCCCTGCTGAATAAAGCTATGTCTAGAAGATTACTTGCTATACACAATCTTCTGAATCTGCTGATGTGCATTATTCAAGCGTGCGTCAATGAAGTAAATACCGGTCGCCAGGTCGGAGGCATCAAAACGGAAAGAGTATTCACCGGTTGAATAATGTCCTGCGCCAATAACAGCCACTCTTTCACCGAGGACATTATATAGATGAAGAGTAACATCTCCTGCTTCGGGTAAAGCTACGGTAATCGAAGTGGAAGAATTAAACGGATTCGGGTAGACTGAAGACACCTCGAAATGATCCGGGATACGGCTGTCTTTTGTTTCCGGAGTTGCTGTCTCTTCCCAGACTACTACGGCTGGTGGCGAGGGGAAAGATTCTCCGTCGGGATACTGTGCTGTAACCGTGTAGCTGTAGGAACCATATTCCGTAAGCAAATTCACGACTGTTTCTGTTACAGCAATCGAAATCCATGTACCATCACGATAAATCTTGTAGTATTCAAAACCACCTTCTTCCGGGGCTTGCCAGGTCAGGGTGACATTGCCTGTTTCCGGATCAACATTTCCGGCCAGCGCTGTCGGCGCGGCGAGGTCGGATGGATCCGCTTCCGGCATGAGATTGATTGTAGCGCATTCCACATTCGGATTGGGAAGCGGCCAGGAATCAAATGTATACCACTGGTTGGCGTAGCCGCCCCAGCCGTAATTCATGTACACCTGGTTGTAGCCGCCCACAACACGATACCCGGCGCAGGCAATTGCATGCTGGTCAATGCCGTACACCATCGGACGTTCCTCATCCAGCTCAGCACAAAGAACAGCAAACCATGCGTCGGCGCCGTAATAGTCTCGACGTTCTGCCAGATCAGCAGACTCCACAAACCTGAAGTGCGCTGACATCGCCCCGGCCACATCCTGCATGAAAGCGCCGCTGCCTTCGTTGTCATAGTCCATCTCGACAGCCACACCAAGCTCATAATTGAGCTCGGCTATGGCGTCTATTTCAACTTGTGTCGGGCTGTTGCTGTAATAACCGTAAATATGGTCCCAATCATAGGGATCACTGAAGTCGGCGGACAATTCATGCGCAGTAACACCGTCTTCCATCCAGGTATAGGTATGAGAACCTTCTCCCATCGGCGGCCATTGCCAGTAAAGGCAAACCATACCCATGGCTGTGGCGACACAACCAACCGGGCATCGTTCATAACCGTTGACAGGAACATAAGAGTTGTAAGGATATCCCTGGTGCCAGATAATCCCCTGCAACAGGTTCACCCCCGGAGTGTATTCGTCCAACTCGGAAACAGGCAGGCTGCTTCTGAAGTCCGAGTAGTTATCCCGGGTGTAGGCCTGCCAAAGGTTCGAAGCACGATCTACCTCAGATTCCATCACGCCATTGGCCTGCCACTGCGCACGGTTTTCACCAAGTTCCTCAATCTGTTCCATCTTTTGGGCCAGCAGCTCAATCAGGATTTCGCCGGGCGAATCGGGGCCGTCAAAACTGAGAATGCCCTCATGCCAGGAAGCTTTCACCGGCGGCAGCAGGGAAGAGGCGGTGATAACAGCGTAGCCAGTGGGTGCGAACTCCATGTAATAGCCTACGATGTTGCCATTGTGCAACAGTGCTTCAGCGTTTTCAACAGCTTCCGGCTGTATGGTCCATTCACCCACCTCATGCATATAGGTGGCATAATTCCATGCAACCGTATTCGCCTCTTCCATCGAAATGTCAACACTGGCAAAGACAAATGCAGGAATAACAAGCATTACCAGCAGGATGGCAGGCATTCTATGTAACCCGTTCACGTTTTCGGCTCCTTGTGTACTTCAGGTGTTCCAGGCAATATCAAACTTGGACTCTTCTTCAATTGTAGATAGAAAAAAAGCAATAATCATGACAGATAATACCGCTTAAGCGAATTCGGAATATTATAATCACCTCTTTATTGTCATATATAATATTCATACAAATAGTATAATTGTGTTATTATAGAATATAATATTTATGAAAATTGACTGCCAATGTCATTTCTTCTCACTTTTTCGCGAAGATATTTTACTGCTCCATCAAAACTAGGATAAATCGTTGAAGCGTTTATTGAATAGTTATCCAAGATATCAAGTAAACTCAATATCTCATTTCCAGGCAATGTTATTTTTACTATTATTGCATGATTCTTAATATTATCTATTTCTTCATATCCTTTTCCATTTTCCATTTGATCAATGGCCTCCGGAGCACTTGGACCATAATCAGAAATTATTGTAAATACTGCTTGCTGGGCTGACAAGTTTCTATTGATGCCTCCTGGTAGTTCAATAATATCTAATAGATTTCCTCTTCTTTCTATGATGTTAATAGCCCAAACTGCGATTTTATTGCTTGCAATATAGTCTTTGTCGTGATTTAATAAGTTACTAGCAGCAAAATAGGCAGCAATTAGTGGATTTCTTGTCCAATCAAGCAATCTAGTAGGTAAACCATGATGCCTTGCTAAACCTAAAGCGTCCATATGCTCTTCAGACAGCCAAGGTCTAAATTGGTAAACCTCATTTGTAGACGGATTTTTATATCTTCTGTTTAAAAACAAACTTCTAAATGCAAAGCTGTCACCTGGTAT
Source organism: bacterium (assembly GCA_963669175.1). Taxonomy (GTDB): domain Bacteria; phylum Electryoneota; class Electryoneia; order Electryoneales; family Electryoneaceae. The sequence goes on from OY769902.1 coordinate 2,931,340, forward strand.
TGTTAATCCAGTTATCCTGCCAACAGTTTCAACAAACAACCTAAGTGCATTTCTTTCGGCATGTTTTATATTATCCTTTGAATATAGATCACCACCAATTTCTTTATACGAAATACTATGCAGGGATTTCAAAAAAGCATTTGAATCACCTCTGAAAGCCGTTGGCACCAACCCCAAATCGGTTTTTGGCTGTCCCCTAAAAATCCATCTTTGGGGATAGGGAGTGCTATCCCAATGCGACTGTTCTTGTCTAAGAAGGTCTACTAATTCCTGTGACGTCTCACAATTAACAGAGTAGACTCTGTTTTCTTCGTTGAATAAAAAAGTCTCGTGATTATCACTCATTCCTGTTCCCTTTTAATCTTTGCACCCAGCGCCAGAAGCTTGGCTTCCAGGTTTTCATAGCCACGATCCAGGTGATAAATACGTCGTATATCGGTGCGTCCCTGTGCGGCCAGAGCAGCGATTACAAGACAGGCAGAGGCACGCAGGTCTGTGGACATTACTGTCGCGCCTTGAAGCCTGTCCGGCCCACGTACTCGTGCGGTATTGTCTTTCATGGAAATCCGTCCACCTAGGCGCATCAGTTCTGCAACATGGGTGAAGCGGTCTGGGTAGATAGTGTCGGTGATCAAGGAGACTCCGCTTGCTCCGGTCATCAGCGCGATCCACTGCGCCTGCATATCTGTAGGAAAGCCGGGATAAACGGCCGTTTCCACATCTACCGAACGAAGTTCGCCGTCACAGGTAACTTGAATGCCTTCCGTAGTCACAATAAACTTGATTCCCGCTTCAGCCGCCTTGGCCAGCACCATGGTAAGGTGTTCAGGCTCCGCGCCCTTGAGCATGATGTCACCGCCAGTCAGGCCCGCAGCAACAAGATAGGTGCCCGCCTCGATCCGGTCCGGAATGACACGGCAGTTCACCGGTTCCAGCGAGTCCACGCCCTGAATGGTCAGGGTTGAACTCTTTTCACCGTCAATCTTCGCGCCCATTTTGTTCAGGACACGGACCAGGTTGGTAATTTCCGGTTCACGCGCCACATTCTCCAGTACCGTTTCACCTCTGGCTTTCACTGCCGCCAGAATGATATTCACCGTAGCGCCAACGGAAGGGAAAGGGAGGACATAGTGTGCGCCGTGCATATCTTCAGCGCTTGCTATGATATAGCCCGATTCCAGCTCGACCTTTGCCCCGAGCGCTTCCAGTCCTTTCAGGTGAATATCTACCGGACGCGGTCCCCAGGCGCAGCCACCGGGCAGCGATACTTTCGCTTTGCCCAACCGTCCGAGTAAACCGCCCAACATGTAAAAGGAGGCGCGCATGGTACGGACCAGCTCGTAGGGCGCTTCGGCATTCTCGATTTTTGTGGCGTCGATATCAACGCTATGATCATGAAATGTGACTTTGACACCGGTATGCTCGATAACCCGTCCCATGGTATGAACATCAACCAGTTGTGGGATATTCTCGACAGTTGACTTGCCTTCAGCCAGTAATGCCGCGGCCATCAGGGGGAGGGTTGCGTTTTTAGAGCCTGCGATAGCGACGTCGCCCTGGAGGGGGACTCCACCTTCAATGATCAGCTTATCCATAAGGATGTATCCGGTTTCGGTTGTTCGTGACTAACCTGCCCAAGATAAAGCAACTGGCGCAAAAAGCCAAAGGGATAAGAAGGTGAAATTCAGCGTATCGGTGGTGATACAATATGGCATCAGGATATGATAGTTATGCCCATATCAGATATTCCCGTTCTCGATATTATCACTTTATAATGGAGATTGCAGGGAAAAGGGGACGGGATCCTTTTCCTCGCGCTTAGGCAGAAGATTTCTGAAGTATTCCTGAAAAAGGAAACTGTCCCCTTTTCCTTGTAATTCCTGCCTGCTCTTAAGGAAAAAGGGTACAGCCACCTTTCCCGGTCCAATCTCACACCGGGAAGGCTTTGCCCCAGGGAACGGAAACTGTCCCCTTTTTCCATCTCCTTTATTCCAACGGTATCAGCATTCTCGCTGTCGTCAGGTCACAACGTGATGCCAGATGACGATAAATCGTACGGAATAGCAGGTATGAGCCGGACAAGTGTCTGAAATTACGGAGAAGAACAAGAAATAGGCATCACGTCAAGATCTGACGAAACGTGCTCGTCGAGAATATGCACAAATACTTGTGAGCAGCCAATAATCTCAATGTTGTTCTGTGATCAGCTCACGTGCGCCAGCGCGTGCGGCGTCTGTCAGTTCCTCGCCACCGACAAGACGTGCGATTTCATCGACCTGGTCATCGCTTCCCACATCCACCGGACGTGCGAGAACAGTTGTCGAATTGACTGCCTGCTGCTTTTCAATAACAAGATGGTGATCGGCGAGGCTGGCGATCTGAGGGAGATGGGTGACCAGCAGAACCTGGCGGTGAGTAGACAGCTCTTTCAGGCGCAATCCAACCTGTCGTGCTGTTCGGCCGGAAATACCCGTATCAATCTCATCGAAAATTAAGGCCGGTGGTGTTTTTTCTGCGGGACTGAGGCTTTTCAATAATAACATGATGCGTGATAGTTCGCCTCCGCTGGCGACATCCTGAACTGGTTTTACCGGCTGGCCGGGATTGAAGGAAATATGGAATTCGTACCTGTCCCAACCCGCAGGCCCGACTCGATGCTTCCCGGTTTTTGGAAAACGGACCAATTCCCCCTCTTCCGGGCATTGCATCAACTTGAACTCCGGTTTGGCAACACCGACAGTTTTCAGGCCTTCACGAATCCGTGCCGTTATTGAGGTGACAGCTTCTGATCGTTTTTCCGAGATGTGAAGCAACCGTGATTCCCAGTCTGCGATGTGATCGTTGATCTGTTTCTCGATACTCTTCTTGTCACGTTCCAATTGTTCACTGCCACTTTGCCGTTGCTGGAGGTTTTGCCAGTTTTCCAGCAAGGTTTCCATGCTGCCGCCGTACTTCCGAATCAGGCGAGACAGATGCCCTCTTCGGTCACGCAGCTCCTCCAGGCGTTCCGGGTCCAGCTCAACATCATTCTGCATGTGGTCCAGGTCACGGCTGGCCTCCTGCATCGCAGTCAACGCCTGTTCCAGGAGCTCAAGGGGCGGCGAGATGCGGTCATCAATACGAGTGAGTCGTTTCAATTCCTGGGCTACGGAACCGAGCCGCATGATGATAGTATCGTCGCCCTGATCCAGCCCTTCAACCGCTTGTGCCAGTCCAAGCAGCAACGATTCCGCGCCTTCCAGTCTACGGATCTCCGCATCAAGAACTGTCGCTTCATTTTCTTCCGGTTGAAACTCTTCGATCTCCTGTAATTGGAATGATGCCAGCTCTTCTGTTTCACGTAAACGCTGAAGCTTTGCTTCAAGAAAACGTAATTTTTCACGCAACGTCTGCCATCGTTGAAAATCTGTTCCAACCTCTGCCACTTGTACGGTCAGTCCTGCCAGCCTGTCAAGGTGATGCAGATGTGTGACAGGATCGAGCAGGGTTGCGCCTTCGCGTTGTGCAGTCAGGTCAACACGGATTTCTGCGGAGTCACGAAGTTCAGTTATGGTACAGGGGGAGCCGTTGATCCAGGCTTTGCTGCGGCCATCCGGCCTGATTTCACGTTTAAGAATGAAAGGTTCTGAATCAGGATTTCGAAATTCAGCTTCAATAATTGCAGGATTTTGCTCCACCATGTTCGGTTTGGCACGAGCGCCCAAAGCCAGAGAAATCGCCCCCACAAGGATTGATTTTCCCGCCCCGGTCTCACCGGTGATGATATTGAGCCCTGTACCGAATGTCAGTTCGATATCCTTGATCAGGGCGAAATCGGTGATGTGCAGGCGCGTCAGCATTTTTATCCCATTCCGTTTCGAAACACGAGGGAATATACAATTTTTATTGAAAGCTTCCCAAGGTGTACCGGTCCAAAGAAAAACACCCCTGCACCGGGAGGCGCAAGGGTGTGGATGAAACGAAAAGTTTAGCTTATCCGCTGTATTCCTGGTAATCCGCGATCATGGCTTCCATCTGCTTATGAGCAGCTTGCAAGTCATTGGAATAGATACGAATGTCATGATACAGACCATAGCTGTCCTTTACATGGTCTTTCAGAGTCGCTTCACGACGGAAGCCCAGCCGCTTGGCCATACGAATAGCGCCATGCTGCCCTGTTTGCAAATATATATACAGTTTTTCAATACCTACCGAATCCGCATATGGAATAGACTCTTCCATCAGGTGAGTCGCGATGCCGAGATTGCGATAGTCCGGATGGGTTACTGTTCTGAATTCAGCCGTATGATGCAACCATTTTGCTCGATTTCGAACCAGGATCATCGAAGAAATGATCTTGTCCTCATGCCAACCGGCAAGACGATAAACAAATTCGTCGCTGATCTGACGTTTGATCCTCTGTTCATAAAAAGGATCGGAAAAGTCATCCTGCAACAGCATGCGATCGCTCTTGGGAAGTACTTCATGAAGCTCTTTCAGTGCAGGGATATCCTGGGCACGCAAGGGTTTCACGGTGATTTCACAATCGTGACGGCACATGATTTTCTTTGGGAAACGACGCTTCGTAACCATCTATCCTCCCGTGGTTAGTATCCAAATAATGGTACGACTTAACCATTGGACCTGTCAAGCAAAGAACACGAGGAATCAGGTTGGGGGTGAGCCGCAAACCAGTATTGGAAGTCAATTCAAACGAGTTGCTCGTGGCTTGTTACCTGATAACCGGTCAAGTGTGAGTGTTTCAGTATGGAACACACCGGGAGACAGAATGAGTAAAAATTCACATTTGTTTCAATATTGAACAGTATTGCATATCAGAAATGTGAGCTCTGTTCCAGAATTGTTAAGAATAAGGATTCAGTATTAGTATACTGTGAGGGGTAAGATTTTATATTTTTAATAATCATTAGGTTATGTGAAGGAGTGTCTCTCGGAGGGCATTTTCGGAATGTGATTTGCAAAATTATGGCATAGAAGCAGCGAACTGGATCAAAGTGATACAGTAAGCGTAAAAACAGACATTGAATTCTATCCATAAACAACCTGAGGGGGTCCAAGATGAGCAAGAGCATTGATCTGAACAAGGTACAGATGCCGAACCTTTCGGACATCGAAGATGATCTGAAGCGTTGGGAAGACCAGATTGCCAACTGGGCGAAGCGTATTCCCTGGTCACAACCGACACAGCGCAAAGATGCAATGATCACGGCCAAATTCCTGCGCAAACTGGTGGCGGAAGCCTGGATTCATACACTGGCGGCTAAGACACGTGGTTCCGATCCCATGGATCATTCAGCCTTTCGTGCACGTCGCATTCATCGTCAACTGAACCAGTACGGTCCGGTTCTGGCCGAACGGATGGAAGCACGTCTGCCGCAGTCCGTACCGAGCATCGCAGCGTAAGTTCTCGCTGACATCGAAGTTTTCCACGCCCCGAATTCCGGGGCGTTTTTACTTGGGGCAGTGGGCTTTGTACAGTCCTGAACAGCGATGATTTCAATCCGACCCAAACCGTGACTGGAGCACCAGAATTTCCAGCCGGTCGAACTGGTCACGCATCTCGGCGCTGGAGCGAAGTTCAGTCCTGAATGCACGTCGCAAGTGGGCAATGGCGCTGCCCGTACTGTTCAAGCGATCGCCCAGGCCGGCGATACCGGATTCATCCAGGGCATAACGTGAGGCCAGTTCCACGAGGAATTTCCGTCCCGGATGACGACTGCGAGCTTTGGTCAGGGAGATTTGTGTCGTATCAAAGAAGTTGGCGACCTGTTTCAGAATAAGACCGAAGCGTTCATCGCCGGATAAATCCGTGGTTAGTTTCGACAGTTCAGCTTCCTGAGGGCGTAGTTTTACGGCACGGCGTCCCTTTACGATACTCATGTAATGGGTAACAAAATCGGCGCTGCCGAACAGGGCCATGCCATGTACGTGGTCCAGTACGTCACCGTTCCGTTTCTTCATACCTTCGATAATGTAATCTGCGAACAGGTTGACCGGGTCTTTGTCCGGTAGCGTGAATCGTTGTAACACCGTTTCCCGATCAAACCCGGGCGGCGGGGCAATGGAACCGATGAAGATGGGGTAGGAGGTCCAACGGTTGGTGGAGATTTCGCCCCATTTCCGCCCTTCGCTCTGGTTGCTCCAGTGATGACCGATGATTGGCGCCAGGTGAACACGCTGCAGGATGGGGAAGAAAGGCGCGCCCTCTTCGATCAGGATTTCGCGATGACGGTCATGGATCAACGGACGCGCACGTTCGGAACGTGCCCGCAACCGGTTGAAAAAACCGGCCAAGGTCCGGTGTACAAAGCCGGATAATGGATCAGGCCCGCCACGAACAAACAGCAGCGCGGACGTCTGCATCAGGGCAAACGCGTAAATCCGTACGTCAGCGGAAAAAGCCGATTCACCAAGCGACAGGAGAAACAGGGCGCGTTCCTCTTCATTTGCGAAAAGGACTTCACCCGCTTTTGCCTGTACCTGGATCAGGTAGGTCCCACCGGGGACATGAATGCGAACTGGTCTTGCCATGAGACGAAAGGTAGCCGATCAGTTGGTCCTGAGCAAGCGTGAACAACAGCGTAAATCATTCCTTCCCGGTGATCTCAAACATCTTTTCCAGGGCGATAAGGGAATAATGCTTGACATCGTCATCCACTTCGATTTTGTGCTGCAGCCTGCCATTCAGCAGGGCTTTTAAACTGTCACGTAACGCTTCCGGTGTAATCCGGAACATGGTAGAACAGAGACAGGCGTACGGAGCCAGGCTGTATACTTCAACTCCACGTGGTTTGTGATCAATTGCCAGACGTGAAACCAGGTTATGCTCTGTGCCTACCGCCCACTTACTGCCCGGTTCAGCCTGCTTCAGCATCTTGGTGATGTACCCGGTCGAACCGGCGTAATCGGCTTGCTGCACCACCTCGAACATACATTCCGGGTGTACCAGGATATTGATATCCGCAAAACGCTTGCGCCAGTAAACAGCATGCTGCGGCTGGAAATGCTGATGCACCGAACACCAGCCGCGCCACAGGATGACCTTCGCATTACGGATCTGCTCTTCGGTATTGCCGCCCAGGTATTGATCCGGATCCCACAAAATCATGTCGTCAAGGGGAATGCCAAGCTTGTAACTGGTATTGCGACCAAGATGTTGATCAGGGAAGAAGAAGATTTTCTCAGTACGTTCCAGCCCCCATTTGACCACCTTGTCGGCGTTGGCGGAGGTGCAAATGGTGCCGCCGTTTTTACCGACATGGGCCTTAACATCTGCCGTAGAATTGATGTAGGTGATCGGAGTGACTGTTGAAACATCAATCACAGTGGAAAGCTGACGCCAGGCTTCGGTAACCTCCTCGACAGGCGCCATATCTGCCATGGTACACCCGGCGCGAAGATCCGGCAACACGACCGGAACATCCCTGGGTGTGAGCATATCGGCTGTCTCTGCCATGAAATGAACACCCAGGAAAATCACATTCTTGACCTGTTCCAATGCTGCGGCATGCTGGCTCAAGGCAAGTGAATCTCCAATGACATCAGCGAACTGAATCACCTCGGCGCGCTGGTAGGCATGCCCCAGGATGATAGTTTCCGGTCCTGCCTGTTTGCGAAGATCAGCTATCTCTTCCAGTAAGGCACGTTCAACCGGGGGATCGCCCATGTATTTGATTTCATTGATCGGTTGCTCCGGATTCCAGCGTATTTCAAGGCGTTCACTATCTGAAGACATGAGCAGACTCCATGTGAAAAATGGTTCAACCTGTTGAGTGTAAAAGAGTAAGCTTGAATATAAGGCACTGCGGCGGGGAAGGTAACCACAAGTTCAGGAACGAAGAGCGTGAATTTTGAATTGTAAATGACAGGCTCTTCGTGGGAATGAATACCTCGTGCTCGTGACATATTCGGGCTGAAAAAGCGAGCAAAAATATACCCCGGCAAAATGCCGGGGTAAGCGATCTGAAGTCACTCTTCAAATCACAGGTATACTGGTACCAGGAAAAAAAACCAACACGTATGTGTGTGTCAGTTATTCCGTGTCCGTGGCCGCTGCGGCTGCTAATGCCTGGGCTTCAGGGCTGATGCTTACGCTGTCGGACGGGTTCAGACCCGTACCTGTCGCGCCAGCAGCCATACCGGCGAAAACCTGGGCGCCACCGCCATGTACTTCACCACGAAGTGCGGCACGGAACATTTCTGCATCGCTCATGCCCTGGGGGGCCGTCGGTGCGCTCATGCCACCTTCCATTTTGCACTCCTTTCGTTTACTGCACTAAGACAGAAGTCTACTCATTATTTCCTATCGGCAGGTTGACGTCTGCTCTTTAACAATAACAATTGGAAACAGTGATTTTCTCTCTAAGTTACTTCCATTGGAGAGGTTACGATTTGGCTCGGAGAGTGTATTTGCTTCGATTACTTCAAATATTCGTAAGACTTTACTCCAGGAATACTTAAAGGAGGCGGGGTGTTTTGGGCTAAATAATTCTATTTCGGCATTCACTTTATTTTTGCTCTCGGAGTGCTCCTGTTTAGTCGCCTGGCATGCCTCCAGAACATGAAATCGAGACTTTCGAGAAATGTGCTCGAACGGTTTTTCGAGTGGCATTACAGCCGTCTGTATTCTATCTTTGCTGGTGTTGTGAAAACCAGTAGGATTTGTAAATATTTGTAAAAATGTAAAATAAGCTAAGTTGTTGTACTTCTTATTGATACTGGCAAGCTGTTGCTTTATCAGGAATTCCGGGGAGAATTCTTCGCTTCACCGTTGACCAACTGCATGTCGAGGGGCATTCATGGATTTTGTTCACCTGCATAACCACACAGATTATAGTTTTCTTGACGGGGCGACGAAAGTCAAGGATCTGACACGGAAAGCCAAAGAGCTTGGCATGCCGGCCGTAGCGTTAACCGATCACGGCAACCTGTGTGGCGCGGTTGAGTTTTATCGAGAAGCGCAGAAAAATGAGATCAAACCGATCATCGGCGCTGAATTATACCTCACAGAGGGATCTCGTTTTGATAAAGGGCCGGATGTATACGGGAAAAGGCGGCCACGTTTTCACCTGCTTGCCTTAGCCAAGAACCAGATTGGTTACAAAAACCTGATCAAACTTTCATCTGCCGGTTATCTCGAGGGATTTTATCATAAACCCCGCATCGACCTGGAGTACCTGGAGCAGCATCGTGAAGGACTGATCGTGACCACCGGTTGCCTTCAGGGAATTATCCCGCAGGCTTTCCTGAAGCGTTCGGAGAAAGAGGCAATTGAGCTGGCCGGCTGGTTCAATGAACTGTTCGGGGATGATTTTTATTTCGAGTTGCAGGATCATGGCATTGACGAGCAGCACCAGGTCAACCGTTTCATCATTGACCTGGCGAAGAAGATGAACAAGAAGCTCATCGCCACCAACGATGTTCACTACCTGGAAAAAGGGCACGCCGATCCGCATGATATCCTGCTCTGTGTCCAGACTCGAAGTGATCGAAATGATACCAACCGCTTCAAGTTCCACGGCGATGAATTCTATCTGAAAACACCGGAGGAGATGGCAGCAATATTCAAGGATTACCCGGAAGCGTTGACCAATACCGTTGAAATCGCTGAGAAGTGTGACGTCCATTTCAACTTCAAAGACAAACATTTTCCCTATTATCCGCTTCCCCCGGAAGCGAAAGAAAAAACGCATGCGGAATACCTGTATGAACTATGTGAAGCCGGGTTGCCAAAACGCTATGGCGACAAGGTTACACCGGAAATCAGACAGCGTCTTGAAACCGAGATGGGCATTATCAAGCAGAAGCAACTGGCGGACTATTTCCTGATCGTTCGTGACTTCATCATCCATGCCAAGAACCAGGGAATCCCAGTGGGGCCGGGACGTGGTAGCGCTGCGGGAAGCCTGGTGAGTTACCTGATCGAGATTACAAATATTGACCCGATTCGTTACGAGTTGCTGTTCGAACGGTTTATCAATCCCGAACGTGAGAGTTATCCTGATATTGATGTTGACTTTGCTGACACCCGTCGAGCCGAGGTCATCGAATATGTCAAGCAGAAGTATGGTCAGGAGAATGTCTGCCAGATCATGACTTTCGGCCGGATGCTGAGTAAGGGCGTGGTGCGAGATGTGGGGCGTGTCATGCAGATTCCGTTGCCGGAAGTTGACGCTATCGCCAAGCTCATTCCTGAAGGGCCGAAGGTCACCCTGAAGAGCGCCCTGGAAGATAGCCAGGAACTAAGCGATCTGATAAACAGCCGTGGTGAATACAAAGAGCTGATGAAGAGCGCCCTGGTCCTGGAGGGGACAATCCGGAATGCCGGGGTTCATGCTGCGGGGGTAGTGATTACGCCTGAACCGCTGAATGAACTGGTGCCGCTCTTCAAACCGCCGAACGGGGATGTTACTACCCAGTTTGATATGAAGCATGTGGAAATGATCGGCCTGTTGAAGGTGGACTTCCTGGGACTTAAAACCCTGTCCATCCTGGAGAAGGCGGTCAACCTGATCAAACGGAAGGGAATTGATCTCGAGTTGGAGGATATTCCCATTGAGGACAAGGAGACGTACGAACTCTTTGGCCGTGGGGATACCATCGGCATCTTCCAGTTTGAATCTGGCGGAATGCGTGAAAGCCTGAAGAAGTTGAAGCCGGAACGCCTGGAAGACCTGACCGCAATGAACGCGCTGTATCGTCCCGGTCCGATGGAAAACATCGACACCTTCATTCGCAGGAAGCACGGCAAAGAGAAGATCACGTATCTGCACCAGATGCTGGCCAGTATCCTGGATGAGACTTATGGCATTATCGTCTACCAGGAACAGGTCATGCAGATCGCCAACAAGCTTTCGAACATGAGCCTTGGCCGAGCGGATGTGCTGCGCCGTGCGATGGGGAAGAAGAAGCAGGCACTCATGGATGAGATGAAGCCTGAGTTTGTTGAAGGCTGCGGACAGAATGGAATCAACGCGAAAACCGCCTCAGAAATCTGGGACTTGATTGAGAAGTTCGCGAAATACGGCTTCAACAAGTCTCACGCTGCAGGTTACGCTCTCGTCGCATACCAGACCGGCTTTTTGAAGACGCACTACCCGGCGGAGTTCATGGCGGCGAGTATGTCCACACGAAAAGACAACACGGAAGAAGTTGTCCTGTTCCTGGAAGAATGCAAACGGATGGGCGTGGACGTTTTACCGCCGGATGTAAACGAATCGGAAGAAGACTTCAGCGTGACCGAAGATGGAGCTGTCCGTTTCGGGATGGCTGCCATCAAGAATGTGGGCGGACCGGCTATACAGGCGATCATGGGGGAGCGTGAAACTCGTCAGCGTTTCCAGGATTTGTATGAACTCGCCGAGTGCGCGGTTTGTAGCCCGTTGATCAACCGTCGTGTTCTGGAGAACCTGATCCTGGCGGGAGCGTGTGACAGCCTGAACGGCCACCGTCAGCAACAACTTGCGGCCTTGGATCAGGCGCTCGCCTATGCCCACCAGTTAAAGCAGGAGAAGGCACAGGGGCAATTCAGCATGTTCGGGGAAGAGTGTGATGATGGCGTCGCTTTGCCACGTCCTGAAATGCCGGATGTGGAAGAAATGCCCGCCCATGAAAGATTGGCCGAGGAGAAGGCGCGGCTGGGCTTCTATTTCTCCGGGCATCCCCTGTTCAAGTACCGCCGTGAGATCGAGTCGTTCGGAACGATTGATGTTGCCAACCTCAGCAATGGCCACCCAGACCAGGAAGTACGGTTGGTCGGTATCCTGGTTTCGGTCGAACGTCGCCAAACGAAAAAAGGCGATGTGATGGGCCGTGGCAAATTTGAGGACTTGTCCGGTGTTGTAGGCGTCGTCATTTTCCCGAAAACCTTTGATAGTATTAAAGATCGCCTGGTGAAAGATGTTCCTGTCCTGATGACTGGGAAACTCCAGAAGCGGGATGACAATTGCGAAATCATCGTGGATGATGTTCAGACCCTTGAAGATGCTATGGAAAAGCTGACACGGATGATCCGGGTGTCTATCGATGAGGAGATCGCGGGGAAAGACTATTTGCAACTGGAAAACATCATTCGTGAGAATCCCGGACCGGCACGCTTGCAGATCTGGTTCCACCGTGAAGATGGCACCTGTTTCCGGACAGTATCGGGACGCTATTCCCTCGCGCCACGGTTTGATTCCATTGCGGAATTACGTGATGTGATCGGGGAAGAGGCGGTTACGATCATGGCTATGGGGTAGCCGATGCGGGTGTTGCTGCAACGAGTGTCTGAAGCATCGGTAACCGTTAACGATAACCTGGTATCCAGCATCGGCCCAGGTCTTCTGTTGCTAGTCGGAGTACGTGAGGGCGATGGCGAGCCTGAAGCACAATGGCTGGCAAATAAAATCGCAGGCTTGCGTGTGTTCGAAGATGAAGAGGATAAACTGAATCTGTCCATTCAGGATGTCGGTGGCGAAATTCTGTCAGTCAGCCAGTTTACCCTCTATGGTGACACGCGCAAAGGTAAACGACCTTCCTTCTCCCATGCGGCGCATCCTTCCCTTGCAGAACCCCTTTGCGCACAATTCGCGGATATGCTGCGGAAACAGGGGATCACGGTTCGCGAAGGGGTGTTCGGCGCCATGATGAAGATCGCCCTGATCAACGATGGCCCGGTTACACTGATGCTGGAAAAAGAAGCCGTCAGGTAGTCGTATCGCTTATTTATGCACGTCAGGGTGGCCTGATCCGCAGGTGATGAAGTATCCGCTTTCGTGGTCTGTATTCGGCGAAAAATGGGACTGTTACCTTTTCGAGTTCGCAGATACTGGACAGTTAATTCAGGGGGGACGAAAAGGTAACTGTACCAGATTTTTCGCCTGTTTAGCTTGTGTGAACGCCACTGAGATTAGTTCCAGGTGTGAGAATGTTGGGCCGCCCAAAGTATGAATAATCATAGTGTTGAAGTGGAATGCTGGAAAATGCTGGGACAGCCACCTTTTTCGCGACACGTTTCCCGGAAACAGATAACCAGCGTACAAATCAATCATGCTCAAGCAACATCAGTCTGTCCTATAGCGAAAAAGAGTGGCAGTCCCCATTTTCCTATCCAATCCCGACTCACTCGTAGTCGCGTCATGGATTGTCACTTCAGCACAGTATCCATCTTGAAACGACAGCGTCAGTTCCATCACGTGTGAGTCGTGCCACCCAAGCTTATCACAATTCCAAGTGTGAATATTTGTTCTAACAGTTGCCCCGAATACCCGATCCCCACTATTTTCTTACACAGTTCCGCATCCCCGCTGGACTAAATCGGATAGAGAAGATGACACGTACCTCGCTCACCCATTTGCGGTTGATCCTGATCGCCATCCTGTGTGTTCTCTGCCTGCTCCCATCCTTGCTCCTTGCCGAGGGAAGGACGCCTTGGGACTATGGTGTCGATTGGCAGGGTGACAGTTTTATTTACAGGTATGATATCGCCAACCTGATTGATTCTTGCTATTTGTATGTACAGGATTACTACGGGCTTCGCCTTTACCGGATAGACATTGAAGGTGAACAGGCGCAACTGGAACTGCTGGATACCGAGCGTGCTTTCGGTGCTTATCCGACTCAGATGAAGTTCTATGGCGATACCTTGTTTGTGGGAACAGCGACCAGAGTTCACCTTTTTACACGTGACGATGAAAGCCTGGCGCATATCCGTGAAGAGTTTCACTACGGTCTAAGTCCAAGGTGTATTACGGATGATTCGCTGATGGTGACTGACCGGGGAATTGTCAGCATACGTAACGATTTTGAACCGGAACTTCTTTGCCAGGGATATTTCTACCAGAACCACATCATTGTAGAAGATCATTTGTATTACGGAGTTCCATCGCCACAGGATGATTATCCATTAATCGTTTGTGATATTTCAGACCCACGTCACCCTCAGCAAGTCCAATATGTTGACACACTTCCATTTGGCTATGGATTTGAATACCATCATCCGGTTTACTTGGATAGTGTGATCGCATTTCCCAGTTGGGGATATGTCAATTTTGCCCGTTTGGATGAAAACTTGGAAGTAATGGATACGTATGCATGGGATTTTATGGCTCAGTATCCGTATCATTATCCAGACTTTGATAATTATGGTTGGATTGGTGTGATCAGTGATACGTTGATTGGAGTATTTTCTGGATATTCGGGTTATAATCAATATCCTATACTTTCTTTGTTTGACCCGGATTTGCCTCTCGATGAAATGCACATCGCCACGATAGGATTCTATGACAATTGGAACATCAGTGGTTATACGAGTTCTACCGCATGTACTTCGCACGATTCGTTGCTTCTAGTTAATAATATGTATTGGCCAATGACACGCCTCTATTGGATTGCCAGTCTGGATACAGCGGTTTGTCTTTTCGATACAACCAATTGGAATTACCCATATTATCATCCTACAAGTTCTTTTCCCTATCTCGAAGGCGGTATCTTAATTACAAATGAGGAATACGAAGCACTGACAATACATTCATTAACAGAAGGGTATACTCCAACACAAATAGTATCTAAGCAAAATTACAGGACGTATGTTTGTGATTATTATAGTCCCTACTTGTTGTCTTTATCACATTTACCAGGTGAAAGCGGACACAATCATTGGTATATTCAATCGCATTTTCAAAGTGACACTTTGGCAATGGTTTGCGATTTGGGGAGTTATGGAAATAGTGCTTTTCACAGCCCGCATGCTTGCTTGAAGCGCCTGAATGGTTCTTTGTATTGCGCTATCCGGTATTATGAAGGGCTCGATATCTTTCAAATCTATCCCGATAGCGCTTCTCTGATATATACGCTTGAGTTGCCGGAAGTACTAAACTACGTCCAGAAGGGACTTGTTTGGGATGATGATGGCATCTTCCTGATGCAAAATGACAGCTTGAAATGGTTCGTGCCAGATTTGCCCGATACCTGCTATTTACGTGATAAAGAAGTCTTTCACCCTGTAAGTAGCGCCAATGCACCGGCGAACCCAATGAAGAAGAGCGAAAACTGGCTTGCCATTGGCAACCGCCTGTTCCGTTTCGAAGGAGATTCACTCCAGTTTGCTTGTGTCTTTCCCCATGGCCCCAATGATGCAGCTTCAAAGGTTTTAGAGCTCGAAGAAGACCGTGTTGTTCTATGGACCAATGAACTCATCGGCCCAACCGTGACTGTACTGAACCTTCATGAGGATTGTTTCACCGATACTACCGCTTACATCATAGAAGGTGGCTATGAAGCTGATATTCTTGGAGACACCCTCTGGATTATTGGTGTGAACGGCCTAATGCGTTTTGAACTGACCGGATATTCGGATGCGCCGGAGGAAATCAAGGCTTCTTCCACGCTTCCCACAACCACACAGCTTGAACCGGCTTTCCCGAATCCTTTCAACCCTTCGGTTACCATTCCCTTTTCCCTGGCATCCTCTCAGCGACTCTCTATCGAGATCTTCGATATACTGGGGCGTCGCGTCACGACACTTACGGAAGGGCTGATTCCCGCCGGGCATCACCAGGTGCAATGGCAGGGAAAATCATCTTCTGGACAAATGGTCTCGGCAGGGACGTACTTTGTAAGGATGCGTTATAATGGAGGTGAATCCGTAAGGAAAGTTCTGTTGTTGAAATAAGGAAATGCTTCCGCTTTCGTGGTCTGTATTCGGCGAAAAATGGGACTGTTACCTTTTCGAGTTCGCAGATACTGGACAGTGAATTCAGGGGTGACGAAAAGGTAACTGTACCAGATTTTTCGCCTGTTTAGCTTGTGTGAACGCCACTGAGATTAGTTCCAGGCGTGAGAATGTAGGGTCACCCAAAGTAAGAATAATCATAGTGTTGAAGTGGAATGCTGGAAAATGCTGGGACAGCCACCTTTTTCGCGACACGTTTTCCAAGTACACTTTACATATGCATAATTCAAGCATGATTTACAATCATCGCCACTCAAGCATGCGAAAAAGAGTGGCAGTCCCCATTTTCCTGCCACATTCCCGACTCACTCATAGTCGCGTCAAGGATTGTCACTTCAGCACAGTACCCATCACGAACGACAGCGTCAGTTCCATCACGTGTGAGTCGGGCCACCCAGACCTCGGCTATTCAGACAAAAACTAGAAGTTCAGGAAAGAAGATAGAAGTGTATTTATATGGTTATTATAAAAATAACTGGAACCTCATTATTTCTACCTCCTCTTGACACTGCACTCCTGTTCACCTATCTTTTGTTTAGTAAACATATGATACCCTTTGTGTGGATTCGACGTAAAGGGGGACTGGGCGTAAAGAAGGCAGGTCGCTTACGTCGCAGACAGACCTGGAGGTCAGCATGGCCAAGAAATTGACAGATAGACAACGCTCTGTGTTGGTTCGGATCGGAGAAGGATTGCGCGATCATAACTATCCGCCGACGTTGCGCGAGATAGGTGAAGAGGAAGGCATTCGTTCGACCAATGGCGTACGCAGTGTGCTTGAAGCCCTGGAGAAAAAGGGGTACATCACACGCAAGCGTTACCAGAGCCGTGCGATTGAACTGACGGATCGTGGCAAGGATGAAGTCGTGCAGGTGTTGGGAACGGACAATTCTGACGAACCTTACATGGATGAGTCGGGTGCTGCTGCCAGGACGATTTCGCTGAATGCTACAGTTGATGAGGCCAGAAACGTGGTCACGATTCCTGTCCTGGGACGTGTCGCTGCAGGTTTGCCTTTGCTGGCGGAGCAGAATATTGATGAGCATGTGGCGCTGGATGCCGAATACGCTCCGCATGGCGAGACCTTTGCCTTACGGGTCAAAGGTGAATCCATGATCGAGGAGGGCATTCATAACGGTGATGTGGTTTTCTGTCGTGTGCAGGAAAACGCTGAGCCCGGTGAAATTGTAGTCGCCTTGATCGGCGATGAAGCTACGGTGAAGTACTATTACCCGGAAAAGAACCGTGTGGTTCTGAAGCCGGCGAACCAGTATTTCGGGCCGATTGTAGTCGAAGCGGATACACCTGGTTTCCGTATTCTGGGCAAGGTTGTCGGTTTATATCGCCGTTACATGAAGTAACAATAGTCAGTCAACTTGGATATTGCTGGCAAAATATTGTTATTGCATATATTAGGGAATTGTTAATCCGATTTTTCCTTGTGGCTTCAGGGACGTTTACTTGACAGCTTCTGTTTGGCAGGGGTATATTGTTCGCCTTGGCAACAGAAGCTTTTTTCTTTATCTACCTAGTGATACGCTGGCTTCAGACACCGCAAAGGAGTAGAACATGATCCCCGTTGAAGTGTCAGGCATCTCCATCAGCCCACCTTATCAGGGGTATGTGGTGATTTTGAAGGAGAAAGATGGGGATCAGTGGTTACCCATTTTTATCGGGGCATCGGAAGCGCATACCATCTCGCTGCTGTTGCAGGGGCTGAAATATGTGCGTCCCTTAACCTACGATTTGTTCTACAACCTCCTCGATGCATCATCATCCACGGTCGAGAAAATTGAGGTGACCAAGCTGGAAGAGAACACGTTCTATGCGTTGGTGTATCTTAACACTCCCGATGGTATCAAGGAAATTGATGCGCGTCCCAGCGATGCTATCGCCCTGGCGCTGAAATTCGAAGCGCCCATTTTTGTTGCGCCGACTGTGTTTACTGAAGCCGGTATGCGTGGCGAAATTGCCCAGACGGAAAATGTTGATCCGGATGATCGTCTTTCCGAGCTGAACCAGAAATTACAGGAAGCGGTTGAGGCGGAAGCGTACGAAGAAGCGGCGCGTATCCGTGATGAAATCAAGGAACTGGAACAGGCAAGGAAGAAAGAGAATTAGTTTCAGTTTGTAGTCCGCGAATACTACCCTGCGCCGGAAGACGCAGGGTTTTTTAGGTGCCTCGCTATTTCGTGTGGGTACGCAACATCAGGAAATAGTTTTGATGTGTATAATCACGGCCACAATTTATTGTGCATAGGCTTTCCATTGATGCAGGCCACCTCGAAGAGGTGAAATTTGAATAGCGTGGTGCGTAAGCGCCGGGAGAACGGTTGCCCATTTCTCTTCGATCCCGAAGGGATCGCACAAAATCTACGGAAGATATCTTAACCAACGCTTGCCCCGTTCTATTCAACATCTTGCTTTTCTTACAAACGCCTGATGTGAATTGTTATTACGTTCTCCCGGAACCCTATGCTACCAGTGCGTCCCCGTCAGGGACGATTTCCCATAGCGATGTTGTGTTCCCGGCGCTTCCGCACCACGCTATTCAAATGGCCCACCTTCGGTGGACTTGCAATGGAACCAGACCTCATTGACTGATTCCTATGTAACAACTCGATATTCTATTGTCGTGTCGCATCACTGTGTGAACCTCTTTACCCACACGAAACAGCAAAGCACCTTTTTTTATCTGTGAGTAGGAAGAAGTTCACGCCATGGGAATCCGAACCGTAAAGGTTGTCCCTTTCCCAGGTTCACTGTCAACTGTAATGGTACCATTTACGGCAGAGATAGATTCTCGGCACATCCATAACCCCAGTCCAGTGCCGACCGGCTTGTCCGAAGACTGGTTTTTATTTTGAGTTGTCGGTTTGGTCGAGAAGAAAGGATCAAAGATGCGGTCCTGAATTTCCGGGGGAATACCTGGACCATTATCACGAACGACCAGTTCAGCAAACCCGTCATTGCAACGAGTGGATATTTCCATTTTCTGATCTTTCTGATTGAACATCGCATCCAGTGCATTTCTTATCAAATTCTGGAATACTTGTGAGATATCACCGGCAACCACATGTACCAGTAATGGCGCCGGGTGAAGCGAGACTTTCTTTACCACCTTATTCTTGAATACCAGGTCAGACTTCATGAAGGCGATTTCAGTGGCGATAAGGTGATTCAGGTCTATATCCTTCTGAGTTTCGCTTTTATCCTGACGGCTTTTTGTCAGCATGGAAGTAATGATATCATTCAGGGTGTTATTGGAATTTTCTATCATCTTCACGGCCCGCAGGATTCTTTCCAGCAATTCTTCACTTGCCTTACAGTCCGGCGCTGCATGATCAGCATTTTTGAATTTATCGACAGCGACATTGATCATCTGGGCGCTCATCATACTGGCAGAAAGCGGGTTTTTTAAATTGTGAACAATGCCCTGTACCAGTTGTCCGAATATGGCTTGACGCTCACTCACGATCAGGTCACGAGTGCGTTTTTCCAGCAGATCTTCCAGTTGACGGTTATAGGTATGTATAATTTCACGTGCTTTTTTCAGTTCCAGGTGAGTATGGATTCGTGCGAGGATCTCGCGTACCTGGAAAGGTTTGGAAACATAATCAACCGCCCCGAGCTCAAACCCCTTTACTTTATCTTCGACAGCATCCTTGGCAGTAAGGAAGATAACCGGAATATCGGACGTAACCGGGTTGGCTTTTAGGCGGCGGCATACTTCATAGCCATCCATCTCCGGCATCATGATATCAAGCAGTATGAGATCAATGTGTTTGTCCTGAATGCTTTGCAGCGCATTTACACCACTGGTGGCAAAATGAATATCATAGCCCTCATCAGACAGGATCGTCAGCATCAACTGAATGTTCTTCAAGACATCATCTACCACCATGATTGAGGGGGCGGATTCTTCTTTGTGAAGGATGATGTTTTCGTTGCCGTTCATGGTTGCGCTTTCCTGCATGTATGTTTCCAGTGGAACGATCCATCCGGATCAGGCCACAATTGAATCGCTGGTATGGATGCGAGAAGCTGTTCATCAATGTGCGATAAGAGCCTGATATCCAGATAAATGTTCGCGATTTTGTAATCGTTCCAATGTTGGAAGTGTTTGTGGCATCTGCAAGCGTGAAATCCAGTAAAAATGGCTCCACTAGTGGAAAGCATCTCATATTTCAGGAGACTAACGGTTCCGACTAAAATTCAGATACACAACGCATTCAGTTCGAATCAGTCATCGAAGTACTTGTGATATTAAGTATTCATGTTTTGCGGTGTATTGCAGCCTTTCGTACATTGCACCTGTCAGTTGTGTCACGGGGAATTCAGAGCCAGGGAAAGCGCCAATGTATGTCATGGTCCAGGAACAGGCAGGCAGGGAAGGACTCTTTAATCTTTTATCAGGTTCAAGAGAGTATGATAATGTTGTGCTATTTCAGGAGTTCCCTGAAGGCATGCCCTTGTTCAATGAAGATCCGTACAAGGTTGTGTTTCTTGCCTTTGAACCACCCTACGAAGACTCGCTTGAAATCATTCGAAAACTGCTGGAGTTCAAGCCTGGCGTTGCTATTGTTCTGGTCACTACTGAAGATTGTCCTGCCAGAGTCATTGTAAAGGCGATGTCTGAAGGCGCTTGTTCAATCCTGTTCCGACCGGTTAAAGAGCAGGACGTTTCAGAGCTGGCATCCGTAATACGCAAATGGCACAAACATCATGAAACAACCAATGAGGTGCAGGGAAGACTGGAAGCTCTGATCGATACCAGCCCGAACCTGTTTATCATGATTGATAATGATAACAGGTTTTTGTACGCCAACAGCGCATTGACCGATTATTTTGACTTGCGTGTTGATCAGGTCTTCGGGATGAATTTCGATGATTTTATCGAGCAAACAGCAGATTATTTTGAATCCCCGGAATTGTACCGTCGCATTTTACGCCAGGAAGATCTTTCCCAATTCGAACGATCTGCGACAGATGTGATTGAATTGACTCGTTCGGGTATCCAGAAGATACGTCCGAGCAGGCAAGTCCTGACATTCATTCCCGCCCCCATTGAGTCGCGATCAGGCGAACTGCTCGGGACTGTATGGTCCTTCATCGATGTGACTGAAATCAGGAAGAGTACTGAACTGCTGCGGACAATGGTTGAGTTTTCACCTATCCCGGCTGTTGTAAGCAGGCTGGAAGATGGCGCAATTCTTTTCGCAAATGAGCCGCTTGCCAACCTGATAGGGGTTCCTGCCGATAAGATTATCGGCCAGAAAACTCCAGACTATTACACAGATGAGCGAACACGTGATCGCATCAAGAAGATCCTGCTGGAGAAAGGCAATGTTCGAAATTATGAAGTACAACTAAACAGGGCTGATGGTAAAACCTTATGGATGATCTTCAACCTGGTGAAGGCTGACCTTAATGGCGAAGAGGTCATTATTGGTTCCCTTTTCAACATTGAAGAGAGGAAAAGAGCAGAGGACGAGCTTCGCTGGGAGAGAAACTTTGTCAATGCGGTTGTCGATACTGCGGCAGCGTTGATTGTGGTTATGGATCAGACTGGTAATGTTATTCGCTTCAATCGAACATGTGAAATAATAAGTGGTTATTCGGCAGAGGAAGTTGTTGGGCGTGAGTTCTTTGATCTGCTTTTGCCGAAAGAAGAGGTGAAAGACGTCCGCAGGCGCTTCCTGGAAATCGTAGAGGGGCAGGTTCCGAAGTTTGGTGAAAACCACTGGATTACGCGTGATGGTGAAGAACGGCTGATATCCTGGTCCAACACGGTTATCAGTGATACACAGGGTATGGGAACTTTTATTGTCGCTATTGGCATTGATATTACAGAAGCGCGGATAGCAGAAGAGCGCTTGCGATTATATCACCGGATTTTCCAGGCGGCGAATGACGGCATCATGATCGCAGATGCAACCGGGAATGTACTTGAGATTAATCCTTCCCAGCGTGAAAGAATGGGCGATATCACCAAGAAAAAAAATCTTCATGAGAAACTGGATACTGAATCTTACCTTGCTTTGCATGATGCCATTGAGAAAGAGGGTGAGTTTCATAACGAGTTGAAGATCAAAACAGATGAAGGTTGTGAAGCGACCATAGACCTGTCCCTGTTTCCGATCCATGACGATGAAGGTGAAGTGCAGTATTATGTCGGAATGGGGCGTGATATTACCCAACGTCGCAAGGATCAGGAAACGATTGCCATGCGGCTTCGTTATGAGATCGGGCTGGCCGGATGCTCGCAGACACTGCTGGAAACGGGTGAATTCAGACCGGTTCTGACAAGAGCAATCCAGCATCTGAAATCTCCCACACAGGTTGATCGAGTTCTCCTGCAATTGTTTGCACAGGCTGATAGCAGTCCATTGGCGCCAGATTCGCCTATCTTAATTGGTGATGTGGATACGCTGCCAGATCACGGGGCAGAAATTGTCCAATTTGAAAATCCGGAAATGGAAAACTGTGCTGCACTACTATCACAGAAGAAACCGGTTTTCAAAACCAAAGATGATTCTCCGGCAGAATGCGCTGCTTTGTTGAGTGAGAACATCCAGTCTGTTCTTCTTCTTCCCATTTTTGTGGATGAAAAATGGGTGGGTGTTTTACGATTTGAGGATCAAAACCCGGATGCGGTATGGGGTGATGAAGAGCTTCGTATGCTTCAGACTGCAGCGCAGATGATCGGTGGCTACCTGGCTCGTAGAAAAGCTATTAACGCTCTCCAGTTCAGTGAGAAGAGGTTCAGAACCCTTGTTGAAAATATCAAGGATCTGATTTTCTCGCTGGATGCAGAGGGAAGAATATCTTATCTGTCGCCCCAATTCGAAGTTCTGACCGGCTTCAAGGTTGAAGACTATATCGGTAAAAGCAGCGGTGATATGTTACCCGATAAAATGCACAAGGAAACACACCTGGCCTGGATACAATTGGGAGCCGGGCTTTCCGGGATTCCGGACGAGAACTTCGAGTTCAAGCTTGCCACAGCTTCAGGTGAAGAAAAGTGGTTTGTCTCGCATTCTTCTACCCTGGTGGACAAAGATGGCAAAGTGCTGGAGATTATCGGCGCGGCACATGAAATCACCACACTGAAGAAAATGATGGAAGATCTAGAGAAAGCGAACCTTCACTTGCGTGAAACCCAGGGCCAGCTTGTCCAATCGGAAAAGATGGCTTCTTTGGGGATGCTTGTCGCCGGAATCGCCCATGAGATCAATACGCCGATCGGGGCGGTCAGCAGTATGCACAACACGCTTATGCTGGCGTTGGATAAACTGAAGGATGCCCTGGAAGAGGTCAGTAGTCAGGACGATAAACTGGCCAAGACTATCCGTACCATGATGCGTGTCATCGAAGATGCCAATAATGTTATTCACAATGGCACGGAACGGGTTACTACGATTGTCCGGCGTTTACGATCCTTCGCACGTCTTGATGAAGCGGAACTGAAAGAGTGCAACATCCATGAAGGACTGGAGGATACACTGACCCTGGTCCATCATGAGATCAAGCATAATATCACTGTGAACCGTGAGTTCGGTGATTTGCCGGAGCTGGCCTGTTTCCCTGGACAGATGAACCAGGTTTTCCTCAATATCCTGATCAATGCCAAGCAGGCGATCAAAGGCAAGGGTGAAATCACCATCAAGACCTGGACAGAGGGGAAACGCGCTTTCATTTCCTTTACCGACACTGGCGTAGGAATTGACACAAAGAACCTGGCCAAGATTTTCGATCCCGGCTTCACAACCAAAGGCGTGGGCGTGGGAACAGGATTGGGGCTGTCCATTTGTTACCAGATCATGCGTGACCATCATGGCATGATTACCGTGTCAAGTGAAGTAGGAAAGGGAACCACATTCACCTTGATGCTCCCAACCAACCTGGATGAAATCCTGGAAAATACCTGATTTTGCAGGTTAGCAGGTAGTTGTATTGCTGTTCTGGATTGTATTCCGTCATAATGGAGATTGTCGGGAAAAGGGGACGGGATCCTTTTCCTCACGCTTATACAGAATATTTCTGAAGTATTTCTGGAAAAGGAAACTGTCCCCTTTTCCGTGTAAGTCCTGCCTGCTCTAAAGAAAAAGGTTACAGCCACCTTTTCCGGTCCATGCTCACAGCGGGAAGGCTTTGCCCCAGGGAAAGGAAATTGTCCCCTTTTTCCATCTCCTTTTTTCCAACTAAATAATTGATCTTTCGCTGATATGCTACATGACCATATGACGGATTAATCATGGGAATGGCTTTGGTAAATCCCGAAAGTCCCTGCTGAAGCAGGCTGATTACTATTCAAATCAGCAAAAACTCTTGGAACTACTATATTCATCTGAAGGCCCCAAGTACCCTCGAATACTGCATCTCGTGTATTGCTAGAAGCCATTTTCCATATCCAATCCTTATATTGTTGACTTGAAAGGGGTTGGAAACGTGGAAACCGAAAACTCGGAATATGACTTTCGAAACCAGGGGCGTTCCCCGGCAAAGCTGAGCGGCGTCCTTCTTGCCGGGTTTGCTGTCCCTTATCTGATCAGTGGAATTCTAAACACCTTCATTGTAGCCCATTGGAATACTTACACAATTATTACCGTTGCCCTGACTTCGCTATTCTTTCTTCTTTCCGGATGCCTTGTCCCAAAATCCCCTGTGCTGGGTAGAGTTGTTGGCATCGCAGGTTTGGCGGGAGTGGTTGCCCTGTCAATCGGGCATCTGCTGATAAGTCCCGGACTATCGCTGGCGCTGGCAATCGTTGTCGTAGGATCGATAGCTCATTTTGTCAGCGCCACAACGAAACCTGCTCCGATACAACATGACGCTGATTTTGTCTACTTCCGTGTACGGAGTGCGATCTTGACAACAATCGGGATCGGGTTGTTTTCCGTGATGTTCCTGGCCTGTTGTTACCTGGCGTCTTTGATACCGGTATTGATCAGTACCGCTGTGGTTTACCTGCTGATACTGCACTCGTTGATAAGGAAATCCGGCGAACGCAATGGGCGATGGTATTTTCTTGTTATCAGTCTTGTCGTTGCGTCAATAACAGGATCATTCTTCTTGTCGTTCCCCGTTGTTGCGCTGAGTATATTTCAAGTTCCATTGTTTGCTTATTTCCTGTTGGAACGAGTTCCAGCCAGGATGCAAATATCGCATTCGTGGTGGGAGCCTGTGTTTGAACGTCCGGGCAGGTTGCTGATCGGGACGTTTGCGGTTCTTTGTTTCGTTGGGGCAATCCTGTTGAATCTTCCTGCGGCTTCGGCGCACAATGAAGAGATTCATATTCTTGATGCTGTTTTTACTGCGGTTAGCGCTGTATGCGTTACAGGCCTGATTGTTCTGGACACTCCGCATGACTTCTCCCTGTTCGGACAGGTGATTATCCTGATCCTGATTCAGATTGGCGGCTTGGGAATTATGACGTTTTCCACTGCGGCGATTCGCGCATTGGGGAAGAGGATGGGGGTCAGGTATGAGGCTGCTGTCGCCAGCCTGATCAGCCAGCAGGATCGAAGCAAGCTGTACAGCGCGGCCAAGACGATTATACTCCTGACGTTCCTGTCCGAGTTCGTTGGAGCGCTTCTCCTGGCTATTGGTTTCCTCGTAGAAGGGGATACGGTATTACAAGCGGTTTGGCGCGGGTTATTCACCTCCGTTTCCGCTTTTTGTAACGCAGGATTCGCACTGCAATCGGATAGCCTCATCCCATACAACACCAATCCGCTGATTCTGCAAACCGTTAGCGTCCTGATTATTCTTGGGGGGCTTTCGCCAGTGGCTGTAGTGGCTATCCCGGCATTGGTATCAAGGCATCGGCACCAGGTATCCGTGCAGGCAAAACTGGCGCTTGTTGTATCCCTGATTTTACTCGTGGCCGGATTCTTCTTCTTTTTTATGGTTGAGTATGCCAACACGCTGTCCGGATTACCGCTGTTACAGAAAATCGGGAACGCCTGGTTTCAATCGGTGACACTCAGAACGGCGGGATTCAATTCAATTGACATCGCCAAAACCTATCCGGCCACGCAGTTCATCATGATGATCTGGATGTTCATCGGTGGTAGTCCGGGCGGTACCGCGGGCGGGATAAAAACGACTACCATTGCTGTTGTCCTGCTGGCTGCAATCAACGCGGCTCGTGGACGAAGCGCGATAAACATTTTCCGTAAACGAATTCCCCTACAGACATTATATAAAGCTCTGGCCATAACCACGCTGGGGAGTCTGGGAGTGATCGCGGGTATAATAGCAATGCAGGTTACGCAACCCATTCCGGCCCACGCGATTGTGTTTGAGGTTCTTTCTGCAACAGGAACCGTAGGCCTGACTGTTGGTGCAACATCACAGTTGGATGGAATCGGAAAGATTATCATTATTGCCTGTATGTTTGTGGGACGTGTCGGCACGCTGACATTCTTTGTCTTTCTGACCGACCGTGTAAGCCCAAAAGTGTTGAAACGTCCGGAAGAAGAAGTGGACGTTGGGTAGAGAGTGGGGTGTTGTGATGAAAAAACAGGCTATTGTCATAGGCTTGGGCAACTTCGGGATGTCGTTGGCACGTTCGCTGTCCGAGCGTGGTGTGGAAGTGCTGGCGATTGACGACCGTGAAGATCATGTTCATATCGCTGCGGGGTTTGTCGCGGAGGCGCTGTGTTTTGATGCCACAGAGGAGGAAGCGCTTGCGAAAACACTGCCCGGCAAACGTGATGTCTGTATCTGCGCGATGGGCAATGAATCCCGGGAAGCATCGATTATCTGCACTGCACTGCTGCGTCAACTTGGCGCTTTACGTGTAATAGCACGAGCCAATGACATGGTCCATGCACGTATCCTGACCCTGGTCGGGGCGCACCGAATTATTAACCCTGAAAAAGAGTTCGGGGAACGCTTTGCCAACCAGATTATCTACGATAATATCAAGGCGGAAATGACACTCGGAGAAGGGATTCTGATCACAGAGGCAAAAGCGCCCAGCTCTTTCATTGGCAAAGATCTGAACCACCTCCAGTTACCTAACCGGTTTAACCTGACTGTGGTAGCGGTAAGACGTGCCAAATCCGGTGAAGTGATCCTGCCCAGTCCTAAACTTGTCATCGAAGAAGATGATTTTCTTGTTGTGGTATCCAAGGAAGGCGCTGTGCTTGAAATGATGGCAAGGAGCTGATCATGCGAATTCAACAATATCTGAACCTGATTGTCGGCTCGCTGGTGCTACTGAACATTTTACTGGCATTTGGTGCGATCGGCCTGCTGGTACGTATGGAACCGGCCATCGAAAGAATTCTTGAAGAGAATGTCTATTCTACTGTCGCTGCTGAAGAAATCCTTGCGGAAATCGCTGCGCAAGAAGGAAACGAGTTTTCCGTATCCAGCCTTGAACGAATAGATAATGCCTTGAACCGTGCGAAAGTGAATATCACCGAAGATGATGAGATCCCGGTTCTGGACCGCATCGAAAAAAACCTGGAAGCCTATCAGAATAGTAAACCCCAGGCAAGGAGAGCTCTAATAGATGACCTGTTATTACTAATAGAAATCAACAGGAAGGCGATGCACCGTGTTGACCAGGACGCGAAAAGACTTAGTATGGCCGGCGCCTGGGCAGCGGCGTTCATCGGCTTTGTGTCTTTTGTCGTAAGTCTGCTAATTATCAGGCAACTGCGGATTCGGATCGTTTCCCCGATTGTTGAACTTTATACCGTGCTGGAAAGCAATCGACGTGGTGATCATTTTCGCCGGTGTAACTCAAAGCAGGCTTCACCTGAAATCCAGCAGATTCACTATTCCATCAACAGGTTGCTGGACGAGAGGATTGCTTTCGAGCGACCGGAGGAAATCGGAAAAGGAGTGGAATGACAGGGCATAACTTGCCAGGGTATCACCGTGGACGAAATGCGTCAATCATGTGTGTGACAACAGGTTCAGGTTCCATTACAACCAGGCAGATATCATAACGCAGGGTTGGAAGCGGTTCGGGAAGACGGTTTAACAGGACATTCCCCAGGCGGATCAGTTGTTTTTGCTTGGATGGGGGAACACGGTCGAATCTATCCAGGCTTTCCCGATTGGAGACAGTGCGCACTTCAACAATGACCAGTTCGTCACCGTCACGCATCAACAGGTCAATCTCGCCCTGTTTGAATCGAAGGTTACGTTCCAGCAGTTTCATCTTTGCCTTCTTACGAAGGTATTTCTCTGCCAGTTTTTCGCCCTTCTGACCGATGTTTTTTCGTTCGTCCACGTTTTATATCCGTTGGATGTTAAGAACCTTGGATGATCTTCCTGAACCCGAAATGGTGCCACCTCTTCAGGGTGGAGGTTACAAGATTATTCCGTTTCCCGTGGCTTACGCCACGCGCTATTCATGTGTCGCCCCTTCGGGGCTTTTAAGATGGTTTAAATAATATTTAAATAAAATAATATTGATGGTAAGTAGTATAATAAGTGATATAATATATGGTACGATATTTGATATAATATGTGGTAATAGTAATTGTAATATAATATTATTTTTGTAATATAATGTGTAAATATTTAATGGTATCTATTGCATAGTAATAGGGGTACTCAATAGATTATAATTCTTATAATGCTCGGTTTTGCTCATTTTAGCGGATCAAGCGGCTTTGTGAATAAGGAATTTAAGGATATTGCTTTTCTTTTTTAAGAATCCGCGTGGCTGCTTGCATTCGGGAAAAATCGCCTGCATCCACAATTCAGCACGCAATGCCTGATGCACGTCTGAGAAACTGGGTTCCAGTTTTGTGTACCACTCTGTTTGCGCAACAGCTTTCTGCTCTGGCTGCTGACTATACCAAACAACCATCAGACTGAACAAGCCAAACAGCAGGGGCACTGTTCTTTGAATCGATTTTTTTGACCAGTTTTCTGTCGTTTCGATACGCAGATGTTTCCGTGACTCTTCAAACGTGGTTTCCAACGCCCATCGTCGTACATATGAGCTGACAACCTGGGCCGGGGTTAAGTCTGTTTTGGATGTAGATAAGACAATGTCCTTGTTTTTGCCGTCGGGATCACGCGCCACCACCCAGCGTATCAGGACAACATCTTCCCCGGAACGGTACCAGCAGCCAACACCGGAAAGCAGCAACAGGTCTTTTGTCTTGTTCCCATACCAGAGGCAAGACGCTTTTTCCCAGGCAGCATCCGGCTTTTTCGCCTCTTGTCCCGGTGCGGGCAAACGGTCACCGACTTTGCGCGGACGTCCACGTTTCCCGTTCGGTGGAGGCGGCGGATCATGCAGCACCGTATCCATACGCGAATGCCCGATGATAGCAAGACGGTTCTCTTTCGCCACGAAACGGTGAAGTTCGTGGGAGTTCAACGTACCGTCGGCAAGGATAAGGAAACGGCGGTCCGGGAACCATCGAAGCAGCAGACGCGCCCCGAGAATGATCAGGTGTACAGGACTGCGGTACTTCGATTCCGGAACACGCTTTTTGGCGATCTCCGGAAACACGAATACAGGAAGCGCCCAGATCTGCGAACGATAACGGGTGCGCAAACCAATCGAAATCACCATCCATTGAAGACCGCGAGCATAAACGACTTTTGTCCCTGCTTTGCCCGAACGGACGGGATCGCGGTGAACGGATATCTGGTAAACATGCTTTCCCCAACGACGGATCAGGGTATCATCCACGATCAGAAGGATCGGATCACGTTCGGCAATCTGATCAAGTATCAAAGAGCAGAGAATCTTTGCCAGTTTCAGGGCGGACCAGTTGGCAGACGAAAGAAAATGGTGATAACAAGACCAACTCTTCGCTACCGGTCCGGGAAATACACGTAATAACTGACAGACTGTCTGACGACCGAAATTCAATACAGCGCCGATAGCCAACAGTACAAAATTCTCATAAACAGGCTTCCGAAACACCGGACGAAAACTTGCAAGTAACTCAAAAAATGACGATGTTATGACAGGCATGGTTATCTCCTTTACAACTGAAGAGATTTGGCGTCTTCTTGGTTGTAAAATGAACCATGCCTTTTACTTTTTGCAAGACCTGAGTAATTCAACAAAACCGAGTATAATGGTTCCCGAAAGTATTTGCTGATTCAACAATTATCAGCCTGCTTCAGCAGGCTCCTCTTAGCACCCGGCTTCAGCCGGGGTGTAAAGGTGATGGCAATCATTCTGAGCGCGCTTTAGCGTGCTTGCCTGTTACAAATTCTGGGGCCGGAAAGCACCCTGAAGGGCGCTCACCACTTCTTTATAACCATGAACACCCCGGCTGAAGCCGGGTGCTAAAAAGAGCAGGCTAAAGCCTGCTAAAACTACCAGATAGCAGATTGAAGCAATTACAGTCCAGTAAAGCCTCCATTTGGGAGGAGTTTCACTATGACAAGTATGCGAACAACAGAAACCCTACAACCAGTTTGAAACAGCAAGAATTTTCGAGAAACCCTAAAATTTTTAATTTTTAATTCTTAATTCTTAATTCTTAATTCTTAATTCTTAATTCTTAATTCTTAATTCTTAATTCCTAATTCCTAATTCCTAATTCTTGAAGATTCCTGCAAGTTTCATCAGCCCGAACAGGCTCAATCGTGCCAGGATTCCCGCCGCTGTATCATCGAGTGTCACTCCCCAGCCGCCGGGCAGGGATTCGACATGCTTTCGAATCAGGGGTAGTTTCCAGGCGTCAAAGAACCGGAACAGGGCAAAGGCAGCGAGCATGGGCAACGGTTTCCGTGGGATACCCAGCAAAGCGATAGCCTGACCGGCGAACTCGTCAATCGTTACACGTCCCGGGTCCGGTCCCCACATACGTTCGCCCCAGGCAGAAGTAGGGACGCTTATCACATGCATCAGGAGCATGGTGAACCATTCCGCTTTACGATTCTTCGGAACAAACAGCCACCACAATAGGAGGAATAAGGCGCTGCCTGCAGTTCCCTGTCCCTTCGGTACATAGCCGGTTCCCAGCCCGGTTCCCAGTATGCAGGTCAATCGTTGCGCCCAGCATGGTGGAGGTGTGCCGACAGGTTCCCCGGTGATTCCGGATTTTGTTACACTCTTCTTATGTTGATCAGCCATGGCTAACCTTTGGTGTTAATCGTTCAGGTATTTTTCCGGATCGTACTTCATCATCAGGTCGGAGGCTGGCGTGTAGGGACCAAAGCCATAGCGTTCATACAGGGAGTGCGCATCGTCTGTAGCCAGCATCCAGCGTCGCACCGGTTTGAACTGTGGATAGTCAAGAATAGTTTCGACCAGCCATTTGCCGAGTCCCTGTCCACGGTATTCCTTCAACACAAACACATCCATCAGGTAGGCGATAGCGCTGAGGTCGGACAGCACCCGTGCAAATCCGATCATTCGGTCTCCCTCGAACAGGCCGAAGGAAAAGGAATGATCAATCGAACGCTGCACTCGTTCACGCTTAATTCCCTTTGCCCAGTAGCTTTGCGTGAGAAAAGCATGCACAACATCGGTGTCAATCCGGGTTCGATCATCCGAGATGGAATAGGCGTCCCGAATGGAAATATCTTCTGCCATGACTTCTCCAACCGTTTTTGATCTTGTACATTACAAAAGAATTGCCTTGTATTGAAAGGGGAGGCGGTGCTCTTTCCTCGACAAACAGCAAATGCGACATTACAGCGCAGGCAGTCGATGTAAACTGGATGGGGGATGGCATGAAGTTGAAAGCGAAATATGGTGACTGGGCGTTGATCACTGGCGCGTCTTCCGGGATCGGGATGGCGTATGCACGTGCGCTGGCGAAACAACGTATCAACCTGATTCTGGTAGCGAGGCGACGCAACCGACTGGAGACACTTGCGCTTGGTCTGCAAAGTCGCCACAGAATCCAGGTGGTCACTATAGTCGCGGACTTGTCCAAGGATGATTTTATTGAGAAAATCATGCGACGTGTCAGCGATAAGAATATCGGCATGTTGATTCATTCTGCCGGCTTCGGCAACAGCCAGTTTTTCCATCAGGCCAATCTCAAGAAAGAAGCGGATATGGTGCGGGTCAATTGCCTCGCGCTGGTTCGACTGACCCGTTACCTGGTACGTCCCATGGTGCGTCGTCGTCGTGGCGCTGTCATCTTCGTCAGCTCCATCGCGGCCGCTCAACCCATGCCGAAAATGGCGACCTATGCGGCTACGAAAGCCTTTGTGCAGGCGTTGGGTGAAGGGTTGGCCTTTGAATTAAAACGGTCCGGTGTGGATGTGCTTACGGTGCAGCCGGGACTTACCGCGACTGAATTCCAGAAGAAATCAGGTTTGAAGAAGGTCAGCCACACGATCTATGCTCGCAGTCCCGAGCAGGTTGTGGCAACTTCAATGGCACACCTGGGGAAAAAGCAGGTCGTTGTTGACGGATGGTTGAATAAGGTTACAGTGTGGGGTGCACGCATTGGCCCACGTAACTATGTGAAACGGATTGCCTACCTGTGGGTTCGTGTCTTCGGAGAGATCCGTTTCAAAGGGTAGGTTACAATGGAATGTATTCAAAGGATGAATGTATTTACAGGATGAACAGGATAAGAAGGATATTCAGGATGACAAGATAAATGAATGTTGAAAACATAAATAAACGGATGGTTAAAGAAAAAGATAACAGATAAAGATAGACATGGTGTGTGATATTTGATATAAACCCTGCTTGTAAAGAAAGAATGGATAAATTACTGATATAGCTGTTCTCGACATTATTCCGTCACAATGGAGATTGCCGGGAAAAGGGGACGGAATCCTTTTCCTTGCGCTTATACAGAATATTTTAAAGTATTTCTGGAAAAGGAAACTGTCCCCTTTTTCCATCTCCTTTATTCCAACTATATAACTGATCTTTCACTGATATGCTACATGACCATATGACGGATTAATAATTGGAATGACTACATTTAACATAAACCCTGCTTGCACAGCAAGCAGGGGCAAATTTCAGGAGTATATTGTTAATCCTTTTTCACCTTTTTCACTTTGTGTACTTTTTTCACTTCTTCCTACCTCACCAGGATCATCTTCTTCCGCACATTCATCTTTCCCGAAACCTGGGCATGGATGAAGTAGACACCACTTGGCAGTCCCTGGGCATTGAAGGAGAATTTGTGATACCCTTCCGGGTAACGTCCGTCGGCCAGCTCCTGCACCCGACGTCCCAGGACATCATAGATGCGTACCGTCAGTGTTGCTGAATGCGGCAGTGATACCACAACATTTGCTGTCGCGTTGAATGGGTTCGGATAGGTTCCCGGTACACCATAAGCTGTCGGCACGCCGCTCCAGGGATCCGGCACAGGGTTGTAATACAGGACGAAGAAGCCAAGCGTATCGGATGCCCAGGTTCCGTCCGTATTGCTGTCCGGGACAAAAACTGACCAGTAATACTGCCGGTAGGATTGCAGGCTGTCCGTACTGAACAGGGTATCGGTTAAGCCATCAGCAATACACCACGCGGTTGAGAAATCAGGCAGTGTGTCGATCCAAACTTCATATCGCACGCTGTCATAGGGGTCAGGGTCAAACGAAGGCGCCCAGGAGAACTCCAGCTCATCCAGACGGACCGAGTCCCCATCAGCAGGCGCATACAGGTCAAACGCGACCGGTGCATCCGGAATGTCTGTGATAAAGTGCCAGATACCGGAACCTGGGGGATTTGCAACCGTCATAAGTCCGAAATCATCTACCGCATATACTTTCCAGAAGATAGTTGAATCATCCGGTAGTGATCCGGTGCTGTTGTTCAGAACAGAATCCATCCCGGTTACGAGGTATTGCGTGTTGTTCGTATAGACAACAACGCTGTCCTGCAAGTCGGATGAGGTTGCCCAGATAACCTTGTAGCGAACGTGATCACGAATATCGGAATCGATGGATTCTGTCCATTCCAGCAGGGCAAATGGCGTACGAATCGTATCGCCATTCGCCGGTGCGAGTTGCGCGAAGGGGCCGGGAGGATCAGGTTTCAGCGCCCAGAAACTGTAGGTCTGCTTGGACCAGGTGCCGGTGGTGTTGGTGTCCTGCGCACGAACTTTCCACCAGTACATCGTAGTATCCTGCAATTCATGGATGTCGATGTAAGGCGTAGCGACTGTAATGGAATCTATATGCCCGGCAAACGCTTCATCCTGGGCCAGGTAGACCACGTACTCAACAGTGTCATTTGAATCCGGATCAACCGCTTCTTCCCAATCCAGGCGCAGCCCAAGGGTGCTGGCCAGTGAACCATTGTCCGGGCTCAACAGGTTGAATGCGGAAGGTGGACGTTCCAGTGAAACATAAAAACGATGAGTATGATTAGCCCAGGTGCCGCGTGAGTTGGTATCCTGCGCGCGCACCTTCCACCAGTAATTCACATGGTTCAATAACCCTGTCATGTTATAATCCGGGGAATAGGCTATGGCTGAATCGAGACCATTGCTGAAATCTTCGTTCAGCGCCCAGTAGACCACGTAATACACCGCATCACCGGGATCAGGATCTGCTGCTGCTTCCCAAAGCAGGTTCACACCCTCGTCATGGACGACATCACCATCTTCCGGTGACAGCAGCTCGAATTGTGCCGGCGGTTCGCCGATCTGGACGTTGAACGACCAGCCTTCTTCCTGGTTGCACAGGCGCTGGCTGTTGTAACGATCCTTCGCGTAGACGCGCCAGTAGATTGTTGTCCCATCCGGCAAATCATCAAGGTTGTCATCGTTGGTAGTCTTGTTGTCAGATGAGAAACTCGATGCGTTTGAACCTGATTCGAACGTCTGACCGGTCGTGACCTGGTTCTCTGCCGCTTCGAATATGCCGACTCGATTCTGATTATTCTGTCGCCTTCCGGAAGTTGAAACAACGGTTGAACCGGATGACGAATATGTACTAATCGCAGATCCGGAATGTTTATTGGATCGTCCGGCGCGTGGTCCTCGTTGTGAAACCTTACCGAGTTCCTGCTCAGGATCAGGTGTCGAGTTCGTCAATTCATTGTTCGGCAACTCCGAGATCAGGAAAGTAGTGTCGCCGACTTCCTGGAAAGCGTTGTTCTCGAACTGGTTGTCCGTCGCCCATTCAACGATATAGGTTACATGATCGTTAGGATCGTTGTCCGTGGTGCTGTACCAGGAAACCCGGACCGTATCATCGTGGAAAATGGAGTTGTCATCCGGCCCGGCAAGGCTGAACGGATTCGGTGCGACCGGGATGAAGGTGTACAAACGGAATATGGTGTCTGACCACCTGCCCAGACCGTCGTTGTCCTCCGCGTAAACCTTCCAGAAACGGTTAGAACGATTGGGAAGGTTAGTCAACGCGATTGTCGTGTCCTGCGTTGTCAACGTATCCAGATTCTGACTGAACGCCTGATCGGATGCGGTGATTATGCTGTATGTGATCAACGCTTCAGGGTCGGGATCAAATGCGCTGGCCCAGACCAATGTTGTATCTCCGGTCCAGCAGGTGTCGCCATCTGCCGGGCTGAGCAGGGTGAAAGTTTCCGGCGGCTCCGGCAGATACACAGTGAAAGACCACCCGGTGTCCGGATCGGCAAAGCGTTCAAGATCATAGATGTCATGCGCACGCACCCGCCAGAAAATCGTGGAATCATCCGGCAGTTCATCGAGGCCGTTTCCGGCAAGTACTTCGGCCAGGTCCGTAATGGTATAGCTGGTGTCAGTTATCGAATCTGCGCTGAAGAAAGCACTGAATTCCGGATCAAGCGACCAGAACACTTCGTAGACAAAATCTTCATCAGCGTTGGGATCTGTGCTCGGTGTCCAATGTACCGTAACCGTATCGCTTTCAACTCTGCTGTCTGGCATGGGATCAGCCAGGGAGAAGGCGAAGGGACCGTCAGGAATAAATATCCGGACGGCAACAGTATCCGTGTATACATCGAAGCCGTGAGTGTCAAACGCGTGCACATTGATGTAGTACAGGGAATCATCCAGCAGGCCACGAATCATCAGGCTGGTATCTGCCAGGATCATGGCGCTGCATGGTTCGGCGAATTGACGGTCCGTATCCCAGAGGATCTCGTACAATACACTGTCGCCCGGGTCCGGTTCTATTGAAGAAGTCCAGGTAACCAGCAGGGAATCTGTCCAGCAGGTGTCGCCATCGGCCGGGGAAACAAGTGAGAAACCGGTTGGCGGTTCGAAGATGTAGACATCAAACTGCCACCCATTTACCGGGTTTGAACAGGTCGTTGCGCCGCTGACCGAAGTGGCAAACACACGCCAGTAAACAGAGATGTCATCCGGTAGCTCATCGAGGTCTCCGTTGAAGACTACATCCTGCAAGTCCGAAATGGAGAAGGAGGTGTCTGCCGTGCTTCCGGTATAGGATACAGCGAACAACGGGTCTGTAGCCCATTCAACGGTGTATGTGACGGCGCCACCGTTCAGGGGATCGGAAGATGAATTCCAACGTACTAACACTGTATCGTTATGCGTCTGGGTTCCGTTGACCGGTTGAGCCAGTCCAAACGGCAGCGGCGCATCCGGGTTTTCTACAGTGAATATAAACGTATCCGTAGACCATGTTCCCGGTGTGTTGCTGTCCTGGGCGCGAACTTTCCAGGAGTAGGTGGTGTTACTGATCAGGTCCGAAGCAGCATAGCTGGTGTCGGTTACGATTGTTGAGTCTACTGTCATGGTGAAAGTCGGATCAAGCGCCCACCAGACCACATAGCCCAGTGTGTCACCGGGATCAATTTCGCCCGCTGATTCCCAAACAAATGTCGTGTCTGATCCGTGGACAGTAGATTCATCAGCAGGTGACAAAAGGTTAAACGCTACAGGCGGATCATAGAGGTAAACATTGAAACGATAGCCTGCAACCGGATCGCAGCGGGTTTGATAACCATCCGGATCTTCCGCCAGCACACGCCAGTACACCGGGGCATCATCGGGAAGTTCATCCAGATTTTCCCAGAACTGCGGATCGGAAAGGTCAGCTATGGTAAAGAAGGTATCCGTTGTTGTAGCGGAATAAGCGGTACTGTACAGGGCATCGGGTGACCATTGGACAGTGTAGGTTATATCGCCGCCCTGCGGATCAACTGACGGATTCCAGCGAACTGTCACTGTGTCGTTATGAACTTCTGCATCGTTTGCCGGAGACGCCAGCGCAAACAGTGAAGGGGCATTGGTGACATTGGTATGCATCACCCAGGTTGCATCGGACCATGTGCCCGGGGAATTGCTGTCCTGGGCGCGTACCTTCCACCAATACGAAACGCCGCTGATAATATCAAAGGTATAGGTTGTGTCTTCACCGGTATTCGATGAATCCACATCCAGTGAGAAATTGCTGTCTGACGCCAGCCAGATACGGTAGGTGACATTGTCGCCTGGGTCGGTATCGTAGGTCGACTCCCAGGTCATGGTCTGGGCGCCGCTGGTGACAGTTGCTTCGTTCAATGGCGAAAGCAGGCTGAACGGTTCCGGCATGGACGGGAAGTTGGCCAGGAAATGGAAAACCTCCGTGGACCAGGTGCCGTTGGTGTTGTTGTCCCGGGCACGAACTTTCCAGTAATAGGTTGAATCATCCAGCAGACCGGAGATGTGATAACTGGTGTCCGCAGTGATCACGGAATCAAGCCCACTGGTAAACGTATTGTCAAATGCCCACCATACAACATAATCGACCGCGTCATCCGGATCTGGTTCTGCAGCCGTTTCCCATACCAGCGTAGTATCCCCGCCGAAGTATACCGTATCGCCATTGCCCGGACTCAGGAGGGAGAAGGGGGTTGGCGGGTCGGCGAAGTAGACGGTAAATGACCAGCCGTTGAAAGGCGTCGCGTTAGTGGTTAAACCAAGACGGTCTGTAGCGGTGACACGCCAGAAGACGGTTGAATCTTCCGGGATTTCATCCAACTGGTTTTGCAGGCCATTGATGGTGTAAGAAGTGTTTCGCGTGGTACCCGTGTACGATGTGGCGAAGGTAGGATCGGTAGACCATTCCACGGTATAGGTAATCGTATCACCGGGATCAGGATCAATACTCTGGGTCCAGGATACGGTAACACTATCATCCGCGACGTTGCTGCCATTGGCCGGACTTGCCAGTGAAAACGCGCTTGGAGCGCCGGGGATATGAACATGCAGGCGATTGACCTGGCTGGACCAGCGACCCGCTGTGTTGGTGTCGTTCGCCCGGACCTTCCAGTAATAATCGTTGTCATCATTCAGATTGTTGAGTGCCATGGCGGTTACAGGACCAACAGTTGCCATTGAATCAAGGTTCTGAGTAAATGCGGCATTAGTGGCAATCCACACAACATAATTGACAATCGCATCACCGGGATCGAGGTCGGTTGCCGCTTCCCAGGTCAGGGTCGTATCGCCGCTGTAACAGGTATCGCCGTCGTCTGGTGACAACAGGCTGAACGGTTGCGGTGGAATCCAGAAACGGGTATAGAACGACCAGCCGGAATTTGGCGTGCATAGTGTTTCATTCCCAAGCCTGTCAATCGCCTTTATGCGCCAGTAAATATTCGTTGAATCGGGCAGGTTTGGGAGTGTATAGGTCAGGTTCCCGGTTATCGCAGAGTTGACCAGTCCCGAGAAATCGTTCTGTTCGGACCATTCGACTCGGTATCGCAGCACATCGCCCGGATCAGGATCGATGGCGGCGTTCCACGATACCAGTTGCGAATTATAATGAACCGTATCCTGGTTCGCAGGGGCGGCCAGGGTGAAAGCGCCGGGCGATTCATGGATGTATACCGGGATTCGCCAGGTTTGTGTTGACCATGTACCCGTAGTATTGGTGTCCTGCGCACGAACCTTCCACCAGTAGGTATGGTCATCAAGCATACCGTTCAAAGCATATGTGGTCAGCGCTGTGGAAGCGGAATCGAGGTTCTGGGTGAAAGCCGCATCCGTTGCCCACCAGACCCGGTAGGTAATCGCATCACCGGGATCAGAATCGGTGGCGGCCTGCCAGGTCAGGGTCGTATCACCGGTCCAGCAGGTGTCCATGTCAAACGGTGATGACAGGCTGAAAGCATTGGGCGGATCGGGGATCGCGGCAACGTAAAACGACCAACCGGAGGATGGGATGCCATCGATGCTTGTTCCGAAACGGTCCGCAGCACGCACCCGCCAGTAGATCCGGGCATCATCAGGAAGCTCATCCAGCTCGTTGACAATATTCTGCATGTCGGTGATCGTCAGGAAAGTGTCCGTAGTCGCGCCATGGTAATAGGTTGCGAAACCGGGATTCAACGACCAATTTACCGTATAGGTAATCACATCGCCGGGATCGGCATCGGCTGACGCTGTCCAATGAACTCTGACGGTGTCGTTATAGATAATTGCTTCATCTGCGGGAAGCGCAAGATTGAAAGCTGTCGGTCCATCCGGGATATAGACATGGAAACGATTGGTTTGCGTTGACCAGGTGCCCGTGGTATACAAATCCTGCGCCCTGACTTTCCAGTACCAGGTAGAATTGTCCGGCCGGTTATTCAGAGGATGAGTTGTTCCGGCAACTGTGGCCGAGTCGAGATCCTGCGTAAACGCAGCATTACTAGCCCACCATACGACATAATGCACAACATCGTTCGGGTCGGTATCCACTGCCGCCTGCCAGGCCAGGGTTGTATCGCCATCCCAACAGGTATCGTTGTTGGTGGGGGACAGTAGGCTGAAGGCATTGGGCGCTGTCGGGATATAGACATGAAAAGAACGTGTATCCGTGGACCAGCGACCGGATGAATTGCTGTCCTGCGCCCGGACTTTCCAGAAATACGTAGTATGATCATTCAAGTTGTTCAGATCATATGTAGTTTGTCCCGCCGCGACGGAAGCGGAATCAAGGTTCTGGGTAAAGGCCGCGTTGGTTGCCCACCAGATGACATAGTTCTGGATAGCGTCCCCGGGATCGGGGTCGCTTGTTGCCTGCCATGTGAGTGTCGTATCGCCGGTCCAGCAGGTGTCGCCCGTATCCGGTGACAACAGGGTAAAGGGGGCAGGCGGTTGGGTGATATAAATGTCAAATGACCAACCGGCCGCTGGGGTTGCCCAGGTCTGTTCACCATAACGATCTGTTGCCAGGACACGCCAGTATATGGTCGTGTCATCGGGTAATTCATCCAGCTCGTTGGAAACGATATTCTGAAAATCTGTTATTTCAAGCGAGGTTTCGGTAGTCGAACCGGTGTAGAAACTTGAGAAATCCGCATGACCGGACCATTGCACATGGTAGGTGACAAGATCATCCGGGTCGGGATCAATGGACGTTGTCCATTGAACTGTAACCGTATCATCATTGATCACAGCGCCGTCAGCCGGTGAGGACAATGAAAACGGCCCCGGCGGTTCCGGCGAATAGACTTTGAGATGATTGACCTGGTTGGCCCAGGTGCCGTTGGTATTGCCGTCCTGCGCTCGCACACTCCAGTAATAGGTCTGATCATCGAGCATGTTGAGCAGTTCATAGGTGGTATCCGGGACGTTCACCGAAGCGCTGTCCAGATTCTGGCTGAAAGTCGCGTTAGTTGCCCACCAGATTACGTAACGCTGTACCGCATCTCCCGGATCGGGGTCTGTGGTTGT
Source organism: bacterium (assembly GCA_963669175.1). Lineage (GTDB taxonomy): Bacteria > Electryoneota > Electryoneia > Electryoneales > Electryoneaceae. The sequence goes on from OY769902.1 coordinate 2,971,600, forward strand.
GCGCCAGACAAGGGTTGTATCCCCGGTCCAGCAGGTATCCGTGTTCAGTGGCGTAACAAGATCAAAGGCCAGGGGAGCGTCAAAGAGATACACATTGAAAGACCAGCCCGCGACCGGTGTTGCCCAGGTTTCGTTTCCGAATCGGTCTATCGCCTTTACCCGCCAATAGATGGTCGTGTCATCCGGTAGCTCGTCCAGTTCATCCAGTCCGCCCAGCAGCAGGTCGTGCAGGTCGGAAATGACGAAAAATGTATCTGAGGTCGATCCTGAATAGAAACTGGAGAAGTTGCTGTGCTGGGACCAGTTGATATGGTAGGTAATGGGATCGCCAGGGTCAGGATCTATCGAACGTTCCCAGGAAACCGTAACCGTATCGTTATGCACATCGCTGGTATTGGCTGGAGCATCCAACGCGAAGGCGCCGGGTGCATCCGGGATATAAACATGGAAATATCGTGTCTGGGTTGACCAGGTTCCGGTAGTGTTGCCATCCTGCGCACGGACTTTCCAGTACCATGTGGAATTGTCAGCGAGATTGACAAGGTTTAATGACGTAGTTGGAACATTTACTGAAACAGAATCGAGATTCAGTGTAAATGCTGCGTCGGTAGCGTACCAGACCACATAACGCAAAACCTGGTCACCGGGATCAGGGTCCGTTGCCGCCTGCCATGTCAGGGTTGTATCCCCGGTCCAGCAGGTGTCGCCGTTGAGGGGGCTGGTCAGGTTAAACGGATTTGGCGGATCGGGATGGTACTCCGTATAAAATGTCCAGCCAGTGTCCGGTGTCGCCCATGTCTGGAAATTATAGTTATCCTGCGCATAAACACGCCAATAATAAAGCGCATTATCGGTCAATTCATCCAGGTCATTGCTGTTGTCAGAGATGTTGTAGGTGGTATTGCTTGTTGAGCCGGTCCAGTGGGGTGTGAAGTTTTCATTCAAAGACCACTGCACGTAGTAAGTTACGTCATCATCCGGATCGGGGTCGCTAGAGGCTGTCCAACTCACGGTAACAGTATCTTCGCCGAGTATGGCGAAATTGGCTGGCGACTGCAAATCAAACGCAGTTGGCGGTTCATTAATAAAAACACGAAAGCGATATGTAGATGTACTCCATCGTCCTTCAGAGTTTGTATCAATTGCTTTCACTTTCCAGTAGTAGGTCTGATCATCACTGAGTTCGGCAATGTTTACTGAAGTCGCCGGCGGATCGACATCGGCTGAATCCAGTCCCACGGTAAAGGCCGCATTCCTTGCCCAATAAACACGATAGAAAAGAGAATCACCCGGGTCAGGTTCTGTCGAGGATTGCCATGTCAATGTTGTGTTGTCTTGCCAGACTGTATCCGTATCTCCCGGACTCAACAGATCGAATACAGATGGAGGTTCCGGGATATACACATGTATCTGCCAGGTTTCCTGGGACCAGGTCTGGCCATGTGGCTGACCGTCTGTGGCGAGGATTTTCCAATAGTAGGTCTGATCATCAAGCATTCCTGCGCGATTATGAGTCGTATCGCCGGTAATCGGGTTGGTCACATTCTGGGTAAAGAGTGGATCTGTGGCCATGTAAACGCGATAGTTTACATTCAATCCTTCATCAGGGTCGCTGGAGGATGACCAGGTCAGAGTTGTGTCACCGGTCCAGCAAGTGTCCCCGTTGGCCGGAGCAAGCAGGTGAAAATCTGTCGGTGGAGCATTCAGGTCGATATAAAACCACCATCCCGCCTGGGGGGTAGCCCAGGTTTCATCATTTTCATTATCAACGGCCTTTACACGCCAATACACACGGGTGGAATCGGGAAGCTCATCCAGCTCTTCCAGGTTGAAGCCCTGTACTATCTGGTCGGCAAGATCCGTGATGGCGTAATTGCTGTTAATGGTCGTTCCACTGTAAAAGCTTGAAAAATCGGCATGAGTTGACCATTGGACATGATACAATATTTGACCGCCATCGGGATCAACCGAAGCGCCCCACCACACATAAACGGTGTCATTCTGAACTGTAGTTTCGTTTACAGGTGAAATGAGGTTAAAAGCAACTGGTGGTTGCGCATAAGCGGAAAGGCTTACTATAACCAGAAATATAAAGACTGTTGAAAGTCGCTTCATCATGGTTCAGGCTCACAAAGATCGCTTGAAAACTTGTACAGACCCAATAACAGTATCACAAGCTCAGTAACCCTCAATTGTTCGAACAAATGCTCTAACAAACCTTCAAACTTCGCATTGCCCCATATGTTTACTTCTAAACATACTCCAAGTGTCACTCATCTATGATGAAATGTGCGTAGGAAAACCGTCAAGAAGCGTGACGTAAAAGTACTTGGAAATAAACAACTAACATTTCCAAGGATGGGGAGAATGTCTGCGCCTGCGTGCAAGCCAATATACAAAAAGAACACTCTGAATGCACTCAATATGTGCCTTCAGAAAGAAGAATAAGAAGTTTTTTCGTATAGTCTGGTGAGCAATATCACATGGTAAAAATATCTGTGCAAAAACAGAAAATCTTTCATGATCACTTTTGATTTCAGAAGGTGGAAGAATACATTGGACAATCGATTGGGGCCTCTATTGCCGTGTAGTATTTCTCTGGCGCCAAGCTCCGCGGGAATCGTGAATTGTATATTTTACCTGTACCGATATCAGCGCGTCAGTTACTTTGTGAGTCAGATCACGCCTGGTACAGATACGTAGAAACTCCATTTCATCGAGGTCGCATATGAAGATCTTATACATCGATGATGACCAGACGATGCGAAAAATCGTCAAACACATTGTAGATGTTATTGGTGCAGAGCTTCTTGAGGCGGAAGATGGGAGGGGCGGTCTGCGTTTGCTTGAAGATATCGATGGCAAAGTGGACTTGATTCTTCTGGATTGGATAATGCCTGAAATGAATGGCATGGAGTTCTTGCAGGCTGCAAAAGCAGATGGCAGGTTTAAGGAAATTCCTGTTATCATGCTGACAGGTGTGACGCAGAAAGAAAAGATGATAGACGCAATTCGTGCAGGAGCCAAACAGTATATTACCAAACCGTTCACCAGCGAAGAATTATTGACAAAACTGGTGCAGGCACTTGGACTGGATAGCCTGGAGATGTTGTGAGAGATCAGATTATTCATGAGCTGTCTTTGAAGGCAGATTTACCGCCTCTTCCTGATATTCTTATACGACTGGACCAACTGATAAACGATCCCAATGTGTCCATCAATGCTATTGCGGATCTGTTATCCACAGAACCGGCGCTCTCGGGCAAAGTGATCCAACTGGCCAATAGTGCATATTATGGTGGCGGGAGAATAGATGTTGAAAACCTGCGGGGCGCTGTGCTTCGTCTGGGGTTGGCTGAAATCCGTAAAATGGTATATGCGATCAAACTCGGTTCCATGTTCTGGGATCAAGGTATTGTTGATCAGCGGAAATTCTGGCGGCATAATCTTGGTGTTGCCCTGTTGACGCAGAAGCTTGCCGCACGTGGGAACGCGCAGATTGCTGACCGGGAAGCGGCCTATGTTGCCGGGTTGATGCATGATGTTGGCATTATGGTGTTTGGGTATATTATTCCTGAAGTTTACAGCGCTTTTCTTGCCAAAGCTGCCGAAATTGATAAGCCGTTGCATGTGCAGGAAAAGGAGACTTTTGGTATTGATCATTCCGAACTCGGTGCATTATATATACAAAGATGGTGGAAGATTGAACAAGCTGTTGAATTGGCAGTAGCGCAACACCATTTCCCAATCCACCGGGATGATGAATTCCGTTTGATCGGGCAACTTGTGAATGTGGCCAATGCCATTTGCAATAATCAGGGATATGAGAACGGAATCCAGGTGTTTCCGCAGATGTTCAGTGATACGGCCTGGGAGCAGATAGGCCTGAATATTTCAGAAGCAAAAGCAATTTTCCAGGATGTAAAAGATGCAATTGCGCAATCCGAAGAGTTACTGGCGCCAATGGCATAGTTGAATAATCACTGTTGCTTAAAATCTTATTATTGAACCATATACGTGTTTCCATGTGCATAATCTTCACAAAGCTTCACTTGACTTTTCCCACTTTCCGCAGTACACTCTACTTTGAGGACAAAGTGACCATCAGGAGGATAATACGATGTTGACGACGACTTCCGAGTATGCCATTCGAGCCTTGGGATATCTGGCAACCAAGGATCGTGATACTCGGGTTGGCTCTGATGAGATTTCTGAAGCAACGAGAGTACCGAAAAGATTCTTGCTCAAGATTCTGAATACGTTGAAAAACCAGGGGATTTTGAAAACCAGCCGAGGAATAGGCGGCGGTTTCTCGCTGGCGATGGAGCCAGGCGAGATCAAACTGATCGACATTGTTTCGATTTTTGAAGATCTGAACAGGCATAAGCATTGTCTTTCCGGTCATGACGATTGCGGCCCTTCCAATCCTTGTCCGCTGTACGAGGAATGGCATATAATCCTCAAGAAGTTGGAGGATTTCTTGAATGAGACGACTCTTCAGCATTTTAAAGAGTTCGAAGAACAGCGTGGAAAGAGCCTGATCTAGCATCGCCGGTTTGACCTTATTGAGTTTATTTCAGCTACCGTCCTGGTAGCTTTTTTTTTACAGCCAAGTATGGCGTGTCTACCTGTATGATAGCCCCATTTTTGTCAATGGAGACAGGGGAGATTGGGATAAACTTTTTTTCGAAAATTTTTAAATTCGCTTCCACTATTGAAATGAATCTTACTAGTTTAATAGACTTCCTCGACTTTGGGCGCAATTCTGTGTCAAGGTTACGAGATCGGTGTTCATCGTGACAAAGCCCGTATGATTTTGCTACGGTTCACTAGACGGAGGTTCGATGATGAGAAGGTGTATTTCTGCGTTTGTGCTTGCCTTTTTACTTTCCTGCTATCTTCATGCTGCGCCAGCGCCTGTTGACCAGCTTTCAGCACAGCAGGCATTACCCATGCAAGTAGAGCAGCATGTTCTTGCAGAAGATCATGTGCAGCTTGGATTGCGACTGGTCAATGATGGCTGGTATTCAGCAGGTAGTCTGGGTGAAGAAGTAGAAATGATAGCGTTTCCATTGGCTGGCGCTACCTCGGAAATTGGTAAACCAGCGGTGCCGGTTATGGGGCGTATGTTTCGTGTTCCCCCCAGAGCCGGGATTGTGATGGAAGTGCTTAGTGCCGAATACGAAACATATACCGATGTCGAATACGCAACCTTCATGGGGTATGAACTGGATGAGCCCTTTGCGCCCTGTGATAATCCGGTTGACGAGTGGTATCCCGGCACGATCGCCCAGGTTGGTGATCCTGCCGTATTCCATGATTTCCGCGTATCAAACCTGGTGACCTACCCCGTACAGGTAAACACTGCACGTCGGGAAGTACGAGTTTATTCCAATATTGAAGTGGATATCCGTTATGAAGGTGTTGATGATAGAAACACAATCCCTAATTGGCCTACAGAGATCAGTGAAGCTTTCCTGCCTGCCTATCGTTTGTTGATGGACTGGGATGATGACGAATTGGATGAATATATCCTGTATCGTGGTCATGTGCAGGTGGTTATGCGTGATGACGATGTGTTGTGGGCTGCCCTAGGGGATTGGCTTGAGTGGAAACGTCAGCGAGGATGGGTGCTGGATTTCCTCACCGATGAAGATGTCCCTTCCTGGACCTCATACAATATCGACAATGAGCTGGAAGACCGTTACGAGACTGCCAGTCCGAAGTTTGACTATGTTGCCATTATCGGTGACGAGTCCGGCTCCTTTTCGGTTCCCCCCGGTGTGGGAGGATATGGTGGAGGTGACCAGATCTATTCCGAGCTTGCAGGTGATGATATACTGGCAGATGTCGGCGTCGGACGAATCTCGGTAGAAAATGTACAGCAGTTAAACAACTATGTTGCCAAGATTTTTAACTATGAGCGCACACCTTACATGGAAGATACCGCCTGGTATCTGCGTGGAATGGTAAATCGTTCAGATGGTTGTTCCGGTGTAAGTAAGATCATGTCGCTCCGGTATTACCGTCATGCCTTGTTTGATTTGGGATACACGCAAGTTGATACATCTTTTGGCATTGGGAACTCAATTGCTATAACTCGTATCAATAATGGTGTCAGTTTCTATGGTGCGCGAGGGGTTCAGGGCACCGGCCTTCAGATCGGAAACATCAATAGCCTCAGTAATGACTACATGACCCCAGTTGTGATCGATGTGACCTGTGGAACCGGTAACTGGTGCAACGAAACCAGCATCAGTGAGGCCTATATGCGGGCAGGGACTGCGGCAGTGCCGACCGGTGGTATTTGCGGGATGTCTATGGCGACTTCTGCAACGCAACCGGATTTCAACAACTGCCTGACGGGTGGTTCCGGTTGGGCGATGCTGCAGCTTGGCATGCCTGCACTTGGTGACATGATTCTAATGGGCAAGGTCAACGGCTTTAACAACTACTACGGCAATAATACGTCTCAGCTTGAAGACTTCATGCAATGGTATAACCTGATGGGAGATCCGACTGTGTATACCTGGGTCGGTATCCCGCAGGAATTGACGGTGGATGTGGTCGAAGAGCTTGAACTTGGCGAAAACCATATCAGCGTTGAGGTGGTCGATGAGTCTGGCCCGGTTGCTGATGCGCTGGTAACTTTCTACAAATACAGTAATGGCGAAGAGATTCAAGTTATCAATTTGACGGATGAAGAAGGTTGTGTCACGCTTGATGCGCCCGTTCGTGAATCCGGTGAAGCGATGCTGACAGTCATCAAACGTCATTATGCCCCTGTTCAGGTTGAAATCGACGTGAATGATCCGACCGCGCGAGTTGGGTGGGTTGAGGTCAGTTACGTTGATAATGGAGTCGGTGGCACGGATGGCGATGGTGACGGTGTTCCTGAAGCAGGGGAAACTGTCGGCCTGGAGATGACACTGAAAAACTATGGGACGAGCGCTGCTGCAAGTATTGAAGTCACGGCTGAGGAATCCGAAGAATGGATTACGGATTTGTCCGGAAGTATTGTTCTGGGCAGTCTCAATCCTGATGCCCAGTCGCAAGGTAATGGTATGATTATTGTCGAAATAGACCCGGAAGCTCAACAGGATTTTATCCTTCACCTGGATCTTACGGTTTCGACATCCCAGGGGGATTATACGGACGGTTATTCTATCGTTGTGCAAGCGCCTTCGTATGCGTTTGTGAACATGGATATGACCGGTGCATTCAATCCTGGAAATACACGTGAAGTTGAGATTGAAATCCGAAACATAGGTGGAGGTGATGCTGCAGCGTCGGAAGCCTGGTTGTTCAGCAACGATCCCTTTGTCAGAATAGAGCAAGGTGGTGATGATCTGGCAGCTATGGGAGTTGATCAGACAGCAACAGGAACATTTTCCATTCGGGCGCATGAGGATGCTATTCCGGGATATGTCGGCTGGTTCTACATGCAAGTCACAACCAGTGAAGGACAGGTTGACACGGTAGGAATTCCGGTTCAGATCGGAACAAAAAGCTCTACTGATCCCAATGGGCCTGATAACTATGGTTACTTCGCGTTTGATAATACAGACACGGGGTATCAGAATTTTGTGCCGTCCTATAATTGGATTGAGATCAATCCTGAAGCCCAGAATACGGACTACCAGGGGGAATCGCTTGATCTTACCGATACCGCCGAAAACTATGATGTAGGTGTCACCATTGACCTGCCTTTCGATGTGCAGTATTACGGTGAGGTTTTTGAAGAGATATCTGTATCTACCAATGGGTACGCTTCTTTCGGACGTAATGCAGATGTCTCGCTTGCACGAAACTGGACAATTCCCAGCCCGCTTGGACCGAACGATATGCTGGCCGTCTATTGGGACGAGTTGAGAACCGCTGCAGGAAGTGATATCCTCTATTATTACGACGAGGATAATGGTCGCTTCATCATTGAATGGTACGATATGCGGCATCATTATTCGCAGTACAGTTGTACCTTTGAAGTGATTATCTACGATCAGGATGTCGTGCCAACGTGGTCTGGTGACAACGATATCCTGTTCCAGTATCATGATGTCCAGCATTCAACCGGTGGTATGCAGTACGATGTTCCCTTCTGGACAACAGGCATTGAAAACCACACCCAGGATGATGGAATCCTGATCTCCTACTGGAATCAGTATACAGCAGGATCAGCGACGATCGAGGATGAACGTGCGATTCTGTTTACCACGAATATCCCCCTCATTGTAGGCTACATTGAAGGGACTATTACGGCGGCCGATCTGGAAACACCGATTGAGAATGCATGGATCGGTACACCAAACCATCTTTTCGAAACCGTGACAGACGCCGATGGCCATTTCTTCATTGACAATGTCATGACCGGACCAGTCTCCTTCGATATTGAAGCAGATTGCTTTAACAGTCGGTACAACCTGGTGCTTACCGTTACAGAGAACGAAACCCTGCATGTCGATTTCCAGTTGAACCACCCGGAATTTATGGTGACACCACTCGCCGTTGGGGATACGCTGGAAGAGAATCAGGAATCGACACACTCTGTATGGGTACACAATCCCGGTAATGGTGTCATGAACTGGGAAGCGCATTTTGACTTCGAACCCGATGCTGAAGTAGCAGGTAATCCTGGCAAGGGAGCTGGTCAGGAGAAGTCAGCGCTGGATGAACTTGATGAACCATGGGACCAGGTTTACCACTTTGATCTGGATGACAGTGAGGCCCTCTACCGGGGGATTGAGTTTGACGGAGTATTTTTCTGGTTGACCGGGTCGAACAACTATGATGTGACCGGTCCCAACCTGTTGTATAAATACACACGGGATGGTGATTACGTTGCCACCTATGATCAACCTGTTCCTGCGGCTGATCGTTCTTCCCAGGGTATGTTCGGGTTGGAATGGGATGGAGAATATATGTATGGTGCAGATAACGGTATCCTGTACCAGATGCAGTTTAATACGCAAGCGAATGAGTGGGAGGTTGTAAGTTCCTTTGAAATTCCGGCGAACCCTTCACGCTACATTGTGAAGAATCCTGAGACTGGTGAGTTCTTTATTGGTGACTACGGTATCGAGATCAGGGTTGTGCATCCTGACAGTACCGGGACACTTCGCCAGATCGGGCAGGACTATGCACCACGTGGCGCTGCATGGTACCCGGAAGATCCGGACGGCTATAACCTGTATTTCATCGCTATGAACAATGGTGATGATTACGGTCATATCATCAAAATGCATCCGCAAACGGGTGACACCATGAATGTCGCGCAGTTTGAGTACGATGGCGGCATTCCCAGTGGGGCGTGCATGAGTTATCTGTGGAATCCGCAGATCTGGATGTTTGCCAGTATGATGGACGCCGGTCAACAAGATTATGTACAGTTGTGGGAAGTGGATCAATTCGACGCGTGGATTCACATTATGACCACAGAAGGGACGCTTGCGCCAGGTGATTCCCAGGAAGTCGAACTGCAACTGACACCGCAAAGCCTTCCGCCTGATGTCTATGATATTTACATACGTTTCGACCACGATGCCTGTATCGCTGAAGATAACTTTGTGCATGTGGTTCTTGAGGTGCTTGGAGGAGATGTTAAAGAAGATCCCGCAAGTGAAGCGCAACCGGTTGAGTGGGTGTTTGAGGGAGCCTATCCCAATCCGTTCAATCCTTCTACTACAGTCAGCTATTCACTGAAACGGGCAACAGATGTACGGTTGAGCGTGTACAACCTGCTTGGTCAGGAAGTGGCGCGACTGGTGGATCAACCCATGCAGGCGGGCCAACACCGGTTGATTTTTGACGGGTCCAACCTGGCCAGCGGTATCTACTTCCTGCATCTGAACGCGGGACCGTTACAGGAGACACGCAAGATCATTCTGATGAAGTAAAGATAGCTTCAGGAGATATCCTGTATAAGATATAAACGTAACCGGGGACACACCACCAGGGTGTGTCCCCGGTTTCGTTCATGAAAGTTCCTCGGAAAGAGAAGAGTGTAAAACAATCGCAAGATCATGCGCAGATGAGAAGCTGGATACTTCTTCGAGCCCAATCAGAAAATCACGATGCGAACGTCCCTGCCGGTATTCGGGCTCGCGGGGCGGGTGCTGAAGGTAACGGTCGATCTTACTGAAATCCGGGGATACCAGGATGGAAGCCGTGAAGAAAACCCAATTCTTGGGACGGTACAAACTGGTGCCTGAGAACTTTCTATTTCCAACCACGAGATCACTGATGCCGTTCTGACTGACATTCTCGATTCCCGTTTTTGTCAAACCAGCCTGCAACCAGTCCAGCATATGGTTGAAATGCAGCTTGATATCACCGACACCTTCTGCCTTCGCGACTGCCGACACAACAATATTTCCTGGATCCAAAACAACAGTGCCGCCTCCGCCACGACGTCGCAATACAGGAATACCGTCCGCCTCACAGGTGTCAAGATTCAGTTCACGTTCTATTTTGCCACCACGCCCCAGCACGATTGCGGTAGTGGGGAAAGGATAGACCTTGAATTGGAAAGAGACACCTTGAGCTCCCGCTTCAAGGAGATCATCATCGTAGGAGTATTCAGCTACGTCTATCGGCATGGTTCACTTGTCCGGTTGTTGGTTGTTGGGACAGGCTCTTCGTGGGAATGAATACCACGTACTCATGAAATATCCGGGCTCAATCCGCAGGAAAATCGGGACTGCTACATTTTTCTGCCAGAGACATTTTCTGAACATAAGGGTAATGACGGGTGAACAGATGAATACTGGCCTTAAAGTGCAAATAATAGCAGAAAAGGTAGCTGTCCCAGGATTTTCGACTGATCTCCAAACAACATACTGGCGAAAAATCTGGTACAGCTACCTTTTCCGAAAATCTTGCTTTAAAGTCCTGATTTAACAAAGATGAAAAGGTAGCAGTCCCATTTTTCGCCGCCACTTTATCATCACGGAAACGCAAGGAGTATCGAAAAAACTATTATCCTGTCATCCCGAAAAGCTGTTGTTTAGGTTGCCCGGGATCTACTCCTCTGTGTTCCTTGCTACTTCTTCTTCCTGGGAAGAATATGTACCGGTTCACCTGCCGCCACTTCCGCCGCTTCCATGATCGATTCCGACATGGTGGGGTGGGGATGGATGCTGACGATTAAATCTTCCAGAGTCGCGCCCATTTCGATAGCTACGGTGCCCTCGGCAATCAGTTCAGAAGCATGAGGACCAACGATCCCGACACCCAGAACCAGGTTCGTTTCCGGATCGGCCAGTATCTTTACAAATCCTTCCGTTCGTCCGATTGTTCGGGCACGGCCAAGGGCTGTCAACGGGAAGCGTCCGATGTTGACCTTAATATCTTTTTCTTCCGCTTCACGTTCGGTAAGGCCCACCCAGGCAATTTCCGGATCAGTAAAGATCACTGCGGGAACCGCACGGTTGTCGAACGCTGATGGATGGTCCGCGATGACTTCTGCCGCAACCTTACCCTCACGACTGGCCTTGTGTGCCAGTGCAGGACCATAGGTGATATCACCGATTGCGAAAATATGCGGCACATTGGTACGGCACTGTTCATCGGTTGGGATGAAGCCGCGTTCGTCGAGATTGACGCCCGCTTTGTCAATCCAGAGCTTGTCCGTGTTGGGACGACGTCCCACAGCGACGAATACCTGGTTGACTTCACGGGTCAATACTTCATCACCATGTTCGATATCCACCTGGTAGCCGTTGTCGGATTTGCGTACATCGACCACCTTGGACTCGACCAGCACCTCTTCGAATTTCTCTTCGCAGTGCTTCACTACCACGTTGACCAGGTCGTGATCCGCGCCCAGCAGCAGACGTGGGGCGAATTCGACCATATGAACCTTGGAACCCAGCCCGGCATACACCAAGCCCAATTCCATGCCTATGTATCCACCACCCACTACCAGCAGGCTTTCCGGAATCTCCGGGATGTTTACGGCTGTTTCACTGTCCCACAAGGGAAGGTCATAGTCGCCGGGCAACTCGTTAATCCGCGAGCCGGTTGCGATGATGCAGTGCTTGAACTCGACATGAGTATTCGCGCCTTCCACATTCACCAGATTCGGGCTCTCGAAATGAGCGTGGCCAGTGATAATGTCCACACCGCGCTTGGTCAACAGTGTATCAATACCACCTGTAAGTGAGGTGACGACATTTCCGGTATACTCACGCAACTTGTCCAGGTCGATTTCCGGTTTCTGGAAAGTCAGACCCATTTTATGACCATGAGAAGCTTCTTCAATCACTTCTACCGCATGGATCAGGGTTTTCGATGGGATACAGCCTTCAATCAGGCAGACACCACCAAGTTTGTCTCGTTCTTCAATCAGGGTAACATTCAGCCCCAGGTCCGCTGCACGTATGGCAGCCACATAGCCCCCCGGGCCTCCGCCTATGACCAGTACATCGGTCTCCAGCGTCATTTCGCCCACTACCATGGTTTTATCTCCTCATCAAGTAAGCTCGTATCTGAAGCGCGCAATGTAGCGTCGCTATAATATTCTTTCGCTATGTTACACACTCAGCAGCAACTTCGTCGGGTTTTCCAGCATCTTGATCAGCTCGGTGACCATGTATGCCGCCTGGGCGCCGTCCGCGATACGGTGATCGAATGCCAGTGTCAAGGGCAGCATCTTCCGAATGACGATTTCACCGTCACGCACCACCGGCTTCTCCTGCACACGTCCCATGCCCAGAATTGCCACTTCCGGGTAATTGATCGTGGGGATCAACCCGGTGCCGCCGATCGGGCCGACGTTGGTGATAGAGATGGTGCCGTGCTGGATATCCTGCGGTTCAATGTTGCCTTCACGCGCCCTGGTTGCGAGTTCGATAATTTCCTGGGAAATCTCAACGATACTCTTGTTGTTGGTATCCTTGACTACCGGGACCATCAGGCCGCGAGGTGTATCCGCCGCGAAGCCGATGTTATAGAACTTCTTGTAAATGATCTCTTCACGGAAGGGATCAAGACTGGCGTTGAACTGCGGGTACTTGCGCAGCATGGCCGTAAGCGCCTTCATCATGAAAGGCAGCAGGGTCAGACGCACGCCGGAGCCGTCCTGTTCGGCGGCTTTCTTTTCCGCGATACGAAGCTTCTCCAGCTCGGTCACATCCGCTTCATCCATATGTGCTACATGCGGCACGACTACCATCGAGGTGACCATCTTCTTCGCCACCTTGCGACGAATGCTGCGGAACTGTTCGATCTCGACCGGTCCCTGCTGCGAGAAGTCGGGCAGGTCTTCCAGCTCGAGCAGCGGAATTCCGGACTTGGGAATCTCAACCGCTTCACGTGGCGCGGCTTTGCTTGCTTGGGAAGCTGCCGGCGCTGTATCTGACGTCGCGACGGGCGCACCGCCATCCGCAAACGCTTGCACGTCTTCCGTGGTGACACGTCCACCCGGGCCGGTACCCGGAACCTGGTTGATGTCGATCCCCATTTCGCGTGCCAGCCTGCGAGTCGCAGGAGCTGCCGGAACCGGACGACCATCCGCATGCTCAACAGCTTTCGCCACAGGTTTCGGCGCGGGCTTGGAAACAGACGCTTCCTGCTTCTTCGGCGCTGCTTCCTGTTTCGGAGCTTCTTCTTTCTTTTCCGGTGCGGGCAAACTGGCTTCGCCGCCACTGCCATCATCAATGATGACAAACACTTCGCCCACGTTCACCATGTCACCAACCTCGCCCTTACGATCCACGATCTTCCCGGAACGTGGTGAGGGGATGGTTACGGCTGCTTTATCAGTTTCAACATCGACAAGCGGTTCATCTTCTGTAATCTCACCGCCCTTGTCCACGTACCACTTCAAAATCTCGCCTTCCTGGATGCCTTCACCCAGGTCGGGCAGTTTAAACTCAAACACGATACCCTCCCGTGATTAAAAGTCCAGGGTTTCTTCGATTGCACGGCGAATACGACCGGCGCTTGGAATGTAAGCCTTTTCACGTCCGAACAGCGGCATCATCATGTCATACATGGTGACACGCTTGACCGGGGCTTCCAGGTACATCAGCGCTTTATCGTTGATCTCCGCGATGATTTCCGATGCCGGACCCAGTGTCTTCTGTGCTTCCTGGACAATCACACAACGGCCGGTTTTGGTTACCGATTCACGAATGGTTTTACGGTCCATCGGGTGAATCGTGAGCAAGTCTACCAGTTCAATGCTGACACCGCGTTCCTTCGCGATCTGCTCCACCACCTTTTCCGTGGCATGGAACATGGCGCCCCAGGAAATCACGGTCAGATCCGTACCCTCAGTCACGATCCGCGCTTTGCCCAAAGGCATGATTTCCTCTTCTTCCGGGACTTCTTCCTTGAAGGCACGGTAGGAATGCTTCGGCTCCATGAAGACAACCGGATCAGGGTCACGCATCGCTGCGACCAGCAACGCACGGGCATTACGCGGGGTGGAGGGAATCACCGTCTTCACGCCCGGTGTATGAGCGTAATAGGTTTCCTTGCTCTCGCTGTGATGTTCCAGGGCACGAACTCCACCGCCGTAGGGCATACGCATAACCATCGGGACAGTAAAGCGGCCGCGTGAACGGTTCCGCATGCGTGAAGCATTGGCCTCAAGCTGGGGAATGCTGAGATAGCTGAACCCTGAGAATTGCATCTCGATCACGGGTTTCAAACCACCAATCGCCATTCCAATTGCGGTTCCGATGATTCCCGATTCCGCCAGAGGAGAATCAATTACACGTTCTTCGCCGTATTTTTCAATCAGGCCGTCCGTTACACGGAACACGCCACCATTTACTCCTACATCTTCACCCATCACGATAACGGAATTGTCTTTTTCCATCTCCTGGTGAAGGGCAAGATTGATTGCTTGTACCATCGTCATCTTAGGCATTTTCACTATCCTTTTTCAGGTTTTCAAGAAATTCTTCGCGTTGGGCTTTCAGATCCTCATCCGGTTCACCGAAGACATAATCAAAGGGGGCATCCGGTGTTGTGTCTTCGAATGCTTCAAATTCCCTGACCGCTTCATCGACCTGCTTCTTGACTTCTTCTTCAAGAGCCTTCTGCTTCCGATCATTCCAGAGTTTCTTGTTTTCAAGGAAATTCCGGTAGCGCAGGATGGGATCTTTCAGTTCCCACTCGGTCACTTCATCGTTTTTCCGGTAACGGGTCGGATCATCAGCCGTCGTATGTACGCCCATCCGGTACGTCAACGCTTCAATCAAGGTTGGACCTTCACCGGCCTTGGCACGATCCAGCGCTTCCTTGACCGCCTTGTACACGGCCAGGACATCGTTGCCATCAACCTGTATCCCAGGCATATCGTAAGCAATCGCGCGCTGGGCCAGGGTTTTGGCGTGAGTCTGCTTGTGGCGTGGAGTGGAAATCGCCCACATGTTGTTCTGCAGGAAGAAAACCACCGGCGCCTGCCAGACCGAAGCGAAGTTCAGCGCTTCATGAAAATCGCCTTCAGATGTTGAACCGTCACCGAAGAACGATACTGCCGCCACATCCTTTTCACCCTTCAGCCGTGAAGCATAAGCAAGCCCGACGGCATGGGGGATCTGGGATGCAAGAACAATCGCGACGGGGAGGGTACGTGAACCTTCCGGGAGGCTGATGCCTTCTTCGAATCCGTTGTAGTACAGCATCTCACCGGAAAGCTTGGAACCACGCATCAGGCGTGCGCCCAATTCACGATAGGCGCCAACCATCCAGTCTTTATCCGTCATGGCCATGGTTGCGCCGCAAACTGCGGCTTCCTGACCCTTGTTCACCGGGAGTGTGCCCAGTCGTCCCTGGCGTTGCAGCTTGAGCATGCGTTCATCAGCTTCACGTGCCAGGAACATCGCCTTGTACAAATCCGTCAACTGAGTCGAACTCAAGTCAGGCATCAACTTCTCGTCGACCTGACCTTTCTCGTTGAGGATCTGCATGTATTTAACATCGAATTTGTTAACCGTTTTTAATGGCATGTCTATATCCTCTTGGTTGCTAAAAACTGTTTTGAAGTCAGCTTTCGTAATAGCTTCAGGCGAAAAGATAGGCTCGCCTAAAACTTGGAGTCAATACCATCATTGGCCCGAAAACCCACCTCCGGTACCACACTCACGGGGTTTGTTTGAGCTAACAATATCTATGGGAAAGCTATATTATTTCCGGGGCTATGTCGATGAAGGGAATTAATGTAGCAGTTCAAAGAGAGCACTCGTACTACACCTCCTGGTGGAGTGCTGCTCTTTTCGGGGGGGATCTCACTAGTCGAGAACAGGAATGAGCAGAACGTGAAAAGCTACGAATAGAGTATTAATCTATCGGTGTAAACATATCCTTGCCGATACCGCAGATCGGGCACACCCAACCATCCGGCAAGTCCTCAAAAGCTGTTCCGGGCTCGATACCACTATCCGGATCACCAACCTTGGGGTCGTATACGTAACCGCATACGGTACACTGGTAGTTTTTCATCTTCTATCCGTTGTTTTACCTTGTTGTTGACAGAACGCTGCGGTGCAGGAGGTAAGCAGTAGCCACCTCCTGCGAATATGGATCGCTAAATCTTCTGGTGTTTCTGAATACGATACCATTCGTTACGACAACGGAAGAACTTCTTTGCGAAGAACTTGGTCATGGCATCCATATGATCTTCCAGGACTTCAATCATCTCATGTCGGCTTACATTGCCGAGTCGCATGTCGCGATAGGCTGTGGCATTGGTCTCATTGCCGGCGTACATGGTAATCACATAGTAGTTCACACGGTCCGACATCCGCCAGGTTTTGATTTTAAAATGGATTTTTCCAATCTGCTCGCCACCCAGTGACATGGGATCCACACCAAGCACTTTGGTCATCTTCGCACGATACTCGGTTTCATCTTCACGATCCCAGCGCTTCAGGTCGATGTAGGGGAAGTTGCCCGGATCACGTCCAAGATACCTCTCAAACCGTGTTTCGGCGAAATAGTCCAGGTGGTTCATGCTGAAGTTGATACGAGTTGTGTCGCCTTCGAAACTGGCGGTGAGCTGGTCGAAGTAGGCAACATTGACGAAATCAGGACGGTAGCGATTGTACTCGAACCAGTGGAGCGTATTATCCACAATGATATCAAGCCAGTTCTCGTTTAACTGAGACTGGGGATCATCTTTCGTGATGTTGGCATAAAACACGGAAAAGCCAACCACAAAAATGATAAACCCTGCCAGGAACTTCAGCAGTGGTTTGACGTAAGAAGAACTTGGAACAGTCATCGTGGCCTCACCTGGCTAGTCAGCACGTCTTCGGCCTGTGCCGCGGTTGGTTTTGTCTGGAGGACTGTACATCCACCAAAAACACCGTCACCACAAGCGCTGGTCACTATCGTCCGAAACGCAATACCCCAATTTCAACAAGCGACAGAAAATACGTGAACCTACCTCTTTATGCAATGGGGAGCCGGGAATTCCTTTTGGCGAAAAATCTGGTACAGTTTCCTTTTCTCCAAAACTGAATCAACTGTTCCGTATTCGAATAGAAGAAAAGGAAACAGTCCAATTTTTCGCCCATGTCTCCGCTGAAACGCCATGATTCGCCAGTAAAAATCCATCACCATGTCATCCCGGAAACGCTGTTGTTTAGCGTTGTCCGGGATCTACTCCCCTGGATACCTCGCTAGCGCCGGTTCAATGATTTCTGTCTGTTGAAAACGGTTCTCCACCTCATCGTCCAAAGAGAAATATTCCAGTCAACAAGAAGTTTAGCTATGCGGATTTATCGTACATGTTAAATAGATCACATTATCAGTAGCAGAAAATTCACATGTAAGTAATTGATATGCATGGTTATGGTTTGGGATATTTCGTGTTTATGGGGATGTCTCCCGGGAACTCCTGTATAAAGGTTGCGAACTTCTTACTTCACCAGTATCTTCCCGCCTCGAACAGGGAAAAGGTTTCTCTGTTCGGTAACAAATTGGTGTAAATACCGGAGGTTTTCGATGCGCGTAGTACAAGTTGTTTCTGTTGTATCCTTTTTAGTTGCACTTACCAGTAGTGTTATTGCCCAGGAGTGGACAGAGCATACATTGGGTGGCACTGAACCGAGGTACGTATATGCCGCTGATGTAGATGGCGATGGTGACATGGATGTAGCATACGGGTCTCATACCCAACGTTCAATCAACTGGCTGGAGAATGTAGATGGCCAGGGTACTGAATGGGCAGACCACAAGCTGAATACACAGTTTAACCTGCCGTATGTCACATCTATTGGTGTTTTTGACTATGATTCTGACGGTGATCAGGATATCTATTTCTCCCGTGACAGCACCTACAGCATCTTTGTTTACAGGAATGTTGGCGGTGAAGATTCTCTGAATTGGGAATACGCAGTCATCATGGGCTGGCCGGGCCAGTACATTCAGAACCTGACTCATTTTGACATTGATGCCGACGGTGATCTGGATTTTGTCGCAGCAGTCAAGGGTGAAAACTATTTCCCGTGGTGGGAAAATGTGAACGGTGATGGTTCCGACTGGGATGAATCAAACAGTATCCAGGGTGAGTTCGGTGGTGGTTATGATATCACTTTCGGCGACTACAACCTGGATGGCGCTATTGACGCTGCCGGTACCACTTATAGCCCTAGTGGCATGGCCTGGTTCTACCATGTCGGCGAATCTTCTTTCGCCGATCACCCGGTGGCAGATCTGGATAACGCTTTCGGAATCGATACCGGCGACTTCAATGGCGATGGCCGTCCCGATCTCGTCGTCAGCACACGTGGTACGGATGGCAAAGTGCTCTGGTATGAAAACCAGCCTTCCGGTGACTATAACTACCTGGCCTGGACAACCCATGAGGTCTTTAACCTGTCCGAGCATGCCGACTACACTTTCTTTGATGTCGTGACCCTCGACTATGACTTGGATGGCGATCCAGATGTGGCTAGTGTGGACATCGACGGTTTCCTGCGTCTTCACGAGAACGAACTGGGCAACGGCACAAGTTGGCCCTCAGGCCATATTGCCGCCGGGTATGTCAACATGCGTGATATCCAGGTCGTGGATATGAACGGTGATGGCGCTCCTGATCTCTTGACCGCTGGCGAGTTCAACGGCATCAACTGGTACGAGAACCCCTACGAAAACACGGTTGAAGAAGACGACAACACAGAAACCGCCTTGCCGGAATCGATGCACCTGGTGTCGGTCTATCCGAACCCGTTCAACCCGACCGCCACGGTAACCGTGAACGTCGCGCAAGCCGGCAAGCTGACCCTGACTGTCTACAACCAGCTCGGCCAGCAGGTCCAGCAGGTCGTGGACACGGTCGTCCAGCCCGGCATCCAGCAGTTCACCATCGACGGCCATAACCTGGCGACCGGTGTCTACCTGCTCCGTGCCAATATCAACGGCCAGATCAGCGAGCAGAATATTGTGCTGATGAAGTAAGGGGGAGGGCGAAAGGCCAGGTTTTAACTGATCTTCTGGTTAATGCGCAGAATTGATAAGGCCGCTTTTTAACTTCCATTGCAAATATGTGGTGATTCAAAAACGAGGCTTCCTTTCGAGGGGGTCTCGTTTTGTATTAACGAAAGGACTTCCGTGAAAAAATCAGGAAAAGAAATGGGTATATCCAATTAGTGATTTGTTCATGTATTAACCTCTTGCCCCATGCCTTCGAACCCCTTAGCTTACGGCAGCCTCTATCCGTACTCTGCGGCATACGGTAACCGGGGCGATAAAGCCACTTTAGCCATACAAACGTACATTCCTTCATACGGAGGTGAAGCATCATGAAGAAGCGGGACTTTCTCCAGATTACCGATTTTTCCACGGCGGAGCTGTATGACCTGTTCAAGCTCGCCCATGATCTCAAGAGCGTGACCAATGTGGGCATGTGCCCGACGCCTCTCGCGGGCAAGCAGTTCGGCTGCATTTTCCACAAGGCCAGCCTGCGGACACGGATCAGTTTTGAGGTCGGCATCAATCAGCTCGGCGGCAACTCGCTGTACATCACCAACAACGAGATCGAGCTGGGCAAGCGTGAGACCATCCCGGACGCAGCGCGTGTACTGAGCCGTTTCCTGGACGGTATCGTGATCCGCACCTATTCCCACAAGGACATCGAAGAGTTGGCCGAGTGGGCGAGTGTGCCGGTGATCAACGCATTGACCGATTTTTCCCATCCCTGCCAGGTAATCGGCGACCTGATGACCATCGAGGAGCACCTGGGCACGTTCGAAGGAATTAACGTGACCTATCTCGGCGATGGCAACAACATGGCGCGTAGCTGGATCAACGCCGCACGTCGCTTGCCGATCAGCCTCCGTATCGGGACCACCAGGGAAACCCACCCGGGAGAGTTGGTCGAGATCGCGCAGAAGGAAGGCGCTGATGTGCAGGTCGTGTATGATCCGATCGAGGCGGTACGTGATGCGGATGTGGTCTACACCGACGTGTTCGCCTCCATGGGCGAGAAGGACAAGGCTGCGGAACGTGAAGCGCTGTTGAAGCAGTTCCAGGTCAACGATGAGCTGCTGGAGCATGCCAGCCCGGACGCCATCGTGATGCATTGTCTTCCGGCCGAGCGTGGTCGTGAGATCACCGATGAGGTCATGGAAGGCCCGCAGTCGGTCGTGTTTGATGAAGCGGAAAACCGTCTGCACGCTCAGAAGGCCATTCTCGTAACCCTTTGCGGCTGATGAAAGTTCGAAGCGATATACCCGAAGGGCCGGTTCCGGCCCTTCGGGCTGTTGATGTTACGATTGTGACCGAGAACGATCAGCATTACGCAGTCGTACACGATCCCTACGGATTCTCGGAAAAACAGCTCGCCTTCGCTTATGAGCTGCTGCCGTTGCTGACCATGTTTGACGGCAACCACACCTTGCAGCAAATCGCGGATCAGATCGAAGCGGTTGCCGGAGAAGCGGTTCCGGTGGAAGCCTTGGCCGAAGTGGTCAACCTGCTGGATGATTCCTTTTTCCTGCACAACGATCGATTCCGTGAACATCGCAAGGAAGTGGAAGAAGCGTTCCGTAAGGACACCGTCCGCAAGTCCAGCATGGCCGGATCCGGTTACCCCGATGATCCGAAATTACTGGGCGAGATGCTCGAGCATTTCATGGCCGCACCCCCGGCGGAGGATCATGAACCGGACGAAGTGCCTGAAGGTGCGCGGATTCGTGGCATCATGTCCCCGCATATCGACTATGAACGCGGCGGGATGACCTATGGACGCACGTATAAGGTGCTGCGCGAGCATTTGCCGGAAGCATCCGAAGGGCCGTTACTGCTGATCGTAATTGGTGTCGGTCATGCCGGAGCGTTGTCGCCGATTGTTGTTGCGGACAAGACCTTTCAGACACCACTGGGTGACCTGCCGGTTGATCAGGACGCGATTCGGCTTATCCGTGAATGGGTGGGAGATCGTCCGTTTAATGAATCCTTCATCCATAAAGCGGAGCATTCGGTTGAATTGCAGGCGGTCTGGCTGAAGCACCTGCTGGCGGGACGCGAAATCACCATGCTGCCCATCCTGGCTGGGATTTTACCGTTGAACGAGAACGGTACCCCGGAAGGTGTGGAGGAGCTGGAAAAGGTGATGGATGCACTGTTCGAGATCGAACGCCGCCACGAAGGCCCGGTGCTGTGGGTTGGGGGAGTTGATTGCTCCCATGTCGGCCCGAGATTCGGCGACCAGGAACCGGTTGATGATACCCTGACCGCAGATGTGTTGAAGCGTGATATGGCCGCCCTGGAACAGGTCAGGAATGTGGACGCGGAAGAGTGGTGGCACTCGCTGATGGATGAGGATAATCCAACACGTGTCTGCGGTCTGAACGCCATGTACCTGCTGCTGAAAGGGATGCAGGGCGCGCAGGGGTATATCATCGATTATGACCAGGCGGTATCGGAAGACCGTATGCAGATGGTAAGCTTTGCCGGTGGAGTATTTTGTTGAAGGAATAGAGATTTTTCAGAATAAGGGGACTGACTCCTTTTCCCTGTACAAAAAAGGTAATTTGCTGAACAGTTTACAGGAAAAGGTGTCTGTCCCCTTTTTCCACTCTTCAGGTCGGATACTTTCATTCCTTGACTGCCCTCCACAGTCCCTCTATATTGCCCTGCAACTTGCGATTAAAGGGATCGTTTCCATGTCATCCGTACAACCTGTTTTTATCTTCGGCTATGCCCATTCCGGCACAACCCTGTTGCAGAATATGTTCAAACAGCATGGGGATGTGTTGATCGGGATGAGTGAGACGTATTTTTATGAATTTCCCTACCTGTACATGGATGACTACCCGGAACTGGATACGGATGAAGCTATCGATGGCATGATCCGATTCTGTGCCAACCTGATGCTGAAGGGATATTGGCGTCTCTACGCCCACAAGACAGAACAACCTGCCCCTGACATCGTATCCACAGATGATTTAAATGCGATCAAGGCAACTCTGGGGTCACATCCGACTCACGCTGAAATTTTCCATCGTACCCTGGACCAACTGGCAGTACGTGAAGGGCTGGGGTTCTGGGTGGAAAAAACACCCGGCCATACCAATCATGCCCAACGTATCCTGACGGACAATCCCGGCGCGAAAGCGATTGCGCTGGTTAGGAATCCGAAGGATATCCTCAGCTCGAAAAAGCTGCGTGAAAAACGGGTGCATGATAAGATTCAGAGCGGTGAGGCTACATATCAGGATAAGAATAATCGTGGGATGATCGAGTATGATCCGTTCTGGACAAGTCTTGCATGGCGTGCTGCTGCAAGGGCGATCCTGGATGCAGAAAATGCTTACCCGGACCGTATCTTGACCATTCGCTATGAGGATATTGTTCAGGATGCAGAAGGTCAATTGAAAACAATATGTAATTTCCTTGGGCTGGAATACCGGGATACGATGCTGCAGGTAGACCGTTATAACGTAGCGACATGGGGCAAAGAGGACCGTAACCAGTCGGCGGGCGTGGTAAAGGATTCTGTGGAACGTTGGCGGACAAGCCTGTCAACCGGCGAGGCGGCGCTGGCGGATCGCCTGTTGTTCAACGAGTTGAAGCGATTCGAGTACCCGGTGGATGTACTGAACCAACGGCAGCGATTTGCCAGTGTATTCACCCTGATCGGCAGTGTTCCCAACCTGGGACGTCGTATGGTTAATAAACTTCGTTTCCAGGGCGCGAAACATGCGATGGCGACGGGGAAGAATTACCTGTCACGGCTAGTGAGGAAGTGATCTATGTGCTACTCGCGAAAGGAATGTCCCATTCGGTCATCCCCAGCGAAGCAGACTGTATCAGAATAGCGGAGGTATTCATGGGGACGAAAGTGTAGTCTATTCTGAGACAATCTGGAAGGCGGGGATCTACTCCGCAGGCCGTCTTTACCTGTGATTGTATAAGAAGGAACTGCTGATATAGCGATTCCCATTATGAATCCGTCATATGGTCATGTGCCAGCTCAGCGAAAGGTCAACTATATAGTTGAAATAAAGGATATGGAAAAAGGGGACTGCCTCCTTTCCCTAGGGTAAAGCCTTCCCGGCGTGAGCATGGACCGGGAAAGGTGGCTGTACCCTTTTTCTTGAGAGCAGGCAGGAAGTACACGGAAAAGGGGACGGGTGGATGCAACCATGCCCTGGTCAACTATCTTACCTGCCGACGTTTGAATACAATACGCAATCTTCTTCTTGTGTACGTCCAGACCGATGTAGTATACTGCCTGCATGCCAACCTCCTCGTGTAAGTACTACGGGTAACCTCGTGTTACGCCTTTAACACAAGTTAGCCCGACATGTGTGCTGCGTCGAGGTTGGCTGCTTCTACTTATGCATTATAACAGTTTCCTTTTCCAGAAATACTTCAGGAATATTCTGCATAAGCGCGAGGAAAAGGATCCCGTCCCCTTTTCCCGGCAATCTCCATTATGACGGAACAAAATCGAGAACTGCTGATATATCAAGAATCATGTATTCGGAAACGTATGAATGATTTCTTGTATTTAAACACACAGGTCAAATAACTAATGAATGTTCTCGCAATACTATCTCTTTAGGACCACACCAACCAGGGAGGCAGCATGCAGCAGGTGTCACGCAGGCATTTTCTTTCCATCGGCGCCGGGGTGGTTGGCGCACTTTCCACGCCGTGGCCGATACGCGCTATTGCCGGTAGCAAACCGGATTTTACTGCCGCGTTTCTGACAGACATGCATGTCAATGCTCACCGTGGCGCCGCACAGGGTTTCAAAGCTTCGCTTGACAGCGCATTGGCGCTCCCGCAGAAGCCGTCCTTCCTGATTACCGGCGGCGACCTGGCCTATGATTGCCTGGAACAGACCAAAGCAGAAGCCGATGAGCAGTATGATCTGTTCTTCAAGGCGTTGGAAGGTGTGGATGTGCCGGTACATCATACACTGGGCAACCATGAATGTCTCGGTGTCTATGAAGAAAGCGGGATGAGTCCGGACGATCCCTATTTCGGGAAACAGTATTTTCTGCAACGCTTCAACCGGGAGAAGACCTATACATCCTTCGACCACGAGAACTGGCATTTTGTACTCCTGGACAGTGTTGGTCTCGCGGATCGAAACTACCACGGTTTCGTTGACGCCGGGCAGCTTGCCTGGCTGGAAGATGACCTTGCTGCGGCGAACCGTCCGACAGTCGTTTGCATGCACATCCCGTTGCTTTCCAATATGCCGGAATGGCAAAACGGCTCCCTGAAGGAAGAGCACCCGAAAACCTGCGTGAACAACTGCAATGAGGTGCTTGCTGTGCTTGAGAAGCATCCGGTCAAGCTGGTTCTTGGCGGACACCTGCATATCAACGAATCCTACAGATTCCGGGACATGGAACTGGCCAATATCGGCGCGGTATCAGGCGCATGGTGGCGTGGTCCGCGTAACGGTTTCGAGGAAGGCTACGCACAACTGGAATTCCGTGGTGATGAGGTGATGTGGCGTTATATCGATTACGGTTGGACGCCGGTGCCGGAAGAAGAGGAGTAGCGGAATAAAAAGAGGTTGGGTGGCCTGTACGTTTCCAGCAGTTCTGTAAAGGAATGCATGGCCCGAATTGCAGGATGTGCATTATGATTTCCACTAAATGCTGACAACATTTGTGAGTCGTCGTCCTGTGATGTGGATGATGAGCAAGTCGGGATTGGTTAGAGCCTGGGTGACTTTATACTTTTCCATGATACAAGGCTTCATCACGTGTGAATCGGGTTACCCAAGCCTATAAACTCTCACGAGTTATTCATATCCAAAATCCTCCAATTGTGTATTCCCGAATCTGTTCATGAGGAAGTTTTTCCACTTGCGGATCGACCCACCCGACTTTATTGTGACAATGACATGCTGGCATGACAGCTCTCGCAAAGAAGGTGCAAAAGATGACTATCCCATCCATAGAAGAGATTCGCAAGAACGGCAACGCCCTGATAAGGGAATCCTCCACCTACCTGCAACAGCACGCTCACAACCCGGTGTACTGGTATCCGTGGGGAGATGAGGCGCTGAATCGTGCGGTTGAAGAGGATAAGCCGATATTCCTGTCCATCGGATATTCTTCCTGTCACTGGTGTCATGTGATGGAGGAGAAGGTTTTTGAGCGTGATGAGATCGCGAAGTACATGAATGAGAACTATATCTGTATCAAGGTGGACCGTGAGGAACGTCCCGACCTGGATTCGGTCTACATGGCGGCAGTGCAGGCGATGACCAAGAATGGCGGCTGGCCGTTATCTGCATTCTTGCTTCCCAACCTGAAACCTTTCTATGGTGGCACCTATTTCCCGCCAGACCAGTTTGTCAAGGTGATCGAACGGGCGTTCAACTTGTTCAAAGCGCAACGCGACAAGTTGACCGAACAGGGCGAAGCGGTTCAACGCTATATCGATGCCGTCTCCAATCTTGGCGATGGAAATGAGATTCTATCCGATGATCAGGTTCAGGCAATCGTGGACAAACTGCTTCAGCATGTCGATTATGAATGGGGTGGTTTTCGCAGTCAGATGAAATTCCCGACCCCGTTACGCTGGGCTTTCCTGTTGCATCGCTACCGCAAGCATGGCGGTGAATTGCTGGAGAAGGCGCTTCGAATCACGCTGGACCGTATCAACGAAGGTGGTATACACGACCAGTTGGGCGGCGGATTTCACAGGTACAGCGTAGACAGCGAATGGACCGTGCCGCACTTTGAGCAGATGCTTTACGACAACGCCCAGCTTGCCAGTCTGTACCTGGAAGCGGCTGCGGTTTTCAAATCAACGGAATACCGCAATGTGGCGAGAAGTACACTTGATTTCATGATCAGCGATTTTCTAAGCGAAGAGGGTGGTTTTTATGCGTCCTGGGATGCAGACAGCGAGGGCGGCGAAGGGCTGTACTACATCTGGACCCCGGACCTGATCAAAGAAGTGTGCGGTGAGGAGGAAGGGGAAGCGGTGTGTCGCCTGCTTGGTGTAACCGAGAACGGCAACTTTGGCGGCGTGAATGTGCTCACACGCAGGATCACGGAAAAGAAGCTGGCTGAGCTGGAAATGACCCGTGAAGAGGCGTTGGCGTTGCTGGACAAATGGCGCGGACCGTTGCGGGAAAGCCGTGGCAAACGCATCATGCCGAACCTGGACCAGAAAATTGTGACCTCCTGGAACGGCTTGGCGATCAGCGCTTTCAGCAAGGGGTATGAACTGCTTGGTGACTTGCAGTATATGCTCACGGCACGTCAAACGGCGGATTTCCTGTGGAAGAATCATTGGAATACGGAAACCGGGTTGCTGCGGGCCAGTACGGAAGATATGCCTTCCGTGACAGGTGTTCTCGACGACTATGCCTTTTTTACCAACGGTCTGATCGACCTGTTCACCGCCAGTGGGGAAACGAAATACCTGGAACGTGCGCTGGAGCTGGTCGAGTACATTCGAAAACACTTCGCCAATCCTGATGGTGGAGCGTATTTCCACACGCCTGATACAATAGCCCAGCCGATGGGACGCCGCATTGAGTACATCGACAGCGTGGAACCGTCCGGCAATGCCCTGCTGATGGTAGTCTACTTGAAGCTGGCCGCGTTGCGTGGAGAAGAAGAGTACCGTGATGAAGTACGTAGAGTGATCGCGGGCTTCACCAACGTACTGGAGCGATCCGGACAGGAACTGGCGACCTGGCTGGACGCTATCGGCCTGTATCACGGTCCATTCCACGAGGTCGTCATTGTAGGCAAACCGGATGCGCCGGAAACGTCCGAACTGCTGAAAGCCTATCGTGAAGCAGCGCCATACAACGCTGTCCTGAGCTTTGTCCCGGGAGATGAAGCGACTGAGAAGCTTGTTGACCTGCTACCGCCTGTCAACGGCAAGACAACCATTGACGGCAAGCCAGCAACTTATGTCTGCCGGTTCGGAGCTTGTGATGAGCCGGTGTTTTCTGGGGAAGCGTTGAACAAGAAATTTGGCTGAAAGCATGTGAAGAGCCCTTTCTTCATTGTTCAGTTACTATTTCGCTTCTGTGGAAGTTTTAAGAATGCCTCTGTCACTCTTGACATTATGAAAATGTATTGTCATTTTAAAACTGTTGCATAATTCATACAATTCTTTTACGTGTCCCCATGCACTTTAAAAGAAGTATTAAGAGAACTCTGCACAGGCGTAAAGATGAAGACATATGCCTTCAATTCAGGCCATACAATCTGGGAACGATCCTTTTGCCTCTTCGTATGCCTTTTCGCTTACCTGCACTCTGCACTACCTGCTGATGCACAAAACCACTGGTTACCTGAACATCCCTTCCCTGCTGCGAACGATTTTACCGGATCTTGGGTTTTCGAGAACAATGATGTCTTGTTGACCGGAGGCGCCGGGATTATCTGTTACTATACAGCATCAACTGATTCATGGGAATACCACTGGTTGAGTGACAATGAAGCTGTGGATCACCTGAAAAAGATCCAGATGCTTGATGATCAGACTGGTTATGCCATTGGATTCAGAGATTGGGATTTTGCCATTTTGTACCGAACCGATGACCGGGGCATAACTTGGACGAATGTCACGAATTGTCCACTAGATAACGTTTTAGATCTGTTTTTTACATCAGTGGATAGTGGTTTTACAACAGGCGCATATACCGTATTTCGAACCTTGGATGGTAGTGAGACCTGGACGACAGTTTTTACAGATTCTACTGTAGGCATCATTGATATATATTTTATGGATGATGAGTATGGTTGGTTGGCCAGTCTTATGCAACACACGATTTACCAAACGATTAACTATGGTGAATCGTGGACTATGCTGGAAAGGCCGATTCAGCAACTACAGCCGGAGCATGTGCGTTTTTTCACTCGTGACAGGGGAATAATTCAAGGTCTATTTGCCAACCTGCAGACAAATGATGGTGGAGAGACATGGGACTACCTTGAATTCGATGAAAATTATTTCATGTTAGACGAACTGGTGGTAGCCAGTGATACTTTCGTTTTTGGTGCGACTTCTTACAATTATTACCTGAGATCTTTCGATAATGGGCAAAGTTGGGAATTTATTAATGACTATTACACGAATTTTGATGATCGGCATACGCAAACGCTACATTCTAATTCAAGTGGGAAAGTAGTACTTGCCGGCGAGGGTGGCTATCGCTGTTATAGTGATGATTTCGGTACGCACTTTCAACCCGATAGCGGATTGACAAAACAGTATCTAGAAGTATTCGAAATCCAGGATACTGGTCGTCTATGGATTTCTGGTGGTTATGACGTTGTTTTGACCCGAACTTTGGATGAATCAGAGTGGGAAATATATGAAGGCCTATCGGAAAGAGAAGGGTTATGGATTTATGATATTTCATTTAGAAACGAGTATGAAGGGTGGATTTGCGCTAACACCTCTTCTCTGCTTAGGACAACAGATAGTGGCGAAAATTGGGAAAATGTAAATATCGGCTTAGAGGAGAATGATCATCCCCTGGAGGTGATTTTCAGGAATGACCAGAATTACATGGCAATCTCAACTTCAGGGTATATCGTTGAATCTACTAACGCTGGCGAATCTTGGTCAATTATCAATGAAACGGCTCCAAGTAGCGGATTTCAGAAGCCCAATGAGTACGTTGATAGCCAAAATCTTTGGATGGGACGCGATAATTTATATTTCAGCAATGATGGGGGATATTCTTGGGACCTCAAATATACATGTGAAGAAGGCTATCAAGTTTATGATATCTGCTTCCTTACTCCACAAACAGGCTATATTGTTGTAAGTCACCGGATGCATAACGGCGAGGAATGGTGTGGTTCATCCTATATTCTTAAGACAATTGATGGAGGAGATACGTGGAGATGCAACCACTATGGAGATCTTGGGAGTCCAATATATAGCATCGATTTTTATGATGAAGCTCATGGTATGGCAGTTGGCGGGGATGGACACAGCTATACGACAAATGATGGAGGATATTCCTGGATATATCAAAACACTGGAACCAGTAATATATTAAAGAAAGTAACCTGTCTTGATAGTGTTACCTATTTCGCTATTGGAAATAATGGGACCATTTATAAATATGAATACGACTATGATTGTTATGTAGATACTGAAACATCTAGACAGCTACCAGATGAGTTGTCCATTTCAGCTTATCCTAATCCCTTCAATCATAGTGTTAATATATCCTTCTACTTAAAAAATGATGCAAATTTTTATGTTAATATATATAATATAAATGGGCAGTTGATATACTCAGGTAGCTATGGACATGTGAATAAGGGGAAAAATACATATAGATGGGATGGAAGAAATAATAATGGTGATATGGTTAGTTCAGGGGTGTACATTATTTGTGCTATGACAGATGATTGCAGTATATATAGAAAAATAATGTTGATAAAATGATTGTAGGAATAGTAAAAGAGGTCGTTATCGTTGGCAAACCGGATGCGCAGGAAACGTCCGAACTGCTGAAAGCCTATCGTGAAGCAGCGCCATACAACGCTGTCCTGAGCTTTGTCCCGGGAGATGAAGCGACTGAGAAGCTTACTGACCTGCTGCCGCCTGTCAAAGGCAAGACAACCATTGACGGCAAGCCAGCAGCTTATGTCTGCCGGTTCGGAGCTTGTGGTGCGCCGGTGATGAATGGGGAAGAGTTGAGAAGTAAGTTGGGGTGAAAGAAAGCCGGGACTAACCCAATGGGATAGTCCCGGTAATATTGTATCTAATAATGGATCTGCATGGTCAGCTTCACCCAGTAGTCATCTTCAACATCGCTGCCATCATCGTTGGTATAATCATAATCAATTTTGTCATAATCCAGGATCAGCACGTTCTGCTGGCCGAAATCGTAGCCGATGCCTGCCCCGATGCGGTTATAGCGTCCATTGTTGGACTCGGGATCAACATCGAAATAATCATAACTGCCAATCACGCGCCAATGCTTGGTGGGTTTCCCTTCTACAAAAGCGGAATACCCTTCGAAAGGTAGAGACGTTTCAGGACGCCAAGCCTTTATCCAACTTCCTTTCTGGTTGCCCAAACCGTTCACATATTGAGCCGTGATGGTGCCGTACTGGTGCTGGTAGGACAGGAACCCGGAGTTGACCTGCCAGATGGGGAGGTCGTCCGTATCACCCGCAACATTGCCACGACCGTACATGATCAGGTAGCTCACCTGGAAACCGGGAATGATGCCCGGAAGCGGACGTAGTGTAATACGAGCTTCATCCACCTTGTTGGTGTTGAGTTCCTTCGCATGATAGCCGCCGCCGTTATAAAAACCTACGGCAAAGCTGCCATAACGTCCGGCGTATTTGTCAGCAACCTTCTCCTTGTATTCCTTGTCCAGTTGCGGGCCGAAATCACCGGAAAGGGTCATGCCGAAGTCAGCGGAATTGAA
This sequence comes from bacterium, assembly GCA_963669175.1. Classification (GTDB taxonomy): domain Bacteria; phylum Electryoneota; class Electryoneia; order Electryoneales; family Electryoneaceae. The sequence continues at coordinate 3,002,462 of OY769902.1, forward strand.
AATGCCGGATCGTTCCACGAACATGGGGTTGACCATACGATACCGGTTGATATGCTCCTCGAAATCGAGCCAGACCGCGTGGACGATACCAAATTCGAGATGAGTTTTGTAAAACGGGCCTAATGTGCCAAACTTGAAATCGGCGAAGGCATATTTCAACCTGACTTCCATGTCGCCTTCGCCGTCGCCTTCGCCATCCTGGTTGGTGTCAAAGGTGATGCGTGCGCTCAGGTAGGGAAACAGTTCCTTCTTCACCGTGAAGTAAGCACGGTTGATAAAGAAGTTGGAGATCTCTTCGCCACCTTCCTCGCCTGAGGTGTAGGAGAGATAATACAGACCGTTCATGGTAATTCCCTGCAAGCCTTTGGGCAACAGGGGAGAGATGTCAATTCCTTCATCGGCGATGCTCACACTTGCGCATACAAGCAGGATCGACAGGCAAACAACAAACATTCGTGGCATGAATGGCTCCGTGTTGTTAGGAGTCTGTTAGAAAGGCGTGAGGATTTTAATGTTTTCAAGGTAGGCATGCAAGCTGATTCGAGGCAGCGAGGTAAGAAAAAGGGTTGCCATCGAAAAATGGCAACCCTGAGAATAGCTGAATCTGCAACGGACAATTGCTTATCCGTTAACCTTCTTCATTTTAAAATACACTTCATGCTCAACTGTTGCTCCGAAGCAGCCCAGGCCGCCGTTCACATTGAACTCGGGACGGGTAACCGACTGCGGTCCCATATTGAGTGAGCTGAACATGTAGCGGTAGAAGCTGTATGATGCTGCGATCACTTTTACACGTTGCGGGCCAACATAGTCCGTGAAAGCCCAGAAGAACGGTTGTGAGTTCTGGTAATCCGGCGCCGGCATCCAGCCTGCACGCCACATTTCTTCAGCTTCCAACTCGTCCTCACTGGGATCCCAGTCCGGATCGAGCGGTTCCAGGTCAGCCGTATCGACCAGTGTTTCCGCGAACAACAGGTAGCCGCCTTCCGGGGTGTCGTCGTAGTTCACATTTACAAACGCATCCGACCAGAAGAAGTTGAACATGGGCGCACTGCGTGTGAAAGTGGGCCAGGGAGCGTCCGGCATGTTCCAGGGATCTGCCGGGATCGAATCCATCAACGCATCCAGCTCATTATTGTCACAACGGACTGTAAAAGAGTCCGGGATCGCAGTCACAGCCCAGAGATCTACTTCACCGTCCTTGAACGCTTCAATCCGGTAGGTCCAAAGATGACGGCAGATCTCTGTGCTTGTTGTGAAATACTTGCCTGCTGTATCCGCATATTCGGTGTAATAGACAGACAGGCCACTTGAATCGACCGCGGAACCGTTCTCGTCCAGGATCGGGAAGATTACGATTTCTGCGTTATGAACCGCGTAGTCTGCCGGATCATAGTAAGAATCCAGGTCACGCGCCGTCATTTCCAGGAAGATGGTGCTTCCATCCTGAAAAGCTTTTCCACCTTCCACATAAGCGCTGAGGAACGGCTCTGCATTGTAATCGCTGTATTCTGTCGGGTTGTTGTCGGTCAGTTCACACCCGGTAAACAGCATGAGTGCCATCAATGTGAAAAGCAGACCGGCAAACATCATTTTATGACCATGTATCGAAGTAGTTGTCGTTTTCATGGTTAGAACCTCACTTCGTATGAAAGCAACGGAATGATGGGAAGCAGTTTCACCTTTTCAACTTCAACCGGGTTTGTATCGTTGTCGTAACTCAGGAACCAGATTGAACGCCTGCTGTACACGTTATAGACACTCATGTTCAGCTTTGCCGGCAATTTGAAGAAATGGTGGTTGTAGGTGAATGTCACATCCAGACGGTGATCCGCCGGGAAACGGTAGTTGTTCTGTGCGCCGTACAGCATGCGACGGTTTGCATCCGGAAACATATCGTCCTTGACGCCCGGCAAGTGCTGGGTGTACATGGCCATGGCACGAGTGTAACCCTGACCGGTGTTGTAACGCCACTGGGCTGACATATCCCATTTCTCTGACAGGGCGTAGGTGCCCACCGCGATGAAGTCATGCCGACGGTCCCAGCGTGGATAGTACCAGTTGCCGAAGTTCACGTTGCTGCCCGGGAAACGACGCTTGGTCCAGGCAAGCGAATAACCAAGCCATCCGGTTAGTCGTCCTGCCTTCTTTCGCAGCATGAATTCAAAACCGTAAGCATACCCTTCACCGATAAAGGTGACATCCTTCATGGTTGTGCCACGGTCAACGGCCATATTGAATTCATTGACATTGTGCAGGTCGTTGTAATACGACTCAAAAGTGAACTCGAGTCCCGGAACAGGGTCATGTTCAATACCCAGAACGATCTGGTCGGCATACATCGGTTCAACGGTGCCGTCATTCGGCATCCAGATGTCCAGGAAGCTTGCCGCATCGCCGGAAGAAACAACTTCTATCCACTGGTAGTAGCGTCCCAGAGCGAGCTTGAATCGAGTCTGAGGGTTGTAGTGGTAAACAGTTGAGAAACGTGGTTCCAGCTTAACCTGTTCACCCTTTTCATGCCAGGACCAGCGCAGCCCCGGCATGACTTCCCATTGGGCGCCGATTTTCCAACTGTCCTGGATGTAATGGGAAATATTCCAGGCGTAATCATCAATGTCCATGTATACAACGTCTTCAGTCTGGTTTAGTACATCCACACTGTAGCGACGCGCTTCAATACCACTTTTAATGGTGTGGTTTACCAGGCCAAAATATTCGAAGTCCGTGCGGATAAGGTGCTCGTTAAAACGGTTCTTGAATTCCTGTACCGTTTCGCCTTCATTTTCAAAAGCGAATCCACTGGCATATCTGCTGAAAGAATACCCAAGTGTCACATAGCTGTGATCTCCAGTTACCTGGCGCAGACGGGCCGTACTGGTTTTATTTCCCCAGTGCGTTTTTATCTCTATGGGACTGTCTGTATCACTGAACTCATAGGTCAGTTTGTCCAGTCCAAGGTAGCCACCCAGTGTCAGGGTTGTTTTCGGGGTAACGTCCAGGTTGACTTTTCCGTTGCCATCATAGAAGTAATAATTGGGCAGGTCTTCCACGCCAGATGATTCCAGCGCTTTCACAATACCGTCAAAATACGTGCGGCGTCCTGATACGGCATAAGAACCGATTCCTTTTGGCAATGGTCCTTCCAGGGCCATCTTGGTAGAAACGATACCCAGTGAAACCACGCCTTCATTCTTTTTCCGGTTTCCATCATTGGTAACAACCTCCAGCACACTACCGGCGCGGCTGCCGTATTCTGCAGGGAAGCCCCCCTTCATAAGCTGGATATGTTTGACCGCATCCCCGTTGAAGGTGCTGAACATGCCAAACAGGTGAGATGGATTGTACACCGTGCTCTGGTCCATCTGGATCAGGGTCATGGCGCTGTTACCGCCACGTACATACAAGGCGCTGGAAATATCCGATGAAGCTTTAACACCGGGAATGGCCTGCATGGCGCGCATGACATCCACTTCCGCGCCAAGGGCGGGGAGGGAGCGGATGGTGTTGGCGTCAACAGGTATAGTAGATACACGAGCGCTTTTCCTTATCTCGTCATCATCCGTTGCGCTCTGTGTATAGACTACTTCCTCAAGGGAAAGCCCAGCCGGCAGCAATTCAAGATTTACCGGGGTTGTTTCACTGCCATTCACCTTTACCTCGAATTCAGCGGTGTTGAAGCCCAGGTAACTGACTTTTAAGGTGTACATTCCCGACGGTAGAGCTGGAATGTGGAAGTAACCGTCAAGGTTTGTCGCTGCGCCACGTTCAGTACCAACAACAAGTACATTGGCTACCGGCAATGGCTCGCCGGATGTTTTATCCAGCACAAATCCACGAATTGCGCCGTCGGCGTGTGCTGATGTAACACAGAGGAGCAACAGCAGTACCGTCAATAAAAGAAATAGCTTGATGTTCACGATGTCCCTCTAAGCGCTCTGAAATGGAAATGGTTTTTTTTTTTAATCAACCGTTGCCCCGCACCTTGGCAAAATAGAGACCTGAAAATGAAGAATGGCTCGAAATAAAACGCAAATAATCAGATCGCCAAGATAATCAATGAGATAGTAGGTGGAAAGGTGTCTCCAATATGACTCGCAAAAAAAATGACTCTGAATAGAAGAAATGGAGAGTGTTCCTGATCACAACAATTTTTGAGTATTTGTTGCATTTCGACAACAGTTCCCCATGAGAATAATACTCCACTTTGATGTATATTGCACGAGGAGAGCATGGGGAAGCTATTGACAAAGGCATAGGTTGGAGGTATATATTCGACCACTATACGAAAAAAGTCGAGGAGTCCAGGTGGCCAGTGATCAGGATGTTCGGGAACAAATCGTTGCCGCAGCAAGTAGAGTATATCGGAAATGGGGCATGAAAAAGACCACCATGGAGGATATTGCTGCTGAAGCCGGTAAAGGTAAAGCGACACTATATTACTATTTCAAGAGTAAGGAGGAAGTGTTTCAGTCGGTGTTGGAAAGGCATTTCTTTGAAATTCAGCAGACCATCAAGCAGGAGATGAATAAGGTTACCTCGGCGACGGATAAACTGAAGCGTTATGCCATTACCATGTTCGTTGAAGCCAGGAAGCAGGTAACTGTATTCGCCTTGTTGAAGCAGGAAGTACGCGAAGACAAAAAGCTGCTCTATGAATTACGGGAAAGCTTCGATTCTTATGATATTCACATCATCAAGGAAATCATGTATTACGGTTTTGAACGCGGTGAATTTGCCCGATTAAGCGCGAAAGAGATGTCTACTATTGCCTATGCTGTATCATCCATGATTCGTGGCATTGTTCTGAATGTCCTGCTTGATCTTAATACACAGGATGACGAAGAACGGCTTGAAACAATCTGCGAATTTGTAGCGCGTGGATTACGAGTCTGAATTTTTTTTATTCTAATATCGACCAGCGAACGATGATAGTCGAAAGGGCGAAAGAAGAATTTTTACATATGATCATGGGAAAGCAGCTTGCATAAACGTGTGCGCTGGGGAAAAAGGGATCAAATTGGTGAAAACCATTTTTTTGTGGCAAAGATTCGACCAGGGAACGAAAAAAGTCCAAGGGACGATAGAGGGTGTTAAGATGAAAAGCTTACGCATTCCATTGCTGATAGTGTTTGTCATGAGCGCGTTCAGCATGTTTAACGGCTGTACATCGAATTCAAAGGCGAAAGAAGCTGGATACGAGACTCGTGTGGAAGTCCAGCAGGTTCGTTACATCGATGATCGTGAGCGGATTCGCTATAGCGGTACTATTGAAGAGTCCGTGACCATTCCTGCCGCATTTGCGGTCAACGGCATCGTCAGTGAAGTGTTTGTTCGTGAAGGTGAGAAAGTCCAGAAAGGTCAACTTCTGGCAACGCTTGATAATGCCACTTTCCAGAATGCTTACCTGATGGCGGAAGCTACGTATAAGCGTGCGATTGATGCAGTAGAGAGGCTTCGTCCCATGCACGAAAACGGCAACCTGCCGGATATCAAGATGGTCGAAGCCGAAACAGGGCTTCAGCAGGCCACCGCTGCGCTTGAGTTGGCGAAAAAGAATCTCGCGGATTGTCAGTTGCTGGCCCCGGAAGCGGGGGTTGTCGGAAGGCGTTCCATTGAAGTCGGTGGCGGCGCTGCGCCGGGTGTTACGGCAATCAGGATAGTACAGATCAATCGTGTCAAGGCGGTCATAACGGTGCATGAAAATGAGATCAGTCAGCTTTCGCAGGGAATGACGGCGCTGGTGTCGATTCCTGCGTTGGGAAATCGTGACTGGGAAGCCCGGATTGACGAGATCGGTGTGGTAGCTGATCCTTTGTCGCACACCTACAAGGTAAAACTGACCATCGCCAATCGTGATCACCAGATCAAGCCAGGCATGATCTGCAATGTGGTGGTCATTCATTCCAATGACGCGCCGGTTTTGTGTTTACCGATAGATGCGGTTCAGGTTGACGAACACCGTAACAACTATGTCTTCGTGGTGAATACACATGAGATGACAGTCCATAAGAATCTGGTGAAAACGGGTGAATTTCTCCAGGATGGTCTGACTGTCAAAGACGGCCTGGAAGCTGATGATATTGTGGTTGTAAGCGGGCAGCACAAGCTGTATGAGAATGCACCAGTGGTTGTCATGAATATGGATGATGTATCCGGGAGCAGCCGGCAATGAAGATAATCGAAAAAGTCACCCAGGCTGCGCTGAACAATCAACAGGTTGTTATCGTCGTTACCGCAGCTCTGCTGGTTTTTGGAACAATCTCGTTGTTTGTCATGCCACGTCAGGAATTTCCTGAATTTGTCGTACGCCAGGGGATCATCGTCGGTGTATTTCCGGGCGCGTCTTCAGTAGAGGTAGAGGAGAGGCTGACAACCAAGGTTGAGAACTTCCTGTTCAGTTACGAGGAAGTGGACCGGAACAAAACCTATTCCATTTCTGAAGAAGGGATGATGTACATCTTCGTGGAAGTGCGCGGGGATGTGGAAGATGCGGATCTGTTCTGGGCGACATTGCGGCATGGTTTGCAGGAGTTGAAAGCGCAATTGCCGCAAGAAGTGCTGGCCTTGATTGCCAACAATAAATTCGGTGATGCCTCGGCTTTGTTGCTGACTTTACAGTCGGACAGGCGCACCTACAAGGAGCTGGAAGAATACCTGAATGTGATCGAAGAGGAAATTCGCAAGCTTCCTTCTGTTTCGGCCATTAAACACTATGGCTTGCAGCGTGAAGTCATCAATATCTACTTCGATAATGAGAAGATGGCTTCTTACGGAATCAATCCTTATACGCTGTTTGCCATGTTGCGAATGGAGAACTCGGTAACCTATGCCGGGAACATTGATGACGGAAAAGTATCCATGCCCGTCCATCTTCCGGACAGGTATGAAACAGAGAAAGACCTGGCTGAACAGATAGTATATACCGATCCTCGTGGTGTTGTGGTTCGGTTGAAAGATGTCGCGCGTGTGGTTCGAGAGTATGAAGAACCGGATTCCTATGTCCAGATTGACGGTAATAATTGCATCGTCCTGAGCCTGGAAATGATGAACGGGAACAATATTGTCAAGTTCGGTAAAGACATTGATAAAATCCTGGAACAGACCCTGAAGACTCTTCCGCCGGATCTGCAAATCAATACAATCGCTGATATGCCTCAAGCAGTGGACGAGGCTGTAACAGTATTTCTGCATGAGTTTGTCGTTGCAATCCTGGCCGTCATCATTGTGACGATGATTCTCCTTCCTTTCAGGGTATCCTCCATTGCCGCCTTGACCATACCGATCACAATTCTGGTTACGATGGGCCTGCTGTACATGCGTGGGATAGAGTTACACACAGTTTCCCTTGCCGCACTGATCGTTGTTTTGGGAATGGTAGTTGACAATACTATTGTCATCATTGATAACTATGTGGAACAGCTTGACCAGGGCATTGATCCCTGGAAAGCGGCGTGGCAGAGTGTTGCCGAGTTATTTATCCCCGTTTTCAGCGCCACGCTGGCCATCATCGCTGTGTTTGTGCCGATGACCATTTTCCTTACCGGTTTACCGGGTGATTTTGTCAAACCTTTCCCGGATACGATTATCATCACGCTTGGCGTTTCGCTTCTGGTTGCCGTGCTGATCGTGCCGATTCTTTCCTATACCATGATTAAAACCGGTTTACATAGTCAAAAGGATGAAACGAAAAAGAAGAAAATCTCCATGCTGGACCGTATGCAGAACAGTTACAACAGGATGATAGAATTCATTTTCAAACACAAAGGAATGATACTTCTGGGATCTGTTTTATTGCTGGCGCTTACTGGGGTAGTCGGTTCGAAACTGACCAGTAAGTTCGGACCTGTTGTGGATCGTGACCAGTTTGCGGTTGAGATTTACCTGGCGGAAGGAACATCACTGGATCTGACGGCCAAGGCTTGCGAAGATCTTCAGAATGTTTTGTTACAAGATCCACGTGTAGAACATGTCACCGCATTTGTCGGCACAAGTTCGCCAAGGTTCCATTCGCTATACGCGCCCAATATGCCGGGTGAGAACTATGCGCAATTGATCGTAAATACTGTGTCCGTCAAAGCGACCAAGGAAGTTGTCGCGGAGTATGGAAGGACATACAAATCATCCGTTCCTGAAGCATTTTATCGTTGGAAACAGCTCGAATTTACGAAATCGATTTATCCTATTGAAATACGAATTTCCGGCGATAACATCAGCGATTTGAAATCTGTCGGCGAACGTGTGGAGCAGATTATCCGCGATACCGGCGGTGCATCCTGGATCAGAACGGATTACCGTGAACCGCTTCCCGGGATCAAGGTTCTGGCAAACGAAGATGAGGCCAACCGCCTGGGCCTGACCAAGGCCATGATTGCTTACACCATAGCATCCGGTGTTAAAGGACTGCCCCTTGCGACAGTCTGGGAGGGTGATTATCCGGTCAATATTGTTTTGCGCCAGGAAGCATCTGAGAAGACAGATGTGGAAGATTTGAAAAATATGTATATCAGCTCACCGTTCAGTCCTGTCTCTGTTCGAGCACGACAAGTAGCCAGGATTGAGCCTGAATGGACCGAGGGAGCCATTATAAGGCGAAATGGTAGACGGACTCTCACAGTTTGTGCGGATGTAAAACTTGGCGAGTTCGCTTACCGGATTTTCAATGAGATCAAACCTCAGATTGAAGGATTGGACCTTCCGGATGGAGTGTCGATTGCCTTTGGTGGGGATCACGAGACTGAAATAGAGACGTATACACCGTTCGTGTATTCTCTTATCACAAGCATTGTGGTAATCTTCTTCATCTTATTGTTCCAATTTAAAACTGTCCGCCTTTCCATGTTGATCATGAGCATAGTCCCCTTCAGCGCATTCGGGGCGCTTGTCGGTTTGCTTCTCTTCAGGTATCCGTTCGGCATGACAGCGTTTATCGGTATCATCAGTCTTGTGGGCATGGTCATACGTAATGGTGTCATCTACGTTGATTATGCGGAACATCTGCGAAATGAACAGGGGATGCCGTTGAATGAAGCAGCCCTTGCAGCCGCCAAACGCAGGTTGCGTCCCATCTTTCTGACATCAATGGCTGCGGCAGTAGGTGTGATTCCCATGATCATAAGTCGTTCGCCGTTATGGGGACCGCTTGGGGCGGTAGTTTGTTTCGGTATGCTGTTTACCATGGTAATCACGCTGATTGTACTGCCGGTTCTCTATACGGTTTTCGGACCGGGTAAAAAGGCGTCAGTGAAAGGACTGAAGCCCGTCCTCACAGCGATGGTGATCCTTTCCCTCAGTCTGCTGGCAGGTTTTAATCAGGCGCAAGCGCAGAGTGCTCTGACATTGGAGCAGGCAAAACAATTCGCCCTGGAAAACAGTATTGAGCTGAGAAATGCGCAGGAGGAAGTACGTGCTGCAAGGCACGTAAAGCGCAGTGCATTTACCGGTTATTTCCCGGAAGTCAGCGCCACGGGGATGGTTATGAAAATGAATGATCCCCTGGTCGACTTCAAGATGGATGCCGTCAACCTCCCCGTTTATGACGGCAACCCGGCCAACCTGCTTTCGCCAACCGAGTTCGCCTATTTCCCCGGACTGTCCCTCAATGCTGGAGAAGACGTGCTGACCGGCGCTGTCACAGCCGTACAACCGGTGTTTGCAGGTGGCCGCATTTTTAACGGAAATCGACTGGCGTCCATTGGGGTGGATGTCAGGGAGACACAGCGTGAACTGGCTGAAAAAGATGTCCTGATAAAAACAGAACAACAGTACTGGCAACTGGTTTCCCTGAATGAAAAACTCAAGACCATCGAAGCCTACGAAACTCTACTGCTGGACCTTGAAGAACAGGTTCTCGATGCCTGGAACGCCGGCCTGGTACTCGAAAATGATGTGCTCAAGGTGCAGTTAAAGCTAAGTGAAATCCAGTTAAATAAATCGAAGCTCTTGAATGGGAAGAAGCTGGCGACCATGGCTTTCTGCCAGTACATCGGTATGCCCTACGATTCAACGATGACGCTTGCTTCCAGTATCGATGATATGGAAGCGGAGACGCTGAGGCATCTCGATCATGCCGCCGCTCTGGAATCTCGCGGTGAATACCGGTTGCTGCAAAAATCGGTGAAAGCATCCAAGTTGCAAACGAATATGGCGATTGGTGAAAACATGCCGACAGTTGCGGTGGGACTGGCAGAATTCTACATGAAAGTGGATGACTACGATCACCTGGACAATGCTGTCGGGTTTGTCGCCATGCAGATTCCCATTTCAGGCTGGTGGGGTGGGTCTCATAAGATTGCTGAACACAAGGCACACCAGCGCATCGCTGAGAACAGGCTGGAAGATTCCGAAGAGCTGCTTCTGCTGCAAATGGATAAAACCTGGCAGGACTACACAGAAGCGCAGGATCAATACAAACTCAGCCTGCAAACACAACAACAGGTACAGACCAATGTGCGCGTAACCAAGTCTGCGTATGATAATGGAGTCGTAGATGTGTCCGATTTGCTGGAAGCGCAGGCGTTGTTACAGGAGGCCAATGACCGTGTTATCGAAGCCAGAATCGATCTCCGGATGAAGAAACTTCAGTATCTGCAGGCAACGGGAAAGCTGTAGACCATGATTTTGCTGACCGTTACCGGGGCAACTTCCTTTTCTCCCACATAAACCACCTGCCGTCCCGGTAGCGTGAAGGCCTGGTGATCGGGTTGCTGTCCCTGTGGGATCAGAGCGGTTTCTGATTCCCCCAGACTGACGCCGTTTCCTCCCACAGGGAACCCGATTCCAGTTCCTGCTAATCAAATATAAAGAATATAAAGCGATTCTCATTATTAATCCGTCATGTGGTCATGTGCCAGATCAGTGAAAGGTCAACCATATAGTTGGAATAAAGGATATGGAAAAAGGGGACTGCCTCCTTTCCCTGGGGGAAAGCCTTCCCGGTCTGAGCAGGGATCGGGAAAGGTGGCGGTACCCATTTTCTTGAGAGCAGGCAGGACGTACACGGAAAAGGGGACAGTTTCCTTTTCCAGGAATACTTCAGGAATATTCCGTATAAACGAGAGGAAAAGGATCCCGTCCCCTTTTCCCGGCAATCATACATTATGACGGAATAAAACCGAGAACAGCTGTATTTTCTTCTTTCAGTCCTTTTCCTTATACTCAATCGCACTGAAGGGAAAGCGCATTGGAGTGGAAAACTTCTCTGGAGTATACCAGCGATTGGAATCTTGGAGAGACAGACCGTATAATCAAAGCTACCTTGGTTTCCTACTCATGTTGGAATCTCCCAGGTCCAGGGGAGACCTGGAGATCGTTTTGCGGCGCCGTAAGCAGGGAGGCTATTGATGCGGCCTGGATTCATTGTAGTAGTCCTACTACTTTTTTTCATGATTCTAATTGGGGCTCCGGTCACACCGGCATTTGCCGACAGTGACAATAACGATAGCGCTCCATCAGATAGCATAAAGCAATGGAAAGATAAGAACCTCAAGAAATCAGCTCTTGCCTGGACCGGAAGCGCTATCGGGGATGTCATCTACTTTCCATTCTGGCTTACGTTTTCCATTCTCAAAGAAGGCGTAACAATCGTTGAAAAGACAAAGATTGTTGAAAAAATCGACGATTTGCTCACCAAGGATGACGGCACCCGGAAACTGGAACCGATTATCTCGCCAAGCAGGGGCATTGGAGGACGACTTATCCTGAAACGGCACGGTGATGACCTTGCACGTCTGAATCTTGCCGCATCAGGATTACATGAAGGAAGAAGCCTCGAAGAGCTAGAGCTGGCTGATGTTCCGTTGGCCGGTCGCGCCCTGATGATGAACCTTTACGGATTCTACGCACGCATGCCGGAAGAACCGTTCTTCGGGTACGGACCGCATTCTTCCTATGAGATGGGTAGCGAATTCGGGATTGAACGCTTCGGTGGTGAACTCGGGCTGGCTTCAGAAGTTCTGCAACATGTCGAGCTTGAAGGTTTTGGCGGATACCAGTCTACACGTTCCTTCCGTGAAGAGGAAGAAGATGATGGTAACACAGGCGATGATTTTCCTGATAATCCGCTTTGGTCGATCACTCCGCTGAACACTTATCCCGGTGGGGATGAAAGGGTTGAACTGATGTTTGTCGGCGCCGGTTTTTCAATCGACAAACGCAATCATTTGGGCATTCCCACAAAAGGCTATCAGTTTACACTGACGTCCAGCCTGTTCACTGAAGTGGAAGAAGAGAATTTCGGCTTCCTGAAAACCTACGTCGATTTCCGGAAGTATATCCATCTTTTTTACGGACGTACCCTGATCGTCCGCATGGCTGGTGAGTTTACTGATCCCTTCGATGACCGGATGATCCCTTTCTACAACCTTTCCGAGATTGGTGAAACCAATACGGTGCGCGGGTTTAAACGTGGACGTTTCAGGGATAATGATGCCGTTTACGGAACCCTGGAATACCGTGTCCCGATCCGGGATGTCTGGCAGGAATCCGGGTATGATTTCCATGTGTTCGCAGATGGCGGCCAGGTTGCTTCGGATATCTTCCAGGATTTCACCTGGAAGAATTCGCAAGCCGGTTTTGGTTTTGGAGTAAGAACCTGGAACCTGGAAAAAGAAGCGTTACGGGTTGATTTCGGGTTCTGCCGTGACGGTTTCAGAATCTACCTCGTACTGAATGCCATCTAGGGGATTGACCATGTTGACCATAAAACAGCTTTCAAAACATTTTGCCGGTGTTGTTCTGATTGGAACAGTCGTAGCGGTGTTTTCCGGGTGTGCGGCGCATGAGAAGTTTATCCCGCCAGATCCGCTACCCAGTGATAATAACAGTGTGCCGACCCCGGAATACAGGGGGGCGCCGCTTGATTTTGAAGACGCCCTGGACAAACAGCTTATCCTGCAGGGTGACCAGTTATGTGATTTTACCCGTGCCTATGGCAATGTTACGGATCGCCCCAAACAGGCGCTGAACTTGACCGCGTTTGATGAGGTTCCGAATTCGACCTGGTTCACCAATCGTAACGCGACAAAACCGATGAGCCTGGAAGAAATACGGATCGGTCCGGATAAGGGAAATGGACCTGATCCCAACACCACGTGGATTATCAAACGGGCCAAGGCGGAAGGAGTGACTCCGGGATTCCATATCAAGGACGGTCATGGAGATCGGTATGTGATCAAGTTTGATCCTATCGGATTCTCGGGGTTGAATTCCGGCGCGGAAGTTGTTGGAACCAAGCTCTTCTATGCCGCCGGATACAATACTCCGGAAAATTATATCGTCTATTTCAATCCTGATATTCTGGAGATGGGTGATGGCGTAAAGATCGTGGACGAGAAAGGTCGTAAACGTCTGATGACGGAAGAGGATCTGGAAGCGATCCTGGCGCGTGTGGAATATCGTGAAGATGGCACCATTCGTGCCTTGGCAAGCAAATATATCCCCGGGAATCTGCTCGGACCTTTCGATTTCGAGGGAGTTCGCAAGGATGACCCCAATGATTTTGTCCCGCATGAACACCGCCGCGAGTTGAGAGGACAGAGAATATTCGCCACCTGGATCAACCATATTGACGCCAAGCAGGCGAACTCGATGGACACTTACATCGGGGAGGAAGGTGAAGGGCATGTTATTCACTATATGATGGACTTCGGCACCACCTTGGGCAGTGGCGGGCGTGGTCCCCATCCGAAATACCGTGGTCATCAGAACGAACTCGATCCGCATGGAGTCCTGTTCAAGATACTCACTCTCGGATTCTGGGTTGAGGATTGGGAAAAGACGGATACTGTAGCCTATCCCAGCGCGGGACGGTTTTCACCGACTGATGTTGACCCGGATGGTTTCAAATTCATCTTCCCGAACCCGGCCTACGATAACTGCACTGATCTGGATGGATACTGGGGCGCTAAGCTGGTTATGTCTTTCCGGGATGATCAGCTTGCAGCGGCCGTGTCAACAGGACAATACCCGTATGACGCTGCTGAGTATCTGACCAAAACCCTGATCAGCAGACGGGATATTATTGGTCGTTTCTGGTTTGACCGGGTCGCGCCATTGGATTGGTTCAAACTGGAGAAGGATCAGGAAAACAACCTGTCGCTAGTCTGGACAGATCTTGCCGTGGAATATAACCTGGAAGATGATGGGAAAACGCTTTACACCTGTGAATTAAGTATGGACGCCGGTAAGACGGTGTTCTATTCTGCAGAATCGACCAGCGGGCAGGTGCTGTTACAAAATATCCCCTGGGATTCGGGAGATCAGCTCATGGTGACCATCCGACTGCAACGCCCCGGTGAGAAGGAACAAAGCCGCTGGACAAAGGTGTACCTTGAGCGAGATCCGGAAACCGGCGCTCCCTGCCTGGTTGGGTTGCAACGGGAAGAATAGGAGTACAAGGACGCTGGTATAACCTTAGCGACAGTACAGGTGGTCCCGAATAGGTGATCCCGAATAGGTGATCCCGAACAGATGGGGCCGAACAGGGTGGGCCGAAAGTATTTGCTGATTCGAAAGTGTGCTGAATCAAAAGTATTTGCTGAATCGAAAGTTTTTGCTGATTCGATAGTATTTGTTGACTCGAAAAGTATTTGCTGATTCGAAAGTATTTGCTGAATCGAAAGTATTTGCTGATTCAAAAGTATTTGCTGATTCGAAAGTGTGCTGAATCGAAAGTGTTTGCTGATTTAAAAGTGTTTGCTGAATCGAAAGTATTTGCTGATTTAAAAGTGTTTGCTGATTCGAAAATATTTAGCCTGCTTTAGCAGGCTCCTCTTAGCACCCGGCTTTAGCCGGGTGGATGGATATAACAAATGCTATGAGCGCGCTTTAGCGTGCTTTAACGTCATAGAACCTATACGAATCAGGAAAGCACCCTGAAGGGCGCTCGAACCGTTGTTGTCCTTGTTCCCCCGGCTAAAGCCGGGGGCTAAGAGGAGCAGGCTAAAGCCTGCTAACACAAGTAAATAGATATTATCGAAAGCGTGCAATCGAAAGCGTGCGATCAGGGAGCGTGCAATCGGAAGCATGCAATCAG
This sequence comes from bacterium, assembly GCA_963669175.1. Taxonomy (GTDB): domain Bacteria; phylum Electryoneota; class Electryoneia; order Electryoneales; family Electryoneaceae. The sequence goes on from OY769902.1 coordinate 3,017,496, forward strand.
GGAGCGTGCAATCGAAAGCGTGCAATCGAAAGCGTGCAATCAGGGAGCGTGCAATCGAACGAGTGCAATCAGGAAGAAGCAGACTCTGGATAAGACAAATGTCCAGTGCCAGAAAGAAGCTGCCGCCAACCTGAAACGGTAAAGGCATTCGGGAACGACTATACAAGCGAGAATACATGAATCGGCTATTTCAAAAATTTATCCTTTTGACCTTGTCGGCTGGGATGCTGTGGGTGACGTCGGGATGTGCTTCAAAGGCGCTGCTTACCGATACCTATGCACCTGATGATGTAAGAATAACTCAAGTTCAACTTGAGAATTCGGAATCATTGAATCCTACTATCCTGTTAATGGGCGATTCGCAACCGTCATGGCGTGTCATCGAGAAATTCTATAAGAAGGAAAACGTAGCTACCTGGTGGCAGCTTGCCGTTCCTTTTTACCAGGTTTACTGGATTGGCAACGGAATCATCGGTGGTATCAATTACCTGCGTTTTTATCCTGATGCCGGGCATCAGGAACGGGTGAAACTCAGGACTGCGTTGGAAGACGCGATTCAATCCGATCACCCCGACGCCATTTTGCATGTGGGAGATATGGCCGGTTCGGATGGGCGTTATGCTGAGCATTGGGATTATTTTCTGGATGATTTCTGGTTCGACCACAAGTTATTCCGTGAAATCCCGGTACTGACCACAATCGGCAATCACGAGTGGGCCAACGACACCACATTCGGTTTCCCAAATTATGAAGCCGTTACCGGGACCGAGCGATTTTATACAGTTGAGTTCCGTGATGCTGTGCTGATCGTAATGGATTCCAATTTCCTCGTGGATCAGTGGGGATTGATTCCGGATGATGAACAGGACGCCCTGTTCAATGAATGGTTCGTGTCTGAACCTGGCGAGGAAGCGTCCTGGCTTGAAAAGCAGCTTGACACCTATAAGGACAAGGCATTTAAAATCATCTCAATGCACCATCCACCGGTTACGTTCGGTTGGCATGAAAAGGATTGGTACAAAGAGAACAATGGGCGCGAACTGGTCAGCAAACGTCGTCGTTTCCTGGATACTATCCGGCAGGGGGGAGTGCAGCTCATCCTTTCCGGACATGAGCATATTTATGAACATGTGGAAGTCCATTTCGATAGCGATGACGATACTGCCGAACCGTTGCATATTGCCGTAGTCACTGGCGGTACAATGACCAGACAACCGCCGGGCGAAAACGCAATCGCTGAGATGCAGCAGAAATATGATGAACTCTCAGGGCTGAATGCTGAACCTGTACTGATTACGGATAAATCACATTATGGGATTCTTGAAATTACGGATGAGAAAATGACTGTTCGTGTATTGGAAGTAAAAGACGATGGCGCTGTAGTGGAGATGGAATCATTCAGTATCAAATCACCGGGAAGTCAGAAGTAACAACCGGGAGAGCGGGAGATGTCGAACCCATTGGTGAAATCGTTTATGGACATTCGCAGGAACGAGTGGCCACTGGCGTTGTCCATGTTTGGTTATTTCTTCCTCGTGATTACCAGCTTCTGGATTCTGAAACCGATCAAGAAATCACTGTTCCTTCAATATTATGATGCTTCCGGTCTGGATCTCTGGACGTGGCATCTGGGCGCGGCGCAGGCGGAACTGCTGGCCAAGGTCATGAACATGATTGTCGCGTTTGTGGCTGTCGTTGTTTTCACCTGGCTGGTACGCAAATTCAGACGTCAGCAACTTACGTACATCTTCACCATCTTCTTTATGGTTGCCTATGTGTTGTACAGCCTGGTGATTTCGAAACAGGGCGATCTGATCGTCTGGAGTTTCTACCTGTTTGGTGATTTGTACAGCACCCTGATGGTCGCCACCTTTTTCGCTTTCCTGAACGATTCTGTCTCATCGCAGGCTGCCAAGCGTCTGTATGGTTTGATCGGGCTTGGCGGGGTGACCGGCGGTGTCTTTGGGACCATGTTTGTCCGGATCTGGATCAAGACACTTTCCATTCCCGCATGGTTATGGATCTGTTTCGGGATTGCTGCGGTGATCGCGTTGCTGGCATGGGTCGCAGGGAGCATGGTAGATCGAATACGTGATGATGAACCGGTCAAACCAGCGCCAAAACCAATGAAAACAACACCTGAAAAGGATGGCAATCCAGCATTCGAAGGCGCCCTTCTGGTATTCAAGAATTCGTACCTGCTGGCTATCGTGGGTATTGTAGGATTATACGAAATCGTTTCCACGCTGATGGATTTTCAGTTCTCCGCTACCATCGTGCATTACCTGGACGGTGAGGCAATTGGACAGCAGTTCTCTACGGTTTTTCTGATCACCAACATTACTTCCATGGTGGTACAGTTATTCCTGACCAGTTTCATTATGACCCGGCTTGGTCTGACCACTGCGCTGCTGGCGCTTCCCTTTGCCGTGATTCTTGGTTCATTTGGATTCCTGGCGTTTCCCGTGTTGTGGGTTGGCAGCTTCCTGAATACAGCGGACAATGGCTTCAGCTATTCCATCAACCAGTCTGCCAAGGAGACGCTGTACGTTCCCACAACCCGTGATGAGAAATACAAGGCGAAAGCGTTTATCGACATGTTTGTCCAACGCTTTGCCAAAGCGCTCGCGGTTGGGATCAGCCTGATCGTCACGACTGTGTTCACTTCCTTCGAATCGCTTCGCTGGCTTTCACTGGTCACACTGGCTGTCGCTGCCCTTTGGGTGTTCATCGCGTTTTATGCGGGGAAGAGGTTCAAAAACCTGTCCGGGGAAATGCACCAATAATTTATGGCGAAAAACTGTATTGTGAGGAGCAGGGGATCTGTAATCCCAAGTTGGAAGCGAAAAATGGGACTGTTGCCTTTTCATGTTCACAAGTGCAGAACAGTTAAATCAATATAGGTGAAAAGGTAACTGTACCAGATTTTTCGCCTGCAGCAGGGAGGGATCCAGGCAGGAAAATGCAAGGACAGTCACGTTTTCGTAACATGTTTTTCGGAAATCAATATTCACGGGATTGAATCAAACATAGTCAACAAATTCTGGCATATCCTGAAGCGAAAAGAGTGACACTCCCCATTTTCCATACGAAACAGCGAGGCGTCTGAAAGGTTGACTCTTGAGGCGTCATGGATACTTGCATCCGTGAAAAAACTGCCCTACCATAGTGAATGAACATTCATTCAGGAAGAGAGGTATCAAATAGATGAGTCCGGTCAAGTCAGAAGAGAAACGGTTTCGCATTCTGGAAGCAGCGCTGAGGGTTTTCAGTGATAAGGGGTACTATGGCAGCTCCATTCCCAGCATTGCCAAAGAGGCCGAAGTGGCTACAGGGACCATCTACGTTTACTTCAAGGACAAGCAGGCGCTGGCGAATGAACTCTATCTGTATTTGCGCGACATCTTTCGTCAGCATGTGAAACTGGGGGATGACAGGATGACCCCCCGGGAACGATTCCATACTTTATGGCAAAGTTATATTCATTTTGGACTTAGCCACAGGATGGAACTTGAGTTTATTGAAGATCATCATCATGCGCCATACCTTGAAAAGGAAACCCAGAAGGCTGCGTTTGAGTTTCTGAATGACTATAGTAAATTCCTTGAAAACCTGGTAAAGGCTGGCGCTGTGAAGAATGAATCCCTGTTCCTTTTGCTGGGCATGATGGAAGGAATGGCGTTGGGTTTGCTGCATATCATCTGGCATGAGCATTTGGAACCCACGGAAGAAAACATCGCCAAGGCGGAGCAGATGGCATGGGAGGCAATTCGGATCTAGAGATATCGTGATTTTTTTTTACACAATGAATGAATATTCATTCTTTAAGATGGGTGGAACACAACACAAAAACACAAAGAGAGAGTAGAGGTATACCATGCAGAGCACAGAGACGAAAAACAGGACAAAGCAGGATCAGCAGGAAAGGTCAGAACATATCTGTCCGCCAGGTGTGGCCAGGATGTTGAACAGTCCACTTCGGACCATGTTCGAAAATCCCATGAGGATTCTGAAACCAATTGTCAAGCAGGGAGATGTTACGGTGGATCTGGGGTGTGGTGGTGGAGTGTTCTCCGCGGCGCTGGCAAGGCTGGTTGGGAAGGATGGAAAGGTATATGCTGTGGATGTCCAACCGGAGATGCTGGAACTCACACATGGTTTCCTGGCCAGACGCAGACTCGCAGAACGTGTAACACTTCACCGGTGTGAAGGCAGGGACTTGAAACTGGATGACGTGCAGGCCGATGTTGTACTGGCGGTTCATATGGTCCATGAAACACCTAACCCGGAAGGTTTGGTGAAGCAGATTGCCATGTTATTGAAAGACGGTGGAAAACTCCTGGTGCTGGAACCAAAGATGCACGTGAGTGAAGAGCTTTTTCAGGAGACCCTGGCATTTGCACAGAAGCATGGGTTGGTCAAGGTGAAAGATTTGAATACGCTTATGGGCAGAGGGGCATTGTTTCAGAAACGTAAGTGAAGTACATCCAGGCTATGTTGAGTATTGGCTACTGCGCACTGGTTTGTCCCGTGCAAGTGCAGTGGCCATTTTTCTCTTTCATAGGGAGGGATGAAGTTGGCCCTTTCCGGGAACCGCGTGGTATCTGAATACTTGCATTCCCACTGGTATTGAAAGCAGAATTGTTCTAAACTGACTATTCAGCCAAAGGGATCCATTTATACGGACGCTTCCAGAGAGGCGTTTTTCAGAGAAACAGTGAAATAATCGTATTAAACCTGTTCCATGGTGGAACGTCCAACGATGTGAGAACCTGATCGTAGAGGGAGCTAACAGCGTTCGGAAAGCACCATGCAGACAGGATTGGCCCTGAACACAGATGGACTAGCAGTGGACGACGCTCAGACACGTAGAAAAAACTATGTGCCGAACGACGCTGTCGCAGCAGCAGAGGTACTCACGGACGAATCCGATGCGGAATGGTTCGAGCTGCTGGAACAGGATCGTGAACGTGCGTTTGTGCTTTTAGTTGAACGGTACAGGACCGAGATCTTTGATTTATGTGTAAGGATAAGTGGCAACAGGAGCGAAGCGGAAGACCTGACCCAGGAAACATTCATCAAGGCGTACCAGAATTTAGGGTCATTTCGACGTGATGCAAGGATGCGCACCTGGTTGTATCGAATCGCGATTAATCGTTCGATCAGTTTTACACGACGGCTAAAGCGGTGGCGGATGCAACGTGGAAACGATGAGGAGATTTTTCCGGAACTGCCTGAACTGGCCAATCCTTCGGCTGAGCAGGAGACGGAATGGAAAGATCTGGCAGAAAAAGCGCATGAAGCATTGCATGAACTTTCACCCCGTCAGCGTACGGCTGTTATTTTACGGGTGTTGAAAGAGATGACCTACGAGGATGTGGCAGCAGCGATGGGCACATCAGTTGGTGGTGCAAAAGCCAATGTTTTCCAAGGGTTAAAGAAGCTTCGGGCCACGTTGGAGGAGCAATCATGAGTGAAGAGTTTAACAACCGCGAGTTTGATATTTATAAGCAGGTCGGTTTTCAACCACCTGCTGACGATGAGTTCGCAAGCCGTGTTCGTGGTATTGCGATCAAGCGCAGAAAACAGGCGCAAGTTCGGAATACCGTCGGCGCAACCGTCATGACCATGATATTGATTTCAGGTATCTACCTTGGGGCAAACTGGATGGACCCCCAGGGAAGAGGTCAGGTTACCCCGGATATGTTTGCAGATCTTGAAAATCAGTCCTTGATTACCCATACTACCAGTGAGCTGGCGCAGACTGATATCGATCTTGAAGAGCTGACAGTATTGACCCTGATGGACGAGGATACAACAACCTCATATGATGATTTTTATAACCTTTTCGCTGGGACAGAGAGTTCTGATGATCCAGTCGAAACATTAACCGGTCTTGACGATCAGAGTCTCGAAGAAGCGCTTCAATGGCTTGAAGACACTGAAATTGAACTATGTCCACAGTGTTGACAGGATTTTGAGGAGGATAGAGAGATGAGAAAACGTAACGGGATTATTGCCGGGTTTCTGGTTTTGCTGGTAGCCGGACTGGCCTTCAGTCAGCCCATGCCGCCGATGAATGATGGACCCCGACGTCAGCAGGTGCGTGAGCGGGTTCGAGAGATAAAAATGCTCAAGCTCATGGAAGTGCTTCAGTTGAGCGAGGACCAATCTGCACGGTTCTTCCCACGGTATCGTGACGCAGAAGACAAGATTGATGCCCTCAATGACGAGATGGAAGAAGTGCTGAACGAACTCAGTGAAGCATCAATTGACAATAGCAAGAAGGATATTGATGCTTTAATCGAACGGTATTCGGCTTTGGTAAAGCAGCAAGTCGATGTTCAGCTTGAGTTGGTTACTTCAGTAGCAGACATCCTGTCGGCGAAGCAGCGTGCCGGTCTGATCGTATTTGAAAGGCGATTCCAGAATCGTTTGCGGGATTTGAAGCATGAATGGGGAGGAGATGTTCCTCCGCCAGGACGTCACCGCAGAGGTGGTGGTGGACCTTCCTGGGATGAATAATGGCGCAATACGAGCCACCATAATGGAATTCCAGGCAAGAGTGTTTAAAATCCGGTTGTCACGCAACCGGATTTTTTTTTAAGATTTTACGAATCCAATTTCATCATAGCAGGGAGCAGGTTATTTTTACAACTGATCTTTCACTGACCCTTAAAGTGAGGTTCCGGGATGCAGAAGAAAAAGACTGTGCTGATTCTTGGTGGATACGGGGAAACCGGCAAAAGATTGGCGAAACTGCTAGCTGGATGGTTAGGGATACATGTCAGGATTGGAGGTCGTAATGAAGATAAAGCAATTGCACTGGCGAAATTGATCAATGCTGAACATACCAATGAAATGGCGCAAGGTGTTTTCCTTGATGCTGAGGAGCATGAATCCATAAGGAAGGCGCTTCAGGGAGTTGATGCTTTCATACAGGCTGGTCCGGCGCTACCGGAGGGAATTGTCAGATCTGTCGCACTAGCAGTGATTCAGCAGGGAGTTGACTGGATGGATGTCCAGGTTGATCCCGGGCAGGCGCGTGTGCTGCGAGAATACGAAAAGGAGATTCTTGATAATAAGCTGTGTTTCTGTGTACAGGCCGGTTTTCATCCTGGCCTGCCCGCTGCAATGGTTCGCTGGATGGCAACAAAATTTGATAAACTTGAAGAAGCAACAACCTGGGGATTTCTGAATGACAAGGGCGGTTTGAAATATACCAGTGGTGTGGACGAGATTATCGAGATGTTCAGAGATTATACCGTAAAAGAATATATAAATGGGGAATGGTTGGAGTTTAAGCCAGATATGCGTTACAAATACCCCAGGCAGGAGTTGGGCTTCGGCACGGGTACTTCCATGTTTAGCCCGATGGATCTGGAGGAAATGCATGCTTTACCGGATTTGATCCCAACATTACAACGAACCGGATTTTATGTGGGCGGTTGGGATTCCATGACCAACATGGCGATTGCGCCTGCAATCATGGTTGGTCAGAAAGTATTGCCCATGATAAGTGATTCCAGGTGGGGAAAACTGCTGAGCTGGAGTACGCGCACGTTTCAGCATCCTCCGTTTGGAACAGTGCTACAGGTCAACGCCTTTGGCAGCAAAGATGGCCGGAAGATCGAGAAGCGAATGACCTTTAAAATGGATAGTGGTTATGACCTGACAGCAATCCCGATGGCCGCTACCCTGCGCCAGATGATAACGGGCGCTTCAAGACCTTCGGGCGTGCATTATATGGGCCACCTGGCAAACCCCGCAATGCTCTTCACTGATATGAAAAAACTTGGTGTTCAAACTGAGATGAAAAGTCGTATTTGGGACTGAGAAGAGACTGTCTACCGGAAAAATAAACAAAGCCCTCACAAGGAGGGCTTTGCCAGATTTCGGCTTGCACTTTGGCTTTCTTTTTCCCGGCACACACCTGGAACTCAAGTGATTCCTGATGCCGTATCGGAGAAAGCCAGCTTTAGCGGCTGATGCTACCCGATTAACCCCGCCACCATCTGAGGAATCATGTTCGCTTGTGCGAGCATGCTGATACCCGACTGGAACAGGATCTGTGACCGGACAAAGTTGCTCATCTCGGCAGCAATGTCAGCATCACGAATGGTTGATTCAGATGCAGTCAGATTTTCTGAACTGATCTTCAGGTTCAACAGTGTGTTCTGCAACCGTTCGACATAGGATCCGACACGAGTCCGTTCAGTGTCCTTGGTGTCGATAGCGCTGTCAATCGAACCAATGGTCTGCTGCGCGGAAAGCGTGTTCAGCAGGTTGGTGCCATTCAGGCCCAACGCACTGGAACGCATGTCGCCAAGATTGATGTAATAGTAGTCATTGTTACGGACGTTGTACGTACCAATGTGGAACTTGATGCCGGTGGTGCCGGAGCTGTAGTCCCCATTAATGAGGTAAAGTCCGTTGTAGTTGGTCGTGTTGGCGATACGATCGATCTCTGACTTGAGCTGTTGGAATTCAACATTCAGGTAAGTACGATCAAGACTGGTCAACGCGCCGTTGGAAGCCTGGATAGCGAGCGCACGCATGCGGACCAGCTTCTCGTCAATGACGGACATGGCGCCTTCAGCCGTCGCCAACAGGTTGATGTTGTAGTTGGTATTCCGTTCTGCTTCCGCAGTGGAATCGATCTGTGCACGCATGCGTTCACTGACGGCCAGACCTGCCGGATCATCCCAGGCGTAGTTGATACGCAGACCGCTGGACAGACGGTTTACAGCCGTATCCAGATCGTTCTGGGTGGTCCAGATGTTTCTCTGCGCAGACAGAGAAAGGATGTTGTGGTTAATGCGGGTACTCATGAGTAACCTCCTTGTTCCGTGGACAGGTGGTTGAGACGGTTAACCATATCCTGTCCGCCCCTGTGAGACGTTTGTGTTCATCAGAGGTGCAGATGCCTCATCCGAACATGAGCAGGGACTGGGGAATGAGAAGGACTGTCAAATCCCTAGGGTGGAATTCACCTCTATGGGCCTGTCGGTTATGTGCGTGAGCGTCGCACGGACAGGGAGCAGGTCGGAGCTGGGGGTAGCGGAGCTTCGAAAGACATTTGCCTTTCACTATTCATTATCGGGATCACTGCCTGGAGACTTTAACAATCTTGCTGTGACCTCTGGAGGAAATCTAAGGATAACAGGTGTAAGTATTGTAAATAATAAGTATAACACTATTAACTTGACGAGAGAACTTTCGAGTGGGAGCGATAGGTTTTCGGTGACAAAGGGTTGAATACTTAAAGAAGCGCTGAAGGTTTGCGGTTTGCTAGCGCATACGTTCGCGAAGTAGTGAAAGAGCTACTTGTGCGGATTCCCAGCGGGGGTTGATAGAAAGCGCACTCTCAAGTGCATCTTCCGCTGCTTCAAAGTCACCCTTTTCTGTCAGGGCGTTTCCCAGGTGTAAAAATGCGCTCGCATTTGAAGGCCATAGCCGAATCGCTTCTTCAAATTGTTCAATGGCTGCATCATTCCTGCCGGCGCTGAAATAGGCCAGACCAAGGTAGTCATGATACCGGGACGTCTGATCTGAATAGGATACATATTGTCTGACTGATTCTTCATCAAAATATACCAGGTCACTATCTGTCACGCCTCTTCGAAGCATATCTCTGGTAGCCAAATAGACATCATGTCCATGATCTTTGTCAGAAGTGGAAGTGATCGGAATGATATAGTCCGGGTAAGCAGTATCCAACAAGCGACGGTTTACATAGTAGAGGTCTTCGCCCACAAGTTCCCCCTGCATCATTTCATTTACTTCATCAGGAATTTCAATATCAGAAAACAGATCAGAAGTACAGAAAGTCTCTTCTCGCAACATTTTGTTTAACTGGCTGATGACCCTTTCTTCTGGGGTTTGGTCGTCGTTGTCATGATTATTGATGACAGGTGCGATGTATGCCCAGATGTATTGATCGAGAGGGGTATGCTGCGCCTGGAGCCTTTGCAACCAGTCCTTTGTGTGGTTCAGATCTGAAAGAGCCAGGAAAGGAGATACATAATTATTGATTTTAACCTGAGTTAAGATATCAACATACAGAGTCCACATTCCGGGTTTGTGTTCCAGGGCTTTCTGGTATGAATCGATCGCATCATCATATTGCCCCAGGGACATATATACATTCCCGAGGTTCTTGTAAATAATGCCCTTCTTCAATCCCATTTCGAGTGAACGCTGAAACATTCCCAGGGATTTTCTGTATTCACCTTGAGACGCGTAAATCATTCCGAGATTATTGTAAATGAGATCCTCTTCCGGTGGATCCATCTCAAGCGCTTTATACAACCAATCGAGTGCCTGTTCTTTTTCGCCGATCTGGTAGTACAGTTTTCCCAGGGCTACACATGCCTCAGGATAATCAGCCTTAATTTGCAGTGCTGAGAGGTAATGGGCGGCTGCATCACGAAGTAATCCGATTCGCTCTTTTTCACGACCGAAGCTGAGCTGTTTTTCCGCTTCATTTGCTGCGCCCATGTCGGATTGCGAGGCCAGCCATGGCATATCACCAAAAAAGAACAGGAAAATGACTATCATGGAAGGAACTGCCAGGACAAGCCAACCAATCCAGGAGATATTTCTGGTGGTAGCTTGTGTCTCTTCCGCGGCAACATCGCCAGAAGACATCGTGATCCGGGCATTAATTGCGACGTTTTTGTTTTTCTTTTTTTTCGCCATAGTGCTTTACTAACAGGTCATGTGAAGAACAAAGAGAACGTTTTTACCTTGCGCCTTCAAACGATTAAAAGTCTTGATAGCGACTGGCGAAGGTTCTATAATCACCTGGTTGCCGCGCATGGTGTACCGGTTAAAAAGAAAATGTGTTCCTACACCTGTAGTGAACCCTTTCCCCCCACGATTCCGAGAACCGCTTCCGATCAGAATAATGTCAGGCTTTTGCTCTTGAAGATAACGCTTATCCTGGGAACGGAAATGGTGCTTCTTGTCAACGAATCTGAAGGTGCCGTCCGGGTAAATCAGTGCATCAAAAAACACCAGGGGAATACCCTTGTACACAGCAAATCCATGCTGGTAGTGCATCATCTGTTTGTCTCGGTTCACCAGAAAGGAGGCGCCAAGACTTACAAAGGCAACCAGCAGTACAGCCAGAACACCAATTCGGACAGCTTTGTGCCGCATGTAATGGATAATCGTCATCAGGAGAAAAAAGGCGGGGAAGGATATTCCAAGCAATACCCACGCCTCTTCAGGTTCGGAAAGCAGTGGACTAGTGAAAGTAAAGACGATAGTCAACAACAATACCATCAAAAGCGCGTTGCCGGGCTTCCTGAAATAATCCTTCGGATCTCGCTGCCAGGGACGGAAATTCTTCAGTTGTATCGTGCCATATGATTCAGTGATGAAGAGGACGATTATCAGTCCAATGCATGCGCCCATGGAATCCTTGGTAATATCGCTGATGTCGAAGGTGCGATTGGACAGGTAATACTGGAAAGCCTCATCGAAAAAGGACATGAGGACTGCCGAGGAGAATGCAAGGAGGATCATGCGATTCTTCCGCATTTTATAGGCATTGTGGGCGCGGAAGAAGAAAAAGATATAGGCGCAGTATGTCGTGTAGTGCCAATTCTCCTGCAATTCAAAGAATGACATCTCCAGATATATGTCCATCAGAGACTGAGAAAAAGCGATTAATATGAGGCAGAACACACCGGCAAAAACTTTGCGTAGCGTAATTTGTTTTCTGTAGTAGAAAAGAAATCCTACGAGGAGTACAATTGCTGATGAGAGAACCAGCGGAATCTCGAACCTGTCGAACAAGGTAAAATTGAATCGAGATACAATATGAACAACCCCCTGAAGATATTTGGTCACTACAATAAATGGAGTGAGAACAACGAGGATTGTAAACAGGATGTACTGGGTAGTCGCGTCAATCCGTGCTTTATCAACCGGGGATTTGTTACCCATAGGTGTTTTTGGTTGTTTGGTTAGCGGAAAATGTTCTCGAAAGAATAGCACGACCAGCTAGTATAATAAAGCTGAGAATTCTCTTCGCCAATAACGGTAAACAAAGTAAGCCCTGAATGGCTTATCTCCGAGAGCCTGTCAGAAGTTCGAGAGAATCCGTATACTTCAAGTTCTGATGAGAAAGAGTAAAAGGGCATCGCATATAAATCAGGTCTTGACTCAGCGTGTTTTTTGCATGCAGTTTAAAGTGTTTCGGTGATTTTGAAAACTGGGAAGATGTTATGAATTCTCAGTTTCCGGCTAGAGTACTGCTTTCTTCGATTCTTCTTCCAGCCACATCGTTGCATGGTAATCCACGGTATGTTCTTGAAGCTGAAGAAGCTCTTCTGCCTCAGAAAATACTGATTGCCGAGCAACGGCTCCGTTAAGTTTTTGCTTTTTGTGATTTTACAGATACCTGATAGGTTCAGATTTTCAAACCGAAAACAGTTGCAAAAGCAACAGGGAGGTTACGAAAACCCAATTTTGTTGTTATCGTTGGAAGGGGTGAGACAAGTTGGCAGATCTTGGTGGGGATTTGCCTTTAGTAGTTTGCTAACGCTTACGGTTTCACTACAGGAGTGAGAGGAGTAAGAATGCAAAGGTACTGTGCGTTGTTTGTCATCGTCCTTCTTCTTGTGTCTGCAGGTTTTGTCATGGCGCAGGAGGGGACGAATTCAAACATCGATGATCGTGGAGAAGTGATACCGAGCTGGGTACCAAATCTTGGTCAGCCAGTTCAGTCACGCTTTAGCGAGCTTGACGAGGTGTCAATCGCCTTTGTCCGGGATGCTGTGAACGGATGGGGCAACATTGCCACGATTCTCGATACGATGGCAGAACTAACCTACGACGTCATTACATCTGCAGATCTGGCGACTGCCGATTTGTCTGAGTATGTAGCGATTGTCGTGGATGGAAACCAGTCTGGCACATTCTACACGAACATCAATGCCAACATGGATGTGTTGGAAGAGTTCGTGGATGATGGTGGCTGGCTGGAGTTTCATGGTGCTAACAACTCACACAACCCTTATTGGGAATTGTGGGATGGTACCACCTACATTTATTCGCTTAACTCGACAACCAACTACATTCAGGATGATGAGCACCCGATTGTAGAAGGTGAAGCAAACCCGGAAGGTAATAGCTGTAACCACGGCTATTTGACGGATTATCCTGATGATGCGAACATCATTGTGTCGCAGGATGAAGCTGGCGTCAACGCCACCCTGATCGAGTATGCATATGGATCAGGTAATGTTGTTGTTACCACCATGACTTATGCACATATGTGGAACAACAACTACGCTGGCGCCTACCTTGCCGGCAACACGCTTACCTACGTAGTCTATCACCCCATCTGGGGCGCTCTGATGGGCACGGTCACCGATACGGGCGATGATCCTATCGACGGCGCGGAGATCAACGTCTACGATGAGAATGATGAATTTGTAGCTACCACGACCTCAGATGAAAACGGTGACTACGAAATCATTGAAACGCTTTTTGAAGGCACGTACTACGTAACAGCTTTCGCACCCGGATATGTCCTGGCTACAGAAACCGATGTGGCGATCGTGTCTGAAGATACGACGACGGTTGATTTCAGCCTGGCTGCAAACGAAGAAACTGTTACGATTTCCGGTACTGTCATTTCGGCTGATACACCTGACACACCCATTGCCGGGATCACTGTGTATATCCCGCTGCTGGATGTTTCAGATGTAACCGATGAAAACGGTGATTTCGACCTTGGAACACAGTTCACGGGCACCTATACATTTGTGATCAGCAATGATCCTGAAGGATCAGAAGTCTATCACACAATGTCCTTCGCCGGTGTTGAAGTTGATGATGACGCGGTCCCCCTTTCATTCTCGGTGTATGAAATTCTGCCTCCGCAGAATCTCGCCGGCGCATCTGAAAACGGATCTGTCACTTTGTCCTGGGATCCTCCGGCAAATATGGAGCAGGATGAAATGATGGCTGCAGCCCTGGAACAGGAAATCGGCTGGCTGGCCGAAACCATCGAGCTGATTGAAGCCCGGGGTACACAGCAGGAACGCGCTAAACTGCCTCTGATCGAGCAGGAAATGTATCAGAAGCAGTCCATCCTGAATTCTATCGAACGCCGTCGTGAACAGATGGAAAACGGTGAAGAGCTGGATGAAATTACCGATTTCCTGGGTTATCGTATCAAGATGACCTATCCCAACGGCCTCGAAAGCCTCTTGGATGATTACGTCACAGCCACAACGCATACCGTTGGCAACCTGCAAAACGGTAACCTGTACAACTTCATGGTTGCTGCTGATTACGGATATGGCGAAGACTACCTTGTCTGGTCCAACGAAATCAACATTCGTCCGCTTCCAACCACGGGTTACGTTGTTTCTGTAGTTGATTACGACTGGATCGAAATCAACCCGGCTAACGGTGGTGACGGTGAGGTTGCCATTAACGCAGGTGATGATAGCAACTCTGGTGAAATTTCCTTTGCTCCGCTCTCATTTGAGTACTGGGGTAACGATTATGACAGCTTTGGCGCTTGCACCAATGGTTGGTTCAGTTTCACAAACTTTACCAGTGGTTCGATCACAGTAGACTTGCCGAATACGGCTTTACCGAACGCAGTATTGCAAGCTCTCAACGGTGACTTCCATGCTGGCGTGGCTGATGACGACATGGCCATCTGGTACTTGGTCGATGATGAAGAAGACTTGGTCGTGGTCCAGTACCTACTCCGTCCGTTAGGTAACACCGAATACCGTTACTCTTACCAGATTGTTCTGGATTGTGCGAATGGTTCCATCCAATTCAACTACGAAGAAGCAGATGACTGGCCCTACTACCATCGCGGTCCGACAGGCATAGAAAACGTGGATGGCACCGAAGCCTACATCTGGGACTACACACTCATTGAAGATGAGTATTCCATTTTCTTCCAGGCTCCAGACTGGGATTGGGGTTCCATCAGCGGCATGGTATACGATGATGTGACGCTTGATCCCCTTGAAGGCGTTACAGTTGTTGCAACTGACTCAGAAGACATGACCTGGACATCCGAGACGGATGAAAATGGTTGGTTCACTGTGCTGGTCAACGCTGAAGACGGTCCCTGGGATCTGTCACTGAACATCCCTGGCTGGTACGAATCGACAGTAACCAACGTAACTATTCCGGTAGACAGCTTTGGTGTACAGATTGATGATGTCTACATGGAAGGTGTGCCGATTGGTTATTATGACGATTTCGAAGATGATCAGGGCCCATGGGAAACCAGTCTCAACAACATTCCCGATGACTGGGATTGGGGAACCCCGACTTCCGGTCCAGACGAAGCGCATTCCGGTGTAAATCTCTGGGCTCAGAACCTTTCCGGCAACCACCATGGCGCGCCATCATACGGTGCAACACGTGGTGATACACTTTGGTCAACGCAAGAGTGGTATGTTGGTTCTGAAGATGCCGTGCTTACATACTGGCACTGGCATGACTACTATATTTCAGGCACTACATTCTACAACGGTTACAATGTCCAGATTTCTACCGATGGCGGTATGAACTGGGATATCATTACACCTATTGGTAACTACGATGGTTCATGTAACTACATGGGTGAAACCGGGTATCCGCTTGCTGAAGCTATTTTCGGTGGAACAACCGATGGTTGGGAACAAGTAGCTTTTGAACTGGGCGATTACTTCGGCGAAGATATCATGCTGATGTTCCACGCTGCCGGATACTACTATACCGGGTACCAACGTGCTGGTGTCTACATTGATGACGTGCGCCTGCATGGTGTCCCGGTACCGAGCCGCATTGAAGGTTACGTCACAGATTCAGGTGATGAATCCGTAATTGCAGGCGCGGATGTCAACCTGTGGTATGATGGTGAAGTTGTTGGTCATGGTGTCACTGATGAAAACGGTTTCTACAGCATCAACGAAGTAGTGCCTTCGCTCTATCGTCAAAACGACTACGAGCTTGAAGCGTTTGCCGCGTTCTACATGGCAGACACGCTTCATGCTTACGATGTAACGGAAGGTGATACCCTCGTTGCCGATTTCGAACTTGATGAAGAAACACGTACTTCGAATATCTTCGGTTCAGTATTCTCCGAGGATACACCTGACACGCCGGTGGAAGGCGCCCTGGTTACGATCCCGCAGTTGGGACTGACAGAAACAACCGATGCCGACGGCGAATTTGATTTTGGCGCCCAGATTATCGGTATCTATACGCTAGTCGTTCATTTCGATACGCCGCAAACATTCCACGAAACCCATTTCTACAACCAGCAGATTACAGTAGACAACGAGTCTATCGACTTGTTGATTCCGGAAATTATGCCGCCTGCTACTTTCAGTGCGGATGATAGCGATATGGCTATCGTTCTGACCTGGACGGATCCGGCAAACACACCGGAAGAAGATCTGATGCAGCTTCGTGTCGATATCGAAGCCTTCCGTGCCTCGATCAACGAACTGCGCAGCACTGGTGATCCCAGGGCTCTGGCGAAGTTGCCGGAAGAAGAGCAGCGCCTGTTCAGCATGGAAAACCGTCTCGCGCGTCTCGAGCAGCTTGCAGAACTGGAAATTGATGATATCGAAGACTTCCAGGGCTACAGGATCTATCTTGATGGTGAAATCCTGGATACACTGCTTTATCCGTGGATTCATACTTACACCATTAATGGCCTTTCAAACGGTCATGAGTACCATGTCAGTGTAGCCGCGGATTACGGGTATGATGAAGACTACCTCGTCTGGGCAACCGACGAAGAAGGCGAAATCACCGGAATCCGTCCGCTGCCGCCGGCTGGATACGTTTTCAACCCGATGGAGTATGAGTGGATTGAACTTGATCCCGATGAAGGTGGTGACGGTGAAGTCGCACACGACAATGGTGACGATGCGAACAGCGGTGAAGTCTCATTCGCGCCGCTTGAGTTCGATTTCTACGGAACAACTTATTCCAGCTTCGGCGCTTGCACCAACGGCTGGATGAGTTTCACCGACTTCACGAGTGGAACCATTGGACCAGCGTTGCCATCCACTTCCGCACCGAACGCAACCGTGATCGCCCTTAACGGCGACTACCATGCAGGCGTTTCCGGTGACGATTGCAACATCTGGTACCTGGTTGACGAAGCGAATGATCGTGTTGTCATCCAGTTCCGTCTGCGTCCCTATGGTGGTTCACACACGGATTACCGTCACAATTACCAGGTCGTCCTGGATTGTGAAACCAACGCCATGCACTTCAACTACAACACATCTGAAGACTGGATGGAATATGTACGTCAGAACGGTGTTGTAGGCGTTGAAAACGAAACCGGTATGGCCGCATCCACATTCAACATGGAATCCATCGTTGATGAGATGTCTCTTTCAGTCCGGTACGTAGAAGCATTCGGTAACGTAATCGGGACAATTACCGATGCCAATGAAGATCCTATTGCAGGCGCATATGTATTCCTGCAGGAAGATCGGTCCGCATACGGTATCTCTGACGAAAACGGTTTCTACGAAATTCTGCTGGCCAACACTGAAAACGCACCGTACACCGTTGTCTGCGAAGCCGATGGTTATGTGCGTGAAACTGTTCAGGATGTTGACTGGGAGAACGGTGAATTTGATCAGGAAGTAGACTTCCAGTTGGATGTGATCAGTGATCAGACACCGCCTTACTTCGTGAGCTGGGATGTAGACTACGACGACCGCCTGAGCTTCGTGCTTGGTGAGCCTGGCGCCTACCAGCACATGATGACCATGCAGTATGATGATGGCACCGCTGCTGATGCGTGGGTTATCCCGGCCAATGGTGAGAATGCCATGTGGGCGGTTCCGTTCGAAGCATCAACAGAAGCCCGCATTGTTCAGGCTGAAATTCGTGTCACCATACCGAACAGCGCCTGGGGTAACTGGCCGGATGCACAGTCTGATCCAGTGATCGTAAAGATCTTTGCTGATGACAATGGCCAGCCGGGTGAAGTACTGTACACCTCACCGGCAACTGTTGCTCAGCACGGTTCTGTAGTGATTAATCCTTCGCTTGAGATCGAAGGCAGGTTCTGGGTTGGCTTCTATGCCCAGAGTGGTCTTGAAGCGCTTTGCGTTGACACCTATGCCAACAATGGCGACCTGGTCAGCATGACCCTCGATGGTGAGAACTGGCAGCAGTTTGAAGTCAATGGTGATCCGATGATCCGCATTGATCTGCATTCCGCCAGCTCCATCGAAATGGTTGACATTGACGATCTTAACTTGCCGGAAGCTACTTTCGACAAGGGCGCAGCCGTACCGGTTGCTGCAACACATCAATCCCCGGTTTACGGCGTTCTCGCGCCAATGTATTCACCCAAGGCTTCGTTGCGTGAAGGCTGGAATCGTGACCTGCGCAGTGAACTGGATGAATTCCTTGGCTTCAACATCTACTACTCAACAGACGGTGAAGATTTCGAATTGGCGAACGAAGATCTGATCGAAGATACAGAATACGATCTGATCCTTGGTTCCGACATGGAAAATGTACCGATCTGGGTTTATGCTACGGCATGGGTCGAATCTGATGGTGAAGAGTTTAACTCAGATCCTTCAGACACGCTGCTGTTAGCATTCAACATGCCGCCGGATGCTCCGGCTGATGTCGTTGTTGAAGGTGTGAACCACATCTTCCGCACTGCGACTGTTTCCTGGGATGCACCGACAACCAACGCTGATGGTACTCCGCTGGTAGACCTTGAAGGTTACCGGGTCGATGCGAACTATGAACTGTACGATAGCACGGATGTTGCAGGCATTGATGTACAGATGCTGGAATCCGGGTATTATACTTTCGATGTTTACGCCTTCGACGAAGTACCAAATCAGTCCAATGCTGGTTCTTCTCCAAGCACACGGATTGGTGACCCGCCATTCTGGTCAAGCTTCGAAGATGACAACGACGATCCGAACCCGTTTGAGGGTGACGGCACTGTCTGGGCGCATGGCGAACCGACTGCCGGTCCGGGTGAAGCCTATGAAGGCGACATGGTCTGGGCGACCTACCTGGATGGCAACTACAACAACAACGAAGATGCATTCCTGACCTGTACACATGGTTGGGAACCGATTGATCAGGTTGTCCTGTTAGGCTACTACCACTGGACCAACTTTGAAACCGGATGGGATGGTTACAACCTCCAGGTTTCGACTGACAACGGCGCTTCGTGGGAAGTCGTGACCCCGATTGGTGGGTATAACGATACCTCAGTCAACGGTCTGGACAACGAAGCTGGCTTTACTGGCAGTTCAAACGAATGGCAGTATATCCAGTACGACCTGTCAGAGTATGCCGATGCGGACTCGATCCATATCCGCTTCCGCTATGGTTCTGACAGTTCCGGTAACAGCTACTATGGTGTAGCCATTGACAACATGGAGATCTGGGGCGTTCCGAGTGAGGCGCGTTGCAGCATCGAAGGGTATGTCTGGGATGCAGCCGATGACCCGATGAACGGTGTCATGGTGTATCTGGAAGAATTCCCGCAGTACTACACCTATACTGGTGAAGATGGATATTACTTCCTCTTCAACGTACCTGCTGACACGATGGAAACCAGTACGATTATTGCAGAATATCCGTACTATTGGCCGAGCATGGCTGATACCATCCTGGTTCCCGATGATACCATGACGGTAGACTTCACACAGGGAACCGGTCGTGCCTTGCTTTATCCTGATGGAAACATCAGCAACTCTTCTGTTGAATTGCTGGTTGACCTGAACGCAGAGGTTGGTGATTCCACAGGCAGTGTGGACATTGATCTTGAAAGTGATGGTACCGGTCCGCTGCAGTGGTACTCTTATGTCTGGGTCGTTGACAACGCTACCACAAGTGGTGACGTGAAGTTTGACGGCAAGGCAACAACTGCAGGTCCGGAAAAAGCCCGCAATGGTCGTATGATGCGGAAAACCAGTGATGCACAGCAGTCTGGTCCGACATTGAAGCTGAATGACGACGATATGGGTCCGGTCGTTCCGAACGAACTTGACGAGCGTTGGGACTGGCTGATGACTCTCGACGTAGGCTCAGCTACCATGAATGCCGGCTGTGTTGGTCCGCTGGTTACATCTGAAGGTATCTTCGTCACAGCGGTTTACCTGAACGAAGAATACGGCGACAACTACTTCTACCAGTTCGATTTGAACGGCAACCCGATTGCCGCGCGTGAATACCCGGCCGACATCATCGGTGAGGGTGGCACAATCGGTCCGGTCGACGTTGCGTGGGATCCTGTTGATCAGTGGGTCTATGGCGCCAACGAAAATGGTGATGTCTGGAAGTTCAAGACCGACATGAGCGAGTATGAATGGGTGCATAACCTTGGATTCTGGCCGACCGGTCTTGCTTACGACTTCAACGAAAACTACCTGTACGCAATTCAGGGCAATGTCGGCATGGCCGTTGTTGACCTGAGCAACGGCGCACAGGGCGCCTTCGCGCTGGATGAAGAAGTTGGTCCGTCACTGGGTATTGCTTACAACCCGCTTGATCTGGATGACATGACGATTTACGTACTGTCACAGAACGGTGATGGTGAAGGTGGTTACCTGCATCGTTTCGACCCAGTCAACCTCGTCTGGGATACCTACTACCAGACCATTTACGAAGCTGACGCCGGTTCCTCTGGTGGTATAGAAATCAGCCTCGGTTACCACAATGCCCGCTACGATATGGTCACCCTGCTGCAGTCTGAAACCGATATCGTTGACATCTGGGAAGGCCAGGTTGCCCCGTTGGATTGGCTCTGGATCACCCCGGATGAAGGCAGCATCGAGCCGCAGGAGATGGAAACCGTTACTGTGCATGCTGACATCAGCAGCAAGGCAGAATTCCAGGATGTAGAAGTCGGTGATGAAATTGCCGCTGAACTGGTATTCTCCGGTCCGTACTGGGCCAACCCGCCTGTTATTGACCTGGCCGTCATCTTCATCGATGGTTTGGCCGAGGATGCCGCTGAGATGCCGACCAAGTACGCGTTGCACCAGAACTATCCGAACCCGTTCAACCCGCAGACCCAGATCAAGTTTGACCTGGTCAATCCGCAGAAGGTCAGGTTGACGGTGTACAACGTGATGGGTCAGGAAGTAATGCGCCTGGTCGATCAGCCGCTGCAGGCTGGTTTCCACAGCGTAACCTTCGACGCCACCAACCTCGCCAGCGGTATGTACTTCTACCGCATCGAAGCTGGTAACTTCACTTCCATGAAGAAGATGGTCATGGTGAAGTAAGTTGAAGGAAAGGGGTGAGTGAACCTCACCTTTTGATCCGCATTTCAAGCCGACGGCGCTTTATTGGGGCCGTCGGCTTTTTTTGGATACATAGCTCACTCCCGAACAGATCATGTGATACGGTTCACTGGTAAGCTGAGAACAAACGAGAAAGGGCCGGTACATGTCTTGTACCGGCCCTGCAACTGAGCCACCTGTCGGATTTGAACCGACGACCTACGCATTACGAATGCGTTGCTCTACCGACTGAGCTAAGGTGGCTTCGGCCACAAAAAGTATACTCGCGGAAGCCGCGAGCGACACCAAATATACCGTAAAAGGTTGGAGAATGCAAAGGGAAGAATAGGGGGGAAGAGAAAGGACAGGAGATGTGAATAGAAGCCCACAAACCCAGGCGCTTTCTTAAAACGTATAAAGTGTCACAGGTATAAAAAGACAAAAAATCCGTGGTAACGGAGCTAGGGAGTACACAAAAGAAAATTGTTGCCCAATTCTTTCAGGAACAAGTACATTGTTCGCAGACAAAACAGAACCCCACAACATGGCACAGGCAGGATGGCAAGAAAAATTCAGTTCGAGGTGCAGGTAAACACAACGGCAAACCGCCTTATGATAGCCATCCATGATAGTTTTGAACGTCTGGATACCGCATCAATGGAGCGGCAAATCAGGCTGGCACTAAAGAGACTCTCGCCCGGTTTTACTGTATTAACAGTCATTGGCAATATCAAACCTGTCAATCCTGATGTACAGGTTAAGGTTCTTGAGCTAATGAAACTTGTAAACATGGGCACACCTTCAAAGCGCGCACGTGTTGTATCACCATTAATCAATATCCAGATGAACCGGATTCTTGCTATCTTGGGGGAAGAATCAAGGAATTTTACAAACGTGGAAGATGCAATCGCATATCTTGATGAGAAGAATGAAGCCGACGACGACGACGATTAATAGCCTGCTACTTCCGGTGTAATGTTACAACTCTGCCGCGTCGGCGAAGAATACCTTACCAGGAAAGGATAAGCACCACATTCCCACCGCCGAAACTGCTGTTCCAGCTTCTATCCAGGTTCTGCATTACCCTGAAACGCAATTCACCTTCCGGGATTGGCCAGCGATAATCGAAGTGTGAGAATGTTCCGCCTCGGAATTTCAGCCCGGTTGCGAGTCCGAACCGGATATTCAGGTCACTCTGCCGTTTATTGCCTTCCAGTGCGCCATTCTGTTCGATTTCTCGCATCAGGGTCATAACGCTGACTTCACCGAAAGGCATGTAACCGAACATGCGGCGTACGGAAATCTGTGGAAATATCTCGGTCATTTCACGGACGCGACTGCGACGTCCGAGAATGGGATCCACGTTATGTTTGTTTTCCCAGGTATAGTCAAAGGGCAAATCTGCTTCCCATTGCCACATGGGGAAACGCTGGGCGTAATAAACCTTGAAGCCAAAGGTGTTCTGTTCACGGCGCCAGATATCATACGTGAAGTGGTCCGCCTTGTAACTGTGGCCATAGTTCAAAACGCCACCGGTATAGGTGTATTCTGTCCTGCGTTCAAGACGGAGCGCTACATTTTTCATGTCGCCAAAGCGCTCTTCGGGCCACTCCAGATCGGGGTTGTCAAACTTCTGTTTCCAGGGAGCTTCCATCTCGCCGTCGAGATAGATCATATAGTCGGCGCCAAGAGGATACCTGACTTCCATGGATAAACGATGGGGCAGTTTCTCATAGGATGCGTCATCGTAGCTCTTGTCGTTGTACAGCCAGTTATACGCGAAATAGTAAAAACGGACAAACTTGAACAATCCCTTGCGGTACCCGAAAGAGAGGCCAAGCGTCATATCCTCTTTACGATGATACACACCGGTAATCAACCCGATGGTCGGGCCGGAATTGAAACGGTATTCCATGTCCGCGAAGGTGTCAAACAGGTGATTGGTGAAATCATCGTATCGTTTGAAACGGTAGCGCAGTTTTATCTGAGCGGAAGCGTGGGCGACAATGCGGCCTTCTTCATGGATAAGGAATTCCCGTGAAGAAATCGACCCCACGGTTGCACGCAACGCGGTAATCTCTTCGTTTCGGAGCCAGTCAGCATTATGAGTGGCCCGGAACAGGTAGGACTTGTACGCTGAACGGGGAGTTGTATCCCAGATGTCACCCTTCTCGTCTGCCCATTCCTGAAGAGGCGTATCGTCTGCTGCTGATACCAATGGAAAAAGCAGGAGAATGAAAAGTAAGACCCATCTCTGCATCTTGCCTATCCCCTTGCCTGCTTGATGATAGGGAACCAAAACCATGTCTCACGAGTATTCTTGTTGACTACAAACGTATCTCCTGAATCGCCTGAGAACAAGAGGGGAGAGGAGTTTTTTCCATTTCGAGAACTTTTGCGATCATTGAGTCAGGGAATTTCGAGAAAAGCTTGACAAGCCCTGAATCGACCAGCTATTTTGATAGTAACGGTCATCATTCCACGGGAGTAGCGAACCAGACGTTGTGCGAGGTGAACAGGTTCATCAAGGGTCAGCCAAAGAGAATACGGCCTTTGAAAGCTCTCGAGTAAGGGTGACCGTTTGCTATGTCCATTAAAGAATGTTCCCAGGACATGACAACGGTGAACAGGACGGATCTTCAATGCGATTAAAAACTTTCACGCAGGTATTGGCAGTGGCGCTGACGTTGAGCCTTTCCGGCCTTCCCGCGTTGGCTGAATTTGATTTTGGCGCAAAATACGCCGGCGATTTCATGAGCGGGCAATCCAATGCACGCCTGCTTGCCATGGGCGGCGTCGGCGCCGCACTCGCTGATGGTCCTTCCGCTGTGCTGGGCAATCCGGCGCTGTTGTTTACCGAACGACAGCATACGGTATCGCTGATGCATGCTGACCGGTTCCTCTCCGCTGTCAAAGTCGATCATGCCATCTATGTACGTCAGGATGGCGCTGACCGGGCGTACGGTTTCGGATTATTGCGACAGGGGGTAGATGATATTCCCGTTACGCAACTGGTTGATCCGACGCAACCTGTCGGTAGCGACAATCGTGTGCGTGTGCTGGAACAGACCAGCGCTTCGGAATACGCTTTCCAGTTTGCTTATGGAATGAACCGTTCCTTCGGGAAAATCGGGGCAACGGCAAAACTCCTGTACAAGCGTCTGTATGAGAATGATGCGTTCGGTCTGGGATTTGATATAGGTTATGCGCGCAACTTCGGAGACCTGACAGTCGGCGCCCAGGTTCGTGATGTAACCACCTCCATCCTTGCCTGGGATACGGGAAGGCAGGAAGCGATTGTACCAACAGCGCGTATCGGATTGGCATATCATCTCGAAGTTTCACGTCTGAATGCGGACATTACGCCGGTTGTAGAGGTGCGTATGCGGACAGAATCGCTGGGCGATCCGGATTTCGCTACGTTTCATGCCGGTTTTGAGTACATGGTTCAAAAAGTTGTAGCTGCACGAATTGGTGTTGATGACAGGCATATGACCTACGGCGCGGGCTTGCATTTCGGTCCGGTGCGTGTGGATTATGCGTTTGTCGGGCATGAGGATCTGGGCGCGACACACCGTGTCAGCCTCGGGTACGCATGGGGTGTGAAGGAGTAACAAGATGAACAAGAACCAGTCCTTTTTATTCTTCTTCCTGGTTCTATTGCTGGTAACTCTCCTGTTGATGACAGTTACTGGACCGAAGCACTGGGCAGACATGAACGGTAGCCAGGCGAAAGCCGGTATTGCTCACAAGAGTAATCATCATAACGGCCTCGCTCCGATCATGTTCCCGGAAATCCTGGTAAAACACGCTCACCGTTATCCCGGTATGGAAGCTTCTGATGTATATAAGCTGATCTACCAGGGAACCATGGGACCGGGGCATTTTAATGCCAGCAGCGACGTCTACCTGTCTTTTCTAAGGAAGGAAGTGGAGCGTTTGCGCGAGGAACCGGCCTGGGAAGGGGATACAATCCTGGTTGAATCCATCGGAGATCGTTTTGTCAGAATCCATCTACGTCCGTACCTGGAACAGGGAGGTACGCTCGAAGCGCTTACGGAAGCCTATGAACGATCATTGCAGGTTCCCGCTGATACCGGGCTGTTTTTCCGCCGAATGAGCCGTCTGACTCATACGGAAGGCATTATGGATACAGTCCTGCCTTCGATAGATGACCTGGCCGTTTTCATGGAACAAGTCAGTGACGGATACAACCCGCCGCCAGTACACCACAGTGACATATTCAAGGCAAATTACCATCCGCACTACCGTGTTCTTTCTTCTTCCGAAGCTGAACATCTTTTGTCCCTGCTAAAGGATATTAAGGACAAACAATAACCTTCTCTTTCGTTGAACCAACCGGTTGCACCTCATTGCATGTGTTGATCAGGAAACAAATGCCTTTTCGACGCATACAACAGGTAATGCAGTTTTACAAACTAATCGTTATACAGTAATCCAACGAACGATTTATTGGACATTTGGAAAAAGGGATGTGGAAAAAGGGGACTGCCTCCTTTCCCCGGGATAAAGCTGTCCCACTGTGAGCATGGTCGGGAAAGGTGGCTGTACCCTTTTCCCGGCAATCTTTTAACCTAATATATTAGAGAACAGCAATAGTGCATACCATGTGATATTCTGGCATTCCGGCAGCTTTTCCGTTACTTTACAAGTGGGCGATCCATCTTCATTGCCCCACATGGGCCATACAGAGAGGTGAAAAGGGATGATTGGGAACATTTTCCTGATTCTCTTCGCCATTTTGCTGATCATGAAAGGCCGCTTGCCATATGGGTGGTGGTCCGATACCCAATGGTTCATCGTTCATCCGGTGTGGGCCAGGATAGCCGGTGTGCTGTGGATCATCGGTGTCGTGTTTGATATGGTAAACCTTGGTGCAATCATTCATCTTCCCGCTATTATTTTCTGGAGCGGCGTGATCAGCGTGGCAATTGGAGTTGTCGCCGAGCTGTTCCGTCTTGGGGCAAGATCCAATGATCCGAATGTCGCCCAGCAGATCATCGACGATTATCGAAAGGAAAAGGATGGGAACTGATGCGCCTGATTTGAGTAATCTGGGAGCGTTTGCAGGATTCGAAGGCTGGTGGCCGTTCCTGATAGGAGGAGTGGCCGTTTTCGTCGGGATTGGCATGTTTCTCTCCTATGATATCTGGGTAATCCACCTGATCCGCAAGAATTTCCCCGTTGAAAAGCTGAATTTTCGCTGGATCGGTCCGGCGTTGGGGGCATTGGTTGCTATATTGGTTCTACGAGGTATCTTCATTGTCCTCGACATTCTCTTGGCTGTTGTTCTCCTGTATACGATATATCGCCTGATTCCTAACACATTGTGGAAAGGCTTTTTCCGTTCTGACAAGGATGGGGAGGAGCTGCTGGATGACATTCGCAAAAAGGCGCAAAAGAGGCAGGAAATGGAAGGCTTGCGCAAGAAATAGGGGAGAAGAAGTACATGTATTGCCGGAAATGCCACATCAAAATGAAAGAGGAGAAACGGGTATTCCATAAGCGCAGGAAGTGGATCTGCCCGCTTTGTGGCGCGGTTCGGATGCAGGTTCCTGTGCCGAAGAAGAAGTTTCCCGGAAAAAGCTGAAAGCACGGGGGAGAAAACATGCATCCGCTGGTGAACGGTATTCTTCTGATTGCAGTTGGCATTTTTATCATCACCTTTTATGGCCTTCCGGTCGGACGTTACCTCATGTGGACCTTTGTTGAAGTGCCAGCCATTTTCGCCTATATCGGTGGCGGAATACTGATCGTTGTGGGAATCCTGGGAATAGCCGGGGTTACTTTCAAATCGACGGTTATGGGGCGCGTCATTGTCATTGGCTGGATTGTTTTCATGGGGATCGGTGTTCTCGTTCAACACCTGATGCCAGCCTTGAAAAGGAAATCCGATTATCGCCAGGAAGATTGACTTTCGAATTAGTAGGAATAGTCAACTCATCTGGCATTTCTATTCATAAGTAAAATCCGGGCAGCAGAATCGAAGTCCACTGCCCGGATAGCTGGAATGTTTTCACGGTTTTATCAAAAATAGTTTTGTTAAGTATCCTGTCTAATCCTTATCATCCTTTGCATCCTGTAAATTCAACCACATCAAGCAACAATCGAGTACCCGCCATCCACGACGATTGTCTGCCCGACAATCATTTTCGCCTGTTCACTGACCATGAGTTGAACCACATCAGCCACATCATCCGGCGTAACCAGGCGACCGGCCGGAGTTTTCTCCATGCTGTTCTGCAGGATCGAGTCACGGTTCGGGAAATACTTTAATGCATCGGTATCCACAACACCCGCGGAAATGATGTTGACATTCACATTTTTGGGCGCAAGTTCAATCGCCAGGTGTCGCACCAGTGATTCAAGGGCTGCTTTCGACGCGCCCACAGCCGCATAATTCGGAATTGCACGAACGGAGCCCAATGATGAGATCGCCAGCACATGCCCGCTGTCCTTCATCATGGGGATCGCGTGCTGAACCAGGTGCAGCAGGGTTGCCGCATTGATGTCCATGGTCCAGTCCCAGTGCTTGCGAGTCAGTTCCAGAGCCGGTTTCAGTACACCAGACGCCGCATTGGAAACGAGAACATCCAGACGTCCGAAATCCTGCTCGAGCTGTTCGAACATGCCATGCAACTGGGATTCATCGGCTACATTGGCACGGTACATCGTACCCTTCACGCCGTATGCCTCGATCTCTTCCACCGTCTGGCGGGCTGCTTTACGATTGCGCCAGAAATTGATCCCTACGTTGTAACCCTGGCTTGCCAGACGCAACGCAATGGCTTTTCCGATTCCACGCGATCCACCGGTAATCAGGGCTGCTTTTCTTGTATCTGAACTCATCTATCTATCCTCCAAAATCGAAAGTTTACTTGTGTTGTCGCGGGGAAGTTAGAGCATCCTTACAGTATGTGCAAGCATGGAAATAAGCTGTCTCCCGACTTCGAGGGGCAGATTTTTCGTAAATCCTGCTAATGGGCTAATAAAACTGGACTTATTGCGATTCTTGTGAAACTCATAGCATAAAGAATTGTCTCTCCAAAAGTTAGAAAATGAAAATTAGGGCTACCAAACTTGTTTGGAATTCATCTAATTTTATACACGAAACACAATCGTTCAACATACAACAAAAGGGGTAACCCATGTTTATACAGGATGTGTTGAAAGCCAAGGGCGGTGAGGTTGTTGAGATCAGCTCCGGCGGGAATGTGGTTGACGCTGTACGTTTGATGGTTGCGAAGAAGGTCGGCGCGGTGCTGGTGGTTGACATTGACCGGAACCCGCTCGGGATTTTTACGGAACGTGATAACCTGCGCATTACTGCTGCGGAGAATGTTGATCCTGGCGCTGCGGTGGTTGATGATTACATGTCACGTGATCTTGTTGTCGGTCTGCCAGCCGATAAGGTGGAAGAGGCGATGGCGGTGATGACGGATCAGCGAGTGCGTCACCTTCCGATCCTGGAAGAAGGGAAGCTCATTGGCCTTGTTTCCATCGGGGATCTGGTGAAGGCTACCTCTGAGAAATACAGGACGGAGGCGCGTTACCTGCATCAGTACATCACGGATACACCGTACGCTCAATAGCAAATAGAAAACGCGGGCAGATTTCATGTCCGCGTTGTGATTTCCAAGTCAATTGTGATCACAGTTTGTTGTGAGAACCATCGCAGAACGGTTTATTTTTCGTGTGCTTGCACATGCAAAGCCATACTTCCTTTTCTTCCGTGATTTCGAATTTCTCCGGGGCGAATCCACCCTCAACCTTGTTATGGGTTCCGTCGCAGAAAGGCTGGTTGCTGGAATGTCCACAGGAACACCAGTAGTAGGTTCCGGGCTTCAGCGTCATGTTTTTCGGTTTGTTTTCGGCAATCTTCGGTTCGGCCATCGCTGGATTCTCCTGTTATGATCGAAAGCTTGTTCCATGAAGTATAGTAAATTCACGTGTCGAGCTGGGATAACTGAGTATTAAGAAGTGTTTCGAGGGGAGGCAGGGGCGAGCTACTTTTCCCCGAGCTGCTTCAGTCTGAAGGAAACGCGGTGGATCGCACAGCGTCCGTGTTTCCGAATTGCTTCAACATGCAATCTTGTTCCATACCCCTTGTGCTGTGCGAATCCGTATTCCGGGTATTTCTTATCCATTTCGACCATGATTCTGTCACGATAAACCTTGGCGAGGATAGAGGCCGCGCCAATGGAGAAACTTCTGCCGTCACCTTTTATCAGGTTCACCTGATGCCCAACCGCCAGCGGTGGAATACGACCATCAACAAACACGCCTGGGTTATCGACTTTCAGCTTTTCCGCGACTTCTTTTACCGCTTGGGCCATCGCTTCACGCGTTGCCATCAGGATATTGATTTCATCAATCCGCTTCGGGCTGGATTCAACGATGGACCAGGCAAGCGCTTTTTCGCAGATAACCGGGAAGAGTTCTTCACGCCTTTTTGCGGTCAGTTGTTTGGAATCGCCGATACCTTCGATGATAACATCAGGGGAAAACGCCGCTGCCGCCGTCACAACCGGTCCGGCAAGGGGACCGCGTCCGGCTTCATCCACGCCGATAACAGTCCATCCCTCACGTATCCAGCCCACCTCAGGACCGAAAAGGCCGCCGGGCACCAGAGCAGATTCATCATGTATCTCGAAAAAATCGGGCATTCCGCATCTCCGTTGAAGCGAGAAAAGTAAGCGGATAAATCGGTAATTTCCACCGTACAGGAGGATACAGCGATAATTCATCATTGCGTTTTATCACTTTCCTTTGTACCTATTAACGCTACTGGTATTACGATTGAGATGGAGAACGTCTTGCTGAGAATGAAACTGTTCAGTATTGCGGAAGTGTAACAGTCCGAAAACAGGAGAGAGTGATATGCGTGATACACGTGATCCGGGAATTCAAAGCGTTGCACGTTTTGTAGCCGACAAGATTCAGCTTGAGCCTGAAATTGCCCTGGTTCTTGGGAGCGGTTTGGGGTCTTTCGCCGAAGATGTGGAAGACAAGGTTGTCCTGCCCACAAACGAGATCGAAGGGTATCCGGTCAGCACGGTTGAAGGTCATGCCGGAAAGATTGTTGCGGGAAAGGTGGACGGTATAAAAGTCCTGGTGTTCCAGGGACGTGTCCACTATTACGAAGGTTACCCGATGGCGCAGGTGGTTTTTCCGGTACGTCTTGCGGCTACTTTGGGTGTGAAAGCCCTGATTGTCACCAACGCTTCCGGTGGGCTGGGCGACGATTTTCAGCCTGGCGACCTGATGCTGATTACGGACCATATCAACCTGATGGGCACGAATCCGCTCATCGGTCAAACCTGGGGCTTCGACCGTTTCCCGGACATGAGCCGGGCTTATCATCCGGAACTGCGTGCTGCCATCGAGCAGGCTGCATTAGCGCAGAAAATTGTCCTGAAACATGGTATCCTGGGCGGTTGGTCCGGGCCGACCTATGAGACAGTTGCTGAAGTTCGTATGCTGAAGCAGTTGGGTGTTTCAGCAGCATGTATGTCAACCATTCCCGAGGTCATTACCGCAGCACGTTTGAAACTGCCGGCTTGTGGCGTGTCCTGCATTACCAACCTCGCATCGGGATTGTCGGATAAGCCGTTGGCCCATGAAGAAGTAACAGAGGTTGCCGCGCTGGTAGAGGGGAAATTCCACTCGCTGATCCGTGCAGCGGTACCCGAAGTGGCGAATGCAGCAGCGAAAATTGTGCTATAGAGAACGCTGATTTACCTGCACTGAGGATGCAAACGATGAAGCTGAAGTCACGGTTGACCTTCCTGGTGGTGATCATCATGCTGGCTCTTGCCATGAACGGGTGCAGCATGCAGAAACTGGTCGTCCGTTCTACCGGGGGAATTCTGGACGGCGCTTTTGAGGCGCTGATGATGGAAGGCGATCTGCCCCTGGCGCAGACAGCGATCGAATCCGACCTGAAACTGCTTGAAGGCTTGCTTCAGGCTGATCCTGAGAACAAAAAACTTCTCCTGTTGGCGGCGCAGGGATTCACCAGCTATGCCCTGGGATTTGTAGAGGACCAGGACACTGTGCGGGCGACTGCGCTTTATCTGCGCGCCAGTGATTATGCAAACCGATGGGTGGAATTGACAACAGGAATAGATCTGCTGGCGATTCAATCCATGGACGAGTTCGAGGCTACTGCGAAAGACTTGCCTGACAAGGCCGTCCCCGGTGTTTTCTGGCTGGCGAATTCCTGGGGCTCGGCGATCATGCTCAACATTGACGATGTGAGTCTTGTCGCCGACCTGCCCAATGTTGAGAAGTTGATGGCTTATGTGCTGGATCGTGACGAAGCGTTTTATTTCGCCGGAGCACACCTGTTTTATTGCGGTTATTATGGGGCGCTACCCAGGATGTTCGGTGGCGACCTGGGAAAGGCCAAGGCGCATATTGATCGTCAACGCGAGCTGACCGGTGATGGCTTCCTGCTGGCCGATCTGTTTGAGGTTAAGTTTGTTGCGTTGAAACAGTTTGATGAAGAGCGTGCCCGTGAATTGCTGACGAGGATTTGTGAGTACGATGTAAATCAACAACCTGCTATCCGTTTGATGAATCGAGTCGCGCAGGAAAAGGCCAGATGGTTGGAAGAAAATCTGGATTTGTTTCTGTAGGGATTTACAGCAGATGAACAATGGGGACGAGCCGAGATGGTTTGTCCCTTTTTCGGTTCCTCACAAGAATTTGTGCATCCGGGCAATGTTGTGGCAGGTCTTGACGCGACATTCTGTTTTCGGCTTTCACAATGTTTTCCTGAATGCACGATGATACTGAAACCACCTCTCGTCCTGTTATTGTCGCGTTGTGACCTGCCACCAGTATCAGCATTCTCGCTGTCGTCAGGTCACAACGTGATGACAGATGACGAAAATCACGCGGAATAGCAGGTGTGAGTCGGACAAGTGTCTGAAATTGCGGAGAAGAACAAGAAAAAGGCATAACGTCAAGACCTGACGAAACGTGCTCGCCGATAATATGCACAAATACTTGTAAGCAGCCCCTTTTTCTTACCCCATTACGCTATTTATAGCATCGAGCAACATGGAAGGAGTAAATGGTTTCTGTAGAAAACCCTCGATATGTTGCTGGTTGAACATATCAACTATATTGTCTTCGGTATACCCACTGGCAACCAGGAACCTGGAAGCTGGATTAATTTTACGAATTCTGCGAAAGACTTCGTCACCTTTCATGCCCGGTAATTGGATGTCTAAAAGAACAAGATCTATTTCATCGCCCATCTCTTTGTAAATGTCTATTCCTTCCAGACCATCGTCCGCTGTGATAACATGAAGATTATTTCGATTAAGCGTTAAACTAACGAGCCTGGCAACCTGCATCTCGTCTTCAATGTGAAGAATGATCCCACGGCAGTCGGAAGGCTTTTCGTAGAATACGAT
The DNA here is from genome assembly GCA_963669175.1 of bacterium. Taxonomy (GTDB): domain Bacteria; phylum Electryoneota; class Electryoneia; order Electryoneales; family Electryoneaceae. The sequence goes on from OY769902.1 coordinate 3,050,215, forward strand.
AGGTGAAGTCATGGACTGGTGATGCTGGAACGCAGAATCAGGACGTTTATCAATAGCAGCATGCACTTCGTTCTTCATGACCGCCCCAATGAAATGAAACTTCCGTTATCAAGCTCGCAGCAAGCTGTTTTGTTGTTGCTTCAATGTCAATACCTGTCAATGCCTCTGAAGGTCAAAAACTGGAGCAACAGCTTAATCAAAGTAAATTAAAACAACACCGATGTGTTAAAAATGGCTGATTGCGTTTTATGCTGTCTCAGTGAGCTTATTTTATCAGCGTATTCTTCAGAATGATTGAATGTTCGCCTGATTTCACTCGAACCAGATACAGGCCGGAAGCCAGGTCGGAAGCGTCATAGGTCAACAGGTGACGTCCAGCGGTGAGGTTCTTTGCGCCAAATGACTTTACCTGTTGTCCCAGTATGTTGAACATGGTTATATCAAGCGGCCCTGTCACAGGAAGATACACTTTAATTGTGAATTGACTGTTAAAGGGTACAGGATACACTTCGGCAGCGAAATCTCCGGGAAGCGTAGCAACTTGTTCACCTTCAACAAAGGTGTCACGTCCCAGCAGGTATAGCGCCGTTCGAAGGATCAATTCATCTCGTGTCATCGTGGCTGGAGTGCTGTTATGCAGCTTGTGCAACGGCATTCCATAGCCCACCACACGTCCTGCGTATTGCCCGTGCGCCGCAACGGCCGTTCCGGTTGGCGTCAGGAAATGATTCGGGCCACCGCAACAAGCCGAGCAGTCGGAAATGCCGGACATGTTATACCCGACAACCAGCCTTCCATCAGCTATTTCATCATTCTCCAGACCTACAAACGCGGTGCCGCTGACCTGTGACAGCCATTCACCGGCAATTCCGCCCAGCCATTCCGGGGATGCGTCCGCATAGATCAGGTTCACAAATTCACCGGAAATGCAGGTGCTGCCTTCCATGGTTGCCCAGCGACGCAATGCGGTATCAGCGGTGGTGAAGAGGAATTCGGAATACCGTCCATCCACTTCAATCATCACTGCTTCCGTGAGAAACATATCTGAGGGAAGCTGATCCAGATCCACGTTGGGGGTTCCCCAGACAATACCGGCAGGTTCAAGCACCTGGATTAACGTATCAATAGCGCCATCCACACCGTCCTCGATCAGGAGAACTTCCGGACGTCCTGTCGCAATTCTAAATGACCAGTTGGAGGTATAATCTTCAGCCGCAATCGCCAGGTTCGCACCTGCATAAGCAGGCTCTTCAGGACCGGAGTTACTTACTTCAATCTCAAGGATAAGCGTTTCCGGTTGCAGGAAAGACAGGTCATCAACATTGCCGGCCGAAGGCTGGAATGTGATGCTTTCCGGGTTTTGAGCAAGCTGCCATGTGGCATTCGTAAGCGGGAGCCCCATGTTGGTGGCATACACCTGTAGCGTAGCGGTCTCACCAGCCTGGAGGACATTATCAGGACGGTCGCTTTCATCGGCAAGGCGTATCCTGAACTGCAAATCCGGGGCTGTGATATCATCACGGTGTACGCTTCGCACCAGGGCTTCATCACGTGGCATCAGCCTCGGGTTTTCCGGTTCCGTAGGCGACCAGTCTGCAAGTGTCCAGGCAAACGTAGGCTGGTTATTCGGCCAGTTTACTCTTTGTTGGACATTCTCGTCGCCGTAGAACAAGTCCAGCGAGTAATAATACTGTCCATGATCCGGGCTGCTCGCATCATCCAGTATTTGAGCAGTGTACAGTACAGTTCCGTCTTCGTTGGTCGTCCAGTGAATCAGCGGGCATTCTCCACGCCAGATCCATTCATCGAACCATCTCGGCAATGTTTCATCTTCGGTGATTTCAATCCAGGTTTCACGAAGGTCTTCGGTACTGACATATTCATCTTCAAATGCCGAAATGTATGCAGCAGTCACTTCCGTAAAGGTTTCCATGTCGTAGCGCATGCGCAGCATATGATGCATGACCGCGCCACGTTCATAGGGGAGAGGTGAGTTCATGGTTGTATAATAGTCCGAATTGACCAATGCCTGATCGTTCCCGGCATTCAACCAGCTCATGTATTCATTACGGTCAGAATGGATAGCGCTCAAATAATCACTGAAATCTCCCAGGTGCTCTGCCCACAAAGCTTCCGAATAAACGGCATAGCCCTCATTCAGCCAGAAATGGTCCCAGTCTACCGGGGTGAGCAGATCGGCAAACCACTGGTGGGAGACCTCATGGACGATGATGCTTTCATAGGCACGATTGCCGGTTATCATGTTGTGTCCCAGGGAAACCATGGTCTGGTGCTCCTGGCCGCCGTTGCCACCAAAGACGCCACATTCCACGATCTTCAATTCTGAGAAGGGATAATCACGTCCAAATGCCTCTTCGAAAACACCAACCGCTTCCGGTACACGCGCCAGGTCAAATGCGGCAATGGTGGAGTCTTCCGGATAGACATAATAGCGGATCGGAAAAGGATCGGTCTGGGCTGTGATGACAGCATAATCAGCGATGCAGAATCCCATTTCGCTGGTGCAGACCGGATTCTCCTCCACCCACACATAATGCGCCATACCTCCAACCTGGTCTTCGGAATACAGGTAACCATTGGCGACAGCATCCAGATCGGCAGGAACAATCAGTTCCCAGGTAATCGGCGCCTTGCAGGCAGGATCATCAAACACGGGGAAAACTGCGTGAGCGCCGTCGGGAAAAAAGAAGGTGTAAGCACGGCGTGTGTTTGTGTGCATCCATAATCCCATATCACCAAAAGGCCCATCGACAGTGCCCGCAGTACCACTGAACGCTATTCTGATTTCCAGATCGGACCAGATACCGTAAGCGTAAGAGATCACAAGCCGGTCGTTGGCATGGGTAAAGTCCAGCGATTGCCCATCGGATGTGCGTGTCACGGATTCAATAGTCAAGGTGTTACTGGCAGCGTCCAGGACAATCGTGTCCAGGTCCGTTCCTGTACAGTTTTGCAAATCAATATAGACATGTCCCTGGAATGTCGATTCTTCAAAATCAAACGCCAGATCGACAGTATACAGATGCGGAATGACAGCAAGATCAGTACGTACAGTGTCCAGTTCATTCAGGACGGGAACAGGGTGATAATGGTCCCGGTCAATCCTGAAAGGCATGGAAAGGGCAGTATGCGCTAGGATAAGGAGAAGTCCTGACATCACTGTGAGGTTGATGAGTCGCTTCTTCATGGCGGGTAATCCTCGTATCGTACCGGTTTCAATGGTATATATAAAAGTAATGGCAGAGCGATAGAAAAGAAACACTGTTTGGTATTTCTAACTCTGTATGGCGCTGGAGTGTCGTATCCTGCTCCCGGTCAAGGGTAGATATTCTTGACACAATCCCCATTCATAAAATAACGCTCAACTCCACCCGTGATACAAGAAGGGAAGAGAAAAGGTGAAGTATGCCTGCCGATAAAACCAACGAGATCTCAGGTTGGTAAGCAATTGAAATGATCAGGATTTACAAGCCTTTGAGTATATGTGTCAACCTTGCTTTGAGTTCAGCCGGAGGTCTATATTACTCATCTCTGAGAAGGAGGGTGTTTTGAGCATTGCAGAACGGTTGCTGCTTGTACGGGAACAGATTGCGAATGCTGCCGTAAAAGCAGGACGAGAGCCGTCAGAGATACAGTTGTTAGCGGTTTCCAAAACGAAACCGGCCGAGATGGTGGTGGAAGCGGTCCAGGCCGGGCAGACGATGTTCGGCGAGAACAAACTACAGGGCGCGCCTGAGAAAATTGATCGGGTTGCGGAGTTGTTGCTGCCGGAGAATCCACGCCCGATCTGGCATTTTATCGGGCATTTGCAGTCGAACAAAGTTCGGAAAGTGCTGGAACAGTTTTCATTTGTCCAGAGCCTTGATTCAGCAAAACTGGTGGATCGTGTCGAACGCATTGCCGGAGAAATGGGTATCGCGGCGCATGGCCTGTTGCAGGTGAACATTGCAGAGGCGGATTCGCAGTTTGGTTTTCCGGTTGACGACGTCATGGAAATGGTAGAAGCCTGTGCGGAATATTCTTCGCTTCACATTGACGGTTTGATGGCGATTGGACCCAATACGGATGATGAGGTTGAGATCGCATCCGCATTTGCATCGGTGAGAAAACTGGCGGAAAAGATTGAATCACAACACATCGCCAATGTATCCATGAAGACACTTTCACTGGGCATGACCGATGACATGGAAATAGCCATTGCCGAGGGCTCCACCATGGTCAGGGTCGGGACAGCGATCTTTGGGCCTCGAAATTACTGATAAACAATTAGATAGCAACGACAAGTAAACCTTTTTACGTAGAGCGGAGGGACATACATGAAGATTTCACCGCTTGATATTCGTAAGCAGGAGTTCAAAAAAGCGGTACGCGGGTATGATGTGGACGAAGTCCGCAGTTTCCTGACGATGATCGCTGATGAATATGAAGGGCTGCTGAACCGTGCCAAGGAGATGAAGAAGCAGATGGATCATCTCAAGAGCAAGGTGGACGAGTATGAGACTTCACAATCTGATTTGAAAGACTCGATGTATGACGTGCATCAGATCCAGCAGCAGAAGGCAGAGAAGGTGCTGGAGGAGGCGGAATACATCAAGCAGAAGGCCCAGTTTGAGGCGGAACGCATGATCCATGAGGCGAAGAAGCGTCATCATCGCCTGTTGGAAGAAATACACCGGTTGGATGGTCTTCGCAAGGGCTTTCTGGTGAAGATGCATCACATTCTGGGCAGCCAGCTTGAACTGGTGCAGATCCTTGAAGAAGAAGATCCCACGGAGGAGCTTGGGGTCAGTATGAAGAAGTTGGCCCAGGCTGCTGACCGTATCAAGGCGAATAAAAAGGTGAGTCCGGTAAAAACCGTGGGCGCCCCGGTTGAACAGCAAGTAGAAGCAACTGCTCCAGTCCAACAGGAACAGGCGCCGGTAGCCAAAGCTGAACCGGAAGCGCCGAGACGGCAGGCGGCAAAGGTTGCGGCACAACGGTTTAGAACGACAGGCAGTGGCGGGGTTCAACCTCAGCAACCTACCCGTCCAGCAACGCAACCGGCTCCGGCAAGACCGGCAGGAACACCCCAAAACGCTGATTCCGGCTGGTTCCAGAAACAGAAACCCGGCGCAACCTCGCATGGGGATAGTGGCGACAAGGATGCACGAAAAACACATTTTGATTTGTAACCCATACAGGCAACACAACAAGTAAGTTAGAGCACGACGAAACGATGGCTACGGATAAGAAAACCACATTCGCAACGGTTCAGAATCCCCCGGATTTCCCGGCGCTGGATCACCGTATTCTGAAGTTCTGGGATGATAACAACATCTTCCAGCGTTCCATGGACGAGCGCTCAGGATGTGAGGACTTTGTTTTTTATGATGGCCCTCCAGGGACCAACGCACCGCCTCATGTCGGGCATATGATGCAGTCCGCCCTGAAAGATCTCTGGCCACGCTATAAGACCATGCAGGGCATGCGGGTGCTGCGTAAGGCTGGCTGGGATACGCATGGCCTCCCGGTAGAACTGACAACAGACCGCGACCTCAAGCTTGAGAGCAAGCGTGATGTCGAGGCCTATGGCGTACAGAAATATGTAGACCATTGCCGTGGCGTCGTTTTCCGGTTCAAGGAAACCTGGAACGAAGCGATCAAACGTCTTGGTCGTTTTGTGGACCTGGATAATTTTTACGCCACCTACACCACATCCTATATCCAATCTGACTGGTGGGTGTTGAAACAGGCTTGGGATACACAGGTAGCCGAAGAGTTCCGCAATTCTGCAAACCTGCTCGGTGGTGATCGTTTCCTGTATAAGGACTACCGTATCAGCGCCTGGTGTCCGAAGCAGGGAACCACTCTGTCCAACTTCGAAGTTGCGCAGGGGTATAAAGACGTCGTCGAAATCGCCCTGTTCCCGAAATTCCGGGTAAAGGGGGAAGAGAACACTTTCCTCGTCGCCTGGACCACGACTGCCTGGACGCTGTTGTCCAACATCGCCATTGCTGTTGGCCCATCGATTCCTTATGTGAAAATTCGTATCACCGAAGACGCCAAGGGTGTCAAGGCCGGTGAGCATCTGATCGTCGCACGTGCCCGTCTCGAAGCCTTGAAGGATTTCCTCGGAGCATACGAGATCGAAGCGGAGATGAAAGGGACGGACCTCGCGGGCATGGCCTATGAGCCGCTGTGGGCATTCCAGAATCTCCCGGAAGGCGAGCGTGGGCACACAGTCATCGCCGATGAATATGTGACCACCGAAGATGGTACTGGCATGGTTCACCTTGCCCCGTACGGCGAGGATGACCACCGGATCATGAAGGCAAACAACATGCCCTCGATCCTGCGTGTCGATGCGCATGGACATGTTGTTGATGGGGTAGGGGAATGGTCCGGAAAATGGTTCAAGGACGAAGATCTTGAGATCGGTATTCTCCGAGATCTAGCCGGACGTAACCTGCTGCTGGGCAAGGAAAAACACGGACACACCTACCCGTTCCATTACAAGACGGGCAGTCCGTTGATGTATTTCCCACGTCCCGGTTGGTTTATCCGTAGCACGGCGATGCGTGAGCAGATGCTGGCAGCGAATGAACGTATCAACTGGGTGCCGGGACACATCCGTGACGGGCGTTTCGGCAAGTGGCTGGAAAATGTGATCGACTGGAACATCACCCGTGAACGCTTCTGGGGAAGCCCGCTGCCGGTGTGGAGCAGTGATGACGACAAAGAAGCGATTGTGGTCGGTTCCATTGCCGAGTTGAACGAACATTTGCTGCGAAGCGGCCAGAAGCCATTTGAACCGGATGCAGACCTGCACAAGCCGGGTATTGATGAGATCGTCCTGATCAGTGAAAGCGGACGTGAGCTGCGCCGTGAAGATTTCGTTCTGGATTCCTGGTTCAATGCGGGTATCATGCCCTGGGGGCAGGTTGGCTACCCGGCGCAGGCAGGTTCCGTTGAGCATGTGAACAGCCAGTATCCGGCAGATTTCATTTGTGAAGGTCTGGATCAGACGCGTGGCTGGTTCTACAGCCTGCTGGCTTGCAGCACAATGCTGGCAATAGCGCGAGGCGATGAGGACAGGGACCGCTGGAGCAGTTACAAGACAGTCATCTGTACTGATCTCGTTCTGGATGAGACCGGTGAGAAGATGTCCAAGTCCAAGGGTAACGTCGTTCCGCCGGTTCCGATGATGGATAAGTACGGGGCGGATGCTGTCCGCTGGTCCATCTTCAGGAACAATCCCTGGCTGCCGGTTCGTTTCGGTGAAGAACCGTTGAAGGAATCGTTGCGCCAGATCTTTATCCCGTTGTGGAATGCTTACGGTTTCTTCGTCACCTACGCGAATATCGATGGTTGGAAACCGACTGCTGAGAACATGGCCGGAACATCGGACAACCTGCTGGATAAGTGGATTCTGACCTGTTTCAACGATATGGTTGCTACAGTTACCGACCGTCTGGAAAACTATGATGTCATGCCGGCCGCTGCATCCATTACGGATTTCGCGGACCGTTTGACCAACTGGTACATTCGAAGAAGCCGCCGCCGTTTCTGGAAGAGTGAGCAGGAATCGGACAAGGCGAACGCTTACCGTACGTTGTACCAGGTGTTGACCGGGCTTACCAAGGTAATGGCCCCGTTTGCCCCCTTCATGACGGAAGAGATGTACCGGAACCTGGTACTGGGGCATGTGGACGGCGCGAAAGATTCGGTTCACCTGGAAAATTGGCCGAAGGTCAATCCTTCCTGGCAGAACGATGAATTGAAAACCAAAATGGATGTGGTTCGCACGCTGGTCTCGCTGGGACATGCGGCGCGTAACGAGGCGAAGATCAAAGTACGCCAGCCATTGCCGGCTTTGATTGTCGCGGGCGCGTCCGATCAGGATAAGGTTGCAGTGGATGAACTTGGCGACTTGATCATTGACGAACTGAACGTCAAGGCGATCACTTTTGTCGGCGGTCGTGATGAACTGGTCGAGTTCAAAGCAAAGGCGAACTTCAGGCTGCTTGGTCCACGTTTCGGCAAAGAGGGCAAGGTCTGGGCGGGGAAGATAGCCGCTGCTGATCAGGACATGATCGCTATATGGCGCAAGGGTGAAGCTGTGGTTATTGATGGCGAGACCTTTGAGCCGGACATGGCGCTGCTGGATGAGATCGTACCGGATTATTTCGTTGCCAAGGAAGAGAGCGGGCAGGCAGTGTTCCTGGATACGCGCACCAATGATGACCTGCTGGATGAGGGGTACGTGCGTGAGCTGGTGAACAAGGTACAGAATCGTCGCAAGGAGATGGACCTGGAAGTCACGCAGCGCATCGTTCTGGCCGTTGAAGCGGATGAACGTGTGCGTCGAGCCTTGGAAACTTACGGCGAAATCCTTGCCAATGAAGTGCTTGCCAACGAGATGGAAGTCGGCGATTTGACACATGAAAACGATCTGGTCAAGATCAATGACCGGAAAGCATGGTTTGAGGTCAAACCACTTTGAGCGATTTTGAAAAAGCAGATCAGGTGAACGAACCTGAGCAGATAGAAAGCATGGGAACATCACCGGATGAGCACCAGGCTGATGCCCATATGCCGGTGATCGAAGCCGAGTCCGCCTATTCGATCGGGCAAGTGCAGTCTCCCTGGAAACTGTACCTGCCCTGGATGCTGGCAGTCTTTGTCCTGATCCTGGATCAGGGCACCAAGGCGCTGGTGCTGTCGAATATGGACCTGCATGAACGTATCCGGTTTATCGGCGATATCGTGCGCTGGACTTATGTTCAGAACACGGGCATGGTGTTCGGTATGCCCCCGGTTGGCGGACGTTGGGTGCTGGTAGGATTGAATTTCGCTGCCATGCTGTTATTCGTGTTCATTTTGTGGAAAATCAAGAATGAGCCGCTTGGCATCCGCCTGATTCTTGGCGGAATTGTCGGGGGGGCGATTGGCAACAATATAGACCGGATCAGGTTCGGGTATGTGGTCGATTTTATTGATGTTGACCTGCCTGATTTTTTGATGCCGCGTTGGTATGTATTCAATGTCGCGGATTCGTTTATCTCGGTTGGGATTACTATACTGATTCTGCTGATGCTGCTGAAGCCAAGTCTGTTGAAACCGAATATGGAAAGCGATTCTGAAGCAGAGCCTGAAGCAGCAGAGGATGAGTTCTCGCAAGAAAGCGAACCAGTAAAAGGTGAAGAACTTTGAAAAAACCTGACTGCAAGAAAGCGTTGCAACTTGTTGTGTTGGTTTTTATTGCCGGAATGGTATTCATTTCGGGAAATGTTTTTGCCCGGGAGTATCCGAAACCGGATGGCCTGGTGAATGATTTCTCCGGGATCATGAGCGCACGCGAACAGAGCCGTCTTGAGGCGTTGTGCCAGGAAGCCAGCCGTAAAGCCAATATCCAGATCGCCATTGTGACCATGGACGAGATACCGGAAGGTCAGGATATTTCAGCCTACGCGGTTGAGTTGGCACATGCGTGGGGAATCGGACGCAAGGGCGAAGATCGTGGCTGCCTGATCCTGTTCAAAACCACACAGCGTAGAAATATCTATCTCGCAACGGGATATGGTCTTGAGGGGGATATCAACGACGCCAAAGCCGGACGTATCCTGGACCAGGTGACCATTCCCCTTATCAAACAGAACCGGATGTTGGAAGCCTTTGCCGGAACTGTTTCGACCATTGTCAATATTGTTGAGCCCGATGTTACACTGACTGGTGCGCCAGCGCCTCGTCAGGTACGTGCAGGGGATGATGAGTTGACGCCGAGCAAGATAATCGGTTTGATCATCATGATCATCATCTTCCTCATCATGTCACGTTCGCCGCTTGGCCGATCCATGTTGTTCGGCATGCTGCTTGGTTCGATGATGGGCGGACGTCGCGGTGGCTGGGGCGGCGGTGGCGGAGGTTTTGGCGGTGGATTCGGCGGTTTTGGCGGTGGTGGTTTTGGCGGCGGAGGAGCCGGACGAGGAGGTTTCTGATTCATGGATAGCGCACTGAAAAGCAAAATAGATAATATGGTGCAGGTATGGAAATCGTACTGGGGGGAAAACCTCGAGGCGGTTTACCTGTATGGTTCGACAGCACGTGATGAACATGCCGGAAAATCCAGCGACATTAACCTGATGTTGCAGGTGAAATCCGGAGAACTTTACGACCGTTGGCCGGAAGCTTCTACCATTGCAGGGCGCTGGTTTAAAAAAGGCTTCGCTATTCCGCTGGTGATGTCGAAAGGATATATCACAAGTACTGTAGATGTATTCCCGATTGAATTTCTGGATATGAAGCTTTTCCATGAGACGCTGCATGGTTCCGATCTTCTGTCCGAATTGAACTTTGAGAACGAACACCTGCGAATTCAGGTGGAGCGTGAAGTAAAAGGCAAATGGGTGCAGCTCAGGCAGGCCGCGCTGGAGCGTGGTGGAAATACGACGGACATGCGGAACCTGCTGGCGATGAGTGTCCCGACCTGGGTTGCAGTATCCCAGGCGCTTTTGGTGATAAACGGAAAAGAAGTGCCCCGGGCCAAACGTGAAGTCCTGAAGCAGGGAGCAGGGCTGGCCGGTGTGAATGCGGATACATTCCTGAAGCTGGAAGAGATGCGACGGGAACGAAAAGCGATGAACCGGAACGCTGCCTGGGAACTGTTGCTTGAAACGCTGAAGCATGTGGATATGCTTGCGAAGTATGCGGATCAGTTGGGAGGCTGATCTGCTGTTGCTGAACAGTCGACAAGTGTGGGGTGAACTGTGAAGAAAATATGGATTATCCTTGGTGTTGTCCTGGTTGTCATTTTTATCATTGGCGGCTGGGTTTTCGGTAACTACAACTCCATTGTTGCATTGGATGAAGAGGTGTCCAATTCCTGGGCAAATGTGCAGAGCGCCTACCAGCGCCGCATGGATCTGATTCCCAACCTGGTGAACACGGTCAAGGGCTATGCTGAGCATGAAGAAGGCGTATTGACTGCGGTAACCGAAGCTCGTGCCAAAGCTGGCGGCGCGGGGACGGTCCCGGAACAGATGGCTGCCCAGAACGAACTGAGTTCTGCATTGTCACGGTTGATGGTCGTGGTCGAAGCGTACCCTGACCTGAAAGCCAACCAGAATTTTACTGCCTTGCAGGATGAGCTTGCCGGAACGGAAAACCGGATCAATGTCGCACGTAACCGTTACAATGAAACGGTGAAGGTGTACAACAAGAAGATTCGCCAGTTCCCCGGGGCGTTATTCGCGGGGATGTTCGGTTTTGAGAAGCGCGATTTTTTCGAAGCGCCGAAGGAAGCGGCGCAGGCTCCAAAGGTGGAATTCTAGCATGACGGCGTGCAAACCAAGCGGCATTGTAACTTTTACAACGGATTTCGGTCTGACAGATGATTATGTCGGACTTTTGCATGGCGCTGTTTACATTGTTGATCCAAGTGTTCATATTGTAAACCTGTGCCATAACCTGGTTCCTGGTGAGATTCACGCAGCGGCTTTTCTATTGCTGCATGACCATAATCAATTCCCGACCGGAACAGTGCATGTGGCTGTTGTCGATCCGGGAGTAGGCTCACATCGTGAGATCCTTGCAGCACGAATAGGCGACCATATGTTCCTGGCGCCGAATAATGGTCTGTTGCATCCCTTGCTGGAGCGTGGACCAGTTCATGAAGTGCGCAAGGTGACCAATGAAGATCTGTTCCGTAAACCCATATCAAACACATTCCATGGACGTGACATTTTCGCTCCGGTAGCCGCACGCCTGGCGACCGGGATGCCCCTGAGCGAAGTTGGCCCGGAAATGACTGAATGGCATAAGATTACCCAGGTGCATCCTGAAATGGAAGCCAACGGGTACATCGGACGTGTGATGCTGGTTGACCGTTTTGGCAACCTGATCACCAATCTGCCGCCTGAAGCACTGGTAGATCATACGATACAGATCGCCGGTACTCGCCCACGCGTGGTCGATACCTTCTCCCAGGGAAATCCCGGGGAAACGATCTGTCTCGTTGGCAGCAAGCAGACGGTTGAAGTGGTTATTAATGGAGGTGATGCAGCGAAGATTTTGGGATTGGGAGTGGGTACGGCAATTCGGGCGCTTTCGCATGCGTAAAAGCGCTGGTGGTTCATTTGGGTGAAATGAACCGCTCGTTCGTTCCAGAAAACTGAGGCAGAACTATGGGTCATCGGTTGCGGTTGGACATAACGCGCATGTTATCCGATGTCGTGGGAATAGAACATGGCATTACCCTGGATGACATTGAGGCGGCCTGGCCCAAAGCTGAAGCGATATTACAGGGGCTTGAAGCCAGGCATGGAGCTGGCGATATGCCCCTTTTTGATTTGCCGGACAGCACGGACGTGGTGGATAAAATCCTTGACTTTGCTGAAAAGGCAAAGGGGAAATTCCGGAATGTCGTCGTGCTTGGCATTGGCGGATCCTCCTCGGCAGGAACCGCGCTTCAATCAGCTCTGAAACCTCAGCTCTGGAATCAGCTTCCCGATGAGAAGCGCGATGGTTTGCGCTTGTTCGTGCCGGATAATTCTGACCCGGAATTGTTGCATGCCGTGATGGAGGTCTGTCCTCCTGAGGAAACCCTTTATTGTGTGATCACCAAGTCAGGCCGGACGGCCGAGACAATGGCCTCGTTCTTTGCCGTGTTGACACCGTTGAAAGAAGCGCTCAAGGATCAGTACACTTCCCATTTGGTGTTCATCACAGATCCATCGAAAGGGAATCTGCGCCAGATCGCACGAAGCGAAGGCATTCGTTCATTCAATATCCCGGCCGGTGTCGGGGGACGTTTTTCCGTATTCACACCGGTTGGATTGCTTCCGGCCGCGCTTGTCGGAATCGATATCTCGCAGGTGCTTGAGGGCGCCTTACTGCAACGCGAGAAATGCTTCAACCGCGATTTGCAGGCCAATCCGGCTGCCGTGTACGCTTTGTTGCAGTACCTGGCGCATACCGAACGTGAAAAACATATCCATGTCATGATGCCTTATGCCAACGCGCTGAAGCCGGTCGCAGACTGGTTCAAGCAGCTTTGGGCTGAGTCGCTGGGCAAGAAATTCAACATGAAGCATGAAGCGGTGTTCTGCGGACCAACCCCGTTGGCGGCGCTCGGAGCTACCGATCAGCACAGCCAGGTACAGCTTTATGTGGAAGGCCCGCATGACAAGACGTTCACCTTCATCTTCCCGGGCGAATATCGCAAGGAAGTGAAAATCGGACGTCATTATCATGACATTGAGACAACTGAATATTTGGCGGATAAGACGTTGGGACGGTTGTTGGTGGCGGAAGCGGAGGCTACACAGCATGCTCTAACGGCGGCCCATCGTCCTAATATGGCGATCAAGCTGGATGAGGTATCGCCTTCGACCATCGGGCAGCTCATGTTTATGCTGGAAGTGTCAGCGTTGGTCGCCGGTGGATTGTATGAAGTGAATCCGCTTGACCAACCCGGCGTTGAAGCGGGAAAAGTGGCTACCTATGCCTTGATGGGACGTTCAGGATATGAGGATATCCTGGCGGAGATAGAAAAGGAACGTTCACGCAACCCGGTTATCATCGAGTAGGAGACCTGGCAAACAGGGGGAGACGATGGCAACGACCGAGGTGTTTGCAGCAGGGAGTATGCTTCCGGAGGAGCAGGATGGACATCCGGTCCTTTACCTGATCCTGGAAGGTGTGGTGCATCTGAAGCGAAAAAAATCAGATAGCCCGGGGTTCATTACTGTCCTGGTGCCTGGTGAAATCGTATACGCAGAACGAATCAAGAGTAAAAACAGCCTGGGAATTGATGCCGTTGCGCAGGATGACTGTAAGGTCAGGACCATACGTCTGGATGAACTGGATGTAGCCTTTGAAGAATCTCCGGACTGGATGCAGGACTGGATACAACGCCGTCTGACTATTGGCGGGCCTTTTTGTGTACGGAGTACGACAGCTCAGAGCAGGTTATACAGCATCAGTTCAACCCTGCTGGCGTTGATGACAGCGTATAATACAGCCGGTGAGCAGGAGACGATCCTGAAATGCACCATGCCTGATATTGTAGAAGAGATGGGGAAAATCCTTGCCCCGATGATGGTAACTGTTCAAACCCTGCTGAAACAGTTTTCTTTCGTTGGATTGATTGATGTTCATGAAGGCGATTTATTGAATCCTACCGTGGTTATCCGGGACAGCAACCTGTTCAGGGGATACCTGCTGTATTTGCAGGTCTCGGCAGGATTGCCGGCCGGGGTGATGAAATACGAGAACAAGCTTCCCAATGTCCAACTGAGCGCAAGCGCGAATACACTTCTGGACGCTATCATGGTTCACCCGGATTATGCCGGGAGATTGTTTGAACCGGATCGGTCCATTGTTCACCTTTCAGAAGCAAACCTGCAAAAGCTTTTCAAGCAGGCCGGTGGCGAAGAAGAGCTGTCCATGAATCAACTGGCGATCAAGGAACTGCAGCAGTTTGGTGTGTTACGTGTGTTAAAGGACTCACAGAAGCATACGGTATTTATCAATTTGCGGAATGCGTTACGTCTGAACCTTCAGCGTTCCGTAGACGAGAGCTTTCATGATATTACCGAATTCCTTTGTGATCACATTGTTGAGTTGTTAGACCAGCGATCCGCATGTACCGACAGTGGCGCAGACAAGTTCGAGGAGACGAAGTACATAGTATGAGTGCGGAACAGATAAAGGAATTTTGCGGCGTCATGGGAGTCTGGGGTGACGACAACGCCGCTGAGATGGTGTTTCACGGGTTGTATTCACTTCAACATCGTGGCCAGGAATCGGCCGGGATTGTTGCATCGGATGGAAAGAACTTCCGTCATCGCCTCGGCATGGGAGTGCTTACAACCGTCTTCAATACACCTGAGAAGATTCACGAGTTAGAAGGGCGTGCGGCTATCGGTCATACCCGGTATTCAACAACCGGCAGCTCGAGCCCCTTCAACATTCAGCCATTCTCTGTCATGCTGAGCGATGGACCGGTGGCGCTGGCACACAATGGAAACCTGGTGAACACCGGTCCTATCCATGACCGGCTTCAGGAACACGGCGCGATCTTCCAGAGCACAACTGACAGTGAAATCGTGATTCACCTGATGGCTCATTCCCATGAAAAGGGATTGACCAACAAGCTGATCGATGCGGTGAAGCAAGTTCAGGGCGCGTTCTCCATGGTCATGTTGACACGTGATGCCATGTATGCCATACGTGACCCGCATGGTTTCCGTCCCCTGTGCATCGGTGAGAAAAATGGTTCCATCGTGTTTGTCTCCGAATCCTGCGCGCTGGACTTGCTGGGATACGAATACGTACGGGATGTGGAACCCGGTGAGATTGTTGTTGCGGATAAGGATGGCTGGCGTGGCATCCGGTATGCTGATGAGATCGAACGCCATCACTGCATTTTCGAACTGATTTATTTCTCGCGCCCGGATAGCCGGATCTTCGGTGAATATGTCGATAAAAGCCGACGGAAAATGGGCAAGCAGCTTTATCGTGACCATCCGGCCGATGCTGATATTGTTATTTCCGTTCCCGACAGTTCCAATACTGCGGCCCTAGGCTACAGCCTTGAAAGCGGACTGCGGTTCGAGCTGGGATTGATTCGTAACCACTACGTAGGCCGTACCTTCATTCAGCCAACCCCGGCTATGCGTGAGATGGGTGTAAAGCTGAAATTCAACGCAGTCGGTGGGGTGTTGAAAGACAAGCGGGTAGTGGTAGTCGAGGACAGTATTGTGCGAGGCACTACCCTGCGCAAGCTTGCAGATTTGCTTCGCGCGCATGGCGCCAAAGAGGTGCATGTTCGGGTTTCATCGCCTCCGATCCGCTTCCCTTGTTATTATGGGATGGATTTCCCGACTCGCGAAGAGCTGATCGCCCATGAACGCACAGTGGAAGACATACGCGAGCTTATCCATGTGGATACACTCGGCTACCTGTCGGTAGATGGTCTTCTGGAGAGTGTGCGTCGGAGTGAAGGCCAGGGATATTGTACGGCGTGTTTCACCGGAAATTATCCTGTGCCCATTGAAGAAGACCAGATGAACGGCAAAAGCCGTCACGAGTGCTGACGGATCATGCAGCCGAGACCACAGCAGTGGAGCGCCTGGACGATTCCCGATGCGTTTTTCGCGCTGAGACCGGTGTTGTGGTTTCCCGTTTGGACGGTAATCCTTGCAGGCACACGTGGTGAAGGCCTTTTTAAGGAATCCGGCTTGAGCGGTTGGCTGGTCGGTATCAGCCTGTCGCTGTTCATGGGGGCGGTATACCTCCAGAACCAGGTCAAAGACTTCGATACGGATAGAATAAACCGGAAACTGCCTTATTTGCACCGAGGGGCAGTATCGTTACGATTAGCGAACTTTCTTTTTTATGGGCTGCTGCTGGTCAGCAGCCTTTTGCTCTTTGCAGCCGGTTACTGGATCCTGTTACTGATCGCAGCAGGCTTGGTTGTTGTAACTGCGTTTCTCTACAACCTTGGAAAAATGGCACAGAAGAATAACGCACTTGGCAGTGTGCTGGTAACCGTAATTGCCGGTGCCGGACTATGGATACTGGGGCATTACCTGTCCGGAACGGAGCAGTTTCACTGGAGCAGCCCGACGGTTTACGGACTGGCGTTTGGTGCCGTGGGAATTCTGACCGGTATCCCGGATGAAGCGGGGGATAGGCGGACAGGCAAGCAGACGCTGGCGGTTGTGCTTGGGGCAAGGCGGGCCGCATGGATTGCAAGTTTTATATTGCTGAATGCCCTGGCGCTGGCTGTGCTTTTCAGTGACCTTGTCATGGCCATCTGCGCCGGAATTTCGTTGCCTTTATTCATATGGGCTGCGTTGTCCGGAAATCGGACTGCGGTTTTTGCTGCGATCAAGGGATCGGTCTTTCTACTGTCCATTTTGATTGCGATATTCTGGTATCCTGTTTATCTGATCTGGATTTTTGGGATCTTTGCGATAGCAAGGTTGTATCACAAGTACCGATTTAACCTTGCGTATCCTTCTTTTTCCTTGATGGATTGACAAGCTAATGGGGAACAGGTTACCAAAAGAAGAACGCCGCCGTATTTCGCAGGCGGAGCGTCGCGCACGGTCTCACTTCAAGGGAGTCCGGCTCCGGGATATCTTTTTGCTTCCCAATTTGATCAGTGTGTCACGTTTCCTGTTTGCGTTACCGGCAATCTACCTGATCCTGTTTCACAGTTCGCCACGCAATGACCTGATCGCGGCAGCTCTGGTCGGGGCATCCCTGCTGACTGATGTGCTGGATGGTTTTGTTGCTCGCACCTTCAACATGATCAGCGACCTGGGCAAGATGCTGGACCCGGTAACTGACAAGGTGATTGTATTCCTGATAGCGGTAGCGCTGGCATTTGGTGATCGTGCGCCTTTATTGCCGGTCTGGTTGCTGGGCTTGATCATCATCAGGGATCTGGTCATCCTGATGCTGGCGGTTCGAGTGTTGCAGGAAGATAAGCACCTGTTCACCAGCAGTTGGTCAGGCAAAACGGTTACTTTTTTCCTCGGTGTAACCTTGCTGTTATACCTGCTGGCCTATTGGATGCCGGATTGGGTGACCGGGTACATTCAGTGGGCTCCCCGCATCGCTGCCGGATTGATCCTGCTTAATGCGGTAGATTACTTTGAGAAGTACTGGAGTGTTCGACATAAGCGGTACCTTGGAACAAACGAAAGATCTGAGTAAAACCATGAGTTTACAGTTTTTCGATACACGCAAACGACAGAAACTTCCTTTTGAACCTATCAATCCCGGTGAAGTTCGGATGTACAATTGCGGCCCGACAGTACATGATTTTGCCCATGTCGGGAATTTTCGCGCCTATGTGTTTGCGGATATGTTGCGCAGATGGCTTGAAGTGAGCGGTTTTACAGTCACACAAATTATGAATATCACCGACGTGGACGACAAGACCATCC
Source organism: bacterium (assembly GCA_963669175.1). GTDB lineage: Bacteria > Electryoneota > Electryoneia > Electryoneales > Electryoneaceae. The sequence continues at coordinate 3,068,175 of OY769902.1, forward strand.
GCAAATCGCAGGAACAGAAACGCTCTCTTAACGACTATACTGAAGCCTATACAACTGCGTTCTTTGATGACCTGGAGAAGCTGAACATCCAGCGGGCAGCGCTGTATCCGCGCGCTACCGAGCATGTCGCCGAGATGGTCGAGCTGATCAAGCAATTGATGGATCGTGGACACGCCTATCGCGCTGATGATGGCTCCATTTACTTCAGGGTTGAGTCGTACCCGGAATATGGCCTGCTTTCCGGGAAACGATTGGATGATCTGCGTATCGGCGAACGTGTATCCAACGACGAATATGAGTCCAAGGATGACGTTCGTGACTTCGCCTTGTGGAAAGCATGGGATGAAGCGGATGGCGACGTCTACTGGGATACCGACCTGGGGAAGGGACGTCCGGGCTGGCATATCGAATGCTCCGCCATGTCCAGCAAATACCTTGGGCCGGAGTTCGATATTCATACCGGCGGTGTGGACAACATCTTCCCGCATCATGAGAATGAAATCGCGCAAAGCCGTTGCGGTACCGGCGCTGAATTTGCCCATCGCTGGATGCACTGCGAATACCTGCTGGTCGAAAATAAAAAGATGAGCAAGTCACTGGGGAATTTCTTCACCCTTCGTGATTTGTTGGAGCAGGGATATAAAGCGCGTGAAATCCGGTATATGCTGGCTTCGACACATTACCGCAGCAAATTGAATTTTACCATGGAAGGCTTGAAGGGTGCTAGGAAATCGCTGCAACGTCTGGATGAGTTTAAAGCGAGCTGGGAGAACTTCCCGGCCGGTGAACCGTCGTTCGAGATTGGTGAGGCTATTGACCGCGCCGAGGCTACCTTTGACTCGGCGATGAATGATGATCTGAATGTGAGCCAGGCGCTGGCGGCTGTGTATTCGCTGGTCAGGGTTATCAATTCACTTGCTGCCGAGAATCTTGCGACCAGCAGTGATCGCGCCAAACTGGAAGGCTTGTGGGATAAATGGGATCATGCACTTGGCTTCATGATGCCGCTGGCGGATGAGATGGAAGAATCAGAGGTTGATGAGGACTTTATTCAAGCGCAGATCGAGGCTCGTTTACAGGCACGCAAGGAAAAGAACTGGGCGGAAGCTGACAGAATCCGGGATGAGCTGGCCGAGAAGGGCATCCAGTTGAAGGACGGGCCGGGTGGCACTACATGGGAAATCATACGATGAAGTTTGCTGGACGAAATTTCGGCTGGGTGAAAATTGTATTGACTGCAACGCTGATGCTCGCCATATCCGGAGCAATCATCAATTTCCAGGCGCTGGCCCAGGGGTTGGAAGACCTGTTCAACGAGGACACCTTGAGTCTCGGCTTTCGTTCATCCGATCAACCTGAAACCAGCAAACTACGCGATTGGGGAATCAACTACTTTGCCCTGCCGGTGGACAGTATCCCGGAAGGCGCTGCCTATTCTCCCGCCCCGGAAAGACTGCCGTTCGGGGTGGGGGAGCGTTTACGTTATCACATGGATTTTTCCTTTGTCCGTGCCGGGTACAGCGAGATGTCCATCATTGATGTTGATTCCACTACCAATGTACCGTCCTATCGTTTTCGCAGTCGTGTGAGAAGCACGTCCACAATCGACTGGGTGTACAAGGTTCGTGATGTGGTTGAGGCGTGGTTTGCGCTTGACGGCCTGTATTCCACGCGCTATGAACGCCGAGTTCATGAAGGCAGCTACAACAGCATCAAGTTCTGCGATTACAATTCCAACACCGGGTGGGTGTCCCTGTCGAATGAATTCGGCCCCAAGGGTATGTCCACATTCGACCCGTTCAGTCACAATATCATTTCCGGGTTATACTGGATTCGTTGCCAACCTTTCATCGAGGGCGTGGATATTCGCATTCCGGTGCATGATATCGACAAGCAGTATCCCCTGAGAGTTGTGGTGTATGGGAAAGAAAAGGTGGAGGTTCCGGCCGGAACATTCACTTGCTGGAAGGTTGAACCCATTGTCGAGTCTGAAGGCCTGTTTAATAAGGAAGGCCGCTTGTGGATCTGGTTCACCGATGACGAGAACCGTATCCCGGTGAAAATGAGCAGCGAGATACCTGTGGGCACTGTCGATGGCAACCTCGCATCGTATCGCCTTGGGCAACCCTGGCAACCCGGTCTGGTAGTGCCGCGTGATGACTCCGATTCCAAGTGGGATTGGTAGAATCAACACTGCCAGATACCTCTCCTCAGAGAAACATTGTAACCCAACCGCTAGCCATTCCGTCTCTTGAAAAACAAGACAGGGTAAGAGTATACCTTTGCAAGGAGAATGGACGATGCTTCGATCCCGATTTTTCACCTTTTCCGGCGCGCTGTTGATCGTGGTCGGATTATCCTTATACGCTGTTGCCGACGACAATATTACCAAAACTTTCAGCGAACCACTTGGTGATGTGAAAGCTGCCGAAGTGCAGATCGAGCTTGGCTTGGCAGAGATTGACGTCGCACCCGGCCCTAAAGATGAACTGGCTTCTATCTCTGCGCAGTTTAATCCCGAATACACTGAGCCTGTATTGGATGTGGAGAGGGATGGCGATAACGCCTATATCATGATCGAAGCCAAAGAGATCAAAAAACGTCGTGGTCTTGCCAGCAAAGACGTCGATGATGAGTACTCCATCACGTTAAATCCTGATATTCCAATTCAGTTGAGAGCTGAATTTGGGGTGTGTGAAACGGACGTTGATCTTTCGGGTATGACTATTGAGAGGCTGGTTCTTGAATCCGGAGTGTCCGAAACGGATGTTGTCCTGAGCGCTCCGAACCAGACTCGCGCACGCCTTGTCAGGATCGAGACGGGAGTTTCCGAATTTAATTCCGAAGGATTTGGCTACCTGCATTTTGATCGGCTTGAATTTGATGGCGGTGTCGGCGCCAGTGTGCTGGATTTTCAGGGCTACCAGGGCGATGGAATTGTTGAAATTTCTGTCGGGCTTGGCGACTTGAATATTATAATTCCTGACAATGTTGGAGTTCGTCTCTATTATGAGAAAAGTTTCCTTGCAAGCGTGGACCTGAAGCGCTTTGACAGGGTTGGCAATGACAGCTATGAATCCGAAGATTATGACAAGAAGGAACACCACCTGGAGATCGATCTGGAAGTCGGTCTGGGCGCCGTTGATTTCAAATGGAAGTAAGGGGCAGTACTTGCGGTTGCAAACCGTCAGGTCACACGCATGAAAAGCGTATGCGCAAGACCTGACGGAACCCTGTCTGAAGTGGAAGTAAGGGGGCAACTGTAATTATTGATTCGGTGCAAAGACGAGCAGACCGGCTAACCCGAATATTTCACCAATGCAATTTCAAATTTGGTATTTGATGGAATGGCCAGTACAAGAACCACGGCAGTGGTTCTCTGTATTAGCCCACCGTCCAGCGCCGTCTGTTTGGCGCTCACGGTGGGAATAGGATGTACGCTACTTGCCAACCCCGGCAGCGGGTTGCCTGAATATTTCCACTGTATACTTTTGATAATTATCAGGTTACTCCTTCCGGAGTAAATATATGGTGCGCATTATCTCCCCGGGTAGCCGCCAAACTGACGGCGGCTGCCCGGGGCTAATACAGGTTGCCCCTGCCGGGGCGGTTGCCGATTCTCAGCCTATTTTGCCAGCGAAACAGGGAATAGACACGCAAAGGGATACCGGAGCAAACTGTCCCCTGAAAAATGCTGTATGAATCAGTTGTATTGTGTTGATATGAACTGTGTTAAGATGAATATCCATGTTCCGTTCATGAAATATTCCGGCTAACCGGTCTGCTTTTGTCTCGGGAGTTGGTTTGGGTGTCCTAACTCGTGTTGATAAACTTCAAATCAGCGTATAGCTTTATTTCAGCCATCAGACAGGCGCTATCCTGGCATTCGGCCCCCCACGATGAAGGGAAAAGCGTAACTGGTGGCATTTTCTCTCTGCCTACTTTCTTGCGGATTCCCTTTTAATTTTCTTCGTAAAGCGTTATCCTTCCAGTAACAATCGGGAGCTGGTATGGTTGAAGTGCCTTACTATCATCGGAAGGGCGACAGGATCGTTTGCGACATCTGCCCGGTACATTGCAAACTGCATGAAGGGCAGGTAGGGGTATGCGGAGGCCGTGAAGTAAACGATAACGTACTCGTGGCGTCCAACTATGGCCGTGTAGTCGCCATGCACATGGATCCCATTGAAAAAAAACCACTTTATCATGTGGCGCCCGGGAAAACAATCCTGTCTGTCGGTCCCAACGGATGCAACATGAACTGCCGCTGGTGCCAGAACTGTGATATCTCGCAGGGGCGTGTACGGACAGAATATGTCACACCCGAGGCGATGGCGGGAATGGCGTGCAACCGTGGATCAGTCGGAATTGCTTATACGTACACCGAGCCTTTAATCTGGTTTGAGTATCTGCGGGACACCATGCCGCTTGTCAGGAAAGCGGGCGGAATCAATGTGCTGGTAACCAACGGGTACATTGAGAAGGAACCGCTGGAAGAGTTATTGCCCTGGATTGATGCTGCGAATATTGATTTGAAATTTTCCGAGGCGGGATTGTATAAGAAGTACTCTGGTGCGCACATGGAGGCTGTCCTGCATACAATTACACGGATGCATGAGGCGGGAGTGCATGTTGAACTGACGCACCTCGTTGTGACAGGGCTCGTGGATAATGAGGATCATTTCTCACGGCTCGTAAACTGGGTTGCTGAGTTGGATTCGTCAATTCCGCTGCATATCAGCAGGTATGGTCCACGGTATCAGTGGGAAAAGCCGCCAACGAGCGAGGCTTTCCTCCAATTTGCCTATTCGCATGCGAAAAAGAAACTGGATTATGTTTACGTTGGCAATATCTACCTGGCGGGAACATCGGATACATTTTGTCCGAACTGCGGAGCCACTTTTATCGAGCGCAGTGGGTACCAGGTCAGGATAGACGAACTGGATGGAAACTGTTGTAAGCGTTGTGGAAATGAGATACCTGTAATGATTCTGTAGAATCGGCCTGTGCAAAGCTCTCCCGGAATGAAACGAAACAGTTGTAAATGCGTAAGAGGAGTGCTACTTATCGCCTTGACTCATATAAGGGTGAGGCATAAATTCGGTTTCCGCTTCGAATTGGGGGCAACTTGGATCATAGTAAGAGATCCGTTAAGAACGTGAACCATTCACGACTACACATGCGGTCTGCTTTGGAAAACAAACTGACTCGATGGCGTTATCTGCTAAGTTTGATGCTGATTACGCTTGGTGTGACTCTCATCCTGACAGGATGCGGTGAATACTCCGATACAACTGGATCGGGCATCGTAGACAACGAGTTACAGGGGATCACGCGAGAAGCCTGGTTCCCCATGGATTCGGCTTCGGTGATGCAAATCGGTGATGCTTCCAAATCATCTCCGACAAACCTGTATATTGGTAAGCAGGCAGGCATCACCTCGGATATCGTAATCCAGTTTACCAGTTTTACAGCCCTGTACGATTCTGTAGCATCCATCGACTCGACAGTCCTGGTGATGTATGGCATGGGAGTCGTGGATACGAGCAGCATCCAGGATACCAGCGCCTGGTCGGCAGATGTGTACCGCATCGATTCCGACTGGGAGTACACGGATATGCTGTATGATTTCAGCATGGACACAACACTGATTGCCCATATCGACAGCTTTGGCCGATACCAGGTTCTTTATGTTGATGATGATGATACCACAGCCAACATTGACTCGGTGATTGTCCCTATCGACAACGAAACCATGTATAGCTGGGTTTATGATACCCTGGCCTATGGGCTTCGGATCAGGCCTTCTGAAGATGCCGGTTTTATAAAGAAATTCCAGTCACGCTACAATGCGACTGACGCAAGTTATCTGCCAGTGCTTCAGGTGACAGGAACCTTTATCGAATTTGAAATTGATGGCGATGACACCACATTCACGCCTTATGATACTACGCTGTATGTCTACTCGACGATCACAACGTACATGACGGACGATTCTTACGAAGTTCCGGATAACCGCATTGTACTGGAGGAGGGATTCGGTAGAAACATCCTTCTCTGGACCAACCTGGAACAGTATTTCTACGATGAACTGGGACTGGTAAGTGAGCAGCTAAGTATTAACAAGGCTGTTCTGTACATGAACCAGGCTCCCGATTCATCTGATATCGTACTTTCAGGGATGGTGCTTCGAGTATACGATATCGAAGAGTCCTGGTTTGAAGATCCTGATTCGACCACGCTCGGGTCGGTATCCTCATCCAGTTACGCCTTGCCTGATGATACCTCACTGGTTCGCATTGACATTACCACACTGGCCAGAAAATGGGAGACCTATCCGGACCAGAACTTCGGGGTAGCCATTCGTCCCTATAACCAGACTTCACGGTTGGGGCGAGGGATATTTTATTCTACAGATGCCGATAGTGCGCAACGTCCATGGTTGCGACTCATTTTTACGGAGTACGACCTGCCATGAAACGTGTAATCCTTTTCCTCACTATCGGGGTGATGTTTCTTATCGGAACCGCTGATGCCGCCAGTATCTTCGGGAGTGGCGGGTTGGGTATTCCGCGTACGTATTCCGGTACACGCTATGCTGCTCTTGCTGAAGCGGGACTGGCCCTTAGCGACAGCATTTACATCAATCTTGACAACCCGGCCTCGTTTGCCAGTGTCGGGTTGACCAGGTTTACCATGAGTGCTTTCATCTCGAAAACGACTGCTGATGATCCGAACACCTCGGACAAGCAGGATGATTTGGGCTTTGAAGGCGCGGCGTTTGCCCTTCCGATATACAAGCAATATGGCCTGGGATTCCAGTATCAGCCGATGACAGACCACAACTTCCTGTTTAACAGCAGGGGCTGGTACGAAACGGATGAACCGATCCAGGATCAAACGGCTTTTCTCTATACTGACCGTTTCCAGGGCGAAGGCGGTATTTCCCGGATCAGCCTGACTGGCGCTGCAACCTATGGTCCTGTCAGCATCGGTATCAGTGGACAGTATATTTTCGGTATGACCGAGTTGTTGTCCAAGCGATCTTTTGAAAGTGATGCATTACTTGCTTCCGGTCAGTACAGGAGTAATGAGCTGTCCGGGTATAGCGCTAAGATTGGTGTCACGGCATCAGCGCGACGTAACCTTCAGTTCGCGGCCGTCGCGCAACTACCCGCCAAAATATCAAACACGACAGTGACAGAGTTTGAGGGTGGCGATTCGAGCCAGGTCGAAGGTAAAGATGTTGAGCTTCCCATGGGGATTCAGATCGGCGCTGCCTGGCGGGTTGGTAAGAGCACATTTGCAGCGGATGCCGGGATGGAATTCTGGGAGGATACCAACACGGACTGGCAACCCTCCATGAAACCGAATAATGTGGTATCCGCGCAATTGGGTTACGAATTCCGTCCGACTCACCTGATTCTTGTAGATTGGTATAAAAAACTAACGTATCGCGCTGGAATTTCGTATAATGAGAACTATTATCTCGTGCAGGATGAAGTAGTCAATTCCATTCGCGCGTCCGTAGGTTTCGGCATTCCGGTACGGATGGCTCGTGGGATGCTGGATTTCGCAGTATATACGGATATGCGTGGATACAATACTTCATTTAACACGCGAGAAACTGTCTGGGGCTTGCAGATGGGGTGGAGCGCCACTGAAGCCTGGTTCCAGAAACGGAAACGGCGGTAACCGGAAGCTGGTTGTTGTGCCGTACCTTTTGTTTAAAGTCGTAAGTAAAAGATTGGAAACGATACAATAGCGTTGTATTGTCGGGTGTAAAGGAGAGGGAAGATGAAGCGAGCATCTTGGATCGCGCCGGTGCTGGGATTGTTGTTGGTGACATGGTTCTTTGGTTGTATGCAGCCACCTGAAACCACAACTGAACTGACTCCGGAACAAATTCAGGCTCAGAAGGATTCCATCGCCAAGGCGAATGAGAAAGAACTGAAAAAATGGCGCATGTTCGCGTTTGACAAGGTCAAGGAACAGAACTGGCTGAAAGCGCGCGAATATTTCTGGAAGGTTGTTGACCTGGATGTGAACCACCAGTACAACGACTGGGCCTTTATCTACCGTACCTATACCGAGACGAGCGATATGGACAGCGCCCAGGTCGTGCTCGGCATGGGGCTCGAGTATCATCCGAATGATGCCTTCCTGAATTCCACGCTTGGTTTCTTCAAGATGAAGCAGGGTGACAATGAAGAAGCCTACCAGCTCTATTGCAAGGCGGTTGAAGTAGAGCCGGAAAATGTGGAATACCTGGAAAAGAAGGCGGAGCTGGAAGAAGCGCTGGATATGCCGGACGAAGCCATTGCATCCTGGGAGCAGGTTGTGGCTATGGCGCCGGACAACCAGAGCGCTAAAGACCGTCTGACTTCACTGGTAAAACGGCATCGTGATCCTGAAGAATACATCGCCGCCCTGGAAGCGGACCTTGTTGCCAACCCGGAAGACATGTTCAAACATCGTGAACTGTTGCTGGCGTTGAATGACCAGGGACTCAACGAGCGCGTTGTTGAACAGGCAGACAAGATGTTGGCGATTGATGCCACCTATGTGGATGCCTATCGCTACAAGGCAGCCTCACTGGAAAACCTGAACAAGCTCGGCGATGCGATCACGACCTACGAAAAGCTGCTGGAAGTTCAGCCCGATGCCGGTTGGGCCATGCTGCGTATCGCAGACAACAAGCGTCTGCTGAACCAGTTCTCCAGCGCCCGTAGCTGGGTTCTGAAGGCACGTGAAGCCAATGTGAATCCGCAGGAAGCAAACTTCACCCTGGGGATGATTTTCGAGAGCGCTGGCGACAAGTGCAGCCCCGGTGGTGTGCCGGATTATAATGATAAGCTGACTTATGTGATCGCATACGGCCTGTATCGTCAGGCTGTTGATGGAAACGACTACGGTATCAAGGATAAGGCTGATCGCCGTATCGAATTCCTCAAGCAGTTTATCCCGTCCTATTCCGACTGGTTCATGAACCAGACGAAGAAGCGCCCGGCGAAGAGCTGCTACGACTGGATCAATGACAACTGGTCCGAAGTGCGTTACATTGACACCTACCTCGGACAGGTTGAGAAGAGCAAGTAAGATTGTTCGTCCATGACGATTCCACAGCCCGGGTTGCTCGCAATTCGGGCTGTTTTTTTCCGGAGGATAACATGAAACTGGTGATAGGATCGGACCACGGTGGCGTGGAGATGAAAGACTTCCTGCGTGAAAAGCTCAAAGAAGCCGGGCATGAGGTGATCGATGTCGGTACGCAGGGAAGCACAAGTGTCGATTACCCGGACATCGCCTTTGCTGCGGCAGATAAGGTTGTGAGCGGGGAAGTGGAGCGTGGCATTCTTGTCTGCGGGACCGGAATCGGGATGTCCATTGCAGCCAACAAGGTGAAAGGCATCTTCTGCGCCAAGGTGAACAGTGAGAGTGAAGGCGGGTTGGCTTCAGAGCACAACCTGACTAATATGATTGCGCTGGGAGGACGTACCACAGAGAAAGCTGTGGCGTGGAAGATTGTGCAGGCATGGCTGACAACGCCACGTGGCGGAGAACGTCACCAGCGACGGGTGCAAAAAATCGCTGACCGGGATTGCTGAGCACTCTCCAGATTCATCAAGGACTCGTACGAGTATTCACAGGATGAACAGGATAAGAAGGATTGGCAGGATGTCTTTCATTCAGATATATCTGTGCAGTACGAATTGTTATTCAATTTATGCCCTTGTTTGCGCTCTTTCGATAAAATATATATTTGCTGGCGTCAGCAGGCTTTAGCCGGGGGAACAAGGAAAACAACCGTTCGAGCGCCCTTCAGGGTGCTTTCCTGATACGTAATGATTCGATGACGTTCAAGCACGCTAAAGCGCGCTCATAGCTTTTGTTATATCCATCCACCCGGCTAAAGCCGGGTGCTAAGGGGAGCCTGCTGAAGCAGGCTAAATACTTTCGAATCAGCAAAAACTTTCGGGAACCCCTATAATCAACTCCAGCAAATTCAAACGACTGAACCTGTGAAATCTTTCGCAAGATGCTTATTGAGAAGAACAAGCCAAAAGAAATCCCACATAACCTGTGTAAATATTTCAACAGCTTAGCCCAACCCGTTTTGACTTCATGCTCTTAGGGCTCGAAAGAGCCGGAATCCTTTTGTATATTCCCCCTTCATAAACGGCTTCAACCTCAAGAAACTGAAATACTTATTAAGGCGGCCTAACAATGAGGCGTTTTAGTTTGTACCACGTTTCACATAGGAGATTCCCATGAGCAGTGATGACCTAAAGCAGTTTGACCCGGAAATTGCTCAAGTAGTGGATAACGAGTATGACCGTCAGACCCTGAAACTGGAAATGATCGCTTCGGAAAACATTGTCAGCCCACGGGTTCAGGAAGTGGCTGGCTCGGTGTTGACCAACAAGTACGCCGAAGGGTATCCGAAGAAACGGTACTATGGCGGTTGCAAGTTTGTGGATGAAGCGGAGCAGCTCGCGATTGATCGTGCCTGCGAACTATTCAAGTGCAAGTGGGCCAATGTGCAGCCACATTCCGGCAGCCAGGCCAACCAGGGCATGTACATGGCGCTGCTGGATCCATTTGCCAATGGTGACGGCACCAAGGTCAAGATCATGGGGCTTCACCTGAATCACGGTGGTCACCTGACTCATGGCAGCCCGGTGAATATTTCGGGACGTTTGTTCGACGTGCATCCATACACGTTGAACGAAGAGACCGGCCGGATCGACATGGATGAAGTGGCGAAGCTGGCGCGTGAAGTCAAGCCGAAGCTGATCGTGACCGGCGCTTCAGCGTATCCCCGTTTCTGGGATTTTGAACGGTTCCGTGAGATCGCGGATGAAGTCGGCGCTTATCTCGTCGCAGATATCGCTCACTTTGCCGGCGCGGTCGCAACCGGACTGCATCCCGATCCGTTGCCCTATTGCCATTTGGTCACTACGACTACCCACAAGACCCTGCGCGGCCCACGTGGCGGCATGATTATGTCCAGCTTCGAGGGCGGCGAGATTTTGCTGTCCGGTATGCCGAAGCCGAAGACCATCACCGAAGCGGTTGACAGCGTGGTTTTCCCGGGTATCCAGGGCGGCCCTTTGATGCACATCATCGCGGCCAAGGCAGTAGCCTTCAACGAAGCGCTCCAGCCGAAGTTCAAGGAATACATGCAGAAGGTTTTGGACAACGCGCAAGTGTTGGCGGAAGAACTGAAGAAGCGTGATTTCAACCTGGTTTCCGACGGCACCGACAACCACCTGATGCTGGTTGACCTGTCCAACAAGGACGTTTCCGGCAAGGACGCTGAGAAGGCGCTGGAATGGAGCGGCATCACGGCGAACAAGAACATGGTTCCCGGCGACAAGAAAAGCCCGTTCATCACCAGCGGTATTCGTCTCGGTACCCCGGCCCTGACCACTCGCGGCATGGGCACAGATGAGATGAAGAAGATCGCTGAATGGATTGACCGAGTGATCCAGAATTGGGATGACAAGGAAAATCGTCGCGCTATCCGTGCCGAAGTGGAAGAGATGGCGAGCCAGTTCCCGCATTTTGCTTGGTGAAGCGAAGTGAAAAAAGTGAAAAAAGTAGGCAGTGAAAAAAAAGCAGCTGCGTTTTGAGTTTGTAGGTATGCAAGTTTGAAGGTTACAAAGTAGGAAGGTTATTAAGCTGTAAAGTTATAAAGTTATTGGTTTTATCCTTGATATCCTTTTATCCTATTATCCTGTGAGTCGATGATTCTGTTAAGCGGTGACGTAAAGCGCAAGAAGTTACATTCATAGAGAAGCTCCAGCATCCCGGAGGCTGAGCACGATGAGTAAAACCTTTCGTGGCGGGACACACCCACCGGAGTTCAAGCTGACCGCTGACAAGCCGGGGGAGAAGTTGCCGTTGCCGGATGTGGTCTATGTACCCATCCTGCAGCATATCGGCGCCCCGAGCAAGCCCTTGGTCAAGAAAAAGGACGAAGTGAAAACCGGACAACCGATCACCGAAGCCGGTGGTTTTGTCTCGGTTCCTTCACATTCACCGATCACTGGCGTTGTCAAGGATGTCGGCAATTACGTGCATCCGTTCGGAAAGAACGTTCAAACGATTACCATCGAACGTACCGGCGATGACGACTGGTGGGAAGGAATCCAGGAAGACACCCAATGGCAGAATGCGGATCCCGATACGATCCGTGAACGGGTGAAAAACGCGGGCATGGCCGGTATGGGCGGTGCGGCCTTCCCGACGCACGTAAAGCTTTCTCCACCGAAAGACAAGCCGATTGACACGGTGATTATCAATGGCGCCGAGTGCGAACCGTACTTGACCAGCGATCACCGTCTGATGCTGGAATTCCCCTATGATATCCTCGCCGGGGCATGGCTTGTCGCTAAAACCGTTGGCGCGAAAAACATCTACGTGGGCATTGAGAGCAACAAGCCGGACGCTGTGCAGGCGTTGAAGGAAGTTGCTGCCAAGGAATTCCCCGAGATCCAGGTCGAAATGCTTCCTGTGAAGTATCCGCAGGGCGCTGAAAAGCAGTTGATCAAGGCCCTGACTGGACGTGAAACCCCGCCGCCACCAGCGCTGCCGATGGATATCGGGTGTGTGGTGCAGAACGTGGGTTCGTGCAAGGCGATCTATGAAGCGGTGCGTTTCAACAAACCGCTGATCGAACGCTATGTCACCGTGACCGGCAAGGGCGTCAACAATCCGAAGAACGTGGTTGCCCGTATCGGCACCCCGTTCGCTGAGTTGATTGAGGCGGCTGGCGGCTACGCTGACGGCGCGAAGAAGTTGCTGAACGGCGGCCCGATGATGGGGGCGGCGCAATGGACCGACCTGGTTCCGGTGATCAAGGGAACCAGCGGTATCCTGGTGCTGACCGATCCTGACGCGTCCATTGCCGAAGAACAGCCCTGCCTGGTGTGCGGACGTTGTGTGTCGGTCTGCCCGATGTTCCTGCAACCGACCCATATCGCACGGCTCAGCGAGTTCGAACGATTCGAGGACGCGGAAGCGGAAGGTGCGCTGGAGTGCATTGAATGCGGCTCCTGCGCGTTTGTCTGTCCTTCCAAGCGCAACCTCGTACAACATATCCGTTTTGGAAAGACCAGCATTATGGCAGCCAAGCGGAAAGCAGCTCAACAAAAGAAGGGGGCGTAAATGGCCGACGAGCAGAAAAACAGCGCCCCTGTTCCCGAAGGGGGGGGACAGCAACCGGAAAAGAAGCCGGAAGCTGTCAAGGAGGCTGCAAAACCGGCAGACAAGCCGGTAGAGAAACCAAAACCACCGGCAGCGCCGGCAAAGCCGAAAAAGGAAGCGCCGCCGAAGCGCACCTTTACACTGTCTTCATCGCCGCATATTCGTGACAACGAATCCGTTTCCAAGGTGATGAACACGGTTACGCTGACACTGGTTCCGGTGTTAATCGCTTCTACCTATTTCTTCGGATTCCGTTCGCTGGTCATCTGCCTGCTGGGCATGGCTTCAGCGATGCTTACCGAAGGTTTGTTACAGAAGGTATTCAAAGCGAAAATCACGGTTGGTGATGGCAGCGCAATGCTGGCCGGGTTGCTGGTCAGCTTTAATATTCCCGCCGGTGTACCGTGGTGGATTCCGGTACTGGGCAGCGCGTTTGCTATCGCTATCGCCAAACTGCCGTTTGGCGGCTTGGGCTGGAATCCGCTGAACCCGGCGCTGGTCGGACGTGCTTTCCTGCTGGCGAGCTGGCCGGTACACATGACCAAAGACTGGCTGCCTGCGGGGTGGTGGAAATTGTCCGGGTACAATTTCTTCTCCTGGAACGTGAACGCGGCTGATTTCGGTATTGATCTTTCCCAGTCTTCCAGCGCAGCATCGCAATTGGTCAGCGGACTGTCGAAGGGAAATGTGCCCGATGCGATCAGCTACGCGACACCACTGGAAATGAGCAAGATGTCGCTGGCGACCATTTCCAATACAGTGTCTTCACCGGAAACGAGCAGTATTATTTTTGCCGCGGAAGCAAAGTTAAAGTATCTGCAGACTTTGCTGGGTGACGCCTTCTTCGGCAACATTGGCGGCTGTATCGGTGAGACTTCAGCATTGCTGCTGATATTGGGCGGCATTGTCCTGATTTACAAAAACTACATCGACTGGCGTGTTCCGGTCGGTTTTATCGGTGTTGTTGGCCTTGGTGGCTGGATGCTGGGGATTGACCCGTTGTTCTACATCATGAGCGGCGGCCTGATCCTGGGCGCGTTCTACATGGCAACAGATATGGTCACAACGCCGATTACGAAAAGTGGACGATTATGGTTCGGAATCGGGTGCGGTTTGCTGACCCTGATGATTCGGCAAATCGGTGGCTACCCGGAAGGTGTTTGCTACTCGATTCTGTTGATGAACCTGGTGTCGCCGTTGATTGACAAGTGGACGACACCGAAGAAGCGTTTCGGTCACGCAACTGCCAAGGGGGCATAAAGATGCTAGTGGTAAGACTAGGGGCAATCCTGATGTTTATCACCGCACTCGCTGCTTCAGCCCTGGCGTTGATAAACAAATCGACTGCACCCATCATCGCGGAGAACAAGGCCAAGGAAGCGCAGTTGGCCCGCATGGAAGTGACTGCGTCGCTGGGTGATGTAACTTTTGACGAAGTAACTACCGAAGATGGCATGACCTATTACGTGGTCAAGGACCAGCAGGGCAGTGTGGTCGGTTATGTTGGCACTGCTTACGGTAAAGGTTATTCCAGCACGGTTGAAACCGTGACCGGCATGGACAGCGAGTTTCACATCGTTGGTATGAAGGTTCTGTTCCAGCAGGAAACACCAGGCCTGGGCACCAAGTCGCAGGATGCCTCTTTCCTTGATCAGTTCAGCGGCAAGCTTGCGCAGGATGTCAAGGTGAGGAAGGATGGTGGTACTATCGATTCCATCACTGGCGCCACCATCACCAGCCGTGCGGTAAGTAATTCGGTACAGGTTCTGGCGCGCGAGATTGAAGCAAGTGTTGCTGCAAACAAGTCTACCGTTCCAGAGGGATTGAACCTCGGGACACTTGGCGCAGAGAATCAGGATGAGGTTGAGCCGCAGGACGGCCAGGGAGGTGAAGAATGAACCTGGGTGAAGTCTTCACACGCGGGATCATTAAGGAAAACCCGGTTCTGCGTCTTGCATTGGGCCTATGTCCATCATTGGCTGTTTCCTCATCGGTATTCAATGCCATTGGTATGGGTGTTTCCGTACTTTTCGTGTTGATCATGAGTAACCTTCTGATCAGCCTGGTACGGAAAGGCGTTCCCGCTAAGATTCGTATTCCGATCTTTATCGTGATTATCGCCACCTTCGTAACCATTGTCGAGATGGTGATGGCGGCATACGCACCGGGGCTGTTCAAGGCGCTGGGCATTTTTGTTCCGCTGATCGTGGTGAACTGCATTATTCTTGGCCGCGCCGAAGCGTTCGCCAGCAAGAACGGTCCGGTTGCTTCCATCGTGGACGCAGTCGGCATGTCAGCGGGCTTCACGCTGGCCCTGGTACTGATCGCCATCGTTCGCGAAGTTCTGGGCAATGGCACCATCAGCCTCCCGGATCCGTCCAACCCGGTCGTCGCCATGGCGATACAGGTCGTTCCGGGCAGTTTCGAACCTATCCTGTTGTTCATGTTAGCGCCTGGCGCTTTCATCACAATGGGCCTGTGGCTCGCTTTGTTCAACCTGCTTGACGCACGTAAGGCGGAGAAGAAGAAGCAGGAGACAATCCAGGCATCGTTCCAGAGGAGCAAGTAAGATGGATTTCATGAATCTATTCGTCATTGCGGTCGGATCGATCCTGATAAACAACTTCGTGCTGGCGCGCTTCCTGGGTATCTGCCCCTATATCGGGGTTTCCAAGAAACTCGATAGCGCGATCGGCATGGGATTCGCCGTAATCTTCGTCATGGCGCTCGCGTCGTTGGCGTCATGGTTGATCTACGTGTACCTGTTGGACCCGGCTACAAATGTCTGGAGCACACCGGATCATCCGGTTGATCTGACATTCTTGCGTACTATCACATTCATTCTTGTGATTGCATCGCTGGTACAGCTTGTGGAAATGATGCTGCAGAAGCAGATGCCCGCATTGTACAGCGCGCTGGGTATCTATTTGCCGCTGATTACCACCAACTGCGCTGTGCTCGGTGTGGCGGTGTTAAATATCGATGAAGGCTACAACCTGGTCGAGTCACTGGTCAATGGTATCGCCGCAGGTATAGGTTTTACACTTGCCCTGATCCTGATGGCCGGCATTCGTGAGCGCCTGGAACTGGCCGATGTACCCAAGCCACTGCAGGGAATCCCGATTGCGTTCATCATGGCCGGATTGATGGCGATCGCCTTCCTGGGCTTCAGTGGACTTAGTGTCGGGTAATTCGGTAGCCCGGATATGCTTGTCCGGGGTGCTGTGTGGTGAAATACACACTTGGAAATGGGATCGTAGTTCCGAACTGTAAATGGCAAGGTTTTCGAGAGACGTTTTTAGTAAATGCTAAAATTATGATTTATAAGTGATTGGCTCTATATTGTCAGCATGGTAAACGAATGCGGTGAATGTTGCCGCATCAACCATAGGAGTAGAAACGTGGACATCGGTATTCTTGGCGCAGTGATTTCTGTAGGCGCGCTAGGGCTTCTCTTCGGAGCAGGGCTGGCTGTCGCCTCAAAGGTGTTCTACGTATACGTCGACCCACGTGTGGAACAGGTTGACGAAGCTCTTCCCGGCGCCAATTGCGGCGCTTGCGGTCAGGCTGGTTGTCGCCAGATGGCGCTCAAGATTGTCGAAGGCGAATTACAGGCCAGCGACTGTCCGGTTGCCAGCGGTGATGCACGAAGCCAGATCGCTTCCATCATGGGTAGTGAAGTCGGCGAGGTGGAGGAGAAGGTTGCCGTCGTTCGTTGCCAGGGCAATCCCGACAACTGCGAAACCCGTTTTGACTACCAGGGCATCGAGAGTTGTGCCGCCGCCGCCATGGTTGGCGGTGGCTTTAAGGCCTGCAACTATGGTTGCCTTGGGAATGGTGACTGTGTGGAAGCTTGCCCGTTTGACGCGATGTACATGGGCGATGACAAGCTGCCGAAGGTGCTGGATGATGTCTGCACCGGCTGCGGGAATTGTGTTGAAGCCTGTCCGCGCAACATCATGGCATTGATTCCACGTAGCGCCAATGTCTATATCGCATGCGTCAACAACGACAAGCTGAAAGAAGTTAAAGATATCTGCAAAGTCGGTTGCACCGCATGCGGCATGTGCGCCAAGGACAAGGTCACGCCATCCGGCATGATTCAGATGGATGCCCGGACCAATCTTCCGGTTTTCAATTACGCCATTGAAGATGATCCGTTCCCGGCAGCACATCGTTGCCCGACAGATGCTATTGTGGACAAGCTGAACCGTCCGAAACCGGAAAAGCCGGAAAAACCGGCAGCCAAGCCAGTGGCAAAACCGGCAGCGCCGAAGGAAGACAAGCCTGTTGCGGAGAAGAAGCCGGAAGCAAAGCCGGAAGCGGAAAAACCGGCAGCAGAAGAGAAGCAGGATAAGTAATATCTTGACAATACAGGTCTTGTTTGCGGGAGAGTGCTGAATTCGTGGTTTGATTATTTGAATGTGACTCTCCTAACAACTTTTATAAAACGCGAGATGTCTCTATACTTCAGGCTGAGAAAGCAATGAGAAGTACACAATTTGCTCTGAACATTGTGTTTAGAAGAAGTGGCACCTATATTACTTGTCGTTCGATTTTCAGGGCGTTTGGGGGGTAAGCAGTTGTTCTTGCGGCAATTCCCTTGTGACAAGTAGTGCAATGTTATTCACAGGTCGTTAAGAACTGAGATCCAGGGAGGCAGGTTCTCATTGATTCGGCGAGCCAAACATACACACGGACGCCCCCTCCTGTTCCCACGTTTTACGCCCGGTTTCTCCTTTGTGAAAGAAGGAACATCCTTCAGGGATGTTTGTTTGTTGCATCAAATCGCGGTTCACGCAAGGAGTGATGCGTCATGATGCCGTTGGATTTTGTCCCGGTACTGATCACCTTTCTTTTTGTTGGCGGTTTTGCCTGGGTGACCTTGTGGGCTACCCATATCCTTGGGCCAAACCGTTACACACCGGTCAAGCAGGATATTTATGAGTGCGGTCTCGATTATCGTGGCACCGCACGCCAGCGTTTCTCGATCAAGTATTACCTGGTCGGTGTACTCTTCCTGTTGTTCGACCTGGAAATTGTGTTCATGTACCCTTGGGCAGTGAACTTCCGTCATCTTGGCCTTTACGGTCTGGTGACGATGGGCATATTCCTGGTCATACTCACGGTGGGCTTGTTGTACGAGTGGAAGAAAGGAGCGTTGGAATGGGAGTAACGCAGTGGCCCGGAGGGGCGGCGATAACGACAACGCTTAGCGGAATGGTCGGATGGGCGCGCAAATACAGTGGCTGGCCCATGCCATTCGCCACCGCATGCTGCGGCATCGAGTACATGTCCACCATGTCTTCTGGATACGACCAGGGACGGTTCGGCTGGGAACGGCCTTCCTTCAGTCCCCGCCAGGCGGATGTTATGATCGTCATCGGCACTATCAGCCTGAAAATGGGCCCGGTGCTGAAACGTATCTATGACCAGATGGCTGAGCCCAAGTACGTGATCAGCATGGGCGCTTGCGCTTGCTGCGGTGGCATGTTTGATGCCTACAGCGTGATCCAGGGGGTGGATACCCTGTTCCCGGTAGATGTCTACGTGCCCGGTTGCCCGCCACGGCCTGAAACGCTGATTCTCGGCTACATGGAACTGCAGAAGAAGATGCAGGCGCAACAACTGGAGGCACGAGGATGACAAAGCTCGAACTCCAGGAAAAGCTCATCAACGATATCAAAGCGCAGTTCAAGGATCATGTAAAGCATGCTGAGGTTGATCACTATGGCATGCCGGTTGTGGAAATCGATCCCGAGATTCATGTTGAACTGCCAGCCTGGTTGAAAAACAGCGAAGAATGGCAATTCAACCATTTCACCGATATCACTTCTGTGGACTACCTGAACCGGCGGGAAATTCGGTTCGAAGTAGTAGTTCACCTGCGTTCCCACAAGAACAATATCCGAATTCGGATAAAAACTCCGGTAGGCGGGGAAAACCCAAAATTACCAACCCTGTCCCATACCTTCATTGGTTCGCACTGGACTGAGCGCGAAGTGTATGACTTAATGGGAATCGAATTTACCGGTCACCCACGGATGACCCGGTTACTTAATCCGGACGATTTTGACGGACATCCGTTACGGAAAGATTTTCCCATAAAAGGCAAATTCAGGGGGAGTTTCCCAAAAGGCACGGTTATCTCGAATAAACGTAGAGAGCCGAATGTTGCCGCGCCAACCCATCCGAAGCCGCTAGACCAGCTCATGCCGCGCACGGTTCAGGAACAGAAGCGTGAAGTAATGAAGCTCGAATACGAGCGTAAGCTGGGACTGGTCAAGGACGAGCCGGAACAGACCGAGGCGCCCGAAGAGACCGCCGATGCGAAGGAGGAGGGCGGCGATGCTAAGTAAAGTAGTCAGCGATGCCGTGTACGACGTTACCCAGGGTGACGAGCTTTATGACATCAACCTTGGTCCGTCCCATCCCGCGATGCACGGTATTTTCGATAACCGTGTCAAGCTGGACGGTGAACGCATTGCCGAAATTGAAGCGCATATCGGGTACTGTCACAGAAGCTTTGAGAAATTGGCCGAACGCTACACCTACAATCAGGTGATCACCATTACCGACCGTATGAACTACGTGTCGTCGATGGCGAACAATATCGGTTGGGTGATGGCGGCAGAGAAGCTTTGCGGTATAGAAGTTCCGAAATTGGTCCAATACGTGCGTGTGATCATTTTCGAAATGAACCGCATTATTGACCACCTGGTTTGCGACGGTATCCTTGGTGTGGACGCTGGCGCCTACACCGGATTCCTCTATTTTTATGAACACCGTGAATTTGCGTACAAGATCATCGAACGCATGACCGGTGGCCGTCTGACGACCAACTTCGGTCGTGTTGGCGGGTTGGAACGTCCCCTGTACCCGGAATTCAAGAAGGACATTCTTGAGTGGATCAAGCCGATCCCGAAGGTGCTGCAGGAGTTCCATACGCTGATGTCGCGTAACCGGATCTTCATCGAGCGTTGCCGTGACGTTGCCGGTATCAGCGGCGACAGGGCGCTTGAGTATGGCTTCAGCGGTCCGAACCTTCGTGCTGCGGGGGTGAGCTACGACTTGCGTAAGGCGGAGCCGTATTGCAGCTATGAGGACTTCGATTTCGAAGTGCCGCTCGGGTCCAATGGCGATACGTATGACCGTTACATGGTCCGGATGCTGGAGATGGAGCAGAGCCTGAAGATTATTGAGCAGGCCGTGAACAATCTCCCCGAGGGAGCGTGGCATGCGGATGTACCGGAAGTCTTCCTGCCGGATAAGAAGGATGTCTACTCCAACATGGAAGCGATGATCTATCACTTCAAGATCCTGATGCACGGTATCAATCCGCCGGAAGGAGAGGTCTACCAGGCGATAGAAGCGCCGAACGGTGAGCTGGGCTTCTTCTGTGTGAGCGACAAAACAGCGACACCGTACCGGTTGCACTTCCGGTCACCCTGTCTTTACTACTACCAGTCGATCGAAGAACTGCTGCGCGGTCACATGATCGCGGATGCGGTGTTAACCATATCCAGCATGAACATGATCGCCGGCGAGTTGGAACGGTGAGGAGCTAGTCGGTTATGGCTTACGAGCTACCGAAGGAAAAACAGGAGCTGGTCAAGGAAATCGCGCAGCGATATCCCGAGCCTCGCTCCGGCATTTTGCCCGCCATGCACATCATCATGGCGGAACGCGGCTGGGTGGGAACAGACGGCGCGGATCACGTGGCCGATCTGCTGGGAGTGCCCAGGATCTGGTGCTATGAAGATCTGACCTTCTACACCTATTTCCCAAAAGAACCGGTCGGGAAATACCACCTCCAGATTTGCCACAACATCGCGTGCAACCTGCGTGGTTCTGAGGAGATCATCCAGCACCTTGAAGAGAAGCATGGCATCAAGGAAGGCGTGATCACCGAGGACGGGCTGTTCTGCCTGCACCGGGTTGAATGTCTTGGCGCATGTGGAGGAGCGCCGGTGATACAGGTGAACGATGATTATTATGAACACCTGACCCCGGATAGCGTTGATGAGTTGATCGAACGGTTAAGAAAAGAGGCCGGCAACGGCAAGAAATAACTGAAGTCGTTGCAACGGAGGGCCTGTCATGGCGTTGGAAAAGCACGTTTTCAAGGGATTGGACATACCGGGTAACACCGACCTCAAGGTGTACGAGGCCAACGGTGGTTACGAGGTCTGGAAACGAATCCTGAAAGATAAGATCACACCGGAAGAAGTTATCCAGATCGTAAAGGATAGCGGGCTGCGCGGCCGTGGCGGCGCGGGCTTTCCGACTGGTTTGAAATGGAGTTTCGTGCCCAAGGATTCACCCAAGCCGAAATACCTGCTGTGCAACTGCGACGAATCTGAACCGGGAACCTTCAAAGACCGTGAGATCATTGAGAAGTCGCCGCACCAGTTGATCGAAGGTATGCTGATCGCGTCCTATGCATTCGGCTCACAGAACTCCTGGGTGTATTTCCGTGGTGAGTTTGTAAAGGGATACCGTACTGTCGAGGCAGCGCTTGCGCAGGCACGTGAAGCCGGCTATATCGGCGAGAATATCCTTGGCAGCGGTTGGAATCACCAGATGTATACGCATCGCGGAGCTGGCGCGTACATCTGCGGTGAAGAAACAGCGTTGATCGATTCGATGGAAGGCAAGCGTGGCGAGCCTCGTCTGAAACCACCGTTCCCGGCGGTTGAGGGATTCTATCGCAGCCCGACCATTGTTAATAACGTAGAAACACTGACAGCCGTACCGAAGATCATGGAAAACGGCGCAGAATGGTACCGTCAGTGGGGTACTGAGCGCAGCCCGGGCACCAAGCTTTGGAGCTGCTGCGGTCATATCACCAATCCGGGTGTGTATGAAGTCCCGCTCGGCTACCCGATGAAGAAGTTCTTTGAAGAAGAGCTTGGCGGCTGTTGGAAGGGCCACCAGTTGAAGTGCGTTATCCCGGGCGGCAGCTCGGTTCCGGCCATGTTACCCGATGAATTCTTCGCTTGTAACATGGACTATGAAAGCATCGCGCAGCATGGATCGATGCTCGGTTCCGGCGGCATGATCGTAATGGATGAGAAGACCTGCCTGGTGGAAGTGGCTGAAGTACTGGCGCAGTTCTATCATCATGAAAGTTGCGGACAGTGTACTCCATGCCGTGAAGGCACCGGCTGGGTTCACCGGATTATCCGTGACATCGAACGCGGAACACCGCAGCATAACGTAAAAGAAACCCTGCTGCTGGTCTTCGACGAGATCTTCGGCAACACGATCTGCCCGTTGGGCGACTCGATTGTTATGCCGATCAAGAGCCTCATGGAGAAATTCCCGGAAGAATTCGATTATTACATCCGTGAAGGCAAATCGATGATCACCGGCAAGGCCAAGCGCGCCCATGAAGTTAAAGAGCCGCGTCCGCATAACTGGCGCCGTGGGAAGCCGTTCAACTATCCCACAGCGGAAGACTATGTGACCGACTTCAAGGGACAGGTTGTTCACGACACCAATCCTAAGTAATTAGGAATTAGGAATTGATGGTGAATTAAGAATTGAAAATTAAGAATTAAGAATTAAGAATTAAGAATTAAGAATTAAGAATTAAGAATTAAGAATTAGCAATCGACACTGAGTTTCAGTTGTGTCAGGTCTTGGCGTGCGAAGCGCGGTGTGACCTGACACGTGAGGCAGCGCGACAAGAACAGTAATCCGGGGTAATCCCGGGGACAGATAGCAACACATCGGTAGGCAAACGGAGTGTTCCGATGCCAGAAGTAACGATAGACGGCAAGAAGGTAGAGGTTCCGAACGGGACGACGATCCTGTGGGCGGCGCGTAAGGCCGGAGTAGAGATTCCGACTTACTGTTACTACCCCTGGTTCCCACCGTCGGGCAACTGCCGCATTTGCCTTGTTGAATGCTGGGGCCCGCGTGGTGGCGAATTGGTGCCTTTCCCCAAGCTTCAGATTGCTTGCCAGACGCCCGTATCGGACGGCATGGTGGTTGAAACGAACAACGAGCGTGTGTTCAAAGCACGGCGCGGAGTCATGGAATTCCTGCTGCTGCATCACCCGCTGGATTGTCCGATTTGTGACCAGGCCGGAGAGTGCGACCTGCAGGACTATGGCTACAAATATGGCCATCCGGTTGGGCATAACCGGCATGAACGGCGCACTTTCAAGAAATCCGACTATGGTGACAAGGTTTCCCGGGAAATGAATCGTTGTATTCATTGCCGCCGGTGCATTCGGCTGAGTGAGGGGTACCTGGGGGTGAGCCATATTGGTGCACTCCATCGTGGAGATCACTGCGAGATCGGTTCCTGGGTGGAAGGTCCGCTGGAGAGCGAATGGGCTGGTAACATCATCGATGTCTGCCCGGTAGGCTGCCTGACCGACAAGAAAATGCGCTTCAGTGTGCGTGCCTGGGATCTGGAACATGTCCCGGCGCATCGTAAAGACTGCAAGCATGGTTGCAAGGCGCTGTTGGGACTGTATCGTGGTAAGATTTACCGTGTCACGGCCCGCTTCGACGATCATCATGTCATGAAAAGCCTGATCTGCGACGAATGCCGTTTCGAGCATTACAATCTCGACGATTGGGTGATTGACGAAGATGATATCCATACGCCACTTCCGGCCGATCAGAAGATCATGAAGGTCGAAATGGCGGAAAAGAAGCTCCAACAGGAGGCCGAAAAGGAGAACAAGGATGATTGAGTTCAATACTGAGCTGCTCCTGTTCGTGCTGGAAAAATGCATCGTCGCCGGGTTCATCTTCGTGGTTGTGCTTGGTGTGGTGGCGTATGCAACCCTCGGTGAACGCAAGATCGCGGGCTGGTTCCAGGATCGTCATGGACCGAACCGTGCGGGGCCCTGGGGACTGTTGCAGCCGATTGCTGACGGTATCAAGTTCTTCATGAAAGAAGACTTTATTCCGGATCATGCACATAAAACATTGTTCATCATAGCGCCGACTTTCACCTTTATGGGCGCCGGTTTCCTGATGGCAGTCATCCCGTTCGGCGACCGGATGATGATCTTCGGACGCGATGTGATGCTGCAGATCGCTGACATCCATATCGGTATCCTGTACATTCTCGCTATCAGTGGCATGAGCGTGTACGGTCTTACCATCGGTGGCTGGGCGTCGAACAACAAATATTCTCTTATGGGTGGCGTTCGTGCCATCAGCCAGGTGATTTCCTATGAAATCCCGGTTGGTCTGGCATTGATCGCGCTTCTGATGGACCAGGGAACAACGTCCCTGCGTGAGATGGTGTTGAACCAGGGCGGTGGCATCTGGCACTGGAATGTGTTCAGTCAACCGTTGGGCTTCATCATTTTCTACGTGGCGTCGTTTGCTGAAGCGGGACGTATTCCGTTCGACCTGCCGGAAGCTGAAAACGAGCTGGTTGGCGGGTATCACACAGAATACTCGTCCATGAAATTCGGTCTTTTCCAGTTCGGTGAATATACCCATATGACCTTGGCCAGCGGCATTATCGCCACCCTGTATTTCGGCGGCTGGCAGATCCCGTTTGTCACGCCTCCGGCGGACCCGGGCATCATCTGGGGCCTCCTGACCTTTGCCGTATTCTGGATTAAAGCCTGTTTCTTCATCTTTGTTTTCATGTGGGTACGCTGGACTATCCCGCGCTTCCGATATGATCAACTGATGCGGGTAGGGTGGAAGTCCTTGATTCCTTTTGGTATCCTGAACATCGTCCTTACAGCTGTCCTGTTGCTCGTCGCGCAGCACCTCGGCTGGGCTGGGCAGTAAGTCTCACAGGATATTAGGATAAAAGGATATCAAGGATGAAAAACTAATGGAAAAGAAAAGCTTTGTTAATGAAGAACTGACAAAGAAAATTATTGGTATATGTTATAAAGTACAAAATGAGCTTGGTGCAGGATTTTTGGAAAGTGTGTACCATAATGCTCTTCTAATAGCTTTGCGAGATGAAGGTTTTTCAGTTGAAAGTGAAAAACGATTAAAAGTGCATTTTCATGGTAAAGAAGTAGGAACGTTTTTCGCTGATATTGTTGTTGAAGGGAAAGTTTTAATTGAGTTGAAAGCAGTTGAAGAATTGAAAAGTGATCATAAAGCCCAAGTAGTTAACTATCTGAAAGCGTCATCAATAGAAACAGGTTTACTTGTTAATTTTGGAAAGCAGAGAGTTCAGATTAGCAGGTTGTATAAACCAGAAAAGCAAAGTAGTTAAGTTTTTATCCTTAACATCTTTGTATCCTAATATCCTGTGAGTCCCGTTGCATCCTGTTGATAGATGAGGATGTGGTTAGAGGAGGAAAGAGTAGTGCAGGACAACACACAAGATCGTTACCGCAAATACGACTTGACGCTGATGGAGAAGCTGTACATCCCGGCGATCATGAAGGGTATGGGTGTCACACTTTCCCACTTCTTCAAGTGCGGATTCGGATTCGGTCCGGGCACAGTCACCGTACAGTACCCGGAACAGAAGCTTCCAATCAGCCATCGTTGGCGTGGACGTCATACCCTGAAGCGTGACGAGTTCGGCCGTGAACGCTGCGTTGGCTGCCAGATGTGTGAGCTGGCCTGCCCTGCGGACGCCATTACGATCCAGGCGGGCGAGGTTCCCCCGGAACGGCGGCATCTGCACCCGACGGAACGTTATGCGATTACCTACGAGATCGACATGCTGCGCTGCATTTACTGCGGCGACTGTGAAGAAGCCTGCCCGGAAGCGGCCATCTTCATGACTCCGTTCTACGAATTTGTAGCGGACAGCAGGGATAAACTGATCTATACCAAGGAAATGCTGACCGAGAAAGAAGGCGGTCCGATTTTCTACAAAGACTGATTGATTGCTTAACAGGATGCAAGGATAAAAGGATATAAAAGATAAGAATAATTCGTTGCTATTATAAAAGTTAGCATGTTTTTACGGAAAAGAAAGAGGTTTTATCCTTATCATCCTATCATCCTAATATCCTGTTAGAAAACTTGTTGTTGAAACGAAAAACCACATACGTGGGATCTGCGATGCAAGGTTTGATGTTCATGGGTACAGCCGGGATTGCGGTGTTCAGTGCGATCATGATGATCACACGGAAGAACCCGATCGCGAGCATCATGTACCTCTTGCTGACCTTTTTCTGTTTCGCGTCGATTTATGTGATTCTCGGCGCCCAGTTCCTTGCTGCGGTCCAGCTAATCGTTTACGGCGGAGCGATTTTGATTCTGTTCCTGTTCGTAGTGATGTTGCTGAACCTTCGCGAAGGGGAAATGGAAGAAAAGCCAGCCCCGGTATGGAAGACGCTCGGTTTTGTATTGGGTGTCGGCATGATGCTGGTCGCGTTGTCTTACATCGTACGCACACCCGAAACCGTGGCGCATGTGGAAGCCTCACGTGAGCTGTTCGCGATGGGACGGGTAGACTTCATCGGCAAGGCGCTGTTTACCGAGTTCGTGTTCCCGTTTGAAGTCGCGGGCGTATTGTTGCTGGCAGCGGTGGTTGGTGCGGTTGCACTGGCGAAAAAGAACAGGGCATGATCATGGAAATCACGTTGAACCATTACCTGTTGCTGGCTGGTGTCATCTTTTTCATCGGTGTGATGGGAGTGCTGACCCGCCGCAACGTGCTGATCATCCTGATGTCAACGGAGCTGATGCTGAATTCGGCCAACATCGCCCTGGTGGCGTTCAGTCATTACCTGCATCACATACAGGGAATGATGTTCGTGCTGTTCACCATGACGGTTGCTGCGGCTGAAGTCGGTGTTGGACTGGCGATTGTCATCACACTGTTCCGGAACAAGCGGACAGTGGATGTCAGCAATTTCAACATTTTGAAGTGGTAAATACCGGTACGAAGTCAGTACCGATGTAGGGATAAAGCAGTATTGCCCGTAAAGCAGTGTCGCGGGCGCCCTGATTAGGAACATTCAACCTGGTTGTCAGGGAGGAGCACCGTGGAGCACACGGTATCGATGTCTTACGCAGTATGGATCGTCCTGTTTCCCCTGATCGGAGTCCTGTTGTGGGGGCTGGTCCTTCGGAAGATGCCTGAGAAGGTCGTCGGATTCGGCGCGAGCCTGATGATTCTTCTGTCTTTCGGAGTCGCTGTTGCCCTCACCATGAAGCTGGCAAGCCTTGATCCGCACCATCGTGTGGTGGAAGTGGAAATCTTCCGTTGGATCACGGCAGGCGGCCTCAATCTCGACTTCGCATTTTTAATCGATCCGCTGAGTTGTGTGATGATGTTAGTCGTCACCGGGATCAGTTTCCTGATCCACGTCTACTCGATCGGTTATATGCATGGGGACAGCCGATTCTCTCTGTTCTTCACCTACCTGAACCTGTTCGTCTTTTTCATGCTGATCCTGGTTCTGGGGAACAACATGCCGATCCTGTTCATTGGATGGGAGGGTGTGGGGCTCTGCAGCTATCTGTTGATCGGTTTCTGGTGGGAAGACCAGAATAAGGCGGAAGCAGGGATGAAGGCGTTCGTGGTGAACCGTATTGGCGACTTCGGCATGTTGATCGCCATGTTCATGCTGTTCCATTATCTTGGAACGCTTCAGTTCACCGAAATGCATCCGGCGGCGGCGAAGCTGTGGGGACACAATATTGGCGCGTTGTCCATCACGGTTATCACGTTGTCCCTGTTGCTCGGCGCCACAGGTAAGTCAGCACAGATTCCACTGTTCGTCTGGTTGCCGGACGCCATGGCAGGCCCGACCCCGGTCAGCGCCCTGATCCATGCCGCGACCATGGTGACGGCGGGTGTTTACATGATTGCCCGCAACGCCACCCTGTTCGCCTTGTCGCCTGTCGGCATGAGCGCAGTTGCCCTGATTGGTGCAACGACCGCCATCTTCGCGGCGACGATCGGCCTGAAGCAGATGGATATCAAGAAAGTGCTGGCATATTCGACGGTCAGTCAGCTTGGGTACATGGTGATGGCGTGTGGTGTCGGCGCGTTTACCGCCGGCGTCTTCCATCTGATGACTCACGCGTTCTTCAAGGCGCTGTTATTCCTTGCTTCGGGCGCAGTGATTCACACCATGCACGGTGCATTGCATCATGTCCATGACCACCACACGGACCCGCAGGACATGCGGAACATGGGGGGGCTGGGCAAGCATATCAAGCTGACTTATGCCGTGTTCCTGGTGGCGACGCTGGCAATTGCCGGTATCCCGGGCCTGTCCGGTTTCTTCTCCAAGGATGAGATCCTGGCTCATGCTTACCTGTCTGCCGTCCATGAGCACAACCCGGTTGGCCTGATCGCCTGGGCGCTTGGCCTGATGGCGGCGGGTATTACGGCTTTCTACATGTTCCGTCTTGTATTCCTGACATTCCATGGCCGTTACAAAGGCCCGGAAGGTTCGGAGAAGGCGCTTCATGAGAGCCCGGCCGTAATGATGATCCCGCTGGTCGTGCTGGCGTTCCTGTCGCTCGTTGGTGGTTATGTCGGCGTTCCGCATCTGCCGCCGTTACCGCATATCCCGCATTACCTGGGTGACTGGCTTGCCCCGGTATTCCACCATGCGCATGAAATCCTCAATGAGGTTCATGGGCTGCATCATACTCCTCACTTGAGTACGGTTGAGGAATGGGTGCTGGTGTGCGCGAGCGTAGTGGTGGCGTTGCTGGGTATCTTCGGCGCGTATGTGGTCTACATGGTCATGCGTGCGGAAGCGAAGCCGAACGAGTCGCAGGAAGGTTTCGGCAAGACCCTGTTCAACAAGTACTACGTTGACGAAATATACCATGCGGTCGTTATTCGTCCGTTGATTGGCTTATGCCGGCTGGCGTGGAAATACTTCGACGCCGGATTCATTGACGGCGGCCTGGTCCTGGGAACTGCAAAAACGGTACGGTGGTTCGGCGCTCCGTTGCGTCGTCTGCAAACCGGCATCGTGGCCAATTATGCCTTCTGGCTGGCCGCCGGTGTTTTCGCCGTACTGATTGTGTTCCTGATCCATTAATCGCTAAGAAGGGGTAGGGAGAACGCAATGTCTCTCTGGTTGACCGCCATAGTTTTTATACCCACACTGGGTGCGTTGCTGCTGCTGGTTTTCCCGGAAACGCAGGGCAAGCTGATCCGTACAGTCACGTTCATCGTGATGGCGCTGGATTTTGCGATCAGTCTGCCGCTGTTTTTCCTGTTTGACGCTTCCAGTCCCAACTTCCAGTTCATGGAAGTCTACGAGTGGGTACCTTCGCTGGGGATCAAGTACATCCTTGGTGTGGATGGAATCAGCCTGTTGCTGGTTTTGCTGACGACTTTCCTTGGGCCGA
Source organism: bacterium (assembly GCA_963669175.1). Taxonomy (GTDB): domain Bacteria; phylum Electryoneota; class Electryoneia; order Electryoneales; family Electryoneaceae. Next base: position 3,097,671 of record OY769902.1, read on the forward strand.
TTGTGGTCCTGGGCAGCACCAGCATCAAGAAGTCGCTGAGGGGGTACTTCGGCGCCATGCTGATTCTGCAAACGGGCATGTTGGGAACGTTCCTTTCACTGGACCTGTTCCTGTTCTACATCTTCTGGGAAGTCATGTTGATTCCGATGTATTTCCTCATCGGTGTATGGGGTGGTGTGGAACGTATCTATGCCGCGGTGAAGTTTTTCATTTATACCATGGTCGGCAGTCTGTTGATGCTGGTCGGTATTATCTGGATTTACTTCAACATCACCATTCCGGATGTAGGCCATACATTTGATTACCTGGCCCTGATGGAGCATACCAGGAACATGCCGTTACCGGTAACGGCGCAGCTTTGGCTGTTTGCCGCGTTTGCGCTGGCATTCGCCATCAAAGTGCCGATGTTCCCGTTCCATACATGGTTGCCTGACGCACACGTACAGGCGCCAACCGCAGGTTCTGTCATCCTGGCCGGTGTGTTGCTGAAGATGGGAACCTACGGCTACGTCCGCTTTGCCATGCCGATGTTCCCGGAAGGTGTTGACTACTTCCGTCCGCTGATGCTGACCCTGGCTGTCATCGGCATCATCTACGGCGCGATGGTCAGCATTGTCCAGGTGGACATGAAGAAGCTGGTCGCGTACAGTTCCGTGAGTCACCTTGGTTTCGTGATGCTGGGCCTGTTCGCGCTGACCCCGGAAGGGGTGACCGGCGCGATGATCCAGATGATCAACCACGGTCTTTCCACTGGCGCGTTGTTCCTCCTGGTAGGCGTGGTGTACGACCGCAGGCATACACGTATGATCGCCGAGTACGGCGGTATTGCGAAGATCATGCCCTGGTATGCGGCTGTGTTCATGCTGGTGATGTTGTCTTCGGTTGGTGTGCCGGGATTGAATGGGTTCGTGGGCGAATTCATGATCCTGATCGGCACCTACGAGACAGCGCCATTGGCCGCGGTTTTGGGCGCATCCGGTGTCATCCTTGCGGCGGTTTACCTGCTGTGGATGTACCGTCGGGTCTTCTTTGGTGAAATCACCAATCCGGCGAATAAGTCCATGCCGGATCTGAAAATTGCGGAGTGGGCCAGCCTGCTGCCGCTGATCGTGTTCATCATCTGGATCGGCGTATATCCGAATACGTTCCTGTCCAAGATGACTGTGGCGATTGAACATTTCCTGAAATAGCCCTCGAGGCGGGGGAGAAGGTTCATGAACGAGACATTGACCGCAGGCATGCATGTCGGTCGGATACTACCGGAAATCCTGGTTGTAGTCGTGGCGATGGTTGCGATCCTGGTGGATGTGATTCTGCCACGCGGCCGTTCGACCGGTGCAGTGCGGTTCGTCAGCCTGTTGGGCCTGATTGTCGTGCTGGGCGCAAGTTTCATGCAGCGTGACAACCTGGGACCGGCCTTCGGCGGGATGGTGCTGGTGGATAATTTCACCCTGTTTTTCCGGGTGATCCTCACCTTCGTCACCTTCATGGTCATTTTTGTCAGCGAACGCTATATCGAACTGCTGAAGATGCGCATCGCCGAGTATTACCTGATGCTGCTCTTCGCCCTGTTCGGCATGATGCTGATGGTCATGGGGCAAGACCTGCTGATTATTTTCCTGGGTATTGAGACCATGTCGGTCTGCCTGTATACCCTGGTTGGCCTGAGTCGCCACAAGATGACCTCCAACGAAGGCGCGTTGAAGTATCTCCTGTTGGGTGCATTTACCACAGGTTTCTTCATCTTCGGTATCGCCATGCTGTATGGTTCCATCGGCTTGACTGAGATTCCGGGAACGTCACAGCATTATGCGCCCACGACCCGTATCGACAGCATCATGGTCTTCTTCATGACCGTGAATCATGTGCCGATGTTGACCTGGATCGGTGTGGCGTTTATCATGATTGCCTTCCTGTTCAAGGCAGCCATTGTACCGTTCCACTGGTGGTCACCGGATGCATATGAAGGCGCTCCGACCACGATCACCGCTTTCATGTCAACCGCTCCGAAAGCAGCAGCCTTTGCCGCGTTCCTGCGTGTTTTCTACACCGGGTTCGGCACCATTGCGGTTGAGTGGACACAGATCCTCTGGTGGCTGGCCGTGATTACGATGACAGTCGGTAACCTGATGGCGTTGCGTCAGGACAGCGTTAAGCGTATGCTGGCTTTCTCGAGTATCACCCATGCCGGTTACCTGTTGATGGCGTTCCTGTCTTTCCGTCCCGGTTCCTCCGATATGAACGGTGCGGCGGCGATCCTGTTCTACCTGGCGGTGTACGCCATTATGAACATCGGCGCTTTCGTGCTGGCGATTGGTGTGAACAAGGATGAAGAAAAGGAAATCGGCTACAGCTTCGATGATTTCAAGGGACTTGCCAGCCGGAAACCATTACCGGCGTTCCTGATGCTGATTTTCATGCTGGCGCTTGCAGGTATTCCGCCGACAGCAGGATTCTTCGGGAAGTACTACCTGTTCCGTTCTGCAGTGGAAGCCGGGTATGTCGGTCTTGCTGTCATCGGTGTGCTGAACAGTGCGGCGAGTGTGTATTACTACTTGCGTGTAGTAGTGAATATGTACATGCGCAAAGAAGATGATGAACGTCCTGCATCGCTTGGCTTCAATGGCGATCTCATTCCGGTGGCAATCCTTTGTGCGTTGCTGATCCTGGCGCTGGGTATCCGTCCGGGAATGCTGCTGACAGCGGCACAAGTCAGCGTGTTGTCACTGATGTAGTTCTGCTGAGCAACAAGATTATTCAACGCGCTTCACATTGTGGGGCGTGTTTTTTTAATGCCAGTCTCTGCTTGCCGTAGATTCTCTGTTTGTTCCGGTATCGCCATGTGTGTTATTTCTCTGTTTTGCTGACAAGCAGAGGCGGTATTCCTGAAACCGCCCCGGCAGGGGCACCCTGTATTAGCCCTGTCTCTTGCTCACATCTTCGTGTTTCTGCCACCCCAGAGGGGGTGGTATATTTTAGCGTAGGGTTGACGCTGTCTGTTTAGCGTCTACCCTACGAAAAAGATCAAACCTTATCTCAACCCTGGAAGGGTTGCATAACGTATAATTTACACCCAATTGGTTTGTATAGAATATAAAATGCGTTATTTCCTGTATTTATTGAACGTACTAATATGAATCGCGTATTATGCAACCCTTCCAGGGTTGATTATTCGTTAGAATACCTGACATAGTGTACAGGCCAAACAGACGGCCTGTACACTATGCTAAAATAGGGAATCCCGCCGGGATTCTAAAAATGCTATGTCCACAACTCTTTTACTGATACAGCTTTCAGAAGATGTGGGTAAGAGACAGTGTATTAGCCCCGGGCAGTCGCCGTCTGTTTGGCGACTACCCGGGGAGATGATTCCCACCATATATTTACTCCGGTAGGAGTAACCTAAGTATTATTAAGGGACTACATCGCGAATGTTTAGGCAACCCGCTGCCGGGGTTGGCAAGGAGAGCGCATCTTCTCCCACCGTGAGCGCCAAACAGACGGCGCTGGACGGTGGGCTAATTCAGGGAACCATTGCCGTGGTTCTTGTGCTGGCCATTGCATCAAGTATCACTTGAGTGAGGGAGCTTGGCCCGACTGCGTGCAGTCGGGTTCCTGAACGGCCAGTATATCCAGTATCCCGACAGCAAGCAGTCGGGCCAAACGATCTCTTCGTGAAATTTGATCCTGTACACCAAAAATAGTCCGAAAATAATGTTGTTCGGCTTTCGGATTTTGTCTCACATCAGTATCCTTCCATTTGAATCCTCGCTGACATTGTAGTAACATGTATGCTCCTGTATCTACAGGTGATGATTGTGCAATCCGCAAAACAAACAGCATTTTATGGCATGAACACAGTAGACGACAGACAACTTTCAACCAGGTGGCGGATGTTCGCGCTTATCTGGAGCAGTGCGTTCGCTTTCAGCCTGCATACGGGAATATTCCTGCCTCAGCTATTTGCTGCGATTGGCTTCGGGACAGTCCTCGTTGGCCTGATCGCGAAAAAACTCAGTATGCCGGCACGTCACCCAGTCTGGCTGGTGCTTGCCGGGGCGGTTTTGATCCAGGTTCTGTCTGCATTATTCAGCGGAGATGCCGGGCATTCATTATCTACAGTCGGCAGATATTATGCGTTGCCAATAATCGGCGCTTTCAACCTGCTTGTATTATTACGGGACCAGAAATCCATCAATGTTACCGCGACAGCTTTTCTGATCGGGGCTGCGTTTGGTGGCGCTGTCGGGTTGTTCCAGATATTCGCCGGATTCGATCCGATCTATGGTCAGCATATCACCGGGCCGGACCCAGCGGTTACCTGGATTGACATGTACGTCCCACGTGGTCTGCTGAACATGCCGCTGACCTATGCCGGGGTGCAGATGATGGCGGTTGTGTTCTGTCTTCCCTGGTTGATCAAGTATCGTGGCAAACGGAAAGCCTGGCTGTGGGCGCTGTATGTGGTTGTTGTGTTGTCGCTGCTGTTGGCCGGAAAACGCAGTCCCTGGCTGGGTGGAATGGCCGGTGTGGGCATGTACTTCCTGACACGCGGTCGCAAGGTTGCTATTATCATGATCCTTGCAGCAATCCTTGGTGGTTCCGGATTGTATGTGATTTCTTCCGGTTTTCGTGCGCGAGTGCTCAATACGGTACAGCTTCGCACGAACAGCGAGAGCGACCGTATTTATCTCTGGCAGTCGGCGCTGAAAATGATGGGCGATCATCCTGTGCTGGGTGTGGGGCCGGGGATGTGGCCACGCTATATCGACCAATACCTTCCGGAGAAAGATTATTCGAAATGGATTGTGCGCGTCAATCATGAGACCGGTGAAATTGAATGCAAAGCCTGGTACAGTAAAGCTCATGCGCACAGTGATCCCATCATGTTGCTCGCCACTACGGGTATCCTTGGACTGTTATCCATCGCTTCCATTGTATTCCTGTTGTTGGAGGTTGGCGTGCTGGAATTGAGACTAGTGATGTTGACCGACATGAAACGGATATACATGGGAAGTCTGCTGGTCCTGGTTTCCTTCATGGCAGCATCTTCAATACAGTGTTATCTGTCTGATGGGGAAGACGCGCTGACCCTGTTATTTCTGCTGGGGCTGGGGCTATCGGGACGGCAGCTTATGATTATTGAGAAAGTAAAGGATACCGCTCTGGATACCAAAGAGGTTTGATCCTTTGAACGTATAAATGTGGCTATTCATATAATAAACCGTTATTCTATAAGGCAATGAAAGATTCACAGTGTGGTCGGAAGAAGAGATGTGGAAAAAGGGGACTGCCTCCTTTCCCTGAAATGAAGCTTTCCCGTTGTGAGATAGATTGGGAAAGGTGGCTGTACCCTTTTTCAGGCGAGTGGGCAGGAATTAGAAGGAAAAGGGTACAGCTTCCTTTTCCACAAGTTCTGTGAGAATGTTCCGTGTTAGCGCGAGGAAAAGGATTCCGTCCCCTTTTCCCGGTAATCTCATTATAGCGAAAGAGAATCGAGAACAGTTATACCAGTTGTTTCGCCTCCGGTATTGTTGATTTCCCTTCCTGATTGCGTACATTGCCACATCTCGGCAAGAACTCAGGGGATTTACGTGTCGCATACGGTTATTATTCATGAACGAAAAGGCGGGTACTCAGATCGCTGGATCGAGTATTGCCGTGAGAATGAAATCGCTTACAAGGCAATAAATGCGCTGAAGCCGGGCATCATGCGAGAGCTGCAAGACGGAACTCATTTTTTGTGGCATTTGAATCACCGCGAAACCCGTGAGCTGCTGGTTGGGCCTTCCATTCTTTCCGCAGCGGAAAGAATGGGGATCAGGACGTTTCCAGATCCCAATACGCGCCTGCCGTTCGAAGACAAAGTCGCCCAGAAGTACCTGTTCGAAGCGCTGGATCTTCCCCTGGTTCCTACGGAAGTGTTTTTAAGAAAAGACGATGCGTTGCTCTGGGCGGAACGAGTCTCCTGGCCAAAGGTTTTCAAACTCAGGCGTGGTGCTGGATCTCACAATGTGAAAATGATCCATGACCGAACAGAAGCGATCAAACTGATAGAACAGGCGTTCAGTACCGGATTCAATCCGGTTGAGAAACCGCTTGGAGATGCACGGGTTAAAGCGAACAAGTTCAAAAAGAATCCGGTTGAGTTTGTCAAGAAGGTGCCGGGCGGGTTGAGGAAGATCTACAAGCAACGTCAGCTTGGTGTGGTTGAACGTGGCTACTTCTACATCCAGGAATTCATGCCGGACAATGATCATGATACCCGTGTGACCGTGATCGGGAACAGGGTATTTGCATTTCGCAGGCATGTGCGACCGGGTGATTGGCGGGCTTCCGGCGGTGGCAAGCTGGACTATGACTTGTCACAACTGGATATGAAATGTGTTGAGATGGCGCGTGATGCTGCCTTGAAATTGAAAATGCAGAGTGTGGCGTTTGATGTTGTCTATAATGCGGATCGAGAACCTCGGATTGTTGAGATTTCCTGCGTATTTGACGGGCCTGCTATTCGTAATTGTGTCGGTCATTGGGATCTGGAACTGAACTGGCATGATGACCAGGTCTGGCCGCAAGATGCAATACTGGCTGATTTGCTTGAGTAGCCCGTCCATGCCTGGACGGGGATGCTGCTATTGTGAATCATACTGTTTGTGAAACAGGTTTGAGGTATTGTCGCTCGAGATCCCCGTTCAAGCCGGGGATGACATGTGTGGCCGGGGATGACATGTTGTAAGGGATGACATGTGTGGCCGGGGATGACATGTTGTAAGAGATGACATGTGTGGCCGGGGATGACATGTTGTAAGAGATGACATGTGTGGCCGGGGATGACATGTTGTAAGGGATGACATGTTGTAAGGGATGACATATGTAGCCTGTCCATGACTGGACGGGGATTGCTGAAAACATGCTGTAACATCAACGTAAGAAAAAACATACATGCGTATTCTTCGTCATAGCGGTATTTACTTCCTCGCGCGAGTGATTCCCGGGGTATTGAGTATCGCATCACTGTCCATTTTTACCCGGTTGCTGGACAAGACCGAGTATGGGACATTTGTGCTGGTGATGGCAGGTGCGGATCTGCTGGATTCGTTCCTGATGCAATGGCTGACGTGGACGCTTGTACGTTATGCGGCGAAGTATGATGGCAAGAAGAATGTTTTCTATTCGACTATCCTGGCGGCGTTTGCCGTCATCCTGATTCCTGCGGGCCTGGTAGCAGTTGGCGCTTGTTTCTTCTGGAAAGCCACGATCCCGATCCCGCTAATCCTGATTGGTTTTGTCTATTTCATTCTGAATGGCTGGTTTGAGCTGAATCTTCAGAGACGCCGTGCCGATCTGTCGCCGGTGCGGTTTGGAATTCTGGATGCCCTTCGTTCATTGCTTTCTGTTGGACTTGCGACCGTTTTCGCGATGATGGATATGGGCGCGTATGGTCTGGTGCTCGGGTATGCACTCGGCCGTCTGATTCCAACCCTGGTCCTGCGTCTTGGCATTTGGAAAGGTTCACTTCCCTGGCAATATGATCGAGCCTTGCTGAAAAAGCTGTTCATTTTTGGCTTGCCGCTTGGGGTTAGTGTCGCGTTGGGGTTCACGGTAAACTTCATCGACCGTCTTTTCTTGGGGTGGTTACGTGGTCCGGAAGTAGCGGGTATGTTCGGTGCGGGATATGATCTTACCTACCGTTTCTTACTGGCGGTCACGACAGTCATCAACCTCGCAGGCTATCCGTTAATCGTAAAAGCCCTTGAATCCGGTGGTGTCTCTGCGGCACGTGAGCAGCTCAAACAGCATTTCGCGCTGTTGTTCGGCCTGACCGGGGCCGGAAGCCTTTTCTTCATCATCATGGCCCATGAAATGGCAAACCTGATGCTGGGGCAGGCATTCCGATTGTCCGGAGAGATGGTGATTCCCTGGGTGGCGCTTGGATTCTTTTTCTCCAGTTTGAGAGGGTTCTATTACAACTACGCTTTCCAGCTTGGTGAACGCACCATGCTGCAGGTATGGGTCGGGATTGTTCCGGCGGTACTCGATATAGGCTTGAACCTCATCCTGATACCGAAATATGAAATGCAGGGCGCGATTATTGCTTCACTGATATCCTTTGCCGTTGCACTGGTGCTGAGTATTATCATCGGAAGAAAGGCGTTCCCGATGCCTTTCCCGATGAAAGAGACTCTGAAGATGGCTGTGGTTATACTCGGCTGGTCCTTTGTTTTATTGGGCACACGTGGTCTCGGACCGGCTATGGGAGTCTGGCTGGAGCAGGATGGAGGTATCGGGGCCAAGATGGCGTTGGCGGCTGGTGTGGGGATTCGTTCAGTAGTTGCGGTCATTGTTGCTTCCATCGTGGCAATCGCTATCAATACACTGGATATTCGCAACATACTTAGAAGAAAACTGGGCAAGCGAGAAGGCATGGCTTGAGATGAAGGATGAACATCCCAGAGCACGAATCTGTTTCCTGATCAGCGGGCTGGCACGAGGCGGCGCGGAGACGCAACTGGTGCGTCTGACCTCGGCGCTGAGTCAGCGTGGATGGAAGGTCTGCCTGATTTCAATGCTTCCAGTTCCCCGTGGGATGTTTCGTGAACAATTACAGAAGAACAATGTTCTGGTGAAAAGCCTGAATGGGCGCAGAAAATCATTCAATCCCCGTCTTTTCTTCACATTGGTTCGCTTGCTTGCCCGGTTGCGTCCTCATGTACTGATCGGCTTCATGTTCCATGCGAACATCGCCAGCCGTGTCTTGGGGAGAATTGCGCGTATTCCGGTGATATTGTCATCTGTTCGTGGCGAGCAGTTTGCAACATCTCCTCTGGATGGCAACAAAGCAAGGGTAAATGTTCGCGAGAAGCTACTGAAATGGACTGACTTTCTGTGTGACAGTACTGTTACAGTGTCACGTGCCCAGTACAATGACATGCAGAAGGCGAATCTTGTTCCCGGCAATAGGATGTGTGTGATTCCTTCCGGCGTGGATACAACACTTTATACGCCTGACATGAGAACCGGTAAAACGTATCGAGCACAGACTGGCTTTGATGCAGACCTCTTTGTCTGGCTATGTGTCGGCAGGTTTGAACCGGTAAAGGGGACTGATGTCCTGTTAAAGGCATTCAAGGAACATCATCGTGCGAACCAACATTCACGGTTAATACTGGTCGGTGATGGTCCGCTACGTGCGCAGTATGCGAGTTGGGTGAAAGCGAATGGTCTGGAGCAGGTTGTGTTGTTTACCGGACTGCGTGATGATGTCCCGGCCTGGTACCAGATGTGTGATGCAGTAGTGCTGGCGTCGCATCATGAAGGACTGCCAAATGTACTACTTGAAGCACATGCTGCCGGGAAGCCGGTGGTATCGACCAATTCGGGATCACAAGGGGAAGTTGTACTCGAGAATGAGTCCGGTTTCCTGGTCCCGCCCGGAGTGCCTGAGGAATTGTCAGGCGCCATGAATAGAATGATTGGCTTGTCACCAGCACAACGCGCTGAAATGGGCAGCAAGGGTCGTGCGCACATCGAACGATCATTCAGTGTGCCGACACTGGTTTCACGATGGGAAGAGCTTATGAACAGACTGCTTCGAAGGAAGTGGCAGAGCTGTCCAGTAAGACCGGTAAAAGTGGTTGTTCCTCAAGCAGATGTGAGCAGACGTTCGTAAAGCTTCATATACTTGCCTCTGACATACTCCATACTGAAGTATTTTTCCGCCAATCGTCTTCCTGTTTTTCCCATCCGGACACGTTCTTCCTTGTTCTCGATCAGTCTTTGCAGGGCGTCTGCAAGGCGATTTGCGTCCTTGACCGGGACCAGAAGGCCATTGACGCCGTCTCGCACAATTTCACGTGTCCCCGGTACATCCGTCGTTACGATAGGACGTCCTGCCGAGGCTGCTTCTAACAGAGATTTCGGCAGACCTTCACGATAGGAGGGGAGACATACGATATGGGACCGTTTGAGAATCATGGGGATGTCGGCACGGTAGCCCATGTATTCCACATAACCCAGCGCATCCCACTGTTCAAGCGTATTTTTTGGGACTGAACTGGTATTGCCCGGATCAGGATCGCCAACCAGTTGGAAGCGCGCTTGAAGCCCACGTCCTCGAAGGATACGCGCCGCTTCAACAAACTCATCGACACCTTTATTCCACAACATTCTGCTGACCAGTGAGACAACCGGCCAACCTTCATGTTCGGGCTCGTAGTCAAAACGATTGATATCGACACCGGAACCACGGATCAGGCGAACCTGCTTCCTGGGAAGCACCTGTGATTTTGTGAAAAGATTGGCATCCTGAGGATTCATAAATACGGTGATCGTTCTACCCGGATTGTTGAATACTTTCATCAGAGAAAGCACAATCGTACGGAGGGTTTTCGTTTTAATTGTGTGTTCGGTAAAGAGATAACCCAGACCGCCCATTGTGTTCAATACAGCCGGAACTTTGGCAAAGCGTGCTGCGATAGTGCCATCCAGGATCGGCTTCAAGCCCACATTATGGACAATGTCAGGTTTTTCACGCATGAGGATGCTGGCGATTTCCGCCACTGTGCGCACCTCATGGACCGGATCGGTATTGTCGCCTTCCATGTTGACTGAGGGATAAAAACGGAACCGTTCACGGGTAATCGCTTCACGGTGCCCATTATCTCGTGCAACGACCACCACTTTGGCGCCATAATCACGAGCTGCACGTGCGATATCCAGTCGGTGAGAGAGGAAGTACCAGTCGTTGTTCACGACAAAAAGGATTTTTTTACCGTAGAAGTTCATCCGTATCCATCCAGCTATGGTGCGACGTTTAACAGCGCCAAGGTAAATAGAATGTTCACAGGGGACAACCCCGGAATACAGGGGGACAGGGCCACAAAGCTGTTGCATAAGCATAGCGCCTATCCTACCTTCGGGCAACCAAAACAAAGCGGACTCATGCAGCCTTTCATCGTACCGAAGTGGAAACGTATTCTTGATCTGACTATTTCCGGTGTTGGCATCATAGCTCTTGCACCAGTCATGCTCACCATTGCCGCTTTCATCCGTTTCAGTGGAATCCGTGATATCATTTACCGTCAGCAACGTCTCGGTATCGGAATGGAGCCATTCCAGATGTATAAGTTCCGTTCCATGACCAACGAACGTGATGATGAGGGCAATCTTCTTCCCGATGATCAGCGATTGACACGTATCGGTCAATGGATTCGACGGTGGAGCCTGGATGAACTGCCGCAGTTGTTCAATGTGTGGGAAGGCACGATGAGTCTGGTCGGACCACGTCCGCAACTGGCGCGTTACACACGTGACATTGATGTCTGCGGGGTACGCCGTTTTGAGACGCTTCCCGGGATAACCGGCTGGGCACAGATCAATGGCCGCAATGCGCTTTCCTGGCAGAAGAAGTTCGAACACGATGTCTGGTATGTAAGTCATCGCTCTTTCACGCTTGATCTGCTGATTCTGTTCAAGACATTTCTGACCATCATTGATCGTGCGGGTATCGAAAAACAGGAAGAGGATGAGCCACCCCCGGAACCGATGAAGGAATAGCTGCTGGTTCACAATACGTCTGCGAGAGCAGGTTCACATCTCATGAGTAGCCCGGCTGAGTGGTCCGATCCGCAAGAAATACAGCTTCCACTTTTGTTTCAGCAGAAATACTCTCACGTCATTGCACGTACAGGCCAGTTCGCTTGAGCGCATCGGGATAGAGGTTGTTAGGTCAGGCAATGTCGCGATATTGATCTTTGTCCCGATGGGTGGCACGATTTTGCCCCGTGATGAATCCTATGTTGCGCGATACCTGGTAGGGAAAAAGGCTTCCTCACGCATTGAATCCAGGTGGGCAAAGTCGTGATTGAGACAAGAAAGAATCCTCTATGAGTTGTATGCCGGGTGGCCCGATCCGCAAGAAATACAGCTTCCACTTTTGCTTCAGCAGAAATACTCTCACGTCATTTCACGTACAGGTCAGTTCTCTTGAGCGCATCGGGACAGAGGTTGTTGGGTCAGGCAATGTCGCGATATCGATCTCATTCCCGATGCGCTCCTGGTTGCCGCATGGATAAAAGCATCCTCAGCGTATTCCTGCATCATCGATAGTGGATAACTCCTCACTTGCGGATCGGGTCACCCATCTTTGTATAACACGAACACAGTCCCCCAGCCTCAGTCCCGATCCACTCATGTTTGCGTCATGGATAGAACAACATCACAATATTCCTTCAACATCAATGAGACTACCATCCTCACTTGTGCAACGGGACACCCATTCTTTGTAGAACTACTGGATATGTGAAGGGCTACTCACAAGGTGTCAAAAATTCTGGGACAGGATAACAAAGCAAAACAACGCAAAACAAAACACCCCCATCAGCGTCAGCCAATGGGGGTGAAGTAGTTTTCGCTAAAGGATCAGATCACTTCGATTTCCGGCGAGAAACGGATGACACGTGAACCGGCATCAATATGCGGCTCGAGACGGTCCATCATCTGTTCCTGGTGTTTTTCGGAGGTGATCAAAACGACATCCTTGTCGCCAGGCTTCAAATCTTCGAGCGGCTGAATCACGTGCTGACTGCCTGCCAGGACAGCGCCGTATCGTTTCTTGTTGCTGGTGACAACCTTCCGGATTTCTTCAATCATGCCTGTATAGTAGAGCATGTCAACGGTCGAAACCCCGGCGCCCAGAACCACAATGCCTTCCGGGAAACGATCTCCGATGATTTCAGGCAGTGTGTCCGCAATCCGCTCTTTCCGTTCCAGGAACTCGTCAACCTCGTCGTATACCGTATCGAGGAAATCGGAAGGAGGCGGCACAGGTTCAACATCAGGCGCTCCCTTATCCGCCTTTTTGCCGAACATGGCGATTTCTGTCTCCTCGTAACCACCCAGCAGGTCAAGCCCCTGAATTGTCATCGCATAACGCAGGGTCGGGCTGCTCCAGTAACTTCCACGATGGAAGGTGAAGCCGCCAAAAGTGCATCTGCGAATGACATGGTCCATATTCAATGTGCCCAGGGCAAGAATGCCGCCCGGCTTGAGAAGGTTGACCATGGTGGAAAGGAGGGTTAACGGATCGATGGTATGTTCCAGGACGGAACGGGCAACGACGAGGTCAAACCGTTCTTCCGGGAAAATATCCGCCTCAAAGCGTCCCAGTTTGACATCAAAGCCACGTTCTTGTGCAAGCTTAACGGCCTCCGGACGCGCATCAATACCTTCCGCAGTGAATCCCATCTGTTTCAGGTAAGACAGAGTGTAACCGGCTCCACAGCCGATATCCAACGCTCGTCCCTTTTTCGGGGCATAGCGTTGCAGCGCCTTCAGGAAACGGTTGGCATCTGCCAGGCCAACACTTGTTTCGCTGGGGGGAAGGGGTGGAGGTTGCCGAAAGGCCATTTCATCAAGAAGTTCCAGACTTACCGGTTCATATTGAAATATGAATCCGCAAACTCTGCACATTCCGATGGATAAAGTTCCTGACGTGACTTCATCAGCCTTGCTTTTTACAACGATGCCGCTGCCGGCATGCGGGTAGTCGTCCAGCGCAATAATTTCTTCAATATCGCTTGCGCTGCACACGGGGCATTGCTCCCGCGCCATAGTGTCTCGTGCTCCCTGTGAAGTAAACGGTGGAAAGCTACTAATAACTTAGTTTAAAGTATGACATATTGGAAAAAGTTGTCAAGTGAGATTTTCCGCTTTTTCGGGGATCAGGAATACGATAATCAGGGATTTTACCAGTGAGTTATGGGAAATATTAGCACACATTCAGACATGATCAACCGAAATATTCCTGTAACCAGATGCCAAGGTTGGCCAGCATCCAGAGCTTCATACCCTCATCTTTGCCACGCTTGGAGGTGATGTAATTCTCCAATGTACCAAGGTTAAAGTACTGTCCCATGATCGGTGTCAGGATTCGCTCTTTTGCCCAGTTTTCCCATTTGCCGAAGAACCAGCGATCCAGGGGCACCGGAAACGCCGCTTTCGGACGAAGCAGAATCGCGTCGGGAATATCACCGGCAAACGCCATGCGAAGCACGTACTTGGTAACATCCTGTTTCCCGGCCACTTCCATTGCGGACATGGCTTTCGCAGCCTGAATATCTTCCTTGCGACCAGCCCAGCGAACCTTGTATTTCAGAGGCATCGAGAAACAGTATTCTACCAGGTCACGATCCGTATAGGGAACTCGTCCTTCAACACCCCAGGCCATGGTTGTGGCATCCAGCCTGAGCAACAGGGCGGACAGGTGAATCTCTTCAAGTATATGCAGGATGTTTTCATAGGGATTGAGCCGGTAAGATTCCAGATCATCCCAGGTCTCCTGCCAGAATGATGCTATTTCAGATTCGGCGCGATCGATTTCCAGGCCGTCGCCGGCCAGTTGCTGACGCTCGCCCGGAGGAGTCCATTGGTAGAGGGGCAGGAATTGCTCACGTTGAGAAGCGAACTGAGTTTTTCCGTATAGCGCCTGGAATGTTGCCAGCAAGCGTTGTTGCTGTTCCGGGAGCAAGTCGGTCTTGCCCAGCGCAATGCTCCTGCTGGTGATATAATCGTGTGGGCTGCGGACCAAATGGGTATACCCACCGAGAAGCTCGTCGGCGCCTTCACCGGACAGGACCACCTTGATCCTGCTGCGAAGGATGCGTGACAGGAATTTTAACGGGACTTCATTGGGCACCGACAGGGGAGTGTCCTTGATACGAATCAGCTCTTCGAATTCCTTGAAATAGCCTGCCTCAGTCAGGGTAAGCTGTTTGTGTGGAATTTGAAGGAACTGCGCTACAGCAGTAGAGTAGGGGAATTCGTTGTAAGCCTGCTCCTCAAAACCTATGGAGAAAGTCTGCATTTTCCCCTTGTGATGCTTTTTCAGTAGCCGCACCAGCACAGAACTGTCAATACCGCCGGACAGGTACGCCCCAACCGGGACATCGGCTATCAGTCTTCTTCGAACCGCAAGGTCCAACTTTTCCCGGAATGTTTCAGCAACTGTCACTTTGCCGGGATCGTCCTTTTCCTTTTCCGGGATACGTGGCGCTCGCCAGTAGCGTTTTTCCGAACGGCGTCTGTCATTCCAGACCAGGTAGTGCCCGGCCGGGACTTCATGGATATTGCGGAAGAACGTGCGTCCCTTGAAAGACAAACGATAGTGCGCAAGATAGTTGACTATTGCTGTAGTATCCGGATTTCGGGCGAAAGTCGGATCGGCGAGAATCGTCTTGATTTCACTGCCGAAACGGAGCAGACCATCCCGAATGGACCAGTAGAGCGGCTTCACGCCGATGGGATCGCGCGCCAGTGTGAGGCGTCGCGGTTGCGCTTCCCACAGGGCAAATGCGAACATTCCCCTGAACTTGTCCAGGGCGGTTTCTGTGCCCCAGTGCAGCAGAGCTTTGAGAGCTACTTCGGTGTCGCATTGAGAAGTAAACGATACGCCGGATTCTTCCAGCTCGGCGCGAAGTTCACGGTAATTATACAGTTCCCCGTTATAGACAAAAGAAATATTCCCGCCATCCAGTACCCACGGTTGAGCGCCGCCATCGAGATCGATGATGGCAAGTCGGCGATGCCCTAATCCGGCGCCATTTCCCAACCATACGCCACGTCCATCCGGGCCGCGATGTATCATGGAATCGGTCATTCGATCCAGGAGATCACGGTCAATGTCTTTACGCCCGTCCAGGGCAATCAATCCGCAGATGCCGCACATCCGGCCAGGTTCCGTAGCTTGGTTGAATGGAATGTTGTGTCTGATAGTGTACGAAAAGCGGCAATAGTACGCAAACACTGTGGATGCCAAGAATTCTGGAACAAGGGCAGCGATAACTACAGGTGGCTTACAGGGGAGGCTCCGCTGGAGGATGACGTAAATTCTCTCACACAGGACAATTGTTGGCGAATAGCGTTTCAACATCCTACCTTGGCAACATGGCGATATGGGTGCAAAATATTCTTAATGTCCGGCAGGGCGAAGGAAAGAAGGCTGCCTTGATGTTCTTCTATCCCTTCCTGCTGATCTCCACGCTCCTGATGGTGAAACCGGTCAGAACATCCCTGTTCCTGACCGAGTTGGGGGTGTCTGCGCTACCATACGCCTACATCCTGGTCGCTGTCTCTTCGGCAATCCTGATCACTGTCTATTCACGATTAGCGGAACATCATCGTTTACACAAGATGATTTACACAACTCTTGGCCTTTCAATCGCAAGCCTGTTGGTATTCTGGTTGCTGCTGACTATCGACTACCGAGCCCAGTGGTTGTATTATCTCTTCTGGGCGTGGGTGGCGATCTTTGGGCCTGTTGTTGTCAGCCAGTTCTGGCTATTGGCGAATTATGTTTTTGATGCACGAGAAGCCAAGCGTCTTTTCAGCCTGCTGGGCGCCGGAGCAATCAGTGGCGGTATCGTTGGAGGTAGTTTCACCAGCCTCATGACTCCACTGATCGGAACGAACCAGATGCTGCTGTGCGGAGCTGTATTCCTTACGATCAGTGTAGTACTGGTGAAATTGATATGGAATCAGGAAACTCGTGAACGCTATTCCGATCAATTGAAACGAAGAAAAAAGTACAAATTCGCCAGCGAAGAGAAGCCCACGTTAGCCTTGATCTTCGAATCACAGCATCTGACTTACTGGATGCTGCTTGTGGCGATTTCCGTCATCGTTGCCAACCTGGTTGATTATCAATACAACGCCATAGCCAGTAGTGTCATCACCGATGCCGATGAGCTCACAGCCTTCTTTGGACTTTGGACGTCCATTTTGAATTTTGCTTCGCTGCTGATCCAGGTCTTTCTGACCAGCAAGTTTATCAAGAAGTTTGGCGTATCAGCCTCATTGTTTTTCCTGCCGGTTGGGATCATTATCGGGGCAATTTGTGTTTTGGGGACAGGCGCATTATGGGCCGCTGTACTGATGCGGTCTAGTGAAGGCAGTATAAAACAATCCATCAATAAGGCCAGCCTGGAATTGCTGGCACTGCCCGTCCCGGCCGAAATAAAAAACAGGGTGAAGGCGTTTATCGATATTTTTATCGATAACCTGTCAACCGGGTTGGTAGGTTTGATGCTGATCGGGATGACATATTTCCTGAAATGGAATGTCCAGCAAATCGGGTATGTCATCCTGGGATTGCTTGGGGTATGGCTCTTCCTGAATGTTCAGATGCGAAAAGCCTATGTCCTGGCATTCCGTCAAGCCATTGAGAAACGGACCATTCACCTCAAAGATGAAACCGCCCGTCTTGATGACGCTTCCCTTTTGAACAGCCTGTTGACACTGCTTGAAGGCGAAAACGTGCGTCAGATTCTCTATGTACTGTCAATTATGGAAAATACCCAGAGTGAAAGACTGGCGCCGTATCTGGATCGTTTATTGGACAACGATAATGAAGAGGTGTTGATTCACACGCTACGGCTGGCATATCAACAGAAGAATATGGACTTGCAGGAGAAGGTTTGGCCCTTGATCAAACATGACAATCAGCTCGTGCGGATAGAATCTGTGCGATATATCCTGTTGTCAGCAGAAGATTCCAGAGCCTTGTTCCAGGATTTTATCAAGGATGAAGATATTCGTATACGACTTGCTGCATTGATGGTGGCGGCGCTTGAATACAACAGTCTTAAAGATACGGATGGGGTTGAGGTATTCAGAGAATTTTTCACGCGTCTCAATGACGAAATCCAGAATCTGGATGCCGATCAAGATGAGATTGAATTTTATAAGAAAGAATTTGCCTGCATACTTGGAGCGGCTAAGGATCCTGAATTATATCCTTATCTGCATCTTCTGCTGGGTGATACTTCGCTAAATACGCTTCGCCATGCTATCCGTGCTGCCGGCAATACAAGAAGTGAGGAATTTATCCCTACGCTGATTGCTCATCTCAGTACGAGGCGAGTCAGGGGGGTAGCCCAGGAGGCGCTGGCATCCTACGGTGAAACCATATTGCCGCACCTGTTGCCGCGAATGGATGACCCGCATGAGGATATACGCATCCGAGTTGCCGTACCGGAAATCATGTATCGTATTTCTTCCCAGGAAGTTGTGACTGTACTTGAAAACTACCTGGCAATCCCGGATGTTATAGTGCGTGATTCCGTTATCCGCGCACTGAGTAAAATCAAATCTCGATATAAATCTCTGAAGTGTAACAAACAGATTGTCGCAACCCGGATCAGGGAAGAGGCCAGGCATTATTGTCATATGCTTCTGGTCTATCATACCCAGCTAAATGTCCTGAAACGGTCCAGGAAGACGAATGATGAAAACAGTGCGTTGAACCTGCTGGTGCGTGCAATCGAAGAGCGATTGGCAAAAACGCTTGAATGGACATTCCGTCTCCTGTCCATGACCTACTCGCCGGATGACATGTACAATGCGTATACAGGTGTTATTCATGAGAAAGCAGACTTGCGTGCCAATGCTGTGGAGTTCCTGGATAATGTGCTTGAACATGATCTGAAAAGAGTTATTTTACCTTTGGCCGAGCACAGGACCAGCAGAGTGCTGGTAAAACATGCCAGGGAGATGTACGGTCTCCAATCTCCGACCGAAGAGGAAAGCCTGGAATACCTGGTGAATACGACAGATGGATGGTTGCGCGCCTGTACCTTGTTCCGGCTGGCGGAGATTGCTGATCCTGATTATGAACTGTTCGCAGAGAAACACCTGAATGATCAATTCCCGGTAGTGCGCGAGACTGCGCAACTTGTAATGAGAAAGTTGAACAGGTCAGAGCAGTCAGAGTAAGCTGAACCTTTAACTCGATAGAATCCATGTTAACAGTCGTCGAGAAAGTCATTTTCTTGCAGGATATTGATGTGTTCCAGCCGATTCCCACATCGGATCTGGCGCACCTGGCTGCTATTACCGAGCAGTTGAATTTCTCGAAATCCAGCATCCTGTTCAAAAAGGGCGATATCTCCGACTCGATGTACATGGTGATTGAGGGTAAAGTCAGGTTGCATCGTGATGGGGCGGAGGTGATGGTAGCCGGGTATAAGGAAGTGTTTGGAACCTGGGCCTTGTTTGACGATGAACCCCGCATGGTGACTGCAGAAGCAATTGAGGATACTACAGTACTGCGGATCGACAAGGAAGACTTCATCGATCTGCTGGCTGATCATGTGGAAATCACCCAGGGCATTTTGAAAGCGGTGGTTCAGCGTTTGCGAACACTCGTGGCTGTGGTGGAGAGAGACGCCCGTACCCGAGGCGCATGATCCCTGCATCATGTGAGTTACAAGTGTGATCTAACAATTGGTTTTCCTTGTTCTTGAGAGCGGAGACACGTCCTTTCGAGGTCTTGCGAATCAGGGATCGAACGAATACCTTATGGCTCGCTTGACACACTGTGTTGAGCATTGGTTTTCCGGGGCAGTAGCTCAGTTTGGTTAGAGTGCCGGCCTGTCACGCCGGAGGTCGCGAGTTCGAGCCTCGTCTGCCCCGCTGTAGAAGCCTCAACGAAGGTTCTTCGTTGAGGCTTTTTTCAGGAGTACCGGTATCGAGGGTCCCGTAGAACGACCTTCGTGGAGATAGATACGAACGGAGGCAATCATGTCCCCACTCAGCTCGAAGCAGTGCATTGACATGGAAGCGACTTTCGGTGCACACAACTATCATCCACTGCCCATCGTTATCGCACGCGGCGAAGGTGTATGGGTTTGGGATCCCGAAGGCAATACCTACATGGACTGCCTCGCGGCGTACAGTGCACTGAACCAGGGCTATGGCCATCCGCGCATTATGGAAGCGGCTCGCCAGCAGCTCGAAACCGGTGTAACACTCACCAGCCGTGCTTTCTTTAACACGCGTCTTGGTGAATTCCTCAAGATGGTCAGCGAGATCACCGGTCATGATCGTGTGCTGCCGATGAACACCGGCGCAGAAGCGGTTGAATCCGCGATCAAGCTCGCCCGTAAATGGGGCTACGAGAAGAAGGGCGTTCCTGCGGACGAGGCGGAGATCCTTACCTTTGCCGGCAACTTCCATGGTCGCACGACAACCATCGTCGGTTTCTCGACAGACGAAGACTACAAGAAGAACTTCGGCCCGTTTACACCTGGATTCACATCCGCCATTTTCGGCGATTATGATTCCTTCCTTGAGAATGTTACCGACAATACCGTCGCCATCCTGATCGAGCCGATCCAGGCTGAAGGCGGCATTCTGATTCCGCCGGCAGGTTATCTGAAGAAGGTGGCGGATTACTGTAAAGAACATAACATCCTGTTCATGGCGGACGAGATTCAGACCGGCCTGGGACGTACCGGCAAGATGTTCGCTTGCGAGTGGGAAGATGTACATCCTGATGTATATACCCTGGCAAAAGCCATCAGCGGTGGCTTCATGCCGGTCAGCGTGGTGACAGCCAACGCGGACGTGATGGATGTCTTCACCCCCGGTATCCATGGCAGCACCTACGGCGGCAATCCGCTCGGAGCCGCGGTCGCAGTTGAAGCGCTCAAGGTTCTCCTTGAGGAAAAGCTTCCGGAACGCGCTGCGGAACTGGGCGAATACTTCGTTGAAAAGCTGAAAGCCATTGATTCACCGCATGTAAAGACGATCCGTGCGCGCGGCCTGTTGGTCGGTGTCGAGATCAAGAAAGAAAGCGGCGTGGCGCGCCCCTTCTGCGAAAAGCTCAAGGAAAAGGGAATCCTGGCGAAGGAAACCCATGAAAGCGTTATCCGCTTTGCGCCTCCGCTTGTTATCAAGAAGGAAGAAATCGACTGGGCGCTGGAACGCATCGAAGCCGTTCTTACCACTGAAGCCCCGGTTTGATCTAATCTCTTTATTTGCTTGTAGTTCTGTTTAGATCGCTACTGCCCGAGCCTACCGAGGCTCGGGCATTTTTTTGGTTTTCATCTTGACCAAAGCGGCGGTGGAGAGTAGCTTCAACTATCATGTCTAATCATGTTCCATTGATCTACAGGAAGAGCCATGCACCCAGCCCATACTTTCCATGTTACTCCCAAGCTGCCAAAGAACCTGGAACGCTTACGCGATATCATCTATAACCTGCACTGGACCTGGAATCATGAAGCGATAGATCTGTTTCGCAGGCTTGACCAGGATTTGTTCAAGAAGGTCGGCCAGAATCCGGTCAAGCTTATCGCCCAGGTCAGCCAGGAACGCTTGAAGGAAGCTTCCGAGGATGACGGCTTCCTGAGCCACCTGGAGCGTGTCTGGTTGGACTTCGAAGTGTACCAGAGCGAAAAAACCTGGTACAAGTCAACCTATGACAATCATGAGGACCTGAAAATCGTTTATTTCTCCGCGGAGTTCGGGTTGCATGAGAGTATCCCCGTGTATTCGGGTGGTTTGGGCATCCTTGCCGGTGATTACCTGAAAGCTGTCAGCGACCTTGGCGTACCCATGGTTGGCGTTGGGCTGATGTATCAGAAGGGGTATTTCACCCAGTATCTGAACGCTGAAGGGTGGCAGGGTGAGAAGTATCCGGAAACAGATCTGTTCCATACGCCGGTGCGGTTGCTGCGTAACGAGGATGAAACTCCGCTCGAGTTTGAGTTGCGTGTTGGTCCGCGTGATGTCAAGGTTCACATCTGGCTGGCAAAGGTTGGCCGGGTCAATCTGTACCTGCTGGATACAAATGTTGTGGCAAATCATCCTGATGATCGCAGTATCACCGAGAACCTGTATGGTGGCGACACGGAGACACGTGTCAAGCAGGAGATCGTGCTTGGTGTCGGTGGTATACAGGCAATGGAACTGCTGGGAATCAAGGGTTCAATCTACCATATGAATGAAGGCCATTCCGCGTTCATGGCGCTGGAACGGATTCGTATGCTGATGGAGAAGCAGCATATGAGTTTCGATGAAGCTCGTGAAGCTGCGCGCGCTGGAAATGTCTTTACCACACATACCCCGGTTCCGGCGGGTATTGATCGTTTCGGGCTGGATCTGGTTGAGAAGTATTTCAGCGATTACTGGCCCACACTTGGTATTGACAAGACACGCTTCTTTGAACTTGGCGGGGTCGGTTCGCAGGGCAATGAGACCAGCTTCAACATGGCGATTCTGGCCATTCGTTTATCCGCGTATACCAATGGCGTGAGTGATTTGCATGCCAAGGTCAGCCAGGACATGTGGCACTACCTCTGGCCGCAGTTCCCCAAATACGAAGCGCCGATTTACCCGATCCGCAATGCGATTCATGCGCGTTCCTGGATCGCTCAGGACATCAGCATGTTGCTGGACCGTTATCTCGGCGCAAAGTGGGAAGAGGATCCGACCAACCGGAACATGTGGAAGCGGGTACAACAGATATCAACTGAAGAGTTCTGGCGGACTCGGGAACGTCAGCGCGCCCGTCTGGTGGAATTTGCCCGCGACCGTCTGGCGCAACAGTTCAAGCAGCGTGATGAAACCCACACTGTGATTGAACGCGCCAAGGATGTGCTTGACATTCAGGCGCTGACCATCGGGTTTGCAAGGCGTTTTGCCACATACAAACGTGGCAGCCTGCTGATGAGTGACAAGGAACGCTTGAAGAGGATTCTGAACAATCCGAACATGCCGGTGCAGTTGATTTTCGCGGGGAAGGCGCATCCGCAGGATAATCCCGGCAAGCAGGTTATTCGTGACATTATTCATTTCGCCCGTGAAGAAGAAGTACGCAACAAGATTGTATTTCTTGAAGATTATGATATCGGTGTTGCTCGCAAGATGGTGCAAGGGTGCGATATCTGGCTGAACAATCCCCGTCCACCAAAAGAAGCTTCGGGCACAAGCGGTATGAAGGCCGCTGTAAATGGCGTCATACATGTCAGTACACTTGATGGCTGGTGGGCGGACATCTTCACCCCGGAAATCGGTTGGGCGATTGGCGCCGGTGAGAAGTATGAGGGAAGCGTATTCCAGACCGATGACATGGAAGAGTACCAGGATAAGGTTGAGTCGCAAGCCCTGTACGATTTGCTGGAAAACGAAATCGTTCCCCTGTTCTACAAACGGGATCGTGCCGGTGTGCCCCGTGGCTGGGTGCAGAAAGTACTCAAGATGATGGAGGTTGTCTGTCCGGAGTACATCACCTCGAATATGGTATTCAACTATACATCCAAGGCATATTTGCCCTGCCATGAACGTGCGACACGACTGGCTGAAGACAGTTACAAACGGTCACGTGATCTGATCAAATGGGAGAAGCGTATTCACACCTCCTGGAGGGATGTGAAAATCCTGCAGGTGGAGTCGGAGTACATAAAGAACCTGACAGTTGGGAATACACTTCCGATACGCGCTACAGTACATCTTGGCAAGCTTCGTCATAGTGATGTCAAGGTGCAGGTGTTTATGGGCACTTTGGCCGGGGATCGTGAGTTAAAGAATGGGAGCGGCATTGACCTGAACTATTTCCACGATGTTGAATCTGACAAGGCTTTGTTTGTAGGTGACATTCCATGTGATACATCAGGAAATCATGGTTTCTCCATCAGGGTGTTGCCTTTCCATGAAGACATGAACAGTCCGCTGGATCTTGGGGTAGTTTGCTGGGAGTGATTCGATGGCGACCGAAGTAAACGAAAAGGGGAGTACACGAGTTGTCAATACCGAATGGCTGCAGATGTCGGATGACAGCAAGCGCAGCAGAAAAGAAACTCACAGGATTCTTGAGAATACACCGTTTTTTACAGAATTGCCCAAGGCGGATTGGCGGCAGTTGGAAACCCTGTTTCATCATCGCCAGTTCGAAACCAATGAGACAATATTTTACGAAGGAACGCCCGGGCTTGGCATGTATGTCATTCTGGATGGGAAAGTTCGAATCCTGTCCAACAAGAACGGCCGGGACGTGGAATATGCTTTGCTTGAGCAGGGCGACTTCTTCGGTGAACTTTCCCTGGTTGAAGAAGAACATCCACGCAGTGCAACGGCAGTAGCTGTCTCCCCGACACGACTGATAGGATTTTTCAGGCCGCAACTGTTGTCCCTGTTGCATACTCGTCCCAAACTGGGTGTAGTGCTCATGGAGCGTCTTGCTCGCAGCATTGCCAAGAGATTGCGTGAATCCAATAAACTGTTGGAACAGCATGAGCGACTTGAAGACTGATATGGCAACAGTGGCCCAGCAACCGGTGGTGCGTCCAATCTGGCGCAGGCTGATCGTTCTCCTGTTCAGTCTGCTCGCGGCCTATCTCTTTTTCAAGGCTTACAACCTGATTAGCGATATTGTTACCGCAGTAGTTATTTCCGTGGTGCTGACCTATGTCATCCGTCCCCTGATGCTCGCCCTTGAAAGGCAGTACATTCCACGAGTTGCTTCTATTCTTGGCATCTTCGCGATAATTACCGGTCTGTTGATCCTCCTGATCACCTTCATTGTCCCGATCCTGGTTGATGAAATACAGGGATTGGCGATGAATCTACAGCAGATCGATATCAGTACTCAGCTTTCCAAGTTGCGTGTGTGGCTGGATTCCAAATACTCGGGATTGTCCACCATCATCGGGATTGATCCTGAGCTGTGGAAACAGGAGGGGCCGACTGCTGAGCTCCTGAATCAGTTAAAGGGCTATATGAGCAATGTGCTGGAAACCTCGGGCAATATCCTTTCCGGCGCTTTTAATTTTGTTGCGCTTGCCATTGTGGTGCCATTCCTGACATTCTTCATGTTGCGTGACGGCGATTCCTTTGCCAAGAGGATTATTGAAAAAGTACCCAACCGTTACTTCGAAATGACCCTGTCGTTGACCCATAAAGTGGACAACACCATGGGGGACTACCTCCGGGGAATCTTCATCGAATCGCTGATTGTCGGCGGCTTGTCCTGGATTTTCTTCCAGATCATGGGGTTAAAATTTGCCCTGGTGCTGGGCGTAGTCGCCGGGTTGCTGAACATGATTCAGTTTTTCGGGCCGATGCTGACGTATATCCCTGTACTACTCGTAACGGCGTTGACCTATCAACCAGTCTGGGCCGGGATTTTCTGGGCGATTGTGATCAACCTGTCAGTGCAGGCGCTTGATAATATTGTGCTGAAACCGGTTGTCATTTCACGTTCGGTTAATGTGCATCCTGTTGCAGTATTGCTGACTGTGCTTGTCGGTGGCAAGCTGGCCGGTGCGCTGGGGATGTTCATTGCTGTGCCCGTATATGCCATTGCACATACGGTTATTCTTGACCTGTATTCCCATTTGAAAGCGTACCGGGTTATATAAAAGGATGGCTCCGTTCCTGTTGAATCCGGAACAGAGTCTCTGTATTGTTTTGGCCCAAAGGCAGTCCTTTCGCAACAAGCGAACATCCATTGTTTTTCAACGATACAGGATTTTCCAGTCATGGCAGACATATCCGCGAACACACCCGGCGCTTATCCCGGTGATCCCGAAGTTACACGGGAACTGGCGCATGCCCATCAATTAAATGATGAAGAATATGATCGCATACTTGAGTTGCTTGGACGTACGCCTACGTATACCGAGCTTGGTATTTTCTCTGTCATGTGGTCAGAGCATGCCAGTTATAAGAACTCAATTCAACAGCTGAAGACACTTCCACGCAGTGGTGGCAAGCTGCTTGTCGGCGCTGGCGAGGAAAACGCCGGACTGATCGATATCGGTGATAATCTTGCCGTAGCATTCAAAATCGAAAGCCATAACCATCCTTCGGCGGTTGAACCTTACCAGGGAGCCGCGACAGGTGTTGGCGGGATTCTGCGTGATGTGTTCACCATGGGCGCTCGTCCCATTGCCGCACTGAACAGTCTGCATTTCGGACCGCCGGAAGACAGCCGGGTACGATACCTGGTGGATGGTGTGGTTCGTGGAATTGCAGACTATGGCAACTGCTTCGGTGTCCCGACTGTGGCGGGAGAAGTCATCTTCGAGAAAGAGTACAAGGGCAATCCGCTGGTCAATGCCATGGCTGTTGGGTTGGTGGAACATGATAAGGTGATGAAAGCGAACGCGGATGGGCCCGGCAATCCTGTGATTTATGTTGGCTCACGGACCGGACGCGATGGCATCCACGGCGCCACCTTCGCCTCAGAAGAATTGTCCGAGGAATCCGAAAGCCGTAAAAGTAATGTGCAGGTCGGTGATCCTTTCGCTGAGAAATTGTTACTGGAAGCCACGCTTGAGCTGGCCGATACAGGCGCTGTTGTCGGTATTCAGGATATGGGCGCTGCCGGGTTGACTTGCTCCTCTTCCGAGATGGCTGCCAAAACCGGCGTCGGAATCGATTTGAACCTGGACCTGGTGCCTCGCCGTGAAGAGAAGATGACCCCTTACGAAACCATGCTGTCCGAATCTCAGGAACGGATGCTGCTGGTGGCGGAACGTGGGCGTGAAGAAGAAATCTATCAGGTTTTCCGCAAGTGGGATCTGGAAGCGGTTGAGGTTGGGCAGGTAACTGATAATGGCCGCTTGCGTGTATGGCAGGACGGTACAATGGTCGCCGATATGCCTGCACCGCCGTTGGCATTGGGTAGCGGCGCTCCGGTCTACGAGCGTGAAACCAGCAAACCGGCTTATCTCGACAAGATCACAGAACTCGGCGAGATGGCTGAACCAGAAGATTTCGCGCAAACAGCCCTGGATCTCCTGGCGCAGCCGAACATCACATCCAAGCGGTGGGTGTACCGCCAGTATGACCACATGGTCCGTGGCAACAGCCGAGTTATTCCTGGTGGGGGAGATGCGGCCGTAGTGCGTGTTCCGGGAACGAAAAAAGCGCTTGGGATGAGCACAGACTGCAACCCGCGTTATGTGTATCTCGATCCACGCAAAGGCGCGTCAATCGCTGTTGCGGAAGCGGCACGAAATGTGGCCTGCACCGGGGCACGCCCGCTCGGTGTTACCAACTGCCTGAACTTCGGCAATCCCTATAAACCGGAGATGTACTGGCAGTTTGTCGAAGCAGTAGCCGGAATGGGTGAGGCTTGCCGTGTACTGGAAACACCTGTCACCGGTGGAAACGTGTCCTTCTACAATGAGAATCCGGCCGGTTCCATCTTCGCTACACCTACGATAGGTATTGTCGGCCTGGCAGAAGATGCGACAAAGACAGTAGGCATGGCATTCCCGGAAGATCAGCAGGCGATCTACCTGATCGGCGCATCGGAGGTCTCCTGGGCCGGCAGCGAATGGCAGATGATGCAGCATGGCAGCCCGCGCGGCAAATTGCCTGAGCTGGATCTTCAGCTTGAGAAGCGGTTGCAGGATCTGCTCATCAAGGGGATTGAAAAGGGCTACATCATGGCCGCGCATGATCTCGCCGAGGGTGGGCTTGTGACTGCCTTGTGCGAGATGGCGGTTGCGGATCGTCATAACCCACGCGGCGCTCTGCTGGAAATCGAAGAGCCAACCGCGTTGAACCTGTTCGGTGAAGGTCCAAGCCGGGCGGTCGTGGTGGTCAATTGTGAGCTGCTGGAAGAGTTTGAAGCATTGGCAGAAGAACTTGATGTGCCGGCTGAATGGATTGGAACCACCGGAGGAATCGGAATCGGTTTCAAACAGGTGTTCCGTGTCATGCTGGAAGAAATTCTGGACGCCTATTACAACAGCCTGGAGAAGCATCTCGGCCTGAAGAAATGACGTAGCCGGATTTTTGCGCGACACTTTCGACATCCCCGTTCCATTTAGCGGAATGGGGATGTATATTTTGAAGGATGCAAATAGCAGCAAGCCATATTTGAAGACAAAGAGGTGTATATTAGTAGTTAATGCTACTAATAAACTCTTGACGTGGCCAAAAAACTGTCGTAGTATATAATACGAGCCGGAATAACCCGCCTTGTACGCTTCCTTGTCGGACACCAGGGCGCTTGAGGTAGGAGACTATTCTTATGAACCGTATACTGCCCTACGGTCTTTTCGCATTTCTCTGTCTGTTCCGGGTTTCCACAGCACTTGCCGATTTCCCATTCCATCAACACAGTGTCACGACCACCTTTAACACGGCCGCCGCCGCTCGTATTGGCGATCTGGATGGCGATGGCGATATGGATCTTGCTGCCACGGGGTGGGAAGCATCTGACGTGGCCTGGTTCGAAAATGACGGTGATCAGAATTTTACTGAACACACCATCGAAGAAGGATTCAGCGGTAGAGATGTGATTCTTCGTGATATCGATGGCGATGGCGATCTGGATGTATTCGCCTGTGATTCTGATGTCAACGAAGTCAAATGGTGGGAAAATGATGGGACGGGCTCATTTACCGGGTATATGATAACATCTGAACTGGCTTCCGCGCATACGATGGAAGTGGGTGACATTGATGGGGATGGTAACCTGGACCCGATCTGCGCGTCATGGTTGGGCGGACTTGTCTGGTTTGAGAATGATGGCGAAGAGAACTTCACTCAGCAGGTTATTGATGATGAAGGTACAGGCGGAACATGTGTACATGCGATTGACTGGGATGGAGACGAGGATACTGATCTTGTTGTATCATGGTATGAAGATGCCATGATAGCGCTGTACCTGAATGATGGGTCCGGTAGTTTTACCCGTATCGATGTTGGTGGCCGTAATGGCATGCACTGGATTCATGCTAATGATATTGACAGTGACGGCGACATGGACATCGCATCAGCCGCATATGCCGCTTCCCTGATCGGTTGGTGGGAAAATGATGGCAACAACGTATTTGAACATCATTCCCTTTACAATTTCAGGGGTGCAAGCTGGGTAACCACGGGCGACATTGATAATGATGGCGACATTGACATTTTCGGATCTGCCGAAATTGCGGATGAGATTGGCTGGTGGGAGAATGACGGCGAAGCTGAGCCCACCTTTGAGCGTCATATCATAGCTGAGAATTTCCAGAGAGTGATGGGGGAGGATCTTGGCGACATCGATGGTGATGGCGATATCGATTTTGTCGCTGCTGCGGTTGACGGAGATGATGTTGCCTGGTGGGAGAGCCTGCTGCTTGATACTCATTTTTCACAGGGGGCGGTTGCGCCGATTTTCATGCGTCCCGAATCAGGATCGTTTGTTATTAATGCAGAAATTATCAATCCACATGAAAATGCTTTGCTGGTTTCCTGCTATATCAACAACGAGGATAGTACCTACGTAAACAATTTGAGCTTGTATGATGACGGCCAGCATAGCGATCTTGAAGAAGGCGACAATATCTGGGGGAATGAGTTGGCAGCGCCTGCAATGGAAGATTTCTTCTCTATGGATATAAACATTATGGACACAGATGCCCTGTACGGGGATTTTGTGGCCGATTTTGCTCATTGCACCACGGTCGGTCCTTTGACCTTTGACCAACTGGAAGTACGCAGCGATCCACTTCCCGGTCCCGGCGAACGTATCACTTTCCAGGTATCCCTGCATAACGAGTCTGCTTCTGCCATTGCGCCGGAAATTCGAGCCGAGATGGTTACAGAAGATCCCCTGATTACGGTTCAGAGCGGAGTGAATGTCGGGTACAATGATGTTGGTCCCGATTCAATCTATATGCCGACGTCCAACCGCAGGGTGCTGGTAGATGAAAACCATCTCGCTGAGACGGAAGTGCCATTCACGCTTAAGATCACTTCGAACGGAGTCCAGTACTGGACGGATTCATTCATGCTGCCGATTGGCGTCAATGCAGTCGATGACAGGGATGATGTTGCGTTGATAAAGGGATTCAGGATGGCGGAACCCTATCCAAACCCGTTTAACTCGACTTCCCTGGTGTCAATTGAGCTGCCCGCCACATGCGAGCTTGAATTGCGTCTGTACAATCTGCTTGGCGAGGAAGTACAGGTTATCGAAAAAGGGATTTTTGCACCCGGAACACACCAGTTTGCGATCCATGCCAACAACCTGGCCAGTGGTATCTACCTGGTGCAGGCGAAATCCTCCGAATTCGGTTCACTGCAACGCAGGATTGTGCTGGTCAGATAGAGTTTGTCCAAGTAGACACTATTACAATCCCCTGTCTTTACCGATGGGGGATTTTTTCGGAACAACATCTGTGAATCTGGAGTTTGATCTTTATAAATCAGGATATTTGGAAAGATAACCTGTTTTGTCACGTCTGGGAGGGAGGATGGGAAACGGATTACGTCTTACCTTGTTCTGGTCGCCACGGATTCTCACGATCCTGTTCATCCTTTTCCTGGGATTGTTTGCGCTGGATGTTTTCGATGGCGAGCATTCGTTCTGGGAAACCATCCTGGGATTTCTGATTCACCTGATCCCCAACTTTGTCCTGGTGATTTTTCTTTTGATTGCGTGGCGCTGGGAATGGGTTGGGGGTGTTGTATACCTCGCTGCAGGCATCTTCTATCTTGTCGTTGCATGGGGCAAATTCCATATCTCTGTTTATTTTTTCATCTCAGGTCCGTTATTTCTGGTGGCGGCTTTGTTTCTGGTCGGCTGGTTTTTCCGGGACAGGATACGAACGAAACCGAATGTGGCAATAAAGGGGAACATGTGAGCAGACAGCAAGCAGCCGGGGCAAATGCCCAGCATCAGTAAACACAGATGAGTAAATCCTTCTAGCCCGAATATTTCATGAACGGAACATGGATATTCATCTTAACACAGTTAATATCAACACAATACAACTGATTCATACAGCATTTTTCAGGGGACAGTTTGCTCCGGTATCCCTTTGCGTGCCTATTCCCTGTTTCGCTGGCAAAATAGGCTGAGAATCGGCAACCGCCCCGGCAGGGGCAACCTGTATTAGCCCCGGGCAGCCGCCGTCAGTTTGGCGGCTACCCGGGGAGATAATGCGCACAATATATTTACTCCGGAAGGAGTAACCTGATAATTATCAAAAGTATACAGTGGTGATATTTAGGTAACCCGCTGCCGGGGTTGGCAAGTAGCGTACATCCTATTCCCACCGTGAGCGCCAAACAGACGGCGCTGGACGGTGGGCTAATACAGAGAACCACTGCCGTGGTTCTTGTACTGGCCATTCCATCAAATACCAAATTTGAAATTGCATTGGTGAAATATTCGGGCTAGAAATCAAACCCAATTCCGACTTGCCAGCGTCGTCCAGCCTGCCAGAAACGTGGATCATTATAATACCCATCCACATCAAAGTCAGGGCTGCCGTCACCATCGCTATCGTTCGTGGAATAATACACCGGATCAGCATTTTCCTGAAAATACAACTGGTCAATATTGCGCTGATCGAATAGGTTGAACGCCTGAACATAAGCATATACCGCATTTCTGTTGGCAAATGTGAAGCGTTTCATCAGGCGTGCATCGACAGTCGTTGTGGATTCGAGACGATCCGGGGGGCGAACAAGTGTGTTGTTGAAATACGAAGTCGCATATGGTATTCCGCTACCGTAGCGCACAACTGTAGAAAGGCTTAATTCTTCGATCGCACGGTTGAAACATTTCCATGGCGTCAGGTCAGCCTCGCGTGGGATAGTCAGCAGCAGGGTGCCCGTTAGCGTTGTCGCTTGATCCCAATCTGCACTGACCTCGCTGAGGTCGTAATGATCTTCCCAGTATTCGCCCCGCAAATACAAATCGTAATCGTAATTCATCTGGACACGCATGGGTGTATAGCGGATCTCGCCCTGAACAAAGGAATTGGCATCATAACAGAGAGTGATTTCCATACCACGTATGTCGTATTCCGGCATGTAGAAAGTATATCCGATATAACCAGTCTGGTAAGAAAATCGCTGTGCCGGATCAACCCATTTCAAGAATCCGGTGATTCCGGTATATCCGAAGGAGGGTATTTGTTGACGAATCTCCAGTACGAGTTCCGAGGTGCGGTCGGGATCGGTATCATCAATACTGGATGGATAGAAATACCAATTATCCGGGATCTGTGAAATCATGCTGCCAGTTAGTGATACCTGTGTAACCGTAAACGGTTGCCAGGTTATTGACAGCATCGGGCTGGCCATAAACTGTGATTTGGGATCATCCTGTTCCATAGCGAACTCATAGTCTTTAATCTCATCCGGTTCAAACAGGTCCGCACGTACCCCGCCAGTCAATACCAGTTGCCAAATATCAGTTCGCCCTTTAATCCATGCGCCATACCGGGTTGGAGTGAACTTGGTATGTGTTTGGCCCATCCCGCCGCCCATTCTGGCAATTGTATGATCAATAATCTCGTAGAAGTCAGCATCGAGACCGACTTGAATGGTCGTATTCGGTTTCATCCTATAATCGAGATGCCCTTTAAGGGAGGTTGTCTCAGTGATCTGCACGCCCCACAGGTTGTAGTCATACACCCAGCCATCTCCGTAGGTAAAGTCGCCATTATCATTGCGTTCATGGTCGTAATACACATCTTCCCAGGCCATCCATTCGCTTTCCGGTCCATGTTCAGAAGCGTCGATGTACCCGTTGTTATTGTTATCTGTGAACAGGTCGGTAGAGGAGCCGTAAACCGCCCAATCCCAGACACCGTTTCCATTACGGTCTTCATAATCCCATGCGCCGTTCCGGTTGAAATCAAAATAATAGAACTGCGGATCAGCGGAGCTGGGCCACGCAGCCAGGTATTCTGCATTCTCCGAAAGGAAATCTTCAGGAATATCGCTGATGGCGCTGTAACGAGGTTCGAGGTCGAAAATGCCGTCCTGGTTACTGTCCTCATTGGTGTCTTCACGGATGTTATATTTCGTTTCCGAGCGTGTCCTTGCTACCTGCAAATGATAAGACAAGTCAGGGGAGAGGTGGTGATCCAGTTGTGCATTCCAGTACCAGGCGTGAGTTTCCCAGGTCGGCAGATGATCCAGCATACGTTCCATTCGGATCAACGAACCATCCCCATAGACATCAACAGGCGCATCATGTTCCCACTGGTTGTCGAAATGAGAAAAATACGAGTTGGAGGAGCCACCGCTGATATTCAGTCGCACGTCACGCAAAGGTGTCAGGATCAGTTTTCCGAATGCGCTGGTGTTGGTTGAATCGTCATTGTCGAATCGTCCGCGAGTCAGGTAGTTCTGCCCGGCTACGTAAAACGTCCCGAATTTCTCCAGCTTTGGGATGGGGCCGCCGAAACTCAGTTCACCATCCTGCAAACGGTCACGTTCATCCAGGATACTGTTCCCTTCGCCAAGCGTGCTACTGCGGTATTCCACATTTCCATGATATTCGCCTGTGCAGGATTGGGTAATGAGCTGCCTGAATCCACTGGGGACGTATGGATATTCAATATCTGGTATTGGTTGGCTTGTTACTTGGGCATACGCGGATTGTGGCAGGTTGATACGATTTCTGCTACTGATCCAGTCGCCCAATGCAACACCATCGATGAAGAAACCGGAAGCGTTGATTTTTCCGCCACGGATGTGACCGTATACGGTCCCTGGGGCCAGTGGCAGGATATCTCGATAATCTTCATGTGGGAGATAACGGATCTGATCATCAAGCCTGATGAACTCACCCTGAAGGGGAGGAGCTGTTGTGAAGACCTGGCTGGAACGTGTCAGGATGATAGTTTCCTGATCGGAGTCCGCGCTAAGCATGAATTCCAGCGCCTGTGTTTTTCCGGCGAATAGCTGGATGTTGTAATACGTTGTTGTTCCGTAACCGTCAGCCTCAATGCTGAGAGTATAAACACCTGGGGAAAGCTGTTGAAACGAAAATGATCCCGCTTCATCAGTCGCCTGAGTGTTGCCAGTATTCAGAAGATTAACTGTCGCTTGCACAATCGGGTTTTGAGATTGAAGGTCAGTCACAATTCCAGTCAGCTTACCATTAACCGTTGCATATCCGGAAGATGCGATTAGAAGTGTCAACAGTATTCCCGACAGCCAGCGCATGCAATTCATAACATCTCTCCCAAAAAAACTGAGCATACCTGTTCTCCAGATATGCTCAGTATGATGTATCTACAATCGGATCACGTAGTGTATCCTCAAGTTACATATCTATCATGCAGCTTCGGCCTGTTTCTTCTTCCTGCTTTCCACGTCCAGCCATTTGCGTCCAAGGAACAAAGTGATCGGGCTGATCATGGTGCTTACGCCAACAATGATCCACATCAGCTCGGTATTTCGAGCGCCGGTTTCAGGACAAAGGTTGTACAATAATATGCCTGTTGCCGGTCCGGCTGCCACCTTGGCGAAGAACATCGGCGCCTTGGAGTAGGCCATATAGCTCGACTCCTTTCCTTCAGGCGCGATATTCGCCGTGTAGTCGTAGATCTTCGGTGAATAGATCGCTTCGCCGATGGACAGGACGACCTGGAAAAGTACGATCATCATAATCGATTCACCGAATCCCATGAAGAACACAGACCCGGCTGAGACCGCTGCGCCCAACATGATCACATTGTACCCCTTCATATTGCGGGTGATGGCGGTCATGATCGGGACCAGGAAGATGACAATGGCCGGGTTGATAGAGTACAGTTTTCCGGTCCAGTTCTTCAGGCCGATCCTCTCCATATAAAGAGGATACAGCGAATGGTTATACTGGAAGATCATTTTTACCAGAACCAGCAGGAAAATGAAAGTGATGAATATCCAGAATGTCTTTTCGCTGGCAACTTCTTTCATTATCTGGAACGCTGACTTGTGTTCTTCCTGCTTTTCCGGTTTAGGTTTGGCTTCCTTCTTCTCTGTGGTCTTGTCATTCACCTCGTCTTCTTTGAATGCTTCCTTCGGAATCTTGTTACGGACAAAGAAGGTGACCAGCACAAGCGAGACTACGGTTGATAACACTGCTACCAGGAAGATGATCTGTGTGGGACGCACCACCAGGTCCATGCCCAGGAAAGAGAAGTTGTAGATAGTCGTAAAGGTTTCACGTAACCAGTCCAGGCTGAGTCCCGCCAGCAGGCTGCCTACATTCATCACGACATAATACCATGAGAAAGCGTATTTCTGAGCTTTTTTCGTGGAGAATAACTTCACCGCGGCGGCGATCAACGGGATCATGTAGGCAAAACCCACGGATAAAACAAACAATCCCGGATAGATGAGGTATGGCGACGTGGTAAAGGTGATCAGCAGACGTCCGACCAGGGCGATAACCAACCCGACCAGCAACGCTTTCTTGATCCCCAAGCTGTCCGCAATGAACCCGACAAACAGCATGAAGAAGCTCATCGAAGCGGAGAAGATGCCGAAAATGGTTCCGGCTGTGACATCATCAAGCCCCATGTCCTGCGTAAGGAAAGCCATCAGGACCAGCACGGAGGAGAAGTAACAGACACTCTCCAGCACCTTGATGGCAAAGGCGATCCAGATCTCACGCGGGCATGATCCCAGGTTAATCAGACCTTGCCAGTAATCAACAGCAGTTTCAATGGGGAAACGTAAAACAGTCGGCAGGTGAGAATACTTGCTTGCACCCTGTGCGGCTGCGGCCATCGGCAACACCTTTCGTTAAAATGGAGATGGTCGAATCAGTCACCTAAGATGAATCGCAGGGCTTTCTTTGTCAAGAGAGGGGGGACTCGTGGGTCAGAAAATGAATTTGGTAGATTAGCCAGGCATTCATACAGTATAATCGTTGGTGAAAATGATGTAAGTATTTAGTAATAATATGGTAGGGGGGGAGATGTTCAAAAAATGAGAAAAGAGTCCGGAGTCAGGATCTTGCTTGTGACCTTCCGTTTTTTTATCTTCCCCTTCGCCCAATTCCCGGGCGAAACGAAGAACAGCCACCGATAAAGTAGGATGGCCTTCCAGAGTTGCAATGTTTTCCCGTAGAAAACCACTTGCAAACCCAGCCCTTTAAGGCTTGTTCGAAACCCGAAAAAGCCTAAGGGATTCCCTTATCGACAGAGTGGGATAGCGTTAGCTCTGTCCGTTTCTCGTGATTCCATTAACAAAAGAATATATCAAGGATTAACGTCCTTTAAATCCTTGCGGCTGATATCAGGGAATCCCGTATATGGTGAACTGTATTCGGGTTATGTCAATGAGTTACGAGAGCACTGCGAGCACGAAGGCTATCTCTCGGAAGGAATAGACCTTATATTTATCTCCAGACGCCCAGCAGGGCATGAGAGATTGACAATTCGGAAGCAGGCGTGGCCGCCGGAAAATCGCTGTGAGCGTTTCCCGGTAAGCCGCGCCGCCGTAGTTAAGAGAGCCCCATGCGTTATTTTTCACAAATTGGGTTTCGGGGCTCGGTTACGGTTCCGGTGGCTTGCGGCACACGATGAAAAGCGGACGAGAAACATTGTGATAGGACCGTGTACCTGAAAAACACGGACCACTTGATAGATGCCTGGAAACAACATCTGACCGGCCGGGGAAAATCCTGCGGCCACCCAACGGAAGGAGTCATTCATGGGCAGTTTCGTCAACGAAATCATGGAAATCGTGAAGGCCAAAGATCCGGCACAGCCCGAATTCCATCAAGCAGTCCAGGAAGTAGTCGAGTCTCTCGAACTCGTCATGGAGAAGCACTCGATTTATCGTCAGATGAAAGTCATGGAACGGATCATTGAGCCGGAACGTGCGTTCCAGTTCCGTGTACCGTGGGTTGACGACGCTGGTGACATCCAGGTCAACCGTGGCTTCCGCGTTGAAATGAATAGCGCGATTGGTCCGTACAAGGGCGGTCTTCGTTTCCACCCGTCGGTCAATCTCGGCATCCTCAAGTTCCTCGCCTTTGAACAGGTCTTCAAGAACAGCCTGACCACACTTCCGATGGGTGGTGGTAAGGGTGGTTCAGACTTTGATCCCAAGGGCAAGAGCGATATCGAAGTGATGCGTTTTACCCAGAGCTTCATGAGCGAACTGTTCCGTCACATCGGCCCGAACACCGACGTCCCGGCTGGCGACATCGGCGTTGGCGGTCGTGAGATCGGTTTCATGTACGGCCAGTACAAAAAGCTCCGCAATGAGTTCACCGGTGTTCTGACCGGGAAGGGCCTGAACTGGGGCGGCAGCCTGATTCGTCCGGAAGCTACCGGTTACGGTGCAGTATACTTTGCAGCGAACATGCTGGCGACCCGCAACGAGACCCTGGAAGGCAAGACCTGCCTCGTCTCCGGCGCCGGTAACGTCTATCAGTACACCACAGAGAAGATTCTTGACCTCGGCGGCAAGGTTGTCACCGTTTCCGATAGCGGCGGCTACGTCTTTGACGGCGATGGCATCGACCGTGAAAAGCTGGCGTTCATCATGGAACTGAAGAACGTGAAGCGCGGCCGTATTTCCGAATACGCCGAAAAGTACCCGAGTGCTCAGTACTTCCCGGTGGATTCCGCTCTCGATCACAACCCGCTGTGGGATCACAAAGCCGACTGCGCGTTCCCGAGCGCAACCCAGAACGAAATCAACGCGAAGGACGCTGCGAATCTGCTGAAGAACGGTGTCTACGTTGTTTCTGAAGGCGCGAACATGCCGACCGTCCCGGATGGTGTCGAGCAGTTCGTCAAGGCCGGTATCCTGTACGGCCCGGGCAAGGCTGCCAATGCTGGTGGTGTGGCAGTTTCCGGTCTGGAAATGAGCCAGAACAGCCTGCGCTTGAGCTGGACACGTGAAGAAGTCGACAACCGTCTCGCCGGCATCATGAAGAGCATCCATGACAACAGCGCCGCGGCCGCCGAAGAATATGGCACGCCCGGCAACTATGTCAATGGCGCCAACATCGCCGGCTTCCTGAAGGTCGCCGACTCCATGCTGGATCAGGGTGTTGTCTGATCCTTGCTGTACCTGACAGATTCTACGCGGGGCGGGGTTTTCCGTCCCGCGTTTTTTGATCAGAAGTACAATTGCTTTTGCTCAGAAAGTCTGTCGTAGACGTACGCACGGAGGTTGTTCAACAGCAGAAAATGCTTGCTGTAACATTGCATTGTGTCGCATCTTTATTGATGCTCGAACATTCAGAATACCTGTAGCCATAATACGGGGGGATCATGCCAGGCGGTGATCAGAGCAGTAAGATGGAACTGAACTTCAGCGACATTGCCAGTCCGATTCGTGGATTCCAGAACCTGATGCGGAATCGTGTCCACGAGATCCTCCTCGTATCCAGCCTGTATGATTCTTTCATCCTGTCCCAGGATGGGCATTTGAATGTGATGATGATCGGTGAATTCACCGACATGAACCTGTATCACACTCCGAACCTGACCCGTGTTTCCAGCAGTGCGGAAGCCTTGGAAGCGGTTCATTACGGGCCACGTTTTAACCTGATTATTACCACCTCCAATATTGGTGAAATGCACGGGCTTGAATTCGCACGGACCTTAAAAGCTGAGAACCGTCGTGTGCCTATAGTGCTACTGGCTTATGACCAGCAGGAAGTCAATGAGTTGATTGAACGGTATGATACGTCGGCTTTGGATCACATTTTCCTCTGGCAGGGTGATTTTACGGCTTTACTGGCTATCGTAAAACTGGCCGAGGATAAGAAGAATGTGGACCATGACACGCATATGATGGGGGTGCAGACAATTTTGCTGGTAGAGGACAATGTTAAGTTCTATTCTGCGTATCTGCCGGCAATTTATACGGAAGTAATGAAGCAGTCACAGAACCTGATCAGCGAAGGTTTGAACCTGCCGGACAAGCTGCTGCGTATGCGTGCGCGTCCCAAGATTCTCCACGCTACCACGTACGAACAGGCATGGGAATATTACACCCGTTATGAAGAGTATATGCTGGGTGTATTGACGGATATTGAATTCCTGCATGGCGGGAAAAAGGATTCGCGTGCAGGTGTTGAATTGGCGCAACAGATGCGGAAACGTCGTCCCGAATTGCCTATTCTGATGCAGTCTTTTGATGGGTCAAACGCTGAACGAGCTCAAGAAGTCGGAGCGAATTTCGCAAAGAAGAATTCACCCACCTTGCTCAAGGAATTACGTGCATTCATGATGAGTAATTTCGGGTTTGGCGATTTCATCTTCAGGAAACAGGAAGGCGGGGAAGAGCTGGATCGTGCGGTTGATCTGCGATCCCTGCAAACGAAACTTCAAACTGTGCCGGCAGAGTGCCTGGTGTATCATGGGCAACGTGATCACTTTTCAACCTGGTTGAAGGCGCGGACTGAATTCGACCTGGCCCAGAAATTAAAACCGAGGAAGGTGGAAGATTACGGATCTCCGGAAGATCTTCGTCTGGAACTGATCGAGTCACTGGGGACATTTCGCCAGGAACGACGGCGTGCGCTGGTAACCGATTTCGATCCGATCAATTTTGAAGCCAGCGGAACCTTCGCAGTTATTGGCGAGGGATCGCTTGGCGGGAAGGCGCGAGGATTGGCTTTCGCTAACAGGTTGATCGAGTTGAGTGGGCTTAGAGATGAATTCAGTGACATTGAGATCAGTGTTCCACCTACAGTTGTGCTTAGTACCGATATCTTCGACAAGTTCATGGAAGCAAATGATTTGTGGGAGTTTGCGCTACACTGCGAGGATGATGAGAAGCTGACAGAGAGATTCTTGCAGGCAGAATTACCTGAAGCGATTGAAGCCAACCTGCGCTTCCTGACTGAGCTGATGGATTGCCCCCTGGCGGTACGTTCCTCAAGCTTGCTGGAAGATTCGCAATACCAGCCTTTTGCCGGTGTTTACGAGACGTTCATGCTGGCG
The DNA here is from genome assembly GCA_963669175.1 of bacterium. Taxonomy (GTDB): domain Bacteria; phylum Electryoneota; class Electryoneia; order Electryoneales; family Electryoneaceae. The sequence goes on from OY769902.1 coordinate 3,137,159, forward strand.
AATGATCATCCAGATCCCACACGGCGAATAGACATTCTCGCTGAAGTAATCAAACGGATTTACTGTTCAACCTTCAAGACCGTATCAAAACGCTATATAAAGGCCACGGCATATCGTCTTGAAGAAGAGAAAATGGCGGTGATGATCCAGAGCGTGGTGGGGGCGCCTCATGAGGATCGTTTTTACCCGGATGTTTCCGGTGTGGCCAAATCACATAATTTTTATCCTGTCAGGAAGATGAAATCCAGTGATGGTGTGGCCATGGTGGCGCTGGGACTTGGGGCTACGGTTGTTGACGGCGGGAAAGTGATTCGTTTCTGTCCACGCTATCCGAAACATATGCACCAGTTTGGTACGGTTGATGATTACCTGGATAATACGCAACGTGAATTCTACGCGCTGAAATTGCACGATGAAGTCAAGGAAGGTATGTCGCGTATCACGCCACAGTTGTTTGACCTCAGTGTAGCCGAAAAGGATAACACGCTTCATCGTGTTGCGTCGGTGTATTCGCCTGACAACGAGGCGGTATATGATGGGTTATCGCGCAAGGGTGTGCGCCTTGTAACATTCGCTCCTATCCTGAAACATAACCTCTTTCCATTACCTGAAATTGTGCGATCCCTGCTTGAGCTTGGGGCGCACGGAATGGGGCGTGCGGTAGAACTGGAATTTGCGGTTAATCTCTCTACACCCCGTGGAAAACCCAAAGAATTCATGTTATTGCAGATGCGTCCGATGGTACTCCAGAACGAAATGGAAGAGTTGGACTTCGGCGCTGTCAGGGAAAAGAACCTGCTGTGTCGAAGCAAGAATGTGTTGGGGATGGGAAAGGTAGATACGATCAGAGATATTGTCCTGGTGGACCGTGAGAAGTACGACCGTGCAGATTCCCGAAGAGTGGCAGACATTGTTGGCAAAATGAATGGCAAGTTGATGAGGGAAAACAGGCCGTATTTGCTGATAGGGGTGGGGCGTTGGGGATCATCCGACCCGTTCCTTGGCATTCCTGTTCACTGGGGGCAGATTGCCGGCGCCCGGGTGATTGTTGAGACCGGCTTCAAAGATATGAAGGTCACTCCCTCGCAGGGGGCGCATTTTTTCCATAACCTGACCGCGTTCAGAGTTGGCTATTTCACCGTGAATCCGGACAAAGGCGATGGCATGCTTGACTGGGAGTGGCTGAAGAATGCCCCCGTAGTTGAAGAGGACGATCCTGTCAGGCATCTCCGCTTCATTCAGCCACTGGAAATCAAGATGAACGGCAAGAATAACGCAGGTATTATCAGCAAGCCCCCAAAGAGGTAGATGCCATTATTTATAACAGATCAGTGATTGCCGTTCTTGTTGTCATTGTGGATCTGTCTGATTTTCGGGCCGAGAATATGCTTTTCAAACAGGCTGATGACCAGGAGAAGCAATACAATTCCGACAGATAGAATGAACCCGGGCAGCATATAGCCTAATCCAATGATCATTCCGATTCCAGCCGCAACCCAGATGGTCGCTGCAGTCGTTAAACCTCGTATTTTATCCTGCGACATCAGGATTGTTCCTGCGCCAATAAAACCGATACCGGAAACAATTTGAGCAGCGATTCGACCGGGATCGCTGACATAGCTGACAACGCCATTCAGGTCTTTCGAAAGACCGACGATGAGTGACAGGATCATGAACAGACATGCCCCAAGAGTGATCAGGGTGATGGTCTTGAGGCCCGCTGCTTTCTGACGGAATTCACGTTCAAAACCAATCAATGCTCCAGCCAGGATGGCTACCAGCAGTCTTTCACCAATTATTAGCCAGTGTTCAAACGTCATGTGCTAACCTCTTTGTTTTCTTTACCATGTATGATACTGCTAAAATGATCAACAGTGCAAATATCTGCATAGTGAGTTGTGAGAATCTTCGTAGGGTTCATATAAACAAAAATATACGAACACACTTGTGTCATTTGTGACGCTATCCTCGGAGGGCAGAAAGACCTCAGGAGACTCTCTCTCTATTAATAGTACTTTTTTTTCCGAGAACGCCTCTACTTACAGAGCATCTAACAGAGGCTTGTATTATTTTAACCAGCTAAATGAGAAGTCCACCGGATCGTACAGAAGTTTCAGTTCTTTTCATAAACGGCCTGGACAACAGGTGAGCCCGCATTGATTTGGAGGGACAGAAAGATGCGAAGATGTGCCGTGGTGTTGTTGATGTTGGCTTTGGTGGGACTAGCCACTGCTTCCGAAACTGCTTCCTTAACCGACCAAACCATCCAACCTTTGCAAGTAGTCAACAGACAGATTACAGATTCCGGGATCAGTCTGACGCTTGAGGTTGGCGAACCGATGTGGATTTCCGTTGATGCCGAAAACGGCGATCAACTCGAGATGGCCTCATATCCCTTAAGTGGCTACATCTCAGAAGATGGTATGCCGGCTGTCCCGGTAGCTTCTTCACTTTTCAGGATTCCACCACGCAGTGGTGTATCTGTTGAGATTATCGAGGCAGAATACGAGACTTATTCAGATGTTGAATATGCCTCTATGTATACCGAGGAACTTGACGACGGCATCAACGAGATTTACAGGCGAGCAAATGCCGAAGATCGCTGGTTCCCGGGCAACCTGGCTGAAGCAGGCGAGCCGGCAATCTTCCACGATTTCCGTGTTACCAACCTGTTGACCTATCCTGTCCAGGTGAACCCTGCCAGACGTGAAGTACGCGTGTATTCAAATATCAGAGTCCAGATCACCTACGAAGGTGTTGATGAACGTAACGCCCTTGAGGACTGGCCCACCCGGATCAGCCGTTCCATGGTCCCCAAGTACGAGGCATTCCTTGATTGGGAGCTGGATGAGCTGAACGACTACGAATTTTATGATGGCAATGTCCAAGTTGTCATGGTTGATGATGATGCTCTCTGGGCCGCGATGGAAGACTGGTTTACCTGGAAACGGGAAAAGGGCTGGAAGCTCGATTTTATTCACCCTGCCGATGTTGGCACCTGGTCCGCAGCAAACATTCGCGCAGAACTGATCGAACGCTACAACAACAATCCTGACAAGTTTGATTACATCGTTATCATTGGTGACGACCAGGGTTCCTTTGCTGTTCCCCCCGGATCTGGCAGCAGTGGCTACGGCGCTGGTGACCAACCCTACAGTTGTATTGTTGGTGATGATAACCTGGCTGATATCGGTATTGGTCGTATTTCAATACAGACAGTGGCCCAGGCTGTTGCTTACCAGCAAAAAGTACTCACGTACGAACGCGATGTTGATTTTGACAATACCGACTGGTATTTGCGTGGAATGCTGAACCGGGCCGACACCCATGCCGGTATCAGCAAGGTCATCATGCTTCGTTATTACAAATATCTCATGTTACAACATCTCGGCTTCACCCAGGTTGATACGGTGATGTGGGGTAATGGCGATAACTTTGCCATGCAGCGTATTGATGATGGCGTCAGTTTCTACGGCGGGCGCGGCTATTTGGGATATGGTCTAAGCACTGGCGAAATAGCTCAGCTCGAAAATGACAATATGACCCCTGTTGTTATTGATGTGACCTGCGGAACGGGAAACTGGTCGCAAGGGACATCCATCAGCGAAGCCTACATGCTGGCAGGAACAGTGCAAGCTCCTCGTGGTGGTGTAGTTGCCATGTCCATGGCGACATCAGGAACCCGCCCGGACTTCAACAATGTTCTGTCCGGAGCATCCGGCTGGTCCATGCTGCAAATGCAATGGCCGACACCGGGTGACATGATGCTTGCCGGTAAGATTAACGGCTGGGTGAACTACCACGGGCATAACGATGCTACGTTGAACAGCTTCCTTCAGTGGTACAACCTGATGGGTGACCCGCTTGTTTACATCTGGACAGATATTCCCCACGAACTGGATGTTGATGCTCCTGCAAGCATGGTTCTGGGGCAGCATGAGTATTCAGTCATCGTGACCGAGGATGGCGAACCGGTTGTTGATGCCTGGGTTACCTTCCTGAAAGAATCCGGCGGTGACAATATTCAGGTTTCCAAGTACACAGACGAGACCGGTTCAGTAACATTCTATCCTGAAGTTGGTGGCGCCGGTGAGGCAAAACTGACTGTAACAAAGTACAATTGTGCGCCAGTGCAGGTTGATGTTGCTGTTAGCGCCTTTAATGCTACTGTTGGCTGGGATGGCATCACAATCATAGACAATGGTGTCGGCGGCACTATTGGCGATGGTGATGGTATTCCGGAAGCTGGGGAACGTGTTGGTCTGCAAATGCTGCTGAAGAACTATGGTGGCGCTGAAGCAACCGACATCAGCATCACCGGTGATTCGGACGATCCCTACATCAACGATGTATACGGTTCTGTCAGTCTTGGCTCGCTGAGTCCCAACCAGTCTTCGCAAGGTAGCGGTATGGTTATCGTTGATATCGCAGACTTCGCGCAGGACAGATGGCTTGCCATTATTAACCTTGCCATCGAAACTGACGATGGTACAGTTGAGGATGCCTACCAGCTTACCCTCAATGCTCCCAACTTTGTGATTACCCAGGTTACGCTTTCAGGAGATTTACAGCCCGGACAGTCACGTGAGGCTATCTTGACGGTTGGCAATATCGGTGGCAGCGATGCAACTGCCGGTACCGCCTTGTTTGTCAGCCGCGATCCATGGTTGCGTGTTACCCAGTATAATGGTACTGTCCCGGCTTTGGATATCAATAGCGCTGGTGTCAGTTCAAGTTTCCAGGTTGAAGCGCTTGTTGGAAGCTTCCCGGGCTATGAGGCGAAAGCCATGTTGCTGGTAACCACTGAAACCGGTCAGGTTGATACTGCATACACGACAGTACTTTTCGGTACACGTGAAGAGAGCGATCCGATTGGCCCGGACAACTACGGTTACATGGGATTTGACAACATCGATACCGATTGGGACTATGCTCCTGTGTACGATTGGGTAGAGATTAACCCGGATGCACCCAACAACGACTATTCAGGCATTGCGCTGGATATTTCGGACCTTGCGGAAAATGATGAAGATGAAGACATGGGTGTAACCCTGGATCTGGAAGAAATTGCATTCCCGATTCAGTATTACGGCGAGACCTTCACAGAGATTTCCGTTCATAGTAACGGTACCGTTGCTATGGGCGCCCAGGCCAGCATTTCATCCAACCGTAACTGGACTATCCCAAGCGCGGCAGGCCCCAGCGGAATGCTTGCTCCTTACTGGGATGAGCTACAGACCAACGGTGACTGTGCTATCCTCTATCATTATGATGAGGATAATGATCGCCTCATTTTCGAATTCTACAAAATGCGGCATCATGTTACCAGTTACGAGAGCACTTTTGAAGTTATCATCTATGATACGGAAGCGTATCCCACCGCGACGGGCGATAACGAAATTGTTTTCCAGTACGGTGAGTGTGATCATTCCACTGGTGGTATGACAAACGATGTTCCTTACTGGACAACCGGTATTGAGAGTAACGATCAGTCCGACGGTCTGCTGGTTGCCTATTGGAACGAGTATACCGATGGTTCTGCCAGCATCACCCAGGGACGCGCCATTAAGTTTACTACCAACATTGCTGTACCGGTTGGAAGGATTCATGGTGTGATTTCGGATCTGGAAACTGGCAATCCGATTGAAAATGCCATTGTTCGTACAAGCGACTGGATGTTCACGGCTGTAACAGATGCTGAAGGTGAGTATGCGATTGACAGCGTATTCATCGGCAATTACGATCTGGTTGTCGAAGCAGTCTGCTACAACGAAACGACGATAGAGAACATATCTGTCGCTGATGGCAGTGATGAAACTGCGAATGCGCAGATGACTCACCCGGAGTTTGAGCTGTCAACATTGATGCTTTCGACTGAAATTGCTCCGGATTCCGCAGTCTTCCTCGAGTTCGCGATCAACAACGATGGCAACGGCCCGCTAACCTACAATGCCAGCCTGCATTTCCCGAATGAAGCATTGCTTAACGGCAATGGTGATTCAGGAAACAGGGGACCGGTACAGAGTGATAACGAGCTGGATGAAGCCTGGGATCAGATTTACCAGTTCGATTTAGATCAGATGGAGCTGCGTTATCGTGGTGTCGTTTTCGATGGTGAATATTTCTGGTTGAGCGGTTCCAACAACTATGATGTCAGCGGTCCGAACAAGCTGTACCAGTACGATGCTGAAGGTATGTACCTGGCGACATTCGATCAGCCGGTACCGGCTGAGGATCGTACCAGCCAGGGCTTCTACGGCATGGCATGGGACGGTGAATACTTGTATGCGGCGGATGGCGGCATCATGTACCAGATGGAGTTCGATGAAACGGAATGGACTGTTCTCGACACATGGGAAGTCCCGGCCAACCCGGCACGTTATATCGTACTCGATCCGAACACGTACTACTTCTACATTGGCGATTATGGTACAGAGATCCGTGCGATACATCCGGACAGCTCAGATATAATCTACGAATTCGGTCAGGAATTCTATCCTCGCGGCGGTGGTTGGTTCCCGGAAGATGAGGATGGATACAACATTTACTTCATCGCACAGCAAAGCGGCGAAGCGATGATCAGTTTTGTCAAGATGGACCCGGTTACTGGCGATACACGTCCTATCTATTCGACACAGGTCGAAGAAGGCTATCTTGCTACTGGCGGCGACATTACCTACTTCTGGGATCCGTCCGTGTGGCAATTCATCAGCGTGCTGGAAAGCAGCGATCTGGACAAGGTGACTCTCTGGGAAGTTGATACCTACTCCAACTGGGTAGAAGTACTCAATCCGACTGGAACAGTTGAAGCTGAGGGAAGCAATACCGTGGAACTGCGTGTGCATTCCTATGGTTTGCCGCCGGATACTTTCAACGTGGCAATCGAGATCAGCCATGACGCCTGTACTGAAAACCAGGAATGGGTCGATCTGACCATGATCGTTTACGATCCCAAGGGAATCGAAGATCATGATGTCACTGACCTGCCGACCGAGTTCTCGTTTGATGGTGCGTACCCGAACCCGTTCAACCCGGTCGCAACAGTTCGCTTCGGCCTGCCACAAACAGCGGTCGTGAAGGCTACAGTATTCAACCTGTTGGGCCAGAAGGTTGCCACATTGACGAATCAACCGATGCAGGCGGGATACCACCAGCTTACCTTTGATGGAAGTAACCTGGCCAGCGGCATGTACTTCCTGAACTTCCAATCCGGTCCGATCAACGAGACGACAAGGTTGATCCTGATGAAGTAGCAGGGAAGAAGATGAAGGCCTTGCGCTTTCACTGAGATGTGATTTCTACCGGCAACGTCTTATGGCGTTGCCGGTTTTTTGGGTTCGCACGGCTATTGCATCAACTACTGACGCTCGATAGAATTCTGCTGAAAATACCCTGACTTGACGATAGCAGGGAGTGAGGTTTCAACCGAAGAGAAGCTGAGATTGGGCGGAAAACAGAAAGGTGAAATGCCAAAACCTATATGGATTTTCAGCTATGTTAGTATAGCAGGATTACGAAAGTTCAGGACGTGTCACAAAAAGATAATTGTATATCACTACCGACAGTTCATGCAGGAAATCTTCCTTCTCCAGATTCTGCTCAAAGACAGTGTATGAACGGAAAGATTCCTTGAGGAGCAAGAGAAGAAGTTGGGCTGATTTCTTCTTGTCCGGGACACAGACTTCATCACCGAAACTCTCGATTAGTTTAGTCAAAAGAGCAACAGTGACTTGCTCCTCTTTTTTATGAAATTCCTCAAAACGCCAGTTGCTGTATCGTAGTCCGGAAACCTGCCGCTGAAGTGATTCAGGAAGGTTCCTGGTATCCAACATCATTCGCAATATCATGTAGATCGTCTCAAAAGGGGGCCTCTGTTCTGAGTTCTGCAACATCTTTGCGATTGAATCTTCTACCTGAATCTGTTTCTGCTGATGCACGATTTCGAGGAGAACATCAACCTTGTCTTCAAAATAGGAGTAAAAGGTACCAACCGATACACCCGCAGCCCTGGCAATTTCCTTGGTGTTCGTTTCGTCCAGACCTTTGTGGCAAAACAGACCATACGAAACGTCGATAATTCTCTGCTTCTTTTCCTGGCTTCTTTGTTGAACAGGTGTTCTGACCTTTTCCATAAAAACAATTTATTCGGTTTGAAAATCAGAATCAAGGGTAAACCTGAACTTAGTTCTCATTTGCTCTTGACAAGGCATGCGCGCGCACCTATCTTTTAATGTGAACTTGGTTCATGTTTTAACCTGACGGAGGTTTTGATGGATATGATTGAATCTTCAGTATGTGGCGGAAGCCCAAGGGTTGCATCGCAATGGATAGGTGGTTTTCAGGCCTATTTCTATGACAAGGTCATGGAAAAAGTGATATTCCCAAAAAAATTTGGTGGAGATCTGGAACAGCACTATACGATTTTAAACAGGTACACTTCGGCATTTCACGGATTAGATGTTTTGGAACTGGCTGCCGGCAGTGGCGATTGTGTTCGATTTCTTCCAACAGACAACACCTATACCGGTGTCGATATCAGCATGGGCCTGTTAAAACAGGCAAAGCGAAAAATCAACAAGGCCGGGTATAGACATGCACGACTTCTTCACTGTGCAGCAGAAGATCTTCCTCTTCCTGGTAATCAATACGACCTGGTCCTTTGTAACCTGGCGTTGAACTTCTTCACAGATTCCGATTCTGTGTTGAATGAGTGTTGTCGTGTATTAAAAACGGGTTCCTCACAAGAATTTGTGCATTCGGGCGATGTTGTGGCAGGTCTTGACGCGACATTTCGTCTTCGACTTTTGCTGTGTTTTCCAGAATGCACAATGATACTGAAACCACCTCGCGCCCTGTTATTGTCGCGTTGTGACCTGCCACCTGATACAACATTCTCGCTGTCGTCAGGTCACAACGTGATGCCTGATGACGATCCATCAAGCGAAATAGCATGTGTGAAGTCGGACAGGTGTCTGAAATTGCGGAGAAGAACGCGAAAACGGCATCACGTCAAGACCTGACGAAACGTACTCGTAGATAATACGCACAAATTCCTGTGAGAAGCCTAAAAACGAAAGGCATGATCCTGGGGTCTGTTCCAGTACCCGAAAGAAAAAAGACAGATAGTAAAATCAGGGGAAGGCTGAAGACAGAAAAGGAATTGGAGTCTTTCTTTAAAGAGAAGGGGTTCAGTTTTCAATCACTGGAAGAACATAATGGCGCTGTTTTCTATTTCAAAGCTGAACTCGTGGACTAACACTTAGGTTTCCGAGTTCGCAATGCAGATGGACGAGGAACGCTATGGATTAAGTCATTTATATCAAGTTGTTTGCTGAGTTTAAATCGTCCGGTGTGTGAAACATGAATGATGCATTTTTGTCGTTCAAACAGGGGAGACGGTTAACAGCAAAACGTCGCTTTTCTCTGTGCCGTAAAATAGAAATTTCTAAAATAAGTAGACTCTTCTATGAATGTTAGGTTGGCTTGACTTTTTTATGGTACTTCCATAAGTTGTTCCTGACTTTCAGGGATGAATCACTTTTCAATCATGTGAAGAATTTCGCAAAGGTGGGACTATACAGTGGTACCTGATGCTGCTAAAGAAATGAAAGGTGTTAAGTCGAATGTTTAGGTTAATTCCCAACCCAACACACAACCTCGAGATGAGGATCTCGGCAGTGAGGCATTTACATGAAGATTCAACAGATTAACAGCTTTTTCCGTCGTTTAGGCGCTTTTCAAATTCATTACCGCTGGTGGTTTCTGCTACTTACCGTTTTGTTGCTTGCAGTAGGCATTTCTGGTATGAGCAGGGTAAGGACAGCCAATTCCAGGGAAAACTGGTTTTACGACAGCGAGGAAATCGAGATAGCAACCGAGCGTTTCGAGGAGCAGTTCGGAAACAACGAGAATGTTGGCATTCTTATAACAGCGAAGGATGTATTTTCACCTGAAGTGCTTGCGGCAATTGACCAGTTGGGTGAAGAGTTTCTACTCAATGTGCCCTATGCTGATGAAGTAATTTCCTTGACTGAGCTTGAGATATCCGTGGGGACAGCCGAGGGCATTGAGGTTATCAATCCATTCGAGGAAGGTATCCCCGAGGATCCTGAACGTCTGGATGAGATACGTGAACTTATCATGTCCAGACAGTCTCTGGTCAACCGGCTTGTTTCGGATGATGGGACCGAGACCTGGCTGACCCTCGAATTACTGGAGTACCCGGAAGAAGAGGAATGGTCTAAAAGTGGTTCTCTCGATCCCATGTTCGAAGTGGGCGAAGCAGCCATTGCTATCGTTACAGATCCTCGCTGGGAAAGTGATCTTTATAGCCTGAAGGCTGCCGGCATGCCATACACGGAAACCGAGGAAAGGGATTTCTTTGGTCGTGAGACAATGATTCGTGTTTTGTCGGGCTTCCTGCTGATGATTGTCCTTCTGGTTCTCTTTCTGCATTCTTTGCGTGGTGTGCTTGTACCTGTTTTCACAACGGGCGCCGGAATTATCGTTGTTTTCGGTATCATGGGGTGGTTGGGAATCGAGTTGGACGCCAACATGGTGACACTGCCAGTGTTGCTTGGCATGGCGCTGGCTGTGGGATATTCCATTCACATGGTCAACGCTTTCAAGCGAAACCTTGGACCGGACACTGAACGTCGCGAAGCGGCAATCATAGCTGTAGAGGAAACAGGTTGGCCGATATTCTTTACCGCGATTACCACAATGGGATCGGTGATGTCTTTCGCGGCTACCGGTATTCAGACGATTAGCTGGCTGGGATTTACGAGTGCAGCAGTCGTATTGGTCAATTATCTTTTCGTTATTATTCTGGTTCCCATATTGATGAGTTTTGGTAAAAATAGGGGGCGAAGATCTACAGGCGTGCGTAAAGCTTCGCTCCTGGATCTGATGATGGGTAGTTTGGCCTCCCTGGTGCTGAAAAGACGAGTTCCGCTTCTCCTGGTTGTGCTGATCTGCGTAGGTGGCTTGGCGCCGGGTGTGGCTATGATGAAAGTAAACATGGACATGTTTAGGTTCATGGGCACGAAAGTCCCGTATATTCAACGTGTCTGGGAGGTTGTTAATTCGCAGTTGGGGTCATACCTGGCTTATAATATTACAATCGAGTATGAGGAGACGGATGCGATAAAGGACCCCGAGACGCTGAGGCATTTCGAGGCTTTGCTGGACACTGTTGGCGGGTTTGAGCTTACCAAGTCGCACCATGAGGCGACCAGTGTTTTCTCCATACTGGATATCATCAAAGAAATGAACCAGACTCTTAATGATGACGATCCTGCCTTTTATACCATCCCTGAGAATCGTGATCTGGTTGCACAGCTTCTCTTTCTTTACGAGATATCAGGCGGCACCAAGACCTTTCGCTGGATTGATGAAGATTATTCCATGATGCGTGCGCGTGTTCAAGTGTGGAAGTTTGATGCCAATGAAATTGTACGAGAGTTGGACACTATAAAGCGCATTGGGCAAACCAGCTTCCCCGGGGCAAAGGTCAGCGTTGTAGGGAGTGCGGTTCAGTTTGCTGAATTGAACAAGAAGATCGTCACGGGTGAAATAATGTCGATTCTGGTAGCGCTGCTTGTGATCGGTATTTTGCTGATAGCAGTATTCGGCAGCTTCAAGACCGGTCTGATTGGAATGCTGCCCAACATCATGCCGCTGGTAGCCATCGCTGGGTACATGGGGTACACCCGTTCGCCCCTGGACATGATGACTATGACCATCATGCCAATGCTACTGGGGGTTGCTGTCGATGATACGATTCACTTCATCAATCATGTGAAGTATGAGTTCGAGCGTTGTTTGAACTACGAAAAGGCTATTCGAGCATCTTTTGTCACTGTGGGCAAGAACCTGGCAATGACGACCATCATCCTGGGGGGCACCTTTGCCATGTATACCCTCTCACCTGTGTCCGCGCTGGGACGAATTGGAATGTTGGCATCCATCGGGCTGCTGGTTGCACTGATTACTGATTACCTGGCAACACCGGCATTCATCCTGCTAACCAAACCTTTTGGGGAGGAAAAATAATGAATACAGGGACAAAGCTACTGGTAAACGCTGCATTGGTACTTCTTATTTCCACTGCAGGTTTTGGTGAACAACTGACCGGGCGTGAAATTATGCAGAAAGTTCACGATCGCCCTGACGGCGATTCACGCTATTCCGAGATGACCATGACACTGATCAACAAGCGAGGTCATGAACGCGAACGTCGCTTGAGATCCTGGTCCATGGATGTGGGCGATAACAAGCTTGACAGCAAAATGCTGATGTTTTTCGACTCGCCTGCGGACGTCGAAGGTACAGGATTCTTGACCTGGGATTATGATGAGATTGGCAAGGACGACGACAGGTGGCTATATCTTCCTGCAATGAAGAGAACTCGACGTATCAGCGGTTCGTCCGCAAAGAGTGATTATTTCATGGGGACAGACTTTACCTATGACGATATGGGAAGCCGTAACGTGGACGAAGATGAGCATACACTGCTGCGTTCAGAGGAGTATGAGGGGCACCTTTGCTGGATAATTGAATCAGTCTCAAAGGATGAACGAGACATTTACTCAAGGAAGGTTTCCTGGATTCGTCAGGACTGCTTTGTAGCAATGCGGGTAGAATACTATGATCGAAAGGGCAGGTTACATCGTGAGTTGATGCTATCCGATATTGAACAGGTAGATGGATACTGGCTGGCAAAACGACTCCATATGACCGACGTACAGAAGAATCACCAGACGATTCTGATGATCCATTCGCCGCAATATGACCTTGATCTGAACGAAAACAGCTTCAATGTGAATCAGTTGGAAAAGGGGAGTCTGTGAAACAAGTAATACTGATTTCTCTGCTTTGGCTGGCATTGTACTCGACCTGGCATAGTCCAGCCAAAGCGGAGCCGAATTGGGGCATCAGCGGCTTTGTGGACACATACCATGCGGTCCGAGTTGAAGACGAGAACGATTTCCTCAGTTCGCGCACCCGGCTGAGAAGCGAGCTCTCACGTACTTTGGCTGAAATGTATGTCTATGCTTCTTTTAATGTGATCCATAATGCCCTGCTCGATTCGGAATCAGGCATTGAACTTCGGGAGGCCTTCTTCCAGTATTATCGGGACAATTGGGAGTTGAAAGCAGGCAGGCAAATCATCATCTGGGGGGTGGCTGATGGCCTTCGCATTACTGACATGGTCTCACCAATGGATATGACCGAGTTTCTGGCGCGTGACTACGATGATATTCGCACACCCGTTGATGGATTCAGGGGCAGATATTTTAATAACAGCCTCAATGTTGACCTGGTCTATTTACCTATCGCAGCTTTTGACCATATTCCTTTAGATGTACGCAATCCCTGGTCACCCTTCAGCACAAGCGGTATGACATATGTGGACCTGATTGATGATGGACAACCTGATAAGACGTTGGAGAACGGCGAATTCGGATTGCGTACCTCCATGTATCTTGCAGGGTTAGATATGAGCTTCGCAGCTCTTCGTACCTGGAACAAGACGCCTGTCTACGTTTCCAGAGTTTCTTCTACGGGTGACACGCTAAAACTTGAAGCCAGGCATGCACGGCTGAACATTCTCGGGGTGGATCTGTCGCGTCCAATGGGACAGTTTGTCCTGCGAGGTGAAGCTGCTGCTTATTTGAACGAGTTGCATGAGACACAATGGGAAAGCGGAGGTGGTAGCGTTGAAGAAACTACGTATCACTTCCTTGCAGGAATGGATTGGTATCCAAGTGGAGATTGGACGATTACAGGTCAGTACATCAACGATTGGATTCCAGACCGCCAGCCAGGAATGGTAAGCGATGAGCATGAAACCATGGCGACATGTGGAATAACACTACAGTTTCTTCGCAACACGCTTAAAGTTTCCACTTTTACTTATATGGATCTGTCACACGAAAGTCTCTTCAATCGCAGCTACGCAGAATACAGCCTGACAGATGATCTTCACCTCTTGGCAGGGCTCGACTGGTTCAATGGTAATTCAGGCTCTTATGCAATATATAAGAACAATTCAGAAATGTGGATGAAAGTGAAGTGCAGTTTCTAGCCCGGATATAGCCATTCCCATTATTAATCCGTCATATGGTCTTGTTCCATATCAGTGAAAGATCAACGATATAGTTGTAATAAAGGAGATGGAAAAAGGGGACAGTTTCCTTTCCCTGGGGCAAAGCCTTCCCAGCGTGAGCATGGACTGGGAAAGGTGGCTGTACCCTTTTTCTTGAGAGCAGGCAGGAATTACACGGAAAAGGGGACAGTTTCACGAAATCTTGGTAGTTCTATTCTAAGTGAAACTAACGCAGAAATCAGCCATCAAAAACAAGCCCGAAGGGAGCGCGCGCTTTACCCCATGACTGCGTTGATTTCCCTTGAAATAGCCTGCTATGTCTGTGGTCAAGCGCTTTGTCTTGGGGCAAAGCGCGCAGCTCAGAAAACATCATAGCAGGTGCAATGGATCACGAGTATTGCAGGGGCGTGATTAAACAGAACGGTTCATGTGGATTGAATGAAAGTAGAAATAATCCTGTATAGCCGGGAAGCGCAGCTAATCGTCTTGTGTTGAACGATGGATGATGCAGCGCTCGATGCCTGCCTGTCTTTGAGTACCGATTCCACAAGTTTCTGCCGATTTCGCAGTAGTCTCTCTTCTCGTGATTATTTCAGGATATTTTTTTCGTTTATCTGTCGCAGGCAGGCAATTGTACAGGTGGTGATGCTATTTTACTTAGAATAATGGAAAACACCGTGAGCACATTGACTCTATACATAGAGGGTTGGAGAAAGCGTTTGCCAACAATGTTTGGAGGATTGCGATGTACAGATTGCGAGTGTTGTTTTTGATTGCAGCAATTACGGGTATTGCTGCAGCATCCGAATCCCTTACCCCACAATCCGACCAGAGCATGTCTCCCTTTCAGGTTGTAGAACGGCAGGTTACTGAAGCGGGAATTACTGCGACATTTGCGGTCGAAGAACCAACCTGGGTGCCTGTCGAGGGTATCGATGGCAGTCAGCTTGAACTTGCCGTATTCCCATTAAGTGGCGCACTTACGGAGAACGGAATGCCATCCGTTCCCGTTGCGGCAACCCTTTTCAGGCTTCCACCTCGAAGCGGCGCTATAGTAGAAGTTCTGGAAGCCGAATATGTTACGTATTCAGATGTTGAATACGCTTCCCTGTACGCAAACGAACTGAACGAAGGCAGCAATGAAATAGAGTACGCATGTGCAGATAGAGAGTTGGATAGCTGGTATCCGGGAACACTTGCGGAGATTGGCGAACCGGCAATCCTCCATGATTTCCGTGTAACCAACCTGATGACTTACCCGGTTCAGGTTAATCCTGCACGGAATGAAGTGCGGGTTTATACCACGTTGCGAGTTCAGGTTCGCTATGAAGGTATTGACGAGCGTAATGCACTGGAGAATTGGCCCACACGGTTGAGTCGTTCCATGGTGCCAAAGTATGAAGCGTTCCTGGATTGGGAACTGGACGAATTGAACGACTACGAATTCTATGATGGCAATGCTATTGTCATTATGCGTGATGATGATGCCTTGTGGAGCGCGATGGAGGATTGGTTTGAGTGGAAGCTTCAAAAGGGATGGAAGCTTGATTTTATCCATGAAAGCGATGTCGGCTCATGGTCGGCCGCAAGTATTCGTAGCGAACTAATCGAACGATATGAGAACGCCCGGGACAAGTTTGATTATGTCGTTGTAATTGGTGACGATACCGGGTCGTTCGATGTGCCTGCCGGTTCCGGTGGGAGCGGTGGCGGTAATGGTGATCATCTCTATAGCTGTCTTGTAGGGAATGATAACCTGGGTGATGTTGGAATTGGCCGGATTTCTGTACAAACTGTTACCCAGGCAGTGGCATACACCAACAAAGTGCTTATATACGAACGGGATGTAGATTTCGATAATACAGACTGGTATCTCCGTGCCATGTTAAATCGAGCCAATTCAGGCGCTGGGATCAGTAAGATAATCATGCATCGGTATTATAAATGTCTCTTGTTGCAGCAGCTTGGTTTTACGCAGGTTGATACAATCAACTGGGGTGGTCAGGATCCTTTAGCGATGCAGAAAATTGACGATGGAGTCAGTTTTTATTCTGAGCGAGGGTACCTGGGGCAGGGGTTAAGTATTGCTGAAGTGAACCAGTTGAACAATGACAACATGACACCTGTCGTCATTGATGTCACCTGCGGTACCGGGAACTGGTCCGATAATACAGGAATCAATGAAGCGTTCATGCTGGCCGGTACTGTAAACGCACCGCGTGGCGGTGTGGTCGCCATGTCCATGGCAACTTCAGGCACACATCCGAACTTCAACAATGTACTATCCGGAGCGTCCGGTTGGTCCATGTTGCAGATGCAATGGCCAACGCCCGGGGACATGATGCTGGCGGCAAAGATTAATGGCTGGGTAAACTATGAAGGTCGTAGCAATGAACTGGATAACTTCCTGATGTGGTATAACCTGATGGGCGACCCACTGGTGTACATCTGGACTGATATGCCGCATGAGTTTGAGGTGGACGCGCCTGCCACGATAGCCCTTGGCCAGCGTGAATATGTGGTAACTGTCGAAGAAGGCGGAGTTCCGGTAGAGGATGCCTGGGTTACTTTCTACAAGGATTCTGGTGTTGACGATATTCAGATTTCCAGGTACACTGATGAGAACGGCGTTGCCACATTCTATCCTGATGTGAATGCTTCCGGTAATGCCATGCTTACGGTGACCAAGCTGAATTTCGCCCCAACGCAGATTGAGGTTAATGTGAACGGTGTTGGCGCTTCTGTCAGCTACCAGAGCATTAACTATATCGATACTGGCATGGGGGGGACAATCGGTGATGGCGATGGTATTCCTGAAGCCGGTGAGCGTGTTGGTTTGCAACTTACCCTGAAAAACTACGGTGGAGCTGAAGAAACGGACATCAATATCACTGCAGAAATAGATGATCCCTATATCAATGATGTCTATGGCGCGGTTACCCTGGGATCATTGGGCGCAAATCAATCATCCCTGGGAAGTGGGGTTATTCTTGTTGATATCGCTCCTTTTGCACAGGACAGGTGGCTGGTTCCGGTAACCCTGGTTGTTGAAACCGAATCCGGGACAACGACGGATGGATTCGAACTATCTATTGCCGCACCGAACTATGTTGTTACCAGTGTGGCAACAAATGGAAACCTGAATCCGGGGGCAAACAGGGAGGTAACTTTAACCCTGGGTAATGCCGGTGGAAGTGACGCAACACTTGGCAATGCCATGTTGATCAGCCGCGATCCCTGGTTACGGTTTATCGAGTATTCCGGCACCATCCCGGCAATAGAAGTAAACGGAACGGCAACCTCATCCGTTTTCAGAGCCGAAGCGCTTGTAGGCAGTTTCCCGGGGTATGAGGCGAAAGCCATGTTGATCGTAACCACTGAAACGGGCCAGGTTGATACGGCGTATACCTCAGTGGTGTTCGGAACTCGCAGTGAAAGCGATCCGATTGGTCCGGACAGATATGGTTACATGGCATTTGATAACATTGATACTGATTGGGACTATGCGCCCACATACAACTGGATTGAAATCAATCCGGATGTGAACGGGTATGATTATGAGGGAACGGAAATAGAGATCGAAGATCTGGCAGAAAACGATGACGAAGGCGATACTTTGAACCTGGAGGTTCATGGTTTCCCGATCACGTATTATGGTGAAACATTCAACTACATCTCGATCACAACCAACGGTTTTCTGGCTATGGGGTTGCAACCCAGCATCTGCAACAACCGGAACTGGTCCATTCCAACTCCTGCCGGTCCTTCCTACATGATTGCGCCTTACTGGGATGAACTTCAGACCAATGGCGATTGCGCGATACTGTACTATCATGATGAAGAGAATGGCCGTCTGATTTTCGAGTTTTACAAGATGCGGCACCACAGTACTGTCTATGAAAGCACTTTTGAAGTCATTTTCTACGATACGGAAATGTATCCGACAGCGACTGGCGATAACGAGTTTGTGTTCCAGTACGGTGAATGCGATCACTCGAGTGGAGGTATGTCTTATGATGTGCCCTATTGGACAACAGGTATCGAGAATGGCGATCAGAGTGATGGCTTGCTGATGGCTTACTGGAATGAATATGCGCCCGGCGCTGCTGAAATCGAGCAGGGAAGAGCGATCAAGTTTACCACCAACATTGACGTCCCGATTGGAAGCATTCACGGTGCAATCTCCTGCCTGGCAACGGGCAATCCGATTGAAAATGCCTTAGTTGCTACCAGTGACGGCATGTTCCAGGCAATCACCGATGCTGAAGGTGAATACATCATCGACAGCGTTTTCATTGGTGAATATAACCTGGTTGTTTCGGCGGATTGTTTCAATGATGGGGCTGTTGCGGGGATTGTTGTCAATGATGGAAGCGATGTAACAGCAAATGCGCAGCTTCGCCATCCGGAGTTTGAATTGTCAACTCTCGACCTGGCAACAGAGTTGCCACCGGATTCTGAGACGACACTCCAGTTTGAATTGACTAATAATGGGAATGGGCCTTTATACTATGAAACTGATTTGAGCTTCCCTAATGAAGCTCTGTTTAATGGTGGAGGGGGATCAGGGAATCGTGGACCAGTGCATAGCGGCTCAGAGCTGGATGAAGCCTGGGACCAGGTGTTCGAGTTTGGACTGGATCCGATGGAGCTTCGCTACCGTGGTGTAATCTTCGATGGCGAATACTTCTGGATGACCGGATCAAATTCGTATGACGTCAGCGGCCCAAACAAATTGTATCAGTACGATGCAGCGGGCACATACATCGCCACCTTTGATCAGCCGGTACCGGCCGAGAATCGTACCAGCCAGGGGTTCTTTGGTATGGTTTGGGATGGGGAATACCTGTACGCAGCGGACAATGGAATCATGTACCAGATGGAGTTTGTCGGCGATGAATGGACCGCTGTCGATACCTGGGATATCCCCGCCAATCCTGCACGGTATATTGTTCTCGATCCCGATAACTACATTTTCTATGTAGGTGACTTCGGTACTGAAATACGTGCAGTGCATCCTGATAGCCAGGGAGTCATCTACGAGTTTGGTCAAGATTTCTATCCACGTGGTGGCGGCTGGTATCCTGAGGATGAAGATGGATTTTACATCTACTTCATAGCACAGGAAAACGGCACTTCAATAGTAAACTTTATCAAGATGGACCCGGTTACCGGTGAAACACGTCCTGTCTTCAACACAGAAGTCGATGCTGGTTACCTGGCAACGGGTGGTGATGTGACTTATTTCTGGGATCCGTCCATCTGGCAATTCATCAGTGTGCTTGAGAGTTCTGATAGTGACATGGTCAGGCTGTGGGAAATCGATACCTATGCCAATTGGGTTGAGGTCTTGAACCCGACAGGCGTGGTAGAAGCAGGGGAGAGTAGAGTTATTGAGGTCCATGTGCATTCGTACGGACTGCCGCCGGATACATTCAGCGTAGCCGTTGATCTCTACCACAACGCCTGTACTGAGAACCAGGAGTGGGTCGATGTTGTCCTGGTGGTTACTGATCAGGGCGCGATTGACGATCCTGATGTTGCGAATCTGCCCACGGAATTCACCTTTGACGGCGCCTATCCGAACCCGTTTAACCCGATCGCGTCTGTACGTTTTGGCTTGCCGGAGACTGCGATGGTAAAGGCGAACGTGTTCAACCTGCTGGGACAGAAGGTTGCGACGCTGGCGAATCAACCCATGCAGGCAGGATATCATCAGCTCACCTTCGACGGTAGCAACTTGGCGAGCGGGATGTACTTCCTGAACTTCCAGGCCGGACCGCTTCAGAAAACGACGAAGCTGATCCTCATGAAATAGGGAGGATGTCACACTCGAGGACCGATCCATGTGAATCGGTCCACGAGCGTGACGATTCGCGTGGATTGATCCACAGGAAAGCCCAACGAAAACAACCAACCGGCGATGTCATTTGATATCGCCGGTTTTCCATGCCTGGGCTGGGATCTGCTGAATCCGTCGGCGAACTCGCGTGGCCCGACTTATGCGCCGAGGCGTACTGCTTGCTGGCGGGTTCCTGGTCAGATGTCATTCCGCGATACAGTGATATAATGAGGGATCAAATGAATATCTCGCATTACTACTGAAGGATTATATCTCTAAGTAAAATAGACCACCGCCGGGCAGCCGCCTACGCTTCGCTTCGGCGTGCTTCAAGCCGGCGGGGCCAAATAAGTCAACTGGCTATTGCATCTTCAGCATACTGAAATACAGGGCAAAGCTGTGTGCATAATCCGCAATTCATACAATTGTCCTGGTTTA
Source organism: bacterium (assembly GCA_963669175.1). Taxonomy (GTDB): domain Bacteria; phylum Electryoneota; class Electryoneia; order Electryoneales; family Electryoneaceae. Next base: position 3,157,549 of record OY769902.1, read on the forward strand.
TAGTCGGTACTCCGAAACCAACCTGAATGATTGCATTGGTTGGACAGGCATTTATCACCGGACATGGGTGATTATGTGGGCACATGTGTTTCAGGACGTGAATCATGGTATGGTATCCTCCCGTGAGTTTAACCGTTTTCAAGCGTTGGATGCGAGAACAGGCGGTTCGATGCTTTTGGGAGGAACGGGGAGGCAAAGTAAGGATGAACAAGAGTTTGGCTAATGAAACTTCTTTCGAGTTTAACCGGTCATTTTTATCTGCCAGGTTTTGGTATGTTAGTGGTCTGTCCGTTTTAGCCTGCTTCAGCAGGCTCTTCTTAGCACCCGGCTTTAGCCCTGTCTCTTACCCACATCTTCTGAAAGCTGTATCAGTAAAAGAGTTGTGGACATAGCATTTTTAGAATCCCGGCGGGATTCCCTATTTTAGCATAGTGTACAGGCCGTCTGTTTGGCCTGTACACTATGTCAGGTATTCTAACGAATAATCAACCCTGGAAGGGTTGCATAATACGCGATTCATATTAGTACGTTCAATAAATACAGGAAATAACGCATTTTATATTCTATACAAACCAATTGGGTGTAAATTATACGTTATGCAACCCTTCCAGGGTTGAGATAAGGTTTGATCTTTTTCGTAGGGTAGACGCTAAACAGACAGCGTCAACCCTACGCTAAAATATACCACCCCCTCTGGGGTGGCAGAAACACGAAGATGTGAGCAAGAGACAGGGCTTTAGCCGGGGTGAATAGAACGTGTAATAATCAGGAGCGCGCTTTAGCGTGCTTTCCAGTACGTAAACTCTGCGTTGGTAAGCACCCTGAAGGGCGCTCAGTATTTTGTGGTATCTTCACACCTGGCTAAAGCCAGGTGCTAAGAGGGAGCAGGCTAAAGCCTGCTAAAATAATAGAAATAAAGTAAAGATGACAAATGATTTCACAAGCCTACAGCATCAGTGAAATCGTCTCGCCATTGGGAGTTAGGAATAAAGTATAGATGATAAATGATAAATGATAAATGATAAATGATAAATGATAAATGATAACACAAGGCTACAACATCAGTGAAATCGTCTCGCCATTGGGAGTGAGGGGGAGTTCGGGCATTTCCATGTATGGTTTCCCATCCAGCAACCGTCCCGCTTTTTTCTTGTTCAGCCCGCCCCATTGTTTGAAGAAGAAGGGGACGTTCTGTTCATGGCACTGATCACGGATGCTTCGAACCCAATCCGGTTGAATGACACGCGCCTGCGGGCCGGACTCGCCGCCCACGATCACCCAGTGGATATCCGTCAGGTTAAGGTTGTCGATAGGGCCGAGCAACGGTTCGATGGACAGGAAACGAATGGCAGCCGGTGTGCGTCGTAGATGCTCAATCCGCCAGGTATAATCACGGTTCTCCACACTGACACCCAACCAGATATGAGGTGGTACAGTATCTGGATCTGTTTGGCCCGACTGCTTGCTGTCGGGAACGCCTGAATCCCTCGAAGAACTCGTGTGGCCCGACTGCTTGCTGTCGGGAATTGCGGAATCTCGTAGCCCGTCCATGCCTGGACGGGGATCGGACAATACATCTTGATAAATCTGCGGAACCAATTCTTCCAACCGTTCCGCGCGCTTTGTCAGCACCTGGTAAACGTGACGATTGCACTGTATCATTACCTCGAACACCCGCTTCACATACTCGTATGGGATGTCCTCGTGAAACAGGTCGTTCATGGAATTGACGAAAATGACCTGTGGTTTACGAAGGTGGAACGGCTCGCGCAGCACATCCTCATGGCAACGCACCGCAAACCCATCGGCGTACTTCTCCTGTCCCATGGCCTGTAAGCGTTTCGCCATCCGTTCAGCGTAACAATGTTTGCAGCCCGGGCTGATTTTGGTACACCCTGTAGTCGGGTTCCAGGTAGAAAATGTCCATTCGATTTTCGACAAAAAACTGTCCTTATGTATACTGAACAAAATAGCAGTTTGTGTATCAACCAATCAATACTTCTGTTACGGGGAGCCCCCCGGTTTTAATCAGTTGCCCCGGTAGGTTAAGGGCAATATATTGCCGCTTCGAAGGAGTTGTTTTTCCTCGCAGTAACCAGCAAAAAGTCAACACGTTGATAACTGAAGATCAAGGGGGCCATCATGGCACTTTTACCATTCACGAACGAACCATTGACCGATTTCAGCATTCCCGAGAACAAGGCCGCGTTTGAAGCCGCTCTCGAGAAGGTGCGTGGCGATTTCAACAAGCATTGGGATTTGTTGATTGGCGGCGAACGTGTCGCTTCCGATAAGAAGATCACCTCGTATGATCCGGCGAACCCGGAACAGGCCGTGGGCACTGTTGGCAAGGCCAACAAAGAGCAAGCCCAGATGGCGATTGACAAGGCCTACGAATACTATGAAGAATACTGGCGTTACACGGCACCGGAATTCCGTGCCCGTATCATCCTGAAGGCCGCGCATATGATGCGTGTGCGCAAGCATGAGTTCAGCGCCACGATGGTATACGAAGAATCGAAGAACTGGGTAGAAGCGGACGCCGATACCGCCGAAGCGATTGACTTCCTCGAGTTCTACGGTCGTGAAATGATGCGTCTCGGTGGCGCACAGCCGGTAGTCCCGTACGCCGGTGAAGAGAACAATCTGTATTACCAGCCGTTGGGTGTTGGCGTTGTGATTCCGCCATGGAACTTCCCGTGCGCAATTATGGCCGGCATGACCACCGCATCATTGGTCACCGGTAACGCGACAGTCCTGAAGCCGGCATCCACCGCTCCGGTGATTGCGGCCAAGTTTGTCGATCTGCTGCTGGAAGCCGGTATGCCCGCGAAGGCAGTCACTTTCTGCCCGGGCAGCGGCGGTGAAGTAGGCGATACCCTAGTCGGTCATCCCAAGACCCGTTTTATTGCCTTCACCGGTTCCAAGGAAGTCGGTCTTCATATTCACGAACTGGCAGCCAAGACTCAGCCGGGCCAGATCTGGATCAAACGCACCATCCTGGAAATGGGTGGCAAGGATGCGTTGATCGTAGACGAAACGGCCAATCCGGATTATTCGGCATTGCAGGCCGTCCTGGGCGCCTTCGGGTTCCAGGGCCAGAAGTGCAGCGCATGCAGCCGTCTGATCATCGACGCCAAGATTTATGATGAAGTCGTGGCGAAGGTCGTTGCGCTGACGAAGGAACTGAAGGTCGCGCATCCGGAATCCAACCCGAACATGGGCGCTGTGATTGATGGCGCTGCGTTTGAGAAGATCAAGGAATATATCGAGTTCGCCAAGCAGGACGGCAACAAGCTGGAATGCGGCGGTGGCACGATTGACGGCGGTTTCTTCGTCGAGCCGACTGTGTTCTCCGGTGTCAAGGAAAACGACAAGATCGCACAGGAAGAGATCTTCGGCCCGGTGCTGGCCTGCATCAAGGCGGACAACTACGAACATGCGGTGAAGATCTTCAACGGCACCGAATTCGGTTTGACCGGTGGCTTGATTTCCAATGATCGTGAACGCCTCGAGCACGCACGTTATCACCTGCACGCCGGGAACCTGTACCTGAACCGTAAGATCACGGGCGCCCTGGTTGCGGTGCAGCCGTTCGGTGGCTTCAACATGAGCGGTACCGACAGCAAGGCCGGGGGCCAGGATTACCTGATGCTGTTCATGCAGGGCAAGTCCGTGACCGAACGCTGGTAGGTTCATTGCGAATTTGCCCCGGCCAGGCATGGCCGGGCTACACGCTAGGACAATTCAAGGGACAGACCTTCAGTGGTTTGTCCCTTTTTTCTAGTTTTCCGCTTCCCCCGGCCAGGCATGGCCGGGCTACGTATGTCATTCCCATTCTTATGTCATCCCATTCTTATGTCATCCCATTCCTATGTCATCCCCGAAACAGCGTTTGTTTGCTGTTATCGGGGATCTCGAGGATACTGTGCGAAAACTGCTTTTAACTGATTAATTCCACGCAAAGACGCAAAGAATAAAGACATTAAGGCGCAAAGATGAAAAGATGAAAGACGCAAAGGTACAAGAGCGCAAATATGGATATGTATTGGCCCCGCCGGCTTGAAGCACACCGTAGCTTGCGAAGGTGGCTGTCCGGCGGGGTTTATTTTAACGAGAGCGTCAGTCCTTCAGTAGTTTTTGTATGAGAAACCCGACAGCAAGCAGTCGGGCCACGCAGTATATGGAAGAATCCCGACGCACTTATAGAGACTCGCCTGTTTTTCAGTACGGGAAAGCGTAGCCATTTTCGTTTTTAATCGTACAAATGGTTGCTGCGCATCGGGCCATACGATCTGTGGTAGTTGTATGAGAGAGAAACCCGACAGCATGCAGTCGGGCCACGCGACAGATGGATATCGCTTGCCGTTTGTATGGACTTATTAGTCCTTGATTGTTGCACCATAGGGGAGCTCACGGTTGACAGGGGAACTCTTTCGAGCTAACGTGCAGGTCACAGTACGTTGCTTTCTTCTGATGCGAGTAGCGAGACAAAGCAGGAAACGAGATCCCTTGAAGGGGATATGAGGAAACCCGTGGAAGACCGGAAAACAGCGGATCATCTGGCACGCCGTGTAACGATAACAGGGTCTGTCCTGAATGCGCTCCTGGCAGTAACGAAGTTCTCCGCAGGTTGGTTTTTCAACAGTCGCGCCCTGATGGCGGATGCCGTTGATTCAACGACGGACCTGTTGACTGATGTCATTACCTTGATCGCCTATCCGCTCTCACGCAAACCCCTTGACAAGTCGCATCCTTATGGACATGGTCGGATAGAATCACTCGCCTCCATGTTCGTTTCCGGATTCCTGATGCTGGCAGCTTCGCTGATTGCCTATAAAGCGATCAGTGCAATGATGTCAGGAGAAGTGAAAGTTCCGATGTGGCCGGCAGCGCTGGTGGCGATTGCTTCGCTGACGGTAAAAGAGTGGCTGTATCGTTGGACGAAACGCATCGGTGAGAAGCTGCATTCACGTGTGCTTATCGCCAACGCCTGGAATCACCGGGGGGATGCATTTTCCTCGATTGCTGTGCTGATTGGTATTGTCGGATCGATCTTTATTCCTGGCTTTCATTTTCTGGATTCAATTGCTTCGCTGGTGGTAGTGATCTTCATTTTCAGGGCCGGAGTGAAGATTTTTATTGATTCCATGAATGACTTACTGGATAAATCGCAGGATCCTGAGCTCATTGGTGAGGTTCTCAAGCTCGCAGTGGCGGAGCCGGAAGTTGCTCATGCGCATCGAGGCCGGGCGCGTCGCTATGGACATCTGACCTGCATTGATCTTGATATCGAACTTCCGCCGGATATGACCGTACAAGAAGGGCATGAAGTGGCGCATCGAGTACAAAACAAAATACTGGAAGCCTATGATTACGTAGGCGATGTGATCATCCACATCGAACCGGAAGGCGACCACGAAACAGGTGAAGGAAACATACGAATCTGATGGCTGACAACACGCATGCAGACGATAGGTTCCAGGATATACCGAAGGAATTCCTGGGAGACGGTACAGTTGGTGGGGAGATGGAAGCGCTGGTGGCGATCATGGCACGGTTGCGTGCGCCGGACGGCTGTCCCTGGGATCACAAGCAGACCCATGAAAGCTTGCGTCCCTACATCCTGGAAGAGACCTATGAAGTTCTTGAGACAATCGATAAGGGCGATTACGATAACCTTGGTATCGAACTTGGCGATCTTTTGTTACAGATTGTCTTCCACGGTCAGATCGGCGCGGAGGCAGGACGTTTCACCATCGTTGACAGCATCCGTTCGATTCGTGAGAAACTGATCGAACGTCACCCGCATGTTTTCGGCGAGTTGAAACTGGAAACGGCTCAGGATGTACGTGACAACTGGGAAAAGATCAAGCTGACCAATGGCAAGGAGCATGGGGAACGCAAGACTACGCTTGGCGGCGTGCCGGATGCATTGCCCGCATTGACCCGTGCCTTTCGTGTGCAGGAGAAAATGGGCGGGGTCGGTTTTGATTGGGAAAGCCCGGATGGCGCGCTTGAGAAGTTGAAAGAAGAGGTGGAAGAGACTAGCGAGGCGATCCTGTCACGTGATCCTGAAGCAGCCGAGGAAGAGATCGGCGATCTGTTGTTCAGTGTGGTCAATGCGGCGCGGTTGATGGGATTCGGGGCCGAGGAAGCCTTGAGAAAATCCATCAATAAAGTGATCAAACGATTCAACAGTATGGAAGCGATGGTGAACAATGACGGCCGTTTCCTCCCGGATATGAACCTTGATGAGATGGATGAGTACTGGGAGAAGGCCAAGAAGCTGGAAAAAGAGGGGAAGCTGAAGTGAGCCTGGTATTTGTCTTTCTTGATGGAGTCGGGTTCGGAACGAATGATCCTGCACGCAACCCCTGGGCCGGTGTGCAGAACGGTTCCCTGATAGCGGTTGATGGACGTGATCCGGGATATCCGGGCGCTCATTGGAAACCGCTCGATGCCTGCCTTGGCATTGATGGCCTGCCGCAATCGGCAACCGGAACAACAGCGCTTTTGACCGGAGTAAATGCACCGGCCAAGCTTGGGCGTCACCTTTCCGGATTTCCCAACCAGGAACTGGTTGACATTATCAACGAAGCATCCATTCACAAGCAGGCTTCGGCCCGAGGCATCAAATCCACATTCGCCAATGCTTACAACGAAGCCTATTTCCGTCGTCCGTCCGGGCGTCAATCGGTAACCACGCATGCCGTTCGAGCAGCGGGGCAGTCTTTTCGTATGATGGATCAGTATCGTGCCGGGGAGGCGGTCTTTCATGACCTTACCGGTGAATTGATTTTGACACAGGGAAACGGTGATAAACTATCAGCGCCCGGTTCTGTTGTTCCCAGGGATGTGGTTGAGCGCAGAAGTGAACTGGTGCTGCGTCACGCGAAAAAGTATATGGGTGATGGGGATACGTTTGCTGAACTGCTGGATGACAACGATATCCCGATCATTACCCCGGAAGAGGGTGGGCAACGTATCGTTCGTCTGTCGAAATCGTACGATCTGGTTGTATTCGAATATGTGAAGACGGATATGGCCGGGCATTCGCAGAACAAGGCGTGGGCGGATTCTATCATCGATGAAGTGATGAGATTCCTGCATACGATCCTTGACGGGCTGGATCTTGAAAAGGATACGCTCCTGATCGGCAGCGATCATGGAAACAGTGAAGACCTTGAGGTACGAACACATACCCGTAATCCGGTTCCGGCAGTCGGAGTGGGAGTGCATGCGGAAAGCATACTGAATGAGTCTGAAGCAATTACCGATCTGACGCCCTCGATACTGCGAGTATTGTCGAACCGGTAGTTACATCTGCATTAAAATTTCCTGATCCAGCTTGCGCCAGTGTATCGAACGAATAAAACTGTCAACATCTTCATGGGACATGGAGAGTGATTTGAAATAACTTCCCAGCCTGTTTGTAGAGATCCTTTCGATCTCAAGCCCAGCCTTGAACTTTGTGACGATAAGATCTGACAGGTGAACGATATGCGTCAGGCTGGATGTTGATTTCATCTTTTCCGGGTTGTGATGATAGCCAATCGGGCCACGGAAAACATCCGGCAACTGCCAGCTTTTGGCCAACAATAGTCCGATTTCCTGGTGGTTCATGCCGAACCATTCACTTTCCACATCGATTGCCGCCATGTTCTGCAGCATCACTTTTCGCATGAAGCGGTTGTACATCTTTGATACAAACTGATCCAGGATCACCTTGCCGATATCATGCAGCAAACCGGCCGTATACGCAATTGCGGTATCCGGGTAATCCAGGTACATCGCCAGTAGTTCGCTGATACGCGCAACATATAGCGAATGATGATACATACCACCTTTTCGCAGAGAATAACCGTCCGTAGGGTGAGAGCTGAAATAGGGCTCTATGGACATTGCCAGCAGGATCTGGAGGAATCGTTTTTCACCGATGTAAGTGAAAGCGTGATCAATCGTGGATATCTCTCGTTTTGGAGAATAAAGCGCGCTGTTGCATATACGAAGGACACGGGCAGTAAGAACCTGGTCTGTATTGACCAGGATAGATACGGCTCGAACCGAGTAATCATCATCGGATAACATGTTCATCACTTTCAGGGTAACCTGGGGAATAGGCTGGATAGCTTCCAAGGCTCTGAGAAGCTTATCAACGGTTACCGTCTCCTTGGAATCCGATTTACTTGAAGAGATACGGGCATAGGGCTCAATTTTGGTTTCAAAAGTCTCCATATTCAGGCAAACCTGGTAACCGAAATAACCGCCAGTTTCAGCATTGGAAACGATAATGCCTTCTGAAGAGAGATGTTGCTTGATTATATCAACGGTACGTCCGCCAATGTCCAGCAGGGGATCATTTTTTGCCAGTGAAGAAAGCAATGCGCCTCCAGCGATAACAGCTTCGATGTTCTCAACAGAAGCTCCCTTTTCAATCATGGCGCGAAGAAAGAGAGGCATCCCCAGGGAAGCGTATGCTTTTTGTTCGTCTGCCGGAATAGAGCTGAGTGGAGGTTCTGGAAGAATCGCGTGGTAAAGTCCGCTTACGCCTGCTTTCTTGTCAATCAGGATAACGCTAACACAAGTGCCTAGTATGGCGCTGACTTGCCTGGATACTTTTCTGTCAACAGCAAATTCACCTGAAGGGATACTCTCGTTGTGGATGCAGGAATGATTAACTGTCATCTCTTCCTCGTTATGGTTGGGCGGCTCTCCCAGACAGGTGTCCCGAATTTTACAACAGATTCATAATTTTTTTTCGCAATCCTCAGTGGACATTCAGGTTCCAGATTTATTTACTTAGGTGCGACATAGACTAGCGCATTCACTACGGGACATCACATGAATAGTATAGTCTTAGAAGTAGATAATTTGCAACGAAAATATGGCTCCCTTGAAGCGGTCAGGGATATCTCGTTTTCGGTGCATGCGGGTGAGATTTTTGGCATGGTTGGGCCGAATGGAGCCGGGAAGACAACGACTGTGGAATGCATCGAAGGGTTGCGTACCGCCTCTGCCGGCACAATACAGGTACTGGGACTTGATCCGGTGAAAGACGGTGAGAAATTAAAACAGCGTATCGGCATGCAGCTCCAGGAAGCTTCTCTGCCAGATCGTTTGCATGTGTGGGAGGCGATGAAACTGTTTGCCTCTCTTTACGATAAACACCTGGACTGTGACACTTTACTGGAAGCTGTCGGGCTGGCTGAGAAAAGAAATACAGCGTTTGCCAAGCTGTCCGGAGGACAGAAACAACGCCTCTTTGTCGCGCTCTCCATGCTCAATGATCCCGAGGTGATCTTCCTTGACGAATTGACAACCGGGCTTGACCCGCATGCAAGGCGACTGATGTGGGAACTGGTTGAGCAGCTTCGCAGTCGTGGGAAAACGATTATCCTGACAACACATTATATGGAAGAGGCGCAAAGGCTGTGTGATCGTGTTGCGATTGTCGAAAAAGGACAGATCATTGCACTGGATTCACCGGAAGCGTTGATCCAGAATCTTGGCGTGGAACAATGTGTGTCATTCTCCATAGATCCTGAGGCAAATCTTGAGAAGCTTGAGGGGATGGACAGGGTAAAACGTGTTGAGAGAAGTGGTGAGAAAACTCGTGTGTATGGCGCTGATGAACAGGTTGTTGTTGATGTCGTGCAATACCTGGTTGCAGAGAAAATTCCGATTCGTGAACTGAAAACAGAACAGGCCACCCTGGAAGATGTATATCTCCAGGTCACAGGACAGGAATATGCCAGGAATGGGGGGGATGCTTGATGAAAGGGCTATGGACGCTAACCTGGATACAGATCAAGCTTTTCTTTCGTGAACCAGCGGCATTCTTCTTCACGCTTGCCTTTCCGGCAATCATGCTCCTGCTGATGGGCGGTATTTTTGGGCAGGGAAACAGGGTGATTGAAGGCTACCTGGAGAATTATGGGATTGTGGACGCCATGGTTCCCGGTTTTATTGCCATGGTTATTGGCACCATTGCTCTGATGGGAATTCCGGAAGAAACAGCCACGATGCGTGAAAAGCACATCCTCCGCCGTTTCCATGCGAGCCCATTGAAGCCAATGACTTATCTTGGGGCTGATCTGCTTTCCAATTTTATGATGATCGTGGTAGGGATTATCATCCTGATCATCATTGGTATACCTGTTTTTGACTTGCGCATGCCGGCGTCCATTTTTGGTGTGTGTGTCGCATTTGTGTACGGTACACTTTCCTTCTTCGCGTTTGGATATCTGTTGGCGGCACTGGCTTCAACACCACGTGTGGCGCAGGTTGTCGGCAATGTCCTCTACTTCCCGAACCTGTTCCTTTCAGGCGCAACATTTCCTGTGGAGATTATGCCCAAGACCATGCAGGAAATCTCAAAGTTCATGCCGCTCACCTATGTTGTTCGAATCCTGAAAGGGCAGTGGCTGGGCGAGGGGTGGGGTGAGCTGACCGTCAGCCTGATCATTGTGGGAGGGATTCTGGTTGTTTCCGCACTCGTGGCGGCAAAGCTGTTCAGGTGGGAATAAGTGTTTTTCGAGTGGACTAGTGGACCATAGCAGGTGCAATGGTCCACTATGGCAGTTTTTCCGGGAAACCGCTCAATACGTACATGACCAGGTTTGTTCCCATTTTCAGGGCTGCGGTATGTTTCTCCGGGGGATCATTATGGACATCAGGATCTTCCCAGCCATCCCCCAGGTCACATTCATAAGAATAAAACAGCACAACCCTGCCATTGACTACAATCCCGAATCCCTGGGCCGGTTTCCCGTCATGTTCGTGTATCTTGGGTAAACCATTGGGAAAGTCGTAGGCGATATGATAGATCGGATGCGTAAAGGGGAGTTCAACGAGACTGTATTCAGGGAAGACCTTTTTCAGCTCACGCCGCAACGATTCATTCAACCCGTAATTATCATCAATATGCAGAAAACCTCCGCCCAGCAAGTACTCGCGAAGTCGGGATGCCTCTTCCGGTGATAAAACCAGGTTGCCATGTCCAGTAAGATAAAGGTAGGGGTGGGCAAACAGGTCTTCATCGGTCAGACTGACCACATCTTCGCTGTTCGCAGTTTCCAGCCCGGTATTTTCACGCAGGAACTTCTGCAGGTTCACAAGGGAAGAGGGATCGCCATACCAGTCACCCCCGCCGGAATACTTCACACGAGCAATGGCAAAAGGTTCAGCCTGCACGAAGGCCGAACCTGAAAAAAGCATTACAAGGGATAACAGCAATACCTGCCTGCGAAATGATGCTACCATTGCACTCAGTATCCAGTTGTATCCGGAACAGAATATTCTACCAGTATCGTCTCGAAACTTCCCATCTTGTGGAACAACTGACCGACACCTTTGGCGTAGGCTGTCCACGTAGTGTCCTGCTCGGTAACAACACCGTCCAGTTTGGTAACCTGGATTTCACGTATGACAATTGTTTCTGACCATGTTCCAGCCATGACGGTTATTGTACTGTCAACAGCGACAATGGTTGCATCGGAATAGTATACCGAGCGCGCTCCTTCGCTGCTCTGTGTACGCCAGGTTCGCCCTGAATCCGGTGGAACGATAAAATAGGATTTAACTGAATTACTGCCATCAGCAGGTGTGACAATCAGTTCGTCAAAGTCCCAGTAAATCAACCATGCCTGATCATCACCGTCGCCGGAAATCAGGACATCAGCGCTGTCAGCCCAGGAGCCCTGATGCGTATTAACGACTACATAACGGTAATCGATACTCTCTGAATTTCTATACCGCCAGTATGATCCTTCGATTAAAGGAAAATAATCACGGTACTCAGCGAAAGGATCCTCGTTTCTATCTGATACCGTAGAATCCTCATTACATCCTGTACAGGCAATCATCATTGCCAGAACAGAACAGAGCAGGAGGATTAAAGCTCCGAATCTAGAATGGGTGCGGTTCGAGTCCAAGTTCATGTAGCACCTTCCCCAAGAGAGTCTTCCGCTCCTGGTAAGGCAGGAATGCGGATTTAAATCCCATAATAATGATGTCTTCAAGCGCTTCCCTGGAAAACCCAAGTTTCGTATGAGCCAGAAAAAGCTCATCGCTGACGGTTGTCGCACTCATCAAACGGTTATCCGTATTGATGGTAACGCGTAAACCGAAATCATAATAGAAGCGAATAGGATGCTCATCCAATGACGGCACTGTGCCGACATGGACATTGGATGAAATACAACACTCGAGGGGGATGCGGTTGTCGTTTACATAATTTAATAAATCTCCGTCCTCTTTCAAACGGGTGCCATGCCCGATTCGATGAGCGCTTAGATCGTGCAACGCCTGCTTGATTGAGCCCGGTCCCCACGCTTCACCGGCATGTACCGTGGAGTGAATGTTATTGTTCCTGATCAGATAAAATGCCTGGGCATGATCTTTGGCCGGATACTGGTCTTCCTTACCGGCAAGGTCAAATGCGAAGACACCACGATTTTTATAGGCAACGGTCAGTTCTGCCAGCCGGATGGATACCTTCGGCTCAATGGATCGTATCCCGCAAACAATGACCCCAGTCTTTATTCCGGTCGCCGCTTCACCACGCTTCAAGCCACGCAGCACCGCATCCATGACTTGTGTAAGCTTGAGCCCTTTCTCCTGGTGAAGGATGGGGGAGAAGCGGACTTCCAGATACCAGACGCCATCAGCCCAGGCATCTTCACACAATTCGAAAGCAATACGCTCTATCGATTCTTCATCCTGCATGACAGAAAGTGTAATATCAAACGCACGGAGATAATCGGCGAGGCTTTTTACATTCGCGCCTGCTTCGACAATCTTGCGCAGGTCGGCTTCATTGTCGGCTGGCAGTTTCATGCCTCTCTCTTTGGTCAACTCGAGCATGGTTGAGACACGCAGGGAGCCGTCAAGGTGACAATGCAAGTCCGTCTTTGGCATTGCCCGGATATCTTCAATCGTGAGTTCTTTCTGGTTTGCTTTCCTGGGAGTTTTCTTTTCAGACACGGTAGGATTCCTCTCTTAAATGACTGATCCTTTTAGAGTTGTTGAAAACGGTGTAACAATAAGTTCGATGCTTTGAGCTATTGAGGTATCTTCAATATTACGTATAATCGTAACAACCCGTAAAATGACACTTGTTCAACTTACCGGTAAAGAATACGCCGTTCATCAAACTTCCCATAGTTTACGCAAAGCTTTGGTATTCAGCAAGGGAAAAAAACAGACCATCGCTGCCACGATGGTCTATCAGCAAGGGGTTCTGCCGTCCGTACGGACATCCAGTCGTTCAGGCCTGGATACTACAATCAAACAAGGATCTGGTAGTCCTTTTGTGTATCGAACATCGCCAGCATATTGTTTCGGTCATAGGTGACCAGTTTTCTTTGATGGGCCGGGATTTGGGTTGTGCCGATCGCGTCCGGTACTTTCGGTTCACCTGCTACATTTCGCGTGCGAACACGCAAATTGTAGTTTATCTGGGGATTGCCGACCTGCCAGGCCCCCCGGAACAGATGTACCGAATAGTCCGCCATGTTACCCGATTATCCTCGTGAGTTTTTCCTGTTCAGCACGTTTTCCGTTTTCAGTCAGAGCGCCTTCCGCCATGATGGCGCTGTTAAGCCCCGTAGTTCGGACGACAAGGGGATTGTTGAGCCAGAGGAATCGTGACTCCAGGCCAAACCAGCCCATGGCAACGCGCAGGAACCAGGGCGCTCCGGCCAGGACCAGCTCGCCATCAACTCGTTGCAGGTGAATCCAGGTATTCAGCAATCCGGCGAAAAGAGTGGAGTGGAGGAAGTGCATACCACGAAGGTTCAGGACAATACGACGGCAGCCCTGCTCGATCTCCCGTAACATGATCTCCTCAAGTCCGCCCTGGAGATCACTGTCAACGGCGGATCCTACCTGTATATATGTGGTGTAGCGTTCCCGCTTGAGCGGGTAGGTTTTAATCTTCATGGACTCTCCAGCCTCTCAAGTTCCTCAATAAAGTGCCGATATAAGATATGCAGAAGTGTCTCTTTGATAAATGAAAGCAATCGTTGTGCCATCTGGTTTTTGTTGTGCAATTTAGCTATGTCGTGTTCATATGTACTTGTTATTATAAAGTTTGAGTCGAGCGGCTCGCATTGCTGGAATGAGTTGCTTTGCCTCGCTAGTGCAACGAAAAGGTCTCGCCTCTTTTTTACTCCCGTTAAATCCGCGTGGTTGTTGATGTTCCCGGAATTGGCCCGGTTGAACTTGATCTTGTTGGGTAGGGATCTCTGCTTTTGTGCCTCAAATTGCTGAAGTGGGAAGTCAAGGTTTGTGGTGAAATGCCGATAGAGAGGGGGTACCAGAAGAAAAAAGTGGAGCGGTATGGTCGCTCGGGTCTCATCGGAAGTGCCGCAAATACAAACCGTTAAACCAGTTCGGCCTGTTGAATCACAAGACAGGGTATCTGGTGACGGTACGTTTACGTCTCAACCGGACACGGTTGAAACGGCAACCTATCCTAACCGACCGGCTACCTCCTGGAACAATGCTTCAGGTCACGCCATGTACCAGAAGGTACAGGCGCTTTTCGATGGTGAGTTCTCCAGCCAGAACACCTCACCAGATGTCATGCAGGATCAGGATATCGGCAGACATATTGACAATTATGCCTGATTGTCCTCAACGCTTGGATTGGTTGTTTACTCCACAGTGTTTTTCATCATTCCCAGTTTCGTATTCCATCCTTTGTCGTGATAGCCTTGATCAGTGGTGAAAAAGCGGGTGGTTCTTCGCTGTATTGGATCGTGTTTTTGAGGCGTGGCAGAGTGGCTTCGCAACGCTGTTTCTCTGCGGCAAAGAGGGAAGCGACCGGTTGTCCTTTCTCCACCTTGTCGCCAGGTTTGGCATAAAACAGGATTCCGGCGGCCGGGTCAATATCATCTCCGGTCTTTTGTCGTCCAGCCCCTAGTTCGACACCACAGTAGCCAACTTCACGAGCGTGGATGCCGCTGATGTAACCATCCATGTCAGCAGCAATCACGACGGATTGCGCATCCGGGTGTGGTGCAGGGATCCGTTCAAACGCATCCGGATCAGCGCCCTGGGCGAATGCAACTTCCTTGAACTTCTTCAATCCCTCGCCATTGGCCAGCACTGTCTCCAGTTTATTGATTCCGCTATTAATATCCGGTGAAAGTCCGGTTAGCTGCATCAAGGTGCCGCCCAGCGCCATGGTTAAATCGTGCAGGTCATCAGATAGTTTTTCGTTCTTGAGATAGGCGATACTCTCCGCTGCTTCCAATCCGTTACCAACCGTATAGCCAATCGGGGCATTCATATCCGTAATCAGCGCCGCAGCGTTCAGACCGAATGTGTTGGCGGTCTTCACCAGCCATTTTGACAGTTCACGAGCTTCATCTTCCGTAGCCATGAAAGCGCCATGACCGCATTTTACATCGAACACAATCGCTTCAATCCCTTCAGCGATTTTCTTTGACAGGATGGAGGATGTAATAAGAGGGAGTGAACGAATCGTGCCGGTAACTCCACGCAAGGCATACATCTTTCTGTCGGCAGGCACCAGGTCATCCGTTTGAGCGCCGAATGCAAGACCGTATTGACGAACCAGGTCAATCAGTTCTTCGATGCCCAGGTCGGTTCTGAAGCCGGGAATGGATTCGAGTTTATCCAGAGTCCCGCCAGTGAAGCCCAGACCACGGCCGGTTACCGTAGGAACCGCCATCCCGGCTGCAGCAAGCAGCGGGGCAAGCATCAGCGTGATCTTGTCGCCAACTCCGCCGGTACTGTGTTTGTCGCCAATAGGCATACCGAGATTCGGAAAGTGAATTCGCTTCCCTGTATTGATCATGGCGTCAGTCAGGTTGGCCGTTTCCTGGGTGGTCATGCCTTTAAACCAGACAGCCATCATCCACGCTGAAAGCTGCGCTTCCATGATGTCGCCATGGGTTGCGCCCTGGATGAAGCTCGCCAGCTCTTCCGCGGGGTGTTCTTCGCCTTGTTGCTTCTGCAGGATGAATTCGTACGGAATTCGCATCTGGTACTCCCGGTTCATGATGTTGTTCTGGGAAAAATATACGGATGAAATGAAAAGGATACTCCAGGGGAGAGCGAAGGAATATCAGGCAGCGGTTTCGCTTTCTTTGATGTTCGCGGTCATTTCATTGATACGGAACTGCAACGCGGAGCGTTTCTCTTTTGGGAGTTCCAGCCAACGGCCGCGCATGGTAGCTGTTTCCTGATCCTTGTTACGAGTTACCCAGAGGACAAAGAAACGCTCGTTACGCAGTATGCCGAACTCACGAGATTCCGGTTTGGTGAGAGTATAATTGGATGCGGCTGCGATTCCTGCGACAGGAGTCAGTAAGCGAACCCCACCGATTGATACGTCCAGTATTTTGGCTTCATAGGACTTCGAAGTATCGGGTTGTTGAAGTAAGACAGGGATATCGACATCAACACGGGTGAACCTGCGGCGGTTCTTTTTACGGAACATGCTGCTTGTGGTTGCGGTAATGATTTGATTTTTCTGATATTGATAGCCGAAATACATCAAGACAATGAAGATCAGACAGATTACGATGATGCCAATAATATTGAGCACCGCCGATTGCCCAGTCAGCCCTTCGCTGATCGCTCGTAATCTTTCTTCAGCCATCGTC
This sequence comes from bacterium, assembly GCA_963669175.1. Lineage (GTDB taxonomy): Bacteria > Electryoneota > Electryoneia > Electryoneales > Electryoneaceae. The sequence goes on from OY769902.1 coordinate 3,174,189, forward strand.
TCCCCGGAAAAACAGTTGTACTACTGTTATCGCATTATTTATGACCAGCTTAATGTAAGCATGCTTTCAGGATTCCGGTAGCACTCGGAAGGGATTAAAATAAATCCACCCTTTGCCTTTACGGTGGGCTTCTGCACGCCATATACCGGGTTTGTACTGAACTTTGGTTACCAATCGTTTGCCAGTAGTTTCAGCTTCCACAACCCCATCCCTGATGAGTCTCAGGTTGGCTTCTACTGGCGTACGTATGATAAAATCAATCGGATCTTCAGGTGACAAAGTGCAAATGGGCCAGTGTTTATTCCCACGGATTCGCGCGTAAAAACGGGCTCCATCCGCTTTCCCCAAACGATGGTTAGCGCCGAAATGCCTGCCTTTATGTAAAGCAGCGAACACCTGTTCACGTGCAACTGCCGGATTTGTATTCAGAGGGGCAGGAAGGAGCAGATGGGTTCGCAGGCTGCGGAACTGCACCTTGTAATGAAACACTTTTACATGAATAAGCCCCTTCAGCAGGGGATATTTGATCGAGTGAGCGTCCACACCCACATATCCGACCACAGGACGAAGCTGGTTCAGACGATCCCAGACCGCCAGAGTTTGTGGATCAGGACGTGTCAGGCTTTTTAAAGGATGCAGGAATCGCTGGAGACGGTTTTCGCGTGTGAGGCCTTCTGTCCACTGTGAGAGCTGGTTCCAGATTTCAACGCCATCAATTGGCGCATCCCACGCAGTCCAGGGATAGGGGGGCATATCTTTGAATACATCACGTTTCTCATGAGGATGGGCTATGGCGCCAAAACCACCCATGCGCTGTACTTCTGAAACATAGGTTACCGGATCATCCTGGGGCGGGACTTTTTCGATTCCATACGCCAGGTAATGATTCGGGCCGTTTTCATCACCCAGTTCGCTCCCAACCAGAACCAGCACCGGACCGTAATACCCTTCTTCGCCACGATCCAGTGCTTTCAGGTGTTCATGGTCAGTGATAATCAACCAGTCCAGACCGTGCTCAGAGGCATAGCTGGCAATCTCCGGGACGCGCCCGGTGCCATCTGAATAGTTGGTGTGGATATGCAAAACACCAACGTATTCATGCAACTTGTGCAGCCTCTTTTCTGAACTGGTTTTCTCCATCAGAGCCCCAACTCCTTCGAGATACCGATCATGGCTGCGTTTGCGAGCATCATGAACTCTTCCAACTCCATGCCAAGCTCGCTACAAGCAGCCATTTGTTCACGGCTTGCACCTGCTGCAAAACGCTTTTCCTCAAATCGCCGTTTCATAAAGCCAAAATCAAGTAGCGCCAGTTTTTTCGCGGGGTGCATCAGAGCACAAGCCACGAGGAAACCAGTCACCGGGTCTGCACAATAGATCGCCTTGTCCATCAGGTTTTCACGTGGGGCATGATCCGCATGGGCATGAATGGCATGCTTGACTTCTTCAGGGACACCTTCTTCTTTTTCCAGCCATTCCACGGTCAGATAGGTATGTTTATCCGGGGCATCCTTGGTCACTTCATAATCGAGATCGTGTAACAATCCGGCCAAGGCCCAGGTGTCACCATCTTCACCAAGATGCTCCGCCAGTCCACGCATGACAGCTTCCACGGCATAAACATGCTTGCGGAGATTTTTGTTCGGGAGGTTCTGTTTGACCAGCTCAAGTGCGTGATCACGTGGCATTAACATCCGTTTTTCCTTCCAGGGTTTCAGCTAAAAAGTAATCCTTATCCCGGCAGCCGGGCCATCGCCGGAGGGTGTGGCCCCCACTGTAGGATCAATCTCGAAGTCGTACAGATGGGCATCAACGTAGGCATCGAAGGTTGCGAGCAGGGTCAGGCCGGCTGTCCACCAGAGCAGACGATTGCGGTCGTTCTTGTAGAAGTCCGCGAGCCGGATCTCCTGGCGACGCAGAGTCGCATATTTATCGCCGGACAGCTCTTTTATCCGGTCCTGATGATCCTGGTAGCGCTGATTTTGAACATAGATACCATACCACATGCCTACATCGACACCGAAGAAGATGACTGCTTTAAAATAAGATTCCGTGTAGAATTGTCCGCTTCCGGGGATAGCAAGTGACATCAATGCTGCAAGAGTCGGCTTCTTGCTGACAGAATAAAGAGGCTCGTCATTTGAGACTCTGGAGCTATCCTGCGGACTATTCGCATGGGCAGAGCCGTCCTTCGCGCTTTCGCGTTGCGTATTCTGCGCATGGCTGCTGCCCATTGGGAACAGGACAACGATAATCAGAAAAACAAGAGAATAAAGAAGGTTTACGGCACCAGTGCGATACATTCGACCTCGACCAACGCATCTTTTGGAAGACGTGCAACTTCAACAGCGCTTCTCGCCGGAGCATCATTGGCGAAGAATTCTGCGTAAACTTCGTTCATCGCAGCAAAATCGTTCATGTCTTTCAGGAATACTGTTGTTTTGATAACATGTTCCAGTCCACTTCCGGCGCCCATGAGAACAGCGCGCAGGTTGGTTAATGCCTGACGTGTCTGAACTTTGATATCTGTTCCGGCCATCTCACCTGTAATGGGATCCAACGGAATCTGGCCAGCGGTGTACATCAGTTTTCCTTCAAAAACAATCGCCTGGTTGTAAGGTCCAATGGCGCCGGGCGCCTCTTTTGTACTGATAACTTGACGCATCTTGTGCTCCTGCCATGTTAGTTAAACGTAACAGTGAGTATAGCACACTCCAGTGGTAGGCTCAAGCGAAAAAACAGCGGATTCTCTTTTCATCAAAACTTGGGCAGCCATTGGGATCAGGTCATGTGTTTGTCTATATTGTCGTGTAATCCCTTCCAAATAAGTTGTTTGGCTGTTCCATAGATCCGGCGCAACAGGGGAGCCCAGCATGTCACATCATACGCCGCCACTTGTTAGAGGTCGAAACACAGGTTCGATATGGATCGCGTTTGTTCTGCTCCTGTGTCTCATTGTCCCAGCTTTCACACAACCGTTAACCGTCAATCTTACTTCTGAAAGAGACGGGGTGTTGCTTTCCTGGAATGCTCCGGAGGGCCAGTCCCGCTGGGTTGTGTTACGTTCGCTGGACCCGAAAATGCTGGCGCCGGATACTCTGGCATACACATCCAGCAGCTCTTTTTTTGATGCTGAAGGTCTGACGTTGCCCGGACAGCACTGGTTCTACAGGGTTATTCCATGGATTCCTGGGGAAGTTCCAAACAACCCGGTCATGGTCGAAGACTTTGAAACCGGTGAGGTGGAATTGTCCAGCTATCCGGGTGAAGATGAAGATCCAAACGACTATGATGTGATTGCAGATGGGGCTGGAGATTCCCAGTATTGCCTGCATTTATACGGCAATACATGGAAGGTACAGGATATTGAAGACCAGCAGACGGATTCAAGCACTGTCTGGGCCGTTGACATGAAAACAACGGATGTCAGCAGTTGGCAAATGATAGGTTTCAGCGACGGCACAGATCAGATGTATTACCTGATCTGGGGGCATTCTAGCGCCAATACCGACCCGATTATTACCACGTATTTAGGGTGGTTCCCGGAAGATCAGTGGATAACCGCCCATATGCCGATAGGAGAGGACTGGCACGGACGTTTCGGTACCTACCCGGAGATCACAGAGGTTTACTACATCAACGATACCGATGATAATGACGGAGAGTGGTACATCGACAACCTGCGCGATGCTTCGGATGCCGTGGCGCTCGCTCCAGGAGCAAGGTTCTCCTTTGTCGCGCTGACACCGGACCGTGTGGACTCGATCACCTATCAATTCCAGAACTTTTCTCGTGATGATGACTCAAACAGGATGGATTTCCTCTGGAGTTTCGGAGATGGGCATGTTTCAGTGGAAGAAAATCCGAGGCACACATATCCACGGGGCGGAAGGTGGCCGGTAACGCTCCGAGTTGAAGATGACCAGAACAACTGGGATATTGCAGCGACGGCTATCGAAGATGCACCATTGACACTACAATCCGATTTTGTCATGAGCTTTGTTGGCGATGTCATGCTCGGGCGCGGCTACCTGAATGAGGGCGGCCTTATTCAAACCTATGGCGTGGATTACATGTTTGATGATGTTCGTGATTATATCATCGCCGCAGACCTTGCCCTGTGCAATCTTGAAAACCCTGCCACCTACGCTGAAACCGCCCATCCCACGAAAACAATCTGGTTCAAAATGCGACCTGAAGATGTGGTTGGTGTGGTGAATGCTGGCTTCGATTATGCTACCCTGGCAAATAATCACATTATGGATTACATGGTTCAGGGGATGCATGAGACAGAAACGATAGCCTCCATGAATGGGTTGTTGTATTCAGGTATCGGCGATAATGATGTTGAAGCACGAATGCCGCTGTACCTTTCCTATGGTGGAAAAAGTGTGGCCGTATTGAGTTCATGTAATCGTGATGGGCATTATAATTACGCCAATCCGCAACCGTTCCTTGATGCTGGACGTGACAGACCGGGGTTCGCGCTTTGGAATCGCAGTTATGTTGAGACCCAGGTTCCACTGGCTGAAGAAAACGCTGACCTGGTACTGGCTTATGTTCACTGCGGGAGTGAGTATTCCCGGATTCCCAAAGACGGAGATAAAAACGACTATTACTATGTGGATGAAGTCAGCCAGGGCGAAGATCCGGTAGTATTTGAACTGTTGCCGGATTCAGGCGAAGTCGCATTGCGTCATTATGCAATTGACCTGGGCGCTGATCTGGTTGTGTGTCATCATCCGCATGTTATTCAGGGGGTTGAGATTTATAATGGTAAGTTGATCGCCCATTCCCTTGGCAACTTTGTTATGGACTTGAACTACAATGAAACCATGCCGACCATGATTCTGGAAACCCATGTGGGTGATACGGTTGATGCTGCTATCGTTCGGCCCGGCTGGATCGAAGAGTGGGTGCCAAAAATGGCGACTGGAGAGTTTGCCAACAACTTGCTGGACTACCTGACTCATTATAGTAAGTTGTTGAATACTCAACTGTTGCGTTTTCCCGATGACGAGGAACCCATCGCTCATGTTATGTGGGATACGACTTACGCACGAGCTGAAGAAAACCATGATATCACGGTTGGGATGACCCAGTTCTTTAACCAGTATCGCACCCGTCCGGTCAAGATGGAAGGGGATGGGTATACTTCCACGATTTCTGTTGATGGTGTTGGCGGGACAGTGCTGGTGCGTTATGGCCGTGATGTGATCCTGTGGGGGAACATGGAAGATGAAGGCGCACAACCGTGGAATTTGAATTCAAACTATGAAAGCTACGACGATTCCTATTCGCATGCTGGTGAACGAAGCGTACGTCTGAATGTGCCCTATACTGCCGGAGATAATTTTGTAACCCTATTTGAACGCAGAGTTCGTATTTATCCGGATGAAGGACAACATAGTTTCCTGGGATGGATAGCAACTGATAATGCCGATGCTGCTGAACTTCAGGTCAGATTCTATTATGATCGTTCTGATGGCGACTATAGCCAGCAGGAGATACCACTGTCACTGGATGGCGATAATGATTGGACAGCAGCCTGGACAGACTTTGACGTACTTGCTGGAGAACGACGTTATCTAAATGTCCGTTGCAGCCTGTACCCGCCGAACTCAGGAACCGCACAGGCCTGGTATGATGATCTTGCCTTTGTCTGGTGGGAAGACTGGGTAGAAGTGGATGGCAATGGGGAAGTGGAAGTGCCCTGGCCGAATGGCTATCGGTATGTTCAGGTACGTTCCGATCAGAACTCGGATGCTGTAAACATTGAATGGACCAACGAATGGCCCACAGGAGTAAATGCCTGGTCCGGCGTAGAACAGAATCAGGGACGTGTGATGAGGTAAACACAGACTTCACGTAAGTCATTCTTCAGCGCTTCTGCCATGTCGGTGGAAGCGCTTTTTTCTTGGTACATAGCCGCAGTAATGCGCTACCATTCGCATGGTTGATAAGCGTTTGACCTGATGTGTGTCCCTTCAGCGAAGCGGGGGCGGAACAGGATAGATCCGGCTACAAACAAATCTGTGCTGGAAGGTTTCTTCTGAAACGGACTCTTGTGTTCTGTGTCAACTGGCAATATATTAGCTAATAACACGGATTGCTTCATGTGTCTTGTTAGCTGCCGTTGTTCTTTATCAATTGTTCCAGGTTTCCATTCACCTGGTTCAGGCTGGAAATCAACTCCATGATAGCGTTGTCCGGCAGTCCATCAAGAGACGATGTAATCAAGTCGGTTGTTCCGGTGATCAGATCTCTTCTGATCTGTTTTGCACGATCTGTCAGGTAGTATCGAGTGCAGCGACGGTCCTTTTTATCCTGTTGAGTTTCGACCAGATCATCACGTTCCATGCGATGCAAAGTGTTGGCCATTGTTGGTTGTTCGACCATGTTTCGCTGGCATAATTCCAACTGAGTCAACCCGTCTTCTTCATAGAGAGAGAAGAGAGCTGAGAGTTGCCCGGTCGATACATTCTGAGCTGAAAGCTGTTTGTCAAGAGCGATCTGCATCCTGCGATTCAATAGGCCAATCAGGAAAATAAGTGACTGTTTTCGCTCGAATTTCATGTGTCAATGCCTTTCCTTGAACAGGGAGTAGGCCTCTGTGGCTGTACGCTCTTGCTGCACCGGATTTGCCAGTAGATTAGAGAGTTTTCTCCTCACGTTTTCATGAACAATGCAAGTGATTCAGAACAATTGATTGAGGAGAAATTTCCTCTATTACGATCCAAAAAACTATAAAAACAATAGTCTAATTTGAGCAAAATCACAGGTCTAGGTCGCCCAATGCGAAGCGCTGCCATTCTATAGCCGACATCCTGTATATCCCACTCATTTTTCAGTAACATCCCAAGCCAGTTCCAGAAACGAGATCAACTCTTTGAATTCGTTACTGCTGTCAAAATGTATAGCATGCAATGTAAAAAGCATATGTTTCGAAGTAAAGAGAAGAGAGAGTTCACTGCCTTATTACGCTTACTTCTTACTCACAGGTCTGTCAAGTTTCAGATTGACACCAGGTTTCCACTTATTTTCACACTCAGTATTCCAGATAAACGCCTCATAATACTCCGCTTAAACTGGAATCCATGGACTGAGTATTGTGGCGCAATGTAGTGAGTTGCTGCATAGCATTATCACGGAAGGACTGGAAGGACCAGGGGGATTGTTATTATAAATCCGGGAGATGAACCAGCGTATTCTGGTCAGAAAAATATCGGGGTTGATGTGTTTATACGGTCGTAATGGTATGTACAAGGTTTTGTTACTACATGCTGTTAGCTCAAGGATAACTCTGCGACAAACTAGTACCGTATATCGAGAATCAGCTTTGATTTACTAAGGAATATGGTGAAGAGGAGAGCAGAAATTACTATCAGGAACGACAGGACGACATGCGTAAGTAACGCCCAAGCAATACGCAGATAGTGTGAGGGTTTGATGTATCAATAGGACGCATTTCCTAGTGGACCGGATCACATGAATCGATGGATACAGAGCTGCGAATCATCGTTCAGGACAAGGCGCATTCCTGAAGTCATAGCGGGTTATTTCAAAGGAATGGAACGCAGTCATGAACGATGAGGCGCGCTCCCTTCGGGCTTGTCACGAGGCGGCTGTCTGCTGCGTTGATTTCATTTACAGTAACCCGCTACACCTGCATGAATTCGCCTTGCAGCCAACTCGCCCGTGACAAGCAGAACTCCTCGATTCATGTGATCCGGTCCACTAGCCCGAATATTTCATGAACGAAACATGGATAATCATCTTAACACATTTCATATCAACACATTACAACTGATTCATACAGCATTTTTCAGGGGACAGTTTGCTCCGGTATCCCTTTGCGTGTCTATTCCCTGTTTCGCTGGCAATATGAGGCTGAGTATCGGCAACCGCCCCGGCAGGGGCAACCTGTATTAGCCCCGGGCAGCCGCCGTCAGTTTGGCGGCTACCCGGGGAGATAATGCGCACCATATATTTACTCCGGAAGGAGTAACCTGATAATTATCAAAAGTATACAGTGGAAATATTCAGGCAACCCGCTGCCGGGGTTGGCAAGTAGCGTACATCCTATTCCCACCGTGAGCGCCAAACAGACGGCGCTGGACGGTGGGCTAATACAGAGAACCACTGCCGTGGTTCTTGTACTGGCCGTTCCATCAAGTATCACATTGAAATTGCCAGTGGTGAAATCTTCGGGCTAGAGCAAATCCGTTGCGAACCATCCAGACATTCAGGAATAGAAACGATCTCATTGAGAGATTTCCTCCTGCCTTTCAAGAAGGAAAAGACCAATTGAAATGGCGTGGCGCCATAATGGCAGTTTAAGAACTGTCAATATGACATAAATGGGGATTTTCTGGCAGAAAGCCTTGTGTGGTGCCGCAGGTGTTTAAATGTAAGTAGCGTAATTATAATATATAAAGTGTGGTAATCTCGTTTTGGCACGGCCGTTGCAAATGGGTCAGGCAAGTTGCTGAAGTAAACACAAACGACACAACACACATAGTGGAGGACAGAAAGATGACACTCGTACGTTACAACCCGAATCGTGAGTTTGACATGGTCCGTCGCACCCTGAACCACATGATGAATCAGTGGACTGAAGGGGAGCATGATGAAGATGTGGTCGAAAAAGTCTGGCGCCCGCGCGTAGACATCTTTGAAACAGAAGCCGGTTACCAGGTTGAGGCCGATCTTCCCGGCATGACCACAGAAGACCTGTCCATTGACCTGGAAGACGGTCTGCTGACGATCAGTGGTGAGCGTAAGGCCCCGGAGGGCCAGAAGGAAGACTGCTGCCATGTCAACGAACGTGTACACGGCAAATTCCGTCGCACCTTCAGGTTACACAATTCCATCGATACGGAAAAGATCGATGCAGGGATGAAGCATGGTGTTCTGGTCATCAACCTGCCGAAGATGGAGCAGGCGAAGCCGCGCAAGATCAAGATTAAGGCTAACTAGCGGGCCGATCCACTAGCCCTCTGGCATTCCAGATAGAACTGAAAAGCCCCCTTCGGAACGGTCCGGAGGGGGCTGAATTGTCTCGTAAGGTTCTACGATTTAAAGATGGAATATATCCTTGAATACATACCCGGCAACTTGCGGATTTTCTTTCAGGCGTCGGGTTGAATAGGCGTACCAGTCTTTTCCGAAGGGCACGTAAATACGCATCGGATGTCCATCTTTCAGGATCTGGCGGCGCAGGTGTTGTGTAACACCAAGCAACATCTGGAACTCATATTGCTCTTTCGGGATACCGTGTTTCTCCAGGATACGGTACGCTTCCCAGATCAGCATTTCGTCATGGGTTGCGATGCCAACAAAGAGCCCGTTGGTAAGAGCTTTTTCCAGCAGCAACAGGTAGTTTTTCCTGATGATCTCATAATCCTTAAAAGCGATCTCAGCCGGTTCCACGTAAATCCCTTTACACAGCCGGATATTGGCTTTCATTGGAATTAACGTTTCCTCGAGGTCTTTAAGTGAACGCCGCATATAAGCCTGTATTACGACGCCTGTCTTCGGGTATTGCTTTCGAAGATCAGTTAAAAGGTCGTATGTAAGCGTGGTATAGGGGCTGTCTTCCATGTCGATTCGTACGAAATTATCCTGTTCTTTCAATTTCGCGATGACTTTAAGATAGTTTTCACGGCAGAATTGTGGATCCATCCCCAGGCCGAATTGAGTCGGCTTTATGGAAATATTGGCGTCCAGTTTCTCTGTCTTGATAGCCTCTACTACTTTCAGGTACATGGCAACAGCCCTTCGGGACTGCTGTTTCATGGTAACGGATTCACCCAGAACATCGATCGTGGCACGACACCCCTGCCGATTCAACTGGCGGGCAGTGTCAATGGCGTGTTGCAGTGTTTCCCCGGCGATATATGGATCGGCAAACTGACGAACCAGCCGTTTGGGAACCAGTGGCATGGCAGCAACAACCATATTGTCCAGTAAACTCATCGCTCCTCCTGTACTCCCAGGTAAGCAGTCGTATGTAGCGTGTAACATGAATGGTAAACAAACAACAGCGAAATATAGGGGTATGACATGATATGGGGCAATCGCAGTTTTTTGGAGGAAGGTTTCGCTAGGCTTTTACTTTTCTGTAGTTTACGCCTTTCCAGATAACTGGCCAACGAACCAGAACTGCGAGTACGGTGAAGCTGTGGAGGAAGATCTGAAATAACTCCAGCATAATCAGGTCGCTGAAATGCACCCTGCGGTTCAACAGGCTGGAGACACGGAGCACCATTGCGGCAGTAGCCAGGGAGTAAATCAGTAGCCCTCCAAGGGCGCCCCATGGTTGAATAAATATCATGGCAGGCAACATGACTCGAGTAACAAAGATGATCAAGAACAGGAAATAATTAAAAAAGTGAAAACTGTTTATTGAAGTTGCCCATCGGCGTCGTTGCTGCCACAGCTTGCGCAGAGTGGGTTGTGGAGCCGTTTGCACACGTGCATCCGGGGAAACCGTGATAGCGAGATGGCCCCCAGATATATTTATCATGCTCAATAGCAAATCAACATCTTCAATCAGCGAGGAACCTATTTTTCTGAACCCACCGCATTCCTTATAAAGGGAAGCCTTGAATGCCAGGTTGTTGCCGGAGACTATAGCAGGACGGATGAGGCGCCAATTCGTCTTAAAGCCGTTCTTTTCTTTGTTCGCTGTCAGTCTGGCGCTGAATGATGTTAAACCGAAGGCATATCCATAATAATAACGAAAATCAATATCTTGCAGCCTTGTCAGCCAATTACTTTCTTCACTCGATTCGGAATCTATGCTGGGAATACCTCCTACAGCGATCACATTCTCAGTGAAGCGAGCCAGCAGCGTTCGCACCCATAATTCAGGCACAACACAATCCGCATCCGTCAGCAGGACATATTCTTCATCGTGTAGTTGATCCAGGCCTTCGACTAGCGCTTGCACTTTGCCCTTGAAATTCGGATCAGGCTCGGTAATGTGGATGACTTGCGTTTCGAAGGGCATATCCGAAGCAAACCGTTCCATGATGTTCCCGGTATTATCCTGGGAAAGATGGTCGACGAGGATCAAGCGCAGTTTGTCGTCCGGATAATCCTGGGAGGCTAGAGACATCAGGCAGTCCATCAGGTTGTCTTCTTCATCACGCGCACATACCACGATGGCAACCGATGGAGTTTTAGGAGCAACAGGAAACCGGTACCATGTATTTGCGATAAATATGCTCATGATAAGCAGGCAAACTGCGCCAATGGCTAATGGTATCCAAGGGGAAATCATTCATCCAATCCAAGTTGCAGCTCTCGCCAGGAACCTACGCTAAGACCTTTATCCTGCCAACGTGGGATAGTCGTTTGCAGGACATCGCTGAGTATTGCACCGTTTCGGCTGCCATCATGCAAAACCACAATGTCACCCGGAGTAGCAAGAGTATACAAATCTTCGATCAAGATGTCACGTGTTTTTCCTTCAAGCCAGTCACCGACGACCAGCGTGAACTCTAGCAGGAGCGCATTCATTTCCCTGGCACTACGGACAACTAGTGGACCAAGCCTGCCATAAGGTGGTCGCAAAAGGAGTGGGGTGGTGAAGGGAAGTTGTGTCATATCCGGGATAAAGGATGGGTCCATTTGGTAATGACGATTACGAGCTCCACGAAACCACCAGGTTTGATGAGTGAGACCATGGTATCCGATGCCGTGTCCCCGTGTTGTCATCTCTTCCAGCAGCTTTTCTGAACCTTTAACGCGGTTACCCTGGACGAAAAACAGGGCGGAGATACCGTATGTTTCAAGAATATCCAGAACTGCGGGGGTGGCGTCGGGATCAGGACCATCATCGAACGTCAGGATCAGGGGGCCATTCTGTTTATCGGGATGTCCCCATATCACCGATGGGAACAGGCGCTCTAACAGCCGCGGTGTTCTGTAAACGCCGGGATTCACGATTTGGAATTCCCATTTTGTGGCGTATTAAGAACTTTACTGGCTCCACGATAGCGTTGGCCTTTCCAGGTAAAGGAAAAGAACTGGCCACGCAGCACGGCATAACTGATTGCCGGGGGATGAACCAATTGAGTGATTACAAATTTAGGATAAGAGATAGATTCACCAAAGCGATCACAGCCACGTTTCATGACAATGGATTCTAAGAAAATCTTTAGAGCATTCATGAACACTGGGATCCGGAAGGGAATTTTACCCATCATGGCAAGCGCGATTCCTAGGTTGCTGCTCAGGATGCAACCACCCATACCCACCATGAGAGCCAGCAGGAACGGGGGATAGTAACCGCTCTTGGAACTCCACCGTGCACGTTGATTTACCCATTCCCGCAAGGTGTCAACCGGTTGACTGAACACGTAGCCTTCAGGGCGATCCACAAACACAACCTTGCCGCCATTTTTTGCCACATCTTGCAACAGGAATACATCATCACCAGAAGTCACATTAGCTGTGCTGGTGTATCCGCCGATGCGTTCATATACAATGCGTCGTGCTGCCAGGTTGGAGCCGTGCGCATTGGTTACATGCCCCATGCCGATCGTACCGGCTGCGCCAACTGAATATGAGAGGTGTTCCAGGCTTTCCAGGTCAGACCACCAGGGAGTAGGTTTGCCGTTGGGACGAACAAAACGACTGACTCCGGTAGCGCCTGCCACCTTGGGATCAGTAAACGGTGACACGATTGCGCGAAGCCAGGATTTCCCCATCCAGCAATCAGCATCCGTGGTTACGATGATTTCACCGGTCGCTTTTTTTATGCCCTGACCGAGTGCGTATTTCTTCGGTGAACGTCCGCTGGGCGTTTCCCCATCACGAATCCGTAGTATACTGTACTTGACGTGACTGTGGCGTTGCTTGACCAGGTCTGAGGTATTGTCCCGGCTTCTGTCATCAACGACGATGACGTCGAATTTGTCTCGAGGATAATCCTGCGCTTCCAGGCTGTCCAGCAATCGGCCAATACGGGTTTCTTCATCACGTGCTGCCACAACAACGGTCACAGTCGGGAGGGGATCGTCATCCTTCAGGAAACGTGATCGCTTCATCCGTACCAGTCCGGTATATGTAATAGCCAGAAAGGCGAGATAGCCTAATCCCATTATCCAGGAAAACATGTAGTACAACGTGGCAATCAAAGTGATGATTCTCCCCGGTTAACGCCACCGTCAGCGATGGTTTTTGCGCGAGTTTGCAGTACGACGAACAGGCCGATAATGGCCGGTAACAGAACATTCAGGCCAAACAGGAGTAATGATGCACTGAATGCCGCTGCATCATTGATCCCGAAACGACTATAGAAGGAAACAGCCGCCCATTCGCCAACACCAAGTGATCCTACGGATACCGGCAACGCGGTTTTGACGAAGAGTACGGCCCCGTACGTATGAGCCGCAACAGTCCATTGCACCGGTTGAAACGCTCGAGTCAGGAAATAGAACTGGGTGAGGATAATTCCCATCTGAACTATGGTAAACAGCAGTGCCCGCAGCGTATGTGTTGTAGACAGACGTTCATACGCATTGAGAATATCCATGTATTTCGATTTGTTGCCAAAGGCAATCTGAATACCGAGTAGCATGCTCTTGATTGGACGAGGATCAATGGCCAGCCAGATGTAACACAGCGGCAGGAACAATACGAACAGGAAAGCTCCGGTTTGCATTTTTTCCGGCAGTGCATCCGCGAAACCGGGCATGGTATAGAGGAGCATGGGACCGGTTAGAGAGACCAACCCCATGAAATACAGCTTATCAACCACATGCAGGCCTACCAGTCGGATGCGTGAGGGAGCACGTAACAGAAATACTCGGCCCACTTCACCAATACGGCCCGGGGTAATCAACCCAATGGAAAAACCACCCAGCACACTTAACAGGATACGCCACGCTTTTGTCTGCGGGTACTCACTGCGAACAAAGACTCCCCACCGGACAGCCTGAAGTACCAGGTTCAGGGGAGAAAGAAGGCCGGCCAGCAACAAGTAGATGCCATCTGCTTCACGAATCGCGGTTTTCAACTCGCTGATTGTGATGGTGCTGACAAGGAAGTAAAGCAACCCAGCGGTTACGCCTATCTTCAGAGCCCAAACCAGGATCTGTTTGATACGACGAGTACGGAGAGACTGGCCCTTGTCCTCATCTTGTCCGACAAGGCTTTTCAGTAACGATGCAACGAATTCCAGGAAGCCAGCCAAGGGTATCACCCGGGTAAATTTCAGGCGCGTCCGCGATTAAACCTGCGGCCTTTCCATTCAAATGAGCCAAACAGGGCTTTAGGCCAGATCACCCAAAGCGCAAAAGGCGCCACAGTCATGGCAACCAGCGCGATCAGGCCACGGGTATAGTCATGCAGCACTCGTGATGCGCTCAAGTACATCACCCCGTCAAACAGCCACTTCCGCTGCCAGGCTTTCCAAACCTTCCGTTTGTCAACAACACCAAAGAGAGCCAGTAAAGTAGCAGCAGCCAATCCCAGGAACAGGGCATTTCCGATTGCCCCGATAACCCACCAGCCACGGGCGTAGTTGAAACCGACTGACATATGACGCGCCTTGGTCCGGAGGGCGGCTTTGCTTTCGGGAACCTTGGAGGGGACAAAAGCACGTTGATCTGCTGCAAAGGCGGCTTTCCAGTCCGTCTTTGCCGCGACCTGCTGGAGAAACAGGTCATCGTCCCCGGAAGCCATCCGTCCGCCGGCGCCATAACCACCAAGATCAAGGTATATCTTTCTACGGAATGAGAAATTGCGTCCCATCGCGTTGAAGGGATAGCCAAGCCCGAGCGCCGCAGCAGAGAGAGCGGTTGCGGACCAGGATTCGCCCTCCAGGAGACGTTCGATGAAATTGGTCCCACCGGAAAGAGGACTGTAGCCGACAATCGCGCCGATATGATCTTCCATGTATCCTGACAATGCGGAAAGCCATTCCGGAGGAGGCACGCAGTCAGCGTCAGTGGATACGATCCATTCGGCCCTGGTTTGACGAATAGCTGTGTCCAGGGCGCGTTTCTTCGGGCTCGGAATATCTATTTCCGGGTTGGAATGAACAGCGTGAATACGACTGTCCGATTCCTGTGCTTCCGCGGCTATCCGGTATGTATCATCTTCCGAATCGTCATCGATTATCCAGAATTCTACCGATTCCTTGGGGTAATCCTGCGCCTTGAGGGCTTCGATGAGAGTGGGAAGATTGTCAGCTTCGTTTCTTGCCGCAACACAGACTGCGATTGTAGGCGGTACAAGTGGCGCAGGTTTATTCGCCTGCTTCAGTGTTCGGGCAGTGCCGGCCACCATACAGCCGGACAAGGCTCCGTATCCAAGGGTAAACCAATTCAGCACGGAAACTCCTTCAGGTTCAGACGCGTTTATCCACTGATGGATAAATCCACTTGTTAAAATAGTGTAGTTCTCCCGCTCGCGCCAAGTAAGACCGTCCCGCTTTGCAATGTGAGCTATATTGGGCCTAAACTGTACCAAGTGGTCAACAAAAACCTGGCTTGAAAGAAGTTGTTGTGACGGTTTTCAAACGCCTACTACCCTATTACGCACCTTATCGAGCGCTGGTTATCGCCGGTCTGCTCTTCGTGGTCATCACCAATATCTTCAAGGTGGTGGGACCATGGATCATGCGCAATGCGGTCAACGGTCTCGAGACTGGCATCACTGCGTCCGGTCTCTGGCGTGATGCCGGTTTAATCATGGGCACCGCTGTTGTCTCAGGCATTTTTCGCTACCTGATGCGCAAGACTGTCATCGGTGTCAGCCGCCATATCGAGTATGATTTAAGACAGAACTTGTTCCGTCATTTCCTCACCCTGGACACCTCTTATTATGATCGGAGCCGGATCGGAGACCTGTTGACACGTTCAACCTCCGATATCGAACAGGTCCGCATGGTCATTGGTCCCGCGTTGATGTATACCGTCAATACCTTCTTCAGCCTCGCTTTCAGCTTTGTACTGATGACCATGATCAGTCCCTTGCTGACCTTGCTTGTTGCAGTCGTTGTCCCAGTCATTGCCGGACTGGTCTTCTGGGTGGGGAAGAGGATTCACAAGAAATCCACGGAAACCCAGGAAGCCTATTCCGACCTCTCCGCTGTGGTACAGGAGAACCTGTCCGGGATGCGAGTCGTAAAGGCATTCCGCCAGGAAGCGGCGCAGGAGGAGTTGTTTGAAGAAAAGAATCAGAAATACTTCAAGCACAGCTTTAGTCTTGGTGTATTGCAGGCAGTGTTTTTCCCCTCTGTAATGATTGTTTTCGGAGTCGCGGTCGCGGGGATTCTCCTGCTGGGGGGATACCTGATTATCGAACGTGACAGTTTCATGATTGGTGATTTTGTCGCGTTTATTACCTACCTGATGATGTTGACCTGGCCCATGATCTCGATTGGTTGGGTGGTTGGTTTGTTCCAGCGTGGCGCAGCTTCCCAGGCGCGTCTGGATGCGCTTTTCGACATCGTGCCGGAAATACATGATCCTGAAAAACCAGTTGTACCCGGTGAATTCAGGGGAACAGTTTCTTTCAAAGATGTGACTTTCACCTATCCTCAGGCGGAAACAGCAGCATTAAAAGATATCTCGTTTCATGTGCCAGAAGGCAGTACGCTGGGAATTGTCGGTCGTGTCGGAAGTGGAAAATCTACCATTCTCTCTCTTTTGGCCCGGTTGTATGATCCGCAGCAGGGTAGTATTCAGCTTGATGGGATCGATATCAGCGGCTATAAAGTGAATGACCTGCGTGATCAGTTTGCCTATGTTCCACAGGATCCGCTTCTGTTTTCGACCAGTCTGAGAGAAAACATCACTTTCGGGATCAAAGATTTTACTGAGCAGGATATAGAGGAAGCGCTGGAGATCAGCAGGTTGATTCAGGATATCCCCGACTTTCCCGATGGTTTGAATACGGAAATCGGGGAACGTGGCATTACACTTTCCGGTGGTCAGAAGCAACGTGTGGCCATTGCTCGGGCCGTGATACGCAAGCCTCCGGTTATTATCCTGGATGATGCGCTAAGTGCAGTCGATGCCAATACGGAAGAGCGTATCCTTGCGAACTTGAAGACGTTTATGAATAACCGCACAGCGATCATTGTCAGCCATCGTTTCTCGAGTATTCGTGACGCGAATGAAATTATTGTGCTCGAGGAAGGCGTTATTGTAGAGCGGGGGAAACACGCCGACTTGATGGATCGCGGAGGAACATACACGGAACTGTTTGAGCGACAGAAAATGCGTGAAGAGCTGGAGAAACACGTATGAGTCGGCGGGGCTCAATTCACGAAGAAGAGAACCTGGGGAAGATTTACGATCACCGGCTGGTGACAAGGTTGATGGCCTATATCAAACCCTACTGGTTCCGTGTGCTTGTTGCCGTCATCCTGCTGATCGGTATTGCTGCGCTTGAACAGTTGACACCTTATCTGACCAAGGTTGCGATAGACAATCATATTGTCAAGGGTGATTTCAAGGGGCTGATTGGTATTGTCGGCCTGATTGCCCTACTATCCCTGGTTGTTGCTATGGGGAAGATTGTCCAGGCTATTCTGACCAGCTATGTCGGAGAACGTGTCATGTTTGATCTCCGCCGGGAAATCTTCCATCACCTGCAATCCCTGTCACTTCGCTTCTTTGACCGGAATCCGGTGGGAAGACTGGTAACCCGAAACACCTCAGATGTTGCCACCTTGAGTGAGATTTTTTCCAGCGGTGTGGTTGTAATATTCGGCGATCTGATCACGCTGGTGTTTATCGTGGCTGCCATGCTGATGATCAATGTCCAGTTGGCGCTGGTATCGTTTACCGTGGTGCCGTTGCTGGTGCTGGTTACTTTCCTTTCAAGAATGAAGCTGCGCGATGCGTTTCGTGGTGTCCGCGTAAAAGTTGCAGCCATGACCGCCTTCATGCAGGAACATTACAGCGGAATGCGTATCATTCAACTGTTTAACCATCAGAAAAAAGTGGATGACAGATTTGCAGAGGTCAATAACGACACAAAATTCGCCCACCTTCGAACTGTTGCCCTCTTTTCTATTTTCTTTCCACTTATAGAAGTGATTGGGGCGCTTTCAACAGTGCTCATCCTGCTGCGCGGCGGTTTCCTGGTTCTGGATGATGCGATCACGATTGGTGTGCTGGTTGCGTTTTTCCAGTATGCAGAACGGTTTTTCCGGCCGATTCGTGAGCTGTCGGAGAAATACAACATTTTTCAGGCAGGTCTTGCATCAGCGGAACGAGTTTTCAATTTGCTGGATACCGAACCGGATATGATGGAACCCGTGAATCCTCATGCTTCCAGTACAGTCAAGGGGGAAATTGAGTTCAAGAATGTGCTGTTTGAGTATAACAAAGGTGAAGAGATTCTGCATGACATTTCTTTCCATGTCAAACCGGGGGAGACGATTGCGATTGTCGGTTCTACCGGTGCGGGAAAAACGACTGTTGCCAACCTGATCGGCAGATTCTACGATACCACAGGCGGGAATGTATTTATTGATGGGGTGGATGTTCGGAAATGGGATCGGGATGCCTTGATGCACAGTATCTGTTATGTTCATCAGGATGTGTTCATGTTTAACGGGACTGTCCGGGATAACATAACCCTGGGTGACGAGTATTCGGATGATCAGGTGATCGAAGCAGCGAAAACTGTAAACGCGGACCGTTTCATTCAACAATTACCGCAGGGATATCATGAGCAGGGAACAGAACGTGGCGCCACTTTTTCCACAGGACAGCGTCAACTCCTGTCGTTTGCCCGTGCTCTGATCAGGAATCCCCGAATTCTGATCCTTGATGAAGCGACCAGTTCCGTAGACTCAGAGACGGAATTCCTGATCCAGCAGGCGATGGAGCGTCTTCAAAAAGGGCGTACCTCTATTGTCATCGCACACCGATTATCCACCATCATGAATGCAGATCGTATCCTCGTATTCCACAAGGGACGCCTTTGCGAAGCGGGATCGCATACCAATCTTCTGGAGCGCAGAGGGATTTACCACAGGTTGTTCCAACTACAGTACAGCCACACGGCGGCATAAAAAAAACGGTTCCTTACAAGAATTTGTGCAGAAATGTTGTGGCAGGTCTTGGCGCGATTGGCTTTCTTGTCACTTTGTCAACTTTTTTTTTAGAAATTGCGATTTGGTTGTATGCGCTTTTTTTACACTTTTCACTGGTCGCGTTGTGACCTGCTACATAATCGGGAGAAGTGTTCAACGTCAGGTCACAACGTGATGCCATCAGAATTCCTCCCAAAAGTTTGATAAAGGTCATTGAAAAGTTTGGTGTCAGGACAAAATCCAAAATCACGCATCACGTCAAGACCTGACGCAACATATTGAGTATAGCCACACGGCGGCTTGATCTATAACCCCCACAGAGAAATCGTTTCCCACGAGTGGCGAGGCGAAAAGTGAGATCGTACCTTAAAGTTTGTCTTTTTCGGGAGGCGGTGCGTGAGCAAGGCGATTTCAGTCAGCGAATTCGCAAAACAGGTCAGGGATGGGAAACCTGCGCCGGTATACCTGGCGCTGGGCAACGAGCCTCTCCTGTTTGATGAAGTCGCCGGCTTTACGCTTGAGCTTGTGGACGAAACCACCCGGGATTTCAATTTTGACAGCTATTCCGGTGACGAGCTGGCGGTAGATACGATTGCGTCTTCGGTCAACGAATTGCCCATGATGGCGGAACGCCGGGTGATACTCGTGAAACGCGCCGAGAGCCTGACGCCAAAAATACAGAACTTCCTGACTGACTATGTGAAAAATCCCTCGGAAGACAGCGTGCTGGTGATGCTGATGGAAGGGGATATCAAGGCAAAATGGAAGCAGACGCTTGTGAAGCAGGTCACGACAATCCGTTGTGAAACTCCGCAACGTGGGGAACTGCTTCGCTGGATACTGGATCGTGCGAACTCATTGTCGCTGACGATAGCGGATGAAGCGTTGTCGCTGATGACTGAATCGCGCGAAGTGCGTCTGATTGATTTGGCCGGTGAGCTGGAAAAGGCATCGCTGCTACTTGGTGAAGGCGGCACCCTTTCGCTGGACGTGCTTCAGACTATCTGGGGAATGGAGCCTGAGGTCAATATCTGGACATTTTTTGACCGCGTGGTCAGTGGAAGAATGCCGGATGTATGGCGGGAGTTCAAGTATCTCGAGACAGAATTCGAGAAGGACAGCAGGCAGGCCGGGTTTATTCTGAGCCAGGTCGGACGCCGTTTCAGGCTGGTCGCCAAAGAACGTGAATATGATATGCGACGGGTCAGTCCGGGGTCACGCAGTTGGTCGGGCAAGACAGAAACGACCTGGCGTATGATGAGCCGACAGGTCAAGTCAATGCCTTTGGATGCGGCACAACGTGGAATTGACTCTCTGCGCCAATTGGACCGCGAACGTAAAACAACATCGAAGAAAGCTGGACGGATGTTCGAACGCTTCATGGTGGAACATTCCCAGCGTTGCGAGAAAGCCTCGCGATGAGCACTCCGAAAACACAAGCATTTGCCGACCTCACCGATGAAGATCTGATGGCGAGGGTTCAACAGAACGATGAATATGCGTTCGAGGAGCTGGTCAATCGTTACCAGCACCAGTTGACCACGTTTATCGGAAACTTTGTCGGGCAGGGAGCGCATACCCAGGATATTCTGCAGGAAACTTTTATCCGTGTCTGGAAACACCGGATGCGGTATAAGACTGTTGCCAAGTTCTCTACATGGGTGTACACGATTGCAGGAAATTTGGCGAAAACAGAACTGAGACGTCAGAAAATCAGGCGTGCATTTCGCATTAATACCGGTGGTGAGGCCCAGGAAGAAGAGGGGATCGATGTTGAGGATCAGTTTGCCGATCCTGAGCAGGATGCCTTACGCAGCGAGATCGCGGAAGTGGTCCGTCGTGAAATGGGACGTTTGCCGAAGGTGTATCGTAGCGCTGTGATTTTGCGAGACATTCAGGACAAGAGTTACGAGGAAGTGGCGGAGATACTGCAAATTCCGGTAGGCACGGTTAAATCACGAGTTAACCGTGGCAGGAGCATTCTACAGAAGAAACTGGGTTCTCTTCGAGAGCCCGGACAGTCCGGTTGGGAACCTGACTGAGGCTCTTGCGTATACCCACTGTAATCAGCATCCAAACGTCACCAATATTTGGTACTTGACTATGGTGTCTACAGGGAGACCCGAGTCGAAGAAGAGGATGAGTATACGATAACTTTGTTCAGAGTGTAGAAAGATGGATACTACCGATTTCGAACGGCTGTGGCCGAAGCGCGCACAGCTCAGTCCGGAGCAGGCTAAAAAGCTCGAAGATGCACAGAAGTCCGATACCTATTGCCGCGATTTTGCGAATGGTGGCGATCAGGTTCACTTGGTCCTTCGAAGATTTGAGGCGAAAGCTCCCACTTCAGAATTGTCTTACCGCATGCGCGTTTACGCGCACAACAACCAAAAGGCTGGCATATCCCTTTTTGAAAGAGGTGGAGTGCGTTGGGCCAGTCTGGCGGTGGGATTATTCATGGGGGCCACGCTAATCACCTTCAGCCTGGATTCCCTGCCGGTTGGGCAGCAGGCGACACGCGCATCCCTGGTTAATGCGGATTCAATCTCACGAAACAGTGTGATTGTTGATGTGGATGAATCCATGAGCGTGGACAAAACAAGGTTGATTTCCCAAGTTGATTCTATTGGGCCGGCCACGGACAGGGAGCAGAAAGTCACGAAGATCATTCCTGAATCTGCGATGAAAATGCAGATGGTAAGCGGAACTTCGGGGGTAGAGTTGATTCCCTGAGGTTGCTCCAGGGATTGTGAAACAGCTTGAACTTACACGGATCGGGCCTTAACTTCCAAGGCTAGATCCGTTTTGTGTTTAACCAGTGGAGTAAGATCATGGCAAAGGGTAAAACCTTTTCGGCCAAGTTGGCTAAGGGTAAGCAGAAGCGTCTGAACGAGGCCGGTGAAGAAGTCACCAGCGTCCGTGTACTGAAGCCGCAGGAAGTTCCGGGAAAACCCGGTGTTTTCCGTTACCGTGCGGTTATGGTCGATGTGACGGCGTCGAATGAGAAAGAAATCTTTGGCTAGGCCAAAACGCGCATTCTTGATTGTCCTTGACGGCGTCGGGGTAGGTCGTGCTCCCGACGCCGATTTGTATGGGGATCAGGGCAGCGACACACTGGGCAACCTTGCCCGGTGGGCCGGTGGGCTGACTCTGCCGAATTTACAGCGTTTGGGACTTGGGAATCTGCATGATATCCCCGGTGTAAGCGCTGTGGATAATCCTTCCGCCTGCTACGGCAGGATGGAGGAACGTAGCGCGGGGAAAGATTCCATCGATGGCCACTGGGAAATGTGCGGGGTTATCACCGAAGTGGCGTTCCCGACTTTCCCGAATGCGTTCCCCCAGGAAGTTGTTGACCTGGTTGAAGAAGTCGCCGGCAAGCCGGTCCTTGGTAACGAGGTGGCATCGGGTACGGAAATCATGGCGCGTCTCGGGGAAGAACACCTGAAGACGGGCCGTTTGATTCTCTATACCTCCGCTGATTCCGTGCTGCAACTGCTGGCCAGTGAAGATGTGGTGCCGCTTGAAGAGCAGTACCGGATCTGCCAGGAGATTCATAACCGCCTGGAGCCGCCATACCGAGTCGCTCGTGTGATCGCACGTCCTTTTGTCGGGCAGCCCGGCAACTTCCAGCGTACCGCCAACCGTAAAGACTTCGCCGTAGAACCGCATGGTGTGACCATCGCTGATGCTCTGACAGAAGCCGGTATTCCGGTTCATGGCATTGGTAAAGTGGATACACTGTTTGCCGGACGCGGTTTCACCACAGCTACTCACACGAAAAACAACGCGGATGGTATCAACCGCATTCGTGAGCAACTGGCACAGCTTGATTCAGGCTTTGTCTTTGCCAACCTGCTGGATTTCGACCAGGCGTGGGGGCACCGGAATGATTGCCCCGGTTTCAAGGGTGGGCTTGAAGAGCTGGATCGTACTGTCCCGACCTGGCTTGAGCAGGTGAAGCAGGGTGATTTGATCATGATGGTTGCGGATCACGGCAACGACCCGACGACTCCCAGCACAGATCATTCTCGTGAGCATGTGCCGCTCTTGGCCTGGCTTGGCGGAAACAGCGAAGGGGTGGATCTTGGTCTGCGTAATACCTTTGCGGATGTTGCTGCAACACTGGCAGACTACTTTGACCTGAACTGGTCCGGCCCCGGACAGAGTTTCCTTTCTCAGCTTGGATAGAAAGAATCCACGTTCACCAACCTGAAGAACAATCCCATGGAAAAGCATCTTTTACTTGCTACGAGGAACGAAGATAAACGTCATGAATTATCTCGCGCCCTGGGTGAAGGTGTTCAGCTTCATCATCCCGGCGAATTCAGTGACGAAGAAGTAGAAGAAACGGAAGATTCCCTTTGGGGAAATGCGCTTCTTAAAGCACGCGATGGGTACAAGAGAAGCGGCTTGCCATCCCTTGCTGATGATACCGGTCTTGAGGTGGATGCCCTGGGTGGAGCGCCTGGAGTATACTCGTCTCGATATGCCGGTGAAGAAGCAACTTATGAGGACAATGTTAATAAATTACTTGAAGAGATGAATGGGGTTTCGGATGACAAACGAGCCGCGCGTTTCCGCACTGTAATGGCCTATATCGACGAGAGCGGTGAGTACCGTTTTGACGGCGTCGTAGAGGGGATAATCCTCTCGGAAAAACGTGGACAGGGCGGCTTCGGCTACGACCCGGTTTTCCTGCCCGATGGGTTTGATATTACGCTGGCAGAAATGGAAACAGACGCCAAGAACCAGATCAGTCACCGTGGCAGGGCGTTCAGAAGTTTCGTGCAGTGGTGGAAGGAACGTCAGGCGTAAACATGGCGTGAAGGATTTTATCCTTCTCCTGTCATATTATCGCTGAGTTGAATAGTTTAAGATCGCAAACATGTTCAGCGAGGAAGTTCGGAACATAGTGAGGGATAGCAACGTGAGTCAGAAGCTGATATACATGGATCATAGCGCGACCACACCGGTGGATGAGCGTGTCGCGAAAAAGGTGTACGACGCCATGCTTGAAGGATGGGGGAATCCGTCTAGCAGATACGCAAAAGGGCAGGCGGCAAAGGAAGCGCGCGAAGAAGCTCGCACACATGTAGCCAAGCTGCTCCATGCTCCTGCCGAGTGTGTGTTCTTCACTTCTGGCGGTACGGAGGCCGACAACCTGGCCCTGATCGGTGTGATGCAGCAGGCGAAAAAGGACGGGCGCGGCAACCACCTGATCACCTCCTCGTTCGAACATAGCGCGATCCTGAAAGCTGCGGCATACCTGGAAGAGGAAGGATTCGAGGTTACGTATCTGCCGATATCAGCGGACGGTTTCGTCGAGCCTGATGAGTTGAAAAAGGCGATGCGGAAGGACACAGTCCTGGTCAGCGTCATGCATATCAATAATGAGATCGGTACTATCCAGCCAATTAAAGAGCTGGCGGCGGTTGCGCATGAAAATGGCGCCTGGTTCCACACGGACGCTGTGCAGTCGTTTGGCAAGGAAGCAATTTATGTGAAGGAAATGGGACTTGACCTGGTCTCCGTTTCCAGCCATAAGATATACGGCCCCAAAGGAGTGGGAGCGTTGTATTACAGTGAAGCTGTGAAGTTGCAACCCCGTGCACTTGGCGGTGGGCAGGAGAAGGGGATCCGGACCGGGACAGAAAACATGCCGGGAATCATTGGCTTCGGCGAAGCGGTACGCCTTTGCAGCGAACTGATTGCTACAGAACAAGTTGAAATTGCAAAACTTCGTGACAGACTCTGGGATAAGCTGCAAGATATTCTTGGAGATGGCGTCAGGCTGAATGGCAACCTTGAACATCGTCTTGGCGCGAATCTAAATGTTTCCTTCCCGGAAGTGGAAGGGGAATCACTGTTGTTGTCGTTGGATATGGATGGCATCGCTGTTTCGACCGGTTCTGCTTGCAGCTCAGGATCGACCAAGCCATCGCATGTATTGACTGCAATCAATCTTGACGCGCAGACCGCCCAGTCATCTCTCAGGTTGACCCTCGGCCGGTCAACCACAGAGGAAGATGTCGATTTTGTCGCAGAAAGGCTGGCGATGCATGTCAAGCGTTTCAGGGATATGGCGTTCTAAATGACGGATTACACCTGGGACAGGAAGCGCAAAGGTGTAAAAGTTGCGGTGCTGATGAGTGGCGGTGTGGACAGTTCTGTTGCCGCATCTCTGCTTCATCAAATGGGGTATAACCTGTTGGGAATTACCCTGCGGCTCTTTGATGAAACCCTGGTTCCACCGGCAAAAGCGGCAAGCGCTGAGCAATCGATCAGAGATGCAAAAAGCGTTAGTGAAGGATTCGGTTTTCCGCATCAGGTGCTGGATTTACGACAGCAATTCAGAGACTTGGTAGTTGAACCATACCAGGATACTTACCTGGCTGGGGCAACACCAAATCCTTGCGTTCATTGTAACCCCACAATCAAGTGGGGCATGATTCTGAACCGTGGTCTTGGTGTCAGTGTGGACCGGATTGCGACGGGACATTATGCTCGTATTATCCTGGGGAAAGGTGGTCCACGCCTGGAGAAGGCGAAGGATCTTTCCAAAGATCAAAGTTATGTCCTGTGGGGATTGAATCGTTCATGGCTGATGCGGACCTTGTTGCCGTTGGGAAAGTGGACGAAAGCTGAAATACGTAACGAGGCTTCCCGTTTGGGATTGGACGTGGCGGACAAGCCGGAGAGCCAAGAGGCTTGTTTTATCGACGGGCATTACGTATCTCACCTGCTTGAAATGAGAAAGACCGAGCTGGCGAGAATCGGTGAAGGCCCGATTGTCGATAAAGCAGGGAAGCAGGTCGGTATGCATCAAGGATACTATCGCTATACCATCGGGCAGCGTCGTGGATTGAATATCAGCGACGGACACGGTCCTTATTTTGTGATCGATGTGAAGCCAGAATCGAATACGGTTGTAATAGGAGCCAATGCGGATTTAGAGCATGGTGGCTGTTTAGTTCAGCAAGTGAACTGGCTATCTTTTAGACCACCGGTAGAACCAATGACCTGTACTGTAAAGATTCGTTATAACGATACTGGTGGTCCGGCTATTGTGAACCCGCCGGATAGTAACGGCAACATTACGATCAGGTTCATTCAACCAAGAAGAGCAGTAACGCCCGGGCAATCTGCGGTCTGGTATCGTGGGAAGACACTTTGGGGCGGTGGAAACATAGAACGTGCACTAGAAGTAGGTGAGGCGAGACCATGACTGATACGGCCTCGAAAAGCGGTAGTAACGAACAGAAACGTCGCAAAGTAACAGTCCCCTGGCTGATTCGGATGAAACAGAAGGGATTGAAGATTGCGGCTTTGACAGCATACGACTTTACCATGGCAGCCATCGAGGACAGCGCTGGGCTGGATATTATCCTCGTTGGCGATTCTGCAGGGATGGTTATCTCCGGTGCGCCGGACACGCTGGCAGTGACGCTGGATGAAATGATCTTCATGACCCGCAATGTTCGTCGCGGTGTCAAGACTGCTTTGCTGGTTACGGATATGCCCTTTGGCTCTTTCCAGATTTCGAAGGAAAAAACCGTTGAAGCAGCCATTCGCCTGATGAAAGAAGGCGGGGCGGAAGCGGTGAAGTTGGAAGGCGGAAAGCAGAACCTGGAGGCTATCAGGCATTTGACCTCGATTGGTATCCCGGTGATGGGGCATTTGGGATTAACCCCACAGTCCGTACATGCTTTCGGCGGTTTTAAGCTGCAAGGCGCTACGGACAAGTCAGCGGAGCGGATAAAGGAAGATGCCATCGCCTTGCAGGAGGCAGGAGTTTTTTCCATCGTACTGGAAAAGATTCCGCTGGATCTTGCGAGGGAAGTGACGGCAAGTGTCGATATCCCAACCATCGGTATTGCTTCCGGTCCGTATTGTGATGGTCAGATCCTGGTAGCGTATGATATGCTGGGACTGGAATCGCAGTACATGAACTTGCGGTTTGTCCGACGTTACATGGAAGGTGCGGACCTGATTCGAAATGCTGTGGGCCGGTATATCAGCGACATCAAGAATGGCGAATTCCCAAGGGAAGACGAGAGCTGGCATTCATGATTGTCCTGACCTCTTTCCGTCAAATGCAGGAATGGTCACGCCAGCAACATATGGCTGGTAAGACCGTTGCCTTCGTGCCTACGATGGGGTATCTGCATCAAGGGCATCTGAGCCTTGTTGACCTGGCGAAAGAGCGTGCTGATCATGTCGTGGTCAGCATTTTCGTGAATCCTACCCAGTTTGGTCCCGGAGAAGACTACGACACCTATCCCCGTGACGAAGAGGCGGATCTTCAGAAGTGCGAAGAGCATGACGTGTCCGTTGTGTTCCTGCCTTCAGTGGAGGAGATGTATCCCGCTGGTTACAAGACCTATATCACGGTTGAGGATCTTGGTAAATATCTCTGTGGGGCGAGCCGTCCCAACCACTTTCGTGGTGTGACAACGATTGTGGCCAAGCTGTTCAATGTTGTTCTTCCTGATGTTGCCATCTTCGGCCAGAAAGATGCTCAACAGGCTCGTATCATTGAACAGTTGACTGCTGATCTTCAATTCCCGATTGAGATTGTGCGAGGTCCGATTGTTCGTGAGACGGATGGGCTGGCCATGAGCAGCCGCAATGTCCGTCTGAAACCGGAGCACCGCAAACAGGCTCCAACGCTTCATCGTAGCTTGACAATCGCGCAGGATCTTTTCAAAGATGGTGTCAGGAATAGCGGCAAGCTTGCAGGTGCAGTACGAAACAAGTTAAACGAACAAGCGCCTGATGGTGTCATAGATTATATCGAAGTTGCGGACTGGAAAACACTGGAGCCTGTCGATTCGCTGACCGGACCTGCTTTGCTTGCGATAGCTGTTAAGTTTGGAAACGTGCGTTTGATAGACAATACTTTATTGGGATAGTGATGAACGATGGTAAACGTGTGGCCGCTGTCATCCTGGCAGCGGGACAAGGTAAACGGATGAAATCTGACTTGCCCAAAGTGATGCACGAGGTGGGGGGCAAGCCCATGATAGAACTGGTTATCGGGCAGGCAAAAGGAATTAACGCCGATCCGATTATTGCGGTTGTGGGACATGGTCGCGAACATGTCATTCCTGTAGTGGAACGTACCCATACACATTACGTTGTTCAGGAACAGCAGCTTGGAACCGGCCATGCGGTGCGGATGGCGGAAGAAACCCTGAAGGATTTCGATGGGGACGTGCTGGTGTTGTCCGGTGATGTTCCTCTGCTGACGGCTGAAACTTTAAGCAAAGTGTTGGCGTATCATCAACAGAAAAAAGCGACCGCTACTGTAATCACGGCAATCGCTTCCGATCCGACCGGTTACGGCAGGGTGCTCAGGGGCGATGATGATAACGTCGTCGCGATTCGTGAGCACAAAGATTGCACTGACGCCGAACGTGAGATCGATGAGATCAATTCCGGTATATATCTCTTTACGAAACAGGACCTCTTCGAAGCCTTGCGTGAAGTGAATAACAACAACGCTCAGGGGGAGTATTATCTTCCTGATGTATTTGCCCGCTATTTCGCTGAAGGCAAACCGGTTGCGGCGATTGCAGCGGACTTCAACGAAATCCATGGCATCAATAACCGTGATGACCTGGAAGAAGCGCGTCGTATTTACGAGGAAAACGCTGTCGGGACTTGATTTACAGCGGCACTCGGGACTATTTTCCCAACAGGAGGCGCCGATGATTCAAAAGCATCTTATTCACATAGTGATTTGTTTGATTCTGTTGGTTTCGAGCACAGCGCTAGGACAGTCGCCTTATCGCGAGACTGTGAAAGAAACCACACGCGATCATCTTGTCCAACCGATTCTCCAGACGGAGAAATCTGTCGGGCTGTTGGATGCTTCTCGTGTTTCAATGAATCACCAGGTTGGAATGGGCTACATGAGTTCCGGTGGTCATGGCTATACCCAGGGGTATTACCTGAACACCATCGGGTATCGTTTTACTGCCCCGGTAACACTTAAACTTCGCATGGGTGTCGCGAATAACCCCTATGCTCAGACTTCAGGCACCGGTTATGGGCAGAGTGCATTGGGCGGCATGCTCAACAATGCGGAGTTCTTTGGCGGGGCTGATCTTGACTGGCGTCCAGCAGATAATGTTTTGTTTCGAATTTCTGTTGACAAGCTGGCGCCGGGTATGTATCGTTCCGGCCATTACGGGAACCTGTTCATGGGCGGATGGAATGGTTTCCCATATGATGGTTATTCACCTTTTTACCCGGGACCTTGAACCCTGCCGGTTCTTAGAAGGTTAACGACAACGGTCCCCGTGCTTCCAGCGTAATGGTTGGCACGGGGTTTTGACATCTACACCCAACCAAATTTGGAGTGAAGATGGTACGCATTCCCCCCAGGGAGACAGCAAAAAGGTCAGCATCATCGCTGGAGAATAAGATCACCTTGTTGATCGGTTTGTCTGGTGTGCAGGTGCTCATCCTTGTTATAATCCTGCTGATTCAGATAATCGGCGGAGGCGGCAATGGAAAATCTGCCGCGAAAGCGAAGAATGTAGCTGACGGGAAAAAGGTTGAAGCTGTGGAAGATGGAGCCGGAGCGGATCTCCAGGATACAGCGCCGGTGGTACAGGAAGCTGAAGTCGGCCCCATGCCGCCATTGGTTGATAACGAACGTCCCGTGCGGCTTGAAGTTCTGAACAGCACAAGTGTTGGCGGTTTGGCCAAACATTTCAAGGAAACACTGATCGGGATGGAATACGACGTGCGAGGTACAGGAAACGCAGGTCGTCGATATGACCAGTCAGTCATCCTGTACGCTCAGGATATGCGGGACCACGCGCTTCGTCTCGCGCTGTCACTCGGGATGTCGCAGGATCAATTGCGAGTTGGTAGTGGCAGCCAGTCTGTTGATGTGGACCTGACCCTGATCCTGGGACAGGATTACCAAAGTTTAAATTACGCACCCTGATGGAGCCTATGACCATTTCCTCAAAAGAGTTGACTGAGAAGATTGCAAACTGCATGCTTGAGAAACAGGGCGAAGACATTGTCGCCCTGAATCTTGAGGGCCTGTCTTCTATCTGTGATGCTTTTGTGATTTGTACCGGTACGGTAGATGTCCATGTCAAGGCGATTGTGGACCATATCATGAAAACCCTGGATGATGAATCCAGGATCCGTGCAAAGCATGTTGAAGGATACACCGGCTTAAACTGGGTTCTGATTGACTATGCGGATGTCATTATCCATGTTTTTCAGCCCCAGTCACGGGAGTTCTACCGGTTGGAACGCCTCTGGGGTGATGCTGAACGTACCGTTTTCAACGACCCTTTAACGATTTAGTCACCAGCGAAAACCATGAGTCTTGATTTCATACAGGAACGCATTGCGTCCAAACTGCGTGATGCCGCAGGTCTGGCCGATGACCATGTTGTCATGTGGCAGGTGCCGAAACATGAAGGCCAGGGAGATTTTGCCACCAACCTCGCCATGACACTGGCCAAACAACTGAAAAAAAACCCTCGCGCTATTGCTGAAGAATGGGTTAATGCCGTTGACTGGCAGGAACTGGGCCTTGAAAAGGTGGAAGTTGCCGGGCCGGGATTCATCAATGTCTGGGTTGGCTCGAAACCTTACCACGACCTGGTGAGGAGCATTTTACAGTTGGGCGGTGAATACGGAATTTCTGACGCAGGTACGGGAAAGAAAGTCCTGGTAGAATTTGTCAGCGCAAACCCGACAGGGCCGTTAAATGTTGTCAGCGCTCGCGCTGCTTCTATCGGTGACAGCCTTGTCCGTGTGCTGAGGAAAGCAGGCTATGATGCCAGGTCAGAGTTTTATATCAACGATGCAGGTCGGCAGATTCGTCGTCTTGGCGCTTCGGTCATAGCGATTGCCAATGGCCAGGAACCGCCGGAAGACGGGTATCATGGTGACGACGTTGCTGTGCTGGCCGGGAAGCTTTTCCCGGAAGGCGCTCCGGAAGATATAGAACCGGAAGATGCGGGCAAGCGTGCGGCAGAACTGAATGTTGCCAAGCAAAAGGCGATGCTTCAGCGTTTTAATGTGGATTTCGACCGCTGGTTCCGTGAGAGTGAGCTTCATGCGGAAAACGCTCCCATGCAGGTTTTGGAGCAGTTGAAAGAACATGATGCCATCTTCGAGAAAGATGGAGCGACCTGGTTCGCTGGAAGCAAATTCGGCGATGAGGACCGGGTGATTATTACCAGCGAAGGACGCCCTACTTACCTGCTTCCTGATATTGCTTATCACCTGGACAAACTTCAGAAGCGGGATAACAACCTGGCGATAGACCTGCTTGGTCCGGATCATCTTGATTATATCGGCAGAATGAAAGCCGCGCTTCGAGTTTTCGGTTACGGTGATTCGTTTGAAGCCATTGTGGTTCAGCAGGTTCACCTGATTGAAGACGGGCAGAAGGTGAAGATGTCCAAGCGTGCCGGGAAACTGATTACGCTGGAAGAACTGATCGACGAAGTCGGTGTGGATGTCGCGAGATATTTCTTCCTGCAGCGCAAGACCAGTTCACCTCTGGAATTTGATCTCGATCTGGCAAAAGAACAGAGCGACCAGAACCCGGTATTTTATGTGCAGTACGCTCATACGCGGATTTGCGGGATTCTGCGCCAGGATGGTTGCCCTGAGGTCTCATCCGATACAGACCTGAGTCCGCTGAAAGAGCCGGAAGAGCTGGACCTGATCAAGCATCTTGAGCAATTTGGTTTGACGATACAACGTGCTGCCCAGACGTACGAGCCGCAGAAGATGGTCGGCTATCTTCATGATCTGGCGACGACTTTCCATAAGTTCTACACGGCTTGTCGTGTGATCAGTGATGATGTCGAGGTTTCTGCAGCGCGCGCCGCTCTGGTAAAAGCTGCACAGATTGTTTTGGCTGAGGGGCTGCGCCTGTTGGGGGTTACAGCACCGGAACACATGTGAGGCCAGTAATGGCTAAGAAAGAAATCCTGGTTGTAGGTTCCGCCGCGTTGGATACGGTTGAAGCGCCGGCTGGTAAAGTAGATGATATCCTGGGTGGATCTTCGTTCTATTTTTCTACGGCAGCCAGTTTGCTGGCGCCGGTGAGAATTGTCGCGGTGACGGGGTCCGATTTCCCGAAAGAGAAAATCGAGTTCCTGAAGAGTCGTGATGTGGATCTGGAAGGTCTGGAAACGGCTGAGGGTGAAACCTTCCGCTGGGGTGGACGCTATTACGAAGACCCCAACAAGCGGGATACCCTATTCACAAGGCTCGGTGTTTTTGAACAATTCCAACCTAAAATTCCGAACCATTTCAAATCAACTCCGCTTGTTTTCCTGGGCAATATTCACCCCGCTTTGCAATCACAGGTTCTGGACCAGATCGATAATCCGGAACTGGTGGTGATGGATACGATGAATTTCTGGATCAATGGCACCCCGGATGAGTTGCGTGAAGTGCTCAAGCGGGTTGATGTCATCATGATCAATGATGAAGAAGCTACCGACCTTACCGGTAAGACTGATTTACTGGCAGCCGTAGACCAGATTTATACCTTCGGTCCGAAGAATATCGTGATCAAGAAGGGCCAGCACGGCGCCATGTTGTTCCGTGAAAACGGCGAAATGTTCAGCCTGCCTGCTTTTCCGGTTCGTAAGGTTGTCGATCCGACAGGCGCTGGTGACACATTTGCCGGTGGTTTCATGGGTTATCTTGCCAGTCATCCTCTTGAGGACAAGATGACCTGGCGGCACGCTGTTCTGATGGGATCAGTACTTGGTGGTTTTGTCGTGGAAGACTTCTCCATGGAAAAAACCAAAGTCCTGACTCAGCAGGATATTGACACGCGTATCGAGCAGTACAAAGAACTGGTGGCCTTTTGAGCATCCTGTTTCAACAGAATCGTGGGCTCTGGTGGGATGGTGATTCCTTCCATTTCATCGAGCAGACACTTTTACCTTTCACGGAAAAGGTGATTGTTACTCGTGACTGGCGCGTGATTGTGGATGCGATCAAGCGTCTTGCGATTCGTGGCGCGCCTGCGATTGGAGTATCCGGGGCATACGCCAGTATTCTTGCGTTCCGTGAAGCAAAAGGGGAGATGAATCAATGGCGGGAATGGTCAAGCTTAATTGCAAAAGCTCGTCCAACCGCTGTAAATCTTTCCTGGGCGATACAGAAGCTCCTGGATGCTTCGGATCAGTTCGAAGGGAATCCTGAAGACGCGATCCTGGCGACGGCGAACAAGATTGCTTCTGACGATGAAGCCATGTGCGAGCAGATGGCAGAGCACGGGCTTGAAGTTGTACCGGAAGGCAGCAGCGCGCTGACCCATTGCAATACGGGCTTTCTGGTTACGTATGGAATAGGTACTTCGCTTGGTGTCCTGCGTCGTGCTCATGAAAAAGGCCGTCTGGAACAGGTTTATGCCTGCGAAGCGCGTCCTCTGGGACAAGGAGCACGATTGACGATGTGGGAGCTGGGGCGTCTTGGAATTCCGGGGACGTTACTGTGTGACAGCGCAGTTGGCAGGTTGATGCAGGATGGGAAGGTTGATTTTGTGATGCTGGGAGCGGACCGCATCGCGAGGAATGGTGATACGGCCAACAAAATCGGTACTTTTCAGCTTGCGGTTCTGGCTGACAGGTTTCATATTCCGTTTTATGTGGTTGCACCATCGAGCACGTTTGATCCTGCGGCACGTAACGGCGATGACATCCCAGTTGAATACAGAAGTGACGAAGAAGTCTGGAAGTACCAGGGCAACCAGGTTGCTCCGGCCGGTTCAGGTGCGTATAATCCGGCCTTTGATGTTACACCTAACGAGTTGATTTCAGCGATAATCCGTGAGGATGGCATAATAAAGCCACCTTATCGTTTTTAGAAAGCAGCCTTGCACGAAGCAAAGAGGTGCGGCTATATTTTTTGATTCCAACGTACTTCGAGAGGGGGATCATGTTTAAACATTCCGAACGTGTTCTGCTGATAGTGCTGGTACTGTCGTTCATGGCGCTCATGGTTGGTTGCCAGAGCAGCTATGTCCGTTCTGCCAAGATTTACTTGCAGCAGGATGACCCAAAGAACGCGAAAGAGGTTCTCCTCGAGGGCGCTCAAGCTACTCCTGGTGACCCCGCGATCTATTATTACCTGGGCAAGGTTCACTCTGATCTGAAAGAGTGGGCCCAGATGAACGATGCCTTTAACAAGGCCCAGGAGTTGACAGATCAGTATGATACTGACATCAAGGCCACTCGCTATGAAGCGTGGCGTCAGTTGTTCAACTCTGCTGTCAAGCCCTTTAACAACTCCGATTTTGCCAAGGCGCTGGAGATTTTTCAGGTTGCGCTGGTGATTCGTCCTGGTGACTACGAAACCTTGAAGCGTATCGGGCTTTGTTACTTGCAGCTTGAGGATTTCGATAACGCGGAAGCCACATTCCTGGAAACGCTGGAAGCAGACACTTCCAATGCGGATATCCCGACTCGCGTTAACCTGTTGAACATCTACTTCACCAGGGAAGACTGGCAGAAGGTGCTGGATACGGCGAATGACATTATCGCTATTGACGAGACCAAGATGGGTGACGTCACTGATCGCATGGCGATCGCTTACCAGCAGATGGACCAGACGGACAAAGCCATTGAGATGTGGGACAAGGTGATTGCACTGAATCCTGACGTGGCTGACTATTACTACAATAAAGGCCGTTTGCAGTATGTGACAGCAGCCAACATGGATCAGGAAGAGAAGGAAGCTTCCGATGCGATGATGGCAGATGCTGCGGCAACTTTCGCTCAAGCTGTAGCATTGAACCCGGAAGATGATGAATCGCGCAAGTTCATGATTAATGCGCTGTTCCGTCTCCAGGACTGGCAGGGTATTGTCGATGCACTGGAGCCACTGCTTTTCGCAGATGGCGAAGTGACCATGATTGACAACCCTTATCCGGAAGTTGGTTACTGGCAGCGTCTCAAGATTGCCTATGCCAACCTGCAGATGCCGGAGAAAGCCAGGATTGCTGATGAAATCTCCAAGAAGCTTGAGGAGCAGCAGGGTGGCGCCTGATTTTTAGTGTAACACGGGGCCACGACGGCAAGTCAAATGATTCAGTTCATGCATGACTTGAGGTCGTGGCCTCTTTTTCTACTGTAAAAGAGGTATCCTGAGAGTGTAATGGCCAAAGCAGATACAAACCAGTTATTAGCCCGGGTAAAGGAACTGGATTCGTTACCCAGGCATATTGCTTTTATCATGGATGGGAACGGCCGATGGGCGAAAAAGAGAAATCTGCCCAGGGCATTAGGACACAAGGAAGGTGTCAATTCTGTTCGTGAAATGGTAGAAGCGGGGGGAGAACTCGGTATAGACGTGATGACGTTTTATACCTTTTCGGTCGAAAACTGGAAACGCCCTGCCCGTGAAGTATCTGCTCTGATGAAACTGCTGGTCTCAACACTGCGCCGGGAAGTGGATGACCTGGACAAGAATAACGTACAGTTACGTGTTATTGGTCGCCTGACAGATCTGCCGGAAAGCACACGTCATGATTTTGATGTTGCGGTTGACCGCCTGAAAAAGAATACCGGCCTGGTTCTGAACCTTGCCTTATCGTATGGCAGCAGGCAGGAGATGGTTGAAGCAGTAAATAAACTTCTCCAGGAAAAGAAAGAACAAATCACTGAAGAGGATTTTGCTAACGCGCTTTACACGACCGGGTTACCTGATCCTGATCTTCTGATTCGGACTTCAGGCGAATTCAGACTTAGCAATTTCTATTTGTGGCAATGTGCCTACACCGAGCTGTATATCACCAATGTTTTCTGGCCCGATTTCCGTAAGCCTAACCTGTATCAGGCAATCCTGGACTATACACACCGGGAACGCAGATTCGGATGTACTAGCGAACAACTGGGTGAAACTTGAGTTCTGAAGATATCACACAGAATCCACAGGAACGCTTTGGCGATATCTGGCTGGAAGACGCCAGTTTTCCCGCTGTGTTGCCGCGATCTACCGAAGAAGTCATGAGTGTGATCGATTGGGCGCGTCAGAGCGGTTGGCGAGTGCTTCCTGTGGGGCGTGGTCATCATTTCCCCTCCAGTTTTTCAGTTCCCAATTCCGTATTGACAGTCGTTACACTGGCTCGTGATGGTGTATCCGATCCCGATCCGCGAGACCTGGTGCTTGAAGCTGAAACAGGTGTTCCCGCAAACCTGGCAAAAGAGCTTGCTGCGCAGGCTGGATTTCGGCTGGAGGGATGGCCTGAAGACTATCCTGGAACGGTTGGCGGGGTATTATGTGGCGAGAAAGGAGTATCACTGCGTCACCTGGTTCTCGGGGCAGACATTGTGGATGGACGTGCTCGTTGTCTTCGGTTTGGCGGACGTGTACGGAAAAATGTCGCAGGCTTTGACGTGGGAGGGTTGCTGCTGGGAAGCCGTGGGCGCATGGCCTGGCTGGATCGTGTCTATCTCAAGCTGACTCCACTGAAAGCCCCGTCAACAGCATACCGTCCGTCTTCATTGCGTACATCGCCGGAGCAGGGAACTGACAGGGAACTTGCTGTGGCAAATGCGATGGATCCTGATCAAGTGTTTCTGAAGACATTCGCCTGAGGGCTGAAATGTCACGGAAACAGTGGATAGTTCTACTCGCAACCATACTGCTGACATTCTCCACAGCAGTATTTCTCGTTATTCACTACCTGAACGATTCCCATTTTATCAGGAACCGAATACTGGAATTGACAGGTCAGCTTCCAGGCGAACTTGTTATTGATGACGCTGTTTTCCGGCTATCAACTTTTACAGTACATGGGCTGCATTATACCAGCCATGATTCCAGTATTGTGGCTGATATCGCGGAAATACGGCTATTATTGTATTACCCGAATCTTTTACAGCGTCCGGTAAAACTTCAGCGACTGGTGCGTGAAGTTTCTCTCCTGGAACCGAGTATAGCAGTAAGGCTTGGTGGGGGGGAGGCAGCAGTTGGCGATACATCTGGGACGGTTAATGATACAAGCGGGACAATCACGAGCTTTGCTGATCTGGATCATCTTGAACAGCTTTATATCCAGGATGGGCGAATAAGTGTTGTTGCTGGCGGCGGCAGCGAGATTGCTTCCTTGTCGAACCTGGATTCATGGATTCACTCTGCCGACCTGGAAAATACGACCTTTGGTGTTTCCGGGATGGCCAATGACGATTCAACAGCGGTATTTTCGCTGTCCGGCACGACCAACCTGATTGACTTGCAAGCGTCTATCGAAGTTTCCCTGGATACTCTGGATTTCGAAACGATAACGATTCCAGTGAAAGACGTGTATGATGTTGAGGGCGAACTCGCATTTCAGGCAAACCTGGATTGGGACAGGGGCGGATGGTCGGGAAATGGAGAGTTCCACCTGGAAAAGGGAGCGCTCAAAATTCTTGGCGGTCCCGTTATTGACAGAATTGAGTTCAATTCCGAACTGAAAGACCAGGATGTTACGGGGTCGGGCAAGTGTCATCTTGAAGGTGACCTGATATCATTTGATGGCTATATGACATTGCGTGATCCCATTCAGGCTGAAGTCTTCGGACATGCGGCAAAAGGGATTCTGGGAAAATATCTCATTAAATTTGCAGAGCTTAAACCACATGAAGCGCCAATTGGCAGTATGGATGTTGACGCGCACCTGTTGTGGAAACCGTCCCAGGGCATTTTTCAGCCGACAGCTCATGCCACCTCAGATTCCATGATGATCGTGATCGGTCCGGTACGTGATATCAGCGCGGATGTCGAATGGCGTCAGGATAATCACCGGATGTATTTCAGGAATGTAAACGCTACCTGGTTCGGCATGGATGTTAATGGATCAGGTGTCTGGCGGCCTACAGAACGGAAACGGTTTGATACAGATTTGCGTGTCAATGGCCTGGTTGATCCTGCCGGACTGCCGCCAATCGCCAAACACTTGAACTTGATTCATCCCGATGTCGCAGTCGATATCAGTATGCGTGTACCCGGACGTGGGTGGTTGATTACGGGGGATGGACGAGTTACATCGACAGGCTCCAGCGACATTGCTGATTTTAAAGGCTGGTATACGAAAGACGGGCTTGAGGCTGAACTTGAACTGTATTCACAGCCGCAATTCGGGAAGGTTCATGTAACCCATAATGTACACAAATCATACAAGTGGGAGGTGGAAGGACCACAATTCCTGGCAGAATGGTACAGCCCGGATATCGCATTCTCCGGCTTCTTGAAGGAACTGCGCGTCAAAGGCAATATTGATGTACTGGACAAGCATTATTCTTCGAATATCAGGATTGAGCACCCGGATAGCCGCACTAGTCTTGCCTTGTTCGGTATGTTGCGCGAATCAAATGGTTCCGATTTCAATGGACTGTTCAGTTACAACCTGAATCGGGGAAAAACAGCTATTGGAAATGGTGACTTTGACGTGAGCTATCAGAATAATATATTGCGAGTTGAAGCACTAAAATTCAAGGATTACATTCATGCACATGGTGGCTACAATTTCACGACTGGCATGTTTGATTCCACCATCATCCAGATAACCGATCTTGACCTGCACGATGTTGTGAGCCGGGCTACCTTGAGGTCCGTTGATAATGTTGCCGGTCAGATTGATGGCAAGGTT
Source organism: bacterium (assembly GCA_963669175.1). Classification (GTDB taxonomy): domain Bacteria; phylum Electryoneota; class Electryoneia; order Electryoneales; family Electryoneaceae. Next base: position 3,212,903 of record OY769902.1, read on the forward strand.
ACTTTTATCGGATCAATGAAAAAGCCGGTGTTGTTTGCAGAGCTGGAATTACGTGATGGCAGTGTCGGTAACTTGAATGGCTACTGGGCTCTTTTGTCAGCTTCAACCGATACAAGCGGTGACCTGCGAATTAGGCGTGGTGAATTCGGAAAGGCTGAAGCTGCATTGATCAGTATTTCGGGCGGGTATAACATCCCTGCCGATTCGTTGCATGCAAACCTGAAAACCATGAATCGGAATGCTTCAGTCCTCAGCGATGGCATTCTTGGCGATCCTGCCTTGTTGAAGGGGGATTTGAATATTGACGTAGCTTTTTCGGGGCAACTGGATCTGCCTGCCTGGCATTCACGCATCTTCTGGGAAAATGCTGAAGTTGCCGGAATACTGTTTGATACCATTCGTGTAGATTTGAGCGGCAGCACCAACCGGCGGTTGGGGCATGTTGTCCGGATCAGGGAATGCGAAATGGTGAAAACGAACGATTACTCTTTCCAGATGGCTGGCGCTGTCCCAATCGGACAGAGCGCCGGTCTGGTGTCAATGAATCTGAAAGGTAATGTTCTCAAGGTTTTACCGCAAATTACGCCGTTTATTCTGGAAGGGGATGGGCAGGGGGAGATCGCTACAACATGGACTGTCGTTGGTGGAGAACAATTTATCATTGGTGAGTCTATACTGTCAATTAAAGACGGATTTCTACGATTCGATGATGTTTTGAGACCTGTTGATAAACTGCACGTGGACTTGTCTATTGATCAGGAAGGAGCTTTATCAATTGACAGTCTGACAGGTGTTTTCAACGAAACAACACTTTTCGAGATCAGAAATTTAAAATCCGGCGAAGGAAAACCAAACCCGGATTGGCATCCTATTCTCATCAATGACATTGGTTTGGATATTGGAATTCTGCAGTTGCATACGCGCGGTGAGACTGGTCTTCCTATCCGGATTCCAGGTGTGAATCCACGCGGTGAATATTTTTCTCTCTCTATCCAGGGGAAGCATGCGGAGAGGCGCAGCCAGGGATTTTTTGAATCTCTATTCCAGGTTGGTCAGGGAGTAGATATTGCAGAAAATCAAACACAAAACCCGGCAATAGTGGAAGACAGCTCGCTGGTTGAGGAACAGAAAGACGCCGGGAACTGGTTTTATATTTCCGGTCCGCCAGCCCACAAGCCAATACTGATGCCGCTTGAGGAGATCGAGAAAGAAGAGCCCCAGGGGATAGCGGCAGATCAGAATTCACAATTTTTACAGGACTCGTTGTCCGGAGAAAGCACGAAGAATGCCACGGTGGCTTTGACGACACGAGAGTCATTAAAGGCTCAACTTAAAACTACTGACGAGTTCAGGCGTTTCATATCTGACGTACGTACTTCTCTCGGCACAAGTGGGAGAAATGCGGTAAAAGATACAGTGAACACGGAATCAGAGGCAGGCCTCTTGTTCAGCGGCGCCATGGTTGTGTCGGATTTCCGGGGAACATTCCCGGCGCAGGCAGAGGGGCCGGTTAAACCTGATCGCAGACCGGATGTTGTTGAGAGGATTCTACTGGCTGCACGTTGGAATGTTGATGCCTATGTAAGCCAGAATGTAACGTATATTCGTGATATTATAGGATTAAAGGATTCTGAATATCTTGAAGAATTTCAAGGATTTATTGACAGAATCAGTGTTGAAGCGCGTATAGATCCGACAGCGCCGGGATCGCCAGTACAGGTCAGTGGCTCAGCGGGAGATAATACGCTACGGTTACTTGGCAACCTCCGTTCGACATCCGGAACCGTAGATTTTCTGGATCAGACTTTTCAGGTCGAAACGGTTGAACTGGAGTTCGATCGTTCTGATGTGAACCCGGTTGTCAGTGGTCGGGCAACAGTGGAGGTTCTTGACCGCCTGGGATTTCCGCAAACTTATTACCTGACAATGTTTGTAAAGGATCTGGAGACCGGTCAGAAGACGCGACGTGGTCGTTGGGGGGATTTAACCTTCGGTCTGGAAGATGATCTCGGTTCGACACAGGAAGCTATTCTTGATTCCATGGGATTTTCTGCAAGAAGTTTCCAGGAAGATGGACGACTTGAAGAACTGGGTGGAACCCTGATTGAGCGTGAGCTGATGAGACGTTGGCTACGGCCGGTGGAGAGGGATGTGGCTCGTTTTCTGGGGCTCAGTCACGTTCGGTTCGATCCCATGTTGACCCAGAATCTTTTCTCTTCACCCAACGCGGAAGATCTGTGGACGCAAACGAATATCAATTCAGAAGTCACTATGATGCAGCGCTATTCCGGTGGAACAAGGTTGACGCTGGGAAAGTATGTTACGAGGGATCTTTATCTTAGCTACACAGGGCAAATTGGCAGGGAGATCGACTATGAAGATCCGACAGCTCAGGGACGCCGAGGCTATTTACAGACATGGACGGCTACCTATCGGATGAGTCGGATTTCTCCCAATCTCGTTCTGGATGGACGCTGGGAATATGACAACCTGGAGAAACTGGACAACAGATCTATCCGGGTAAAGTATAATTTCAGTGTTGAATAACGGGTTTTATGGAGCCTTGCGGGAACACATTTTTGGGAAAGACGTTCAGTAGACAATACATTCGCGGGATTGCTTCAGAGAGTTTTTGCACTCTTTACTTTGCTGGGGTCGCTCCGTAACTTCACAAATTCCAGTTTTCACGGTTAAAACGGCTTATGTGGCTACAAAAAAAACACTCCTTTGTATTTGTATTTCTTGCGCTTTCACTGGTGTTCTTGAATGCGGCGCCGGTGTCTGCTCAACAACCCCAGGGGATTCAGGTCCTGGGTGTGCGTGTTGAAGGCGCAATCACCGCTGATCCCGGATTGGTCATCGCCAATTCAGGCCTGGTTGTTGGCCGGGAGATCATGGGTGAGGATATTCAGCAGGCGATCAAACGGATCTGGGCGCTCAAGTTGTTCAGGAATGTGGAAATCCTGATCGAACGTGAAGTCGCTGACGGCGCCTTTTTCCTGATTCGAGTCGAAGAGTATCCTCGTCTTGAAACCGTGAAAGTCGAAGGAAACAAAAAGCTGAAGCGTCGCGAGATTGAGGATATGCTGGACCTGTATAAAGGCCAGGTGCTTCGTCCTGCGAGAATAACGAGCTCAATCGAGAAGCTGAAGGACAAATACGCGGAAAAGGGATACCTGCTTGCAGAAATCGAATACGAGGTGTTTGATACTGAGCAGGATACAATGCAGAAAGGGCTTCGGATAGTAATCAAAGAAGGGAAGAAAGTCCGGATTAAAGAGATTGAGTTTTATGGAAACGAAGCATTCACAGACAAAAAACTGCGTGGCACATTTGATAAAACCAAGCGGAAAAGCCTTTTCCGCAGCGGTTCCTATGATCCGGTCGAATTTGAGATGGACCTTGACCTGTTGATCGCTTTTTATCACAATCATGGCTACCGTGATGCCCATGTTGTTTCAGACTCCATATCCTATACGGATGATCTGAAACGCATGATTCTCCATATCACCGTGGAAGAAGGGACGCAGTATAAATTCGGCGACATCAGTTTCGAAGGGAATACGCTTTTCTCAAATGATGAACTGATGGCGCAGCTTGCTTTCAAGCCGGGGGATATTTACAGCGAAGAAGAATTGAACTTCACCGCTTCCGAAAGACTTGGAAGTTTGTATTATGATAAAGGCTATATATATTCTCAGATAGAGCCGATTCTTACACCAGTGGGTGAAGATACGGTTAATGTTCATTTCAGCGTTCGGGAAGGAAACCAGTTCAAGGTTCGCCAGATTCATATCATCGGAAATGACCGAACCAAGGAGAAGGTCATTCGTCGTGAAATGGTGTTGTACCCGGGCGAGACTTTTGATGTTTCCAAGCTGCGTCGTAGTGTGCGTGAAATTACCATCCTGAACTATTTCGGCAACATTATTCCTGATGTTCAGCCTGTAAGCGACAATGAAGTTGACCTGTATATGGAAGTCGAAGAGAAACCGACAGACCAGGCCAACCTTGCGGCAGGTTATAGCGAGCTGGATGGTATGATCGGTTCTGTAGGCTTTACCATGCCGAACCTGTTTGGCAGCGGGCAGTCATTCAGCCTGGACTGGAACTTCGGGCAGGTCTACAGAAGCTTCTCCATCAGTTATACCGAACCCTGGGTCTTTGATACGCCGACGCTGGCGGGTGTCAGCCTTTATGATATCCGTCGCGGTGGCACATACTATGGGTTTGATGAACATGTCATTGGCGCCAGTTTCCGTGTAGGTCGCCGGTTCCGTTGGCCTGATGACTATTTCCGTGGTGACTGGATTTACCGAATTGAACGTGACTTGTACGACAACTTCACGGACTCATTTAAAGAATACAATATTCAGTCGTTACAGGAAGGCATTCCTCGTTTCAGCAGTTCACTGACCACGATTATATCACGGGATAGCCGTGATAATGCGGAATTTCCATCACGAGGTAGTGTACATTCCTATTCAATCGAACTGGCAGGCAGTGTGCTTGGCGGGGATGACCAGTTTGTGAAGCAGATCGGCAGTTCCGAATGGTATTTCCCGCTGGTAAGCAGGTTGGTGCTTTATTCATCCAGTAAATTCGGCATTATTCATCCATTGACAAATAATCCTGGCGATATTCCCTACATTGATTTCTTCTTCATGGGGGGGAGCGGTTTGAGCTACGGTGAGCCGCTGCGTGGGTACGAAGATCGTGCTGTCGGTCCACGCACGACTGTCGGTGGCTATTCTGTGGGCGGCAAGACATTATTCAAACAAAGCCTGGAATTGCGTGTTCCCATCATTGACAATCCCACAGTCTTTATATTAAGCTTTGTAGATGCTGGAAATACGTGGCTTACGCCGGCGGAAACCAATCTTAGTGATCTTCGTCGATCAGCCGGTGTAGGCGTAAGGTTGTACATGCCGTTTATAGGTCTGATTGGTCTCGACTACGGGTATGGATTTGACTATTCAGCCGCTGACGGAACACGCAAGGGAGAGTGGGTGCCCCACTTCCAGTTTGGACGGACATTCTAACAGTTTCGGGTAGAGGGAGTGATAAAGATGAAACGATTAACCCTGGTTCTTTCGGGAATACTGATTCTGGCAGTTGCCAGTTTCGCCAAGGATTTTCGCGTTGGGATCATTGTTTCCTCGCGTATCATGGAGGAATATACAGAAGCTGTTGATGCGCAGCAGATTCTGACAGACGAGATTGCTGAATGGCAGCGTCAGGCGCAGGATATGGAAACGGAGATCATGGCGCTGGAAGAAGAGTATCAGCAGCTTGCCCTGGTGCTTTCAGAAGAGAAGAAAGCCCAGAAAGAAGAAGAACTTACCCGGAAATATCAGGAATACCGTCAATACCAGGCCAGTCTTGAGCAGAAAGCCTACCAGCGAAACCAGGAACTGTTCAAACCGATCAATGAAAAGGTGCAAACGATCATTGACCGGATCGCCCAGGAGCAGGGATTCGATATCATCCTTGATGCTGTCGGCTCCAATATCGCGTATGCGGACCCGCAACTGGATATTACTGAACAAGTCTTGGCGGAGCTTAAAAAACAATGATCTTCACAACTGCTCAGCTTGCTGAATTGATCGGTGCAGAGTTGGTTGGTGATGAGGCAAAGGGAATCTCCGGGGTTGCCAGAATTGAAGAGGCTGGTCCTGAAGATGTTACTTTCCTGGCGAATCCAGCTTATGCAAAATTTCTCGAGACCACCCATGCAGGTGCAGTGATTCTCATGGAAAAAATGGAATTCTGCAAAGCCGTGCAGATTGTCACACCTGAACCCTATGTTGGTTTCCTGAAAGCTTTAACAGCTTTTCACCCACCTGAACCGAAACCGGAACCGGGTATTCATCCCACCGCTGTTGTGGCAGACAATGTCGAGATCGGTGAAGGTGTCTATGTCGGTCCATATTGTGTGATTGAAGATGGGGTGAAGCTGGGCAATAATGTGCAGTTGCGAGGTCATGCCTTTATCAGCCGCAATGTTACGATTGGAAACGATACATTGTTGTACAGCCACGTTTCCATCCGTGAAGGGTGCCGTATCGGAGATCGTGTCATCCTGCAAAATGGCGCCAAAATTGGATCTGACGGTTTCGGTTTTGCCCCGCAGGATATGGCATACCTGAAGATACCGCAGGTTGGTATTGTTGTGGTCGAAGACGATGTCGAAATTGGCGCAAATACTACCATTGATCGTGCAACGCTGGGAGAAACAAGAATCAGGCGGGGTGCGAAAATTGATAACCTGGTGCAGATCGCGCATGGTGTAGAAGTTGGAGAGAATACGGTTATCGCTGCGCAATCTGGCGTTTCCGGGAGTACGAAGATCGGCGCAAACTCCATGCTGGGTGGACAAGTTGGAGTTTCCGGTCACCTGCGTCTCAGTGAAGGCGTGAAAATAGCAGCACAGACCGGTGTACACAAAGACCCCGGTCCGGGACAGATCATCGGTGGATATCCGGCACGGGATATTCAGCAGTGGAGACGTATTGAAGCTTCATTGTCTCGTCTTCCGGATATGGTCAGGAAAATGCGTAAGGTTGAGAAAAAATTGGGGTTGGATGAGGATTAGGGCGAAGAGGGAACATGCTTAACAACCAGAGAACCATAGAGAGAGAGGTTACCCTCGAGGGGATCGGTATACACACCGGTGTGAAAGTGCAAATGGTATTCAAGCCAGCCGCAGCCAACACCGGTCTTATTTTTGAACGGGTGGATATCGAAGGAAAACCACGCATCAAGGCGGATATTGATCACGTGGTTGATATTTCACGTGGTACTATCCTGGCTGATGGTGAAGTGCGTGTCTATACTGTCGAACATGTGCTTTCTGCGCTGGCAGGGCTTTGTATAGATAACTGTATCGTAGAGCTGGACAATATTGAACCGCCGGTGATTGATGGCAGCGCAAAGGCGTTTGTTGATGCCCTTCTTGAAGCTGGCATCAAGGAACAGGACAGCCCACGCGAGTACCTCGAAATACAGAAAACGCTGATCTACCATGAAGAAGAAAAGGGAATTGACCTGGTCGTCATTCCCTCGGATGAATTCCGAATTACCTACATGGTAGACTACAAAAATCCTGCTTTGGGCACTCAGTACACGTCGATGTACAGCCTGGAAGAGGAGTACGTTGGCGAATTTGCACCGGCACGCACCTTTGCTTTCCTCAGCGAAGTGGAGCAGTTGAAGGAAGCCGGGCTGATCAAGGGCGGATGCCTCGGGAATGCGGTTGTTATCGTTGATCGCCAGTTGGAAACGTCCGAGTTCGAACGGTTGCGTAATCTTTTCGGCATCAAGGATAAGGCCAAACTGGGCAAAACCGGTATCCTGGATGATATACCGCTCCGTTTCTATAACGAGCCGGTCCGTCACAAAGTGGTGGATCTGATTGGTGATTTTGCTTTGTTGGGTATGCCGATCAAGGGGCATGTACTGGCCGCTCGCGCAGGGCATGCTGCGCATGTGGAAATTGTCCGCAAAATGCGGAAGATTTACAATACTCAGAAGCTGACGCGCAAGTACCAGCGCAAAGAAAGCAGCAGTTACGTTTTTGATATTACGGCAATTGAACGTATCATGCCGCACAGGTATCCGTTCCTGCTGGTGGATCGGATTCTTGAGCTGTCACCGGGTGAATGGGTGACCGGCATAAAAAATGTGACCATTAATGAACCGTTTTTCCAGGGACATTTTCCTGGCTTTCCCATTATGCCGGGTGTGCTGATTATTGAGGCGATGGGGCAGGTGGGTGGTGTTCTGTTGCTGAATTCGATTGAAGAACCGGAGAAGCATTTGTTGTTCTTCACCGGTCTGGAAAATGTGAAGTGGCGTAAACAGGTAGTACCCGGCGATACCCTTTTCATCCGGGTTGAGTTGATTTACTTCCGCCGCGGCATTTGCAAGATGAAGGGTACGGCATATGTCGGTGATGAGATGGCGGCGCAGGCAGAGATGCAGGCAGTGATTACCGAGAGGCAATCGCATGACGAAAATTCATGAGTTGGCTTGTGTTGCTGAAGGGGCTGAACTTGGCGAAAATGTTGAAGTTGGTCCCTTTGCTGTTGTAGAGTCCGGTGCGGTCATTGGGGATGGATGCAAGATTGGACCGCATGTTTATATCACGCAATGGGTGCGTTTGGCAGAGAATGTAGTCGTGACAAAAGGCGCTTCACTGGGTACTGAACCGCAGGATCTCAAGTTCGAAGGTGAAGCAACCACCCTGGAAGTTGGCGCGCGTACTGTCATCCGTGAATTCGCGACACTGAACCGTGGAACAAAAGCTTCAAAACGTACAGTCGTTGGCGAAGATTGTCTTCTGATGGCCTATTCCCATGTGGCGCATGATTGTCATTTAGGCGACAATGTCATTCTCGCGAATGCTGTCAATATGGGTGGGCATGTTCATATTGACGACTGGGCAATAATCGGTGGGATGGTTCCTATTCACCAGTTCGTTCGTATTGGCAAGCATGTAATGATTGGCGGGGGAACGCAGGTTCCTTATGATATTCCGCCATTTGTACGTGTTGCCGGGCACCGCGCCGAATACCATGGGATCAATTCGATTGGGCTGCGCAGACGTGGGTTCACGGATGAAGCGATTAACACGATCAAGCGAGCGTATCGGTCCATGTACCGGAGTAGTATGAATATTCCGCAAGCTCTGGAAGCGATTAAAAAGGATATCGATTTAATTCCGGAAGTACAGGAAATCCTTGAGTTTGTTGAATCACGGCAGGACCGGGGAATCATGAAATGAGCAATGGCTGGATCATTTGCGGTCCGGACGTACCCGGAAAACAGCAAATGGCCATTGATCGGCAAATGCTGGAGAAAACCGAGTCGGACCATTTAACCAGGATCCGGCTTTATCATTTCGTGCCGCCAACCATTTCCCTTGGTTTTCATCAGAAGGTGGATGATATTGACACGGATGCTGCCAGGGAAGCGGGGTTTGACATTGAACCACGGCCGACCGGAGGACGCGCAGTTCTGCACAAGGGTGACCTGGTTTACAGCATCTCCATCGCTGCGAAGGGAGTTGATGCGGGAAGTCCACTGCATATCGGTGTGTATAATCGTGTCAGTAATGCGTTGATCCGTGGCTTTCGGTCAATCGGGATTCCTGCCGAGACTGCCGAAGAGAAAGCATTAGGGAAACTCGCAGGGGATTTACCGAAGCTGTGTTTTTCCAGCGCCACAAAGCATGAAGTGCAGATTGACGGCAGAAAGGTTGTTGGAAGCGCTCAGCGACGCGGGAAAAACGCAGTGTTGCAGCATGGATCAATCCTGGTGACCGACGAGCATCTTGAGCTGGTCAATGTGCTTTCGGGACTGGACGATGCGGCTCGGGTACGGATCAGCGACACGATGCGTAAACGGACCATATCGCTGACCTCGGCCGGCTTGACCTGTTCTGTCGGAGAGTTGCGAGACGTCCTGTGCCGGAGCTTTATTTCAGAGTTCAATGTTCCTGAACATAAACGTGATAGTTTGAATGTTGATATTCAGGTTTCGTAACCACCAACATTGAGGGAGACGGGATGAAGATAGTTGCTAAAAGTGTTGCTGTATTGATGATCATGCTGGCCGCTTCAGGAGCGTATGCTGGATTTGGGATTCATGTCGGTTGGGATATGGCCAAGATTGATGGCGCCACCCAATCTTTCCGGTTCAGCAATGATGATGTTACAACCACGACCAATTCCAGCCTGTTGCGTGATGCATCCAGCAATCCCATGTGTATCGGGATTGACCTGACCTTCAACATGCTTCCCCTGGTAGATCTCCAGGCCAGTCTTGAAACCGCTTTTGCCGGGTATAACATTCGTTTTATCCCGGGGCAGGTTGCAGGACAGACACAGGGTGATATCGTTGACCAGGATGTGATGTACCTGCGTGTTGGCGGTGATGTCAGCGCATTCATCTCACCGTTGGGATTCCCACCGGTTGCCAGTATTGCCAAGGTCTTCATCGGTGGTGGACTCAGCGTACATCTTTTCCAGCCGGCTATTGGCAGAGAGATGCTGCAGGACAATATCGAAAGCGCCGATGAGTCCGACATTGACCCGAAAGATTACATCAATCTTGATCCCAAGTTTGGATTTCACATCATTACCGGCGTGAAGATTAAACCACCGGTATTCCCGATTGGCTTCAGGGTAACTGCCAAGTATTACATCTTCACATCGCAGGAACCGGAAACGCCACAGAATTTCCTGAACATTCAGGCGGGGATCTATTTTGGTGGTTGATCCCGGTTGAAGAGTTTTCGAGAGCAAGTCGCGGCAGGGGACAGTCAGGAACTGAACTGTCCCCGCCGCGTATCATTTTTGCAGGTACGGTATTCTAATCGACAGTTCAGGAGGTTACTATTCTGAACAGTACGGTTTACGAAGTTTGAAACGGAATAGTACGGATTAAGACCAATGTTAGAGTCACTGCAGGCAGGCTTGTCAGGATTCCTTCCCAGTATCATCGGCTTTATCGCCGTGGTTGGGGTGGTTGTATTCGTCCACGAATTGGGCCATTTCCTAGCAGCACGGCTGATGGGAGTGCGTGTTGATGTATTCTCTATCGGGATGCCGCCCAAGATGTGGAGCTTCAAACGTGGCGATACAGAATACAAGCTGGGATGGGTGCCTATTGGCGGGTATGTGAAAATTGCCGGTATGATTGACGAATCCATGGATGAGGAAACGATAACCGGCGGCGATGATGAATTCATGTCGAAAGGATATTTCGCGAAGGCGTTTATCCTTACGGCAGGCGTTATCATGAACATCCTGCTGGGAATAGGTATCTATTCTTTCATCGTACTCTATGAAGGCAAAGCCGTTGTCAATGAGGAACCGGTCATTGGCGGTATTATGGAAGAGTATCCGGCCGCACGTGCCGGATTGCAGGAAAACGACCGAATTATCAACATTGATGGCGAACTGATCAGATCATGGGAAGATATCACCCAGGCTGTCCATCCCCGTCCGCATGATTCGCTGAGTGTTACCTGGGTACGTGGCGCTGATACCCTTTCTGCCATCATGTTTACCGAAGCGGCACAGCAGCCTTCGGCCGATGGCGTTCGTGAAGTCGGGTTGATCGGTATTGGTCCGCAGGTTGAGATGCAGTCTGTTGGCCCGTTTACTGCGCTTGCCGAGGGGACAAAGCTTACAGTACGCTATCTTGGATTAAGCCTCGAGAGCATTTCACGATTGATAACCGGCAAGGCTTCGGTGAAGGAGTTTACCGGCATCGTTGGCATTGTGCATATGTCCGGTGAAACAGTGCGTGCCGGATGGGTAACATTTATCAGTTTTATCGGCTTTATTTCAATTGCGATAGGATTCTTCAACATTCTGCCTGTGCCCATGCTGGATGGCGGGCACCTGGTGGTGGCAACGATTGAGGCCGTGATTAAACGCTCAATCTCAAACCGTGTCAAATTGATAGTTCAGCAGATAGGTCTCGCTTTGATCATCATTCTAACGATAGTAGTCGCATACTATGATGTCTTACGCATTGTCACAAACTAGACATGTTCGGGTAGTCCTGGCCGGACTACTGATGATTGTACTTGTCCTGGGGATTGGGTGCGCCGGATCAGCCGGCGGACGCCATGACAGGCCTCTGGCAGAAGAAAAGGCTACACAGGATAAAGAAAAAAAAGAACTTAGCCAGGAAGTTATCAACTATGTGGTCGCTGCGTCAGTCGCAGAATCACAGGGTGACTATTTTAACGCTGCCAAGTACTATTCCAAAGCACTGGCCAAGGATAGTTCACAGGTTACGATATACATCGGCCTGGCGGAAAGCTTCAAAAACCTTGGTGGCTATGACAATGCGCTGAAAACTCTGGTCAGCGCCAGGGAAATTGCCCCGGATAATACTGAAATCCTGCAGATGCTGGGCGAAATCCAGTTTGACCTTGGCAGGTATACAGAAGCGTTTAATACCTTCAAAGAGCTGACACAAATTGAGCCGGACAACGCCGATGCCTGGTACACACTGGCTTCGTTGTATGTTCGTCGCGGCAACACCACTGCGGCTGTTGATTGTTATGATAAAGTGATGGAGCTTGAAGGGTTGAACATGGATCTCCTGGTGCGTCAGGCGACCATCCTCAGCATGATGAACAAGTATGATCGTGCCATTGAAACCTATAAGAAAATGAGCGAACTGGAACCCAATGATGATCTGATCCCGTTTGCCATTGCCGGTCTGTACCTGGATACCGGCGACACGACCCGTGCTGATTCGGCATTGGCTGTTGCTGCTGAATTGGAACCTGATTCAAGTAAATACTGGATCTGGCGCATTCAATTGAATTACATGCATGGGGATACGGCGAAGACGGATTCCCTGATCAAAGCAAGCGAACTGGTTATTCCTGAAAATTCAGATCTGCTTGGCTATAGCGCTTTGCTATACATGGATATGGAACGATACGATGAAGCCGAAAGCTATCTGTATCGTATGGCAGAGCTGGATAGCACAAATGCGGAGCCCTGGATAAACCTTGGGCACATGTATCACGAACTCGGGCGCTGGGAGGATGGTGCGGCGGCGTATAAACATGGGCTTGAACTGGCTCCGGAAAACGCGCTGTTGAACAACAACTATGCCTATCTTCTTGCCGTATGGGGACGTGATTATGAAATTGCGCTTGACCATGTAAACATCGCTCTGGATATAGAGCCGGAGAATTCTTCCTATCTTGATACCAAGGGGTGGCTGTTATTCAAGATGGGTAGGCCGGAGCAGGCTATAGGCTACCTGGAACAATCGTATGAGCGTTCCGGGGAAAACGCAGAAATCCTTGAACATCTGGGCGATGTTTACGCTGAATTGGGTGATCAGGAAAAAGCACGCGACATGTGGCGGAAAGCATTGGAATATGGGGGTGATGAAGCTGTTCTTTCCGAAAAGTTGGGGGAGGAGTAAACCCAATACACGCGGCCGTTCCCGCCTGATAACGGCCACAATGGTAATTCTGACCGTGTTTGGAATGGGATGTACTTCCAGGACGGTTAAGGACATGCCTGTGCCGCCGCCTTCCGTATCTGAAGCCAGGTTCATGATCCAGGCTCACTACAAGCAGGTTGAACGCTACGAGTCAAGATTCTCGATTTCCTTCCAGGCTGGCGTTTTTGGTGGAGGACTGTTCGGCTCCTGCTATCTTGAATCGCCGGACAAGCTTTCCATAGACCTGAACGGGCCGTTCAATATGGCTGCGGGTTCGCTAGTCCTGAACGAAGGGGAATTCGAGATCCTTGTCGGGAGCGGTGAAATATATTCCGGAAATCTGGATACGCTGGATCTGGAAAAGCTCACCGGGATTCCACTACCCACCGAAGACCCCTTTGTAATCTTCAGTCCGGTTGCTATACCCGGTGATAACGATTCGAAGGTCTTAAATTTTAATGTATTGGGTAGTGATTCCTTGTGGGTGTTGGATGTTTTTGACGATATGCAATTGCACCAATATGTGATTCAACCAAGACAGCGTCGTGTGGTCAGGGAATCCTGGTCCACTCCCGGCGGTGTCTTGCTTTTGGAAAAGAAATATCATGATTTTACAGTTGAAGATGGTGTATATATTCCAAAGAGCATTACACTCCAGTCGCCCGGGATAATTCCCATGGAGGTGGAGATCAAGGTTGAGAGCTGTAAAGTGAATCCCACATGGCGGGATAACCCGTTCACGTTTAAGAGACCAAATTCATGAACCCGGTCCTGACTTTAGTCATTCCTTTGTACAACGAGGAAGAGGCGTTACCGCATCTCAAGGAAGCCCTTGATAAGGTTCTTGAGCGGGAGAAGATTCCGACTCAGATTCTATTCGTCAACGACGGCAGTCGTGATGGTAGCGCAGACATCATCGACAAGATGGCCCGGGAAGATGAACGGGTAGAAGTGCATCATTTCAAGCGAAATCGTGGTAAATCGGATGCGCTCGATACCGGATTCCGGCTTGCGCGAGGCAAATATATCATCACCATGGATGCGGACCTTCAGGATGATCCGGAAGAGATTCCCCGCCTGATTGCCAAGATTGAAGAAGGTTATGACATGATCAGCGGGTGGAAAGAGAAGCGCCATGATCCGTTGGATAAGACATTTCCTTCGAAGGTTTTCAACTTCATGGCACGTGTGACCAGCGGTGTCAAGCTGCATGATTTCAACTGTGGTTTGAAGATATATCGACGTGAAGTCGTGGGAAGCATCCGCGTTTATGGTGAGCTTCATCGTTTCATCCCGATTCTGGCCCATGCCCAGGGCTGGCGAGTCGGAGAACTGTCTGTCACACATCATCCGCGCAAGTGGGGGGTGACAAAGTACGGCTTCACACGCTTTATCAAGGGGCTGTTTGATCTATTATCTGTGACATTCTTGACACGTTTCACTTTCAGCCCGATGTACCTGTTCGGCAGCATCGGTATGGTGTGTCTCGCACTTGGATTCGTTATTCTGGCATACCTTACAGTTGGCTGGTTTATGGGGATATGGATTGGCAACCGCCCCTTGTTCTCGTTGGGAATTCTGCTGGTGATTGTCGGAATGCAATTCTTCTCCCTTGGCCTGATCAGTGAGTTGATCAGTCATATGCGTATGAACATGCAGCTACAGATTCAGAGCAAACAGGACAAGGAGCGTGATCTTCAATGAAAATCGGTATCGTAGGTCCGTTGCCGCCGTTACGGGGAGGGATCTCGCATTATAATGCCTCCCTCGTGGAAAACCTTCGCGAGAATGGACACATTGTCTATCCTATCAGCTTTCACCGTCTTTACCCGCCCTTCCTGTTTCCGGGAAGCTCGGAACAGGACCCGGATGCAGAACCGACGCCCCGTTCCAAGGCAATGCTGATTCCCTGGCATCGTCATACCTGGAAAGATGCGCGCTTACTATTCCAACGTGTTGCGATAGACCGCCTGGTGATGCATTTGTGGCATCCCTTCTTTGTGCCCACACTCTGGGATATCAGCAGGGTAAAAAGTGTTCGCGGACTGGTGATCATTGCTCACAATGTTCTACCTCATGAACATCAGTGGCTCGGAAAGATGCTGAATCGCCAGTTGTTCAAGCGTGCCGACCTGGTTGTCGTTGGTGGCTCAAGCGAGCAGGAAGTCTTGTCGGAGATTTCGCCCTATACCCGTTCTGTGTTTGTGCCACATCCGCTTTACGATCGGTACACAACCTATATCAAGGGGATATCCAAACAGGCTGCACGAAAGAAGCTGGATTTATCGCCGGATGTTCCCATTCTGATGCACCTTGGCCTGGTAAGGAAATACAAGGGTGTTGACCTGTTGATTGATGCTTTCGGCAAGCTGAATAACGAGAAGGCACAACTGCTGGTTGCTGGTGAATTTTATGATGATTTCGATAAATACAGGCATCAGGTGAAGAAAAGCAGGGTACGCGAACGTATTACACTGAACAACAAGTATTTATCTGATGAAGATCTGGCTTTGCATATCCGTGCCGCAGATGCGGTAGTACTACCGTATCGTGATGCCACCCAAAGCGGGATGGCCATGGCGGTGCTGGCATGTGGGACACCCGTGGTCGCCACTTCTGTAGGCGCATTACCGGATGTTATTGAGCCGGGTGTGCTGGGCGAACTGTCTGCGCCGGGTGATTCGGGCGAATTGACCGCCGCGATTGAACGTGTCATGAATGATGAACGCTACCAGTCACCGCACCTGACTTCCTCCATCATGCAGATCGTCAAGAGCCGATTCAGTTGGAACCGGTTAACGGACCAGATTACCGGGGAACTGTGATGAGTCGTCGCACTGCATTTGTAATGGTGAACCATAATGGCGGGAAAGAGACCTGCTGTTCGGCAAAATCTGTGCTGGCTGACCTGGGTGTTGAAGACCGGCTCGTTCTGGTTGATAACGGTTCAGAAGATGGTTCAGGTCACCGAGTAGCAAAAAAGCTTGAGCGTGTACACTATATAGACAATAAAGCAAACCTGTCATTTGCAGAAGCGAATAACCGTGGCATCAAGTGGGCGCTGAAAAAAGGTTTTGATTTCATTGGTATCATCAATCCTGATGTCAGGGTAGAGAAGGGGATGCGGGGAAAGCTTCATCAGCGTTTGGATGAAGTCTGGAAAAACGGTCCCGGGGCAGTGAGTCCGGTGATTTTCTTCGAAGATCCGGTGGATATGATCTGGTATGCAGGCGGTTATATCATGTGGCCGTTTGCCTGGATCGGGCATACCGGAGTAAAGCGTCCCATGGCAATGGCGCATCGTTTTGATGGACCAACAGCCTACCTGACCGGTTGTTGCTGGCTGGCGCATGCGGATGCGTGGCGGCTTGCCGGGCCGATGGATACCCGTTACGGCATGTATACCGAAGATGTGGACTGGTCGGTACGGGCACGTTCGCAGGGTGTGCAATTGCATGTGGTGTCCAACGCTCACCTGGTACACCGGATATCGCAGAGTTCCGGTGGTGGACGCACCGTTTTCAAGATGACCTATAGAAGTCTGACTAACCGTTTGTTTTTCAAGCGGCATACACCTCGTGGTTCAAGATTGATACAACCTGTCCTGAAATGGTTTCCGGTTGTAGCTTATGCCGGAATGTTGGCCGCAGGTGGTGAATTTGCCGCGCTGAAAGCGTATCTTCTGGCACAACTGAAACCGATACAAGATCCAGTTCTATGGCCACCTTCCCCCTGAACAACGAGAGAAACCTGGTGAAACGCGCCAGTCGGTTTGCCGAGGTGGACCGTTCCGGGTGGAAACTGCCTGCTTTTCTTCTGCTGGTATCTTTTCTTGTCGTCATCGTCGAGTTCGTCTGGAGTCCGATCGAGTTCGCTCTTGGAAATTACATGAGCTGGACCAACGGCGTACGTCCGGCTGTGGGAACCGGGTGGGAGCTGGACCAGGAACAGGCGGAAGCGGACCGTGAGCTGGGCCAGTTGGTAGAGGAAGTGGACCAGCGTCAGTACGCAGCGGCTTCGTTTACCGACTGGGAAAAACTACCGGACCTGATTCGGCAGCATGGGGCGCTATCGATATCAACCGGACGTTTTCTTGAATTGTACGCTGCGTTACCTTCGTTTATGAGGCATGTGATCATCGACCCGGTTGACCTGCTTCGCATTCGTTCGGAAGGCCGCTGGCAGCGGGTGATTTTCCGGAACGAACATATCGGAATACGTGTTTATTTCGTGAACCAGCAGAATTTTGCTCTTTCCAGTGCTACTCTTGGGCAGCTCTTCTTTGAGCAGTTGTCCGATTATCATGCTCCTGTTCCGGGCAGTCTTGATGACAATACCACGTATATGGGACGGGTTTTCGCGGCGGACGTGTTCTTTACTGCGATTCGCGAGATTCGTTCACGTAACCAGTTCTCTTTGCCGGGAGATTGGGTCGCCAATCTTGACGGGCGTTTGAGTCGTGTCGGTGTATCCAAAGAGGTTGTCGAAGGAAAGCGGGCGCTTGGATTCGAAGTTGACCAGGCCGGGTCATTAAAAACCTATACGATTTGGATCGATGACCAGGTTGCCAGCGAACTGTTTTCCGGCATGATGGACTTGAGCCTGTTTCAGGAGGGAGGACGATGAATAATCTCCGTTCCTGGATAACGGCTTTACTCTGGATCGCAACCGGCTGCGTGACCCTGGGATTGGCTACCATTTTCATTACCGTGAGCATGATCTCCGGTGATATTCCCAAGGTGCCGACACGCCTGGAGCAATTGACCGCTGTGACCCCGACCCAGATTTACGCTTCCGATGGCAGTCTGCTGGTTCAGCTTGGTGGACGCAAAGCGGTTCCGCCTGACCGTATCTCGCCGCATTTCTTCAACGCGGTTATTTCTGCGGAAGATGACGCCTTCTTCAAACATCCCGGCATTGATAAACCGGCGCTGGTGAAAGCTGTTGCGGGAGTTCTGCTTGGACAGCGTTCACGTGGTGGTAGCACCATTACCCAGCAATTGGCCAAGAACCTGTTTTTCTCCTTTGAGAAGACGATCACGCGGAAATTCCGTGAAATGCTGGTCGCGCTGGAAATCGAGAACGAGTTCGAGAAGAATGAAATCCTGGCGGCATACTGCAACTGGATTCCTTACGGACCCCGCATTGATGGGGTAGAGGAAGCCGCCAAGCACTATTTCGGTACACACGCAGCAGACCTGACACCGACTCAGTCCGCATTATTGGCAGGACTGCCCAACGGCCCGAGTCGCTACAATCCCTATCGTCATCCGGATCGCGCACTCACGCGACGTAACTGGATTATCAGCCGTATGGCGAAACTTGGCTACATCACCCAGCATGAGGCTGACGCTGCTGTGGCCGATACGCTGTTGCATATTCAACCGCAATCTAGCACTGGGAATCGTGGCAGTTATTTCCTTGATGCCGTTCTGGATCAGTTGGAAGAGACCTATGGCGACAATGTTGTCTACCACGGCGGCTTGAAGGTCTATACAACTGTCGATCCACTGTTGCAGGGGTATGCGGAAGATGCGGTCAGACAGGCTTTGAGCGATCTGGATCAGCGCTTTGGCCTTGAAACCGAATACAGTAAAGCGTCATCCGAAGAGCTATCCGAATATCCGCAGGGATTGCTGGTAGCAGTTGAAACGGCAACAGGTGCAGTGAAAGCGATTGTCGGCGGACGTGACTGGCAACGCAGCCAGTTCAACCGTGCGCTTTCCCCGATGCGGAATAAGGGATCGTCTCTGAAACCTTCCTTGTATCTGACGGCGATTGAGAAGCTGCACTATACACCTGCAACAGTCGTTGTGGATTCTGCAATTACGATTAAGATCCCCGGCGCGGCAGACTGGAAGCCGAGAAATTTCGGTGGCAAGCACCAGGGACCACTTATCCTGAAAAGCGCTTTGGAGCAATCGATAAACACCGTGGCTGCCTCGTTGATTTACAAGGTCAAGCCTGAAGGCATGATAAAAACATTGCACCGGCTGGGTGTGAAAACCGAAATCGAGCCCCATTACGCGATAGCGCTTGGCACCGCCCCGGTTCTACCGGTGGAAATGGCGGGCATGGTTGCTTCAATCGCCAACCTCGGTGAAGTGGTCGAGCCCTTTATAATTCGCAGGGTGGAGGATAACCGTGGTATTGTGCTGGAAGAGCATTTTGTCAGCGCTACCACGAAATTCAACCCCGAAACGGTGTACATGCTGGTTGATATGATGAAGGGGGTTGTAGAAGAGGGAACAGGAATCGGTGTGCGTCGCTACGGTTTTAACCATCCGGCAATCGGAAAGACCGGCACAACTAACGACTATCGTGATTCCTGGTTCCTTGGCGCAACGCCACGCCTTGCCGCTTGTGCCTGGGTTGGATTTGACGATAACCGTTCCATGCGTATTCCCGGTGTGGGCAATATCACCGGCGCAAGCGGCGGTCTTCCAGTCTGGGCAAGGTTCATGGCTCGTGCGACTGAAGGTGAGCCTCCCCGCGACTTCGATGTCCCGGAAGGGATCGAATTTCGCTATGTCCACGAACGGACCGGGATAGAAACTCATGCGCCCGGTGACAGTGTCATGAAAGTCGCTGTTCCCATTGGTACTGAACTGCCACAGGGTAGTCTGCAACCGCTGCCCACAGATTCCACCGATGCCACGCGCCAGCCCAATGTTGTGCGAGGTGCGCGATGAGGTGGATAGCGGCACTGGTTCTGCGTTTCTTTTTCGGCACTATGTTGGGGATGGGGTTATTCCTGGTCAACGCTTTCTGGCTACTCGATGACAGCGCCAACAGTGTTGCGGGAA
Source organism: bacterium (assembly GCA_963669175.1). GTDB lineage: Bacteria > Electryoneota > Electryoneia > Electryoneales > Electryoneaceae. The sequence goes on from OY769902.1 coordinate 3,232,696, forward strand.
CTGTGCTTGCGGTCCTGGTTCCCATGCTTTTTGGATGGATTATCGGCTTTGTCCTGGTGGAAGTATGGAATGCTCAACGATGGAGCCGGTTCTGGTTGCCGTTGGCGTCCGGTGAACTGGATCACGATGAGTATCGTCGCGAACAACTGGTGAAAGCTGGAATTCGATGCATTCTTGGGCCGTGGACACTACCACTGTTGAGCAAGGCGCGTCTACGTACTTACCTGGAAGAATGGACGCGCAGCCTGATTCGTTATCAGTGCAGCGATGAATGGACATGGGAACTTTACGCGCTAAGTCTTCCACTAATAGAAGACTCACCGGAAACACTTGAACAGCTTGAGCAAATGCTGCTGGCAGAAGACCGTCCACCGGAGACAGCGATCCTGTTCGGAATAGAGTTGGCTTCAATACTCTCGCCAACAGAAGATGCAGTCCTGATGCTGGCGCGTGAAGGTTTCAAGCTCGGTTCTGAAATCTTTACTCCACAGCAACGCACGCTGTTCGAGTCGTTATGCGCAAAGGCGTATCGTCTTGATGCGTCGCTGAAGCCCGTGCTGTTGCCGTACCTGGTGAACCGATTCGTGGAGACACGCCGTGCTGATGAGTTCGCCGGGATTGTTTACCTGGATGCGGTTGAATCGGGGGAGGCTATTCACGGTATCCGACGTGAAATGACTCGAATCGGGCGTGTGCTGCAGCGAAACAACCGTGAAACTGAGCTTGCAAGCGCATTATTGGAATTGGGCGAGAAGCTTCCCGCGCAGGAATTTGAAGATGAATTGCCTGTTGAAGAGGAGGTTTGGCGTCCGGGTGACAGGAATGCAGCTTCGCAGCCGCAAGCACCTCGAATAGAACAGTATACAGCAAAAGGTACGATTGCTGATTCTTTTGATAGTGTGGCAGCGGAAGAAGAGCCAGAGTTCCCGGAAGAATCAGAGCAGGTGATTGATGAATTCCAGGAAGCTGAGAAACTATCGCCAGCCTGGGAAGATGCGCCAGGTAGTGACGAGTCAGAGCCGATTTCGACTGAACTGGAAGACGAAAGTGAGTATTACCGGCTACCTTCCTGGAAAGAGAACCTTGCCGGATATGGCGAGAAGCTGAAGAACGTACCACAACGAATCTGGTTGATTACCGGAAGTTCCCTTGGCGCTCTGATTGTTCTGATCGTCATTATATCCATGATTACTGGCGGACCTGCCGTCGATGATGACGCAGTAACCTCTTCATTAACCCCACCGGGACCGTATATTTCCGATCAACCGTATACCATACAGGTGGCAGCACACCGCAACCGTGGGCCGGCAGAAGCACAGACATTTGATCTGCGTGGGAAAGGTGTGGACGCTTACCTGGTTGAACCTGTTGCTGAGGGCTCAAAATTCTTCCGCGTGCGGACAGGGCGGTTTACCACGAGCGATTCCGCACGAAGCATAGCCGATTCCATGAAAGCGGCCGGCTTGATAGAAGATTATTTCGTAGCCCCGTTTGAACCCGGACTGGTACCATCCGGACAAGCTGCAAAGGGTACTGAACCTGATGGGCAATGATTCAACAACAAGACGACTGGATGTAGTGGGAGTTGGACGCGCCTGTTTCGACTACGCCGTACTCCTGGCAACCTACCCTGACAACAATACCAAACATGAAGCTATCGCCACTTTCGAAGGGCCGGGCAGCCCCGTTCCGAACGCTCTAGCCCAGTTGAGTTTGTGGGGGCACAAGACATGCCTGAGCGCAGTTGTGGGCAATGACCCCCAGGGAAAACAGATAGTTAGTGAAAATAAGAAGCTCGGCGTTGATTGTGATCATATGATAGAGAGGCCTGAACACCGCACCCCACGGGCGTTTCTCTGGATTGAACAGAAAACGGGAAAACGTACAGTTGTTCTTGATCGAACTATTGCGCCGCTCTCCCCGGATGAGTTACCTTGTAACGAGTTGAAATCTTGTGCTTTCCTCCTTATGGATGGATGGGAAGCGGATGCCAACCTGGAAGCAGCGCGAATTGTTCGCGAGCACGGCGGCAAGGTGATGTTCGATGCCGGAGCGGTTCGTCCGAGGATGGAAGAGCAGCTTCAAGCGGTCGATTACCTGATCGGTCCTGTGACTTACAGCCGTGAAATGTTCGGCAAAATGGACTTGTTCCAGGTAGTGCGGCGGTTGCGTGATTACGGCCCTGAGCTGGTGATCATTACCAATGGTTCTGCCGGATGTGTGGCGGCCTGGGGTGATCAGGTACAGTGGTTGCCATCGTTTAAAGTTGATCCGGTTGACACCACAGGTGCGGGCGACTTGTTTCATGCTGGCGTTCTGCATGGCATCATCGAAGGATGGGATGTGCCGACATGTGTTCGCTGGGCATCGGCAACCGCAGCGCTGGGGATTGGTGCCCTTGGTGGAAGGGGCAAGCTTCCAGTCAAAGAAGAGATTGAAGAATTTCTGAAGGATCGGTAGCAAAGCATACAGGGTGGATGGATGACTGACCCGGCCAGTTTCGAAAGTGAAAGCCTGTTTTTCCCCGGTCTGGAACCGGAACCGAGCCCAACCAACGGGAACGGAAAACGTAAGCTGGAAGAACCTACGGCTGAACGTGAAGTCGAAGGCGATCTTGAAGCGGAACTTGAACTTCGAAAATGGCATGAACATCTCGATTACCGGGGAACATGGGACAATTCCGTCCATTACGGCGACAACATGCACACCCTGGGCAATATGCCCGACGAGACGGCTGACCTGATCCTGACCGACCCGCCGTATGCCATTGCCTACAAGTCAAACCGTCGGGTGAAAAATCCAAAGTTCAAGCATCTCCAGAATGACAACAGCAGTGACTGGATTCCGAAGTTCGCCAAAGAATCCTACCGTGTCCTGAAGAATAACCGTCATTTTTATTGTTTCTGCCGTCATGATACCTACCCCATGTTTGTATCCGCTATTCAGGATGCCGGGTTCAAGCTGAAACGTACCCTGATCTGGGTGAAGAATAATCACGGCAGCGGAGACTTGAAGGGGGATTACGCTCCGCAGGACGAATGGATTATTTACGCACATAAGGGACGGCGCGAGCTGTTCGGAAAGCGTGCGTCGAATGTTGTTTTTACCCCGAAAGTATCCTCGAAAAGGTTGACTCATTCTACTGAGAAACCGGTAGAATTGCTCAAGTTTTTAATGCAGAAGAGCACGAAGAAAGGTGAACTGGTGCTTGATCCTTTTGCCGGGTCCGGCTCCACGCTTCACGCGGCCATTGAACTGGAACGCTCCTATTGTATTATCGAGCTTTCACCGAACTACTTCCTTACCAGTAAAGAACGAGAACTGAACCTGAAACAAGCGAGCTTTGCGGACGAACTTTACGGACTGACATGAGCCCTTTATTCAAGCATCGCTTTACGTTTTCCTTACGTATCGCGTTCGTTATTCTTGCATTCCTGCTTCTTCCATCCCTGAACTATGCTTCTAATCCTGACTGGCAACAAGAGGTCAACTACCTGATGAAGGTGACCCTGGTTGACTCTTTGCAGTCAGTCACCGGGGAAGCAGGCATCACCTATATCAACAACTCGCCTGATACATTGGCTACCCTGTGGTTCCGTCTTCCACCGGAAGCGCTTCATCCCGGAAGTCCGTCGGATGAGGTGGAATATCGTGGCCGAAAGAACCGTCTGGCGAATGTGCCCGAGCAGCACTGGGGAAGTCTGAAGGTTCATGGAGTGGTCGCCGAAGGACGAGGCGTCATCTTCGTACAGGATGGTTCTATTGGACGACTGGACCTGATCCCGGGAATCCTGCCCGGCGATTCGGCCCAGTTTACCATGTCCTTTACCACGCGATTTCCCTCGGGGGGCGCGATGATGCGCATCGGGTATATGAGCGGCCAGTACAAAGGCGCTTACTGGTATCCGAGCATCTGCCCTTACACACCGGATTACGGCTGGACCGTAAACCGCTACTTCGGCACCGCGGAAGCTTTTGGTGAGTTCGGTACGTTCGAGGTTCACTATACAGTCCCCAACCGTTTCATCGTAGCCGCTTCGGGCGAGCTGGTCAACGAAGAGGAGGTTCTTCCGCCGGAACGACTGGAAGGATTGTCTATCAATAATCCTGATCCGATTCCGATTCCGGGCGGAGAAGAGGGAGATCGGCTGGTTACCTGGATTTATGTGGCTGAGAATGTGCCGGATGTGGCGTTTGCGGCGGACCCGAATTTTGTGATAGATCGTGTTGAGTATGATGGGTATGAGGCGTGGTCCTTTGTCCGACGGGGACGTCAGAAACAATGGGATGATGCTGCGGAGATCTGTGGCTGGACTATCGGGCAACTGGAAGAGATTTACGGGGAGTATCCCTGGACACGTGTGACTGCCACGGATAGCTGGTCTGCGATGGAGTATCCCACGTTGACCATGATGAGTAGCGAAACTCCGGGCTACCGTTATGTGATGATGCACGAAGTGATTCACAATTACACGCCCATGATCCTGCATTCGAGTTCGGTTGATGCTCCGGTGTTGGATGAAGGTTTCACCACATTTGTAGAACAGCAGTTGATAGAACGATTTGAAGGAACCCCGTGGAATCGTGAACAGGAAATCACTCGTGGCCTGTTTTCGAAGACATTTAAGATTCGTGATGATGTGGAAAGGGGAGCGCGGCCTTACCTGGAATCGGTGTTGGATGGCGAAGACCTCCCGATGGTGCGTGGGGCGGATGTAGCAGAAGATTATCATCAATTGCGAGTATCTACCTATTATAAAACACCGGTGATGCTCAATGCGCTTTGTGGTGTGGTTGGCGAGGAACGGTTCCGGAATGGTATGCGGACCTACTACGCTGATAACAAGCTGACCCATATCACCGAAGAAGATATGATCGCCTCATTCAGCAAGGGGACCGGGCAGCCATTGGGCTGGTTCTTCAAACAGTTCCTTTACGATGATGGTGATATCGACTATAAGATTGCTGGTACGGATGTTGAAAGGGTAGAGGATGGCTGGAAGGTCAGTATTTCGGTTAAACGTATCGGCGAGGTTCGTTTACCGTTGCGTCTGGCAATTGTAACAACCGTAGGCGATACGGCATTTGGAGAAATTGCTTTCCTACCGACTGATCCGTCGTTGCCAGGATTTGACCGTTGGGGAACCTGGGATCAGCTTCATCAGCCAGAATCGGACTATGAAGTTGAGACGCTGATTCTTTCGAAAGCAAAGCCGGAAGTTGTTTTTCTTGATCCGGAACATCGTTATACGGACAGGAGACCACAGGATAATCATCGCAGCTTCACCTCGGGTAAACGTACATCTGTGTCTTCTGAATACCTGTGGGATTGGGGATTAGCGCCACTTCCACCCATACCGGTTGATAAGGATCGAGTCACGATTTCGCCTGCCTTCGGGTATCATCCTTATTATGAGTTCGGCGCAGGGTTTTCCCTGAGAAGTTCCTACATGGAAAAACGGAATAAAGCGCATGCAATAGTAATGGTCAGCTCAACGAAACCCATATTCGATTTGAATTCCAAGTATCATCCTGTTTATAGCAATAACTGGGAAGATTTCGCTGAACCGATTTCCGGTTTGGTGGAAACTACAGTTCCGCTTGGTACAGGGTATCATCCTGGTGAAATAGTAATTCAGGGAGGGATGGTTTACGATCTTCAGTGGGCGCTTGCCGGGTGGCAGAGATCATGGAAATCACGTGAGAACCGGTACCGAAATTACCTGTTGGCAACCCATGCCGGCGCTGTTGAAAAATTGTCTTTCATGCGGATGATGTACCAGGCTACCGGACGTGTTGGAGAAGGACCATGGTATAATCGTATCCGTATTACTTTCCAGAACAGTATTGAGATAGAGGGTATGGCACAATCCGCCTATTCCATGTTACAGCTTGAGGCTGTCTATAACCGTAATATTGGCAGAGGCTGGCGAACCATCGTGGAAGGGCGGCAGCTTTTCAGCGGCGGCGGCCTTCCTGTAATGTTTCGTCCGACGCTGAATTACAACGCGCCCTATATGCTGATAGATCACCCCGCAGTCGGGCCTTCGGCTATGAACTATCAGCAAGCGACAGCAATTCCACGTCCCACGGTAGCCGGAGCGCTGGTCTCTTACCAGGGAGTATATGCGGCAAACACATTTACCGTTGGAAGAATTTCCCTTGATCGTAAGCTGCCATCAAAATGGCGCAGAACAGGGAATAAGCCATATAACAGGTTGCTTGATCACATGCGATACGGGATTTTCGGCGCTGTTGCTTATGTTCCGGATCCTGATCTTCCGTTTGATGCAGATGGCACTTTGCTGCAGGAAGCGGGATTTGAACTTAGGCTCGAACAGCTCTATGGATTTTCCATATTCTGGCGTGTGGCGCCTTTCGCAAGCACCAAAGGGTTAGGCGACGAAAAGGATCAAATCGGGATCAGTTCACCTAATTCCAGTAACAGTTCTGTCAGCTCAGATCGTTTTGACTGGAAATCCGACGACTGGTTGACCAGGTCGTCCATTCTGATCCAGTTCAATACCAATCTGTTGGCAAAGTAATTGTGATGGGAGATACTGATTAGTATAAATTGAAATAGAGAAGGCAAACTCAAGGATAATATGGTGATTTAGATGATGTTGATGTAATGTATGTGTGCTAATTTTTACCTGAATCTACATTGAATCTTCGCCTGAATCTACATTGAATCTTCGCCTGAATCTACATTGAATCTTCACCTGAATCTTCATTAGAATCTTCATTAGCAGGCTTTAGCCTGCTCTTTTTAGCACCCGGCTTTAGCCGGGGTGAAATGAGGCCAACAACCATTCCGAGCGCGCTTTAGCGTGCTTACCTGGTATAAATCGCGATTCAGGAAAGCACCCTGAAGGGCGCTCGTCATATCTTTAACACTACGAACACCCCGGCTAAAGCCGGGTGCTAAGAAGAGCCTGCTGAAGCAGGCTAAACTATTATTATTTTATACCTAAGCTAAAAAAACGATACGCGTGAGTTATCCTGATCGCAACTCAAAAGAAACGCTCGTATTGTAGATTATCACTCACTTCAACGCAAACATTGCTGATTGTAAAGTTAGTTGCTATATAGATGCTCTTTGTGCTAAACCTGACTTTCAGAGAAGGACAAAAAGGATGCAACCCAAAATACATTTTTCCGGGATTGGTGGTACAGCGATGGTCGCCGGGGCACGTTTGGCGATTGATCTGGGCTGGGAGGTGCGTGGCAGTGACAACCCGCTTTATCCTCCCACATCCCTGATGGTAGAGGAGCTTGGCATTCCAGTCAGCTATTCTTATGCTGCTGAGAACCTGGCCTGGAATCCTGATGTAGTACTCTTGGGAAATGTGTTGAGCCGTGGTAATGCAGAGGTGGAAGAAGCGTTGCGCGCACGCATGAAATATCAGAGCCTGCCGGAATGGATGAAAGAGCATGTGCTACGCAAACGTCGCCCGGTGGCAGTTTGTGGCACACATGGCAAGACCACGACAACGGCGTTGACAGCCTTCCTGTTGGATCGAGCGGGACTGAACTCCGGGCATTTCATTGGTGGGCAACCGTTGGATTTCCAGTATTCCGCAGCGTTGGGCGCTGCGAACGCTCCTTTCGTGATCGAAGGCGATGAATACGATACCGCGTTCTTCGACAAACGGGCCAAGTTCTTTCATTATCTGCCGGAAGTGGCGGTGGTGACATCGGTCGAATTCGATCATGGCGATATTTATCGAGATCTGGATGAGATCAAACGCGCCTTTCGTTTCATGCTACGTCAGATTCCGAAAGATGGACGCCTGGTAGTCTGTGCGGATGATGAGGGGGCCCGTGAACTTAGCCAGCACTCATTTTCACCGGTTTTCAGCTACGGGATCGACCATCAGGCAGATATCCACGCCGAGTTTCTTGGCTATGAGGATGGATTCCAGGTATGCAACGTGAAACACAACGGTAGAAACTGGATAGAGAATCTCAGGTTGCCGCTGGCCGGACGTCACAACCTGCTGAACACGCTGGCGGCAATTGCTGTGGCTGATTTCTATGGCGTGTCGGGAGATACTCTCAAAGCGATTCTGCCAGAATTTCGTGGCGTCAAGCGCAGAATGGAAGTATTCCTGAAGACGGACAATGCAGTCTTTATTGATGATTTCGCACATCATCCAACGGCGATCCGTGAAACGATTCTGGCGGCACGGTTGCGCTGGCCGGACAAGAAACTCACCGTATTATTCGAGCCACGAAGCAATACAACCGTGACCAACCGTTTCCAGGGGGAATTGACTGAAGCTTTGAGTCATGCGGATGCTATCTGGATCGGACCGATCCATCGACCGGAGCGGATGAGCGAGGATCAGCGGCTGAATCGGGAAGAGATGGCAGCCACATTGACCTCTGGAGGCAAAGCAGTAAAATGGACCGATGAAGTGGAAGAAATTTCTAAATCTTTAACTTCAGGTGGAACTGTGGATGGAGTTGTGCTTATACTGAGTAACGGAGCTTTTGGCGGTATCTACCAACAGTTGACAGAGTACTACAGTATCCATGAGTGATAGTCCTGAGATAGTAGAACAGGAATCGAACGACCAGGAATTGACCTGTCAGGGGTGTGGTGCGGTTTTCGTCTTCACAGGGCGCGAACAACGCTTCTACCTTGAGATGGGTTTTGTCACGCCACGCTATTGCCCGACCTGCCGTAAAACCAGAAAAAGAGACCAGAAGAAGGCTGCTGACTGGAAGGATACCTACGAAGTTACGTGTGATTCGTGCGGTGTCGATACAACAGTACCTTTTAAACCGGTCAACAATCGCCCGGTCTATTGCCGTAAATGCCTTGATGAGGTGAATCGTAACGGTTCCCTGAACGGAAGTGACAAGGTGCGCATGGCCTCGATGACTGGCGGTACGGATGAGAACGGCAATGGCGACATAAAAGGAATCGGTGTGACCGCCATCGAGGATTCAGAACGTCCCTATGCAGATCTGGACGAGGCGGTTGAGCGATTGTGCGTAGATTTGTTCGGTGCAAGTGCGTAAATTGCAGGCCGGACGGGTTGATGCATCCTTTGGGAGTGGACGTGTGCCTGGTGGACGCCGCGGCCTTCAAAGCCGTTGTGGGGCTTAGCCGTCCCGGCTGGGTTCGATTCCCAGACACTCCCGCAAGTATTCTCCTTTCAAACCACCCCAGAGAACCATGATTTCCAGGAAAACCACATTTCTGAATGATTCCGGCGAAGAACTTGCCGCTCGCCTGGAACTGCCAGATGATGAAACGAGCAGCCGTGGCTTTGTCATTTTTGCCCATTGTTTTACCTGTACCAAGGACTACAAATCCGTCTATCATATCAGTCGCGAGCTTTGTTCGCAGGGATACGCGGTTCTGCGTTTTGACTTCACCGGATTGGGAGAGAGTGGTGGAAATTTCGCGGACACGACCTTTCAAACCAACATTGCCGATCTACGGGCTGCCTGTCGATTTCTGGAAGAAAACTTCCAACCGCCGAAACTCCTGATCGGTCATTCGCTTGGCGGCGCGGCCGTACTACACACTGCCGGTGCGATGGATAGTGTTAAGGCAGTTGTGACCATCGGCGCTCCCTCAGACTTGAACAGCCTTTCCAGCAAACTCCTTTCCAATGAACTGCTTGAAAAACAGTTGGAGGAGAAGGGGACAGTTGATATCAAGGTGCTGGGACGCGATTTTACCTTGAGAAGAAGTTTCTTCGATGCGCTGCAAAAGACAGAAATGCAGTCCATCGTTGAAGGTCTGAACAAGCCATTAATGATATTGCATGCCGTAGGGGACAGTATTGTATCCATCCGGCATGGTCAGGCCATTTTTTCCTGGGCGCATCAACCCAAATCGTTTATCTCCCTGCCCAATGCCGATCATCTTTTATCCGATGGCGATGAAGCGAAGCGAGCGGCTTCATTCATATCACATTGGGTAGATCAGTTTGTTGACAAACCTGAGTAAATCTCCTACACTAGTCGAGATACCATGAGAGTGCTCCGGGATTACTTAATCATATCCTCACTTCACGCTAACAATTGAATCTGTACCCTCAACCGGGCAAAAACGATGTGGAGACCATACCATGAGTGACATTTCCATACTGGTTGTTGAAGACGAAGAAGACATCCAAGAGCTTATTCGTTATAATCTTAGCCGTGAGGGTTTCAACATTACCTGTGTTGAAACAGGGGAGAAGGGTGTCGAGGAAGCGAAGAGAAAAGCCTACGACCTCATATTGTTAGACCTCATGCTTCCGGGGTTGGATGGTTTAGAAGTGTGCCGCAGGCTGAAAAGGGAAGAGGGTACACGCTTTGTGCCGATTGTGATGGTTACGGCCAAGGATGAAGAGGCCGATATAGTAACCGGACTCGAACTTGGTGCAGATGACTATGTAACCAAACCTTTCAGCCCGCGTGTGTTGGTCGCGCGTGCGAAAGCAGTACTTCGCAGACGTGAAAAAGCGCCGACTGGCGAGGATGAGGTTCTGACCTTTGGTGACCTGGTGATTCACCCCGGACGCCATATTGTGTTGGTAAATGACGAACCTGTTGATCTGACCAATACCGAGTTTCGTATTCTGCATCACCTGGCGCGCAGGCCGGGCTGGGTATTTACTCGGTATCAAATTGTTGATGCTGTACACGGTGAGAACTACCCGGTATCCGACCGGTCAGTGGATGTACAGGTTGTTGGTCTTCGCCGCAAGATGGGATCATGCGGTGATTTGATTGAGACGGTCCGTGGTGTCGGCTATCGGTTCAAGGAGTGACGGTGGCAAGAAAAAAGCGCCTCTTTGAACGGTTTTTCTATCCATACCTGTTACTGATACTTGTATCGCTTGTCGCTGTCTTCTGGTTCGGATCAGAAGCGTTTCACACCTTCTACCTGGATCAATTGACCGAGGAGCTGATCGCACGTGCGCGTCTTGTTCGTGCTCATATGCCTTCTGCGCTAACACCTGATTTATCGGGATCTGTTGACAGCTTATGTAAAACACTGGGGCAGGAAAGTGATATGCGAATCACCGTCATCCTGGCTGATGGCAGGGTGATTGGTGATTCGGATGAAGACCCGCTGGATATGGACAATCACCTGAGTCGTCCGGAAATCCAGGTTGCCATGAATGAAAAAAGCCCCGGCCATTCGATCCGCTATAGTCATACGCTTGACCAGACGATGACCTATGTGGCCATTCCCCTTGATCCAGACTCTGATTCAACACCTGTAATTCGTACGGCTTTGCCTATCACAGATGTGAATCGTGCGCTGCGAGCCATGAATTTTCGCATCATGATGGGCGGTTTAGCTGTTGCCTTGTTTGCGGCAGTCATCAGCTTGTTGATTGCTCGAAGAATCATTCGTCCCCTTGAAGATATGAAAAGAGGCGCGGAACGGTTTGCCCGTGGCGAATTGGATACCCGTCTGCCGGTTTCACATACGGAGGAGATGGGGACTCTGGCGGAAGCCATGAATCATATGGCGGCGCAACTGGAAAAACGAATTCGGACAATTGTTCGCCAGCGTGAAGAACAAATGGCTGTGCTTTCAGGGATGGTCGAGGGTGTGTTTGCAGTGGACATGCTTGAGAAATTCCTGATTATGAACCATTCCGCAGCCGAGTTGCTTGGAACTGACCCTGAAACATGTAAAGGTGAGAACCTGGGTGAGATTGTAAAACTTGCTGAATTGCGTCACTTTGTACGCGACGTTCTCACAGGCGATGATTCCCCGGTTGGCAATGAAATTACTATTTACGGTGAGAAAGAGCGAATTCTTCAGGTACATGGAGCGCCCCTAAAGAATGTTCACGGGCAACGCCGTGGCGCTGTCATCGTACTGAATGATATAACACAGATGATACGGCTTGAGAACACACGGCGTGATTTTGTCGCGAATGCATCCCATGAACTGAAAACGCCAGTCACTGCGATTAAAGGATCGGTAGAAACCTTACGTGACGGCGCATTGCATGATCCTGAGGGGGCGAACCGTTTCCTTGAGATCATTTCAAAACAATCCGACTACCTGACTGCGATTATTCAGGATCTGCTGCACCTGGCAAAACTGGAACGTGAGACAGAGACAAAGATTCATGCTGAACCAATTGTTCTCCAGCATCTGATTGACGATTGTATTCTGAATACGGAACACCTGGCGCACGACAGAGGGCAGGAGTTGATTGTCGAGTCGCCGGATGGATTGCAAGTACAGGGCAATTTTGTTCTTTTACAGCAGGCTGTAGTAAACCTTATTGAAAATGCGATCAAGTACAGTCCGGAGAATAAACGAATCTGGATTCAGGCTGAGAATTGTGACGAAGCGACAAAAATTTACATTCGAGATGAAGGGCCGGGAATCCCGGAACAGCATCTGCCGCGTTTGTTTGAAAGGTTTTACCGTGTCGATAAATCGAGGAGTCGAAAGCTGGGTGGAACCGGTTTGGGATTGGCGATTGTGAAGCATATTGTTCTTGCGCACAATGGCAAAGTGAGTGTAGATAGTGTGCAGGGAGAAGGCACCACATTTACCATCTCCATCCCGGATAACATGGACGAAGACGATACGGTAACCCCAAACGTGTGAGGCAGTAAGATGAAGAGCTATCGCAAAGAATTGTTTTTTGATGTCCCGACCCGTCGGGCGTTTATCCATATCACCCCTGAAATCCAGAAGTGTGTCAACGAATCCGGTATCAAGGAAGGGCTTTGCCTGGTCAACCCGATGCACATCACGGCTTCCGTGTTTATCAACGATAACGAGTCTGGACTGCACCAGGATTATGAGAAGTGGCTGGAAGGGCTTGCCCCGCATGCGCCGGTAGGGCAGTATCGCCACAATGATACCGGCGAAGATAACGCGGACGCACACTTGAAGCGCCAGGTGATGGGACGTGAAAGTGTTGTCGCGATCACCAACGGCAGCCTTGACCTTGGCACATGGGAAAGACTTTTCTACGGTGAATTTGATGGTCGCCGCAGGAAGCGTGTCCTGGTGAAAATTATCGGTGAGTAATGAGCAAGAAAATTGTTAGAACTGCCACAATGCCAATCTCACAATTAGGAATATTAGCTGCATAATCACCCCTAACATACTCCTAACAATACTGCAAGCGTAGCAAACACATGGTATTAGTGTTGCTACGCTTGCTTGCTCTCACGAGAGTCTAACATACCTTTTACGATTCCTGAATTCATCTCCGATTTCTTTCAGGTCATTAAAGGGCCGGAATGGGACCGGCCTGAAAGTAGTTCTTAGGGGATGTCAAAGATGCACAACTTCAAAACCGCTTTCCTGGTGCTTCTCTTCTTTGCACTGGCGATGCCCTCTCTGGCAGCCAACATCGTTGGCACGGTCACAGATGCCGAGACGGGCGAACCACTTGTTGGGGCTAATGTAATTCTCCAGGGAACAACCAGGGGCGCTTCTACTGATCTGGATGGCAAGTATGCCATTTTCGGCGTCAAGGAAGGCCAATACACAATCATGGTTACCAACCTTGGATACCTTGAGCAGTCCACACTGGTATCAGTCTATTCGCTTGGTGAAGTGACCATGGATTTTCAGCTTGCATCCAGTACAGTCAAGTTGGAAGAAGTGGTTGTTACCGGAAAACGTGCCGAGACCGGTTCTGCGGAACGTGAACTGCAGGAACGGATGGAAGCGTCCAACATTACGGATGCGGTTGCCGGTGAAGAGATGAGCCGGATGCCTGATCCTGATGTAGCGGATGTAGTTCGTCGTGCGACCGGTGTTTCCACCCAGGGCGGTAATCCGATTATCCGTGGCCTCGACAAGCGTTATTCCAAGGTGTCCTTGAACAGCGCCCAGATTTCCGGCACGGAACCCAACAGTAGCGCTGTATCGCTGGACCTGTTTCCCTCATCCATGATGAGCCGTGTTACGATCAGCAAGTCCTATACGGCTGACCAGATGGGGGAGTACGCCGGTGGCGTGATCAACATGAACACCTGGGAAGCGCTTGGTAAGACGGAATTATCCGTTGGCGCCAACATGAGTGTGAACAGTCAGTCCACATTCATGAAAGATTTCCAATCTTATAATGGTGGCGGGCTTGACTGGCTCGGTTTTGATGATGGTACACGCGCCATCCCGGATGCTGTGTCGGCTGCATCCTCACCGATTATTGAAGGTGGCCGGTTTGGCGGCTACACAGAATCTGATCTGGTTCCTTTAGGCAAGTCTTTTACGAATAACTGGGAACGCACGGATACTTATTCAATGCCGAACCAGAGCTATTCACTTTCCCTGAGCGGCGATACCAAACTCGCAGGAAAGCAACTTAGTTACCTGGTGTCCGGTCAGTACAAGAACAGCTTCGCTTTCAAGGAAACGGAAACCAATACATACCGGCTGCAGATGACCCCGCGTAATTACTACACGGAAAAATCCTACAGCCACGATGTCGCACTGGGAAGTATCGGGTCATTGAACTACCGTCTCGCGCCAAGCGCACGGATCGGCTTGAACTACATGATCAACCGTGAATTCGATGATGAAACCCGGACACTGAACGGATACGACAGCGATCATAACGTATACCAGCAGAATACACGCTTCCGTACCATCATCCGCACCACAGTGACATCGCAGTTGATGGGTAGTTTTGCTTTTCCCAGCCTGATGTCATCGAACCTGGAAGTCTCCTATACCCATTCACGTGGTTTCCGTGATGAACCGGATACGCGCGAAGTATTCTACGCTGCGGAAACGGAAAACGGAACCTACCTGCTGGACCAGGATGACAATGCCAGCGGTTCACGTGCATTCAACGAACTGAATGACTATACCAACAATCTTGGCCTTGACTGGAGCCTGCGTCCGTTCGGGATGGACCGTGACCTGGTAGTCAAGGTTGGTGGCGCCCTGGTTCGCCGTGATCGTGACTCGGAAAGCCGTTATTTCTTCCTGAAGAACAAGGGATGGAGCATTACAGATCCCTACTTGGCCAACGGGCCGGAAGAATTGTTCAAGGATGAGAATATTTTCGAAGATGGTTTCCAGTTGGAAGAGCGTCGTGGTAATAACGACAGCTACGAAGCAAGCCGGAGTATTGATGCCGGTTATGCCATGCTGGAAACGCAGATCAGCCGGTTTGTCCGGTTAAACACCGGTTTGCGAATCGAGCGCTTCGACCAGGAAGTATCCTCCTTCTTTGTCGGAGATGAGGACAACAGGTTTACGGGCAATATCAACACGACAGACCTGTTGCCCGCGATGAACCTGACCTTCAGCCCGACGGCAGACATGAATTTCCGGTTTGCTGCCAGCAGAACCGTTTCACGTCCCGATTTCAGGGAGATGTCCGAGTATTTCTTCTTTGATAAGGCACGTGGAACAACAGTAGGCAATGAAGAGCTGAATCGTGGCCTGATCTGGAATTTCGATACACGCTTTGAGCGCATGTATGGCGGTTCCAATCTCCAGGCGATCAGCTTCTTCTATAAGTATTTCGATCACCCGATTGAAGAGATCACCATTCCGGGCTCTGAGCTGGCGCTTTCTTACGGCAATGTTGAATCTGCTTACAGCTATGGCGCTGAAGTAGAGCTTCGTCAGCAACTCGGTGACGTACATGATGTGTTTTCCCCCTTCTTCATGTCTACCAACTTTTCTTTGATCTGGTCTGATGTGCAGGGCGATTCCATCGTCTGGCGCAATGGTGAATCGGTTCAGAATATCGGTGCAATCCTTGACCGTCCTTTGCAGGGACAGTCGCCTTACCTGTTTAACCTTACCCTTGGCTACGAAAACGCAGTGTCGCATACGCTTGCATCGTTGTACTTCAACGTCTTCGGCAAGCGGATCAGCCGAGTTGGCTACAAGATTGGTGCAAAGACCATGGCCAATGTGTATGAGATGCCACACCCTGACTTCGATTTCACTTTACAGCAGCCATTGGGACCAAACCTGAAGCTTAAAGCCGCAGTCGAAAACATCCTCGATCCCGAGATTCGTTTTGAGCAGGATGGTTATCCGACAGAGGTGTACAAGCTGGGAAGAACATTCGCAGTCGGAATCAGCTACCGCATGTAAATGCAACAGGGCTGAATCCGTTTCGATGATAGAGACAAGAGACAGAAAAAAGATCAGGGAAAATCCCTGCACATTGATTTGAGGATTCAGGAGGAAGAGAAGATGTTGAAGAAGTGGATGGTAATTTTGCTGGCCCTTGGCCTCGTACTCGGGATCGGGCTTGTCGGGTGCAGCGACGATGACGATGACGACGATGATGATGATGTAATCAACCCATCGGATGATACTGTCATCTACACCGGAACATACGTTGAAGATGTCACCATCGAAGCTGACAAGACAAACATTTTGCGTGGCAACGTCTTCTTTGGAACAGACAATGCTCACATCACTGTTACGATTGAACCAGGCGCTGTGATTTATGGTGAAAGCAGCTCACTGGGTACGTTCATTGTTGCACGTGGAAGCATGATTGATGCACAGGGAACCGCTGCTGCACCGATCGTTTTGACATCGGATAAAGCTGATGGCGACCGTGGTCGTGGCGACTGGGGTGGCTTGATCATCAATGGCAGTGCGACTCTGAATACTGGCGAAGAAGCCTGGGGCGAAGGGTCCACTGGCTGGTATGGCGGCACCGATGATGCCGACAACAGCGGTATTCTGCAGTATGTCCGCGTTGAATGGGCCGGTCAGGAAATCAGCCCGGAAAACGAACTGAATGGTATCGCCTTCCAGGGCGTTGGCAGCGGCACAATCGTTGACCATGTACAGGTACACATGAATTCAGATGACGGCATCGAGTTCTTCGGTGGCACTGTCAACGTGAAGTATGCCTATACCACCGGTATCGGCGATGATAACTTTGACTGGACCGACGGTTGGCGCGGCAAGGGCCAGTTCTGGGTAGCCCAGCAGTATGATGACGCCGGCGACCAGGGCTTCGAATGTGACAACAGCTCCGAAGACAACTTGGCGACACCGCGTGCCCTGCCGACTATTTACAACGTGACCCTGGTTGGCCAGCAGAGCGCCGACATCGGTATGCTGCTTCGTGAAGGCACCGGCGCGAACATCTACAATGCCATCGTGATGAACTTCGGTGATGAAGGTGTCCGTCTCGATCATAACGCGACCTATACCGAGAGCTGGGATGACGGCACAAGCGCTTTGAACGGCACCCTGATCGTTGACAATAGCATTTTCTATAACAACGCTGGTGGATTGGCCGCCGATGGTGGCGACGCTGACCCGAACGTGATTCCGTTCACCGCAGCAGACTTCATGACCACACTGAATGTCAACAACCGTGAAGTTGATCCGTTGTTGAACGATCCGTACAACTTCAGCACCCCGAACTACCTGCCGACCGGCAGCAGCCCGGCTCTTTCCGGTGCCGCGACCCCGTCCGACAGTTGGTTCGACAATGCTGATTACGTTGGCGCCTTTGGAAGTGACAACTGGCTGAGCGGCTGGATTCAGACCTCTCAGAACTGATACGGGTTCCCATTAGGCCTTTTGGCCTGACATCCCCCAAAAGCAGAGGCGGAACTTGTGTTCCGCCTCTGCTTATCTTCATCGAAAAGTCCAGGAAGGAAGAGAAGTCTGAATCGAGAGAGAAGTGTGTACCTCTCCATGTAAACCAGGCACAAAAAGGAGCTGAAAGCGTCAAAGATATGACAGATATCACTTTTCTACTCCTGTTCGCCTTTCTATATTCCGATGCAAGTTGATACTGCAACTGAACTCAAGTTGTAGTCATGCCAAGTGATTGTGGTTACGTCGGCAATATCCATTGATTGTGGAAGATAGATGGCTCAAGACAGAGCATTACTCCTGTGTGCCGGTCCCATTAACTATTTGAGTCTTCCCATTGGGACAAATGTCTCCAACGCGATGATT
This sequence comes from bacterium, assembly GCA_963669175.1. GTDB lineage: Bacteria > Electryoneota > Electryoneia > Electryoneales > Electryoneaceae. The sequence goes on from OY769902.1 coordinate 3,250,601, forward strand.
CCTGTTGCGGGGAAACCGGTTATCGGCTGGATTCTGGATGACCTGCTTGAAAAAGGGATTCGAGAAGCAACCGTGGTGTTGCGTGCAGAGGACAAGAGGTTATCATCATTTCTTCATCGTACCTATGTAAAGCGCATGGATCTTTACATGGCGCCGATGGAAGAATCCAGTGGTATCATTCATTCGCTTCGCGCCGGTCTGGCAAGACGTCCCTCGAATGGATTGGTTCGGATCATTCTTGGTGATACCCTGATTCCGGAAAGTTATGATGATGAACGTGATTTTGTATACGTCCAGAAAGTACCCAATTCAAGCCGCTGGTGTGTTGTTGAAGTCAATGATAAAAACCAGATCGTTGAGTATTTCGACAAGAAAGACCTGGATGGTGGAGCTTTCCAGGCTTTGGTCGGGTACTATCATCTTCACGATCACCAGCTCCTGCAGATTTGTATAGAGCAGGCGCTTGCTGCCGGCGAGAGAGAGCTTTCCGCAGTGCTTCGCAGGTACTCGCAACAGCGTTCGATTCATGTGCGGACCGTGGATACATGGTTCGATTTCGGCAATATCGACAACCTGGTGGAGGCGCGTACCAAGCTGCTCCGTCCACGGCATTTTAATACCCTGCAGGTAAACACGCTTCTTCATACCATAGTCAAACTCAGTGATCATTCGAAAAAGCTGACAGATGAGCTGAACTGGTATTTACAGTTGCCGGTCGATCTGAAGGTGGTTGCACCACGTATCCTGAAGCATAGCGATGATCCTGAAAAGATGTGGTTCATGCAGGAGTATTATGCCTATCCCACGGTTGCCGAATTATACTTGTACAGTGATTTGTCCCGTGGTACCTGGAATTCACTCTTACGTCGGATTCTGCTTCTTCACAAAGAGTTTCTGAAGTATGAGCAAAAGGGCGAGGCAGACGACCTTCGGTCCATGTATGCAACAAAGACATGGGAAAGACTGGAGCAATTCAAGAAGCAACATCCGGACTGGCAACTGGTTGCCAGGGATGTAATCAATGTGAACGGGAAAACGTATAATAACATTAATACATTGGTTGACCGAATCATTGCGAAAGTTGAACAACTGGCCAAGGATAGCACCTTTACTGTTATTCATGGCGACTATTGTTTCTCCAATATTCTGCTTGACCTGGGTTCTCAGGTTATCAGGGTGATCGATCCGCGTGGCAGTTTCGGAAAGAAAGGGATCTATGGCGATCCTCGCTATGATATTGCCAAGCTGCGGCATAGTGTGGTTGGGATGTATGATTATATAACCTCTGATATGTATGACCTGGTAGAATCCGAAAATGGCTATTTCTACAACATTTACTTCAATGAGAAGCTGGAAGCGTGCAAGGATTCTTTCGATGAGATGGTTGCTGACCTTGGATATGATATTGAAGAAATCAAGTTCATTGAAGGCCTGCTTTTCCTTAGCATGACTCCTTTGCACAAGGATTATCCTGAACGACAGAAGATGATGTACATACGAGGACTACAGTTGTTGAACGAGGTGTTAGGATGAGGATCGTCATTGATCTCGATGGAGTTTTGTGCCCTATCAAACAACCTGGCCAGGAGTACGAGGATCTTGAACCTCTTCCCGGCGCTGTAGAAGGGCTGAGGAAGCTGCATCAGGATGGCAACTATATTATAATACAAACTGCGCGTCACATGGCAACTTGTGACAGCAATGTTGGCAAAGTGATGAAAAAACTGGGGATGAAAACCCTGCAATGGCTGGATGATCATGGTTTCGAGTATGATGAGATCTACTTCGGAAAACCCAACGCGGACATTTATATAGATGACCGTGGAGTTCGATTTACAGAGTGGGATGTTTTGTTGGAGATGAATCTTGAGGAGGTAGCAAAACCTCGATGATCACGATAGTCCCAATGGCCGGACGCGGCTCCCGTTTCAGCGATAAGGGCATCGATATTCCCAAACCGTTAATCAGCGTTTCGGGAAAACCCATGCTGCAATGGGCGCTGAAGAGCATTGAAAATGTACCGCACAGAATGATTGTTTTTGTGGCTTTACGTGAGCATGAAGAAGCCTTTGGCATCAGTAAACTCCTTCCCGGGATTACCGATACACCCCACGCACTGGTTCTACTGGATGAAGTAACCGAGGGACAGCTCTGTACTGTTCTAACCGCGCGGGAGTATATGGTGCCGGGGGAGGGTATCCTGGTCTCGAACTGTGACACTTATACAGTTTCATCCATCGGGCAGGATATAAAACAGGCAGCTGGAGATGTACGTGGTTTGATCAGCGTGGCGGATCTGCCCGGAGATCGTTGGAGTTTTGCGAAGGCTGATGTAGCGGGGAGAGTCATTCAGGTAGCTGAGAAAGACCGGATTGCCGACCACGCCAGCACGGGATTGTATTACTTTTCGGAGACAGACGAGTTTTTAGCTTACGCTGACAGAATGATTCGACTTCAGCAAAGAACCAAGGGTGAGTACTATGTAATGCCGCTTTATTCTTTTTACCTTGAAGATGGTAAAGAGATACGTTTGAGTCATGCTGAAAAGATGTGGGATTTCGGCACACCGGAAGCACTGGCGGAATTCCTTGCATCACAACCTTCAGCATAGCTGCATTTACACTTTTCAAACAACAGGTAGAGCAGAAGCATGATAAAGTTTTCCATTTGCATACCGAACTTCAATTACGGCGATTACATAGAGATGTCCATTCGTAGTGCATTGGATCAGACATATCCTCCGCACGAGGTGATTGTTGTCGATAATGCATCCACGGACAATTCATGGGAAGTTATCAACTCTATAAAGTCGGACAGGTTGAAGGTCTTTCGTAACAACCTGAATGTCGGCTTTGCACCCAACCTGCAAAAGGCATCTGAGAAAGCCACGGGTGATTATATTATTCTTCTTTCTTCCGACGATCTCATGCTGCCACATGCGTTGGAAGCATATGCGAAAGTACTGGAAGAGCAGGGCGATGAGAAGTTTAATACAGTAGTCTATGGCACAAATAATCTAATTGATAAAGAAGAGAATTGGATTGGCGTTGTCTACAAGAAGAAGTATGATTTAATCCTTTCCAACCTGAAATTGAAAGAATACAGGTCATATTACCAAAAAGGTCTTGTTGAAGAGCTTTCAGCTAACGAGATTCTTAAAAAATCGCTCGAACTCCTGAAAAACCCATTCCCATTCCAGACCACCTGTTACCCCAGGAAACTCTGGGAAAAGGTGGAAGGCTATGCAACGGGATACTACTTCTTCCCGGACTATGCTTTCGTCTTGAAGCTACTAGCCGCTAACCCCAGGATTAAATACTGTCATGACAGCCATTTTGCCTATCGTAAGCATGGAGGTGGACAGGAAGCGCAGAATAAATCATTCAAAGCCCTGAAGCAGCAGGTTGATGGGTATCTCCTGACATTGAATCTTCCAGAGGATGTGTTAAAGCAGGCGGGGGTAACACGAGAAACGATTATCAAACGATTCTTTTACCGCGATATCGCTTTCAATGGCGCGTTGGAAATCGCAAACAATTCATGGATGCGGGCGTTTCGAATTTTCCTCTTCGGTTGGGCTACCTATCCAAAGTTTGCGCTGAAATACCCGAACATGTACCTCCTTGGGATTTTGCTGGCATTGGGACCGGTAGGAAAGTCGCTGGTCAGGTTCGCCCAGAGATACAAGTATCATATGCGGAAGGTAAACCTTCGCAAGTTCAAATCAGGAAAGCGCGGTTGAGAGGAAATCACGCGCGTTTTCGATTTCGGACTCAATATCTTCAGCGAACTTGCTCATGTCCATGGTGCTGAGTGATGGTTTCTTCATTGACAGGATTTGCCAGGCTTCTGTTTCCGTAATCTGTTCATGAACGACATCGCCGCCAAAGCCAACACCGGCAGCTTTGCAAAGGTTATCGGCAAGTGTAACCAATGCAACATCCACTATGTAGTTGGCAGGCGCTGCTGATACATTATGGTGAAATTCGATCGTTGCGCTTAGAGAGTCCGGCAATCCCCAATTCTTCACCAGTTCCGACCCAACTTCCGTGTGATCAATACCGAGCAACTGCATCTCGATTTCGTGAGTGTGTTTGCCAACCTTTGCAGCAACATTGAGGCATTCCACATAATCATCCAGGGTGGACTGGAACATGACAATTTTGCCGATGTCATGTAGCAGACCCGCGGTGAAGACGCTGCTTTCTTCACGAAAACCCAATCTGCGCGCGAGAAGCTTGGCAATTTCACCTACTCCTGCGCTGTGCAGCCAGAATTGCTGGTAATCAAAATTTGCTGAAAGACTGCTCGAAGGAAAAGCATTAAATACTGAAATCGCTGTCACAAGGCTGTTTATTTCACGCATTCCCAGGATCACGAGCGCCATATTCAGGGATTCAATCCGCCTGCGCATTCCGTAGAAAGCGGAATTCGCAACCTTGAGGATCTTCGATGTCAGCGAAGCATCATTCCGAATGATGCCAACAACATCTGCAACATTGCTGCCTGGATCGTTTACGAGTTGTGAGACGCGCAACGCAATGTCCGGCAATGTGGGTAAATCTTCTGCTTCCTGAAGACGCTGCCGGATTTTGTCGGCTTGCGTTTGTGACATCTTCCGCCTCCCCCGGTGAGGTTGCCGAATTTCTTTTACGGCATCGCTACTTAAAGGTAAGTTGTAATTGGCAATTCAGAAAGCTCATTTGCTTCCACTCCTAAAAAATCAGTTCCCTTTGGGAATGTCTTCTCCCTGTTCACGGTATTCGTTCAGTTTATTCCTGAGTGTACGAATGGAGATCCCCAGCCGCTTCGCAGCCTTTGTCCGGTTAAAGTCAAGCTCATTCAGTGTTTTCATGATATGCTGTTTTTCAACTTCATGCAGAGGCAACTGTCCGAAACCGGCATGCTGACTGGTCGCATGAAGGTCGCGTGGCTCCAATTGAACATCCTCTTTATGAACCCAGAGATCCTTGGCAAGGACAACAGCACGTTCAACACGGTTTTCCAACTCGCGTACGTTCCCCGGCCAGGGTTGCGCCTTCATGTAATCGATGGCTTCATCATCTACGCCTTCAAATTCTCTGCCATAACGAGCGCCATACTTGTAAATGAAATGCTCAACCAATGCCGGCACATCATCCGGGCGTTCGGCTAGTGGGGGCAGATGAATCGGAACAACATTTAAACGGAAGTATAAGTCTTCACGGAAGTTGCCCTCCTTTACTTCTTCAGCCAGGTTGCGGTTGGTGGTCGCAATAACACGCACATCAACCCGGATAGTATCATTTGATCCGACACGTTCAAACTCACGTTCCTGCAGGACACGGAGTAACTTCGCCTGGAGTGGCAGCGGCATTTCGCTGATTTCATCCAGCAGAATGGTGCCGCCATCAGCCGCCTCAAATTTCCCTTTTCGTGTTTTTATCGCCCCGGTAAAAGCGCCTTTTTCATGGCCGAAAAGCTCGCTTTCAACAAGGCCTTCAGGTAGAGCTGCGCAGTTCATTTTAATGAATGGTTTGTTCTTCCTTGGGCTGGACCAGTGAAGCGCCCTGGCAACCAGTTCTTTACCGGTTCCCGACCCACCACTGACGAGAACGTCAACCGGTTGCGCCGCAACAACATTGAGAGTATCCAATATTCGGTGAAGCGATCTGCTTTCACCGACAATTGCCTTTAATCCCTGTTCCTGGTCAACCTGGGTTCGAAGGATTTTGTTCTCGTTGATCAGGTTGGTGCGTTCAATTGCACGAGCTGCTGTAAGTTTAAGTAATTTATTGTCAACAGGTTTTGTCAGGTAATAATAAGCGCCTTTCTGCATGGCCTCAACTGCATTGGCAATGGTGCCGAAGGCTGTGAGCAGAATAAATGGCGTTTCCGGGCACTTCTTTTGAACATGATCAAGGATTTCCATTCCTGATAGATCAGGCAGTTTGAGGTCACTGAGGATCAGATCAAATCGTTCGTTGTTCAAAAACTCAATGGCTTTGGCGCCGTTTGATGCCTGCCTGGTTGTGTAGCCCATGCGTTGCATGGCAAGAGACAGGTAATCAAGCACCAGCGCTTCATCATCAACAACGAGGACGTTTACTTTACTCATGCTATTCTCGCAATAGGAAGTATCAGTTCAAATGTGCTGCCCTTTCCCGGGATGGAATCAACCAGTATTTCTCCCTGGTGGGCATCAATGATCTTTTTAACCATGGACAGACCCAGGCCTGTTCCAGTGGTTCGGGTCGTAAAAAATGGGTAGAATATCTTTCCCAGGTTCTCTGGCTTAATTCCTTTTCCTGTATCTTTCACCCGGCAACGAACCCTGTTTTTCAGCAAATTCCAGTGCAGTTCAACAGTTATCGTTCCGGGATCATCAATAGCATGCATGGCATTCTTCAGCAGGTTTAATACTGCCTGTTTGAGAAGATGTGTATCACAGGATACAGGAATATTTTCTTCCGGGAACTTCCGGATAACCGTGATGTCACGTTTGCTTGCGTCTATTTCCGACTGGATGAGATCGAGTTCCATGTTGATAATGTTAAGAATATCCGTCTTGTCCATCTCCGGCGAAATTGGCGAGGTGAATTCAAGTAGTGTTCTTGCGATACGATCAATATCCTGAACCCCGATGATAATTTTTTCAATTGTTACACGGTTTGGATCATCTTCACCAATATCTTCCAGCAGGAATTGTGCAAATCCCTGGACACCAGCCAGCGGATTTCTGAGTTCATGAGCCACCTGTGCCGCCATTTCTCCAAGCGATGCAAGATTGGCATTTTGTTCCATCTTCTTCTGAACCTTGCGCAGGTCGCGAAGATCCTCGAAGACTTCCATAACTGCGATACGGTCGCCATTCTCTTCAAACACCCATGATGTCGAGAATCGAACAGGATACGAGGTATCGTTTGCCAGTATCAGTTCTTTCTCATGCTGCTCGATAATAGACCCATTTTCAAGAGTAAACAGGGCTGACATGGGTTCAGTCACGGCAATGGGAAAGACTTCCTGGTATTGTTTGCCAATGACATCAATAGATGATAATCCCGTGATATTTTCAGCATAAGTGTTAAAAAGTGAAATGATGCCGTCCAGGTTGATTACAATAATCCCGACCGGCGCTTGCGCCAGGATGGAGGAGAGGAAACTTTCTGTTCGCTGCAACAGGCGTGCCTGATCATCGAGTTGACTCGTAAGGTTACCTATTCGTTGTTCGAGCACCCTGTAAGACTCGACAAACGAATGAGAAGCTTGCGAGAATCCCTCGAAAACCTGAACCAGTTCGAACAACTGTTTGTCGTTCAAATTCAGTTCACCAGATCGCTGCAATGACGCCTCATAACAATAAAAGTTGCGTGTGTTTTGCCAATTACCTATTCAAAATCACTGAAAATATATGCTCTGAAGGCAAACAGGCTGGTTTCCGGATTCATCCAGCAATCGCGTTTCAGGCCAGCCTTGAGGCATGTATTTTCGAGAAATGTTTCCCTGTCCCATCCACGTTCAGTAGCAACCTGTGGCAGAAGCAAACCGCGGTTCATACCATTGATCAGGTATAATCCATGAATACCGGGAGTTACATTTTCGGCTTCTATGGATTCCAGTGGAGTCAGCAGGCTTACTTCAATCGTAATCTGGTTCAGTTCATCCCTGGATATGGGGGGAAAACGTGGATCGCGCATCGCAGCCGCTTGCGCTGCTTCACGCAATGTGACCAACAGGGGTTTATCAACTTCAATAAATCCAATACATCCACGCAGTTGGCCGGATTTTTTCAAAGTAACAAAACAGCCACATTTCTGGCGTAAAATCGGATCTTCAGATTTTACCGGCGGCGCCTGCTCGCCCAGAATGGCGTTGCGGATGGATACGCGTGTTACACGTAAAAGCAACTGTTTCTGCGCTTCGGAAATGGTTTCAAAATCAAACGTAGCGTACTGTGCCGAAGGATCGGGTTTACCAGCAATGTCCCCAGATCCAGTGTCCTCTTCACTCGTTGTTGAATCTTCTTCCTTTTTCTCCACCGGTTTGATATCTGCTTTCGAAAAGGAAGCGGCCAGATAGCCGACCACACGAGAAAAGTCTCGATATGGTGAATCGGCAGAGGTTGTCCATTTGATCACCTGCGAATGATTTGCCCCCATCTTCTTCGTGGCAACCATTGTGGTTAAGACCGGACCTGCGCCACAAGCCATTGTTTTGTGTTCCAGAAGCATCTGGTACAGTTGCTCCGGGTCAAAGTGATCGACTTCCCTGATAAAAACACGGTCGAGATGTTTAGCGTCACGAAAACTGAAATAGTGGCTGAGGTCAGTTGACGCTACAAGGACAGCGCGCTTGCCTGCGACAGCTTCTGTAATTGCGGTTGCAAGCCTTTCTGCGAATTCAAGCGAATGATTGCCCATCACGATAGGAACAATTGGCGTGTCAGGTTGGACGATCTGGAGAAAGGGGATTTGCACTTCGATACTGTGTTCGTCATGCAGTCCATCAAGCGCATGCCCACGTGAAGACGCCCTGATATCCTCGTCTCGCGCAGAGATGGCAGACGCAACTTCTGAATCAATACGAACGACCCCCAGAGGAGTGGAATAACTGCCTTCAGTCAACACCGATGCAAAAGAAATCCCTTCTTTATGCACCGGTCCCAGCACAATAATGACATCGACTTCCACACCATCAAGAGCCTTCCATGCTTTTGCCGCAGTCGAACCACTGAAAACATAGCCAGCGTGAGGACTGATTATCCCAAGAACTTCACCTTCAATCTCGGTTTTAGCCCGGCGCAGTCGACTCTCTATCCAGGCACGCAGCTCTTCTGGATCATCAGGGTAGAACTGCCCTGCAAAAGCCGGTTTTCGATCGAGAGCGACACTCATGGTTGTCTCCAAAGTTGCATCTACATGTTCTCTGTATCACTGATCACAAACCTACATTTTAAATTACAATAAATTAAGGCATGAAACGAGAAAAATAAGAAATTCGAAACAAGATATTCAAAAAACTGAATATAATGCAAACCACTAATCCTTCGGCGAGGTACTCCAGGACAATCAGTATGTTGCACCTTTCACCTAAGCGCCATTCAAAATAATACTGTAGAGGCTAATTGTGAAAATGAATTTAAAAAATAACAAATACATAAAGTGAAACAATGTGGAAGAAAAGAGTATTTTGCACCTTTCATTCACATAGGAGAAGTCGTAACTTATTTTGTTGGTTTGCTATCCTTGTTGGGTAAGGAGTTTACGGTTCCTGCTCTTAAAACCGTACCCCTTATTTTGTTTGCTGAAAGGAAGACACATGCGTACTGCTACGGTTTCATTGGCACTTCTCTTGCTAACGAGTACACTCTTCGCGGCAGCCCTGGAACGGTCATACTCTTTTGATCCTGCCCAGGTATCGGTTGAGAATGGGTATGCCATCATTGAAATGCCGGAATCACCATCGCTTGGTGATGCTGGCGAACCACTGTTGCCGATGAAAGGATACTCACTTCTTTTGCCGCCAGGGGAAAGCCTGGTCGATGTACAAGTAATATCTGAGCGTTGGTTGCCGATGGCTGGCATCTATGTCCCAAAGCCGGCAAGCCAGATGCAGCGGATAAGTGAAGCTGTACCGATGATGACGCAACCTGATCCTGCAATCTACGAAGGCGAAAGTGTCTTTCCTGCAGTTACAGTATCTAACATTCGAACTCATTTTCTTCGTGGACATTCAATAGGCGCTTTTGTCATTCGCCCGGTACGCTGGAATCCAGTAAGCGAAACGCTGGAATACCTTGCTGATGTGACTGTACATGCGATTACCCAGCCATCACAAAAGGGGCAGAATGCACTTGAGTTGCTTCGTCGTGACGAGGCAACGCATACGCTGCTTGAAAGCGTGACCAGTGACCTGGAGAGCGAAACCGCTTATCCGACCATTGAGAATAACCTGGATGAACTGGATGAACCGAATCCTTCCATCCTGATCATCTGTCCGGCAAACCATGAGTTTGTCTGGGAAGAGTATGCGGATTGGAAGTATAGTCGTGGTCAGGTCGCAACAATCCTGACAACAGAGAATATCTACGCGACCTATGAAGGGCGTGACAACGCTGAAAAGGTTCGTAACGCGATCATTGATCAGTACCAGACATACCTGATTGAACATGTCATCCTGGGCGGCGATGTTGATTATGTACCGTATCGTGGTTTTTACAACCAGGCGTATCAGGGTGGGGAAGTTGATGATAATATCCCGGCCGATCTTTATTTTGCAGGTCTTGACGGCACCTGGAACGAGAACAACAATTCTCGTTGGGGTGAAAATGCCAGTGAAGACGATCTGTTACAGGAAGTGACAGTAGGACGTTGTCCGGCCAATTCCATCAATGATGTGATGACCTGGACGGCAAAAATGATAAGCTACCAGGACGAACCGGTTACTGGTGAAGTCCTGGAAGCGTTGATGGTTGGTGAGGATCTTGGTTGGGAAGCCTGGGGCGGTGATTATAAGGATCAGGTCGGACAGGGATCAACGGCAAACGGGTATACAACTACCGGTTTCCCGGATCAGTTCAATGTTGAAACACTGTATGACCGTGATTCCGAATGGTCGGTTCCGCAGTTGTTCAGCCAACTGAACAGCGGCGTTCACTACGTAAACCACCTTGGGCATGCGAATGTGACTTATGCACTCAAGGCTTCAAACTCCAATATCAACAACAACGAATTGACCAACGACGGTGAGACGCATTCTTATTACCTGCTTTATACACAGGGGTGTTATTGCGGGGCTTTTGAACAGGCCTGCATTACGGAAAAGTGGAATGCTATTGATCATGGCGCTTTTGCGGTGATATCCAACAGCCGTTACGGCTGGGGTGATGGTGGCGGAACAAATGGCGCATCGCAAAGGTTCGATCGTCAGTTCTTCGATGCAATTTTTGGTGAAGACAAATACATTGTTGGTGATGTCAACCGTGACAGCAAACACGACAATATCAGCTATATTGATATTTCCTGCATGCGTTGGTGTTATTACGAGATTAACCTCTTTGGTGATCCCTCGATTGAGCTGTATACCGACGAAGTAAGTGAACTGGAAGTTGAGCTTCCGGATGTTTATGTAATTGGCAGCCCATATCTGGAAATTGCTACCAGTCAGCCCTGGGCGAGAGTGACCATCTTTATTGGTGATGAGATTGTCTTTTCCGGGATGACAGATGGTATCGGCAATGCCAACATCCCGTTGGAGCTTGTTCAGGCTGAAGCGCTTGGCATCAGCATTATTGCCAAGAATCATCTTCCCTGGTACGGTTCTGTCCCGGTTATCGCCTCTGAAGGTCCGTACCCGCTGGTCACTGAAGTCAGCATTGCTGATGAAGCCGGGAACGACGATGGTGTTGCAGACTTTGGCGAAAACATCACGATGGAAGTTGAGCTTACCAATATGGGCCAGGACGTTCTGAATAGCGCGAATGTCTATTTCTCGACGAATTCAGAACATCTTCTTCTTTCGGAAACCCAGATTGTTGTGGATGGTTTACAGCCCAACCAGACAGTCACCGTTGAGCAACCAGCCTATGTGGATGTGAATGTGGAAGACGGTACGGACGTGCTGGTTTATGCTACGGTTGAAGCGGAAGATGAGACATGGGAACGTGAGTTCTCCCTGACACTTCATGCGCCCCGTTTAAGCATGGCTGTCCGCAGGGTTGACGATATGGACACAGGCAACGGCAACTGTCGGATTGATGCGGGTGAAACGGCAACGGTTGTCATGGAATTCCGTAATGACGGAAGCGCTTCACTTGAAAATGTTACGCTGGTAGCTGCAAGTGATAATCCATATGTCCTGTCTGTTGAATCGGACGAGAACGAATTCGATGTTCTTGCCGATAACGAGACCATTTTTACGCAAGATTTTATTGTAACCATGTCTGAAGATACACCGGAGTTCTACCGTGCGGTCTTTATGCTTGGAGTACAGCGTGAAGACGGGTACGAAGTGCGGAACTTGCAGCGCCTTGATATTGGTGGTTTCTATGATTGTGCTGATGGGGCCTTGCAGAACGTATCGCATTATGCCGTAAGCGGTTGGAACGACCAGTGGCATTTGTCCATGGAGAGAAACGATACGCCTGATGGCAACTTCTCCTGGAAAGCAGGTTCGTCGAATGCAGGAAGCGATTACGGTGATAACCTGAACGCGGTGCTTCAACTTCCGGCGCTTCCACGAGTCAGCGCCATGACGCTGAATTTCACCCACTGGATTGAAGCTGAGATTTCTGCGCAGCATGGCGGTGAGTGCTATGATGGCGGCCTGGTTGAGATTTCTGCGGATGGCGAGATGTGGATGCAAGTCACCATGCCCGGATACAACTATACTGCGCGTGGGTCCGGCCCGTTTGAAGAAGGAACACGCCTGTATAGCGGTAATGTGGAATGGGAACGCCAGACATACAACATTCCTTATGGCGCAAGTGATTCGCTTTACATCCGGTTCCGTTTCGGTTCCGATCAGGATGATCAGAACCAGGATGTCTACGAAGGATGGTACCTGGATGACATCAGCGTAACACTGGGTGACGAGCTGGATACACCGCTCGAATTGCAGGCGCTTGTTGAGTATCCGGGAATCGTACGGTTGACTTGGGCAACACCGGCGCCAGAGGTTGATGAATGTGCAAATCTGGAAGGCTTCATAGTCTACCGTGACCAGGAAGCGATCAGTGATGTTATTGTTGACGTAGACTTCGGGGATGATGTTCAGACGACGCCGTATGGTTTGTATGTCTACCAGGTCTCGGCATTGTATGAAACCGGTGAATCGTCACCGACACCGGCAATTGAAGTGAACTGGGACGGTTCATTTGACGATGTGAGCGAAACAGAAGAGACTATTCCTGTCACGTGGGAACTGTCGACACCGTATCCGAATCCATTTAACCCGACAACGACAGTGCGTGTTTCCCTGCCGCAAGCTGCCAATGTCCAGCTTACCGTCTTTGATGTTCTGGGACGTGAAGTGACACGCCTGGTTGATGGTCACCTTGGCATGGGGTATCACAGCTTCACGGTGGATGCGAACAATTGGGCTTCGGGGATGTACTTTGTCACGCTGGAAGCGCCCGGCGCTACATTCACCCGGAAGATGGTCCTGGTTCGTTAAGCTGACATGATTGAAGAGCTTTCAAGCCCGGATGCGGAAACGTGTCCGGGCTTTTTCGAAAAATTCGGTACAGCGGAATTTTCGGAAACTCTTCACGCGAAGTCCACCTTCGGTGGACATACAATGGAACCATACCTCAATGACTGATTCCCAAGAAACGACTTGATACCCTGTTGAGTGTCGCATCACTATGTGAACCTCTTTACCCACACGAAACAGCGAAGCACCCTCAAAAAAAAAGCCAGATCCCGAAATGAGATCTGGCTTGAACAGTCTTGTGGGATACCGGCCTACCAATAGCGTTGATTCTTTGCAATCCAGTGAAGGATAGTATCTGTTTCGACATTGCCATTCTTCATGGTCTCGATCCAGGCCAAAGCGTCCGCGTAGGAACTCTCGGCTGGTTGGATATGCACCTTGTATTCCCGGATACGATCCTGGGCGCTGATGGCATCCTTGATATTCATGGTTTCCACCAATACCATGATGCCTGCGCCGTTATCACGTGCATTGGTCAGAGTTCCATCATCAATAGAGGCAAAGTCACGCCAGTTGCCGGTAAAGATGACACTGGAACCCGCTTCCTCCAGCAGGGGCGCCCAGTTTGCCATGTGACGCAAGGGGAGCTGGATGATTCCGTTATCCTGAGCCATGAGTTCTATCAGACGCTTCCTTTCACTGGCCAGTGATCCTGAGCGAATCCATCGTTCATAGCTGTTCAGGATTGTCCAGCCCACACCCATCGCACGATAGGCTTCAATCATGGTTGTGTCGGAAGGGAGGAGACCGTCCGCGTTATACCCCAGGAATACAGATGCTTTCCTGTTGTAGGCATTGCTGTAAATGTCGCCCTGCTTTGTAGCGACTTCCATCTTGGGATTGGCATCAATCGCATCCCGGTATTGATCCAGCATGGCAAGAAACCCGGGGAGGCCGCCGCGTTCAGGAAGAGTCAGCACTGTGGCTACGAAGCCCTTGTCAAGCGAAAGCTTAACCAGTTCAAGGTCACGAACCACGCTATTGACAGAGGTTTTCCAGACGAGGGGATAGCCCTGGTGCCAGATCGTACGGGCTTCAAGGTTCTGGTCCGCCAACGGTGTTGGATAATTGCCAACATTTACCAGCCAGCTTGCAACCATTTTCAGTGTACCATCAATTGCAGGACGTTCTATATTCGCAAATACATCCTCGAACCTGTGGTAATAGTGATGTTCTCCACGGCTATATCCGGTAAATGCGGGAATGCCCAGATCTCTGAACGGGGCATGATCAGCACACATCCCACCCCATGCACGGCAACTCTCGATGCGATCACGTTCCGCTTCAGGCATGGCGTCATGCCATGGATCCCAGACTTCAGCTATCTGATCGCCGCCACCCATGCCGGCAGTGCCGTCGCCGCGTCCAACCATGTCTAAATTGACCATGTTGACATAGGTGAAGTTATCCGGCATCATGGCAGCCAGGGCTTTGCTGCCAAGCAAGCCTTGCTCTTCACCATCGAAAACGACAAAGATCAGCGTTCTTTTCTGGGGATTCATGGCGAATGAGCGTGCCAGTTCCATGATAACACAAGCGCCGGAGGCATTATCATCAGCGCCAATGTATATCTGCCCGTTGGCATTCAGGCCGCAATGATCACCATGTGCGCCGATTATTATCGCTTCCTGCTGCAAGTCTACATCAGTGCCACGTACAAAACCGACCACATTATACCCGACAGCATTGTCAACTCGTTTGACGCCAGCATCAAACCGCATTACAGTGGTCAATTCTGTCGGATTCGGTCCTTCTTTCAATCCCTTTTTGTACTCTTCAAAAGTTGTTCCACTGCCACGGAATAGATGATAAACGATCCGATCACCGACAAATGCACATGGGAAATCGGGTGAGTATCCTTCTTCAGCTATTGTTGCGCCGCCGATGGGGAAGGCCCGGTAATCCTTGAAAATAACAGCAACAGCTCCATGTTCTTTCGCTGTCTGGATAAGGGTAACCCGTTTCTTTTCTTCTTCCCAGTCTTCATTTCCGTTAGGGTTTCCACGCATGATCATGACGATTTTACCGGTTACATCAACACCGGCATAATCGTCCCAACCTTTCTCCGGGCTGGAAACCCCATAGCCAACCAACGTGACCTGAGCCTCTACTTTACCGGAACCGCTATTCACCAACAGAGTAAAATCATCACCAAGGAGAAATTCAACTTTTCCGAAGTAGTCGTTTGTGACAGTCATGTATGCTTTTTTCTCTTCTGTCGCGAGCATGTTGAAGGGGACCATCATATCGCGCAGAAGAAGAGGTTGGAGTCCCCATGCGGCAAACTTGCCGGATATCCAACTCATGGCTTTATGACCAGTCGCAACACCGCCTTTTCTGCCGGCGTAGAGATCAGGGTCGGCTAAATGCTCGAGATAAGACATTGCCGAGTCGGTTTCCGTTTCCGGAATGTCCTGACCCCAAAGAGACGAAAAAGAGGTAAGGAGAAGGAAAAGACAAAAAAGGAAAAACTGAGTTCTGCGTAGAACTGATGCGGCTTTCATGGATCTCTCCTTGGCTGGAAGTAGACTGAAGAGTACAAAGATGAAAGCGAGTGTGCAAGTCTTTTCCCGTTGACTCGAGCGATTCATGCGCGTACTTTCTGCCTGTCCGATACAGAGGGTGTAGAACATGGCTGCAAAAGAGAAGGCTACAAGCAAACAATCAAGGAAAGTTGCGCCGGATGCTCCAAAGGGAGATCGGTTCAATTGGCCGTTTGGATTGTACAACCTGAGTATCATACTTTTCGGCGTCATCGTTCTGCTGCTGGGCTACTACCTGATGGCGCAGGGACCGCATGACAGTTTTTCATCCTTGACATTGTCACCGTTGTTGCTGATGTTCGGCTACCTGGTTGTCTTCCCGGTTGGCATCCTGTACCGGAAGAAAGGCGCCCAGAAGCAAGAGACGGCACAGGAGTTGTAATATTTGGGCGATTAGCTCAGTTGGTTAGAGCGCTGCCCTTACAAGGCAGAGGCCACTGGTTCGACTCCAGTATCGCCCACAGCTGGAAAAGGCTTAAATACTGCATGTTACGTGTGGTTTTAAGCCTTTTTTTATTTGTGGATGATTTAAGTTCCCCTACAGTACTCCTCGCACTTCGCAAAAAAAGGCCGGGTGGCCCGATTTTGCCCTGTGATAAAGTTAGTATTCTTGTCATTCTTGATCTTGAAGCAGGAGTTTCATGCATAGCAGAAGTATAGCTACTCTTGAGAATAAACCGTCATGATAGTATCCAACGATCGATCTATAGGTGATATAGAAAGAGGATATGGAAAAAGGGGACAGTTTCCTTTCCCTGGAATCAAGTGGTCCCGATGTGTATATGGTTCGGGAAAGGTGGTTGTACCCTTTTTCTTGCGAACAGGCAGGAATCACACGGAAAAGGGGACATTTTCCTTTTCCATGAATGCTGAAAGAGTATTCTGTATGAGTACGAGGAAAAGGATCCCGTCCCCTTTTCCCGGCAATCTCATTATGACGGAATAAAATCGAGAACAGTTATAAATGAGCAAAGTCGGGATTGTGACCTGGCCATGCAGTTTCTCACGAGTTGTTTGCGGAATCTGTCTCTTTTATGTCAGTACGATTATCCAAATCCAGCATCTTGATTCCTGCCGCGTAATCTTTTGCCTCGATATGTTCAATTTTCAGGAGTTTATCGACCAGTTCCTTCATTCGTTTGACCTGTTTCGGGATATGGTCAAACATCCACTGCGTGGCCTCTTCCTGCGAGACATTGTTCATGCGGGCTAAATCGACGGCGCCCTGGATAATCGCCATCGGGTTGTTAAATTCATGGGCAACAGTGGTGGCGAGTTGCGTGGCAATTTCCAGTTGACGCGCCTGAAGCAGTTGCTCTTCCAGTGCGCGTTGTTTGGTGATGTCCTTGGCTAATCCACGCAGACCGTTGATCTTTCCATTCATCCCACGCATGGCGACAGCATGCAGCCTGAAGATTTTGCTTTCACCTGATGGCAATTGGCATTCGATATCCAGGTTATCCAAAGAATCACCTGTCTGTAAGACATTCTGGAACGATGTTTTCACATGGGCCCAGTTTTCCGTTGTCATGATTCTACTGAAATCACTTCCCTGTAATGCGTTCGTGTCATACCCGGTCAACTCCGTCACATTGCCTGAGAGAAAAGAGAAGGTAAATTCGCTGTCTGTTTCCCAGATGAGATCGGCAGAACTCATGGCTACATCTTTAAATCGCTGCTCTGATATTATTCGGGCGTGCATCGCATTTTCAAGCTGTTTGTAAAGGCCTGCAAGCTGCCTGTGACGTTCTTCTGTTTCCCGGTGGGCACGTACTTTTGCTCGATACCTGTAGACAAGCAGGAGAGAAACCAGTGCGATAATGATCACACCACCGAAGATCGAAAACCACATCAGTTGTTCCCGGTATTGAAGAATGGCCAGTTCCTTTTCCATTTCTTCGGACCGATAGCGCATCTGAAGTTCCTGGAACTGAAGATTCTTCTGATACGAGAAAAGTGAATCATGAATCGTTTCGTATTGGACCAGGTAATCCAATGCCTGTCTGTATTCGCCAATACCTTCATGTACTTCAGACCAGGTCAGGTACAACTCCTGCAGCACATCAGCCGGGACATTGAATGATTTTGCGATTTCTTTGGCATCGTTCATTGTCGTTTTAGCATCAGTCAGACGATTCATTTCCAGATAAAGATCCGTAAGATTATTTAAATTCAACAGGATATCTCTTTTCTGCCCACTGCCCTTTATCAGTTCCAGGTGTTTATCGAAATACTCAAGGGCTTTTTCATATTCACCTGTCATGTGAAAGAGGATTCCAATATCGTGTAAAACAAAAGCCTCGTCATATTTGTTCGCTGTTTTCATCGCCAGTTTAAGGGCGACCTGGTGGTATTCGATAGATTTCTCGTAGTTCTCCAGATACAGGTACAGGTTGCCGATTTCGTTGTTGGAAACGACCAGTCGGGACGTATCTGTCAGCTCGTCCGCCATTAAAATCACACGTTGATACAGGTCCATCGCTTCATAATAGCTGCCGGTGACTCTATAGGTATAGCCCAAACCAGTCAGCGATGCTGCGATCAGGTTTGCATCCCCAGCCTGTTCGGCAAAGTTCAACGCACGAATAAAATGAGTTTGCGCCGCATTGTTATCCGAAAACGACAACAGGTACTGAAATCCCATCTTCAGGTTGCATTGGCTGGCCAGCTTTTTCCTCTCAACTGTGGGGCGTTGATCCAACAGCATGTTCAACCACTCATTGGCTTTTCGATAATGACGCATTGCGAGTATGCTTGAATCCTGCTTTGCCAGCGCCATGCCAAGTGCAAGCTGAGCATGGGCCATGTTCTCGAGGTCATCCGTATCTTTTGCAGTTTCAAATGCCGCTTGTGCCAGTTCTTCAGAAAGAGAAGGATTAGCGTTCAGGCTTGAATTGGCTAATTCAAGGAGTGAAGTGCAACGTGCAGAAGGGGAGAGGGGGGCGACTTGCTGAAGTATTGAGTCCGGCAGTTGAGAAGCGGAAAGATATACAGGTGCTAATAACAAAAGAAAGATCAAGCATTTGCGCCTCATTGAACCCCCAGATGGTTTGTGTGAAGCATGCAGTACAAAATGCGAAACTTTCGTCCATTTCCAAAGAGCTGCCAGTATAATTCCGAAATGATTGCATATATAACTGTTCTCGATTTTATTCCGTCAAAATGGAAATTGCCGAGAAAAGGGGACGGGATCCTTTTCCTCCCGCTTATACAGACTATTTCTGAAGTATCCCTGGAAAAGGAAACTGTACCCTTTTTCCATTGCCTTTATTCCAACTATATAACTGATCTTTCACTGATATGCTACATTGCCATATGACGGATTAATACGGATTAATAATGGGAATGGCTATAGAAAACCCGGACCATCGAATGATGATCCGGGTGAAGTATCACGTTTAGAATCTGCTATTTCAACAGCATGGTTCGCATGATGCGAGAGGAACTTCCTTGCTGCAAACGGACCAGGTACATTCCGCTGGGCATGTCGGTAGCGTTCCAGGTGATGCTGTGATATCCGGCCTGCAATTGTCCCTGGTGAAGCAACGCGACACGTTGTCCGAGAACATTGAAGACTTCCAGAGTAGCCTGGCTGGAAACAGGGACAGTAAAATCAATTGTTAGATCCGGATTGAACGGATTCGGATAGCCATTGAGCGTCATGCTGACTGGAAGAGTTTTTTCGGGTTTAATCTCATCAGCATCGGACCAGTTGCCATTCACCCAATCCAGCAATCCTGCCAGGAGTTCATGACGCTTGGTCGTACCGCCGCCACCTGAAACGGCTTCAACCGGGAAACCAAGATAGATGGCGCTGTAGGAGTCTGTTTCATGCCCGACCCCGGCGATATCTTGTACGCCGAGATAGGTAAACAGGGAAATACCTTCTTCACCTGCTGTCATGGTACTGGGGGAAACACTGTTTGACGCGCCTCCAGCGCCAACAAGCAGAAGCTGTCCTGCAAAGCCGCCGGTGTAAACGCCTTCAAGCCCCATCGCCGATTGACCTTCCATTGCATCCAGGGCATGCGTAGCAGCAAAATACTGCTGGAACCAGGTTTCACTTCCGACAACCTCGCCCGCGTATTGCGAAGTGAGGATCAGCTTTCCGCCGGCATCGAGGAAATTCTGGATAGCCTGGGCTTCATCAGCAGTGATCACTGTTGTCGGATCACTGTCAATCCCGGTTGTCCAGATCACGGTCGAGTACTGATCCAGCGCGAGAGGAATGTTTATATCCGGACCGACATCTGCAATAAAGCCGAGGGAGTCAAACATGGCTTGCCAGTCATCGGAATAATCCGTAGTGTCGCCAATATCATTCACCAAACGAATATCCGGTACACCAATCAAAACTTCGAAGGCAATCTCCCACGCATGATCAGCGTTGTCAGTCGCACTGACTGTAAAGGTAACGTATTTTGGGACATAGTCTTCAGGAATAACAACGCCAAACTCTGTGCCTGCGTTGCTTCCCGTATCACCGGGCTGCAAATCCGGCCACGAGGCGACATTTTCTGTCAGAGACAATTCCGGATCATCACAGGAAAGTGTGCCTGTGATACCAGATGCCGGCTGATATTGTTCAAGATCACGAAGTGTGATCACCATGTCTACGTTTTCGCCAGCGTCCGGACGTCCATTGGGACGAAGATCATCTTCATCAAGGAATTCGACACTATCATACACCAGCATGGGCACATTGATATCAATGGCTGCATTTGTTGACTGCAAAACTTCGCTGGTCCCATTCTGCTGCACAAAAGCCACAACAGTGATGTTGGTGATGTCCCAATCATCGTTCATCGGGAATGTGGCTTCGTAGTCGTTGGTGGTATTGGCAGAAATCTCGAACGTCTGACCGTTGCCATTAGGCTCCATGTCAACCATGGGGTAATGGAACGCGGTCATGCCGTTAGGGGCGGGACTGTTCCAGAGGACATAGGTCTCGCACAAAACCAGGTGAAGTTTTGCGGAGGCAATGCCTTCATCGGAAGTAACAGCCAGCTCGACATTGATATCAGTACCATCATACCAGGCCGCTAAATCCATGTCCAGCGATGATTCAATTACGGCGCGCTGGCTAATGGCATTCGCAATAGCTGATTCGTCATGGGTGTTCGGACCCAGGACACCGTCAATGAAAATATCCGGTACTGAGTTAACCGAATAGTAAGAACGTCTGCTGAAGTTCTCGTCCGGATTGGCGGCATACCAGGGATCATTACCCGGAGTAGGCCAGTTCATGTGGTAAACGATGACTGAAAGCTCTTCTGTGGTGTAGTCATCTTCAATCATCGGCCCAAGGATGGCCCAGGAACCAGCGCAGGGAGAACAGGTTGTTGAGGTGAAATCCTCAAGCAAAACAGTCCGCGGATATCCCCACGCCATCGTGGCAATGAGTAAAATGAGAAGAGCCAACATGCTACGCAATCTGTACATCGGAATGCCTCCGTCAGTTTATACAAAATCGTGCTACACAATAATAAGCCAAGTTGTGTAGCACTGCAATAAACCGACAGCAATCCTTTACAGCATTCTCTACTGCGAGATCGTTAATTGTGGCCAATTATTCGATTGCTGATCCAGATTGCGAGGCGCTCAGCAATCAAGCCATCAGGCATTTCTACGCTGATGTTCGTGTACTGATCTTTTCATCGTTGGTTTCGCTGAAGGGGGTATTTCACCGGCATAGACCTTCCTGACCGCATCCTGCACGGTTTCGCCCCTTACGATGTAGACAGGCCATCCGGATTCATGAATATCCTGGAAAGCATGGGGACCGACATTCCCGGCGATGACACCGCGCAAAGAATCACGGAGTTCAAACACTCTGTTTAAACCATGGCCTTCCATCTGTTCTACATCACCAGCCATCGCTTCAATAACCAGGTTTTCCGGGTTGATCAGCAGGTGATAAGCCGCCTGGCCAAATCGTTTGCTGATCTTCGAATCAAGCGTTTTACCGTCAGCGGCAACAAGGTATAACATGGCAATCTCCTCTGAAAAACACTTGTGCGTTTATAGCATATGCTATAAACTAGCGGGCAAGAGAGGGTTAGTCAAGCCAAAGAGAGGCCTGCTGTGTAGAGAGAAGCATAGGAGAGGAACAATGCTAAGGAATGGTAAAGTTTTTGATATTTAGTTGTTTAGTCGGCGTTCTTGACAAGTGCGTAAATGTTTGTCGCAAGGACTTCCGGGATAAGCGGGAGTTTGCCAAGAGCTTTTAGTTCTATTGTTGGCCAGCCGAACTTGACCCGGTAGCTGGGATTCAGCATAAACAGCTTGTGCTTGTCCAATATCATGTCATGCCGTTTCAGCAATTTGTGGAATTGTCGTAGGGTAATCTGTGCATCGTAGGTTTCCATCAGCCCTTGATAGACTTTCGGGCGGTCCATCTCGGACCAGAGAATGAACCGTGAGTACTGGCGTCTGGGCAGCCAGTGCAGGAAAGGGACATATCGCAGGAAAGTCTGCATCGCCTGTTGATGACCACCAAAGGCGAAGTACCAGGGAGGGAAATCGAAGAATACGGCGCCACCCGGCGCTAACAGGCGTTTCAGGTTACGCATGGCGACTTCTTTGTCAAGGAGGTGTTCCAGTACATCTCGGACCAGGATCAAGTCCCATTGGCCGGTCCCGATCTCCTGCAGGATATCCTCGGTGCAGAAATCGCCAAAAATGATAGGGAAATCTTTGGTAAAGAACTGACGGTTATTTTCTACTCGTTGACGGTCAAGTTCGACACCTGCCACGTTTGCGTCGGCGTCAGCGAAAGCATGGATAATTCCACCGTTACCCATGCCGATTTCAAGTACTCGTTTATCCTTGATCGGGATATTCCACTGGGCAAATTGTGGAAACAGAATTTCCTTTGCAACGCGGGTCTGGTATTCCCAGTAGGCGGCATGGTTACCATGTAACCGTGTCATCCCTTTTCCCAAAATTTTTGCGAACATGTATGGTTCCATGTAGTAATGGTTGAATCAAAACGCCGCTTCAAGGTAGAGCATTGAAGCGGCGTCGGCAATAATGAATTCGGCCACAGGGGTCTATTTGAGCAGCACAAGTTTTATCATGCTGACCGGATATGAATCCAGGGACAACTCTGCGAAGTATATCCCGTTCGCACAGTTTTCAAGTTCAATTGGAAGAACATAGTCACCGGCCGGTGAGCTGAATTGAGCATGGCTATACACTTCTCGTCCAAGGATATCAAACACCCGGATCTGAATGGATGCTTGTTCTGCCAGGCTGAAACGAATCTGTGTGGTTGAGTTAAACGGGTTCGGATGGGCGCTTACGGCAAACTCAAATGGGATTTCAGTATCCGGTTCTTTGGCCCCATGCATGGGGAGATCACAGGTCTCGTACGCGCCTTCACGGGTACAGGCGATAACATTGTAGCAATCGATAAAGCCATTGTAGGAAAAACTGTTGATCGAAGTGTTTGGCAGGTTTTCGTTCAAGGGCGTCAATGCAACTTGATCTGGCGCAAAACAATATGCGCCTGCGTAATCACCATATGGTTCGCTGAACCCAATAAATATGTAATCGAAATAGGAGGCAACACAGGAAATATTAAAAGCATAGAATTCATTCTGCCAGTATTCACCATTGTTGTCTGAATACCACAGACCAGCAGAACGTGAACCGTCATCCAGGGCCGCCCATAGTCTGCCGGTCCAGTCATAGGTGAGGGCGCTGAACTGGTTGCTGGTATAATAGAGCCAGTCTTCTCCATCATTACTCGAATGTGCGATCCAAGACTGGTTTCCCTGGGATACTACCATGGCTATCTGGTTTTGGTAACACGTCATGGCATGGCAGGAGTAGTCGGAAAAACTTGGTGAAGAGTCCCAGTCAACACCGTTATCTGATAAGACCAGACCTTCAGCGCCGCCAACATAGTAGCGGTTGTTGTGTTTTTCCAGAAACCGTGGTCTCGCAATGTAATACTGTACCCTGTATTCGTTGGATATCCGGTCAAAGATGTATATCCCGTCCGAATCGGAATCATCTCCCATAATAACCAGCACATTGTCTTCATTCAGTACAATCGCATCACGGACAAGCAGACCAAAGGAATAGCAGTTCCATTGGTTATGTTCGAAGAGGTAAAGGCCCTGGTTGACACAAAGAACATCGAGTTCTGCCCCGTCTTCGCTGGTAGGAACATACAGGACATCCAGTGAATCCGGACCTAACAGGGACCATGCAAAAACTTGACCTGAAATCAGGAATAGACATAAAAGGACAGCAAAGCGGAAAATAGGAAGTAACTTTGCCTGTGACTTCATGACGTCCTCCACAGTAATCGGCTCCGAAAACAATGCGTCTATGAACCATCAGGCTCCCCACCCTATAAAATAAACTGCATTTAAAACTGATTGTCAGTCAATAGTCAACCGGAGCTAACTCGAAAAATTTTCTACAACTTCACTCTCCCGGAACACAGAAAACCTTGTTGGAAAACTGTATCTTCCCAGTTCACAGGGAGGCGTACATGAGATTGGCAGTTTACATCACCGGACATGGTTTGGGGCATTTGACGCGAAGCATGGAAGTGATGCGCTTTATCCGTTCAAAAGCGCCGAAGATAGAACTGCATATCCGAGCTCCTTATAAGAAAGAGACCGTGATTGGCAGCCTGGGTTTTGAGCCAGACAGTCACACTCCTGTCCGTATGGACATCGGAATGATTCAACATGATGCTATTTCTGCTGATATGGAGGCGACACAACAGAGACTGGAGTATTATTTCGGGCAGAAAGGCGCAGGGATTGTTGAAGAGGAAGCCGATTGGTTGATTGACAAGGAGATCGATGCTGCCTACCTGGATATCCCGCCTCGTCCTTTCGATGCCTGCCGAATTGCTGATGTTCCGGCATTTGCGATGACAAATTTCAGTTGGGATTTTATCTGGTCCGGATTGGCGGAACACTGGGGGGGATTCAGCTCATTTGCTGATCGCGCAAGAGAAGCTTATGGATCGTGCAGGAAGCTATACCGGACGAAGATGAATGCTGATTTGAGTGCATTCCCTGAAGTGGAAGATGTTCCACTTGTGGCACGTTTATCCGACAAAGATCCAGCACAGGTCCGGAAGGCGCTGGGGATAGATTCGAAAAAGCCGGTTGTGATACTGTCTTACGGTGGTGTCGGAATGAATGGCATCAAGCTTCCCACTTCAGACCTGCACAGAGATTTTCAATTCATTGTTACGGAGCCCATGAAGAATCCAGGCGACCCGTTTCTCTATATCAGCGAAGCTGAACTTTGTATCCTTGGAATCAGGTATTGCGATCTTGTGCATATGGCTGATGTGGTCATGAGTAAACCTGGATACAGTACCGTTTCTGAATGTGTAGGGAACCTGACAGCGCTGGTTTACACAGAACGACTGGATCATTTTGCCGAGTATCCGATTGTTGTGGAGTATATCAAGCAACAGCTACCGTATGCATTCCTTCCATCCGAGGATTTGTACGCCGGAAACTGGCGCTCTGCTTTGGTAACTGCCTGGGAAGCGAACGACAGGTTTGCCTTTGGCGAGGAGGCTGTGAATGGTGCAGAAGTCGTCGCTGAGAGACTGATTTCTGAACTGGAGAGTCTGTAACCCTTGCTTTTCTGCACTACTTGCCTATAGTTTTATATCAACCATACAACAGGACTACATCCTTTTCAGTTGCTCACCGTCTGTTCATTTCTTTTACCGACACAAAGGAAGCATACTCTCGCGCATTGCTCTGCGTGTGTTTGACACGTTGTGTTCAAAAAAGGTGGATACACTGTATCCAGAACGCGGAGGGCGCCATGAAGAAGCTGTTACTCACCTCGGTATCATTCCTGATACTGCCTCTTACAGGTTTCAGTCAGCCGGAAATTGACTGGATTCAGACCTACGATTTTGATTCTATTGACATGCCAAGAGTGTTGCTGGAACACCCTGATGGCGGGGTCTGGGTGATAGGGGAGACCGGTCCCAGCGCTATCGATCATGAACCGTTCATGCTGCATATTTCAGCGAATGGTACCGCTTTGGACACGATACTGTTCGAACTAAGCCCGGAATACAGAACCTACTGTTTCGCGGCATGTGAGGGATCAGATAATACGGTTGTTCTGGCATGTACGCGGCGTACTACAGTAAGGTTCTATGATCTTGTGGTTTTGAAAGTGAATGTGGATGGTGATATCGTCTGGTCAACCGCAGTCGAAGATACCATGCTTTCCACTCATGGCTTCACCATGCAACCTTCCTTCGATGGTGGTTATATCGTAGGTGGCGAATACCTGGTAGTAGGCGAACCGATATCACAAAAACATGCGTTTGCCGCGAAATTCAGTGAGAACGGTGAACAGGAATGGTCGTTTTATGACAGGGAAGACCGCTACGGAACATGCAAGAAAATTGGTGTTCTTCCTGAAGGTGATTTCGTATTGGCAGGCGACAAATATATCAATCTTGAAGATGATAGTTACGTCTATTTCCTGGAATTGTCAAGGCGTGGCGATGTGCTGCATGCCGATCACTTGTATTTCAATGAATACTTCAGTATTTCATTATCAGATTTTGAGTTTCTCCCGAATGGAAACCTGCTTGGCTGTGGAACAGTGTATCCGGAATCTCCCGAATCGAATAATACGCCCTGGTTGTTTGAGCTCGACCAGGATTTTCAATCGTTGTGGAGCAGGCTGTACACAGTTGATTATCCCGTGGGCATAAGTGAAATGAAGCTTCTAAGTTCAGGTAGAATAATCCTTACTGGTCCCGGAAGCGTTTTCGGATCTGATTCAACTGACTTATTTATACTGTATCTGGATTCTGAAGGAAATGAACAATGGCGGTACACCCACGATCTTGGAGACAGAGAAGCGATAACGGATATCCTTGAAATGAATGAGGAAATTCTTTTGACTGGTTCTTTCCGAATAAATACAGACTCATTGGATGTGTGGAACGGTTTCCTTTTGAAACTTAATCCCGAGCATAGCGGAAAAAAGGAGGACGATTCCATTGTTCTTCCACGAGCTTTCCGGATGTTGCCGTCCTACCCGAATCCGTTCAACCATTCAACCAATGTGCCGTTTGAGTTATATAAAAGCGGCGCGGTAACAGTGCAGGTTTATGACATTCTGGGCAGGATGATCAAGAATGACACTTTCCAGCACGGGCCGGGCAGATATACCTACGTCCTTGACCTGAAATTCGCAGCATCCGGAACCTATTTCCTGAAGATGAATGCGCTTGGAGTGCAGCAGGTACAGAGGATCATGCTGATCAAGTAGGCGGCCACTCACAAATAATAAAACATCCTCCGGAAACCTGGGTTTCCGGAGGATGTTCTTGTAGAAGAAGCGGACAAGAATCAATCTTCGTGCAGGGTGAAATTTACCAATTCGTCTTTGAAAACGACAAAAACAGTATCAGAAGGAGTATTGCTTTCATCGCGAACAATTCTGGGGGATTCGGTCATGATATACTCCTGGCCGAATTCGGACACGGCAATTGTATAGATATCGTCGCCACCAAGGTTATTCGCTCCGGGTATCGTATGAGTAATAATATGGCACAGCATCGGACCGCGCGGCGACAGAATCCCTTTACGTCCAGTCACTTGCCTCCTGATGTCATTCCTGAGAATCCAGCTATTTCCTATCTCATAGGGGTAGCCAAAGTGCTGCGCCCAGGGGGAATCGTAACGAATGATATCGTCATCCAATTCATGGTTCTGCCATTTCCAGGGTTGGCTGTATAATTCAGCAGTCATAGGGAAGGGGAATGGGATAGCATCAGCTAGTGTGGTTGTGGGAATATCATAATTGTATATGTAGGCCAGTTCAAACAAGCCCTCCTCTGTCTGAAGTCGCCATGAATAATGCATGGGATAATAGCCACCCTGTTCTTCCCACCATATGCTTTCACGGAAACAATAGGTGCCTTCCGGGAAATCATCCAGAGGATTTTCAATGATTTCCAGTTTGGTTAAGCTCCTCAAATCCTCTACGGGATCGAGGGCTGTCACGGCATCCTGTGACGGAAACTCATGATACAATGTTCTGTAATACCAGGTATTGCCAATGGCCAGAGGATAAGTAATATCAACGGATGGGCCCCTGGTTTCGATCGCGCCGGCGAAAGGATTGCTGCTGCCGTTGTCATCGCATCCTGATGCAAACATCAAGAATGCCACGAGACTCCCCAACAGAAAATGATGTACACGCATTCCACGTCCCCCTAAAAAGAGTATGTTTGCTATAGCGTTATCAGTACAACTTGTAATCAACCAATACCATTTTGTACAGGTAATAATATGAATCTCCATATGGATTCTCCGGACTGGTGAAAGTAATCCAGGATTCGTACTCGTTGAATACGAGACCGACGTCGGAGATACCTTCTGTAAATCCACGATGCACCCTGGTATCGCCACCATCAAATGAATTGTAGTTTTGTATGAAATAGCAGGGGAAATCACCAGCAGGCACTCTCACCATGTGAGCGCCGACTACCTGCTTTCGTTCATACCCACCTGCGTCAACTATCCACTGGTTGCCAATGTTATAAGGGTATTGGTATAGCAGTGATGGAGCGTAGTCTGCCTGAGGATCATCCAGTCCCAGTGAGGTCATATCTTGAGTTGATGGTGAGACATTGAGTAGTCTGTTAATCATCTTAACAGGTTTGGGAATATGCGCGCCAGGAATATCTTGGGAAGTTGAAGAAAAGACCGGGGCAATAAAATCAGCTTCATACAAGCCTTCTCTCGTCTGATATCGCCAGGAAAACGAAGTGAAGATGTAACCAAATTCTGGGGGATCAAAATAATAGGTAGTCATTATGCAGGGGAGTGTATCGCCGAAAGCGTCATGTGGCAGGTCAATCACCTCAAGCAGGAATGTGGTACTGTTTGCTTCATCACTGCAATAGGCTTCTGCTTCTTCCTCTGAATCAAATGAACCGTACCATACCCGGTATTCCCAACGGTTTCCGATCTCCAATGGCCATTGGAAGTCTGGATCGACACGAGAAGTAGTGATCGCACCGACGAAAGGATTATCGCTGTTGTCGTTGCTGCATGAAAGGCTGAGCAGGAAACACAGGGATAACAATCCAACCAGGACAAGTGATCTTCGCAAATTCCCCTCCGCAATGTCAACTCTGTCACCTGACATGTTACATTACCTATACTGTGTTCACAAACTAGCAGTGCGTACATTCTCAAGGCAACAATGCGGTAGCAGATATTGCAGATTTTTAAACGGAGTGCATCATGCTCGCAAAGCATCTTACAAGGTTGATATTTGTTCATGTTTTGATTCTACTTGCGATTAGCGCTTCCTGGGCTGATCCTGCCGCATTACCCTGGAACGAAGAGGCCAGGCTTCTGATGCACACTGCCTATCTTGCCAATGATGCACGTGAAGGGCGCGGTATCGGCACCGCAGGACTCGATTCGTCAGCAGCCTATATCGAGCATTGTTTCAAAGAATATGATCTCGATCCTCTTTTCGGAGATTCCTTTCGTCAGGATTTCGAAATGGGATGGGGCATTCAACCTGATGAAGGACAGTGTTTCCTGAGACAGGGCGATACCAGGTTGAAGTTCGGGCGAAGCCTGATGCCGCTTGGATTTACCGGAAGTGGGAAACACACAGCGCCGGTTGTTTTTGTCGGGTACGGAATCACGGCTGATGAATACGAATATGATGATTATGCCGGTATTGATGTGCAGGACGCTATTGTCATTGCGCTTGATGGTGAACCGGCTGGAGATAATCCGGACAGCCGTTTTGCCGGCACTCTGCCAACCCAGTACGCTGAATGGCGGAACAAAGCCATCAACGCAAAAACGCACGGCGCTGGCGGATTCCTGCTGGTTCGTGGACTTTCAGCGGAAGGTGACGGGGATACGCTGTTCACGTTGCAGGCTGATGCACCCTACCGTGATGTTGGTATCCCCTGCGCCTTGATCACTCGGGATGGAGCCAGTGTCATGCTCCCCGAACTGAACCTTGTCGCAGCGCAACGGTCGATTGATATCAATGAAACGCCCCGTTCCATGACCGCCAGCAAAGAGCCGGTGACCCTTTCGATAACGGTTGAACGTGAGAAAGTGCCCGTGTCCAACATCGGCGGTGTTATTCACGGCGATCCGGACCGCGTTATCATTGTCGGCGCTCATTATGATCACCTGGGGTACGGTCAGGATGGAACCACAGAACCGGGAGTGCATGCGCCGCATAATGGAGCCGATGATAACGCCAGCGGAGTTGCTGTTCTGCTTGAAATGGCGCGTATTGAAAGCCAGCGCTGGCTGCCTTCACACCCTACACTTTGGTTTGTGTCGTTTACCGGGGAAGAGGTCGGGTTGGTGGGGTCTTCCTATTTCGTGGCGAATCCGCCACAATCCCTGGAAGCTGTCCAATTCATGTTGAATATGGATATGGTAGGTAGGATGCAGGATACTAACCTGACTGTCCTTGGTGTGAAAAGTGCTGAAGAGCTGAAGTTGATCGCTGAACAGACTGGACTGGAAACAGGACTCACTGTTGCTGCCAGTGGTGGCGGGTATGGCCCTTCTGATCAGACTTCATTTTACGCGCAGGGAATTCCTGTTTCACACCTGCTCACGACGCCACATCTCGATTATCACAGTCCACGGGATGATGTCGATAAACTGAATGGAGCAGGCATGGTAAGAGTGCTGGATTACGCTATAAAATATATCGACAGGCTGGCAAAACCGGGAAAAAAATTGACGTATGTGGAACAGGCCGCCCCGGAAGCATCGAAAAGCCACGGGAATCGTCCATCATTAGGCACAATTCCTGATTTCGCTCAACCGGACAGCATTCGTGGCGTGAGAATTCAGGGGGTTCGTGATGGTGGCGCTGCCGCACGTGGTGGATTGCAGGGGGGCGACGTAATTATAAGGATGGGTGATGTGGTTGTCGATAATATCTATGATTTTGTATTTGCGCTGGACAGCCATCAACCGAAAGATGTGGTTGAGATTGAATTCATTCGTGAAGGTCAGACAATAACAACGACTGTTGAACTTGATGCGCCCGCGATGCGATCAGGGCATGGTGGCGGAGGCCACCCCGGCGGTTCACCCGGTGGCGGACATCCGGGGGGGACGACCGGGCAATAGGAGCGTTATTTGCAGCAAAATGGCAATTACGCGAGCGAATAAACGGATAATTGCGTAGCGATTCATGTTATGATTCCTTACTTTTGCGGAAAGTTAACCGAGAGGGGAGAATCTCGATGAAGGTTCTGGTGATCGGCAGTGGCGGACGTGAACATGCGCTGGCATGGAAAATTCGGCAGAGCGCTCATGTTTCCTGGTTGGGGATTGCGCCGGGGAATGGCGGAACGACAACCGTTGGCGAAAATGTAGATGTATTCGCTGCCGGTGGCTCTGATCATTTGATTGATGCGGTAAAAGCCTATGTCGAAGCCAATGAGATCAACCTGGTCGTTGTCGGTCCGGAAGATCCCCTCGCTATGGGAATAGCAGATATCTTTGATTCGCAGAAAACATTCGTTTTCGGTCCATCCTGTGCCGCTGCTCGTCTCGAATCCGATAAGCAGTTCGCCAAGGAAGTCATGAACGAAGCAGGCATTCCAACGGCTGACTATCGTGGTTTTAACGTCGCGTCAACAGCCAAGGAATGGGTGCTGACACGTGAAGCGCCGATGGTGGTAAAGGCGACAGGGCTTGCCGCGGGAAAAGGCGTCTATGTGTGCGAGACACGTGGGCAGGCGATTGACGCTGTCGAAGAAATTATGGAGAAGGACAAGTTCGGTGAAGCCGGGGCGCAAGTGATTATTGAGGATTGCCTTGAAGGTCCGGAAGCCAGCCTGATGGTGATAACTGATGGCGAACACTACATCACACTTCCTCCATCTCAGGATCATAAACGTGCCGGGGAGGGGGATACAGGCCCGAATACTGGTGGCATGGGAGCTTATGCGCCAGCGCCTGTAATGACGGATGAGTTGGTGCAGCTTACCTGCGAAACGGTTATTGAACCTGTATTAAAAGCCATGCGTGATGCCGGTACGCCGTATGTTGGCGCGCTTTACGCCGGGGTGATGATCACAAAGGATGGCCCCAAGGTGCTGGAATTCAATTGCCGTTTCGGTGATCCGGAAACAGAATCTGTTCTCCCCATGCTTGGTGTTGACCTGGTTGACCTGATGCTGCTTTCGGCAACGGGGAAGATGGGGATGTTCATGGAACAGACCGGTCTGAAACCCTGGGACTGGAAACGGATCAGCCGTAAGGGATTCGCTGCTAATGTTATTTTGGCCTCTGCAGGATATCCCGGACCGTATGAGAAGGGCAAAGAAATCACCGGACTGCCCGGCGAGACAGATGACCTGGTTGTATTTCATGCCGGGACGAAGATGGATAACGGCCGACTCCTTACCAGTGGCGGACGTGTTCTGGCAGTCAATGGCTGGGATATGACACT
This sequence comes from bacterium, assembly GCA_963669175.1. GTDB lineage: Bacteria > Electryoneota > Electryoneia > Electryoneales > Electryoneaceae. The sequence goes on from OY769902.1 coordinate 3,282,826, forward strand.
GGAAGGCGCATTGAAGAAAGCCTACGATGCCGCTGACAGTATTCAATTCGAAGGTAAGTATATGCGTCGGGATATCGGCTGGCGTGAATTGAAGAAAGATTGAGCAAACAGTGATGGAGTTTTCATGTGTCAGCTTCCGTAATGATAGAGGCTGACACATTTTTTTCAGGGAACAGATGGTGTATACTCACGTGCAATCTTCAACGTATATGCTTTTCAACCGAGACGCGAAGATGTTCCAAGTGATAAGAGATAGAGGATTGGTAATGCCCTCAGGACGATTTTCATACCTGCTGATACTCCTCTTGCTGATACCGGGGATGGTATTGGCTGATGGACTGTTGATCCCGATGGACCTGTCGCAGACCGATCACCTGCGGGCGTACGGAGTGACCTATCATGCTATCGATGCAGGAGCAGAGGTCGAATGGTTGCTGAATTATCGTGGTGGTTCCTTCCTGATGGACTATTTCCCGGAAATCGAGCGGTTGTGCCGTTTGAAGGGGGTACAGGTTGAACTGGTTTCCAACGCACAGATTGGCCAAATCTATTCCCAGATAGACAACTCGAACATGGAACGAATCCGGTTGGAAAAAGCGCCACGTATCGCTGTTTATCAGCCGCCGGATGTGGAGCCCTGGGATGATGCTGTGGCGATGGTCCTGGAGTATACAGAAATCCCCTATGATAAAGTCTATGACACAGAAGTGCTGACCGGACGTTTGTTCGACTATGACTGGCTGCATCTGCACCACGAAGACTTCACCGGTCAGTATGGGAAATTCTGGTCAACCTACCGCAATGCGGATTGGTATGTGGCGCGTAAAGCATCCCAGGAGGAACGTGCGGCAAGGCTGGGATATGAGAAAGTGTCACAACTGAAAGCTGCTGTGGTAAGATCCATTCGTGAATACGTGGACAAAGGTGGATTCCTTTTTGCCATGTGCAGCGCTACGGATTCCTACGATATCGCCCAGGCGGCCATGGGACTGGATATTTGCGATGTGATGTTTGATGGTGATCCGGCAGATCCAAACGCGCAGCAGAAACTGGATTTTTCCAAGACCTGGGCGTTTCAGAATTTCAGGCTGGTAACCGATCCGGCGCAGTATGAATTCAGTAATATCGATGCGACGCCACAGACCGGTTTCAGCCCACGTGGCGATGATGGCGACTATTTCACCCTGTTTGAGTTTTCTGCCAAGTACGATCCTGTCCCGACAATGCTGACTCAGTGCCATACTTCGGTAATCAAAGGGTTTATGGGGCAGACAACAGGGTATTGGGAACGATTTGTCAAGCCTGAAGTGATTATCATGGGACGAGTAGAAGGGATGGGAGTTGCCAAATACCTCCATGGCAACAGCGGGCAGGGAACCTGGACCTTCTATGGCGGGCATGATCCAGAGGATTACCGTCACCATATCGGCGATCCACCCACGGACATCCGCCTGTTCAAGCATAGCCCTGGATACCGTCTTATCCTGAACAACATTCTCTTCCCGGCAGCACGGAAAAAAGAACAGAAAACCTGATACGGAATCCTGCCATCTGAATCATGTGTCATCTCCGGTAAAACCTCTCCTTATAAACATTTGTTGATTACCATACTTGTTAATCGACATGTGGTAATATATCATTTTCATATTCTTAAAAGTGTAGGAGTGAGTTGATGCACGATATGGTGAAAGCGTTGAAGACGCTTGGCGATGAAGGACGTTTACGTGTGCTGGCGTTGCTTGCATTTGCAGGTGAAGCGTGCGTGTGCGAAGTACAGGAAGTGCTTGAGATGTCCACGCCAACGGCCTCCCGTAACCTGCGTTTGCTTGAAGATGCCGGTTGGTGTGAAAGTCGCAGAGAGGGGAAATGGGTGTACTACAGACTGACAAAGCTGACACTGGATCGTCAGTTGATTATTGATGGTCTTCAAACAGAGCTGAATGCTTGCGATATCGTTGTGAAAGATCGTGAGAAGTATGAGGTGCTTGATCAGCAGAGATCCGTTTGCAAATACTGATAAGGGAAAATGATGAAAAGCGGTTCTGCATCGAAAAAGCTATCCTTTCTTGATAGATACCTGACTCTGTGGATATTTCTCGCAATGGGGGCAGGGGTTGGTCTTGGGTTTATTGCACCTGCAATCCCTGAAACCATTGACGCTTTATCGGTAGGTTCAACGTCGCTGCCGTTGGCTATTGGGCTTATCCTGATGATGTATCCACCTCTTGCCAAGGTCAGGTATGAGGAGCTTTCGGGAGTCTTTAGGAATATACGTATCCTTGGGCTGTCACTGGCGTTGAACTGGGTAATTGGGCCGGTGTTAATGTTTGTATTGGCTGTTCTTTTCCTGAGAAATCATCCTGAATACATGACTGGTCTTATCCTGATCGGCCTGGCACGCTGTATCGCAATGGTTATCGTATGGAATGATCTGGCTGACGGAAGCAGGGAATACGCCGCAGGATTAGTCGCGTTTAATTCACTATTCCAGGTCTTTTTCTATTCACTCTATGCGTATGTTTTTATCACCATTGTACCAACCTGGTTTGGCATGGAAGGGTATGAAGTTTCGATAACCGTGGCTCAGGTGGCGAAAAGTGTATTGATATACCTGGGGATCCCTTTTTTATCCGGGTTCCTGACAAGGTTTGTTTTGCGCCGAGCAAAAGGACAAGATTGGTACGATACCAAGTTTATCCCTATAATCAGCCCCATTACGCTGGTGGCGCTGCTCTTTACCATTGTCATCATGTTCAGTCTGAAAGGCGAGATGATTATACAGCTTCCATTTGATGTAGTGCGCTTAGCTATACCTCTTGTTATTTATTTCGTAATCATGTTCTTACTTTCATTCCTTATCTCCAAGTGGATAAAAGCGGACTATCCGAAAGCGACATCAGTTTCTTTCACCGCAGCCTCCAATAATTTCGAGCTGGCGATTGCTGTAGCCATTGGTGTGTTTGGGATTGCGTCTGGTGAAGCTTTTGCGGCAGTAATAGGTCCCTTGGTGGAAGTGCCTGTGCTGATAGCGCTGGTAAGCGTCGCGCTCTGGATCAGACGTAAATATTTCAATGATCAACAAAAAACAGCAGTGAAAGGGTAGACAGTGGACAGAAAAAAAGTACTGGTATTGTGTACGGGGAATTCCGCACGAAGTATCATGGCTGAATACCTGATCAACCATGAACTCGGTGATACCTGGGTGGCGTTTTCGGCAGGTGTCGAACCACAAAGCCCAAAACCTCATGCGATACGTGTTTTAGAGGAGCACGGAATCGCCACAGAGGGGGTGAGGAGCAAATCAGTAGAGGAGTTTCTTTGTCGTGATGATCTTGATCTGGTTATCACAGTTTGTGATCATGCGAGGGAAAGCTGTCCGGTGTTTCCGCACCTGGTAGAACAGGTTCACCTGGGAATTGAAGACCCGGCCCCCTTTATTCATGAACCGGATGAGATTGCAATGACCCAATTCCGGGAAGCGTTTCAGGCAATCAGGGAAGATGTCTTGGGATTTCTTCGGGAGAAGAGGTAGCGGACTGAAGCTGTAGACAGAAGTGAGTGATAAAATAGAAGCCGTCTTTTGAGATCAAAAGACGGCTTCTATTTGTTTGTCGGGGCGACTGGATTTGAACCAGCGACCCCCTGCTCCCGAAGCAGGTGCGCTACCGGGCTGCGCTACGCCCCGAACAAGGTGAAAAAAAGTGTCCGACGCAACCTGCCCGTCGAACAGAACACGAATATAAAACGAGAATGAAGTGCAGTCAACAAAGCATGCTCCGCATGAAGAGACACACAAGTCTGATAGCAAATAATTCGCAAAGAGACTCTGGATATAGCAAAATTTAAGTTTTTCCTCTTGACTATTTATCTGTTTATGTTCTATAATATTTCATAAATATAACCCATGCAGGGATTGAAGATATTGCGATCTTTATTGGTATGAGTTATATGGGATTATGGAATTTGGAGTTCGAAAATTCTAATGATGATTCTGTCGTGAAGGGGTTACAAGGAGTTCCGCGCGGAGTGTTGCTTTACCTTTTTAAGGAGGTCGGGACATGAGTTTGAGCATCAAAAACAAGATTATCGGTCTTGCTGCCATTTCAGCAATCCTACCGATTGTCGTGCTGATTGTTATCATTGCGATTCAGAAATCAAACACCAGTAAACAAGTTGCAGCTCAGGTGGATGCACTTGGGGAAAACAATTTGATTCGTGCCGCTGAAGATGTTTATGGCATGTGTGCTGCTGCTGAAGAGATTCTCCAGAACCAGTTGGAGGCCGGGTTGAAGGTAGCCAACAATGAAGTTGCAAGGCGGGGTGGAGTGGCTGAATCGTCTGGAAGTGTGACTTGGAAAGCAGTGAATCAAATGAGCAAGTCAACTCAGCAGGTGACAATCCCAAGATTCTATGTGGGCAACCAGTGGCTAGGGCAGAATTATTCCTTTGCCAACAGCACACCGGTTGTAGATGATGTAATGAATTTAACAAATCTTACCTGTACGATCTTTCAACGGATGAATAGTTCAGGGGACATGCTGCGTGTTGCAACCAATATCCGTTCGGAGAACGGGGATAGGGCTATTGGAACCTATATCCCTGCCACAAATCCTAATGGCTCTTCCAGCGAGATTATTTCATCTGTGTTGCGTGGACAGACTTATAAAGGACGAGCCTTTGCGGTCGGCAAATGGTACGATACCGTATATGAACCTATCCGTGACAAAAAAGGTTCTGTTATTGGCATGATGTATGTCGGTATCTCTTTCGAAGATATCAGGGGCATCACGGATGCGCTTGACGGAATTGAGCTTGGGAAAGAGGGCTATGTCTTTATTGCGGGCGCCAAGGGTGATATGCAGGCGAAAATTGTCTATCACAAGAATAAGGCAACCATTGGCAAGGTGTTGTTGGATCAGCAGGATTCGGATGGGAATTATACATTTAAAATAATGACAGAACGTGCGCTCCAATTGGCGCCGGGCGAGACCTTTGTGATGCGCTATCCATTTGAAGGTCGGTTGAAGCTTGCGGCCGTGGCCTATTATGAACCCTGGGACTGGGCTATTGGCGCCAGCGCTTACCAGGATGAATTCCGTGAAGCTCAGGAACAAGTGGACAGATCGCTTGCCGGTTTGATCATTGCTTCCATCATTGCCGGACTGATTCTCGCCTTTGTGATGAGTATTGTGGCGTTTGTGTCCGGTTCACGTATGGCGAAACCTGTTATACAGGTGCGTGACATCGCGCTTGATATTGCCCAGGGCGATCTTGATCAGACTGTTACGATCACAACCAGAGATGAGGTTGGTCAATTGGCGGAAGCGTTCAATGATATGACTGAATCGCTTCGGAAGAAAGCCAATGTGGCCAAAGAAATCGCTCAGGGTAATTTCAACGTGGAAGTCGAGATTGCATCGAACAAGGATGTGCTTGGAATTTCCATGCAGGAAATGAAAGCTCGATTGGATGCTCTCAACCATGATACCGGGAATCTTATTCAGGCTGTACAGGAAGGAAAGCTGGATAAACGTGGCGATGCCGCAAACTATCATGGCGCATGGAAAGAACTGGTTGGAGGTATAAACAGTCTGATTGAAGCTTTCATACAACCCATCGAGATGACAGCAGGATATGTCCAAAGGATCAGCCGTGGTGATATTCCTGAGAAGATTACAGCGACTTACCATGGCGATTTCAATGAGATTAAAAACAGTCTGAACACCTGTATTGATGCTATCAACCTGCTGGTTACCGACACCAAGACATTGGTTCAGTCGGCCCTGGATGGTGAGCTGAGCAAGCGTGCGGACGCTACGAAACACGGTGGCGACTTCAGGGTGATTGTGGATGGCATCAACAACACCTTGAACGCAGTAGTCAACCCGATCCAGGAAGCGGCTGGAGTTATCCAGGAAATGGCGACCGGCAATCTTGCGGTATCCATGAAGGGAAACTATAAGGGCGACCATGCTATCATCAAGGATTCGTTGAATGAAACACTTGAGAAGCTGAACGACTTGATTGCCCAGGTAAGCATTGCGGTTGATCAGGTCAGCTCGGGTGCAAACCAGGTATCGGATGCCAGCCAGTCCCTGTCGCAGGGCGCTACAGAGTCGGCGAGTTCGCTGGAAGAGATAACCAGCGCGATGACAGAGATCGGCTCGCAGACACGTAACAATGCTGATAGCGCTGAACAGGCCAATACCATGTCTACGGACACGCAGAGTAGCGCCGACAGCGGCAATCAGAAAATGGATGCCATGTTGGGCGCCATGAGTGAGATCAACGCTTCATCCAGTGAGATCAGCAAGATCATCAAGGTGATCGACGAAATCGCATTCCAGACAAACCTGTTGGCGTTGAATGCAGCGGTGGAAGCAGCTCGTGCCGGTGTGCATGGCAAGGGCTTTGCCGTTGTCGCGGATGAAGTTCGTAACCTGGCGCAACGCTCCGCACAAGCTGCAAAAGAAACGACCGAGCTAATCGAAGGGTCGATAAAGCGTGTAGAAAACGGGTCCAACCTGGCCCAGGAGACTGCGGAAGAGTTGGCTGCAATTGCAGAAGGGATCAACAAGACAAGCACGTTGATGGCTGAAATTGCATCTTCTTCACGTGACCAGGCGATCGGTATTGACCAGATCAACGATTCATTGGCCAACATTGACACCGTAACGCAGGCGAATACCACAAATGCGGAAGAGAGCGCCGCGGCTGCGGAGGAACTCAACAGCCAGGCCGCATCCCTGCAGGCGCTTGTTGCTGAGTTCAAACTGCGTGAAGATGCGGTACTTGCGGGCAGGCATCAGACTCCCAGAATAGGCGGCGGTGCAAGAAAACCAGCGCCAAAAGCTTTGCCGCATGCCGCTCCGCCCAAAGCCAGGTTCAAGAAAATGAACGAGGTCGATCCGGAGGATGTCATTCGGTTGGATGACGACGACTTCGCTGACTTCTAGACAGTGTTGGGTTAGTTGACAATAGAAGAGCCAGCAACCCGGTCAGTAATGGCCGGGTTGCTGGCTCCTGGACAAAATGATAGCTATTTTTACGTATGATACGTTCAACAAAACATAGACCGATCTGAGAGTGCAGTCATTACCTTCATTATGGCCTGTTGTCAGGCGAAAGCTGAAGCATCCTGAGAAAGTGCTGGTGGCGTTTTCAGGTGGGGCTGATTCCTCCGCTTTGCTGCATATGCTTGTGAAAGACAATCAACAAGCAGCAGAACGTGTGGTCGCGGGCTACGTGCATCATGATACAGGCAAGCATGCCGATGAAGCCGGGGAGCTCACGCGGAAGGTCGCGACTGATTTAGACGTAGTGTATTCTGTTGCGCATGTGCATGTGTCCAAAGCAGACAAAAAGGCGAGTGGATTTGAAGCAGCAGCACGAGCTTTGAGATATGATGCGCTGGATAAAATGGCAGAGGAGCATAATTGTGGGCTGATCGTAACCGGGCATACGGCTGATGATCTTGCGGAAGGTGTGTTGCTATACATGATGCGCGGCGCAGGGATTGGCGGATTGGCTGGCGCACGGGAAGACACAGGGCGATATTTCAGGCCCCTGCTTAAATATCATCACGAAGAACTGGTTCAATTCCTGAAGAATAACGGCTTAGCATTTATTGAAGACCCCAGCAATCAGGATGTATCCTATCATCGGAATCGCATTCGGCACAGGTTACGTCCTTTAATTGAAAAGGAGTTCGGCGACAGTGCCTGGAATAATCTTGCTGTATCGGCACGTTTTCTGGAAAACGCTGACCAGGTACTGGATGATCTTGCCGAAAAAGAACTTCAAAAGATTCTCACAGTGAGAAAACCCGGTTGGCTTTTCCTTGCCAAAGCGCCATTGGTCGGGTATCTTCAGGAGTTGCGGGTGCGAATTCTTGATCGTGCTTTGAGAATGGTCTATGAAGACAGGTCATCTGCAACGTATAATAACAGGAAAGTACTGGAACGACTAGCTAACTTGTTATATTATAACCCGGGTACGTCAATTGAGTTGCCGTCTGATATTACTGCACAGGTAACCGATACCGGGTTGATAGTTGATGGCATTGCAGCTATAGCTCCAGTTTCCTGGAATTTGCCGGGATCAGCCATATTGGCAGATGGTTCTGCTCTTGACGCCAGGAGGCTTGAAAACGGGCAGGAAAATGGGATCAAAAATTCTGATCGTTGCGTAGAATATGTGGATGCAGAGGCTTTTGGAGCAACTGTAAAAATCCGTCCCTGGCGCCGTGGCGACAGAATGCAGGCGTTTGGGATGGACCATGAACGTAAAATCAGTGATTTAGATAGTGGCGCCTCGTACAAGCGTGCAGGTCCAAGATGGGTTGTTGAGACGGAACGAGGAATTGCCTGGAGTATTGGCAGCAGAATTGCGGATTGGTGTCGTGTAACAGAGAATACTCGCCAAATCTGGCGTTTGACGTATCAGCCATCGCGAAACCTTGCCGATGGCGAACAAGGATAGAATATTCGAATGTCTGATCCATCAAAAGATAGAAGACCCAAGGATCCCAACGGTCCGGACGACCAGTTCGAGTGGAAGAAAGCTGCAAAGACAGTAGGTTTCTGGGCGATTCTTATACTTACTGTGATTGTTGTCTTGACCTACCTGAACCCGCAAAACCAGCAGGTGCGCTCCAAATCCTTCACAGAATACTGGAGCTTGCTGGAATCGGGAAAGATTGAATCTGCAGTTGTTGAAGAACGCAAATTCATCGGTGTGGAAAAAGGCCCTGGTGATCCCGAAACCCGCCAATTTGTCACCATACTCCCGCTGGACGAAACCGAGCAGTTGAGTCTGTGGCAGGAGAAGGGTGTTGAACTGACATTCAAGGAAAAGGACACCAACTGGCTTGGTGTTATCCTGACTTCCGTACTTCCCTGGGTCATCCTTATCGGTTTCTGGATATTCCTGATGCGACGCATGCAGGGTGGGGGGACCAAGGGGATCTTCAGCTTTGGCAAGAGCCGGGCAAAACTGCTTCTGGAAAACAAACCCAAAGTCACTTTTGATGATGTAGCCGGTGCGGAAGAAGCCAAGGAAGAACTGCAGGAAGTTATTCAGTTCCTGAAAGATCCCAAGAAATTTGAGCGCCTTGGTGGACGCATCCCACGTGGCGCGCTGCTGGTTGGTCCTCCGGGAACCGGTAAAACCCTCCTTGGACGCGCTATCGCAGGCGAGGCCGGTGTTCCGTTCTTTTCCATGAGTGGCGCTGACTTTGTCGAGATGTTCGTCGGTGTCGGGGCGAGCCGTGTTCGTGACCTGTTTGATCAGGGCAAGAAACACGCTCCCTGTATCATCTTCATTGACGAAATTGATGCGGTAGGCCGTCAGCGTGGCGCTGGTCTTGGCGGTGGACATGATGAACGTGAACAGACGCTGAACCAGTTGCTGGTTGAGATGGACGGATTTGAGGAAAACGTCGGCGTGATTCTGCTCGCTGCAACCAACCGTCCCGATGTACTCGATCCGGCTTTGTTGCGTCCGGGACGTTTTGACCGCCAGATCGTCGTGGATCGACCGGATGTGCGAGGGCGTATCGGAATTCTGAAGGTTCACGCCCGCAAGGTGCCGCTTAACGAGGATGTTGATCTGGAAGTCCTGGCAAAGGGCACACCTGGATTCTCCGGCGCTGATCTGGCCAATATGGTCAATGAGGCCGCATTACTTGCTGCACGTCGTGATGCGGATAAGGTGAACATGCGTGACTTCGAAGACGCCAAGGATAAGGTGATGATGGGCGCCGAGCGTCGCAGCATGGTTATCAGCGAAGAAGAGAAGAAGCTGACCGCATATCATGAAGCCGGACACGCCCTGGTTGGTATGTTGACCCCCGGTAGCGATCCTGTGCATAAGGTCACGATTATTCCGCGTGGTCGGGCGCTTGGTGTTACCTCATACCTGCCAATAGACGAAAAGCATTCATGGTCGAAGAAATATATTGAAGGAAAGTTGCTGCACCTGATGGGTGGGCGCGCTGCTGAACGGTTGATCTTTGATGATTATACCAACGGCGCCGCTTCCGATATCCAGCAGGCGACCAACATCGCACGCAAGATGGTGTGCGACTGGGGCATGAGTGAGAAAATCGGACCACTGGCGCTTGGACAGGGACAGGAAGAGGTGTTCCTGGGCCGCGAGTTCGGACATTCGAAAACGTATTCTGAAGCAACCGCTATCGAGATTGATCGTGAAATCAAGCGCATTGTGATGACGGCTCAGAATACCGCCGTTGAATTGCTGGAAACCAATATTGACAAACTTCATAGCATTGCCCAAGCATTACTGGAACGTGAGATTCTTGACGGTGATGAAGTTGTTATGCTGATGGACGGTAAAGAGCTCCCTCCGCCGGAAAAACGTGATCGTAATGGTGGTCGGAAGGCGAAAAAGAAGAGCGAGAAGGACGTATCCGACAGCGACAAGGAAAACGGAATCGACGAGACCGATTCTGACGATATCGTGGAATCTGAAACTGATGACCGCTTGAAGAAGGTAGAAGAAGTATTGGCCCAATTGAATACTAAGAAGTCAGACGATTCTGATGATGAAACCGAGTCATCTGAACATACTGACGAGCAGCTCGAGCAGGCTGAACCGGATTCAGATGCTGAAGACTCAGGTGTGGCTGAACCGGCTGAAGAATCTGAAGATGAAAAAGCAGCTTCAGAACCGGAAGAAAAGAAAGCTTCCTCCGAATCCGATGAAAAGCCTGACTCCGAAAAGGAGTAGGAACTCTGTTGGTACAACCATTCAACGCCTCTCGCACTCGAGGGGCGTTTTCATTATTATAACTTCCTGAGGTTGGTCCGGCGACGCATTCCCGGAAACAAACGTAAGAGGTATTCGCAGATGGAAATCCCACACCGTTTTGTGTCCCCGAAGTGGATCGGGGGGCTGACCGGACTTATCGCCGGTTGGAGTGTTCTGGCCCATGCCGCGTACAAGCGTTGGGGCGCAGTAAGCCTAATCTATTCAGGGGGCTTGGCGCTTCTGTTTGTTGGCTATTTTCTCCTCGAGATCCTGCTTCGCCTGGTTCACTTGAAAAAACGCGGTGAAATGGACTATGAACAGCTACAGGCAGTCGTGGGGCTCTATTCCACACTCCAGCCCAAGCTTCCGTTGTTCCAGCTACGCCGATACGCGCTGGGACCGGATTCCGCCAGTCTCTACGCCTATTATATCGGACTACGTCGTCCCGGTGTTGTCGTGGAACTGGGAAGCGGCGCTTCGACCGTAATCTCTGGAACACAGCTCAAGAAGAATAAAAAGGGCAAAGTCATTTCGATTGATGATGATGAGCATTGGGTGAAAGATACGCAGCAGATGCTCAAGGCCCAGGGATTGGATAAGGTGGCTGAAGTTCGGTATGCGCCACTAAAGACAATCAATTTTCAGGGCGAAACCAAACAGTACTATGATTTGTCCGTTCTGGATGATATCAAGGAAATCGATGTTCTCCTGGTAGATGGGCCGATTGACCGCTGGGATACGAAAAACAGGCTCCCGGGGATGTACCTGCTGGAAGATCGCCTTACCGAAAACGCTGTTGTCTTTGCGGATGATACGTTCCGTCCGAACTGGAAAGCCGCTGCAAAACTATGGGCGGACAAATTCGGATTCAAGGTGTGGGAACCATACCCGAACGATCACGAAACTTTGATCATGGAACGCAAATAAGCGGGAATGGGCGCTCATGCTGTGTTATCATGTGAGTGATCTTCATGGTCGAATAGACCGTTACAATAAGCTGTTCCAGCAGATCGCGGTTGAAAAACCGGATGCTGTGTTTATCGGTGGGGATATTTTTGCGCATAGCGGCTTCGGGATTATGCCTGGTGGTGGAGAACTCTACCACCAGGATTTTTTAAATGACTTCATTGCCAATCAGCTTTTTCAATTGCGTGAATCCATGGGACGGTTCGATTATCCGTCGGTTTTCATCATCCTGGGCAATGATGACCCACGCATGGAAGAGGCCAGTGTGCTGGATATTGCGGGACAAGGGCTCTGGCAATATGTGCATGATCGGCGGGTTCAATGGCGTCAATATGATATTTATGGATATGCCATCGTACCGCCTTCACCGTTCCTGCGCAAAGACTGGGAAAAATATGATGTATCCCGCTACGTTGATCCCGGCTGCATTTCACCGGAAGACGGGAAACGATCTGTTCCGGTAAACCAGGACAGTATTCGGTACGGAACCATCAAACAGGATCTGGATTCACTGGCAGGTGATGAAGATTTAAGTAAGGCGATTTTCCTGTTTCACACGCCACCGTATAAAACAAAGCTTGACCGTGCCGCATTGGACGGTAAGATGATTGATTACGTCCCGCTGGATGTTCATGTCGGAAGTATTGCCGTACAGCGTTTTATCCGTGCCCGCCAACCACTCCTTACCCTCCATGGCCATGTTCATGAATCCACACGCCTCACCGGGCAGTGGCGTGACATGATTGGCCAGACCCACATGTTCAACGCTTCCTGTGATGGCGATGAGCTCTGTATTGTCCGCTTCGACCCGGAAATATTGGATCAGGCGAACAGGTTGATGCTCTGATAGCATACAGCCAATGAAATGACATGGGAGCGGCGAAAAATGGGACTGCTTTCTTTTCTTGTTTCTGATTCAGGATACGTGTGACAATGTTGAGGAAAAGGATACTGTACCGGATTTTTCGCCAGTGTGTTGTTCTAAACCAGTACTCGAAATAATTTCGCATCATGTCATCCCCTCCCCGAATGTTGTAGTCGGGGATCAACCGGGGATCTCGAAGTTTTGCTGTCCTATTCAACATGATTTATGCAACCTACTATAAACCCTGTCTCTTACCCACATCTTCTGAAAGCTGTATCAGTAAAAGAGTTGTGGACATAGCATTTTTAGAATCCCGGCGGGATTCCCTATTTTAGCATAGTGTACAGGCCGTCTGTTTGGCCTGTACACTATGTCAGGTATTCTAACGAATAATCAACCCTGGAAGGGTTGCATAATACGCGATTCATATTAGTACGTTCAATAAATACAGGAAATAACGCATTTTATATTCTATACAAACCAATTGGGTGTAAATTATACGTTATGCAACCCTTCCAGGGTTGAGATAAGGTTTGATCTTTTTCGTAGGGTAGACGCTAAACAGACAGCGTCTACCCTACGCTAAAATATACCACCCCCTCTGGGGTGGCAGAAACACGAAGATGTGAGCAAGAGACAGACTATAAACCAGCTGAAAATCTTGGTACAGCTACCTTTTCTGCTATTGATGATGCTATGAAAGCCAGAATTTATCTGTATGTCACATCTTTAACCTTGTGCTCAGGTAATGTTTCCAGCAGAAAAGAGTAGCAGTCCCGATTTCCCGCCAACATTCACCGCGTATTGTTGTGCGATTCCTTTGTGAGCGTGGAGGAGCGCGCGCAATTGTAACCCAGTGATACAAAACTGCTTCTGTATCTCATAGTGTGTACCCGCACCAAATAGCGCGGGACCAAACAGAATTTGCTCTTAAATGAACTTGACAGTACACTGACGGTTTGTTATAATCCATACGTGTGCTGACAGGTTAATTGTTTCCAGGGAGAAATGCACCGTGGCGAAGGAAGTTTACCAGAAAGCTGAATTGCTGGAAGAGTTGGGATTAGCGCCCGAATTGCTGGCAAAGTGGGAAAAACTCGGATTGGTGCGTCCCCCGGGAATGATAGATGATGTGCCGTTTTACACACCGGAAAACATCGATCAAATCAATCAGATACAACAGCTTGTCCAGCTAGGCTATGATGTCGGAGATATTCAGAAGATTGTCCGGAAAGTTGGTTTGCCCAACAAAGACGGTAAAAGGCGGAATAAGAATACGGAAGAGGACTTGATTACCGTGGGCGAGCTTGCCAAACGAGCGAATCTGAATCCACGGACGATCAAGTACTGGGAAGAACGGGGGATTATCAGTCCTGATAGTCGTTCAACCGGTGGATTTCGCTTATACGCTACGAACTATGTGTACTTGTGCGAACTGATCCAGGATCTTCAGCGTTTTGGTTATTCGCTTGAAGAAATCAAGGAAACAGCCGATTTGTTCCGTGATTTCGTAGCGATTCGCGGGGGCTACGCCCAGATGAAACCCGAGGAAAAACTCGAGCGTTTTACAGTAATGGAAGATAGAATCACCCAGGTACGGGATAAGATGAACGTGTTGAAGCAGGGGATCGCACGTTGGGAAGGCTTATTAAAGAAGCATCGTCGCGGCTTGAACCTGTTGAAGAAACAGGCGACAGAAGAATTGCAGAAGCGGAGTAACGATAATAATAACAAATAGATGTTTTTTAAGCCGAAAAAACAACCTCAAGGCTGAGGAAAAGGAGAATGTTTTATGGCGTTCAAACTGGTGATGATTGAGCCCAAGGCACCCAACCTGCATATCTTTTCGGGGTTTTCACTACCGCGCCTGGGATCGGTTATCCTGGGAACCCTGGCGCACAAGCTGGGCTGGGACGTTTCTGTTGTAATCGAAGAACAGTATCCGATAGACTGGGAAGAAGTTGCCAAAGCTGATCTTGTGGGAGTATCCACAATCACGTCCACAGCGCCACGAGCATATGCAGTAGCCGAACGTGCCAGGAAACTCGGTGTGCCGGTAATCATGGGCGGGCCGCATGTGACTTTCCTGCCGGATGAAGCGATGGAACATGCAGACTTTGTAATGCGTGGGGAGGGGGAAGCAGCGTTCCCTTTATTCCTGTATGAATTTGCCACAACCCACCACTGGACAAAGGTGCCTAACCTGAGTTGGCGAAAGCCGAATAGGGATATCATCCACAACGAGATGAGCGCAGACAGGATTGATCTTCGGAATATTCCGCTGCCTGAATGGTCGCTGGTGAAAGGTAAATCGCTGGTGATGGGCGGAAAGCGGATCGTCCCGATTCAAACATCGCGCGGATGTCCGTTTGACTGTTCCTTCTGTTCCGTAACGGGGATGTTTGGCCGGAAATACCGTCAGCGTCCGGTTGAACATATTCTTCAGGAACTGCGCCTGTACAATGACTCACGGAATTTCATCTTCTTCTATGACGATCATTTTACCGCCAACAAGTCGCGTACGCGAGAATTGCTGAACGCCATGATAGCAGAGAATTTCAAATTTAAATTCTCAGCGCAGTTGCGGGCGGATGTGGCGCGTGATGTGGAAATGGTCAAGCTGTTAAAGAAGGCAGGATGTCACACGGTCTTCATCGGGTTCGAATCGGTGAATCCTGTCAGTCTGGAGTCGATGAAAAAGCAGGCGACTGTGGAAGATATGGCAAATGCGGCGCAAGTGTTTGATCGTCACGGGATTCACATTCACGGTATGTTTATCCTGGGACTGGATGATGATCAACCGGAGACCATCAAGCAGACTGTACGCTTTGCCCGAAAGAACAGGCTGTCTTCCGCACAGTTCCTTATCCTGATTCCCTTGCCGGGGACACGAAACTACGAGAAATTGAAGGCGGAAGGGCGGATAACATTTTCCGACTGGAGCCTGTATGATGCTCATCATGTTGTGTACAATCCTACCAACTTCAGCCTTGCAGCGTTACAGCGTGCCCAGGTGTGGGCGCATGCGCAGTTCTATTCGTTGCGTGAAACGACAAAGCGTCTGTTCATGTTCCGGTTTGTCGATATAGGTATTGCCCATTATGCGCGGCGACTGAATCTGAACTGGATCAAGAAAAACAAGGCGTACATGAAGCTGTTGGAGTTGCTGAAACCGCAGAAGGATGCTGCTATTAAAGCGGATTTTCGACAGGTGATAGATCTGGAAGAGGCTGCGTAGTATTTGAAGCACAAGACTGGGCCAAAATGCGAGAGAGCAAAAAAAACGCCGCGAAATATCGCGGCGTTTCAGGATCTACAAATCTGCAATAGTGTTTCTAGTTTTCGATCCCCAGTGCGGGGCAGAGGTCTGCGATGGACGGCACCACGGCATCCGGAATCACACCGGTACGTTTGACAAAGTCAAAATCATACTTGCCGGTCTTGACCATGGCAGTCTTGATACCGACACGTTGCGCGCCGAAAATGTCTGCTTCGATATCGTCGCCAACCATCAGGGTGCGTGCCGGGTCGATTTTGTACATCTCCAGCAGGCCTTTGTAGAATCCCACGGAAGGCTTACCCACGATTTCCGCTGATTTGCCTGTGGCGTATTCAATTGCGGCAACATAAGGACCGAGATCCAGGCGAAGCCCTTCGACCGCACGTTTGCGCCAGAAACGGTTCTTCTGCAACGCGATGAAGTGGCTGCCACTGAATACGAGCTGGAAGATCTCGTCGAGAATCTCGGGAGTCCATTCATTTCCAAGGTCACCCATGACAACAGCGCCGGAACGCCGTTTTCCGATCTTCAGCCCTTCAAAGTCTTCCATGACTGATTCGTTGACGTAGAGCGCCACGGTTGGTTTTTTCATTTTCAGAATTTTGTCACGAGCAATAATCGCCGGGCAGATCACATCTTCAAGGTCCACATTGAAGCCGAGCTTCAGCAGTTCTTCATGGATCTGACGACGTGGTTTACGGGTTGTATTGGTGACAAATGCTACTTTAATGTTTAAGGCACGAAGCTTTTTTACTGTTGCTGTACCACCGGGGATTGGCTGGTCTGAAAGGGTTAATACTCCATCGATATCGAGAAATACCTGATCAATACCACGAATTGCGGCCATGATGTTAGTCCTGTAAGTTGGTTGTTGGTAGTTTTTTGTGAACCGCAAATATAGGTTGAATCAGGTAAAAAGCCAAAAAAATGACTCTCAGTCTCTTAGAGGCTTGATTCTCCGGAAAGAGGGCGAAGGACCACAGGCTTTTCTTAAAACGATTTCATGCCGCTTCAACTTGCAGCGAATACGCAATAATCCTACCTTTCGTAACGAGTTATTACTAGTCAAAACACATGCTAACCGAGGCGTACCGTCCATGCCCGAACGTCTTTTCCTGATAGATGCCATGGCGCAGATTTACCGTGCGCATTTTGCCATGAGTCGAAACCCGCTTTTTACGACAAAAGGTGAAAATGTCTCTGCCGTTTTCGGCTTCACCAACATTCTGCTGAACCTGTTGCGAACCGAAAAGCCTGACCGTCTGGCTGTCGTGTTTGACGCTCCGGAAAGGACATTCCGTCAGCAGATCTACGAAGAGTATAAAGCGACCCGGGACAAGATGCCGGATGAGCTGGTTGCGCAGCTTCCTCGTATTGATGAAATACTTGAAGCGTTTAATTTAACCAAAGTTATTTTACCGGGATACGAGGCTGATGATTTGGTGGGAACTCTGGCGAAACAGGGGGCTGCCAAAGGATATGACGTTTACCTCGTAACCGGCGATAAAGACTATTATCAGCTCGTTGATGACAATGTTTTCTTCTACAATCCAAGCAAACGATCACGTGCGGGTGAGGTAGAAGTATTCGGACCGGAAGGTGTAAAAGAGATCTTTGGCGTACTGCCGGACAAAGTGATTGATGTGTTGGCATTGGCTGGGGATACTTCAGATAATGTTCCCGGCGTGCCGAAAATCGGGATGAAAACGGCTGTCAAACTGGTTGAGCAGTATGGCAATATGGAAGCTGCCCTGAGTCACTGGGAGGAGGTTGGCGGGAAGACTGGCGAAAACCTGCGTGATTTCCGTGAGCAGGCGCTGATGTCCAAGCGACTGGTTACCATCCGTAGAGAAGCGCCGATAAGTGTGTCCTTTGATGATCTGATCCTGGAGGACTGGAAGGGCGAAAAAGCACGTAAGCTGTTTGTAGAGCTGGGGTTCAAGACGCTGTTGCGCCATCTGGAGACAGAACCGCTTACCATAGAATCACAATCTGGCGGGATAGATTACACAGCCGTTACAGATGAAGACGCACTCAAGCAACTGATTGATACGCTAGGCAAATCAAGTCGTTTTGCATTCGATACAGAAACGACTTCAACTGACGCCATGAATGCGGAATTGGTGGGAATGTCTTTTTCAGTGCGTACCGGGCAGGCCTGGTATGTACCGGTCAACTATTTCCAGTTCAAAGATATGGATTCTGTTCCCAATGATGGGCAACCATTAAAAAAATGCGGCCCGGTTCGGGACCGGTTACTGGACATTTTAAGGCCGGTTCTGGTTGGTGGTCCGGGAAAGATCACGCAAAACGGCAAGTATGATTTCCTGGTATTGAAGAAATACGGGCTGCATTGCGCTCCCTTGGCCTTTGATACGATGCTCGCTGATTACCTGATCAATCCGGGGCAGCGTGGACATAATATAGACGCTTTAGCTTTGAACTACCTGAAAATTAAAAAGGTGCCTACGAATGAACTGATCGGAACAGGTAAGGGACAGATCACCATGGATCATGTGCCGCTTACCCAGATCACGCATTACGCCTGTGAAGATGCGGATGTGACACTTCGCCTGATGGAAATCCTGGAGCAGAAGCTGGAACAGAAAGGTCTCCAGGATTTGATGGAGACTGTAGAGTTGCCCATCAGCGATGTTCTGCTCCAGATGGAAGCTAATGGTATCAAGCTGGATGTCGGACTGCTGAACAAGATGAGCAAAGAGCTGGCCGGCGACATAACCCAACTGGAAGCGGAATGTCATTTGATCGCCGGGACAGAGTTCAACTTGAACAGCCCCAAGCAGTTGCAGCATATCCTGTTCGAAAAGCTTAACCTGCCGACAAAAATGTCACGCAAGACCAAGACGGGGTATTCAACAGATCAGGATGTTCTGGAAAAGTTGGCTCCGCTTGATCCTTTACCGCAGAAACTGCTGGAATATCGTCAACTTCAGAAGCTGCAAAGTACGTATGTAGAGGCCTTGCCTGCATTGGTAAACAAAGCAACTGGCAGGGTTCACACCAGTTACAACCAGGCTGTGGCTGCTACCGGGCGATTGTCCTCAACAGATCCGAACCTGCAGAATATCCCGATCCGAACCGAAATGGGCGCCGAGATCAGGCGTGCTTTTATAGCAGATGAAGGCAACCTCCTGCTAAGTGCGGACTACAGCCAGGTGGAATTGCGGATGATGGCGCATCTTTCCGGGGACAAGGATCTGATCGCCGCGTTCGAAGAAGGGCAGGATATTCACACCGCGACAGCAGCAAAGATATTCCGGGTGAATCCTGCTGATGTCAGTAAACAGCAGCGCAGCGCATCCAAAGCTGTGAATTTCGGCGTGTTGTTCGGGATGCGTGAGTATGGCCTGTCCAGCCGCCTGGGCATCAGTATCAAACAGGCAAAAGAGTTTATTGAGGGGTATTTCGGCGCTTATCCTCGTGTGGAGGAATTCATCAACGAACTGCTGAAGGCCGCCTATGAGGATGGATATGTGTCAACTATTCTCGGCAGAAGGCGTCCGCTTCCGGAATTGAAATCAAGCAACAAGAATGTGAAAATGCAGGCCGAACGCATGGCCATTGCAACAACGGTGCAAGGAAGCGCCGCTGATTTGATCAAGCTGGCCATGATTACACTGCATCGTGATCTGAAGCGTGAAAAGCCACCCTACAAGATGCTGCTGCAGGTACATGACGAACTGATTTTCGAGATCCCGGAAGGGGAGGAAGAGCAGGCCGCGAAGTGGGTAGGCGAACGTATGGAAAGCGCCATGGACTTGAAAGTCCCGCTTGTTGTGGATGCCGGATGGGGAAAAAACTGGCTGGAAGCGCATTGATGATCTTAATAGCCGGGTAAAGGATAGTGCAACGACAACTTCAAGTATCACTCGTTATAGTTTTGTTTCTGTTGGCTGTCAGTTCCTGCCTGTATGCAGAATCGACAGCGCGTTACTGGGTGTCGTTTGTTGACCGTGGCTCGTGGGAAGCCTTCAGCAGTGAACAGGTTGACTCCCTGGCAAGAGGCTATGTCTCTGAAGCCGCGATAGTAAGGCGTAAAGTTGAGGGAATAGTTGAAGATTCTTTATTGACGCTTGCCGATTTACCACCAGCGCCCGAATATATAAAAGCGGTTGAAGATTGTGATGTAACGATGCGACAACACTCGCACTGGTTCAATCGTATCAGCGTTGAAACTGACGTAGCTTCAATTGATAAAATCGCTGAACTTCCCTTTGTTCGTGACATTTCGCCAGTAGCCTGTGGGAAGACAACGGGTTTCAGTTATGAAGTGGCGGGTCAATGGGATGGTTATCCGCCGCCCGGAGCGGGCACAGATTTGCCTGGGCTGTATGGCCCTTCCTATTTGCAGAACCTGATGGTGAATGCTGTTGAAGCGCACAGGTTGGGGTATACCGGTCAGGGGGTATTGCTGGTTGTGCTTGATAGTGGTTTTGAGTTGTCGCATGAAGCGTTTACCTCGTTGGATGTGTTCGCCGAATATGATTTCATCGAGGATGATGACTACACCGGATATGAACCTGATGAGGATGTTGGCGGTCAGCCGGGACATGGCACAGCGTGTATGTCAGTTATCGCCGGATATGCCCCGGGCAACCTGATTGGTATAGCTCATGGCGTTACGTTGATTCTTGGCAAGACAGAGGATGTCCGTTGCGAGGCAGAGCAGGAAGAGGATGATTTTATCGCCGCGCTTGAATGGGCGGAAAGGTTGGGTGCTCGCGTCCTCAGTTCGTCGTTATCGTATAAGGATTGGTATTCGTTCGCTGATTTTGACGGCCATACCCCGTTTATCAGCCAGGCAGTGAATCATGCACGAAAGCTCGGCGTAATGCCTGCGACTTCTTTGGGTAACGAAGGCCCGCAGCCACGTACGCTTGGAGCTCCTTGTGATGCACCGGGAGCTTTGGGGATTGGAGCCGTGGACAGCACGGGAAAGATTGCACGTTTTTCCAGTCGTGGACCAACCAGTGATGACAGAATCAAGCCGGATCTGTGTGCGATGGGGGTTCGAACCGCGAACGTGCAACCACGGACAGAACACGCTTATGCCCGCTGGAATGGCACCAGTCTTTCCTGTCCGGTAATCGGAGGAGTTCTTGCTCTGGTTCGAGGCGCGCATCCGGACTGGAACACAGACAGGGTTGAAGAAGCATTGAAGATGACAGCATCACAGGCTGACCATCCCGATAATATCTATGGCTGGGGTATTCCGGATGTGATGGCCGCGATTCGTTATCCTGAAGTGGACGTGTATGTTATTGACGCTAGCGGCATCCCGGTACAGGGGGCTACAGTTACGTTGACATCAACGGAATCCGACATTGCGCCAAGGATAATGACGGATGAAGCTGGGATTGCTTTACTCCCAAATCTCCCGCAAGTAAACTGGTCGTATGATGTTGCTATTGTTGACAAAGAGCAGCAGGTTGAGATACCCTTGGGAGGAGGGGAGTTTTTCCTTCCGCATGGTGGAAAAGTTGAAGTCGTGATTCCCTAGAAAAGACAATACAGGGTGATGAAGTGAGAACGAAGGCATTTCTCCAGTTTTTTACAGGAATAGTATTACTGTTCACGTTGATGATTGTGACAGGTTGTCCGCCTGCGCCACTACCCTCTGAAGAACCGGACACGACTGCTGTGGAAGCTCCGGAAGAACCGGAGAAGGTTGTTTGCCTGACGCCAACTGTTGACAGTGAGAACCTGCGTGCCACTCCCAACGGTAAAAAGGTTGGCGAGGTTGCTCGTGGCGATACGCTTGTCCTGGTTCAGCGTCGGGGTAACTGGTGTGAAGTGAATCACCTTGTGCTGGGCGACTGTTTTATCTGGGCTCAATCCGTAGGCTTTAATCGAATCAATGAATGCGACCTGAACTGGTTGCTGAATGGGAATAAAGGCTATGCTTCATTGGACAGCATCGTTGCTGTTTTTGGCGAACCAAGCAAACTGACTGTCGAGGGCGGAGTGTTGGTTCATGCTTCCTACTTTGCGGTAAATAAGGATAAAAGCTTGCTGCTTGGGACTACCAGGTTTAAGGAGATTATCCTTGTAGCAGACCTCGAAACACGCGCTATTCTTGAAGTAACCATCACTCTTTCGCCTTTTGAGGGTGATCTTGACCAAATGCTGGCGTTTCTGGGGCTTCCCAAAACGAAATCGACCGGTTCAGATTTTGAGCGAGTGCGTTTCAAGAGCAGGTTTAAGGGAATAGCTTTGATGGAGTTATTGCGCTACCAGGGTGACTTTACGAAATATGGCGCGGTGCAGGCATGGAAATATCCTCAGCGACGTTGGGCTACAAATGTTGAAATTACAACCAAGGATGTTGATTATAATGCGCCTGGGATAGTGGTTACCGTGGGCATGCGAAACAATAGTAATTCCCTGGCTTTTGCCGGACCGTTCATCGAGCTGGGAGTGTATGAGGATACTCGCGTCATCGGGAACTACACCCTGGGGCCGGGAAACTTGCGCCTGGATCCACATGAGACCAGTTCCGCCATGTTTCCTGTCTTTGATCTCGGGCAGGAAATTGATCCGCACAAGTTGAACCTTACTGCAAAACTGGTAGATATGAGCGAAGTTCCAGTGTCAGAGTAAGAAAAGAGAGAGTCTTCCATGAAGTTTGCCATCCTATCTGACAGTCATGATCACCTGCGGAATCTTCGCTGGGCTATTGCTGAAGCGAAAGAGCAGCAGGTGGATGTGATTATTCATGCGGGGGATTTTGTTGCTCCATTTACGATTGACGTTTTAAAAGAAGCCGGTGTGCCGGTGTTTGGTGTGTTCGGCAACTGCGACGGTGAACACACGGGACTTAAAAAGAGGTTTGAAGAGCTTCCGGTGGGAAGCGAGATTCATACTGAGCCGCATATTCTTGAGCTGGATGGATTCCGGATCGCATTGATGCACCGTCCCAACTGGGTGAAAGCGTTTTCCCAGTCTGAAGTGGACATGGTCATCTTCGGACATCTGCATGAGCTGCATATTCAGAACAAGCCGCCCTGGATTATCAATCCCGGCGAGGTATTTGGACAACGATCCGAAATCGGTCCGACCATTGTCATATTCGACACAGAAGTCGGTGAACCGGAAGTACGACGATTGAAAGAGCTGTATGACCATGACTGAGAACCTGCACGACAGCCTGCCGCAGAAACTGATCATATTTGATGTTGATGGTACGTTGATGATGAACGGTACCGTGGTCAAGGAGGCGTTTCAACAGGCGTTTCTGGATGTGACCGGAAAAGAACCCTTGCGAGAAGGTGTTGTTTTTGCAGGTATGACGGATAAAGGAATCTTTCGTCAACTTATGGAAGCCGCGCATGTTTCAAGTGACATGAATGGAACGTACGAACGGTTCGTGAAGCGATTTATTGAGCTGATGGAGCAGAATTATCACTTGGTGGATTCGCAGTATTTATTGCCGGGAGTTCGTGAATTGCTGGAGGAATTGGATCACAGGGACAATGTGATTGTCGCGCTGGGTACGGGGAATGTACGGGCAACATGTTATATCAAACTTCAATACTTCAAGATAGACCAATACTTCACCATTGGTGGTTTCGGCGGCGATTACGAATACAGACCGGACCTGGTACGGGCGGCGATTGAAGAAGCACGCGCTATTTACGGTTGGGATGGGAATATTGCTGATGATGTATGGGTGGTAGGGGATACGCCCAATGATGTTATTGCCGGGAAAGAAAATGGAACAAGAGTGTTGGCTGTGGCGAGTGGAATCATTCCCAAAGAACAGCTTATCAATACGGATGCGGATGTGCTTCTGGATGATTTAAGCAATACCGCGAAGGTATTGGAAGTTTTTGGCGTGTAATTTTCTGATGTGTTAATCTCAACGGATATTGCCTACATTATCCTCATGAAGATTCGAGAACTCCCTGTAGACATAAATGGTGAGATTGAAAACCGCCTCGAGCTTGAGATCGAGGATGGGTATGCTGCGGGTGAACGTCTCGATGTCCTGATCGCGCACCGTCTCCCGAAAATCAGTCGTAGCAGGGTAAAGAAGCTGATTGATGAAGGGCGAATCCTGCTGAACAAAGGCAAGCCCAAAGCCTCAACGATTGTGCAGGGGGGAGCGTTTATCGAGATCACCTTTCCCCACCCGCCACGCCCCCCGGCAACGGCGGAAGAGATTCCGCTCGATGTTCGATACGAAGATGATCACCTGCTGTTCGTCAACAAACCGGCCGGGATGGTGGTTCATCCGGCTGCTGGACATCACAGCGGCACACTGGTAAACGCTTTACTGCATCGGTTTGACAATCTTCCCCAGACTGCCAGCCATCGGCCGGGAATCGTGCATCGTCTTGACAAGGATACATCCGGGATTATGGTTGTCGCAAAAAGCGAATACATTATGACCAGCCTCGGACGATTATTCCATGAACACGACATTGATAGAGAATATGATTCGCTTGTCTGGGGTGATCTACCCGAAACCGGGACAATAGATGCGCCTTTGGCGCGTCATCCCGGCAACAGGAAAAAATTCGCAGTGGTCAAAGGGGGACGTCGTGCAGTCAGCCACTGGCGGGTGCGCGAGCGTTTCGGCTTTGCCACACTCATTACTGTGACCCTGGAAACAGGGCGGACACACCAGATACGTGTTCATTTCTCCAGTCAAGGCTGGCCTGTCTTCTCCGATGCGACTTATGGTGGACGCATGCATGCGTTAAGCCGGCTCACATCATCACAGCGAGATGCGGCACGTATGGCCATGAAGCAACTGGACAGACAGGCGCTACATGCTCGCCTGCTGGGCTTCATTCACCCGGTTACAAAACAACAAATCCAGGTTGAAGCGCCGCTACCAGAGGATTTTAACCAGGCTCTTGAGCTGATCCGCGAAGCAAAATAGTTTTCCGTATGAATTTCGACCTCTTGAAAGTATCCTGACGAAACATTTATTTTTACACCTTTCCAATTCAGGTATAGAGTCATTACCAGCAAGTGGGGACTTTCATGCAAGCAGAAACACGGACTGTTCGTGCAGGTGATATAGATATCTCTTACATGGTCAAAGGGGAAGGGGAGCCTCTTCTGATGATCATGGGGTATGCCAGCACAAACGAGATGTGGGATCCACGGGTTATTGATGCTTTAGCGCAGGATTTCCAGGTTATCCTTCCGAATAATCGTGGTGTCGATAAATCAACGGCCGGTGAGAAGGATTTTTCACTACGCTTGTTTGCTGAGGATTGTGCTAACCTGCTGGAAGCGCTGCATATTGAAAAAGCACATGTTCTTGGATGGTCCATGGGAAGTTATATCGCCCAGGAGCTGACGCTGAATCACCCGGAAAAAGTAGACTGTCTGGTTCTTTATGCTGCCGCATGTGATACGTCAATGTTTCCCATGTCTGAAGAAACACTGGCACGTCTGATGAATATGTCCGGCACGGAACAGGATCGATGGGGAAGGTTTTTGAAATGCCTTTTCACCGAAGATTACCTGTCTGAACATTGGGGTGATGTAATAGCCGGTTTTCAGCGCCCGATTGGGGAGGTAAACCCTGTTGTTCTGGCCAGACAGACAAAGGCGATAGAGGAGTGGGATGGTGTCTGTACGAAGCTGCCGGAAGTGACACAGAAAACACTGCTGCTTTGCGGTTCGGAAGATGTCATGGTTCCGCCGGATAATTCTCGATACCTGGCGCAACAGATTCCACATGCCATTCTTGAGATCGTACCCGGCGCAGGGCATGGACTCATGTATCAGGAGCCGGAAGTATTTGTTGACATAGTTAAAGAGTTTTTGAAGTAAAGCAAGGAAGCACACAGGCCAGGCAAACGTGTCATATTAGGACAGCAAAACTTCGAGATCCCCGGTCAAGCTCGGGGATGACATGATGCGACATTTTTTTCGAGTATCGCTATATGCGACATTCTTGCGAAAGGATGTCGCTTTTCTCGCGATAGAAAAAGCAACACCCCGAGCCCTGCCTTGCCCGGGGTGTTTGGCAAGCTTGTTCGGAAGGGATTACGCGAACAAGCAACTTGTGAATTTCATCCTAGCGAATCAGCGATACCTTGCGTACAGAATTCATCTTGCCGGGTACGTGTGCCTGGATGAAGTAAATACCGCTGGATAGATCTGTTGCGTCGAAGGTGAAGGTGTGATAACCCTGCGCAAAACGGCCCTTCGCGAGGACAGAAACCTGTTTGCCGAGGATGTTGAACACGCGGACATCAAGATTCGCCGCATCAGGGAGACCGATGACGGCTGTCATGGTCGGGTTAAACGGATTCGGGTACGCACGTGCAATGCTGTACTCGGTCGGAATCTGCGCGAAGAAGTTGTCGGTTACGCTGATGCCATCCCAGTTCACGGTTGCTGTATCTGAGTTCGCTGACATGCCTTCATCATAGGAGGCAACGACCCAGTACTCGTAATCGCCGCTTGGTTCGCCTTCAAGCGTATCAATAAAACCGATCGTGTCAACTTCAATCAACGCATTCCCGTCACGGAAAACGATGAACTCGATGAATTCATCCATGTCCTCGCCATACACCCAGTCCAGCGTAACATAAGGACTGCCGTTTTCACGAGTGGCAGTCATACCACGAGGCGCTTCCAGGTAAGGAGCGTTGAAGTCTTCAGCAAGGGACGGAACGATCTGGACAGCATTCTGGAAGAGTCCAATCGGACCACGGACGACAATCCAATCACCCTGGCTGAATTCACTCAGGTCGAGAGCGGCCGCTTCATTGATGTAGACGTTTACGGCGCCGGACCCGTCGTCCACCGCAACCGTATAGCTGCCGGTTTCAGGATCTGACTGTAACGCACCCATGATTTCAGCCCAGGAACCTTCGAGGGCTTGCTGGTTTGCCATGTCGCCAGTAGTAGCAGCGTATGGTGTGGGCATGTCGTTGCCTGTTGAGAGTACTTCGTAGGTAAAATCAACAAGCTCAGTGACGCCGTAGTACTCGGAGATTTGACCAGATACCTGGATTTCATCACCACGGTTCAGGTTGTCAGCCGGATCAATCGCATCCGAATCATACAGCATGACACCATAACCTGTGGCATCCTGGATGTAACAGTCAAAACGATCTGTATGGATGGAATTGGTTGGTAGAGTGACAATACCTGTGGTTGTGACCCAGGAGCCTTCTTCAACTGTGGTCTGAATGTCTTCGATGGAGGCGACCGGAACCGGATCGAGTTCAACATCAAGGGAGTTGTCACCCAGTTCGACAGCTACCCAGAGAACTGTGTTTTCATAGTATCCCAGGGCGGATACTTTCAGGTCATAAAGACCAGGCGTGATGTCATCAAATGAATAGGCGCCATCATCACCGCTTGTTGTTGAATAAACAGGCTCATCTTCTTCTTCTGCAAGGTAAAGGTCAAGCGTGGCGCCAGCTACAGCATTCTCACCGGAACTAACAGCACCGGACAGGCTGGCGACAGGTTCGATTGCGCCACCAACAGTTACCGCATCAACAAACATGCCTGGGTAATCGTTGCTGGAGTCACCATCTAGCAACCAGTAAAACTCAACTTCGTCGCCATCGTTCACGCCCTCGAGCGTATACGAGTATTCTGTCCATGTGTTTCCGTTGGTAGTGCCGTTGTATTCTGCCAATTCAATCCAGTCACCACCATTTACACGATAGTACAGATAGCCATAATCCCAGGAAGCCTCAAGCTGGAACCACATGTAAAATGTTATCGCAGCATTGGCGCCTGTTTCTATCATATAGGCTGGTGAATACAGTACATCATATGCATTGGCATATGCATAGTTCGCCTCGAGACCGGTGGCCCAGCAATAGTCTCCATCATAGGCTGAGCCCGGGCCATTCGTTGGCGTACCCCACTCCCAGGGCGGTACGGTTGTTGATGCATCAACATAGCAACCATCATTGTCTTCAAAGCTGGTGTATGGGAAGACAGCTAAGGGGGCAATAGGCCGTAATGCAACATCTAACGCATCATTGTCACCAGTTACAAGCGTAACTGTTTCGTTGTATGAAGCGTAGTCTTCATGGGTGAATGTTATGTTTTTTTCGCCAGGGTATAGCATTAGTTCATAATCGCCTTCTGCATCAGTGGTTGTGGTGAACCCATTGCTAGAAACAATAACACCTTCGAGTGGGATATCTGTTCTGGATTCTGTCACTGTTCCGCTAATAGCAGCATCTGCAGGAACTTGGTAAAACTCAATTGCCAGTTCATTGTGTGGGTAGCTCGCGATAGAGTCTTCGTTTTGTACTGTCAGACCTATTTCGCCAGCGGCATTCTGGATGCCAATTGTGCAACTTGTAATGTCAATGCCATTGTCAAGACTATTATACTGAAGTTTAATAGAACCGTCACTAAACATGATTACCTGGGCTGTCAAATAGCCGGGATCAGAGTGCTCCCGGAAATCAATCATGCTAATGACCAGCGCATCCATATCGTTAACAGTCGTGGTTTGATAATAAGCTGACCCACCAAGCGTGATATTCAGATCATCCCAGAACCATGCAATTAATGCTGCATGATCAGTGGTGGGCAAAGCTTGGTTGGTAAGGGTGATATACGCATCAGTAAAACTGATTGTGCCATTGGACTGAAAGTAAAACTGGGTATAGGTGTCACCGTAAAAAATAAAATCGAAACCTATCTCGAAAGGTCCAATATGGTTATCATCCTGGATTCCAGTGAATGCTGTTCCAGTTTCTGAGATGTCAATCCAGTCATATGTTGGACCTTCATCTTCATCACTGTCAAAATAAACGTAACCCATATCGTCCGGTCCACCCGTTTCATCCAATTCATTAATGCCAGAATTCCTGTATTCTTCACAGAATTGTTCAACGAGTTGTTTCTGGTAGTCGGACAACTGTTGCCCTTCATAGGCAGCTTGATACGCGGCTTTCATCTCATCATAAGAAGCACTGAACGCCAGCGGCGCCAAAATGAAAACAGCTATCAAGGCGATAAACGCTACTCTTTTAGACATGTGCTGCTCCTATCGTATTCTACAACTGATCTCCGCACACAGGGATGTGTATGCGTCACCTTCTAAACGTTTCTCTCGTGCAACTTCCCTCGAAGTACTACGTAGCGCCAAAAACCTCCTTTTGTTGGTTCATGTTGCAGTGGTACGACCAAAATCCGAAGCCATTCGGATGTATAGGTATATCAACTTTTTAGCAAAGATGAGAACAGGATCAAGAGATGAAAATATCTAGAATACTTTCTCTTTCAATCTTCACTTGGTTGTTACTGTCAGGCTTTGATCAATCGCCAAAGATCATCCGCCATTTGACTGGAAATGCTGTTGACATCGATTCCAGGATTGAAAGCCCAGAGGTTCTGAAGTCCGCGATGCATCGTGAACCAAAGGACAGCGGTATGATCGCTGGCAAGGTCTCCACGTACATATCCCAACTTCTTTCCGGATTCCAGCGCTTTCTGGAAATCCTGGATAATCATGTCGTGACTTTGGGAGATCTGTTCTCGTAAATGGTTGTTATCCCTTGCGACTTCGAAAAGAAATCGTAACACTGCAGAGAGGTCGGGGGCAGGATCGTCCGCAGTGTTTGTAGCCCAGATCGTTTGATCCGTCTGTAGAAGTTGAAAAACAGCCTTTAGTTGGTCTAATGTTGAATGTTGGTTTTCGATGGAAGACTTTACCCGCAGGTAAAATTCCCGCGTGTATATGTCTACCACGGCTCCAGCGAGGGTCTGCTTGCTGTTGAAGTGGTGATACAACCCGCCTTTCGAAACTTCCGCTCTGCTGGCTATATCACTGACCGAAACAGAATCGTAACCGTGTTTCAGGAACAGCCAGACCGCTGCCTGGATAATACAAGTTTTGGTATCCATCCACGTGTCCCGTACAAGAATAACTCATTTTCGCGATGTGATGCTTATAAAATACAGACAGGCTCGAAACAGAAGTCAAGAGTAATGAAACAAAAAATGCAAAATATTCTAAAGAGGAGAGACATGGGGCAATTATGGCTAAGCTTATAATGGTAGTAACACTCAGAGTTCATTGAAAATATTGAAACGCTGTTTATAGGAGGCAGGGCAACATCCAGGATGTTGTGGATGATGGATGGTATTGGGGAATCCAAAGAAGACATAAAAACACCCCGGATCCCTGCCTGGACCCGGGGTGTTCAGCAAACTTGTTCGGAAGGGATTACTTCGAACAAGCAAACTGGAATTTCATCTTAGCGAACCAATGTAACCTTCCGGACCGCATTCATCTTGCCCGGTACATGCGCCTGGATGAAGTAAAGACCACTGGACAGGTTTGTCGCATCAAAGGTGAAGGAATGATACCCCTGTGTGAAACGACCCTGTGCCAGGACAGAAACCTGCTCACCAAGGATGTTGAACACGCGGACATCCAGGTTTGACGCATCCGGCAGTCCGATGACAGCTGTCATGGTCGGGTTGAACGGGTTCGGATAAGCGCGTGCAATGCTGTACTCGGTCGGAATCTGTGCGAACAGATTTTCAGAGACATTGACACCATCCCAATCAACGGAAGCTGTGTCGGAATTTGCGGACATGCCTTCATCGTAGGAAGCGACGATCCAGTAAGTAAAGGTACCGGCGTCTTCACCATCGAGATTGTCTTCGAAGCCAATGGTGTCAACTTCAGTCAAGGCATTGCCATTACGGAAGATGATGAATTCGATGAATTCATCCGTCTCGTCATCACCGAATACCCATTCCACTTTAACCAGCGGGCTTCCGTCTTCACGGGAAGCGGTCACATCCGTCGGCGCATCAAGTACTGGCGCGTTGAAGTCTTCTGCCAGTGACGGAATGATCTGAACGGCATTCTGGTACAGGCCGATCGGGCCACGGAAAACCACCCAGTCGGATTGGGCGAATTCTGAAAGGTCAAGACCGGCATCTTCGTTGATGCGGACATTGACTGCGCCGGAGCCGTCATCTACAGAAAGGGTATAGCTACCGGTTTCAGGATCACCCTGCAACTGGCCCATGATCTCCGCCCAGGAGCCTTCAAACGCCTGCAGCTCAGCCATGTCGCCTGTCGTTCCCGTGTAGGGGATAGGCAGATCATTACCGGTGGTAAGGACTTCGTATTCAAAATCAACAATTTCCGTAACACCGTAATACTCGGTGATCTGACCGGTGACCTGGATTTCATCGCCACGGTTCAGGTTGTTTTCCGGATCAATAGCATCGTAATCATACAACATGACACCGTAGCCAGTGGCATCCTGGATGTAACAACTGAAACGGTCAGTATTGATCGAGTTGGTCGGCAAGGTCACGATACCGGTTGTGGTTACCCATGTTCCGGTTTCGACCGTTGTCTGAATATCTTCGATCGAATATGTGCCAATGGCAGCTAACGTAATGTCAATGACGGCATTATCATCAGCTTCAAGCACGATGTCTTCTTGAACGTAGGGGGAATACCCATCAAGTACTGCGGCCAGATCATAGGTTCCTGGTGTGACATCGATGAACTCATAGTGTCCGAATTCATCTGTGAAAGCAGTCAGGATATCTCCATCTTCCGGGGCAAGAGCAACACCAGCATCCAGCAATGGATTGCCTTCAGTGTCTGTAATCGTTCCGGAAACCTGTGCGTAATCGCTCGGGATGTAAATGTGGAACGAAACATTGTTCAGGTCAGGCATTGTGTCTGACATGGCACGGTAGATCTGGGAACCGAAAATCCCTTCATGATCTTCATAGCCAATGGATACCATGTCAGGGTCGTCGTTGACGTACATGGAATCGTAGTTTAACCACAAGTCCAGTTCCTCGAAATCCATTACGATCTGGAGTGTATTGTAGTTGTCGTAATGGTAATAGTAGGGGACTTCTTCAAATGTGATGACCAGTTGCCCATCAACATTTTCGGCCCATACTGTGCCATGGTCTGCCGGATTCAGGTCCATCGCCAGGAAAGCAATGGTGCCATTGGGCTCGGCCGGGTCGGGACAGACAGCCGGATTGCTATAGCCGCCAGCGCTGGAATTAATAAATGATAACCAGCCGTTTGAAATGACGTAAATGCTGGAATAATCAACGCCGTACCATTCAAAGTCTTCAAGACCATAGTCTGCGAAAACCAATTCCGTCGATGAATCATCGCCCAACTCTAAATCAGTGGCGTTTTCACTGACATCAATCCAGGTATAGTCTTCTTCGCGCCATGAACGATATACCCATGCAGGGTAAGGAACCATCGCGAAATTATACGTGTTTTCGCCTTCTTCCAGAACTATTGTCTCAGAATAGTTCAGATATTCACCTTCAATAACAGCGGTAATGTTTGTTGATCCAGAATAACACTCTTCGATACTGTAGTTTCCTGATTCATCTGTAGTTGCCGTTCCGCCAGCAGCTCTTACAACAACACCCTCAAGCGCAGCGCCCGTTTCACTGTCAGTAACAGTTCCTGACAAACTGGCATCCGCTTCAGGCAGATAGAACAGGATGGATGTCCCATATACCGGGTAATCTGCCGGCGTGGTATTGTACGATGCCTGTAAACCTACAGTACCATCAATGTTTTCCAAGCCAATCGTTTCACTTGTAATGGTTCGTGTACAGGCTTCATCGTATGAAACAATTATTTCGCCATTCTCATACAAGTGAACCTGTGCGTAAGCATTGTTGGCAAAAGTGCGGTTCTCGTTTCCAAACTGGATAACCAGGTGGCCTTCTTCCACTTCTTCGTAATACATCGTGTCCGAAGCATTGGGAACAAAGTCATCCCAGAACCAGAAAATAGCATTGTTCGGGACGCTTGCTGTTGGAATAAGCGTATTGCTGTACGAGGCGCCCTGATCCGCAGAGAATGAAATCCAGCCGTTTGAACAAGCGTAGAATTCCGAATAGGTTTCACCATAGAAGGGGAAATCGAAACCAATCAAATAGGAACCCTGCGTATTATCATCTGACCAGCCGGTCACTTCTTCAGCTGTATCATAGATGTCAACCCATGTATATTCCGGGCCGCCTTCTTCCTGGCTGTCAATAAAGGAATAGCCAAAACCATCAGGACCGCCGAGCTCATCCAGCTCATTAGTGGTCTGATAGGGCGCGATGTACTGAATGTAATAGTCTTCAGCAAGCTGCTTTTCTGCCATAGACTGTTGAACGCCATCAAACTGTCTGTAATACGCAGTTTTCATCTCTTCGTAAGACGCGCCAAATGCCAGTGGCGCCATGATGAATGCTGCGATTAACACAAAAAACAATGCCTTTTTCGACATGTGCTGCTCCTGTCGTGTCTTAAACCGTTCAACGCACACAGGGATGTGTATGCGTCGCCTTCAAACGTTGCTCGTGCCAACTTCCCTCGGTATTCTGTGGTCTACCAAAGCCCTCCTCTGTTTCTCCCTCGTTGATCGTCCAATTATCCGAAACGCTACTCAACACCAATACCAAACCGACCGGTCGGTCGGTCGAAGAGCAAAAAAAATATCTATTGAATTATCAGGATTTTACTAACTGCCACAAGTCTTCAGCCATTTGCTGAGCTGTCTTGTCAATATCAATATCCGGATTAAAGGCCCACAGGTTCAGAAGGCCACGATGCATGGAGAAAATTGTCAGTGCAAAATGGTTACTGTCGATGTTTCTGTTTACAAATCCCAGTTTTTTTCCGGATTCAAGCATGTTGACCAGGTCTGCGATGACTTTTTCATTGCTTCTGGCAATACGGTTCCGAAGATGCTCGTTATTTCTTGCAACTTCGAAGAGAAAGCGGAGAACTTCAGAAGGCTCCAGTCGCTCTTCAGGAGAGTGCTCCACAGCAGGCACTGACCAGATCCCTCGATCTGGCGTGGAGAGCTCAAATACCGCGCGCAGTTTGTCGTATGTAGAGTTGTTGTTGCTCATGGACGACTGTACCCTCAGGTAAAACTCCCTGGTGTAGAAGTCGACCACGGCTTCAGCCAGCGCTTCTTTGCTAATGAAGTGGTGGTATAAACCACCTTTAGATACGCCGGCTCTGCTGGCTATATCACTGACTGAAACCGTGTTGTAACCGTGCTTCAGGAACAGCCAGACTGCAGCTTGAATAATCTGAGTCTTGGTGTCCATCAACCTTTCTCACCCATCCGACCGTTCGGTCGGTTCAGGTAATACTAGATATCAGTTAGGCGAATGTCAAGAGTTGATATGAGTTAAATCAGAAAAATCCAAAATTCCGAGAGACAGGAAAATTACATAGCGTTATTACACACCAACTATCATCACAATCTGATAAGATATAGCCGAATTACGTGTTCTTCAGAATCTTTCTGGTAATTGTATTTTATAAATATAACATAGGTTACAGAAAAAGTGGGATATTTGAACTTCCTTGGCTTTGCGTAGCCTGCGAAAATATCTGTCGTATGCGATATCTTAGTAATGGCGAACCGCGAATTTCTTTCAGGAAAGGTAGTTACAGATTTCAGTCCAAGTCTCACAGAGCAACAGAAATCTTACCATTCTCTTCGTTTACCTCGTAGGTTGCCAGTCCCCATTCCGCAGGTGGTCTCATGGCACCGCCATTGAGAACGAGAAAACGTGCGCCATGACGTGGACATTCAACTTCGCCGTCGACCAGTCTGCCTTCTTCCAGCAGACCACCGTTATGTGGACAATAGGCTGACAAAGCGTACACTTTACCTTTCCAGCGTGCCAGCAGGATTGCTTTATCGTTGACATGAACGATACGCACGTCACCTTCGCCAACGTGCGTTGACCCGCAAGCGTACTGGAAACCTGTAGTGTCAGGATCTCCCATTGCAGACTAACCCATCAAGGGGAGAACGACCTGAGTCATCCCGAAGAGGTTATCCCAGAAATCAGGATTGCTGCCTGTTTGAATAGCGGTAATGATCGCGCCGCCTGCGATTGCCAGCACAACGGCAAACACGATGATACCAATCAACGACAAGATGCCGTAGAGGATGAAATAAGTTCGCAGATTATTCATTGCGCCCATCAAAGCATCCTTGTCACCTGTTGCTGTGGCCAGGTCAATTTTCCCGGCGGCGCCCCAGATCACCACACCCATAATAATATTCAGGATTCCGACAGGAACTGAGAAGATGCCACCAATAATCAGCAGAATTGCGCTCAGTTTCATCCAGCCTTTGGCTTTAAAAAGGGCAAGGGCGATTTCTTTAACCGTCTCGTTACCACCCTTCGGCGAAGAGCTACCGACCACGACCGGCTCGGCACTTTCGTGTGTTGTGTCTGTCATGGTTTTTCCTTCCTGGTCTTGAGTTCTTCCCAAAATGCGAATGCATGGCGAATATGGGGAATCGTGATTGAGCCCCCGACAAGCAAACCGATACTCATGGTTTCTTCAAACTCTTCATCTGAAATACCGGCTTTATAGGCTTCAATCTGGTGATACTGTATACAATCATCACATCGGAGAACCAGGGATGCCACAAGACCGAGCAGATGTTTTGTGCCTGCCGGCAGTGTCCCCTCACGATAGACTGCGGCATCCAGGTTCCAAAAACGCTTAATGCTGGTTCCAGCCTTGGCCAGAACCAGCTCGTTAAGCGTTTCACGTTCTTCTGAGAACTGATCAGGCGAATGCCTGTGTATAGCGTCAGACACTATCAGATCTTCCTCAACGCCTGATCCATGTCCTGTTCCAGGTCGTTGTAATCTTCAATACCAACAGACCAACGGATCATATTGTCCTTGACCCCGGCAGCTTCACGTTCTTCCGGAGAATAGGAGGAAGTAACTGTAGAAGCGGGGTGGCAGATCAGGGAGTCGCAATCGCCAAGACTTACAGCTACAGTTGCCAGCTCAATATTATCCATCAACTTCTTGCCCTCTTCAAAGCCGCCAATGATCTCGAATGCAATCATACCACCGAAATCACTCATTTGCTTCTTGGCGATTTCGTGCTGTGGATGGCTCTCAAGACCGGGATAGTAAACGTGTTCGACTTTGGGGTGGTTGGCAAGGAATTGGGCGAGTTTAGCAGCATTTTCGCAATGCTGGCGCATTCGAACATGGAGTGTTTTCAGGCCGCGAAGCAAAAGCCATGCGGAAAACGGCGCCATGGTCGGGCCGACGTTGGAGTGAACCCTGTTCCTGAGATTCTTGATATACTCTTCATTGCTGACAATACAACCACCGACAACGTCACCATGACCATTGATGTACTTGGTGGTGGAATGAATGACTACGTCAGCGCCCAATGACAGCGGATTTTGAAGAATCGGGGTAGCGAATGTGTTGTCAACGATGACTGTCAAGCCATACTTGTGCCCCAGCTTCGTCAGTTCTTCGATATCGAGCACTGCCAGGGTTGGGTTGGCCGGAGTTTCAAAGAATAACGCTTTGCAATTTTTCGCGTTCTTGATCGTGTCTTCAACCACATTCAAGTCAATGGCGCTAACTTCGTGGGCTGTTACGCCAAACCGAGGCAGTACATTCTGGAACTGGCCGTGTGTGCCGCCATACAGCGTATCGCCAGCAACGAAACTGCTGCCGGAATCGCATACTGTCATGATAGCATCAAAGATTGCCGCCAGACCGGAACCGGTGCCTACGGCTGCTTCACCACCCTCAAGACAAGCGATTTCACGCTCAAATGCATCTACTGTCGGATTGCTCAAACGGCTGTAGATATAACCATCAGCTTCACCTTTGAACAAGTCAGCGCCATGCTGGCTGTCACGGAAGGAGAAGGTGGAAGTCTGGTAAATCGGCAGACTGAGTGCGAGCGTATGCGGATCACCACCGCCATAACCATGAATCGCCTTAGTTCCAATACCCCAGTTTTTGTTTACTTTGCCACTCATCAAATGCCCCCTGTAATGTAAATGGGTTGTGTAGGTAACGGTTTGTTACGCCTTCGAGTTCAGCTCGGTCAATACACCGGCTGTCGCTTTGGGATGCAGGAAACCAACCCTGGTTCCGGATGCGCCTGCTCTGCTTTCATGGTCAATCAAACGCACGCCTTTTTCGTCCATGACCTTCAATGATTCATCCACATCATCAACATTAAAGCAGAGATGATGCAGACCCGGGCCACGCTTGTCCAAATGTTTGGCAATGGGGGAGTCCTCACTGGTCGGTTCAAGCAGTTCGATATGAACATCACCGACTTCAAACATGGCTACCTTGACTTTCTGGTCGCTCACTTCTTCAATCGCAAGAAGGTTAAGCCCGTAAACGTCACGGTAAAGCTTGATTCCCTCTTCCAGGTTCTGTACTGCAATCCCAATATGTCCAA
This sequence comes from bacterium, assembly GCA_963669175.1. GTDB lineage: Bacteria > Electryoneota > Electryoneia > Electryoneales > Electryoneaceae. The sequence continues at coordinate 3,319,963 of OY769902.1, forward strand.
TCTTCCTTATCATGGAAGCCTCCAAAACTAGAACATCAAACCAAATCTGTCCTTGATCTCTGAAATCAACTCTTCAGCAACTTCATCAGCGCCATTCAGGTTCAAGGAATGTGTATCTATAATGTGGACCGGACAGATAGAAGCAGCACGCTCAGCCCAGCCCTCGTAAGCACGGTTTAACTCTTCCAGATAACTGCGTTGAATCGTTTTCTCCGATTCTCTACCTCTTTTGTTGATGCGGCCCAACAGCTCCTCTATGTCGGCGCGCAGGTAGATTACCAGGTCAGGCGGACGCAGATAGGATACCATGGTTTCAAACAACGAGCGATAGTTTTCATAATCACGCGGCGTCATAAAACCCTGACGATGCAGAGTACGAGCGAATATCTCGACGTCTTCATAGATCGTACGATCCTGAATACAAGATCGAGTTGATGCAGAAATAATCCGTTGAGCTTCGAATCTTTTCGAAAGAAAATAGATCTGAAGGTGGAAACTCCACCGGTTCATATCTTTATAAAAGTCGTCCAGATATGGGTTGTCAATTACCGGTTCATAGAAAGTTTTCCAACCCAACGCTTTTCCAACCAAACCTGTTACTGTTGTCTTTCCGACACCAATGTTTCCCGAAATCGCTACGTAGTGATTCATGCTTTTCCTCGTTTTAGCAACAAAGCAATATACGATTTTAACTGCACTTCGACAGGTTACCGCTCTCGAGATAAGAAGGGGTGAGGGCAATGAGAAACTGCGGCGGAAAAACAACAGCAGCAATGGGATGGTGCATCTATTCAGATGGGTTATTCTGTAGTTTCACTTGTGCTGATTTCAGTTGCCGTATCCAAAGGCGTTGCTGGTGAAAGAGACAGGGTAAACTTGATCTTCTCCACTTCCAGACCATAAACAAGATCAACCGGCACACTGTCAGGTTCAACTGAATATGCTGAGTTGTCGGGGATGAAGCGTACTATATGATATCCTGGAGGGAGTTGCCGGATCAGTTTGTGTGCGCTGCCGACCTTTTCCCCGTTCAGCATCACCTGTCCCGGGATGCCGTCCGTCTGCACAAGGATTTTAGGTGCAGTAAAGCGAACAACAAAGAAGATAATCAGGGCAACGCCGAAGAACATCCAACTGAGAAACAGAGAACGTCGCCTCGCCTGCGCCAGCTTAACCGGATCGCGGTTCCATGCGGATGACAGACGCTCTCTGCGTTTTTCACGATCATCAACAAGATGCTCGCGTCGCCGTTGTGCCTGTATCCGGCTGGAATCACGCACAAACGGATTCCCGGGTGGGACTTCGACCCGCTTTCTTTCCTGCTTTTGATGATCTTGTTCGTTCACGATTCCCTCCCGAATACCGAATGATTAATGGTAACGCTGTAAAGAAGGGACTGCAAGATTAAGCGAAAGCTTCTCTGATCTTTCATTAAGGCATACCGGGAAAATCAGGCATAGCGCTTGCAAATATACCAGGCAGAGTTCATTGAAAAGCTGTCCGGGTGAAACGTAAGAGCCTGAATATAATGATTTTGATAACCTTTCTAGCTGTGGTTATTCTGCCACAGTGTCCAATGGAGGCATTATATGCACAGGTTATAATTTCTTTCAGGCTCACTTGAAGCGGATTGGACGGCTGAATATTTTGACATAACAGAAAACAACAACAAAGCGATAACATAACCCTGGAGGGGTGATCATGGGCGCGACGACGAGAAACATACTGGCAGGAAGCCTGATTCTGGCTTTCGTGTTCGGTTTGACCAGCGGCCTGTTTGCACAGATTACACCGATTGATGAGAATACAGTCTGGGTAGAGGCGCAAGGCCGTGCGGACAAAGATGGCGACAATCACAAGCGTGAGAAGGAAGCACGCAACAATGCCAAGCGAAACGCGATCTTGCTGGTTGTGCAGCAGATTCTTACGGATCAGACTGAACGTGACGCCTTTTCCGCTATTGAAAACAGATTCCTTGAAGACTTTGAACAGTACATCCTGGATGTACAGCCTACACGGAAATATATCGATGCCAAGCGTATGGTCATGGGATTGAAGTTGAAGGTGAACAAAGACCTGGTTCGGCAAAACCTGGTAAACTTCGGCGTTATCTCCAGCGCAAAGGAAACCAGATTAACGCTGGACCGCTTCACCATCATGCCTTACCTCGATGAAGAAGCCTCTTCGGCCGATGCCTTGAAGTGGAAAGACCTGTTCTACACACGGTTCAGAGCATTTTTCGAGCAGCAGGGCATTCCGACCATAGGCTATGATGAAGTCATGGCGGCAGAAGGGGATGAAGAGTACCTGACACGCGCAAAATCCAGTACAGCCGATGACAACGAGGAAGATCTCGCACTTCAGATAGCCCGTAATACTCCTGCGGACATCTATGTGAAGATCGTCGCGCGGATTGAACATGGCGATTATCGTGGTAACAAAGTCGACAAGGTCATTCTTACCGTTGGCGCCTATAACATCATGACCGGCGAATTTATTGGCAGCGGTGAAGGTTTCAGCGAGCCGATGTCGCTTTCCAGCACCGGAACAACCATTGCTGCCGGTATTGACCAGGCGATGAATGCGGCGATGAACACTGTGATGGATAGAATTACCAGTTTCTGGCGTGATTTTGTCCGCAATGGCCGTCCCGTCAAGTTGATCTTTACCGATTTTAGCTTCAGCGAACGTGGACAGATCAAGCGTATGCTTGAAGAGATCACCAATGATCAAAAGCTGTTGAAGCAGGCCGGAAATGTGACAGAATACATGGTCTGGTATGATGGTGATGTTCAGGATTTGATGTATGAAATCTATGAGAAGGGGCAGTTTGAGGGGAAGCTTGCTGAAGATCCTTCCCTGATATCCAGTTCTATCCGGTTCTACCGGAAAACAGAATAGTACTACTCAGAGTTCGAGTATTACATACGGGAAACGTAAACCAAGACAGTACGTCTTACGAGATAAAGGAGCGCATCATGAACGGGAAAACGGTACTTTGTATTGCGCTTGTGATAACGGGTGTGATTGTGCTGGCCGGGATAAGTCTGGCACAGGCAACCGTGGTTGAAGTAGATGGTTACGGTCAGACTTATGATGACGCGGTTCTTGACGCGCAGCGGACGGCAGTATCTGTGGTGATGGGGCAATATGTTGACAGCCGGACACTGGTACAGAATTTTGCGCTGCTTTCTGATCGCATCCTGACCAGTAGCAGCGGCTACGTCAAAGCCTATGAAGTCATCGAAGAAGGGCAGGTGGGAGGAAGCTATCGTGTGCGGATTCGTGCAGAAGTAGCTTCTACAACCATCCGGGATAATATTGATGCTATTGCTGTGCTTCAAGCGCATCAGGGCAACCCGCGTTTTGTTGTTGTTCCCGATCCCAATCCGCTGGCAGATCATTTCCGCCCAGGCGATCAGGTTGTTCTTGAGACGCAACGCGCAATTGAAAGCTACCTGGCTGAACGTCAAATGAATGTGGTGCAGGCGCCCATGGGATACGGTGGCGGCTCAGTTTCCGGAAGCGCGGGTATGCTGCGCGACCTTTCCCAGTATTCGGCAGGACTTGGCGCTGAGTACGCGGTCTATTTCTCGGTAAAAGGATCGCAGAAGGGGCGCAGCAGAACTTTCAACAAGGCTACAGTTGTTGTCAGTGTTAATATCGTGAATACGGGATCTTACAGGATCTTCGCTCAGGAAGAGGGGCGCTCCGAAGCCGGTGATGATACCGACATGAGCTTCGCCTTCCAGAAAGCTGCCAGCGATGCGGCGAGAAAAGCTATGCATCCTGCAATGGATAAACTGCTGGCTGACTGGTCAAGGGCCGGCACTACGGCAGGCGCTACCTATACGCTGAATCTGGAACAGGTTCAGGGCGATGACCTGGAGAAATTTGAAGAAGCGTTAAACCGAAGTGGAGCCGTGAAACAGGTTGATCGCAGATCGTTTGTTGATGGCACGGCACAGCTTCATGTAACCGTGCAGGGCGCTGTGCGTGACCTCGGCGATGCAGTTGGAATCGTATTGCAGGAAACGGGGCTGGACTGGACATTGGTAGGATTCGATGGAAGCAGTCTTACCTATCGTACGAACAGCATTATCCTGTCAAAGGGATAAAAGAAGATACATGCCTCAAAAAGAAGATATACTATTCAGATAGATACAAAAGAACCCCTGTTTGTGCAGGGGTTCTTTATTGGAGAAGCCTGAATTCAACTGTCACTGGCTTTGCTGTTTCTTCTGGTTTAACAGGTCAATATCCATATCGTTCAACCTGGCTTCGATCATCTTGGATATATCCAGCATGGCATCCTTTGCGCCGAGGTAGTCCATTGTTTTTATTTCTTCCGTATTGGCCATGTCTTTCAGGCTTTCGATTACACAGCTTATTTTATTGCATTCACGCTTGATCTTTTGCGTAGCTTCATCCATGTCTTCCTGTGAGGCTGGCATTTCATTGAGAAGATCCATGCTGCCGTTGATGATGGAGACAGAATTATTCAAGTGATGGGCAATTGTTACGATAAGCTGGGAAAGAGTATCGACCCGTGCTTTCGCTTCAGCGTTACGGTTGCGTTGTTTGAAAGAAAGTCTTGAACGGATCCGGGTGACCAGTTCCGTAGGGTCAAAAGGTTTGACTATATAATCGACAGCGCCAAGCTCGAAACCTTTGGCCTTACTGCTGATATCCTGTTGCGCACTCAGGAATAATATTGGAACATCCTTCAGATCATCATCACGATGCAGGATATCAGCCGCCTGAAACCCATTCATGACAGGCATGTTGATATCCATGATGATCAGATCAGGTTTAACTTGTTGAGCTATGGAGACGCCGTCCTGACCGTTTTCTGCGGAATATACTTCGTATCCTTCGTCTTCAAGGATCATGCGAAGTAACTTCAGAAAAACGGTCTCGTCCTCAACTATGAGTAACCGTCCTGTTTCAGGAACAGGGGATTCTTCTTGATCGTTCAATTTAAACGTAAGCATGCTCTGTTGATGTCCCGTCAATATGAAAAGGTTCACTTAAAGTTCGGAGTATATAATGGATGAAAGCAAAAGGAAAATTGGTGATGCGCTCAAAGGCGAGAATCAGTAAGGTCACTATAATTATCATGTTAATCGGATATGGCCGGGAACACTATTCTAAACCCGGACAAATGATGATAGAGGCCGGGGGGTACATTTTTCTTATATTTATTATAGAAAAGGAAGTAGAGGAGGTAAGCACGGTCCATGTTGAATTTCAGAACACTCACTCTGTCCATCATTCTCTTTTTCGTTTTTTCTTTGGTTTTGATGGCAAAGTCGCCAACGAGGTCTCCCCTGGAAGGAAGCTGGAAAGCTGTTAATGGCGATCCAAGCCTTGTCTTGAAGGGAGACGAGTCGTTTACCTGGGGGATGTTATCAGGTAACTGGAAACTGGATGGGGAAACTCTGTTTTTACATAGCCCCGGAAAACTCATCGGGTATACTGTAAAAGTAACACAAGGCCGTATGACTTTAAGCGGTGGTGACTTGTATGGTACTGAGAGAGTTTTTACGTATGCATCATCCGGGTCGCCGGTAATTCCGGCAGCGTTAAAACCTGCTGAAACTGTACATGGTTCAGGTGCGTCCCGGCAGAATCTGACAAATGATTCCAGTATTCCGGATACTTCGCTGGCTGATCTGGCAGGAATGCGCATACAGGATCCGCTGTATGGAGTATGGGAAAGCGATAATCATACAGGTCATTTTGACAAGCTGCAGTTCATGGCCAGTGGTCAGCTTATAATTGATGGTAGTGAAAAGGCTGGTTTCAGGGTTATTGGTGATCGGATCTATGTGTCACGTGGGGAAGAGATACAGGAATGGTTCTTCGTTCGAGATCAGGATTACCTGGCGCTTTCCTATAGTGAATTATCAAGACCCAAGCTCTATAATCGCATGACTGTTCAACCAAGACGCTTCAGGGCACGTTCTTTCGAAGAGATCGAAGGACAATACTCCAGCGTGCGTCCCGTCTTTGAAAAGGAAGGTAGCGAAGCATTGCAGCGTACGATTATCATTCTTTCAAATGGCGATATCAAAGGATGGGGAACGAATAAAAAAGGCACGACCATCGATAACTGGACGGCATATTCAAGCATAGTCGATGGCGGTCTGGAAGTACGCTACGACAATGGCACCCTGGTTGCGCTCGATGTGTATGTTGAGCAGAATCCCCTTTTTGGGAATCTCTTGTTTTTCGATGGCAATGTGTATGCGAACCAGGTTGAAAGACCGGGCAGTTTTTCACGACAGGAGTGGCTTGATCCATACGATGCTGCGAGGATACGTGAAGAATTGAGTGACATGATCCTTGAGGTATTACCACCAATAGAGTTGCGTCCGGATACCACAATATTGCAATACTGATGGTCAGATTTGTAGCGTTTTAAACTTACCAAGGGAGGAGTTGCAGGATGAGTTACGAAAAACTTCATGTGGAGATTGAAGATCGCATCGCAACAGTAACGATTGACAACCCGAAGGTAAACGCGCTTTCCGGCGCTGTGTTGGAAGAGTTGGCGGAAGCGTTCAAAGAACTGAAGCATAATCCCGAAGTTGGGGTAATTATTCTGACTGGCGCAGGGAAAGCATTCGTAGCTGGCGCTGACATTTCAGAATTGAACAAGTTGAACCTTTTCCAGGCGAAGCGATATGCAAGAATAGGACAACACTTAATGGGGCGAATTGAGAATTCTCCCAAGCCGGTGATCGCTGCCGTAAACGGTTTTGCGCTGGGTGGCGGATGTGAGATCGCCATGGCCTGCACCATGCGTATCGCTTCTGAAAACGCATTATTCGGACAGCCGGAAGTGAAGCTTGGCCTGATTCCTGGTTTTGGTGGGACACAGCGCCTGGCGCGTCTGGTTGGCGAGGGTCGTGCCATGGAAATCCTGTTGACAGGTGAGAACCTGAATGCAGCCGAAGCGTATCGGATTGGCCTCGTAAATCGTGTTGTCCCGGCAGATAAACTGATGGATGAAGTGAAGGATCTTGCGAAGAAGATCCTCGCAGTAGGGCCGGTTGCCGTCCGTCTGGCGAAAGATGCATGCCACCGTGGTCTTTCGATGGATCAGGATGCCGGAATGAAGCTGGAATCAGATTTGTTCGGTATGTGCTTCGCAACAGGGGATGCCAAAGAAGGCACAGCCGCATTCCTTGAAAGAAGAACTGCAAACTTCACCGGTAAATAGAATCGGTTTACAAAGTGTGATTTGAAGTAAAAGTGTACTTAGCAGGAGGTTGTACTGAGAGCGTAACGTCAGGTCACAAGTCACAACAACCAGGATTGGAGGTGGCGTATGGCCAGCATGGGAAAAGTTCAGAGTCAGCGTATTGGTGGTCGCTTGACGATCACCTTGGATAATCCGCCGGATAACCATCTGACTGAAGAAGTGATGACGGAAATCCGTGAAGCCCTGGAAGAAATACGAGGTGATGACAGCCTGAAATTGATTGTATTTCGTTCGGGGATCCCCGATGTTTTCAGTAGAGGTTTTGACCGAAAGCAGAGGTTGCCAGAGAAAATAGGTCCCTTAATGGCCGCCTTTGGTCATATGCTTTATCTCCTGAATGAAATCCCGGTTATTATTGTGGCCGAAGTGGAAGGCAGTTGTATCGGCGCCGGGATGGAACTGGCCAGTTTCTGTGATATGGTGCTTTGCTCATCAGGCGCTCGAATGGGGCATCCAGAAGTACGGATGGGAGTTTTCCCGCCAATTGCCGCCGCAGTGTATCCACACCTCATAGGGCGCAACCGTACTATCGAAATTCTTAGTACTGGACATGAGCTTACCGCGCAGGAAGCTTTTGAAATCGGACTTGTCAACCATGTCTGGCCCAACCGCGAGTTCAGCGAAAGAACCATGCGGTATTACAACCAGATTGAGACACGAAGCGCAGTGTCACTGCGACTGACAAAGAAGGCTATTGAACAGTCGTTGTATGAAAAGGTATTGGTGGCAATCCGGACCGCAGAGAATATCTACCTGAACGAGTTGTTGCCCAGCCATGATGCGCGCGAGGGGATTACAGCTGCTTTGGAAGGTCGGGAACCGAACTGGATCAATCGTTAGTTTTAGTTGGCGTTTTTTCTGTCCGGGGCAGTGATTGAAGTTGTGTCATGCCCCGGACGTTTTGTTATATTGCGACGTTGTCTTAAAACAAAAAGGAAACAACGTCTTGAACACAACCTCTCCTTTTGAGTTTGCCTATCAGGACCGTGAACGCAACCGTCAGCGGACACGCACCTTCCTGTTATACCAGGCTGTTCGAGAGCTTTTCCCCCAAAATAGACTACATTTAGCATACAGCCTTGGTGGTGCTTTTTACTACTATATCGATGGGAAATCTTCTGTCCTTCCCGCGGAAGTTGCGCAGATAAAAGATGTCATGGTTCGGCTGGAAGCGGACAACATCCCGTTAAAACCACTCATGATGGAGCGGGATGCTGTTATCCAGGAGCTGGAACAGGTGAACAGAGTTCACACTGCGAACTGGCTCAAGGATGGTTCGAAAGATTGGCCGCACATGTATCGCGCCTTCGATGAAATCCTTGCTTTCAAAGGACCGCTTACGAATACAACTGGCGGCGCAGGCGTGTGGGATCTGATTCCTTATCCTCCCGGGTTGCTTCTTCGTGTCGCGCCACCGGACCGCGACTCACTTCCCGAGTATGAAGAAAAACCAACATTATTCCGATCATTCTTTGAGGCGGAGCATTGGGGCACAATTCATGGCGCTTCCTATGTGAGTGAAGTGAATCGCATGAACAGAACCGGGCAATTGGAATTGTTCGTACAGGTTGTAGAAGCCATGCACGAACAGAAGATTGCCAGTATCGCGGTTCGAATTGCCGAGTTACGCCCGCGTCCTCGAGTTATCCTGATCAGCGGCCCATCTTCTGCTGGCAAGACAAGCTTTTCAAAACGGCTCCAGGTTGAATTACGCTTGCAGGACATGAAACCGTTGACCCTGAGTCTTGATAACTTCTACCTGCCCAGGGAAAAAGTACCTCGACGGCACGGGGAATACGATTTCGAGTCGTTGGAAGCGCTGGATATTCCTGCCATTAATGATACACTGATGCAGCTTTCAGCAGGTGAGACCGTCAGACCGCCGGTGCTGGATTTTGCCACACATACCCATGTGGAAGGTGAGCCGATCCAGTTGGGACGTAACGGTGTTCTTATCGTTGAAGGGATTCATGGATTGAATCCGGCCTTAACACCATATTTAACCGAGCCAAGCATTTTCAGAGTTTATGTGTCCGCTTTAACATCGCTTAGTTTTGATGAGCTAAGTCGTTTTTCAACGACCGATCTACGTTTGATGAGGCGTATTGTGCGTGACCGGCGTGCGCGTGGTTATCCTGCAATCGAAACGCTTACAAGGTGGGCCTCGGTTCGTGAAGGAGAATTCAGAAATATATTCCCCTTCCAGGAACGTGCCGATATCATGTTCAATTCGGCATTGCCCTATGAGTTGAACGCGCTTCGTGAACCGGTGATGGAAGCACTGGAAGAGATAACGGATGAGAACCTGCTTCCTGAAGCGGATAGGATAAGCAGGTTACTCGAAACAGTGGATCCGGTACCGCGAGAATGGTTGAATACACATGTACCGCCAACAAGCATTTTACGCGAGTTTATCGGGGGGAGTGTTCTGGTCCCGTAACCTGTTTCGCCGGGACAATAATGCAGTTTTCCGGGGTTGTGCAACGAGGATTTCATGAGCGAACAAGACGACAAGAGACTGGCTGAAACTTCAGAACCCGATATTGCAAATAAACATGGTGATGAAGAAGAATCGCTGACCCTTATTCAGAATTTTAAAATACTGTTTGGAGCATCACGTGCCTTCTGGCTGGTAAACCTGGCCAATCTTGGTGACAGTATTTCCTATTTCGGCATTGTTGCTTTGCTGACCATCTTTATTCATGACAAAGTTGGCTTCAGTGATAATATGACACATATCGCGTTTTCCAGTTTTACCGGCGCTGTCACACTTTTCATGCTTTTTGGCGGTGCGATCTCCGATAAAATTGGTGTACGCCATGCGCTGTCTTTGTCACTGCTTCTTCTTGTCGTAGGGCGTCTGGCGCTGGTTGGAAGTCCTGCTGCCGGTGGTTTTACCAGCGCAGCATTGTGGATTTCCCTGATGCTGATGGCAGCGGGCGAGGGGATTATTCAACCTGCAATGTATGCCGGGGTTAAAGAATACACCGATCCTCGAACGGCAACAATTGGCTATTCGCTACTCTACTCAATCATGAACCTGGGGATATTTGCCGAGCATATTGTCAGTCCCTTTGTGCGTGGTCATGGCGCTTCAAGCGCCGATATGGAGTCGGGTGGTAATATCGCTGCGGTTTTCCTCATCCTCACAGCATTAACCGCGGTTTTCCTGCTCGCAAACTTCTTCTTCTTCACCAAACGTCTTTCTGAACGGGAACGAGTGGTAAACGTGGAAGAGGAAGCGGAAAGCGATTCCATGACATTCTGGGAGAAATTCCGCGCTCTTCCGGTCATGGACCCACGCTTCCTGTTTTTTATCTCTATTCTGCTTCCCGTACGAACCCTGTTTGCACATCAGTGGCTGACCCTGCCGCAGTATATCCAGCGTTGTTACCCGGTTGAGGTTTTTGCGCGGTATGAGTGGCTGGTTGCCATCAATCCCTTTATCATCATCATCTTTGTTCCGCTTTTCGCCATGTTTACCCGCAAGGTAAAAGTGATCAACATGATGATTATCGGGACAGCCGTCTCAGCGATCACGACATTCCTGCTGGTGCCCGGACCGGACCTCACACGTCTTATTCTTTATATCTCCCTGTTCTCCATGGGGGAAGCGTTGTGGTCCAGTCGTTTCCTTGAATATGTAGCGCACCTTGCTCCGGCCGGCAGGGTGGGGGCTTACATGGGAATCGCAGGAGTGCCGTGGTTCATGGCGAAAACAACTACCGGCTTCTATTCCGGTCGCATGATGGCGCATTTTGTTCCGCCTGAAGGGCCAACAGACAGCAGCACACTCTGGCTGATCTATGCCTTTATCGCCATCATCAGTCCTGTCGGGTTGATCCTGGCCAAACGCTGGATTGAGAAAGGTGTGAAGGGATAAAGAAGAATTGCTATCGATACAAGAAAAGCGCAACCTGGAATTACAGAGTTGCGCTTTTCTTTATGCTGTAGCAATCCGACTTACTTGCTTTTCCACCTGTACAAATCAACGAGTACAATATTCTTATGAACATTGTACGTATGCATGCCAACGGATTGCAGGGAAGGATCCGGCGTGAGATGTATCTCAGATTTTTCCCTGTACACGGTTGGCGAAAGCTCGATAATCCTGTTCAGGGTTACAGCCGCGCCATACAGCCCACGGCAATCCTGGCTGGGACGATAAAGCGAGCCGTCATGTTTGAATACTCTGCCTGCACCACGTGCGGAGCGAACATCAATCTTGATCGGGGTCATGGGGTGCGGTTTAAAAGGACCGAATAATGATGAAGAAGTAAATAAGTGTAGTTCACTGAAATTGGTGTTCCCGGTTCGCGCCATTGTGACAAACATGTACCAGATCCCGTCCTGTTCGAAGATCACGGGATCGACAACTGATTCGCCAACATCCAGCAATACACGGTCGAAGCTCCATTTATCCGGGAATATTTCACACTTGAACATCTCGACCCGTTGTTGCTGGGCTGTTTCCGGGATCATGTAGACCGTATTGTCGTGTTCAATCAATAAGGGGAATGACAGGTGATACTCCCTCTCAAGGACGGATACTGGCTCTGAGAAGTTGCCTGACACAGCCAATTGCGAACATGCGATGTAGCCGAGATGCTTGCTGTAGTCATAGGCTTCAAAGAATACCCACGTCTTTCCCTGGTATTCGAACGGGAAGGGATCTGCCCAGAATTCTTCCATCGGTGTCGGAATGATCTGCACATCTTTTAATGTCTCTGACTTGAATTCATAATCATAATCCAGTTTTGCCAGACCAAGCTCCCATTTTGGTTTCTTGCGCATTTGACGGACACGATTCAGTACCCATTTCGCGATATGAACAGGTACAAATCCAGTATCAATCCATCTTCTGAACGATGCTAAGTTCTGCGCTCTAACGGAAAAGGGTTGTACCAGTTTCGTCGCATCCAGGTTTCGCAGTGCATATACAAACCAGGCCGACAAATTCATTAATACCTGGTTGCGAGTACGTGAAACTGAACGTAAATCGACATGATCAAGTGCGTTCAAAACTGTTCTCGAAACGAGCTCGTTTTCCCATGTAATCTGAAGAATCTTTACGCGAGATTGACCTGTACCACGAACGACTTCTGAGAAGCCAACTGGGCGTCCCCATTGTAGTTGCTCCATCCAGTCCGATGAGATTAACCATCCGGATTTTGCAAGTTTGAATAAATCAACGTCAGGAATACCGGCGGCAAGATGAATAACCAGGTCAATAGCCAGGTCTTTCAGGGCATCAATATTGTCTGGACCAGGCGTATATAACCCACTACTTTTTTCGAGAGAAATGACTGGTAGTTCGGAAAGAGCAACGGGAATTGTTCCTTCCTTGTATGCTGGGAAAGAGGAACCAACCAGGAAGCGTTCAGCCTTGATTGTCAAAGATTCAGGAAAGCGGAATTCGCGATTTATTGCAGTAGGTTTTTCACCGATAAAACTCAAGAAGGCAACGACATCAACATCATTCTCTTCAGTCAAACGTGTGATACACGCTTCCTGCCAGTGTGCAAGTTTGGAATCTGGAATTGTGACTGCAATCCGCACGTTACCCTCCTGAAAAAATGAAACAGACTTTAAATAAAACGATCACCCTGTACAACCGAAAAATAGCAGGATTGGTTCTTTATGTTTTCCAACAATTGTTTGTTTGCACAACGAAGGTAATCAGTTCGATCCGATCTTTCCAATTGAAAACAGCCCAGTTTTCGCAAATGTTTTCGCACTTCAGGTCTGAAATCAAGGATCTTTACTGCATCGGCCTCGCTCTTCGTGAGGTAGTATAATAGACATGTTAACGAGTTCAGCAAACTTCTGTTTTCCATTGATCCATGCCAGATGTCAACGACGGTGGCATAGTTGAACTTCTGATTGTGCTCGTAATCGACAAGAAACAAGGCAGCCAGGTTTCCCTGATCATAACATCCCACCAGTTCAAGCGGATGCGTATAATTGTCATGGTATGCCCACGAATAGAAACATTTATCGCGAATATTCGTAGTTGCGTAAATATCCTTCGATTGGTCCCAAAGCTCGTCTATTTCCGGCTCATCGCCGGTCAGCTTTCGAATTAAAAAAGAGTTTGTGCTTCCCTTCAGTCTGAAACGCAAATACAACCTGTAAAACAGATTCAGGACAGCACTAAAAGGGAGCAGGGGAAGGGCAAATCCTGCCAGCTTTCCATCTCGAACCAATGCTACCAGCCTGTGAGGTCGTACAGGTAGGAGCAGCATCTGGTTTTTTGTCTCATCGACAGCTTGAGGTGAAAGTTCGAATTGGAATTTGGGAAGAATTGCCTGTACAACATCATTCGGAGTTGTATTAAAAAGCAGTGTGTCTTTCGTTACCTGGAGACACTTTAAAAAGGCCATCATGCTTTGTGATCTTGCTTCCTCAAGAACACGCCAGGTCGTTAAGCTGAAAACCTTTCGAACCTCACCGGCAACCATCATTTCCTGCGGAACAAGACCAATGAATCCTTGTATCGTGTCATTATTCAAAATCTTGAACCCACGACAATCAGATTCACTGAAATAAGGATTTTTATCCCACCAGGAGTTCATTCTGTCTGTCCAGAATTTCTCCGTATACTTCCCCTGGTCAAAATCCATACAGAACCGAACGAGATCATCGCGATCATCAATAACAATTTCCTGGATCAAAGACATTTTCTAAAAACTCCTGGTTGTTGGGAAAAGTAAACCTGTGTGGGACTGATTTTTAATAAACTGACACCTTCATAATGAAACAGGAGAATTGAAGAAGAACAGTTATCAGTCAGCTATAATCGTAATATCAGCAGGTAGTTTTACTTCTATTGGTAAAACGATTGCGTATTCATCGCCATCAGTCTCCATTATAGAGTCATCAAAGAAAGACTTGCAAGGCTTGTTTTTCTTTGTCGGCAGGAAGGTTGCTTTTATCTTTTGCTGATTTTGTTGCATGGCAAATGTCACGGCATGGTGCAGCATGGCATGTTCGACGCGCCGGTTGAAAACACGGCAACTAAGAATGAAATCGACAATCGTGGCGATGTCGCCCTGCACGGTAACACTGAGAATCCCAGTGAGGCCGTAGTCGCCAAAACGGTCTGAAACGTGAACGCTCCACAGGTGATTGGACGGATCTTCAACCCAGGCAAGCATCTCCTGCTCCGTCAATCTTCGTGTGGAAAGATTCATCTGGTTGGTCTTGTTGAGAAGCTGGTTGATACGCTTCAGGTTTGCAGATGCAAAGGCCTTTATTTCTACCTTGATATCCAGGTTGCGAAGCCACTCTTCAATGCTGCTGGCGCTTTGCTGCACCTGCTTACGCTGCCTCTCACTTACATACGAGCCGGTGCGTTTTCTATCTTCATCTGTAATCGAAGGCTGATCAAAAACCTTCAGGTTGTGCAGCGCTGAAACATAATGCATGGGATCTTTGGGCCAATCCGGAACCAGCACTTCAGGCAAAGCCGTTGCGACCTGGTCACGTTCAACCGGGTTGTCATCAATGAACACTACCGATTGGAGACCAAGGTTCAATTCAGCGGTCAATTGCTGCACGTTGGACGCTTTATCCATCCAGTTTATCCGCCAACCGCTGAAATCTTCACGCCTCAGGATCATTTCCGGATGTTTATCAATAGCTTCAAGCGCAATATCTTCTTCGTTTTTACTGACAATTCCCAGGATGACACCCTGCCGGGTCAGGGCTTTCAGTTCTTTCTGAAAATGCTGGAATGCTTCGCCTTTTGGATCATGTCCACCCAGAAGCAGGTTTTCCCAACCATCATCACCAACAATACCACCCCAAAGCGTATTGTCCAGGTCAAGAATTACCAGCTTTTTCGCCAGGCCGCGAACTCCGTTAATAGCTGCCAATAACTCAGATACCGCCACCTGGAAAAGATTCTGGTTATACTTGATCTTTCCCATGTAATACAGCTTTGGATTCACGGCGCCGGGGCCGACGCTTGTCAGCCAGTGTTCAGAGTCCAGGAGGAATACGCCTTCTTCATCCTTGAACAGCTCGGCAAGGCGAAGGTTGATACGAGTCAGGAACCAGCGAATACCGATTCCCGGTTTCCAGGCTTGCATCCCCAGAGCACGATAGGCAGGATCAAGCGCCCAGGATGTGACAAAGGTAGCGTTTGATCTCGGAACAGCAGCAAGGATTTGCCTTGCGAAAAGATCGACTTCCTGGTCAAGTGTGTCAATACCCGGGGGAAAGCCCTCCAGGATACTTCTGAATGAGGGTAATACCTGCTCAGGAAGTGTCCAGATAAAAGTATAGGTTGGTGATTCTTTCCAGACAGGGTGATCCTGATCTATCAACACAGATGTCACCTGTCCAAAATCCACACCGAGTGCAGAAAGAGCATTGGACTTGCTGGAATGATTCAATAACGCAACGAATGGATCACAATTAAAACTACTAAGTACGGCGCATGATTCCTGGTTACTCATGGTTATGAAACCTTGTCAATTAAGTTCGTGATGTATTCTGTCAAGTTGCCGATCGTCTCAAAATATTTATCCATATCATCCATTACCGCAGCATCACTAACAGAAATATCAATACTGAACAGGGTAGAAGCTTGTTCTTCAAGATTTACAATGAAAGTAACAAATCCCAGCGAGTCCAGCACACCACTGTCACCAGTCAGGTGAGTTGATGGATCAAGCGATATCTGCATGTCCTCAGAAAGCATCATGTTTTGCGCTTGTATAGCTTCTGTTACGATTTGGTTTGCTTTTTCCCGGTTAGTCATCACAACTCCATGCGTTTGGTTTTCAAAAAGATACACGTTGATAAAATCCAAATCAAGGCTCGTTCGGTTAGCGAAGAGGCCGAAAATGCAAGCCTTGATTGTTTCTTCAGAAACACCTGATATCTGCTGTTTAACCAGTATCATAAGTAGACGTTAGGGCTCTTCGTAGCATGGCAGGTATGCATAACCAGAATGAATTGTGCAAAAATTACACACTGTTTGTATATGAAAAGTCAGTAAACTATTGTAAAATATAGATACAAGATACTGGCATTGGTCTTGCTGTTGTAACTTACGGTTATATTGTTCGTTAGGGTGTTTTCAGGAGTAAGTCATGGCAGTTTTGTCCGACCAGTTTGGACGCAGGTACGATCTTGATGTCTTCCGTGCGCAACCGCGACAGGAAACACAGCCGTCAAGAATCGAACCAGGCGCGAACAATGAGGCCACTTTGAAGGAAGTACGGGAGCAAAGGACCGTCTCTTTTCGTTCCAACGTCCTGTTCGGGAATTCATTCCGCCCATCTGCGGTGCTGGGTTGCTGAACGATAGGGAGTGTGGAAACGGTTCCCTTCTGCCTGGATGGCGGGAGGGTTTTTTATTGAATATTGTCCTTCTTCGACTTGTCAATGTTAAACGAAAACACGTCCGGACGTGAATAATGACCATCAACATCCAGACGTTGCAATCCTTCAAGAACCTGACCGGGTTCGATTTCACCATAAAGCACGGCAGGTTTCCCGAAACAGGGTTCGATAATGTAGCTGGAATCCGGCGCGATCAATGAGCTGCCACCATTGTACAATACAGTAGCATCATCACCTGGAATTGACTGCAATATATCCCAGGCTTCAGGCTCGGTTCGGCGCAACGAGTGGAAGCCTTCCAGAACATTTTGCCGAGTCAGAACAGTACCAGCGGCCGCGACAAAACACTGGCCTTCGAAAGCATAATGACGGCTGGCAAGGTCATGCAGTTCATGCACGCCCGGCCACTGGGCAATATGGAGGACTTCATGATGTGCATGCATGGCAGCGCGCGCAGCGGGCATCCAATGTTCCCAGCAGATCAATCCACCAACAGGGCCGAAGTCCGTTTGTAAGGCTCCCAGTGTACTTCCGTCGCCACGTCCCCAGACAAGCCGTTCACCATGCGTCGGAACCAGTTTCCTGCGAAGGACAAAGCTCTTTCCATCCGTATCGAGCAACAGCATGATATTGTACAGAGAATTACCAATTCGCTCATGTGCTCCCATTATGATATGGATGTGATGTTTCAAACCGGCATAGAGCAGTTGGTCAAGTTCCGGACCAGGGATGCCCATACTGTTTTCGAGGAGAAGCCTGTGAAGCGCTTTTGAACCCGCTGAATCCCACTGTGCGGCTTCGGGGGCAGAATCTATCCAGACTGGGTAGCCAGGCAACCAGGTCTCAGGAAAAACAATAACATTAGCATCTTCGCGGGATGCTTCTTCAATAAGACTGATTGCCTTTCGCATACTGTCAGCTAAATTCAGAAATACCGGTGGTTGTTGAACCAGGGCAACCAGGATCGGCTGATTCTTCATCAATCACTCCTTACAGTTTCCCCTCAACGGCTTGCTGATGAAGCTCGAAAATCAGGTTCTTCTGGATATTCGTCAGTTCAATTTTACGCCTTTCCATCACGATGGAGGCTGTTTGAATGAATTTTTTGTAGTCATACATCTCAAATCCGGCTTTTCCACCCCAACGGAAAGCGCCAATTGTCTTGGGGGGGAAGCCTTCGCCAAACAACACTGTTCCCAGGCCAATGACGGTACCGGTATTGAGTTGAGTGTTGATCGCAGTCTTGACGTGGTCGCCGATAATAGACCCGAAAAAGGTTGTCCCGGTAGAGATGCTTTCGCCGTCAAGTACGATTTTAACTGGCGAATAGTTATTCTTCAGATCGCTGTTGTTCGTATCTGCGCCAAGATTCACCCATTCACCAACAAGTGCGTGGCCAAGGAATCCTTCATGCTGTTTATTGCTGTACCCGAGGATGATAGAGTTTTCGATCTCGCCGCCAAGTTTGCAGACCGGGCCGATTGACAGCGGACCGTAAAGCTTTGCGCCGGATTTAACCGTACAGCCACGTCCGAGAACTACCGGTCCCATGATGATAGCGCCGGGCAGAATCTTGCAGTCTTCTTCGATAATGATCGGCCCCTCGGACGCATCCAGGATTGCTCCGGCGCCGACTGTTGAACCCTCACCTATATGAATCTCGCCTGGTTCTGCAAGAATAGCTTTATGATGAACATCGCCGTTGATAGTGCCGCTTCGCATGGCTTGGAAGTCAGCACGGATCAAGGCTTCATGTTGATTCAGCATTTCCCACGGCCAGAAGATCAATGATCCGGGGACTTCCTCGATCTGTACTTCCGGAACACGCTTTTCCTGGGCCCAGATATTCAACAGGGTTCGTGCAGAGTAATCGGCAGGATCATCAATTCTTCCTGAGAACAGCCATTTTTCTGCGATACGGACAGGGATACGTACTGCGACCACGTCAGGGCCGTCTGTCCACAACGTCGGAGGAAAATCCTTCTCCATTGCCTGTGAAGGAATGTTGGCAAATGCACGACCATTCACCAGCAGGATCTGGCCACGTGATGGTAGGGAATCAATGTCCGTTCTGCCGATCTGTTCTTCAACCAGACTGGTTAGGACTTTGCGTGGGATGTAGCCGGATGGGGTGGCATTTATCATGCCATTAATACGTTCTTCCAGAGTTTTACGCCCCATCCGTAGTTTCCAGACCGGACGGTTGCTGGTAAGTGGTCCAAAACGACGCCAGCCGGGGTCTTCAAAAAGGTAGAGTGGTATATTCGACATAACTGCCTCCTGTTGCCGTGGAAAATAGAGGCTCAGAAGAGAAAGTCCAATAGGCAAGGCGTGTCAAGGTGTGTTCGTCTCTTATAGAGAGCCGTTGCACTTTCCTTAGCCCTATAAAAGTCTTATGTTTGACGTCACTGGTTTTTCGTTTTTACAGGGAACATAGGGGATTATTTCATGAGTGAACGGCCTCGTACCTACATCAAACGTGATGTCGTCGAGAAGACCGCGAAGAATTCCGGCTTGGATCCAAAAGTTGTTGCGCCGATTGTAGATGCTACCTTCGCAACCTTACGTGAAATGATCACAGACACTCCCGGCGAATGTCGGATCGAGATTCGTGATTTTGGCGTTCTCCAGGTCAAAAACACTGCCCCGAAACCCAAGGCGCGTAATCCGCGTAAACCCGGACAGGAAATTTACATCCCGGCACGCCGGAAGACCCATTTCCGCCCAGGACGCAAGATTAAGGAAGCCTTGCAGGTTCCGCTGGACGATAAGTAATACCTGCATATTGAAAAAGAGATTGACAGATGCGTATTTCGATTACGTACTGTGTGGTGTGAAACTATTATCCAAGCGCCGCCAGGTTGGCGGAAGACATTAAAAAGCAATATCCCGATTGTTCAATAGAATACACAAAAGGTGGCGGCGGTATTTTCGATGTCCGCTTAAACGATAAGCTGATTTATTCCAAACACCAGACAGGACGATTCCCTGACAGTAACGAAGTGATGGTATTGATAAACGGCCGATAGGCCGTTTTTTTATCCGGTGGAGGTTCGGATGAAAAACAGACGTGACGGTGATCGAAGGGACAATGATCGTCGGCAGGACCAGGAAACTGCGGCTAGCTGGGATGGCGTTGAAAGAAGAAAACAGGACCGCAGGGAGAAAGAAAGACGTATTAAAGAAGCCAGAAAACAACATCGGCTTGAAAAACAGTTCAGGATCGATGAAGCTGTTGATCTGCCAAAGAAATAAGTGACCATCATGAGTATTGCCAGGCATATCATCTGCCCGAACTGTGGCGCGCAGGTAAAAGAGTACAGTAATCCCAAGCCAACGGTCGATGTCATTATTCGCTATCAAGGTGGTGTTGTCCTGATTGAGCGAACGAATGAACCGCCGGGATGGGCGTTGCCGGGTGGGTTTATCGATTACGGTGAAACTGTGGAACATGCCGCACACCGTGAAATGATGGAAGAAACCGGTCTGAAACTGGAAAATCTCGAACTGTTTACGGTTCGCTCAGAACCCCACCGTGACCCTCGTCATCATACCATTACCGTCATCTATACTGCAGATGGAGTGGGGGAATTGAAGGCCGGTGATGATGCAGGTGATGCGAAGGTATATACAGCCGAAACCTTGCCAGATGTAATCGCCTTCGATCACCGAGAAGTGCTGCAACTATACTTCGAGCAGACAAAAACGGTCTAACCATAATCCTTGTCCTTTCATATCTTTTGTTTGATTGCCCTATTTGTTCGTCAAACAGGGTATACTCTAATGTGAATAAAGAAAAGCTTTGTAAAAAATATTGCTGTTCTCGATTCTAATATGTCTTAATGGTGATTGCCGGGAAAAGGGGACGGGATCCTTTTCCTCGCACTGATACAGACTATTCCTGAAGTATTTCTGGAAAAGGAAACTGTCCCCTTTTCCGTGTAATTCATGCCTGCTAGCAAGAAAAAGGGTACAGCCACCTTTCCCGGTCCATACTCACAGCGGGAAGGCTTTGCCCCAGGGAAAGGAGGCAGTCCCCTTTTTCCATATCCTTTCATCCAACCATATAGTGGATTCTTCACTGAAATTGCACATGGCCATATGACGGAATTGCCATGTAATTCATATTTGAAGAGCAAACAGGGATAAGGTGTAGAGGAAATCAAAAGGGGGGATCACCAATTGGACTTCAAGGAGTATTCTCAAATTAGACTTCACGATGAAGTATTCCCCAAGAGCAAAAAACTTCCACTCCGAAATCTTGTCCGCGAGTAAGCCCTGTCCTAACTTCATGCCCATTGTTAGGCAAGTCAAATCGTTTGTCTTAATAGTTTCCACATTTCACAAAACATTGATTCTGAGAGGAAAAACATGTGTGACTGTCATTGTGACGATTACGCTGTAGCGCGTATTGGTGAAGAGGTTGAAGACTTTGCAGCTTCCGCATTTGCTGGTGGTAAACTTCACGATTCCCTGAAGCTGTCTGAATACAAGGGCAAGTGGGTTGTTCTCTTTTTCTACCCGGCCGATTTTACCTTCGTCTGCCCGACTGAATTGACCGGCGTGGCAAAGGTGTATGACCAGATCAAGGAAATGGGCGCTGAAGTGCTGTCAATCAGCACCGATTCCCATTTTGTCCACATGATGTGGAACGAATACGAACTGAGCAAGATGGTGGCTGGCGGATTGCCCTACCCGATGCTGTACGATGCCGATGGACGCATTGGTCGTTATTTCCAGGTATACAACGAAGTCAGCGGCATGGATCTCCGTGGCACCTTCATCATTGACCCGGACGGAGTTCTCCAAGCCCAGGAAGTCTTTGCCACGAATGTTGGCCGTAGCGCGAAAGAACTGGTCCGCCAGTTGGCCGCGTTCAAGTTCTCACGTGACAACGGTGGCGTGATTCCCTGCGATTGGCAGCCGGGTGAAGCAGCCATGAAGCCGAGCGAAGACCTTGTCGGTCACGTTTACGAAAAGTTTGAAGGAAAATAAAAGGTAGACCAATCCAAAAGGATGGTAGCCCATTCACCCGTTCCGGTTGCCGGAGCGGGTTTTTCAGTGTGCTGGTTCAAGGATAAGCAATGCGATTTCGGGAGTAGTCCCAATGCGCATTGGTGGTCCCCATGAACCATACCCGGGGCTGATATAAAGCTGCATACCGTTCTTCAGTGTATACAGTCCCTCAACCACATTATAACTCATTTTTACGAACATCTTTGCAGGCCACAATTGTCCACCATGTGTGTGGCCACTAAGTTGAAGGTCAGCGCCTGCATTTGCAGCTTCATCCAGTTTAACTGGTGTATGGTGGATTACAATCAGGGGAAGTTGATTAGCTTCGTTTCCGGTTGACTGCTTCGCTGATTCCATCAGTTCTGCCACAGACGGGATTGTATCGCTGAAACGACCCATCGTTGGCCGATCTTCCAGACCAAGAAGAATCAACTTGTCATCCAGAATAGAGCTCTGATCTTGTAGCAAAGTAATCCCACTATTACGGAAGAACTGGATGGAACCTTTCATGTCGTGATAATATTCATGATTACCGAGGACGCCAAATACACCATTGGGGGCGTTCAGTTGCTGCAAATGCTTCTCCCATCCGACCATTCTTGAAGCCGATTCATCCAGCAGGTCGCCACCGATGACGATCAGGTCTGGATTTAACGCATTGATATCGCTCACCATCTTTTGCAATCGTTTTTCACCGACAATGGCTCCGAGATGAACATCAGACACAAATGCAATTCGGATCGGATCGGACTGCGGTTGCATGGAAGCGAGCTGGACATGCACTTCATTTACGATGGGTCGGTATGAACGCCAGGTGCCATACACAGCCAGAATCGCAATCACTCCTGTTATTCCAAGGATCAGATACTGGCTGCCGGGTGTTGATGTGAAGAAAGAACGTGGGATAACTCCGGCAAAGTGGTTGACTAGACGGACCGCATCTTTCACAAGAAAGATGAAAAAGAAATAGAACATGATTCCCACCCAAAACGAGCCCAGCCAGATAAAAAAATTACTGACAGGGTTGACCGGGAAGCCGTAAAGAAAGCGTGACATGGGAAAAGAGAGGATCAGCAGCAACAAACCCCAGCGCAGAACGCTTCCCCATGTGCCTGACAGCGCCGCCATTTGCATTACAGAACGGTGAATATACCAGTTCACAGATGTATAGACTGTCAGCGCGACTGCGATGAATATGATCATGCCCTTCATGGTATATCTTTCCTTTTACTGGAGAAAGCATCAAGGTACAATCGTAATCACCGTCAGGAAATGCTTCCGTGATGATCAATCGCACGTGCATGACGCCTTGGGATTATATACCTTGTTTCAATCCAAAAAGATCCGGAGGATTTCTTGTGAGAGTTGGCGGCTGCATGGTCGTAAAGAATGAAGCGGATGTCATTGAACAGAACATCCGTTTTCATTTGGACAAACAGGGGTTTGATATCCTGCTGGTTGTGGATAATGCTTCCACTGATGACACGTGGTCCATTCTGCAGGATATGAAAGAACCACGTTTACTGCTGTTTCGAACGGGATGGCAGGATGGATTTGTCCAGGATACAGCTACGACGGAAGGAAGTGAGGCGCTGTTTACTCAACACGGCTGCGATTGGGTACTGCCAATTGACGCGGATGAATACTGGTTAAGTGAAACTTTTCCTACCGTTCACGATGCACTTTCCCAGATAGATCCTTCTTATAACCTGTACAGCACATTTGCCTATGATTTTGTCATGACAGAGCTGGATGATCCCAATGAGTCGGATTTCCGTAAACGGATGCAGTATGCTCGAATACATCCAACTCCCAAAATGATACTCCGGAAACTGGGGGGCCAGATCAAATACATCATGATCGGCAGTCATATCGTCTACCTGAACGATGAATCACTTCGCAAAGAGGTTGGAATTCAACCGGAAGTTCTTTGTCGCTACCATTATCGTTACATCAGCAAAGAACAGATCATGCGTAAAATTCTGTATAAAGCGGAAGGGTATATCGTTCGAACCAAGGGCGAATGGCTGCATCAGGGCCGGAAAGGGCTGCACGGAAGACATGTACGGGACATGTATTTCAAGATCAGGGAAGGTAAAATTGATGAGTTGTATGACACTCTGGTTCGTAAAGAACAACGAGTGCAGAGAAACCTGGAGCGTGATATTTTCTTTCACAAGAGAAAATTGCTTGACATGATTTGAAGAATCCCGGTTTTCACAGAAAAAGAACACCCCCTGAGAGACAAATCCAGGGGGTGTTTCATATAGAAAGACAAGTAGTATGTTACTTGGGCATCCGCGGCGCTGTCTCGGCGATATCCTTCATCGCTGCAATAGCCGCATCGATGTGTTCTTCCTTGTTGAAAGCGCCGATAGAGAAACGGACAGTACCGTGAAGGTCAAGCGTTCCGATTTGCTCGTGAACCTTCGGCGCGCACTGCAGACCAGTACGGGTGGCGATGTTGTGATCCACATCCAGCATGATGCCGACATTCATCGCTTCGATACCATCAATGTTCACGGAAACTGTTGAAAGATGATCGGTTAAGTCTTCGCATTTATAGAGGATAACGCCGTCAAGATCACGTATTCCTTCAACCAGTTTCTTGAGCAGTTTGTGCTCGTGATTATAGATGTTTTCTACTCCGGTTTTGTCGATCCACTGCTGACCGGCCCAAAGCCCTGCAATGCCCATCAGGTTGGTCGTACCGAATTCAAGACGCCAGGGATACTCGTCCAAATGGTAGGGATAGGCAGAACGTACGCCAGTTCCGCCGCTACGTGTGGACTTGATGGTTACATGATCCCGCACACAGACACCACCGATTCCAGTCGGTCCCATCAGGGCTTTATGGCCGGTAAACGCGATCACGTCCAGACCCATATCCTGCATGTCAATCGGGACAACGCCCGCTGTCTGGGATACATCCGCAGCAAACAGGCATTTATGGTCTGCCACCGCTTCGCTGATGGCTTTCAGGTTCTGAATTGTGCCGATGACGTTGGAGCCATGATTTACGATGACCAGTTTCGTATTGGGGCGAAGGGCTTTCTTTACATCGTCCGGATCAATAAAGCCCTGTTCGTTGAAAGGAAGGAAAGTCACATCACAAATACCGTCACGCTGAAGTGTGTTCAAAGGACGGATGACCGAATTGTGTTCCAGATTGGTCGAAATGACGTGATCACCCTTTTCAACGATACCGTTAATCACAAGGTTCAAACCATCGGTGGCGTTATAAGTGAAGACCATGCGTTCCGGCGAATCGCCGTTGAAAAACGTAACCAGCTTTTTACGTGTATTTTCAACCATATCGCCGGCGCCGATAGCCATATCAAACCCGCTACGTCCGGGATTGACGCCATTGTTACGGTAGAATTCAGTCATGAAGTCGTACATCTCAGGTGGTTTGGGCCATGCTGTTGCAGCGTTGTCCAGGTAGATCAGGTTTTCCATGGTTGTCTTCTCCCTGTCGCTGTTGCGTTGCGACGTTTTTCTCCCGTTCTTCAAGCGAGGATGCGAGTATACCTCGCAAGCATCAATTACCCCAACCGGGGTAACAAAACTGTTTAACCAGGTAGAAAAGAAGATATGGAATTGTTTGAGTACCTGCGCGACCGTGGAGAGCCATTGGTCCTTCACCGTATCATGGAACGCATTCCAGGATCGATTGAAGAACAGTTGAATGATATCGAGTCATCCACCGATAGGGAAGCGATGGCCAATGATATTCGTATACTCCTGCTGATGAAGGGGAAACCACCTGTTTTTCAGTTGTTTAAAACGCCAGGAGCCTGGTATCCGGCACCAGAAGATGATCGTCTTGTGGATATCGTTGTCCTTGGGGTGAATGAGGAAATCTGCGCACGTGTTTTCAAAGCAGAATTGGACCGATCTGCCGACAAGAAGAAATTGCTTCGGGCGTGGTATGAGCTTCATTTGAGTGGATACCTGCGCCAGTTGCAGGAGCACGACTGGGTAGAGGCGATTCTATTGCGTGGTGACATGATCAGTCCGCGACGCTATTGTACAGACCCGTCCGATATAAACTTGTTCCTGGTTGTGAACTTTGAGCAGGAAAATGAAGAAAAACGGCTTGAGTGTTTTTCGATCTTGAATCAAAGCCCGGGGAAAGTCCATGTTGATTTCTCCTGGCTGGATTTCGAAGAAGCGGCGATCAAACGGATTACAGAGTCTGGAGAAATACTTCCTGAGTTTGGGAAGCCCGAGGAAAGTGGAGACAGCGAAGATGTACAGGTTGTTTATACCGTATTCTGTCTGCCGACGATGATGAAGTATCGTGAGAAAGATTTGTACCAGGCGCGTTTATATCACCTGGAATCGGTCAAGCAGGCGGAATTCGTTTTTTCACGTGGTAAAGCGGCACAACGATTTTTACGATTGATACGTCAATAGGCAGATTCATTTTTTCTTCCGTCTGAACAGAATTCGGCTAACCGACAATAACGCCCCGAGAACCATAGCGGCGATGAACAAGTAGTATCGTGATTCACCGGAGGTCAGGATCGGGACGGCAACATATCCCTGAAAAATCACCAGGCTAAGAAAGAGAACCGCAGCAGTAATCCGCTTTCTGTAGGGCGCCATAAGACTGCCGAACCAGACAAACACATATCCCGTTGCAAACCTTCCCAGCGTTGTCGCGAACACTTTGTACCAGTACGGCAGGTCATTTGTCGCCTTGACGACAGGCATGGCCAGTGTAAAGAAAATGATGTTGAAGACAATAATCGATACTGCGATGGAAACGGGGAGAAGGGTTGTCCAGCGAACAATAGCTATCCAACTGACTCGCCGGTTTTCATCTTCAGCTTCATTTGTTGACGTCTTGGTCGCTGTGTTATAGTTCGCACTTGCAGATTGATCCGTCTCCCTGTCAACCACTGTCGTTCGATAGGAACCATCCTTCAAGACATTATAAGCTGCGGTGATCTCTTTCAGTTTCTCCTGGGCTTTCAGTTGTAGTTCGGGATCGCCGGGGAAACGGTCTGGATGCCACACTTTCACGAGGTCATGATAGGCGGTGCGTATGGTGTCTGCATCCGAGTTCGGTCGAATTCCCAGTACCTGGTATGCTTTTACGTGTGGATCTGTCATCAGCTCCGTTCAGCTTTCAATCGTTTAAATCTGGTTTACCACCCGGCAATCCATGAAAAGCCAACGCCAATAGTCAGGTTTGAAGCCCTGGATTTTCCCATGTATGCGCTGCTGAATTCGTTTTGGATACCCGATAAATTGTCCAGCGTCAACCAGTTGTAGTCAATGTAGGGTTCAATAATAAAGTGCTTTGCCAGTATTACTGTACCGGCCGTGATACCCGTTTTATAACTTTGGCGCTTTTCTATCGACTGGTTGTAAGGTATGGCAACCTCTTCGTTATAGAAACCCAAGCGTATGGGAGTGTCTGCTCGCCATTCTGCAGCAATTCTGAAGGCAAATCCAAGGTCACAGTTAAAGGAGTATTCCTGTCCCTGCGTCTCAGATTTCATGTTGCCCCAATCACGAGTCTGAAGCTCGGCGTAAAGAAAGAGTTTCGACCAGGGACGAGCCTGTATGCCAACACCGGTCATTGCGGGCAACCGGTAAACAGCATCCGTATATAAGGGCAGGCTGTTGGATGTTGACGTTTCACCAGTACTGTACGCAAGGAAATTTGATATTTTCATCCTGTACCTGGGACGTACGATAAAACTAATCATCACATCCTTATGCAATTGCCCATACAGCCCGAAAGTAAACATTGTCATCTTTACATCGCAGGTATTTCCCAGTCTTTGCCCCGGAACCAGCAGGTAATATTCACGCTTCATCTCCTCAGCCAGCGTATGTGCTACGGACACACCAAAAGCGAGTCGGCTGGAAGCAGCGTATGAAATCCCAACCCCGCCCAGATGAAGGCCGTTTTCATAGGTTATGTCCTGATCATTCAGGAAGGAATCGTCACCACGATACTCGATACGTGTATTCAGATCAACATAGCGCTGGTATCCTGCCGCCAGAATGATCCGTTGGGTTTCGTCGCGCATGATTATAGGATATGCGAAAGACAAGCTGTTAAAACGAAATCCCTCCTCGTGAATCGAAGTAAGGCTGTTTGCGCCTGATTTGTGGTCGATATTACCACTTACATAGGAAGCGCTGGTGTTTACCATATAACTGTACACGGTGCCGAGTAGACCGGGATTACAGAATAAGGCATTGCCCCCAGATGAAGTTAATGTCTCTGTTTTACCTAGTGAACGGCAACGCGCATCCTGGGGAATTGTCTCAAAAATCTGGTATTGTGCCAGGGAATGTGACACCGAAAGCAGGAGATAGCATACCAGAATACTACAAAACAGCCTGTTCATCATTACCTCCCGATATTGAACGGTAAAAGAAGCTATCCGTATTCCCATGTAATTGCAACGATATCTGCAATGAACCAGTGAAAATTGTGATTCTGTCTCTCTAACTGTTGCAAAAAGACCACAGTATGCAGCACAATAACAGGTGCGCATGCACGAATCCAGAGAGTATGATTCGTTGGATACTGGCATTCCATTGAAATAGTCAATTTTTACAGCTTTATGCGTTACAGGCATCCCGTTTGCACTTGATAATCCAAACGTAACCAGGGAAGAGGAAGAACAACATGAAGAGATTATTATCAGGGGCGATCCTTGTGTTGCTGGCTGTTTCGTTTGTCCAGGCTCAGGGCGACTTGGAGCGTTCGGACAAAATGACACTGTTTGTGTACCCGGTTCAGTACGGGAAGCATGCACAGAATGTGACGCACAATCGCAAAGAATGGACGCAAAAAGAGTTTTACGAAATATTCGTCCTCACCTTTCAGCGCTTTGATTTTATCACCCTCCCTGAAAGCACCAACTTGAGTGAGTTCGTTACGGATGCTTCAGGTTACATGGACTCCCATGCAAAGGAGATGGTGCAGAAGCGGAATGAGGAAGATGGGCGTATTGGGGAAACCCTTGTGACCCTTGATGATCTCAAGAACACTATACAGAACAGCTACCTGTTTGTGCCAAAATTCAACCGGGTGAAACAGGAAAAGGATGATGACGGCAACACCTATTTCGAGATGGAAATCGAAATGGAAGTGTATCGTGTCATTGATGGTGAGAAACTGACAACCCTTCATGTTGGCGCCGGTAGTGTCGGGACACTGTTTGGCACCATTATGAATATCACGGCCAATGCGGTCAGTGATGTGGAATCTGTGTATCAGAATACCGTTTCAGGCTATTTCGAGGAACTGAAAACCAGCATTCGTAAAATGGACGAGTTCAGTCTCAAAGCGCTGGTTACCATGTCCAATTACAACAGCTTCCATTTTGACCTGGGCAAAGATTTCGGCGTTCGTCTTGATGGACGTTATAAAGTTTGGCGATTGAATGCTGAAGGCGAGCGTGTGCGCATGCTGGCTTTTGGGAAAGTCCGTGATATTGAAGAAAACTCCAGCCGTGCCCAGATCCTCATCGGAGGCGCGACCTGGGGTGACCAGGTCGTTGAGGCTGCGGCCATCGGGCTGAATATTGTCCCCATCGTCGGCGCGATCCCGATGGAACTCAAGGGCTTCGACCAGTTCGCAGATGGAGCACATTACCGCTTGCCAGACGGGAACGACTACGGCGCTGTGGTCTGGGCCTTGCCGGAAGATTCCAAAGGATATCGGGCTTCAATTGGGATCAGCCTTGAATACAATACTGCCTGGATCACGGGTATCAGCGAATTGTACCTGATGGCGGAAGGAAGCTGGGTGCCGGTTTCAAACATGTTTGTCTATAACGGTAATATCGGCCTGGAGAAGAAGTACTATTTCCGCCGTTTCGGCCTGTTCGGTATTGTGAAACTCGGTGTACTCGGTATTGATTTTATGGAAACAGAAATCAAAGGCGATGATTATGTTGATGCCAGTGATGCCAGTGTTATCGGTATTGGCGGCGATCTTGGCGCAGAAGTAATTCTTACACCAAATGTATCACTGCAAGGACGCCTTGGCTGGTATGGATTCCCGGAACAGCATGTGATTTCGGCGATCAGTTTTAATGACGGCGAACTGCATCATGCTTCTGTTCGATCCGTTGGCTTAACCTACAAAGTTGCAGTCCTGATTACGTTGTAAGAGTAGATCCTGTATTTTTCATCTTGAAAGTTGAAGAGGAAACCATGAAAGACTCACCGATACGAATTGGAATCATTGACGATGAGAAGAACATTCGCCGAACTCTTAGAATGGTGCTGGAAGGCGAGGGATATAAAGTCTGGGAAGGAGAATCATGCAAAGAGGGGCGAAATAAAATCAAGCAGGAAGAAACAGATGCTGTTCTGCTTGATATGCAGCTTCCGGACGGAGATGGCCTTGACCTGTTAAAAGAACTTCGACAGGCGCTCCCCGGTTTACCAGTGGTAATGATCAGTGGTCATGGCACCCTGGAACATGCCGTGGAAGCCACCAAACGCGGCGCATATGATTTCCTTGAGAAGCCGATCGACCGGTCACGCCTGTTGGTGACGATGAAAAACGCGCTTGAAGTGAGCGGCTTGCGTCGCGAATTGCTGCGTGTTGCGGCAGGCGGCGAGATGGTGGGTGAATCTCCGCAGATGGAGAATGTGCGTGCCTGGGTGCAGCGTGTTGCGCCTACCGACAGTCGTGTCCTGATCCTCGGTGAATCCGGAACCGGCAAGGAACTGGTTGCACGTGCTATCCATGAGGGCTCGATCAGGCAGGATCAACCATTTGTGAAGGTGAACTGCGCCGCAATCCCGCGCGAGCTGGTTGAGAGTGTACTGTTTGGTCATGTCAAAGGCGCGTTTACCGGTGCATTGAAGGATAAGATTGGCACGTTCAAACAGGCGGACGGTGGCACCCTTTTCCTGGACGAGATTGCAGACATGGGGCTGGAAGCCCAGGCGAAGGTGTTGCGCGTTTTACAGGAAGGTGAATTTGAACCTGTTGGCGCATCGAAGACAGAGAAGGTGAATGTCCGTGTTATTGCCGCTACGCATCGTGATTTGAAAGATGAAGTGGATGAAGGCCGTTTCCGTGATGATCTCTATTACAGGCTGGCAGTTTTAGTGCTTGATCTTCCGGCATTGCGGGAACGAGAAGGTGACGTTGCTGTATTGACTCGGTATTTCTTCCAGGATTTCCACGCGAATGGCCTGCCGCGTAGAAGAGTAAGCCCGCAGGCGATGTCGCTGCTGAGCAGGTATTCCTGGCCAGGCAACATCAGACAGCTACGTAATGTTGTGGAACGAATGGCTATTCTTGCCAGCCAGGAGGAAGTGGGTGTCGATGATCTTCCCCATGAAATCCAGGAAGCTGCAGGAGTGGCGACAGCATCCAGTGGAAGCGGCCCTTTGATGCCTATAGGAACTCCACTGGCTGATGTTCGCAATGAGGCGGAAAGACAATATCTTGAAAGAGTTCTGGATCATACGGACTGGAATGTTAGCGAAGCGGCACGTATTGCTGGAGTTGAGCGAACTCATTTACACAAGAAACTGAATTCGCTTGGCCTGAAAAGATAGTGATTTGAAACAACATTTTGCCTGCATATCGATTGTAAGCTGTATACAGGCTGCGATATGAGTGTCCGGTGGATCTGCAAGTCCACCGGTTCATGTCTCATAGAAAAACGAGTTCGGAAAAGGGGGTAGGGAGATGAGTCAAGCATGCCGGTGGTTCAGTTTATTGGCCATGTCATTAGTTCTGGTTTTTACAATTGGATGTGAAGACAGCGAAGATAATCCAGTAGATGTAAGTGTTGATCCGGAAACAGAAGAACTCCTGGCAATTGCAGATGATGTGAGCTCATTACTTACAGATCCGCAGGGAGGCCTTATCGCGTATTGGAACCTCGATGAAGAAAGCATGATTGATACAAGCTTTACTCGTGACGGGATGACCTATACTTTCGACCACACGTTCTATGATGAGAACAACAATGGTTCAGAGATTTATATTCCCGGCGAAACGGTGAAAGCATCACGTGAAACAACGATAACAGGAACAATACAAACTGATTATAGAGATGTTGAACTTGAGCATATCGGTAATCTTGTAATTGAAGGTATTGCCCCGACAAGTACTGAACGGATAGTATATGACTACGGTGAGAGGACAGTTGAAGGAACAGTTACACCGCAGGAAAGTGTAATTGATGTTGATGTTAAATTGAAGCACGATTGGAGCGCTGAAAATATCAATATTCAAAGCAATATTGAATCACCATACCCCGTCGGTGACATGGATCTGCTTACAGAATTGACAAAAGAAGTTGGCACAGGCGCAGCCTCGGCAGATATAACAATAGACATCACAAGTGAGATTCAATTTGATGGAACGCAATATGCTTACGTTGAAATGGAATATTTCGGTGGTTTTTGGATTGATTTGGAATCGGGCCAGGTATTGACAGAACAGCCCTGAGTCATCCGTTAGAATAGATGCTTTTAATAGAAATACGCTTCACTAACTTACTTAAATATAGTAATATGAACTTGTATTGTGATGGCTTTTTCCCTGGGGTACATGTGGAGCATAAGACTGCCGTATTCACTGTATCACGCGTTGCGTAGTGTGAAAGATGCTTATGGAAACTGCAAACAAATATGCGAGTTTTTACTTCTATGGTTTGTGCTTATTTGCGATCATGACATACATCACAGGGTGCGTTTCATAAATACTATAAATTATTTCCAAAGTATTGTTTCGTTGTTTCCAATAAACACCGTTGTTTCAAGGTATGTGAATCAATAGAAACAATTGCAAAAAGAAAAAGTCTTGAAACAGTTTCTTTTACAAAGTGCAGGTTGTTAATAGCACTAGTCCGTAGTGAAAGAGAAGAATAGAGAACAATATTTCGATTTCTTATTGACACTGATGTTGTTCGGCTATATTTTAGGCTCTGTAGCGATTGTATTCATTTTTGCAAGGAGATGTATTATGCAGCATGTAAGCGACCGGAAGTACGCAGAAGAGATGGGCCTGGACCTGGAACAGGTTCGTAAGCTCATCAAGCGTTTGGACATCGCCTTCTTCTCCAGCGGCAAGGGCGACTCGATGGTGTATATGTTTAACCCCGCCGAGTTGGACTCCAAGATCGCCGATCTGAAGAGCGACAAAAAAGCGCGTAAGCGTGGACCGCGGAAGAAGAGGGGCGCGAAGAAAGCTGAGTAAATTCTTTCGCTTCCAGAGAAGTATCTAACCGGTGTCGTAAGGCGCCGGTTTTTTATTGCGGTGGAATGACCAGGTCAACGCGGTAGGCAGCATGGTCACCGGTTGCGATAGAATCGATTACAGAGGCGTTTTGCGCGCCAGCAAATCCACGTGACAATACCTGGTCAATTCGAAAAATGGGACGGCTTCGTGTCCAGGTGCCTCCAAGCCCAACCCCAGCAGTCAGCCAGGCATCTTCGAGTGGATCCTGAAGGTATTTTACGATTCTTTCTGTCGGAGTCGCATTCATATCACCCATAACTATTGTCGGCATATTGGTTGTATCAACTACTGAGGCAATAGTTTGCGCCTGGTTGGCACGCAGGCCGGCACTGACTATCAAGCCTCGCATCAAACCGAACCGCTGCCTGTTATTGGACTCAAGGTGAACAGGTATCACACGCACTTTGCCACCGTTTACCTTGACATCGGCAACGAGAATTTGCCGCCATCCATCGTCAAATGAATCCATCAACAAGGTTTTTACCGTGTCTATACGGCCCTTGCTCAGGAGAAGCACACCCATTCCAGCGTCATCTCGCAACTGGGTAAATACGGCTTCGTATCCCAGTTTTCTGGCTTCGATAATGACTGAATCAACATGCAGGGCATATAACTCCTGTATAGAGGCAATATCAATTGATTCATCGGACAAGTAGCGCAGGAAAGCGCCAGGCCAGGTTATTGCAGTATTCAGCGTGGCGACTTTTAGTGTCGGAGTATCCTGATCAATATTCACTTTCGCAGTATGGAAAGGCACCATCGTGACAATTTCCCATACCAGGATTCCCGCGACAGCAAGCGTTCCCGCACCACGCAACCAGCGTCTTATCACAAAACTGAAGACCATGAAAGCAAGGAGCAGGACAAGTATGCCCATTCTGATCAACTGGTTCCCGATTGCCCATTCAATCTGGATCAGGAATGATCCGGGGATATAGCGCAGAAGTACGAAAGCTGCTACGGTCAAAAGCCCCATATCCAGGATGAACCGGGTTTCTAATGTGAATGCTTTTTTCTTCTTTGACCGGTGATGGTGGGTTGCCTTTTTATGGCCCGCTCCGTTATTGCGTCGGTCTATATAGGAGCGTTGCTCCATATGAGCAGGCAAACGCCATCGTGTGGAGCGCCTGTCAGTCCCTCTATGATCTTCAGTCGGAGGTGTTACTATTGGTTGCGCTGGTAACTCTGGGGGAGCGCTGAAATCAGCTTGAACATCTTTCGCAGACTGTTGTGGTTCAGAGATTGTTGTAACAGTGCGTGTAGATGCAACCTTGGGCGGTTCGGAGCGGGGAGGACGTTCTTTGGACTTCACTTCCGGTTTGGCCGAAGGTGTTCCCGGGGGCGCCCCAGGAACCTGCATGTTTTCGGCGGATTTGCTCAGTTTGCCACTGAGAACAGTCGTATCCGCCCGCATCCAGGATGGTAGCCCCTCGTCCTCGTCGTCATCATACGACGAGTTGTTTGCGTCCTCCCATTCGCTCACGTAATCACCAGGTTCACCAGTTTGCCGGGTACCACGATCGCTTTACGCAATGTTCCCTCTGAAAGATAGGATTGCACCTTGTCCGATGCCATTGCCATCGTCTTTAAAGTTTCATTGTCAGTATCGGATGGAGCCTCTATACGGTCACGAACTTTCCCATTGACCTGAACAATCAATGTTACCGTCTTCTGCAGCAATGCTTCTTCTTCAAACTCCGGCCATTTCACGGTAAAGATGCTTTCCTTGCCACCTAAACGCTGCCAGGCTTCTTCTGAGAAGTGGGGTGCAAAAGGCGCCAACACTGTAACCAAAGTTTGAATCAGGCGCTTTGCTGCTTCCTGATCTACCTTTGAGTCCTGCACATCTCCGCCGACCCAATGGTAAATCTCGTTCACCAATTCCATCATACGGCTGATAGCTGTGTTGAAAGCAAAATTGTTCAGATCTTCGCCAACAGATTTGATCGTATGGTGAAGAGTGCGATACAATTCTTTTGGATAATCAGCTTTCTGGGGAATGCCTGTATCCAGAGCGCCGTCACCGAAATGAGTGACCAGCCGCCAGATGCGATTGATAAAACGGTCGATGCCCGTAATACCTTCATCGGACCAGTCGCCGCCTTCACGATAGTCACCCATGAACATCAGGTACATGCGGAAGACATCTGAGCCGTAATTCGCAACGAAATCGTCCGGATTCACTACGTTGCCCTTGGATTTCGACATCTTGATACCACCATGCTTGATCACGCCCTGGTGGATCAGTTTTTTCGCCGGTTCCTCAACCGGGCTGATGCCGAGCTCATGCAGGAATCGCGTAATAAACCGGAAGTAAATCAAATGTCCGGTTGAATGGTCTGCACCGCCTACATATACATCTATCGGCATCCAGTTCTTTAGTCTTTCGATATCGAATGCCTCTCCAGTTTTGTCCGAAGAGAGGTAACGCAGATGATAGAAGGATGAGCAGACGTAGGTGTCCATGGTGTCAGGATCACGTCTTGCAGGACCACCACATTCCGGGCAGGTGACATTCATATACTCATCAACAGCGCCGAGCGGAGAAGTGCCCTTGGGACGGAATTCCTTCACGTTATCCGGCAACTGGACGGGAAGATCCTTTTCCGGGACAGGAACCACGCCGCATTTATCGCAGTAAATGACAGGAATCGGAGCGCCCCAGTAACGCTGACGGCTGATCGACCAGTCACGCATGCGATACGTAACCGCCAAACCACCCTGGTTGCGGTCTTCCAGTTTCTCGCAGATGACCTTCTTCGCAACTTCGCTTTGCAATCCGTTAAAATTGCTCGAGTTGACCATCATACCCGGTTCGGTATACGCTTCACGCATCTCTTCCGGTTCGAGCATCTCGTGGGGGGGACGGATCACCACTTCCATGGGCAGGCTGTATTTCTCGGCAAATTCAAAATCACGCTGATCATGGGCCGGGACAGCCATTACCGCGCCAGTGCCGTAACTACCCAATACATAATCTCCGATCCAGATCGGGATTTTCTTGTCGGTGAAGGGATGACGGACATATGCGCCGGTGAAAACGCCGGTCTTTTCACGAGTGGTCGAGGTGCGTTCCACGTCGGTGGCACGCATCGCCTGCTCGATATACCCATTGACCGCTTCTTTCTGTTCCGCTGTGGTCAGGCTGGATACTAAAGGATGTTCCGGGGCCAGTACTATCCAGGTCACCCCGAAAACCGTGTCAGGGCGAGTGGTAAAGACTTCGATATACTCTTCCGGCATGGCGTCCAAAGCGAAACGGATGTTCGCACCTTCGCTACGGCCGATCCAGTTTTGCTGACGTTTGATCGTGCTTTCCGGCCAGTCGATATCGTTCAAGCCTTCGAGCAGCTTGTCGGCGTAATCCGTAATCCGGAAGTACCACTGCTTCATTTTCTTCTGTATAACAATATTCCCGCAACGTTCGCAGGAGCCGTCCTGTTGTACCTGTTCGTTGGCCAGTACAGTCTGGCAGGAGGTACACCAGTTGACCATGCCATCTTTCTGGTAGGCAAGGCCTTTTTTGTACAACTGCAGGAAAAGCCACTGAGTCCATTTGTAGTACTCCGGTCGGCTGGTGATTACGCTGTGATCCCAGTCGTACATCGCACCGATGGCGTATAGTTGTTCCTGGATGGACGCTATAGAAGACTCGGTCACTTCACGCGGGTGAGTGCCGACTTTAATCGCATAATTCTCCGCCGGAAGGCCGAAGGAATCGAAGCCCATGGGTTCGAAGACGTTACAGCCCTGCATACGCTTGAAACGTGCGAATGTATCTGTAGGCCCATAATTCCACCAGTGCCCGATATGCAGCTTGCTGGAGGAGGGGTAACTGAACATGACCAGTACGTACATCTTGTCGTCACCGGGGGCGTCCAGATCAACCTTATGCACGCCGGTGTCACGCCATGTTTGCTGCCACTTGGGCTCTACTTCCGAAAAGGGATAACGATCCTCGGTACTCATCTTTGTGTCCTTCGTCCCGGTCAGGGTATGGGTAAAAAACTCTATATCTGTCTTCTTACGGGAATTGTTTACTCGCAAGAATCCTGCTTAACCTGCTAAGCTGCACGAAGTTAGGCGATTGATGCACCAAGCTCCATGAAGCAAAGAAAATACGGATACGCTCTGGAGGTTACAAGAGGCGAGAACATTCTGAGCATTTCACAATGAATACAAGCATAGCCCGGCCATGCCTGGCCGGGGATACCTGGACTTCATGCCATATGTAAGCGAGTCTGACCCGAATTGTGCGCCGAGGCGTACTACTTGCTGTCGGGAAAACAGGGGAACGTATGCAGCCTGTTTTATTCCGAAGCGCTCATGGGATATCACGTGGATAAAAGCTGTATCATAGTATTATTGCATATGTTCTTGTTTTAGGCAATGTCACTTGCGATTCGGGCCACCCTACAATAGTTTTCGACAAGAGCATCGCCCCTGTACCTATCAACAGGGGCGATGCTATATCAGTAAAGACCTTCTTTACCTTTTTTTTACTTTCTTTACTTTCTTTACTTGAGAAGCACAATCTTCTCCACATCCTGATGGTTACCGGATTCCAGCGACAGGAAGTAGACGCCTGCGGCCAGTCCTTCACCGTGGAAGGTGACTTCGTGGGCGCCGGTGGTCATGGTACGGTTGACCAGTGTGGCGACTTCACGGCCCAGCACATCGTACACCTTCAGCGCGATGTGGCCGCTCTGCTTCAGGGTGAAGGAGACCTTGACCTGGGAGTTGAACGGGTTCGGCCAGGCGGCAGTCAGTTCGAACTGTTGCGGTGTCAGGGAACGTCCCGATTCTTCCGCTACGCCGAGAATGTCTTCACGCCATGCCCAGTCCAACGGATCCTCGTAGAAGCCCGCGCTGTCCACATGCAGGGGAAGTCCGGGGACCAGTTCTTCGTTGGCGGCGAACTGATCGATCAGATCCTGCTTCAGGACACGCATGTATACGATCGGGTTGTTGGTCACGGTTCCTTCCGGTTCCGGCATGTCGGTGTCGCCGGCGTCCAGGTCTTCCAGGAAGTTTATGTGCAGGTATTCGCCTTCATTGTTCAGCGCGAGAGTAGCGTCACGTTCATTGCGGCAGTCCCCGGCAGGGATCGCGCCCGATTCGCCACGGGTGTTGGTGATGTTCACGCCCTTGAACCACAGGCGGCCATTGTACGGTCCGGGAGGCGAAGCGGTTACGAAGAGTTCCGCGTTCAACAGGCCGCTGCTTTCGCCCACGTCTTTCGCGGTGCCGTCATCAAGGGTGTCGCCCGGGATACCGAACTGCTGGTACAGGCACCACAGCCAGCCATCTTTATCACGTGAAAGCGAAGGGTTGTTCACGGTTGAATTATAGCCGCCGGGACGCGCATTCACCCAGAAATCACCATCGGCGATACGGATCAATTCCTGATCATCACTGTTCCAGTAATACAAATGACCAAGGACTGTTGCACGGTCTTCGTAGAAGTAGAAGGGCATGGCCTGGAATGCGACATGGATGGTATGATCATCATCCACAAACAGGCTGTGCTCGTATTCCATGCGGAAGGTGTCCACATCTGCGATCAGGGTATCCGGCAGCAGGTCCGGATCAGGCCCGGAAAACTGGGTGACATTCAGGACATTGTCCAGGCTCCAGTCCCAGTTGGTGCCACGTTCGTCGTTGACCCACAACACCAGGTCATTATCCCAGCCGCCACTTTCAACGGGGCTGCCTAAGTCAGAGCGGCGCATGGGGCGTCCGATCACGACACGTTGTCCATCGGGACTGCATGCGATATTAGTACAGTTGGCGTAGCCGAGCTCTGTTACAACTTCAGGCTCACCACCGTCATTGGCTTCCACGAAAGAGAAGGTTGCCGGATCATGGGTGAGACGGTGGTAATAGACACCACGTGGGCTATCATCCGAGCTGAGCATGTAGGCCAGGTGAATCAGGCTGTCGCCATCAACTGCAATCTTTGCCTGAACCATGCCCAGATCTTCCGCGGGTTCAGTGGCATATGGGTTCCAAATCTGGAAATCCGCCCAGTATGCGGCCACGTAGATCGTCCAGTTGGCGCCGCTGGAAACGCGGTCGTGATAGGCCGGAATGGCGACACGGTTATCCAGCGAGGAAGAGGATGACATGCCGATAGTCGCATATCCGCCACGAACCCCATTGCTGACAATGTTTCCGCCAGCCGTCATGCAGCCGAAAGAGCCGTTGTACGTTGATATCCGGTTGGTACGGACTGTACGAGTGCTGTTGTCGAGGTAGGTGAAGACCACAATGGCTTCACCAGCGCCGTTATTGCCCTCAGGATCGTAGGCAATCAGGCGGCCGTTCAGAATGTTATGCTGATTGTCAAGCTGGCTCAGACCGACAACAACAGTATCGCCCAGGAATTCATCAAGCTCACCGGCTTGCACAACTGTTGGATCAATGCTCGCCACTGCGCCGAACAGGCAGACAGCTATCAATCCGGCAAACAGTAGTGTTGACACCGTCTTAAAAAGATGCATCTCACTCTCCAGGTAAGACCCCGTAGGGCACAAATCGCGGCTCTCGTACAATGTGGATATTCTTGAAAGTAAGGCGAGTTACTTCTACAGAAGTCCACACCTGCGAAGACATGATCCTGTTTCCTGTGACAAATCGAAAGAGATTCACGTCTGTATCGGCTACGGCTTCAGCTATGAACCTGATTTCGTAACTAGCCTGACTATCAGAACAACTATAGCACGAAAATGAGGTGTTTCGCAATAATTCAGACATTCAATTCTACGGATTCTTTCGGGATTTCGAGATTCAGGTGGCTCCAGGAAAGACGACAAGACGGACAGAAGGGTTGATTGAACGGAGCTAAGGACTGCAATCTCCTTCACCTGACCAACAAGTCAACTTATCCGGAAATAACCATGCATGAGACAGCTGCGCTTCGGGAACGTGTTGTCGGAATTGATCTGAAAGTTCCGTTGTATAGCGGTGAAGAAGTTGTGTACACCAATCTCGATAACGCTGCATCGACTCCAGCCCTGAAAGCGGTTAAAATTGAAGCGGATAACCTGCTCGAGTGGTATTCCAGTATTCACCGTGGCGCCGGGTACAAGAGCCAGCTCGCCAGCGAATGGTATGAGCGTTCACGGAAGACAGTGCTCGATTTTGTCAACGCGAAAATGGGCTATCATTGTGTAATCCTGACCGGGAATACGACAGACGCGATCAATCGCCTGGCTCGTAAACTTCCACGTGACAACGACAAATCGGTCATCATCAGCGCTGCGGAACATCATGCCAACGACCTGCCCTGGCGTGATCGGGGGAGGGTGGTTCGTGTGCCGGTCAGCGATCGTGGCGAGATTGATCCGGATGATCTGCGGCAAGCATTGGAGAATGAAGGCAAACGGTGTCGTCTGGTCAGCCTGACGGGGGCATCAAATGTGGTTGGGACAATGCAGCCGATCCATGAGTTTGCCAGAGTGGCCCACGAGTTCGGGGTGCAGATTGCGATTGATGCCGCCCAGTTAGCGCCACATGTCCAGATTGACATGCAGGGCAGGTCAGAAGAGGAACGTATTGATTTCCTCTTCATCAGTGGGCACAAGATGTACGCTCCATTTGGTGGAGGCGCCCTGATCGGTCCACGTGAGTATTTCAACAGCAGCGCACCTTCGCTGCGCGGTGGCGGGGCAGTACTGGTTGTGGAGCCGGAAGGAATCGACTGGGCCGGATCACCGGAAAGGGAAGAGGCTGGTTCGCCGAATGTGATCGGGGCGATTACCCTCGCCGCTTCCATGCGTGAGCTGAAGAAAATCGGTTTTGATAGATTGGAAAAACAAGAAAAAATCCTGACGAATAAGTTTCTTAATGGATTGAAGAAAATAGATGGCGCTTCGATCTATGGACTCGCCGAAGATGCCGACCTTGAGCGTCGTTTGGGAGTCGTGGCGTTCAACCTGACAGATCGTCCGCATGACCTTGTGGCGTCCATTCTCTCGCATGAGGCGGCTATCGGCGTACGTAACGGTTGTTTCTGCTCGCATCCGTTTGTCATGCAGTTAATCGGAGTATCGACCAGCGAGGCACGAGCTTTCCGACAACGGGTGCGTGCGGGTGACAGGCAGGAGATTCCAGGCGCAGTGCGTGTCTCCTTTGGCCTTTACAACACGGAAGAAGAAGTGGATCGAGTACTCGCTCTGTTGAAACGTATCGCTGAAGGAAAATGGGAACAGAAATACGTACAGTCTGAGAAATCAGGGAAGTTCAAACCTGAAATGGGGACTTTTGATGTTGCATCAAGGTTAGACAGAATGCAGAGATTAGTATAGAAACGAAAACCGGGACGGCCCCAATGTGAGGTGTCCCGGCTTCCAGTGAGAACCAAGAATTAACACCAGGCAATAACCTGTTTGGCCAACTTCTCGATGCCTTTTGCGATATCCGTAATGCCCGGTCCGAGCATATAGGCCGGCGCTGAGACGACTTTGTTCGGTGCATCGACAACGATATCGTCTACAGCACAATTGACATGCTCCGCGCCCATCGCATTAACAGCCGCTGCTGTACCTTCATCCGTTCCGATTGTCACTTTTACCTTGATTCCTTCACCGCCCAGAACCCTGGCGACCAAAGCAGGTGCGATACACATGGGTGCGACAGGTTTACCCGCGCTGTGAAACTCTGTGATCACACGTTCTGCATCCGGATCAACCGAACAGTCAGGGCCATCCACGGCAAACGTACACAGGTTCTTGGCAACACCGAAGCCGCCGGGGATCACGAGCGCATCAAAATCAGCCGCCTTCAGGGCGGAAAGGGGTTGGATCGGACCACGTGATATCCGTGCCGATTCAAGCATCACATTGCGAGTTTCACCATCGGCAGGTTCACCTTTGGCATGATTGATCACATGCATCTGGTTTTTGTCGGGTGCAAAGCAGCTATACTCGCCGCCGTTCGCTTCAAGGAAGTACAACGTCATCACAGCTTCATGCAGCTCACTCCCGTCATATACACCACTTCCCGCCAATACTACCGCGATTTTCTTCATGATGTCTCTCCCCATGACTGTGTTCTTTTTCAAATGACCTATTGCTGAAAAACGTAAATGAAGAAGAAAAGCTTGTCAAGGCAGATTTTGAGATATATCATTCATGTAGCACAATAAAGCTCAGTAGCTTTTCAAAGGCAGGATAACTACCTTATAAATATGAGACGCAAACGCGCATTCCCTGGTGCAGATTATTTTTCGCGAGGTGATTTCCTGGTATTGGCGTTATTGCTGATCCTGTCAGGAACAGTGACCTGTTTGTCTTCCACATGGTTGACTGGAAAAGGAGGATATGCGGTTGTCATTGTGGATGGCGAGACAGTAGCCAGGTTAAACCTGGATGATGTAGGGCGTCAAATTGATGTAACAGGGCCAATTGGCACCACCAGGATACAGGTAACACCGGAAGGCGCTCAGATCATCGATTCCGCCTGTCCGTATCATACGTGTGTGAGAATGGGCGCAGTAAACCAGGTGGGAAGAATGGTGATCTGTGTACCCAACCGGGTTGTTGTTCGAATTGAGGGAGATGACAACAATCGTATAGACGGTGTGACCGGGTAATGGAGCCACAAAACGTGCATTCAGAAGCAAGTAAAGCGCGCGGAACTGGTCCTGCAATTCGTACCTTATCCAGAGTGGTTCTGTGGGTAGCGATTGGTATTGTTCTGGCTGGCTTGGATCACTTGATACCGCGTCCGATGCCATGGATGAAACTTGGTCTGGCCAATGGAGCTGCCATTCTGGCTCTCTACACACTGGGTTTCAGAGCAGCTCTGGCTGTGAACCTG
Source organism: bacterium (assembly GCA_963669175.1). Lineage (GTDB taxonomy): Bacteria > Electryoneota > Electryoneia > Electryoneales > Electryoneaceae. The sequence continues at coordinate 3,362,675 of OY769902.1, forward strand.
TTACGTGTTGCCGGAGTAGCATTACTATTGGGTAGCTGGACAAACCCGAGTATCCTGTTATCGTTTGGTGGTGCAGTCATGGCTGTACTGGTAATGGGCGCTGCAAAACAGATGGCAGGCAAACGGATCGGTCCGGTAGGCATATCAGCCCTGGGAGCCTGGGTGCATATGGCGACACAGTTTGTTCTCGCCGCAGCGCTCTTGGCGCATCATGGCGGTATTCTCGTACTGGCTGGCCCCAGTTTGTTTGCCGCGATTGCGAGTGGGCTGGTGATTGGTATTCTTGCCGGTCATCTCCTGGACAGGTTGCCTAAACGATTGGTTTTGATAGCAGAAGGAAAGTGATGTTCGGAAAACGGGGAACATTGATCGAATTACTTGGCATCGTCTTACTGCTGTTGGTCAGCAGTTTGCTTTTGGTCTCCTGTGATTCAGGAAGTGGTGGCGTTAACAATGGAACGGACACTTATGCACTGGTGATTGAACCGGAATACCCTTTTATAGAAGCTGGTGAACATACAGCGTTTATTGTTTCCCTGGAAAATTCTTCCGGGGCAAAACTACATCATACGCCATTGAATTTTTATGTGAAGAACCTGTATCACCCATCACATTCTATCGGTTCTCTCAATGTATCTGAGGCATATACAGACACCACGAACATCCGTGGGATGGGAACGAACATAATCTTTACATCTTCGGATACAGGCACGGCATTGATCAGTGTTGTGTATCGTGATGGAATTGGGAATACATTTGACAGCACAACAACAACAGTCGGTTGCGAATGGAACACGCACAGCCTGGATGTAACGGTTTCCAATCAAAGGCCACAGGTAAGTGAAGATATTCGAATATATTGCATTTTATTTCGTGGTGGACAGGAGACCCCGGAACGTGTAAGTGGGAAACGACTTTTCTTTGAAGCGTACAGGCCTGCAACACCCAATACGCCATTTGGTACGTTCTATCCGACGTACCCAGGCACATCAGACTCCAATTCTGTGGATGGACTGACTGAACCGTATTTTTTCTGGTCCACTGTGGAAGGTAATTGTGTTCTGCGAGCATATTATAAAAATGGGCTCGGCGAAGTTGCGTATGAAGACACGGTTAATATTGTGATAGGGAGTAATTCACTCTAATTGGCAACATGGGCAGGAGGGAGCCAATGCGGTCATCGTTCTTCAGTATTTCCGATTCCAGCACGTCCAATCTACGTTGGATGTTATCCGCTTTACTTGCTTTCCTGATCGGGTTGATTGCCCTGCAATGTGCCCCTGTTGTTCAACCACCGCAGCCTTTTTACGAAAAGGGCAACTACGAAGCTGCTGTAGAACAGGGGCAGATTTGGTTAACTTCGCATCCTGAAGATTCGGTAGCGCGAGTAGTCGTAGCAAAATCTGCTTATCAGCTCGGTGATACTGTACTTACCTGGGAAGTTCTGGAGCCGATTCTGGATAGAACTCCGGCAAAGGAAATTCGCGATATGGCAGTCGCTGTTGCCATGCAAACAGGCCATCTAGCTACAGCTAAAAGCATCTTGCTTCAGGAAATCCGTAACCCGACTGGCGTCCCCAACGTGGATGGACGTCTGGCCAGGATTGAAAGCCGGATTCAGGAAGCCATGTTTGCAGAGCTGAGTGCGGATGAAGCTTTTGCGAAGTACCAATGGACAGCGGCGATACGTGATTACCGAAAAGCAACCCTGGCGTATGAAGGCAACGATATTCTTCAGGCGAAAATGCGTCTGGCGCGTGCAGAAATGCTGGTTGACAGCCAGGGACAGGAAGGCGCACTGCTGGCGTATGAAATGGTCGCGCTGGCCCATGAGCTATGGCCCGAAAGTGCGTTGGCCTGGTGGGTGCATGGAGACCTGGCCTGGAAACTTGGCGACGAACAACTTTCACGCTCGTCTTTCGAGAAGGCGCTGGAACTTAATATCGGTGCGCCTTATCGTGACAAAGCACGCATGATCGTGAACAGTCCGGACTCATTCTAACTGAAAAGCAACTGTGAAACGGATTCCTGAACCTGCGAAGAAGTTCCTGGTTTACCTTGCTTCAGCGATTGCTGTTGTGGCAGGGTTTGAAGCAGGTCACAGGATTTGCCAGCCGATAGTCGATAAATACCATGTCCCGTTTGCGATCTTTGCTGTCTTTTTGATTGTGGCGCTTACGTACGTAATGATCGGGATAAGGGCGTTAGCGCATCGCATTTTACACCGTGAAGAATTTATCCTTGCAGATGAACTGCGGGACCGCCTGACCAGCCTGCGTGAACTGGCGGCTCACTCCTCGGATGTCCTTGACCTTGGTCGTGCAATCCTTGAAGAGGTACGTAAGCTTATCGATATAAAAGACCTCCAGTTAACCCTTTACTACGACGAAACAGAGGTGCTTGAGGTCACTCATATCCGATTGACCGCCAACAACCTGTATTCGAGTGTTGAGCGTTTGTGTGAGGATGATAATCCGTTAACCAACTTCGATATTCGCACCATGACCTCTGATGTGGCGCGCGAAATTATCCCGTTGACATTCCGTGAAAGACTGGTTGGCCTGTTGATGCTTGGGCCGAAAAAAGATGGTTCTCAGTACAATCAACAGGATCGCGACATCCTGAATGATCTTGCGCCGATAATAGCGGTCACAGTGGATAATCTTGTCATGCTACGGTATGCTCAGGATGTGCGTCAGCGATTATTCGAAAGCGAAAAACTGGCCTCTGTGGGACAGTTGGCCAGCGGTATCGCCCATGAGATCAGGAATCCGCTTTCCAGTGTAAAGATGAATTTGCAGGGGCTGGGACGTATCGAAGGCCTGAACGATAAGAACAGGCGCAGGGTGGACTTGAGCCTGGAAGCCATTCAACGAGTCGATGACACTATCGGCGAATTGATGCACCTGGCGCGACGTACACGGCTTGAAGTGCATGATATAACGGCCGAAGATATCTTTGAAGCTGCCCTGGCTGTTGTCGGTCCTGAAGTGGAAAACCGGTCAATTACAATTCATTTTGACATACAGGAAAACCTGCACAGTATCAAGGCAGATGAATCACGTTTAACCACTACATTGACCAACCTTATCCTGAATGCAGCCCAGGCAATAGAACACGATGGGAATATTACGTTACGTGCGGAGCCATATGGGAAAGGACTTGAATTACAGGTGGAAGATGATGGTCCGGGCATCCCTGAGGAGTTGCGCCGGGATGTATTTAATCCCTTCTTTACTACTAAGGCGAACGGCACTGGTTTGGGGCTTGCGAACGCGATGAAATCAGTGCAGGAACACGGGGGCGAGCTGGATTTCACTTCTGAACCGGGCAAGGGAACAATTTTCAATGTCCGCCTGCCAGAAGCTCCGCCCGGATTACTTGATGATCCATCCGCACTCCGTGTCGTTCCTACATAGACAAGAGGATAGTGATAGCGCTTGAGGGAGCCTGTCATGGCGAAAATTCTGCTGGTAGATGACGATGAGAAACTGTGTGAATCCATTGAGCTGAACGTGGGCGAGGACCGCTACGAATGGGTGATCGCACATAACGGTGAAGATGGATTGGTACGTCTGGATTCAGATGATCCGGACCTGATCCTCTGCGATATCCGTATGCCCAAAATGGACGGAATCACCTTCCTGGGACGTGTGAAGAAAGCGCGGCCTGAGTTGCCAGTCATCATGATTACAGCCTATGAGGACATGGAAACCACAATCAAGGCCATGCAGCTCGGCGCGTTCGAATATGTCCGCAAACCGATTGACACCTCCGAGATGGAAATGACCATCGACCGTGCCCTTAACACGGTTCAGCGTGAACGTCACTACAAGCAGATGGTCAAGGAAATAACAGAGAAATACAAAATGAACAACGTGGTCGGTTCCACTCCGGCCATGCAGGAAATATTCAAGACCATCGGGCAGGTAACCATTAGCCGTGTCAGTGTCCTGATCACAGGTGAGTCCGGCACGGGCAAGGAACTGATCGCCAAGGCTATTCATTATAACAGCCCGATGAAGGACCAGCCTTTTGTCGCTATCAATTGCAGCGCCATCCCGGAAGGATTGATTGAGAGTGAACTGTTCGGGCATGAAAAAGGTGCGTTTACCGGCGCTGTAGCGACAACTCGTGGTAAATTCGAGCTGGCCGCTGGGGGAACCCTGTTCCTCGATGAAATCGGCGACATACCCCTGAGCATGCAGGCAAAGTTACTGCGTGTGTTACAGGAAAAGGAATTCAACCGTGTTGGCGGATCCAAACGGATAGAATTCAGCGCACGTGTCATGGCGGCAACCCACCGTGACCTGAAGAAAATGGTACGTGAAGGCACCTTTAGGGAAGACTTGTATTATCGGCTTGCCGTAGTAAGCATCGAAGTTCCGCCGTTACGGGAGCGTCGGGCTGACATCCCACGTCTTGCGGAATTCCTGGTTGATAAAATCAACAAGGATCTGGGCTGCGCGATCCGTGCGCTGGACCCGGAAACCATTGATATCCTGAAACAGCATGATTACCCGGGCAATGTCCGTGAGCTGGAAAATGTCCTGCGCCATGCGGCTGTCATGTCCAAGGGCGATATCCTGATGCCGGAATACCTGCCGCCGATGGTACGGCAGGAAGAGGATATGCTGGCGGTCTCCACCGGGCACGGCTTCCAGTTCCCACGAGAACTGGTGGCGCTGGAAGAGGTGGAACGACGCTATATCCTGCACGCGCTCCAGGTAACAGGGTGGAAAAAGAAGCAGACGTGTGAATTGCTTAATATCGCCCGTACTACACTTGATCGCAAAATCGAGCAGTACGATATTAAGATGCCGGGGAAGAATAGCTGATCCTGTAAAAGGATTTTGCCGACATTGAGGGTAAAGTGCGCATCACCGAACTTCGTTTAGAAAACATTAGACAGTTCAAGGAGATATCCTTTACATTTCCACCGCATGCTGGTGCTGGGAATTTTACAGTCTTTGTGGGTGGCAATGGCGCAGGAAAGACGACAATTCTTGAATCTTTAAATGTGTTACTTCAAAGATCATTTTTACCAATGTATAGATTGAAACCAAATCAAGTGAAGAACATGTTGTCAAAAGGAAAGACATATGTACAAATGCTTGTGGGGTTTGACTGGAGTAATAAGGATGTAGAAAATATGATGAATGTTGTTAGGGATTTACATGAAGATGAATATAAAATATATAATAGAATACCAAATACATACAAAAAATATATAGAATTATTTAATGATGAAGATTTTGAAGAATCACTGAGTACTAATATAAATCCTTTTTATATATATGTATATCGTAAATATAATAAGGCTATAAGTGGTTTCGGAGTTCCTATAGATAATTCTAAAAAGTATAACAGCAAAAAAACTATACCTTTGTCATGGGCAAGGATGTTTTCTGTTCAAAGATATATGGCTGGATACGATGTTGTCTTAGGAAATATCGCCGGTTATCACTATATCAATCAAGAAAGAGAAGTATCAACAACATTTTATTCTAAAACAAAGTCCTTGTATCAAGTTGGCGGTGAAGCTGCTTATAGAATGCTTCTAGGTGGAGACCCATCATCGATTCGACCATCAAAGCGAGGCATGCCGCACAGGTTGAATCCTCTATACGCCCTGCTTGAAATCCTTTACACATCCAAAGATGAACATCATGAAATATATGATTTCTTCAAATTGGTGACCGGCAATGTGTTAGAACTTCAGGCTCGTAAAGGCACGTTCAGGCAGCTTCGTATTACAAACAAAGCCGGAATCAGTTATCTGATTGACGAAGCAGCTTCCGGCGAACGTGCTTTATTGCAGATGATGGGACGTTTATTTTACCCACCGGTTGGGCCAAACCAAGTAGTTTTGCTGGATGAACCTGAGATACACCTGCATCCTTCATGGCAAAGTCGCTTCATGACGGCATTGAAGAAATTCTTCCCGGATACACAGTTCATTATTGCGACACATTCACAGGCGATTGCCTCGAGTGTGCCGCCAGAAGCCTGCTATAACTTGAGCGAACTGGAATGATCAATGACTCCCTATTCATTGTTAGCCGTTAGTGGTATTAATCCGCTCGCATCAGCTCCATTGTTCACACCACAGTTCATTTTCCTTTTCACTGAATCACCTCGCTACCGAGACAGTAATCCGGTTCCCTGGTTTGAGCTGAGGTTTTACAAAGAAGTGCTTAGCGCAGGCGATCCTGATCTGGATTCTGCATTGAGGATTCAGACTGGGGACGGGCGAAAATCCGTTACAAGCGCGGTAGACGGAATCACATCAGGCAGCACAAGCAAAATCAATATGGTTGCCATTGAAGATGGTGACTGGTTTCTCGAAAACGCCGGATTTCGTAAACAGCTACAGCGTGAATTCTATCGATACATCCTTCCCGTTAGTGAAGTGGAAAATCTTTGGCTTACTCCACAATTGCTTGCAGATGTCTATTACGCGACAACGTCCGACACGCCGGAGATCAAAATAGACAACCCCAATGCAGGAAATATCAAACAGTTTTTAAAACCTGTAACAGATATAGAAGCATTGATTAGGCAGGTCTGCCTTGAAGATGAGTGAAGAGGCCCCCGTAGTTTGGACATGTATTTATCAGTTTTAAGTGATGGTTCCTGTTTGGGTCATGCTGCTTCTGTTCGTTGTGTTTGCCAGTATACTTGATCTGGTGTTTGACTGTTCAGCGCCTGGTGAGGTCGCTTTTCGTTGTAGAATGTAAAATACTCGCCAATACCCTTTTCTGCCTCACGCAAGGTCTCGTAACATTTCAGATACACATCCTCATGTTTCAGGGATCGCCACAGACGCTCGATGAACCGATTGTCTACCCAGCGGCCTTTGCCGTCCATACTGATCTTAATCCCTTCATCCTGCAACCGTGACGTAAACGCCACGCTGGTAAACTGTGCGCCCTGATCAGTATTGAAAATTTCCGGTGCGCCATATTTCGCCAACGCTTCGTTCAACGCGTCCACGCAAAACAGGTGATCCATCGTGTTGCTCAGCCGCCAGGACAGCACTTTACGGCTGTGCCAATCCATGATCGCCACCAAATATCCGAAGCCTCGTGCAAGCGGAATGTACGTGATATCAGTACACCAAACCTGATTGGGACGGTCAATCGTCAACCCACGCAACAGGTAGGGAAAGATCGTATGTCCCGGTGCGGGCTGACTGGTGCGTTTCTTCTTTGGGTATACCGTATAGATGCCAAGAATACGCATCAGACGACGCACCTTCTTCCGGCAGATCTTGTACCCTTCGCCACGCAACAGGTCACGCAACATCCGTGACCCCGCGAAAGGATAAACCAAGTGCAACTCATCCAACCGGCGCAACAGCGTCAAATCTCGCTCCTTCAACGGTTTCGGCCTGTAATACGCCGTTGATCGAGGAACAGACAGCAAGGCACACTGCTTCGTGACCGGGAGTGTCTCGGTGGGCGTGATCATCGTTTTACGCTCGGCCTTGCCCCAGGTCCGAGCACACGTGATAAAAAATCACGTTCCATCGTCAACTGACCGATCTTGGCATGCAGCTCCTTGATCTCTGCGGCGGTATCATCCTGATGCACACCACGCTTGCCAGCGAAAAGACCTTCCGCCTGCTCAAGCAACTGCTTCTTCCATTGTACGATCTGGTTGGGGTGAACATCGAACTGCGAGGCCAGTTCCGAAATCGTCTTGTCACCCTTGACGGCAGCAAGCGCTACCGATGCCTTGAACTGTGCGGTTAACTTTCTGCGGGATCGCTTCATCTTCCGCTCCTTCCGAAGAACCTACGGTCCTTCAATGTAGGGCGGAACCATCAACTAAACTACTGTCCAGTTTTTGGACTCCTCTTCAGAGTTCCTGACAAAAATGGCAATGAAGCGGTTGAAAGAACTCACATTGCATGAGTTTGAAAAATTAACACCTGACGACAGACGCTCTGCACAGGAGTTTCGCGACTTTTTCACACAAGCAGAAGCATTTTGGAAGGACAGAAATACAAGGTATGACCACTTATTAGAGCAGGAGAAGCAAACCTTCAAGACGTGGATTCAACAAGGTCATTATCACCTGATTCCCGGGAAAGACATACTCAAAGCATTATGCGAGGAATGCGGAGATGTGGACACTGTCAAACTGACTCTGGCTTTGGCCACTCTTGCAGCAAAGCGGTATAAGGATTTCCGGGAAGGCGCTTCAACCAGCAACCCATTCTCAGCGATTCCAAACTCAACTGGTGGGCATGATCCAATTGATGAACTTCGCACAGAGTTAAAAAACCTGATAGTCTTATAAACAATCCACTACATCGGATTCCTCTGGATACAAACCACATTTCCGGCATCCTGTTGACAGATCCAGATGTCTGAGGACAGCGGGGCGATTGTCAGGCCATAGGGTGTCTCGTCTAGCGGGACCAGTTCCAGCACACCATAAGAAACCGGGGATAGAACAGCAAGTTTGTTCGATCCGGTCAGGGTGACGTAGACATGACGGTCATCGTGTGAATAGGTGATGTTGGAAGGACCGTCGCCAACCGGAATCGTCGCAACAATCTGCTGGTCATAGGTGGCCAGTACGGAGACTGTTCCATCATAGTAGTTTGCGACAAACAGGTAATCCCCTTCGTAGGCCAGTGTCACGCCCTGGGGATTCAGACCGACATCGTAACTATGCACCAACTGCCAGGTTGTCAGGCTGAAGGCGTGAATCTTTCCATCCAGAGTCCCTGAAAAATAAATAATTGTTCCTGCCGGGTTAATGTCAATCCCGCCGGGTGTGCGCCCCAAAGAGAAGAAGTCGGTATCGTACTTGTCAAGATCAATCCGTGTCAGGCCGCTATCAAGAACACTGGCGACATAGAGAGTATCCGCATCAGGGTGCATAACCATGTAGGCCGGTCCCTGACCGACGGCAATCCGGTTCGTGATTGTATGGCTGGTTGTGGAGAAGGCGATCACTTCATGGGAAGCCTGATCACAAATATAAATCCTGTTCATTGTGTGATTCACAACAGCGCCAAATGGAGCTTCTATATCCAGGGGATAGGTGCCAATGACTGTTTTCTCGACAGGGTCAATCTCGGTAATGCGAGACGGGTTTGAATGGACAATCCAGGCCTTGGAACCATTTCGCCCCATCGCCATACAGGAAGGATTATCATTGACAGCAAGATCGCCAGATTGAGTCCAGGTCCAGGTTGCTTCCGATTGCATATTGGAGCCGTCAGAAACAAAATCACCGTTGTCAATAACATAGACTTTGAAGAAGTAGACAGTGTTGGTCTCAAGGCTGTCAATCACCGTCTCGGTAGAATCTATCGCATAGATCAGTTCACAGGAGCTGGTATCGAAATCAAACGATTCAACCGTACTCCAGCAAACCGCATAGGCTTTGAAACGCTCCACCAGATCCGATGGAGTCCAACTGACCGAAATCGAAGTCGCCGAAGCACGGACCGGCTTGTTCAGGTCAACAGAGAATGGACGGAAAGTTGTTGTCGCGAAAACTTCGTTTGATGGCGGTGAAAGGTAGCCGTCACTGTCCTCAACATAGATTCGGAAATGGTAGGTCAATTCTTCTGTAAGTTCGGTTACGGTTGTTCTGGTTATTGTCTGGTCAAAAACCTCAACAAAATCGGTCGTCAACCTGTCAAAGTTTGGAGTTGTTGAGTAGTATAACCTGTAGGAATAAAAATCCTCAAAATCGCTTTGTGACCAGGAAAGTGTCACACTGTTCGGAGTTGTGTCTTCAGGTTCATTCAACACAATCGCCCCGGGATCCCTGTCCTCTTCACAACCGGAAACAGCAAAGAGAAGCAGACCGGCAAAGGCCATGAAAGCCAGCGACATTATCAATGTCGACTTCTTGTCGTGAGATCGTTGCACGTTACATCCTGTTCACAGGTAAAACCGAAACCTATTTAACAAGTACCACACGTCTTGTGGTCGTTGTGTTTCCATGCCGAACCTGGATAAAGTACATGCCGCTGCCCAACTCGCCGGCCATGTGGGTATCCCAGGTAAAGCGGTGATAACCAGCCCTGTAATAGCGCCCGGTACGGAAGATCTCCCGCCCTTCAACCGAGAAGACAGCAATGGTAACCTGACCATCACCGGGAAGGGCGAAATTCAACGATACAGTGCTGTTAAACGGATTGGGATATGCCGTTCCGACTTCATATGTCAAAGGCATCGGCGCATCAAACCCAAGGATGATTTCACCGTAATATCCTGATCCGAATGTCCCGGAAGATTCCTCAACATGGGAGGAAATTACATTACCGGCCGAATTGTATATGACGACGTCAATGTCATCGCCCGGGGTAAATCCTGACAGGTTCATTTCAGACGCTTCCTGCCATGCCACGACTGGCTGACGGGACAGCGCCGGATCAACATTCGCCGTGCCGACGAGCCGAGTGCCGTCATAGAGTGAAATCTGTGCCGGATCATGGCTAAGCAGATCGGAATCCATGGCGATCAATAACGGCCACGGTAAACCGGTAATCAGCGATGGATTCGTCTTGGCACGTGTCGGTGCGGGCATCTTCATTGACGTTGGCTGATCATCAGGAGATGGATATACAAAATCAGTCTCCACGTCAATCAGGATCATATAACTGTTTCCCGGACGCAACGAATCAATCGTATTGATCGCTTCATCCGGTTTCCACATTCCACCTTCATCATCCAGCATCATGATGACATGGTTTGCGATTTCGTCCAGAGAATACTCAACGGTAGTCGCAACTGCATGCGGATAGGGAAGGAAATTCCATACGTCCTGAGCTAACTGAATCTGCATGTTGTCCGCATGAACACGAACACCCTGAACTCGAATCGTATCCGCTTCAATGGAAAAGACACGGTATCCTTCAACCGGGGTTATTGTTCCCAGCGAATTGATAACCGGCGGCTTGAACATGGCGCCGTTGTCATCGTAGGCCAGAACCATGCTGTTCATCGACTCAAAGATGGCAGAAGCGTTTGAATCCAGCGCAGTGAAGTTAAATCCAATCATGGCAAAACGATTTGCCGGGACCGGGATATCATGAATCGCAAGCGGATACATGACGACTTCAAATTCAAGCGGATAACCCGTCTCCAGGTCCAGACCATTACGCCTGAAATCCGGGAATCCGGGCGATTGCACCAATAACGTGTAGCTTCCCGTGGGAAGATTGAAGAACTCAAACTCTCCATTATTGTCCGGAATAGAACTGGTCTCATTTCCATTCTGATCAATCAATGTGGCCGATCCGCCGGAAAGCGCAACACCGTCCTCGTCAAATACTGATCCGAAAAGGACAGGCAGGTAAACGGTGAAGTTATTCGTCTGGTTAGACCATGTTCCGGTAGTGTATCTGTCCCTGGCCCGGACTTTCCAGTACACTTCACCACTGATCAGGTCGTCAAGGATCACAAAAGTAATATCACCTGCATCCAGCGAATCCAGGCCGGTTGTGAAAGAAGGATCACTGGCATACCAGACAACATAGGTGACTGTTTCGCCGGAATCGGGATCGGTGGAAGCTTCCCAGGTCAGGGTAGCATATGGACGCCGGACAGTATCGCCCGAGACAGGCGTCAACAGGTTGAACGCAGAAGGGGATTCAGGGATGTGTACCCTGAAACGGAAGACCTGTTCAGACCATGTGCCGTGGCTATTGTCGTCCTGGGCACGAACCTGCCAGTACCATTGCGAATCATCAGGCAAACCCTGAAGGGTATAGGTTGTATCCGTAACAGTGGCCGAATCAACATCCTCAGTGAACGTATTATTCGTTGCCCACCAGACGATATAATCAACCGGATCATCTGAATCCGTGTCCTCTGTGCTTTGCCAGGTGAGTGTCACATCACCGGTAAAAGAGGTGTCGTCGTTGGCAGGGGACAGGAGGCTGAATGCTTCCGGCGCACCGGGATCTTCAGAATTCAGATTAAAGAAGAACTGCTCCACACACATGACCGTGTCTGGCCCGGAGAAAACTTCCACCCACCAGTCTACACGACGTTGTGGCTGATAAGGAGGCCAACCGGTCAGGCCTAGTGTATCGAACAGGTTTACAGTCAGCGTTGTGTCCTGCTGCTCGAAGAAACCATACACAAGTGTGGTATCCGTGACATCTGCCCAGTCCAGATCGATGGTAAGCCTGTAACGCAACGTGTCCGTAGGATTCAGGTCAGAACTTGACTGCCAGGCAAAATCGATCGAGTAGGGATCTTCGTAAATCCACGAGCTGGCGTTCTCGGGTGTCAGCAGGGAAAAGTCTGCGGGGATACGGTCTTCAGATTCGAGCCGGATGATAAACGCATCACTCGATCCCGCGCCAAAGGATTGAGTATGACCGCCGATGATATAGCCGATATCCCAGGTCTCATCCATACTGTAAGCGAAATCCACCTCAGCGCCGCCATAGGTCGTTTCCCACTGCGCAAAGCCGGATGAGTTTGTCTTCACGATGTAAGCGTCCCAATCGCCGGCGCCATAAGACTGAGTGCCACCGGCCATGAGGAAGCCACCGTCAGATGTGGTACGGATGCCGTGACATTCATCATAGGAAGGACCACCGAAATGACGGCTGAAGATGTGCCCGCCATTGGAATTCGTCTTGATCAGGTAGAAGTCACGATATTCCGCGCCATAACCATACGTGTACCCGGCAAGTGCAAAATCACCATCGGCAGTTTCTTCGAGGTCATAGCACTTCTCTTCCATCTCCTCACCGAAATACTCCTGCCAGACAACTTCACCATCTTCATCCAGTCGCCACAGGTATACATCAAAACTGTTGCCATCAAAATATTGGCTTCCGGCTATGACATAACCGCCATCTTCTAAAGCCAGTACACCGCCTACATAATCGTCGTTATCGCCGCCGTAAATGTGCGACCATTCAACTTCGCCATCTGCATCAGTCTTGATGATGCGAATATCATTGCCTGTCTGGTCAGAAGTGTACGTGTCCCCTGCGAGGATAAAACCACCATCCGGGGCAACGTCAATCTCACGGATTTTCTCACTGGCATCGCTGGGATAGGTCTGATACCATTCCTCAGCGCCATTCTCGTCAACCTTTACCAGGTAGAAATCAAATAACGCCTGTGCATAGGAGTCGGTAAAACCGCCCATAATATACCCGCCATCTGTCGTTTGCTGGACAGAATAGCAGGTCTCATCCAAAGGGCCGCCGAAGGTATATTCCCAAATAATATTGCCAAGATAGTCGAGTTTGACCAGCCACATTTCAGTCGCGCCTGCACCTGTAGACGCGGTTCTTCCGGCGAAAACGATATCCCCGTTCGGAATCGCTATAACATCATAACAATGATCTGCGTCGTCGCCACCGTAGGTAGCTGTCCACAGAGAATCCGGCATCTCCTGGGCAAGAGTGGTTCCAGCCAAGATCAGCATGACAAAAATGAAAAAACTGACAGCACGTTTGAACATGAATTCCGCCAGAAAAAGTACGCCCGATTAGGGTATCCAAACAGTAAGAATAATGTATGAAAAAGCCGCAATTTTCAGGTGATGCAGAGCACACGGATCAAAGCATCAGTGCTTCTGTACCTTCTTTAATATACTACCTTTAAGCTAATTGAAAGAGTGCCGTCAAGGCAAGCTGAAAAACGAAGATAATCGAAAAGAAGAAAAAGGCGAAACGCCCAACTATTTATACAGTTGGGCGCTTCATAGGAGGTACTGACTTCATGCCCTACTGATCATGGCAATCCACGCAACTCATGTCCTCGTGGCATGCAAAACAGTTGCGATGGATAGCTGTTTTTGCTGACGCTACATCTACTTGCCTGGTTTCTTCCTTGTGGCAATGTACACAGCCTTCAACATGATGGCATTCGATACATTCAAGTTCAAGATCCTCAGTATGGAATGCGTGATCGAAAACGATCTGTGATCCTCCGAGGTAGGATGTCTGAAAAACATGCTTGTCAGGGATATCCTGTTTGCGATTATCCCAATCATATACTTCCGGGACAACTTCCGCCACTGTAACGCCGATTATTATCCCCATCAGCAACATCATCCCGAGTACAAGCACCTGGCGAATCTTCATGGTCGCCCTCTCTATCAAAAGTTGTTTCGTTAAGAAGCTTTTCTAGTTTCTTCCGGATCAGACTCACGGTCGCCAAGCAGTTTTTTCCCTGCCGGACACATCACATCCCATTCTTCCCTTGAGGGCTCTTCCAGTTCAGGAAATACCGGGAAGAACTTTGAAATGGTAACAAAGGCTACGATACCACAGGTCACCAGGAACAGCGAGATGCCGACCTCCTGCCATGATGGGAAATAACTGGCGCCGGTCCCTTCCAGCATGCCAGCCCAACTCACGTTGAAACGGTTGTATACCACGCCTGAGACCACAAGTCCCGCAGCGGTCAATAAACCGGCCGGACAGGCACGAACCTTCCTGATGGCGATCATGATCATCGCCGTAAACAGGATTGCCATTTCAATCAGGAAATGAATGGATTCCGCATCAAAAGCGAAAACCTGATCCCATACACCACGAACGAACAAATCCTGAATTTTCACCGCCACATATACCAGCATGCCGACTTGCATGAAACGAGCCAGGTCATATAGAACAGCCGTTTCAAGCCCACGCCTGAAAATGCGAGCGCTGAAAAAGGATTCCACAATCACCATCGCCGGACCAACCGTAATGGCAGACAGGAAAAAGAGAAGGGGAAGAATCGGTGTATACCACAGGTTATGCAGCTTGTTCGGCACAATCAGGAACAAGCTTCCCAGTGAAGACTGGTGCAGAACAGATAACAATACACCTGCAAGCACGATGGGAATGGATAAGCGTCGCAACAGTTTCAGCGGTGTCTGAAGGTTGAACTTCTCCAAGACAATCGGTACAAATTCCAGGAACAGCACCGTCAGGTACAGCATCACACACCAGGCCACCTCAAACATGACCGAGTGCGGATTCCACATCACCAGCGGGTGCCAGATATTGTAAAATTTTCCCAGGTCGTATAGCAGGCCAATAGCAACCAGCAGATAGCCGAGAAACGCCGTGAGGACAGTTGGTCGCACGATGGAATGGTACTGATGATAGCCGAAGATGTAAACCAGCAGGCACAACGTAAAGCCACCTGCCGCCAGGGCCACGCCACCCATCACATCGAAACCGATCCAGAAACCCCAAGGGAACTCATCACTCAGGTTGGTAACTGCGCCCAAGCCAAAGAAGAATCGCCAGACGGACAATCCCAGTCCCATGACAATGATCGCTGAAGCAATCAGCCACAGGCTTTTACGATGTGAAGAAAGCCCCTTCCAGTAGAGAATCAACTCAGCCATGCCTGCCTCCCTCGAGATCGCGGATTTTCTTATTCAGGGCTTCACGTTCCAGCTCCCAATTCTCCTTGTCCTGCTTCAAGGTATCCACCTCATCCATATGTTCCTTTTGCAGGTCCATGCGACGATTGATGATCCAACTGATGCCGCCCAGCATGATGCCGCCTGTAATCACCACGTTTGGGATCTTGCTCATGACAGTCCAGGTAAGACGGGGGAGAGCCTGTTCACCGACATCCATCTTGAAGCCAAGATCTTCAAAGGGAACACCGCTCAGCATCAGGATCGATGTGCCGCCGACTTCGTTTTCGCCATAGATGTAGTCCACATACCTATCTGGCATCTGGCTGACACGACGTTTGGCAATGGCCAGCAGTTTTTCACGTGGGCCAAAACGGCAGGCGTCAACAGGACACACCCAGGCGCAGGCAGGTTCTTCACCATTCTCGATCCGCGAATTGCACATGATGCACTTGCGAACGACGGGGATAGACTTGTGCCACTCGTATTTTGGTATCTGGAACGGGCAGGCAACCATACAGTAACGGCAGCCGATACACTTATCCGGATGGTAGACAACCGGGCCTGCGTCTGTTTTCTCCAATGCAGCAACAGGACATACCGACACGCATGCCGGATCTTCACAGTGCATGCACATGCGTCGATAGTATTGGCCTGAATCGTGTTTCAAAACTACGGTAAAGTTCCTATGATCCAGCTTGTCTTCCGGTGGATCATCAGGCAAACCATTCACCCGTGCACATTCACGCTCGCAAGCGCCACAGCCGATACAACGGGTAAAATCAAGTAGAATAGCATAGGGCTCGTTACCCATGCCGCCTCCAGTGTAAAAAGAAAAAGGGGTATCCAGCGACCGTAAAAACGGTCGCCAAATCCCCGTAAGAACTGAATGCCACACGCAATATAAGTTATTGTGAAAAATCACGCAAACAGGAGAAGAATAGCAAAGTTTTCTATGGATGAATTCAGGATAAATCTCAATACTATACCAGACTATCTATAAATCACTATGTAGTGTGAATTGATTCACATGGGTGTACAATGAGTTGTTTTTATATTTGGCGACCCAAACTATTGTTTTAACAGTGATTTTGTATTGTGTCATAATTGATATGCAATATGTCTTTAATTATGATACTGCAATGGCTAAGTTGTTGTTCTTTATGCGTAAGCGTGTTTGCATATATTAAATTGTCCTCCAGAGCCAATACTCCATTTAAAGTAAACATATCCCAAAAAACTTGATCTTTTTGCAGGGTGAGGCTACCATGATGGGGTGAAGTGACTCAACAGCCTGTATACAGATTGGAAATAGAAGACCATGACAAGAAGATCCAGGGTAAACCGTTTTGAGCAACGGAAGCGAACAACTGCCAGGAAACACAGGGAACAGCAGGAACTGGTCGCAAATCCGGAGATGGAGAACAACATCCTTTCCGTATTTGACACGTTACACGAGTCAGTTTTGCCCTTAACTGTCATTCAGGAAAGATTAAAACTGGATAAAGCGAAAAACCGTGAGTTTGGCGACGCGCTGAACTCGCTGATCGTTCGTGGGGTGATCAAGCGGGTTAAAGGAAAACGCTTTCGTAGAATTGACCGGACAAACCCGACTTTGTCGGGAAGGATTTCTGTTGTTGCGGACAGGGGTTTTGGATTTGTTGCGGTTGGAAAAGGCGATGATATCTTTGTGCCCCCCAACAAGTTGAATGGGGCACGTCATGGTGATCTGGTCGAAGTTGAATTCAGCAAAACAGGTCGTTATGGGCGGCGCTCCGCATCGGTCTACCGTATCATTGAGCGTAGCGATAAGCCTGTAATCGGCATTTACAGGGATCATTTCGGTCACGGAGGCATGGTCTACCCGGATGACCCAAGGCTTCCCGGGCCGATCAAGATTGCTGTATCACAGGCGATGGACGCGTCAGATCGTGACAGGGTTGAGATACAAATTATTTCAGATCGTCATGAGTTGCGTGGGAAAATCACCCGTGTGTTCGGCTCGCAGTATGATCCAAACTCACGTTTCAAATCCTTAATCGCGGAGAACAAGTTTCACGAGGTCTTTCCTGACGCTGTGCTGGAAGAAGTGGAGAAGCTATCAGAAGAACTCACCCACGCGGAGTTGGCCGATAGACTGGATTTGCGTGACAGGATTATATTTACCATTGATCCTGATGACGCAAAGGATTTCGACGATGCATTAAGCCTGAAGAAAATAAAGGGTGGATATGAGCTGGGGGTGCATATTGCGGATGTGAGCTGGTATGTGCGTCCAGGGAGCGAAGTGGACGAAGAGGCGCGTTCAAGGGGAACTTCCGTGTACACCTCCCATGGCACACTACCCATGCTGCCCGAACGATTAAGCAGTGATTTATGCAGTTTAAGGGAAGGGGTGCCGCGACGCACTTTCAGTGTATTCCTCGAGATGGATAATTATGGTAAAGTAAAGGATTACACCCTGACCAGGAGTGTTATCCTAAGTGCGAAACGGTTTACCTATGGTCAGGCTCAAGCTGTTATTGATAAGAACCAGGACAAGTTGGATGCTGGAAAACTGCCAGCATGGCGAAATGACAGGATGACTACTGTTTTGGTTCACCTGGCCGCCCTGACCAGAAATATGCGTGCCTTGCGCTTGAAACAGGGCGGACTCGAGCTGGATGTGCCCGAATACGAAGTTGAGCTTGACGAAAGAGGCAGTGTCACTGGAATACATAAACGTGTCGTTATTGAATCCAATCACCTTGTAGAAGAATGTATGCTGGCTGCGAATCGCGCTGTGACTGAATTTGCTGTCAGGAAACGTGGCTCGTCACCGAAGGTTTTTGTTTATCGTGTTCATGACAAGCCCGATCCGGATGCTATTGAAGAATTCGCCATGTTTGTCCAGGGGATGGGAATTGACTGGCCCTTCGGGTGGGCAATGGATAGTCTGCCTTCTGCTGAGCTGAACAAATGGTTGCTGGAGCTACGTGATCATCCACTGGGCGGAATTGTGCGCAGGCATGCCCTGCGTGCGATGGCCAAGGCGCTGTATGATACGGAGAATATCGGTCATTACGGGCTGGGGTTCGCCAATTACACCCATTTCACCAGTCCGATTCGAAGATACCCTGATCTTGTTGTTCATCGTATCCTGCTGGATTCTTTGAACAATACGGCTAAATACGGACGTGATCAGATCGAGTTTGTTAAGCGTGCTGCATTGTCATCGAGTGAACGTGAACGTGCCGCACAGGTGATGGAACGTGAATCGCTCAAGATACGGCAGGCTGAGTATTTCCGTGATCAGGTGGGGAAAGAGTTTGACGGTATGATTACCAGCGCGATTCCCAAGGGCGTATTTGTGGAAGTGGCAGATACGGGCACAGAGGGATTGATCAACGCTGATGATCTGGGCGATGTCTTTTTCGACAGGCGAATCACAGGTTTTGTTGATGCCTATACGCATAACGTCTGGAGTCCGGGGCTGAAGATTCGAGTCCGCGTGACGCATGCAGATGAGCAGACCGGCCATATTGATTTGGTTCTGGCCTGAAACCGGCCATTGTAATCAGGGCGTTTGGAGCTGTCCGGGTTACGGTGTATATTTCATACCCCGCATGAATGATGGGATGCGTCCTGCCGCGATGTCTTCCGGCCTTTACGCTTTCCACAGGACACAGGAGAAGACCATGTTTTCCCGATTCTGTTTTATCCTCCTGGCTGTGTTGCTGCCGACCGGTATTTTCCTCATGGCAACAGGCTGCTCCAGCGGGCTTGATCCTACGAAACTTGATGATCCGACTGAGACAACGACAACCGCAATCGAGTTTGGTAATTTTGCCCAGGGTTCGGAAGAGTTGACCATTACGGTTGATGGCAACCAGATCATTACCGGTCTTGCGCCTGGCGAATTCAGCGGTGACAAAGAGCTATATAACAGTCCGACAACCGTGACTATTTCAATTGAATCCAGTTCGTCCGCATATCAACCACTGGTTATTGATAAGCAGATTCAGGTTGAGGAGTTCAACTTTGTCGTCGTCTTTAAGGACACTCTGGCTGATCAAGGTTTCAATATTCGGTTGATGCCGGATGAACTCTCGGTACGTGACGACTACACAATCGTACGTTTTATCAATCTTATTCCTGGCACACCGACCTGGGAAGCGCTGATTGATAACCACCTTACGATCACGCAGTTGTATTACAACAACCTGAGTGTGCCGATGGTTTTTGAATCCACTTCCACAGAAACGCACGATGTTTATCTCCTGGAAGACAATAATATTGGGGGACAGGATATTCTGTTGTATGTTGACGCTCAGGTATTTTCTGATAACGCCTATTACACAGGCTATATCTGGGGTGAATACAGTAGTAGCGGTATCAATCTGACCATTGCTGCTAATCGATAAAATACATCCAGACTTGCAGAGAGAATGGTTAAACAATGACAGTTAAAAAACTGTATCTTTATGCCTGTCCAAACCGGTCAGGTATTTTTTGTTATACGGGGGTACAACTTGGAATTTGAGTTACTGACAGTCCTTATGTTGTTGGGCATTGGGGTTGTCACCGGAATCGCCGCCGGTTTCATTGGCATTGGCGGCGGTGTCATCATGGTGCCGGTTCTGCTCGAGCTGTTCCGTGCCTGGCAGATTCCGGAAGCATCGGTCGTGCAGGCGGCCATGGGTACATCTCTTACAGTTGGTGTTCTCTCCGGATTATCCTCAACCTATCGTCACCAGAAACAGGGAAACATCCTGTGGAAAGTGGCGGGATTGGTCGCTCCAACTGCTGTTATTGGTGGTTTTCTTGGGTCAAAGATAGCTGTATCTACACAAGGAACATCGTTACAATACGGTTTGGCAATCGTATTGTTCTTTGCCGCCCTGGATATGATTTTCCGCAAGAAGGTTGATCAGACCGAAATGCGCAATATTATATGGTCCCTTTGGCTGGTGATGGGGTTATTGGTTGGTTTGTTCGCCGCTTTATCCGGATTGGGCGGTGGTATCCTGTTTATACCGTTGATGGTTTTCATTGCACGTGTGCCGACCAAAAAGCTGGCAGGAACATCTTCGGTGGTCGTCATCTTTGCCGCTTTGGCGTCTGCGACTCGCTATATGTTGCTGGATCCTGTTGCCGAGTTACCTTCAGGGTTTGTCGGTCATTCCAATTTGATTGTTGCCTTGTGTTTGGGGATCATGGCAGTGCCTGGTGCACAACTTGGCGCGTATCTGAATAAGAAGGCTGGCTCAGTCGTTTATCGCAGAATTTTCGCGATACTGCTTATCTTCATGGTGGTAAGACTGCTGTTTACGGCCTAGAGCCGCCACTCCCGCTCCGATTTAGACTTGGCTACGAGAGCTGTGGAGAGTATTTTATATGGAAGATAGAAGGCGGGGGAGGAATTGCCGCTCCCGCCTTTTTTTTGTTTGTTGACGAGAAACGGTTGGAGTGATGATGTCACGGATGCTAGTTGTGAGTGTGCTGGTTCTCTGCATGGTTT
Source organism: bacterium (assembly GCA_963669175.1). Lineage (GTDB taxonomy): Bacteria > Electryoneota > Electryoneia > Electryoneales > Electryoneaceae. Next base: position 3,383,541 of record OY769902.1, read on the forward strand.
TACCTGCCATTTCAGGAACGCCCGGTGTTGATTATGTGGATGGAGTGTTGGTTGTTCGTTTTGCTGAAGACCTGCAACCTGTTGTTGGAGACGATGGGATTGTAAAGGTCGGTGACGCTGAGATGGATCGGGTCTTACGGCGCTTCAATGCCACAAGTTTCGAACCGTTCTTCGGTACTTACAAGCTTCAAGATGAAGACTATCGTTATCTTACTCGCAATGACTGGAAAGTGAATTTCCCGGCAGGGAGCGAGATGGAATTGATTGCTGAAGAAGCGAATCAATGTAAAGCCGTTCTTGATGCTATCCCGGATATCCTTTACACGTTTGACTACGAACCGAACGATCCCAGTTTTACCGCCCAGTGGTGGTTGCGTGCTATTGACGCGCCGGAGGCTTGGGAAATCACCCAGAGTGATACGTCTATCCTGGTGGCTGCGCTGGATACCGGTATTGACTGGAACCACCCGGATCTGATCGACAATATCTGGGTTAATCCCGGTGAAGATATTGACGACAATCATTACCCGGTTGATACAACCCTTGGATTCATGGATGTTCCCGGAACTTTTGGCGATTGGGACCAATTGGACAATGATAATAATGGCTTCATCAATGACTATATCGGTTGGGATTTTGTGACAAGCGCTTCTGTTGTACCGGGGGAAGATGGCAATACGCCGGACAACAATCCGATGGATTTTAACGGACATGGTACAGGTTGCTACGGTGCGATGGCCGCACGTACCAACAACAGTGTTGGCGGCGCCAGTATCGCTTTTAAGAGTCGTATGATCAGCCTTCGTTGCGGCTATACCTCAACTGACGGAACTGGCAGAACATCCCTTACTGCCGCTGCAGGCGCGTTGGCCTATGCAGTCGACAAGGGCGCGCAGATCGTCAACATGTCGTTTGGCGGCGATTCAGAAACACAGTTTATGAACAACGCCATCCAGAACGCCTGGAACAACAATCTGCTGCTGTTTGGAGCTGCCGGTAACGACGCAGTCAGTGACAGGCACTATCCGGCTGATTACGATAACGTGATCTCAGTCGCTGCATTGAACTCCGATGGAAGCCGTGCCAGTTTCTCCAACTGGGGCAACTGGGTTGATATCGCTGCGCCTGGTGTAAGCTGCTTCACGCCCTGGTTTGACGACAGTTATGACAGTTGGCAGGGAACATCCGTAGCCTGCCCGATCGCAGCAGGGGTTGGCGCTCTTGTGATCAGTATGTTCCCGGAAGAGGACAACAGCCTTTGGAGCCAGTATATCATTGAAACGACTGATCCGTTGAGTACAGATCATCCGGTCGGATCCGGCAGAGTGAATGCTTACCAGGCAATTACCCAGTTTTACTGGCCGGAACTGACTATCGAATCCTGGAACATCAGCGATCCGGACGGAAATGGTCACCCGGATATCGATGAAGAAATCGAAGTGACCTTCGAAGTTTCCAATGAGCCCGGTTGGCAGGATGCGCTTGCTGTGACGGCTTCCCTGGAATTCAGCCGTGAGGGCGTTGATTTTGGAACTCAGTCTATTACCCTTGGCAACATCACCGCAGGTTCTTCCGCAAACAATTATGACAATCCATTGACATTCACCGTCCCGGAAGGGTCGCTGGATGGCGAGTTTAATGTTCTTTCACTAATAATTTCCTGTGATCCGAATGAGTACCAGGTTGGTGAAAGTGCTAAACTGATGTTGGGAACCCCCGAGATTATTTTCGTTGATGATGACGGTGGCGAATCTTACGATCAGTACATCACAGAGAATCTGGACGCTGAGTTCTACAACTACTTCCACTGGGACAATGCTGTTCTGGCGTCAGGCCCCAGTGGTGACTACCTGTCACAATATGATGGTATCATCTGGATGACAGGCGATGTTGAAAATCCACTTTCAAACGATGAGATCAGCGCGCTTCAGACTGCCATGGATAATGGGGCAGACCTGTTCCTGTTCGGTCAGACACTTGACGATCAGCTTTCAGGAACGTCATTCTACAGCGATTACCTGTTTGCACAAAGTGGCTCAGGTTCAACTCAAAACGCACTTGATGCAGTAGCTGATGCAGGCGGTCCGGTTATTGATGGAAGCAGCCTGCTGATCGTTGGGCCGGGTGGCGCCAACAACTCGACCAACCCGGATGTAATCGATCCGATTTCACCCGCTGTAAGCGCATATACGTATTTCGGTGGCAGCAATACCGGCGCTGTTTATTATGAAAACGATACCCGCAAGCATATGTATTGCGCCTTTGCTTTCGAGGCCGTCAGCGGTGCAAGCTCGACCACCTCAAGAGCCGATGTGCTTCATGCGGTTGTAACAGACTGGTGGGGTCTTGATGATGTTGAGGACACTGAACACGGAACAGTGATTCCCAGCGATTTCGCGATTTCTTCAGTTTTCCCGAATCCGTTTAACCCGACGACAACATTGCAGGTAGATGTGCCGCTTACCAGCGAGATTCGTCTTGCAGTATTCGACATCCTGGGGCGTGAAGTTGCAACGCTTCACCAGGGACGGTTGTCTGCCGGAACACACGCATTTACCTGGTCAGCGTATGAAATGGCATCTGGTGTTTACTTTGCCGTCATGGAAGCGAATGGTGTGCGCAATGTGAGCCGCCTGGTTCTTACCAAGTAGGGACACAGCTTCTTTCAGATCGTATAAGCCGGAGGATGCACTGCATTCTCCGGCTTTTGTCTCTGATGGCTCCACTGGAACACATGGGGATGGAACTCGCCTGATTGGACTCAGGTTTAATATACAGGGAAGGCAACACGCTGACCCTGATCCTATATCCTTGCCGCTTTTGCTTTCCTCCCTGGGCGAAAGCGGTCTCCCGATGCGGGCGAGTATCCACCTACTCGCCCGCTTTTTCGACTCTCCGAAAACCTTACCTTACTGTGGTAAGGAGACAATTCAAAAATCCGACTTCAAGGCAGGAAAAGGAGCGTAGACCATGGCTATTCTGGCTATCAGTGTTGCGCCAGCAGGTGTGGGCGCCAGTGTCAGCAAATATGTTGCAAAGGCGATACAACTGGCGCAGGAAGACAAACGAGTTACCGTAGAACCCGGCCCGATGTTTACTTCGATCGAAGGCGATATTGAAGCGTGTTTTGATATTGCTCGCAGGATGCATGAGTGCCTGTTTGAAGATGATGATGTGAAACGTGTTTCGACTGTGATCAAAATTGATGACCGACGTGATAAAGAGATTACCATGTCAGGCAAGATGCAGGCGGTCAGACGGCAACTGGGACGGGAATGACAAGTGCTATACGGATGCGAGTAAAGCAACATTCAATTTCTTACATTGAAGCAACATGAATTCCGTCTGACAGCTTCACACAATCCTTGGAGTTTCAGAGATGGCTTCCAGAGCAACACGATTCCGGCATGCGATTCAAAAATTGAACGATAGTATGAAAAAAGGGAAGATCTCGGCATCCCTTGCAGGTGAAATACTGGATGAAGCTGAGGCTGCGGTAAAAACCAGCCAGGCAAAGAATATCGCAAGAAAGCACTGGCTGAGTTTTCTAAATCAAACCGGTCAATCAGTATTTTTAAAAGCGTTGCCGGATGCTGATGAAAGATTACGTTGGGCTGACACTGTAAATGCTGCCGTTGAAATTGCCGATTACCAACTGATCGACATGCTGGAAGAACGATCCAATCGTATCCCGAATCAACCCTACTTCCAGACATTCGAAGGCGATACACCCGTTCACTGGACCTATGCAACCATTCATCAGCGCGTACAGGATATTGCAGGCATACTCTTTTCGTTAGCTGACGAGAAAGACACCCAACCACGTGTTGCAGTTTTTTCTGCCAATTCCCTGAACTCCGCGTGTGCGGACCTGGCGTGTCTCTGTCACGGGATCTTCACTACGCCCCTGTCAACCAATATGGAAAAAGAGGTTATCAGCTATGTTATAAAGCGCTTGCATATCAACATCATTGCTGTTGATACGGTTGATCGTGTGCGTGAGCTGGATTCTATCAAGCGGAGAGAGAAGCTGGAATTTTCCATCCTGTTGTTGCAGGACGAGGTATCATCGGACGTGGAAGCGGTATCCCTTGAGCAACGCATGGCTCATCTGACCTCACGTGAGAGTAAAACGCTGGTCAGTAACAGACCAAGATTCGGTATCCACGATACATGTACCGTTATGTTCACCTCAGGCAGCACGGGACTACCCAAAGGCGTAGCGTTTTCACAATTCAACCTCGTTACAAAACGATTCTGCCGTGCAGCAGCCTTGCCAACCGTAGGGAAGAATGAAAAACTGCTGTGCTACCTGCCACTATTTCATACGTTTGGCCGTTTCCTGGAAATGCTGGGAATGCTGTACTGGTCCGGAACCTATGTCTTCGTTGGGAACACTTCCGCTGATACTTACTTGAAAAGACTGACGGAAGTGAAACCCACCGGCCTTATCGGGATTCCATTGCGCTGGACTCAGATCCGCGACAAATGCATGGAGCTGGCGGGTGAAACCGCTGCGCCAGAAGATGTGGGGAAGGCATTTCGTACGCTTGTTGGCCCCAATCTCCGTTGGGGACTTTCCGCAGCAGGATATTTGTCCCCCAAGGTTTTTCATTTCTTCCAGCAGAATGGCGTGGAACTTTGCAGCGGATTTGGCATGACCGAAGCGACAGGTGGGATTACCATGACGCTGCCCGGTGAGTATGTCAACAACTCTGTAGGAGTGCCGCTACCGGGGATAAATGCCCGGTTGAGTGACAAGGGTGAATTGCAGTTGTCCGGCTCTTATATCGCTCGCTATCTACCGGAAGAGGACAAGGATCAAAAGGGAACGCTTCCGGTAATTGATCCTGATGATGGCTTCTGGCTTAAAACCGGCGATTTGTTCAAACGCTGGGAAAACGGCCATTACGAAATCGTAGATCGAATCAAGGATATTTACAAGAATAATCGCGGACAAACAGTATCACCACAAAAAGTAGAAAAGAAGTTTAAAGGTGTTCCCGGGATTAAACGTACCTATCTGGTTGGCGATGGGAAAGCATATAATGTGTTGCTGATCGTGCCTGAAGTTCCTGATCCCAGTGAAGTGGATGAACTTCCTTCCGGCGAAGCTGCGAATGATTATTATCGCCAGATTATTGCGACTGCCAATAAAACGCTTCCCCCTTATGAGCGTGTGATCAATTTTTCTGTCCTGGAACGTGATTTCGAGGAAGAGAAAGGTGAATTGACACCAAAAGGAACGTACAGACGGAAGAAAATTGTTGAGAATTTCAATTCCATTATCAAGGAATTATATCGCAAGAATTATATCGAATTGGAAGTTGGCAGACTGACTCTTCGCATTCCGCGTTGGTTCTATCGTGACCTTGGCCTGCTTGAAACGGATATAGTTGCGACAGACGAAGGCCTGAAGGATGTGAGCCGGAACATCGCACTGAATATGCATGCAATCCCTGAGGATAAGCGCGTTAGAATTGGCGATATGGAGTACTGGATTGATGTGGAAACGACTCCTTTTATCGATTTGGGGTCACTTTCGCTGCAACCGCGCTGCTGGGTTGGCAATGTGCAAATGATTGCCTTTTGTCCCTGTAAAGAGGGATGGGATGCGAAAATCTGCGCAAGTTCAGATCAACTTTTCATGGATCGTGATTACCCTGAACGTCTGCCGATGCCAATTGTTGAACAACCCGGCGATCTTACTGATCAGCGCCTGTACCAGGTAAACCGGTTGGTAATACATGCGCTTTTCGGCGGCACTGACACTGCGATGGCGGCGGTTGAACGTCTGGGTACATTACTGACTCGAACAGACGACCGTCTGGCCCAGGTGATCAGGCGAAGACTGGAAGCGCTGGCGCGACATCCCAATGAAGAGGTTCGCTGCCTGGCTTATCGTGTTCTGCTGCTGGATGATCCCATGCCGGATTACGGCAGCAGTATGCCCACATTCCTGTTCTCCGGCTTGACCTTTCTCAACACAAACTCAATCCAGGCTATTGCCCAGACCAACCTGAAACAAAGACGACTGGGTGCGTTGCGGCAAAGGCTTGAACATTACCGTGTCAGTCTTGAATGGCCAGCCGACACTGCGATCAGAGTTCAGTTTGAACGCCTGTTTGACCTGTTGGCCGAGTTTGTACGTTTCCATCCTGAATATTATTCGCCGGTTCGTGCTGAGCTGGTGTCATGGATTCTGCATGATAAAGATCCGGAACTCTCGCGGTCCGCGCGAAAACGCTTTGTCGAAACAGCGCAATGGTATGAAGAATGGCTGGCGGCGGACAAGGAGAATCTGAATCCGTCCTTATGGCGTGGGAAGATTACCTTTGACGAAGGAATTACGGATTCCGAAATCGAGAGAATGAAGCAGATTCTTGTCGGCACAACTTTCCTGAAAGAATCAATCCTGCTGAGCTATGACGAAGAAGAGTTTTCGCTTGATTCGGTCAAGGAAGGGGGTATCTGGATCGCCCGAATCTCAACACGGCACGACTATAAAAGATTCCGTATGGTGGTTAATACAAAACATGGGCAGCACTATGACCTGCAACTCATATTGCGTGATGACCTGGATGAAGCCGAGGTTATCGAATCCATTCTATGGTTGATTGCTACCACCGGGTATCCGATTGGTGCGCCTGCATTGTCGCGTTTCGGTTGTTGTCGTCCCGAACTGCGCGCCATGTCCCTTGCTTACCGAAATTCACTCAGTGTATGGGATCACATCCGTCAGTATGCGAGCGAACGTGGGCCCGGTTCTCCCATGCCTGAGCCGGCCGAATGGCGAAAACTGTTTGTGCGTGCCATCTCAACCGCGTTTATCGGGTGGCGCAACAGCGGACGGAGAATTGTTCCCGGATCAATTACGCCAACGAACATTCTTGTGCCTTCAGTTGATTTTCGTGAAGTGGCTGCTATCGTGACCATATCCGGGTGGGAAAGATACAAGAATACGCTTTCCCTGGTCAGGCCCATATTGCGCAACTTTTACCTGAAAACAGCGGCCTATTATCCCTGGAGTGATCACCTGTTACAGTACAAATGGATCTTTGAAGCCTGCCATGAAGCTTTAGGACCGGTTGAAGGAAGGCAGTTCCTGCAAACCCTGATAGAGGATCTGGCATTTGAAGCAATCCCGGTGAATGTGGATGAATTCGTGCATGAACTGGATGCTTACCTTATCCAACAACAACACTACTACCAGGTTCCGCTTGCCTTGCAGAACGCAATCGTTCGCTATCGCGAATGGATACGTGAGAATCCTGACGTTACTGTTGACGCCACTATCGAATCACTACGGCAGTTGTATCGCCTGTACCGGTTGGATCGGTATGCTGAGATCGCAAGGTATTACCTGTACCGTCACACATATTTCGTAGATGCTGACCAGCCTGTATTAAAGAAGTTTGATGGTCTCTTGCATACCATGTTTCTGCGTTCAGATACGCCGGCCATGCGCCTGGTAGAACTTTCCGAACTGCAAGCGGAAATACAAAACCAGGACGACAGGGATGTTTTCAGCGCACTGGTATTCCCACGCTCACACCGTCAATACATGATGGAAGTAACAGCGCTTGACGCCCAGGAACAGAAGCAGGTCATTGTCAGAACCACGATCACAGATCGCTACGAGGAGTTCTACACAATCCGTGAACCACTTTCTGCAGAGGAAGTTGGACGTTTGTACCGTCATTTCTTCAAGCAACATTTCCCGAAGACGGTGTCGGAGATGGATGGTCATATTGTGATCACAGACTCGCTTGACCGTATTATCGGCGGGATCTGCTACAAGAAGATCGATGACGATGTGGTTCATCTGGATGGGCTGGTAGTGGCGCCGCATTTGAAAAGGCGGGGGATAGGCGGCGCACTTCTGGAAGATTTCTGTATCCGGCTTGGGAGCCAGGGGGTGAAAGTGATCAAAACACATTTCTTCATGAGGAAATTCTGCGCCAAGCATGGGTTCCAGGTAGATCGCAGGTGGGGAGGACTGGTTCGATTCCTGGATGTTCGGTCGGACCTTGACGTATCCGTTCTTGATACGTGAATCGGCTAATCCTGGATTGTTTCCTCTGGTTCAGGTGAGTTCTGGTTTTGTTGTCCGGATGGAGAAATCCTGGGTGTAAAGATACTGCTGGTGTTCGCCCGTGCTTTTTGCACATCAATCGGAACACCACTCTCCTTATCTATCTCAACCTGTATAAAATCACGTGTCAGTGAAGCGCCGCATTTCAGGCAGAACCGGGCGTCCTCATCGTTAAATGTGTCGCATTCCGGACATTTTCCTTTTTCGAGAAATGGACTCTGACTGACCAGGTATTTCAACTGTCTTTTCGACCATGCCATAATCCCTATGGTGAATATAATCGCGAAACCAAGGGTCGGTGTCACTGACAAATCCATAAAATGAATAAAGTCAAACAGGCCATGAAGAAACGCAGAAACGAGGTAGAAGGGAAGCAGTGTCTTTATCAGGCTCTTTGATGAATTGTACCGGAATGTGGCTATACCGAGTCCCCAGACTGCGGCGCATCCCATATGTACAGGCATGGAAATCATGCTGCGTACAAACAGGATTCCAAAACCATTACTCATGGCATATATAACATTTTCTATTGCTGCGAATCCCATCCCGATAGTCATGCTGTAAATGATTGCATCGACGGGCTCGTTGAATTGTTTCAAGGTCATCACCAGCAGCAATGCCGCGCCCATTTTCATAAATTCTTCATACAGGCCTACATGCATACCATCAAAGGCGCAAAAGAACCAGCTCGCATGATCATTGACTATTTCGGCAAAAGGAAAGACTGTATAAAAGATGGCCCCATAAATGAAGACACCGCCTACGCTCAGAATGGCCCCGGTAAAACCAATCCCCACCACAGTGTCGATGGGCTCACGTTCTACCTTGTCATATTTCAGCAGGAAGTACAGCCAGTATACTGTACTGAGAATGACAGCAATTGAGATGTAGACAAGATTCATCACTTGTCCCTATGCCGGTTGTTTCAGTATTTGAATGCGAAAGGTAGGAAAGAGAACAGCATGATACAATCGTTACTGCTATGCTAAAAAATATCATAATGAATACAGATGTGCTGTACTGTTTCTGTAGAATCATGCTGGAAAACCGCATCTTTCCAGTCCTGGAGACTATTCGAGTGGTTGATCCTTGTAGACGAAAATGTACAGTTCTTCTTCGCTGTCTGAGACGACATAAAGCGTGTCGCCATTCTTCGCAATTCCTTCAGCCTTTTTAATCTCAGTCGCCCATTCGTCGATAAACTCACCATCAAGCGTAGAGTTGATAACTGTTTCGTCTTCATCGCTCAGCAAGAGTAGTTCGCCACGTTCTTTATCAAGAGTAATATCTGAGATGTCGTGGGCGTAGTCTATGGCAATGCGGTTCAGGACGGCGCCAGTTTCACTAAGGACTACCAGGGCGACGGGATCTTTTTCATGCACCAGATAAAATCTTGCTCTGCCGGGATGGTAAATCAAACCTTCGAATCCCTGGTTGCCTTCAGATTCAAAGTTGGCGATGTGGATACGATTCAGCTCGTTGCCTTCAAGATCAATCTGTACAAGATCAGCGTTCAATTCTTCGATGATAAAGAGTGAATTGCCATCCGGTCCCAGGCAGATACCTTCCGGATCTTCACAGATATAGGGAAGTTCATGGATGACATCGCCTTCAAACGATGTCTTATAAACAAGCCCTGTATTGTCACTGACAATCCAAAGGCATTGTCGCGAACTGTCAAAAGCCACGCCGGAAGGTTCAGGTATGTTGACAGCCCTTCGTGATGTCAGTTGCCATGATTTCACAACTGGCATAACAACCGACGGCGAATCATCTCCATTGCATCCACACAGCAGCAACAGGGAGCTTACAAACAACAGAACTACAGTTTTTGTCCGTTCGATTATCATCTATTGGAGCTCATCGGAGTAGGCGTCTGGAATGTGCGCCATTCCGAGCTGCCATCAGAATTTCTACCAAAAGAGACATCAACAGTTTGTTCACCGAAATTGATCGCGTCAACAAGACTGCCACCTTCATCTTCAGGCAGGTAAAGTCCAACAGATTCACCATCTGCACTTAGCTTGAAGTTGATATGGAGCGGCCCCTGATCCAGATCCTTATCTGCCCACAAAAGCAGGTATCCACCTGGAGCAATCGTTGTCGCTGCTGCATGCCCCATGGGAATCTGGTAAAACTGGGGAGTTGACAAATCGTCCGTGATATACATACCACCAATATCTACCGCTTCTGTACCAGCATTGTAGATCTCAATCCAGTCATCGGCTTCCCCGTATTCATCCACATTAGTAGTTTCGTTTGAAGCAAGTATCTCGTTGATAAACAGTGTGCTTCCACCTGGAATCTCGATTACCGTATAGCTGTAGCAACTTGAAGGGGCAAATGTCGGATCGGTACTGGTTTCACCATCAGTATCTTCGGCGCTGATATAAAAAGAAACTGTCGATGATACTGCTTGTCCAGGTATAACCGCTTCATACTCAGCGGTTGAGACATAGTTCATTACAACTGACTCAAAATCAATAGCGTTAAGGCTGTAGTATAAAGTCACTTCGGATACGCCGAACTCATCCGTTACTGATGCGGTAACCGTGACCGATTCATTGGCCAGTGGCATAACAGGCGAATGTTCGACATCTGAAATGGACGGTGCATGATTGTAGGCTTCCGTGGTGTTTGTAGCGCCCGGAGTCGGCGGATCCAGGAAGACTTTCATTGTACTTCCATCAGGAAGGCAGCCAAAGGAGATATCTGCTATCTGCGGGCCGAAATACACAATATCCACAGCTTCACCATCAGCGCTATACAGACATACATTTTCACCCTGATCATCAAGCTTGAAATCAAGATGCAACGGCCCTTGTTCGGGATCACCATCAAACCAGATTATAAGGTATCCTTTAGCAGGGATTGTTGTCATTTCAGGAACGGCTGTCGAGAATACCCATTTCTGCGGTTCTTCAACATCATCAGAGATGCTGAATCCGCCTATATCAACTGAGTTGTCGGATGGGTTGTAAAGTTCAATCCAGTCATCAAATTCGCCGGAACTGTCGGCAAAAGCGGACTCGTTTTTTGCCATGATTTCGTTGATAAGTATCGTTCCACTTTCTGTAATTGGCGAAGTTGGTTCATCATCTTCATCGCACCCGGTAAAAGCGAAGAAGAGGGTGAGCAACGCAATGGGAAGAAAAGCGATAAAAGCCTTGCGATTGCGCGAAATCATGGTATGCCGCTCCTTGTGATGTTGGAATTACGTTAGTAATATACAATAATCACTGCTTGCCGTCAGCCTCTTTCCGGGAGCATGGTTTAGTCTGGAACTCGCTGTCATGTTCTACCGTTCCAGTTTCAAAGTAAGACGTCACAAAGAAGGACAGGTTTAGTATGGATGCTTCAATCACACGGGGCAGTTGGAAGAGCCTGGTTCTATTCCTATTAATCGCGGGTATGTTATGTCTGATGCTGAACTCCATCTCTTGTGTAAAATCCCCGACTGGCGATGATCCAGCCGATTCAACAGATACTACTGACACTACAGATACAAGCCAGGTAATTCCTGTCGAACTGATTGCCCCCTATTGGTTTCCTGCGCAAAAACCTGTCCCGGTCGCAGTGCAACTGTACGGCATAAACAAAAGAAGCTTTGGGTGGAAAGACGCTACTATTTCTTTCGAAGATGGTAATTATTTTCGTGACATCAATATTAAAAGAGGCGGGGCGTCCCTTCAGGTACTTCCAAGCAGGCTAGACGAGCAGACTGTTTTCCTGGATGGTAATACTGCACTGTCATCAGCTTCGCGAAGGATTACTTTTACTGATGAGACCAACATAATGGAACTTGAGGGGCAACTTGCAGATTCAGCCCTGCATTGGGAAGCCAACAGTCTGATCCATGTGGTTGGCGACATAACCATACCCGGAGGCGTGATTCTACAGGTCGACAGCGGGGTTGTCTGCCTGCTGGATAACTATGTTTCCATCCATGTACAGGGCGAGATGCATGTGCAGGGCAGTAATACCTCGCCGGTAACATTTACGTCTTACCAGAATGACGCTCCCTGGGGTGAAATCTATTTCGATTGGAGCCTGGGACAGTTTGAATATGTGTTCTTCACCAATGGCGGGGGGGACTCGGATAAACCCTTCGGCCATTCAAACAGTCAACCCGTCATTCACAGTCAGTACGCCAGCATTGCATTCAACCGCTGTTACTTTCTTGATAATCCCGGGAAGGCACTGGGAACCTTTCATTCCATCGTTCAGATCGATTCCTCAATTATCAGCAGGTGTGATACGGGCGGCGAACATCAGTACGGTAAGGTTACAGTTCGGGATAGCTGGTTGCTTGATATGCCGGACAATACCAGTGAAGAAATAGATGATGACAACGATTGCATCTATCTGAATAACCCGTACAACGATGATACTGAGGGCAGCCTGCTTCAACGGTGTGTTTTTGCGACGGGTAAGGATGATGGCATTGATCACAATGGCGCTATTCTCCGTATCGAGTCCTGTATAATCGAGGATTTCGACAACGAAGGGGTTGCCACATCAAACCAGAACAGGGTAGACATTTACAATACACTGGTAATGAATTGCGAGCAGGGGATCGAGGCGGGTTATGGCGCTCCGGAAGTGCATGTTGATCACTGCGTCATGCTGAACAATGAGACCGGTCTTCGATTTGGGGATTGGTATACATGGGGTGATCCATCAGGCTCAATCGAAATGACCAACAGCATTTCCGTAAACAACACATCGCATAATGTCTGGAACTGGATTGTCACAACAGAGCAACCGAAACCCGGAGCTATTTCCATTTCCTATTCCATTGTCAATGACAGCAGTTTTAATTATGAAAATGGAAACCTTTTCGGTGAAGTGCAGTTCAATAATGAGTATACACTGGCGCCCGGGTCATTAGGTGCAGGCGCTGCTAATGATAACAATGACATGGGGTTATTGCCAGCAGAATAAGATGTCTTCTCTGTACATCCTGCTGATTTCTTCTCCCGGGGGAAAGGCATACAGGCCTTCTTGTCACGCCTCTGAATTCACTAGATAATCTAACATTTATATAATAGTTTAAACTTGGGGATCGTTTGATCGTCAATTAACCGAAACCCAGTAACGCTAACATTGACTACAGGAAACAGAGTGACAGCCGAGTTACGTCGACGATTGATTGTTACCGGAATAGCAGTAGTATTTATCGCATTCGGTCTTTGGGCGCCTTTTGAGCAATCAATCAATGGGCATGCGATTATTGAGCCGGCTCATTCCTGGGCTTTTCGTCATTTTGGCTCCGGCCTGATTGCAACTGAGTGGGACCGCAATGCTACCGGGCGCAATACTGAAAACCAGTATTTTCAGCTTGAACAACCTGATATCACTGAAGTCAGAATCTTCGAAAACATCTTCGACGGCGCAGTAGTCGATATTGGTGATACGATTGCGTCCCTTTTCTCGCTGGAAGGGGAAAGGCGGCTGGCAGAGCAGAAAGCTGTACTTGAGCGTGAAAAGAAGCACTGGAATGTACTGACAGCCGGTGCAAGGCCGGAAGATCTTGAAGTTGAAAAACGGAAGTTGAATGAGTCCAAGGTCCGTTACGAGACGTACAAGGCTGAATATGAACGCGTGAAGGACATGTATGAACAAAACCTGTCGTCCTTGGCAGAATACCAGGAAATTGAACGACAGTATTTGACCCTGGAAGCGGAATATTACCTGGCTCAGGCGAAGGTGGCGGCGGCAGAAGCCGGCGCACACCCGGCCGAACTTGTTTACCAGGAAGCTGAAATATCACGTTTGAACGATCAAGTCAGATATTACCAGTCAATGCTTGGCGAAACTGAATACATCGTTTCTCCGATGCATGGCATTGTTCGTGACAAGGGCGATATTCGTGCCATCTTTCGTGTCGAAAGCACGGATACAGTCGTAGTGAAAGTCATTATCCCTGAGGCGTTCGCCAGCTCAATTGCGCAGGGAATCCCCATTGATGTTCATTTTGTGGGAATGAGTGATACAACAATTCAGGTTGCATTTGAACAGTTTGAATTCTTTGGTGGCGATACGACTGCGGCATACGGGCTGGCAACTATTCCCAATCGGGATGAATTGCTGAAGCCGGGAATGCACGGTATCGCGAGTATTCCGGTTGGCACGATGACACTGTTTGAACGTGTCCGTAGCACATTATTGGCGAATCGTTGGTGAGTTAACATGCAACAGTTCATACGAAAAGAGTTTAAATACTACGTTCGTATGCGGGATTGGCAAGCGCTGCATGATCGTGTCGTGGCCCATATGGAGCACGACCCCTATTGCGCAAACCTTGAGCAGAATCGCTATGCTGTGCGCAGTATCTATTATGATACCCCGCATTTGCTGTTCTATTATGAGAAAATTGACGGCGCCAAGTACAGAAAGAAATTGCGTGTCCGTGTTTATAATCAATTCCAGGAAGGTGATCCCGCGTTTCTGGAGATCAAGCGTAAACTGGATGATACAATTCACAAAGACCGTGCGATCATCCCATTCGGTGAAGTACATAAACTGACAAACGGCGCACAAATTCAACTTTTCGATAACGGAAAGTCTACTATTGCGGATTCAGTAGTGCGCGATAAGTTCATTTATCTGGTCAAGCGGCTGCAGCTTTCGCCCAAGGCATTGATCACGTATGAACGTGAAGCCTTCCGTGATCCGGAAAATGAAGACTTGCGTGTTACTTTCGATTACAATGTGCGTAGTTACTTTGAGCCGGATGTCATTGATTTTTATCGTGAAGGTGATCTGCGAACGATTGCTGACACCCAGTTCATTCTTGAAGTAAAGTTTTCGCGTTCGATTCCCCTTTGGTTACGACAGACCTTGCGTGATCTTGGTCTGCGACTTCAGGCCATTTCGAAATACTGTAACGGATTGGATCGTTGGGACGATCTTGAACCACGTTTGGAAACAGCATGAAAGAACTGCTTACCTCGTTTCAAACCCTTGGACGACCGATTACCATTGAAGAAGTAGTCCTGAACATCCTTCTGGCTTGTGGTCTTGGCATAGCTGTTGTCGCCGTTTACAGGGTTACAAACAGGCATCGCCCATCCAATCTGTCTTTCCTGCTGACCATGATTATCCTGTCTATGGTGGTTGCCCTGGTGATGATGGTTATTGGGAACAGTATCGCGCGCGCATTCAGCCTGGTTGGCGCTTTGTCCATTATCCGGTTCAGGACAGTTGTGAAAGACAACCGTGATATCGCCTATGTGTTCTTCGCTCTGGCGGCTGGTATGTCCGCAGGTGTTGGCGCGTATGTCCTGGGGGTTTTTGGGGTTGGTACGATTCTGCTGATGTTGCTGGTGCTTGATTTTGTGCGCTTTGGGCAAAGTCCTGCGGGACTGTATTTGCTTCGTTTCCAGTATTTTACATCGGATACGGACGAGCAGACCTATTTGCCTGTCCTGGATGAACTGCTGAAAGAGAAAAGGCGAATAACCATCAAGACGGTTCGAATGGGGCAATTCATCGAGCATACTTACCTTGTCAGGCTAAAGAAAGATGTACAGGAAGAAGCTGTGTTAAGCAAATTGAGTGCGATTGAGGGGATGGAAAGAGTTACCCTGCTTCGTGAGGATGAAGAAGTGGAAGCGTAATTTCGCTCTTCAAATCAATCGCTACCGAATTAGCACTGCTCGTTTTACATCAGACGAAGAATCTGACCGTACCCGGATGAAATACATTCCTGATACAACCGGGATTCCTGTGCAAGATTTTGCGTTCCAGCAGAACCTCTGCAGGCCGGTTCTTGTCACGTTCATCATGTCTTTGTAAACCAACCTGCCCAGAACATTGAACACTTCCAGCTTGACAACCTTATTCCTGTTCGCTTTGAATTGAACCAGGAAATTGTCCTGTGAAGGATTGGGATAAATCGTGATATCTATTTCATCAGAAACCCTTCGCAGCGAGTCAGGGATAGCTCCGTAGGGAAATTCATAGCGTCCGATGTCAACATAATCGATGAATCCGAATCCACTGTTCGGTACAGCAGGCACATCGACACGTTCCTGCCCGCGTGGATCCCTTTCCGGGTAGGCTACACCGTACCCGGCATCAATCAGCGGTGATTGCCACAATGGATCCCAGTTGCCGTTCCATGGATCAACGACTTCCGGATCACCGACAACAATATGAGTTGGTGCATCACTTTCTGTTGAATCGATAAAACAGTAACGGATATCCATTCCGGAGGAATCACTCGGCAGTACATCCTGTTCATTTACATAAAAAGCGCAATTTCGAAAAACAGCATTCGCAGTACTACTTTGTTGTAACGATTGAAATACTAGCGCATTGCGATAGAATATTGAATTGTAAACGGTGACGGTATTCGTTGAATCAAAGGATGATATTCCCTGAGTCATCCCGGTTACTTGCGAACTGGCAACATTAAGCTGGCCCACTACTCCATGTAAGATTATCCCGCTCGCGTAAATGCTACCGTTTAATGTCACGTCATCCAGATAAATAGCAGCATTGTCGCCTGTTATTTCGATGCAGTTGCCATTACTTGTTACTATGCTACTGTGGGCAAAGTCGAGGGTACAATTATCACCGGGGATTGAAATCAGAGAGATGTTATTACTGGCCGTCTCTGATGTAATTGTAGAATGTCGGACTGAAAGTTCTGACTCGTCGTCCTGTACAATGATTGCGGTATTTGAAGTGTAGATGTCGCACAGGGTCAAAGTCAGCGAGGCGTTATCCAATCGGAAAAGTGTATCAGTATGCGAAAGGGTTGTATTCTCAAATGTCATTGCTGCATGATCACTTCCTTCGAATCGGATACTGGTTTCTCCAGATTCACGAATCGCTGTATTTCTTATGGTTAAACATGCATCGGGTCCGAAAGTATGAACCCGGCAATTGCCATTATTGTTGCCGCTCAAGGTTGATATGAACACGCTGTCGGAATTCTGATGCCCGACGTCAAGAATCCCATGATTTATAATCACCGCGCCATCCAGGAGGTAAACTCGAACACCGGGTTCAATTATCAGACGTGTTGTCTCTGGAATAGTCAGTGTGTCGGCAATCCAGTATAGTTTCTGTAAATCGTTCCAGTGAATATCCCCATCTTCCAGTTGCCCTGAAATGATTTCGCTTTCAAGATAGGATTCTGGCAGAGACAACTTTCTGAAGTTACGAATACTCCTGGTAGGATTAGTAATTGAGGTATAGGCGACCACATTCCAGAAATAGTCATCTGGCGGCAGGTCTTCCAGCACAACCGTTGTATCTGTTCCCACATAGTATTCAACAGGATGTAATCGGGTTTCCGTCGTATCAAATGACAATGAATACGTGATTGCTTCGCCGTTGCCACATGTTGTTCTGAACCAGGAGAAACGTATCCCTTCCGGTGTTACTTCAGCAGGAAGAATGTCAAACGGATAAGGATATTCGTAGTCAGCACGTTCCATAAAATCGGCCCTGGCCAGCAAACGTGACGTAGTCTGCTGAAGGTTGGAATGGAATTCCTCAATAGAAAACTGATTGTATGTGTCTTCTTCGACAGCGGCAGATAACATCGTGTCAAGCTGGTTTATTGTTTCCGAGTAATATTCAGTCGTTACGAGTGAATCTGACAAGTTGTCTACATGGCTATAGATAAGATCACGCATTTGCGGATTTAACCAGCAGCGCTTTACCAAAGAATTAACATCTTCCATCTTGTAGTGTGCGCTCAGGTAGTAGTAGGGGAGAGAGAAATAAGCGGACCAGTATGTGTTGAAAGACCGGTCTACATCCCAGGGGATAATGTCCCATTTCCCACCTGGTGACGTGGGATGAACCAGGTAATAGTTATGATAATAGGTTGAAGAATTGCAGACAATGGCGCTGATAGCCATGTAACGGGCCAGGTGTTCCCTCTCAAAAACAGTATTCAACTCGTCGAAGAAACGATCTTCCGGTACGGTTTGAATCCAGTCGATCAGTTCGTGTAGATCATAGAAACCGGTTGTCTCATTGGTTTTCTTTTCCCACAATGCCTCTACAGGTTCTGTTATTCTAAGCATGGCGCCATCATAAGAAGCTTTATACAAATTCGAGGTTTCATCAATCCTGTTTGATGCCAGGAAATGCTCATCCACCTGTTCGACATCGAGGTAAAGGCCATGGTATTCGCCATTGATATACAAGCGGGCAAACCAGGTTTGTGAAGCAGCCATTCCTGCGCGTCTGAAAAAATCATATGTGAGAAATTCGCGGCTACAGGTGGGGTCAATCCACTGGGCATTCAGGTTGATCTTGTCGCGCCCATAGAATCGTTCATCCGCATCGAAGTTGATCTTGAAAGATTTCTTATCGAAATCTCTGCTGGAATCGCCACGTAAACGTAAGCGGGCATTATGCCAGACATGGCCTTCATAGACAAGCTCGCAGGCAATATAGATATCTTCATATTTATGCTGGAGGATATAGTCAAGTGAGTCTGGATCGCAGGCTACGTAATAGGAACGTAGCGGCGGTACTTCTGCGTTGGCAGACAGAGCAATAACGGCAAGCAGCATGGATACGATACAAGTATACCAGGATTGCTTGTAGCGTTGAAAAAGGAAGAGGCGATTGCAGATCTTCACTTCAATAACACCACTGGTTTGACAGCAGTTTTAAATGGATAAACCAACTGGAGGAAGTATACGCCACTACTGATTTCTCCAGCACAAGCATCGTCAAATCGCCAAAGCGCCCTGTGATACCCGGCGCTATGAAAGACCATCTCAAAGGTATCAACTTCCTGTCCCAGGATATTATATAACACCAAAGATACTTTGCCTGCCGATGGCACATCAATGGAAATAGTCAATTCAGAATTAAAGGGATTCGGGTAGACATTACCAATATTCCATTGATCTGGTATCTCTGGCACAGTCGTATCAGGGGGAACCTTGGAATTTGTAGTCCCTGGTGTTCCTAAAGGATATGTGTTCAGGCAAGCATCCCAGTTATCAGCGCCCGCGTTGGGTAATGATAGCCCATGGAGTTCGAGCGTTGGCCCCTGTCCGTCTGCTTGTACAGGCCAGGGGGTGTGATCGGAATAGCGTACCAGGTCAACCATATTGCCTGCTGTATCATACAAGACAATATCATCGCCATTATTGCCCAGGCCAAATCCAAGGTCGCCAATGACGTTGTCTATCATAGGAAAAATATGTTTGAATTGTTGAATGTCTTCCGCGATAACAAGATATCCATTGTGCCGGGCCATAAGTTCATCAGCGTTGTCAGGAATAACCATGATATGATCAAGCTGCTCATCACGGATTGTCCAACCGGCAATAGAAGTGCCCGGGTATCGTGAAGCCAGCTCTATCCAATCGCCAGGGTTCTGCCCCGATTTGCCGTTATAGTTAAACTCGTTGATAACAACTTTACCAACGTACTCATTCTCGTACTGATAGTGAATGTTGTCTGAATCGAGGGTTTTTCCGCTGGAGGTACTCAGGAATAACGAGTCCTGTTGTGAAATGAGGAAAAATCTTCCAGTGAAACGTCGCCACGGCGCCCGCGCCTGTTCAAGATCAGGCCTGTTGCTGATGAAAAGTGTATCGCCCGGTTCAAGAAGATCCTCTTCAAAAAAGGTGTATTTATGGTAATCTTGAGAACCGGAAAGGTTGCATCCATTGATGTCAAGATTGCAAGTCGCCGTGTTCACGATTGCAATGACTGTAGAGTTTGAACCGGAATCCAGCCAGTACGGGCCTAATTCCAGGTCGCCAGCAGATGGTGCAGCTACAGTGTCTCGTATTGTGGGGAGCTGCGGAAGAATTTGCAGGTAGTCATACTTGCCACTGGATGGATAAGGGAAATTATAGCGATAATTCTGGCTGGATAGAAAACAATAGTAATACGGCAATTCCATGCTATCAATTGCTACTGTGATAGTGAACCAGTTGTCATTTGCAACAAAATCACCATGTGTTCCGTTGTCAAACATCCCGAAGAAATGTTCATTTCCCTGGGCATCGCCCATCCACAACGACATCAATCCTGAAGGTTCGGCAACATGCGCCTTGAACGTATTCGTTTCGCTGTTGGAGGACATGTAGTCATGCTCAACCGAGAAGGCATCTACTTTTCCACGGCCACCCAGCGTATACGTTTGCAGAAATGCGCCGCGTTCCTGGAGAAATACATGAATTGAATCACCTTCGCCCCAGAAAGCCTCCATGGTATTTTCACGCGCTTCATCAAAGGAAACGTCATTGGCAATTCGAGCGAGTTCATCGTCCAATTGGTCTTCAAGCCAGGGAAATGCGTTTGTTGCAATTGAACGTAACCGTGCATTTATCTCTTCCAGGAAAGACTCATTCTCCACCAGACGAACGAATATTGTGCTGTACCTGATCAGGTACGGAATTATTATAGTAGAATTGTCTTCCTTCCATAACCCCTCCCAGTCGAACCCCAGCGAGGCATCTGCATCCCAGAGAACATATCCGTACCTGCCATCCGGATTCTCGAACAGGATGAAATTCTTTGTGTACCCATCATCATTTGTTATAGCAAGATTTAACGCGTAAAACTGAATTGTCTGGTGAATATCAAACATCCTTGGAAGTTGGACTGCACATTCCTGCGGGCTTGCCCATTGCAGAATGTCGGTTCTTACACGAAACGTGTCCAGCTCTTCCTGGGTTGCCTGCTTGATTTGATATGCCAGATCAAGATTTTCCTGGTTCATCAGGGGCGTCAGTCGACCGGCGTGATGGATGCTTTTAAGTCGTAACCCTTCTGTGCTGAGATTTCTTTTCTCAAAGAAATAGTCATCGATATTCTCTACTTCTGTGAATACCCCCATGAATTCGTCATTAATGAAGAGTGAGATATGCCTTACCTCTGGTGCAGGCAGCCCGATATAATCAGCAAGTTTCATCGCAAGAAAGTTCCTGCAAAGAGTAGCATCACGAAAATCAGCGTTCAAGTTAGTATTTTTTATTCCATTGGGGCCACATGTGGCAAACTCAAACTCCCATGATTTTTTCGGCCGATATCGTGCAGAAGCGCCACGAAGCGACAGGTGACCTTCGTAAGTGACGCCTCCGTATATCAGTTCTGCGGCAATCTCGATTTCGTCGCAATTGTTTTCCAGTACAGAATCTACTGCTGCAGCATCGGCATAAACCTGGTACACGGGAAGTGTCAGCACGGATGGGTCCGGATCGGCAATGGCGCAAGGGACCAGGATCGTTACGAGAAAAATCAGTGGAAGCAGCAAAATCATGGAAAAGACAATACCTTTGAAGTTGACAAGAACACCGGCGTAGAATATCCATTCGTTCATCGTTTAACGAATGAAACTTGTGGCTTTTGGGAACAGGTTAATCCTCACGAAAAATGAAAACCCGACTTCTCCAATATAGACACCATTTTCTGGGGAGTTCAAGACAGGGGAATCTCTGCGTTTGACTGGAATTGCGGGATAATCGCGATTCGTTTTTGTGGTGTAATGTCGTCATGCGATCGCTTCCCGATGAAAATGTCAATGCTCCGGCTTGTGGGAAGATTGTAAATTTTGAATATCTATTAAATGATCTGCTCACAAGAATTTGTGCATATTATCGACGAGCACGTTTCGTCAGGTCTTGACGTGATGCCTTTTTCTTGTTCTTCTCCGCAATTTCAGACACCTGTCCGACTTCACAGTTGCTATTTCGCATGATAGATCGTCATCAGGCATCACATTGTGACCTGACGACAGAGAGAGTGCTGATACCGGTGGCAGGTCACAACGCGACAATAACAGGATGAGAGGTGGTTTCAGTATCATGTGCATTCAGAAATACATTGCGAAAGCCGAAAACGGAATGTCGCGTCAAGACCTGCCACAACTTTGCCCGGATGCACAAATTCTTGCGAGGAACCATAAAATATTCGTGTTACAGTCTATTTACTATTAGGAAATATTTCCGGTAGGTTTTCAGTTGATAGTGGTTACTTTTTCTTGTCCTTTTTCGTTGTATCTTTTTGTTTATCTTTAGGTTTAAGGTCAGGATGATACTGCATCACCAGTTTCTGATATTGGACCACTGTACTACGTCCGAGTCCGGTAGTACGCACAATTTCCATCAGATTAAGTTCTTTGACCATCAGGAACTTGATGTTTTTGTAAGATCGCAAGTAACGACCCACCGCTTCAAGGGTATGCGTGGTCAAGCGAGCGATATCCGGTTCCGGATAGCCCTGTTCGTACAGGTCAATGATTGCGGCCTTGTGTGTGGGACGGCTCCCCTGGTCCAACATGATTCCTTTCGTCGGCAGGATATCATCATGCGTTTCGTGATACTGTTGGATGTACTTGCCAATGGTCGTCAGCGACCGGTTCAACAACACACTCAATTCCGCGCCGCTTAATAACCCGCCTTGTTCGTACGCGCTTTTCACCAACCGCGCCAGCACTGCAATATCCCTGTCGCGCTGTTTGCCCGCACCGTCTTTTCCATAGTGGCGACGAATACGATCAACCACATCTTCTTCTGTGACAAGCGGAAGAATGACGGTCTTCACCTCATAGTCTTCTACCCGTGTCCCATAGCTGGGCTTGTGGCACTGTGCACCTGTCGTACGCCACACAATACTGCCACCGCTGCGTTGCTCGATATCCGGATAGAACTCACGGTGCAGTTGCATGATGTCATCCGCCACCATGGCCAAGACCTTGTGGCTGCCAAGAATCTTGTACTGCTCTTCCAACAACCGGATGATCGCAGTGCGAAAGTTCCGCTTCGGCAGGGATTCATAACGGTTCCGTACCTCAGTTTTCATGGACGCCTCCGCCACCTTGTCCCGCTCTTTTTTTTGAGGGATACTGTGCTTGCAACTGCTCCAGAAGTTCGACATAGCTTGTCGGCCAGTGATCACCCTGTTTGTATTTCGCAAACAGATCCAGGTACTCACCCGTCAACCGTTCGCTCTGTTGAAGCAGACGGCTCAGGTCGGTCAGCTCGGTAATGTCATGGCTAAGCAGAAGCAACAAGCGTCCAAACGTACTCACATAGCGCTTGATCGCAAACGCGCTGTGACGTGTCAGACGGATGATCTCATCATAGGTCCGGCCACCCAGGTACAAATCAACGATCCGTGCCTTGTGCGATAACCCACGCCCAATGTCATGGTCGTAGCCACGCGTATGCACCGTATTCCCGTCAGCAAGCAGCAACGCAATATCCTTGCGGATGGTCCGATCTGAAACGTGCAGCAGACGACTCAGATCCTCCTGTGTCAGCAACCCACCCTGCTGGTACGTCTCTTCGGTTAGCCGAAGAATCCGTTGCTGACGAAGCGATGAAGCGCCCAGTTCGCGCAGAACATCCAAGTCCTCAACACCGTCATCCAGTGTCAGTTCGACACGAATCAGGTCTTGTTCGCGTAAGGGACGACCGTGACGAGCTTTCTTGGACGCACATAAAAAACGAAGCTTGCCAAGCGTTGACGGCATCGTACCGAACAAACAACGCTTGGCAAGCTCCAATATCCCCGTACTCGCAGCCGGTGAAAGCTCAAACTCGCGACGAAGCGAGTTCACAAACACCTGCTCCGGCGTCTTCTCCATACACCGGTCATACAGGCTCGTTGAAGTATGTAACATCTTGTCCTCCAGCATGTTACGCGATCGCTTCCGATTGCCAACCCGAATACAAAGGTCGCAAACAAGAAGCAAATCGCCAAACCTACCGGAAGTATTTCCTTATTTTAGTAGCAAAACAGGAAGAGCAGCGCTTTCACCTGGCGATACCATTTGAAGGAAATACATGCCACTACTCAAGGTTGAGCTGTGTATTTCGTCCATCTGCCAGATTAAACGGTGGCTTCCAGCAACAGGAAAAGTCTGGGTAAATGTATCAACAGCTTGCCCCAGGATATTGTATAGCACCAGTGTTACAGTATTGGCTTCTGGAACTTCGATTGTGACACATAACTGCGAGTTGAAAGGATTGGGATATACTCCGGTCAATTGCCATTGTTCCGGATATATCGTTTCGTTTGGAACAGGTTTCAGCCTTGAATTTAACTTCCCGGGTGTTCCCAACGGGCAACAGTTGAGCGGTATGGTCCAGTTTTTACTACCGGCATTCGGATAGTCTGGGTTCATTAGTTCCAGCGTAGGACCTTGCCCGTCAGCACGTCCCGGCCAGGGGGCGCTATCGGAATATCGAACCAGGTCAACCAATCTGCCGTCGCTGTCATGGATGGCTATTTCATCGCCGCTGTTCCCAAGGCCGAATCCAAGATCACCGATTACACTCTTTACGGTTGGGAAACAATGCTTGAATGCGTCAATATCCTCTGTGATGACAAGATATCCGTCATTATGTAACAGCATACTGTTAGCGTTTTCAGGAAGAACATACTCATGATCTATACGGCTGTCCCTGATCGTCCAACCAGTGATGGATAAGCCGGGGCTGCGCAAATAGATTTCAATCCAATCCCCCGGATCACTCCCGGATTGGCCGTGATAATTGAATTCATTAACAACGACACTTCCAATATATTCATCTTCATTGTTGTAGCTGAACGTATATGAAGCCAGCACTTTGGCGCTGGAAGTTGTCAAGTACAGACACGCACCTGGTTCGCTCCAGCCAAAGAATTTTCCGTGAATAGTCCGCCAGGGGGCGCGTGACGCTTCCAACTCGGGCTTGTTGCCAACGAAAAGAGTATCTCCGGGCAGAAGAAGTTCTTCACCTTGGAAGGTGTATTGTTGAAATCGCTCTCTTCCCATCAGGCAGCATGCATTCAGGTCAACAGGATGATTCGACCGATTTATCAGCGCAAGCAGAAATGAGGACAACCCTACGTCACGCCAGACAGGACCGAAGTCAATATCACCCGGTACAGGCATGTTTGAGGTATCACGAAGGGTTGGCAATTGTGGCAGGATACTGTTGTAATTAAAGAAGCCGCTGGCTGGATAGGGATATCTGCAGTCGGAACTTTCGCCAGTTAAAAAACAATAATAGCAGGGGAATGAGAATTCTTCCAGCGAAACAGTTGCAGTATACCATTGATCATCTGCGATAGCGTCACCACTGCTGACACCATCATCATACATGACAAAATACTGTTCTGTGGTTTGATCGCCAATCCATAATATTACTGAATTTGTCGTTTGTTCAGTGTGAACAGAAAAAGTATTGCTCGCCTGGTTATTCGAAAGATAATCGTGAGTTGTCTCGAAATTATCAATAGTGATTTTCCTGTCGATGCAGGCTGACGACAGAAATTCGCGTCGTTTTTGCAGAAAAACATGAATAGAATCGCCTTCTGCCCAGAAGTCGGCCATCTCCTTTTCCCGGGCAGTGTCAAAGAAAACATCATTGGCGATTCTGTCCAATTCACTGTCGAGTTGTTCTTCCAGCCAAGGGAAAGCTTCTGATGCGATGGTGCGTAGACGTTCGTTAAAGAGGTCCAGGTAAATTTCACTTTCAATCAGACGATTAAACAGGGGATTCTGGCTGAGCATCGGGGGCATCAATGAAGTGACTTTGCCTGGAACCCAGACACCTTGCCAATTGAATCCCAGGCTGGCGTCGGCATCCCAGGGAACAAAATGGTACTTTCTGTCTACACTCTCATACATGTAGAAGTTTTTTGTGTATCCGTCCCCATTGGCAATGGCATGGATAAAAGCGAAATAATCCAACACATTATTTACATCAAAGATTCTCGGAAGGTTGATTGCACATTGACCTTCTGTAGCCCATTGCAGGAATTCAGTTCTGACACTAAACGTATCCAGATCATCCGGCGAAGCCTGTTTGATCCTGTATACCTCGTCAAAATCCTGCTGGTCAAGAAGCGGCATCAACCTGCCGCCATGGTTAATTCCCTTTATTCTGAAACCTAAGGAAGTCAAATCATGATTGCGAAAAAAACAGTCGTCAACATTTTCAACTTCCGTGAATACGCCCATGTAATTGTCATTAATGAAAAGTGAAACATGACGAATACCTGGACTGGGGAGACCTATATGTTCAGCAAGTTTCATGGACAGATAATTACGGCACAGGGTCGCGTCAAGGTAATCTGCATTAAAATTAAGACTTTGGACCCCATTCGGCCCTGAATTGCGGAATGAGAATTCCCATGATCGTTTTGGAAAATTTCTGGCAGTAGCCCCGCGTAGCGAAAGAACCCCTTCATAGCTCACATCCTGGTATTCCATTCGCCCAGCAACCTCAATGTCCTCATAGCATTCCTCGATTATGCTATCCAGCGCAGAGGGGTTGGCATATACCCTGAATATTGGCAGGGTCAACAAACTGGGGTCAACCTCAGCGAATGAACATGGTGCAAAAACTGAAACGAGCATCATTAATGCAAGCAATACTCGCATGATGGCGCCTCTTATAGATCAAATCGAATTGTAAACGGTCCACTAGTCAAGCGCTGCTCCAGGGCCGATAGAACAATACTGACAATTGGACAGGCAACAGGCATTCCAGCGTAAAGCAGGCAATATCTGCACAAGAAACACACTCTTACAGGAATTCCAATTACAGCAACAATAAGACACTTTTCTTGCCCAACTGTTTTAAACTAGAAACATTTTTTCAGCCAGTTCAAGCCGGAAGGAGCAAATACTCTGTTTTTTGTAACGATTACTGGCGCTACGCTGTTTTTGTTGAGATGCGACACAATAACTCAGGCGCAACATGTGTTTTTACGGATTGAACTCATTCGCCTGAAAGAGGTGACACATGCATAGCGAGGTGAATGGGCCGATTCATAAATAGTGCCTGATTCCGTGCGTAGTACCGAGCCCAGCGATTCTGTTTGCATGTACCGCAGTTTTCGAGTATTACGGTATTACCATCCAACAAAACAATCAATTAGACTTATACTGCGCATTTCAGGGACAACACATCCATGCTGCATGCCATGAATTGATAATAATTATTATTTCCCTCCCAGCCAAATCTCGGTAGCTTTGCCACTGCTTTACCCATGCTTTCTGTTTCATATGCGACAAACCATGCTTTGATGTTGTCTCTGGGGAGGCAAGATGTTCGACGGTCCGTGTCCACATCCTTGCTATATGCATTAAGGGAAAATTTTCCCACATACAAGGTGGCTAGCGCAGAGATTGTCCAAAGGAGTATACCTGATTAGGCAGGAATTGGCGGGACAGAACATTGGAAGAAAGATTCAGTTGATTCGCTAAATGTTATTTGGTGCTCGGAAAGGGGAGGATACCGTGAGTGTATATGGAAAGTGTTTTGTGGCTGCACTATTTGTACTTCTGATCGATGCAACCGTAAGTATTGTGGAAGCTACTCCAGGTCTGTATTTGGACGGCAATGATGAGTTTATTACCATTCCCCACTTCGATGCACTTCAAGTAGAGAACGGCGATTTCTCTTATGTCGCGTTTGTGAAACTGGACGGTACTGGAGGAACTCCCGGCGATAATTTAATGATCTTCGCCCAGCGCGAGGGTTATGACGACGCAATTGGAAATGCCTTCAGGTTCTTCATTGATCGTGATACAGGAGTGTTGCGAAGTCGCTTGGGCGGTGGGCCTGACATTGACGATCAGGACCTGATCGGCTTTTCTGACATCACGGATAATCTTTGGCACCAGGTGGCATTTACTCGATCCGGGAATACCTGTCGTCTGTATGTGGATGGTGCATTGGAAGACGAAGCAACATTTGATCCTTTTCTAACCGTGCCGACA
The DNA here is from genome assembly GCA_963669175.1 of bacterium. GTDB lineage: Bacteria > Electryoneota > Electryoneia > Electryoneales > Electryoneaceae. Next base: position 3,411,353 of record OY769902.1, read on the forward strand.
AGTTATGGGCATCGCGCAGGAGCGGTGATCAGTCCCCAGGGTGATCGGTATCGTCTGGAATACATTGGTTACTTGGATGAGCTTTCGGTCTGGGATCGCGCTCTGACCGGGAGTGAATTGAGCCTGTTGATGATCAACACCCCGGATGCCGGCGATGCGGACCTGATGGCCTACTGGGATTTCGATGAGAACACAGGGCAAATCGTTGGTGACGGCAGCGGAAACAACTTCGACGGTCACCTGGGCATCAACTCCGACGGCGGCGGCGATGGCAACGATCCCGCGTGGACCAACGACGGGTATACCTACACTGGTTTTTATGATGATTTCTCCGGTGATCTGTCGGATTGGACATCCCGAAGTGGTTCCTGGAGTATCAATGGTAGTGATCAGCTCTATGGGTTTTACTCAACAGATTGCGGTACACGAGATTGCATCCAGGGCGACATTAGTCTGAATACCGAACATCAGATTAGCGATCACTGGCGCGTGCAACGTGACTTCACTTATGTCGTTGATTCTGGCCATGGATCGCTTCGTCGTGCAGAGTGTGACCATTCCTTGTACTCTGGTGGGACCAGCAAAACCTCAATCGGGATCGGCGATGGCGGGTGGGGCTTTTCATCCGGGTCCGATGATCGGGTGCGCATCGAAATCCAGGAGTACGATGGTACCTGGGATTCTCCAACCAACATGCGTGGAGCCCCTGAGTACGACTATGATTGGGAACCTTCAGAGAACCATATCGGGTACCTGGAGAAACATGGCAACACGTACTACATCACGATGGATGATCCCTCCCATTATTTCATGTCCTACGTGGACAATTTTCAAAACGGCAACGGTGAAGTAGGTTGCCATATTTATGGAACCGTTGTGACTGACAATTATACACTTGTTCGTGACTACAGCCCTCCCATTCCCCTGGCTCAGAAAGCCATGGAAGACCGGAAATGGTATTTCATTGGTCTTCCGGTGCAGGTCAGCAACGGCAATGCGGAAGCCCTGTTCGGAGCAAGCTTGAACAACACTGATCCGGGAGTGCCGAACTGGCGTGTGTCCCGTTGGGATGAATCAGGCTACCGCAGGTACGGTGAAGAGGACAATGGCTTTGTCGACGATCAGGATCCGCCGGACTTTGAACCTGGTTTGGGTTTCTGGGTAATGCAGGATGTAGAAAATCGCCTCTTTCTCGAGGTGCCCGATGACCTGAACTCGGGTGAGGTGTCAAGATCCACGAGGTTATCCGTTGATCTGGATTCACAAACCGGCGACGACCCGGCTTACAACCAGATGGCCAATCCGTACTTGTATCGTTATGTCATGAGTGTCTCCCAGATTGAAAACGTCACTCAAAGTAGCACGGTTGATTTCGCGACGGCTGTGTCTAATGGCTGGGTAAATGGGAATCTTTATTCATGGGATCCGGAATCTGGCTATTTTGGCGAGTATGAGACAACCGCATACAACTCTTACTATCCCAATCCCTGGGATGGATTTTGGCTGGTAGTAACTACATCGGACCAGTTACGTCTCCTGTTCACTCCCCAGGGATACTCCGAGGGGGGGATGCTTAGTAACTCGCTTTCCGAAGAACCACCCGAGCAATACGTTCTTCGTTTGGCAGTAATGACCCCGGACAGTGGATATATGGACCGTGGCAATGTTATCGGCATTTGTGAGAATGCTAGTGATGAATATGATCCAGCCGACGGTTTCGAGTTGAGTCCCATGGGCGAGAACTTTGTCCATATGTATTTCTCGCATCCGGAATGGCCACGCTACAATCGTGCTTATACAAAAGACATTAGAGCTGGCAACCTTGCTTCACCAAAAGACTATGTTGCAACTGTTCGAGTATACAATGTGCCAAACCAAGAATTGATCCTATCCTGGCCAGAAATAGACAGCCTTGATATTGATTATGATGTTTCACTTGTTGAAGCTAATGGTGAAACGATAGAGCTTAACCTTAGACAACAACAGGATTACAGATTTACAACTGGAACTGAACTAACACAATATTATTCGTTTACATTTCGAATGAGTGGTTCCTCCATTGATCCGGAGAATGACATATCACTTCCTTCCGAGTTCGGCATACATGATCTCTACCCGAACCCCTTCAACGACCAGGTTCGCATCAGTTACGGCTTGCCGGAGGCGAGGGATGTGAAACTGACCGTTTTCAACATCCTCGGGCAGCAGGTTGCGCGACTGGCTGAGGGCAACCGTACAGCGGGATTGCATCACACCCAGTGGCATGCGAAGAACATGGCCAGTGGGGTGTACCTGGTGAAGCTGGAAGCGGCAGGACAGAACAGTGTGAGGAAGGTGCAGTTGATACGATAGATAGATAGATAGGTAGGTAAATGGTAGCATCGTGTCAGGTTGTTTTTGCAAAGAGGTGAAAGTATGGTTCATGTAGTCAATTCCAGTCAGCTTCAAACGATTTTACGTGAAGCGCATGCCCCAACCCTGGTTATTTATCTAGACGAACCGATGAAATATCCGGATCAGACCGACCTGATCGGAGATTTCTGGCGTCATCATGACATCCCGGTGAATGTGTGCCTCTTGAATAGCAGCACTCTGAACGAAGTAAAAGATGTTGTCAGGATTAAAGGATCGCCGACCTATCTTCTGTACGCTTTCGGTAATACGATTTCGGCATATCACAGGAAGATCAACCCAAAGGACATGGATGATCTTATTCAAGAGATGTACAGATCACAACATGTAGCCAAGACATCTATACAGTGGGAGGTTGCACGTGAGTACAAATAGCAGGCACATGGGACCATTTAGAGAACCCGAATTGATCCCCATTGACCTTCTGCAGGAGTATGCGACGGGGCAGTATCTACCCGACGAACCAGATCCGCCGGGGCTGCCGGGTGGTGGTGCAGGAGCAGGTGCGGGAACGAGCTCAGGCCCCAGCCCGGAAAACTCCGGACCAAACAGCAGCACTCCGCCCTGGCCATAATTTGGTTCTATCTTTTTAAATCTATGACGTTCAACACGGATTCCTGAAGAGAGAATCTGTAAGCTGAAACGGCGTTGTGGCAGGTCATGATGCGACATTATGCTTGTTACTGTTTCGCTGCTATTCTACAGGCAATGATGGTTCGCCTGGGGTTGTCCAGTGCAGACAGACAAATGTCGCGTTGTGCCCTGCCATTTGTTTCAGGCGACAGGTTCTATCGGAATGCAAGGCAATATCTCTAGTAGCAGTTAATAAAGAAAGATAACAATTCTGCCGAATATATTACATCAAGAAAAAGGCATATCCTTTACTAATAACATCTGTTACGTCAATACTATTGCTTGCAGCTTCCTGCAAACAGTCCACAGAGTTACATGACTGATAGAACCAGCAATAACAGAGTGGCAGTATGAATACTTACAGGTACACAATGTAAGAGGGGAGACTTTTCTGGTAAGGTGGATCATGTGTTTATCGAATGCTAACAATTAAAAATTAATAATATCAAAGGCTTAATCCTGCGATGAGTATTTTAAAAGGACATGTATTTTCAATAGCTATTCTGTTAACATGTTACTATCAAATGACTTTCGTGATTTGAAGCTGCCGGGTTGGGTATTTTTGCTGATTTTGTGTTTTTTGTGATCCTTGTCACATCGTATTTCATTGCTTTTTCTCTATTCTTCAGATATTTTTGAGGTAAGCTGACATTACAACTTCAGGAAGAGGATAATGCGATGAATAATGTTTCAGGGGATGATTCAACTGGAACACAATTAGTATTATCGAAACTGTATAAAGCGACGAACTATTCATTTGCGATATGCGGTTCTGGTGAAATATATGCTAATACTATTTTTACTAAGCGAAGAAATCAAAATGATCTGAATCTTGAGAGCAGTACTTCTTTTGATGTTCAGCCGTTAGGGATCAGAAGAAACAGCAGAATTACAAACGCTTGCCCCGGCATAACTTCCTTTTGTTCAGTTCGGATCGGTTTGAGAACTTCGTTGTATTCTGACGGATTGCATCCATGTTCAGCTCGTCGAGTCTCGTTTTACGTTTACAACTCTGTGCAGGAGCCGTTTTTAAGCGCACGACAATAACGTCAGGTTCCTTTGATGCAATGGACTTTTCGTGTAACATAGTTTTTTTATTCGGAACATTCGATAAAGTGGATAGGTCCACATCAGTATATGTGAAAGCTGCTGGGAGGGGAAGATGATACGGGGGGATGTTTTGACCGTAAAGCGAGTGCTGATTGTCGCAGTTCTTCTGTTAAGCTGTCATGTTGCATTTGCGTTACCGGAAACGAAGTTAACAGCGGATGATGCGGCGGCGTCTGACAGATTCGGTCGGTCCGTTTCCATCAGCGGCGATTATGCTATTGTTGGCGCCTACCAGGACGATGATGCGGGTGATAATTCCGGCGCAGTTTACTTTTATTATCGGGATGGCGAGACCTGGACGCAGCAAGCGAAGCTGACTGGTGATGATACGGATGCCGGTGATGCGTTCGGTGTTTCAGTATTCCTCTCGGGGGATTATGCCATTATTGGTGCCAGCAGCGATAATGAGGGCGGCTTCAGTTCCGGTGCGGCATTTATCTTTGTCCGGGATGGCGTAAACTGGATACAACAGGCAAAGTTGACTGCGGATGACGCGGCTGCATACGACTATTTCGGGTGTCATGTTTCCCTCAGCGGCAATTATGCCGTCGTAGGCGCTTATGGCGATGATGATGGTGGCGGTTATTCCGGCTCAGCGTATATCTTCGTTCGTGATGGCGTGAACTGGTCTCAGCAGGCGAAACTGACTGCGGATGATGCGGTGGCAAGTGACAGATTCGGCTTGCACGTTTCCATCAGCGGCGACTATGCTCTCATTGGCGCTTCCAGCGATGATGACGCAGGCGCCAGTTCCGGCTCGGCTTACATCTTCGCACGTGATGGCGTAAACTGGCCTCAGCAGGCGAAACTGACTGCGGGTGATGCGGCTGCAAATGACATGTTCGGTAGTGACGTTTCCATCAGTGGTGACTATGCCGCAATCGGAGCATACGGAGATAGCGATGACGGGGAATTATCCGGCTCGGCGTATATCTTCCTTCGGAATGGCGTTGCCTGGAACCAGCAGGCGAAACTGACCGCATCGGATGCGGCAGCAGGTGACTGGTTTGGCAGGTCTATTTTCCTCAGCGGCGACTATTGCATCGTTGGCGCAGATGAAGATGGCAACTTCGGTAACGGCGCGGCTTACCTTTTCATCCGGGATGGAGAAAACTGGTCACAAGAGGAGATATTTGCGGCTTCGGATGGGGAGGCGGGAGACTTGTTCGGTTGTTCCGTTTCCCTTGATCATGACAATGTCTTCATCGGCGCTTATAAAGATAATGATGATGGCGATGAGTCCGGCTCGTCATATGTCTATCTGCTTCGCGCCACACACTCCATTCCTCGCAGCGCCTATGTGATGATCGGCGTCCCCTACACTGTCAACGATGGTGATCCCCAGACACTTTTCAGAGATGACCTGAACGACAGCGATCCCGGCGTTCCTAACTGGCGTTTAAGTCAATGGGATATGCTCAACCAGAAGTACATACGCTACCAGGAAACTGACTCGCCCGACGTCGGTGGCGATCAGGATCCCCCAGACTTTGCACCGGGGCAAGGCTACTGGCTATACCAGGATGTGGTTGCCAACTGTGAGCTGGATATTGAGATTGATCAATTGACTGGTGTTGTCCCGCAGAATGACTTCTACGATGTATTAATAAATCCACCGATGATAGATCCAGCGCAACGTGGTTTAACCATGGTTGCCAATCCGTTCAATTATACCTATGACTGGAGTACGACTCGTTTCTGGGATGGAGTACAGAGTGTAAGTATCGCCACTGCAGTGGCGTCCGGCTGGGTCAACGGTAACGCGTATACCTGGGATAGTGATGCTCAACAATATGTCCCGATCAGCTATGATGATGTGGATACGGACATTGCGAGCTGGAGTGGATTCTGGGTTGAACAGATAGATGAGAATCGTGAAATATATTTGCGATTCACCCCCGAAGGGTATGGCGCTGGTTTGCTCGCAGGCGGAGATGATGACAACCGTGGCGAACTCGACGAGGATGAATGGATCTTGTCATTGAATGTCATTAGCTGCGACGGCGAGAATCGTGACGAGTATAACAGGATTGGTGTCAGACACAACAGTGAAGATGGCTATGATGGGCTTGACGCCATGGAATTTACTCCGATGGCTTCTGATTTTGTGCAACTGTATTTCTCGCACCTGGACTGGCCGGTATTGGCAGAGAACTTTACCTTTGACTACCGTTCTACCGACTTCAGTAGTGGCTCGAAGACTTGGTACTTCACCGTGCGGACATGGCAGTTGCCGGGTGAGGAACTGGAATTGACCTGGCCGGGGATTGAGGCGGTAGATGATGCCTACGAGCTGCTGCTGTACACCCCGGATAACACTGAGATCGATCTGCGGACTACCGACAGCTACACCTTCACCAGCGACAACGAAACGGACAGCCGCCAGGACTTTATGATCGTCTGTCGTTTTGCGGGCAACGATGTGGCTGAGACAGCAGCGATCCCCGTGGACTTCGGCATTCATGACCTCTATCCGAACCCATTTAACGATCAGGTCCGCATCAGCTACGGCCTGCCGGAAGCGGGAGATGTCAAGCTGACCGTGTTCAACATTCTGGGACAGCAGGTGGCGCGGATTGTGGAGGGGAATCTTACCTCCGGTCTGCACCATACTCAATGGCACGCGAAGAATATGGCCAGCGGGATGTACCTGGTCAAACTGGAAGCACAGGGGCAGAGTAGTATCCGCAAAGTACAGTTATTACGTTAGGAATATCAGAAGAACAGGCAGATCCAGTTGAAGGTGTATACGCAAGTTTTGTTATTCAACGTGTTACGATACATAGAAGTGATGGAGGGGACTGTGAAACACACACTAAGGGATATACGTCAACAGTTTGAAGCGCCGACATTGATTCCCATTGATCTTCTGCAGGAGTATGCGACGGGGCAGTATCTACCCGACGAACCAGATCCGCCGGGGCTGCCGGGTGGTGGCGCAGGAGCAGGTGCGGGAACGAGCTCAGGGTCCAGCGCTGAATCACCCAGCCCGGAAAGCGCCGGACCAAACAGCAGCACACCGCCCTGGCCATAAGTCTCGAATGCGGATATGATTGATAGCTTGCAATTATTAGATTCTGATAGTATAAACAAGACAGCTTTGTAAGAGAGACGTACCATGGCAGGACAGACAAAGACCTGGGAATGGTACAGGCATGTTCTGGCTATTTGCGGAATATGGCTGATCATGTGGACTTTGTATGTTTTCAATAACTATCTAAGTACTACTATTATCACGCATTTAAGCTCCTTCTGGGCACATGTCTACCGCAATACAGCCGCCATGGTGTTGTATGGTTTTACCGGTTACGAATTCATGCGATCCTACTACTTTGTGGAGAACAAGCTGAAGCCTTGGCAAGTAGGATTGATATGGATGATATTATCTATGATTGCAGATTTCTTTTTCTGGAAATCCTTGTATAATCTTAGCTTTTCCTATATGTTGAAGCCTTATTACTTCTGGAAGGGGAGCCTGTATCCCTTGCAATTGGTAGTTCTGTTTCTGTCCCCGATTTTTGGGCACAGACGTCATAAGAAGCAACACTACCTGCAACTGAAAAAGGAAAACAAGCGGCACCAACGGTTGAATCGTCCACAGATCAAGGATTCGTACGAAGACTTGCTGAAACATATTGAGCAGCAGAAAAACAACAGTAACAGTAAACCTGAAGAGAAAGCTATGGCGGGGATACAGTATCGTGTTTATCCGGATGTACAGGTGCAGCATGATTTTAATGATCATGCGGTTGTATACGATCCTGAAAAGTCAGTCGCGTTCAGCATGAACGAGATAGGCTCCCTTATCTGGAAAGCGCTGGAAGAAAAGGGGACAATTGAACACTGTGTGGAGGTATTGCAAGAGAAGTATGAGGATGCGCCTGACAATCTTGATGTGATTGTCACGAACTATGTTGACACTCTGATTCAGAGGGGATTAGTGGGACGTGTTGACACTTTCTAAATCACATTACCAACTGGAATTAGGAAAGAATCAAACATGGGCGCTGACAGCGTCACCAAACTGTCAGCAATGGCTGGCGGAGTTTGCTCGTATCCTTCAACTGCAACAATGTGAGGGGGAAGCGGTTCGAAACTTCTGTTCTCTATTCTTTTGTACAGCTTCGGAAACACTCGGTCTCCAGGAATCGCTTTCCCAAAAGGATCAGGAGCTGAAAAACGGGGACGCGAAATGGTCTGCTGTTCCACTTGGACGGAATCGTCTTCTCGCATGTCATCCTTTGTCACTTTTCATTGTTGAAATACAGGATACTGATCGTGGTCTGCATTCGTACCAGGACATGTGGTATTCTTTACAGCCCGTATATCGTCGCACGCTTGAAATTGGCGGACTTCCGGTCCATGGTGCGGTACTGCTTCATGGTGATGAGGCCATCCTGGTTGCGGCTTCCGGTGGAACGGGGAAGTCTACATTCGCACGTCATGCCGCTGGTTCATGGCGGAGCATTTCGGATGATGAAGCGATCATTCTACCTGCTGAAGTAGGCGGATTTAAAATCCATCCAATGCCTACCTGGAGCGATTATCTGCTTCAGCGCAACAGGCAAACATGGGATGTACAAACCGGGTATACCCTGAAAGGGATCACTTTTCTGAAGCGTGCGGAAACGGAAACAGAATCAACTTCACCTATGGGGCAAGGGACAGCGTCCATATTACTGGTGCAGTCTGCATCACAAGTATTGCAAAAGCGATGGCAGGATTCAAGTACAGACATAACGGTAGAAAGAAGAAAGAAACTATTCCAGGTTGCAGCAACGCTGGTCAGGGAAATACCAGCCTATACGTTGAACGTGAGCAAACGGTCAACCATCTGGGATGATCTGACAGCAACAATTTTAAATGGTCCGACAGCAACGGAAGCGCATGAAAGATCCCATTCACAACGGCTATCAGACTAAACCGCTACGTGATGTACATCTTCTTTTCTATCGTGGTGGCAGCATGTGGCCGCTCCTGCGGAAACATGACAGGCTGGCTGTGTGCCATATCGATTATAAAGACATACAGGCAGGGGATATCATTGTTTTTCAATTATCTGCGGAAAAGGGAAATATCGTTCATCGTGTCCTGACACTATCACCCCAGGGGATAATCACCAAGGGCGACAACAACCCGGACCGTGATCAGGAAGCGGTCAAACCGGAGCAGATCGCGGGGAAGGTAATACGTGTTCAACGCAGTGGCAGATGGTACTCACTGCAAAACCTGCCGCAACCTTCGAAAATATCTTCAACCTGGCGAGCAGGCATGATGCGTCTTGTGAAAACTGGACTGTTGGCAGCTCGGCCGCTACGTCCCATTATCACCTGGCAGATTGCCCGGTGGGGAAAGCTCACATCTTACACACGGTCACAGACACAAATGGAATACCACCTGCACTTTATGGGTGTTTTCCTGGGCAAGTATATCAAAGGTCAATGGCATATTCGACCCGTTTTCCAACCGCTGATTAACACTGCGCAGTTGCCATCCAGCTTTAGCGGACAGGTCTCAGAACATAGCTTCGAGACAGCGCAATGACGGCATCTACTGACAATCTTCCCCTCATCCGCTTTGTTAAAACCATTTGGAGGTATACCAGGGGAACGATTGTTCTTACGCTGTGCCTGTCTGCTTTCACCAGTATTCTGGCCCTGCTTCAGCTTGTGATGCTGAAGTTCATTGTCGATGGTATTTACACTTCGGTCGAAACCACCTCAGGTACTACAGCTATCAAACGCGTTTTACTCCCAATGGTGATCATTGGTGGTATTCAGCTCATACGTGTTTTCGTCAGGACTCTGAGCCGTTATGCCGGACAGAAGCAACTCCTTGTAATCCAGGATAAACTGCAGCATGACATGAATACCCATTCCGCGAATCTTAGCCTGGAGTATTACGAACAAGCCGGCAGCAAGGATATTATCCATCGCGCACAACGTGAAGCAGGCTACCGTCCAGCCACGATTATCCGCAACCTGAACGGCCTGATTCAGTCTTTCTTTAACCTGTTGCTGGCTGGCGGGCTGCTGGTTTACCTGAACTGGCCAATCGCCCTGCTGTTGATGGTTTCCATGATCCCTCATTTTTTTGTTCGTTTACGAAATTCGGATGCGGTCTATGCACTGGAACGATCTCAGACTACCAATGAACGGCTGTCACGTTATTATGCCTGGATGGTCACCACGGAATCCTATGCCAAGGACATCCGTTTATATCACCTGGGAAAGCTCTTTTCAGATCGCTACAGCGCTATCAGGGAATTGTTACGCAATGCTCGGCTTCGATTGGAACAAACCAACCTTGCGAAGGAATCCCTGGCGCAGCTATTCAGTGTGGTCGTGCTGCTTGGCAGTTTTGCCTGGCTACTGCTGCAAACCTCGAGCAACACCCTCACCATAGGCAGTCTTGCCCTGTTTACTGGCGCAGCGCTACGTGGCTATGACGCGATCAAAGGCGGCACATTAAATACAGCGTCCATTATCGAGAACAACCGTTTCCTGACCAACCTGTTTGAGTTCTTTGACCTTGAACCGGGGATAAAGGGTAACACCAACACAAAAGACGTAAAATCATCAGGGTTGGAATTGCACGACCTTTCGTTTACCTACCCAGGACAAACGAAACCAGCGCTTGAACATCTTAACCTGCGTATTGAACCCGGCGAGACTGTGGCGCTCGTTGGCCCCAACGGCAGCGGGAAAACTACGCTGATCAAGCTGATTTGCCGACTCTACGATCCCACAGACGGTACGATCACCATGGGGGATGTGGATATAAAAACTCTGATCCCGGAAGAGTACAGAAAATCGCTCGGCGTCGTTTTCCAGGACTATTCCCAGTTTCATCTTTCGGCTTCGGAGAATATCTCCCTGGGGAAAGCGTTTGAACAGGTGCCATTGGAGGTTATCAGGGAGGCGGCTGTCAGGGCAGGCGTGGACGAACTGATTGAATCACTTCCTGACGGCTACGACACTATCCTGGGCAACTGGTTCGAAGGGAGCCGTCCATTAAGTATCGGTGAATGGCAGAAAGTCGCCCTGGCTCGAGCGTTGTTGCGTGAATCGCCCTTGTTGATCATGGATGAACCGACCAGCGCGATCGACATTCACGCCGAGAACGAATTCTATACCCAATTCGCGAGAATTGTCCGGGGACGTACCGTACTGATCGCCAGCCACCGATTGAAAACAGTCACCATGGCAGACCGTATCATCCTGATGGAACGGGGACGTATTATCGCCGATGGTGACCATAGCGTACTTGAGAAATACGGTTACTCGACAAATCAGTCAAATGTCCAATCATCATTTTCACAGGAGCTATAAACAGATGCGACCGGCTTATCAAAACAGACGCCCTCATCTTCTTTCCCTGCTGACCAAAGAACAACGCCTGATGTTCAGGTTGTTGTGGATGAAACCGCTGGCAGGAAGGAGGGGAAGGGAAGCGGAGATAGTAGATGAACGAATTATCCAGCTCGCAAAAAGTTATGAGCAGTTGACTAATGAACAGTGGAACTCTTTCCAGCGATTTTCACTGCACCAGGGATTGAGCAGTGAGGTCTGGCGGCTTCTGAATCACTACAACCTTGCTGCACATGTCCCGGATGAAATCCGCAACCGTTTTGCAGAGACTCACAGGAATGATGTTGCACGTTCCATGGCGTTGAAAAGCCAGCTTGTGAAAGCGCTACGCCAGGTGTGCAACTCAGGGATCCGTATTGTTGCCCTGAAAGGCTCCACACTGGCGCATACCCTGTACGCAAACCCGGCCTGCCGTACCATGCGTGATATCGATCTGCTGGTCAGGAAAGAAGATGTCGAAGCCACCGTTGCTTCGCTGGAAGAGATCGGGTATCACACAGTCCCCATGCCGGCACACCTGGACGCTCGTATCGAGGGACATGTCCTGCTGATCGCGCCAGGGACCGGGGCTAAAATCGAACTGCACTTTTTCCCCGGCCGCAACTTCTTCCCGGCACTGGAACAAGACAACAACGGCGCTTTCTGGGACCGGATCCGCCCCATGTCATCCCCAGCGCAGGCGGGGATCTCGGGGTTCTCTGCGGTGGACAATCCCATTGAGCGACCACTCGATCCAGCGGACAGCGAACATCAGCCAATACGTCCTGTCATATCATCCTCAACTACTTCCATATCATCCTCTCGCCCTATGTCATCCCAACCCCTTGTGTCATCCCCTCGCCCCATGTCATCCCCAGCGCAGGCGGGGATCTCGAGGTTCTCTGCGGTGGACAATCCCAGTGAGCAACCACTCGATCCAGCGGACAGCGAACATCAGCCAAGACATCCTGTCATATCATCCTCTCACCCCCAATCATCCTCAGCCCATATGTCATCTCCAGCGAAAGCGGGGATCTCGGGGTTCTCTTCGGTGGACAATTCCAATGAGCAACCGCCCTGCGAACTGAGCCCGGAAGACGCCCTGCTGTATCTGTGTACCCATGTTTCCGGCCACGGTTACCAGGTCTATTGTATCCGTGGCCTGTACGACATCGCCCTGTTACTGAACCGTCACGCAGACACTCTGGACTGGACGCGCATCGTCCACTTCGCCCAAAAGCACCACCTCGAGCATCCTGTCGCACTACCGTTGCTGTTGGCGAAAATTCTGTACCGAGCGCCACTCGATGACATCATACCGTCCCGCCTGACCGTCCGATCCATGCGTCAACGCGCGCTAGGCATCGCCCTGAAACTGACCCTGGCATCTGATCACGACTACAAACGGATTCCACCACCGGGGAGGGAAATGCTATGGAATCATTCATATACTAATTTGTCGTCTCTGAAGAAATATGTAACGAGTTGGTAATAAAGGTATTTACAAGGAGAATGTGAGGTATTATATTGCAGGAAAAGTACGCGAAACCGTTCATTTTCCGGTGAATTATGCATCCGAAAAAGCAGCTTTCCGATGTGGACATATTCCGGAGTCGTCTCGATCAGATGATTGATATGCGACGTCCGTTGGTATTGCTTGCCGACCGCATGGATTGGTCGGCGTTCGAGTCAGAATTTGGCGCCTTGTACTTTGAAAAACGAGGTCGTCCGGGGCTTCCGATCCGTCTGCTGGTGGGCTTGAGCTACTTGTCCCGCATGTACAATCTCAGCGATGAGGCGGTGGTGGAAGCGTGGGTGGACAACCCGTACTGGCAGTATTTCTGCGGGTTTGACCATTTTCAGCACGAGTTTCCACTTCACCCGAGCAGCCTGGTTCGCTGGCGGAAACGGATTGGCGAAAAAGGCATGGAATTTCTTCTTCAACAGACGCTTCATTCTGCCCGTACGATGAAAGCCTTGACCATGGGTGATCTTTCCCGTGTGAATGTTGACACGACCGTACAGGAGAAGGCGATCCGTTTTCCGACAGATGCCCGTCTCTATCACCGCATGCGTGAATGCCTTGTCAGGCTTGCGAAACGTGACGGTATTCATCTTCGTCAAAGTTACGCACAGGTTGGTAAAAAGACCCTGTTGATGCAACATCGCTACGGTCATGCCCGCCAGATGAAACGCGCCGCGAAAGAGACGAAACGCCTGAAGACCCAGTTGGGTTGTGTGTATCGGGACATTGGACGAAAGCTTCCGGACACCGCTTCCCAGGCCCTTCGTCGCTTGCTTGTCCTGGCGGAGCGTCTTCTTCAGCAGGCACGTACGGACAAGAACAAGCTGTACAGTGTGCATGAACCGGACGTGGAGTGCATCGCCAAGGGTAAAGTGCATAAGAAGTACGAGTTTGGTTGCAAAGCCGGTATTGTCACGACCAGTGCAGGCAACTGGGTGGTTGGCGCGTTGGCTTTTCACGGCAATCCCTATGACGGGCATACGCTGGCGCAGTCCCTGGAGCAGATGCAGCGTCTGACCGGAGTCGTGCCGTCCGCAACATACTGCGACAAAGGCTATCGTGGTCACAACTACACGGGTGAAAGCATGGTTCACGTTGTCAATTGGAAACGCAAAAAGCTGAGTCGTTCGGAAAAACGCTGGTTCAAACGACGAGCGGCCATCGAACCTGTGATCGGTCACCTGAAGGATGATCACAGGCTAAACAGAAACCGGTTGAAGGGGAAAGACGGCGATCAGATTAACGTGATGCTGGCCGCGTGCGGCCTGAACCTGCGAAAACTGCTGCGGGTTCTTTTGTCTCTGTTTAAAAAGGGTAGAAAAGGGGCGGTGCCAGCGCAATCTCAACTGCAATTACTCCTTGAAGCGTTCATTATGCGCTATGCCAATCCATTCCCGACTGAAAAAGGGATACCCGCTGTTTAAATATTGAATTTATCAGAATCGACTAATTTGGCAAAGATGCTAAGAAGAGAACTCATTCAAAAACGCCTCACAGATTGACGCCATACCAGCTCGACAACCTCTTGCAGCCTACAAATACTGTATAATAATCGTATGCTTATGCGTAATGACTCTTTCTGTGTCCCTTTCGGTACTTTGTGTTATTTATTCATCCGGCAAGATGATTCTAAGCAACATTGCTTTTAGCATTTTAGATAAAATACCAAATAGGTCTTGTATTTAGCGAATAGTATATTATCTTTATTCTATACTTTGACATATGATAATAGCCCAACATTTTGAATGACGACATAATATTTTTAGGGCAATATGGCTATTCTGGTATTATTTGCAAAATATTAGCAGGACTGATAATTCTGGTAACTTGAGAATATCATAAATCAGCATGAAATGTGGAATGATAATGATTTTCTAATAATCATATTCTTGGCAATTCATGTAACAATAGGATGTGATGCTATGCACTGGGTACGGTCTAAAGCGTTAAGGAGGAGGAATCATGAAACGACACATTGCTTTGATGTCATTGCTATGTATGGCGTTTTACGCCAAGGCCCAGTTAACTCTAGAATGGAGCCAAGTATACGGAGGCGACGGCAATGATTATGGACAATCTGTTGTTCTGGCCAATGATGGACATGTTGTTATAGGGGGATTTGGATCCTCTTATGGTGATGGTCAGTGGGATGGCGCAATATATAAACTTGATAATTCTACTGGAAATGAACTTTGGTCAACGAGTAATTGGGAAAATGGTTGGGATCGTTGTTTGAATATTGTATGTAAAAATGATGGCGGATTCGCTGTTGGAGGAGATAGAAATGCTGTAGGGGATTTCTACCTTGCCTTTTTCACTGCAGAAGGTTCCTTTGCAAATTCATATACTTATAATAACGGAGGTTATGATCATTGTTACTCTATAATTGAGATTGACGAAAGTAGATTTTCTCTCGCTGGAAAATGCGATGTTACATACTGGGATTTCTGCTTGATGGAAGCAGGGAGCGATGGACAATTCCACTGGATGCAACATTACAATAGCCGTTCAGAATCTGTTCACAAGCATATTCAGTTGGGTGATGGTGGTTTTCTCATTTTTGGGCATACTGAACCAGTTGTAGATTCCTGGGATATGTGGCTTGTCAGGACAGATTCTCTTGGCAATTTTCTCTGGGCTGAAGCTTATGGGGGAGAAGGTAATGAATATGGGCGAGACGTAATATCCACAAATGACGGAGATTACATACTTGTTGGACGAACGAATTCTGTGGGAAACGGTAATTATGATGCCTATATATTGAAAGTTGACCAAAATGGAAACGTGATATGGGAAGAGACTTTTGGTGGCACTGAAAATGAAGAATATATAGCAGTAACGTGTATGGGTGAATATATTATAGCTGTAGGGTATACGGAATCCTTCGGTGCAGGAGGAAAAGATGGTGTTATATCTATATATTCTTATTCTGGAAATTTATTGGAATCATTATACGCTGGTGGACAGTACGATGATCAATATAATTCTATTATAACAGATATAGACAATATATATATTGGAGGAGAAAGAGAGAACGATCAAGATAACAATATGGATATATGGTTAGAAAAGTATTCAGTAGTATACGATCATTATGAGTCTGTAACATGGAATAATAGCATTATTGATAATGATATTTTTGGAATTAGAGATATTCAAGCTGCTGATGTTGATGGTGATGGAGATCCTGATTTGATCGTAGCTGCAGCAGTAGATGATAGTATATATTGGTATGAAAATGATAGTGATGTATTTTTAAAATATTCTATAAGTTATAGTATCAATAATGTACTATCAGTATGTGTGGCAGATGTCAATTATGATAATGATTATGATATTGTTTCAGCATCATATGAGGATAATAATATATTATATTTTGAAAATATCAATTCATTAGGTAGCTATAATATATCTTATGAAGTTAATAACTTTGATTCAGAATATTCATTTGATGCAATAGTATTTGATGTAGATTCTGATAGCGACATGGATATTGTTGCAGCAGGATACAATACTATTAAATGGATAGAAAATACGGGGAATAACACTTATACAATTAGTCATGATATTATTAATGGTTTTGAAGGTGGCCAGAATATTTATATGAACGATCAGGATTCGGATGGTGACATGGATATTTTGCGTGTGGGTGAACGCTGGGATGAATTAAGTTGGTTTGAGAATGATGGTAGTGGACAATTCTTGATTCATAATTTACAATCTCTTACTGGAGCAACAAATGTCAAAGGCACAGATTTAGATGGGGATGGCGATCAAGATATTGTTGCCTGTGGGGGGCGAGGTCATTGTATTAATTGGTATGAAAATGATGGAAATCAAAATTTCCAGACGCATACCGTAATTGACGGCTTTTTAAATGCATATAATTCAATAATTGTGGACATAGATAATGATGGAGATTTAGACATTGCAGGAGTAAGTGAAAATGGTAATAAAGTATCCTGGTTCGAAAACGATGGGAACCAGAACTTTCAGGAAAGGGATGTAGCATCTTTGGATAGACCGTTTGCACTTTGCCCTATTGACTATGATCAGGATGGTGATATGGACCTGGTATCGGCCGAATACTACCAAGGAACATTGCAATTATATGAAAATACAATGAATCCAGATGTAAATACGATTCACTGTACCATCCCTCAAAACCAGTGGACACTCATCGGCATCCCGGTTGAAGTAACCGATGGCTCTTGGTCAACGCTGTTCGGGGATGATGTTTCCGGAAGCGCCGGTGTGACCTGGCGGCTGAGCCAGTGGGATGCGGCAAACAACACGTACATCCGTTATGGGGAAGCGGATCATCCCACCGACCTGGGGCAGAACCCGCCAGCCTTTGCGCCGGGATTGGGCTACTGGTTTTACCAGACAGAAGCGGCCATGTTAACCCTGGACATCACACCGGCCCAGATCAATCGTGCAGTCAGTGAAGGCGCACCCTGCCAGCTAAGCATGAACCAGGGCGCCAATGCTGCGACACAGGTGGCCAATCCGTTCAACTATACCTCCGACTGGCGACGCATGCGCATCTATGACGACGCCAATGATCAGCGCTGGTCCATTTTCGCCGCCGCTCAGAACGGCAGCATGAACTCCTACGCGTATATCTACAACGGCTCGAGCGGGGAATGGGAGAACGTGCAGTGTTACGGCACGAACAACGTCACCCTTGATGCCTGGGAAGGTTTCTTCGTCAAGCAGACCGATGGGGATAATAGCTTCCAACTTGAGATGATGCCGGCCAACCTGCTGAGCGGCGAGCCAGAAGGCGCAGATTTTGAGCTGGATGAACCGGGCGGGTTTATGCTGCCGTTGGAGCTGCGGATGATCAATGGCCCCCGTCGTGACACGCAGAACCGTATCGGCGTCCACAGCAGCGCCAACGACGGCTATGATTGGCTCGACGCCTTTGAGTTCACCCCACGCACCCCAGAATTTGCTCAACTCTATTTCGACCACAGCACTCGTGATGAGATGCCGGATGTGTATTCCTATGACTACCGTAGCGCAGATTTCAGCGGCGGCTCCAAGACGTGGTACTTCACCGTGCGTACGTGGCAGTTGCCGGGCGAAGAACTGGAGCTGACCTGGCCGGGGATCGAGATGGTTGATGACGCCTACGAACTGCTGCTCTACACCCCGGACAACACCGAGATCGACCTACGGACAACCGATAGCTTCACCTTCACCAGTAACAACGAAGCGGACAGCCGTCAGAACTTCATGATCGTCTGCCGTTGTTCGGGTAACGAAATAGCCGAAAGCAGTACACTACCGGTGAAGTTCGGTATCCATGATCTCTACCCGAACCCGTTCAATGACCAGGTTCGCATCAGCTACGGCCTCCCGGAAGCGGGGGATGTGCGGTTGACCGTGTTCAATATTCTTGGGCAACAGGTGGCACGGATCGCAGAGGGCAACCGCACCGCTGGCTTGCACCACACCCAGTGGCATGCGAAGAACATGGCCAGTGGGGTGTATATCGTAAAACTGGAAGCGGCAGGGCAGAGCGTGGTAAGGAAAGTGCAACTGGTTCGATGATTCGGTGATACAGTTCAGATTGTTCAAAGGTTGGCTTAAGAAAACCGTGGTTAAAAAAACAGGGACTTGAGATTGCTCTCAAGTCCCTTTCTTGGTAGCGGGGGCAGGATTTGAACCTGCGACCTTTGGGTTATGAGCCCAACGAGCTACCAGACTGCTCCACCCCGCGATCAGGCCTTGAGTATAGTAAAATGCAGCGAGATTGTCAAGGGATGATTAGGCCACGCTCCAGGGAATGCCCCACTCTTTTTTCTAATCCCCCCGAACCAAGTGTACTGATCTGCTCATCACCATTCAGGTAAACTTATGCGTCGGGGCGTGCAATTCCTGAAGCCAACAACACCTCGATCCATCTGAATTGGCCCATTGGTGTGATCTTTTGCATGCCACCAGCTTTTTCTTCTGCATACCTTGTTAATGGGAGCAGGGGGAACATCCAGTTCTTTGATTCCTTGCCTCTCAGAAACCACAGGTGTGAATCCTGCCAACGAATTCTGCCTGTCAAGTTTAATACCAACAATATTCATGTTGTGTATTATCATAGATATAACGATGTTTACCAGAATTGGCAAAGGCTTTGCAAATAGAAATGTCAAAGTAGTTCAGAGGCCTGGAAACAGGCATTCACAAGCGAGAGATGGATTTGCACTGGGAAGCAGGTAGAATTGCGTTGCCTCCGGTGTTCAGCCTATCTTGAAAGATTAAAGCAAACATTACAGCGAAACGAAAGCTGTTTAGCAGGAGGGGAAGGATGAGAGTCATACGTCGAAGCATCGCCGCGACCCTCTGCATACTGGTGTTGGGAACGATTGGACAGGCGCAACAAGCCGTTACGGAAAATGTCGGCGATGGTGTCATTGACTGGACCAACCAGACAGTTCGAGCTACCGGCTACGCGATTGATGGAGCCGTAGGTGGGCTGCCTGGGAAAGTTCGCGCCGCCAAGCTGGATGCATTGAGGAAAATTCTTGAGACGGTTAAAGGCGCACGCCTGAACAGTGAAACAACCGTCCGGAATTTCATGTTGGAATCGGACCAGGTGACCATGCGGGTTCAGGGTATGGTACAGAACTTCCGCGAGGTAGGTGATCCGGTCTATACTGCCGAAGGTGACCTGGCCATGACCATTGAAATGGACATGCGTGGGCCGGGACAGCTCTACGATGTCGTCTTACCGCAAGTCCACCAGTCGCCTCGTATGGTCGGTGGGACCATCAGCAACAATACTGTGTATACAGGTCTGATCATTGACGCTCGTGGATTGGGACTGCGTCCCGCGCTTGCGCCACAGGTGTTTGATGAAACAGGCGAAATCGTATATGGTCAGCGTCAGGTAGATCGTGAGTGGTTGCTGAAGTACGGCATGGCATCCTACTCGCGCGATATTGCTGACGCACGTGCGAATGACAGAATCGGTGACAATCCACTGGTGGTGTCTGCGAAAGAGGTTACCGGCGCCAACCGTACGGATGTCGTTATCGATGATCAGTCTGCCGCTACTCTGCTGGGAGTCAGTGAAAACCTGACTTTCCTGCAGGACTGTCGAGTCATATTCCTGGTTGACTAATCTGTTTATAGATGATAGCAGGATGGAGGCTGATCTCTGTCCGGATATGACGGTTGAACATGAAAAAGTCGTGAAAACGCGACCTGAACATGTGGAGAAAACACCATGAAGAGCATACGAGTACTGCTGCCATTGGCCCTCTTATTCGGCCTTGCGCTTGGAACCGGGTGTAGTAAAAAGCTCGTCAAAGAATCCGAACTGGACACCCCGCAGTACCACGTCCGTAAAGGCAAGGAACTGATCGAACGTGGTGACCTGGAAGGGGCGCGAATCTCCTTCGAACGTGCACAGGATCTGGATGCTGAATTTGCCCAGGCATATGCCGGACTGGCCATCGTAGAAGCGTTGGAAGGCGAATACGGTGTCGCGCATGATCGTGCCGACCAGGCCATCCGCCGTGACAAAAAAGATCCCTGGTGCCATGTGGCGCGTGCACAGGTCTATTTGATCGAGAAGCGTGGTAAGACTGAAAAATGGCTGGATAACGTAGAAGACAATCTCGAAGAAGCAATCAAGCTGAATCCACGAATGGGCGAAGCCTATTACTGGTGGGGAATGGCCTACCGTGATGCGTTGCAATTCACCGAAGCCGGCAACAAATTCGCTGAAGTCATCGCATTTAAAGATGACTGGTCCGAAAAGGCTGACAAGCAATACGAGATCATTCAGAAGATCCAGCGCGCGGCGCCGGGTACCGAGATCGGGAAGCGTATTGCCCTGGTAGAAGCGATTACACGAGCGGACCTGGCCGTCCTGTTTATGGAAGAGCTGAAACTGCGTGAAGTGCTGAAGAAGAACCGTCCGATTGAAACTGTAGGGCAGACCTTCGTGCCGCCCACGAACCTGAACGAATATGTCCCCAGCGACGATGAAGGATCACAGGGGGGAGGCATCAAGCTCCCGCGTGACGTGCAAGACAACTGGGCGCAGCTCTGGATCAAGGACGTTATCGAGCTGGACGTGATGGAAGTAAGCCCGGACAACAAATTCTATCCGGATCGTAACGTCACCCGTGCCGAATTCGCCGTTTTCCTGATGAATATCCTGATTGATGCGCTGCACGAACCTGATCTTATAAATGACTATATAGGCGAGAGATCACGTTTTAAAGATATCCCGGAAGGCACGGCAGCGTACATCGGTGCGGCGATCGTGGTGGACCGTGGTATCATGGACGCGGACCTGGACGGCTTGTTCCATCCCACGGATACCGTGAGCGGAGCGGACGCCCTGCTGACTATCCGTAAGTTCCAGAACCGGCTCAGAATGGAGTTCTAAAGACTGATTCAGTCGCTATATAAAGTATTGACTTCAGCTTCAGACAGTTTTGTTAAGACAACTTTGTAGTGAAAAGATATCCCCGACTTGTTCGGGGATTTTTTGTGCGTGGAAGGATGATTTCGCATCAATACAATTTGAATATGTCATCACCATTCCAATATACCATTCTCGGTTTATATGTCACAGTGCCAACAACATGTCATCCCCGGCTTGAACGGGGATCTCGAGGTTCTACTTAAAAGCCGACCACGCGCAGTAGAAGACATATTGGAACTGTCCAAAATCCAGGCCGCATTGTGTGTCAGGATACAGGATTTCCAAATACGGGAGAGTATTAACGAATTCCGGCCAGGCATGGCCGGGCTACGAAAAACCTGCCCAACAAGAACCAATCCACTTCGCAACACAACCTGAAAAGCAGGCGCGTCCAGACGCGATTCCGTAACCCGAAACAACACCAGCAGAAAGCCAACCCGGCAGGCAGGATGATTTCTTGGCGTCACTATCCACACACTTAACCACACGTGAGTACGAGAGGGGAACCTTCATAACCCAATAACAACCAAATAATTACCACACGCCTTCAATTATACATAATATAGATTATCGGCAAGACAATACTGACCATCTCTGTAATTGAAATAACCTGCGACGGATCATTCGTTCTTTGCTTCTATACTTAGCGGATGAATGAACAATTCTGGATTGTTCGCTTGTAATGGAATTAATAATGCTGAATCAAGTTTTGCTTGGTATAGTGTCCCGGCTTGCCCTAGCTGCTCAACGGTAGCATTAATTACGCCCCTGAGATCAGCACCAATTAGATCTGCCTTTCCTAGTAAAGTACATTCTATGTTGGCACCACTAAGAAAAACCTTCTCAAGATGTGTATGCCTTAGGTCAGCATAACAAAGGTCTGCACCACCAAGGTAAGCGCCACTAAGATTAGCACACCAGAGTTGCGTTCTGGAAAGATTTGCGCCACCTGTTTTTAGATCTGCACCACCAAGGTAAGCACCGCTGAGATTAGTGTACCAAAGAATAGAATTTTCTATATTTGCACTCCATAAGTTAGCGTTACTTAGGTCCGCGCTACAGAGGTTGGCATCGCGAAGATCACTATCCTTAAGATTTATACCGCTAAGGTCTGCATCTCTTATGTCCGCACTATTAAGGTTCGCATCTCTAAGGTTGGAGGCACTAACATTGGCTTTTCTTAGGATAACGCCGTTGAGATTTGCGCCTCTTAGGATGACGTTACTAAGGTCAGCACTGCTCAAATTGGTTCTGTGAAAATTAGCCTCATATAAATTCTGACAACCTGATAAATCAATTCCATCTAGGTTCAAGCTGTCAAGATTTTCTTTCCATATTTCAACAATTTCCTTTGTTTGCTCCACCCCTTCTTCGTATCTAGACATATTGCCAAATGCCAAAGCTATTGATATCGGATCAAACAAGTCAGGTTTGGTAGGGCAACTCATCTGTTGGATTGCGGGAATTCGTTCCAAGGCTTTACCGCGGCTTTCTGGTGATCCAAGTTGGTCCACAACGGAGCTGATCCTGTTTTCTATAATATCTATTCTGTTCTCATAGCGTTGTGAGGCGATACCGAACAGGGCGACATAAATTCCGAGAAACCAGATGAAAAATGTTGGTGGTGGTAGTGGTTTGTCCCATTCGCCTGTGTTTGGGTTCTTTGCACGTAGATATGATTTATACTTCCAAGGCTCAAATATTCTACTGGCAATTGCTCGTATTCCCAGGAAATCCCAGAATATTAGAGCTGCTATGATTTTCCATCTTTCTTCCGGACTTCTGTCTTTCAAGATATTGCTGACAAATTGCCGCATCCATCCTCCCTGGCAAATGTTGAATTGTGCAATATCCCAGTATAAATACATTACTAGCAAATTGCTAAGCCCCCAGTGGATTTTATCCAAGACAAATAGCTGTGCGTTCTTTTATTAGAGTTGTGTATCTTTGCTCTGTGGGCGTATTTTTTGAAAGGATTCAAAAGAAGTGATATGATTGAAACGTGTTTGCCCGGTTCGCGATTACCATTCCCGGAGGGTTCGATGGGGTTCGTACAGCGATGTTTTTCATCAAGTCACAATAAGATTCTTATGCTCATTCCAATTGTGATGATATGCTTATTCATGTTTGGTTGTAGTGATGATGATGACGATGACTACGAGAATGAGAATCCATTTCTGAATGTTGCCGATGATCTGGCAGGTTCCACCTGGGTGAATAGTGCGGATTCGACAGATACGTTGTATTTCCTGCTTGAGCCCTATGAGCAGTCGGAGATTCCTGGCGCTTTGGTGAATGCCCGACGAATGATCTACGAGCAATACCATTACGAGTTATTCGTTGAGATAATTGATGAGAACCATATTGATGTGGATTTTTTGACTGAGGTTATAAGAGGTACTTATGGCTGGTTTTATGGCTATCCTCCTGAAGACCAGGTAATGAATTTTAATATTAACGATTCGCTTGACCAATTCACCATTTCCGGTTTTACCGGTAGTCTTGGAACTTCGCGTTGGGAGGATATAACCTTCAAGAAAATAGCGAATTAGCGCATATCCCCTGTTTCTATTTACTGATCATGTTTCTGCACCGTTTTCATCACGTGCATGCTTCCATCCCGGTGCAGGTCCATGGTTACGATTACATCGTTCGTTTCCGCTTCCACCAGCCAGCCGTCCGACGAGTCCATCAGCACAAGGACACGTTTCCAGTCCGGATTGGTGTCAAACTCTTTCAACCACTGTTTCAGGGATTTGTGATGTTTGAGCATGGTTTCGTAGATATGTTTGAACGTCCTACGGAGCAGATCCCCGCCTTCGCTGGGGATGACATTGCAATATAGTTTGTATAAGACTTTAGGCCTTGGACTCTTTCTCAGCCCAGGAATCAACGGTGAATATAAGTTCTGAAGTGGAAAGTGAAAAAGGTAAAAGAACAACCGCTCTTCCCTGCTCGCTATTATTTTCTGGCGTTTCTACAGCTTAGACATTTATTCGTAAAACAACGAGATCCCCGTTCAAGCCGGGGATGACAGAATAGGATAGTTCAGCATGCAGTCGTTTAGTGTACCTACAATATACACTGCATCAAGGCATAGCTAATTCCCTTCAACAACTTCAGAACTTTTCAACTTTCAAACTTTACAACTACAGACAGAGAAAGTGACCTCCCTATTCAGGAAGGCCACTCGCAGCAAACGTGCTGAAAACTTCTCTAGTACCGTAGTTAGGCGGCTTTGACCTGTTCGACCAGTGCGCCGAAGGCGGCTTCGTCGGTGAAGGCCAGGAATGCCAAGGCTTTGCGGTCCAGTTCGATGTTCTTTTCTTTCATCTTGAACATGAACTCGCTATAGCTCATTCCGTGCATGCGGACGGCTGCGTTGATACGTGTGATCCACAGCTTACGCATTTCACGACGGCGGACGCGACGGTCACGGAAAGAGAATTGACCGGCACGATCATAGGCACGCTTTGCGGCCCTTACGGTATTCTTCGCGCGTCCGAAGTAGCCCTTGTTGTGCTTGAAGACTTTCTTACGGCGTTGCTTGGACGCTGGATTGTTCGTTGCGCGTGGCATGAGTACTGCTTCCTGTTAAACGATCAACTTCTTGACGCGTGGCACATCAACCTGGGCAACCAGACCGGCTTTGCGCAGTTTGCGCTTACGGCCGCGCGGCTTCTTGGTCAAAATATGGCTTTTGTAGCTATGGTTGCAGCGAATCTTGCCGGTTCCCGTTTTACGGAAACGCTTCTTTGCTGCACGGTTTGACTTCATCTTCGGCATTTCTATCGACCTTCCCTTTTACTTCTTCTGCAGGGTGACCACCATGTTGCGCTGGCCTTCCATCTGCACCTTGCCTTCGACCTTGGCAACATCCGCAGTCGACTCAACAAAGCGGTCAATGACCTCACGACCCAGATCTTTATGAGTGACCATACGGCCCTTGAACAGAACCGTAATTTTCACTTTGTCGCCGTCGTCAATGAACCCGCGTACCGCTTTGAGTTTAAATTCAAAATCGTGATCATCAATCTTGGGAGTGACACGGATTTTTTTGATCTGTGTCTGATGCCCTTTTTTACGGCTAATACGCTCCTTTTTCGCCAAATCATACAGGAACTTGCCGTAATCCATTATTCTCGCCACGGGCGGTTCTGCCTTGGGGGCGATTTCAACCAGATCCAGCTCATGCTCCTGCGCCATTTTTAGCGCTTTGTGCGTATCGGTAATGCCGACCTGATTTCCCTCTGGGTCAATCAGCCGAACCTTTCGCACCTGGATCTGTTCATTAACCCGATGTGCTGAAGGGGCGGCAATAGCCCCACCACGTTCCCGTAAAGCGATGAGCGTTTCTCCCTGTTATTCCTGTTAAGATACTTACTGAAAATGTGGGCGATACTGGACTCGAACCAGTGACCTCTGCCATGTCAAGACAGCGCTCTAACCAAGCTGAGCTAATCGCCCATGTCCGCGTTCAGGTGGCTGGCGCTTCACCGTGCCCCCGAAACTTCGGTGCCGGGAGCCGGACTCGAACCGGCACGGGGATACCCCCGGGAGATTTTAAGTCTCCTGTGTCTGCCATTCCACCACCCCGGCGGAAGGTACGACTGTTAAGAACGAATCAGGACGGTTAAACTTCGATCCGTCCCTCTCCTGGAGGCGACGGCCGGATTCGAACCGGCGAATAGTGGTTTTGCAGACCACCGCCTTAGCCACTTGGCTACGTCGCCCGGCCCACCTGATCAAAGAAAAGGAAACGGTTGTACGGATTCAAAAAACGACTGCCGCAACACTCCCAGCAGTCGTTTAAAACTTAGGCCGTTTCCTGGCGGTTCTGGAGCGAGAGACCGGACTCGAACCGGCGACAACCACGTTGGCAACGTGGAGCTCTACCAACTGAGCTACTCTCGCATCACCTTACATCACACAAATGTAAAACTTCAAAAAGCCGATGACAACCCACACCGAGACCGAAAATGGCTCTCAATGGTATCAGACTTGCCCTCTACGGTTTTTCCTGCTCGGGATCCGAACCTTCCAAAGAACCGTCTGTCGCTTCTTCCGCTGCCTGCGATTCCTCCCCAATGGCCTCAGCGCTGTCCCAGCCATAAAGGGCTTTGTTTCGCACACGCTTGCGCAGCTTACGGTACTTCTGCTGCTGCTGGCGTCCGGCACGCATGAAAACGAAGATGATCACACTGCAAAGTGTAATCAGTACCGCTGTCCAAATAACACTGCTCGTCATCGGCTGCTCGAGCTTCTTTGTGGAGCCTAGCGGGATCGAACCGCTGACCTCCTGAATGCCATTCAGGCGCTCTCCCAGCTGAGCTAAGGCCCCATCCGCTTTTATCCGCTGGAAACGCGAATATAGCGGAGATCGTTATCTAAAGTCAAACCCTGTTGAGACAATGGCTCTCGGCCACTCCCACAACTATTTCAACACCAGCACCGGAACTGTTGATACATGTACCACATGTTCCGCAACAGAACCCAGAAACGCTTCCTTCAAGTTGGTGCGCCCCTTGGATTTCATCACGATCACATCCGCGTCAATCTCTTCCGCGACCTGGGTGATCCTCTCGCGTGGCGAGCCTTCACGAAGCAAAACTGTACACATCTCACCCGCATTCTCCGCAGTAATCATCTCATCGATGATCTTACGACTGGCAGTTGCACGCTCCGCCATGTAGTCCTGATACGACTGAGGACTGATCCGCAGGAATTGCATTTCTGACTTATTCAGAAACTCTTCGTGAATGTTCAGAACAGTAATCTTTCCGCCATAAGTCTTCGCCAGGTTCACGGCCGCCTGGAAGCCACCGTTGGACATCGCCGAAGTATCTGTAGGAAACAAAATATGTTTAAACATCGTAGCCTCCTCCCTCCCGTTATCACGGGAAGGTTACAGGTTCATGCTACAAATAAAAGACGAATGTAACTGCGATAAACAGTGTTCCAAGAATACCAAGTGACCAGAGCATATATCCGAAGAAGCTCGGCATGGTGATCTTGTTTTCTTCAGCAATGCTGCGAACCATGAAGTTCGGAGCATTGCCGATATAAGTCATGGCGCCAAAGAACACGGCGCCCACGGAAATCGCGGTCAGACGCGCGACAAACATATCCGTATGCGGACCATGCGGAACCTGGTGCGTAAGAATCTTGTTGACCAGCATATCCTGGTACGTCACACTGCTTAACATACTCATTTCGGGCAACCAGTCCGGCTTGGCCAGTAACCATTCCGGTGGCGCTGCGGTCAGGGCATTCACCAATTGTCCCTGCGCCTGGTTATAAAATACCAGGTATGTCGGTGCATTATCCAGGAAGGATGACAGTGCGCCTGTGACCCAATAGAACTGCCAGGGCTCCTTCACAACGGCAACCAGGCTGGCCAGAGCGCCGGTTTCCCCGGCCTTCAAGATGGCCAGTGCAGGGATAATGGTCATGAAGATCCCGGCAAACAGGTAAGCCACCTCCTGAATCGGGAACCAGGTAAAACCGTTATCGTCACGAATCTTCTTCGACGTTGTCTTCACCGACAGGTAAACCATCATCAGGATAAACAGGTCACGTACAATCGAACTGTACTCAATATGTACGCCCAGCAGTGTAACCTGCCCGAAGTGAACCAGGCCGCTGAACAGAACAGCGCCCATCACGCCAAGCAGGAAAATCAGGTTGTGAAGACCTTCCAGCTTGATCGGTTCGCTTTCGCCATGTTCAGCCAGAGATTTCTCGAGGTTGTCCTTCTCGCGATTATAGAGAACTGTGTCAACCACAAAGAAAAGGATCAGAAGCCAGACAGCGGCAAATCCCAACTCTGGCAACAAGTGCATGGTCCAGAAGAACGGCACCCCATGCAAGAAGCCCAGGAACAGCGGCGGATCACCCAATGGCGTCAGGGAACCACCAATATTGCTGACCAGGAAGATAAAAAAGATGATGACGTGCATTTTGCTCTTGCGGGCCTTGTTGGCGCGAATCACGGGACGGATCAGGAGCATTGATGCGCCGGTTGTTCCCATCCAGGAAGCCAGTACTGTACCGATGATCAGGAACATCAGGTTCGTAGCCGGCTTCCCGACCAAAGTTCCACGCAACAGGATACCACCGGAAGCGGTGAATAATCCAAGCAGAAGAACAATGAACGGGATATAGTCCGCAAGGTAAATGTGGGCAATCTGGTGAACCGCTTCCCCTTTATAGAAAATCAGGAACGGGATCGCAAATACGAGCGCCCAGAACAATGAAATCTTGGGGAAATGATGATGCCAGAAATGGGGAGCAAACAGCGGGAAGAGCGCAATGGAAAGCAGGATTCCAGCAAATGGAATCGCACTCCACAGTGGCAGTTCTTCACCAATATTTCGATGTCCGCCGCCATGCTCGCCATGTCCCTCACCATGAGCCGCCTCTTCATGCTCCATATGCTCAAGGTCCGCTTCCGGATCAACTTCCACCGGAGAATCCTGGGCGCCTATATCATGATGCGCGTCCACCCCTTCTTCAGATTGTACCGCTGCCTCATGTCCTTCGTGGTGTTCATCCTGCGCGAATGCAAACTGCACACCGAACAACACCAGCCCTACCACCAGCAACATCACTGCTGTGTGCCGTGCTTTCAGCCTGTTCATCAGCATGGGCCATCCCCTTTTGCCGTATTTTCCCAACCCGGGTTGCCGCAATATATCGAGAGCTCCCTGTGTTCTTGTCCCGATACATTTACGAATACGTCATGCGAAGTTGAAAGGTACAGCTTAAAAAAAAACAGGGCAATAAAGTATGCTCGGATGAAGAGAGGATATGTGCATGTTTTCAGGTGGAAATAATTCAAGCAGGAATTAATGCGAATAGGAATCGCCGAATTGTCGTCTTCTCGATTTTAGTTTGACTACCTGGTCAAGGATACGTTGATCATCCGGGAATTCCCTTTTGATTGTAATCAGTTCCGTTCGTACCCGGCTACCTTTGAATTGTGCAACCCCCAAGTATCGCGCGTTGCTGCCACATTGTACAACGGGTATCTTTCCTCTACGGTCCATACCCGACTGTTCTCTGTACAGGCTTTGCGAGTGACCACCAATAATCAAGTCTACCCCTTTCCATTGGTTTGCTTTTTCAGCATCGATGTCTTCACCAGCATGCGACAGGACAATAACCTTGGCGTCAGCCGGTGCATGTTTCAGTACAGCTTCCAGAGCGCTGTCAGGATCTAGCACGGTTACATAGTTTATCAGTCTTGGCGCCATATACCGCAAGGTCTGTTTATCCAAAATGGCAGTCACAAAATATTTCTCGCCACCTTTTTCGATTATACGGTACGCATGTTTCGCAACAGGCTTATGCGTATCCGAATAAACCAGGTTGGCATTCACAATGGGCAGTTTTTCCATCATTAACGCCATCATTTCCGGCCCCTGGATCAACTCCTGGTCGCCTAATCCGATGGCGTCGTATTCCTGTACTCGCATGGCCTCAACGATGAAGGGAGTTGCAACGGTATCATGAAGCGGCGGAACAAAATCACCTGAATCAAGCAGCAGCACGTCCCCAAGCTGACGTCTGCGCATGATCTCGCTACTTCGCTTTTCCATCGCCCCAAGAGGATCGTTGGGACAGCCACAGTTTTCCATTACTCCATTCGTACACGCCGTAAACAGTATTTCCGCTCCACCGGCATAGGCGCCGGTAGCCAATGCCAGCAAGGACAACAGCCCGACAATCAGCAGAAAAAGTGAATAACGACGCATGCTTACAGCCTCTGTTACGCCTTTCTGAACTCTCTATTCCATCTGGTCTGTAGCTTCATCATCTTGAACTTCTTCATCATCAGAACGGTTCCAGATACCTACACCCGCATCCGCAGCCGCTTGCTCATATTCCAGGTACTGGCCCATTTGCGGGTGCGTGTGCTCTTCGTTGGCTCGTGCCAGCCCCTTCTCCAACAAGTGCTTACCCAGGTCTGATCCGTCATGAAGCACCATGTAGGCATGCAAATCGACACTGGAAGAATCCGGCTCAAAACTGCTTTCAAACTCCAGGGTTACTTCATGTGCAGTCACCAGGCTGGTGATGTCCTGGATGACAGCATCGTAGTCCAAACCTGCCGTTTCAAACTCGTCCTGCGAAGGCGCTTCTATCCCAATAAGATGAACAATCCTGCCTTTGCTCAGTTGGTACTGGTTAATGGCCAGCGCTTGTTCAACCTTATCATGTGTGCTCAGATACAGGACAACCCCTATCAGGACCACGGTCAGAATCAGGATTAGAACGGCAATGAATCGCTGTTTCATCTCAGGCTCCTTCAGTTTGAGTTGCGCCAGTCGCTTCGTAGGACTGCGCAGCTTCCTGCTCTGCATCGCGGATGATCGGGTTCAGGCGTGGTAACTGTGTCAGCAATACCAGTGCGATCACGCCGAGAATACCGGCAATCAGGAAGAAGAAACTGGAATGGCTCATCCGATACCAAAGGTGGCCGATCTGCCCGGATGACATTCCGCCAATGCCGGAAGCTACAAACCAGCCGCCCATCATCATCCCAAGCTTGCTTTTCGGCGCCAGTTTGGACACCAGTGACAGCCCCATCGGCGAAAGGCACAACTCGCCCGAAGTCAGCAAGGCATACGATATCACCAGCCACATCACACTGACATGCCCGTTGTTGCCACCCATCATGGCCGCAACGCCCATCAGGACAAAAGCACTGACGCTCAACAACATGCCGATGAACATCTTGGCGGCAGTTGTTGGCTCTTTGCCGAATTGACGAAGCAGCCCCCAGAATGTCACTAACGGGAAGGTCAACAGGAGAATAAACATCGGGTTTACAGATTGGAACATCTCAGGCGCGATTGCGGTATTGGTCGCCTGCTGTGCCCAGAAAGTCAGAGTCAGCCCCTGCTGTTCAAACGCCATCCAGAAGAAGATGACGATTACAAAAATGATCACGAGGGCGACGATACGATCACGATCCTTCTTCGGATCTGATTTGTCCACTTCCTGTGGTTTGTCCAGGTTCATCTTACGGAGCTTGTATCCCGGCGGATGATCCCCTTCCTTTACCAGGCGTTGCAGACTCCAGAATACAATCATGGAAAAGACCATGCCGATGGCGGCGGCGCCGAATCCATAATGCCAGCCATATTGAATGCGCAGATATCCCGCAACCAGCGGGGAAATAAATGCGCCGAGGTTGATGCCCATGTAGAAAATATTGTAGCCATCATCGCGTTTTTCCGGAACCTTGCGATAGAGGTTGCCCAGCATGGTTGAGATGTTCGGCTTGAAAAGGCCATTCCCCAACAGAAGGAAAATTAGGCCAGCAAAGAAGAACGGTAGCGGTCTGAACGCGAGCAACAGGTGCCCGATCATAAACAGGATACCGCCAACCGTCACAGAACGCTTGATCCCAAGGTACTGATCAGCCAACCAGCCCCCGATAAAGGGCGTAAAGTACACCAGCCCCACATAGAGACTGTATATGTTGTTGGTTTTATCGCCGGAGAAACCAAGACCGCCTTCATCAATTGACGAAATCATGTAGAGTGCAAAAATCGCACGCATGCTGTAGAAACTGAAACGCTCCCACATCTCTGTCATGAAGAGAACAGGCATTCCCTTGGGGTGAGATCTGCTTACTGTGGCCGCTGCACTCATCCGAATTCCCTTTACTGGTTACACGATAAATGCGAAGTAAGAATAGATACGGGAAAAGATGAAGAAATGCAAAGGGTGAAACACGGTTTCAGGGATTTTCCATTCGACAAACCCGATTCTTGCTCCACCCTGCCTGCCATGATTTCAATTGATTACATTGAAGCATGAGCAAGTGGATACCGAAAGACAACGAAGTCGCTGACCTGCAAACTGAAGTCCTGGCATGGTACAGCAGGAACGCTCGCGATTTGCCCTGGCGGCATACACGTGAGCCTTATGCCATCCTTGTTTCAGAGATCATGTTGCAGCAGACGCGCGTAGATACGGTTATCCCCTTTTACAACAGGTTCTTGACGGCCTTTCCTGATCTACAGGCGCTGGCTGAAGCGGATGAACAGAAACTACTGAAACTTTGGGAAGGACTTGGCTACTATCGCAGAGCCAGAAACCTGCAGAAGGCGGCAATCGAAATTGTCCGAAAGTATAATGGCAACTTCCCGAAAGATGCTGACAGTATACGAACGCTTCCGGGAATTGGCGCGTACACTTCAGGCGCAATTGCGAGTATCGCTTTCGGAATCACAATTCCGGCAGTGGACGGCAATGTGCTTCGTGTTTATGCGCGGTTGTTCAGAATCATGGAGTCCATTGATACAACCAGAACGAAACAGTCAATCGAAGGACTTGCCGCCAGACTTGTATCACCGGAACAACCGGGTGACTACAACCAGGCTATCATGGAAATCGGCGCCCTGCTATGTCAGAAAAACAGCACAAAATGCCAGCAATGCCCTGTACAAAAGTATTGCCGCGCGTTCGCAGAAAACCTTCAAAACGACCTTCCCGTTCGCACACCGAAAAGTAAGCCCCCGTTAAAAACAGGGTTGGCGTTCTATATCGAGAATGACCAAGGTGAAATTCTTCTGGTCAAACGTCCTGACGATATAATGCTGGGCGGTATGTGGGAATTACCAACTATTGTGCTGACTGCCAAAACTGATAAAAATGAAACGTGTCAAAGGGTTGCAGCTTTTCTGAAGATGTCACCGGAAACCTCGTGTTTACCGGTAGTACAAATCAAACATGCCTACAGCCATTTTTCATTATCACTGAACGGATTCAGACTTCTGCGCAATCAGATCAGAATGCCTGAAAACGGTGCTATATTCGAACTGTTTCACTGTGATAAGGTTGCCTGGTGCAATCCTGATAACCTCGCAGAGTATCCTGTCCATCAAGCTCAACGCAAATTATTAGAAGCGTTTCGATCTCAAGCAATTACCCCTGATCTGTTCGATCAGAGCTAAAAAGCCGGCCCAAATGGACCGGCTTAAAAATAGATTTCTATCGGGATGAAGCAGTACTAGGCTTTTTCAGCTTCCAACCGCTTGCGTTCGCCTTTGGCTTCCATGGACGCAAACAGGACAGGAATCAATACCAGCGCCAGAACTGTCGATACGATCAAACCACCAATCGCCACAATCGCCATCGCACTACGAAAGTCGCCACCCTTACCAATCCCCAACGCCAGCGGAAGCATACCGAGTACGGTTGCAACTGTGGACATCAGGATAGGACGCAGCCTTATGGGGCAGGCTTCAAGTATCGCTTCAATCAAACCATAGCCGCGTTGGCGCAACTGAGCCGTATAGTCGATCAACAGAATACCGTTGTTTACCACGATACCGACAAGCATGATGATCGCCATCATGGAAACCATGGAAATCGGCTTGCCTGTCATCACCAGCGACATGGATACACCGATCAACGCCAACGGAAGCGTGGTCATAATAATGAACGGGAACCTGTAACTTTCAAGGATCGCAGCCAGAAGCATATAGGTCAGGATGACAGCCAGGATCAACGCCTGAAACATACTGGCGAATGATTCGGCCATCATTTCCGACATACCGCCGAAATAAGCCGTTACACCTGAAGGCAATACAGGGCTTGGTCTGGCGCCAACACTACTTGTACCGCTAAGCATATCACGCATCTGCTGTGAAGGCGGAATTTGTTCGAGCTGCAGGTTCTCCTCAATCATCTTCTGCAATTCGCCCATTGTACCAGAAGCAACATTGGCTGAAACGGTAACCATACGCTGTTTGTTCTTACGGGTTAGCTGTGTCGGCCCTGTGCCATACTCAATCCGTCCCAGATCTTTTAACGGTACAAAGCCTTTCGCGCTGGGAATCAGGATATCGCCAACACGATCAATCTGATTACGGTCCAGTGAATCAAGCTGCACGCGAACGTCGTATTCATCGCCACCTTCACGATAGCGAGTCCCTACGCCACCTTCGTACAGCGTACGCAGTGTCATGGCAATATCTGTAACCGCAACTCCCACGTCCTGTAACCGTACCCGATCCGGATAAACCACGACTTCCGGTTTACCGATTACCCAGTCACTGCGAACATCAACAGCACGTCCGGTTGCCTGGACAAGAGCGATTGTCTTCTCGGCAGCTTCAGCCAGATCATCCGAATTACTGCCCTGGAGCTGAAGTTCAATATCAGAAGATGATCCACCACCACCCATCATTGAACGCTCGGCCAGAACAATTGATGCTGAAGGAATATCCGCAAGCCTTGGACGAAGTTCCTTCAACAAATCTGAAGTTGCCTGGAAAGGTTTGCCGTCCGAGGAAGCATTGGCATCATACAAGTTGACCAGAACGGTGCCATACTGAACACCTGTCGCGCCGCCCATGCCGCCTGCATTATTAGTTCCCAATGAGGTATAGACCTTTTCTACTTCCGGGAACTTGTTGACTTCTTCTTCGATGCGCTTCAAAACCCTGTTGGTCTCTTCCAACCTGGTTCCGGCAGGCATCTCAAGAGCCACACTGAACATGCGCTGATCACTGCTTGGGAAAAATTCCGATCCGATGAAACCGAACAGGAATAGCCCAAACACGAACATAATCCCAACGATCCCCAGCACTATCCACCTGTGCCCTAAAGACCATTTGAGAACATTGCGATAATCGTCCGCCAGTTCATCGTACCAACTATCCCATAGCTTGCTGAACTTCTTCACCAGCCCAAGACGTTCTGCTATGACCATAATCAGAACTACAACCGACGTGATGACTGTGGCGATTGTACCCAGGAAGAAATAAACCGCGCCAACCATGATAATGGCAGCGAAAACGTAGACATTTGCCTTGATCTTGCGCGACGCCATCATCGGGGTCAGGGTGAAACTGATCAGCAGGGAGAAAATGGTTGCGAATGCAACCGTAAGCCCGAACTGACGAAAAATCGGCCCGATAATCCCGGCCATAAAGGCCATCGGGGTAAATACTACAACATTCGTCAGGGTTGATGCCGCAACTGCAATAGCGACTTCGCTTGTGCCCTGTGAAGCTGCAGTGGCCTGGTCGAGTCCTTCTTTCACTCGCAAGCGTTCAATATTCTCTAGCACCACAATGGCGTTTACAACAAGAATACCTACTGAAATTGACAATCCCATCAGAGACATCATGTTCAGGGTAAATCCGGCCGCATCAACCAGTACGAATGTCGAAATAATGGATACAGGCATTGCCACAGCAGCGATAATGGTGCCACGCCAGCTATGGAGAAACATGAACAGAACAATAGCCGTGAACAGAATACCAAGCACCAGGTTGCTGGAAACGTCCGCAACCGAATTCTTGATAAAGTCGCTGGTATCGTTTGCCACTTCAATCTTTACGCCTTCCGGCAAAACAGATTTCATCCTTGCCAGAGTAGCATAGACATCGTTGGCAATCTGAACCGTATTCGCGTCACTCTGTTTGACCAGGTCCAGACCGATCGTCTCCACACCGTTGAACCAGGCCATATCGCGACGTTCTTCGAAATCATCAATGATCGTGGCTATGCTGCTCAACGGAATTTCACCTGAAGAGGTCTGAATCCGTGTATTGGCAATCTCCTGGACAGATGTGTACTCACCGTCCACTCGCAACGTATACTCTTTGCGGCCGGACAGAATACGCCCTGAAGGAAGTGTCAGGTTTGACTGGGCTAATGCTGCTGAAATCTGCAACGGGCTGAGTCCATAAGCGCGCAGTTTCTGGTTGGAAACGACAACCTTGATTTCACGCTCTTTGGCGCCAAGCACGTCAACACTCGCCAGACCTGATATCTTTGCG
Organism: bacterium; assembly: GCA_963669175.1. Lineage (GTDB taxonomy): Bacteria > Electryoneota > Electryoneia > Electryoneales > Electryoneaceae. The sequence continues at coordinate 3,447,632 of OY769902.1, forward strand.
AGTTCAGGTTTGATCGTCTTGTCGACGAGAACATACAAGTCTTCCAGCGGATATGGACCTGTTACTGCAAGACTGATAATGGCTTCCGCGCCCATATCAAACTTCTGAACAACCGGTTCCTCAATATCATCCGGCAAATTCGTACGAATTCCATCAATTTTATCTTTGATATCAATTGCTCGGATATCAACATCTTCTCCCAGTTGCAGCTCGACGATGATCATACCAACGCCTTCCTGGGCAACTGAGAACAGGTTCTTTACACCACTAACCGCACTGACTTCCTCTTCCATCGGCTTGTTCAGCAGTGTCTCGATTTCCTCCGGTCCTGCACCGGGATAAATCGTCATTACTGTGACGTAAGGCAGGTCAATCTCGGGCATCAAGTCTATCCCGAGCCGCCCCATGCTGAAGAAACCGATCACAACGAACGTCATGACCACCATCGTCATCATGACTGGTCGTTTGATCGAAATATCTGAAAGTACCATGTAACCGTGTCCTCTTGGGATCGTTCGGAATTATCAGCCCTTGCCGTTCTCGCTGACGATTTTCACCTTGTCGCCTTCCTGCAAAGTGGCGTGACCATATATCGCAATGGTCTGTCCCTCGTTTAGACCGGCAATTACTTCAACATCCTGGCCGCCACGGAGACCAAGGTTTACATCCTGGAAAGTTGCATGACCATTGTCAATGACAACCAGGAAAGGGCCGTCACCACGGTCAAGAACAGCTTCCTGGGGAACGGCGATAACATCATCCTTGCTGTCAACAGTAACATCGACAACAACCAGCATTCCGGAATGGAATCCTTCTGTCGCGGGGATAACAGCCTTCACCGGAAACAACCTGCTACCGGATGCTGTAGAGATACTCACTTCAGTGATCTTTCCCGCAACCCCACCATGTGCTTCCGAAGAAAGCCGTACCTGAACAGTCTGCCCCACGCGCAGATTCTTACGATCTTCACTGGAAACATTGAAGGTCACTTCAAGACGTTGCTGGGTGAGAATAGTAAGTGCCACTTCACCGGGTGCAGGAACTTGACCTTCCTGAATACTCACCAGGGAGACGCGTCCCGCCTTCGGTGCAGTAGCGCGCACCATACTTTGAGCGCTGCGAAGGTTCTCTGCTGCAATCAACCAGGCCATCTTTGTCTTCTCAAAATTCTGCTGGCTGATCGCGCCTGATTCCAACAACGCCTTCATACGGTTGTAATCCGCTTCGGCATCGTTGGCGGCAAGACGCTGCTGATATACCGCCGATTGACTGGAAGTTGTATCCAGTTCAAAAAGCAGTTGCCCTTCTTCCACCCAGTCACCGGCATCCACGTACAGCTTGACAACTCGGTCACCAAGTTTCGTGGGAACTTCTATTTCGCCCATTGAACGAAGATCACCGTAGAAGCTCTGGGTCTGGTAGACATTGGACCGGGTCGCAGGTTCTGCAAGCACCGGAACGCCTTCTTCACGCTGGATCTTCTTTATGCTCTTCACTTCTTCGGTCTGTTGCGACCTTAAAACACCCAAGGTCAAAAAAACGATTATAACTGCAACAACACCGATGCCAAGAAATTTCTTGATCATGATCTGCCTCTATCCCTGCTATTCCGTGTCCGACACAGAAAAATGACGACCCGTTGCACGGTCGAACTCCGCTCTTGCAACACGAAGATTGTATTTCGCGTTCAGCACGTTCGCCTTGCTTCCACTTAATGCCTGGTGCGCATCGAGCACTTCCAACTGCGTACCTACTCCCTCTTTATACCTGACCTGTGCAATATCATAGCCACGTTCGGCCAGGTTGCGGGCATCAAGCGCTGCCTTTAACTGTTCCTGCGCTTTCTCGTATTCACGTTGCGCAGCATACACCTGCAACTGAACACCTCGCTCCAATTGCGATCGTTGCCGCATCGTGTTGCGAACATCAACCTTTGCCTGTTGAGCCTTGTGGTAAGATGAAAGACCATCAAACAAAGGAATACTAACTCCTACCAAAGCGCCATAACCACCCAGAAATTCATACTTCGGGAAATTCATGTCTTCGCTCTGTGCGGTTGTCGACCAGGACAACTGAGCGAAGAAGTTTGGCCACAACCAACTTCTATTGTAGACCTTCTCCTGGATTTTATACAGGTTGATACTGTGGTCCAGTTGACGAAATTCCACACGCTGGCTGGTTGCCAATTGAACCGCATCATCATAAGCCAGCAATAATTCGCCCGAGTCTTCCAGTTCACCTTCAACAACAACTTCTTTGTTCAGGTTGATGCCAAGAAGATTCTTCAGAGCCTTGTAAGAGAGATCAACATTTGTCGCGGCTGCCGTGACCTGCGGACGCATGTTGGCAACCATCACTTCCGAACGGATCAGGTCGTATTCACTCACCATACCCTGATCATTCATGGATTTGACTTGTTCGAAATATGCTTTACTCTGTTCGAACGATTCCAATGTGACTTCCAAAGCCTCTTCAGCGAGCACAGTCGCATAGAAAGCTTCTGTCAGGCTCACACGCAAATCTTCACGTGCAACATCAACACTAAGTTCACTCAGGTTTCGGTATTCTTTCGCCGCTTTCAAGCCCAAACCAACTTTCCCACCGGCCCATAAAGTCTGATTCAATTCAACACTTGTTGTGGCAATATTCTCCATGCCCTGTTGAATTTTTAAACGTAAAGGTCCAAGGCTTTGCCCGGTTGTCGGGTCAATATTCATCTCTGCGGGCAATACCATGACGGACTTGGGAATCTCGAAGTAATGCTGGAATGCCCCGGTCGCAGTGACTGTCGGCAAGGCAGCAGACCACGCTTCTCCTACTTGTTCGTCCGCACGAACCAGCTCATCACGTGCAGTCGCGTAGGATTCGTTCTTTTCCTGTGCAAGCTCCCATGCCTTGTCCCATGTCAGCACAAGAACATCTTCCTGCGCAATCGCTGAGGTAACAAAAAATAATGTTAAAAACAGCAACGGGAGATGCAAAAATCTAACGTGCATCTATCCTCCCTGAATTATCTCTTTGCTTAACCATGTCTGTCTCTGCATCTTGAATAAAGTAACTTCCGAAAAGTGCATCCACGATCTCAACGCTTGATGGGAAGCCTCCTTTGTACATATCCTCGAGAAGAATCGTAACATCCGGCTCAACGTCAAAAATGTGCAAAAGCAAAGCATATGCCTGAACATCTAATGGTTTTAAACGTCCATCAGCTATCGCTTCTGAAAGCTTTTGTTTAACAATTTCTATCCTTGTACGCATATAATCTGCTATAATATCTCTGATTACAGGCAAAAAGTCCTTAAGTTCACCCAAAATCACATAATTCGCTTTATGCATGGCCCTGTTATGAGAGATCGCCTGCTCAACATAACTCGAAAGACACGTCCTGATATCATCACTGCTATAAAGAGCTGTCTTTCCCATCTCTATACTCTCGGACATATTCCCACCGATCACAGCCCTGAATATGTCTTCCTTGCTCTGGAAATAGTGATAAAGTGCCGTTTTACCAAGACCCACCTCTTTCGCTACATCGTCAAGAGTGGTTTTCTTATAACCGAATGTCTTGAACAACCGCGACGCTACTTCCAGAATTTCCAAACGTCGATCAATCTTTTCCATGCTTCTCCAGACGAATTGAACAAATCGTTAAAAAGTTCGGGCGAAGTATACGGTTTTACCATGTGGCTGGCAATAAGTTTCCTCAAATTGGAACTCTGGAGACAATGGAAAAAAGTAGGAATGATCAAGGTTAGCAAGCTTTCTATGTGGGGAGAAGAACACAGCGTGAAAAACAACAACAGCCCCTTGATTGAGGCTGTTGTTGGTGCCGAAGGAGGGACTCGAACCCTCACGTCCCGAAGGACACTGGTCCCTGAAACCAGCGCGTCTGCCAATTCCACCACTTCGGCTCACTACCGTAAGCAGGCGTCAAATGTAGAGCTAACACTTCGTGTTGTCAAGGGATTATTTCATCAGGAGACTCCACAGGAAATTTCTTGACATTAATATCCCCAAGCAACAGAATATCTACACCTTACAAGACTCCCAGCATTTCTACAAGCTTCTGTGCATGCACTATGTGCGGCTCATATCTGTCACGCATTTCCTGCAATGCGGCTTTGCCAAAGGTGTTTTGCAACCGATGCGGTAAATGCTCACTCACTTGCACAAAAGGCTCTTCCAGAACAAATTCAAATGGAGAAAGCGCGCTGGCGAATTGGAGAATCGCAGAATAGAATGCTAATTCTTCTGCCTGATCCGGCGCGTGATGAAAACGGATGATCCTGCACAGGTCTTCCGGGATCCCCCAACGATAAAGAAAAAGCGCTCCTACTGCCGAATGATCCATCCCAAGCTGTTCTATTTCATACCGAACATCCCATGTGCCCAGTTCTTCTCGAATCTGGAGCATCATGCGCATCTGGTCATGAAACAGAAAATCTATCACAATCCAACCGATATTATGCAGCAAGCCCGCCAGGAACATATCCAGTCCGGGATTTGCCTGGATCTCTTTTCGTACCTCAAAACTGCGAGCCAGAAAACCTGTTGCGAGCGCATGTCGCCAAAGTGATGTCCGGTCCAGTTTGTCGCTTTCCCATTCATCCAATGCCCGCATCATTCCCGTGCTGACACAGACCTCAATAACAGAGTTCAGCCCTATCGTCATAATGGATTGTTCCAATGAACTGGCGGGGTAACGACGCGAATACAAAGCAGAATTGGCCACCCGCATGATCCTGGCAGCCAAGGGAGGGTCTGTCTGAATGATCTTCTTCAACTCATTGATGCTGGCGTCAGGCTCTTTTGCCAGCGATACCACTCGCATGGCAACAGCCGGCAAAGTCGGAAGCGTTTCAACTGATTCAATAGCGTGAATCGTACTCCTGCGTAATGCTTTCAGATCATCCGTATTATTTTGGATTTGAGCATCCATAAACACCCGCTACAACTAGTTGTTCAAACAGCGCTTCATCACAACGTAAAACTCCTCGCCAAGGTCGCTGTTTAAATCGACCTTGCAACGGAAGAGCTCATTGGCAATGTATTGTTTGGCGCGATTCCAGTCGGGAGCACGAGAGATCTTATCTAAAAATGTTTCCAGCGCCTCCTCATTTCCACCATACATCTCTTCCACAATGCGGTTGTGAGTGTCGCCGCTACGTAAAGGTGTAAACCGGTCTTTCTTTACAGGTTTTACTGGTGTTTCGGAAACGACTGGCTTTGAGATCGCTGGTTTTACCGGTGGAGGCGTCTGCATTTCCTGTTTGACTGGATGACGTCTGGCGAAAGATGGTAAAGGTGCCGAAGCAGGAGTTTTTCGTATCGGAGCCGCTTCCTCTTCTTCAGTAAACTCCTCTTGAGGTTCTGCCGCAGGAATGCCAATCTCGAAATCATCAGCTACTTCTGGCGTGGACTCACGCTGAACGCTCCCGCCAATCTCTATATCACTCCACTCAGTATCTTCTTCAACAATCTCCTCTTCAGCTTCCTCTTCAACCTCTTCGGCAAAGCTGAATACATCATCACTGTCAAAATCATAGTCATCTTCAGGCGCTTCCGCTTCGCCTTCCTCTACAACACCGATGGCGAACTCTTCCTCTTCGTCTTCATAAAGGTCAACTTCAGGCGCTTCCGCTTCGATTATTGTGCGTGTATTGGTTTCAAGATCAACCTTTGGTTCTGGGGATTTATGCTTTTTTATCAAGCGTTCTTCTTCACCGGAACGCTGCATCCCCTGGAAAAGTCTTTCCAGTTTCTCATCAGGTACTTCCCTTATAGGAGCACTGACAGGCTCAATCATTTCGACCGGTTCAGGTTTTGGAGGTTCTGGCTCTTTTTGTTGAATCGTTTCTGATACCGAAGAACGCCCAAGGCGGTCCAGTCCGGCCGATGAGGGCGCACTGGCAGCTTCACGTTTCCGAATCAGCGAATAACGCTTGACGATGCGGATCAGATCATCAGCCGTAGCCTCAGCAATGCCGACTTCGAGCTCCAGTTCCAGCGACCAGCTAAGTGTCTTTGCGCCTCGCTTGTCCGTCAACGCTTTCACATCCTGGAGAGAGATCTTCTTCTTCCTATCCTCTACCCCAAGCGTTTCTACCAGGTCGATAATGGATTCACGAGGATGTGAAGTGGCCCAGGAATCATAGACCCCCTGGAGAATTTCCAGGAATGAGCCACGATCCAGCATGGTCTGTGGCGGGATGGCAAGATCATTCACGACTGTCGCGACAATGCCTTTGAGGGATGTCTTGCGCAACACCGGCTCGATATCAGCCCAAGATGCAGTCACCCTGCGACGGAATACCTTATCGGCAAGCTTCTGGAACTCGCCGCCAGGCGCCGGTGGAAGTTCGTCTATGTAATCCTCGACAACTCGAATAACCTCAGAGGATTCAATTGTCCAGGCAAGCGCCATGGCATTGACTAGTTGACGCACTGCGTCATGTCTGGATAAATCCAGCTCACCATCACGTGCAAACACATCAGCACGGCGCACGGCTTCATCACGTGCCAGGTTATCCAGGCGAATACGAAGTTTTTCGGGGAGATCGCCCCAGACCCTGGGGGATATCCGTGCATCATTCTGATGGGTTTTCAACCAAGCATTCAGCTCGTCCATCAAACAGCCTCCCTAAGCGGACAAAAGACAGGATTCTACTGCCGAAACCGAATGTAGCTAACATACCAGTTATTCAACCTCCTTGGCAACCATTTAAGAAGTCCCTTTAAAGGAATCCGTGTCATGGGAGACTGTGCCCAGATCAGGTCAACACACGTATTCTCGGGTAAAGATTGCCGTTGCTGGAAGTATTTTTCCTCATTGCCCCAAACGAATTGCCTCCGGTTGCCAGCGTATATATAAGTAAAATAAAGAACAAGATTAATCAAGGTATGTTGGCATAATAATTGTCATTTCTTCACGCAGACGGGGGCCTGCGCAACCGTCTACACATACTCCTTTCTATGATGAAAGGACCCCTTGCTACGACACACCTTGCCGGGTGTGTCGTTTTTTTCTCCGGGAGTCAGTTATTACAGCTTCCCCCACATCCCCCCTTTATCCTCTTATAAGCATTACTATGTCGAGCAATGTTGGATAGAAAAAATCAGAGCATTCACCTATTCCGGGGGACAAATCGAGAAATCAGTTGCTCCCATAGCGGATGTGAATTACATTGTCCAATTAGTTTCGGCAGACGCTTGGGTCAGAATAGGCAGGGGCATGCCGCAGAATCTACGCTCATACATTCTTACGTTTACACTGGTCGCGATCGTCCTGGTGACGTTTGCGTTTCCTGTAAGTGCGCAGCGCAAAGAACTCGAGCAGCAATACGAGGAAATTCTTCGTATGCCGGCGGGTGAAGCGCAGACACGTGCATTCGAGAACCTCGTCTTCAGTATTGACCGGCGTGGGCGCTTGGGGCCTGCTCCGGTTGAAGATCTTGCATGGATATACCTGAACAACGAGCAACTGGATCGTGCTATCGGCCTTTTAAATACACTGGAAAGCCGCAACAGCACCGACTACCTACTCATGTTTACCATGGCAAAGCGGATATGGGAGCAGCGACAGGATTTCGCGACTACCCAACGCCTGTTGAACAAGGCTGTGACCAATGTTCAACTTGGACGTCGTGTGCCACCGAAAGAAGCGTATGACGCTGCATACTATGCTGAAACGTATGAAATCCTGGGCATGATCGAGTATTATTTCGCTTCTTTGTACATGTCACAAAACGACTATAGGAAAGCGGACGAGCACATCTCACGCGCCATCAGTTACCGTACAGATCCACGCGACTACACGCTTCTGAGCGGCATTCTGCTGCAAAAGGGACGTATCAAGGCGCGCGAATGCCTCGGCACTGCCATGTTCGCCATTTATCGTGGTGAAATCCCGGAAGCACGTCAGACCTTCAAGTCAGCATATGACAGTCTCGAATGGGACGTGCATAAACTGGATGATTATATCGAGGAATTCCAGAATCTTTACATTTCCAACGATGCCAACATCATTCTTCGCGCCCCGGAACGTACGCCGGTTCGAGAGCTTCCGACTCTCGACCTGTCGCTGGCGATGGGCATGGATGGTATGGCGCTGGTTTTCTGGGATGAGAATATGGCTCCGTGGGATCTGAAGGGAGCTCAGTCATTATTCGACCTGATGCGCCAGAAGAACATCCCCAACATGTTTGTCTATGCAGGGGATGATTACGGTGAAGGTGCTGCAAAGCTGCGTCAACAACGCTATTCCTTCATGGGAATTGATGTCGCTGACCTTGAAGTATTACGTGCATTCCAGGTAGTTAAAACTCCAACTGTGCTGGTGATAGGCCCCGAAGGAAGAATCCTGTATCGTATGGAAGGCCCGAACCAACATATGGATAAACTCTTCGACAAGGTTTGGGAAGCTCACATTAAGTCCGTATCCGGAAGTTACAAGGGCAGATAATGCCAACCCCGAGAACCTACCAGCTTGAAAACCTGTTGTGGCGTGAAGTGCGTGATCTTGTCGATCAAGGCATCACTCGCATCTTGATCCCATGTGGAGCAACAGAAGCTCATGGCGCGGCAGGGTTGGGCACGGACACCATTATTCCGACAGGATTGGCTGAAAAGTTAGCCCCACGTCTGAATGCACTTGTCGCCCCTGCTATTTTCTATGGTGTGCTCGGTACGCTCCGCATGTATCCCGGCTCTGTCAGTTTGACCCAGGACACCTATGCGAAAATGCTGCTGGAGATCGGTGAAGGATTGGTCAATACCGGGTTCAAGCAGCTCCTTTTCCTGAACGGACATTCCGGCAATGCTTCCGGCTTAAAATCAGCAGCCTCCACCCTGCACTACAAGCACGGCGTACAGGCGCTTGTCTATGAATGGTATGCTGAAGCATTCGCCGATGAAGATGCTATCTATGACCATCCCGGCGGCCACTCTGGCTCTGGTGAAACTGGAATGGTACTGGCGATCCGTCCCGAAGCCGCCCCGAATGACGCTTACAAACCGGAAGACGCCAACACGCTGAATCCAGCCGTACGCGCTTATCCCGGTCCCTATTCTGTGATGCTGTATGAAGCGGACAAAGGACTCCCCGATTACGATCCTGCAAAAGCGGAGAAGCTGCTGGACGTGGTGACCGGTTATGCGGAACGCTCCCTCAAAGACATCCTCAATCGCTGGGAATCGCTGGATATTTAGCGGTTGCCTTATCCACTGAAGTAACAGCGATTTTACCCCTGCGGCTCATGCAGCAAGCAAGTCATGCATGCTGTTTTTACTTCATCGCTGTTTAGAATGGGTAGACCACTGGTTGACAGCATATGATTAAGCGGAAAAGCTGTCAAATCACCTCGAAGTGGTGAAACTTGAATAGCGCGGGTGTGTAAACCCTGTCTCTTACCCACATCCTCTGAAAGCTTTATCAGCAAAAGGATTGTGGACATCGCATTTTTAGAATCCCGGCGGGATTCCCTATTTTAGCATAGTGTATAGGCCGTCTGTTTGGCCTGTACACTATGTCAGGATTTCTAACGAACAATCAACCCTGGAAGGGTTGCATAATGAGCAGTCAATATTAGTTTATTCAATTATTGCAGGTAATAACGTAATTTATATCCTTTATAAATCAATTGGGTATCAATTATACTTTATGCAACCCTTTCAGGGTTGATATGAGGTTTGATCTTTAGCGTAGGGTAGGCGCTAAACAGACAGCGCCTACCCTACGCTAAAATATCCCACCCCCACGGGGTGGCAGAAACACGAAGATGTGAGCAAGAAACAGTGTGTAAACCCCGGGAATACAAGGATTACCACACCAATACCAATCGTCCCCGAAGGGTACGCACATCTGATGAGTCTATCAGAACCTTCCCGCTACAGATAGGAGGAATATTGTGACTGGGATTCTCTTATCCAGCAAAACAGCGAAGCCCCCATTTTTTCTCCTCATATTCATACAATCGGATATCTTTAAGAAAAGTATTGCTTTTCATCAGCAACCTCAGGTAGTTTTCTTTGTAGCAAGAAGAAATAGCGGTCTATTGCATCTACACGTTTCGCCTGAAACAACTGATATTAACGTATTCTGACAGGCAGATCGATGAAGCTTCCAACTCGCCTGACCCGGTTTTATCGCGTATTCCTGCCGTTACTTATTACTCTGCTTTCTGGTGGCACTATACCACTCCCCCTCTTTGCCGAGTGGCTGCCTTCCGGAACGCAGGTAACTCCTTACAACAGCGCGATATACAGTCGCTTTGGCCTTGTGCCGGACAGTAGCGGTGGGTGTTACCTGGCGTATTTTACCAGTTACGATCCGGATGCTACAGGTGAACCTCGTTGCAAGGTACAGCATATTAACCGAAACGGCGAGGTGCTGTGGCCGGAAGAGGGCATCTTTGTCGCAGACCCCGACTCGATGTACGCGTTCTATTTTGGCGCTTGTGTTTCCGCACCGGGCGGGGGGCTCTATGTGGTGTTTGAGGGCAAACGCACCGAAGCAAGAAACAACGCAATCTGGATTCAACAGTTCTCCCCTGAAGGGGAACGTCTCTTCGGTCCCCGAGGCATTCAACTCACACTGAATGACTCCACAGAATACAATCATATGGATTCGCGATGGTGGCGCGCTACGGTTTCGGATGGAGTTGGTGGTGTTATTGTCGGACATTATTACTCCAATGTTGTGAACGGGCAGTCTGTGCGACATATGATGGCGCACCGCGTCACCCCGGATGGTGAAGTGGCCTGGCGCAATGTCCGGGTGTCTCCTGATCTGGATGCCATGGTGGGAACCTGCCGCGCGGTTACATCGCCCTTCAGTGGTGTGGCTTTTTTTACGGAAATTCATGACAGCCTGATGGCGCGATTTGTCAATCTTAACGGGCAGGTTTTCTGGGAAAACAATCCGACGATCATTCACAGTGAAATCTATGATGAAGAACATGAGCGTTTTTACAGTTGCCATTCTTACAATGTAGTGGCTTTTCCCAATGGCGGGTATTGTATCGGCAATGGAAGCGTGGATGAGCTTCGTTACTTCTATATTGGACCGGACGGACTGGTCTGGAATGGTCCCCACGGAACCCTCCTTCTCAGCGGACAGTTATCTGATGATCCGTCATTCGATGTACAGTGTTTTACAGGCAATGCTGATATCGCAACAGATGGTTTTTTTGTATATATCGTATGTTTGACATTTAATCCTGAAATAACATATTTAACTCGGTTTTGTTGAATTACTCAGGTCTTGCAAAAAGTAAAAGGCATGGTTCATTTTACAACCAAGAAGACGCCAAATCTCTTCAGTTGTAAAGGAGATAACCATGCCTGTCATAACATCGTCATTTTTTGAGTTACTTGCAAGTTTTCGTCCGGTGTTTCGGAAGCCTGTTTATGAGAATTTTGTACTGTTGGCTATCGGCGCTGTATTGAATTTCGGTCGTCAGACAGTCTGTCAGTTATTACGTGTATTTCCCGGACCGGTAGCGAAGAGTTGGTCTTGTTATCACCATTTTCTTTCGTCTGCCAACTGGTCCGCCCTGAAACTGGCAAAGATTCTCTGCTCTTTGATACTTGATCAGATTGCCGAACGTGATCCGATCCTTCTGATCGTGGATGATACCCTGATCCGTCGTTGGGGAAAGCATGTTTACCAGATATCCGTTCACCGCGATCCCGTCCGTTCGGGCAAAGCAGGGACAAAAGTCGTTTATGCTCGCGGTCTTCAATGGATGGTGATTTCGATTGGTTTGCGCACCCGTTATCGTTCGCAGATCTGGGCGCTTCCTGTATTCGTGTTTCCGGAGATCGCCAAAAAGCGTGTTCCGGAATCGAAGTACCGCAGTCCTGTACACCTGATCATTCTCGGGGCGCGTCTGCTGCTTCGATGGTTCCCGGACCGCCGTTTCCTTATCCTTGCCGACGGTACGTTGAACTCCCACGAACTTCACCGTTTCGTGGCGAAAGAGAACCGTCTTGCTATCATCGGGCATTCGCGTATGGATACGGTGCTGCATGATCCGCCGCCTCCACCGAACGGGAAACGTGGACGTCCGCGCAAAGTCGGTGACCGTTTGCCCGCACCGGGACAAGAGGCGAAAAAGCCGGATGCTGCCTGGGAAAAAGCGTCTTGCCTCTGGTATGGGAACAAGACAAAAGACCTGTTGCTGCTTTCCGGTGTTGGCTGCTGGTACCGTTCCGGGGAAGATGTTGTCCTGATACGCTGGGTGGTGGCGCGTGATCCCGACGGCAAAAACAAGGACATTGTCTTATCTACATCCAAAACAGACTTAACCCCGGCCCAGGTTGTCAGCTCATATGTACGACGATGGGCGTTGGAAACCACGTTTGAAGAGTCACGGAAACATCTGCGTATCGAAACGACAGAAAACTGGTCAAAAAAATCGATTCAAAGAACAGTGCCCCTGCTGTTTGGCTTGTTCAGTCTGATGGTTGTTTGGTATAGTCAGCAGCCAGAGCAGAAAGCTGTTGCGCAAACAGAGTGGTACACAAAACTGGAACCCAGTTTCTCAGACGTGCATCAGGCATTGCGTGCTGAATTGTGGATGCAGGCGATTTTTCCCGAATGCAAGCAGCCACGCGGATTCTTAAAAAAGAAAAGCAATATCCTTAAATTCCTTATTCACAAAGCCGCTTGATCCGCTAAAATGAGCAAAACCGAGTATTTAAATCATCTATATATATGTTCCTACGATGGTCAACCGTTATACCCGTCCCCATGGGATGTAGGTGAAGTTACTTATGCTCATGCAACACAAATGTTTGCCGAACCCTATTATCAGTTATTTACTTTCAGGGACCAGCGTGGTCAAATATTCCCATATGCGCAGATGGTATCCCGGGCGGGAGAACTTCCCTGGGGTATTGAAGCGGATTCTTTATGTAATCCCGCTATCTATCCAGCAGACCGATTATGTACAATAAAAAGCGCTCCGGATACATTTCTGACGGCTTGGTATTGTGCCTATCAATCTGATGGTAGCTATTTCGGCGCATTCCTGATGACACAAACGGTGGTTTCCGAAGAAGACTACCCGGTACAAGAGTCACCAAACATAGTTAACTCTCCCAGGGCTTTTTCGATTGTAAATGCCTACCCTGATCCCTTCAACTCATCGGTAACCGTACAGTATGACATTGATGCGCCGGGCCGGTATGAATTCACCGTGTTCAATCTCCTCGGTGAAAGCGTGTACAAAGACACAATACAGGTATCCCAATCCGGCCGGGGAAACTGGCGCTGGCAGGCGAACGAGTATGCTTCTGGTGTGTACCTGGTTCAACTTCGCAGCCTTGCAACTAAGGCAACCGTAGCAAGAAAAGTAACGCTGGTTCGATAGAAGCGTATCCCGATGCGCTCAAGAGTATCGGATAGAATGGAAGATGGACCGGTTGTATCGATGACGTGGTGAGAGTGGAAGCAGCCTCACGTGCGAATCGGGCCAGCCGTCATTGCAGGAAAAGTCACGCTGGTTCGATAAACTCGCGCTGCACTTGTTGAGCAAATCGGGAACTGTGTAGATACCTAATAGCTGATGTACTGAACATCAAGATCCCAGTTCAACAGGCAGTATCAGAATGCAAATGAAAGTGTAGCCTATTCTGATTTAGTCTGTTAAACCGGTGATGATAAATTGAAACGCCCCACCAAAGCGGGGCGTTGAAAATTCTCTTCAGGGTAATCTTACGCGTACAGGCCACGAAGTTCCGCAGCGCGTGTGACACGACGGATCGCCACGATAAAGGCGGCGGTACGAAGCGGCACATTGTACTCGAGCGATGTGTCGAGCACAACCTTGAAACCGTTGTCCATGTAACGCTTCAGGTCTTCATAAACACGTTCCGCTGACCAGTAATAGCCCATACGGTTCTGCACCCACTCGAAATAGCTGACTGTCACGCCACCGGCATTGCAAAGGATATCCGGAATGACCATGACGCCTTTTTCTTCCAGGATGTCATCCGCTTCCGGGGTACAGGGACCGTTGGCGGCTTCTGCGATGATCTTTGCCTTGATCTTGCCAGCGTTGTCGGCAGTGATCTGGTTTTCCAGGGCGGCCGGGATCAGGATATCCACATCCTGCTCGAACAACAACTGGGGATCATCCAACTTGCGAACGCCCAGTTCCGGCACGTTTTCCGCATTGTTCAGGGTCTTGTTCGAAACCACGTAATCGTACGCGGCCGGGACATTGATGCCTTTTTCGGATGTAGCGGCAAATGCGCCATCCACATCACTGATGGCCATGACTATTGCGCCCATATCATCCAAGATCTTGGCGGCGTTTGCACCGGCATTGCCGAATCCCTGGATAGCGACTTTCGCACCCTTCAGCTCGATGCCAAGATGTTTCAATGCACCGATAATGGTTAATACAACACCCTGTGCAGTTGCGGTGGCGCGACCTTCGCTTCCACCCAACTCCAGCGGCTTGCCTGTCACAACAGCCGGAATCCAGTCGCCACCCTTATGCATGGAATAGGTATCTTCAAACCAGGCCATCACCTGGGGATTGGTATTAACATCCGGTGCGGGAACATCGCGGTCCGGTCCGAAAATCTCAACCAGTTCCGCGAAATAACGACGGCTCAAGCGTTCCAGTTCACCAAGCGACATTTCACGCGGATCACAAATGACGCCACCTTTACCGCCACCCATCGGAATACCAACCGTCGCGCACTTGAAAGTCATCCAGAAAGCGAGCGCTTTGACCTCGTCCAAATCGACATTGTGGTGGAAGCGAACGCCACCTTTTGCCGGACCACGAGCGATGCTGTGCTGGACACGATAGCCTTTGAAGATCCCGATCTTACCGTCATCCATGCGAACGGGAAGTTTGACTTCGATGATGCGGCGCGGCTCCTTGATCATAGCGATCTGATCACTGTCCAGCTTCAGGATTTCTGCTGCACGGTCAAACTGTTTTAAAGCATTATCGAAAGCGCTGGCATGATTTGTCTGCACCATGCCCTTGAGATGTCGTTCGTAGGCTTGATCGCGAAGCTCACCAGCGATGCCCCTGTTCTTGGTCATGATCTTCTCCTTAACTCCACGTAAAAATAAAGCTACCGGCTCAGGCAGCTTTTCAATGCAAACACCGACAAACAAATGAAACGTATCCCGGCATAGCTTACCTACCGGAGATTATACCGCGAATATGCCCGATTCAACGAGGCTATGCGAAGTAAGCTTGTGATGAGAGCCCAAGAGCCTTACCCAAGAAAAACCGCGAAGAATCATGGCTCGCATTGCACAATTTGACATCCGGTCGCTATACTACTTTGTTATAGATCGGAGCTGATTTCTTTACCATAGCGGAGGCCTACATGAAGAAGAAGTTCGTCCTGTTGTTGGCTGTATCCTTGTTATGTTTCGTTGCAGGAAATAGTATTGCTTACGAAGATCTGGTTGCTCCGGTAAAATGCATCGAAACAGGCGCTCGGAGTGTCGGGGGGGCGCTTCCTGTAAACGAGTTGGATGAAGACTCTACCCTCTTTGAAGACAATTTCGAAGGGGAAAATCTCTGGGAAGCCTACGACTACACTACCACTCCAGCAAAGTGGCACATTGATGATTGGAATGCGTACGGCCAGTTAAACTCCTGGTGGTGCGGCGAAGAACGTGTCGTTAATGGCGAGACCATTTACGGATACAACAACGCCTGGTTGCAATACTTGGAAACGCCGTCGCTGGACTTGAGCAATGCTGATGAATCCACACTGGAACTCGATTTTGAGATGCAGTACGGTTCTGAAGATGGCGTCCCGCAGAATGAAGATTATGACGGCTGGGATGGCGGCACAGTCTTCTATTCCATGGATGGCGGCACAACCTGGGAAGTCCTTCCGAATCCCTCCGTTGAGTACAACGCAACATCCCTTTACTCTTTCGGTGGCACTCATGATTTGGGCCCCGGGATCGCAGGCTGGCGCGGCGAATCCGACGGATGGGAAAACTGCACCTATGATCTTGGCGACTTGGCCGGAGAATCGGATGTACGCTTCCGTTTTGCCTTTGCATCGGACGCAGGTGTCAATACGGAAGGCCACCCGGAATGGTTCGGCTTCCAGATTGATGAGATTTCTGTTGTTGATGACAACAACGATTATCTCACCAATGATGCAGATGGCACAGCAACCCCGGAAGAGTTCACGCCGCTGGATCAGGTTGGCGCGGATGTCAACTTTGAACTTCAGGAAGATGAATACGCCAGCCCGACTCATGCCTGGTGGTGTGGACCTGGCCATGATCTGTTCTCAGTACTGATCTCACCGGAAGTTGAACTGATTGAAGGCTGGCGGCATTTCATCCAGTTCCAGCTTTATTGCGATCTTCCCGACAGTGATGGCGACGAGGACAATTCACTGGAAGACTACTACCAGTTGGAAATATCGGATGACGGTGGCAGTCACTGGGAACGTCTCGCCTACGATTACGGCTACAACGGTTCGGATGAAGGTTGGGTGCTTCGTGACAGCATGCTGAATAACGAAGCTGCAAGCGTACCAATTGAAATCCCGATTGCTTATGCGGGTTCTTCCGTGCGTTTCCGGTTCCGCATTATCACGGATGATAACGATGATGGCGGTGTTGGTACAGGTCTCTACATCGATGACTTCACGGTCATCGCCAACTCCGGTTTTGATCATGATGTGGGTGTTGAACAGGTACGTATTCCGTTCCCTGTCACCCAGGGTGAACTGGTTCCCTGCTGGGCGGAAATCCGTAATTACGGGAACAATGAAGAGACCTTCAACGCCATGTGGCGTTTGGGTACTCAACCCTATCCCCTGTTGAGCGGACAGACATTGGCTTCACGTGACAGCATAGTGGTGTGGATGAGCGCTGATGGCGAAGAAGAAGGTTGGACCCCAACCCAGCCTGGTGAATTCACCATTACCGTCCAGACACTATTGGGTGATGATTACGCGGACAACAACAACTCTGAAGAATACCCGGTGACAGTGCAACCAGTCGGCACCTATGAGTATGGTTTTGACGACCGTCTCCCCACTCGCACCACCTCTGCATTCCAGACTGGTGAAGGCCCGGCGACACATTTCAATACGTTTGATTATGATCGCGGTCCTTTCCACAGTTCATTATTCATTGCTGAAGAAGTACATGTTCTCTGGAATGGTGATCTGGACGAGGGCGAAACTGTGGACGTGCGTCTGCATATCCTGGACGACAGCGGCGATGATGCCCCTGGCGCTGAAATATTCTCTGAGGATTATACCGTTGAATCCGGTATCATTAATCCAGAGTGGCATGTAATTGACCTTAGTGGCGAAGACGTGGTCATTTCCGGCAAAGCCTGGGTATGGTTTGAATTGCTGGAAGAAGGCGATGATCCGAAACCGCATATCGTCTTCTCGCCGGGTGATGTATACCCTGACAACCACTTTGGGTACGATGGCACCGATTTAAGCGCGCCTTCCGGTGATTGGATGATTCGTATGGTAGGCACCTATGAGTACGGTGTCGATGATGACATCCAATCATCCTTGCCGGGTAGCTTCGCACTTCATGCCGCTTATCCGAACCCATTCAATCCGACTACACGCCTTGGCTTTGATTTGCCTCAGGCCGCTTCAGTACGGTTGGCCGTGTTCGATGTGCTGGGACGTGAGGTAGCGTCGTTACTGAGTGGTTCCATGCAGGCCGGACGTCACAATGTGACCTTCGATGGCAGCGGTCTTGCTTCCGGCTTGTACTTCGCACGCCTTGAAGCTGACGGACACGTATTTACCGAAAAGATCATGTTGGTGAAGTAAAGAGAAAGACTTCGAAAATCCCGGGACAGGCCTGAACTGGTCTGTCCCTTTTTCGTTTCAGGATATGGCAGTTCTCGAAAGAAATATCGCATGTTTATGAAGTCAGATTGAGATAGTCAACGGTTTGATCTCAAACTCACACTTCACTGATGCGACATTGTTTCCAATACATGCCCATACATTTGAAAAGCGCCGGTGTGGGAAACACCGGCGCTTGTTTTTTCTGCCTGTTGCTGCTGGAAGGAGTGGTTGGCGCCTGCGCTGAGCAACAGGACTGGGGAACAGATTACAACGTCACTTTGACCTCAGCCATGTAAAACCGTGTCGCTGCTGGAATGATGTACACGCCCCACGCATCCGTAGCGCCGGTAAGCTCATACTCGGTGCCGAACAGGTTGCGCACATGCAGATCCAATTCAACTTTCGGCCAGTAAGCACGGCTGAAGAATGCGTCCCTGCCGGAAACGCCTAGAAGATTGACCCCCATTGAAAAATCAAACCGTGTATATGCGTCAATACGCCTGTCCTGGGACAGTGTTGGCGAACCGGCAATAGAAACACCGTTCACTACTGTTTGTCCCTGCAAATCGGACAGATTTTCGGTATTGTCGAGATACTGCTCGCCCACATGGTGTGCGCTGATCCGTGCCCAACCACGTGTGGTTTTCCAACTCAAACCGATATTGGCAATCAGTTCCGGAGCTTTGATGATGTGATTGTCACTGTTATCAATCGGAACCTCAACACTCCAGCCGCTTGCCGGATCAACGACAGACGTAGTCGTTGTGTAGTCTACAAAGCGGTTCCTTGCCAGATTTACGTTACCTTCCACCTGCAAGTGCATGGGCAACAGAATCTTTCCACCCAGTTCAATACCTATCCGGCGCGTTTTAGCGGCATTTTCAATAACAGGCTGGCCCAGGACGTCATATTCGCCGATGTCAACAATCTCATCGGTCATTTCCATCCAATAGCCTGATATCATCACAGCAGCCTGGTCCGTACGCCAGTCTACACCAGCTTCGACGTCGTTCAACACCTCTGGTTTAATCTGCGGATCTTCGAAGTTCACCGGGTCGTCATAGCGAATAACCGGGTAGCCGGTTTCTCCCCAATAATGATCTTTCAACCGTGGCTCCCTGCTGACCAGGCTGTAGCTGCCCCATACGCGGACAGGATCATTCACCTTGTAAGAGATGCCGAAATGCGGGTTGGAGAACAGGTAGGACTGCGAGAATTCCGTCCCGAAGCGTTTGTTATGCAGCACCTCGTATTCAATACTGGAAAGCTGCAATGTCCCCGAAAGCAGCAGCTTTTCCGTGACCTGGAATTGATCACTCAGGTAGCCGGTATAGATATGTTTGCGTCCTTCATAGTCATACCAGACATGTTCCGGTTCTGTGTCACTCGGAAGAGCTTCTGCCCATTTGAGTTCACCATAACGACGGCTGCGGTGGCTGACAATCTGCCCACCGAGTGACAGGTCATGCTTCTCCAACTTCCAGTTCAGACGTGGTTGCCATCCGCCCTGGTGATTGACTGCATGCTGACGTGCAACGGCATTGGTGAAATCAACGAAGAACTCACCATCCACATTCTCCGCCAAAGCGCCGGTATCGTCATAACGGTACCAGTGCGACGGATACATGGTGCTGTCGGATGTAGTCAATCCGGGAAGATCCCAGAAATCCCAGGAATAACCCCAGTAGTCAGGGTAGTACACATCGAAATAGCCTTCACCACGGATGTAGTAGGCTGTCTGACTCAGCTCCAGGTTGTCCCGGATTTTCCACGAATGATGAAGCTGGTAATGAGGCTGGTAATAATTGTCCGTCTCGTTCTCGTAGGTCAGCGGGTTGGCTGTTCTGTCCTGTTCCAGAACATCACGAGTAATACCGGAATACGCCATGTGGTTCTTGATCGGGCCACCGAACGCCAACAGACGTGTTACCGTCTTCTCGCCGATATGAGTACCTGACAGATAATAACTGAAGTAATCCGACCAGGACTGATCACGATATCCATCCGAAGTCAACCGGGAAAATCGTGCGTCAATATAGGTATTCCCTTTGATCGGACCGGACTGGAGGTGCACACTGCCACGCTTGGTATTGTAGCTGCCGAAACCATATTCGGCGGATACTTCAGGCTCATCCGAGTACGTTGCAGTCTGCACACTAATGGTCCCTCCTACAGACGGAAGACCATAGGGCACAACACCGCTGCCACGTTGCACCTGGACATCTTCGATATTCGCACCGAAATCCGCCAGGTCAACCCAGTAGACATAAAAGTCTTCCGGATCATTCAGCATCACGCCATTGATGAACACACCGATACGTTTGAAATCGATGCCACGCATGGAAACATAGCTGTAACCAAGCGCATTCCCGGCATCTGTGGTGGTGGTCAACGATGGGGAGCCTTCCAACGCAACCGGAAGATCCTGACCGAAGTAACGAGTATCCAGCTCGTCCTTGGTGACGTTGGTGAAGGGAACAGTGGATTTTTCGGCTTCAACGCGGTCATACGTGACAATCACACCTTCAGACTTGTACACGGCCGGTTCGAGCTCAATCGCTACTGACAGCTCGGCATCACCAGTCGCTGAAAAATGTACACGAGTCGGCCTGAAGGCGACATGCGATACCAGGAGGACATGATCGCCTTCCGGTACCTGTTTCAACATAAAGGAGCCATCATCAAGCGTAATGGTTCCCAACCCGGTACCCTCGATACTGACATTGACCTCGGCCAATGGTTGCTCAGTATCCGCGTGGGTAACCGTACCTGACAACTCTGCGGCCCCTGTTATCAAAGGCACACAAAGGAACAACAACACGAATGCGGCGATTCGCATGGCACACCTCTTGTTAAAAATGGAGTAACCTTGCATGTTCGCCGGGGACACCAGAACAAGTTGGAACGAAGAAGGGATCGGCCGAAACAGAAAAACGCTCACCGATACGATGAGCGCAGGAATAGTCGACCGTTGTGGAGACGCTGCAAATGCGTGACCACGCCGCCTTCCCTACGCCGGAATTAACCGGATCAGGTTCCACGGGTCTGATCTCAGGTCCGCTGTCATCTCGGACCACCCCGGAACGGCTGGACGCAATGTAATATGTAGACTCACAAAACGCAAATGGAGCTAAGTCACTACTGCGCCGGACTTTCCATATGTTTGACTCCATTTCGGAGCGGACGCATCCCCCCGGCAAAACCGAGAATGTCTTCTCCATACCGGTCACGCACCCGATCCAGAGCCGTAAACATCACTTCCCGCCGTTGACGCACAGTTGCCAGGAACAGGTCATCCTGAACACCGCGTTGTTCACTGGGACACATCAGGTGTGACACACTGATCCCGATCAGACGCACACTCTTGTCCCCTTCGCGCCATAATTCACGCAGCAGGCTCTTTGCTGTCTCATAGATGTCAATGGGATCATTTGTAAAGGTCTTCATCGCTCGCTGGTGAGTTCTCGTGTGAAAATCGAACGTTCTGAGCTTCAGGGTCACCAGGTTTCCCACATACTGCTCTCGGCGCATCCGCCTGGCTGCCTTGTCGCACAGATGGAGCAGGCAACTTTGCAGGACCGACTCCTTGATCACATTTTCCATGAATGTGTTTTCGTGGCCCATAGATTTGTCATCGGGACGCTCTTCCAACGCGACAACCTTGTCCCCGCCTTTGCCGCGC
Organism: bacterium; assembly: GCA_963669175.1. Classification (GTDB taxonomy): domain Bacteria; phylum Electryoneota; class Electryoneia; order Electryoneales; family Electryoneaceae. Next base: position 3,469,146 of record OY769902.1, read on the forward strand.
ATGGTCCGGTGAAGTTGCTCGCCTGCCATCCCCAGTACCGCACGGAGCTTGTAGACCGGGCATCGGATCAAATCCTCAATCGTGTGAATATCCAAAGTCAGCAGCGCCTGCTCAGTTGCCTTGCCCACACCCGGTATTTTCCTGACAGACAACGGCCCAAGTACTTTCAAGGTCTCTTGAGCATCTATGACCAGTAGCCCATCCGGCTTATCCAGGCCCGATGCGATCTTGGCTACAGTGCGTGACGGTCCGATACCAACAGAAGCGACAAGGTTCAGCTTCTCCATAATTGTGCGTTTAATCGCCGCGCCGTATTCCCGGGCTCCTCCCCACAACCAGGCACAGCCGCTCGCATCTAAAAACGCCTCATCCACACTGTACGGTTCCACCTTCGGGCTGAATTGACGCAGGATGGCCATCATTCGAATGGAAGCGTCCATATACTTCCGTCCGGTTGTCTTCAAAAAGATGCCGTCCGGACACAGCTTTCCCGCTTCATACAGCGACATCCCGGAATGAACACCATAGCCCCGCGCCACATAATTACAGGTTGTAACAACTCCCCTCGTTCCCTTCGGACCGCCAATAATCACCGGATGCCCTTTCAAGGCGGGGTTGTCACGTTCTTCAATCGCCGCAAAGAAAGCGTCCATATCCACATGCAGGATCAGCGAAGACTCTTCCGAAGTCCGGTCCTGTGTCTTTCTGCGGTCTGCATCCGCCCGCATCCGTGTGCTGACATGTGGATTCAACATGGCGCAATCCTTTCATCATCCCACAAGACAGACCCGTGACAGCATCCAGACGCGCGATGCCGTGTTCATGGTCATCTCGTATACATCAGGCCCGGAGGTCATCACGGAGAAATGGTGAAAACGTGTCTGTCCCTCTTCAGATAACCACTCCCCATTGACACGTTCCACACGATATACCCGTTCTTTCCAGCGAAACTTCAACGGCTGTATCTTTCCGCTACGGAACAGCGTGATGACCTCGATCGGGTCGCCGATTTCTTCGTACCTCACCTGCTCACACTCCTGCGGCTTGCACAATACTGATAATTTGTTCAGTAAAAAGTACAGCAAACTGTGATCAATTGTCAAGAGAGGACAGGGATTTTCAGCAGGAGAACGGGATACGTATCGTTTGAATTATCAGGATGTTGGTGGATTGAAGTTGGAAAGTTGGCAAGTTATTTTCTTGGTTCTTCCAGCTTTAAACATGCTGTAGCGACATCATTGGCCCCGCCGGCTTGAAGTCGCCGTAGCTTGCGAAGGTGGCTGCCCGGCGGTGGTCTATTATAATTGAATAGAGAACTCGTCCTTCTGTTTTCATTCCCGCAGCGTATGCAGTATTACAATAAAAATCAGCTACACTTTCATCCCAATGCATTATCTATGAAAATCGATAGATCACCGGAAAGCACGCTCAAGCGCGCTCACAAATTGGGTCGCACTCCTGTCACCCCGGCTGAAGCCCTGTCTCTTACCCACATCCTCTGAAAGCTTTATCAGCAAAAGGATTGTGGACATCGCATTTTTAGAATCCCGGCGGGATTCCCTATTTTAGCATAGTGTACAGGCCGTCTGTTTGGCCTGTACACTATGTCAGGATTTCTAACGAACAATCAACCCTGGAAGGGTTGCATAATGAGCAGTCAATATTAGTTTATTCAATTATTACAGGTAATAACGTAATTTATATCCTTTATAAATCAATTGGGTATCAATTATACTTTATGCAACCCTTTCAGGGTTGATATGAGGTTTGATCTTTTTCGTAGGGTAGGCGCTAAACAGACAGCGCCTACCCTACGCTAAAATATCCCACCCCCACGGGGTGGCAGAAACACGAAGATGTGAGTAAGAGACAGGGCTGAAGCCGGGTGCTAAGAAGAGCAGGCTAAAGCCTGCTAAATCTAGAATTTTGCTTTCAAAATTGAGTTTGAAAGTTAATCCTTGCAAGCCTTTCATCCTGGCCATCATTCTGAATCATGTATATCTTGTAAATCCAGCCAATTGAGCCTAAAACGCTGCCCCCACCCTCAGTTTCACCACCAGGCCTTCATCGGGGAAGCGTGCGCTACGAGACAATTCCACCCTCACCACATCCCGGTACGGCACATGTACGACTAACCCGGCTCCGTAGGCGGCATCCCACCCACCAGTATCAAGGCTGTACGGATCATCCGGCGCCCACGTGGAACCGTTGACAGCGCCAATATCCCCGAACAGGATCATGGAGACACCGAACTTCAGATTCCTGGTGTACTGCCGGAGCATGTCAAAGGCAGGCTGAAATGTGACATAGGTAATCGGCAGGACATCAAACCTCAGCTCACCGGATGCCGCAGCGCTGTTATCACCTTCGAACGCATCCGGCAGGGTTGTGCGCACCAGATGATTACTGTCGAGCAGGATACGCCGGTACACGGTTGACTCGCCAAAGGTATAGGCGCCGTATACTTTGCCGGCCCAGATAATATGCGGAAACAGCTCGTAATAGTGCGCCAGTTCAATATTGGGCCGGAAATAGCTGACGTTGGAAGCATTTACTGTCTGTGCAGCTTCAAGGAGTAGCTTAAAATAACACCCTTGAGATGCCCAGGGTTTATAATGGCGGGTGTCGATCTGAAAACCAAATTCCTCATCGACCAACCAGTCATTCTCTTCTCCGGATGCAGTAATGAGACGAGTGGTATCAGTCGCGCCATCCAGATCAAAACTGCGAATTTCCAGACCACCCTTGATCCAGAAACTGACTTCCTGGTTCAGGCGATGTCCCAGTTTCCCTTCGACAACAGTTTCGCGCGTCATGATCCCATCATTGGAAGAAAGAAACAGCGGTTCCGTTTCCTGTATGCTCTTCCCCTTGAACTCGGCGAACCAGTCCGGCCCCTCTGCGATATAGGGGATTTTCCAACGGATTTCCGCTCCTTTGGCATTTCCCAGATAACCTGCGACGGACAGATCCTCCGCCCTGCCCCGGAAATTCATATGGTTGACGATAATACCGTAACTCACACGACTGGGCACATCTTCATCTACCGCCAGGTAAATCCCCGGCCAGATATACCAGAGTTCTGTAACAGTAATAACCAGGTTTACGCCATTTGAAGAAGGCGCAGTGCAGATTTCTACACGGCTGAAAAGCCCCAGTGATTCCAGACGTTTACGGTCTCGTGTGATGCTTTCCAGCGTAATATCCGAGCCAGGACGCAGACTCATTTCATTGACAATCACGCTACGATGTGTACTGTTGTTACCGAGGATGATAATCGAATCAACGATTCCTGTAGCCAGTCGTTGCTGCGACTTGCAAGAATCTATTGAAACGGGCAACTGATCTTTGACAATATGCTCTGCCTGATCAGGCGCAAGTGCGGGATCTGTAGCGTCCTCGGCTGTGGCAAGTATCGGGGTTATAAGGAATGAAAGCACGGCCAACCAAGCTACGAGACAACAGCCTGAACCTCTCTTCCCTTCCTCCTTACCAGAGGTATGAAAGCGAAAAATAAATGGTATCAAGGCTGTATCCTGTACTCCGTTGACTGTCTTCCACATGAATGAGGCTGCCTTCCACATACATCCTGAACCGTCTCGTATCCCGTGTCAAAAGGCGAAATTGTGGACCTGTCGCATAATACGTTCGCGAACGAACCTGGTATGTGTCCCCGTCCACATCCTGATCAAACTGGTCTTCAAACCGGTAATGAATCCTGTACCCCGCCATTAATTCGAGCTTATTCCATAATTTCCGTGTAAAAGCAACTGAATAATAGCGGGACTGCCTTTCCTCAAACAGCTCCTGAGTAAACTCATCCCAGACCAGTCGCCCGACATCTTCCAGATCCATACGTCCGGCAAACTCCATGGACCAGTTATAGGATACCGGCACAACCAGCGTATCTGCGGCCGACCAACGTCTGAAAGCCCGGCTCTGAATATCACCTGATTCCGTATCTTCAAAATCGTATACCGTGTAATTGGCAATCACAGTGAATGACGCCGAGTTGCGCCACCCTTGCGCAGGTGTCCAGATGACCGCAGGATTGATTCGGAAAACTCTGTTCCAATTATTAGCTGCCGATTTGGCCGAATTCAGATTCACGAGGTGGTCAAGCACCATGGACGCATCGACTGTTATTTTGGTCTGATCAGAAAGCCAGGCCAACCCCCGAAGTTTTATATAGTGAATCAGCTCATCTTCATCAGAATATTCTGCTGTATCCGGCGAATCATCCTGTGTTTTTGATATGGAATAGCGGACAGTCACACTATCCTGGCCGAAAGCATGAGAATATATCCCGCCCGTCTCATGTACTTTACGCATGACAAGATAGCCTGTGTCCCTGTCACGAATTGCATAACGGTAATAGAATTCACCACGTCCATTTTCCGGGTGAAACTGTAGCGCAAAACGGTTATCCAACTGCCATTGCCGTTCCTCTCCCAGATCAATATTCCGGTAAGACTTGTTTGTTCTATTGACAGATAGTTCATAAACACCGCTCATTGAGTTCCCGACCGGTGTGGTCAATCCATTATTAACCAGGATAGTATTGTCGACACGGCTGAAAATGGTGCCATCACTCTGGTTGAACAGGTCACTATGATACTGTTGCCATTGTGCGCTCAACCGGTTGACCGCTTCACCAAACCTGTGATAATGTGATGCTATGATATTGGACACATAATACTGACGGTCGCCATACTGGTTATACTTGCCAATACCTTCAAGGTTTGGATATTCTCCCGTCGGATCTGTATACTGCAACAGACCTCGTGTTGATATGCCACTTCCCTGGCCTTCCAGCCGTTTATCGTGTGCAATGCCACCGAGTAGCTGCACACTGAGATTATCGTTGAGCCTGTATTCCATGCCGGAACGTACTGCGCCACTGCTGGTCAACCTGTCCTGGCCACGTTTGTCCGGATCTGATTCAAGTTCCGCAGAATAACGGGTCGGCGTCAGTGAAAAGGAACCAGCCTCCTTACGCTTCGATACTTCCATGTCTTTGAAATAATACCCCTCAACCTCGGTAATCCATTCCAATGAAGAGGTATAATGCTTGTTTGCGTTCAGCGATAAACCCGCTTCCTGCACCCATTGAGGTTTAAAATTCTCCATCTCACGCACAGTCAGATTGCCATATACCCGTGACAGAACCTGTGTTCCAACCAACGAGCGCTGCAAGATATTCTCAAGTTTCAAGCTGCGTGTGTTAAGTTCCTGGGTATAACCGCTGCTGAGAGAATCCACTGATTGCGCTGCTGCGTTGTAAGGGATACTCAGGCAAAGCAATACTCCCAGACAGAATACAACAGCCCTCACGTGAACTCCCAGGTACCGGGCGGCTTTATGTGGAGGGGGATGCCCCATTGGTAGGTGGTGGCCTCCATGGAACCGCAGTGTCTGCCGAAAAACCGGCAGTCAGGCACGTAAGTATCTTATCACCAAAATAAGAACAGAATCGAAGAAAATCACGCCATCCTGTTCACAAATTCACTTTTCTAAGCACTTTTCTTCGTAAAACCCGTTTACATCTCGCCTGCATCATCCACAACATCCGGATTAATATGGATTTGAGGAGCACGGCCCATGAACGCTTCAAATCCCATCATCGCCATCAATTGTAACTGTTTCAATTTCTCCGCATCCGGTTCCGGATGGGATTCCTCGTCTGCGATCTGCTGTTTGATACGATTCAAGAACACTGCCTGTGCGCCACCAGACGCATTTTGTGTGATCGCTTCATCAAGATTAAAAGCTGCGCGAAGCCTGTTGGTACGAATCTCCCAGCCTTCGAGCAATTCTGACAGATCATACTCCGGCCGCCATTGCGCACCGGTCTTATAAGCGCCTTCAAGGTAAATACGAACTATATCTTTTCTGCTGTATTCGGACTGCTTCAACGCATTTCGGACACGTTCTTCGGTCACCTCATCCTTGTCCGATCCGGTCAGATTTACAGAAATATCACCATACTTGCGCTCATCCAACCGGACAAATTCAAAACTGTCCGACACAACTCCCTCTTCTTCTACCTCAAGGATAAGTACGCCCTTCGCCCCTTTTTCCTTGAACGAACGACTAAAGGGAGATCCGGCATAAGCGCCACGAATCATGTCATTGTTGTCTTTGATGACGGAATGGCTATGATAATGCCCCAGCGCGGTATAGGTGAAGTCCTGCGCCAGCAGTTCTTCATCCGTGAATGGCGCTGTCACAAGTTGCTTCCCGCCATAACCACCATCACGATATTCTCTGGACCCATGGAATAGCAGCAGGTTGATCGATGCAGCGCTTCTCGGCAATTCCTGTTGCAGCAGGCGATTTGTTTCGGCAACATTCACGCCGGTTGCCATCGCCGTAAACGAAACATCTGACCTGTCTGGCATATAAAACTGTTCAAAGGAATGATTCCGAACGATGATCACATTGTCCGGCCAGGCCAGCGCGCCACGGGAAACGACATCCGGCTGATAAGGACTGCCACTACTCAGAAAATCATGATTCCCCGGAACAATGATGACAGGCACTGGCGCCAAACTGCCCAGCGTCTCCATGATTGTCCGCACAACCTTTAAATCAATCGCTTCCTGGTCCCATAAATCACCCGGTAGCAGAACCAACTCTATCGATTTTTCACGAACCAGGTCAACAATCTTCTTCAATACCTGGCGTTCTTCCTGCTCACGCAACCGTACCAGGTCTTCACCGAAAACACTTCCGGAAGGTAAAACCGGCGCTCCAAGATGCCAGTCCGAACTCTGAAGGATTCGCAGGCTCATGACAGCGCTCCTTCCAGCTCAACCAGGTTCACATTTGAACGCAATTCCTCATCCAGCTCGTTCAGCCACTGATCGTGACGACTGGAATGACAAGTCATAACAATCACCTGGTTCCCTGCATGTACACGGTCTATCAGTAGCTTCATTCCGTTGATAAACCTCGCATCATCCAGATGTGCAAAAGGTTCATCCAATACATAAGGCGCATCCACTGATCCTCCTGCCAAGAAGTCACTTAACGCCATTCTTGCGCCAAGAAACAGCGCATCCCTGGCGCCGGTTGAAAGCAACCTTTCAACATCTCCGGAATCCAGTTGTTTGCCTGACTCAGGATCACTGACCTGTAGATGCAACTTATTGTCAAAAACACTGTTCTTCCATTTTGGGATAACGTCAGCCAGGATCGGCTCAAGGCGTTGATTCAATAATCTGGCAGCGTCTTTAAACACGTCTCTTTCTACAGTTGCCAGTTCTTTAATTGTATCGTTCAGGACGTTTGTCTGCAATTCCAGGCTTGCCTTACAACGTCTGAGATAGTGGATTTCTTCCTCGATTTTCCTCTTTTGCTGCGGTCCTTTATCCGTGAGATTGATCAGGCGCACCCTGTCTTCGCTGATGTCCTGGTACAATTCACGAGACTGTTGTTCCAGGTTCTCAAGCTTTTCTTTCAGGTCGTCTGCTTCACCTTCAATCGCTTCAACCCCATTCATTCCAAGCAGTAAGCGATTCAGTTCATCGCGCCTGCGTTGAAGCTGAACAAGCGTTTTCTCGTCTTCAGAATCCCGTTCGAGGTTGCGTATTTCTTTGTCAAGTTCTCGCAATCTCTGAGCTTTTTCCGCCTGACGATGAAACAGTTCCGCCGAGAGTTCCGCGTCTTCCCCGATATCAATATTCACCTCTGCAAGTATCGATTTCAGGCGATTCCAGTACTCCATTACCCTTTCTTTATCGCGGTTCGCTTCTTCCCGGTGCGCTTCCACCTTCTGCTCTACACCACGGATTTCTTCCATTTTTCTGCCATAGAGCTGAAGCCTGGACATGAAACCATCGATCACGCCCCTTGTCGGCTCTTCGCCGATCACATAATAATCCGAGTGCTCAAGATATGGCTTCAAAGCGTCGCTTATTTGCCTGACCTGATCCTGTAAATTCTGATATACTGCCTGTTTCTCGAAGTATTTATCACCACGGCTACCGTACTTCTTTATATCGTGCAGCAAATCCAGCACAGTTTCAACGCTGTCTTCACCAAGCGCTTCAACATATTCCTGCAGCGCGCGCTCCTTTCGTTCCACTTCAACTTGTGCCTGCTGATGGGCTTTGCGGAATTCGTTTGCTTTTTTTCGATGCGGAATATGTTCCGAAAGCGCCAGGATGATTACCGTAATCATGGCGGCTCCGGAAATAGCCAGCGCCCACAAAGCATTGGCCAGCAATTGCCACTCCAGGGCTGCCCCCAGCGATGCGAGGATGGAAATCAGGACAATGGTAATCACTTGCGGTGTAAAGCGGAACTTGCGCCCGGGGAGATCATATTCTGCGCGTTTATCTTCGGTTTCTTTCAGAATGCGTTCCGCGACATTCAAGTTTGTTTGAAGATCTTCAAGGTCCACTGCCGCCTTTTCAGGCCAGCGCTCACGTTTAACCCGAATCTTCTCCAGCCGTACCGGCGGAATTCCATCCGTTACAAGCTTTTCACGTTCCTTGTCATATTCGGCTTCCTGCTTTTCATATTGTACATGAAGCTTTCGCCATTCATTCAACAACCCGTTAATCTCTGGTATACTGTCATAGTCAATCGCACGAAGTTCCTCGAACTCGGAAAGCTGTAGACGAAGCCGTTCCAGATCCGCTTCTTCACGCTGCAGGTTGTCGCCGACATGCTTGCCCTGTTCATATGCTTCCAGGTATCGCTCGTACTGACTGTCAAATTTCCTGATCAAATCAACCGGGAACCCCTGGTACACTTCAAGTTTCTTGTGTTCGTCTATCAACTCTTCAAGCTTGTGGCGTGCATGCGAAACATTGTGAATACGTTTTTCCAGAATGCTTACCTGGGCCAGGTGATACCCTTTATTGACCTTCCGGATATCCTCCCTTACCTGTTCCAGTGTTTGCTGCTTACGGTTGTATTCATCCAGAACATCATTGTGTTCTCTTTGTTGCCGTTCCATATGCAGAAGTTCATCTTCCAACTCTGCCAACCGATGGGAGATACGATCATGAACTGTCTTTGCTTTTACCGGGTTTGACGCCAGAGGCGGAAAGGCAACATGGTTAAGTGCATGTTCCAGATGTTCAATGGCATTGCGAACTGTGGAATCTCCCGGCGAAGCGGTCACAACTTCCTGTATCTTTTTCACCAGGTCACCCGGTGCGGAAAGAAGCGCTGCCTGTTCCTGGTTGATGACAAAACTGCGTAAATAACCTGATACGCTCAACCCACCGGTTAACGCTTCACCTAGTGTATCTCTGTTTTTGGATGTAAGAAATTCAGCGCTGACATCACTGATACCAGCTTCTACGACCTTCAGACTTCTCTCTTCAAGGTTTCTGACTATCAGCAAATGCCTGCCGTTGTATTCCATCTCCAGTTCCAGGTCAAACCCGGAACCGAGCCAGGGCAGGTAATCATCCGCAAAAGGTTTGTTTCCGGGAAGCAAACGCTTGCGTTTATCGTACTGCATGCCGAACAAAGCAGAGGTCAACCCTGCCGTCAGGGTGCTTTTCCCGGCCTCATTGTGTCCGACAATGAGGTTCAGCTTTCCCGGGTCAAATTCCCACCTCCCTTTCAGACGTCCAAAACCGTGTGTCTGAAAAGAAAGCCATCGAATTTTTTTAGCAAGTGGTTCACTCATTGCTGTTCAGCTTTCATCGCAAGAATTTGAACAGTTCGTTGTCAGGCGGTAAGACTAACGTCGTTTTGTCATCCAGGGTTTTCTTGTACATCTCCATGGTTCTCATGAATTCGAAGAAAGATGGATCCTGGTTAAACGCGTTGGCATAAATATCAATCGCCTTGGCCTCGGCTTCACCACGTGCAATCTGTGACTTCTTATAAGCCCCGGCAAGGATTTCTTTTACATCCTTATCCGCCTGTGCGCGAATAGTGCGCGCTTCTCTGTCCCCTGCGCTTCGGTACAGGTTCGCGCTTCGTTGTCGTTCCGCACGCATCCGTCTGAAGATCGCCTCTTCATTTTCTTCCGGCAGGTCAGTACGTTTGATCCGCACATCCAGAATTTCAATCCCATATTCCGACGCCTTTTCGCTCGCGCCCAGGGTCACATTCACCATAATTGTGTCACGGTTCGTATTGACAATCTCTTCCAGCGTATGCTGTCCCAGTTCCTTCAACAAGTCAGAATAGATGATGTCATCCAAACGTGACTGGGCGCCAGCCTCGGTGCGAACAGTCTGTCGGAACATGAGCGGATCAACAATGCGCCAACGCGCATATGAATCCACCACCATGTTCTTCTTATCCTGGGTAACCACAATGTTGGGCGGCGTATCATAAACCAGGAGCCGTTTTTCAAAGTACTCGACTGAGTGAAATGGCGGTGGAAGTTTGAAATGCAATCCCGCTTCATCCGCTCTTCCTACAGGCTTCCCGAATTGCAGGATAATCGCCTGTTGTGTCTCATCCAGTTTGTAGGTTACCAGGTTGAAAGCGATTAACAGGACAACCAGTCCGATCAGGATCTTGAATGCGTTGCTCATTTTGACCCTCCACGGTTTGAAGGATCCGGAATGCCGGGTGCAACCACATTGATCAGGTCGCTTCCCGGATTGGTCTGGAGGATGTACTTGGTCAGGCCGGGCAACACCTCCTCCATCGTTTCAATCAACATCCGTTTTCGAGTGACTGTAGGCGCTTTTCGATACGCTCGCAACATGGCAACAAACCTGTCCGCATCACCTTCTGCACGTGTCACACGTTCAATCGCAAACGCCTCAGCCTGCAGGATCATCTCGGCCGCTTCACCTTCCGCCTTGGGAACGATATCGTTGCGATAACTGTGCGCTTCATTGATCAGACGTGCGCTGTCTTCCTTGGCAGAGGCGACTTCGCGAAACGCATCGGCGACTTCCTGCGGAGGCAACACATCCTGCAACTGCACTTGCGTGACCTGAACACCACAATGATAGTTGTCCAGGATGTCTTGTAGCTGAGTCAGCGTTTCAACCTGTATAACTTCTTTGCCGGTTGTCAGCACCTCATCGATCTCATGCTGACCGACAACCTGCCGGATAACCGCTTCTGTCGCCAATCGAATCGTTGTAGGCACATCTCGCACATAGAAGAGGTATTTAACCGGATCGGCAATCTTGTACTGAACGATCAGGTCAATATCTATAATGTTCAGCGAACCCGTAAGCATCAGGGATTCTTCGGGAACATCACGTACTCCACGCCGATCCTTCCGATACCCCATCGAGATTCTTTTTACTTCTGTCACTTTTGGCAGGTAAACAGCTTCCACCGGCCATGGGATACGGTAGTGCAACCCGGAAGAAGTCACCCTGGAAAGTTTCCCGAAGCGAAGAATGACGCCCGCTTCATCTGGTCCGACGATGTAGAATCCTGTTGCCAGCCATAGAACCAGTGGAATAATCAACAGGTAGAGCGGATTCTGCTTAAACATGCCATTGAAATCAGGCACTTTGTACGTCTTATCACCAACCGTGTAGTACTTGTACGAAATGGGCATATGCCCTCCGTCAGTGTGCAAGTGAAGCCCGGTTAACGAATGATATAGCTGTATTGCAGGTAATGTTCAAATGTCTTTTTATCCGTATGATAGACAATGGCATAATCGACAAATATTCCAGCTTTGGGGGAAGCTACGCCAATACCGGCAGTATACCATTTATCCTCGTCCCATACAGTGTAGCCGGCCCTGATTGCCATGTCCTTCTGATTTGATATTTCTATTCCCATACGGAACCTATCCCTGAACCACACCTTTTCCGGCCAGAAATCGGAAGCTGTCCCTACACTCCAGGTGAACGCACCAAGTTCATACGCTGCGCCATAATCGATATGCCGTTCCATGGTTTCAAGACGATTCGCGAAAGGCGAAACATTCCTGAGGACAATGCCAATATTGGCGCCGCTGGGGCCAGCGCCCATAAATCCGACATCTATCGGAAGCCCACCAATCCATTTTCCACTTTCCGTTCTCTCCATTGTCGGCTTGATATCCACTGCCGCCGGCGAATAAGGCGAAAAACTGTATGCGAACGGAAAAGCGAGCATGGCGTTGCGGCGCATTCCGGATTTGGTCGGCATCAGCCAGCCTTGTGCGAATAATGCAAGCGGAAATCCGAACTCTGTTTTCCTGTTATAGGCTTGCACCCACCAGCTCCTGGGGTACCTGTCAAATGCGACAGGCTGCATTCCGGCACAACCACTCAGAACCTGGTAAACCATGCTGGCTGGATTATGATAAATGGATGTCGGCCCGAAAGTGAGAGCATTGGTAGCCCCACCCATGCCCGCTTCACGCGCTCCGATTGGCTCAAAATAGGGTAAAGGATCTGCTGTGGCAGAAACGGTAACCAGCAGAAGTATCATGTAAATCAATGAAAAACGTGCCACCTTTTCCTCAAGCGTTAGTTGAACTGATAAGCTAGCTCCGATAATGGAACCGGGCAAGTGGTGCAACAAGATATCATTTTTCGGACACTATTTCGAGTCACCGGGTGAACTTGCCCTTGCAAGGGTTGTTCCTCTATCTTATTACAGGTGAAACGGTTCAACAGGAGAGGCTGACATGAAAAAGGGTATCGCACTGCTTGCCCTGATTATGCTACTGACAAGCATTAGCTACGCAACTTTTCCGGAAGGTTATCACAACCCGGATCAGGTCGAAGAATTCATCTTTGCGTTGCAGGATTCCGCGAACGTGCTAGGTGTTGGAAACCGTATGGCAATCGATACCATTGGTTATTCCCAACAGAACCAGTGGCCGATTTACGCGATTAAAGTATCCGACGACGCTACGATTGAACGGGATTGTACAGTCGTTGTTATGTTTGGCCCTTTACATGCAGAAGAAGTCAGCGGGGTTGAGCTGGTTCTCAGCATGCTGGAAGAAACTGTCCTGGGACAACGCTCCGCGGTTCGCTATCGCAGGGAAAGCCTGGATATGTATTTCATTCCGTCCATGAACCCGGAAGGAATGGGAATCGTATATGGCACTCACCCCTACTGTAATGATGGTATCGGAACCGATGGGCCGGATGTCAGCTTCCGTAAAAACTGCCGTCTGAACCCGGACGATGGCTATTTCCGTTATGATAACGATCATTACTGGGGATACGATTCCTCGGGCATAGACCTGAACCGGAATTTCGACATCAACTGGTTCCACGGTGACACGTTATATCACTTCCTGGCAACCCAACGTGAGCGTTTTGACTACCTGGCAGGATCAACGCCTTTCAGTGAAGCCGAAATGCAATATGTCAGGGATTTTATCCAGGAAAAGAAACCGTACATGAGCGCTACATTTCACACTTCTCGTACAGGTAACTTTTCTCTGAAGGTTATGTACCCCTGGGACTGGGGCCTTGATCACGACAAGCAGGCGCCGGATTCTCTCCTCTTCAAAGATGTAGCGCTTCGTTTTGCTGAATTATGCAGTGGCAACTCTATTCCACCCTTTGCGCCCGCTCCTTCCGGTGGACGTAATGGAAAGATGCACGACTGGATGTACGCGGAAGGTGGCTGGCTCAACATGCAGACTGAATTGCGATCCATTCAACCACCACGCGACTCACTGGATAATTGGATTGAAGAATACAAACAAGGCACCTATTACCTGATGGATCGTGCCTATGGTAGCTATGATATCCAGGGTTCTACCGGTCAACTGAAGCTGCTTGTCGTCGATGAGCAAGGAAATCCACTGGAAGCTGAGGTCATCGTTCCCACTCGTCAATGCGGCTATTTCAAACCACGCATGACTCGGCCGGAAACAGGCACCTATCGTCGTCCCTTCCTGCAGGGCAATTATGAAGTCGTGGTCAGTGCCTTCGGGTATGTGTCCGACACAACCACCTACGCCGTCCCGGAACAGGGAATCGCCGGGTACACGGTCACACTTGAACGTATGCCTCATCACCTGGTGCACCTCGGCCTGTTTGACGGCAACGACCCCGACAACATGTCACACCTGTCCGGAACGATGGTCGTCCACCATGACTGGGGCATTGACACGCTAGAAGTCAACGACGGCTACATGCTGCGTCGCTGGCCAGCTGGTGATTATACGATTGAAGCCTGGGCGGATGGTTACATCCCCTATCGTGAAACTGTTACCGTATCCGATACAACCGTATTCCGCGCCAACCTGGTTTCAGCCAACGATATCTGGCGGGATGGTTTCGAAGATCACACCCTTCCCGACCGCTGGACCTACGATGGTGATTTCGTCTGGGCGCATGCCGGGTACGATAAAAAGGAAGGTGTCGCATCGCTCAAGAGTGGTGGCCCCAGCCTGATGCTTTCAAACGATGTTGCCGGGACACTGTATCTCGACATCGACATGCCGGAGACGGATGAATCTGTCGCCTTGACCGGCTGGCGTTGTTTTGAACTTGAACCGGATTACGATTTCTGCACGGTGGAAATCAGTGTCGATGGCGATGACTGGGAAGAACTGGAAGTCCTGAATGGATTCTCACGCTGGCAACCGTTCTTCTACGACCTGCGGCCCTACCTGGATGCGAACAGTGTCGAGATCCGCTGGACCTTGGCGATGGATCATTCCAACGATGACCGTGGCCTCTTCCTCGATGAAGTCGCCCTGGTGTCAAACGCGGTATTCGAAGCGCCGGAGATTGACGCAAAGCTTCCCGGAACCTTTGCACTGGAAAACGCCTATCCGAACCCGTTCAATCCAACCACCATGCTGACCTATTCTGTCGCGGCGAATGCGCCAGTCACACTGAAGGTCTATGATGTGCTGGGGCGTGAAGTGATGACTGCGTTTGACGGCATCCGTAACGCCGGACAGTACCGTCTGGAACTGGACATGAGCAGCTTCGCCACCGGTATCTACTTCGTCCGCATGGATGCGCCGAGTTTCCAGCAGGCACAAAAACTGGTACTGGTCAAGTAACTTTTTTACTGCAGATGATTTCAACCCCATCCGAATTATTTAGATGGGGTTTTCTTTGTTTGTAGCATGCCGAACAATGAACCATCATATTCATTGATGCTACTCTGAAAAATTAAAAAAAAGAAATCAACCAACTTGATCAATGGAAAAAACGATCATTACCTTAATTACAGCACTGCTTAACCTTTGGAGGCTGGCATGAATAAAAGCATCGTTCTGGTACTCGTATTGTTGTTATTCGCGTCGATTTCGCTCGCCGACTGGCCGGAAGGCTACCACAATCCCCAACAAATCGAAGACTTCATTTTCGCGTTACAGGATTCCGCCAATGAGCTGGGAATCGGCAACCGCATGCAGATTGACACCATCGGTTACAGCCAGCAGAACCAGTGGCCGATTTACGCGGTGAAGGTTGCGGATGACGCTACGATTGAACGTGATTGTACTGCTGTTCTCTTCATAGGTCAGGTTCACGCGGAGGAAGTCAGTGGAGTTGAATTAGTTCTGAACATGATTGAAAACTGCATTTTTAACCAGCGGTATGCGTATCGCAATCGACGTGAATACTTGGACATGTACTTCATCCCGACAGCTAATCCCGAAGGCATGGGGATTGTTTTTGGCACCCATCCTTATTGTAATGATGGAATTGGTACTGAAGGATATGATAGAACTTTCAGAAAAAACTGTCGAATTAATCCTTTGGAAGAATATTTCCGGTACTGCATTTCCGTGGATGGCGATGACTCTTCCGGTGTAGATATCAATCGCAATTTCAACCTCAACTTCTTCAGAAGTGACACTCTTTACGACACTCTCATGCACAGGGGAGAAATATTTGATTATTATCGAGGACCATCCCCTTGTAGTGAAGCAGAAACACAAGCCATCGTTGATTATATATCATCGTTAAAACCCCAATATAGCGCAACGTACCACACATCAAGGAGTACATTATTTTCTATGCATATCATGTATCCTTGGGATTGGGGGTTGGAGCACGATAAGCAAGCTCCGGATTCACTCTTGCTTAAAGATACTGCTATTCGATTTGCTGAACTTTGTAGCGGAAACTTGATACTGCCTTTCAGACCTGCGCCTTCAGGCAGACGCGACAGTAAAATGCACGACTGGATGTATGCGGAAGGCGGTTGGATCAACATGCAGACTGAATTGCGTTGCATTCAACCCCCGATTGATTCGCTGCGCCGCTGGATAGAAGAATACAAACAAGGCGCGTATTACCTGATGGACCGTGCCTACGGCAGTTATGACATTGAAGGTTCTACCGGTCAGTTAAAACTGTTGGTTCAGGATGAAGCCGGTAATCCGATTCATGCTGAGGTCATGGTACCGTCTCTTCATTGCGGTTATTTCAAGCCACGCATGACCAAACCGGAAACAGGCACCTATCGTCGTCCCTTCCTGCAGGGCAATTATGAAGTCGTGGTCAGTGCCTTCGGGTATGTGTCCGACACAACCACCTACGCCGTCCCGGAACAGGGAATCGCCGGGTACACGGTCACACTTGAACGTATGCCTCATCACCTGGTGCACCTCGGCCTGTTTGACGGCAACGACCCCGACAACATGTCACACCTGTCCGGAACGATGGTCGTCCACCATGACTGGGGCATTGACACGCTAGAAGTCAACGACGGCTACATGCTGCGTCGCTGGCCAGCTGGTGATTATACGATTGAAGCCTGGGCGGATGGTTACATCCCCTATCGTGAAACTGTTACCGTATCCGATACAACCGTATTCCGCGCCAACCTGGTTTCAGCCAACGATATCTGGCGTGACGGTTTTGAAGAACATACTCTTCCCGACCGCTGGACATACGATGGTGACTTTGTCTGGGCGCATGCCGGGTACGACAAGAAGGAAGGTGTCGCCTCGCTCAAGAGTGGTGGCCCCAGCCTGATGCTTCTGAATAATGTGACCGGGACACTGTATCTCGACATCGACATGCCGGAGACGGATGAATCTGTCGCGCTGACCGGCTGGCGTTGTTTTGAACTTGAACCGGATTACGATTTCTGCACAGTGGAAATCAGTGTTGACGATGGTGACTGGGAAGAGCTGGAAATCCTGAATGGTTTCTCACGCTGGCAACCGTTCTTCTACGACCTGCGGCCCTACCTGGATGCGAACAGTGTAGAGATCCGCTGGACCATCGCGATGGATCATTCCAACGATGACCGTGGCCTCTTCCTCGATGAAGTCGCCCTGGTGTCAAACGCGGTATTCGAAGCGCCGGAGATTGACGCAAAGCTTCCCGGAACCTTTGCACTGGAAAACGCCTATCCGAACCCGTTCAATCCAACCACCATGCTGACCTATTCTGTCGCGGCGAATGTGCCGGTCACGCTGAAGGTCTTTGATGTACTGGGACGTGAAGTGATGACTGCGTTTGACGGCATCCGTAACGCGGGACAGTACCGTCTGGAACTGGACATGAGCAGCTTCGCCACCGGTATCTACTTCGTCCGCATGGATGCGCCAGGGTTTCAACAGGTTAAGAAACTTGTACTGGTGAAATAAGGATTTTTTTCACCGTCACAACCCCGTTCGGATATCTGAACGGGGTTGTTCGTTTCATGGCTGCTCCGCTTTTCATTTACACTAAAATGATGTATTTTCCATACGTTCTTTTTACTTTGACCTGATCCGGGATAGGTTATGTCCAGCACACCGCAGAAGCCTCTCAGCATTCCTTCTTCCAAACCTGATTTCTGGAAAAGTCTTGGCCCGGGGTTATTATGGGCAGGCGCTGCAATCGGAGTATCTCACCTTGTACAGTCTACACGTGCCGGAGCCAGTTATGGTTATGCCCTGGTCTGGGCGGTTGTCCTTGTAAACCTGTTTAAGTACCCGTTTTTTGAATTCGGCCCACGTTATGCCGCTGCGACCGGTGAAACACTGATCGAAGGCTATCAGAGACTGGGGAAATGGGCCATTTATGCCTACCTGGCTGTAACCTTCGCAACCATGTTTTCCGTTCAGGCAGCCGTTACAATCGTCACTGCCGGATTGGCGATGCAACTTTTCAATATCGGTGTCGGGATATTCCCCTGGTGTGGTATCATTATCGCCATTTGCATACTTCTTTTGCTTCTGGGACGTTATCCCCTGCTGGACAGCATGATGAAAATCATCATCATCATCCTGACTCTGTCCACCCTGTTTGCTGTCGGGTTGGCCGTCTCGCATGGATCAAGCTGCCCACCGGACTTTGAACCGCCAAGTGTATGGAATCTTGCCGGTGTGACATTCCTGGTCGCTTTGATGGGCTGGATGCCAGCGCCGATAGATGTCGCCGTGTGGCATTCGGTATGGACCAGGGAACGCTTCAAACAGACCAGTCATCGTCCTTCAGTAAAAGAAGCGATTCTTGATTTCAAGATCGGCTTTTTCGGCACTGCGATCCTGGCATTCGGCTTCCTTTTGCTTGGCGCTCTGGTTATGTATGGCACTGGTGAGACCTTCAGTGAGAAAGGGATTGTATTTGCCGGGCAGTTGGTGTCGCTCTATACCAAATCCCTGGGCGCCTGGAGCAGACCGTTTATCCTGATTGCTGCCTTTACTACCCTGTTCAGTACAACATTGACAGTAACCGATGCTTTCCCGCGCGTCCTACTACGTTCCACACATGTCCTTTTCCCGAAAATCCAGGGAAAGAAACCGGATTTTATCATCTATTTCGGCTGGATGGCCTTGATATGTAGCGGAGCGCTGTTACTGCTCTCCTGGTTGTCAGGCAGCCTGACATTCATGGTAGACCTGGCGACAATCATTTCATTTGTGACAGCGCCGCTGCTGGGATATATGAATTACAAGGTGATCCTTGGGAAGAATGTTCCGGAAGAAGACAAACCCGGCAAGGGATTGCGTATTTTGAGCTGGGCCGGTTTGGCTTTTCTGATCCTGTTTAACGTGATCTTTATAGTCTGGCGTTTTGGCATACAGAAGTAACACCCGGGAGATGTGTCATGACTGTTTCAATCGTCATTTTGACCGCTGTTCTCTATATCCTTGCTTACAACACGTACGGACGCTACCTGGGACGCAAGATATTTAACCTCAGCATGAGCAGTGAAACCCCTGCGCATACGTTAAACGATGACCGTGATTATGTGCCGACCAAACGGTTCATTCTTTTCGGTCATCACTACACATCTATCGCAGGCACCGGCCCAATTGTCGGTCCGGCCATCGCTGTGATCTGGGGTTGGCTGCCTGCTTTACTCTGGATTCTGATAGGCTCGATATTCATGGGCGCAGTGCATGATTTCGGGACATTGATCCTGTCCGCACGAAACGAAGGCAAAAGCGTCGGTGAAATTTCCGGGATGTTTCTTGGCACCAAAACAAGAATCCTCTTCCTGCTGGTGATCTTCATTACACTCCTGATAATCGTAGCGATTTTCGGTTTGGTGATCGTTTCCATTTTCGAGATCTACCCTCAATCGGTGATTCCAGTCTGGCTGCAGATTCCAATTGCGGTGGCGCTTGGCTACTATTTTCGCAGAGCGGGATCGAACAGGACAGTTGCTTCGATTATTGCCGTTGTGCTTATGTACCTTGCGATTATTCTCGGGGCTTATGTTCCTGTAACTATGCCGCCTTTAGGCCCAATCCCGTCACTCATTCCATGGCTGGTCATACTTTACATTTACGCCTACACAGCTTCCATTCTTCCTGTCTGGAAACTCCTGCAACCTCGTGACTACCTGAACAGCATACAGTTGATCGTGGCCATGGGGCTCATGTTCCTGGCAATCCTGTTTGTACATCCGGAAATGAGCGCTCCGGCGGTTGTGGCTTCGCCTTCCGGCGCACCACCTATTTTTCCATTCCTCTTCATCACTATAGCCTGCGGGGCCATCAGCGGCTTTCACAGTCTTGTCGGTTCGGGTACCTCTTCCAAGCAACTGGACACGGAACCGGATTCAAAAGCGATCGGGTATGGCGGCATGCTGCTCGAAGGTGTTCTGGCTATGCTGGTTGTTGTATCCGCTACGGCTGGTCTGGGCATGCACTACGAGACAGGATGGTTTTTCCCGAATGCGCCTGCGGAAGTGCTGACAGGTCATGAAGCGTTTGCCCGTCATTACGCTTCCTGGGGCGCTGCTCAGGGACTAGGTGTCAAAATCGGCGCCTTTGTGCATGGAGCGGCCAATATCCTTGAAGGCATGGGAATTCCGGTGAATATCTCCATGGCGTTGATGGGAATGTTTGTCGCCTCATTCGCCGGGACAACGCTCGACACAGCCTCTCGTATCCAGCGTTACATCGTATCCGAGCTGGCTACGACAGCCCATTTCAAACCATTGCAGGGGCCAAAAGCAGCGACCGGGTTTGCTGTCATTTCTGCAGCAGTCCTCGCTTTCGCCCCGATAAAAGATGCCGCCGGGAATTGGGTTTTCGGTAAAGGTGGCCTGATTCTATGGCCGTTATTCGGAACATCCAACCAGCTCCTTGCTGCGTTATCATTGGCTGTAATCACTGTCTACCTGGTACGCAGGAAGATCAACCGCTGGGTCACCCTTATCCCCATGCTGATCATGTTTGTCGTTTCAACCTATGCAATTGTATTGAACCTTCATACATACTTCACGACACACCAGTATCATCTTCTTATCATTGGGTTGGTATTGCTTGTTGTGGATTTTCTTGTTGTGGGAGTCGCGTTTCGGACATTCCTGCCGCAAAAATCAAACGATTAAACCTATGCTCACAGCTTGACCGGGTACAGGATTAGATTCTACCTTCAGGTGCAGAATCGCCGCTTCCCCGCGCGCGAAAACAGGACAGTCCATGACTACAGCCGAAGAATCAAGACGATCTGAGAAACGCCGTGATGCACGACAGAAGTTCCGCCTGCGGGACCATCCTGCAATCATCCTGTTCCTGGTAGCTCTTGCCGTGCGTCTGGTTTACCTGGGCACATTGGCGGCGCGTCCCGGGTTTAACATTCCTATTGTTGATGAAATCGCCTATGACCGCATGGCGCGTTTCTTCATGACTGTACTGGACCTTGAGCCCGGCCCGTTGTTCCGTCCCCCCTTCTGGCCTGCCATCCTTGGCCTCAGTTACATGATGTTCGGCTCGGCATTTGGCATCGCGCGTATTGTAAATGTCGTGCTTGGCGCTTTATCTGTTGCAGCGGCCTATCGTGTCGGTACAAAAATCGTTGATAAAAAGGTCGCTTTCATCGGTGGACTTATCCTGTGTGTATACGGTTTCTTCGTTCACATTAACGCGACCGGGCTTGCAACATCATTGCTGATTTACCTGGTCATGGAAGCGATGAACCTGACCTTACGCACTCGCAGGAGTGGTTACTGGGGAAGCGCGTTGTTTGCGGGTTTCCTGTGGGGATTGGCAGCGATCACACGCCCCATCGCATTGATTCCTGTTGTCATTCTGCTGATTGACCTGGCGCTCAGAAAAGTCTTCCCGGTAAAGAAAAAGTATATCCACATTGTAATCCTGGTTTTGGGACTCTTCATAGCAATTACGCCTGTTACAGTTCGTAACATGCTTCACGGTGATACTGCCCTGATCTGCACCAATGGTGGCATCAACTTTTACCTTGGCAATAACCCGGTCGCAACCGGTTTCACAGCTTTCCATCCCGCGCTTGGCGTGTTCTGGACACCAGAAACAGCTCATGTCTGGGCGGAAAACATGGCCGGGAAACGTATGAACCCGACCGATGTATCGAGCTTCTATGCACGTGAAGGTTTGTTGTACCTGATCAATAATCCCATGGATGCACTTGGTCTGTGGGGACGGAAAACTGTCCTGCTCTTGTCCGGACAGGAGATATCCAATAATGGCGACCTGGATTTCATGGCCAATGATAATCCATTGTTGAAAATACTCCTGATGCTCGGGTATGGTGTTCTGCTCCCCTTCGCACTGGCCGGAATGGTTCTGTTGTGGATGCGAGGTCCGGAACAACGCCTGACCATCCTGATCGCTTTGTCGCTGTTGTTTATCAATATCCTGTTCTTCGTTAGCGCACGCTACCGTTTACCCGCTATTCCCTTCTTTGCCCTGTTCGCCGCTGCGGCTGGATCGTACCTGCTTCGCGCTGACTGGAAAACGCAGGGACGTGAAGTTCTCCTGGTTGGAGCATGTATTGTAGTTCTGGGATTACCGGTAAACCTGAATCTTGGCGGCCTGCCAACCGGTGGCAACCCCGCTTACGGATGGTTTATTCGTGGGCAGGTGCTGGCGCGTGAAGATAATCCCCTGGAAGCGGAAAAGGCATTCCTGAACGCACTGGAATACAATCCCAGAACGCCACTGGCCAACTATTATGTTGGTGAAATACGTCTGAAACATGGCGATGCGGAGAAAGCCGTTACGTACTTCCAGCAGGAATTGGCGAACGGTCCAAGCAAAATGGCTTCCAAGAGGCTGGGTCTGGCCTATCGTCAGCTCGGAAAACGAAAACAGGCAGAAGAGGCTTTCCGGGACGCCCTGTCAATCGATCCGGAAGACGCTGAAATCCGAACGATGTTGGCCCAGGAAATCGGTGAACAGGGTATTTCAGCGGCGGACAGCCAGGAATGGGAAAAAGCGCTGAAGTTGTTTGAACAGGCGATGCAGATTGACCCGAATAATCCCTTCTTCGCCTTCGGTATTGCCAGCTCGCAATACATGATGGGCGATACCACGCTTGCCGGAAATATGATGAAAGCCCTGTACTCGGCCTCGCCAGGTTTTCCGCCTGCACAGGAATGGGCTAACGGATGGCGTCCGGACCAGGAAGAATCCGGTCCGAAATTGTTTGTTCCCGAAGCCAGACAACCGGCAGGCGCTGCTTCGCTGGAATAGTAATGGTTTCGTTACGAATGTTATGGTAGTGATCGGTTATAGACTGCTTTAATCAGCAACCACCCAATAAGACAACCGATGACATAATGCGGGAAATCCAACCAGACGAACGTGGTACCTATCAGTGTAGCCCCGATAAACGTGGCCCTGAACGCTTCCAGAAATGGTGGATGCCAGAGTTGAAGTATCTCCAGCAGACATGTCCCAGCCAGAACAAACAGCGGAATCAGCAGCAGGTTTCTTCGTGAAGGAAAAAGAAGAAAGAACAGGACTATAAAAAACACCTCATAAAGCACTCCAGCGCCATAATCGGCGAACCAGGAATGCACACTCCCCAGGACCAGCTTGGAAGTAAAACCGGCGAAAGTGGTCACAAGCAGTAAACCGGCCAATATCAATCTCAGCCTTGCCATGCAAGCACTCCCGCTATCGGCATAAGCATATGGCCTCTATTCGTTTCCAACCACTCTTCCTTGCTTCGGACGCAAGTCGCTTGATTGTTGTTCCTGTATGAACAACATCATCCACGATATAGACTGTCCGGTGAGGATGTTCACAGACCGCAAAAGCAAATGTATCCTTCAATGCTTTTCGACGTTCTTCATCACTGAGAACAGATTGATGCACACCCTTTTTCAGACGTTTTGCCAGTTCAGGCATACAAGGCAATCCGGTTGCACGGGACAGCGATGTTGCCAGTTCGGCCGCAGGATTAAATCCACGATCGCGCCTTCGTGTCGGATGATCAGGAACCGGTACAAGGATGCCCGGCCGTGATTCGAAGTGCATCTTTTGTAATCGTTTAACCAGAAAGAAACCAAGAGATTCAGCCAGAATCGGCGTTTCGGCAAACTTGAAGGCATGGATAATCTGACGTAAACGGTCATCGTAGCGAAAACCAACCCAGATGTGATCAACATTGCTGATTTCCGGTACTTCGCCTGCTGTTGTAAGGCTGTTCCAGCATTGATTACAGACATTCCCCTCATCAACTTCCATATCGCTTTCACATACCAGGCAGGTTCGTGGCCAGATCGTATCTGCCACCATATCCCAGGCAATGTGAAGCGGATGAGTCATTATCACCCCTCTGTTATACAGCGCTGATCGTCAACACGTTCGGTCAGTCCTTGTGCGTCAAAGTATTCCAACAATGGAATCATATACTTGCGTGTACTTTCAAGCTTTTCTGCCGCCTGTCCAACCGTGAATAATTCGCCTGGTTTGAAATTCTCGAGCAGTTTCTCTTTTGCCAGCGCAACCGCTTCAATCGAAACAACCACTCGTTCATCCAGGATAATCACTTTTCCCATCAGTTTCAGGGCCCGCAGCAATCGCCGGACTTCTTCCGTTTTCATCCCCAACGATTCCGCGATGGTTGCCTGCAATGGCGCATTTATCCCAGCATCCCGTACAACGACAAGAATTTTCTCGGCCGGTTCTTCGTCTGCTTTACGCAAGTGAACCACATGACTGCTCATGCCAAGCGCCCCATCAGCGAACCTGTAGTCGCCGGAAGACTCCAGTTCACGAAGCAATCCGGATGTAATTTCATCCGGCAGCGTCATTCCCGTAACTTCCTCCAGCCATGCAGCCTTGGTCATTCCCGATTCTTCCGGGAAACGATTGTGATAAGCTTCAAGTATTTCTTTAGTATTGCCAACCCAATTCATCCATATATTGCTTATTACATACACATTATCGACAGCCTCAATTCGTAGTATCTGACCTGCATTGATGTTATTCTGTAATGCTGATTGTATGCGTTCCATGCGCCAGGGCAATAGTCTTACAATCGTCTTTTCAGTCATCCAGATGCGTGATTGAATCAACCCACACACCACATCGGCATCAGTTCCGGCCAGTAGCGATATTCTATTTTCAAGATGTGCCTGGTTACGTTTTTTGTCCGGTGGTTGGGGATCAAGTACACGCACCCCCCCCAGTGTCTCAACCGGTGAATAGAGACGCAGCACCCCACGGTCGCCAAGCATGCACGGGATAGACGATTCAAGATCAATACGCGCGAAGCCTTTCTCGCCTGATTCGATCTGATCCGTACCAACCAGTAGTACTCTACCGATTGATTCAGCCGTTCCCAGGTGCAGACGTACACGCATGCGATGTTTTACCGGGCGCGCATTGGGCAATAACGATATCTGGATATCCAGGAACGATTCCGCGGTTCCACGTCCTTCAACCGTAAGCTGATCGCCACGTTCCGGCTCACCGTCACCGGAAAGGTTCAGCGCGGCACGATCACCGGTACGAACCTGATCCACTGCTGTTTCATGCGCCTGCATCCCTCGCACACGGAAATCTTTTCCATCAGGGAGCAATACCAGCTTCTTCCCTGCCTCAATAGCGCCACTCCAGACAGTGCCGGTAACGACCCGCCCATGCCCTTTTATCAGGAAACTCCGGTCTACCGGCATCCGGAAAAAGCCGGGATCTTCCCATCCAGTCGTAGAATCAATCAGTGCGTCCAGCGAGCCCTTCAGCTCATCGATTCCACGTCCGCTGATACTGTCAACAACATGCACCGGTGAGCCATGCAAACTGGTCGGCTCAAGCAGTTCCTTCACTTCTTCTTCAACCAACGCGGCCCATTCTTCATCGACAAGATCAGCTTTGGTAACAGCCACAATCCCTTTTTCCACGCCCATGGCATCCAGAACAGCAAGATGCTCACGAGTTTGCGGCATTACCCCATCATCCGCGGCAACAACCAGCAACGCTGCACGCATGGCCGAAGCGCCGGCAATCATGGTTTTTACCAGCCGCTCGTGACCCGGCACATCGACAAATGCAGCACGGTCGCTGTAAAACGCGAAGCCAAGTTCAATCGTTATACCACGCTGTTTTTCTTCCTTCAACTTGTCTGTATCAGTTCCGGTGAGCGCTTTTACCAGGGTGGTCTTGCCATGATCGATATGGCCCGCAGTGCCAATGACTACATGAGGCGGTCGCTGCTGTTCAAACATGATCTACCTTGTCGTAGCTGTAAAGAGGTTCGTGTGGATAAACGATACGAGCTGATCCTGAATGGATGCAACTACTGAACGGGCAAGATTATCCGATTCTCAAGAGGTCATATCGTTTGAAGATCAGGAGTAATCTGTAGGTTATCCACGAACTTGGCTTGCCTTTTTGCTCAATACGGCCCCACATCTTGCCATTCAGGCTGTTCTGCATCGTCCACATGCCATCGCTGCCGCGTTGTCTCAGCAGAAGATCCAGCCCTTCATCGATGACGCTATCCCTTTCTGATGAAGCTTCTGACAACATCAGCATCACTTCCAGCGCATCAGAATTATATCCCAACGGGAAACCGAATTTCAGCCAACCGATCTTGGCTTCCCGTTCTGCATGTCTACCCTCACTCACCCACTGCATTTTGAGGTCACGCCTTTGCGCAGGCGTCGCTCCTTCTATGGCTTCCTTCCAGGCTTTTCGCTCAATTGGAACGTACTTGCAAAGCTGATATCGTTTCAGATGGTCGCACAACAGCTTGATCATTGCGCTATCGGCATCCGTTCTTTCTTCTACCGGAATAGCCAGCCACGCTTTTACCACTTTCGGCGTCGCCATGAAACAGCCCGGCAGCAACGAATGTGACATATACTCACAAGAAAAACCATGTTCGGAATCAAAGAGATGCCGAATCGCGTTAAATCCGGCACGTGTAATCGGTTGGGAAGCATGCCCGTAACGGCAAAGAGATACCAGGTTTGACGCAATCATGCAAGCAACCGGGCAAGTTCCCCAATAGACACCGTTACGACACCCTTCAAACCGTTTACCTCGCTGGCCTTTCAGTGTGTTTACCGGTTTTGCGGTTGCAAGCAGATGTTGAATTGCCAGTTTGATGACTGGATTATCCTTGGGCAGTCCAAGATCGCCAAGGAATTCCAGCGTCCAATGGGTTCCGGTGTAATGCTTGTCATGCTCGCCCGGCCAGCTTGCCTTCTCGTGGTCAAATGCCGCCAGCGCATCCAATACAAATGGATGGTAAGAAATGTTTTGACGTGCCGATAAAACATCGGGATCATCTTCGGGATAGTCGAGCAGATCAACCAGCACCTTTGCCCGCAAGGCAGGATCTGCGGAATCAGCCAGTTTGAAAACCAGCTCTGGTGGCACAGAAAGCAAATAATCCGTAGAGTTTTTCATAGGGATTCAATCTCAGCGCGAGTAGGTTCCCATCAGCTCCGCTTTGCCCAGCACTTTTCCTTCCATCGCACTGACCACATCATCCTTCACCAGTCCTGGTTCGAGGTTGATCGGTTCACTCAATGCGTAGAGATAGAAGAAATAGCGATGTGGTTTCCCCGGCGGTGGACATGGCCCATCATACCCCAATCGCCCTTCAGGCCATGAATTTTTACCGTTTTTTGCCGATCCAAGAACGAGACTGTCTTTCGGCATCCCTTCAGCCAATCCAGCCAGATCAGGCGAGAGATCGTACAGCACCCAGTGTATCCACAAACCGGCAGGCGCATCCGGATCTTCGCAGATCAACACATAACTCTTCGTTCCTTCAGGCGGGTTCTGCCAGCTCAAAGCAGGTGACACATCTTCCCCATCACAAAAGGTGTACTTGTCGGGAATACGTTCACCGTACTCGAAAGCGTTGGAAAGCAATGTGAAGCTTGTATCCGCCGCATGGACAGGATAGGGTTTGTAACCATCAAACACTTTCCAGACCACAAGGAAAAGAACAATTGCCAGCACCATGGAGATAAACCCCGGCCCAAGTCCACGCTTGTAGCCACGAGGCATCTGTTTGAAAAGTGCCGGCATGCTTGTCCCCTACTCGAAGTCTTTGATCAGGTATTGACGGATACGTTTTTTGTCAATCTGTTCCAGCATCCGCTGGTTCAGTTCCTGGGCAGCGTTGAAGCCATATACGTTCAAATGAACATTCAGCGCAATAACTTCTGCAACCATGGAGATGTTTTTCCCCGGGAAGATCGGCAGACGGATCAGCGGAATATCCACACCAAGTACAGTCGTGGTCTCATGATCCAGCCCGATTCTTTCCCAGTCCATGGAATCGTCCCAATCCTGCAAACGGATTTCCACTTCCACACGTTTCTGCATACGTATCGCACGAATCCCGAACATGCGGCGCACATCCACCAGCCCGACCCCGCGGATTTCAATCAAGTGACGGATCATCTCCGGGCTGCTGCCGATCAGAATGCCTTCCGCCTTCTTGACCACATGCACGACATCATCCGCGACCAGGCGATGCCCACGTTCCACCAGGTCCAGTGCAATTTCCGATTTCCCGATACCACTGCGACCGGTAAAAAGAATCCCGGTGCCGTACACGTCAACCAGCGAACCATGCGCTGATATGTATGGCGCAAAACGGTCATCCAGGTAGGATGAGAGTAGATGCGTCAGGTCCGTTGTGGAAAGGTCGGTTCCAAGAATGGGAATCCGGCTCAGATTTGCCTCGTCAATCATTTCCGGGACAGCGCTGTTCCCGGTTGTCAGAATGATGCAGGGAATCTCTTTTGCCATCAGGCGCGAAAGAGTACTTGAACGGTCTTCACTGGAAAGATGCTCAAGGTACGCACATTCCGTATTCCCCAGTATCTGGATTCGAGAACTGTCAAAATGTTCGAAATAATTAACCAGGGCGAGCCCTGGTCGGTGAATCTGGCGTCCCTTGATCTTGCGATCCAGCCATCCCTCACCGGCCAGGACCTTCAATCCCAGTTTTTCCTCTGTTTCCTCAAGCAACTCACGGACCTCGAGAAACTCGAGAACCATACCGTGCTTTTTCTGTTCTTCCGTTAGTGGAGTACCCATTGGTTCTGTTTGCAAGCCTACCTTTTGGCCTGCAATTTCTCCTTGTATTTCTTCAATTGCAGCTCGAGTTTATCCAGGGCTGCATCCAATGAAATCTCAAACTTGTCAGCGATCTCACTTGCCACCAGGGTCTGCCCATAAACACCCACCTTAACCGTCGCTTCCTTTCTGTTCAACTTGCCTTCATAGGTTACCTCAACATCAACGATGCGGTCATAGAATTTTTCCAGCCTCGGTACTGCCTTTTCCGTGTATTCCCTGAGTTCGTCGCGAAGGTTAAAATGGCGAGCTTCGATTATAACCTGCATGGTGGCCTCCTGCTTGGTGAAACCTGTAAGGCCCTGTTCATGGCCTTTTCGTGTGTCACGATGCTTTTTGGTAATGGGTTCCTTGGTTCCTCCTTCCTCGGAAGCGTCATCTTCCGGAGGTTTTATCAGCGCGTGGATGTCTGAGTTGATAGACCTGCTTCAACCGTTCCGCGCTAACGTGAGTGTATATCTGTGTTGTGGACAGCGATGCATGGCCAAGCAGCTCACCAACCGCTGCCAGTTCTGCACCGTGATCCAGGAGATGTGTTGCAAACGCATGCCGGAGCGCATGCGGATTCCTGCCCTGTTTTACCCCGACCGTATCAAACATGCGGTAAATGCTATCCCGTGCAGTCCGTGGATTCAATCGTCCCCCACGTTTACCCAGAAATACCGCATTCCCGCTCTTTCGATCTACCCAGTCATTGCGAACATGCAGCCATTTATCCATTGCTCGAATCGCATGACTGCCCAGTGGAATGGTACGCTCCTTCCGTCGCTTACCCATGACACGCACCCAACCACGTTTCAGATCCATCTGGTCAAGATCCAGAGTCACGGCCTCGTTTAGGCGCAAGCCGCAACTGTACAGCAACTCGAACAATGCTGCATCCCTGATGTCTTCTGGTTTGTCGGATGAGCGGATGAGTTCTACAGCACGTGCGATCTTATCTTCGGAAGGCACCTCAGGCAGGTGTTTCTCCAGCTTCGGTCCTTCGAGATTGTCTGCCGGGGATATTTCAAGAACATCGTTATCAACGAGGTAGCGAAAGTACCCTTTTATTGCGGAGAGCTGACGTTTGACAGTAGCTCGGCTTGATCCACGTTCGACACGTTCTCCCAGGTAACGACGTATCCAGCGCGCCCTGATCTGATCCGGTTCCGGAAGATCACCTCGGACACTTTCCAGGTAGGAAAAAAAGGCGTAAATATCCCGTGAATAGGCTTTTACGGTATGTTCGGAAAAATTCTGTACTGAGTGGAGATGTTGGAGATAACTCTCAAGCTGCGCACGTAACACATGGTCACGTCCATCCGGATTCTGCCCCCTGGATGATCGATCGATAGTCCGACCCTCCGCTTAATCAGGCTTTGTTATCTACATGACTCTTCATAGGTAAGGTACGAAAAAACGTGAAGCTTTTCCGTACTATTCCGATTTTTTTGTCTCCACCTTCTCAGAATACTTACACTTGGGATAGTTGCTGCAAGCGATGAAATCGCCAAATCTTCCCTTGCGCAGCAGGAGATCGCCATTCTCACAATCCGGGCATTTACGCCCAACCGGTTTGGGCTCCTCTTTCGGCTTTCCCGGTTTCTTGCCAGCGCTTTTCTCAATGTACTTGCATTTCGGATAACGATTGCAGGCAACAAAAGTACCATACCGACCCGTGCGTTCTACCAGTTCGCCCTTCTTGCACTGGGGACATTCGCGCCCGGTGGATTTGGGTTCCGGACGGTTCCCGGCTCCATCCTTCTGCTTTTCGATATACTTGCATTTCGGATAACGGTTACAGGCGACAAAACTGCCGTATCGTCCCTGACGTTCGACCAGCTCGCCAGTCTTGCATTCAGGACACGGCTTTCCGGTTGACTGCGGTTCTGGCTTCTCCTTGCCGTTCTCCCCGTCAACTTTTTCAATATACTTGCATTTAGGGAATTGATCGCAGGAGATAAATTTCCCGTATCGTCCCCAACGCTCGATCAGCTCACCGTTGCCGCATTCCGGGCATTTCCGTCCGACTTTCTCCTGCGTCTTCTTTTTAATCTCAGCACGATTATTCTTGAAACGCTCGATATGTTCCTTGAAGGGATCCCAGAATTTCTTGACAGTGTCAGTCCAGTTCTGCCCTTCTTCCACCTTATCCAGCGCCTCTTCCATCGTAGCTGTGTATTTGACATTGAATACTTCGTCAAATTCACTGACCAGGATTTTATTGACCGTACGGCCAAGTTCAGTCGGTTTCAGCTTCTTCTTTTCACGCTCAACGTATTTACGGTCAAGCAGTGTGCTGATGATCTGGGCATAAGTAGACGGACGTCCGATACTCAATTCATCCAGCGTTTTAACCAGGCTGGATTCGCTGTAGCGCGGCGGTGGCTGGGTGAACTTCTGCTCGCCGTCCACATCCGAAATATCCGCAGCCATTCCGGTTTCGGCTTCCTTCCCATTTTCTTTCCCGTTTTTACCACCGAGAGTGAAGAAAATGTCCGGCAGATCGACATCGTTTTCCTCATCCGTACTGTCTTCCGCTGCAATCTCGCCCCATAGCTGCCTGAACCCCGGGAACAGCAAGCGTTTGCCAGAAGCACGAAGTATATAAGGATGTGACTTCCCGTCAGCAGGAATTTCACCGAAGGGTTTCGCGCCAAGCTCACCAACGCCGATATCAACGGTTACACTCTCATAGATCGCTTCGGCCATCTGGGTGGCCAGGAAACGATTCCAGATCAGTTCATACAGTCTGAACTGTTCAGGTTTCAGGAACTTCTTAACCTTGACAGGCTCCCATTCGAGACTGGTCGGACGAATCGCTTCGTGTGCGTCCTGAACACGGCCTTTCTTGCCAAACTGACGAGCACGCGGACTCAGGAATTTCTTTCCATACTTTTCCTGGATAAACGTGCGCGCCGCCGCAACAGCGGAATCCGCCATACGGGTTGAGTCGGTACGCATGTAGGTAATCAGACCAACAGCGCCCGCATCCCCTAACTCAATACCTTCATACAATTGCTGAGCGACACTCATGGTGCGTTTGACAGGGAAGTTCAAACGGTGAGAAGCTTCCTGCTGAAGTGTGGATGTAATAAACGGCGGTTTCGGCTTCTGACGGTTTTCACGATCCCTGATGTCGGCAACAGATGCTGCCAGTTGCTTCAGGTCTTCAAGAACTCCCGCAGCCATTTCGCCATTGTCGATATGAGCGTCCTGACCTGCAATTCGCGCCAGACGAACCTTAAAAGGCGTCGTTTGCGCCACTTTGGCAAGCGCTGAGATATTCCAGTACTCTTCCGGCGTGAAGGCTTCGATTTCAAGTTCACGCTCTACAATGATACGTAAAGCAACGGATTGAACACGTCCCGCCGACAACCCCTTTGCAATCACACGCCAGAGCTGCTCGCTCACCAGGTAGCCGACCAGGCGATCCAGCACACGTCTCGCCTGCTGTGCGTCTACACGATTATTATCAATATCACCCGGATTCTGAATTGCCTTGACCACGGCATCCTTGGTGATCTCATTAAACATCACACGATGAATCTTGGCATCAGCAGTTTTCAGAATGTGCGCAATGTGCCAGGCAATTGCCTCTCCCTCACGGTCAGGGTCAGTGGCGATGTAGATCTCTGAGACACCATTGGCAGCCTTTTTCAGATCATCCACAGTCTTCTTTTTCTGCGGAATGATCACATAGTGCGGCTTGAAATTTTTCTCAACATCAACCGAAAGCTCCTTGCTTGGGAGATCTCGGATGTGCCCCATGGAGGCTTTTATTGCGTAATCATTTCCCAGATACCGGTTCAGCGTTTTCGCTTTAGCCGGCGACTCAACTATCACTAGTTTTGAAGCCATGTTTCACCGTAGTCTATCGAAATCACGTTGCAAACGAAAACGCTTCCACCTTTCCGAGGTGTCAGCGTGTCAAACAAGCTATCAAAAGAATTTGTCGTGCGAAAGTGGTAAAGGGGTTCATGGGAGTACCCTGCCCCAATAAAACAAAAACCCCGGTAAAACCGGGGTAGACAGCGTCTGTTTTGTCTCAATGAACGGTTGAGGATGGTTGGCTGAACTGCATATCGCCATTAACCGGACCACGTGGCCCCTCTTCGAAAAGATAGGTATGCACCAACATACGGATCTCCTCTTCACCCAACTGACTGCCAAACGTCATCGCACGTTCAATAATCCGTTCTGTGTCTTCCAACCCCAGCATGCCGATTGTTTGCATCTCAAGCAATTGGCCATATGCCGCTGGCTTCAAAATGGCATGTTCTGCCGGATGAAGAACCCTGAAAGACTTGGAACTGGTTGACGCTTCGTAAAGACTATCTGCCTGTGAAGCATCATCAAGACGATTGAAAACCCATGTAAAAGCTGCGTTGATTTCTGATTCAGTGTACCCTTGCCCTAAAAGATCCTTACTGATCAACTCAACATCATCCAACTCCATTCGGTTTTCACGTATTTCACGGAGCAGGTGCATGACCAACCCCATAACTCGTTGAGGTACAACCCCCTCTTCACCGAACATCATAACTCACCTGCCGTGACAATGTTTGTACTTCTTCCCGCTCCCGCAGGGACAATTATCGTTGCGTCCGACTTTGGGAACGTCCCGCTTCACCGGTTGGGCTTTCGCCTGCCCGGCCCCAGGGCCACCCTGCCCCGGTTGCATCCCGGCTTCGGCGCCAGATGTCTGCGGAACTCGAGAACGACTCGCCTGTTGCGCATCATCCTTGATCTCGCGCGCTGCAATCGGTCTGCTCAAAACCGATTGCGCCGGTGTCATCTGGAGCTGTGCTGTAAAGATACCTCGCAGGCTTATCTGCGCCACTCTTCCAAGCATCTGCTCAAAAGCGGCCAGACCATCCCTCTTGTATTCTACAAGTGGATCTCGCTGCGCGTATGACCGAAGCCCAATACCCTCTTTTAACCGGTCCATCTCATAAAGGTGATCCATCCACTCACGGTCAACCACCTTTAATACGCTGAACCGAAGGAGCTTTTCGTACAACTCGTCACCAAAGGCTTCGCGCCGCTTCTGCAAGCCACGTTCGGCCTTCTCACGAATTGTATCTTCAAGCTGTTCAACGGTGAGAGTCTCTATCTCACTATCGGTAAAATGTACATCAATCATAAGCGTGCGCAAGAGCGCATCGCGTAAACTTTCCAAATCCCAGCCATGAGGCGTCTCTTTCGCATCAATGAAGTCGTCCAAAGTCACTGAGATGTACTCATCCAGCAGATTTTCGACTTCCTCGTGGATGTCTCCAGCGAGAGCCGCACGCCTGCGAGCGTAAACGACCTCACGCTGAACATTCATAACATCGTCATATTTCAACAGATGCTCGCGAATGGAGAAGTTATGCTGCTCTACTCGTTTCTGAGCTTTCTCGATCGCATTCGTGACCATCGAGTGTGTAATAATCTCGCCATCCTCAAGCCCCAGCTTGTCCATGATGCGGCCAATACGTTCGCCACCGAACAACCGCATCAAGTCATCTTCAAGACTCAAATAGAACTGTGAGAAGCCGGGATCACCCTGACGACCGCTTCGACCACGCAACTGCCTGTCGATACGACGCGCTTCATGGCGCTCCGTGCCAACAATCTGCAAGCCGCCGGGTTGCTTGTTCGGATCAATGCCATGTTCTTCTTTATGGCGCTCCACAATACTTGGATCAGCTTTCAGACGTTGCGTAATAACACCATCAGGACCATGCGCATCCGCCACTTCGCGAGAAATCTTGATATCGGTACCACGACCGGCCATGTTCGTTGCAATCGTAATCGCACCCGGACGACCGGCATTGGTTACAATTTCAGCTTCACGTTGATGCTGCTTCGCATTCAGTACCTGAACTTTCTCTTTAAGTTTTCTGCCACTTACGGTTCTATTTCCGAGAATACGTGAGATCAACTCACTGACTTCAACCGAGGTTGTACCCACCAGAACCGGCAAGCCAAGTTCATGGAGACGAACTATTTCATCGACAATTGCGTTGTATTTTTCCCGCTGCGTCTTGTAAATCAAATCCTGCGCATCAATACGTGCAATGGGCTTATTGGTCGGAATAACAGCTACTTCAAGTTCATAAATCTGGAAAAATTCATCCTCTTCCGTTTCTGCGGTACCGGTCATTCCCGAAAGTTTACCATATAACCGGAAATAGTTCTGTAATGTAATGGTGGCAATAGTCTGGGTTTCAGCCTCGACCTTCACCCCTTCCTTGGCTTCAATCGCCTGGTGCAGGCCATCGGAATATCGACGACCGTACATGATACGGCCGGTAAACTCATCGACAATCTGGACCTTGCCATTCTCCAGGACGTATTCATCATCCTTCTCGTATAAGGAGTGAGCCCGCAATAGCTGGTTAATCGTGTGGATAATGCTGCTTTTCTGCGCAAGTTCCTGTTCCGCTTCGACTTTCTTTGCCGACTTATCCGAATCAGAAAGCGAATCATCGTCATCTATATCCACAAACAATTCTGCAAGATCAGGCAACATGAAGAAATTATTATCCTTATGGCTGATCTTCGCCAGCTCTTCACGTCCCTTGTCAGTTAAATCGATCGTATGGCCTTTTTCATCAATCACGAAATAAAGGTCATCATCCAGCTCATGCAGGCGTTTGTCACGGATATAGGTATTCTCTACCTCTTCAATAAGCTTCTTTCGTCCCGGCTCGTTGATAATCTTCATCAGGCGTTTGTTTTTTGGTGCAGCTCGCTGCGCCTGGTACAGAAGGATACCGGCATCAAACTCTGTAGCATTGTTCGATTTGCCTGCGTTAATATCATTCAGGATTCCTTCTGCATCGGCGACCAATGTGCTGACAAAATCACGTTGTCTGCGAACCAGTCTGTCAATATCAGGATTCCACTCGGTAAAATCCCCTTCAGAAGAACGTGGAACCGGTCCTGCAATAATCAAAGGAGTACGCGCTTCATCAATCAGTACGCTGTCCACTTCGTCTACAATGGCGTAATGATGTCCACGCTGTACCATACTGTCGTCTGTAACAGCCATGTTATCGCGCAGATAGTCGAATCCGAACTCGTTGTTTGTACCATAGGTAATGTCCGCCGCATAAGCTACTCGGCGCTCCTCAGGCGTCTGCTGACCGAGTACAATGCCAACAGACAGACCGAGATACTCATAGATTTGTCCCATCCATTCCGCGTCACGTTGGGCGAGATAATCATTGACTGTAACCAGGTGGGCGCCTCGTCCCGCAAGCGCGTTGAGGTACATGGGCATGGTGGCAACGAGGGTTTTACCTTCACCTGTTGCCATTTCAGCTATTTTGCCCTCATGCAGCATCATGCCGCCGATCAACTGAACATCATAGGGAACCATGTCCCAGGTTTTCTCTTGCCCAACAACATTAAAGGTATGATTACTATCCTTCAGCCTTCGGCAGGTTTCTTTTACAACAGCAAAAGCTTCGGGCATGACCTCATCGAGAATATTCTGCAGGTGCGCAACTTCGTTCTTGCGCGCCTTCTTTTCACGTTCGGGATCATTATCCTCAACAGTGGCGTACCTGTCAAATCCCGACATATGTTGCGCGATTCGTTGTTTGAATTCATCTGTCTTTCCACGAAGCTCATCATCAGACAGATTCTTCAACCCTTCAAAGGCCTGGTTGATTTCATCGACCCTGGGTTGGAGCTTCTTCACCAAACGATCATGTTTGGTACCAAATACCTTCTTCAACCAATTCACTGTAAAATCCAAAGTTAGTTAAAAACAGACTCGACAGGAAGCGAGCAATTTTAAAGGTACTCAGGCGTATTACTCACGTCAAGCTTTTCAGTTCCTGTTTCCGTATCCTTCTTTTAATTTTCTATACCTCTTTTTGCACCAGAAACAATGCGAGCTAGATCGATATTGCCATAATCTCACAACGTGTTGTCCGGGAAATTCAGTTGAGAAGGGGTATTGCTGAAGTCGATATCATTACATCACTGAATATTGGCACAAAATAACACCAGCCAGTCAGCGACAATGATGCGTGCAGTGGTATCACAGGCCGAAGTGTTAGGTTCGTTTTTGCGAAAACCCACTCAATGAAAGCAGAAAAATTGCAGAATCCATTGAATAGTGGACTGCGGGATCAAGATGCAAGTTATTGAAATGGTTAGAACATTGTTAGAAGAAAAGGAACTCGTCCCTATTTCTTCTCGGTGAGTAGATTACTATATTTCGAACTTACGATGCAGGCAGCTTTCATACTCTAGCACAGGCGCGCTTGATCTATGTTCGTTATTGTTCTGCTCACGGCGGTGCTGATTGGTTTTGGCGCTTGGGAATTTACAGTGCACCGCAGGCGCGTGATGTCGATCCCGATTCGCATCCACGTCAACGGCACCCGTGGGAAAAGCTCAGTTACCCGCCTGATTGCCTCTGGTCTTAGAGCCGGTGGGTTCCGCACTCTGGCCAAAGTAACCGGTACTCTCCCTCGTATCATTGATGAGCGAGGAATGGAGATACCGATCATCCGGTTACATATGGTCAACATCATCGAACAGACCAAAGTCTTCCGATTCTTCGCCAACAGGCGACCACAAGCTATTGTGATCGAGTGTATGGCTGTTCAACCGGAATACCAGTGGATCTGTGAACACCAGTTCGTCACTGCAACGCTTGGCGTGATTACCAACGCCCGCATGGACCATGTTCGTGAAATGGGACCTTCCCTTGAGAACATCGCGAACTCGCTTTCCAATACGGTCCCTGCTGGCGCCACGGCAATCACCGCAGAAAACAAACCTGATCTGTTAAAGATCATGGAAAAGCGTGCAAAGGAGAACAAGAGCGATTTTGTCGCAGTCAATAGTGATGATGTAACGGATGACGACCTTCGTCGTTTCCGGTACATTGAACATCCGGACAATGTTGCCCTTGCACTTAGGGTTTGTGACGAGCTGGGAATTGATCGTGAAACGGCCTTGAAAGGCATGGTTGAGATGCATCCTGACCCGGGTGCACTGCATGTCCATCGGGTTGAGCATGATGGGAAGAAAATGATCTTCCTGAATGCGCTAGCCGCCAACGATCCGGAATCCACTCTGATGGCGTGGAAACGAGCCCTCGAGCTATATCCCAATAGCGGGAAACAGATATTGTTGTTGAACTCACGTGGTGACCGTTTTGACCGAAGCGTACAACTGGTTGAGATGGTTGGCAAATACATGACGTTTGACCGCATGATTTCCATGGGCGAGAGCACAGAGATGCTTGCACCGCATTTCAAACGGTTCGGTGTTCCATCCGAGAAGATTAATCGCGTGGGACAGTTGAAACCGGACAAAGCCTGGGATGCCATCTGGAGCGAAGTCGAAGATCGCGCCTTTGTTTTCGCATTAGGTAATGCCGGTCACGGCGGCCTGGCAGTGGCAGACTTGTTTAAAGCGCGCAGGAGCTGAGCATGGTTGATGTAGCAGTCGGTCTCGGGGTAGCGTTCAGCCTGTTGTTTAACGAAATCTTCGGTGTTTCCGCCGGCGGTATCGTTGTTCCGGGTTATGTTGCGCTTCACCTGAACAACATCTGGATGCTGGTCGGCACTTTGGTCGTCAGCTTTCTTACCTTTTTCTCCGTTCGCATTATATCGCAGTTTGTGTTCATATATGGACGGCGGAGACTGGTATTGTCGATTCTCCTCGGATTCATTTTTGGTTTCCTGCTGCGTAATTACATAGCCGGTCCCATTTACGAATCCACGGCTGTACATCTTGAGGGGATCGGGTATATTATTCCCGGTCTGATTGCTAACTGGATGGAACGCCAGGGAGTGTTGCGAACGATTTCAGCAGTAACAACAGCTTCTGTTGTTGTTCGCCTGGCCGTTATGATTATCGGAGGAGGAAAGATCATTGCCTAGACGATTCCGTCCTTCGATGCGTTCACAGAGAACGCTGATCATTCTCGGGGTAGTTTCCATACTCTGTTACCTGTGGGCTGAAAACTCGCTGGTTACCCTGGAAGCCCCCCATTTCGCAGAAAAAGTCAGCGCGGCACAGCGCATGAGCGCCATGATGGACACGTTGCGCCAGGTTCAATACGCTCGTGGTATTTTCCCGGACGAGATAAACGACCCCAACCTGACAGCGCTGATTGGTCAGCAATACACAAAGATCACAACCGACATCGGTGACCTTGAAGCCAAATGGACAGCCTTGAATCCGAACATGGCTGCTGTGATGGTTGAGTATTTCAAGGAAGCCGGCCTGGTTTCTGGTGACGTGGTTGCAGCAGGTATTACCGGATCTCTTCCGGGGATGAACCTTGCATTCTATGCAGCATGCGAGGAGCTTGGTCTGCATCCGAT
This sequence comes from bacterium, assembly GCA_963669175.1. GTDB lineage: Bacteria > Electryoneota > Electryoneia > Electryoneales > Electryoneaceae. The sequence continues at coordinate 3,508,113 of OY769902.1, forward strand.
TGTAATCACCTCGATTGGCGCTTCGTCCTGGGGCGCTAATGACCCCAGCTTCACTTGGCTGGACATGGAACAGAGCCTGATCGAACGTGGCATGGTCAAGTTCGTTTCAGTTGCTTCTTCCACTGGTGGTGGTGAAGACCTTGGTCGGCGTCTATCCCCTGAAGGTCGTGAACTGATCCGTCAAGCTGCCGAACGCAATGAAGTTCCTTTCATTGAAGAGGCGACAGTCGAGCAGTCTGTTGAAAAACGTATACAATTATACACAGAACACTCGCAGGGCGCCCCGATAAAATTGTATGTTAATATTGGTGGCGGACTGGCATCATTGGGAAGCGCTGTGAACGGCGACTTGATTCCGCCAGGCCTGTCACAAAGACTGCCTGTATATAATTATCCTCGTCGTGGCGCTATTAACATGTATGCAGACAGTGGTGTCCCGGTATTGCAGATCCTGAATATTGCAGACATCGCAAAGCAGTTCGATCTCCCCCGCACACCGGAACCGTTACCGGAAGCAGGTGAAGGTCGTCTGTTCAGTGAAGAACGATACAACTTGTGGGTAACTGTTGCAGCATTCATTATTGTAATGATTACCCTGACAGTTGTTTTATACTTTGACCGGCGGACCCAGCGGCTGAATCGGCCGGGGGTAGATCCTGATACATTGATGTGATGAGATGACTACGCTTCCCCGCAAAAAGATGTTTGTGGTTCGTCGGCTGCATGTAATTGCGGCCGGCTTGAGCCTGTTACTGCTATCGCTGTCAATGGCGGTCGCCGCACAGTGGGATGTTATTCGCCCTGCTAAAGGCGGTAGAAGAACCGTTCTGGTGATTGAAGACAAGGAATGGGCCTACTGGCGACTGAAACCCGGTCAGAGCATGTCATTTGATCTGCAACCAGGTGAGTACAGGGTTATTACCCGCGCTGATTTGAGTGACACGAAACGGAAAGAAAGCACCTATACTTTCCGTATTGGCATTGATGATCCCAAAGGCCGGTTATACAGCCGTGCCACCAGCAGGGATAAACAATCCCATGCGCGTGGCAAGGATCAATCTCGCATCGGAAAAAGCCGTACTGTCTATCTGACATCGGAAAACGGCAACCAGACCATGACGATCAGCCTTGGCAAGGAAGCGCCACGCCCTGTCTATTTCAGGGTACAGGTGGAAGCCAAAGCTTATCGTTCAGGCACTGAGTACGTCGCTGTTACACCCAGCAGCTATCGTGACGCCCATAGCATCGCTACGAACGAAGACATCAACACGTATTACGCTGTTGATGAGGAACAACGTCTGACACTGGATGTTAACGGTCCGACGACGATAAGAGTGCTGGCGCGTTTAATGCTGGATGAAAGCATGCGCGGAGAAATCAAGTTCCCGTTGCAGGTTTTCGAAGACGGCGCCTTGAAAAACACGTATTCGCTGACGACCAGTGCATCACAGGTGTCCACTCTTATGGACAGGAACGATGTGCTTCCATCACGCGGCGAATCTTTCTTTATCGAGGTACCTCGCGGACGTCATAAATACAACTTCGTTCCACCTGAGCGCCAGTTTGAGATCATGCTTCGGTTCTTCTTGCCGGAAGATGATCTCACCAACGAGCCTACCGCAGGCAAATAAGCGGTATTCGTTTGTCAAGTTTGAATTTTCAAGGCCTGCATGAAGACAAAGCGGGCCTTTATTGTTTATATTAGCATTAGTGGATTGAGTCACATGGATCGATCCACTTGATACGGCACACTTTGATTGTCAGCATGGGGAGTGAACCATGAAAAAGACACGCATCCGGCACGGTTTCGCAACACTGTTGATTGGCGCATTAACCGTTTCCATGATCCTGCCAGTACAATCCATGGCGCGTGCCTGGAACTGGAAAAAGGACACTGGTTTCAGCATCACCTACACCAGCGGTTACGACAGTAACATCCTTGAGTTAAGCGATGACGATATTGACCGGTTCGAGAACAATGAACTCCCCGGCTCAACTTCGCCCTCTACCTACGATGACCTGGTTCAGAATTTCGGCGCCAAGTTTAAGATCTACTCGCCCAAATACCTGGATTTCCGGCGCACACGGCTGTTTTACACGTTCGGTTACCAGTCATTTGCCGGGAACAAATACAACGATCGCGTCAGCCACTCCCTGTTCCTGATGCAGGACATTACCCGGAAAGTGGACCTGGTGGCGAGTTATTTCTGGATTCCACAACGGTATCTGCGTGACTATTATGATCGCGACATGGGGCATATCTATCCCTGTGAATTCACCTATCACCTGTACTCGGCAGGATTACGTTTCCAGGTTACCAAACAGATTCGCCTGGACGGCCGCTACGAAGGCTACCAGGTGTATTACAACAGGTACTTCACGGAATACGATTCCGAATCCAATGGTTTTCGCGTTGGACTCCAGGTGAAGGTTCTGCCCAAGTTGGTCTTTGATGGTGATGTCCGGTATCGTTGGGCGGATAATGTGGGCTTCGATCAAAATGAGATCGTGGCAAACAATGCTTCTCTTCTTGACGCGGAATATGGCGATGGCAGCTACGGAGAAGAATGGTTCGAGTACGGCTTGTCCTGGGAAACCCCTGAACTCCTTAATCGCACATGGGATGTGCAGGTGACTCACAGGTTACGGCATCGTTACTACACCAGCGACATGTCACTGGAAGATGATCCGTTCCATGCTGGACGTGAACACTTGCAGCAGCGACTGTTTCTTGATGTGAACACCAGCATCGTTTCGGGACTGAGCGGCGGCATCGCACTCGAGTATGAGTGGCGTCGTACTGACTCACCAAACGATAAGGTTCCCGTAGTGAAGGACTTTGACGCCTACAGGGCCATGTTAAACTTCACAATCGAGATTTGGGATTGATTCGATCCGATAGACAGTTTTCCGGGGGACGTGCCATCTTTGGTACGTCCTCTTTTTCTTCAAAGGACTGGGTTGGTACTTTCTATCCACCAGGGATAAAAATCGACCAACTTCATCGCCCATTATGCTACTATTTTCCCTTCTATTGAGATTGACGCGACCTATTACGGTGTCCCACGTGAAAGTATGATACAGGAATTCATCGATAAAACACCGGAAAGCTTCATCATCTCAGCCAAGTTCCCAGGTGAAATCGTCCATGCCGGCAAATCATACACTCCCGATATTGCAAAGCTGCTGATCCCTGAATACACATATGAGACGCGTGATACCTTCCTCGAACGCATGGCAAAAATTGGCCCACGACTTGGTCCTCTCCTGCTGCAGTTCCCCTACTTCTCCAAGCGGCTATATAGTAATGCTGGGCCGTTTGTGGAAAGACTGGAACAATTTCTTTCAGATCTTCCGCAGATGCCTTTCAGGTATGCAGTTGAAATCAGGAATAGAACATGGTTGACAACACGTTTTATGGATATGCTTCGTAGGTACAATGTCGCGCTGGCATTGACTGATCATCCCTGGATGCCCCATGGTGATGAAATGCGATTCGATCCTGTGACAACTGACTTTGTTTACATCCGTCTTCTTGGCGATAGAAAAGCCATTGAGGAGATTACAACTTCTTGGGATAAAGTCGTTGTGGACAATTCTGACAGGATCGAACGATGGGCAAGCCTGATCAGAAAACTGGTTGAACGGGATCTTGTGGTGTACACCTATTCCAATAACCATTATTCCGGTCATGCGCCTGCCACGACGCGACAGTTAATGGAATTGGTGGAAAGGTAAGCAGTTCTGCTAGAAGAGCTTGAGGAATCCTGTTACCACGAAATACAGGTAGACTCCAGGCAAGGCGAATATTGTAGAATCGAAACGGTCCAATGCACCTCCATGCCCCGGTAAGAGTTTACCTGAGTCTTTTACATTGGCAGTCCGTTTCGCCAGTGACGCCGCCAGATCGCCGACCTGTGACAGGACACCTACAATCAGTCCAAGCGCAATACGATCATGCAAGGCAAATGGAAGGTCGAAAGGCATGGCAGCGAAGATGTACCAGATCAGCACAACAACCACACCGCCAATACTGCCTTCAATGGTTTTCTTGGGTGAGATTTTCGGCGCAAGTGGATGTTTGCCAAACAAGCGTCCTGCAAAGTAAGCGCCGCTATCCGTGAACCATACACCTGCCCAGATATACACGAAGACATACATGGCAAGCAGGTTATTCTCAGCCCAGATATACCCTTCACGAATCAGAACCAGGGTAATAAGCGGCAATGCAGCAAACGTGACTGAGAATATAGTTGTTGTAAAACTCCTGAAGCTGTCAGTAGTACTGTTTGTTACTGCAAGGATACCTGAGATCAAACTGAGTAGAAGCAAAATCGGAAGGAAAGCGCCTTCTCCCCAGATGTAAATCACTATCGGGGAAACCGCGCCGAAGAGCACGGCAAAAATCACAAATTCGAAACCGCAACGGAACATCCGTAATAATTCACGCTGAATAGCACCTGCCATGATAGCGACAAAGACTACCATCACCCATCCCCCGAAGTATGCCATACCAAAGGCAATAGGGATTAGCAAGAAAGCTACACCAACACGTTTTACAAGCTCCATGCTCAGCGTTCACCCATCTTGATGATCTTTGCGGTTACTTCACCGGTTCCGTCGTTGTACAAACCAATTCGTCGTGCTGCTGCTACACTCAAATCGATGATGCGTCCGTGTTTATATGGACCGCGATCATTAACCCTGACACGTACCTTCTGTCCGGTCTTTTTATAGGTTACCTCAAGCACAGTCCCGAAAGGCAATTCACGATGCGCACAAGTTAGCGCATTCTGGTTGTAAATTTCACCGTTCGCAGTCTTTTTTCCATGAAATCCCGGACCGTAAAAACTAGCCCGCCCAGTCAATACCTGCCCTTGTCTGTATTTTCCCTGCTGTTCTGCCGTTGGCGCTACAACCGGTAAATCAATAATGCTTTTCACCTGTTCCAAAGGCTCAGGTGTATCCACAAGCGTATCTGTCGTCGCAGGTTCCGGCAGTTGTTCTATCGTCTTTTCCTGTACCACAGGTGGATCAGCTACAACCGGCTTTTGTGGTGGGGGTGTATAATTTTTAGAGGTATAGATCGGCATTGGAGTACACCCCCAAAGCCATAATCCAACCAGTATCCCCCCCAGCCCCAGGTACATCACAGGGCCATGCTTGCCACGGCCCCGGAAACTCATCCAGGTACACCATGCATGTAAGGCGAATCGGTTTTCAATGTTCCAGTCAGCTCTGAAATGGATTGAATACCTGCCTCCTCAAGGTAACACCCCAGACCGGCATTCAGCTTCTCTGGAGTATTCGGATCTGCATAAAGCATCGTCCCGACCTGAACAGCCGATGCTCCAACGATGAAGAACTCAATAATGTCCTGCCAGGTTACAATCCCCCCCAGCCCCACAATGGGAATGGAAATGGACTTATATGCCTCCCAGACTTTCGCTAACGCAATCGGTTTGATGGGCGGTCCGGAATAGCCACCGGTAATAGTCGCCAGTTTTGGGCGCCTGCTGCGGTAATCTACGGCCATCCCGACAACAGTATTGATCAGGCTGATGGCATCCGCACCGCCGGCTTCAGCCGCCTTTGCCCCATCTGTAACCGTTGCCACGTTAGGCGTCAACTTGGCCATGAACCAGCGATTGGTGATTGAACGAATCTTGCTGACCAATTCTTCGGTAACCGCAGGATTCCTACTGAATGCCATTCCCCCCTCTTTTACGTTGGGACAGGAGATATTCAATTCATAGCCGTCAATACTATCAACTTCTTCCAATTTCCGTACTACAGTAAGATAATCCTCGACAACACGTCCCGCGACAGACACGATCACTTTTGTGCCAAGACCTGCTAATTTTGGGGCAACCGTAGCACAGAATTCATCTACTCCCATATTGGCAAGACCGATACTGTTCAACAGGCCCGGACCAACCTCGGCAAGACGTGGTGGCGGATTTCCTTCCCAACGCACCGGAGCAATACTTTTCGTAACAAATGCGCCCAAGTGTGATGGTGCGGCCAACTCCGCGTATTCGATGCCGTAACCGTAGCACCCTGAAGCGGCAATCACCGGGCTTTGAAGCTCAAGTGAGCCTAATTTCACCTTGATCGGGTTTTTATTTTCCATGGGGTGACTCCACATCAAAGAGTGGAAATACCGGGCCATCGTGACAGACCAACTGGTATGATGTCGGTCCCCCCTTCACCCGTACCGCACATCCCTGGCAAACTCCTATGCCACACCCCATTTGTTGTTCAAGGGATACTTCCGCCAACATCAGTTTTTCACCTGGAGTGATTTTCTGCATGGCCAGCACTAGCCCCCACGGTCCACAAATATATACAGCGGTCTTTCCAAGTTTGCCTGATTCTTTCAGTGCTGTGAACCATTTCATTGCCAGCTCAGTAGCCAGGCCGGATGGTCCATCACCCGGCTTTTCGAGAATAATCTCAGCATCTTGTCTGGCAGTGTCATCCGGTCCAAGCGGAATATCTTCAGCGGTGCGTGCGCCAATGAGAAGATGTGTCTGTACGCCCTTTGCTTTCAGATGATCGTGAAGGTATACCATGGGCGGCACCCCAAGCCCACCACCCACCATGATTGCATGTTCCAGTGAGTCGGGCGCTGAGAAGCCTCTACCCAGCGGACCAAGCAGGCTTACGGTCTCTCCTGCGCTACGTTTAGTAAACTCTTCTGTCCCTGTCCCAACGACTCGCCACACCAGCTCAAGCTTATCCTCTTCCACTCTACCGATGCTGAGCGGCCTGCGCAGCAGGGGTAAAGTCGATTCCTTTATGCGTACATGAAGGAATTGTCCCGGGACGGCAGCGGCGCATATCTCCGGTGATTGCAGCCACATAGACCAGATGTGAGGAGCGATCCGGGTATTGGAGAGGACAACAGCATTCTCAAGTATTTTCACTAGCGACGACTCCTGGGCAAGGGACGAATGTTTGGTGGTGCGTCCAGAGGCAAAGTATAACGGCGCTGAACCCTTACGTCAACTGGTTCGTTATCAATACGTCCAGGTGCAAACTCCGACTGCTCCAACCCGGCAATCAACGCTCTCGCCAGACCTCGTCCCGGCGGATCCTCCAGGACAACCCTGAAATCACCTGCGTGGCCATCTGCACTGATAACATACCAGAGCAATACTTCGCCGCCCGTTCCGCTGATCACTTCGGGCGGTAACAGGTTTCTTGCTTCCAATAAATTGGCAAGCGCTTCAGTGCCACCGAAGAGATCCGGTGGTGGATCAACGGCTTCTTCTTCATAGGCTTCCAGTTCAGCATCGCTCGGTTGTAGAGCCAGCGAATCAACACCACCGCTGTTGTACAGATCAAGCGCATTCAGTTGCTGACCGGCCATCATCGCCTGCTCAGAACTCGGATAGCGTTGTTGAATATCATCCAGGATTTCACCTGCCGTCTCCGGATCATCCATCTCCCACCCGGCTAGATATGCTGCCGCATAAAGCGAACGTGGCGCAAAGGGTGATTCGGGGTAGGTTTCCGCTACCCAGCGATATTTTGAATAGACGTCACTGACATTCATACTGTCATCGAGGAACATGGCCTCCGCTTCAAGGAAAGCTTCTTCATCAGATGACAATGGACGCGGTGGAATCTCACGTCCCAGTGATTGGGCTGCTTCAAGTCCAATCCTGGTGTCTGCGAAATCATTTGCAAGAAGTGTCTGAATTGAATCGCGTTTATCGTATGAAGAATCATATTCTGCAATATACGCCAGAGCTGCATAGGCGCGAGCGCGAACTGTATCCGCGTTTTGACCAACCAGTAATTCCTGGAATACAACTTCGGCTGAATCTGGCTGACGTAAATTGAACAGGAGAATCTCGCCCAGTTGGAAACGTAAATCCTGCAATTCGAAACGCATTTGGGCGAGTGAATCCTGTACAGGGGTTGGATCAAACAGGCGAATTGGTTCCGGAACAGGTTCAGGCTCAACCTCTTCAGGCGCTTCAATGACCAATTCACTACGTTCCTGTTGTATTGTCGAATCCGTTTTCAGGGAGGCAGAATCCAGTTCAACTTCTTCGGCCTGTTCGGCAACAACGACAATTGAATCAGCCGGTTGCTCTTCGCCAGGCAAAATCAGCAGTGAATCCTGTTCCTGATCATTTAAGACATGAAGGCTGTCTGTGGCTGATGTGACAGCAGTATCAGGCAGAGAAATATCGCCTGGAAGTTCTACACTAACTGAGTCTTCTGCCTGATGCTCAATGGCTAATGAGAAATCTGTTTCATGGATCGGCGGGGCAACAGAATCAGCGAGGAGCGGTTCTACACCTCTTTCCCGCCACATTGATGTTGAATCGGACATCCCCGGCAAACCAGGTTCAAATCCCTCACCCGGTCCATGATGCTCGCCTCTATGACGACCTCCGCCTTCCCCGGGTTCGGGTAGACGGAAAAGATCCCTTTCCAGTCGCGGCGGCTCCTCACCCGCCCCTGGTTCCAATTGTTGCTTCGGCGCTTGTTCGGGTTCCGTTTCTGGGGCAGGTTCCGGTACTGATGAAACAGGAATACTGTCACGGTAGGCCCTTGCCCATAAGATGTTCAGTTTTAACGAATCTATCGCCAGAGAATCGTAATAGTCAGCTTGAGTGAAGTTGAGGGTATCCTGAGGATCGATGGGATTCCCAAGCCACATTGAAGTAAAATCCAGTCGTTTCTTTACAATGATACGTTTATGCGCCAAATCATCAACATCATTGAGAGAGGTCAGCAGCGAATCCGCTGTTTTTGCATAAAAACTGCCAGCCTTCTCTGTCGTTGCCTTGTCCAGTTTTTCTTTGGCAAGATCGCGTTCGCCGGGCGTCATCAGGTGTATCATGCCCATCTCAAAGTATGCACGGGAAGCTTCATCCGACCTGGAGTGATTGTCAATAACCCGTTGCAGTTCATCCAGCGCTTCTTCTGGATCCCCTAAACGGTATTGAATTATAGCCAGATAAACTCGAATCTCACCATGTTGTTCGAAATAGCGTTTGTCACGAAGCAAGTCCTGAAATACTTCCCTGGATTCTTCGTAATTCCTGTTTTCAAAAAGAGCACGCCCGTAGAAGATGTTCACCCGGTAACGAAGCGCTCGCGGCAACTCATACTTCAACGCCATTCCGAAATACTCTTCAGCCTCAGCGTAGCGTTGTTCCCTGAAAGCTGATTCACCGGCACGCCAATATGCTTCACCTTTTACTTTTGGATCTTTGGTCGTTTCCGTAATGGCGACAAACTCTTCTTCAGCACGCACAAACAGGGAGTCGATTACATACAGTTCGGCAAGCGCAAAAAGAGCTTCGCTGGTGATTTCCGGGTCATCCGTATCCACCATGAGACCACGCAATGAAGCCGTAGCTTCCTGCCGGTTCTTCAGTTTTACCAGGGTCTTCCCCAACCAGAGACGACCTTCCTGGTAAAAAGGACTATCCGGATAGTTGGCAATCAGTTCTTCAAACTTGCGTTTCGCTTTGTGGTATTCTTCCATCCAGTAATAACACTGCCCCATCAGGAACAGAGCGTCGTCGATATACTTCGAATTCGGATAGTACTCGAGTAATACTGCACCGGACTCTACGGCCTTATTGTAGCCGGACGCCTTGGAATTCATGTCCGTCGAACGCTCGCGTTCCTTTTCCGCCTCGGAGTAATAATGCTTTACGTTGTAAAACGCATTAAAGTAGGCACAACCGGAAAATGCGATAAGAATAGCCAGCAGAATGGATATTCTGATAATGCTTCTTGTGGTCGGGTTTAGTAACCTGTTCGACGGCAGTTTCGGCACCCTGCTATCCTTTCAAACATCTAACGGCTTCAACAATTTGTGGCAAAATAACACCGGAAGGCCCCTGGAAAGCAATATCGGCGACCGGAGTTAACAATGTCTGCTCAGGGTTGATTTCCACGACATAAGCTCCAACCTGCACTGCCTCAAAGGGCAAAGCAGCTGCCGGATAGACAACAGTCGAAGTGCCAATGGACAGGAAAACCTCTGCCTTCTGTGCGACATCCCAGGCGTATTCAATCTCCTTTTGCGGTAACATCTCGCCAAACCACACAATATCCGGTCGAATCATGCCACCGCAATCACACATGGGCAACTCGTCCTGCTCAAAACTCACTTCTTTGACCTGTTTTCCACAGGAGTGGCATTTGTTCCTTTGGATATTCCCGTGAAGTTCTACCACATTCGTATTTCCTGCGTCGATATGCAGGTTGTCAATGTTTTGCGTAATAATAACAATCTCAGTTAGTAGCGATTCCAATTCTGCCAGCGCATAATGGCCCGGATTCGGATTAACTTTCGACATGAGATCGCGTCGCCAGTTGTACCATTCCCATACTCGCTTTGGATTCGAGATGAAGGCATCTACATTAGCCAACTCTTCAGGGCGGAATTTGTTCCAGAGTCCATCTTCCTCGCGAAACGTCGGAACTCCGCTTTCCTTGCTGACTCCAGCCCCGGTCAGGACACCAACCAGTTTTGCCTCGAGAAGCTTTTTTGCAAGAGTCTCAATTGCAGCTATTGACTGTTCACTCATCGGACACTAAATTCCTTTCTCTAAAAAACACAACGCAAAACCAGACGAAAAGGTAGTACCATGCCGCAACATAAGTCATGCGAAAAACGTATGCGGACTTCTGCGAAGGCACGTTCCCGTAATAGGGCGTATCGCGCGAAGATGAAATGGGCCGTGCGTCACGTGCGTGAAGCCAAGACTCGCGAACAGGGTGAAACAGCCCTGCAAGATGCCGTTAAGGTGCTTGACCGCCTCGCGGGTAAAGGCATTATTCACAGGAATCGCGCTGCTGATCGCAAGTCCCGGCTGCATGCTTACGTCAAGACGCTGTCCGCGTAATACGTTTGCCATATCGATTGTACGTATCGGGGAACCATTCTGGTTCCCCGTTTTTTACTCTTCATTGTGAACACTTACAACAGCAATGCCCTACCTGAGGCGATAGTTTGGCGCTTCTTTGGTAATCATAATGCCATGCGGATGCGATTCCTTCAAACCGGCATTGCTGATTGTCACCAGTTGAGCCGATTCACGGAAAGTCGCGATATCCTTACAACCGCAATAGCCCATCGCAGCCTTCAAACCACCAACCATCTGGAAGATTGAATCGGCCAAAGGTCCGGTATAGGGAACCCTGCCTTCAATACCTTCGGGAACCAGTTTGCCGGGATCATGTTCATCTTCCTGGAAATAGCGATCCTTTGATCCCTTCTTCATCGCTGCCAAACTACCCATGCCATAGAAAGTCTTGAAGGTTCTTCCTTCATAGAGAACCTTCTCCCCCGGGCTTTCTTCCATGCCTGCGAACAGGGAACCAATCATAACCGTACTGGCGCCGGCAACCAGCGCCTTGGCAATATCACCAGAATACTTGATTCCACCATCAGCAATGACCGGCACACCATGTTTGTCCGCTTCCTCGGCGCAGTTTAAAATGGCCGTAACCTGCGGGACACCAACGCCAGCCACGATGCGTGTCGTACAAATACTTCCCGGCCCCACACCGACTTTTACAGCATCGGCGCCGGCCGCGATCAGGTCATGTGCTGCCGACGCGGTAACAATGTTTCCGGCAATGATTTGCAATTCCGGGAAAGCGTTGCGAAGTGATTCAACAGTACGCAGGATTCCAATACTGTGACCATGCGCGGAATCAACCACAATCACATCTACATTGGCATCAACCAGGGCGGTAACACGTGCAATGGCATCCTTCGTTGCCCCAACCGCAGCCCCGACCCGCAACCGCCCACGGTCATCCTTGCAGGCATGCGGGAACTGCATACGTTTCTGGATATCTTTTACGGTAATCAGCCCTTTAACTACCCCATGTTCATCGGTGATGGGCAGTTTTTCGATACGATGCTTCTGCAATATATCCCGCGCGTTTTCCAGGGTTGTGCCTTCCGGCGCGGTGACAACCTTCTTCGTCATTACCTTGGAAATCTTCTGATCGAGATTGTCTTCGAACCGAACATCACGATGTGTCAGAATGCCTACCAGCACCCCGTCATCAACAATCGGAAAACCGGATACGCCGGATTCACGCATCATGCGGAGTGCATCACGCAAGCGTTGCGTCGATTCAAGCGTGACAGGGTTCTCAATGATTGCACTTTCCGAACGCTTTACCCGGTCAACCTCACGGGCCTGCGCATCGATAGTCAGGTTCTTGTGGATAATGCCAATAGCGCCTTCACGTGCTATGGCAATGGCCATCCTGGATTCGGTAACCGTATCCATCGCGGCACTGACCAATGGAATGTTCAGATTGATGTTTCGGGTCAGGCGTGCATGTGTGTCAACTTCACGTGGCAGCACTTCACTCCGCGCCGGCACGATCAGAACATCATCAAAGGTCAAAGCTTGCGGTTGAATCAACTTGTCCATCTTTTATGCCCAAGGTAAAATGACTGACATGAAATGATCGACGTTCTCCATCAGGGCGAACGCGCTTTCGTAAATCGAAACAAATGCGCCTACCAGCACCAGGCTGACAACAATAATCAACAACCAGGCGCTGATAACACGTATCCGGTATGCGATTCGGAACATGCTGGAAATGCGCAAAAGGTACCAGAATGAAAACAGGCCGAGCAGAATAGCGGAAACAACAGTGTACCATTCATATTCGAGCAGACGGTAGTGAACCAGCCCGAGCGGCAGCAACAACAGGAAATTTGTCGCGCCCCATACAACCAGGTTGATCGTCTGCTTCAGGCTGATGTACTGTCTGAATGGAATTGCCAGAATCCGGATAACAATGGCCAGTAGCAGAATAAGCAGCAGATGAAGCAGAGCAATGCTACCTGTTGCCAGAACAGGATTCCAGGCCGCTTTCACAAGCCAGTATTTGGCCTGCCAGAAAGGAAGCAGCAGGGTTGCGATATAGTCAAAGAGATAGTTATCACGCACATGATATAACCACGACGATAACAACACCGCCTGGCTGACACTTACAACCACAGCCAATGTCATGGTTTGAGAAATCTGGAAATAGCGACGGTCGCGAATGTCAACAAAGAAACCGTAAGTGTGTGCAAATACACGGTCCAGGTGTTGACGGAACACATTATTCTGACGACGCAGCAGAAGCAGAATTGCTGTGACAGCCAGGGTTGTGATCGGGAAAATCAGGGGGAAAGGCCGAGCCTTCTCATCAATTGCCGGGACTTCAAGATGCTTCAGGTTGAGCTGGAAGGCTTTCTTGACACGATTTTTGGTTGCAATCCGTACATTGCGATCCAGCGCGACCAATCCGCGTTCAATAACTGAAGGATCGTCGGAAGCGCCACCGATCATCAGCGGCCAGGCGCCTTTCCGGTCCGCATAAGCATCAATACAGAAGCCGGAGACATCGAGAGTCGCCACTTCGTTGAACTGATGCATCAACGCATCACCAAGCCTGTCCTGCCCTTTGGTCTTGTTCTCGTTGGCGGTCTCTGGTGAGACGAAACCACCCAACCCACCGATTAACCAGGGATCCTTTCCATCTGGAATCGGCTGAATCTTTTCAAAGAGAGAATATGGGGGGCGATGCGTCATCCCGATCAAGCCATTGGGAATATCCGGCACTTCTGAGCACAACAGCCCCATCAACAGGGGCCTGTTATCATATTCAGAGACTTTTGTTATCAATCCGGATACATCTGATAAAACCTGCTGGTCGGCAGCTATACCATCCGCTACTCCCCAGGCTATAACACTGGGATGCAACCGTAGCAAACGGACCTGTTCAATAATGGTATTGGTCAACCTGGTCTGAAGCTGCTCATCCACATACAGGGGAGTCGGTACATTCTTCAGTCCTGTATTGGTTATCAGCCAGATTCCTTTACGGTCGCAAAGTTCAGCGGTCGCAGGGTGTGCCGGTCCCAACATGCGAACCATGTTGAACCCGATTTCCTGGATTTCATTCAGATCCGCTTCAACTTCATCTACAGTCAACGCCAGTCCACGCTCAGCGCTTTCCTGCAGCAAATCTACGCCCCAGATTTCCGTCAACTTCCCGTTGAACACCAATCCTTCCGGAGTCCATTGCATCGTGCGAAAACCAAGGGGTTGCAGAACAGTCCAGGTATCAACGCCATCTGATATCGTCAACGTGAATTTGTAACGCATCGGACTGGAAGGCGCCCACAGTAATGGATTTTGTATCTTTCCTGTAATACTGGTTTCAGCGGCTTCCACCTGCCCAAGAGCGACCTGAACGGGATTTCCCGTCCAGTCCTTCGATTCATCCGGCGCTACCCAGGATGGTGTAATTGTCAGCGTTTTAACACTGGTAGAATCATCAATCATTGATCCCATGTTGCGGAAAAGAAGATGAAGCTCCCAATCCGCCTGGGAAAGATCCTCGTTCAAGTCGACTTTCCAGTCGATATTTTCCAATACTGCAGTCGGTCCCGCAACGAGAGCTACATCACCGAACAGACCTACATAGGGCAAATCATCATAAAGTTTTGGTTTTAAGGGGATAGAAGCACGTGAGGATAAACGATCATCGACTTCAACTTCCAGACTGTTCTTGTCGCCAATCGCGAGCAAGCGCTGGGGCAGGTCCACAACCAATTGCGTCCAGTCCCCCTCCCAGACCTCAACCAGCCGTCCGTTGACCCGGATATTCAGCTTCTGCCTGACACCCCAGAATACAAGGCGGAAGTGCTTTCCAGCCAGGCTATCCGGAATCTCAAAGCTGGTGCGAAGGGTAGCAGTTCCCTGGCCCGATGCCCAGCACCCCGGAACCGTTACCTTCTGTTCATCCCCCCACTCCGGCTCCATGGTCCATACACCGGAAAGAGGGATGTAGACGCGTTGTTCGTTGGGCGCATAGATCCCGCTCGATGGCACATACGGATGTTCCGCCATCCCGCCAAGGTATACCGCTTCTGTACCAGCACGGGTATGTCCCATACTCCAGGACAGGAGTAAGCCTAGTAAAATCAGGATATAACTTCGCATAGTCCCCATGAGGTTTAAGGTAAGCTTGAATATACTTTTTTTCGACAAGTGCCGCAACGCAAAGGCCGTCTCACTCTTGCCTCCTTTGCCTGAAAATCGTAGTTTTCTCACTGATTTGACTACAGTTTTTCCCGCATCGGAAGGGACGTTATGGTCAAGCACATCACGCTGGTTCTCATCACTGCATTTGTTGTCCTGTTCTTCGTGTCATTTGCTGTTGCGTCACCTGATTCTCCTGAAGCTATCCAACTCGGTTTGTGGACGCTTCTTCCTCCCTTGGTTGCCATATGCACCGCCTTGATTTTCCGTGAAGTGATTTCCGCACTGTTGCTGGGATTGCTTGTCGGCAGCATTCTGATGACACCAGTGCACCCTGTCGATGCGATTGTCCGTATTCCGGCCGATTTCCTGATCAACAACCTCGCTGACAGTGACCACGCTTCCATCATCCTGTTCAGCCTTATGCTCGGTGGAATGGTCGGCATCCTGTCACGAAGCGGTGGCACGGCAGGGATTGTTGCAATCATGGAACGCTTTGCCAAAGGCAGGAAAGGCGCATCTTTCATGGCCTGGCTTCTTGGTGTGGCCATTTTTTTTGATGACTATGCCAATACCCTGATCGTTGGCCAGACTATGCGCCCTTATACGGACAAGATGAAAATATCACGAGCCAAGCTGGCCTATATCGTGGATTCTACAGCCGCGCCGGTCGCTTCGATAGCGCTGGTCAGCACATGGATCGGGTTCGAGCTGGGGTTATTGAAAGACGCTTCCGAAATGCTTGGTATGCAGACCGACGCGTTCATGCTGTTTTTACACGCCCTCCCTTATCACTTCTACAGTTTCTTTACCATCGTTTTTGTATTGGCGATTGCCCTGCGCGATCGTGATTTTGGTCCGATGCGCGCTTATGAGCAACAGGCGCTGAAAGACATTGATTCATCCAGGGTTGAAGGTATTGAGCCTGAACAACTGTCAGAATCTCAGTTTGTAACCGATTCAGCCAGAGCCCGGGATGCCTGGATCGCAGTCGTGCCGATTGTGCTGGTCATACTGGCCACACTGGTTGGCCTCTATTATTCCGGCCTTCAAACAGCTCCGGAAGGTTCTCCCCTGTTTGTTATTATCGGAGAAGCCAATTCATTCCAGGTTTTACTTGCCTCATCATTTGTGGGTGTGCTTGCCGGTGCGTTGATGGCGCTGATCATGGCGAAAAAATCGCTGACCGATGTCACTGAAGGCTTGTTCGAGGGCATGCGGTCCATGTTGCCAACCATGATTATTCTCACGCTGGCCTGGTGCCTGGGGGATGTCTGCAACCGTATCGGAACAGCTGATGTCATCATCGGACTGGCATCGGAAAATATGCCGGTGCTCTTATTACCAGCCACTGTCTTTCTCCTTGCAGCAATAATCGCTTTCGCCACTGGCACGTCGTGGGGAACAATGGCCATTCTGATTCCGATAGCCATTCCCCTGGCACACCATTTTGCTGTTGCTGAAGCGACTGACGGCATCCATGCGATGCACCTTGTCTACGGCACTATTGGCGCGGTTCTGGCCGGGGCGACATTTGGCGACCATTGCAGCCCGATTTCTGACACTACGGTGATGTCTTCGCTGGCGTCGCAATGCAATCATATCGCCCATGTTCGTTCGCAAATCCCTTATGCGGCGATGAGTGGAGGTGTGGCGATCCTGGTGGGGTATCTCCCGGCCGGATTTGATATGCCGCCCTGGGTCGGGCTTATTCTGGGAATGGGAATCCTGTTCTTTCTGCCACGGTTCTTTAAACCGAATATTGAATAGAAACAGATAAAATATTGCAGGAAAATGGGGACTGTTACTCTTTTTCACTTTCATGAATGTCAACTTTTGACGATTATGCTTGATTTATACTCGCGATCATTTATTTCTAACAAATCTACTTCGAAAAAGGTAACTGTACCAACATTTTCCGTCCAGAATCATCCCCGACAGCCGGCAAAACATCCGATACAATTCCGATTAGGGCTATTCGAAGATATTCGGCAAAAAATCCGGTACAGTTACCTTTTCGGATAGTTTTGACAATGTATTTTATTACGGATAAGTTTGAAAAGGTAACAGTCCCATTTTTCGCCTTTCTTACCGCACCAGATTGATTTAGAGAGCATGTCGAATTGTGTATAGTCGTTCCCGAAAGTCTTTACTGTTTCAGGTTGGCAGCAGTAGCTTTCTGGCACTGAACATCCTTCTTGGGTAGGGTCGATTCTCCCCAATTGCACTCTTTCGAAAATTATTATTATTAGCAGGCTTTAGCCTGCTCCTCTTAGCCCCCGGCTTTAGCCGGGGGCTAAGAGGCCAACAAGGGTTTGAGCGCCCTTCAGGGTGCTTTCCTGATCCGTATTGATTCGATGAAAAAAAAGCACGCTAAAGCGCGCTCATAGCTTTTGTTATTTCCATCCACCCGGCTAAAGCCGGGTGCTAAGAGAAGCCTGCTGAAGCAGGCTAATCGCTTTCGAATCAGCAATAACTTTCGAGTTCCTATGTTAAACGACAGGCGCATCAAGTCGTGTTGGAACTGCTATCTTAGCAGTATTCCATTTTTCCAACACAAGGAGAAGCGCCATGTCGAAGAACCAAGTTATTGCAGCGGACCGTTCATTGTCTATAGGTCTGGATGTTGATTCGCAGACTTCTTTCGCCGTTGTGCTCGACACCCAGACTGGTGAAGTGCTCTTTGAGAATCGGATCAAGCATGACTCAGCCGCCTGGGAACGCTTCTTTGCCCGTTTTCCCAACTGCCGCATGTGGGCGTGTTATGAAGCGGGCCTCACCGGCTTTGGCCTCTGTCGTTACCTGATCGGCCAAGGTGTTGACTGCCAGATCGCGCCGCCCAGCCAAGTTCCCAAAGGGGCGCAAGCGAAGCAGCAGAAGACCGATCATCTGGATGCCCTTACCTTGGCCCACATGTTCTGGACACCACCTCGTACCTGGGTACATGTCCCCACAGAACAGGAAGAGGCGGATCGTCAGTTGTCTCGCACCCGTGACCAGGTGATGAATGATCGCGTTCGGGTCAAAAACCGAATCAAGAGTCTGCTATTGTTTCACGGTTTACAGTCACCGTTTCCGCCGCAACGCTATTGGACAAAGGAATACCGGCGCTGGTTGCGAACGTGTGATTGTCTGGCCGCGACACGGATAGCCATTGATGTTGCTCTCGATGAGCTGGAGGCCATTGAACAGCAACTCAAGGTGATCACCAAAGCGATCAAGGCGATGAATGCGTCCGCAACGTATCGGGACCGTACCCAGCGCCTGCGCCAGGTGAAGGGAGTGGGCGAGTTGACCGTGAACGCCTTCGTGACCGAGATGTATCGTCCCGAACGCTTCGCATCCGGTAAGCAAGTCGGCGCACATCTTGGCTTGACGCCGTGTGAATGGTCAAGCGCCAACACACGCCATATGGGACACATTACCCACTGGGGACCGTCCCATCTACGAAAACTATTGGTCGAAGCTGCGTGGCGTTGGGTGCAAAAAGATCCGTATGCAAAGAAGAAATACGATGCGATCCATGCCGGGAAAACACGGAAAGTGGCGATCGTCGCCATGGCACGAAAACTAGCCGTGATACTGTGGGCCATGCTGGTCAAAGAACAAGACTACAATCCTGCCTGCGTATAACCCCAGCACTGCTGGCAGGTAGGTAAAGCATAGATTGTGATTGAATCGTCCGATGCCATTGGGAACACGCGACCCTGGTAGTTATTCTGTTGCTTGACAACGATTCGAGTTTAGGGCGCCGCTGTTCCGTGCGAACAAAAAACCTGTGCCACGAGCACGAATAGCAGAACGGCACATGGGACGATACAAAGGCTCTTTACACCCTTGACTGTTTACATAGCGGAATAACTATATCTACAGGATATACCGCGACAGATCGTCATCCTCGACCAGGTCGGATAGTGTCTCCTGTACCATCGCCTTCGTGACTTCAATCTTCTTGATCCGCTTATTTGGAATCTTGAACAGCCATTCATCCAGCAGTCTTGTCATTACGGTATGCAACCTGCGGGCGCCGATGTTCTCGGTACGATCATTAACCGTGGCAGCGAAACGTGCGATTTCACGAATTGCGGCCTTATCGAAAGTCAGCTCAACATTTTCCGCAGAGATCAGCGCTGTATACTGCTTCACCAGTGAATTGCGAGGTTGAGTCAGGATCTTTACAAAATCCTTTTCGTCCAATGGGTCCAGTTCAACCCGAATGGGGAAACGTCCCTGCAATTCCGGGATCAGATCAGAAGGCCGCGCCACATGAAATGCTCCTGCCGCAACGAACAGGACATGATCAGAATTCACCGGACCGTATTTTGTGGTTACCCGTGTGCCTTCAACGACAGGAAGAATATCACGCTGAACCCCTTCCCGGCTCACATCAGGCCCGTTACCCGGCTCAACCGCTGCGATCTTATCTATTTCATCCAGAAAGACGATACCGACCTGTTCTGCCCTGTCAATCGCTTCTGCAATAATGGCGTCCATATCCAGCAAGCGGTCAATCTCTTCACCGAGGAGCAGGCTACGGGCTTCGTCAATCGTGACTTTACGCTTCTTCCGTTTTTGCGGCATCATTCCGCCGAACAGCTCCTGCAGGTTGATTCCCATCTCTTCAATCCCGATAGGACCAATCACCTGCATCATACCACCGGTTTTCTCCGGAACACGCAATTCGACAGTAAATTTTTCCAGCTTGCCGCTACGCAGACGTTCACGCATTTTTTCACGTGAACGTGCATATCGTTCAGACGCTATCGCAGCCTTTTCTGCTTCTATGCCCTCATCAATCTCATCATCTTCTTCGTCATCATCATCATCACCGTTCTCTTCAACCTGCTGCGCGATTCCACTGAGCAGGTCATTCAGGTTTTTCGGGCTGGAAGATTTTGATGATGAAGGTGGCGGCAGCAAGAGATCAAGCAGACGCTCCTCAACCTTCAATTCAGCAATTTCGCTGACTTCTTCGGTTCGTTCCGAACGCACCATCGCAACCGCAGCGTCAACCAGATCACGAATAATGCCTTCAACATCCTTTCCGACATAGCCGACTTCGGTAAACTTGCTGGCTTCAACCTTGACAAAAGGCGCTCCGGCCAGTTTCGCCAGGCGACGGGCAATTTCAGTCTTGCCAACGCCAGTCGGCCCCATCATGAGGATGTTGTTGGGCAGGATTTCATCGCGAATCGGATCTTCTACCTGTTGACGGCGCCAACGATTCCGTAGAGCAATCGCAACCGCACGTTTCGCTTCATCCTGACCAATGATGTATTCATCCAGTTCTTTTACGATCTGGCGAGGTGTGTACTCAAAAAGGGATTTCACAGCTCAATGACCTTCAGGTTGGAATTTGTGTAAATGCAAATATCTGAGGTAATCCGTAGCGACTCGGTGACGATATCGACAGCGGTCAGATCTTTGGCGTGGTCTACCAGCGCACGAGCAGCCGCTGTAGCATAAGGCGCTCCGCTTCCGATTGCCAGCAAGCCATCATCCGGTTCAATAACGTCGCCATTACCGCTGATTAGGAACAATTCCTTTTTGGTGACAGCGATCAGCAACGCTTCAAGCCTGCGCAGGGCACGATCGAGACGCCAGTCTTTCGCCAACTCCACAGCCGCCCTGCGTACATCTTTCGGATAAGCACGCAGTTTCTCTTCAAAGCGGTCAAATAAGGTTAAAGCATCTGCCACACCGCCCGCGAACCCTACCACAACATTGCCACCATTGAGTTCGCGCAGTTTATCCGCGCCACCCTTGATAATGGTATCATCAAATGTCACCTGGCCGTCCGCTCCAATGGCGCATTTGCCCTTGTAGCGCACTGCCAGAACAGTTGTACTACGAACTTTTCCTGGATATAGACTCACGTTACCACCTGTCCCAGTTTACCCTTAAAGAAAACCAGGGAATGGCAAGCGCCTGTATCCCTGGTTCTTCGCTGCATGAAAAAACACACGCCCGGCAAAGCCGCAACTTCTACGGTCTTGCACCGGGCGCCCCTGGAAGCACTTACAATATATCCGAACTCAAAAAGCATAGTCAAGAACTCATGTTAAAAACTTCTCGCAGCAAGTCTCTGATTCTACCCTGTTCTTCGCCAGCGGCTCGCCATCCCGGTAACGAGTCCGATCAACATGAACATGGTTAAAAGACTTGATCCACCATAACTTAGCAACGGCAAGGGCAGTCCGGTTACAGGCATTACTCCGGTTGTCATGCCTACATTGACAATCACCTGGAAAGCCAGCACAGCCGCGACTCCGGCGATGACCAGTTTCGAGTGTGGCGAGGCAACCTTCTTCGTAAGGTATAATAGCCGGACAATCAAGAACCAGAACAGGACCAATACGATAATCGCTCCTATAAAGCCAAACTCTTCTCCAAGAACTGAGAATATGAAGTCTGTGTGCTGTTCCGGTAAAAAGCCACGATGTGTCTGGCTGCCTTCCATCAACCCCTTTCCCCAGAACTTGCCGGATCCGATGGCAACCTTGGATTGAATGATCTGGTATCCTGCTCCAAGGGGATCAGCTTCAGGATTGATAAACGTAACCAGCCGGTTTCTCTGATATGGTTTCAGTTGCAACCAGAGTTTTGGCGTCATCCAGCCAATCGCCCCCATCATGGCGCCCCATAATACAGCCACATTGATGCGGATACCGGCGAAATACCCCAGGGCCAACAGGATAGCGATCACGATTACGATGGCGTAAGGATTGATGGATGCGATCATAACCGCAACCGGGGATACTACAAACAATACGGCCAGATGCGGAATCCCGGCGATATAGGCCATCACTCCGGTAATCACCGGTATTACCAGGGATGTTCCAAGGTCCGGCTCGATCAGGATCAAGCCAAAAGGCACTACTGCTATCAGCGCCATCCCGAAGAAATATCGAATCTTGCTCAGGTCAGTACGACGATCTGAAAGAAAACGGGCCAGCGCCAGGATTACGCCTATCTTCGCCAATTCCGAAGGCTGAATATGGAATGTCCCCATCCCCAGCCATCGTCCCGTCGGCCCGGTACCGATCATAAGCACCAGACCCAGGAGCAGAAGCATGCCAATATATACGAGATAAGAAGTTGCCAGAATAAAACGGTCAGGTATTAACGCAAGGGAAATACCCAGAATCAACCCAACAACAATAAACACCATTTGCCGAACAAAAAATCCTCCACCGGCAGCGACAGACGCACTATACAGGACAACCATGCCGAACCCGACAATCAGCAGGGTAAGCAGCGGCACAATCCACTCTATCTCATGACGTTCAACTTTCATTCTTCCGGCTCCTCCTCGGCTGTTGCACCGGAAGCCGCATTCTGTGCTGCTTCTATCTCTGCGCGTCGCGCTGCTATTTCGGCCAGTACCTTCGCCCTGTATTTATGCCAGCCGGCTTCGTCATACCCAAGGTAAGCGCGAATAATTTTATAGGCGATTGGCGCTGCCGCGGTCGATCCATGCTCGCCATGTTCAACAACAACGCTGACTGCAATTTGCGGGTCATCAAACGGGGCAAAAGCCACAAATAAAGCGTGGTCCTTGCCATGCGGATTTTGCGCGGTTCCCGTCTTCCCGGCAACAGTCAAACGTGGATCATACAACCAATGCGCCGTTCCGCGTGCGCCTTCTGTTACCTGCAACATATCCTGTCGGACAATACTGATCACATTCGGATCAATATCAACTGTATGTTTTTCCCATTGATCCAGGAATTCTCGTGTCGAATCCGGGTTCTGCAGACCGCGTACCAGATGTGGTGTCACCCACCAGCCGCCATTTGCCAGTGAACTTGCATAAACGGCCGCCTGAAGAGGGGTTACCAGCACATCACCCTGCCCGATAGCAATGTTGAATAATTGGCCGTCGCTCCATTTGTTTTCCCCATAGCGACGATCAAAAAAGGCCCTGCTGGGAAGAAGTCCGGCGGATTCATGTTCCAGGTCAATGCCTGTCTTGATACCAAACGGGAATTTCCCTACCCACTCCGAGAACCTGTCGATACCAAGTTTCAGGCCGACGGTATAGAAAAAGACGTCGCATGATTGTTCGATGGATTCCTTGTGTCCCACATGACCATGACCTGTCTTTTTCCAGCAACTGAACCAGCGCCCCAGGTACAGACCGCCGTTGCAGGTCACATCGAAATCAGTATCAATGATACCGCTTCCCAACCCGGCGCTGAGTACCGCCATTTTAAAAATTGATCCCGGCGGATATGCCCCCTGTATGGCACGATGCAACAGTGGTTTTGCCGGATCTTCCTGCAGGGCGCGCCATTGTTCTGTCGTCAGAACATTGGCAAAGGTTTCCGGTGGGTAATCCGGCTTGGAAGCCATGACCAGCACTTCACCCGTCTTAGGCTCAATCGCAACAACACTTCCGGAACCATCGCCAAGTAATTCTTCAGCATATTCCTGCAGAAAAACATCAATGGTCAAGATAAGGTCTTTTCCTGGATTCGGTGGTTTCTGATCAATTCCGGAAAGGGGACCAATTACACGACCCATCACATCAACTTCGAGATAGTTGAATCCTTTTTCGCCACAGAGCGCCTTATTCCAGGTACGCTCCAATCCTGCCAGGCCAACAATATCCCCAATTTCCTGGTCAGGAAATTTTGGCGCGTCGCGTTCTTTCAACTCACCGATATGACCAAGCGTATGCGAGGCAATACGGTGATGGTAGGCGCGTTTTGGTTCAATCTGGAAACTGATGCCGGGCAGATAGACCTTCCGTTCTTCCAAAGCGGCGTACAAGTTGAACGGCACATCTCGAATGATACGAACCGGTGTATACCGGTTATTGGGAATCTTCCGCAACCGTTCTTCAAACTGTTCATTGGTTAGTCCGCTCAAAGTCAAAAGCGTGTCACGGACCTCTGGATTCTGGTCAATTGCATAGGGAACCGCATACAAGGTATAAGAGGGGTAATTATCAACAATCAGCTCACCATTCCGGTCATACATCAAACCTCGAAGCGGTGTTAATTCAACAGCTTTAATCCGGTTTGTATCTGATTTTTTCAGGTAGGTTTCAGCCTGTACCACCTGCATTCTGAACAGGCGCACCCCTATCAGCCCGAACACAATGGTGACCAGGATATACAATGGAAGCAATCGTTCTGCAGAAAACCGGGGTTTTTCGTTCACTACCTGCTCCAGTACACCTTAACTGCCTGCTCGTTCATATGGTCACTCGGACCCTTCGTTCAAATAAGGGGGTCATGGCCCAGACCATGGCTATTCCCCACGTGTATAACGTAATAAGCAAAGCATGCTGAACCAGCATCACACCAATGGAAGCCATCGAATGAAGCGAATAGAAGTAGGCGAAGACAAAGGAATAGACAAGAATGCCTGCCAAACTGGTTATTGCCCAGCGATTAAATGGGATCGGGATATCGGAATAGAACATCTTACCAACAACAAAGGCCGCTAAAACATAAGCCAGACTGGATAACCCGACAAACCCGGAACCTACCGCATCGATAATGAATCCGGCGAGAAAACCTGCTGTGACACCTTCCATCGGTCCCCGTCTTGCCGACCAATGAAGCAGAAATACCAGCGGTATATCAGGCCTGAACCAATAGATAGCCATATATGGAACAAGTGTCGCCTGAACTATCAGCGATATTACCACGACTATTATATATGTTAAGGCCTTCATTCCGACACCTCAACAGTTGAATCTATATAGGTTGAATCAGGTGTCAGGACAAAAACCTCCTCCAACCTGGAAAACTGAACAAACGGTCTCACAGATACAGTAAGGAATATATCGCTGTGCTCACTGCCAACTTCTTCAACCACCCCAACGGGAATACCTTCTGGGATCATACCGCCAAGGCCACTGGTTACAATCCTGTCCCCTACAACCACATCAAGGTTCTTCGGGACATCATCAAGCAGAAGATGGTCGGTGCCACGCCAGCGAATAATGCCGTCCACCCTGCTGCGTTCAACCCGTACACTCGTAGCGAATTGACGGTCCAGCGCAAGCTGCACGATGCTGTTATAGGGATCTACTTCATGAATCACACCGGCCAATCCATTGACCGTTACAACCGCACGTCCCAGCTCAACACCATATTTGCTGCCTTTATTTAACAGTACACTGGACAGGTTGAAACTCGGATCGCGTGCAACCACTTCACAAGCAAGGTAGTCAAAGCGCGGGTTCTCGCTGAAGTCAAGCATTTTCCGAAGTCGGATGTTTTCCAGCATGGCATCACGCCATTCAAATTCCTGCATCCGCAGTCCGATGACTTCCTGACGCAGGGTGGCGTTTTCTGACCACAGGGAAAGCGTACGTGGAACAAGCATCAATGGCGCGGCAGCAAACCTGAGGACGAACCTGATACCAACTCGAAAAGGTTCCGCAGCGGGATAACTGGACGAGTACATCATGGTCAACGACAGAAGCACTGCCGCGACCATAACTATCCACTCTCTCCGGGATGAAATCTTGACGAGGAGGTTCATAGGCGGCTTTGGGTTGAACTCGTGACGGTTTCGACCGCCCTGACTGAACGAAACGACAGGCCAACAGCCCCAGAATAAGGGGTGAGTGAAACGATTCCCTTGGATCGGTCCACTAGTTCTTCAATAACACGGCCTCATATCGTTCGAAATGATCAAGCACCACACCCGTACCACGCACCACACAGGTCAGCGGATCTTCAGCCTGGCTGATGGGCAGGCTGGTCTCTTCACGCAAGCGTTGATCCAATCCCTTAATCAATGCGCCGCCACCAGTCAGGATAATCCCACGGTCGCGAATATCTGCTGCGAGCATTGGCGGGGTCTTCTCAAGGGACAACTTCACCGCTTCAACAATCTGTGCAACCGGTTCCGCGATGGCTTCACGGATTTCCATGGAGTTGATCTCAATCGCTTTCGGGATACCGGCGACAAGGTCGCGTCCCTTGGCGATCATACTGACTTCCTGCTCGAGTGGAACTGCCGAACCGACCTTCTGCTTGATCTCTTCCGCCATGCGGTCACCGATCAACAGGTTATAGGTACGGCGCATGAACTGCATGATATTGTCGTCCATTTCATCGCCACCGACACGGATACTGGTGTCAGTTACGATACCGGACAGGGAAATAACCGCGATTTCTGTTGTTCCACCGCCAATATCGATCACCATGCTGCCGACAGCTTCATCTACAGGCAATCCCACCCCCATAGCAGCGGCCATCGGTTCAGCGATCAGGTATACTTCACGGCAGCCGGCGTGTTCTGCAGCGTCACGAATAATACGCTTTTCCGATTTCGTAACACCGGAAGGAACGCAGACAATCGCACGTGGGCGGACAAGACGATGTTTGGTGACACGCTTCAGAAGACTGCGGATCATGATTTCCGCGACTTCGTCATCGTCAATAACACCGTGCCGCATCGGACGGATTACTTCGATGTTCTGGTGAGTTTTCCCCATCATATGCCGCGCATCACGTCCAATGGCCATAACCCTGCCGTCGTCCTTGCGAATCGCAACGACAGAAGGTTCACGCACCACAATTCCACGGCCTTTCACATACACAAGGGTATTCGCAGTACCCAAGTCCATGGCGATATCACTCGCCAGGTATTTCCCGAAGGAGAAAAACGGCATCCCTTATTCTCCAAATCCTCAAGCAGATCAAGCCCTTACGGGCACGCAAACAGAGACAAACCAAGAAGCTATATGATAGCCTTCTTGGGGTGCGGGAGTCAATGTAGAGTCTCGCAAAACCCTTGTTTTTGCTCAGGCATGACGGAAGTGACGACGTCCGGTAAACACCATCGCCACATTGTTCTCATCCGCCGCGTCAATGACTTCCTGGTCACGGATACTGCCACCCGGCTGAATCACAGCCGTAGCGCCCGCTTCCACCGCCTGCATCATGCCATCGGCGAACGGGAAGTATGCATCGGAAGCCAGCACGGTATTCGCCAGGCTCAAGCAAGCGTCTTCCGCTTTCAAACGTGCCAGCCGCACGGCATCCACACGACTCATTTGCCCTGCCCCAATACCCATCGTCTTTCCAGCAGTAGCAAACAACACCGCATTGGACTTCACATACTTGCAAACCTTCCAGGCAAATCGTAACGAAATAAATTCTTCC
This sequence comes from bacterium, assembly GCA_963669175.1. Lineage (GTDB taxonomy): Bacteria > Electryoneota > Electryoneia > Electryoneales > Electryoneaceae. Next base: position 3,535,294 of record OY769902.1, read on the forward strand.
TCTGTGGGCTGACGTTTGGTGACAACCGTCAACTCATCTATCTCCGGGAAACCGTAATCGCGTTCCTGAACCAGCAACCCACCTGCAACCCTGCGAACATCATAACCAGCCATCTTTGTCGCTTCCGGGCTGGCTTCCAGGATGCGGAGGTTCTTTTTCTTCATCAACAACGCCAATGCCTCTTCCGTGAACCCGGGCGCAACGACTACTTCTGTAAATGCTTTGTTTATCTGTTTCGCGGTCTGAGCATCGCAAATACGATTCATGCCGACAATACCGCCGTAAGCGCTCATCGGATCACAGGCACGCGCCCCCGCTTCCGCTTCCGCGATAGTCGCACCAATCGCTACACCGGAAGGAGTGGTGTGCTTCAGAATCGCCACACAAGGTTCTTCAAACTCGGACGGCAGCGCCAGCGCGATGTCCGCATCGATCATATTGTTGAATGACAGTTCCTTACCATGAAACTGCTTGCAGGCGCGAAGACCGTTACCCTCTTCCCCTTTCAAGCCGTAATAAGCTGCGGCCTGATGCGGGTTTTCACCGTAACGCATGTCCTGCTGACGGCTTAACACAAAATTCAGCCGCGCAGGCATGACCACTTCTTCCTTCTCCGCAGTCTTTGCGAACCAGTCCGAAATAGCACGGTCATAGCTGGCGGTCATTTCGAAAGCTGCGCCTGCCAGCTTGCGGCGAAGCCCGTCAGACAATTCGCCATCAGCCTTCAATGCCGCCAATACTTCGTTATATTGTTCATGCGCGGTAACCACGCCGACATACGCCCAGTTCTTGGCAGCGGCACGAATCATCCCTGGACCGCCGATATCAATCGCCTCAATCGCTTCCGCGTCAGAAACATTACCTGAAGTGCGTTTTTCAAACTGGTACAGGTTCACCACTACGAGGTCAATCGGCACCAAACCATGCGCCTCAACCGCTTTTTCATCTTCTTCCAGACCGCGACGGAACAGAATGCCACCATGAATAGCAGGATGCAGTGTCTTTACCCGTCCACCCATGATTTCCGGGAAACCGGTTGCATCGGATACTTCACGGAAAGCGACACCGGCCTCGGCCAACGCTTTACCTGTCCCACCGGTTGAAAGAATCTCAATTCCAAGTTCCTGCAAACCCTTTGCAAACTCAGCGACTCCGGTCTTATCCGTGACGCTTATCAATGCCCTTCTGACCTTGCTCACGATGCATCCTTCCCTGTGTAAACGGTTTCTATCCAACGCTGAACTGCCTTGGGGTAACTCTCGTGTTCAACCTTTAAAACACGCTTCGCCAGCGACTCCGGAGTATCCTCCGGCTTCACTTTCACCCCGCTCGCCTGCAATAGAACATCACCTTCATCATATTCTTCATTCACGAAGTGAATGGTCACTCCGGTATACTCGTCTTCAGCATCAATCACGCTCTCATGAACATGGATGCCGTACATCCCTTTTCCGCCGTGTTTCGGTAACAGGGCCGGATGAATGTTCAACATGGCTTTCGGATACGCCCTGATCAGCGCCGGGGGTACTTTCTTCATATACCCGGCCAGAAGAATCAGATCAACTTGATGCTCACGAAATACACTGATCAGTTTCTCTGCGAATTCACTTCCCTTGTCAAACTCATCACGCGTTATGGTAAAGCTTGGAATATTATATTCTTTGGCAACTTCATGAACACGAGCAAATGGATTGTTAGAGATGATCACAGCGCCGGTTGCATTTAGCTGCTTATCACGACAGGCACGCAACACTGATTCCGCATTGCTGCCCCTGCCTGAGGCCATGATCCCCAACCGAACCTTCCCGCTCATACCCTGTTCTCCACAACAACTTCCCGTTTTTGAACGTCCATCCGCACCCAACTCCCCAATGGTAGCGTCCACATCGGCCCCACATGTCCGTAAGGCGCCCCGGCAAGCATGGGTATATCACCTGCAAATTCGGCAATCAGCTTTACTACCGCTTCATGCTGGTCTTGAGGTTGCCCTTTTACATGCTGCACAAACCTTCCCAGCAGAATACCACGAACCCCATCAAAAGCGCCTGACAAACGAAGTTGGGTCAACATGCGATCAATGCGATACAGGGGCTCGTCTATCTCTTCCAGAACGACTACAGCGTCCCTGAACAGGGGCGTATCCGTCGTTCCGCAGAGGGAAGCCATCATCGCCAGATTCCCTCCGACCAGTCTTCCTTCGGCAACACCATGTTGAACCGGTATCAGCTCTTCACCCTCCGGAACAGGCAATGGCTTTGACCATGCTTGCCCGGTCAGCATCTCCAGCCAGCATTTTTTTGAGAATTCCGGAAGCTCTCCCCCCCATCCGCGAGCGACTTGTGGTCCTGAAAATGTTACCAGGCCAACTCGTTGCCACAACGCCCACTGCAATGCGCTAATATCGGAAAAACCGAGCAGGATTTTAGGGCTCGCGGAGATGCGTTCAAAGTCAAGATATTTCAGGATGCGCATGGTGCCGTAACCACCTCGAGAACAAGCAATTGCGTCAAATCGATCATCGGTAAACGCATTCATTAAATCACGCGCTCGATCCTCATCTGAACCGGCCAGGTAAGCGCTGCCTTCCAGTACATGCGGCATTGGTTCCAGCACAAATCCATGTGCCGCCAATGCGGCCATGCCACGTCCGAGTTCTGCCTTCTTGATAGGTCCGGCGGGTGAGATTACTGCGATACGGTCACCCGATTTTAAAGCTGGTGGGATCAGGGCCATAATTCTGACACCCGGCGGTATTCTCCATAGCCCATCTCATCAACGAAAATGAAACGTCTGCGTAAATCGTAATAATACCAGATCTCGTACGGTTTGTAATTAATCTCGAAGGGATGGCGTTCAATTTCCGAGGGGGGACCGAACCGGATGTATACTTCCCCCATATCCGTTTCCCAACCGGCACGGAAGGAACCGAACATCTCGTTGCAGTATTGAATCCGTCCGTAATACTCTTCCATCAATTCATTGGTCTTGGTATTCTCGGAAGGATCGCGCCTGTCCCAGAAATCACGGAACATGCGTTCCATCTGATCCGGGGTGCCATTCAGCATCTTCTTGATTTCTTTGTTACTGGCAATATATCGAAGCTGACGCACCGCATCTTTCATATCATTGATGCTGGCAGGCAGACTGATGCTTCTGAGTCTGAAGTGAGTACCCTTCAGCGCTCTTTGCCCATCCGCTTCTATCTGCAATTCTACAACGTAATATCCATATGGCAAATCCAAGACAGAAAAAGTGATATGGTCGCGGGTAATCGGAAGAACAGCCGGAATCACCTTACTGTCTTCCCTGACAACTTCGCCCCTGTCATCCATCACACGGTAGTAGACTTTAAGCTCTTCTGCTTCTTCGGGGTATACTTCGTAGAAAACCGGAACAGGATAATTGGGATTCTGTACAACATGATTCACGTTGGGTGTGATCTCAAAAACATTGTCAGGCGCCAGTTTGACATGCTTGCACAAAACCAGGTCAGACAAGTGCATGCCGGCTACTTCATAAGATGGAACCTGGATAGTTATGGAAGCTTCGCTCTTCCGTTTGCTCTCCAGGTCCAGGAGTGTGGCAACAATGGTATAGGTGCCGGGGCTGACATTGATTTCGGTTTCACTTATGTCATAGAGGTCACGTGCGTTAGTTTCATCGTAAGAAGTTGTGACCACCTGCGAACGCCAGATCTTGTTAGTTACCCTGGGACCGGATTCGGCTTCACCAAGGATAAGCGAAAAATCCACCTCATAGTTTGCTTCAAAGCCACGCGCTGAGCGAACAAACATCAGGTTATCATGCACGATCTCCACATAGGCGATCATCTTGGTTTTACCGGGCTCTTCGGAGAGGAGAGTGATCGCTGAAAGGTGAAAATTGGGCGCTCCCGCCTGGGCAAGGTAATAGGCCTGCTGATCCTGTGCCTGCAACTTTCCAACAGCAGTCATCAGCAGGAATAGACACGCAATCACGAATCGCTTTTTCACCATCAAGCACCACCTTTCAAGGGAGTTCAATCACCCTGAAGCGTAAATCGATAGGGTTCCGCCTCGGTTATAATACCCGTTACCATATCACCGGGTTTCCCCCTGGATAAGATAATAGCGTCTCCATCGATATCCGGCGCATCCCAGACTGTTCGACCAGATAATTCTGTGCCTTCCACGCTCTCGATCAAAACTTCCGTCCTCTTTCCAATACGTGATTGATACCATTGTTCCGCAAGCTCTTCGGTCAGGGCAAGCACTTCCGCTTCACGCTCGAAAGCCTCATCTTCATCCGGCGCTTCCTGTGTGGTGGCAAATGTGTTTTCTTCCGGGCTATACCGGAAAACACCCAAACGCTCGAACCGGGCTTCCTCGAGCCGATTCAACAATGTATCAAACTCCTGCGGCCCTTCGCCCGGATGCCCGACGATGATACTGGTTCGTAGAGCGATATCCGGAATTGAGTCACGGAGTAGATCGATCCATCCACGCATCTTCGCCCAGGTCGTCCCGCGTCGCATCGCTTTCAGGACTGTATCATCCGCATGTTCAATCGGAAAATCGAGATAAGGGACCAATCCGGGTGTTCCTGCAAGCGCCTTGATAAATGGTTCGGTCATCAAGGGCGGATGAGTATAGAGAATCCTCAGCCAACGCTTTCCCTGAACCTTTTCCAGTTCATTGCCCAGTTCTCCCAGCAACCGCTCTATTGAACTGGCCTGTTCAAGGTCTTTACCGTAACTATTGACCTCCTGCGCCACCAGGATCAGCTCTTTGACGCCGCTCGCTAATAGTTGTTTAGCCTCAGTTAATACAAGCTGTTCAGGTTTACTCCGATAAGGTCCACGCATGGACGGGATTGCACAATAGGAACAACGACGGTTGCATCCTTCAGAAATTCGCAGGTAGGCATGAAAAGGTCCAAGTCCATGCCGATGTTTTGCGATCCCTGTTTCTACAAGTGGCGTAACCTGTCCACAATGAATCCCGGCAACCGTATTATCCTGATCGCTGGCAGCGGCGATACGGTTCAATAACATCTGCCACTCGTTGAACTGGTACCAGCCGTCCACTTCCGGGATTTCTGCTGCTAATTCATCACGATAATGAATGGGCAGACATCCGGTGACAAATATCTGGCGATCAGGCCTCTCCGCTTTCCAGCTAACAGCTTCCAGGATAGCGTCAATGGCCTCTGAACGGCTGTCCAGGATAAAAGCACAGGATGAGATAATCGCGATATCTGCCGACTCTGCCTCGTCTTGAACCTCGATCCTATTTGACGCTAACAGGCTGTGCAGGCCATCCAGATCCGCTTCAACCTTGGGACAACCAAGACGATGGATATAGACGGATTTGGATGATGAAGACTTCACTTCCTTTACTCCGTTTCTTCAACCTGTTCGCTATCGCCATTCGGGCTGATTATGGCCTTGATGACAAGCTTGGGATCGTACGGCAGGAGATCATTCATACCTTCGCCGAGACCGATCCAGTGAACCGGAAGATTCAGTTCCCTGCTGATCGGAACGATGACACCGCCCTTGGCCGTTCCATCCAATTTGGTTACGACGAGCCCACTGACACCGCTGGTTTCCGAGAAACTGCGCGCCTGGCTGAGGCCGTTCTGCCCTGTTGTACCATCGATGACCAACAGAACTTCGTGCGGCGCATCGGGGATCAGCTTTTTCGCTACACGGTCAAGCTTCTCCAACTCTTTCATCAGGTTGACCTTGGTGTGCAGACGGCCGGCGGTATCAACTAGTACACGATCAACCTTTTTCGCCAAAGCGGATTGAAGACCATCATACAGTACCGCGCCCGGATCGGCGCCGGTTGCGCCCTTTACGATGCCCACATTGGCTCGTTCCGCCCAGATACTGACCTGTTCCACCGCAGCGCTACGAAATGTGTCTGCAGCAATAATCAGTACCTTCTCGCCGTTCTGCGCGAAATAGTTGGATAGTTTCCCGATGGTAGTCGTTTTACCGGAGCCGTTTACCCCAACGATAAAACTGACGAAAGGTTTTGTATGTGTTACCGATGAAGTTTCTTCGTTTTCTTTGGCAGTGGTGACTTCTTCCATCACCGCTTCCAGTTCCTCGGACAGGATTGGCAAGACCTGGGTATCATCGATTTTCTCTTTTTTAGCGCGCTGACGGATGCGCTCTACAAGTTCCATCGAAAGGTCAACGCCCAGATCAGCCGTAATCAGGATTTCTTCCAGCTCTTCCAGCTTGTCTTCGTCAATCTGGCCACCGCTGAACACTTCTTTGATCTTTTCAACCATCGAAGTGCGTGTTTTCGAAAAACCCTCTTTAATCTTCTTGAAGAAGTTCATGTGTTGCTCGTCTGTGGTTTGGTCAACTCAACAGTTTGTTGAAAAGGAATATGCTCTTGAATCTTTCAAATATTGTAAAAGAAGAAGCAGGTTCCTCCCATTGGATTTAATTACACATTGTGCGATCCCTTCGGGATCGAGATGCAGAGAGGGCAACTTTCTCCCCGGGGCTAACGCCCTGTCTCTTGCTCACATCTTCGTGTTTCTGCCACCCCAGAGGGGGTGGTATATTTTAGCGTAGGGTTGACGCTGTCTGTTTAGCGTCTACCCTACGAAAAAGATCAAACCTTATCTCACCCCTGGAAGGGTTGCATAACGTATAATTTACACCCAATTGGTTTGTATAGAATATAAAATGCGTTATTTCCTGTATTTATTGAACGTACTAACATGAATCGCGTATTATGCAACCCTTCCAGGGTTGATTATTCGTTAGAATACCTGACATAGTGTACAGGCCAAACAGACGGCCTGTACACTATGCTAAAATAGGGAATCCCGCCGGGATTCTAAAAATGCTATGTCCACAACTCTTTTACTGATACAGCTTTCAGAAGATGTGGGTAAGAGACAGGGCTAACGCCACCGCGCTATTCAAATGGTCCACCTTCGGTGGACTTCTATTTGCAGATCAATAAGATTGTTTCCTACACATAGCATTTTTATATAAGATTGTTTCCTACACATAGCATTTCGAAAAAATTATAGCTGTGTTCCTGTTTATTCTATCATCGTAATATTGCGGAGAAAAGGGGACGGGATCCTTTTCCGCGCGTTGACACGGAACACTTTTGCTGATCCTTTGGAAAAGGAAACTGTCCCCTTTTCCGTGTAATACCTGCCACCTCTCTAGAAAAAGAGTACAACTGCCTTTTCCGATCCAAGTTTACAGTGGAAGGCTATCTCCCAAGGAAAGGCGGCAGTCCTCTTACTCCATCTCCTCCGCCGCGCTGCCCCATCCGAGCTTACGACGCAGAACCTGGAAGAAATTATGATTATCAAAGTTCACCAGGCAGGCCGCGAAATCAGCCCGCTTCACTTCCAGGGTTTCACCGCTGAACATGGTTCCGGCCAAACGACCATCCACATTGATAATCAATTCCGGTGACCCGGTGATGGCATGAATCCCGATTTTTTTCTTATCACTGATAAGAAGCGGCCGATTGGTAAAACTGTGCGGATTCAGCGGAACATACAGGATTCCGGCAAGCATCGGCTCGATAATCGGACCGCCTGCTGACAGGTTGTACGCGGTTGAACCGGTTGGTGTGGAAATGATCAGGCCATCTGCGCGAAGACGATTCAGGAAGTCCCCATCTACACTCGCTTCCAGTTCGATCATCCGCGAGTAGCCGCCCTTGTTCACCACAACATCGTTCAACGCATACCAGGTTCCCAGGTCCGGCCTGTCTGACACCTTAGCCTCAAGAACCATACGTTGCTCAATGGTAAATTCACCTTTCAGCAGGTCTTCAGTACGCTGTGTCAGATCATCCGCGCCAACAAGGGTTAGATATCCCAATCCGCCGACATTCACTCCGACAACAGGAATTTCACGTCCCTGCAGGATCCGTACAGAGTTGAGCAGTGTTCCATCGCCGCCGAAACTGAGCAGAATTTCAGCTTTCTTCCCCACTTCTGATGGCGGGAAAAGCTTATATTCTCCGGAATCGAGGACTTCACGAAATTCACTGGACAGCAAAAACTCGATCTCTTTGTCGCGAAGCCAGCTTATATACTCCGGCAGCACAGACCGCAGTATTTCCTTGGTCGGATTACCAACAAGTCCAAGAATCATGATCCTGCTCCCGTGCTATCGGCCCAGCGATTCCGGGTCCAGATCCTGCGTATCCCCGGACTCTAGCAGACGTTGTACTTTCACCTGGGCTTTATCGAGCTTGTCACGGCATCGCTTCAGCAACTTCTGCCCTTCTTCGAACAACTTGATACTGTCATCAAGATCCAGATCACCTTCATCAAGTTGCCCGGCAATCCATTCCAGCCGTGCCAGATCCTGCTCAAAACTGGATGTTTTCTCTTCACTCATGAGGACTCCTGACGTCCTTTATTTCAGCGTCCGCGCTTCCCTTTGCCAACTGCAATGATACCATGTCACCAGGTGAGAGGCCGGTTACATCACGAAGGATATTCCCTTCTTTCCTCACGACTGCATAGCCACGCTTAACCACATTGAACGGCGATAAAGCTCGAAGCTGTTGATCAAGCGCTACCAGCTTATCCGTTCTGCGTTCCAACCGACCACGTAACGCTTTCCGGTTACGATTATCCAGATCATCCAGGCGTTGATCCCATTGCATCAACCGATCGGGCAGGCTGCGAATACCATAACCTCCGGCAGCGGCTTCGATACGGAGGCGTACTCCTTCCAGCCGCCCCGCCATGGATCGTCCCAGGCGACGTCCCTGGTATTCGATACGATCAAGTATTTCTCCCCGGTCGGGAGTGGCAAGTTCAGCAGCGCCGGTTGGGGTTGGCGCGCGAAGATCGGCAACAAGGTCGGATAACGTGGTATCCGTCTCGTGACCAATACCGGCAATGATGGGAATCGGGCAGGCAGCGATAGCTCGAACGGTACGCTCTTCGTTGAACGCCCACAGGTCTTCAATGGACCCTCCGCCTCTACCTACAATCAGCAGATCAGGCGGAGTATCCATCTCGGACAGGACTTCCAACGCATTGGCGATCTCAGCCGAGGAAGTCTCGCCCTGTACACGCACCGGCACCAGTAACACATCGAGGTCAAAACCGCGACGTGAAAGCGTGACAAGAATATCACGCACCGCTGCGCCGGTGGGCGAGGTCACAACTCCGATACGTTTGGGAAAACGTGGGATAGGGCGTTTGCGCTCCGGATCAAAAAGCCCTTCCGCAGCCAGACGCGCCTTCAGCTTTTCGAATTCCAGCGCGAGCGCACCTTGCCCGGCAGGTTGAATCACATCGATATCAACCTGGTAGCGTCCGCCCCGCTCATAGACCACCAGTCGCCCGAAGACAAGAACCTCCTGGCCGTCTTCGGGACGGAAATCAAGCCTGGTCACCTTTGAGCGCCACATGACACCGGCGATCTGGGCGCCTGCATCTTTGAGTGTCAGATACAGGTGTCCGCTTCGATGAAACAGCACACCACTGAGTTCCCCGCGCAACCAGAACGGTTGAATCGAGGTCTCCAGGGTTTGCTTGATCTGCCTGGTCAGCAGGCTGACGGTAAAGATGTCTTTTGAGACAGTCATTTACGGAACAACCAGAACAGAAGACTCAAGACGAGACTGATGAGAAGCGAAGAGACCAGCGGGATGTATATCCTCACCGGTCCCTTGCTGATTATCAAATCTCCAGGCAATCGCCCCAGGCCGAACCTGGAAGCGACAAGCAGGACAATGCCCAGGACTGCCAGGAACACCCCGATCACCAGCAGTAATCGGCCAAGGTCCTGCATCCCGCGCCTCTCGCCTACTTCTTCTTCTTATGACGGTCCCTCTTCCGACGCTTTTTCCTCTTATGCGTCGCAATCTTGGCCCGTTTGCGCTTTCTTCCGCAAGGCACGGTTACCTCCTACTGTTGACACCAATCGACTGTATAAGATAATGTCGTTTCAGGGTTCAATCCAGACGTACGAACGTCTTAGGCATTGTTTACACGAGATTTCAATTTATCAGAAGCGCGGAAAACCGGCACCTTCTTCTGGGGTACCTGGATTCTGTCACCGGTATGGGGATTGAGCGCTTCACGAGCTGCACGATCGACTACCTTAAATGTGCCGAATCCGCGAATTTCAATGTGTCCCCCACTGACCAACTCGTCCGACATTGCTTCCAATAATCCGTCGAGTACTGCCGCTACTTCGATTCGCGTCAAGCCTGTACCTTCTGCCACACGATTGGCCAAGTCCGCCTTGGTCATGGTTTAACCTCCGGTCTAAAGCGGTATTCCAACAAAGCGCTCCGATCAAAACGACTCATCAGAGAACCGCCCAACTCATCGATCACTCGATCTATCCAATCTAACTCATCGTAGGGTTCTTCGATCTCCGGCTCATCACCCAGTCCAGTCAGCTCGCCGGCAATCCGGATCGCTTCCCAGCGGTCACCCAGCACATCGACCAACCCTAACTCTTTTGCCTGACGTCCGGTAAAAACACGTCCATCGGCAACTTTTTTCACATCGTCCAGCTCCAGCCCGCGTTGATCGGCCACGGCCTGGATGAACTGTTCGTATGCGTCGTCTACGTATGACTGAAAATATGCACGATCCGCCGCGGTAAGATTCTCAAACGGCGATCCCGCATCTTTAAACTCACCACTGGTTACTGCTTCTGCATCAACACCCAGCTTGTCCATCAGTTCCTTGAACATGGTGATTTCAAGAATGACACCAATGGAACCGGTTGTAGTTCCCGGGTTCGCTACAATAGTATCCCCGGCAATAGCCGCATAATATCCACCACTTGCAGCAACAGATCCCATGCTGATAATAACCGGTTTCTCCTGGCGCGCTCGCAGGATTGATTCATACAATTCCTGCGAGGCTGCAACACCACCACCCGGGCTGTCAATACGAATCACCAACGCCTTGATGTCAGATTTGCGTCGAAAATCATCAATATCTTCAACCCAGCTCCTGGCATCATAAATCGGTCCGATCACTTCAATCATCCCGATCCGGTCGCCGTGCATTGTCTCAAAGCGTCCGCCACTCTGGGCCATGCCAATCAGACCAAATGATCCTACCAGAAGCAGGATCAGGAGGACACCGATCAACGCTGTGAGACCTAACAGATCTCTGTGATTTCCTTTTTGGGCCATCACGCTCCTCCCGATGGATACACCACCAGGCGATCTCCAACCTTCAATTGACGGACATCGCGAATGTTATTCCAACGCTTCAAATCGCTGACAGTCACCTGATACCTGGATGCAATATCCCAAAGCGTATCGCCACGCCTGACAGTGTGTACAACCTTGTTCGATTGAGTCTCTGGCACTGCTACAAGATTTTTTCCTGGAATTACAAGAACATCGCCAGGATGAATCTTGGCATACTTGCTCAGATTGTTTGCCATTAGCAATTCTTCAGTCGTAATTCCATGCGCGTTGGCAATGCTCCAGGGCGAATCACCTGAACGTACGGTGTAATTACCGGGGCTCACAGCTTGCGAGGACACCTGCGTACTCGAACCGGAAGTCTCGAATCCGGGAATAGTAAGCTTATCTCCGGGGTAAATGCTTGCTCCACGAGGCAAATTGTTCGCTCTCAGGAGCTCATCCGTACTTATGCCATGCGCAGAAGCAATACTCCAGGGTGAATCACCACGTCGAACCGTATATGTTCCCGTGGTCGAACGCCGTGGATTACTACTTCCAGCGGGCTGATATACTACGAGCTTTTGCCCGACACGGATTATACTATGTTTATTAAGCCCATTCCAACTCAATAACTTCGAGAGACCGACATGATAACTCTCTGCGATTTCCGACAATGTCTCCCCACTACGGACCGTATGATAGCTCTTTTCACCCTCTTTCCGAGCAGGCTTTTCATCGTACTCCGCGTAGTCCCCAGCAGTATATGCTCCATCCGGTGAAACCGGCACCAGCAGCCATTGTCCGGCACGTATGCGGTTCGGATTCGACAGGCGATTTGCCGGCACATCCATGATCGCTCGCATGGATGTACCATAACGATCCGCGATCACGGAAAGCGCTTCACCATTCCGAACCTGGTGACGAACCCACGAAACTTTTTTTGCCGGCGGCAATGCTGCGAGCTTCTCTTCGAAGCCTTCGAGGTTCGTTCCTTTGCGAACATAAACGACTGCCGAATCCAGCGTCGGAGGTGTACACCATCGGAACATGGATGGATTCAGAGATTTCAGCTCTTCTTCTTCGTGAGCCAGAATCTCTGCCAACGCGGCAAGATCAACTGTTTCACGAACGATCACACTGTCACGCTCTATCGGCTCAACCCACACGATTGGCTCAAACCCGTATTCCTGTGGATTTTTAGCGATTCTGCGAGCAGCAAGAAATGTCGGCACATACCCGCGAGTCTGACGTGGCAAGCGACGCATCTTCCAGAAATCACGCGTGCTGGAACGCCTGATTTCACGTTGTACACGGTTCTCGCCGCAGTTGTACCCGGCAAATGCAAGGTACCAGTCGCCAAAGTCAGTGTATAGTTTTCTCAGGTATCGGCAAGCCGCAGCCGTAGAACGTTCAATATCGCGGCGTTCGTCATACCACCAGTTTGATTCGAGCCCCATGATCTTTCCGGTGGAATAGATAAACTGCCAGGGACCAACCGCCTTGGCGTAACTGCGAGCGTTCAGGTTGAAACCTGATTCGATCATGGCCAGGTACACCAGGTCTTCCGGCATACGATTGGCCCTGAGAACTGGAAGCATCCTTGGGATCACGGTGCCAGCACGTTCAAGCCAGACCGTCATAGCCTTACGACCACGTTCATTGGTTGTGAAATAATCGACCAGGTTCTGCACTTTCTCGTTCATCGTATCCGGAATTTCCGGCAACAACAACAACTCCACTTCATAACCAATTGCAGTCGTATCCAGGTCAACCAGGGTACTGTCATCTGTCAGCACGACATCCATACTGTCCTGTGACAGGGTTTCCAGCACAGCCAGGGTATCAACGGCGAGATCGGTCGAGCCGGCCATTTCCAGCACATCCATGGCGCTCATGCCTGTCCCCGGCGGGCCACAGACATCGGAAATAATGGCAAACGAAGCAGTATAGCGTTCCGACCAGTTTGACAACGAATCAATCCAGGCCTTGCGATCCAGCGTCTCGAGACGGGCCAATACCGATGCGACAGCCTGTATCCCCATCAAGACACTGCGTTCAGCTTCAAGTAGCCTGCCCTCAACGAGAAGTGTGTCAGCACGTGACACCCAATAAGGCGCCAGGACCAGGATGGTCTCAGTATCAAGCTGTTGGAAAGCAGGTGCTTGAATGGAATCAGGAGGTGGTGTATAGGTTATGTCCGGTTTCGAGTAGGAATCGATATCATCTGCAAAAACCAACCCGGACAACAATCCTGCCAGCAGGATCATGGTCAATAATGCACCAAGCTTTCGAACATTCATCGTATGGAATTTCCTCGCGCTAAACGCTATTGTAAAGAATGTGTACAACTTACACTACCAACTTGTTCCAAACAAGCCCTTCCTTCGCATTGGGCCTTACTCCGCCCCGGAGTCCTTTTATACACAAGTGTTGCATATTTTAAACAAGAAGTCTATCCTCAAAACAGGATATGAGGTTCCAACCAAAGAGGCAACAAGATGGACCTGAAAGTGCTTACATCGCAAGTGGCAGAGGTCGCTCGCGGTGCTGGAGATTACCTGTGCAATGAACGCGACGCTATCGCCTACGATGATATCGACATCAAGGGGCGAGGCGATTTTGTCAGCCACGCGGACCACAATTCTGAAGCCATGATTCGTGAAGCGCTGGAAAACCTCCTCCCCGGGAGTGTAGTCATGGGTGAAGAAGACAGCCCCCACGCCACCAGCCAGAGCTGGCGCTGGATTGTTGATCCTCTTGATGGGACTACCAATTACCTGCAAGGTTTACCGGTTTACGCTGTCTCCATCGCCCTGGAAGACCGTCATGATCTGTCGCCGGACCAGTCTTATGGCCCCCTTCTCCTTGGCGTGACCTACCTGCCCAAGCTGGATGTCATGTACACCGCGTTCAAGGATGGCGGTGCGTTTAAGGACGGCAACCCCATCCGAATCAGCCAGAAAACGGACATGAAACGTTTCTGCCTGGCAACCGGGTTCCCCTTCCATTCTCATCAATACCTTGACGATTACCTGAAGATTTTCCACGACATCTTTCTCAAAATCGGTAACGTCCGTCGCGCCGGAGCCGCTTGTGCCGACCTCGCCTGGGTAGCGGAAGGGGTGTTTGACGGTTTCTGGGAAATGGGCCTGAAACCCTGGGACATGGCCGCAGGAATAGTGCTGATCCGTGAAGCGGGCGGAGTCGTTTCAGACTTCTGGGGAAGCAATCCCCTGCCCAACGGCTGGCTGATCGGCGGGAATCGGGTAGCATATGATGAATTGAGAAGGGTTGTGAATATGGTCTATCCCAATTCTGTTTTCTAACTTACTATCATGCTGATTCAGAATTCAAACACCAAGCTACGCCGTGTGGTTGTCCTTGGCCTGGATGGTTACCCGCATTCGTTGCTACTGGAACGGATGCAGCGCAGGTCGGGCTCGATCTGGCACAAGCTGCTCGCGGAAGGTTCCCTCTACCGGACACGTTCCTCACGGCCCGAGGTCTCGTCGGTGGCGTGGGCGTCGTATCTGACCGGAGCGCAACCGGGCGAACATGGCCTGTTCGGGTTCGTGGATCGCACGCTGTCCCCTTTCCGGCTCTACTTTCCCAACGGCGCGCATCTCAAGCTGCCCACGTTACCGGAACGGGTGCATGAGGCAGGTGGCGTGGTCGTGTCGATTAACGTGCCTACAACCTTTCCCCCGAAATCGTTGAACGGGCTGATTGTGGGCGGATTCCTCGGGCTGACACTGGCGAAAAACGTGCAACCTGTTAGCTGGCTGGAACGTCTACAGAAACACGGCTACATCATCGATACCGACCCGGCCCTGGCGCACAGTGACCTGGAAGCGTTTTACCGTGCGCTGGAGCAGGCGCTGGAGGCACGGATCAACGCGGCCTGGGACGCAGCGAACGCGTTTGACTGGAACCTGCTGCAACTGCATATCATGGAGACCGACCGCCTGTTCCATTTCTTCTGGGGACGTGATGACTGGAGCGACCGTTTTCATGTCCTGCTGGATAAGGTGGATAACGCGGTGGAACGCTTTGCGACCCTCGCAGAACAACAAGGCGCGGAGCTGGTGATCCTGTCCGATCACGGTTTCACCCGGAACAAACGCATCTTCTTCATCAACGCCTTCCTTCGCGCACAGGGCTATCTCGGCTTCGAGGGCGCTCGTCCGGGAATGGAAACCCTGTCCCCCGCCACACGGGCTTATGCGCTGGTGCCGGGACGAGTGTTCATCAACCTGCGCGGACGTGAGCCCAACGGTACCGTATCACCGGGCGCAGACTACGAACAGGAACGGGACCGTCTGATCGGGCTGTTACGCGGGGTGCGTGATCCGCTGGACCAGGCCCCGGTGTTCAGCAAGGTGGTGAGGCGTGAGGATATCTATTCCGGGCCGTATGTCGACCAGGCCGCCGATGTGCTGGCTTTCCCCAACGACGGCTACGATATTAAAGCTGATTTCGGCGCTACGGAGCTATTCCAGACACCTGGAGTACTGGTTGGTACTCATACGTATGGGAATGCGTTTTGTTATGTAAGAAACGAGCACTTCCCGACAGCAAGCAGTCGGGCCACGCTGCCCGATCACACGTCTCAAATGATCCCCGACAGCAAACAGTCGGACCAAACTTCCATACAACCTGATCACACACCCGACAGCAAACAGTCAGGCCAAGCCGCATTGCTTTCAGAAGGATTCCCGACAGCAAGCAGTCGGGCCAAGCTGCATATATGGAAAAATGATGAAGCGAACATAGCAGATGTGGGTGTCCTTGTTCGAAGGTTTCTAAGGCTATAATTCAAACATTCTTGAAAAGTTGAAACACAATCGTCCTGATACCACACTAACAGGTTTTTGCATATTATTCTTTCATCCTTATCATCCTTTCCATCCTGTATGTCCTGTAAATACAACATATTCCTCATCCTTGGCATCCTCCCATCCAATCATCCTGTAAGCTGTTTTCAATACCGACAACTTTGGAACTTTTCAACTTTCAAACCTTGAAACCTCATGCTATCTTCCTGCAACAACCAATCGGGACAGCACATGGACAGCATGTTAGCCACCTTGCAGAGCAAAGAATTCCTGGGAATCACGCTGGATCAATACAGCATTGCCTTCCTGGCGATCCTGGGCGGATTCCTGCTGCGCTGGATACTGGTCAGCCTGATCACCCATGCAGAGCGACGGGCGGAATCGACCACGACCACCTTTGACGAACTGATCCTGAATGCGCTGGGGAAACCGGTCGGCTGGATATGTGTCCTCGCCGGGCTATGGGCAGCCTTTGTCTACCTGCCATTACCCAAGGAACCGGTGGATGTGGATAAATTTGTTCGCGCCCTGTTACAGGCGGTGAGTGTAATTTTCGCCGTCTGGTTCCTGCTGCGGTTAACGGATGGCGTTACGACCTACCTGCGAGGCAAAGCGGCCGAATCCGAGAGCAAGCTGGATGATCAGTTGGTGCCGATTGCCCGGAATACGGCCAAGACGTTCTTCGTGGTCATCGGCGTGGTCGTTATCGCACAGGATCTTGGCTATTCGGTTACCTCGCTACTGGCCGGACTTGGCCTTGGTGGTATGGCTATCGCGCTGGCGTCGAAGGACACGTTGTCCAACCTGTTCGGTTCGCTGGTGATCTTTATCGACCGTCCCTTCCATGTCGGTGACTGGATCGAAATGGGCAATCTTGAGGGGACAGTCGAAGAAGTCGGCCTGCGGGTTACACGCATCCGTACGTTCGCCAACAGCCTGATTACCTTGCCCAACGCCCAGTTGACGACCAGCTCGATAAACAACTGGTCACGCATGAAGAAGCGCCGGATAAAGATGACGGTTGGCCTCACATATGACACAACCCCGGAACAGATGAAGCAGGCGGTAGAAAAAATCCGTGAAATCATACGAGAAGATCCTGACATCCATAATGACTTTTTCCTGGTAAATTTCCATGAGTTCGGCGCCTACAGCCTGGACATTTTCATCTATTGCTTCACCGTGACTACTGTTTGGGCGGAATACTTGCAGGCAAGGCAGGAATTGCTTTTGAAGATCATGCAGGCGGTCAACGAGATGGGTCTTGAATTCGCCTTCCCGACTCAGACACTGCACTTGGCCGGTGACAGCGAAAAGAAGCAACCCGGTGAACCGAACGCCATGCAACGTGAAACGCCGTTATAAACCGGGATCGTCCATGCAAGCATCATTCTGGGGGCTTTCACTGCTGGCTGTGATCAGCGCTTTGCTGGGATTCTTCTTTTTCCAGGGCAAGCTGATCTATCATCCGGGACGGACTGTCTACTCAACCCCGTGTGATGCCGGTCTGAAATACGAAGCTATCACGTTAACCACTCGTGATGGCATCAAAATCCAATCCTGGTGGGTGCCAAGTTCCGGCGCTCACTACACCGTGTTATTCTGCCACGGTAATGCCGGAACCCTGGCCAGTCGAGTCGAAACGGCACGTATCTGGCATGAGCTGGGCTGTAACATCCTGCTTTTCGATTACCGTGGTTACGGCCAGAGCAAGGGCAAACCAAGTGAGAAAGGCACCTATCGCGATGCCGAAGCAGCCTGGGAATGGTTATGCCATACACAACAGATTCAGCCAGACCAAATCATTCTGCATGGTCGTTCGCTGGGCGGTCCCATTGCGGCGTATATGGCCAAATCACACAAATCCGCCGCGCTGATCGTGGAATCAACTTTTATCAACCTGAAAACCATAGCCGGAGAACTGTATCCGTTTCTCCCGGTTGGTTTACTGCTTCGTTATCGTTACCCGACACATGAATACCTCGTTCAGGTCACCTCACCTGTCCTGGTGATCCACTCCAGTGAGGATGATTTCATCGGCTTCCATCATGGCAGAAAGCTGTTCACGGCGGCAAATTCTCCGAAGCAATTCCTGGAGATCCAAGGAAACCATGATGCAGGATACCTGGATTCAGAGAAGGAGTATGTAGAAGGACTGCAATGTTTCTTAGACACTCTGCAACCTTCCGGACAATGATTGTGTTATAACCTAACTCTTTGCCAGGAATGCATACTTTCCTGATGCTTACCGCTGTAACTTGCTTACAAGCCTTTATCCAACTCCTTCGGAGTAGAAAATGTTGATTCTCTTAACCCTGGGTGCGCGCTAAACGGACAGCGCGTACCCAGGGCTCGCCTATCGTACTCCTGCGGAGTACCTGGACCGGATATTTCATGATCGAAACATGGATAATCATTTTAACACAGTTCATATCAGCACAATACAACTGATTCATACAGCATTTTCAGGGTACAGTTTGCTCCGGTATCCCTTTGCGTGTCTATTCCCTGTTTCACTGGCAAAATGAGGCCGAGTATCGGCAACCGCCCCGGCAGGGGCAACCTGTATTAGCCCCGGGCAGCCGCCGTCAGTTTGGCGGCTACCCGGGGAGATAATGCGCACCATATATTTACTCCGGAAGGAGTAACCTAACAATTATCATAAGTATACAGTGACAACATTTAGGCAACTCGCTGCCGGGGTTGGCAAGGAGAGCGCATCCTTCTCCCACCGTGAGCGCCAAACAGACGGCGCTTGACGGTGGGCTAATTCAGGGAACCACTGCCGTGGTTCTTGTACTGGCTATTCCATCAAATACCATATTTGAAATTGCATTGGTGAAATATTCGGGCTAGCCCGAACAACAGGCACATCCCGAGCAACAAAAATATCCTGGACAACAGGCATTTTTTTTACAATGCTGAACAAAATCGTTACCAGAATGACATGGATGTAAATCTTAACTGCCGCATTTGGCATCTACGACAGTATTCCCTCCGCCACACCTGTGGTTGTTCAAGCAACAATCCTGGCAGATTTCGTTCAGTTTTCACATCCAGCTCTTGAACTAACCTGTACACATTGATCAAGTTATCAGCTACTTACGGAAATTGGCATGGCTCTGGCTTCTGACAGATGCAAGGGCGGGCAAGTGTAAACAGGATGTGAAAGGATACGACGATGAAGCGCATACTGACGATAGCGACCATTTCCTTGATTCTCTTTTCAGCGATAGCAACAGCAGAACCGGAAACTCTGTTCGACAGCGAAAACATTACGATCGGCGGCTTCGGTGGCCCAACGGTCGGATACACCCAGTTTAACGGCGAAGAAGCGGTTTTAACCGGAATACGTGCCGCCATGATAGTAAATCACAAGTTTTATATCGGCATTGCCGGGTATGGCATCGTGACCCAACATGACGCGGGGAAAAAGGTCACACCAGCCGGACAACTGGAAGACACCCAGTACATTTTCGGCTACGGCGGCGGATTGCTCGGGTACACGTTTATGGAAGATGATCTGGTTCATGGCAGCGCGGAAGTGTTGATCGGCGGTGGTGGATTAACTCGCAGATTCACAAACGACTGGGATGACGACAGCTATGAAGATTACGACTATCATTTCGCCGACGACCGTTTCTTCTGCATCCAGCCGATGGTAAACGCGGAGCTGAATGTTACCAAATGGATGCGTTGCAATGCAGGCCTTGGATATCGTTGGACAGAGGGCATCAATAAGTGGGATTTGTCAGATGATGATACCAGCGGGCTCGTAGCAGGAATCGGGGTGTCCTTCGGCTGGTTTTGAGGCCACCAGGATAGTCTATTTCCCCAACCTGTTCGGCGCTGTTTCCAGATAAAAGCCGCATAGAGACATCCCCTGAGTTTCTTTGCCGGCTCAACAAAAGCCCCGGTTACCTGATAGTAACCGGGGCTTCTTGTGTTCTCAAGTTGTGAATCAGGAATGAGCTTCCTCTTCCACTTCAGCAGGCGCTTCTTCCATGGTTCCTGCCATTTTTGCTGTTTCAGCAGTCATACCGAAAACAACAGCCTTCTGCGGAAGCAGGAAATAGCTCGGTTCCGGGCAGGCATCGCCATCGTTCTTGGGCTCAGCCTGATGCATGGTCCAGACGCCTTCAACGCGGACCTTTTTGCCATCCGAGTTCAGCGGGAAAGCAAAGGAATGATCCGGGCTCTTGACGTAGAATTTCTTCTCCGGATTTTCACACGCAAACGCAACCCAGCAGCCGGAACCTTTGCACAATGCAGTAACTTCACCTTCAACCACAACCACCTGGTCAACATAGGTAGCAGGTTCCATCATCAGCGCCTTGTAGTCCAAGACCTCAGCAATTGTAATTGCTTCGCCAATGACAAACTGTGCATCAGCCGGTACTTCTACCTCAGCCTGCTGTTCCTGCTGTGCTTTCTGGCATCCAAACATCATCAGTCCCAATGCCAGCACTCCCAACATCATGACCTTCTTCATCGAATTCTCCCCTTTTTTCCTATCAACCAACCGTTCACGTTCTCTCAAAAACGCAGCACCGTTTTCCGGCGCTGCGTGGAAGGTAACGCTTCACTTTTTGCAAAAGCAATCATTATGGACTTGAAAGTAGAAAATTTAGCGAGCTTTCAAAATCCTTTCACATCAAGGCTTTGGTAAATTTTGTCTTTATCGCGTTCACGTCAATAACTGCTTGAATCGATCACCACCTTCCCCTTGAAAATCCGGTAAATGTAGACTGAATAGCCAATCACCAGCGGCATCCCGATCAGTGCAATTACCAGCATCACCATGAGTGTCTTGTCCGAAGAACAGGAATTGTACACGGTCAGGCTGTACGCCAGGTCAACACTGGAAGGCACCAGCATCGGAAACAGGTTCACCGCAACAACACCGATTAACGCAGCAATGAACACACAGGACGACAGAAAAGCAAAGAAATACTTCTTTGCCCCCAGCAGAAACGGAATAAGCGCAAAGGATAGTATAAACAGAACCATTAAAGTAATCACGAACAGGTTAAAACTGGCAACCTGCCGGAACAGGTATGGCGCAATAAAAGCGTAATAAACCGTGACGAGCACGTACAGGATCAGTGAAGCCCCGTACAGACGAGCCGCGATTGCATGCATCCTGTTGCGAAGGTCGCCATCCGTCTTCAGTGTCATGTACAAGGCGCCGTGCATGGTGAACAGTACAAGACTCAATACGCCAACAAGCAAAGAAGGTGGATTGAGCAGGCCGAAAAATTGCCCGGCATAACTTCCATCGGCCTCTATCGGAATCCCCTTCAGGATGTTTCCGACAGCGACGCCGAACAATACCAGCGGCAGCAGGCTTCCGATCCCGAACCCCATATCCCAGGTTTTCTTCCAGCCTTCACCTTCCATTCCGCCACGGAATTTCATGGAAACGGCTCGGAGAATCAGCCCCAGAAGCACCAGCATAAGCGCCAGGTAGAAACCGCTGAATACAGTCGCGTATACAACCGGAAATGCGGCAAACAACGCGCCGCCGCCCGTGAGTAGCCAAACTTGGTTGCCATCCCATACCGGGCCAATGGCGTTCAGGTGTATCCGCTTCTCCTTATCCGTCTTTGCGGCAAAAAGATGCAGCACTCCAACCCCAAGGTCGAAACCATCCAGAATTGCGTAACCGATGATCAACACACCGATAAGCAGGTACCAAATCGTGTTCAGATCCATCAGGCTGCCACCTCCTTCCGGCCCTTCAATTCAGGCACACCATGATCAACCTTGCGTTTCAGCAGGAAGATCCAGATTGCCCCGAGCAACGAATAGATAAGGGATAAAATGACAAGAGAAATCAGGATATCACTGGCCGCGACATTGGTGGAATGAGCATCGGAAGTACGCAGTATCTTCCAGACTACCCAGGGCTGACGTCCCACTTCCGCAGCAATCCAGCCGAACTGACTCGCCGACAGAGCGGCAGGCAGGGTCAATACACCTATCCATAAATACCACTTCATATCATACAGCTTCTTCCTGTAGTTCAGGAACAGGGCAACTCCGGCATACAGGATAAAGAACAGGCCAAGTCCGACCATATTATGATACGAGACAAAGGGCAACCACAGCGGCGCGATATCCTCTTTCGGGAAAGCGTCAACCCCCTTGATTTCCGTATCCGGTGATCCGCCCACCAGGATACTTAACAGGCTGGGGACACCTATCGGAGCTACAACATGTGGTTCCGGTTCCGAAACGGGGAATCCGAAAATCAGCATCGGCACATTGGTCGAAGTCTTGTAGACACCTTCAATCACTGCCAGTTTTTCCGGTTGGGTGTGTGCTACCTGTGTAGCATGACGGCTCCCCAGGGGTTCCGCCTGAAGGATACTGGAGATAAACGCCACGATCAGGCCAATCTTCATGGCTTTCTTCATCAACTCGGTATCACGGCCCTTGATAATCATATAGGCTGACGCCGCAACAACAAAAAACGCTCCTGTGATGATGGAAGCATTTACCGTATGCAGGTAACGAATCATGGTGGAAGGATTAAACACAGCCGCCCAGAAATCCGTCAATTCAGCGCGGCCCAAGGTTTCGTTGATGGTATACCCGGCCGGAGTCTGTTGCCAGGAGTTGGCTACAATGATCCAGAATGCGGATAGTGTAGCGCCGAATGCGACCATCAAGGCGCTGAACCAGTGTGCGCCTTTGGAAATGCGTCCACGCGCAAACAGGTAGACACCAACGAAGAACGATTCAAGGAAAAAGGCGAAAACACCTTCAGCGGCCAATGGGGCGCCGAAAATGTCGCCAACATACTTGGAATACTCAGCCCAGTTGGTACCGAACTGGAACTCCATCACGATTCCTGTTGCCACACCAACCGCAAACGTGACCGCAAACAGATCGCCGAAAAACTTACCTATACGAGCGTACTGTTTATCGCCCTTCTTCCACCCTATCCACTCGAAGATTACGAGTATCCAGGCCAAACCAATCGTTATCGGTGGAAAAAGAAAATGGAACCCTACGGTCACCGCGAACTGGATCCTTGCCAGCAGCAGCGCATCCATGCAGACCCTCCTCCCAAAAGCAGTGTATCTAATGAATAATCTTTATCGTGTAGCAAATTCTTATATCCCTGCCATTTTTTCAAGGGGTGTTTACAAAATCGTGTAAAAACCGGAGTAACGGGTAGAACATTATGCAGAAAACCGTTGATCTCTCGAAATACTATTCGATTAACGTCAAGTTAGGCTCACACTTATCGTGCTAACTATAATGGTTCCCGAAAGTATTTGCTGATTCAAAAATTATCAGCCTGCTTCAGCAGGCTCTTCTTAGCACCCGGCTTCAGCCGGGGTGTAAAAGTGATGATAATCATTCTGAGCGCGCTTTAGCGTGCTTGCCTGTTACAATTCCTGGGTCCGGAAAGCACCCTGAAGGGCGCTCACCATTTCTTTATAACCATGAACACCCCGGCTGAAGCCGGGTGCTAAAAAGAGCAGGCTAAAGCCTGCTAAAACTACCAGATAGCAGATTGTAAACAATTACAGTCCAGTAAAGCCTCCATTTAGGAGGAGTATCACTATGACAAGTATTCGAACAACAGAAATCCTACAACCAGTTTGAAACAGCATGAATTTTCGAGAAACCCTATAATCTTCTGGATTCTATGGTGTGAGCAAAAAAAGCCCACCATTGCACCAGAAAGCAATGGTGGGCTTAGATTGCCAGCTTTCCTTAAAGATCGTACAGAATCTTCACAGCCTCTTCAACAAACTGATCGGCGCTATTCCCCGTTGCTGACTCGCTATTGAACGGGACATCCGTATTCACAAAAATGATAATCCTGTAATCACCTGTGGAAAAAACACCCGTCTGATAACCAGGAAGACTACCGTTATGGCCAACGACTTCCTGCACTGGATTGTCCTGGGGATACAGAATTTTGAACATCCCAAGTCCATACTCCGCATTCAGGGCGCCAACCGGAACAAACTCATCCATTACAATGTCAAATGTTTCCTGGCTGATCAATGTCGGGCTCAGGAACGCATCAATCCAGGTGGCCATATCGTGACGGTCTGAAATCATGTTGCCCGCTGTCCACGCCCAGGAAACATTCTGAGTAGTAAGATCATACCATCCAATCTCTTCACCAAAATAAGAATACCCGTACCAGAATGGCGTTGGCATCTCATCATCCTCAGGCGCCGGCATCTGAGTGTTGTCCATTCCCAGAGGCGTCAGGATGTATTGTTGGATGGCTTCATATGCCGCCATGCCTGTTATCTCTTCGATAATCAGGCCAAGGATAACATAATTTGTGTTGCAGTAGTAAAAACTCTCATCAGGACCATTCAGTGTTCCACCGGCATTTACTACTGCCTGTAGCAGGAAAGAAGGTTCATATTGTGGAAATGGTAATACCTCCAGGTCAGGAAGCTGAGTATAACAAATCAAACCTGATCGCATATCCAGCAGGTTTCGTATGGTGATGATATCGCTGTTGGGAATGTCAACTTCGTAATCAGGCAGGTAATCATCAATCACACCATCCAGGGAGACATCACCATTATCCATCAGGATATACATCATCTCCGCGGTAAATGTCTTGGTCATGCTGCCAATTCGAGTGTGAATATTCGTATTGTCCAGCGCCGTCCCCTGCCATCCGTCGGTCATAACGGATGAAAGATCATCAGCTTCCATGATTCCGGTGATCCCACACCATGAATCACCAGTATTATCAACAACATAAAGCAAAGCGCCTGGCACCACAATACTGGCAACATTCTCTTCCAGCATGGTCTGCAAATCAGCGCCAAACTTCTCGCTCAATGATTGCCCACTGACAGGATTACCATCATCATCGTCGTCATCACTGCACCCGATTACCAACAATGACAATGAGAATAACAGAACCAGAATCCAAGAAAACGATGCACGAACCTTTCTACTGAACATGTTTCCCCTCCCAAAATTCAGCGATTATTGTTACTCGGCAAAGCTATGCCAAGTTGTTTTCTGGAATTACGCCAAACATTATACAACATTTTGAAACAACTTCAAACATATATAGTTTCAAAATGTTGCAAAAGGCAGGAATCCAAGGTAGATATCAAATCCAATAGCCAAGTAGCCCGGATCGCCCCCGGTCCGGGTAAACAAGCTACAGATTATAAAACTGGAGGTCTTTCCCGCTTAACGCCTTGGAAATCCAGACAATTTGTCCGGTATGGTAAGAAAAATGTTCAACGACGTGGAAAATAGCAGAATAAGCTGTGGCGGACATTCCCTGAATGATGCGTGGTTGCATCAATAATTCAGGATCATTCCACTTGGATATAATCTCGCACGCTTCATCGACTGTGCTTTTCAGAGCAAGAAATAAGACTTCCGGTAACGCGCCTTCCGTGGCGGCAAACTCACTGTCACGTTTCCGTATATCCTCCTGTCCGTCAAGGCCATGCAGTACCCATTGACGCACATTACCTTCCATGTGTAGCAGCAGGTTTCCGACGCTGTTGGTCGGTTCGTTGGGACGTTTCCACAGGGTTTCCGTATCAAACGCCTTCAACGCTTCTTCGATCCAGGGGAGATAGAATCCCTGCAAACGGTAGATTGCTTCGGTGCTTAATGCGTGGGAAAAATCAGGAATGGGATCGGGACGGTTGTGCGGCTCGCGGGATTTCATTCCTGCGTTTCCGCTTCAGCAACGGCAGCTTTCTCTTCTTCAAGAATCTTTGCCAGCACACTTTCATCGCCTTCATGAAGCGCTTTAAGCAATTCGGGCGATATGGATCCATTCACACGACTTGCACCTTCGTATTCGCCTTCATATTTCAACAGCGATTCCTTGAGTGAAGCCAGCGCGACCTCAACCATATCTTCATCGGGTTCACGTGTCGTGATAAGCTGCAGCCAGAATCCCGGCTTGACTGCCGGTTGCCATAAGGGCTCTTCAGCGTGTTTTTCCGCCAATCGCAGAACTTCATACGAAAGCCCGGCGATAATCGGGATGAACGGCAAATGGAACAACACACGAAGCAACGCCGCTTTGCCCGTCCCTTCTCCAAAGCTGAATCCCGCCGCAAAGAAAAGGCTGTCCACAATCATAAACCCGATCATGGTCAATACAGCAGCAAGAATCAGGAAACTGGTGCCGCAACGAGGATGCTGACGACTCTGAGCGCAAGCGTTAGTCGTGTTCAGGGCCAGCTTCTTTTCGAAGGTAAAAATGCTTTTATGCTCAGCGCCGTGATACTGGAAAACCCGTTTGATATCCGGTATCAGCGTAATCGCGGCCATATAGCCCAGCAGCAGCAGAATACGCAAGCCTCCGGCAATCAGGTGAAAGACGACCTGATTGTCGTTTTTCTCGATAAGTTGCGCTACAAGATATGGTGTCGCCATGAACAGGCCGATGCCGATGGCAAACGCCACGACGAACATCAGACCTTCCAGCATCCTGTCCCAAATGGTCAGCGGCTTGGCATCCTCTTCCTCCCCGGCGATTTCACCGGACCAGGTAAGTGAATCAATACCAAGCTTGAGCGCTTCAAACAGGCCAATTGCGCCCCGTAAGACAGGCAACCCGGCGAGCTTATTGCGCCGGGTTATGGAAACAAAAGGATACGCTTTAACGCGTACGTTCCCCTCCGGATCGCGAACCGCCGTCGCAACCCGCCAGGGACTACGCATCATCACACCTTCAAGAACCGCTTGCCCTCCAACCGAAAGGTGCGGTTTCTTTTTTGCCTTGGTTGACACCAGATCAGGACTTCGGCTTCATGCCGTACTTCTTGTAGAACTTGTCTACGCGGCCGGCTGTGTCGACCAGCTTCTGCTTGCCCGTGAAGAACGGGTGACAGGCGGAGCAAATTTCTACCTTGATCGTGTCCTTCTGGGTACTGCGTGTGTTCCAGGTTGAACCACAAGCGCATTCCACTTCTACGTAATGGTATGCGGGATGGATACCTTCTTTCATCTCTCTATCCTCTCACCTACTGTTTGTAAAGCCATGTAAGGTAACGGGCTAGACCGTGCAGTGCAAGATCAAATCCGAATAAAGGAGCCGCTCGAAACCCCGGAAAAAACATCAGGTAGGGGTAAATTCTACCCCTTCCTTTCAACTGCGCCCAATGTAATCCCGTTCCAACCGTACAGCCCAACTTATCCCGAGCCACTGGAGCCATCGTGAAAGCATGCGGTAAAATGGGCAGCCAGCAATCGCATATAGCTTGGTAGAAACAAGATACATCCATTTATTTTCAAACGCACGATCTCACTATAGTTGAACAAGCAGCTTGAGTTTCAAGGAGACAACTCTGAAAAATTCTCGCTTCATTCCGGCACAGGATATGCTTCCTGAAAAAAGAATAGTTTCCTGAAATTGGTTTTGTTTTACACGCGAGTAAGTGGATGCCACGCATTCTGTTTCATTTTCAACGTCCTTCACAATTGCCTGTTCTTACACCTGTTCTGGATGTTCTCCGTGACATTGACGGTGTGGAACTGGCGATCACAATAACTCCGATTAACAGGCGTCACCTGGATGGTTTTGATGGCCAGAACCGTCTCCAGGCGGAAAAAATCGGGTTGCCTATCCTGGATGATTTCACGGCATGGAATCCGGATGCTGTCATTATGGCGGAAAATTACGCTCATCGGTTTGAGGGCAACGGCAAACTGGCGCTGGTTCCGGAACGTATCAGTAGCAAGGGACTCAGCTTTACGGAACATCAGGCAGCAGAACGTGATAACCTGCTGGACCTGATCTGTGCTCCAGGACCAATTCACAAGCAGAAAACTGAACAGTCAGGAAAAGTTTTCACATCAGTTATAGGAACGGGATTTCCCAAGCTGGACGCCGTCTTCAAGGAAGGTTTTGCGGTACAGGCGAAACTGAAACAATACGCCCGTATATCCCCAAAGAAAAAAGCAATCCTGTATGCCCCGACAGAAGTAATGCCGCTGTCATCCGTCCCGATTCTCTGGACTCGCATCCGTCAGCTTGCAAACGACCAGACGCACCTGTTTGTCAAGCTTCACCCTCGTTCCCCCTATTCCTGGACAGAGGACTTTCGTTTGCTTGCGGGAAATGACCCCAATATCACGCTGGTGCGTGAGGATGATCTTGCTTCATTCCTTGCGTTGGCCGATGTCGTCATCTCGGATACTTCATCCGCATACCTGGAAGCAATACTTCTCGATAAGCCTGTCGTTCTGTTTGAAAATCCCAACCAGAGAGAATATCCATTATACCAGTCAAATGACCTGGAATACATGTTTCAGAAGGCTGCATTTGTGACCAGCTCATTTGAAGAATTGAACACTGCGGTACAGGTTTACCTCGCTGATCCGGAACAGCATCAGGAAGAACGTGCTGAGGCGCGATTACAACTTCATGTAGATCTGGACGGCAACTCGGCACAACGTGTGGCTGATGCAATCCTTGGACTGCTTGATGGCATACAGGACTCCATTGTATCCGGCAAACACGATCAGGCAGATACCGCGATAATCCTTCCCGTTGATCATTTCGATCCGGAGAATGCTGAACGTACGCTGGGAACACTGAAACTCGCAGGCGCAGCTTTCAACCTGTTCGTGCTGCCACTGAACGGTCATACGCATGAATGGTTGGACCGGCTTGCATCCTATCACCCGGTTTTGCTGAATACACCGATTGATATGGAAGCCCTGCAATCCTACCAATACACCTGTGTATTACAGCAGAGTGTTCTTGGGTTCAACGGTTGGCTGACACGTCTGCAAAACCATCTACGTATGGAGAAGCAGTTGCAGGCGGTCGTGCCTCAGCTTGCTTTCGGGATACCATCACAAAATCCCACCTTCAGGCTTGGCACAGAAATTTCTCCCGGCCCGCAAACAGAACAGCTCGATCATCAACTGAAGGTCAGAATACCAAACGAGCGAGTGCCGCTCTCCGTGGCCCCGGCTTTATCCTGTATCCTGATCAGAAACATCCCTCAAAACATGCAAATAGTAGTAAGCAGCATCCTGGAAAAAGGAAAACAACTGCCACTGCAACATGTTGCGCTGGCAATGGATACGCTGATAGAAGAAGCGTCGGAAAATGCGGTGTACGAAGCTGAATGGGCTTATCCGTTATCGCCGGAACAGAAACAACTCGCTGAAGAACGGGTTATAGCGCTGGCAGACTGGATACAGATGCCGTTACGTGAACAGCTTCCTCCGGACGCCCCGGTTTTCAACCGAAAAGGCTCTAATGGGAAAACGGCACAACCAGCCACTGACAATGGACATGTACGTCTGGCAAGACATTATATAAACAGGAACAAGCGACATGAGGCCGAGAAACAGGTTCGTTTCGGCCTTGAAAAAGACCCGGATCATCCCGAATTGATCGCTTTGGCACGTGAACTTGGGATTCTTACGGGTCGGGAGCAGTAACATGAAGATCGTATACTACGCCAAGCGGAACTTGCATGTTCCCCATCTGTTACCGGTGAGTAACTGGATTCGTGATAACCATCCGGAAGTCGAACAGGTCTTCGCTTCCCCGCCCTACATCCCCTCCATGGAGGATATGCCGGGTGTGGGATTGAACGAAACATTGATTACGGACCTGAAACACCGTGGCTACGACTGGATTGGCCCGAGCAAGATCGGGAATTGGCGCCCGGACGTAACCGTCATGGCTGATGCTGACTTCGGTGGCATTGACTGGCAGGGTTGTATCGCGAACGTCAACCACGGCCTGATTTCAAAGGGGACTTTCTACACCAATCGTCAGACTGTACAACGTGAAAATGGCGCTGACCTGATCCTGGTTCCGGGTTCGCATCACGCGAAAGTATTGCAGAAAATGTTGCACAAACCCGTACTGGCGACAGGATTTGTCAAGTTTGATCCGGTCGGACGCGGTGAACTGACCCAGCAATCCGCACGCGAAAAGTATGGCATTGGCGCGAAGGATCGTGTTGTCACCTTTGCCCCGACGTACAACATTGAGTTGAGCGCTGTCCCGGTAATCACGGATGGCCTGCGCACGTTCGCCAACCAGGGCCTGAAAGTGCTGGTCAAGTTGCACGGTATGTCGCCGGAATCATGGAAACAGATGTACCGTCTGCTGGCATTGCTGGAAGAAAATATCATCTATGTTGATGACATGGACCTGACGCCTTCGATCATGGCGGCGGATGTGGTTATTTCGGATGTTTCCTCTGC
Organism: bacterium; assembly: GCA_963669175.1. Taxonomy (GTDB): domain Bacteria; phylum Electryoneota; class Electryoneia; order Electryoneales; family Electryoneaceae. Next base: position 3,565,493 of record OY769902.1, read on the forward strand.
ATTCATGGAAGCAATGGCGTTGAACCGTCCGGTAATCCTGGTAAACAATCCCCTGCAGAAGAGATTCCCGGCTTACGATCCCAACGATATCGAATATGCCTGGCGTGATGTGGGCGTTCAGGTGGGCACACGTCACGAGATCATCAAATCCGTACATCATGCGCTGGATCATCCGGAAGACAAGGAGGATCGTCGCAAATTCTACGGTCCCAAGCTGGTAGGTCCAATTGACGGACGTGCCGCAGAACGTGCGTCTACAGCGATCATGCAACTCGCTGCACAATACACACAACGGCATTCGCAGGTTTCGGCAGGATGGAACCCGAGTTGATTCTTGCTTTGGTCTCAAACAGGCAAGATTGACGAATCAAAAAGAATGTTTCACGCAAAGGCGCAAAGGCGCAAAGGCGCAAAGGCGCAAAGAAAGACAAAGAAGAAAGAAAGAAAGAAAATATAAGGAAGAATTATGGGTAAGATAAGTAGGTAGATTTATTAACCCGACAGCAAGCAGTACGCCTCGGTTCACAAGTCGGGCCAAACGTGTTTTGCCTATTGGCCCCGCCGGCTTGAAGCACGTTGTAGCGAAGCGAAGGCGGCTGCCCGGCGGTGGTCTATTTTTCTGAAGAATTACTCCATCGGTAGTCAAAAGTGAAAAAAGTGAAAAAGGAAACAGATTGTCACGATTCCCAGCTATGCGTATACCAATTGACACACAGATTACTGGGAATTCGCAGAATCCCGACAGCAAGCAGTCGGGCCAAGCCACCTCAAACCACGCACAAATTCTTTTAAGGAACCTACTTTTTTACCTTCTTTACTTTCTTTACCTTTTTCACTTCTCTTTACTTTCTTTACCTTTTTCACTTCTCTTTACTTTCTTTACCTTTTTCACTTCTTTCACTGTCTACTTTTTTCACTTCAATATCATATCACCTTGAACAGATCATCCGCAGCTTTCCGTTCCCGCGGTTTATCATTCATCCCTTTGTAATACTCAGGCAGAAAGCTCTCGTCCGAACCCGGTTTCCCTACAGCGATCATGACATAAGGTTCATCCACATCTTCCAGCGCGAACAGGGTACGAACTTTCTCCGGACTGAATCCTGCCATGGGACGTGCGCTCAATCCAAGCTCCGTTGCTGCGAGCATGATATTCATCGTACTCATCCCAAGGTCGAATGTAAAATACTCCCTGCCATCATCCTGGATACAGTCCGCGTTATGCCGTGAGTATCCGATGATGAGCAACGGCGCTCGTGTCGCCCAGGTCGTATTCCCCCCGACCAGGCACTCACGCCCTTTCTTCAATCCTTCATCACTGTTCAGGAACAAGTATCGCCAGGGCTGATGGTTCCGGCATGACGGTGTCAACCGTGCCGCCTCGACCAGGACATCAATCACATCAACCGTCAACGGGTCTTTTTCTATCGAACGCCCTGCAACCCTTTTCTGAAGAAGTTGAATCACCTCACTATTCATGCTCCCCCCCTTTGGAAGGTTATTGATGTTTGAATACTCCTCCAATATATAATGCGCAATCATCATGTCCATACCCGCTTGTAAATCATTTCCTTTTCCTGAGCAAAATACCGGAATCGCTCCGCTTATCATTTCACATGTTAGCGCAACCCTTGGAAAAATACTCTATTATTAACAAATAGTTAGGTTCCCCTATCCATAAGTCTACTGGAGACCGGAGGTTGCGTGAAGGAATGCACGAGTGTAGTTTTCATGCCGGGCTGCGCAACTTGGAAATTGTGCGGCGTTTTTTCATAAACGGCAACCATACGGCGAGGGTGTGATGTACGAAATCGTCCGTTTTGACCGGCCAGCGGATAAGGTCCTAGATTTGGATGTTATGGCGCCGGTGATCGCAAAGAAGCGTAAAGCCGGGCAATTCGTTTTGATCCGGTTGAACGAGAAGGGGGAACGTATCCCTCTGACCATCGCAGATTCAGATCCGGAAAAAGGTACCATTCGTCTCATCGTCCAGGAAGTAGGCAAAACCACCTATAATCTCGGGCAGATGAAGGTGGGCGATTGCCTGGCCGATGTTGCCGGTCCTCTTGGACAACCGACTCATATTGACAAGTTTGGTACGGTTGTCTGCATCGGCGGCGGTATCGGGATCGCCCCGGTACATCCCATTGCGAAAACCTTGAAGGAAGCGGGAAACCGTATTATCACCATTATCGGGGCACGTTCCAAAGACCTGATCATCCTCGAAAAAGAGATGAAAGCTATCTCGGACCGTGTGATCATCGCGACAGATGACGGCACCCGTGGTGTTCACGGTTTCGTGACCGACGCCCTCCAGGGGCTGATCAACGATGGTGTCACCATCGACCTCGTCGTGGCCATTGGTCCGGTTCCGATGATGAAGTTCACCTCGCTGTTGACCAAAAAGTACAACCTCCCCACCGTCGTCAGCCTGAACAGTGTCATGGTGGACGGTACCGGAATGTGCGGCGGCTGCCGTGTTTCCATTGGGGACAAGTCGGCTTTTGTGTGTGTTGATGGTCCTGAATTCGACGGCCACCAGGTCAACTATGACGAACTGATCATGCGTCAGAGCGCATACATCGACATGGAGAAGGAAGCCTTGGATCATTATCACAAGTGCCGTCTCGATGTTGAAGCGGAGCGCCTGAAGAAGGAGGCGGAATAATGGCAGACCTGCAACAGCTCGCCGAGAAATACGAGAACCTGTCCAAGAAAGAACGCCAGGCGATCCCGCGCCACGATATGCCGGAACAGGAACCGCTGGTCCGTGCGAAGAACTTCAAGGAAGTGCCTTTCGGCTACAGCATCGAAACCGCCATGGAAGAAGCCGCGCGCTGCATCGAGTGTAAGAAGCCGAAATGTATCGACGGCTGCCCGGTGGGAATCAACATCCCCGGCTTCATCCGAGAAATTCGTCGCAACAACCTCCAGGGCGCGATCCGTGTCATGAAGGATCAGAACGCTCTGCCCGCTATCTGCGGCCGTGTCTGCCCGCAGGAAGAACAGTGCGAATCCAAGTGCATCCTGGGTGTCAAGGGCGAATCTGTCGCCATTGGCCGCCTGGAACGCTTTATCGCGGACTGGGAACGTGACTCCGGCAACATCGAGATCCCGGAAATCGCACCGCCGACCGGACGCAAGATCGCGGTCGTAGGCTGCGGCCCCGCCGGATTGACCGTTGCCGGTGACCTGGCCAAACTCGGCCACGATGTCACTATCTTCGAAGCCCTGCATAAGCCGGGTGGTGTGTTGATTTACGGTATCCCGGAATTCCGTCTCCCGAAAGCCATCGTGGAAGCGGAAGTCAACTATGTTGAAAAGCTGGGCGTGAAGATTGTCTATAACGCCGTCATCGGCAAGTACCTCACCATCGAGGAACTGTTTGAAGAAGAAGGTTTCCACGCCGTGTTCATCGGTGTTGGCGCCGGTCTTCCCTACTTCATGAACATCCCGGGCGAGAACCTGATCGGCGTGTACAGCGCCAACGAGTACCTCACCCGTTCGAACCTGATGAAGGCCTACGATTTCCCGAACTACGACACCCCGGTGATCCGCAGCAAGAACGTCGCGGTGGTCGGCGGCGGAAACGTAGCCATGGACTCAGCCCGTACCGCCCTGCGTCTCGGCGCGGACAATGTCTACCTGGTCTACCGTCGCAGTCAGACAGAAATGCCGGCCCGTAACGAAGAGATCCACCACGCGGAACAGGAAGGCATTCAGTTCAACCTGCTGACCAATCCGATCGAGATCTACGGTAACGAGAAAGGCCGTGTCACGGGCATGAAGTGCATCCGTATGGAACTGGGTGAGCCCGATGCCAGCGGACGCCGCCGTCCGGTCCCCATCGAAGGTTCCGAGTTCACGCTGGACGTGGATACGGTCGTGATGTCCATCGGTAACGGCGCAAACCCGCTGCTGACCCGTGCCACCCCCGAACTTGAGACCAACAAGTGGGGCAATATCGTGGCCGACGATGACACCGCCGCGACCTCCATGCCGGGCGTCTACGCCGGTGGGGATATCGTGATCGGCGCCGCAACCGTCATCCTCGCCATGGGCGCCGGTAAAACCGCCTCCGCCGCCATGCACGAGTATGTGATGGGGTTGGATGTGTAGGTAGTTTGAAAGTTGGAAAGTTTTCAAGTTGTAAAGTTATTAATAGATAAAACCGGGATTGACCGATTGGTTAATCCCGGTTTTCTTTGTGTCACTTCTTCTATATTAGGAACAATCCATGTAATTACATACCTATATTTAGCCAAATTTTTATCCATGGTCCAAAAACAATCCCCAAAATAAATACGAAAATTCCTGCGACCAAGTTGATTCCCAAAGCAATCCAACGTTCTTTTGGCTTGTTTTTTCCTAGTGCTTCATCAAGTTGTTTAATGATTGCTTGTGCCTTTAGCTCTTCGACTTTTGCAAGCTGTTCATATTTTTCATAATCCTCGCGAAGTTTATTAACTGCATTTACTTTATTACTAAGATCATTTTGAAGATCATTAAGTACTTTAGACGCCTCTGTTAGTGATTCGGCTACATGCTTAACTTTCATCCCTATATCTGTCCTAGAACTCTGGATATCCTTGAGAATATCATACAATTCAGGACCAGGGATAATAGATAGTGTTAAACTTCTAAGAAATAATCTGACAACTTTGTCTGGATCAATTCGACTAATGACTGAAGATCGTTTCTCTTTTTTTCCCACTTTTATCTCCCTTAAGTATTTGTTGTAAATGTAAATACGTCACATATTTTAAAACTACATACTATTTCATGCTAGCTCCCCCCTAATCTTATAGTCATTTTCAAATAATGGGAACTATATACGAATTTACAAATCCTTTGATAGAATATCAAGAAATCAACATGATATTTTAGGGATGATAGGATGAGCTTGTATCCAATATTCTATCTAAATTCTTCTCTAAAGAGAAACTACCGAACCGGGGACTACATGAGTTCAACACTCGATACAAAATCTTTTATCACAACTTGAGATAATACCGTCCTGTCAACCAGCCGTGTGGGTCGGTTATGTATTCGGTAGATGAATAGGACGAATCGAAGAACGTATCCAGGCTGGCTTCCACCCCGAGGCTGAAACGGTCGATGAAGAAAAACTCGCAGCCGATCAGGGGCCCGAGGGTGAGACGTACATCGTCACCTTGATGGAGCACGTTATCAAAAATCATACGTGCGCCGAGGTAAGGGATTTTGGTTTTGAACGGATGGACACGTCCGGTGATGCCTATGCTGATCGCGGTATAATCTTTCCGCTCCTCGCCATACGTATACAAAGAAATGTCAGGTTCCATGATAGACGACCTGCTCAGCCACAACGGCACACGTACCCTGATATCCCCTCTATCCGTTCTTCTTGGGCCAGTAGAAGCACCGTAATAACCGTCATAGGGATCAGGATAGTCGATCATATATTCCGTATACGGCTTGAGTTCCATTGTTCGCACGGTCCATGTGATTCCGATACCTGCCTTTGTGATTTCTGCACGTCCAATGGCTGGTAAGAGCATCATGGCTACGATCAGCAGCAGCAACATCTTACGTATACTCATCGTGGCTACTCCTTCGATTTGGTGATAGTAATGCACAAAATTCAAAACATATTTCCTGATGTTATTATAATATGATCAATGCCATTCCTTTGCAATAGTAGCAAGAAAAAGTCTGGATCGTGAAAATGGGACTGTTACCTTTTTGAAACATTCCTAATTCAACCACTCTAACAGAGTTTTCCAAAAAGGTAACTGTACCAATTTTCACAGCGTCGATACAAAAAAACGGGACAGCCCTCTAAAGGACCATCCCTGTTTATCGCAGCTCATCACTCGGGAAAATCGGTACAGCTACCTTTTTCATCCACTTCCTTTTGAGCGTAGAGAATCTCTCTGAAAAAGTGTAGCAGTCCCATTTTCCACAGATTGAAGCTCATCACTCGGGAAAATCGGTACAGCTACCTTTTTCATCCACTTCATTTCGAGCGCAAAAGAATCTCACTGAAAAAAGTGTAGCAGTCCCATTTTCCCGTTTCGATCTCTACAAATCTTCTTCCAGGTTCGCGGGTTCGTAATATTCCATCGGGTGTTTGCAGCACGGGCATTTTGCTGGCGGCTCGGTGCCTTCGTGGACGAAACCGCAGACACTGCATTTCCACTGGATCGGCTTTTCACGCTTGTAGACGGTGCCCTCTTCGACACGCTTTAACAGCTTGGCGTAACGGTCACGGTGATGCTCTTCGACCTTTGCGACCATGGTGAACAGGACCTGAGCCTCGGTCTGGCCCTCTTCAGCGGCATCCTTGGCGAAGTTCGGGTACATCTCGGTCGCTTCGTAGTTCTCGCCGTTCATCGCGTCACGCAGATTCGAGGCGGTGTCATTCAATCTGCCCAACAGGTTAAAATGGTCCTTGGCGTGGCGTTTCTCGTTATCCGCCGTCTCTTCAAACAGTTTGGCGATGTAGTGATACTTTTCCTTGCGTGCGACTCCGGCGTAAAACGTGTACATGTTCCGGGCCATGGATTCCCCGGCAAACGCTTCCTGCAGGTTCTTCTCAGTCTTGCTCATGCTTTCGTCTCTCCCAGTGGCATGGTTGGTATGTGTGTGAAGTTTTCTCAAGCTCCCGTTGCAGTATGGTAGGAAAGCGAACCCCTCTACGCAAGTTCAGCTATGCAATCAGAGACACTCGCAAGGGATTCACAGGATGACATATGAAGTGAAAAAAGTAGGCAGTGAAAAAAGTGATGGAAGTAAAAAAAGTAAAAAAAGTAAAGAAGGTAAAAAAGGTAAAGAAGAAAACAGATTGTCACGAATATTAGCTACTACCATTGGCCCCGCCGGCTTGAAGCACACCGTAGCTTGCGAAGGTGGCTGCCCGGCGGTGGTCTATTCTAATAAAGAGTTATTCCTTCGGTAGTCTGAAGTGAAAAAAGTAAGCAGTGAAAAAAAGTGAAAAAGGAAACAGATTGTCACGATTATTAGCTACGCATGCACCAATTGACATACAGGTTCCGAGCATTCGCAGAATCCCGACAGCAAGCAGTCGGGCCAAACGAGTATTGTCATTGGCCCCGCCGGCTTGAAGCACGACGCAGCGAAGCGAAGACGGCTGTCCGGCGGTGGTCTATTCTAATAAAGAGTTATTCCTTCGGTAGTCTGAAGTGAAAAAAGTAAGCAGTGAAAAAAAGTGAAAAAGGAAACAGATTGTCACGATTATTAGCTATGCATACATCAATTGACATACAGGTTCCGAGCATTCGCAGAATCCCGACAGCAAGCAGTCGGGCCAAACGAGTATTGTCATTGGCCCCGCCGGCTTGAAGCACGACGCAGCGAAGCGAAGACGGCTGTCCGGCGGTGGTCTATTCTAACTAAGAGGCACTCCTTCGGTAGTCTGAAGTGAAAAAAGTAAGCAGTGAAAAAAAGTGAAAAAGGAAACAGATTGTCACGATTATTAGCTATGCATACATCAATTGACATACAGGTTCCGAGCATTCGCAGAATCCCGACAGCAAGCAGTCGGGCCAAGCTTGGTAGCCTGGACCGCCCCCATATGGCTCCACGTGCCCCTATTCCCCTTCATTGACGGTTGCTACAAAAGTTAGGGTGGTCTACCTTTGAGCCAAAATAATCCTGCTGATGCTGGTGTTGAGCGATTTCGTAGCGTCAGACACAAAAGAGCTAAGAAAATCGACACACTGCTCGTGATTACAGAGTTCGAGTAGCATCATTACTGAGTCGCACGCATCAGACCTGTAACAGGCAGCATTTGTAGACCTGTTTATCATGAAGAAGTACATGGTTTAGCAGTGAGACCTCGAGATCCCCGTTCAAGCCGGGGATGACATGGTGTGTGTCGGGGATGACATGATTTGTGAACCAGTGCTGCCAATAAAACCTCGAGATCCCCGTTCAAGCCGGGGATGACATGGTTGTGTGTCGGGGATGACATGATTTGTGAACCAGTGCTGCCAATAAAACCTCGAGATCCCCGATCAAGTCGGGGATGACATGGTTGTGTATCGGGGATGACATGATTTGTGAACCAGTGCTGCCAATAAAACCTCGAGATCCCCGTTCAAGCCGGGGATGACATGGTGTGTGTCGGGGATGACATGATTAGTGAACCAGTGCTGCCAATAAAACCTCGAGATCCCCGATCAAGTCGGGGATGACATGGTTGTGTATCGGGGATGACATGGTGTCGGGCTGACATGACAAGGAATCAGCATCAGGTTCAAGGATCGGTATTATGGTATGAGATCGTGGGCAACTTTGACGATAATCTTTACAACTTAGTACCTGTTTAACTTTGTAACTTTTGAACTTTCAAGACTTTCAAACTTCCATAGCGAGTTGGGGGCTTACCCATGAAAATCGGAGTACCGAAGGAGACTTTCCCGGGTGAAAGCCGGGTCGCTCTTGTGCCGGATATCGCGGGGCAGTTGGCCAAACGTGGTCACGAGATCTTCGTGGAGAAAGGCGCGGGAGTACCGGCGGGATTCCCGGATGATTTGTATACCGCGAAGAAGGCAACGCTTCTGGACAATCGCGCGGACGTCTTCAAGCAGGCGGACATGATTTTGCAGGTACGGATGCTCGGCGCGAATCCTGAGGCAGGTAAAGCTGATCTTCCGTTGATGCGCAAGGATCAGATCCTGATCGGCACCGCTGAACCGTTGAGCGATCCTGTCCCGGCAAAGAAGTTGGCCGAAGCGGGCGTGACATCGTTCGCACTGGAGCTGGTGCCACGCATTACCCGTGCGCAGAGCATGGACATTCTGTCCTCCATGGCGACAGTAGCCGGGTACAAGGCTGTGCTGTGGGCCGCTGAGAAGCTGCCGAAGTTCTTCCCCATGTTCATGACCGCCGCCGGGACTATCTCCCCTGCCAAGGTATTTATCCTGGGCGCGGGTGTGGCCGGATTGCAGGCGATTGCCTCGGCGAAACGTCTGGGCGCGGTAGTGCATGCTTATGATGTCCGCCCGGTAGTAAAAGAACAGGTGGAATCGCTGGGCGGCAAGTTCGTAGAGCTGGAACTGGAAACCGGCGACGCCCAGGACAAGGGCGGCTACGCGAAAGAAATGGGCGAAGAATTCTTACGCAAACAGCGTGAAATGATGCTGCGTGTGGTGGCGGAAAACGATGTGGTCATCACCACGGCCGCCATCCCCGGACGCAAAGCCCCGATCCTGGTCACCGAGGAGATGGTCAAAGGGATGAGGCCAGGTAGTGTGGTCGTGGATCTGGCAGCGGAGCGTGGCGGCAACTGCGAGCTGACGAAGGCGGGTGAAGATGTGGACTATAACGGCGTCACCATCATGGGCCCGTTGAATGTCGCGGCGACCATCCCCTTCCATGCCAGCCAGATGTACGCCAAGAACATCTCGACCTTCCTGTTGAACATGTTCACCAAGGAAGGCGAGCTGAACCTGAACATGGAAGATGAGATCATAGCGGAGACCATGATGACCCGTGGCGGTGAAGTGGTCAACGCACGTATCAAAGAAATGATGAGCGCGGGCAGCCCCGCCGGAAAGGAGGCATAATGGACGGCCTGGTTATGCTGCTGACAGTCTTCGTACTGGCGATTTTCATCGGGTTCGAAGTGATTACCAAGGTACCGCCGACACTGCATACGCCGTTGATGTCGGGCTCAAACGCCATTTCCGGCATCACTGTCATTGGCGCTGTCTTGCTGGCCGGTGAAATCGGTAACCCGATACTCGCAAAGTATGTTGCCACGGCGGCTGTGATTTTCGCCACAATTAACGTGGTTGGCGGATTCCTGGTAACTCATCGCATGCTGAAAATGTTCAAGAAGAAATGAGGATATCATGCTGAGTCAGAACGCAGTAAACATTGCATACGTGGTTGCGGCAATCCTCTTCATTCTTGGCTTGAAGGGCATGGCGCACCCGCGCACAGCGGTGCGTGGTAACGCCCAGGGCGCACTGGGAATGCTGATCGCTATTGTAGCAACCCTCCTCGTTGGAGGTTTGGAGTTTCATTACATCATCATCGGTGTGGCAATCGGTTCGTTGATCGGTGTCCTGGCGGCGTTGCGGGTCAAAATGACCTCTATGCCGGAGATGGTCGGGCTGTTCAACGGGTTCGGCGGTGTGGCTTCGGTATTGGTCGCCGGTGCAGCTCTGATCGCGGCGTTATCCGAAATTCACGGTTCCCACACGACGGACCTGCAAACCATGATCGCGACAGTCGCCACAGCCATTATCGGCTCGGTGACGTTCTTCGGTAGTTATGTCGCATTTGGCAAACTGGCCGAATTTCTCGCGGTCAAATGGAAGTTGTACCCCTGGCAGAAGGCGGTCAAATATGGCTTTTCCCTGCTGACCATGGGCGGTTCGGTTTACCTCGGGTACCTGTACGACTTCACCCGCTGGGAATCCATCGTTATCGCGGCTTCCGGTGTGATCATCGGTGTGCTGCTGCTTCGCAAGAAAGCGCTGTTCCCGGGCATGCAGATAGTGAAAGCATTATCCGGGATTCTCGCGATTGCGCTTGGTGTGATGATGGTAATGCAGCCGGACAACATGGCCCTGTTCTGGGCGCTGGTCGGTGTAGCTGGTGTTCTGGGCGTGTTGCTGACTTTCTCCATTGGTGGCGCGGATATGCCGGTGGTAATCGCGCTGTTGAACTCCTATTCCGGTATCGCCGCAGCGGCAACCGGTTTCGTGATCAACAACAACGTGCTGATCATTTCCGGTTCCCTGGTAGGCGCTTCGGGAATCATCCTGACCAACATCATGTGCAAAGCGATGAACCGCAGCCTGCCAAATGTGCTGTTCGGTGCGATGGGCGCTACTGAAACCGAAGACAACGCGGACGAGGTATATAAGAATGTGAAGGCAACCTCCGCTGATGAAATCGCGATGATGCTGGAAACGGCCGGTCGTGTTTCCATCATTCCGGGCTACGGTATGGCGGTATCGCAGGCTCAACACACGGTGCGTGACCTGGCGAACCTGTTGAAGTCGAAGTACGATGCAGAAGTTGAGTACGCGATTCATCCGGTAGCGGGACGTATGCCCGGTCATATGAACGTGCTGTTGGCCGAAGCGAATGTACCGTATGATGAGCTGAAGGAGATGGAAGAAGCCAACGGTACCATGGAAACGGTGGATGTAGCGATTGTGGTTGGCGCCAACGACGTGGTCAATCCAGTCGCCCGCACCGATCCCAAGAGCCCGATTGCGGGAATGCCGATTATCGACGTGGATAAAGCGCGAACGGTAATTGTGATCAAGCGTTCGCTCAGCCCCGGTTTCGCCGGGATTCCGAACCCGCTGTTCGCCAATGATAACACCCTGATGTTCTTCAACGACGGCAAGAAAGCCTTCCTTGAAATCATTGAAGCGGTGAAGGAAAGCTGAGAAGACAAACTGGTAATTTCAGGGGCTGAAATCAGCCCCTTTTCTTTTCATTCATTAAAAGGCTAAACTACACCCTGATCTCTACTTTCCGGAGGCTGATTCTCGTTGAACTTTAATAATAGCCTCCGTATTTTGTTGCTCTTCGTGGGGAAGGAGTTAGAGGCCTTTGTTAGCTCAAGGAACATCTATACTAACCATGAGTGGAACTCAAACGACGGGTAAAACCACAAATCCCTGCGGGGGGGATTGCCGCGAACGAGTCACGGATCCGAACGAACCGACAAACATCGGCCGGATTCAGATGATTCTGGCGGAAAAACGGACTTCTTTGGCAGTACTGCGAACAGGATTTGCCTTGATGTCGGTACCGATGTCGCTGGCTGCATTCCTGATTGCCACGTCCAAATATTACGACATTCTGACCAACCTCCATTTAGCCATTCCTTTGTTCATGCTGAACACGGTGCTGGTGATATTGGGGGTAGCCTTGATTCAGAGGGCATGGAAGCGCATTTTGCGTGAAGACAGAATGATCGCGGACATCAAACGAAGTTGTCCGCATTTGTCGAAGTATATTATTGATAATCCATAACGGTATTGGATGGCGCGATGCGATGGGGAGCGCATAGCAAAGTTCTGTTTTTCTGTATCCTGGTCCTGTCAGGAGTACTCTTCCTCTCTCTCTCCCATTCGCAAGCGCAACCGATTATTCAAAATATCGAGGCATACTGGACTGAAGGGCTTGCCATTGTTCACCCTGTAGTGCAGCGTCCCCTCAGTTCTGAGGGCAGGGCAACTCTGAACGCCGGTAATCCTGTCGGTATCAGGGTTCAATTGAAGATTGACGGACAGAACAAGTCCGATAAGCTGGTAATGCATTTCAGGCTTGAATACAATGTCTGGGAGAACCGGTTCAGATTGCATACCCCACAGGGCGCTGTTGCCATGACCAATGCAGAAGCCCTGTTTCGATTCTTCAGGGATGATTTCACCCTGTTGTTAGAACCGAAAAATTTACCGGGTGAAGGTCCATGGCGGATTACAGTTCGACTGGGGGAAGACCTGCATCCCCGTCTTGGTGAAGATGATACCATTGAACGAGAACTGAACTGGCTGGCCGCCTGGTTGTATCGTCGCGGCAGGACAAATATCCTATACAGCGACTGGTCTGAGACAGCAACACTCCCCGGCCAGGAAAAGCCATGAAACTTCGCTGGCGTATTCTCCTGGCGCTGACTTTCGCAGCGCTCCTCCCCCTCATTCCCATGTGGCTGTCCATCTCTTCCACGTTGAAAACCGGGATTCGCGCCCTGACTCCCGAAACAACCATGGAAGCCCTGGACGGCGGTATTCGCATTGCCCGCATCCAATACCAGACGCTTGTTCAGCAACAATTTGCCACACTCAGGCAACTGGTTCATTTTTTTGATCCGAAGCATCCCTATGAGTTCATGCCCCCGACAGTTACGCAGGACAAATCTCTGACCCTGTACCTTTCGGACGGTAGTCGTTGGAAAGTCCTCAAGGGCGGCAGTTGGGTTGAAACACTGGGACCACCGGAAAGCGCAAGTGATTCTTTCTCCGAGCTGCCGGAAATTATCCGTGCTGAAGTCACCAAGGATTCCTGGACTCTGGTGATGGTGAAAAAGCTTGACGAACAGTTCCGAACCGATGCAGAGCAGTTACGCCATGCCATGGCGGACTGGACACGAATCGCACCAGAACGTGAACCGCTCATCAACAGCCTGGTATATACCTTCATATTAACTTACCTGCTTTTCCTGGCACTTTCGTTTATCATCGGTTTCCTGATGTCACGGCATGCTACAAAACGAATTGAGCAACTTACCGATACTGCGGTCGAAGTCGCTGAGGGGCATGAGAATATTCGTTCCGAAGTGCATGGAACTGATGAGATTGGACAGTTGGCAGCAAGTTTCAACCAGATGCTTGATCGTCTTGACGAAAGCCGGAAGACGGCTGCTGACATGGAGAAAAAAGCAGCATGGCGCGGTCTGGCACGCATTCTGGCGCATGAAATCAAGAATCCACTTACCCCAATTCAATTATCCGTGCAGCAACTGGCAGATTCCTATCATGGTGATGATGAGCAGTATGCCAGCACATTGGCTACAACACGTGAAATCGTTGACGAAGAAGTGGAAAGCCTGCGCAAGCTGGTACGTGAATTCAGCAGCTTTGCCCGTGCACCAAAAATCGATCCGACAGAGGAAGATCCGGCTGAACTTGTTTCAGACCTGCAATCTCTTTACGGTACTGCGTTGAAAACCAGCGCAACCGTTGCAGCATCTCCCCCATGCAAGTTTGATCGAGAGAAAATCAAGCGCGCGCTGATCAACCTGATTGATAATGGAATGGCCGCAGCAGGTTCAAACCCACAACTGGAATTGCGGGTGAAGGAAGAAAGGGAATTCCTTGTTTTTGAGGTTGAGGACAATGGTCCCGGCGTTCCTGACGATAAATGCGATAAAATTTTCGAACCTGATTTCACTACAAAACGGACAGGGATGGGCATCGGACTTCCCGTGGTTCGCACTACTGCCAGTCAGCACGGGGGAACCGTGACCTGCCACAAAGGCGAAATTTTGGGTGGTGCATTATTTCGCTTGATGATCAAGCGCGTTTCCGAGATACCTGCCGACGAAGAATAACTGGCGTCCAGTTTGCTTTTATGCGTGACACTACAGAAACTTTTAGCCGGAGCCGACTGGTTTTCAATTAGTTAGTACCTTTCATGTTCAAACTGGCACTGTTGCGTGTGCCATTTTGCATTTTTTTTGTGTGTCATTTTGCTACGAATATGTCCTTCCCATATGAAAGCTGGTTGGCAACGCATACTCTTTTCAACACATACATTTTAAGGAGGCATACATGCAACGGGTGGGCCACATTCTGTTGTCAGTATTTGTATTCGCCCTGTTATCAGGAACAGGGTTCGCAAAAGGGGCGCTGGGCTATTACCAGTTCCCGGACATTCATGATGATCTGGTTGTATTTTCCGCTGAAGGCGACCTTTGGCAGAAGGATCTGACCGATGACGCCCCGGCGATTCGGCTGACACGTCATGATGGCGAAGAGAAATTCGCACGGATCAGCCCGGACGGAAACTGGATTGCCTTTACCGGCGAATATGACGGAAACCAGGACGTTTACCTGATCCCTGTTTACGGCGGCGCTCCGAAACGGCTGACCTTCCACCCCTTCGCAGATGAAGTGATCGGCTGGACCAAAGACAGCAAGCAGATCATTTTCCGTAGCGAGCGATTCCAGGCGATTGACCACATCAAGCTGTATACCGTACCGGTTGAAGGTGGCTATCCTACGGATATCGGCCTGGACAAAGCGTCACGCATCAGCTACAATCCTGCCGGCAACGATTTCGCTTATACGCGCATGATGCGCGAAGACCGTCCCAACAAGCGTTACAAGGGTGGCTGGGCGATGGATGTCTGGTATGGCGATTTGAACACAATGCAGTTCAAGAAGCTGACTGATTTCGTCGGCACGGACAACTTCCCCATGTGGATCGGTGACCGTGTTTATTACCTGTCCGATCAAGCCGGTCGTGCCAACATCTTCAGCATGAAACCCGATGGCAGCGACCTGAAACAGCATACTTTCGAAGAGAAATGGGACATCCGTTATCCTGCAACCGACGGCAAGACCATTGTCTACCAGAAAGGCGCGGACATCTGGGCTTACGATGTTGCCGGTGGCAAGGAAAGTAAACTTAATATCGAACTTCCTTCCGACCAGTTTTTCTCACGTGACCGTCGTATCGATGATCCGGAAGAGTATATCAGCGGCTTTAGTGTTCCTGACAATGGCAAGCGCATCTCCATCGCAGCTCGTGGTGAAGTCTTCACATTCCCGGTTGAGAAAAAGGGATACATCCGTCGCCTTACCAACAGCCCCGGTGCACGGGACAAGTACACCGCCTTCTCCCCCGATGGTAAGCAGGTTGCTATCATGAGCGATGCTTCCGGTGAGATGGAAATCTGGCTGGTTCCTTCCGATGGAAGCGAAGCGCCGAAGCAGCTCACCAAAGGCGGCGACATGTGGCGCGCTTATATGACCTGGTCGCCTGATGGAAAATGGCTCATGTTCACGGATAAAGCTTATGGCTTCTGGATTGCCAACGCCGAATCCGGAAAACTGACCCGCATCAATGAAAAGACTGCGTGGGATGCCTACGGGGGCTGCTGGTCTCCTGATAGCAAATGGGTAGCCTGGATCGGTCAGGAAGAGAATGAACAGGATACGGATGTTTTCCTTTATAACATTGACACAAAGGAACGCTTTGAGTTCGACCGTCCCATGACATTGGAAACCGACGTGGACTGGGATCCGGATGGCAAGTATCTCTATTTCGTATCCGAGAACTACTACAATCCTTATCTCAGCGCACTCAACGAAACCTTTATCTACGACAAAACCTCCAAAGTTTATATCGCCCTGTTGAACAACGAGGTCGAGAATCCATTTGATCCTGTCCTGATCGAAGCTTATGAGGCAGAAGAAGAAAAGGACGAGGAGGCAGAGGAAGAAAAGGATGATGATGATGATGAAGAGGAAGATGAGTCCATCACAGTTGATCTGGATGGTTTGAGTAACCGCATCTATCCTGTTCCAATCGACGCGGCAAACATTGGTAGCTTGCTGGCGGTATCCGGCAAGCTCTATTACTCCACCCATGTTTCGGATGGCATGATGCCGGAAAGTTGGGATGGCAAGCATGCACTGCATGTGTTTGATGTTGAAGACCAGGAATCCAAGGAAGTAACCTCAGATTATTATGGGGTAACCTTCAGCCCGGGTAAAGAAAAACTCCTGTTCCGGACCGGTGGCAGTAATTTCGTTGTTACCGATGCCGGCGTAGACAAGATACCCGACGAAGATGGTCATGTCAGCCTGGGTGGTTGGTCCTTTGAGATCGATCCACGCGATGAATGGCGTCAGATCCTGCGTGAAATCTGGCGCTGGCAGCGCGATTTCTTCTACGATCCAAACATGCACGGTGTTGACTGGGATGCTGTCTGGAAACTTTACAGTCCACTGATTGACCGCATGTCCAGCCGTGATGAACTGAACGATGTTATCAGCGAATTGATCGGCGAACTGGCAACCGGCCACGCTTATGTTTACGGTGGTGACCGTTTGCGGAGTAAACATTACAGCGTCGGCCAATTCGGCGCCGATATGGAAGCTACCGGCAAAGGCCCGATGCAAATCACGCATATCCTCTACGGGGATGGCTGGGGCGATGAGCCGGATTCACCCCTGAAAGGCAAAGTCAAAGAAGGTGAATATATCGTTGCGGTCGATGGAACAGCCCTCACCCCTGCGACCAACATCTTCGAACTCTTGCAGGACAAGGCAGGTAAAGAGGTTCTGCTTACTGTAAACGATAAACCTTCCGACAAAGACGCTCGCGAGGTTCTGGTCAAAACACTTGGCAGCGAGCACCGGCTGCGTTACCTGGATTGGGTACGTGTGCGTCGTGAATATGTCGACAAGAAATCCGGCGGTAAAATCGGTTACGTCCACATGCCGGACATGGGCAGCATGGGCTTGTCCATGTGGGGCCGCATGTACTATCCCCAGATTGAGAAGAAAGCGCTGTTGATTGATGTTCGCTACAACCACGGCGGTTTTATTGCGACTATGGCCCTGAACCAGCTTCAGCATAAGGTCTGGGCGGTTGGTAAGGGACGCGATGGTGAAATCGGACGTACTCCTGGCGATGCTTTTTATGGCCCCAAAGCGGCGCTTTGCTGCCATGAAACCTGGTCCGATGGCGAGACCTTCAGCGAAGGCTTCAAGCGATTGGGCCTGGGCAAACTCATCGGCACCCGCACCTGGGGCGGCTGGGTCGGCATTCGTGGCGGACGTGGCACAGTAGACCATGGTGGTAACACACAACCCGAATTCTCCGGGTGGGGCGCATTTGACGGGAAATGGCTGATTGAAGGTCCAGGTGTCTCCCCCGACCTCGAAGTCGAAGCCATGCCGGCAGATATGATCCGTGGCGAGGACAAGCAGCTTGACGCCGGGATCGACTACCTGCTGAACGAGCTGAAAGACAAGAACAAGTGGCCGGATTTCCATCCACTTCCGAAATACCCGGTCAAGAGCTTGCAGATCAACCATTTGAAGTAATACAGTTGCGTTGTACGATTTATTATATCCCGCTGGTGAATGTCTGTTACATTTGCCAGCGGTTTTTACTGACTGGGATGATTATTCAAATATTAGTTCAGCCATGCATTTCAAAACATTGAATCGGCCAAGTCCAGCATGTTATCTTGAATTTTCGATTACAGATCAGAGGTGCAAATGCAGGAAACACAGAAACCGCCAATTCCCGAAAATGTTGCAACAGAAGAAACTGCGGGGCAACATTCCAATGCGTTCGGCAGACGATTCCTTCTGGTGCTGGTAATCCTGCTCCTGATCAGTTTCCTGTATGTTGTCCGTGCTTTCATCATCCCGGTCTTGACGGCTGGTGTATTTGCAGGTCTGTTCTACCCGCTTTACCGATGGTTCCTGAAGCTGTTCAAGCAGAAAAAAAGCCTTGCCTCCATTATTACATGCCTGGTTTTATTACTCGGCCTGATCATCCCGCTTGTCTTTATCGGGAAGATGGTTGCAGACGAAGCCATTACCCTGTATAACACGGCTGAAACAAAGATTGAGATGATTGTTCAGCAGGGCGAACAAGGACCATTGGGATGGGTAAAGGAACACTGGCCCAAGGACTTGATCAAGCTGGAAGATGTCGAATGGCAGCAGTATATCGGTAAAGCTGCCTCAACAGCAGGACAGGTTATTGCAACCGTATTGAACAGCACCTGGCAGAATGCGCTTGGCTTTATCATTCAACTCGCAATTATTGTGTTCACCATGTACTATTTCTTCATGGATGGCGGCACATTGTTGAAACGCCTGAAATACCTCTCTCCACTTGAAGACCGCCAGGAAGATATGCTGTACAAGCGGTTCGCTTCAGTATCAAAAGCCACGATCAAAGGATCACTTCTGATAGGCGTTATCCAGGGGGGACTAGGCGGGCTTGCCATGGTTATCACCGGTGTGGACTCCGTCATTCTCTGGTCGGTGATCATGGTAATCTTATCTGTCATCCCTCTATTGGGTGCAGGCCTGATATTGATCCCGGCTGGCATCATTCAGTTAATCCAGGGTGATATCTGGCAGGGAATCGTGTTGATTCTGACTCAGCTTATTATCGTTTCCAATATTGATAACCTGTTGCGCCCACGTTTCATCGGCAGGGATGCAAAGATGCACGACTTGCTGATTCTGTTCTCCACCCTCGGCGGAATTACCGCATTTGGTATGATGGGCTTTATCGTCGGTCCCATCCTGTGTGCCATGTTGTTGACTGCGCTGGAGATTTATGGCATGGAGTTCCGTGACCAACTGGAATATACTCTTACAGGAATAGATGACAGCAGCGACACCGATACCGAGTCAGATGAACAGACAATGACCGTTTTGAAATGAAACTCTATTTTCTCCAGAGTTTGTTTTTACCACATTCCCCGAATCCATGCAATAAATGCTCGTCAAGCATGATCTGATTGATTCTCTTCCTCAAAAAAAGGATTTCTCCATCTTCTACTCCTTATCTCAGACCGCATGATAGTTTATTGTATTTCAATAGTATACAAATTCTATCTGATATTTTCTCAAAATATATTGCCTTGCGCTATTAGTATTTCATAGTCACTGGTACAATCCTGATGATGAGAATCTGGTTTCTCTGCTCTCCTCCATTTCTGGCAAAATTATTGCAATCGTTGCATGCCAGCCTGATTTTTGCGAGAAGACTGCCGTATCTTCAAGATCATGCATTTTTGAGATTGATGTCTGTCAGGACGACAGATTAACCAGGGGAGAACCATGGAAAGAAGAAAGCTGTTCACTGCCTTTCGCTGGGGGATGCTGCCCATTCTGCCAGTGATGTTATTGCTTGTCATTGGATGTGGCAAACAGGGCGCCGGGAAGCCAAAAATTGAGAAGCTGGATGATTTGCCGCGTTATACCTATACCATTGACAAGCCAGTCATGGAAGTGCTTGATGATGAAGCCGCTTTGCAGACCTTGATGGCTGCGGTAAAGAAAGACCTGTTGAATGATCTGAACACCTATGATATCGTAGACAAGACCACTCTGAAAAGTTATTACTCCACCTTGGCCCAAATTGCCCTTATCGAAGGTGATGACAAAACGTACATGACTTATTCGGACAAAGCGCGAGCGCTCGAAGAAAAAGAACCGGCCAAGTTGATGATGGGCATGTTCGGACGCGCTTTGATCGCCGAACGTAAAGCCACAGAGAATGGTAGCGAAGTATTCAGGAAGAGCTACCAGGAATCTGTGGATAATCTTTCCTACGAAGTCTGCCAGGACGAGCTGAAGAGCACCAAGGGCCAGCTGGAAATTATCTCGGCCAACTTGTTGCAGGGTGTTGTTGAAGCCCAGCTCCAGCCTGTATTGGACCAGAGTAATGGTGAGATGAGCAAGGACATCGCTGTCGGTATTCTTGGCATGTATCATACCATGCACAATGTCATTCCACGTAAAGACATCATGCATGATGTACTGGCTGCTTACCTGGCCAAGGTGCCCGAAGATATCAAGCCCGACATCTGGGCCGAACGTCAGGTCGTGCTGAGCAAGAAGGATAAAGGTAAACCTGTCGTCGTAGCGGTCTGGGACAGCGGTGCAGACTTTGATGTCTTCAAGTCCAGCATGTGGACCAACGACAAGGAAAAACCGGGTAACGGCAAAGATGATGACGGTAACGGCTTCATTGATGACGTACACGGTATCGGCTTTACCCTCCACGCAGACAAGACGGCTGATCCCCTCTACCCCATCGGTGATGTCGCGGATCGTCCCCGTCTCCAGATGCTGATGAAGGGTCTTATTGACATGCAGTCCAACATCGAGAGCGATGAAGCTTCCAAGCTGAAGCAAATCGTCTCCCAGATGCAGCCCGATGAAGTGAAGCCTTTCATGGAAGACATCAGCAAGTATGGCAACTACTGCCACGGCACCCATGTTGCCGGCATTGCACTGCGTGATAATCCTTTCGCCGAATTGCTTTACGCGCGGATGACCTTCGGTCATACCATGATTCCGGAACTTCCGACCATCGAACAGGCCCGTAAGGACAGTGCGATGTACATTGAAACCGTGAATTATTTCAAAGATCACGGTGTACGTGTTGTCAACATGAGCTGGGGCGGCAGCCTCGCCGGTGTTGAAGGCGCCCTGGAGATGAACAACGCCGGTGGCACCCCGGAAGAACGCAAAGCCCTGGCACGCAAGATCTATGAGATCAGCGTTGCCGGTCTGAAGAATGCTATCAAGAGCGCCCCGGAAATCCTGTTCGTAACCTCCGCAGGAAACTCGGATAACGATGTCGTATTCGAAGAAGTTTACCCCAGCTCGATGGACTATCCCAACATCATGTCCGTTGGCGCTGTGGACCAGGCAGGTGAAGAAACCGGCTTTACCAGTTTCGGAAAGGTCGATGTCTACGCCAATGGTTTCGAGGTGTTGAGTTTTGTTCCCGGTGGCGACGAGATGAAGCTTTCCGGAACCAGCCAGGCCTCGCCGAATGTGACCAACCTGGCAGCCAAGCTCTGGGCGATGAACCCCGATCTGACCGTAGCACAGGTGCGCAGCCTGATCGTGGATTCAGCGGATGAACGTAAGGCAGGAGAGCGTTCGGTCAAGCTGATGAATCCAAAGAAGTCGTTTGAGATGCTGAATAAGATGTAAACCTGCATCTTTCAGATATAGAAAACCCCCGGCAGTGTTCAGACACTATCGGGGGTTTTTATTTACTTGTCCTACCTTCAGTTGGGTGATTCCCACCTGAATCCCTCGACCGGTTCCTCGCCACGCAACAACCAGTTTGCGACCTGTACCGGCCAGTCCGGCATATGAGAGATGGGAAAAAACCGTTCCGAACCACTCACACCTGACTCTTTACAGATTTCCAGCAGTTGATTCTGAAGCATCGGATTGCTGAATACAACCGCAAATCGCTCCATACCATACCGTTTGTACACCTTCTGCACATCACACATAAGCGGATACGCATCAAGCCCCAGTTGCTTCAGGGTACGTAAATCAGCGAGAACATGGAAATGCTTACTTGTTTTTGGTAAGTGCGTTTCACATTCACCCAGCCACAACCTGACATCAGAGGCACAAACGAAACCACTGAGAACCACACGGTAACCGTACTCGGTTTCTTCAACCTGAATCATGTCAACCTCTAAAATCTTGCTAACCACATAGAAGCTACTATTCAATAGGTTCTTTTCCATGTGACCAGCATCACATAAAACTGCCCTACTAACTCCCCTAATGAATACACGTTAGCTATTCACTAACGCTCGCAATATAGAAGACGCACCCCATACTGTAAATAGCAATATTTTACATACCCTCTTCTTTTGAGCTTTCGCTAAGGGACTGTAATTATAGAAAGAAGATGATATAAAGAGACTCCGGCTCAGAATATTAACGAAGCAAAAAATCCCCGCAGCACCATGTTGAATTTTACATTCTTGATAGCTCACAAATATTTATGCAACATGTTATAAGTCAAGTTGCGTCAGGTCTTGATGTGATGCTGGTTTCCTGTTCTGAAGCAGTCCGAAGGCTAACGATGATCGTCGTTTTTCCGTTTGGGAGAAGTCCCATACATCACATTGTGACCTGACGTCGGCTCTGAAACACGTGGCAGGTCACAACGCGATGTCTGTATTGTGTAGAGCAATCTCATCGACCAACACATGCTAACAGTAGAGCATAATCATATCGCGCCAAGACCTGCCACAACGCTACCTCAGTGCATAAATTCTTGTGAGGAACCCAATTCTTTCATCACAGTCTACAGGAGGAAAAGATGGATTATACGTATCTCGGTAGAACCGGCTTGAAGGTTTCACGAATCTGTCTTGGCACCATGAATTTTGGTCACTATACCACGGAATCCGATAGTCATACCATCATGGATCGTTCGTTAGAACTCGGTGTAAACTTCTTCGACACAGCGAATGTGTATGGTGGCGATAAAGGACGTGGCACGACAGAGGAATACATCGGACGCTGGCTGGCGCATGGCGGAAAACGTGAGAAAATCGTTCTCGCCACAAAGGTATACGGAACCATGTCGGATGAACTGAATGACGGTAAACTTTCTGCTTATCACATCCGTAAGGCCTGTGAAGACAGCCTGCGACGCATGAAGACGGATCATATCGATTTGTACCAGATGCATCATGTGGATCGCAATACACCATGGGACGAGATCTGGCAAGCCATGGAACAACTGGTGCGTGAAGGGAAAGTTCTGTACGTGGGCAGCAGCAATTTTGCCGGTTGGCATATTGTCCAAGCGAATGAGATTGCCAGGCAACGGAATTTCCTGGGGATTGTCAGCGAACAAAGCCTGTACAGCCTGATGAAGCGTGAGGTTGAATCGGATCTGGTGCCGGCATGTGAAGCGTACGGTGTGGGCATTATTCCCTGGAGTCCGATTGGCGGCGGCATGCTGGGCGGTGTGCTGAAGAAACTCGCGGACGGACGTCGCACGCAGAAGGAATTTCTGGAACGATTGGAAAAGGTTCGACCACAAGTTGAACAGTATGAAGCGTTATGCCAGGAGATTGGTGTTGCGCCTGCCGATGTGGCTATAGCATGGCTTTTGAATAATCCTGCGGTTACCTCCCCTATTGTCGGTCCCAGGACTTTAGAACAACTGGAGCAGAATGTTCGCGCTGCCGAAGTGAAACTGGATGATGAAACGCTGAAGAAACTGGATGAGATCTGGCCCGGACCGGGCGGTCCAGCGCCGGAGTGTTATGCCTGGTGAGAAGCGGGTAAAAAGAGTGTGAAAAGCGAAGTGGACTTCGACAATACGGATCGAAGTCCACTTCTTTCATCACTGCCATCGACAGTCAACTCTTCCTCTATGATCACAATCATCCTATCCTCCTATTGCTGGTTTATGGTTGTGAATCTACTTTGAAAATGCCTGCTGCTCGTCAATACACCCTCGTGACAACGCTTCACGCAGTAACGGTTTGAAGCCTTTACGCTTGAAATACAGCGCTGCATAGTTGCGTTGAATCTGTACACCACGGAACAGGTAATACTTCAAACGCTGAACACCTTCCCGTGTTTCCACCAGGCTTAACGCGTAGTCGATCAGTTTGCAGGTCACAAAATTCGGATCATCCCGTAATATTGCCATGAGATGATCGATGTCCTGCTTCCTGCCGATTTGTGCGTACTCGCGCAAGTCCATCAGGTTCTGTTTCCCTGCTACTGGCGGGCTGTTCCCCGCATTCTGCACCATCTGCCCAACATGACACATGGTTTTCTCCTTTCTCCTGTTTCCCTGAATCGGGATGAAATGAAAAACCCTCACCGCCGCGAAGCAGTGAGGGTTGAATTGCCTGAAACTGTGTTACAGGTTAATTGATACGCCTCCCCATTTCGAGCAGAGTCCACTTTTGGCAGCCGCTGACTACGACTGCGCTGGGATCAACGCCGATCAGACGAATTCTATTTTCTTGTGCGATTACCATGGCGCCAAGTATAAGACCACGAACTTGGTAAACGCAAGAAGCCGAGAGCCAATACTGACAAGCTTTTCCGTCACTTCCCATGACTTTCTGTCTTTATATTCTTTTTCAGCAAAACAATTCAGGCAGATTCTCGGGTTCTAAAGTTTCAAAACACAGGAGATAAAGATGATTCAATACATGATGGCGCCCACGACCATCCCGGCAGCAGGCGAACCACCAAAACTGATCCAGGAATTTTTCGGCCGTGTCAATTCAAAGACAGAACAAGTCAGCATTGCACGTATGGTCAGTCCCCAGGGATGGGTAGAGCCGGGTCAGACGCCAGAGTTTGATGAGTACACACTGGTGCTGAAAGGATCGTTATCTGTGGAGACGAAAAACGGCACCTTCAAGGTTGGCGCAGGGCAGGCAATGCTGATCGGGAAAGGTGAATGGGTGCAGTACAGCTCACCCGATGAAGGTGGCGCGGAATATGTCGCGATCTGTATGCCTGCCTTCTCCCCCGACACGGTTCATCGTGATGAATAGTCCTGTGGGGCGTTGCACCAGAATCGATGAGATTTACTGGTTATAACGCCCGATATATATACCTCTTGATCTACATCTGACCGGAGACATTTTCCGGTTTTATGATTGATCTTCAGCACGTTTGGACGTAGAATGCGCACTGACAGGATGGATACAGATTCGCCTTTACCAAAAGCCGGAGGCTTTGAGAAAGATGGTCGATACAGCAGTACGTACAACGATGACTCCACTGGTTTCTCCAGATAATGGGAAAATCGAGTTCGGTTCTAGCAAGAGTATCAGAATACACTGCTTATCCGAAATAGGCTGGCATGATGATCATACCCTGATGAAAGACATCAACAATGCCGGTGGTCACCAGACAGCCGATCAGTGGTTCATGGAATGGGATGAGGAGAACGCTGCCGGGAGTTGCACGCTGGTAGAAGTGACTCATCACAACGATGAGAAGACCATGTTCCTCATGGATACCGGCTGGAATGCCCAGTATATCGATGAGATCTTCCGCCGTGAAGGAATTGATGAACTTCTGGTTGAAGGCAAAATCGAATTCCTGTATATCAGCCACGAACACATGGACCACTTCTGGGGGCTGGAGGCAGTGCTGCGTTACCGTCCCGATATCCCCATCCTCATCCCGGATACTTTCAGTGAAATCGCTCTTGATTTCATCAGTGGAAAGATCCCCCCTGCCAGTGAAGCGGAAAACCATATTATCCACCGTGGCCCGTTGCATCGGTTGACGCCGGGAGAAGTATATCAGCTTGCAGAAGGTATCGCATCGGTCGGTTTTGACCTCCCCCTGAATCTCGGTGTAAAAGGTGAACAGTCACTTTATGTATCCTTGAAGGACAAGGGGATGGTCTGCATCTCGGGTTGCTGTCATCAGAACGTGCTGAACCTGGCTGGATTTGCACGCGATAACCTCGCTGGCGGTGACAAGATGTACGGTCTCTACGGCGGCCTGCATATCAGTCCCCACGGCGCTTTCACCCCGGACGCCGAACAGATTATCCAGGGTATGCGTGATTTTGAATTCAGCAAGATCGCCTGCAACCACTGCACAGGGATTCTAGCCGTCGATAAGATGCGTGAGATCGGTCTGCCCGTCGAAATGGGTACAGGACAACATGGTTCCCTGACGGATCAGTACGTTGGGAATGGTGAAGTTGTTGATTTTTAAGTATTAAGATAGACAAAAGATATCAGGCCCGGCGAAATCACCGGGCCTTTTGTATACTCATGGCTATCGTTTTATCTCCGTAGGGTTCCCTTCCTCATCCAGAGCGACAAAGGTGGTTGATGTGTGGAATACGACCTCATCCTCCACCCTGGCTTCGAGGTCGAAGGTGATGCTGGTTCTGCCGACACGTGGATTGGAGGCGAAGAACTCGACGATTTGTCCCACTTTCACCATCCTGCGGAACATGACCTCTTCGAATTTCAGGGTTACAAGGTGCGGCATACCGGTGTAGATACGAGCGTAAATTGAGGCAGCCTCATCCATCCAGGCCATCATGTTCCCGCCGAACAGGTTGCCCTCCGTGCCCACGTCACGGGTCATACACATTTTCGATGTAATCGGGATGTACTTCTTCATGTTATCTCCGTTGTTCTTGTGTTCTTGTTGTTTCTCGTTTGACACTCCAGATTCAATTATACTTAGCCTGCTTCAGCAGGCTCCTCTTAGCACCCGGCTTTAGCCGGGTGTGAGAATTAAACCACGACATGAGCGCGCTTGAGCGTGCTTGCAAGTAATATAGAACACCTCTCAGGCAAGCACCCTGAAGGGCGCTCTACAACCTTGTTGTCACAGTCCCCCCGGCTGAAGCCGGGGGCTAAGAGGAGCAGGCTAAAGCCTGCTAATGATCACATATACTGTCTCTTGCAAGTATTGTCTCATGCGAGAAGCTTCTAGACAAAGCTATGAATGCGAATTTTACAAATCCATTTCGCAGATATGCGACATTACTTTCGAGCATTACTATATAGCAGTACTCGGAAAGAATGTCGCATCATGTCATCCCCTCCCCGAATGTTGTAGTCGGGGATCAATCGGGAATCTCGACGTTTTGCTGTCCAAGCAACAATCTGTATACAACCCACTATAGTTGCAATCAAATCAATCAATTATCTCGCAACACAATCCCAATATATCTTAAAAAAACAAGTCATGTCATCAATAAATACTCAAGGACTTCCTTCAGCTACCATGATAATGTACTGGTTAGATGACAAAATTTCTTTTCTGATTCCCATTCTCCATGTTTCAGGTGAGCCGGGCACTTGACCCGGAAGAGTTCGCGTTCTACGTTTCCACCAACATTCATACGAACCTGAACCATAACGGGAGAACGAGATATGAGTACCCCATTTGAAGCGGTAAAAGTCAGTGAAAACGTGTACTGGGTTGGAGTTATTGATTGGGAGCTGGCAGATTTTCATGGGTATTCCACCCCACGCGGTTCCACTTACAATGCGTACCTGATCCTGGGTGAGAAGGTCACCCTGATCGATACAGTCAAGCATAAATACTTCGGCGAGATGATGGCACGCATTCAATCCGTCATTGATCCAAAAGAGATTCACACTATTATTTCCAACCATTCCGAGATGGATCACACCGGCGCATTGCAGATGACAATCAATGCCGTGCAACCGGAACGTGTGTTTGCTTCCAAGAAGGGCGTAGATGCGATCAACGAAATCTTCAACGGCGCCGTAAATGTGGAAGCCGTGACCGAGGGTGAACCACTTGACCTGGGCGGCGGCAAGAACCTGCATTTCATCGAAGCGCCGCTGGTTCACTGGCCGGACAGCATGTTCACCTACCTGGACAGCGACAAGATCCTGTTCAGCAACGACGGTTTCGGGATGCACCTGGCTTCAGCGGAACGATTTGATGATGAGGTCGATCCATGGATTCTGAGACACGAAGCAAAAACCTATTTCGCCAATATTCTCTGGCCGATGGCTGCCAAGGTCGGCGCAACGATGAAAAAACTGGATGAATTTGCGCATCCCATTGAGCTGATCGCTCCAGACCACGGCCCCATCTGGCGCAGCAAGATGGATGACATCATGGCCTGGTATCGTGAATGGGTTGACGGCGTTACGGCGAAGAAAGTACTGGTCTTTTACGACACGATGTGGCAGAGTACGGCCAAAATGGCGACAGCCGTGGCGGAAGGTGTCAAGCAGAGCGGCGCACAGGTCAAGGTATACCCCATTGCCAAAAGTGACCGTAGTGAGATTGCGACAGAATTGTTGAATGCCGCCGCAGTGATCGTGGGAAGCCCGAACTTGAACGGTGGTGTGTTCCCTGCTGTAGCGGATATCATGACCTATCTGGAAGGTCTGAAACCGAAGAAGCAGGCGTTGCTTGGCGGCTCGTTCGGTTCATATGGCTGGAGTCCGGTAATCGGAAAGAAACTGTCTGCATGGCTGGAAGGAATCGGCGCAGAAGTCATCGAAAAGCCGGTTCAGACCAAGCATGTCCCGGCAGATGAAGCGCTTGAAGAGTGCCGTATTCTGGGCAAGACTATCGGCGAGAAAGTGATGGGTTGATTCCTGTTTTTGAAATTCACGACAATGTTGCTGCCCGGTTTCGTATGGAGCCGGGCAGTTTTTATTCCAGTGGTCTCGCCCAGAGTTCCATGGTCGGTGACATTACCAGTCTCCCACGACTGGCATTTTCTGTGAGAAATGCCGTCTTCTCCACCCCCTTTTTTACCGTGCGGATAACTTTCTCCTTCTTCCCCACACCGTAAGCATCGCCCTTGGTCAGAGCGCCATTGCGGACTTCAGAATTCATCCCGACTCTTCGGCTGAGAACATGCAGTGTCTTCGGCGTGTAGTTAAACGGGTGATAGACTGTCGGATCGGCCACGCCCAGTGATTTTCCGAACAGCTTCCATGCTCGTTCCACCATTCGAACAACCTGGTGTTGACGCACCCGCATAAATACCAGGCCGCCTCGTTTGATATATTTATGAAGCTTGACCAGCTCATCACGTGGGTGTTCGATCATCATAATGACATCCCAATAGGTAATAAAATCGAAGGCGCCAATATCATCGGGTAAATCTGAAACGACTCCCGCATACACATTCAACCCCTGCTTACGGGCGTGCTCAACCTGCCAGTCAACCGGTTCCACACCAACAGCATCCCATCCATGTTCCACTGCTGTCGCCAGGAAATCACCGGTCCCGCATCCGACATCCAGCAATCTTCCTTTTCCGCCAAGACGCTTTGCAGCTTCATTCAGGATGGATTCATGCAGCGCACGCTTGCTCGCGGTGACTGCCTCCGCAGGGTTATCACCTTTATAAAAACGTGTAGTTTCATCGAGTGTAGCCCGATCATGCTGCCAGACTAATCCGCATGTGGGGCATTCATGAAATTCTGTGCGAGGTTTGTGAACCTTCGCGTTGGGATTATCGCAAACTGGACAACGACGCATGGTGAATTCCCCCTACGATTCCTGACGGATGCCGCTATTTCCGTTGAACAAATCCGTCTTTGTCGACTTCCGGTTTCCACCCCGGCAGTTCTACAAGTTGATCAAGGAGTTTCTGTGCCTTGGCGGTCAATTTTTCGGGTATATGATACCTTATTCGTACCAGCAAATCACCGGTCTCACCTGAATCATTCTCGAAACCACGTCCCTTTACTTTCAGAACCTTCCCCTGCTTCAAGCCGGGTTGCAGGGTCAGGCGAACTTTGCCATTCTGGGTAGGAACAAAAACTTCACCGCCCTGGATAAGTTCTTTGATCGTTAACGGGTAATCATAGATCAGGTTATTGCCGCGTGCGCTGAAATAGGTGTTCTCTTCCACCTTGATCAGAACTTTCAGATCACCGGACGCCCCTCCCCCTGTGCCAGCGTTTCCCTGGGCACGTAAGGTCAGCGTGGTATCCGGCTTGGTGCCGGCCGGAATATCGATGGTAATTGCAGATTTGTCTTTCGCAACACCTTTTCCACCGCAATGCAGACAGCGTTCACGTACGACAACGCCTTTGCCTTTGCAATTGCGGCATGTTTCAAATACTGTCTTTCCGCCCTTGCTGGTTGGCACTTCGCCGATGCCAAGACAGATTTTACATTGTACAGGCTTGGTGCCCGGTTTCAAACCACTACCGGCACAAACGGGACAGATACGGTCCCGTTTGATCATAATTTTTTTCTTCACCCCGGAAGCCAGTTTTATGGCATCAACGGTCAATTCAACCTGCAAGTCATTGCCACGTCGTGGGGTATCCTTGACGGTCCTCGATGTATGAGTCGGCCCGAATCCCGTCTTGAACATATTTTTAAACATCTCGGAGAAGCTTGCACTACCCGCCTGTTTTTCACGGTTTCTGCGAGCCGCCTGAGCTTTCTGTTTCGCTTCTTCCTGTTGATTGATCAGGATTCTTCTGGAAGGATCGGACAGAATGCGATAAGCTTCCGAGATGCGTTTAAATCGTTCTTCTGCGGCAGGATCACCCTGGTTGAGATCCGGATGGTACTTCTTGGCCAGACGTCGATAAGCCTCCTGTATCTGTTCAGGAGACGCATCCGGTTGAACCCCGAGTTCGCTGTAGTAGCTTCTGTCTTTCAAGTTCACAATCCCTGCACCCGCATTAGAACTTACCGCGAAGCAATATACCCTCTCAAAACTGAAGATACTACTGGATCACCTGTTTCCCATACGTGAAAAACAGGAAACAACAGCGGGAAGGGCAACCTAAAAAGCGGATAACCACTTTCGCAGTTATCCGCTTAATAATGTGCGTTTGCTATGAGTTACTTCAGAAGGACTACCTTCCGTGTCTGGTTGATCGGTCCAGCCTGGAAATGAATGAAGTAGACACCGCTGGCCATATCGGCAGCGTTGAAATAAATCTCGTGACTTCCCGCAGTATACTGGCGATTTGAAAGCATGCCAACCTGCTGTCCGACTACATTATAGATCGCAGCCCGGACGTTTGTAGTATGTGGCAGGGTAAACGGAACAATCAGTTCAGCGTTGAACGGGTTCGGATAAGGATTCGCCAGTTCCCACGTCAACGGTTGTTCCACCCCATGCTCATCAATCACCTGATCATCAATGGTAAGACTGACTTCAACAAGGTTATCTGTATACTCACAGGCGTTATTATCAATTTGCAGGAACACGGTATAGGTAGCATCATCGATCATGTGCGCTCCAGCCAGGGAAACCTGGATTTCTGCGGTTGAATCCGGCGCCAGTTCACCTGTTGCATCCGCAATAGTAATCCATGGGATATTATCACCCAGGGACCACATCCGCAGGTACTGTGTATCCGCATCATCGTAAATGGTTGCATACATCCATACCAAAGGATTCCACCATCCCTCAATCAATCCACCACGTGGGGTAAATCCACTGGTTTCTTCGGTCAATTCATATACTTCTTCCGCATTGCCATTATCAGGATTCATTTTCACGAAAGTGATCACTGAATCCCCGGTATCCCTGCAGATGAACATCAAGTTGTAGCCATCCGCGTCATTTGGGTTCCATGCGCCGCCACGAGGGGCAAATGTCCGCGTATGTGTAAAAGCAGTCTCACCATTGCGAGCAATTCCGCGCACATGCGTGGATACATCGCCCATCCAGAACAGGTCACCAACGGGATCATAAATCAGGTACCGGGCAGCTAATACCGGGACTTCCCAGGAATTGACAACCTCGACATTCTCGCCGTTTACCTGCATTTGGAAAATGATGCCGGAATCAACACCGTACAGGTATTCTCCATCCCATGTCAGATCCTGGAAACCGATAGCGGAACGGTTCGCTTCCGGAACAGGCTGTTCCGTCTCGAACAACAGTGCGCCTTGTGAATCGAACTTGTACAGGAGGTTTGCTTCATTTGCATTATCCGGGTTCGATCCGCTGACCCAGAAGCCGCTTCCATCCCAGGTTAAACCGTAAAAATGCTCGGTTTCAGGAATCAATCGTTTACTGAATACGCATTCCCACAGATCATCAAGATCATCGCCTTCACCGAAAACTGGACCACGTCCATTGACCAGTTCGTCGGGCGGTTGGAATAAAATATGCGCATTATACGAAAGCGTACCATTACCCGTATTTGTGAAACTGACCGGAATAGTAACCTGGTCATTTTTAGCCAGAACTGTTTCAACCAGATCAGTATCCAGTTCAAGCTCGGGATGTGTCATGCCAACATCAACAAGAATTGGTTCTGCACTAACTTCGATCATCGTTGATGTGGCCTCGTTGTAACAATCGGCCGAAGCTTCAATCCAGTATTGCCCAGGCGGTACGTTCGTAAACATGTATTCGCCATTAGCATCCGAAAAGGTAAGCATGTTCAGCGGCAGGAGTCGCAGTTCCACATTCTCGATAACCTCATCTTCATCCTCAACCTGGTATACTGTACCAGCGACACTGCCATATACTGAAGCAATTGTCGTGATGAAGATCGCGGAATTGGAGCCCATATTATGCATGGTTGTCGGACCGTCATAATAGAATGCCAATTCCAGCCCATCGGACTGGGTATGGTTTTCAATGCCTGTCGTCCACCATAAAATATCCGCGCTGGTACCTGATGTGGCCCCAGAGGTATGATTCATCGACTCATACTGGAACATGATCTGGTTGTCATTGGTCGCAGTCGGATACGAATCCGTGTCGTAGAAAATCACCTCAAATGTACAGGGATTGTTTCCCAGGTAGTCACGAACCCGATACCACTCAATGATATAGCGTCCACTGTCTTCATCGTAGTAATGGAATACTCCGCCCCCGTTGGACAGTACACGTTCATCCCAGTACGGCGCAACAATCGCGTCGGGCCCAAGCGGCGAAGGAATGTTGTAGTTTCGGCTTACCGGCACATCTGCCTGGCCCCCCATAGCAACCCATCCATTACTGCAAATAGTCATCACGTCGTATGACAAGCCATAGTACTGGATATCAAACGGCAGATCTACAACAACGGCATCGTCCTGGTTGTCGCCATAGTCTGACAATGCCAGGTTTGTTCCTGTGTAGTCATTATTCTGCGCAGCGGGATTGATCTCAATCCAATCGAAATCCGGCGCAAGATCATACCCCGTATCTGAGCTTTCAAAAGCCCAGTAGCCGTAATTATCCGGGCCGGTCGGATCGTTACTCCCGGGATTACCCAGCGCAATCGTAAAATACACGGAATCGGAAAAACCTTCGTTCGTTTCAAAGTACAACATCATGGGTGACTCGAAGCCTTCATAGGCGTCCTCAGCAACGCTGACTTCGAAGTTACCGCTGGAATAACTCCCGACAGGAATATTCTGGAATGTTGCAGTGGGGTCTGTTACGGTTACCCAACTATTCAAACTGACAAGACTTCCGGTCGCATTTCCGGTATTGTCACTTCCTTCATTCCTTATGTAGAGTGCGAAATCCTGTGTATCTCCCGGATCCACAACTCCAGCATCGTGCATCATGAATTTCATATCAGGCGCAGCAAGAGTAAAACGTCTGACATCTTCAATATCCGCCTGGTCAGCATCGATATCAAACATGACGGCAGAAACCCACTCATTCCGCGCGTCTCCCTCTACCTCGAACAGTAAGTAGCCTGCCGCAATAACCGAACTGTGTGAACCAAGTGTGGCTATGGTTGCTGTTCCACCCTGGGGTGTCAGGAAAGCATCATCACTATCAGCAGTGATGGAAAGATTGGTAAAGCTGGTATTGGAATAGTTATGCAATTGCACTTGCATGGCAACCGTTTCACCGGCATCCAAGACACCATCACCATCCCCGGAACTGCCATTCTGTCCGTTATCAAAGATGGTCACATTTTGTACATGCACATTGTTGTTTTGCAGGCCATAATTCACTGTCAGTCTGAATGGTTCGTATCCCTGGGCGGTAACCGTCAGGATAGCGTCCCCTTCCTCGTCAATCGGCGTGTCGAGGATGGCGTATCCGCTGGCATCAGTTTCACCACGCGCAATGAAATCAAGGTTTTCGTTGTTGTCTTCTTTATAGAAGGTAACCCACGCATCTTTTACTGGATGACCGCCATCATCACGAACAGTAACCTCATAGGCTGTCGTACCTTCATTGATGGAACTGGCGGCCGTGACATCCAATTCCTGCGGAACACCAATCCAGGTCCAGACAGTTGGATCCCCCATCAGATTATACCATTCAACAAAGTTATCAAGACTGGCATCATTACCGTCAAAACACTGATGCATGTAATACTGTGAGGCATAGTAATGGTCACCCAACTGGCGATTCTGCATGACAAACATGCTATAGGCAGCGCCACCGCTACAAACATTGTTGAATCGTGGTTTTGTGTACCCCGTGGCGGTCCCCATCGCACCGATACCACCACGCGGAATGCTCGCTGTACCGGCACGTATGTATGCTTCCGTGATCGCATAATGTGAATGCCAGGTACCTGTATAGCAGGTTACATCGATCACAACCGGTGTCTTATAGTCATTCTGGAGATCTTCAATCTGTTCTGTACTAAGGCCGCAGTTGATGAAACCACGGCAACCATAAAAACTGACACCTTCATTAATTCGCTGAATACTGCGATTGTTAACATTGCCGCTTCCCCACGGGGAAACCCAGGCTGTGTCAACCTGTGTATATCCCGCTTGCAGCATGATCCTTCTCTGGTATCGGCCAGTATACACGGTCCCGATGCCGGATTCGTTCGAAGCCACGGCAATCTGGGCACGTGTATACCATTCCGTGTCGTCATCCATATAGGGATCACGTTCGTAACAGATCACTTTGTTTACGTAAGTCGCAAGCTCAACAACTGTTTCAACGCTGATACGTCCGATGCCGCAATCAATCATAATGTCATCACCAGACAGACAGGCATACATATAGTCGCCATACCCCTCTGAAGGTGGTACACGCCAGTTATAGTTTGTCGCATCACCTACAATAACGATATAGTCAAACTTCTCTTCGCTATTATCCCAGCGAGTCTGTAGTACCTCTTTAATCGTATAGGCGCTTCCCATATAAGCATTGTCATCACTCAATACATCAATTTCCCACCCTTTCTGCATTTTCCATTCAATCCAGTCCTCCATATATTCTTCAATGGTATCGTTGTTTCGCATAACCAGTTGCACCGAGCCACGATACAGCTCGTACTGGTCAAGTTCGTCTTCGTCCCAGTCAAGCAAAAGCCTGTAAAAAGGCAGGAAGTTCTTACTCAGTTTGGTCGGCCATTGGGGAATTGTATTCCGGTTATCTGTTCCTTCGTAACGGATATCCACATCAAGATTGTGGTATACCCGCACTTCGCGCCGGGCAGGATTTACCTGGACTGGATATGTCACCAGGTTACACACACGGAAAGCACGCATGACAGCAGGTTCTGTCGTTTCAGCAAGTTGTCCCGGGAACCAGGCATCAACTGGTTCGGTCAATTCCAGTAATTCGTCCAGGGCGCCGGCGCCGGCAAAAGCTGCGTATTCCACGTCGGTGAAAGTCTCATATTCGGCATTGAGGACTTCAACAACAACCCCCGCATTGGGTGGGATTCGGAATAGGTTCCCTACACGCGGAACAACCGGCATACCAGGCTCTTCAATAGCGCCAGTATTAAAGAATTCAGCAATTGCCAGTTGATCGGAAACGCCCGCAGAATTCCACATTGGACTTTCGACAGCCAGGCTAAAGCGCATACCGTCAGCTCGCACCTGTTTTTCAAGCACTTTAACGGGGGACGCCTGTTGCGCTGCTAGGTTTTGACTGGCTATCGTCTGTACGGGGATAATGAACAGCAGGATCAGAAGAATCGGGACTAATGCATAGGTTCTCATCTTGTCTCCCTTTAGCAAGCAAACCGTGCTACCGACGTTGGTATCGCAGAGCTTTTAGAACTTGGATATTGTAGAAGGAAGCGTCAGTCACCTGAGGATTGTCAGGTTTAACTGGCTCAACACCTCAAACTTTATCAAACTATAAAAAAAAAAAACAACATTTCAATCCTGAAAAGGAAAAAAGTGATTATTTTCATGTTCATGGAGACGGTTCAATACGACTGGGAAAAAGCGCTGACATGAACAGACAAGGTGAGAAGATGCCCCTGATACAAGAGATGGCACAAGCATACATTTCTTCACCAATAGAGAAGATTCACCATCTCAAAGGCGATGCATCTGCGAGACAAATATACCGTATTCAATGGGACAACGAAACCTGCATAGGCGTCGAAGGCCCGAACGTATTGGAAAACAAGGCATTTCTTGGATTTTCCGCCACCTTCTCCAAGCTGGGATTGCCTGTCCCAACAGTATTCTACATTGAACCTGAACAACGCGGTTACCTGCTTGAAGACCTCGGTGATCAAACTCTGTTTCAGCTTTTAGTAGAACAACGTGAAGCTAATCGAGGGACTTTTCCCGAAGAGACACTCCTCCCATACTATACTCAAGCCGTGGAACACCTTGTAGAGTTCCAATTGAGAAGCGCAGCGCACCTTGACTATTCCCTTTGCTATCAAACCGACTCCTTCACTCATGTTGCCTGGCAAAAAGACTGGGAGTATTTCCTCGAATATTTTGTTCATGGGCTATTCCCGGAAGTGTTCCCGGAAGACGCTTTCGCCAGGGAATTTTATAGGCTCAAAATTCTGCTTGAGAAGAATCCGGCAGAGTGGTTCCTTTACAGAGATTTCCAGTCCAGAAATATTATGAAGACGGAGAAAGGATTACGTTTTATCGACTACCAATCAGGAAGACGTGGAGCAGTGTCATATGACATCGCCAGCCTGCTTGTTGACGCACGTGCCGATATTCCTTTCGATACCAGGGAGAAGTTGTTGGCCTGCCATTCTGAGCTGATCGCGGCTGAAACAGCATTATCAAAGCAATTTCTGGAAGAATCATATGCCCCCTTCGCACTGATGCGTGT
Source organism: bacterium (assembly GCA_963669175.1). Classification (GTDB taxonomy): domain Bacteria; phylum Electryoneota; class Electryoneia; order Electryoneales; family Electryoneaceae. The sequence continues at coordinate 3,602,024 of OY769902.1, forward strand.
CTTGCAGGCACTCGGCAGTTACGGTAATAATGGTATACGACGTGGCCATACTGAACATATCCATTCCATTCCGTTGGGAATTCGGAACGCACTTCAACTCCTGGATCGAGATTCTGAATTGTCAACATTTCAGAATCTGCGTACCCTGTTCCTGAAAGCAATCGATGAACACCCCTGGGAAGTCTATCTTCAAGAAGGAAACAAGTGATGGCGAACGATTTCCTGATCCGAGTGTACAGCTTCAGTTACCGTCTGTCCGGTCCACCTTATGACGTTACCGAAAACGGCGGCGGGTTTGTTTTTGATTGCCGCGGCCTGCCAAATCCGGGCCGTGACCCTCATCTCGCGACGTTGACCGGGCTCGATACTGAAGTTATCACGATGCTATCTTCGTATGACTCGGTGGAAGAATTCGTGAATACCGCCATCAGCCTGATCAGCGTCAACGCCGCTTCCTACACAGAACGCCATTTCTCTGACTTACAGGTATCCTTCGGGTGTACCGGCGGCAGGCACAGAAGTGTGTACTGTGCAGAGCTGGCAGCAAACAAATTACGTTCGCTGGGCTACCAGGTAGTATTGTGTCATTGGCAGATGGAACAGGAAGCGCCAGAAACTGCAGATAAAAAACGTGCCATGATTCTGGCAGCCGGGCTTGGAACCCGATTAGCCCCGTTGACAGATTCAACTCCCAAAGCGCTTGTTCAAGCCGGCAACATGCGGATGCTGGACTGGACCATCAAATCCATAGCTAAAGCAGGTTTCAATGGTATCACCATCAACACCCACCATTTTCCGGAACAGATGCGTAAGGCGATAAAGGAACACATGTCAGCAACGCCTGCAACAACATTTCATATCAGCAAAGAAGAATCCTTACTGGGAACCGGTGGTGGCTTGAGGAACGCCGCACGTTTTCTGTTTTGTCCGTCACCTGTATTGGTCCACAATGTTGATATCTGGAGCAACTTCGACTTACAGGCGTTATATGACCAGCATACCCCCACCGCCCTGGCAACACTAGCAGTACAGGAACGAACTTCATCACGCTATCTGCTTGTGGATGAGAAGTCGAACATATGCGGACGGTCTATCCATGGTGAAGTGCAGCTATGTTGCGAACCTACAGGGCGACTGACAGGTTTGGGCTATAGCGGGATCATGGTTGCGTCACCGGAACTACTCGCATTGAAGGCGGATACATTCGGTGAATCAATTATCGATTTCCTGCTTGACCGAATCAGCATGGGTGATCAGGTAAAAGCATGTAACATGCAAGGTAACTGGTTTGATATCGGCACGGTAGTAAAGCTGGAACGATTGCAGAGATTTCTTTCAACTTCGCGCATCACACAATGACGAAGAAGCTTAATGAGCCCGTTTTCGCAATAGTCTTTGTACCCGGGCAGACAGTTCATCCGGGCTGTGTGGTTTTACCACATAGTCATCGGCGCCATGTTTGAACGCTTTTACAATATCGCCATCTCCCCCCAGGCTGGTCATCATAATAATCGGAACATTCTTGTAAGTATCCATCTTTCGAAGTTCCTGCAAGACCTCGAAACCGTTCTTGCCCGGCATTTTCACATCCAGTACAACCAGTGCATATTCCTTTTCCTGTGCCGCTTCCAATGCCGAGAGACCATCCATTACCCGGACAACATGCAAGCCGTCTTTGGCAAGGTTGTGTTCAACCATGGATCCGACCAGTTCATCATCCTCTGCCAGCAGAATTTCCGTTTCGTATTCAGTATGCATCGACCCCAGCGTAACAATCTTGTCTACCTGAAACTGAAGGATATCCTCCATTTCCTTCAAAGCCACCTGAACAGCTTGCTGGAGAGTAGTTTCATAGGGGACGGATAATACTCCACCTGTCAGCGATGTCCTGAATGGTTTTTCTCCCTTTGGACGGAAACGCACCCGCTTGAATTCCGTATGGGCTGCATCCAGTAGATTATTCACTTCGAACTGTCGCAGATGCGAGCTGATAATAACCAGCTTTGGCCCAGCCCAAATACCGATAAATGCCTTATCACCTAGCCTGCGTTTGATTAGTTTCGCTGCGTGCAACAACACTGCATCTGCTATCTTTTTCCTATATTTGTCAACTATCTTCTCAAAGTGGTTTACAAAAAGAACACTTACGCACCGCATCTCATCCATGGTCGCAGCAGTGCGTACATTCTCCCATTTTTCAACCAGTTCGGAAGTGTTCAACGCAATGACATCCGTTTTAAAATCCTTGTCCATCGTTGTGCCTCAGCGTAAGCGACAGAAATTTGGGTGACTGAAAGTGAAGATACATCTTTTCAGCGAGTAACACATACAGGAAATATACTCGGTTTTGCTCATTTTAGCGGATCAAGCGGCTTTGTGAATAAGGAATTTAAGGATATTGCTTTTCTTTTTTAAGAATCCGCGTGGCTGCTTGCATTCGGGAAAAATCGCCTGCATCCACAATTCAGCACGCAATGCCTGATGCACGTCTGAGAAACTGGGTTCCAGTTTTGTGTACCACTCTGTTTGCGCAACAGCTTTCTGCTCTGGCTGCTGACTATACCAAACAACCATCAGACTGAACAAGCCAAACAGCAGGGGCACTGTTCTTTGAATCGATTTTTTTGACCAGTTTTCTGTCGTTTCGATACGCAGATGTTTCCGTGACTCTTCAAACGTGGTTTCCAACGCCCATCGTCGTACATATGAGCTGACAACCTGGGCCGGGGTTAAGTCTGTTTTGGATGTAGATAAGACAATGTCCTTGTTTTTGCCGTCGGGATCACGCGCCACCACCCAGCGTATCAGGACAACATCTTCCCCGGAACGGTACCAGCAGCCAACACCGGAAAGCAGCAACAGGTCTTTTGTCTTGTTCCCATACCAGAGGCAAGACGCTTTTTCCCAGGCAGCATCCGGCTTTTTCGCCTCTTGTCCCGGTGCGGGCAAACGGTCACCGACTTTGCGCGGACGTCCACGTTTCCCGTTCGGTGGAGGCGGCGGATCATGCAGCACCGTATCCATACGCGAATGCCCGATGATAGCAAGACGGTTCTCTTTCGCCACGAAACGGTGAAGTTCGTGGGCATTCAACGTACCGTCGGCAAGAATCAGAAAACGGCGGTCCGGAAACCATCGAAGCAGCAGACGCACCCCGAGAATGATCAGGTGTACAGGACTGCGGTACTTCGATTCCGGAACACGCTTTTTGGCGATCTCCGGAAACACGAATACAGGAAGCGCCCAGATCTGCGAACGATAACGGGTGCGCAAACCAATCGAAATCACCATCCATTGAAGACCGCGAGCATAAACGACTTTTGTCCCTGCTTTGCCCGAACGGACGGGATCACGGTGAACGGATATCTGGTAAACATGCTTTCCCCAACGACGGATCAGGGTATCATCCACGATCAGAAGGATCGGATCACGTTCGGCAATCTGATCAAGTATCAAAGAGCAGAGAATCTTTGCCAGTTTCAGGGCGGACCAGTTGGCAGACGAAAGAAAATGGTGATAACAAGACCAACTCTTTTCAACCGGTCCGGGAAATACACGTAATAACTGACAGACTGTCTGACGACCGAAATTCAATACAGCGCCGATAGCCAACAGTACAAAATTCTCATAAACAGGTTTCCGAAACACCGGACGAAAACTTGCAAGTAACTCAAAAAATGACGATGTTATGGCAGGCATGGTTATCTCCTTTACAACCCTGAAAGACTTGGACATCTTCTTGGTTGTAAAATGAACCATGCCTTTTACTTTTTGCAAGACCTGAGTAATTCAACAAAACCGAGAAATATAGCGATTCCCATTATTAATCCGTCATATGGTTATGTGCTAGCCCGAATATTTCACCAATGCAATTTCAAATGTGGTATTTGATGGAACGGCCAGTACAAGAACCACGGCAGTGGTTCACTGAATTAGCCCACCGTCCAGCGCCGTCTGTTTGGCGCTCACGGTGGGAATAGGATGTACGCTACTTGCCACCCCCGGCAGCGGGTTGCCTAAATAATACCACTGTATACTTTTGATAATTATTAGGTTACTCCTTCCGGAGTAAATGTGTGGTGCGCATTATCTCCCCGGGTAGCCGCCAAACTGACGGCGGCAACCCTAGGCTAATACAGGTTGCCCCTGCCGGGGCGGTTGCCGATACTCAGCCTCATTTTGCCAGCGAAACAGGGAATAGACACGCAAAGGGATACCGGAGCAAACTGTACCCTGAAAAATGCTGTATGAATCAGTTGTATTGTGCTGATATGAACTGTGTTAAGATGATTCTCCATGTTTCGTTCATGAAATATTCGGGCTAGATCAGTGAAAGGTCAACCATATAGTCGGAATAAGGGATATGGAAAAAGGGGACAGTTTCCTTTTCCAGGAATACTTCAGGAATATTCCGTATAAACGAGAGGAAAAGGATTCCGTCCCCTTTTCCCGGCAATCTCCATTATGACGGAATAAAATCGAGAACAGCAATAAAGCTATGAAGATTAAATCTCAGTATTGATTCCCCAAACTATCCTGGCATAAGAAAACAAACCGGAAATTCCACCCATGACTGGTAGAAATTTCCGGTACGAACCTGTCTTTCATGACAGAGCATTGTTAATCGGTTTTCGAATCCTTCAAATAGGTATTCAGGAATTCTTCCATATTGCGATAGAAGTCCAGACGATTCTCCTGGTGTGCAATACCATGTCCCTCATTTTCATAAAGGAAGTATTCGACAGTAGCTCCCGCCTCACGTGCTTCCTTGACAAAAGCATTTACCTGGTCAATCGGCACCATGTCGTCTTTTGCACCATGCGCAACCAGCACAGGCGCCTGGATAGCCTCGACATGATACAGCGGTGACCTTGCCTTCAGGAACTCAATGTCCTTCCTGTCTTCCGCTGTCCAGTCCTTTTCCTTTTTCATCTGCCCCTTGTACGGCCCTGATTCATATCTCGGCAAGCGTCCAATACGAGTATCATACAGGAAACGCGCAGACGCCCAGTAAGCAGGTATGGCATTCAGATACGAAATCAAATCCGGCATCCCTACAACAGAGATTCCGGCTTTCCAGATATCCGGAGTGAAGGTTAAAGCGCTCATGGCAGCGTAACCACCATAACTGCCACCATAAATCGCAACACGTTCCGGGTCAGCGATTCCCTGTTCAACAGCCCAGTTCACCCCATCAACCAGGTCAGTCAACATGGCTCCGCCCCATTCACGGTTGCCTGCGTTGATATAGTCTTTTCCGTACCCGGATGATCCCCTGAAGTTGATCTGCAGGCAGGCGTAGCCACGATTCGCCAGCCATTGCGCTTCAGGATGATAGCCCCACACATCTCTTTTCCATGGGCCGCCATGAACATTCACCACGATCGGACCGGGTTTTTCCCAATTTAACGGTTCTGTGAGGTAACCATGAATCGTCAAACCATCACGCGCCTTAAAACTGATCGGCTTCATGGGTGCAAGACGGACGTCCGATAACTGGGGGCGATAGTTAAACAGGTGTTTCAATTCCTGATCTTCGCTGCCGTACAGGTAAAAGCTCCCAGGGCCGGTGTCCTGCTGATACATAACGATCCACCAGCGCCCATCCCACAACCTGTCGGGAACATACAGGTCGCCATCATCCTGTTTCTTCAAAAAATTCATATCTCCAGCAATAGCAGAATCAAGGATAACCCATTCCAGTCGTGCACGTTGATAGCCAACAGCCTGAACCGTATGATTTTTCCAATCCACCATATACTGGCTGATATCATAAACAGGATCAGAGACCAGCACCTTCCGTTCGCCGGTTTCCGGATAATACGTGACCAACGCGCCTGTGTTTCTGTCTTTGCTGTCAATCAGGTACATACCCTTGTCATCAGGCGTCGCAATGAGAAATCCGCTGTTCAACACATCTTCCGGCCCCCATTCGACAACCACTTCGAAGGGTTTGCCTTCAGATTTCCTCCACCATATCGCTTCACCGCCAGATTCCGTAAGCTGGATAAATCCACGAATATTAAAGGCCCAGTCAGAAATCCACCGGTAAACTCGCTCATCCCCCTTTTCGATCAGCTTATAAGCGAGGGTACGCGTGTTCACACGATATACATCATGAACAGTTGCGTCATGCAGATTCATGCTGATGAGGATTTCGTCGGGATACTCATGGCTGGTTTCAATTACATTGACTTTAACCCTGTGATTATACTGACCGTCAGGTGGCGCCAGCTTGTTACTTTCGCCGCTATTAACGTCTACTACATAAACCGAAAAGATTTTCGTCTCAGGATCTTCCCAATAATAAATGACCTGTTCATCATTCGGCACCCAGTAAAAATACCGGATTCCAGGGGCGGGCACACTGGTAATGGGCTTATCTACACTTCCATCCAGTGTTTTATACCAGAGGTTCATAGCGCCTTCATGGGGCGCCAGGTAGACATACTGCTCCTCAGTGAAGGCCAATCGTGGCGCTTCACTATCCGGATCCCCGAAAAGTACTTCAAGCGGGATTTTTTCGACCTGTTTATCTCCGGCACAATTCACAAAAACAAATGCGGAAATAAACATCATCCCTGCCAGGAACCAGCCTGTCTGGCGGTTCAAAAAACTGTTGATCAGCTTCGTTGAATGCAAACGAAGTCCTCTCGGTTTAGGTATAGTTGTCCAGAAGTTACAATATGCAAAAACGATTCCAAACTGGCAACACAGGAAAAGAGTTCAGAAATCATTGCCACTAAACAGGTTATCCACTCACAGTGTATGTAGAGGAAGACAAAGATTGCTTTAATACGCTACATGGCAAGATGATAAATGTATAATGGCACAACTCTTATTCCCTTCTTGACGATGAGTATAGACCCTATATGGCAACACCTTTTTTTCTTAATTTTCATCATCTTACAAAGCAACCAGCAATTTGGCATACCCCTTGCAAAATAGCCTTTCAGAAACACATTCACTTGGAGGAAAGTAAGATGAAGAGCCGGAAAGTAACCTTGATCATTATCGCTGCCCTGGTCATGAGCAGCTTTGCATTTGCACAAGACAACGCTGTCGCAGTCAGTGATATAGAAGCAGAGTATTCTGCACCTGTCCTGATTGAACAGGTTGATGCACAGCGTGTCTTCTACGCGCCCGGTCGAGAAGTCGAAGGCTTCGTGACACTGGAAATGTTGGTTGATGAAGTTGGTGATGTTGAGAAAGTGCGCGTCACCTATCGCACCAGCAAACTTGCCGTCGCAAATGCAGTCGAAGCCGCTGAACTGTGGCAGTTTGAACCCGCCACCCTTGACAACACGCCTGTGAAGGCCTGGGTTTCGTACAACATCGCGTTCGGTCCCGACCTTGAAAACTTCGCCGACGCGAGTTATTCACATAAAATCGAGCCAAACACGGATACATTCGCACTGCTGAAATAGGCTCGATATCCAGGATAAAAAAGGGCGCCGCTGGGCGCCCTTTTTTATACCAGTCAAGATAGAATGAAAACGCCCAGACATTTGCCTGGGCGTTTGAAGTGTCGAACTTCGGCCTAGTGCTTGCGGACAACATTCTCTGCAGCCGGGCCTTTTTTGCCCTGCACAATTTCAAATTCGACTTCTTCACCCTCTTCGAGAGTTTTGAAGCCGTCGCCGCTGATTGCGCTGTAATGCACAAATACGTCCGAACCTTCATCGGGCTCGATGAAACCGTAGCCCTTACCGCTGTCAAACCACTTTACTTTACCGTGCATCAACCTGCTCCCCAAAATGTACTGTACGGACTCTTCCTCTAGCCCGCTCCCGATAAGAAGTTTACGGGTTTTTTAACGAATTAACCAATAGGTCAACCCCCTGGGGCTCCGGGAGAGACGCAACTTTTTCTATTTTTCCAAAAATTAACACAAGAATATAACGTCAATTGTAGCATTGACAAAGCTTACACGGCCCTACCCGAAATCCTACCTCTTCCAAACGCGATAACAAGGAGACACCCGAGACTTGCTATTCCTTTCAAGACAGTTCAGTATTACTTTTTCATACCAACGTAATATTTTCGATGTTCAGAACAACTCGCGAGATACATTTTGCACTTCATGCTGCAACCTGGAGAATTCTACTTATGGCAGACCTGCAACGGCTCAGCATTACGATGGAAGACGACCTGTATCAAAGGATGCAGGCGCTTCTTGAAAACGGCACCATTAAGAATCGTTCCAAGTTTTTCCGTGATCTGGTCAGAAACCGTCTGGTTGAACTGGAGTGGGAAGTTGAGAGTGAAGTAGTCGGTTCCATTACGATTGTCTATGACCATCATCGTGGCACCATACAAAAGAAGCTAACCAGCATTCAACATGATTTCGGTGATCAGATCCTTGCCAATACACATGTTCATCTCACTCATTCATTGTGTCTTGAAGTGATCATCGCACGCGGTCAGGGTATCAAGATCCGTGAGCTTGCCAACCGTTTGGGACAGGTGAAGGGTGTCGTTTATTCAGAAGTATCGGGTGGCTGCCTGCATGCCATCGACCATGAGGAACTGAGACATGCACATTCCTGATGGGTTCATATCTCCGGCAATCAATGCCACAACAGCAGCGATAAGCCTATCCGGGATAGTTCTGGCATCGTATCACGTAAGGAAGGAACTGGATGAACGAGCCGTACCACTCATAGGTGTTACAGCAGCATTCATTTTTGCAGCACAGATGTTGAATTTTCCGGTTCTGGCTGGAACCAGTGGACATTTCCTGGGGGCAGCGCTTGCGGTTTTCCTGCTCGGACCTTCTGCTTCTATCCTGGTAATGTCACTTGTTTTGTTGATCCAGTGCCTTGGATTTGCCGATGGCGGATTGACTGCTCTCGGCACCAATGTTTTCAATATGGGCCTGATCGCCGGACTTTCTGCCTACGGGATATTTCATGCGCTGAAAAGGCTTCTTCCCCAGTCACGCCTGGGGGAGGTCGCCAGTGTTGGCTTTGCTGCATGGTTTTCGGTTGTGTTCGCTTCAGCGGCTGCATCATTGGAATTGGCGCTTTCGGGAACCTCAACCCTGTCTATTGTATTACCGGCCATGGTTGGCGTTCATGCGGTTATTGGCGTCGGTGAAGCGATGATTACGGTGGCTGCCTACAGCATGGTGCGGAATGTTCGTCCTGATCTGATCCAATCTCACGCGTTACATCAGGAGTAGCCATATGAAGCGTTCATTTCTATTGGCTGGATTCGTGCTATCTCTTTTGATGGGCGCCCTGGTATCCCCTTTCGCCTCTTCCCATCCGGACGGCCTGGAAAAGGTTGCTGAAGATAAGGAATTCATCCAACTTGCAGAGGAGACTCCAGCAGCATGGTCGAACTCACCAGCGCCGGATTACCAGGTAACTCTTTTCAGGAATGATTCTCTGGCAACCTCGTTCGCCGGCTTGTTGGGCACTATCCTTGTTTGCGTAATAGGAGTAGCGTTGGGGAAAATCCTGTTGCAGCGCAGGGAGTTTAAGCAGTGAGAAGTAGTGAAAGAATGTCGGGCAGTAGTGCCAGTTTCACCTTATTGCCTGCAGGCCATTTTCTTGTTACTGCAAGTGTCATTTTTATCGTGGCATCTACCCCGGCGCTCTTCTGGCATCATATGCTGGCTTTTGCGATACTGGCATTATGCCTGCTTATGGCAAGCAAAGTTTCTTTTCTGAAACTGGTATCAAGACTAGTACTGCTTTCTCCATTCCTGACCGCAGTTGCTTTGTCGTCCTTATTTCTGAGCGTTCCCGGAAAATCAGTTGATATCTGGCATACAGCGTTGCCGTCCTTTTCCCCCAAGCACCTTCAATTCGCTGCCTGGTTGTTTACTAAGGCTCTGCTCTCAACCTGGCTGCTCCTTTTATTCGGGATGGCACATTCCCCCGTAAAAATCGGATCAGCAATGCGGCAACTACACGTCCCAGCTTTCTTTGTGGAATTGATTGAGATGACCATCCGGTATATGGGCGTCTTCGAAAGAGACTTCACAAGATTGCGTATGACTGCACTGGCGCGTGGATTAAAACTCAAACATCTGCTACAGATCGCGCCTTTGGGAAATCTCGCTGGCGCACAATTCTTGAGAAGCATGGAGCATGGCGAACGAATTCACCTCGCCATGCAGGCAAGAGGATACAGCTCTCCGGTACAGGTGGAATCGAAACAGGAAGTGGGAATTCAGCAGTTGATACTACCCGTCTGTTTCATTGTTATAGCATTGGTTATTCGAATATGTCCATTATAAAATCAGATCCCTTGCTGACAGTCGAAAAACTCAGCTACACGTACTCGGATGGGCGAGTTGCCCTGCGAGACATTTCATTTACCTTGGAGAAAGGCGAACGGCTTGGCATCGTTGGCCCGAACGGAGCTGGGAAATCAACCCTCCTGCTTCATCTGAATGGCTCTATTCTCTGCCCTCCGGACACGTACTCAATCAGAGGAGTTGTGGTGGGAAAGCGAAATCGTAACCTGGCGCGTGAAACCGTTGGGCTCATGTTTCAGCAACCGGATGACATGCTCTTCAACCTGACGGTTTGTGATGATGTCGCTTTCGGCCCACGTCGCCAGGTAATTTCCAGGGAAGAATTAAAAGATCGAGTCCAGGGAGCAATTCATGCAGTGGGATTGGAAGGCTTTGAAGAAAGACCTCCCTTTCACTTGAGCCTTGGCGAGAAAAAGCGAGCCGCGCTTGCAACATTGCTGGCGATGCGACCTGAAGTTCTCGCGTTGGATGAGCCCTTCAACAGTCTTGATCCAGCCGGGAAGCGGGAGATGATTGCTTTGCTGGCCAAGCTTCCTCAGGCCATGATTGTTGTCTCGCATGATCTGGAAGCCGTGTTACACTTGTGCGGAAGAGTACTCATCCTGAACAATGGTAATATTATTGCCGATGGCCCTCCATATTCACTGTTTGCTGATACCACGCTGCTCGAATCCTGCCGTCTTGTTTGATAATTCATCTCAAATATCTTTGATATAGAAACAGGTATTGCCGTTGTAAATCTTGTCCAGTCTCCAACCATATTTTTCATACACATGTTTTGCGCCATCATTATCATTGTACACCGATAGCTGCATCCTGTTATAATTCATCGCTTTGGCATCATCCTCAAAGGCTTTCATCAGTTTCCCCCCCAGGCCATATCCCTGCGCCCAGGGCGCTACGGCAATACTCGCCAGTCCGATTTTCCGTAAAACCTTGCCATCCTTCAGTTTCATCTGATGCAAATATGTTTCAACATTTGCTTTTTTCTTCCTGCTTCTCTTTCTAAGGATATTGACGCCAGTTCGAAATCGTGATTTGACATTGGCAATTACATCTTCCTGAAACCAGACTTTCGGGTGAGTCAAGATTCCCCATATCCCCGCCAGGATAACACCATAGGTTTTTGCCGGATCATACGCAGCATTGCTTCCAGCAACATACCCGGCAGGTCTGCCATCAATGGTCGCTACTTCTGCGATATTGCCTTCCACCTTGATGAACCATTTGATAAATACAGCTATATAGTTATCGCCTATGCGTGTGCTCATATATCCATTAAAAGCTTCGCGATGCACCTTGACCAGCTCCTTTATATCCGCTGGTTGAATCCTCCGGACTTCAACTATTGCATCTGCTTTGTTCTTTTTCTCGTTTAAATCTGTTGAGGACGTCATCTGCGTCTCCCTGACAATGAATCAGGTGTTAATGGTTTTTTACAGAATTGCGAATATACGCAAATTTTATTTCACCCGGAAAGACACACTTCCGGATGTAAATCTGACGTGAATCGTCAAGCGCTGAAAATAATCTACAACACTACTTCCCGTGTTGATGATTCCTGGTAATTCCGGTTTATCCATCTCCAGAGCACAAAATAAACCAGGATACCGGCAATCATTCTCCCGCCAGCAAACCCGGAAAACATTCCAGTTAAACCGTACCAAGTGGAGCCAGCCCAACTCAATGGAATGATAAACAGAAACATCCGAAACAGGTTGTACACCAATCCCCGTCCGGCATGACGTAAGGCATTCAGCGAGTTTACAGATATACTGAATAAGGTATCAAAGACGAAACCGATTATTCCGATATGCAGGAAAAGAACCAGTGGGGCAATTACGGCTTCTTCATCCGCAAATGCTTTTGCCAGAGGCTGCGCCGCGAGCATGATCAGTCCCAGGATAACGACACTGACAACCAGGACAAACTTTGCTGACAGGCTGATGCCACGTTTCATCCGGTCATACCGTCCGGCCCCTGCATTCTGCCCCACGAATACTGTTAATCCGGTTCCAACAGCCACCGGCAGCATCATGGCAAACATCTCGATACGTGTTCCGGCTCCATAAGCAGCAACCGCCTCATGACCATGGACAGCGATAATCTTGGTCAGGATTCCTGCCGTAACCGGTAACATGATCATCGTCAGCGCAGCAGGCCCACCGACCTCAAATATATGCCACCAGCGCGCTATCATCCTCTTCATGTTGGGCGGTTTGATTGAAACGAGCTTGTCACGGACCACCAGGATATACAGCGCAGCAAAAACAGTTGTTACTCGTGCGATAACTGTCGCCAGCGCCGCACCTTTTACTCCCATTTCCGGGAATGGTCCAACACCGAAGATCATCAATGGATCAAGAATAATGTTGATAACCGAAGCAATTCCCATGATCCACGCCGGCGCTACGGAATCTCCTGTACCGCGTATCGCTGAATTGCCTACCATGGGAATAACAACAGCAGCAGCCCCAAGATACCAGATACGCATATATTCCCGAATAATGGGCATGATTTCCGGTTCAGCGCCCAACAACCTGAAAATAGGATCTATTGTCGCCAGTCCAAGAAATGTGAACACAACAACGATCCCCATTGCCAGCATAAGACCATCACGTGCAAACAAACGCACTTGTCCCATGTCATCCTTGCCGACAAGCTGAGAAATTGACGCGGTTAAGCCCACGCCAATCCCCATGGTGATGCCATTCAACAACATCACAACAGGAAAAGTGAAACTGAGCGCCGCCAGCTCCTCGCTTCCCAACTGTGAAACATACCATGTATCCGCGAGATTGAACGCATTCATTGCCAAGATGCCGAAAAACATGGGCATGGCAAGCGTATATATTGCACGTCCGATTGGTCCGTTTACAACAATATCTCGTCTGGCTTTCCCGTTCGTAGTATTTATCTCCTTCTGGTTCCCAGCAAGTTCACAGAATCCTTCACCGAGCGCAACCTGAAATCGTTCCCGGTTCTCGCCTCACAGTCCTCACGCTCTTACTGCTTGCCATGAGTTTAAAAGGTATGATCACTTCAGGAGGTTGCTGCACTATACCTGGAATATCATACATCCTGTCAATATTTACTGCATTTGCAACAATGATAATGCGACCTTGCCAACTCTGAAACATTGCTCACCAGTTTGGTATATTCCTATACCATTGCCTTTTCCCGCCGGTTGATATGTATCGCCTCTTCCTGGCAGGCTTTAATACATTTCAAACAACCCGTGCAGTTTTCAGCATGCTCTATTCGTACATGCTTGTGGAAAGGAATATCAATCTTCCCAAGTACGCCGTTCTTGCATGCTTCCACACAATTCCAGCAGGCGATACACCGCGGCGGAAAGATCTCGATATGATCCGTATGATGTACCTTTTTCCTGTGAAACAGCTTCATTCGGGCCCTCTGTCTGACATGCCCCAATCTGATTGTCCATCTCGATACAAGTCATCAAGAAAACCTCGTACCGTTTGTAAAACCTTCACCGTAGTCGCTATCTCATCCTTGTCCAACCGTTCTGCGAAAAGGTTTTCCAGCTCATGAACACGACTATGTGTTGTTTGGAAAAGTCTGATCCCTTCTTCTGTCAGGGCAACGTAGCTTCGCCTGGCGTCTCGCTGATCAGGGACACGTTGAACCAGTCCCTCCTCTTCCAGCGCCTTCACCTGCCGTACTACCGCCGCTGCGTTTATGTTGAGAATTCGGGCCAGATCCATGATCCCCAGCTCTCGCTCAGAAGCAGCCAGCAGCCTCATCAGTCCGAACCGTGACGACGGCATCCCTACTGTTCGGGAGAATCCAGCCATCAACGCCCGGTTTGTCCGTACGATCGTCCTGAATAAATGCGGCTCATCACCATGATGATGAACCTGATCCAAAAGTGGTTTCTTCTTTTCCATGACAGAATATAGATCACGTCATTGACTATGTCAATGATTTGGTCTATATTTTTTGCTCCATGAGAGGTTATATCCCAAATTTCTTTTTAGGACACAGCGATTGGTTATGGCTTTGGGAGGTGATATAACTTGAAGGACACGAAAAACAGGAAGCACAACCGTGTGGCCCGGCGTGCTCGCACCCGGGCATTGCAAAGCACGCTGGTGTGAGTATGACAACAGCCCGGGTGCAAGCACACCGGGCCACACAAGATAGAAATTATCGGTTCCTCACTAGATTTTATGCATCCGCGAAATGTTGTGGCAGGTCTTGACGCGACAGTCCATCTTCGATTTTAGGTATGTTTTCCTGAATGCACGATAGTACAGAAACCGCCTCTCAACAAATTTTCGTCGCGTTGTGACCTGCCACTTGTATCAGAATTCTCGCAGTCGTCAGGTCACAACGTGATGCCTTATGACAAGCTATTATACGAAATAGTAGTTGTGAAGTCGTACAGGTGTTTGAAATTGCAGTAAAAAACAAGAAAAGGGCATCGCGTCAAGACCTGACGAAACGAGCGCCTCGATTGTTTGCACATATTTTTGTGAGCAGCAAAATTATTTTCTTTCACTACTCGATTTTCATTATTTCTCCGCTTTTTCAACTGTTTTCCCGGCTCCCTTTGGCCGAACACCCTTCAGATACGAAACAAAGGCCAATACCGCTCTTTGTTCCTCCTCGCTCAACTCCTCATGCCGCAACGCGGCTTCGAGAAACGTCGGCTTCCCCCCTTCGCCCGATACTCCCGGCACGATATAATCGGCCAGTTCCATCAGACGTTCGTACGGGGTATCCAGTACCTCCGCCAGACGTTTCAACACTCGTGGTGATGGACTCTGTACCATACCATTCTCCAGTTTCTGCAAGTACGCCGTGGAAATCTTCGCCGGTTCCGACACTGCCGCCAGGCTCAATCCACGCGCTGTACGAACCGCTTTTAACTCCTGCCCCAGCTTTTCCATGCTCCCTCGATATCCACTATAGTTACCACTAATTTACTATAGTGTACCACCCAAGTCAAGGATCACTACAATGGATTTTTCGTTTACCATGTTATTTCCTGTTGCTCTTTACCATTCCTGGCGTTAATTTTAAGTATCCTGCATCGACAAACGCATCCCCTGTTTCGTTTTGCCAATACCTGTGCTTTGGGGAACTTGTATGCGTTCTATGCTGACCTGGCTTCTTTTGCTGTTCGTGCTGGCACTGTGCGGATGCGCTGAGAACAACGCTGTGAATACCAGTGAACCGATGACATACCTGGTAACACTGGTCGATCCTCCCTGTTCACCCTTTACTGTGACCTTCACCAGGGACAATCCGCCCGACACCTTACGAATCCGTCTGCAGGTGTTTTGCGATGGTGAGCCTGCTGTTGGTCTGCCCTGGCGTACCCCGGAGATCGAGACTTCGCTGGATGGCTATGTGTTGACACCGATTATCCAGACTGATGCGGGAGGCTATGTTGACTTGGTTCTGTCTGACCTGGATTGGGGAAATTCTACAGGTGACCACTACGTGCAAGTGCCACTGTATTTCGAAGCGGAATACTGGGAAGCTGAGGTGGATACAGTGGAAGTGTACTATGTGCTGGAACAGTAAACCGGAAAATCGGGACTGCTACTCTTTTCTGCCAGCGACATTTCCTAAACACAAACCAATGTCTGGCTGCACTGATAAAGACTTGACTTCATAGTACAATAAAGCAGAAAAGGTAGCTGTCCCAGGATTTTCCGGTTAGTATCGATCTTCACACGGGTGAAAAATCTGGTACAGTTACCTTTTCACCAATTTCTGATTTAAAATCCTGTGCTTATTTAAGATGAAAAGGTAACAGTCCCATTTTTCACCCAACTTTTCTTTCATCAACCAATAGCTACCAGAACAATTCTTTCTCAATCCATACATATTCAAGATTTCGGCCGTCCTGGTCCTGATCTCGGGAATTTCTTGCCAATAACCAATTCCTGGTTGTTTATCCATTCTTCCGACGCGTAGGGTCTTCCACTTTCAGTTGCTCGTTTGAGTGCATCAAGTGTTTCTGTTTCTTGCTTCATATTGAGGATAGCAGGCCAATCCGCAATTGTTTCCTCATCCGGCCATTTTGCATCTGTCTCCAAAACATCCAATTTCCCGGACAAATGTTTTAAAGCGCTTGACCAAGGCCATTGATCAGGCGTTTTTACTAATCCGCATCGAACCGGATTATTCTCAACATAATTCGCAGCACGATATAAATGTACGGATTCCATAGCACAAGAGTAGAATCTTCCTTGCCACAGATGGCCAGAACGCGCGTCAAGTTCGTTTCTATAACGTGTATACATCATATTGGTTCTTGAAACAGTATTTGTAAGTGAGGTTTCTTCTGTAGGATATGCTATCAGATGAATATGATTCGGCATTATACAATAGCAATAAATTTGTAATTTATACCGGCTCGCATACTTTTTCAGGAAAGACAAATAAATCTGATAATCTTTAGTTTCGAAGAATATCTTTTGTCTATTGTTCCCTCGCTGAGTAACATGATATGGTACTTCAGGAATAATGATTCGTCCAATCCTAGACATAATATCCCTCCATTCTTGTTGTACAGGAAAATCGGGACTGCTACTCTTTTCTGCCAGAGATATTCACTGAACACATTGTCAATGTCTGACTGCACTAATGAATACTGGTTTTTATAGCTTAAAAAAGCAGAAAAGGTAGCTGTCCCAGGATTTTCTAGCTGATCTCACGCGAAGACCATGTGAAAAATCCGGGACAGTTACCTTTTCGACTATTACTGATTTGAAGTCCTGTATGTACTGATGATGAAAAGGTAACAGTCCCATTTTTCACCATACAGTCACATTTTTCACGCAACTGCTTTTCTACCCAACTATCCTTTGCTCATATCAATAAATCTTACACCGCTTCTCTACCCTTCTTAAACGCGGCTACGTTCAGATCGATCGTTTTCGGCGGTACCATCTTACGGATCATGTCCAGCCAAGCCTCTTCCGGGATATCCAAGCCGTTGGACATGGCGCCGAGCAGGATGGTATTGGTCAGGCGCGGGTTGCCGAGTTCCAGCGCGATCGCTTCCGCGTCGATGGTCACCAGACGGCCGGCGCAGATGCCTTTCGTCTGTTCCAGGGCGTCTGTCGGGTATTGTGGGGCTTTACGTCCCCCACCTGACGGCGGTTTGATCTGCTGGGTCGAGGCGATCATCAGGCCGCCTTCTTTGACCTCATGCGCCCAACGCAGGGCTTCAGCCGCTTCGAAGGCCAGCAGAACATCGGTCTGGCCGGAGGCGATCAACGGGCTGTTGACTTTGGTTCCGAAACGGACGTGGCTGGAAACCACACCGCCACGCTGGCTCATGCCGTGAATCTCGGACTTCTTCACATCGTATCCGGCTTCGGTGGCGACGGCACACATGATGTTGGACGCCAGCACGACGCCCTGACCACCGACACCCACGATCAGCACATTATACATGGTATCGTTGCTCATGCTGTCACCTCCTCGTTCATCGGGTGAATCGCATCCACCGGGCAGACCTGCGAACACAGGGTACAACCGGTACAGGCGGACGGATCAATGGCCGCGATTGCCAGGCCCTTTTTCGTCTTGTTACCACTGTCGATAATGGCAGGGCAACCGATCTTCAGGCACTTGCCGCAGCCGTTACAATCTTCGTTGACCACGTAAGCGTTCGGACGGATTTTCTTCGGGAACAATGCGCAGGCACGGCGAGCAATCACAACTGCCGGGCCTTCGAAATCAATCGCCGACTTGAGTTGCTCAACGGCCTTTTCATAGTCATAAGTGTCCAGCACTTCGAGCTTTTCAACCCCGATCCCCTTACAAACCTTGATCAGGTCGGCCGCGGGAACGGTATTGCCCATCAGGTCGATCCCGGTTTGTGGGTTGACCTGACCGCCGGTCATGGCGGTAATGCTGTTGTCTACGATGACTACGGTCGCGTTGGCGTTGGTTGTCACCAGGTCCAGCAAGCCGGTAATGCCGCTATGCATGAAGGTGCCGTCACCGATAACCGCTACGGCCGGATTCTTCTGCTCCTCCTGGTTCAACGAAGCGCCTACCGCGTTGCCGATACTCGCGCCCATACAGAAACAGGTATGGACCGTTTCCAGCGGCGGTAAAGCTGCGAGGGTATAACAGCCGATATCGCCGAATACGTCCGCGTTGACTTTCTTGAGCGCCATGTAAATGCCACGGTGCGGGCAACCGGCACAAAGGACCGGCGGACGTGGGATCGAAGGTGTGCCCTGCTTGACAACCGGCGCCTTGTCCAGGATTCCGGCTTCGAACAGGCCCTGCGCTACCTTGTCCAGGTTCAGTTCGCCTTCACGCGGGAAATACTTCTTGCCTTCCACCTGCAGGCCAATGATCTTCGCCTCATCCTCGAGGAAGGGTTCCAGCTCTTCTACTACCAGCACACGTTCGCAGTACTCGGCCAGCTTGTGTGCTTTTTCTGCCGGGAACGGCCAGACAAGGCCAATCTTCAGGAAACTGGCGTCGGGCAACAGTTCCTTTACATACTGATAGGCAACACCGCTGGTGATAATACCGATTTTCTTGTCCTTGAGATCAAGGATGTTGCCTTCCCATTCATCGCTGAACTTCGCCATATCCAGCGCGCGCTGTTCAGCGAATGTGTGACGTGGACGGGCAAAATTCGGCATCATGACGAAACGGCTGATCTCACGTTCAAAGGTCTTTCCCTTGACCGGTTCAGCCCATTCACCGAGTTCCACCAACCCTTGCGCGTGTGCGATGCGTGTCGTTTCACGCAACATCACCGGCGTATTGAACTTCTCCGAAATTTCGAAGGCCAGTTTCGTATAGTCGTGAGCATCCTGGCTGTCGCTGGGATCGAACACCGGCATCTTGGCGAACTTGCCGATAATGCGGTTATCCTGTTCGTTCTGGCTGGAGTGCATGTCCGGGTCGTCCGCGCTGACCAGGACAAAGCCGCCGCGCACACCGCTGTAGGTGAAGGTCATCAACGGATCCATGGCCACGTTGACACCGACATGCTTCATGGTTACCAGCGTACGACTACCGGCAACAGAAGCGCCAATGCCTACTTCAACCGCGACTTTTTCGTTGGGTGACCACTTGGCATAAATCCCCGGGAATTTAACGAAAGCATCGAGGATCTCGCTGGATGGGGTGCCCGGATAGCCAACGCCGAAATAGCAGCCGGCTTCACGGGCGCCATGCGCGATCGCATCGTTGCCGAACATCAGCACCTTGTTCTTGTTGTCACTCATCCCTTACTCCCGTATTGCTTGGCTTCTTCTTCTCCACGAAGTACCCTCAACGCACCCTGCGCCATTGAGAGCATCTCTTCTTCCCCGGGATAGTAGAACATCCGTCCCAGGAAACTGACATATTTCGTAATCTCATCGTACAATCGTTTTGAAAACATCATGCCGCCGGTCATCAGGATACCGTCCAGCCCACCGTGCAATACTGCAGCCATGGCGCCGATTTCCTTGGCGACCTGGTAGGCCAGAGCTTCCCACACAAGCAACGCCTGTTCATTGCCATCATCAATCATCTTTTCTACTTCGACCAGGTTGGCCGTGCCGAAATAGCCGACAAATCCACTTTCACGCGCCAGGATCCGCCGTGCATCATCGTAGCCCTTTTCCTTACAAAGCTTCAGAACACCCTTCAGCGGAAGCGCGCCAGCACGTTCCGGCCCGAACGGTCCCATACCGAGCTGGGCATCGTTGACATCGGCAATACGTCCACCATCCAGCGCCGCTACCGATATCCCGCTTCCCATATGGCAGACCACAAACCTGGTGTCCGGAATCGGCTTGTCCAACTCTTTTGCAGCACGTCGGACAATCGCCTTGATGTTCAACGCATGCGAACGACACAAGCGTTCGATTCCGACAGCGCCGCTGATACGCGGAATCGGACCGAATTCATCCGTGGTCACCGGATCAACAATGATGGCGGGAATCCCCAGGGCATCGGCGAAACGCTTGGCAAGCATCGGCCCCAGGTTGCTGGCATGTTCGCCATGACGCGCGTTGCTAACATCGTCCAGCAATTCGTCGTCGATAGTATAGACGCCACCGGCGATGGGACGAACCAGGCCGCCACGGCCTATGACAATCTTCCAGCCATCACGAAATTCGTCGGGAATTGCAGCCTTAATTTGTTCGTAACGGAAATCCAGTTGCGCTGCAACCGTAGGATACTGCTTCAACTGCTGTACGTCGTGAGTCGTATTCTCTTTCCAGAGTTCCCGTTCTCCATCGAATACTGCAACCTTCGTGGAGGTGGAGCCGGGATTGATTACAAACACGCCCTCTTTCACGGCAAGCTCCTTCTTTCAGTGCAGAGTTTTTGAGGTTTCACAAGATAGGGTAAGAGTGACAAGAAGGCAAAAGCCTGAAACGGACATCACTTACGCCTAACCTATTCTATTTCAACAGGTAAGAAAAAGTTGATGCTCCCAGTTTGTGCATTTTTATCACATGCAAAGATGCTCTCCCAACTCATTTAATAAGGTTAGAGGCACCAAATAAAAAGTTGAGAAATCGCTGTTCATTTTTAACATTCCATTTGTGCGGTATCAGCGACTATTCTATAGAGACGGAAAATGCTGTTACTGGCAGCACATTGAACCAGCAACTTGCATAAAGAATCGCTCAAACGTACTTTCTCCGGCAAACCTGATCCCACGGAGGAACTCTGTCGATGGAAACGCGCATTTCCCACTTGGTACGTATTGCACTCGTCCTGTCCCTGCTGGCAGTCAGTTGTTTTTCCGCTTTTGCAGCAGCGCCTCCACCCGCCTGGAGTAAAAAAGGCATGGTTTCCAGCGCTGATCCCCTGGCGACAGAAGCCGGCGCAAAGGTGTTGGAAGAAGGTGGTAATGCGATTGATGCAGCTCTTGCCACAGCCTACATGCTGAACGTGGTTGAAGGCTACAGCGCGGGTATCGGCGGTGGTGAGTTCTGGGTGATCTACGACGCCAAAACCGGCAAAGTGACGACCATCGACGGACGCGAAGTCGCACCGGCGGCAGCCACGCGTGACATGTATGTCGATTCCACCGGCGCGGTTATTCCCGGGCTGTCCACGACGGGTATTCTGGCGGGGGGTGTGCCGGGATCTGTAGCAGCACGCGAGTACGCCTTTGAGAAGTTCGCTACCATGAGCCGCAAACGTCTGATGAAACCGGCGATCGAAACCGCGGAAGACGGTTTTGTTGTCACTCCCGGCCAGGCGGCCTATTTCGCTTACCTTGCCCCCAAACTGGGCATGTTTGAGACCACAAAGGCGATCATGTTCAAGAATGACAGTACGACCTGGGGAGCGGGCGACAAACTGGTACAGAAAGATCTGGCGGAAACCTTTAAGCGAATCGCCAAGAATGGCCGAAGCGAGTTCTACACCGGTGAAACAGCGCAGGAAATCGCACGCTACATGGCGGCGAACGGCGGCCTGATTACGACCGAAGACCTGGCCAACTTTGAGATCACCATTCGTGAACCTGTGCATGGCACCTATCACGAATACGATATCTATTCCATGGCCCCCCCCTCCTCCGGTGGCGTTCACCTGATCCAGATTCTGAACATCCTGGAAGATTGGGATTTGTCCCAGTTCGGACGCAATTCCGCGCGTTATTACCACCACCTGGGCGAAGCAATGGAAGCGGCATTTGCGGATCGTGCCGAATATCTCGGTGATCCTGAATTTATTGATATTCCCGTGGAAGGTCTGATCAGTAAGGATTACGCTGCTTACCTGCGTTCCCAGATACCGGACCTGTGGAGCGATCGTTTTGAAGGCCCGGGTAATCCGGCCATGTTTGAGAACTACCATGAGAGCGAACATACCACTCACCTGTCCGTGATCGATCAGTGGGGCAACATGGTCGCACTGACGGCAACGATCAACACGGGCTACGGTAGCGGTGTTGTGCTTGGCAATACTGGCATCTTCCTGAACAATGAGATGGATGACTTCGCCGTCGCACCGGGTCAGCCAAACTTCTTCGGCCTTGTCGGTAAAGAAGCCAACTCGGTAGCGCCGGGTAAACGTCCCCTTTCCAGCATGACTCCGACAATCGTCCTGAAAGACGGAAAGCCCTTCATGGCGGTCGGCGCGGCAGGCGGACCGAAGATTATCACCGGCACCCTGCAAACCTTCCTGAATGTGGTCGATTTCGAGCTGGATGTACAGGAAGCCGTTTCAGCCCCACGTATTCACAACCAGTGGATTCCGGACGAGCTCTGGGTAGACTGGGACATCAGCCCGGATTGTGCGGCCGAGTTGTTTCGTATGGGTCATAAGGTCGTCCGCAAGTGGGTCAGCAGTGGTGTGCATGCGGTGATGATCGACCAGGAAACCGGCATCTACTACGGTGGCGCAGACCCACGCTCGGGCGGCAGCGCACAAGGACCGGGAGTGAAATAGAATTAGGAATTAGGAATTAGGAATTGATCTGCTTGTCCAATTCAAATATGGCAAGTAGATTTTCACGAAGAACTACAATGATGGTTTATATGGTTTAATAACTTATTTCTCCCCGTTCAGGTATGACCGGGCAAGTTTCTTTGCTTTTTTCACTTTTTTCACTTGAGAGAACAATGATTGACCGTATAGAAGGCGACATTCTTTCCATCGAACCCACTCACGCTGTAGTCAGCGTGGGTGGTGTCGGTTTTTTTCTCCATATCACGCTGAACACTTATGAAGCGGTTGGTCGTGCGAAACGATTCTGCTTCATGACCTATCTGCATGTACGTGAAGACGCCCTCATCCTCTTCGGCTTCTCCACAAAAGCGGAACGTGAAGCTTTTCTTCGACTGATCAGTGTCAGTGGTGTCGGTCCCAAGGTCGGTCAGGCAATCCTCTCCTCTCTATCAGTCAGGACTCTTCAGGACGCTGTCCGTGCTGGTGACTGGAAACGGTTAACCGCTGCTCCGGGGGTTGGGCGCAAACTGGCCGAACGTATGGTCATTGAACTGAGAAATGTTTTCGGAAAAGCCGATGATTCAGCTCTCGAGGGGTCAGAGGCAGGTGATAGCGGTTATTCTGGCGGCTCCGGGGCGATTTATGATGCCGTGCAAGGAATGATCGCCCTGGGCTTCAACCCGGCTCAAGCTGAGAAAGCTGTCGGGAAAGCAGCTAAAAAGGTCGGCGAAGATGGAAATGTAGAAGACTTAATACGTTTGGCTTTGAAATCATAAGGGAATACTGGCCATCGCTTATTTATCTAATACTTTCCCAATACAGACAGAACATATCTCCAACCATTTCCTCCAACTATCATTTCCTGTTTCTGGTATACTGAGAGCATATGCCTGGTATCAGTAAAATTCAGAATTACAACCTATCCTGTTAACAATAAAATATATACGATCCTTATAAGCGATACACCCCAACACTTTTTTGTAGATTCCCAACTCCGATTTGATTGTGAGTATTCCTTAAACAAATTCTAACCTTGCAGACACTCTACCATCTCACTTTCCCGGCTGACAAAGTCCCTGCAAAGGCAGGGAAAACTATGTTCAAGAAAAAACGTGGAGAGTACCATGAAGTTGAGATGGTTTTCCGTCCTGCTTATTCTAGGCCTGTCCTTTGGACTTTTGATGGCCATTGGTTGCAGTGACGATGATGACGATGATGATCCTCAAACAAACCATGCCCCGCAGATCACCAGTGTGACCGCCAACCCGGTTGCCGTCTATGGTGGTGAGACATCTACCCTTACCGTATCTGCAACAGATCCCGATGATGACGCCCTGGAATATGCCTGGTCCGCTTCGCAGGGTTCCCTGAGCGCCACCAATACCGCTTCCGTCACCTACACGGCCCCGACGACTGAAGGCACCTACACCATCAGCGTAACCGTGACCGATGAAGCTGACAACACTGCCACCGGTTCCGTCCAGGTCGTTGTTCAGGCCACAGGCACCCCGATCCCGGAAGCTCCGGAATCCGGTTCCGAATTTGAAGAAGGTGATATCGTTTTTGAATGGGGTAGCGTGGATGGCGCTTCCGAGTACACCCTGGAAGTTTCCGACGCAAGCGATTTCAGCAGCATCGTAGACACCTATACCGGTAGTGAAACAACCCACACCCTGGCCGTGTCCGATCTGACAGCCAACACAACCTATTACTGGCATGTCAAGGCCGGTTCCGGTAGCTGGTCCACCCACCTGACCTTCACTATTCCTTCGGACATCATAATCCTGTCCGGTACTATCGTTGAGGATATCATTCTTGAAAACAACAAGACATATATCCTGCGTGGCAATGTTTTCTTCGGTAACGACCAAAACAACATCAACGTAACGATTGAACCCGGCACCTATATCTACGGTGAGAGCTCTACACTGGGTACCTTCATCGTGGCGCGTGGCAGTATGATTGACGCTCGCGGCACAGTAGATGCGCCGATCGTGATGACCTCCGACAAGAATGCCGGCGACCGTGGTCGTGGTGACTGGGGTGGCCTTATCATCAATGGTCTGGCCACACTGAACACCGGCGAAGAAGCCTGGGGTGAAGGTTCTACAGGCTGGTATGGTGGCAATGATGATTCTGATAACAGCGGTTACCTGCAGTATGTGCGTGTCGAATGGGCCGGTCAGGAAATCAGCCCGGAGAACGAGCTGAACGGTATCGCTTTCCAGGGCGTTGGGAACGGTACAACCGTTGACCATATCCAGGTTCACATGAACTCTGACGACGGCATCGAGTTCTTCGGTGGCACCGTCAACCTGAAATATGCCTATACAACAGGCATTGGCGACGACAACTTCGACTGGACCGATGGCTGGCGTGGTAAAGGCCAATACTGGGTAGCCCAGCAGTATGATGACGCCGGTGACCAGGGCTTCGAATGCGACAACAGCTCCGAAGACAACCTGGCGACCCCGCGCGCCCTGCCGACGATTTACAACGTGACCCTCGCCGGTCAGCAGAGTGCTGATATCGGTATGCTGCTTCGTGAAGGCACCGGCGCGAACATTTACAACGCCATCGTGATGAACTTCGGTGATGAAGGTGTCCGCCTCGACCACAACGCGACCTATACCGAGAGCTGGGATGATGCGAATGGCGTGCTGAATGGCACCCTGATCGTCGACCACAGCATTTTCTACAATTGCGACGGCGGTCTGGCGGCTGACGGCGGCGATGCTGATCCGAGCGTGATTCCGTTCACAGCAGAGCAGTTCATGACCACATTGAACACAAACAACCAGGAAGTTGACCCAGCATTGACCGATGCGTTCAACTTCACGTCCCCGAACTACCTGCCGACTGGCAGCAGCCCGGCGCTTTCCGGCGCGGCGTCCCCGTCCGACAGTTGGTTCGATGATGCCGGTTTCATCGGTGCATTCGGCAGCGACAACTGGCTGAACGGCTGGATCCAGACTGAACGTAACTAGTGCCATTTTAGATCAAGTTAACTCGTTTATCGCGATGGTCTGACTGACCTTTCAGCTTGTGTTTGTTTCGGTATCGCAGATAAGCCTGGATAGCTTGGCCCTGTTCTTGATGGTCCATGAAGGTTCGTCCTCGTAGCGCGAATTTTTTCAATGCGGCGAAGTGAGCTTCGATGCGGTTCAGCCATGATGCATAGGTCGGCGTGAAGACCAGCGTGACCCGGTTTCGTTTGGCCCATTGTCTGATTTCTGCTTTTTTATGCGAGCCACGGTTGTCGAGGATGATGTAGAGCCGGACAGTGGACGGATAACGTTTCCGAATGTTTTTGAAGAACGCCAACACCTCTGGCCACCGCTGGTTTGGACGTTGCCAGCCCCACAATTGATCACTGTGGATGTCATACGCTGCCAGCAGATAGCGCGTGCCATGGGTACGCGTATAGGTAGCCGGCAGACGGACGGGTTGCTTGTGAGGATGCCAGCTCGCACCCGCGTGGGGCCGGATCTCCAGCGGCCCGAACTCGTCAAAGCAGATCACGCGCCGGTTTGCCTTCGGCGGCGCGTCATAGAGACGTCGGATGCGTTTTTTTTTCTGTCAAACTCGGGGTCCGGAGACTGTTTCCATGTCTTACTCTGCTGATAGCTGATCTTATTCTTGTGCAGCAACCAGCGCAGGTGCGGCAGGCTGATCGATTCGATGATGCCTTCTGCGACCAGATAATCGCGAAGCTTCTCCAGGGACCATTGGCCGAAGGGTAAGCCGAGATGGTCTGGCGGCGTAACAACAACGTCAACGATCTGCTTCTGGACAGCAGCATCGAACTTGAGCGGCTTCTGGCCTTTGTACTGACTGCCAACACAGGAAAGACCCTGTTCATTGAAAGCATGAACGATCTTGCGGATGTAACTGGCATGCCCCATCCGTTGCTGCTGAAGCTGCACAGGGGACAGGCCGGTATCTGTCGCCAACAAAATCATCGCACGGCGACGGGCTACGGGATCAGGACTACGATCACGAATCCGTTGAAGGGAATGACCTTCATCGACTGTCAAAGAACGAAGCTTCACTGGGGTAGACATCAGAACCTCCTTGTTAACCTACCCCTTATACGCACTACTTTCAAAAACGACTCAACACTCAGACTTGATCTAAACTGGCACTAGTGGACCATTGAACAGGCTTTCTCGAAGCGTACCACACCTGTTGATGCGCTTCCTCCTGAATAGGCAGATCCTCCGGGATCTGCCTTTTTTGGGTGCCTCGCTGTTTTGTGTGGGGAGAAGTATCTATGGCCAATAAAAGACACGTCTGATGAAATAATTAGTGCTACCTGTCACGAATAATTGATCTTCTCGTTGAACCAACAATAGCAGGGAATCCAGAGGAGTAGATCCCGGACAACGCTCAACGACAGCATTTCCGGGATGACAAAATGGCGGTAAAAATGGGACTGCTACCTTTTCATCTTTATGAAATCTGAACTTTGAATCACAAGTTTCCTAAAAGTGTAGCTGTATCAGATTATTCGCCAGTTTGTTGTTCGAGATTAGCCGAAAATCCTGGGACAGCTACCTTTTCTGCTATTTGTTTACGTTATGACTGCCCGTATTCATCTGTACAGCCCGTCATTACCCCTGTATTCAGAGAATGTCGCTTGCAGAAAAGTGTAGCAGTCCCGATTTTCTTGCGGATTTAGTTGTGCAGTTTGATCCTTTTGGGATCGTGCAATTCAAAATCCAACGCGCAGAGTGCACATTTATCTTTGTTGGAACAATTCAGATGACAGTGTATCAAATCAGGAAATCACTTGGTGAAGCAACAGAGGAAATGTATCAGATCGGGATTCTGACAACCAAAAAGCCGGCCCGAAGGCCGGCTTTTTGGAGGTCGGAAAATCGGCGTCGAGGGGAAACGCCGAAGGCGAACTTGCGTGGGGATCGCCACACTTCGGGAACCGTATCTTTTTCAATGCAATCCCTAGCAAGCAGTGCATGTAAAACTATGGAAGGCTTCCTGCTTCCAGAGGCGCTTCAGTGCCGTTCTCACAATCAGGGTGGGAAGCCCGTACAAAGTGAAGTATGCCTTGAAACCGTCTTAAAACCGTGCTTGTAAACCGTGCCAGCAATCAAATCAAGAAACCGTGCCAGTCGTCAGTGCAGGTAACCGTGCTAGTAGTCAAATCTCGAAATCGTAAGTTCTTCAGTGCATGTTACCGTGCCAGTAGCAGTGCTGGTAGATCGTGCAAGTAAACCGTACGGGAAACCGTGCATGTAGTCCGTACTAAAAGCATGAGAACGACGTGACTTGTTCTGGACCCGAAATCAAAGAAATCGTGCTATGTATCACCAACCGGGTCGCTGAAACCGTGCTAAGTTGATCGTGCCCTTTTCCCAGCCAACGCTCCAAGGAAGCCTTCCAAATATTCAAAGATCAATCGCAAGCTCTGCACATGGTTTATGCAACCATCATGCCAAGAAATCATCGACTGGGAGACTGAAAACAGGAAAGGACAAATTCATTGACAATTAAAGACTTAGATGCCATTCTTTCGTTTATTGACTTTCAGGTCAAGAAAATTAACCATGCATCGTCAGAACAGGCTGTGCATATTTTGCATCAACTATCAAACTGTTTGCACAACACTGCACAAATAATTTGACAATCAGTGAGTCATTGCACCTGCAATGGTGTTTTCTGAGCTGCGCGCTTTGCCGCAAGACAAGGCGCATTCCCAAATCATAGCAGGGTATTTTAAAGGAATGGAACGACGTCACGAACGATGCGGTACGCACCCTTCGGGCTTGTCACGAGGCTGCTGTCTTCCGTGTTTATCTCGTTTAAGTAATCCGTTATATCTGCATCTAATCGTCTTTGCGGCCAACTCGCCCTTACCCCACGATCCATGTGAATCGGTCCACTAAAACCTGAGTTGCAAAGAAATACCGGGACGGATTCCCATACCTGTTTCGAGCAGAGTAGGCTCAATAACCGTTTGCGTTTCCAGTTCAGGCGGCGTAAAGAAGGCATCCAGGACATTGACTACCCAGACAGTACCGAGTGCTATACCCACGTAATTCCGCATATGGACGGCGTTTTTATACTCATCGTATATCCCGGAAAGGGCGTCTGGATTATGACTGTTGTGGTAATCATCATCCAGACGGTTCACTTCAGACTGTGCTACGCCCAAGCCAACAATCAAGACTCCTGTAATACCTATATAGGTCCATCCCCTCGTCTTCTGCCCTTTGTAGAGCTGCCCCAATCCGGGGAAGAACAAGCTACGCCTGGCGCCACCGTTTCGCAGCGCGCAAGCCATCAGCATTTCGTCTGTAGAATGAAAGCGTTGCTGCCCTAGCGCATTAAAGTCATCACGCGCCTGGTTGAATACTGCAAGGATCTTGGGCGAGGTTAATGTTGGATCAACCCTCAAGCGTGGATTCAGGCTTAACGCATTAATAAACTGCTCTTTGCCTGCTTCACGGTCCCCCCTGGCAACGGAGATATAGGCCAGGTACCTGTGCAATTCTGCCAGGTCAATCTCTGACAGAGATGAAGACCTGCTTACATGGCGCAGGGCCACAAGCTCAGCTTCATCAAGCATTCCCTGATCGTAAAGGTTCTTTACTTCATTGAGCGGGTCGATCGATGTTTCCTGTGCAAAAACAGGGACTGCCAACAAAAGGACGATCAACAACCTGTATCGCATCATCCGTACCTGTATTTAATCCCTTTCCCGCCCACCGGATAAAACCAGTGAACGTATTCCGGCGACGTTACGTGACAAGTACCACATTCAACACAGTTTTCATGATTAACGATACATTCCCCGGTATTGGGATCTTCTTCGTATACCTTCGCCGGGCAGACATAAGTAATAGGACGTGGATGCCGTGGGTCAGCCTTGTATTTCTCCTGGTCAACGCGGATATGGCTGGCTTTATCCCAATTGTACTGGTTCAGACCAAGTTTATCTTCGATGGTTACCGGATTTTCTTTACTCATCGCAGCACCCTCCCGGCTTTGAACATATCCACAGCCATACGCCAATAACCGATTTCTTCTTTAACGCGCTTCAGGATTGCATCTTCCACATCCTGTTTGGGCGTCTCGTCTATGGTGAAGTAGTCCTGGATAACTTCTGAGACAAATGTTGGATACTGTTTCAGGTAATGTGGGAATTTGTTGAAGAAATCGGGCATCTTTCTGAATTTGAACATATCCTTGAGGATAAAGGAATTCTCCATCTTGTCCCGATAATGCGCTACCGCTTCCATCGTATTCAGTTCATGCCCATGTTCTTTTGCTTCGATCAGCGTTTCCGCCGCCAGAATACCACTTCCCATGGCAAGGTTGGTGCCTTCATGGTACAGGCTGGCATTGATCAGACCGGCAGTATCGCCAACCAGCATCAGGCCGGGCATGGCAAAATGCGGCAGGTGATTGTACCCGTAGTCAGGAATCATGTGCGCCAGGTACTCAACCGATTCAGCGCCTTCCAGCATCTTGCGGATGGTTGGATGCTTCTTGAATCCTTCAAGGAAATCATTCAGGGTTTGCTTTGAAGCAATCAGTTCCTTGATGGTAAGGCCCAACCCGATCGAGACGGTATCTTCATTAGTATAGACGAATCCCATGCCGAAGCGACCTTTCACGACATCGCCGAAATACTCCATGGCGACGCCTTCCTTGCCCTCAAGCATGAACCTGTCTTCGATTTTTTCTTTGGGGAGACTAAAAACTTCCTTCACATTGGCGATCATGTGCGTTTGCGGCAATACCGGCGCCATTAATCCGGCCTGACGCGCCAGGAATGCGTGTACACCTTCAGCAGAGATGACAATTTTAGCCCTGATCTCGTCACCGCCCGGTTCCGTCTTGACGCCAACAACCCTGTCATCCTCAATCAACAGTTCGCTGACCATCATCTCCGGGATAACATTCACGCCAAGCGCTTCCGCCTGGCCCGCGAACCACTGATCAAACCTGCCACGAAGCGCTGTCACTGTATGGTTATATGGTTTATCACGCCAGGGCGCGACCTTTACATCCAGCGCAATTTCAGAGTCTTCGGACAACATGCCGAAACGGCGACGGGTTACAGACCGTTCCAGGGGAGCTTCTTCCCAGGTATCGGGAAGCAGTTTCAAGAGTTGGTGAGTAAAGAGAATTCCGCCGTACACATTTTTGGAACCAGGGTATTCCCCACGTTCCAAAACCATAATTTCTTCAAAGCCAGCTTGTGCCAGACGGATAGCGGCTGCAATACCTGCAGGCCCCGCACCAATAATGACAACCTCAAATTCTTCATCCATAAAATCGCCCTCACCGCTGTTTCTATCCGTAAGATCGTTTTTGCGAAACGTACTTCGGGACAGTCCTTTAATTATATACTTTGATCGGGGACAGCGTTATATTCTCAGAGTGAACCGTATCGGCAAGCGTGGGAAAACACTAATGTAAGCCACGAGTAATAATCTTTCAAGGAAACTGGAGTCCTGGAAATGCTTACGATTCGTGAACATCAACACAGGAAAACTGAAGCATGACTCGAAATACGGGATTGATATATCCACGATTCAAAATAGTTTTCATTCTGTTACTTGTTCTGATACAACAGGTAAGCGCTGAGGAAAATGTAATTCTCATCATTATTGATGGCGCCAGGTATAGTGAGACTTTTGGAGACGACTCTCGTTCGCTGATTCCTCGCATGAATGAGATCGCCACAACAGGAGCCATTGTTGATTCCTTCTACAACGACGGCTTCACCTACACATCCAGGGCAATCCCGGCAATCTGGTGCGGTGCATGGACTGAAGTCCGTGATACAGTATACAATGGACAATCAACACAGTACACTACCCTCCCCACCGTTTTCGAATACTTCCAGAAACAGGCGAATCCAAACCAGGGGCAGAACTATTATGTTCTGAAAGAACTCACGTCGTTATGGTTACCCAGTTTTCATCCTGATTATGGCCCTGCATACTGGCCGGACTTTCACAGTGTCGGCGCCACAGATGAAGATGTGTGTACTGAAGCCCTGGAAGTTTTGCAGTACTACAGACCACGCTTTTCCCTGATCTATTTTGCGGATGTCGACCACGGTGGTCATTCCGGCAACTGGGAAGAATACACAACACAGATCAGGGAAGCTGATTCACTGGTAGGCGTTATCTGGGATATGGTACAAAACGATCCCCACTATGCCGGAAATTCAACTCTTTTGGTTACAAACGATCACGGTCGTCATGATGATGAACATGGCGGATTTACCGGTCATGGCTGCGGTTGCGAAGGTTGCCGGAGAATCATGCTGCTGACAGCGGGCGCATCGGTGAGATCTGGATATGTGTCTCCTGAAAACCGTACACTAAGGGATGTAGCGGTGACAGCCTGCGCACGTCTTGGAGTTGATGCTGAGCTTGCAACCGGAACATACATGGACGACTTGTTCTATAGTAGTGATTCTCCTGAATCTTTCCCCATACAACCGGTCACACTGGCACTGGATCACCCTTTCCCCAATCCGTTTAATCCTTCCACTACGCTTCGCTTCAGCATTCTGGAGGATGGCTATACCAGTCTTTCAATTTACAATATGCAGGGCCAACTTGTTGATAAAGTAACCGCTGGATGGTTTCAGGCAGGGAGCTATGTATTCACCTGGCAGCCTGCTGAACTGGCTACCGGCCAGTACTTGATCCGCTTGTTGCAGAACGAGCAGACAGTAAACCGAAAAGTCATCCTGCTCAGATAAATTGATAAAGTTCAAAATGATTGGTATTACTGTTTACTTCGTCATATAGCTGGAGTATCTTTTTTCATCACTGGTTTCAGATGTATTCAGAGAAAGTGTAAAAGTTACCTGTACGATTTCACGCATCCCGCATCCCGGAATGCATTAGTGCTTCGATTTGATTGCGATTAGTGGGGCCGGCACATGCATATTCAGCGCACGTGGTATAGCTGTATCCGTCCGTTTCTCCTGTTGGTATTTCTATCTCTTTTTCTGCCAGTCGCGGGTTTGTATTCACAATCCGCTGTAATAAACCCTCCCACAAGTATTTCTCGTGAAAAAGCTGAGTTGTTCTGTGAGTTCCTCTCCCCTGTTCCGGACGCTGAATATGTTCATCGAGAAAGCAGTATCATCATTCGCCAGGGCGAAAAAATAAACACCGCTTCTATCGACAAATTCCTGATTGAGCTTTCAGGCAGCAAGAGCGGCCAGCATGCCGGAGACCTGATCCTGGCAAAGGATCAGAAGACGCTAATCTTCACCCCCTTTTCGCCATTTCAGCCATCAGAAACTGTAACCGTCACCATTCTCAACGGGTCAGCAACTTCCTCCGGCGTTTTCGTTCCGGCAATTTCCTACACATTCCGTGTATCTGACAATCAGGTTGATCATGTATTCAACTCCAGTGAATACGAAGAATCGGAACCTGAGAATTCAGGAAATGGCAGCGCTGGCGAGCTTGATGAGTACACTCTGCCGTTTGATGTTCCTGAATTCGGTGTAACTGAAACAAATCATCCCGCGGAAGGATTGATGCTGATTCTCCGCAAAAGCACTACATTCAATTCACATGACTACATGGTGGGTGTGAACAATCATGGTGAGGCTGAGTTTTATTATAAGGTTGTAAAAGGCGCTGCAAACCTGGATTATCAACCAAGCGGTTTACTGAGCTGGTATGATCCATTGCATTTGCGTTACATGCTCATGGATACAACTTTTACACTTGTAGACTCATTCGCTTGTGTGGATGGGTATGATGCTGACATGCATGACTTTCAGCATCTTCCCAATGGTCACGCATTCCTGATTGCATATGACCCACAAGAAGTCGATATGAGCCAGGTTGTTCCAGGAGGGCGCGAAGAAGCGCTTGTCATTGGATTGATCATTCAGGAACTTGATGAAGATCATAACCTCGTATTTCAATGGCGAAGCTGGGATTTTTTCGAGATTACGGATGCTTCGGACTGGATAAATCTGCGTGCAGCAACAGTTGATTACGTTCACGGCAATGCGATTTCGATAGATGAAGATGGCGCTATTCTCCTTTCCTCACGGCATATGGACGAGATCACAAAAATCGACGGTAGCACAGGTGATCTTTTGTGGCGAATGGGGGGCAACAACAATGACTTTACCTTCCATAATGATATGTATGCGTTTTCCTGCCAACATGATATTCGGCGGCTTCCCAACGGGAATCTCACCCTTTTCGACAATGGAAACTATCATGATCCGCCTTTTACCCGTGTAATTGAGTACCAGGTTGATGAGATTTCACATGAAGCTTCGATTGTCTGGGAATACGTAAATCCATTGGGCTACACTTCACCTTCCATGGGCTCGATACAACGGTTGGAAAACGGAAACACACTGATTGGCTGGGGATCGAGAAATGACATGGAATCTATTCCCGAGTGGGTTGAAATAACTCCCAATGGCGCAACTGCTTTCGAAATGTGGTTCGAAGACGATAATACTCCATATAGAATCAGGCGACACACCTGGAATGGTGTAGCAGCACGTCCCAGTATTGTAGCGCTTCCTGACGAGAATGGCGATATCGCCCTGTCATTCGGTTTCTTCGGGCACGAAGATGTCGCCATGTACTATATCTACGAAGGTAACTCGCCACATCCAGACATAATACTTGATTCCACAACATTAACCTCAATGACTACACGCGGCGTTGATTTACTTCCCGGCGCGCATAAGTATTATACAGTATCTGCACGTTTGACAAATGGCCTGTATTCTGAAATGTCTTACGTTGAAGAATATACTCATCCTTCGTTATTCACCTTGAATCATCCGCGAGATAACGAAACTATCGTGGACGATGTAGTTACACTTCGCTGGTATCGTAACCCGGCATATCCAGCTCATATTGCTATAAACTACCATCTTGAATACAGTACCGATCCTGACTTTTCAGAATTCTCATATATCATCACTCAGGACACCTCATTTGTGCTTGAAGAATTGGATGAGTTGCCTGATGACATTACTATTTACTGGCGAGTCTATTTCATTGACATTTTCAATAACGAGATTTGGACAATTCCAGGCAGGAACGGCTGGTCATTCTCCATTGCAATTCCTGAATCACCCGCTGAATTTCATTTACGCACACCTGAAGATGGCAGTTCACTTGGGACGCTTGAAGCAACCTTCACATGGACTCGTTCATCCGATCCTGACCCCGACAGCGACTTGCAGTACCAGCTTGAGCTAGCCCGTGACAGTTCATTCTCGGATACCAACCTGATAGACCTGTATACCACGCAAAGCAATTCACATGTTGTTTCCAATTTATCCTGCAATACGGAATACTGGTGGCGTGTTCTGGCAACCGATAACAATACAGACGGCACCTATTCTTCAGAGACATTCAGGTTCGGAACGGATGTGTCAGAACCGCCTTCAGCATTCATTCTGTCAACACCTCAGGATCACGACACTTTGACACTGAACAGCTCTGCTGAGATCGAATTCGTATGGTTTCAGTCAATTGATCCCAACCTGGGACAAATACCCACTTATCAATTATTTGTCCTGGCAACCATGGAGGCGCAAGATTCGTTGCTGACCATTTCAGACATTCCAGATACGATGATAGCAATTCCACTCCTGGATTCCCTGGGCCTGGAAGATCTGAAAACACCAAGGGTAATAACCTGGTGGGTTCAGGCGATTTCCTGCGGCGACACTGTACGATGCGAATCAGAATTCACTTTCCTTTTGGTCCAGAATACCGATGTCAGCTTTAATGACGATCCGAGCGTGCCCTCCGAATTTGCACTGAGCCCATTCTATCCCAATCCCTTCAATGCCGCATGTCATGCGCAAATAGCGCTTCCTGTTTCCGAGATGTTGCAGGTAAACGTCTATGATATACTCGGCAGGCAAGTGGCGATACTTGCATCAGGACAATACCCTGCTGGTTATCACAAACTTGAATTTCATAACAACCAGCTATCCAGCGGAATTTACTTCGTGCAAATTCAAGCCGGGACTGCGATCAACGTGGTACGCAAGGTGGTTTTACTGCGATAGGAAGAAAAAGGTGTAAACGCAACAAACCCTCACCGAATGGTGAGGGTTTGTTTGTGTGACCCCTAGGGGAATCGAACCCCTGTTGCCGGGATGAAAACCCGAGGTCCTAACCACTAGACGAAGGGGTCGTCAACAGCGCGTAAGTATAAGGTATCGGGAAGCGGAATTCAACCCATCCTACTCCTGCCTCCATGGGGTCCGAGACGGGACTTGAACCCGTGACCTCCTGATCCACAGTCAGGCGCTCTAACCAACTGAGCTACACGGACCATTTTCGCAACGTCCAAGAACGTAACATCGGATATCCGTATACGCAATGCCCGGATTACCCTCCGTTTCTAAAACGAAGTCCAATAGTACAATTTTCATTCGTCTGACACAAGACATTTTACCCGGAGCGTCTCTTCGGGATAATACGCTGTCGTCTGTTATTCCCTTGACCATAGCCGCAAACTTTGGTTAATTCCTTTATCGCTTCTATCAACTTTGCATGGTGACCAGGTTATGCTGCAACAGGCAACCGAAAAAGAGCAGGTAAATCTGTACCTTCAGTTCCTCGAGAGTTTTCCGGTGGCTGCCATGCTCTGGTCCATGCAGGATAACGTAGAAATCCGATTGATCGGAGTCAATGAAGCTTTCAACATCTGTTATTCACGATATAATTCTGGAATTGATTTATCCATCTCCGGGATTGAATCAAACTTCCTTCAGAACAACTCCATGCATACCCATCTTGAAGCAGCTCTTCTGGCCGATTCAAACAGTGCTGAGAATCATGCTGTCAAGCATGCGCCATTGGTATTGCCTCATTCATTGCAAATCGATTTTGTACTGAATCCTTTTCCTCTGGCAATGGGATCGACCAATAAATACCTCCTGGTGACAATGTTGAACCTGGAAACCGAAACAGAATTGCATCCTGGCAATAATACAGATTCCAGTAGCGCGTCCTCCCCTGCCATCTGCACAGAGACAAACAGCGATTCAACAGGCCATAAAGAAATCATCTCAGATTTATACCAGGATTACAGAAACGTAGTCGAGAGTAGCGATGATCCGATACTACTCGTGGACGAAAAAGATTGCGTGCGAATATCCAATGTAGCGTTCAACGGCATGTTCCAATTATC
This sequence comes from bacterium, assembly GCA_963669175.1. Lineage (GTDB taxonomy): Bacteria > Electryoneota > Electryoneia > Electryoneales > Electryoneaceae. Next base: position 3,638,907 of record OY769902.1, read on the forward strand.
ATCAACGGATACAAACGGCTTTCGCCTGGACCAGGTCTTCAAAGATGCGGACATGCTGGAACGCTTCAGGAACAGGATAAAAATTTGCCGCCAGGGCCTGCAACCTCCGGTTCAGTTTGAAAATATTATACGCTATCGTGACAGCGACAGCAGGCATATGCAAATATCCTATTACCCGGTAAAAGATGAAGCTTCATCTATTCACGGTGTCGTAGTAATTTTCAAGGATACGACCGAGCTGGTACGTGCAGAAATGGCATTTAAAACTTTTAAGGAAGTAATCGATAAAGCAGGTTATGGCGCACTGATAACAGACTTGCAGGGGAATATCATCTATGTCAATAAATCTTATGCCCAGATGCACGATTACAAATTGAAAGAACTGATCAGCAAGAATGCCTCCGTGTTTCATACGGATCAGCAATGGGATTATCTCGAACAACTGTTCAAGCTGATGATTGAGACAAGACACACCTTCACTGATGAAATCTGGCACAAGCGAAAGAACGGGACAGCTTTTCCTGCGATGATGACCGGTACGATTATTGAAAATGATCGTGGAACACCGCAGTATATCTCTGTCACAGCGATTGATATCACCGCAAAACAGGAAGCTGAAGAGCAAATCCGGCACAGCCTGAAAGAGAAAGAGATTCTCCTGAAGGAAATTCACCACCGAGTGAAGAATAATCTGCAGATCATCTCGAGCCTTCTGAATCTCCAATCTGCTTCCCTGGATGATCCGCAATTGCAGACTCTGCTCTATGACAGCCAGAACCGTGTAAAGTCCATGGCATTAATCCATGACAGGCTTTACCGGGAAAAGGATTTTTCACGTATTGACTTTACGGAATATGTCCGTGATATCGTGGAGAATCTGTTTCAATCGTATATCAGTTCTGATCGTGTCACCCACAGCATCGACTTCCAGAAAACGTGGTTTGACTTCGACATTGCAATTCCTTTGGGCTTGATTATAAATGAGATCGTCTCAAACAGTCTGAAGCATGCCTTCCCGGATAATCGTGAAGGGCATATAAACCTGGTATTCACAAAAGAGTCTGAGAATATTTACACATTGATCGTAGCGGATAACGGCATTGGATTGCCGGAAAAACTGGAAGTTGCCACACTGGAATCACTGGGCATGAAACTCATCCATACACTGGTAGATCAGCTTGAGGGAGAATTGTCCATGGAAAGCGGAAATGGCAGCAAGTTTACCATTACATTTGAATATGATGAATCACTTTGGCCTGGAGGTGACTGATGTCGGTACGCATCATGATATTCGAAGATGAAGGCATAATTGCGCAGGACTTAAAACTCCGCCTTGAGAAACTGGGCTATGTTGTTCCTGCGATGGCCGTTTCCGGGAAAAATGTTTTAGCGAAGGTTGGAGCTGCCGATCCGGACCTGATTTTCATGGATATCATGCTGAAAGGACGAACGGATGGCATTGATCTGGCCGGTAAAATAAAAGAGCATTTCGATGTCCCCATCGTCTTCCTGACCGCGCTGTCGGATGATCGAACCCTGGAACGAGCCAAAGAAACTGAACCCTACAACTATCTGCTCAAACCCTTTCACGACAACGAACTCAGAATCACAATCGAAATGGCGCTGGACAAGCATTCACGTGATACCAGAAAACAGGAACAGCAGAAATGGTATCAGGCGGTGTTGGCCAGCATGGGTGAAGCAGTGCTGGTAATCGATAAAAAAGGAATTGTTACTTATTGCAATGAGATAGCGGCGAAATTCTTCAAACAGGAAATCAATGAGCTACAACATTCCAATGTCCGTCACCTCATCACTGTTCATAAGGAAAAATCTGACCGGATAATAGATAATCTCGCTTCCATCTTTAATGGCGATGCTTTATCCGTCTCCCTGCAAGTCGAGTTCACCGGTCCCAGTCCTGACACTCCAGGCATGATTATCGCATCACCTGTACGTATTGATCCTTCGATCATTTCCGGGGCCACTCTGATCATTCACAGTGAAGCAAGCAGTGGAAAGACACAGGACACAACTGATGCATCCGCTGGTATCAAGCTGGATGTTCCGCTTGCTATTCATGATCCATTCATCCTGCAATGCCTGACAAATGCGCCAACGATTCGCCAGCAGGGGACAAACATCGTCAGGACATTTGGCGACTTCAAGATGCGAATTGAGGAGCAGGATATAAAGCTGACCGAATGGCGTTCAAAAAAAGCGCTCGATGTGCTGGCCTTCCTGATTTTACATTATCCTTCACCGGTTCATAAAGAAATGCTGATAAATTTTCTTTGGCCGGATATTGATGTAAACACGGGAATCAGCAGGCTGCATCATGTGGTCAGCGAACTTCGAAAGTATCTTTCCCCTGAATCTCAGCGATACAAACGTCACAGCTATGTCCAATACAGCCACAATGAATACCGTTTCGACCCGCAGGATCAGGTTGTGCTGGACCTTGTAATGTTCGAAGAGCTGGTCAAGGTGGGCAACCGGATGTGGAACAGTGACAACCGAAAACGTGCAAAAGAGTTTTACGAAGAAGCGCTACTCTGGAAAACAGGCGACCTGTTCCCCAAATACAGGTATGATGAAGAATTCGAAGATAAAAGAGACGCAATGAACCTGCTTGAAGAAACAGCACAGGAGCGGTTGGAAAAAATGAGTTGAGTAATGCTTCTTGACAACCATAGGCTGGGTGGCCCGATTTTACCCTGTGATGATGCTGATGTTTTGTTGCACTTTTAATTTTGGATAAATGTATTCTCGCATATCAAAATCGGAGGGGCAAAGTCGGGATTATGAGAATATCTCCCCACTCAAACATTTGTCCGAAGAACGAGCGCCTCGACAATCCCGACTTGCCTCCAGGGGCGCTTTACAAATACAGGTTCAGATCGATCTCATCAACATGTGCGGAATCCCAGATCGTATCAAGCTCATCTTCTTGAAGACCAAGCTTTTCGAGCGCATACACATGTGTCTTCTCGACGACATTTGTACCGCTCTCGCCAACATTGTACATGTGACACATACCGTTTGCGATATGGGTAACGGATGGCATCATACTCTCTACCGGGCCATTCTCGGGATCATGATGGTGATGAATCGCTTCTATCAGGGTCTGCGGCAGTTCCCAGTGCTCTGCGATCTTCGTTCCGATTTCACAATGGTCTATTCCCAGCAACTTCAGTTCTGCATCACGCATGCTGACATCATGTTCTTTGGCATATGTCAGCGCTCTCTCCAGCTCCAAAGGGAAAAACTGATCCAGCACGACCTTCCCGATATCATGCAGCAATCCGGCTACAAAAGCATCCTCAGCGCTGATCGATCGTGCCTTTTTGCTTAATGCGCGCGCGACATATGCCGTGGCGACTGAATGCATCCAGAATTGATCCCTGGACAACATCGGGGTTCTTCCGCCGGGATACTGACGGGTAAGAATCAGCGCCATTGCAATATTGACAACTTCATTAAAGCCGAGTATCACAGTTGCATGTTCAATGTTGCCAATGCTTCGGCTGAAACCGAAGTAGGCGCTGTTGACAATACGCAGGATACGAGCGGTAAGGGAAAGGTCTTCCTTGATACAGCGAGAAAGGTCTTTTGCTGAAGACTCGGGATCACCGTTTATCTGTAGAATACGCTGAACAATGCTGGGGAAAGGTGCGAGGTTTTCTATTTGCCCCAGTTCTGCACGGATATCAATCATGCCGGCGCTCCCGGTTCAAAATGCAATAGAAAGAATAGTTCGCCTGTTATTGGATTGTATCCTGTAATAATGGTACGCCCGTTGGGACTCGAACCCAAAACCCCCGGCTTAGAAGGCCGGTGCTCTATCCGGTTGAGCTACGGGCGCATTACGGTCGAGCTACCGTGCTCCTTCAACCGTATCGCTTGGATGCTGTGAACGTCCATGAAGGTCATCGCACAGGCAATCCAAAGAAAAACAACGATGTCGGGGCGACTGGATTTGAACCAGCGACCCTCTGCTCCCAAAGCAGATGCGCTACCGGACTGCGCTACGCCCCGTCTATGAATTAGCATGACAAAGTAGATGTCTGCCCCGATGCCTGTCAAGCCTTGGGAGACCCCATTCAGGGCTCGTTATGCCAAACTTTTCCTGTGGTTTTTTCTTGGTTGAGTGAGTACCATTCAATACCTTGTCAGGTAGTAACATGGATGATGACGTGCTTGGAAAAATCCTTTCATACCTGGTAGTTCTGGTGCTCGGACTTGTTGCCGGAATCATCATTGGCAGCATGCGCGTCCCACCTCCAACCCATATCCCCACACCGCATTCAGACTTTCGCTTACTGGAAAGCGGAAATTCTGATCAGGCAGAAAAGGTCAACGAGAACCAACACGCAGCGTCGGTCGTCTCATCTTCGAAAGAAACTGCTGATCTGTTTGAGAAGAAGAACTGGCCGCAGGGACGTGTGGCAAACCTGACACCCACATTCGCCAACCTCAGTACTTCCTGGCGTGATCGTACCCTGTATTATCATTTTAAAGTTTTCCCTGATACAGTACTGCAACGTCACCTGAAATCAGGCAAGACAAGCTCATCAGGATTCACCATTCGTCTGCTGGATCGGAACCGTTTTCTACTGCATACTATCTTCATTCCATACTACCGGATGTCCTCTTTTCGTAATGAGAGAATGGACTTGAACGGCCTGGAGGTAAACGAATCCATTCCCTTGCAAAAAGAGGACTACCGGTTTGCCGCGTTCTGGGAAGTGGAATGGGAGTAGTTGCGGATATCGTTTACCATGAGGAATAGTATCAATCTTCGTTCACATCCGCCCCGGCATGGACAACGACAATCCCTTCATCACTGATGGCAAAACGCTTTTTATCTTCTTCCAGATCAACCCCGATTCTGGAGTTGGGTGGGATTTGCACCCCGACATCAACAATGGCATTCCGAAGAATAGACCCACGCCCCACTCGCACCCGGTCAAACAGGATACAACCGTATACATCAGAGAAAGAACCGACTCGCACTTCGGGCGATACCACAGATTTTTCAACCCGTCCCCCTGAGATAATCACCCCGGGTGACAGCAGAGAATCAACCGCACGTCCGACACGTCCTTCACGTTCATTGTTGAAAACCGTTTTCGCAGGTGGTAATTCACTGTTAAAACTTCGAATAGGCCAGGAATAATCATACAGGTTAAAGACTGGATCCACATCAATCAAATCCATGTTGGCTTTGTAATAAGCGTCTATAGTCCCGATATCACGCCAGTACGGTTCCTTTTTACGGTTCTCGTCTTCAAAAATGTATGCTGAGATGTTGGCTTTCGCTTGTAACAGGCGTGGTATGATATCCGTCCCGAAATCGAAATGCTCTTCCGGATTAATCACTTCATATGACAAGATTTCTTTCAGGAAATCACGTTTAAGGATATACAAACCCATATTACAGATGGCACGGTCAGGCTCGGAAGGAAGCGGCGCAGGATTTTCCGGCTTTTCTTCAAATGAAAGCACATGAAGATTTGTGTCAACTGTCACGACACCGAGATTCTTCGCAATGTCCAATGGCATGTCAACACAGGCGATAGTAAGATCCGCCTCTCGGTTCATGTGGTATTCCAGCATTTTCCGGTAGTCCATCTTGTACACATGATCCCCGGACAGAATCAGTAGATAAGAATTATCCTCCTTGTCAATCATGTCAATATTGCGGTAAATCGAATCTGCCGTCCCACGATACCATTCACGCCCGGAATAATGCTGCGGGGGACGCGCTTCAATAAACTCGCCCAGTTCTGCACGGAACAGACGACACCAGCCAAGACGAAGATGACGTTCCAACGAAGAAGAAGCGAACTGGGTAAGCACAAAAACGCGGCGAAGCCCTGAATTCAAACAATTGGATAGCGTAAAATCGATAATACGGTAAATGCCTCCGAACCGGATGGCAGGTTTGGCACGGTGTAATGTAAGTGGGGCAAGTCGTTTGCCACGACCTCCGGCAAGGATCATCGTCGTAACATCTTCCATCGACACCTCCCCGGTAACACTGGAATATTATACAATACTATTGGTTTTTTCTCCTTACAAGCAAATTTTTTCCGATATTTGAAAAGTGGTTCCACATTTTACGTTACCTTTTTCGCTGAACTCCAGAGTACCGGGGATCTAAACCACCACGTTCCGCGTTCACTGGAAGACCATGATTGAGATAAAAGAACTGACAAAACACTACCTGCTGGGTGGACAGGAAGTACGAGCCCTTGATGGTATCGACATGACGATCCCAAATGGGGAATTCCTGCGGATTGTTGGCTCTTCGGGGTCCGGCAAATCGACCCTCCTGAACCTTATCGCCGGACTGGACACCCCCACTTCAGGTTCAATCTCCACCCCGTTCGGCGAACTGGCAACCATGACAGATAAACAGCGCAGCCGCTGGCGCAGCGAGTATATCGGTATGGTCTTCCAGTCGTTTAACCTGATCAATCACCACAACGCTTTGTACAATGTCGGACTTGGCCTGCTGTTCAAAGATGCGCCGTCCGATGAAAGACAAAAAGCTGCGATAGCCATGTTGACACGGCTGGGAATGGCTGAGCGTCTGCATCATAAACCGGCAGACCTGTCCGGTGGTGAACAACAGCGTGTGGCGCTGGCTCGTGCGCTGGTGAAGAAACCGACCCTGCTGCTTGCCGATGAACCTACGGGCAACCTGGACCGTGAAAACGCCCTTCAAATCGAATCGCTGCTGGCGGATTTGAACCGGGAAGGTCTGACGGTTGTCGTGGTAACGCATGATCCCGAGTTTGCCCTGTCTCATGCACACCGCACGCTACATCTAAGTTTCGGTAAACAGTCCAGTGAAGAGACTCACCGTTCCCTGGACACGCAGGAGACAAGCTATGATCCTGCGTGAGTTTATCGGAATTTCGCTGGGGAACCTGTGGCGAATGAAACTGCGAACCGCGCTTACAGTCAGCGGCATCATGATCGGGATCGGGGCGCTGGTGTCAATGCTTTCCTTCGGTTTTGGTATACAAAGGAATGTCTCCGATCAGTTTCATAAAATGGGGTTGCTGACAACGCTACAGGTACGAGCTGTCACCGGTGAAAGATCGGAGGCTACCTCCACTCCTCCGGGGCATCCACCAGTGAACCAAGAGGAAGAATCGGATCAATCCCCCCAACGAATCCTTAATGCCGCAGCGCTGGATACTTTCAAGGCTATTCCGGGTGTCTCCCTGGCGTACCCGTTGGAAACATTTGACGCTTACCTGCTGTTTGGGAATGATTCAACGAAAGTATCCGCCCAAGCGCTCCCTGCTGTGTTTGCCGACCATCAGAGCTTCGGTGACCTGTTGAACGGCCGTTTTTTCACCTCTGACACAGCTCACGCCATCGTTCTATCTGAAGAGGTCACGGAGAAGCTGGGCTTAACACCGGATAGCGCACTCGGGCAGGTGATTACACTTCGCACAACCGGACGCAGCTCACTGATCAACGCTTTTCTTGATAATCAGCTCGCCCAGTTTGATATTCCTCCACCGGCACGTTTGATAATCCGTACTGCGGCAGAGTCGTTTCTGAATCGCGGCGAGAAACAAACCGAGATTGAGGTTACCGTTTGTGGGGTCGCTGAACTGAGAAGTGGCTTCGGATATGTGATCAAGGATGTACTGGTGCCCACGGAAACTGTTGCCGGATTGGACCGTGTCTCCTTCTCCAATCCGCTGGAATTAATGAATATCCTCTCTTCCGATCCGGATCAGGGCTGGAAACAGGCGCTGGTTGTGGTTGAACATGACAGTAGCTTGAACCGTGTCAGTGAGACAATCGAGGATATGGGCTTTGAGGTGTTCAGCTTTGCCGGTCGATTTGATGAGATCAAACGTAATTTCGCCATTTTTGACCTGATGATGAGCGCGGTCGGTTTCATCGCTGTGATTGTATCCCTGATGGGAATTGTCAACACCATGGTCATGTCCGTCACCGAGCGAAAACGTGAAATCGGTATCTTGAAATCGCTGGGCGGTGAAGAAAGCCAGATACGCTTGCTGTTCCTGGTTGAGTCCGGCGTCATCGGTTTAATCGGTTCCGTGTTCGGCCTGATCCTGGGCTGGGCGGTCAGTGAAGTGGGTTCTCTGATCTTCAAGGAGATCATGCGACGTGAAGGCGGACCGGTGCTGGATATGTTCCTGATCCCCTGGTGGATGATCCCTGTCGCGCTGGGGTTCGGGATTACCGTGAGTATTCTTGCCGGTCTCTACCCTGCTGCCCGAGCCGCCCATGTCGACCCGGTGAAAGCGCTCAGGAATGAGTAGCCTCACAAGAATTTACAAGATGAACAGGATGGGTAAGGATTATCAGGATAGAAAACACATGATAAGTGAAGGTATTTAAACCACATAGGCATACTTTTAAGTCATGGATTATATTACTCTTCCTATACTCCCGGCCAGGCATGGCCGGTCTACCTTAACTTTTTTCACCTTTTTCACTTACAACTTTTTTCACTTCCTTTCACTTCTCCTCCAACAACAACACAGGTCACATCCGCAAACAGTATTTCAAGAGAGTTGAGTTGTCGTAAATCAATCGCCAACACCGTAACATCCGCCAAATTCCCGACTTCCAGCGTGCCCAGGTCATTCTCCTGGAAGGCGGCCCAAGCGGCGTCAACAGTATACCCTCGCAGCGCTTCTTCGATTGTCATACGGTGTTCCGGGTACCAGCCGTTTTTCGGGAATCCAGCATGGTCCATGCGAGTAACGGCAGCGTAGATCCCTGTTCGCGGGTCATGGCTTTCGATAGGATAATCGCTGCCCAGGGGAATACGGCATTCTTGTTCCAGCAGGCTGCGCCAGGCGTAGGCGCCTTTTATCCGTTCTGCGCCAATCCTGTCCTCTGCCCAGGGCATGTCTGAGGTTGCATGAGTAGGTTGCATGGAAGGAATAATGCCCAGCTCGGCAAATCGTGCGATATCATCCGGGTGGATGATCTGCGCATGCTCAATACGCAGGCGATGGTCTTCAACAGGGACATCTTTCAACGCCGCTTCGTAGGCGTCCAGCACCAACCGATTGCCACGATCTCCGATGGCATGGGTACAGACCTGAAATCCTGCACGAAGCGCACGGCGTGTCATTTCCGTGAGCTGTTCTTCATTCGTGGTAAGCAAGCCGGTATTGCCCGGATCATCGCTATAGGGTTCCAAGAGCGCAGCGCCACGTGATCCCAAGGCACCATCAGCGAACATCTTCACCATACCAACCTGTACCAGCGATTCCGGATCACGTTGCGGCCCAAGCTCAAGCTGCCTGTTCAGGAATGCGGTATCTTCCTCCTCTGATGCGAGCATGCAGCATACACGGAAATTAAGCTCGCCTTCCGATTCCAGTTCACGCAATGCCTGTAACGATTTTTCATCGGTCCAGGCATCATGAGTTCCGGTCAAGCCGACCTTGTGGCATTCACGCACGGCGTCACGTATCCACTGCTTGATCTCTTCAATCGTCGGGTCAGGAATGTGTTTCCTGATAAGGTTAGCCGCATTGTCCACCAATACGCCGGTCGGGTTTCCGTCATCATCTCGAAGAATGCGGCCGCCATCAGGATCGGGAGTATCTTTCGTGATTCCGGCAATCTCCAGCGCACGTCTGTTCACCCAGGCAGCATGGCCGTCAATCCTGCGCACATAAACCGGTTGCGGGATGTCCGGCATATCAGAAAGCGTGGGAAATTGTTTTACTTCCCAGTCGTTCTGATCCCAGCCACGCCCGGTGATCCATTCATCCGGTTCCTGATTTCGAGCGTACTCAACGATTTTCGTCTGGATTTCGTTGATAGAAGCTGTTCCGGTGAGATTCAGCTCATTGAGCAAACGTCCAAGGTTGTACAGGTGCGCATGGGCATCCACGAAACCGGGATAGGCAAACGCTCCCGCAAGATCAAAAACCTCTGTCCCTTTGCCCTGAAAAGTCTTTACTTCGTCCGCATTCCCTACGAAGACAATCCTGTTGCCACGGATGGCTAGCGCTTCCGCCTCCGGTTGTTCAGGATTCATGGTGATAATGGTTCCACCGGTAAGGATAATGTCCGCTTCATGATTCTGCATGCACCCGCTCGCTATAACAAGAATGAATAGAAAAGTCACGTTAATCAACTGGACACTTTTCATCCCAACCCCCATCGGAATGTTGCCAGTGAGTATACAGGATATGGTCAGCAATAGCTACATGTTAACTTCATAAAGACAAAAAAATAATCACTTTGAGGCGTAAAAGTAGTCAGAGATAACCAATTATCCTGTATCCTGAAAAAATAACACACCCGTCTTCAGGATCGGGTGCGTTATTGCACATCAACTATCGCAAAAACTGCAAGAGTACACTTCCGTTCAGCGAAACCTATTCGCCTGAGTCAATCTCCAGTAAGGGTACCTTGGCGTCCACTTGCTGCCCTTCTTCACAGTTCAAAGCGCTGACTGTTCCTGCTAACGGCGCAGAAAGGGTATGTTCCATCTTCATGGCTTCGACAATGATCACCTGCTGGCCTTCTTCGACTGTATCGCCCTGCTTGACCAGCACCTTGATCACTTTGCCCGGCATCGGCGCGGCAACGGAATTTTCCGCCATGGCAGCGCCGCCCATTTCATCCTGTGCCCGTGCATCTTCGAAGATGTACACCCGGCCATTGACCGCAGCCCACACTCGTCCATCCTGCTCCGCTGCCACCACACGGTAGGCAACATCACCAACACGCCAGATACCTCTGCCTGTACCAGTCTTCAGCAGTTGTCCTTCAAGCAATTCCTCGCCCACCTGGGCCCTTAGTAAACCGTCACGAATCTCTGCTTTCACTTTTACGGTGTCGTTTTCCAACGCGAATTCACGAGTTCTCATGCACCTGCTCCAATGCGCCATGCGCTAAAAACTTTCCACGGTGATGGGATACCGGTCGCCTGATCGCCATCACCTTCCATTGTAACAAACCCTTTTTCCGGCATTGCCGCTGCCGCTGCCAGGGCTATCTTTCGTTCCTCGTCACACTGACCATGCCAGCCGTCAAAGTGACGCGGAATAAAGTCCGTACGTGTATCACCCTTTATAAATGGTTCTGACGCCAGAACATCCCGAAGGAATGAAGCTGTCGTCGGAACTCCGAGAGCAACATAGTCTTCCAACGCCAGGATCAAGCGTTTCCGTGCAGTTTCACGATCCGGACCATACGCAATCACTTTCGCCATGATCGGGTCGTAATCCATCGGAACCGCCACCCCCTGCACTACGCCGCCATCCACACGAACTCCCGGCCCGGTCGGTTCTTGCAGATACAGCAACGGTCCCGCCGCAGGCAGGAATCCTCCCGCCGGATCTTCCGCATAGATACGCGCTTCAATCGCATGCCCGTTCTGGCGAAGATCATCCTGCGTCCAGCTTAGTTTTTCACCGGCCGCAACACGGAACTGCTCGGCTACCAGATCCACCCCGGCGACTTCTTCAGTAACCGGATGTTCTACCTGAATCCGAGTGTTCACTTCGAGGAAATAGAAATTGCCATGCTTGTCAAGCAGGAATTCCACCGTCCCGGCATTGACATATCCCGCCGCCTTGGCCGTAGCTACCGCGGCATCGCCCATCTTCTGCCTGAGTTCAGCCGTGACCGCAGTCGAAGGGGTCTCTTCAACGACTTTCTGATGACGACGCTGGATGGAGCACTCACGTTCGAATACGTGAATGTAGTTGCCGTGTGTATCGGCAAAGATCTGGAATTCCACATGACGCGGTTCTTCCAGCCATTTTTCCAGGAATACACGTGAATCGCCAAATGCGCCCTTCGCTTCACGCATCGCGCCTTCAATAGCATCAGAAAGCTGTTTTTCTTCGTGAACGACACGCATGCCCTTGCCACCACCGCCCGCAGCGGCTTTCACCAGCAAGGGATAGCCGATTTTTCCGGCTTCCTTCTTGTAAACTTCGATATCCTCAGTCTCACCGGTAAAACCGGGTGTTACCGGGACACCGGCCTTTTCCATTGCGATTCGGCTGCGCACCTTGTCGCCAAGAAGGTCAATCACATCCGGCGGCGGTCCAATCCACACCAATCCAGCGTCAATCACGGCTTTTGCAAAAGCAGCACGTTCCGCCAGGAATCCATACCCGGGATGAATCGCTTCACAACCGGTGCGTTTTGCAGCGTCAATCAGCTTTTCGATTGCCAGATAACTTTCACCCGGCGGGGGAGCTCCCAAGTGTACCGCCTCATCAGCAAGACGCACGTGCAGCGCCTTCTCGTCCACATCACTGTAGACAGCGACCGGGGATATTCCGAGTGTGCGACACGCTCGTATAATGCGTACCGCTATCTCTCCCCTGTTTGCGATCAGTACTTTCTTGAACACATTGCCTCCATAGGCTATAGGTTCACGTAGTCTTCGCTCGCATACTCTACCATACAGACTGACTCACATGACACACACGACTCACAGGATATTAGGATATAAAGATATTCAGGATAAAAGACTATTAACGCTAAAAACACTTTCCATTTTCCTTGCTTATTTCAATTATTTTGCCTGCATCTATTCTCGTTGTTTTCATTCTTAATTTTTAATTTTTAATTCTTTATCCTTTACATCCTATTATCCTACTATCCTGTTAAGAAGATTCTCTTGTTACCCAAAGAACAGGCCGTACACAATGATCAGCGCGATCACAACCATCATCAATCCTTCACCGGCGATCAGGCCGCTGGCCAGTGAGAAACCGTACTTTTCAGCCTTTTCCGCATAGCGTTTTTCGTACCAGCCATAGCCCACAGCACCCAACCACATGGCAATAGAGTATACCGGATGGACCATGAATGCAATACTGAATGCAACCGGGCTGGGCAGCCATTTACCAACTTTCGGCGCCAGCTTGCCGATTACCGGAACAACAATACCGAAAATCGCGCCAGCCAAAGCGCCCCACAAAGCGCCCGGCGGTAACGCGCTGAAGCCCTTGCTGAGGATTTCCGCCATCTTATACCAGGCGAACACGGCCGGACCGGGGAACACATCACCGGGAATATCATAGGCCAGCATCAGCACCTTGAAAGTGGCCGAAGCTGCAAACACACCGACAATCACACCGATTAACTGGGTGATGACCTGCTTGCGTACGGATACCTTCAGCATATGCCCGGCTTTCAGGTCGTGCATCAGGTCGCCTGCCTGGCTGGCTCCCGCAGCAGTAATACCGGCAGCCATCAGGTTAGTCTGCATATAACCGGGATGCAACGCGCCGAACACGACCTGCGTGATCTTGCCCATAGCGCCGACCGGGTTAATGTCTGTTTCCCCCGTAGCACGCACTGCAATCGCCGCAACCAGTAACGACAGAATTACCGCCAGCACACCCATCCAGACCGGAATCCCAAAATAGGTATAGGCCAGAAATGCGGTCAGGAAGGTTGCCAGCGCCATCCCGATCGCCCAGTACTTCATCGGGTAGGGATCTGGCGCGTCTTCCTCTTCGTCCGCATCTTTCGCAGCAGCAACACCCTTGATCGAAGTGAAGGTTCGTGCAATGGATTTCCACTGGAACGCCAGGCTGACAAAACTGGAGGTGATCATCAGCGAAACACCGGTCCAAAGCACCCAGTTGAAACCGGCTCGATAGGGACTGGTTGTATCCGGAAGATTATAAGCAAGTACCGTTTTGTTTTCTTGCGAACGAATCCGCAGCTCATCTAGCGTCATGAGTGGTTGAGGTGGATCCAGCGCCAGTTTTTTTCGTGTTTCTGCCAGTAAAGTTAACGCATATGGCCCGACACTCTGTACGGACAAACTGTCCACACTACGTGTCCCCAACATAATGGCAGCCATCTGGTAAGGACGCACAACTTCATCTAAATCAACATCTTTACCATTAACAACACGTGTTGAAGCACGTGCCAGGTCTGCCTGCATCATCCATTTCAGATGTTCAATCGGTTCAACCATGGCTGTGCTGTCCAGCATGGCATGAAGCTGCTGAACTTCGGTGTTGCTGGACGTAATCAGGGTCAGGAGATGAGTCGCTACGTCCTTATCAAGTTGTGTATCAAGGATAATCGGATTGTTAAATCGAGGAGCTTCCCACTCGATTTCGCCATCCAGCATTCCCTGGCGTACAAGGGTTGCCAGCGCGAAGTTCACAACACGCTGATCATCCTGATCGAGTCCTGCCAGTTTTTCTTCCAGCAGAGCCTCGTCCAGAATCCCAAGTTGCGCCGCGCCCAGGATATCTCGTGCAACTTCAATATTTTCGTCGGTAGTGCGATGCAGCAGCTCAATCACATCCGCTTCAATGTACGCTGAGACGATAGAAGCAGTTGTCGACGCTTCACCGGGGGAATCCTTGGTACGCATCTGTTCATTTTCGGCAAGGATCCCGGTTCGTCGCATCACCTCCTCAACGGCACGGTTCAGCTCCGCCTGATCACCATGTATGTTTCGTCGTACCGCAGCGATATCGGGAGCAACTTCTACTCGACCGCTGTCGAGGAGAATCGGGGTAATGATGCCCCATGCCAGCACCGCGCCGCCCAACAGGCTCCACCCCACCTTTTTCCCGATCAGGATACCGGCACCGATCATCATCGGGGACATGTTCAGCCCGAAATAAAGCGACTGAAGTGAGAAGCCCATCAGGGTAATGGCCGTAATGCCAAAGGTTTCGATGTAAAGATTTTCAACCACACCGGCGGGTGTATATTCCATCAGCGCTTTCCAGACTGCCGCGCCAATCGCAGCCCACATCAGCACCTTGGTTTTTTTCATCGCTTCCACACCGGAAGCATACATGGCCTTGATGGTTTCACCGGCAGCCGTACCTGTCGGGTAACGCAGTTTCTCGACAACCACCATCTGTTTGCGAAGCGGCACCGCGAAATGAACCCCGAGAAATGCGATGCTGATCGCCCAGATCATGTATTGCCACAGGGTGAGCGGATCCTGCCCATTGGCCAGACGGATCATTTCCAGCGCAGGGATCGACGACACAAATCCACCTGCCGACGCCATGGTTCCGGACGAGGAACCGGCTGTCGCCGAGATCAGGTTTTCTTTGCTGGTATAAGGGTTTCGGAGTCCGCGCATGGCGGAAAAGATGGCAAAACTGATGACTGCTGCAGTGATGGAGGCGCCAAAGGTCCAGCCGATTTTTAGGCCGATACAAACATTGGACATCGCTATCAATGAACCGACAAAAAGCCCCGAAATCACTGCTCGAAAGGTAAGTTCCGAGTGGTTGTTCATGCATTCTCCCAACTATGGAAGCTTTTAAGATACACTACAATACCGGGAGGTGCAAAAGCTCGGGAAGCCTGAGAAGCGATTCATTTAAGAAGTGTATTGTTCGCTGAGATGGTTTTCTGACATGCCTTTCCTGCTACCTATCTTCTTGTTGTTTAAGAGGTAGCTTTGTTTCCGGTTTCGTTTCTTCGGATGCAGTACCCGGGATAGGTATACCCAACATTTCAGGTGTTAGTGTGGAGAGTTGAGCTCGTTTTACTGTGGCTATGTCGTTAGTACGTTTCACTTCTTTGGCACATTTGGCACAGGTCGCTTCACGCCCCAACCGGCTTCGACAGGCAATCCCATGACGACACACATATTCAATCCCCTGGGATATCAGCACAAAACCGGGATCAGTTGACGGATCTGGATGATAACCGCCATCCTCGTAGACCTTCCCCTTGTGCCCTGAGAACCCGGAAACTTTTTTCCCGAGGGACACAGTTGGCCACTCCGCATAGAGCTCGGCAAGGGCCTGATCCGCGGCGCTCACATACCCCGTAGCCTTCACTTCAGAAAACTTACCCAGTCGCTTCCTGATTTGCCTGACCAAGTTCAGCATCGCTTCCTCGTCCAAATGGCAGCATTAATAAATATAAGGAGATGGACGAGGAAATCAATACTCGATTCGACATATTTTGATATTTATGATTATTATTGTATTTTGGCGTTTTTCGTGTTTAAAGCCGTCGGGCTCGAGAAAATACATTGTTTACTCACTACTTACTTTTTCTCTGATTACTGCTCCTGATTCTGATGTTTGTCTCTCAAGGAGCATGCCTTTTCTAAAACTCCAGGCTGACACCGATAGAAGGCAGTAAACCGATCGAATCGCCTTTTATGGCTCGCTGTTCACGTTCGTCCCATTCGGGCGCGTAATCTGTTTTGTGGTTGTACACGTTCTGCACATCGATATAGGTGATCAGGTTATAGTTCGCAAAGCGCCAGAAACGGTCCACACGGATATCCAGGCTGTGATTGATACCGGTCCGTTTCGAGTAATAGTCCTCGACGTCCTCGCTGCCATCCGGGTTGTATGGTGTGTAAGGACGCCCGGTGGCCAGGCGGAACTTGGAAGAGACTTCCCATTTCTGGTCGAACATGAATCCCACGCCGAGGTTAAAAATCCAGCGTTGATCCCACGCGCCAGGCCGTTCAATACCATCCAGTCCGGTAAACCAGGTTTCACTGTAGGTAAGCGATGCAGTGCCGTAATGAGGATTATCAGAGGATTTCTTCTGCACCAGCAGCTCCACCCCACGTGACCAGCCTTCTCCCTTGCTGACCAGGGGATCAAAACCGTAACTGGCGAAACCTTCAGTCGCTCCTCCATACCCCGCCCCGGTATTGGCAAGCACCAGCCAGGGACGAGTAGTACTCGCAGGATAGTTGAAGTAATCCTTGTAATAGGTCTCAACCTGTACGCGAACATCGGAACGCAGGAAATATTCTGTTCCCAGCACCAGTTGATCCGCGCCGATTTGTTTCAGTTCTCGGTTCTTTTCATTAGCCACCAGCCAGATATAGCTGGGCGCCTGGTGATAACGTCCCACGCTGGCGTTCAGTTTCATGTTGTCAAACAGTTGGTAGGACATGGCCAGACGCGGACTGAAGGCCCAGCCATCCTCGATCATGTCGAAATAATCAGCGCGTCCCCCAAGGGTAGTCGTGAGAAAGCCGAATTTTTTCGCCAGTTGAACATAGGCCGCTGATTTGAAGGTTGCAGAGTTATAGTGTTCGTTCAGGTACAGTGTCTGCACTGGTGTAATCTCGGTACTGTCCAGGAAGATGTCGGCATTGAATCGAACCAGTTTCTGTTCTACACCTGTGGTGATGCGCAGGTCGTCAGCAGGATCGAAAACAACTTCTCCTATCAGGGAGGTTTCATCTTCAAAGGATTTGTTGTAGAAGAATTGCTGCATCAGGGTGTCATTCTGCCCGATATCAAACGTGACATAGTTTTTACCAAGGGTCAGGTTGGTGTATCCGCTGCCGAAGAAGTGCTTCCAGGTAACCCCGCCAATATACTGGTTAAGCGATGGAAATGGCGTCTGGGCGTTATCATAGCGCTGATCAGCGTCATCGTTAAACAGCTTGACACGATCCAGAACGACCAGCCCTACCCCGCTCAGCTTGTCCCTGGGGCCGAGATCGTAATTCACCTTGCCCAGGAAATCCCAGTATTCCGGGACGAAGCCAAACCCTGCCGCTTTGAAGATAAAATCCAGGTAGCTGCGTCGTGCTGAAAACAGGAATCCATTGCTGGAACCATCCGCATTCTTTGCCAGCGGTCCCTCAAGATTGAAACCGAACTGGGATGCGGAAATGTTGGCTTTTCCGCCGATACGATCACTGCGGGGATCACGAAGATCTATGCTGAGAACGCTGGAGAGTTTATCCCCGTAGCGCACTCCGAAACCGCCAGTGTTAAAAGTGGTACGGTCAATATAGTCCAGATTGATGAAACTCTGCGGACCACCGCCAGCTCCCTGGGTTCCGAAGTGATTGATATTATTCAGTGGGATATTGTCAAGAATAAAGAGGTTCTCTGAAGGCGCGCCGCCACGGACAACCATATCATTGCGTCCCGGTGTCGCCTGGGCTACTCCCGGCAGAATGGACACGGCACGAACCACATCCTCAAAACCGCCAGGGAAACGTCTGATCTCTTCATTGCTCTGGGTGATGGTACTGACAGTGAAGTCGTCCGGCTTTCGGAAATAGCCGGCGGTGACTTTTACCTCTTCCAATTGCAAGGTCGTTGGCTCTAGCGAAATGTTCAACTCGACCGGACGCGCATTGGTCACCACCACATCCGGCTGAATCGTTGTTGCGAATCCCAGGGCAGTGATTTCCAGCGCGTAATGCCCGGGCGGGATTGATTGAATTGCAAAACGTCCATCCAGATCTGTGGCGCTGCCATATCGGGTACCTTGAACAACCACATTGGCCCCGACTATTGGCGAACGATCTTTCGCATTCAGCACCTGTCCGATAATAACACCATTATCAGCTTGCGTAGCGGCAATAGAGCTCCCGATCACTAGTGAGAGCATCAGTACGCTGCCCAGGACCAGAATTGTCACATTGCGCATCATCGACTCCCTGTCTTGTTTTGTTTTCAACAGTTAGACGCACTTAATATTTTTTCGTTCCTACCCCGATTTATGAGCTGTCTCTGGAGAACCCCTAACAATATCCTTACAATCAAGCGGCATTGTTGCTAATCACAAAACAGATGTACTGAGTTTAAGACAAAATAAGTGTGACCTGAAACTGAACGGGAGGACATCATGCGTTGGACAGGGCTGTTCATCTTGCTTACTGTATTTGTTGCCTTTACATGTCAGGCTGCGATTCTGAACGTGCCTGATCAATATAAGGAGATTCAACAGGCCATTGACGCTGCGGCAGATGGTGATACGGTACTCGTAGCGCCCGGAACTTACAACGTGAATGAAAAGACCATTCCGCAGAAGAAGATTGAACAAGTTGCCGATATTATTGAAATTGAAGAAAAGCCTGGACTGTTGATCATCAACAAAGAGATCATTCTGGCTTCACATTTTATTGTTAGCGGGGACACCTCTTTCATCGCCAGTACCGTGATAAGTGGTGGCGGCTTCATTAAGGAAGGCAAAGGCTGGAAAGGTGGAACCGGAATTACAGTTGGTGGATCGAAAACTGTCACAATCACCGGGCTCACCATTCGTGACGCCAATGACGGTATCTATCCCACCTGCCGTATCAACCTCACCCATTGCCATATCTTCAATACTCACGACGGCGTGGACTTCGAATCCGGCAGCGGCGGCTATGTAGCGTATAACGTGATCGAACGAAATACGGATGATGCCCTCGATTTTGACGAAGACCTGGACATCGTGTGCGAGTATAACATCCTGCGCGCCAACGATGACGACGGCATCGAAATCCGTCTGCAAGCCTGGAGCGGCCATACCCTTTATTCCACAATCCGTAACAATGTGATCAGTGGAAACGCGGAAGACGGCATTCAGTTCATCGGCTACAATGTACCGACCAACCGTGTTTTCGAAATTCATGACAACCTTTTCGCCGGCAACGAAATTGCGGCTATCGCCTGCATGAACGATTCCAATACGATTGAGGACAAGCGTGGCGCGCAACTGACCGAGAAAATCATCGTTAAAAACAATATCATGTTGGATAACGAATATGGGATTATCGGCGGTGGCAATATGATTATCAAGGAAAACATGATCGCCAATTGCACCGGGGTTCCGCTGATGAACATTCAGGGAAAATCGAAGATTTGTGAGACGATGCTTTGGAACAACGCAAAAAAAACCGTAAACTGTAATATAACGGACAAATCGATTCTGAATATGCACCCCCATCCGGAAGGGAGGCCCTATTTGAACCCCAAGTGGCCCCGGAAGTGATGGGGCGACATCGGGGGATGGTATGGAAGGAAAAAAACTGTTCAAACGCTGGTTCGCACCGGTTGGTGTCAGTATAGGAATAACCGTTCACCTGTTCATCTGGAGCAGAGTTGTCAAACGGTACGAGATCGATAAGATCTCTGCCGTTTTCTCGTTTATGCCAAGGAAATTTATAGTGATCCCGGGCCTTATATTGTCTATCATTGGCCCGATTGTCTTCCTTTCCGGTATTATCAGGCTGGGGCGTGATGCTGCTATCGGCTATCCGGACAAGCTGGAAAGCGATGGCATTTTCAACTTGATCCGTAATCCCATGTATGCCGGAGTTATTTACACACTGCTTGGGGCAGGACTCTTGTTTGACAGGCTGGCGCTGGCGCTGACCGGGATAAACTGGTTCGGTTGGTCATTCTTGCAGGATAAAAGAGAAAAACGTGAGTTGACTCTGAAGTTTGGTGAAGCCTACGAAAGCTACAGAGAAAAAACTCCCGGATTCTTTCCGGGATTCAGATGCTTTTCCTCCGCCGATTAGTTCATGCGTTGGCAAGCCGTTACTTCTCTTCGTTGGAATCTGAAGGTTCAGCCTCATCGGATCGGGCTGCTTCTTTCCTATCTCTTTCAATTGATTTCTGAAGGTCAATAATTTTCAGGCCATGCGTATATTCAATTTCTTCAACATGTTTCAGAGTTAATAGCTTTTGCACAAGCCCATGCATTCGCTGAACCTGCGTAGGAATCTTCTCGAGTAACGGTTTCCTGTTTTCGTCTTCCAGAGCATCGTCTGCCAACAGATCCGCACATCCCTGTATAATTGCGAGCGGATTATTGAATTCATGGGCGATTGTAGCTGCAATCTGGTTCGTTCTTTTTACCTGTTCAGCCTCGAGCCGCGCTCTTGCCGCTCTATCCTGTTCCCTGACAATCTGCCGGGATCGTTCTTCCACAAGTTTCTGCAAGCGTACACGTTCACGTTCCAGACGTCCAAGTCGCCATTGAATCAATCCCAGGATCAGAGCCGCAATGAGTAACAGATACAACAGATACACCCACATGCTTCGGTACCAAGGCGGAAGAACTCTGAAACTGAATTCTGCAGTTTTCCCCACGAGTTGATACCCATCGCGTCCGCGAACCTCAAAACGATATTTCCCTTCACGCAAGCCTGAATACTCGTGAATGTTTTCTTTCGTCCATTCCGACCAGGCGCTGCTTTGCCCGACTAAACGATACTGGTAACGATTCTGGTTATATGTATCATATGCCGGGATGGCAAATTCGAAGCGGACAGTATTGTCATCATATTTCAGGATAGTTGGCTTTTGAGAAGCCAATGCCAAACCGCCGAATAACAGCGAATCTTTGTTGGCGTACACTCCTGTAATGATTGAGTTTACAGCTTCTTCGCTACCATAGGAAAGATCTCCATGATAGCGTATCAGCGTATTCCCGCCACCACCGGCCCAAATTGTATTATCTGCTCTGTCGAAATAAAGAGTGCGAATATCAGGAAGTGATGCCGGCGCCAATGGGAGGTTGAAAGTCGGGATATTGTCTGGCGAAAAGCTGACCCTGGGATTATAGAATCCCCTGGAACTGAACCATAAATTACCATCAGGATCAACATGCGGGAATGACATTTGATCACCAGTCGGCTTGAAACGATCTCCCAGCAGATCGCTTGCTATAAAACAGTCTTCTGATTCATCATACTCGTACAAACCATCAACCCCTGACAGATAAATACATCCATTGAGCAGGAATGGTTGGCACTCCCCCGACGGGACTCCTTTCGTGGAATCATACACCTGTACAGACATTTCAGAAAAATCATCATGAATGCTGTGAACGGAGATCCTTTCAAGATGATCCCAGTCTGCATTGATCCATAGATTATTGTTTTTATCAATTGCCATGGGCCCAATATGTGTCGTAAGCCCAACCGCATCAACACGCCTGGTAATCCAGCGATTTCCCTCCAGTTTCAGTAAATGGAGCCCGTTATAATAAGAGCTTACGGCAATGGTGCTTGAATCAGGCAGAACAACAAAGGACTGAATATCATAGGGAAGTTGTTTCACCATCCTTACCTGGCCTGAAGCCAACAATTCCTTCACGCCTTGTGCTGTTGCGAGTAACAACCTGTCCTTTAATGGTAGCATATCCCAGCATGTAGTGTTGCAACCTTGTACAAGATGGAATTTGGCCGGGAATCCCTGTTTGGAAGATTCTTCAAGGGCAAATAATCCCTGCATGGTCGCAACGTAGATCTGTCCATTAAACATTCTTATACGATGCACTCCTCCTCGTAAGCCTAATTCATAGTTAAATTTTGACATTTCAGGCAGGATCATTACACGTGCAAGACCGTAATCCAAAGGTAACCATAGACCACCTTGTCTATCTGGAAAAGATTCCCCGATAACTGTTTCGTCAGAAAGACCGACATCCTGATTGAGTAGCCTGATTACTTCACCACGCTTATTGATAACGGCAGCGCCATGCTCCTCAAAAGTCAAACAAAACAGTTCATCATTTATTCGCGAGAGATCGCGTCCAATGTACTTTTCCGCATATTCCAGCACATCCCAATTGGTTGATTTTAAATAATCTCCTTCAAGAAATGCAACATAGGGTTCTCCCCAACAGGATACCAGCGTATCACCATCAACACGAAACAGTTGACGAATAACAGTATCGTTTGGAATCTGAATGGGGCGAGGAATCAGTGAATCGCCAACGACTTTGAAAAACTGCTTATCTCTGGTCTGAACAAAAATGGCATTTTCAAACTCAAGCAGTGTAGCCCAGATATCCTTTTTTGGGGCAAGGATGGCAGAGATTTTACCGGTGGCCGGATTTTGATCATACTCCACATGCAAGAGAATTGAATCGGCCAGGAAATAGGCATGCCCGGGAATGGCTTTTGTATACCAGACATCAAAGAAATCTCGACTCAGGTTTTCGGGGATTAACTCCTTGTATGATTTGAAGGTCCGTTTGCCAAGCGTGTCTGTCTGCAAGAATCCGATATCGCCTTCCCATCCGACGAAGATATTGTCAAACTCATCAATATCCATTGAAAGCGGAAATACTCCTTTGGGGTGCGCTATCATCCTCCAGTGGATTCCATCAAACTCAAGAATGCCTGATCCATTGGCTATATATATGACACTTCGCGCATCCTGTAAGATGGCAAAATTCTGTACATGTCCGTCATACTCTTCAGGAAGAATGGTCTGGATGAAGGGTAATCCATTTGTGGTGGCATTGGCGCTATAGGGCAGAGTACTGACGAGAAAGAGCAACAGGAATACTGCTGCCGAATGATATCCTGCCCTGAAGCGCGCGGTAAGCAAGTGGTGCCCCACCAGAAAAGGAATCTAAAATCAAAACCGATTGAATTTCCATGTCGATTGTATAAAGGAAAATTATAATGAACCTGATCACAATAAACCTTAGTTGTATTATGTATTATAAACGTACACCTTTTCGGGTCCAATGGCAATCAAGAAAAAAGGCTGCTATCCTCCAAATGAGGACCAGCCTCAATGATTTTCAACTCGATATTTCCACGAACTTACGTTCAGTCATCCGAAACCATGCCACGAAGGACAAGTAAACGAAGCAACTGGACAACAGCCATCGTTGCCGAAGCCACATAGGTCCATGCTGCTGCACTGAGAACTTTACGGGCGCCAGTGACTTCTTCTGACCGCAGATAGCCATCCGTTCCCAGGATCTGGATCGCGCGTCGGCTGGCATCAAACTCAACAGGCAATGTGACAAGGTGAAAGACAACAACCAGCGCAAACAGGACGATTCCGATATCCATCAGTGATTGGAATGACGAGAAAATCAAGCCAACGAAAAACAAGGGAAACGCCAGCCAGCTTCCCAATTGAACCGGTCCAACCAGCGCATGACGAAATTTCAGCGCAGAATATCCTTCGGAATGCTGTATTGCATGCCCTACTTCATGTGCAGCGACAGCAAGAGCGGCCAGTGATGGGCTTGCAAAGTTGCCTTCCGATAACCGCACCACGCGTTTTCCGGGATCGTAATGATCTGAAAGTACGCCCCTGGTCGGCTCAACTTTAACATCAAACAGTCCAAACCTGTCAAGAATTCGGCGTGCAACATCCGCCCCCTTCAGGCCGGCGCTATTGTAAACCTGGCTATATGTCCTGTATGCCCCCTGGACCTTTGATTGTGCCCAGAAAGCCAGTATCAGCGCCGGAATCAACAGGAAAAATGTCGGATCAAACATCATGAACGGCATCTATCCACTACTCCTTTTGCTCGTACGATATCAGCTTCACACCATGTAAACAACTTTGTATAGACAAAACTCAAAATTCTGATACGGAGTTCCCACATTTTCATCACACCCTGAGCCATTAATTGAAGGACTAGTGGACCATTGCACCTGATATGAGTTGTTCTGCTTGTTTTTGATGAGTCGAGTTCAAGACAGTTACACAAAAACATAGTGTTCTATATTGAGTGTAACTAACGCAGAAATCGACCATCAAAAACAAGCCCGAAGGGAGCGCGCGCTTTACCCCATGACTGCGTTGCTTTCCCTTGAAATAACCCGCTATGTCTGTAGTCAAGCGCCTTTTCCTGAGGTAAAGCGCGCAGCTCAGAAAACATCATAGCAGGTGCAATGGTCCACTAGCCCGAATATTTCACCAATGCAATTTCAAATTTGGTATTTGATGGAATGGCCAGTACAAGAACCACGGCAGTGGTTCTCTGTATTAGCCCACCGTCCAGCGCCGTCTGTTTGGCGCTCACGGTGGGAATAGGATGTACGCTACTTGCCAACCCCGGCAGCGGGTTGCCTGAATATTTCCACTGTATACTTTTGATAATTATCAGGTTACTCCTTCCGGAGTAAATATATGGTGCGCATTATCTCCCCGGGTAGCCGCCAAACTGACGGCGGCTGCCCGGGGCTAATACAGGTTGCCCCTGCCGGGGCGGTTGCCGATTCTCAGCCTATTTTGCCAGCGAAACAGGGAATAGACACGCAAAGGGATACCGGAGCAAACTGTCCCCTGAAAAATGCTGTATGAATCAGTTGTATTGTGTTGATATGAACTGTGTTAAGATGAATATCCATGTTCCGTTCATGAAATATTCGGGCTAGTTATTACTGAAGGGGAAATTTCTTTAATTCTTGCAGGACTTCCCGTCGGACACTATTTTCCGGTGTGAACAAACCGACTGCCATCATCATCCCCCTTTACCGGTATAGTCAGCATCTTGAGACTGTGCTGCAGGGATGTTTGCGTCATTTCCCGGCAGACCGAATCCTGGTCGTTGATGACGGCAGCCCCGACCTGGCCAGCGCCAGAGCGCAAAAATACGGGGTTCACGTGCTTCGGTATCCGGTTAACCGTGGCAAGGGCGCTGCGCTGCGTGCAGGTATCGACTTCTGGCGTGAACGAAAAATCTCCTGGGTAATCACGCTTGATTCAGATGGTCAACATGATGTCGCGGATCTTCCAGCATTCATTTCAGCAATTGCTGCAGGCGAAGCCGACGTTATTCTTGGTTGGCGTAAAAACAGATCGGCAATGCCTGTTGATCGACGAATCTCCAATACCCTGACAAGTTGGATAATAAGTCGGCTGGCGAGAACATCCATACCGGACAGTCAGTGTGGATATCGTGCTTTGAAAACAGACCTTTTACCCGGCCATCGATGGTTTGAAGACGGTTTTTTCTTTGAGAGCGAATTCCTGCTCAAGTGTGCTGGCAATGCCTGTCAAATCAAGTATATTCCGGTGCGCACAATCTACCACCCTGGTGATGTAAGCTCCATTCGCAGGTTTCCGGATACAGCAAGGTTTATCCGATTGGTGATACGAAGGATCACAGGACGTGATTAATTATCGTTTGGAAAGAGAACAGCTCGTAGACAGTTTGCAGCGCAAGGGCATCAGGGATAAACGTGTCCTTGAAGCCTTGCGAAGCTTGAAACGGCACAACTTTGTTCCATCCAATATGCGCGCGCGTGCATATGAAGATAATCCCCTGCCCATCGGCGAAAACCAAACGATTTCGCAACCGTATATGGTTGCAAAGATGACCGAACTTCTGGAACTATCCGGCAATGAAAAAGTACTGGAGATTGGAACCGGGTCCGGCTATCAATGCGCTTTACTGGCCATTTTAGCCAAGAAAGTCTTTACCGTTGAACGGATAACCAGCCTGGCACAACGTGCTCGTGAGCAATTTTCCAGGTTGGAACTTGGAAATGTTATTCAGAAAGTTGGTGATGGCAGCCTTGGGTGGCCTGATTTTGCGCCCTATGACAGAATCATTGTAACTGCCGGTTCGCCGAGCATACCCAAAAAACTTACGGATCAACTGGCAGACGGCGGCATCCTGATCATTCCTTCGGGAACCAGGAGAATCCAGGATTTGAAGAAGATCACACGCCAGGGAGATGAGATTATAACATCTTCGGAAGGCGCCTGTGTTTTTGTTCCCCTGGTGGGAAGTGACGGCTGGACTGACAACGATTAGCGGACCAGAAGCATGTAGCGGTCCATTTGACGCCCAACAAAAGCGAACAACGAGTAATGATGGAACATAAAAGTCTGGCTGATGACCTTCGCGATCTGGCCGTCCAATGCGGAACGGATACAGTCAGCCTGGGAGATATCACCAGGATCATGGGTGAACGTGGCTTTGGGATGCTTTTCATCATTCTGTCACTCCCCAGCGCAATGCCAGTCCCGGCCCCCGGATACAGCACCCCATTCGGCATCCTGATGGTCCTGCTCGGACTCCAGCAACTGGTTGGCAAGTCCAGCCCCTACCTGCCGCAATGGGCGCTCAATCGTGAACTCAAATCAAAGACCATGGCTAAAATCTTCAATGCCGGTGGCGCTTTCTTCGACAAGATGGAATACCTGATCAAACCGCGCTTTGGTTGGATTGGAAGCCGACTCGGGCAATCTGTCATCAGCCTGCTGGTTATCATTATGGCCACCTTGATGATTTTCCCGATTCCGTTGACAAATACCGCTCCGGCCATTGTAATCTTTATTCTCGGCATCGGGATCCTTGAACGTGATGGGCTGGCGATTGCCTTTGGCGCTGTTGTGGGCTGGCTGGCAGTTCTTCTCTACGGATTTGTTATTTATTCCATCATTTACCTTGGCACCAGCCCGGAAGAAGTGAAGGAAATGGTCAAAGGATTCCTGGGAATGTGAGCAATGTGCGCATAATAAGTGCAGCACATGCCAGCAGGCGTGTATATTGTTCACACCTGCTTACCACCTCAACATCATATGTTTATATTTACAAGTACTTAACAAAACTGGCACACGGCTTGTAACTGTGCATATCAGACCCCCAAGGCAGCCAAACCTTGGTTGTGGAATCAGGCCGACGACTGAAGGATTGGGCTTTCCCACCCCTTCCGAAGCCGAAGTCTTAACCACCATTCTTTCGGAAGTGGCTTGATTTCCGGGTCTGTTTTTAGAAAGAGGGTTCCCGAAAGGGACTGAACATAGCAGTTGGTGCATCCCCGCACCGTTTGGCCTCAGCCATTCGCAACACTTGGCCGGTGTTGTAGGCTGGGGCTTCTCTTTGCGACTTAGGTTATAAACAATTACAAGAATCTTCTTCCACACCCTGATCTCCATACTGCGCACAGCATACGCAGAAGCAGGATTGAATCTGACAGCAGTATGCACTATACTCCAGCACGAAGAATACAATTGGAGATAGAGTGACCAACGGATACAGCAAAATACCAGTGAACGGCCCCTTCCGTTTGGCAACGGCGCTTAATGTCCTTTTCCGTTATGAACGCCCACGGCTCAATCCAAGGGAACCGGCTCGCGCATCCTTTTCCCTGGAAGTCCCTGATGGCGCGGTGGAGGTTACTGTCCGACAACAGCGCCCCGGCGATACACTGGAATTCCTCGTACTTGGCGACCGTGCTTCACAGGAGACCATCGAGTATGTCAATAAAACACTGATCAGGATGTTCGCGCTGGATGTTGATGCATCTGACTTTTTTGAACGTGTGCGTGATGATTCACATTTGAAACTGGCCTCTTCCCTGTACCCGGATTTGCGTCCAGTTCGCATGCCAACCCCATTTGAAGCAGCGATAAAACTGATCATCGGGCATCGGATTTCGCCGGAAACAGCGGTAGCGTTGATACGGAACCTGGTTGAAGTTTGCGGAATTATTCCGTCCGGACGTCCAAACGCCAGACCGGCATTCCCTGGAAGGGCGACGATTCTTGCCATGCCGGATAAACTCCTGGAGATCACCGGTATCGTAAATGAGAAGATTCAGAAGATTCGCGAGCTGGCCTCTTCACAATTCGGTGAAGAAGCTGATATGGAATCGATTTTCGCCGAGAGTGATCCGATGATTGCCAGGAAAAGACTGGAAGATCTCCCGGGCATCGGCAGGCGAACAGCCGAGCATATCCTGCTTCGCGCTTACCCTTTCAATGACATGTTGAATGATGACCCGATCCTTCAACGTGCCGTTCAACGGTTCTATCATCTTGCGCAAATGCCTGACGAGAAAACCATGAAACGATTTGCTCAGCCTTTTATGCCGTGGCGAAGCTGGTGGATGTTCCTGCTTTATACTGTAAATGAGACCTCGGTAATTGTGTGAGCCATGGTGATTTTTCGGTTATCGCTTGTTGCTTATAGCGCTTGTGCTTATCTTAGTGAGTTATGTTCCATCTGTCAGATTGTTTCAGAAGCAGGAATTTCTGAATAACCCTATGATTTCAGGCATATCTGCTTTGTCATATATTATGGTTGATGAATCATGTGGGCTTCATCAGCAGATGTATGACTGAAATCAGATGAAAATCTTTGCAAGTTATTGATTTTCAAAAGCAGCAAATCACATTTCATATAATATCAACATGTGGTGCAGGAAGGTTGAAAACGACAAACAAGATGACGTTACTCAAGCAAACCTGTTTTAATTCCGTTGCCACCCGGTGAAACAGGCCCCGTAAAAGAGTAGCGAAACGGTTTACATAGTTTGAAGGAGAGTCCCATGAGGCATAAAACGCGACACCTGTACACGTTAGCACTTATTGCGCTGGTGGCAGTATTGGCGATGAGCGGCGCAGTAAATGCATTCTACCAGAGCCTGCTTCATGAGAATTTTGAGCAGGATCAGGGGCTTTGGCCCTGGGATACGGACAACATAGGTGACCAGGGGTGGATGATTTCCCCCGGCGCCAACACGCAGCATCCTTACTACACCTGGGCAGTCGAAGAAAGCACGATTTACCACTACATTGGCCCAGATTATTACCGGTCTATCTGGTGCTGTGGTCTTCCCAACAACTACCTGCCCGGCCAGGATGATTATCCGCCGAACCAGCTTGCATGGGTAATCTGGGGTCCCTTTGACATCAACAGCCTCGATATGTTCCAGGTTGGTGGCGTCTTTTACCATTGGGCTGAAACTGAACCCTGGTACAGTGGCGCTGGCGATGCTTTCTGGATGGTCGCGAAGGATGACCCGAACCTGCAACAGCTTGACATTACCGAATGGTATATCGGTTACGCGCATGAGACCGGTGTAACGCAACCGCCGCAACAATGGATCCCCATGTCGTTTGACTTCTTCGACCTGGTTACCTGGGAAGGTGATTCCGTTGCCCTTATGCCCGAAGATGGCGAAACACTGAACAACGTCTATTTCGGATTTGTGTTCTACTCCGATAGCGATGATCTGCGTGGACGTGGTGTATTCCTCGACGATATTGATTTTGGTTACGACGATGGTCAGTTTGACTATCAGGTCATGACACCGATGTACTACAAGTATGCAGATTCAGTCCTTACACAGGCGTATACCATTCACCAGAATGATACGATTGCCATCAAGAACCGTTTTAACGCGCATGGAGCCACACCAGAGATTGCGGCAACACATGTTGTTTATATCAACAACGATGTCAGGAATCCGGAATCTGAATGGATCCCCCTGGATTCCATGACCGGTCAGTGGATCGCCCATCCCAATGGACGCATCAACAACGTGTATTTCGAAGAATACTGGGTACCGGATGATACCGGCTATTGGGGCGTCAAGATCTCGCTTGATGTTGACGATGTTCAGATGGAATCGGATGAGACCAATAACATCTTTGTCGATACGATCTACGTAGATGCACCGCAAACAGCGCCTTACATCATATGGCATGACCTGATCGGAACTTCGGAAAACGACACGCTTGTCGTGGTTGACGTTGGCGAAGTTGATGCTTTAACGATTGATTACACGGCAATTAACTCACCGCCATCCGAGGCGGCAGGGTTATCGTTCCTGTATTGTGACAACGATACCAGCACACAAGATGTCATCATGGAATTGTTCGGTATCATCATTGATAACGAACGGCATCAGGTTGAGTGGCACTTGTCAGAGTTGGAAGATTCCGTGGTCTATCGTCTTTATGCCTTCATGGATGACGGCAGCTTCCTTCCGATTACGGATCAGGCTCCGCAGTACATCATGAAGGTCGAGACCGACGATGTTGATGATGTGCAGGCATCGACTTTACCGACAGAGTTTGCTATTGAATCCATATACCCGAACCCCTTCAACCCGACAGTTGAAGTAGAGTTTGCCATGCCCCAGGCTGGCGACATCAAGATTCAGTGGTATTCACTCGAAGGGCGTCTGGTTGATGTACAAACTATTGCAGGCGCGATGCCAGGCTTCCACAAGATTGCCTGGACACCGCAGAATCTCGCCAGCGGTATGTACCTGATGCGTGCCAGTAGCCCAGCCGGCGAATTGACGGGCAAGGTTCTTTACCTGAAATAAAATGATCCTGATTGCTTCCCCGGCCCCTTTCCGAATTTGGGAAGGGGCTTTTTTTTTTGTGCTGTGTCATGTTTATCACTCTCCCATTGTCTCTATTCCGGGTGACCTATCTTATCGATGTGCTTATATTCCAAGTTCATCCGAACGAAAACAGGATTGACTCTCATGCATGAAAAACTGGTTGAGCTGGATCAGCATCGAAGTGCTTTTCTAGACGAGCTTTCCGGCATCTCGGCATTAGATTCGCTTGAACAGCTCCGGGTTAAGTACATAGGTCGAAAAGGACTGATCGCCGGGCTCTTCAAGGAAGTCGGAAAACTTCCCAATGAGGTAAAAGGACCATTTGGGAAAGCGTTGAATGAGCTGAAAACACTTGCCACAGAACAGATCGAAGCAGCACAACAACGTCTGGAAGGTGAACAGATACGTACCGAAGTGGATTTGACACTTCCAGCCAGACTGCCTCGAACGGGTTCATATCATCCCCTGGCGCTGGTGGAGCGTGAAGTTCGCAAAATCTTTCAGCGTATGGGTTTTACGGTTGAACGTGGTCCGGAAATCGAAGATGCCTGGCACTTGTTTGACGCTTTAAATACACCGGAGTGGCATCCTGCCCGTGAACCTACCGATACGTTTTATCTGGAAGAAGGCGGCATTCTGCGTACGGAAACCAGCCCGATCCAGATCCGTGTCATGGAACGGGACAAGCCACCGATCCGCATCATTGCGCCGGGAAAAACGTATAGAAACGACAAACCAGATGCCACCCATTCCCCCATGTTCAGCCAGGTTGAAGGGTTATACGTGGACAAAGGTGTGACCATGGCGGACCTGAAAGGAACAGTACTGGCATTTTACCGTGCTTTCTTCGGATCGTCTGTGAAAACACGCTTCCGTCCGCATTTCTTCCCCTTTACCGAACCATCGGCAGAAGTAGACATCACCTGCGCTTTTTGCGGCGGGAATGGCTGCCGTGTTTGTAAAGGCTCAGGCTGGATTGAGATGGGCGGTTGCGGCATGGTGGATCCCAATGTGTTTGACGCTGTCGGGATTGATTCAGAGGTCTACACCGGCTGGGCCTTCGGGCTTGGCATCGAACGGCTTTCCATGCTGGCATACGATATAAACGACATCAGGCTTTTCCACGAAAACGATTACAGGTTCCTGGGACAATTTGGAGGCAGGCGATGAAGGTATCATATAACTGGCTGAAGGAATTCGTCGATTTCGACGCAACTCCCGAGCAAATCGCCGAGATCCTCACTTTCCAGGCGTTTGAGCTGGAAAGCATGGAAAAAGTCACCCGCCATGTGACAGGTGTCGTCGTTGGTAAAATCCTTGAAGTCACCCCACATCCGAACGCGGACAAGCTCAAACTGACCAAAGTCGATATTGGAACGGAAGTTCTTGATATCGTTTGTGGCGCTCCGAATTGCCGTGCCGGGATTAAAGCACCAGTGGCAAAGCCGGGAACACAACTGGGCGATATTACCGTAACGCCGCGAAAACTGCGTGGCGAACCATCTAACGGTATCATCCTGTCAGAACGTGAGATGAACATCAGCGGCGATCATGGCGGTATCCTGATTCTGGATGATTCCCTCGAAATCGGCACAGAGATGTCCACCCTGGTTCCACCGGAAGACACCATCCTCGACTTCGAGATCACGGTCAATCGTCCGGATGCGATGAGTCATCTTGGTATCGCGCGTGAACTGGCAGCGCATTTCAACCTGCCACTGACCATGCCGCCGACAGATGTCACAGAAATCGATCTGCCCGCTTCGGACTGGATTAAAGTGGATATCGAGGATCCGGAGTATGGTCCACGCTATGTGGCACGAGCGGCGCAGCATGTCAAAGTCGCTCCTTCCCCGCTCTGGATGAAAGCCCGCTTGTGGGGATTGGGACAGCGTCCGATCAATAACGTCGTTGATATAACCAACTATGTCCTGCTCGAGCTGGGACATCCGTTGCACGCCTTCAATTATCACCTGGTCAAGGATGGTCACATCATTGTCCGCCTTGCCAATGAAGGTGAGAAGTTCACCACGCTGGATGATCAGGAACGTACGATGAAGACCACGGACCTGATGATTGCCGACCCTGAGAAGGGTGTCGCTGTTGCCGGAGTCATGGGTGGCGCGAACAGCGAAGTGGATGAATCGACAAGTGACGTCCTGATCGAAGCAGCTTATTTCAATCCTGTCAGTGTCCGAAAGACTTCGAAACACCTGGGCCTGATTACGGAAGCCTCCAAGCGCTTCGAACGTGGCCAGGATCCGGCAATGGCGCCTGTTGCGGCACAACGCTGCGCGCATATGCTGCAACAATTGACCGATGCCGAGATCCTGAGAGGCGCGGTTGATGCGTATCCGCAGGAAATTCTGCCATGGACGGTTACGCTTCGCCCCTCACGCGTCAATCATGTTCTTGGAGTCGATATCAAGCGTGAAGACGTGCTTGACAGTCTGCACAGATTGAACCTAGAGGTTGCTGAAGCGGGCGAAGACAGTCTGACCGTCACGATTCCAACTTTCCGCCCGGATCTGACTCGTGAGATTGACCTCGTTGAAGAAGTTGCCCGTATTGTGGGCTATTACAAGGTGCCGGATGCGATCCATTCCAGTATTGTTCTTGAGCGCAAGGATACCGGTGTTGAAAGCTTGCTGGAAGCGGCGTCTGATACGATGGTTGGCCTTGGATACAACCAGGCTGTCACCATTGCCATGATCCAGGACAGCGATCAGACAGCATTCCAGCCATCACTCCATCCGTTCCATATTAATCATGCTCTTAGCAAGGAGATGAACAGCTTCCGTGCATCTTTGATCCCTGCTTTGCTTCGAGTTGCGGAATACAACTTGAACCGTGGTGTCGAAGATATTCGTTTATTCGAAATTGGGCAGACCCAGGTAGCAGAAAAAGTGGCTGGTGGCTGGTTCAGTGAATATAGTGACGCCCGTGAACATCTGGCATTTATTTCAATTGGATCCTCTCGTTCGGCTTCCTTTGACGAGAAATCACCAAGAGAATATGATATTTTTGATCTTAAAGGGGACGTAACTGGACTTTTGTCAGGTATTTGTCTTGACAATTTCCCGGTTCTTTCTTATGATACGGTTGAGCATCTTGACCTTGCTTTATCCATGTTTGATGCGCAGGGGAATTTGCTTTTGAGGGCTGGTCGGTTAGCGCGAGAAACTGCAGAAGCATTCGGAATAGATAAACCGGTATTTGTGTGCGAAGTAGATTTGTTTGCACTGGTACCACTCGAGGGTCACGAGGGGATTCTCAGACCGGGTGCCGCGAGTCGTTTTCATTCCTTCTCTCGCTTTCCGACAAATGAGCGCGATTTAGCCTTTATTGCCCCCAAAACAGTTGCAGCCGGTACTATTGAGCAGATCATTCGGGAAAAAGCCGGAGCATTGCTGGAAAGTGTCAGACTGTTTGATTTGTACGAAGGAAAACCGTTGGCTGATGATACACGGAGCCTGGCATTCAGGCTGGTATTCAGGGCTGACGATAGAACATTGACAGATGATGATGTCAATCCACTGGTAGCAAAAGTTATTTCTGCCGTGGAAAGTTTGCCGCAAGTAACATTGCGGTCATAATTGTTATTAGTATTTGATTCCGATTCCAACGAGTGAGACTAGTGATGCAGATCGAAGATTTACAACAACTAGAAGCAAAAATCGCTGGCGTGCTTGAGAAAATGGAAACACTCAAGCAGGAAAACGGCGATTTGCAAAGACGGCTGGACGACCTCCAGTCGCGATACGATGACAAAGCAGCCAGGCTTGAAGAAGTATCCCTAGAGCTTGAAAAAGCCCGATCCAATGCAAGGGACTTCGAAAAGGAGGAGAAGATCCGCACGAAGGTGTCGAGTCTTCTGGAGAAGCTCGATAGCTTCTAAGCTACGTTGCAGTGTTGGTTCTTAAGGAGCGATTTTGATAAAGTAACGGCTACATTACACTTCAGGATACGGACGGTCCATGAACGAGAAAAACCGGGTGGTACAGGTCGACATATTTGGGCAAGTTTATTCCATCCGGGCCAGCGTGCGTGACGAGGAGTATATCCAGTCCATAGCCCGGTATATCGACGGCAAGATGCGGAAAATTGACAAGACGATGAAACCGAATTCCGCACAGAAAGTAGCCATTTTAGCTGCTTTGAATGTTGCTGACGAACTACATACGCTCAAGCGGAAATACCAGGAACAATCGGACCGGCTGGCGAAGTATAAGGAGAAAATCCAGACATTTTCTGACGTTCTGGACAAGAATCTGATCCAGAAATAGCCGTAAAAAAGTTGCTAGAAAGCCCTGCACCTCACGCAGGTTACAAAAGAAGAACCAACACTTTAGAAAAGGGAGTTCGACTTCGGTGGTGGCTGGCATGCCTCCCTGCCTCGCAGGCTAGAGGAAGTCAAATACTACTGGGCGGACACCCACCGTGTTGTACACGGTTCTCTCTTCTTTGCCTGTGGGGGTGTTGGGTTTTTTATATACATAAAGGATAGGAGCTTAACTCCATGTTAGGATACATCATCGCCGGGATCGTCGGCCTGCTGCTGGGCGTCGCGGTGGGAGCTGTTGTCGGCATTAAGCTGAAAACAGCCGAAGACAAGAAGAAGAAACTGACCGCTCAGCAGGAAGCGGATCAGATCCTGGAGATCGCCAAAAAAGAGGCTGATTCGCTGAAACGCGAAAAACTCCTGGAAGCCAGGGACGAAGCTATCGCCCTGAAACGTGAACAAGACAAGCAATACGATAAAAAACTTGATGAACTGCGATCAGAGCAGAAAAAATTGCACGATCGTGAAGTGGCGCTCGATCGTCGTTTTGAGAAAAACCGGCAGTTGGAAAAAGAACTGAAAGATAAAGATCGTGAAATAAAAAGGTTAATGCAGTCCAACCAGGACAAACAGGCGTTTCTCGATGATGCCGTAACCAAGCAGAAAGAGCTGTTGGAACGTACCGCCCAGATGACTCGCGAAGAGGCACTGGAGCAACTCAAGGGCACCCTGATCGACAAGGCGCGTCGCCAGACCGCGGAAACGATCAAGGAAATGCGCGATAAGGCTCGCCTGGAAGCCAACCGTGAAGCTCGTGAGATCATCATTCAGGCAATTCAACGTAGCGCAGCGGATCATGCGGCAGAGAACACCGTCACCGTCATCAACCTGCCGAACGATGATGTCAAGGGACGGATAATCGGACGTGAAGGCCGCAACATTCGCGCGTTGGAAGCGGCTACCGGCGTTGATATCATCGTTGACGACACACCGGAAGCAGTTATTCTTTCAAGTTTTGACCCGTACCGCCGTGAAATCAGCCGTATCGCACTGGAGAAGCTGATTACGGACGGTCGCATCCATCCTGCACGTATCGAGGAAGTGGTTGCCAAGGCTCAGAAAGAACTGGATGAACGTGTGCTCGAACTGGGTAAAAACGCCCTGATCGAAGCCAAGGTACACGGCCTCCATCCTGAATTGATAAAGTTGCTGGGACGTTTGAACTACCGTACCAGCTACGGCCAGAATGTCCTGAAGCATGTTACTGAAGTAGCGCACCTGTCCGGTCTGATGGCCATTGAGCTTGGTCTTGACGCCAAGATCGCACGCCGCGCCGGTCTGTTGCATGACATCGGCAAGGCGGTTGACCGGGAAAGCGAAGGCACCCACGTCAAGCTCGGCCTTGAACTGGCAAAGAAATACGGCGAAGGTGGCGTGGTTCAGAACGCGATCATATCGCACCATGAAGACGCACCACCGGATAACCCGATTTCCGTGCTGGTGCAAGCCGCAGACGCGATCAGCAGTTCACGTCCGGGCGCACGCCGTGAATCCTTGGAAGGCTATATCCAGCGTATGCACGGGTTGGAAGAAATCGCGTCCAACTTCGAGGGCATCAACAAGGTTTTCGCGATCCAGGCAGGACGCGAGATCCGCTGCATCGTAGAGCATGAGAAAATCACCGATGCCCTGGCCGATGCGCTGTCCCACGACATCGCGGAAAGGATCGAGCATGAACTTGAATACCCGGGCCAGATCAAGGTTACGGTGATCCGTGAGTATCGTGCCGTGGATTATGCAAAGTAGGCTTTACCTCTAGAGATTGAACATTCCCCCCCCCCCGCTTCGGCGGGTTTTTTTTATACTATCCCATTGATAAATATTTTACTTAAAGAATCAAATTACTCGAAACTCATATACTCAAACATTTTTGAGTTGAGTATAATTTCTATATTACTAAAGCTTGAGAATATTGCCAGTGACTCTAGAGTTGAAGATAATTAGCTGTCTCTATATTGACATTTGAAACTACATTTAGTATCAT
The DNA here is from genome assembly GCA_963669175.1 of bacterium. Classification (GTDB taxonomy): domain Bacteria; phylum Electryoneota; class Electryoneia; order Electryoneales; family Electryoneaceae. Next base: position 3,675,840 of record OY769902.1, read on the forward strand.
TTTTGTCAGTAAGAAAAAAGCGGAGACTATGAGCAAAATCCAGAAGACTTTTGAACAGCTTACGGGAAAAGGTAGAAAACTACCTAACGAAATCGAGTTTAAAGTTCTTAAAGATGTGCTCGAGGAAGCCGGATGTACAGTAACACACTTTCCAACTGGTTCACACTGGCGTGTAACCCATCCAGATTTATTTAAACACCCAGATTTTAGTAGATCAGGCCATTTTGAGATTCCAGTTCACGGTGGAAGACAGGGTGGTCAACATGTCAGAAGAGCAAGGATCTACATACAGAAAGTTGCGAAAGTCGTGGAGTTCTTAAGGGAATACGAGGAGATAAAACGTGGAAAAGCAAGATCTTAAGGCACTTATCGATAGTCACTATCCTATTACACTTATCAAAACAGAAGATGGTATTGAAGGATGGTATGAGGATTTTGGACGTGGTACAACTGGTACCATTGCTGATACATTGGAAGAGGTTGTATTCGATCTAGAGAGTATTTTGATGAGTACTCTTGAGTATATGGTTGAACAAAGTCTCGAAATTCCTCAACCACATAGCGAAATAATTGATAACTTCAGTGGCCAGTTTATTGTCAGAGTCCCAAGAAGTTTGCATGCTGACCTTTCTAAAAACGCTAAAAGAGAAGGAGTTAGTTTGAATCTCTATGTAAATAATATTTTATCTGAACGCAATATGCTCAGTCAAGTCAATAATAAAATTAACAATTTACAATTAGGACACGATAAAATATTTGATAAATTTCAATCCATTATACCTGAGCCAAAGAAAGACACCTATACATTTGATTATAATCCTACCCCTAGTCAATCAACAGCTTTGATATTGGAAATGAATACACCATCGGTAAAAGGAGAAACCCAACCATGGTCAAGTAATAATTCAACCGCAAATTCGAATTAGAGTAAAGAAACTACTTGGAGGTAGCAGTGAGGTCAAAGGAAAATACGATTAGCTTTGAAGAAGCGAAAAACTGCCTCTCATACGAAGAATACAACCGTTTACTTTCGGAGTGTGAACTGCAGCAGATAGAACTGGTCAGTCTTTCTTCAAAGAAATTTGGATCATATGAAAATAAGTCCTTTAAATTGGAACCGAACTTAACACATAAATACTTTAAGACAAAGAAAAATCAATCCTATAAATTTGAGACTAATTTTTCTTTACATTCTTATGAGGCGAGAGATAATTCTAAGGGAAGTGATTCTAAGCGTGATAAACTAGTAGAGATACAGTGTAAGTATAATATCTATCTTACTACAGATAATGATTTACCTGAGGAATTTTTAGTAATTTACATTAACCTAACTTTAGGTTTAGTAATATGGCCTTTTATCAGAGAAATGGTTGTCGATATATCGCAAAAAATGATGCTACCACCTATCATTCTTCCTATGATAAGAGTAGGATAACACAAAATCCCTTAAGATATTGATGTATTGGTATTTCTCAAGACACCTAGAAATGGGTGTCTTTTCTCTTGCCATGAAGGATAAAAAAAATCGGACGACCGAAGAGCCGTCCGAACAAGAGTATTTTCGAAAGTCAGTGGGAAGAGGCCACCTATCAACCACTGTCTTTCACGAAACCAGGGGAGGGCCTGGCTTCGCCATCCGGTTTCACCCGCTCGGGTGGCGAAACGTGGTGCGCCCTAGGACGCCGCATCCCCGCACCTAAACGTCTGTCGAAGCGCTCACACGTTTCGTCGCCCTTGCTACACCTTTTTGCAAGCGACAGACCAGTTTGGTATTATCGGGCTTCTGGAGACCTCCCCTGAATATTTCACGAGATAGAACCTCTACTAGCAAACACATACATCATCACTAATCCGGGGCTGGGTATCCTGTGCACACAGGTGGGAACGACGTGCGCAGTTTTGTATTATTATCCGTCCCATAGAGTTGATTCACTGTATCAGCCCACCTTCCAGCGCAGTTGTCTTCATCCTGCAATGCCTGCTACAGTGAGAAGCAGACGAATTCTCCACGGGACTTTTTACCTTGGTTAGCGTAGTCCCCCTTGGTATATTAAAGGTTTAGAAAATTTGGGAGTTCATGGGAACTCCCGCATGGTTGTAACGTACCAAACGCAACACATATGGGGTCGCTATGCGAGTGCTGATCACCGGAGGCGCTGGGTTTATTGGATCAAACCTCGTGCATTACCTGGTAAGACTCCGTCCTGAGTGGGAGATTGTCAACCTGGACGCACTCACCTATGCCGGAAACCTGGAAAACCTGACTGCGATTGAGAACCACCCCGGCTATACTTTCGTCCATGCTGATATTACCGATGACAAGGCTGTCGCAGCCACTCTCGACAAATACAGGCCGGATGCGATCATGCATCTCGCGGCTGAATCGCATGTTGACCGTTCTGTTCATGGCGCTCAAGTATTTGTCCATACCAACGTCATGGGAACACAAATCCTGCTGGATCATTTCCGCAGGGTGAATCCGGATGGACGTTTTCTCCAGGTATCCACGGATGAAGTCTATGGCTCGCTTGGGCCTGAAGGCTATTTCACCGAAGAAACTTCATTGGCGCCCAATAGCCCCTATTCGGCTTCCAAGACTGGCGCTGACATGCTGGTGCGAGCTGCGCACCACACGCACGGTATGGACACGGTCATTACCCGGTGCAGCAATAACTACGGCCCATACCAGTTCCCTGAGAAGTTAATCCCGCTTATGATCGCCAACGCCATGGCCGGGAAGCAGCTACCTGTCTACGGTGATGGGATGAATGTCCGGGACTGGTTATACGTCGAGGATCATTGTTCTGCACTGGTGACCGTCCTGGAAAAGGGGAAAGCCGGTGAGGTATACAATATTGGTGGTCACAACGAAAGGGCTAACCTGCATATTGTCAAGCTGATCCTCCAGCATTTGGGGGCGTCGGAAGAGCTGATCCATTTTGTCACGGATCGTCCCGGCCATGACCGTCGTTATGCGATTGATGCAGGCAAGATAGAACGTGAACTGGGCTGGACACCGAGCCGTACCTTTGAGCAAGCGCTTCCGGCTACGATTGAGTGGTACAAGGATAACCAGGAATGGGTACAGCGTGTCATGAGTGGTGAATATCAGAAGTATTACCAGGATATGTACGGAAGCAGGCTGGCATCCGAGTAAAACATGCGCACAAAATGGCTTACATCGATTTTTCTGGTTGCACTCCTCGCCTTGACCGCTGCCGGTCAACCGGTTCCGCTGGGTGATCGGGTCTATACCCTCCTGGATGCAGGCTATAGTCGTGGTCTCATTACGGATGGAGCGATAACCCAGCTTCCCCTGATGCGTTCGGAAGTGGCGTTCTACCTGGTGGAAATGGAAGATGCCCGGCAGGATGGGCATTACCTCCCCTCCGCCCTTAGGGACGAACTAGCTCAACAGCTCCGCTGGTATAAACGGGAAGTAGACAAGATCGTTGAAGACAAGTGGTGGACCAATGTCACCCCTGGTAAAGCCAAACTCGCACGTCTTACCGGAAATCCACTGGTAAATTCACTCTGGTCCGGCATCATTTTGGCCGAAAACGGGCACATTCTTGATCTCACGTTTAATGAGAATGTGTGGCTGACGGCAGATCCTACATATGCATTTGATTATTATCATCTTCCTTATCAAGACGACGTACTCAACCGTCGCTGGGGATTCGTTTTCGAAGCGAGTACAGCGGATTGGGCCAAGGTGTATCTGCGCTGGCGAGATGTGGCAGAATGGGGCAATGGTCCTTATTTCCACTGGAATGTAAGAGATGCGCTCTATGATAATCGCGCCGGGTACCTGAATCCCAATGCGGAAAACCTGGTTGCTTATGAAGATTTTTGCGGTGGTGTGGTAGTCGAGAAGGCCCCCTTCACTCTTTTCTTCGGACGGGATGTTGTCCGCTGGGGACCGGGCCGGTTTGGCAACCTGATGATGGGCGGCGAAGCTCCCACGTTCGCCCATCTCAAACTAACAGCAAACCTGTCGCATAAAGTACGCTACACCTATTTGCATGGTTCGCTGCATCAGTGGCCGGAAATTGCGGACACGCTGTATACGGCATCATCAGGACGTGTCAGAAGACATTTGGAAGAGAAGTATATTGCCGGGCACAGGTTGGATATGAAAGTATTCCACTGGTTGAATCTTGGACTTGAAGAAACAGTGGTTTACGGTGAACGCGGACTTGATTTTGATTACTTGAACCCAGTCAGCGTCTTTTTCAGTGAAGAACATGATACTGGTGATCAGGACAACGCACTGATGGGAATCGATTTCCTTGCAGGGCCGTTCGGACCTTTCACAGCCTGGGGCGAGCTGGTTCTGGACGACTTTGTATTCAGCAAACTGGGTTCAGATAACGCCAGTAACAAGATTGGCTGGCTTGGGGGCGGCGCAGTGCAGGGCCCGGGCGGCTGGTTACCTTTGGAAGCGATGGTAGAGTATGCCGGGCTTCGTCCCTTCATGTATTCGCACTTTTACCCGATCAATGTGTATAAACAATGGAACTCATCCCTGGGCTTGTCCCTGCAACCAAATTCGGACCGATTAAGCGGTAGTATCGCATGGCAGCCATATCAACCGTTACGCTTTGGAATAGAATCCCATTATCTTCGCCACGGCGCCAATACGGCCACGAGCAATGTTGGTGGAGATATTGACATATCCAGAAATATCGATTCAACTGAAGTTGCGCCTTTTCTGGATGGCTTGCGACAGGACAGCTACCGTGCGGTTTGCTGGGCCGAGTACGAAGTGTTTGAACAGTTTCAGATATCTGGTATGATGGGCTACGATGGATTTGTCGATGATTGGCGTGATGGTGGCATTGTCGCGTCTCTGGGCGTATCGTGGTTCCGTCCGGTTGATAGACCCTATACCCTTGTTGGGAGACAATAGAGAGGCGACGATGTTAGAACAGCGGGACCAGTTAGCTTCATCCAATCTCTGGGATCATCTTGCGCTCATCCTGAAATGGAAGAAGCTTTTCGCCATGATCATGCTGATTACAGCCGTTATCGCAGTTATTGTAGCTTACACTCTCAAGGAGTGGTACTACAGTGATGCCCAGATAATGCCGCCTCCTCAGCAGATGCTTAGCCTTATGGGCGGCCTACTCCCTTCCCTTGATATGGGTTTGCTTGGGCAGATGGGTGGCATGACCAGCGAGACACGTTTAATCGCTGCCATCCTTGAGAGTCGAAGACTACAGGACATGGTCATTGATGAGTTTGGCTGGATGGAGAAATTCCATTTCAAGTATCGTGAAGGCGCGTACAAGCATTTCCTGAAAAATGTAATATGGGAATCAACGGAAGCGGGTACCATCTATCTTCGTGTCAATGATACAGATCGCAAACGTGTAGCTGAAATTGTCAATTTTATTCTTCATCACCTGACCATCGAATACACTTCAATTACAGCGGCTCAGGCCGGTAGCCAGCGTCAGTTCATTTCCGCCAGGGTTGATTCTATCGAAGCAAACTTGCGTCGCACTGAACAGCGTTTCCTTGAATTCCAGCAGGAAACAGGTATCATTGCCGGTGAAGAGCAAATGGCGGCCACAGTTCGAGCGCTTTCAAACATACAGTCCGAATTGATCCTTGCTGAAGTACAGGCTGAGGTACTTGAGAAAACAATGCCTGCCAGCTCTTCCATGGTTATTCAAGCTAGAGCCCAGGCTGAAGCGCTTCGCAAACATCTTGAAGACATGAAGCACACTGCGGATGACAAAGATCGTTCAATCATTATTGGTTTAGATGAAGCGCCAGAAGCCGGCGTTGCATATCTGCGCCTGTTACGAGAACTGGAAATCCAGCAGAAGGTGCTGGAAGTCATCATGCCGCTTTACGAACAATCCAAGATATTTGAGAATGAGGATGCAGGGATGTTGTACATCCTGGATCGTGGCGAGGTCCCGGAGAAAAAATACAAACCCAAGCGCGCTTTCCTGATCCTGGCAATTCTTGTGCTTGGTTTTATTCTTACATACCTGTATGTACTGTTCATCGAATGGTATAACAGGTTGCAACAGGTTGATCAGGAACAATACGCCATAGTACGGAAGGTCCTGGTTGGGCTGAAGCCGAAGAATTTGCTTTCTTTCAAGGAGTAAGGCGGATTTGTGGAAATGAAGTCAGGCTCCTACATCAGCCGTATTGGTGGCCAACAGCATACGGGAGTTCTTCCTCTATACACGATTGCTACGATTGTTTTTTTGATCTTCGTTGCAATCATCAGGGGAAAAACATATGCGTTGCTCGGATCTGCCATGGTTGTTGCCACTGTGGGGTTTGTCTGGCGACCATGGGTTTTCCCGGCTCTCTATCTTGCCTATATATGCCTGTTTCCTTCCAGGCATGGTGGCGATGAGCAAAATTTTTATCCGGTTCATTATATTGCTCAGACCTCCCTGATATTCCTGACTGGAATGGCAGTTGTACTTCAGGCCAACCGTGGTGTTGAATTCCTGCGTGAGCGCGGAAAAGACCTCTATCGACAAACCAGGAATTTTGCAGATCCCGCCGGTTTTTTCATGACTCTGCTTGTCGGTTGGTTCATGATAATGATTCTGTACGGTTTGAGTGTTGGCAATGATCCGAAGATGATATTGTTTGAAGTATCTCATGTCTTTGTTGTGTTTGGGTACTTTGTATGGCGAGCATTATTCAGGCGGTATGGAAGTATTGAAAATTGGTTTTTCTATTTCATCTCCATTTCCTTTATTACCGGCTTGATCTTCCTGTTCTATATTGCTTCGAACTGGCAGGGGATTATCAGTTTTGTTGTGTATCGTATCCTGTCCAGGCAGGGCAATATCATTCTTGTCGCTATTCCTGTGATTATGAGTTTCCTCCTGATCTCCAAGTCTTGGAAAGCGCGGGTTATGTGGGGCTTTGCCCTGTTCCTGTCCTTCATTCAAATGTTCATGGCGCAAGCCAGATCATTGTGGCTTGCGGTATTCCTGTTAAGTTCTATTTACTTCAGCCTATATTCTTTTCGAAATGGTTTCACTTGGAAAGGATGGCGCACGTTCCTCAGCGGCCTGCTACTGGTTCTTTTACTCTTGACCATTCTCCTTCTGGCTGTGATGAATATTTTCGACGCTGATATGTCAATTCTGTTCAGACGCTGGGAAGATTTCGGCACACTGAATGACAATTCTACGATGATGCGTGTTTTTGATGTTCGTCATACGTATGCCCTGGTTAAACAATCGCCGATTTTTGGGTACGGTATGGGCGCTGAGATGTATTCTGTTCCCAATGCAGGGTATTCTCTCTACATCGACAATAGCTTTATGCACGCCCTTTATAAGGGCGGGTTCCCTTACCTGATCATCTTGATGGGTGTCTATTTATCCGGACTGTATCGTTCATTTCAGATTTATCGCCAGATGGATGATCCGGAACTCAGTATTTTCGGAACGGCATTCATATCAACCCTGTTAACGCTGCTTTTCATTGGTAATGTGCATACGGGGTTGACAGTGTACCGTTTTGGATTTCTTTGGATGATGGTTATCGCCGCTGCACAGGTGATGTACGAGAACTGGCGGCTTCATAAAGAAGGAAAGCTAACAGAAGATGTCTAAGAGAGCTGGAAACATCCTGATGCTCACATCACGGCATCCGGCATACGATGGACGGATCTTCCACTTGGAAGCTGCTGCCTTGCGTGATGCCGGATACAACGTGACAATTGTTGCTCCCCGACAAAAGGATGAGCCAGTAGAGACTGTTACTGACGGAATTCGAGTCGTTGTTTATGATAAACCCGCATCCGGAATAAAACGTAAACTGGCCAGTTTCACTGAGCTCTATAAAGCGGCGATGCGCTTTGAGGCTGATGTAATCCATGTGCATGAAGTGGATGCGCCGCTGATGGCTGCCGCAATTGCCAAGCGAAAGCTTGCGAAAAATGGACGAAAAGCAAAACTGGTCTTCGATTCGCACGAAGTCTGGCCATTCTTTTACGCTGTAAAGAGCAGGCGAAGCATCCTGCAGCATCTGTTCAAGCATGCAACGATTTTCGCTGAAGATATCCTTCTGTCAACAGCGGTGGATGGGGTTATCGCCGCACATGTTCTGGAAGAGCATTATTACCTGTTCCTGAATCCCTGGTTACCGGTAAAACAGGTGTATAACAGCCCGCCCATATCAAGCTGGCCTGTACCGCGTGAACGCAAGGGGCCGATAAAAATTATAGGTCATGACGGCTATTTCACCAAACACCGCGGCATGGAAGCCATGCTTGGCGCGTTCGAGCAGATAGCGCCGGATTTCACGGAAGTAAAACTCCTGGCCGCCGGGGCTTTTATGACAGATGACGATGAGCAATACTATAAGGAATGGGAAGCGCGAACAGGACTGGGCGACCGCGTTGAAGTAGCTGGTTGGGTTGACCGGAAAGACATTATCTCCTATCTGGACCGGATGGATATCGGCATTGTAGCGAACAGGCCGGACATTCACAGTGTACGTTGCTGGCCGGCGAACAAAATGATGTTTTACCTGGGCAGGGGACTTCCTGTATTATCAACCCCTTCCCCATTGTACAAACGCTATATTCAGAAAGTTGGCTGTGGTGTCAGCGCTCGAGGATTCAGCGCTTCGGCCATGGCAAAAGCCATGCGCTGGATGTTGACGCATCCGGAAGAAACCCGCAAAATGGGAAAACGGGGTTACACTAACGCCGTTCACGATTTTGACGACAAACAGGCAGTGCGAAACCTGCTGGACTTTTACAGGGAAATTGGACTTTAGTATGGGTAGCCGTGTTCTGATGCTGGGATCGCTATTCCTCGTGGTTTACCACCATTTTCTCTACCCCATCCTGCTGTGGGTATTGGGAAGATCACGCCCTGATCAGAAATTTGAACAACTGCCTGAAGAGAATCTTCCTACTGTCGCTCTGCTGATTCCGGCACGAAATGAAGAAGCCTCAATCGCTGAGAAATTGGATAATTCACTGGCGCTGGACTATCCAAAAGAAAAGCTGACCATTTTTGTGCTGGCGAATGGTTGCACTGATCGAACAGCCGATATTGTCAAACAGTACGCTGAAAAGGGTGTACAGCTCTTTGAGTTTGGTGAGATCGGCAAAGAGATGGCGCAGAATGAAGCGGTCAGGCAGGTAAGCGCCAATATCCTGGTTTTTTCTGATGCCAATACGCCCTATCGGCCGGAGTCATTGCGACGCCTGGTTGAGCCATTTGCCGATCCAACAATCGGAAGTGTTGGCGGCCGAAAGGTTGTCAAGAATGACAACGAGACGATTGGCAGCCTTGAGAAAACATATTGGAAAAGTGTTGAGGATGTTCTGCGTAAGCTTGAGACCCGTCTTGGTGGCGTAGCCGGTGCAGATGGTCTGATCTATGCCGTTCGTCGTGAACACTATGTCGATATTCCAGCCGGTGTCACCAGCGATCTATACCTCCCGCTACTCGTAGCCGCGAAAGGCTTCAGAACAGTATTTCAGCCCGACGCTATTGCCGAGGAACAGGCGAACAAGGATTTCAAAGCTGAATTTCAACGCAGGATTCGCATTACCCGGCATTGCATTTCCGGCATCAGGACGTATCCCTGGCTGCTGTTTCCCTGGAAAACTGGCAGGTTAAGTTTCGTCCTTTGGTCTCACAAAATGATCCGCTGGTTTGAGCCTTTCCTGCTCGGCCTTGCGTTATTAGCTGCAATGTGGCGCATGATCACAGGAAAAGCCCGCAATTTTGAAGTAATTGTTTTTGGCGGCGCTACGCTTGCCGGATTCCTGGGTTTACTGGGCCGTGGCATGGGACGCGAGAAACCGGTCAAAATTATTACCCAGGTCTATTACCTGCTTTCAACCTTTTATGCTGTTGCGACCGGTGTTGTTTTTGCTTTTACCAAGGGCAGGTTGGGCGTGTGGAGCCACGAACGGTGAGATGGCTCATTCGACATCGGACCCTGCCCCGGCTGATCATGGATACTACAGGCTTTTTCCTGGCCTTTGTGGTGTTCTATGTCTTCCGTTTCCAGGCTCATCTTGTCAGTAATCCAATAGATATCTCCCAGCAGGCAAATTTCGGGGCTGTTTTTTTCATCATGGGGCTGACCCTGTCAGGCTACTGGCTGTTCATTTATGCCCTTAACGGGATGTACAAGCATAATATCAGCGTCTCAAGGTATGAAGCTGTAGCAGACACATTAAGCGCTGCTGCAAAGGGCACTATCATACTGATTATCCTGGTCACCATTTTCATGCCGCTTCAACCAACTCGATTCCTGATCTTTATTTATGGTGGAATGGTATTCGCTTTTACGGCTTTGTTTCGAATCCTGTTTCGCACATTCATACTACGTATGTTCCGTAAACGGGTCGGGCTGTATAACGCAGTCCTGGTAGGTTTTGGCAAGCGCGGACAGCAGTTGTACGAAGTGCTTACCACATCTCCCGGCTTTGGCTACACGATATCAACAATTGCCATCCTGCGAAAACAGGATCACTCCAATGTCCCGGAAGGTGTAAACTGTATCTATATTGACGAGTTGGAAAAGGTTCTGAATCCGGATTGTGAAAATCCGGCCGAGTATGTTCTGCTTACACTGGAACCAACCCAACGGAAAGTACTTCTGGATATTATCAGTAAAGTATCCAATTATCCAGCCAAGATGCTGATCACACCGGATTTCTACCAGATGCTTGTCGGGTTGGCCCGGAGCCAGCAGGTTTACGGTATCCCGATGATGGAAGTCTTCCCGGAGCTAATGACCCCGTTCCAGAAAATCGTAAAGCGAGGAATGGACATTGCAGCAGGCCTGACCATTCTCGTACTCGGACTTCCGGTGTTGATTCTCGTAGGGTTAGGAGTTAAACTCACCTCGCGCGGTCCCATGTTATACACGCAAAAACGGGTCGGTTTACATGGCAAAGAATTTACCATGTACAAGTTCCGGTCCATGCGTGAAGATGCAGAGAAACTAACCGGACCTGTTTTCGCGCAGGAAAATGACCCGAGAATTACCCCGATCGGACGTATTCTTCGGAAAACCAGGCTGGACGAAACTCCTCAAGCCTGGAACGTGCTCATTGGAGATATGAGTCTTGTCGGGCCGAGACCGGAACGAAAGGTATTTGTGAATGAATTAAGCAAATCCGTACCGTTCTATAGTCGTATACTTAACACAAAACCTGGCTTGACCAGCCTGGGACAGGTAAATTTCGGTTATGCACATGGTGTTGATGAAGTGCGTGAGCGTGTTCAATATGAGTTATTTTATCTTCAAAACATGTCCATCGGATTGGATATCAGAATTATCCTGCATACGATATGGGTTGTGTTGAAGATGGAAGGCAAGTAGAAAAGGTTATACCCGGCAGGAACCGTCGGAAAAAAGGAAACAGGTTACAAGATGCATGACATACGCAGGTTACGTGAACAGGCTGACCTTGTAAAAGCCAATATCAAGCGCAAGGGATTCGATGCGGATACGGATGCCGCGCTTGCGTTGGATAAAGAATGGCGTGAACTGACCACAAAAGGCGACCAGCTCAAGGCTGAATTGAATAAGGCCAGCAAGGCTATCGGCATGGCGAAAAAAGCTGGCCGTGACGCCGCCGAGGAGATGGAAGCCGCACGGCAAGTACGTGATAATATCAGCGCGACAGATGAGCGCAAGAAAGTTCTGGAAGAACAGATCCGTATCCTGCTGCAATCCTGGCCGGCAGAACCGGATACGAAAGCGCCCGAAGGATTGACCGCTGAGCAGAATATTGTTGCAAGTGAATCCGGTGAAAAACCGAGCTTCGATTTTAATCTGTTAGATCATCTCGAACTGGGCGAGAAGCTTGATATCCTCGATATGCCACGTGGTTCCAAGATAACGGGATCAGGATTCCCCGTATATAAAGGACACGGTGCAACATTGGAGCGTGCACTGATTCAGTTCATGCTGGATACTCATATCCGTGAACATGGCTATACTGAGCTGTTCGTTCCTTTCATGGCAAATCGTGATTCCGTCCTCGGTACAGGTCAGCTTCCCAAGTTGGAAGAAGATATGTACTACATCAACAAGGATGAATTCTATCTTATTCCGACGGCGGAAGTTCCTATTACAAACATGCACCGTGACGACACCCTTCGTCACGATGAACTCCCGGTAAAATACGTGGCTTATTCCCCCTGCTTCCGTCGTGAAGCGGGTACCTATGGCGCAGACACGCGCGGTCTGTTACGCATCCACCAGTTTAACAAAGTGGAACTGGTTCACATCGTAGATCCGGAGAAGAGCGAAGCGGCACAGCTTGAGATTCTGTCTCATGCCTTGAAAATTCTGGACACGCTTGGAATAACCTGGCGGGTGCTGGATCTTTGTGCCGGGGATATGTCGTTTGCCGCAGCGCGTTGTTTTGATATCGAAGTCTGGGCGCCCGGAACCGGACGCTGGCTGGAAGCGAGCAGTGTCAGTAACTTCCGTGATTTTCAGGCACGCCGGATGAACCTGCGGGTCAAAATACCCACTGAGAAGAAACCTGTATTCCCGCATACGCTGAATGGTTCCGGTCTTGCCACATCACGTCTGATGGTTGCCCTGATGGAAACCTGGCAGACTCCTGAGAACCGGATTCGTATTCCCAAACCGCTTCAACCCTATATGAACGGTTTGGACCAGATACGGGGTAAAGCAGGATGAAAATCATCATCGTAGGCGCCGGTGAAGTCGGCAGTCACCTTGCCGGGCTGTTGAGCCGTGAACATCAGGACATCGTTGTCATTGATCGTGATCCGGCAAAGGTAGCCCGTATTGCGGAGAAGTTGGACGTCCTTACCCTGGAGGGAAATGGGACCAGCCCAACTCTGCTCAAGGAAGCCGGTATTCAAAGCGCTGACATGATGATCGCCGTGACAGCAGTGGATGAGGTCAACATTCTGGCCTGTACCATCGCCCGTAATTTTGGTGTTCCGACAAAAATTGCACGTGTACGTAATAGTGAATTCTCCGGCGAGGCCGGGTTCTTGAATCCCAAGGATCTGGGCATTGATCAGATCATTCACCCGGAACTGGAGTGTACACGCGAAATTGTACGCCTCATCCGTTATCCCCAGGTTCTCGAACTGTTCACATTCTGTGAAGGCCAGATCGCCATTGCCGGCTTAAAAGTAACGCCAGAATCACCGTTTATCGGTTACAGCATGATTGACTTGGCGAAACAGATATCTGATTACCGTTTCCGTCTTGTTACTATCACCCGCAACGGTCACACCCTGATTCCTCGCGGTATGGACCAGTTGGAAGCGAACGACATCGTTTACATTGCTGTTGAAGGGGATCATCTCAACGATATTTTCGGGGTTACCGGCCATCGTGAATCCGAAACCCGGAATGTCATGGTTGCCGGCGCTGGCCTGATCAGCCGCATGGTTGCCGAAGAACTGGCGACAGATAAAAAGCTCCATGTCAAGCTGATCGAGTCAAACCGTCAGCGTGCAGAAGATGTAGCCGGGATGTTGTCATCAGCGATGGTGGTACATGGTGAAGCATCGGACATTGACTTGATCACACAGGAAGGCATCATTGATCAGGATGTGTTCCTTGCACTTACGATTGATGATGAGAGCAATATCGTAACCTCACTGCTGGCGCGTCATCTTGAAGTTCCAAAAATCATTACACTTGTCAGCAAAGCGGACTATATCCCAATTGTAAAAACTATCGGACTCGATATCGCCATCAACATGAACATCCTGACATCCAACGCCATTTTCAAGTACATCCATCATGGCGGGATTGTCAGCCTGCGTCACCTGGTCGGCATTGATGCTGAGACTATTGAGTTCAAGATTGGCGCAAAATCACGTGTTGTCGGAAAGCAGATCAGCGATATCAAGTTCCCGCATGGGTGTATCGTTGTAGCCGTGGAACATGAAGACGGCGCAGAAATACCTGTTGGCACGACCAAGATGTTCGTGGGAGACCGCATTGTAGTTTTCTGTTTGCCGCAGGCCATAAAATCGGTGATTAAGCTTTTTGAGTAGACGATCCCGCACCCCCATCAACCCGCGCGCGATTTCACGTGTGCTGGGCGCTATCCTCCTCATGCTGGGCGGCAGCATGGGGCTGTCCCTGATTGTAGCATTCATTTATGGTGATGGCGATGCGTTGGGTATCGGTCTGGCCATGGCTGCTACCATCGGACTGGGACTGCTGATGATGATGGTCATCGGCAAGGGATCGGACCTGACGGCTCGTGACGGCTTCGCGGTGGTTACCTTTGGCTGGTTCCTGATGAGCCTTACCGGGGCGTTGCCCTTCCTCTTTACCGGGGCTATTCCCAACCTGACCAACGCACTGTTTGAATCTGCTTCCGGTTTCACTACAACCGGGGCATCGATTCTGAACGATATAGAAGCGCTTCCCCATGGTATTCTGTTCTGGCGCAGCTTTACCCATTGGGTCGGCGGCATGGGAATCATCGTATTCTCCATCGCCATTCTCCCCTTCCTCGGTGTCGGCGGAATGCAGATGTTCAAAGCAGAATCCCCCGGCCCGACTGCGGATAAGCTTACACCTCGCATCCGTGGCACAGCAGAGATCCTGTGGGGAGTCTATGTGATAATAACCGCCGCGGAGACAGCTCTACTGCGACTTGGCGGCATGCCCTGGTTTGATTCCGCCTGTCACGCTTTCGGCACCATGGCTACTGGTGGTTTCTCTACCAAGCAGGCTTCAATCGGCTATTACACATCGCCTTACATTCAATACGTCATTACCATTTTCATGCTAATCGCCGGTATCAATTTCGCGCTGCACTTTCATGGTCTGCGTGGACGTCCGAAAAAGTACCTCGAAAGCCCGGAATTCCGGTTCTATATGGTTCTGATTTTCGGAGCAATCCTGCTGATGACGGTTGTTCAGTTTTTTGGCGGCGATTCGTTGGAACAGTCCTTCCGTGACTCAGCCTTTACTGCGGTCTCGATTTCAACCACAACCGGATATGCAACGGCAGATTTTGAGTTCTGGCATCCTTTATCACGTGTTATTCTTGTTGCGCTGATGTTCGTCGGCGGCATGTCCGGGTCAACCGGTGGTGGCATGAAGGCAATCCGTGTCCAGATCCTGTTGAAGCAGGCCGCAGTCGAGTTAAAAAAATTGGTTCATCCGCGCACCATTTATCCTATACGGCTTGGCAAGAAAACCGTACAGGCGGATATTGTACAGAATGTCCTCGCTTTCTTCCTGCTCTATTCCCTGCTGGCAACATTCGGCACTCTTTTCATGTCCATCCTGGGACTGGACCATATCACTGCTTTTACCAGTGTGATAGCGTGTTTGAGTAACATCGGTCCCGGTCTGGGTGAAGTCGGTCCTGCGGACAATTACTTCGCTATTCCCGCTATTGGTAAATGGATGCTCACCTTCCTGATGATTGTAGGCCGTCTTGAGATTTATACCGTGCTTGTCCTGCTGACCACAACCTATTGGCGGAATTGATAACTGTTTTTTATCGTTACATTCTTTTCCCCTGCAACAGAGAACAAATTCGAATCCTGTTCCCCAGATAATTCTGTAATAAAACGCCTGTTGACCTTGAGTTTCGTGCTCATTGCTGGTATTTTTTTATCAGTCGTACAGTTGTTGCCATTCTTTCTTTCTCTGTGAACATGTATTGTCGGATGTTGAAAAGCACTATGGTGTATCAGGTTCTGCGACATTGATTCGGGGGGCACGCACATGAACAGGTTATTTGCTTTGGTTTCTCTTCTGTTTTTATTCCTGCTGGTTATCCCTTCCCTTTCCTTTTCCCAGGTATTCCTGAACGAGAATTTTGAACGGGATCAAAACTCCTGGCCCTGGATGACCACTGAGACAAGCGGCTGGGAATGTGAGCCCTGGCCTGCCTTTCATCCTGACTACACGTGGGGTGTAGAAAGAGAAGCAATCTATCGTTATATAGGCAATGACTATGTCCAATCGCTTTGGTGTTGCGGTCTGCCTAATAATCTGATTGCTGGCTCAGATGATTATATGCCCGGGCAGGAATCATGGGCAATATGGGGACCGTTCAGCACAACACAAGAGCTGATTTCCATTGTGGGGCGGTTTTATTTGTGGGCTGATAGTGAACCCTGGAACGATGGCGAAGGCGACAATTTCTACATGCTCGCTGCCGAAGATCCTGAATTTACCAATATGGAAGACTGGAACATTGCATTCGATTTGAGCAGTGCCGAAGATTTAGAACCGGGATCATTTAATTGTATCAGTTTTGATCTTAACCAGACGTGGGATTGGAACGGCAACTCCGTCAATATGATTACGATAGGTGAAGCGACGGACGACCTGTATATAGCATTTGTATTCATATCTGATGACGATGACAATACCGGTTCTGGCGTCTTCATTGATGATATCTTTATGCACGGGTATCCGGCAGATGTTTTTGATTTCGCGAAACATCAGATTAGCTTCTGCTTGTATGATGATGGTGAGTATAGAACTACCGATTTACTTTGCATGTCTGACAACTTGTATACATTGAATAACTTTTCTGTTTTTGGTATCACGGAAATAGAAGTGCAGCATGTTCTGTATGTCAATGAAGATGTGTTGAATCCTGCTTCTGAGTATGTTCCTGTTGATACCATGACTGGGAGATGGTCCGGAAGCTCAGTTGATTATACCTTTTTTACCCCTCGTTATGAAACTCCCCTGGTTTTTTCCGACACGGGCCTGGTTGGCATTAAAGTTGTTTTGGACGTGGAAAACATTATCGAAGAGACTGACGAGGAAAACAATGTACTGATTGATACTGTAAGAATCCTGATGCCCCAGACACAGCCGGAAATGGAATGGTTGGAGCTTGGCGGTGCTTATGAGACTGATTCATTGGTCTTTGTTGACCCATCTTCCCCCACCCTCAGTGTACGTTACCATGCAACAAATCATCCTGTTGAAGAATTAGCCAGTTTTGAATTCTTCATCGGGAGCGACATGGACTCTGTAATACAGAGCATTCCACAAAGCAGAGTCACAATCGACAATGAAGAGCACCTTGCAGAAATCGACATGGCCACCTATCCTCTTGATACGCCTGTCTATTTCGGAGCCTATCTGGTTGATAGGGTAACCGACCCAGTCTATTCTTATGCCCCGAAACGTATTGTAAGCACAAATTCAGTTGGTGACGATACTGAGAAGGGCGCGATCCCAGGTGAGTTTCAGATTGTATCAGCCTATCCCAACCCCTTCAATCCGACTGTAGAATTGACCTTCACCATGCCCCAGGCAGGCGAGATTGAACTTCGCTGGTATTCGCTTGAAGGCAGGCTCGTATCACGTCAAATCAGAACCGTATCCGCCGGGTATCCAGTCCTGAGCTGGACTCCGGATGGTCTCGCCAGCGGTGTTTACCTGTTGCAGGCGCATACTCCCTTTGGAGTGGCCAATGCCCGTGTTATCTATCTGAAATAAGGAAATACTTCCGGTAGGTTTGGCGATTTGCTTCTTGTTTGCGACCTTTGTATTCGGGTTGGCAATCGGAAGCGATCGCGTAACATGCTGGAGGACAAGATGTTACATACTTCAACGAGCCTGTATGACCGGTGTATGGAGAAGACGCCGGAGCAGGTGTTTGTGAACTCGCTTCGTCGCGAGTTTGAGCTTTCACCGGCTGCGAGTACGGGGATATTGGAGCTTGCCAAGCGTTGTTTGTTCGGTACGATGCCGTCAACGCTTGGCAAGCTTCGTTTTTTATGTGCGTCCAAGAAAGCTCGTCACGGTCGTCCCTTACGCGAACAAGACCTGATTCGTGTCGAACTGACACTGGATGACGGTGTTGAGGACTTGGATGTTCTGCGCGAACTGGGCGCTTCATCGCTTCGTCAGCAACGGATTCTTCGGCTAACCGAAGAGACGTACCAGCAGGGTGGGTTGCTGACACAGGAGGATCTGAGTCGTCTGCTGCACGTTTCAGATCGGACCATCCGCAAGGATATTGCGTTGCTGCTTGCTGACGGGAATACGGTGCATACGCGTGGCTACGACCATGACATTGGGCGTGGGTTATCGCACAAGGCACGGATCGTTGATTTGTACCTGGGTGGCCGGACCTATGATGAGATCATCCGTCTGACACGTCACAGCGCGTTTGCGATCAAGCGCTATGTGAGTACGTTTGGACGCTTGTTGCTTCTGCTTAGCCATGACATTACCGAGCTGACCGACCTGAGCCGTCTGCTTCAACAGAGCGAACGGTTGACGGGTGAGTACCTGGATCTGTTTGCAAAATACAAACAGGGTGATCACTGGCCGACAAGCTATGTCGAACTTCTGGAGCAGTTGCAAGCACAGTATCCCTCAAAAAAAAGAGCGGGACAAGGTGGCGGAGGCGTCCATGAAAACTGAGGTACGGAACCGTTATGAATCCCTGCCGAAGCGGAACTTTCGCACTGCGATCATCCGGTTGTTGGAAGAGCAGTACAAGATTCTTGGCAGCCACAAGGTCTTGGCCATGGTGGCGGATGACATCATGCAACTGCACCGTGAGTTCTATCCGGATATCGAGCAACGCAGCGGTGGCAGTATTGTGTGGCGTACGACAGGTGCACAGTGCCACAAGCCCAGCTATGGGACACGGGTAGAAGACTATGAGGTGAAGACCGTCATTCTTCCGCTTGTCACTGAAGAAGATGTGGTTGATCGTATTCGTCGCCACTATGGAAAAGACGGTGCGGGCAAACAGCGCGACAGGGATATTGCAGTGCTGGCGCGGTTGGTGAAAAGCGCGTACGAACAAGGCGGGTTATTAAGCGGCGCGGAATTGAGTGTGTTGTTGAACCGGTCGCTGACGACCATTGGCAAGTACATCCAACAGTATCATGAAACGCATGATGACATCCTGCCGACGAAAGGAATCATGTTGGACCAGGGAAGCCGTCCCACACACAAGGCCGCAATCATTGACCTGTACGAACAGGGCTATCCGGAACCGGATATCGCTCGCTTGACCACGCATACCCTTGAAGCGGTGGGTCGTTACTTGCGATCTTACAAAAACATCAAGTTCCTGATGGTCAAAGAACTTAATCTGATGGAAATTGTGCGTACTACCGGACTCGGACGTAGTACAGTGGTCCAATATCAGAAACTGGTGATGCAGTATCATCCTGACCTTAAACCTAAAGATAAACAAAAAGATACAACGAAAAAGGACAAGAAAAAGTAACCACTATCAACTGAAAACCTACCGGAAATATTTCCTAATAGTAAATAGACAAGATTTAGAAAGAAGCGTCACTGGGTTATTTCCAAATCACATTTTTTCAGAATATTGCAGGAGAATCATTGTTTGAATCTTGCTTTTTAAACTCTCATACAGATATATTTTATCTGTTGGGAGAGGCCACCTTTCAGCACACCGTCGCGCTCTGTTCGGATTTCATAATCCGCAGTAACAGGCGCGTTTTTCTTTGTACCCAACCATCGACGCGGAGAACTGATCATGAATACGATGCGTGGTACCGTTGTGCTTTCTTTCCTGCTGGTAGCTATTCTTCTGCTACCTATCTCCACCCAGGCGCAGATGATCCTGAACGAGAATTTTGAGCAGGATTCGGATACCTGGCCATGGACAACTGGTATGACTTCAGGTTGGCAGTGTGCTCCCTGGCCTGCAACCCACCCGAACAACTATACATGGGGTGTTGAGGACAGTTGTGTATACCATCGCGTCCATGACGGCTGGTATCGATCCATGTTCTGCAATGGCCTGCCAGACAACCTGAGTCCAGGTATTGACGATTATATGCCCGGTCAGGAATCCTGGGCAGTATGGGGGCCATTCGATGCGACACTGGAAATGGTGACCGTTATCGGCAACTTCTACGCCTGGTCCGATGTTGAACCGTGGGATGATGGAGAAGGTGACAACTTCTACATGCTGGCAGCGGTTGATCCCCAGGATCTGGTTATGGAAAACTGGGATATCGCTTTCGATATGGGCAATGATGAAAGCTTCCTTCAAAGCCATTGGACCTCTGTAGGCTTTAACCTGAACCAGATGTGGGATTGGGATGGTAATCCTGTCAGCCTGATTCCCGAAGGTCAGGCAGTGGAAGATATCTATATTGCATTCGTTTTCATTTCCGATGATGATGACAATACCGGGCTGGGTGTTTTCGTTGATGATATCTATGTTTCCGGGTATGACGGCTCGTATGATTTTGAAATTGATGAACCTGACTTCATGGTTTATGAAGATGGCGAGCTGGAAACATGTTCGGGGTTCACGACGGAAGATGAAGTATATGTCGCAAACAACTTCACCTCATTTGGTCTACCCCTCGAGTATGCGACCAGCCATGTTCTATACCTCAATGAAGATGTGATGAATCCTGAATCAGAATATGTGCCAATCGATACCATGACTGCTATCTGGCCAGCCAACCCACTGCTGGGGACCATTATTGATTCTCTGTTCCAATTGCCTTTGACATTTTCCGATACAGGCTGGGTAGGTGTGAAAATAGTTCTTGACGCTCCTGACGATGTCGTGGAAATCGACGAAGAGAACAATACCTACATTGACACTTTTTATGTAACCTTCCCGCAGACTCGTCCGGAAATGATTTGGCATGACCTGAACGGAAGCGATGAAACAGATACCGAAGTAACGGTTGATCTTTCTGAACGTACGACTCTGATCATTGATTACACAGCGATGAATTACCCCATTCAGGACAACGCGACCATTTCATTTGGTATCGGCGAGGAACTTGATTCTACCGGCAGCTTCATCGGCAGCCTGACCAACCTGACGATTGACAATGAGCAGCATCAGGTTGAATGGGATGTGTCGGACATGCCGCAGAATCGTGAATTCTACCTGTTTGCTTACCTGACTGACAATGCGACCGCGCCTGTCTACAGTTATGCTTCCCAACAGGTAATCATTATAACCCCGGTCAAGGATGTATCGTCCGATGCGGGTATTCCTGAGAAGTTCGCAATTGCTTCCGCATACCCGAATCCATTCAATCCGACCGTGGAAGTGCAATTTGCCATGCCACAGGCCGGTCAGATTGAAATGCGCTGGTACTCACTGGAAGGACGCCTGGTCGATCACCAGGTAAGAACAGTTTCAGCGGGGTATCCGGTGCTTGGCTGGACACCACATAGTCTCGCCAGCGGTGTATACCTGCTACAGGCTGAGACACCGTCCGGGATCGCAAATACAAGGGTGTTTTATCTGAAATAGTTGCCCTGGTTCAGGCCGCTATTTGTAGAAGTTGCGCGGTTTTTAACTGACTTTTACCATGCGGGTGATCGCATCTTAGCGGTTACCCGCTTTTTTCGCCTTTCCCGACTTGCTCATCCCCTTCATCTCAGGCCGACGATTTTCCAGTGTCGTCAACATCTCCATAAGGTCCATACTCAACTTCGGCAAATCGGGCCACGCACGCGGTTGATTGCGTCATGCAGATATCCGGCCAATCGGACCATACAGTCTGTTTTCCTTTTTCACTTTTTTCACTGTCCACTTTTTTCACTTCTACACATATCATAGAACAGCCTCCATTTTGGCTCCTGCAAGAATCTTGTATTCCAGAAAAATTCTCGACAGTTTATGTGATTATTCTGTTTGACCGCTTGAATTGATTGTGGCAAGGGCTTTCCATGCGTTTTTACTTACTGGCAGTAGTATTCCTCCTGATGCTACTGACTATCCAGATTGTAAAATCACAACCATTTGAAAATGGTTTCGAATTCCCAATTGCGTTTTTCGATACCACCTCTTCTCCCTTCCTGCCGGCAAACCGTCCCAGTCCCATTGGACCAGAGTCAATTGTCACCATTTCAGAAGAAGGACACTTCCTGGTTGGTGGCGAAAGAATTCGTTTTTTTGGCATGAACCTGGATAGCGACGCCAACTATCCACCCTATGAGCTGGCTGATTCCATAGCTGCACGTCTGGCCTATCTTGGTGTAAACATTGTCCGCATCCACAAACTGGATCAGGCCTGGGATGGGCTGTCAATCTTCCTTGACGACAGCAACACGCGAACATTTGACATGGAAAAAGTGGATCGTGTTGACTATTTCATTTCACGTTTGAAGGCGCATGGTGTATACGTTGACATGAACCTGCTTGTTTACCGCAAGTTCAGACCGGGTGATGGTGTAGCGAATGCCAACAGCATACCGGCAGGAGCGTCCGGTGTAGCTTTCTTTGATCAACAACTCATAGATCTTCAAAAGGAATACGCAGAATTTCTCCTTGGACATGTGAACCCGTATACGGGAATACCTTTAGCTGAAGATCCTGTACTGGCGATTATTGAAGTTGTCAATGAGAACTCGTTATATGAATGCTGGTATAACAACCGTTTCAAACCATCGTGGGATGGTGGGGTGATGCTTCAGCGTCACCTGGATCAGCTTGACAGCATGTGGACAGCCTTCCTGCGTGAGAAGTATCAAACTCATACCAACCTGGAACTTGCCTGGCAGGGCGCATTCTGTCCGGAAACACCAATGCCTGATGGCGGTTTCGAAGAACAGTCCGCAGCTTCACCGTGGCAATTGCAGGTTATATCACCAGCAGAAGCTGAATTTGTGATCATTGAAGATGAAAACGCCCCCGAAGGAAATCACATTGGATCAGTAACCATTACAGAATCTGCATCGAACAACTGGGCCATCAAGTTAGGACAAAATGGTTTTCCTGTATCCCCGGATTCCATCTACATTTTCAAATTCATGTCCAGGGCTGATCGAGTTACATCCTATACAGTAGCTGCGCAGGAAGCCGTATCACCTTACCGTCCCATCCAGTCAAAACTCATCAGCCAGAATACAGACTGGCGAGAAACGATTTTCACCTTTAAACCGACCGTCGAGATGCGTGATGTATTCCTCTCGGTTGCCCTGGGACGATCACGCGATACTTTCTATTTTGACGATTTTCGTTTCTTTTCCACAACAGGTGGAGGGTTGCAGGAAGGAGAAAACCTGGATTCCGGGACGGTAGCGATCATTCCCTACCAGTCAAGCGCTCTTTATACGGATCAGCGAGTTGAGGATACCAGCGAATTTATAGCACAGGTTATGCTCACCTATTCTGACGATATGATTGAGTTCCTCCGTGAAGACTTGGGCGTCAATGCTGCAATTGATGTCATGAACTGGCGTTATGGTCCGGTAGATTTGCTTATACAGGAAAACTGTGATCTTGTCGACCAGCACTTTTACTGGGATTTGCCGCCTTCTCAAAATGTCTCCGATGACTGGTACATCCATAATCAATCCATGATCGCTGAACCCTATAACCCGGTTACAGCGGCCATTCCATATTCACTTGTTGAAGGGAAACCATATATCATCAGCGAGTTTAACCACATTTTCCCAAACCGTTATCAGTGTGAAGGATTGCCCATTATGACAGCTTATTTAAGCTATCATAACGTGGATGGCATGTTCATTTTCCAGTATAATCACTCCGACAACTGGTCCAGCGACAGGATCGAAGGGTTCCATGAAGTAGATGCCAATCCTGTATTGCTGGTACAGTCAATGATTTCGTCGTATGCCTATAGAAATAACCTGATTTCCACTTCCGCATCACCACTGTCCTGCCAGATGAGCCGAGAAGATATTTATACCTGGCCCAAGTATTTCCCTGCCAACTGGGGGCTTCTGCCATATGATCGCCTGTTGATCTTTATGAGAAGCCTGAAACTTGAATCACTGGACGCAGACTCATCGACAGACTTGACATACATCCCCATCCCATCAAATGAGTTTCAGACGGATACGGGTGAGACAACCTGGGACTTTGACGGTATGGTGTCTACTGTTGCGCCAGGCTACATCACCATCACCGGGTTCCTGGATCACTATGAAGGCTGTGAGTATGGTCCTGTGATCCTGGAACAGGGGCCGGAACATGCGAGCCTGACCTGGATGTCACTTACAGAAGATCAACTTGTAGAATCGCAAAAGTCGCTCCTGACATTTGTAACCCAGGCTCAGAATGAAGGCATGTCACTTGAGCCGTTGAATCCGACTCAATGGTGGTGTGATCGCAGTAACGGTGGCTGGGGCAATGCGCCCACCCAGGTTAGACCTGAGCAAATTTCCTTTGCTGTCACATCCTCAGCAGATTCATTGCGCCTGATTCCTCTCGATTCACATGGCCAACCACGCTACGATGACCAACGCTACTACTACCGGGATGCCAACAGCCGATTTTATATTGACCTGGACCAATATGTTGACCAAACCCTCTGGTATGGAGTCGAACTATTCTTCTCGTCTCCCTCGGATTCAGACGGGGTTCTCCCGACAGCATTCCAGCTTGATGGATGCTATCCGAACCCATTCAACAACTCGACCCGGGTTATATTTAAGCTGTCATCTGCGCAAACATTGAGGCTTACAGTATTTGATATCCTTGGACGAGAAGTTTCACATCAATACATGTACGGAAAACCAGGAACAAATAAGGTGACGATTGCCCTTGAAAATCACTCCAGCGGAATCTATTTCTGCAGGTTTGAGGGGCAGAATGTGTCGGAAACTCTGAAAATGACACTTTTACAGTGATTCAGCTTTTGCTTTTGCAGACCATTTGTAGCCGACTTTGTACACGGTTTCAATTGATGCTTCCGTTATTCCCTGCTGGTCCAGACGTTTACGCAGATGAGAAACGTGCGTATCCACAGTCCGGTCGGTAATGTCCTCCCGCAGTCCCCAGACTTCATTTATAAGGTATTCTCGCGACAATACCTTATCCGGCTGACTGACCAACAGGTACAAAAGATCAAATTCCTTTGGAGCCAGTTGAACCGCTTCACCACGCATCTCGCACTGCCTCGCCTCGGGATCAACCATAACCCCGGCAGAATTTGCAACCATCATGGATTCGATATAGCCACTACGCTTCAACACCGCGCGAATACGTGCGATCAATTCCGGCAAAGAGAAAGGTTTGGTGACATAGTCGTCACACCCGGCCTGAAAACCGTCCAGGCGTTCCCATTCATTGCCTTTTGCCGTCAGGATGATAACCGGAGTGTGAATCCTGATCTTCCGCATTTCTTTCAGTATATCCAGACCGTCCATTTTGGGAAGCATCAGGTCCAGTACGATCAGATCCGCCTGGCCTGCCCGAACTTCATCCCATCCCCTGCGCCCATCGGAAGCAAGGGTGGTGCGAAATCCGGACAGGTCAAGCGTACGCTGTAACCGTGGTCCCAAATGCGGATCATCTTCAATGATCAGAATATGCGCCACGCTTTTACTCCTTCTCTTCCCGGTTCAGATACCGTCAGGTCACACGCACGAAACAACATGTGCGCAAGACCTGACGGAACCTGGAAACTTGTGTTACTTCAAAAGATCGCGTAAGGCTTTACACTTCTTCAATACTCACTTTGTCAGGATCTGACAATAAATGAAGTGCAAGCAAAACCTAGCCTGTTGTGTCAGGTCTTGCGTCGCGAAGCGGCGTGTGACCTGACACTATTCTGCAACTCATGCACAAGGAAACAGCATTTCAAACCGTGCGCCACCAATGGAATTGTCATTCACAGTGACACTTCCCTTATGAATCGTGGCAATCTCTTTTACCAGCCACAATCCCAATCCCAGCCCGGTTGCTCCGGTACCGGCGTCACCTTTGGTATGACCAAACGGTTTAAAGATAAACTTCCGGTCTTCCTGGGACAAACCACCGCCGGAATCATCGACACGAATCCGAATCTGTCCGTCCGTACGATCAAGGTTCACCCGTACCATACCACCGGCTTGAACGGCTTGACTGCGTTGCTTGCGGACATGGCGCAAGCTGTTATCCAGCAGGTTATCCAGCGCCAGGGCGATCAATTCACGGTCGGCATTACAAATGTATTCCTTCTCTGCAATTTCCACCTCAAAGCCAACCTTGTGGTAACTGAAATGCTTCTCCCAGCTCTTTGTCACGTTACTGACAATCGCACCAAGGTCTTCCCTTTGCGCATGCAGGTGCAGCTTGCCCTGTTCCAGGCTGCGCGCCGTACTCTCAACAGCACGCTCCATGCGCTGGCATTCTTCATCCATCTCAGCCAGTACTGATTTTTCTTCATCCGGCGACGCGACCAGTCCTTCTTTCAAGGTATCCAGATCCAGCCGTATTCGGGTCACCGGCGTCCGCACCGCATGGGCAAGATGCGACATGGCGATGCGGTTACGCCGGGCCTGGAGGTTCACTTGCCGAATGGCGATAATGATCAGTGTTGCCAGGAGAAGCGCCAATACTTCTATTGAGATCATGACCACAGTCATCTTCTTGAATTGACCGGTCCTGAATTCTGTGTAGCTCAGGAACTCTGCCTTGACATAGACAACGAACCCGAATTCCTCCATGCCCATGTAATACAGTACTGGAAAATCGTTTGCCAGGGCTTCCTTTGAGAAGAGATCATAGCTGGGATCGCCATGCCACCACAACGTATCCTGACCGTTCCAGATGCCGATGGTTTGCTTCCATGTACAGTTAGCGCTGCTCCAGGGATCACGATCCTCGGTCCACCAATCCGGCGCTTCGTCCACATTCCACTGCTCCCTTGGTCTGGGAATAGCCGCAAAATTCAAGGGAATATTGTCGTTTAACGCGCTGTCCAGATAGGCTGGCATCATTTCAAAGAACCAGTTCCGGTCTACTACCAGCCCGAACACCTGGTCAGCATTGGCTGGCGAATAGGTGTTATGATAGCGCACCAGGAGAAGAACAGTATCTTTAAGGGTAGGTGAAAATGCCAGCTCGTAACGCACTTGACGACCGTAGGTGCGTGTGCCTAATCGGAGCCAACCTTTAGCCGGATCTTCATCGCGTCGGTCCAGTTGTTGAAATAATGAATCGATTGGCACGGTCTGGTTTTGAGTCCAGCCGGAGTGGGTCGGAAAATCGAGCCGAAAGGCATCCAGAACGCCACCCATTTCTCCCATTCCGGATAAGTGATCTTCCAGTTGCGCATCCGGCAGGTTAAGACTGTCTGTCTCAAGCAAAGCAATCACATGATTGGCCCAGAATTCATCCAGCTCCTGCTTGATTGTCGTAACCAACCGCAGGTTAGCGCCCATATTTGTTTCCTGCATGTTGCCGTAGGTATGTCGTTCCTGGAGAAAGAACAACCAGATAAATACGTGCAGTACAAAAACAGCTACCCCAACCACACTCAGGGCAATGACTGTTCCCCGCTTCATCGTCTTGATCGCTGCCATGTTTTCACTCCTCGCTGTTGTTAACTGCACGCAAGATAGAATACGGATTCAGACGAGTTGTTATGAAGTTATGAAGAGACAAAATGGCAGCATTCAGTTTCACGACATCGACAAAACATGCGCGAAAAACGGGACTGCTACCTTTTCATTTACAACAAATTAGGAACCTATCAACCAAGAGTTTCCGAAAAGGTAGCTGTACCAGATTTTTCGCTGGCTGTTACTTCATGCGGATTGAAATATGCCGGGACAGCTACCTTTTTCGCTTGATTGTCTCGTATGGGTTAATCTTATTCGAAGACTGCAAAATGACATCACAGTCGCCTTCATAGGCACATGCGAAAAAGTGTAGCAGTCCCCATATTCCGATATTCTTGAGAATACCAGCAAAAAACCCGAGGCATACACCTCGGGTTTGGATATTTCTATGAAAGACTGAATCAGCCTAGTACATGCCTCCGCCCATGCCGCCACCCGGCATCGGGGGCATAGCAGGCGCGTCTTCCTTGGCGTCGTTGATCGTCGCTTCGGTCATCAGCAGAACGGATGCGACAGACGCGGCATTTTCCAGTGCGGTACGGGTAACCTTGGTCGGGTCAATGACACCGGCGCTCAGCAGGTTGTCGTACTTGCCGGTCAGGGCGTTGTAACCGAAATCATCCTTGCCGTGCTTGACTTCGTTGACCACGACAGCGCCTTCAACACCGGCGTTGGTGGCAATCATGCGAAGCGGCTCTTCCAGGGCGCGCAGGATGATATGACGACCGATTTCCTCGTCGCCTTCGAAACTGACTTTTTCCAGGGCCGGAAGGGTGCGAACCAGGGCGACACCGCCACCAGGCACGATACCTTCTTCGACTGCGGCGCGTGTAGCATGCAGGGCATCTTCCACACGGGCTTTCTTTTCCTTCATCTCGACTTCAGTCGCGGCGCCGATATGCAGCACGGCAACACCGCCGGCCAACTTGGCCAGACGTTCCTGCAACTTTTCACGGTCGTAGTCGGATGTGGTGGTTTCGATCTGCTTCTTGATCTGCTCGATACGGGCCTTGATATCGGTAGCTTCGCCAGCGCCTTCGACGATCGTGGTGTCGTCCTTGGTCATAACGATGCGCTTGGCTGTGCCCAGATCATCCAACTGGGTGTTTTCCAGCTTGAAGCCGGCATCTTCGCTGATGACACGGCCACCGGTGAGGATGGCGATGTCTTCGAGCATGGCTTTACGACGGTCGCCGAAGCCCGGAGCCTTCACGGCCGCGATCTTCAGGGTGCCACGCAGCTTGTTGACCACGAGGGTCGCCAGCGCTTCGCCTTCAACTTCTTCCGAGATGATCAACAGGCCCTTGCCCATCTGGGCAACACGCTCGAGAATCGGCAGGAGGTCTTTCATGACGCTGATCTTCTTGTCGTAGATCAGGATCATCGGATCTTCGAGAACTGCTTCCATGTTGTCGGCATCAGTCACAAAGTAGGGAGACAGGTAGCCACGGTCGAACTGCATACCCTCGACCACTTCCATATAGGTATCAATACCCTTGGCTTCGTCAACGGTGATAACGCCGTCATTGCCGACCTTCTCCATGGCGTCCGCGATCAGCTTGCCGATTTCATCGTCGTTATTGGCGGAAATAGCGCCAACCTGGGCGATGGTGTCACGGCTGCCGCCGACTTCCTTGGACAGGTTCTTCAGTTCGCTCACGACCACACCGACGGCCTTGTCGATACCACGCTTGAGCAGCATCGGGTTGGCGCCGGCCACGACGTTACGGAAACCTTCAGCGACAATCGCCTGGGCCAGAACGGTTGCTGTGGTGGTGCCGTCACCAGCGATATCCGAGGTTTTGCTGGCAACTTCACGGACCATCTGGGCGCCCATGTTCTCAATGGGATCTTCCAGTTCAACTTCCTTGGCTACGGTGACGCCGTCCTTGGTTACGGTCGGGGCGCCGAACTTCTTGTCAATGACCACATTGCGGCCACGGGGACCAAGAGTAACCTTCACAGCCTTCGCCAGCTTGTCTACACCGCGCTTCAGGCCATTGCGGGCTTCCTGATCAAATACGATCTCTTTATGTGCCATCTTTTTAACTCCTCTTAAAAGCTGCTTGTGTTACAGGTTACTTCTCTAAGACACCAAGAATATCGCTGCGATTGACCAGCAGGAACTCCTCGTCGTCAACCTTGACTTCAGTGCCGCCGTACTTGGAGAACAGGACACTGTCACCAACCTTGATCAGTTCTGACAAGGGCTTGCGATCCAGATCCTTGTTTACAACATCATCACCCAAAGCGACTACTTTGCCGACCTGGGGACGTTCTTTTGCTGCGGTATCCGGAATAATAATTCCGCCAACCTTGCGCTCTTCTTCTTCCACGACCTTCAAGAGTACGCGTTCATCAATCGGACGTACCTTCATCGTAGATCCTCCTGGTTTTTAAAAGTTACCCATAGCTGGGTGGTTTCGCTTTGCCGCCCTGGCACTCTCCCGTTGGATGTGCTAAATCAAGCTGTATGACAAAGCCTACCATGTTATGAATATCAATAGCTTACAAAAAGAAAACTAGCACTCATCAGAGTTGAGTGCCAATGATCAGAAACATAGGTTTCCAACCGCATTGAGTCAACGATCAATGTACCCGCCGTCTCTGCAAGGGGTGTGCCGAACTCCGGTTTGCTCTCAACCGGTTTCCGCACCTCCCATTATTGCCCCGTTATACCCTTTCTCCTCCATCCTGTTCCCTGCTCCCTCTTCACGGCGCAACTCCAACAGCGTAGCACCCTTGCAGGTCAAACCTGTATATTGAGCCTGATCGATTCAGCAGAATTGTCCAGACAGGTTTTCAAACTGAGCAGGAAAGCGTGAAGTCTTCCAGAGAGCCATTTCAGCCAGACAGATTCTCTTTCATACTGGCACACTCTCGCAATAAAGGCAGAATGCCTGTCATTGTGGCAGTAGTCTTCTCCCTTCTATGCTGTATGGCTTTGCCTTCGTTTGCCCAGACTTCATCTGAAAATCCGAAAAAGCCGCCTATACCTGGATCAAAACCGGTTCCATCTGCGTTGCCTGCCGAATCGGACAGCACGCTGCTTCCCTATGACAGCCTGGCTACCGATTCGCTTGCCGACCAGCGACGCCGACGCCAGCGTTCTGCGCCAGCCTTTGTTCCGGACACAACTGCCCCGGCTCCGGCATTATTCCCGGCCATGCGATTCGAACGGGATGTTTTCTGGCGTATTTCTTATAAGGATGCCGGTGAAGCGATTGGAATCGCACCGGGCTTGTTCCCGCGTCAGAGCAGTTATTACGCGGAACCGTTCCACCTGACACCTCCCGGCGGCGACGGACGTGACCTGCTGGTTCTTTACCGTGGACGTCCTTTCAATGATCCCGTCACCGGGGCAGCAACCATGAGCGCCTTTGCTGTGGAAGAAATGGCCTCTTATGACCTGTCGCCCACATGGTCCGGCGTTGGCCCTTCCTCCTCCGGTCCGGTGCTCAAGTTGAATCAGCCATATCGTTACCCGGTGAAGCCGATGACACGTGTTATCTATCGCCAGGGGTTCTACGGCCTGGGGCATGCCGACTGGCGTATTCAGCAGAAAGTGTCGCCGTATTTCCGGTATTACTTCGGTCTTGATTATGGGCAGTATGAGGGACGCAAACCCAACACCGATTCACAGCCGACCTGGATACGTCTGGGTGGACGTCAGAAGCTCTACGATTGGGGCTATCTTGACTTCGCCTGGATGCAGAACCGCATTGAATATGGTTATGCAGATCGATCCGGCATACGGCGTACACACCGGAACGATGTCGATCTCGCCTTCACCCGGAATACCCATGGCGACAGCCTGCGTTGGACTGCTGCTGGCTGGTACGTCCGTTCTGAACGGAAATACTACCGGGGTAAAGAGGACGGCAACCGTCTCGGCTTCCGGTTTAACCACCAGCGACAACTGACAAATCGTGAAGTAGAACTACAGTTGGATGTAGAGCGTACAGCCGCCCTGTTCGGCACTTTCCCGGTAATTGAGAATCCCAAGGGTGACCGTACTGTCGCAGGCCTGACCGCCTCAGACAAGTTGACATTGGACCTGTTCACGGCGGGGTTGAGCCTGCGTGCGGAAACAGGCAATCGTGCCGAAAAGGCGGATGGCAGTGGTGAACGCTGGCTGACACGTTTCGGCGGAACAGTGAACGCAGAACTGGGTGACTCCACCGGACATGGCCTGCTGGGACTGGCGACATTGGGTTGGCGCTGGCCGTCGCTGGATGAATCTTACGGTTTCTGGAAAACCAATACCCCGGAACGCTACGTGGACCTCTTCCCCGTCCCGGATTCGATTCTCAGTTATTCCGGCAATGGCGCTCTGGATCCTGTGGGCGGTCTGTTTGCCGGCGGCGGCTATCGTTACCGTATAAATGAACGCTACCATCTTCGGGTCATGGCTGGCTATCGAAAATATATTGATCCGATCAACGTGGTAATGACCGCGCCGAAAACGTATACTCGTGAAACCGGTGACGATGTGGATGGCCTGGAGGTGACCGGATTCGCCTGGCTGCCGGTTTGGGGGCCGTTCTCGACCACGGGAAGCTGGACCATGAGCAGCCTGCCCGATGAAGGTGTCCCCATCCCCAACGAATGGGGATTCGCCGGACTGCGGTACGAGCAGTTCTTCTACAATGGTCAATTACGCTGGCGGGCAACTGCCGACGCGCGATACTGGGGTGATTACACCTACCTCGGCGTCACTGAAGAAGGTCGCTGGCACTTCAACGGCATGATCTCCGCAAAAGTTCTGAGCTTCGAAGTCTACTTCGGGTACAACAACTTCCTCAGCAACCTGTACGAATTCCAACCCGGCTATCCCTCCATGTTCCGTGAAGAATTCTGGGGAGTGCGCTGGACGCTGTGGAATTAGTGACTTGCTGACAGGAAATGGGGACTGCTACACTTTTACGCTTGCGAATATGCCAAAAGTTTAAACTATGTTTGATTTAGACGCAAAACTTTGATTTTTGTAAAAATATATTGCGTAAAAGGTAGCTGTCCCAGCATTTCCCTGACCGAACATACCCTTTGCAGGCGAAAAATCTGGTACAGTTACCTTTTCATCAACATTGAATGCAACAACTTGTATCTGTGCCCGTGAAAAGGTAACAGTCCCATTTTTCGCCAATAATTATCCCCATCATCATCCTGGAAACGCTGGTGTTTAGCGTTGTCCGGGATATACTCCTCAGGACCAACCCGCCAATGTTGACTCAATGAAATCTGTCACTATTGCGCGTTATTTCTTAATGGTGTCATTGCTGGTGCGTGCAGCTCAAGCCAGATCCAGCTATGATTGATGGGTGGATTCTATCTGTCTCGTCCTAAACCTTACCTCATCTCACAGTACAACAGGAAAGCCTTTTACATCAACCAACCGGAGTGTTCGTCAGCAATTCGGGCCATGCCTTTCTACGAATTCCACCCCGGTTATCCTTTCATGTTTCCTCTCCGACTTCCTTCGTACACGTAGTAAATGTTCAATAGTGGACACTCTTCTTGCCTGTTCGCCTGTTTTATAGTATTTTAACGATGAGCCGGAGTACCGAAGGAGTAGACTGATGTCTGGTCTGGGTACCGGCTTTTTGTGTATCCGATACCTGCCGTATCTCCTTTAGACCTGCATCTATTCCAACTCCATGTTATATCTGCGTGAAGGAGGGAACATGCGTCTTGTGCAATCCGGACGGCGGCAGTGGCTTGTATTACCACTGATCCTGTTGTCCCTGTTGATCGCGACATCTGCCCAGGCGATCAACGTGCTGGTGATTTTACCCGCCAATTATGGCACCAACCTTTTCCTGAACTGGAATTACATGCAGGAACTCGGTTGGGATGTCACCCTGACCGGAACAGCAGACCCGGT
The DNA here is from genome assembly GCA_963669175.1 of bacterium. Classification (GTDB taxonomy): domain Bacteria; phylum Electryoneota; class Electryoneia; order Electryoneales; family Electryoneaceae. The sequence goes on from OY769902.1 coordinate 3,709,018, forward strand.
CCCCCCCTGCACCTGGGCACGGGATCGTGTCATCGCAAGAACCTGTTCACTTGATGTGCTGATTGACGACATCGAGGATGTTACTCAATACGACGCTATCATCGTATCCTTCGGTTCGAACCTGGCGGCAAATCCTTGCGGTGACCTTATCAACAGTGATGCAACGCTGAATCTGCTCTACGCGGCTGACCAGGCGGGAATCGTAATAGCCGGAATGTGCGGTGCGGTGCGTGTACTGGCAGCCGCTGATGTGATCGATGGCCATCATATCACCGGAAAAGAATACTACCAAGATGAGTACGTCGCTGCCGGGGCGATCTATGACGGCCCGGAACTGGCGCCGATCATTGACGGAAACATCGTTACCTGCACTCGTGGCATGTACTACTACATGCAGAATATTGACGCTGTGCAGGATGCGATTTACAGAAACCTTCCCATTGACCGGCAAACACAGGGAGGTCAACGATGAAAAAGACATTCCTGAGCTTGCTGTCACTTTTACTCATTGCAGTGGCTGGCTTTGCGCAGTCCGAAATCCTGTGGACCAACCTGTATGGCGGTGAGATGCATGATGAGGCAAACGACCTCATCGTTACTCCTGACGGTGGTTATGCCATGATCGGTTTCTCCCAGGCAAATATCTTCCACTATCAGCTCGCGATTTACAAAACCGATTCGGACGGCCAGGTAGAATGGAGCTATCTATATGGCGATATGTTCCGCAACCAGGGCAACTCCATCTGCAACGCTCACAACGGTGGCTTCGCCTTCACCGGGTATTGCGAAGGGGAAACAATTGGTGATCGTGATTTGCTGTTTGGCACGGTAGACTCTGACGGCCTCAATCCGAACATCGTTACGTTCGGCAATGAATACACCAATGTCGGTTACGGCATCTGCCCCACTGCTGACGGTAACTACCTGGTAACCGGTTGCACGGTGACCAACTGGGATTCATTACAGATTGATGTCTGGCTGCTGAAACTCTCTCCGGCAGGCGAAATCATTTGGGAACAGACCTATGGTGACGAACTGTGCGAATTCGGGATGACTGTCACTGAATTATCGGATGGTTCCATTGCGATTGGCGGTAACTACGGTACTGCGGGCACCCAGAACCAGAATGCCTGGCTGATCCGTACAGACAGCGATGGTACAATAACCGACAGTGATCAGTTCGGAACCAACGGCTATGACTGGCTGCACAACATGTATCCCCTTGATGACGGCGGCTTTATCATGGCCTGTGAAGCGGATATTCACGGCATCAATTTCATGAATTCCTTCCTGGTTCGCTCTGATTCAAGCGGTATGCAATTGTGGAGCAGCAATCGTGGCGTCAACGCGTTTTACCAGTACGGTTACGATGTTTGTGTAACTCCCGATAGCGGCTATTTCGTGGTCGGCGGATCTCGCCTGTTTTCCACTTTCTGCAACGATATATACATCATGAAATATTCTTCACGGGGTTCCATGGAATGGTCCCAGGTGATCGGCGGTGAGAACACTGAAGAATGGGCAACTGCGGTTTGCAGGCTGGAAGATGGAGGCGTGGTAATCGCAGGATACTCAAACGACGGCAGCAATGGCGGCCTGGACATGATGCTGATGCGGCTCAGTTCAGAAGGGATGATTGTCAAGGAAAACGACGATTCTTTTAGACCTGCGGGATTCGGTCTGATGCAGAACTATCCGAATCCCTTCAATCCTTCCACCACGCTACGGTTCAGGCTGGAATCGCCAACGGAGATCACGCTCTCCGTATTTGACATCCAGGGACGGCTGGTGCAGACCTATGCGCTGGGGACCATGCCCGCCGGACAGCATGGGATTCCGTTTGATGGCTGCACCCTTTCCAGCGGTACCTATTTCTGCAGAATGGAAACACCGGAGATGGTACAGACGAAGAGGATGCTTCTTCTGAAATAAGTTGGAAGCGGTTTGAACAATCCCGTAGTGGTTTCCTCCATGGAAATTGCAACGGGATTTTTTATTGTGATTCCCTGACGAATATTTCATTCCCGACTTTACTTGTGCGCCGAGGCATATCGGGGATCTCGTTCCGATATTGTAAATACTAATTCACAGCGACAATCATGTGCCTCCAGCGCTCATTCACAAGAACAACCTTTTCCTTCAAGCCTGCCAATCACATGATACCCGGCAGATGAGTCTTGTATCACCGACACTTTATACCCTTGATTTTCCATCATCTCGCCGAGTTCAGCCGCCGGTGGCAGGATATCCGTAACAACTGACGGATCCACCCGTGAATGAATCTCGTTCACTTCTTCCCTGCTCAACAGATGCCATACATGCAGCACCCCGCCCGTTTTCAATACCCGGGCGAACTCTGCGAAACCGTCTTCCATCGGATCAATATGCGGCATGGTGGAAAAGACCAGCACGACATCAAATGAGTCAGCTTCGTAGGGCAATTCTCGAGCATCAGCAACGTGAAACGATACTCGTTCATCTTGCAGATTCTGCCGTGCCTGTTCAACCATACCCGGCGAGAAGTCAATCGCCTCAACCATTGCGGTTGGTTCCAGTATTGGCATCAGTGCACGTGTCAACACGCCTGTCCCACACCCGATATCCAGGAAGCTTCCAGACAGCGGCAGCTCCCACTCCGTCAGTTGATCACGCAACCGGAGAATCATTTTCCCCGTATCCAGACGCGCGTCCCACCCTTCCGCGATTCTGTTGAAATACGCGATACGTCCACGATCCAGCTCGTTCATCCTTATCGCCTTAACTCTGTACTCTTACCAACACAAAATGTATCATCCCGAATATAGAAGAACCTCTGCCATGAATTGTATCTCGGAGGGCACAAAAAAAAGCCAGCCCAAACGGACCGGCGGAATTCTTCTCTTTGCAGCAATGATCAGTCGCCGAAGGACATGGCCTGCTTTTCATCGTTCAGCTTGATCGCGGTGCCATAGACCTTGGTCTCAATCTTGACATACAGACCGAAGACATACTGTGTCATCACGACATCGCTGTAGGTATTGATAATGGCGTTGGCGCCGGCACGCTTGGTCAGCGCATCCTTGTACGCAGTCTGGTAGCCGCCATCGGGGGTCATGACAATCATGCCACCGAACAGGCCGTCAGCATAGGAATAGCCTTCCACCGGTCCCAATACTTCAAACTCGCCGCCTTCATACTCGGTTGCAGACAAGGAACCGTACGGCATGGTCGCCGTACAACCAATCATCAACACCAGCGCCAGCAATGCCAGCGGCAGTAACAGCTTCTTGACCATTCTTTTCTCCCTCTTTGTGTGTTAATCCCCAGAACACTTTGTGGGTGCTTCACCTGCATCAAACTATTGAATGTACGGTTTCGGACAATTCACAACAATTAGGCAACCCAAAATTCCTGAACTCTCGCGGAACTCTTACTCATCGCATTTGCCACCGATACACGAAGGTTGTACTTTCATTTCAACAAAACAATCACCGCTTGCAGTCGTCTCCATGGCTGCATAAGCACAATACGGTTACCCTGACCGCATTCCAGAGGGAGTACACATCATGCGCAACCTGTCCCTGATCACCTTGTTTGTCCTGGTTCTGACCGTTGCCGCTTTCGGGCAGACTGTCGAACGCACCCACGATATTGTACCGGAAGATTACTTCACCCAGGTGTTCCTGTCTGATGTGGACGTCTCCCCTGATGGCAAACTGACGGCGTTTGTTGACTATCGCTGGGATGAAGAATATGATCGACGGTCGCGCGACCTCTGGGTTGTCGACAACACCACGAAAGAAACGTTGCGCCTGACCTTTGATCCTCGCAACGAAGTTAACCCGCAGTGGACTCCCGACAGCAAGCAGCTCTATTTCGTTGGCCATTACAAGTTGGCAAACGCTACCGAGCCGCCCTATGACGGTTCAGCCCAGGTCTGGCGCATCAATGCTGATGGTACCGAACTGACACCGATTACCCGCATCCCGGATGGTATCTACGATTTCCAGCTTTCCGCCGATGGCAAGACCATCTATTACACACGCACCAAAGAGCATCTTATTGACGAGTGGAAATCGCTGCGTTCCCAGTACAAGAACAGCCTCGTTTTCGGACATGGCATCTATGAAGTCTCGGAACTGTGGAAACTGAGCCTCGTGGATTGGCGTAGTGATTTGCTGCTGGACCCGACGCTTCATATTCATGAGTTTGCCGTATCTCCCGATGAATCCCAGATCGTCATGATCACCACGGTTGACGGCGAGTCTGTCACCGGTGAAGGCTGGTCGAACGTCCGTATGCTGACTACAAAAACCGGTGAATTCACCCTGCTGCCAGACAAGATATTCCGTGAAGACGCCCACTGCCCCCACGGCTGGCTGGGTGGACTGACCTGGACCGACGACGGGGCGCGCTTTGCGTTTACCGTAGACTTTGACGGTTACCCCTCAGAGATCCTGGTCGCGGATGTTTCCGGCGGCGCAAAAAATGTGAAGATGAAACAGTTGATTCGTCCCGATGAAGCGAGCTGTTCCGGTGGCCTGAGCTGGCAGCCCGGTACGCATAACCTCGGCTTCAAGGCAGACCTGCGCGCGCGGCAACGTGTCTGCGTGATCAACACCGATGACGGCAGCAGTAAAACCCTTACCCCAGGCGATGTTGTCATTGACGGCTATTCTTTCATCGGTAACAAAGGCGCGCTGCTAGCGATTCAAAGCACCACCACCTATTACCAGGACCTGATCTATTGGGATCGTAAAGGCAAGCAGGAACGTCTGACTCACCTGAACCCGCAGGTCGATACCTGGAAACTGCCGCAGATTTCCATCTTCAGTTGGATCGGCGCGGATGGCGACACGGTGCAGGGAAAACTGGAACTGCCGCCGGACTATGACGGTGAAGGCAACCTGCCGTTGCTGGTCAGCCTGCACGGCGGCCCGACCGACGCAGACCGTTACAGCTTCCTGCTCTGGATGTATGGCCACGCTGCCTATGCCGCCAAGGGCTACGCCATGCTCGCCCCGAACTACCGTGGCTCAACCGGTTACGGTGATGACTTCCTGACTGACCTGATCGGCCACGAAAACAACTGGGATGTTATCGATATCATGACCGGAGTGGACGCCCTGATCGAACAGGGGATTGTCGATCCGGAACGTATGGGTGTGACCGGCTGGAGTAACGGCGGCTTCCTGACCAACTGCCTGATCGCCAGCAACCGTTTCAAGGCGGCCTCCTCCGGCGCGGGCGTACTGGATATGGCAGTCCAGGTGCTGGAAGAAGACACCCCGGGCCACGTGATTAACTACATGGAAGGCCTGCCCTGGGAAAAACCGGAAGAATACCAGGCCGCCAGCCCGTTGTACGGCTTCCATGACGGCATCACAACCAATGTCCTGATCCATTGCGGCGAGAACGATCCGCGTGTACCTGTCACCCACGCCAAGGGCCTGCACCGTATGCTGACTCGCTACCTGGGCGTCAACTGCGAACTGGTCATCTACCCCGGCGCCGGACACAACCTGACCAAGTACAGCCAACGACTTGCGAAAGTACGGTGGGACCATGCGTGGTTTGATAAGTATGTGCTGGGAGAGGAGTAATTAATTAGGAATTAGGAATTAGGAATTAGGAATTAGGTATTAGGTATTAGGTATTAGGAATTGGAATCAGTGCGCAAGATTGAGGTTTTGCATTCTTGATCCTTCGTAGTATCTGAAGGAAAACCAACATGCACAACCTGTTGTCCTGATGACAGTGGGTTGTGCATTTGTATTTACAGTGCTACTCGGGGAATCCCCACATGCTACGCAACCTTCAGATCTTTCTTCGTAATCAGCAGTTCGACCGGAATCAGGAACGCTTCATGCAGGCGTTGAATCATGCTAAGTGAAAGCTGACGTTTCCCATTCAGAACCTCCGATACCTTCGAAGCAGATCCGAGATATGGCGCCAGATCTTTCTGTTGCAGGTCATGTTGCTCCATGATGAAGTGCAGGAGATCAATGGGGGTGACATCATCGTGTGGAAAGGCTTCACGTTCATACTGATCAATCAATAGCGCGAGAAGCTCCAGATCATCGTACTCCTTGGTTCCCTCTTCAGGGTTCAAGTCCATCAAGCGATCAAGTTCAGCGATCGCTTCATCGTGGTCCTGTTCAGTTTTTAACACTCGAATGCGCATCTTTCACCACAACAGTCAATTCTTTACTCTTTACCATATGGTCCCAAGAATCTATCCCCATCAAAATGAATAAGATGCGAGGGTGCATCCGCCACCCACACTTCAGTTTCCCAGGCGATATCGGCAAGATAGCGAGCCATTGTGGTTCGATTGGGAAAAGCCGTAACATAGACCAGCCCTGCCTCAACACCAGTAAAAAGTTGTTCCAATTCAACATGCCGTTTCGCATCAACAGGGCCATGACTGGTTACCGCTTCTATCAGAAACAACCAGTTACGCTCAGTATCATAGAGAATAACGTCCGGCATTTTACCATGTTCATCAACGGTGACACCCAATTTCTTCAAAGCCGCATTTTCGAAAATCCCCAGCTTTGAACCGGTATCCCCCGCGTATAGCAATTGGCTACCAGATGCAAAACGCGGCCCAAATACTTCGATAATGTTCTTTATCAATTCACTGTGTTCGCCAGGTGTTAAACGTACTATTTCCCCAAGTGGTGTTGTTACAGGAATCATCTCCTGCTCGCGAATTTTTGCATATTTTTCAGCCAGACTCGCCTGATTTTCCTTATACTCCACCAAACTTGCTAGCCATGCTTTTGTTTTATATTGCTTTAAAAGCTGAAGCACTTCTGGTGATATTTGGTAGACCGTATGTGGACTATTGACAGGACGTGCGGCCTCATCAGGATTTATCACTGCGATTCCAGCCTGTACAAACTGATGCATGGTCTGTCGTCGAATTGTCTCGCGGGTATTGGGAGCATATACTACTTTATAGTACTTCTTTATCCAATCCATTATTGGCGTTATCCCCATTAGAGGATCCTCTAGCTCAGACCATTGCTTGTCACGTGTGAGATTCAAGAGAGCAAGCAGGCACAAAGCAGAACGATCATTCTGTTGTTCTTTTGGCAAATCAAGATCTTTAAGAACGAGCAAAGCCTCATTGACAACCGTTTTAATCTGTCTCGGCATTACATGTCTCCTCTACGTATTTATCAACTAATTCCTGAGTTGTGACTAATGAGCCCGGTACTTTTTTTCCCAATTTTTGTAGCTGGTCAAGGCTCGGGTATTTCATATTCCGCAAGTCAGTTGCATTGACTTGAGTGTGTCCATTGAAACTTCTGAAAGCCTGATCAAAATATGTAGAGTTTAGAAATAACATCAAGCCTTTTACAAGATTCAAATCCAATCCTCTTTTATTCCAATGAAATACATTCAAATGGTTTTCAAAACCCAAATACTTGTAATCGGGGAAATTTTCAGGCTGTACTATACTTGCTACTACTCTCCGCTTCTCCTCTTTTGAAGAGAATCTTCTTACAACACAATAATTACCAGTAGGGAAAAGCCATTTCCGAGTTTCATCATTAAGCGCAATAGCATTAGCTTTTTTCAAATCCGGATTGGGCCATACAACTTTCTCTTTGAAGTGACCTGGATATAGTAGCGGAATCGCAGTAGCGTCCGGCATGGATTGCAGGTGTTTTTTCATGCGGAAATCCACTACCGGTCCAGTTGAAACCTGCACGCCAATATCCTGCAATGAATGATGGTACTTTTTTAATCTATTGGAATTCAGATTTTTGTCTATTGGAATATGGATGAATTTTTCTTCATCTTCAGAGCTGATAATATCTTCGTAATTGAATTGTCTAACATCCAAATCTGAAAAACGATCATCACTGGATGTAGATATTTTTACAGTCTCCTTGATATTACTTTTCTGAAGCATGATAACAATATTTTCCTGCAACACATCATCATCTTTAAATGCTTTTTTGCGCGAATTAAAAATATGTATATGTCTTATCACTGAACATGAAATCAATTGATTCCTGAAAGGTTTATAATAGGGCCCATTACAAAAACTCCTGGGAACTATTGCAACCATATATCCAGATTCAGATAATAATCCCAGCGCAAGCGCCATAAAAGCAGTATACAGGTTTACTGTTTCAATGCCAGCTCTACTCAATGCTTTTCTATATAATGAATTAGAACGTATCTTTTTGTATGGAGGGTTCATTATCACATGAGAATAAGTTTTATGATTTTCAGCAAATAAATCAGCTTCTAAAACACTTGAGGCATAATAAACAAAATCTTCTAATATTATATTTGCTTCTATATTACTGTTAATATTAAACATATTATAGCTACTCTCTAGATAAGGGGTGAGTCGCTTATCCAGTTCGAAAGCATCCACGCTGATTTCATTCGATCCCTGGTTGACATCATGCCATTTTTCCAGAAAAGCCGCAGACAGCGAACCAATACCAGCCCCTGGATCGAGCAAACCAGTATTCATTTTCAATGATTCTTCAGGGAACAATCCGGCCATAAATCTCGCTATATGAACGGGTGTAAAATACTGCCCCAGACTCGATTTATGTTTCGCGTCGGTTGTCCTTGCAACTGCAATTCGTGAATGTTCTATCCCAGATAACAATGAGGTCTCCAGCTTGTGTTTTCCCAATATACGCTTTATCAGGCTGACAGCCAAATAAACAGTAGTTCTTTTATTTTCATATTATTCAATCCTCAAGAAGGACTTTCGCTTCCACTACCCTCCCCCGCCAATATTCCCATTCCCCCTCTTCTTTTTCGAAGGTCATGACGGCTCTGAAGGGGATACGCATGCCGTTCATGAACCGGTAATCGGAATAGTCTACGCGCCAGGGGGATTCTTCGTAACCGTCGGGGACATCATAGGGACGGAATGCGCTCCAGGCACGGACGATCTCGCCGGTCTCGTTCACATCAAAACGGATGGTGATGCCGCGTTCCGGCTTGGCATAGTGCAGTTCGAAGGAGGTGTCGTTTACAGCGGTGAAGGTCATGTCCGGATTGAAGATAAGCACACGCGCTACCCAGGGCAGTTCGGCCAGGTTGCGGACGAGTTGTGTGGTCAGGACTTCCGGATCGGTACGTTTGCCCATGGGAATCCAGCCCCACAGCTTCGCGCCGCCCCAGCCTTGACCGTCACGGTGGCCGTCACTCGCTACAACCGTCATCACCGAGTTCAGCTTCAGTTTCGCCGTCCATTCAAAGGCCAGCGGGGATGCTTCGTAGATGCCCTCAGCAGTGAAGGGTGTCCAGTTACCACGGATGTCCATCTCCCCTTCCTGGATCAGACGGATCGTTGCTGCAGCGCCCTGTTCATCCGAAAGGCAATGCTCCATCCAACGCTGCATCGCTTCAGGGTAAACGCTGGTCGAATCGGTCATGGTTACATCTGTGTTTGAGGTTGGTTGCTTGGCGCTGGTACTAAAAGTCATATACACCAGAAGAAGAATCGGTACATATCGAAGGACGCGAATGGACATGTCTTTTTCCCCTGAAAAACAGTCTCACGCAAAGACGCGAAGTCGCAAAGAAAAAAATGAAAGAAAATATTATAAAAGAATTCTTAATGCTAAAGCTATACTATTCGCGTCAATAATGTCATGTTGTCATGCAAATAAGGCTGATCAATTCCACTAAAAGAAAAAAAGATGCCCAAGATTAGTAATTTTGTATTTCATAAAACTTCAATTATTATTCTCTAACCTATATCCAAATCAAGTAATACATAATCATTTCTTTATCCTTTCCATCCTTCACATCCTTGCCATCCTGTAAATTCAACATCCCATGAATTCGGCATCCTGTTCATTCTTACTCATCCTGTCAATCCTGTAAATTCAAATCTTGTCAATCTTGTAAATCCAACCGTGAGTAGCTGTAGGCGTCCAGTTCGCATGCACATTCCCGGTCCAGCGCGGATACATACTGCCCGCAGTTACTTCCGATCTGGTTCTCTTCCAGTTCACCGATGCTGACCAGCACGTCATACCCGGCTTGTCGCAGCTCATCTGTCAGCGTACCTATCTCCGCCTCACCTTTCAAACCATTGGCAACCTTATGTTGCTGCGCACGGAAGGTTGGGTTGATCGGCGTCAGCTTGATATGAAACAGGCTTGGATCAAACAGCTCAAGTAGTTCTTCCGCACTCAACCGCACATCCTCAGTCAAAGCGAAGTTCAGCGAGGTTTTGCGTCCTCCCTGTACATGAAATGCTCGAGCGTAGTCCACAATCTGCTGTGGGATCCAGGTTTTGACCGGAACCAGCTTCTTCCGTGCCTCCCAGTCCAGTGTGTGAATGGAGAACTGGAGCTGAAATTGGATGGGATAGAGTTCATGACGAATACGCAACAGCTCTTCAAAGAAAAGCTCACGTCCCATCGGCGCTACGGTTGAAATGCAGGGCATCAGGGCGGGATTGGGATAGCGCTGTGGTAATTCACGCAACACATCCAGCACTGCCGGATTCAAAGCGGGCTCGCCCATCCGGGCAAACTGGATTTTCCAGAACTTTGATGCGGGTATGCTATCGCCAAAGCGATATCGTACCAGCGTATCGATCTGGGCGAACAGTTCATCTTTACTGACAGGCCCTTCGTAATGCCCACCCGCATCGCAGAACAGGCATCCTACCGGGCAGCCGTAGGATGTGGAAATGATATTCACCCACTTTTCGCTACGAGTGCGTGGCGGTTGCACCGATTCCACAAATTCCAAGCGTTTACCATGCTCGTTTTCCCCAACGAACACAGTCGCCAGATCATCTTTACCAAAGTGTGACAGTATGTTCAAGAGTGGTTCCGCTCTCGCATGTGTGTTTCAATCTGCATGGCCGCTTTGATGCCATCACCCACCGCGATGGCAGTCTGACGATAGCGTCCCTGCACCATATCACCGATCATGTGCAGGCGGCCTTCACGATGCAACTCATCCAGCCTGTCCTTCACGGAAGCCCCAAGATAAGGCATGGTTACCGTTCTTCCCACAGCCGCGAGAATAAAGTCAACCGTTTCCTGAACCGGTAAGGACTGATCCTGAATGCGCCAGGTCAACCGGATATTATCCATAAACGATTCAACACAATCCAGCGTCCGGTTGGTTCGGAGTTGTATGCTGGAGTTGCTTTTCACACGTTCCCGCAGCAGCGGCAGGCAACGAGATCGGTCCGTGCGCATGTTAATCGTAACCTGGTTTTTCGCCGCAAGGTTCAAGGCGTAATCAAATGCCGCGTCGCCACTGCCAAGAATCGCGATTTTCTTTCCGGACACGATATTCAGATCAACTACTTCCGTGAAGCAGTGCTTACGAGCCAGTGCTTTCCAGCCTCGCACCTGTGGGATAGTAGCTGTGGTTCCGGTTGCGAGGATCAGGTAATCACTTTCCATCTCACAGGAATTGGTAATCGTACGGAACTCGAAGTCGGTAAATTCAACCTGTTCAACAGTCTGCTTTTGTACTTCAATACCAAGCGCTTGCAGGTGTTTCTGCATCTGAGCGACCAGACCGTGACCGGGAATTCCTTTCGGAAAACCGGGATAATTTTCGACCAGGTTGGCATTGTTCAACAGGCCGCCAACACGCTTTTTTTCCAGCAACAGAAACGGTATCCCGGTTCGTTTCAACTGGATGGCTGCGGCAATTCCAGCCGGACCGGCCCCGACAATGACAACCTTAACCTGGCTCATGGTTTTGCCTGCAACGCAGCAATCACATCATCGACAAAGCCGATCCGTGCAAAACCATGCGCCAAGCCACGCAAGCTGCCAACATGCAGCTCTTCCGAATAGGTAGCTGTGCCGTCAGCAAGGAATACGACATCGAACCCACGCATGAATGCGGAGCGTGCGGTTGTCTCACAACAGAGGTGCGTCATCACTCCCGAGATCAGCAGGGTTATCTTTTTATTGTACTTAAAGTAACACTCGAGACCAGTGCTGAAAAATATGTCATATCTTGATTTTACAACCTCACGATCAAATATAATATCGTCATCCGGCAGCGCTGATCCCGCCAGAGGATGATCCTGTGAAATGATCTCCCGCCACCAGGTCGCCATGTTACCGGCGTCCTCAAGCGTATTGATATGTCGTGTGGAGATGACCGGGACTCCGGCCTGATTACACGCTTTTGCCAATGCAGTGATGTTTTCTCGAACAAATGGCGCTGAGGGCACGAAGGCATGCGATTCCGGCTCAAGGAAATAGCGTTGCATGTCCAGAACTAACAATGCAGTCTTCGACGGGTTTAAGCCAAAGTCTCCCTGTCGGCGGACTTGCTCTACGGCTTCACGCCACTCTAAACGCTTTTGTGATGCGTTTTCTGCGGTCAGGTAGTCTTGTTTGTGCATGACGAAAAAAGCCCGAGACACACGGCCCCAGGCTCCTGGTTTCTTTTCAGGTCAACACTTAGACAAAGGTTTTCACCAGTTCTTTGTGCAATCCATCCAGTTCGCTGTAAGCTCTGTTGATCTGGTCAATCTTGTCTTTCAACAACTTCATCAGTTGCTTCTTCTCGATGCCATTCCGCAGGATTAGCAACAGGTCGTCATTTTCCCAAGGCTTTTCGATATACTGGAACAGGCCGACCTCGTTGATCGCCTTTATCGCATTTTCCTTATCCGCGTAACCGGTCAGGATCACACGAGGCACTTCCGGTTGCAGATCTCGAACTTTGCCCAGGAACGAAATGCCATCCATTTCCGGCATCAGATAGTCGGAAATGACCACATCAATCTCGTTTTCCCTGATAAACTCCAGCGCATCCCTGGCGGATTCGTAAGTGACTACGTTGTAATCGGTTTGAAGCGACAGGAATGCACGAATGCTGGACAGCACCATCTCTTCGTCATCAACGATCACAATTGTCACATCTTCATCGGCCATCTTTATCTCCATCCATCATCTGTATGCAGTACACGCGAGGTGTGTCGTATCAGCCGCACTTGCTCTTTGTCCCAGAAGATACATAAAAACGTGATCCCGAGCACCCCTCAAAACAAGAAGCAGGAGAACCTCCATCATCAGGCTACTGATATCATCCTGAGAAGCATTATGCGGGCTCTGCTGCCGGGACTTTGATTCGTATACACACAAAAAAACCGGCCACTCCAAATGCTGCCGCCAGGAGGAACACCCAACGGAAGCCAAACGCTTCCCAGATATAGCCGGATAACACCGGAAGTGTCATCGCAACAGCGTGGTCTATGGTAATCCCCATGGAGATGGTCGGGGTTATGTCCTTGGGATCATCTGCTATTTTCTTCAAGTAGGTAGTACGTGCCACTCGCAATGCGAAAAGCACACTGTCAAGGACATACGCTCCATACAGCACATACAACGACCAGGGCGCGGGGAATAGATCTGTTGCAAACGCATAGGCGAGGCAGATCAGAACCAGCAGCACTTCATCAGCGGTAAGCACTGCCCTCTCCCCCAGCCAGTCGATCACTTCTCCCAGCAACGGACGGAAAACCACCCCAAGCGTAGCGGCGATGAAGTACAACAGGGCGATGGTCGATAACGGGACACCATGAAGCTCGACCAGCACATACGCCCCAAAGGCAAGAAATATTTGCTTTCTGACCCCGAAAAGGGCGCTGATGGCATAAAACAGGTTGTATTTTTTTTTGTAAACGATCCTGCGGGAACGTGGCTCCCCTTTCCCGATCTTCAGGAACATGAAGAACAGTCCGGCCAGCAAGGCAGATCCGCCGGCGATACCGTAGAACAAGCCGTACTGGTCGCCAAACAACTTCGCAAGCAGGAAGATGATCCCCACGCCGATAATAGTACCAAGGTTGCGTGCGCCGCCAAACTGTCCCAGACGTTTCCCTTCGCCGCCTGCACGTGACAACCGAAGCCCAATAGGCCCTTCTACGGCAAAGATTACATGATCACCAAGCGACCAGATAACAACCCAGATTACCAGCATGGTGATGCCGGGAGTCAGGAATCCGAGCCCGAAGGCGCCAAGCGCCGTAGCCAGCATGGCGATGGCCGCCATCCTGGTTTCACGCAAGAAAGTCAGCATGAAACCTGCGACAAACATGATGAAGAAGCCGGGCAGCTCTCGTGGAAATTCGAGCCAGCCACGCGCCTCCGCGTCAAGATTATGTATGTCGACCAGGTAGTTGTTAAGCGTGGCGGTAAATATCCCGGAGGCCGCTCCGAAGAACAGAGTCGCCAGCAACGCAAGAATCAGGTCTTTTCGGACTTCCCGGGTCAATTCTCCTCCAAACACACTTGTAAAAGGCTATATTACAAGTTAAACAACTACGCTTAAAGTGTAGCATTATCTCTATAGTCGGTTTTTAGTGGACAATTCTGGATTTATTTTCTGATTTTCATTGAATAGCCATGATTTTTGAATTGTCACTCAAAGTACTTTCTCCCGGAACTCGCAAGCAACCGGGCCAAAGCTGTTGCGCCTCGGTAGTTTCTATGCTTTCATTCCCATATCCCCGCTGGACTTATGTGTGGAGGAACGATGAAGCTGGCACGTTGGATGATTGCTCTCTGCCTGGCAGTATTTCTGTCAGACATTGCGGGAGCAGCGGTGGTACAAGGCAGGGTCACATTGGCAGCCGACGGCTCCCCTGCCCCGGGTGTTGATATTGAGGTGTATCGTAAACCCAAGCTGCATGCGACAACAGATGCAGCAGGGTATTACGAGCTTAAAGGCTTACGGCAGGGGATTTATTCGATTTCCTGCAAACCGCAAGGCTATTTGTCTTCGCGCGTCCGTTTCAGCATCAGCCAGGCGGACACCTTTACCATCGATATGGAACTGGTTGCTTCCGCAGATGCCCGCACCTCCAGCTCGCAAGCCTCCCTTGAGGTCATTGTGATCGGCGGTTCCCAGGCTAAGGCGATATCAGGCGCAAGCATCCATCTGGAAGGGCCATCGTCACGTACTGGATCGAGCAACGGCAAAGGCATTTGCTCGATTTCAGGTTTACGGCCGGGAACATATTCGGTATATGCGACACATCCATCGTATGGTCGCACAGATGCGAAAACGATACAAGTGCCACCGGGTGGGATAAAGCTGGACACGATCCTGCGTTTCTTCCCGGATTCGGAGTAGAGTAGTTTCGACAGGTTAGTACTTTTTACATGAATCCACTACGTTTTTTTCGCGCAGTAAACCCGGATAAGACGTTACCGCGTCATCATCCGCCACGCATCCTGGCGGTCCAGATCGCCGGAATTGGTGATCTGGTCCTTGCAACACCAACTCTGACAGCGCTTCGGGAGCGCTTTCCCGACGCACGGATTGATGTCCTGACTTCCCCCCGTGCGGTGGATCTGCTCCTGGGACACCCTGCCGTGAATCGTATCCTCGGCTTTGATATCGAACGGTTTCGTGATCCACGTTCCCTGAAACAACCGGGCACGCTACGATCCCTGCGCCGTGAGATTATTCCCATCAGGGAAAACCGTTACGACGCCCTGCTCAGCTTGAATAACATCTCCACCACTCGTGGCGCATATACCCTGGGCTTTTTGTTTCATGCGCTGAATATCCAGATGTGGGTTGGCAGGAATACGGATAAACGCGCTCCCTATTTCGACCGTTCGGTAAAGGATATCAGCGCTGCTCCGGTCCCGGAAGCCATTTCCAAGCTTCATGTGGCAGGTTTGTTGGGTGCCAGCTTGACATTGCGCCCTCTTTCCCTCGGGTTAAACGATCAGGACATAAACTTAGCCAAATCTCAGCTTGTCCATGAAGGACCGTGGGCCGCGATCCAGCCCGGCGCAAATGTGCCGTTGAAAATGTGGCCCCCGGAACGCTTTGCTGAAGTCGGACGTTACTTGCAAACCAAAGGCTTCTCGATAGTCATTCTGGGTGGCCCGGGTGATGCAGAAACAGCACAACGTGTCTCGGAGGGGCTCGACACGCCCGCTTTGAATCTGGCTGGCCAGTTATCACTTCGTGAAACAGCCTCTGTTTTAAGCCTGATGCGTATCGTAGTAACCAATGACACCGGTCCAATGCACATCGCAGCGGCTGTTGGAGCGCCGTTGGTTGCTGTTTACGGACCTTCGAATTCACGTCGATATCGTCCATGGGCGCCCAAGGAACGGTTCAGGTTACTGCATCACCGTCTCCCCTGCAATCCCTGCGATTTCAGGCAATGCCCCATGGAAACCTGGTGTATGGACCTGGTGCGTGTTGATGATGTGATCGAACAGGTTGACTCGCTGCTGGAGGAGTCGTCCTGTGAATGAACTGCTTTTTTTATTCTGGACCCTGTTCGTCATCTTTCTGGTGCTCGCCACATTTCGTTTTTATGGCCGCGCGGGATTATTCGGGATTATCGGCGTATATATTATCCTGGCCAACATCTTTGTAACCAAGCAGATAACTCTATTCGGAATGGCTGCTACGGGGGGAAATTCGCTCTACGGCGGTATCTTCCTGGCAACTGATCTGATCAGTGAATATTACGGGAAGCGTGAAGCCAAGCGAGCGGTCTGGTTCGGCTGGTTCTGTGCGATCGGCTGGTTGCTGGCAACACAGATTTTCCTGGCATTCAAGCCTTCCGGTGAAGACTTCGTTCATGAGGCCATGAGTACCCTGTTCTCGATGACTCCTTCGATTGTTCTCGGGTCGCTGGTCGCCTACATCGCCAGTCAATCGCATGATATATGGGCTTTCCATTACTGGAAGAAGAAGACTGAGGGCAAGAAACTCTGGTTGCGTAATAACGCATCCACATGGGTCAGTCAGCTTATTGACACATTGATATTTTCATTTATTGCGTTTTTCCTGGTCTTCCCTTTCCCTGTATTTCTCCAGATTGTACTTACAACGTATCTCCTTAAAATTATTGTAGCTGCTATCGACACTCCTTTCTTATACCTGAGCCGTCGGTGGAAACCAAAAGGGTTGCGGTCACTTCCACCGGACAAACGCCGTAAAACAGACAATGATTGCTGATTGATAGTTTTTGCTTAATCCCCGGTATCAGGCCGATCATAAGTTTTTCTATTGAATCGAAAGGTTTTATAAGGTACTTTTTAGATACCGGTTGGTAGAGATACACGATAACGGTTGACTTTGAGATGGCCCGGGTGCGGCCCGGGCCATATTCTTTAGTGCCTTCCAGGTTGCAGACACTCTCATTTCCTGCCGGATACTCGTTTACCTGGATAGATACAAGCAAAACCATTGCTCCCCGGAGGAAGCACGATGCACAGGCGGTTCATCCTCTCGATCTGGCTGCTGGCCTTTTCCAGTTCGTTGTTATTCGCACAAACCCAACTCCAGCGTGACGCCCTGCAGGATCTCAAGCAACGGATCACTGCACAGGAAGCACAATGGCATGGTCCGGCCTTTCAGCAATTGAAGGCAATGCAGTCCGGCCCAATGGGCATCTTGAATCGTGACCAGGATATTGAGCTGGTCGGTGTAGATGAAACCGGGCATATGCGTTTCCTTGAAACTCATAACCTTGTCTCGGCACAGACTGTCAGCGCAGATGAATGCTGGCCCGGCGGGAACAGCGGTTATGATATCACAGGTTCAGGCGCGCATCTTGGCGAGGTCTGTGTATGGGATGCCGGTAGTATTCGCAGCACACATGTCGAGTTCGGAAATCGTGTCTGGATCATGGATAACAGCGACATGCATTACCATGCCACCCATGTTGGCGGCACGATTGCAGCGTCCGGCTTGAACAACGCGGCAAAGGGATTGAGCTTCGGGATTGACTATCTCTTCTCCTATGACTGGGACAGCGCCGAATCGGAAATGATTGACGCTGCACAGACATACTCAATGCACGTTTCCAACCACTCCTACGGTTATATCGCAGGCTGGCGCTACCAGTCAGATGACAATGCCTGGTACTGGTATGGCAACGTAAACGTATCCGAAACGGAGGATTACGGTTTCGGTTTTTACGATGACCGTGCCGAGGCCTGGGATGAGATCTGCTATAACGCCCCGTACTACACCATCTGCAAATCGGCCGGCAACGACCGTGGCGATGGTCCCGGCGCCGGAACAGGACACTATGCAGAAATCAATGGCGACTGGGAATGGAGCACAACCACACGTGAACGCGATGGCGGAAACGATGGCTACGATTGCATCGGGTATAACGGTAACGCCAAAAACATCATTACCGTAGGCGCTGTTGATGATGTTCCCGGCGGCTACTCCACACCCGGCGGCGTAACCATGAGCAGCTTCAGCGGTTGGGGGCCGACGGATGATGGTCGTATTAAACCGGATATCGTTGCCAACGGCATCAACCTCTATTCCACGTATTCCAGTGGTGACAACGAATACACATCCATGTCCGGCACTTCCATGTCTTCACCCAGCGCTACAGGAGCTGTAAACCTGCTGCTCCAGTATTACAAGTCCACTCATGTCGGACAGGCGCCACGTGCGGCAACTATCAAAGGCCTGATCATTCAGACGGCTGATGAATGCGGCAACTACGATGGCCCGGATTACCGTTTCGGCTGGGGGTTGATCAATGTTGAACATGCAGCGGACATCATTACGGCTGATGCTGCAGATGGCTTCAGTATTCAGGAAAATGTCCTGGATGATGGCGAGATCTGGAATGTCACCTACACTTCGACCGGAGATGATCCCATTGCTTTGACGATCTGCTGGACAGATGTCCCGGGCAATTCTCCCGCGCCGGTGTTGAATGATACGACACGCATGCTGGTCAATGACCTGGATATTCGTATTGAAAATACCAGCACGGGAACCGAGTATTTCCCCTGGATCCTTGATCCGGCTTCTCCCACATCTGCTGCATCTACCGGAGATAATTACAGGGATAACGTCGAAAAAATCTACATTGAAAATCCCCAGGCAGGCGATTATCTCGTAACCGTTTCCCATAAAGGAACGCTGGAAACCGGTTCACAGGCCTATTCGCTGATCGTGTCCGGATTGGAATGGACTGAAGATCCTCGCATTCCTCCTTCCAACCTGGCGGCGGAAGTTGATTACGCCAACGGCGAAGTCACGCTTTCCTGGGACATGGAAGAACTGAACGATTTTCTCAACTTCCGTGTATACCGTAACCTCGAAGATGTCGGTGATAGTGATGACAACGAGTTTACAGACCGTCTCGAAGATTTTGGCACCTACACTTACCAGGTAACGTCGATCTGGGATGAAGGCGAATCGACAGCGTCGAACGAAGTGACTGTCAATTACGCAGAACCCATCGCCCCTACAGCGATTCACGTAACCTGGAACGAAGAAACACCCGGCGAGTTGACCCTGAGCTGGCAACATATGGAACTGGAAGAACTGTCCTATGATGATGGTTCCTCGGAAGATCCCGTTTCATTTGTCACAACCAGCCCGGCCGGTTCGTTCTTCACCGAACGCTACACCGCCACGATTCCCGGCCCGCTGGCCGAAATCGGCGCCTACCTTGGCGCACACGAAGTCAACGGCTTCGGTCCGGTCCGGTTTATCGTATTCGCTGAAGGTGAAACGGAAGAGCGTGGTGGCGACACCCTGTTCATCTCGGATTCCTTCACCCCCGATACCGAAGACTGGTATTGGATGAACATCATTGACGAAGGCATTGTGCTTGAAGAAGGTGAAGACTATTGGGTAGCGGTTTCCTGGGATTCGCCCGGGTATACAGTGCTGGGACGTGACACCAGCTCCCCGGACCGGGGACGCGGTATGGTCGTCGGCAACAATGTCTGGCTGCAACTCCCCAGCATGTGGGCCGGGAACCTGATGATCCGTTCACGCATCGGCCAGCCGCACGAAGTCGGTGTAGATGGCCTTACGGATTACCTGATTGTGCGGAACAACGAGATCCTCGCTGAGGTCACGGAAACTCATCTTGTTGACCAGCTTCCGCAGGCAGGCACGTATACCTATTCCGTTACCGCCCGTTATCAGCAGGGCCAGGAAACCGGCATGCCGCTTTCTGTCGAATGGAACGGCACCGACGTTTCCGAAAACGCTATCGCCGACAACTTTGTTATTGGTGAAGCCTATCCGAACCCGTTCAATCCTGAAGTCAGTATCCCCATCACGGTGAATGCTTCCATGGAAGTGAAGATGGCGGTTTATGATGTGCTGGGACGTAATGTTGCTACGATCCAACGCCAGGTCGGCCCCGGTCTGCACCGGATGACCTGGAACGGGCAAAGCATGGCAGCAGGCGTCTACTTCATCCAGGTTCAGGCCGGTAACGTGAAAACCATGCGCAAGGTCGTTTTGATGAAGTAATCATCTGATTTGTACAGTGATCATCTGATTTGTACAGTGATCAGTTGACTTGTACAGTGATTATCTGATTTGCAAAGTAACAACTCTATTGGCCCCGCCGGCTTGTCCGGCGGGGTTTATTCTAAATAAAATAAAGATTTACCCATTATCCCCTTCTATTCGACAGTGATACAAAACTCTTCAGGTTCGACTGGCCCGATACACAATTATATCCGACCCGATGCGCTCAAGGCCTCATCTTAGCTTTACTACTTTATCAGCGTATTCCGGGATCAATATCAGTTGAAGCATTGCCACTTATTGCCACTTGCGGATCGGGCCAGCCGGTCTTTTTGAGAATTGCTGTAATCCTACAGCCCCCCTCGGAGCAAAATTGAGTATCCATACCCAAGGTTCATTTTCCAATATGGTCACAATCCCGACTTTGTCCATCAGAATCTGATGTGAGAGAAAGCTTTGTTTCTAATTCCAGTGCAACAAGATAACAACATCATCGCAAGGCAAAATCGGGCCAGCCTCGGAGGGTGATATTCACCCGGGCGCCCTCCTCTTTGACGATTGCAAGGTAGAAAAATGAAAAATCTTTCAAACTTCCTTGTCATCAGGACTTTTTCCTCTTTAGTATAATAGAAGCTTGCTGATTTTATTAGTTACACCCACCTGCCACGAACAGTTGCAAAAGGAGGAAGCCATGCGGAGCCGGATTCTTTTGGTCCCCTTGATGTGCCTGTTATTTACTGTGCCCGCCCTGTCCTTCGAGGATGATTTCGAGGATGGGCTCGGGAACTGGACAGGAGACTGGCAACTCACCACGGAACAGGCCCACGGCGGTTCGTACAGCATCACCGACAGTCCGGGAGCTGACTACGCCGCCGACATGACCTACAACATCGAAATGGCCACAGGCGAAGACCTTTCTGACGCCCTGGGCGCAGAACTGTCATTCTGGGTACGCGCTGATACGGAAGCCGATTTCGATTACTGGTATCTCGATATCACCACCGACGGTGGCGAACAGTGGCACAACCTGTACACGGAAGCCGGGCAATTTCTGGAATGGCGCGAGATGACCTTCGATATCGGAGGCTATGTCGGCAATGCGGACGTCCGTGTCCGTTTCCAGCTTATTTCTGACGGCGGCACTGAAGAGGATGGCCTTTGGATCGATGATGTCTCAATTATTGGCAACGATGAAGACACCAGCCCGCCTCTCATTGTTCACAGCCCCATTCCGGAAAACTCGGCGGTTGACGGTATCGCTTCGCTGACCTTCACTTTCCTGGATATCAGCGGTTTCGGGGATATCGACCTGTATTATACCGTTGATGGCGGTGATGAGGTTACAGTCTCGGATTACACGGTCAACGCAGAAGACTATACCTTTGAGATTCCCGTTTATCCTGCCGGTTCACGTGTTGAGTATTACGTGATCGCCAGCGACGGCGCAGAACCCGCAAATGAAGGAGAATACGGGCCATTCTCGTATTACTGCGGCACAATGCTCTGTTACGATGATTCTGATGTTGCCTTCATCAATTCGCCTTCAGCCGATTATTCCTATACGACACAGTTCACAGTGGAAGAAGAGCTGTACCTGGTGGGCTTGTTTTTCCGCTTCTACATGGATCCCTCGCATGGCCTGGACTCGGTGGATGTGAAGGTTTGGGAGTATAACGATGGCGAACCGGGGGATGTCATTTATGAGATGGCACAATTCCCGGGCAACGAGGAAGGCCGTCCATATCAGCTAACTTTTGTTGATCTTCGCGATGCCATGATCCTGGTAACGGACGAGTTTTATGCCGGGTATACCAATCGTGCCAGTATCCCGGTTATCGGGTACACCTCCCCAGCGGTTTCAGGCCGAAGCCTGCAAAACACTGGTGGCACATGGTCTGATTTCTCCGGAGACCTGCATATCCGGGCTCTGGTCGGGCAACGTGAGCCTACCGAAGTCACCTGTGAAGCGATCCAGACTGATCCTAACCTCGACGGCGAATACATCCGTACTTCCGGCATCATCACCCTGGCCCCGAATACCACCTGGACTACTCGCACAGAAGCATGGATTCAAGATGAGACCGGGTATGGTGTCAAGCTGTTCCAGTTGGAACCAACAGAAAATGTATTCCGTGGCGACGAAGTTGATATTGTCGGCTTTGTTGACGAGTTCATGGGAACCACTCGTATCGTTGATTATACGCTGCAAGTGTTATCGACAGGGAATGATCTGCCGGAGCCACTTACCGGAACGACGGCCGAGATGGCCGCTTATGCAACCATGGAAGGAAGCTGGGCTGAGATTACCGGTATCCTGCAGGACGAGCCGCCTGATCAACCAACCAGCGTCACACTGAATGTCGATGATGGGTCCGGACCGTGCGAGATGCGGCTCTTCGTGACATCCGAACTGGATTTGACCGGGTATGAACAATACGACGGTATCACTGTACGGGGGCCGTTGTATGTGGAGGGCGATGCGATACAGATTGTCCCATCAGTGGATGCTGACATTGAACCGGCGGACGGCCTGGAAGCGCCTGTTTCTTTCGATGCGGTAATCGATAGTGTAAAAGGTGAAGTGGCACTGTCCTGGAGTTTCGGCTTTGTCGAGGGCTTTGAACGATTCCACATTTTCCGTGATGATGAGTTGCTGGACACCCTGGTTGCGACCAGCTTCAGCGACACACTTACCGAACATGGGGACTATGCCTACACCCTGGTTGCCGAATACATCAACGGTATGGCTGCCTGCCAGGATACGGTATTCATTAACTGGGTTGGCAGTAATGTTCCGGAAGGCGTATTCGCAGGTATCCCGGAAGAGTTCGGTATTGCGGCAACGTACCCGAATCCGTTTAACAGCGCAGTCAGTGTGATGGTTGCGGTGGCTGATCCGTCCGAAGTTAAAACCGTGGTCTTCAACCTGCTGGGACGCAATGTGGCGACAATTCATTCCGGCCAGCTAACGGCAGGATATCACCGGTTCGTCTGGAATGCGGACAACCTGCCCACAGGTGTCTATTTTCTGCGGACAACGACGTCCAACGGTGAGAAGGCCATCAGGAAGATTACGTATGTGAAGTAGCGATCAGGAGGATCTCGACCAAAGTATACTGGTCATGATCTTTCAGGTGATATGAGATATTCAACAAACCTCGCCGATGTGGCGGGGTTTGTTGTTACCAGTATTTCCAAAAGACGATAGCCTACTGAATGAAAACGATTTTACGCAGATCATGCATTTGACCGGGAATTTCGGCAGAAATGAAATATATCCCACTGGCATGTCCGGATGCGTCGAAAGAGAATTGCGTATACCCGGCATCCTGGTATCCATCGCAAAGTTGGGCAATTTCTTTCCCCAGAATATTAAAAACACTGATTCGCAAGTTGGCTGATTCCGGTAAACCTACGGTGACTATTACTGAAGAATTGAAAGGGTTTGGATAGAGCGAAGAAATGGCGAATTCATCAGGTATTCCACCAAGATTGATCTTGGGCGCAATGGACAAATCCCTGTAGAAAAAGGACCAGGTTTCATTCGACCATGTACTGTCGCCATTGCTGTCTACGGCGAGGACTTTCCACCAGTAATCGGTACTGTCTACCAGGCCATTATAGTTTGCTGTCGTATCGGTTCCTGCATCCAGTTCATCCGGTTCACTGAAATTTTCGTCTGTGTCGATAAAGAGCGTGTAGGTAATAATATCCACAGGATTAGGATCGTAAGCTGTTTCCCAGGTAAGTGAGATATTTGGCTCATTGACCTCTGATTCATCCAGTGGTGCGATAAGACTGAACTCCTCCGGCGGTGCAGGGCTATACGTAGAAAATGTCCATTCTTCTTCCGAAAACGCACCAATATTTTCCGTTCCGGATGCGTAAACCTTCCACCAGTACTGCGTTTCTGCTTCCAAGCCATCAAAGGTACAGAAAGTATCTGTCCCAACTTCGATAATGTTCGGATCAGTGAAATCTTCGTCTGTAGCGATGTACAAAGAATACTCTATCTCGACGTCAGGTATCAAGCACTCCGTAGCTTCCCATCTCATTGTTACTGTTGAAGCATCGAAAACGCTCGCATCAGCTGGTGATAACAGTGAGAACTCACCAACCAGGTCCGGGTTAAGTTCGTTTTCGTGGAAGTATAATGAGGTGCGACTGAAACTCACACTCACAATGTCTTCATCGAAATCACCATCCAGGTCTACAGTACACATCCCATGTGGATAGCTGTCATCAACTTCTGTTCGCGTAAACGACTCATTCCCATCATTCTCGAAACAATAGATGTAATGTGTTGATACTGAGCCGCTTATTACATCAATGTCACCGTCCTGATCAAAATCCGCGGCTCCCATATCATAATTATCCCTGCTGCCTACCAGGTAGTGTACAGTCCAGTTTATCGGGTCACCACCACCATTCTCAAACCATTCTGCGCTTGGGTGGCCGGTTTCACCTGCGGCCAGGATATCCATATCGCCATCGCTGTCAACATCGCCAAGTTTCAGCATTTTAGGGCCATTATAGTTATCAGAAACATATCTTTGCGTCCAATCTCCATTACCTTCGTTTTCCCACCAGCAGATAATGTCTTCCGTCGGGGAGCCGCCAACAACATCGCCATCACCGTCGCCATCGAAATCCACAGCGCAAAGGGTGCGAATCCTGTCAACTTCGGAATCTATAATATGCTCTGTCCATCCATCCTCTTCCGGAGTTCCATCATTCTCCCACCACAGAACATCATTTTCACCGCCGGAGACAATATCAATGTCGCCATCACCATCAATATCTGCAGGATAGCAACAGAGGAGCGTATCCATATCTGATGCGACTGTATACCTGGTAAACTCAGCATCGCCATTATTACAGAACCAATAAACTTCATCATGATCAATACTCTCGGTTACAATATCCATATCGCCATCGCCGTCAAGGTCAACGATATTGACACTCCGGGGCGAGAACAGCGAATCGATTTCAACCGGTGCAAATTCCTGATTGCCATCATTTTCCCACCAGCGGAGCATATTGTTGTTGCCCTCAATCGGGACAATATCCACATCGCCATCGCCATCAAGATCTGCGGCAGCAACTTGACGGGGGTTATTAAGATTGCTTGCAATAGTATTCGTTGTAAACTCAATTTCTGCGTAAACAGTAGAAATGCAAATTGCTGAAAACAAAACTACTACAAATTTCGATTTCATGTTTCCCTCGCGTTTGTAAACAACGTGTAATCACAGGATAATAGCAAATGAACTCAAAAAATACTACAACGTATTTATCTATTATTTCCAAGTTTATGATAGTAAGAATGACTTCTCTATAGAATCAAGTATAAAAATTCAAAAGTAAAAAATGACTCAAAGTAAATAGCACCCTATAGCCGTCCCCGAAAGTCTTTCCGTTTCAGGTTGGCGGCAGATTCATTCTGGCACTGAACATCTTTCTTGTTTAGGGTCCGATTCTCCCCGGTTGCACTCTTTGATTGCACTCTTTCGAATCAGCAAAAAACTTTCGGGCACAACTATTTGAGAACAGGAATTTATAGTGAATTGAATTGTCAAAACAGGAAGACAGCGCTAATTTGCGTCTGACTAGCTTTTTACAGGCAAGCAGACAGTCCAGTCAGAGAGCTGTTCTTTCTTTTACCTGAATCGTCTAAAACCGTGACTCACCTCTTGTCCTGTAACGTGCAGAATCCTATCTTTTACCGATACTTGAAGAGTGTTATTTTTATGGCGGTAAACCTTCATCGAACGCACCAAGTCGCGAGGAGATAGACATGAAAATCAAGTCGAAGCTCTACGAAAGTGTCGTAGTCATCGAGTTGAAGGGTAAAATCATGGGTGGTCCGGAAGCGAAAGAATTCCGTGACGAACTCCAGAAGTATCTTGACCAGGGGATCAAGAAGATCGTTATCGACCTGGGCAAAGTGGACTGGATGAACTCATCCGGCCTTGGCATCCTGATCGGCGGTCTTACTACAGTCCGTAACAACCTGGGCGATATGAAACTCGCGCGAGTTACCGACAAGATCAAATCGCTACTCATGATCACCAAGCTGGTCCAGGTGTTTGATTCACATGATACCGTTGAAGGCGCGATAGCCTCCTTTAACATTTAGGCTGACTAGGGGAAGACGGCCGGCGATCATCCCCTGCCGTAACAGCTTGTGAACACAGATTATCTACATCATCTGGAGCTGGTTCTCGGTTCCTTGCATGACCTGTTGGACCGGATTCAATCCGGTGACAGCGAGGATGCTCCGCTTTCCGCTCTTCCCCAAACCACCGAATGCAGTAACATTCACAGCCAGTTGGCACAAATCCTGCACCACTTGCAAAGTGAGCAGGAACTGCTCTTGTTAAGCGATATCGCGGATTTGCTGGCTCGAGCTGTCAGCACGCGTCAGGTTCTGGAAGCAATCGTGGACGGGCTGAAAAAGATCACCCCTTACGATGCTGCCGGGATTTTCCTGCTCGACGAATACGGTTCTATCGAAGCGGAAGTATTACGTGGTTATGCCCCGGACCGCCATGATCTGGTTCATGTAAAGGTCAACGAGGGCATCATCGGCTGGGTCGTTGCCAATGCCACGGCGGCTATCGTGCCTGATGTGGAAAAAGATGAGCGTTATGTTGATGCTCGTCGTCGCACCAGCAGCGAGATGGCAGTGCCGATCATCAGCGGCGGAGATGTTGTCGGCTGCATGAACCTTGAATCGGACAACAGCGGGCAGTATTCCGAAGCTGATTTACCGCTCCTTGAAGATATGGCAGCACAGGCGGCAGTTGCGATTGATCGTGCAAAGACTTACCACGCTCTGCTTGAATCACGCGAACGTGAGCATGAGCTTGAGATCGCACGGAGAATTCAGCAGACACTTTTGCCGCAGACGCCTCCGGAATTCCAGACTTTTGACATTTTTGGCCATAATGTGTCGTCAAAAGCGGTAGGTGGTGATTATTTTGACTTTATCCGTATCACCCCCGATGATCTTGGCATCGTCATCGCGGATGTTTCGGGTAAAGGTGTTCCGGCGGGATTAATCATGTCGGGGCTGCGTGGCGCTTTACGATCCAAGATCGAGACGACGTATTCCATAGATGCCATTATTCAGCAGATTAATCGTTTTCTCTATGAATCGACAGGGCCGGAATCGTTTGTCACCGCGTTTTATGGTGTGCTTAACCGGAAATCCGGCATCTTCACGTATGTCAACGCAGGCCACAATCCACCGCCCTGTATTCGCAGTGATGGCAGTACGGAGTGGCTTTCCATCGGAGGCCCGTTACTGGGGGTACTTCCGAAAGGGAACTTTGAAACTGGACTGGTAAAACTTGAGCCTGGTGATATCATCGCCATGTATACGGATGGCATTGAGGAAGCAGGTGTGCAGAATGGTGAGGAATTCGGTGCGGAACGAGTCGTGACCTATCTTAAAGATCACGCTTCTGAATCCGCGAAAGCGCTGGCGCTTGGTATAGAACAAGCATCAAAGCAGTGGATAAACAACCGCGGCGGCGCCGATGATCGAACCGTAGTGGTGGTGAAACGCACATGAATGCTATTGATGAGAAACTGGTAATTCCATCGAACCAGAAACTTCTGACCGAAGTGGATGAGATGGTCGAAGGAATCGTGAAACGGCTGCCCTTCAGCGAGGATGCCCGTGACGATATCGCTATCGCCATTTCTGAAGGAGTCAATAACGCCATCATCCACGGCAACAAGTTCGACCAGCAGAAAACCGTTACTGTTCTTTTCCACGCCAACGACAATTCCCTCACCATCACCATCATTGACCAGGGCGATGGCTTCAAAGAAGAAGACGTTCCCGACCCGACCAACCCGGAAAACATGCTTGCCCTGAGCGGACGCGGGCTCTTTATCATCCGCCACCTCATGGATAAAGTGGATGTATCTTCCGATTCCACCGGCACGACGATAACGATGATGAAGAATTTCTAGGTTACGCGATACAACTTCATTTGTATTCTGTATTCTTGTGAAACCTCCGCTTTCTACCAGGCGTCTTCTTTTCGATCCAACCGTTGACAGTTCTTGTATCAGTTCTTACCCGATTCGCTCAAGACACATCATATTTCGCAGTATCCTCAGATTATTCTGGATTCAACTTTGATGGCAACATTATCACTTGCGGATCGGACCACCCGTCCAAATCTTTTCCATT
Organism: bacterium; assembly: GCA_963669175.1. Classification (GTDB taxonomy): domain Bacteria; phylum Electryoneota; class Electryoneia; order Electryoneales; family Electryoneaceae. The sequence continues at coordinate 3,737,477 of OY769902.1, forward strand.
TACGTAGTGTCAAGTGTCTTCCCTTCACCTAATACCAAACCTCTTCCATCTACTATTGTTTTCATTAGCAGGCTTTAGCCTGCTCTTTTTAGCACCCGGCTTCAGTCGGGGTGTCGAGAGGCGACTACAATTGCGAGCATCCTTCAGGGTGCTTTCCGGTGCAAATGCCTGATAGCTGGAAAGTACGCTAAAGCGCACTCATATTAATCGTTTGGTTCTTTCACCCTGGCTAAAGCCCTGTCTCTTACCCACATCCTCTGAAAGCTGTATCAGTAAAAGAGTTGTGGACATAGCATTTTTAGAATCCCGGCGGAATTCCCTATTTTAGCATAGTGTACAGACCGTCTGTTTGGCCTGTATACTATGTCAGGATTTCTAACGAACAATCAACCTTGGAAGGGTTGCATAATGAGCAGTCAATATTAGTTTATTCAATTATTACAGGTAATAACGTAATTTATATCCTTTATAAATCAATTGGGTATCAATTATACTTTATGCAACCCTTTCAGGGTTGATATGAGGTTTGATCTTTTTCGTAGGGTAGGCGCTAAACAGACAGCGCCTACCCTACGCTAAAATATCCCACCCCCACGGGGTGGCAGAAACACGAAGATGTGAGTAAGAGACAGGGCTAAAGCCAGGTGCTAAGAAGAGCCTGCTGAAGCAGGCTTAGGAAAACTATTTCGTAGTGTATCATGATGTACACAGACAATTCTCTCGAGATATCCCTGTTGTGCAATTGTTCGACCTTATACGGCTTTCGTGATAATTCCGGATATCATCTCCCCATATCCTGATTACGTCTTTTTTCCCCTCTCCCCCCTCCGTATATTCGCCCCATATTTACTATTGGTTGCTCTGTGGGGTGTTTGCCCCTGTTTGCTCGTCAAACAGGGTCTATAGTAATTGCAGTAGACAGGGTTTCCTGAGTAAAAACCGCGTGGCCCGGGTGCTGGCACCCGGGTGAGCACGTAAACATAACTGCGGAAAGCTGATGAGTGACCGCATTGCCGTCTATCCGGGCACATTCGACCCGATTACCAACGGGCACCTGGACATTATCGAACGTGCCACCGATTTGTTTGACAAGGTGATCGTCTGCCTGGCGAAGAACCCTTCCAAGGAACCGTTGTTCTCGCTGGAAGACCGTCGCGCCATGCTACAGGAAGCGACTGCGCATTTTAACGGCCGCGTGCAGATCGATATCCTTGAGGGGCTCACGGTGGACGGCGCACGTAAATACGACGCTGTCGCGATCATTCGCGGCATCCGTGCCATTTCAGACTTCGAGTATGAATTCCAGATGGCCTTGATGAACCGTCATCTCGAACCGGATTTGCATACGGTGTACCTCATGCCGAAAGAGGAATACACCTACCTGAACAGCACCATTATCAAAGGTGTAGCACGACATGGCGGGAATATCCGCCGGTTTGTTCCACCTGGAGTAGAACAGCGGTTGCTGGAACGTTTCGGCCACCGCAAACCATAGGGGATTTTCACGTGGACCCGATCGTACGCATTCTTGAAGAAGCAAAGAAAAATCCGCAGCGGATCGTATTGCCGGAAGGCAACGACGCCCGTACCTGGACCGCCGCACGCCGCCTGGTCGATGAAGGCCTGGCAATTCCGGTCGTGCTCGGCACTCCGGACGAGTGCGCAGCCGGCCAGAAGGAAGCCGGAGTGACCAACCTGGACGGTATCGTAGTCATCGATCCGGCCACCTCGGACAAGTATGAAGAGTATGCTGCCAAGTTCGCCGAACTGCGCGCCAAGAAGGGCATGACGCTAGAGCAGGCTCGTGAACTGATGAAGGACGTCCTCTATTACGGCGCCATGATGGTCCGTGAAGGCGACGCCAACGGTGGCGTGACCGGCGCTGCACATGCGACTGGCGATGTGATGCGTGCCGCGTTCCAGTGCATCGGCATGGCCAAGGGCATGAGCATTGTCAGCTCCATCTTCCTGATGATCATGCCGGAAGCGGACGGTCGTGTATTCTCCTTCGGTGACTGCGCGATTGTCCCGCAGCCTGATCCCGATCAGCTCGCGTCCATCGCCATCGCCTCCGCCGGCACCCACAAGGCCCTGACCGGTGTTGAGCCGACAGTCGCCATGCTTTCCTTCTCCACCAAGGGCAGCGCGAAGCATGATGATCCGGACAAGGTCATCGCCGCGACCAACCTGGTGAAAGAACGTGCGCCGGAACTGCTGGTTGACGGTGAGTTCCAGCTCGACGCCGCTATCGTGGAAAAAGTCGGCCAGAAAAAAGCACCGGGCAGCCCCGTCGCAGGCAAGGCAAACGTCCTGGTCTTCCCGGACCTCGACGCCGGGAACATCGGCTACAAGCTGACCCAACGCCTCGCCAACGCCCAGGCTATCGGCCCAATCGTCCAAGGACTCGCCAAGCCGTTCTACGACCTGTCCCGTGGCTGTTCCAGCGACGATATCGTGAAGGTCAGCGCGATCTGTGCGGTGGTTGCACAGCAGGGGTAGATAGACATACAATTAATAGCATCTTAGAAAACATGCCAATCTACAATGTTTGGCCCGATGCAACAAGTCGGGCCAAATATTGTTTTTCTGAAGGGATGTAATATTTCTAAAACTTTTTTTATTAACTCAAATACTATTTTAGCAATCCCATTACCTGATCAAGTACAATTTTTTTGCCCATCTCAATAGCTATTCCAATTGAATATCCTTTTATTCTATTTAGAATTGTTTCCTTTTTTATGATTGATAAATATTCGTATCCTATTGATGTTATTCTATATTCTGCTGCTACACTTAAATCGTATTCATCATCCCTATATTTTACACCACAATTTTCCACATTTGTTTCGATACAATTAGCATCATATAACAACAATACATGTCCTATAAATTTCTTTATTTCACCTTCTTCGCCAATATCCATTTGTTCCATCAATTCTCTCATACTCATATGAAAAGATTCATAATTTTCTAATACACATAATATTTTTTTTTGGTATCTATGGTCTAGTATCACTTCAATATCCCCCTACTTTTATATTAATGGAATCATCTAGCATTCCCTTTTCCTTCGTCCTGTTTTACTGAAATAAACGCACTGACAATACAGATTGCTGCAACGGCAATATCAATAGGTGCCCAAGTTGCGCGACTAAGACCAACCTTGAAAATAGGATTAAACAGAGTACCAATTACAATAAACGCCCACGCCCATCCGATTTTTTTAAACACAGTATACACGTAAGCCTGGTATGCACTTACCCCACATACAATCCATCTTAACAACGTATAATAATCATACGGTGGATGCCCGAATACCGCGTAAACAAGCATCCCAGCGGTGGCAATTAGTATCAGTTTTCGTACCATATCTATTTCACCTTGTATGTGCTCCATGGCAACAGAAAGCGCATCATTCAGCAATTTAGTAGTACTTCTTCTTAAATATTATAATCAGCTTTATCCCTTTAATACACTCATAGCTCTTCGCTAATAGATCATTTTTGTATTCTACAATAGCAATTACTATATACTTAATAGTTATCAATAAATTAATAATCTTATTTTTACACGAGATTATATAAGTTATATCATATCAATATCATTTACAACCTGATGATTCTGTTCAAGCAAAACTATATTACGTATTTTCCTCCAATTCATCAACGAGAAATGTATACCTCCAAGCTAAATGACTACATATTCCTGTTAAATCAGGATATATAACCGAATTATTCACACCTAACATATTTAATCCGTAGCGTATATCCCAGTAATTTTCTTTATTAATTAGTATTTTTACCAATTTTTTTGAAAATGCAATATGTTTTTCTAATTTTACTATTCTACCACCGGAATTTATCTTATGAACTGTGAATACTCCTGATTGTGCTGATATTCTTTCAGTTATAACTTTCGGCCTTATTATTCTTGTAGATATTTTATTGGAAAATGGGTAATCGTCTGATGGGTCATCAATCCAATCTGTTTTTTCTGGCTTCAGTAACCATACAACGCCATATTTGCCGTTATCAGAATCTTTAGGAGGATCACAAACAGCAAACCATAACGCTACTAACGCACTATATGTCCAATCAAGTAATCGTGTCGGTAATCCATAGTGTTGTGATAAGGCAAGTCTATCCCATTCATCATGGACATTTGTTGGTGTAAATGGAAGACTTACTCTTTTAAATTCGTTAAACATTAGCTTTTCAATTCTATATAACGGTCCTTTTGGTTCTATTCTTGCTAATTTTGGCCATAGTGGCCAATCAGAACTTTGTCCTCTAAAAATAAAGTCTACATAATTTTCTCTTTCCTCTTCTGCTATTCGTTCACTTTCACAGTAATCTACATAGTCTGATACTGATTCAATCTCTACAACTTTGTAGCTAGCCATATCTGTCTCCAAGAATAGTTGAATAGATTGTTATCTAGTATCAGTGTGTTCATAAAAATAGGAATATTAATTGTTTTTAGTTAATAATACTACTCTATATCCGTTTATTTCATCATCTCTTATCAAAGTTATTTCACTATATGAATAAATCGCATCATCCGGAACAGTATCAAGTCCCATATCCCCATTCCGCCAAGCATCGGCGCGGATCTTGATCCCGTTCCAGCCGAACAGGATAAAAGACACGTTGACATCATAAATCACAACATTGGTCAGGTAATCGGCCTCTGATTTCCGCAATGCCTGTTCGACAGCTTCTTCAAGGTTGATGTTGCCTAAACCAAAAGTCAGGATGGAATAGACATAACTTTTCCCCTTGACGTCCCGTTGCACCAGTTCATTGCCGGAGTTGAAATGGACATTGCGTGTGGACATCACGGTAAGATCACCCATCCTGCGCGAACAGCCCGTGAACAAAACGAAGACAACCAGTAGACCGAATAATAAACGTTTCACCCTTCCCTCCCCTCCATGACAATGATATCCCTTTCGACACACGGTAAAAGCCAAGAAAACAATATCATCATAAAATTAGGTTCCGTTTTTGTACGTATCCTTGACAATAGCCATGAACGTACGATTACTGTAATTTTCATACATCTTTATAAATGTTTATCAAAGCTACACGACTCCAATTGACAACGCAAACATTATTTACATCTAATCAGAAATCTGTTTGTAGTTGTTTTCGCTACAAACATGTCCTAAAAATGAATACAAGCTTCGTGTTGCAGTTTTAGTACTGATTCTGTGATATGTATATCTGACAAGGGCTGGCACGGTTTTCAACACTTAGCATTCAATGGAATCAGTTTGTTTACCTGTTTGTATACTTCATATCCTCCAAGAGCCAAAGTTCGAGAGGGTGTATTTTTCTGGTGAGTGAAAACACGTGGAAGGTGTGATTGTATCGTAATCCGGAATGATATCTCTTACGTATTTCATCATATCCCTTCTCCAACGGAGAAACATGTGTCTAGCGCGTGGCGTAGGCCATGTGAAAAGTGGTTCGCCCTTATTCTCCACCCTGGATGGGTGGCACATGGTGAGTGGTTGCAGGACAGGATGCACATTGCGTGCATAACGCAAGGAGTTGTGCCACCCAGCTAGGATGGGATGAGGTGAAGGAGTCTCACATTGAATAACGAGATCCCCGTTCGGAGCCGGGGATGACATAGGGTCGGAGCAAGAGCTGATGTGGCACCAGAACCGGGGATGACACAGGGTCGGAACAAGAAGCTGACGTGGGATCGAAGCCGGGGATGACATGAGGTGGGTGGGATCGTCCCACGGGGCTGACGACTCGCGCCCCGCGCCAGCCCGGATATTTCACGAACGCAGTGTCGAATCAACGAAGACAGCCAGTCTATTAGTCAACAATTCTGCTTACTTGACTGCCAAACAGCCTTGACTACCAAACAGCCTTGACTACCAAACAGCCTTGTCTGACAAACAGTCTGACTGCCAAACAGCCTTGACTACCAAACAGCCTTGACTACCAAACAGCCTTGTCTGCCAAACAGTCTGACTGCCAAACAGTCTGACTGACAAACAGCTTTGACTGCCAAACAACAAGGTACTCCGAAGGAGTACAATAATTTAGCCCAGGGTACGCGCTGTCTGTTTAGCGCGCACCCTGGGTAGAGTGACTACTTCTTTTCAACCCCGAAGCGGGTTGCATAAAGCACCAATCAAAAATTGAGAATGGTCACAACAATCCTGATGTATTTCACAAGATGTCAAACAAACATCAAAAACTCATAAAATTTCCGCGCTGGTCACATACCGCCCGTCCTGGGCTTTGGCGGCGTGACATAGCCTCCTTCACGCGTGCTTTTTCTCTTCCCGTTTCGTCACCCACATGGCCATTGCAGCGCCGCAGACAACACAGAACGCGAAGAAATAGGTGATCGGGAAGGTTCCGAAGGGGCCAAGATAGCCGGTATCCATGAAGAGGCCGGCCAGGTGTGGAAGGAAGGCGACCAACGGGGCAATCACCAGGGTAAACAGACTGCCGAACAGGAGTTTACGGTATGGCACATGTTTGAGGGTATAACGAAGCACCAGCAGGGTATGACCGGCAATCAGTACGAAGCTTAGCAGTTCCACGAAGACGAGCAGCATCCGACCGAGTATTTCAGCGTCTTTAGTGTAGGCCAACAAGCTCATCATGCTGAAAAAGGCCCAGATCATCGAGCAGATAAGTGCCATCAAGGGAAAGGTAATCACGTAAACGCCCGGGCTGAGCAAAATGAGAAGCAGCCAGCGTTTCTTGTCCGGCAGATTTGAAAACGAAATCTGTTTCACCATTTACAGCACCAAATCTTGATGTTTTGGCTATTTACATGAAGGGTCATCCTCTACGCTCATTTTTCCGTTTTTCTGCACGTTTCGGCAACCACACGGCAGCCACAGCGCCTGCGACAACACCGATAAGCAAATAGTACTTGGCCGGACTGAATCCGAACGCACCGAGGAAGACAGGTTCGACATAGGGACGGGTCAGGATCGGAAAAGCGATCAGAAACAAAGCGGAGAACAGGGAAAACAGGACGCAGAACAGAAGTTTATGACGTGGCGCCAGCATGAGGGTATAGTAAAGCAGCAGCAGCGTCTGACCGGCAACCATCCCGATGACGAGTATCATCATGGCGATTAGCGCAAAAACACCCAGGATCTCCACATTAAAATTATACGTCAACAGGGAGAACATGATGCTTGCCGCCATCAACGCATCGCTGACAACAATCATTGCGAGGAAGGTAATCGCAAACGATCCAACGAAAAACGGGACCAGGAGCAGCCAGCGTACATTATCAGACAACCTGTTGAACAAGTGTGATCCCCCCCCTGTTATTCTCGTTTTCGGTCTGTTAATATACGCAAGGAAGCGTATCTGACGATATGAGGTCCGTTCCGGTTTCGTAACATTCTTCCCCTACTATATTGCTCGACAATATTACCGGGCCTATCTTAGCAGACCTATCTTTTACACGGCAAACCTGTCAACAAACTGGGGGTGGACAGTATGCGTACCGGGCAACGCCTTTGCATGGCCTTTCTCTGCCTGTTTCTCGTTTCTCTTTCCGCAGTAGCACAAACTGATGCAAAGAAGGAGTACTACGAAGGACGGCTGATCGAACGTGTGGACGATCTTGAAGCCAAGCTGAACCGTTTCAGCGAAGCAATGGGCAGCAGTGACATCAAGATGATGAATGAGAAGCGTCTGGACCTGTTCGTCGCCTATGCGTTTGTGTATGAACATGCCAGCTACTTCGAGATGTTCAATACGCCCGAAGCGCTAATCCCGACTCTGGCGGAACGTGTGCCGCCATTAATGGAAAAAGCGGATGAAGTGATGCCGACCTGGATCCTGGGCCTGCCCAAGGAACTGTCCACCTTTACGTTCTTCCTGGCAGAGGCTGAAAAGCTCGAGGCGCCTGCCGAGAAGGCTATTGAAGGCTACCGGGACGGGACGACAGATCATGCGGGCCTGTTCGCCGCGCAGTATCGTTTCCTGGGCAACACCATCGTGATGAACCTGCTGTGGCGTTCCGGTGAACAGTTCGGCATCACCAGCAGCAACAGTAGCCAGTATGAGTCCCGCGTGAATGCCGTAAACAAGAAAATGGAAGAACTGGACGCGGAGATGGATACGCTGGAATAGCGGTAGTCCCTGCGGCAGTTTTACTCCGAAGGAGTTCGATACGTGAGCCCCGGGTTGGTATCGTCAGTGTGATGCCTGCCCGGGGTTCATCTATCCAGGCCCCTCGGGATAGGTTCCGTCTTCAATGTGATAATAATAATCGCATGTGATAATAGTAACCGCTGAATACGAGGCACCTCGAAGAGGTGAAACTTGAATAGCACCGTAAATTCCTAATTCCTAATTGCCTTTTCCGCTCTATCCCGAATTCCACGCATCATTTTCTGTTCCATAATGAAGTGTCCGAATTCGGAAAACGCGTAGTCCAGGATTTTCATGAACCAGGATTGTGGCAGCGAGATCATGGACCTGACAATCAGTCTGCATTCCTCAGCTTGATCTCCCCCATCTCCGACTGGTTCCAGGTGCATCTGCCAGATGAAATCGTTGAGGCCCATCAGGGGCTGGCGTCCTCCAGTGGCTTTCAGGGTGGCGCTACTATCGTGGGTCAGCACGAAGGTCCGTCCCTCCACCATCCGCGACAGACGGATCACCGGGATACCGTTCGCAGCAAACTTCACCTGATCGCCTTCCTGGATAGCATCCCAGTCCGGGATCAGTTCGTTTATCGTCTTCCCCCTGTATCCGAACAGGTTCTCCAGCCAGGTGTAGGAATAGAACCCGCCGCGACCGTGCCCAATCTGCTTGATCCACGGCCAGGTTTGGGACGGTGAGGCTTTGATAGTCAGCGCACGTGTGCTGGTCGAGATCTTCCCGGAAGCAAGATCATCCCCGGGCAACGGCATGGCCACTTCTGCATCCGTAGCTCCCCATCGCATGAACCAGCGTCGGAACCGCCATGCGATGATTCCGGCAAGCAAGGTACAACCGGAAATAAAGAGCCATGTGGTGCGTTTCGTAATCCTGTCCTCCTATAAAGCTACTTGCACAGATAGCACTGCTACCATCGAAACATCGTGTTGAATGATGTATCGCGCTGAGTACTATTCCAGTTATGTTTCACATTCATCAGTCTTCTTCACATTCATTTAGCTTGCTTCACATTCATTTAGCTTGCATCATATTCATTCAGCCTGCTTCACATTCATTCAGCCTGCTTCATATTTATTCAGCCTTCTTCACATTCATCAGCTTGCTTCACATTCATCAGCTTGCTTCACATTCATTTAGCCTTCTTCAGCAGGCTCTTCTTAGCACCCGGCTTTAGCCCTGTCTCTTACCCACATCTTCTGAAAGCTGTATCAGTAAAAGAGTTGTGGACATAGCATTTTTAGAATCCCGGCGGGATTCCCTATTTTAGCATAGTGTACAGGCCGTCTGTTTGGCCTGTACACTATGTCAGGTATTCTAACGAATAATCAACCCTGGAAGGGTTGCATAATACGCGATTCATATTAGTACGTTCAATAAATACAGGAAATAACGCATTTTATATTCTATACAAACCAATTGGGTGTAAATTATACGTTATGCAACCCTTCCAGGGTTGAGATAAGGTTTGATCTTTTTCGTAGGGTAGACGCTAAACAGACAGCGTCAACCCTACGCTAAAATATACCACCCCCTCTGGGGTGGCAGAAACACGAAGATGTGAGCAAGAGACAGGGCTTTAGCCGGGGTGAGAAGAACCTACTTCATAGCAGAGCGCGCTTTAGCGTGCTTTCATGAAACAAGTTATTGCGCCGGAAAGCACCCTGAAGGGCGCTCACCATGTTGCTTCCATCCAATACACCCCGGCTGAAGCCGGGTGCTAAAAAGAGCAGGCTAAAGCCTGCTAAGATCAACCTGGAAGTATTGGTTATACAACACTTATACTGTTTCTTGAAAGTATTGTTGTGTGCGAGAAGCAACCATACAAAGCTGTAAATGCGGCTTCAACACATCCATTTCGCAGATATGCGACATTACTTTCGAGCATTACTATAATCAAGAGCATTGCAATAGCTGGCATCTCAACCTGAATAGTATAGTGAACAGGCTGACACGAGATATCATTCCTAATTTCTAATTCCCAATTCCATATTCCGAATGGTTGTCATTTCACCAGGATCAACTGTTGTATCGCACTGATCTCCCCAGCCTGGAGCCGCAGGAAATACATCCCCGTCGCGAGATTAGCGCCGTCAAACTGAACCCGGTGAAGTCCGGCTGACTGAGAAGCGTTTGCCAGCACGGCAACCTGACGTCCCAGCGCATCGAACACCACTACATTCACCCTGCCTGCCTGTTCAAGGGTATAAGCGACCGTTGTTGTCGGGTTGAACGGGTTCGGGTATGCGGACAAGTCGAATTCTACGGGCATTGTATTGCCAGTACGTACCGCCTGTTCCGGACGATAGATGCGAATGGCGAAGCTGTCGTTATCGATGAAAGGATTCCGGTTGCCCTGGATGGCGTAAACCGCTTCGTTTCGTTCGATTTCCTTTTCGCTGACCGGATCGGCGGCATGCCATTCCAGCAACATTTCTTCGGCCCAATCCTCCAGTACCGCACCGTCGCACATGTCGCTGCCCGGCCAGGCGCCGTCTTCGCCGTAATAACGAACCGTCATGTAGAGGTAGGCGCGGGCAAAATCACCCTTGTATTCATCGATGGGCTCGAATACGGTCCCGGAATAGCCAGTGTAAACGCATGGCCCGATCTTACAACCATTCTCCGAAGTCCAGGTCGGGTTGGACACTTCGCCATAAGGATAATTGCCACGCCGGTTATTTACATAAATATCGGACGGATAAATCATGTTGATATCGGTGTTCATGGGAAGAATTTCACCGCCGAACCAGCTACGTGGCCAGGAATGCTCACGATTGTAGCCTTCTCCTTCCCCGCCTGCCGATCCTCCCTGGTCATCACCGGGGGTGTATTCGTAGGGTGGTGTACCGCCGGGAATGTCCGAATACATATCCCAGATCATCCCGTTAGATTTGACATCTGTGGTAAAGAACGCGCCCCAGATGTCGCTGTAACTGATGACAGTATGGTTATCGATTATATCATGCAACTCAGCACGTAATTCTTCGCCCAGCAAACCGTCCGCAGCATCGTAATAGCCGTCGGGCTGTGCCATCCCACATGATGCAATCAGGAGAACAGCCACACTTGAATACAACATCGTATCTAAAAAACGCACAAGAACCTCACTTTTGAACCGTATTGAGAAATCGTATGGGAAGGTAGTCAAGATGGTTTGATGCAGCAAGGGCAGATTATCCTCCGAAATCGACATTACTTCTTATTCTGCAACTAGATACTCCGCTCACGAGATGTTTTATTACGTTCCAACCGCGCCTATATTGACTCATCCATGAAGTATTGAGGGGTGAACATGAAACAATATTTAAGCTTGGGACTATGGACGGGATGCCTGCTGATTGTTACTGTTGCTACGTTTGCTGAAGAGAAGATCACTGCTGAAATGCTGGAGAAGCTCATCGCGAACTTCGAGATAACCGCGGAAGAATTTCAAACCTCTGTTGCCGATTACGAACAGGGGCTGGCAACTGTAAATGAGATGTTCGACAAGTATAAAGCTTTCATGGATGGCCTTGATCAGATCAACGCCAGTCTGCTCCCCTATGCAAATGGCGATGTAATTATTGACCAGACGACTGATTCTCTATACATGGTTCGTATTGAGCAAATCAGCGAAAGCGCTACCGAAGCCTTGGATAATATGGAAGCCTTGACTTCGCCCGGTTATGAAAATTTCCTGCGGGTGATGAACTATACGATGGAAGGCGCGGGCCGTCTGGACCCCATGCTCGATTCCGTGATGGCCGGGCAACTATCGCTTCAGGAATTAACTCGGAAAATGGATTTGACATCAGACCAGGCCCGAATTACAGCTCACGGGTTAAAATCTCCTGTGGAATGGGGCATTCCTGGTGATAGCCTTTCCGTTTACGGCGAGAGACTGATCGTGACCAGTCACCAGATGCAGACTTTCCACGAACGCTACACCAGGTATATCGAAGAGCAGGATACACCTGAGGACAACAGGCAAAAAGACCAGTAACAACAGTCATACAGCTTGACCTTGAGCACGGAGCCAAGATGCGCACGCTTACTTTGATGATCAGTATTCTTCTTCTGTTTGCTTTTACGATTCCTGCATCCGGGGAAAACTTTGGAGCGCCCGTCTGTGAAACTCCTGAAGCGCTGGCGCAGTCCTGCATCAATTCTCTGCAAACCGGAGATTTTGTAGCTTTCGCAACATTGCTGCACCCGGAAGAGATCGAGTTATTCACCGATATCATTGACATTGCATCCAGCATGGACAGCACCGGCTCAGTGACCATGATGCTGTTTCATGTCGATTCGCCTGATGATTTTGCCACCATGGACAAAGAAGAGCTGATCGGCAACTTCCTGCGTGTCATGATGGATCAACAGCAGGGTATCCTCGAATCTTTCAGGACGGCCACATTCACCCTGCTCGGCAGCGTTCCGGAAAAAGATATGGTTCATGTCCTCTACCGAATGTCCTTTGTCATCCAGGGAATACCATTTGAAACAGTAGATATTATTACTGCCCGTCAGTACGAAAACACCTGGCGCATGGAACTGGATGCGGAAATCAAGGGGGCGTTGGAAGTACTCAAGACAAAGCTGTCCAATAATTAGTCTATTGATTTCTGTTCTATTGAATACTGTTATGACTAGCCTTGTTCCGTATCGGTAAAACTCGTACAATTACTGATACTGCTGCACATATCCCGTTGACTGCCTGCCAGTACGCCTGATCAGGGATTGGATGGAACGCCCTCATTTTTTGCTCTCTACCGGGAGAACTGTTATGGATACGCTGAAGCCATCGTTTCGGTTTACTGGTTACATGATCTCGCTAATCATATTCTGGACAATTGTTGTTGGCGCCTCCCTGGTTTGGAACCTATATACCCAATATCGTGAGAGTGAGGAAGCTGCGCGTGTTGAAGCACGAACGTCGATCCGAAAGGACATTCTTTACCGTTACTGGAATGCTAATCACGGTGGCGTTTACGCCCCTGTAACTGACTGCTCCCCCCCCAATCCCTACCTGAGTTTTATTGAAGATCGTGATATCGTTTCCGAATCAGGGAATCAATATACCATGATCAACCCGGCCTATATGACTCGCCAGGTCTTCGAGCTTGGACATGAGAAATTCGGGATTCATGGTCACATAACCAGCTTGAATCCTCTTCGACTGGAGAACAAAGCTGATTCATGGGAAACGAAAGCGCTTGAAGCGTTTGAAAGTGGCGCCCCGGAGTATAGTGAAACGATTGATATCGAGGGAATTCCTTATATGCGTTTGATGATTCCCCTTGAAACCCAGGATCAATGTCTAGGGTGTCATGCATCTCAAGGGTATCAACTGGGCGACATTCGTGGCGGTATCAGCGTTGCTATTCCGTTGCTCCCCCTGCGAAGAGTGGCAAGAGAACACATCCAGGCGATGGCAATAGGTCATTCCCTGGTATGGCTTGTAGGAATGGTTGGATTGGGATTGGGCGGAAGAAACCTGCGAAAGAGGTTTGATGAACAGGAACGTGCGGATCGAGAAGCCCAGCGTTCCCAGACAATCACCATGCTGGCAGGCACAATCGCTCACGAGTTCAACAATCCCCTGGCCATCATCAAGGGATCTTCGGACCTGCTGACGATGAGTGAAAAACGCACCAATGAATGCGACGCGGCGCTCAAGAAAATCAGTCGACAGGTGATACGAATGAGTGAGCTGGTTGATAAACTCGGCAAGCTTCACACGTTGAAGGAGATTGATTACGCCCAGGGAGTTAAAATCCTTGATTTAAATGGCGATGCGAAGTCATAGCGGCCCCTGTTATTTAGCTATGGAACAAACTTCAGCCGGTTGTTTTGAAAACCTCCCACGCCATCGTGGGAGGTTTTCTTTTGAAGAACACACTGAACCTACTTACGTTTCGGCAAATATTCCGGTAGGTTCCTTTTGTGACTACGTCAGTGTTTTCCCGTTTCTGAGACTTCAGTCTCTTGTTTTTGTTTACTTTCCAGTTCTGGATGATGATGACGCACGATTTTTTGGTATTGGACCACTGTGGCGCGGCCCAGTGACAACGTCCGCATAATCTCGATTTGTGTCAACCCCTTCTCCATTAATGTCTTGATGTTTTTGTAAGTTCGTAAATAGCGACCCACCGCTTCAAGACTATGTTCCGTCTGCTTTGAGATCGCAGGTTCATCCAGGCCCTGTTCATATAACGCAATAATAATTGCCTTGTGTGTCGGTCGACTGCCCTGGTCCAGCATGATCCCTTTTGTAGGCAGGATGTCATCATGTGTCGCATGGTAGCGTTGCAGGTATTTACCTACCGTGCTTAAGCTGCGATTCATCAGCGTACTCAGCTCTGCATGGCTCAACAGACCGCCCTGTTCGTACGCGCTTTTCACTAACCGAGCCATTACCTCCACATCACGGTCAACCTGCTTCAGCACATTTTTCTTGCCGTAGTGTCGTTGCACACGTACTTCGATGTCCTCTTCCGTCACCAGCGGCAGAAAGACGGTCTTCACCGGCACATCCTCCACACGGGTGCCGTAGCTCGGCTTCCCGCAACGGGCATCCGTGGTCCGCCAGACAACCGTACCCGGAGCACGTTGGGCGATGTCGGGATAGAACTCACGATGCAGCTCCAGGATGTCGTTCGCAAGCATCCCCAACACCTTCCGGCTGCCCAGGATCTTGTACTCTGTCTCCAGAAGACGGATGATCGCAGCCCGAAACTCCCGTTTCTGCAACGATTCGTAGTGGTTACGATATTCAGGTCGCATCGACGCCTCCTCCAGCGGACTCTTTTTTTTCTCCCGCCACCGGATACAACGCCCGTAACTGGTCCAACAGTTCCGAATAAATCGACGGCCATAGATCACCGTCACGATACTTCTCGAATAATGCAAGATACTCCTCGGCCAGGCGTGGACTAATCTGAAGCAAATGGCACAAGTCCAACGGCTTTGTAAACCCTTTCTCGATCAGCAACAACATCCGGCCGAACATGGTCACATACCGACGGATCGCCGCCGCGCTGTGCCGTGTCCGACGCATGATCGTATCGTACGTAAAACCGTTCAGGTATAACTCCACGATCCGAGACTTGTGCGAGCCCCCCCGTCCGATGTCATGGTCATACCCGCGTGTATGAACGGTCTGACCATCACGAATCAGCGCCTTTACATCGTTACGGATCGTTCGCACCGACACATGAAGCAGATACGCCAGATCCTCCTGGGTCAGCAACCCGCCCTGTTGGTACGCTTCTTCCGTGACACGCAATACACGCAGTTGACGCAGAGCCGACGAACCCTGATCCTGAAGAACAGCCATATCGTCGCTGCCGTCCACCAGGGTCAGCACCACACGCTTCTTCTCCTGCTCCGACAAAGGAAGCCCGTGGCGAGCACGCCGCGAAGCACACCAAAAAAGAAGCTTGCCCGGGGTCTGCGGAATCTCTCCAAACAGACACTCACGGGCAAGCTCTAAAATCCCTTTGCCAAGCGCCGGTGACAGTTCAAACTCGTCACGCAGACGACTGCGAAACACCCCCTCTGGCGTCTTCGACAAAACACCTTCAGGTACTGCTTGGACCAATTGGACCATCGCATCCTCCGATAGATGATGACCCGTATCCCTTTGCGATAACATAACCTGAAAACCGCACCAGAAGACAGATCTAACCACCTACCGGAATATTTTCCTTATTTCACCAGGATCATCTTCTGAACCAGTTGTTTCCCGTCTCCTTCCAGCCTGTAGAAGTACGTTCCGGAAGCAACTGCGCGTCCATGTGTATCCATCCCGTTCCAGGTTACCACATGGCGTCCGGCATCCTTCACGCCATCAACCAGTTTAACCACCTGGCGCCCCAGCACATCATACACGGTCAAGGTCACCGGCATGCGCTGATCCAGTGAGAAACCGATCTGTGTGGACGGGTTGAACGGGTTCGGATATGCTGGCGACAGGGACCATTCGGTTGGGTGAAGTTGCCTTAAATCGTTCACACCAATCCCAGTGATCTCAATGTGCTGTGCATAGATATTTCTTAAGAATTCAGTATCAGTTGACCGATAGTCTTCCCATACACAGATAGCCCCATTCGCAGTAGTCGGAGTAATCATAGCATTTACTTGCATTTGGTAAGCCTGCGTTAAAGGCACACCATCGTATTCCGGTATTCCTTCGACCGGTACTCCTTCCGCATCCAGTTCTGTGCAGTAAAGATCAATAAAGTTGCTTCCAAACACTGATTCCCAAACAAGATAGACACCACCATTGCAATCAGCGCTCAGCCTGGATTTTCTGCTATCTGAAAGATCCCGGGTAATCTGAATTCCTGTTTCAGGAACAAGTACAGGAGTTCCATCAAGATCGTACTTCTGAATGTAGATATCGGCGGAGTTATCCCTGTTTTCGTGCAGCCAGGAAACCCAGAATGATGATCCATCATTCGTCGTAATGCTGTTTATTCGTTGTCTGTCTTCAACATCTACCAGGGGTATGCCGTTTTCCTCCCAAGCGATTGTACCATCAGAATGAATCAATTGACCGTAAATATCACTATTGCTGTTACCATTGCGATTATCAAGCCATGCGATGACTATACCATTTTCCACCTTCACCATAAACGGATATCTACGTCCTTGCTCACCGGAACAGATTGGAGTTTGCCAGCGAATGGTCCCGTCCTGCGACACACCACTCATATAGATATCACTTGTCCCCGGACCTGAATCTCTACTATATAGAATACCAATTGTTGCGTCAGTGGGTTCCTGATCTCCGTCTTCAAAGAAGACAATATCATCAAGAGTCTCATCCTCCTCAATTCCTTCGTTCAGGATGATACCTCGTCCGTCTTCACCTTCGAATTGCATCGAGCCATCAGTGTCTATTTTTTGAAGAAATACATGCTGATAATAGTTTGCTTCGTATTCACCTGTGAACGCGACAAAGATACCACCGTCCGGGGCGAGTAGCATTGTTGGCGTATAGGTCCCGAAGAAGTCAACTGTTGGGATAACAAGACCTTCGTCACCCCAATCCAGGGTCCCATCGGATAGAATATGTTGAAAACCAGTTGTTTGGCTATATAGAGGACGCGAATCTTTCCAACCGAGATAAATCCCTCCTTCACCATCGGGAATCATTGTCAATGAGTCGGTTAAGACACTTTCTTCTGGTGGTCCTTCCGGCAACGGGAAATGCGGTAGGGCACTGATTCCGTTTGCCTCAAACGCAGGCTGCCCGGTTGAGATATCCAGCTTTTGGACAAAGGGCAGACGGCCATAATGGCGGTACCTGTTATCAATCCACGCAAACCATACTTCTTCAGGATTACTGTGATTAACAGCAATGGCAGAACTAGTTGCATTCCCACTTAAACCGGAATAGACTACTACTCCTTCGTCTTCCATCTGAATAGCGCCTGTTTCGAGGTCATGCCTTTGGAGAAATGCTCCCATACTACCTTGCCGCCATTCTTGCCAAAGAACAATAACGTCTTCGCCAACCTGATGCACTCTGTTCATTTCATAATAGTTGTATGCAGTGTATGCACTGGTTTCTATTCCTCCTTCAGCACCCCAGTCAGATGTTCCATCCTCGTTGATACGTTGTGTATAGACGTTATACTCATGACTTCTTCCTTCACGACCATCCAGCCAGGTGAAGATTGCGCCGCCATTCCCATCAGCTATCCCCTTGATATTATTCTGACTTCCTATTTCATCACATATGGCAATGCCATATTGCTCTTCACCTTCCTCCCCCCATTCAAGGACGGGTTGATTTTCTTCATCCATGGTAATTCTCTGCATGTACAAATCCGTGCCGCTTGGCCACTCATAGGTATGGCAGTGCTCCCATGCTAGAATGAGTTCACCTTCACCAGCCTGAACCATTGCCTGTCTAGCAACAGAATAGTATTCAAAGCCAGGTTCATGCGGGAATAACTGGAGCCCATTATCATCCCAATCACTATTTCCATCTGCAGTTACGTGTGCAATCCTGAGCACTGCAGCAACTGAAAGCTGTTCATCATCAATCGCAACTTCTCCATTCCAACTGAAATACGCTCCCCCGGCCCCATCAGGTACTGCTCTGATCCATCGTGCATAGTCAACGTCAGTGTCAAGCGCAACCCCGGATGAAGCCCCCCATGCCAGCTCACCTTCGGTTGAAATCCTGTTCATGTAGATATCATATTCATTTATATCTCTTGTATCGACCCACCCAGCAATTATTCCGCCGTTCCCATCAGGAACAGCACTATAACTCTGCGTCCAGATTTCGCCCTGATCCTGATCGCCATCAGCAAAAGGATTACCATTGAGCGTCCAGTTGCCATCCGGAGTGCCATCAGCAAGAATATGCATCGCATACAGATCGCTATCCAGATTTCTGTCGGTGACCCAAATGACCATTGCCCCACCATCACCGTCATCAAACGCGCATGGATACATTTCCGTTGCATTTTCAGTTACTGTAACAGCGACACCGCCATAGTCCGGACTGTTCTCCGGCCATTGGATATCACCTGCACTTGTCACTTTCTGCGCGAAAATATCACTTCGCTCCAGGATTTGAGAATCATTCCTGAAATCAACCCAGGTAATGATCCAGGTACCATCACTGGCTGCCATGACATAGGGTGACTCCTGGCGACTTCCGGCACCCCGGGCAATTAACAACCCGTTTTCAGCCCATTGTGGTTGCCCCTCTTCATTATAAAGCTGGGCATAAATGTCGTTGTCACCTGTTCTGCAGTCACTCCAGGCATAGAGAATAAAGTCGCCGTTTACGGCTGAGCAGGACGATGTCCTGCCGTTAGTTGCCATTTCATCGCCCTGACGAATGGGCACACCGTCTTCCGGCTCCCACAACCGATAGGCAAACGCTGACTGGGAAAGGATTGCGATGGAAATCGCGAGGAAAAGGATGCGAGCAGTTCTGGTAATCATAACACCTCCCCCGGTAAAGAATCATCCGGAAGGAAAAGCGCCTTTGGATCATGTTACAAGGGGCTTTTCCCTTCGCATATAAAGCGGAATTAGCATACTTTCAATTATAAAAGTAGATAGACATCACGAAATTCCTGTGACAAATCTCACACGACATAAAAAACTGAAAGGCAATGATGAATCGGAGCCGCCGTTGAGCTCTCGACTCTTCACTGCCTTTTTTCAGAATAAAAAACCAGCTTTGCAGCTTGAATCAACTTCTTGAAGCTTCAGTACTTCTATATCTGAATCACTTCACAATAGCCCAAATCAATAATGTTTACCGAAACCAATAACCAATCCCATTGTGGCATGGTAATCTTCACTGTATATCCCGCCATTGGCCTGAAACCCCAGGCTGATAGCACGCAGCTTGATAAAGCTGAGCGACATTTCCACGGCCAGCTCAGGGCTCTGTGTGTTCTCGACTTCATCATAGGATCTTCCGTGATAAATTTGCTCTTCATACTTATACCACCCAACCCCGATCGCCATTCCTACCCTGACCAAGTGATAAGGATCAGTGACCTGCTTCCCGATCAAAAAGGCAAATTCATCGCTACGTTTTTTGATATCTCCTTCTTTTATCTCACCCCACAAAGGCATATTGCCATACCTGTAGCGCACCAGGTACTGGGTTTTGTTTCTGAAATACGTGAGGCCACCACCGACCTCAAGACCAACAGTTCCACCGCCCACATGCGCATCCAACGTCAACCCTTTTACACCGAGGTCAACGCCGCCTGGATCCTTAACCGGGAATAGTCTTTCCATGAAACGAAAAAATGCGGGTGGATGAGATGCGTGATCCTGTGGTAAGGATGTGTTAATCTCTGACTGCGCATCGTTTGGAGGAGAGATACTGTCATCACCAGGTGAATCGGGACTAGCTTCCGGATCGGCTGCATATGCCAGCGTCGAATCAGGTACCAATTCTTCTTCCCCTGCAAACGCTATCAAAACACTTCCATAGAGCAGGATCAGAAGTACGAGAAAACCGTGCAGCGCTATCTTCATATTCATTGTGGTATCTCCGGCTGTGTTCGTATAAAGCTAAACACGTTTTTACGATTGCACAAATCATTGATTGCTGAAAGAGAAAAAAAACTCACACGTCAAGCAAACGGGTATGCTCCATCTTCACCTTGTAACGAAAAGAAGTGGTTCCTCAGAAGAATTTGTGCATCCGGGCAATGTTGTGGCAGGTCTTGACGCGACATTCTGTTTTCGGCTTTCGCTATTTTTTTCTAAATGCACGGTGATACCGAAACCACCTCTTCACCTTTCATTGTCGCGTTGTGACCTGCCACCGGTATCAGCACTCTTGCTGTCGTCAGGTCACAACGTGATGCCTGATGACGATCTTTCATGCGATGTGGCAGGTGTGAAGTAAGACAGATGTCTGCAATTGGAAAGTAGAACATCACGTCAAGACCTGACGAAACGTGCTCGTCGATAATAGTCATAAATTCTTGTGAGCAGCCAAAAAAGTTATGGTTTCGCCACCGCAGCGAGTTCAATGGAAGTCGGGTCATAATCAGCGCCACCCAGGTCACCTTGTATACCCAGTACTTTAAACCCCGCCTCTTCCAGTTCAGCGGTCAACGACTGCGGATTGAAGTATTTTAACCAATTATAGATCACACGTGTTCTATCCGGTTCAATAATGGTGTACTTATCAAGGGTAACTCGCTCATCTTTGTAAAGGAAACCATTCAGGAACAGGTAGTGCGCTCCACCAGCCCAGAAGCCATTGCCGGGAATAAACTCGTAGGTCCGCTTCTCCTCCGCAGCGTCAAACATGGCATCAGAGAAAACATCCAGGATAAAATGACCTTCAGGTTTAAGCAGATCATGAATCTTTTTCAGCATCAGCTTGCGCTGTTCAGATGTCAACGCGCACAAATCATAGTAGATCAACGATGCCAGGTCATATTTCTGCTCCGCTTCCCAAGTAAGGTAATCACGGTGCAGGTAGTGGATCGAAAGGCCTTCCGCTTCTGCCTGAGCACGTGCGTAACGAATGGAATTTTCCGAGAAATCGATACCGGTTACTTTTGCGCCTGCCCTGGCCAGATACGTACTGTACAACCCCGGACCACATCCCAGGTCGAGAACATCACTTTCAGCCCCAATCGAAAACCGTTGGATAATAGTCGAGCAAATCGCTTCTATCTTTGCTTTGCTGCGTGATGCGATATCTCCATCGGGATCGACATGATACTCCAGCATTCGCTGTGCGATGTACTCATCGGTCCACAGTCCATCAGCGGTATAGACCTCGTAAAGCTCTGGTCGACGGTTGATTTCGGTCAGTTCTGCGAACATATTTGCTCCCTGTTTTCAGCGTTTGGAAAAAGCAATTGATCTTTTTACAACACATGTTTTCTGGTGACGGGAAATATAGGCCGTAACAAATTTGTATGCCATTAGCTCTTGCCTCCTGGTAAATATCCGGCCACCCTGGGCTATTTCACGAATTGGCCGCACAACTGGCAGTGTCTCCATCCGAGTCAAAATTTGAACTTCTATTTGTTTTCTTTCAGAACGGTACTATATTTACAACTTAATCGAGCCTGAGAGTTGGTTCGTACTATCTTTTTTTTTAGGAGCAGTTTGATGCACGGCAAAGTGAAGTGGTTTGACAGCGGTAAGGGTTTCGGATTTATCGAGCCCGATGAAGGTTCCGACGTGTTTGTACATTACAGTGCAATCCAGGGCGACGGCTTCAAAACTTTGAACGACGACGATGAAGTAGAGTTTGAAGTCATGCAAGGTCCGAAGGGCCCGTCCGCTTCAAACGTGAGGCGCGTGAACTAGTAGAGTTTTCTATACTAGAAGTGACCTTAAACGCCCGGACTTCCAGCCGGGCGTTTTCATGTTTGGTGACGAAAACCGGGACTGAATAATAGAGTTCAGTCCCGGTTAGTATTTCTGGTGGATTATCTTCCCGAATCACTTCAACAGGATGATTCGCTGAGTCGAAACCTGGTTTTGATAGTTGACCTGCATGAAGTACACTCCACTGGCCAGCATACCACCTGCCTGGTTGGCATTCAGCATGTACCTGTGCTTCCCTGCCGATAGGTGTAGTGATTCATTGTGAACAGCCTGTCCCAGGACATTGTACACCTTGATAGAAACGTCACCGGTTACGGGAATAGCCAGGTCTACAGCAGTCACCGGGTTGAACGGATTCGGATAGGCCCGGGAAACACTGAACTCATGTGGCAGGTTCACCGGCGCCTTTTCATCTTCAACACCTGCGAACATGTCGTAGACATAATCCGCTGTTGCCTGGAGGCTTTCCAACCCATCATTTACCATAACAGCGATTTCTACAAACAGGGTATCCTGTGGTCGCAACGTATATGGCCCGACAGACAGGAACATCCGGTAGTCGAAAGGCTCTTCACCCAATTCCGCCGGTGTTGGCATATGCTGCCTGCCCTGGAAAGTCCGATGGCTGCCGTTCATGAAAGAGTATTTCGCCTCGTCTGTTTGCGGATCATCGGACCAGTTCCACCAGGCCATGTGTGCCAGTGGTTGCCAGTTTGACGCATTAATCACACGAGCGCCGATGTATCCCGGTATTGTCCCCCCTTCACCTGTGTCATCATCGTAACTGCCCGGGGAATCAGCATCGTACATGTATGGCATCAGACGTTCTTCATCGAAATCCAGGTAATCATCATAATTGGCATTATTGACCTGACCATGCGGCCCCATGGCAATATCAGGATCAAGGTACCAGCCGAGATAAACCTTCTTGAGAACGTCCGAACTGATGTTTTTCATGGCAATCCTGATCAGCATAACATCAGCCAGCGCCTGATCCGTTGCTTCCGGCCACATCTCTGTTGTTTGGGTTACTTGCAGGCCAAGGGGAAAATCGGCGTTCAGATCATTATAAACACAGGAATGGAAAAATCGATCTGCGCCAAGGATACTGGTCCGGTAAACATCTTCATTATCCGGCTGCCACTCATGGTTCGCGTACTCGCTGAACGAGATTACCGGTTGATTGCCAAACATCACTCCAGCCCAGAATCCACCATGCCACAGGTAGTATTTCCCGCTTCCAATCGGCCATTCCATGGATGGGTTGGACTCGAAAGGATCGCCCAGGATACCGTAATTGCTGACCTGGCAGGCGATATGCGCTTGCGAATACTGATCCGAGGTCTGAACATAGGCTTCTGTATAGCTGCTTTCACCGACAGGATTACTGTAGTTGGCTGTCACTCGGTAATAATATGTGTTGTTTTCGGCAAGATCTTCATCATTCCAGATCAGGTCAGTCACATCAGCCGCAACCTGCTCGAAGCCATGATCAGGATACTCGGACCGGTATATGGTAAATCCCGTCAAGCCCCCTTCGTTGTCCAGCTCGTTGGCAGACAATTGGCTTAGAACTTCTGCTTTATGATTCCGAATACTTTGCTTGTGCTCGAGATAAGTCATTTGGTTGGGATCACTTTCCCAGTAGGGTAATCCAATTCGCAGTTCAATAGATGTTGCCGAAGTTGGCGCTGCATATACTGTTGGCGGGATGAAATAGTCCGGTTCGTCATTCAGCACGACAGTAGGACAGCCGTAGAGGTTCACGTCTGTATCCGTCCGAGAAAAAACGGTTACCAGCTTATGATAATCTCCTTCATTTTCAGGGCCCAAAGCCCAACCGGGAATTGTAAGATCGACGCTGCCACGGTTTGCTTCGTTCAATGTTGTGTTTTCAACGAGAAAATCACCATCCTGAATGTGTTCAGTGGAGAGTGTAGTAGAACGAATGCAGCCTACAGCCATCGTTACGTCGTCATTTCCATCAAAGAAAAACTGTCCTTCAGGATCCAGGGTGGGATTGGGCGAATACGCCCCATAGGCAGTGTACGCTACACTGAACGACCAGGGCGAAATGGACAGTGCATAGGGACGCACATCGGTTTCACGCCATTTGGTTTGAGGCATGTAGTAATATGCAGAAGAAAAATCAACATTGTTGAAGAGGAACAGATCATCATGAGTATCGCTGGCCCTGTCCAGGATGCAAGCCAGATTATAGTCCAGATATATTTCCTGTAACGATTTTGACCGGTAAGGTTCCGGAAGGGTTGGCTGAATATCATTGAGCACAGAGTGAACACTGGCCATGCCATTATCTGCATTAGATGCGACGCTCTGGATTAGTTCATCCCCTCCATACCGTTCATACAGATATTCGAAGAAGAGGAAAGCATTTACCAAGTCTTGCCGGGTTGCTACCAGCTCTTCATAGGGCATGGTAATCAGTGTATTGTTCAATGGGGGAAGCAGATTCAAACCTTCATTGACATAAAAGACTGTCTCGCCCACAACAAACTGTTCGCACAATGAGGAGATTCCTTCAACTACCCAGGCTTCTTCATCCGGATCCACCTGTTGCATCATCCAATGCGCCAACAGATTTGTAATCGCATTGTACCCGGTAAATGAATGCCAGACTTCCCATTCATCTTCAAAGCTGGAATGCTGCAATACATAAGCCGAATCCTGCTGCATAAACACTTGTGGATGTGAGTCCAGCAGGAGCATTTCAGGTTGATTCTGCTCTGCCGCCACGTATTTGGAGCCGAAATAGTATTGCGAACGTGCGTTGTTGCGTCCCTTTCCAGCCTCATCAAGAATATCTGTAATCAGGATATCAACCGGATACTCGAGTTCATCCTGGTTATCCAGCGCCAGGTATCCCTCCAATTGTGTTATAGCCCCACTATTCGGATCAGTTGGCGTACTATCCTCTATAAAACCAACAATACTGTCCAGTTCGGCCTCGATAACGGGGATCAGGCCATTATTCTCTTCATAAGCCCTGAGTTGATTCAGGGCAACGTACAGGTTGACATGTTCAGACATTCTGCGCAGGCGAAAAACCTGTTCGGTTGGTTCCGGTGCGAACTTTTCGAAGGATGGTACAGAATAGACCTGTCCCCATCCTGCAAGAAGGTTGCCCTCACCACCGAATTGTTCCAGGTTCATCCCGTCTGTCAGGTTTATCAAATCAGCATTGGAAGTGCCGTTGTAGGTTGTAAATGTATTCGCTGCGATTGAGATGATGGGAATGACTCGTGGCAGATACTCCAGCTCCTGCATCGCGGCAGCGCTGGCATCATCCAGCAATACCCGTATTTCAGTGGCAGAAACAGCTTCCACTTCATACCAACTTAGCTCCACATTGGAATACGTGATACCTGACGAAGCCGACAAAGCGGTATTCACCAATTGTCCATCAAAGCACAATCGAAGCGCTTCTTCGTTTTCCACGTATATGATACTGATCGGCACTAACGAACGATTATCTGAACTATACTGAACATGGACCAGTTGATCCCAGTTGCCGTTCAATTTCGATTGCTGAAGCACAGTAAACGGGAACAAATGCAATGCTGTTGTGTTTGTATTGAACTCTGTTTCCAGGGAATAAGCACATTCATCTGTCAGGATGAATACCAGTGCCCGGTTACCATCCACACGTTCCATGCTAGTATATCGCAACCAGAGGTACTCAGCGCCATCCGTGAGTAACAGGCCGTTTGTATTGTACAGGTAATCTTCAATACGAATGTCAAAATGCACATAAAGCCGGTTTGCTTCAGCGTCGAAAACACACTCATCTGCAACAGGCGCTTTCACACTACCGGTTTCGGGTATGATCCCCAACTCGACTTCCGCTTCTGCATTTTTTTCCCCAACAATCCCCAGCGCCATGTAGGGCAGCACATGCACAAAAACAATCTGATCATCGTTGATAGCTTCTTCAAGCTGCCTTTGATTGTCGATGACAAGCGAAATTGTTATCTGTTGCTGTTGAATAATGACATCACTGTGACCACTGAGAAGAAATGATCCGCTATCCTGGGTAACGATTTCAATCCTTCCGGGATTAAAATCTGTCGTATAGTCAGGCGATACAGGCCCATCAGTCACCAGCGTCAGTTTATTCCACCCCATATCATATTGAGCGATCTCCACAATAAGGGGATTAACCACAGAATAGCTTATCAGGGACATGCTGGTTTCCTGAGTTCCGTGGTACTCCTGATCGGTAAAGGCCCAGGGATCAAAGGTGACGGTTGTATTCGCCAGGTCCAGCGCTTCGAGACCGATGCGGTCATGCAAGGTCAGATGCAGGCGTAACTGTGTATTATCTGCCGGATCAATAACCTCCAGCAATTGGTTTTGAACCATGTAATGCAAACGATACTGAAGCCCGTTATTGTCCTCGAACAGGATACTTTCAGGGAAAATGTCTCTTTCAAACTCCAGGACACCATTCCCATTACGATCTTCATGCTGAATGATCGTATTGTCCAGTCTTCCATTTCCCGGCCCATTGTCCTCAGATACATCTTCCGGGATCAGATCAAACTGCACAGAATCCGAGAAGGTCAGCACCAGGTGCCCCATGGTAGTATCGTATGAAGCTGATTCAATCACCGGACCGGCCACAGGTTCACCAGTTCTTGTGAGTGTTACTCCATCTTCAACCGTGATGCCATAATTCCCTTCCCCTTCACCATTGATAACACAGTTTTCACCGATGACTATTTCCCATGAAGCTACGTCCTGATGACAAACGAGTAGCCTGGCTGTATCAAATATCTTTCCCCAGGTCTTGAAATGATAAGGTGTATACTCAATTTCCCTGTCATATTCATCATTAAAACCGCATACTGACAACGGGATCTGTAACCTGGCGCCGGAAATTGTCGCAGAATCAGGATTAGTGGCAACCCTGCGGATGGTTGTTTCGTAGTCCGGCCCGAATGCAATCCATACCTGGTCAGCGTGGTATTGCTCCGATGAGAGTTCCTGATCAAATGTCAGGGTAAGTATCGTTGTAGAGTAGTCGTACTCTGCTTCAATCAAAACAGGAGGTATCGCAAATGCTGCAAAAGGAAGGAGAAGAAAAAACAGAACAATTACTCTGGTGCAGAGTGCTTCCATTTCCCGGCTCATGGGAACCTCCGTTTGTCATCGCCCACTGCATCAACTTATCGACAATTCCCAATTTCTGCAAGCAGATATACACTCAAATTGTAAAAAAAAGTGGTTCCTTACAAGAATTTGTACACTGCGGCAGTGTTGTGGCAGGTCTTGGCGCGAAATGATTTTACGCTACTTTTTACATGTGCTGGACGATGCGATTGCTCTAAATACTATAGATATCGCGTTGTGACCTGCCACTTGTTTCAGAGCTGACGTCAGGTCGCAATGTGATGCACGTGACTTCTCGCAAACGGCAAACTACAATCATCGATAGCCCTTCGGACTGA
The DNA here is from genome assembly GCA_963669175.1 of bacterium. GTDB lineage: Bacteria > Electryoneota > Electryoneia > Electryoneales > Electryoneaceae. The sequence continues at coordinate 3,764,940 of OY769902.1, forward strand.
TTCAGAACGGGAAGCCGGCATCACATCAAGACCTGACGCAACGTGACTGTTGACACGCTGCACAAATACTTGTGAGCACCCCCAAAAAAACGGCCATCTCCACTTGGAGATGGCCGACAATAGACAAAAGATAACTCAAAATATCAGCAGATTAATCTATTAAAACTCTCGCAACATGATTGTAGCATCTCGATCAGCGCCAACGCTTACGGTACCAATCTTCACCTTTGTCAGATCCTGGATCGCATCCAGGTAATCACGGCAGGCCATGGGCAATTCTCCATAGCTGCGAGCGCCGCTGATGTCTTTCTTCCACCCGGGCATGGTCGTGTAAACGGGTTCAACCTCGTCCAACAGCCATGGCTCCATGGGGAAATCCTTGATCAGCTTTCCATCATACTCATAACCATCGCAAATCAGGATTTCATCCAGGTTGGACAGCACATCCAGTTTGGTTACCATCCAGTAATTTATTCCATTTACCCTGGCTGCGTACCTTGCGATGACTGTATCCAACCAGCCACAACGACGTGCGCGCCCGGTCGTAGCGCCAAATTCTCCACCCCAGGTACGGAACTGAGTCTGCAACGGTTCTGCAACTTCAGTCGGAAATGGCCCATTACCGACACGTGTTGTGTAAGCTTTCAAAACACCAAGTACGTTGGTAATCCGGTTCGGACCGATACCAGAACCAGTAATTGCTCCACCGGAAGTCGGGTTGGAACTGGTTACAAAAGGATAGGTTCCGTGGTCGATATCCAGCAATGTCCCCTGGGCGCCTTCCATGATAACCGATTTCCCTTCCCGAACAGATTGATCCAGGAACAGGGACATGTCACGAACATAGGGTTCGATCCGTTTGCGGCAGTGCATGAATTCAGAGATAACAAGTTCCGGGTCCAGAGGCTTGGCATTATACAGCTTGACAAGCTGTTCGTTCTTGGTTTTGATATTGGCAGCCAGTTTGTCTCTCAGATAATCCTGATTGAGAAGATCTACTGCACGGATGCCGCTACGGTTGTACTTGTCCGTATAACATGGACCAATACCTTTTCCAGTCGTGCCGATTTTGCCTTTTCCGGCAGCTTTCTCCATCGCTTCATCCAGGGCGCGATGATACGGCATGATCATATGCGCCTGGGGACTGATATAAAAACGGCCTTCTGCCTTGATCCCACGCGCTTCAAGGTCTTCAATCTCCTGAAGCATGACCTTGGGATCAATGACGCAACCGTTGCCGAGACAGCAAATCACGTTATGGTGTAACAGACCGGAGGGAACATTGTGAAGAATCACCTGTTCCCCGCCAAAGACGATGGTATGACCTGCGTTAGGTCCGCCCTGGTAACGAACAACAATGTCCGCCTCACGGCTTAACCTGTCTACAATCTTACCTTTACCTTCATCGCCCCACTGGCTGCCCAGGATTACGGTTACCGGCATGCTGGTCGCCTCCCGTTGATGTCAGGGTGAAACCCTCTCCAAAATCCGACAATGAATATAAGGAAACGATTAGCCGGAGTCGCCCTCATTTCCTCGGAGATAAACAAAATATCCTATTCAATGCTCCTTCTATCCAAATTATTATATTACAACAATATAAAAAATCTATCTCAATTTCTCAAAGCTATTGCGGATCAAGCTTCCACTGTGCTAGCTTGTGTCACGCTGATTGATACCAGTGTATCAACCTGCTAGTGGACCGGAGCCGGATACTTGCTATGTGAGGTGCATCATGTTCAGGATTCCAGCCCGCTGTAGACTCGCCCTTTGTTGTATGCTCCTGCTTTTTCTGCTTGTTCCCAGCGCTTTCAGCCAGGACAGTCTCTTCGTAGAACTGCTCTATGAGCGTCATGATGCAATTGACCAGGTGTGGGACTTCCAGTTGGATATGTTTTATGCTCACCTGGCTTGCGGAAAAGACGGGTATCGTGTATACGACTTCTTTGATCCAACTTCGCCCAATGAATTGAGCACAACCTACTTTTCTGCTCCAGACCATATTGATTGTAATTTCGCCGATAAGGTCCGTGTTGACCAGATGACCGGACGTGCCTTTGTGCTCTGGTACGATGGTTCCATGGAATACGACCTCTATACGATGGCAGTGTATGATGTTTCCAATCCGTCCGCGCCTTCCCTTTTGGGCGTGATGGATCTGCCCGACAGTGTCAATCAGATCATCGTTGAGGGGAACTACGCGTATGTTGCCGCGGCTTCTCCACCGCCGGGTGAGGATGATTATGGCCTCCAGGTAATTGATGTGTCAGATCCGGCCAACATGAGCACGGTCGCATTTTTCCCGACAGGATCACCACTGCTGGATCTCCACATAGCCGGCGCTTCCTTGTGTCTGACCACGTATACCGTTACAGATTCTCTTTACCTGCTCAGCCTGGCCGACCCCACAGCGCCAACCCTCCAGGGAAGTTGGGCTCCACAGGCGGAAGCAAGACGATTGCAGCAAATGAAGGATGACGGTTCCGGTCATCTTTTCCTGCTTGACTGGTTCTATGGATTGCGTGTGCTGGATATTTCAAACCCGGCTTCCATTTCCGAGGTCGGTTCACTTGAGATGAATGCCGGTGGTTTGTACACCCCCTACTACGCCATGCATTATGGTATGAACCAGCTTCGTTTCACCTGCTGGGTATTCGGCGACATTACCCAGGCAGGGCTGATTTCAGTTGCGGATCCAACATCTCCCGAACTTGTCGGCACATGGGAAGGCCAGGGATTGGGAAGTGTTTACGCTTCCTGCATTGATTACAGCAGTGTTTATATCTGGAATTCGTACATCGGCAGCGGTTGTACGATGCGCATGGTCGATCTCACCGATCCGGACAATGCCGATGTAGTGACAACCTGGCAACCGGAAAGCTCACCTGAAAAGTTTGCCAAATCGGGCAACTTTGGGTATGGAATGCTTCGGGACGGCAGGATTCGTATTGACGACATGAGCGATCCTGCAAATCCACAGTTTGAAAGCTACCTCGTCCCGGCAACGGATGATTATTTGCAGGCAATTTGTACAACAGATGATTACCTCATCACATCAAGGTTCTCCGGCGGAAGCATTGATAGTGTGGGAATCGTCATCTATTCCTTGATAAATGATCCAACCGTTCCGGAATATGGCTGGTTTTTCCAGACTGCCTACTTGAACGAACCGCCGTTGGATTTTGCTGTCGATGGGACCAGTTTTGCCGCGGTGGAAGGGACATCCGGCGTCAGTGTATATTCACTGCCGAACAATGAATACCCACCTTTACGTATCGCCAACTGGAATGTGCCGGATGAAAACCGAAACCTTTCCCAGGTTGCCCTGGATTGGCCCACTCTTTACGCTGTTGACGTCAACCACTCGGAGGTGGTGATCTTTGGCGGCACGTGGGAAGGATTGGAGATCATTACAACCATCGCCACCGATGGCGTCCCCTGGGATGTTGCTCTGTCCGAAGATAGAACTCGCCTGTTTATTGCCGACGGCGCATCCGGGTTAAGTATTTACGATGTCTCAGACCCGTCATCTCCGACATGGTTATCCTCGTGCAGTGATGACCTTGATTTTGCTGTCAATGTCCAGGTGCAAGGTAATCTGGCAGCAGTGCTGAATATTGGTGATACGGGATTGCATGTTTTCTGGTGCTCTGACCCGACCCAACCGGAACATATCGCATACCACAGCACACAGGGCATGTATCCGCTGGATTTGCTGCTTGAGAACAATACCATCTATGTGGTTGAGGAGAACCAGTTTGAGATATACGAGCTGGATGAGAATGATGTTCACGATGCGACTTCAGTCCAACCTTGTTCCTTCACCCTGGATGCTCCCTGGCCCAATCCCTTTAATGCACAGGTAAAAATCGGTTATACACTGGAACAGGCTGGCCAGGTATCACTGAAGCTGTATGATGTACTGGGCCGTCAGGTCAGAACACTGGTTCAGGGGAATGTCAGCCAGGGACATCATGAGTTGTTCCTGTCATGCGACCATCTCGCAGCCGGAACTTACTTTCTGGCCATTGAGAAGGGATCGCAACGTATCGTAAAACAGGTCACCCTGTTGAAGTAACCCTACATCATCATGTTCAACTTTATAGCAGCATGGCTAAATGCTCTTTCTTCTCGGCCATGCTGCTTTTATTTCGACACTGTCCATTATCGGACACTCAACCGTCCAGTAATACTACATGAGAACTTGATATTCTCATCAATATCCTTTTATATCGGTTTGTCTCAGAGTTTCCGACACTCTCATTCCTTCGAAAGAAGGAATTCAGTTATATTGCGATACTACAACGATTTATGCATTATTGAGCAAGGAGGTTCATTGCATCTGTGTAGGAGTGTAAATCTATATTTAATTGTCACTTGCCTGCCCCCCATCTTCATGGGGATGAAAACCCGGCCTATTCTATTTCGCCTGTTATCTGTATAAGCCTTGATATGAATCAATCAATGGCACATGCTTTGCTTTTTCAGCCATGAAACAATGGAGGTGGACCAACGATGTTGACCAATATGCTGAAAATAGCCTGGCGGCATTTGCTCCGGAACCGGGTACATTCGCTCATTAATATTCTCGGCTTTGCCATTGGCCTGGCCGCTTGTATTGTGATCGTATTGTCTGTGGTGAATGACCTGCAGTATGACCGTCATTACCCCGGCCCCGGTCATGTATATCGTATTTATATGCAATGGTTCAACGAGGACTACACTGAATCAACGGAATTTGCCCCTACATGCGGCGCCATGATGTCACGCATCGCGGACAAATTCCCTGAAGTGATGTCCGCTGTTCGTATGCAGTATTGGGGCCCGCGTGACGTACATCGTGGGGATATTGCCAGTGAGAATGTCAGCCTTGAAGTGATTCATTCCGATTCTTCATTCCTGGATGTATTTGGTTATAAAATGGTAAAGGGCAGCCGTGCGGATGTCCTGCGAACACCTCAAGCGGTATTAATCACGACCACCGCCGCAGAAAAGCTGTTTGGTGTTGAAGACCCCATTGGTAAACCAGTCGTCCTTCCGGGAAACGAAAATGCGTATGTAGCCGCTGTTGTTGAGGCTCCTCCTGCCGCATCTCATCTTCAATTCGATGTTGTGACTGCATTTGAACTGAACGAAGTAACGCAACAATGGCTGGATAACTGGCACAGTTTCTGGGTGCTGGGATATCTGCGGCTTCCGGACGATGTCGATCTGGATGCCCTTGAAACCAAAATGGTGTACTGGTTCTATGAGCAGGTTCCTGAATGGGGACCGGACGAAGACGAGCAGGAACTGATGGAGAAATTGCGTCCATTCCAGTTGATGCCTGTCGAAGATATTCATTTGAACACCGCGCATTTCCGTTATAATTGGGTCAATTTCAACGGTCAATCAGTGGAGCAGATACAGTTACTTGCAGCTATTGCCGCTGCAATCCTGCTATTGGCCTCGATTAACTTCATCAACCTGTCCAGCGCCACAGCGGCCCGACGGGCTCGTGAAGTCGGCTACAGAAAAACGATCGGCGCCGATCCGCTGATACTGAAATTGCAATTCCTGGTTGAATCCGTTCTGACAACTTTCTTCGCGACTCTTGTTTCGTTCGCGATTGTGGAAATCAGTTCCCCCTGGATGGAATCCCTGATTGGTAAAAATGTCGGCGGGATGCTGCTGCACAATCCTCTCCTGGCTGCTGCGTTTGTCCTGGCCGCTTTCATTGTTGGAATTCTTGCCGGCCTTTACCCGGCTGCTGTGTTGACTTCGTTCAAGCCAGTTGATGTCCTTCGTGGTGATTTCAGAACAAGTAAAGCCGGGCGATACTTCCGTCAGGCGCTGGTTGTTTTCCAGTTTACGATTTCCATCGTGTTGCTGGTTTCCATGGTGGTCATGATCAATCAACTCAAATATGTTGAGAATCGGGACTGGGGTTATGACCGTGAACAAGTGATGTTCTTCCAGGCAGGCGAAGGTGATCAGGCCTGGACACGTGATGACATGCTGACTCGTATGAATTCGTCTACCCTCATCGTATCAGCAGGCAGCTCCAACATGGCGCCTGGCGAACCTCCCCCGTACAACCCGGTTCACATGGGCACGCCGGAACATCCTGACAGCTCTTTCGGCTTCATTCATTATGATGTCCGTGGCGAATGGTTCAAGACTCTGGATATTCCTATCCTCCAAGGCAGGAGTTTTAACCCGGAATCCTCGGGTGATATGGAACACTCAGTTCTGATCAATGAGACCGCGGTAGAGATGCTTGGGCTGGAACATCCCGTAGGCGAACAACTGCTTTGGGGACCGGAAGAGGATATACAAACGAAAACGATAATCGGTGTCGTCCCAGATTTCCATATGGGCAGCGCACGCGAAGGTCAGGCGCCAGCCATGTTCCACACCTACAATTCCTTCGCCCGGCAGGTAGTTGTACGGTTGCAGGCCGGTCATATTAAAGAGGGGATAGCGGAAGTAGAGAAAATCTACCAGGATTATTTCAGCGGAAAACCAAGCTGGTCTTTTCTTGATGAACGCTTTGAGCAAATGTATCGCAGCGACCACCGTCTGGCCAACAGCATACAGGTGTTCGCGGGATTGGCCATGCTGATCTCCTGCCTGGGTATCCTCGGATTGTCCAGCTATGCGATTGAACAACGCAAGCGTGAGATCGCAATTCGCAAAGTGCTTGGCGCTGAAGAAGCCGGACTGCTGGTTCTCTTGAACAAAGCCTTCCTTCGCTGGGTTCTATTTGCAAACCTTGTTGCGCTTCCTCTTGCCGGGTGGCTGATGCACATCTGGCTGGAACAATACGTTTACCGTACTGCTTTGTCGGCGACTCCGTTCCTTATTGCGGCTATCGTAGCAATCGGATTGGCCATGATCACAGTTACAGCGCTGACAATTCGAGTTGCGCGCATGCATCCGGCAGATGCGCTTCGTCAGGGCTGATAAAATCTGAACGAACGTCTCTCCAACTCAGAGAAATACAGGAATTTATTTACACCACTGTGCACACCGATGCGGATTGCCTATATTGTGCACGCGTTGAAGAAAATCGCGAAAAATAGCGAACTCTCAGGTTCGTTTTGCACATGGGGGCTAACCTATGCGTATAGGGATTACAACTGGCGGCGGCGACGCTCCCGGTCTGAATGCGGTCATTCGTGCAGTAGTAAAAACAGCTCGTAAACGCTTCAACTGGGATGTGATTGGAATCGTAGACGGCTTCTCCGGCCTGATTGATACACGAAGAATTATCAACCTTACCGAAGCCAGTGTCCGTGGCATTCTGCCCAAGGGCGGCACCATGCTGGGCACCACCAACCGTGGCAACCCGTTCGAATACGAATACAAGAATCTGGACGAAAGCGTTACCGTTCTCGACCTGTCTGACAAGTGCATGGAGAACTTTGAAGCGCTTGGTCTGGACGCGCTGGTTGTGATCGGCGGCGACGGTACCCAGGGAATCGCCCAGCGTTTCTTTGAGAAGGGCATGCCGGTTGTTGGCGTACCCAAGACCATTGACAACGACTTGATGGCTACGGACGTAACATTTGGTTACAACACCGCTGTTACCACAGCCACCGAAGCTATCGACAAGCTGCATACCACCGCCGAAGCCCATCACAGGACGATGGTACTGGAAGTCATGGGACGTGATGCGGGCTGGATTGCCCTCGAAGCCGGTATCGCCGGTGGCGCTGACCTGATCCTGATCCCGGAAATCCAGTACGATGTAAACGCAGCGCTTAAATATATCAAGCAGCGTTATGCCCGTGGGAGCACGTTCAGTATTGCCGTCGTCGCTGAAGCGGCCGAACCTCGCTACACCAACGGTGAGGAAAAAGTACACCGCCGTGGCAATGATTCGCCCGGCCTGGTGTTCGGCGATTTGATCCGCAAACATTTAAAAGTTGACGTTCGTGTGACCGTATTGGGCCATTTGCAGCGTGGCGGTTCACCCACCTGTTATGACCGTATGCTCGGTACACGTTTTGGTGTGAAAGCTGCTGAATTGATCGCGGAAGGCAAGTTCGGCCAGATGGTAACCCTGGACGGCCGCTATATCAAGGATGTTTCCATCGCGGAAGCATCCGGACAGCAAAAACTGGTTGAACCGGACGGCGAACTTGTCCGGACTGCGGAATCACTGGGCATTTTCTGCGGCAGGCCACTGAAGTAACGATTTTCGTATGTGAGACTCACAAACACTACAGCCAGGGAATTCCCTGGCTGTTTTTTCTATAACGAAAAATGAATCGCACGATTATGGTTCTCAGCGCACCAGTTTGTCAATCCGCTCTGCGATCTTGTTCAACGGCAGGATTTCATCAGCCGCGCCTTTTAACGCCACCGCTCCCGGCATACCCCAGACGACACACGTCGCTTCATCCTGCACCAGCGAGTAGGCGCCGGCATCGTGCAGGGTTTCCGACCAGTCCGCACCGTCATTCCCCATCCCGGTTAGCATGACCATCAGCACATTGCTTCCATAAAGCTTGTGTATGGATTCGTACAGAACTTCAACAGATGGTTTACAGCTCTTGACCGGGGCTGTATCCAGTATTTCAAGACGGGGCAATCCTTTTGGTCCCCTGACTACCATATGCTTGCCACCCGGCGCGATATACATCGTTCCGGGTTTTACGTGCATCCCGGCTTCACCTTCAACCACAGCAATCTTCGAGTCACGGTTCAGTTTTTCTGCAAGTGTCGCCGTAAAAAGGGGTGGCATATGCTGCACAGCAAGAATCGGCAACGGGAAATTGGGCTGGAGCAAGGGAACCAGGTTTTGAAGCGCTTGTGGCCCACCAGTTGAGACACCTAATGCAACAACATCAAACTTCAATCCCACAGATGATCTTCTGGGGGTGGTCGGAACGACGGATGGCTTGGTAATTGGCGCAATTGGCTGACGGCTTGGTATAACAGGTCGTTCTACCGTTCTCGGCGAAAGACCGGTTCGGGGAGCCGTTTGACGCGCCCCCCCCGCAGGTGGCGCTGATGCAGACAGTGTTGGCTTTGCCCTTGACGCGGCATCTTCTTCACGTACCATTCGCAAGCGTTTATTCTTGCGTGCAATTATAAAGAGAGGCGTAAGTTCACGGGTAAGCGTGGTAAGGCTGTCTTTAGATGATGTGCTATCCGGTTTGGTGACAAAATCCAACGCTCCCAGCGAAAGCGCTTCCATCGTTGTACGCGCCTGGTCAGAACTTATGCCACTGACCATTACCGCATCAATCTTCGGGTGCTTGCGTTTGATCTTTCGCAGGGTTTCAAGGCCGTCCATACCGGGCATGGTCACATCCAGCAACACCAGGTCCGGTGACAGTTCATCAATTTTCTTCAGCGCATCATGTCCATCCGTCGCCTGCCCTATCACCTTAGCCCCGGGAATATCCCCGACAACTCGCGATAGAATCTGGCGGTATGTAAAAGAATCATCCACAACAAGGACATTCAATTCAACTGTCTGCGGCATCCAGATTCGCCCTCTTTATGGCCTTTGCTGTTTTGTCCCGACGAGATTATATATAGAATACAACCTGTTTTTTTGACGGCGGCTACTCCGCTGCAGTCAATGCACGATTAAGAACTGCCGGATGATCCAGGATGAGAACCAGTCGATCCTCCAGTTTCACCACACCTTCAATGATTCCACTCTCAACTTCGCTCATGTTGCTCGGTGGTGACAGGATCTCATCCGAATCAATTGTGATTACTTCATCCATCCGTTTTATCAGGAGTCCAACAATGTCATCTCCCACCCTGGCATTGGCAATCTCCTCATCATCCTGGTGCAGCGCCTGCAACTCAGCGCCGGTTTTCATAATGAGAAGACGTGTATTCTCAAGCGATTCCCTTGATTTTCCTGTCAGATAATACTCCAGATCGATAATAGTGACGATCTTACCCCGCAGGTTTACCAGTCCGGTAATCTCCCTGGGCGCTCCCGGGACCGGGCTGGTTCTGAGTTGACGGTGAACTTCCTTGATGAACAGAATGTCAATCCCAAGAATTGTGTCACCTACCAGGAATGTAGCTATCTGCTGATTCATTGTCAGCTCCACTAACTCTGTACTGTTTGTGAAATCATCCGATCAATCTTTTGTAGAATCCTGTCCTTGTTCAATTTGGATTCCCAATCGGTGAAACCAAGCTGCTTCCCTTTTTCCAGGCTGGCCTCATCACCCAGCGAGGTTACCGCCAGGACCGGGATGTTTTTCCACCGCTGATCCTTACGCATCTCCTCGATGACCCCCCAACCGTCCAACCGTGGCATCAGGATATCCAGAATAACAGCATCGTATTCATGCTCCGCCAGTTTTTCCAATGCCTTCTCACCATCTTCGGCCGTATGCACTTCATAGGAAGCGGACTCCAGGTAATCACGTTCGACCATGCGGAAAAACGGTGTATCGTCAACAACAAGAATACGCGGTTTCCTGTCCAGTTTCTCTTTTTTGAATTCCTCCTGCCCGAACCAGGAAGGTTCAGCCATTTCAAACAGACGGTACAGGTCAGGCATCAGGGTGATTCGTTCTTTGATAATCGCGCTACCGAACAACCCAGGGGCAATGATCGTCTTTGTGTCAAGTTCAACCGTGGTTTCCACAGTATCAATAATACGGTTGATCACAACGCCGATCGGCTTTCCACCAATCTTGGGAATAATGATGCCGATTTCGGTACTATCATCACGATGCGGCGCCTGAACAGGCAGGTAATCCTCCAGCATTAACAACCGTAATTTTTGCTTTCTGTACTGGTAATAAGGTTTGTTTTCCAGCCATTCGATATCTGAATAGCTGATTTTTTCAATCCGTGTGATAAGATTCAGCGGCAGCGCAAACCGTTCACTGGCGCCATTATCAAACACCAACAGGTTTAGAATCTCCCCCGTCTGCTCCTGTTCTTCTGCACTATGATCATCAACGTGCGATTTCATTTTATCGCCGAGGTTTTCCAGCTTGACCAGGCCGGCAATGCCTGGAGGATCAAGAATCATAGCCACACTGCCATCGCCCATAATTGTTGTTCCACTGAAGCTCTTCATCCGTTGCAGGAATCGAGGCAACGGTTTCACGACAATCTCCTCCATGCTTTCAACCGCATCGACTTTCGCCGCGAAAGTCTTTTCACCTGCACGAATGATCAGAATATTCAGTGGCTTATGGCCATTCGTTTTTTCAATCGGATTGATATCACCATGAAACAGAACATCTTCCAGATAGACCAGGGGAATCAGAGTATCTCGCAGGCGCAGCAGGCTGACACCTTGCACTTTGTTGATTCGTTCGTTGATCTCATGGGGGCGTATACGAACCAGCTCTTCAAGGTTGGCTTGTGGAAGAATGAATCGTTGATCTCCGACACGTACCACAAGACCGGTAATGATAGCCAGCGTAAGGGGCAACATCAGTCCCATCCTGGTACCTTCACCAACCTGTGATTGAATATCTACCGTTCCACCAATCTGCTCGATATTGGTGATGACGACATCCATACCAACACCACGACCGCTGACGCTGGTGATTTTTTCGGCCGTTGAGAAACCCGGACGGAAAATCAGACGAACCTTGTCAAGGTCGCTCATATTTCCCGCTTCATCTTCATCAATCAGACCTTTCTTGATTGCTGAAGCAGCGATTTTTTCCGGATCGATACCTTTCCCATCATCCACGATATCAATATGAACCTGTCCGCCTTCGTGGTAAGCTTCCAGCCTGATATGGCCTTGTCTTGGCTTGCCAAGCTTTTCGCGTTCATCCGGTGATTCTATCGCATGATCGACAGAATTGCGGATCAGGTGGGTAAGCGGGTCAACCAGCGCTTCAATAATGGATTTATCCAGTTCAACTTCCTCGCCGCTGGATGCCAGTACGATTTCCTTCTTGAATTGTTTGCTCAGGTCACGGACTACACGGGGGAATTTTCCGAACAGCAGGGAAACAGGCTGCATGCGAAGATGCATAATCCGTTCCTGCATTTCACTGGTTACCCATGATATGCTCTGCAGGATTGGATTCAGCCCCTGAACTTCCTTTGCCAGGGGAAGCGTTGTCTGCAATAGCTGGTTTCGACTCAGCACCAGCTCACCGGCCAGATCGACCAGATCGTTCAGCAAACGAACACTGACACGCAGCTTTTCATCGGTCTGAACCTGTGCAATCTTTGCTGCTGGTTTCTTATCCTTTGTTTTTTCAGGCTTTTCTTTTTCATCGTCCTCTGCTTTCGCTGCCTGTGCCTGCTCTTCTGGTTTTTGTGTTTCCTGTTTCACTTTAGCCGACGCCGAAGTTGAAGCTGACTTCGCGTGTTTTTCCTGCTCTTTCTTAATCGCTTCCTTTAGTTTCCTGGAGTATTCTGAGATATCAACCCTGCTGATTGTTTCCTCTGGAAGTTCAAGCCCGACATTGGCCAAATCCGGATCAAGCACTGTGGCGAAAAGGAAAATCAGGACAGGGTCACTGCCAAAACAGGCTTCCAGACCAACCAGTGATGATTCGTCTATCCTGGATCCAATGATACGTCCAAGCTTGCCAATTTCAGCAAAGTAGTCTTCCAGGTTGTCGCCTTTTCCAGCCAATACCGACTGAATTCCAACCGTAACCTTATATAAATACTCCCCTGATCGTGCTACCTTTTTCAGCAACTCCTCATCAAGCTCAAATTCCTCTATCAATTCGGCAGCATTATCATCAGGCGCCGGTTCCTGTTCGGTTTTGGTAGCAGGTGTTTTCTCTTCCTGCTTCTTCCCGGACTTTTCGTCTTCGCCACCGTTACGAACTTTCTTTATTGCTTCAACTGCCTCCTCGATTTCAACCTCTTCTGATGAAGCCACGTCATTCACCATGGTATTCATCAGGTCAACACCATCAAGCAGTACGTCAATAACATCCTCAGTAATCTGCATTTTGCCTTCACGCATCAGCGAAAGCAAACTCTCCATTTCGTGACTGAGTGTACTGATATTCTGGAAACCAAAAAAACCGGCAGCGCCTTTAATACTGTGAATCGCCCGAAAGATCCTGTTTACTACTTCCTTTTCAACCTCACCAAGGTGCTGTTCCATTTCGAGCAGGTCCGGCTCAACATTGGAAAGGTGCTGTTGCGCTTCCTCAATAAAACCGGCAATCAGTTCTTTATCGTCAATCATTGGAATTCCCCTCCCCATTGATCAGAAAAAGCTTATGCATGCCCAGATTTTCGGTTAGTGAAACCATACTCTCACTCGAATTTACAATACTCGCAACACGTTCTTTTTCAAGTAGTTCCCTGGAAATACCCAGCAGGAGTATAGCGCCTTTTGCATCAATAGCATTCACTCCAGTGAAATCAATTTCAAGTGAATCCCATTTCCCAGGTTCTTCTTGCGCTTGTAAAAGAATATCATATACTTCATCTACAATAACCCCGGCCAGATCAGCTTCCGGACATACTGTCAATATTCCGTTTTCGATGTTGCTTTTCATGGTATTGACGCCTCCAATTCCTGCAGTCGGAATCCGTTGGGATTGTCCTTTAGACAAAATGATTTGTCTATTGTTGAGAACTCCGAATTATTAACCTTTTTTTCAACGTCACTTTGCAGTATTTGGTCAAGATAACCTCCTGTATAAAATGCTCCTACTGTGTTTTCCCCAAAAGTGTTGCTCATGGAAACAAATGCCTGCCCCCCTTTATCGTGCTTGCAGATCAGTCCATGAAAAGGGTATTTTGATGTTATACTGTTTCTTGAGAAATCATGACTGAAGACAAGCGTGAAGATTGTAGACAATTCATGATTATATCGTCCGAAAAACTATTGCTGAAACCGATTTTTAACTCAGCAAGATTACATGCATAGACCTGTCATCGAAGATTCTTGAACCGTTCATTCAACGTAAAGGGGGAATTGATGAATCGACGGATACCAGTGTTTTTCTTCATATTGTTACTGCTTGCTACGTCAGCAGTAGCCGATTCTGAAATTCTCGGCACCTCCCGAGTACAGGAAACGGTAAACGGCATTCTGCAACAACGCATTCAAACCCTTGATCCCAGTGTCCCTGTTCAACCGATTCCTGACTTCTTCAACAACTTCGAACTGGATGAATACGGCGAAGAGTTGTGGTCTGATTCGGATCCCACCGGCATCATGAACTATATGGATATCAGTGATGACGGTTCCATTATTGTGGTGGGGGTTTCTCTGAATAACGATCGTATGATCGTTTACGATGGCGAAACAGGCGATACTCTGTATCAGTTCACCAGTGATAACGAAGGCTTCGATGTTTGCATCTCAGGTAACGGGAACTATATCGGATGCACCAATTCCCGTTACTTTAACCTGCTCACTTCGGAATCCAACACTCCTGTCTGGACCTACGATGCAGGCGATGGCTATCGTTCCTATACAGCCGATATCAACTATGACGGCAGCCTGGTTGTTGTAGCCGGTTTGTCGCCTACAGGCGAAGATTACTGGGTATCGGCGTTCAACAGCGAAAGCAACACACCGCTCTGGACCCAGACTTTTGATCCGTCCCTCACATCAGGCTGGTATGGCGTAACCATCTCCGGCGACGGTAGTATCGTTGCGGTGAACGGGAAGTACCATGCTTACCTGCTGGATACGGACGATGGTTCTGTCTTGTGGGATTTCGACACCAACAACACCGAATCGCCTGTCCGGCTTTCGGATGATGGCAGTGTTGTGACAACCGGTTCACTCAGTGGCGGCCGGTTCCGTGTATTCAACTATGATCCCGGCCAGGAAACCTGGGTACTGCTTTGGGATTATGTTTTCACGGGCGGTACATCAAACTGGGTCAGCGCCACAGCCGTTTCAGCTGATGGCTCGACAGTCGCGGCGGGAAGCCTGACTTTCATGACCGGTGGCTATGGTGGACAGGTTGTTGTCTTTGACACCTATTCCGGCCCCACTCCACTGTGGACTCCGGTTGATATAGGCGACATGGTCGAAGGTCTCGCCATCAGCGAAGATGGCTATACCATCGCAGCCGCTTCCTGGGGGGATCTCAACAACGCTGAAAATGACGTTTGCGTGTTTGAGAAATACAGCGGGGAAGCCTTCTTCGGGATGAATCATCCCGGTTCGGCCAATGGGCTTGCCATGACTCCCGATGGAACCCGCCTCATTACTGGCGGCAAAGCCGTTCATAACCGGCAGATGGGCAACGGGGGCACATGCTACGCTATCCTCGCTGACCTGGAAGGTGGAACGATTAACGGAACCGTGACACTTTCTGGCGAAGTGGATCATTCCGGTGTCATTGTTGAAACCGCGGATGGGCACCGTTCGACTCTGACAGATGAAGATGGAATGTTTACCCTGCACAATGTTCCGGCAGGCACGACTGAAGTCGTAGCCCGTAAACTGGGCTGGACAACCGCAACACAAACCATTGTAGTCAGCGATGGTCAGGTTGTAAACGGTGTGACATTCCAGTTATCCGGGGTTGATGATGCGCCGGAGAACCTGTCGGCAACCCAGGGCGACCTTACCAGCATCACCCTGACCTGGGATGCTGTAACTCTCATGGCGCAATGGCGTTCCGAACAGGACAGGCTTTATGCAACTGGTGATGTAGAATTCATGGACATGAATCCTCTGACTTCACGCAGTATGCTGAATCCCGTACATGAGAACACGCCCCCCGAACTGGACGAGCTGGACGAAGCTGACTCCATCCGTGTCTGGCGCAGCGCTGTATCCGGCGGCCCCTATGTTCCGGTTACAACCATAGATGGTGATCTGACTACGTATACCGATGAAACGGACCTCTTCCCCACACGTACCTACTACTACGTGGTCACAGCGGTTTTCGAAAACGGGGAGAGTGAATATTCAAATGAAGCGACCGGTTTTCTTGACGACAGCTATCTCATTTACAACGCCACCATCCCGGAAATGACTGCCGAGGTTACTTTTGATGGTGTCATCAGCAACGGTGAATGGGATGATGCGTTTCGTGTGGATATCTCGGATGTATTCGGCTACGATATTCCCAATGCACCGGAAACAGCCTACCTGATGATGAAATACGATGAAGAGAATGATCTTCTTGTTATTGCCACAGAAGACTACTCGGCAAGCGAACTGGTGAATGGAGTCGGAGTAGGGTTCTATGTGGATGATGATGGCAATGGCGCATGGACACGAACCCGATCAGGTTCAGAGGGTAACTATTGGGCCTATTACTATACCACCGGCCCTTCACTTCGCTATCGTTCTTTGTCCGGTGCGCCATACAATTCAAGTCCATATTACACGTTTGAAGATCCGGACATCGGCTTCTCTGATGCTTCCGGGCATGTAACCTGCGAGTTTGCCATTCCCATGGGCTTCCGTGGAGAATACGAATTGGCGCTTTATGGTCCGGACCGGACTCCGGGAATTGGCGTATTCACCCTGAATGTGGAAGCAAATACTACCTTATTTACAGGTTGGTGGCCACAGAATATCGCGTCTATCGTTTCCAATCCTGAACAGTTTGCACCTTGCGTCATTGAAGCGGACTTGCTGGTGCCGCCCGCTGCACCAGCCGAAGTAGAGGTCAGCAGGATAAACGAGGGCGAGGCCGGAGTTGAGATCACATGGACCGATCCCATATACGGAATTGACGACCTCCCGCTTGATAACCTTGCAGGGATCGAAATCTACCGCAACAATGAACACATGGCGACAGTGGACCCCGAGGTTCAATCTTATCAGGATCTGACCGGAAAATACGGCGGTTGGTTTGAGTACAGCGTTGCCGGATATGTTCTGGATGAAGAAAATGACCCATTTGAAGGCCCGACCTCGGCGGCAGTCGGAGCTTATAATGGTGAAGACCCGACAATTGAGGAGCTGGTTTACGACGATGGTTCTTACGAAACGTTTTATATCGTTGGCGGAACCGACCTGGACAACCAGTTTACTATACTCTATGACAGGCCAGCAGACGTGATAGATGAATACCTGGACCAGCAGGAATTGTATACGGTAACCCTGATGGTAAACAGCTCAAACCCGATTGGGATAGGGTTTGAAAACAACTATTTTGGTTACCCTACTGAACTTGAGGCCGGTCCTTACTGGGTCACTCCGCCTGTGGCTCTTGAATGGTTCACGTTCCACTTCGCCGGTTCTGACAGGCCGATACTTGAATCCGAACAGTTCTGGATCAGGCTGGAATGGGATTCCGATTCTCCAAGTTCCCCCGGAATCGCGACAGATACCAACGGTGAGATATACAACCGCTGCTATTGGTACAACACAGACAATGGCTGGGTTGCTTTCACCGGCGGGAACTATATGGTGCGAGCTGGAGCCGGATGGTCAATTTTCCTTGAAGATGGAATCGAGGAAGAAAGCGCGGTAGTACATGAGTTCAACCTTGGCGCAAACTATCCCAATCCATTCAATCCGGAAACAGTAATTCCTTTCGAACTGGCAAACGCAGGTGATGCCAGGCTTGAAGTATTCAACACATTAGGCCAGAAAGTGGCGACACTGGTCCAAGGCGCCCAGCGAGCCGGACATCATGTTGCAATCTGGAAGGGGCACGATGATTTTGGTACGCAAGTCGCCAGCGGGATGTACCTTGTTCGCCTCTCATCCGGCAGTAAAACGGCAACAGAACGTATCCTGTTATTGAGGTAGAGCAACTTGCCTCATTAGAGGCTAACAACCTATATTGGGGCTTGGAGCGGTTGGTACTTGCATGAAGGAAGAGGCCGAGATGAACAGAGCACGTTGGTCACTGCTGAGTTTGTTGGTAATCGTTGCTGCTGCTGCACTTTTCAGCGCAGGCTGCAATGAGCCAAACGAGTTCAACGCTGATGAGCTGTGGAAGTTGGAAGACTTCGCACAGAACTTTAATTACGCTGACAAAACCATCCAGATGATGAACACCTGGCGTACGGACATGGATTATGCCAAGAGCACGCTCGGCGCTGCCAATGGTGCGATTCCGTTTGATCAGGTTCTCCCCATCGGGTGGTCCGAGAACAGCGATCTGGCAGGTTGGTACCAGAGGAATTCCGCGGAAGCATATACGGAATACATTCGTTTCGACGAGAACCTCACTCCTCCGACTGACCTGTATCCGGTGAAAGTTGAGTACTACCGGTTTTCAGAATACACGCAGGAGTATTCGACGGGGACACTCGACTATTCAACTGGCGATTCTGTCTCCCTGGCATACACCTACGACGGTGCAAATGTCAGCGCCCTTGAAGGTACCGCCTATTTCATGGATGTTGATGTCCTGTACCAGACCAGCGGGACCAGTAGCGTAACCGGCGCTGGTATGTTCAATGCCTGGCAGGCCACTCTAAGCAACCTGTCTGCACAGGTTGGCAACCCGGCTGGTACGTATTCCATTGCGTACAACAGTTCTACCCAGCGTTCCGTAACCCGCATTGACATTATTTCTGATGCCGTGATTCTCCCGGTCAGAATTGATATCACCATGCGTGCCAATTCTACCGGTGAAGCCAGCATTTACGTCAAGGGTGAACATCGCGCTGACATCAACTTCAGTGGTTACGACACAGAATATCACGGAACCGCCACATGGCGCGAAGGACACAGCACGGTTACCTATACCTTCTAAACACTTCTTGGAACGATATTACCGGGACTGATATTCAGTCCCGGTTTTTTATTCTACAACGTACCATATAGATTCAAGTTAGAAACATCAGAGCAATATTTATTGTTAGACTCTGCTAACCAAAATCAGGGGTTCCCGGAGTACCAAGTTTTGATTCTGTAGGTATTTGTTCTTAACTTACCGTTCACAAAGTGGGGCGAAAACTGCGAAGGCAGGCCCGTGATACTAAGCCATACAAACGAAGTGCTAAGACTTTCAAGCCGTTGACAAGGGATTCAATTCCTGCCCTGTTTCAACGGGCTTTTTTCGTTTTAGGGAGAACAAACTTACCGTTTTCACTTCGTTTGCATGGCCTTTTAAGTATTGAAATGCGGCATTTGTGATCCTGTTTTGTAGTATAGTCCGGAAATCCCTGATACCAGGTATCAGGATATGGGTAATGTTGTGGCCCAAAAGAGTAATTCTGTCACATACATCCCGAAGCAATGGGGAGTTGCATGAGTGATCAGTATCCCCTGAAGGGGACAAGCAAGCGAAAAGGCATCACCATTGAGATTGATGAGGTGATGTGCAAGGGATGCAATGTTTGCGTAGAAGTGTGTCCCGTTGACGCATTGGATATGGAAGGCATCGGCTCACGCTGGCAGGGATACCTTGCTGTCATCAAGGATATCGAAGCCTGCACCGGTTGCCTCCTGTGTGAACTGCAATGCCCGGATTTTGCGATTTCGGTCACAGTTCCGGACAAAAAGAAAAAAGCCGCGGCGGCAAAATAGGGAGGTTATGTGTATACCCACGACAAAGACGCAGACGTAAAGTTCTGGGCCGGGAACATCGTGGTGGCCGAGGCGGCTGTAGCAGCAGGATGTAACTTCTTCGGTGGTTACCCTATTACACCATCGTCAGAAGTTGCAGCTCATATGGCATACCTGCTGCCAAAGCACGGCGGTCACTTTATCCAGATGGAAGATGAAATTGGTGCGATGGGATCTGTCATCGGCGCGTCGCTTGCCGGCGCCAAGGCAATGACAGCGACATCCGGTCCCGGTTTCAGCCTGAAACTCGAGAACATGGGTTTCGGGTATATGGTCGAAGCTCCATGCGTGATTGTCAATGTCATGCGTGGCGGCCCTTCCACGGGTTTGCCAACCCACCCTGCTCAAGCTGATGTGATGCAGGCGCGATGGGGAACCCATGGCGATCACTCCACCATCGCGATTGCACCTGCCTTTCACCAGGAAACGTACATGGAAACCATCCGTGCGTTTAACCTGGCTGAACGGTTGCGTATGCCGGTGATCCTGCTGTTGGATGAAGTCCTCGGACACCTCAGTGAAGGTGTAGTGCCACCCAAGCCAGGCTCATTTGAGATCTGGGATCGTCCCAGGCCAAACCTGAAGAAGGGTGAAACGTATTATCCCTACGACACCACCAATGGTGACATTCCACCCTTCATCCCCTATTTCGAGGGGCACAACTGGCACACGACCGGTTTGAATCATGATAAAACCGGATTCCCGACCACCGATCCAGCCACCGTTGATGCAGATGAGAGACGGATGATCCGTAAGGTTCTGGATAACCGTGACATCATTGACAAGGTTGAATGGTTCATGGCGGATGATGCTGAGATAGGTGTTTTCAGTTTCGGCAGCACCGCACGTGCGGCCATGGTTGCAGTAAAGCAAGCCCGTGAAAAAGGCATCAAAGCCGGTCTGATGCGACCGGTCACCATCTGGCCGTTCCCGAAAGACCAGGTTTACAAGTTTGCCAAGCAGGTCAAATCCATGGTTGTCGCAGAATTCAACCTTGGACAATTGGTCTACGAGGTCGAGCGTTCCGCGAAGTATGAATTGCCGGTAAAGCGTGTATTGAAGACCGGCGGCGTTCCGATCACACCGGCAGAAATCCTTCAAGGCATTGAGGAGGTGGCCTGATGGCATTCGATTACTTTAAATACTTGCGTAAAGAGAAGCTCCCGCACATGTGGTGCCCCGGATGCGGAATCGGAATCGTGTTGAAAGCGATGATCCGTGCATTTGATGACTTGCAGTGGGAGCCGGCCGATATCGCAGTCGTGTCAGGTATTGGATGTACCAGCCGCTCGCCGGGGTACCTCAACGCCAATACGCTTCACACTACACATGGTCGCGCTGCATCGTTTGCCACGGGCATCAAGATGCACCGCCCCGACAAGCATGTTGTCGTGATTTCCGGTGACGGCGATGCGTCGGCCATTGGCGGCAACCACTTGATCCATGCCGCCAGGCGGAATATTGACCTGACCTACATCGTAAACAACAACAATATTTACGGTATGACTGGCGGTCAGTATTCCCCCACCACTCCCCTCGGCGCTAAAGCAGCGACAGCGCCTTACGGGAACCTGGAACCATCCTTCAACCTGGCAAGCCTTCTGATCGGTGCAGGTGCGACGTATGTGGCACGCGCTCATGTTGGCAACGGTCGCCAGATGTCCAAGCTGTTCCGTGATGGTTTCAACCATAAAGGCTTCTCTTTCATCGAGGTCGTCAGCAACTGCCACACCCAGTTCGGACGTCGCAACCGGATGGCAGATCCCATGAACATGATCAAGTGGATCGGCGACCGTGCTACTCCACTAAAGAAGTGGGAATCGATGAACGAGGACGACAAGGCGATGAATTTCCCTGTCGGCGTGTTGCACCATGACAAGAATCAGCCGGAGTACACCGACACCTATGACGCCTTGATCGCCAAGCTCAAGCAAAGCGCATAAGGGGGAGTTAAGGATATGCATTACGAAACCCGCTTTTCCGCCGTGGGAGGCCAGGGAATCATCCTGGCGGGAACGATCATCGCGGATGCATCACACCTGCAAGGGCTTTATGCGGCCGGATCTCCGACCTACACTGCACAAGTGCGTGGTGGGCCTACAAAGGTAGACGTCGTCCTGGATAACGAGCCGATTCTATTTCCACGCGCTGCGAACATCAATTTCTTCCTGTCACTCGCGACAAGAAGCTACAACATGTTTGCCAAGGATCTGGAACCGGATGTGACAATCGTGATTGATCCGAACCTGACCACTGTCCCGGATGAACATCGCAAAAAGTATACTATCTATGATGTGCCGATCATTCAGCTTACCGCTGACAAGATGGGACGCATGGTGTATACTTCTGCTGTGGCGCTGGGAACCTGGGTCGCTCTGGCGAACGTGATCGATGAAGAATTGATCCGTGCAGCGTTGAAACGTCGCGCGCCAAAAGGCACCGAGACGTATAACATGAAAGCGCTGTCTATCGGGATCGATTACATCAAAGAATTGCAGGATGCCGGAAAGGTGAAAGCCTGACCAGATTGATTTTCGACGAGATTTCCTGGAGCTGGCTCAAAAGATGGGTCAGCTCCTTTTTCTTATTGACAGTCATGGCGCTTCTGTCAGGATATCACAATGTCAAACGTATTATCAAAGCCGAGTTCTTATTCTTCAGCATTCACTTCCATTGCATCATCATTGGTAGTATTCAAACTATCCACAAAAGCGCAGATCGCATGCCCGATAACTCGATACGCTTGCGTGTTCCAGTGTGGATCGCCTTCAACATAGAATGAGGTTCCGTGTAACTCGTATTCCTTCTTGAAAACCTGCGACACATTGAGGAAATCGCAATTATAACGCTCGCATGCATCCTTGAGAATTCTGTTCTCCAGTTCCAATTTCTCGGGATAATTATCACTATATGGCGTCCCTCCCGCCATGATTATAGTAGCGTCAGGATTCTCTTCACGCAGGGTTCTGACAAGGTAATCGCCTATCTTTTCCCTTAACTCGATATCCGATTGATTAATCGTTCCCGGATTAATGAAAGCAGCGTTTTCTTCTGCCTCTTTCTTTTCATTCGGATTGTTCAGAATGTTCAGACGGAATCGAGCATTCAGGTATAAATACCGCAGCATTGCAGAGTATTTGACTGTTCTCTTCAATCTAGAATAGACAAAATCGCCGACAGTGCCTTCAACGACCTCACCATCATTGATACTGAATCTTTTGCGAAATGGGACTTTCTTGGTGCTCAGTTTCAAATGCCATGGCGCAGAGAAGAAAATAAAGATATCAGGCTCATACTTATCCCGGGCAAAACGTGAAACGGCAAGGTGTTCCGACGGGACAGAATTGGAAAAGGCAAAGTTGTACACTTCATACTGATCGCCAATGCACTCTTCCACAAAATAAGCAATCTGTTCATCGATATTGGAATAAAAGCCTTCTATGAAGGAAGATCCAAAATAAGCGATGACCGGCTTCTCGCGTTGATCAGGTGTTTTATAGTCATGATGACTCAAGAAACCTTCGTTGTTGATTTCCCAGTAATATCTTTCATGTGGAAGTCTGCCTGTGGTAAAATAGCCACTTACAATTTCAGACGTATCATAATGCAGGAAACCATAGTCCTTGTTCTGTTCTGTAATTGGAACCTCTGTTCCGGGTACCACAAAACGGAAGAACAACTCCCCTACGATGGCAAATCCAACCCAGAACAATACCGATCTGGCGATGAAAGTTTTCATGGCATCCTCCTAGAATTGGAAATAGATGAATTGTTGCGACCCGAAATTACCGAACAGAAGGATGACCAGGATAATGCCGTAATAAATCCCCCATCGTAAAAATACTGGTAGTTCCTCTATCTGTAATCCATGTTGTTTTTTCCGTTGGAACCATTCCGCGACCAGCAACAATACGCTGAAAAGGATATTTTGGTAATAGGGGGAATAATCAAGCCCCTGATAGGGAACCTGGAACATATGCCCGATATAGTTGAAGGCATGGGTTAGCGAGCTAGCCCTGAAGAATACCCACGCCAGCAAGGCCAGATGGAATGTCAGAATCAGGCTGAAGAAGTCACTGAGAGAGGGAAAAAAGCTGTTCTCCGCAATAGTCTTCGAGAATCGTTTCTGCTTGTCACGCAACATGATCGGTATGTAATACAGGCCGTTCACCAATCCCCAGATCACAAAAGTCCAATTGGCGCCATGCCATAAACCGCTAACCGTGAAGGTGACAATGATATTAAACGTCCTGCGCCAGCGTCCGACATAGCTGCCACCGAGCGGGATGTAGACATAGTCACGGAACCAGCTCGACAACGAGATGTGCCATCTTCGCCAAAATTCAGCAATATCACGTGAGAAATAGGGATAGGCGAAGTTGCGCATCAGGGAGAAACCGAACAGTCTGGCGGTACCGATAGCAATATCCGAATACCCTGAGAAGTCGCAGTAAATCTGCAGCGCAAAGAAAAACACACCTATGTAGAGAGTTATACCATCAAGAGTTTGATAGTTGGTAAAAATTACATCAATATGAGAAGCCAGGTTATCCGCAATGACAATCTTCTTCAGATATCCCCAGAGCATCTGGCGCAGACCATCACGAGCTTTATCAATCTCAAATTTGCGTTTTACCAGAAACTGCGGCAGCAGTGCAGAAGCACGTTCGATCGGTCCAGCGACAAGCTGGGGGAAAAAGCTGACAAAAGCGAAAAAGGCAACCACATCCTTTGTTGGCTCTATCTTCTTACGGTAGATGTCAATGGTGTAGCTGAGGGTCTGGAATGTATAAAAGCTGATACCTACGGGAAGAATAATATGTAATGCCGGTATGTTGGGATTCATGCCGAGCATACGGATTACATCCGCAAAAGAATCAATGAAAAAGTTGAAATACTTGAAGAAACCAAGGATTCCAAGATTTGTAATCAAGCTTATGATTAGTAGAATTTTACGTGAGTTTTGTTTTTCGGTTTGCGATAAACGTAAACCAACAACATAGTCAACAACTGAACTGAAGAAGATCAGGCCAAGAAATCGCCAATCCCACCAGCCATAGAAGATGTAACTGGCAACCAGCAGGAAAGCGTTCTGCAAACGGAGATTCCGGTTCACCAGGAACCAGTAAATCCCGAATGACAGAATCAGGAAAATTGGAAATATCAGCGAGTTGAATAACATGCTTTATCCTTATGACAGGATCAAAAACATCAAAGACCTACCGCTGTTCAGGAATAACGTAGCGTTTGAAAAACATCCGAGAGTATACACAATAATACCCGAAAATGATAATGTTACACGGGATTCTACAACATGAACCGGAGCAGGAAAGTGACAGGGCTTACATGAATACCGGTGAGATGCGTAAAAACCATCAAATCAGGATGAAAACCCACGAAGCATAACGAAGCCGATACCGAACGCTGCAAGGCCACCAAGGTTCTGAATCGTCAGGTTCCCAAAGGCACGTAAATATTGACCTGATTGCATAAGCTGGCCGGTTTCCAGGATATACGTGGAGAATGTCGTGAATGCCCCCATAAATCCGATCAGGATCATCATACGGGCGGTTCCATTGAGGACGGTGGATTTGTCAATAATCGCCAGCATCAGGCCCGCCAGGAAACAACCGGCCAGGTTCACCGCAAGAGTTCCCCAAGGAAAGGTGAGCCCCTCTATCCTGCCCACCAGCACTGTCAACCCATACCGTGCCAGTGTGCCCAGTCCGCCAGCCAGTACCAGCAAGAATAGCTTCTGCAACATCCGTCTGTATCCCGTGTTCGAAAATATTCGGCAAAGATAGACTATATTGCTGCCTGTGAGCAACCTGAAAAAGGAATTTCGACTCCGTGAAAGAAAACCACTGAAGAAGCTTCCACCGGTCAGGACACTACTCTCCTGAGCCTCTTCACCGGAATGTTAAGCTGTTCGCGGTATTTCTGCACGGTGCGGCGTGCGATGGGGAAGCCGGCCTCGGCCATAAGGTCAGCAATTTTCTGGTCGGAAAGGGGTTTGGACTTGTTTTCCTGCTCGATGATTTCTTTCAGCTTGGCTTTGATTGTACGGGTAGCGACCTCTTCCCCGTCCGCTGTCTCCATACGGTCGTTGAAATAGTACTTGAGCTCAAACACGCCATAGGGTGTCTGTACATACTTGTCACGAGTAACACGGCTGATGGTCGAGATATCCATCTCAATCATGTCCGCGATATCCTGCAGAATCATCGGTTTCAGATCGATTTCCTTGCCGCTCCTGAACCAGTCATACTGGCGTTCCACGATCGCACGCATGGTACGGACCATTGTGGTGCGGCGCTGCATGATCGCATTGACAAACCAGCGAGCGCTTTCCGCTTTCTGGATCGCAAATTCACGCGCTTTCTTATCGCCGTCACTCTTGGACAGGATGAGCTTCTTCAGTTCGTCATTTATATAGAAACTGGGGATATTTCCGTCATTCAGGGTTACGATGAACTCATCCCCCACTTCTTCGACCACCAGGTCTGGGATGACATAGTTCATCTTTTCATCGATCACGCCTTCACCCGGCTTGGGATTCAGCTTGACAATACGGTCAAACGCTTCCTGAACCTCGATCAGTTCTATTCCCAACCCTGAAGCGATCGTTTCGTACCTGCGATTGACAAATTCATCGTAATAATTTTCCAGAATTCTATAGGCGTTGGTGTCGGTCTCGTACAGGACTTCCAGTTGGATCATCAGGCATTCGCGCAGATCTCGTGCTGCGATTCCTGGCGGATCATACCGCTGGATGCGATAGAGAACTTCTTCAACCTCTTCTTCATCCACATGCGCAAGTTCTGCGATCAGTTCAACAGGCGCATCGAGGTAGCCACGCGTATCCAGGCTGCCAATGATGTACTCACCAATATGCACCTGCTGATCAGTCATACGATCAAGGCGAAGTTGTTCGGTTAAGCTGTCGGTAAGAGTTGTAACGTCTGCCTGCGGGATCTCTACGGGCTCAGTAATCTGGCGATTCGCCCGGTACTCCATTTGGTCGTCTTCATCATTGAGAATAGTTTCCCAGTCGACATCTTCATCTTCCTTCTGGGATTCCTTGGCCTCAGCGTCCTCACCGTTCTTTTCAGCGTCAACGACTTCCTGGCTTGCAAGACGATCGTCCGGGGCCTCCGTATCGAGGTGTTGTTCTTCCTCTTCCAACTCCTCCAGCAGTGGATTCTGTTCAAACTCCTGCTGGAATCGTTGTTCGAGCATGATCAGGGGTAGCTGGATCAGTTCACTCCGCAGGATCTGCTGCGGCTGAAGTACCTGTTCCTGCTTTAAACGAATTTCCTGACGTAACAACATTGTCGAGTACCAACTCCCGTTTCTATCGACCTCCTCGAGCCCCTCCCTGCGCCACCCCTAAACGTAGTGATCTGAAAGCGATTTTCCAATCCCCTCGAGTGCTTCAGAGCCTTCGCAGTGGGGTTTTAGAGACCGGACGACTCAACTTGAGATCAAGAAGAATCAACAACTTAGTCGAAAGTCGCAAAAATGGTGAATGCGAACGGGGCAATCATTATGCCAGCCTAACGATTTAACTTGAATTTTTCGCCAAGATATAAGCGCCGCGCTTCCGGGTCGGATGCGAGGTGTTCGCTGGTTCCCGATTTCAGGATTCGGCCCTCATACAGGAGGTAGGCACGGTCTGTAATTTCCAGTGTTTCATGCACATTATGGTCTGTGATCAGTACACCGATACCGCGATCCTTCAACCTCCTGACAATTTCCTGGATATCTGCAACGGCAATCGGGTCAACCCCGGCGAAGGGTTCGTCGAGGAGAATGAACTTGGGATCGGTGACCAGGGAACGCGCAATCTCCGTACGACGCCTTTCCCCACCGGACAAGTTATAGGCCTTGCTTTTTCGAATATGCGTGATCGACAATTCTTCCAGCAGACGCTCACACTTTTCCCGTCGCTGTGACCGGTTCAACGGCAGGGTTTCCAGAATCGCCATGAGGTTCTGCTCAACCGTCATCTTCCTGAAAATGGAAGCTTCCTGCGCCAGGTAGGCAATGCCCCTGCGGGCACGCTGATACATCCGTTTGCGGGTGATATCCTCCTCGTCCAGTTCAATTTTCCCTGAATTCGGCTGAATCAGGCCAACGATCATATAAAAGGTGGTGGTTTTACCCGCGCCATTCGGCCCCAGCAATCCTACGATTTCTCCCTGGCTGACGCCGAGGGAAACATTGTTCACCACGGTACGCTTGCCATAGATTTTGATAAGGCTATTGCCCGACAATGTTGAAGAGATTGCTGGTTCCACGTTTACTTTTCCTTCCGTACTTTTTCCGCCAGTCTTGGAGGATAGAATGTTCCTTCCGTACCACCGGAAACGTGTATCTCGTCCAGCGCGTTATTCTTAAAATACAGCACGATTCTGTCACCGCTGGTCTGGTTGGAGCCTTTATCCAACCCTGATTCGAAGATATGATAGGTAGCTCGCGCCTGTTCATCCGCTTGCATACGCGCCACCACACCATCTTCGAAATCCATGACAATACGCTGCCCGGTCATCAGGCTCCTGGGCGCGCCTTCGATGGTATCGGCGGCAGTGTAGGCTCGTGCATTCAGGATCACCACGACAGAATCCGGTTTGTCGCCATCCAGGTAAATCCAGATAGAATCCCCACGCGCTTCATCTCGTTCCCGCCAGACGACCGGCTCCTTGAACAACAAGGCCTTGCCCTCATCCGGGTAATAGAACATACGTCCACAATGACCACGCAGGTTGTCCCAGTTCAAATAGACAGAATCTCGCGCTTCTGCGATCCCGGCTTCTCCATTATACGCCATGAAACGGCTTTCTATCCGGGCGATCTCTTCACCGGTTGAATCAAGCTGGATCAGGACAGGTTCAACAGGCACTTCAGCCCTCTCCTGGGCGATCTCATAGATGCCTTCATCGCCAGTGAGAACAATATCGCGTCGCCAGTCTTCGATTCGCATGTCCTGGTAGACATGGGCAATATCATATTCCTGCAGGTATACGCCACGTTGTGTGGTCAGTTTGACAGAATCACGGTACATGACCACATTGCCGGTTGCTTCAGTACGCTGCTCGTTGATCTGGTAAATAACTTCATCCGCATCCAGGCGACGAAGCGGATCAATCATGATCACCTGGCCAATCAACCGCAATTTGTCAATCCGCTGCCAGTGAAACGCCTTGTCGCACCAGACTGTCATGGAATCCTGGATCAGCTTCACATCCCAGTCAAAGATGGTTACCAGCCCACTGCCACGATCTTCCTGTTTTACTTCACGCGCCCGCAGCAGTTTCACCGCGCCCAGGGTGCTGCGGCCATAGCCTTTATAGATACCACGATCAGGATTGCGTGTTGTATCCGTATTCTGGGGATTCAGTACATTTTCGCTTCTGAATTTCTTTGTTCTCGTACCAACATCAAATGGCCCCTGCGAAAGGGCAATACCGGCAAGCAGGAAGGAAGTAAGGATAGCGAATATGTTCAGACACCGTTTCATTCCAGTGTATCCTTTTTCGTTGAATCCGGAACGGAATTGAAAGGATTCACCGGTACTCTGCCGGTTCTGATCGTATCCACATGTGTAGAATCCACCGCCAAGGCATCAATCTGTTCAGTTTGTGAACTGTCCGGTTGCTGTGGGGCTTGTGTTGCCGGCTTACGATCAGTTTCGAAGAATGGTGTAATCGATGCTCGTGGCGCCCCGTTCGACATATCACGTTCCACGCTTCGCCAGGTGACACCGGACGCATTGGTCAGCCTTCGCTGTTTCAAATCTTCCGTAGCAACCAGACCGTCCCCGTACAGCGTGTCTTCCTCAGTAATCAGTGTTACTGTCGTATCACTCCGAATCAGGTGATCGGCATCGGCCCATTGCAGACGTTCGGTGTAAAGTGTAAGCCCGGAGTCTGTTTCCACGATCACATTGCTGAACGCTTCCATCTCTTTCCCGTTGCGGAGCACGGAGCCGGAATCGGCTGTAAGAACTGTGCCCGGGTATCCATCACGGTAAAAAGTGATCTTGATTCCGCCGAAAAGGTCCGCACGGCTAACAACTTCATATCGATAAATAACCGGTGCAAACAGGACAAAGGTCGTGTCTGCATTCTTGGTATGGACAAGGGTTGCCTCCGTGAACTCCTGTGAGGGCAAGGAGTTACGCACATCCTGATCCGCCAGTTGCGGACCGGTATCAATGTCCGCGCATCCTGTCAGGCTCAGAATAGCCAACGGAAGCAGCAATAAAATGATATGTCTGGTATATCGAAGCATAGTACCTGTCAAAATACAAAAGCCGAACCCCCATGTACACCCATGGAGGTCCGGCAAAAAAATCGCTTATCGCGAGGCGATGTCTAGAAGTGGAAAACCTTCAGACCGACCATCAGACCCATCTGGTTGCCATCAACGGCGTCGCCACCATCAGGTGTGAAGCTATCCATGTCATAATGGATCAAACCGTAGATGCCAACGTGCTCGTTCAGCGGTACATCATAGCCAACACCAAGCATCAGTCTTGTGAAGCTGTCGCTGCCATCGGTTGTACCATTGTCGAAGCTCATGGAATTGTAGAGATAGGACAGGTGGCCATAAGGATGGCCCGGGCCGAGTTCCAGCGGGAAATAGTAGTTCACGAACGGGCCAAGACCGAAAGTACCGTTCGAGACATCACCCTGGGAATGGGAAGAGAATTCCAACGAGGCACCTACAACCAAGCCGTCCATGATGAAGTAACCAAGATCAGGATGGATGGAGAAATCGGTTGAACCATCGCCATCGGTGTTTTCGTAATAATCACCACTGGTGGTCTTAAAACTGAAGCCACCGCCCAATTCCCACGAGCCCTTCATCAATGCATCCGGCATATCGCCGGCCATGGCGAAACCTGCCGCCATCATCACGCCGAGTACAACTGCTACGATCTTCTTCATGTTTCCTCCTTGTGTTAACTCTGGGATTGTCCCAGTAACGCCCACATGTTCTTTACTGTTGTTACCTTCTGCTTTTCCGACTTGCCGCAAAGTGTACTATCTTCACTGCAGCAGTAAAGTGATCCAGATCAACAGTACACCACACCAAAAGTCTAAAAACACCAAACAACCACTATCTTCCACTACTCAACTATAGAACTACATCCTACATTATTATAGACTATCAATCACTTTAACACCTTATCCTTATCAAACACCGCCAACAGTATTTCATAATTCTTAATTCCTAATTCCTAATTCCTAATTATCTTAAAGTCCTCCCCTTTCATCATGTTCAATCTTATACAATACATTCTCCCATTGTCCCTTGGCCTTCACGACAGCCTCAACCACCTCCCGTACGACACCTTTCCCGCCCGTCACTTCGGTAATCGCATCCACCTCGGCAACCACATCCGTGTGACCATCGGCCGGAGCTACAGAGACACCCACCCGTCGCAACACAGGGAGGTCAAAAAGATCATCACCAATGTAGAGGGTTTTGTCTTCGGGGAGGCCGGTTTCTGCAAGTATCTCTTCATAGAACCCGACTTTTTGAAAGTGGCCGCCTTTGATCAGGGTGATATTGAACTTCTCCAAGCGACGTTTGACCATATCCGCCACGTTCCCGGTCAGGCACCCCAGCTCGATTCCGGCAACTCGAGCAAGCACAAAGCCAAATCCGTCCCGCATGGAAAATGCCTTGAACGCCATCCCTTCGCTATCGAAGTAGGCCGACCCATCTGTCAAGACACCATCCACATCGAAAATAAGAAGTTCTATGTTCGCCAGTCGATCCACTAAAGATGGATCGCTCACCCTCACTGGCATCCTATCCCCTCCTTGGTCTGACAATTGCACAAAAGGTAAACACCCCGGTTCTATTCGTCAAGAGGGAAAGTGAAATTTTCAAAAGAATACTTCGCGTTGAAACGCACTAAACTATTGAGAGCATAGAAGTAAAATATCCAACGACTCGTAATGCGAAGTTATTTCTCCATCAAAACCTCTTAATTTCAAGAAAAAGAGGAACCTGCAAAATACTTGGCGACTGCCAGATGAGCGGGGAAAGCTGTTATATTGACAGAGGAAAACGAGGACAGAAAGCACATGTCAGAACACGATACACACGACAACAAGACTCCCGGGATGCCAAGGGTCGATCAACTGCAGAAAGATGTCGAACAGTTTTTGAAGGAAAAATATGGGGATGGTGTGGTGATGGCCCAGGTCGATTCACTCGGTAGTAAGGAGACCAGCGCTGACGCCAAAGAGGATGACGATCTGGGCATTAAATTCGACATGACGCCGGAACAGCTTGAACGCTATCTGCGTCAATATGTTATTCGCCAACATGATGCTCTTGAAGTACTTGCGACCAAAATCGCTACTCATTTTAACCGGATGCGCTGGGAACGTGAAGAGGGGAAAGACCTGCCACGTATCCCCGGTCAGATCAAACCTAATATCCTGATGATCGGCCCAACCGGTGTCGGGAAGACCTATATCGTGAAGCTGATTGCGGAGCGTCTCGGTGTTCCCTTTGTCAAAGGGGATGCAACCAAATTCAGTGAGACCGGGTATGTCGGCGGTGATGTGGAAGATCTGGTTCGTGACCTGGTGAAAGCCGCCAAGGGGAACCTGAAGGCTGCCGAGTATGGTATTGTATACATCGACGAGATTGACAAGATCGCAGCCAGCCATGGCCTGGCCGGACCGGATGTCAGCCGCACAGGAGTACAGCGTAATCTGCTGAAACTCATGGAAGAAACGGATGTCGATCTGCGTGTTCCCCACGATCTCGCCAGCCAGATGGAAGCCGTCATCGAAACCCAGCGAACAGGAAAAGCGCCAAGCAAAAAGGTCAATACACGCAATATCCTCTTTATTGTATCCGGCGCTTTCAGTGGGCTGGACAAGATCGTCGAAAAACGGCTTAACCGGAAAGCCATCGGGTTCCGTGATGATGAGGATGCGACAAAACAGAACCCTGATGATATCCTAAAAGATGTCACAACGGAAGACTTGATCAAGTATGGGTTTGAATCCGAGTTTATCGGACGTCTGCCGGTTATTGCGCGCCTTGAAGAATTGGACGTGAACGGTCTTTTCGAGATCCTGACCAATCCTTACAACGCAGTGGTACAGGGTAAAATCAGGGACTTCGCCGCCTATTCCATCGGTTTGAGTTTCAGCGAAGAGGCATTGCGCCTAATCGCGGAGAAAGCCCATGCAGAAAAGACCGGGGCAAGAGGATTGACACGCGTGGTAGAACGTGCGTTAATCCCCTTTGAAAAACGTCTGCCCTCGACCTCGATCCGGAAACTGCATGTAACCGTAGACATGATCGGCAATCCTCGCCAGGTTTGTGAAGACATGATCTTCGGGCAGTCCATGGAAAATGCGGTGGAGACCTTCGAGGAAAAAACCGGGATCAAGCTGAACATCTCCCCCGCTGCCAAACGCTGGCTGCAGGAACATATGGAAGATGGGAAAACAGCCGGGGATGTGCTGCTGGAGAAGCTGGACGGGTACGAACACGGCTTCAACCTGTTGAAGAAAAACAGCTTGCAGGTTACCGCGAAATTGCTGGAAAATCCGAAAGATTACCTGGAAGACCTGATTAAAAAGAGTTTTCAGAAGAAGTGATTTTTACACCGAAGGTGTTGGCTATACCCAGTTTCAATAAGCAGGCGAAAATGGGAAACGACACAGCAGAATGGTCCCAGGCAGGAAAATGTCGGGACAGCCACCTTTTCGCAACAGGCTTTCCAGAAATCAATAACTATAAACTTAAATAATAGATACTTGGCATACTTCAATATATTCGTAGGCGAAAAGTGTGGCAGTCCCCATTTTCTCTGGATGCGCACTCAGAAGAAGTGATCTCTACACCGAAGGTGTTATAGAAAGATCTTCACCCCGGGTGCGCGCCAGAAAGACGGCACGTACACGGTTGTGCTTCGCACACCACAAGCTTCGCTACGGTTCAAGCCTGGGATGACATGATGGAACATTTATTTTTGATCAACACTTTATTTTCAAAATGAGTTCCAATATCATCATTTCCCATCCCCATCTTCCAACCTGCTTCCCAGGGATTCTTTTTTCTGCTTGATCTGTAAACGTCCCTTCAGACGGCAGGTACAACACCTTTTCCCGTCAGGCTGTTGTCCGTCCGGCGCACACGTACATGTTTCCGGGTTGTGAGGACACCGGATGCATACCGGGTCCAAACTACCATCACTTCGCCTTTGCGGCATCTCTCATCCTTCTATCTATGTGGGAAACTGTTGGTAAAACTGTGATTTCCTGCTGCACATTACAACACAGCCATGTAGCATCCTGAGACATTTTACCACCACATTAGATGCAATACAATTAAATCACAACATGTTAGTTACGGAATAGTTTTTGCGTTTTATTCGAAAACACACCAGTGTTCCAGGGAGTCGGACATGCTGAAAAACTTCTTCGTTGTAGCGTGGCGTCAGTTCTATCGTAACCTGTTCTATTCCAGCATCAACCTGCTGGGTTTCGCGATTGGCCTGGCTGTCTGTCTCATCATCTCGTTTTACGTGTATGATGAACTCAGCTTTGACCATCATTTCCAAGATAAACACCAGATTTACCGTCTACTCACGGTGGATAATACCGCTTCCGCCAGTGGGAGAGTCTATGCCATTACCTCCGGGCTACTCTCTGAAGCTGCGGTAAATGAAATCCCGGAAGTTCTTTACGCTACCCGACTCGGCGGCGGCGGTCAATTCCCGCTTCGACTGGCTGATATCGATTCCACAGCCGACCCGGAAGCGGTGGTACAATTACGGATTCTTACAGCCGACTCCTTCTTCTTTGATGTTTTTACCATGAATTGGATCTATGGAGATCCGACCACGGCTCTCCGTCGTCCGGGTAGTTATATCATCACCGAATCCAAATCACGTGAGATATTCGGCGATATCAACCCGGTTGGAAAACCTGCCGTCACTCCGGGTAATCCGGACGGTCACATTGCGGGTGTGATTAAGGATCAGCCGGTAAACTCGCATCTCCAGTTCGATGTCATCACACCATTGATCATCAATGAACAATTGGAAGTCTGGTGGCGTTCCTGGGATAACATCGCAGGATCAGCTTATTTCAAGCTGGTTGAAGGCGCTGATCCAAGGGAAGTTGAAGAGAAGCTCGAAAAAATCGGACACAGCAACGGCTTTGCGAAGGTGTTCATGCCACGCCTGCAAGCCCTCCTCGACATTCATCTTGGCTCGGCTGACTTCAAGTATGACTTTACCAATTTCAGCAAGAATGATCGTGTACGGATCTATGCGTTGGCGCTGGTTGCCATCCTGGTGCTGCTGATTGCCACGGTGAACTTTATCAACCTGTCAACAGCACGCGCCGCCAAGCGTGCGCGTGAAGTAGGTATGCGTAAAGTTGTCGGCGCGGATCGTGTGCAGGTTGCGTGGCAGTTCCTTGGCGAATCGATCCTTATCACCCTGGTCGCCATGTTTATTGCCATGATCGCCGCAGAAATCGCACTGCCTGCACTGAGTCCGCATGTGGGCAAGAATCTTTCTGTCGGTTTCCTGCATCGTCCCCTGCTATCCCTGGCCCTGTTTGGTGGTGCGGCTCTGGTCGGGCTTTTATCAGGCGCTTATCCCGCACTTGTGCTTTCGGGTTTCCGCCCAATTGTAGTCCTGAAAGGCGATTTCAGGTTTGGCAGGCAAGGCGTTCTCCTTCGTCAATTCCTTGTTGTAGGTCAGTTTGCGATCACCATCGGTCTGATCCTGGTCGTGTTGTCTGTAATGGCGCAAATCCGTTATCTGCGTAATGTTGATATGGGCTATACCCGTGCGCAAGTATATGCTATCCCGACGTTTAACCAGGTAGTCGGTCCACATCGTGATGCCTTTGCGGACAAGCTTCTGACCTTGCCGGGTGTTGAATCGCTGGGTAGTTCCTTCCAGTTACCGACATTTGGCGGTGATATGCTCCGCATTGAGTGCGTTCCTGAAGGGATGGACCGTGAAACCCAGGCGATCATGTTCAAGCAGGCGGTGATTGATCAGGACTTCTTCCCCACTTTACAGGGCGAAATCAGTGCTGGACGAAATTTCAGCAATGATTTTTCAGCCGATACAACAGACGGCATCCTGATCAACGAGACCGCGGCGCGCACGATGGGTTGGGATGATCCGATAGGAAAACGACTGGACCTGATCCAGGTGGATACCAGTGTTGATCCAAAACGTGTTATCGGCGTTTTCAAGGACATCCATTTCGGCAACGCCCGTCAGGCAGAAGAACCGATGCTCATGCTTTACAACACTGAGCGCTGCGGTTGGCTGGTTGTTCGCATTCGTGGCGGAATGATTCCGGAAACAGTGCAACAGATCGAAGAATCCTTCCATGAGATGTTCCCGGATCTTGAGCAATTCAACGGTAACTTCCTGGATGATTACTTCAATTTCCAGTTCCAGGGCGACCGTCAATTCGCGACCGCGATGTCGGTGTTTACCGGATTGGCAATCCTGATCGCCTGTCTTGGTTTGTTCGGACTGGCAGCCTATGCCGTGCAGCAACGCAGACGTGAAATCGCCATACGCAAAACCCTTGGCGCCGGTGAAAGCCGTCTCGTCTCCATGCTGGCGTTCGACTTTGTCAAATGGGTATTGCTGGCGAACCTGATCGCATGGCCTGTCGGGTATTATGCCGTCCAGAAATGGCTGGAGGCATTTATCTACCGGATGCCGTTTTCTCCGTGGCCGTATCTGCTTTCAGGTGTCGGCGCCATGGTCATTGCCATGCTGACAGTATTGATTCAGTCCATACGTGCCAGTCGTACCAGTCCGGCAATGGTATTGCGCAGGGATTCCTGACAATATTTTGATTTTCGGAAAGGGGACTGACGCAATGCTGTCTGTCCCCTTTTGCATACTTCCCGGCCAGGCATGGCCGGGCTACAATGTCGAACCAAACGATCTCCTCCAATTTGAATTCTTCCCGATTCTTCAGTACACTCCACTGTTC
Source organism: bacterium (assembly GCA_963669175.1). Lineage (GTDB taxonomy): Bacteria > Electryoneota > Electryoneia > Electryoneales > Electryoneaceae. Next base: position 3,801,384 of record OY769902.1, read on the forward strand.
TACCAACCCAGTGGAGGAGCCATGCGTTCGTTAATCCTGTCAGGAATCCTGATTCTATCCCTCATATTCGGAATACTGCCCGCCTTTGCTACGCCCGGCGATATATTACAGGCTTTTCCGCTGCCAACCGAACACGCAACCGGTCTGACCTATGACGGGAAACACTTCTGGGTAGCCGACCGTCTGACCGATTCCTTGTACGCCCTGAATCCGAAAAACGGAGCGGTTGTCCGTCAACTTCCGTCGCCGGGGTTTATCCCACGCGGGCTGGCATGGGACGGCAAATACCTGTGGTGTGTGGATCAGAACGAACAACGCATCCTCCAGCTCGATACGAAAACCGGCGAGACCATTCACAGCGTGGAATCCCCAACATCCTCAATTCAGGGGATTACCTGGGATGACGGTACCCTGTGGATCGTAGATGACCGTGCTGATGTCCTCTGCCAGATTTCACCCACTGATGGCACCACAATTGAAGAATTCCGCGCTCCGAACGGCCATTCCACGGGTTTGACCATGTGGCGTGACTATCTGCTCTGTGGCGACCGTACCGAAAACCGTATCTACCTGATCGACCCAAAACATGATGGCGAAGTTATTTACAGCCTTCCCGCACCGGGAGAATATGTTCGTGGTCTGACAACAATCAAGGAAACGCTCTGGGCGGTTGATTTCCAGACGGACAGCCTTTACGCCATCGAAGTGGAAGGCAATGACTGGATACGTACATCGGATCGTCACCCCCTGGAACTCACCCTGATTCACGAGTTTATCAACTATGGTCCCGGTGACGTGACCAGCGCGGATATTCACATCGCAGTACCTCGTACCCTGCCATCGCAAAATATCCTGGAAGGGCCGACATTTACCCCTGAACCCGACGAGATCATTGAGGACAACTGGCATCAGAAAGTCGCTGTTTTCCATCCCTCTTCTACGGACTTGTCGGAACGTACCCGCATACAAATGAGAGTCGCGGTGGAGTTAAGCGCCGTGGAATGGTATGTCCTGCCGGATAAGGTTGGCACATTGGACGAAATTCCCGGTGACATTGCAGACATGTACCTTGCTGATGGAGATAAATTCAGGATTCACGATCCCCGCATCCAAAACGCGGTACGTGAAGCGATTGGTGATGAGACCAATCCCTACTGGATGATGCGTGGGATTCACAAGTTTATCCGTGAACGCTTGCATTATGAGCTTTCCGGCGGTTGGAATGTGGCGCCACGCGTGCTGGAACGTGGCAACGGTTCCTGTAGCGAATACACCTTCGCGTTTATAGCGATGTGTCGTGCGGCGGGAATCCCGGCGAGGTATGTAGGGGCCGTAAGCAACCGTGGCGATGAAGCCTCCACAGATGATGTCTTCCATCGATGGAGCCAGGTTTATTTCCCCGGTTATGGCTGGATTCATGTGGACCCGCAGGGCGGCGACAAGAGTAAGCCCGCGGATATCGCCGGCTTCATCGGCCACATCGCCAACCGGTACCTGATCACCACTGAAGGCGGTGGCGGTTCGAACCTGCTGGGCTGGAGTTATAACTACAATTCCAACTGGAAGGCCAAAGGTCCGGTGAAAGTGTATACGGAAGTCTTCGGTGAATGGCAACCTGTGGTTAAATAGTCCTGCTATATGGGAGAATTTACAGGATGAGAAGGATGGAAAGGATGAACAGGATGAACTGCTAAATGCTTAATTCTATTAAAGATTTTGTATTGCTTTAGATAGAAGTTTCAACACTATTGGCCCCGACGGCTTGAAGCAAGCTGTAGCGAAGCGGAAGCTGCTGCCCGGCGGGGTTTATTTTAAATGAATTAAAGGAGTTAGTCCGCTTTCTGTGTTTACTATTAGCAAGCTGGGTTTCTCTACTAATAAGTACAGATCGCCGCAAGAAGACACGTGCTTACCTGCATGGCCCGATGCGCGTTATGCACGTTTTCCATTTAATAGACTGCGGGCTAGTTATCCGTTTCTGGGAAGCAGGAAAGACTTCCAAGCGCGTCGGGATTAGCTCCTTTACTACTGGTGGTATAACTCTCACGTTAGAATAAACCCCGCCGGGCAACGGCCTTCTCTTCGTTCCGGCACGTTTCAAGCCGGCGGGGCCAATTGATTCCCGACAGCAAGCAGTCGGGCCAAACGTCCGATTTATTTCAGGGGCCAATTGGTGTATTCATCCCTGATAGTATGGTCACAGTAGAAGGCTATACAGTACCTCTATCATCGATCAGAATTCATACCGCACACCCAGAATCCAGAACTGTTCCATCTGGTGGTTTGTTTCCTTTTCGCCATTTTCCTTGTAGGAATAGCTGGCGACATTCTTCCAATCCAGCACATTCTGCATTTCCAGGTACAGGATCAGTGCGCTGCTGCCGAAATAATGCTTGTCATCGATACGGATATCCCAGCGTGAATAATCCGGGAAACGAGAACCGTTGTGTTCGCCGTTTTCCCAGTGCGCCTCGTAGATCGGGTCCGGCGAGTCCTGTCCTTCAGCGTACCATACCATATCGGTATAGGGACGTCCGCTCATGTACCGGTAGCGTGTTGAAAAGGTGATCTCATCTCCATTCAACGGCAGCGCCCACAACCACCAGCCCCACGGTTTGTGCAGGAAGTTTCTGTACCCGGAATGCGTGATAAGCGCGGTCTTGTAGCCCAGCGTGCTGGACAGGACATGACGGTAATCGTAATCGGGTGAATAGGTTCCGTAAGCCGGGTCTTTCGCCTCCGATTCGCCGTAAGAATAACTCAGGGTGCCGTACCAGTTGGTGAACAGCTTTTGCTGGGCGAAGAACTCCACACCCCAGGCCTGCTTGGTCTTTTCGGTCAGCCAACGGTCACTTTGGAAACGATCATCCCCGGTCTGCACACGCACCACTTCCTCTTCTTCCACCAGCAGGTCGGTGTAATCCTTGAGATATCCTTCCAGGGAGAAAAACGAGGATTCACGTGGCTGGTAATTCACGCCAAAGATGTATTGATCCGCACGGCTGTAGGGCAATTCACGATTCCATCTCCGTCCCGCTTCGTTCATATACACCGACTCGTCCTGCGACTGGAAATACACGCCATAAGCTGCGCTGACTGTCCAACGTGGCACAACTTCCCATACGACCGAAGCACGTGGTCCGATAGCGTTTTGATGAGCATAGTCGATGCCGTCATGACGCAGCCCGAGCGTCAACGCCACATGATGCATCGGTTTCCAGGTGTATTGCAGATAGCTGGCATATTTCAGTGCGTGTTCGGTAAGGTCTTCGCTATGATCATCGTAGTAGAAAGTGTCCGGATCAGTTCCAGCGTCAACACCTAAATAATCATCGTTGTAAATGATGCTGTCGCCTTCAGCGAAATAAGTGTATTCATAAGTAACCGGTTTCAGGCTGAAGCCCGCAGCCCAGGTGTCCTGCCCAAAGGCTTTGCCGTTCCAGCGAAAATGAAACTGGTCGGCGATATCAGTACGTTGATGCTCCAGTTCACGATGGTGGTAAAAACCTCCGGCAGATCGATCACGCATTTCATAGTATTCCCAGTGGGTATAGGCCACAGATCGAGCCAGAACGATATCCGTATACCCAGCACCCCACAGGCTGCGTAAACGAGCGCCATAAAAATGACGTTCTGTATTCAGTCGAAGGCCGTCATTATCCTCTTCATCCTCCATTTTCCGCAGGTCTTCATCGCTGGGGCTGTTCTCTACCACATCATCGAGGTAGAGAGCGTTTACGGTCAACTTGTGACGTGGCGAAAGGTCATAGGTCACCTTGGCCTGGGTGCTCCAGTAATCCGGCCATGAACTGACTCCGGCGGCTTCTTCGGGCAACAGCTCGAGGTAGGCTTTTTTGATCGAAACCAGGAATGATCCCTGTTTCCCCGGCAACGGTCCCTCGGCGTACCCACCCGCGCCGGACATACCCAAGTCTACTTCTCCACCGAAGCGATCACGGTTGCCTTCTCGCATTTCCAAGTCAAGCACGCTGCTCATCCGGTCGCCATGTTTGGCTGAGAAACCGCCGGAAGCGAAGGTAACATCCTGTAGAAACTCCGTATTCAAGCCGTTGATCGGGCCACCACTCCCCTGCCCTTCGTTCCCGATGGTCAGGTGATTGGTGTTATTCACTTCGATGCCGTCAATGATGGTCAGGTTTTCGTTGGGAGCGCCACCACGCACAATGATCGCGTTGTCATTATCATCCTGGGTTACCACGCCCGGCAACCCCTGTAGCGTGCGTTGCACATCCTCCAACGCTCCCGGCGCACGTCGAACTTCTTCATAGCGCATGTTCCGCGAGGAAGTCGGCATATCACTGGTAACAACTCGCTGCTTGTGTTTGGTGTAGGTAACTTCATCGCCCTGCAATACTGTGGGCTCGAGCAGGAAATCAACCGTTCGGATACGTCCCGGTGAAACTGCTACCTCTGTTATGAGATGTTCCCGATACCCCAACGCACCCGCTTTCAGATGGTACGTGCCAGCAGGTAAGAACTGGATAGTGAACAATCCGTCCAGGTCGGAAGCCGCGCCGCGTCCGGTTCCCACGACAATAATGTTCGCGGAGGGGATCGGTTCACGTGTTACCGCATTCAACACTCTTCCGGTTATTGTTCCTGTCTTTGCCTGCTCCTGGGCATGGGCGCCCTGCAACAGGGAAAACATCAGGATGAAGCCCCAAAATCGGTTCAGCTTTGTATAGACACGTTGGCTCGTGTTTTCAATCGTGCTCTGGCGAAACATGGTTTTCTCCATCAATGATCTTCCAGAATTGAAAAAAGGTTCTCCGGTTGACTCCGGATGATGGAAGATCAGCGAAACGAAGATGTAAATCGCCCGGTCCCATCGGTCTGGACCTGTTCTTCGGGAGTCATGGACGTCCAAGAGGAAGGTCCGAATGCTCGGGAAGGTTGTTAATGAAGAGGTTAGGATATGCGTGAATTTACAGGATGTAAAGGATGTGAAGGATGAAAAGGATAACGGCGATACCTTGAGGAGCTGAATACACAAGAATCCGTGGTTGGATAATGAATGACTCAGTCGCTGTTCAAGCTGTTTTGTTTCACGCAAAGGCGCAAAGAAAAGATATGTATTGGCCCCGCCGGCTTGAAGCACGCTGTAGCGCAGCGGAAGCGGCTGCCCGGCGGTGGTCTATTCTAACTAGAGAAGAAAGTCCTTCAGTCTTCACCCAGCCATCCGTCGCTGATCCCTGTACTGCGAGGGTGTCAGCCCGGTGAATTTCTTGAAGAGGGCGTTAAAAGAGGATTTGGAGTTAAAACCGGCATCGAACGCAATCGCCAACACCTTGAGATTCTGCTTCCCCTGATCGAGAAGATCCTGCTTGACCTGTTCGACACGATACCCATTGATAAAATCGAAGAAATTCAATCCAAGGCGCGTATTGATCACTTCGGACAGATTATGCGGGGTCACATCCAACTGCGATGCAAGTTGATCCAGCGTTAAAGCCGGATCACGATACGGACATTCCTGCTGCATGATGCGAAGCAAATCCGCCTTGATTCCCTCGGCACGTTCCTCACTCAACCCTGATTTTTCATACTTGCGGCTTCTGGCATCCTCGGATTCAGTTTCCACATGGATTGACGGGACTGCCGGTCTCGCTTCTTCAATCGCTCTTGCCAGTGAGAACGAGCTGCTTACCTCCGGTTTGCAAAAGACTTCCGATTTGTACAGGGCAAGGTATCCGATTGCGTAAACACTGCCCGCTGTCAGAAACGAGGTCAAGGCAAAGTTTGGTGAGATATGCAGGTCGAAAAGCAATAACGCATTTTCCGACGCAAAGAAACCCAGCGTGACTGCAATTGACAGCGTCATGTTCCTCAGCCACGCCATGCGGACTGACGCCGTATTCGAGAACACCCGCTTGATACGTTCCCTGTGACGTTTCAGCAATCTTAATGACGCAAATACATACACATAGACATACGAAATAATGAGCCAGTTGAAAGGAACAAATCCCTCCACCATGCCGCTGGTCCCTTTGGCACCCACAAATCCGGACAGATCGCCGACACCGGTTAGTATGTGTACAAATAGCCCGATTTCGACGAGGACAAAAGGAGTGAGATGGACCAAGTCGCGGGAGGTCACACGTTCCGGGAGAAATACCATGGCGCGGACATAGAAATACAGCAGTGGCCCTGTCAGAAAGGTACACCCCAGCAGCAGGATTCCCAGCACCGGGCTATGTTCATACCAGTTCAAATCCTCGGCAGTCATGTCCACCAGGATCAACGAAAACATCAGGATAAGTGTGGCGATGAAACGGTTGGCATAGAGATCACCGTGCTTATGGAGGATCAACACCCCCAGAAGTACTCCCTGCCCGGCAGCCACAAGCATGACTATTTGAAGAAAATGTATGGACATGAATAGCGCTTCTATCTTGATGAATATCTGGATTCAGTATAGGTGAATTTGGCTATACACTGCAATGGTTTCAGGAATTTCAAGGCGAGAATAAAGGAAAATATAGCGATTCCCATTATTAGTCCGTCATATGGCCATGTGCTATATCAGTGAAATGTCAACTGAATTGTTGGAATAAAGGATATGGAAAAAGGGGACTGCCTCCTTTCCCTGGGGTAAAGCCTTCCCGCTGTGAACATGGACCGGGAATGGTGGCTGTACCCTTTTTCTTGAGAGCAGGCAGGAATTACACGGAAAAGGGGACAGTTTCTTTTCCAAAAGCAAGGCGATAGAGTTCAGGTTATAGCGAGAGGAAAAGGATCCCGTCCCCTTTTCCCGGCAATCTCTATTGTGACGGAATAAAATCAAGAACAGCTATACTATCCTGATGGAAAACACTGACGCTAACTTTGACATCCAAGTGTTTCCTTGCAACAACTCCAACATCTAAGTGTTTCCTGTCAACAACTCCAACATCCAAGTGTTTCCTTGCAACAACTCCAACATCCAAGTGTTTCCTTGCAACAACTCCAACATCCAAGTGTTTCCTGTCAACAACTCCAACATCCAAGTGTTTCCTGTCAACAACTCCAACATCCAAGTGTTTCCTTGCAACAACTCCAAAGGAGTACCAATAAACTCTGGGCTTTTAACTCCATCTTCCACGCAAGAAAATAGCCAATCAAAAGCATACTCTCCGTCGAAGTACGAATAAACTCTGGGTTTTTACCCCCGTCTTCCATGCAAGATAATAACCAAATAAAAGCATACTCTCCGTCGGAGTCCCCAAAAACATATTCGGTGTATAATGTGGATTACAAAAAAACACCGCATGAACCTATCGGCTCATGCGGTGTGATCTATCGAGAATCCGCGCTATTGAACTGACTCAAATGGATCAATCCAATAGACAACGGGACGTTGCGAGGTTATTTTTTCTCGTCTTCGTCGTCGATGACTTCGTAGTCAGCGGTTTCCACATCGGGCTCGTCCTTGCCGGAGTCGTCGCCTGCCGCGCCTGCACCACCCATATTGTTGGGATCGAAACCTTCAGCGCCGGGCTGGCCGCCTGCGGCTTCATACATCTTGGTGGAAGCTTCGCTCCAGGCCTTCGCCAAGGATTCATCAGCCGCCTTGATCGCATCCAGATCAGTACCCTTCAACGCTGTTTCCAGCTTCTCGACCTCTTCCTCGATCTTCTGCTTGAATTCTGCCGGGATCTTGTCGCCCAGTTCTTCAAGCTGCTTACGTGTCTGGTGCGCCTTGGCATCCGCGGAATTGCGCGTGTCTACTTCGTCACGACGCTGCTTGTCTTCATCAGCATGTTTCTTGGCTTCAGATTTCATCGCCTCGATCTCGTCCTTGGTCAGGCCGGAAGACGCTTCAATCTTGATGCTCTGTTCCTTGCCGGTGGCCTTGTCCTTCGCGGAGACGGACAGGATGCCGTTGGCGTCAATATCAAAGCTGACTTCGATCTGCGGTACACCACGTGGCGCCGGCGGGATTCCGGTCAACTGGAAGCGTCCGATAGTCTTGTTATCGCCTGCCATGGGACGTTCGCCCTGCAGCACGTGGATATCAACCGTGGTCTGGCTGTCAGACGCGGTTGAGAAGACTTCCTGCCGACGGGTCGGGATCGTGGTGTTCGCTTCAATCAAGCGGGTCATGACACCACCCAGGGTCTCGATACCCAAGGACAACGGGGTCACGTCCAGCAGGACCACATCCTGCACATCACCGGTCATGATACCGCCCTGAATCGCCGCGCCGATGGCGACAACTTCGTCCGGGTTCACGCCCTTATGCGGTTTCCTGCCGAAGAACTTCTCGACCATTTCCTGGATCACGGGGATACGTGTCGAACCACCGACCAGGATAACTTCGTTGACATCGCCCGGCTTCATGCGCGCATCTTTGAGCGCCTTCTTGCAGGGTTCGATGGAACGCTGCACCAGGTCATCCACCATGGCCTCAAACTTGGCACGGCTCAAGGTCATGTCAAGGTGCTTCGGACCTTCCTGGGTCGCCGTGATAAACGGCAGGTTGATTTGGGTCTGTGTGCTGGAAGAAAGCTCGATCTTGGCCTTTTCAGCGGCTTCTTTCAAACGCTGCAACGCCATCTTGTCCTTCTTCAGGTCGATGCCGTTTTCCTTCTTGAACTCTTCGGCCAGCCAGTCGATGATACGCTGGTCAAAGTCATCACCGCCCAAATGTGTGTCGCCATTGGTCGATTTTACTTCGAAAACACCATCACCGATATCGAGGATGGAGATATCAAAGGTACCGCCGCCAAGGTCATACACCGCGACCTTCTCATCTTTCTTCTTGTCCAGACCGTACGCCAACGCCGCCGCGGTCGGCTCGTTGATGATACGTTCTACCTTCAGCCCGGCGATCTCACCGGCGTCCTTGGTTGCCTGACGCTGTGAATCGTTGAAGTATGCCGGAACCGTGATCACCGCGCTGGTGACCTTTTCGCCAAGATAATCTTCTGCAGACTGCTTCATCTTCTGCAGGACCATCGCGCTGATTTCTGGCGGGGTGTAACTCTTGTCATCTATTTTTACCTGCGCCAGTCCGTTGGAACCATTCATGACCTCATAAGGCACAGATTCAATTTCCGATCCTACTTCCTGCCGCTTCCGGCCCATGAACCGCTTGATCGAGAAAATGGTCTTCTCGGGGTTGGTGATCGCCTGACGTTTGGCGGGTGCGCCAACCAGACGTTCGCCGGACTTGGTAAAGGCTACGACGGATGGAGTTGTACGTGCGCCTTCTGCGTTCTGGATAACCGTAGGTTCGCCACCCTCCATCACTGCTACGCAGGAGTTGGTCGTGCCCAGGTCAATTCCAATTACCTTACCCATGGTTGTTACCCTCATGTATTTTTGTTCAAGTTTACGCGTTTTGACGTTCGCAAAAACGGTATGCAAGGGGTGTGCCATGTTGGTTTATCAGCGTCGTTTCAAGGGATGGGATTGGAGGCGAAACTTCACAAGACGGAATTCACAAACCGCTAATTGGCGTTTATACTGGCGAGTATGGTTTTCTTACCCATGTACACGTCTGTGAGATTGCACATTCAGGATGTTATTTGACCGCAATTTGTTATAAATCAGAAAAGCTGTCCTTACCAAACTACCTGCCATTCTTCTGCCATATTGACAGAAATACATTCTATAATCTATTGTTTTGTTATGATTTACATTCATCTCCACAAAGAACCTGTCCAGTACTAATCCATAATACAGTTGTTTATCCTTGGCATCCTTCTCATCCTGTCTATCCTGTAAATTCAATCGAGATAAAATTCAACTCGTAAAATCTCAGATTGTATCCAACAGGGATCTTGCAGCATCTACTCCCGGTGCATTCAGCCGATCACGCATGGTATCAAGCAATTTGTTCAACATCTCCATATTCGCGCCAACCCGAAGTGAACCGCGCAAATGACTGTGTAATTGACGGGGACGTTGTTTGACTGTCAAAACCGCAACATTAACCAGCTCACGTTCGCGTGTGTCCAGAATCCCACGTGACAACACCTTGCCATACCCTTCAACAATCATCCACCGTGCCAACTCTGGTGTAGCGGCACGTGCATTCGCCTGCAACTTGCCTGATACATTGCCATAAATCTTCTGGTACAGTTCCCAACCTCGTTCCTGCCAGGTTTCCCACTCGGCAAAGTCCCCTTCCTCCACAGGTTCCGGTGTGCCGGGCCAAACCTTCGCCAGCAGGACCATGCCCTCCAGCGCTGTCGGATACCCATCGAAGAGATAAGTTTGCAGGATAGCTTCACGTATGGCCTCACGTTCAACTCCCGCATCACGCGACTCTGCAATGATTTTTTCCGCTTCACTATCCTGTTGCAGTACAAGTGCGGCAGCGAGAGTAGCAATCTGAATGGTATTGGTATCGGTAGACATGGTTTCCTCTGTTTGTCGGCGTGAACCTACGTTTTTCCAATGGCATTTTCCAGTGTGAAGTATCATATTCTGGAGTTGGAGGTTCGTCTCGAAGAGCGCCGAGACGGCTGCGACCTGTTCTCGCCGGAGAGCGTCTTGTGGTTGAACCGCAAAGATATTCACCGGTGAGGTTCACTGGAAAGGCGCCATGGATTTTGAACAGTTGGTAAAACCGGTCTACCCGGAACTGCTACGCTACGCTCGTGCGATGGCGGGCTCGGTTTCCGATGGGGATGATCTGCTGCAGACCGCCTTAATCAAGGGCTGGCGTGGACTGAAAAGCCTGCGTGATGAAGCCGGGTTCAAGGTCTGGATGCTGCGAATCCTGCGGAACACCTACCGCAGCCAGAAACGAAAAAAGTGGCTGCGAAACCTGGTATCGCTGGAAGCTGTCGGTGACAAAGCGGCAGACACATCGCTTCCCTTCGAAGAGAAGGAAGCTGTAAGGCTGGCTCTGCAGGGATTACCAGCTCAGCAACGGGAAGCGGTGGTGTTGTTCGAAGTTCTTGGGCTCAGTGTAAACGAAGTCGCATCCGTACAAAAGGCAAGTCCGTCCGCTGTAAAAAGCCGTCTGTCACGAGGACGCGCGAAATTGCGAGAACGGTACCTGGCACTAACTGAAGAGGAGACTGGACATGAAGGAAAAATTGCCCAGGCAAGTTGAGCGGGGACTCCAGGACCTCGCGACAGAAGAGCCGGAACCGTTTCACTATGAGCGTACCATGACACGGGTAAAAGCGGCGGCCTCCAACTCGAGGAGAGAACGAACCATGAAGACCCTGATCAGTACAGCCGTAGGTTTCGGTGTTGTGGCCGCCATATTCCTGGCCCTGGTATTCATCCCGGCAACCTATACAGTAACGCTTGGAAGCATTGTAACCGTACAACTTCCTACTCTTGAAATCCCACAGGATGAGATCCTTTCTGCTACAGCAGGCATTGAAGGGGTCACATCCAGCACAATCAGCATGACTAACGACCAGCTTCAGCTCAATTTCGCTTTTAACGGTGTTGAGAAAAAAGAAGCGGAGAAACGTATTCGTACTGCCATGACCGACCTGGTCAGCGATGTAAACTCCTTGACCATGACCTCTGACAACGTGACCGTGGAAGCGGGCGGCAACGCTCTTGCAGCCTTGACTGGCGGTCATATCACCATTAACGCTCGTGGCATGAATGACGAAGAAATTGAAGCCGCCATTGTTGCAGAGCTTCAAGCTCATCTTGGCGCTGGTGGCAGCTATTATGTGGATGTCAACAGCAATGAAAGCGGCGAGATGACAATTCAGATCGAAGCGACAGCCGGGCCAGGTGAAGACCTTCCGGAAGAGTTTCAAATCAATGTTGAAGCTGGTGATGTCCCGTCGAATGGGCAGCGTCGGGTCGAACGCCGGATCATACATGAAACAGAAGATGAGTAAAGTCTTCCTTTAGACTCTCATCAACCGGAAAACGGGCGCTCACGCAAGTGAACGCCCGTTTTTTCTTTACTGATCTTCCAAACCATGTCATCCCCGCCTTGTACGCCGAGGTGTATTGACCGGGAATCTCGTCATATTACTGGCGGAACCCAGCCGGACAGATGCCGAAAGGCGCACAAATGGCCGGGCTACTTCTGCATCCAGTCCGCCGCCTTGACAGTACTCTTCATCAGCATGGCGACTGTCATGGGACCAACTCCGCCGGGAACCGGGGTGATATACGAAGCGCGTTCTTTCGCGACATTAAACTCGACATCTCCAACCAGGCGATACCCACGTTTCTTTGTAGCGTCTTCCACACGGTTCACGCCCACATCAATCACCACCGCCCCTTCCTTGATCCAGTCCCCTTTGACAAACTGAGGTGAACCGATGGCGGCAATCACGATATCTGCGGAACGAACCATCTCCGGCAGGTTCTGGGTACGGCTATGGCAAATAGTAACCGTTGCATTAGCGCCTTTCGCTTTCTGTTTCAGGAGGAGCGCCATCGGAGTGCCGACAATATGGCTGCGACCGATAACCACCGCATGCTTGCCCGAGGGATCGATGTTGTAGCGGTTCAGCAATTCCATGATACCCAACGGGGTACACGCGACAAAACGTGGCTGTTCCAGCGCCAGCAACCCGACATTGTACGGATGGAACCCGTCCACGTCCTTTTCCGGGCGAATAGCTCGAACGACTTCATCCTCATCAAGATGCTTCGGAACTGGCGATTGTACCAGGAGACCGTGAAAACGGGTATCCTCGTTTATTTCGTTGACTCGCCTGAGTAGTTCTTCCTGCGTCGTGTCTTCCGGCATCTGCATTACGAGCGACAGAATTCCCAGCTCTTCACAGGCCTTCTGTTTCATACCGACATATACTTTGGATGCCGGATCGGATCCCACAAGAATCAACGCCAATCCTGGTTGATACCCATTGGCGATCCGTTTCGCAACTTCTTCCTTCAGTTCCGCACGAAGATCTGCGGCGACCTGCTTCCCATCTATAATGTTTCCAAGAGTAGGCATGTTACCTCCCGTTTTCCTGTTCCCGTGTTCCTTCAAATCCGGCCAGATAGGGTTGTGAATAGAGATAGAACACCATGTAGTCAAAAACCAGGTCCGGCCAGGGTAATGTGGGCGCTTTTATATAGCACCATTTTACAAGTTGATATAGATAGGGGTTCAGTAGCGCTCGTACAACAGCACGGCGAGCCTCCTTTTTTACCCCCTCCTGCCTGTCAAGAATAGAAAGTGTAAGTAAGTCCTTTATTTCCGGGTGCAGGGAAATCAACTTCGGGACAGTCATCTTCCCGTATTCCCTGTATCGCCCTTCTGCCTTCAGCCAGGTTATATCATGTGAATGCAACACCCAGGCACGAGGATCATAGTGTAAAGCCGCACCGGCCTTCTCGAACCGTATCCCCAGCTCGAGGTCTTCACCGCCCCACGATGAAATATCGGCGTTAAAACCACCGGTACGTTCCAGCAGCGAACGAGGCACAGCCGAGGTGCAGGTAGTGAAGTACTTTCCGGGCACACGTTCGCCGAAGTTATGCTTTGCAGCGCCACGTGTATGGTAGTATTTCAGATACGCAGTCAGGTTCATGTCCGGATGCGGTATCAGCCTGCCCACGATAACACCGCCACTTTCTCGAACCCCACGGACCAGGGTTTCAATCCATAACCGGTTCGCCTGGGTATCGGCATCCAGAAACCCGATGATGTCGCTTTTGGCTGCTTCGATCCCACGGTTCCGTACCCTGGCCCGTCCCTCATGAGTCGGGGCTTGAATAAAATGAAGTCGAAACGGCAGACTCTCTGGTTTGGTCACCCACTCAGGCAAGGGCTTCGTACTGGCATCGTCAATGATGATCCACTCATACCTGTCTTCAGGCCATGATTGCACAACCAAGCTGTCCCGTAAACGAGTCAGGTTTTCCGAATCGTTCCGGTGGGCTGTTACTATGCTTATGTCGTATGTTTTGGGCATCTTTGTAAGTTGGAAAGTTGAAAAGTTCTAAAGTTGTAAAGTTATAAAGTTGTAAAGTTGTAAAGTTGTAAAGTTGTAAAGTTGATCAATATAAAAACTCATCTACAGCCAAAGCACAACAAGCTCTATCCAAATCTTCTTTTCAATTCTTAATTCTTAATTTTTAATTCTTAATTCCAGAGAAATTCCTAATTCCTAATTACTAATTCCTAATTAAGCATCACACTTTCATTGCCTTCAAGTATTCCGCCGCCTGCTCCGGGGCCATGGGATTAATATACAGTCCGGTCCCCAGTTCGAAGCCGGCGTAACTGCCCAGGCGTGGCACAATTTCAATATGCCAGTGCCAGTCATAGGGAACAGTTTTCCAGCGTGTTGGCTGTGGTTCAAAGGTTTCCATGTTGGGGCAATTGTGCAGCATCAGGTTGTATGGAGGATCTTCCAGGCCGATAGCCATTCTTTGCAGAGCTTCCTGCAATACTTCCGCCAGTTGCTGAAGGTCATCATAGCCGGTATTACGGTAGTCGCAAGAATGGTAACGTGGCATGACAGTCATCTCGAAGGGCGAACGGCTGGCGTATGGCACAAAGGCAATGAATCGGTCCCGTTCGACAACAATCCTGCGGTTTTCACGCAATTCCTGCTTCATGATATCGCAAAACAGGCAGCGTTCCTTGTCCTCGAAATATTTGCCCGCAGAATCCATTTCCACAGCTATCAATTGTGGCGTAATGGGTAATGCGACAATCTGCGAATGCGGATGGGACATGCTCGCCCCAGCACGGTTCCCATGATTCCGGAAGACAAGCACATAGCGGAAACGGCGATCGCGCATCAAGTCGATCAACCGTTCCCGCCATGCCTTCAACACATCCACCACCTGGCTGGTCGGCATGCTGGCAAAGTCATCCGTTGGGTTGGGTGACTCCACCACCAGTTCATGTGCGCCGACACCGTTCAAGCGGTCATATACCCCGATCCCCTCACGGTCCAGGCTTCCCTCGACCTTGAGTACCGGGTATTTATTGGGCATCACTCGTAGCGTCCAACCAGGCTGGTTCGGTTTACTGTTCTTATCCCGAACCGCGTAAATCTCCGGCATGGTCTCCCCTTCCCTGCCGGGCAGGAAAGGATTGTCATCGTCATTGATTTCAGGTTTGGCTTCAATGAAATCCGATGGTCGCCGGGTTCGTTGCGGTGCGATAATCACATACCGGCGCTGCACCGGGTCATGACGCATTTCGGGCACGATACCCCCTTGTTACGCCCAGTTTTTCGGCTCCACATCCTTGAACAGGACATCACGTTCGCAGATCGCGCTATACCGTTCCTGCTCTTCTTCAGTCAATTCCTGGTTACTGGCCAGCTTTTCGACAACCGTCGCAACCAAATCGAAGTCTCGAACATGCTGAGTGAACCGAAGTTCTGCGTAATCCTGTGCCGCAACAGTGCTGATCAGGAACTGCCAGTCGCTGGATTCCATCAGCAGGAGCTCACGTGCAAGCTGCTGCATCGCATGGTACAGATCACCATAGCTGTCGCTGTATTTACGGGCGAACTCAGTCATCTTCTTTTCGCAGCGGTAGATTTCCGGCCAGGTCCACTTGGTGTTGTCGTTGTACCAGATATAGTGGAAACCACCCTCGCCCCAGGAACCTTCCGGAAGCTGAACCACCGGCGCCTGATCCGGAGCAACCATGATCTCACTTCCGGTCGAAGCAGTCAGATTTGGGGAATCGTCGACTTGAGCAAGCACTTTCTCCAGCCAGCGCGGCCCTTCAAACCACCAATGTCCGAACAGTTCCGTATCAAACGGGCTCATAACCATTCGGTCTGTAGACGGAATGCTGTCCGATTCCTTCAGCACTGTTGTCAGCAGATTGACGTAATGGTCAGCGTTTTCCTGCAAGCGCTTTTCCACCGAATTCACGCTGTACAGTTCTTTTTCGCCCAGATCGGCAGAGGCTTTTGTTACACGCCAGTAACGATGCCCGCCCGGGAAATGCTTCTTGTGGAAATCCAGGTAATTGCCATCACCGGGATAACCGTATTCACCGGACCAGACCTGGAGGCTGGTTTTGGGATCACGGGTCAGAATACCGACCGGTTCTCCGCCAAGTGTTGTATCTGCCAGCCAGTACGGACGGTACGGGGTTTTCTCAACCTCTTCGTCACGCACCTGTTCTTTCATCCCGGTTTCGGCCTGTTCCCAGAGCTGACGCAAGCCTTCAAAACGATTGAGGTACACACCCAACGCCTTGCCGCCCTTCAGCAGGTGAGTATCCACGATGAAATAACGGATGCCGTATTTCTTCAGATACTGTTCAACACCGGTACGGTCAAAGCCATCACTTTCATCCCCTTCCGGCGGAATCCAGTGATAACCGGGACGATACGCACATTCCGGCAGCCAGATACCCTTGGGATCACGTCCGAAATGTTTGCGGTAGGTCTCAACACCGACCTTGATCTGCGCCTCTACCGCTTCATCCGTCCCCAGAAGGGGCAGGTAGCCATGAGTCGCTGCACAGGTGATGATCTCAATCGCGCCGTCATCCTGCAACTTGCGGAAAGCTTGCACGATATCCTGGTTCAATTCACCACGGAAGTCTTCTTCGACTCCACGATACCAGTCAATCCAGAAACGCGCGGTCTCGGCCATCTCGGTTTCTTCACGTTCCTCGAAGTCCGCCAGGTCTGTTTCCGCCGCACGACGTTTCATCTCGAGATAATCAAGGAATTCTGCCTTGAAAGTATCGTCAGAAAGCTGCTCTGCCAGTACCGGAGTAATACCGATGGTGACAGCTATCTTCCGCCCTTCGTCATTCAGCTTTTTGAACACACGCCAAAGCGGGATATAAGTCTCGGCTGCTGCTTCTGAAAGCCAGACCATACCATGCGGCCAGCGTCCATGTGAAAGGACATACGGCAAATGCGAGTGCAATACAAAAGTAAACCGTCCAAGCGATTGGTTATCGCTCATTTTCTTCTCCAATGAGTTAAAACTGCAGGATTCCCAGTCACGTCAAATCTGGAAACCTGTGCTTCTCTTACCTGTTCAATGCTGTTCGTGTCAGGTCACAACCCGCTTCGCGTGCCAAGACCTGACACAACGCCAGAGAAGACCTGACACAACGGATATCGAGCTGCGAGTTTAGTTCCGTCATGTCTTGCGTGCATGGTTTTCGCACGTGTGACATATCCAGGTTCCGTCATGTCTTGCGTGCGTGGTTTTCGCACGTGTGACATATCCAGGTTCCGTCATGTCTTGCGTGCGTGGTTTTCGCACGTGTGACATATCCAGGTTCCGTCATGTCTTGCGTGCGTGGTTTTCGCACGTGTGACATATCCAGGTTCCGTCATGTCTTGCGTGCGTGGTTTTCGCACGTGTGACATATCCAGGTTCCGTCATGTCTTGCGTGCGTGGTTTTCGCACGTGTGACATATCCAGGTTCCGTCATGTCTTGCGTGCGTGGTTTTCGCACGTGTGACATGACGGGAACAACAACAAGCAACCCAAAACTGGAAAGAACAGCATAACTCCCGATGCAATCATGCTATCGGGTGCGACAACATAGGTGTAGTACCTATCGAATCCAAGTTAATAATGTATTAAGCTCGCACTAACAGAGAAAGGTCAAGTGGAATAATTGAATGAGTAAGAGCGCCAAGCGAGATCCGATCCACTCCGGTCTCTGCGTAAATTCGGATATTGGCCAGCGTAATCCCGCCGGACGCTTCCAGCGCACAAGCGCCGTCAGTTATCTCCACCGCCTGCTTCATCAAGTCAGGCGTAAAATTATCTAACAGGATACGTTCCGGTTGTTCTTTCAACGCTTCTTTCAGTTCGTCCAGGTTCTCCACTTCGATTTCAATAGGAACATCTTTATCCCAGCTCTTCTTGAATTCTGTACGCCAGACTTTGGCAGCCTGCAGCGCCTCACGAATCCCACCGGCAGATTCAATGTGATTTTCCTTGATCAGGATTTCATCATACAGGCCCAACCGATGGTTCTTCGCGCCGCCCATACGAACCGCGTATTTTTCAGCCAATCGCCATCCCGGTGTGGTTTTGCGTGTTTCAAACACACAGGCTTTAGTACCCTTGACCAGTTCAATAGCTTGTGCAGCCATGGTTGCCACACCGCAGAGCCGGGCTAATCCGTTGATAGCAGTGCGTTCTGATATCAGAATTCCCGTCAGCGATCCCATAACCGTGGCAATAACCTGCCCCTTTGTGACATGATCGCCATCCTGAACGGTAAACTCCCATTTAACAGGTGGATTTACTTTCCTGCCACATTCAACCGCCCAATCGATTCCGGCAATCACTCCATCCTGCTTGGCGACCAGTTCCGCCTTGCCTTCCAGTTCCGGCGACATGGTTGCCTGACAGGTGATATCACCACGATTGCCCAGATCTTCAGCTATCGCCTCTTCCACATGACGATTCAGCCAGAATGGCCCTACAGCTTCTCGCAGACTATTTGGTCTCACTTTTTACTCCTTCGGCCGGAACCGATCTCCCATATCGAATAATGCCACTGCTCCAGGCTTCGCAATCCACGTTCAATCATCCAATCCGAATAGCGCACCATAATCCGGTATTTCCACTTCCGGCCCGTTTTATTGTATACGTTCCATCCCTGCTTCAGGTATGGTAACCGCTTGTATTCAAGCATTACTCGCCTGCTGACGCCATTGAAAAGCCGCGACATCCCTTTTCGCATCAACGGGTCCATTATTCACGTTCCTGCAAAGATGCCGCAATCCGGTCAACCTGCTCCTGGGCTTTACGTCCGAACGGACTCCCCAATCCTTCCCGGGTTACGATCTGACGATACAATTCCATGGCCCGTTCAGGTTGATCCAGACGCTCATAACACCGTCCGGCATTGTACAATGCAGTAATCGCCCATTGCAGTTTTGTCGGTTTGCCCAGGTATTTAACCTTCAAATATTCAATTATCGCTTCCGCATAACGTCCCTGTTTCTCCAGCGCCTCTCCGATGAAGAACTGGCAGGCAGCCTCGTTTTCTACATCCGCATAGACGATAAGTTCCTTGTACAGGTCTACAGCGGCTTCATATTGCTCCGTGCCGACATAGAACTGTCCCAACTGCATTTTCATCTCGAATACGTCATCCGCATTCGGATAAAGCTCGAGATATGCCAGCGCTACCTTCAACGCTCCGGCGTAAAACCCGGCCGCTTTGTACGCCTGTATCTGGTTACGCAGAACAGTCGGCCAGAGCGATTTACTGGTCTCATCTGCCAGAACACGTTCGTATGCAGTAATGCCGTCCGTCATGTTACCATTCTCAATGAAATAATTCCCCAGCGTCAGGTATACCTGCCCCATTACCGGATGTTCCGGGTAACGGTCCGGCATTGACGTAAGGATATCCAGTCCTTCCTCGAACAGGTTCCTCGTCAGGTAGTCACGCCCCAACTCATAACGCGCATAAGGTGTCCAGGTTGAACGGGCGTATTTTTCAATCACACGCTCATAGGCGCGTTGTGCTTCCGGCCAGCTCTTCAGCCTTGTGTACCAGCGTCCACGCTCCAGCCAGAACCGCGCCTCGGCGTTCTCCCAGTCTGGGCGATCCTTGTACTTGCGCTCCAAGCGGGCGATCTCCCCTTCCGTGCGGCTGGATTGTCCACTACGGTACAGACAGACCACCGAAAGCTGGTCATAGGCGAAGATTGAATCCGTGTCTATATCAATACTTGCTGCTTTTTGCGCTGTTTCACGCGCCAGGTCGTATTCTCCACTGGCGAACTGGATTCCGGTAAGTCTTCTATGGGCAATAATGCGCGAGTTCAGCTCGGTTTCTTCACCCAGCATACGGCGGTACAAGTCCGCGGCCTGATCATACTTGCCACGATCCATGTAAATGTTCGCCAGGTTGAGCCGCGCTTCATTCACATAGTCGCCATCTGGATTGGTAGTCAGGTAACGACGGTAATACACCTCAGCCTTATCAGCAGCGTCCTGCCCTTCAAATGACTTTGCCAGCCAGAAATCCTGCGTACCGGATTCTTCGCCAAGGATAATCAGGCCCGGATTTCCGGGATCAAATGTGCTCATCGAGTGTTCCAGCGCCCATTTGCTTGCGTTGTAACGTCCCTCCTGAACCAGCAATTCCGCTTCGAGCAGATCCAGTTCTTCGACCAGAGGATGATACCATGCGATTCGGCGAACCTGGTCCATCAGCTCAATACGTTCTTCTGTTGTCAGCCCATCATTACGGATCAGTTTTTCCATCGCTTCGATTTTCAACGGTCCTTCAGCACGATCCGCGACCTGACGAAGCGCTTCCTGTGAGGTTGTAGCATCACCTTTTTCACGCGCCAGTTTGGCCGAAAGAAGGAGGGCTTCATCGGCTTCTTTCGAATAGGGCCAGCGTTCCAGCAACGTATCGATATATAACTGCGCGACATCGGATGTAGAAACCGTATCTCCATCAGCAGGCACAGCATAGGCTTTCGCCAGGTTCAGGTATACTGCGGAAGCCTGCCAGGGCTGGACATGAGCGTCGAGATAGTCGCTCCATGCCTTCCGGTTGTAGGAGATTCGCTGGTCAAGCGGCAAAGTCAAAGCACGAAGCTGTATCAGTTCGTATTCGTATTGGAGTTTTGCACCGTTATCTGCCTTCATCTCCTTGATGACAGGTTCAAGCTGCCGTGCGATACGCGAAGCCATCTCCATCACAGCCTGACTTGTATCCTGATCGGTAACCACATTCAACTGTACCGCTTTCCACTTGTTCCAACGGCTGACAATGACACGCGCCAGCATAACCGTAGCACGATCACGGATAGACTTGTCACATTCCTTGTCGTCCAGAAGTTTCCGCAGTTCACGCTCCGCCTCGTCATAACGCTTGAATTCTTCCAGGTATACTTGCGCGAGATCAAGCGTGAATTCGCAGGGATCGTACTTTGTGGGTACACGCGCCAGCAAGTCCGCGAGCGCCAGATGCGGTTCATCCGTCTGGATCACATGATCAGTCAGGTATTCACTGCGAGCCGATGCGAAAGGCGAATAGGGGCTGAATGGGAACACCTGGGCGAACTGATCATAGGCTGCACGTGCCAGTTTCAGTTGTCCAGTGACGGTCAATGCCCCGGCACGCAACAACGCGGCATCATCAACACGCCGACTCCAGGGATAGCGCACCAGCAACGACTCCGCCAGTGAGATGCTCATGGTTGGATCAATACCACCATAGCTGTACAGGGCAAGATACAGTGCTTCCGCACGCGCCAATGTGTCCGCAAAGGTCTCTTCTGCTGTCAGATACAGCTTGGGATCACCGCTCAATGCCGCCTCCCGCCACAACGCAGCGTCCCTGAAAGCGGCTGTATCAGTGTTCATAACAGCCATATACATGGAGACCGCATCACGATCCCGTTGCAGCATCTCCAGCGCAAGCCCTTTACGGAAAAGCACTGCCGAGGATTCGCCGTCTGTTACCGTTTCGTATTCCTTAAGCGCATCAGAGTATTTGCCGGCCATGAAACGAGCATCACCCAACGACAGATGAATCGCGTCTTTAGCTGCCGGGTCTGTTGCAGTCAACAGGGCTTTTTGCAGCAGGCTGTCCGCGGAACGCACCTGCTCGCTTTGAAGCATGCGATGGGCGATGAAAGTCAGCGCTTCCCCGACATAGGAAGATTTCGGCTGTTTCGCCAATACTTCACGCCAGGTTTTCTCCGCGCCTGCGGTATCGTTAATCGCATTCTGCCAACGTGCTTTTAACGCCAACGCCCGGGCCACAACGTCGTCATCCTGGGCGTTTTCGCTGATATGCCGGGCTTCGGCAATCGCAAGGTCATATTCTTCACGTCCTGCCAGCACTTCCGCCCATAACAGACGGGCGTCCAACAACCTGGGAAAATCCTTGTACTGGTTGATAATCAACTGGATTGGCGTTTCAGCATCAGCCCAGCGTTCATCTTCCACATATATCTGAGCCGCCTGTAACAACGCTGCGGGGGTTTCCGGGGCAGATGGATAAAAAATGGTGAAACGGCGAAGTGCTCTTGCCTGACGGTCCCGGTCACCAAGCTGCGCGTAACAATCGGCCACTCGGAACAACGCTTCCTTCCCGCGTTTGTTGTCCGGATAACGCGCATGCAGCAACTGAAACGCTTCCTGGGCTTCTTCGTATTTGCCGTCAGCGAACAGCGCTTCCCCCAGCAACAAGGACGCTTCTACACGATGCGGGCTGTCCGGGAAAGCTGCGACGTAGTTCTCCATCGCTTCTGCTGCAAGGTCGTATAAACCGTCTTCGTACAGCTTTTTCGCATATACGAAATCCGACTCGGACCTTGCCCGTTGCGCACCTGCCGGACCTGCCAGCATGAATCCCAGAATGACCGTACACAGTAGAAATGCCGATAGCCGTCGCATTCCCGCCCCCTAATCCTTTACAGGCCTAAGACGCGCCCTGCTCTGCAACAGGGTTCGTTCATCACCGCCTTCAAACTCAACAACAACTTTGATATCGCCCTTAAATCGCTGCATACTCAGCACAATTCCCTTGCCCAGGGTCTCATGCATAACCAGCTCTCCGGCATGAATCGCAGGAATCTCTTCAGGCGGCGCCTGCGGTTGTCTTCGAGGCGCCGGAACAGCTTGACGTTCACGAGTGACACGCGTTCGTGTAACTGTCGTGTTAGATCTCGAAGCGCTGTTCCGATCGCTGTACTTCACCTCATTTCGAAACGCCGATGTCCCGAAAAGAGATCCCTGGAAACTGCTGGATATCGTGCTTTCCCGTTCGCAAGCGCCGTCAGGGATTTCCTTCAGAAACTTGCTGGCACTGGCCAGAACCGGCTGTCCCCATTTCCTGCGTTGTGCAGCATGGGTCAGGACAAGCTCTTCCATCGACCGTGTTACCGCGACATAGAACAGCCTGCGTTCTTCATCCGTATCCTTGGGACTGTCCGACCATTCGATTTCCAACGGAAACATCTTGTCTTCCAGCCCGGTTACGAACACCAGCGGGAACTCCAGCCCTTTGGCTGCGTGGACAGTCATCAAACGAACACTGTCTTCGTCCGGGTTGTATTTGTCCAGATCTGTCGCCAGCGCCGCCTGTTCAAGATATTCCGCAAGTGTAGTACCACCGTTCTGTTCAAATTCTGCCATGCTGGAAATCAACGCTTCGATGTTCTCCATACGGGTCTCGCCGACAAACTTCTCCGCCTGCAACCTTGCGAGGTAACCGGATTCTTCCAGTACACGTTGCGCCCATTTTGAAATCGGTTCCGTTTCCAGCAATTTGCGCCAGTTTTCTATTTGTGCAGCGAACTTCTTGCAGACATTCGCCCCGCGTGTAGACAATCCTTCCAGCATATCCGATATCTCCATCGCCTTGGTGATGGATTCGTCATGCTCACGCGCCCAATCGATCAGCGTTTCCAGCGTCCGGTCACCAATTCCGCGCGGAGGTTCGGCGATGATACGACGTAGCGCCACCTCGTCACGCGGGTTCATGCATAACTTGAAGTAACTGATCGCATCTTTTACTTCTTTCCGCTCATAGAAGGCCAACGCGCCGATCACCTGGTAGGGAATTCGTTTGGATCGCAGCACATCTTCAAACAATCGCGACTGCCCGTTGGTACGGTACAGGATAGCGATATCGGAATAGCTGCGTTTATTGCTGCTGATGGCAAGTTTGATTTTATCAGCGACTGTTGCGGCTTCATCGGTATCAGTGGCGACCTCGATCACCACCGGCTTCATTCCGCCCTTCTTTTCGGTCCAGAGCCGTTTCTCTTCACGTTTGCTGCTGCGTGCTACTACTGCATGCGCCAGATCGAGAATCGCCTGCGTACTGCGGTAATTCTGCTCCAGCCTGAACACCTTGGCGCCGGGAAAAGCATTGCGGAACTGGAAGATGTTCTCCACACGCGCACCACGCCAACTGTAAATGGACTGATCATCATCACCAACGACAAACAGGTTCGGATGTGGACCGGCCAGCAATTTCACCAGCTCAAACTGCGCCATGTTGGTGTCTTGGTATTCGTCTACATGAATATATTTCCAACGACTTGACCAGTTATTCAGGATCATGGGATGCTGCCGGAACAATCGAAGCGGCCTGACCAGCAAATCATCAAAGTCCATGGCGGCATGGTTGACCAGTCGCTTTTCGTATTCCGCGTACACTTTGGCAACCAGTTTATCGTAATCTGATTGCGCCACCTCCTGGGCCTGCGCCGGGGTTACCAGTTCGTTCTTCAAACGACTGATCGCTGTTTTTACGGATTTCGGCTTGATATTCTCTTCACCGATTTCCTTCATGATCATCCTGATCAACCGATCAGAATCTGCACTGTCAAATACAGAAAAATCTTTAGGATAGCCCAACGCTTCGGTTTCACGTTTCAGGAGACGAAGAAATGTCGAGTGAAACGTACCAGCGGCAACTGCATCACCACCGGGGACCATCTGGTGCACACGTTCCTTGAGCTCGTTTGCAGCCTTGTTGGTAAAGGTCATTGCCAGGATCTGCCACGGTTTGGCCAGTCCCTGGTTGATGATATGCGCTACTCGGTGCACCAGCACTCGTGTTTTACCACTACCCGCCCCGGCCAGCACCAGCACCGGACCTTCTGTCGTTTCTACTGCCACTCGTTGGGCATCGTTCAGCCCGGCAATGGGATCAAGTTGAAGGATATTCAATTGGAATTCCGTTGGCTTCGTTGTTCACGTGTAACTTGACGCCGCACTTCATCGAATTTCGCTTTCGCGGCGTTATGCTCACGCAAGGTTGTTGAAAATGTATGGCTACCATCGCCCTTGGCTACCATGTATATCCATGGGCTGTCCGAGGGATGCAGCGCTGCCTTCAATGCGGCCAATCCGGGGTTGTTTATCGGTCCCGGTGGCAGGCCGCTGTATTTGTACGTGTTGTACGGAGAATCAATCTCAAGGTCTTTGTTCAGCAATCTGCGTGGTTCCGGCAACAGGAACTGAACCGTAGGACAGGCCTGTAACTTCATCCCTTTGCGCAGACGATTGTGATACAGGGCGGCAGCATCCGGCGCTTCCTCATCCTGCATCACTTCTCCCTGCACAATGCTGGCAAGAATCACAATCCCCTGAAGGCCGTGTTTATGTTCTTGCGCTTCCTTCCACCAGCTATCCCCAACCTGCGCTTTAAAGGTATTCACCATTGTGGTTACAACTTCTTCCGCCGACATGCCATAGGGGAACAGATACGTTTCCGGGAAAAGGAAGCCTTCCAGCGTTTTGCCTTCCACAGCAAGCGATTCAGCCAGTTTCTCTGAGTTGACTGCGTCCATAAACGCAGCGCTGTCGATGATATCATTGTTGGCCAGTTCACGTGCGATCTGACGCGCGGTCCAGCCTTCCGGAATCGTGACTTTCGCAGTAGCAACCTGCCCTGTGGTCAGGATATCAGCGATTTTCGCCATGGAGGCGCTGCGTGGAATATCATAAATCCCGAACTTGAGATCGTTGGTCTTGCCACGAACTTTCAAGTGATAGACAAAACGTCGTGAACTGTTGATCAGGCTACTGGCTTTCAGGTCACGCGCAACCTGCCATGCACCTGCGCCGCGTTCAACAACAATCCGTGCTTCCCCTTCCACATGCTTGTCGCTTGGTTCCCCGGCGAGATAAATAAACATCCAGACACCAATAGCAACCAGCAACGCCAGAGCAAGCATAGCCGCACCCAGAACCAGCGGTGCGTATACACCGGATCTGCCAACCTTCAGCCAACTGTTATCGGTTTTCGGGATCATCGTCGAGCAACTCCAGCAAGGATGTTGTGTATGGTTTCGTCTTCCTGAATGGTTTCATCCACCCAATGTACGTTGCACCGGATTTCCGGTTCCCCACCGGAAAAACTGATCTTCAGTTCCAGCAGGTCCATGCCGTCAATTCCCGGACGCTGTACCGGCACCCCCAGCAACGTATCCGGTTGTGGCGAAGTCATCTGCGATCCGCCTGCCAGGATCAGATCAGGATGTGGTAATCGTTGAAGCAACGGCATGAGTGAATCATCCGGGACATGCGTAATCCAGAGCGATAAATCGACATTTCCTGCTTTCATACTGTTTTGCTGTTTTGGAGACAACTCTGAATAGCCCCATGCGTCGCTGAATGCAGCCACTTGCACCACGTAGTCACCATGTGTCAGGTAAACCGGCCCGGTCTGTCCCTGCCATTGCTTCTGCTTCTGCAGTCTCGCCTCTGCCCATAATCCCTTGTCGCCTTCTCCGGGAAGAACAAGATCATAACACAGGCTGTCCAGCGCGGCGACAATTGCAGGATAGGAAGTCGCGGGCGTCAACGGATCAACGATGCCACCCAACTCCAGCCGAATCGTATGCGATCCTACCGAGAGGCTGTCGAATAACGTCTTCCTCTTCGCCAACCCACCCAAGGGACCAAGTTCACAGTCACAGGGCTGAATCATCCCGTTTGAATTGCCTGTGACCAGTACTTGTATTCCGGTGAAAACACTTTCCGCACCAGCTTTTCCATCCTGTTTCGGGCCTGAGCATCCGAACACCAGCAGCATCCCCAACAGGCAAAAAGCTGTGTTTAATATGAAATTTCGAGCCAGTTTATCACCTGAATTAATCACGCTATAACGCCTCCAACCTCATGCGTAACTGGAACATATCATGGAACCAGAACAGGCTGGAATCTTCACCCGGTCGCATCTCACCCAAAACATCACGTGCGCGGGTTTTCCAATAGGACGAATAAATACCAAGAATACGATCATTATGACGCCGCATCATAGCATAGGAAGTTGCGATCTCAGCCATTGTACCGCTTCTGCCCGGCAACGCAATCGCAACCGGGATTCGAAGCAGATGCGCCATCCTGTCCAGGTAATCTTCACAAACCTTGTATTCCTGAATCCAGGGATTCGGTTTACGCACTTCAACTGGCTCGTGCAGGAACCCAAAGGATGAGCCGCCGGCATCAACTGCGCCTTTACAGGCAGCAGCCATCGCGCCTCCATATCCCCCGGTCACAACCTGAAAACCCAGCTCAGCCAACAAGGCGCCAACATCGAACCCCAATTCCCAGTTGATCCCGCCTTCATCCCAATCCGCACCACCAAACACGGCGACCTGCTTTGCACCGGACATTTCTATCCCCCCAACCTTGTATCTCGTTCCTAAATGATCTTGTCTTTAGTACGACATTTCTCGGAAATCCTGACCGTTTTTAAATGGCGCAGCCTTTCCATGCGCCCAACACCTGTCAGTTTTAACAGAAATTTTCGCTGATTGATATCTTTCCATAGATTTCTATTTCGTTGATATCTTCCAACGATTTCTATAACTGTTCTCGATTTTATTCCGACATAATAGAGATTACCGTGAAAAGGGGACGGGATCCTTTTCCTCGCACGCATTCAGAATACGCTTGCAACATTCATGGAAAAGGAAACTGTCCCCTTTTCCGTGTGATTCCTGCCCGCTCGCATGAAAAAGGGTACAGCCACCTTTCCCTAACCATATACGCATCGGACCACTTGATTCCAGGGAAAGGAAACTGTCCCCTTTTTCCATATCCTCTTTCCGTATCACCAATAGATCGCTCGTTGGATACTATCATGACGATTTATTTTCAAGAGTAGCTATATTTCGTTGATATCTTCCAACGATTTCTATCTCGTTGATATCTATCAAAGATTTCTATCTCATTGATATCTATCAAAGATTTCTATCTCATTGATATCTATCAAAGATTTCTATCTCGTTGTTTTAGCAGGCTTTAGCCTGCTCCTCTTAGCCCCCGGCTTCAGCCGGGGGGAAGCGGCAATAATCATATAGAGCGCCCTTCAGGGTGCTTTCCTGATAAGTACTCCCAATACCACCCCATACAAGCACGCTAAAGCGCGCTCATATATTTTGTTATACCCATTCACCCGGCTAAAGCCGGGTGCTAAGAGGAGCCTGCTGAAGCAGGCTAACGGCTTTCAATTCAACAAAGAATCTCGTGAATTATCATACTATATACTGACTTTATTTAATTTCCAAGTTAATTTCTACACTATATACTGGCCTATTTTATTTCCAGATTGATTTCTATACTACATACTGGCTTTATTTAATTTCCAGGTTAATTTCTATACCACGCTTTAACAGCGAGGCCACCATATTGTCCGTGTCAACCGAGCGTTCCTGATACAACACGCCACGTTCCTGCAAACGACCGTCAAGAATCATATGCAGGATGATTGTACCCGGCCAGGCCGTGCAGCGTTGCATCGAAGTGAAACCGTCCTCTTCGTCCATGTAGTCAACCATGGTGTATATAGCGCGCGCCATTTTGTTGTCCTTCTTCCCCACCACGGTAACCCGCATCAGGGTGACATCCGGCGCATTGTGCGGCAAAGAATTTGTCAGCATGGCTTCAAACACTTCACGCGGCACAACATCGCGTCCGTTGATGTTGACAACCTCTTCCGACCGGAACCCTATATCAAACGCGAAAGTGATCAGCCTGGAATGACCAGGATAACGAAGCGTCTTGCAATCCAGCGTCTTTAACTGATCCCCGAATGTCTGGGGCAAGGTAGAGACACCACCTGACGTGTAAAAAGCTTCGTACTGACGTCCTTCAAAATCAAGTATTTCCAGTCCGGTCAAGGATGGCTTGGTTGTAACAATGCCGTTCTCGATAACCACGCTGGGTTCGAGGTATTCATTGGTCAGCCCACGTACGCTGAACAGCAGCGAATAATTCAGCGGCGGAATCGGTTCCTGCGGTAGTCCTCCAACACGAATATTCGCGGCATGTGCTGTATCCAACTTGCTGATCCCCCCGGCAACAAGAATCCCGGCTAATCCTGGGGTCAATCCTGTATCCGGTACGATGGCGACCCCTGCTTCCTTCGCCTGGACATCAAGCTTATGCTGATTGTCCACAACTGTATGGTTCCCACCATAATCGATGGCATTACAGTGTTCAGCAATGGCCCACTCTGTAAGTTGCTCGTTCAGCGCGTAATCAGCCGCGAACACGGCCCCATCAGCTTCACGTAGCAGTTCCCTGACTTTCGTTTCATCAGTGCAACTTACCTGAATTGTATGCGATTCATCCAGCTCCAGTTTTTCCCGCGCTATTGTCAGTGATTCCGCCGAGGCATCCGCGATTTTCACCTCGTATCCATCTTTTCGCAGAAAATCCCAGGCCGCCGACATCCCCTGGCGTCCGCCGCCAAGCACAATAACCTTCTTCAATGACTGAGCCATGCGTACCTCTCCCTTGCAGTTTCCCCAATCTTTGAAAGTAGGCAACACAGCCCACAGGAACAATGCTGACACGAAAAAACACTACGCGAGATAAGGCTTTCACTTCTCCGTTTATTCTATAAAATACAACAAAATAAGGCTACCTCCGAAGAAGCAGCCATGATTTAAAAGGATGTGCTGGAAGTGTTATCCGGTTTTATTCAAGCCGTCTGAATGTTCAGCAGAAAACGCCAAACTGGTATTACTGTAATTCCCCCTTCCTCGACTTCGATTGTTTCTTCTTCGCTTCTTGTGACAATTATACCGGATGTGAGCCTTAGCTCGTTCATCGCTTCCCGCATTGACTTGATTTCACGTTCTCGAGTTCCAGAATCAACCAATGACTCGCAAACCTGTACCAGAAGATGGTTCTGGCCTTTCACCGGTACGATAAAATCAATCTCGCGACCATGCTTTGTCTTGTAATAATAAATATTTGGATAATGCTGACGCAAAGCTACAAACACCAGGTTTTCCAAGAGATGCCCAGAGTTCACCAAAATCCCGGACGACACCGATGTTACCAGGGCATGATCAATACAGTAAATCTTCTTTGGATTTGTATTGCTTCGTGCCATGGACGCATCGAAAATGCGCACAGTGAAAAGGAAATAAGCATCTTCAAGCCATTCCAGGTAATCCGACACAGAAGCCTTGGGGACACTATGTCCAAGTGATTTCAGGTAGCCGGTCAATCGGTTCACTGAATAGAGCGATGCACAATTGTCAAGCAGCCAGTGTGCCAGATCAGATACTGCTTTAGGATGCGAAATGTCATGGCGTTCTATCAAATCCCTCAACAGGATGGTTTGAAAATATTCCTGATACACTTTAATCCTGAGGTTCCTGTTCAGGTTACGCACCTCAGGAAAACCACCGGTCTCCCAGAATTCCGCAAAAGATTTCTGTACCAGTAAACGCTGTTTCGAAGATAATGTCCCGTGGTAATCAACACCTTTCCAATCCAGATATTCCTTAAAAGAAAAGGGGAATATTTCCCATGATAAAGCTCGCCCCCGCATCTGCGTTGCAATCTCTTTCGAGAGCATATGTGCAGATGAGCCTGTCAAATAGACTTCACATATTTCAGTCCGCAGAAGACGATCAACAAACGATTCCCATCCATTCACCGCCTGGATTTCATCGAAGAAACAATACACCGTTTCAGAATTTTTCTTCTCCGGGTATAGTGAATAATAAGCTTCTGATATCAAATTCAAGCCCTCATGACGAAGGGTATGCAGGCGATCATCGAAGAAGTTGATATACAGAATATTCTCATGCGCGACTCCATTAGCCAGCAGTTGTTCGATCACCTGGAATAGATACGTTGATTTGCCACTTCTTCGCACACCAATACAGACAGAAGCTTTGCCCTGGATCGTTTCAATATGCAGATGTCGTGGCACACCTGTTTCACGGTGTGCTTCGTGAAAATCCAGGATTATGGATTTGATTGTCTCGATCACTACCACCTCCGGACAAATATTTTTCCAGAAACACGATCAACCGGTAATAAATATAGCCAGTTCACCCCCAAGATGCAAGCGATCCTGAAAGGAAACGATGTTCTAATCCTTTACTATAATTCGCAGTAACAAAAGAACCGGCAAAAGCATTGCCGGTTCCCGATATGACAACAGGTTTAGTAGAAAATCTACTCAGCGCTCTCCATCCAGCGTTCACATTCGATAGCAGCCATACAACCGGTTCCGGCTGCTGTGATCGCCTGACGGTATACCTTGTCACGAACATCACCGGCAGCAAAGACGCCTTCGATCTTTGTTTTTGAGGTGCCTGGCTCCACGATCAGGTAGCCGGTTTCATCCAGTTCCAACTGACCTTCAAACAGGGTTGTATTCGGTGTGTGCCCGATTGCAATGAACAGGCCACGAACCGGAAGCTCGGAAAACTCGTTGGTTTTGACATTCTTCAGCTTGAGGGCTTGTACGCCATCTTCACGTGTGCCCATGACTTCTTCCACCACGGAGTCCCATACGAACTCAATCTTGGGATTCTCCAACCCCTTCTGCTGCATGATCTTGGAAGCGCGCAGTTCATTGCGGCGATGAATCAGGTATACCTTGGTAGCAAAGCGTGTCAGGAATGTGGCTTCTTCCAAAGCAGTATCTCCACCGCCAACCACGGCAATATCCAGATCCTTGAAAAAAGCGCCATCACAGGTAGCGCAGGCCGACACACCGAAGCCCTTGAAATCGGCTTCTCCCGGTACGTTCAGGTAACGTGCCGTGGCGCCGGTAGCGATGATGACACTATCAGCCAGAATCTCTTCATCTTCTACCCACAGCTTGAACGGACGACCATGGGTCAGGTCCACTTTGGTCACATCCTCCTGGCGCAGTTCTGCGCCAAAACGCTCAGCCTGCTTGCGCATCTGGTCCATCAAGTCGGGTCCGGTGACACCTTCCGGGAATCCCGGGAAGTTTTCCACATCCGTCGTGATCATAAGCTGACCACCAGCGGCATAACCTTCCATAACCAGCACGTTCAGATCAGCGCGTGCGGTGTAAATCGCGGATGTCAAGCCGGCCGGTCCGCTTCCGATAATTACGACCTGGTAATGCTTGGTACCATTGTCAGAAGTCTTTTTCGTGCCTGAATCGATGTTTACGTTGATGTCCATCTACTCCCCCATTATGTCGGGTTATCGTTTATGTTCTGTTTCCGCAGAATGTAACAGTGCGAGGGCAACTGGAACAGCAGTTTCGGTTCTGAGCCTGCGTGGACCGAGCGAAATTGGTGTCCAGTTTTGATCTTTCAGGAAAGCGATTTCATCCTCGTGAAAACCACCTTCCGGCCCGATGATCAAAGCAATTTCGCTTCCTTCCTGAATTGCCACAGGTTCATCTCCTTCAGGATCGCAGTAGAAACGATATGCCGTGTCAGCTTTTTCGATGCACCAGGACAACAATGGTTGCTCGTCATGAATGGCTGGCACGAGCCCACGTGCTGTCTGTTTGGCAGCATTCAGAGCACGTTTCTCTGTTTTTTCCGCACGCTGGCGTGACCAGGACGCGACATTATGGCGCATGACCAGAGGTGTGACATCATATACCCCGGTCTGCACTGCCTGGTCAACGGCGTCCATGAACTTGTCCGCCTTGAGCACCCCGAGTCCCAGGGAGATTTTGAGCGTTGGTTCTCCCCATCGTTCGAGATGCTCTTTCAATGAACAAAGCGCTTCCGTCTTTGACGCAGCAGAATCGAAAACCGCATTCCAGGCCGATCCCATCCCATCAATCAGGATCAACTGGTCACCGGGAGTTGCCCGACGCACACGTAGCAAATGATGCGCTTCTTCATCACGCACCACCGCACGCGCCTCTACCGGATCAACGTCTTCCGGTTGTACTCTGTATACTTCGATCTGTGCCATGCAGCAAAGATAGAATGAGTAATAACGTGATGCTATTCGAAGGACTCAAATTTTCCCTCCGGGCGCTTTTCCCCTTCCTGCCCATTGAATGTGAAATATTCTTGCAAATTGCTCTCATTTCCACTAGTTTGGAAGATTCGGGTATTCAATACATACAACATTCGCTGCACTGGTTTAACACCTTTCCAGTGCGACGGTTAAAGCGTTTTGTTTCGCCAGTCAGGAGGACATATCGTGATAGGGAATCAGGAAGCTGAAAACGCTCTCCGAGCTATTCTGGAAGAACGAGACAAAGAAATTGAGCCACTTCGTATAGCTTGCAACGAGGCAGAATGGCAAGCATTGATGACTGGTGCAGAAGCAGATTTCAATGCGTTTGAGGAAGCGGAACGCACCCTCAAGTTGAAGATGGGAAACCGTGAACTGCTGGAAGAATTGAGTAAACGGTTGAGCGATCCGGGTGTTCAGGATCATATGGTTCGCCGTTGGGCTCATCTTCAGCGTCTGGAAATGGTCCCGAACTGCCTGGAAGAAGAAGTCCTCGCCGACTTGATCAGCCGTCAGAAAAAGATCGAAGCCAAGGTCAATAATTTCCGTCCGCAAGTGTCTGGTGAAACAGTTACCATGAACCAGATCAAGGACATTCTTCGCAACAGCAAGGACATGGGATTGCGTCATGAGACCTGGGAAGCCAGCAAAGAAATCGGCCCCATGATCAACGAAGAGCTGATCGAACTGATCAAGGCTCGTAACCTGGCCGCTCGTTCCATTGGTTTTCCTGATCACTACCGCATGTGTCTTGAACTGCAGGAAATCGATGAAGCCCGCCTGTTCAGCTCCCTCGGTTGGTTTGCGACCTTGAGTGAAGATGAATTTCGTCGCATGAAGGCCAAGCTGGACCGTCAGATGGCGGATCATTTCGATATCGATGTGACTGATCTTGAGCCTTGGCATTATTCTGATCCGTTTTTCCAGGAAGCGCCGGGTGTTGTCGCAGCAGATAGCGATGAAGTCTTTGGTCAGCAGGAGACATTGCGTTGGACCAAGCGCTATTTCAAGAATATCGGGCTGCCCATCGACAACATCTTCGAGAAGGGCGATTACGAAGAACGCGCGGGCAAGTACCCCCACGCTCTTTGCCAGGTTATTGACCGGAAGAGCGATGTTCGCGTCCTGTTGAACGCCAAGAACGACACCTACTGGGCAGATACTTCGCTGCATGAATTCGGCCATGCGGTATATGAACTTCATTACGACAAATCCCTTCCGTTCACATTGCGTCAACCGGCGCATACAAGTGTTACGGAAGCCGTAGCGATGTTCTTCGGACGTTTGGCGCGAGAACCCGAATGGCTGGCGATGATGTTCCGCCTGAAAGGTGAAACACTACGCAAGCTGTACCAGCCGATGAAGGAATGGCAACGCATGGAACGTGCGATCCTCGGCCGCTGGATCCTGGTGATGTCGCACTTCGAACGTGGTCTGTATCGTGATCCTGACCAGGATCAGCAGACACGCTGGTGGGATCTGGTGGAACGCTTCCAACTTATCCGCCCGCCGATGGGACGCAGTGATAAGGCAGATTGGGCAGCAAAAGTTCATATCGCTATCGCACCCGTGTATTACCACAACTATCTGTTGGGCGAGTGGATGGCCAGTCAGTTCCACTATTCCCTGATCAAAGACTTGAATCCGGAAGACCCTATCTGGGTGAACATGCCTCAGTTAGGCGAATGGTTCAAGGAGAAGATCTTCAAGCACGGATCTCTTTGGCACTTCAACGAGTTGATTCGTAACGTGACCGGGCATGCAGCTCGTCCGGATGAATTCGCTAACCAGTACTTGAGATAATATGCAGATCGAAGCAATTCGAGTCGGAAGTTTGGAAACGAACGCACTCGTTGTCTATGACAGCGAGTGCGCTGTTATTGTAGATCCCGGTGACGAGCCAAACCGATTTATCCACTTCCTGAATCAACGTCACCTGTCCCTGAAAGCGATTTTGCTCACTCACGGACACGGCGACCATATCGGCGCGGTGAAGGAGCTTCGTAATCACTTTGCCGATGCGGAAGTCGTGTGTCACCCGGATGACGCGCCCATGCTCACCGACCCCATGAAGAACCTGACGGCATTGATGGGACAAAGCATCACTGCCGGAAAAGCGGACAAGCTGGTGAATGATGGCGATACGTTGACCTATGGTTCGATGTCCTTCAAGGTGATGCATGTACCGGGCCACACACCCGGTCATATTGTTTTCCTGATCGAGAATCACCTGCTGGCGGGCGATACGCTGTTTGCCGGTGGTGTGGGACGATGGGATCTGCCGGGTGGCAATGGTAGAGTCCTGTTCGAGGCGATACAGGAAAAGCTGATGACGCTTCCTGACAATGTAAAAGTCTGGCCTGGGCATGGCGCAACAACAACCATCGGATTCGAACGCCAGAACAATCCCTATCTGGAACCAGGATTTAATCCGGACATGATTGGGTTGTGAACATTTAATCATCCATAGCTACGACATTTAAAGGGTTGATTCGACAATAGAATCAACCTTTTTTTAGTGTTGGAGACTGATTTCTGGCACTTCCACAGGATACTGATACCTCCAAGGGATACTGATACCTCCAAGGGATACTGATACCTCCACAGGATACTGATACCTCCAAGGGATACTGATACCTCCAAGGGATACAACTCCGCAGTAGTTGGATAAGTGAGCCCCGGGTACGTGCCGTCTGTTTGGCACGCACCCAGGGTACAGTATTATCCAGTATTCTTACTCCGAAGGAGTTGGATAGAGTTCTCCCATCTATAGTTGGTTGCATAAATAATGGCTGCTCACAAGAATTTGTGCATACTTTCGAAGAGCACGTTTCGTCAGGTCTTGATGTGATGCCTTTTTCTTGTTCTTCTCCGCAATTTCAAACACCTGTCCGACTTCACAGCTGCTATTTCGCATGATAGATGGTCATCAGGCATCACGTTGTGACCTGACGACAGCGAGAGTGCTGATACCGGTGGCAGGTCACAACGCGACAATAACAGGACGCGAGGTGGTTTCAGTATCATCGTGCATCCAGGAAAACATAGCGAAAGCTGAAAACGGAAAGTCGCGTCAAGACCTGCCACAACATTGCCCGGATGCACAAATTCTTGTGAGGAACCTAAATAATGTTGCATTGGACAGTAAAACTTCGAGATCCCCGGTTGATCCCCGTCTACAACCTTCGGGGAGGAGATGACATGATGCGACATTTTTTCTGATGATCGCTTAATCAGCGTCTTCAAGCTTCTATCCAACTCTTTCAGAGTTGATTTCCTCTAAACATCAAACCCAAGGTAGGAGTCAAACTGACGACTCCTACCCTGGGCTCACTTATCTAACTCCTTCGGAGTATTAACAACTACTATAGCAGACTGTGTGGACTCCTTTGGCACAACAACAAATGTACGCTGATTACTTGAACTCCTTTGGCACAACAACAATTGTTTGCCACCTGCTACTTCAGAATCGCCTCAGCAATTTCCGGTCCAGCGATACGGGAGAAAATGGTGACATAGGCGTGTGAAGTCATCGCCAGTACATCTTCCGGAAGTTTCGGCCCCGGAGGAGTTTTATCCCAGCCGCTCTCTTCCAGGAAATTCCGAACGATCTGCTTGTCAAAACTCGGCGGCTCCTGTCCGGCTTCAACCTGGTCCGCAGGCCAGAAGCGGCTGCTGTCCGGGGTGAGAACTTCGTCGATCAGGACAATCTCACCATCCAGCAGTCCAAACTCAAACTTGGTATCGGCGATGATGATGCCCTTGTCAAACGCGTAATCGGCCGCCTGGGTGTAGATCTTCAGGGAAAGCTCTTCCAGCTTCTTCGCGTTTTCTTCACCGATGATTTCTGCAGCCTGTTCAACCGAGATATTCTCGTCATGGCCTTCAGTGGCTTTGGTCGAGGGGGTGAAGATCGGCTGCGGTAATTTCTGCGCTTTCTGCATCCCTTCGGGAAGCTTGTGACCGCAGACTGCCCCTGTCTTCATGTAATCCTTGTAACCAGAACCGGCAAGATAGCCACGAACAATACATTCTACAGGGAAAACTTCCGCCTTCTTCATCAACACACTGCGTCCGGTCAGGTCCAGTTTCTCTTCGTCTGACAATCCTGCCAATGCAGGCAAATCACCGGCAACATGATCTTCGATAAGAGCGTTCTTGACCGTCTCACCGAAGAAGCCAAACCAGAACAGGCTCATCAGGTTCAGGACTTTCCCCTTGTTGGGAATCGGGTCCGGCAGGATGACATCAAACGCGCTCAGACGGTCGGTTGTGACGATCAACAGCGTATCTTCATCCACTTCAAACATCTCACGGACTTTCCCTGAGTTGATTTTCTTCAGGGGCAGGTCCAACGTATGCAAAGTATTACTCATGGGTTTCCTCGTATGCTTGGGATTCTCGTTTCGATGCAGGAAAGTACACCTCCACCCTTTTTCCCGCAAGCGTATCATCTCGGTTGCGAGATTTCCGGGAGGGGCAACCCGGTGCGAATGGAATGCTCTTTCCTCATAAATCCCGAGCCGCTCTTTGGCTGAAACAGTAACGGTAGATATGGATGCCTTTGCTTGCTGTGCAGAAGTGGAAATGTGATAATTCCAGCGACTCGGGCCATCCGATCAACAAGCGTATTATCAAGGGCAAAAGATAAACAGGTCCGTGTGGCCCGGCGTGCTTGCACCCGGGCAGAGTAAGGCTGACGATCTATATCGACGAGGCGTGCTACAGAAAGCTACATGGCCAAAGAGATAGAGAGAATGTGTATTGAGTTCACAGCGCCCGGGTGCAAGCACACCGGGCCACACAGACTGTATTCACACGACAGACTGTATTCACACGACAGACTGTATTCACCACACAGACTGTATTCACACTATTGCCTCGGTCACAATAATTGAGTGCATCTCGTTGCATCTACAGAGCCTTATCGAAATATTATTGGGAACATTGCCCGAGCCGAGTGTGTGCATTACTTTGCGGGATTCAGATTTGCATAAAAGGAGTAGACTGATGTCACTGAAACTGAAGTTCGAAGACGGCCATGAGGCAGAAGTCGCTGAAGGCGTGAAGCCGGAAGACCTGCTGGAAGAGGCCGGTGTGTCAAAAAAGAAAGCTGTTGCTGCAAAGCTTAACGGCCAGATCATAGATATCAATCGTCCGATCACTACCGACGGCACGATTGAGTTTATCCGGAAAGGTAAAGATGCGGACGCACTGCACGTCCTCCGCCACACGACTTCCCATGTCATGGCCCAGGCTGTGATGCGTCTGTTTGACGATGTGGAATTCGCCATCGGTCCGACCATCGAGGATGGTTTTTATTACGATTTTGATCTCCCGCATGTGCTGTCACCGGAAGATTTCGAGGCGATTGAAGCGGAAATGCGCAAGATCATCGCGGCCGATTATCCGGTGGTACGTAAAGAGGTCACCGAAGAAGAAGCCAACGAGATTTTCGGACAGCAGAAAGCCACATTCAAACGCGAACTGCTTTCCGGTTTGGAAGGCCAGACCATCAGTTTCTACGAACAGGATGACTTCATTGACCTGTGTCGCGGACCGCACCTGACCAGCACCGGCCAGATTCCCGCATTCAAGCTGTTGACCGTGGCAGGCGCGTACTGGCGTGGTAAAGAGACCAACCCGATGCTGCAACGTATTTACGGTACAGCATTCTTCTCGGAAAAGGATCTTAAATCCTATCTGAACCAGTTAGAAGAAGCCCGGAAACGAGACCATCGCAAGATCGGCCAGGCGCTTGACCTGTTCAGTTTCCAGGCGGAGGGTCCGGGCTTTGTGTTCTGGCATCCGAACGGAACCATCATATTTGAAGAACTGCTACGTTTCATGCGGGAGAAGCTGTTCGAATACAATTATGAAGAGATCCGGACCCCGGAAGTCCTGGCAAAGGAACTCTGGCTGGAGAGCGGTCACTGGGATCATTACCGTGAGAACATGTACTTCACCGAAATCGACGAGAAGGAATACGCCCTGAAGCCGATGAACTGCCCGGGCGGTACCCGTGTCTACAAGGCCGGTTACTATTCCTATCGTGATCTGCCGATTCGTATGGCGGAATTCGGTAAGGTACATCGTCACGAGAAATCCGGTGTATTGCACGGCCTGTTCCGTGTACGGAATTTCGTACAGGACGATGCGCATCACTACTGCACCCCGGACCAGGCTGTCGGTGAGGTTACACACTGCCTGCAGATCATCAAGGAAGTGTACGAAGCGGTGGGCTTCGAAGATTATTACTTCGAACTGTCCACTCGTCCGGAGAAATCCATCGGCACCGATGAACAATGGGCGATGGCGACGGATGTGCTGGAGAAAGCGCTCGCAGCCAACGAGATCAAGTATAAACTGAATCCCGGTGACGGCGCGTTTTACGGTCCCAAGATTGACGTGCATGTCAAGGACGCGATCAAGCGTACCTGGCAGTGTGGCACGGTCCAGATCGACTTTTCCATGCCGCAGCGTTTCGACATGAGCTACATCGATGAGAACGGCGAGAAAGCGCGGCCGGTCATGCTGCACCGTGCGATCATGGGCAGTATCGAACGTTTCCTCGGAATCCTGATCGAGCATTACGCCGGAAAGTTCCCGTCATGGTTGGCTCCGGTTCAGGCTGTGGTCATCCCGATCAGCACCGACAAGTTCGGCGACTACGCTGAAGAGGTGGTTCGTTCGCTGCGTCGTCTTGGCCTGCGGGTAAAAGCGGACATGCGTAACGAGAGCCTGAACAAGCGCATCCGTGACAACCAGAAACTGTATACACCGTATATGCTGGTTGTCGGCGAACGTGAGATGGAAGAAGGCACCGTAAGCATCCGCCGCCGTGACAACAAGCAGCTCAGGACACCGTTGCAGATCACCGATTTCGGGGATCGCCTGATGGAAGAAGTCGCGTGTCGTGACCTGGAACTTACCATCGAGGATGAGTAATCCTGATTATCGAGTAGCCCGGACATGCTTGTCCGGGACACTTGCGACAACAGAGATTTCAACGCCAGTCTTGCATTTGCATGACTGGCGTTTTTAGTAGAAAAAGGGAACTGTTTCTTTTCCCGCAAGGTTTCATCTGACTTCTTCGCAAATACAAATTGGGAAAGGTGACTGTCCCCTTTTTTCAGTGATCAGGCCTCATCACACCGAAAAGAGTACAGTTTCCTTTTCCGCAAGCGTTGAAAGAGTTTCCGAAATATTGTGCAGGGAAAAGGATACCGTCCCCTTTTCACAATACCCGATGATAGACAGTCTTTCCATACCGGGTGGCTCGAAATCACTATCACAAACTGACCACTTCCAAGTCCACATTAGGCATTGAGTTCGGAGGGTGATTGGCCTCTCACCTTGACCCGTTTCACCCTTCACACTATCTTCTCACGTTCGTGAAGTTTGGCACATACAGAAAACTTGTTAAACTGGCTCAGTGTACGGAGGGGCAGTGGGAACTACGATGCAGCGAATTCTGGTAACGGGCGCGTTGGGGCAGATCGGCACCGACCTGACAGCAGCTCTACGTAAGAAGTACGGCGCCGACAATGTGGTAGCTTCAGATGTCCGTCCCGCACCGGAAAATCATTTCACCATAGATGGGCCTTTTGTTCAACTTGATGTCACCTCCAGCGACGCCATTGAACGTATCCTTCGCAACCATCAAATCGACAGCGTGTTCCACCTGGCCGCCCTGCTTTCCGCTGTGGGTGAGAAAAACCCGCAGGCCTGCTGGGATGTGAACATGGGCGGTGTCATGCACATGCTCAACCTTGGGGTTAAGCTTGAGCTGAACCGTTTGATCATCCCCTCCTCCATTGCCGTATGGGGACCGGATGCGCCCAAGGACAACACGCCGCAGGAAACCTGTTTGCAGCCGACCAGCATGTACGGCGTGACCAAGGTATGCGGTGAGCTGGTTTGCGATTATTACGTGAACAAGTTCGGGCTGGATGTGCGCGGCCTGCGTTACCCGGGCATTATCTCCTACGAAACCCTGCCCGGTGGCGGGACAACGGATTATGCTGTGGCGATCTATTATGATGCCGTGGATAAAGGCAGCTACAACTGCTTCGTCAAAGAAGACACACGTCTGCCGATGATGTACATGCCGGATACCATCTCCGGGACGATACAACTCGCAGAAGCGCCGTTTGAAAACCTGAAACATCATTCCAATTTCAACATGGGATCGATGAGCTTCACCGCGGGTGAACTGGCGGCCGAAATCAGGAAGCATATGCCTGATTTCACAGTCCGCTATGAACCGGACTACCGTCAGAAAATCGCGGATTCCTGGCCGGCCTCGATTGATGATGTTTGCGCTCGTGAGGAATGGGGCTGGGAACCGAAATGGGACTTGGCTGCGATGACCAAGGATATGCTGGAAAAACTCCAGGCTCGCAAAGACGCGGGGACACTCTACAGGTAAACACCGAACAAACATGTCTCACGCAAAGACGCAAAGGCGCAAAGAAAAGATTAAAAGAAAAGAAAAAGAAAACATTAGGGTAAAACATTTTTAATGATTACTTATTAATATTATTGTTGATCTAGCTATACATTGTATAAGCACAACCTACACAATACAATACAATACAATATAATATAATATAATGTAATGTAATGTAATAAATATATTTAATTTATCTATAGTATTTTTTCTGTTCACATGAAATTATTGTATATTTTATTTATTGTATTTTTAGTTTCCTGTAATAGTATTTTATTTCAACAACAAAACTTACATATTATAATTATAAAGTAATAGTTTTTAGGGTTTTTCCTTAAAGGGTTCTCCCTTAAAATATGTTTTCTTTTCTTTTAATCTTTTCTTTGCGCCTTTGCGTCTTTGCGTGAGACTTGTTTTTATCTTTGCGTGAAACATTTTCAGATATACGTGACGAAACAGATACAAGAGGTGAGTATGTACGGAAAGCTCCAGGAACATTTGCAGCAGGAACTTGCTGAGGTCCGTGAGGCGGGCCTGTACAAGGAAGAACGGTTTATTCACAGTCCCCAGGCGGCGGACATCAAGGTCGAGTACCCGACAGACGCCCCAACAGAAGAAGTCATCAACTTCTGCGCGAACAACTACCTGGGCCTTTCCAGCCATCCGGACGTGCTGCAAGCGGCGCATGACGGTCTGGCCGAACGTGGTTACGGTATGTCCTCCGTCCGCTTCATCTGCGGCACGCAGGACATCCACCGTGAACTGGAAGAAAAGATCAGCCGTTTCCTCGGCACTGATGACACCATCCTGTACTCGAGCTGCTTCGACGCCAACGGCGGCCTGTTCGAAGTATTCCTGAAGCAGGAAGACGCAATCATCACCGACGCCCTGAACCACGCTTCCATTATTGACGGAATCCGTCTTTGCAAGGCTCAGCGCTTTATCTACAAGAATGACGACATGGCGGACCTGGAAGAGAAATTGAAGGAAGCTTCAGGCGCCCGGTTCAAGATGGTCTTCACCGATGGCGCCTTTTCCATGGACGGCACTGTCGCCCAGTT
The DNA here is from genome assembly GCA_963669175.1 of bacterium. Taxonomy (GTDB): domain Bacteria; phylum Electryoneota; class Electryoneia; order Electryoneales; family Electryoneaceae. Next base: position 3,843,519 of record OY769902.1, read on the forward strand.
GGACAAGATCTGTGATCTGGCGGAAAAATATGGCGCTCTGGTCGGCGTGGATGACAGCCATTGCACCGGCTTTATCGGCAAAACCGGACGTGGCACACATGAGCTGAACAACGTGATGGGCCGTGTTGATATCATTACCTCCACCCTGGGCAAGGCCATGGGCGGCGCGTCCGGTGGTTTCACTTCCGGGCGCAAGGAAATGATCGAGATGCTGCGCCAGCGTTCACGCCCCTACCTGTTCTCCAACAGCCTCGCACCGGTCGTGGTTAATGCAGCGATCAAGGTAGTGGATGTGTTGATGGAGTCCACGGCGCTGCGTGACAAGCTGGAAGAGAACACGATGTATTTCCGTGAGAAGATGACGGAAATCGGCTATGACATCAAGCCGGGCATCCACCCCATCGTCCCGATCATGCTGTATAACGCCAAGCTGTCACAGGACATCGCCCGTGACATGTACTACAAGGGCATCTACGTGATCGGCTTCTTCTACCCGGTCGTCGGTAAGGGACTGGCGCGTATCCGTGTGCAGCTTTCCGCTGGCCATGAACGGGAACATCTGGATAAAGCCATCGCCGCATTTAAGGAAGTCGGCGAGAAATACGGCATCCTCGGCAAGAGCCGTGATGAGATTATCGAGATGTACGGCGAGTAATCGCTTTCCTGCTGGATTCTATCGAGAGGGCTTGCGTTTGCAGGCCCTTTCGTTTTACTTGGGGTATCGTGACATGGATTAGTGAGAAGGAAGCCACATGTATAAAGTGTTGTTGCAGTTGTTGCCGGAAAATGTTCTACTGTATAACTGGATAGAGCACGAGCTACCGGCGATTGTCGGTCCGTTTCGTTTCCTGGAACATGTCCCGATCCCGGTAGCGCCGGAATCGAATGAGATCATGCATGTGAACTGGTTCAACACTCCGTTTAAAGAGCGTGGTCCTCTTCCTTCGTTGCCGGATGAAAGCTTGAACGTGATTGATGCGGAGCCGTTTCTGCTCAAGCTTCTGAACGGCAGCCTGGATCCCGCTTCCGAGGACGGCATCGCGCTGATTGACCAGGTTGGGCGCAATTTGCTGTTTTTTATTTTGCTGGCCCAGGATCACCCCCGGTACAACGCTGTTCGTGAAGTGTTCGAACGAATGGATTCGGCCTCATTGTGTTTTGATAACCTGGTGCGTCTGGCCAAACATTACGCCAATGAAGGCATTGCCTGTTCTGAGAACAACCAGCCGTCCGAAGCGCTTCAGAACATGTTGTTCTCCCTTGTCTTCTACAGTGGCGCTCATACCCTGTCGCCCACGACGCCGGGTGTACAGTACGAGATGGGTGTTTTGTGCTATGACATGGCGGAACGCTTCAGCCTGCCGGGCAGCGATGACCTGGAGTGGGAAAACAGCCTTTACAATGAGTCGCGCCATTATTTGCAGCTTGCGCTGGCCGATCCGCAGTTACGTGACCAATCGCCGGGATTTTACATCCTGGGCGTCTGCCGTGCAGCCCTGGGCGACAAAGATGGAGCGATCAGCGCTTTCAAGCTGTTTATCGGCAGTAAAGCGGCAGAACGCTTCGTTCCGTTTGTAGAAGACGCGAAAATGCGGCTTGCCGAATTGCAGGGATAGTGCTAACTACTTGTTCCGTCAGGTCTTGGCGTGATGCTTATTCCCATTTCACAAGACCCAAAACAGATTGATTATTGAGTATTCAATAATAACAGCAAAGAAATTGAACATCACGTTGTGACCTGACGGGCAATGAGCTTTTTGTATCCAATGGCAGGTCACAACGTGACAACGAGTGAACCGTTTCACTAATCCATACATACAGTTAATCATTCTATTCATGTTTTTTCAGGCGGCATATTGTCACGTCAAGACCTGCCATAACATGAGAATGAGGCATGAGCTGTTTCTCATTGAGAAGTGGAGAAAGAGAGCCCGAAACAAGAAAAACCCATGAAAAACCTAATCTTGCCTGCCGGTGTCGCAAAAATAGAGACAATTGTGCGATATTTTAAACAATCACGGGTCTAAATGCCTTGACCTCAGAAGGTTATCATCTTATTTTATCGCCGAGCTTTTTTTGAAACAAGACCGCTGGTGAGAACCGCGTAATCGGCGGCAACAGGAGGATTGAGCGATTCTGCGGCGAAAAGGTGGCAAACGCATTACCCTGATCGTCCAGGAAGACGGCTCCACGCATCTTCAACACCGGTCATACGACAGCGGTACCATCCGTTTGATTCTTGGTGGTATTGCGTTAGTGATGGCTATACTTGTTCTTATTGGTGTTGTGGGATTGAGCGAGTGGCGGATTCGAGTCAAGACTGGACATTTGATATCTGAGAACCGGCTCCTTGGCCATCAGCTTGAACGTGTGAACGGCAAGCTGGTTGAGGTGCGTAACACCTTGGACTCCCTCGCGATGGAAGAGGAAGCTATACGTGTACGCGTTGACCTCCCGCCTTTGAGCGAGGATGTTCGTCAGGCCGGTATCGGTTCCATGCTGCCGTTGGAAGAAGAAGTCATCGGTGACGAACGTGTTGAGAAGCTTCTCGGCGCGTTGGACCAGATTGAACGCGAGCTTGCAGTTCAGCAGCAGTCGTTCCATGAAATTCAGACCCAGGTCGTTGCCAATGAAGAGCAACTGAAACATATCCCATCCATTATCCCGGTTCAGGGCGCACGGCTGTCGGATGGTTTCGGTTATCGTCGTGATCCATTCACTCGTGCGCGTCGTATGCACTACGGTGCAGATTTCGCAGCGCCGCGTGGCACACCGGTTTACGCGACAGCCAACGGTACCGTCACCCAGGTAAAGCGTGTTTCCGGGTACGGCAAGCTGGTTGAGATTGATCACGGATACGGCTATGTGACCATTTACGCACACTTGAACAACCAGTTTGTGCGTCGCGGACAGAAAGTCCAGCGTGGTGATCAGATTGGCGCTGTGGGCAACACCGGACGCAGTACCGGACCACACCTGCACTACGAGGTTCAGGTGGATGGTGAACCAGTCGATCCGCTGGATTTCTTCTACGAAGGCTACGATTTAGCCAAGGGAAGATAAGCTGCTCCTTGTCAGAGATTTCCAAGACGCCGACTCAGGCGTCTTTTTTGTTGATGAAAAGCAGAAAACAGTGACGCTCGTGTTCACTGCAGCATTCTGTCACACCCAGCGCACCTTAGCGAAGCGAAGCTTGCGGAGTGCGAAGCATAGACGTAAACAAAGCAGTGTGTATCGGAATAAAACCACTCTCATCCCAGCGAAGCAGACTGTATCAGAAGAGAAACCACTCTCATCCCAGCGAAGGCTGGGATCCAGGCAAGTATCGACACAATAATAAGTTGGATACTTAAACAGCCCTCAATGTACTGTGTTTCTCGAGAATTCTTAATCTCTTGTAATATCGCAACATGACTGGATTCCTTCCTTCGAAGGAATGAGACTGTCGGACATTCTGCGACAGTCTGGAAGGCGGGGATCTACTCCCTTTGAGACACAGACATATTCAAAAGTATTCTTAGCACTGGAACTGCGTGATCTTCAGTTCGTATAATGTGTAGAGACAGGCGAGTATCGCCACAGTGTTTCCGGGGACGTATGGATTCGACGGGACGCTGGGTGGCGTCACCTGCGCGTCGGGGGTGTCAGCAACCCCGTACCCTTGTTGGCAAACCAAAATTGCCGATGATTACGGCTACGCTCTCGCGGCCTAATTAGTGCCGCGTCGTTCCTGTCAAGCCCGGGTCGTTCGGCTTGGCTGAGGACGTCGCTAAGAACGACCTGCTCATGCTGCCACACCTGGGGGTAGCGTGCAAAGATTCACCAGGCTGGACGGAACCTGCCCGTCGATCGGCTCAAGGGATCCGTCGAGACTTCAATAGGTCGGCTACACGCGTAGACGGTGCCGTGGCCCCGTCGCCGGACCCGGGTTCGATTCCCGGCGTCTCCACTTCAACCCGCTTCGGCGGGTTTTTTCTTTGGTGGTAGTACTGTGATTTGCCTAGTTGCGAAACATCTGATTTCTGTTCAAAGCTGAACAGTGATTGTCCATATTCGTTCACTCGTTCCCTGTAATCCCGGACATCCGATTGAGATTTTTCTACCAATCGAGTTCTCCGATCTGCTGTCTGTTGCTCTATACAATTGCATGACGTAGCGCCATTGAACAAACCTGGGATACGACATATACCGAAACAAAACCATTGCGAACTGGATGTTTGGAATGAAAATTGCCTTTCTTGATACATGGGCTTTTAACGAAAGGATGCCAGTGTTTCGGACTTCCCTGTTAATTGCATGGCGGCGACTGGTCAAGCACAGACAGTACACCCTGTTGAATATTGCCGGGTTAGCGCTGGGTCTTGCCTGTAGTACCATCATCATCCTGTATGTTTACCAGGAACTCAGTTACGACACCTTCCACCCTGCCGCTGATCGTACCTTTAGGATGGGATCGCATTCCATCAAATGGATTGGTGAGCATTATTACTCCAGAACACCTGCCTGGATGGCGCCTCAACTAAAAGAGAAGTATCCGCAACTTGAAAATGTTGCCCGGATCATTCCCCCTTTTGAAAATGCTGATCACGTGCTGGTGGAACGTGGCGATAACCGTTTTTTCGAGAAGCGAGTATACTTCGTCGATCCGGAACTGCTTGACATGTTCCACATCCCTTTGGCGCATGGACAGGCAAATCTACAAGATCCCTGGAAGATCCTCATAACTCAGTCTATGGCGGAGAAATATTTCGGTGACGCTGATCCTATCGGAAAGCCCCTGGTGCTTGAGCTGGATTATGATTACTGGGCACCGGTAGAGAAACGTGAGTTTACGGTGGAAGGTGTACTCGAAGACAGTCCGAAGAACAGCCATTGGCACTATGACATCCTCGTGTCCATGGCGACAATGCGTTCTGTTCTACCAACCTTTGAAAGCACACTGGATGACTATCATTTCAAGTATACCTATATCACACTTCCTTCTGACTTGACCACCAGTGATTTCATCAAACAGTTGGAACCCTTCAGACAAAAAGAATTAGATAAGTATACACAACGGTCCGGCCGTGAGATGGAGCTATTCGAATATATACTCACTCCGGTTACCGACCTCCACCTGCACTCTCCCTGTCAATACGAACTCGAACCGGTTGGTGATGCCCGCTACTTGTATATCTATGGCGGCATTGCCTTGTTAACCCTGTTGATCGGTTGCCTGAACTACATTACCCTCTCCGCAGCTCTTGCTGCCATGCGGGTGAAAGAAGTCGGATTCCGCAAGATTATCGGCGCTCGGAAAATCCATATCGTGTTCGCCCAGTTGATTGAAGCGTTTATCCTAACCCTGGTTGCTTTTGCAGTAGCGTTTATTATCGCTGAACTCATGCTACCATCATTCAACCGACTAGCCGACACCCAGTTGGAGCTGACAATTCTCCTGCAACCAGGCACCTTGCTTGCCCTTGGTTTTCTGCTGATCCTTACGGCTATTGGATCGGGAACACTGCCTGCCATGATCCTCAGCGAAACCCGGCCACTGGCTGTTCTACAAGGACGGTTTGCTCCTACCAATCGAGGTGCGACGGTACAGAAAGCGCTTGTGTTCGGTCAGTTTGTCATATCCCTGTTCCTTGTTCTGAGCACCATTACCGTCTATCGTCAACTGGAACATATGCGCAGTGGAGCTATAGGATTCGATTCCGAGCATAAATTGATTTTGCCAATCAAAACCAACCTTGAGACGTTACGTAGAAACCCGGAAGCCATTAAACAGGCTTTCCTTGAGAAACCTGGAATTCAGGCGGCAACAGTTTCTTCCGGCGTCCCCGGACAGCTCAATGGCGGGTACTATCTGCGTAAAAGCGGCGAAGATGAAGCGGAACCACACTGGCACAATGTGCTGACTGTGGATTATGACTTTCTGGATGTAATGGACATTAGCATGATCGCAGGTCGTGCCTTCAGAAAAAACTCGGAACATGACCGTGAACACGCATTTCTGTTGAATGAAGCAGCACTGGCAGAACTTGGTTTTTCCACTCCGGAAGAGGCGTTGGGACAACAATTCTGGGCTCATTATCATGGTAAAACCAAGGAAATCATAGGTGTCGTGCGTGACTTTCATTACGAAGGTATGCAACATCAAGTCGAACCGATGCTGCTTGATATCGAAAGCTCCCTCTATTCGACAATCACACTTTCACTCGACAATCACGACCTTGTGAATACCATGCAGACAGTAAAAGAAACCTGGGACGAAGTATTTCCCGATGTTCCCTTCGAATACCAGTTCCTGAACGACATTGTCGATAAGCAGTATCGTTATGAACTGCAGGCTTCGAAACTTCTTGCAACGGTTACCGGCCTTGGATTGCTGGTGTCCTGCCTGGGACTGTTCGGGTTGACGGCATTTGTCTTGCAATGTCGTCAACGTGAAATCAGCATCCGTCGCGTAATGGGCGCTAATCTTACCCAGATTATCCAGTTGCTTTCAGGAAGATTTATCCTGCTGATCATTCTGGCGAGTTGTGTTGCTGTACCCCTGGTCTGGTGGGTCAGTGAACGCTGGCTTTCACACTACGCTTACCGTGTTGATACCTCTTGGCCGATTTCCCTGGAAATACTCAGTGTGTTTATCCTGATCGTGGTGGGAGTTGTCAGCCTGCAGGCTTACCGTACCACGCAACAGAATCCCGCAGATACCTTGCGACAGGAATAGCATCTGAACGGGTTGTCTATTTTTTTCAGTATTTATTCACGTCTGTTCACTGCAATGATAATCGGATTTTCCCATTGATAGAAATTATCTCTATTCCATTGAATGTATTCCTTCCCATTGACGGGTGTGCTTTCCCACACTCCCCATTGTTCTATAAATTCTTCCCCTATTGCGGCAGAGATATTGGCAGGTGGTCCACCATCAAGGTTCAAGGCATATTCGAGGGAAAGATGTTCATCTTGAGAAAGAAATCCTGCCAGCCGTTGCAAGGAGAAAAAGCCGCTCTGTGTGTTCCCAATAATGACATTGCCATCTTTATCAATCCCAATGAAAGATCTATTCGCACGCTTCATGGGATTCTCTTTTGTACGAACGAGTCCCGCACCATCACCGACCAGCGTTGGATACGAGACTGTACCTTCTGTATACCCTTCGTTTTCGATATCAGCAATTCGTGGGGGATTATAGTTCACATAAGATACTAAGGGCTTTGTAGAATCTTCTGGTTCGAACAGTATTGCGCCATGCCTTGATTTATAGTTTTCAGGTCCGGCACGTTTCCCGCCAAGTAGCATAGGAACAGCGGGTTCACCATAAGCGGTTTCTTCAGATTCGTCTGTATAGAAACTTCCGTTTACAACAGCTACAGCAGTCAAATCCTCCATCCACTCGTAAATATATTTCATGTCAGGCGAAGGAGAACAGTGTACGCTGAAACGAAAATACTCTGGATCGATTCGTAATAAAAGGATTCTGTCAACAAGAGTATGCGCAAAGAAAATATCCTCATAACCAATTTCAAAGCCTTCTTCCACAGTATACCAGTTCATCATTATACCTTGCGGAAGCAAATCTGGATGTTGAATGGCAAGGTCATTTTCACTAATTCCCGGAACTTCATTTCCTTCAGACTTTAAATACCAGTCTATTTGGACTAATATGTTTGTAATATATTTTATTCGACCTGGCGGATATGCCAATTCCTCATTTGTTGCATATGTAAATCTATCATGTTCTAGCCATTCTCCATTATCTAGTTTATAGATAGTAAGATTAAATATATCATAAGATTCTTTTGTATTTTCATCATCTATAAATGAATATTCATATTTGGTATAATTATTTATTGTCATGGTATAATCAACCATACCATATTTTATTGCAGTATTTTGAAATATATAATTCATTACAGTCTCTATTCTAAATATTTTTAGTCCATTTGACATTTGCTCATTTTGATATAATAATATATCACTAATTTTACATTTTTTTATTATTTTTTCATCTGTCAATATAGTATATTTAGCATTCTTTTTTATTGACATAATAATATTATCTTTTACTACATAAAGTAAAAATCCTATCATTGCAAAATAAAGAATCCCCATCACAACTACTTTCCGTTTATGTGAGAACTTAAAATCACTCGCCATGGAATTCACCTCCATTTAAAGTCCAGGTACGTCCCTAATGATGCTGCTTTTAAAAGTCGCAGTTCGTAGGGAAACATACATTTGAACGCTATATATCTGTCTTTGCCAACGACATTACCGTTGTTTGTGCGATCCTGGCCAGCAACCATCTGTAGTCGCACAGTTTACCGGGCTACTCCTCTTTCACCAGTCGGAACCCGGTGAAGTTGGCGCATCCGGGCGGCATGAAGTGATCACGTGTTTCTGAACTGCATTCATGGGCGCGTGAATCAAAGGAACCGCCCCTGAGCACACGTTCAAAGCCACGTTCCGGGCCGGTGGGATTTACAGTCGGACTGACGCCGTACCAGGATTTGTCATGCCAGTCATTACACCATTCCGCCACGTTCCCCAAGATATCATAAAGGCCCCAGGGATTCGCCATTTTCTGTCCGACAGGACGTGTCAATCCCTGGCTGTTTTCAGCATACCAGGCATACAGGCCAAGCACATCCATTTCCGTTCCCCACCAATAGGACGAACCGCTTTTCCCAGCACGGCAGGCGTATTCCCACTCTGCCTCGGTAGGTAAACGCCACCCCTCTCCCAGGTTGGGAAGAAACCTTTTTTGGATACTTGTCCAAGAGACTTGGTCAGCGGGACAGAAGGGACAGTTCTGATGGTAGAAAATCCATTCCCCGACAACAGCTTGCCATTGCTCCTGCGTAACTTCATACTTGCCCAGCCAGAAGCCCTGGGTAATGATGACCACATGCTGGGGAAATTCATCTTCCAGCCCTGCTTCACTGCTGGCGCCCATGAGGAAGGTTCCGGCGGGTATCCAGACCATTGTGATCATCAGCCCTGAATCACCAAGAAAGAAGTCTTTCTCATCGCCAGGCTGATGCTCGGTCTGTTCGGCAAAAGCTGTGGGAATTCCCAGGATGCCTACTATCATAATAGCTATCATTGCTATTTGCTTCATTCTTCCAGATTGAGAAAAACGATATCCCGTTAGCACATCCCCCCCCCCCCCTGTTCATATCCTGGTGAAGCGATTCATCGTTATCGGCCCACAAACATCTTAAAACAAGTTTGTTAATATAAACTGCCTGCGAATGAAAGGAAAATGATACAAGTCTTTTTCAAAAAATGTAGCGATTCCCAAAACCAAACCGTCATCTCATCATTCAATGAAAGATCCACTGTCTGGTTGGAAGAAAGGTTATGGAAAAAGGAGACTGCCCCCTTTCCTGACAATCTCTATTTTGACGGAACACAATCGAGAACAACTTTAGCAAGCAGAATCTTTAACATTGGATGAAACGGCTCACCAGCTCCTTTCCTGTTCACATTCGCATCATTATCCCAGTAATATTTTTCGCAACAAAGTCTAAAGTAATTGCTCAGTGTTGTCGATTAGTATATTTATAGAGCCATACCTCTACAAATTAGTTATATCTCTGGTTAGTGGATTCTCTTCGACAATAGCTCCTTGAAACTAAGTTCTACCACACGGTCAGGTTTTGCAGTTTTGATGCGCATTTGAAACTACTGTGAAAGCCGAGATCGATTCAAGTTTTCAAACAAATATCGTCTTTTCGGGAGGGATCACGATGTCTGTTCACGGAAAAACTCTGATCTTTTTACACATCACGAAGACTGCCGGGACAACCATGCAGAAAATCCTTCGTACCATCTATGATAAGGATGAAATTCTACTGATCAAGAGTAATCCAAAGAATAACGGCATACACTACCAAGATTTTATCCGGCTGCCCTCGTCGGAACGAAGCAGGTTTCGAGTTCTGATGGGCCATATGCCGTGGGGGCTTCACAGGTACTGCCCGAATGGAGCGGAATATTTCACCTTCCTGCGTGATCCCTTGAAACGTGGCATTTCGACCTACTTCCACTGCTTCAACAAACCCAAACACCACCACCACGAAATCGCCAGGCAGATATCCATACAGGAATACCTGAACAGGTACTACTATCCTTACATCTCCTCTTTTCTGGACGATATAGACAACCCGGTTTCCATGCAGAATCCTATTAAAGATCCTGTTCTTGTGACATCCCGGATTGAAAGATATTTCCCCATCATCGGCATCTCGGAACGATTCAATGAATCCCTGGAACTCCTTCAACATCGTTACGCCTGGAATATCCCGAAGTTCGAGAACCATAATATCGGCAAATACTCACGTCGTGATATCTCGTTTAATGCGGATGCCATAAACGAATTCCACCGAACCCATCAGGATGATTACAGGCTGTACCTGTTCGCCAGGCGCCGTTTCATTCAGCAATGGAAAAGGCATGTAGCTGAAAGACAGGCTGTTCCGGCATAGGGAGTGCCATGAACCACTCTTCCCTTTTTCGCCTTCACATTCGTAGGAGAAACTCTCCTCAACCCAAAGGAAAACCCGGCAAGAAAACCTTGCCGGGCTGAAAATCTCATGCGAAAACAGGATCTTACTTTTTCAGCGCCTGGGTAATGGCAGGCAGCACTTCCAGCGCATCCCCTACGATTCCATAGTCAGCGATCTTGAAAATCGGCGCATCTGCATCCTTGTTGATCGCGACAATCGTTTTGGACGTACGCATGCCGGCGATATGTTGAATCGCACCGCTGATCCCGGCTGCAAAGTACAGGGTCGGGCCAACGGTCTTGCCGGTCTGGCCGACCTGTTCACTATGCGGACGCCAGCCGCTATCCACGACCGGACGGCTCGCGCCAACCGCCGCGCCAAGGGCATCTGCCAGTTCTTCTACCAGTTTGAAATGCTCTTCGTCTTTCAGACCACGTCCCCCGGCGACGATCACATCCGCTTCCGCGACATCGGGACGATCTGCTGAGGCCATCCGGGTCTCAACGATTGTTGTCTTCGCATCGAAAGGTGCGTCAATCGCAACTACTTCACCGGCGCCATCCGCTTCTTCCACGGCAAACACATTCGGACGAGTGGTCATTACCACCGGGAACATGTGCGCTTTGATATTGAGAAGTACCTTGCCCGCGTATACAGGACGCTTCGCAATAATATCGCTGCCTTCAGCATTCAGCCCGATAACGTCGGGAAGGAACATGACGTTCATGGATGCAGCCACTCGAGGCGCCAAGTCACGTCCTACAGTAGTCGCTGCGATCAGGATCGCTTCAGCGCCAAACTCTTCCGCAGCTTTCTTCACCGCAGCCGTGTGACCCTCGCTCTGATAATCTTTAACCGCGTCGTTATCCACGGTGAAAATCTTTGCCGGACCGATCTTCTTTACCTGTTCTACTACGGCGTCCAAACCGCAGCCTACAACCACGGCTGCCACATCACCACCGCGTACCGTGGCGAGACGCTTCGCTTCACTCAACGCTTCCAAGCTGGCCTTTTTTACCTGTCCCTGCAAGCTCTCGATGTATGTCAATACTGCCATTGTATCCCCCTTTCTACTCGATAACCTTGGCTTCTTCGCGGAGCAAACGTACCAGCTCCGGCACCGCCTCGACACCTTCGCCGACTATCTTGCCCGCGGCGCGTTCGGGAGGATACACAAATCCGACCAGATCAACACGTGATTCTGTCACATCAACCACGACCTGGTCAACCGGCTTCTTCTTCGCCATCATGATGCCCTTCAGGCTGGGATAGCGTGGATCATTCAATCCCTTCTGTGCAGTGATCACACAGGGCAGTCCCGCTTCTATAACAACACTGCCGCCCTCGATATCCTTCTCCGCCTTCACCTTACCATCAGCCACTTCCAGCTTGCTGACTTCTGTGATGCAGGGAATATCCAACAAGGTGGCCAGCATTGGCCCGACTGCAGGACAATCATCATCGGTAGACTTGAACCCGGTAAAGATTAAATCATACCCTTCATCCTTCATGGCATTCTTGTAAGCGTTGGCTGTGCCCAACAGATCCAGCGCACCAGCCTTCTGGACATGGACGGCCTTGTGCGCACCCATCGCCAGTGCTTTACGCAGACCTTCAACTACCTGATCGGTGCCATAGCTGTATACAGTAACCTCGCCGCTATTCGCTTCGGCGAGCTTGAGCGCTTCTTCCACGGCATATTCATCGTATGGATTCAGTACCCAACTCAGGTCCCGTTCATCAATCCAGCTCTTGTCATCGTTGAGCTTGATCTGGGACGCCGTATCTGGTACCAGTTTCACCAACACGGCAATCTTCATCATGCCTCCTGTTTTGTATGGTTATGGGTTAAATGCCTTCTTCAGGAATAAGAATTAACACACGCGAAAAGCGAGATGCAAGTGCCCCCATCCGCTGAGAGCGGATTATCATCATCAAATCGCTCTTCCGTTCAACGAGACTTCTCGCTGGATGTTCCCTGCCGCGATTCCCTGTGATCACGACATCATGGCGCTTCTGCGGCTTGTATCAACTGGGTTTTCCGACAAATGGGGTTACTTCAACAGGAGAAGCTTGCGTGTTTCCTGTAGCGGACCGGCCTGAAAATGGAGGAAGTACATACCTGAAGCGAGATTGGAGCCATCAAAGGCAACCTGATGGTGACCGGATGGGCGAATTTCATCAATTACAGTCGCAACTTCACGTCCAAGAATATCATACAAAGTCGCATGTACCGGGCTGTTTTGTTTCAGTGAAAACGCAATCGTAGTCGTGGGATTAAATGGATTTGGATATACACCGGAAAATTCCCATTCCACAGGTTGAGCTGCTACAGTTATTGCCTGCGTTACGGTATCCGGCGCCACGATAGTGAAATAAGCCCAGTTATTATGCGCTGAACAGGCGTTATGTTTAAAATAGGTGTAGAATCGATAAACCCCCTGGTTCAACAGGCTTCCATCTACATTAAAGAGCAGGATTGAAGCAGTTCCCGGAATGACGACACCATTGGCCTGTTCTATCGTGAAGAATGGGAGATTATCACTTAGCGTCCAAACCTGCAATCCATCTTCCTCACCACAATCAATGATGGTAGCGATAACCCACACCAGGGGATTCCATTGTCCAGAAATATCAATTCCTGAAGGATGAACATTCCCGGCCGGGGCAATGAAGCTGTAAATCTCAACCGCATCACCGTTTTCGGGATTCATCTTGACAATGCTGGTTTGATTGGATCCATTTGCCTGACAGATAAAATACAGGTTGAAGCCATCAGGATCTTCAGCAAACCAGGAAGCGCCGCGTGGGAAGAAATCCTGGGGATATTGAGCAATAATGCTGCCTTGCCGATTGACAGCATAAATATCAATACCATAATCCCCCATCCAGAACAGATCAGAATCAGGGTCATAAGCCAGGTAACGCGCAGGATTAACTGGCGTTTCAAATGAATCAATCGCAGCAATACTGCCTACCTGCCAATTGCCTTCTTCCAGCTCCCATTTCTTATCAATACGATACAACCAGCCACCGTCAACGCCATAAAGGAAATCGCCATCTGAAGTCAGCCCGTATATGCCGGGATCACTACGCATATTCTCGCCGACAGGTTGGTCAAATGATCTGATAAACGCACCATAACGATCATACTGGTATAGCTGGTTCGGGACATTGACATCCAGCCCGTTCGAACCGGTCACCCAGAAAAAACGTCCATCAAATACAAGTCCCCTGTTCCTTGTCTCCTGTTCCGAGAGCGAGAATGAATAAGCCCAATCCCAGGGCGAAGCCATGTCATCCAGATCATTATCATCTGTTGGCAACTCTTCAACTATTCTCTGGAATTGCATGCCCTCATTTTCACCCTGGAAGCGGATTCCGGCATCATATTCCAGTAACCCATCCCCGGGATTATACAGGTTTATGGACAAAGTATGATCTTCATCAGTATGAATCGTATCAATGACAACAGGCGGTGTGATCAATAAATCCGGAGAATAAAGTGAGATATTTACTTCAGTGGGTTCATCCATGTCCACCGCAATATTCTCAATGTATTTGCTGTTAAAGCAATCATGGAAAACTTCAAGATCCACCCTGCCGGCCACAACTCTTTCAAGACAATAGTAGCCATTGGCATTGGTACAGGCCGACGCCTGACCGTCATCTGTGACAACCAGGGCGCCCTCAATGGGCGCTTCATTCAACGTGCTGCTGATAGTTCCCTCAATACTACCCATTATTCTCATCACATTGGTGGTGAACAACACAGCCCTGCCATTTTCAACCGGCGGCATACCTGGCGTATATGAATTCCAGTAAGCAAGTTGCAAGCCATCATCCTGCGTCTGGTTTTCAATGCCTGTTGTGAAGTAATACACATCAGCGCCATTGCCTTGGGAATGATTCATCGTCCTGTACTGGAACAGGATATCGTTGTCATTCGTCCAGGTTGAATCCGGTTCGGGTTGCTGGTAAAGAATCAGTTCAAAGGTACACGGATTGTGCATTGCGGCATCGAGCACACGATACCACTCTACAATGATGCGACCGTTCCAGGCATCGTGGTAATAGAATATTCCGGATTCATCATCTGTTTTTCTTTCGTCCCAGTATGGCGCTATCATTGCAGATGGGCCTAATGGCGAAGGAATAGTCCAATTCCTTTGTAATGGCATATCCGCCTGGTTGCCCATTGCAACAAATCCATTTACAGCAATGGTCATTTCTGAATAGGTTTCTCCGTAATAGCGCACCGGGAAAGGAAGCTGGATAACAACCGCAGTATCCTGATTATCAACAGTATCCTGAAGGCAAAGATTCTCGCCGAGGAATAAGTGCTCATGCAGGTCCGGGTTTATTTCAATCCAGGTGAAGTCAGGTGCGTATTCTTCGTAGTATAATGTATCGGTGTTGTCAAAAGCATAATGCCCATATAGATCAGGCCCAATCGGGTCATCAGCATCCACCTCACCGATAGTGACATCGAAATACAATGTGTCAAGCATGTTGTTCGTGCTCAACGCAGTCAGATACAGGTTGCCCCTGTGTCCCTTAAATGCCTCAGGATGAATGGAGATCTCGAACTGGCTGGTCATGGCTGTCTGACTTGGCGCCAGCGAAGTCATCACTCCGACGTTGTGCCCAATGCTGATAAATGGATCATCACTATGAAGCACAAGATTAACCGGATCCAACGCACTGCTGTTTCCAACATTTGCGACCAGACATTGTAAAATTCCAGTTTCCCCCGGGCTGATAACATTTCCTGAATCGTTCAAAGCTTGCGCCTGAATCAACGCCAGTTTAAACGATTGAATTTCCAGCGGAATGATGTCAGTCGTTTCACTTAAATCCGCATTGATTGTAATCCGGTAATAGGCATTCCATCCATCCGGTGTTGCCGGGCTCAACTCAACAAGCACCACTCCATTGACAAACGCGCTTGAACGTGGTTGAATACTCTGCAGTGTTCCCGTACCCGAAATACCCGCTATATATGGATCATCCGTAGTAACCGAAATCTCAATCTGGTTCTGTTGCATGTCACTTCTGTTTTCCAGTTCAAATAACAGGCCGATCGTTTCACCTGCTTCTGCAATCCCATTGCTGTTTCCCGTGGTTCCATTCTGCCCATTATCTACTACAACAACATCTGCGAACACGATACTTTGTGCGACTTCCTGCACGGACACATCCATTTCATAGGGCAAATAGTGTTGTGCCGTAATAAACAACTTCAGTTCATTAGCCACACACCCATTCAAATCAAGCCAGCACTGACCACCTGCATTTGTCTGATTCTTCGAAACAACAAATACGCTGTCCCCGACTTCACTGGACATGGTTACCCAGGCATTTTCAACCGGTTCACTTGACATGGGATCATAGAGGGTAACATGGTAACCATTCTGACCATGTGCAATTGTGCTGTCAGCAAACAGGAGCATGGTCTTGGGGCTTCCTGTCCATAGATAGACAGTGGGATCCCCCATGATATTGCACCATGTCGCAAAATTATGGACCATTTCATCCTGATGCCCGCAAAAACTCGTATACATATTGAATTTCGCACCAATGCCAGCCTGTCCAACCGAAGGATTTTTTTGCTGGAGAATGCTGAACCAGGCGCCTCCGGCCAACGCATTGTTAAACCTTGTATGAGTCGATCCTTCATGCATTCCCATTGCAGCTATGGCGCCACGAGGAACACTGGCTGTACCGGCTCGCATCCAGGCTTCACTGATACCATCCCCAAGCCAGTCACCCGTTCTGCATGTCAAATCAATCACCATAGGTGTCATGAAGTCATTCGCCAGTTCATTAATCTCTTCAGGATTTAACCCTGTATCCTGATATCCACGATGATGATATAAACTGACGCCATTATTCAAGTGCATGATATCTTGATGATTAATCCAGAATTGTGTGCCTTGTGTATACCAAGCAGTATCTACCTGTGTATACCCTGCACTCAGCATCAGATTTCGAACATACCTTCCGGTATATATTGTCGATATTCCCGAAGCGCTGGATGTTGCAGAAACAGACCCTCTCGTAAACCATTGCTGATTATCAAGATAAGGATGCTTCTCGTAGGAAAGCACTTTATTGGTGTATATTACCAGTTCGCTGGCATTTTCAACACTGATCCGTCCTATAGCACAATCCAGCAGGAAATCGTCCCCGGCTAACAGTCCGTATGCATGGTCGCCAAAACCTGTGCCAGGTGGCACAACGAATGAACCTGTCGCATCACCAACTATCACGATGTAATCGAAGGGAACTTCCGCAGCATTCCACCGCGCCTGGAGTTCTGTTCGAATATCATTGCTGGTCCATGAAAGAACATCTTCTGGCGTTAAGAAAGCCAGATCCCAGCCACGTTGCTTTTTCCAGGTTATCCAGTCTTCCATCAAGGTGAGGGCTTCATTGGTAGAAACCACCTGCACACTGCCGCGAACAACACGATACTCGTCCAGCTCAGCGTCATCCCAGTCGGAAAGCTGACGATAAAACGGGAGGAAAGTCTCACTCAATGTCGTTGGCCAGGTAGTCAATTGATTGCGATCATCCACCCCATAATAATGAACAGCTATAGTTATATCAGAATATATCCTGACCTCATGCCTGGCCGGATTTACCTGTACTGGTGAAAGGTGAAGTCCTGCAACTCGAAAATCGTGCATGATCGCAGGCGATGTAGCGTCTACGATCTCTTCAGGCAACCATCTGTCGGGGCTATCTTCAGCGAAGGACAATGAGAAGTTGACTTCATTAAAAAAGCTTTCAGTTGTAATATCTGAGTAGGTAGTGTATTCGGCATCCAGAATGTCTATGCTGATTGCAGACTGTGGGGGAATCCGGAACAATCCTGAAACAATCGGAAGAACCGGTTCTTCCGGATAATCATCGGGGAGAATGTCCTGAAGGACAAACCTGGAAATCTCATCAGGGTATTCAGGCGATTCAACAATATCAACAGCCGGCAGGCGAATAATACAGTTAAAACCATCCGAGGTTGTACAGACTTGTTCGAACTTTACCAGGGGGACAGATGTGGCGCAGGAATCAGGGGCTTGCGTAGCATACACTGGTGACAGAGCGATCACCAGCAGTATCTGTACGAATACCACACCCCTTCCACGCATGGAACTCTCCGAATAGAGTCATCTACAGATATTTCGTTATGTCATGCAGGCTTTATAGTCATCCACGATAAGCTGATTATCCTTCAAGTACATCAAGGTAAGAAGTCAAGTACAGCTATGTATCAATAAGAAGAAGGAAAATGAAACATTTTCGGAGGTATCACTGCCTCTCCGAGCCGTATCCTACAACGAGTCCAACGCAGCTTTCAACTGATCGTAACACTCCCACATATCTTGACTTATCACTTTCGTCTCCCCCAGAACCGGCATAAAATTAGTATCCCCTTTCCAGCGGGGTACAATATGCAGGTGGATATGCTCCTCCAACCCTGCCCCGGCAATGGTTCCCATGTTCCAACCGAGATTAAACCCATGCGGATGCAATGTTCTCTCCATCGCTTCCATGCACACCTGCGTCAATTCACCGGTAGCTTCCCATTCATACGGTTCCATCTGACGTAAATCATGCAAGTGCCTGTTGGGGCAAACCATCAGGTGACCATTGGAATACGGGTACCGATTCATGATTACAAAAGCATTTTCACGACGAATCAGAATGAGGTTCTCACGGTCGTTTTCAATCCCCTCCTTCAGGGCATCACAAAGAAAACAATCCGTAACCCCATTTGCGGATTCTTTGATCCATTTGAACCGCCAGGGCGCGTACATCTTTTCCATCTTCTTCCCCGTTCACGAAAAAAGGCGGCGGCCAAATTGCCGCCGCCCAGATATGGCTTACAAAACTTTATCAGTTACCTTCAGCCTTCTTCGCTTCGTATTCTTCCACGAGCTTGGCCTGGATATCGCCCGGCACTTCCTCGTAATGGGAGAACTTGCGACGATGTGTTCCACGACCGGAAGTCATTGAACGAAGAGTGTTGGCGTACTTGTACAGCTCTGCCAGCGGCACCTTGGCATGAATGATCTGCCATTTGCCCTGGACTTCCATGCTGGCGACCTTGCCACGACGGCTGGAAATGTCACCCATGACATCACCCATGTTCTCCTGCGGAACCTTGATATCCACATCATAAATCGGTTCCAGGATTACCGGCTTTGCAGCCTTACAGGCTTCACGGAAACCAAGCGATCCCGCCATCTTGAAGCTGAATTCATCCGAATCGACCGGATGGTACTTGCCGAAGTATACGGTGGCCTTTACATCGATGACCTGGTTGCCGGCGATAATACCACGGCCGGTGCCTTCCTGGCAGCCCTTGTCAACGGCAGGAATGAACTGACGCGGAATAACACCACCAACAATCGCGTCGACAAATTCATAACCTTCGCCACGTGGTTGGGGTTCTACACGAATATTGGCAATACCGAACTGGCCACGTCCACCGGACTGCTTCTTATGTTTACCTTCAGCCTCAGCAGTTTTACGGATAGTTTCACGATACGGGATCTTCGGTTCCACCAATTCAGCATCGACACCAAAACGATCTTTCAAACGGCTGAGAACGACTGCCAACTGCGCATCGCCCTGGCCAGCAAGAATCGTCTGGGAAAGTTCCGGATCGAAAGTCACGACGAAGGTCGGGTCGGCCTTCTGAAGAATATTCAGACCTTCCGAAATCTTGTCCTCTTCCCCGCTGGTCTTGGGGACCACTGAACCACGAATGCTGGGTTCCGGGAATTTCGGCGGCGCAAGAATTACCGGGAAGTCAGAAACGGCGAGAGTATCACCGGTTTTGGTGCTCTTCAGTTTCACCAGCACGCCCATATCACCGGCGTTAAGCTGATCGACAGTCTTGCGTTCCTTGCCCAGGGAAATCGCAACCTGGCTGATCTTTTCAGAACCATTCCCGGAATTGTTGGTCAGTTCTACACCGGCAGTCAATGCTCCTGAGAACACCCGGAAGTAGCTCATTTCGCCAACATGCGCTTCAGTCGTCGTCTTGTATATCAACAGGCTGATCTTGCCAGCAGGATCACAGACAACCTCAACCTCTTCACCTGTTTTCTTATCCTGGGCCTTTTCAACCGGACGATCCAACGGGGTAGGTCCGAATGTTTCAAAGAAGGCTGTAAGCTTGTCAATACCGACCTGAGAAGTCGCTGCACCGCAAAGTACCGGGAAAATCGCTCCAGCCTTAATCCCCGTCTTCATGCCCTTGACCATCTCTTCGTCTGTCAGGGAACCTTCCTCGAAGAACTTCTCCATCAGTTCATCGTCAGCTTCCGCAACACGTTCGATCAGCTTTTCACGAAGCTCATCGGCCTTGTCTTGCAGGTTGCCCGGAATATCACTGGCTGAAGCTTTACCATTTTCGTAGGTGTAAAGCTTCATGGAAAGCAGATCGATGATCTGGTTAAAGCCGGGACCACAGTTCACTGCATACTGCATCGGCGCTGCATTGGGATACGCTTCCTCGAGCTGGCCGAGAACCTTCTCGAAATCAGCGTTTTCCTTGTCCAGCAGGTTGACAAAGAAAGCACGCGGTAATTCGGCTTCCTCTGCACGTTCCCAAACCTGTTCAGTCACGACTTCAATACCGGCCACACCATGAATGGTAACCAGCGCCATGTCACTGACACGCAATGCGCCGTTTACTTCACCCAGAAAATCACTGAATCCGGGAGTGTCAATCAGATTGAATCGAACTTCCTTGGTCGACGCGGTCAGCAAACTCGCAGAAATTGAATGCTTCCTGCTGATTTCGTCCTTGGTGAAGTCACTGTGAGAAGTGCCTTCATCTACCGAGCCCATCCGGTCGATCGCTTTGAGCGAATACAACACAGATTCACAGAGGCTGGTCTTACCGGATTGTCCATGCCCGATGAGGCATACGTTCCGAATAGCAGCCGGTTGGTAATCCTTCACGTCTGGTTCCTCCTATCCCTGCTAACAGGGATCTCCTGTATCATGCTTCCAATTTTTTTTGCACGTAATGCGCCGAAAAAGGCATCTTGGAAGATACGTGTCACTCCCCGATTGATCAAGCCCGACTCTCCGAATCTCCTCATGAAGACAGGGATTCGAGTTAGGGCATTTTATCCTGCGATACCAGCAGGGTAACATGGTTCCTGGACAGGCACTCCCAACCTGTTATCAGCGAAAATCAAGATAGCTCCTTTCCCCTGTCTACCCTATATTATCTGGCGCAGGCAACCCGTGTTATCAAAATGCTAAACCCATACAGTGCTACTTTTATGGACGTACTTCAAACGACAATCCATGAAGAGCTCGGCATCGGTCTACTGGTGCAGGGAAAACTGTTTTTCTCCCTCCTGGCTATTCTCACAATCCTGATTATTCGTTTCCTGGTCATAAGAATCATCATTCAGCGCAAACGCAGTTCTGAAATAGTATACCAATGGCGCAAACACAGCAGCCGTATTTCTTTCATTGTTGCTCTGATTCTACTCGGCGCTATCTGGCTGGAATCCGTGAAAACCCTGGGGACTTTCCTCGGGCTGTTCACCGCCGGTGTTGCCATCGCGCTGAAAGACCTGCTGACCAACTTCGCCGGATGGATCTTTATCGCCTGGCGAAAACCTTTCCAGGTCAGCGACCGCATTCAGATTGGCAATCATTCCGGCGATGTGATTGATATTCGGATTTTCCAGTTCACCATACTTGAAACCGGAAACTGGGTAGACGCAGACCAGAGTACCGGCAGACTGATGCATATCCCCAACGGACAAATCTTTTCCAATCCGGTCGCAAACTACACCGCTGGATTCAACTACATCTGGAATGAAATCCCCGTCCTGATCACTTTCGAGAGCGACTGGAAAAAGGCAACTGACATTCTTCAGACGATTGCAAATGAGCAGTTGGCATCCCTCGCAGAAACAGCGGTTGAAGAGATTCGAAAGGCATCGTATCAGTACCTGATCACGTACAAAACTCTCACCCCGTTGTCTATACTTCAGTAAAAGACAGCGGAGTTTTGCTTACAATACGCTATCTGTGCAGACCTCGGACACGAAGAGGAACAGAGGAAACAGTTTGGAAAGCCGTCTTGACCGCCTTTGCTGAACACAGCGATATTGACTTCGCTTACCCAACACTGCGTTTTTACACGAATGCAACCGAGGGGAAACCCGGAACAAGGCCGGGTGCGTTGTATTCGGAGCCAACGGGAGATTCAGAATGAAGCGACCACCGGCAGGAAAGCGGCTACCCGCTTTGGTCCTTCTCTACCTAACTTGCTTACTGATGGTACAGGCTTACGGATTCAGCCAGCTTCGTACGGATCTGTTCGGCAACCGTGAATTACAAGGCATGATATCCTCTGACGAGATTGATGAAGCCTCCGGGCTGGCTTCAAGCATTATCAATCCTGGCATTCTCTGGACCCACAACGATTCCGGTGATCGTAACCGCATTTTCGCCATTGACAATACTGGCCAGTTGGTCGGTGAATACACTCTGGATGGGTGCGACGCTCGTGATTGGGAAGATATCGCTGTTGGCCCCGGCCCGGAAGAACATACTTCTTATCTCTACGTTGGCAACATCGGCGACAACAGAGCTCATTATAATATCAAATACATCTACAGGGTTAAAGAACCGGTAATTCAGCGGCTTCCGGGTGATCATGTCTTCAAAGAGACACTTTCCGGCGCGGACATCCTGGAGTTTTCACTTCCAGATGGCAATCGTGACACGGAAACCCTGATGATTGATCCTTTAAATCGCGATCTGTACATCATCTCGAAACGGGAAAACCCGGTTCATGTCTACCGTTTGCCTTACCCCCAGAATCCGGATACTCTGCTGATCCCGGAACTGGTCGCGACGATTCCATGCACACTTGCCGTGGCTGGTGATATCAATCCCACAGGAAACGAAGTCCTGATAAAAACCTATGATCTCGTGTTCCATTGGACACGTTCGCCGGAACAGTCCATCGCGAATTTGTTGTCTACTCCTCCAGACACTCTCCCCTATTTTCCGCCCGAACCACAAGGCGAGGGTATCGCATGGGAATTGTACGGAACCGGCTACTACACACTCAGTGAAGAACCGGATGACATCCCGGCCTATCTCTATTTTTATCCGCGAATCGGAAGGGATGACGATTAGCAAAGAGAGAAAAAAAACAGCCTCACGGCTGTTTTTCGGCTCTTACAATACGATTGCATCCCCTACTTCAGGTAGTCGATTTGTCCTTCTTCGTTTCACTTTTCGCATCACTCTTCTTGCTCTCGGGTTCATGATGCGGGCAGGTCTCGCAATAACCATTGCTGCCATGATCATGATCAGCATGATGATGATGACCGTTACCGTTACCATTGATCGCCGGGTTCTTCCCCTTATAATCTGTCTGGTACCAGCCGCTGCCCTTAAAAATCACACCGATCCCGCCAGAAATCACACGTCGCGCTTCGCCCTGACATTCCGGACAGTGCTTTTCGCTCTCGTCTGTGATGCTGTGAAACAAATCAAAATGTGTACCGCACTTGGTACACTCATATGTATAGGTTGGCATCTCACGTCCTCCATGACAGGCGTTACCTTCTTAACCGGCCAGCTAAGCAATCTTTATGCCTGTCAGTTACTTTACTGAAGCGGGAAAGATATAGGCTCAACCCGCTGTTTTCAATATAAAAGACAATTCAGAAGGAGCAATATTCCATATGGTCTTCATACCTGCCTGCCAATACACTGCCGAAACGGCAGAATGACAGCAAACTTAAAAACTCTCCAATGCCTCTTCAACAGAAGCCCGGAAATCGAATACCTGCTCAAGTCGTGTGATCCGGAACAGGGACATGATTTTTTCCGGTGTGCCAGCCAGTTTCATCACGCCCTTGACGTTCTGAACCGTACTCGTCGCTGCAACCAGGACACCCAACCCGGAAGAATTCATCCACTGCAACTCACTCATATTCAGGACCAGCTTCCGAGTACCGTCTTCAACCTGCTGCTTCACTTCATTACGCAACAGTGCGGTATCATCGTTATTCATCACTTTGCCGCTGAGATCCAATATGACTACATCACCCTCTTTACGCACTTGCAATTCCATGCGTGTCCCCTGCGTGTTTTCCGATGTGTTCTCTTTGGCTAAAGGTAAGAGACCCTGCTGGAAGGAACAAGATGACAAATCCGCAATAATGGAGTAAATCAGAAGCGGTCCATTATTTTTGCGCCAAACGCACCGGTCCTTCGATTTCATCCTCGGCATTTTGCGGCACCAGGCTGCAAAATGCGATGTAGCGATCCATTACGTTGTCCACATATTCCACGACATACTTACCACGGAAGTACCCGTTCCGTGAGCCCTGGTAATACTCCGGCTGATCGAATTGTGCCATGACGTTCCGAACAGTCTTCCAAGAATCACCATCCTGCCCATGATCCTGCGCCCATCTGCGGGCGTCCTGCACATGCCCCCAGCCGACGTTGTAGGAACCGATGGAGAAAGCCAACCGATCCATCTCGTTTTCCACATCTTCGAACTGGTTGTACAGAAACTTCATGTATCGAGAACCGCCAAAGATATTCTGAGAAGGATCGTACAGGTTATCCACCCCGAGCTCTTCCCCGGTTGTCGGCATGAGCTGCATCAACCCGATAGCGCCGGCCCATGACTTCGCATCCGGATAAAATCCCGATTCGATATACGACACCGCCGCGAGGAATCGCCAGTCAAAACCGTACCGTTCACCCGCATGCTTAAAGATGTGATCGTACCGGCTGATCTTGCCCTCGGTACGCAATGCGAGCTGGGCGCTGCGATGACGGATAAAGCGTTCCGAATGGTTGAAGTAACGCCGTTGCAGGATGGCAAAATAGGAGCTCTTCCGGTAACGGCTGAGAAACTCGTCGAGAGTCTCCTGCAATTCAGGAGCGTTGGGACGCACTGCCCAGGCGATCTGCTGCGACTCCGTAATCGAAATGCCGATTTGCAGGTTCGGGAAAAATGACTGCTCCATCCGTGCGATCACGTTATCGACAATGGTCAACTCCGCCAGTCCACGAGCCACCAGCTCCACCGGTTCCTCATCATTTAATGAGTCTATCGGCGACTGGATGATGACGTTGAGACCCTGACGCTGCAATTCACGCAAGCGTTCCTCATACGAACTGCCACGACGCACGACAATAGTCCGTCCCTCGAGTTCATCCATCGTCCTGGGTGGAGGATGCTCCTCGGTTCCGACCAGAACCTGGCGTACTTCCAGGTACGGGTTTGAGAAGTTGATGATCCCGGAACGTTCTTCTGTGCGGGTCAGCATGGCGGCGATGATGTCACCACGTCCTTCCAACAGGTAGGGAACCATGTCTTCAAAACGGGGCGGTACAACTACCTGGAGATGAATGTTCTGTTCTTCTGCGAACTTCTTGATCAGTTCGTATTCAAACCCACGACGCGCACCACGGTACAAGTAGTACATCAACGGGTGATTACGTGTAATCACGCGAAGAGTGTCCCTTGTCAGAATGCTGTCCAAGTCTATCGAGGCGACCTCAATAGCTTCAGCATCCATCCCGGGATGTTGGCCTGGGCTGAATAACACGGCAAAGAAGATGATTAAAAAACCAACTACTGCCCAGAACACGTATTTCGGTGTTCGGTCCATACCTATAACCTAGCGGTCCTTTCTCTCCCGGTCAAGCTCAAAATTTTCAAGCACCCTTCTCTTCCTGTATTCATAAATCTTAAAATGTTACCATCATACGTATTTGTGTAAGTTTAGTTCCTGCCTTGGGATACAAAGAAAAGAATCGCACCGGTTCCTGAACCTCTTTGCCTCTCCAAACATCCTGATTTATCAGGATGTTACACCAAATCCAAAATATCCTGAACAAAAAGCTGTAAATGTACCACGTTTTAAATAGCTGCCTTCGGATGTAGTCAGGTGATCTACGCGGGTGGGTACGACTACTTGAGCAGTACGACCTTTGTACGCCTGACCTCCTTTCCGGCCGCCATTTCGACGAAGTACACCCCGGAAGCTATCCCGCTAACTTTGAAAATTCTCCGGTGATATCCCGCCTGCTGCTCTCCCCAGCTCTCCTCCATCAACCGTTGCCCAAGGCGGGTGGCCATATTCGCACGTGATGATTTGACGTCCATAATGTTGATGGATACTGTGTTGAAGCAACAATTCACGACGCAACATGGAGTGAATAGGGACGGAGATTTGCCTGGGGGCCTGTTTGCAGCTTATGCATTATCCCGATGCTCTCATGAAGATTGGATGCGATAAAGGGTACAGTGGGAGTTTTTCTGCTGAAATGCGAGAAGAAGCTGTATCACTTGGGCATCAGGCCACCCGTCAATCAAATGAATATGTTATCCGTATCAATAACTACCGTCTATCCCTAGTTTTGTCCTCAATAACTACCGTCTGTCCCTAGTTTTGAAAATTCTCCGGTGATATCCCGCCTGCTGCTCTCCCCAGCTCTCCTCCATCACCTGTTGCCCAAGGCGGGTGGCCATATTCGCACGTGATGATTTGACGTCCATAATGTTGATGGATACTGTGTTGAAGCAACAATTCACGACGCAACATGGAGTGAATAGGGACGGAGATTTGCCTGGGGGCCTGTTTGCAGCTTATGCATTATCCCGATGCTCTCATGAAGATTGGATGCGATAAAGGGTACAGTGGGAGTTTTTCTGCTGAAATGCGAGAAGAAGCTGTATCACTTGGGCATCAGGCCACCCGTCAATCAAATGAATATGTTATCCGTATCAATAACTACCGTCTATCCCTAGTTTTGTCCTCAATAACTACCGTCTGTCCCTAGTTTTATGAGTTTTGTCCTCAATAACTACCGTCTGTCCCTAGTTTTATGATGCTAGCCCGAATATTTCACCAATGCAATTTCAAATTTGGTATTTGATGGAATGGCCAGTACAAGAACCACGGCAGTGGTTCTCTGTATTAGCCCACCGTCCAGCGCCGTCTGTTTGGCGCTCACGGTGGGAATAGGATGTACGCTACTTGCCAACCCCGGCAGCGGGTTGCCTGAATATTTCCACTGTATACTTTTGATAATTATCAGGTTACTCCTTCCGGAGTAAATATATGGTGCGCATTATCTCCCCGGGTAGCCGCCAAACTGACGGCGGCTGCCCGGGGCTAATACAGGTTGCCCCTGCCGGGGCGGTTGCCGATTCTCAGCCTATTTTGCCAGCGAAACAGGGAATAGACACGCAAAGGGATACCGGAGCAAACTGTCCCCTGAAAAATGCTGTATGAATCAGTTGTATTGTGTTGATATGAACTGTGTTAAGATGAATATCCATGTTCCGTTCATGAAATATTCGGGCTAGTTTTATATCCCTAGTTTTATATCGCACTCTCGCTGTCGTCAGGTCACAATGTGATGCCTGATGACGATCTATCATGCGAAATAGCAGCTGTGAAGTCGGATATGTGTCTGAAATTGCGGAGAAGAACAAGAAAAAGGCATCACGTCAAGACCTGACGAAACATGCTCGTCGATAATATGCACAAATTCTTGTGAGCAGCCGAAAGATCAAGGATATAGTTGGAATAAAGGAGATGGAAAAAAGGGGACTGCCTCCTTTCCCTGGGGTAAAGCCGTGCTGCTGTGAGCATGGACCGGGAAAAGGTGGCTGTACCCTTTTTTGTGAACGCAGGCAGAAATTACACGGAAAAGGGTACAGTTTCCTTTTCCAGGAATACTTCGGAAATATTCTGCATAAGCGCGAGGAAAAGGATCCCGTCCCCTTTTCCCGGCAATTTCCATTATGACGGAATAAAATCGAGAACAGCAATATTTTATGGAATTGGCTTCATAATAGAGTCTATTGATCGTGCTCAAATTCCAGATAGTCAATTATTAATTTCTAATCCCTAATTACTAATTTTTCTTCATCCTGCCAATCGTTTTTCATCATGTGTATCTTGTGAATCAAAAAAACGGGTGGCCGCTCGCACGACCACCCATCGGGGATGCTGTTCAGCTTCGACGAATTGAAGCGTGTAAGCAGCAAACTATTTCACCAGGACCATCCGTTTCAGGTCTGTGAACGCTCCGGCTTCGATACGGTAGAAATACATACCACTGGCCAGGTTACGTGCATCGAAGGAAACCGTATGATACCCGGCTTCCAAGCGTCCGTTCGCCAGTTGCATCACTTCCTGCCCCATCACGTTATAAACCATGAGGTTGACATTCTGCGGATCTACCAGGTCAAACCTGATCTGGGTAACCGGGTTGAACGGGTTGGGATAGTTCTGATGCAGAGCGTATGTCGTGGGCATGTCAGCCGTTTCGTCATCAATATCATCAACGAATACCACAACCAGATCAACAATCGGCGGTGCACACCAGTAGGGACCGGTCAGTACAATTTCCGCCATCAGTTCATCACCTACCACGAAGCCCAACTCCTCCGCTTTACCACCTCGAACGTCAACGGTAACCGAGATATCTTGGACTTCTTCCGGTTCCAGTACCCCCTCAGAAGGCTCGAGGTAGAACCAGGACATCGGCGCTACGGTACCTTCCCAGATATCGACCCAATCAGTTTCCCCCTGCATGACGGTTGTCACATCGTAACGCGCGCTGTGGTAACCACGTGTAATCTCCATACCACCAGCCGTACCGACGCCTTCTTCATACAACACCTGGTAGTTGGTGTTCCAGGTGAACTCGGAAGTGCTGAACCTGTGCAACACACCTCCTTCGCCAGTCTCGTCTGTTGCCAATGCCCACAGGCAATAGCCTTCCTGATCACTCGGGTTGTATGCAAGTCCCATGATGGGGCCGACTTCCGGGTCAATCATCATGCCACTCTGGGCGCCGGTATCCAGATCGTACAGCACAAAGCCATCCTGACCATCCGAGGCATACAAATACCCGTCATCGTAATCGATTGCGAGTGCAACCGGCCACATCCCCAGGTTGCATACCCACTCGTACTCGGTCAGATCCGGTGCAAAACGGAAGACATCGCCGTCAGAGTTCCCGCCGTAAAGCATACCGTCCTTCACATCGTAGGCGAGATCCAGAAGTCCCATCCCGTCAGCGCTGATCATTTCACCCGGATAGGTCCGTGCGGCAATCGGATTGCCTGCATGACTGAACTGATACAGGAAATTATCTCCGATATCAGAGTTGGGAATGTAGACTGCACTGACATAGATACCGTCTTCCAGGGTAACAGCGCCATAGATGCCTGGATTCATTGTCAACGACTGTGCATCAAAGGTCATCAGGTGATCGAACAGATCATCCAGTTCGCCCATCGACTGAATCGGACCGGAGCCTTCTTTGGCAAAAGCGATACCGTTGCTGAGAATCGACTGGTTGGAAGAACCGGTTGTTTTCCGCATCATACGGCCACTGCGCTGCTGTTGTGGACCGGCATTGATGACTTTCCCGCCTGTTTCCTCTTCAGCCAACGTGTGTGGTCCATCAACCACCCAGATGTAGCTGTACCAGTCCAATGGTCCTGTCCCCACGCTGCTGATTTGGATGGAAGTTGTACCAATAGAATCACCCACCAGCTCGTTGAAGTTGACAAAAACTTCAAGCGCCGTTGTGTTCAAGTCGCCATCCGGGTATACCAACGCTCGTCCGGACGCGTTTGTGAAGTTCACTTCGATGGTATCCCTTTCCAGCAATTCCGTATCATCTGCGCGTGACGGCCAGTAACAGGGATACTCGGTTATGATGTTCAGCGTATCATCTGCCGGAGAATTAAACAGGAAGTAGTAGCCTGATGCATCCGTATACGCTTCATAGGCCGGGTATTCTTCCACATACACCCGCACACCTTCCACTGGCTCATCGTCGGAATCCATGACAAATCCATAGATGCTCCCGCGCGGAGTACCTTCTACTCCCCAAAGTTCAAGTTCATCAATAGCAACACCGTAATAGCTGTTCCCGCTACCGTCACTACCGAACCTGAACCTGATGAGGAATGAATCGGCATCTGCCACATAGTTGGTCAAGTCGTAGGTTACCTGTGCCCAGGCGTTGGATGAAGCGGACCATCCTGGTTCAGCATCCAATCCGCTGACACCACCCTCGTAGTTATAGCCATCGATCGGGGAAACGACAGTCCAGGTTCCGCCATCGTTGGTGGAGACCTGCAGGTTGTACCCATCATAGTAGGACTCAAACTGATACCAGTGATAGTACATCAGCAGGACTGCGCCTTCAGCGGGTATCCAGGCATGCTCGCTTTCCATGATAGCATCATCGTTGTTGTTGTAGATCCCATCCATATACGTAGCGTAGCAGTAGTCGCCGTCATGCGCTTCACCCGGTCCGGCAGTAGGAGTGCCCAATGTCCAGATATCGCCATCTTCAAAGGGGATATCCTGTTCCGGTTGCACTCCGGGTTCAAAGCTGCTCCAATAGGGCGCGCTGCCTATCTGAATCAGGGTCTCACCTTCGTCACCGGTTCCGATGCCAGCAGCGGAATAGTTAGGCACTTCGTCAAACGCTTCCACCTTATAGGAATAGTAACCGGCCGTTAAGACCTGATCGTTGTATGACCATGCTTCCGGATCATCAAGCGTGGCAATCAACTCATTATCACGATAGATGTTAAATCCAGCCAGATCGACCAGGTCCGTTCCGTCTTCGTTTTCTGTTGGAACTTCCCAGGTTATAACCGACGTCAACGCATTGTGATCAATGTCGCTGACCGAGACATCGGACGGTGCATCCGGCGGCATCCAGAACCAGGTTTCCACATCATCTGTCGGATCAGATTCAATGATCTCACCTTCGACAGTATTCTGGGCAGTGACATAGTAGTAGACGTGGTTGCCTTCTTCGCCTTCTTCGTCACTTTCCCAGTCGCTACCGTATACCAACAGGTAAGGAATCTGGTTTTCCGTAACTGGATCGTCGTTGTACAGTTCGAATTCTTCACCGTCCGTTGAAACGTAGAAGAAATAACCGTCGAACTCGTCGAGTTCGTTGTTGGCAATAAGCCCTTCACGAACGAATACACCTGGACGAAGTGGATTGGGACCATCACAGAAACCGTGTTTATCCGAACTTCCGTGAACAGCCGCATTCAACGGGATAATCGAATCACGATTCGGCACGGATTCCCTTGATGGAAGTGTTGGATGTTCGGCCATGAACATGTCATCCTGGAATCCCAGCACCCAGGCCCGTACCATGGGATCACCATTCACATTATGGTTCGTGGCTGTATCCCAACCGTTTGTGGTGTAGTACAAATAGCTCTGCGGCTCATTCAGCGAGGCGTCTACACAAATCGCTTCTGATGTATTCTCGGTTGGGGGGACATAGAAACCGAGCCAGAATACATCCTCTGCCGTCACGCCCGGTTCGAAAATAGCCCACGGTTCATCTGCAGAGGTGGTGATTTCTCCAGAAGTATAGAGCAGCTCACCCGGCAGATCGTCGTCCCCATTCGCCCAGCACATGGCAATGATCGGGTCATGCACACCATCCGGCCAGGGAGCGGGTGTCCATTGTTCACTCTCTGATGTCAGGCGAATTTCACCTTGTACTACTGTCGCTGTGCCATCAAGGAAGAACGGAACCCCCCAATTGTAGTTTTCACCGTTGGTGTTCAAGTATGTCGCATTCCCCGGTGTACCGTCATCATATGTCAGGTAGATCAGATCGCCGACAAACCCGGGAGGCATGACTGTTACATAAACACCGTCATCATGGTACTTGTTATCACTTACAAGGACAGGCGGTGTTTCTGGCGACACCCACTCCATCTCCACATTCACCGTAAGCGTATAGACCTCTTCACCGAATTCAAGATCTGTGTGATCGGTGTTCGGATTGTACTGGTTCGCGATAACTTCCATATCGTAGGTCAAATCCCGATCCAGGATGCGCACAAATTCGTACCAGCCGTTTTCATCCGTTGAAGTGGAGTATCTCCCATCATCCGAATCCGTCAAAGTGACCTGGGCATTTTCTACGATATTGTCATCAACGTCCGTGATCGTTCCCTCAATGCTGCCCATGGGCACCAACTCGAGATCCACATCCAGGAAGTATTCAGCCTCAGCAAAGGTCAAGTCTGTCTCTTCTCCGGAAGCATACCCCTCTGCGGAAACAGTGATGGAGAATGTTTCATCAAGGTTGAATTCGCGTACAAATTCGTAGTAACCATCTTCATCAGTCGTAGTTGTCCAGGTGTCGCCTTCATCGCTTTCAGCGACTACTGTTGCACCTTCAACAGGATCGTCATCGGAATAATCCAGGATAGAACCGGAGATGGTTCCAGCCGGGAGAAGCGACACGTCAATCGAGATGTCGAAACCTTCAACAATCGTAATATCTTCTACTGTTCTTGAAGTGTATCCGATCGCCTCGTAGTCAACATCCCACGGACCATCCGCACTGTCCACGAGTACGGAATACCAGCCGTTCTCATCCGATTCTGCATACCATGTATCACCTTCAGAATCCGTCGCCACGACTTCGCAACCGACAACAGGATCACCGGTGATGGAGTCGCTTACGACGCCATTGATACCGGCCCAACTCCAGTCTGGTGGCTGGAATGTAATCGCGAACTCATTTTCAAGTGACTGGTAAGGATAGGTGTACGCAACAGTACCATCCGAGTTTTCGATACCAACACCGCCACGGATGTAGTAGCTCCAGTCATCTGCCTCTTCATACTGGAATTTTATCGCTCCTGTTTCGCAGTCCAGTACCGCTTCATAGGAGAAACGGTAGTCCGTGTTACCGCTATAGGGACGGAGGTAGAATTGGATGATAACCTGATCGTTTTCTGTATCCTCCAGGTACCAGATACCTATACCATCTCCAGCAGCGCCACCGTGATAATCACCGTTCAAGGGAAGTAAAACTGTGTTTGGCGCGGAAGTCGCAGGAATGTTTACAGTTATGGAAGTGGACGTAAAGTCTGTAAAACTGAACCAGCCGTTGGTGCAGGCGCCAAAGGAATCGTACTCATCGCCGAAATAAGGGAAAGTCAGTTCGTCCAATGAAACCTCACCGCTGTTCGCATCATCACCTGCATCAACAGCGACAGAACCTTCACCACCATTGTTCGGGTTAATCTCTATCCAGTCATATTGCGATTCTGAGACAATGTATGTCGAGGCGACCGGGAGTGGACGACCGTATAGAGGTTCACAGAACACGAGATAATCGTCACCATATCCATAGTCCGCAGCTACTGCCGCACCATACATGGTGCCGTTCGCCAGACCGCTGACAGTATAACTCTCGCCATTGATAACATTGTCAAGGATGTCTTCCATGCCATTCGGATAGATCAATTTCACACGATATCCCTGGAAATCCATCAGCTCATCCAGCTCCTGCCCGTTTCCCATGGCTCGAATCATATCATCATGGATGTTCTGGAGCATGTGGATACGTTTTTCCACCAATGGCAGTTTGGCGATTTCCTGCGGTATGTTGCGGCTCCGAATATCATCGATAGATAGATACAGGTTTTCTATCTCCTCGGCAATCAGCAACACGTCTTCTTCAGGATGGTTGTCTGGCGCCCCCCAGACAAGGTCAAGTTCAGTATCGCCTATACTCATCGAGAAAGCGGTTGGTGGAAGAACTTCATACACCTCAAATTCCAACGGCATTTCATCTTCGCTTACCTCAACGGCAGGCATAAATTTATCATGATAGCCATCCGATCCTGCAGGATCTCCGCTTATAACAAAGGTGTAATAACCAACAGCCTGCGAGCCCAGGTTAAAACCGCCATTCTCATCGGTAACGCCACTGACGTTCAGCACTGGAATGGATACGGTTATTCCCTCAACAGGATTATCAGGATTATCTGCCGAATAGACTGTCCCGGAGATCTCAGTTTCAATAGCATTGTTGTAATCAAGGATGAAATTGACAACTGTGGTATCGTCAGAAGCAATACTTACGCTGTCCTCTGAGGCCAGAAAGTATCCAGGCGCCATTGCTTTTACGATATAATCCATCTCGAAAAGGGTTTCTTCAAGGATATAATCGCCGTTTTCATCAGTGTAGACATTTGCTACAAACGACGTGTCTTCCTGAATCCATACTGAAATCTCAGTCCCGGCAACCGGTTCATCATCAATGTCTATCACCGTTCCCATCAAGGTTCCCCAACGGGGATGATAGATCACGTAGTCAAGAGTATTCGGAAGCAGGTAAGCGCCGACATAATCGTGGCTCCACATGTGCGCATAGGTCATCGTAGTTGCAATGACATGACCATGACCATATTCGTATTCAATCAACGTGGGCAAAGTGCCATCTGCATTCCGGGAAATGATGACATTGGCATCATCCGGATACCCGGTCAGGTAACCGTGGTTACAACTGCTTCCTTCAGGGTTGGGTTCATCCAGGACAATCGGGTGATCTTCATCCTGGATATAGTTGACTGTGCTGTTATCCGAGTAGATATGGCCGGTGCCATCCCACAATTCCCATCCGGGAGTATGTGTGTTGGTTCCACCGTGATATTCCAGCCAACCACCGTCTTCGACATACTCCTGCAGAACACCTATTGCAGCATTCAGGTTAGTATAGAATGTTGCATCCTGGTTGCCTGAAACAACAACAGCGACATATTCCGAAAAATCCGTATTCTGTACATTGGCGGAATTAATGATGTCATACGTTACATCTTCCATGACATCAAGCACTCCGGTTATATCCCCCCACCAGTTGTCAATGTCCTGAATGAGCGCCACATTCAACTCATCCAGTTCGCTGTATCTTGGCGCAACAGGAATCACAGGCATCCCGGTCGTCCAGCTTGGGAGTACTGCCTCCTGATCTGCCACCACGCCTTCAAGCTCAGCCTGTGCCAGCACACTGCATAGCGACACAAGCATCAGCCCGACAACCAACAACCAAGTCAATCGTCTCATGCTAAGGCTCCCTAGTGAATTAAACGATATGCAAAAAGTCAGCTTTGTGTTAACACCACTTGGGCCGTGGAATAATCAGGCAGGGTCGTGTAGGGGCAAATCCACTGACACCATAATACTGAAAGGTTAATGATAGTTATAAACTAAATTGGAAAATCTTGAGCTTTCAAGAAGCAAGCGTCAATTAAATAAAAAACTCTACCTCCACCTAAACAATTTTCCATCGAGGGGCCTTTGAAAATGTTCTGTCCATTGGAACAGTCCCGCTGCGCCATTGTCGCCATATCTGCATTAAAGTTAGAATCGCCAAACTTTAATTCAAGTGTCATGGACCAATCAGTTTTTCTCCCGGTTCCTTTCCTGGTTGTTTTGTTGAAAATCTGGCGTCTGCATATAAACAGGACTGAACTGATGCATCTTTCAGATTCGTTGCTTACCTTGCGCGGAACAACCCGGGGCATGCATATGATGAATTACATCTGGTTCGTTCTTTTTGCGGTCGGCATCCTTGTGGGGATGTTTACCGGTACGTTGGACGAAGTAACCGCTGCGACTCTCGAAGCCGGTAAAACAGCCGTAACACTGGCGATAGGCCTGATAGGTGTGATGGCGCTCTGGCTGGGGTTGATGCGTGTTGCCGAAAAGGCCGGACTGGTGAGAATTGTGGCCAGGTTGCTTCAGCCAGTAATGAAAAGAATATTTCCGGAAATCCCTCCTGATCATCCAGCAATGGGCAGCATGCTGGCTAATATTGCAGCCAACATGCTTGGACTCGGGAATTCTGCTACCGCCCTGGGACTCAAAGCGATGGAAGATCTTCAATCCATAAACCAGGACAAGGACAGCGCCTCCAATGCCATGGCCACATTTCTGGCGATCAACACATCATCGGTAACAATCATTCCGGCAACTGTAATCGCGGTGCGTATATCAGCAGGCGCAACCAATGCAACAGAAATCATTGGTCCGGCGATTATCGCAACCGGTGTCAGTACAACCGTGGGTATCATAGCGGCTCGATTGTTACAGAAAGCAGTACCGCCTCAAAAAGCATCTTCTCCCGAGAATGGCAATGGTCATGTCGAGGGAGGTGATCATGCCTGAGTCAATCCACGGTTTTATCGAAGAACTGAGTAGCTGGGCCATACCGCTTACAATTCTGTTGGTTTTGAGTGTTGGCCTGATTCGAAAAGTCAAGATATATGAAGAATTTGTGGATGGTGCGAAGGAAGGATTTCAGGTTGGTGTGCGAATCATTCCATACCTGGTAGCGATCCTGGCGGCAATTGCAGCGTTTCGTGCATCTGGCGCCCTGGACATGCTGACAAGTATGCTGGCTCCGTTATTCAGCCTGGTAGGATTTCCGCCTGAAGCCCTGCCCATGGCCCTGATTCGCCCCCTGTCCGGAAGTGGCGCTTTGGGGGTTATGACCGAACTGATCAACACACACGGACCTGAGTCTTTCATCGGACGACTGGCATCTGTGATGATGGGCTCAACCGAGACCACATTTTATATTCTGGCTGTTTATCTTGGCGCGGTTGGCATCAGGAATGGACGTCATACTCTGGCAGCATGCCTGATTGCGGATGCTTCAGGACTGATTGCGGCTTTCCTTGTGTGCAAATGGTTTTTCTAAAAAGTGATTGGTACGTAGTTCATGATTAACCCGTATTCAAACGAGGCAGCCCTGATCATTCTCAACGGTTCCGATCCGTTTGAGACATTCGATATGGACCAGATTTCTTCCTATTCTTTCAGGCTTGCCGTTGATGGCGCGCTTGATCGCCTGCTAGCACACGGCATTCATCCTGAAGCCGTAACAGGTGATTTTGACAGCGTTTCCCAATCCGCCTTAGAAGAATACCGCGTCTCTGGTGGTCGGGTGTTGCATGACGCCGACCAGAACTCGACGGATTATGAAAAAGCATTAAAATTCTGTGTGAACAATGAGATACATAATGTTGATATTATCGGTTATCACGGTAGTCGCCTGGACCAGATGCTCGCTGTTTTCGGTGTGGCCTTGAAATATGAGAACCGAATTCACCAGCAGTTTTTCGATCCAGTCGCCATGACCCGCGTTCTGCTCGGTGAGGACAGGGGCGGAAGGCGACTCGAGCTGACCAACCTCGAACACCATGTTTGCAGTATCATTCCTCTGATGCCATGCAAGCGTGTTTCACTGGAAGGCTTCAAGTGGCCCCTGTATAAGACAGATATGGCCATGGATGGCATGGTGTCATCCTCTAACGAGGTCGTATATCCCTTCGCTGGAATTCAGGTTGACATGGGCGCGTTGCTTGTAATCCTGCATCATAAGCCGGGACAGGCGCCGTGACCGCTTCTTCTGATATCCCCAGGCTTTCCTTGATTGATGGTTCCCTGGTCGTACTCTACCTGGTCATCCTGTGGGCCGTTGCTTTCTGGGCTTCACGTCGCAAGAATACCGGTGAAGATTATCTCCTGGCGGGAAGAAGCCTGACCCTGCCGGCCTTCGTTGCAACCCTGGTTTCCACCTGGTACGGTGGTATCCTGGGAGTAGGTGAGTTCGGCTGGCGATACGGCATCAGTACCTGGCTGGTGTTCGGACTCCCCTATTACCTTCATGCCATTCTGTTTGCGATTTTCATTGCACCACGTGCGCGTCGTGGCTTGTACGTCAACCTTCCGGATCAACTGGAACGCGCGTATGGACGAAAGCCTGCTATCGCCGGCGCCGTAATCTTGCTCATCATGATTATCCCGGCGGCTTACCTGTTAATGTTGGCCACTCTTCTTCGCATGCTGCTTCCTGTCCCCCATCTTGTCGCATTGATCATGGCAGCATTTTTTTCCACCGCCTATCTGTGGTCCGGCGGTTTCAACGCCGTAGTGCGAACGGACAAGCTGCAGTTTTCCCTGATGTTTGTGGGGTTCATCGTATTGGCATGGTTTTGCATTCGTGAAATGCCTCTACCGGCTCTCTGGTCAACATTATCACGTGAAGCGCCGGATCATCTTTCCTGGCATGGCGGCAACACTACCACTTATATCCTCCTCTGGTACGTGGTTGCCGCTCAAACCTATATCGAACCTACTTTCCACCAGCGTTGTTATGCGGCCAGGAGCGAAAAAGTCGCACGTAATGGCGTCCTGATCAGTGTAGCCGCGTGGCTTGTTTTTGATATGCTTACCACACTCACAGCGATTTATTCCCGCGCCCTGGCGCCTGAGCTGGCAAATCCGGTGGCTGCTTTTCCTGCACTGGCAGTGAAGGTTCTCCCTGTTGGCCTGCTGGGTATATTCATTACAGCCCTGTTTGCGACTGTGATGTCTACGTTGGACAGCTACACTTTCCTCGCTGCAGTTACGCTGGGGCGTGATGTGGTGGGACGACTGAAAAACAGGATGAGCGAACCAGTCACCGACAGGTGGGTGCGCATCTCTCTGATCGTTGTGGCCCTGGCTTCTATTTCGCTGGCAGCCTGGAAGGATTCGGCAGTCGATCTTTTTGTAGCGCTGGGCTCAATTGGAGTGCCCGCCTTACTCATCCCGGTGTTAAGCAGCTTCTGGAAAACCTCCGCCATGTCACCCAAAGGCGCACTGATCGCAATACTCGCTGCTGCCGGAATATCGCTGTTCTGGACAATAGTACCCTTGGTTTTTGCAAATCTCGCGCTTTTTTCTGAAGTCGAGCCGCTATATCCCGGTCTTTTTGCTTCCTTTTTGTGTTATTTTCTTGATCGAATCTGGTCACGAAAACATAGAGGTTGATTTTCTCGGAATGCTTGCTTTTTGATGAGAATAATCTGATACTATTACTTTGGTATTTTTGTCAGCATCAGGAACCGATGCAGGGGCCATGAGAACACCCATTATCTACATAGCATTTGCTGGGGTTTTCATTTTTCTTTACCTGGCAGCGCCGCTTCACTCCCAGGAAGCTACCGAGTGGCCTGTGGATGTTTACGCGCAGCTACAGGAAGGGATTTCTCCGAAAGTAACCATTGCCCTTGGGGACGAACGGCGTGGTCGCATCCGCATCAGTGAGGATTCCTGGTGGATGTTCCTCCTTCATCTTCGCCCTCTCGATGAAGGCGCCCCGTTAAGTTTGCGCACAACCAAAGACCTCTTGATCAATTTCTGGAATACAGGCAGTAAGAACGTGCAGTTGACAGATGAAGCCGGTTCTTATGACACTATGGGTAAGAAGGTTTATTATGCGGAAGCGCTGTTTACACAAGGCACCATTCGAACTCGTTTCCTGGTATGGGATGATCCTGAGCGAAATCGCCGTTATATCGCCGACATGAATATCAACATAGGAAAAGACACGCCGGATTCACTGCTGTTGGTTACACAACAACTTATCGCCTTATCCGCTCGAGCATACAATACTCCGCCACCGGGCAACCTGCCGGAATGGCTATCCAAAGAGGAATCCTTTGAGGATATAAACCTGTCCATCAACATTCCTGAAGACTGCTCTGCTTCTACCTTCCCTGGCTTCAATAGTCTTCGTGGTGAACGCCCTGCATCGGAATGGGCCTCCATGTGGGTATTACCCAAGGGCTCAAACTGGCGCATGGACCTGACCTGGGGGCCTCAAGCGGCCGAGTCCCCGGAAGAATGGATTAAGGAACAACTGCCGGACTCCCTGGGAAGTGAAGCTATTGTTGAGGTCAAACAGGTCAAGCTTGAAGAGATTGCCCCCGGCCAATGGATAGGAAACGCTGTAACCACAACCACATTCAACAGGCGTGAAACCGTCGAGTCCTGGCGTCTTGTCGCTGCCGAATGGAAATCCCAGGGCAATACCTACCGCTCGCTGGTAGCTTGCAATGTTTTCAATGACAAGTGGGGAATCAAGATTGACGGCATGATTGATGATTCACTGCTTCACTCCCGCGCTGCGCGCTGGTTTGCACG
This sequence comes from bacterium, assembly GCA_963669175.1. Taxonomy (GTDB): domain Bacteria; phylum Electryoneota; class Electryoneia; order Electryoneales; family Electryoneaceae. Next base: position 3,882,901 of record OY769902.1, read on the forward strand.
AATTCAAAGCGCTCCTGCATGGCAGGCCAGGTAACCTCCCCCCATAGAGCAATTGACTTCACCTGAAAACCGTACTACCATTTGGTTTCTCATAAAAGGGTAATCCTTTTCTAACAGAACTCTGGCAAATCCGGAAAATCCATGTCATTGTGGCAAAAATACAGGCAAACCTTGAAACCCGTTGTTGTAGAAGAATGGGTGGATCTGCTGCTATACCGTCCACTCGGGTTCGCAGTTGCCTATCCCCTTTCCTTTACGCCTGTTACGCCTAACCAGGTAACCTTATTATCCACTCTCGCAGGCGTGGCCGGTGGGGTATGCATCTGGCTGGGAAAGCACGACATGATGGTTTGGGGTGCATTGCTTTACCTTTTCTCCAATGTGTTGGATTGCACCGATGGTCAACTTGCACGGTTAACCCGGAAGTTCTCCCCGTTCGGACGCATTTTCGATGGAGTTGCGGACTACATCGTTGGGCTGGCATTCTTTTCAGCTATCGGCTTTGCATTACAACCTGCTTCCTATTCGAACTGGCTCTGGTGGTCGCTTGTCCTTGCCGGGGTGGCATTGACTGCGTTCCAGGGAATGTTCCTGAATCATGTCCGGGAAGCCTACTTGAACGCGACACGTTTTTCCGCTCGCAGCAAAGAAAAAGATATTGAAACAGAACAGCAGCAATCCTCCAGGAAACGTAAATTCTTCCTGGCGCCGTTTGTATGGCTTTATTCTTTATATCTATCCATCGAGAATGGCGCACGAAAAAGTGTGAGGATGCCGAAGCATATTTCACCTGCTTCCCCACGCGCCCTTGCATTAAAAATCGCTTTGGTTTTGTGGACATTCACCGGCAAGGGAACTCACGTAACATTGCTGGGTATATTCCTATTGATGGGTAAGCCCGAATACTATTTCTGGTTTATCCTGATTCCGATGAACCTTTGGCTGTTTGTCGCCTGGACAGGCCATCAGCTTGCACTCAAGTCACTGGCCAACAACAAGTTGCTTTCAAAGAAGAAGGGCTGAACCATGACAGGGTTGATTCTTGTTGCCGGAAACTCTCGTCGAATGGGTGAACTGACCGCCTATCGTCATAAAACCATGCTGAAGGTTAAAAGCCAGCCCATCCTTCATCACATGCTGACAGCTCTGGTCCATGAAGGGATCAACAAGGTCTGTTTTGTCTGTGGCTACCGGCAGGAAGAACTGAAACAGTATGTTGCCGATAACTTCAGCGATCTGGAAGTGATATGGATCGAAAACCCTGTTTACGCTGAAACAAACACAGCCTACTCGGTCTGGCTTACTCGGGACACGCTGGAAAATGCGGGTGATGACGTCCTGCTGATCAACGGTGATGTGGTCCTTGATCATCATGCCATACACACAACCCTGGTCGCAGATGGCGATACTGTGCTTGCGGTACGACGCGACCGTGTAGCGGAAGAAGAAGTGAAGGTCCGTCTCGATGATCAGGAACGCATTATTGAGATCGGAAAGCATCTGGTTCCTGCTGAATCGGCCGGAGAATCTGTAGGCATTAACCGCTTGAGTACTTCTCTATTACCGAAACTATACGATACTTTCGAAGACCGGATTCAGAACGGCAACGGTAAGCGAGAGTTCTACGAAGCTTCATTTGATGCTTTAATTCAAAAGGGTGAAGTATTTACTATAGCAGATGTTACTAACGACCCCGTAATGGAAGTAGATACGCCAGAGGATTATGAGGAGGTCTGTAAATCAATCGCGCCACGATTACAAGCCTGATGCGTGAAGTATGATACTTGCAGGTGAATTTGCTGCCCTGGGAACAGCTCTCTGCTGGTCCATCGGGCCGGTACTGTTTACGCTCGCCGGGAAACAGATCGGCGCCATGAATGTCAACAGGTTCCGCCTGCTCCTGGCATTTGTATTCTTCTATCTAACCTACCTGCTGGTATTCCGCAAGCCATTCCCCACGGATCTACCGACACCGGGAATAATGTTTCTTCTTGCAAGCGGTATTTCAGGCATGGCGATCGGCGATTCCATGATGTACCAGGCGTTCCTTCATTTCGGGCCACGCCGTACCATGCTGATCACCGCGATTGTTCCCCTGATCAGCACCCTGGCAGCATGGGGATTTCTGTTTGAGATCCCGTCAATATTGCAGGTATTGGGAATTCTGCTTTCAATCTCCGGTGTGGCATGGGTAGTTATGGCCCGTAGCGAGCAGGCTTCTGTCGGCAAATCCAACTTGACACGTGGAACACTCCTTGCTTTCGGCGCTGCACTGGGACAGGCAGGCGGCTTGATCCTGGCCAAACATGCCATGGTGACGTATGATATCAGTCCGCTTCCAACGAACCTGATCAGAAATATTGGAGCGCTCACCGTCTTATGGGGGATCACCGTATTCAGCGGGAAAGCCGGCGCTACTTTCCGGACGATCAAGAATACCAAGGTCATTCTGATCATGATTGTTGCCAGCCTGATCGGTCCCTTTGCCGGGATAGGCTTGTCGATGGTGGCAATTAATCTTGCACCGGTCGGGGTTGCATCGGCGATCATGGCTACGAATCCGATTATCATTATTCCGTTTTCTCATTTCATCCTGGGTGACCGTGCCGGATGGCGTGGCGCAGGCGGCGCGGTACTGGCTGTTGCTGGCGTGGTTCTGTTGATGCTGGTAAGCTCGTAACTGATATCATCAGATATCACTCTGGAGACGGAGCAGGCCCTTCAATCGCGCTCCCATCGCCACTTTTAGCGTTTTTGACGCTTTGGCTTATACCACTTCTCACACATATCGTTATTTAACAATAAATTAACATTTTTTTCAATTGTATATTTTTGGGAATAAAAAGACGGAAAACGTGTTATCATCACGTCTCTCATGCAACAAACAGCACTCAAAGAAATGCGCGTTTTTTGTTTGAGACCTTGATTCACAAGTATAATGCGCTATATTTCCGCTAGTAAGAAGCACTGGGGTCGGGGGCAATATTGAATCGGAACGCGCTTCTTGCATTGATTAGGAAGCAGCATACCCAAGGATATGTGATTCCGTAAAACAAGGAGGACGGGATGAACAAGGCCGAATTGGTGGACGCCATCGCCAAAGAGACGGGCGAAACCAAGCGTAGTGCAGAGAAGTTCCTCAATGCTTTTGTCGACACAGTGATGGGCGCAGTCGCCAAGGGTGAAAAGGTCAGCGTTGTTGGCTTCGGGAACTTTGAACGGAAAAAGCGTGAAGCCCGCAAGGGCCGCAATCCTCGCACCGGCGAAACAATCAAGATTCCGGCAAAGAAGTATCCGGCATTCTCACCCGGCAAGGGCTTCAAGGATCAGGTCGCTTGAGAACTTGACCAGTAAGTTTTCGTTTTTAATTGCGCAGTCCCGGATTGGGGGGCTGCGTTTTTCTTTACCTGGAACTCCTCTACTCCCCGGAAAAGTAGTGGCAGAGCGAACCACGCTTGCGTTGGGGCCGCCGTTCCTCTATTTTCGGAGCAGATAACCAGGGGGTTTGCATGGATTACGATAAGGATAACATCTTCGCCAAAATTCTCCGGAAGGAAATTCCGGCGAACATCGTCTTTGAGAATGATTTTGTGATGGCGTTTGAGGATGTGCGGCCCCAGGCGCCGGTTCATGTCCTGATCATTCCAAAGGCAGAAGTTCCGTCGGTAAACGAGCTGGAAGATGAGCACAAGATCTATATTGGCGAGATGGTGCTGGCAGCGAAAGCTGTAGCAAAGAAGCTGGGAATTGCTGAAAACGGTTACCGGCTTGTTTTTAACACCTATGATGATGGCGGTCAGGAGATTTACCATATTCATCTGCACCTGCTGGGTGGTCGAAGGATGAAATGGCCTCCCGGGTGAGAGACCGTGCAGTTCTCAAGAGGTAATTGCATATTACAGAATCATGGACATATATTCCATGATTCTGTTTTTTTAGGACAATCTTAACTGGCACGCGAAGGAGGTGAGTGCGAGTGCCGTACATCAAAGTACGTGAAAACGAACCGTTTGATAAAGCGTTCCGTCGCTTCACCAAGGCTTGCGAAAAGGCAGGTCTGATGGCAGAAGTACGTAAGCATCAGCGGTACGAGAAGCCGTCAGAAGCCCGTAAGCGTAAGTCAAATATCGCCCGGCGCAAGATGCGGAAGCTCCAGGCAGCGTTGGATCGCAAGGGTCGTTAATCAGCGCTTTTGCCGAGTAACACTGAAGCAAGTTCGAGACGCACGATGGAAGCAAAACTGACAGAAGCCATAAAGCATGCCATGAAATCGGGCGACAAGCCACGATTGATGGCGTTGCGTGCGGTCAAGTCGGCGCTGACCAATGAGCGCACTCGTCATGGTGGACCGTTAAGTGACGATGATGCCGTCAAAGTTGTCGCCTCACATCGCAAGAAGATGATGGGCGCACGAGAGCAGTATGTATCCGCGAATCGCCAGGACATGGCGGATCAAGCGGATGTGGAAATCGCAGTCTGCGATGAACTGCTGCCGGCACAGCTTTCTCCTGAAGATGTAACCCGTAAGGTTGACGAAGCCATTGAAAAGGCTGGCGCGACCAAACCGGCAGACATGGGCAAGGTTATGGGACCGCTCATGAAGGAGCTGGCTGGACAGGTTGACGGCAACGAAGTGAAACGTCTGGTCATGCAGCGTCTTGGAGGCTAAATGACAGTCCTTGACTGGACATTGCTGGCCATTATCGGTTTTTTTCTTATCCGCGGATTATTTCGCGGATTTTTACTCGAACTGTTCGAAATCATTGTACTGGTTGCCGGCTATATGGCAGCCAGTTTTTTTGGTCCGCAATTGGGAGCATTTGCTTCCAACCTGACCGGGATGAACCGCTTCCTGTCCGGCGCCCTTTCTTTTGTCATCATTTTCGTGCTTACAGCGGTTGCCCTGGGCTATTTGGCTATCCTGCTCCGCAAGGCGGTGCGTGCAGCTCAACTTGGCTGGCTGGATCGTAGTGGTGGCGGTTTACTGGCCACGATGAAAGCGCTCATAGCCATCCTGATTGGCCTCCTGCTGTTCAGTTTCCTCCCGCTCAGCACGAAGACGGAGAACTTCCTGGCAAACGGAGCCGTGTCCGGAAAAGCATGGTTTGTCATCAGTATTCTCCATACACGGTTGGGACTATCGCCAGTTTCGCCGGAAACGCTGCCCTCAACGACGCAAATCACTTTGTCGAAGGATTTACCCGGAACACTGAACGAAGAGGCTCAGAAGGCGATTCTGACGCTTGTACCGGGCGCATCAACCCAGAGCATGGCCGATGTCATGCGTGCCTGGGGACTGAACGACGAAATCGTCCACATTGTCACCGACAACCTGGATCTGATGCGTTCCATCCTGCTGCAGACACCAAAAGACAGTGGCCTGCCGGTCGAAGACATTGCCAAGGGCGATCCGGCGCTTGATCTTCCTGACAAGTTGGGTATCACAGAACAGCAACAGGAAACGATTGTCGCCATGCTGGAAAATGCCGATCTGAACCCCGAGGAAAAGGGTAAACAGTTCTGGACGCTTATCACTCCCCCGACCGAGTAAAGTAGCATGCCTGTCCCGTTGATTCCCATGCAGGAACGCGCTGAAGTGGCAATGGAACGTCTGCCACATCTCAAACGCCTTATGGCGCGCTGCCGTTTATGCCCCCAACATTGCAACATTCGGAGATATCGTGGCGAACGTGGTGAATGCGGGATAGACGCCCATCCGTTTGTATCCAGTTCGCATCTCCATCCGGGTGAAGAACCGGTTATCTCGGGGCGGCGTGGATCGGGGACGGTTTTCTTCAGCGGCTGCAACCTGGCCTGCCTGTTCTGCCAGAATTATCCCATCAGCCAGTTGCAGTCCGGGGAAGCCGAGACGGTTGCTCAGCTTGCAGAGCGTTTTCTCGAGCTGCAACGTATGGGCGCACATAATATAAACCTGGTCACTCCTACCCCCCAGATTGCAGTGATCGTGGAAGCGTTGATCATCGCCTGGCAAAACGGGCTTTCTCTTCCCATCGCTTACAACTGCGGCGGGTATGAAAGTGTTGACGTCCTGCGACTGCTTGATGGGCTGATCGACATCTACATGCCCGACATGAAATACGGTCAGGATGAGTTGGGAACAGTATCCGGCATAGCCGACTATTCCACCCGTGCCAGGGCAGCACTGAAAGAGATGCATCGCCAGGTGGGTGATCTTGAAGTTAATGATGACGGTATCGCGGTACGGGGCATGATCGTGCGGCATCTTGTGCTTCCCAACGGTCAGTCAGGAACACCGGACGTGTTGCGGTTTCTGGCGCAGGAACTGGGAACCTGCCTGTATATCAGCCTGATGTCACAATATTACCCTTCGTACAAAGCTGAAAAATCGCCTCAACTGAATCGGCGCCTGCATGCCAATGAATACGAAGAAGTGGAGCAACTGGTTGAGGAATTGGGACTGGTGAATGGATGGGTGCAACCGTTCTGTTGAATTAAGAATTAAGAATTAAAAATTAAAAATTAAAAATTAAAAAAATAAGAATATAACTCGGTTTTGCTCATTTTAGCGGATCAAGCGGCTTTGTGAATAAGGAATTTAAGGATATTGCTTTTCTTTTTTAAGAATCCGCGTGGCTGCTTGCATTCGGGAAAAATCGCCTGCATCCACAATTCAGCACGCAATGCCTGATGCACGTCTGAGAAACTGGGTTCCAGTTTTGTGTACCACTCTGTTTGCGCAACAGCTTTCTGCTCTGGCTGCTGACTATACCAAACAACCATCAGACTGAACAAGCCAAACAGCAGGGGCACTGTTCTTTGAATCGATTTTTTTGACCAGTTTTCTGTCGTTTCGATACGCAGATGTTTCCGTGACTCTTCAAACGTGGTTTCCAACGCCCATCGTCGTACATATGAGCTGACAACCTGGGCCGGGGTTAAGTCTGTTTTGGATGTAGATAAGACAATGTCCTTGTTTTTGCCGTCGGGATCACGCGCCACCACCCAGCGTATCAGGACAACATCTTCCCCGGAACGATACCAGCAGCCAACACCGGAAAGCAGCAACAGGTCTTTTGTCTTGTTCCCATACCAGAGGCAAGACGCTTTTTCCCAGGCAGCATCCGGCTTTTTCGCCTCTTGTCCCGGTGCGGGCAAACGGTCACCGACTTTGCGCGGACGTCCACGTTTCCCGTTCGGTGGAGGCGGCGGATCATGCAGCACCGTATCCATACGCGAATGCCCGATGATAGCAAGACGGTTCTCTTTCGCCACGAAACGGTGAAGTTCGTGGGCATTCAACGTACCGTCGGCAAGAATCAGAAAACGGCGGTCCGGAAACCATCGAAGCAGCAGACGCACCCCGAGAATGATCAGGTGTACAGGACTGCGGTACTTCGATTCCGGAACACGCTTTTTGGCGATCTCCGGAAACACGAATACAGGAAGCGCCCAGATCTGCGAACGATAACGGGTGCGCAAACCAATCGAAATCACCATCCATTGAAGACCGCGAGCATAAACGACTTTTGTCCCTGCTTTGCCCGAACGGACGGGATCACGGTGAACGGATATCTGGTAAACATGCTTTCCCCAACGACGGATCAGGGTATCATCCACGATCAGAAGGATCGGATCACGTTCGGCAATCTGATCAAGTATCAAAGAGCAGAGAATCTTTGCCAGTTTCAGGGCGGACCAGTTGGCAGACGAAAGAAAATGGTGATAACAAGACCAACTCTTTTCAACCGGTCCGGGAAATACACGTAATAACTGACAGACTGTCTGACGACCGAAATTCAATACAGCGCCGATAGCCAACAGTACAAAATTCTCATAAACAGGTTTCCGAAACACCGGACGAAAACTTGCAAGTAACTCAAAAAATGACGATGTTATGGCAGGCATGGTTATCTCCTTTACAACCCTGAAAGACTTGGACATCTTCTTGGTTGTAAAATGAACCATGCCTTTTACTTTTTGCAAGACCTGAGTAATTCAACAAAACCGAGAATATAAAAGAATCGTTAATTAGGAATCAGAAATGACAAGTTAGAAATCGACTAATAATTTATGATTTATGTTTTAGTCAAATAGAGCAGTACAACCGCCCGAGTGCAAGCACTCCGGGCCACGCGAATGTATCAGGCTTTCAGGCTTATCGGTTTCGCGGCAAACATAGGACAATTCTCCCGGCCAGGCATACGCCGGAAAACGTACAGGTGGCCGGGCTACTTAATACCTTCTTTACTTTTTGTTACTTTTTTTACCTTTTTCACTTCTTTCACTGCCCACTTTTTTCACTTATATCGTACAACTTCCGTCCCAGCGCGCTGATTTTCCGCCAGTGATCTCGAATCCGGTCAGCATCCGATTGCAGAATCCACGCGATCTCGCGTCCGGCCTCCCCTTTCAGGTTCAGCTCATTGCGGCTACGTTTCCCCGCCAGGATCATCCGCATCTCCCATTCACGCAAAATTCCATACCCTTCCTGCGCATCTCGCCAACCTGCATCACCTGTAAGATCAGCAAGATGATCAAACCTGTCCGATAGTGATGGTTGCCATAGCTCAAAAGGTATCCCTTGCTTCCAGTAGGCAAAAACAGTGGCGAATTCAAAATCCATCATACCACCGCGTCCCTTTTTGATTGCGAGACGATCAGGGTTGGGACGTGCGCTCGCAGCCGCACGTTTCCTCGCATTGTGAATCACCTTCCAGCCTTCAGCGGCAGGTGGTGTTTCAACAAAAGATGCAAACATCGATGTCGTTTTGTCAGCAAGATCTCGATTCGTCCCGATCACTCGCGCCCGTGACCACGCCAGCTTTTCCCAGGCAGACGCTCGCGTTTGTATATAGTCTTGCAACCGGTCAATCGTGACAACCATAGGCGATCCCGACCCCTCCGGCCGGAGACGGGGGTCCATCAGGAGTTTCCCGTTCAACGAGATGGTTTCCATCCAGCGAGCGACAATAGTCTGAAGCTCTGCAAGTTCAGTGGTATCTTTTATGGTTGTAACCGGGATAACATCCAGATCACCGTAAGGGGCCAGCTCATTCCCGCCCCACTTTCCCAACGCAACCAGCGCCAGGGAATCCAGCGGCAATTCGCGGCTGCTCTTCATGGCAGACAGGACAGCATGATCAACCTGACCTGTCCATATCCGCGTACACTCCTGCACGTCCACATGACCATTCAAGAAAGCGCCGCCAATGCGGAACAGTATCTCGCTGAGCTGACGATCTGTTTCTTTCAGGGAAACACTATCGACCTGTTTCGCTGCCGGTTCTGGCAGGCCATGTCCATAACGTCCCCAGAATCCCGGGAAATTCTGAGCCTCTTCACACAACAAAGCGCCACGAACGATCAGCCCTGTTATTTCTCTATATAATTTCCTATTACCAACGACTCCTTCAAGCCATACTTTAGGTCCGCCAACAGCGGATACAGCACTCTCCAGCCTGGTTATTACTGTTTCCGGCGATGGTGCAGATTCGATCATTGCCATATCAATAAGCTGACCGACTTCTCCCCACGGTCCTGACAATCTGCGTGCCAGGGAAGACAGTCGTCCCGATGCGGACGATGCTTCTTTTTCACCTTGCGGATCACTCCAGCCTGAAGCTATCACCGCCCCCAATACCAACTCCCCGAAAACGATCTGGTTGATTAGTTCTCGCTTATCTGATAGTCTTTGCATCAGCTCTTCTTCGCTGACTCCCAGTCCCCAGGCCAGTTTGATGGCAGCGGGAGTGCCAAGGGCGGGAAATGTGAATACAGGACGGTCACCATCAGCCTGCAATGCATTTTCAATCGTTCTTAGCAAACGGTAGCCGTCAGAAAGAACGATCACCTTTTCTTTTTCCAGTATACCTTCATCAGCAAGTATATCAAGCAATTGAAGCACGGTGCCTTTGCGCAATCTCTTAATCTGACGTCCGAAAGCCAACTGGAATCCGGCGACAAGGAACTCCACGTCACGAATTCCGCCGGGGGCTCGTTTGATATCTGTTGGAGATGCGTTCTGATGAATGGCGAACAGCATCCCGGCAGTTTCCTCAAGGCGCTTGTGTGGGTCCGTTCCAGGCGGGAAAAGGAAACTGTTCAACAGGCTTTCAAACCAGTCCGGCGCATCACCATGAACCAGGCGAGCTCTCAGGTAAGCGATCCGTTCCCATGGCGCCGCGCGTCGCATCAGGTATTCTTCCAGCTTTGCATAGCGGAACACCAGTGGACCATTGTCCCCTTCCGGGCGCAGGCGAAGATCGACACGATATACTTCCGGTTCACCAGGCGGGACAAAGCGTTTCAGCCATTCACGGACAGATTTGTCCGCCTCTTCCGGTTCAAGAGCATCTGTTCGAAATAGTATGGGATCAATATCACTGGAAGCATTCAGCTCGTTGCCTCCCCATTTCCCCATAGCCCAGAGCCCCAGTCCTTCCGGGAACGGATCAAACGCTTTCAGGCACACATCATCGGCAAGTTCAGACAAATCCGCCAGTGTGTGTTCCAGCGGTACAAGGTTCATACGATCGCGGAGAAGGATTTTCAGCCAGATGTGACGTTTATACCGTCCTATGCGGGGTAACGGCGATGGGTTATCCTGGAACGGCCGGTCTATCCAGCCTTTTTGAAAAAACGGTGTGGCAAGTTCAGGATAGCGAATAACCTCATCTACAGGCGCTTCACCCAGTCCAAGAAGATGCTTGAGGATATCAATACCGAATGGGTCCAGGTACTGAAGCACTCGTGTTACGATAGGAAGCGCCTGACGCAACCGTATAAATCGGGCATCGAGTGTTTCACGGTGTCCGTTCCGGGCAACCAGATCGTTGAAACGATCCAGTATCAGTATATCCTGGTTTGTATTCAGCACAATCAAAAGTAGGGATGGAAAGCGTTAACATCAATAAAAATCTTTTCACTCATTCGGCGAATCAGTTGAGTTGTTAAAATTCTGTAAGTACATTCGAATCCGTTTAGTGCTTACCGGGGATGGAGGCAAAGATGACACGGACAAGAGCAACGCACTTCGCGCTCTTCTTGTTACTACTGGTTACAGGATACTCTGTTTCATTTGCAACACCGCATGTTTCTCCTGAAGAACTTGACCAGCAATTACAGGCTCACCCGCGCTCCTTTTCACCTGAACATACTCCGCTGTTCTACACAAACGAACTCAACGAACTGGATGAATACGAATACGTCCTGCGCATGGTTGAAGCGCTGGATTTCATGGCTTCTCTCCAGGTAACTGACCAGGGCGCTGATTTCGGCGGCATGATGGAGGGTGAACAGGATCTGGATATCATCCAGACGGACAACACGCAGGAGGCGTTGCGGGACTGGTCTTATTTCGGACGTTTATCCGGTGACACAACTCGTTATCGTGATAATATTGATGCGGCCTGGGAATACATCCTGAATTTCCCGGCTTATGATGAAGAGGGTGATGTTAATCCGTACTACTATCGTGTACACAACTGCGGCTGGGGTTTGATGGCAACCATGGAATACATGGAGACCTATGGTGACTCTACCTACCTTTGGTATGGCGATAGTTGCGCCAGTTATATCGACACCTACCGTCTCCCCATCAACGGCAACGCCATCAATCCCCTGGCTGCCGGTTATGGCGCCGGTACTCTGTATATCTACGGTGTCTGGCGTCAAAACCAGGATTGGATTGACGCAGCCCAGGAAATCGCTACGGATGTACAAGGCTGGATCGAGGCCGACCCTTCGCGTCTGCACAACTATGAAACCTGGGCCATGTCCGCCGGAACAGCCATGTGGGGTGTGGTGACAGCCCTGTATCGTGATGATCATGAAGCTGGCGCTGAATGGATTCCCCAGTTTGTGGATTCTCTGGATGTCTATTCCGGCGTGGGAAACTGGAACAACTCCTGGACTGTCTGGTATGGTCACGCCTGGACTGCTATCCACAGCATTCTGGATGATCCTCAGAGTCTCGCCAACGCGCATGAAGTCGTCGATTTCCTGCTGGACCAGGATGAGCCGGACCGTGATGGCGGTATCCCGGCAACGGAAGGGATTCATCAAAACGATCAGTCCTGGACAACGGCTTACATGGTCTGGTACACCATGGAACCGATCATTGCGGAAACCAACCCGCAGTATGATGCGACCCTGCTGAGTCTCGACAACCATGATCCAGACTGGCCCTTGTTCCAGGACGATACTTTCAACTTCGACCTGACCATCGGCAATTCAGGCCTGTATCCCCTGGACAGCATCATCGTTCAAATGCAGTACGGTCCGTTTACATTCGCAGATACTGTTGATCTTGAGTTTGGGCAATATGGCACAGTTCACCTTGAACCGGGCTGGATGCCAGACGAAACAAGTGATGTTGAGCTCGAATTTACTCTGATCCATCCTGACGACGGCAATCCGGCAAACAACACGCTGAATGTCACTTACAATGTGCTTCCCGTTGAAAGAGTAGCAGGAATGATCTATGACCCGGACTCGACCGATGGAGTACTGAGTCGGCTTGACGCTTACCTGTACTGGAATGAATCGGATTCGCTGTACAGAAGTATCGAAAACGATACGACCGGTGAATTTTCCGGTATGCTGGGCAGGGGTACATACAGGCTGGAATTTGTTCCCCTCGCCCCCCCATATACTCCACGGGTTATTGACAGCCTGGAGATCAATGAAGGTGGCGTTGATGATATCGAAATCGAATTGACACGTGCACCGCTGTTACTGGTTCTGGAAGATGGTAATGGTGATTATGAACGCTATTATACGGAAGTCCTTGATTCGCTTGACATTGACACCTATATCTGGAAATCCTACGAATATGGTATCCCGGATGATACGATTAAATATTTCCATTCCGTAATCTGGTCCTGTGGTGACCTGGATGACCATATCCTTGCCATGAGTAACTGGAGTGAAATCAATTCATTCCTTCAGGAAGGCGGATCTATCCTGCTCACAGGACAGAACATCCAGGATAAGTGGCATGGATTCTCAATCCTGCGCAACGGCTTCCGTGTCGATGAAGGCACACTGGGCATTACCGGCGACCCAAGCCTCCGGATTCTCCATGGAGTGGATGGTGATACGGTCGTTTATAATGACAGCCTGATCATCTTCGGTATCAATGGCGGGGCAAACAACCAGGTAGCTCCTGATGAAGCCGTACCGGCAGATAACGAAGCCATGCCTATCCTGTACTATGGGCATTCTGATTCTGTCGCTGCTGTCGCTTTCCAACATCCTGAGATTGGATATCATACCGTCTTTTGCGGGTTTGGTGTGGAGGCTATCAATAGTCAACCGCCGGATGGCTACATCACTCGTGTCGATTTCCTGCGCCGGGTTCTGGCATGGTTTGAATTGATTGACGATACCGTGAATGTTCAAGAGCCAGGGTCTACTCTTCTCCCCACAGAACTGGCGCTGAAAACATGGCCCAACCCGTTTAACCATGTGCTTCGCCTTGAAGTCGCGCTTCCCATGAAAAGTGAAGTGGAGATCAAAGTGTTTGATATCCTCGGGCGTGAAGTGGCGGCATGGGAACCGAGAACCATGTCAACCGGATTGCATCGATTTACCTGGAACGCTACAAACCTGGCCAGCGGAACCTATTTTGTCCGGATTCGCACACAAAACCAGCAACTGGTCAAGAAGGCATTGCTGCTGAAATAGGAATCCAGGTACAATTCCTGTCTGCCCGGTGAAGCTCACGATAGATTGAATAGCGATGCAAAAACCGTATTCAGTGCAAAAGATGATGGCCGGGATGATTGATTATACCGGTCCATTCTCACCTGATAAGCTCACGTTGAAGACGGCGTTGCATACCTTCTCCGCATGCCGGTTTCGACCGGATGTCTGGATGCTTTCCCGGTTTATTGTTCCTGTAGCGATGCTGAACAGATTGCCGGAATTCAGAGACGATGTTTTCGCGGCCTTTCCCCCGTTTCCCCTTGGTGTGTCGGGCAAACATGCGGAAGACGAATCGCATTTCGTCCAAACGATAGAAGATGATCTCCAGACCATAGAAAAATTGCATAACACTCTGCCGGGATGGGTGCGTGTGGATGTTCTGGAAACAGGCTTGCCCGCTGCACTTTTCACTGGGGAACAGAACTACACGGATATCATTGCGGAACTTTCAGCACTGCTTGAAGACAACGGTCCACGGTATTTCTCGCCGTTCCTGGAAATCCCCTGGGCAGACGGATGGAATGATAATCGGGACACCTTTATCAAAACGCTGGCAAAGCAGAACAGAAGTACAGAGATCACTGTGGGGATCAAGGTCAGTACCGGAGGCGCCACGCCTGAAGCGTTTCCCGGTACAGATGTTCTGGCGCATATCATCGGTATCTGTCGCGATCACAACATCCCATTGAAAATGACAGGCGGCCTCCTGCATCCTTTCCGTCATCATGATGAATCTATGAATACAGACATGCACGGTTTCATCAATGTTATCACGGCTGTCACCCTGGCGAGAACAGCTTTCCTGGAATATACTGACATCGAGACTATCCTGAAGGATCAGAACGCCGACCACTTCATCCTCAATGATGAAGGCATAGCCTATGGCGATTGGTCCGCCAGCACGGATGATATTAGCCTGGCACGTCAGCAGGGACTGGTTTCAATCGGGATAGAAGACCTTCATCTCGCAATAGACAGCCTACGTAAATCGAAACTGCTATAATCTTGACATTAGCGAAAGCAAAAGGGAGCACAGTTATGCTAATGGACCGATTCACAAGAAGTTCCTGAAAGTCATTGCCGTTTCAGGTTGACGGTAGATTCATTCTGGCGCTGACCATCTGTCTTGTCTAGAGTACGCTTCTTCTTGGCTGACCGCTTTCGGAAACATATTTATCGATTCTTTCTGGCGGACCACTTTCGGAAACATATTTATCGATTCTTTCTGGCGGACCACTTTCGGAAACATATTTATCGATTCTTTCTGGCGGACCACTTTCGGAAACATATTCATTTGTTTTAGCAGGCTTTAGCCTGCTCCTCTTAGCCCCCGGCTTCAGCCCTGTCTCTTACCCACATCTTCTGAAAGCTGTATCAGTAAAAGAGTTGTGGACATAGCATTTTTAGAATCCCGGCGGGATTCCCTATTTTAGCATAGTGTACAGGCCGTCTGTTTGGCCTGTACACTATGTCAGGTATTCTAACGAATAATCAACCCTGGAAGGGTTGCATAATACGCGATTCATATTAGTACGTTCAATAAATACAGGAAATAACGCATTTTATATTCTATACAAACCAATTGGGTGTAAATTATACGTTATGCAACCCTTCCAGGGTTGAGATAAGGTTTGATCTTTTTCGTAGGGTAGACGCTAAACAGATAGCGTCAACCCTACGCTAAAATATACCACCCCCTCTGGGGTGGCAGAAACACGAAGATGTGAGCAAGAGACAGGGCTTCAGCCGGGGGGGACTGGGGCACAACGATATCGAGCGCCCTTCAGGGTGCTTTCCTGATTTGAAATAGTTTTATCACGAGAAAGCACGCTAAAGCGCGCTCATCGTTTTTGTTAAATCCATCCACCCGGCTGAAGCCGGGTGCTAAGAGGAGCCTGCTGAAGCAGGCTAATTTTTTTCGAATCAGCAAATACTTTCGTGGACTACGAGATTCCCCCACTGTCCTTTGATTGTTCTACTAAACAGGGGAACTACGAGATTCCCCCACTGTCCTTTGGTTGTTTTACTAAACAGGGGGACTACGAGATTCCCCCACTGTCCTTTGGTTGTTCTACTAAACAGGGGAACTACGAGATTCCCCCACTGTCCTTTGGTTGTTCTACTATACAGGGGGACTACGAGATTCCCCCACTGTCCATTGGTTATACCTCTGCACAGAAGGTCTCACAGTGAATTGTAACCACAAGATATTCTTACTATTTACAGCCCTCCGGTTCTATATTTCCGCCTCTGCTCCAATATGTTTCTGCATAAAACGGTCGTACCTTTTTCGTCCTGATATAGTCACAGAAAAGGTGTCATCCTTGTCCTCAACCAAAGAAAAGCCCGCCCTGCAATGGCGTCCCCAGAGCCAGGGTGAAGAGATAGCCAACAGCATCACGCATGGCATCGGCATCGCTATCGGCGTAGCTGCGCTGGTGCTGCTGGTGGTTTTTGCCGCAAGACGTGGCGATGCCTGGGCTGTAACCAGCTTCAGCATCTACGGCGCTTCCATGATACTGCTATACACGGCCTCAACCCTGTATCACAGTTTCCGTGACGAAAAGATCAAACGCCTGTTCAAACTGTTCGATCACGCCTCCATTTACCTGCTGATCGCCGGAACCTATACCCCGATTCTGCTCACCATGATGCGTGGCGCCTGGGGCTGGTCGTTGTTCGGTGTGATATGGGGACTGGCAATCTTTGGCGTGGCTTTCAAAATCATGTTTGTCGGACGGTTCAAAGTGTTATCCGTCCTGATATACCTGGCAATGGGCTGGATGATTGTTGTTGCCTTCAAGCCGATGCTGGCTGCAGTCCCCACTGGCTTCCTGATCTGGCTGATGATCGGCGGCGCCTGCTATACGCTTGGTGTCATTTTTTACGTCTGGCGCACCTTTCCCTATCACCATTCTGTCTGGCATCTGTTCGTGCTAGGCGGAAGCATCTCCCATTTCTTCGGGCTGTTGTTTCACGTGGCCTTGAAGTAGGGGTATGAATGCGGGAAAGTCCAACTCAGGCTTTTCCGCAGTTTCCCTGAAAAGGGACAAAATGGACGTAAAAAACCCACCTACATCCGGTGGGTTGAATTTGCTACCTGCTTCCATGAACACCCAGTATGCTACTGGTGAAACCTCATTGTCGGGGCGACCAGGATATGGCTGGCGACATCACGATCCAGGCACATGGTATGATCACCGACGCTTACGACCAGTTTTCCGACCATTGGATCATTAAGTCGTGAAATGGGACGACCGGGATGACCTCCGATTTCACTGAGTCCTGCCAGCTCCTTGTGACTCCGATGATCGACACGGCTTAAAATCGCACGTCCCCCCTCCTCAAGATCTGTCAGGGGAATCAGGTGCTTTTCCGGCATATTGCCATCCTCGTCCGGGATGGGATCGCCATACGGGCTGTATGCAGGATGTCCAAGCTTGGTATCAATCCGCTCCAAGAGCTTGTCGCTTACGGTATGTTCCAGGAGACGCACTTCATCATGCACATCTTCTGTCGTATAGTTCAAAAATTGAACCAGAAAAGTCTCGAGAATACGATGCCTGCGGATCAGGCGAACCGCCAGACGACGTCCCTGTTCGGTTAATTCGGGCGGACGATAACGTCGATAACGAATCCAGCCACGATAATGCAGCCGCCGTAACATGCCGGTCACAGAAGGCGCCTTAACCCCGAACATCTCAGCCAGTTTACTGGTGCCAGGACGCTTGCCTTCGTATTCAAAACGAAACAGTGCCAACAGGTATTCTTCCGCTGAATGCGAAATGCGAGGTCTGTAGGCTGTCATGTATGCCTCCATCAGTTAGGGTATCCTAATATGATCCCCTGCAAGTAAGTCTTTCAACATCGATCCTAACCTTCTCCAGGCGAAGAGAGTCATCCGCAGGATCCTGCTGTTTTCTTTCTATTCGAAGACAGGCATGTTACCTTACGGGATCGGGTAGACTAACGGTTAGATGATGAATCTGCTAGATCGTTACATCGTAAAAGAGCACATTGCTCCCTTCTTCATGAGCATCTCCATGATCATGCTCATCTTCATCCTGAATCTGCTTTTCAGGATGTTGAGGCGTATTGTGGGGCAAGGACTGCCGCTTAATGTAATAGGTGAGTTCTTCTTCCTTAACCTGGCCTGGATTCTTACGTTAGCGATCCCCATGGCAGTACTGATGGCCTGTTTGATCGCATATGGACGCATGGCCAGCGACATGGAAATCGTAGCGCTGAAGGCGTCCGGCGTGGGGGTTGTTCGCCTGATGAGACCCATGATTATCGTCGGTCTCCTGATCGGTGGAGCCACTTTTTATTTCATGGATCAGATACTACCTGACTTCAATTACCGAAATAAACTGCTGACCATATCCATTCGAAGAAAGAAGCCGAATATTGCAATCAAGGAAGGCATATTTACACGTGAACTCAGCAAACAGACCATACTAGTGCGTGAGATCAATGAAGAAACCGGCATACTGTACTCGGTAAAGATTTTTGACGATGGGAATCCAGAACAACCTGCGACAGTGGTAGCAGACTCTGGCATGCTGACTTACATCGACACACTGGGGATGTACCAGTTCAGGCTCTACAGCGGCTCCATACACCAGATGAAACCTTCTGAGCCGGAATCTTATGAAACTCTTGATTTTACGGAATCCATTTTCAGAATAAATTCCCCTGAACAGAATTTGCATTTGCGTGAAAGGGGGTATCGCGGCGACCGTGAGCTTGATTTGGAGGGATTAAGCCGACGTATTGAAGAGCTGCGTGGTCGTCCCAATGCGGACCAGTTGACCAAACAGATCAACCGTTATCGGGTGGAGTATCATAAAAAATACTCTATCCCGGCTGCGACACTCATCTTTGTCCTGATTGGAGCGCCGTTGGGAATCAAGCTCAGGAAAGGAGGCGCCGGTACCAGTGTTGTCCTGTCCATCAGCTTCTTTCTGGTTTACTGGATATTCCTGATCGGCGGTGAAGACATCGGCGACCGTGGCTGGATACATCCCGGTCTCGCTATGTGGGCGCCCAATATTCTGCTGGGCTTGTTCGGTATCTTCCTGATTCATATGGAAACCAGGTCGCACAGCACTCTACGGATGCCATGGCAGAAAAAGGGTACGGTTGAAGTGGTGGCTTCTGATAACTGGCATCTTTCCAGCGAAGAGATCGAAAAACTGGCTGAAGCGGAACTTGCCAAACAGCAAGAGCCGACGCCTTCAGAAGAAACTGGTGATGAGCCCGTTGACGAATCCCGGGAGGATTCGCAATGAAGCGCATCGACCGTTATGTTTCTTCACGTTTCTTCACCTTTTTCTTCCTGTCAATCCTGATCGCACTGGTGATTTACCTGGTAGTAGATCCGATTGAAAATCTGGATAAATTTCTCGACAAAGGTGTCCCAACCAAGGATATCTTCAAGTATTACGTGCTGTATATCCCCTACATCATGTATTTGACTTACCCTGTTGCCATGTTGCTGGCGACTCTGATCAGTATCGGCGGTCTGAATTCAAGCCGTGAACTGCTGGCCATGACGGCATCGGGAATTCCGCTTCACCGTCACCTGCTGAACCTTGGTTTTATTGGGCTGGTCATGAGTATTCTCGCCTTTTACTGGGGAGAAACTCTTGTCCCCTACACCAACAAGGAACGCATGGCGATCTGGCGTGAACAGGTGAAGAAAAAGGTGGACTGGCGGCTCCTTGATCAGGGGCAGGTTTACCTTCAGGTATCCAAAACCGAAATCCTTCACCTGAATCTATATCAACCACGTCATCAGCTCGGTCATGGTATGGATTTGTTTGTCTTCGAGAACAATCGGATCAAGGAACGGTTCAGCGCGAAGACCTTATCCTGGAATGGCAAACAGTGGATCGCCAACGCGGTCATGCGCCGTGAATTTACCGATCATGGCGAATACATTGACCGATTGCAGCGTTTGGAGATGAACTTCAAACTTGTTCCGGATGACTTCATCGAGCTTCAGGTTGAGCCCGAGGAAATGGGCTATGAGGAACTGAAGCGGTTTGTTGAACGCATCCGTATCACCGGCGGGTCCATCGAAAAATGGCAGGTTGACCTGCATTCCAAGATCGCCATGCCTTTTGCCGGGGTTATTATCATCCTCTTCGGCCTCCCCATCTCCTCCACCTTCAGGCGTAGTGGCATGGTGTTGGGTTTCGGGATGAGTGTTGCCGTAGCGTTTATATATTTCGGCCTGTTGCAGGTGGGGAAAGTGCTGGGCTACAAGGAAATACTTGATCCATTCTTGGCTGCCTGGCTGGGCAACATTGTCTTCCTTGCCATTGGATCGATTCTATACGTTCGTGCACCTAAATAGAGGGTAAAACAGTGATATTCCATCAGACATCTATTCCGGGTGTTGTTGAAATTGAAGCAAAGATCCTGGGAGATTCTCGCGGCTATTTCATGGAATTTTATCATCAGGACAGGTTTCGCGAAGCCGGGATCGATGTATCATTTGTCCAGGACAATATGAGCAGTTCCACTAAAAATGTCCTTCGCGGTTTGCACTACCAGTTGGGCAAACCCCAGGGAAAACTTGTTTCCGTTTTCCGCGGCGAAGTGTTTGATGTAGCGGTAGACATTCGGAAAGGCAGCCCGACGTTTGGCAAGTGGACCTATACCATCCTGACGGAAGAGAAGCATAACGCCCTGTATATCCCGCCGGGCTTCGCGCATGGATTCTGTGTGCTCTCCGATTATGCCGAATTCTTTTACAAGTGTTCCGAGCTGTATTATCCCCAGGGCGACCGTTCGATCCGCTGGAATGATCCAGAGATTGGTGTGGAATGGCCGGTAAAAGCCCCGTTGCTGTCTGACAAGGACAAGCTTGCCCCATTCATGAAAGACGCCGAGTTGACAACCTACAACGGATAGAGGGAGGAAAACGTGATTGCCAATGAACCGGTAGTCCCCTTCAAGTGGCAACGACGTTTTATCGAGCTGGCCCGTTTCTGGGCGCAGTTTATGACCTGCGACCGTGCCCAGGTCGGCGCGATTATCGTAAAGGGAAAGCGTGTGATCGCCTCCGGGTACGGCGGCGCTCCTTCAGGATCGAAGACCTGTGATGAAATCGGCCATGCCATGGTTGGTAATCACTGTGTGCGCACGGTTCACGCGGAAATGAACGCCATCGCCCAGGCGGCGCGGTTCGGGCCATCTGTCGATGGTTGTGACATGTATTGTACGGTTATGCCCTGCTGGAATTGCGCGAAAATGATTGCGGCGTGTGGTATCGCTCGAGTGTATTATGTCGAAGAATATCATCCGGAAGAATGGGAATTCTACAAAGCGCTCTACGATGGCCTCCAGACGGAATTTATTCACCTGGATCTTAGTAAGGCGACTGAACAGAGCGATGGCGATCCGAAGGAATGGTGATGTGAAGTTTGAAGGTTATAAAGTTAATGCAAGTGAAATGGGAAAATGGCGAAAATGGGGACTGCTACACTTTTTCGCTTGTGAGTATTTCGATAGTTGTTGATAGGACTATTTTGTAAGCATGAGCATTCATTCCCGAGAAGACATGTTGCGAAAAAGGTAGCTGTCCCAGCATTTTCCTACTCCGGATTTTGCTACTATGGCGTTCACATATTTACGGAATAAGCGAAAAAGGTAGCTGTCCCAGCATTTTCCCTACCCGTTTTCCTGAACAATAAATCCTGTTTCCACTTGCCGATTTTGCTCATCTCCCCTACCTTGGGACATGATGAGGGTATAAACCGGGCATAGAAAACCCATGAGTGATTCGATCTCCATCGCACGCCGTCTCATCGCGACCACCACAGACCTCCCGGTGCTGGATCCAGTGGTGACTCGTGTGTTGCAGCTTGTCTCCGACCTTGAAACGGACCCGTCCGACCTTGCCCGTGAAATTACACGTGATCCTTCCCTGAGCGCTCGCGTTTTAAAACTCAGCAATTCAGCCATGATGGGGCTGCCACGCAAAGTGGATACACTGGAACGCGCCATTCTCACCCTTGGGTTCCAGGAAATCAGGAACCTGGTTTTGCTTACCGCGACCTATGATTTTGTCAGTCGTGGTACTGATCAGCGGCTCTTTGTTCCGTTGTGGGAACACTTCATTACGGTTGCTATCTCCGCCCGTTTTATTGCTGAGCTCTGGGTGCCGGAGACCCGGGATCACGCGCACCTTGCCGGGCTGATGCATGATTTGGGAAAAGTCGTCTTTGCCATCCGTTTCCCGGATCAATACGTCGAGATTCTCCTGAATCGTGACAATGGACCGGGTGAGTCGCTGGAGCATGAAATGCGCCTCTTTGGCTGCAATCACCAGCAATTAGGCCGTATCATGCTGGAAGAGTGGAACTTTCCGGAAGTATTTGTCGAAGTGGCCGGTGATCATCATGGAACGACCGATGGGAACGGATCATCAGTCGTTTTATCAGAAGTGATCGAGCTGAGTGATTTGCTTGCCTATGTCATCCGTGGACGTTCTATTTCTCCGGAACATGCACTGGAACTATTACAAGCTCTGAATATTCCACGTGATGGATGGTTGGAATTGCCCGACCGGGTTCGTGAGCGAATCCAGATCGAACGTGATGCTTTGGAGCGACCATGAGTACTGGACAGCGAAAAAAAGAGTATTTGAAATATGTCGAGCAAAAGGGCAACCTTGAGAGCTACTCCCCCATCGCCCTGAAGATCAAGCAGGTTGCAGAAGATCCCAACGCATCCGCGGCGGACCTGGCCAACGTCATCCTGCACGATCACGCTTTGACCACGAAGGTTCTGAAACTGGCCAATTCGTCCTATTACGCTCATTACCGTCGCCAGATCACAACCCTTACCCACGCCATTGTCCTGATGGGGTTTAACACCATACGCAACATGGCATTGACCCTGTCTATTATCGAACGCTTCCAGCGTGGTGGCATCACCAGCAAGTTCGACATGCGCCAGTTCTGGATTCATAGCCTGTCCGCGGCAATCTGCGCCACTCGTCTGGCTGAAAAAGTCGGGTACAAGGCCAAGGAAGAGGCGTATGTCGCAGGATTCCTGCATGACCTGGGACGCTTGGCTATTGGCGCTTTCACCCCGATTGACTATGAAAAGATATATGAACGAGAAGCGCGTGGGATTCCATCACTTCAGGCCGAGCTCCAGATTATCGGCGTATACCATTCCGAAGTCGGGGCACACCTTGCCAGGCAGTGGAACTTCCCGGAAACCCTGGTCAATGTGATCGAAGGGCATCACCGTATCGGGATGACGGAAGACAAGCGCAGTGGCGATGCGCTGATTGATATCGTCTTCATTGCCAACCTGATGGCCCATCGCATCTTCCCCAGCGACCGTGGCGGGAAGGTGTATATCCGTGATCTGAAACGTCAGGCGTTGTTCTGGTTCCGCTTGCAGGGTGAAGAAGTTGACGACATCATCGAATCTGTAAAAAGTGACATTATAGAAACAGCGGAAGAGCTTGCCATCCCTGTAAGTGGTCGTGATATCAAGAGTATGCAGCAACGTACCATCGCGCAGGATGCCGAAGAGACGCCGCCTGAGATTAAACCGGAAGACAGGAAAGAATTCGATTCCTTGCGTGCGGCGCTGCATCGAAAAGAAATCGAGAATAAGCTGATGCTGGAGCTGACCCGTGCTTATCTGTCGGCGACCAGCTCAGAAGAGGTGTTGACCTGCCTGACAGAAAGCATATACCGTCATGGCCTGTTCACGAAAGTCCTGTTGATGCAGGTAAACCGTTCTGATGGTGTACTCGAAGCCACTCTCGGCTATGGTGTGCCATCCCAGCAGACGGTTAAAGGCCTTTTCTGCCGTTTCAGCAACGAGGAAAACCTGTTCATCCAGACCATGAACAAAGGCAAGCCTGAGCTGGTTGTGGATGTCACCAAACCGGTGTACCAGGACAGGCTGGGACGTGATTTTATCAAGGATTTCAACATCGGGATTTTTGCGGCGGTTCCGATTGTCCTGCGTGACCAGGCTGAAGCTGTGCTGATTGTCGGCTATCCGAGCGGTGACCTGATTATCACCGACGAGATGGTTGAAACGGTGGATACCCTGGCGCAACAGGCAGGCATCGCCATGGAGAGATTCGTTAAATAGCGTACCAAGACATAAACAGGGCGGAAAATGGGACTGTTACCTTTTCATTTTTATTAAATTACAACCTTATAACAAGCATATCCGAAAAGGTAACTGTACCTGATTTTTCGCCTGCGATAAAGACAAGGTCTGGGCTGAAAAGTGCCGAGAACCTACCCTGTACCTCGTATTATCCTCACTTCACCAGTGTCATCTTCTGCACCTGAACCTGGCCTTCCCACTGTCCACGGATAAAATAGACTCCTGACGCCAATGGCTGCCCGGCCTTATTGTTGCCATCCCAGGTCACCTCATGCACCCCCGCGTTGGCACCCCCGTTCCACAAGGTGCAAACTTCACGTCCCAGCACGTCAAAGACAGCAACCCGGACATTCCCGGCTGCCGGCAGTGAATACTGGATGCGGGTTGTCGAGTTGAACGGATTCGGCCAGGGCGCCGCAAGTGAAAAAGTGGCAGGCACAAGCGATGTTTCATCATCTCGTCCAACTCCCTGCGATCCATTGCTGTCCATTTTCTGGACCAGGTTGTACGATTGTTTCCTGATGTTGATCACCAGGTCACCGTTCGAATCGACATAGAAGAAACGGTTGTCCCCGAATCCGACACTCAGGTCAGCAACATAGCCAGCCCCCTCAAGCCCATATCCCTCCACAGGATTCAGATCAGCATTAAACAGGTAGGCACGGTTGCTTCCGCAAACCCAGAGACCTCCATGCCCGGTGGGCAGCATGCTGACGATGGAATCACCTTCTGCAAAGGAAACAAGTTGCGGGCCCGGTACGCCAGCCATGTCAAACGCCCTGATTTTCCAGTCAGTGTGTCCTGCAATCCGGTACACCAGGTAAACGTCATCATCCTGAAAAGCCGCGTATGCATCAGGCCCGATCAGGGCATTAACCAGGCACATATACCTGAGTTCACGGTGTTCATTCACATACTCAACCAGGGGAATAGCCTGTTGTGTTTCTCCGCTGAACCTGTCATAGGAACAAAGAGTTATTGTGGAATCGTAGTAAACGACAGAACGCGCAACCGTATCATCCAACGTCACATCCAACATGATACCGGGGTTGTCATGCTCATAGGAAACCGGCTCACGTGTATCCCGGTCAATTCCCCAGAAGAAACGATGCTCCATATTCAACGAATCCCTGAACGCGAACAACACGGTATTGTCAATACATTTTTTCACAATATCGACATCTGGCGGCAGGCTGAGTTCCGTCGGGATTGGAACAGGCTCAATGATATCACCATCGAGTTCTCCATTTGCATCGACAAACGCAAGGCGACGGTGTTCTTCCAAGGATTCATCACCTTGAAAGAACAGTACCGGGTAAGGCGGTTCCGGGAGATCGAACATGGCATCACGAAAACAGAAACGCTCCGATTCAGGGAAAGGATACACCAGTGTTTCATTCAACTGTGGTTCTCCAGAGCTGTCATAACGCTGCAATCCCTTTCCTGATGACAACCAGACGTCAGATCCAATCCCGGAAAGTATCCTGAATGCACCATTTTCTTCTGTTCTCAGTACTTCAATCCTGGTTGTGCTTTCGCTCCATTCACCATCATTGTTCAGGAGATGGATACCATAGAATGAGGGAGGCGCCCAATCGGGGTAATCCCATCGCTGTTCCTCCCACTGTACCCATAGTTGCGCGTCGGCTACAGGTCCCATCGAGGATAACCCGTACAGAGAATTGGAATGAAGCCCGAAAACAGGCTCCGCAGTCGTGTCAACATCGCCTGTATTCAGGCTCCAAACAGCTCGCGAGTCCAGTCGGTCCGCATAGGTCCAGAACCCGGAGTTGGTTTCCTGCCCTATTGCGCCACCAAGCATCCGGTTCGGAAACCGGCTTACCCAGTTTACATGGCCCTCGTAATCGAAATAATACAAACTGTCTTCACCGACACCCAGCAGGGAATTGTCATACCGGGGATACATTACGGTGAAGTCTTCGGCATGGCAGATTACTCGTGTGTATTCATAATCAAACTCAATGCCTGAATAGGTATAACAGAGCAGGCGTGTGTTTCCCATGGCATAGTCGTAACCAGTAGCATAAAAACGGTTTTCGGCGCAACCGCCTTCGGGAATCCAGTAATTGTCCGGCAGAGAAGCGCCATCAATATATTCTCCGTCAAAAGAATTCAATTCTATCATCTGGTAAGAATTAAATACTTCGTAGGCTATAAACAGCTTGTTGGAAAGGATCTTTATTACTGCTTTACGCGCATCTTCTATCCCCTCTTCACAAAGCTGCTCAAGTCCATTTTCCTCATCGTAGTGATAAAGCGCATAACAAGCATTGTTTGCGCCATCACCAACGATCGCAATATATACTTCATCATCCATGATATATCGGGTATCAAAGTGCCGAATGTAGCCAAAGCTGTTGATCAGGGTTTCTATTTCCTCACCTGTAGTCTGATCTAAAACAGCCATCAGGCTGTTTACTGAATTGGTGTTCGCGATAACAAGCACAGCGTTCGGCAGAATTTCAAGTCCGCAATAGTCAAGACTGAGATTCTCATAATCGAACTGGTAACTCCACAGCAGTTCCCCATCCTCATCCACCTTGTACACATACATGATCTCATTACGTTCGTCACCGGCCAGCAGGTAACGTCCGCCAGTATCATCCATACGCCAACTGTAAATATTCTCCTGGTAAACATCTCTGTTATAGGCAATCGTTCCGATCAGCTCCCCATTTTCGGCAAACCTGGCCTCATGAAGTTCCCCCTGAACGAAATAGTCATTCGATTGGTCATATTGGGTCAGGATTGCATACTGCCCCCCAGCCTGAACTATCGGCCCCATGGTTTGTGCAATGGAGCTGGTACTCAGGATAGGTTTTCCGTAGTCGCCATACAGCCTCTGGCCGTATGAAACCGCTGTGCAACTGAACAGGAAGAGAACGACAAACAATATGGCGGGAATTCGGTTTTCTTTTCGCATTTTCTTGTCTCCCTCTATGCGCCCATATGTAAAATAGGATCACATTTTCATTTTTATCAACGCGATCAGGGTAGAAATAATATTTTTTTCCTGGTTCCTCGCTGTTTTGTGTGGGCATCAACATTGTGATCACATATCGAAACTTACCGTCACATCATCCCGGAAACGCTGCAGTTTGGTAATGTTGTGGCAGGTCTTGACGCGACATTCCTTTTTCGGCTTTCGCAATTTTTTTTCTGAATGCACGATGATACTGAAACCAACTCTCATCCTGTTATTGTCGCGTTGTGACCTGCCACCAGAATCAGCACTATCGCTGTCGTCAGGTCACAACATGATGCCTGATGACGATCTATCATGTGATATATAGCCTGTCTCTTACCCACATCCTCTGAAAGCTTTATCAGCAAAAGGATTGTGGACATCGCATTTTTAGAATCCCGGCGGGATTCCCTATTTTAGCATAGTGTACAGGCCGTCTGTTTGGCCTGTACACTATGTCAGGATTTCTAACGAACAATCAACCCTGGAAGGGTTGCATAATGAGCAGTCAATATTAGTTTATTCAATTATCACAGGTAATAACGTAATTTATATCCTTTATAAATCAATTGGGTATCAATTATATTTTATGCAACCCTTTCAGGGTTGATATGAGGTTTGATCTTTTTCGTAGGGTAGGCGCTAAACAGACAGCGCCTACCCTACGCTAAAATATCCCACCCCCACGGGGTGGCAGAAACACGAAGATGTGAGTAAGAGACAGGATATATAGCAGGTGTGGAGTCGAACTGATGTCTGAAATTGGGCGAAGCAAAAGGCATCACCTCAAGACCTGACGAAACGTACTCGTCGATAATATGGACAAATTCTTGTGATCAGCCTTTTTCCGAAATCGCCCGTCTTCTCTAAATCTGGTTTGCAATGAAATTCACTCCCTCCTAACTTTTGTTCAGTATTTTAAATATACTCTTGGTTCACCAGTATCCGTTTCGTATACTCAGTACGTCTCAACATAATACGCTGGAATAAGGATACTCATTCATGCCGGAACTACCGGAAGTAGAAACCATTGTAAGAGCGTTACGTGAAGCGGTTCCCGGACGGACCATCCGGGCGATAGGAAAAATCCATCCCCGCCCTTCGCGCTACTCCTCCCCTGCTCTTCTCATCCGGTACATGGCGAATACAACAATCACACATCTGGACAGACGAGGAAAGTACATCCTTTTCGATTTGAAGGATCGTCCGGTTCCCGTCGTTTTTCATATGGGAATGTCCGGTCAGCTTCTTCTGGGGCAGGAAACTTCAGCGTCACCGCATGTTAAGGCCGAGATCACATTCACCGACGGTGGCTATCTTCATTTCATCGATCCCCGCATGTTCGGGTTGATTTTTATCGGGAATGAATCATCCCCGCCCGGCTATCGTAAACTCGGTCCTGATCCCTTATCTTCCACTTTCACAGCCAGAAAACTGGAGACTATCCTGGCCGGTCGCAGCATGATCATCAAAACACTGCTGTTACAACAACACCTTATCGCCGGGATAGGAAACATTTACGCATCCGAAACCCTGTTTCGTGCCGGGATTCATCCGGAAACGCCCGGCTGCGAACTGGGAAAAGAACAAATAACAAGGCTTCACCGTACCCTGCGAAAAGTCCTTCGGGAAGCGATTGACCAGATGGGGACCACGTTGTCAGATTTCAGACGTCCGGACGGCACTCAGGGTGAATATGGCAACAAGCTGCTGGTCTATGACCGTCATGGTGAGCCTTGTCCACAGTGCGGAACAACGATACAACGAGTGATACATCATGCAAGAAGCACTTTTTTCTGTCCACGATGTCAATCGATCTGACGCATCAATCCTCGGTGAGCAGCAACTCCCCGACGGGAGCTGGATAAAATGGGGACTGTCACGCAAAGAATTCGGACCGATGTCTTTCGGGAAGCGTCCGGAATGGGACGTTGCTTTTAACCGGATGCAGTTCCTGCGTCTTCACGGTCTGAAAATCGACCAGGTGGTAGCTCCGATCCTGGATCATACGGCCAATGTTGAAGTCGTGACCTCGTCTGATACCAACCGTGGCGCACGCGAGAAACGGAATGCTTTTCAGCAGGTTGACGCTCTGGTCACCCGTGACACCGGGATTGTCCTGATAACCACCCATGCAGACTGTCTTCCCGTCTGGTTGTGCGCTCCGGATAACGGTTGGACAGGTATGGCGCATGTGGGACGGCGTGGCCTGCTGGCAGGCATGATCCCGGCGCTGGTCAACAGTATACCCGAAGGAGAACGTGCTGGCTTGACCCTCGGTATCGGGCCGGGTATTTCACGAGAGCGCTATGAAGTCAGCCGGGAAATCGCCGATGAGTTCAGTAATCATGCTATTCTGAAAAATATCATATTTGAGAATGATAACAGGTATTATCTGGACCTGAAGCAGGGTGTACTGGATGAGGCAAAAGCGCTTGGTGTTTCTGCTGATGACAGCGCATGGCAATGCACTTTTGAGACCAGTTATTTAAGTTCATTCCGTCGTGATAGTGACACATTCGCTCCAATGGCCGCATTCATAACAAGGACAAAAGACTGATGTTCAGCAAATTACACACGGTTGCACTCCAGGGAATCGAATCTACACCGGTAGAGGTCGAGATCCAGATGGAGGGTGGAAATACTTATTTGGCCCTGGTCGGACTGGCGGGGACTTCCATTCGGGAATCACGTGACCGTGTAGCCGCCGCGATCAAGAATTCAGGATTCATTTACCCGCGAAAAAATGTCACCATCAACCTCGCTCCCGCCGATCTTCGCAAAGAAGGCGGGATGTATGACCTTCCCATCGCCATCGGTATGATGGCGGCATCCGGGCAGGTCAGCAGTGAACAGATTGACCGTTTTGTCTTCATGGGCGAGCTATCACTTGACGGACGCTTGCGTCCGGTCCGTGGCGTCCTCCCTGCCGCACTGGCGACACGCAGAGATGGACATCGCGCGTTGATCATCCCGGAAGAGAACGCGGAAGAGGCAGCCGTTGCGGAGGGGCTCGATATTTACCCGATGGCGACACTGCGGAATGTGGTTGAGTTCCTCAATGGCGAAAGTATGGTGCCGCCGTTTACAATCAATATCCGTGAACTGTTTGAACAGCAACGGAACTATGACGTTGACTTCTCTGAGGTGAAAGGACAGGAACGCAGCAAACGTGCGCTGGAAATCGCAGCAGCAGGCGGACATAATATTTTGATGATCGGCCCTCCCGGTTCAGGCAAAACCATGCTGGCGCGACGGCTGCCGACCATTCTACCCGACCCGACTCTCGAAGAGGCTCTGGAAACAACCCAGATCCATTCTGTTGCGGGGACGCTGAAATCGGGGACGGCACTGCTTGCCACGCGCCCGTTCCGCAGTCCGCATCATACCATCTCGGAAGCCGGTCTAATTGGTGGCGGGACAATCCCGGTTCCCGGCGAGGTCAGCCTGGCACATCGTGGCGTGCTTTTCCTGGATGAACTTCCCGAATTTAAAAAGACGGCTCTTGAGGCCATGCGGCAGCCGTTGGAAGATGGAGAAGTTACCATTGCACGTGTTGCAACAACGACTCGCTTTCCTGCACATTACCTTTTTGCTGCTGCGATGAATCCCTGCCCTTGTGGTTACCATGGTGACACAACCCGGTCATGTACCTGTAACCCGGGCCAGGTAAGGCTTTACCGCAGCAAAATTTCCGGACCGTTGCTGGACCGTATTGACTTGCATGTTCCTGTTCCGGCCGTAAAACCGGAGGAGTTGAGCCTGCGCAAGGATGGCGAGCCTTCTGCTTCCATACGCTCTCGTGTTATCGAGGCTCGTGAAAGACAGTTGCATCGTTTCCGAGACACCGGCATCTTCTCCAATGGCGAGATGCAAAACCGCCATCTTCGTGATCTGGCGCGTTTGACCGCATCCGCAGAAAAAACATTACAGGGTGCAATCCGGCGGCTGAACTTGTCCGCCCGTGCACATAACCGATCAATCAAGGTTGCGCGTACTATCGCTGACCTTGCAGGACATGAGGACATCCAGGATGCTGACGTGCTCGAAGCTGTCAGTTTGCGAGACCTGGATCGAGAGGCTTTAGACTGATGGACATATCCATACATCAAAATCTGTTCGAACTTTTACAACTTCACGCACAGAAATCCACAGATTCACCCAAACTCTTCTGGCAGGACCATTCCTTCACCTGGGCGCAGGTCGAGGAAGGAGCCAGACGAGTAGCCGCCGGGTTGAAGGATCTTGGGGTGCAACAGGGTGACCGAGTTGCGCTGATGCTCCCGAACACTCCCCCTTACCTGTTCATCCAGGCAGGCGTACATCTGCTCGGCGCGACACTGGTTCCGATCCATATTCTTACACGCGGTCCCGAACTGGGCTATCTGCTGGATGACAGCGAAGCTAAAGTGCTGATCTACTGGAATGGCTTCCAGGAAGTCGCTGAAGAAGCAGCGATTCAGACCGAAAGCCTACGTCACCGTATCGAAATCGGCGGTGAACCGACTGAGGGGATTCTTGACTTTCATACCTGGATGCTGGAACACGCTCCGCTGATGGATGCCCCCGTGGGTGGCGGTAATGATCCGGCCCTGATTCGTTATACTGCCGGTGTAACCGGTCGGCCCAAGGGCGCCATGATCAGCCACACCAATGTATTGTACAGCTCCCGCGCAACCTTGAAAGCGCTACGGGTGCGTCCGATCGAACGTGTTCTGGGTGCAATTCCCTTTTATCATCCTTTCGGCTGCACTCTACAATATTACATGGTGCTACGTTCCGGGGCGTCGCTGTATCTGCAGACACGATTTGATCCACAGGAAACTCAGGAACTGATCCAGGCCGGCACAGTTAATGCCATGATCGGGCTTCCCTCCCATTATTCCGGCCTGCTTGAAGCCATGGGGTCAGAAGAAGAAGACGCCGGAAAACTGCTGTTTGCCGTAAGTGGTGGCGGCCCGTTGGATATTTTGACGCGACGGAAGCTGGAACAACGCTTCAGCACACGTATTGCAACCGTATACGGCACCTGCGAGACCAGTCCTACCATTGCTGTAAACCCGAGCCACATCGAGGAAACTCCGGCCGAATCATTCGGTCGGCCCATCAGTGACACGGAAGTCCGCATCGTAGATGAAGAAAACGATGAAGTAGGTGTCGATGAGGTCGGTGAAATCGTCGTGCGCGGTCCGGGTGTATTCCAGGGCTACTGGAATCGTCCTGATGCGACCAATTTGACTATCGATGAAGAGGGCTGGTTCCATACATCCGACCTTGGCCGCATCGATATGGATGGTTTCCTGTATGGCGTGGGACGTTTGCACGACCGTATCAACAAAGGCGGCTTCTCCGTATATCCACGCGAAGTTGAGGGTGTGTTGAATGCGCATCCTTCCATCTATGCAAGCGGCGTGATTGGCGTTCCTGACCCACGGTTGGGAGAAGAGATTGTTGCCTATGTTGTCCCACGTGGCGGCGCACCGATACTGGAAAACGAGATCATTGAATATTGCACGGAGCGTCTTGCTCGCTTCAAGACTCCGCAGCAGATCATCACTATCGACCAACTTCCCAGGTCACCGGGTGGCTCGGTATTGCGTCGCGCACTGCGTGAGCACTGGCAGGAGAACCTGTCACAGTCAACAGGGACAGGGACAGGGACAACGACGCCGAAACCAATACCGATGCCTGAAGAGCGTAACTACAGCACTCCTGTTCCCGTGCCGGATTCAGGTGCGTCAGACAGCCTGATCGAGTTGGTTCCGATGGAAAAAGTCGACAAGGACGATGAGGAATAGCGAAATCCTATAACCGTACTTCAACACGAAAGCTCGACAAAGACGTGAAAAGCCGATCAGGTTGCCCTGATCGGCTTTTTTGCGGATTTCTATCTGAAATCCGCTATCGCAAGGTGCTCCCCGCCGGCAGGAAGGCGCAGGAAAACCCCCGGCGAAAGGGCTTTTGCGTTCTATGGGATCACCTACCATCTATATTATCGCATACCAGCAGGTAAACTTCAGTCGCATCTTTTCCACACTTCGCACTCTGACCGCTCCGGGAAGGAATCGCATTGCAACCTCGTTGAATTCCCTATCCTTTTCCTTCAAGCAATTCAACTTCGACTCTGAGAGCAGGTTAAAGTAACTGATAAATGCTAGTCTTTTAATTTTACAACATGATAACATTCCAAAGCTCAAGTGTTCTTATAGCTAATATTGAAGCAAAATTACAACAATCAATTTCCGCGGCGGGTAGAGATCGCAGAAGGAGAGCGGAAGGGTTTGGTCATGGGAGATACACTGCTTGCATGCCAATAAGAAGTCAACCAGTAATTTTCATCGCATTGTTAAGGCTGAGAAGCAAGTAATACTGCAATTCTTGGCTGATACCCTTAGCTTTTTAAGATACTTCTTATTTATACAACTGTTATTAAAGCAATTACACCAAACAGCTTTCCTTAAAAACTTCGCAGGGTTTGCTATTCAGGCTACGATCAAACTTGCTTTCCATCAGATAATTGCCATCAACCTTCCTCTGACTTAGGTAAACCTCATCTATTTTTCAACATGTTACAACTCATCATCTTTCTCTATCCAAGTTACGGATATCACCAATATGGCAACCTCTGCTCATCTGCTTTATCTTTTCCGACTTCTTGTTGCGGGGAACCCTGCATTAAAGTTGGCGTTCAACCAGTGGATATTTGCACCTGAAGTGGGCCAAAATTGCGAATTGCATTGCTCAGGTTGATCATGTATCCTGAAAGAAGAAAACATAGGAGCGAATTTCATGCACTCTGTCAAGGGGCAAACGGCGATTATAACCGGCGCAAGTCGTGGTATTGGACGCGCCATAGCAATAAAGCTTGGCGAAGCCGGGATGAACCTCGTTCTGACGGCTCGTGGTGAAGGAGCGCTACAGGAAACCGCCAGTCTTGTTCCGGGCGAACCTGATTCTGTGCTGGCGATCCCTGCGGACGTCACTGATAAAAATGATGTAAAGCGTGTCTTCGAGTCTGCGATAGATCGTTTCGGCTCAGTGGATTTGCTAGTTAACAATGCCGGCAGCCTGGCAGCGATCGGGCCGACATGGGAAGCGGATGCCGCAGACTGGTTGCAGGATATCACCGTCAATCTCCAAGGTGTATTCCTGTGCTGCCGTGCGGCTCTACAGATCATGCTGCTTGCTGACAAGGGCCGAATCATCAACATGTCCGGTGGTGGCGCAGGAGGGCCTTTCCCATTTGCCTCGGCTTATGCGACCAGCAAGGCGGGGGTTGTACGCCTGACGGAAAACATCGCTGCCGAAATGGCGGAAACGTACCCGGCTTCGAACGTCCGCATTTTCAGCATGAGCCCAAGTTTCGTCCGTACCGCCATGACAGAACAATTCACGGAAACAGAGGATGGACGCAAATGGATGCATCGGCTCTCCGCACGACTCGACCAGGGCCAGAGCGCTCCTCCCGACTATGCGGCTGAGCTGGTGCTCGAACTGGCAACCGGGGAGCTGGATTTCCTGCATGGTCGCTTTATCCACGCTGAACAGGATCGTGATCAATGGGATGAGATGAAGTCAAATGCAGATGAGATCCGTATGTCACCCAAACGGTTATTGCGGTTTGTCAAATGATATTGTATGTCATCCAGCGTGATGATCAAGTGGACAAATCTCTGGTGAACATCGTGTGGCCCGGCGTGCTTGCACCCGGGCTGTCTTTTATCCGGCATTCCTGAACTACTGTTTATTTAACTGCAAAATGCTCCATACAGGCTTGCGCGACACGTGTTGCGCCCTG
Organism: bacterium; assembly: GCA_963669175.1. Taxonomy (GTDB): domain Bacteria; phylum Electryoneota; class Electryoneia; order Electryoneales; family Electryoneaceae. The sequence goes on from OY769902.1 coordinate 3,917,529, forward strand.
TCCATCCACCAGCGACCGTGCTTTTTGTGCCAGGCTGGAGCGTAGCTGCGAATCAGATGCAAAACGAAGATAGGCTTGAAGAATCTGATCATCGGTCAGATCATTCAACCAGCCGATCACTTCGGTACATCCCAGGCGTTCCATGGATCGAGCAAACCCAAGCTGATTTTCTTCAACCGGCAGACAGATATAGGGCGTACCGAGGGCGGCGGCTTCATATTGTGTCGATCCCCCGGCCATTAAAATAAGGTCCGAGTCTTTAAGAAGATCAAGCCAGTTCTCCGGTTGAACCAGACGTCTCGCAAAGGGCAACCTCTTAATCCTCTGATCCAGCCTTTCCTCGAATGGATACATCGTACCGGTAACAAACAACGCTTCTTCCGGGAACTGTTTTTCGGGCAGGGCAGCCAATGCGCTCGCAACACGTCCGGTCACATCATGTTCGTCCACTCCCCCGCCATTGATTAGCACCTTTCTGATTCGATCCGGCTGATCATATACCTTTCCAACCAATCGCTTCACCACCTGCTCTCGTAATATCGCGTATTCCGGCCCAAGCAGAAGTTCTGTCTTTGAACTTAGCCTGGAATAATCCAAGTCAGCCGCATCGGCGTAGGCGTTGAATACGAGATCACAATCCCGGTAATCGCGTCCCCCGAAAACATCGCTGACCATCACGGCTGTTGATCGGGCGTAGAGCTTCCTGTGCGCATCGGGGATATGGTAGCCATCAATGACTGTCAGGCCGGGCGCTCCCATTGTTCTATTCATATGCGACAGAATCCAGCCGGGCTCATCATTTGTTTCTGCTACCTCATCAGGGATTGTTACCGGGTTAATTCCATTCTTCTTCAGCGTAGATATTCCGGAACCGTCAACATAGCGGGTGTAGAAAACCGGTTCTAATCCTGCGTCCTTGAGCGCCTGCGCCAAGCCGGTTGATCGCATAATGTGACCGTACCCGATCACATCTCCCCCATCCACACGCATGATGACGTACTTTTGAGAAGCTGTTGACATGCTGTACTCTCGCAGAGTGAAACGATTTCCTTTCGAGAAACGTACTATCCTTAACTTCTTTCATGCAATCCGGGGGAGGCGGCGCGGTTTCGTTACGCCGATGTTCGTTGTACCTTCTCCAGATGTTACCATAGAACAAAAAACAGGAGATTTCCCATGATCACCGATGCCATGCGTGACTTTTACAAGCAGGACGTAAAAGACCGCTTCTTACGCTATGTCCAGGTTTTTACCACATCTGATGAAGATAACGAATCGACCCCTTCCACAGAGCGTCAGTTTGACCTCGCACGGATGCTTGAGAAGGAATTGAGCGAACTGGGTTTGAAGGACGTACACGTTTCCGACCATAGCTATGTTTATGGTATTCTTCCCGCGTCTGAAGGCGTCAACGCACCGACTTTCGGATTGCTGGCGCATTTGGATACCAGCCCGGATCAGCCCGGTGAAAATGTCAAGCCACAGATCATTGAGAACTACGATGGCGGCACGATCAGCTATCCTGATGATCCGGAACTGACACTTTCACAGAAAGACAGTCCGGAGCTGGCCGATTTCATCGGTGACAATATCATCACTGCATCGGGTCTTACCCTGCTTGGTGCGGATGACAAGGCTGGTGTCGCTGAGATCATGGCGGGCATGGCCACATTCATCAAGTTCCCGGAACTGAAGCATCCGGAAATCAAGGTCTGCTTCACCCCGGATGAAGAAATCGGCCGTGGCACGATCAAGATCGACGAAGACTGGCTGCCGCAGTTCTGCTACACCCTGGATGGTGGGTATCCGGGTGAGTTGGAAGGTGAGAATTTTGATGCCTGGCGTGCCGATGTAAAATTCAAGGGCGTTGGCGTACATCCCGGTTACGCCAAGGGCAAGATGGTCAATGCGATCTCAGTCGCAGCTCATTTTGTAGCGCTGCTTCCCGAATGGCAGACGCCATCGACCACGGAACTGCGTGAAGGCTTCTATCACCTGGTCAGCATGTCCGGTGATTTTGAAAATGCGGAATGTACTTTTATAATCCGCGATTTTGAAGAACCGAAAAACATGGTTCGCATGGAGTACATGCAGGCGCAGAAAGAACTGTTCGAGAAGCGTTACCCGGGACTCGAGATCGACCTGCAGTTCAAGCATCAGTACCAGAACATGCGTGACATCATCCAGAAATATCCGGAAGTCATGGATGTAGCTGAGAAGGCAATGAGTGAAGTGGGCGTGAAGGTGTTGAAGAAGGCGATTCGTGGTGGTACAGACGGCGCTCGCCTGACGCAGCTTGGTCACCCCACCCCGAACCTGTTCGCCGGTGGACTTCTCTTCCATTCACGCCGTGAATGGGTTGCCGAATCCAGCCTTGCCAAAGCGGTTGAAGTCGTTTTGAACCTTGGTCATCACTGGAGCCAGGTCAGCAAGTAGTTTTTCCGATTAGAACACAAAGGCCGGCATTGGTAACAGTGCCGGCCTTTTTTTTTCTACGAAATGTCAGCCCTTGGACCACGCTCCCAGGGTCGGGTATTCAAGGAATTGATATCACGATGCCCTCTGTCCCGATGCGCTCTAAGATTCGTCCTGTCTTTCTGTATCCACAGAGTATTTCAGGGACAGTTATGAAGGAAACAGTGTCTCTTGCGGATCGGCCACCCCAGCCTGATCACCTGGGTTTTCATAAATCTCGAGATACTATCCTGACGTTATCTACTCCCCGTCTTTCCACGCATGGCGGATGCAATTCCGGCCTGAACCTTTGGCTTTGTACAGGCTCTCATCAGCCGCTTTCAGCAGTTCCAGAGACGATTCGATATGATCTTCGGGATAATAAGAGGCGCCGATAGAAATGGTAACCGTCCTCATTTCAAGATGCTCAAACACACAATCCTTGCAGAAGTCATGCTTTTCTACAAGCCCGCGCAGTTTTTCAGCGACATGCAACACACCATGCTTGGAGGTTGCCGGGAGCAGGATAACAAACTCCTCCCCGCCATACCGTGCAGCAAAGTCAACCCGGCGCAAAGCGTTGATGACAATCTTGCCCAATTCCTTCAGGACAATATCACCGATCAGGTGGCCATAATCATCGTTGACCTGCTTGAAATGATCAATATCGAAAATCAGCACGCCGAGATGTGAGCCATAACGATCCGCGCGTTCGAACTCCTGCGCGAACATATCTTCGAAGTATTGACGATTGTAAAGTCCGGTCAATCGATCTGTTACCGCACGCCCCCAAAGCTGTTTGTTCTCTTTAACCAGCATATCACGTGCTTTGAGAAGCTCATGAAAACGGAGTGTACGACCGACACGGAACTTGAACTCGTCAATATCAAAGGGTAAATAGATGCAGTCATCAGCGCCGAGGGCGAGCGTCTGGGCGCCCACATTCTTTTCAAATGCAGTCTCAACAATGACAGGCAGGTCACCAAGATTGGTACGTATCTTCTTCAATAACTCCAGCCCGTTCATGCCGGGCATGTTCACATCGGTAATAACAAGATCAAACTTGTCTTTATTCAACCGTACCCAGGCATCATCTCCTGAAGAAGCCTGTTCGAGGGTATATTTGCCAACCATATCGAGAATATCAACCATCAGTTCACGATTGGCATCGTTATCATCGACAATCAGGACGTGATATTTTTCCGGTTCAACAACCTCAGCTTTAAACAACCCCTTAACTACGGCTGATTTTGCAAATCCATCGTCTGTCTGACTCGACTGGCCTCCCGATGCGCGTGTCGAATCACTTCCGGCAACCGGTACTTCGTTACGGTAGCCATCGTCCATGCGACTGCTCCCTCATGGTCAACTTTATGTCCCGGCGAGATCCACACTGGCTTCACATTTGTGCGGGTTCTCACGATACTCCCGATTTGTTCTCCCCTGTCCCAACAAGGCTCGCATTCCCCTTTGGTCAAACCGGGAGTACTACACTCACCTATCAAACGGCTCTTAGCACACCCGATACTCGGAATTCCAAGCAAGACTCCGATGTGGGCTGCCAGTCCGCATCGCCTCGGATGTGCAATTCCCTGGCCGTCAACAATCATAATATCCGGTTTTAGTGATAAGCTCCGCCATGCAGAAAGCAGAACCGGAGCTTCCCTGAAGGATAAAAAACCAGGAACATAGGGAAATGTCACTGGCGCGGTATCTGAAGCTACTTCCACAAGGTGCAGGTCAGGCCAGCTCAATACGACGGCAACGCCTATCATCCGGGTTTTATCAGGACTGATCGATGCATCCAATCCGGCAATCAGCGATACTTCACTCGCCAATGGAGCCGACTCCAGAATCACCTGTTCAGCAAGGCGCTGCTGGATATCCCTGGCCTGCTCAATTGAAATAGCTATATCCATCCATCCGGCTTTCTGGTCTGCATGGAAAATATTGTATTATCACTTCTTTTACAACTGTTCCCTGATATCACATGTAAGAACTTCTTACAAATATAAAAAGAAAACCTCTTTACCAGATTCGGAGCAAAGAGGTGGAATCATGTTCTTACAAGTCAACTTGAATTAGAGAGCTGCAATCACTTCTTGTAACTCCCTGATCCGGAAAGGCTTTGCAAGCACTCCCGCAGCGCCCTTTTCCAGCAATTCATCGGTCACATCACCCTCGCCATACCCACTGACAATATAGATCTTCAGCTCGGGATTGATCTCATGTAACTTTTCAAATGTTTCCAGCCCATCCATTTCGGGCATGTACAAATCGAGAAGCACGCAATCAAAGGTTTGCTCTTTATTTTCAACCTGAACAATTGCCTCGGGACCGCTACCAACTGTAACAGATGAAATATCTAAGATATCAAGCATTTCCTTGAGTGTTTCGCGAACAGGTGCTTCATCGTCAACCAGCAATATGCACTTGTCTGCCATCGTATCTGCCTTCTTTTTACACTGCCCTGGTCAGATCTTCATACGAACAACCTAGGCAATGTACTTGAATTCCTTGATATGGTCAATAACAATTTTTTCCATGAAGAGGTGCCCATGTCATTGAATACTCGTAATAAGGGAGCCGATTTTTTCATTTGTAATCTCGATCCTGTCCCCTGACCGGATTTCACATACCCCCGCCGGTGTGCCTGTGGCCAGGATATCCCCTTTACGCAACCCGGTTATACCTGCTACAGCGCTGACAAGCTCTGCAGGCGGCCAGAGCCAGAGCTGCACATCCCCTGTCTGCTTTGATTCACCATTCACAGTTGTTGTAAATGTAAATGACGCAATCTCAGCGGAATCCTTCAATACATACACGGCGGGCCCCAAGGGAGCAAAACCGGGACGTCCCTTTCCGGCCAGCCAGGGTTTTCCCTTTTCCTTCAATTGTGATTGTTTTCCACGGTCGGTAATATCATTAATCAGGGTCACTCCCCAGATCGCAGACAAAGCCTCTTCCTTGTTCACTTCGCCAAACAGGTCTTTGCCGATAATCAGCGCCAGCTCACCTTCCAGCTCAACACGAATACTGTCGTGAGGTAACGCCAGGGTATGATCAGAAGGGAAAAGACACGTGCGAGGTTTCATGAACAGTATGGGCTCCGAGGGAATCGGGTTCCCCAGTTCAGCAGCATGCGCCGCATAATTCCTGCCGACACAGATCAAATCTCCGGCCTGGATGGGAATATCCCAAGTGTATTCATGCGCCTCCATTGCTGGAATGCTGTCAATAGATGTCTCGATCAATTGAATGAGAAGCTCGCGTTTTTCCAGTTGCACAAGGCTATCCAGTGTAGCTGGAATCCCAGCCGGTATATAGTGCTGCTCGATAGCTTCCCGCCAGACAGGAAGTAAATCGTGAAACTTCCCCTGTCTATCTGCCGCCGCCAGTATTCTCCGGCCATCAACAGCCTGCAACATTGCCAGACGCATTCCAACCTCCACTTGGATTTCTTTTAGATGAAGAAACTATTTACATGATCCTGTGCCGAAGAGCAACAGGCTGGAACTACGGAGTGTTTTTAGAGTGTGAAGGTAAGCTCGGCTGAACATTGCTGTTTCCCCCGTTAACATGTAGCTTACACCGTTATGCATACAACACAGACAACAGACCGCTGGTTACAGGTTCTCCTGTTTATCGCCGCATTTGGATTAACCCTGGCTGCAACGAGTCTTACGCTTGCGCCGGGTGTCGGAGCAGGTTCAGCCGCCGCATGGGCAGCAGGATCTTTTGGGATTGGGTCAAGCGATTCCGCCGTGTATTCTCCCCTGTTCCTGATCCTGACGAAAATTGTTCGCTGGCTTGGCCCGGAAAACTCAACCGCAGAACGGTTGAATTTCTTCTCCTCAATCGGCGTCGCCACAGCAGCAGGCCTGGTCAGTCTTCTCCTGTTCCCGTTCATGAAACGTCGCGGGTATTGGGGCGTGTTTTCGCTGGCATTGCTGGGTGGTGTGTTGACTGGTATCACTCGTGTTGGCTGGGCTTCCGCCCTGATGATCAATCCCGGCCCGTGGGCCATTGCCGCAATGCTCGGCGCTTTCCTACTGGTTGGAAGCGGTGAGGCCGATAACAGGCGCATTACGTTCGGTTTCTTCGTCATGGGACTGGCTGGCGCTTTCCATGTGGCAACCCTAGTCTTTTTTCCGGCATTCCTCTACTGGGGTTTCATGCATTCAACACAGTGGCGTGGTCAGCAGGCTTTCATTCAAATGGCCGCCCTATGCGCCCCGTTATGCCTGATGTTGATCCCGAATGCGCAGCCCTTTTTTGCAACGACAGGCCTGTTCACGGGAACGCCGGGATTGCCGGATGCCCAGGGATTTGGACTTGTTGGCTGGACTGCGCTCTGGACATTAACACCCGCCGGTCTGCTTCTCGCATTGTGGGGATACTTCCGGCTACCGTCAGATAAGAAACAATTCCTCCTGCTGGCAGGCCTTGTTCTGGCAGGAATTGTTATACTCACACTCTTAAAAACAGAAACAGCCCAACTGGCTGCGATTGTTCTCTCCGTTATCATCGCTATAGGAGCAATCTTCGGGCTGGCAGACCTGTTCAACCGTATCCCTGGTGGACCGGCATTGCTGCTGTGGATCCTGGTTCCGGGACTGTGGGTCGGGCATGGACTTGCGGTATCACAGGCAAGCGCCGACGAAAGAACAATATGGGAGATCCATAACTCCAACCTGATTCGCACTGTTCGCCTGAACAACCTGATCATCACAGAAGATGACAGCTTGACCCTGGCGCCCTATTTTTATCTGGTTCAGGCCAAAAAAATGCGCCCGGACCTGGCATTGATTAACCCGGCAATGATGTCTGATCCTGGATATCTGGAGTTCATTGAGGCAACCTATCCACATCGGTTCAAGGCAATTCAACCGACACTGGATTCACTCAAAGCTTCACTTCAGCAAGATGAAAATGATCCGGCAGTTCGTGGAATAGTAGAATCCCTGCTGGCGGAACTGATTGTCAGCGAGATAAAATCGACAGGTGTTGTGCTGTCACCAGGCGTCATCGAAGAAATCGAACGGGGGGATTCCACAGCATATCCCGTTCTATTCAAACTGATGACGCAAGATTACCAGGTAGTCCCGGAAGGCCTTTTCTATCGAGTTTTACCGAAGGAGGACAGGCCTTTCCCCTTCCATTTCTCCGGGCTGGATATGGCCAGAATCAAGTTTGATAATGCTGCGCCAATGCTGCAAAACCGAATGGTGACCATTTATCCGAAGATGTTCACCAACAGGGGATCATGGATGCTGAGCAGGAAGTTCACGGCGGAAGGAATGGAGTATGTTCGCTGGGCCTTGAAAATTGCCCCGGACTATACTCCGGCTGTACTCCTGGCTCGTGATTATGGAATCAGTGGCGAACCAACACTGCTGGGCAAGTGATCTCCAGAAAATCACTTGCCAGATGTCAGCATATCATCCAGTATTTCTATTGCTGCCGACACATACAGGGGACACTTACTGGTAAACACTTCCTGCTGAACCGCGAGATCATGTTCACGTGGATCGCCGATATTATAGCCCAGTAATTGCCTGCATGAAATCGAACCATGTACGTCAAGAAAACGTCTTCGGAATTCATTTACACGTTCAAACAACCTGTCCCTGGCATCCTGATCCGTTGGGTCCGGCGAAGCCTCCGCTAATCCCAGAGCTATCAACGCCCCTGCAACAGCGCCGCACAATTCACCATTCCGTGCGGTTCCCGCACCAAAAGGAGTCGCCAGTTTGGCGGCCGTGGCAGCATCCATCCCCAAGTCCTCTGCAAACGCATCCAGTACCGCCTGCGAGCAGAGATATCCATTCAGGAATTTATCAACAGCCTTATCACTTCTCTTGTTCGCATCCACCCCATCACCTCCACACATGCATCACTTGTAAACAGTACGCCTGTATCGATAATTCCAACAAACATTGCATCCTGTGATGCAGGAGGTCAAATGGTAGTCATTCGTTAAGTAGTTTCCGACAGTCCCTGCTGTTTTATATTGATCGAAAGATTTCCATGGTTCAAGTATTTGTCATGACAGGCTTCTTCCCCTAGAAGGATATTTCAAGGATATTTCACGGATTAATATCGTCTGATATCAGCTATGTATATCCGCCATGTATATTTGCCATGTATATCTGCTATATATATTTGCCAAATATATCTGCTATGTATATTTGCCATGTATATCTGCTATCTGACAATTTTAGCAGGCTTTAGCCCTGTCTCTTGCTCACATCTTCGTGTTTCTGCCACCCCAGAGGGGTGGTATATTTTAGCGTAGGGTTGACGCTGTCTGTTTAGCGTCTACCCTACGAAAAAGATCAAACCTTATCTCAACCCTGGAAGGGTTGCATAACGTATAATTTACACCCAATTGGTTTGTATAGAATATAAAATGCGTTATTTCCTGTATTTATTGAACGTACTAATATGAATCGTGTATTATGCAACCCTTCCAGGGTTGATTATTCGTTAGAATACCTGACATAGTGTACAGGCCAAACAGACGGCCTGTACACTATGCTAAAATAGGGAATCCCGCCGGGATTCTAAAAATGCTATGTCCACAACTCTTTTACTGATACAGCTTTCAGAAGATGTGGGTAAGAGACAGGGCTGAAGCCTGCTCTTCTTAGCACCCGGCTTCAGCCGGGGTGAAAAGACGCCAACATCATCACGAGCGCGCTTTAGCGTGCTTGCCTGGTGCAAATCCTGATTCAGGAAAGCACCCTGAAGGGCGCTCACCACTTCTTTATCATCACGAACACCCCGGCTGAAGCCGGGTGCTAAAAAGAGCCTGCTGAAGCAGGCTGATAACTATTCGAATCACAAAAATACATTCGGGAGCTCCTATAGTACCAGCGTTAAATATAGTACTAGCGTTAAATATAGCGCCAGCGTTAAATATAGCACCAGCGTTAAATAAAGAAGATAACGCATTGCAAAAGCTGCGTACTTGTCCGCAAGAATCATCAATCCAATTGAATCAGCCGTCTGATTGTCAGCGAACCTGATTACACAACGATAGGCAGGAGAAGAACAGCCTGCTCCGGGAAACCTGTTTCCATGAAAAGCAGTACAAGGGACAACAGGCTGATTGCATATTTTACCTTGCCCTGTCAGCCTGGATAGTATATTGTTTTCGCTCAGGGCGTCGGTTAGCTTGTATAGATAGCAAGCATCAAACAACAAACGGTAATACAGTGGCAGTAAAGATAAACGACACATCGCCCATTTTCGGGAAGGGCAATCCGGACGTAGAAGAGACGGCCTACGTGGTCCGTACCGAAGGTGACATTGCCTACGTCCAGATGCAACGCCAGGAAGAGTGTGCCAGTTGCGGGATGAACAAGCTTTGCCATCCTTCAGGGGGAGACGCCCCGATCATAGAAGCCAACAATGAGGTTCATGCCTCAGCCGGGGACATTGTCGTTCTGGAGACGGCCGCTTCCACAAGACTGGGCGCTTCTTTCGCCGTATTCATTGTTCCGGTTGTGCTCATGGTCATTGGCGCGGTATGGGGACAAAATCTCGATCCGGCATGGCATGAAGGAGTAATCGTTGGCGCTTTGGCGGGATTGGCAGGCGGCATGCTGATTGCCGGAATCATCAACCGTTTTGCACGGGGCAAACGTGGTATGCGCCCCTACGCTACCAGGATTGTGTATTCCAGCCCAAAGCCCATGCAATCATGATTATGAGCCCGGTTACCGAGATCAAACAGGCCGCATTGGAAAGCGGCTTTCATTTTGCCGCTATCGCACCTGTTGATCCATCACCACTGGCCCATCACCTGGATATCTGGCTGCAACAGGGACACGCTCAGCAGATGCGCTGGATACCGGATCGCAGAATGCTGTTACGTGATCCCCGCCGCGTCTGGCCGGACGCAAAATCCATGCTTGTCGTCGGCCTCCGGTATAGTTTATCCAGCCACTATGATGCTTTCCTGACCGATCCGTCCCGTGGCGCGATCAGCCGTTACGCCTGGGGACGTGATTATCATAAAATCATGGGAAAACGTCTGCTGGCTTTGGGCAAGAACCTCTCCTCCATCCTGCGACAGCCGGTAAACTTCCGAAAATTTGTTGACGCAGGTCCACTGCTGGAACGTCCCCTCGCAGCTCGTGCAATTCCCGGTTTCATTGGCAAGAACACCCTGCTCATCCACAAGGCGATTGGCTCAAGCTTTTTCCTCGGTGAATTGTTGCTGGATATCAGTCTCCCGCCTGATCCTCTACAAGAGTTGGAAGGATGCGGGAAATGCAACGCCTGTATGAAAAACTGTCCCAGCGGAGCATTGGGTATTCCCTGGAAACAGGCAACACGCAATTGTCTGTCCTATCATACGATCGAAGGTGGTCCAATTATCTCCCACAGAATTCGTCCACTGCAGGGAAACCGGATTTTCGGTTGTGATGAATGCCAGACAATTTGCCCTTTCAATCGGGAGAATGATCAGGATGCCTCCCCGCCTGATCCGGCTTTTGTACCGGACAATATCAACCGTGTCGCGCCATCATTGGCTGATGTGATGCGCTGGTCACGCGACGAATATGACGCACTGTTTGCCGGGAGCGCAGTACGGAGAGTTTCACACGAGTATTTCCAGAGAAATGCCGTGGTGGCGTTGGGAAACTGGGGCAGCGATGAAGCGTTGGAGATCCTTGCGCCCCTTCGGGATAGTCCTTCGGAGATCCTTCGTGCTCACGCAGCCTGGGCAATCGGCCAGTGTCATTCTGCGGAAAATGCAACAAACATTCTTGCGAAATGGCAGCAAAACGAAGCCAATCCTTTAGTTCGCCTCGAGCTACAACTCGCGACGAATACCTCAGGTAATTAAAATTCTGTCCCCTCAGGAATGAGTAGAATATTCAAGACTATTGAATCATCAGCAGGGATATATTCTACCCGCTCAATTGTGCTATAACCGGTTTTTTCGAAGGTAAGATGCCTGCATCCTGCCTCTACGGTCAGGCAGAATTCCCCATCTGCGTCTGAAAGGGTTGACGCGCCAGTCTCATCTGAAATATCAACATCACGAAGGGCTTCCATGGTATTGCCGTCACATACTGTCCCGAATACCTGGCCATTTCCTGCTACTTCTTGATAAACAGGGATGTCAAGTGTCAGATCTTCGCGCTCTTCCAGAAAAATGGGGATGGTATAAAACAATTCATATCCATATACAGAAACGAGTATACGGTATTCCCCACTCGGGATAAAATTGACCAGGTAATTGCCATCTGCGTCCGAAACTGCAGTGCCGGTGTTTGGATATGTGGTAATCCTTGCCCCACCTATCTTTGCGTTTGTTATCCCGTCATATATACAACCGGATAACGAGCCGTATGGATTTTCCAGGCACAATGTGACAATGGTTGTGTCCCCCGGTACGACGGAAACTGTCGTATCAACAATTGCAGAGCTATTTATAGACGCACACAGAGAATAGGATCCTCCGACCAGATTATAGAATGCAAAATGGCCATCTTGATCTGTCATGTCAGGATCACTACCCGGTTCTATTGAGACACGAATACCTTCCAGCCCTTCGTTACTGTACGGATCAATCACAGTGCCAATAATATCACCGTAAACATTTATGTATTCCAAGGCTATATTCACTTCCGTACCTGTAGCGCTATCAACCTGGCAGAAAATTGTTACTGATTCAAAGCCGGCCATGGATGCCAGAATGGTATAACTCCCGGCTGGCAAGTCAACAAACTCGTAGTATCCCGAGTTATCTGTATACGTATCATCGTAATTCGGGTATTTGCTGATTACAACATTTGCAATCGGTTCTGAGTTCTGAAAATCAATCACATGACCAAAGATGTACCCGTTCTCCGGGTTCGGGTCCGGGTCCGATCCAATGGCAGGAAGCAGGGCGAAGTCCAGGCTTTCTACATCACCAGCATGGGGTCTGACAATCTGGTTCAGCGAGTGGAAACCATCACGGCTGGCATTAATCGTGTATTCGCCGGGGGCAAGGTCAACAAAAGAATATGCCCCGTATTCATCGCTATAGGTGGCGATACCGTCAGGAGCAAGATAAAGGCATGTGTTTTCAAGAAAATCACCTGATTCGGAATCAGTCACAACGCCATTAATACAGCAATATTTCTGTTCCTCATCGTCATCCTGGCAACAGGCAAACAATGATGCAAAGCACAGGATTGGCAGGAGAAACCATCGAAACCCAGTATTCATGAAAGCCCCCATGAATTCATGTCGGTAGCCCTGTTCGATAGTATGTATCATGATCAAGGGTTTTCTAATATAGGCACCTATTGAAAAAGTCTCCAGCCTTATCCAGGTAATTCTTCAATATTTTCGTTTGGACTAGTGGACCGGATCACGTGAATCGAGGAGTTCTGCTTGTCACGGACGAGTTGGGTGCAAGGCGATTTCATGCAGGTGTAGCGGGTTACTGTAAATGAAATCAACGCAGCAGACAGCCGCCTCGTGACAAGCCCGAAGGGAGCACGCCTCATCGTTCATGACTGCGTTCCATTCCTTTGAAACAACCCGCTATGCCTTCAGGAATGGGCCTTGTCCTGAACGATGATACGCAGCTCAGTATCCATCGATTCATGTGATCCGGTCCACTAGGTTACCGCGTTCCTCGGTTGAGTCTAGCGGATCAGAATATCGAACATGACTGGATTTACGGCTGTCCCAAACAGACGGGACACCGCAAGCTTCGGTTCCCATCCCCGATCACTGCTTTCGGGGACAGGCTCTTCGTGGGAATAAATACCACGTACTCGTGAAATATCCGGGTTAGCAGTACCGATGTATCAAAAACGACATACTGAAGAGCAAAAAGCGGCTGCCGAACGGCAGCCGCTAAAAGACTCAACAACATGTTGTCCTATTTGGCGGAAAGAGCGCTCATCCCAGCATCAGCAGGCTCGTTTTCCTGAATCTCGTTGATCAGATTAATTGTGTTGGAAGCGCCATCCAGCTCACAAACGACCCAGTACGCACCAACGCCAGTCTGCGGGACAATAACAGTATTCACCAGACCGTTTTCATCATAAATCTCGACCTGGGCGTTACAGCCGGCAAGATCAGGTGTTCCGGAGTAGTTATGTACGAAATAGGTGTACGTCCCTGTAAACACATCATACATGGTAATGGTTTCAGGTCCGTAGCTGCCCATATCATCGATGTCGAGATAAGCGTACGGGGCTTCATCAGCATAGCCATGGAAGCTATATGAAATATGATAGGTGCTGCCTTCGATCTCCGGTGTCAACAAGTGACTGTCCAGATCGTAGGGCGTCGATTCCCATGTGAGGACGAAACGAACTTCGCCTTCGCCGGCCAGTTCGGGCGTAATCGCGATGTTGACTTCGAAGATACCGTTTGACGGGATATACCCGTAACGTGTCGAATTGAAGTAACCGTCAATCGAGGCAGTAATCGCACGATAACCGGCATCGACATTCATGCTGTAGTCGCCATTTGCGTCTGTAGTGGTGGACATGCCATCGTCTGCAACAACCGTCACACCTTCAATGGCGCTGCCCGTCAAGGCATCGGTAACCCTGCCATGAACTTCGCCTGTTCCTTCCTGTTCAGGATAGAGCCCGAGGTTGACAACTTCCGTCTCACCATCGGTCAGCGTGAATTCACCGGAGGTACGCGGATCATAACCGGACGCGTTAATGGTCACAGTGTAGTTGCCACCGGCAATATTCGACAAGGTATACTCACCATCATTGTTGCTGGTGGTATTGGATGTCGCCGGGTTGGTCGAAATGGTTGCGCCACTGATAACTGCGCCGGTCAATGCATCGGTGACAACACCGGAGATGTTGCCCAGCCCGATCAAATCAAGGGCAAAATTCAACGTAGAGACTTCGTCAGCCACGACAGCAGCCGATGCGCTGGCCTCGAGATAGTCGTCATGGGTTGCTGTGACAACATAGTTTCCTGCATCAAGGTCGTTGAATTGATAAGCGCCGTACGCATCAGTAATACGTGGCAGCCCACCCGTATTCAAATTCAGTTCAACGCCTTCAATCGCTGCGCCGGTTGCTGCATCTGTAACTGTGCCATGAATGGCGCCATACAGTACATCATCATCGTCGTCATCGTCCTCGTCATCACCACAACCAATCGCCAGGACAAGGCCCAAAGACAACAAAGCAATCACAAACCACGGTAACACTTTCTTCATGCGAAACCTCCAAAAGTAAACATCCGTGAGGTGACATCCCCCTGCAAAAACACCTCACACCCCAAAATCACGATCCGGCTCATCCGGACTAATGTAACAAAGTTCTGCCAACCGTCAAGTATTCAATTCCCAAGCCGTAAGAAGGCAAAATAAACCTGCCTTAACTCCATGTCAACGACAAGCTCTGAAACTTGGGTCTGAATGAAGTCTTCACGGTATACGTCGTTCATGGGAACATGTTCCCGGGGGAAATGACTGGAAAATATGTGGCGTAGGCGTAGACACAGATCACAACGAGCTCCTGAAGATCTGGATTACAGCTTCATTTCATCAAACAGTTTTTATGATACGCCCGAAAATATCACGCCAAAGCCAGAAAATATATCAGTCCGCCGACACCGAGCACGAGCGTATAAATACTGAACCCGTACAGTTTTCCACGCTGCAACACCGCCATCAGGATTCCTATGGCAACATAACCACTTATCATGGAAGCAATCACTCCCACCCCCATGACACTCCACTCCTTTGCAGTCATTCCACCCAGATCACCCAATTGCAGCACTGCAGCGCCCAGGATAGCCGGAATTGCCAGGAAAAAGCTGAAGCGTGCAGCGGCATCACGATCAACACCACGGATAAGACCACCAGCAATCGTGGAACCGCTACGACTGATTCCCGGCAGAATAGCCAACGCCTGGAAACAACCGATAAGCAAAGCATCCTGCCAACGAATCTTTTCCAGTGGCCGGGATTGTTTTTGCAGTTTCTCGGAAAGAAAGAGAAGCGCACTGGTTACCAGTAAACCACCGGATACAAAGGCAGGAGAGGAGAACAGTTCTTCGATCAGATCTTTCAGACCAAGCCCGAAAATCACTGCGGGAACAGTACCAAGGATGATCAGCAACGCCACTTTGCGGAGTGGACCACCTTTGAAGAACCCAAGAACCAAGGCGACCAGATCACGCCTGAAGTATACGAATACCGCGAATAATGTTCCCAAATGCACAGCAACATCAAAGACCATATTCTCTTCTGCCAGACCGAGAAAATGATGTGCCAGCACCAGGTGGCCGGATGAAGAAATCGGGAGAAATTCCGTCAATCCCTGGACCAGACCGAGTATAATTGCCTGCCAGAAGCTCATCTATCGTTGCCTCTCATCTTCTTCCGGATGAAGCAATGCTTCAATGTATTCGCGAACATGGGCGCTTTCCGATTTTGCCGCAAGGCGAGACCTTCTGAGTTCCGTATCTTCCTCACGGATGAATCCGTCCTGCACCGTGAGCAACCACATTCCCATGCCCAAATGACGATTGCTGTCAAAGACCTGACGTCCGGAAGCCAGCGACAGTCGTTTCAACTGGTCCAGCTTTTCGGTAATCTCATGCGGACCAACAACACCACGTCGGACCGGGGCTAGCAGCAGACGTGCAGCATCATACCCACGCACCTGCCAGTGTGTAGGCCCCTGGATGCCTCGATCGCCCAGCCATTTGCGCAGATATTCCAACTGATCGTTATCATCTCCAAGATTATAACAACCGGTAAAAATCATGTTGTTGGCGTAATCACGATGACGATACAGTTCACTCTCATCATACCAGGCTGAATTGCCTATCCACTGAGTATGAAGATTATAGAATGCAAGTTGTGGCGCGATCAACTCCATGGACCCCGGCTCAATCGGGCAGTAAATGGCATCAATGCTGGAAAGTTCGATATCAGTCGGATCGTCAATATCCAGTTCTTCAGCGATATCCTTTCGGAATTGCGCCCATCCGGAAGCGACCATGGCGCTGTCAACAAGCATGCCTTCTGTCGTATCCGCCTGCGCCAGGAGATAATTCCTGTATTCGATCTCAAATGCTATGTCACGAATCCGCAGGAACTGCTTCCTCAGGCTGACCCCTTCTTCCGGGAAATACCATTCTTCAGCGAGGATGGCGCTGCTGTCACGCCGGGAAATGACATCGGAAAAACCGGCTACATTTTCACGGCAGCGCATGGTTGCCGGTGCAATCACGACAATGTGTTTCAGTTGAAGTGAATCTGCTGCGTAGATGGCAGCGATCTCACCTTCACGATACCAGTCTGCATCAATCTGAATGGTGGAATTACCCAGCGCATAATACCCGGGCCTTCGCATTCCGGGCGTGAGCACCGGTACACCGGAAGCCTGAGCTTCTACAGATGCGGCAACCACATCATCATGTTCACCGCCCAGGATAACCCCCCATACACCGGCATCTTCGATAAGGCTGCGGGTTTGAAGCACAGCATCAATAGGTTCGCTGGAATAAGAACGCACTTGCATGGATGCTGGCTTATCTGCGGAGAGGTTAAACGCGTCGACAGCAGCTTCAACCCCTCTCACCAGCTCGAGATAAGTGGAATCGTTTTCAGTAACACCTGGAACAACCACGCCAAGTAAAGGAGTAGTACTGCGAAGCGCGAAATACTGATACAGAAAATCACGAGTATAATCCGTTTGTGCGAAGTTCGTCAGCAGATGCGCTTTATAACGGATCGATCCTTTTGCCAACTGTCCCAACTTCTCTTCGACAGAATCTTCTAGCTCAGGATCAGGCTGAGAATCGAGACAGGATACCAGCGCCCTCGCCGCTTCAAAGTGTTCGCCCATCGTTTGATAAGCGGAAGCAGTCAGATACCAGGCCTGGGCAGCCTGCACACTGTTTGGGTAGACATGGATTACTTTTTGAGCACGCTTTAATGCCTGCGCAACCATGCCAAGTTTCAGCTCAGAACGTCCGGCAATCAGCTCGGCAGTAGCGGCATACCGGCTATCGGTATTGGTCTCCGCGAAAGATTGCGCCAGATCGAGCGAAGAACTGTATTCACCATGTTCAAACGCATCAATAGCTTTACTGAGAAGAGGTGGAAGATCCTGCTGGGCATAGGCTGTTCCTGCCAGGATTACCACAATGAAAAACCAGGTAAAAACTCGTGCTTTCAACCTCATTCCCACTCCACCGTTGCCGGGGGTTTGCTGCTAACGTCATAAACAACGCGGTTCACACCCTTGACTTCGTTGATGATCCTGGTGGACACCTGGCCCAGCAGATCATGCGGTAACGGGCTGAAATCAGCCGTCATGAAGTCCCAGGTATTTACCGAACGAAGCGCAACAACATGCTCGTATGTCCTGGCGTCCCCCATCACACCAACACTTTTTACTGGCAATAATACCGCCAACGCCTGGCTTACTTTCTCGTACCAGCCGGCGTTTCGTAGTTCCTGAATGAAAATCTGATCTGCCTGGCGAAGCACCTGAAGCCGTTCTTCGGTCACTTCACCCAGGATTCGCACCGCCAACCCCGGCCCCGGGAAAGGATGGCGGGAAACGATCATTTCAGGTACGCCCAGGTTACGTCCCAGTTCCCGGACTTCATCCTTGAACAATTCCCGCAAGGGTTCCACCAGCTTCAGATTCATCTTTTCCGGTAAGCCGCCGACATTATGATGAGACTTGATCGTCACCGATGGTCCACGGAAGCTGACACTCTCGATCACATCCGGATACAGGGTTCCCTGCGCAAGATATTTGCTGTTTTCATACTTCTTCGCTGCCTGTTCAAATATATCGATAAAGGTATGTCCAATACGCTTGCGTTTGACTTCCGGATCGGTCACACCTGCCAACGCATCGAGGAATTGCTTTGATGCGTCAACAACTTCCATCCGAACACCAAGCTTGTCACGTAGAACAGCCGCTACTTCTTCACGTTCGCCCAACCGTAAAAGACCGTTATCAACAAAGATAGCAACAAACCTGTCACCAAGCGCCCGTGCCAGTAACGCGGCCATCACACTGCTGTCTACCCCGCCGCTGACACCACCGATCACGAGGTTGTCACCGACCTGTTCACGTACACGTTCGATGGTCCACTCTTCGAACGCTTCCATGGTCCAGCCGGTTGTAGCATGGCAGATATCAAACAGGAAGCGACGAATGATATTCTGTCCGTCCGGCGTGTGGCGCACCTCCGGATGGAACTGAACTCCATACAGATGCCGTGAACGGTCAGCCATGGCGGCAATCGGACAGGTATCACTCTGGGCGATGGAAGAAAACCCACGTGGCAGGTTTTCAACCTGTACACCATGGCTCATCCAGGTCTGTATCTCACCACGCAATCCGGCCAGTGGTGTTTCAGCGCCAACAGTCACATTGACCGGACGACGTCCGTATTCACGGTTGTCTGCTGCCTTGACCACCCCGCCAAGCAGATGCGCCATTAGCTGCATACCGTAACAAATGCCCAGAACAGGGATTCCCTGATCGAACACGGCAGCATCGTAGGTCGGTGCATCTTCCTCAAACACACTAGCCGGACCACCGGAGAGGATAATACCCGCCGGTTCCATCTCGAGCACCTTTTCCAACCCCTGGGTGCAAGAGAAAATCTCGGCGTACACACCCTCTTCGCGAATACGGCGTGCGATAAGCTGAGTATACTGTGAGCCAAAATCCACAACAGCAATAGCGTCGTATGCACGGTTCATGGCGCTACTCCCTCCACCTGCGCTCCCACCCACTATTTCGTAGCTGGTGAAGCGTGTTTTCTGCTGTCATATCCACTTTCAGCGGGGTTACTGCAACCCAGCCATCCATCACCTGTTCATCATCACCGTCAGGAACCGGTTCGAAGGTGTGCACGACCCCACCCATCCACCAGTAGTCACGATCCCGGACATCCTTGCGGTGATCGAACACTTCACGGAAACTGCTTCGCGAAACACGGGTTACTTTTATTCCCTTCAGTTCCTCGGGCGGTATGCCGGGTACATTTACGTTGAGCAATTCATATCTGCCAATATCTGAATCTGAATTTTCAAGCAGTTTCAACACTTCCACTGCCGCCTTGGCGCTGCCACGGAAATCTCTCGAGAAGTAGTCCGCCAAAGAGACAGCAACCGAAGGAATACCGAGCATGGCGCCCTCAATGGCCGCTGCAACGGTTCCTGAATAATTGGCATTCAATCCGACATTCGACCCGATATTGATACCGCTGAAGATAAAATCGGGCTTCTCTTTCAACAACGCTCCCACACCAATTTTGACACAATCCGCGGGGGTGCCATCCACATACCAGCCCGGAAGTCCGTTTTCTTCGATCTTGTAGGCGCGGAGGGGACGGTTCAACGTGATCGCCAAAGAGATCGCGCTCATCTCACTGGCGGGTGCGACTACTGTTACTTCTGCAACTTCAGAAAGCGCCTCATACAGCGCCTTTATTCCCGGACTGCGAAAACTGTCATCGTTCGTCAATAAAATCTTCATGAATACATCTCTTTTCTGCGTTACTCTTTTACTTGTTCAACAAACTCGTTGATCGCTTCGAAAATCTGTTCGGCGACCAGTTGACGGAACTCCGTCTTGTTCAGCAATTTCTCTTCTGCATGGTTCGAGATAAATGCGGTCTCAACCAACACTGCCGGCATGGATGCGCCGATCAATACATAGAACCCGGCCTGGTCAACCCCTCGATCTTTCAACCCGCTGCGTTCAACCAGCTTTTCCTGAATTGTTGCCGCAAAAACCTCGGATTCCTTCACAAACTGCGCCTGGGCCATGGCCAGAAGAATGTAGTTCTCTTCTGTCAGGTCCACATACCCTTCCTGGGACTCTTCGTATTTTATTACGCTGTTCTCTTTTAATGCGACAGCCATGGCACGCTCCGTACGAGCCGGCGCAAGAAAATAGGTTTCACTTCCATTGGCGCTTCTACTTCTTGCTGCGTTACAATGCAGGCTGACAAACAGTTTCCCGCCGTTCGTGTTCGCAATACGTGTACGTTCATGCAATGGAATAAACACATCGTTGTCACGTGTCATGACAACCTTTATACCCAGTCGTTGCTGAATCAATCCACGCAACCGTAAACCAATATCCAGCACGACATCTTTTTCATATAGGTTGTTGGGACCAATTGCTCCCGGATCCTTGCCTCCATGGCCGGGATCAATCACGATAACATCGATTTCCCAGTTCTTTCTTGCGTCTTCCAGCTCTTCATATACTGTTTTATCTCCATAGGCAAGCGGGGATTCCACTTCTTCAAGTGGTATCAGGTGCAACTCGAAAACATTTCCCCGGTCAGGGCCCTGTAACCTGACTCCCCCAATGGGAAAACCGGTTGTGATCTTGAATCCCTGGTTGGCCAGATCCCATTGCAGGTCAGCAGGCAGACTATCCTGCTTCGATACTTTTGTTTTTACCGGTATCAACCGGGCGCCCTGGCATTGAAACATGACGGTTGCAGAATCGAGTAGCTCCACATCCGCTTTCAGGGGTTTCGCCGCAACGATCCTGAAAATGATCTCCAGTGAATCGCCACGCCCATCAATTGTCAATAGATCCGATTCCGAAGGCACATACACAATGGTCCGTGTCAATTCACGCACATCAACAAACCCGGCAGTATGATTTCGAACCAGGTTCAGGGCAATTTGTTCTGTCAACCAGACTTCATTGTCACCAAACTCCACCGGCATCGGAAGATGTACAATTTCATTGCCAATCGTAAGAAATGATCCGTGTGGAACCACAACCAGCGGGGCTTCAGGAAAGAAGAAAACCTGTTCGCCATCAATATCCATCTGGTGATGAATGCCAAGGAAATCAGCAAGGGCGATCATTTCAAGCAGCGTTTCATCGCCCTGGGTTTTCACCGGGAGCTGAACCGGCGCCCCCCCACGTTCGACAAGCGACCATGGAGCGCCAACAGCAGTCACTGCCACAAGGGACAGGACAACCAGCAATCCGTACTTCACTGTGTTAAAACGGGAAATCATGAGCGGTCGCCAATCCTGAACAGGTCATTCATCATGGGGCAAAAGTAGGCTACAGAAGACTCTCTCGCAAGCGTTGATCATCCTCACGCATTTATCCGGGTGACAAATTCGAGTTTGTAAATATGGCTTTTCACAATTCTGTTCAATTACCAGGAAATTGCACGGAAAAGGAGATAATAATTTTGGCGCTTCGCTGTTTCGTATGGGTAAAGAGGTTCACATAGTGATGCGACACGACAATAGAATTTCGAGTCGTTTCACTGGAATCAGTCAATAAGGTCTGGTTCCAGTGTATGTCCACCGAAGGTGGGCCACTTGAATAGCGTGGTGCGTAAGCGCCGGAAGTACACATCAGAACTATTTCCAGATGTAGCGTACCCACACGAAATAGCGAGGCATCATCATACTCTTTACGTTTTGCAACACAGCTTGAGTAATAGAGAATCTTCAGACAGCTTCAGCTTTTTCTCTTTTCTTTGCCGGTTCGAGCTTTGCTCCAGCCTGGCTTGACGCTTTCAGATCCATGATATGCTGGCCATTGATATACTCTTTCTCCTGCAAATGTGTAATGGTCAACAGACGTTGAACCAGAACCTGCATCCGGAAGACCATTCTTGCAATTCTCTTCATAGCTTCCTGTTTGCTCGGTTCCATATCATCCAGTTCGGGCTCAATATGCAAGTCGTAGGTTGCCTGGATAATGGCCAATGGATTATTGAATTCGTGAGCCATCGTACTTGCCAATTGCTGTGCGGTACGAAGGTTCGCTGCTTCCATTGCCTGCTTTCTGTCGGATTCTATTTGTTGTTGAAGCAGAAAATCATGCCGCGCAAAGTATTCCATTGCATAGCATGCAAAACCACAGAATACAGATGCTACAACGAACAGAATGAAGTCATAGGCAACTCTGGATGGCGAGGCAATGGTGGTGTGCACGTCGAACAAGGCAATTGTGGTGATTAGGACACCCGCGATCAGGGCATGAGAAAAACGCAGGCGCATGAAGGTAAAACCTGCCACAAGAATGATAAGATGACCTGCTTCAAAAGGGATGCCTTCTCCCAGGGCTATCGTGCGATTCATCAGCATCAATCCCAGGCTGGCAGCAACAATCCCGAAAAGCGCAAGCCAGGGGACAGCTTTTATCCACTTCTTCTGAAAACTGGCGACAATAGCGCTGACCAGCGCAGGCACAACCAACCCATACCGGATCAACCAGTCATTGTGCAGCGCATCTGATTTTATCCAGATCATATCTGTAATCCCGAATATGAGCCAGAACAGAACAGCCAGAATAGCTGCGGCTCTCATATACTGCAGATTGTTCACATTATATGATGTTACAAATTCTTCTTCCTTTCCAGGATCAAATGAAAGAAAGAAGGGATGCATCCCATACCGGCGAGGCGCAAATGGACTGAGCCTGAACGCTGACGTCTTGGGCATGGATCTTATACCTTAATTTTTTTATCTCCCAGGAGAAACCACTCGTCGTAGATATCTTCCAGTTGACGTTCTGTTTCCGTCAGTTTTTCTCTTTTCAACGCTTCCCGTTTCGTATTGCCTTTATCAACTTCTACCTGGATCTCCTCCTCAAGGCGACCCTTCTGCGCTTCCAGTCGGTCAATTTCTGCTTCCAGCTCAGCGAATCTTTTAGCGTCAAATTTGATTTTACGTTTCTTCTGAGTACCGCTGGTCCGTGCTGCTTTTTCTTCCTTTTTCTGTGATTCTGCAGCTTCCAGCTTTGCGATACGTTCTTCTTTCAAGGCTGTCCAGAAATCTGAGAAGTTTCCTTCGAACGGAGTAATTGCCGGTGGGACCAGATGCAGGATTCGATCAGCCAGTTTGTCCAGGAAATAGCGGTCGTGACTGATAACAAATATGGTTCCCTGGAATTCTTCGAGCGCGTCTTCCACGGCTTCACGGCTGAACAGGTCAAGGTGGTTGGTAGGTTCGTCCAGCAACAGGAAGTTAGCCCCGGATGCCATCATGGCGGCCAATTGAACCCTGGCTTTTTCGCCACCGGAAAGCACAGCGACAGGTTTTTCGAAATCATCACGATTGAACAGGAATCGATACAACAGGGATTCGGAATCATTCCGTCGCAATCCGCTCAGCCGCATCATTTCATCAATCAGCACGTTCTTGCGTTCAAGCGGTTCGGCCATCTGGGCAAAGTATCCCAACTTCATGGCTTTCCCCACGCGAAGAACCGGGTTTTCCCATCTCCCTTCCTTAATAATATCCTTGAAAAGAGTACTCTTCCCTGTCCCATTCGCGCCGACAAGAGCCATGCACTCGCCCTGGGCGATCCGGAAATTCACATCATCCAGCAGCCATGGCCCTTCACCATATCGACGTGAATATTTGACAATATCCAGGGCTATATCACCCTTTGTCTTTGCATTGCCAAAGCTGATCCCGATCTTCCGCTGATCTTCACGAATCTTTTCAACCTTGTCCATTTTATCGATACGACGTTCCAGGTGCTTTGCAGTACGCGCCAATCCCGGATTATCATACACATTCGCCCAGCTTTTCAGCCGTTGAATCTGGAATTGCAGCCGTGAAATCTCCTTTTCCTGCCGCTTGGCCGCCGCTTCCAACTTCTCCATTCGAACCAGTTTTTCCGCACGGTAAGCGGAGTAGTTACCGGCATAAGTAGTAATCGCCTGGGATTCCATTTCCCAGATTATTTTGCAGGTATTATCCAACAGATAGCGATTATGGCTTACGAGGATGAAGGCGTTTGACGTCGCGTTCAAAACCTCCTCCAGCCAGTCAAGCCCCTCGAAATCGAGGTGGTTGCCCGGCTCGTCCAGCAGCATCAAGTCGGGATCCTGCACCAGCAGCCGGGCCAGCCCGATCACATTTCGTTCACCGCCGGAGAAGGTTGAGGCATCCCGATCCCAATCCTGTCGTGGTACCTTCAATCCATCCAGAATGGCCTCTACCCTGTTGTCCGCACGCCAGCCATCACGAGTATCATAGAGATCGTGGAGTTTGCCGTAACGCTCCATCACTCTTTTATACTCTATTTCATCTTCCGCCAGCGAAGGATCAGCAAGCCTTTCTTCCAGTTCACGCAATTCGCTTTCGATACGGTCAAGCGCAGCTAATCCCTCACGCACTTCAGAGTACAGACTGCGTCCCTCTGAATAGATTGGATCTTGTGCGAGGTACCCGATACGGATTCCCGATTGACGGGCAACATGTCCACTGGAAGGTTGCTCTGAACCACTGATCATTTTAAGGAGAGTAGTTTTACCGATACCATTCCTGCCAACCAGGCCAATATGCTGACCGGCATTAATGTCAATACTGGTGGGTTCCAGGATAACCTGTCCCCCGAATGATTTGGAAAACGCGTTTAAACTGACGAGACTCATCCCTGGCAACCTGAACGTGGTTAGAAAATCTTAGGCTATTACAAACAGACCCGACTCACTCGAATCGGGTCCGAAGATACAGCTTTTTTCAAGGGAATGCTTACTTGATGAGCATGGCTCGTGTCATTTCCACACGACCAAGCGCTTCCAGTTTCACCAGATACAGGCCGCTTGCCATGTTTGGCGTGGACTGGAAGGCGAAACGATGGCTGCCCTGGGATAGAGTCCCGTTATGCAGTGTCTGAACCCGGCGCCCATCCGGTGTAATAACCAGGAGGTTCACAGGCGCAGTCTGGGGCAGGCTGAACTCAATGACCGCACTGGAGTTGAAAGGATTCGGATATACCGGCGCGAGATGAAAACTGCTCGGTTGCACGGACAGATCCGTTGACTCTCCTATACCTGTTGAAGTGTAAGCGGTGAAAAGGGTGCTGTCAGTTGCATCCGGTTCGCCATCTACTTCGATCTTGAAATAGGTGAATCCTGTGCCGGGTGTGTTTGTAAAGAAATCAATACTGACACTGGCGGTATCGCCAGCCGCAATGGAATAGGTATAGCTTGTAACATATGGTGGGAAACAGGAGCCATCTGCACAGAATGTCAATGTCCAATCATCCGGCATGGTGGTTCCATTGGTGGAAATGGTAAAAGAGGCTTCTGCAGCGCCTGTGTTCTCAATGACACCGTGAAATATTGCTGCGCTGCCGGCTGTAACTTCCAGATCCTTTTCAGGGTAAGTGAATGTGTATCCTGCGAAAGACAATGCCGGAAGCAGGAAAAGAAGTAGAATCGAATGGCGGATATGCATCGTTTGTTCCTCGCACCTGTTAAATGAAATGGTCTACGGGATAAAATGTACTTGCCAATACACTTGAACACAATGCTGCACAGTGACTTTTCACTCTTGGGCATACTGGTGGAATAGTTCACCTGGATCGATCCAGTGGACCTCTGCTGAGTTCAGAATCAGTAGTATCTTTCATCTCTTCAGTAATCCCAAATGCTCTCGAGGCAAGTGTTAAAAAATTTCGAGAAGTGGTCTGGTGAGTTGCACCTGCGTTTTTTGTCGTTCTATTTTAGTGATACTGGATCATTTTCGGGCCGGTCAATTTAGATACTTCTTCACGCACGGCAACGATACGATTTCAAGCACAGAATTCTGACTGCCCCTTTTGCTCTCCTGCACGGTTTTTTGTCCAGTCAACAAAATCGGTTTAAACGGAAAAGTCTGTTCATAACCCTTTCACGTTGATGCAACGAGGAGCGTGGCATGAAGAAGGTAATGCTGTTTGTACTGGTTGCCGGATTGCTTGGGGGCTCCCTGGCTTTTGCTCAGGAAAGCTTTCAAGATGCAAATGCAATTCCGGCTTCTGACGATCCAAGCTTTCTGATTACCGCACCATGTAGTGAGCGGTTCAGTGAGCTGGATGAAGTTGCTGTTGCTATTGTGAAGAATCAGACTCCATGGAGTAATAGCAACGAGGCGATTCTTGACACCATGGAAGACGTCACCTACGACATTATCGGGTACGAGTCCTTTAATGTTGTCGACTGGGACGATTACGACCTGGTGATTATCGCCAGCAACCAGAGCACAACCTTTTACACCAATTTGGCAAACGAGATGGACGATCTCGAAGCATATGTCGATGGTGGCGGTTGGCTCGAGTTTCACGGCGCACATAACGCTGGCGCCAATCAGTGGGAACTGTGGGATGGCACCACTTACATCACAGGTAACGTCCCCGAGAATGTGGTCGTTGACGAAGACCATCCTATAACCCAGGGGCTCGATGAAACACTTACCGGCAACTCGGCAAGTCACGGAAAGATTGTTGATGAGCCGGATGATTGCAATGTCATCATCGAAACCTCCGATGGTTATCCCAGCCTGATCGAGTATACCCACGGTCTTGGCACAGTTATCCTGAGCACCATGACCATGGAGTGGTTATGGGCTAACCAGGCCAACTATACTGGTGGACCGGTATTGGGTAATACCCTGAATTATGCCGTCCATCACCCAACTGTTGGCGCGCTGGAAGGTACTGTCACGGATTCAGACGAGGATCCGCTCGAAAATGTTGAAATAACCGTCTGGACATGGGGCGATGATCCGGAAATGGTTGATCAGCTCTATACAGATGCAGACGGTTACTATTTCTTTGATAACACAATCCAGGAAGGCGCCTATGCTTTGACTGCCTTCCTGCCGACCTACGTCCTGGCCGAAGAAGACAGCATCTACATCACCTGTGACGACACCTTGACAGTTGACTTCACCCTTGAAGACAACGAAGATACTGGCACTGTCTCCGGCTATGTATACTCGGCAGAAGAAGAGCTGGCTATCGAAGGAATAGATGTCACTATTCCTGTCCTGGATGAGTCAGTCACGACAGATGAAGATGGCTACTTCACCTTTGGCGCTATCCCCACTGGTTCCTACACGATTGTTGTCACAGATGATCCTCCGGGAAGTGAAGGACATCATACCAACACCTATCCGGGAATTGAAGTAGCTACCGTAAACGAGGATCTTGAATTCTACATTGCCGTCCTGCTGGATGTTGAAAACTTCACCATAAGTGCAGGCAATGGCTATGCTGAACTCGCATGGGATGCTCCATCCAACCATGAAGAAGATCTCATGCTGGTCATGGAAGAGATTGAAGATGTGGAAGCGGAAATTGCCTATGTGGAAGCACGTAATGTGCCGGAAGAAATGGCAAAGATGCCCGCCGCCCATCAGCGTCTCTACCAGCTCAGGAACATGCGTGACCGTATGATCCTTGCCCAGGAGAACGAGCTGGATGATCTAGCCGACTTCATCGGTTATGCTGTCCTGAAAGACGGAGAAATCATTCCGGACTACCGTCCGACGTCAACTTCTGTCACCATTTCAGGTCTGGATAACGGGCATCTATACACCTTTGCAGTGGCTGCTGATTACGGATATGGCAATGAATACCTGCATTGGTCGGATACTCTTGAAGTTCGTCCGATGCCTGAACCCGGCTATATCATTACCCCGATGGATTACGAGTGGATCGAAATCAATCCGGACGAAGGCGGCGATGGTGAAGTTGCCCATGATAACGGCGATGACGCCAACTCCGGAGAAGTTTCCATTGCCCCTCTCTCATTCTCCTATTATGGGAATGTCTTTGAAAGCTTTGGCGCCTGCACCAATGGCTGGATGAGTATGTCCAACTTCACATCCAACACAATTGGACCAAGCATTCCAAGCACGAGTGATCCAAACAACACCATTGTCGCGCTCAATGGTGACTATCATGCCGGTGTTTCCGGGGATGACTGTAACATCTGGTACTACGTGGATGAAGGTAACGACCGCGTGATCATCCAGTTCTGCCTGCGCCCCTACAGTGGTAGCCACACGGATTACCGTCATAATTACCAGGTAGTCCTGGATTGTGCGACTGATTACCTGCACTTCAACTACAATACCAGTGAAGACTGGATGGAATATGTCCGTGCGAACGGCGTAATCGGTGTTGAGAACGGCACGGGCACTACCGCTTCAACCTTCAACATGTCGGAACTTGAAGATGAGACATCCTACCTGATCAGGTATGTGGCTGACTTCGGCAATATCGTTGGTACTGTTGTCGATACTTCCGGCAACCCGGTAGAGGGTGCATTCGTCTACCTGATGGGTGATGAAACCATGCACGGCATCTCCGATGAGAATGGCTACTACGAAATTCTCCTCGCGGATACGACTGGTCAGCCCTACACGGTAGTCTGCCACGCTGATGGCTACGAGCATGAACAGGAAGAAAGTGTTTCCTGGGAAGAAGGTGAATTCGAGATTACCGTAGACTTTGAAGTAACTCCCATCAGCACACGCACAGCTCCCTACGTTTCGGATTGGGATGGCGATTACGACGACGGCATCAGCATTGCACTGGGACAACCGGGATCTTACGAACACAACATGATGCTGCAACTGGACGACGGTATTGCGGCAAATGGTTACATGATTCCTGAGGTTGGTCAGAACCAGATGATGGCCGTTCCTTTCATCACCTCGCAAGGTGGACGGCTGGTTCAAACAGAGATTCAACTGGCCAACCCCGATGGTATCTGGGGAGCATGGCCGGATGCTTCCGCTGGAAACGTGATTGTACGCATTCATGCTGACAACAATGGTCTGCCGGGTGACGTGCTGTACACATCAAGCTCACTGACCCCGGACCTTGGCGCTGTCCTTGACAACCCGCGTATTGAAGTAGGTGAACGGTTCTGGGTTTCTTTTGCTGCAACAGACAATTTTGAAGGAATCCTGACTGACCGTGAGGCAGACTTCGGCAACAGGCTCCTGTTTACGAACAACGGGCAGGATTGGTACCCGGTTGAAAGCGCTGGTGATCCACTTGTTCGCGTAACGCTTACTGATGATTCGCCGATTGAAGCTGTTGACGATTATTCCAACATTACAGTCGACTGGACACAGGTCAATCCTGAGATCCTGCGCCTGCCTGTTTCTGCGGCACATCAAGCGCCGATTTACGGCAGGTTGTCGAGCTACCCGGTTGCTGATCGTGCGCTGCAAAGTGGGTGGAGTGGAGCCAACGAACTCGATGAGTTCATGGGCTTCAACGTATACTATTCGACTGATGGCGAAGATTTTGAACAGGCCAACGATGAGCTGATCGAGGATGATGTTTACTTCCTGCAGTTGGACAGTGACCTGGAAGATCAGGATATTATCATTTACCTGGAAGCAGAAGTAGACTCCGCCGGTGAAACCATTTACTCTGATCCCAGCGAAGAAGTAACCTGCGTCTTTAATATGGCGCCGGCGACTCCTACCAGTGTGCAAGTCGTTGACATTGACGAAATGACTCAGACAGGCACGGTAACCTGGAATGCTGTCACAACCAACGCTGATGGATCTCCCTGCGTTGACCTTGAAGGATACGTCCTGTATCGTGACGGTGAACTGTTGGCAGAGCTGGATCCGGAAGTAACCGAATACGATGAAGCGGTTATTGACCCCGGCTTCTACAACTACGCTGTCATCGCCTACGATGAAGTCCCGAACGTATCTGGCTTCGGTATGTCGCCAGAAACTCAGATTGGTAATCCGCCTTTCTACACTGGTTTTGAGCCTGAAGGCGAGCCGGATCATCCGAACCCCTTCGTCGCTGAAGGCGACATCTGGGAATGGGGTGAACCCACTGCCGGTCCGGGTGAAGCTTACGCGGGTGATTACGTCTGGGCGACCTTGCTGGATGGCAACTATGCGACCCAGACCTCTGACAGGTTGGTAGCGACCCAGACCTGGCCTGTCATCGGCAACTTGAAAGTCAAATACTACCACTGGTATTCATTCTATTCCAGCTACGATGGATACAACCTGAAGGTTTCGACCAATGGCGGCGATTCCTGGACAGTAGTAACCCCAACTTCTGGTTATTATACCTCCAGTTGCTACGGTTTGAACAACGAGCCGGCTTTTGGATACACAAACAATAGCTGGCAACAGGTTGAGTTTGATCTGACCGCATTTAACGATGCCGATTCCATTACCATCGCTTGGGATTTCGGTTCTTATAACTACAATACCGGGATGTACTACGGTGTTGCCATTGATGAACTGGAAATCTGGGGTGTTCCACGCGCAGAACGTGGCAGTCTGACTGGTTTCGTCATGGACTCTGATGACGTCCCGATGGAAGGCGTCCATGTATTCATTCGTCAGTATCCCAACTACGATGCGTACACAGATCCGGCAGGCAATTACTTTATCTTTGCCGCCCCGGCTGAGACATTGGATGTCGTCGCTGAATACATGTACTACTGGCCCAGTGTCGCCTCTGAAACCGTTATTCTGGATCGTGACACCATCACGGTTGATTTCACCAATGGTACAGGAATTCCGATGGTCTATCCTGACGGTGAGCCAACCACAACGTCGCTCGAAATGCTTGTCGACATCAACGCAACTGTAGGTGACACAACTGGCACTGTACAATTGGATATTGAGAGTGTCGGTACTGGCGTACTCGGCTGGGATGCTTATGTCCAGGTGCTGAATGATGCGCCATCCTTTGCCAACATTGATAACGGCAACCGTGAGACCAAAGCAGGCCCCGTGACTTCTGAGAACGGGCGCATGATGCGCAAATTCTCGCAATCCAGTCTCGGATCTACGATCACCAGCCCGAATGCTGGACGTGGACCGGAAATCGCCCGAGGCGAGCTGGATGAACTGTGGGATATGCTTTACAGCTTCAATCCCCAGATGCCGACACAGAACAACGGGATTGTCAGTGCGGTGATTGGTGTTGATGGCATTTATGTTGGCGCTATTGACAATGGTGACGGTGGTGTCAACGCCATTTACAAGTTCAGCCGTACAGGTGTTTTGCAGGAAACCTACCTGATGCCGGCTGAGTTGCATGGTTTCGATGATGCCGGTCCGCTTGACCTGGGTTATGATCCCAAGTCACAGGAATTCTATGGTGGTGTTGCTGATGGCCACATTTACCGGTTCAATGCACAGATGACGGATGTTGAGTATATCACAACCGTTGACTTCCATCCAACCGGTGTAACCTACGATTGGGATCACCACCTGCTGTACCTGCGCGAATGGGATACACGATTTGGCGTATACGATGTTGACAGCGACAGCTACACAGATCTTTACATGGACAACACAACTGGATTGTCCATGGGGTTGGCATACATGCCGGCGGATCCCGATGACTACAACATCTATATCCTATCGCAAAACGAGGATGGGTTAGGCGGATACATTTACCGCTACAGCCCGTACGAAAACGCGTACGATCTTGAGCCGGTTGAACTCTACGCACCTGTTGAAGGTGAAGCTGCCGGTGGTATTGAAATCGGTCGCTGGTACGCAGAGGAAAATGATTCCTGGGATATTGCCACTGTTTACCAGCGTTCGCAGGACATCGTAAACATCTGGGAAGGTTACTATGCGCCACCGACCTGGGTGAGTATTAACCCGAACGAAGGTTTGCTGGAACCGTCAGAGATCCAGGAACTCACGATCAACGCTGACTTCCGCGGTGTTGAAGATTTCGCGAATGTGCAAGTCGGTGAAGAGTTGCAGGCTGAAGTTGTCTTCCGCGGTCCCTACTGGGCCAATCCGCCGGTCGTAGACCTGATCATCCTGTTCTACGATAGTGCAGAGGAGCTCGGTGAAGATGCTATGCCGACCACTTACGCATTGCATCAGAACTATCCGAACCCGTTCAACCCGTTGACTTCGATCAGGTTTGACCTGGTAAATGCGCAAGATGTCAACCTTACCGTTTTCAATGTAATGGGGCAGGAAGTTGCTCGCCTGGTCGAGGGACGCCTTGAAGCTGGATTCCATGAAGTCCGTTTCGATGCACAGAACTTCGCCAGTGGTGTTTACTTCTACCGCATTGAAGCCGGTCCATTTACTGATCTGAAGCGCATGGTCCTGGTGAAATAAGGATCACTTCCTTAGAACACTTGCCGGCAGCGTGAAAGCGCTGCCGGTTTTTTTATACCGGTACTACCATATGGTGCCTCTCCTGACTCACAGTTGAATCCCCAACCATACCGGTTTTTCGGTTCATTAACTCTAGAAATCATGGTAAGACAACAGTTTGCATACTCGATAATGCTTTTACTATCCCTCTCATTATTTTGAATAATCACGTAAGAGGTATGGTTCTATTCATGTGCAGGGTTATTTTACGTTCGATTGAGATGTATATTCTTGGGTTCTACAAAACATTTTCCTGCAGTATACAAGTACAGCGCTTGGAGAGACAATTCAATGACCTCTTTAACCTTGCTGGACCTGTTTTCTTTTGTTGCCTTTCTTGCCATTGTTGTCGGCGTATCCCTGTTTGCTTCACGAAAAGAAAAGAGCACAGAAGACTATTTCCTTGCCGGACGTAGCCTGACCTGGTGGTTGATCGGTTTTTCCCTGATCGCTTCCAACATTTCAACGGAACAGTTCGTCGGCATGTCCGGGTCAGCTTTTGGCCGGGTAGGGATGGCGATTGCCAGTTATGAGTGGATGGCCGCAATTGTATTGGTGCTGGTAGGTTGGTTCCTGTTGCCACGTTTTCTGCGCGCAGGTATCTATACCATGCCGGAGTTTCTTGAATACCGTTACAACGCGACAACTCGTGCCATCATGGCAACCTGGTTGATGATTGCTTATGTCGTGGTTGCGATGGCTACTGTCCTGTATTCGGGGGCAATCGGGATCAATGCCATCTTTTCCATCCCGGAGCATTTTGAACAGCAATTTGGAATGAGTCCTGAAAACGCTCAATTCTGGGCAACAGTGGCAGGAATCTGGTTCATTGGAATCGTTGCTGGCGCTTATACCATTTATGGTGGTCTGAAGGCAGTTGTCTGGTCAGACTTGATCCAGGGATTTGCCCTGATAGCAGGCGCAACCATTGTTACAATCATTGGATTCCAGGTTCTTGGCAATGGCGAAGGGTTTCTGGCCGGGATCCATAATTTCGCAACTGTGAATGAAGATAAGCTCCACAGTGTTCTTCCCTGGAATGATCCTGAATTGCCCTGGATAGCCGTGTTCATTGGAGGCATGTGGATTCCCCACACGTTTTACTGGGGGTTGAACCAGTTTATAACCCAGCGGACACTAGGTGCGAAAAGCCTGAAAGAAGGCCAGAAGGGGATTCTTTTCGCAGCAGCATTGAAGATATTTTTACCTCTAGTCATCGTTCTCCCGGGCATCATGGCGTACCAGTTGTACTCCGGTCAGATCAGCAATCCGGATGAAGCCTATCCCCATATGATTAACCAGATTCTCCCTCCTTCGCTGCGTGGAATCATGCTTGCGGCGCTATTCGGCGCTGTAATGAGTTCATTTAACTCCATGCTGAATTCTGCCTCCACCATTCTCACGATCGATCTGTACAGGCGACATATAAGACCAGACGCTTCGCAACAGAAAATTGTCATGTTCGGCAGGATAGCAACAGCAGCTTTTGTCATCGTAGCCTGTCTTTGGGCGCCGATAATCAGTCGATTCCAGGGAGTCTTCACTTACATACAGATGGTCTGGGGATTCATTACACCGGGTATTGTGGCAGCTTTTATTGTTGGCCTTGTAGTAAAAAAGACGCCACCTCTTGCTGCCAGTGGCGCCATGATCCTGGGAGTTCCTCTTTATGGCTTACTGCTATGGCAACTCCCCCAGATCGCATTCCTTCATCATATGGGAATCGTTTTCGTCGTTGAAGTGATATTCATGCTGATCGTAACCCGGTTTGCACCGATGCAAAAAGCTGTTGTTCTACCTGACGCAAAACTTATCGATACAACTACTTACAAATCAGTCTATTGGCTTGGCAGCGCTGTAATCGTTGGCGTGGTTATCATGTACCTGATCTTCTGGTAGAATCCTCGAATACTCCGGAAGGTTTGGTAATAGGGAGGTATCACCTCAATATTTCACTTGCAATTATTGGTCTGATACCGTATATATCCCCCAAATTATTCGGCAAAGACAAGCATAGAATTAACAAGAGTTTACGAATTGGATATTTAGCAGATATCGCAAGATATACAGCAGTTTTGTTCTTGACATTGCTTTTTTTGAGAGAATTGTTGCAGTTGTGTTAGGATGCAAATCATTTCCTAACATTCACAACCCTATACTCGTGGTTGATTGAAGTATTAGCCAGTTGTGAGAGCAGCTTGTCTGCAATTCATGTCATCCGGTTGCTGGTGACAAAACCTGAAGGTGTACATCGCAGGCCCATTCATGGACTTCCTGATTTCAGTTTTTCAAACCACAGACACACAGTTTATCATTCTGGGTTCTTTTGCTGTGGTTTTTGGTCTTTACATGGCTTGGACGATCGGCGCTAA
This sequence comes from bacterium, assembly GCA_963669175.1. Taxonomy (GTDB): domain Bacteria; phylum Electryoneota; class Electryoneia; order Electryoneales; family Electryoneaceae. The sequence goes on from OY769902.1 coordinate 3,952,296, forward strand.
TGATGTAGCCAACTCGATGGGGACTTCGGTTGGCTCTGGCGCTATCAATTACAAGCAGGCTGTCATTCTTGCGGGCACGGCTGATTTTTTGGGCGCCTGGCTGGCAGGCGGAACAGTCACCGATACTGTTCGCAAGAGTATTGTAAATACGGAATTATTCACTCAAGACCCCAATTTGTTGATTCTGGGTATGATCGCGGCGCTCCTGGCAGCCGCTGTGTGGTTGCACAGTGCTACATTCTTCGGCCTTCCTGTTTCAACAACCCATTCTATTGTCGGTGCAATAGTTGGTTTTGGTCTGATTACGTACGGGATTTCAGCCGTCAATTGGGTAAAGGTCGTCCAGATTATTTCTTCCTGGGTGTTGTCACCGGTTTTCGGTGGGTTGCTTGCCTTGCTGGTGTTCACATTCATTCGGAAGGCCATTCTCCAGGCAGCAGATCCATTTAAACGAATGATGATTATTGGTCCTTTCCTGGGCGCATTCACCATTTGGATCATTGTATTGTCTTCAATCTGGAAGGGATTGAAGAACCTGCATTTAGACCTAAGTGGCGCTCAGATATTCCTGTTGTCGCTGGGTGGGATGATCGTTGGTTATATCATTCTGCTTCTTCTTATCCGACGGGCCAAAAGCCACATAGATCCGAAAGATAAGCTTCGTCCCATTGAACGAATCTTCATGATTCTCCAGGTTCTTACAGCGACGTATGTAGCATTTGCTCAGGGCGCCAACGATGTAGCCAATGCTATTGGTCCCGTTGCGGCCGTGTTGCAGACGATAAAAAACGGTGTTGTGCAGTTGAAGGTTCCGGTTCCGGGTTGGATCCTTGTCCTGGGCGGGGTTGGAATTGTACTGGGTCTGGCAACTTACGGTTTCCGTGTAATGCGTACCATTGGCACCAAGATTACTGAGCTTACCCCTTCGCGTGGGTTTGCCGCTGAGTTTTCTGCTGCAACAGTCGTTATGGTTGCTTCCAAGATGGGATTGCCGATTTCAACCACTCACACTCTTGTAGGCGCTGTTCTTGGAATCGGGCTCGCACAGGGGATAGAAAAGATAAATTTCCAGATTGTCCGCAGCATCATATTCTCCTGGCTGCTGACCTTACCCATTGCAGGTATTCTGTCTATCATTATTTATCAGCTACTTAAAGTATCATTTGCCATGTAAGCGTGGAATTCACTTCGCAAGTAATCGACGGGTCTGCTGACCCGTTTTTTTGCCAGTTTTTTTGATTTGTTCTTTTGGGATTCCCCTTCGAAGTCTTGTCTTTACGCCAAAAAGATGGTAGGTTGTTCCATCTTTCCCAAGCATTCAGTTACAGTGTTTATTCATAGGTCTCGTAAGCTGGCAGGAGAACACGATGGGTGACAAGAGGCTGTGGTTCAAAGCCGTCATGTTGTTGGTTGTTGGCCTTATGCTTGTTAGTTTCATGGGTATAGGGTGCAGCGAGGATGATGAAGATACGGTAACGCCTTCACATGGTTCCACACCACCGGAGGATTTCCAGGGGAGTTGGTATTTATACGCCAAGTATGCGGTTGGTGGATCGACTCTTTATGCAGGCAACAGTCCGCTCCTGGAGCTCTTGGTAGACTCTACCGGTACCTGGAAAATGAACATCAACGGCTCTCGGCAGGCATACGGTGATGCTTACTGGAAATCAGTCGGTGATGTGACCTACCTGGATCTCTACCAGGAAGTGTACGGCGAAACAAAACTTTACAAGTCCATCAAAGTCGCAAGTTATTCAGACTACAAGTGCAAGCTGGAATGGCCGGGCACCGCGACCTCGGATACAGTAGACGCTGTGGATACGGTTTGGGTGATGGCCCGTGGAACAAACAAGATTTTCGGGTTTGTATCCGATGGCTATAATGATAATGTCGCGCTTTCCACAGCGACAATTACAGTTTCACCACTGGATATGCCGGATTCCATCATCACCACCTTCCAGCCTGATGGCGACGGTTTCTATATGCGGGATGAAACCGAACCGGTAACGTACAGCATCACTCATGACAACTTCGATTATACCGAACTGGATGTTACCCCCTCACTGGAACGTCCCAAGTTTGCAATCTTCGCTCTGCAACCTCCTGTTGTCGGTCATATCAGCGGAACCGTCAAAGATGAGGAGACAGACAGAGGCATTGCTGAAGCTCAAGTATGGTCAAATACTGGTGATTCAACCATTACCGACTCTGAAGGCAACTATTCCTTTGATGTTCATGCCGGCAGCCGCAGAATTCTCTATGCCAGCCATCCGGATTACCATCAGAACAACCGGATGATGAACATTGCTGCAGATGCTGACATTACCGTGAATTGGAACCTTACACCACTTCCCACAACCGGTGTATTGAATGTTCATACGTACAGCATCCACACTGAGCTTCCGATTGGCTACAGTACAGTCATTATTGACGACTCACTGGAATACCATACAAACAACTATGGTAACGTGAGTATCGTTTTGACTGGCGGCGCCCATGATGTCCTCGCGCAGCAGGAAGGCTATCGTGACACCCTGGTTACTGCCGAAGTAGTCCTTGGTGGGAGATGCGATATCGATGTTTTCCTGACACGTCTTCCGGCAAGCGTAAGCGGCATGATCACTGACGCTGTTTCCAGTGAACCCATTCAGGATGTGCAGGTTGTTTCTGAAGAGGGTGATACTGTTTATACTGATGCGTCCGGGCTGTATGCTTTCAATGTCTGGCCGAATAACCAGACCATCTTCGTAACCAAAGACGGCTACTTTGATCAGCAAGCGGCTATCACGCCTTATCCCGGCGACGAGATCACATTGAACTTTGAACTTATCTACATCCCGGATGAAACCACTCTGGACACCCTGGTTTATGACCCGACTTCAGTGACCGCGTTCGGTTATATTCCTGGTGGTATCCTGGGTACAACCATGACCACGGAAAATCAGGCCAGGCTGATTGAACTCTGGTACTACACCACAATCGATCCTGGTTTCACCCAGGTAGATTTTGATGCAGTCCTGTATTCAGTTACCTCTGATTCAACTGAACCTGTACAACAGATCTACTCAACAAATATTATGCGTTCCCAGAATCCCAGTACTTACATCTGGGTCAAGGAAAACATCCAGTTGGAAGATATCCAGGTTAACGGCCACTTCTTCGTAGGCTTTGAAGATATCGGTGGTGAGACCTTCCTCGGTTACAACGAGAACTACATCAACCATCGTACCTGGGGCTGGAATGCTGACAATGGCTGGATGGATTATCGTGAAAGCCTGTTGGTCAATATTCGCGTTGTCATTCAGAACCTGGATGGTTCCTACAGTGTGCTTGGCGGTGACGATTTCCCGCGTGGCCCGCTGTATGTGCCGGCTTCCGGTTCACAGTTGCCGTACGCTATAAGGACATTGGGCAACTGATATTGGATAACTCATAGAACTGCCTTTCAACCTGCTCCCTTCGGGGAGTAGGTTTTTTTTTGTGCATATTCGATTGGAAATGGGAACTGAAGAGGATCCCGTAGTTTGGACAGGTTCTTCGCTAAAGATGACACAATTCGATATTGTTCATAAGCATCGGAACATCATTTGCCTGTCCTCTGGCACATTATTACTACTCCGCAGGAGTTGGATAAGTGAGCCCAGGGTTGGGCATCGTCTGTTTGATGCAAACCCTGGGTTCGACAGACGAGTAAAGTCAACTCTGAAAGAGTTGGATAGAGGCTGGCACAAATCATAGACACAAACCTTATCCAACTCCTGCGGAGTAGGTTTATTTTCATTCTTTACCCCGGGTGCGCGCCAAACTGACGGCGCGTACCCGGGGCTCACTTTTCGTACTCCTTCGGAGTACTCCACACTATTGACCTCATTTCCCTCAAATGCGTTGGGTACTTGTCTGACTGTAACTGATCCTCTGGAATACCTCAATTCCACACACAATAATCGCCTCAATTCTGCAAACAAAAGTCGCCTCTGGTTGATATCGATGCTCGAAAACAATGTCGCATTGCGCTCAATGCATAGGCATAACCACTTCTTCGAAAAACAATTTCTATCCCATTCCAAACAGCGAGACACCTAAAAACAGAAAACCGCCTCAAAAAAAGGCGGTTCTATATCAGCAGTCAAACCTGACTCAGTCTTTATCTTCGGGGATCTTTTTGTTCTCGTCCTCTTCGTCCTTGATCCCCTTCTTGAACTCCTTCACCCCGGTTCCAAGGCCACGCATCATCTCAGGAATCTTGCGACCGCCGAACAGCAGTAGCACGACAGCCACAACCAGGATGATCTCCCAATGCCCGGGAATATATAACAGGACAAAATGCATGAGATCTCCTACTCGTCGGCCTGTTGTTCTGAAAACAGGTTGATGATCTTGACCATTACCGTGGTCTCAAGGTATTCAAGATCAATCGGCTTTGTCACAAAATCAGCGGCGCCAAGCTTCAAGGCTTCACGGCCGATACTGATTTCCTGGACTGCCGTAACCATGATAACGCCAACATCCGGATCAACCTTGCGAATAGCACGTAGTGTTTCAATGCCATCCATCTCCGGCATGCGAACATCAAGCAGAATAATATGTGGCTTGAAGACCCGCAATTTTTCAACAGCTTCCTGACCGCTGTTGGCCACTTCCGGCGTATACTGTTTCATCCGGAAAAACGCTGCGAGGAAATCGGTGATGTCCGTTTCGTCGTCAACGATCAGAATCCGTCCTTTGCTTTCCATGAAACTCTCTTGTAAGGCCTGTTTCTTTTCCGAACCTAATTTAACAAAAGTAAAACCCAAATACTCCACATTCAAGCCGGAATCCACACCTTTTACAGTTCCCGGTCCCTTTTATTGGAGGACAATGTATGTTGCCGGGCGAGCTCCTCCGCACGATAGGAGGATCTGACCAGAGGACCACTCGCAACATATTCATATCCTATTGATTTTGCGTACTCTTCATACTGTTCAAACTGTTCCGGCGTGACATAGCGAACGACGGGAAGATGGTGCCCGGAAGGCGCCAGGTACTGGCCGATTGTGATGCTGACAACGCCCGCCTCTCGAGCGAGTTTCATGGTTTTCTGGATTTCCTCGTCGGTCTCACCCAAGCCTACCATGATGCCTGTCTTCACAGGGATATCCCCCGGATGTTCCGAGGCAATGCGAAGCGCCGCGAGAGAATCCTGAAAACTTGCTCGTCGGTCCCGTATCTGACTGGTCAATCGTTCAACTGTTTCAAGATTGTGAGCAAAAACATCCGGCTGCGCATCAAGCACATGAAAAATGGCTTCCCGGTCCACCTGGAAGTCCGGAGTAAGCACTTCAATGCCTACGTCGGGACAATGCCTGCGTACCTGCCTGATCACCTCCGCAAAATGCCCCGCTCCAAAATCGGGGAGATCATCACGATCCACCGAAGTGATCACTGCGTAGTGAATCCCCAGCTCTGCAATGGACTGGGCCACATGCTCTGGTTCTTCGGGATCGAGTGGCAGTGGTTTCCCGCTGGTCACATCACAGAATTTGCAGTGACGGGTACAGATGGCGCCCATGATGAGAAATGTGCAAGTCCCACGGTTGTAACATTCACCCCGGTTGGGGCAGTCGGATTCCTCACAAACCGTATGCAACCCAAGTTCACGCAGACTCTTGCGAACTCGTTTTGCTTCAGCCGTTTTCTGCCACTGCGTCCGTATCCAGCGTGGTTTGCGCAGCGTGTCTACCTTTACGCTCATCTACTTTCACCAGAAGAATAATACCAACGACAAAGAAAAACACCAGGGAAACAATACCGACCCTGAGCGAACCTGTAACCCAGACCACCAGGCCATAAACCAGTGGTCCCATAATCGTTGAAAGCTTTCCGCCAACAGCGAAGAAGCTGAAGAATTCAGCTTCATGCCCTTGTGGAACAAATGTGGAAAGCAAGCCGCGAGCCACAGACTGGCTTGCGCCCATGACCATACCTACCACTACGCCAAGCGCATAATACTCACGTATTGGGTGCCCGCTCCACCCGATAAAGTAAGCAGCAACGACAACACCGCACCAGATGACAAGTGTCAGCACCAGCGACCACTTGTTCCCCATCCACTCCGTCAGTTTTCCGAACAGGGTCGAGCCGAAAAAAGCGGTAAACTGAATCATGAGGAAGAACATGACCAGTTGCCCGGCGTCCATACCCAACTCCTGTCCACCGAAAATGGAGGCCATGCGTATTACGGTTTCAATACCCTCGGAGAAGAACAGGTAAGCTATCAGAAACCGCGCCATTTCCTTGTAATGCCCGAGATGACGAAGGGTCGTGCTTAGCCTGTGGATAGCATCTCGAGCGCTTTCCATATAGCCTGCTGTAGCGCGAGGCATCCGTTCACGAACATTTAACAGCAGTGGAATGGAAAACAGCAGCCACCAGATGGAAACGCTGAGAAAAGTATGCTGCACAGTAAATAACGGAAATGATGCTGTGTAGCCGGTAAAACCGTTGCCACTTCCCATTGACGGTAATGTGAGAACAAAAGGAACTTTCAGCATGGCCAGGTTGATCGCCAGTAATGTTCCCCCGCCGATGTACCCTATCCCCCATCCCCAGCCGGAGACCTTGCCGGCTTCATCCGGTGTGGCGATTTCATTGAGAAGCGCGTTGTAATACACATTTCCTGCTGCAAAACCGATGTTGGCGACAATGAACCACAGCCCGCCCTTCAACCAGTCACCCGGCCCCACTGTAGCCAGCATGGCTGTGCCAATAACACCCATGAACAGGAATAATGCCAGGAAGCGTTTCTTCGCGACCCGCGCATCGGCCCATGCGCCAAAGAAAGGAGAGCTTAGCACCACAATACTCATGGCGATGGCGATGATAAAGGTGAACATCGTCGCGCCGGGCACACGAAACGTATGTTCGAATGCCGATATCAAGGTGCCTTGAGCGCCACCTGCGACAACATCGGAATAGTAGAAATTGTAGATGACTGCCAGAATGGTTGTTGCAAACGCGGAGTTCGCAAAATCATAGAAGCACCAGGATAGTACCTCTTTCCTTCCGGCTTTACTTGTCGTGAACAATCGGATGAATCGCTCTCCCCTGAAAAACAACCCCTGCCGCATCCGGCAGGGGCAATATACGCAACAAGATGTTCGGTATCAGCGAAACAACGCTATTTATTCCGAAAGCAATCCTTCCACCATCGTGCTGAGTTCTTCATACTCTACCGCCCCCACACGATACTGGATAATCCCTTCCTCATCCACCAGGAAATTGGTAGGAAAATCCATAATGCTATATAATTCCTGGATGATGTGCTGCCAATTGTCACCGTTGTACAGCATCGGAAAAGTTAAACCGATATCCTTCACATCCTGGAATTCTGGAATATTATCGTTGTTGTATCCTGCGTTGACAGCTAGAATACGGAATCCAGCATCCTGATGATCCTGGTACACCTGTTCCAATCCGGGAAATTCCGCCCTGCAGGGAGCGCATTCAGAGTGCCAGAAATTGACCAGCAGAACACGTCCACGGTATTGCGCTGGCGAGAAAGGGCCACCGGAGAAGTCCGTCCCGGTAAAGCTGTTCAATTCAAATTCAGGCGCCAGTGTTCCCACAGTATTGCCGGTTTCAACCTCTTCCAGGGTAAAACTGAGCGTCGCTGAATCAGCGGCAACCGCATCCAGAGCATAACCGGACGGAGACACAGTTTTCATCCCGGGCGCATAACAGGAAATGAAGTATTCACCGGGCGTCAACAGGAATTCAGCAGGCGTTGTATACTCGGAAAGCTGGTCGTCAACAATCACAATTGCATTTTCCGCATCAGATTCAACAAATACACTTTGGTTGTTGAAAACACTTGTATCCGGTTCATTGAACTGCAAGACAGCAAACGCTGTATCCGGCGGAACAAGCTCAACCGTCTGCGTCACAGTAACATATCCCTGGCCCGGACGCACGGAAACTGTGTACTGCCCTTCGATCTTGTTACTGATCACGGCAGGCGTACGCAGGGTCTGGAGCTGGTCGTTGATAAATATCGAAGCTCCTTCGATGCTGTCGCCAGTTGTTGTATCCACCGCGGACACACTGATCACCCCACGTGCGGGCAGATCGGTCTCCTCGATCTCACACCCGATAACTGCCAGGCACAACAATACACACACTATCAGCGTCGGTCCCTGCATGAAACCGTAACGTCGCTGCATGGCACTTCTCCTTCGTTGACCGATCCACATGCCAGTATCCCAGAAAATACAAGAATTGAGAAGCATTTCAAAGCCTGTCTTAATTCATATCCTGTGATCGCCGCCTCATAAGCAGCAAGAATAATTCATTGATATCACTATTCTTACAACAACCAACACAATCAACTTCGCTCAGGAAAACAAATCCAACTACCCGTGCCACCAATGCAGCATGCTATCCAGCAACACTTCCCTGTCATCGGTGACGTCCGAATCAGCCAACCATTCCGGCGCAATGGTTTCATATTGAGGCGTGGCGAAACGATCCCCGACGAACAGAAGGATTCCACGTTGATCCGGATTTCGAAGCAATCGGCCACTGGCTTGCACTACAGTCCGCATCGCCGGGATGGCATAAGTTTCCAGGTATCCCGCCTCACCACGTTCATCGAGCACGGTACGAAGAATCTCGTTCTCCGGTGTAATAGGCGGCAACGCAGGACCAATCACTGCCAATCCATTGTACGCGCCAACCGCAAGGTCTACACCTTCACGCAGGGGACCGTGTATCTCCAGCACATGGACTTGCGGTTTGGAATCTCGTGAAGCGTTATGGATCAGGAACCGCATGACTTTCTGATCTCCGCCACGTATCGCCAGCGTATTGATATCCGTCCTGCTTTTCAACGCCAGGGTCAACCATTCCTGGTACTGTTTCGACGACACAAAAACCAGCCATGCGCCCCCGGTTGTCATCTCTGCATCCGCGAGAAGATCCGCCAGGTCTACCAGCGTGTTTTCACGGTCCCGCGCACGAGTCGACACCCCAGAGTAGCGGATAACCAGCCGATGATCGCGTAATATTGTATCCGGAGCCTGTAGCGTATCCGTATGCTCACCATCCAGTCCCAGTTCCTTCAGGATGACCTGAAACGGGGATAGTGTAGCGGAGAACGCAATCACTGATGAACAGCACTGCCATCGTGGTTGCAGGTACGAGGCGGGCGTGACCAATACCATATTCAGCATCGGGGCGGGAATATCACGGCTGGCATAGGTGGCAAAGGAAGCAAGCCGCCCGGTAGCGAAAGCCGCAGCATGAATTGCTCTCAACACATCATCGGTCTCGTCACCCTGCTCGCTTCGCCCCGTACTGAGTACCAACGCGCATTCCTGCAACGGTGTGATCAGGTGATCCAATTCGGAATCCAGCCGGGTATAGAGAACCGTCTGATCCTCATCAAAAATTTCATCAAAAACGTCTCTGGCCCTGACAAGGAACTGACGGATCAACGCGCCAGCCTGACGTTCGATCAAACCGCCAAGCATTTCCAGTTCCTGCCCCTTCTCTTCCAGTTGTATCAGGTTCAGGTGAACCAGTTGTGAAGCCCGCAACCGGTCCACAATACCATGCGCTTCATCCATCAACAGGATCGTGCGTGGATGACGGTGATCTTCAGCGGTGAACCAGCCTGACGGTTGCATGAAAGGCTGGATGAAATAATTCTGATCACCGATCAGTACGTCCGCCATTCGAGTCAGGTCTTTTTGTAATCGTCTGGGGCAAACATCCTGCTCATCAGCAAGTTTGACCAGTTCCTTGCGTGAAAGAATGCCCTCGAAGCGTTCCCACGCTTTCTCTGCCCATTCCGGCGGTTCCCAGGGATCAAAAAGCGTTTCCACACGTCCTGCTTCACGACAGGCGCAGTATTCATCCACACAAAGCCGTTCACCGGCAGTCAGGTTTAGAATCCGTCCACGCGCCTCAACTGGAATCGCAGCACGGACCAGTTTTATCCTGTCGTTCTGCTGCGCAGTCCGTGACGTTGCATAGGCTACACGTTGACGAGTAGAAGCGGCATGTTTCAGCGCTGTTATCAGGATTGGCGCCGTCTTGCCGCTTCCAGTCGGCGCTTCGAGTAGCAGGTTTCGTTTGTTGTCCAGCGCCTTTGCTACCGCGTCTTCCATTTCACGCTGGTTGATCCGGTATTCCGGGTAGGGCCAGTAAATTCGCCGTGCCGCTTTCGCACGTTCCTCCAGGCGCTTTTCTTCTTTCTCGAACCAGCGCAGGATGATATGCAGGCGCTCCATGATCACTGTTTCAAGGTGTATCATTTCCGGATCGATGACACTTCGCACCGATTCTCCGGTCCACAGGTCAACTCGTGTCAGGCAAACCTTGACCAGGTCACCGGTCAACCGTTGTTGCATCCAGGAGTAGATTTCTCCCTGCAAACGGTGCGAATCCAGCGGTTCCCCCTCCAATCCGCTGGTAACACTTTTGATCTCTTCAACAACGGTGAATTGTTTCATTTTCCAGCGGCCATCAATTCGACCACGGAGGAAGACGGTATGCTCGCCAATTTCCAGTTTGACCTCAAGCGGAACTTCAACTTCATAGGAAGGTTTTTTCGTGGCCTGGTATTCGGTGTATTGCTGATGGGCACGTTGCCCGAGTAGCGAACGGTCGGCGACTGTCCAGCTCCGGGATTCGCTGCGTCGTTCTTTCCAGAGCAGATCGCTGACGGAAATACGTAGAGATCGTGTATGTGCGTCAAATCGTGGAGGCATGCCGGAAGATAAGGCAAGGAAGTGTATGGGAAAAACAACAGGAGGATTGATTTACATCGAGCGGTAAAGCATTTCCTTTTCGATAATAGCAGCGACGCCCGGTGGTACCAGATCACGAATATCCTGCTCTGCTGCGACCATTTCACGAACCTGTGTCGAAGAAGTATCCATCACGGGAATCTCGATCAACATGACACGATCCAGCCAGGCCGCTGCATTTTCACTGCGCTCTTCTTTCCCGCGGTTCATAACTGCAACTTCGACCAGCTCAAGTATTTCCTCCGGTTCACGCCAGCGATAGAAGCTGTTCAGGGCATCCATGCCGAAAATCAGTGTGAAGTGAGTTTCTGGAAAAGTAGAGGTAAAATGACGAAGTGTTTCAACTGTAAACGAAGGCCCTTCGCGATCAAGTTCAGAAGTATCGATGCAGAAATCAGGGCTATGCCCCAACGCGGCCTCCAGCATTTGCAGGCGTATCGCGGGGGGTGTCACTTCACGGTCCAGCTTATGAGGACTGACGCGATTCAGGACGAAAAGGATTTTGTCAAGCTGCAATATCCTTTGCGCATGTTCCGCCGCGATAAGATGTGCGCGCGTCGGTGGATCGAAGCTCCCGCCGAACAAGCCAACTCGCTCGTTCGGCTTCAGGCTGTACCTGCCCTTGCCCTCTGTCTCCCCCACACTGCCACCTGCTATTTGGAGAACAGTACGATGCCTACCCCTGCGCTGGCGGACAGACCGCTCCAGTCCAATCGCATCTTTTCACCGGTCGCGCCTAACGGGATATCATCGGATTCATTGATACGATAGCCCAAGCCCAGGATGACAGAAACCCTGTCCCAGACAAAAGTCTGCACCTCAACGAACGGCCGGAATCCAAGCTTTGCTTCATCGTAAGTCGTGTAATAGTTGTTATCATATCCTGAGAAATGAGACAGGAGAGAAACATCCGGCATATACCAGCCAATCCCTATACCGGCATACAGATCAATATCTTCCCCCCTGATCACGTGATAACTTGGGGCAATTTCAATCACATTAACCGGAATCTGGAAGGACAATTTCCCATCGGAATCCTTGTAGTCTGCATTACCACCCATCCTGTAAGAATATAGGCCGAGCGCTCCCAGGTGCGGCATGACCATACGCAAACCGGCCTGGTAATTCGTACCGAAACTTATCGTCTCCATCTCTTTTTCTTCATCATCCCAGGCTTCCAGCCGATCATTGACATCGTTCATCTTGTATGTATTGAAGCCTACAGAGCCGTAAAGTTCAACCCTGAAACTGTGGGATATTTTCTGTGCATGCCCCAGCATACGATTCAACCCATTTCGGGCACGCGGTTCAAGCGCATCCTCAGAATACTTGGACAGGAAAGTAGCATACTGATCAATCGCGCCCTGCGTATCAGCTACAGCTTCATAGGTCATTCCCTTTTCAAAGAGAGCCTTGGGCGCGTATTCGGTATCGTAGTAGTTGTTCAGAACCTCATCGTAATAAATTCGGGCTGCGTCGTATTCCTTGACTTTCTGGTAAAGCCGTCCGTTTTCAAAGACCTTTTTCGCCAGTTTATCCCTGATCTCATCGATCATGTCCAAAGCATCACTTTTGTATTCAGAAGCAGGAAACTCTTCCAGAAATAGCTGGAAAGAGTCAAAAGCCCTGTGGGTGTAGCTTTGGTCGAGCGAATACTTGGGGGAAAGCTTATAAAAGCTCAGGCCCATTTTGTAGGACGCTTCTTCTACCAATGGACTCTGGGGATATTGCGAGACCAGTTTCTCGTATTCAGCCGCGGCGATGATGTACTCTTTCATCTTGAAATGAGATTCAGCCAGGATGAATTGCGCGGAGTCCGCCTTTGCTGTACCGGCATGGTTGATCAGGAAGATCTCGAGATGCTCAACCGCATCGAGATATTTCTTCCGTCCATAATAGTTCTGGATCTTTTCCCAGGCCACATCAGCCGGTTGATCCACCCATTTACGTCTGCCGGCACATCCTGACAGCATTGTCAGCAACATTGCGAACAATAAGAAAGAGGCGAGCCTCATACGCCACTGCATCAACGACTCCTGATGGAATAAAGGCCATAGGTAACACCTCCCGCGACAAGGGTTACCGCAACAGGCCACAGCCAGCGGGAATATGCGGATTCAGCAGGTTCGCTATCAACACCACCGTCTCCGCCGCTGGACTCGAACAAGATACTTGGATATCGTACCCGATCACGACTGTTTTGTTCCGTGAAAGAGGCTCCGAATTCCTTGTGCTTTCTACTGTTTACCTGATTGGATGCCTCATTGGCCCCGTGGTTTATTGAGCTCCCCATTTCATTCAACAAACCTTGATGATCTCGAAAGGGCACCGCCTTTTCAGGAGTTCCCACACGATCCGCCCCAAAGGAACAGACCGCAAGCAACACCCCCAAGAATAGAAGCAGGCTCTTTCGTAACATCACCCGATCTCCATGGTAAGACTCAGCAGGTGAATGGTCTCCCACACTTTATCCGTGCGCTTCTGCACCATAGCGTAATTCAGCATGAACTGAGGGACACGAAAGTAATGCCGCTTATCGGTCATGATATGTCGATCCAGCAACCCTATTCCCCACGTGTAATACTGGTCACCAACCTGGGTTGAAGGCATGGTACCGGCACGAAGGCACAGCCAGTCATTCAACCGGCGTTCGGCTCCGAATCGCGCTTCCAGGGTACGGTCGCCCTCCTCCTTGAAAACATTTCGCACATCGAAGGTCAACAGGGTCAAACGGTCCGGTTCGTAACTGATGCCGACATTTACAGTCTGGTCCTCCACTCCTGAGAGGAACCTGCGCGAATCACTGAAACCGTCAGGCAGTTCGGCGAAGAAAACACCGATGTTAAAGTTAGGCCCCGGCTCAAGATAAACGCCATATGAAGCGCCGTAAGCATGAATTCCCTGCTCGCGAATATAAGCGGAAAGTGTTCCTCCCACTTTCACTCGTGGCGTTATGGTAAATACCAGGAATCCCTGGCTGCGATAACGCTCGGGAGTTCCACGTAACTCAAACAGTTCTTCAGACCCGGCGGACGGTAAATCAAACTCCTCTTCGCCTAATAAGACACCTATAGTGAAGGGGGACCGGTATACCGTGATTCCCCGTAATAAGAAACCGGCATGCGCCACAGGTGATTTTCCCGGAATACTCTCACCGGCAAGAAAATCGGCAGAATACCCAATGGCAGCCGCAGGATTGATATTGAAGGAGATGTGCAGCTTCTCCGGCTCGAAACCGTCATTATAGCGTGATATTGTAGCTGGATTATACAAAGCAGACTCGAGTCCGCCCAACCGAGCCGTAACTGCGCCAGCCATGGCTATCGGAGTCGCTTCAAGGGTTGAGAAACTAAAGATGCGTTGCGCCCTGGCACTGGAGCATAAAAGCAGCAGTATCAACAAGAGCGATGACTTACGCATCCTTTTCCTCCTGTTTCCTGGCACGTTTTTCCCGCAACTCGCCAATCCCCAACGCGATCCAGAGTCCCAGCGCAGCGGCTGCAAACAGGTACTTGATCAGCCATCCGCCACCGACATACGCTGTCATCGCCGGTCCGGGCGCAATGGCGTAAACCGCACCTCGAGCTCCGATAGGTAATTCAGCCAGGAAATGCCCACTGGGCGCAAAGATAGCCGAGATACCGGTGTTGGTTGCACGCACCATGGTCCGTCCTGTTTCAATACTCCGGAATCGTGCCAGTAAAACATGCTGACGTTGTTCGGACGTACCATGCAACCAGCCGTCATTGGTCTGGTTCACCAATATATCAGCGCCAAGCTTTACCGAACGATAGGACAGATGCGAAAAGATATCTTCATAACAGATTAACGGGCTCACTTTGAAAGTTATTGAGTCATGCGGTACGTCCCATGTGGTCAGCCCCGGTCCCGGTTTAAACTCGGCTTGCCCCAGGTTCAGCTTGCCAAGTCCGGGATATATCCATTGGAAAGGAACTCGTTCGCCAAAAGGCACCAGATGGACCTTGGCATAATAGTCCATCACCCCTTTTCCACCCGGTTTGATTAAAAATGAGGCGTTGTAGGGAATCTTCACACCATCACGGTATTCCCGGTGTGACGCCCCCGTGGCAAGCGAGATATTCAGTGAATCGACCATATCCTGCAAAACCGTGCGCCAGTACCTGCTGTTCTTTAAGCGAACCGGGGAAGCAGTCTCTGGCCAGACAACCAGATCCAACTGATTGTTTTCTGCCATGGATTTGGTAAGCGACTGGTAAATATCCATGCTGTACTTGGCGCCCAGTTCCCATTTATCCTCGGGATCAATGTTTCCCTGCACCAGGCCGACAGTACCGAGTGGACGAGACAGCGTAGAACGTAACAAGGCGCTACTCCTGAGAGCGCCGCCGCCCCAGGTCAATACCAGTAACGCGATGATCACGAACCCGGTCCTACGTTTTTCGCGGCCTACCATAGCAATAGCGTTTACCGCTACAACCCATGCGGTAACCAGGTACGTCCCCCCCACCGAAGCGAGCTGAATAATCGGCAGGTACTCCGCCTGTGTCAGCGCCAGCAACGCCCAGGGGAAGGCCAGTTCACCGTACGCCCAGAACAACTCCTGCGCAGGGTATAGCAGAATAAGTGCAAAATGACCGGCATTTCCGAATCGATTAAGCGCGAGTTTGTATGGAATAGAAACGATACCAAACCAGATGCTGAGGATTGCAACAGTACCGATACCGGAGAGAATGCGTGCAGTCATATCGGCGCCGGTGTTCATGGCAACCCAGTACACAACGCCAAGATGATACACAAGCCCGAACAGCATGCCTAATTGAAACGCTTTTTTTACAGAATCAGCTCTCTCGATTGAGAACATGAAGGGGAGCAACCCTAACCAGGCCAGGAAGCCGAGAGGTATCGGTGGAGTGGCCAGCACGAGAAGAATGCCGGAAGCAATGGCTCCTGTCGCGCCTGAGAACCGTTTACGCATTATTCAGAAATACTTCGCGCCCGGTACGAACGCTCTGATACAACAGGTCAACGACCTGCATCGTTTTGGCTGCGTCTTCGATGGTGGAAATGGAGGTTGTCTCACCACGAAGCGCGTAAACAAAATGCTTCAATTGAGCCTGGAAGGACGTATGATACAGTTCACCGGGGCTCATCGGTTTTACCGGCGCGACATTGACCAGCTCGCCATGCATGTGCTTCCAGATGGAGAGCGGATTCAATTGCGCGGACCCCTGGGTTCCTTCGATATAGCTGTAGGCGATGCTGCGTTCTGCCCGAAGCCCCCAACTGACATCGAGATGAATAGTCTGGCCATCTTCATATTCTATCACACCGTGAAGAGTATCTTCTACGTTACGTTTGAGCCCTTCCTGATGTGCAAATGCGACGACTCGGCGAATGTCCGGGTATTTGAACATCCAATGCAAAAGGTCAACGAATTGAATGCCCAGATCCATCAGTACACCGCCGCCGGTGATATTGGGTTGATCCAGCCATGGGGATCGGTCCCAGGCGCTCGCCTGTTTCAACCATCCGGCTCGCACACGCCAGATTTTGCCCAGTTCGCCGCCGTTGATGAAATTCCTCACAACCTCGACATCCTGACGGAAGCGGAAATTCATGGCAACCTGCACCAGTTTCTGCGCCTTTTCAGCAGCAGCTTTCAGCCGAAGCACTTCTTCCAGGTTGCGGGTCGCAGGTTTTTCCAGGATCACATGCACATTGTTACGTAACGCTTCTAAACCAAGAGGCAGATGCGAGATGGTTGGCGTACAAATAAACACAACGTCAGGCTCAACGGACTTGATCAGGTTTGTGGAATCAAGAAATCCGGGAACGCCATACCGGTCCGCCAGTTTGCCCAGCTTATAGGGTTCTGTATCACACAGACCGACGAGCTCGATACCATTCGTTGAGGTGAGAAGCGGCAGGTGCAGCACCTGGGCAGCGCTCCCCAATCCAATCATGCCGACACGTAATGGTCTGTCACCGGGAACAGGCTGAAAAGAAATGGCCATCGTTGCACCTGTAGTTATGCACGAACGGCCCCGAAACAATTCAGGGCCGAGTATTGGCAAATACCTTGCAAATCGTCTGCTACTATCGGACAGAAGCCCTGCTACTTCTTTTTACTATCCAGGTACTCCTGTAGAAATAAGGCTGCAGCCGCCCTGTCTACCAGCCCTTTGTTCCTGGAAGGTTTACGATTCAGTTGCTGAAGTTTGGTGGTAGCATCCACACTCGAATACCGTTCATCCACCATTTCCACAGGCAGACCAAACCGTCCAACATCCAGCGCGAACTCCTTTGCATGCAAAGCGCTTGGTCCCAGATCTCCATTCAAGTTGAACGGCAGACCAATAACAATGCGCTCGACCTCTTCATCTTCGATGATCTTCTGCAAATCTACCCACAACCGCTCACGTGGTTGCGCTGCGAGAGTAGAGTGCGGAGTCGCTAATGTGCCTGTCAGATCCGAAAGCGCAATACCGATACGCTTTCGTCCCCAGTCGAGTGCCATGGTTCTGCCCATGGACCCCCCGGTTTCGCGGATGAATACCCTATTCGTCCAGCGGCAATTTCAGTGCTTCTTTCAGCAACTTGCCTGGCTTGAAATGGGTCTTGCGACGCGCCGGAACATAGATGATTTCGTTGGTCTTGGGATTGCGTGCTTTCGGTTTCGGCTTTGTCTTCTTTACTTCAAAGACACCGAAGTCACGAATTTCAATACGCAACTCAACATCATCGCCCGCCATAATTTCGCGTAAGCTGTTAAAAATTTCGTTCGTTACACGAGCGACAATTTCGGGCTTCTCACCGGTTTTTTCGGTGACCTTTTCGACCACGTCCTTCTTGATGTAGGTCTTCATGAATCGAGCCTCCGGACCTCACGTTAAGTAACAGATAAAAGGCGACTACGAAAACGCATTATACAATATTTCATGCCACATCGGCAACGTGTACACGCTCCACTTGGACAACATTCTTAATCTTGCTGAGCCGAGTGACAACTTTCTGAACATGAGACTGACTGCGTACTTCGAGAATCATGGTGCCAATTACCAGCGCGCCTTCAACACGCAAGTGCGCTTCAATTATATTTAGGTGTTGTTTGGACAGAATAGTTGTGATGTCGCGCAACAAATTGGGCCTGTCCTCCGCAAAAACCCTCAACCTGGTATGGAAGAACGAACCTTCCTCCACATCCCAGTCCACCTCCAACAGACCATCCTGGTTGGCTGAAAGATCGGCTATCCTGGGACATTCCGCCCTGTGGACCATGACACCACGATTCTTTGTGGTATGCCCCACGATTTTATCACCAGGTAACGGATTACAGCAGTTGGCAAACGTATATAGATAGTGCTCGCCCCCCTTCACTCGAACATTGGTGATAACACCATCTGAACCATTTGATTTGTCTTTTTTGCGGATTTTCGGCTTCTCTTCCGCTTTCTGAACCTTGCCACCCAGCTTTGAGATTATGCGTGCTGTGCTGATTTCACCGGTTCCTATCGCAGCAAAAAGAGCCTCGGTATTATCAAAACTGAGTGAAGAATACAGTTCCGCAAGATCTTCCCGTTTGATAGTCAAATGCTGTTCTGACAGACTGCGTTCGAACAGATCCTGGCCTGTTCGTACCGACTCTTCAAACTGTGTCTGTTTGATAAATCGTTTGATCTGAGTCCGTGCACGTGTTGTCCTGATAAAACTCAGCCATTCTACATTGGGTGTTGCGGTAGAACTGGTTAGAACTTCCACTGTGTCGCCATTATTCAGCTTTTCTGTCAGGGACACCATTCTACCGTTTACTTTTGCGCCTAAAGCATGCAAACCGATGTCCGTGTGTACGGCGAATGCAAAATCGATCGGTCCCGATTCCTTGGGAAGCTGGATCAGTTTACCGCGAGGAGTAAAGACATAAATTTCATCAGTGAAGAGGTTAATCTTCAGGTTATTCATGAATTCTTCAGAATCAGACTCTTCCTTCGATCCTTCGATCAATTGCCTGATCCATTTATAATAATTGGACAGGTTATCATGGCGCTGGGCCGCGCGCGTCTCCTGTCCTGGTTTTGCCTCTTTATAATGCCAGTGCGCAGCAATACCTACTTCTGCAACCAGGTTCATCTCATGGGTACGGATCTGTACTTCCACCGTATACCCCTGCGGCGTGATTACCTTGGTATGCAGCGACTGGTAGCCATTCCCCTTGGGCATGGCGATATAATCTGAGAACCTCTCGATAATCGGGGTAAACATGCTGTGGACAATGCCAAGGGTCTGGTAGCATTGCGGAATCGTATCAACTGTAATTCGAACAGCCAGGAGATCCAGGATTTCTTCGAAGCTTTTCCCACGACGGCGGATTTTATTGTAAATACTATAAAAATGTTTGGCTCTACCGTAGACTTCAGCCTGAATACCGTCAGCCTTCAGACGTTCTTTTGAAGGTTCAACTACCGCCTCAAGCGCCTTTTCCCGTTCTTCCAGCTTCATCGCGACACGTTCCGCAATACGGCGATAAGCAACCGGGTCCAACACTTTCAGCGCATGATCTTCCAGCTCCCAGCGGATGCGTCCGATACCGAAACGGTGCGCCAAGGGCGCATAAATATCAAGGGTTTCCTGTGCGATTCGCTTCTGGGATCGTGCAGGCATGACATCGATAGTACGCATGTTATGCAACCGGTCAGCCAGCTTGATCAGGATAACGCGCAGGTCATGCGCCATGGAAAGCAGCATCTTGCGGAAGTATTCCGCCTGACGCTCTTCATTACTTCGAGTATCATAACGCAGAGATGATAGTTTGGTCATTCCCTCTACCAGCAGGGCGACCACAGGACCGAACTCCCGTGCAACCTCTTCCAGGGAAATCCCGGTATCTTCAATAACATCGTGCAGTAATGCGCCGGTAAGTGTTACCGTATCAACATTCAGTTCCGCCAGTATTCCCATCACTTCCAGCGGATGTGTGATATAGGGATCACCGCTTAACCGGGTTTGGGCATGATGGGCGCGACAGGCAAAAGTA
Organism: bacterium; assembly: GCA_963669175.1. Taxonomy (GTDB): domain Bacteria; phylum Electryoneota; class Electryoneia; order Electryoneales; family Electryoneaceae. The sequence goes on from OY769902.1 coordinate 3,972,096, forward strand.
AACGCACGTGTCAGACCGCCGATCTGCTTTTCGGTCAACGGGTCTTTTCTCGATTGAAGAATCTCATCGAACCGTTCCTGCAATTCCGGTTCGATCTCGAGTACATCAACTTCTTGTCCCTGGCCGGTGCTTGTCATCAGAACGGTGCCGCCTCCGGTTCCTGCAATTGACGTTCCTTCTCGTGGAACAAGGTGCACTGATCCAGGAACACCAGTTCCACTGACCCGGTTGGGCCATTACGTTGTTTACCGATAATGACTTCTGCTGTGTTATCGGGTATGTAATCATCCTGACGGGTTTTCCCTTCAAGACGGTCATAATATGATTGACGATACACAAACATGACAACATCCGCGTCCTGTTCGATTGCACCACTGTCACGCAAATCGGACAGGATCGGTTTCTTGCTGCCTCCCCGGGTCTCTACAGCTCGGCTCAACTGGCTGAGTGCGATAACCGGAAGCTCAAGGTCTTTTGCCAATCCCTTTAACTGGCGACTGACTGACGCAATAAACTGCTGCTGGCTTTCTGCACGATCCGTAGGCTGCATCAACTGCAAGTAGTCAAGAACCAGCATACCTACGTTATGCTGCATTTTCAAGCGACGCGCCCGGGCACGTACATCCACAATGCTCTGTGCTGACGATTCATCAATAAAAATCGGATATTCAGACAAACGGGAACAGGCATGCGAAATCTGCCCGACCTCTTCCTGCGACACCTTCCCATTACGAATCTTGCCCAACGCCATTTTCGTTTCGAAGGCGATCAAACGCATGGCAATCTGCTTGGCGTTCATTTCCAGGGAGATAATCCCGACCGGAACCTTGTGCAACCGGGCCGCATTCCAAGCAAAACTCAACGCCAGCGCTGTTTTTCCCATCGATGGACGTGCAGCAAGAATCACAAGATCCGAAGGCTGAAAACCGCCGGTCATGCCGTCCAGTTCACGATATCCGGACCCCACACCGGTAAGCGCACCCTTACGCTTGCTGAGCGCTTCGATATCGGTAAGAGTGTCCTTCATTACTGAATACAACTCTTTGTATCCAGCACGTTCATTGGACTGCTGCAGCTTGAACAATTGCTCAAGGCTGGTCTCAATCAGGTTGGCCGGTTCAGTTGACGGCTCCAGCGATTTCGAGCCGATCTCCTCGCCAACATCACGTAATGTACGAAGTAAATACTTGTCCTGTATGATCTTTGCATAGTATTCGATGTTGCTGGGGAATGGGACGGCGCCGGTCAATTCAGACAAATAATAATAGCCGCCAATCTGTTCCAGCTTCTCTTCCGACTTCAGCGCCTTGGCAACAGTAACAGCGTCAATCGGTTCGTTATCATTGAACAGTTTGAGCATGGCCTTGAAAATTTCACCATGCTTTTTCCAGTAAAAGGACTCCGCACGAACAAACTGCCATACCTTCGCAAGCGCGTTGGTATCCAGCATAACCGCGCCCAGAACTGCCTGTTCAGCCTGTAAATCACTGGGCGGAATCCGCCCGCCAGCATCTGAGTCTCTCGTGGCCGCTTGCTTTTCTGCAGTTTCGTTCATGCTACCTGTTCTTGAAGAAGCCCTACGTGAATATACTCACTCCAACTTCGAAAAACCTTACCTCGCTATCATCCATTCCCTTAGATGAGCTATGTATCTAACTGAGGTCATCAAGGTATTTTTTCACAGCCTGTACATCTTCCCAGGTCGGGTGTTTCCATTTGGGATTTCGCAATAATGCGGCCGGGTGATAAGTTACCATTAGCCCGACACCGTGATAGTCATGCACCTTCCCGCGCAAGGAAGTTAAAGATTCGGAAGTTCGTAAAAGTGTCTGTGCGGAAATACGCCCCAACGCAAGGATAAGCTTGGGCTGGAGTAACTGCAATTGTTTTACCAGGTGCGGCTCACATTGTTCTACTTCTGATGGCTGTGGATCACGATTATTCGGTGGACGGCATTTCAGGATATTGCAGATAAAGACATCTTCGCCACGTTTCAGATCAATCGCTGCAAGGATTTTATCCAGCAGTTGCCCGGCTCGGCCGACAAACGGTTCACCTTTTTTATCCTCTTCCGCCCCCGGCGCTTCACCAACAAGCACCAATCGTGCTTTCGGATCGCCGGCTCCAAAAACAAACTCGTTTCTGGTTTTTCCAAGCGGACACTTTTCACATCTATGAATAGCGTTTCGGAAAGAATCAAGGTCAGTGTATGCCGGGAATGGATCTTCGATTTCGCCGGGCACAGGTACTACCGGTTCCGGTTCAGGCGCTCCGCGTGACCAATCCTGGGACGCTTGCATCGGGCTTTGCTCCCTGTTAGAAGCCATTGTTTCGGGTTGTAGTGGAACCTTATCGACAGCATTCATTGGTTCTGCAGGCGCTTCTGCTTCAGGTTCCGGCTGCGGGGCTGTCTCCACAAGGTTCCCGGGTGGCGCTACCCATAACCGTGAACGATGCTGCGCCTGTTGCGCAAGAAAACGCTTTGCGTCGTTTTCGATACTCATCCCCTGCCCGTACCTTTATCTGTTCCAGCCCACGACCTGTTGAAACACCCATTTCGCCAGCGCTGATTTTGGCTGTCGTCCACTGGGCGCCGCATTGTCTTTTGTAATCCAGTAAAATTCAGAGTCCTGGCTGCCCATGGCATCCAGTGTATTCAGCAGGATTGCATCTACTCCCTTGTCCTGCAGCTTTTTATTGGCTTTTTCCTGATCGAAGGATTCCTGCAATGCGAATGCGACTTTCAGCCCTTTGCACAATGGGGCGGTTGTAGCTGCAACATCAGGATTCTCTTCAAGGATGATCGAAGGCGGTTGCCCCTTTTTCCGTTCAGCCTTGCCATCAGCCAACGGTACAGGACGCCAGTCAGACACTGCGGCAGCGTAAAGCACAACGTCCGCTTCCGAAACAACTTTCCGGCAGGCATCAAGCAGTTGCAACGCTGTCTGAATCTTCACGGTATCCACACCGTGAGGAATGCCTACGTCCACTGCGCCATGGACCAGCGTAACACGCGCACCCAGCCTGACAGCTTCTTCTGCCAGCGCAACGCCCATCCGGCCGCTGCTTCGGTTGGTTAAAAACCGTACTGCGTCAATCGGCTCTTCTGTCCGTCCAGCTGTAATAACAACATGTTTGCCGGATAAAGGTCTATCCTTTGGTTCATTCAATCTGACGAGCTGATCCACGATAAACTCAGGTTCGCTCATCCGTCCCACACCCGGCTTTTCATCCGGTGCAGCCATCGCGCCGGATTCCGGTCCGATGAAGTTTATTCCACGATTCTTCAGGATATCCAGGTTGGCTTGCGTTGCAGCGTTCAAGTACATGCTGCTGTTCATGGCAGGCGCAACAGTTACCGGGCATGTGGCAGCGATAAGCGCAGTCGTAGCCAGGTCATCGGCAATACCATGCGCCATTTTGGCCAACAGGTCAGCCGTGGCGGGCGCCACCAGGATATGATCAGCCCAATGCGGGTATTCAAGATGATCTACATCAGGCAAACCCGCATCGGAAAACATCTCCAAGCCCACTCTCTGACCTGAAATAGCGGCAAAAGTTGTGGGATGGACAAAAAAAGTGCCCGCATGGGTCATGATGACACGGACACTTGCACCGTGTTTCATGATCCGACGGACAACATCAACAACTTTATAAGCGGCGATTCCACCACCGACGATTACCAGGATGCGTCTACCGTCCAGTCTTCTTGACTTTACGGCAGAATCATTCATCCTCAGCTTGGTCCGGTTCGTCCTTTGTGATCTCTTCCAGCATGGACAGGTCTAGCCGTGGCGGGAAAGGAATACCGAAATCGTTATCTTCCTTTTCCTCTGGCTTTTCTTCCGGTCTGATCACGGTAAGTTTTTCTGCCAGCATTTCACGAAGTGCGAGAACTGTCGGTTTTTCGAACTGAAGGACGGGCTCGTGCAGGACCGGGTTATCCTCGATCATCCCGGCGTCTTCACCTTCCTCAAACTTCTCCATCATCTCGACAGAGCTGAGGTAATTGTCCATCTCCTTGCGATGGGCTTCGCCGATTTGGCGCGCACGCTTCGCGATAACCATAATCGCCTGGTAGATATTCTGTGTGTCATGAATAAAATCTTCAGCGAGAAACATTTCGTGACTCACCCTGCACCTCCTTCGTTCAAGTAAGCGTCGACGATAGACACTACTTCCGCCGCCGCCCTATCCAGATCGTCATTCATGACGATCCGATCAAAACGATCCGCTTTGGACCGTTCAAACGCGTATCGTTGCATACGTTTCTCGAGCTCTTCGTCCGATTCACGCTTGCGAGTGGTTAAACGTCTTCGAAGCTCCTCTACCGAGGGGACATCGATATATAACAGCAACGACTGCGGGTACAGCCGCTTCAGCGACAATGCCCCCAGCACATCTACATCAAACAGGACTACGTAACCTTCATCCAACAATTGGTTTATACGTGATTTCCGTGTCCCATACCGCCAGCCATGCACATCTTCATGTTCAACAAAATCATTCAGCTCGATCTGGCGTTCAAATTCTTCCGGCGATAGAAAATCATAGTCAACACCGTCAACTTCGCCCTGACGTTGGGGGCGAGTTGTTGAGGATACGGAAAACCGAAGCCGCTCCCCGAAATGATCCAGAACACGATGCGCAATCGTAGTCTTCCCTGCCCCGGAAGGCGCAGCAAAAACGATCAATTTATAGGTTTTTCCTGTGTCCTTTGTGGACATAGTTTACAATCCAATGTTCAAATCAGGCGATGTTCTGAACCTGCTCGCGCATCTTTTCCAGTTCTTCTTTACAGTCTACGACCCAAGTGGAAATTTCCGGATCAGCGGCTTTTGATCCCATTGTATTGATTTCACGGTTCATCTCCTGGAGCAGGAAATTCAACCGTTTTCCCACCGCAGCGCCATTGGACAAAGCCTCGGTGAACTGTTTCACATGACTGCGCATCCGAACCACTTCTTCTGTGATATCAATACGGTCAATCATGAAAACTACTTCCTGCTCCAACCGGGCCGGATCTATCTGTTCCGAAGGAATGTAACGGTCAATCCGCTCCTTCAGACGCTCCAGCAACGCAGTACGATTCTCGGCTGCACGTGTTTCAATTGAATCAACACGCTGGGAGATGGCTTCCAGGCGCTCATTGATATCTTTCGCCAGGTGCTCACCTTCCACACGAGCTGTGGTCAGGAATTCGTCCAACGCCAGCTTCAGCCCTTTTAACGCAAGCTTCTGCCTGCGATCATTGAGCTCTTCATTCTCGGCAGGCGCCATCTGGTCGAGGAGTGAAAGCAGATCCGAAAGCTTCAAATCATCTTCCAGACCTGACGTTTCTCCCAGTTTCCTGATACTGCCAACAAACTCGTGCAACGCCGCTTCATCAATACGATAAAATGCGTTGCTGCCGATCTCACGTGGTTCATTGATATGAACCAGCACTTTGCCCCGGTCAATCTTTGACTTGACCAGGTTGCGAAGATCGTTCTCTATGGCGTTTAATGTCCGGGGCGTACGAATATTGATCTCGAGAAAACGGCTGTTCACCGAGCGTACTTCCACGCTAAGTTTCAGCGGATCGTCCTCGACTTCCGCACGTCCAAAACCAGTCTGACTTGCAATCATGTTCGTTCCTCTAAAGCCTAATAGTGTATAATGACTACGCTTGGAAAGCAATACTTAATTCTCTAGAGAACAGGAGCCTGAGTCAACTCTCAACTCCTGAATCCCGGACTACAGGGATGAATGTTTCTGTAGCATTTCGCACGCAATATCTTTCTGTATTGTAGCAGAATAATACTCTTAGACATGCTTTTTGCTAAAAATGTTTTCGCCTTCATAGCCCCAAGTGGATGTGTCCCCATAGAACACTTATATCCCCCAAGGGGGACAACAACAAAGAAAGCTTGAATTAATAGCTATTTATCTCGCTGATTCTGTCTACATTTTTCCTGCCAATTCTGTAAACCAGGAAACATCATGTCTTCCTGACAGCAGTAGACTCTTTATGGCATATGAATTGCAAAATGATTAAGCAAGTTCTTACACAATCGCTGTTATTTGTTGCATCCCCTACGCTCGAGAACGGAAGCGTTCGCGTCATGAGTTGAACCGGCTCCGGCTCATGCCCCCCTTCTTCCCTCTCGAACGTAGGGATTTTTTTCTCTACGCCTCACTGAAGTCTTCCAGTGACAGCCAGATCAGTTTTGTATCGCCCAGTTTTTTCTCTCGATCCACAACCCAACCTTCCGGCGCTTTCAGTTCAGATCTCGATGCGGCCTCAAAGACAAACTGACCTTCGCTGGCTATCACGCCATGCTTTCTGATTCGTTCCAGGAGCGTCTCCATCACATCATCTTTGTAAGGTGGATCTGCCAGAATGATGTCAAATGCTTGTTGCGAAGGAGTGAATCTTTCCAGCCATTTGATTGCATCAGATTTTACCAGTTGCGCTCTTTGCGCAAAGCCACATCGCTCAATATTCTGCTGGATAACGTGTGCAGCTTTGCCCTGTTTTTCGACGAATACGGCCGTATCAGCTCCACGTGCCAGCGCCTCGAGGCCAAGCATACCTGCCCCTGCGAAAAGATCCAGCACACGTGCCCCGGGTAATACCGGCATCAGGATCTGGAACAGGATTTCCCTTGTCCTTGCTGAAGTGGGACGCACAAAACTGGGAGGTGCAACCAGGATACGACCTTTCCCATCACCACCGGTTAACCTCACGGCAGCCCCGCGAGGAAATACTGATCCTCTTCAGCGCCCCGGTGAATGGACAGCCTGTACGGCCGTAACGCAGCAGCATCAAACAGGTTCAACAGTTCATCACGTTGTGCCTTGGTCAACACGGCGTGAGTTGATGGATCAGGTGAAAGGCCAAGGAGTTTCAAATTGTCAAGCATCTGTATTTCACTCAGGGTGCTATCCCCTGTTGCATGCAGCTTCACATAGAACACCAGATCTTGTGTTCCCGGCACGGACGCGCCGATACGCAGGCTGTCAAATCCTTCCAGCGAAGCGATATGTTGCGCCCAGGTCATCATCGGTTCTTCTTTGGCGTTGATCAGCAGACGCATTTCATCGCCCTGCAAGACCAATCCATCGACAGCCACACCAAGCGTATCTGCCGAGTGATACATATCCAGTAACGAGGAAGCCATGGTCAATACAGGCGCCTGTTCCCCGTTCTTCATCTCGTAGATTCGTTGGATCAAACCTGAAATCATCGCTTTCGGGCCATCCAGGTGCGTAAAGACATACGCCCCGGCGCCGCCCAAGATGATAACAAGTGCGGCTACCACAATGGCAACAATCTTCAGGACAGAACCACCGGACTTTCGGGGAACCTGTTTTCTTTCTTCCCGTTCGTCAGCGCTCTCAAAGGCGGATGTATCCAGCTCATCCTTTTCATCCTCGAGGCCAACTGCACCGGAACCTGTAGGCGTTTTTCCATGATGCCGTTGCCAGATCTTGTATAGAGTGAGCAAGTCGGCGCTCATCTCCACATCTGCAGGCACCAGCCCTGTGTACAGGGTGATGGAATGGACATTCATCCGGAGACTACGCACCATCTCTTCCCAGAAGGCAATAATCTCCGGACGAACAACAAAGGCGTAAACGCGCTGGCCTATAGGCTGCCAGGCGTAAATGTAGTCTTCGAGATCGCTGTCAAGCCGTTGGCTTAGTTCCCATTCAACCATCTCCTCAAGCACATCCGGCGGAAGATCCTCCAACTCCAGCAACCATCCGCTTCCCCATGGCGGGGCAAGCATGATGCTTATAGGTTTCTTTGGATCCAACCAGTTGTCTTTAATGCGCTTGAGGGTTTCCTTGAGTAATGCTTTAAGTTCAGGATGCCCGGCTGATACCGGATTAGAGACGCCGGAGCGGGACTTTGCCTTTTCTACATACCCCAGCCCTTCATCCCATTCTTCCAGAATCAGGTTCTTGTCGTCCCAACGTAGACGATACGGAGGAACATCCGCCATGAAACCATCCCTGTTGGTTGCTGTCCTGAACCCCGATTACTCTTTTTCACTCCAGGAAAGATCGTCGTTTTCAACATATCCCGGGAACTTCACCGGTCCGACATTGAACAACTTATCAAGGAAACCAGCAGACGGAAGCTGGAATTCCTTTTCAAACGGCGGCTTAATGGTAACGCCGACGGTATCGACTGAACTCAGGAAGTACTGTTCTGAAAGCTCTATCTTGCCAAGGATTTCCTGGGTCTCGGGCAAGTTTGTCCAGACACGGATCAAGCTGTCATAGCTCGTGCTGAAGAGGTAATCCTTGATAATGGCTGCGTCTTCATAATTACCAACGGAATCCGAAGGTAAAGTTTTTTCGGATTCTGCTTCAATTGTGAGATCCTTGCCCGGCCCCATGGTTGAAAGCTGGTTGTAGAAGAACTCGCCCTGCAACTCAAGCTGGCGTTCATACAGGGTTGTATCCTGCTTCATCTGCTGATCCAACTCGCCACGAGCCATACGCGCCAGCTTGTTCACGAACAGGTTAATCATCAGCTCGTTTGTGCCAATCGGGTTTTCCGGTTCACCACGTTTTACGACTGCGTAGTTGATCTCGCCGACCATCTTCATGCGGGCGTTCAAATTCAACAGGTATTCCTGGCCACTGATCGGGTCGGTTGCAATATCCTCAACCGGCAGGGTCAACAAATACTCTTTGGAAGGCACAACCAGTGAATCATAAGGAAGCTCCGTGATGTTGACTTTCTTCCTTGACCATACCTGCCAGTAAATATCCTCATCACCTTTACCGCGCCACTGTGCTTTCACCGAGTCGGTCGCTGCCATAGCGATCTGGGCCGGCGGCATGACGTCAGAGAAAAGCTTCTTGGGAGTCAGGCTTAAAATGATCGAATCTGCGTTGATCCGGTTCATCTCGATTTTTTCAATGTGGAAACGATCCACGTAACCGATCAGGAAAGAGTCATACTTGGAATCGTAAAAGGTCAGGGATTCGATTTCGAATGACGGACGTTTAATCAGAATGGAATCGTTCTTGATAAAAGTCAGCAGCGTATCAAGATCATCAACATAAGCCTTGTTAATATCATGATATCGTTGAACGATGAAATTGATATTCCTCATCCGTTCACGCGACAGTTCCGTCACCTCATCCTGCTTGGTCCAGAGTTTCTGGGGATACAGAATCGCTGCAATAACGAACACAATCAGCACAACCACGAGTAAACGCAGAATCCAGCTACCCTTGGGAACCATCATCGAAATGGGCTTGTTAGAAGCCATTATACTCCTCCGATCCTCTAAACCCGAACCAGGGGTTTAATCTTCTCGAACCGTTTAGCGCCAACGCCGCGAACGAGGAGAAGATCTTCCACTTTTTTGAACGCTCCATGTTCCCGCCGAAAATCAACAATACGTCCGGCAAGCACAGGGCCGACGCCGGGTAATTGTTGAAAATCTGCGACATCAGCAGCGTTTATGTCAAGTAATCCATGGGATGAAAGGCCTTTTTCGGTGCCCTGTGCCATCCCGGAGGTCTCCTGCTGTTCTCCAACAGAGACAGAATCGCCGTTAAGATAAGTAAAAGTATGCTGCTTTTGCGCCCTCGAAGAGAAGTTCGAGGACTCTTTTTTAGCTGTTCTTTGTGAATTTCCTAAACTCGAGCCTGATTGTTGCGGCAGCATTAGTGAATCAGCCTCCTGCATTCGAGAAAGATCAACGTCACTTTCATCGGCTACAAGTCCACGCTGAATCACCAGAACCAGGCTACCAATCACCAGCAAAAAAGCCAGAGTGATTAGAGCACGCATTTCCGCACGTGAAAAGGGAATGCCTGTAAACGGTTTATATTTCTTGTTGTCAGGAAACCGGGGCATATCAACTCCGTATCCTAACCGCGTCTATATCATCCGAAAAAGGCGTCTTTCACTTTCTTGAAAAAACCTTTTTCTTTTTGTTTCGGGGGTTGCATGTTTTCTGACTGAACCATGTCTTCAAACATATCGCGCTCGTTCTGAGATAATTTTTTTGGCACGTAAATGTCTATACGCACCAACTGATCACCTTTTGCATTGCTGTTCAGCTTGCCAAGCCCTTTTCCACGCAGGCGCATCACCTTGCCCGGTTGAATCCCTGTCGGGATATCCAGCTTGACTTTTCCATTCAAGGTCGGGATCTCTATTTCTCCACCCAACACAGCCATGGGAATGCTGATGGTCTGCTGGTAGAGGATGTCATCGCCATTACGTTCAAAATGCTGATGTTCTTTCTCTTCGATCACCACGATCAGGTTTCCGGCAATCCCTCCACGTGGTGCGGCATGTCCTTCACCACGAATGGTCAGGTAGTTGCCTTCCTTCACCCCGGCCGGAATTTCTACGGTAACCGTGGAATCCGAACGAACCCTGCCTTCTCCGCCACAGGCTTCACATTTTTCACGAATGATCTGGCCTTCACCGTGACAGGTTGGACAGGTTGTAACAGTTACCATCTGCCCCAGCAGGGAGCGTGTCATCTGACGCACTTCCCCAGCGCCGTTACAGGTTGTGCAGGTTTTCTTCCCACTACCCGGTTTCGCGCCAGTGCCATCACAGGTTTCGCAGGGATTGTACCGTGAAACGCGGAGTTTCTTGGTAACTCCTTCAGCAATTTCCTCAAGGGACAGGGACAGGTTTATCTGAAGGTCGCGCCCACGTGGTGTACCGCGACGACCTCCACCTCCTCCACCACCGCCGAAAATATCGCCGAACCCGAACCCGCCCATGAAAGACCGGAAGATCTCGAACGGATCGATATCCATGCTGTAGCCACCGCCGCCACCCGCTCCGCCCAGCCCGGCCTTGCCGAACTGATCATAGCGTGCACGCTTCTGTGGGTCGGACAGCACTGAATACGCTTCGCCCAGCTCCTTGAACTTCTCTTCTGCATCCGGTTCCGAATTCCTGTCCGGATGGTACTGCATCGCCAGTTTACGGTACGCTTTTTTAATCGTTTCTTCGTCAGCGTTCCGGTCAATGCCTAACAGATCGTAATAATCCTGGTCAGCCACAATTCAATCCTGTTTTCCTACGCTTCAGCCGCTACGATCACTCGTGCCGGGCGAAGCAGTGCGCCTTTGATTGTATACCCCTTCTGATGAATCATCAGAACAGTACCGGGTTCAGCGTCCGGGGACGGCTGTTCCATCAAAGCTTCGTGCAATTCCGGGTTGAAAGGTTCCCCTGTTGGGTCCATGATTTCAACCCCACGTCTTTTCAACGCATCCAGTAACTTCTGCCGAATCATCACCGCACCTTTCAGGAACGGTTCCAGTTCAGTTGAATCGTTGTTATTGGCCAGCAGCAGATCCAGATCATCAATTGCCGGCAGCAGATCTTCAATCAGATCTCTACTGGCAGTTGAAGTGATACGCTCCAACTCCGCGCTGCGACGCTTTTTGTAGTTTTCAAACTCGGCCGCCGCACGGAGCATCTTGTCACGCAAAGCATCTTTTTCCTGCTGAAGCGCTTCAATCTTATCAGTCAGGGAAGAAAGCTCCACCTTATCTTCGACGTTTGTATCGTTAGAAGTTTCATCCGTCTCCTGTCCTGCCTCTTCCACAACATCAGCAGCAGTGGATTGCTCTTTTTCCTCGACGGTTGCGTCTTCTTGCGTAATCTTGATTTTCTTCTTCTTGCTCACTTCCAGACTTCCTTATGTGGTACACCCTAATCAACCAGTTTCCTGTGAATTGCTTCAGCGGCAAAGGTCACCAGCGCAGAGACACGCGCATAGTCCATCCGTGTTGGACCAATCACACCAAGGCTGCCTTCCGCATCTCCAACGCGGTACATGGTGGAAACCAGGCTGCATCCATACAGCCCATCCCTTTCCAGCTCACGTCCGATGGCGATGCGAACACGCCTTCCGGTGGAATGCTCGCCTTTCTCCAGCAATTCCGCGACTTCATGCCGCCTGTCAAGTACTTCAAAGACATCACGCATCCGCTTCATATCCGTAAACTCCGGAAGATCAAGCAGATGACGTGTTTCCCCAAAATGAACTGCCTGCACATCACGACTGTTCAATAACGCATGGGCTACAACGGAAAACCTATCCACGAGACCACGAATTGCCTCGGGGGCTCCATGCAGTCGCTCTTCCATACTCTCGCTGATTTGCGAAAGTTTCAAACCGCTAAGTCGTGCATTAACAAAGCGGGCAAACTCCTCAATCGCAAGATCTCCGGTCTGTTCCGGGATCTCGAGCAACATACTCTGTACCTGGCTGTCACGCATGGTCAGGATAACCATGATTTTCGCTGATGCCAGCCGGGTGACATCGATTTTGTGCAGCTTGGATTTATTCAAACGTGGCGCCAGGATTACGGATATCATGGCGCTAAGCCGTGACATCGCAACCGAAGTATTGTCCAGCGCTTTGCCTAATCCGCTGATCCGCGCATCTTCAATCGCGTTGTTGATAGCTTTCCGCTCAGCCGGTGTTAAAACAGCTTTGCCCATCATATTGTCAACGTAATAGCCGTACCCGAAATCTGTCGGCACACCGCCTGACGACGGATGCGGTCGCTGGAGCAACCCCATGTTTTCAAGATCAGCCATTACGTTTCGCACCGTAGCCGGGGAAAGCTTCAATTCCAGCATCTGGGCCAGTTGTTTGGAGCTAACAGCCTGCGCGGACAGCACATAGCCCTCCAGCAGCAGGCTGAATACCTGCCGTTGACGTTCTGTCAACTCGGGATATGATGAAGTCCTGACCATGCTGAAATCCTGAAACAGTCTAACCTTTGAAGGTAGTTGCAGTGCTCTGGCGTGTCAAGCAACCCGTTTCAATTCCACACCACGTGGGGCAGCGATTAATGCAGCGAAAAATCCAATCATTCCCATAGCCAGCAAAGCCAGCAGGGCTCTGAAATAATCCGGAGCGGGGACGATGCCGCCACTCCCCTGGAATACCTGTTGAAGGATCAGGATGAGGCCGATGCCCAAGCCTCCTCCGAGCACTCCGCTAATCGTTCCAGCCACGAGAAACGGCGCCTGCACCTGCCATGCTGATCCACCGATGATAGTCACAGCGCGCACCCACCGTTCGACCGCCCGGGCAGAGACACGAACCGCCTGCAAAGTCAGCAGGAGCGATACTGCCGCAATAATCCCGGCAATAAAGAATAACTTGTTCCGCACTGCCTGAATGACACTCTCGAGACGTGCAAGGAGATCTCCCTCAAATACGACCTCCTCAATTCCATCCAGTTTCCCAATCTCCAAGGCTTCCTGGTCGAGTGTGCCACGGCTTATCTTCGTTGGATTATACCGGATGCGTAGGGATGCCGGAAGTGGGTTTTCACCCAGCAGATCGAAAAGCTCTTCACCGTATTCTTCTGCAAACAACTCTGCTGCTCTTTCTTTGCCTACGACCTTCACCTCTTCAACGCCACCTCGCCTGCGTAACACTTCCGCCAGTGAATCCGCCTGTTGTTCCGCCCCGGGCTGGAGATAGGCTTCCAGTTCAAACAGGGCCAGCAAGCGTTCCTGTGCCTGGTCCAGGGTCTCTTCCGCCGCCAGCAGCAAAATAGTCGTCGTGCCGAGAATGAAGAAGGCAAACACAGTGAGCATTCCCATAATCCCGGACCGGGCAAACGCGCCGATTCCTTCACGGACATAAAACCAGAATCGTCTCATTCCACCTGCCTCCCCTGTTTGATCTTTACGATTCGAACAGGCAGGTCTTCCAGGAGTTCCGGACGGTGGGTTGCGATGAGAAGCGTTGATCCCTGCTCGTGAATGGAGGAAAGCAGTTCTACAATACCCCGGGCGGTTCCCAGGTCAAGATGACCGAATGGTTCATCGGCAATAAGAGCGAAAGGTTGTGCGACAAGCGCACGTGCAATGGCAAGCCGACGACGTTCACCGTAACTCAGCGTAGTCGTTTGCGCATCGATATGAGCGTAGAGTCCAACACGGTTCAAGACATGGAGTGAAGCCTGCTTGGTTTTTCTGGAAGGCCATCCCAGCACTTCACCGACCAGCGCCACATTGTGGAAAACCGAACGATCCGGCAACAACGCCAGATCCTGATCAACCACACCCAGCATTCTTCGAACCTGCGGCAGCTTGCGTTTGGGCAAGCCATGCAGACGATATTTGCTGACCATGATCTCGCCCTGGTCCGGCTTCTCCAGCCCGTAGATACAACGCAGCAGAGTAGACTTCCCGGCGCCGGCATGGCCAACGATAGCGACCCATTCCCCCTTTTCCACCTGCAGGTGAATGTTCTCGATACCGCGTCCCTTGTTGAATCGTTTGCTGACGCCGATCAGTTTAATCATACTGGCCGCACCACAAAGTGTACCCGGTCGCTCTGTTCCGAACCCTGCTTGAATGTATAGCCATCGTATTGAGAAAGCAGCTTGAAATCACATTGTTCCACCATCTCAACAATCTGATCCAGGGACCAGATGCGCTGCTGATGATGCTCCAGGTACATTGTATCCTCTTCCATTACAAAAATCTCGAACTGGTTGTTCTGGATGCGTTCGTGCGGATCATACCAGGCCTGACGGTGAATCACGGTTCCGCGAATTCTCTCTGTCTGGTTCAGCGAGCTGAAATGCGAAAGGCTATTGGTTTCCGTACTACAGTCAAAGATAAACAGACCTTCATCACGCAACGCCGGACGAACGGCACGGAAGAACTCCATAACATCTTCCGGATTTAAAAGATAGTTCATGGAATCGTATAGGCACAGGATCAGGTCCTGTTCCATTACCGGGGGAACCTGCCGAAGATCGCCCACATGAAACTGTACCTGGAATCCTTTGGGCACAGGTTTCTTTTTAGCAGCTTCGATCATCCGGGGATCGCCATCCACACCAACGACATTCAATCCCAAATCCGCCAGCTCCATGGCCAGATTCCCGGTTCCACAGGCCAGGTCTGTAACATTGCTGATCTGCATCCGGTTCAGACGATGCAGGTTGATGACATACTTTGCCCATGTGCTATAGTCAACATGTTCCATGACAAGATCATAATAACGTGCGAGGATCTCGTAAGGCTCAACCTCAACCGTGCGGGACACGGTCGGCTTGGAAATGGTACGCATGAAGTTCATCTTTATCCGGTTTAGCAGCGAACGTTCCATGAAACACCCTCTGCCAGGGTTGTTGTAAGGCTATCTTCAGGCTGCGATTGTCTACTCTTGGTTAAACGTAAATCCAAACAACCGTTGCGCATTTTCGGTGGTGATACGCGCAACATCATTCAGGGTCATATCACGTATCGCAGCATGTGCGGCTGCAATATACGTAACATAAGACGGCTCGTTATCCCGTCCACGGCGCGGCACCGGCGCCAGAAAAGGGCTATCCGTCTCGAGCAACAGTCTATCATCAGGCACCAACAGGGACACTTCAGGTCGATCTGATTTTTTGTAGGTGATGTTGCCTGTAAAGGAAATGTAGAATCCGCGCTCGATCACTTCTCTCGCCATAACCTTGTCCCCGGCAAAACAGTGAAAAACACCGCCGGGGCCATCAACACCATTGAAGTTTTCATCATCCAGCACACGGAGCAGGTCACTGGATGCTTTCCTGTCGTGCAATACTACCGGCTTCCCTTTTGCCTTCGCCAGCTTCAGTTGTTTACGAAACCACTCTTCCTGCAATTCCGGGGCGCTATGCTCACGGTAATAATCTAACCCGATCTCCCCCAGGGCAGCACATTTATCCCCGTCAAGGAGCGTAGAAATTGTGTCCAGATCTTTGGTCGCCGCTTTTGACACATCGTTCGGATGAATTCCGGCGCCATACCAGACCGATTCAAACTGTCGCGCGTGTTCGGCTGCACGTAATGAGCTGGAAACATCTGTCCCCAGGTCAAGTATGGCGGCCACACCCGAACGATTTGCACGTGCGACCACTTCCTGAACCTGACCATTATAGGTCGGCCAGGTCAGGTGTACATGAGTATCGACTATCCGTTCCATCATTCCTCTTCCAACTATGCGGGTCTCCCCCGCAGACAGAAGTCCAAGATAACCTTCACAGCTGGTAAACGCTACCTGGAGCAAGCAGTTCCGCCAGTTCAGATTACAGGGAGGCGAGGAGCCACACCACGGAAATACTGAAACTATTTCACTGGTTAAGTTGTCTAATATAAAGTAAGAGGTAAATTCGATTATTTCCTTGGATTACCCGGATAATGACAACAGTAAATCCAGATCTGACACCAATACCAATGGAATCCTTGAAAGAAGGTTGGGAGGCAACATGATCAATGTGGAGCGTTTTCTTACAGAGCGAGGCATTTCAGTAACGCGGGTACGTGACAACCGTAAACGGGATGTCGTGCAGTTAAACCTTGCCAATACGAGCCTTACAGAGCTCCGTCGGATGGGATTCCGCGTGTGCCGTTCGCCCGGAAATTCGCAGTTCCTGTTGTATTACAAGGGCAACTTCTGTGGGGTAGTCGTCTGATACGGGGTGATTATACCGTAAACTCTTTCTCGCATAACTCTGCATATAGCTTGCTGGTTTTCATCAATTCAGCGTGTGACCCATCCGCTACCAACCTGCCGTGATCAAAGACAAGGATTCGTTCAGCTCCGGCTATGCTGGACAGACGATGTGTCGCCAGTAGAACCGTTCTTCCTTTCCCGATCACATCCAGCGACTCGAGAATTTCTTCCGCGACATCCGAATCCAGCGCTGAAGTCGGTTCATCCAGCAGCAGGATCGGCGGATCTTTCAGCAGGGCGCGTGCAATGCTGATACGTTGCCTCTGTCCCCCACTCAACCGATCCCCCAGGTCACCAAGGTTCGTATCATACCCTTCCGGCAGGTCCAGGATGAATGGTTCCGCCTGGGCCAGTTGCGCAGCACGATGAATTTTTTCATCCGGGATGGTCACATCATTGTAGCAGATATTGGCTTTTACTGAATCATTAAACAGAATGATTTCCTGCGTGACAAAACCGAACAGGTTCCGTAGTGACGCCAGCTCGTAGTCGGTAAGTTTCCTGCCGTCAAGGGAAATGGTTCCGGTTGATGGGTCATAGAAACGTGGCAACATGTTCAGCAGTGTGCTTTTTCCCGAGCCGGACCGTCCCACCAGCACAACACGTTCACCCGGTTTAATGGATACACTGACATCGACAAGGGCCGCTTCACGTCCTTCCGAATACGTCAAGCCGACATGTTCCAGCCTGAGTTCCTGCTTGAAACCGGATGCGGCAACAGCTCCGGGTAGCTGACGAATGTGATGCTCTTCGTCCATCAGGTCAAACACACGCTCCGCTGCGCCCTCAGCGACTTTCAGGTTGCTCTGCACATTGCTGAGGCTGACGATAGGATTCAGCATTCCCATCAGCATCAACATGAAACGAATAAAATCATCCGTCGAAATCCACTGTCCCCCCAGCGCACGTCCTCCGACAACAAACAGAATTCCCGCCACAACCACAATGCCGACCACTTCATTGAGTGGACTGATAACTCGGCGAAGCCGTTCTTTCCCAATCGCCTGGCGGAAATGATCGTTTGTTGCTGAAGTGAACCTTTCACGTTCATACGGTTGCGCTCCATAGGCCTGTACGATACGCATCCCATAGAGCGCATCATTCAAACGTGAAGTCACAACCGCCAGCTTCTCCTGGGTGCGTTTAGATTTTCGCTTCAGGCTCATCCCGGCAAGCGTAACCACCCCACTGGTCAACGGCGCAATCAACAACGCTGCCAGAGTCATTTGCCAGGATATGGCAAGCAGCAGGATCAGAAAGAGAATCGCGGTGATGGGATCACGGATCAACTTGCTGAAACTGTCCGCCAATCCGGCATTCAACTGGTTCACATCATTCACGGCGGCTGATACAAGGTCACCGCTTTTTCGGGCATGGAAAAAAGCCAGATCCTGTTTAAGCAGGCGTTCGTACAGTTCATCCCGCATCTGTTTGGCGACACGCTGCTCTACCGAAGCTGCCAGGATGGTTTGTAGATAGAGAGCAAGGTTTTTGAAAAGAAATGCTGCGACAATGAACAAGATGGCTCTTTTCAACGTATTCGAAGGCGTATCGGCTGCGAGGAAAGATGCACTCAGGTGTTTCAACGCATCAATAAAATTGTGCAAACCGATGGCGCCTTCCGGCATAGGCGGGACAATCATCTGCTCTCGCAGCAGAGATTGTATAAAATCCGCTGCCAGCCAGTAACTCACCCCGGAGAACGCCACGAAAAGGAGGCTGGCAAGCACAGTCCCCAGAACTCGCAGCCAGTGTGGACGTAAATAGTGTATGTATCGAATCAGAAAAGTCATGGCGTGAATATACGAAGTGAACCGGCTCACGACAGGGGCTTTTTGAAAAACCCTCACGGTGAAAGGCTTGTGATGCTGCTCGCCTCGGAGAGTCTTTCTTTGTCAGTACCTTATCAGAGAACGAAGTTCGATATTTTGATTGAAGATCACATTCCAGTGGATCGATTCACATGGATCGATCCACCAGGCTCCAACTTCGACATAAACGGTTTTTACTCATGCGCATAGTAAAACTGGAGAACCTGCATACCGGGGATATTCTTGGCAAATCACTTTTCAACAAACGTGGTGAACTTTTACTCGCTTCAGGCTTTCAGCTTTCCGATGAGATGATCGCAAAGATCCGCAAATCCGGGTTCCATTATATCTATGTCATGGATGAAGCGACCAGAGATATCGTCCCGGAAGAAGTAATCAGCGATACTGTGCGTCAAGTTGCCAACCAGAAACTGGCGGAAACTATTGATGGCGTGAAAGGCAACCTGGCCTTTGAAAAATTTGCTCCTGCCGAAATAAAGAAGCGTCTTGAAGAGGACCAGAAGCTCCGCTCATTTGTGAAGGTGGCGGATATCAGGAAACAGGTTGGCAATATCCTTGAAGAAATCATCGACAACCAGATCATGATGTTTTCGTCTCTCCCGATGAAATCGGACGAGGGGCATGAGATGGAACATGCCATGGATGTGACACTTTTGTCACTCCTGTTGTCGCGCGAATTCAATTTTGATCATCGTGAAATGCGTGCCCTGGGCACCTCAGCCATGCTTCACGATATCGGAAAGATGGTGTTCCCCACGTTGCTGAAAACACCTGTATCCGAGTTGTCTCGTGATCAGAAGATGATGCTCCGCGAACATCCCGTCTATTCCATGCTGATTCTTCAGGGCAGTGAACCGACGGCTTATGTCGAACAGGCAACCGTCCTGCAACACCATGAACAGCACAATGGCAAAGGATTTCCAAAGGGACTTCGCGGCTTTGGACGTCCTCCGATAAAAGACCGTGGCAAAGACCAGGGCTTCATTCATCGCCATGCCGAAATTCTGGCAGTGGCAAATGTCTACGACAACATGGTTTCCGGGACACAGGACGGAACCGTGTATTCCCCGGATATTGCGATACAGAAAATTGTAAATGGTGATACCGGATTATGGAATCCCTGGGTTGTGAAAGCCTTGAGTAAAGTGATATCGGTCTTTCCCAAGGGTTCGATGGTCCGCATCAACAAAACGGCCACCCATGCTTTTGAAGGCTATGTCGGAGTAGTAGCCAAAACAAACGAGTCAGATCCACATCGTCCTTTCCTGGTTCTTATCCAGAACGCGGTTGGCGCGGACATCACTCCGAAGATTCTGGATCTGAATTCGGAGAAACACGCAACTATTGAACTGGCATAATAGCCCGAATCGTTTGATTCGGTTCACAAGTGGAGAAAACATGCGCACAGACAAAATCATGCAACGGAAAGTCTTCCTCGCGCTTTTCCTGGTGAGTACGCTCGCCTTTTCCCTTGGATGCAAAACAACGAGCGATCAGGCAAAATCACCCGCTTCTACAGTTGACCTGGACCGTCTCGCCAACATGATGACCGGAGTATTCAGTTCAGCATCGCAAGCTGCGGCCGATCCGGACAATTTCCAGGATACACGACTTATCATGCTTCCCATCTGGACAACACGCACAGATGGTCACTGGTTATACGTGGAAAAGGCTCTGGGCGTGCGTGAAGACATCCCTTACAAGCAGCGTGTGTATCATCTGTACATGCGTCAGGACCAGAAGCTCGTTTGCGATATCTATCAGCTCCCGGGTGACCCGCTCAAATATGCCGGTGCAAGACGCGACCTTTCGGCCTTCTCCGGATTGACGCCTGACTCTCTCATCACCATGGCTGACTGCAGAATCCTGTTTACGCTTCAAGCAGACGGTGGTTTCTCTGGCCAGACTGAGGGGAAGGGTTGTGACGGTGGACTTCCCGGCTCCAGGTACACCATCACAGAATTGACCATATCCGATTCAGTCCTTGTTTCCTGGGAGAAAGGATTCAACGATTCAGGCAAACAGGTCTGGGGCGGCGCAGCAGGTTATCGGTACATCAAAGAGGGAAACTGATCGATCGTTCATTATCATTTACCCCCGACAGGGTTACAATTTATCTTGTTGTAATTATTACGCAAACAGCTTCACAAACCATTTTCTCACTTCTTGCGGCAATCTCCAGCAAGCCGTAGCTTATAAGTATCGACTACTACCAGGGGCTTCCCATGCACCGTTGCTACCGTTTTCTGATTACTGCGATAGTCCTGACAGGTATCTTTTCCCTTCCCGCTTCTGGCGAAGTGTACGAGACCGGCTCGTTACGTGGTTTCATCCTGGGTGATGAACCAGCCTGTGCCTACGACAACTGGTTTTCTCGTACCGTCGAAGGACTCGCAGTTGATGGTGGTTATAACGACCATATCCCCCCCGAACTTGATCCGCAAACACGTGGATTCGGGAATTTCGAATACATCGAAGAAGAAGATGCGGGCACCATGGAAGCGCTATGGCTGCATCTTTTTCAGGCATTGTGGCTCGGTGACCATGAGACGGCTGAAGGATTAATCGGTGAGAATGAACTCCCTTACGAGTTTGTCTATTTCACAGACACAGAGACGGGCAATCAGTATTACATGTTGCGTGAATTGATTAACACCGCCTATGTGGATACAGGTTTTTACGCCGGTCCTGAAGATGATGTGATCGGCGGATTCGATTACGGTTGGGGTTTGTACATTGTTAATCCGGACGCTGAGTATCCGGGCGTAAATATCCAGGTTTGCCACGTCAATGACGACTTCATTGCCCCACCTTATGCCGTTGAGGCATTCCTTGAAGGTGATTTCAATTCACTGGCGCTTTGGGGAACCGGACGTGAAGTCATGTCGGTGGAAGGTGAAGATTACAACAACAGTCGTTCCCTGTCTGACCCGTCGCGAAACGGCAACCTGCCGTTCCAGTGGTTTACCGAGTTTTTCGTGGATACAACACGGAGCCAGGGACTGCATGACCTGGTAATACAGGTACACAGTTATGACACTGAATCCCACAACGGCGAGCCAACCCTGCAAGTCAGCGGCGGCAATGCAGACGGCTATCCGAACCGTCCCACACGCGACCTGTCCTATACGGGTTTTGATTGGGTGAATTGCTGTCCGACAATTATGGTTCCGGCCAATTATTGCATGGAAGGTCAGGAGGAAGTTGAAGTCCAGGAAATGTTCGCCATCTGGCGTGGTTGGGGTGTCACTCACATTGAAAGTGGTGCAGGTATTTCCCGTGATTGCTATTTACCAGGATACCCGGACAGTCCGCAGATGTGGACTTGCAGAGAGAACACCAATTCTTATGAGACCTATGATCACTGGCTGCATTTTGAATTGGATGAGCTTCCCTGGGCTTTGCAGGATGCTGAAATTACCGAGCTTGAATACTACGCCGGCACAGCGCCGCCAACAGAAGCGAACTGGGCTGCATTTCTTCGCTATTTCGAGACAAGTTTAGAAGGCCTGGTTCAGAGCGTACATAACATGTACGAGTACCTGGATGAGACACCGCCAACCGCACCACAATCTCCCTATATCTACTATGCCGGTGATAACTTCATGGAAATCGGCTGGAGTACACGTTCCTATGATCCCTATTTCCAGGCCTATGAGGTTTATTTCGGAACCACGGAAACTATTAATCTGGACAACACTCTCTGGACAATACAGAACGACCCGAACCTGGTAGGGCAAAACCTTCAGTATACACGCGTTGAAGGATTGACACCCATGCAGAGTTATGGATTCCGGGTACGCGGTGTTGACATGTCCGGCAATGTGAGTGAATTGAGTACTGCGACCGCTTGGGGATTCAGCCAGGAAGGCAGCGCTTCTCCCCTGGCATTTGACCTGTTTGCACCGACCAGCGGCGACACCTGCCATACCCTGGATACGACACTGGTCTGGTACAGCACATCTGACCCGGATTTGTACGATATCCCCCGTTATGATGTATGGATGGATACGCTGGCAAACATGTCAACCATGTGGATGGTTGCGGATGGCGACAGCATCCAGGATACTACAATTGATGTCAGCGGCCTGCTGAACTTCAAGGATTATTACTGGACTGTTCGCGCCACGGACCGGAACACGGAAGGCACATGGGCCAACGACACCCTGTCTTTCCGGACCTACCGCCCGGTTCCACCAGCCGAATTCACGCAGGATTACCCGCTTGAACGCTCAACATTGTGGAACGTGGAAGAAACAGACCTGGTTTGGAATTCAACCTACGATCCGGATGGACTGGCCGATATCACTTACCAGGTATCCTGGGCAACAAATATAGAATTCACAGAGAATTACGGTTCATTCACGACAACTGACACATTCACAACAATCGACGATCTGGAAATCAATGCTACCGTGTATTGGAGGGTCTTGGCCTGGGATAACCTGGACACGACCTGGACCGACACATGGCGCTTTTATACCTGGACACCGGACTACCCAGAGTTTTCTCTTGACACTCCGACTGACGGAGAAACTGTCCTCAATGATACAGTAACAGTGACCTGGACTGCCCCGGAAACATCCTACCTGCCTGAAGATTTTGCATTGGCCGAACTGGATGAACAAACGTACGTAAATGCAGCCTTTGCTGACCTGCCAAAGGGGTCTGAGATTGCGTTCGGGGCTGGTGAATCCGAGCTGGATGATCATGGCGGTCCGGATTCCTTCGGACATGTCTGGATTGACAACAAGGAGCATGGCGGCCCGGCATTTGACTGGGTGGACATTTCCGAAATTGGAACCCTTTCAGATGCAAGCAATATCGATGATGGTTGCGCTCCGGCGACAATCCCCTTCCCGTTTACCTATTATGGTGAGGAATACGAAACTGTCCATGTCGGTTCGAACGGAAACATGAACTTCCTCACCTCTGATGATGCCGACTGGAGCAATAGTGGCATCCCGAATGACGATGGTCCCTCCGCCATGATCGCACCGTTCTGGTGCGACCTGCGTCCGAATTATCGTGGCGACATCTACACCTGGGGTGACTCAACCATGTTTGTGGTGTCCTGGCTGAATATCCGTCAATACAGCCACGAAGAATGGGATTATTATTTCCAGGTAATCCTGTACCCTGACGGTATGATCAAGTTCCAGTACCTGAACATGGACGGGGACCTGGATATCGCCTGTATCGGTATAGAGAACGGTGATGAGGATGACGGGTTGCAGGTTGTATACAATGCAGCGTACCTGGAAGACAGGATCGCGATCCTCTTCACACCGGATGATTACCTGTATACGGTTGAATGGTCCGCTTCGGCAGAATTCGCACCCTCTACCCTTGAATACACACTGGATAATGAATTCACCATTACCGATGTGGAAATTCAACAATTCCTTATACAGAACAGGTTGCTGGAAGAACTGGATGAACTTCCCGATGATATAACCATTTACTGGCGTGTGAACACACGTAACTTGTACAGTCTTCGGAGTTTTGCAGCTCCCGGTATTAACGGCCAGACCTTCACAGTCTTTGTCCCGGAACCGCCGGTCGCTTTTGATATGGCCTACCCGGCAAATGAAGACACCGTTGTAACAGATACAGTGACAGTTGGCTGGAATGCAGCGTACGATCCAGATCCTGACGACACGTTGACGTACGTCGTTCAGTGGTCCCAAAACAGTGACTTCTCCGATTTTGCTGTGGCGACAACCCAAGATACTTTCCTGATCCTGACCGGAATGGATATGGAAGTATTCACCAGAAGCAACAGCTCAGAGTTTGCATCGGTTGCCCGTAAAAAGACGGCGCCACAAGCCATGCAGGTTAAGACCAAAAATCCATCCAAGGCCAGACAGATCTCGGGGACTGCCTTGTCAGGTGGTGCAACAGCGAATACACTTGACGAACTGGATGAGCTCCCGGATGACAGCCATATCTTCTGGCGGGTACAAGCGGTTGATGAGCTGAGAAACAGCGTATGGGCCAACCAGGGCACAGATGGCTGGTGGTTCCATGTGCAGGTGCCGGAACCGCCGCCTGCGTTCGCGCTACTGGAACCGGAAAACGATGACACACTGGCTGTCGAAGAAGCCACCCCGGCCACACTTCGCTGGGAAGCGGCGAATGATCCGGACCCGAACGAAACAACCAGTTATAACCTGTATTACCAGTATACTCAGGGACAGGATACGGACACACTTTACTATAGCGATTTAGCAGACACAGCACTCGTCATCAACCTGGCGGACTCGCTGGGGATTGAGTATTGGGAAGAAACAATACAGGTCACCTGGTGGGTGCTGGCCGGTTCAGAAAATGACACAACGCAATGCGATGAGGATTTCATCTTCCACATCGCCCCGAATTCAGCAGTACCGGAAAAACCATTTGCAGGGATGCCAACGGAATACAGTATCGCAGCCCTGTACCCGAATCCGTTCAACCCGACAGCAACTGTGGTCGTGGGATTGCCCCAGGCCAGCCACCTGAAAGTACAGGTATACAACATTCTCGGTGAACTGGTTGAAACGGTTGTCAACAACGATATGCGAGCGGGGTATCACCGTCTGATCCTTGAGGGATCGAACTGGGCTTCCGGGCTCTATTTTGTTCGTGCCGAGAGTCCGGGACAGATGAATGAAGTACAGAGGATTTTCCTGGTCAAATAAGGAAATACTTCCGGTAGGTTTGGCGATTTGCTTCTTGTTTGCGACCTTTGTATTCGGGTTGGCAATCGGAAGCGATCGCGTAACATGCTGGAGGACAAGATGTTACATACTTCAACGAGCCTGTATGACCGGTGTATGGAGAAGACGCCGGAGCAGGTGTTTGTGAACTCGCTTCGTCGCGAGTTTGAGCTTTCACCGGCTGCGAGTACGGGGATATTGGAGCTTGCCAAGCGTTGTTTGTTCGGTACGATGCCGTCAACGCTTGGCAAGCTTCGTTTTTTATGTGCGTCCAAGAAAGCTCGTCACGGTCGTCCCTTACGCGAACAAGACCTGATTCGTGTCGAACTGACACTGGATGACGGTGTTGAGGACTTGGATGTTCTGCGCGAACTGGGCGCTTCATCGCTTCGTCAGCAACGGATTCTTCGGCTAACCGAAGAGACGTACCAGCAGGGTGGGTTGCTGACACAGGAGGATCTGAGTCGTCTGCTGCACGTTTCAGATCGGACCATCCGCAAGGATATTGCGTTGCTGCTTGCTGACGGGAATACGGTGCATACGCGTGGCTACGACCATGACATTGGGCGTGGGTTATCGCACAAGGCACGGATCGTTGATTTGTACCTGGGTGGCCGGACCTATGATGAGATCATCCGTCTGACACGTCACAGCGCGTTTGCGATCAAGCGCTATGTGAGTACGTTTGGACGCTTGTTGCTTCTGCTTAGCCATGACATTACCGAGCTGACCGACCTGAGCCGTCTGCTTCAACAGAGCGAACGGTTGACGGGTGAGTACCTGGATCTGTTTGCAAAATACAAACAGGGTGATCACTGGCCGACAAGCTATGTCGAACTTCTGGAGCAGTTGCAAGCACAGTATCCCTCAAAAAAAAGAGCGGGACAAGGTGGCGGAGGCGTCCATGAAAACTGAGGTACGGAACCGTTATGAATCCCTGCCGAAGCGGAACTTTCGCACTGCGATCATCCGGTTGTTGGAAGAGCAGTACAAGATTCTTGGCAGCCACAAGGTCTTGGCCATGGTGGCGGATGACATCATGCAACTGCACCGTGAGTTCTATCCGGATATCGAGCAACGCAGCGGTGGCAGTATTGTGTGGCGTACGACAGGTGCACAGTGCCACAAGCCCAGCTATGGGACACGGGTAGAAGACTATGAGGTGAAGACCGTCATTCTTCCGCTTGTCACTGAAGAAGATGTGGTTGATCGTATTCGTCGCCACTATGGAAAAGACGGTGCGGGCAAACAGCGCGACAGGGATATTGCAGTGCTGGCGCGGTTGGTGAAAAGCGCGTACGAACAAGGCGGGTTATTAAGCGGCGCGGAATTGAGTGTGTTGTTGAACCGGTCGCTGACGACCATTGGCAAGTACATCCAACAGTATCATGAAACGCATGATGACATCCTGCCGACGAAAGGAATCATGTTGGACCAGGGAAGCCGTCCCACACACAAGGCCGCAATCATTGACCTGTACGAACAGGGCTATCCGGAACCG
The DNA here is from genome assembly GCA_963669175.1 of bacterium. GTDB lineage: Bacteria > Electryoneota > Electryoneia > Electryoneales > Electryoneaceae. The sequence continues at coordinate 3,998,638 of OY769902.1, forward strand.
GATATCGCTCGCTTGACCACGCATACCCTTGAAGCGGTGGGTCGTTACTTGCGATCTTACAAAAACATCAAGTTCCTGATGGTCAAAGAACTTAATCTGATGGAAATTGTGCGTACTACCGGACTCGGACGTAGTACAGTGGTCCAATATCAGAAACTGGTGATGCAGTATCATCCTGACCTTAAACCTAAAGATAAACAAAAAGATACAACGAAAAAGGACAAGAAAAAGTAACCACTATCAACTGAAAACCTACCGGAAATATTTCCTAATAGTAAGTAGAACAGGTTTCAGATTCTAGAACCTCGAGATCCCCGGTCAGGCTCGGGAATGACATGATGGAACATGGTTGACAAGCTTTACTGCTATTCCCTTCATTCACGAAAGCGGGACTGACATCGTTGTCAGTCCCGCTTTTTATCTCAAAAAATCGTACTCTCAATCCTGTTTGACAATCTGCACCATCTTGAACTCTTCCAGACGGTCAGTCCGTTTCACACGTTTGCCTTCGATAAGCGGCGGATGGTACCAGGCATAATCCACATGTCCCTGTGCGGATGCCAGGATCAGGCAATCCGGCTTGGCCACCTGGTACAGAAATTCGCTATCCTGAGGATTGGCGTAAGCATGAATTATTTTCGTCTTTTCATCGAGCCATGCCTTTCCTTTCCCGGAATGCAGACGTAACGCTACTCCCTTGGGAAGGACTCCATTCAGTTTGGCGACCAGCGCTTCTTTCTTTTCGACATTATCTCCAAAACCAATATACACAAGATGCCTGATTTCCAAACCATCCAGCTTTACATCCTGCTGGCCGGGATTACGAATCTGCACCCATTCATCGTTCAGGATTTCGTTGGGTACCCACTTGTTCATCCACGCATGCTTTTTTCGTGGTTGAACCATCGCAGCTTCAATAAAGATAACAGGCATGTTCCGCTCGGTCCCCTCAATACTATACCGAACCCTTTTGTAAGAATTTACAACAACTTTCTTCGTTTACAAATCCTTTTCAAACAATTAGATGCACAACTGGTCTCCAACAAGAAAGGAAAAGCCTGCCGACAACTTCACATGTATAAGTCGTCAACAGGCCCAATGTAAAGTCTTACTTTTTCTACAATTAGTCAACCAATGCAACAGCCAGCAATGTAGAAAGCGCCAGCCTTTCAGCCCCATCAGCACGTCCCGCAAGGGCTACAGGCGTCATTCCACCTACCATCACAGAACCGGCTTGGGCGCCACATAGAGTCACTGCCGACTGGTAGATAGTACGTGAGACTGTCAGGTTCGGACCGATTATTCCATCCGCTTGTCCGGCAACCTCACCCTTCGCCTTTTTCTTCTCCGCTGCCATTTTATTGACCGCGATATCCAGGGAAATTGGGCCTTCGACAAAGACGTTGTCATCAGTAAAACGATCCGCTACTTCAGCAGCAACCATCGTAGAAGGCATACCTGGATTTTTCACTTCCACCGCAGAAAGCATCCCGACACGCGGCTTATCAATACCGGACTTGAGCAAGGTATTGACAAGATGGCGAGTGATTTTCTCCAACTGGTCAACATCAGGTTCGGGACGGACAGCCATATCCGCAACCCATAAGAGCTTTTCACGGTTCGGGAAAGCAAGCGCGGCAATTCCGCATGTCCCCAGTTCGCTGTTGAAGAAATTCTTTTCCGATTTCCTCAGGAACTTGAAATTGCGCAACATGGCATCCGCACCGAAACACAGTGCATCCAGCCCGCCAGCTTCCACCGACTCGATCAACGTCGTAACTCGCGATTCACGGTCTACCGCATCGGCAATGATAAAGTCACCGATGTTAAAATTGAACCGTGCAAGCGCATTTCGCAGCAGATCTTCATCACCGTAAAGCACCGGACTCACCCACCCCTGCTGAAGCGGTATCTTCAATGATCCCATTACGGGAAAATCGCCTGCGCTGAGGATGAAGCCAACCTTGTAGGGACGGCCACGGTCTTTTACCCGCTGAACGACCAGCTCGCGTATTGGATCAAACAGTTTGTTCGCCATCAGCCAACGTCCTCCCCGTTTCCTGCATCATTGTAAGGCGGCAGTGGCTCAAAACCTCTCTGCTCATAATCAGCAAGACATACTGCCAACGCGATGGAAGACATTTTGTTCAACATGGAATCGCTTCTTGAGACCAGACTGATCGGCACTTTCGCCCCGGAAATAACCCCCATGAAAACAGCTCCTCCGAATTGAATCAGAGCTTTGGCGGTGATGTTCACTCCTTCAATGGAATGACCGAGAAGAATATCAGCTCGTCCGGCGACCTTGTAATCCGCTTTCAGGCCCATGATGCTGGGATCAGTCACAACCAGGTCCAGCGGCAGCGGTCCTTCGGGAACCATGAAGTTGGCCCAGCGCTTCTTCAAATCCGCAACAAGATCCCTGGCCTGGACAGTTTCCGGGACGGCGTCACGAACCTGTTCAATTGGTCCCATGACCGCAAGGTGCGGTTTCACAATCCCCATGGCGCGCATGACATTGACTGCATTGGCAGCAATGGTCATTTTCTGTTCATGCGTCGGCTTGATCAGTGTCCCGCCATCGGTAAGGTTCAGCAGCTTACCGTACTTGGGAATGGAAAGGACTGCGCTATGGCTGACCAGTTCACGGTCACGCAATCCATAGGTATGACTCAGGAGAGTTTTCAGCAGGACTGATGTCTTCAGGAAACCTTTCATCACCACATCGGCTTCCCCTGCTCCTGCAAGTTCTGCGGTTTTTATTGCAGCTTCATATTCATCTGCAACCGCAACGATTTCAAATGCGTCACGCGGTACTTCCGCAAGGTCCAGCGCTTCATACACGCGGTCCGGATATCCGACCAGGATCGCATCGCTGATACCTTCGTTTTTACAGCCCCACATGGCAGCCAGAACATCATCCTCTTCCGCGGCAGCTACGACTACCTTGGAGAGACCACGCACCTTGCCAATCTCGCATGCGCGCGCGATGACATCCTCATGAGAACGAAGTGGAGCCTGCAAGAATGGTAGATCACTCATCATGCAGCCCGTTGTATAACCGTTTCAATGAAAAATGTAAACCGGAAGATATTACAATGCCGGTACTGAAGAAACGGACAGGGAGCACTTTTACGCCGGAAATTACCTGATAAGCAGAAGCCTTTCTACTTTATTGACATTGTACGCTTCCGACTGAATCCTGGCGAAGTAAATCCCCGACGCCAGATCACCGTGAGTATTCCATTCAAGCTGATGTTTTCCCGCGGACAGCATACCATAAGTGAGTTGCGCAACCTGACGTCCCAGGATATCAAAAACCCTGATCGAAAGATCCGCCTGCCCGGGCAATTCAATCTGCCACGCAACAGAAGGGTTAAAAGGGTTTGGATATGCAGAACTTAGCGAGAAGACGGATGGTAAAGCCGTATCATCTGTCCCAACAGAATGAACATACATGGTCACCGGAACAGTCGTGGTATCTTCAAGTCCCGGCCTGATAATATCCAGGAAAGAATAATAATAGCCTCGTGAAAGCCCGGTCGCGTCAAAGGAAAGCGCCAGTGTGTCTGCCTGTGATGCGTCCAGGGTTCCGTATTTGGGAAAGACATCGGCATACGCTACAGCGTTTCCAAGCTTGTAAAGCTTCAACTGGCCAATTGTCTGCCCCGCATCAATGAGAACCACGGGGAACACCCAGGTGTTCTCCATTCCTTCTATTCCCGTGCCGCAATCAGCTCCGACAATCACAACCCCATTGTCAGTAGATGCATAATCCTCTATGATTTCCGAATCACCGGTTTCAGGATTCACACGGTATATGCGTGGCACCCCGCCGGTCGCGGTAGTCGCGTACAACGGCATGCCTTCCGGATCAAACGGATACCACCCGACAGCCTGAATATTGCGATCAATGCTTATTTCATTTTGAATCACACCATCCCGGTCAACCGCGACCATATCCGATGCCCCGTTTGAGCACCAGAACCAGTCATGATCGGGATCATAGGTTATTCCCCGGTTGACGTCAAACGGGGCCGGTATTGAATCCAGAATTTCGCCGGACGTATCGAAACCGATAATCCAGTCGTATTCTGTCCCGTAAAGCAATTCACCATCTGAAGCCAGGTCGTAAAAACCGTAGAAGGAGGTGGTCGGCTGGTCCACCTCGGCCACCATGTCACCGGCAGCATTGAAGAAATAGATTTTATTGGGATTCACATTACCATTTCCGCCTGCCACTGCGATCAGGCCATCCAGAATAGCAGTTCCGGTCAATCGTGTGTCGCCGGATGCTTCCATGATATCAAAATCACCATCCAGCGTCCAGGGAATCACCTGCTCAGCATCCTGAACCCGCCATTGCAGTGACCACATGGTTTCACCAATACCTTCGTTCGACAAAACCAGCAGCGTATCCAGTATATCATCTTCATTGATATCAAAGGAAAGCGCTTCCGGTACAGGCACAATGCGTGGACGAGTCAGGTAAGCGAAAACCTCGGTAGTATCCCCATCAGTCACTGTAATCGTATCTGTAAAATCATTATAACCAGTTTTACTAATCGTAATCACCCAATCACCTATGGGTTGATTCTGAATAATAAAATATCCCTGTTCATCGGATTGAACTGCTCCGCCCTCTTCAATGGAAATCGTTGCCCCTTCAAGGGCTTCTTCCGAGAAGTCGTCCCAGACATTGCCGGCAACAACACCGGTAATGGGTGGAGTATCGATGAAGCCCTTGTTGTAGCAAGCTATGGCAATGGCCGTAAAATTCGCACCGCCATTCAACTGTTGATCTGCGGTTAACAAGGTTTGCGCCGCATCTTCAACCGTTGTACCATAAGCCCAGTAAAAATGCGCCTGGATCACAACAGCATCGGCAATATCAGCGCCGATATCGTCACGAATACTCCAGAGACAGCTCGACCAGATCTGGCCGTCATGATGAATATTTGCCCCACCCAGCCAATCATCGGGATAAACCCCGGCATAATCCAGCACACGACCGTCCCAGTATGGATTATGTCCATCCCAATTGGCAAACCAGGTATCATGATAGTCGCTTTGCCTTGCACTGAATGTACCAGCCCAATAATCGCTGAAACCTTCACCCAAGGCCCCGGAATGACCTCCACCAAGGTTCGGAATCTGGTCATGCTGAATCGCATGGCCGTATTCATGGTAGATGATATCTGCGTCTTCCGCATCATCGACCCCGCCTTCACCCCAGGCGAGACGGTTTGTCGCAGGGATGTAATGGGAGTTGTCCGCTCCATCCAATCCATGCGGATCACACTGTATGGGACCATTCTGCACATTATCAAAACCCAGTTCCTGTAAATGTCGCTGTGCATGATCTATATGATAGTACACCATGACATCTTCGAACCCCGACTCTGATCGAGTGAAATTAAAAGCATCCGGATCTGCGGCGGTCACAGGGGTTGTATATGGCGACTCAAAATCAGCCAGTTCTACATACGGACCTGCGAGTTCATATTCATCGCCGGATTGAGTCAAATCCAGCAAATCTACCTGGAAACGCTCATCATTCAGCTCGTCGCAGTCCGCATCGTTATTATCCGAATACGAACCACCGTAAGTCGTCTCTGCTGTGGTCAAAGGATCCGGGTTGAAGACATGACCGCTGCCATCGACATAACACATGCGGTCAATTACTTCAAGTAGCTCACCGTTGTGCGCATCCCATAACACTTCCCAATCCCCCATCGGGTTCATGGATGCGAAGGATACATGCCAGGCCAGGTGATCATCGCCATCTTGATCACGATAAGCGACCAGCTCCGTTTCCGGATCGCTGAGATCCGGTTGCGCCCCACGAAGCGCCTGCTTTGTCTTCTCGTGGGCTTCTTCTGCAGAAAAAGACGGCACAAGGGAGGTCAACGTAATCCCCGGGTAGGGATTGATGATCGCCATCAGGATTTTATCGCTGGCCATAGATACGTTCAGGAACGCACGATAGACAGGAATGCCTTCATAGACCTGCTGCATGTGTACATGTGTGCCGCCCGAGCTTTCCTTGACGGTCACCAGTTGAAAATCCTCAAATCCATCCAGGTTACCGATTTCCTGCTTGTGCGCCCGGAGAAATTCCCGAGCAATGAATTCTGATGATTTACCGCTATAGCGTTCATTCACGTTATACCATGCGAGAGTTACCCCGGATTCAGCGTCTACACGCTTGTTTTCCAGCATCTTGTACGGTCGCTCGTAGCGAGGCGAGACCAAGTCAGTATCTGAATCAGCAGGTTTCGCTGCGAAGCATAGAGTCGACGCGAACGTAATACCAATGAGAAAAATGGCCACAAAAGTGGCGGCATACCGTCTTTCCAGCATGAATCCTTTTACCTCCGGCTCGAAGTACATCTTGCATTGATAAAGTAGATACGCATGATCATGCAGGCAAGTTGCATTGTTGCTTCATACTCGCCGACAAGATTCAGAAGAAAAGCAACCACCTTTTGTATGTGCAAGATTCATGCACTTGGTTAGATGCACTGGTATGCCAAGCGTTGCATACTTCATACTGGTTAGCCCCTTCACCTGCTTGTGCATGTCATTCACAGGTCCGCGTAAACCATACCCTTCACTTTTGCTGTCTTCATATCTTGAAAAAGGAACTGCCTCCTCGGAAAAGTATTGAATTTTTTTTACCTACCAGTTTTTTTTCATCTGCCTTTTCCTCCTGAGAAGAATGTGGCATGTGGGTTGCCTTATACGGTACAGAACGTCAACACCTCAAGTTCACAGATGGTTGACAATAGATAATGTGACAAGGACTTGGGAAACGGACGGAACTAACGGTGAGGAGGCCCCAGATGAGTTACCTGCCAATCCACAAGCAACGGCGCGGAAAAAGAACTGTTTCGGGTCGTGGGTCCAACACCGGCCACTGCGCCTGCTGCGGAAAGAAAGCCAATTGGCGATCTGTGTATAACCGCTGCTGGCGGTGTGAAATGGACGAACTTCGCACCCGGCGCCCCATTCATCTGGATCATGACCTGCTGGTTTCATTAACCGGTGTGCGTGACTAGATGCAAAGATGTTTCAGTTTTGCAGCCGTGTCCCTTTGGGATGCGGTTTTTCTTTGTCCAATTTTGTATCTTTGATCTCGAAAAGAACTTCCACGCTTATCCATTCACCTGGAAAAAAGAATGCTTTCTTACCTGTCAGCTCAAAGAAGTCAGCATTTGTTCTTCCCCCTTTTCTGCTTAGCCTTGATTGCAGTCTTGAGTGCCGGATGTATTGATGATGACGAAGAGAATGATTCTCCGGTAAAGGAACTCTATCAATGGGCCGAGTTTACCCTGGATGAATCGCGTGGCGGATTATATGGGCGAACGGAACGACCTTTGCTTGCCTGGCAGGAGATAACCTTCTGGTTCCCCAATGGTTGGGATGCGGGGAATAACAATGTCTCCCTCACCCTGCTTTGTCTTCATGAGAATGATTCAGAGATCATAGGCACACCATGCACAGGTACACTCACTTATGACCCGATGCAGGATGTATATACCGGTTATTTTGTGCCAGCCTATACCGGTGACTGGTATTTTGAACTAACTCTGCACAGCCCGAACGCATATGAGATGTCACAGGACCAGGTGCGAGTCGTTCAACCAGATACCCACCCACGTGTGAAAGCTCTCAATACATCACGATTTCAGCAGGTGTTGTCCGTTTTCGAACCTGCCAACGCACAAGCAGGAATTCAGGATTTTTCTGTGGGAATCTGGTCGCCACAGGGCGGCATGCTGACCTTTCAACAGGATACAACTTTTCAACTTGATCTCAGGGTGTTCAAACTGCTGACAGGACAGGAATCTTCATCCAATATTGCACCGGTTCATGTTGGCGATGGCGTGTACGAGGGAGAAGTCAATTTCCCGTCTTCAGGCACCTGGGGGGTCACACTCATGAACCAGTTTGAATCATTTTCCGACACACTCACAACATTCTACTTCACCGTCAACTAGCAACTTGGACTGGCTCACCGGAGATAAACATCTCCGCCATTTCCAGGTGCATGGAAGCGAAATCCTCAAACCGTTCCCGTGCTGCTTCATCCATGTTCAGAAGCGTGAACAGCGCCGGATCAACTTCTGTCCGGGATACCTGGATGCCATTGTGAATACCGACTGAATTGCAATACATGTTTGCGACAGTGACAACTTGCGACAGGAAAGGCAGTTCTTCAATATCTTCCAGGTCGTTGTGATGATCTTCAACCGCCAGCGCAACCGCTTCATCTACCGGCCACCATTGCCTGATGTACAGACCACCCACTTTAGCATGATTGATCCCATAGGACTCTTCTTCATGAGTAGCCAGCAGCAGGTGGTCGCGATCCTCGATATCACCCGCTACCCGGTGCAGCAATTCCCTGTATCCTTCCGGGATAAGATGAGCGAACACCATGATCCCGATATCATGCATCAATCCTGCCATGTACGCCAGGTTTTCCACAAACTTCCCCGTCCGGCAAACACGGCAGATCGCCTGTGCAACATAGGCTGTGCCCATACAATGCTTCCAGAACGCTCGCTGGTCGACAAATCCTATCGATTCGAAAAGACGCAACACGGAAAGCGAATACACAATGTTTCGCGCTTCAAGAAGCCCGATACGTATAATCGCTTCCCTGAGGTCTGTTATCCGGCGAGTTGCACCAAATAACACGCTGTTTGACACTTGCAGCACTTTCCCGGCCATCACCGGGTCAGTGTGCATCATGCCGGCGAGTTCACGGATCTTTACTTCCGGATCGGCGACAAGATTCTGGACACGAAGCACTGTCTCCGGAATAGCCGGCAACTCCGCTTCGCTTTGAATCAAAGACTGTATGCTTTTAAGATTCATGGCAGGCCTCCGCCGCATACCACACTGTTCAGCGGAAACCTACTGAAAATAAAGGATAAAAAAACAAACGTGCTCTCACGCACAGGAGAAATGTGAGGAATAACACAGGCATGAAGACTATAATTCACCCTTACCTGTTGTTATTATTGAGCTTTTTCAATCCCAAGTCCAAAGCTAAAATCATACTCATTTTCCACGAACGCTGAACTGCGAAGTGTACTGCCACACAATTCTGCAACCGAGTTATTATTCCGGCACCAAGCTTAACAGTTTATTATCAAGCACTTGCTATAAACATATCAGCCAATTCCAAGTGAATACCGGCCATATCCTCAAACTTCGCAAAGGTCTCTTCGTTCATTTGGAGAATTTCGAAATAACGGGGATTGAAATCTTCATCGTGGACCTGTACTCCACTGAACACACCATGTGAGTTGCAATAGTGATTCGCAGCCACAACCGCCTGAGTAATGAACGGCGCACGTTCAATATCATCGATCTCGTCATGATGATGTTCAATAGCGTCAATGACCGTCTCCTCCACCGGCCACCAGTGTTTCACATACAACGCGCCTGCTCTGGGATGGTCAATGCGAAACGCATCCTCTTCCGCATTTACCAGCAGCATGTGTGACAGGTTGCTGATATCGCCGGAAACACGCCCGAGCAGAGTGGAATAACTATCAGGCACCAGGTAGCCGAATACCATGATGCCCACATCGTGCATCAGGCCTGCGATATAACCCATATCCTCAGCATCTTTACCGGCTCGTAACACACGGCAGATCGACTGGGTAAGGAAACCGACAGACAAACAGTGTTTCCAGTATTTCTTCTGATCAATGCCTTTCACATCTGAGAAAAGTTCCAGCACACTAACCGAGTACGCGATATTGCGCGACTGTTGCAGCCCGATTCGCACGATTGCCTGCTTTACATCCGAGATTGTTGCCCGTCCCCCAAACAGGGCGCTGTTGGCAACTTGTACCACACGTCCGGCAATGGCAGGATCAGACTGCATGAGCTTGGCCAGGGAACCGAAATTTACGTCTGGGTCAGCCAGCAGCTTTTGAATGCGTAATACGATGTCCGGAATGGCGGGCAGGTCACCCTTCGATTTGATAATCTCGACGAGATCGCGCATCTATTCCTCCCAAATACCTACGCTGCGTTAAAGGATTCCCCAATATAAACGGCCACACTGCACAAAACCAGTACGCGGCGTATCAGAATGTATCAATTCTTAACGGATTGCGTGGTGCGAGTGGTCCATTGCACCTGCTATGGTCCACTAGTGCCATTTTAGATCAAGTTAACTCGTTTATCGCGATGGTCTGACTGACCTTTCAGCTTGTGTTTGTTTCGGTATCGCAGATAAGCCTGGATAGCTTGGCCCTGTTCTTGATGGTCCATGAAGGTTCGTCCTCGTAGCGCGAATTTTTTCAATGCGGCGAAGTGAGCTTCGATGCGGTTCAGCCATGATGCATAGGTCGGCGTGAAGACCAGCGTGACCCGGTTTCGTTTGGCCCATTGTCTGATTTCTGCTTTTTTATGCGAGCCACGGTTGTCGAGGATGATGTAGAGCCGGACAGTGGACGGATAACGTTTCCGAATGTTTTTGAAGAACGCCAACACCTCTGGCCACCGCTGGTTTGGACGTTGCCAGCCCCACAATTGATCACTGTGGATGTCATACGCTGCCAGCAGATAGCGCGTGCCATGGGTACGCGTATAGGTAGCCGGCAGACGGACGGGTTGCTTGTGAGGATGCCAGCTCGCACCCGCGTGGGGCCGGATCTCCAGCGGCCCGAACTCGTCAAAGCAGATCACGCGCCGGTTTGCCTTCGGCGGCGCGTCATAGAGACGTCGGATGCGTTTTTTTTTCTGTCAAACTCGGGGTCCGGAGACTGTTTCCATGTCTTACTCTGCTGATAGCTGATCTTATTCTTGTGCAGCAACCAGCGCAGGTGCGGCAGGCTGATCGATTCGATGATGCCTTCTGCGACCAGATAATCGCGAAGCTTCTCCAGGGACCATTGGCCGAAGGGTAAGCCGAGATGGTCTGGCGGCGTAACAACAACGTCAACGATCTGCTTCTGGACAGCAGCATCGAACTTGAGCGGCTTCTGGCCTTTGTACTGACTGCCAACACAGGAAAGACCCTGTTCATTGAAAGCATGAACGATCTTGCGGATGTAACTGGCATGCCCCATCCGTTGCTGCTGAAGCTGCACAGGGGACAGGCCGGTATCTGTCGCCAACAAAATCATCGCACGGCGACGGGCTACGGGATCAGGACTACGATCACGAATCCGTTGAAGGGAATGACCTTCATCGACTGTCAAAGAACGAAGCTTCACTGGGGTAGACATCAGAACCTCCTTGTTAACCTACCCCTTATACGCACTACTTTCAAAAACGACTCAACACTCAGACTTGATCTAAACTGGCACTAGGACAAAAGGAACGAAGTGGTGATAATCATGTATACGGCCAGACCGATCACATCATTGGTCATGGTAATGAATGGACCGGAAGCGTGAGCCGGATCCTGTTTCATGCTCTTCAGAAGGAATGGAGTCGTCGCGCCTGTCACAGCAGCAATCAGGATCACAGCCACCAGGGCGCTGCTTACAACCAGCGCGACATGCAGATCGCCACGCCACAGGTAGATCACGCCGGTGAATATGGCTGCAATGACAGTACCGTTTATCAACCCGATAGCCACTTCCTGTAACACTTTTCGGAAGGTATTATGCGGGTGAATCTCGCCGGTACCCAATCCACGCACTACGATGGTCGAAGACTGGATTCCCACATTCCCAGCAACAGCGATGACAACGGGAATGAAGAAGGCGATAATCAGAAGTTGTGAAAGCGCAACTTCATACTGCGCCAGCACCAGCGCGCTGAGAAGTTCACCGAGGAAGGCGACAATCAGCCAGGGAAGACGTGCGCGGGTAGCGACCAGAATGTTCCGTTCAAACGGCTCCTCTTCCGTACCGGTCAGACGGCTGATATCCTCGTCCGCTTCATCTTCTATAACATCCAGGATATCGTCAATGGTAATACGCCCGATCAGACGGTTATCGCTGTCTACTACCGGGGCGCTGATAAGGTCGTAGCGCTTAAACTTCTGGGCTACCTCTTCCTGGTCTTCTTCGGTATGGATTACAACCATATCCGGGTCCATGATCTCGGTGACCACCTGCCTGCGTGGCGCAAGCATCATCTCGAGAATGGAAATTCGACCTACAAGTTTGCTCTGCTTATCCACGACATAGACATAGTGGATTTCTTCCACATGTTCACGTTCGCGCGCTTCACGAACTGCTTCGACTGCATCAATGACACAGGCAGAGTCGCTGACCGTCACCAACTCAACCGCCATCAAGCCACCGGCGGTTTCCTCGTCATACCCGAGCAGGCGTTCTACTTCTTCACGATCTTCGGCGTCGGTTGCCGCGAGAACACGTAGGCGAAGAGGCTCATCCAGCAAGGCGGCGATGTCAGCAGCGTCATCCGAATCCAGCTCACCGAGAATATTCCCGATACGCTCTTCCGTCATGCGCTCCAGGACATCTTCCTGGTCAGATTCTTCCAGTTCGGCGAGTACTTCGTGCTGTAAATCGGGGAACACGAGATCGAAGATGAGATTACGTTCGAACGCACCAAACCCGCCCATCAACCCGGCTACTTCCGCGGGATGAAGTCCTTCTACCAGAGCACGGGTTTCGTCGAATTTCTGTTCGTCAAGTAAGGTCTGGATGACTTTAAACAGATCTTCGAGTTTTGGCCGTTCGACTGGATTGGTCTGGTTTTCGATCTCCTCGGGCATTACACGCTCAATGGTTGCACCGCTCTATTCACACGATCTACAGGAAAAACAAAGATGAACAGGATTTTCTACAAGTACTCACAGGATGATAGGGTGAAAGGATGATAAGGATAATGAATACTTTGTGTATAGCTGTTCGCGATGTTATTCTGCTATAAAACTGCCGGGAAAAGGGGACGGGATCCTTTTCCTCACGCTAACATTGAATCCTCTTGCTGAATCTTTAGAAAAGGAAACTGTCCCCTTTTGCTTGTAATTCCTGCCTGCGCGCAAGAAAAAGGGTACATCCACCATCCAACTTTTCAACCTTCGAACTTTCTAACTTTTTGCGGTATCAGTTGCGCAGCCAGCCAGGCGTATTCTTCAGCGCTTATAGTTTGCGGACGTCGTGACCAGTCGAAATCGATCTGTTCCCACGGTCCGATTCCTGAAATCCCGGACATACTGTTTCGCAGCATTTTCCGTCGTTTGCTGAATGTGCCTTTAACCAACCGCTTAAAGGTCTGCCAGTGTGGAACCGGATAGCGTGGCTCACCGCCTATCGGCAACATCAAGACACCTGCATCCACTTTGGGCGGTGGCTGAAATGCTGTCCTTGGCACTTCCAGGATAAGCTCCGGTTCCCCCCACAACCTGGTGAACACCGCCAGGATACCGTATTCACTATCACCAGGTTCTGCAATGATTTTATGCACCACTTCCAATTGCATCAGGAGCACGATCCCCTTGAGTACTCCAGGACGCTCCAACGCCATATCCATTGCATGAAACATAAGGTTTGACGTGATATGGTACGGAAGATTCCCAGCCAAAATGAAAGGTTTTTCCTCCATGAGGTCAGCCCAATCCACCTGCAGGATATCCTCATGGAAAACTTTGAACCGGGAATGATCCGGCCAGTGCTCTCCGAGCACCTCAATCATGCGCTGGTCAATTTCTACCGCGGTAACGGACGCTCCCTTTTCCAGCAATGCTTCTGTCAAAGCGCCTGCTCCGGGACCGACTTCAAGCACACGGTTCGTACCCAGCGCCATAACCGCAGAAGCAATCTGGCTGCATGCATATGGATCTTCCAGCCAGTTCTGCCCCAGCGACTTTTTGTTGGGTGGCAAACCACCATGTTTTCTAGCGTAACCTATTGGTCTGGCTAATCTTGAAGCTGAGTCATCCTGTACCTGAGAAGATGATGATAACGCTGCCAATCTTTCTTCAATCTCCTCGGCAGAAAGCGGCTCAGCATTATCCGCCTGGAATCCGTTTTGGTCTCCAGGTTGAACCTCCGGTACTGAGAAAGTCTTTCCCGGCTTTTTATTTGGCTTGTTTCGTTTTGACATGGGTCAAAGATACCCGTACCATTTTCCTGTAGCAAGCCATCCGTCCTTTGATGCCACAATTGGTGAGGCTTTTTGATAATATGACTTGACTTTGCATTATCAGCCCGTTATAATCCGATATCCAGCCTTTCGAGGCCCACAGCGATAATTTTCTTTTACCAGCAGAACCCCAGTTCCGGATTCCGGCAGACTTTGGTGAAAAGGTACGGTTCGTACCAGGATCGTTTGGGTAAACCAGGCTGGATAGCGATAAAAATACCCGCTCAAAAGTGGTTCAGAAAACTCCTGACGAAAAAAAAAGCATAGCTGCTTAAAAGGATATCCCTCAGGATAACGAAACAAAAATCCATTTGATACATGTTACAACCTCACGAAGGAAGTCCCCCCCATGGAACTAGCCGAACTCAACACTCTGAAGATAGCCGAGCTGAATAAGCTGGCCAAAGATCTCCAGGTGGAAGGTTACAGCGGTTTTCCCCGCAAAGAACTCGTTTTCAAGATTCTTGAAAAACAGGCTCAGAAGGAAGGGTTGATATTTGGCAACGGCGTTCTGGAAATCCTGCCGGATGGTTACGGTTTCCTGCGCAGCCAGGCATCGAACTACCTGCCAGGCCCGGATGATATCTATGTTTCCCCTTCCCAGATCAAACGATTCGGGTTGCGAAAGGGACATATTGTCGCTGGCCAAATTCGTCCGCCAAAAGAAAATGAGCGCTTCTTTGCCCTTTTGAAGGTCGAAGCTGTCAATTTCGAAGCGCCGGAACGTGTTCGCGATAGCATCTTATTTGAGAACCTTACTCCGCTGCATCCGGATGAACGCATCAACCTGGAATACAATCCCACTGATCGTTCAACACGGATTATGGACCTGTTTGACCCGATCGGTAAAGGCCAGCGTGGTCTGATCGTAGCCCCACCCCGCACCGGTAAGACTGTGCTGCTTCAGAAGCTTGCACACGCGATTGAGAAGAACCATCCTGAGATCATGCTGATCGTCCTGCTCATCGACGAACGTCCTGAAGAAGTCACCGACTTCCAGCGTACGGTCAAGAGCGAAGTGGTCAGCTCGACCTTTGATGAACGTCCCGAACGTCATATTCAGGTCGCCGGCATGGTGATCGAAAAGGCCAAGCGGCTGGTGGAATACGGCAAGGATGTGGTTATTCTGCTTGACTCGATTACACGTCTGGCGCGTGCCCACAACAGCGTGGCCCCGCACTCCGGACGTATCCTGTCCGGTGGTGTTGACGCTACAGCGTTGTATGAACCGAAAAAATTCTTCGGTGCGGCTCGTAATATCGAGCATGGCGGCAGCCTGACCATCATGGCAACCGCCCTGGTCGAAACCGGCAGCCGTATGGATGAAGTCATCTTTGAAGAGTTCAAGGGCACCGGCAACATGGAGCTGGTACTCGACCGTCGTCTCGCGGAAGCACGCATCTTCCCGGCTATCGACATCAACAAGTCCGGTACCCGTAAAGAAGAACGCATCCTCGACGAACATGTACTCAACCGTGTCTGGATCCTGCGTAACATGCTTAGTGATTACAGCTCGATGGAAACCATGAAGTTCATCCTCGACAAGATTCGCAAGTCCGAAACCAACGAGGAATTTCTGGGCAGCATGTCTAAAGCAGGCAACGACAGCAGGCGGAGTTACTAGCCCAGCAATAGCAGACATACGTGATTTTTCAACGCGGATCTGTTCAGGTCCGCGTTTTTGTTTTGGTTAAAGTTTTAACACGTTGTATATTCACAGACCTGCGACTGGCATTCGGAGCTTGGAGGAACACGTGATGGAGCCAAGGAAGTACTATACACATCCCAAACCACTCCGTGTAATGGGAAGGTCTATTGTAATCATTATGTTCATTGTCCTGTTGTTCATGTTGCTGGATCAGTTTATGTCGCGGGATGGACATTCTGCATCCTCATCCCTTCTCATTTTCCTGATATTTATCCCGAGTAACCTGGTCTTTTTCCTGGCTGCACCGGTAGCGTGGGACGGATCGCAATGGATATTCCGCAATACGAAAGAGAAGGATAGTGTCGGCTGGCGTGTGAAAACCTTGAAGCTTGTTCCCGAACAAATAATACAGATAGAACTGGAAAAATTCTCCACCCAGGATAAAAAGATCAACAGAGTGCTGATTTATTACGTGGAAAATGGCCTTGAGCAATGCCGGTTTTCCGGCAGAATGGTGAGCTGCAATGACGTTCTTCACGACCTGAACACCTGGTTCCCGGAGAAACTTGGCCCTGAAGCCAGGGCATGGCTGGCAACCCATCCGGAAGAGATATAAGACGCGAGCAACCTTCGCAAGGTTCATTCCGGGTGGCCCGATTTTGCCCTGCGATCAACTTGATATCAATGTTGTTCTTGATGGTAGACAGGGCTTTCACTCGCACAAAAAGTCGTTGGCAAAGTCGGGATGGTGAAAAAACTTGGTTCCTCACAAGAATTTGTGCATCCGGGCAATGTTGTGGCTGGTCTTGACGCGACTTTCCGTTTTCAGCTTTCGCTATGTTTTCCTGGATGCACGATGATACTGAAACCACAACGCGTCCTGTTATTGTCGCGTTGTGACCTGCCACCGGTATCTGCACTCTCGAGGTTACAACGTGATGCCTGATGACCATCTATCATGCGAAATAGCAGATGTGAAGTCGGACAGGTGTTTAAAATTGCGGAGAAGAATAAGAAAAAGGCATCACATCAAGACCTGACGAAACGTGCTCTTCGAAAGTATGCACAAATTCTTGTGAGCAGCCAAAAACTTGAAAATTCAACATGGTCGTGCATCCTGAACCTTTGCGCAATCCCGACTTGCCCCCAGGAACTCACTGTATCAAACATCCCTTGCATTCCATAGAAACTTGCAAAGAATTCAGCATCACGACCTGGCAAATCGGGCCACCCAGCATGGATTTTCACCTCTGCATAGCCTATAACAAGCAACGCCCCCATGCGCTTCCATGAGGGCGGTTTGTTTTTCCTCGACTGCCGCCTGGGCGCAATCCCAGGGTTCCTTTGGCGCGGCTTGACAGGAGATCAGATCCTGGGCCCCCTGTTTCAGCCCAACAGCCGGTCCGTTTAACGGGCATCATGCTTAATATCCGCAAGCCTGATCAGGATAACGTAAGCAACATGTTACGGCTCGCTTACAGGAGGCATGCCCACGAATCAAAGGATGATGCCCTTCATTTGCCCGGAGGGGGCCTCGAAAAAGATGACGCCCTCAAGGGTTCGTTTTCAAAACATGCACCACTGAATCGATGATGGTCCAAAGCGCATACCTGGTAATGCTTCAATGAATCGTTGTCAACCAGTGAGTGATGCAGCAGTTTTTTCGCAACCATGAGTACCTCCTCTGTTGGTCCCCAGGGTAACTTTTACTGACGGTTGTTCCGTCTGAATATGCTACGACCCTATGCGAGATTTGTTCCCGCAAACAATTCCGGTTTTCAGCTTTCTCCTGCCCCCAGCAACGCGCCTATCCTATTTAATAACAACATTATAAATTCAATCAGCGTTAGTTAGCGCTATTCGTTACATGCCACAAGTGACCTTTCTAACTGCAAATATTTCTAAAGATTACGCAATAGAACATCCTACCTGTCCAGATGTCTCAGAGAGGTGACTCTATTTATTGATATTCGATAAATAATTATTGATTTTCTATAAGGTCAAACAGGAGACAGTCATGACTGATCAAGACAACACCGCCACTCAGCCACATGCTTCGGCTTCGAACAGTTTCAAGCCCACACGCGCTGTCCGTGCATTTAGTATTCTGGTAACCATATGCTATTGGCTCAGTTATGTTGCAGGCGGATTATTACTGATCATTTTCCTGGCCTATTCAGCCGGGTTTGTGCCTTCACATATGCAGATCAAGTTGCCGGTGGCCTTCGGCTGGGAACAGGTTGTTTCTAGCGCTGATAGTGCAAGTCCGGATAAAACATACACCTGTGAATTTGAAGGAAAAGTCAGCACACCTGCAGAATATGCCAGTCATTTTATCAACATGCTGCGAATGTTTTTTGGCTTGATCCTCGTGACAGCCATGATATATGGCCTGTATCAATTACGCTTGATCATGAAGACATTACGTGCGGGCGAACCATTCGACGAGGCAAACCCCAAACGAATCCGAACGATTGGCTGGATCATTCTGTTTTGGGAGCCGGTGGTTTTTCTATCTGACGTGGTAACCGCGCCATATTATTGGAGTCCGTTGAAAGCCAGTTTGCAACAGGCTTTTGGCGATGCGATCCATTTCCAGCATGACTATAACATGAAGATGGGCCTGGTCCTGGTCGGGCTGATTGTTCTGGTACTGTCAAAGGTGTTTGCTGAGGGTGTGCGCCTCCGTATTGAACAGGATTACACGGTATAGGAGGCGGCAATGGCAATCATTGTAAACCTGGATATCGTGCTGGCAAAGCGGAAGATGTCCCTGACCGAGCTGTCGGAAAAGGTTGGCCTTACGCTTGCCAACCTGTCAATTCTGAAGCAGAACCATGCCCGCGCAATTCGCTTTACGACGCTGAATGATTTATGCCATACACTTGACTGCCAACCGGGCGATTTGCTGGAATATGTACCGGATGAGTAACTCCCGGTTACACTTGTCAACACTGGTAATAGTCCCTTTTTTATAATCCTCATGCTATCTTGCTATCATTATAACGGAGACTGATCATGGAAGAGGGCGCGTTCCTGATAGATTTACTGCTTCTGTTCGGTACAGCACTTGGCGCTTTGCTGATTATGCGGCTGGTCCGTGGTCCGGTGATTATCGGCTACCTGATAGCGGGTGCGATTGCCGGTCCAATCCTCGGACATGGTGAGCATATTCATACGCTTGCTGAACTGGGCGTAACTCTTCTCCTCTTCTCCATCGGCCTTGAAGTGTCGCCTTCCAAGCTCTGGGCGCTTCGACGCGAGGCTTTGATCGGCGGAACATTTCAGGTACTGCTGACAACCGGAATCGTCTTCGGGGTTGCGTCCGGTTTCGGTGTACCGCTTCCTGCCGCGCTGGTCCTGGGAATGGCGTTTTCGCTTTCCAGTACTGCCCTGATCCTGCGTCTACTGGCCCAGAAAGGGTTGATGGACACTCCTTACGGCCGTATCAGTCTGGCCGTCCTGTTGTTGCAGGATATGGTCGTTATCCCCATGACCATCCTGATTCCACTTCTGGCGGGTGTAGAATCGAACTCGCATGATTCCGGCTGGATGTTCCTGCTGAAAGCTGTGGCGGTATTCGGCGGTGTCATTTTGTTGTCACGCAAGCTGGTGCCCTGGCTACTGGACAAGCTTGCCACCAGCGGTACACGTGAAGGTTTCCTGCTGGGCGTGTCCGGTATCGTATTCGGGACGGCCTGGCTGACAACCAGCATCGGCCTTTCCCCCGCTTTGGGAGCTTTCCTCGCGGGATTGCTGATCAGTGAATCGGAACATCGTGTCAATGCGCTTGCGGAAGTCGCTCCGTTTCGTGACCTGTTTCTGGCGGTGTTCTTCGTTTCCGTGGGTATGTATATAGATCCCAGGGTGTTGTTCGCTTCCCCTGTCATTCCCCTCGCAATCGCTGCCGGGATTTACCTTTTAAAATCCGGAATAGTATTTGGATTGGTACGCCTGCTGCGTTACCCGGTCTTGCCGGCAGTACGTTCCGGTGCGTACCTGGGACAGGTCGGTGAGTTTTCCTTTGTACTGCTATTGTTGGGTACAAGTCTCGGGGTATTGTCAGATATGCAGATGCAGACAGCAGTATCATCCGTTGCGCTGACCCTGCTGTTTACGCCATTGGCGGTATCCGGCGCTGAAGCTTGGGCGAAAAAACGAGAGAAGGAAACCGGATCGAAAAAATCTGAACATGCTCCCGGCGGTGAAACGGTATTAATCATAGGCTTTGGTCACGGCGGCCGTGCAGTTGCGACTTCACTCAAAGCAGCCGGAATTCCTTATAAGATTGCCGAGATGAATCCCGAGACGGTGAAGAACTGGAAGCAGAAAGGCGAACCGATATTGCGTGGCGATGCGGCAACTCATGAGATGCTGGAGGCGTTGGATGCCCATCATGCCGGGACGGCGGTTATCGCCATCAACGATCCCCAATCCTTACGTGCAGTCGTCATCCGCTTGCGACAGGAAGTGCCTGGTATTTTCATCATTGTCCGCACACGTTACGCCACTGAGATGACCGAACTGTACGATCTTGGCGCGAATGAAGTCGTTTCTGAGGAATTCGAAGCGTCGCTGCATATCGTATCGCTGGTTCTGCATCATCTCGGAGTGCCTAACGACGTGGTTCTGCGGCATATGGATGAATTGCGTGGAAGCTGCTATCGTCAACTCCGTTCCCCCTCCCTGCAAATGGGTGCGATACGGTCCCTGAAAGGGTTGGAAGTTCGGCCATTTACCGTAGAGGATACGGACAGAATTGCGGGAAGAACCATACTCGAAATGGCAGTCAGAACGAATACTCAGGCTACAATAGCGGCGATTATCCGTGACAGCGAACTCTTGCAGGATGTGGCTAATACACGAATACAGCCACAGGATACCCTGATCCTACTTGGACCGCCGCTGGTATTGGATCAGGCGGTAACCTATCTGGAAAAAGAAAACCTTTCGTTCTCCTGAAAAATGACAATCTCAGTTGGGGGAGTCCAGAAAAATAACAGCCCGGGTGCAAGCACACCGGGCCACGCAAAAACAAATCAATTTTCGTGTTTCAGCAATCGGTCCTTTTAAATCAACCTTCTTTGCCGAACTCTCTGTACATCAATCCAGTGCCAGTTTCCAGGCGGGAACCCCTTTCCCTTTCAGGGTATTCAGGAAGGCTTCCGTATCCGCGCCATCGTATTCCGGGACAAGATAGACGACTTCACGGAAGAGGTGCGAACGCAGGATACGTTGCGCCAGCTCTTCTGTCGGCGATTCACGGAACACTACTGTTCCCGGCAACTTCGCCAACGCGCTTTCCCATTTCCGGTTTCCCAGCACCACCGCAACCGCGCCCGGTTGCATGAACTGGAGGCCAGCGCCAGCCGATGCGATATCTTCCGCCTCCTGCGCTACTTCTGCTTCGACCAGTGCCGCAGGACGTGCAGATTCCGCCAGCTCGATCACATCACCCAGTGTCGGGACATACGTTTCCCAACCCAGCTCGGTATGCAGACGATCCGACATGGCCTGTAGACCGGTATCTTCCCCGTGAACCAGGAAAGTCCGCATGGGTGTACGCATCTTTCGCAACCAGGGCATCATCTCGGAATAGTCCGCATGGCCACTCATGGATGAGATGTTGACAATCTCAGCTTTGACCTTGATATGCTGACCATGAATCTTGACATATTCAGCCCCTTCAATCAGCTTCCGGCCACGAGTTTCCTCCGCCTGGTAGCCAACGATGATGATTGAGTTTTTCGGGTCCGGCAGGAGTCGGCTCATGTGGTGCAGCACACGACCTGCTGTTGCCATCCCACTTGCCGACACAATGACCGCTGGGCCTTGGTGATCATTCAATTTCTGGGACTGTTCACGTGTTGTCAGGTAATGGACATTGGGCCGTTTGAACACACGCTCCGCCTGTATTCCTGCGAGCAACTTGGCCCCAAGCTCTTCCGGGTGACTACGGGTTTCCCAGGTCACCGAAACCGCCATCGGGCTGTCAAGGAATACATCTACCGTGGGAATAACCTTTTCATCCATCAGGTCAGCCAGGAAAAATAACATCTGCTGACTGCGTCCCAGCGCAAAAGCGGGAATAACGACTGTGCCGCCACGTTCAAACGTGCGGAGCATGACGTCAGCCAGTTCCTTCTTCGGATCGCCGCCACCGTGCAGACGGTCGCCGTAAGTGGATTCAAGCAGCAGGAAATCCGCATTTACCGGCGGATCGGGATCGAGCAGCAACGGCGTGTTGTAACGCCCAACATCACCGGAATAAACAACCTTCGTCGGTTGACCGTTTTCCTCAATCTCCACCACGACAAACGCCGAACCAAGAATATGTCCGTTATGCCGGAGCGATACCTTGGCCGTGTCCAAGATCGGCACCGGCTGACGATATGGCAGCGGCACAAACAACGGTAGCGTCTTCTCTACATCCTGTACCGTGTATAATGGTTCTGGCTTTTCATGCTTGGAATAGCCGAACTTGGTGGCGTGCTTGGCATCTTCTTCCTGTATGTGTGCGCTGTCTCGCAGCATGATTTCTGCCAGGTCACATGTCGCTCGCGTCGCGTAAACCGGTCCCTTGAAACCTTCCTTGACCAGTTTCGGGAGATAGCCCAAGTGGTCGATGTGGGCGTGAGAAATGATAACAGCGTCGATTGTCTTGGGATCAACCGGGAATGGTTCACGGTTTTTCAGGCGTAACTCTTTACGTCCCTGGAACATTCCACAATCAAGCAGGAGTCTGCGATTATGCCACTCGAGAAGGTGCTTGGAGCCGGTTACTGTACCGGCAGCCCCCAGAAAATGAATTGATGCCAACAGATACCTCCAACAGTATGCGAAACACTACTCCGAACGTTCTTTCTTCACCCACTCAACCATCGTCTGCAACCAGAACCACTCTGAGTCCGGTTCCGACAAATCGGAACCGAAGTTACTGCCGTCCCGTCCACTATCCTCTTCAATTTCAGGCTGAACAGAACATACCACAACCCGACCGTTTCCATATTCGAATATCGCTGCCGCAGGAGTCTGCGTAACAGCAAGTGTAGCAATAGATACTGCTGTCGGAGAGATGATGTTGAACTGCGGTCCGCCATGATAAAGAACCTGTACAGCGCCGATGGATGTCGGGTTAAGATAATACTGGTCAAGATTTACAATTGTCATGGCATAGCTCGGATTCGGCGCGATCAGATCAACCGGGCCTTCAGCGAGACCATGATACAATCCCAAACCGTACGCATATGATGTCAAGCGATTAATCACCATGGAATCGGCCGCGAGATACGCTCCCGCTCCCAAACCAATGTAGCCGCCGCCACGCGAGACAAGGTTAAGAATATTCTGACGTCCTGTATATCCCAGTGCATCCGAGATTTCTTCCGGATCACCTTCACCAATAATAACCACGCCATAATTGCGCAATCCCTGCTGGAATGCCGATGCGTCCAACAGCTTTACTTCGCGCCCTGCATTTTCCAGGCAAAGCTGAATCGCAGTTGCCGAGACATCCCAGACACCGTCGCCATTATAAACCGCAATGGTATCCGAGATGACGCCGTCATCGTCGTCATCGTCATCCTTGTAACAACCGGGAACTGTCAACAGTGAAGTGAGGAAAATGCCGATGCAGACCAGCATGAACCAGGAAGACGTACGGTAAGACCGGACCATCAGGGACACTCCTTGAAACATGAAAGAAATACTTGCATAGACAACGTATCTACGAAGCTGACCTGAAGCAAGTGAGCACAGGGGCGCCTGGTTCAAGTTCCCATCACAGTTGTGAAAGAAAACCAACACTTGAAATCATAGCTCTCTTTCGCCAACAACTTAATAAGCAACAGTTTAATAAAACCTGATCCAGACCTCATACTGGCGCAAATTTTGCTAATATTGCAAAGTAAGCTTCACACACATCACACTCCCGGTGGGCGCCGGAAAATCCGTGGGAGAGGCTTGGGTGGTTTGAGTGAACCGATCTACAGGTATCGGCCACAACAACTCCATCTATCTCGCAGGGAGGCCACATGCTCACCATATCGACTCGTTTTGTCACCCTCGTTTTGCTTCCGGTATTTGTGTCTGCATTGCTTTTACTGGCCGGTTGCAGTGGCGGTAAAACGCTCACTCCAAAGATTACGAAATACACCGGCGCTACCTATGGCGGCATCATTGAGGATACGGAGGTTGATGCGATCTCCTCCGCCACCTATCCGCGCATCGGAACAGGAGTCCGTGGCGAATTCCAGCTCGCCAACCAGACCTTCGAGACCGGTATCGGCTGGAACTGGCTTGCCCAGGAATTTGAATACAATGATCCGGCAGCCGGTTTCGTTGGCACACGTACGCTCGGATATCATCAGCTTCGTGTACCCCTTACCTGGAACATTCCCCTGTTCAAGGACGCTCGTGGCCGAGCGCCGCTAATTTTCAAGCTGGGCGTGAGTGGTGGCGCTACTCTTGGCGCCTGTATTCGAAACAGCTCCAACCTGCCCAACTATGATTTTACTACCCTCGACGCCGGTTTGCAGGCTGGAATGGCTGTATTTCCGTTCCAGTGGAACAGGAAAAAGGATATCGGGATGCTGATAGAGTTCTACCGTGGCACTTCCATCTTCGAAGATGCCTATATCGACGCGCCCGATTACGGAAATAACAGTATGATCCTGATTGGGCTGGCAATCAGGGAATGGTAATGGGTACTTTCAGAAGAGTTTTCAACTTGACGTTTACGGAGGCATTGATGAAGCGAATAGTCCTGTTGCTGCCCTTGCTCCTGCTCTTTACTGGCTGTGTCATTGATGATGACGAATCGGATGACGGCAGCCGTGCGCAAAAGATGGGCGTAGTCTATGTGGATGCGGACGCCTTGGACCAGCTCATGCTCAGTATCGATAATGGCGATATTGATGTTTCCCTGTCCTATTCTGATTCTGTCAAAATCGTCTATACCAAAACCGTTGAATGCGAGGAATCCGGGCGAGCGGCCAATTACATTGATGACGTAGTATTGTCAACGACTGTTCAGGGCGAACGTCTGCTCGTTTATGATGAACTCCCCCAGGATATGATCGACATGACGATTACCATCGATCTGGATATCTCGCTGCCTTACAGGATGACCATGAGCGCCTCGCTGACCAATGGTGATATCCTCGCCTACCCACTGGTTGGTCTGCACCAGGCAATCCTGATCAATGGTAATATCACGGCTACTCCCGGCACCCTGAGTTCGGATGAGAGCGTCCAGTTCCAGACAACCAACGGCCATATCAACCTGGGAATGAATTCCAATGCTGATTTTGACTTCAATGTCCAGACGATCAACGGCCACATCTCAATTGAGGACTTTGATGACCTCAACCTGGTTCTGACACAGAGCAATCATATGGTGGGATACATGAATGAAGGCGGATCACTGGCAACACTGCACTCGACGAATGGAAATATCACGTTGCGCGGAGAATAGTAGTTGCATTTCAGGGAGTCAGCCGATACTAGGATTCGCGAGAGCGAATCCTTTTGTTTTCGCCCCCCTTCACATAAACACAAACCACTCCTCCCCCTTCATCTCGCTATCTTCCTTTGTATATTCCAAGTTACGATTGAACGGGAGATCGTCCGGTTACAGGCGGGGTCATGGGGCCACGATTTAAAGACTATTACACCATCCTTGGGGTTATCCGCACGGCTACGCAGGAGGAGATCCAGCGTAACTACCGCAAGTTGGCACGGAAGTATCATCCGGATGTCAACAAGGCGGTGTGGGCGGAGGACAAGTTCAAGGAGATCCAGGAAGCTCATGAAGCGTTGGGCGACCCGGAGAAGCGTGCCCGGTATGACTCCCTTGGTCCGCAATGGCGTGACGGTCAGGATTTCAGCCCGCCGCCCAACTGGGGGCCGACCGCCCAGTATGGCGACACCATGGAATTCGACTTCGGCGATCAGGCTGCTGGAGAAGATGATCACTCCGATTTCTTCGAGTCCCTCTTCGGAAAAGGTTTCCGGCATTTTGACGAGCGTTTCGACGCTGCCTGGGAACGCGCAAAAGCGTCCGATCCCCACATGCAGAAAGCACAGACCTCCAAGGATCTCCAAGCAGAGGTGGAGGTGGCGCTGGAGGAAACGCTCTATGGCTGCACACGTAGATTGACCATCCGGCCAACCCACGCTCCCAACATCAAGCCACGAACCCTCGAGGTGAAAATACCGAGCGGGATTCGGAACGGTGCGCGGGTACGTGTGCCCGGACAGGGTGTTCCGGGTTGGGCAGGCAGCAAGCCCGGCGACCTCTTGATCACGGTGAAGGTCAAACCGCATCCGTTCCTCTCCCCCGATGGGGATGACCTGCGTTTGAGCTTACCTTTATCGCCCTGGGAGGCGATGCTCGGCGGACGCTATTACCTGCCTACCCTGGAGGGACGTCACGCTACCACCATCCCACCCGGCGCGACCGAAGGATCACGTTTTCGCATCCATGAGCAGGGGCTTGCGGGACGCAACGGCGACCGTGGAGATTTAATCGTGGAAGTAATGCTGGTTTACCCGCGGGAACTTACGGATAACGAGCGAGTACTTCTGGAGAAGTTGAAAAAGAAAAGCGGTTTCAACCCGCGACCGTGGGAAGAAGAAAAAGATTTCGGAAAAGAGTAACAGGCATCCTGCTATGCCCGATGAGTATTGCAGGGTAAAGTGGCTGCGAAAAATGGGACTGTTACCTTTTCATGTTTTCAAATACAAGACACTCATGGCAATCTGGAAGAAAAGGTAACTGTACCGAATTTTTCGCAAGCTTGTTGTTCTTGATCAATCGAAAATCCTGGGACAGCTACCT
Source organism: bacterium (assembly GCA_963669175.1). GTDB lineage: Bacteria > Electryoneota > Electryoneia > Electryoneales > Electryoneaceae. Next base: position 4,025,223 of record OY769902.1, read on the forward strand.
TTTCTGCTATTCGTATACGTTTGAAGGCCAGTAGTCGTCTGTACAATCCATTTTTTTCATTGTGTTCGGGTATTGTCTCTTGCAGAAAAGTGTAGCAGTCCCGATTTTCCTGCTGATTTAGTCGCGTGGTTCGATTCATTCAGGATAGGGGTGCGACAACTCTTATAGAACCCGACTAACAGAGATAGCACCTTTGCGAGTCGAATACAGCTTACAAAAACAAAAAACAAAACAACAGTAACCATACATACGTTAGCAAGAAGGAGGATAGACCAATGAGCGACAAGACCGGCGAGAAAGGGAAAACCCTGCGATTCAAGGCAGAGGTGGCACAGCTCCTGGACATCGTGGTCAATTCGCTGTATACGGACAAGGAGATTTTTGTCCGTGAACTGATTTCCAACGCTTCAGACGCGCTTGAGAAAATGCGTCGTCTTGCCCTCGTGGAAAAGGATGTCCTGGACAAGGATGCCCCGTTGGAAATCCGAATCACCACCGATGAAGAAAACCATACGTTTACCATCACCGACACCGGGATCGGAATGAATGCTGATGAAGCCAACCAGAACCTCGGCACCATCGCGCATTCCGGCTCACGTGAGTTCATCAAACAGGCAGCGGAAGGCGAACAGCTCGACTTCAGCCTGATTGGTCAATTCGGTGTCGGTTTTTACTCTGCGTTTATGGTTGCCGAGAAGGTAGAAGTCACCACACGCAGTTACCGTAGCGACGATGAAGGCATACTCTGGACCTCCACAGGCGCCGGTACCTTCACCATCAAACCACGTGAAGGCTTGAAACGTGGCACGTCGATTACTGTTTACCTGAAAGAAAAGCAGTACGAATACGCCAAAGAACGCACCATCAAGGATCTGGTCAAGCAGTATTCCAATTTCGTAGACTTCCCGATTTTCATTGGCGACGAGCAGGTGAATACGGTCGGCGCGCTCTGGACCAAGACCAAGAGCGATATCACCGAAGAGGAATACAAAGAATTTTACAAGTTCATCGCCAACGCGTTTGATGAACCGATGTACACATTCCATTTCAACGCGGACGCTCCCCTGGCGATCAAATCCGTCCTCTTCGTACCCGGCGACAACCAGGAGATGCTCGGCCTGGGACGTGTGGAGCCCGGCGTATCGCTCTACTGCAAGAAAGTCCTGATCCAGCAGCAGGCCGAAGAGCTTCTCCCCGAGTATTTCCGATTTATCAAGGGTGTTATCGATTCAGATGACCTGCCCCTGAATATCAGCCGTGAGACCATGCAGGACAGCGCGTTGATCGCCAAGATCCGCCAGGTCATGACCGGGCGTCTGATCAAATTCCTCTATGAGGAAGCAAGTTTCGACGCTGAGAAGTATAACGATTTCTTCAAGAAATTCGGCACCTTCATCAAGGAAGGCGTGTACTCCGACTACGATCACCGTAAAGAACTGGCCAAGCTGCTGCGTTATGAATCCAGCGCAACTAAAGACCAGGAACTGACCTCGCTGGACGATTACGTCTCCCGGATGAAAGAATCCCAGAAGGACATTTACTTCATCTCCGGGCCGAACCGTGAAGTGATCGAAGCCGGTCCCTACCTGGAAGCCTTCCAGCAGGCGGGATTTGAAGTGCTGTACATGTACGAAGGCGGCGATGATATCGTGATGTCCGGCCTGCGTGAATACGCGGACAAAAAACTGGTCTCCGCGGATCAGGCTGACATTGATCTTCCTGAAGAAGTGAAAGAAGAAACCGAAGATAAAGAAAAGAAGCCGGAAGGTTTGTCGAAGGATGACGCCGGTGATCTGGCCAAATGGATGAAGGAAGTCCTTGGCGACAAGATCAGCGAGGTGCGCATCTCGAAGCGTCTCGTCGGCAGCCCGGCGGTGCTGGTCAATCCCAGCGATCACATGACCACCGGCATGCAGCGTGTGTTACAGGCGGCGGCACGGAATGATTTCATGTTCGGCACTTTCCACCTGGAAATCAATCCGAAGCACGCCATCATGCAAAACCTGAACAAGCTGCGCAGCGAAGAATCGGTCAAGGAAATCGCTGAGAACGCGGTCTGGATGCTGTTGGACAACGCGACCATGGCTGCAGGATTGATGGTTGACCCGAAAGTGATGATGGAACGCAATACGGCGCTATTGACCACGGCGCTTGAACGGTTTGGACGTGACTCGGAAGCCTGATGCTGGTTGACGTGCATGGCGGTTTTCTCGCGGTGGAGGTGACGCTTTACGTCGCCTTCGCCGCGGGTGTTGTTTTCCTTATCCTGACACGACGTGCAGCCAACCGCGGACGTACAGTGCCGCAATGGCTCTATCGTCTCCTGCTGATCCCCCTGATCGGCGGGATGACCGTGTTTGGCGGGATCGCCATGGGCTGGGTGCAGTTTGCCACGCTTTTCGGCATCGGAATGATCCTCCCCGCTATCGGTGAAATCCTGGCGCTGAAATTCGGCTATGTTGGCCGTTATACCTACGATCGTACGCTGGGACCACGCATTATCGGCGGGTTACCAATCGTTGTGATGGTCATGTGGGGAGTGCTGACAGTTCTTACCTACTGGGCCGGACTGACAGCCATGGTGATTATCTCCATGAACGATGTCATCGCCTATGTGGACTACGCCACCCGTAACCCGGAACTGGCCAGCCCGATGGATATGCGTCTCCTGCTGGCGTTCGTGGTCGGTGTGCTCGGTTTCCTGCTGGACTTGGTGATGGACCCGGTGATGACCGACGGCGGGTTCTGGCAATGGGACAGACGTGGTCACGCCCGCCTGGGCCGCTGGTACGGCATCCCCTGGGCGAATTACATCGGCTGGTTTGTTGCCCTGTTTGTCGTTGTCGCGATCTACTCCTATTTCTTCGACCCCTACGCGCCGCTGCTCTTCCCCCAATTTAATCCGCCCCTGCATCTTCTGCTGGCGCTGCTTTTCCCCATGATGACGCTGGATTTCGCCCTGACCGCACGCGAACGTCGCCAGACACCACTCTACGCTATCGGTATGATCATCGCTGTCGGTTCCGCTGCATGGATCATCCGTGGCTGGTATGGGCTGTATTTCGGGATGTAGGAATTCTTGCCCGATCCTCCATCTGTCGCTGGTTTTTCCGAATACACCCTCATTACTGATCCCATTCTCCTGTCATCCCCGGCCCAATTCCCATGCCATCCCCGGCCTCATTCCATGTCATCCCCGGCTTGAACGGGGATCTCAGCAGACTAAGGCGTGGCCCGACTGCTTGCTGTCAGGTTTCAGAGGCAAAGCGCGTCCCGTTCCCCTGTCATCCCCGGCTTGAACGGGGATCTCAGCAGACTAAGGCGTGGCCCGACTGCTTGCTGTCGGGTTTCAGAGGCAAAGCGCGTCCCGTTCCCATGTCATCCCCGGCCCAATTCCCATGCCATCCCCGGCCTCATTCCATGCCATCCCCGGCTTGAACGGGGATCTCAGCAGACTAAGGCGTGGCCCGACTGCTTGCTGTCGGGTTTCAGAGGCAAAGCGCGTCCCGTTCCCATGTCATCCCCGGCCCAATTCCCATGCCATCCCCGGCCTCATTCCATGTCATCCCCGGCTTGAACGGGGATCTCAGCAGACTAAGGCGTGGCCCGACTGCTTGCTGTCAGGTTTCAGAGGCAAAGCGCGTCCCGTTCCCCTGTCATCCCCTCCCCGAATGTTGTGGTCGAGGATCTACCGGAGATCTCGAGGATACAGTATAAATGCTGAATTCACAATGTGTTGTTTCACGCAAAGCCGCAAAGAGCGCAAAGGAAGAAAACAAGAAAAACATGGCGGGTGGCCCTATTCGCACGTGATGATTTGAAGTCCATAAGGTTGATGGATACTTTGTTGAAGCAACAATACACGACGCAGCATGGAGTGAATAGGGACGGAGATTGGCCTGGGGAGCTGTTTGAGGCTTTATACATTATCCCGATGCGCTTATGAGGATTGGACGAGATAAAGGATACAGTGAGAGTTTTTCTGCTGAAATGCGAAAAGAAGCTGTATCACTTGGGCATCGGACTCCCGTCAATCAAATGAGTATGTTATCCGTATTTAAAAAACTACCGTCTGTCCCTAGTTTTTCTCCAATACCATCCAAGTCACCATTTCCACTTATTGCCATTATCACATTATTTTTTATTTGAGGGCGGGAGCTTGGATTCTGATCTGTTATACTTACTCCCTTTCCGCATTGATATATAGTCGAGTATTCAACAAGAATCGAGTTGTTATATTCCTGATCCCCGTGAGCGACACCAACGGCAGCGCCAAGACAAGAGTCAATCTCACAGGAATCCACTTCAACGGTAGCATATTCCCATAAAACAATCGGACCAGAAGGATTCTGGTAAGCAGTTTCCTGATCGCCACCATGCTTGATCACACAATGGCGAAAGGTTCCTGTTGCTATGGCAAGTGTGTCACCATTGAATTTGATAGATCCCCAGGAACCAATTGACGAGGTTGTGCCACAGAAAGTGATTGGATTTTCCTCTGTGCCGGAAGCGGTCAAGGTTGCGCCGCCGTCGATGATGAGGGAGTTATCAACCGCAAACTTGACAGTCGTGCCTGCTTGGATCGTCAGCATCCCGGACGTCAGACGCACTTCGTCATTGAGGTTGTTGATGATCCAGGTCCGGTCATTGCCCCAAGTCGCGGGGCCGGCGATGCTGTCTGCGGACACCAAGCTGTCCGGCTGGGCGAACGTGATGGCGCTGACCGCGAGGAGCACGATCAACAGGAGGAAGGTTTTCCTCAGCATAAGCAACTCCTATCTTCTTGTAGATCAACACTTCAGTGTTGATCCGTTGGAACACCGTGCGGGACTGGTCTGGCAACTGGATTCCGCGCGGTGTTTTTTTGTCACTTGATAAGCAATACGCGAGTCGTCCTGACTTCCTTTCTTGTCTTAAGTTGCACGAAATAGACACCCGAGGCTAGGCCAGAAGTGTCATACGATTTTAGATGTACACCGGCTTGGAGTTGAGGCCAGTCTATTGTGAAAACGGGTTGTCCAAGGATATTGAATAGTGCGAGCTGTACCGTGGTTTGGCATGGTAGCGCGAATACCACCGTCTGTCTTGAGTTGAAGGGATTGGGGTATACCGAATCAAGGATGAACCTCTCAGGAATATCAAGATGCTCCTGATACACCGAGAGTGGATATGTATAGCTCATGCCAAATGGCCCACCCCACAAGCCGATATCATTACGAGTGCTGTCCAGATCGAAATAGGCGGTGTCTGGACACCCTGCATTGATCAAGGGCGATAGGTCATAGAGGAAAAAGTCCGTGGTATCAGCAAAGAGCGGATCTACAAATAAGTTTGTGCTATCCAGTTCAACATCAGGTGCTATCGAGTCATTATTGAAAAAACAATTATAATGAAAATTATCAAGTAAAACACCAACATCTTCTGTTCGTACTGAAATACTATTACCATAAAATGCGTTATTAATGATATCAGGAAGAAGATCACCGTCATGATATTGCCATACTACCAAGCCAGATCCTTCTCCATAAAAGATATTGTTACTTATTAACAAATCATAATAATTATGTAATGATATTAATCCTATAGAACGCTGACTATTATTACCAAAAAATAAATTATTAGAAATATGCCCTGTAAGCATATGATCAAAATTAACACCAGTACCAGGATTATAGAATCTGTTATTGATAATTTCAGCATGTCCCCCACCCAGATGTATAGCTGCCATGTCAACAAATAGATTGCCTTTAATCGACAATTCTGCTGCATAGCCATTTACACCAGCACCGTTCAAATAAGAGTTATGTAGACTAAATCTCCCTGAATAGCAGTATAAAAAGGTAAATGTTCCGCCTTGTATCTGGATAAATTCAGAAGAATCAATATCTACAGTTGAATGTCTTATCATATGAATGCTTTCATAATTGTCTGTGAGTCTGGAATGGCGGATAACTAGGTGTGTAGAATCGAGATTTGCTGCATAGGTCGGATACTCTGCAACTACGTATCGAAAATGTGACGTATCTGTGTGGCTGTAGAAATAAATCCCTCGAAAGCCGCCCACCATGGTAATACTATCAGCAGTGACAAAACGAATGCCATCCTGTACAGTCCCCTCCGCAATCAACCTCCCATACACATCCAATCCAATGCGCTGCTCTGGATCTTCCACATATCTGAACTGCAATTCACACCCCGGTTCGATGACAAGGCTATCGCCTTCGGAGACGATGATATCTTCGACTACGTAGAACGGACTGTCTTCCACATACAAAATCCCGCTGATCTCACCACTCAGCAGCGTACGCTGGTCCACATCCACTGAGACGATTGATGAGTCTGTCTGCCCTTCGCCGTCTTCCACAATCACAGAAAAACTGAAGTCTTCGGCGTCTTCGGGTACAATTCCCGAGACGGCCGTCGTGTCGCTGACCCAATCCAGCTCGTCCTCTTCGGTCAGCCACTCGGGCAAGTCAGGAAAGGTGAAGTCAAATGGGCCGCTGTCATCGGTTGCAGTGATCTGGATACGGAGCGGTTGCCCGGTTTGGGCGAATACCTCTTCAGGGATGGTCTGGACTGGCGGGTTATCTATAGTTTGGTTGTAGTAGAAGCACCCGATATCGGCTCGAGTGTCGTCGGGATCGTCAGGGCTGTCAGGATCACCGGCGTCAATGCACGGGCTGCTGGCCTGCAACGAATAATCAAAGGGAATGCCGCCAGCCAGGTAAGGATCAGTAACCAAATTCGTTTCATCCAGTTCGAATCCGAAGACTGCGGCAGTGATATCCCCGAAACAATTGTACTGGACACTAACAGGAACAGCGCCCACACGGCACTGAATTCCAGTGGCATTTACATTGTCACCAAGAAAAATGTTGTTCCGGAATGTGGTTGTATCCGCATCCGACACTTCAACCCCATAACGCCGAAAACGGACAGTATTATTAAAAAAAGTCATATCTGTATTGGAACAGCATTGGACGCCATCTTGTTGGCCATAAATTACATTCCCTGACATCTCAACATGACTGTATGATAAATCTACAGCGCAAGCTAGAGGCGACACAATGATATTGTTCTGTAAAGTGCCTGATACTTCACATATTTCGATGGCTTCAAGTACATTATTAATGATTGTCACATTGCATTCAGTGGCATATAATCCCTGGTCTTGACCGGCTCCCTGGATAGTATTGCCTGATATAACATATTCACCCCAATAGAAATCAACATTCAACATCGTGTTGTTGATTACATAAGCATTGCTTCTGTAAAGCTCAACCAAACCAAGTGTATTGTTCTCTATATATGCTTCATAATAATCAGTATCAACATGCAGGTTAGCATTGGGCGTACTGTTGTCGATGATAAGAACCGGGCCTTCGCTGTTAATTGTAATCGTATGTGATGTCGCTGGCGGCACTGCGTCGAACTCGTTGTGACTGAGGGTGTCCACTCCAAACCAGGTTCTGTACGCCATGGTAGTGGCACATTCAATACGACTATTAGTTATAGTGGTCTCACAATACCATAAATCAACAGGAAGCGATGCTTCTTCGACAACGCAATATTCGAGTTTAAGGCGCCTGATTGACTCTGTATTTGGTGAAGAGAAACCAGCGAATGGGTAGTCCTCGGAAGCAAAGTAGATTGAATCTCCCTGTTCACCTTGTGCGAATAACGCACCTAACACAATTATTGCGTATTGGTTTGTACTGTCCTGATCCTGAAACTCAACTGTCACTCCCGGCTCGATTAGGAGCGTATCGCCTTCGGGGACGATCAGGGTGTCGGTGACGAGATAGGGGGAGCCGTCCGTGTCCCACACACCGGAGACTTCGCCGGAGACAAACGTCTCCGCGAGCACGGGGGTGGTCAGCAACAGCAGGTACAAGATCAGGCAGGCTATGCGCGGGAAAAACGTCACTCTGATCTGGGGCAAAGTTACGGAATGCGCGTGTTCAGTCGGGAAACTCCGAGCATTCCCCGGTTTCATTTGTTTCATAACCTCTCCTGCTCATGACATACTGAAACGTAAGCACAGACCATTTCAGATGCAAACCACGAGCAAATTTCGAAAAAAAAGACTTACATCTTAGCAGAAAGGCACGCGACAACCTGAACAGTTATATATTGTCCCATCAGCAGTAAGTGGAACGCTATGATAGATTACCGAGATGTCATTCCCACGCATGTGGGAATCTACTCCCTTCGAATTGCCGGAGGAGATCCCCGCCTTTGTTCACGGCTGTGCTTCGCACCCCGCAAGCTTCGCTTCGCTACGGTTCGCAGGGGATGACAGCATGAGACATTTCTTTCAACTTTAATCTCAATCAGCCAGCGCTACAACCGACTTGACTTTGTGGGCGAGTTCGGAAATGGAGAAGGGTTTCTGGATATAGGTGATATCTTCTTGCAGGACGCCACGTTTGGAGATAATATCGGCTGTATATCCGGACATGTAGATGACTCTCAGACCGGGACGGGATTGTCTCAAGCGATCGGCGAAATCTTTCCCGTTCATGGTTGGCATCACGACATCAGTCAGCAGCACATCCACATCCGCCAGGCCGTTTTCAACCATCTCGATCGCTTCAAACGGGGTATGCGCAGTGTACACGGTATAGCCCAGTCCGCTCAGCGCACGTTCGCCGAGACGCAGAATCGCCTGCTCATCTTCTACGATCAGAATGCTTGCTGTCCCACGTTCCAGCGATGTTGATTTTCCTGTCAATTCCTCCGAGCCGGATTCTCTTTCGTAGCGCGGGAACATAATGGTGAACGTGGTCCCCTCGCCCGGTTCACTGTAGACATGGATGATACCGTTGTTCTGCTTCACGATACCGTAGATAGTCGCCAGCCCGAGGCCGGTCCCTTTCCCCTGCTCTTTGGTTGTATAGAAGGGCTCGAAGATGTGGTTCAGGGTCTCTTTATCCATCCCGCAACCGTTATCACTGAGGGAAAGCTTGACATAGTCCCCTTCAGCGGCGTCCATATGGCTGGATACATAGTCTTCATCCATGTGGACATTGGCCGTCTCGACAGAAATATACCCGATCCCGCCAATCGCATCCCGAGCATTGACCGCCAGGTTGACTACGATCTGGTTGACCTGTATGGGATCAAGCTTCACCTGCCAGAGTTCATGCCCCGGCAGCCAGGAAAGCTCGATTTCCTCGCCGATGAGACGCTGGATCATTTTCAGCATGCCACCGATTGTCTTGTTCAGGTCCAACGGAGAGGGCTGAACTGTCTGTTGACGTGCGAAGGCGAGAAGCTGTTGTGTCAGGGCCGTTGAACGATCCGCTGCGTTTGAGATCTCTTCGAGGAATTCAACCATGTCAGGACTCAGGTTGTCTTCCGACATGGCCAGTTCGCAATTGCCCTGTATGGTTTGCAGCATGTTGTTGAAATCATGCGCCACGCCACCGGCCAGTTGCCCGATGGATTCCAGCTTCTGCGATTGGCGCAGTTGTTCTTCCAGATGTTCCTGTTCGGTGACATCGCGCAGAACACCCAATATCGCCCGGCCGTCCTTGTAGTCAATCTCTGTTGTGGATGCCTGGACACGGAAGCTGTTTCCATTCACATGGACAATTGAGAACTTCCACACAGCCACCGGTTGATTGGCAGCATTCCGTGGCGCGAAGCGCTCTTTTACAATTTCACGATCTGACGATAGGACACAATTGGTAAAATCGAAACCCGGATGCGTTATATCTTCTTCAGAGCGCCCTGTCAGTTGAGCGAACTTGGGATTGATCAGGTCAAAACGCCCCTCGTACAGGATAAAGAGGGCGTCATTGGATTGGTCAATCACGCTACGGAATCTCGATTCGCTTTCCCGCAGCACCTGTTCTGCCCGTTTGAGTTCTGTGATATCAATCGCCAGCTCGAACAGCACATCACGTCCATCCGGCCAGCGAATCATCTGGTCCGTAATCGCGAAATGACGTTCCAGGGTGGGATTGTACTGCTCCCATTCGATTGCTTTTCCACTTTCGGGTAGCTCTTTCCATTTACAGAACGGGCACTCACTGTCTCTTCCATACAAGGCGCGATAACAGGCCTGTCCTACGGGATCGCCGCCAAGCAGTTTTGCCATGGATTCATTGGTAAAAAGAACCTCATGGTTTTCAGTGTCAGCAACATACAGGTTCTCCGGCACCGCATTGAGAATGGCCAGAAACTGCGCATGTTGTTCCTGTACCTGTAGCCGGGTCTGCTCGAGATTCTCCTGGTGGCTTTGAATACGTTCAAGCAGCGTGTTGAACTCTTCATACAAACGTCCGATTTCATTGTCCGAGGGCTTTTCAATCCGGGCTGTGTAATCATGAGATGCAGATATTTTCCCCATATGCCCAATCAGGCGGTCTATAGGCTGCGTAATGACTTTCTGCCAGCGTGACGCGAAGAGGAAAGCGAGAACAACCAGCACGACCAGCAGAAGTAAAAGGATTCCGGTCAAAAACAGGAGGCGGGTGTACAGGCTGGTTGTTGAGGAAACCAGGTACAAATGCCCGTATAACATACCACGGTATTCGATAGGAACCCTGGTGATCAAGTATCCTTTATCGAAGGTGGTTTCGCCGGAATCCTGCCGGTTCAGTTGATACAGGGAAGTATCTCCATATACGGCGAACATCTCGCCATCACTGTCATAGACGTATGCGTTAAGAATCTCTGGAATGGTAACAGCTTTATGCAGAATTTCGTTTGCCGCAGTTGAATCGTAAAACACGAGAGGGGAAACCAGATATTCCGCCATCAACATACCATGCAGACGATTCTCATGAATGATAATATTCCTGGTATTGTTATAATCCTCAATTACCACCCCGGTGAATCCGATTAGAAGCAACAGCGCTGTGGTGGAAACTACGATCAGCACAATGGACACGCGAATGGATGTATCTTTCAGAGGTTTCATAGTCTGCTCCTATTGTATCACGTTATCAGCTAACTGGAGCAGTCTGAAGTCTACATTGAGATGGGCTTCTGCGATTGCCTTGCGGTTGATATCAAAGCGAACTCTCTGATCCACAAGTTTCAGCCCGATGTGAACTCCTTCTGTTACCCTGCGAGCGCTATTATCCACAACCAGCACCGGTTGGTTGGCAATCTCATGCAGGAACTCTTTGACCTCCGTATCGGAATCCTTATTCACAAAAACAACATCACAGTTGTGAGCATCAGCAACAGTAGTAAGATTGATGACTTTCACTTCACGGTTTTTAATCCTCTCTCGCCCAACAACTTCTTCAAGGATGTTGCCAAAAGGGTTTTCACCCAAAATACCGATGACAAAATCATCTGTTGCTGTAATGGAATCTGAGGTGGCAGGCCAGTCTATGAAGGTGCAGAAGCGAGTCAGAAAGAGGGCTTTGATCACATACTCATTGTTCGATGTTTGCGGCGCAGCCTGCGAGACCAGCACACAGAAAAATGAAGCATGTATTAGCCATTTGGTAATCGCGTTTTTCGACATACGTGATCCTGTTTGGTAGGGCAAACAAGAGAACCTCAGCTATTATAAACATATTCTTTTTCTAAAGCCATATCAATTCTGCAATTCCCGCGAGAACAGAACTTTTCCTTGCACCGTGAGCACGACAGTCCTACATTATTTTCAGGTATTAGGGGAGGTGCGGCTATGGTATCAGGCTCAGGATTGTTACGGTTCTGCGGAATTCTCGTTCTATTCCTTCATTTTTGTTCATTCACTCCACTGCTTGCTACTGATGTTCCGTCTGAATTGCTGGATTTATCGCTCGAAGAATTAATGCAGGTGGAAGTATATTCCGGTTCCATCACGGGCACTGAGCGAAAGAATATCCCGGTTGCAACCACAGTTATCACACGTAATATGATACGCACCACCCCGGCACGGAACCTGCTTGACCTGATAGAAATCTATGTTCCCGGCGCGACCTACGTGAACCATTTCATGGGGCCACGCATCGGGTTCCGTGGTGTGCTGGGCGACCAGAACTACTCTTTCCTGCTCCTGGTGAATGGCCGCGACATGAATCTGCGCATGTTGCAAGGTCCTCAATACGAGTTGGAAAACAAAGAGCTGAATGATATTAAGCGGATCGAAATCATCCGTGGTCCCGGATCGGTCACCTACGGTCCCGGCGCTATCGGTGGCGTTATCAACATCATTACCACCTCCACTGAAGATGCCCCTGAAGGAGTTTTGGTCAATGCCGAGAGTAACCTGGGCTATCGTTACAACAACGGTTTTGTCCAATACGCACACAAGACCGATAACCTGAAAATCATGGCTAACGCCAGTTTCAGTCGTTCTACGGGGCTGAAGGATTCCAAGTTTTATTATGTCTGCTGGGCGGATGTCTGCGGTTACGGTTTTATGGACGCAGACTGGGGCAGTCAAGGCTACGGCTCCCCCGCCCCGAACATGATGGCTGATTTCGATGACCGGCCCGAGTACAAGTTCGACTTTGATATGCTGTACAAGGACCGGCTACGTCTTTGGATGCGGTACACCTCCTTCGAACACATCAAGCTGATACAGGAACAGAGCTCTCTCGAAGGACCGGCCTTTTCCGGTATTGAAGGCGCCTCGTTTATCGCGATGAGTGAATACGGCATTGACCTGAGCGAAAAGGTTCATCTGGATGCATCGGCAGGGTTCGACAGCAAACGATACCGTGACCACGCCCTGATGTACGGCTCACAACAACCGTTCGACGATGTCCTGCAACGCTCTGCTTCATTCTCCGAAAACATAATCAGCGGTCGTCTCGTGGGAAATTATTCCCCGTCAGATCACCTTGAGCTGGCCCTCGGCAGTGAAGCCGAATACCAGTGGTACGGCCCGGAATGGGGTGAAGACAAGAATACATTCCTCTACAGGTTTCAGGTTCCTTTGATGTACGTCGTTCTGGACCCGAGTTCGGAATTCCACCAACATGTCATCAACAATAATGTTACGACAGTACTGGAGGATGCTCCTGACGGACACATGGTGTCCTTTTTCGGCGAAGCGAACTGGAATATTCATGACCGTACCGTGCTGCTCTTATCTGCTCGTGCGGACAAGCATGTATATGCCGACTGGGCGCTGTCACCACGTATTGCGGTTATGACTTCCCTGAATGACGCCAACCATCTGCGCGCGGTGCTGCAACAATCGGTACGGCTCCCGCTATTCTCCGACCTTTTTTCGCAGGATTATATCAGCAATGGCATTAGCGAAACTGAACGAGTGACCGGCGTTGAGCTGGCCTACACGAGATTCCAGACGGCCAATCTCCAGTTTACCGCCACGGGATACTACAATATCGTGGATCAGGTCGCGTGGCTGAGTGAAGAAGAACAGGCGGGGCGAGTCGGTACGTTTGAGTCGGTCGGTTTTGAACTGGAAGGCGCCTGGTCCGTGAATGGACGCACGATTGGCGGGAACTATTCTTTCATCGATCAGCTTTCCTGGGATGCGGCCGCGCCAACAGACGCCTATCTGACGAACATGGGCCCGGACTCGATTCAGGTTTCACTGGGTGACGCCTACGCCACCAACCGGATGAACAACCTGCCTCGCCATGCGATAAAACTCTTCTATGATCAGGATTTCGGAAGCCGTTTCCATGTACATGTGGATGGACGAGCCTACTGGAAATACGGCCAGATCGATATGCTGGAAATGTTTAAGCTGGCCCACGCCAAGTATGGCACGGACCACACACAGGAAGTCATGAACACGATCTATGATGAGATGCTGGACCACGGCTATACCCGCCCCTCCTTCACATCAAACATCCAGGTCGGCTACACGTTACCCTGCGAAAAGGTTGACGCTACCCTGTCCCTCTACGCCATGAACCTGCTGTCCGTAAACCACGTCCGCTACGTCATCCAGTACTGGGCCGCCGGGAACCAGCGCATGTTCCCACGTCAGTGCGGATTCGTCGAGGAACCGGCTGTGTTCGGGGCGACGCTACAGATACGCCTGTAAAAAAGACCGCCATATATAAACCTTGGCGGTCTTTCGGTAAAACATATAGCATCAAGAAATCACTTCATCAGAACCAACCGTTGTGTCTGAACTGCTTCCGGGGATTCGAGACGAACAAAGTATACGCCGGAAGCGTGTGCGTTCCCATTCCAGACAATGCTGTGACGTCCTGCATCAAGCTGACGATCCACCAGCGTCTCCACACGCTGGCCCAGCATGTTGAACACCGCAAGTTTTACGTTCGCGGAATGCGGCAATGTGAACGGAATCGTCACGCTTGGGTTGAACGGATTCGGATACGCCGCTTCGAGGATAAATTCCTTCGGCAGGCCGGTATCAATGCGCAAGCTTGGATTATCAACGGATTGATGCAGCAGTTCACGCTTTGCTTCGTAGTCTGCAAAATTCTCCGGAACAACCCAAGAATTTTCCCCAAGTTGCGTCAATCCCAAAGGACGCAAGTCACGGTTAACATGTGTTCCCAGGGATAATGTTTCACGACCGCCATAGTTGGCCAAAGCCATCTGGTAGTACGTCTCGAGCTGAGCCAGCATTCCCATCGTCTCATCAAGATCAGTCTCTGCATCCTCAATGAAATCATCAAGCATGTCGATGGAAGCTTCAAAATCCTCGACACGATTCTGGAGCAGGATACGATTCCAGAACAATGTGCTTTCCATCCCTTCAACTTCACCCAAATCATCCAAATCATCCAGGAGGTCTTCAGGATCAGTACCAAGCATACGGTGACAGAAAATCCAGCGTTTTAACGCAGCAGCCTCACCATCTTCGTTGAAAGCGCGCCAGTACAGCCCTGCTGCATCTTCCCATTCCTCATCTTCAACACACAGATCGGCATAATCAAAGTTGGTGAGGGTGTAAAGATCACGGTTAGCGGTGGGACTCCAATCTGCATTATCAATGATGTATCCATAGGGATAGAAATAATCATTGTAATCTGCACTGGCGCCACCCCAGAAATTCCCTTTACCGGACAATGTTCCTGCATTGTTGGTATAGAGCAAATAGTAATTGTATCCCGTTACCCGATTATCAACGAAGTCATTGTAACGCTTGAAAATGGCTGGCGTACTGAAGTAGAGGTATATTTCCGATGCACTGGCAACAGATGTTCCGGCATCACCATTTTCAAAAAGCCTGTTCCCGTAAGTTTCATAAGCCCCATTCCCCAGGACAATGTTACTGTCAAAGGAGCAACGAATACCATTATAGCCGTTGTCAGCGAAATAGGACCTTGTTACAACAGGGGCGGCGTTACAAAGATCAAGCCCATAATAGTCGTTGGATACAAATCCACAACTGTCAATAGATGCATCAGCAGAACACATTGTCAAGCCCAGGCCACTGTTTTCCACGCTGCAAAGATACATATTGACTTCACCGTTTGTAACTTTCAACCCTCCACTGCCGCAATTGGTAAATTCAACCATGGTCAGGTCGCAGGCGCCTGACGAGCCGGAATACAGGCCATAACTATGCATATGATCCATTGTCACATCTTCTATTTCAACTTCTGCGGTATTATAGAGTGTTACGCCATATTGCCCATAGGAAAATTCAACATGCTCAAACTCGCCAGTACCGGAACCGTTGAATTCAAAGCCACCATAATATTCATCTTCTTCCAAAGCAGTAATGAATAAATCACTACCAGTTGTAGCAATAGCACGAACAAGCAGATCACCCTGCACTTCCCAGACAACATCCTCGAGAAAAACGACAGTGATGTCACCGGCCGTTGCCAAAATCGTCGCATCGTTGCCTGCAGATACGAGAACATCATCTACGACATGGAAATCTGCTGCGTATGAATTATTGAACGTCTGGCCATCTGTCAACGTACCCTTGATACACAACCAGAAATCATCTGCAGCAACCGCAGAACCGCCAAAAGCGCCGATGTCTGTCGTAGTGCCATTGACATCGTTGCCAACAATGGCATTCGTTCCGACGTCCTTGCAGGGTGAATTGAAAAGCAGATGGTAATCATAAACATCTTCAGGATCATCCACACTTGCATTCGCCAATCCCAGAAGCGGATTCTGCGTAACTGGTGATACGGTATTTACAGTGCCTACATAGGGAATCCCGGCGCCACTGAAAACACAACAGTTGTTTGCCGTAACTGCTACCTGCGTATAAATACCATTAATGCCATAATTATAAAAGATATTGTTGTGTATTGTTGGCGCCTGGGAAACAATTTTTAACGCAATTTCATCAACATCTGCAACAGTATTGTTCAGACATGGTCCATCAAATCCATATGAATATATACCGCCATCACAGTTGGCAATCAGGTTATTCTCAACATAGATATCCGCATTATTCGCACCCGACACAGATTCTACGACAATACCGTAACCACCGAACTCGTTTGCACCGGGATCGGTGATTCCCAGGATAGTATTTCCGATAATTTCATTCGATAGTATATCATCAGGGGTCATCACATGAATCCCCTGTGAACATCTGTAGATTTCGTTATCCCTGGCAATGACTCTGACAGTAAAAAACCCATCATGCCCTGTTCCCAATGCAGCGCCATCAATGTCATGAAAATCACAGTTGTTTACGTAGAGGTTGGCATTATCGTGACCAACCAGGGCGCCAGCCACATTATCGTTGACAATGCCATCACCACCATATTCAAACACACAGTAATCAAAATCTCCTGTAGCTCGACTTAAAGGCGTTCCATCTAAAATGATGGATCCCCAGAAGCCTGCTGTTTCAGTCGAGCCGGTGAAGATGACTCTATTGCCTTCTTCGCCCGCTGCGTTCAGAGTTGCTCCACCGTTAACAGTCAACGAGTAACCGCCTGTGAATACGACTTCGACACCCTCATCAATAGTCAGCGTTCCTCCTATGATGTTTACATCACCATTGATATTGTAAGGATTTCCGCCATCGGTCCAGCCATCAGGCCAAGCCGTACTTGCATTATAGTTACCTCCTGGAATGTTTGTCGCCATGGACAATGAAGTGACAAAGAAGAGAGTAACAACCAGAAGAAATACCTTTCGCGCATCCATCTCTACCTCCTACTTTCAAATGTTGACCGAGGTGTACGTCTCGGTTGATGTTTGACCGTGCGGGGTGAGCCTTCAACTCAGAACCCCGCACGGTATTATCTCCTCATCTGATGAGGACAATTCGCTTTCTATGTATCTCCTGATCCGATTTGATCTCGACGAAGAGTACTCCTGAAGACTGACCAGTAAGATTAAGTGGTATCCTGTGTGTTCCCTGTTCAAGATTGCGTAGCATTGAAGCCTGTACCAGTCTTCCTAAAATATTGTACACGTTCAGTTTGATATCCATTCTTTCAGGAACTGTAAAAACGATATTTGTTACTGCATTAAATGGATTGGGATAAGGCTCTAGCATTCTGAACTCACTTGCATGACATGGATTGAATTCTCGGACTGAGGTTGGGTATTCATAGCTCGCACCTCTTGGCCCACCCCACAGGCCTATATCGTTGCGGGTACTATCACAATCGTAATAAGCGTTATCAGGGTGTCCGGCATTGATCAACGGAGAGTCATCTGTTAAACGAAAATGGAGGGTATCCTCGAGTAAGGGATTCATTATGATGTTTAAGATATTCCAGGGGAGATTGACATTATTCGTATCATTCTCCCAAAAACAATTGTATTGATATAGGATCGGTGTATCATCAATAGCTCTATTGAAAATTGCGATTGAGTCGTTCATAAATAGATTGTTGAAGAACTGCACACTATTCTCGCCTTCGGATAATCCGAATATGTCCACGCCACATTCAAAACCAGTAAAGACATTATTTGTAAAAAGCACTTCCAGATCGGGGGTGACCCATACTCCATCTGCTTCTTCCCAGTCATGGTTCTCGAAAAGATTATTAGCTACATAGCCAGAAGAAAAGTTTGTACAACATATACCTAATGGAACATTGAAAAACCTGTTTCGAAAAATCTCCCCATGGCTTGACTCGTCCAATCGTACCCCCTCGCAATTATAGAAGTCGTTGTCTTGAATCAGCGCGGTAGAATTCAGGATGCACCATATAGAGGAAGAATTGGGAGATTCTTCATATTGATTCCAAAAAACAGAATTTGTTATTTCAATATCAGATGCGTTCAGGAATACATACATGATAAATTCGGGAACCTGCGAAACGAACAAACAGGAATCAATTTGGGCTTGTGAAGAATTGAGAAGGTAAACACTCATATAGTTGTCGAATAATCTGGAATGTCTCAGATTCAATATGCTGGCTGAATCAAGCTTGACTGCCTCGTTGGCTTTTTCTATGTCTGAATAACTTATATAATTCACAAAATGGCTGTCCAAGAAAGAAATTCCATTCCACAGAGCGTAGTCGCTTTCTTCAAGCTCACTGGTGAAGCAAATCGAATCCTCGACTGTCCCTTCAGCGATAAGCCGTCCATACACATCCAAACCAATTAGCTGCTCTTGATCCTCCACATACCTGAACCGCAATTCACAGCCCGGTTCAATAACCAGGCTGTCGCCTTCGGGAACGACAATATCCCCGATTACATAGAACGGGCTGTCCTCAATATGGAGAACCCCACTGATCTCGCCACTGAGTAGAGAACGTTGGTCCACATCCACAGTGACTATGGATGAGTCGGTCTGCCCTTCACCATCCTCCACGATCACCGTGAAGCTGAAATCCTCCGCATCTTCGGGTACGGTTCCCGATACGGCTGTCGTATCACTAACCCAGTCCAGCTCATCCTCCTCACTTAACCATTCCGGCAAGTCCGGGAAGGTGAAACTAAAGGGGCCGTTGTCATCGGTGGCGGTGATCTGGATGCGGAGCAATTGTCCGGTTTGGGCAAAGACTTCTTCAGGGATGGTTTGTACTGGTGGGTTGTCCGAGGACTGGTCGTAGTAATAGCACCCTATATCGGCACGGGTGCCGTCAGGATCGTCCTCACTATCCGGATCACCAGCGTCTATGCAGGGGCTGTTGGCCTGGAGATGATAATCGTAGGGATCCCCGCCTTCAAGGAAGGGATTTGCATCCAGGTTGGTTTCATCCAGATCGAAATTGTCCGTTGCAGCGGTAACATTCCAGAAACAATTGTATTGAGCGCTAACCGGTTCAACAGCCGTACTTCGACGTATGCCTATGCAGTCAACACCATCGCCCATGAAGATATTATTCGTGATCTGATCCATGATCAGGTTGCTGTTCCCATAGATACCATAATTGCGAAACAGTATCGTATTGTTGATACAGGACAATGTACCAGAAGATATCATAATTGCCTTATTATCACCAACTATTACATTATTTGTCAGCACAGTAGTGCCTTCCGCTATTAATACGGCTTCATTACCTTCATTTAATATAATTATATTACTATCTACTTCAACATAATTTAACACATGATTACTTATATGTAATATTTTATTATGGTTGCCAACAATGCGACCGGAAGCACCGCTTGTACGAATATCTCTATCTGAAACATTGTAAGCAATAATAAAATTGCCTTCAGTGACACTTATCAAGTAAGCAGTATTTCTTAGAACAGCGACATTTGTAAATAGTATTTCCAGTTCATGGACATCATTTCCGACAACAAGTGAAGTATCGCAGTTCAGGATAACTACTTTTACATCTTCCCCAGTGTTGGCCTCAATATGGCCGCTACCACCGTACTCAAGGCGAATCTCCATTTCACGCAACACATCGCCTTGCCACAGTGTTGTTTCTACAGAATCCGGTCCTCCCATCCAACTGTTCACAGCATACCGACCAGTGGTTATTACCCGTGAATGCCGTATGGAAAATGCACTACTGTCAACCTGGAAGGGGAATAACGCTGAATCAATCACCACAAAAGCGAACTGGCTCCGGTTCTCCGAACTCTGAAGTGAGAATCCCTGAAAAGCCCATTCCGAATCTGACAGGAAACGAATTGAGTCATTTTCGTTACCGTTGGCAAGTAAGCAACCATTAACAACAAATGGTGTTTTTATTGTTTCAGATTGGTCCTGGAATTCGACTACTACTCCCGGCCTGATCTGAAGCGTATCCCCTTCAGGAACGAACAGGGTATCGATAACGATGTAAGGCGAGCCCTCCACGTTCCACACGCCGGAGACTTCGCCGGAGACAATGGTCTCGGCGAACATTATTCCTGGTAAGCTAAAAAGGAGAGTTAGCATACAAGCGCAGAAAATGACTCGGATAAAACCATCCCGCGATAGAACGTGATTACTGTCATGGGCAGCAGGGAATCGCTCGGGCATTGCGTTTGCTTTCCAGCACAATGTGCGTTTTCCTGACTCTTCGAAAAAGATTCTGACTTGTGTATACAATTGCATTAGTATACTCCTCACTTAAGCAGAATCACACGATTACGCCTTACTTCATCACCTGCAGTCACTTCCAGGAAATACATTCCCGAAGCAAGCTGGTTGGCGGAATAGCTCACGATATGGTTTCCGGCATCCAGCGCCGGTGTGTGTCGTGTAAAAACCTGTCTTCCCAGGACATTGTACAGTCTCAATGTCAGTGAGCAACGGCAGGGTAAAGCTATCTGGATGTTCTGAACGGAATTGAACGGGTTTGGGTAGGGCGGGCTCAACCTGAACTCCGTGGGCAACTCGTCATACGATTCTGTCACCCAGTCCGGGTACTGGTAGGAGATTCCGTACGGCCCACCCCATAGGCCGATGTCGTTTCGGGTGCTATCTGTGTCATTATGCAATAAGCCGGGATATCCTGCATCAATGAGTGGAGAATTATCATATAAGTAGAATGAATCCATATCTACGATACAAGGATCAAGAAACAAATTGTTTTCACCTATTGTACATTGATATACAAGTGTATCATTTTCATAGAAGTTATTATATTCAATCGAAGGCAAATCCTCTGAGCCATCCACTGCTTGTATAGCATAATGATTACCTAAGAATAAATTATTGACAACAACAGGGAGCGTATCACCTGACGAAACAGCCAGAAATCGAACCCCCGAATAGCTGTTCAGAAAAACATTATTTTCAACATGGATAGCTTTTCTTGGAACGCTGACACCAGCGCCAAATGTTTCTGTCCCTAAATCATTAAACACACAGTTGGAAACGATACCTGTAGCATGATTGGCAAATGTAACTCCTAAACGAGTTTGATAAAAATAACACCGCCTTATTTCACTATAACTACTCATGTCTATTGCAATATAGCCATTATTATATAATTCACAATTTGACATATATAAAATAGATTCATTATTCACTGATACACTTATAACATGATTATAACAATAAAATATTGTATTATCAATAGTAATATTTGAGTTTCTTAATCGTATTTGCATTGTACTAATGTTTGTTGCTATAAAATAACAAGAATTAATTGCAATAGTTGTGTTATTTATTACAAAAACAGAATGTTTATTGCCGTAAAATATTACATTGCTTATATTAGCACTGCAATTATCCTTAATATTCAGAGCAATTTCAGCATTTTCGATTTTGGTGTAGGCAATTCTTGCATAGGATGTTGTCGCAAGTTCTATCCCATTCCATTGAGCTGATTCGAGGTCTTGTATACTTCCTTTTAGAAAAACACTGTCACCTTCCACTCCCTCGCAAAACAAAGAACCATAACAGCAAAACTCAATCCTCTGTTCATCATCCTCCACATACCGGAACTGCAATTCACACCCCGGTTCAATGATCAGGCTATCCCCTTCGGGGACGACGATATCCTCCACAACATAGAACGGGCTGTCTTCATCATGCAAGATGCCACTGATCTCACCACGAAGCAGGTTGCGTTGATCCACATCCACGGTGACAAGAGAGGTATCCGTCTGCCCTTCGCCATCCTCCACAATCACCGTGAAACTGAAGTCCTCCGCATCTGCGGGCACGGTTCCCGATACCACGGTCGTATCACTGACCCAGTCCAATTCATCTTCTTCGGTCAGCCAGTCCGGAAGGTCAGGAAAGGTGAAGTCAAATGGGCCGTTGTCATCGGTGGCGGTGATCTGAATTCGGAGCAGTAGACCGGTCTGGGCGAAAATCTCTTCGGGGATGGTCTGGACCGGTGGGTTGTCTATAGAATGGTCGTAGTAGTAGCAACCGATATCCGCACGGGTGCCGTCCGGATCGTCTTCACTGTCAGGATCACCGGCATCAATGCAGGGGCTGTTGGCCTGGAGATGATAATCGTAGGGATCCCCGCCTTCAAAGAAGGGATTAGCTTCACCATTTGTTTCGTCAAGCGTTTCACCGTTGTCCAACATCCCGGTGACATTATAGAATATATTGTACTGAATATTATCATATTCCGCATCCATATGCAGGGCATCACAGTCTATGCCGTCACCCATAAAGATATTGTTCCTGACTTCGGATCCGTCGGGCAGGCGAAGGCAAGTAGACCTGAAATGAAACGTGTTGTTAATCAGTGCGACTGTGCTTTCATCATAAAGGTCAATCGCAAAATTCGTGTTGCACAAATTGTTCTGTAAGAATATTTCACCACCGTCAATATCCCAATCGCCATAGAAGAGGTTATTTACAGCTTCTACGCTGCAGGCCGTCAGGTTAACCATATTCAGTTTGTTGTGAGTCATTGTAACTGTAGCCAGATCAATTGTCGTGGTCACACGAATATGGTTGCTGTCCAGGGAAACCGTTCCACCACTATAAAGCATTAATCGATCAATAGTATTGCGGGCAAAAAGTTCAGGAATGGCGCCCACCAGGATGAAGCCTTGAATGTCGTTATCAGAGAGTGTATCTACTTCAGCGTTAAGAATTTGTACCCGGAAGTAACCCTTGTTATGGCAGATTGAATGAGGTCCACCACCGCGAAGCGTCATACCGGGAAATCCTGCAGTGTCTGGATACTGGATAGTGCAATATTCAAGGGTATCGGCAGAATTATAACTTTGATACAGGTTATCAATGGTCTTGATTCTGCAATGACGAAACACCAGTGAATATGCGTCATGTATATCTACAAGTTGTTGCAGTGAGTCAAACACGGCATAGTGAGCACGAATATTTACCGTAGTGATTTCGTCAGGCGTATAGAAACCCTGAAAAGCAGCTCCTTCTGACCAGAAGCATACCGAGTCCCCTTCTTCACCATCAATAAACAAGGAGCCCAGTACGCAGAAAGGCGTACGTGTAGAATCGGTCTGATTATGGAAAAAGACAGATACTCCCGGCCTGATCTGAAGCGTATCCCCTTCAGGAACGAACAGGGTATCGATAACGATGTAAGGCGAGCCATCCGTATTCCACACGCCGGAGACTTCACCAGAGACAATGGTCTCGGCTTGAGCCGAAGTAAAAAAAGTAAACAAAGTGAAAAAGGTGAAAAAAGAAACGGCAAACTGCGTGGCCCGACTTTCCAGATGTGAAACCAGGAACTCTTGTGATGACGGCGACGATGGCTGAGCTTGCCCCTGCGCTGCATTTGATGAGCAAGTCGGGCGCGGATGGCGAAGCGGGGATGATTGATGCGTTGAACCTCGAGATCCCCGTTCAAGCCGGGGATGACATAACGAAGTGAAAAAAGCAATCAGTGAAAAAGGTAGCCGGGGATGCTTGCGTACGTGCCAGTTTCGCATGGCCCGATTTGCCGGTTGTGAAGGTGGACGCTCTTGAGGTAACAGCGCTGTTCCCTGCACTTCACACTGCGCTGCGCTCGATGAGCAGGTCAGAAATCCTGAAGTATCAAGTAGACGCACAAGGGTCTCCAGTAGTTGGCTGGCGAGTGACAACAAGCGGGTTAGCATCAGACAGAAAAGGCGGGGAATGCGATTCCATCTGTGTAAGGTTTGGTCGTTTCTACGCACGTCAGCAGGTAATAGCATCCGTGCATACCAGCGGCTCATTTGATTCATTGCTCCTCCATATACTGGGAACATAAATTTAGCTCGTGATTTACCACAAAACAACTCAATCCTCTCATTACGTAGAAAAACATAAATACACATAGCATTGTCTTTAATAAAAAGATTATTCACGCCTATAAAATAATCATTTTCAGCCATTTAAATAGCTTAGCAATCCTCAAACATTCAACAAACAACAATTTCATACAGATATATGAACCATTTTCTTTTGTATACATTTCTTTATCTTCTCCCATAAAGTTGCATATAGTATAGTATAATATAATATTATTTATTTTATAATTTTATTATATATTCCGCTTTATTTCATATCATTCATAGAATAATATACAAGAGCACAAAACAGTAACAATCAACTTGGTCGAGTGCTTTGTATATAAACGATGCTTCCGTTTGTCTCCCGGTCAAGCCAGGGATGACATGCGTGACAGGTAGCCCGGCCATGCCTGGCCGGGAAAAACCTCCCCGGAGCTAATATAGCTGTTCTCGATTTTATTCCGTCATAATGGAGATTGCCGGGAAAAGGGGACGGGATCCTTTTCCTCGCGCTTATGCAGAATATTTCTGAAGTATTTCTGGAAAAGGAAACTGTCCCCTTTGCCGTGTAATTCCTGCCTGCTCTCAAGAAAAAGGGTACAGCCACCTTTCCCGATCCATGCTCACACCGGGAAGGCTTTGCCCCAGGGAAAGGAAACTGTCCCCTTTTTCCATCTCCTTTTTTACAACTATATCGTTGATCTTTCACTGATATGGAACAAGACCATATGACGGATTAATAATGGGAATCCCTATAAACATACAACAGGGACAAATCTCCCCGGATCTGTCCCTGTTGTAACGATATCAAGTTATATCTGCTGTCAAAAGTTTACTTCATCAGTACGATCTTCCGTGTTTCCCGCAACGGTCCTGCGTTGAGGTGCAGGAAGTAGATACCGCTGGCGAAGCGTGAACCGTCGAAAGTCACCGTATGGCGTCCGCTCTGCATCGGCTGATCTACCAGGCGCACAACTTCCTGTCCCAGCAGGTTGTACACGCTCAGGCGGACATCTGCGGTATTTTTCAATGCAAAAGCGACCGTAGTGCTCGGGTTGAACGGGTTCGGGTATGCGCCTTCGAAGGCCCATTCTAACGGTTGCGCTTCACCGGGCTGATCATCTTCAATATCCGTACCCGGAACCGTCATCACGATATGCACAAAATTATCTTCCGCAATACAGGCATCGTGATCGTAACGGATGTAGATATCGTATTTCTCCGGCGGCAGGTTACCGGCGGTCATTTCAACGACAACTTCCTGGGAATCTCCAGGTGCAATGGTTCCTTCTGTCGTGTTAAGGTGAATCCAGGCGTCAAACTGTTCGACTTCCCAGAGTTGCACATGATCCTGATCGCCGCCATCCATCAGGCTGGCAAACATCCAGATCTGGGGGTTCCACAGGTAGCTGATGCAAGCGCCGCAAGGAACCACGCCATCATATTCATACGAATTCACCTGCATGGTATCACCTGATTCCGGATTCATCTTGATGATCCAGCCCTCATTGTCCCCGTTGACATAGGCGATGAAGTAGAGGTTATAGCCATCTTCGTCTTCCGGGAACCATGCTGCGCCACGCGGTGAGAAACCTTGTCCGAATTCGCGCAAGGTATTGCTGCTGTCAGGATGCACGACACGAATTTCTGTGCCGTAATCGCCGACAAAGAAATTGCCTGTTTCCGGATCTTTGGCGATGTAACGTGCCGGGTTGGTCGGAATCTCGAAGGTGCTGACAGTTTCCCAGGTGCTGTCTTGTTCAACGAATGACATCTGGTACATGGTGGAACCATCAGCGCCGTACATGTATTCGCCATCCCATTCCAGGCCATAAAACCCCTGGGAAGACCGATTCTCCGCCGGAACCGGCTGATCACAGGTTTTGAGAAGTTCACCCGTGCGTGAGTACATGTACATCTTGTTCGGACCGGACACATCGTAGTTGTTCGAGCCGCTGAACCAGAAGTTCTTTCCATCGAACTCCACACCACGGTGGTGCATATCATCGTCTGTCAGGTCAAAGTTGTACACTGCATCCCACTCGTCATCCAGCTCATCACTGGTGGTGCGTTCAACACCGGCTCCCGATCCCGGTTTTCCTGTGGTCGACTCATCCGGTTCGAAATCATAATGAGCATCCCAGTTCATAACACCATTACCGGGATTATAAACCCACATGGAATGTGTAGCTGTTTCCGTCCCCTGCAGCGAATCACTGATGGCTAAAGGCTCAACAACAAACTCCGGGTGGTTCAGTTCGAAATCCACGTTCAGGGTTTCGTTTTCAGTAACTGTTAAAACCTGGTTGAACAGGGTATTGTAACAGTCAGCTTCAATGTTAAACGTAACCGGTCCAATCATCACGTTTTCGAGGAAATAGTTCCCTTCAGCATCAGTAAAGGCTTCGAAAAGACCGTTCTCCGTACCGATCAAGGCGCCAACCACAGGATCGCCTGATCCGGCAGCGGAGATATTCCCCTGGATATGTCCGACAATCAGCGGAATGTTTGTGGTAAACAGGATAGCACGACCGTCCTCGATTGTAGCGGACCCGGCCGTATACTCGTTCCAGTAGGAAATGAGGATACCATCACTCTGAGTTTCATTTTCGATGCCGGTTGTCCAGAATGGCACATCATACATCGGGTACCCGTCACCGTTGGTAGAATGTTGCACATGGTTGTACTGGAACAGAATGTCGTTATCACCAGTCCATGTCGGCCTTTCATCCTGGCTGTAGATGATCAATTCAAAAGTACAGGAATAACTGGCGTTGGCATGCTTCATATCATACCACTCGATGATGAAGCGGCCATTGGGGCTATCATGGTAATACAGAATATCAGTTGAGTTGGCTGTGCGGAGTTCATCCCAGTAAACCGCAAGCATGTTGTTTGGTCCCAGCGGACTTGGGATTGTCCAGTTCCTCGACAGGGTTACATCCGCATTCCGTCCAAATGCAGCGTAGCCGTTTGTAGTGATTGAGATTTCATCGAAAGCCTGCCCATAGTATTGCACATCAAACGGAAGATCAATGGTACAGCCATCGTCAGCATTTTCAGTTGCATCGCTCAGGTTCAGAGAATGCCCGACATAATCTTCATCAGCATCTGGATTAATCTCAACCCAGTTGTATGTCGGCGCGAATTCTTCGTAACCGGTATCCGTATTATCAAAGGCAAAATAGCCATAGTTGTCCGGTCCATTCGGATCGGTTGATTCACGAGTGCCCACTTCAACTGGAATGCCAACCGTATCCACATTGCCATCATTTGTAGTCACAACCATGTGAATCCAGCCGACATACCCAGGCATTGCTCCCTCGTGGGCTTCAAGTGCAAATGAACCGGTAGCTGTCTGGTTGACAACCATGGCGCTCAGATTGTCTTCAGCCTGCGAGATGCGGACGTACGGGTCATTGCTGTACAGGTAAGCAGTAGACGTTGAAGCGGTGTTACCACCAATATTACGAACAGTTATATCCGCATTACTGATTTCGCCCGGGTTAAAGGAACCGTCAATATCAAGTTCAACGAACCCATAAGCAGGCGCCTGTACATTGATTTCACAGGCGTCCTCGAAATCACCTGCGGAGGTTTCCGCCGTAAGGTTCAGATGCAGAATCCAATCATGCTGTGCTTCCGGATCAATTTCCACAAGGATCAAGCCATTGCCCTCGGCTTGAGCATCAGCAGCCAGCGTTGTCAGGGTGATACTGCCGCTCACTGAAGTGATCCAGTCTTCATTTTCTTCGGCGCTTACTTCGATATTCGTAACCGCAGAGGTGCCGTAGTTCTTCAGCTCCATCTGCAAGCCGACCGTTTCACCCGCATCCGGCACACCATCACCGTCGCCGCTTGTACCGCCTGTACCATTATCCACATAGCTGATATCAATCCAACCGACGCGAGAAGTCGGATCCTGAACATCGATATCAATCTGTTCCGGTTTGTAATGACGTTTAACAACTGTCACAGTAGCTTCACCAGGCGCACGAACCATGGCTTCGAGGGTTACAAGGCCATCAGCATCCGTAAGCTTGGTTACCTGGATTTCTTCACCTTCGCTGTACTTGTAGAATGTGACAAGCGCATCCGCGACAGGCCCATTATTATCAACAACTTCAACAGTGATTGAGTTTTCGCCAAGTTCCAACTCTTCAACCACGTCAACGGTCAAGTAGCGCGGGACATCTACCCAGGTCCAGATCGTGGGGTCGCCCATGAGATTGAACCATTGCAGGAAGTTGTTAATACCGGAATCGTCATGACCATGATAATTGGCCCAGCCATTGACTTTTCCCATATATATCATGTCGCCCAGGGCCGGCATTTCAAGTTGCATCATTGCCCAGCAGGCGCCGCCTGAAACACAGTTGTTGTAGTTTGGTTCCGTGGAAGTCGTCGCCATGGACATGCCACATACACCACCGGTTGGCACAGCAACAGTTCCCGCACGCATGTAGCATTCGTTGATACCTGTGCTGCCTGCCCAGTCGCCGGTTCCGCAGGTAACATCTACAACAACCGGCGTCATGTAATCATTGTCCAGATTGTTGATCTGTGTACACGTTATTCCCGAGTTGTAATAACCACGGGCACAGTAGAAGCTGACGCCATCGTTAATTCTCTGGATGGCAACATTGTTACCGATATTGTAGGATGTATCAACCTGGGCATAGCCCAAAGCCAGCATGGCATGACGTACATATCGCAACATGACAATCTTGCTGATGCCTGCGTGCGAATCCGAACGATTCAACATGCCACGATTGTACCATGTCGTATCGGCCATGTAAGGATCACGCTCATAGTTGAACACCTTGCTGTTGTACTTCGCAATATCTTGAACGCTATTGACCGAAATACGTCCAACACCAACATCAGCAAGGTTATCATTACCTGCCAGTTCAGAATAGGGTTGATCACCAGGTCCATACCCGGAGGCGCCTGGCGGTGTTGGGAATGAGCCGCCATCATCACCGATAATGACGACGTAATCGAACTTGGGATCCGATGCTTCGAACCGTTCTTCAAGTTCATCCTTAATTGAGGCAGCCGACCAGTTGACATCGCTATCGGTCAGGAAGTCCAGCACCCATCCACGCTGACGTTTCCATTCAATCCAATCTTCCAGCGCTGCCCACAGAACGGGGTCATCCTGCATCACCACCTGGACATGCCCACGATACAGGGTGTATTCATCCAGCTCATCATCATCCCAATCGAGAAGCAGCCTGTAAGCCGGGAGGAAAGCTTCGCTGATCTTGGTGGGCCAGTGTGAAATGACGTTCCTGTTATCTATACCTTCAAACCTGATATCGACTTCAATATTGGTGTAAACCCTGACTTCCCTGCGAGCAGTATTCACCTGCACGGGATAGGTCACGAGATTTGCCACTCGGAAATCATGGAAAACGGCCGGTTCACCAACCTTGGCCAATTCTCCAGGATACCACTCATCAACCGGATTATCTGTCGGGGCAAAGATTTCATCCAGTCCCTGTCCCAGGTAGGTGGCATAATCGACATCGGAATACACCTGGTATTCTGCATCGACAACCTCAACCACGACCCCTGATTGCGGTGGGATACGGAACATACGCCCGGTAACAGGAACAACAGGCATTCCGATATCTGTTGTCGCGCCTGCCAACGAATAACTGACCACCTCAGCTTCCGAACCCGATTCACCGACAGTAAACCATTCGGGGTCATTTACCTGGAGACTGAGCTGCATTCTATCGGATGACAGTACGCGCTGTTCTACTTGCAGGGGGATGGAGTTTTGTGCCGCGAACTCATCAACTTTCCGTGTTGTTCCGAGCACAAGACTGGCAGTTAAAACGAGGCCAAGCACAACGGTTACAAAGCGCTTCATGCGTTTTCCTCCAAGCGGGCAAATCAGGGTTCACGGTTAAGAAAACAAAAAAGCACCCAACCAGGTGCACGTTTGTTTTCAGATCAATGGCGCCACGTGCTATAAATAAACTAGTAAGAAAAACCTCCCTTACGACAGGGAGGTATATACAAAAACAGAAAAAAACTGAGCCACAGTTCCCAAAGGAGCCTGTTCTTCCTTTACTTCAACAATACCAATTTGCGCCAAACAGAATGACTCTCTTTGTCACCGTTCATTTGTACCCTGGCAAAGTAGAAGCCGGATGACCACGTTGTTCCATTCAGCGCAACGGTCATCACACCAGCCTGTTGCTTGCGGTAAATCCCAGAATATACTTCACGTCCCAGAATGTCAAATACCGTTACATCTACCTGGGCGGTGGCAGGCAAAGTTACACGCAATGACGTTTCCGGATTGAATGGATTCGGATAGGCTTCTGAAACAGCGAATTCATCTGGCAATCCAGTAGCCTCATCAAGCACAAAGTCCGTCGTATCCGGGATAGTATCGAATACTGTCGCTACAAGTGTAGACCACTCTGAGACCTGCCCCTGGGCATCTTTTGTTCTTGCCTTGTACCACCTGGTTTCAGGTATCGCAAGACTGTCCGGGTATTCGACAGACCAACTGGTATCTGTAGCGCTCGAAACCAGGAGGTTGATCGATTCAAATCCAAGGACTGGCGAGACGTTATCAATGACTATCCCGTATTCGTTCACGTAAGTGTCCGTGATATAGCTGAAACGAATGAGAATATCCTGCCCGGTATAATCATTCAACGGGAACACAGCCTCGGTCCATTCATCAATGAAACCGGTGATTCCATTGCCAAGGTTCGCGCCATTGGGATCTTCATCAGTGGTTATATTACCAGCCAGGTTCACCCAGGAGACGCCGTCAGTAGATGCCTTTACGTACGCATAATCCCACCCGTCTTCGATTTCATAGATACAGTGGAATCGAAGCGTGTCATTGTCCTCAACATGGTAATAGTTCATCGATGTCATGGAGTTGTTCAGGTTTGCCCCAGATCCAGACGAATATGCCGCAGGCGCTGAATAGCAGAGATCGCCGGTGACATAAAACCCATCAAAATCCCAGAGATTCAGGTAGGTATCAGGATTAACCATGTCCTCGTAGAAAGGAAACATCATTTCCTGGAGGTCAAAGGTATAGGGTGCGTTCAGGTCAAGTTCATCTGTATTTAACCAGGCCACCTCGAAATCATCATACACGGTATCGGGCGCAGACACTACTGGTGCGGTAGGAATTCGTAAGGATTCCAACATGCTTGCCATTCGCAAAACAGCCATCATCGGTGCAAGCTGCGCTTCTGTGAGATCATCGATACGATTTGTTGCAGGCCAGAACCCATCCTGCGCCGAACCAACTTCGAAAACAAAACCAAATGTATTGTAATCACAAGCGCCCTCTTGCCAGTCAGTAGCATCACCGTTTACAGCGTAGAGGATATCAGGCGCGCGTCCATGAGACCAGCCAAGAGTTTCGTTCAGCGTATCTGTCAGGACTTCATATAGTTCCAGGTCTTCCGGCAATTCGTCAACATCATAGGCGTATGGATACAATATCAGGTTGCTGTAGGAGTGATAGTTGATAATAATTTTGAACTCATGTGCATTGATGAAATCCATCATGGCCTGGGTTTCAGGTTCCGAACCTGCCGTCACCCCACGGTACGTTGTGGCCGAGGGATTTGGGGAACTGCCTTCATTATCGTAGCCCCACATGTAGGGCCAGTTGCGATTCAGGTCTACTCCCATGATCTGGTTGTTGATCTGGCGTTTGTTCTTGCGCCACATACCGCCGCCATTGGGATCGTTTTCTTCGTTGTACGTATACCCGTCGGGGTTTACAACAGGGATCATCCAGATTTCTCTGTCGTTGATCAGGTTTGCCAATTCTGCATCGCTATCGTAGTTGTCGCAAATATATTCCGTAAAATTCATGAGAATGAGTGGAGTAATGACCTCTCGTGCATGAATAGCAGCATTGAAGAAGACTTCCAGTTCTTCTTCATCATCATTGGGATTATCACTGATCTTGAATGCCCAGATCGGCCTCTCCTCCAGCGAATAACCAATGGTATCCACTTCGCTGATCAGGTCAGGGTAGGTTTCCAGCATATCATCATACCACTCACGGATCTCACTCCAGGTGGGATACCCGCCCATGTCATCGAGCTCATAATCCAACCTGCTACGGTAAAATGCTTCCAGGTCATCCTGTACAACTCTGAAAGAAAGCCCGGTCGTTGATAAACGCTCCACATCACCCGGCCATGCAAGCACCTGGGCTACGGGAGGTTGTATACTCAAGACATCAAAACCACCGGCGAGAAGCTGAGAAGCAGAATTTCTATCTGTGATATCCACTTCCAGCAGTTGAGTCGCAAATGCAGAAGTCGCTATCAACAGTACCGCCAGCGCGCAACCGATAAACCGTGCTCGTTTTACCATGTTCCCTTTTCCTCATCTTTTGTCAGCAAGCAGGAATAATATAGTGACCCATATCGAATTCAGTCTACACGCTTAGCACAAAAAAAACAGACCGCTCACGAATCGCAAGCGGTCTGATGGCACTCAACTGGTAGATCATTTGCTGATCATTAGAAGCTACCGAAATCAGCATCGTCAAGGGCAATCACTTCTTCCGGTCGAACCTCGCCCGACTTTTTCCCATTTCCAATTGCTTTCCTTGGCGCCCCACCCCATTCGGAATCAGAACGACGTTTTTTCGGTTCAGATGGGATTGCCCGCCCTATCATCTTCGGCCGTGAATCCGACTTCAGTTTGAACTTGGACAGCATTTGCTTCAGATGCACTGCCTGGCTTGACAATTCTTCCGCCGCCGACGCGCTTTCTTCAGCATTGGATGTATTTCCCTGGGTAACTTGTTCTACCTGTTGCAACGCTTCATTGATCTGGTCAATTCCCTGGGTCTGTTCGTTTGAAGCCATTGAGATATCACCGATCAGGTCGTTCACCTTGGTGATGCCATCGACAATCTCCCCAAGCGCCTCCGCGGTTTCGTTGGCGATTTTGGCCCCGGCTTCTACTCTCTTGCCGGATCCCTCGATCAGTTCAGTCGTCTCCTTGGCTGCTGTCGCGGAACGCTGTGCAAGATTACGCACTTCATCCGCGACCACGGCAAATCCCTTCCCGTGGACACCGGCACGCGCCGCTTCCACTGCCGCATTCAACGCAAGCAGGTTAGTCTGGAAGGCAATCTCATCGATCACCTTGATGATCTTGGAAATCTCGGTTGAACTGCTGTTGATGTCCTGCATTGCATTGAGCATCTGCTGCATCTGGCTATTCCCCTTTTCAGCAGAATTACGCGCATCATCAGCAAGACGATTTGCCTGTCCGGCATTCTCTGCGTTCAACTTGGTTTGAGATCCAATCTGCGTCATGGTTGAGGTGATCTCTTCCAGCGAGCTGGCCTGTTCAGTGGCCCCTTGCGACAATGACTGGCTGGAATCAGAAACCTCCTGTGAACCGGAAGACACCTGGTCTACTGCCAAGGCAACCTGTGACAGAATATCGTTGAGCCCTGCGCATGTATTCTGAAGTCCGGTTGCGATATCTGCAAAGGAATCCCGTACCGCACGTGTATCTTCATCAGCCTCTTCAATCTCATAGTGGACGGTAAGATCACCATCCGCCACATTGGACAAAACATCCGAAATCTTCCGTACTTCATGCGCCTGGAATTTCGCCACTTTGTCCGCTTTCTTCTGCGCACGCTTGATATCTGTCTGGTCCGACACAATTTCAAGCGCACCAATCACTTCACCCTTCAGGTCTTTCACTGGAACACCGACATAGGATATCTCAAGCTCTGTGCCGGCTTGTGGAGTAGCCTGGGTTTCGCTCTTTTCCATCGCATTGGAACGCATTGCACGAGCACATGCACAGTTGGGCGTATTACAGTCTTTGGTCTTGAAGTGGTCGTAGCATTTCTTACCACGCACCTGGTCAGGGGTTTTCCCGCCAACTGAAGCGCCAACGCTATTGATGTATCGAATATTCATCGCCTTGTCGATAATCATTGCCGGTGCGGGAACAGCGTTCAGATGCCCGACGAGTGTCTCGATGACTTCATTACCACCCTTGACAATGGCGCTATACGCACCCTTGAACTTCCCTGCATCGCCACGTTTCTCCAGGCGTCCTTCTACTGCGGCGATAACCAGGTTGGAAAACTCTTCATCAAGTGTCTTCAGTTCTTCACAAACTCTGAGAAGTGACTTGCCAAGAACATCCTGTTCTGAGGCGATCTGGAAATTGCAATCGGTAATACCTTGAGCCAGGTTTTCCGAGATTTTGACTTTCAGCTTCAAATTGTCCTGCATGGTTCTGAATGAATCAGCCAACTTCCCGATCTCATCCATTTGGTTAATCTGGACATCTTCATTCACATTGCCAAGCGCAATCGCATCGGCAGATGCCTGGAGCTTGCGTATGGGAGCTGTGATCGACTTTGTAATCGCCAGAGCAACAATAATACTGAGTACAATTCCCAGTGCAATAAACAGGAAGGTGGCGTTCTTGGCGCTGCCTTGCCTGTCAAGCATGATTTGCTTTTCCATCGCACGGAAATCTTCCACTTCTTCCAGGACAGTCTTTGCAGTTTGAACAAACGAGTTGTTCAGTTGTGACAGGGAAACCTCATCCATTTCATTATACATGCCGGCGATATAGGCTTCGCCCGCACGCTTGTAGTTCCCCATAGCGCCACCGATAGCATCAAGCTGTTTCTGAGCTTCTTTGCTACGAGTCTGATGGCGAACCTCCTCAATAAGCTCCTCGGTACTGGCAATATGTTCTCGCCACCTGTCTATCGAGGTCTTGTTATCGGCCCCGTTGGGACTGATGCCGTAGACATACATACCCATTCGCTCAGTACCGCAATGCAGCATGTTCTTCACCATACGATTCGCATCATCTGCAATCTCTACAGCATGCTGCACACCATTAAAGCCTCTGACAGCAAATACACCAAGCAATACGGTCAGCACAAGCAAAGCGCCGAAACCAACTGCCAACTTCACGCCTACCTTCATGTTTTTGAGCATGGCACACCTCCATTGGGTGATGGTAAATGCAAGCTATCTTTCTCGTTCTTTTTCATGTAACGGCAAAGCCATGTTACCAGGCGGTCCGTATCTACTGGCTTCCGTAAAAACAACACATCCGGAAATTCAGCCAGCCTTAGACGATGACCAATGAGATCAAATCCAGAAACAAAAACGCAGGGAAGTGAAGGATGAATTTTCCTGATTTCATGAAGCAGGGATTCGCTGTTCATACGCGCCATATGCAATTCTGTCATTAAAAAATCGACTCTATTGCTGCTCATCCAGGTCAAGGCAGTTCGTACATCCTCAAATCCTTTAATCCGGAATCCACGTGAAGCCAGTGAGAAGGTCATTTCACTCAGGCTCGCCAGATCCTCATCTACAATTACTATTCGTGACGCCATTGTCACCTCATTCCTTACCCCAAAGCTATTACTGCATTTAGCAACTCCTGCTCCAGTTTTACATATTGACCTATTTCGTTATTATTAATAATGTTACGAGCAGATCTCATATGCACCAAAACGTACTCATGCACCGAATGGTGTAGAAAACTTTTCAAGAGCGCACCCATCGGTGCATCTTGCGAATCTATAGGGAGTAAAGAATTGGATATTTCGGAATAAAGGTTGGAGTTAGCTCAACTTGCGGAGACGGCTATCCAGTTCACGACGTGTCAAACAGAGGTATTCTGCAGTCTTGGTCTTATTGCCTTCATTCTTTTCCAATGCGGCTTTCACCAGGCGTAATTCCAGTTGTTTCAGATCTAATCCATCATCGGGTAAAACCATGTTCTGTGAATCACTCATATAGTTCTCAACTACATGTGTATCAACGACTTCGCCTGTGAGCAGAGAACTGAGATGTTCTGGTAACAACACCTCTGTGTCATACAGGAAACTGATGCGCGCAATTACATTTTTCAGTTCACGAATATTCCCTGGCCAACAATAACTTTCCAGCAGCTTCAACGCTTCAGGATGAATCGTTTTCATCCGTGTTTTTTCCGCCTGCTGCAACTCCATCAGGAACAGTTCAGCCAGCGCTTTTACCGTTGCAGGACGTTCTCGAAGTGATGAAAGAAAAATCTGGGCCATGTTCAGCCGGTAATAGAGGTCGCTTCTGAAAGCGCCTGCCTCAACCTGCTCGGCAAGGTTCCGGTTGGTAGCGGCAATCAATCGGAATTCACAGGGCACAGCTCTTGTTCCACCAATGCGAACGATTTCTCTTGTTTCAAGCGCTCGCAGCAATTTGGGCTGCAAACCTATAGGCATTTCACCAATCTCATCCAGGAGAAGCGTCCCCCCGGACGCCTGTTCCATTTTCCCTTTCCACCCCGTCTTGCTGGCGCCGGTGAAAGCGCCCGGTTCATAGCCGAACAACTCGCTTTCGAACAGACTCGGCGCAATTGCCGCGCAATTGACGGCAACAAACGGTTCTTTTACGCCATCCTTTCCATGATGGATTAACCGTGCTACAACTTCTTTGCCTGTGCCGGTCGCCCCCTGGATTAACACGGGCATGGATTCATTGCCATGCAACTTTAAAGCTAACTCCAGGACTTTTCTATCTTCTGGAGTAGCGACGACCATTTTTCCAAAATTCTTGATATCAATGAGCGTCACAGTTTTATCGGATAATTTCTGTTTATTCATTTGCCTGGTCTCTGTCGAGTTTTCCAGGTTGGCGATGATCTGGGCGACCTCTCGAATATTGATTGGTTTTCGTAAGTAATCATGCGCGCCATGCCGCATTGCCTCAACCGCTGTATTTACATCGGCAAAACCGGTAATCAGGATGACTTTCGTTTGGGCTGCATAGCTGCTGTTGGCAATTTTTTGCAGCAACTCGATCCCATCCATCACTGGCATGCGGATATCACTGATGACCACAGGGAAAGGTTCTGCTTTAAATTCTTCCCACGCCTCGGCGCCATTTTCGCACTGCTCCACCTGATGCGCCAACTGACCTTGTAAAAAATTGGCAATTGACCTGCGACTCAGCTCTTCATCATCAGCGATCAGAATCCTCATGTGGCCTTCACCTCTTTCACGGCAGATTGGGCTGGGAACCGAATAGTAAGAATGGCTCCCCCTTCAGGGTGGTTGGATGCATTGATCTGGGCATCAAACTGCTCCAGAAACATCTTCACAATAGTTAATCCCAGCCCCATCCCTTTGCTGTCAGGCTGATCTGTCTTGGGAAAGGGAGTAAACAGGTTATTCAGCAGGGTATCTTCTATTCCCACCCCGTTGTCACGAATAATCAGACTGGGATGGTTCTCTACAATACGAGTCTGTATCCAGATTGTTTTCAGGGACCGGTCACTTGTATCCAACGCATAAATCGCGTTGTTGACAAGGTTTATGATTATTTGTTCAACCTGAATACTCCTTGCCATCACTGGCGGAGTTTTTTCATAAAGACTGAGTTCAATCTGAATATTATGACTAGCCAGTTTCTGATCCAGAAGAAACCTTACCCTTCTGATTGTCTCGTTCAGGTCAACCTGTTCCAATCTTCCCCCGGAGGACGACTTCCAGTAATTACGCATGTATTGTACAATCTGGTCAATGCGGTCAACTCCTGAACTGATATCCTCCACTACCTGTTTAAAGTAATCAGGTACGTTGTTACCGTTATTCTCATGCCAGAACTTCAGATTATCCGCATTGACCTTGATTGCATTCAACGGCTGGTTTATTTCATGGGTAATACTGCCCGCCATGACCCCAAGAGTGGCCAGGCGCGCCGCACGTTCAGCCAGAGCCGCCGCATGTACACGCTGCCGTTCCGATTCAAACAGCTCTTTCAACTGCCTTTCTTTGGCCTGTTCAAGCTGAACACTGTAAAGCGCGTGGGAGATGTTGGATGCCAATGCGTCAAAAAGGGCGTATTCTTCATCCGAAATGAGGCTATGCGGGATGGAAACACTCAATAGACCATACAGGTAATTATTGTATTCCAACCGTATTGTCCTGGCGCTTCGGTCTTTATGCCTGCTCCCCAGGGGACAGTTCTTGCAGACAGAATCGGGCTTATTGATCGTAAAAGCTCGCTGCTTATAGATCGACATCTGAACACACAATGGGTATTCTTTTTTGTCAAGGCAGGAGATAAACTCCGGGAAAGCGTCCGGAAAACCAACCGAATGGGAATGCGAAATTTTACCACGCGAATCAAAGAGAACCATCCATGAAGTCACATAGCCTCGACGAACGACAAGTAGCTCGCAAATATCACGTACCAGCCGTTCCGGTTCTTTATTTCGTAAAATCAGTTCATTGATCCGGAATACTACGTTCAAAAGAAGATTCTGTTGCGCCAGTTTTTCTTCACTGGCACGTAATGATTGTATATCTTTCCTGTGTTCTTTCTCCAGCTCTTCCAATTCCTGGAGACGTATTTCAAGTTGTTTCAGATCAATCTTCTCTTCACCGTTCGCCATATAAAACAACCTTTAGTAAGCATATCCCTCACGCCATGCCTGTTCAGTAAAGGTAAAAAAAACGTGAACAGGGTAACTACCCCGCTCACGTTAAAAAAACAAATAAGCAAGACTTCTCGGACAATGCAGGTGTTAGCTGATACGCTTCAACCTGTTGTTCAGTGTATTCCAGGACAAACCAAGGAATTGTGCTGCCTTATTGCGGTTTCCCTCGAACTTGTCTACTGCCTTGATGATAACCTCTTCCATCACTTCCTGCAGATCAAAATCAGCTTCCGGTAAAACTACCTGTCCCGGTCGCAGCAAACCGATCTCGTTGCGAGGGACATCAACCTGCATGGATTGATTCAGAAATCCCAGGTGCTGCGGTTGAACTGTATCATCATTATATAACAATACTACCCGCTCCATGGTATTACGCAATTCGCGGATATTTCCCGGCCAGGGATATCTCTCGAGGATTGTCGCGGCCTCATCGCTGATCGCCTGGAAATCACGCTTGAGTTCCATCGAGAATTTTGCGACAAACATCTTGGCCAACGGAACAATTGCCTCTTTCTGACGCCACAACGGGGGAACTGTGATTTTGCCCTTATTGAGCTTGTGATAGAGATCCAGACGAAATCGTGCTTCTTCTACAAGCACCCGCAAATCCCAATTGGTAGAACAGATAATCCGAACATCCAGCTTGATCGGCTTATCCCCGCCCACACGGTGCATTTCACCTTCTTCAAGAACACGAAGCAGTTTTGGCTGCAGGTTCATGGGAATGTCGCCGACTTCATCGAGGAACAAGGTCCCGCCCTGGGCCTGCTCCAGCTTCCCCTTTGCCCCTGCATTGCCGGTGCCAGCCGAGGCGCCAGCTTCGTAACCGAACAATTCGCTCTCAAATAAACTGGGCGCGATAGCCGAACAGTTTACGCGGATAAATGGAGCACTGTCTTCTTCATCACCATGGTGAACTAGAAGCGCGATAAACTCTTTACCTGTCCCGGCATCCCCCTCCACCAATACAGGAATCCTGCGATCCGCGTGAAATTGCTTGGCGAGTTCTACGCTCTTGTGCAATTCTTCTGAAAAAACACCGATCCGCTGATACCCTGGTAGATCAAGGTAATCCTGTCTTCCTTCTGTGTTCGGCATGAGATTCTCCATCTATTTAACGATCACCAGTATGAATTAATCACTATCTTGTTGCTTTTGCAGTAACTACGATTTTTTAAGTCACATGTAATCTCGCTTATCACATTTAGATTATTAACTTTACAACATTCCATGTAACACCAGCCATCCGCCCCCACTCGAACTCTAACTTTGCACTATTCAATTATTACGACAATGTAAGTTTCAATTATTGCAAGATGGAAGTTTTTTCTAAAGTTTTTTCTCTCAGAGACTTTGCAAATATTCTTCGATCTCACATGGAAATCGTTGCCATAATTCCAAATCACTTTCAAGAATCACGAATTCTGTATCCCTTGTCAGACTTGACTCTCCGTCTCAGGAAAAACTGTGAGTTTTCCTTATTTCACTTGACTTATACCAGTTTTCGAAAACAGTTTATAAATGGGGTATGCTTTGCTTGCTATTGTTCTTTTACGAGCCGGATAAACAACTTGGAGGGAATGGCATGAAGTTGTCACGTACAATTGTGTTCTTGCTCCTACTGTCCAGCTTGGGAGCGAGAGCCTCGACCTTCGGAAGAGTGTCATCTGAGTTAACCGATAAAACCCCGCCTTCACCAGCATGCTTGCAAGAACTTCCACTTGATCCTGCAGCAACAGCAACACCTTATTCAGCACGCGCAGGTGAACTGGATGAATTCCTCGGCGACACACTGATCATAGGACGCACGTACTATGATCTTCAAGCCAACGCCACAGTTGGCAGAATGCTTCAATACAACCCGTGGGGATATGAGGGCACAGGTGTGGTCTATTGTGCCTATGCTGACATGTATACTACAGGCGGTGTCAGGCATGTCCACTACCAGGAAATAGTCGCTGATACACTCAGGTATCCCGACGTGCATATGGTTAACACCGGCAATCGTGCAGGTTTTCCTACTGTAGCGAGAAGCCCGATAACCGAGGAAGGTGGATGCGTTATCACGTATCATGGACGTGCCAGCGCTGAAGGCCTATTCGAAACCAAGGTTGCATCGGAATACATTTTCTTCCCGGGCGTATTCGTGGAATTTGATATTCCCTGGGATGAAAATTATGAGATCATCTGGCCCAAAAGCGCTATGGATGGCGACAGTGCAATCCACATTCTCTCCACATCCAACGATCAGGATGCCTATGAAGTCTATTACACCAAGATGAATGCCGACCTGGAAACGCCAATGTTCACATCACAAATATCTCCTCAACTTGTTACAGATCGTGGTGAGTTCATCTCCGGTGATATCGCTTGCAGCCCCGATGGCCAGCGTGTGGCTGTGGCCCAACCGATTAACCGGGCGAAACTGCTTGGCGAAGAAGAACCCTGGTGGCTGGATCAGGACCTGTACCTTTGGGTGGATGAAAACCGGGGCGCCACGTTTGAATGGGGCCACGAAAACGCGATCAATGTGACCGATTTTATCGATCCTGATCCCGATCCCCTCCCTGATACCGTTGCCGCCTGCCAGGATACTTTCCGTCTATACATGGATGTCTGCGTCTACTTTGATGAAAGCAATATTCTGCATCTTGCTTTCTCCACGCTCGAGTTCTTCTACTACTACAATAATGGCGAGGGCACTGCGCATCTGACCGGACAG
The DNA here is from genome assembly GCA_963669175.1 of bacterium. Lineage (GTDB taxonomy): Bacteria > Electryoneota > Electryoneia > Electryoneales > Electryoneaceae. The sequence goes on from OY769902.1 coordinate 4,066,387, forward strand.
TTGTGGTACTGGAACGAAGCAGACCAACTGTTTGTACGCATCGCAGATGGCGACTTCTGGAACAACACTGCCCTCGGCGCCAACCAGATCAACCTGCAACGTCCCTCGCTGTATAAAGATCCTGAATCAGGGATGATGTACTGTCTATACCAGCAATTCGGCATACCGGGTGATACGCTTACCACAGGAGACAGTACCGGCCTGGGACGAGACCGTAGTGAAGGAGGTTTCCTGAACGCCGAGTTGTTCATAACTGCCACACCTTATGGGGACCATTTCGGAAAGTACTGGTATCCGGGTGTGAATATTACTGAATCACGCGGGACAAACGGTCGAGTCCCGGCAGGCGAATGCAGAAGCGAACGTGATGCATCCATCTCGCTGAACAATGATGGTGACTACCTCAACATTCTGTACCAGCTAGACCTTGATCCTGGCACCTTTGTGTTCGATGATGCGCCTGAGGGATCCAGCACAGATAATCCGATTGTTTACGGCAAGATATCCAAGCAGGAACTGTACTACGCCCTCGAGGCCAATTTGTACGAAACTGGGCATTGGGTTATTGGACATCCTCTTCACATCGACGGCACACAATTCTGGGATGATCCGGAAGAATGGATTGTGTCGGTTGATGAGAAGCCACTACCCCTTCTGCCGGAAGAATTCAGCCTGAATGAGGTGTACCCCAACCCGTTCAATTCTTCAGCACGTGTCCGGTTTGACCTGAAGGAACGTGGGCATATCAACCTGGCAGTCTACGATATCCTTGGCCGGCAGGTGGCAACGATCCTGAACCAGACCTTTGATGCCGGGTCACATGAAGCTTTGTTCGAAGGGCACAACCTTGCCAGTGGTGTCTATTTTATTCGCTTGAGCAGTGGTAACTCACATCAGGCACGCAAAATCACCCTGATCAAGTAAAGACTTCAACAACTCGTTTCACGCAAAGATCCCCGACAACAACATTCGAGGACAGGCTACAAGGCGCAAAGAAAACCTTAAGAAAAGCAATATAAATATTTTTGGGAAAACAGAAAGACCTATTAGGTTCCTCGCTGTTTCATGTGGGTACACAGCATAAGGAAACAGGTGTGATATGTATTCACGACCACAACGTGTTTCGCTGAAGCAATATATAGAGGCACTGTGTAGAGGGAAATCGGTCACCTCGAAGAGGTGACACTTGAATAGCGTGGTACGTAAGCGCCGGGAATGGAATGAACACCACACACATCGTCCCCGAAGGGGACGCACCTCTGGTAAAACCCTACTATCAAGTATGTTGTGCGACCCCTTCAGGGTCGAGGAAGCGAGGAATCCTACATTCTCCCGGCGCTTACGCACCACGCTATTCAAGTGACCCACCTTCGGTGGATATGCAATGGAACCAGACCACAGAGACTGATCCCAATGCAACGACTCGTAATACTATTGCCGAATCGCATCTCAGTGTGAATTTCTTTACCCACACGAAACAGCGAAGCACCACCTATTATTCCAATTGTTATTAACATATCACTTTTAGTAGCATCAGACAATAAGTAACACTTTTCATTTTCAAGCTTATCTTATATTTAGTAATAACAACAACATAATGTTAATTTTATATATTATACAGTAGTCATTAAATAATTTTTTACCATAAAATAATATTTCTTTTAAGGTTTTCTTTGCGCCTTGTAGCCTGTCCTCGAATGTTGTTGTCGGGGATCTTTGCGTGAAACACATCTTGTAGAACTTCGGGGCATAATAAAACCCCGGTTGGCTGAAACCGGGGCAAACTCGCGTGGCGTTCTGGGTACCTCCCTACACCGCTTACATCGTAGTTACCGCCTGCCCTTCTTTTTCAAGGGGGGCGATTCAATGTCAACGGGTGGGTCAGCTCCTTCCTGAAATAGCTTCTTTAGGAGCATTTCGGTAACCATTCCCGCCAGCCTCTCAATGGCAGGATCAGGTCCCTCGACAGGTGAAGCGCCGGTTTCCAATGCTTCCAACCGTTTGCGCGCCCCTTCGAGGGATAATCCTTCCTCGTAAATCAGTCGCTTGAGTAGCTCAATCTTCTCCACGGCTTCCTGGTCGAACCTTCGCTGACCGCCTCGGGTCCGAACCACGTTGAGGTAATCCCTGAAAGCCGCTTCCCATTTTCGAATCGTAGGCGTCCCTACACCCGTGATCGCATTCACTTGCGATATCGAGTACAAGACGTCGTTCCGATCATTTGGAGAAGGCATGGGAGCTTACCTTTCTCACGTGAGGCCTTTCCCCACGTTTGAATGTTTCAGCGGCTGAACTTACCCGTCATGCTGGGACGGGGGGCTTGACACTTTCTCTATCGGTAGGAATCAGCAAAAACTTTACTGCGAAAAAGTTAAAGAGACTATCAGCAAGAAGTTAAAGTGATTTCTTGAAATACCTGAATCACTCCTCGAAGACCGCCAGAACCTCTGCCACAGAACTGGCACTGCGAAGTTTGCTTTTCACTCCGCTACGGCTGAGAAAACGTACCAGTGTCGCTGTCGTTTTCAAGTATTCATCAACACAATTCGGGGGAATCGCAGAGAAGAATACCAGGTCAGCATCAAGACCGTCAGGACTTTTAAAATCAATAGGTTCAGTAGGTCTTGCAAAAGCAAGAATCATCTTGTTCACGGCAGGAGTACGGGCATGAGGAAGTGCGATTCCGGCATTAATTCCGGTCGGCATTTCGTCTTCACGAGAGATGGCATCTTCCGCCAGAAGTTCGCAATCAGACACTGAGGGATCCTCTGCCAACCACCTTGCCACTTCCTGAATAAGGGTGTACCTGTCCTTCGCAGTGACGTCGAGGAAGATGTGGTTTTCTTCCAGAAGCTGCTTTACGCTTTTAATAGTCATGCTATCCCGTATCCCATCGTTTAACGGTTACTCAACCTTTGCGAAGTTTGTCCATCTGGCGACGTTCTTTTTTCGTAGGACGCGCTCCTTCGCGACGCGGCCCCTTTGCGCGCTGAGCAAGTTGAATCATCTCCTTCTGGTCAAGTACCTCTGACGGAGTTTCATCTCGCCACAGCTCTTTGGCGTCCGCTTTCGACACACTCTTGTCCGGCAATTCGAGCAGACGAACGTGCCTGTACAACCCCTGCTCTCGGATCTTGATCAGGACAGGCGCTGAGACTTCCTGTGAAGGTTTGGCCGCAGTATCATCAACCAGCACCCTTCCTTCACGACATGCTTCCGTCGCTTTGCTTCGGCTTTTGAAGAGTCGTGCCCTGAAAAGGCAATGATCAAGCCGCATCCGTTCTGCCATAATCTATCCGTCGTCCTTCAATGTCCGCCACCTGTGGTAGGCGACCCAAAGCTACAACACATTTGTCACACTCTCAAGTCTGAGCAGGCTCGGAAAGCAGGACTACACCGGTTATTCTTCCTGTTCAATCCATGTCTTTTAATATGCCAGAATGAAAGAGAAAATCAATGCTGGACTTTGGAAAAAACATGCCGGGCGAGTGAGAATCCGCTTGCTTTATCACCCCCTCTAATGATACTATTATATTTGTGGAGCAGCTCGCAACAGGATTGATCCACCAGTGTATCCCGGGTTCCCGCAACCGGCATAACTAGCGCCAAGGAGTCCCAGATGAAACGTGGCCGCAAGGATTCGAAATTGGCCTTGGTCATCCCGCCAGCTTTACAACATGTGGCAGCAAGAGTATTGTGTCATACTTTATTGCTGGCTGTCATCTTTCTTGCAATCCCACAAGCCGATGCTGCACTTGTGGAGGAAACCGGCACCATGCGTGGTTTCCTGGCAGGTTCATGCCCGACGGCTTCCTATGATAACTGGATCAGCCATACGACAGAAGGTATCGCTGACCCTGGTTACAACCACTACGGTCCGGAAGGCCTGGACCGCCAGATGGAAGGATTCGGGGATGTCTGGGTTCTACCGAACAACCTGACCGGCCGCGCATATATGGCGCATTGGCAGACCATTTTCAGCGCGTTCCTGGAAGGACGTCTTGCCGATGCCGATGTTCTGCTGTCTGATTCGGCCGAGGTGTACCGATACGAGGTCGTGTTGTTCCATGATACTGAATATGGACGTGACTACGGAATCCTCCGCGAACTTCTTGATGACAGTTACGTCGATAACGCCGGTACACCGGCGGACGCTTCGGATGATGTCACAGGCGGTTTTCAGAATGGCTGGGGCGTCTATGTTGTCAACCTGGACTCGCCTCGCCCCTACTTCTTGGTTCAAATGGTTCATCCGAACGACGATTTTCTCGGAGTTCAAGCGGCTGTTGAAGTATTTCTTAGATGCGACGCCGGTGCATTGAGCATTTGGGGCTGCGGACGTGAGGTTGTGTGGACGGAAGAGGGAAGCTATGCCAACAGCAAATCACTGTCCGATCCATCGCGCTACCCGGTCAGCGTAACCATGGCATTCCAGAACGCCTTTGATGGCAAGTATGCCCTGACTTACCCTCCCGGAACCATGATCATGCAGTGCCATTCTTTTGACACAACCCACACAACCCCGAAGGATATCGTGCTTTCCGCAGGACAGTATGAGACCAACATTCACAAGCCATTGTGGGATCGTTCCACAAGCACACATGATATCATCGGTCTGACTCCGGCAGTCCCGGTTCCGGCGTTTGAATTCGGTATGCACCCCCAGGTTCCAATCGAGGAGTACTACTGGCTGAATTACCCGGAAGATGATCCCTACTATTACACGGCTGATGGCGACTCGACCATCATTGAGAGGGCGACCTATCTTCGCTGTGATCCGGGGAATGTTGAAGAAAATACACTTCATGCGGATTACCTGGATGGATCAACCTATGAGAATTTCATTCATTTCGAACTGGATGAATTTCCCACGGTGTTTGATGGCAGATTTGACTGGGATGACCTGATCGGCCCGGAACGTCCCCCGACAATTGAGACATTCGCGGTCCTGATGGAGTACTATGATCCCTTCTACGAAGCAATAAACCAATGGTTTGAGTTGCTGGAAACCAGGCTGGACACGATTCCGCCTGAGACAGTGCCCAATTTTTCTGCATCACAATCGGCCCAGAATTATCCTTACGCCCATTGGACACCGATTACGGATTCCGATTTTGTCACATACGAGATCCTGGCCGATACTGAACCGCTCAATGACAACAGCCCAGTTGTCTGGGATTTCCATGATGATCCCGAATTGCGCGAGATGGACTATAACGGATGGACTCAGGTTCTGAACGCCCCGGATGGGCAGCCGTTATACCTGGCGGTCCGAGCTGTTGATTATTATGGAAACCGTGGCGAGATCGGTTTTGCCAGCCAGGTGGATGGGTACACGGATGATACGCCAGTCGGACTGACTGCCCGCACGTTTGATACTTACCCTTATGCTGCATGGCCCTCATGGCCGGCAATACTGGTTGAGGACTTCACGGATCTTAACACGCTTGCAGTTGAATACAGAACGAATACCGGACTTGAAGGTGTCTATGCTGTAACCAAAGCCGTTTGGACAACGGATAATGGCTCCATGTTCGGCGCCCCAATCCCCATCGATGCGGCTGCATTGGCTGTCGGTGATTCTGTCTACTGGCGCGCCACTGCATTAGACCGCAGTAGTACCGGAAATGAAGAAACCGTCCCTGCTGACGGATGGTATGGATTTATTCTTACCGATGATCCGGCGAATCCGTACGAAAGTGATTTTGAGGATGACCTTGGTGGTCTGGTAGCCTATGGTGGTGGAGATTGGGAATGGGGCGATCCGGGAAGTGGTCCCATGTCTGCCCATTCCGGAGAAAATGTTTGGGCCACGGAACTCGGCGGCAATTACAGCAACAATACCGAGAGCATCCTTCGCCTGGGAGGGCCGAACCTGGCAGGGTATCCCCCCATGATGGCTACCTGGTGGCAGTGGTACAGCTTTGAAGCGCCACTGGCCGACCCGGCTGATGCGGATGATGGCGGCCTGCTTGAGTTGCGCCAGGGTAATACCATCCTCCCTGCTCGAGTTATCCCGGCTTATAATGCGATGATCGTATCCAACATTGATTACGAGGATTCGCTTGTATACAGCGGGAATGGAACGCACTGGCATGCTGCCGCAGTTGATCTTTGCTGGGCGTTTGGTGGTGGACCGGACAACGCTGGCTTTGATTTACGATTCGTTGCCGTGTCTGACGGCAATACGGTTCGACCGGGCTGGTATATGGACGATCTTGCTGTTACTGCCAATGCCAATATCTACCGTCCCTTCGCTTTTGCCCTGGTCGCCCCGGAAGATGATGCTGCAGCCAATCCATTTGGCCCGACTGAATTCACATGGAACCGTTGTATTGACCGTGATACTTATGCCGTGCCGGAATACACTCTCATGCTGGCGCTGGAAGGTGACACGGCATCGGTATATACCGGCATCGACACTGCTTGTGTTGTTCAGCTTGACTCGCTGGATATTGGCACTTCCGATTTTGCGTATATTGCATGGTGGGTTGAAGCGAACAGCCAGGGCGATGTTGTTGCCAGTTGCCAGACCCGCGAACTCGCTGTTCCAGCGTTCAACGGAATCAGTGATGATGATCACATATTGCCGGACAAATTCGCTCTCGAATCCGCCTATCCGAATCCATTTAATCCTTCAATCACATTGAGCTACGCAGTTCCAAACAGAGAAGTCGTAGAATTATCTGTATTTAACATACTTGGTCAACGTGTACAGATGATCGAGCGCCGACTGCGCGAGCCTGGGCATTACAGGGTGACTTGGACCGCAAACGGTCTGGCCAGTGGTACATACGTTGTATCTATGAAAGCGGGAGAAAGTTTGATCGCTACCCGCAAAGTAACCCTGGTCAAGTAAGTTCAACATTTGAGCGCACTGCCGTTAAAGTGAGGTGTAACATGACGTTCCGGAATAAGGCACACATTATCCTCCTGAAGCGAGGTTTACTGGTTTCCCTGCTATTGTTGGGATTAGCGATTGCTGCCCCAGCCCAGGTATCCATTACCCCTGATGATATTCCCACAACACAGGGAACGATGATCCCCTACTATACTCGAAGCGATACCCAAGGCTTTCCGATTGACCTGGGTTTCGATGGTCCGGGACGATCCTGGGACTTCTCCCAGTATGAGTTTGATGGTATCGAGGGTGATTATATCGTAAATCCGGAAGAATCTGCCTATTACGAGACCTTCCCATTAGCGAATCGTGTCATTGAACCCGCAGTCGGTGGAACCGGCCTTTTCAATTCCGGCATTCGTTATGAGACTGTTGCCGATTCCGGGTGGTACTGGCTTGGATCAGGGACAGAGATGATTGGTGACTTCGGTTTCCCGATTTCCTTCCCGGAACCGATCATGATCCTCCCCATGGGCAATGATCAGACTCTTGGCGCTGAATGGGCCATCGCAGACACTTTCAGCTATAATTATACCGCAGATACGCTTACTGTTGATACGCTTCTCGTACAGTTGATCTACGGTGGTTTCGCAGAATATGACGCCTGGGGTGATGTAACTTATCCCGGCGGCGAATCGGAAGCGCTGCGTGTCTACATGAGCTTTGATATGCATGTGGATTTGTATGCCATCCAGTGGTTGTTTGGTCAGAGACTGGTCATCCCACTGGGTGAATGGTACCGGATGGATGGCACTCACATGTACACCTGGTACGCGCCCGGTGTTGGTGAACTGGTGCGTGTGACAAGCCGTATCATGGAAGAAAACACTGACTTCGATTCTGCTGCAAGTATACAGGTTCGCTACCTGCCACCGGATCTGAACATTCCGACAAGCGAGCTAGTATTCGGAGTTGTGCAGGTTGGCGACACGAGTAACACTGTACTTTCTATTACCAACGAAGGTGAAAATCCCGGTTTGATCATGGGAATTGAACCAGGTTTCGGGCTTGATGAAATCATTTCCTTCGAAGATGAATTCCCAATGATCGTTGAGGCCGGGGAAACTGCAGATATCAACATCTTCTGGACACCGCAGGAAGTCGGTGAGCTTTCCGGTTCTATCACGGTTACCCATAATGACCCCACGCTGGAAAACCCGATTACAATTTCAATCGCAGGGATAGCAGAGAATACTGTACAGGATGATCAAAGCGGTGTTCTCCCGACTGCGCTTGCACTGGAACAGAATTACCCGAACCCGTTTAACCCGTCCACAGACATCCACTTTGGTCTGCCCCATGCCGGGACTGCCAGGTTATCCGTGTATGATGTCCTTGGGCGAGAAGTTGCGACACTGGTGAACAGCCAGTTGAATGCAGGCTGGCATCGTGTAACCTGGGATGCAGGTTCCAATCCCAGCGGTTTTTATTTCTACATCCTCGAGACGGAGGATGCGAGGTTGACTGGCAAGATGGTGTTGATGAAATAGCCATGCCACATTGCTAACGTACACGAACAAACGAGGAGCAGGGCTATGAGGGGTGCGAAATCCATGGAAACACGAAGAAGATCGTGGATCAACTTCGCAGGCATTGCCCTGCTTCTCTGTTTCATTTTATATCCTGTTGCCGGGAATTCCCAGGGTAGCCTGGGGGATCCATCCAACCTGGTCGGCGTCTGGAAGATGACGCTAGAACCAGGCACTCACCTGGTCTCTTTTCCCATCCTGCCGCAGAATGCTACTGTCGAATCCGTGATCGGCAACCAGTTGCCGGGCGGTAATTCATGGGAAAATGCAACGCGTATTCTTACTGTGGATCAGCAGGCCACACGTGGTTCCTTCTTCAACGACTTCAACCAGACCTGGGTGGGTACGCTTCACAACCTGGACCAGCGCAAGGGGTACTGGCTGGTTATTCCGGAAGAAGCCGGTTCGGTACAATTGACGCTGATCGGCGCAGCGATTGAGAAGGACACGGTCAACATGGGCCAGATGAACCCGGGTGTAAATATGGTCGGCACTGCCTACCCCTACCCCACTACGCTAGGTCAATCGGGACTGGTTTCCTCAGGAATGTCCAGCGCACGTTATATGGTCACCGCGGACAAGGTGACCACGTGGGATACCGGCACGCTGGCCCCGGCATGGCATACGCCCAACCAGGGTTGGCAGGGTTCACAGTTCAACCTGCAACCGGGATCGGGGTATATCGTTATCGTAGCGCCGGGCAACCAGGGATTTAACTGGGTACAGCCTCGCCCCCAGATTATTCCACCGGGACAACAACAGGCGCAGGTGTTCACTCCTGTTCAATTGCAGGAAATGACGCAGCCTGCTCCGGCGTTTGACACGCCTCCGTGGATCGAACAAAACACTCAACCCCATGTTTATAAACTTCCACAATCGACCGGAACGGCTAACTAGGAGGGGACAACGCGATGAGGAAGATGGGAGTGGTGGTTATTGCGCTGTGTGCTGCGTTGCTTGTGCCTGTACTGGCCAACGCTGTTCCAATGCCATGGGTGGTAAGCAATATTGACCCCGAAGGTAGTACAACGCTCGTCCATGATATGAGCGGAACAGTACTGCAGTGTGATTTTCGTGTCGACCTGGTTCTGGATGTCGCCGGTGATGGGCCGGATCATCCCTCCAATGAGCCGGGTGAAGTCGGTAACCCGACGGATGATGACATGCTGGTACTTTCCTGGGTTTCACGTCCGGAATCCAGCTACCTGCCTGAAGGCGCTTTTGCCCAGATTATTGCGGTTGAGTTGGAAAATATGCCCATTCCGCCTTCAGCATCGGGCTACATCCGTGTCTTTGAATCAGCCTACCCCGGACAGGGTTCACGATATTGCAACTCCGAGATGTTCCACGGTCCCAACATGCCGTCAGAACCGCAGACGGTAGTACGTTTGCCTGAACGCATGATGAATTATCTTGGCAATGAACCGCCGACCTTGATCTTCAATCCCTGGTCGCTAAGTGTTGCCGAAGGTGATAATATTACCTTTATCATCAGGGGTGAAGACACACGGGCGTTCTGGGAATTGCTGCAATTCGGTTTTGAAACCGATACGCTTCCGGGTGGTGCAGAAGCGCTATCCTTTAATCGTACTGCCTGGGATCGGTTGCATGTCTCTTATATCCCGCCTTTCGGTTCACAGCGGGAAACACGCATCCGAGGTTGGGTAGATGATGGTGAATATCGTGTTTCCGGCGCCATCCCGATAAGTATTACGGCGCCTGGAGATAAGCCTTCAGCATTTCACCTGCTCTCCCCGGCAGATAAAAACGCCTTATGGGAAGACCAGGGGTTTTCCTGGGGTACTTCTATCGATCAGGAAGATCAGGATATAACCTATACTCTTTACTGGTCAACCAATGCCAGTTTCAGTGACGTAGATTCCATGTCAGGCATAACCGGAACCAGTGTCGTTATTCCGTTTCAGCAGCTTACCAATGGTTCGACCGATCCCGAATTGCCCAACGATGTGATCCAACTGGGCAGCGACAAGGCAGGACGTTCCCGGACAGGCAGCGCTTCGGTATCCTCGACCTCACTGGCGGGGAGCAATAGCGGCGCGCTGTCAACCTCATCGGCCACCTCACGGGGCCGTCGTGCGGTACGCTCCGGTTCGACCGGCGCCTTGACCGGACTTGGTTCACAGACGGGCGATGCGGAGGTTGTCACCCCGGTTTACAATTCGCTGGATGAGTTGGATGTGGTTGAAGGAGATACGGTTTACTGGCGTGTTCGGGCCTATGATCCCGATGATCACAACCGTCTGGCAGTGGAACGAAGTTGGTGGGCGATTGCGGAAACACCGGATGCACCGGCCGCCTTCGATCTCGCTACTCCAGCCGATGAAGCTACACTCGCCACGTTGTCGCCACTATTCGTTTGGTACAAATCCGAGAACGTCGATTACGGCGACGAGATCACCTATGAGCTGCACTGGTCGGTGAATGGTTCGGACACAGAAATCATCTCCGGCCTTACGGATACCACTTTCTCCTTCAGCAACATGGAACAGTTGGAACTGGAAGGTGCGGAAGATTTTTACCTGGCCCTGCTGGGATGTTTTGAAGCGGCTGACGGCGAACTGAATGAATTGCCCAACCATGCGGATGTTGAATGGACTGTCTGGGCGGAAGACTGCACCGAATTGCGGACACAGGCGAGCGACACCTGGAGTTTTACCATTGATGCGCCCGATTCGCCCGGCGGATTTACTGTTGCCAGCCCGGCCAACGGGACCGTGTTCAATCGTTCGACTCCGTTGCTGTTGAGCTGGACGGAAGCCGTTGTGGACGAGGGTACGGTCATTTATAATGTGGTCGGCACCAATGATCCGGATGTGACTGATCTTGCTGATTTCAGCCTGATCGTTTCGAACTTGTCTGAGACCAGCACCGTTTTCGATCCGGGGCAGGATGATTATACCTGGTGGCGCTGGAATGTCCGTGCGATCAACGATGACGATACCACCTGGGCGGTGGGCGGATCGCAGCCCTGGGCGAAGTTCGGCATCTCCACCCCCACCCGGCCGGAACCGTTCGCACTGGTCAGCCCGGCCAATGGAAGCCAGGCCCCGACAACGCCGACACTGCGCTGGGATCGTCCGCAACAGCCGGACCTGGATGACCCGATAAGCTATACCCTATACTATTCCCTGGACAACTGGGCTACGGTGGATTCCATTGCCGGAATCCCGGATACGGCATTCTTCGTCCAGCCCAATAACGCGTTGCTGTCCGTGCCCGCCCCGGCTATCGCCAAGGGCAAGGAAATCGATTCGAGGCAGACCGCCTCATTTACCAGTGAGCTGGATGAATTCCCGGAAGACGCTACGGTCGTCTGGAAGGTCCGTGCGGCGGATACCAACTCACGTGGTGTCTGGTGTACCTCGACTAACGGCTGGAGCTTCACCACCTATGTTGATGAGCCGCCGTTAGCCTTCTCCCTGAGTTCTCCCGAAGATGAGTTCGCAATCGAGGATTCCTCGGCCGTATTCAGTTGGGAAGCCAGCAGCGACCCGGAAGGTTACGCGGGACTGCATTACAAGCTGTTCATCTCCGACAATCCCGAGTTTGAGGATGCTGACAGCCTGCTTGCCGATGGCACCCAGTTGACGGTTTCCATGGTCGGACGCCGTGTCGGGGACTACTGGTGGCGTGTCGCTGCGATTGACTCGGTGTACCTGCGTTCCTGGTCACGTGAGACCTGGACAGTTCACCTGAGTTACGTGAACGCCCCGGAAAAGGAAGAAGACGTCCTCCCCACCGAGTTCGCGATCTCGGCGGCCTATCCGAACCCGTTCAACCCGACGCTGAACGTGGTCATCGCCGCCCCGCAGGCGCAACGCATGCAGATTACCGTATTCGATATCCTGGGCCGTAATGTGATGAGCCTCGATCCGGCCGTCTATCAGCCCGGCTATCACCCGGTTCACCTGGACTTTAGCCATTATCCGTCCGGCGTGTACTTCGTCCGTCTCGATGGTTCACGTGGGATGATACAAGCGAAGAAGGTGGTTTTGTTGAAATAACCAGTGAGTATTCAGGTTGAAATTCTGAAGCTGACGTGATTTTCACGTCAGCTTTTTTCTTTGCAGGCTCTATGATATCTTGCGTTCTGATAATAAGCGCTGATAGTTTAATAATAGAATTAATTATTCACTTACATACGGAGATAAAAGATGTCCTTTCCTCCCCTTCCCCGAAATTTGTTCTTGCAAGGCTGCTATTCCTTGATCGTATCGATCTGCCTCGTTGGCATCGTTGGAGCGCAAGACAGCTTGAATATCAGCCTGATAGGTCGATTGCCCGGCTACTGGGAAACAGCCAATGATGTAGCCACTCTAAACGACACTCTTATACTTGTAAACTCCAATGATTATGGTCTGGCAGTGATGAACTTCGCTGATCCAGATTACCCGACAATGGCATACCATTACCATGAATTAACCGGCCAAGCCCTTGAAGTAAAGGATAATATCCTGTATTTATTGGACAACGAATCATATTTGAAGATATACTATCTTGACAACCTGGAAGCTCCTGAACACTTTCAAACAGTTGACCTATATGGTTCCAACAGGATATGGATAGAAGGAAATATCTTATTTTCATCTGGAACAATTGATTACAGTTTTAGAGATTGGGCACGGTATTTTTATGCGCTGGACATCCGTGATTCTGACAGTCCTGCAGTTCTATTCTACTTAAGAGATTTTGGTAGCGTTGAATTTGATCCTCATGTCGCTGATGGATCAGCAAATGATTCCTTAATCGTTCTTTGTTACACAGAGGATGGATATTATATTGATGCATTATGGATATATTCTCTTCATGATGATTCAGTAGAAGAACTTTATCGTATTAATTGTCAAGCAAGAAACTTCATATTAAGTGAAGATAAGCTACTATTACAGGATTTCACTGAATTATCCATTCTCGATATAAGTAGTCTTCCAGAATTGGATACTCTTTATTCTTACAGCAACGCTATGCTTGGCGGCACTTCTTCAAAGAATCTTTTTATAGAAAATGACACTCTTGTTGTCTATTGTGACAGTACAGGATGTGATATTGTCACTTTGATCGATCTGAATGAAGATTATGAATCCAGTATTATCGGGCATGGCCAGGTTGATCAATATTTCAGACCGCATTGTCGTGCAGGCAGGAAGATATATGGCATCGAAGCTGTATCTGATGAGGTACAAGTTTGGAACATTCATCAGAACTCCGCTGAGAATATGTCTCCTGCTATTCCACAATCTGGGCCAATGCTGGCAGATGTGTATCATTCAGATCTCTACACGATCAGACAATTAGGATTGCTTGAAAAGTATTCTATTTCGGAAACAGGCAGCCTCGTTTTTGAAGATGCACAAGATCTCCCCTTTCAGGATACCGTTTATTGCTGGATGAAAGTTGTCGATGATCGTCTCTATCTTGCCCGGCATGGTAGGTATTATGTGGATGGTATTGAAATTTACGGTCTTGGTGAAGGAGAAATGCCCGAATACCTTGCTTTCTTTGATTTTGAGGATCGCCATATATTTTGGGATGAATCTCCTCCACTCTGGTCTATCATGAGTGACCATATCCTGGCGTTACGAACTTTACCCTCTCGTTTCTTTGAACTGGTTAACCTTCAGGATTTGAACAGTATTGAATCCCTGATGATAGGAATAGATGACGCTAGATATTGCAACAGTATGGATCCCTACGCAGTCACTTTTATGGAAGAAGGTGGAATGATCGTTTATGAAACGAATGACCTTCAAAACATTGATACAGTTATGATTCTCGATGATTCCTACTTGTGGAGTTATCCGGGAACTGTATATCCGAGGCTCCTGGACTATAAGAACAACAAACTCTATGTAACTATGATTGGCCATGCAGCCTCCGGTACGCCCTATGATTATACGATATTTAACATTGAGGACGACCATACTCTAACCCTGGTAAGTTCACATGCATGTACCAGCGCGACATGGATCGAAAAAGCTGACCAAATTGTTACAGATGATGTGCGGGTAGTTAATGGCTATTACAGGACGCCTAATTCAAACATACAGCCGGGAATTGTAATCCACAATGCGGAAACAGGTGATATTGACGGTTATTACCCAGTATCTTCAAGAAGGACATCAATGGCGCAGAAGGATTCCTTGCTGATAGTGGGAACGGAAGGCGGTATTTTGATACTCGATGCAGGACAAGCAGGATTGCGAAATGATGTGCCCCCTGAACTGGAACAAGATAGACTTTCACTCCCCTTTGAATTTGGAATTGAAGAAGCCTATCCGAACCCGTTCAACCCGACGCTGAACGTGGTCATCGCCGCCCCTCAAGCACAACGCATGCAGATCACCGTGTTCGATATCCTGGGCCGTAATGTGATGAGCCTCGATCCGGCCGTCTACCAGCCCGGCTATCACCCGGTTCACCTGGACTTCAGCCATTATCCGTCCGGCGTGTACTTCGTCCGTCTCGATGGTTCACGCGGCATGATCCAGGCGAAGAAGGTGGTGTTGTTGAAGTGATAGATAGATAGATAGATAGATAGATAGATAGATAGATAGATAGATAGATAGATAGATAGATAGATTGATTGATTGATTGATTGATTCGCCATGTGGTAATACACGTCTAGTTTGATGTGATAAAAGTAGCGACTCTATTGGCCCCGTCCGGCTTGTCCGGCGGGGTTTATTCTTAATAAGATATATGAGTTAGCCATTTCAATAAGAAAACTCGGGTGGCCCGATCCGCAAGTAATGTAACTTCTGCTTTCGTTATATCAAAAGTACTCTCACTACATCTCGTATTCTTTCAAGACTCATGAGCGCATCGGGGCACAGTTTGCTACACTTTCAAAGCTTAATCTACATATAAAGCTTCATAATAAATACAATACACGGGTGGCCCGATCCGCAAGTGATGCAACTTCCGCTTTCGTCTCAGCATCAATACTCCCACTATATCTTATATTCCATCAAGACTCACGAGCGCATCGGGACAAAGCTTGCTCCACTTGCGGATCGGGCCACCCTTGAATTGTACATTTAATCAGAACAGCTATTTACGTCATGCCCCACGAAACGAATCAGGGTTTATCGGAATTGGCTCTTTCACTACTCCTTCCCATGCTCGCGCGCTACTCCAGGGCCATTTCAGTGGATCGTCAACCAATCCAGCTCTTACCGGATTCGAATGGATATACTCGATATTCTGAATAATGTTAGCAGGCGTCCACAAACTGCGATCATAGCCACCACCACGTTGCCAGAAGCGATGAGTACGACACCCTTTTTCCTCGTATTCCATTTTCTCCAGAAAGGGCGATGCTTTACTCAACAAATGTTGAATGCTCTCCAGACCAGTATGCCGTTTCAACCCTTGTAACATCTTTCTAATCGAAGTTGTGCCCTTGGGATAGAGAAGGAGATGGACATGATTGGGCATTACGACATACGCCCAAATCTCAAAAGGATTCTTGTATCGAGCTCTATTCAAATAATGAAGAAAGAGATGACACAGTTCAGGATCACTAAACAGCGGCAACTTGTGGTAACAACTGAAAGTCAAACTACGCGCATAGCCCGGTTCTTCGAAGCGATTTGGTTTGGGTTTGAATTGTGAATGGGGCATTTGCAGTCCTTTTTTACCACAATATACAACACTCGGGTGGCCCGATCCGCAAGTGATGCAGCTTCCGCTTTCGCTTCGGAAGAAATACTCCCACTATATCTTATTTTCCATCAAAACTCATGAGCGCATCGGGGCAAGGCTTGATACTCTTGGCAGTCCATGACCGATCCAGCTCTGTCCCGATGCGCTCCGAGCTGCACAATATCTTTGTACATCCTCCATAGTATTCGAGTATGTGTTCTAATGGAAGCATCTCCACTTGCGGATCGGGCCACCCGAAATATTTTCTTTTGAAGTCACTGATATTCGTTCGTTCCACCGTTTTCCCTCGAGAAAAAAACGCACCCCAAAAACCGGGGTGCGTTGAAGTTCATCTCTGTTAATCGCCGATCAGATCATGACCGCCTTGTACCCGTAGTAGATCACGGATGCTTCGTTATCTTCGTACAGGCGACGGAATTCGAACTTCACTTTCTGTCCGATTTTGACCGTGTAGGGATCGCAATCGGTGATCTGGCAGGTCAGGCGTGCGCCTTCTTCGGTCTCTACGATAGCCAGCGCGTAGGGCGCGAGGTCGGCGTAGGGATCGGGCGGCACAACGATCACGGTATAGGTGATCACCGTGCCGGTGCCGGAAAGTTGATGTTCTTCGAATTCGGCGTTCAGGTTGCCGGGGGCGACGACGCGTGGCGGGAAGTACACCTCGCCGGTCGCCTTGTCCTTGTTGGCGATCATGCGATAGCGTTGCGGCTGTTCACGCCACACGCGTGCAGTCAGTGTACGTGCCATGTTAAGCCTCCAGGATATGTACGGTGGACGAACCGCCGGAGCCGCCCATGTTCTGCGCGAGTGCACGCTTTACATTCTTGAGCTGACGTCCGTTCTCCGCCTCGCCACGCAATTGCTTGACGATTTCATAAATCTGAGCGATACCCGTAGCGCCTACCGGATGACCCTTGCTCTTCAAGCCGCCGGAGGGGTTCACCGGGAATTCGCCGTCAAGTGCGGTCGCGCCGTCCATCGCGGCTTTACCCGCTTCGCCTGGCTTGTACTTGCCAATCGATTCCAGCACAACCAGCTCAGCGATGGTGAAACAGTCATGCACTTCCGCGAAATCGATATCGTTGATCGTCAGGTTCGCCATGGCCAGCGCCTTTTCAGCGGCGACCTTGGCAGAATTGATGACCGTGATATCCTTACGGGAATGCAGGGCGATGGTGTCGGAAGCCATGCCCGCGCCAATGATGCGGATCGGCTTCACACCCAGTTTCTCCGCCATTTCAACCGGGGCGAGAATCACTGCCGCCGCGCCATCCGTGATCGGTGAACAATCCAGGATATGCAGCGGATCGGCAACCATGGTTGAATTCAGCACGCCGTCCACAGTGATCTTCATCGGGAACTGGGCGTTCGGATTCATGCTGCCGTTGTTATGGTTCTTTACCGACACATGGGCCAGCATTTCGCTGGTGGTGCCGTAACGATCCATGTGTGCACGCGCCATCAGGGCGTACAGTCCGGGGAATGTGGCCCCGTGGAAACCTTCATATTCAGCATCGGCTGCGGTGGCAAGGGCGTAGGTCGCCATTCCGCCATCCACATCCGTCATCTTTTCAACTCCACCGGCCAGCACAATATCACTCATTCCGCTGGCTACTTCGATGTAGGCTGCACGGAAGGCAGCTCCACCTGACGCACAGGCGGATTCTACACGTGTCGCGGGGATGGGCAGTACACCCAGGTAATCTGCCATAAGGGAACCAAGGTGCTCCTGACCCACGAACAGCCCGCCGGACATGCAGCCAACATACATGGAATCCAGCTTGTCAACACCGGCATCAAGCATGGCCTTCTGGCCTGCTTCTGCGAACAAGTTCCGGAAACTCTGCTCCCACAGCTCTCCGAACTTGGTCATCCCGATGCCGATTACGGCTACATCACGCATACCTCTATTCCTCTGTAGGTCGTGAATTTGTCGTTGCTACCCTGGTTTGCCCGAGCTTAACGATGATAGGGCCGCCTGAGAAGACGGTTCAGGCCGATCAGCACAAACGCTACCGCATAGACCAGCATGAAGGTGCCAAGAATCACCGTTCTTTTTTCATCCACATGGATCAGCACCCATGTAGCATACAGACAATATAGTGCAGGGATAAAGAAGAGCTTGTTCAACCAGATGGGTGTGACCTTTTTCAGTACAACCCAGTCGAACATAATAACAGCCAGAACAATGGCCACAATTAGCTGAGCATTAAAACTGAACACGATCTACTTTCCTTCCTGCCTGTATTGTCTTTTTCGGGCAAACCGCGTCCTTTCGGACATCGGTTACGAGTTTCTCAGGATCTTTCTACGGAACTTGGCATACTGGCCATAGGTCAGGTACACCTTGTTCTCGTCGAGCTGAGGACGTGTAAAGGGCGCCTTGTCCCTGATTTTTTCGATCTCGTCGGTTACTGTGAACACGAAGCCGTCGCTGCCGCTGCCGCTGCCGTAGCTCACCATGAAAATCTTGTCGCCGGGCTTGGCGATATCCAGGCAGGCGCTCAGCCCGATCGGGGATGCGCCGCTGTACGTATTACCCAGCCAAGGTGTCAGCCAGCCGGTCTTGAATTGCGGGGATTTGGTGTCAAAGCCCAGCATTTTCGCGGCTTTCATCGGGAACTTGCCGTTGGGTTGATGGAAAACGCAATAGGCGAAGTCTTCCGGCTTCATCCCGCTCATTTCCAACAACGGCAACGCGCATCCCATGACCGTACGGAAGAATGCGGGTTCCCCGGTGTAACGTCCGCCGTGCTGCGGATAGTGTTCATGTTCCCGACGCCAGAAATCGGGGGTATCCGCTGTCCAGGAATAGGTATGGTCGATGGTCGCAACCACCTTTTCCGTACCCATGATATAGGCAGCAGCGCCTGCGGACGCGCTGTACTCCAGGGCATCACCCGGTGCACCCTGGCTGGTGTCCGCGCCGATACCCACTGCATATTTCATCAACCCGGCCTTGACATGGCTATGGGCCACAAACATCGATTCGCTGCCGGCTTTGCAGGCGAATTCAAAGTCTGCGACATGAATACCATGTCCGCAACCGATCGCTTCTGAAACCGTAGTACCGCTCGGCTTGACCGCGTAGGGGTGTGACTCACTTCCGATATACAGCGCACCGATCTCTTTGGGATCGATCCCTGCACGCGTTAATGCGTACCGGGCTGCTTCTACCGACAGGGTAATCACATCCTGGTCTGGATTGGGCACCGATTTTTCGTACAGCAACAAGCCTCGCTTGTAGCTCTCGGCGTCCGCCCCCCATACCGAGGCGATCTCTTCCAGCTTGATGCGATTCCTGGGCAGGTAGGCTCCCCAGCCCACAATGCCGACCGCCATGCGTCCTCCTTGCTCAGTTTGGGTTACTGGTAACGGAACCGGGGACGGATGCGCGCTCGGCCTGTCCAAGGCCGATGTGAATCCGAAAGTAACAACGATACGCCATTAGTTTTTCCCCAGAATGTGCTACTACACCCGGTTCTGAATGCTTATGGAAAGACCTCGCGGGTCTTTGTAACGATGCTATTATTACAGATAATCAAGATAGACAACAACTCGCAGATGGACAACTCCAACTACGTCCCTCACCGTAAAATCCGAACAGAAATCTGAAGGGAGATTCCCCTTGCATATTTGTCCGTGCTACCGTAGAATGAAACGGTTTACATGTGAGCAAACATGACTACAAAGACTAATACCAAAGCAGCTGCTACACAGGACCGACCTACAACAGATCCCTTGCGTATCGTCTGGCGTGCGTATTGTGGACAGGTAGCCATGGAGGGTGTCCTGGCTGTCCTGGGGGGTATGCTCGCCCTGATCGGAATTGATAAGCTCATCTACTATTTCACCGGGTTTGAATTGGGTGTCTGGATCTTCCTCTTCGTGGCGGCGCTTGGCTACCTGGCCTTCATCGGAATCTTTCGTCCACTCATGTATTTTGGCCGGGCGCACGAGAAACCCAGAACCGGCGAACTGATAAAAGTGCTGCCAATGGTAATTCCGGCTATCGCAGAAGAAGGAATGCCCCCGGCGCAAATGCGGGAAGTGTTATCCCAGCATCCACCACGAAATTACCTGGTGAAAAGTCGTATGATCCGAAATGCCATTGTGTTTATTATCGGGCTCCTGATTTTCCTGGTTCCGTTCTTCCTGTAAGGGAAACATCATCCCATTTTAAGAGTACACTTCGTAGTGTCAAACAATTGAGACCCATGGGTGCAGCCTTACCACATATCGCTTCTTTTCTGGGTTCGCTGAGATCTCGTCAGCGAATGGTATGGCTTATTGCCCTATCCGGCGGATTGCTCGGTGTCTTGCTGGCGCTGCTCCTGCTGTCCGGAAGTCTGGAAGCGTTCTTATGGATGAACCCGGGTGATCGTATTTACCTGACAATTATCTTCAGTATTATTGGGATTCTTTCGGGATTGGCCTTTCTTGGCGCTTCCGTATTTGTGTTGATGTCCAGGTCGCTCCTGTCCGACCAGGCGCTGGCGAAGGTAGTCTGGCGATTGGACCCGAAAGTACGCGACCGTGTGCTGGACGCTCTGGAACTGGCCTCTGCAGAATCCATGCGAGGCAGTGAAGCGCTCAGGCTGATGGCGGTTCAATCCATTGACGAGTCAGTCAAGGAGCTTAATCTCCAAGCCTACCTGCGCACCAGCCATTTGCGCATCGTCGCCTGGTTCAGCGGGATCATCCTGCTGTTTTCACTGCCGACGTTCCTGATCGCCGGGAAATCACTGACTGACGCTTTGGACCGTATCGCTCATCCTCGCACCATCTACCTGAAGCCGGGCACGGTACTGCTTGCGATGGACATGCCTGCCGAACAGGACGTTGTCGAGGGTGACACATTACAGATCGCCGCACGCGCCCAGCATTTCATCCCGGAACGTATCTCGTTTTTCTGCGATTTCGGTGGCGGGTTGATACGTGAAGCCGTCGCACATCCGGACGCGGAAGCCCCTGAACTCTTCACCGCGACACTGACTGACTTCGAACGCAATGTCCATATCTGGGCACAGGTGGAAGGTTCATCCAGCGACACCGTGCTGGTGAAGGTTCTCCCCCGTCCTCGTCTGGCACGGCTTGAGGTTACTCTCCAACCACCCAGGTATACCGGGCTGAATCCGATGGAGCTTCCCGAGGGGATTGGCGATATCACCGCGCTTCCCGGCACGAATGCCCATATACAGATCGAAGCTAATCGCAATCTCAGCGGCGCAACGCTACTGGTTGATGTAGGTGATGGCGAGCTGCGTTCCTTCGATATGGGAGTATCAGATCGCGCCGCCAGCGGTTCCTTCCAGATCAGCCGGAAAGGCGCCTGGTGGATCGAACTGACCGCTGATGATGGCGTCCAGGGGAAAGACCCGTTACAATGGGCCATTGCGCTGCAGGAAGACTTGCCTCCTTCTATCGATATCCGGTTGCCGGATGACGGCTACGAAATCCCGGAAACCATGCAGGCCCCGCTGGGCCTGATCATTGATGACGATTACGGTATCTCCCGCGCAAACCTGCGTTATCGTGTCTACAACTCGATCATGAGTCCTGATTCGGTCGGTGAAGATCAGTACAGCAGTATCGGTCTGAATGGTCACGAAGAAACTCGCGGCCGTTGGATTATCCAGACTATCTGGGGCTTTGCCGACATGCCCCTGCTTCCCTCCGAAGAGATTCGTTTCTTTATCGAAGCGTGGGACAATGATGGCTGGCGTGGCCCCAAACGCAGTCGTAGCGAAGAACGCCGGATGGTTTACCTGAGCCTGGATGACCTGTATCGTGAGTCCAACCAGGAAGAGGAAGCTGTCACGGAAGAGATGATGCGCATGCTGGAGAATGCCGAACGCATGCGTGATGATATGGCCCAGACCCTGGAAGAGATGCGCTCCAATCCCGAGGACATGACCTGGGAACAATCACAGGCCATGGAACAAGCAGTGCAGTCCCAGGAAGAAATGATGCAGCAACTCGAGCAGGTGCGTGAGACCATTGAGAACATGCAGCAACGCTTCGAAGAGAATAAAATGGTCAACACCGAATTGCTCGAGAAATATCAACGGTTGCAGGAATTGCTCGAGGAAATGGCGACGCCTGAGATGCAGCAGGCCATGGAAGAGTTGCAGAATGCCATTGAAGATATGGATGGCGAACGTATCCGTGAGGCGCTCGAACAGCTTACCCAGAACCAGGAAGCCATGATTGAAAGTCTGGACCGCAGCCTTTCCATCCTGGAGCAGCTCAAGCTTGAACGCCGCATGGAGGAACTGGTCCAGCGTGCTTCTGACCTGGCGCAACGTGAAGCGGAGCTTGAAGAACGCCTTAGCGAAGGCAATGCGGACACCGAACGTGAAGCCATGCGTCAGCAGCAGGTGGAACAGGACTATGAGAACCTGTTGAGCGAGATGGAAAATGTTGCCGACGAACTCGAGGATCAGTATTCGGATGTGGCGGATTCCCTGCGCGAGATGGCCGAACAAATGCGAAACGAAGAGTTCGACCAGTCCCTGAATGAGACCACACAACAGCTTCAACAGAATCAGCAGAAAAGAGCGCAGCAGAGCTCCAAACAGAACAAAGAACGCCTGCAACAGATGCAGCAGCAGATGATGTCCATGCAGCAGCAGATGATTGAACAGAATAAGCAGGCGATTGAAGAACAGATGGACCGTATCATCCAGGAATTACTGCTGATCAGCCGAAGGCAGGAAGATCTCCGTACCGAGAGCGCCTTGCTGGGAGTTGCCAGTCCACGCTACCGAGAGCTTGCCGCACGCCAGGAAAGCATGATCAGCGCATTGAATCGCGCCTCAGAAAGCGCTGGCGACCTGATGAAGGAGACTTTCTTCGTTGGCGCCAAGCTTATGGGAGAGCTGGAGGTGGCGCATACGCAGATGGATGCGGCCCTGTCACGCTATACCGACCGTCGCGCACGAGATGCGACAGGCGCTCAAAGCAACGCCATGGCAGCAATCCATCGTAGCCTCCTGACCCTGAACCAGGCCAAAAATGAGATGCAGAGTTCCGGCAGTGGAACCGGGTACCAGGAGATGATGGAAAAGCTCCAGCAGATGGCCCAGCAACAGCAGGCGATCAACCAATCCACGCAAGGTATGCCGATGCCCATGCCCGGTCAGCAGGCCGGACAACAGATGTTATCCCAGATGGCCGCCAAACAGCAGGCTTTGTCCGAAGCCATGCGTCAACTGGAACAACAGGCGCAGGGCATGGATGAGATGCTGGGCAGCCTGGATGGTATGGGGCAGGCCATGGAAGAAGTGGCGAACGACTTGCGTGATAACAATGTCACCGAACGCACCCGACGCATACAACAACGTATCCTGCAACGTCTGCTCGATTCTCAGCGATCCCTGCAAGAACGTGAGTACAGCCGTGAACGCCTGTCACGTACCGGTGAAGACGTCCGCCGCTTTTCCCCCGCCGAACTGCAACGTCAGCAGGAAAACCTGTTGCGTGAACGGATGCTGCGTGCTCTGGACGCCGATTACGCCGAAAGCTGGCGGCCCCTGATTCGGGACTACTTCCGCGCCCTGGAACAGAACCAGGCAAAGGAAGACACAACCACCCCGAAAGCGACTTCACAACCCTAAAAGAATTCACAATCCTTAGATACTTCACAACCCTGATTCAGGTTGAATATCTACATACTGTTTTGGCCCCGTCCGGCAATTGGCCCCGTCCGGCAATTGGCCCCGTCCGGCTTGCCCGGCGGGGTATATTTTTATTCAAGTTAAGAGAAGAAATCCGCATTCTTTTAAATTACTACAAAGGATTGATTCTCTATTTGATATAGAGTAGACCCCGCCGGACAAGCCGGACGGGGCCAATAGTGAACCACATTTTGTTCTATACGGCAGACCGATCAACTATCCCTATCTAACCCAGCAGCGCCAGGAACACCCCCGCCGCGACTGCGCTGCCGATCACACCGGCCACATTCGGACCCATGGCAGCCATGAGCGGATTCACCTTCCCGTCCGTCTCCTCAGAAACAAATTTCTGCACCACTCGCGCCGACATGGGTACAGCACTCACACCGGCCGCACCAATACAGGGATTGATCTTCTTTCCGGACGGCAAAAACAGGTTGAATAATTTTCCCAGGAGTACTCCGCCAGCCGTGGAAAAACAGAACGCCACAGCGCCAAGAAGCAAAATTTTAATCGTTGCCAAGCTGAGGAAACTCTCCCCTGTCATGGTCGCGCCCACGGAGATCCCGAGGAAAATGGTTACGATATCAACAATCGCGCCACCGGCGGTACGACGCAGCCGTTCGGTCACACCACACTCACGCATCAGGTTGCCGAACATCAGCATACCCAGTAGCGGCGCGGCAGACGGAACCCCTAGCATCGCAATTGTCCCTGCCACGACCGGAAACAGAATGACAGCGAGTTTGGAAACCGGCTTGGCGTTGGGCATGTTGATCGCGCGCTCTTTCTTCGAGGTCAGCAGACGAATAATCGGCGGCTGAATAATCGGCACAAGAGACATGTAACTGTACGCAGCAACAGCGACAGGCCCCAACAGTTCCGGCGCGAGTTTGGAAGCCAGGAAAATCGATGTCGGCCCGTCAGCACCGCCGATAATCCCTACAGCCGCGGCCTGATGCGGGGAGAAGCCAAAGAGGTAGAACGCCCCAAGCGCCGCTACGAAGATACCCAACTGTGCCGCCGCGCCCAGCAGAAACGTAAACGGACGTGATAGTAACGGCCGGAAATCAGTCAGTACGCCAACACCCATAAATATGACCGGGGGTAAGAATTCAGTCTTGATACCATGTTTGTATATGAACTGCATCAACCCCGGTTCCGCGCCAACACCGGCCGACATATGCGCCAGGGGCAGGTTAGCCAGGATCGCTCCGAAGCCAATCGGGATCAACAACATGGGTTCATAGTGCTTGACGATGGCAAGATAGATTAACACTCCTCCCACCACGAACATGACGATATTTCGCCAATCCAGCCCCGCAAAGCCGGAAGATTGGATCAGTTCGGTAAATACATCCATCTCCCCTCCCTTAGTTAGGGATGATGGTCATGATGGCGTCTTCCGCGCCGACGTCATCGCCAATGCCAACATGGATAGCCGATATTTTGCCACCTGCCGGCGCTTTGAAGTTATGATTCGCTTTCATCGCTTCAACCGCGCCGAGCACATCGCCCTCTTTCACAACATCCCCGACCTTCACCTTGAGTTCGACAACCGGGGAATCACCCTCAAAGGGTGAGAAGACATCAACCCCGTTGGCAGCAGGAGCAGGTGTTGGGGTTGCCGCAGGCACTGAAGCCATGGGCACAGGCGCAGCTCCGCCACCATGCGTATCCACGATAACCATATACTGCTTGGCGACTCCACCTTCAACGACGGTACAAGTAGTCGTCATCGGCCCATTATTCATCATTGGTGCAGGTGCAGGCGCTGCCGTTGCCGCAGGCTTCGCTTCCTTCTTGGGTTCTTCCTTCTTTTTCAAGGGGATTTCAATCTTCGGCTTGCCTGTCAGCAAACGTATTCCCTCATTCAATTCCATGTTCTTGCCCGGCACAATGGCCGCAGCAACGAGGAAAACGGATTTTTCATCCGTAGCCAGTCCACGTTCTTCCAATGCCGCTTTTGCCGGTCCAAGGCTGTCCGGAGCGGCTTCCAGCGGATCTTTGTCGTTGACAGGCATATTGAGTTGTTCGCTGGCAATCTTGACCACGTCAGGATCGGAAGGCAACGGTGTCTTCCCGAAATAGCCCAACACACTTTTTCCGAAACCGGGATCAATCTTCTCCCAGCGTCCGTACAGCACATTATTAAAAGCCTGCAACCAATACTGCTGCGATCCCGGCGTCACGGAAGTCCAAGCCCCGCCAGCTTTTACCACAACCGGGAATTCAGCCAGCACTTCGCTGTAACGATTGATGATGCCCGCCTTGACCATCATATGAACATTCGGCCCGATAGCGCCGCCCGGCATGGGGAAGCCGGTTACCCGAGCGTCCGCCGATGTCACCACCGGGTTAAAGCTGTAATCCTTCAGCCCTTCGTTCAGCAGGTCTTCGATCTCGCCCATCTTGGTGTGATCGATGTCCAGGCTGTAGCCGGTCCCCTTCAGGGCGTGGGCCATGGAACGGACATCCGGTTGTACCGTTCCGCTGGCAAGGGGACGCACCGACAGGTCAATACCATCCGCCCCGCCTTCTATCGCCGCACTGTAGCAGGACACGGCTGTCGATGCGGTATCATGTGTATGTGACCAAAGCGGGATTTCCGGTGGCAGAATCTTCTTAATCCCCTTAGCAGCTTCATATACTACTTTCGGGGTGGTTGTGCCGGATGCATCCTTCAGGCACAACGAATCGAAATGAACGCCACTTTCGATGATCTTCCTGGCGATACCAATATAAAATTCAGCCGTATGGGCCTGGTCGGATTCAAAAGGAAGGCCCATCAACGCGACACAGACCTGGTGATGCATACCGGAATCCACGATCGGTTGTCCGGTTTTCTTCAACAGGTCAACATCGTTCATGAAATCGAAGTTACGATCCCATGTTGTGCCGTATTTTTTATGCAGTTTGGCCTGGAGTTTCAGCGCTTCGGTGCGTTGAGTGGTCAGGGTAACACCGGAAACAGAACGAGTCAGGATTTGCAGGTCAGCTTCAGGACCAACCGCATCCCGCATCTTCTGCATCGTTTCAAAAGGATCTTCCCCGCAGTAGAAATACGGGGCTTGATAACGTGCGCCACCACCGAATTCAAAATGACGAATTCCGGCCGCGGCGGATGCTTCCATGGCAGGCAGAATATCCTGTAACCTCACTTTACCACCGAACATACTTTGCAGACCATCGCGGAAAGGAGTGAACATCACACGGATGGTCTTCTTCTGTTCCGTAAAAATCATAGCCGCTCCTCACTGCCCGAACCGGGCACAGGTTAGTAACAACTCTATGAAGAGATTTCTTCGATGCGAACTACGTATTTATCTGGGAAAAGCTGTCTGTAGGCGGAAACAATCGCGGCAATGCGTGCTGGGTCGGACGTAGAAATCGCTTGTTGTGGAGGTGGCGCCTCAGCAGTTGGCCCGGTACGCACACGGGGCTTGATCCCCTCAGAAGCGGTCTTTGGAAAGACACGCATGATGAGATCCATTACGACTGCCAAGATTGTCAGGAGAACAAAAACCGCGGTAAAAGCGGTCGCGCAGACAAGTACCAGGTTCTCGGGATTCATCGGCATCCTGTAGTGGGTTGTCGGTCTCGAGCTACCAAATCACAGGAGAAATTAACCATTAGCGATCTCTAATTCAACAAATAAACAATATTCATCAAGAAAGAGAGAACCTGTAACATGTAATCTTTTAGGATTCCTTAACTTTTCACAACAATCAAGAATCCCGGCAACTGATGAAATAGTGGGCGATAAGGGGGAATTACCCCAGCGATACTGTCCTGCGACGTACCGCTCCAGTGGAGTCTTCTTCCAGGGAGGTTGTTTTTTCCTCTTGCAGGGCGCTCCAAAGGGAAACTGCGAACTTTCCTACGTCCTGCATTTGACGGCTGTACTGTTCGGATTCACGAACACTTCGATGCTCTTCGTGTTTCAGTAGTTCTAACAACTCTATACTCTTCGCAAAGAAATGCGCTATATCGCTAATATTCAAATCTTTATGTAGTATCTGCGCAGCGACACGGCAAGTTTGAATTGTTTCAAGAGGGTTCTCGAAGGTGATGCTGTTGGCTTGACCACTGATCAACAGTTCGCATTGGTACAAGCGCGTCATGAAAGCGATACCATCAGAAATAATCCTGTCCTCTGCGGGAATAGGAATACCTGCCAAACGTGCGTGAACCAGATCTGCCAATTCCTCAGATACCGCTTTTACTCTATTTTTTTCAGCAGCTTGGAACGAGTCTTTCCGCATGACTGGTTGTCTCCTGAGTTGCCATTATGCGAGGCGTATATCCTACGGGCCAACTGTTAATCTTGTGTTAGAGCCTTTTCACTGAGAGAGCATAAGGCGGCCAATGAACCGCCTCACCTCGCACGGAAGTATAGGGTCTGATCGGAGGGAATGCAAGCCTGTTCGCCTCTTTTTTCAAATTCTTGCTTCGTTATGCGCCTCTGTGTCTCTCATGTCAAAGCTAGCATTAACAACATTTACCGAAAGTCCGAAAAACAAGAACTGTGTAATGAAGTGAATTTCTGAATCTTGGACCTTACGCCATTTTAAGACTAAAATCATGTAAAAAGAGAATTTCGCATTCGCGTTTATACTCGTCACCACAGTGGAACATCGCGAAATCTTGGAAGTTATTGCCACTCGGCTTGATCCACTGAAAACTCCTGCCTAAGTTCCATCATTATTCCAGGAGGATTTGCCATGCCGTCTACCGATAGCACGCCCATTCGCTTCAACCGTAAGGATCTGCTCTTTATCCTGGTCTGCCTGCTTGTCATGATCGGCACCGCCTGGTTCGCAGCGACAAACTTCCACAAGGCCTTCCCGGAAGCGTCCATCGAGTTCAAGTATAACCGTTCACAAGCAGGGGATATCGCCGACAGTTTTCTTGAGGCAATGGACCTTGTTCCTCCGGAACCCTATCGTCATGTGTCCCGTTTCGGCATGGATGGTCTGGCGAAGACCAGCCTGGAAAAGGAGCTGGGGCTGGGAAACGCCCAGAAACTGTTTGGCGATCCCGTACGCCTATGGTATTGGCAGCACCGATGGTTTAAACCGTCAACAAAAGAAGAATTCAAAGTTTACGTTACTCCGGCAGGTGAGATTGCCTCATTTACGCATTTAATTGAGGATGAACAGGAAGGCGCCTCACTCACCCGTGAAGAAGCCTTAGTCATGGCTACGACCTTCCTCACTGAAACGATGGGCATATCCACAGCAGAGCTAGAGCTGAAGGAAAGTACTGAGCTGGGACGCCCCAATCGCATCGACTGGACTTTTGTCTACACAAAACCCGGATTTGAGCCTTTTGATGGGGCAGACTATCGTTATCGCGTCGTTATTCAGGGCGATCAAATCGGCGAATACAGTGAAAAGCTGCACGTTCCTGAGACATGGACAGCCCAATACCGCCGCATGCGCTCCTTCAATGATCTGGGCGGTTCAATTGCTTCTGTGCTGACCATTGCAACCTTAATTGCCTTGATCGTCATTATTGTTCTGAAGCTTCGCAAGCATGATATCCGCTGGAAAACTGCCCTGGTCTTCGGAATAATCCTGAGTGTGCTTGTAATCGCCAATGAATTGAACGACTTGCCTGTCAGTCTCTATGGTTATAATACCACTGCTTCGTGGTCCGGCTTCCTGGTGCAGACAGTCCTTTTCCTGGTTATCCAGGGACTTGGCGCTGGAGCATTTATCTTCATCCTCACAGCCGGTGCGGAAACCATGTTCCGCGAACAGCACCCGAATCTTCCTGCGTTGCCACGCATCTTCACCGTACGTGGACTACGCACCAAATCAGCTTTCAAGAACATTCTGCTTGGTATCACCCTCACCCCTTTCTTCCTGTCATACCAGATCATTTTTTACCTGATCAGCAACCATTTCGGCGCCTGGAGTCCGGCGGATGTCCCCTACTCCAACCTGTTGAATACAGCCATGCCCTGGCTGGCAGTATTGATGATCGGTTTTCTCCCGGCGACCAGTGAAGAATTCCTGAGCCGCATGTTCTCGATCCCGTTTCTTGAAAAGGTGATGCGCGGACGTGCACGCTGGCTGGCGGTGTTGATTCCGGCGTTCATCTGGGGATTCGGGCACGCCGGTTACGCCGCGCAACCCTGGTACATCCGTGGTGTTGAAGTTGGTATCGGCGGTATAATTATCGGTATAGTGATGCTGCGCTTCGGAATCCTTGCCCCCTTGGTCTGGCATTATACGGTTGATGCGCTGTATACCGCGTTGCTCCTGTTCCGTAGTGAGAACACCTATTTCATCGTTACTGCCTCCGTAGCCACCGGATTGCTGGTTCTTCCCCTGCTGGCAGCCTTGGTTGCCTATATCAGGAAAGGGGGATTCTTGGCAGAAGAAGGCACTTTGAATCGTGATGAGACAGCAGAAAACACACCTTTTACTCCGCCAATCCAACCGGCTCCGGCGACAGAGCCAACCAGGGAAGTGGACAATTCCCTGCTCAAAACTCTCACACCGCTTTCAGGAGTGAGAAAAGGCATCGCTATTGCCATCTTGATCCTGGCCATCGGATTGATGTTGGTTCCCATGGATCGTATCGGTTCATTCCAGGAATACTCTGTACCGGGACGCCTGGCCATCACCATGACAAAAGCGGAACTGGCAGAACGTGGCTGGGCTGATCCGGACACATTGAAGTTTGCAGTGATTAATGCCCAGCAGATTCGCGGTAATAGCCAGAATGAGTACTTGCTGAAACATACCGGCTCCATTGCGGAGTTCAACGCTCTTGTTGATACAGTCATCCGTGAATCACGCTATGCCGTTGTCGCATTCAAGCCGGAAAACCGTCTGCGTTTCATCAGCCAGGTTGACAGCCGGACCGGCGAAGTGATGAGCCTGTCCGTTCGTGCGCCAGAAGAGATGCCCGGCGACAGCATCTCTATTGATTCTGCCGAAGCGTTGGTCATCGCAAAGCTGGAAGAATATGGCGAAGATTTGAACGAAATGGAGAAACGCGTCCACAGTGAAAATGTTCGTCCCAATCGCTTTGACCAGTTTATCGCCTTTGAAACAAAGGAGGATGATCCACGCAATATTGGCGAAGCTCGCTACCGCCGTGGTGGCGAATTAATCGGAAGCTGGTTGAATGTATCCGATTATTCTTACTTTGAAATCCCGGAAAAATGGGAACGCGAGCGTACCGCGACAACAGCAGCACGTGCAATCCTGCAAGGCGCTGTTATCATTGCCTGGATCATCATCATCGGGTGGGCTATTGGTGTGCTGGTAACCCGGACAAGAAAAGGATTAGTACACTGGAAACAGGCATTCAGGCTGGCCATTATCCCTACCGGGATTGTCCTGCTGAATGGGATCAACACTTATCAACAATACATGTCGCAATACTGGCAACTGCCTGAGACACCCTGGATGATCGCCAAAGCTCTTGGCTTCATCACAATCCTGATTCAGACAGGTGGCCTTTATCTTGTC
Source organism: bacterium (assembly GCA_963669175.1). Classification (GTDB taxonomy): domain Bacteria; phylum Electryoneota; class Electryoneia; order Electryoneales; family Electryoneaceae. The sequence continues at coordinate 4,097,672 of OY769902.1, forward strand.
TTGTCCATGAGTTTTGCGTTGATGATCAGCCTGTATCAGAGTAAGCTGCCGCTTTTGACAAGACCTGCACGACGTTTCCAGGCGGTTGATGCCTGGCTGGCAGTCGGCGCTGGATTTGGTGTGATGATCCTGTTGCGCGTTTTAGCCGGTTGGCTGGCGGTACTAAACCAGGCCTGGGCGCCTTTCGGTTCCTGGAATCTTCCGACAAGCCTGTTTGTGCCACAACCTTTCCTCTTCATGATTTCAAAGCTGCTGACCTTTGGTATCCTATCCTCTACCCTTCTGGGTTTTCTTGCCTGGCTCTGGCAGCATCTGGATAAATCCTGGAAACGAGGGCTTCTACTGCTCTGTTTACTTTGCGCCATGCTCAACACGGGCGCATGCACAGCCGGGGAATTCCTGTGGTCGTTGCTGATAGCCCTGGCAACTGTAGGTTCGGGCTGGTTGGTTGTACGGTTCATTGTTGCAGGTAAACCTGCTGTTTTTCTTGCGTTGATCTTGAGTCTGGCAGTATATAGAATCGTTATACCTTCACTTGTCATGGGTAATTTCAGTTTGACGATTGTGTCAATTGCTGTTCTCGCAACTGTTGTTGTCAGCCTGTTTGTATGGCTGGGCTGGCCTGCGAAAACCTCAGCTTGAGAGAAAAACCCGTACAACTGTGAGTACATTTTGAAAAAACAGAAGAAGCAGAAAGAGAATGGGCACATGCCCGCATCCAATGGCGCTAGTGGAATGTCCGACGCTAATAAGAAATTACTCTGGGGTGTTGTTATATTTCTGGTTGCTTCAATTGTGCTGTTTGTACTTGGATCGAATTCAGGTCCAGCAATTCCACGGAAAAAACCGGAGAAACGTCAACTATCCCAGACAATGACCGATAACCGGAACCGTTCCCCCAGACAATCCCAATCGTCAGAATCCAAGCAGGAAGATAAAAAATCGAATAATGCTGCCTCATCAAATTCGCCAGGTCAATCATCCGGTGGGAATAGTGGTCAAGGTGGCTCTTCACAATCGCAAGGCGGTGGAGTCGCGCAAGGCGGAGGAGGTCCGGGCGGAAAGGCTGACGGTCAAAACGCCGGTGATGTTCCCGGAGCGCAACCGGTCCCGGCAAAACAATGGCGTGAGAAAGGGCTGCCAAAAGTGAAATCAGCCCAGCTTGCCGTGCAATTGGCCCCTGATGAAGAGCCTATCATGATGGATATCTCCGCAAGTCAGATCACCCCCATCCCCGGAACAGATTATTCAATCAAGATGACCGGTTTCTACACCCACCATGCCTGGGGACTGGATGGACGGGCCAGGAACCTGTCAAACAATGAGGCTAACCCTGCCGCTCATGTGGAAATTTACCAGGATGGAAAGATGATTTATGATTCCTGGGGATTCCAGGATCAGCAGTACTACCGTGAAGAAGCAAAAGGGCCGGATGGAAAACCAAGAGTGGCCTGTTCCCTGATGGGTTACGAAGGATTGACGTTGCCGGAATGATCAAATCGCAGATACTGTTGTATAGTTTTCCTCGAGTTGGCTCCGTTCTAATGATGATTGTCTGGAAAAGGGGACGGGATCCTTTTCCTCGCGCTTATTCGGAATACTCCTGAAGTATTCCTGGAAAAGGAAACTGTCCCCTTTTCCGTGTACTTCATGCCTGCTCTCAAGAAAAAGGGTACAGCCACCAGCGAAGGCTGGGATCCAGTCATATTGCGATATTACAAGAGGTTAAGTATTCTCAAGAGGCGCGGCACATTGAAAGCCGTGTAAGAGTCCAACTTATTATTTTGTCGATACTTGCCTGGAGCCCCACCTGCGTGGGGATGAAAGTGTAGACTATTCTGATACGGTCTGCGTCGCTGGGATTTCGTCGTTTTTCAACCCCTATTCCTTCCAATAGCTCTCTCTACCGGAGACATCCCCGCAACGTAATCGCTGCTTGAACATCATATATATTAGCACAAGCTAACAAAAAGGAGATATCATGGAATACCTGCGTGGATTTGCAATTCGGGGCCGTACCAACCTGAGTTTTGAAGATACAATTTCACAAGCAACAGAACTGTTGAAAGAACAGGGTTTTGGCGTACTGACCGAGATTGATGTGACAGCAACGTTGAAGAAGAAACTGGACCTGGATTATAAACCGTTCAAAATTTTGGGCGCCTGCAATCCCGGTTTTGCCCATAAGGCGCTGGAAGCCGAGCCCATGATCGGCGTAATGCTTCCCTGCAATGTCATCATCATTGATGAAGGCGACCACCGTGTCGTAGCAGCAATGGACCCCGCCATTATGGCCAGCATTGTCCCCTCAGAAGAAGTGAAAACGATTGCCGGTGAAGTGGGAGAAAAACTGGGGACAGTCGTGAAGAAGTTGGAAGAGTTATAGCGAAAATATCATCATGAATCCAAAGGTTGGCAGTACTATGCTGTCAACCTTTTCTTGTTTCACCTCGTCCTTTCGCTCGAAAGACTCCCGCAACCCCGGTTAGAATCAAAACAGCGCCAGCCATTGTCCAGATTGTGATATCCTCTTTGAGCAGCAACCAGCCGAGGAATACAGCAATTACAGGATTCACATAGGGATAGGTCATCACCAGTGATGTCGGCAGTTGTTTCAGGGCAATCATGTACGCTGTCATGGCGACCAGCGATCCGACGATCAGGAGATAAGACCATGCCAACCAGGCGTCCGGTGAAGGGTTCATCATCGGTTCACCAAGGATAAGCGCAACGCTCCAGAAGAACAGTGAACCAAACGCCTGCTGATAACCGGAAATAGCAAGCGGGTGCATGTCAACCGGACGTCTTGCCAACAGGATTGATCCCGCTCCCCAACTGATCGGCCCGATGATCAAAGCGATTACTGCCAGTGTATGTGCATGAGTGCCCAGGCGCAGAATCGGCCAGACCAGTGTGCCCAACCCGGCAAACCCGATCAGCAGGGATACTGTCATCAGCAGGCCCGGTGGTTTACGATCCAGTATCGCTTCCATCGTAGCCACCATGATGGGAAGCGTTCCAACAAGCAAAGCGGTCAATCCTGAGTCGATATACTGCTCCGCCCAATTGACCATCCCATTACCACCAAGCCACAGGAGACCGCCGCTTATGGCAAGAGTATAGATTTCCTGTTTCGTGGGACGGATGCGTTTTCGCATCAGGAAGGCGATAGTTATCAAGACGATACTTGCTACAAGTGTACGGCTGGCGCCGAGTGTGAAAGGTTCGATTCCACTGCCATCCCTGACAGCTACACGAATGGCCAGGTAGGTGCTACCCCAGGCAAGGTAGACTGTGAAAAGGCTGATCAGGCCACTCAAGGAAACGCTTTGCTTATCCGTATTCACACAAGGCTCTCGCTTCCGCTCAATATTCAGGTAACGATACATCAACAACTTGCGAACCGACCATCAGGAAACCGTATCTTTGCGAAACCAGTCGATCAGGGGGAACATATACATGACAGCAACGAACAACCGTCTGACCAGAATTGTAGCTACCGTAGGACCAGCCTCCAACTCAAGACAGGCTATTAACGATCTTATTGATGCCGGTGTTGATATTTTCCGCTTGAACTTCAGTCATGGCGACCATGATACGCATGCCGAAGTGATAAATTTCATTCGTTCTGTTGCAACAGAAAAAGAAATACAAGTTGCTATCTTACAGGATCTTGGCGGACCGAAACTACGTATTGGCACCCTGACAGACAATATGATTCATTTGTCTTCAGGTGATACCTTTGTTCTTGAAAAAGAGCTGGAACTTGGAGATGAGTCCAAGGTCGGTCTGCCTGATACAGACTCCTGGTATGATGAAGTCCATGAAGGAGAACGAGTTGTCCTGGGTGACGGCATTATCACACTCCGAATCCATGAAAAGACAGATGATCATTTAACATGCGAGGTACAGTCCGGGGGCACACTTCGATCCCGCGCAGGCCTGCATTTCCCTGACAGCGCTATATCGCTTGGCGCCATGACTGCAAAAGACTGGATTGATCTTGCCTTCGGTCTGGACCAGAGAGTTGACGCTATCGCGCTTTCGTTTGTGCAGGACGCTGACGATGTAATCGCCGTTCGGAGGTATGTGGAAAGCGGCAAACACCGTCCCCTGCTGATATCCAAGATGGAACGCCGGACCGCGATTGATCAACGTGACGCGATTCTGAAAGTCTCCGATGGCATCATGGTTGCGCGTGGCGACCTTGGCATCAGTATGCCGATTGAGCAGGTGCCGACTATCCAGAAAGACCTGATCTATCGTGCCCGCAAGCAGGCGAAGTTTGTCATCACCGCAACTCAGATGCTGGAGAGTATGACAGACGCCCCTATCCCCACCCGTGCAGAAGTGACCGATGTAGCCAATGCAGTCTATGACGGTACTGACGCGGTTATGCTTTCAGGTGAAACCGCTATTGGAGCTGACCCGGTACGTGTTGTAAAAACAATGGCACAGATCCTGGTTGAAGCGGAAACGCATGCCAGCTTCAGCCGTCAGGATGCCATGGACGACAGCGTCGAGGAAGCGATTGCGTTATCGGCGCGCATCCTGGTGGAACAGGTCAACGCCCGGATGATGATCGCGCCACTGACCAGTGGTTCTACAGCCGCACGACTCAGCAGACACCTTCCCAAAGTTCCCATTCTTGCAGGGGTCAGTACGGATGAGTACGCGAGGAGCCTCAAATTCAGGCATGCCGTGCTTCCAATACGTGTTCCTCGTTGCGATAGCCTGCTGGAGAACCTTACTTTCATTGTTGATCGTGCGACTCGGTTGGGTGGCTTGAGTGAGGGGGAAACGATCGTAGTGGCGGGAGGATTTCCCATCAACCAGCCAGGCGTTACGAATTTCCTGCGGGTGGTCACCGTAGGCAAACCCTTGTAACCAAAGTGTAAAATAGCGCTGTTTTCTACAAAGGAGATCCTCATGCGCGCAATCCGTACTCTTTTGGTCCTTGCCATCGCCGTTAGCTGGATAATGACCGGTTGCATTGTTGTCGGTCAGCATGAATGGCGTGTAAATCTGAATAAAGACGGGACAGGCTCGGGAACATTGATTTTCCACAACCTCGCCTGCGATGAATCGGAACCGGATTCAGTCAAGTTTGCTTTCACCCAGTTGATCCGTGATTACCTCAACGGTGACGAACTGAACGAAACCTATCCCAACCTGAATATCAAAAAGAAAGAACTATTCCTGGAAACCTTTGACGGCAGTGAAGTTGTCAGTGGTCGGATCGAGTTCACCTTTGATGAAATCGGGGATGTGGGCCTGTATGTTTACGAACCGAAAGACATCATGCTCTACGGTATTGAAGGTGAGAATTCCTTTATCAGCGCCAATGGCGTCTTCGCCGGTGAAGATGGCGGCCCGAATATTGTTATCTGGGAAAAAGGCATGGATAACGTAGAATTCGCGGTTTCTGAAAACCCAAGTATTGAAGCCGGTTATGTAGAAATCTACAAAGATTGGAAAGCCAACGGCGAATCCGCCCTGTTTACCCAGGAAGAAATGGATAACATAGGCGAATAAGTCTTGCTTTTTACCTTGAGAAGTCGCTACGATGCCCGGACAGAACCTGTTCGGGCATCTTTTTGAGGGGAAATCATGCGACGCATTCCTGTAGCTCTGATCTTGTTTATCCTTCCAACGCTTATCCTGGCCCAACCATCTGAACCGGTAGACGCGCTGGACACGATGTTGTCCGAACTCGGCATCACCCAAGCCGATTTAGGCTTTCAACCCAAGGGGTACTGGACACGTTATCCCGATCCCGAAACGATTCCCTTCAAACATCCTGCTTTTGATGACCTGTTCGCGGAACCGCAATATCTTTACGATTTCATCAGGGTGATGGCTGTTGCAGGGGAAGATTACCTGCACCCGGAATACCTTGCTTCCAATTCGAACGGTCTGCTGAAATTGTCCTACTACCTGGGCATTCGTCACGCCAATCCGCAAACACGCGATTACAGTGCTTCCCTGTGGGCCGAACTGGATGAAAACGCTCCGCTGCTTGCAGCGTTACGCTATACCTGGCAAGTCAGCGGACGTGAATTCCGCTACAATGCCATGGGTCAAGCCAGTGATTTCCCCTTGATCGAACGCGATCTGCAAAAAGCCATTCAACCGATTCATCCTGATGTTCAACGTCTGGTGGCCCGGACTGTTATTCATCTGGCAAACGCCTGGAAATGGCGCCAGACTGCCATGAGAAACGTGGATATGGGAAAAGCGCTGGCCTGCTGGCGCATTCGTCAGCTTGGCGAAACCCAGTTTGACGGTCTGGAATACTTCCCGCAATTGGAAGACTGCGCCAACAATATCGACATGCCTTCCCTCTACTACGCAGGCATGAAAATTCTCGAAACCTCAGAACAGTTGGCTGATTCCCTGTTGTTCCTGAAAGAGAATCGTGACATCGACTGGTCTCATCAACGGCTGGATGTCATGACACCGCTGGGACGTGTGCTAATCGGCGGCAGCGGCAATGACATGCACTGGTACAATGACCTTTTCCTCCTGGTAGAAACCGGCGGGAATGACATCTACCACGGCGCTGTCGGTTCTACCCCATCGCTGGACATCCCCATCTCCCTCTGTATCGACCTGGCGGGAAATGATGAATACATCTGTGAGGATGAGTATCTCCCCAGCCAGGGATCGGCAGTATTTGGTGCGGCCATGCTTCTCGACATGGCAGGAAATGACCATTATCAATCCCGTCGCCTGGGTCAGGGCGCGGCTATGCTGGGCATCGGTATCCTCGCTGACATGGCGGGAAATGATGAGTATGAACTGGGCTACTCCGGTCAGGGCGCAGGATACTTTGGTGTCGGGCTGGCTATTGATAATACAGGCAATGACAGCTATCGTCTCTACGGAGACGGGCAGGGATACGGAGGCGTTGGCGGTGTGGGAACACTGCTGAACCGTACAGGGGATGACCATTACTGGTGCGCGCCGGACCTGAAGCAGGCATTCCGTCCGGATTATCATCATTCTGCCGATTCCGCTACGTATAGTTATGCGCAAGGATGCGGCATCGGGCGTCGCGGCGACATCACCGACGGTCACTCCTGGGCCGGTGGTATGGGCAGCCTGATTGACCTGGATGGTGATGATACTTACGAATCCGGAAACTGGGCCGCCGGGTGCGGCTACTGGTACGGTATGGGATTCTTGTATGATCGCGCCGGGGACGATGAGTATCTCAGCAATAACTGGGCTCAAGCGGCCGGGGCACATTTCGCTATCGGCGTCCATATCGATGATTCCGGCAATGACAGGCATATTATGACCGGTGAATATGCTGACGGCCTCAGTTTCGGGCATGATTTCACCATTACTCTGCTGATGGATCGTAAGGGCGATGATGAGTATGTAAACAACGGCAATGGCTTGTGTTACGGCATCAACATGTCACAGGCCTACTTCTTCGAATTGGCCGGGAATGACACGTACACAACCTCAGGGAAGAAACAGAATTACACCGCCAATAATTTTGATAAATACAACCCGCCCATTATCGGCGCTTTCCCTGTACTGTTCAGTAACCAGGTATGCCTGTTCGCGGATGTAGAGGGTGACGATCAGTATATCGCCCTTGACGAGGACGGGAAAAAGGCCGATCCACGGATGAGCAATGGACACGAGGTTTTCACTCCCACAGCAGAACAACGTGCAGCCTTATCGAACAAGAAGTACTACGGCCTGGCGAAGGACTTTTCAGGTTGGTCAGGGCCGGAGATAAAGATATTCGGTGAAAAGGTCATAACTCGTTTCCCAGTGTTTAAGTAGGGGATTCACCCTATAATACATACTGAAGCTGGCTTGGCCCGACTGCGTGCAGTCGGGTTTCAACCTTCATCAAATGGAATACAATTTTATATTTAACGGGTGGGTGAATATCCAGTAGTAAAGAACGCTATCCCATCTGCATCCCGACAGCAAGCAGTCGGGCCAAACATACATTTCAGTTCAAGCCAAATTCATCATGTTTTCTTAGCAGGGATTCTCCCTTACAACCTGTATCCCAAACTGAAGCGTAGAACGGTAAACGCCCGGAACCGTTCGAAGCTGCGGTCCCAGATCGGGTGGACATAATCGGTTTCCGATTCGGATACATCAGGACGGCTTCCCATGACATAGGTATGCAACAGCTCAAACTGACCACCAAAATGACGACTGAAGCCGAATTCGATTCCCAGTTGAATTAACCACGCTGCGAAGAAATTGGTTTCTCGAGTTTTTTCGCTGCCACTGAGGCTTTTAATCGTTACTTCCCGTTGCACAGCGCCCAGCCCGAGGCCGATATAAGGGCCGAAATGGTCTCTTGATCCGGAATAGATAAGCGTAGAATGGAATGTCAGCGATTTGGACAACGGATCTCCGGCCGCACCATAGGACTGCAAATCTGCCGGATCAATATCGCGTACTATCCCGGTGAAAGTGTACAGTCCGAACCGGATACGCCACTGGTTGCCGAAGCTCGCTGCCGCCCCCCAGCTCTGACCGTCTTTCATACGGACTTCATTATCGAACGAAGAGCTACTCTGCCCGATAGGCCAACCGCCGCTTACCCAGGTCCGCATGTAAATCGGTGATTTTTCCGTATTGCTGACACCTTTCAGCCGCAGTTTCACGTGTACGGAATCGCCCTGCCCGACTTTAACACTTTCCTGCCGTGGATGATGACCGGCCCTTGAAGCGGAAACGGTGTATTTCACGCCCCCGGGAAGTTCCGCGTGTACCGGCGCCATGCCCCAGGAAACGCCATCGATATTAACAGCGCTGGCTGGAGGATTTGTTGTCACATAGAGAATGCCATTCTGATTAACAAGCTGTGCAGCAACTGTTTCAGCGAGTTTTTCCAGTGTCTTGCGGGCTTCCTTCGCGTCACCTTCTACCGTCTTGTTTTCCAGCTTTTCCAGCTTGCCTTCGACCACATTTACAATACGAAGTTCCAGCATCCAGGTCTGGTCAAAGCGCTGAATTTTCCCATCAACGATATAATCGATCCCATTCTCTGTGCCATACCCCACCAGTTCATCCAATGCAGCATACTCGGCGCCACCCAGACGATCACGTGAATACACCAGCACATCAGTTACCGGCGCAGCAATATCGAGACGTGGATTTTTCTTTAACGCAGATAGAATAACGTCTTCAAACCCCTCCACATCTTCTTCAGGAATATTCACAGCGATCAGTTCATACAGGGCAGCCGTTGACATAGTCTCGTCCGCAAACGAAGCAAACGGCAGCGCGATGATGAGCGAACATGCAGCCAGAAGGATGATGCGAGAAGTAAAAACCATATCAAGTACCCTTGCCCGGTTTTTCCACCGGGATTTTTCCCTGTTTGGCGCGATCCATGAACAATTCCATCTGGTGGAACAAACCGTGTAGAATCTGGACATCACGTTGTTCCAGCAAACCACGGTCAAACACACGTCCCAGCACCAGTTCCAGCCCTTCCACATCCGGTTTCGGGATCATGCCTGCCGCGACAGCGGTCTTGGAGGCGTGTTCCATCAGACGCTTTCTTGCCCCACGTTCGGCCGGTTCCCAGGGATATCTCGGCATTGGACCACGCGCTGCTCGTGACAGTTCCCGGCATACCAGCATAACCGATTGCGCCAGGTTCAGCGATGGATAAGCTGTACGCATGGGAATTGTAACCCACCAGTCGCCGAGAAGCAGCTCCGATCCGGTCATGCCCCACTCTTCACGTCCGAACACAATCGCCACCGGTCCGTGTTCAGCAGCGCCAAGCAGGTGTGGCGCGACCGATTCAACAGGAAAAATGGGACGAGCTCGTCTGCGACGACGCGCGGTAGTAACGGCAACCGTCCGCATCCCCTCGACCGCTTCCGCCAGGGTAGCGTATTCCTCCACACCCTCCAGTACATCCCCGGCGCCGACAGCAACCGCCTTGGCCTTGCCACTGCGCCATATTCCGGTTCCGGTCACCAGCAGACGGCTCAGGCCCATGGTCTTCATGGCACGTGCGGCGGCGCCGACATTCTCCGGACGGGCCGGTTCTACCAGGACAACCGCAATGTTTCGGAGACGGTCATCTCCGGCCATTCGCCACCATCCCTCGGGATTCGGCGGCCCGCCTTCATCCGGTGGGAATTTGGAGTGACGTTTTAACGCTCTGCTGTTATGTACGTGTTTTTGTGTGGTCTGGTGTAAAGGCCGACGAGGTCTACGCATGATGGTTTCCGGATCACTTCCTGTAATGTACCTTGCAGAGTATACGATGAGAAATGCTCACCGTTTCCCTGTTTTTTCCGTTGCGACTCTCAAGCACAAGCGTGGTTTTAGTGGTCCATTGCACCTGATATGAGTTGTTCTCGATTTCTTTCCGTCATATTGGAGATTATCGGGAAAAGGGGACGGGATCCTTTTCCTCGCGTCCATACGGAGTACTTTTGAAGCGTTCATGGAAAAGGAAACTGTCCCCTTTTCCGAGTGATTCCTGCCTACTCGCAAGAAAAAGGGTACAGCCACCTTTCCCGAACTATAAACAAAGCGGGACGACTTGATCCCAGGGAAAGGAAACTGTCCCCTTTTTCTATATGCTTCTTCCCTGTCATCAATGAACCGTTCGCAGAATTATGTCATGACGACATATTCTCAAGAGTAGCTACACTTACAGGTTATTCGTCCACAGTAATGAAGAATCCTGTGAACTTGTAGACGCGCATAATTTCAGATTCATTCATGCGCTGATATCCCTTGATGGGATCGCCGAAGATGTACCCGCCACGAATTTCCGCGAGGATCGTAATCCATTGTTTCTGGTAATCATATTCAAGCATCTGCACTTCCGCCAAGGCCGGGACAGGCAATTCCAGACGGTTGACATGATCAAAATACTTGAAATCTGTCGAGAATCCTTTCGCTTTCAACAGGCGCGCCATATACCAGGGATCGGTTCCCTTGGCGTTGGTGAACATGATCTGTGAAGCTTTCCGTTCATTGACGTCATGAATCCCGGCATCCCGCAGGAAGGTCGCCGTGGCGCATGCGCCGGATGTCGAGGGCGCTGTCGCCTGGCAGGCACTGCCACTCCACTCGTTACCAAGCTGCTCAAGATCAAGCGGCTGAATGATGCTCTGCAGATAAGGTCCAGAAAGAACACCAACGGAAAATATCAAGAGGAACAGGCTGATGAAGACACTGCTGCGGTCCACCCCATAGCGGGTTACCCGCATGAAGAAACCGGGCAGAAATCCCATTCCAGCGGCAGCCATCTCCGACCAGTGAAGCGCACGATATTCAAAATAGCCCGGGAAGGTATCGAAAATGTTCAGGTAATAGAGGACGTCCATGATCCCCGGAACAGCCAGAAGTGTCCCGATGATAATTCCGAACAGACGAAAACCTCTGCTGTCATCCAGACGCGAGAAAGAGATACCAAGCAGGTACATCACGATAGCGCCTGCCAGCGCCGGGACAAAGAGCGGATTTACTCCCTTTTCACGCAGGGCATCCATCCCCGGCCAGGTAAGCTGATCCAGAGTAGCCCACCGTTGGAACAGGACATACCCGAACGCCACAGTTACCAGAAGCATGACAAAGAAAAGGCCGAACCGTTTCACACCACCCACTACCGGGGTCATGGCGCTGGGTTCTGTCGGATCCTTGTAATTGTAGGCCTTTATCGGCTCCTGTACCCCTTCCAGATTTCGTTTACCTCCAGCCTTTACTGGAAACTCCGGGATCGCCCTGATTTCTTCCCAGACACGTTCCGACAAGCTGATCCCATTCTTCGGTGCAGATTGTGCCAAACCGAAAGCCGTATTCACACCCTCACCGATAACTTCGCCGTTATCCAGCAATAACCCACCGACATGCAGCCCGATACGGAAGTCGGCGCCATCGACTTGGAGCATGTCGCGACGCAGGCCGAGCGCACAGGTCATGGCATCCACACCGTTGTCGAAGTAGGCAACACTCTTCCCGCTCCATTCCTTCACCACGGTGCCGCCACTCCGTGAAACCCGGGAGTGCAGATACCGATGCACCTGTCTCACCTGTTTACGGGCAAGATCCTCGTTGGTGCTGCCTAGTTTGGTGAATCCGATAAGCTCGGTCGCGAGAATCGCAGCCAGCTTACGTTCCATGTCTTCTTTACTGGGAAGGGCTTTGTCCCCCATCCCACTGCCTTCCACCGCTACCGGCGCCATGTTCATCCCAAAGTTGGTAGAACCCTGAAAATTGTAAAAAGATAGATGATATTGCGGAAATGTAGCAAGCGATGGGAGCAATCCTTCGAAAAACCATGGAGCGGATATGCTTCGAAACAGTGCATGCAATGTTATGGCAGGTCTTGACGCGACAATCCGCCTTCAGCTCTAGATATAATTTTCAAGAAAACACAATGATACTGAAAACCACCTCTCGCCCTGTTTGGTCGCGTTGTGACCTGCCACCAGTCTCAGCATTCTCGCCGTCAGGTCACAACGTGATGCCTGGTGATAATTTATCGAAAGCGTGAAGTAGAACATTTGTCTGCAATTATAGCGAGAGAAACAAGAAAACGGCATCACGCCAAGACCTGACGGAACGCGCTCGATGTAGCAAGCGTGGGGAGCAATCCTTCGAAAAACCATGGAGCGGATATGATACGAAACAGTCCATTACCTGTCCGATACTGGACAAGAACTGTGCGCATACGTACAGCCCCACAAACAACCAAGCCCACAACCTGCTATTTATCAACACATAACACACAGACTCAATTGGAATACACTTTGTATAGGATATTCTGGTGAACCAATACCCGGAGATTCAGCATGTTCAAGAACTACCTCGCAGTTGCATTCAGGTTTCTCTTTCGGAATAAAACATATACGATTATCAATGTTTTCGGGCTGGCGATCGGAATGGCCGCCTGCCTCCTGATTTACCTTTATATCGAAGAAGATCTTTCCTGGGATCGTTTCCATTCCAAAGCAGATACGATTTGGCGAGTTCTTACCATTGACAGCAACCTGGGCGTAACCGCGCAACGTGTCGGAATAACAATGCCACCGGTTGGGCCAACCCTGGTGGATGAGTTCCCGGAAGTTGAGATGACCACTCGAGTCGGCTATTTCGGCAACCTCAATGTTGTTATCAATGACCAGCACTATCCCTTAAATGATGTAAAGCTTGTCGATTCAACCTTCTTTGCCATGTTTGATTTTCAACTTGTTACCGGTGATCCTCATGAAGCGCTGAACAGTCCCGGCGATATTGTGATAAGTCAGTCGGCTGCCGAACGGTTATATGGCGATGAGAATCCGATCGGGCAGATAATCACACTGTTTGACATTGAGCATTCTGTCAGTGGAATCGTAGCCGATCCGCCGGATCAGTCCCATCTCCAGTTTGACGCCCTGATATCGTATACCACCGCTGAGAAGAATTTTCCGGGGTATGGCACTCAATGGGGCCTCATTTCAACTCCGACCTATATCCTTGCGCACTCGGACATGACGCTGAAAAGCCTGGGGACGCGCTTGACTGATATGCTCCGTAACCACGGTGTTGAGGAGGGATTCGACATCACACTGCAACCTCTTGCGGATGTTCACCTTCGCTCAGCCAATGTAGCGTTTGATCCCCAGTTCGGGAAAAGTGACATTACATACATCTATGTCTTCGGGGCTGTTGCCATCCTGATCCTGGTCATTGCTGCAGTGAATTTCATGAACCTAGCCACCGCTCGTTCCACCAACCGTGCGCTTGAGGTCGGGGTTCGGAAGGTCTCTGGGGCGGTTCACTGGCAACTGGTTCAGCAATTCCTGGGCGAGTCCATTCTGCTGGCAATCATCTCGCTTATCCTGGCGCTGGTTTTTGTGGAAGCAGGTCTTCCCCTGCTGAATGATGTTTCCGGGAAGGAACTGAACCTGAACCTGTTCAGTTCACCGGATACGCTGATGATGATTGTTGTCATGGTGCTTGGAATTGGAGTTATCGCGGGATTGTACCCGGCATTTGTCCTCGCCGGATTCCGTCCGGTTGTCGTATTGAAAGGGAAACGATCAGGCGGACGTGCGGGTAACTATTTCCGTCGCGCCCTGGTCGTCTTCCAGTTTGCCCTCTCAACTGCGTTGATCATCGGAACTGGTGTCGTATATACGCAGCTCAATTACCTGCAGAACAAGAACATGGGCTTCAACGCAGAACAGGTCATTACGATCCGCTATCCCAATGGCCAGATCACCCCGCAACACGAAGTATTCCGGGATGAATTATTGAAATGTGCTTCGATCCTTGAAGTGGGCAATTCATCCAATATTCCGGGAAACACATTGGGAAGACGTGGCGCTCGCCCGGAAGGCTACGCTGATGGTGAGGACTGGATCTTATCCCAGATGGTCATCGATGAACACTTCATTCCTGCGATGGACATGCAGATCGCTCTGGGACGGAATTTTTCGCCGGATTTTGCCGATTCCAACTCGCTCATCCTGAATGAAACTGCGGTGCATGAGCTGGGATGGGATGATCCAATCGGGAAACTCTTCTACCTGGGCGACAGCGCCAACCAACAGAGTTTTACCATCGTGGGGGTGGTGAAAGACTTCCACTTCCTTTCGGCACGTCATGTCATCGAACCGGTCATGTTGTTCTTCACGAATGGCCGTTCACGCACCAACGTGAGCATTCGATTCAAACCGGAAGACACCGCTGCCACTGTCGAAGCTATCGAGAAAACATGGCAGGATGTGTTTGGTGATGAACCGCTGGCATTCCAGTTTATGGATGAGCGCTTCATGCAGTTGTATGAACGTGAACGCAATTTCTCCCTGATAGTCACATCCTTCAGCGTCTTGGCCATCCTTATCGCCTGCCTGGGCTTGTTTGGCTTGTCTGCTTACGCGACAGAACAGCGACGCAAGGAAATCGGCATCCGAAAAGTTCTGGGCGCTTCTTCAAGCCGGGTTACCCTGCTTCTGATCATGGATTTCCTGCGTTGGGTGCTGCTTGCCAACCTGATCGCCTGGCCGGTGGCCTGGTATGCCATGAACCGCTGGTTACAGGATTTTGCCTACAGGATCGAACTAAATGCCGGTGTGTTCCTGCTGGCAACATTGATCGCCTTTGTCATAGCAATCGTAACCGTTACCGGACTAGCAATGAGAGCAGCGACGTCCAATCCTTCGGATGCATTGCGGTATGAATGAGCATCATAAAAAACAGTGATCCTGTTTCGAAAAACGGGACAGACCACCTTGGGTCAGTCCCTGTTTTTCGCCAAACATATAATTCTTCTCACCATCCACTGTGAGCGTTGGGCAGCGTTCACTACATGGTGCTCCAGAAACCGGCTGATGCCGGTTTCTTTTTTAGTTCCTCACAAGAATTTGTGCATCCGGGCAAAGTTGTGGCAGGTCTTGACGCGACATTCCGTTTTCGACTTTCGTAATGTATTTCTGAATGCACGATGATACTGAAACCACCTCTCGTCCTGTTATTGTCGCGTTGTGACCTGCCACCGGTATCAGCACTCACGCTGTCGTCAGGTCACAACGTGATGCCTGATGACGATCTATCATGTGAAATAGCAGCTGTGAAGTCGGACAGGTGTCTGAAATTGCAGAGAAAACAAGAAAAGGCATCACATCAAGACCTGACGCAACGTGACTGGTGACATACTGGACAAATACTTGTAAGCAGCCTCCTTTTTGTTCAAACCGTTCTGTAATCGTCCCCAGCATGTTGCAATACTTTTTGAATCAAGTGTAGTTTAAGGACAGTGGGCATTCACTAATGGGAGGATTTTGTGAACAGAACAATGAGTTCCCGTATTGTTGTTAAGCTCCTTTTCACTCTGCTGGTCATTAATACTTTTCTCGTGCTGATCGTTCAGCAATCTCAAGCTACGGGATACAACTTCAAGTACAGTCCAAGCGCTGTTGCGAACGGGATGGGTGAGACAGCGTCCCTGATTGCCGATGCAGGTGGTGTTACTGCGAATCCTGCCCTGGCGGCGTTTCTAATGGATTCTACCGGGATTGAACTGGCGCTGAACAATGCAATCTGGTGGCCAAACTATCGGTACACGAATTACGAGTATGGTTTCCAGGGCATCTTCGGGGTGGTTGATGGTGGTCCAATCGGGTTTGGTATCCCAGGCAATTATATGATGGGCATTGGTCTGCATCAATACAAACAAAAGACGATTCCGAATACAAACACTTATAATACCAGTGTCCCCTCAACAGAACGCTACCGTTCAGCGACCTTCAGCGGCTCGATCAGGTCACTCATTGATATTGGCATCGGGTTTACATATAACCATTACACATACGAATATCCGGGAATCGAAGATGACGAAAAGAACGGCAGCTCGGCAAATATTGGCGTCTATGCCCGCTGGCGTTCCCCAGAACTCCCTTTAACTGCACGCGGCCCGAATGTACCCAAAGAAGAAACCCTGACCGGCCAATTCATCCCGGCTGTATCCTATTCTTCAAATAACATAACACTGAAGAAACCCGGTGAAAGTGTTGACTTCAATCGTCACATCCGATATGGATTTAGCGCTGAAGTAATCCTTCGCTATAAGTGCTTTCCCATCTTGAGCTTTCTCTATACCAATGAGTTGATGCGTGACAAAGAAGCACGATACTACGATAACCTGAAAGATGAAACTCACGGCATCGGATACCAGGTTGATGTGCTGAACACCTTCGAATGGCGAACAGGCGCGTACCATGTCCCGGATTGGAGTTATAACGGCCGTGACAACAACGGATACACGATAAAAACAGATGGTGTGTTCACTTTGCTGAAGAGGCGCTGTTCCCAGCCAGTCCCAAACTATATTCTGAACCACTTCAGCTTTGAGTTTACCGAATCGAGATGGGATTTCAAAGAAGAAACAGATGAAGGCTTTACCAATCCCCTGTATGTCGCAGATAACACGTACTGGCGAAGCCTGACGTTGCGGTGGTATTACTGATTCATAGTCACTAACCCGAAGATTTCACCACTGGCAATTTCAATCTGATACTTGATGGAACGGCCTGTACAAGAACCACGGCAGTGGTTCCCTGAATTAGCCCACCGTCCAGCGCCGTCTGTTTGGCGCTCACGGTGGGAATAGGATGTACGCTACTTGCCAACCCCGGCAGCGGGTTGCCTGAATATTTCCACTGTATACTTTTGATAATTATCAGGTTACTCCTTCCGGAGTAAATATATGGTGCGCATTATCTCCCCGGGTAGCCGCCAAACTGACGGCGGCTGCCCGGGGCTAATACAGGTTGCCCCTGCCGGGGCGGTTGCCGATACTCAGCCTCATATTGCCAGCGAAACAGGGAATAGACACGCAAAGGGATACCGGAGCAAACTGTCCCCTGAAAAATGCTGTATGAATCAGTTGTAATGTGTTGATATGAAATGTGTTAAGATGATTATCCATGTTTCGTTCATGAAATATTCGGGCTAAAAGGGGCTGACTCTGTAGCAAATTGAGTCAGCCCCTAAATTGTTTCCGTTAAAACGCTGCTATGATCAATTCCCCTCGTCCGGCAGGTAAGAATCCACGTCCGACCGTTTGAAGCGAAGTATCCGATCATTCCCGCTGTCGGCGATATACACCACGCCTTCCAGGGTTGCCACACCTTTGGGTCCGTTCAGGATGGAAAACTTGACCCGGACCGTAGTATCCGCGAGCGCTGTATAATCCAGAGTCAGATCAGGATTCAGGGCTGAACTCCAACCATTGTCCACCAGGAAGCCACCGGCATTCAGCACATCTTCAAGAACATCACCGGCTGTCAGGTCGATCAGTTCTTCATCGAATGCCACTTCACGGAACAGGAAGCCGTTATCGAAAAAGGCCGGCACACGATTCTGCATTGAATCCGCGACATAAAAAAGCCCCAGTCCCAACTCGTCACGTTCCGCAACGGCAACAGCCATCGGTGAGCCGAAGTAGTTCAGATGCAGCACCTCCGGTTCACCCGCTGGAGTCGGCGTAAAATCGAAGAACCACTCTTCTCCGCTGCCTTTCACCTTTTGAACCAGGTAATTTCCCGATCTCTGGGTATAGAAAATTGCGGACTGGCTTGATGACAGCCGACTGCTGGCAACCCCGGTCGGGTTGTTGGTCGAAGCCTGGCCCTGGCCGAAGGATGCGACCATTTGCCCGGCATCATAAACGCCCGTATACGTGTATAGCGCAGTCCCATCCGGTGTCAGGACAATGCGGTCCGGTACTATCCACACACCAATCACACGATCATTGTATTCATCTGACAGGTAAACTATCTGCCCTTCGTCCACACCGGCATCCACATCGGTAAACACAGTCGATGAGCGGCTCGTATCTTGATACAAAACATATTCTTCACGATAGGGATCAACATCTGCCGCCTCATAAGACCAGACAGCCGTTTCTTCGATGGGGTAATATCCCTGGCTGTACAGTGTCAACAATTCCCAGGCGGGAGTGGTTGTGTTGTCAACATGAATCGTTTCTGCCGTTGTGGGATTGTGAACATCCACCGATAACAGAATGGCATCAATGCCGGTGATATCCAGGTACTGATTCCAGATATAAACTTCGGAATCGCCACGTACCATGAACATATTCAAACGGCTGTCCTGCCCGATCCCCATAATGGGATGTTCGGCATTCGCCTGGTCTGCGAAGAGGTCACGATTGAGAACGCTTCCGCTACGGGTCATCTGTACCACACGCCCACCATCACCATAATCAGTATTATGGTCAACGAAATACAGATAGCCTTCACGCCCTACCTGGATGTCGGTCGGATAGACAAAATCATACCCATTGGCGCTGTTCCAGTCCGGACCAAGACGCACGAAAGTAGTATCATTTGCGCCGAAATCATCCGGGTTTACATTTACCGAGGCCGGAAGGTCAGGCTGTTCGCCGCACCCTGTAAACATGGTTATCAACAGGATCGCAGTAAACAGGACGAACAGTATGTGTACTTGCCTGGACATCTATCTCACCTTCTACAAAGTGAAAAAGGGATTACCCTTTAAAAAGCGATTCCCAATGAAACACGATGCGTGGTGCTGAGAATACCGAAATCCGTGTAGCTGTAATCCGCACTCACCGCAAAGCCACGCCATGGCACCCGAACACCACCGCCAAACGCCCAGCGGTCTTCATCGGTATTGATCTTGTAGCCACCACGAACGAACAACATCCCCATGAAGCCATACTCCATGCCCAACTTGATATTTTCTGAATTATCAACGGGATGGTTCAATTGGAGTGATGTCAGCACACGATGCTGCTGCCATGCGAATACGGTCATGGCGCCCCCCAACTGAAATACCGTCGGCGGTGCATAGCTGGTAAAGCTGCGTTCCGTCAGGCTCCCGTCAGCTTCTGTATATACATATGTGCCGCCGGGTTTGGCCGTAGGTCCAAAGTGCATCAGGGACACACCGATACGCAGGTCACGATACCCGGTCCAGTAATACGTGCCAAGGTCAAACATCACGTTGTTCATCGTAACATCAGCCAGTTGTTCACGTGCATACTTGAACGTGACGCCCCAACTGAAGTTGTCCGTCATCTGCAACGCGTAGCTGACACCCAGCAGCATATCGCTATAGCTGAAATACTGCCCGGTCCCGTCCGGTTGATACACGGTTGTGATTTCCATGTCCGGTGTACTCAGGCTGGTCAGGTTTACCCCGACAACACCTGCCGGCAACGGATGGACAAAGGTTATCGCATCGAGCGTGATATCTGCGAAATAGTTGATCCGTGAGACACCAAGTGTCCGGTCTCCGCTGAATAACGGCGCCATGCCTGTCGCCGGTGCTTTGGTTCCTTCCGGGGGACGCATGGGATCAACTGTGTACTTGCCTTTCCAACGATTGGCAATCTGGGCAATACCGGCCGGATTCCAGTATACGGCGAACGGATCGTTCGCAATGGCCACATAAGCTCCGCCCATGGCTTCAGCTCGTGCGCCCACAGGAATCTTCAGGTATGTCATCGAAGATGTTCCAACCCGCTGGCCACCCAGAATCTTCCAGAAATCACCTGCTGACGCGCTTGCTGCAATCGCAAGCACCAGTACCGGAATCAGTAAGTGTTGTGCTGCCTTACGCACTCTTATCACCTTTGTAAAGTGAACTACGGTACTTAGAACCTGAATCCAACGCCAAAGAATACCTGGCGCGGTTCCCGCCAATCACTGGGATCGACAAGTACAGATCCCTGTGGATTCTCCCAGTACAACGGATGCTCATCACCGTAACTATACGGCTCACCGGTCAGGGGGTTGATCGTTCTCGGGATACGGTAATCGAAGATATTCTGTGCTTCGATGAATACCCGGAACGAAGCCTGATCATACATCGGCCATTCCTTCCAGAACTTCACATCAACCGTATTCCAAACCTCGCTGATCGCGCTGTACTGATCGCCCGTATCCT
This sequence comes from bacterium, assembly GCA_963669175.1. GTDB lineage: Bacteria > Electryoneota > Electryoneia > Electryoneales > Electryoneaceae. The sequence continues at coordinate 4,118,114 of OY769902.1, forward strand.
GAATATCCTGCCCGCTGTTGACCAGTTTGCCCGGCGTGTAGCGTTTACCGCTCTGGATGTCAAGACGAACGCTGCCGCCCCATCGGTCCGGCCATCTCAAGCCAAACCAGTTCGGCGCATCACCCTCGCGGACACGCAACCACAGGGTTATGCCCAACGTGATCGGTTTATCCCAGGCCAGGTAATCTTCACCAAGCGTTTTTTCCGTAACTCGCGTATCCGCTGCCGCCAGGATTTCCGCGTTTGCGCTGGAACTCTTCCCTGTGGCAATCTGGTAAGCGAATTCGGCAGAACCGGTCAGGTAACGCCCCTGGCGTGCACGGAACCGCATTTCAACACCACGCACACGAGCGTAGTCAATGTTGAAATACTGGTAATACGAGATATTCCCAAGACGCGGGTTCGTGCTCTTGATGTTGAAGCTGGTCGCGTAATCAAACAAGTCTTTATAGAACGCTACCAACTCAATGACCTGATCGCCGCTGAAACGGTGCTTCACACCCATTTCGTAAGCGACAGTCGTTTGCGGATCAAGGTTGGGATTGCCGAAAAGCTGGTAGGTTGACGGGCTGTAAGCATGCAGCTTGGAATACACGTATGCGTATTTCGGCCGCTGGCTGAAATGACCATAGCTGAAGAACAGAACGTCCGAATCCGTAACCGGGTGACTGATACCAAGACGCGGGCTCAGGTGCGCCTTTACCCGTCGGCCCAGGATTTCATCGGTCTCGTTCAGGAAGGTCTGACGCGCTTCATCGGTCAGGGTGATCACGTTGGGATCGTTAATCGCATCTTCCACATACTGCCCCGGCGCCCACCAGTCCATGCGCAAACCGATGTTGGCAATCAATCCCTTGAACTCAACCTTGTCCTGCACGAAGATCGCCCCGGATTCGGTGAAAGCGCGATACATGTCGTAGTCGCCGCCGTAATCGGTGGAAGCGACCCAGGGATCGTGAATATTGAAAAGCTGCATCAGGGTTTGTTCGTAATCAAAACCGAACTTCACCTGGTGCCGTGGAAGAATCTGGCTGGTCATTTTGAACTTCAACTGCCAGGTATCATTGAAGTGGTCGTGGAATACGCTGCCGTTGCCGTTATCCCAATACCCATCACCGTATTCGACAGTCATCTCACCATCAGCGCCGGGATAATAATATATGGGTTCCAGATCGACCGGCTCTTCGTATTCGGTATAGTCCAGTCGTCCGGCGCCTGAATGCACACGATTGTAGAAATTACCCAGCGTCAATTCATAGTACGTGCTGCTGGAAAGCGTATGAGTCCAGTTCACACTCTGCTGAATACCCTCACGGGTGATCGTGTTGTAATCGTCCAGGATGTAACGGTACTCCAGCGGGAAGTATGTCTTGTCTTCAACCAGTGCATCAAAATAGCCCTGGTTGATCCTGAGACTGCGCCCATAGCTGTAGGAGATCTTGGAAACATCGGTCGGCTTCCAGGTAACCTTCCCCAGGATCGACCAGTTATTTTCTTCACGAAGAGCGAAGTCGTCGTAGGCTTCCTTGTAAGGCACCGGACCACTAGACGCGGAAGGCAGGTAAGTATTGGAAGCATACCCGTAACCGTTCAGGAAGAAAGTCATCTTCCCCGGAATCCGCGCATTGAACATCGGCAGCAGGAAATTCGTAATAGGCTCAGGCCCACCAATCGAGAATTCCAGGTTGCCTGTGTTCTGGTTATCCGGCGGCCAATCCGAGATATTGTCGGTCTTCATCGACAGCGAGCCATCGAACTTTTCGCCACCTTCCTTGGTCTCAACATTGACCAGGCCGCTCATGGCCTCGCCGTATTCCGCGTTGAAACCACCGGTGATGACTTCCAGCTCTTTGATGGCGTCTGCACTCAGGTAAATTCCCAGCCCCTGACCGGAGATCGGGTCTTTAACCGAGACATTGTCGATGATGTACAGGTTTTCGTCCGCACGTCCACCACGGATGTGGATCTCGTTATTCTCCGAAACCACACCCACCTGCTGCGAAAGGATATCATCTACCCCTTCCACTGCCAGATCAGCAATATCTTCGCTGCTGATCGAGCGGGCGCTTGCGGTTTCATCCACATCCAGCAGCGGCTTCTTACCGATGATCACCACTTCCTGGCCAATCGCCAGTACAGTGGGTTCCAACGGCAAATCAACCGTCACTGTGGCATCATCACTTTCAATGTGGACTTCAGTGCGGATGGCGACCTTGTATCCGACAAAGGATGCCTGGACATCGTAAGAACCGCTGGACAGCCCATAGATGGAATAGCGTCCATCCAGATCTGTCGCTGAACCACGGTGTGTACCTTTAACCACCACGTTCACACCGGGAAGCGGTTCGCCCGTATCCTTGTCCGTAACACGGCCCACGATCGATGCTGCATGTACGCTTGTTACGGTAAATACCAGTAACAGAGCTGCACACCAGCTCGCCAGTCTGTTTCTTGATCGACTATTCATCCAGAACAACCCGGATTACGTCTTTCACGTTTTCACGGCCATCAAACGATGCCAGCGGCACCGTTATAACCGTGTACGAACTGTTCGTTGCAGAATACTCCCTGCGTAGCCCAACGATTGGTTCTCCCGTATACTGGGCATTAGCGCCTAGATGGTAAAGCGACTGCACACCAGCAGTGGGATTGAAATGACGAATACCAAACAGGATAGTAGTTGTCAATTCTAGTGAATCCAAGCCAGCGCCGTCATCCGGAATCAGGTACACGTCGTTGGGGCGCAGCCGACCCTGTGGGGCATCAACTACCCACATACTGTCGGCAAGAGGTTCAAAACCGCCCTCAATTTCGCCTTCCGTGCTGTCCTGCAAACCAACCATACCCGGGAATACGATAAGAGTGGTCAGAAGCAACCGCTTGTCCTCCGATTCGACATAGGAGTAAATCGGGTCAAACGCATCGGCAATCAGCGGCGATCCCTGGTTGGCGAACCAGAGGACACGATCAAAGAAGAACAGGTTCGCCCTGGTATCAACCGGACTGTATGGCAATTCTTCTCCCAGCTCCCAGACAGTGTAATTCTCTTCACCATAGAGCTCGTCGAAGATGTCCATGTAAAAGTTCAGGAATTCGTTGTTACGTTGCAGCGCGGCATCGTCAATGATCAGATAACGCCCAACCGGTTCGCGTACATGCCAAACATTCGGATCGGTAGTCACTGTCGAATCCGGGAAATGGATCGAGGGTGAAGCAAACCCGGCCACATCAACCACTCGCGCCCAGAACACATAATCACCAACCGGAAGCTCTTCCAGGGTAATCGTGCTGAGTGATCCATCCAGATCAACCCAGTCAGTATCACCATCGGCGGGATTCAAAGCGTATTGAATCTTCTCAATGGTTTCATTACCGTCAGGATCATAAGCATCCCAGGCAAATGTACGGGTTGTGAATGTATAGAATGTATCCGCGACGGTCAGTGGGTTTGACAGGATACGGAAATCGATAGTGGGACGCGAATTGACTACGGGATAGGTGATTTCCGCGACAGAGGAATCAACCGCCCCCATATTGTCAATAGCATACACCTGAAAGGTGAAGGACGCCGAAGCTGTTCGAATCGGCAGAATAAACATGCCTGAATCCAGCTCGGTTTCTGTCCAGTCGGCCTCTATCCATGCCGTATCCGGTGCAGCAGTAGAATCGAGGGAATCCGGTTCCAGCAATCCCCAACGATAACGGTATTTCTCGATCCAGCCATCGGGATCCTCCCCCCACCAGTGTACAGTCTTGGAACTGATACTGGTATCGGGAAGCTGTCCCGGCGACAGCCCGAGTGAAATGTAGGTTTCCGGTGAAAGGTTCCCTACCGGATTACGTTCCGGTCCCTGGATGCCATCAGCGCCAATGGGATCCGGTTCACCGCAGCCCAGCAGGAATTGCATCATAAGAAACAATCCCAGCCCGAATGCGACGATAATGCCTACCAAGTGGTTCCGCATCATGGGTATCACTGCTGTTTGGTTGCCCCTATTCCAACGCAAAACCCCTTCACCTGCCGCCTTGTCGGCGGCAGGTGAAAAGGGAAAATATCGAAGAGTTGAATCTTCAGGATGTTACTTCGTCAGAACCATCTTCTGGATCTGGCGCTGGTTTCCACTGACCAGGCGCAGGAAGTAAACACCACTGGAAACCTGACGACCATTGTCGGACATGCCATCCCAGTACGCATTGTGGCTACCGGCTTCGACACGGCCATTGATCAGGGTACGAACCTTCTGGCCCAGGCTGTTGAACACTACCAGGCGAATATCATTCGCTTCCGGCAGGGTAAAGTTGATGTGGGTCGTCGGGTTGAACGGGTTCGGATAAACCGGGTTCAGGGCGAATTCGAACGGCATAACCTGTTCGTCGCCGAGAACGACGTTTTCACCGATGTCGTTCATGTCACGAAGCTCGACCTTCCAGGTACCGAAGCTAAAGGTGACAATACCACGCAGGTAGTCAATCTGGGTGCCAACGGTCAAGGCTGCGAACCACTCATCCAGTTCGGTTCCGTATGCCATGTCATCGTCGATCAGGAAGGTTTCGCCACTGCCATCCTGGACAGTCCAGTCATAGTTGTTAATGGCGGTTACTTCGAGTCCGGATAATTCGACATTCACGCTTTCCCAGGATTCCAGGTCTGCATTGAGGGCTGCACAGGTGGTTTCGTAGATGTTCAGGGTGAAGCCACCATAATGACGCACGACTTCTACCACATCCACCATCTTGGTGTTGTTGCCCCACTTGTAGCCGTATTCGACGCCTTCTTCATCAATAGTACCGGTTACGGTTACCAGATCGCCCTGGTTCACATAGTCACCGGAACCATCAGTCGGCATGCTGAAGCAGATGCCGCTGTATTCGGGATCGTCGCCGTTGACCTGCATGAAGTAACCATCATACGCATCGTAGTTGGCGGAATCGGTGGTTACAATACCGGTCAGGGTAATCATGTTGCCGGCATACGGGCTGTTACCGGAAGAGAATGGTGTGTACTGTACGTTGTAAATGGACAGATCATCAGTTGCCCAGTAGCCATACAGGTTGGCTTCGATGTCGCCGGGGTTGGTCGCTGTCTGTTCGATGTCGTCTTCACCTTCGACATAGTACCAGACGTTGCTGCCTTCATCCTGTGCCGGGATTTCAGCTTCCCAGACGATGCCGCCGGTATTGGTCATATCGACTGTGTTCCACGCACCGTCAATACCAACCTTGTAATAAACAGTACCGGCTGTAACCTGGCTGTTGTCAGCGATATTCGCAGTAACGGTGACAGCTTCGCCAGCGCCCGGGGCGGCCGGGTTACGGGTAACGGACAGGACGTTGGGCGGACCTTCGCCGATTACGATGTCAGACGGATACAACGGCTCAATCTTCAGGTAGTAGTTGTCGCCATCCGGATCTTCGAGATCGCCATAATGTGCGTACAACCAACCGGTCAGGCTGTCAATGCCGGTGCCGACGGCCGGAACCACGAAACCTTCCATGTCGTCAGAGTCAGCATCAACAATCATACCGGGGATATCATCGTTCAGATCTGAATCAATGATGAACATCTCATCATAGGGCTGGTCGTTGTCGGAAATAACGCCATCCAAGACCTTCACGAACTGTGTGCCCCACTGTTCAGCGATTTGCGGGTTACGCATTTCGTCGGTAGTGAGGACTTTCGGCATCGGAACGGTGCAGGTATCAGCTTGCCATTGAACTTCACTGACAATCCAGATCTCTGTCATGTGAGCAGGCGAAGTGTTGTATTCATCGGAATAACCGGTGAAAATAATTTCGTCGCCTTCGAACAATTGCGGGAAAGCCACGGAGTCGGGATCATAGCTCATGACACCGCTCCACGGGCTGTTCTCTACACGGTCTGAGAGGAAATCGTTGAAGATGAACTTGACGCCATCGCCGGCATAGGACAGGCCGGTCGGCATGGTTACGATACCATGCAGGGTCACGTAGTAGGTGTTGCCGGTCGTGTCGGCAGCGTCATCACGATCCAGGCCGTAACGCATGAAACCGGCATAACCGTAGTCGTTCATGAACAGATCGCCATTGTCGTCTTCCTGGATGGTCATGTCCATCGGACGGACCTGCTGGATGAAAGCAATGGGATCAAACCAGTTTACACCATCGGCATCGACGTTAATGTCAAACGCGATTTCCGGGAGAATCTTGTAGTTGCCGTAGTTGTAAAGGACTGCGCCCTGGATATACTCATAGGGCATGCCTTCGGCTGTTACGTGGTAATAACCGAAATCATCACTGGCCGGATTGTCGATACGGGCAACATTGCCGTCGCCATCTTCAACAAACCATTCACCGTAGTCGAAATCGGTTGCGTTACGCGTCACATCTTCGATCTTGACCAGGCAGCCTTCATACTGTTCCATGGTCGCTGCATCGTTGATGCCATCACAGGAGATCACTGTGTAGGCGCAGGCTGCCGGGAGATCGGACCAGTCCGGTGAGTCGTCAAGGACGGTAACCGATGCTTCATCACCGGTAATGTCCAATTCGGTAAGACCGCTGTACTCAGCGATTGTACCGGTAATTTCGACCTGCCAACCAAAGCCCAGGTCCATATCCGGAGCGCCGTAGACGTAAATGCCATTCCAGGCGCCAGCGCCGTCTGCGACAAACCACTTGTTACCACCGCCCGAGGCGGGCTCAAATGTCACATACGCTGTGACGGTCACTTCCTGCCCTACCAATGGACTGGCATCATCCGTAGCAGGATCATCGACATACTGAATGTCGTGGATGGTTTCTGCCATGGAGAGCCCCGCCAGCATCAGCAGTGCGATGAACACGGGAAACAACTTCCGCATTTTTTCCTTCCTCCGTCTTTGTTGAATGAGTATCCTATGAAACTCTGAAGACCGGCTCGTGCAAAGGAACCGTGCCATGTTGTCTGTATGGGGATATCAATTGCCCTGAGCGCCCCACTTCGCTCAGAACGGTAAAATGCTTCCTGTTTTGTTAACAAAAGATTGAATTACGGTTGCGGCAATCCTTCAAGAGACAGTAGCGCCGCAATTCTCCTGGCAATATCCGTATTATCAAAGACTCCCGTAAACATCAAGCTGCCGGGACCGTAAGCGTAAACCGGCACTCCCTGTGCAGTATGACTTCCGCTGGCCCAGTTCGGATTCAAGTTGCTACCGTCCCGCTCACCTTCCTTAATTTCCAGGCCGCCGGTTTCATGATCAGCGGTCACAATGACCAGTGTTCCCGGATGCGATTGGGCGAATTCAGTCGCCACCCTCACTGCATCGTCAAACAGCAATGTCTGCCGAAGCATGTAATCAAAATTGTTATCATGGCCAGCCCAGTCAATCTGGCTGCCCTCAACCATCAGGAAAAAGCCATCGGGATCTTCTTCCAGGACATCCAGCGCCTTTGCTGTCATTTCAGCCAGGGTCGGTTCAGGTCGAACAGTCATCAAGTATCCCGCCTGAAACATCCCGATCATTTTCTTTTTATCGTTCGCCTGGTCCAGTTCATCCTTGCTAAACAGAATCTGGTACCCTGCCTCTTTCATTTCTTCCAGAAGGTTCCGGCCATCGATACGCTTGCCGTCTTCATCTTCCGGGACAAAGAATTTCCAGCCACCGCCCAGCATCACATCAGCGCCACAACCAGCCATCTGTTCGGCAATATCAACCATCTGGCTGCGTTGAGGTACATGTGAAGCAAACCCGGCCGGGGTAGCGTGGGTAATCGCTGAAGTTGCCACGACTCCGGTTGCCATCCCTTTTTCCTGAGCTGCCTCACGGATATTTTTCACAATGGTCCCATCAGGCAACATGCCGATACGGCCATTTGTGGTTTTCACTCCACAAGCAAGGGCGGTTACACTTCCTGCTGAATCAGTGATTAACTTGTCAGCCGAATACACATCCATCAAGCCAGTAACCGGCAGACGTTCAAAGTGCAATCTACCTTCCGGACCGAACTTGAAAAAACGTGTCGATTGTGCGTGAACCAGCCCCATTCCATCGCCAATGAGCAAAATGACATTCTTTACATCATTGTCATAATTCATCGGTAAGGGTTTGGTCGATTCGGCAACAGTATATGGTGTTTCAACATCTTCAACACCACGCGTATCGCCACGCCCCCCCGCCCAGACAGACAGGGTTACCAACGGGAAAAACAGGGCTACAGCCAAAAGGCTGTGAAACCTTCCTCTGAACCAATGCTTTGCGATCATCCCGTTCACACCTGATAGACTATTTAATCACCAGGAACTTACCAACTTTCACATCACCGTTCGAAAGATCTTCCACGGTGAAAACATATAGCCCGGTAGCAATTTCCTGGTCATCCTTGCTGAGAAGATCCCAGGCATGTTCACCACCGGCAAAAGCACGCCGCTCACTGCTGTCTGAACCACGTGTCACACGTTCAACATCACTGCCATCATAGGTTGCGGAATTGTGGGTAAAACTATCGACCAGTTCCCCTGCAAGGGTGAAAATCTTGACCTCACAACGTGCCGGCAGATACCGGAACCAGATCAGGCGGTCGCGTGCGGATGTGCCATCCCACTTCGCGCTGCCACGATACGGGTTCGGATAGACACTGACTCGTTCATCACCGGCTTCGGCTGCCGGTGTGCCCGGGTAAGCATACGTACGATTGGCCAAAACCGGCGATTGCAGACTGGGAAGATTGTTCTCTTCATCACCACGGTCGAATGAGACAACGGAATAGTAGAGATCACGCGGCCAACCGTTCAGGACACCCGTGTTTTCCCATTTATACTGGTAGTCAACACCGTTTATCTCGACAGGACCATCTTCAATCGTAATCAGGTCAAATCCTGTGTTATATCCTACAAGGGTTGAATCACCGGGATCAATGGTATAATCGACATCAAACTCGGCCAGCAATGACCATTCGGATGAGCTGCCTTCTGTTTTCGGCGATCCGTAAATCCGGTACCCTTCGAAGTCCATCTTGTTCGAGATCGGATCGATGGTGCTTTCCGGGGTGTTGTTCCAATAAACTGTCACCTTCTGGTTTTCCGGAACAAGTGTCATCTGGGGCGATGGCGGCGCCTCAGGAAGGATATACCGTGTAATCTTGCCGTCGCCATCGGTGTCCTCGCCGGGGTCCAGTTCGCCGTTACCGTTACGGTCTTCACCGTTATAAGCAACCTGGGCCCAGTCCGCATTACGATAGATATTTGTACGACGCTCGTCGTTATCTACCCCGGAACCGTTCCACAGTCCGCCAATGATACCAAGCGCCACCTTGAAACGTGTGCCCGGCGCCATGTCCGGCATGGGACCACAGGTGAGCAGCATCATCCAGGACTGTTCATAGGAATCATCAAGCGGAAGGCTGGCGTAGCCGGTCCCACCCTTGAATTCACCCATGTATTCATAGCGTTCTTCTTCGTCCGCCGGAATGGGCCAGTTCGAACTGTAGGAAGAGCCGCGCCATGTCCACTGGTTGAAGAACGTACTCCAGTCCGTGCCACGTGGCTCGGCGCCCAGCACCTGTACGCCCAGGTAGCTCTGCGCCCAACCGGCATCACCATCCACATCCCACTGCATGGCGAGCCTGCGGTCTGGCTCATAGTCGTTCAAATTATCATACCAGTTAAAACGACCACCGGGACCACCGCTGTTGTCGTAAACTGAGGTGTAGTTCATGTTGCCGACAGACGCATCCACCCAGATTCCGAAATAGGGCGCTTCAATGACATCGCCGTACCAGATGGTATCGCCTGTAGCATATTCCACACTCACAGAATCAGAATACTGGACTGTGGTATCTGATTCGGCAATCTCCCAACCGGTCGGAATGTTTGTAATCGTGTAGTCAAGGATGGAAAAGGAATTGGCGAAACTGTGATACCAGGCGTATGCTTCCTGGTAGATATGAACGCCCAGGGGCTCGTGATCGGGAATAGAAATCCCGGTTCCCGGTACGACCGTGTTGGTGTCGGTATAAGCACAGATCAAATCCTGGTGACTGATCGCATTGGGATCGAAGAACCGGGCATAGTTGGCGTAAGGATTGGATTCTGCATCACCGGAGGCATCATAGATGGAACTGCGCGTTACCAGTGTATCCCAGGTTGTCGATGGAAACTCAATATATCCATTGGACACCTGGGCGTTGATAGCGCCACCGATGGTAATAACGCTGTCCGCCGACAGTCGTGAGAAATCGTACCTTCTGTCAATCTTGTTTACATGCTCAAAAATCGGGCTGAATTTGATCCGATCAGTAGCCGATGAGGTAAACTCCCAACCGCCATCTTCGTAATCGAACACACCGTCATAAATGGCTGTGCTGACATAGGCACGGTTATTTTTAACACCTCCCACCCATATCCCCGAGTATGAGAAGTGCTCAATCTGTTCCTGCAACATGCTGCTCTTCAGGCGGTACCAGCAGGAAGGCTGATCCTCATTATTGTAGCCCTGCCCGAGAACACCAAAGTTGGTGATCGTCAGTCCAATATCCCCGACATTGTGATAATGCCAGTAATCGTCGGACAACGTGTTTCGGGTCTGGTGATCACGTCCACCAGCCGCCCAAACGCTGGTAACCAGCAGACAAATAAGAAGTATACCGACAAACTTCACCCTTCCGGTGAGTCGCCGGTCATCCAATCTGTACATGGCTTTTTCCATGAATTGAGCAATTCCTTGAGGTCGCCTGTATCCACTTCTCGTACGGCTCGAACGGTGAATGTACAAAGACATACTCGTTTAAGCACCCCTCTCCTAACATTTTTTTCAACTCCTTATACATGGTGATTACTACTTATTTTTGTTGTGATTACTACCTAAACCAATGAGAAGTAAGGTAGTATTCCAATTGTTAGCATTCTTTTAAGAAAATGCCAGCCTTCAACTCTCGGAGCGTCAAAAAAATAAGAATACCCTCCACTTACAGGCAGGGGCGTCAATTTCTTATCGCAATGTTTGCACTGTGTTAAATATTAAGCTCTTGAGAGAACAGCCTGTTCAAGAAAGAAACTGCAACGAAACGCTGATGGGGCTTTGATGTATCTCCTATCTTCTTTACCTTTACGAGTTAACATGGAACCCTGATTTACTGAAGATTGTGTAGACTCACAGCCGAGCCGGCCCAAAAACGAGAAGAAACATCATGAGGCTTTCATCAAGTCGTGTATACTTCACCAAACTTCCTGTCTTCCTGCTATTGTCGCTGATAGCACTGGGATGCGGTGGTCCTGAACTTCCTACTTTTACGGTACAACGTGGATCCTTCACTGTCAGCATAACAGAAACCGGTGAATTGGGTGCGACAAAATCTGTGAGTGTATCTGCTCCTCGCATTCGAACAAGGAGCCTCCAGATTGTGCAGCTTGCTGAAAAGGGATCACTTGTCGAGAAAGGCGATACTCTGATTGTATTTGATGGCACAGAAATGAGGAAAGCCATCGAAGAAGCCCAGAACAAGCTTGATATCGCCATTGCCAACCGTGAGAAAAGCCTGGCCTCCATGGCATCGAGCATGGCGGCGCTTGAAGCCTCGCTGAAAAGCGCCCAGGCAGGATACAAGCTTGCCGAACTGCAACTCAAACAGATGCAGTTTGAGGCCGAAATAAAACGGCAGGAAGTTCAACTTCAATTGGAACAAGCCCAGATCAGCCTGAAACAGGCTGAGGAGAAGATTGAACAGCAGAAGAAGATTGATGAAGCGGATCGTCGCACCCTTGATTTGCAGGTGGAACAGGCGGAAGCGGATCTTGACCTGACTCGAAACGACTTGAAGAAGTTGACCGTCCTCGCCCCCCAACCCGGATTGGTCGTCTACAAAAAGATCTGGAAAGGTGGCGATTTTTCTGAGGTCCAGATAGGTGATGAACCCTGGCCGGGGCAAGCGCTTATTGAATTGCCTGACCTGAACAATATGCAGGCGAACAGCGCCGTAAGTGAAGTGGATGTTTCCCGGGTTAAAACCGGGCAAAGAGCCAGTATCGTACTGGATGCCTTCCCGGACCAATCCTTCGCAGGCGAAGTCACTGATGTTGCGACTCTGGCGCGATTGGATGAAAACGCTTCCGGTGAAGTGAAAGTCTTTGACGTTGAAATCGCAGTTCTCGAAACTGATCCGATTTTAAAACCAGGCATGACAGTTTCTGTCACGATCATCGTAGACGAAGCTGATTCAGTCCTGTCCGTTCCACTTGACGCAGTATTTGTTGAAGATGGCGGTCAAGTTGTCTACAGAACGCGTGGCGGTGCGACGGAGATTGTTACCGGGCTGCGCAATGAAAACTTTGTCGTGGTCGAGGAAGGGTTGAAAGAACGCGATAAGGTCTACCTGGTTGATCCCAACAAACCATTTGACGCAGAATCCTATACCGGTTCAGGACAGCAGGAGATGAAATCCGATAACGGACCGAGTACCACAACGAAGACGACAAGAACCGTAACCGTCATCGGCGGGTAACTCACAGACGAGAATTCCGTTACAGGATTGGGTTATTTAACCGAAAGGGAACTTCCCGCTCCATGACTATCCAGGAAAACGCACGAATCGGGTTGCAGGCACTCATGGCACAGAAAGTCCGTAGCTTTCTGACCATGCTGGGGATCATTTTCGGAGTTGCGGCTGTTGTTGCGATGACATCCATCGGCGCAGGAGCACGTCAGGAATTGCTCGACGCCATTAAAGTGATGGGTGTAAACAACTTCATTGTACGTACTTCAGACTTGGATGGAGATGAATTAAACACTGCCATCGAACGCAATCCCAAGAAAATGAGTTTCGCCGATGTTGAGGCGCTTCGCACGATTGTAACTGAAGCACAGTTCATTGTCCCTGTCAGGGTGTATGAGAGTAAAACTCAGTTGCCTGCAGTTCAATCAGTCAATCTCGTTGGCACAACTCCTGAATACCAGAACCTGCAAGCGCTTACGCTGGTTGCCGGCAGGTTCCTGAAAGAGTCCGACATGACCAGCCGAGCTCCAGTGATTATTATTTCGGAGAAGATGAAACGTGAGCTCTTCCCCCTGTCATCGGGACTGGGCGAGCAAGTCAAACTGCTGGACCAATGGTATACCATTGTTGGTGTCGTCCGCCCTCCTGTCAGCGGGAAGAGTATTCCCGGCATGGACATGCGTGATCTTCACGATGATATATACACTCCTATAAAAACGATGCAGGCGCGTGTCGCAGTGTCTCCGGAATCATCCCCTATCAGCGAGATCGTTATCCAGGCGCCGGACGAGAACCAGGTACGCATCACCGCTGCTGTTGTTTCTAGAGTGATAAAGCGACGTCACCGTGATGCGAACGATTTCGAAGTCATTGTGCCGGTGGAATTGCTGAAACAGAGCCAGAAGACACAACGCATTTTCAACATTGTGATGGGAGCAATCGCGTCCATTTCTCTGCTGGTCGGCGGCATCGGGATCATGAATATCATGCTCTCCAGTGTTCTCGAACGCACCCGTGAGATCGGGGTACGACGCGCCGTTGGCGCCACCCGAACCAATGTTGTCACGCAATTCCTGATTGAAGCGGTCATGCTGAGTGTGCTGGGTGGTTTTATCGGCATTGTCATCGGGGCTTTGATGGCGTGGCTGATCACCCTGTTCGCAGGTTGGACAACAGTACTGGGCATAAAAGCGGTAATTCTGGCTTTTGGCGTTTCTGCGGGAGTTGGCATCCTGTTCGGCTGGTGGCCAGCGAAAAAAGCCGCTGAAATGGATGTCATCAATGCGCTGCGATATGAGTAGTAACTTGAACACACGAGCTACCATGTACAACTTTAAAAGACATACAGCCGTATTTGTCCTGTTATTGCCGATACTGCTTGGTATGAGCAGCACGGGCATATCCCAGGGACAGGACACGCTGTTTATTGATCTGCGAATGGCGCTGGAACTTGCCTGGGAAGGCGCCCCGGATATGATATACAGTCAGCTCAACGACGAGTCTGCCCTGCTGAACATGAAGCTGGCCAAGGCCAATTATTACTTCCCGCGGCTGGACATGAACCTTCAGACGCCTTCGCTGGAAGAAACCCAGACAGAAGCATCCGTCTATGATGCCACTGTGGGCGAGAATGTTTATAAATGGTCCAGCACAAAATCACGCATGTGGTATGGTAACCTGGCGTTGTCACAACCTCTTCCGACTGGCGGTGACCTCAGCCTGGTGTCAACTTTTTATGAGAACTTCCGTAAAGACCAGTACGCAGATGATGAAACCCTTCGGAGCATGGCCTACAGGCTGGAGGTATCGCAGGATTTCCTGAACGGGAACCAGAGAAAACGTGTCTACGACCGTGCCAAGCTCAGCTACGATCGAACCCGCTGGGGGTCCAGCCGTTCACGTCGCCAACTGGCCTACCAGATATTGCAGGCGTATTATTCTTTGCTGACCAGCCAGCGTTCACTCGAGATTTCCAGCGATGACCTGGAAGCCTCGAGTGAAATGGCGCAACTGGCAAGAAACAAGTATGAAGCCGGGCTGATCCCTGAATCGGAAGCGCTGCAACTGGAAGTGGAAGTCCTTGAAAAAGAAGCCACTCTTGCTACAGAGGTCTCTACTCTGGCAACCAGCCTGGAAGCATTCCGTATCACACTCGGGCTTGATCTGGACCGTCCTCTCAAGGTTATCGGCGCCCCCCAGTTCAATTCAATCTCAATTGACCTGGATAACTCTGTGGCGCTGGCGTTGGCAGAACGAGAGGATCTTCGTCAGCATGAGATCAATGTCGATCTGGCTGAATTTGATCTGAAAGACGCCAAACGTGACTATGGTCCCAGCGGCTCTATCAGCGCTTTTTACTACCTGGACAGACGTGAAGATCAGGAATGGAACGCCTTACTTAATACACCCCTGGGAGATTACCAGGTAAATCGAGGGGTTACAGTAAGTTTTGCGGTTCCGATCTGGACTGCGGGCAGACGTAGCGCTGCCGTGCAAATGGCGAAAGTCGAATTGCGCCGAAGCCAGTTTGAAGAGGAAGAATACAAACGCTCGATCATACTGGATGTCAGAAAATCCGTCCGTGAGATCGAAGAAGCCGAACGAAGGTATCAGACAAGCCTGCGCGCGCTGGAGCTGGCCGAGGTGTCCTATGGCCAGATGAAAGACCGGTTTGAGAACGGACAGGTGAGCGCCCGCGAATGGAGTGAATCCCAACTTGCCTTGAAACGTAGCAGAATCAATGCTTTGAATGCTTTGATTGACCACTTGATGGCTGTTGCCGGGTTCCGTCTGGCGACCGGTCAGGATGTTGTTCCGTGGCAATCCGAAATGTCTGTTTCCCCACTTTCAGGGGATTGATAACTGTTCTAAAAATATTATATTTACACAAGATACCTTTGTTCTTGATGGTTTCAATTAACCTGGCTACAATTCCTGTGTACTTGCTAGAACTTCACACCGGGATACCCGGAGGTATTTCATGTCGCAACGAAGTGCGTTAAAGAACGATTTAAGCAGGTATAAAAAGCTCGTAAAAAAAAATCCGCTGCTGTTTTCACGGGTTGCGGATATCGAGCTGAAGCTTGGACAGTACAAATCTGCTCGCAAACGCTTGGAAGATGGCCTGCGTTATCATCCCGACCATTCGACGGGACGATTGCTGCTGGCCAAGGCGATGGAAAAAACCGGTTCACGTGAAGAGGCTATTGACGAACTGCGTACCCTGGTTAAACAGGAGCCAATGAATACCCGGGCAAGGCGTGAGTTTATCGCGGCCCTGACCGATTCCGGGCATACCGATGAATTACGACGCCAGATGTTCCAGCTTTACCAGATTGATCCGGAAGACAAACAGAGTCGTAAAGGGCTTCGAACCCTGATCCTGGCAAAAGTCCGGGAAAAACACCCCAATATTCACGATTGGCCGGAAGAGTGGCTGCTTGCGGATTTTACCCGTGAAGGCGCGTTGGCCAAACGTGTAGCTCGTGACATGAACCTCGCAGAGGAACGCCCCTGCCCCCCGGACGATGTGGTTCCCGCGCTGGAAGACACCGATATCATCGATACCAAGGATGAATTGCGCAGACTGGGCGAACCGCTTGATCAACCATCTGTGGCAGCCCCGAAAAAACAACCTGACACTCCTGAAACTGCTGTTGAGGTCAGCCAGGAAGACCTCGATGAAACCATGCATGGCGAACTTAATACTCCAGAAGAATGGCAGCTCGATAAACAGGAAGCTACCGGTACGGTAACAACCGAACCGGTTGAAGAAATTGGTGACGAGGCGACGGAAGCAGATGAGGATGATTCCGCCCTTGCTGCATTGCAGGCGGATATGGCGGCAATGCAGTTCGATCAGGAAAAACATGCTGCACCAACAGAAATGAAAGATGAAACACTAGTGGGAGATGAAGCTTCAACTGTTGCCACCTTTGATGTGGAGCCGTTGCCGGATGACACCGAAGCGGAAGCGGGAATGATGGCTGAACCTGCGGATGAAACGGTTCTGGAAGCTGAAACAAGTGTTGATGAAGAAGTAACAACCATTGAAGAACCTGGCATTCCGACAGAAGAGGCTGACGACACATCGCTGGAAGATGAAGAAACGGATGAAACTGAAGACGAGGAACAAGAGGAAGAGGAAGAGGAAGAGGAAGAAGAGGAATATAACCCGGTCAAGGAAGCGCTAAGAGCTGCCGGACTTGAACCGAAAAATTATGTAGACGTTAAGAAGTTGCTTGCTTTGACTGAGCAGGAAGAACCGTCATTAATCCAGAAACCTTCCATAAAGAAGGCTGCCAAACGCCAGAAACCAGCCCCGACAGAAGAAAAACCGGTAGATGACGCTGAGGCCGCAACTGCCCCGGTTCAGTTGCCCGCAGATCAAGAGCAGAAATCGGCCGCAGAAGATAAAGCTGGCGATGAGTCAGGAAAAACTGCACCGGCTGAAACGGATGCCGCAACGCAGCCGGAAGAACAGACACCTCAGGTAGAAATTGATGACCTGGACACCTCATTCTCGAAATCGGATATTGACTCGATGTTTAAGGAAGCTGGCATTACAAGCAAAGAAGAACTTCAACAGATGCAAAAAGAAGAACACGAAGAATTGAAACAAGAGGATTCAAGCGAAACCATCGAGCCGGGTGATATAGAAGAAGAGAAACCGGAAGAGCCTGCTCCTGCCGATGTCCCGGAAGCAACAGATACTGAATCCGCTGATTTCAACCAGGCGGATCTGAATGCACTGTTTGATCAAAAACAGGATGATGAGGATAGCAGCTCCTTCAGCCAGGACGATATCAACGCGCTTCTGAAAGGTGGCGCATCGAAACCCGAACCCGCGCCCGAACCGGAAGAGGAACCCGCCCCATCCGCAGGCGGAGGATCGTTCAGCCAGGACGATATTGACGCACTCCTGAAAGGCGGCGCATCGAAACCCGAACCCGAGCCGGAACCTGAGCCCGAACCGGAAGAAGAACCTGAACCGTCAGCAGGTGGCGGCTCCTTCAGCCAGGATGATATCGACGCGCTTCTGAAAGGCGGCGCTTCCAAACCGGCCCCCGAACCCGAACCGGAAGAAGAACCTGAACCGTCAGCAGGTGGCGGCTCCTTCAGCCAGGACGATATTGACGCACTCCTGAAAGGTGGCGCATCGAAACCCGCGCCCGAACCGGAAGAAGAACCAGAACCGTCAGCAGGTGGCGGCTCCTTCAGCCAGGATGATATCGACGCGCTTCTGAAAGGCGGCGCTTCCAAACCGGCCCCCGAACCCGAACCGGAAGAAGAACCAGAACCGTCAGCAGGTGGCGGCTCCTTCAGCCAGGATGATATCGACGCGCTTCTGAAAGGCGGCGCATCGAAACCGGAACCCGAGCCAGAACCCGAGCCTGAACCGGAAGAGGAACCCGCCCCGTCAGCAGGTGGCGGTTCCTTCAGCCAGGACGATATCGACGCGCTTCTGAAAGGCGGCGCATCGAGACCGGAACCGGAGCCAGAACCTGAAGAGGAACCCGCCCCATCAACAGGTGGCGGTTCCTTCAGCCAGGATGATATTGATGCACTCCTGAAAGGTGGCGCATCGAAACCCGAACCCGAACCGGAAGAGGAACCCGCCCCATCCGCAGGCGGAGGATCGTTCAGCCAGGATGATATTGACGCACTCCTGAAAGGCGGCGCATCGAAACCGGAATCCGAGCCCGAACCGGAAGAGGAACCGGCCCCGTCAGGAGGTGGTGGTTCGTTCAGCCAGGATGATATTGACGCACTCCTGAAAGGTGGCGCATCGAAACCGGAACCCGAGCCCGAACCGGAAGAGGAACCGGCCCCATCCGCAGGCGGAGGATCGTTCAGCCAGGATGATATTGACGCACTCCTGAAAGGCGGCGCATCGAAGCCAGAGCCAGAAGAAAATGAAATGTCCCAAGCCGCTGCACGTACGCTTCAGGAATTGGACGCGAACGATGACTTTGATTTCGAAATCGGGTTCAGCCAGGATGACCTTGATGAATTGATTCAGGCCAAGAAAGAAATGGATCGAAAGCCGGCAGCGCCTCCTTCACTTGGTCAGAAGGGGCCGCTAGGTCAGGATGACATCTCGGCCCTGTTTGCCAACCGAAGCCAGGTAAAAACTGAAGAGCCTCTGGCTGAACAGAAAGCAGAAAAACCTGTCGAAGATATCCCCGTTGAAGCAGTCGGTAACACAGGCAAGCCATTCAACCAGGACGATATTTCTGCACTCTTCAGCCAGGTGAAGGAAAAAGGACAGGAAGCACACGAAGAGTTGGTGGAAGAATCGCTGGAAGACGAGCAACCGACTTCAGTTGCAGATATCATGAACGCCGCGCCGGATGAATCCCCAGTGGAAATGGCGGCCAGTGAGGCTGAAGCAATCGAAACTGAGACTGATAAAGTTGTACCAGTTGAAGAAGAAGAAGAAGTAGCAGCCGAAACGCCTGAAGCAGATGAAGCTCAGGAAATTGCAGCTTCGGAAGACATGCCTGTATCGCCATCAAAAACAACCCTGTTCAACCAGGATGATATCAACTCCCTGCTTCGTGACATGGGCAGTATTCGTAGATCCGGTCCCAAACCGACTATTTCGCAAACCTTGTCCCAACCTCCCGCTGAACCGGAAATACCGGAAGAAGCTGCGGAAGAAGTTGAATTGGCCGCAGAGCCGGTTATTGAGAAAGCTGCCGCCCAGAAAGATCCAGATGGCAGGTTTGACCTTGATCAATGGTTCCATTCCAAGCAGGATGATCAGGAAGCCGGCCCGACGCCCGAGAAGCCTTTGCCCAAACCGGCAAAGCCCCAGCCCCCTGTTGGGCAAGCGGGGACAAGCGCGCGCAAGGCCGTATTGCGTGGACCGGTCACAAAGACATTTGCGCGCCTGTTGTTGAAACAGGGCCACTCAGACCTTGCCTCTATCATTGCACACCGGTTGTATTTGTTGAACCCGGAAGACCCGGAAGTGATTGATCTCCTGGCCGAGTCCATCTCCGGTATGGAAGAACCGGACGTCGAGTAGAACGGGGAGAAATTCCGTTGTGAAGACACTTCCTGCGATTGGTCTGACAGGTAATATCGGATGTGGAAAATCAACCGTAGCTGCTGTCTGGCAGGAGCTGGGCGCAACGATCATCGACGCTGACCAGGTTGGACGTGATGTTGTTGCTTTCGAGACTGAATACCTGGACTGGCTGAAAGATCGGTTTGGGACGAGTATATTCTCCGGTGACGCACTGAATCGTGCCGTACTGGGCCGAATTGTCTTTTCTGATAAGCAAGCGCGAGATGATATGAATCATCACATCTGGCCTTTTATCAGCCAACGCCTATCCGACGCTATAACATCAGCCCGATCCGGTGAACAAATTCCTGTAGTCGATGCTGCCTTGATTTTTGAATGGCAGGACGCATCGCGTTATGACGAAATTGTCGTTGTAACTTGCGATGTTGATCAGGCCATTGCGCGTGCAGCCATACGAATGAATCTTACCGTCGATGAGATGCGGGACCGTTCCAGGAGCCAGATTTCACAGGAGGAAAAAGCGGCTCGTGCGCACTACGTTTTGCAGAATACCGGAACGCTAAGAGAATTGAAAGAAAAAGCGGCACATTATTGGCATGATTGTGTCGCGCGTTTTTCTTGAGAAATTCT
The DNA here is from genome assembly GCA_963669175.1 of bacterium. GTDB lineage: Bacteria > Electryoneota > Electryoneia > Electryoneales > Electryoneaceae. The sequence continues at coordinate 4,138,227 of OY769902.1, forward strand.
GACAAACCTGGTTTTGGTCTCTCAGGTTGCCATGCCAGGTTATTTGGAGGGGAAACAGGTGCGGGGTTTACAACGTCTTGCAATTATCCTGATGCTATGTGCTGTATTTGTTTCAGTGCAGGCTCAGACCGACGGTGATCCTCAGGATCAACGGGAAGATGCTACCGCCCCACCGCCGCAAATTGCCGGGGAGCTGGAGCTGGAGAAGGCCCTGTCGGAGCGGCTTGAAGAGATGCTTCAGCCACTGGTCGGACCAACGGTGGTCATGGTGGACATCACCCTCGGTGAGGTGCCCGTTGAATTGCAGGGGTACATTTACAGCCAGTCTCGCAGTCTGCCGGGATTACCGGTTTCAGTGAGTGAAGATGTTCGCAGAATGCAGGAATCCGGCTGGTATTTCAGTGAGATATCCAAAACCATTATTCATGTATTTGTTTCGGGATCCATGTCGGAACGTGAGATTGAACGTATACACGAACTGATCCCGATCTGGATTTCTATCAATTCCAGTCGCGGTGACCAGATTATTATTGAACGATCACCATTCATCAATCCCCCGTTGACCCTTATTCAGTATCTATACTCGAAGCGAGGGTTGTGGACCGCAATCCTTATCCTTGCAGGCCTGATTGTGCTTGCCGGAGTTGTCTACTCCGCGATTTCCAGGTTTTCGCGCTACCGTATGGTGGAATCACCTGTCGGCCATGAGCAGGAAGGCGGCGGCGCTAGCATGTCCACCACAGACCTCGCCAAATTGTTGGGAATGGCAATGGGCGGTGGCAGCGGTGCTGGTGGTGTTGGCGGAACCGCGCCCGGCGGTGGCGTTGGCGGCGGGTCCGGCGGCGTTGGCGGCGGCGGTATTGGCGGCGGCGCTGGCGGTGCTGGTGGCGTTGGCGGAGGCGCTGGTAGCGATGCTGCGATATTGAGTCTGCCTGATGGTGAGATTCCCATCCGAATTGTGCGCGACAAGGAATCAGAGGGGAAAAACCGTGGTGTTCTGGCAAAAGTAGCCAACATGAACGCACTTAGCCTCCTCAAATTGATCGAAGGAGAGAGCCCTGACTTTGCAGCGCTGGCGTTAACCTCGGCCAAGCCTGACATTGCCGGTAAAATTATTGGTGAACTACCGGAACAACAGAGAAAAGAGATCCTGGCTTATTGGGATATCCTGGAGAAAAACGATGCGGACAAGATCAACCAGATGGTTGAGCGTATCCGCAAGAAGCATACAACAGTCAGCTCTGTAGCCATTTCTCTTGGCGATGGGACCGCGAAGCTTTCGAACATCATCAACGCTCTGCCTGATCGTGAAGCGCAGGAACTTTACGCCAGCCTGACCAATGCTGATCCCGCCCTGGCAAAGCGTGTGCGCAAGAGTGTATTCTTCCTCAGCGACTTGATGAACCTGGAAGAGGCCACACTGAAACGTGTTGTTCTGCGTCTCCCGAACCCGACGCTCGCAGCTCTGATATCTACTGCTTCAGATGATGTAAAGAATGTCGTATTCGCTTGTCTGTCACGACGGGCGATCAACATGGTGTCTGAGGAAATGGCCATGCGTCGTTCCAAGTCACGTGACCGCATAGCCGAAGCAAAACGCACCTTCCTGGATACGTTGCAGCAGGTGCAGGAAACCAGTTTGTGAGGAAACGAGCATGAAGCTTACATCTTTGTTTGGTCTGCTCATGGGCCTCGGACTGGTATTCGTTGCAATCATTTCCCGTGGCAGTCTGCTGCAGTTTATCAGTATTGAGTCCATCTTTATTGTGCTGGGTGGCACTGTCGGCGCCACTCTGCTGTCCTTCAACCGGGATCAGCTTGAAATTGCAATCCGCGCAATTCGTGTCGTCTTCTTCGATACCACTCCCCCACCGGATAACCTGATCCCGATTATGGTGGACCTGGTAAAACAGGCGCGTGTGAATGGTGTTGGTTCATTGGAAGTTCCTGAAGGCGAGGGCGAACGAAATGAGTTCCTCCACAAAGCAGTGGACATGCTGATTGACGGTATTGAACCGAGTGTCGCCGCTCAGATTTTGCAGGGCGAATCGGACGCTATCGCATCACGCTATCGTATGAGCGAGCGACTGTTCACAGTCATGGGCACATATACCCCTCTGTTCGGATTGTTGGGCACAGTCATCGGTCTGATCATCATGCTTTCCAGCGTAAATGATCCCATGGCTATCCCGGGCGCGATGGCGGTTGCCATGTTGACCACATTTTACGGCGTTCTGTTCAGCGCCATGATTTTCCGTCCCATGGCGACCAAGATTCGCGCATGGAACTATGATGAAATCCAACTGCGTGACCTGATTATCGAAACCATGATGCACATTTCTGAAGGTGTCAACTCGCAGATTTCGCAGGAACGTCTGCAATCGCAGTACCGTACCCGGAGGCGTGGCTAATGGCAGGCCCTCGTCGCTGGAATCCCAAGAGAAGACGGGTCATCGAACCGGAACATGAAGGTGAACCCTGGCTGACCACGTATGGCGACCTGATGACGTTGCTGCTGGTGTTCTTTGTCCTGTTCTACATCTTTTCCGTAACGGGGCAAATGCCTTTCCTGAAAGAAGCGTTTGAACGCTTCCAGATGAAATCGGAAGCGCCCGCCGCACTTGACGCACAGGAATTTGAACAGATCGAGGAAGCCGGTGGTGAAATCGTCATTTCAATCCCTTCCAACGTCCTGTTTGACCTGGGACAAGCTGATATCAAACGGGAAGCGATGTATGTTTTGCAGGATGCGGTAAAACAGATCAAAGATCATTTGATAGATGCGCCACATGCGCAGATACGTGTGGAAGGCTACACCGACAACCTGCCGATCCATAATTACCAGTTCCGTTCCAATTGGGAACTCTCGGCTGCTCGTGCTATTGCTGTGGTTAAATACCTGATTGAAATTGAAGGATTTAAGCCCGAGCGTTTGCAGGCTATGGGGTATGGTGAGTACAACCCTGTCGTTCCGAATGATACCGCGGAAAACCGTCAGAAGAACCGTCGTGTTGAAATCAAGATTGTCAAATCTCCCGTTGACCAGAGCTTTGACGAGCTTTCCACGGGCGCACCTTCTGGATTCCCATCGCAACAGGCGAGGAACGAATGAAGCGGGTACGCTGGCATCTTTTCCTGTTGCTTTTTCTTCCGCTCTGCACGTTTGCTCAGAGCCGGATTGATCTCTCCCCCTGGCCGGGAAACATGGCCTGGTTTGGTGAAGGCACCCAGCGTGTCGGTGTCGCCATCGCCTCCGGTGATATGAATGGCGACGGTCTCTGGGATGTGGCCATTTCAGCGCCGGGCACAAGAAACAACTCCGGTGATGTATATGTATTCCTGGGCGATGGAGTCACGTTCGATTCAGTTCGTTTTGATAATCCCGCTGCAGAAGCCAACCTTGTCATAGAGGGTACTGCCGGGTTACAGATCGGTGTCAAGCTGGTGATGGGTGATCTGAACGGTGACGGACGTGACGATCTGGTCATCGGCGCGCCCCATGCCGACGACAGTCGCGGACGAGTCTGGGTTATCTTCGGCAGCGCATCTCCTTCCGGGACGGTTACTGAACCGGATGTTGAAATCTTCGGCAGTGCGGACGGCGATCACTGTGGACGCGCCATTGGTATTACCAACATCGGTGACGATGCCTACAACGACATTGTCATCGGCTCCCCCAATGCAGACCCTCGCCAGCGAGACAGCGCGGGACGTGTTGATGTTATCGCCGGACGGGCTTCCTGGCCGGAAAACATATCCCTTTCTACACAGGCATCGACTGTAACCGTATTTGGCGGCCAGACCGGTGAACAACTGGGTGAAGCCATCAGCGTCTGCCCCATTTTCCAGGGGACATTACTGGGCAACAACCTTAACGGCGACGGGTATGGCGACCTGATTATCGGCGCTCCGGGACGAACCTACGCAGGGCGTACTGGCGCTGGCGCTGTCCATATTTTCGTCACCCCGGAAAGCCTGGCAGATACGGTAGACCTTACCACTGACAACGTCCCACTTCTGCAAGACTACCGTCAGCTCGGCGGCGCACAGACCCTGGATCTGACCGGCCGCGCTATCGCTTCGTTTAACACAACGGGAATTCGTGGTGTCCTGATCGGCGCTCCGGCAGCGTTGCAGGACGGAGTGCGTGGCGGCGCTTTTTATTATATCACCTGGGATGAGATCAACACGGCCGCTCCTTGGGCAGATCTTCGGCAGGCAACCTACTTCCGGGTGAAATTTACCGGCGCGGCGGAGGATGATTCACTCGGCGCAGCGGTTGCAGGTATTGATGAGCTGATGATGGCGGCAGCGCCCGGGGCGAATTACCGGGCACGGGAAGAAGCCGGGCAGGTGGTTGCGATAACCGACAACCCGATTCTGACAGGCATAATCCGTGTCGATACCCTTGACGCCAATGTCCGTCACTTTTTCGGTGCCGGTGCGGGCCATGACCTCGGTCGCTCACTGACCATTGCTGATCTCGATGACGATGGCATCTTTGATCCCATCATGGGATCACACTCCCATACAGACTATGCCGGGGCTGTTCACGCCGTACGTGGCGGGCTGCCCTATTTCTTCAACATTTACCCGGCGCCGGGACAGGGAAATATTCCCAGCGAAGATACCCTGTCTTTCCGCATCAGTGATGATGAAACAGGAATTGCGACAGCCAGTTTTATCATGATCCTGGATGGCATCACGTACAACATTAACCATCCTGGTGTCAGCTACGAGATGAACGACGGGATCTATTCCTTTGAGCTGGTCCCGGAAGAACCCTTTGATATCAATGTTCCGATCAACGTGATCACCCATATCACAGACACACAGGGTAACCGTTCACCGCTCTGGTATTACCAGTTCATCACCGGTCAGGATGTCACTGCGCCGTATCCCACTCAATTCTCCCCCGCACCGGGCGAAGTAAATGTCGCGACCACACGTGACATCGCCTTCAGTCTGCGTGATGCCGGAGATGGTGTTGACAGCACGACAATCATGGTCGTGATTGATACGGATACGGTCCGCCAGGGCGATCCAGAGATGAGAATCAGCGGTTCCATTTCCAATTACCGTGTCGTGATCAATCCCGAGTCTTCCTTGCCGCCAGACGCACAGATTGACGTACGAATTGAAGCGGCTGACCTTACGGAGCCATCCCCCAATTGGATGACACCGTACGATTATTTCTTCTTTACCTCACTAGATACAATTCCGCCGGAACTGGTTTTCATTTACCCGGAACCGGGCGTAACGATTGATGTCGGAACCAAAATCAATTTCAGAATCATTGATACCGGATCAGGGGTAAATGCAGATTCTACCAAAATCCTTCGCACTCAGCAAAGTGGTGAAGAATACGGCGATCTGTTATTCGAAGCCATCTCACAGGGATACGCGTTCGTTCATAATCCTGAGAATAATCCCTATGATTCCGGGCTGTTGCAACTGACGGCACAATCACGTGACCTGGCTGATGATCCCAATATCATGGAGGATTCAACCTGGTCCTATAATGTCATTGTGGATAACCGTGCGCCTGAACTGACTGAAGCGATACCGCACCCGGATAGTGTGGGATCAGCACGAAACACGCCGATTACCCTGACCATCATGGATAACGCGGCGGGGATCGACTCCACCACCTTGCAACTCGAAATTGATAATGTCTTTATCGCCCATCGCAATATCATCTGGGAACGCATCGAGCATCTTGGTTACCGGATTACCTACCAGCGTTCAGAAGGCATATACGGCGACAGTGTGATCGTCCACCTGAACGTGTTTGACAAAACAATCCCGGACGGTATCGAACTGGATACCACATATATTTTCTATCCCGAGAACGATGATGAGCCGCCTTATTTCCTACTGGTTGATCCGCCGCAGGGATCGGAAGGTGTATCTGTGGAAGATTCCCTGATATGGGAAGCCGCGGACGACATGACCGGAATCGACCCATCCAGCGCCTACATCTCGATCAACAATGCGGACCATTCCGTACTGTTGCGATACAATACCCACCCTGTCACCCAGGGCGCACAATACAGGTTCGTCTATACTCCGCCGTTATCGCTGCCTTATGAGGATACGGTCAGTGTCCGCTTCGGCATCAGTGATAACGAGGAACCGTCCAATGACGCGATCCTCGTGTATGAGCTGTTTACCGAGCCGGATGAATACCCGCCCTACCTGACCAATTTGAGCCCGTATCCGGGACAGATCGGCGTATCTCGTGGCGCGGATATCGTGTTCCATGTTCTGGACGCCGGGGTTGGTGTGGCGCGTGATTCGCTGCATCTCGCCATTGATGGAATCGCCGTAGCCAATGAGAACATCTACTGGGAAGAGGTTGAACAGGGATATGCTTTCCGTTACAATCCGCCTGGTCTGTTCGGTCATACGGATACAGTGCATGTATCCGTGACCTGCTATGACCTGGCAACCTCACACAACCGTATGGATGAATCTTACTGGTTTGTCACGCTCCGAGATGACCGTGAACCTCCCTACATGGAAGAGGAACAACCGGCTGATTCTTCCGGAGGTGTATCACCAGATATTATCCTCAGTTTCGACCTGAAGGATGACGGCGAAGGTGTCGATACCAGCTATACTACAATCCAGAACATGGACGATCCCCTCTGGATAGCGACACGTGAAGTAACACCTATCATCAACGGTTTCCACTATGTGCTGGCCCCGGCAACCGATTTCCTGTACAGCGATACGGTGACGATCGGCGTGAACGCTCGTGATCTTGCAGAACCGGCGAATGTGACACCGAATCCGTTGACATTCTCTTTCTACACCCAGTTGGATGACGCTTCCCCCTTCTTTACCGAGCTGCAACCTGCGCCGGACTCTAGTATTACCTATAACCGTCCAGTCAGCTTTGAAGTTATCGATATGCTCGCCGGGGTTGACACATCCGATGTCCACATCTTCATTGATTCGGAAGAAATCACGAATAACAGTGACGATTACGAAATCCTTATCGAGGAAACAGCCGACGGCTGGCGGTATACCTATACGCCGTACGATGGTTGGAATGTGAGCACAACCTATTCTGTGACGCTTTCCGCTGCCGACTATTCCAATATTCGCAACGAGATCGATTCAACCTACCAGTTTGAGGTCATTCCTGACCTGGTCGCGCCGTATGTAAATAGTTTTGCGATTGTCCGACTGGTTAACGATACTCTTGCTGTGGTTGACAGCACCAGCATCACCCTTGACGATTACCTCTATTTCGAAGTGCTGGATGACGGCATCGGGGTAGATGCGAATTCGATCCGTCTCGAACTGGGCGGACGTAACGCCCCGGAACCAGTTCTTACCCAGGAGCTGGAAACCGGTTACTATCGTGTGTACCGATTGAGCGACTGGAATTCTGTCGGTCCACAGTACCTATTCCCCGGCCAGCAGGTGCAGGCATATATCAGCGCTCGCGACCTGTCGGTTCCGGAAAACACGCTGACTCGTGACAAGCATACGTTCTATATTCCACCTCCCGATGTGGAGCTGCTGGTCATTCCAACGACCATTACTCCGAACGGTGACGGTGTCTGGGATGAAGCGCTGATCTATCATAAGGGATCTTCATCGGCTTCCGTGGATTTCTTCGACATGCGCGGGCGTAAAGTTGCTACAGTCCAGGGCAACCCGGCAAGCTGGAACGGCAACGATGACAGCGGCGAACCCGTACCGGGTGGATTATACATCTTCCAGGTCAGCGGCGGTGGCCAGGGCACAATTGCGGTGGCACGATGAGAAGGCGTGGATTATCAAGAGGCCTGCAAGTCCTGATCAGCGTTTCACTGCTGGTTCTGCTGTTCTCCGCCCTGCCGACTCATGCGGCGTTTGAAGTGCTTCCGGGTAAACGTGCAACCGCGCTAGGCGGCGCTGTAGTGGCATCCGGCGGCGATCCGATGGGCTTCTACATCAATCCAGCCTCGATTGCCTGGGGCACAGTCACCTCGGTTGAAACCTTCTACATGAAGCCATTCTGGGGACTCGACGGCGATGCGCTGTCACGTTCGGCGATAAGCGGTTACGGCAGCCTCGGCGACTGGGGCGCTATCGCGCTTGGTTATGACCAGTTCGGCAGCGATCTATATAGTGAAAACCGTACGCTGTTGAGCTATGCCCGTAAACTCACGATGTACGAACGCATGTTCACCGTGGGCGTTTCGCTTGAATTCCTGGGCCGCAAATATGCCGAGACAGAATATACCGCCATCGACCCGCTGTTCATTGAATATGGCTATTCCAAGCGTTCTGTAGGTATCGACATCGGCATGCAGATGCGCCTGACCTCACGTATGACTGCGGGGCTGGCAATCCGTCGTATCAACAAACCGAACCAGGCGCTGGAAGACGGTGTGGATGATCCGCTGCCCCGTGAAATCCAGGCGGGTGTATCCATGCGCTTCACCCGTTTCATGCTGTATACGGATATTGAGTACCGCGACCGTTCGCTCAACGGTGCAGACGTTTCGCCTCGACTGGGCGTAGAATTTCCGCTGTTCAACAATGCGCTGCACTTGCGTGGCGGCGGCAACCGAGACGAAGTTGCGCTTGGCTTCGGGCTGAATATCTGGAAACACGACAGCGAAAAGAGCTACATGAGCAGTGCGGATGAGTCCGGCGCTCGTGAACGCAGGCGCGATATCAAAAACGCCACTTTGCGTGTCGGGTATACGTTCCGCTTCCCTATCGGAGGTGTGAGCGGCACTATCGGCCACCATATGCTGGGTATCGATTTTTACTTCGAACGGAAGCGTACGGTAATGGAACGGGTGCGTCAACCGCGTCCGGTCCAGGTGCCCCAGATTATCGTGGAAACGGATACGGTGCTGGTCGAGAAACCGGTGCTGGTGCATGAATTCGTTGAAGACACCAGCAAGGTGGAACTGCTCGAGGCCCGGATCACCGACCTTGAATCACAGCTTTCCCAACTGGTAAACATGAACACGGCCATCCGTGAAGTGGAAATCGCTCAACGCCTGTTCTTGCAGAAAAACTACCAGGAAGCCCTGAATGCCTGCGACCGTGCCACCCGCCTCGTCCCCACACTGGCCCTCGCCTGGGTACAGAAAGGCTCGATCTACTACGCTATGGGACGCTACGGCGATGCCCGGACCGCGTGGAACCGAAGCCTGCGCCTCGATCCGAAACGGGATGATGTGAGGCAGTATTTGAAGCAGTTGCCGGAGTAAACCCGAATATACTGTATATTAAAATTTCTTCCTCGATTATCCTTGCGACAGTTTCCTATCGTATTTATCTTTAGTTAGAGGAGGGTGAATTCATGTGTCCAGTAGTCCACAGAAACCTTGGGATGTATACTGTAAGCGAAATACAACGGCTTACAGGAGTACATTATAATGCCCTATATTACTGGATTCGTGGATATACTCGTAATGATATTAAAGTCGCTCAACCAGTTATTTTGCCTCAATATGATATCCTTGAAGATAAATATCTACTTGGATTTTACAACCTTATTGAAATTCGAATAGTCAAGAAATTGCGAGAATTGGGAGTATCGCTAGATGCGATAAGAACAGCAAATAAAAAAGCACAAGATTATTTTAAAATTCCTCATCCTTTTGCAAGTGAGAAAATTAAGATTAAAACGGACATGAGATCAATTTTTGTTGATGCCGGAGAAGAAGAAGAAGATAACATTTTGCTAAATTTAGTTAGCGATGAATATAATATGGGAACAATAATTAAAACTTATCTACGCGACATTGATGTTAATGCAGAGAAAATGGCAAGCAAATGGTGGCCTTTATCAAAAGAAAAGACAATTGTTTTAGACCCAAATTTCAATAATGGGAAACCAATAGTAGCTAAGCATCTTGTTCCTACAGAGGTTCTTTACAATGTTTACCAAGCCGAGGGCGCTAATGAAGACGCAGCTGAATTTGTAGCTGATTTATATCGTGTATCGCTGAAAAATATGCTACATACTATTGAATTTGAGGAATCTTTCACCAGGAGAAAGGCTTCGTGAAAATATTTCTTGATAAACACATTCCTATATCCTATTGCGAGTGTATTAAAAAGTCATTTCAAATGAAGGGGTATTTCGTTTATCATTATACGGAGATGTTTGTATCAAGCGAGCGTGATGATGATGATTGGCTGCTACATCTTTCGCAGGAAGGTGATTGGATTGCAATTACAGCCGATTTAAATATTTATCGGACACCTCATAGAAAGCGATACTGGAAAGAAGCAAATGTTCAGACTTTCTTTTTACCGAAGGGCTATACTGGTTTAGGATCGATGTTCATGCTTACTAATTTAATGTGTTGGATCAATAAAATTATCAAAATTGCTGAAAATAAAAATTCTGAGAGAGGCTACTACATAACGAAGCATGGCGTTTTTTACAATATTAATACTGTCACAAAACGGAATGCTCCCAGATAACTTTTACAATTTCCTCTCCTCTTTACCATCCAGTTTTTCGTCTTAATGCTTCTTACCTGAGGACTCCATGGACACCCTGACCGCCATACATACACGCCGCAGCATTCGTTCGTTTACTGGGGAAATCGTCCCGGACGAAACGATGGAAATCCTGTTGGCTGCCGCGATGACCGCTCCTTCCGCCGGGAACGCGCAGCCGTGGGAATTTGTCGTGATACGCGATACGGAAAAGCTGAAAGCAGTCGGTGAGTTTCATCATCATGCGAAATTCGCGTTGGCTGCCGGGCAGGCGGTGCTGGTGTGTGCGGACACGTCACGCGAGAAATATCCCGGACGGTGGATGCTGGACTGTTCCGCCGCGATTCAGAACCTTCTATTGGCAGCACGGACGAACGGTTTGGGCGCATGCTGGTGCGGATTGTATCCCGTGGAAAGCCGGATGGAAGGTGCGCGTAAGCTGGTCGGCGCTCCCGATCACATCATGCCGGTCGCGATTGTTCCGGTTGGATTCACCGATAAGAAACAGGAAGTGAAACAGCGCTTCAATCCTGCGTTCGTTCATCATGATAAGTGGTAGCGTCTTTATTACACCCATAGGGCTAATTGCCCAATGACTTAGCCTGGTCGAGTAGCTAGGATTAAAACTGGGCATAACACGAGAATCCGGCCATTATAGCCGGATTCCCTTTATTCGAAAAACAGTCTTCTTTTCCAGTCTATTGCTTCGAAAGCTGATCTACCAGTTGCGGGATACGAGTTTCCGCATCCTGCATACTGCTTTTCGCCTCTTCCAAAAGCCGGGTAACTTCAGGAATCATGTACGCATCACGTTTGATAAAGTGTACGCTGAGTTCCGCTTTCAAATCTTCAGCTTGCCCCTGCAACATGCGGGCAGAAGTTTCAGAGCGCAGCATCAACGACATCAGCTCGCCACGGTCATTGAAATCCAGCTCGCCGCCGGTTTCCATCAAACGCAGCACTTCTTCGAGCACCTTTACAGCGCCCTGTACCACAGCCACATCAAGAAAGAACTGGTCATACTGTTCTTTGCCCGAGCGAGCGTAATAAATAGGTTCGCTGCCTATGATGGTAGTGGCGTCTGCGCTGCCCACCTTAATCGAACCAATCTCAAGATAACGTGATTTCAGTTTCTTTTCCCTGACGCTCTTTCCTCCGCCACCACTCCCCTTCTTGCTATACCAGATGCTGGCCCCGGCAAGGCCATCAGGGTAGCCACAGTCGGTGAGGCAATAGGAAAGACCTGCGTTCAGGGCCATCCCGCTCCAGTTGAAATAATCATCACTGGACGTAGCATAACGATAACTGGCATCAAACGTCATATTAAAACGCGAAGAAATAATGAACTGCACTTCAAGGGTCGGCAGAAAACCATAACCATTAGCGGTGCTGGAAGTGGTTACAGATACGCCGCTAGTGACCAATGTCGTTTCAACATTGTTCATGTACAGGTCAAGCCCGGTACCGGCATAAAACCTGAACATATCTGTCCTGTAAAAATTGTAAAGCAGTAATGATTCAACATTGTTTGCAGCCAGCTTTCTTTCTATTGAATTGTTACCCGTGAATTCGCCTTTATAGTCTACGGCAAGGCTACGGAAATACAGCCCATAAATGAAATGATCTGAGAGGAAGAACCGAAGACCGCCGCCAAATGACATGCCCCCGTCCAGATCATCTATTGTCCACCCCATCGTTTTCTTGTGTTCAATATCATCTTTTATATCCGGAAAGGCATACGTATTGGTCCCTGCATGTGCATTCAGTTCTACGCGGATTCTTGCTTCACTCGAAGATGATAATCCAAGTAATACCATCACCAATAGTGCTACCACAGTCCTTTTCATCATCGCCCCAACTCCCCTTTTGGGTTTTTCCTGCAGGCGTGTACATTCCCTCCCCAATCATCAATTACCCGTCGCTGTACACGATCCAGTAATGAATACGAAAAGTACAAAAAAATGGGCTGTTCAACAGGTTGAACAGCCCAAAGAATTGACAATATGTGAGCCTTCCGCTCGAGGAGTCTTTTACTTCTCCGCGAGGGCGCTGTAGTCCATACTGGCCAGGTGCTGGTAGAAAGCCCAACGGAAGTTGATGTCTTTCTGTGCCAGATCCATCAGCCTGTCAGCCGTAGCAGGATCAGCCTTCTTCAGCATCTTGAAGCGTGTTTCAGCCATTGCCCATTCCGCTACCGTAATCTTCGGTCCCTTGGAATCGAGTGTCAGCGGGTTCTTGCCTTCCGCACGCAACGCCGGGTTGTAACGGTACAGCGGCCATGCGCCACTGTCCACGGCCATCTGCTGATGGGTCATGCCCTTGGCCATGTCAATACCATGCGCGATGCAGTGGCTGTAAGCAATAACGATGGACGGGCCATCATAGGCTTCCGCTTCGAGGAAGGCCTTGACAACCTGCGCGTCACTGGCGCCCATGGCTACCTGTGCAACGTACACGGTGCCATAGCTCATCGCCATCATGCCAAGGTCTTTACGCGGGGTGGGCTTACCGCCAAACGCAAACTTCGCGACCGCGCCAAGCGGGGTGGCTTTGGAGCACTGACCGCCTGTGTTGGAATACACACCCGTATCGAGAACCAGCAGGTTGATGTTCTTGCCGCTGGCCAGAGTATGATCCAGACCGCCGTAACCGATGTCGTAAGCCCAACCGTCACCGCCGATACCCCAGACACTCTTCTTCACCAGGGCGCTGGATACGCTTTCCAGGTTACGCGCCTTCGGATCATCAATATCCTTCAGCTTCGCCATCAGGGCGTCGATACGTTCACGCTGCTCGATAATGCCCTGCTCAGAAGTCTGGTCGGCTTCCATGATGCCGGAAACAAGACCGTCTCCGATCTGGCCGGCGAGATCAGCAAGCAGTTCCTTCGCGTACTGGTTCTGCTTGTCGAAGGTCAGACGGAAGCCCAAGCTGAATTCTGCGCAGTCTTCAAAGAGGCTGTTGTTCCATGCAGGACCACGGCCGTCCTTGTTGAAGGTCCACGGGGTGGTCGGCAGGTTGCCGCCATAAATCGAGGAGCAACCGGTCGCGTTACCGATAACCGCACGGTCGCCGAACAACGCGCTCAACAGACGGACGTACGGAGTTTCACCGCAACCCGCACAAGCGCCGCTATACTCGAACAACGGTTCCAGGTATTGAGCGCCCTTGACCGTATGCAGCTTCAGTTCGCCACGAGGCAGATCTTCGATTTCTTCCAGGAAGAACTTGTAGTTGTCACGTTCCGGGACACGAAGCGGAAGCTGGTCGGCCATGTTGATGGCCTTCTTCGACTTGTCCTGCTTGTCAGTTGCCGGGCAGACCTCGACGCACAAGGTGCAGCCGGTACAGTCTTCCGGGGCGATCTGCAGGGTGTACTTCCAGCCCGGGTGATCCTTGCCACGCAAATTGGTGGACTTGAAAGTCGCCGGTGCATTGTCCAGCACTGCCGGATCGTACGCCTTGGCACGAATGGCGGCATGCGGGCAAACCAGTACGCACTTGCCGCACTGGATACAGATTTCCGGTTCCCAAACCGGGATTTCCAGGGCGATGTTGCGCTTTTCCCACTGGGTGGTACCGGTCGGGAAAGTGCCATCGGCCGGGAATGCACTCACGGGCAAGTCGTCGCCTTCGCCCTTGATGATACGGCTCAATACGTCCTTCATATAATCCGGCGCCTCGTCCGGGACTACCGGCGGACGTTCGAAATCACTGCTAACTGCATCCGGAATCTTGACTTCGTGCAGGTTGGATACAGACTGATCCACGGCGTTGTAGTTCATCTTCACGATCATGTCGCCCTTCTTGCCGTAGGTCTTCTTGATCGCGTTCTTGATCGCCTGGATCGCTTCGTCTTTCGGCAGCACGTTGCTGATCGCGAAGAAGCAGGTCTGCATGATCGTGTTAATGCGTGCGCCCATGCCGGTCTCCTTGGCGACCTTGTAGGCATCGATCACGTAGAACTTCATCTTCTTCTCGATGAGCTGCTTCTGCATCGAGCGCGGAAGTGTATCCCAGACTTCTTCCTCACTGTATGGTGTATTCAGCAGGAATGTTGCGCCTTCCTTGGCGGTTGCCAGCATTTCGTATTTCTCGAGGAATACGGTCTGATGACAGGCGACAAAGTCTGCATTGTTGATCAGGTATGTCGAGGTAATCGGGTCTTTACCGAAACGAAGGTGGCTGACGGTAATCGCGCCAGCCTTCTTCGAGTCGTACACGAAGTAGCCCTGCGCGTTGAAGTCGGTGCCTTCACCGATGATCTTGATCGAGTTCTTGTTGGCGCCTACGGTGCCATCACTACCCAGACCGTAGAACAGACCGCAGAAACGACCTTTCGGTTCGGTAACAAATGCCGGATCGTAATCCACACTCAGGTTGGTAACATCGTCGTTGATACCGACGGTAAAACGCTTGAGCGGCTTGTCTTTCTTCAGCTCATCGAAAACACCCTTCACCATGGCAGGGGTGAATTCCTTTGAAGACAGGCCATAACGACCACCGACCAGAACCGGACGCTGATCGAAGTGGGCGGTGCCATCAAAATAGGCATCTTCCACTGCGGTGATGCAGTCGAGCAAGAGCGGCTCGCCCAATGCGCCCGGCTCTTTGGTACGGTCGAGAACCGCGATCTTCTTCACGGTCTTCGGCAGCGTACTGATGAAAGCGTCGGCTGCGAACGGACGATACAAGCGGACGATCAGGATACCGACCTTCTCGCCGTTCTTCTCGTTCATGAACTTCACGGCTTCTTCGGCTGCGCCGGCGCCGGAACCCATGATTACGATAACACGATCCGCATCCGGAGCGCCAAAGTAATCAAACAGGTGATACTGACGGCCAACGATCTTCGCGAACTTGTCCATCGCCTTCTGCACGATAGCCGGAACCGCATCGTAGTACTTGTTTACAGTTTCACGAGCCTGGAAGAAGACATCCGGGTTCTGAGAAGAACCACGCAGCACCGGACGATCCGGGTTCATGCCGCGTTCACGGTGCGCCTGGACGAGCTTGTCGTCAATCATGGCGCGCATGTCGTCTTCAGTCAACTGTTCGATCTTGGAAACTTCATGGCTCAAACGGAAGCCATCAAAGAAGTGAACGAACGGAATCCGTGATTCCAGGGTGGCGGCCTGTGCGATCAAGGCGTTGTCCATGATTTCCTGGCTGGAGGCGCTGGAAAGCAGCGCGAAGCCGGTCGGACGGACAGCGTTGATGTCGTTGTGGTCACCGAAGATGGACAGGGCGTGTGATGCCACGGTCCGTGCGGAAACGTGGAAAACCGTGCTGGTCAATTCACCGGCGATCTTGAACATCGTCGGGATCATGAGCAACAAGCCCTGGGAGGCGGTAAATGTCGTGGTCAGTGCACCGGTCTGCAGCGCGCCATGCACTGCGGCCGAAGCCCCACCTTCACTCTGCATTTCCGCAACTTCCGGCACCGTGCCCCAAATATTCTTCTGCCCTTTGGCAGACCATTCATCCGCCCATTCACCCATGTTGGATGACGGGGTAATCGGATAAATCGCGCATACTTCGTTGACATGATGCGCGGTATACGCGGCGGCTTCGTTGCCGTCGATGGTTACGAACTTCCTCGCCATTTCTGTCTTTCTCCCGTATCGTTTCCGGGGCACGGCGGCCCCACTATTCGTGTCCGTACCGCTAGGACGCACCTCTCCTCTTGTGAAAGGAAACACAATATCGCAAAGTTCAAGCCTAAGTTCAAGGAAGTATTATGTTAGGAGTGTATAATCTGTTAGAATAAATGTGGTTAGAACAGTAGGTTGGAGTGTTGCTATCCTCCTCTCGAGGAGGGATTAGCCACCTCAAAACAAACCTGTGAAGTGAGACATCCAATTTATAGTGTTTTCCTGGATTTCGTTTATAACAGGATATGGCTTCATATAGGTGTTCTGATTCAGAAATCGTCCTTCAGATGGATCTCTTTATCCAACTCCTTCGGAGTAGAAAAAGGTTGGAATTCTTAACACGGACTGCCCACCAAACAGACAGCGCGTACCCTGGGCTCACTTATTGTACTCCTGCGAAGTATTCAATGGATCAGTAAAACCGCGTTGTACCAAAAGGCTCAATAATCCTGTGGAGTACCCAATGGATCAGTGCAACCTGCGAAGTACACCAAACACCTGCGAAACACTTATAAGACAGATATTCAAGAACGATAAAGCGTAGGAAAACTGGCACATATCTTGGGTACTTAAAACACCAGCGTCCCCATTGCGGGAACCTTTGAGACTTGATTTGCAATACACATCCTCTTTTCATCTACATTGGTCATATCGTTTGTCCTATTCTTCGCCTTACCTTATGCATCCATTCAATCTTCGGTTTCATCATGGTTCTGGGGGGATTCATGCATCGTTGGGCTATTGGGTTTCTGCTGATCATAGGTATTTCCTGCTTTCTGGTCGGATGTAAGGATGAGGATGGCGGCTGTGTCTATCCAAACGAATCAGGGCCGGTAGACATCACCATCATTTACACCACCGACGAACACGGTTGGATGGAACCAGCGGGCGACTATGCCGGTGCGGCGGGCATGATGGCGATGTGGGACCAGTCGATCACGAATCCGGCACACACCCTGATCCTCAGCGGCGGAGACAACTGGACCGGCCCGGCGATATCGACATGGTTCAACGGACGCTCCATGATACAGGTCATGAACGCCATGAACTATAATGCCACCACGTTCGGCAACCACGAGTTCGACTGCACTCCAGACACCATGATCGCACGTGTCCAGCAGGCCGATTTCACCTTCCTCGCGGCCAATCTGAAGAGCGTGACGACGGATACCATCCCCAGCTTCGCTCAAGCATACAAAATCTGGGATATCGAAGGTGTGAAGGTTGGGGTCATGGGGTTGGCCAATGCTGAGACGGCGTCCATGGAAAACGTCACCGAGTTCACCTTCGGACCCTATAACGAAGCCCTGAATACGTACACTCCCCTGATGATGGCGGAAGGCGTGGATATTCCACTCTTGATCACACACGTCCCCTTCGAGGAGATTCAGGCCGATTCCGCGCTGATCAGTGAATTGGGCTATCACTTCGTCGGCTGCGGGCACAGCCACGAACATCATGACGCCGTATTCGGCAACACCATTTACGCCCAACCACTGAAATTCATGGAAGAATACGCGGAAGTGTCCATCATTTGGGATATGGGCACAAGCGATGTGACTCTCAAGAATATAACCTTCTTCACCAACACTACTTCGGACAGTGATTCGACCATTTGTGCAATCGTGGACTACTGGCAGGCGCAGACTGATTCAGCGCTTGGAAAGGAGATCGGCTACCTGCAGGACAGCTTATCCTGGAACAGTCCCGCCCTGGCGAATATGTTCTTTGATTCCTGGCTGATCGTGGAGGAAGATGCCGATATCGCGTTGAGTAATGTCGGCAGCATACGTACCGGGATAAATGCAGGCCCGATCACACTGGAAGAAATCGTAGCCATGGCGCCCTATGACAACACCCTGACCATGCTGACTGTTACCGGCGATTCTTTGATCGCCTTTATCGAGCGTAATGACATGTACCTTGGCGGCATGAGCGCGGTGGGCGGCTATCACCTGCTGAATGGGAACGCCATCGTGGACAGCCTCGAGTACAAGGTCGTCACCACCGACTACCTGTATACGTCCGATATGTCACAGATGGACCCGAATGGTTACAACACAGGCATGGCATGGCGTGAACCGCTGATTTCCTGGATACAGTCCTTGAACACTACGGAGGATTCGCCCCTGGACCAGCATCTGGACTATACCGCGCGGACTGATACAACGTATCTGGTTCTGCCAAAACTGTTCGAGCATCATCAGCGTTGAAGGACAGACCAGGCGTTAAGATTGAGCGTGTTATCAGAAGCAGGGACAAGCCATTGCCGGTTTATTCCTGCTTTTTGTTATAAAGGCAGAAATTGTGGCCGTGCTAGACTGTGTTGTTTTGTAACCATTTTGAGAATTCTCTGGTACATTTTTCTGGATAGGCCTGGATCAGATCCGCTGCAAGGATATGGATATCGGTATGGGTGCGATAGATCTGCATAGCGCGCCCACGCTTGCCTCCGAAAGTCATAACCAGCATCATTTCCGAGCTATCTTTCCGTTCAGGCTGGACATCGATCTTTTCCAGATATTCCTCCTTGAAATCAGGATAGTCGAAGCGTCGCAATTTGAAGGACCAGGTGCCCTTGTGGTAGGTTACGGGAGCGGTGTTGATCACACTGAGCAGCACGAAGACAAACACGGCTATACTAGCATACGCCAGGAAGTTGTCATCCTTGATCAGTCCCTGGTTGTCAATAAAGGCACGTTTACAGAGAATCGCGGACAGCAGCAAAGCCAGGACAACAAACACGTAGGCCAATACCTTACCAAAACCGACACTCTTGTATTTGGTATTTTCCATCCTCGCCCCCGGTATGTTGTATGCTTCACGAAGTGATTGTCTGGTAATATGGGATATAAAAATGGTTTGGCCCGACTGCTTGCTGTCGGGAATCAGGTCAGATCAGATTTATCATCAGCGAGCGTGTACTTGAGCAAAACATGTTACATCCCGACAGCAAGCAATCGGGCCACGCGCTTGTCGTAGAACAATACGTGATAATATTTGACGGAAAATCGGGACTGCTACACGTTTCTGCAAGAGCCATTGCCTGAACACAAGGTTAATGATGGATTTACAGGCAAATATTGGTCTTCATAGCGTATTCAAAAAGCAGAAAAGGTAGCTATCCCAGGATTTTCGACTGATCTCGAGCAACAAGCTGGCGAAAAATCTGGTACAGTTACCTTTTCATCAACATTGCCATCCGTGTCCTGCATTAAGAAACCAGAAAAGGTAACAGTCCCGTTTTTCGCCCGTCCCATGATATCATTCCGCGATATGCTGCGGCACGATTATATCAAATCGTGTTCCCGAGTCCAGGGTTGAAGAAAATGAAATGGAACCGTGCAGGTACTCTTCGGTGAGCAGTTTCATGCTGTAGGTGCCAAGGCCACGGTTGTCGCCCTTGGTTGAGAAGGAACGCTTGAACATCTCCGCTTGAAGTTCCTCGGGGATATAAGCATCGTTGACCACCCAGAATCGTGCGGACTCATCCTCACGGCACACCCCGATCCGAACCGCATCCCCTTCATAGCTGGCCTCAAGCGCGTTTTTCAGCATATTGCCAAGCACTCTGCCCAGTAGCACCGGGTCCGTATGCAGGGCAACATCTTCCGATTCAGAGACTACGGACAGGCTTTTACCCTTGGCAACATTGTGTGTGATATAGGTGCCTACCAATCCGGAGATAACATCCAGCGCCTGCACAGTTTTCGGTTGGATCTCAAGATCACCACGTTCTGCTGCGACCAGATCACGTTGCGCCTGAATCTCCTCCACTAGACGCTCGGATATTTGTAATAGCATCCTTGGACGGTGATCGTCTTCATCCGCACGGACTTCGATCACTTCCGCCATCCCCAGCACCGCACCCGCCAGGTTCAGAACATCATGGAAGAAAATCTTTTCCAGCACAGCACGCCGTTTCTGATCACTCACATCCATCAGGTAGAGAATGGTGAAGGTTTCGCCACCGTGGGTGAAGACAGTACTCCAGACCCGCAAATCCAGGGAACGCAGGTCAACTTCTTCTTTCGTAAGGATTCTACACTCATGCACGGTGCTGAATCCTTCGAGCAAATCTCCCTTGGTACGTTCAATCGCATGCTTGATGCCGCATAGCGTACAGAGCTTGGACGAACCACATTCCAAACCATCCCGGCCTGCATTAACACATTGCAGTACAGCGCCAATCTTCCGGCCGAAATGATCAGTTACCCCCAGTTGTTCGGTAAAATCCAGGAAAGCCATGTTGCTGAAGATGATGTCCCGATCAGCATTCAGGACTACCACGGAAATGGGTACGGCATTTAATAAAACTTCCAACATGGGGACTTCGTGCATCAGATTCTGTTGACGACGAAGTTCGCTCACAGGTGGAGGATAAGCTGCCGATTTTTTCTCAGGTTGCGTTTGTATCATATCTCCATTCCCCAGAACATGGTAGCCATTAAAAATAATTGTGGATGTATTAAGGAACAAACCATGATTATTATGAATTCTGTCTCCCGGGATATATTCATGTCCCAATAACACTCATTTCTATTGATCTATCGTGGATAATAAGGCAATCGAACCTCAAACCGTGTGCCTTCTTTTTCAGAAGAAGAAAAGCTGGTCTGGCCGGCGAGGTATTGCTCAGCAATCAACTTCATGCTGTAGGTTCCCAGCCCACGGTTGATCCCCTTGGTTGAGAAGGAACGTTTAAAAATCTCATGATGATAACGGCTGGGAATGTGCGCTTCATTATGCACCCAGAACAGAATCCGGTCATTTTCCTGGGATGAACCGATTGTAACTGTTTCCTCTTTCTTACTGGCTTCCAGGGCATTTTTCAGCATATTTCCCAGTACTCGTCCTAAAAGAACCGGGTCTGTTCTGAAGGTGATATTGTCCGTTCCCGCGGCAACATTAATTTTTTTGCCGCGTGCGCTGCCATGGGTAAGGTAAAATCCAACCAGGCTGGAAATGATGGAAAGGGTATTGGTGTCCTTCATTTCGGGTTGCAGATGCCCACGTTCCGCGGCCAACAAGTCACGTTGCGCTTTGATCTCCTCGACCACCCGTTCGTTGATCTCGAGAAGCAGCTTTGGTTTGTTATCCTGACTGCCCCTGCTTTCCAGCGCAAGTACTTCCGCCAATCCCAGCGCCGCGCCTGACAAATTTAAAATATCATGGAAGAAGATCTGTTCCAGTGCGCCAAGCCGTTTTTCACCGCTGATATCCATGACGGTCAGGATCGTGAAACCCTGTCCATGATGGTGAAACGGTGTAGTCCAGATACGGAGGTCCAGTTGATTGATGTCCGCATCTACAGAGGTCATGATGCGGCACTCTTCCATATGGCTGAATTTTTCATCCGTCCTGGGTTTAAAAAGGCTGGTCATGGCTCCACAAGTCCAGCAGAATTCAGAAGTTCCGCAACCACCCGGACCTTCAGAAGCGTTTATGCAATGAAACACTTCGCCGAACTTCTTCCCCAAAGCATCTTGTGAGCCGATACGTTCCAGCATTTCCAGAAAGGCGACATTTCCGAAAATGATCTGACGGTTTCCATTCAGCACAAGGACAGCAACCGGGATAGCATTCAGCAGGATTTCCAGCATGGGCACATCATGGAGAATGTGCTGTTGCTCTTTAATCTGGTCATCGTTTGAACGATTTTTACCGGAAAACACCGGATCAGGAGTTGAAACCATGGTTCCTTTGCCTTGGCAACGTGAAAAGACTGCGACCATAATGCTTGGACGGAAATAATGTAGTTCATTATCCAGTATGGAATAAACATCATTTCACTAAAATTACATAAAGGATTGCTGAAGTTAAGCCTCTCCTAACCTCAGACTAAGAGCTGTTAGACCGGGAATTCACATGAAGAAAGCAGAAACAGAACCTGCATTTGTTTGGCTCGCTTATTTTTTTGTCATGGAGAACCCACTTTGTTATATTCTTCACTTGAGATTCCCTAACCGGTCGGTCGCCGATTCTGGTATTCGGGGGGGCGGGCCGCCGGAATGGTGGATACCAAGGCGCAGCCGGCCCGGACCGCATCTTCGGACAGACTCACACTCGCCGTGCTGCTTTCCTTTGTTCTTCCTGTCAGTTGCCGCTATACCAACGAGGACCAGAGCATGCCTTACACCCTTTCTGATCGCACCATCGACATGGATTTTATTGAGAAGGTCGAGTTTATCAGCGGCCAACCGCTCAAAAAATGCATGCAGTGCGGCACCTGTGCCGCAGTATGTCCCATGAATGAAACTACTCAGCTCACCCCCCGTCATGTGATTCATTTCACGCAGCTTGGACAGAAAGACGTTGTGCTGGCTAGTAACACTCACTGGGTTTGTGCTTCCTGTCATACGTGCGAAGTTCGCTGCCCACGTGGGCTGGACATCCCCAAAATCATGGAAGCGCTCCGCCAGATTGTACTGCGGAGTAACAAGAACTTCGTAGAACCAAACAAGATGACCAAGGAGCAGCTTGCGGAAGCTCCCCAGCTTGCCATGGTAAGCTCATTCCGGAAACATACGGCCTAACAGACATACAGGGATCATCATGCAAATCGGCTACTACCCCGGTTGTACGCTGAAATCGAAGGCAAAAAACCTTGAAATCGCCGCCATTAAAGCGATGGAAACCCTTGGCGTTGAACTTGTGGAACTGGATCGCTGGAACTGCTGCGGTGCGGTGTATTCCCTGGCCGATGACGACCTGGTACACCTGCTCGCTCCGGTACGCGATCTGATCCGCGCTCGTGACCAGGGCCATACCAAGGTGCTTGCCCTCTGTTCCATGTGTTACAACACGTTGGCAAGAGCGAACCAGGTAATGCGTGACGATGAGGAAAAGCGTGACGCACTCAACCGGTTCATGGAAGAGGAAAGCGACTATGCCGGTGAAGTGGAAGTTGTGCACATGCTCAATTTCCTTCGTGACGAAATCGGCTGGGATAAGGTCAAAGAAGCGGTCAAGAAACCGCTGAATATGAAAGTGGCCCCGTATTACGGCTGCACCTTGACACGTCCGAAAAGTGTCAGCATCGATCCGGCGATTGATCCGCCCGTGTTCAAGGATCTGATCACAGCGCTTGGCGGCGAGGTGGTGGAATACGGCGACAGCGAAGTCTGCTGCGGTTCCTACCAGATTATCGCCGACGCCCAGTCTGCCGGAAAAACGACGGCTGTCATCCTGAATTCGGCTGAGAAGAAAGGCGCGGAAGCGTTGGCCCTGAGCTGCCCGCTGTGCGAGTACAATCTCGGACGCAAGCAGAATTTGGCAATTGAAGCCAATCCGGCCCTGAAACCACTTCCGACCTATTATTTCACCCAGCTCATGGCGGTTGCTTTTGGTCTGCCGGATGATATCAACCATTTCGAGCTGAACATGCCCGGCACCGTCGAGCTATTGAAAGAGAAGGGCTTGCTGGCATCCTGAATCGCCGGCGCTTTGAACGACAACAACAATCTTCAGCATAACGGACGAGGTTCTCGATGAGCGAAACCGCAGTCGTGGAAGAAAAAGAGGTAAAGGTAGAATCGAACCTGATCCCCATCTTCATCATGGGGAAAAAGTACATGGTCCCGGACAGCCTGACCATCATGAAGGCTATGGAATACGCCGGGTACAAGTTTATCCGTGGCGCCGGTTGCCGTGGCGGCATCTGTGGCGCCTGCGCAACCGTGTACCGTAAACCGGGTGACTACCATATCCGTGTCGGCCTGGCCTGCCAGACCGTCGTTGAACCGGACATGTACCTGACCCAGCTCCCCTTCTACCCCGCCAACCGTGCGACCTACGATTGGAATGAACTCAAGGGTGAAGCGGAAGAAGTGTACCAGGCCTATCCTGAATTGTTCCGCTGCCTGGCTTGCAACGCCTGCACCAAGGTCTGCCCGATGGACGTCCCGGTAATGGACTACATCGCAGCCGTAAAACGTGGTGACCTGGAAAAAGCGGCCGAATTGTCATTCGACTGCATCCAGTGTGGTCTGTGCGCCACCCGTTGCATGGGTGAAATGGCCCAGTACCATATCGCCCAGATGGTCCGCCGTATCCGTGGGAAGTTCCTTACCCCGCACACGGACCACATCGGCAAGCAGGTGGACGCTATTGCGGATGGTTTCTATGAGAAGTTCATGGATGAAGTGAAAGCCCTGGGCACACTTGATCCATTCGACCAAAGCAATGTTTCCGAGGGTGTGGCGAAGCTGAAAGAGCTGTACAAGGCTCGTGAAGGCGAACCGCATACAACCGATGAAACCTGGCGTCCCCAGAGCGATTACGCACTGTTGGGCGAGTAATTGGCCGGACAAACGCACGACACAACAGACAGGGGGCAAACGTGGGTTACCCTGAAGGTCTAAAAGAATTGATGAAGAAGGTCGAAGCAACTCGGCCTGAGCGTGTAGAACAGAAGAAAACCGGGTATGAATTCCCGGCCCTGAGCCTCGAAGACCGTTCAAAGGTTCTCCATACATACCATCCGGACGTAAAAGAAGAAGGCCGCCGCGAAATCCAGATCGGCCCGAACAAGGGCTACCGGATCTGCCATGAGATGGTGGATCTGCTGGAAGCGAAAAGCCGTGTCGAACCGGATAAGGTCGACCTGGGCAAAGCGGATTACGAGACGGACGTGCTCGTGATCGGTGGTGGCGGTGCAGGAACTGCCGCAGCTCTGATGGCGCAGGAACAGGGCGCCAAGGTCATCATCGCTACCAAGCTGCGTCACGGTGACGCCAACACCATGATGGCGGAAGGTGGCATCCAGGCCGCGACCAAGGGCTACAAAGACTCGCCCTACTACCATTATCTCGACATTATTGGCGGCGGTCACTTCACCAACAAGCCGGAACTGGTGGCCACCCTGGCCAACGAAGCGCCGGGCGTGATCAACTGGCTGCTGGGCCTGGGCTGTAACTTCTCCAAGTGGGAAGATGGCACCTTGAAGACCATGCATGGCGGCGGCACCTGCCGTAAACGCATGCACTTCGCCGCAGACATCACCGGCGCCGAAATGATGCGTACCGTGCGTGATGAAGCCCGTAACCGCGCCAATGACATCACCGTCATCGAGTTCTCCCCCGCCGTTGAGCTGTTGCTGAACGACAAGGGCCAGTGCGCCGGTGCAGTCCTGTACAACATGGAAACCGCTGAATACATCATCGTGAAGGCCAAATCGGTTGTCATGGCAACTGGTGGCAGCGGACGTTTGCATGTGCAGAACTTCATGACCACGAACCACTACGGCGCAACCGGTGACGGTATCGTCATGGGCTACCGTGCCGGTGTCCCGGTCTGCTTCCTGCACACGATCCAATACCATCCGACCGGCGTGATCTTCCCGGAACAGGCGGAAGGTATCCTGATCACGGAGAAATTCCGTGGCGCAGGCGCCAACCTGGTCAATGTTGACGGTAACCAGTTCGTGTTCGAACGTGAACCGCGCGATATCGAAGCCTCCTGCATCATCCGTGAATGCACGGATCGTGGCATGGGCGTCCCCACCCCGACCGGCAAGTTCGGGATCTGGCTGGACAGCCCGATGCTGGATGTGATGTACGGCGAAGGTTACGTCAAGAAGGAATTCCCGGGCAAACACATCCTGTTCAGCCGTTTCGGTATCGATATCGGCAAAGAACCGATGCTGATCTACCCGACGCTGCACTACCAGAATGGCGGCCTGGAATTCACCAGCGATGGCGCGACCCCGTTGAAGGGCCTGTACCTGGGCGGCGAAGTTGGTGGCGGCACCCACGGCGAAAACCGCTTGATGGGCAACAGCCTGCTGGATATCATGGTGTACGGCCGTATCGCCGGAACCAACGCCGCGAAGTTCGCGCTGAACGATTCACAGGATGGCGAGCTTACACTGGATCACGTCCGCAAGTACCACAAGGAACTCGAGGACGCCGGGATCGAAGACGCACGGATCGCCCCGATGCTGCTGCCGGACTATACCGATGAACAGGTCAAGTCCAAGCAGCTCACTGCCAAGTATGAAGGCACCATGCGGTAAAGATTGATTCATGTGGGTCATTCCACAATTGCATTTCCCAACGGGATGGAGTTTTCCATCCCGTTTTTTTGCATAGCACAATAATGTGACTTGAAACAATATCGAAGAAGTGATTACCTGTGAAGCACAGAGATTCGCTTCGTAGAATGGATAAGCGGGCGTAAAATAGGACTGTTACCTTTTTACGCTTTCGAATGCAGGACAGCTAAAGAAGTATTGATGAAAAGGTAACTGTACCAAATTTTTCGCCTGCTCTGTAAGACAGTTTCGGTAGGGAAAATGCAGGGACAGCCACCATTTCGCACTATGTTATCCCACTAATCAATGATCTTAAGCAGAAATCACACATAATTAACAAGACTTGGCATATTCGCCAGCGAAAAGCGTGGCAGTCCCCATTTTCCATCACGATGTACCGATTTCTTTAAAACCTGATCCCCGCTCGAACAATCGGTAGTTGCGCACGTACGTCCGGCGAGAGGTCCGGCGATGAACTCAGCATATAATTCTCCGGGGAGATGGAAAACTCAATATCCGGCAGGCCATCATCGGAAGCCAGGTCATCCTCATAGGCGTCATTTTTCAGGGTGGCGTAGGTAATCCCCAGCCCAATAACAGCTCCAGCGCTCATCAGCATTGTCCCTTCCCTGTCACCAAACGCGCTGACAGCGCCACCCAGCAGCGCACCGGCCCCAGTCCCGAGATCCATCATCAGGTTCTGTTTTTCGGTAAAATCATACCCGCGTACCATCAGATCACCGATGAAGATACCCGCGCCCATCCCGATCATGGCGGCGGCCACCACTGGTTTCCCTTCGTCAACATCATTCTCCAGCATAGCCGCGACAGGGATGACGCCGCCAAGGAATCTCGTCGTCCTCATCACGCCCACATCACCAATCGAATACGAATCCCTGTATTTCATATGATGGCCCAGGTAAAAGCCCCCGATCGCCCCTCCCAGCCCGGCAATGGCGCCAACCCTGACGGCCTCATCATTCTCCACATCGTCGAACAGACCCATCGTGTAGGCCAATCCAACGCCATACATGAGCCCGGTATCACTCATCATACCTGAAACTTCCGCTTCCCCGATGGAGATCCGCCTATTCTTTGCATAATGGTATAGCACAACGGTTTCGATAATACTGGTTACTGTAGCTACAGAGAAATGGAACCGCATATCGTGATCATCACCCTCCCCGGCTGCCAGCAGGCCCAGGCCGAAACCGTGCGCCAACCCCGATTTCGCACCGAAACAACTCAACGCCGCCTCTGCCTCGGTGAATTCAATGTTCCTGGTCAGGAAAAGAGGCAGAAAGAAGGACGTACTGCTGGTTAACAACGACATCCCGGCAAACTGACCAGCATCCTCGATGCCAAGCATGAGAGGTACTGTCCAGCTATACACGCCGAGGGAAACGTACAGGCTGTTCCGCAGGAAACGTGCGCGTCCCTCCTGATCCAAACCGGCATTCGCCCCTCGCAAAGCAACACTGGTCTGCAGGACAGTCTCCACCTGCCCGCGTAACTCCTCCACTGCTTCCATGCTCAACGGCAGGTTCTTCCGCAGCAGGTCTGTTTCCGGCTTGAACATGATCTCAAGGAAATACCCGGAATCCTCAGAATGGTACAACATGGCCTTCTGAAAACCGGGATAGTCGTCGAACAGGGCAATCCGCTTGGCGATGGCGGGGGTCAGAACAGTTGTATTTCCGGATTTATCCAGGGGGACCAGGGTTTCCTGGGCCAGCACAGTGGAAGGCGCTAAGACTTGCGTACCGAGAAGCAGAATTAAAGCAAGGAGTAACGTAATTCGGATCACGGTCACCTCTGGCAGTGAAAGGTGTCAAGGAATAACCGGAAGCTTTCTTCCCATTAAACTAGCCAGAATTGTTAGCGGTTCCAAGGGATGGGGGAAGTTGGTGGTATACCTCTTATCGTTGTCAGACTGTCCATTTTTGCGTTAAAAGATAATCGCAGAAAATCGTAAATAATAGACCGCGCAGTAGAATTTGACATTCAATTCCTTCGGCTATTATTTTATTTTAGCAGGCTTTAGCCTGCTCTTCTTAGCACCCGGCTTTAGCCGGGGTGTCAAGGATAAAAAGAGAAATAATGAGCGCCCTTCAGGGTGCTTTCCAGCGAAAAGCTTGCTCACCTGAAAGCACGCTAAAGCGCGCTCCAACTTGTCTGGCATCCACTCCACCCCGGCTAAAGCCGGGTGCTAAAAAGAGCCTGCTGAAGAAGGCTGAATTTGGGCGAAAGTTTCTATGCAAACGTGATACAGCTTCCACGCTCGTTGATTTTTGATACTTTCACTGAATTGCAAATTCAATCCAGTACTCAAGTGAGCATCGGGATACTGTTGCTTACTTGTACATAGTTACTGAGCTTTATCACAATCCAGACTCACTCATAGTTTCAACATGGACCATACCTGCACCATTGTATCCCTGCAACATCAACATTGGCAGATTCATCACGTGTGAGTCGGGCCACCCGGCCCTTTATCGTTGTCAGACTGTCCATTTTTGCGTTAAAAGATAATCGCAGAAAATCGTAAATAATAGACCGCGCAGTAGAATTTGACATTCAATTCCTTCGGCTATTGTTTTATTTTAGCAGGCTTTAGCCTGCTCTTCTTAGCACCCGGCTTCAGCCGGGGTGTCAAGGATTAAAGAGAAATAATGAGCGCCCTTCAGGGTGCTTTCCAGCGAAAAGCTTGCTCACCTGAAAGCACGCTAAAGCGCGCTCCAACTTGTCTGGCATCCACTCCACCCCGGCTAAAGCCGGGTGCTAAAAAGAGCCTGCTGAAGCAGGCTGAATTTGGAAAAAATCACATCAACAACAGTCGGGTGGCTCGATGCGCACGTGATATAGCTTCCACTCTCGTAGAGTCTTAATACTTTCCCTGAATTGCAAATTCAATCCAGTACTCAAGAGAGCATCGGGATACTGTTGCCTACTTGTACATAGTTACTGAGCTTCATCACAATCCCGACTCACTTATAGTTTCAACATGAACCATACCTGAACCATAGTATCCATGCAACATCAATATTGGCAGATTCATCACGTGTGAGTCGGGCCACCCGGCCCTTTATTAAGTATGATAAACCAAATTGGAATGTGTGTGTCTCGCAAGGAATTGTACGACTTATCCAAGGTCGACTATGAGGAGTCAACCTTCCTCACGGCGCTTACGCACCGCGCTAGACACATTCCGCCCCGCTGGGGCAGCTTTCTATTTAGCCAAAATAGATATGAGATTAGTAATACTAGTGGTCTAGTGGTGAAATCTAAAAAATTAATGGCTGCTCACAAGAATCTGTGCATATTATCGACGAGCACGTTTCGTCAGGTCTTGACGTGATGCCTTGTTCTTCTCCGCAATTTCAGACACCTGTCCAACTTCACAGCTGCCATTTCGCATGATAGATCGTCATCAGGCATCACATTGTGACCTGACGACAGCGAGAGTGCTGATACCGGTGGCAGGTCACAACGCGACTATAACAGGACGAGAGGTGGTTTCAGTATCATGTGCATTCAGAAATACATTGCGAAAGCCGAAAACGAAATGTCGCGTCAAGACCTGCCACAACTTTGCCCGGATGCACAAATTCTTGTGAGGAACCAAATTAATAGTGACAAAAACTGATACTTAATCTTCTAAAAACAAAGTGTCTTCAATGAATCTTTTGATTTCCTCCTCGGATTTATCTCCATATATATACTTGTTACCAGCTATTTTCTTCATTTTTTTATTTAAGTATTCAAAATACTCATATAAAGTTTCATCGCCATCCCTCATTCTACTATCGTTAATTTTATCTTTGAATAATAACCAAAAATATTCTATATAATAACCAAATTCATGATAAACATAATTTTTATCAACAACTTGATATTTTAATGACAAACCTAATGATTCATAGAAATTCATTATTCTTGCTTCGTTCTTTGTCGTTGTTGTTGAATTAAATAGTTCTGAACTCTTACAACATTCTATTCTACTTTTTTCCATGGAAGAAGAATCCCATTCATTTCTATAATCTCTGATTGCATTTACTGTATTTGCTAATTTAGAAATCCATGTTTGTCTAATTATATAGATTAATGAGCCAATTATCGCCAATGTCTGGAGTATTATCCAAAAATCGGCACTTTCTTTAAAAAGGTATATATTTGTTTCCATGATTCACCTCCCATAACAATTTCTCCAAAATACACTTGATTCTATCCTTGACAATTAGTAGTAACCTATCACTCCACCTCAAACAGCACATGATTTTTTTCCACCGCGTCCCCTGCGGCGACATGGATCGCGGTGATGGTGCCGGTGATGGGCGATTTGATCTCGTTCTCCATTTTCATGGCTTCCATGATCATCACCCCATCGTCCTTCTCCACGGCATCCCCGACATTCAGGTTCGCCTGCACGATCAGGCCGGGCATGGGCGCTTTCACCTTGCCGACCTTTTTGCCACCGTCCGCGCCCTGGATGAACTTGCGCATGAAGGCCTCGCGTGCGGTCTGGACTTCCAGGTCGAAATCGTAGCCACCGGCATGGGCACGGTAGGTGCCGGGCTCATCGCTCTCCTCGGCCATCAGCGTGACCGATTTCCCGTCCAGCAGCACCGAGTAACGGTCGGGCTTGGCGCCGGGACGGATATCCACATGATGCTCCACCCCGTCGATCATCACGGTGCAACAATCCTGCTGGAACGCGATGACGTAGGTCTTACCGTTGACTTCCACATGGTACGCGTCATCCTGTGGCTGTGTGGGGGTATCGTTTTTCGTGGTCATCGCAGGGCGCTCCTCCGTCCGGCCTGTTTCCAGCCGCTACTTGTTTCGGTCCAACCGTTGGTCGATGGTTTGTGTCCGTTGCCGCTCGGGGTGCTCGCCAGGGTTACCCCTTGCAGCTTCATCTCGTGACGTTTCCAGGCAACCGCCAGCGCGGCAACCTTCTCCCACCTGGCTTCCTTTTCACGCAATTCCGCGACATCCAGCTCTTTCTCCACAAACGAGGTATCGAATTCTCCGCGCTGGAATGCTTCATTCTCCATGACATAAATGCCGAACGGGATCGTGGTACGGACGCCCGTAATGTGGTACTCCATCAACGCGCGTTTCATGCGTTTGATAGCGGACGGCCTGTCGTTATCCCATGCGATCAATTTGCTGATCATGGGATCATAATGGATGGAAATCGATTCCGCTTCACGGATGCCGCTATCCTCACGCAGGCCGAAACCATCCGGCGGGTGCAGGTACTGGATTTTGCCCGTGGTAGGCAGGAAATTGTTCAGGCTATCCTCGGAATAGATACGGACCTCGATAGCATGTCCGTTCTGAACAATGTCTTCCTGTTTGTAGGGCAGCGCTTCCCCGGACGCGACCCGCATCTGCAACCTGCACAGGTCCACCCCGGTAACCATTTCCGTGATCGGGTGTTCCACCTGCAAACGTGTGTTCATTTCAAGGAAATAGTAGTTCAGATCCTTATCGACGAGGAACTCAACCGTCCCGGCGTTCTGATACCCGCAGGCCCGCGCTGCTTCGACAGCAGAGGCGCCCATACGTTCACGCAATTCCGGGTTCATCACCGGGCTGGGCGATTCCTCGATCACCTTCTGGTGACGGCGCTGGATGGAACATTCACGTTCGCCGAGATGAATCACATTGCCATGATGATCGGCAAACACCTGGAATTCGATATGACGCGGTTTTTCCACATATTTTTCGATGAACACGATAGGACTGGAAAAGGCAGACATGGACTCTCGTCGTGCCGCTTCCAGCGATTTGGCCAGATCTTTTTCCTCGTGGACAACCCTCATACCCTTGCCGCCACCGCCCATCGCCGCCTTGATCAGCACCGGGTAACCGATTTCACGAGCGTAGCGCTTGGCGATCTCCGGATTCTCGACACCGTCCGGAGTGCCCGGCACCACAGGAACACCGGCCTTCATCATGATCGAGCGAGCTTCCGTTTTACTGCCCATGGAGCGTATCGCGGCTGGAGGCGGCCCGATCCAGGTCATCCCGGCATCCATCACAGCCTGGGCGAATTCCGCGTTTTCGGACAGGAAACCATACCCGGGGTGTATCGCATCCGCTCCGCATTGTTCCGCCACAGCGATAATCTTATCACCACGCAAATAGCTGTCTTTAGCCGGAGCCGGTCCTACCGGGTAGGCTTCATCAGCCAAGAGCACATGAGAAGCCAGACGGTCCGCATCAGAAAAGATGGCTACGGACTGGATATCCATTTCACGGCAGGCTCGGATAACTCGTACTGCGATTTCACCACGGTTGGCAACGAGGACTTTCTTGATCAAGAGGGCCTCCATCAGGAATTGGCTGGTCACCCGGAAACGATTGTTGGTATCCCTGGCGTGAAAGCTCCATCAAAGAGCTGTTATCACCCGCTAACGCAAAAAGAGAACTTGCGGGTACTCTCAGGGCCGGGTTGTACAGATACCGTGGCAAAATAGAACCGGAGAAGGAACGAGTCAATGTGAGAAGGTCGTGAAATGCATGAACATTAACGGGAAGAGCGATTTGGAGACGATGGGCTACCACGATCAACTTGGCTGTAAGTCGAGGTGTGTTGCAGGATTTGGCGCAATTAACTTACCTTTATTGTCCAATCATGTCAGTTGGAATATTCGGTTGTTACGTTGAGGTGAGCAAGCAAAGGACTGTTTCATGGCTACACATTTCGCCCCGGAAAATATGGCTTCGTTTGACGAATTGCGTCGCCAGCAGGATATCATGCATGATGTGCCGATGCTGGAGATCCTGTTAAACGCGGTTCCCATTTCCATACTGGTGTTGAACTCGAACCGCCAGATCATTTACGGGAACCTGCCATTCCTCCAGTTTATCGAAACGCTGGGCTCCAGTGATCCATTGGGACGACGTCCCGGCGATGTGCTGCGCTGTGTGAACGCTCAAGCTCCGGACGCTTGCGGGACAACAGAATTCTGCCTGGCCTGCGGTGCAGTGCGCGCCATCATGAAAGCCCAGGAAGGCATCAATTCTGTTGAGGAATGCCGTATTCAGGTCATGGAGGAGCTGGAAATAGACGCGCTGGATTTGCGTGTCTGGGCAACCCCCTTTGCGCAACACGGTGAGACCTTTACCATCTTCGCGGTGGTGGATATCAGCGATGAGAAACGGCGTGGGGTGCTGGAGAAGATATTCTTTCATGATGTGATGAACCAGGCCGGCGCGGTTTTGGGATTCGCGGACTTGCTGGCCCTGGATGAGAAGCATAAGAATGATGAACGCACTGAACTGATGTTGCAGGCTGCGGAACGTCTGGTCGCAGAGATCCAGGCCCAACGTGACCTGACCTCGGCAGAACGTGGCGAGTTGACCGTGGCGAAGGCTGTGGTCAGCACCATCAATGTGATCGCGGATATTGCGGGAACCTACGCTACGATACCGGAAGCCAAAGGACGGATTCTCCGTGTCGATCCCAAAACAGCCGACACACAAGTATTTACGGATGCAACCATTCTCGCGCGTGTGCTGGGGAATATGGTGAAGAATGCCCTGGAAGCGACGCGAGTGGACGAAACCGTAACCATTGGCGTAAACCAGGAAGAAAACGCCCTTTGTTTCTGGGTGCATAATCCCGGTTTTATTCCACGGAAATACCAACTCGAACTGTTCAAACGGTCGTTCTCAACCAAGGGCAAAAATCGCGGCCTCGGTACGTACAGCATCAAACTCCTGACAGAGAAATACCTGGGGGGTAAAGTCAGTTATTCATCTGTTATGGAAGAAGGGACCCGGTTTGAGGTGAGGATTCCGGTTACGTCGGAATGATGGCGGCGCAGTCCAGTAAGTAGAAACCAGGGATAGAAGGAAAATGGGGACTGCTACTCTATTTCGCCTGCTGAAATGCTGATGCCTGTTGATAGACTTCGATAAACATCCATGATGCTTAATTGCCGGGAAAACGTGTTGCGAAACAGGTAGCTTTCCCGACATTTTCCTGCCAAGAGTCGCCACGTGGCAGGAGGCGAAAAACTACCGTATGTCCCAAGTTCTACTTGTGAACATCCAGACCAATGTAGTATACTGCATGCATGCCAACCTCCTCGTGTAAGTACTACGGGTAACGTCGTGTTACTCCTTTAACACAAGTTAGCCCGACAATGTGCTGCGTCGAGGTTGGCATCTTCTATTTATGCATTATCACAGCTTCTCGATTTCGCCTTCTTAAATGTTGATGTCTGTTGATAGTGTTCCATAATCATACGTGATTCTTCATTGCCGGAAAACGTGTTGCGAAATTGGTGGCTGTCCCGACATTTTCCGGCCAGAGTCGCCACGTTTCAGCAGGCGAAAAATCTGGTACAGTTACCTTTTCCTTAACCCTGATCATACTATCATGCCTCCGCAACTGCGAAAAGGTAACAGTCCCATTTAGCCAGAGACCAGTTACCATACTACTCCCACACTCCTGCAATCGGTGTCTTGCAATAGCTGCATTTACCATGATCCAGGTGCATTTCGCTGACGAAGAATCCCTGCCGTTGGATCACAATCTCCCCGCAACCTGGGCAGTAGGTATGATTCCCCGGATGGCCCGGCACATTCCCGACAAACGGGTAGTGCATCCCTTCCTTCAGTGCGATATCACGTGCTCGTTCCAACGTGGCAATGGGTGTCGGCGGCAGATTCAGCAACTTGTAATCCGGGTGGAAACGTGTATAGTGAACCGGCACATCCGGCCCCAGCTCCCCCACCACCCATTTAGCCAGCTCGGTCAATAGCTCCTCGGAATCATTCAGCGTTGGCACGACGAGATTGACAATTTCCAGATGTGTCCCACTGTCGTGAACCTGTTTAATACTACGGAGCACCGGTTTCAATTCAGCGTCACAAACATTTCGGTAAAACTCTTCGGAATAGCCTTTCAGGTCAATCTTGATCGCGTCCAGCCCTGCACATAACTCAGCGAGCGGCTCTTCGGTCATGAAGCCGCAACTGATGAGGACATTTCGCAATTCTCGATTCCGTCCTTCACGCGCGATGTCAAGCATATATTCGGTAAATACAGTCGGCTCGTTGTAAGTGAATGCTATGACCGGCGCTTCACGTTGTTGGGCTGCCTGTGCAATCACATCCGGACCGTAGAACTGATCGGCGTAATCTTCCGGGCTGGCCTGCGAAATGGTCCAGTTCTGGCAGAAACGGCAATGCAACGGGCAACCGGACGTCGCCAGGGAAAAGGCTGTGCTTCCAGGCAGGAAATGATAGAACGGTTTCTTTTCGATCGGGTCAACATGGGTGGAAATCGGGTGCCCGTATACCAGGCTACGCAGTTCACCGTCCACGTTCATCCTGGCACGGCATCGCCCTCGTTTCCCTTCCCCGATGATACAACCATGCGCGCATAAGGTACAGCGGACATAGCGTTCGTCATGCACATGGTTCTGCGAAGGTTCAACCTCGCCCTTATCATGACACTCAAAGCAGGAAGCTGAACTCCCGTTGGCCGGCAGCCAGAATCGTGCTCGTGGCGATGCTGACGCCAGTTCCTTCAGACGATCACCGGCATACGCAGCGTGTTTATTCTCCTGATCGAGTAAATCCAGCCAGAACGGACTGCTCAGAGCGATTCCCGTTCCCCCGGCTACGGTTCCATATCGCAGCAGGGATTGCAGGAAATAGCGACGGTTGCTGTCTGGCGTTCTGGCCATTGTACCTCACTGTTTCCCTCAAGATACTAGCCTGAATCCGTGACTTCAAACCTGGAGCCAGCCATATGAAAAAACCCCCAATCCAATGGATAGGGGGTTGAACTGGCTTTTCGAGTAGTATTATTGCTTCAGGGCGTTGATGACAGTTTCGAGACGTCCCTTCGGCTTCAGCGAGCTTGCCGGGCATGTGCCGGCGCCTTCCAGTCCGCCACCATCGTTCTCTTCCATCAATTTGCCGATGTTGATGGTACAAGTCTTGTTGAACGGGCTCTTGCTTGCGCTGATGAGAAGCTTCATCGGGTCACGATGCTTGTCGATACGCACCCAGACGTTGCCTTCCGGGAACTTCAGGAATGGCAGGAAACGATTGCCGCGCGGCGGATCATCATATTCACGGAAGTCTGTGAGGATCACATTACCTTCCATGGTGGTATGTGCGGTCAATTCCTGCTTGAAGCGTTCCAGATCCTGGAAGTAACGGTCCACACGACTCTTCACATGTTCACTCTGCAGGATTTCTTCCGGCTTTTTGCCAAGACGCATGCCCTGGAGAACCTCAACACCCGTGTCATGTGCCTGTGGGAAACGCGGATCCAGAACATAATTAACCAGCATCCAGCCCTTGGGGCTGATAACATCTTCTTCGGCCAGTTTCACAGCGCCAATATTATTGGCAATCTCGACCAAAGGTTTAAACGCATCGAGGTCTGATGAAGCATAGAAATCGTAAACAAGCTGTGCAGTGCTAGGCGCAGGCCCCCATTTTCCACGAACATTCTCCAATTGCTGGGCAGGAATGTTCTCGAAATCATGATGATGGAACCAGAGACGGGTGAAGGGATGGAAAGGAAGATGCACAATGGCATCACCCAGCCCCGGGTCCAGATCAATTCGACCTTCTTCAATGTCCTTCGGATTGGCAAACTGCAACTCTTCGATACGCTCCATTTTGTAAATCATGGCAGCGCAAACCAACCCATCAAAATCCAGCCTGGTAATCAACCGCATGGCGTGTCTCCTGAAAATATCGTACGGACTAACTTGTTGAATCCCGAGTTCGCAGAGTCAATTGTAACTCTGTATCCCCGACAATGCAAGTTGCAGTGACATTTTGACTGAACTCCCTGGTGCCCCATTTATCAGAGAAATCTCTTTCCCAACACTATCCCTTTTCATATCTATTCATTATATTTGCATCTGATACAATACTGCTGACTAAGATATGTTGTTATAAGATATATTGTATTCGGAGTATACAATGGTTGTAATTGATGATGAGTTCGTTCAGAAAATTGAACGAGTTACAGGAACAATTATCGAGCGAATTGTTTCCTACCAAAGCAGACGCTTCTCTCGTCAGGATAATCCCCTTACGACATTTAATGGCGCTACGTGTCTGATCCGTCCGGCAGCGGCAGGTGTGAGCCGTATTCACGGGCTTGGCATTATGGAGCCGTGGGAAGATGGCATGTTGTATTCTCTGGAGGAGATACTTCGTGCTTCCGGGGCTTTATGTGAAGTCGCAATGAATCCCTATGCATCAACATCTCTCTCCCACGATCTGCTCACCAATCATTGGACGCTTGCCTACTGGATACAGGTGCTGGCAATAGATCTCGAAAACCGCCCGGTTGGTCCAGAATATCCCTCTTCGGCAACCATTCATGAAGTGGCAGGAAAAGAGGTGGCCCCCTGGTCAATCATTCTGGCCCGGGGATTTGAAGACCACCCGATAAAAGCTCAAGCAGATCCTGCTACTCATCGCCGCGCGGCAAAGATGGTAGGCATGCATTGTTACCTGGCAAAACAGGGCGATACGCTTGTTGGAGCAGCCTCACTGAACATGGCAGACGATTTCGGGGTCATGTATGCTGGATCAACTCTCATCCCGCACAGACGAAAAGGTATCCATACGGCATTACTGGAACACAGGATACGGTATGCTGCCAAACTGGGCGCAAGATATGCCGTATTGATGACATTTCCCGGAAGCGGTTCTGAAAGGAATGCAAAACGATTGGGCTTTGAATCTGTCTACGTCCAACCTATCTATACAAAATCCTTTGCGGAACAGAACTGAGTTTATTGGGACTATGTCCTGATTTTCGACAGTTTCATAAAGAAAATCAGCAAACTTGCATACCCTGACAGGCTGATAAAAGGAACAATGATACGCATCGCTCCAACAAAGCCCGTGGTAGCCCCCATCATAAAATGCCTGACAAGAACTCCCGACAGCAGCGCAATGAACAGCAAGATCGTTCCGGCAATTGCCCAAACAGATCCCGTTGCCCTGTCTACACCAGCCTGATCCTTAACTTTTGCCGGAAACAGAATAAACACAACCGTCTGGGCAATTGCGGAAAGCATGATAAACAGCATAAAGCCAGATCTGACTTCTGTCAAATGATGCAGGATGGTCATTGAAGGCACAACCATCAGTTCATTCAACAGGATCGCAATAATTCCCAGGATGAAAACGACCCAAGGCAGCGCCTTCCACCTTGCCCAGAATGAGTAATATCCAAGATTCAGAAAGAACAGATAGAACAGCAGGAAACTTACCGATCCCAACTGTACCATCACCATCTTTCCCGGAAACAGGCCGAGTACATGCGCCTTGCCCAACGGCCCCAGAGTCAGCGTAACTATAGACAGGAGTGCATGATACCCAACGCCGATTATTGCCAGCGTTGTTGCCTGCCGAAGTGACATGAACGGGAGCTTTGTGCCTGCATTCAAGCCATCAGATTCTACCGATTCCATTATCTCTTTACTCATACCGCCTCCGCCGATTCCACTCTTTCCGGTGGCGCCGGTGTTTCACGCCAAGCCAGGATAGCGCCCGGTAGAATATGTGCGACGTACAACAGCTCGAATGCAAGCAACTTGTCTGTTATGCGTACAAAACTCATATGTGGTCCGAGCAAATCGGTTCGCGCAGCGATGAACACATACAACATGATCAAACACATTATGGCATAGATTCCGTACGCCTGCCCGGTAGCACGATGTGTTATTTGCAGCTCCCGCTCATCAAGAGTGTCTGTCCTGGCATGAGTCAGTTTCCAATGCCCGGAAAGACCGAATGCTACGATATGCGAATAGACAAGCAGCGCCATAACGGCAAGTATCCCGGCCAGCCAGCCATAAGGGAATGATTCACGTGGTAACGAATCATTCGCACGTTCTGCGAAAAAGATCACCGTGGGCAGTAACACACATCCCAGGAATGCACCAACAACACCAAGTCGTTGTCGCATGAGTTGTTTACTTCGATCCATAACCGGATCCTCCCTGCGCTTGCCGTTCCATGAGCACCTGGCTCAACGGCTTCATCGGCTCTGTGGAAAAAATGAAATCGACGGGCAATTCAAAAAACTCGCTGATCTTAAAGGCAAGATCCAGGCTGGGATTGTATTCCCCTCTTTCCAGGTAACCAACCGTCTGGTAGTTTACCCCGATCACCTTGGCAAGCTCTTTCCGTGACACCCCTCGCTCTTCACGTAGTACCGCAATGCGGTTGTACAGTTTTCTCGCTTTCATGGTGTAATTATACGCATTTTGTTGTATATTTACAACAGTTCTAATAATATTTCATACTATTTGTCTCATAGAGCCAATACGTTTTTGGCGCCTCGCTGTTTCGTACAGGTAAAGAGGTTCACATCATGATGCGACACGACAATCGAATATCGAGTCGTTTCATTGGAATCAGTCAATGAGGTCTGGTTCCCTTGTTTGTCCACCGAAGGTGGACCACTTGAATAGCGAGGCGCCATTTTTAAGCGAACAACACTCATCACTGGAGGAATATTTCGGTTGTGATCTGTGTGGTTGACAGCGTGAACATGACCCTGTAACTTGCTTTCACCTTTATCTGTAACGAGTTACAGGAACGAGACCATTTCAGCCTGGGGGGCTGCCATGTCGATGCTGTT
The DNA here is from genome assembly GCA_963669175.1 of bacterium. Taxonomy (GTDB): domain Bacteria; phylum Electryoneota; class Electryoneia; order Electryoneales; family Electryoneaceae. The sequence continues at coordinate 4,178,038 of OY769902.1, forward strand.
AAGCTTTGCGCCGTGGATTGTGTTCTGGATTCTGGTGAGTAATAACTCTTTTGTCGAATCGGCCTGGATCGGCTTCGGGATTGCGTTTGTTCTGAACATTCGCAGTATTCTGAAGGGTACAGTCAAAGTATTGAACCTGGGCTCTACGATTTATTTCTTTCTCCTCGCCCTTGTTGCAATCTTCGTTCATGAGGGTTTTCTGGAAACGTATGGGTATATGACGGGTAACCTCGCTCTCACCCTTATTGTGCTGATATCCATCCTGATCAAGAAACCCTTCACCCTGCAATACGCGAAGGAACGTGTCCCGGAAGAATTGTGGGACAAACCCGGTTTTTACCATACCAACCTGATGATATCCTGGGTATGGTTTGCGGCGTTTGTATGCATGACCATCTCTTCCGCCCTGTTGGGAATTTTTGAGGAAAAAGAAACCCTCCTGAACTGGATTATTCCCAACATCTTCATGGTTTCCGCAATCAAGTTTACCGACTGGTACCCCAAGCATTTACAGAAGAAGACGGTAGCATAGCTGGACATGGTTGAACACTATCCAACCCCTCCAGGGTTGATATAATAGCTATTCTGATACCCCGGGTGCGTGCCAAACAGACGGCACGTACCCGGGGCTCACTTATCCAACTCCTGCGGAGTTGCACCATGTCAAATCATTCCAGATAGTAAGCACGTACCTTCTTTCCCTTCTTTCCCTTCTATACCTTCTATACCTTCTTTACTTTCTTTACCTTCTTTACCTTCTTTACTTTCTTTACCTTTTTCACTTTTTTCACTGTCAACTTTTTTCACTTAACTTAGAACTCAAACCGCACTCCCCCGACAAAGAACAGGCTGAACTGATACGAGGTATTGATTTCGCCATCATCGGCATACGAATACATCGCCACATTTTTCTGGTCAAGCACATTTTGAACTTCCAGGTAGAAGATCAGCGATGTGCTTTTGAAATAATGCTTGTTGTCCACACGCACATCCCAGCGCGAATAGCGGGGATAATGTTCGTTGTTATGCCCCACGCTTTCCCAGTGCCCCTCGTAATAGGGTTCAGGTGAATCCATACCTTCCCCATACCAGACTTTACGGGTGTAGGGACGACCGGAGATGTAACGGTAGCGTGTTGAGAAAGTCAGCTCATCACCATTGATAGGCAGGACCGTCAACCATTTCAGGTAAACCTTGTCCAGTAGGCTCCTGTACCAGTGTTGTTTGATCAGGCTGGTTTTATACCCGAGTACTACAGTCGCCACATGCCGGAAATCATACTCGGCGGGATAATCTCCGTAAGCTGGCGAGGTCTCTTCGCTCTTACCGAAGGAATAGCTCAGGGTGCCGTACCAGTTCCGTTCCAACTTCTGGTGTGCGAAGAATTCAAAGCCCCACGCGGACTTCTCTTTTACCGGGAGCAGTATCTCGCTCCTGTAGGTCTGATCACCAGTCTGATGCCGAACGATGCGCCCCTTCGTTTCCAGTAGATCCTGGTATTCCTTGTAATACCCCTCAAGACTCAACATGGTGGAAGGACGTGGGACAAACTTCAGCCCGGCGATGTATTGATCCGCACGTGAGTATGGCAGGTTGGCATTGGCCGGATCAGCATCATAAACATACCCGTAATTATATGAGAAAAACGGATGCGCCTGGTAATAGGCGCCATAGGCAAGGCTGAACTGCCAGGCAGGGAGGAAATCATAACGGAAGGACAGACGTGGACCAACAGCATGTTGCTCCGCATATTTGAATCCATCATAACGTAATCCTGCGATAATAGATACCGGGTTAAACGGACGCCATGTGTACTGAAGAAATGCGGATGTTTTTACGGTTGAAAACGACTTCTTGATATCCTGGTTGGCGAAGAGTGTATCATCGGGTTCACCATCCGGTGGGCCAAAGGTGCCATCATTGTACACAACCGTATCCGGTGCGATCCAGATGTATTCCTTTACGTTTAAAGGCTTCAGGCCAAAACCGACTGACCATTCATCCTGTCCACGTGCACGTCCGTTCCAGCTAAGCGATATCTGGTAGTTGATCTCATCATGTGTGTTCTGGACATAGGGAGTTTCGATGTTATGACCAAGTGAATCTTCGTCAATCTCTTTGACATCGACTGTATAGAACGCGCTGGTCCTCGCCAGGATCAGCTCTGTATACCCCACTCCCCACAGGCTGCGAAGACGAAGACCACTGACAAACTTTCGATTCTTATTTTCAACGACTTCTGCACCACGACTGTAACTATCGTCATTATCATCGGATTCAATATCGATCCAGTCATCCGCGTACAGGGCATTCATGGTCAACTTGTGACGATCCGACAGATCATAGACAACTTTGCCCTGTGTGCTCCAGTATTGCGGAATGGATTCCAAACCGACTGCATCATGCATCAGGTCCAGGTAACTCCGATGTCCGGTAACAAGAAAACTGCCTTTCCCCTTGTGTATAGGTCCCTCAATGTTGCCGCCCGATCCGGACATGTTCAGATCAAGACAACCTGCGTACTGTTGACGGCTGCCTTCACGCAATTCCAGGTCCAGGACACTGGAAAGCTTGTCACCATAGCGTGCTGAGAAACCGCCGGAAGCAAAGGTGACCTCATTCAGAAATTCAGCGTTGATCGCATTGATCGGTCCACCACTGGCGCCAGGATAGCCGAAGTGATTGATATTTTCAACCTCGATTCCGTCCATGACGATCAGGTTTTCGTTAGGACTGCCGCCGCGTACCACGATCTCATTGTTCTGATCAGACTCGCCGGCCACCCCCGGCAAAGCCTGTATCATGCGCTGTACATCCTCAACAGCGCCCGGCGCTCGGCGGACTTCCTCATAACGTAAGGAACGGGCAGACGTTGGCATGTCCACAGATGGTTGCTGGAAATACCCTGCGGTGAAAACGACTTCTTCGGATTGAATCGCCGTTGGTTGGAGTGTGAAATTGACTTCGGCAGAACGATTGGGACGAACAACAATCTCCGCAATTGTCTTCGTTTCATACCCCAAAGCCGACGCCGTTACATGATACGTGCCCGGTTCAAGGGCGCTGATCTTATAATTACCATCCAGATCTGCCGCAGCCCCACGATTACTGCCGGATATCATTACATTCGCTGCCGGTATCGGTTCCATTGTGACTGCATTTACAACCTCACCACGAATTGAACCATTCCCTGCAGCATAGGCTACCATGCTGAGTAAACAGCATGTGATCACCATTGTCAGCATCAATAACGCGCGCATGTGCCTCCCCTTTCATGCGCCCACATATAAAATGGACGCTCGACTCCCGTTCAAGCGCCCACACTATAAATGTAGTATGTTTGGTCAATCTTCGTCAGGCTCTCCGAGTTCAACTCGTTCCCCATTCAAATCATAGAAATAGTGGAATTTCACCACGCCTTTCATGATGGCGGATACACCGCAATAACGTGTGCGGCTGAGATTGATTGCCCGGGCCAGTTTCTTGGGATCGACATCACCAGTCACGTGAAACACCACATTGATCTCTTTCCAGTACTTCGGATATTCTTCGGTACGGTCCACACCTTCCACTTCTACTTCGTAGCTCTGGACATCCTGTTTCATCTTGCGCAGGATACTGATTGCGTCCATTCCGGTGCATCCGGCCAGTCCGACAAATGGCAGTTCGGCGGGACGTGCCGCGCTGTCATCTCCGCCCACATTCGGCATGCTGTCCATATAGACGGTATGCCCGCTTCCGGTGGTTGCGGCAAAGCGCATTTTACTGACGTCTTCCAGTTTTACTTTGGTTATGCTCTTCATGGCATCTCCGGTTTCGTTGTTCGCTGTCGCTAAAATAGTCACGTTCACTATTGGATGCACTTGTCACGTCCATGATCCATGCTATAAAAAAGCGGGACCGCCCCATTGCGAGCCAGTCCCGGATTTCGAACAAAACAGGTATTACTTGGCAGCGTCAAACCGTGCAGCCACATCATCCCAGTTGACCAGGTGATCCATGAAGGTCGCGGTCCAGTTCGGACGTACGTTCTGGTACTTCAGATAGTAGGCATGTTCCCAGACATCGCATACCAGGATCGGAATGATTCCCTGTACGGTCAGGTTCTGGTGAATTTCCGCCTCAAGCACCAGCAGCTTGCCCAGATCCTTGTGCCAGCCGAGGATACCCCAACCGCTGCCTTCGACGGCGTTCGTCGCGGCCAGGAACTGCTTCTTGAAAGCATCGAAACTCCCGAAAGACGCTACGATCTCATCCATCAACGCGCCCGTCGGCTCACCGCCACCGTTCGGCTTCATGTTGGTCCAGAAGATGGTATGCAGCATGTGGCCGCTGCCATGAAACGCCACTTCCTTGCTCAACGCCTTGGCCGCGGCAAAATCGCCCGCTTCACGCGCCTTCTCCAGCTTCTCCAGCGCGGCGTTCAATCCTGCCACGTACCCGGCATGATGCTTGTCGTGATGCAGGGTGACCGTTTCCTTGTCGTAATGCGGTTCCAACGCATCGTATGCGTAGGGCAGTTCCGGTAATGTGTAAGGCATGATCTTCTCCCGTTGTTTAGTGAATGTCGTCACTGGCTAAATATGCTTCACAAATATTGCGAAACAACAGCGATTCTGAAACGGAATTCCCTTCGAGAGACGGTGGGAGAATGAAATCCTTTCTAGTTGGCCCCGCCGGCTTGAAGCACGACGAAGCGAAGCGTAGAAGGCTGCCCGGCGGTGGTTTATACTAATTCAGAGAATCAAGTCCTTCGGTTTTCAATACCGAGGCAACTCCGAAGGAGTTGGATAGGTGAGCCCTGGGCACGTGCCGTCTGTTTGGCACGTACCCAGGGCTCACCTATCTAATCCCTGCGGGATACCTCCCTGCTTCCAACATCAGGCTTTCCGGATTTCGGGATACCTCCCTACTTCCGACATCAGGCTTTCCGGCCTTATGGGAAGCTAAAAGATTATGCAATCAATCGGACGATTCTTTCGGGATAGCTTGGAAGGAAAAGTCTATTTATATAAACAGCACGCATACCTTGTTCCTATTGAAATATGACCTGAAAAAACCGGACTGACAATCATCAGTCCGGTTAAATAATCGCGGGGTGCAATGCCCGCCGGCACTCGTGGGGGGCGTTACGAAATGCCAGAGGCATACGAACCCCGCTTTCTGAAATCTCCTATATAAACTCAAAAAATCAAGACAAATCTCATCCCAGCGAAGGCTGGGATCCAGGCAAATATCGACAAAATAACAACTTGGACACTTGAACGGCTCTCAATGTACCGCGTATCTTGACAACACTTAACCTCTTGTAATATCGCAACCTGACTGGATCCCAGCCTTCGCTGGAATGAGAGCATCAGTGATTCTGAGACACCTTGCTTCGCTGGAATGAGAACTTCTCTCGTTTTTAAGCCGGATTCGCCTTCAAATACAGCTCGTTGATCTTTTCCCAGTTCAGGTTCTCGAGGAACGCGTCAACATACTTCCCGCGATCGGGCCCGTTGTCGTAGTAGTACGCATGCTCGAACACGTCGACCGGAACCAGTGGGGACGCGCCCCACACGGCACCGTTGTTGTGCATGTCCACGAGGAAATTGTGCAACGCGCCATCGGTCGGATCAAAGCTCAGGATCGCCCAGCCCAGGCTGGCCATAGCCGTGGCCTTGAAGTCTGCCTTCCACGCATTAAAACTGCCGAAATCAGCTTCGATCTTCTTGATCACCGCAAGATCATTGCTGTAGCTGCCGTCACTACCCATGACATCGTAGTAGATCTCATGCAGGATCTGGCCGGACGCGTTAAATGTCTCACGACGCTTCAACTCGCCAAACTCGCTGAAGTTAGCATTGGCGCCACTCTTGTCACCAAACTCCTCCAACTTCTTCTCGATCTCGTTACGCTTTGCCACATACCCGGCATAATGCTTGTCATGATGCCACGTGTTGACCTGCTCGGAAATGCCATTGAGTTTATCGTAAGCGTACGGTAACGGTTTTACCTGATGGTTGCCCTTCATCTTCTCCTCCAGTGCTATGGTATGGTAGTTTGCTTCTCCTAACACTTGTTAGGTTAGCTAAACTTTCAGCGGAAAGCAAGCGGGGAAAAGAGGTCGGGGGGACTTGGAGAGCAGGGGTGGTTCACGGTGTCCCGCTATGAGCGAAAAAACCCGGCTGCTAACCAGCCGGGCAAAAAATCAGAAACAGGAAACGCCCTATTCCTGGCATCATCCTTTTCAACTTTCTTAACCTTCTTTACTTCTTTACCTTCTTCACCTTTTTTTACTTGACCAGCACCATCCGCTTCATATCGGTGAATGCTCCCGCCTCGATGCGGTAGAAATACATCCCGCTGGCAAGTTGGCTGGCATCGAAGGTCACGCTATGCGTACCCGCCTGCATTGGACGGTCCACCAACTTCGCCACTTCCTGCCCCATGATGTTGTACACCGACAGCTTGACCGTTTCAGGACGCACCAGGTCAAAGCTCAACGTGGTGGTCGGGTTGAATGGATTCGGAAAATTCTGGTGCAAGGAAAATTCTGTTGGGAGAGTTGTACCGTCAAGCTTACTGGTATGGTTCATCGATTCATGTAACGCAGCCCATTTCTGCTCAAAATCAGCCTCGTTTAGAGGAATGATTTCTTCGTTTACACCTAACTTCGGCAGGCCAAAAGCGGCGTATTCTTGGCTACCTGCCGAATTAGTTCCATATCCACCACCGCCACTGCTCAATGCCATCTGGTAATATGTGGTGAGTTGTCCGATAAGACCACGTAGCGAATCCAACTCCGTTTCTGCATCTTCAATCATATCGTCAAACTGCTCAATGGAGCTTTCATAATCCGCTATCTGGTTTTGTAATACAATCCTGGCCCAGAAAGCCGCACTTCCCAAATCAATATCGTCCAGATAATCCTCGAGATCCACGATCAGATCGCTTTCATCAGTGTCCAGATAAGACTCACAACGAATCCAGCCACGAAGTGCTGCGGGATGCGGATTATCTGCAAGAGATGCAAGGTACAGCTCGGATGCGCTTGCATAATTTCCAGCATACTCTGCCTGACTGGCCAGTTGAAAGTATTCCGTTGTATATGCGGTTCTATTAGCGCTGGCATCTGCATCTGTAAGGTCTACACAATCTGCTGGATAAAACCAATCCGGTGAATTTGGGGAATAACCGATCCAGTAATTTCCTTTTCCATTATATGATGGTATAGTCCCATTATCATACAACAGATAAGGACGATCAGCGTAGGCAGAACATACGAAATCGTTATGGCAATTCTTGAAATATGGCGTACTCGCATCAATCCGAATCTCGGCACGCTCTTTCTGATTATCAGCATCTTCACCATTCTCCTGGAAACGCGTCCCAAGATACGATCCCTCAACCCCCAACGTGACATCACTGCCACTGCCGCAGTAAATGCCGTTTTTGCCATTCTCAGCGACAGTATTTTCGCGAAAAGATGGCGTACTGTTATAAAGATAAATACCAATCCCACCATTTTCCGCAATAGTCGAACCTTTGACTTGCCCATCGCTGGTATTCAAATACCGGATTCCACCTGTATTGTTATAGCGGATGGTACAATTCGCCATATCGAGTGAACCACCGCTATTATCGACTGCATATCCATCACAGTGCTCAATCGTGACACAGTCCAGGGAAAGATCAACCCCTGAATAAAGCACAATGCCATCATCATCTGAGTAATAAATTTTCGCAGCTACAAAGTCGCCAGATGGGAGGAAATCGAAGAGATAAGGTGTGAATACGATACCATCCCACTTCTGCGCCTGGATGTAGGGTTTGAATTCGATCCACGAATTAGAATTCGCTGATCCGCCATCCACTTCCAGATCGCCTATAACATTGAGCTCGGTTCCAGGCATAAACTCAAGAACGATACTTGAAGTTCGGTCAAGTGCATTGGTAATTGCGAAATCATAACCATTGGGAACTGTCAGATCTGACACAACCCGGTATGGAGAATCATCAATAACATGTATAGAGCCACCATCGGGCAGTGTGCCACCTACAGCGACATAGTAATCGCCAGTTGCGCAATCACCACCACCGAAGGCTCCCATATCTGTAGTGGTACCGTTGAGGTTGTTGCCAACATCGTTATTGTTTCCTTCATGGAGGCAGACGGAGTTCCAGAGGAGGTGATAGTTGTAAGAATCTGTAGGATCGTTCACGCTACTGTTATCAATAGCAAATCCCGGATCACTGTTGTTTTGTATCCCGTTACCGTTGAATGTAACATTGCTGCCTTCCCTTGTCCCTCCGCGACCATAAACATAGTTGTAGTCTACAGTGATTGCAGCATCGGAGTAGATTCCATATTCATCCCCACCTGAAGCATCATCATCGTAATCATAAATAATGTTGTTCTCAACGGTTGGATCATTACCGGCATTAGTGAGAAGATAGAAGCCTGCTTTTCTGACATGAGCTACAGTGTTGTTTACCAAATAGTCAAAATGTGTGGAATAGATACCGTGACCATCGCAGTTAATTATCGTATTGTTAGTTACCGCAAAGTCAGTGACATCAACACCAAAATCGATGTAAATTCCATTCCCATCATTGCCATTATCAGCTCTGCTGACCATGCCGATAATCGTATTATTCGCGATAGTCTGCTGGATTGTAACTCCATGATCGCTGATCAGGATACCATTTTGACAATTATAGATCAGGTTTCCGATGGCATCAAGAGTATTAAAACCTGCTATAGTACTGTAATCAACGCCTATTCCTGATCCGTAGGAATCGCCAATCTCACAATCTGTCACAGTCACATCAGCATATTCGTACAATACAATCGGACCGGATATGTTTGTACTCTGAGATTCCTCAATATCCCCACCGTACTGGATGATGCAGTTGTCAAACGTGCCAGTTGCCCTGTTTCCAGCGCCAGCAGCCCCCATGAACTTGATTGATCCCCAATCATCGGCACCTGTTCCAGTACTACTGGTGAAAGTGATCGGGCTATTCGAAGTACCTGCAGCCGTTAGAGTTGCGCCGCCGTTGATGATAAGCGAGAAGTCGCCGTAGTTGTCGTTGAATTTTACTACGACACCGGGCTCGATGGTTAAAGTTCCAGACAAGAGAGTAATTGCACCAGGATTTGATATATTGCCATTTGGGTTCAGAATATATGGATTCCCACCAGTTGTCCAAGTTACCGAACCTGGAAGATCATCGTTTATATCTGTTGCACAAGCAACAGTGGCATACATCAATATCTCAACTGTGACAAATACTAAGAGAATTGCGCTTTGCTTACTCATCGTAAACTCCTATATTACAAATGGACACAGTACTCCTGAAGTACTGTTTTTCTGCGCTGGACGGGTTCGTGGGCAAACGAGTCCCCGTCCAGCTTTTTTTTCTACTTTAACAGAATGGCTTTTTGTCTTTCCACCTCCTTTCCAGCCTTGATTTCGATGATATACATACCGGAAGCAAGTGAAGCTGCCTCAAAGGTAATGCTATGTTTTCCAGCCAATTGCCTACTAGAAGGTAGAGCAAGAACTGTTTGGCCGACTAGATTATAAATCCGTATGTCAACATCTATAACGCTTGGAATAGCGTAGGAGACAGTCACAAAAGAATTGAAAGGATTGGGATATGGAGAGAATACCTGAAACTCGGTAGGTAAATCCGATTTTGCTTCTTTTATCCAATCAGGGTATTCGTAAAGTTCTCCATAGGGACCTCCCCAACGACCGATATCGTTTCGGGTTCCGTCAAGATCAAAGAAACTGGAATCTGGATGACCAGCATCTATCAAGGGAGAATCCTCGTAAAGGTGACAAAGACTGTCTGCAAATCCCGGATTTACAAACAGGTTCGTCGAGTCCAATGGACAGCTAACCGCAAGGGTATCGTTACTCCAAAAACAGTTGTATTGAACCAGAAAATTGCGATTCAAATCCTCATTATTTTGTATGCCAATAGAACAATCTTGGAATATATTGTTCATGATGACAGGAAAAAAAGAACCACCGGAATTATCAAAAAACCTTACAGCCCTATCATGCTCAATAAACACGTTATTGCGCGCGATATCCGTAGGAGAACTGAAAACAAGTGCGTTTTCAATAATACGTTCAGCCGCATAAAAAATATTATTTTCTATTGTTAATGAAGAATTATTTGATTCTGAAACACCAACACCATAAAAATAATTATTTCGAATATGGCCAACACTTTCATAGTTTAATGATATTCCCTTAGCTCTATAAAAATGCGAATTACTAATATATAATTCTGAATATTCTACAGTTATTCCAGATGATCCAAATGTTTCCATCTCTACATCAATAAATATACAACTATCTATCGATATAAAACTATTTCTCCCATAAATAAATCTGAATGGCCTATCTACGTCGGTGAAAAATCTACACTGTATGATTGATATGGTTGAATTTGAATTTATATCTAATGTATAAAGCTCGCACTGTATAAAGCATGAATTAGCGATATTTATAATAGCCAATGAATCGGTAATTATGCAGCTTTGTCCGTAAGCAAACACCGTATACATAACACGACTTGTATCGCCATTTCCAACAACCTTAATACCTGCCCATCCACCAATAACAGCTTCTTCATTGTCCATAGTGAAACGAATGGAATCACCTACCATACCTTCTGCGATAAGGGTACCATAACAATCTATTCCTATTTGCTGTTCTTCATCCTCCACATACCTGAACTGCAATTCACACCCCGGTTCGATGACCAGGCTATCACCTTCGGGGACGACAATATCTTCCACCACGTAGAACGGGCTATCCTCCACACATAGCGTACCGCTGATTTCGCCACTTAGTAGAGTGCGCTGGTCCACATCCACCGTGACAATCGACGAATCGGTCTGTCCTTCGCCATCCTCCACGATCACCGTGAAACTGAAATCTTCCGCATCTTCTGGGACGATTCCCGATACAGCAGTTGTATCGCCCACCCAGTCCAGCTCATCCTCCTCACTTAACCATTCCGGCAAGTCCGGGAAAGTGAAGCTGAAGGGGCCGTTGTCGTCGGTGGCAGTAATTTGAATGCGAAGCGGTAGGCCTGTTTGCGCAAAGACTTCTTCGGGGATGGTCTGGACCGGCGGGTTGTCGATGGATTGATCGTAGTAGAAACATCCGATATCAGCACGGGTGCCGTCCGGATCATCATCGCTGTCCGGATCACCGGCGTCAATACAGGGACTGTTAGCTTGTAAGGTGTAATCGAACGGATCACCGCCCGCCAGGAAAGGATTCTCAAAAAGGTTACCCTCGTCCAGCTCCACATCGCCCGTGATTTCTTCAAACTCATAGAAACTGTTGTAACTGATACTGGCTGGCTGAAGTCCATTCACTGATCGTTCAATCGCTGTACAAGATCCCCCATCTCCAAGAAAGATATTGTTCTCGATGGTGGTTTCTACATCCGTTCGAAGCCAGATACCTCGGTCCCCATTCACTTTAATTGTGTTGTTGCTGACAGTAATATTCCCACCCAGATCAAGACGAAAGTTATCTGCATAAGCATCACCAGAAATCACATTGCGGTGTACCGTTCCGGTGCATGTATTCAATACAATCGTTGCGTGATGGGGAGTTCGGTCTGAAATGATGATGTTATCAAAGATATTAACAGAAGAATCGTGAGCAAGCAGGTTTGGAAATGTATTGTTATGTACCATTGCTTCGGATTCTCTAAATGTAACACAACGTGCAATGTTGACTGAATCCTCAAGCCGCACCTGGTTATTATAGAAGTCAACATGACTGGTCTGAGCCAGGGGAGGAATCGTGCTGCAATTATAGAATTGATTATCATGAATGATTGTTGTATCTGACCGAACGCTTAGCTGGCCTAAAAAATTGTGATGAACTGGATTGGAGTTCCCGTTCAATGCAACATTTCCCAATGGCGCAGTGTTATTGATGAACGTGTAATCCTCGCCATAAAGGAGGGAAATGTTCATGAGAGGAAAACCGCTGTCCGGAAGGATTGAATTGAAATAACAATATTCGATGCTATCCGTATTAAACTCGCTCTTGAAAAAGCGATAAGAAGCAACTACTCGACTATGCTGCAGATGTGTGGAACCATAATAGAGGTCAAACCCCCACTGTACGGAATCTACCACACAATAGGACATCTCGATACGTGAGTCTTCTGAGTCCATGGGAGCCCTGAACCCACCGAAAGCGAAGTCCTCTGATACAAACAGAATCGAATCACCAAGCGCACCATTCGCCAACAACGCTCCAAGGACAATGACGGGATACTTGAGCGAATCGGTCTGATCCTGAAATTCGACTATCACTCCCGGCTCAATCAGGAGCGTGTCGCCTCCGGGGACGATCAGGGTGTCGGTAACGAGATAGGGAGAGCCGTCCGTGTCCCACACGCCGGATACTTCACCTGAGACGAACGTCTCCGCGAGCAGGGTACTGACTGACAACACGAGGGTGAACATCAGACAGAGAAGGCGGGGAAAGCAGCTCCATCTGATCTCTTGTAGGCCGTTCCTAAGCACGTGAGCTGTATAACGCTTTCGTGCATACGTGTGACTCATTACAAACATGTCTCCTCCATAGGATGAGGATTATTAACTTAGTGATAGAGTCTGTGAAACGCAATCCCATGCTATGTATCGAAAAAAAAAAGATTTAGAAGTATAGATGTAAAGAAAGTAAAAAAACGAAAAAAAGGTAAAGAAGGAAACAGGACGCTGAAAAAATACAACCTTATATCATTCAATTATTTCCCTATCCTGATCATCGTTCACAATTCTGCACATCCTGTGAATCATTCAGAAGTTGTAAAGTTGTTGTTCGTTGTGTTTTGGCTATTCACGAGCACTGCGAGATCCCCGTCCCCGACTACACCATTCGGGGACAGACTCTGCGCTGGGGATGACATATGGAAGTGAAAAATTGAAAAAGGAACAGCATCTCGCATGGCCCGATTTGCAGGGTGTGCTGGTGGACATGATCACAATGACAACAACACTCGCTACTCTTGCCCTCATGATCCTGCAATGAGCAAGTCGGGAATGGGAAATTGCTGGCGAGGATAGAGATCGGAGAAACGTTGCGAACAGGGTTGTTAGCAGCACTACAAACTGCAAAGCAAAGCTCGGATGCTAAGGGATTTGCTGCGCGGTCGTGTCTGTAGGTTCCAGCACCAGTTCAAGAATGCGTCGACTGTTAAAGGAACCGATGTGGGCGGCATCGTGGAAATCTTCGTTACGGCCTCCGAACTTCTCCGGGACTGAGAAATCGTAGAACCAGTACCCCTTTGCCTGGATATGCGACATTCGTTCGATCAGCGAAGTCTGCAGGCTGTCGAACTGTGTCCCCTCTGCCAGGAAAGCCTGCAATTCAGGATGAAGCGGGGTGATGAAGACACTGAGCCTGATGTTGTTGGCTGCGCAGAGATCGATCAGACGGTCCAGGTAGGAAAGGCGTGTTGAATCAAGTGCGGTAAAAGGCGCCAACATGGGCATATATTCCTTTTTAACACTCTCGATAAGATTCTGGGTAATGGTACAGGCCGGCAAGGGTGTTGTCACCAGGTTGCCGTTTTCCACCACCATCTGCGAGTTTTTCCCTTTATTGATCCCCTTCAGGGAATAAACAAGCGAGCGTAATCCCATCCGGCAGTAAACCTGGACAATTCTCGCTGTCTGATCCTTTATCCCCGCACGATCTTTTTCATCCAGGTAACGGTTCAGATTTGGCGTCGCCAATAGACGCCAATCCATATCACGTGTATTGTGCAGCATATCCGGATCAAGACCGAGTATTACGTGCTTGATAGGGATATTGTTGTGATCCAGCAAAAAACGCATAATGCAGTATTCATCTTCCATGCGGCTGTTGAAGATGAAGAAATTGTAGCATGAATAGCCCAGGGAATCAGCGACTTTGGCATCGAAACGATCCACTCGACTGCTGCCCAGAATGAACGCGTCATAGTTGCGATCGGTACTGAGATAATTATCCGTTTTGATTTTTCGTGCGAATCTGCCGATTGGTGGTAGAGCCTGGATTGACGTGAAAAAGTCCATGGAATCCACCAGCACCATGATCCCTGCGAACAACCACAGGGGTATGGAGAATAAGAACAGTCGCAGTATGTAGCGTCGTATCATCTTAGAACTGGAAGTAAATGAATTCCTGTTCACCCGTCGCACCGTACAGCACGATCAACATGATAACCAGGTAGTACAATCCCCACCGTACCAGGAAAGGCCAGTGTGGGATATCCAAACCGTGCTGGCGTGAACGGTTCAGCCATTCAAAGGCCAGCAGCCCCAAACACCCGAGAATAGGAACAACATAGCCTGTATAAACCATTCCGCTCAAAACAGGTCGGCTCACGATCCCGTAAAGGAACAGGAAAGCGTCGGCGACACTGTCAGAACGGAAAAACACCCAGGCGATCAATGTTAAAAGAAACGTAACCGCGATTGCCCCGGCCTCGCCAAATGTTGGCAACAGGCGGCCTTTCGCGACCACGTCCGTATGTGCTTTCTGTTTCCCCTGAAGCATAAGCGGGATGTAATAGAGGCCGTTCAACAGCCCCCAGATGATGAACGTCCAGTTGGCGCCGTGCCAGAACCCGCTCACGGTGAAAGTGACAACAATATTGAAGATGCGGCGCGATGTGCTGGCGCGGCTCCCCCCCAACGGGATATAGACATAATCCCGGAACCAGGAGGAAAGCGAAATATGCCACCGTCGCCAGAATTCCCCGATATCACGTGAGAAATAGGGATACGCAAAGTTGCGCATGAGCTGGAAACCGAACAGACGCGCTACACCGATAGCGATATCCGAGTATCCCGAAAAATCACAGTAGATCTGGATGGCGAAGAAAAACACACCGATGAACAGGGTTACACCGTCATACGCCTGGTGATTGGAAAAGATCGTATCGACATGCGGCGCGATATTATCCGCGACCACAACCTTCTTCAGGAAACCCCACAAAATCTGACGGGAACCGTCACGCGCGGCATCAAAATCAAAGCTTCTTTTCTTCGTGAACTGGGGTAGGAGATTGGAAGCTCGTTCGATAGGACCGGCGACAAGCTGGGGAAAGAAACTGACAAACGCGAAAAAGGCAACCGGATCGTGTGTCGGTTCAATCTTGCGACGATAAATATCAATGGAATAACTGAGAGTCTGAAAGGTATAAAAGCTGATGCCGACTGGGAGGATTACCTGCAATGTCCATGGATTCACCTGCAATCCCAGCAGGGTAAGCAAGTCGGCAAAGGAATCAATAAAGAAATTGAAATACTTGAAAAATCCCAGCAAGCCCAGGTTGACACCCAGGCTGACAAACAGCAGGATTTTGCGCGTCCGTTCAACACTCGAACGATGAAGCGCAGCGCCAACGAGAAAATCTACGACGGAACTGAAGAAAATCAGGCTGAGAAAGCGCCAGTCCCACCAACCGTAGAAAACATAGCTGGCGATCAAAAGGAACAGGTTCTGCCACTTCAACCCGGCCCGCTGCAGCGCCCAGTAAAGGAGGAATGAAATCGGTAGAAAAAGAAAAAATGTGAGTGAATTGAATAGCATCGAACCGTCAAGCTACAAACCGAACACGTCGGTCATTTATACCGGTATCTAAAGGATCGTAACCCCGAGCCGGGCACGTGAATAGAAAAACAATGAATGCCGCAGCCTCTCCCCACTCAACACAAATACGCTGCACAATATAGATAATTCACCTATTAAGAAAAACAAGGGCAGGAGCGTTGATAGAAGTTCTGTAGATCAGGTACCGTCGGGATACCGTGAGTCAGTTTTACGCGATAGACTGCGAGTATCTTCAAGCAGCTACTGGTACCCGCTGTTTTCCAGGCCAAAAGAGGCCGCACCTGCATACCAGCATCTCCACTTCCGGTCCTATGATGTTCTGCACGGACAGATTGAACTTCTCCGTACGTATTAGATTATGGCAAAAGGTTGTGGTCGGGCTGCACGAATTTGGTAAGTTTTAAGGTTCATGCTCAAAACGATAACGTGAGAATACAAGGGAAACCAAGGGCGGATGCTGATGATTGGCAATTCTTATAAAATAAATATGTTATCAGCATCAATAACTACCGTCTGTCCCTAGTTTCTGCTAGTTTCTGAACCGCAGAACCTCGGTGAACCTGTGAACTCGCCCTATGTTGAGGCAAGGCCCCTGATTGCACCTGACGAAAGCTACATCCTTTTTTCTTCAGACCGTCCCGGCGGCCTTCAGGAGGACATTGAGGGCTATATCTCGTTCAACAATTGGGATGGCACCTGGTCCGAACCAGTACCAATAGGTCCAGAAATGACGATACAAGGGATATCTGCTGACGGAAAGTTCTGGTTTTACACAAATGCTGAAGACGGTATGATCAACCACTACTGGGTTTCATCCAGCATACTTGAAAATCATCGAAGGTAGACGGAATGAGCAGCTTTGGAAATGCCTTTGAGTTTATCGTAAGCGTGTGGTAACGGTTTTACCTTATGGTTGCCTCCCATTTGTGCCACGGTCAAGTTGTTTGTCTGATATTCCTAACACATGTTAGGACAACTATACTTTTAGCGGAAAACAAGCAGGGAAAAGAGATCGGGGGGACTTGGAGAGATTTTTCAATTCACGGTGAACACACTCTTCAAGTGACATGATAATTCATGATTTTATTTATAACTATTGACACTTCTATTTGAATTATACTTATATTATTCGGGTCTATTTTTGTTACTACTGATATTCTATTTTGAAAGGACTACACATGGAAGACCTAATTCTTTATTGGGCTGGTGTGATAGATAAGGATCTCTCTGGTTTCGCAGATCCTAGGACCAAAATTGATGTTGATATTGATAGTCGCTTTCTTAATGCAACCTGGATTGTCCGAGGCCATGAACGCAAAGCTTCTTTTCGTTTATCAACAGAAGGGGACTTTCGCTGGTTACCTAAAGGTGATACTAATTTAGTTGGAGAATCTTATCGGTCGTTCCTTGTTGCACAAGACATGGCAGATTTCAATCAACTATGTAAGGCAATTGAAGGATCTTTCCAACCTGAACCTAGCTACGTCTCAACACAAGCAATGCTGGAAGGTGAAAATAAAGAAGCTATTTCTGATGACCTATTGTATAATATTGTTGACAAAGCATTATACGATTCATCAGGAAAGACCAAAATGCTCTTTGTCAAGGGTGATGCTGGTACTGGTAAAACTACTCTCTTACGTCACCTTACAGGACTTCAGGCTAGGAAGTACAAATCCAAACAAAGTGATTATCTTTTTTTATATGTTTCTGCGCAAGGCAGGTCACTTTCTAATCTTCGTGATGCTATTTCTGGTGTACTTGATGACCTTCGTGCAGGTTTTACAAGAGATGCTGTTTATCCTTTGGTTCGACATGGATTATTAGTTCCTATTATAGATGGTTTTGATGAATTGCTTGGCGTTGCTGGATATGGTGATGCTTTTGGTTCATTACAGAATTTTTTATCGGAAGTAAAAGGACGTGGTTCGATTATTGTATCTGCACGATCTGCATTTTATGATATTGAATTTATTGGTAAGAATACAGCTGATCATCTTCTAGATGCACACTATGATGTAGAACCAATCACTCTATTACCTTGGGGTGACAAAGAAATTCATAGATACTTAGCTTTAGCAAGAAATCTGACTACCCTCGATCATAAAGACCAATCAGCGTTAGATTCTATGGATGAAAAGGATCGCAGCCTTTTAAGCAAACCTTTCTTTGCAAGTCGATTTCCAGAATTTGTTGACATTCATAATGGTGATTATGGGAATCAGTCACTTCTCGAATATTTAGTTGATGCGTATGTTAAAAGAGAATCAAGCAAAATTGTTGATAGAGATGGCAACCCATTGGTTCCCATTGATACTCATAGACAACTTTTTATAGAAGCTACCGAATATATGTGGCAATCGGAAAGCAGAGATCTAGGTGAAGATGAATTGAGAGCTTTAGCTGAGTTTGCAGCAGATGCAACAGATTTAATTGGTGACGCTGCACAACAATTTATCGCTAAAATTTCTAGTTATCATGGTTTTAGAACTGATAGTAGTGGTGGTCGTCGTCGTTTTCGGTTTGAACATGAAGTATACTTTGATTATTTTCTATCAAATGCATTAAGAGTAAAATTTACAAGTCCTATTAGCATGTCTACATTTATAGATCGTGGCATAATACCTGATGAGATTATTGATTCAGCAATAGATATTAATAATGCGATATATTGTTTTGAATTATTAGATCACATAAAGCGTAATAGTGTATTACAAGAAAATAGAAGACAAAATTTGGGATCGATTATTGCCACTGCTATTAAAATAGTTAAAAATATTGATAATATTAACCTGTCTTATTTATCTTTTATTAATGTAAGTTTTGAATTATCCATTTTTAATAATATCATATTCAACAATTGCAATTTCAATAATATTAATTTAAGTACCACAAAATTTTACAATTGCAAGATCGACAATTGCCTAATAACTCGTATTATAGTTTCTGACACAACCCATCTTGATATCAAGGGAATTATACCAGGTGGTAATCTTTCTTGTATTGTTAATATTAGTGGTGAAGGTGATACTTATGTGCCATCACGAATGTCAGAAATTTTGTCTCTGATAGGTACTCCTGATCAAACTCCTTCACTTCCTATATTATCAGATAGTGCTAAGAATGCAATTGAGTTATTGCAAAGAGTCGTTCAGAAATACAGACGAACAAATATATTATGTCTTGAAGATGATACAATGTTTTCTATTTTCAGGGATCCTTATTGGGAAACTCTATTGGATCTATTAATAGAATATAACATTGTTAAAGAGGAAACTAGAGCAACATCAGGAACTACAAAACACTTTTTCAGGCCGCAAGTGGCGATAATTAACCTCTTAAAATATGAAACTGTAAGAAATGATGATCTACCTGATGATTCTATAGGAAACTTTTGGCGTTCCATGAGACTATTATGATTTGAGGATTATAACAGTTTTTACATATTAGAGAAAAAAAGGGACGCTATTCGCGTCCCTGATATAACATCTCTGTCAACTTCTGTTACCCCAGGTACGTCCTCAGGGCTTTGCTACGGCTGGTGTGGCGCAGGCGACGGATCGCCTTTTCCTTGATCTGGCGGACACGTTCACGGGTCAGGCTGAACTTCTCGCCGATCTCTTCCAGTGTAAGCGGGTGTTCGATATTGAGCCCGAAATAGAGCCGGATGACTTCCGCTTCACGTGGGGATAGAGTGGCGAGCGCACGGTCCACTTCCTTTTTCAACGACTCGCTCATCAGGCTGTTATCAGGCTGAGGTTCGAGATCGTTGTGCAGGATGTCCAGCAGACGGTTGTCTTCACCCTGGTTGAACGGCGCGTCCATGGAGAGGTGACGTCCGCTCATCTTGAGCGTGTCGGTTACCTCGAACGGGGTCATGTCCAGCGCGTCTGCGATTTCTTCCGGGCTGGGTTCACGTTCGTAGGTCTGCTCCAGGTTGCTGTACGCCTTCCCGATTTTGTTCAGAGCGCCCACACGGTTCAACGGCAAGCGCACGACACGACTCTGCTCGGCCAACGCCTGCAGAATCGACTGACGGATCCACCATACCGCGTAACTGATGAATTTGAATCCACGGGTTTCATCAAACCGCTTGGCTGCCTTGATAAGGCCGAGGTTGCCCTCGTTAATCAAGTCCCCCAAGGAAAGGCCCTGGTTCTGGTACTGCTTGGCCACACTTACCACGAAGCGGAGGTTCGCCTTGGTTAATTTTTCAAGGGCCGTCTGTTCGCCCTTGCGTATCCGTCTGGCGAGATCAATCTCCTCTTCAGTTGTCAGCAGGTCAACTTCGCCGATTTCCTGGAGGTACTTTTCCAACGATTGGTCGGCACGCACGATGTACGTCTCCGTTGTTGGTGAAACATGGTTACTCTATCAATGAGATGAACCCAAACCGAAAAGGTTTCGGATCACCTGTTTAGTTCTGGTGTTACACAAGTCCTGACATTGCAGAGATTCGGTTTCCCCTTGTCATTCCTTGTTTCTTCGTCTTTGCATCTTTTGTTATTTCTTTTTGCGTTCTTTTCTTTGCGACCTTTATGCATTTGCGTGCTTTTTTGCGTCTCCGCGTTCTTTTCTTTGCGTCTTTGCGTGAGACAAATCAGTTTGATTTCAGTATTCTCAATAATATCCTCGAGATCCCCGTTCAAGCCGGGGATGACATATCACCGGAGATGACATATCACCGGAGATGACATATCACCGGGGATGACATTTTTACCGGTGATGACATAGCACCGGGGATGACATATAGCCGGGGATGACATAGTATTGGGATAACATGTGTTGAAACTGGTGAAAATGAACAAGCCTGGTCCACAATTGATATAAACACCCATACCCCAGCGAACGCCGGGGCATGGGAAAATCTTCTCTGGGAAAGAACTCGTGCCTGAATCTCTACATGATGGATTCAGCACGGTCGGCGAGAATGAAGGTCAGAACCTCCTTCTTGCCTTCACGCAGCACGGTCAGATTCAGCTCGTTGCCCGGTTTATGGTCGGCGATGCGGACACGGAAATCATTTACTTCCGCAACCACCTTGCCGTCCACCTCCAGCACAACATCACCGGCGATCAGACCGCCCTTATCCGCGGGTGTGCCTTCCTGGACAAATCGGACAAAGACTCCCTCAATATCTTCGTCAATTCCCAGCGAACTCTTCACCTGTTCGTTCAGTTCATCCGGAACCATACCCAGGTAACCACGGGTGACATAGCCCTTGTCGAGCAATTCCTTGATCACGCCCTTGACCATATTGGACGGGATCGCGAAACCGATGTCGTTACCGGCGCTGTTAATCGCCGTGTTAATCCCGATGATCTCGCCCTTGATATTGACCAACGGCCCACCGGAATTACCGTAATTGATAGACGCATCCGTCTGGATAAAGTCCTGAAACAGGGGTCCACGGCCTGCAATCTGCAGATCCTTACGTCCCTTGGCGCTGATCACGCCAACAGACAGGGTCCATTCCAGGCCCAACGGATGCCCCATGGCAATCGCCCAGTCGCCGATACGCATGGCGTCGGAATCACCCAGGTACGCCACATGATCTGTATCCACATCACCGATATCCAGCAACGCCAGGTCGGTTTCCGGATCAGCGCCGATGACCTTGGCCGTACGTTCGCTGCCATCAGCCAGCTTGACGTTGATCTCACGTGCTTCGTCGATCACGTGGTTGTTCGTAAGCACATACCCGCGCTTGTCAATGATCACTCCAGTCCCGCTTCCCTTCACATGCGGCACTTTCGGGTGTTGAAACCCGAACTGACGGAAGAAATTATAGAGATCGTCATCGCCGGTTCCACCCAGCGACATATCGCTCTCTTTTTCCACCCAGATGTGTACCACCGCCGGTTTTAACCTGTCAGCGACTACCACAAACGGGCTGGTAATCTGTCCGTCTTCTACTTCTGTTTGTCCAGGCAGATACGCAGCAGGCACCACCCCGCTGGTTTGATACTGTCCGCCTGTATTGGATGCTGTTTCCCAGGGCAGAGGCTCCTCATTTGGGCGCATAACCTCCCAGAGCAGCGCGCCACTGACCATGAGCAACATCGCCGCAAGAACGGCGATTGTACCGTAAAGTATTGGTAAACGTGATCTGATCATAGCAGACCTCGCAAACTTTGAATGTAATGTGACTGTTACTTACTCGCAACTGAAATGTGAAAAACTTCGAAGGTTTTCAAAAATTGTACGGTCCTAATTATACAGGGGTTCCAAGGTTTTCTCCCTGAAACGGAGAACTGAGAAACCTACGAAATAAAGTGCTCCCTCCATCGGGCTTGGCTTCACCTCATTCTGAGCTTACTTTGCTTGTGGATATATTCACAAGAGTATCCCCTGGCGGCAAAAAAGACATGTAGTTCCACATACGAAGAATTCATCAACCCTGCGAGGCAAGATTGACTTCGAATTCTTTACTCTATCGGTTGTTTCCTTTCCTGAGCTGGTTCAAAGGATACAACGGTGAAGCCCTCCGTGCAGACTTCATCTCGGGTTTGACTGTAGCGCTTGTTCTGGTTCCCCAATCCATGGCGTATGCGCAGTTGGCGGATCTGCCGGCGTATTATGGTTTGTACGCAGCGTTCCTGCCTCCGATGATCGCCGCCATGTTCGGGTCCAGCCATCAGCTCGCTACCGGGCCGGTTGCCATCGTATCATTGATGACATCAACCGCCCTGGCGCCCCTGGCGACAGCAGGAAGCGAGTCTTTTATCGCGTATGCCATTATGCTGGCATTCCTGGTGGGTTTATTCCAGTTCTGCCTTGGTGTTTTCCGTTTGGGCATGGTTGTGAATTTTTTATCGCATCCGGTTGTCAACGGCTTCACCAATGCCGCAGCGCTCATCATTGCCACATCCCAGCTTTCCAAGCTGTTCGGCGTTACTGTCGATAAGGCTGAACATCATTACCAGACGGTTTACCTGGTTGTGGTGGCAGCGTTGAAGCATACGCACTGGCCCACACTTGCCCTGGCATTCCTGGCGTTTGCCATTATGATCACGCTGAAGCGTATCAACCCACGCATTCCCAACGTGCTGGTGGCTGTAGTCGTTACAACCCTTATCTCCTGGGCCATCGGCTTTGAGAAGAACCAGACCACCACTTTGGACAACATCATTGAGCCGGAAGTCCACAAGCTGGCCAGTGAGTATAATGCGACCCTGGTCCAGATCGATTCCCTGATGAATCTTCGTATCGAAGCAGGCAACAAGGCCAAGGACGCTGTTCACGAGTACGGCGCTCATTCAGTGGAAGCCATCAGCCTCGAAGCGCAGGAAGCTGAACTGGAAGTCATCATCGAGAAATTAAAGCATCGCGCTTCCCACTTCCGAACAGAATTGCGCGAATACCGCTTTGCCTGCATTCAATCCGGACACGGAACAGGGGTGTTTGTCCCGCCTGAGAATGTTGAAGATGAAGAAGAGGTGAACGGCAAGCAATGGAAACTGCGTCTCGGCAATCGTCAAATTGATCCCGGACAGATTACTTTAGCAGGTGGAGGTGCTGTAGTAGGTGTTATCCCGCGTGGTTTACCCTCGATTTCGGTTCCCAAGTTCAACTTATCCATTCTGTTCGAATTGCTTCCCATGGCAATCATCATTTCCCTTCTGGGATTCATGGAAGCAATCTCAATTGCCAAGGCTATGGCAGCACGTACCGGGCAACGTCTCGATCCAAACCGTGAACTGATCGGGCAGGGCCTGGGCAACATGGTTGGTTGCCTCTCGCAGAGTTACCCGGTATCAGGTTCATTTTCACGTTCCGCAGTCAACCTTCAAGCGGGGGCGGTTACCGGTTTGTCCAGCGCCTTCAGCAGCCTGATCGTATTGCTGACACTGCTGTTCTTTACTCCCCTGCTTTATCATCT
Source organism: bacterium (assembly GCA_963669175.1). Classification (GTDB taxonomy): domain Bacteria; phylum Electryoneota; class Electryoneia; order Electryoneales; family Electryoneaceae. The sequence continues at coordinate 4,201,561 of OY769902.1, forward strand.
TCCCCAGGCTGTACTGGCTTCGGTTATCATGATGGCTGTGATTGGCCTGGTTAATGTCAGCGGTTTTATCCATGCCTGGAAAGCACAAAAATATGACGGCATTATTTCCGTACTGACATTTGTTTGTACCTTATATTTTGCGCCGCATCTGGACAAGGGAATTATCATCGGCGTCCTTTTGTCGCTGGCATTGTTCCTGCTGAGAAACATGAAACCCCAGATGGCGGTTCTATCACGTACCCCTGACGGCCATTATCGTAACGCGGATCGCTGGGGACTTGTCACCTGCGAACACATGTCCGTGGTCAGGTTCAACAACTCCCTTTTCTTTGCCAATGTGAATTACCTTGAAGATGAAATATTGCGGGAAGTTGCGTCCATGCCTAACCTTCGTCATGTATTAATTGTGGGCAATGGCATGAACGAGCTGGACGCATCAGGTGAAGTATTGCTTTCACAATTAGTTACACGACTACGTGAGGCAGGCCATGATATCTCATTCTCCGGTTTGAACGATCATGTTATTGATGTGATGAAACGAACACATCTGTATGAGAAAATTGGCGAGGATCATTTCTATTTCAGTATCCGACAGGCAGTTGAAACCATACACAAGGGAACCTGCCTGAAGAAGAAGGACAAGACCTGTCCGTTGCTGGTTTGCCAGTTCAAAAACGCGAAACCGGGCTGGCATGCCGAGCTGGAGATGCAGGTCAATGAGGACATCCCCAAGAAAGTTCGTGCGGATACATGATCCGGTTATAAAGTTGTGATCTGATTGCAGCTTGTAGATACCTGTACAACGTTAAACGATGCAGGATTGTGCGATGGCGATAATTACGTTATTCAGTGGACCTTATTGTTCCGGTGATGAGGTCGCCCAGGGCGTTGCCGATCACCTCGGGTACCAGCGTGTTGACGAAGAAGTTTTAGTGGAAGCAGCCAAACGATCCAAGCTGACGGTTGACAAGCTGAAGCGATCGCTTTCCGGAAGCCCGGGATTCCTGGGAAAGTTCACCAAAGAACATGAACGTGCTCTTGCCTATTTACGTGCGGCCCTTGCAGATATGCTGCATCGGGACAACCTTGTTCTGCACGGCTACGTCACGCATTTGATTCCTCTTTCGATTACCCATGTGCTGAAGATATGCCTGATCGCCAATACGGACTATCGTGTTGAGGCAGCCATGAAAGCTGAGGGCATCTCGAAAGACAAGGCGCTGAAGAAAGTCCATGAAGGCGATAACGAACGAGGCGCCTGGACTCATCGCGTACGAAGCAATGATCCATACGACGACGCCCTCTATGATATCGTTTTAGCCATGCAGTCAACCAGTATTGAACAGGCCATTGATTCTATTTGCAGCGGTGTATCGATTGACACATTGAATAGAACACCGGAAGATGAGCAGGCGATGGCGGACTTCGCCCTTGCTTCAGAAGTCAATATCGCACTCGCAGAGAAAGGCTATGAGATTGATGTAAAAGCAGACAACGGAAATGTTCAGATATTCCTGAACAAGTATACTTCCCGGTTGGAACATACCCAGAAGAAGATCGAAGAAATCGCAGTTGCTGTGGCGGGGGTTCAGTCAGCAGCATGTAGCCCTGGCATACACTTTACTCCCCCATCCCTGATGCCAACACCGGAGTTGAATATGCCTTCACGAATCCTCCTGGTAGACGACGAGAAAGAATTTGTACATACCTTGTCCGAACGATTGCTTACACGGGATCTTGAATCGGCCGTTGTATATGATGGTGAAGAGGCGCTGGACTTTGTCGCCAACGAACCACCGGACGTCATGGTGCTGGACCTGAAGATGCCGGGCATTGACGGCATTGAAGTGCTGCGACGTGTAAAACAGAGCCACCCGGATATCGAGGTGATTATCCTTACCGGACACGGGTCAGACCGGGAACGTGATATCGCGCTTGACCTTGGCGCGTTCGCCTATTTACAGAAACCCGTGAACATCGATGTGCTGGCGACGAAAATGAAGGAAGCACAAGCAGCCATAAACGAGAAAAAGCACTCGTAAACAACCGGCAATCTCTATCGTTAAGCAGTGAGTAGCCCGTGGACACTACCCTGCATCTTCAGTTCTTCAAACAGATGTTTCTTCCTCGCCGATTTCTGAAATCGGCGGATAAGACAGAAGATTTGCGCCGTTACCGCAGATTATGGTGGTACTCGGTCTTATTAACTCTTATTGTGGCACAGGCGCCCCTGATCATCATGGCCGGGGTCAATTATTTCATGTTCCAGGAAACCATGCAATCCGACCTGCGTTATGACCTTTCACGCAACCTGGTCGGCATTTCACGATCCCTGCAAACGATTATCGAAGAACGCCTGGCAGCGCTGCGTTTCACAGTCAAGGATAAAACAACAGAAGAATTATACGATCCGGCAGAATTGGCAATCACCTCTCAGAACCTGAAGAACACATTCGGCGGTTTTGTTGATCTTGGTGTGATCAGTTCTGACGGTATCCAGTTGAATTATGTCGGACCATATGACCTTGCAGGTGCTGACTATTCGGACCAGAGCGCGTTTCACGAAGTTGTAATCCGTGGCACCCATGTCAGCGACGTCTTCATGGGCCATCGTCATTTCCCGCATTTTGTCATTGCCGTAAAGCACGAGACAGGCAACAACGATTTTTACATCCTCCGTGCGACGGTGGATATGGAATCGCTTAACCGGCTTATTTATATCCCGGATTCAGATGAAGTGGATGACGTCTTCATTGTCAGCCGTGATGGTATTCTGCAAACCCCCTCGCGATCACATGGCGAATTGCTGGAAAAGGCAACCTTGCCGATTCCCGAATACACACCGAATTTATCGGTAATAGAACGTATCCGTGATGAACAACTGCCATGTTACCTGGGCTACAGCTTTATTGACAACACCCCTTTTATCCTGATGGTGACAAAGACCAGGCCGCATATGGTACATGCCTGGATCAGCAAGCAGTCAGATATGATCGTATTCCTCATCTTGAGCCTGATTCTGATTTTTATCGTGGTATTATGGAGTTCAACAAAGTTGATGATGCACATTCGTCAGGCAGACCAGCATCGGACTCAACTCCTGTTGAACGTGGAATACACTAATAAAATGGCGACTATCGGACGCCTGGCTGCCGGTGTAGCCCACGAAATCAACAATCCGCTTGCTATCATCAACGAGAAGGCGGGATTGCTGACCGACCTTGCCACACTTTCCGAGGAGTATCCCTACAAGGACAAAACCCTCAAAGCCCTGGATACGATTGTAAAATCTGTTGAACGGTGCAGTGGTGTTACGCATCGGTTGCTCGGCTTTACACGAAAGATGCAGACCCGTTCGGAACCTATCAAACTCGACCACCTCCTTGACGAAGTGGTGGGATTCCTGGAAAGGGAAGCTCGCCATCGCAACATCAAGATATACAGGGATTACGATGTTGATATACCGTTGATTGAAAGTGACAAAGGCCAGCTTCAACAAGTGTTCCTCAATATTCTGAACAATGCTTTTGCGGCCGTGGAAAACGGTGGTAAAATCAACATGATGGTCGAGCCCAAAAACGGCCAGAAGGTATTTGTAACTATTCGTGATAACGGGGTTGGTATTTCAGAAGAAAATCTCACCCATATCTTTGAACCGTTTTTCTCTACCAAGGGTGACTTTGGGACCGGTCTGGGACTGTCCATAACGTACGGGCTTGTACAGAAACTGGGCGGGACAATTGAAATCGAGAGTGAAGTTGGCGTAGGGACAGCGTTTCTTGTGACCCTTCCATTAAAACACGAAATCGTTGCGGAGTAAAACATGGAAAATTGTCGCATATTGCTGATTGATGACGAACTGGAGCTGGTTTCCACCCTGGTGGAACGGCTGGAAATACGTGGTATCTGCGCGGACGCTGTCACCAATGGGCACGACGCCTTGGAGCGTATGCGCGATATGCCCTATGATGTCATCGTCGCTGATTTGAAAATGCCCGGTCTGAGTGGAAAAGAGGTTATCGAAATCACTCGCGCCCGATATCCTGAAACAAAAATCCTGTTGATAACCGGGCATGGCCGTTCCTCCCATGACGAAATGGAGAAAAACATTCCCGGCGTGTTTGAAATCCTGATGAAGCCATTCAACATCAATCAGCTTATCTCGTCTATCCAGAGAGCTGTTGAGAACCCGAATCCTGAGAAAAACGAGTAGTACGATGTCCGATAGAGAAAAAACGAGCAACGAGCTGGAATTTTTCGGCCGGATTACCGCCAGCGTTTCTCACGAGATGAACAACGTGATCTCGATTATCGACCAGGTCTCCGGCCTGCTCGAAGATCACCTCGCCGCAGCGGAATCCGGAATGGAGATCAAACCGGAGCAGCTCGCACGTGTCCATGGAAAAATCCAGGCTCAAACGGCTCGTGGTGTTGAGATCATTCGACGTCTGAACAAGTTCGCTCACAGTGTTGATGATCCGGTCTGTGATTTTGACTTGAACGTAGTGTTGGAGAACCTGGCCGGGATATGTGATCGCTTTGCCACGCTGAACCGTGTAGTTCTGCTTCGGGAATGGTCACCACAGGAAATCCCGATGACAAATTCGCCATTCCTTGTCCAGCAGGCTGTTTACTACCTGCTTCGCTACACATTCGAGATAACGGATAATCAGGCAGAGATTACCATTTCTACGGCTATTGAGGATGCAAAGCCCTGTATTGAGATTGCCTATCCCAAAAGTACCAGCAGCGATACAGAAACGCCGGACAACAACTGGATAGAAAAAGCGCAGACGGTTTGTGCCCTGATTTCCTGTTCCATTGAGTATGCAAATGTAGGTGCAGAGACAGAAATTATTCGTATTTTGTTTCTATAGGGATCAACCTGTACAACAGATTGTTTCAACCGATAATCCTGTTGATCGTTCGAAAGAAAAGCGGAGGATTCATAGATGACACCCATTCGTGTACTGCTCGTGGATGATGAACAGGATTTCACCGAGATCCTGTCGGAACGGTTGATCACGCGTGGCATGCTGGTTGATGTTGCCAATGAAGGTCAGGAAGCGTTAAAACTCGCGGGGGAACGTACCTATGACGCGGTCGTCCTCGATCTGCAAATGCCCGGCATGGACGGCATCGAGACGCTGAAACGTATGGTTCGACTCAACAGCGACCTTCAGGTGATCCTCCTGACCGGACACGGCACCCTGGACAAGAGTGTTGAGGCCATGAAATCTGGTGCGATGGAATTCCTCGAGAAACCACCGGACATGAATATCCTGATCCAACGCTTGAGCGAAGCCAAAACCACACATCGTGAGCTTTCCGAGAAACGCATGGAAGACACTCTCGGCGGTATCATGAAAAAAATGGGGTGGTAGCTCTCGCAAGTTTGAAAGTTGGAAAGTTACAAAGTTGTAAAGTTGAAAAGTTATCGGGTTGCCTGGTATCAGCTAGCATTGGCAAGAGTGTTCTGGGGAGCAGATACGCCTAGGCGCACTATCCAAGGATTGTTGAAGAATTGATCACGGACTTATCGAAATTTGAATACAGTAAAACATGCGACACTATTGTCGTTCCTGAAAGTCTTTATCGTTTCATGTTGGCGGCAGCTTCTTTCGGACACTGGACATTTATCTTTTCTAGGGTCTGCTTCGCCCTGATTGCACCTCCTGATTGCACCTCCTGATTGCACTCTTTGATTGCACCTCCTGATTGCACCTCCTGATTGTACTCTTTGATTGTACTCTTTGATTGCACTCTTTCGAAAGTATATATTTATTTGTTTTAGCAGGCTTTAGCCTGCTCCTCTTAGCCCCCGGCTTTAGCCCTGTCTCTTGCTCACATCTTCGTGTTTCTGCCACCCCAGAGGGGGTGGTATATTTTTTCGTAGGGTTGACGCTGTCTGTTTAGCGTCTACCCTACGAAAAAGATCAAACCTTATCTCAACCCTGGAAGGGTTGCATAACGTATAATTTACACCCAATTGGTTTGTATAGAATATAAAATGCGTTATTTCCTGTATTTATTGAACGTACTAATATGAATCGCGTATTATGCAACCCTTCCAGGGTTGATTATTCGTTAGAATACCTGACATAGTGTACAGGCCAAACAGACGGCCTGTACACTATGCTAAAATAGGGAATCCCGCCGGGATTCTAAAAATGCTATGTCCACAACTCTTTTACTGATACAGCTTTCAGAAGATGTGGGTAAGAGACAGGGCTTTAGCCGGGGGAACAAGGACAACAACGACTCGAGCGCCCTTCAGGGTGCTTTCCTGATTCGTATGGATTCTATGACGTTAAAGCACGCTAAAGCGCGCTCATAGCTTTTGTTATATCCATCCACCCGGCTAAAGCCGGGTGCTAAGAGGAGCCTGCTGAAGCAGGCTAAAAACTTTTGAATCAGTAAAACTTTTGAATCAGCAAAAACTTATGAATCAGCAAATACTTATGAATCAGTAAAAACTTTCGAATCAGCAAAAACTTTTGAATCAGCAAATACTATCGAATCAGCAAAAACCTTCGAATCAGTAAAAACCTTCGAGACCCCATATTTTTTCAAGAAACAGTATCTCAGAAACAGTATCTCAGAAACCCTTTGTTCCTGTCACGAAAATCCAACCATCTCCAACTCAACCCTTGTCCCTTCCGGCTGAACATGCTACGTTTCGCAAGGTCCGAAATCCTTGTGAGGAATAGCCCGCATGAAACGATTCGCGTTCATCCTGTTGCTTGCTTATTGTATTCCTTTATTGGCGGCGGATACGAAGTATCCAGTGACGTATTATCGTGCCGTTGATTCGCTACGCACCAATCTTGTCGCGGATTCCCTGTACCGTTACGCTGACTATGATCAGCAGATGAAACACTGGGAACGTGCGGACACGCTGGCGCAAAAAGGCCTGGCAACGCTCGATACGCTGCAGAACCTGCTGGACTGGACTTACCGTGGCAGCGATGAAGCGATTGCTGCGGCCATGTTGGGCATGCGTGTCGCGGTAATAACCCGTCCCATGGGGAAACCGGAACTGAACAGAATCGAGTTTCACAATCCTGCGACCGATGAATTACTGATTGTTTACGATCCGGCGCCCTGGCTGGTTGATGAGACCATCGGCTTTGTACAAACTGATAAAAACACGACCATCTTTGAAACCTGGCCCAAGGTTGACGGCTACCGCGTTACTACGTTTTCCCATTCACGTCTGGATGGCGGTTTCCAGGTAATTCGTGAAGGTCGCACCATCATCCGTGCCCTTCCGGACAAACGTGACCGCATCTGGCTACTCGAATATGACGCTGACCAGACTGTACATCTGGTACTATATAACGCAGACTCAAAACGCTTCGCCCAGGTCAAGACATTCCATGAATACAGCCCGTTAGCTTTCAAACCGCCATCACGCGCTTATAATGACGGCTGGGTGTTGATTGACATGGATGAGCTGTATTTCCTCGACCCGCTTGCCGGACGTTGTGACAAGCTGATGAATCTGCCCTTTATCGCTGTGAGCGAAGATCAGTTTTCCGGCTGGACCTTCAGCGCCATGCGTGACAACGATTTGCACCTGCTGAAGTTCAAACCGCGTCCCCCGGTGTATAAACATGTCATCTTGCCAGACGCTATCCCTGCGGAACGAAACGGCCTTTCCGCCAAGGTCAATGACTTCGGCGCCTACCTTGCCAATGTGCAGGATGACAGTCTTTCGCTGTACAACATTCTGGGCGATGAAGCTTCGCTGGAATCTCGTCATTCCGCGTTACGACGTCATGGTTTCATGCTGCTTGACGGGCTTGAGTGGTTCGGACACCTGCTGCTCCATTACGGACGTAATGGTCTCCGGGTTTACAACGGCAGCAACCTGATTTTCGCGGATAGTGCCAACGGGGATCAGGTTGGTGTCATTGAACCGTTGGAAGGAATGCTGTGGGCGCATCGAGCGCCGGATTTCCTGTACTGTGTGGACTTGAACACAAAAGACACGCTGTGGCATTCCTCGCTGAAGCTCTCCCCCGCACGCCACATGGCCCGGCTGAATGATGGCTGGCTGGCGCTGAATAACAACTATCTCGATTACCGGGTGGTTGATTTCGCCAACGGAAACGAACTGTTACGTCAACCTGTACCCGGCCCGATGGTGTTTTCCTATCTGCCACTGGATGAAAGTGTGCTTTTGAATGGTCCGGGTGGCGCTTTCCTGCGGTATTTGCCGATCAGACGTGATCTTCGCGCTGACCTTGTGGAACTGCGCGCACGTGGGCTCAATGTCCTCGGTGACACCACGCAGGCGCTGGACCTCGCTACTCAAGCCTTCATCCTGGGTGAACCGTTGAAGGAATGGGCTCACAACGGTCTGCTGAAACGCTACAAAGGGCAACGCCTGACTCGTGAAAGTCTGCAATTTGTGGGTCAGGCAGCAATCCGTACCGGTGATCCCGGCTGGACAAAAATTCTGAACCGTGGCGGGGCGGAGTTCTTCTCTCCTGCGGTTTTGAGTGGGTTCAATCATTTGATCCCCACGGGCAAAGGTGTGATGGCCATGCCTTCCCTGACGCCGAAAGATTACCTGACCGGCGAATATGGCTGGCATGCTTCGTTTGTCCTTGGTCCGAAATTTGACAGCTATGGCGAATTACAGCAGCGTTTCCTGACCAGCTATGCCATCCAGATTCCTGATGGATATATCCTGTTCTCTTTCGAACGTCGCAGCCAGAACCGTCCGGTTTATGATGGTCTGGCGTGGTTGTTGAACTCATCCGGCTCAATCAAACCACTGGGCAAGCTGGACATTGCCGCCTTGTCCGAACAATTCCCCCCCAGCAGTGACATGGTCGCCGGGGGAATTGTGCCCACATTGTCCAATCCCGATGGGGACAAGATCCTGGTCAACTTCTGGCGTTTCGGCTTCAGTGAAGATGTCCATCCCCTGTTCACAGCGTGCATCGACCTGACCGGCGGCGGGAAGAACTGGACGGATACGACCTCCGTATCACCGGTGTTTGCCGGAGGACAATGGTACGCTCATGAGATCAGCGGTGAAGAAATTGTGTACGTAGCACCGCATGGTCAGGCAGCCCGGGCGGACATGAGAACCGGCGATATTATCCGTTCGGTCAACGGATACCCTGTCATGGCCTGTCAGCGATACAGCGACCTGATCGCAACTCTACCGCGCGGCGCAACCTACACTGTTCAGGTTGAATCACCCAAGGGTGAGCAATACACCGCAGAGTTGGTGAAGAGTTATACCGGCTTTGAGTCGCTGCCAGAACAGACACTGGTTGAATTAAACCAGAAAAATGCTACCCATTCCAATCCGATGAAACTGCCTGCCGGATACCTGTTGATGGCAGCCAACGAAGATGGCCACCTGGTGTACAAGTACCAGGACAGCCTGCTGTTCGTTGATCCGGTAGCGCAGTCCATGCAACGAGTGACTCTACCGGGTATCTCAGACACGGACCTCCTGACAAGTCCGGGCATGTATGATATCGCTGTGTTCGGGAATCCATCAGCGGGACGCTTCCTTGGTATCAACCTCGCTGCCAGCGCTGTGGATTCACAACGAGTTGTCTGGCGGAAAACATTTGGACCGTTGCGTAATCTACCCCCGCTAAATGAAGCGGCAGATCGTTTCCCGGTATTGCTGAACGATGGTACCCTCCTGCTGATCAATCCTGTGGACGGCGCAGAAGTAAACCGTACTCAGCTTCCCTTCGCGGCATGGATCGACCGGACAGCATTGCTTGGAAATACGTTCTACGGATCCATCGAAGGTCGCATCCTCGGCTGGAACATCGCATCCGGTTCCGCCGCTTCTCCGGTCCTGTTCCTGCTGATTGGCGCTGGTGGTATGCTGGCGCTTTGCCTGGTGGGGATGGTGCTGATGCGGAAACGGGGGTAAGAAATAGTCTGACTTCAATAAGTCGGATATGACGCATAACTTTGTTATGAATGAATCCCATCCCCCCGAAGGGGTATAACAAGAATAGCGCGGATCGTCAGCCCCGGGAAAGAAATGTTGCCCTCCTTTATCGATCCTGAAGGGATCGCACATTTTTCCTAATAATAGTTGTAATCACTGTTATAGATGTGTGTACCCTTCGGGGACAAGAAAATGTCGTATCACATTTCCCCGGCACTTACGTACCGCGCTATTCAAATGGTTCACCTGCGGTGAACTTCAGTCGTTATCTGGCTAATATTGTAAGACATTTACAATAGAATCATGGATATTCATTGATCCGGAACCGCTCAAGGGATCCTATTATAAATCTGCAAATCGCCTCAAACACATTGTCTTTTCAGGGTGTATCCCCTCTTGCCGCTTTGAGATCGACGGTTTACATTGTGTAAACTTCGTTGCAGAACCGGAGGGGCGGTGGATTCGGAAACTCGCAGTACGCCTGAAAAGGATATAATCATACAGGGAAAGAGCAAACCGGTACGGAATATCCTCCTCCCTGCGATTCCGTTTCTGCTGGCGTTTCAGGTAGCAGTGTTCATCGTCCTTGCCAACCTGGATAAGCTGGTAACTCTTTCACCGGACACATATCCGCATATCCTGCATCCTGTTTCCAGCGATTTTCCCTGTGACACTCTGCTAAGTGACGTCCGTTTTCTCGAAGACTCGAGCTACAGTTATATCAGCGTATACCGTGAATTCAGTACCGAATGCCTGGTGCTTGACCCGTTTTTTGACGTCCAAAGTCATCTGGACCTGGGGCAACAGGTACCCTGGAAAAGTGTATCCAGCGTGGACAGTGATGGTGACGGCCTCGATGAACTGGTATACGCGAAAATCTTCACCGAATCCTCGCAAGCTGATCCGTTTTCCAGCAATATCGACAGTGTGCAGTTATGCGCGATGGATGCAACCGGTAAACTGGTCATCTTTGACCGTCTACGACCGGAACGTATCGAAGGATTCCCACGCAACACGAACAAGTCCTTCCGTAGTCTCAACCTGTTCTGGCCGACTCAACCGGATGGGATTCACCCTGCTCAATCAGCTGACTATTTCATCCTTTCCTCAGGTGATGATGCCTCGGAAGAACCCTTTCGTCAACTACGAATCTATCGCAAAGGGACACCCCCTCGACTGGCCGCTGTGGTTCGTGTGCCCATGACTGTACGTTCAGGAAAATGGCAGCGTCTCCCGGATGGACGCAGCCTCTTCACCTGTACTGGGATACCGCTCGCGTTTGGAACCACTGTCCCGGTAAAATTTCTTTCACCGGACGGCGTATCTCACGAGACAATCCTGTCCGATGCCAACAGCTACACAATGCAGATCGATGATCATGGCAATATGCTCTGGGCGCGTGAGCTCGGCGTTGCTATCGGGGAAAGCAGGCTGTTGCCGCAGGCTGACGATGTCAACACGATACAAATTGCCTGGCAGACACTGGAACCACGCTCTTCTCCTGCGCCTGTATCATGTCTGTATACGATGGACTGGCTGACCGGTGTGGTGCGCGATTCCTTGAATTCCGATCATAGCCTGTTGCCTGTTGCCGGATGGACCTTGTCAGCTCCGCCGGTCTCATTATACCAGTCACAAACGGAAGTAATCATTCAACCGGAATACGCTTCGGGAAAGGAACCGGTATCACTGCCAATCTCCGTCCAACCGCCTGTACTACTTTCGGGTACGGATCGGGATCACCCGCTGTTCATTCTGAACGGGACTGACAAGCGGATTCGTTTGGTGAGCACAGACGGTATTGAGCAGGCATGCCAGGATGGTGGACGGGCATTCACGCCTCTCCCCTTCGCTCATCGCATTCAACCAACCAATGATATTCCGGTGGTTTCTGACAGCCGCATTCAGCTTCATCGCCTTTCTCCAAATCCATCCTCGCTGTGGATGTGGAAACGGTATCAGTGGGCAATTCTACTGCTAATCCCGACTCCGTTGATCCTGCTGGGGGTGTATTTCTTTATCCGCTATCGTGCAGAGCGAAGCAAGGTCAAGAAGCAGAAGGAAGTTTATTACCAGACACTCGAACTCAGGGTAAAACTGCGCACCCATGAGCTGGAAGACGCCAACGAGAAGCTCTACGCTGAAATCGATGCCCGGAAGATCGCCGAAGATACGGTCCTGGCCCAGCATGAGCACCTGGAATCCATCTTTCACGGTGTCCAGTATGGCCTGCTTACCGTAGATCGTGACATGAAGGTGAATAAGGTGAACCAGGCGTTTTCCGAGATGCATGGCAAGCCGGTTTCATCTCTGGAAAACCTGGTTCTTACCGATATCCTGACCGGGCATGACAAGGCATTGTCCCACCTGGTTAAAAATGCCTTCAACGGGAAACAGGCGCAGGTAACTGATTTTGAACTGGAAGTCGATCTCCCTGCCGGCGATAATCGTCTGCTCCAGGTTCACCCGACAGTACTCAAAGACAGTAAGGGTGCGGTGTCTGAGTTGCTGCTGACCATGCGTGATGTCACTCATTTGCATCGTTTGCAGCAGATCGTCGAAGAGCGTTATCAGTATCGAAATATCATCGGACATTCCTCACGGATGCAGGAAGTATTTCAACTGCTGGAAGACCTTTCCAATTCACTCTCAACTGTGCTGATCACCGGGGACAGCGGCACAGGGAAAGAACTGGTCGCCTCCGCCCTGCATTACGGCTCGAAGCGATCTGAAGGCCCCTTTGTGAAAGTGAATTGTTCGGCGCTGTCAGAAACACTACTGGAAAGCGAATTGTTCGGGCATATCAAGGGCGCTTTTACCGGCGCGACTCGTGACAAGGCAGGGCTTTTCCAGGTGGCGCGCGGTGGCACCATCTTCCTCGATGAAATAGGCGACATCTCGCCCAAGATGCAGGTCAGCCTGTTGCGCGTATTGCAGGAAGGTGAATTTCAACGGGTTGGCGATACCAAGACGTTGAAAACAGATGCCCGCATCATTGCAGCCACCAACCGTAACCTGAAAAAGAAAATTCAGGACGAAACCTTCCGGGAAGATTTGTACTACCGTCTGAATGTCGTAGCGATTGAACTTCCACCCCTGCGTGAACGACGTGAAGATATCCCTCTGCTGGTTGAGCATTATATGCTTCATTTCAACCGTCAGATGCAGCGCAGTATCAAGGGCATAGACGATGACGCGCTGGAATTGCTGATGCAACACGACTGGCCGGGAAACATACGTGAGCTGCAAAATATTCTCGAAAGAGCGTATATCGTATGCCGTAGTGATATGCTGCGTATCGCTCATTTCCCGGCGGAACTGAGGGCGGAACCTCTCCTGCGCGGTACAACAGGCCATGATATCGGACGTAGAGCAGCGGGGCCGGATCCGGACGAACTGGACGATGAAGCGGCCTATATTCTCGAGATACTTGAAGCCTGCGTCTGGAACGTATCTGAGGCCGCACGCAGGCTCGATATCAGCCGTCAGGCGCTTCATAAGAAAATGAAGAAGTACAACCTGCAACGCCCTGTATAGAAGCCAAATCCGGTTGACAACCTGTAAACTTACCCGCTTGTTCCTCTTCTTCAGTTGACAGTTCAAGGCGATCCATTCTATCCGTAAGATTTTATTTTTCTAACACATACTCGCATCATAGAGGACTGGCCTACAGCTTGCTTTTTCCCTTCCAAAGACCAAATCCATTTTGCGTACTCGCATATGGTAACTGTTTCAAGGAAGGAGGCAACCATGTCTTCAGCAATTGCGGGATTTCCCAGGGAGCTGCAGGCACATCTGACTGACAGGCTTGACGCAACATACTGGATCACATTTGCGATCAATTTTATCCTGTTCTTCGGTTTGTTCGGCTATCTTCAATCCGTCCCCCCAAAACCGATGTCCGAGGCTGATCTGAGGAGGTACATGCAGGCTTTATACCGTGTCACTCCGTCAGCCCCGCAGCCCCAGACAACAGAGACACTGGCCGAAAGCGGCGCGGCGATGGACGAGCCGGTTGCGGATGATATGCCTGATGCGGATGAATTACGGAGAATGACCGCGGCTGCGGCGCAGGAACGTATGGAAAGAATCTCGCAGGAACGTGCCGCCCGCATTCAGCAGGCCCAGGCTCAGGCGCGTGAACACGCCATCTTTGCTCATGCAGCAGGTGTGGGACGTGGCAATGCAGGCGCACGTGGTCATGCGGCGCGTCAGCTTTCCGGTGGTGGCGTTCGTGGGGTTAGTTTGCAGAACATGCGTGGGGTAGCCGCGAACAACCGTCAGATCGAAGCGGTGAACACTTTGCGTGCCGGTGGCGCCTTGACTGAAGGCGCTGCGGGACCGGCTGGCGGCGAGCTGGACCTGGTGGAAATCGAACGCATTCTCAGCGCGGCGGGAATTGAACTGGATGCACCTCCGGAAGTGGCCTCTGCCAAGGGCGGAGTATCATCGCGCAGTTCCGAGGAAATCCGTTCCCAAGTGCAAAATAATTCGGCTGCGATGCGAAACTGCTACATCAACCAGAAGCGTTCTGATCCACGTTTGACCGGACGTGTTACAGTACAATACCAGATCCGTGCCGATGGTTCCGTGGGTAATATCCGCTGTGCAAACCAGCGCTGGTCCAATCCGGGTCTGGGAAAGCTTGTGGAAAACTGCCTGAGAAGCCAGATCAGCCGCTGGCACTTCTCCCCGTCCAGTGAGACCACAGAAGCATCGTTCTCGCTGAATTTCATTTGAGTGGTACTGGTAGGATGTATTAGAAAGACTCGCTTGGCCCGACTGCTTGCTGTCGGGAATTACGATAGGCATGTCAAGTTTCTCCGGCCAAACATGGCCGGGCTACTCGCTTGGCCCGACTGCTTGCAGTCGGAAATCACGATTGGCATGTCACGTTTCCCCGGCCAAGCATGGCCGGGCTACTCGCTTGGTCGGGAATCCATACCGCCTAAAAGTGCACGATGCGAAACAGGGACAGCCCGCCTCGGATTTGTCCCTGTTTTTTTATCAAAAAATTTGTTTCACTACATGGAAGTTCCAACTACTTCAGAATAATCATCTGTTTCACTGCGGGTTGATTATCCCCGGCCTGCAAGGACAGGTAATAGGAACCACTGGCAACCGGGACACCGGAATCGGATTTCCCATCCCAGAATAACTGGTGAGTTCCTGCAGTATAAGTCTGGTTCGCCAGGTCACGGACCAAGCGTCCCTCAATGGAATACACCTGCAACTTTACATTCATCGGGGATTCCAGAGAAAAAGATACTCGTCCTCCGGCATTGGTCGGGTTCGGCCAGGGCGCGGCAAGGTTTACGGCGTCTGGTAGCGTGTATGAACCGGACTCGGCCAGGGCTGTGCTTCCATCCGTGCTGTAGACATAGTGAACCTGATCACCGTCTACGAAAGCCTCGACATCCATCTCCAGTTCGCCATCTGAATCAAAATCCGCAACCCACATGTAATAGGATGACGCCTGTGGATCAGACAGTGCGAAATAGACTTCACCATTTGACATGTCAATAATGTCAAGATGAGCTTCATTATTCACACTATAGCAGAGATAGATATCACACAAATTGTCCCCTGTGACATCATACCAGGTGCTGTAATGGCGGCAGTCGTTACTTACTGGTATGGACCAGACCGGGGTATCACCAAAGGTGGCATCCATAACGGATAACACTCCCGTTTCGATACACGACCATCGGTATTCAGTCTCCGTGTATCGCAAGAATTTTCCGCCATTATCATAATCTGCAGAGGTCCAGATAAGCTCTGGCTGGGCAAGAACTATAAGCGGAAAAAGCAGAATAAAGAGCATGTATGCGCATCGTTTCATGGTTCACCTCTGGGAATATGAGTTGGGTGCAGGAGTACAGAAAAAACAGGTCGTGGGAATGCCTTGAGCATCAAACATGGTATAGGATTCAAAGACTGGTTTGCTGTCCACTATGCCATATGCGACACCAGCAGCTAGTGTTTCAACCGTTACACCATCTTCAACAACACGATATACGCGAGTGAATCCTATCCCAGTCATGGGATTTTGGAAAGACACATAGATTTCGTTCAAGCCATCGTCATCAATATCAGCGATATTCAGGTCTTCAGTATTGATCACCATACCATTTTCTGATGCTGTTAAGTATTCAAAATGGTTTTGCATCGACATAAAACGAATACCCACTAAATTATAGTCATCATCAACAGCTCCAAGCAAAATATCTCTAATACCATCATTATTTCCGTCATTCATTCCAATCCATGTGTACCTTTCATCTATTTCGGACGGGATTGTATTTTCGACTGTTGTACCATAAGCCTGATCCATGACATAAATATTATCAGAATCCGTATATATGAGACGGTATTCTTCGCTTGAATACTGTGCAAAGGATGAAGGCCCAGGCATGGATGTGTATTCAAGTTCTGGTTGCGGGAGAACATTGCTGATGAAAAGAATCAGCAGGGCTATAACAGGCAGGATACGTCGCATTGGCACCTCCATTGTTGGGTATGATTTTGAAAAGTAAGAAGCATCGTTCTGATTCACTGCTGTCCGGTTAATTGAGCATTGTTCTTGATTGCTGTTTTCGTTTTTGTTTTTCGATATCGCTTGTTCTTTGAAAGTCTTGCCACGCTTTGGCTACAGGGATACAGATCAGCAGATGTGTGCTGATAAATACCAAGAGTTGATGAGTAGTGATTGCCTCGTCGGCGTTCTTTTGCAACACTCTTAGCAGGAGAAAGACGATCATGGCAACCCAGATTTGCGACATCACTGCATTTTCGGATGTCCCCAGAAAAGACTTGATTTTCAGGTTCTGTTTCACCCATTTGAAGAACAGTTCAATCTGCCAGCGTTGCTTGTAGAGCTGCGCAATGGTCAACGCGTCTATTTCCAACAAGTTTGTCAGAAACCACAATTCCTTTTTTGTTTCCGGATCGGTGAAGTGTACCAGGCGCAAGGGATCAGGATAGTGGTCTGCCGGGGTTCCGTCAAAATGACCAATCCAGTCACCACGGACACCTGTTCCGGCTTCCACCTTTCGTTTTTCGGTCCATTCAAAGCCGACGTTGCTTTTCATGCGTGTGACGAAAAAGGCCTGGTTGCGATTGATCCTGGCAAACCAGGCGCTGTCGAAGTAGCCACGGTCAACCAGATAGGTTGTGCCTGACGTAATGGGCATGGTTCGCGCCGCCCCGATATCGCTGACCTTGCCGTCGGTGATGACAATGTCTTGTGGAATAAGCCCGTCATGATCCAGTAGGGTGTGCAGTTTCAGAGCACCTTTTGTTGTGCGGTATTTTGCCCAGGGCAACCGTTCCAGGCATACCGGAATCAGCGTGCTGTCAAGCGAAAGAAGTTTACCGGGAACGGGAAAATCATGCTTGGAAAACCTGTCACAGAAAAGGGCGAATAATGCCTGAAACAGTTCGTAGTAAAATCGCCAGTTAATCCGCTTGTTCGCTTCTGCCAGGGTCGACTTCTTTACATTGACCAAGGGGTCCATTGAGAACAGGGATGCCGTTGCATGCTGAATATCGCGTGTCGACTTCAATCCCGCCAACTGTGCGAACATCAGAACCGCAAAATGGGTGGATGCCGTAAACACAGAGGCATATTTATCAACATGATACTTCGTGGCAAGCTTGTCAAAGAGCTCGTTGGGTACAAGCTTTTGTATCTGCATCAATACGGTTGTAGATTGAGCCATGACTTGCATCCTCCGTTGATGAGAATGTGTGTGCAAACTCAATCTTACCAACGGTACCTTGTGATGCAAGTCTTTATTATTATACAATCTCCGGGATAGTTACACGAAATCGTGATAACCTACCGGACAGCAGTGGTTCTGATTACAAACACACAGAGAGTCGAAATATTTATTCCATTACGTTTGTAAAAAACCCGGAAAAGATCGTACTCGATCAATCCCGGGCTGAGAATACAAAACATCGCAAAAAAGACACTACCTGCGAATCGGTCCCTTAGACGGGCGTTTCGGCAGATCTTTCGGGTCTTCCGATATCTGTTTCAGCAACAGTTGAATCGCGTAATCAAGCTGGTGGTCTTTGCCACGCATTTCACTACCGGGATCGTTGATCACTTCGATTTCCGGCGCAACCCCCGGCCCTTCAATAATCCAGTCGCCGTGCATGCCCCAACCACCAAACTCGGGTACGGACATACCGCCGTTATCCACACTGGGCCAACGTCCCCAGATCCAGATCCAACCACCCCAGGTACGTTCACCGATCAGGCTGCCGAAGCCCAGTTCCTTGGTGGCATAGGCAAAGGTTTCACCATCTGAAGCGGTCTTACCGTTGATCAATACCGCTACATGGCCATTGTACACCCCATGCGGTTTGGTCTCGATGCCGCTGTAACGGCTGGACTGCACAGCGATCATGGGACAGGTCAGTTCCTTGATGAAATACTCGCTGGTGTTGCCGCCGCCGTTGTAACGATCATCCACGATCAGACCGGGCAGGGAACGCTGCGGATAATAGTCACGTCCCCATTTTTCTATCCCTTCACCTGCCATATCCGGGAGGAACACATACCCTAGTTTACCGTCCGACTTATCCTGGACATACTCACGCTGCTGTTTGATCCAGTCGAACAGACGCAGGGCATATTCTCCGGACATGCAGCGGATGTTTACCTTGCGGGCATTGTCGAACGTCGGTTTTTCGTTCAGGGTCAGCTCAACCACCTCGCCTGCCTTGTTGCGCAGGAGTCGGTTGATGTTGGTGCGGGCATCGGTTCTGATACCGTTAATCGCGAGAAGGTATGTGCCTGCCCCGGTCTGCGGATCGGCGTAATGCAATGGTGACGCGCCATCGGGTGTTCCGGGTTCGGGTGCAATCACACGGGTGATACGATAGTAGCCACTCTTCGAATCGGCTTCCATATCCACACCCAGCATTCCAACCGGTTCCGAATTGATATCCGGTTCTTCACCGCCCCAGACATAAGCATGTCCGGCATGCAGCTCGGCCAGGATTTCACGCAACAGGTCTTGCAGATCATCACGTGTAGTCACTCGGTCCAGCAGGGCTCCGTAACGCGCCAGCACATCATCCCAATCGCCGCCGTGATAGCCGTCTTCATAGAAGAAATCACGCTGCAACCGCCAGGACTCGCGTAGGATCTGCTCCCATTCCTCGCGCGGGGTAACTTCCAGCTCCCAACCATCGGTCGATACCTGGTGATCGCCATCCAGGGACAAGGGCGCTATTCCCGGTGTACCAAAGTACCAGGCCCCTCCCATGCGCAGCACGATAGTCTCACCATCGTTTGAGATCCTGTACGAGGAAACTCCCTCGGCCACCATATCTGCAGATTGAGCAACCAGATCGTAAAGCTTCAGCGAAGAACCACCGTTATGTTCAACAAAGTAAACCTGGTCGCCGGTTGCACCTAACCGGCCAAAATCACCGGCATGATACGGGAAGGATTCAATCCGTTCCGCGATACCGGCAAAATCAATAACAACCGGTTCCGGCTCTCTGTTTTCCTCATCTTCATCATCCTTTTCCTCTTCTTCGACACCATCCAACCAGGGCGCTTGCGGAAGTTCGCCCTGCTTCGGGGCATCACCATGTGCGATGAAGGGTGAAGGGACATCGGGACGCAGACGGATCAGCATCAGTTTTTCAAGATTGTTATAGGTGAACAGGCCACGGTTATAATCCTGGTTATAATCGAAATTCCGTTCAGAAATACAGTACAGATAACGTCCCTTTGGATCCCACGCCGGGGTATTTGTGCTGAAATGCGGATTGCTTACCAGGGTTGATGTATTGGATTCGGTATCGTAGATGTAGACAGCCTCTCTGTCAGCACGGATGCTCTTTGTATACGCCAGCCAGCGTGAATCAGGTGACCAGGAATAATTATAAAACTCCCAGTCTCCGGTAGCGATTTCCCTGCATTTTCCGGTTTCCACATTGACCACTTGCAGGGTTTGGCCATAGTCGCCATAGGCCGCCCATTTTCCGTCCGGGCTTACCCTGACGTTATACTTCCAGCCTGGGCGTATCGATTTTTCAACAGCAACGATCTTTTCGCCCGGCGCATTGATACGACTGATCGCTTCTTCCCCGGTCGCATCGCTGATCACCAGCAATCCCTCATTATCAGGCAGAAAATGCGGAGCCTTTTCACGGCTGATTCCGGAAAACGTCCATTGACGTATCAAACCCGCCTGGCATACTGGCAGGGTGAACACTTCACCACGTGCGGAGACGGCCAGCTGACGTCCGTCCGGGCTAAGGTTCCAGTCTTCCAGGTAATTACCCGGTTCGATAAATTTGGTACGGCTGGAGTACAGATCGGACGGCACCAGGATCTCAGGTATAATCACCTGATCAGTGTCGATATCGTAAATACAAATATCCGCGCCAAGCTGGAAGATGATGCGGCGGTCATCCAGTTTCGGCCAGCGGACATCGTAAGAATCGAAAACGGTATGCTGTTTGACATCCTGCCCATTCGGAAGCATGGACCAGATATTTTCCCGTCCGGTTGAATCGCACACGAAATAAATGCGTCCGTCATCAGCCCACATCGGGTGGCTCTGGTTGCCGGGGTAATCGAAGGGACGGTCATATTCAGCCGTTTCCGGATTCCCCACCCAGATCTGTTCCGCGTTGCCGCCCTGGTAACGATTCCAGGTATGGAAATCGAGGTTGTACACGACCATCGCCTCACCGGGACCGTCCGGTTGATACGTTACCGTAGATCCGCGAAGATAGGGCAGTCGTACAGGGTAGCCGCCATCGATATCAACTTTGTACAGGGACCAGGTACGGTGTGGCATGGTACGGTTGCGTGACTTGAATACAATGTTGCCATCTTCATCCCAGCCAACCACCCAGTCACGTGCTGCGTGATAGGTCAACTGAATCGGCTGCCCGCCTGTAGCAGGAATGATATAGACGTCATCATTGCCTGCATATTGTCCGGTGAATGCGATCCATTTCCCGTCCGGGCTGAACGACGGGAATTGTTCAATACCTTCGTGTGAAGTCAAACGAATGGCGTTCCCACCCTCAACCGTAGTCAACCAGAGATCACCGGATGAGCTGAAGACAATTTTATCGCCGTTCATGTCCGGATAACGCAGGAAACCGTGAGTTTCAGCCTCTAGGGCCAGGGCGGGAACAGTAAAAGCAAAGGAAACAATCAGTAAAGCTAAGAGCAGGACTCGCGAAAAACCGTATCGCATGCATGCCTCCATTCAGGTTCAAAGCAGGAAACGAGATTGCTGAAGATAATACCGGAAGCGGGGCAATGCATATCACGAGGAGTGGAAAGTGAACCAACATAGAAAAATCGGGGCAACCGCATTACAGTTGCCCCGTTTCCAAGGAAAAGCTATTCCGAACTATCTATTCAACCGGTTCCGTAACCACCATGATCCAGTAGGAATCTTCGACAATCACATCATCCCAGCCGATAATTCGCTCTCCGCCGGTTTCGCCATGACCGGGCACATCATCGCTGATGTAAGTATCATACCCGTCCGTTTCGCTCAGGATGCGATCGGCAACTGCAATATGCTCCTGGCTGAAGAGATCTTCATTGTTGAAGTATTCGCCGTAGAATTCTCCATCCTCATCATAGATGATCCGGCCATCCGGCTCCAGGATGAGAACGCATTCATCTTCATGTGACTGCTGCGAATGATAGGCAAATGTTCTTCGCATCAGGGTATCAAAGCTTGCCTCCGCCAGCAGTACACTTTCCAGGCTCTGTCCGGGAATCACAGGACGCATGTAATGAAAACACCACCCGTTTTGATTGTGATAAACTGGCCCGATCGACGGAATCAGGTTCGCAGAGACATTGACAAATGCTGTAGCGCTGCTAAGATCCGTACCGGTGTTCACAGTATCCCATTCTGCCGGCGCAGAACGACGAAGGATGCCAGCCGGACCAACCGTCGATACATAATGAGCATATTCATTGACTGTGGTATAAAGATGATCCAGCGTATCAAATGCAGCATCAGAGGTGATGTCGATTCCTTCAAGCTCTGTTTGTCCGGATAGCATGCGAAGCCGGAAAACATTCCAGAGGGTCATGATTTGCTGATCATAGGCGGAAGCGAGATCACGCACGACACGTCCCCGCTCTGCGGGCACATCGTCATCATCATCGTCGTCGTCATCATCATCCCCGCCACATCCGATAAACACCATACCGGTCAGGGGAATAGCAAGAATCAGCAGAAACAGAAAGATGCGTAACCAACGGCTTGAAAGCATGTGCTGCATTGGAAACTCCCGTCTAAAACAGGCCAAACTTCACAGCGATATACCCAATATAGGAAATCAGGAGTAGAAAACCAGCTATACGTGGAATTTTGGACCAAATTGCCAACAGTGCAAGCGGGAACAAAGTCAATCCACTATAAAGCAACAAATCCAGGTGAATCTGTTCTTCAACCTTGATCGGGGTAAGGGTTGCACCGGTCCCCAGGACAAACAGGGTGTTAAATGCGTTGCTGCCAAGAACATTCCCGATAGCCAGGTCCCCTCTTCCCCGATAGGCAGCGACACCGGACGCCGCAATTTCAGGGAGGCTGGTTCCCACAGAAACGATGGCAATCCCGATAATCCAACTGCTGATACCAAAAAAGGCTGCAATCCAGATAGCGCCATTCACGAGTAGCTGCGCACCTCCCACCATCGCTCCCAGTCCGCCGAACAGGAACAGGAGCGCTATGGGCAGCGAGTATTCCGGCACATCCGTATCAACCAGTGTCCGGTTCGGCCCTTTTAAGCCGCGTAGCGTATGAAATACCATCACCCCGGTGCCCAGCAGCAGAATGATACCTTCCCACCTGTGAATCTGCCGGTCCCACGCAAATACAAGCAGAAGAGCCATTACCAATAGTGCAAGAGGTGTCTCATATTTGAGTGTCGCCTTGGGGAGAAACAGCGGTTTGATCAACGCTGCAACACCCAATATCAAGGCCAGGTTCGCAATATTGCTACCAACCACATTGCTTAACGCAAGGCTCGGTTCATTTTTCAAACCGGCGGTAACGGTTACCAGAAGTTCAGGAACGGAGGTGGAAAACGCCACAACAGTTGCGCCGATTACATACGGGGAGATTTTCAGGCGAGCCGCTGTTGATGCCGCACCACGGACCGTACCCTCGCCCCCAAGGAGCAACAGTATGAAACCGCCGAGTATGGCGAGCAATGCGACTACCATCCGAAATCCTCAGTTAAACCTGAACTGCTTTTCGAGAATATGCGCTTCACCTGATATGTTCTTCGAAGAACATTCGTTCCAAATGCTGACATTTTTTCTGCTTCAGCACTTTCGTTATCCAACGGTATTCAATTTCAAGACGGTCACGTTCATCCAACCGCCAATCCACATCACTCCGGTGCAGACGTGTCACCAGATCATGCAGCGTCAGCGCCACACTGACTGAGATATTGTAACTCTCCGTGAATCCATACATGGGAATCCGCACATGTTCATCCGCGAGGTCCAGGGCGGACTCCCTGATGCCAGTCCGTTCACGCCCAAACATGATTGCCAGCGGTTGATCTACGGGAAGATCCGGCAACAGGCATGCAGACGTATGCGGTGTGGTCGCAATGATACGATAGCCCTTTTCCTTCAAATGATTCAGGCAAATCGGGGTATTATCCACGCCTTTTTCATTCCATCGGGTTAAGTCCACCCACTTGGAGGCGCCACGAGTTACGGCAGGGTTGATGGTAAACCGGTTCTCATTTTCAATGATATTCAGTTCCTGAATGCCGAAGCAGTCGCAGGAACGTACGGTTGCACTGGCATTGTGAGTCTGATGAATATCTTCCAACACAATGGTTATGTGACGGGTGCGATTATCCAGTACTTCCTGGAATCCACCCACTTTATGATCGGTCAGGAAACTGCCCAGGTACGCGATTAGCTCGCGCAGAGTTGACGTGTCCAGTTCTTTTTCTGAGGCCATAGTGCAAGCTACGCAGGAAAGTGAAACCCGGCAAGGGAATTACTCTGTCCGGTTTAACCAGCCCGGATATTTCATGTGTACGAAGTATTCATTCCCACGAAGAGCCTGTACAAACTGCCTCTTGACAAAATAAGCTGAAGTAATTCTAGCATATTGATATTATTAGCAATAGAATGATTTTCTTCGTTACACTCGTAAAATAATCGAGCTATTTCTTCTCTGGTTCAGACTCCTGAGGCGCTTCAGCTTCGCCGGTCTCTGCATGACGCTCGTACAGCTTCATCAGTTCAGAGAAAGAGAGATCCAGTCGCCACAAGCTGAAGACGCCCATAAGTGTCAGGGTCAGGTAGTTCAGGGCATGCATTGTTGTGGCAAAGATAGCTGCAATTGAGCCCGGCACACCGAAGAAGTCAAGCCCGATCATAACTGACTTGTGGTAAGTTCCCACAGCCCCCGGCGCAGATGGAATACTCATCCCCAGTGCGGAAACAACGGTAATCGCCATGCTCTGGATCAGGGCAAATCCCTGCAATTCCGGCAGGGATTCGTTCCTGGTCAGCGAGAAAGCATCCAGTACATATTCCATCGCCAGCGCATACAGAAACCAGAGGAAAAACGTGGTTAGCAAGACCTGGATCATGATCTTCCAGTCCTTTAGAACAGCCAGACCACGCAGCAGGCTGACCAGCATATCTGCAAAACGCTTGATCATGGGACCACGGTCGGCCGTAAACGATGACAACTTCCTTTCGATCCGGTCCGGGGTGCGAGAAAGGATATACCCGACAAACAATCCGCCGATTACCCCAACGATGAGCACCGCCCCACCGATGCGCATCCATTCCGGGAAACTATAGGTCAACAGAGATACACCGAAAATCATCCCAAGCCCCAACAGGTCGAAAACACGATCAAGCGCGCATGTTGTCAGGGTTGCCGGGATTGGCAGATTGGCTTTTCGTGCCAGGAGAATTCCGCGAACAACTTCTCCGATGCGGAAAGGCAGGACATTGTTTAGAAGATAGCCTACGTTGGTAGAATAAAATACCTGGAAAAAACTTGCCCCGCCGAATGGTTCAACCAGCAATTTCCAACGCCAGGAACGAACATACAGCGAGACAATCAGTGTCAGGAACGCCAGGAACGAAGGAAGCGGCCGAAGAATTGCCAGAGCCTCGCCCAGATCTTTCATGTTAAAGCGCGGTTTCAGCCATCCCTGCATGGCAGTAAAAGGAAATCCCTTTATCATTTTGGGATAGGCTGCCTGGATGACAATCCTGTTCCGTTTGTGGATATCCCTTGCGGAAGCGTTTTTCGGCAGTGGTCCTACTTGTTCCTGAATCTCATGCCCGTAGAAGTAAGGCAGGCTGTCCAGCGTCATGGCAACATTGGCGGCTTCAATCAGTCTTGTAACCAATGTATCATTGAGTGGTTCTTCCGGATCCCAGCGCATTAACAGGTTCTGGCCCTGCTGTGTCAACAGGTTGGCAAGCACTACATCACCCGTACGTTTCCGGGCATGTACTGTCTCAACAAATAAAGCAGGATCTACCAACTGCTTACGATCAATCGGAAATTCTTCAGCCGAACGCCCGCGAAACCATGCGACCGGTTGTGGTTCAAGGAATACGAAATAGATGAGAATCAGACTTATTCCGAAGCCCAGGACTTGTTGGAGAAACTTCTTGTTCATGGCTTATCGCAGGTCAAAGACCTGGACTCCTTCCGGTATATCTAACACGAAACGATCCGCTGGGATCGTGGGATTTAGCTGTACATCAAGGATGATGAACGTGGTACGATTGCCGGAATCATCCGTCCATTCCATACGTCGGGTAATATAGTCCTCAGCATTGACCCAGACCTTCACTTCACGAACGCCCAGTCCGGGTTGTTTCGGTTCCAGCTTCATCATGTAAGCAAGCTGACCGTCAATAACAGATTCAATGACATCACCGGCATCAAACTGCTTGGGATATTCAAACAGGAAATCCTTGGGGAGCACTCCCTGCGCCTTGTCCAGCGGCTCGATGATAACCTGTTGATTGGCGACGCTGTACCGCCACAGTGTCTTGCCGTCTGTCACCATCATCTGAATCGGTGTTTCGAATCTGAATTTTTTATCCCCTGCGATTTCCATGGTTCCGTCCGTGGATTCCACTTCCCCTGCCAGCGCCCACTGGAACTCCTTGCGGAAGGTACAGGAGAACGACTCCATGTCATCATACGCCTTCTGAATATTGCGAATCAGCCGACCGCTCGAAGGCGGATCAGCCGCAAGGGCAAATCCGGCCAACAGCAATCCAAGAACCGCTGCGGACAGAATATGTGGAATCGATTTAATTCTCATGATTGAAAAATCCTTCCGCTTCTTCCGGACCCATCAATACTTCACGCGCTTTTGAGCCTTCAAACGGTCCGACAATACCGGCCTGTTCCAGTTGATCCAGGATACGTCCCGCACGGCTGTATCCAACCTTCAGCCTGCGTTGAATCAGGGAAACCGATCCCTGCTGATGACGAACCACCAGCTTGACCGCTTCTTCAAACAGCACATCTCTTGTGCCATCATCTATCGCGCCCGGACCGCCGCCCACATCAGAATCAGCAGGCGCCTGCAGCTTGCAGGTTTTCACAAACGCAGGCTGATTGGCAACATGGGCGATCAGTTTGTGTACTTCTTCTGTCGAGATGAACGCACCATGAATACGAACCGGTTGCGGCGAGGCATTGGTCATGATCAGCGCATCACCTTTACCCAGCAACGCCTCTGCGCCGGGACGGTCCAGGATGGTTCGGCTGTCTATCTTTGACGCAACCATAAACGCCAGCCGTGCCGGGAAGTTCGCCTTGATCACACCGGTGATGACATCGACTGACGGACGTTGTGTCGCTACGACAAGGTGAATGCCAACCGCACGCGCCATCTGGGCCAGCCGCGCAATCGGCTCTTCCACTTCCTTCGCCGCTGTCAGCATCAGATCAGCCAATTCATCGACAATCACAACGATATACGGCATCTTCACCGCTTCGTTGCCATCCTCATCCGGCTTGATCTTCCCTTTCTCTACGAACTCGTTAAATTCGCCAATGTTCCTGACACCCACTTCTGCCAGGTAAGTATAACGTCGTTCCATTTCGGTTACGATGCTTTGTAACAGCGCAACAGCGTTCTTTGGTTCGGTTGCGATAACTTCGTCCGCATCTTCCACAAAGAGCAGGTGATGCTTGCGAAGTTCGGCATAGGCTGAAAGCTCAAGCTTCTTCGGGTCAACCATCGCCACCAGCACATCTTCCGGCTGGTTACGCAGCAGCAGGCTGGCGATGATCGTGTTGATGCAGACTGATTTACCGGAACCTGTCGTTCCTGCAATCAGCATATGCGGCATTTTCGCAAGATCGATACAGTAAATATCACCCTGCGCCGTGCGTCCCAACGCCATAAGCAGGTGCTTATCCGATCCACGGAATGCTTTTGAATCCACGATTTCACGCAGAAAGACAGTTCGTGAGTGATGATTTGGCACTTCAATCCCCACCGCCCCGGCCCCCGGGATCGGCGCAAGGATGCGGACTGCCGGGGCCGCCAACGCCATGGCAAGATCATCACCAAGCGATGCGATACGCCCCACTTTCACACCAGGACCGGGCTTCAGGTCGTAGCGAGTAATGACAGGACCGGGATGAATCGCAATTACTTTGGCCACAACACCGAACTGTTCCAGCGTCTGCTCCAGCAGGGTGGCCTGCTGACGCAACGCCTGTTCATCGACCTCGGCAGAAGCAGCCGTATATTCCGGTTCATCCAGCAATTCTACAGGTGGATACAGGTATTCCGGGCGCTCACGTTTCGCTTCGGCATTCTCCGCTGCAGCAAGAGCTGCCGGTGTTGTTGCCGCCTCCTGCTTCGCTTCATTCATCTTATCCATTACAATTTCAGCATCAGATGGCGTATCCCGTTCATCCGGTTCATGCTCGAGCGTTATGGAATCAAACTTCTCTTCCGGCTCCTCATAGTCGTAATCATCCTCTTCGTCATCATCGCCAATGGAGATGGGAGGCGCTTCATATTCTTCTTCATCATCATCATCATCATCATCATCATCCGGCGCGCGCTTGGGATTCCGCTTCTTCAGTTCCGGCTTCAGCTTCTTTCCAGCCTTGCCGATACCCCGCCCGACCTTCGCGCCTACGGCTCCACTTCGCTCCATCACTTTTGCCCATCGGATACCGAAGAATACAGTCAGGTAAATCAGGATCGCCGCACTCAGAACCAGGATGGAGCCGGTCTTGCCGAATCCGGACAGGATCAACTTCGCCAGCTCAGTTCCGATAAATCCGGACTGGACATAGGGATCAATATCCTCAGGTCCGGTAACGGCAAACACGCCCCAGAAGGTGGAAACAAGCAATGCGGCAAAGATGAGCGGAACACCTGTCTGCCAGGTCCACCTGAAGCCCTTGGCACGGATCAACTCAATTGCAAACACCGCCATCAGTAACGGTATGGTCAGGCTGACAATCCTACCGAATGTCGCCAGGATCAGCCCGCAGGCTAAATTCGCTCCAATAACGCCCAACCAGTTATGCGGAGGGTCCTGCATTCCCAGGAACGGATCATCAGGATGAAACGTGAGAACAGCAAGAACCTGTAATGCGGCCATTGCGAGCAGAGCAATCCCGATCACGTCACGCACACTACTGCGACGAGTTTTCGGAGCTGCCTTTTTCTTTTTCTTGCTTGCTATCTTTTTAGCCATAACCTTATCCTTGTGCAACCGGAAAGTACCTACACGCCCTGTCGGGCGCAAGGGGAAGTTCATCGGTTGCCCGAAACCAGTGAAACAGACGACTGTCTCGTGTAAAACAAACCCTGTCTAATCCGTTAAAACGGTTCATTGGGGGTTCTCCAAAGGGAATTTGATCCTTATATTCCGGCAACTTGAGGGGTATAATCCATAGGTCATGTTACGCCAGATTCCTAACATATTAACTGCGCTACGGTTTCCCCTGACTGCGGTCTTCCTGTACGGTTTCCTGCAACCGGAAGGGGAAATAGTATGGCAGATTATCGGCATTCTGAGTTTTATGCTCAGTGCGTTGACCGATCTGCTTGACGGTATCATCGCACGAAAAATGAACTCAGTCACAAAGATCGGCGCGTTCCTTGATCCCCTGGCGGATAAAGTGCAGGTCTTATCCGGTTTTGCCGCATTGTTGCTGAAGCCGGATATCGGCTGGGGCCAGTGGAAAATCCTCATCATTATCTCTGTCTGTGTCATTGCCTTGCGTGAAATTGTCATCACCTGGTGGCGTTCTTACAAGTTTGCCAAGAGTAAACCTCCACGCACTTCGTTCCTGGCAAAAGCCAAGACCATGACGCAAATGATCACACTGATCGTTGCCATCGTTTTGCTCGGCATCGTGGAATTGCTTCATGTAAACGAAACCTTATACCTTGCGATACTGGTACTCATCGGAGGCGGTATTGTAGCGAGTGCAGTTTTAGCTGCGATGAGCGCGTATACCTATCTGAAAGACTGACCGGAAGCGAAGCATCATGCGTACTTCATTGATTCTCATCCTGTTTTCAGTCCTGTTCATCTTGAGCTGTGGAACCGAACGCAAGAAAGAAGCGACTGTTCGGGACTCCACGGCCAGCGCACAAAAAGACACCCTGATGCTCGACAATGTCCCCCCGGGAGCAGAACCTGTCTGGGACGAGGGCATCACATTTGATGAAAACACCATGAAGGCCACGGTTGCCATTCGCAGCGCCGAACTGCACAACCTGTTTCTACGTACTGAGAAGCGATACCCTGGGTTGCACGGGAATGTCACCGCGCATTTTGTCGTAAATCCGGATGGCACGGTTGAAGATGTGACCATAAAGGATGCCAGGTGGAATGAACCTGCCGGAGACATTGTCACTGACAGCCTGGTTCTGCTGGTTGAAGAATGGACATTCCCGCCGGGAGCCGCAAAATCCATTGGCATTACCCAACCCTGGAATTTCATCCGGGAATAGTAGTAGCAGAAGACTGTGCCGCGTTAAACTATAGTTGTTCCGCTATGTAAACAGTCAAGGGTGTAAAGAGCCTTTGTATCGTCCCATGTGCCGTTCTGCTATTCGTGCTCGTGGCACAAGTTTTTTGTTCGCACGGAACAGCGGCGCCCTAAACTCGAATCGTTGTCAAGCAACAGAATAACTACCAGGGTCGCGTGTTCCCAATGGCATCGGACGATTCAATCACAATCTATGCTTTACCTACCTGCCAGCAGTGCTGGGGTTATACGCAGGCAGGATTGTAGTCTTGTTCTTTGACCAGCATGGCCCACAGTATCACGGCTAGTTTTCGTGCCATGGCGACGATCGCCACTTTCCGTGTTTTCCCGGCATGGATCGCATCGTATTTCTTCTTTGCATACGGATCTTTTTGCACCCAACGCCACGCAGCTTCGACCAATAGTTTTCGTAGATGGGACGGTCCCCAGTGGGTAATGTGTCCCATATGGCGTGTGTTGGCGCTTGACCATTCACACGGCGTCAAGCCAAGATGTGCGCCGACTTGCTTACCGGATGCGAAGCGTTCGGGACGATACATCTCGGTCACGAAGGCGTTCACGGTCAGCTCGCCCACGCCTTTCACCTGGCACAGGCGCTGGGTACGGTCCCGATACGTTGCGGACGCATTCATCGCCTTGATCGCTTTGGTGATCACCTTGAGTTGCTGTTCAATGGCCTCCAGCTCATCGAGAGCAACATCAATGGCTATCCGTGTCGCAGCCAGACAATCACACGTTCGCAACCAGCGCCGGTATTCCTTTGTCCAATAGCGTTGCGGCGGAAACGGTGACTGTAAACCGTGAAACAATAGCAGACTCTTGATTCGGTTTTTGACCCGAACGCGATCATTCATCACCTGGTCACGGGTGCGAGACAACTGACGATCCGCCTCTTCCTGTTCTGTGGGGACATGTACCCAGGTACGAGGTGGTGTCCAGAACATGTGGGCCAAGGTAAGGGCATCCAGATGATCGGTCTTCTGCTGCTTCGCTTGCGCCCCTTTGGGAACTTGGCTGGGCGGCGCGATCTGGCAGTCAACACCTTGGCCGATCAGGTAACGACAGAGGCCAAAGCCGGTGAGGCCCGCTTCATAACACGCCCACATGCGGCAGTTGGGAAAACGGGCAAAGAAGCGTTCCCAAGCGGCTGAGTCATGCTTGATCCGATTCTCAAAGAGCACTTCACCAGTCTGGGTGTCGAGCACAACGGCGAAAGAAGTCTGCGAATCAACATCCAGACCTATAGACAATGAACGGTCCGCTGCAATAACTTGGTTCTTCGACATGGCGCTTCTCCTTGTGTTGGAAAAATGGAATACTGCTAAGATAGCAGTTCCAACACGACTTGATGCGCCTGTCGTTTAACATAGGAACTCGAAAGCTATTGCTGATTCGATAGCTATTGCTGATTCGATGTCTATTGCTGATTCGATGTCTATTGCTGATTCGATAGCTATTGCTGATTCGATGTCTATTGCTGATTCGATGTCTATTGCTGATTCGATGTCTATTGCTGATTCGATAGCTATTGCTGATTCGATAGCCATTAGCCTGCTTCAGCAGGCTCCTCTTAGCACCCGGCTTTAGCCGGGTGGATGGATATAACAAAAGCTATGAGCGCGCTTTAGCGTGCTTTAACGTCATAGAATCCATACGAATCAGGAAAGCACCCTGAAGGGCGCTCGAACGGTTGTTTTCCTTGTTCCCCCGGCTAAAGCCCTGTCTCTTGCTCACATCTTCGTGTTTCTGCCACCCCGGAGGGGGTGGTATATTTTAGCGTAGGGTTGACGCTGTCTGTTTAGCGTCTACCCTACGAAAAAGATCAAACCTTATCTCAACCCTGGAAGGGTTGCATAACGTATAATTTACACCCAATTGGTTTGTATAGAATATAAAATGCGTTATTTCCTGTATTTATTGAACGTACTAATATGAATCGCGTATTATGCAACCCTTCCAGGGTTGATTATTCGTTAGAATACCTGACATAGTGTACAGGCCAAACAGACGGCCTGTACACTATGCTAAAATAGGGAATCCCGCCGGGATTCTAAAAATGCTATGTCCACAACTCTTTTACTGATACAGCTTTCAGAAGATGTGGGAAAGAGACAGGGCTAAAGCCGGGGTCTAAGAGGAGCAGGCTAAAGCCTGCTAACACAAGTAAATATATTTTCGAAAGAGTGCAATCGGGGAGAATCGGACTCTACCCAAGAAAGATGTTCAGTGCCTGAAAGCTGCTGTCGCCAACCTGAAACGGTAAAGACTTTCGGGAACGACATAATCACCAGAAGCATTTGAAACTCAAGGGAGGTGGTTTCATGCTTGGCTTGATCTTGATGCTCGCTGAAGCAATGTTGTTCTGGTTTATCACCGTATTTATGACCCAGGACCACTCGATTGACTGGAAGAAGTTCGCCCTCTGGACCATCCTGATTCACATGCTTGGCAATGGTGTTGCCGTCCTCCTCATTCATGCCCTTGAAGCTCCAGTGCTTGGCGCTATTCTATCCTTGGCGATTGTCGTCTCTGGCCTCTACATCATGCTAGGCTCCCATTTTGTCGGGATAAAATCCATAGCCAAGAAAGTTCAAATCCTTGCCATCTACTTTGTCGCTTCCCTGATTTTCAGCATTGTGTGTTGAGCATGGGCCACTGCTCTTATAACTAGTCTGAGTTCCAGAACCCCACATACATTAATACCCCAGTATCTGCAAATGCTCCGAAGCTCTTAACTATTTCCTGCCTTTCGCATCGTAAATTCGAATAACATTCTGGAGTTGAAATGAGTACTCATCCTGTCAAAGTCAGGTATTCATTCCTGAAGATTCTGACCGGTTCGGATTTATCCCGGCGCAAGCTTCCTGTTATGAGCGCTACCGGCGCCAAACCCGGGCCTGTTGTATGGATAACAGCCTGCGTTCATGGTGATGAAGTCGGAGGAATTGCCATAGTACAAGAGCTCTTCAAGTACCTGAAGAAGGGATTAAAACGGGGCAAAGTAATGGCTTTCCCCCTGATGAATCCCATTGGTTTTGAAACCGGATCACGGAACATCACGATCAGCAAGGAAGACCTGAACCGATCCTTTCCCGGTGATCCGGAGGGCAGCCTTGGGAATCGTATTGCCAACCAGGTGTTTGAAAGGATATTAAGTTCCGACCCTGATCTGGTTCTGGATTTACATAATGACTGGATTCATTCTATTCCCTATGCCCTGATTGATCCTCGAGGTGAAGCGATCTCATCAGAAACCATGCGGACAACTCGCGTTTTCGCTCATCAAACCGGCTTCATAGTCGTAAAAGACTCGGAGAACCTGACCGGCTCGCTTTCATACAGTCTATTGCTCAGAGGGATACCTGCATTGACCTTTGAAATGGGTGAGCCGAAAATCATCAATGAACGAAACGTCAAATACGGACTCGGTGCGATCAAGAATATTTTACGCGAGATGGATATGATAGAAGACGTGGACGATCCCTTCCTGTTTCCGTTGCTGAGCTTCGATTTCCGGAACCAGGAATATCTCTATTTTGATCGTCCCTGTACTTCGAGATCAGGAATAGTCCGTTTCCTGGTAAGCGTCGGGCAACGTGTTAAACAGGGTCAACCAGTTGCAAAGATTGTCAACGCTTTCGGTAAACAGATCCAGGTGCTACGTGCGAAAACGGATGGCGTTGTCCTTGGGATGACCGATTCGGCAGTTGTTTTCCCGGGGATGGTCGTTATGGCGTTTGCAGTTTCTGAAATCCCCCAGGATTAGCAACATACGAACCCGTTATGCTTTTCAGGCAAGACGAAAATAAAAGCACCCATCCAGATATGTACCTGAATGGGTGCTTGGAGCGGCGGACGGGACTCGAACCCGCAACATCCAGCTTGGGAAGCTGGTGCGCTACCAATTGCGCCACCACCGCTTGTGTTGACCGGAGTATACATCCGTGGTAAGGATGCTGTCAAGATTTCATTTCCGCGTTCTTCGCTTGTGTTGGCTGTGCGAGACTCCTCCCCGGATAACATTGCACTACCATTCCCCCAATCTTACCTTTGCCGAGTCACAACGGAGAGGTAGTCATGCCGGAAATACTGGATGCGGTGGGCGAACTGAAAGAGGGAGTCAAGCTCCCGGACGCGGATCCCGCAGAAGATTTTAAGGGGTATCGTGGTGATGCCCGTGTGTTATTGGAAAAAACAGGCGCTCGTGTCTGGTGCGAAGTTGTACTGGAAACCACTCGCGGCGATTTTCCCGGTATCCTGTTGCCACGTAGTGAAACGGCTGATGACAGGCATCTTGTCATCAAGTTGACCTACAACGGATACAACATTGGTGTCGCGATTGACACTATCGAGAAAATTCGCATCGAGGGCTACCGCAAGGCAAACTACAAAATCCCGGAAAAAGAGTTTCCCACGGATGAAGGCAAGCCGAGCGTCGTTCTGCTGGGAACCGGCGGCACTATCGCCAGTCGTCTTGACTATCGTACCGGCGCAGTGATTCCGGCATTCAGCCCGGGCGAGCTGTATGGTTCTGTCCCGGAACTGGCAGACATTTGCAACCTGCGCACCACCAAGCTGTATGGTGAGTTCAGCGAGAACATCGGCCCGACGCACTGGAAAGGTGTAGCGGCTGAGATCGCACGTGAGATTGAAGAGAACCACGTTGACGGTATCGTTATCGGTCATGGTACGGATACCATGCACTACACCGCTGCAGCGTTGACCTTCATGATCCAGAATCTCCCGGTGCCGGTTGTTGTGGTCGGCAGCCAGCGTTCCAGCGACCGTCCCTCATCAGATGCGGCGCTGAACCTGATCCGTGCCGTCAAAACTGCGGCTGATGGCGATTTTGCTGAAGTCATGGTCTGCATGTTCGGTCCGACCAGTGACTCCTATGACCTGCTGCACCGTGGCACGCGAGTCCGCAAGATGCACTCGAGCTACCGTAGCACCTTCCGCACACTTTCCGACACGCCGATCGCGCGTGTGGATATGGATGGCTTCCGTCCGATCAAGCATGAGCAGGATTATACGCATCGCGATATGAATCGCAAGCCGATCCTGGACAACGTGTTCGATGAACGGGTTGCCATTGTCTGGTATTATCCCAACATGAAGCCGGATGTGATCGACAGCCTGATCGACAACGGTTACAAAGGCATCATCATCGCCGGAACCGGCCTGGGTCATGTCAACAAGCCGCTCTACCCCGCCATTAAGCGCGGTGTCGAGCAGGGCGTACACTTCTTCATGACAGTCCAGACTCTCTGGGGCTATGTCCAGATGTTTGTGTACGACACCGGCCGTGACATCATGGAGCTGGGCGTTACTCCGTTGGCGAACATGCTGCCGGAAGTCGCGTACGTGAAGCTGGGCTGGGTGCTGGGCCATACCGATGAACGCGACGAAGTGAAGCGCATGATGCTGACCCCGGTCAATGGGGAAATCACAGAACGCGAACCGATTGATGGCTACCTGGTCATGCAGGGCGGATTGCCTGAGCTGGATGAGTACTTCAAACAGTTCAAGGTCTGATCGCACCCTTCGGTAACTCCGGAGATAGCCTCAAACTGCGTTTCCGGTGGGAACACGAATTCATGACACTCGTATCATTCTACAGGAGAGGTGTGGCCTTCAGAGAATGATGTTTGTGCGAGTTGTGTCATGGGAATACTTGTTTCGACGTACTGGTATTACTTACCTGCGCTGCTTTTTGCGCTCCTGTTTCCTTTTGCCGGGTGTAGAAAACTCCGGAAAGAGTTCCGTATGCACGCTCGGGGCACCCGGTGGTGTTTTTATGCGTCGTACGTAGTCACCTTCAGCCTGATGTTACTGCTGGTATTGATCACCTTCCGTCATTATAGCTGATTGCTGATTACTCTATTTCTTCGCTTTGCTTTTCCCCGCAAGTTCCTGTACTTCCTGTGCGGACAGGTTCCGCCAGTGTCCCTCTTTCAGGCTGCCCAGTGTTACCGTACCGATGCGTACACGAACCAGCTCGGCGATCCAGAGCTTTTCGGCTTTTGCCAGGTTTCGTACCTGTCGATTCCTGCCTTCACGCAAAACCACGCTGATCAATTGCCCTTTCCGGGTAACACGTTTGGCCCTGTATGTCTTCCCGTCTTCCTCGTAAGAAGCTTTCTTCATTTTCGCTTCCGCTTCCTTGGGCGACGATTTACGGAAACGCACCAGGTATTCCTTCTCCTTGCCATAGCGTGGATGCATAATCTTGTTCGCCCAGTCGCCATCGGTGGTCAGGAACAGTAATCCGCTGCTGTTCAGGTCGAGTCTGCCTACAGTAAAAAGACGCCTCTCCTTCTTCACCAGGTCACCGAGCAAACGTCCCGGTTCCGTAGACTTGGTAAAACTGGACAAGTAGCCGACCGGTTTGTTCAGCACGAGATAGAGATGCGGTTTAGGACGCGGTAGCGGTGTCCCCTCCACCTCGATCCGTTCCTTACCCTCTTCAACCGGGTATGCCGGATCGACGATGATTTCGCCATCGACCGTAACCTTACCGTCACGGATGATCTCTTCGCTGACACGCCGTGCCGCAATACCACGCTTTGCCAGCAGGTGCGCCAGCCGGATCGTCTCTTTTTCTGCCATGTCTCTGTTTCTTTCCTGCAGATCAATTTCATTGAATTGATCCACATCTCCACACAAGTACACTGCGTTCTAGTGAGGGGCAATATACGTTCGGCCGCTCTGTTTCCAAAGCGGCCGAAACGTAAGAAAATCACTCTCGTATCAGCTAACCGGCAATCAACCGGCTAACGGAAGAGAAGTTTAAAATTTCGCATGGTTCTGAATGTCCCTGCTGATGGTCGGTTCAGCATCAACGATTTCATTGATGACAGTCACCGCCCCGGTCGAACCATTGACTTCACACACGCGCCAGTATTCACCATCCCCTGAACTCGGCACAGTTACAGTCGTAACCAGGCCACTCTCATCATACACCTGAACTCGTGCACCACAACCGGCCAGGTCCGGGGTACCCGAATAGTTATGGACATAGTAGGTATATGTTCCTGTAAACTGCTGGTAAACAGTGATGGTTTCCGGCCCGTAGCCGTTCATATCATCGATATCAAGCATTGCATAGGGAGCTTCATCTGCATAACCAGTGAATCCATAATAGACATGGTAATCACTGCCTTCAATCTCCGGTGTCAACAGGTGGCTGTCCAGATCGTACGGACTACTGCCCCATCCAAGAATAAAACGCAGGCTTCCTTCCCCGGTAAGCACTGGCGACATGATGAAGTTCACTTGAACTTCGCTATCCTGAACGATGTACGTTTCCTGGGTGTTATTGTAGTAACCTGTCGCAGTTACCGTAATATCATGAGTTCCTGTCGCAGTCAGGAAAGCGTAGTAGCCCTGTGCATTGGAATAGCCTGACTCACCGGTATCACTGTAAATGTAGGCGCCTTCAATAGCGTTTCCGGTCTGTGAGTCGGTCACAAAACCGTACACAGTGCCACGTGTCTGTACAGATTCATCCAAGTTGAAGTACAAGGAATAAGCCCCATGCGTCCCCACACTGACAGATTCCGAGTCGTCATTATACCCGTTCGCAGAAGCTGTTACTGAGTGAATGCCGGCGGGAAGAAACATGGTGTAATAGCCATCGCCATCCGTATATGTATAAATGCCATCCTGGTTGCTGACCATGGCATCTTCAATACCAACATAGTAGGTATTGGTAACCGTCCCGTAAACCAGACCATAACTGTAGTCACCGTTCATGGTCAGTTCGACGTCAAGATGGTATTCCTGGCTTTCCGCCAGAGTAATCGGATCGGACACAACGGTGTCGCCCATGGTATGTGTGAACGAGATCTGGTTCACACCGGCGCTGACTGTGAAGGAATAGTAGCCATGTTCGTTTGCCATGGTAGAGTGTCCGAATTCATCCCAGACGAGAACATTCGGGAATCCAACACCCGTAACCCCCAGGGTCACATTACCCCAGACGGTTGCAGTCCCGGATGCCTGCTGAGTCAGGTAGATTGTTGTCGCAGCAGGTGTGCCTGCGACGACCTGAACAGTCGCAGTATTGGACACATATCCGGTTGCGGACACGGTAAGAATGCGTGTTCCCGGATTCACATAAAGTGTAAAGTATCCAGTGGATTGGGAATAGGCTGTATGGTTATCGTCCGAAACGATCATTGCACCTTCAATAGCGCCACCCGAGACAGCATCATAGATAAACCCATACACTTCACCGGTGACATCAGGCTGAAGCTGGATATCAAACATCTGGTAACTGTTGGCAGACAGAACAGCGCTTTCTGAAACAGCCTGATACCCGTCTACGTCAACGTCAACAGTATAGTTGCCTGCATCCAGACCGCCCTTGTAGAAGAAACCGTAGGCGTCTGTGGTGGCAGTGAACTCGTACTCCGTATCAGTCTGAATAATGGTCACATTCTGGTTGATGACAGGAGCATATTCCTCTGTGTAAAGCGCGCCACAGACAGTTCCCTTGCCGTTTCCTCCGCGTACCATGTACGTGACATAGGTACCATCTTCATCAGTTTCTGTGAGGGTTGCACGGTATGAATCGTACACAACAACCAGTTCCGTTTGATCGCCAATATCTTCCTCATCCATGGATTCAACAACGGTTACGGTCAAGTAGTTATGACCGCCACTCACTTCCCATGTAGAGGTACCAGAAGAATAAGCGACACCGTTAATGGTGACCGTCCAATCCCCATTAGCAGAGATGGTATATACTATCATCTGGTCATATCCGGATGTATATCCGAAATAGTCAGCGACATTGTACCAGGTGCCGGTAAAGCCGCTTGGAATAATCTCGTTTTCTTCGTCATCATCTTCTGAATCATCACACCCGACAAACAGACCACCCGTCATTGACACTGCCAGCAGACCGATACAAAGCCAGAACAACCAGAACTTTCTGAACATGAGCCACCCCTCTTTGAATGAGCAGGACACCTGTGTATCCCGCTTCAGGTTTCTGCAAGTATACCTCAGTGAAACAAATATACAATGGAAAACAAGGCCAGAATGAATTGCCCGGAAAACACAATATCTTTACAAGTTCCAACTGATAATGTACAACTATTTTGATGAGTTGCCGTACAGGTTCCGGGAGTCACCTGCGTGATTGAAAGCATCAATCACACAGGATTAAACACGTGGTTATAATAAACATGAAAAGCACCCTGGAGAACTATATAATGCTTTGCGCTCATGCTTCTTATCCTCTACATTATCATCTTCAACTATTGGTGATACCACGGAGTTTACTCTCATGGCGAAGCTGGACTTGTACACGATACGGTCACATTCGTTCGACCCTTTTTACAATATTTCCCTGGAAGAAGCCATCCTGGACTGGATACCTGAAAATGGTGTTGCTTTCTACTTGTGGCAGAATGAGAATACCGTGGTCATCGGCCGTCATCAGAACGTGTGGAAAGAGTGCCGCTGGCAGGAGCTGGAGGATGATGGCGGTCGTCTTGCGCGGCGTCTCTCCGGCGGTGGCGCAGTATACCACGACATGGGCAACCTGAATTTCACCTTTATCGCCGGGAAGAATCATTACAACCTTCACCGGCAACTGAAAGTGTTGCTCGAAGCAGTGCGCATGCAGGATATTCACGCCGAGTTTTCCGGACGAAACGATCTGACAGTTGACGGTCAGAAGTTTTCCGGAAATGCTTTCCATCGCAATGCACATGCTTCCCTGCACCACGGCACCCTGCTTTTGAACGTCGATTTCAGCAAGCTGAGCCGGTACTTGAATCCACCTGTGGAGAAGCTCCGTTCCAAGGGCGTCGAATCAGTGAAAGCACGGGTTATAAACCTGAGTTCGCTGAATCCTGCGATTACCCTGGATACCATGATTGACTCTTTATTAGCTGCCTTTACCGATGAATACGCAGGAGACACGTCGGCAGTAACCCAACTTGAGGTAGATCAATTCACGCCTGAGATCGAAATTCGATACCCCAGATTTGCATCCTGGGAATGGCGTTTTGGGAAAACTCCTGTTTTTGATATTACTCACAGCACACGTTTCCCCTGGGGCGGTATCGAGATGGGATTTACGCTGAAAGATGCCGAGATTATCCAGGCCGATGTCTTCTCTGATGCCATGAACGCGGAACTGATCGGCAGGATTCAGCAGGTTCTGCAAGGCGCATTGTTCAAGCGCGATGTAATCCCTTCCCTGATTGAAAAAGCAGTGCAGGACAACGAGGAAGCGCAAGTAGTGAATGATATTCAGACCTGGCTGGCTGAAGCGTTGTAACCCAGAACCATGACCACTCATCGGGACACTCTGTTTTGGAGCGTCCCGTTTTTTTGTATATAAAACGAACCCTCCCGCGGATGCAGGAGGGCACAAGGTGTATCGCAATTCATTTCCGTTTCGCGATCAACCTTGCGAACCTGTCTGCCCTGGGAAGGACAGGACAGGTTTACGCGAACCGGTATGTGAAGGGTATGTCTTAGCCAATCAATTGCGCAACCATCTGTGGCACCATATTCGCCTGTGCCAGCATGCTGATTCCCGACTGCATCAGGATTTGCGCACGCGTGAAGTTGCTCATCTCCTCGGCGATATCCGCATCTCGAATATCCTCTTCCGCCGCAACCGAAGTCTCGCGCGATATCTGCTGATACAGAATCGTGTTCTGCAAGCGATTTACGTAAGCGCCCAAACGTGTTCGCAGGGTGTCTTTCGAGTTAATCGCCTCATCCAGGGTAGTGATGGCTTCCTGCGCGGTAGCCGTATTCAGGAGCGACAGGTTTGAAATCCCAAGCGCCCCGGAAGTGGCATTGCCCATCTGGACGTAGTAATAGTCCACATTCGAGGTATTGAAAATACCGATGTGGAACTTGATTCCACGCGCGTCTTCCTGTGACCAGGTGCCATCCAACAGGAATTTGCCGTTGTAGTTGGTCGAACGTGCGATGCGATCCACTTCGCTGCGCAGACTGTCAAACTCCATATGCAGGGCCTGCCTGTCGGCACTCGACAAGGGACCGTTTGAAGCTTGAACTGCCAGCGCACGCAGGCGGATCAGTTTTTCATCAATCACGCTCAACGCGCCATCAACCATGCTGATCAAGTTGATTGCATACGTAGCGTTTCGCTCGGCTTCCGTCTGAGAAGCGATCTGTGCGCGAAAACGCTCTGAAAGATTCAACGCCGCCGGGTCATCCCAGGCATTGTTGACTCTTAATCCACTGCTGAGCCTCTCCACAGCCGTATCAAGGCCGCTCTGTGCTCCTTTGATATATCGTTGTGCTGACAACGATAAAACATTGTGAGCAATGCTGGTACTCATGGTAGCCTCCTACCCCAGTGTTACCGGTTCGAATGTTTTGGAGCCCGTGGGCTCACCCTTCACTCCGAGGTATCGGAAAGCTTCGCTCTGAACTTTAGCTTTTTTTACAGCGATTTTCAAAAATACTTCAAGTAAAGAGTGAGAAATCAACCTTAAATCATTATTTTTAATGCACTTAAAATTCAAAAGAACAACGAGAGGCAGGAGAGTAAAAGTTCAAGTAATGTTGCAGTTTTACCGCCAGTATCACCCTCAAGTAAATTCCAGCGTCACTTAACACATGCCTTTGCCTGTCTCGAGTTCTCTTCTTTTTATGAGAGAGTGACACGGAACAAACTACCATTGTATTAGATTTATTTTATTTATATTGTGAATTGACATCACATTGGAGGCCATGAAGTTATGCTGAGAATCATGGGATCTATTGAAAATGTACTCTTCAGCAGAGTAGATGATTCTTCCCTGGCGCAACAGATTCTTGATGAGCCAACTTTTGCTATTGGGTGTGGCGGAATTGCGGATTCAGTTTCCGAAGCCAAACCCATCCTTGGCGAATTGGCGGTGCTTCCCGGACTGGCTGCTGTCCTTCCCGGCGATGGGCAGTATTTTGCAGGCACCACATCCCTGACCTGCCAAACCTGGTGGACACCCTTTCAACTGACTGTTGCAGGCCTGAATATTGCCAGGATCGGCAAGTTCGGCATTGAGGCAAATGAACTGGTATCAGCAAGGGACATTTGGAAACGTGCCATAGCCACACTCCCAACGGAAGAGCAACAGGCTCCGCTTTTCAGTATGATCTGGTCTGGCAAAATCAGTTCGTTGCGCGGATCATTTCTGAAAAAGCCACCGCTTCTTTCGCTGGCGCCGGAAAATGGAAAACCAATTGGCGACGTGTCCAACTATGCTGACTGGTTTGGCATTGATCCGGATGGCGGCTCTGAAGGGATTAATGTCCTGGTGACAGGTGCGGCTTACAATCCCGAATCACCGGACCTGGTAAAGCTGTATGGATTGGATAAGCGGATTTTCTATCGCCATCCATCAGCCCCGGCCCAGGCCGATCCACTCATGATTCATCAGCATGCCGTATTGTTTAAGAATAAGGTAAAATTTTCCTGGGAAGGCGCATTACTGGACGCGGTACTGTCCTGTTTTTCAGATGCCGAGATCATTGATGTGAAACAT
This sequence comes from bacterium, assembly GCA_963669175.1. Lineage (GTDB taxonomy): Bacteria > Electryoneota > Electryoneia > Electryoneales > Electryoneaceae. The sequence continues at coordinate 4,244,085 of OY769902.1, forward strand.
GTACTTGATGACAGCACGTTTTCATTCTACGGTGGCGTTGTCAAGGCAGAGTGGGAAATAGAACCTATTGACTAAGGAGAAGCAAACAGGGTAATGTTGGGAAACGAGAGAACTGAAAGCCGTCAATTCCAGGTATCGCTGGATGACTTGCCTCGAGCGCTTGCGTTTGTACGCGAGTTCGCCCAGAAGGCCGGTCTCTCACGTAACGATGTGCTTGGCCTTGAGCTGGCTGTAGATGAAGCGCTGACCAACATCATCCGCTACGCCTTCACAACCATAGAAGGCAACTATGAAATCATACTGACCGAAGATTATCGGGGGGTTTACATTGAACTGATCGATGATGGCATCCCGTTTGATCCGACACGGGTTCCAGTCACCTGTAAATCCGCAGAAGAACTGGATGGATCGAACGGATTCGGTCTGCTTCTGATCAACCATTTTACAGATGCGACGCAGTACCACCGCGATGGCGACAGCAAGAACCATTTCACCCTGATTCGGCTGAAAGCGTATTGATCCTGACCTCCTCATTTTGCACCTTCCCTACTTCGTAATTCCAACACAACAGGCGAGCACTCTGCAACAACCTGACGTTACCAATTGAGGAATACATGGCTTCACCATTTTGTACGTTTGACAAGTTTGACCAAGGGATCACGTGGGAAGAGTACCTCGAAGCGGCAGCAGCATCTGAACTTCAGAGAAGACGATACCTGGAAACGCCGGATGAAAAAATTCTGGATGCGTTTCGGGGAATATCCTCAACACGCTATGGTGTTATGCTTTGCCAGTTCGGCTGCGGTGATTGTGCTTTTTCTGTCCCGAGAATCTTACGCCTGCTTGATGAGATGCCCGATTGCGAAGTACGGCTTTTCCCGAAAGAAGCGCACCCGGACCTGATGGACAAGCTTGAGACCAACGGAAAACGCAGTGTACCGAAACTGGCATTATTGGATGAGAACATGGAGTTGTTGGCTACCTGGGGGCCACGCCCTGCCCCTATCCAGCAATTCGTTCAGGAGAGTGTCGCAGCCGGGAAGAAACCGCCCGAATGGAAGCCAACTGTACTCAAGTATTACCGGAACGAAGGTGTTCGCGATCTATACCATGAGTTGGTATCTCTCGTAAAATAATCACATACACAACCAGTCTTGAGATGTTGCCGAAAACTTCACTTAAAATTTTGAGCCATTCTTCTTCAATCACTTGACAGTGCGTTCTAAAGAGTAGCTCCTCGCCTTCCAGGGGGTAGCAGAAAGTTCGATAGTCTCATCTCGCGAAGGCTGGCTGTATCGGAACAGAAAACACTCTCATCTCGCGAAGGCTGGCTGTATCGGAACAGAAAACACTCTCATCCCAGCGAAGGCTGGCTGTATCGGAACAGAAAACACTCTCATCTCGCGAAGGCTGGCTGTATCGGAACAGAAAACACTCTCATCCCAGCGAAGGCTGGCTGTATCGGAACAGAAAACACTCTCATCCCAGCGAAGGCTGGGATCCAGGCAAGCATCGACAATATAACAAGTTGGATATAAAACGGCTCTTAATGTACCGCGTTTCTTGAGAAAACTTAATCTCTTGTGATAACGCAACATGACTGGATCCCAGCCTTCGCTGGGATGAGAACCTCTGTGATTCTGAGACAGTTTGCTTTGTTCACGGCTGCGCTTCGCCCCCCGCAAGCTCCGCTTCGCTACGATTCGCATGAGATGACAGAATGCGACATCTTTTCGAGTGTCGCAATAACCTAAACCGCATTTCGGGCGGCATTGATATTTCCAAATAATGATCTCATCACCATTTTCTCGTATAACGGGATCATGGCATCTTTATCCGTATTCCTGGATAATTGAATACGCATCAGGGCGTATTGCTGTATCGTCAGCAGCGGCAACACAATTTTTTCACGTAACTGGATGCTCTGCCTGCTTCTTGGATTATCCTCCAGCAGATCGGTTTGCCCGGATATTTTCAGTGTCATTTCACGGGTCAACTGGTATTCCTCAAGAAGCGTCTGCCAGAATGCACTGAACTTGGAATCATTCTGCATGTAACTGGTGATGGCAAAGTTAGTTTTGCTCATGCTTTGCATACTGTTTGCCACAAATGCATGGAACAGGTTTGAGCTTTGATAGAGCTGGATGATATCATCCAGTTTCCCATCATCCTCCATCCTTTTCAGAGCTGTGCCGAGGCCGTAATAACCGGGGATATTCTGTTTGAGTTGGCTCCATGCCCCTACAAACGGGATAGCCCGCAAATCCTCAAACTCAAACTCCTCCTTCTGCCCCCTGGATACCGGACGGCTCCCGATATTCGCCATCCCATAGTATTTGAGGGTGCTGCGTTCCACCAGGTAGGGCATAAACAAGGGATGATTCTTCAGCGCCATATAGGCTTCATAGCTGAATGCAGCCATCTTGTTGATCAAGTCACGTTGCTCTGTGGAAAGATTATTCTGCTTTCCGGGGCGAAGTTTGCTTTTGACAATAGCCGTTAGCAACAATTCCAGGTTGTGCATGGCCGCTTCAACAATCCCGTAGTGTGAACTGATGGTCTGGCCTTGCAGGGTGAGTTGAACCTGCCTGCTTTCAATGGTAGAACCAAGGGAAGCATAGAACATATGCGAATTGCCGCCTCCCCTGGCGGGTGGGCCGCCACGACCATCGAAGAAATGCACCTTCACCCCGGCTTGGCGTGATACGGAGGTAATCTCTTCCTTGGCGAGATAGATGGACCAGTTGGCCATCAGGTAGCCACCGTCTTTCGTGCCATCCGAGAAACCAAGCATCACAGTCTGGGTTTTATCCTGCTGTTCCAGGTGCCTCATATAGACTTCATGAGCATAAATCTCTTTCATGGCCCCTGCGGCGCTCTTCAAATCATCAATGGTCTCGAAAAGCGGCACAATATCGACTTTGACTTCCTTGTCATCCCATCTGCACAGGCGAAAGAGCGCAAAAAGCCGCGCCATATCCACAGCGCCACGGCAATTGCTGATGATATACCTGTGCGCCCCTTTCTGACCATTGGATCTCTGGACATCACGAATCAGGCAGAAAGACCCGGCCGTGTCACGCAGGACCGGTTCTTCGATCTTTTGAACATCTATCTCCCCACTGACTTTCAGCAGAATGTCAATCTGTTCTGCTTCGCTTCGTTCATCCAGGTTTTCAGGGAAAATACCCGGATTCATGCTACTGATAGCTTGCAGGGTGGCATGTATGATTCGGCTGTCCTGCCTGATATCCAGGCTGGCAAAATGAAAGCCGAAATGCTGCACCTTCCTCTTGAAAGAATGCAGTTTGCCCAGGAATAGGCCCTGTTGTTCTTCTATCAGCGTGTTTTCTATGTCGTCAAGTTTCTGTAGAACACCATCCAGCGTAAGCTCATCTTCCAGCTTCACATTGTGCAATGCGCCATGTAGATCATCCCGCAAATCGATCAGCTTTTTGTGAATACCATCGAATGTCAGACGCCGGACCAGGTGATTGACGTCTTCCAGGTAACATGACAAGATGGAATGCTTCAGTTCCGCAGCGACTTCTCTAGTAATCTCGCCGGTGACAAAAGGATTCCCATCTCGATCTCCACCCGGCCAGAAACCGAGCCGAATAATATCATCACGTTCTTCCATCCTTCCCGGGAAGGACTCCGCGATTTCATCCAGCAGGTTCCCGACCGCCGGGTAGAACACCTGCTGCAGATGCGACATCAGCAACTTCGCTTCATCGAGTGGGGTCGGTTTTTCATCATGGAAGAATGGTGTTCGCCCGAGCTGTTCCAGCAGATCCCGGATTTCAGCTATGGAGTTCTTCTGGATCGCAATCGTCATGTCAGCGATAATCGCCAGGACAGTCTGTGGGTAAAACTGGGTGGGATGGGCAGTCAAGACAGCGCGGATACCGGTATCATCCATCTTCGAAGCGAGGAACTCCAGGCCATTCCTGCTCTTCTCTTTATCCAGGAGCTGCCCCCAGGAATGCGGACCGGTCACTCGATGAATCTGACTATAGGCCGAATCTTCCAAGGCATCGATCAGTACGATCTGACGTTCAACATACTGAATGACTTTGAAAAGGAAGTTGATCTGCTCTGTTTCATCCAGATCAGGTTTATTGGCTGTAAAGAATTCCCTGATGATCCTCTCGGGGCTATGGTCATTCCGATACCCTTCCTGGCATGCTTCAAAAAGCAGGGTCATCCAGGCGCCGGTCTGCTGAACCGCATCCAACGGCAAGGCTTCAAAGAGACCATTGTATAACTGGTACTTGAGTTCTACCAGTTCCCTGAAGGATTGTTCTATATGCCCGCTCATGTTCACCCTTTCCTTATGCCTGCCGATTGGATTCCTGTAGAGGAACAGGCTGTTGATTACAGTTGTGATAGAAGAAAATAGGACGCCAGTTGCACCTGCAAAATGTGACCTTTCAGATTCTCCATTAATATCGAGCACACAAAGCTGTTCTCGATATTATTCCGTCATAAAGTAATTTTCGGGAAAAGGGACGGAATCCTTTTCCTCGAGCTGATACGGAACATTCAAACTGAACCTATGGAAAAGGAAGCTGTCCGCTTTTCCGTGCAATTCCGGCCTGGTCTCAAGAAAAAGGGTACAGCCACCTTTCCCGCTCCATCTCACATCGGGAAGGTTTCATCACAGGGAAAGGAGGCAGTCCCCTTTTTCCATATCCTTTACTCAAGCAATACAGTGGATCTTTCACTGATGCAGTAAATGAACATGTGACGGATGAATAACGGAGGTCGCTCCATCTCTGCCCCTGCCGATACAACAGCATCACCCAATTACCATCTGAGATCATACTCTACTGGTTCCACAGCAGTTTCTTTTGTAGCTTAATAGCATCGTCAATTTTACCGGGACATGGTCATGACCAGAAGGATGCCAGCAGGGTTTGTTTGTATACTCATCAGTGTATTTCTGCTATCAAACGCATGGGCTGGACGACGCTTGTACGTGTTGCCCAGTGAAGATATCGAACTTGATGAGATGCCCGCCATCCAGGCATTGAGTTCTTCAGTTCAATTCGAATCTCCCCTGGTTCAAAACGCACCGGTTGATGCTCGCTATAATCTCCATCGCTGGAAACTGGTCGAGCTGGCTGACGACGCAGATGTGGAAGCTGTCCGCTCTTTCCTCGAATCCCGTCCAGAAATAGCGGTAGCCGAGTTCGCTCCGGATCGTTCCATTTTTGCCGGTGGCGAGCTTGATGAACGTATCAATGATCCCTTTGCTTCGTTGCAGTGGCACCTGGACATCATTGATGCTTATGCCGCGTGGGACCTGGTGCCGGATGCTTCACAAGCGGTTGTGGCCATTGCCGACCTTGGGATTGCCATGGATCATCCGGACCTGGAAGATGCCCTCTGGACGAATACTGCCGAGGCCAACGGTCAACCCAACGTGGACGATGATGGGAACGGGTATATTGACGACATCCACGGCTGGGACGCGGTAGACTGGGATGGCGATCCCACCCCAAGCAGTGGCGCTTATCATGGTACGCATGTTGCCGGTATCACCGGCGCTACGGCTGACAATAATCGTGGCGTTGCGGGAGTTGCTCCCGGCGTCAGGCTGATGAACCTTCGAATCGGAGCCAACAATAGTTTCGGAGCGGAACCCAGTTATGATGCGGTGATTTACGCTGTGCTTAATGGCGCAGACGTCATCAACATGTCCTATGGTGGTTCGGATAACAGCCTGTTTGAGAAAACACTGTTCGACTGGGCGTGGGATAATGGCGTGGTACCGATTGCGGCAGCGGGGAACAACGGCAGCCAGGTGAAGCAATACCCTGCCGCCTATGAATCCGTGATCGCGATTGCGTCAACCGATCCTGACGACCGCCTGTCCAACTTCAGCCAGTACGGAACCTGGGTGGATATTGCCGCTCCGGGCTCAGATATCATGAGTACTGTTATTGATGGTTACAGCTATGACAGCGGCACCTCCATGGCTTGCCCGGTTGCAGCCGGTGTGGCAGCACTAATCGTTGCCTCTGATCCAAGCCTGTCACCCGCCGGAGTTCGCGCCCGCCTGATGCAGGGTTGCGAACCCCTGTACAATGTCGGCAATCCCGGTGTATTGAATGGTCGGGTCAATGCGTATCGCGCAGTTCTTGGGAATCGTCCTGCACTGGAGCTGATCGATATCAGTTTCACCGGAAGCGGCGCTTACGGGCTGGTAGAACCGGGGGATCATGCGAATGTTTCCCTGACCCTGGACCTGCTTGGCGCAAATGCCGGAGCTGTTCAGGTTGGCTTGACAACCTTGAGCAGCTCGATGCCTGCCAGCGGTACAGCGACTATCAGCAATCAGTCCATGGGACAATTTACCGTTGATCAGCTCGTTCTGGACATCGATGAAGATCTCGAACGTGGTTTCTACCCTGTTGGCTTAACCCTTTATGCTGACGGCTACCGTGACACAATGACTGTTACAGTGCCGGTAAGTCCGCCCTGGCTCGTGCATGAGGCGGGCGATATGCGTGCTACTGTCACAGACTTCGGCGCTATCGGTTTTACAGATCTGACCGGCCAAATGCTGGCAGATGGCGTGCGTGTTGAAGGTGTGCCCGGCTCCCCCCTGATTCACGGATCATTGCTGGTGAATTTCGGGAACAGGGTATCCGATGCAGCCTATAACTTCGAGTTTGAAACTGTACTGAATGGCGAGATTCACCAGATATACTCCAGCGAAGGCTACCAGGTTTACCAGGCAACCTATGCTCACGAGATGTCCGGCCCTACGGAAAGCAACCGTGTTGCCCAGAGAACCACGTCCGACCCGGATGGCGGTAACTGGGTGATGTTCGAATATGAAGTAACCCGGACATCCACCGGTTCCGATCCTTACCGCATCGGGATGTACTGTGACTGGGATTTCCGTCCCTACCATGACAATACGGTCGGTTACGATCAATCACTTGGCCTGCAATACATACAGGGATCATCTGGTGCAGGCGGTATTGTGATCCTGGATGACACAGACCTGTCAGCCGTAGTAGCTATTGATAATTATGACTACATCTATGATGGTTTTGCTGATACTTCAAAGGTAAGTTTAATGTCCAGTGGAACAGGCCATGCTTCCTCGTCCACAGAGAATGACTGGTCACAACTGGTTGTCTATGATGTCGGCACCCTGGATACCTGGGAATCGGCAGTTGTGCGCTTTGCGATCGTTGCCGGAACAACCGTGGATGAGATTAAAACAGCCGCACAGCAGGTTCGTGCTGTTGCTGGCGTTATCGCTGCGCCACGTTCCACATCGGGGCAAAATGGACTGGCGACCGATTTCTCCATCAGCCAGGTTTATCCTTCCCCGTTTAACAGTTCGACACGGATAGAAGTGGCGCTTCCCGGAACAGGACAGACAACGGTAGAGATATTCAATACCCTGGGCCAGAAAGTATCTGAATTGTATTCCGGTAATCTGCAAGCCGGGCATCACAGCTTCACCTGGAACGGAATGGGTTCAGACGGCCGTTCACTGGCATCCGGCCTGTACCTTGTCCGGGCACGTTTCACAGGAAATGAAGCGATGCGCAAAGTGATATTGTTACGTTAAGGTTTCCTGGAGAGGCCGTTCATGTTTACAAACATCGCACGGGCCGCTGGCCCGTTTTTATTGTTGACCGGATTATTACTGGCAGCCCCTGCAATCGCAGCCGATTCGCCAATCATTCCCGGGTGTGCAGTTATCCATTTTGCCACTGTCCCCTCTTGGCAGTCGGCCGATCTGGCTTCCTCCGCCCCGACTGGTTACGCGCCCTTGGATGCAGCCTTGAAATCCATGGAAGTCAGATCTTTCCGGCATGAATTCGGACCGGTCGAAACAGGGTATCGTGTGCTGCGGTATGATCCGGAAATTCCGTTTGAAGTGATTCAGCAGGCCTTTGCACCTATTCCCGGCATACTTGCTGTGGAGCCGGACATCGCCCGTCCTGTCGCATCTTATACACGCAGACCGAATGATTTTCTGTTGCCCGCCCAATGGCATCATGAGGCGATCAACTCACTGCGTGGGTGGGGAATTGTGAACGGTAGCGACGACGTTGTCATTGGCATCATTGACAGCGGGGTCGAGTACATACACCCTGATCTCGCCCCGATCATGTGGGTAAATGAAGCGGAAGACTTGAACGGTGACGGCACCTATAGCATGTATGACATGGATTTAGAGGATAACGACGGCAACGGGTATATCGATGATGTACTCGGCTACGACTGGGTTGACATTTCAACTGATCTGCTCTATCCCGGTGAAGACGGCGCACCACAGGATTCCGACCCTGCCGATTTCGGTGGTCATGGCACCCACTGCGCGGGAGATGCGGGAGCAGCCGGATTCAACCATATCGGCGTAACCTCAGCCGGATCAGGATGCCGGATTGCCGCACTCCGTGCGGGATACACAGGCGCAAGCGGTCAGGGGTATGTTGGGCTGTCTGCCGCAACAAGCGCTGTCTATTACGCGATCAACATGGATTTTAATGTTCTGAGCATGAGCTTCGGTGGTTCCGGCAGCAGTCCGAGCTATTTCTTCAACGCCATGCAGGCAGCAGCCGACTCCGGCATTGTCCTTTTGGGCGCAGCAGGAAATGAATCTTCGTCCACGCCATCCTATCCCGCAGCCAATCCCTTTGTCATCGCGGTCGCCTCATCACAGGAAGGCAACACCCTCTCTACTTTCAGCAACTACGGCGACTGGGTCACGATTACTTCACCCGGCACACAGATACGCAGCACACAGATCGGCCTCGGGTATGGCAACATGGACGGCACCTCTATGGCCTGCCCGGTTGCGGCGGGAGTAGTCGCACAGTTGAAAGCGCTGCGTCCTGAGTGGGGTTATGATGAAATCGTCGCCCGTCTGTCCGAAACCGCACAACCTATGAACCAGTATGGAACCGGGGCAGGACTGATTGACTTTGGCGCTGCGGTGGACATGTTTGTCAGTGTGGATTCGCTTTGGACTGTCAATGCAAACGATGGTAATCGTTTGCATTTCGATGAAACCGGAACCCTGGGAATCCGCTGGCACAAACGTGATGGTAGCGCAACCAATGTGCTGCTTGAATTATCAAACGAGGACGAACGTATCTACCTGGAAACCGAAGCGTTTACTATCGGTGATGTATCCGGGGGTGAATCGGGAACCTGCGAAACTGAGATTACCATCAGTTCCGGCTCATTGAATTTGGAAACCTTTGAATTCAATGCCACCATTTCAGGATCGGATGAGAACAACGAGTTTTTCACCTATAACCAGGTTCTTACTTTCAGGGTCGGAGCTGCCCAGGCGCTGGTGATCAATGCGGATCAGGGCGGAAAGGAGCGCATCGATTACTGGCTGCAGGAAACCCTTGAGACAGCGGAATATGAAGTTGAAGTTATAGTCCGTGATGATATCCAGGATCTTCCCAGCCTGCTGGATGAATACGATATGGTCATCACGTTGACCGGAACAGCCGAAACTGACCTGATATCCAGTGACGATTACGCCTCCTACGCCTCCTATGTCGCTCAGGGCGGACACTGGCTGCCAAGCGGGCAGAATGTGGCGCAGGATCTGGCGACCTCTTCCCCATTAACCCTGGACACGCTTTTCCATGTTGACTATATCGCAGAGCATGCCAACCGTCTGGCTATTCACGGCATCGACGAACAGGAGCTGACTGCTGATTTGTACCTTGTCATGGCCGGTCCGGGCGGCGCCTGGAACCAGACCAGCATGGATGTACTGAATGCTCGTGAGGGCGCCACGCCCCTATTCGTGTACAACCCTGACACACCGGATGAGCTTGGTGGTGTACTGATACGAAGAGGGTTGGGTGAAATAGCCTATTGTGCTTTTGGTCTGGAGGGGATCAACGACTCCACACAGACAGCCTCAAAAAGGGAGGATTTCCTGATCAGGCTTTTCACTCACTGGGGAAATCCGAGTTCTGTACAGCAAACCACAGACGGCAACACTCCGGACGATTTCACCTTTAAAAACCTGTGGCCGAATCCGACCAATGGCTTTGTTACCCTGGATTTCTCCCTTTCACATACGGGCATTGTCACATTCACCCTGTATGATATCCTGGGGCGCGAAATTCTGATGAGGAAGAACCATTATCATCCCGGTAGTCATTCACTATCACTTGAGTTGCCCCCTCAGCTCGCCAGTGGGCAATATTTCATCAGGGTCGCAGGCAGAAATGCCCAGCAAGTACGTACCTTTACGCTGATCAAGTAGCGTCAGGAGGAGAACACATGATCCTGCATGCGGCCGTAGTGGTTTGTGATGCTGAAGGTACCATCTATTCACCCGGCGCGGTACGGATAAAACGTACCGGCTCAGACCGTGGCTGTATCCTTGCAGCCGGTCCCCAATCCAAAGTCACCCCGGTTCCGGGCGAACCTGTCCTGGACCTTGGCCCACTCTGGCTTATACCCGGGTTGATTCAGGCCCATGTCCACCTGAATCAGACCTTGTTTCGTGGCCTCGCGGAAGGGTACCAACTGCTGGATTGGTTGCGTAAACGTATCTGGCCGTTGGAAGCGGCCCATGACTACGCATCCGTCTATGCCTCCGCACGTCAGAGTCTTGCCGAGATGATGTTGAACGGTTGCACCTCCGCCCTGACCATGGAATCTACGCATCACACCCAGGCCGCGTTCGATGCCTGCCAGGAAATGGGGATTCGCGCCCGAGTCGGAACTGCGCTAATGGATCGTACCGCGTCCGGGATGCCTGAAGCATTGTACCGTGGCGGGTTCGAAGCGCTGGTGGAAATGGTCGTATACGATCGTGAATATGGGGATGAGACTGACGAACGTGTGCGTGGGTGCGTCGCGCCTCGTTTTGTCCTGTCCTGCACGGATGACCTGTTTGAGAAAAGTATCGAAATCGCTTCCGAACATGATATGATCTGGCATTCCCATGTATCCGAAAACAGCATGGAATGTGAAGAGGTTCGTAAACAGACCGGAATGAACAATCTCGAGTACTTCGGTCACATCGGGGCGTTGGGGCATAGCACGTCCCTGGCGCATGGTGTCTGGTTGACTGAAGCCGAGATTGAAATGGCAGCACGTGAAGGCGTGACCATTTTGCATTGCCCCTCGACCAACCTGAAATTGGGCAGCGGGATTTCCGATACCATGCACCTGCTGAATAAAGGTGTAACTGTAGCGCTTGGATCGGATGGCGCCCCCTGTAATAACCGTCTGGATATCTTTGATGAGATTCGTCTTGCCGGAAAGCTGGCGCTTCTGAAAGCCGGACCGGACAAGGTTGATCCGGCGAAAATTTTTGGTTTTGCCACATCAGGCGGAGCGAAAGCGCTTGGGCTGGATGGGAAAATCGGACGGGTTGCCGAAAATCATTTTGCGGACCTGGTCGCCATTAATCCCGGCTCGTTCGTAGGGGAAGCCTCTGATCCCGAACGTATCTATTCGCATCTCGTGTTCGCAGCGTCCGGTTCGGATGTTCAACATGTCTGGATCGACGGGAAACAGGTTGTGAAGGATCGTGCCCTTCAGACTGTGGACCCGGCCGAAATTCTGGACGATTACAAGCGCCAGCGAACTGCGCTGCTGCACCGGGTCGATCTGCCGTAAGTTGGTTTCAAACAATAGTCAGTCTTGAAGACAGTGTTGCATCTTCACAACAACTTAATTTTTAATGAATTGCGATTCATTCTTTTACAATAGCGCCTCGCTGAACAACAGCGTTTCCGGATGACAGGGTAGCGGCGAAAAATGGGACTGCTACCATATCATCTTTATCAAATCGGTACTTTGAATCAATAGTTGCCGAAATGGTAGCTGTACCGGATTTTTCGTCAGCTAGTTGTTCGAGATCAGCCGAAAATCCTGGGACAGCTACCTTTTCTGCCATGTGTTTACGATTTGAAAGCCAGTTTTCACCTGTACCCCGTCATTACCCTTGTATTCAGATATGTCTCTTGCAGAAAAGTGTAGCAGTCCCGATTTTCCTGCGGATCTAGTCGCATGCTTCGATTCTTTCGAGCTTCACCACAGGCCCATCCTGATTTCTTTATCAACACTAAGGTCAATGCTACTACTTTTCACACGCACAAGCGAGACCGGCCGGCATCTCCTTTGCTTCTTTCGGGCGCGGACGGCCATGATAGACATCAAAGGCCAACGGCAATCGCTGCATGACATCCCCTGCCATCAAACCGGTTGAGCCGATCTCTTCGACAGCCAGGTCCCCGGCCATCCCATGCAACGCCGTTCCCGCAACAGCGGCCATTACCGGGAAAACACCCTGTGCCAGCAGTCCGGCAATGGTTCCGGTCAGCACATCCCCCATACCAGCCGTAGCCATACCCGGATTACCAACCATCAGCGCATATACGGGCACTCCCGGTCCGGTAACCAGCGTAGGAACTCCTTTCAATAACAAGACAGCGTTCCATTCGTTGGCGTATTTCCGCAGGATTGCGACACGATCCCGGCTGATTTCTTTCACTGAAAGCCCGGTCAGGCGTGCGAATTCACCGATATGGGGAGTCAGGATGATATCCGGATTGAGTTTCTGCAACAGCTCCGGTTTTTGCGCCAGGGCGTTCAGGCCATCCGCATCAATAACCATCGGCTTCTTGACTGTTTCTACCTGGTGCTGAACCCAGGCAACCGTATCAGGATGTTGCGTCAGTCCCGGCCCGAACGCCAGCACAGCCGCCCATTCCTTGGCATCTTTGAGCACTTCTTCCGATTCAGGAATCATGCTTCCTGCGTCATTTTCCGGCAACGGGATAGTCATAACCTCCGGGTGATGTCCGGCCAGGGTTAATTGCACCGATTCGGGTGTGGCGGCCTTGACCATTCCCGCCCCTGCACGCAGGCACGCTCCCGCGGTCAACGCTGCCGCGCCGGACATGCCACGCGATCCCGCGACGACCAGCACATACCCGGCATCTCCCTTGTAGGCCGACCTGCGACGATGCGGCAGGATATGGTGAATGTCGATCTCGTCCATCAGGTAAAGATCGGTATCCGAATCTTTCATGAATTCAGGCGGGATCTGAATATCGACAACTTCAACCTTCCCGGTATAGTCCAAGCCCGGCGCCAGCACCAACCCGGCCTTCAAACCGCCAAAGGTCGCGGTCACATCAGCGAAAACGACTGGCCCTTCCACTGCACCTGTGGCGCCATTAACACCGGAAGGAATATCAACCGCCAGGACAGGGGCATCATGTTCGTTGATGGCGTTGATCGCATCGGCATAAATGCCCTTTACCGCGCCATGCAGGCCGGTCCCCATGATGGCGTCAACAATCAGATCAGCGGGTGGCAATTCGGCAAGCTGATCCGAGCTGCTTACATCAACTACACGCCCGCCCAAGCGTTCATATACCTGGAGATTCTGCAGCGCATCCCCTTTGATCCGGTCACGATCCGCCAGCAGGTACACAACCGGGTGCGCATACAGGTTGAACAACCTGCGAGCTACGGCATACCCGTCCCCACCGTTATTCCCCGGTCCGCAAAACACAAGAACATCTGCACCCTGTACGTCATCCAACAGCTTTTCACAATGTTCCGCTGCACCACATGCGGCCAGTTCCATCAGAACCATGCCCGGCAAGCCGAGATCTTCAATCGTCCGGCGATCCAACTCCCGCATCTGTTCCGGTGTAAATACGTGTTGCACAATCCCCTCCCACTGATGGACCGTTTCAATTGTTCTTTCCCTGAAAATAGGGGTAGCCCCAAAGCGCTGCAAGAATGAGAAAAGAGTTTCCAATATTCATGCGGGTCAAACCGTGATAGTGTATATTCCCTCATGCCAACATTAACAGAAGCATCACAACCACAGACTATCCCCACCATCCTTGGGATTGATCCCGGAACCCAGGTGACCGGTTGGGGAATCATCACCGCGACCAAACGTCCCCAGATGATAGGTTGTGGCGCAATCCGTACCAAGTCCGGCGACCCCCTGGAACTTCGGCTGCACCATATCTTTTCGGAAATCGATGAGCTGCTGGTCCGTTTCGCGCCGATCACCCTTGCTGTAGAAGACCCGTTTGTGGGAAAAAATCCGCGAAGTGCGCTGGTTCTTGGGCAGGCACGCGGTGTTGTCCTGGTTGCCGGTGTGCGACGTGGGGTTCCAGTCGCGCATTACCCGCCACGATCTGTAAAATCCGCCATTGTCGGCAAAGGCAGCGCGTCCAAGGAGCAGGTCCAGTTCATGGTGCAGAAACTATTGGGATTAAAGGAAGCGCCCAAGCCTCTGGACGCCTCCGATGCGGTGGCGGTAGCGTTGTGTCATCTTCACCGTGGCCGAATCGCGCGACGTTTCTGAAGCTGTACACTACCAGGATGGGCAGAATCGAGCAAGAATTCACAGGATGGACAGGATGAAAAGGATATAACAGGATAAAAACATAAAACATTAATTATTAAAAATTTTTTCTCTATTGTTCTATTGTTGTAGTGCCGTAGTGTTGTAGTGTTGTAGTGTTCTATACTGTTTCTTGAAAGTATTGTCTTGTGCGAGAAGCAACCACACAAAGCTGTAAATGCGAATTCAACACATCCATTTCGCAGATATGCGACATTACTTTCAAGCATTACTATAATATGTATGTCTTTACAATACAAGTGTGATTTATTGTTATAAATTAAGGCTGCTCACAAGAATTTGTGCATATTATCAACGAGCACGTTTCGTCAGGTCTTGACGTGATGCCTTATTCATGTTCTTCTCCGCAATTTCAGACACAAGTCCAACTTCACAACTGCTATTTCGCATGATAGATCGTCATCAGGCATCACGTTGTGACCTGACGACAGCGAGAATGCAAATACCAGTGGCAGGTCACAACGCGACAATAACAGGACAAGAGGTGTTTCAGCATCATCGTGCATTCTGAAATACATAGCGAAAGCAGAAAACAGAATGTCGCGTCAAGACCTGCCACAACATTGCCCTGATGCACAAATTCTTGTGAGGAACCTAAATTAATTTGCAACTAATTTCTTATGTTTTTATCCTTAATCCTTATCAGTTCATCCTTTTCATCCTGTAAATTCCTGCGAGCATGCCAGCGTTAACGTAAAAGCACCACTCGTGTCAGGCTTATCCATTCCGTACCGGCCTGCACCCGGATAAAGTATGTACCGGACGCGACCTTCGCATACCACTGAAACTCATGCCAACCTGCATCCAGACGATCATCATACAGAACGCAGTGCCGTCTGCCAAGAATATCATAGATTTCAGCCCTGACATGCTCCGCACGGGGTACTGCAAGAGTAATCCGCACCTGTTGATTGAAAGGGTTGGGGTGAGGCGGATACAACTTGAACTGCAGAGGTAGAGTTTCGGATTGCTTTCCCACAACATCCAGCATGTTGAAATTCCACACCTGGTTTGACAGGGTACAATGTCCACGCGTATCGACTGCTTTTACGCGCCAGGAATACCTTGAACCAGAAGGCGATAATTCGTTCTCATAAACGACGATTGCCGTATCCGAACCGGTGGGCCACACCATGGGATTATCGAAGCTGCCGTTGGGGGAAAGCTCAAGGAAATAAGTGACAGAATCATCCGTACTGCAGTCGATCGTGGCATCCCATACGAATAGTATTGAATCCCGAATTCCAGTATCGTTGGGTGGCGAATCCAGGTTGAAAGCACAAGGCGCCAGTCCGATATCCGTGACGGTCAGAGTTCGAGTTTCACTGGTCCAATCCATCCACACATTGTCATAGGCAGTCACGCGCCAATAGTAGGTGCATTCCGGCTCCAGGTTTTCGACAATGTGGTTTTCTCCTGTAATGAACCAGTATTTATCTGATGAAGTAAACTGTGGCGTCAGGGAAATCTCAAGCATGTAGTCTATTTCATCATCGGGGTTAGGATCATTGGCTGCCAGCCAACTGAATCGAACCGGCAGGGTGTCGTTCATACTACCGTTTTCCGGCCAGAGAAGCTCAAACGGTTCTGGCGGCTCCATGATATTGCAGGGCTCGGTACAGAATGGAAGGATGTCCAGTTCGATAGCAACGGTATCCCCTTGTCCGTCTTCATTTTGCAGGATATGATAGGGACCGGAAGCATGCCCCCAGTAGTTATTTTCCACATTATACTGCGGCGTTGCAAGAATTGGATAGCCAACTGCATATCCAATATTTCCATGAAAATCGTTGTCAGTGGCAGATAAACAAACATCAGTACTATTGGCAATTAAAACTCCTTTCCCCGCATTTTCGCCCTCACTTTGAACCACATTGTCTCTGAATACGTTGTCTCGCAATTGAAGCACAAAATTAATACTATTGACACAGTTCAGACTGATAATGCTTTTTTCTGTTTCATTTCCTTCATAATAATTCCCTTCAATTCTCCCATATGCTCTTAAACATGAAACAGAACCATATGTACTCGCATAATTATTATAAAAACCATTATTATATATTTTTATCGTACTATCATAATCACAAACATATATCAAGCCACCATATGGGCTCACAATGTTATCAGGAATTTCATTATTTCCAAAATAACATTCTCGTATTAAAAGATCATCATAGCCATAACATTCTATAGCGCTGGCTGATCCTCTTGAGATGTTTCCATCAAAACGGCATCGTACGATCTGATTATCAGTTTGTAAAAAATCAATAACCATGACACCCCCTTCTTCCTCTGCTTCATTGGCAAGGAAGATACTTTGGGCGCAATTAAACCTTCCTCCGTACAGGTATACTACTCCCCCATCACTTCCAGCGTAATTATCAATAAACTGGCATTGGGCGATGTCAAGAGAAGAATATGCCGCATAGAAGACAGCGCCATCGTTTTCCGTTTGATTGTTTTTAAAAATGCAATTATCGACGTTTGCAATTGCAGCATCAGACAAGTAGACTGCACCGTAATGGGTGACCGCATGGTTTTCAACAACACAGTGGTCAAGGTTCAGAATACCAGAGTAAATGGTAATAGCGTGGCCCTGTTCATCCGGATCACGTGAAAGAGTAAATCCTGAAATGGTGACTGCATCCTGCGCCCCCAGGCTCAGGTATAATGTTGGCGAATCATCTTCCCCTTCCCATGTTGTCCGATAAATCAATAAAGAATCTTGATGAAGAAGGTATTCACTGGTAATAAACAGATCCTGCGGTGTAATGTAGACTGACTCATGGTATGTCCCGGGCGCGACCAGTATTGTATCGTTGTCAACAGCAGTATTCACCGCAGACTGAATAGTATCGTAATGCTGCGGAACCCTGTGGATCGTTGCCCGCGATCCTTGCCAGATCCCGAAAAGTGCAAGTAATGTGAGAAGTAGTGTTTTTCTTCCCTGCATAATGTTCCCTCAGCGGACCAGAACGATTCGTTGCTGGTGATCCCATCCCGTACTGCTGCTGCATCGAAGGAAATAGACGCCGGATGGAGCCACAGAATGCCAATTAGTTGTCTGCCACCCGGGGGTGACCTCGTCATTCATGATAACAGCTACCGTTTGCCCGAGCAGGTTTATTACTTCCACTTTCAAGACACCATACTCTGGTATGGCAATTACAGCTTTCAGTGAAGCATTGAAAGGATTCGGATATAGCGAAGCAAGTCCCCATTGCCTGGGAATGCCCGTTTGACTCATTTCATTGACAGCCAGAACCTGGAAACTCCAGCTTTCACTCGAGAAGATGCTGTGCTCAAACAAATCACGGGCAAGTACACGCCAGTAATATGTTTCCCCTTCCTCCCAGTTCATCCCCGAAACAGCGTAAAATGTATCGGCGCCGGCATCAAAACATTCCCTGTTTCGGTAGTAGTTGTTGTCCGCGATTTGTAATTCGTATTGGACACAATCACCCGTGGTGAAATCATAAGAAGTGTGCCATCGGAAAACCTGCTCCTGCGGGTTTACCCAATCCCCATCCTGGGGAGATTGCAGAGAGAATTCCCGCGGTTCCAGTCCTGTATCTGTAATATGAACCAAATTATTCATTGTTGTCCTTGCCTGCCAGGTTCTATCATAGGCGGTAACTCGCCAGTAATAGGACTGTTCCGGTTCCAGGTCCTGAACAACAAAAGAAGTATTATCGATAAAGAAATACTCCCTGGGATTCAAAAACTGCCAATCATCGGAAATCTCCAGCTTATAGTCAACATGATCAACAGGATCCGGATCAAACGCCTCGTTCCAACTGAACCTCACAGGCAATGTATCATTGCTTGCACCAAATGCAGGGTACACCAGTTCAAATGCTTCAGGTACAGTAAAACTAGTCATGTGTGCAGGTGAAAAGGGCAATACATTGATACCAGCATTTACTGTATCGCCTTGTCCACCGGGATTCAGCGTAGCCTGAAAAGGGCCGCTTTCATGTCCCCAGTAATTACCCATAGCATTAATATATGCGCTGTCATTATCATCGTAGTTCACAATCCCAACAGCCATTTCACCATTGAGGATAAAATCATTATCAAGAATCAGCAAAGTATCATTGGGATAACCGGCAACAACCGCTCCAGCGTATTCTTCATACTCGGGATTATACGGGATATTGTTCGAAAACAGGCAATTTCTGACCAGTACCTTGCTGTAGTTCATATTGGCTTGCCCCAGGTACAAAGCGGACGTGCTCAGGGCGGAATTGCTCTGGACCAGGTTCCCATGAAAATCTGCATCTGTGAACAAAGAAATCGCCCCAACATGTCTGGTACAACTATTGGATTTGAATACGTTGCTGAAAATATCTGCCGGGGTATCACCGTTGGTAATCATCAGGGCGCCATAGCCGGTATTGAACCCTCCTGCATAGTTTTCGGAAAAACTATTTCCGGTCATTTCAAGAGTGCTGAATCCCCGTAGATAGGCTGCTGTTGCCCTGACCATCGCGGAGTTTTCAAAAAACAGGTTTCGAGTAATAACAACCGGGTTATGATCGGATTCACAATCAATCGCTCCTGCCCAATAGTCGGCCACATTGTTACGAAACAAATTGCATTCCAAGGTCAGTATAACATCTTCAAGCTTGAGCGCGCCGCCGTAATAAGAAGAATTGCTGTCAAAAATGCAGTGGTGCAGCCAGAGTGTGCTGTTGTCTACCCCCAATGCGCCTCCTGATACAAGCGCGGTGTTGTTCATAAACCTGGAACAGGATATCTCTGACCACGCGTTCGATACAAAAACGCTTTTCCGTTGGGTACACTCAAAGTCTCTTACAATACAATGGTCCATTTTGAATGCACTGTTATTACCATTTATTGTCATGACACGATAGGAATCCTGATCATTCCCGGTGAATGACAGACCACAGATTCGCAGGCTGTCATTCTCGTCAAGATCTGCCTGCAACACCTGACTGTTTCCTTCATTTGAGATTCGGGTACCAACGATATCTGCTGTATCTGAGGTGAGTATATACATGCTGGCCAATACGATTGATGTGCAGGAAATCGTATCAGACAGAGTATAGTCTCCGGGTGAAACCAGGACAGTATCGCTGTTGGAAACTGCATCCAGCGCTTGCGAAATTTCTTCATACTCGCACGGAACATGCAGGATTGCGGCCTGTCCGAAATTCATCCCCAGGAGAAATAGTGTTGTCAGTAAAACCAAGTTCTTCAAGCTCAGATCCTTCCGGTAATAGCCAGGCGTAGAGTAAGATTTCATAAAGACTCCCAAAGAACGTCAGGGCGATCTATTTCAAGAATACAATTTTCCGGTTCTCTTTCCAGCCAGCACAGTTGCTGACTTGCAGGAAGTAGCACCCCGCCGGTTTATCCGCTGCATTCCAGACAAAACGATGAAATCCGGGCGCTGTTTTTCCTGAATATATCGTATCGATATGTCTGCCGAGCACATCATAAACAATAACACTGAGCATCCCGGTTTCGGGAACGCTTACGGTAATACCGGTTTCTGAATTGAACGGGTTGGGATAGCAGGTCAGCAGATTCCACTTCGTTGGTATTTTTTCCTTTTCTTCCTCAACCCGGGTTGCCAGGTGTACCATCCAGGTTTCCGTAGAAACGGTCTGATGTCCGGCCTGGTCAATGGCTATCACTCGCCAGTAGTACTGCGGGGAATCACGCCAGGTCTCCCAGGGGACGAGAAGTGTTGTGTCCACCCCGGCAGGCAGTCGTGTCGATGAAGTGAACTGCTGAGTCGTATCATATTCCAGGCTATATCGGACCACATCTCTGGTAGTAAAATCATACGCTGTGCTCCATTGGAAAGTCAAATCTTCGTAGTTCACAGGGTAGTTGTCCTGGGGGAATATCAAGCTGAAAGGCCTCGGCGCCAACTCCACGTCGGTAAGATATACACTTCGTATTTCGCTTTCCTGGCTTTGCCAGACGTTATCAAATGCCGTGACACGCCAGTAATAGGACCGTCCCAGCAATATGTCACGGACAATACGTGAAGTCCCTTCGATAAAATAGTATTGCTTCGGGTTGGTGAACTGTAAGTCCTCAGAGATTTCAAGCAGGTAATCAACCTGATCCGCCGGATCTATATCGAAAGCGGTCTCCCATGCGAAACGAACAGGAAGCGTATCATTCATACCATCATCAGGCGGATATAGTAGCGCGAATGGATCAGGTTCGTTAAAACTGGTCAGTGGGATCTGGGAAAAAGGCAGGACATTAATAGTCGAAGCAACGCTGTCCCCCAGCCCGTTATGATTTTGCATGGGTTGGTGCGGTCCTGTCATATGTCCCCAATAATTACCAGGCGCATTGACATATGCCGTATCCAGATCATTTTCAATCTTATCTGCGACATAACCGTTGTTGTTCACAATATCATTGTTGAACAGAAGCAATGTATCAAGCTCATCACGGGCAACAATAGCTCCCGTGTAATAATCATCATCAAGATCATAGGGGCCATTTCCGATGAACCTGTTGTTCCAGGCCTCTACTTTTGTACTGTAGTCGTTGACATGATATACCAACATGGCGGGAAAATTCTTCGCCCTGTTACCTGCAACCAGGTTATCATGAAAATCAGTATCCGCCTGCAAACAAACGGCTGCACCTGAATTCTCGTTATGATTATCTAGAAATCCATTTCGGGCGACTTCGAACTGGTCACTTTCAGAGCTTAACGCTAAGGCTCCTCCATATGCGGAACCACCTACACCTTCATTTTGAGCAAAAAGACAATCATCTATGACAAGTGTATCAAGACTTGAGATAAAAACAGCAAATCCCTTTACTTCACTTCTGTTTGAAATGAACCGGTTTCGATGCAGGTAGGCCTCTCCCTCAGCACACTGTAGCCAGAGTGCCCCACCGTACCAACTGGCGTAGTTGTTTTCGAATATGGAGCTTTCAAGAGAAAGATACAGACAGTGACATCTTAATGCTCCCCCGGATTCTGATGCATTTGCGCCGAAATAGCAATGGTCAATCCATGTAAAACCTTGTGAGATTGCCACTGTACTGATTCCAGTGGAATCACCATTAGCCACAAATGCGCAACAGGTCAAATGCACATCAGGACCATACAAGCTGACCTTAGAGTGACTCCCGCTGGTAAAATTGCAGACATAACAATGATCCATATATACAAATCCACCGGCTGATTCAACTTCAATGGCACGGTAATTCTGGAATTCACTGCTTTCGAATAAAAGACCGATAAGCGATAACGTATCCTCATTGGTCAATTCAGCACGTAATACACGCATACCCGAAATGCTGGACAGGCGGGTCGCATGGATCGTTGCGGAATCCAGTGATGTGATGTACTGACTGGCAAGAGTTATGGACATATTCGAAACAGATATGTTTTCTTCGTAATTGCCAGGTGCAATTAAAACTGTATCTCCAGACGCACAGGCATCAATAGCCATCTGAATGGTAGGCAGGTAGGCAGGCACATTCAGGATTGCGGCCTGAATCACCACAGGGAATATCGTGGCCCAGAGAATAATGAGCAGAACGGTTTTTTTTGACATGGCGCCCTCTATAGCAGCACATCATTATATACTGATCTGTTGTAAACTAGACATCGTTGGATAAGGAAACAAGCTGCGATGAGAACTGGGATGAAAAACATTAGTGGACCGATTTACTGGAGCAGCATCGACTATTTGACCTGTAAAGTGGGAAAGCAGTCGAGAAATGAAACCATGGTGCCTTTTCATGTTTACTAATAATCGAGAATAACCAACTGTTTGCCAAGCGAATAATGGGACTGCTACTTTTTCATTTTGGCTGCTCACAAGTATTTGTGCATATTATTGACGAGCACGTTTCGTCAGGTCTTGACGTGATGCCTTTTCTTGTTCTTCTCCGCAATTTCAGACACTTATACGTCTGACACCTGCTATTCCGCACGATTTGTCGTCATCTGTCATCACGTTGTGACCTGACGACAGCGAGAATGCTGATACCGGTGGCAGGTCACAACGCGACAATAACAGGACGAGAGGTGGTTTCAGTATCATCGTGTATTCAGGAAAACATAGTGAAAGCCGAAAACAGAAAGTCGCGTCAAGACCTGCCACAACATTGCCCGGATGCACAAATTCTTGCGAGGAACCTTCATTTTTACTGAGCCTCCCCCGTTTTCGTGGACACCACGAAAACGGGGAGGCTCAGCCAGCTAACACAAGCAAATAAAGTGTTGCTCAAATAAATGTCCCATCTTGTCATCCCCGGCTTGAACCGTAGCGAAGCGAAGCTTGCGGTGTGCGAAGCCCAGCCGTGAAACAGGGGCAAAACATATTGATGCGTCACTTCTTCAAGAAGCATATAAAAAAAGGGACACGATTTCTCGCATCCCCATGAAAGAACTTCAGTTTGGATCTAGAGGAACTTCTTCACGTCTTCAATCAATCCCTTGACTGCATTTACGGAATTGTCAAACAAGCCCTGTTCTTCATCATTGAACGGGTATTCGACAATCTTTTCCACACCGTTGGTGCCGATAATAATCGGGACGCCCATGTAAATGCCTTCGTGTCCGTATTCGCCTTGCAGCCAGCAGCAGCACGGCAGTACACGGTGGCTGTTCTTGACAATGGCTTCCACCATTTCAACAGCGCCGATTGCCGGAGCCATGTAAGCGGAACCGAATTTCAGCAGCTTGACGATTTCACCGCCGCCACCGGCAGCACGCTTCACCATGGCGTCGATCTTGTCCTTTGCCACCCAGTGTTCCAGGGGCAAACCGGCGATGGTGGTAAAACGCGGCAGTGGAACCATGGTGTCCCCATGACCGCCGAGTACCATTGCCTGGATGTCACGCACGCTGACGCCGGTTTCCATGGCGATAAAGGCACGGAAGCGGGCGGTGTCGAGGATGCCGGCCATACCGAAAACACGTTCCGGCGGAAATCCGGTAACCTTGAGCGCCACATACGCCATGGCGTCGAGGGGATTGGCCACCATGATCACGATGGCATTCGGGCTCAGCTCTTTCACCTTTTCCATGCAGGGGCGAACAATTGCAACATTCGCTTCCAGCAAGTCATCACGGCTCATGCCGGGCTTACGTGGACGGCCCGCAGTATGGATCACGATGTCGCTGTCGGCAGTGTCTGCCCAGTCATTGGTACCGGTGACCTTGGTGTCCTTCCCCCAGACAGGAGCCGCTTGCCGCTGGTCGAGGCCTTTGCCTGCCGGCATATCCTCCACCACATCGATCAGTACCACTTCCTGCGCCAGTTCTTCGAGCATCAGGGCCTGTGAAACATGCTCCCCAACATACCCTGCGCCGACTACGGTGATCTTTTTGACCATAGTGTCTCTCCTCAACGTTTTGGCGTCTATTGCCCACCAGCGGCCACCCTCCTCCACCGGTAAGGCATGTCAATGAACCATCGAAAGGGTCAAGTAAAGCGTTTAACCAGTGTTGATGGTAACACACGCGCATGTGTATCTGCCGCATGAAAAGAGCCCGGTCAACCTCACCAGGCTTGCTCCTCCCTTTGCGGCACTTTTACAGTAGGCTTGCCATAGAACAATCGAATTGAAAAAAAAAAATAGATGTTGCGTTGAAAACCGTGAGACAATCAAATCAAAGTTGAGCTGCACTTTTGCGATTGCCGCCGACACGGCAAAGCAAAAAAAACCGCCAAGCTTTACTCGGCGGGATTTACATGGATCGTACGGTCACGCTTGCCGGCAGTAGAAAACTCTACGATACCGTCTATTTTCGCAAACAGGGTATCGTCGCTTCCCTTTCCGACATTTCGTCCGGGGTGAAACTTGGTTCCATGCTGCCGAACGATAATGCTGCCCGCGCTGACCATCTCACCGCCATACCGTTTGACTCCAAGAAACTGCGGATTGGAATCGCGGCCGTTACGGGAGCTGCCCATTCCCTTCTTGTGTGACATGATGAACTCCTTCAGAAAGAAAACCCGGACATTACGCCGTATCACACTCGACGCTCAGGTCCGAGATCGTGCACTTCGCTACACGTTCAAGCTGGAGACTTCCAACCGTGTCAGGTACTGACGTGCGCTGCCGCGCTTCCGGAAGCCCTTGCGGCGCTTCTTCTTGAGTACCATGACCTTACGGGTTCTGCGGTGCTCCAGCACCTTTGCCTCAGCCTTTGCGCCTTCCACGTAAGGTGCGCCGACCTTTACTGCATCACCGTTGCTAACCAGCAGCAATTTTTCAAGCGTGACGGTTGCACCTTCCTCGTCTTCGAGCCGCGGTACGTCAACAAACTTACCTTCTTCCAGCTTGAACTGCCGTCCGGCGATTTCTGCTATCGCGTATTTGGACATCCTACACTCCGTTTTTTTAAGCAAATTTAAATATACCGCAGATATCCGTCCCGGTCAACAACCAAAGACGCATACTCCACGAGATGGGGACTGCCCTTCAGGCGGGTTCCCGGCCTATGCCGTTTCACCACTATAACAAATAATATCAGCCTGTTATCAACAAATCTTCCGCAATTCAAAGCGAAAAACAGATTATACCCTCTGGGGCCTGTAAATATGCAGCTATTTTCACCCTGCGTCAAGCCTTCCCTGTCTCGTTATCTCTTTCAATTTTTGCAATTTATTTTGAACCTGACAAGGTGTACATTGATATACCATTCTAAATGGATATCTACAGAAATTCAGCGGAGCTGCTTGTGGGTGGGAAAACCTCAAAAAGTGACCAACTTCGAGCACAGCCTACCAAACTTGAGCAGGGAAATCTGCAATACAGGGACACTATTCAATCATCAGGGAAAAAAAGAATGGACAATTTAATCCTGAAAGAAACTATTCATAATGAACTGCTGAAGAAAGCTGTTGATGGCATATCAGTTTCTGATCCGGATGGTAAAATCATCATCTGGAATGCAGCCATGGAGGAAATCTCCGGAATACCTGCAATGGATGCCCTGGGACAGAATATCTGGGATATCCAGGTCAGATTCGCTCCTCCCGGCTCAGATACCACCCAATTGAAAAAGTATATTGAAGCGTTATTTGTCGAAGACCGATTGTCCAACTCCCCCCCAATATTTGATAAACCTCGTGCAGTACTCATTTACATGCCGGATGGTTCTACGAGAAAAGTGGAACAACAACCCTTTGTAATCCAACTTGAGAATGGTGCAGGGCTGGCGAGTATTCTTCGAGATGTTACCGACAGGCAAGAAGCACAAGACTCCTTGCGTGCTTTTGAGACGGAATATCAGGACCTCTTTAATCTTGCCCCGGATGCCGTGTTCGTAATAAGAAATTCCGATGGCAGAATTCTGGAAGCCAATTTTGCTGCCGAAGCTCAATACGGCTATTCACGCGAAGAATTGCTGAAGTTAAAGAATACCGATCTATCAGCAGAGCCCAAACAAACCCGCCAGGCTACAGAAGACAGAAAGACCGAGAAAGTTACTATTCCCATTCGCTGGCACAAGAAGAAGGATGGAACGATCTATCCTGTAGAAATCACCGCAAGTTTCAGTATATGGCGCGGAGAAGATGTACACCTCGCGATATGCCGCGATGTAACAGAAAGGATAAAATCAGAGAAAGAATTTGAAAAAAACCGCGCTCAACTGGAGATGACCATAGAAGCAGTGGATCTCGGAACCTGGTCTTTAAATATTACTAATTCTAAACTTGAGTTAGATGAAAGAACATGTCGTATTTTTGGGATTGATACGAAGCCAGGTTCAGTCAAAGAGGCCATCAACGCTGGAATGATAACACCTGAAGATATGAATCGCGCGCTATCAACCTGGGATCATTACTTGCAAGGCCTTAATGCCTTTTTCGAACTTGAGACCAGTACACTTGATCAGTTTGGAAACGAAAGGTGGATGCTTGCCAGGGGGCGTGTTACTGAGTGGGACAATAATGGCGTTCCATTGTATGCTTCTGGTACAGTAATGAACATAACGCAGCTTAGACGTGCTGAGTCTGATGCCGCTGACTATTCCAGGATTCTTGAATCAATTCTGGAGAATCTTCCGATAATCATTGTAAAAATTGGATTTGATCAGACAATACAGACAGTGCTTGGCAAAGGACTGGAGCTTTCTTCTTATCCGAATAGCGAACTTGTTGGCAGAAGTATCACAAAATTGCTTCCTGATATTACTCCACATTTGGAGAAAGCCTTTTCCGGTCAACCAGATCAATTCGAAAGCTCGGGTTCACACAAAGGAAAAAAGTGGTATTTCCAGAATTATATCATGCCCGATAACAATGGCGCGATCTGTGTGCTAATTGATATAACTCAACAAAAGCTCTATGAAGAAAAACTGCATAACAGCCGTTCACAATTGCTGCTTGCACAGAAAATCGGGAAAGCCGGAAGCTGGGTCTTTGACCTGTCCGAGAAACAGTTTGAAGGTAGCGAAGAAGCCAAGCGAATTTATGGATTGAATCCAGAAATCCCAAGTTACTCAATGAAGACAATCATCAGTCAGACCCATCCTGAAGATCGCAAGCTTGTGATGACTGCAATCCGAGGCCTTTTGAAGAACTCGGATGAATACAACATCTCCTATAGAATTCATCAACCCACAACGGATAAATGGATTCATGTTCAATCAATTGGTATTTTCGATGCAGCAAGACATCGTGTAATCGGGACAATCAGGGACATTACGGAAGAGACTCGTACTCTGGAAGCGCTTCGTGAAAGTGAAGCCAAGTACAGGACAATTATCAATACTGCACCCGATGGCGTACAGCTCACCGATAAAAATCTGAACATTCTTGCTGTTTCTCCTCGATTCCTGACGCTGCTGGGGTATAAAAGCGAAGAGGAATTACTGGGAAAATCTGTAATGGACATGATCAGCAAAGAAGAGGCTGACGCAATTAAGAATGGAATTGACAGTCTTATGTCCGGTAGTACTCGAAGACATATTCCCCATAAGCTTTTACGTAAAGATGGAAGCTCATTCTATTGTGAAATAAGCAGCGCCCCAATCTTTGATGATGTTGGTGAAATTATTGGCTTTGTCTCAACATTCAGAGATGTCACTGAACGGTTGAAGGTGGAAGAAGAACAACGAAAATTCCAGGAACAACTACAACAAACGCAAAAGCTGGAGAGTCTTGGTGTCCTGGCTGGTGGAATTGCGCATGATTTCAACAACCTTCTGGTTGGTATTCTCGGAAACGCAGAATTGGCCCAAATGGAGCTTTCTCCGGAATCATCAGTACTCGAGTTTCTTCACGCTATCACTACTGCCGCCACTCGCGCTGCTGATCTGAGCAAACAGATGCTGGCCTATTCAGGAAAGGGAAAATTTGTAATTGATACGGTCAACCTGAATGCTATTGTTGATGAAATGACCCATATGCTCGAGATTTCGATCTCAAAAAGTGTCGTACTCAACTACACTCCATTTCAGGCATTACCAAGTATTGAGGCCGATGCGACTCAGCTTCGACAGGTTATCATGAACCTGGTGATTAACGCGTCCGAGGCAATGGAAAACAACAGTGGTGTTATCAGTATCAGAACCGGCGTCATGCGTTGTGACAGAGAGTATCTCAAAGACACGTTGATGAAAGATCCCGATCCTGAGAAGGATTATATCTTCCTGGAGGTTTCAGATACCGGGAAGGGAATGTCACGGGGCATTCGTGACAAACTCTTCGACCCTTTCTTCACCACCAAGTTCACCGGTCGCGGCCTGGGTCTGGCAGCCGTATTGGGAATTATTCGCAGCCACGATGGCGGGATCAAAGTGACCAGCAAACCGGGAAAAGGCACCACGTTCAGAATTCTGCTTCCGGTCAATACCAACAATACGGATCAACCCGGTGATTCGCGAGAAGTTATTCTACGCAAGAGGCTTTCAGGTACGGTGCTACTGGCCGATGATGAACAATATGTTCTCGCCGTTGGTCGTAAAATGCTGGAAAAACTAGGTTTTGTCGTCATCACAGCAAAGGATGGACAAGAAGCTGTTGATATTTACAAAGAGGATCCGAACAAATTCGCCCTGGTCATTCTCGATCTGACCATGCCGCATATGGACGGCGAAATGGCTTATGCTGAGATGCAGAAAACTGATCCCGATGTATGCGTCCTGTTATCCAGTGGCTACAGTGGACAGGAGATTGAGACCAGGTTTGCGGATACAGGGATCAAGGGATTTGTTCAGAAGCCATATAAAATCAATGCGTTGTACCAGGAGGTTATCAAAGCACTAGGGGATGAATAGCACACACTTGCTCTTCAAGGAAATAAGCATCGTCCCGATGCGATGTTTATTCCCGTCTGAATCTTACCTACCTTTAGCGGGTTAAATACAGGTCATCATGCAACGCTCACCCCTCATCATAATATTGGCAACCGTGTTTATCGGGCTGGTGGGATTCGGTATTGTTATCCCACTGCTTCCGGTTTATGCCGAGCAGTATGGCGCCTCCGGTGTCACTGTCGGCCTGTTGATGATGAGCTATTCCCTCATGCAGTTCCTGTTTGCCCCAGTGGCCGGAAAGCTGTCCGACCGGTTCGGCAGACGCCCGGTTCTCCTACTGGCGCTGACCATTACGACCCTATCCTACATCTTATTCGGATTTGCCGATAATCTTTTTCTGCTTTTCGTAAGCCGTGTCCTCGCTGGACTGGGTGGCGCGGATATTACCGTTGCACAAGCCTATGTAGCAGATGTTACTCCACCTGAGAAACGCTCCAAAGGGATGGGCATGTTCGGAGCGGCATTTGGAGTTGGCTTTACCCTTGGACCGGCAATCGCGGGCATCCTTGCGCCAATCGATCAGCGTCTACCGGCGTTTGCTGCGGCGGGGTTTACAGGTCTGACCACGATTTTCGCGCTGTTCATGCTGAAGGAACCTAGAAGTCATGCGGACAGACTGGCTTCACGCAAGAACGGTAAAATCAAGCTGCCACGGCCTGTTCTGATAACGACAATCATCAATTTTTTTCATACAGTGGCTCAATCCCTTCTGCATGGGATGTTTGTTTTATTCACTGTTCATACCCGGGGATGGGATGTTCATGAGAACGGGCTATTTCTTGGTTTGACTGGCATCATTTCCGCTCTATTCCAGGGTTTATTGATTGGCCCTCTTACCAAACGATTTGGTCAGACACTGGTTGTAAAAACAGGATTAGTATTCCTGGGATCCGGCTTGTTTATCATTGGCTTGCAGGATAGTCTTTTCCTCCTGGTTATTGGCGGTATGATCAACGCGATGGGCTTTGCGCTTGCCACTCCTACCCTCGCCAGCCTGGCATCGCTGGGTTCGCCGAGTCAGCACCAGGGACGTATGCTTGGTATTTATCAGTCGGTGGCCAGCTTGGCTCGCATCACCGGTCCACTTTTGGGCGGCATATTGTTCGACCTCCTTGGTCCTACTTCGCCCTTTATTTCAGGCGGCCTGATCGCAGCCCTTGCCCTGCTTGGCTCAATGGCGGCTCTCAGACAAATAGATTTCACCGGCAATCCCAATCCTCCGGCGCCGGAATCATGTGATTAAGCATTGCGCTTAACATTGACCTCCACCAGCGTGAACCGTACCTTTAAAGCTGTGATTTCGTTACATGGGAGCAGCTCATGGATTTGGAAAAAATCAAGAGTGGTGTCAGCCTGATTCTGGAAGGCATCGGAGAAGATGTGAACCGTCCCGGGATCCAGAAAACACCAGAACGTGTCGCAACCATGTACGCTGATCTGTTCAGCGGCCTGCATGAGGATCTGGATGCGTCATTTATCACCGAACCCGTTGATAATGAAGATGAAATGATCCTGATGCGTGACATTCCTTTCTATTCCTTCTGCGAACATCATATGCTTCCCTTCTGGGGATTTGTGTCCCTGGCTTATATCCCCAAAGACAACCGAATTGCCGGTTTTTCCACGTTGATTCGTGTGGTCGAGCATTTTGCCAAACGTCCGCAAATCCAGGAACGTATGACCACCCAGATTTGCGAATACCTGGACCGTTCCCTCAAACCAAATGGAATCCTGGTCACCATCCGTGCGCATCATCTTTGCATTTCCATGCGAGGCGTGAAGAAGGAACAATCGGAAGCTGTCACCAGCGCCATGCGTGGTTACCTGCGTAAGCAGGCAACACGTCTTGAAGCTCTAAACCTTCTTAGCAGACGGGATTGATATGAGTCCATTGGAACAACTGGACCATTACCTGTCCGGGTCAATGGCCTTTGGCATCTTGTTCTACATCAGCGCCACGATACTGGCCTGGGGCGCCTGGACCTTTATCTACTTTGTCTCAAAAGACCTTTCACGTAAGGGTTTTATACGCTGGGGAATTCTGTTCACCATGTCCATATGGATGATGTACGGCGTTCAACGCTATCATCATCCGCCCCTGTTTCAACCTCAACGCCTCTGGGTGCAACCGTTCACAGTTCCTGACAGTCAGGAACGTGAAGCGGACCTTGCCCGTTTCGCATTTGAAAAAGCCATGATGCGTTTGAATGATAAGGTGGTCGGTTTCCAGACAAAACAGTGCGGCGAAGACCTGCTTCTCCGTTTGCCGCCGGATGCGAAAGCGCCACTTCCCAAGGGCGCAAAACTGATTGGCGCGGCCTGGTCGGTAACCGGTCATTACGAACGTGAAAACGATGAAGTCGCAACGCTCCAGGTCCACGTCAACAAGGTGAACTGGACCGGCGAGATTACAACCGGTTTTGATTTCAAGCTGCGCAATTCTGATCCGGCATTCCTGGGCATCCTTGCCGCTCAGACCATGGTTGAGCGTTCCGGTTTGCAGACCTGGGAAGAGGGTGATTTTGAGCTATTCACGCCCGATGTGATGCAAGCGCTGTGCGTCAATGATACAGCGTCAGAACACACTATCCGTGAAGCGGCTCTGCTTCGCGCCATCAAAGAAGATTCTACACGTTGGATGGTCTGGGAAGCGTTGGCGGATATGTATTTCTTCTGGCAATGGCCGAACCACAACGGTGAGGCACGTTCTGCGCTGCAACAGACATTCAGGCTGAATGAAAAGGCCCCACGCGCTAATTATATCAGCGGTCTTTTGCTGTGGCGGGAAGGTGGCCATCGGGAAGAAGCGATCAGTGGTTTCCGGCGTGCCATGAAATTCGGTCCGCGAGATTCAGATCCCTATCTTGCACTCTCGCGCCTTTCTGACACCGAGCTGAAACAATTGAAGCTTGGACCCCGCCGAGATGTGCTCGAATTTGCGCTAAGCCTGCGCCCTTCCAATCCCCAGGCGCGTAATGTCCTCTATCATTATTACCGTGATCGCCGTCTGGAGAAACAGATTGCCCTGGAAGTGGTCAATCGTGGTCTGGAAATCAATCCCAATCAGCCGCGCCTGTTGATGATGCAGGCTGTCGCAGCTATCAAACTTCAGCAGAATGACCTTGCCGAAGAAGCCTTGAATACGGTTCTGGCGCAAGACTCAACCAACACAACTGCTTTGTATAACCTGGGTATCGTTTACCGTGCCAAGGGTGAAGAAGAGAAATCGATTGAGACGTTCAAGAAAGTGGTTGAGCTGAACGGGCCGCCGGATGCGCATTATTACCTTGGCTTGTATTACATGGACCACGGTGATAATGAAGAAGCATTCCGCCAGTTCCAGTGGCGCTGGGTAAAACGAACCGGGGAAGATGACGACTGGTTCGCTGTGGCCTCACGTGAACGTATGCGCTTGATCAGAACAGGAAAATCGTTGACAGGAATTACCTTGGAAGACTGGGAAGCGCCAGATGCCGATTCTGCCGATGTCGCTCCGGACGTTTTTGAATCCTCAGGTGAATTTCAAGATGAGGCGACCTTCATCAAGGGGTGAAACAACCGCTGTCACATGAATCGTTCCACTAATTCGCTCTCCAAGTGCTTGTACTCAAAGAGTCGTCGGGAACTTTCCACTATCCCTTCGGATATAAAAGGCGAAGTTTCAAACGTCAACCGGGTATCCTGGTTGCCACTGATCTGACACCGGGCCGGGAGAAACAAACGAACCTTGCTAGAAGATTATGATTCGTTGGGGTGAACCACTTTGGCTGCTTGCGCTGGCACTTCCTGCCGCGCTTCTCGTTCTTGACCTGATCGTGAATCGTTTCGCGACACGCGCCAGGGAGCGTTTCGCCTCCCTTCCCCTCTGGACAAGGCTCGCCCCTACTCGCAGCCCGAAACTGCGTCGGGCCAAGAGTATCCTTTTTATCCTCGCATTGGTTTTTCTGGTAATCGGTTTGGCTAATCCCCGTGTCGGCACTCGCTACGAAGATGTGACCCGTGAGGGCATCGACATCTTCCTGCTGGTCGATGTCAGTAAATCGATGGACACCCAGGACATCCGTCCAAGCCGGATCGACAAGACACGCTATGAACTGCTGCAATTCCTGAAAGACCTGAAAGGGGATCGTGTAGGGCTGATTCCGTTTTCCGGCACGGCGTACACCGTCTGCCCCCTGACCCTGGATTATGCAGCAGTATCCATGTTCATCGACCTGCTTTCGACTGAGTTAATCCCGAATCCCGGCACCAACCTGGCCTCAGCGATCCACACGGCCATGAAATCGTTTACCTCTTCCGAGGAAGAAAGCGAACGCAGCAAGGCGATCCTGATCATATCGGATGGCGAGGATCATGAGGGCGGGGCTGTGGATGCGGCCAAAGAAGCGTATAAAAGCGGCATCCGGGTCTTCACCATCGGAATGGCGCTGGGAAAAGGTGATCCGATTCCGCTATTTGATGCGAGCGGCAATCCTTCCGGGTGGAAGACGGACGAAGAGGGCCATGTCGTAACCAGTCGCTTAAATGAAGATATATTGCGTGATGTTGTCAGCGCCGGTGGAGGCGATTACCGTCGTGCCGGTCAGGGTGGCGAAGCCTTCAAAGCGATCTACAGGAAAATCTTCAACCTGGAACGCAGTGAATTGAGCCAGAAACGGATTTCCGGGTATGAAGACCGTTTCCAATGGTTCCTGATGGCCGCCTTGCTTTTATTCCTGGCAGAGTTTATCCTGCCGCTTGGCGCAATCAAGATGAAAGGACTTCCCATGCTTAAAGTTCTTTTGCCTGCATTGCTGCTGATTGGGCTCAGTTCGACCAATGTGTACGCCCAGAAAGCCCATAAACTGGTAAAAGAAGGCAATAATAATGTGGTCGATGGCGAAGTAGAAGAAGCTTTGACCAATTACCTTGAGGCACGCACCACACGAGACAGCCTGCGTCCTGAACTGCTGTACGACCTGGGCGGCGCTTACGCTCGTATGGGTGATATCCAGCGTGCGGATTCGGTTCTGGCCAATCTGCCACCGGACACTGATCCCGGCATATTGTCACGCGCTCATTATAACCGTGGCACTGCATTCGCCGGCGCCCAGCAATACGATAAGGCGGTTGACGCGTTTATCAATGCCCTGCAATATGACCCGCAGGATATGGACAGCAAGGTCAACCTGGAAATGGCGTTGCGTATGATGCAGCAACAACAGCAGCAACAGGACCAGCAACAGCAGAACGACCAGAACCAAGATGAGCAGGACCAGCAGGATCAGCAGAACCAGGATCAGCAGGATCAACAACAGCAAGACCAACAGCAGCAACAACAGGATCAACAGAATCAGGATCAGGAGCAACAGCAGCAACAACAACAGAACCCGGAAGAAATGCCTCCGGAAATGGCTCAACGATTCCTGGATAAATTACAACAAGACGAAAAAGAGCTATTGCAGGAACTGGTTCGTCAACAAGTACCGGTTGAAAAACAGAAAACCAAGAAAGACTGGTGATACATTAATTAAAAATTAAGAATTAAGAATTAAAAATGAAGGGGAGTGAATTGGGAGCCAAAATATAATTAGGAATTAGGAATTAGGAATTAGGAATTAGGAATTAGGAATTAGGAATTAGGAATTAGGAATTAGGAATTAGGAATTAGGACAAAATATTTACCTATATTTAACATGTCAAGTTGTATATTATTAGTTTTAAATTTTGAACAACTTTACAACTTTACAACTTTACAACTTTACAACTTTACAACTTTACAACTTTGGAACTTTGGAACTTTCAAACTAAAAGAAAATGCCTGTAAGAAAAACGACATACACCATCATCATCCTGATGATACTGGCAACTGTAGCCATGGCGGACGACAGTTTTGTAGTCACAGCCAATGTGTCTTCTTCAGTTGTTCAGGCGGGTGCGCCCTTTACTTACCAGGTGACCGTATCTGGTGATGGCAGTGTGCCTAATCCAACCGTAGATATTCCCAATGAACTCCGTATTCTCTCAGGCCCCAGTTCATCACGGTCCATCTCTATTGTCAACTTCAAGCGTACCACAACATTGACACTGAGCTGGCAACTTGTAGGAACCAGGGCGGGCACGGTGACCTTCCCGCGTCCCAAGGTGGAATCAGGCGGAAAATCCGTAACCGGCCCGAAAGTGTCCGTGAAGATTACATCCGGGGGGAATGCCCCAGCGCCAAGTCAGCAACCGTCCGGCTCACGATCCAGCAGCAATCCGACACCAGCCACGTCCGGAAATTCGACGCCATCCATCTTCATCGATGTCGATGTCTCCAATAAAAATCCCTATGTACAGGAACCGGTTACCGTGACCTACACCCTGTACTTCAAGGAAGATGTCCGTCGTTTCGAAATGAATTCATACCCGACGACAGATGGTTTCTGGACCGAACGTCTTGAAACACCCGGCAAACCGGAGACATTCCGAAAAAACATAAACGGTGAATTATATACAGGCGCTGTCATCTACCAGTTTCTTGCTTTCCCAACCCGTGCGGGCGAGCTGAAAATCGGTCCTATGGAAGTCAGCCTGGATGTGATGGAGCAGCGACGGCGACGTTCGCGGAGCATGTTCGAAGGTTTCTTCGATTTTGGAGATCCTTTTGGCGACCTGGTAAAAAAACCGGTTTCCGCGCCGACACAGACGCTGAAGGTCGAGGATCTTCCGAGTGCAAACAAACCTGTCGATTTTAACGGTGTGGTTGGCGATTTCGACATCGCCGCAAAGTTGGATCGTGATACGGTTATGACCAACGAGTCAGTGACCCTGAAAGTAACTGTTCGCGGGAAAGGCAATGTCGGATTTGTCCCCGAACCGACGCTGGTTATCCCACCTGATATTGAAGCCTATGAGCCGAAAGTAACCGAGCAGTCTCAACCATCCGCCGGCACCATGTCCGGTACCAAAACCTTTACCTACCTGCTTATTCCACGACGCGCGGGGGAGCAGAAAATCGATCCGGTCCGGCTCAGCTATTTTGATCCGAACCGTAAGATGTATGTATCCAAGAAGACGAGTACGCTGAATTTGTACGTTGAACCGGCCAGCGGCTGGGCGGCGCAGGATGTGGATTTACCCCACGGCGCCCCCGAAGAAGTCCGTAGCCTGGGTACGGATATTCGTTGGATTCTGGATGCAAGCCGTGGACTGCGACGAACGGGTACGCCATTATATCAGCAGGCCGTTTACCCGCTGTCTTATATCGCGCCCTTGGGACTGGTTCTGCTGTCGCTCTGGTTTCGTAAACACCAGGTGAAACTCGCTGGGGATGTTGCCGGACGACGCGCCCGTAAAGCGGCCAAACGTGCCATGCTGGCGTTGAAAGAAGCCCGAGATCTACACAGTAGCGGTAACACCTCTGAAGGTTACGACGCGCTGGCAAGAGGCATCGTCCATTACCTGGCCGATCGTGTTCACGCAAACGTGGGCGAACTTGACCGGGCAAAAGTCGAATCCATCCTGATCGAGCGTGATGTCACTGAAGGAAATCGACTCGAGATGTTGCAACTTCTGGATCGTTGCAACCAGGCCCGTTTCACTCCTGACGGTCTGGACAGTGCCGTCCTGGGTGAGTTGATTGACCAGGCGAAATCGTGGATCATGAAAGTTGACCGTCGCTTTGATATGCGGAAAAAATGATCAGTAGCAAGAGACAATCGAATTACTGTACATATGACAAGAGTTTTCGCAAATATTGCGTTGACGGCTTTGATCACTATCTTGAGGTGCGAAAAATCATATAGTTCGTAAGATGAAGACTTGAAGAGAGGGTGTGAATAAGCTGTGGATAACTTTTCCAGCATATGAAAAGATGTTCATTATTAGCATCTTAGATCATTTTTTTCAACAAGATAGATTTTAGCAATTTCTTAACATATTGATTCTTCGATGTGAATAACTTCAATGCCGTTCGTGACACAATTTTTGTAAACTACGGAGAACCAAGCGTGTCGAGCAGGATGCATTTCACAGTAGTGCTTGTCCTTCTTCTCCTGGCGGCAGTTGCCCTGGGAGCCGGGTCCGGTGTGTCTGACCTGGCGGCCGAAGGCGACCGTTTGTACAAAGACGGTGAGTATGCAGGCGCTGTGGATGCCTATAAACGTGTACTGGAAAGTGGTTGGGTAAGCGGACAAGTGCTTTTCAACATGGGCAACGCGTATTACAAACTGGGGCAGATCGGTCCGGCTATCCTCAACTATGAACGTGCTCAGAAACTGATGCCGCAGAATTCCGATATCCGGTACAATCTTAAAATGGCGCAGGCGCGGACAGTAGACCGGATTGAAGCGCCGCCCCGTCTCCCGATATGGAACCTCCTTGATTCTCTGCGCGACCTCTTCAGTCCCGCCCTGGTTGCCTGGACAACGTGGATTCTTGCAGTTATAACGGCGCTGCTGTTTGGCCTGTCATTAATCGTGAAACACCTGCTGGCTCGTTCGGCGTTACGGATTATCATGTGGGTATTCCTGGGCGTCTTTATAATCTCCGGAAGTCTTCTGGGATTGCGAATCGCTGAGGCGAACGGTCCGGCCAAAGCCGTGATCATGACAGAAAAGGTGATTGTTCGTAGCGCCCCCGATCCTGCAGCCAAGGAAGTTTTTCATCTTCATGAGGGCACCACGGTCACCATCGTGAAAGTCCTTGACACCTACCGTGAAGTACGTTTGATCGATGGTCGGCAGGGCTGGTTACCGGTTAACGTACTTGAAAAGGTTTAATCCTCTACTGATTCAAAATCCTTTCATTAATGCTTTACCTTCAAACTGCCGATAAGAGTAGTACAGGGTAATCAACAGGTTGACTGTTTCAATTTTTGAAATTTGATCACCAGGTGTTGCAAACTTAAAGCATACTGTTTACTTTGAAATAGAGATGTCAACTGAAGAGGGAGCTATGGAAGAGTACGGCTCCAGCAAAGCGATCCAACCCGTGGTAAGGCGTGACGAGAGTTTTAAAGACACGCCCAAGCATGAATACTCCCCAAAAAAGAAACACGACGAAGAGGAAGAAAAAGAGGAAAAGCGTGATGAGGAAGAACCGCGCAAAGGCCCACCACCTCTTGATCGTGAAATAAAACTGGACATCTTCGTGTAAGGTATCTCAGAATCACCGATACTCTCATCCCAGCGAAGGCTGGGATCCAGGCAAGTATCAACAAAATAAAAAGTTGGATACTTGAACGGTTCTCAATTTGCCGCATTTTAAGAGAATACTTAACCTCTTGTAATATCGCAATATGACTGGATCCCAGCCTTCGCTGGGATGAGAGTGTCTTTTTATCTGATACACCCTGGAAGGCTGCGATAAGAGTGGTTTCTATTCTGATACTGTCTCGAAGGCAGTGATGAGACTGAATAAACCCGCCTTCGCTGGCGATGACAGTATGCAACATCTCTTTCGACGCTCAGTATATGCATCACTCTTGCAGGATTTCCTTCTCCTCCCGATATTCAGGCATGACCGCAACCTCATCGAACGAACCTGCCGGTTTACCCGAAAAGGTTCTGGGACTCTTTCGGCGGCTTCGTGCAGGCGCCCCGGAACCCCAGGAACAGGAACTCCCTTCTGTATCATGGGTTCGCTGGTTTGATACGCCTCAAACGAAACGTGGCCGATTACACCTTTCCCGTTCCGGACTCGAGACCTTCATTTCCATGGTCGTCGGCGCTCATGACGATGACGAGGGCGACTTGGTCCTGGTGGTTGATCCGCTTCTCCCAGCCCCGGAGCGCAGTATGCCCGATGAAGTGGTATCCCTGGACGCCAAACTGTTGCACATGGATGAAGGCATTGAGATCAGTACGACGTTTCGTGCGCTTCTGGGTAAGGAGACCGAACAGGACGGGTACGAGGCGGTTGAGCTGGTTGAAATCAGCGATCTGGATGTCGATTACCGTGAATACATGGCGCGAGTTACCGAAGCGCATGGTGTCGAGCTGAACCTGATGTGGCAGGGCGGCATGGTCACCGTCTACCCTTCCCAGCTTTCGGCGGGACGATTCCTGTTTGATGCTGAGTTGGATGGCGATATCGGCCCGGATGGGATTGAAATCCCCAAGGCTTCTGTCTGTTTGGAGTCCGGTGGCGATGATTACGCGCTTTCACTTCGGTTATACCGTCGTCCCTCCCCAGAATACGAAGCGGAAATTACCCGTATTGACGCCCCTATCAAGGAGAAACTGGTACGCTTGGTCGAGGAGGTCTGGCGCGCAGAATCCGGTCTGGGACGTCTGGCATCATCACCGCGTAAACAGGTTGGTTATCGTACCAAACAGCATGATGCCCTGGCAGATGCGTTCAAGCATCATATAGTCTACCTCGGTGAAGATCCGGGCTGGGGAGACTTCCTGAAGAACTATGGCATCGTGCGTGAAATAGCGACACTCTCGCCAAGTGACCTGGTGGACATCGTGCTTGGGGGAAGATGCGATCTGTTTGTCGGTGATCTTGCTTTTTGTGGAGATGAATCCATCCCGATAGAACACACCTTGCAGGCGTATGCTCGAACCAGGCGCATTCCCCGGTTCTGGATTCAACCAGCTGACAACGATACCGAGTACCCGGACATGCGTCTGGAAGGCGCTTTCGACCAGTTTGATTCCGAGCAATTGAAGCAGGCTGGATTAACAACCCTGTTCAAGTGGGCGCTGGGAGGAGACAGTATTGGTTCCGGGAATAAAGTCCTGTTGGTCAGCGGAGATGATCGTATCCGGTATCGTTTGGGATTGGCTATCAGCGAAGCCGGCGGTAGAATCGTCTGGCGTGATGGGTGGCGAGGTCTGCTCCCCCAGTTGAAACACCTTGCGCCCAGGGTCATTCTTCTCGACGAACGTACAGTAAAATATGATCTTGACTCCATTCTGGAGCCCATTCTGGAAGTAGCGCCTTTGTTGAACTATAAAATTGTGTTACTGATTGAGAAGGCTTCTGGCGCATCTATCTTGCGATGGAAGAAGATGGGAGTCTATGATATTGTATTGCTGGACCCATCCCTGCGCGATACGGAAAAACGCGTAACTCTATGGCTGGACTTGGAGGAAAAACCATGAGCGACCTGCCTCTGCGCATCCACCTGGCAGGATTCAATATCGATACAGATACCATTCGTGAGTTGGAAGATGCAGCGTTTGGCGAGGCTACCCCTCCCCCACGCGAAGCCATTACTCCCGAAACAATCTCGGCCGCCTACGCACGCATCAGTCGCAATCCCGCGCCTGTAGATGAATTGCGCGCTATTTCGCGCAAAGAGGTTGCGAAGGCACGAAAATCAAACGAGAGTATCATCTTCGGCCTGGGACATGCCAGTGTCGCGGAACATGCCTGTTTCAACTTCGATGTGATCGGGCTGTCACGTTTGGCCGTGGAAGCCATTCAACATCACAGGCTGGCGTCGTTTACGGAAAAATCACAGCGCTATATCAAACTCAAGAAAGATTACGTCGTTCCCCCGGAAATTGCTGAAATCGGAATGCAGCATGAGTTTGAAGAACTGATCGTTGAGCAGAATGCCATGTACCATCGCTTGTATCCGTTGTTGCTTGATTATTTCCTGCAACAGGAATCTGCCAGCGGCGGAAAACTGGAAGCCGGACCGGCGAAGAGCCTCGCGGCGGAAGATGCCCGCTATGTGGTATCACTTGCCACTCAATCCCAGTTCGGTATGACTGTAAATGCACGAACGCTCGAGATCATGGTACGCGCCTGCCTGGCTCATCCCCTGGTGGAAGTACGTGAAATCGGGGAACGATTACGGATTTCTGTGGCGGAGTTGGCGCCTTCGCTGGTGAAATACACCGATGCGACCAGCCATGAGAAGACCGTACACAAGGATAAGGCGTGGTGGTGTGAATTAGATCCCGGTCATGGTGAAGCCGTACAACTCGTGGACTGGGATCAGAACGGTGAGGTGAAAGTCCTGGCTGCGTTGCTGGTTCGTTCACAGGGCGTCGGTTTTGATGATGCTGTCCGTCAGGTCAAAGAAAGCATGGAAAACGAGCAGCGCCTGGAACTGGTGACTCGTGCCCTTCGTGGCGAACAGGCATGGGACCCGCTTCCCCGCGAGTTCGAACTGGCCTCGTTTACCTTTGAAGTGACGCTTTCTTCCACCGCTTTTGCCCAGTTTAAACGTCACCGTATGGCCACAATTCTGGCTGGTCCATACAACCCCACTCTTGGCTGGACCATCCCTCATTCTATCAAGGCTATCGGGATGGAAGATGAGTTTCATGATATCATGGCACGTTCGTCTGCCCTGGCCTGTCGTGTGTCGGAACAGCAACCTGCGGCGGCGGCATCGTATGCTTTAACCAATGCCCATCGTCGTCGTGTGCTTTTCCAGGCCAACGCTCGTGAACTGGTCCATGTCTCACGCCTGCGTGAAGATGTTCATGCCCAGTGGGATATCCGTCAGATCGCGGCTGCCATCATCAGGCAGGCCCGGCAGGTCGCGCCTACCCTGATGCTGCTGGCTGCGGGCAAACATGAGTTTGATACGGTCAGAAGCCGAGTCTTTCCGTTTAATCCTGATCCTCTGTTCAATTTACAGGATGCAAAGGATAAAAAGGATATTAAGGATGAAGTGAAAAAAGTTTGAAAGTTGTAAAGTTGTAAAGTTATTTCGATTCCTAATCTCAATTCCTAATTCTTATAGCTGTTCTGCTATGTAAACAGTCAAGGGTGTAAAGAGCCTTTGTATCGTCCCATGTGCCGTTCTGCTATTCGTGCTCGTGGCACAAGTTTTTTGTTCGCACGGAACAGCGGCGCCCTAAACTCGAATCGTTGTCAAGCAACAGAATAACTACCAGGGTCGCGTGTTCCCAATGGCATCGGACGATTCAATCACAATCTATGCTTTACCTACCTGCCAGCAGTGCTGGGGTTATACGCAGGCAGGATTGTAGTCTTGTTCTTTGACCAGCATGGCCCACAGTATCACGGCTAGTTTTCGTGCCATGGCGACGATCGCCACTTTCCGTGTTTTCCCGGCATGGATCGCATCGTATTTCTTCTTTGCATACGGATCTTTTTGCACCCAACGCCACGCAGCTTCGACCAATAGTTTTCGTAGATGGGACGGTCCCCAGTGGGTAATGTGTCCCATATGGCGTGTGTTGGCGCTTGACCATTCACACGGCGTCAAGCCAAGATGTGCGCCGACTTGCTTACCGGATGCGAAGCGTTCGGGACGATACATCTCGGTCACGAAGGCGTTCACGGTCAGCTCGCCCACGCCTTTCACCTGGCACAGGCGCTGGGTACGGTCCCGATACGTTGCGGACGCATTCATCGCCTTGATCGCTTTGGTGATCACCTTGAGTTGCTGTTCAATGGCCTCCAGC
Organism: bacterium; assembly: GCA_963669175.1. Taxonomy (GTDB): domain Bacteria; phylum Electryoneota; class Electryoneia; order Electryoneales; family Electryoneaceae. The sequence continues at coordinate 4,286,155 of OY769902.1, forward strand.
TCATCGAGAGCAACATCAATGGCTATCCGTGTCGCAGCCAGACAATCACACGTTCCCAACCAGCGCCGGTATTCCTTTGTCCAATAGCGTTGCGGCGGAAACGGTGACTGTAAACCGTGAAACAATAGCAGACTCTTGATTCGGTTTTTGACCCGAACGCGATCATTCATCACCTGGTCACGGGTGCGAGACAACTGACGATCCGCCTCTTCCTGTTCTGTGGGGACATGTACCCAGGTACGAGGTGGTGTCCAGAACATGTGGGCCAAGGTAAGGGCATCCAGATGATCGGTCTTCTGCTGCTTCGCTTGCGCCCCTTTGGGAACTTGGCTGGGCGGCGCGATCTGGCAGTCAACACCTTGGCCGATCAGGTAACGACAGAGGCCAAAGCCGGTGAGGCCCGCTTCATAACACGCCCACATGCGGCAGTTGGGAAAACGGGCAAAGAAGCGTTCCCAGGCGGCTGAGTCATGCTTGATCCGATTCTCAAAGAGCACTTCACCAGTCTGGGTGTCGAGCACAACGGCGAAAGAAGTCTGCGAATCAACATCCAGACCTATAGACAATGAACGGTCCGCTGCAATAACTTGGTTCTTCGACATGGCGCTTCTCCTTGTGTTGGAAAAATGGAATACTGCTAAGATAGCAGTTCCAACACGACTTGATGCGCCTGTCGTTTAACATAGGAACTCGATTTCATTCCGTCATAATAGAGATTGCCGGGAAAAGGGGACGGGATCCTTTTCCTCGCGCTTATACAGAATATTTCTGAAGTATTTCTGGAAAAGGAAACTGTCCCCTTTTCCGTGTAATTCCTGCCTGCTCTCAAGAAAAAGGGTACAGCCACCTTTCCCGGTCCATGCTCACAGCGGGAAGGCTTTACTTCAGGGAAAGGAAACTGTCCCCTTTTTCCATAGGCTTTTTCCTAGTCACCTATGAATCGTTCGTCGGATACTATCATGACGGTTTATTTTCAAGAGTAGCTATAATTCCTCGGTTTTGTTGAATTACTCAGGTCTTGCAAAAAGTAAAAGGCATGGTTCATTTTACAACCAAGAAGACGCCAAATCTCTTCAGTTGTAAAGGAGATAACCATGCCTGTCATAACATCGTCATTTTTTGAGTTACTTGCAAGTTTTCGTCCGGTGTTTCGGAAGCCTGTTTATGAGAATTTTGTACTGTTGGCTATCGGCGCTGTATTGAATTTCGGTCGTCAGACAGTCTGTCAGTTATTACGTGTATTTCCCGGACCGGTAGCGAAGAGTTGGTCTTGTTATCACCATTTTCTTTCGTCTGCCAACTGGTCCGCCCTGAAACTGGCAAAGATTCTCTGCTCTTTGATACTTGATCAGATTGCCGAACGTGATCCGATCCTTCTGATCGTGGATGATACCCTGATCCGTCGTTGGGGAAAGCATGTTTACCAGATATCCGTTCACCGCGATCCCGTCCGTTCGGGCAAAGCAGGGACAAAAGTCGTTTATGCTCGCGGTCTTCAATGGATGGTGATTTCGATTGGTTTGCGCACCCGTTATCGTTCGCAGATCTGGGCGCTTCCTGTATTCGTGTTTCCGGAGATCGCCAAAAAGCGTGTTCCGGAATCGAAGTACCGCAGTCCTGTACACCTGATCATTCTCGGGGCGCGTCTGCTGCTTCGATGGTTCCCGGACCGCCGTTTCCTTATCCTTGCCGACGGTACGTTGAACTCCCACGAACTTCACCGTTTCGTGGCGAAAGAGAACCGTCTTGCTATCATCGGGCATTCGCGTATGGATACGGTGCTGCATGATCCGCCGCCTCCACCGAACGGGAAACGTGGACGTCCGCGCAAAGTCGGTGACCGTTTGCCCGCACCGGGACAAGAGGCGAAAAAGCCGGATGCTGCCTGGGAAAAAGCGTCTTGCCTCTGGTATGGGAACAAGACAAAAGACCTGTTGCTGCTTTCCGGTGTTGGCTGCTGGTACCGTTCCGGGGAAGATGTTGTCCTGATACGCTGGGTGGTGGCGCGTGATCCCGACGGCAAAAACAAGGACATTGTCTTATCTACATCCAAAACAGACTTAACCCCGGCCCAGGTTGTCAGCTCATATGTACGACGATGGGCGTTGGAAACCACGTTTGAAGAGTCACGGAAACATCTGCGTATCGAAACGACAGAAAACTGGTCAAAAAAATCGATTCAAAGAACAGTGCCCCTGCTGTTTGGCTTGTTCAGTCTGATGGTTGTTTGGTATAGTCAGCAGCCAGAGCAGAAAGCTGTTGCGCAAACAGAGTGGTACACAAAACTGGAACCCAGTTTCTCAGACGTGCATCAGGCATTGCGTGCTGAATTGTGGATGCAGGCGATTTTTCCCGAATGCAAGCAGCCACGCGGATTCTTAAAAAAGAAAAGCAATATCCTTAAATTCCTTATTCACAAAGCCGCTTGATCCGCTAAAATGAGCAAAACCGAGTATAATTCCTAATTCAATCATATTAATTCTTAATTCTTAATTTATAATTAGACAAAGTCTTTCATCCTGTTCATCCTGTTCATCCTGTGAATTCTTGTAGTGTTACCTTGTGCGTAGAGAGAGAAAAACGCCTGAAGCCGAGCGGCATCAGGCGTTCCGTCTCATGGGGCGCTTCTGCGGCTACCCGATGAGCCCCGCTACCATTTGCGGAATCATGTTGGCCTGGGCCAGCATGCTAATACCGGACTGGAACAGAATCTGTGACCGGACGAAGTTGCTCATTTCGGAAGCAATATCCGCATCACGAATCGTGGATTCTGAAGCAGTCAGGTTTTCCGAACTGATCTTCAGGTTTAACAGGGTATTCTGCAACCTTTCGACGTACGATCCCACACGGGTCCGTTCAGTGTCCTTGGTGTCGATTGCGCTATCAATCGAGCCAATGGTCTGCTGTGCGGACAGGGTGTTCAGCAGGTTGGTGCCATTCAAGCCCAACGCGCTGGAACGCATGTCACCCAGGTTGACATAGTAGTAGTCGTTGTTGCGTACGTTGTAGGTACCGATATGGAACTTGATACCTGTCGTACCGGAACTGTAGTCCCCGTTGATGAGGTACAGACCGTTGTAGTTGGTTGTGTTGGCAATACGATCGATCTCTGACTTGAGCTGCTGGAATTCAACATTCAGGTAAGTCCGATCGAGGCTGGTCAGAGCGCCGTTTGACGCTTCGATAGCCAATGCACGCATGCGGATCAACTTCTCGTCGATTACCGACATGGCGCCTTCAGCCGTCGCCAACAGGTTGATGTTGTAGTTTGTGTTGCGCTCGGCCTCTTCCGTAGACGCCAATTGCGCTCGCATCCTCTCACTAACGGCCAGCCCTGCGGGATCATCCCACGCGTAGTTCACACGGAGCCCGCTGGACAGTCGGTTTACCGCTGTGTCCAGATCGTTCTGGGTAGTCCAGATATTTCTCTGGGCGGTGAGGGAGAGGATGTTGTGGTTAATGCGGGTACTCATGGGTATCCTCCTTGTTCCTCGGACCGCGCGGTCACCTGCCGCGACGTGTCCAACCCTGCGATTGTCCTGCTTTTACGTTTTTTTCCGGCAACGATAGACTTAGCCTGTGTTGCCTTCACAAGGGCAGAGAACTGGGGATATGTATGTAAACAAGGGGGGATGTACCCGTGGGGTGTAACTCACCTCCGCTGCTCGATCCGGATAACGCGTTTGAGCGACGCTACGGAATTGGCCGGGTTTCCCTGCAAGGGGAATGAACTGGCGATGTGTTGTCTAAAGAGCCACGCACTCGATTCACTTTTCTTTATCGGGATCATACATCAACAACTTTAGCTTTTCCACGCCTCCTCAAGAGACAAACAAGAAGATACTTAAAGTTACTTCACAGAAATCTTTGCCCATCACAAACCCAACTAGCTGTTTTCACAGCATATTACAAACTTAAAGTAAAGAGGTAAAGATTCTGGTAAAACTTCTTGCTAGACATACCCACTTACTTCAGAATATTCTCCTCGATGAGATGAATTCTCAAGGGTTCTACCTGAAAATGGGAATACACTGCGCTGGATTGCATCTTTATTCGTATGTTATCCTCCATGTCGAAATCGCCCGGAAAAATCTTTCAGACACGTAGCCTGACCGCGTTGTGGCTGGGACAGGTTATCTCCATGAGTGGCGATTCGATTTACCAGATCGGCCTTCTGTGGCTGGCGCTGGAATTATCCGCATCCAAAACAGTTACCGGGCTGGTCGCGATGGCGGCTTATTTACCGGCGATGTTACTGGCCCTCCCCGCCGGGGCGATCGCAGATCGTGCCAATCGTCGGACGGTCATGCTCAGCGCCGATCTTTTTCGGATGCTTGTTGTCCTGGTAATCCCGGTTGCAGCATCGCTGAATATCTTGAGCCCGGCCCTGCTTGCGGCTGATGCTTTCCTGGTTGCGATTGCCGCCGCGTTCTTCAACCCGGCACGAGATGCTGTTATCCCGCAAATCGTTCCGCCCTCGGGATTATTACGCGCCAACTCCCTGATTCAAACTTCCTGGCAGTTTGCCCTCTTGATCGGCCCTGCCTTTGCCGGACTTTTTCTGCAACTTTTTGGGCTGGTGCATCTTTTCACTGTAGACAGCGCCGCCTACCTGTTCTCCTTCGCCTGTATCCTGCTGATCCGTCCACGCCCTCTCGCAACCGAGCCGCGAAAAAAGGGGCTCAGCGTTCACGAGTTGCTGGAAGGATTTGTCTACGTGAGGAAGAGCCGGATACTGTTCCCGCTGTTGCTCATCACCATCGCGGACAACCTGTTCATCATGGGCCCGGCCATGGTTGGCACTCCGGTATTCGTGAAGGAGGTTATCCATGGGCAGGCAGACGATTACGCGCTGATCATGGGTTGCTACGCGGTAGGCATGTTGATCGGGACGGCATGGCTGGTCACCCAGGGCGCTCGTTTCGGCAAAGGAAAAATCCTGCTCTGGGGAATGGTCGCCGATGGTTTTACCTTTGTTCCCTATTTCTTCGCACGCAGCCTTGAATCAATGGCAATCGTAACCATCATTCACTCCCTTGCCATTCCACTTCTGACCGTGAGCCGCGCCTCCCTGATCCAGGAGATCACCCCGGAACGCCTGACCGGGCGAGTTTTCGCGCTGATCAGCCTGGCTGTTACGGGGATGACAGCCATTTCCGCCGGAATCACCGGACTGGTCCTGGAATGGATTTCACCACCCGCCCTCTTCCTGATCATCGGAACCGTCGCCGGACTTTGTGGAGTCGCCGGGTTTGTTTTCGCGAAAGAAATTAATCGTTTTCATTAATTTACTGTCTTTTTTACTTTGTTACACACCATAACCTACTTTATAAGAACTATCTTCTGTATTTTTAACATTTTTCCAGATTCTTTCAGCACTAGGTAATATATTCCTGTATTTAACTTATCTAATGATAAAGATATTATACTATTATAACGAGTTATACACATTCCTTTTTTCTCTCTTACCATTCTTCCTTCTATATTATATATTTTCATATCTATTATCATTTCTTTATTAGTATACATTTCTATATTTACATTTGAATTAGATGGTATTGGATATATATTTATTTCTATATTTTCTGGTATTGTATTCGTATTTTTACTTCTTCCTTCCCCCACTGGCAATGAATATCCTATTTCTATAATATTATTATTTTCATTATTTTCTTCTATTTCATTATAACAATCTAATTCCCAATACATACTATGTTCTTCGTTATAATTTATTTCTCCTTCTTCAAATGGTCCCCAAAAGAATTGTCCATTTGTAAGCGCGTTTCTTACCCAATTATTATCTGTTTCATATAATTCACCATCTATTCCATATTTTACTTCCCATCCTATTGCATCTTCTCCTCCTATATTACTGTAATCTAATAACATGTATAGACTATCGTGATTGTTATTATCATCATATTCTATATTATCGTAATTTTCTACTTCTGTAAATACTCCATTATGTCTCCATCCTATCCAGGCGTATTCTGCATATAGATCTGCTAATTCGTTATTCCCTGTTGCATATATTGAATTTGACTCCACGAAACCAGAGACACCAAAACTATTTTCTGCTCGTATTCGATATTGGTAATAATTACCCTCTGCCACATTATAATCTGGATATGGCCCTTCTTGGTCAACAGCGAAATTTGTTCTAAAGCTCCAATTAGTCCATGTTCCTCCTTCTTCTCGCTGACGGCGTTCTAACCTGAATCCGTCTTCATTATCTGAACAATCATCCCAACTCAATAATATATAGTCATCAGCATTATTATAATAATATTCGCCTAACAGATTATTAGGTTCATCTGGTGGCTCTCCCTGCTCATTTCCTGTTGCATATATTGAGTTTGACACCACGAAATCAGAGACACCAAAATCATTTTCTGCTCGTATTCTATATTGGTAATAATTACCTTCTGCCACACTATAATCTGGATATGGCCCTTCCTGGTTAGCAGCGAAATTTGTTCTGAAGCTCCAATTTGTCCATGTTCCTCCTTCCTCTCGCTGACGGCGTTCTAACCTAAATCCTTCTTCATTATTCGAACAATCATCCCATGCCAATAAGATATAATCATCACCATTATTATAGTAATATTCTCCAGTAATATCATCTGGCTCATCAGGTGGTTCACCTTGATTTATATATTTATTTAGTTCTATATCATCTAGATATACTCCATTATAGTCATTTACTGTAGCATCGCTTTGGAAAATAAATGTTATCCATACTTGATCTTCGCCGCATACATTTCCAAAATGTGGTGCGTCTGTAAAATCAATAGATAATTGCACCCATCCATTAGAATTTCCACTGACTTGATAATAATAGTAATTTATACCATTCAAGGCGATTCCATACTTAAAATAATCATAATTAGATTCTGTTTCATAATTTACATAAAAAGTTAATTCCGCATCTGTTGCATCCGACAAATCAAAAGGACCATAAGTCATCCAAGCATTCATATCATTTAGATAATGTCCACTGTTTGGGCTTATGCCATCCTCACCACCATCAGCACACCAGCCTCCCCAATCTCCCCAATGACTATAATGCGATTCATCATCCCAGTATGCATCTACATCTCCAAGGCTAAATATTTCCCAATCGTTCGGAAAGGCACCTTCAAAATCCTCTTCATGTATATTACACCATTCATCTAGCTCGTCAGATTGTATAATTGTATATGTATATATATTATTACATTTATTATCATTATTGTAATTGTTATTAAATATTATATTATTAACATCTAAAATAACACTTGCAATTTCTAAATCTTTACTGTAATTTTCTAATTCATTATGGTACAGTTTTTGAATTGCATACACGAAATGAAATTGAAACAATAGTGAAAAAATGGCGAGCAGTCTCAGGACTGCTTTTTGCAATTTCCCTAACTTCATGGCAACCTCCAAATACTAATTTACAACCCAAAAATCCTATGATGTGCTAAATCAAATAAAGGCTTGATAATCTTAATAGTACAAGCGTAACTTCTGGAAAGTTTGCGCAAATGCTGGAAAATTAAGGAGAGAGACCGGATGGGTGTTTCAATTGAACCTGAGATTTCTCGAAAGCTGACCAAGCAGAGAAAAAAACTATTACTATCGCAATTTGAGCTCAGTCAAAAAGCGAAAGTATCCTTGAGGACAATTCAGGACATTGAGGGCGGGAGACGAAAGGCATTCAGTGAAGCTACATTACTTGCAGTATGCAGAGCGCTTGAGATTCCCTACGATTACCTTTGGGTCTCTGATGATGAAAATGGAAGCGACAATCATATAAGTAGCACAGAATCTGTTCACAGTACAACAAGAGGAAGAAATCTCATCGATATTCTTAGAAAAAAATTTACGTTTGTAATTGTTGCAATAATATTATTAACAACAATAACTATTACAACACTATTAGTCATAAATAGTAATATATTATCAAATAAAACTAAAAGATTTGATTGGGTAACTCTGAGTAGTAAGATGGTCATTGATCCAATAACTCCAGAATGGACAGAATGGCCGAATAAAATATACAATAAAGAATGTTTTGCCTGCATTAATCATATTGAGTATTCTCGTACTACAAGCGCTAAAGACACAATACCAATGAGTATTCAATGGTCATGGTTTTATCCCCCACCTGCTAATACTGAGGTTTTCATAAGTGCCTATTCCTGCTGGGAACCTGACAGCGAGATCAGAATATGGCATGGCGACCTTACCAAAGAAGGAACAAAGACAATTCCATTCATGCTCTTTGCCCCGGAGGTTCCAGGGATATATACGATTCGCATTTTTTACACAGAAGCTTTCGCACCTGTTTCAAACTACTATGGCTCTCCACCCCCTAACCAGGTAACAGCTCCTTCCTATAGCCGCTATTGCGAGTTGGTGCTGGAAGTGTTGTAATAGCTTTCGTAGATATTGCTCATATCAAAATGATACGGTAATCTCGTTTAACGACAGCGAATTATTTAACATACTTTGATACATAATCTTACAACGACAGCATCATACTACCGAGCCCCTTGAGTTAGAACTTCCATACTCGCCATTTTCCATCCTTATATTGTGCCTGGTTCGGGCAGAATTTTGCATAATTCAGACTGCCTGTGTAAGTGATAAACGTGACGTTGAGACATGCACGAATTCGGTTTGATTGCGGACATGGTTGCTCTGGCAGAACGTGAGATGGCTGCTGCCGGAGTAGCGGAACCGGCCTCGAAGATCACGATTGTGGTGGGCAAGTTTTCCAGCGCCAGTCCGGAGGCGATGCGGACGGCGTTTGAGTTGATATCGCCGGAAACCACATGGCTGCAACAGGCGGAGCTGGTGATCGAGGAACCGTGGCCGATATGCCGTTGTTTGAGCTGCCATGCGGAAACACCTGTCGATCGTTATGTACCGGCTTGTCCGGTGTGTGGCAGCAACGAATTTGAGCTTGAGGGCGGCGATGACCTTCGACTCGATTCGATTGACATAGATGATTAGGGGATGGATTCACCTGGATCGATCCACCCGAAAACCGGGAGTAGCGCCATGAAGAAAGTAGTTGTGGCAAAAGAGATTTTGAAGGCTAACGACGCCATAGCACGTGAGAACCTGAGCAAGCTGGATGCAGCCAATATCTTCTGTGTGAACCTGCTGGGTTCTCCGGGATCGGGAAAAACCACACTGTTGGAAAAGATGACCCCCTTCCTGAAGGGGCAAGTCCGGGCCGGGGTTATTGAAGGTGACCTGGCCACCTCCGAAGATGCCGACCGTATTGAGAAAGTCGGCCTGCCTTCGATTCAGATCAATACCGGCGGCGGCTGTCACCTGGAAGCGAACATGGTCGCTAACGCCCTCGACGCACTGGACCTTTCGCAATTTGACCTGCTGTTCATTGAAAATGTGGGCAACCTGGTCTGCACCGCGGGGCATCAGTTGGGTGAACGCTTGCGTATGGTCGTTCTCTCCTCCGCCGAAGGTGATGATAAGGTTGTCAAGTATCCGCCCATGTTCCAGAAAACGAATTCTGTCCTGATCAACAAGGCGGACCTGCTGCCCTATACCGAGTTTTCCATCGAACGTGTGCATGAAGAAGCACGACGTCTGAACCCGGATGTGGAAATTCTCCAGGCCTCGGCACGCACGGGCGAAGGTATTGAAGAGGTCGCTGAGTTTATCCTCGCCAAACGGCAGGAATGGCTTGAAGCACGCTGAAGCGAAGCGGAAGCTTGTTGGCCCCGCCGGCTTGAAGCACGCTGAAGCGAAGCGGAAGCGGCTGTCCGGCGGTGGTCTATTCTTAATAAAACAAAGGATTACACCTTTTGTAGTAAAAATGCTTCGCAACCGGAAAGCACGCTGAAGCGCGCTCGTAATCGGGGGTACAACCTTCCCACCCGGCTAAAGCCGGGTGCTAAGAGGAGCCTGCTGAAGCAGGCTAAATATTGCTACAGATCAAGAGCATACAGAAGAATGGTATACATACATAATGTAAAAAAACCTTACATTATAAGTTTTTCTTAAATTACAACTTTACAACTTTACAACTTTACAACTTTACAACTTTACAACTTTACAACTTTACAACTTTACAACTTTACAACTTTACAACTTTACAACTTTACAACTTTACAACTTTACAACTTTACAACTTTACAACTTTACAACTTTACAACTTTACAACTTTACAACTTTACAACAGCATGAGTAAGCGAGAAGCACGAAAAATCCATATATCCGGCGCTGTGCAAGGTGTCGGATTTCGTCCTTTTGTCTGGCGCATCGCCCATGAGGAAGGTGTCACGGGCGAAGTCGCCAATACGGCGGAGGGTGTGATTATCTCTGTCGAGGGAGATTCTGCTCAGGTCGATCGTTTCCTTCAACGTCTGCAACAGGAACCGCCCGCCCTTGCACGGATTGACAGCATCCGTGTAGAACCGGCTTCTCTGTCCAATGTCACGTCCTTTACCATTGTGGAGTCTTCCGGCGGCGTAGCGAACACAGTAATCCTGCCTGACATCGGGTTATGCGATGACTGCTTGATGGAACTTTTCGATCCCTCGGAACGGCGTTTTCGTTACCCGTTTATCACCTGCACCAACTGCGGTCCACGCTACAGTATCATCGAAAAACTGCCGTATGATCGTCCCAATACAACCATGAAGGATTTTCCGCTTTGTCCCGATTGCGCACGTGAATATGCTGATCCATCGGACCGTCGTTTTCACGCTCAGCCACTGGCCTGCCCGGTCTGCGGCCCTCAACTGGCATTGTTGGATGGCGATGGAAATGTTCTGGCCGAGAAAGATGACGCCCTGATTCAAACCATCCTTGCCATTCAGGACGGGAAGATCGTTGCGGTTAAAGGCATTGGCGGTTTTCAACTGATGGTCAACGCGCTGAATGAAGACGCGGTTAAACGGTTGCGTTTACGGAAACAGCGTGAAGAAAAACCCTTCGCGGTGATGATGAGTAATGGCGGGCAGGTGTGCGACTATGTTGAAGCCGATGCGTCCGCTTTCGCGGTCATGTCCGGTCCGGAAGCGCCGATCCTGCTGTGTCGTAAACGTACTGATCCGTTAGCCAGGCAACTTCCGGATGCGATTGCGCCGGGCAATCCGAACCTGGGCGTCATGTTGCCCTATTCCCCACTTCACTATTTGCTGATGGGCAGCCTGGGGATTCCGGTTGTCGCCACCAGTGGCAACCTGTCTGACGAACCGATTTGTATCGATGAACAGGAAGCGCTGGAACGATTGCACGGGATCGCAGACCTGTTCCTGGTACATAATCGCCCGATTGCTCGTCATGTGGATGATTCGGTTGTACGGTTGGTGAATGATGAGGTGCAGGTGCTACGGCGTGCGCGAGGTTATGCGCCAATGCCGGTACGTTTTGAACAACCTCTCCCGCACATCCTTGCAGTCGGCGCACACTTCAAGAATACAGTCGCCCTCTCCGTTGGTCAGAATGTGTTTCTGAGTCAGCATATCGGCGACCTGGAAACAGTGGAAGCTCACCGGGCGTTTCGTGAAAGCGTGGAATCGCTGCGTGGGCTGTATGACCATCCTCTCGATGCGGTAGCCTGCGACCTGCACCCGGATTACCTGTCCACCCAATACGCGAAATCGTTGGATGTGCCGGTAATACCGGTGCAACACCATGAAGCTCATGTGGTCAGTTGCCTGGCTGAGAACCACCTGACCGGCCCGGCGGTCGGGATCGCCTGGGATGGATTGGGCCTGGGGCATGACCGGACTATCTGGGGCGGTGAGTTTTTCCGGGTTGATGAAGATTATAGCTGCGAACGAGTCGCCAGCCTCATCCCCTTCCCGCTCCCCGGCGGCGATAAAGCCAATCGTGAACCACGACGGGCTGCGTTGGGTGTGCTGTATACCTTGCTAGGTGAGGACATTTTCCAGCGAAATGACCTGGCTTCCGTGACTGCTTTTGCTGAGCATGAGTTGACGATGCTGAAAGAGATGTTGTCGCGAGGAACCAATTGCCCTGTGACCAGCAGCATGGGGCGTTTGTTTGACGTAGTAGCTTCACTGCTGGATCTGCGACAAATCCTGACATTCGAAGGGCAGGCCGCCATGCAGTTGGAATACCTCCTTCATGGAGACATACCTGACAGCAAACCCTATTCTTTCCAATGGGTAGAATCCGATCAGGATGTGACCAGGTTGGATTGGCGGCCAATGGTGCGGCAGATTCTGGATAACATTGGAAACGGTATTGCGTGCGAAATTATCAGCAGGCGTTTTCATGATACGCTGGTTGATATCATCCTTGATGCCACGATACGGTTCGGAGAAAAAAGGGTAGCCATGTCCGGCGGCTGTTTCCAGAATCGTTATCTTCTGGAACAGGCAATCAAACGGATGACAGAAAACGGATTCGAGCCTGTCTGGCACCGTGAGTTACCGCCCAATGATGGGGGTATCGCCCTGGGGCAGGTGATGATTGCGGGTAGGATTTTGAAGCAAAGAGAAGAATGAGGAGACACGTATGTGTCTGGCGATACCGGGACGTATTGAATCCATCACGGGCGACGACCTGATGCGTACAGCGCAGGTGGATTTTGGTGGCGTCTCACGTAGTGTAAATCTCGCTGTCACCCCGGAAGCCAAAGTCGGTGACTGGGTGCTGGTGCATGTCGGGATGGCGATTAACGTCATTGATGAAGAGGCTGCCAAGGAGGTGATTGCCGATCTCGAGCAATTACGTGCGTTGGACGATCATGACGGGGAGCCGTCCACGTGAAATACCTCGATGAGTTCCGTGACCCCCAGGCTGCGAAAGCTTTACTGCATGAAATAGCGCAGACCGTCACCCGTCCCTGGACACTGATGGAGGTATGTGGCGGACAGACTCACAGCATTGTGCGCTTTGGTCTGGACCAATTGTTGCCGGAAAAAATCCGGCTGGTGCATGGTCCGGGCTGTCCGGTATGTGTAACTGCTGCGGCGACAATCGACAAAGCGGTGGCAATTGCCGGAATGCCGGATGTGATTTTCACCTCGTTCGGGGATATGCTTCGTGTGCCGGGTGGACGTTATGACCTGTTCAGCGCACGTAGCGAAGGCGCAGATGTTCGTACAGTCTATTCCCCACTCGATGCCGTAACACTGGCCCAACAGAATCCTGATAAAAAAGTAGTGTTCTTTGCGGTTGGTTTTGAAACCACAGCCCCGGCAACAGCCGCAGCCGTTTTGACTGCAGAACAGCTTGGTCTGGAGAATTTTTACCTTCTGACCGCTCATGTGCTGGTTCCACCTGCGATTACCACAATCATGGATTTGCCCGGAACACAGGTACAGGGATTCCTGGCTGCTGGACATGTTAATGCAGTGACCGGGTTTGAAGAATATGAACCCATCGTGCAAAAATATGGTGTCCCGATTGTGGTAACCGGTTTTGAGCCGTTTGACCTGTTGAAGGGGATTCTGGAAACGGTCACACGATTGGAGCGTGGCGAACCGGCTGTAGTCAATGCCTATTCACGTGCTGTCCAGCGTGAAGGCAACACACATGCGCTGGCCTTGATTCGCAAGGTATTCAGCGTATGCGACCGTGAATGGCGGGGTATCGGTGTTATCCCGCATAGCGGCTGGACATTAAATGAAACCTATGCCGCATTTGATGCAGAAAAGCACTTTGATACAGGTGCGCCGGTGATTCGAGAAGAAGTCGTTTGCATTAGTGGCCAGATTTTGCAGGGAATCAAGAAACCGTCCGACTGCCCGGCCTTCGGTACAACCTGCACCCCGCATCATCCCCTTGGAGCGACTATGGTTTCAAATGAAGGGGCCTGTGCGGCATACTTCAAGTACAGGGGAAAGTGAAAAAGTAGGCAGTGAAAAAGGTAAAAAAGGTAAAGAAGGATACAACAAATCGGATATCAGCTACTATTATTTATTTTCAACACAACAACAATTCCTAATTCCTAATTTCTAATCATATTGTGGTTCCTGATCACTAATTGTTCGCTAGTTTTAATTTTTGATTCTTAATTCTTAATTCTTAATTCTTAATTGATTTAAGTTGTGGGGTTTCCATGAAGAAAGAAGCTGAGTTTACCTTGTCTTGTCCGTTACCGATAGCGGAGTATCCCACCATACAGCAGGCGCATGGTGGCGGGGGTACTCTGATGCATCAATTGATTGAGAAGGTGTTTGTCGCTGCTTTCGGAGATGATTCTGTCGAAAGCAGGCACGATGCTGCACGTTTTGATCTTCCTGAAGGATCATTGGCCTTCACCACAGATTCTTTTGTGGTGAAACCGCTCTTCTTTCCCGGTGGCAATATCGGGTCGCTGGCGATTCACGGAACCGTGAACGATTTATCCGCAGCCGGCGCCCAACCACTCTATCTCAGCGCGGGATTTATCCTGGAAGAAGGGCTGCCGATGGAATCGTTGTGGGCCATCGTAACCTCCATGCGGCATGCCGCGGATGAAGCGGGAGTAAAAATCGTTACCGGCGACACCAAGGTTGTTGAACGTGGTAAGGGTGATGGTGTTTATATCAACACATCCGGCGTAGGCGTTATTCCTCCGGGCATTCGCATTCACCCGGACCGGATCAGGCCCGGCGATGTGCTATTGGTTAATGGCGATTTGGGACGGCATGGCTCGGCGATCATGGCAGCGCGTGAAGATCTGGGCTTCGCCTCCACCATCGAAACCGATTCCGCAGCGTTGAATGGGCTGGTCACAGCGTTGCTTGAAGCTGGAATCGATGTGCATTGTATTCGTGACCTGACCCGTGGCGGGTTGGGCAGTGCCTTGAATGAGCTGGCCGAAACGGCTGATGTAGGCGTTGAGGTTGACGAAAACACGATCCGTGTGCGGGATGATGTACAAGCGTTATGTGAAGTCCTGGGGCTTGATCCGTTGTATGTGGCTAATGAGGGACGGATGGTGATCATTGTCCCGGAAGCGGAAGCCCAGCGTGCGTTGGAAATCATGCGGACAGTTGTAACAGGAGAAGACAGTTTCGTTTGCGGAAAGGTTACCGATTCCGACCGTGGCATAGTGTTGCTGAAAACCGGGCTTGGTTCTAAACGGGTGCTGTCCATGCTGAGTGGCGAGCAGTTGCCACGTATTTGTTGACAACGTGAGGCTTTTATATTTGGCTGCTCACAGGAATTTGTGTGAATTATCTACGAGTACGTTTCGTCAGGTCTTGACGTGATGCCGTTTTCGCGTTCTTCTCCGCAATTTCAGACACCTGTCCGACTTCACACATGCTATTTCGCTTGATGGATCGTCATCAGGCATCACGTTGTGACCTGACGACAGCGAGAATGTTGAATCAGGTGGCAGGTCACAACGCGACAATAACAGGGCGCGAGGTGGTTTCAGTATCATTGTGCATTCTGGAAAACACAGCAAAAGTCGAAGACGAAATGTCGCGTCAAGACCTGCCACAACATCGCCCGGATGCACAAATTCTTGTGAGGAACCTCATATATGAATCCTTTGATTGCAATGAAAAACGCTTACACACTCCCCATGTTCTGCTTATATTCCTGCTGATGAGCGAACTTGTCGACACATACCTCACACTGGCCGGCGAAGGTCAGGCGCGCACCAAGGTCAAGGGAAGCGTGTTCATCGCTTATGCTGTCCCGGTCGCAGACGCTGAAGACGCGGACCGTATCCTGCAAGGCTGGTGGAAGCAGCATTATGACGCGACCCATATCGGTTGGGGACGTCGGCTGGGTGTGCCCCCGGATGGCGAAGAACGCTGGGATGACAACGGCGAACCGCACGGCACCACCGGCCCGCCTATCCTCCAGGCAATCACCGGACAGGATTTGTGGGGAGTACTGGTCGGTGTTGTCCGTTATTACGGCGGCACCAAACTGGGCACAGGCGGCTTGGTACGGGCGTATGGTGAGGCGGCAGTTAAAGCGGTCGCGGCAGCTCCACGAAAAACCATTCATATCACCGATACGCTACATGTAACCGTGCCTCTCCCCCTTATCGGGCAAGTGTATTCGGAAGCGGACAAGGCAGGCGCTGTTCCGTCCGAGCCGATTTATGCGCCCAATGAAGTCACCATCCCGCTGACCATTTCCATCCTTCGTACTGAAGCTCTGAAAATTTCCCTGCGTGATGCCACAGCCGGGAAAGCGTTGATGAGGATCGACTCATGAGTCTCGATTTGATTCTTCTGATCCTCTGCCTGTTACTGAGCGGCTTTTTCTCCGGAACGGAAACAGCGTATACCGTTGTACGGCGAATTGCGGTAGAAGTGTACGTCCGTCATAATCGTGTCGGTTCGAAAGTCGCACAAAAGTTCGCGTCCAATACCAACCTGCTGTTTACCATTGTCCTGGTCGCCAACAACCTGGTCGCAGTGGTGTACTCTTCAGTGGCAGCGCTTTTTCTTCGGGCCATTGGCGTTCCGATGGAGATCGTTTTTATTGTGAGCCCTTTGCTACTGCTGGTATTCGGCGAGATCCTGCCGAAAACCCTGGCGCGTGATGTGGCGGAAAAATGGGTTCTCCTGTCCGCTTGGCCGTTGCGCTTATTTTACTGGTTACTCTGGCCGTTGGTAATTATCAGTAGTGCGGCCAGCAAGGTTGTCCTGTTCCTCTTTGGCGAGAAAAGTACTGATCGTGATGCACATTCGCTTACCTTGACCGACCTTCGTGTGACTTGGCATGAACTCAGGCGTAGCGGACAAGTGGACTGGGATGAAGCGGAGATGCTGGATCGTGTGGTAACGCTTCGCCATATGAAGCTCCGTTCAGCCATGACTCCACGTCCCCAGATTGTCGGTATCCCCGAAAATGCGTCGCGCGAAGAAGTTGTCGATGCGATTCACAGTTCCGGCTATTCACGCTTCCCGGTATACCGTGAGAATATTGATCATATTGTAGGCATCCTGCTGGCTTGGGATCTGTTGCGAAATGACAGCGACACCTCGGTTTTAATCCGTCCGGCATTGTTCGTGCCCTTGCAGTCCCCTGTCGCCAAGGTCATCTCCAAGCTGAAAGAGCAGAAAACAGGAATGGCCATCGTGGTTGATGAGCATGGCGGTACGGCCGGATTGATTACGATTGAGGATCTGGTTGAAGAAATAGTCGGTGAGATTGATGATGAGTTTGACCGACATTCGTTCAAACCACGCGAAGTCGCACACGGCGCTTTCCTGCTGCCCGGGGTTGCTGATCTGGACATGATCCGTCGCCAATGCAACATCACCTTACCTGAAGGTGATTATGAGACTGTTGCCGGCTTGGTGATTGACCGGTTAAAAGGTATCCCGGAGCCGGGCGCAACGATTCAGGTGGGATCAGCGATTATTCGTGTTGCCGACGCGGATGACCGTCGCATTAAACGAGTGCTGGTTCGCGCGCGTCAACCAAAAAGTAACTGAGAAGCATATGGCAATTCCAATTATTAATCCGTCATAGGGTCATGTGCTATATCAGTGAAATATCCTCTAAATGGTTGGAAGAAAGGATCATGGGAAAAGGGGACTGCCCTTTTACCGGCAATCTCCATGGTGACGGAATAAAATCGAGAACAGATATTCAATACAGAACAATATTCAGAAACTCCAGGCAGGTAGATCGAGTGCAATAGATTGGTATATTGTTCTGCAAGGCTGGAAAATCCGGCTTACGGACCCCAACAAAAAAAGGGACCAGGCATGAGAACCAGATCTTTGTTCAAAGGTTGGACGATTAATCGAACCAGGGCTTTGCTGTTATCCGGCCTGTTATTGTTCAGTATGGCACTGTTGCTGGGCTGTCCGGATGATTCAGATGTTATTCCTCCTGCGCCACCGGAATCCATCCGCCTGGGCGCCGTCCTCGACCGGACAGGTGCATCTGCCTCTTTTGGTAATCCCTGCGCCATTGCTTGCAGCCTTGCGGCCCTCGATGTCAACGAGTACCTGGTAGAAAATGATATCGACCTTGAGCTTGACCTGGTAATTCTGGATGACCAGGGTGATGACGAAGCTGCCGAGGTTCGTCTTTCCAACCTGACCACGGATAATATTCAGTATATCATCGGCCCCTCAACCAGCGCCATCGCAGAAGCGGTTCGCAGCCAGGCGCAGCAGCATAACGCCATGATGGTCAGCCCTTCCAGTGTGGCGACTTCGCTCGCGGACTCCACCGACACCATTTACCGTCTGGCGCCGGATGACAGTCATCAGTCTGCGGCGATTACAGCATACATGACACAGGTGGATGATATTGAGGCCGTCATTACCTTGTATCGTGATGATGTCTGGGGACAGGATCTGTACGAAACGACATCCGCGGACTTCGAAGCGGCCGGCATTGATGTCCTGCAGGGTATTGCCTATCCCACATCCACGACAGATTTCACCGCCTATCTTGATGATATTGAAGATATTGTGATGGATGCGATTGATGTATATTCGGACACAACCATCGCAGTGTACATGCTGACTTTCAACGAAGCGTATTATGTTTTTAATTCACTGCAAGACCATACCCTGAACGCCCAGGAGATGATTCGTTTTTACGGTGCATCCGCCATAGCCAAGAGTCCGGCAATCTTTGCGAGTTCAAGTGTCGCCAACCTTGCAGCGGTAAAGGGATTCACCTGCCCGGTGTTTGCAGAACAGGATAACCAGGTAGTGGATCAGCTCAGATACCGGATCAAACTGATCACGGACGAAGATCCCGGTTCCTACGCATTTGCGGCCTATGACGCCCTTTGGCTTGGCGCACTGGCCTATATCGAAATTGGCGAAGTAAACCCGGATTTCGACACCTTGCTTAGCGCTTTCCTGCAGGTGAGTTCCGGCTATGAAGGCAAGACAGGCGTCATAGAACTGAATGCCTGTGGTGACAGGGCTTTCGGTGACTATGACTTCTGGCAGATCAAGTACGACACAGAGCTGGAAGAGTTTGTCTGGGATAAGGTCGCCATCTGGGATGTCAGCGATGATGGCTCAACCGGTTCAATTGTGATTCCATAGGATTCATTTTCATTTTGCAGGCAATAGCGCCTCAACAGGGAGAAAGATTTGAACGCCGAAGAAATACTCGACCACCTCAGTGATGGCAACGAGCGTTTTTGTGACGGGAAGTCTACTCTAACTGCCAAACTTGCTGAACAACGTCTGGATACTGCACAAAACGGGCAGCATCCTCATACGGTTGTGTTGACCTGTTCCGACTCACGTGTTGTCCCGGAACTGATTTTTGACCAGGGAATCGGCGAGCTGTTTGTCGTCCGGGTCGCTGGTAATGTTGCCGGTGAAAGCGAAGTCGGCTCAGTTGAATTCGCTGTAAAGAAGTTGGAAACGCCGCTTCTGATCGTGCTCGGTCACGATGACTGCGGAGCAGTGACAGCAGCTTGCATGTCCGCCGATGTACCTGAGAACGTGCAGAAAATCCTTGACCGGATTCACCATCCGATCAGGAAAGTGCGTGCTGCTTATCATGACATCGATGACCTGACCGAGATTGAACGCGCGATCGAAGCCAATGTCGATCACGTCATCGAAGGTTTGCTGGAAAAGAGCGCGGTGATCTCCGATGCGGTTGACCAGGGAAAATTGCTGATCGTCCCGGCGATCTATCGTATTGACAGCGGTAAAGTCGTCTACCTCGCTGACCAGTAAACACAGGGCTAATTTTGCCTGTTGATTGAAGTATTCGAGTAATCATAAAGGTTACACTTGATGCTTATTCTCAATTGCGTTTTTACATAAGTCAATAATTAACAATAGCATAAATCGCATCATGAATTGTTCTTACTATTTTGAGCGATGCATGTTTATTTTTAGTACGGTATTTGCTACAAGGTTTATGTCGACATTGACCAGCAATGGATAACTGTATGCGTGTTGCGCTAGCCATTTTGTGCGGACTGATCTGTTTTACTGGCTCAGTTTTCGCGCTTCCTCCTCACCCGGATCTGCTTGAGCAGGTGCGTATGGGTGAAATAGCTCGTCCCGTTGCGTTTGATGCCACCGACCTTCTGGCGCAAAGCATCCCCCATGTTTCCTATGAACTGGATGAAGAAGTCAATACGATTGTGTTGCTGGTTTGCTTCAGCGACAGTGTTTGCTCGTTTAATGCACAGGAATTTGATACCCTTTTCTTCAGCAACGATTCCGGCAGCGTCAACCATTATTTCAACGATTTGACCGGTGGAGGATTGACCTTTGCCACATCCAGTCTCCCCTCTTTCCTGGGCTGGCGTGGTCTACCGGAATCCAAAGCATGGTACATGAATGACCAGCAGGGATTGGGCGAATATCCACAGAATTCACAACGTCTGGTAATGGATGCGATTACGCAGGCCGACCCTTTTGTCGATTTCTCTGTGTATGATAATGATGGTGATGGCGAAGTTGAGCAGGTGATTATCGTACATGCCGGACCATCCGCACAGCAGACCGGGCAGGCAAACGATCCCTGGAGTTTTACCGGAACAACACAATTGCCTGTCGAGGTGGATGATATTGTAATCAACAACTTCATCCTGTTGCCGGAATATGTTTTGACCCATTCTGGCGCGCTTCCCCTGACGGTCGGCCCACCTGCGATGGAACTGGCCAAATCCTGGTTGGGTATGGTTGACCTCACCGATCCGCTTAATGAGCAGGCCAGTATCGGACAGTGGAGTTTGATGGCGTACGGCTGCTGGAACGGTCCTCAGGAAGCAGGAGAATGCCCGGCATGGCCGGACCCATACAACCGTATGCTGGCAGGGCTGACTACGCCCTTCGCTCTCCAGCGTGACAGCATCAACGCCCTGATTCCCGCTGCATCTTTGAATGATATGGTGTTTCAGTTGTGGCGCGAGGGTGAAGTCGGAACCGAGTATTTCCTTCTGGAGAACCGCAGGCAAAGCGGGTATAATACGTATCTCCCGGGAGCAGGCCTGTTGTTGTACCATATAGACGAGACGGTTACCACGGGGAATCAATATCCCTGGTATCCCGGCGGCCCGGACAACGGGCATTTCCTGGTCGCTCTTGAACAGGCGGACAGCCACTGGGATCTGGAAACAGGGACGAATTTCGGCGATGCAGGCGACCCCTGGCCCGGCTCCACAAACGCACAGGTTTTCGACCAGGGCTCGGTCCCGAACAGCAGATCATACAGCGATGCGTATTCCCGGGTTGAGATACGGAATATCTCGACCGCTGATTCGCTCATGCAGGCGATTTTGCGTGTCGGTATCGCCCCGGCGGTCGAAGCCCCGGATAACCTTGCAGCAGCGATCGACCAGACGACGGGCGTTGTGACCCTGAACTGGGAATTCGACATCGTTGCCCAGACCGATGAACTTGCCTATGACAACAGCCAGTACACCGGGTTTTATTATTGGAACGATGGCACGATGGCGGTTCGTTTTACCCCGCAGTCCATCTGCCAGGTTCTCGCGCTGAAATTCTTCACACGAAATGTTTCCACCTTCGAAGCCCAGGTTTTCTCTTTCCACGGCAACCAGCCCGACACAACCGCGCAGCATGCAACCCAGGCGACTTCAGAGCATTACAACTGGGTTACGGTTGATGTGGAGAACGGTGGTCTCTATTACAACACCAGTTTTGTTGCCGGTTTTCATGGCATGGATGAAATCGCCAGCCTTGGCGCGGATGCTTCCATTGAAACGGGAAGAAGCTGGGATTATAACGGCGAGGAATGGAGCCAGTGGCCGGAAGCTTACCTGGTCCGTGCCGTGGTGCGCTATCTTGCAACAGGTGAAACAGTTATATTAACTCCTGATGGTACGTTGCCTGCTGTACAGGCCGCCGACGTAAAATCACCTAGCCTGGCTGACTTTGGCGCCATTCAGAACACAGACGAGCTTGATGAGTTCCTTGAGTTCAATGTCTACCGAAACTTTGAACTGATCGGGACAACAACAAATATTCTCTACTCGGATACACTGGACGAATTCGGGATGTACCGTTACTACGTAACTGCGCAACATGACATCGGAGAATCTTCTGCGTCCAACCAGCAATGGGTGCGTTATGAGGACCAGTCACTAGAACAGTGCGACAAAGACCTGCTTCCCGAAAAGTTCTCCATCGCTTCCGTGTATCCAAATCCATTTAATAACGAGGCTACGGTTACCATCCACCTTCCGGAGTCCGGTTATATGAAACTTGAGGTCTTTAACATCCTGGGGGAAACTGCGGGTATCCTGGTCAGTTCTCCTTTTGCCGCAGGCGCCTGGGATTTTGAGATCAATGGCGCGTCTTTGTCATCCGGTATATACCTCCTTCGCGCAACATTAACCCCCCCCGGATCAAACACGAGAACAGCGTTTCATAAGATGGTCCTGTTGAAATAACCCAGGTGCTGAGTGTTACTTAAAAAGTGTCCCATTATGTCATCCCCGGCTCATTCCCATGTCATCCCCGTCCCCATTCAATGTCATCCCCGGCTTGAACGGGGATCTCGAGGATACTGTAAAGAATGCTGAATTCGAACTGCGTTGTTTCACGCAAAGGAAGAAAACAAGAAAAGCATGGAAGAATGCCCTTGAGTACTGTTTGCCACTTCATGCTCTATCCCGATGCCTCAGGGGACTGGACGAGATAAAGGACACAGTGAGAGTTTTTCTGCTGAAATGCGAGATGTATAGCAGTTCTCGATTTTATTCCGTTATAATGGAGATTGCCGGGAAAAGGGGACGGGATCCTTTTCCTCCCGCTTATACAGACTATTCCTGAAGTATTCCTGGAATAGGAAACTGTCCCCTTTTCCGTGTAATTCCTGCCTGCTCTCAAGAAAAAGGGTACAGCCACCTTTCCCGGTCCATGCTCACACAGGGAAGGCTTTGCCACAGGAAAAAGAAACTGTCCCCTTCTTCTATGTCCTTTATTCCAACTATAGTGGGTTGCACAAATAACATTGCATAGGACAGCAATATTTCGAGATCCCCGGTTGATCCCCGACTACAACATTCGGGGAGGGGATGACATGATGCGTCATTTTTCTCGAGTACTGCTATAGTTTTGCTTTACAGCAACCGAAAAAAAGAAACAATCGTCAAATCTGTCCCTCTTTACGCTCCTTTGTTGAATCGTCAACGCTATATTATCTGATTACCTTTGCCTCAGTGAGAGTTCCATGTTTACTTTCAGCCCGTCTCCTGTGACGGAAGTCCTTTGGGAGCGGCCGGAAACCATTGTATCATGGTAGAGTACAACGGGAAAAACAGGGACAATTCCCTTGTGGATCGGTTCACCAGTGCAACCTATAGAATAGAAGAGAACCCATGCACCCCATTTTGATAGATTTGGGCCGTTTCAAACTCCACAGCTATGGTTTGATGATGTTCATCGCTTTTGTTGTGGGGATTTACATTGCACACAGGCGTGGCAAAAAGTGGGGATTCCCCGAGGGGGCCGTCCTCGATATTTGTACGGCTATTATCATCTCCGGGCTGGTGGGATCGCGGCTACTGTACATTTTCACACACCTCAGCGAGTTCAAAGGCAGGTGGTTGGACACATTCAATCCGTTCCAATCCGATGGCCAGATCGGTATCGCCGGACTGGTATTCCTGGGTGGTGTAATTTTATCGCTGGCAACGATGTATGTCATGGCGCGAATCCGTAAGATTCCAATGATGCAGGTCTATGATGTTTTCGCGCCAACCCTTCCTTTAGGTGTCGGTTTCGGCAGAATCGGCTGTTTTCTGAACGGCTGTTGTTTCGGTCAACCGACGGACGCCTGGTGGGGCATCATATTCCCGGCGGGTGAATGTCCTGCAGGGAGTGTGTTTCCTCATACGGCTATTCATCCGACGCAACTGATTGCTTCTGCTTCGGGGTTTATCATTTTCGCTATTGTCCTGCTCGCTGAAAAGAAGTTCCGCACCCATAACGGTTTTTCCACCGGGCTGGTGCTGTTCCTGCTCGGGTTTTACAGGTTTTTTAACGAGATGATCCGTTACCATGATGAATCTCTATATATTCATCATTACCACGATGGCTTTTTCACAATCAGCCAGGGCATTTCTTTAGGACTGATGATTATCGGCGCCGGTGTATTTTTCATAACAAGGAAACTTCAGGATAGCAACGGAGCCGTTATCCGGAACCAACGGAGTACGCATGACGAGAGTTAACCTGACAAAGAGCGGTCTTATTGCATTCCTGATTCTGCTGCTGGCATTGCCGGTTGTGTACGCAGAAGAAGAAGCGACGGGCACGGAGACCGAGGCCGAATTACAGGCACAAAGCGAACGTGACCTTCTTCAGGATATCCGTGAATACATCTTCCTGTATGGTACGATTTATCGTGAACTGAACGAGAATTACGTAGACCAGATTGACCCCAAGGAGTTCATGCAGGCCGGGATTGATGGCATGCTGGAAACGCTCGATCCCTACACCGAATACTTCGAACCGGAAGAAACGGACGATATCGACCTGATTACCCAGGGGAAGTACGGCGGTATTGGTATTCAGATCGGACTGCGTGGCCCGGACCGTGAACTTACGATTATTGCTCCCATAGAAGGCACCCCCGGTTGGCGTCTGGGGCTTCGTCCCGGCGACAGGATCATTAAAATCGAAGATGAATCGACCGCCGGTTTTAACACCAAGGACGCGGCTGACCGTATGCGCGGTACTCCCGGCGACACTGTCAGCATCACCATCAAACGCCCGGGCATCGACGAGCCCATCGAGTACAACATCAAGCGTGAGATTATCCCGGTCATTGACATCAGCTATTCCGGGTTCATTGAACCGGGTGTCGGCTATATCCGGTTTACACGCTTCAGCCGTAACGGTGGCAACCAGCTCCGTGCGGCCATCGATTCCCTGATGAACCTGGACATGGAAGCATTGATTTTTGACTTGCGTGGCAATCCGGGCGGCCTGCTGCATGAAGCAGTGGATGTTTCCGAGAACTTCCTGCCCAAGGGTTCGCTGGTAGTGTCCACGAAGGGACGTTTCCCGCAGTCCAACCGTGAGTTCTATACACGCACAAAGCCTTCGCTTCCGGAAGGCATTCCCTTGGTGGTGCTGGTGAATGAGGGTTCCGCCTCGGCCAGTGAAATCGTTTCCGGCGCGGTTCAGGACCATGACCGTGGAGTTATCGTAGGACGCACCAGTTTCGGCAAGGGACTTGTTCAGTCCATTCTTGATTTTGACCGTTACGGCACCAAGCTGAAACTGACAACCGCCAAATACTATACACCTTCCGGCCGCCTGATTCAGAAGATTGACTATTTCTCCGACAACAAGGCATTGATCCAGACCGGCGATACGGATGAACTGGAATCCAGCAAGTTCTTTACCGGGAATGGCCGTCCGGTAAATGCACATGGCGGTATCCAGCCGGACTTTGATGTTGAAATGCCGGAAGTCGGGTACGCTGTGATCGAGTTATGGCGTCAGGGGAAATTCTTCGAATTCGTTGATAAGTATGTCAGCGAACACCCCGAACAGCAATCCTTTGAAATTACGGATGACATGTGGGTTTCCTTCAAGGACTTCCTGCAGGAAACCGAGTTTACTTTCAAGACCGAAACGGAACGTCAGCTTGAACGTATCCGAGAAGATGCGGAAGTGTTCCACTACGGCGACGCCTTCCTGAAAGAGCTGGAAGATCTGGAAGAGATGAGCCAGCAGACTCGCGCGAGCATGCTGGATGCCGACGAAAGGGAAATCCGTATCCGATTGGAATCGGAATTGGCCTCACGAATTTTTGGCTCAAAAGAACGTGTTGAAGCCGCTCTGCAATATGATCCCCAGATACAGAAAGCGCTGGAGATCATTCATAACCAACAGTTGTACGGCGATGTCCTGAGTGGCAAGTTTGTCCCTGAGAAACCTGCCAAGGAAGAAGATGAACACGCCGATGCACAGGTTGAGATGGACGAAGAAGAGTATTAATATCCTCGAGATAGCCACTCCCAACGCCTTCCAGATGCGGAAGGCGTTTTTTTGTATCGTGCATCAATGGACGGGTACTTTCCATTGCGTGATTTCCTTACCTTTGTTGCTGATAGCGACAAGCATTTCTCGACCAGGCACAACAGATACCGATACTGATCAAACCTTGCAAAAGGCAGGCTTTCATGAGCGACGAACCTGTTTCTGTCCAATTGCCATCGGATGAGGAAATCATCCCGGGTGCGCTATACGTGGTCGCCACGCCTATCGGTCACCTTGGAGATATCACATTGCGCGCCCTGCACATCCTCGACTCTGTCGACCTGATCGCTTCTGAGGACACCCGCAGAACCAGGATTTTGCTGGACCGCTATGGCATTTCAACACCAACCGTTGCCTACCATGAGCATAATGCGCGCAAGGTTCTGCCTGATCTTCTGAACAAATTGAAGGCTGGACAGGCGCTGGCGCAGGTGAGTGATGCCGGGACACCCGGCGTTTCCGATCCGGGGTATCGTCTGATTCATGAGGCGGTTGAAGCAGGTATAACAGTCGTTCCCATCGCCGGTGTAAGCGCTTTGCTGGCGGCGCTGATTCCTTCCGGTCTGCCGTTGGACAAGTTTGTTTTTGAGGGTTTTCTTCCCCGAAAGAAAGGGCGTCACACACGCCTTGTGGAATTGTCGGAAGAGACAAGGACATTCGTCATTTTCGAATCACCACTGAGAACTGCACGAACGCTCCGGGATCTTGCTGACAGGTTGGGCACGGAGAGGAAAGCTGTGCTCTGCCGGGAACTGACCAAGCGGTTTGAGGAGTTTGTATACGGAACCCTGGGCGAACTTTCGCAGAAATACGAGGAACACCCGCCCAAAGGTGAGGTAACCCTGGTTATTGAGGGATTGGGTAAAAAGGCCAGAGGTAAAAGTAAAAACGAAACCAGAAAAGATGACTGATAAAAAGCAGAAAGTTCGGGTTCTATTTAATCCAAAATCCGGGTTTCACTGGACCCTGGATGACATGATTCACTCTGTCGAAAAGTACTGGAATGTGGATGATACAGACCTGACTTACCAGGTATCCAAATCGAAAGAGGATGGTGAAGCGAAAGTTAAACGCGCTATTGAACAAGGTGTTGATGTTATCATGGTGGTTGGTGGCGACGGCATGGTCAACAGTATTGGCGGGGCATTGATTGGTAGCCAGACTGCGCTCGGCGTGATCCCGGCCGGTAGTGGAAATGGTTTTGCGCGGCATTTTAACATTCCCGGAGATCCTGACAAGGCCGCTGCCAGTCTGCGCAAAGCAGAACGGAAAACAATTGATGTCGGCTATGCCAATGGTCACCCGTTCTTCGTAACCTGCGGATTTGCCTGGGACGCAGATGTTGCAAGACAATTCTCGAAAACACCAATGCGTGGTGTGTTTCCCTATGTGCTGGCCGGAATTTACGGCTACTTCACCTATGAGCCACAGAAATTTGAGCTGGAATTGGACGGCAAACCTTTGACGGTTGATAAGCCGATGATTCTAACCATCGCCAACTTGACACAATTCGGTGCAGGCGCTCAAATCGCGCCCGACGCTCGACCTGATGATGACCTTTTGGAGCTGGTGATAGTCGAATCAACCGATCCTGTACAACTGCTGGCTAATATCTCGCGCTTGTTTGACGGTACGTTAAACCGTGTGAAAGCCATCGAATACAAACGATTCAAACGAATGACCGTGCGCCGGGAGCGACCAGATCCAATTCAGGTCGATGGGGAGTTGCTTGAAGCCCCGAAAGAGTTTATCGTAGAGGTGCGGCCTGCTGCATTGCAGGTTTTGGTTCCCACGGCTTCATGATACTGGATCAGAAGGAGACCCGGGCATGATCGTTCCAACCCTGAAATCTTCATTTTTACCGTTGAGTATACTCTTTATTGCTGCGCTGTTCCTGTCCTTCTCCGCGTTCGCATCCCCCCCCTTATCCGATGACAAAATCGAGAGTATTTACAACTATACGGTGAAGATACAGGATGCCATGTCGGTGATGCAGTACAATGTGCTCAGCACGTTCAACCGTATGGGCGATGGCGACGAGATCAAGGACAGTCAGGTCAACACCATGCTTGCTGTTCCGCGTGATGGCGAAGAACACCTGCTGATTCTTCTGGATGAGGATGGCCAGGCAACAGATACACTGAATAACAAAGAAGACCAGGAATCTGTGAAAGCAGGTCCGTTGGAAGCATTTGAACCAGAAAACCGGAACAAGTATTCCTTTACCAATGAAGGATTCACAGAGGATGGTTTCCTTATTGTTGGCTTGGCGCCCAATGATGAGGTGGTTGACGGTTTCCTCGGCAAGGTATTCGTTGATACTGTCGAATGGGCTCCTCACCGTGTTTCCGGCGCACCTTACCCTCTTCCGGACAAGGTGCAGGAAATGGATATGTCGATCATATTTGCTCCTGTTCCAGCAGCGAATGGCATTTACCTGCCTGAATCTACGCTGACTACAGGCATGGCCAAAGCCATGATCTTTTTCAAGATTAATTTTAAGGTGATACAGGAATTCTCGAACTACTCTGCTATATCGGATTTGCCTTCTTCAATAGCGCCAGAATCATCAAATACAGAGGAGTAATAGACAGATGAAATGGAAAAACCTGATATTTCTGTTGGTTCTGGCCTTACCTGTCCTTTCAAGTGTGGGGTGTGAAAAGAAAACCATAACAGAAGAGGGCCTCTCACCCCAGGTTCACCATTTGTGGCTTGAACATCCAACTCCCTGGACAAAGGAAGCGGCACAGAAGGCAGCGGATGCTGCGTTTGGATTGCTTACTGAGTACAGCGAGGATATTCAGCTTCGCTATTATTGGGAAGACCGTCTGCTGACTGCCAATCCAGCACATTTGCGTCGTATTTTAAAACAAAACGCTCTAACTTACCCGGACAATCTTATATCACAATTGCTGTACGCCCGAATCAATCCAAATACAGATGAAGCCATAAAAACAGTCAGCAGGCTTGCGAAGAAACATTCAAAAGAACCATTTACAATATCGACACTTGCGCTGTTTTACCTGATATCGGCCCCCCCAGAGTATGATCAGGCTGAGATACTGGCGAAACGTGCCCTGATACTTGCGCCCAATCTACCTCAGAGTAATCATGTCATGGCCAAGGTACTGCTGGCCCGGCAAAAAGCCGCGGAAGCTGAAGAATATGCCCGGAAGGCCTATGAGACCTACCCTGCCTCCTTCGAGATTGTTGCGACTCTTGCAGCCTGTTATGAAGCTCAATCCAAATTGAAAGAATCCATCACATTACTTCAGCATTATAATGCAGGTCATCCCAATAACCCGGCTTTGGTCAATGCACTCGCTGCACGGTATGAAGCCATGAAGCAATATGACAGAATGTTCGAATTATTGCGCAGCAGGGCTGAAAGTGTGCCTGAAGATGGATGGGCCTGGTATGATCTTGCTCGAACCTACGCACACTTCCAAAATCCGGATAGTTCGATTGCAGCCCTTAACCATGCTGTTGATAACGGGTTTTATGACTATCACCTGCTCAGTATCGAACTGAAGGATGAGCAGAATCCGTTCTTCCTGTTCTGGCGTTATTTGAAAACGGCTCAGAACCTGCAAAAAGGATTGCCATTACGGGAAGCCCTGGACAATCTTGAACCACCGGTTGATCATACAATCGCCTCACGTATTTCCGCTGATTTTTCCAAGGCACAAAAAAGGATGCTGGATGCTCAACGCAGCAGCAAAGAAGAGCGTATGACTGCTGCCCTGGTGGACACACTTGCGACTCCGGCGCCAGACTTCAGCCTGGTCAATCTTGAAGGGGATACGGTTTCCCTGGCTGACTATAAGGGCGAAGCGGTTGTGCTTCATTTTCACTCGTTAAACTCGCAACAGACGCCATACATACTCCCGCGCCTTCGTGGTTTTTACATTACACAGGCGACTCCGGGACGTGACAGCCAACTCCTGACCATCAATATTGATGGCGGTGATGTAGCCAGTGATCTGCGATCAAGCTTTGACGGGAAAGGCGTACTGTGGCCGGTATTGCTTGCTGATCAATCAATCCTGGAAGAGTTTGATGTGATAGAAACTCCGAGCTTTATTATCATTGATCCAGACGGTCAGATTCGTTATCAGATCGAAGGCTATATCCCATTCCTGGATGAGACTCTGGGCTGGATGAGTAAATCTCTGCTTCCTGAAAACAAGTAGAGCAGGGAACGCAGGCAGACTATCTCCATATTTCCCTTCCAATTTTTGTATATTGGCGCATGAGATTTATTCAGCTTAGTTTCGGATAGCGATATTGTATCGTGATAGCGGCAAAGGTTTTAAAAGGAGTAGCAGGATGAAGATCGCAGTCCCAACCATGAATGGGGAAGTTTTTCAGCATTTTGGTCAGACGAAAGAGTTTACCGTTTTCACAGTCAACGATGACACTCATGAAATAGTCGATGAAGTCAGTATCTCATCAACGCCGCATGCAGGTCATGGCAATGGTCAGCATGGGGAGGGACACGGTCCTGGCGGTTGCGCTTCGCAGGCTTTCGGAACTTTGATGTCGATGGGTGTAAACGTCCTCATAGCCGGCGGCATGGGCGCTGGCGCAGTCAACGGTTTGATGCGTTGTGGCATTCAGGCATGCCGTGGCGCATCAGGCGATGCAAAGCAGGCTGTTCTTGAGTTTGTCAAAGGCAACCTTTCCGACAGCGGCGAAGTATGCCGTGATCACGGGAAGCACCATAACTAATGGACCATTGCTGATTTTCGCTACCTGTCAAGGTATTCAGGTTTGAGGTGACATACTTGTTTAGCACTGGATCAAGAATTCTAATTCTTTTACTCCTGTCAGTTTTCGTCATTTCAGGATGCGTTGCTATTCCACAAGCCACCTCAAACCTGGACACTGGCACAGCTCCTCCTGGCCACGCAATCCTCTTCATCCTGGTTACGGAAAAGCCGAAATTACCAGGTCGCAATCTGCTGACCTTGGAAATTAAAAATCTGAAAACGGTGGAATTGTATTCGGAAGCTGTGAACAGGATATATATCCCTGCCGGTGACTATTCTTTTGTTCTCCCCAACCTGCCTCAGGAGACCAATAACGCCAATACCTGGTACTCCTTCCAGGCTGGTGAAGTCGTCCGAATGACAATACAGAGTAAGAAACCACCGATTCCGGGGATCAATGACCTTGAACCAGGCATACCGGATGATTTCGAGCCTGAGTTCAAAATACTGCCTATTTCTGCGGATGGCATGGAAAAAGCTTCTGCTACTCTCCAGTTGCCTTTAATCCCTGTACGCTAGCCGATTCTCCTCCTTGTTGGAAGATTTTATCCATCTTTTCATTGTGCGAGAGTTTGAAAACGATTAGGTTTTGTGTATTCCATACTCTTGGTTTTTTTCTTGTTCAGTTGACTTAGGTCACGTAAAATCCGAAATTCGACGATTAGGTTTTTTTTATTGAAGGATGGGGGTAGTACAGTTTTTGGTGGGAGAAACCAGAGGAAAACCTTTGGTGGGTTTTGTTCTTTTCCAAACAGGAGGTTACATGAAGCGAAAGGTAGCAGTGTATGTTTTGCCTCTGCTGCTGGTGTGGGTGGTCACCGGATGTAACATCTTCTCGTTTACCAATCCGGTAGATTCTGCGGCAGATTACGTTTCGGAAGGACGAGAGTATCTTCGTGATGGCAAATACGCGGATGCTATCGAGTCATTTACCAAAGCTTTGGATGAAAATCCAAACGATGCTTATGCTCGCTGGGGACGCGCAAAAGCATACCTTCGCAGTACAATCGAGACAGCGGATGTGACGTCGATTGGCCTGATTGCACAGATGTCGCAGTTCCAGTCAGGCACCCTCCCCTTCCAGGGAAGTGCATGGCCCGCCGAACGCGCTGATGCAGTGTACCAGGCCATGTTCATGGTGATCGATGACCTGGGCATGATTGCCAGTGGCGAAGCGACCAATGATGAACTTGGTCCGGCAGATGTGCGCATCGATTACCTGAGTGCGTTTGCCGTCCAAGCAGTCCTTACTCTTCGTGACACCAATGTTGATAGCGTGATTGACGCGAACGACTTTGATCTCTCGTTCCTCATGGATGTGGCAGGCGGTGTGGCTGTTGATGTAGCTACCTGGAATAGCCTGAGTGCTCAACAACAGCAAGACCTGATTAACGCAGCCTCTAACCTGCTGACCAACAGTTCTGAGCAGATTGTGAATCTCCTCGGCGACATGGGGATTGATGTCACCAACATGGATGACAACGAAGATCTTCAGAATATTGGTCTGGACGTAACCAGCCTTGATAGCTTCAACGAGAACCTGATCAACGGGCTGCATACCCTGTAAAAGAAGGAGGAAGAGCGATGAAGACAAGATTGATGCTTGTTGCTGCTCTTGTTCTGCTTCTAATTGCAGGACAGAGCCTGGCGCAGGAACAGTACATACCAACCGGTGTGTCCCCCAGCATTAACGTAGCCCAGATGGGGATGGGTGGACTGACCACCATGATTTCTACCAATGCCCGGACCGTGTTTAACAACCCCGGGTTGTTGAACAGGCAGAAGTTCGCCTTGGAATTCACTCCTGTGGCGATTGGTATCGGTTCAGATGCGACCAATATTCTGAAATTCGTAAACGACAACGTTGACACGTTTGCTGGCATGGACTCCATTGCAGCACTAGCTGCCGGCGGTGATGCTGCTGCCACAGAGACCATGAACAAGTTCTACGAAGATTCACAGGAATTTGACAACAAGTGGATCGGCTTGAACGTTGCACCATACCTGGGTTTGGCGGTAAAGGGCTTTGGTTTTGGCGTATACGGCAATATTGTAACTGACATCAAGCTTGATAACGGCGTTTTCGTACCCGCAATTGGCGCACGTGGGTATATGGATGTCGTTTTCGGTATAGGTCATGGCCGTGTAATTGAAATCGGTGGACGTGACTGGGAACTTGGTGCGGCAGTAAGGATCGTCAACCGTCGTTATGTAAGCCCGATTCGGGTTAACGCATCTGACGTTGCCAATACGGGTGACCTGGCATCTACGGTTATGGATGAGCTGAACGAAGACATAACCGGTTTCGGTATCGACGTAGGTATGATTCGTACGGTTCAGTGGAAAGACAACGACATCGATGTCGGCGTCTCCATTCAGGACCTGGTTGGTGTCATGGATGGTTGGATCAAGCCAAACCTGAAATTCGGCGCCATGTACCACATGCCGTTCGCGAATAATGCACTGTTGAAGCGTTGGGATCTGGGCATCGAGTATGTCGATTTCTTCAACCGTGCCGGCAAGAGCTATTTTACCCATATCAACATGGGTACAGAACTGAGTGTTCTGGCCGGTTTCCTGAAGCTGCGTGGCGGTTTCCACCAGGGATACCCGACCTATGGTATGGGGCTTTCCCTCGGTTTTGCCAAGCTTGACTTCGCCTACTTCACCAAGGAACAGGGTACCGCTCCGGGTATGACCCCGTACGGGCTGTACATGGCACAGTTCTCCCTTGGCTGGTAAGCGTTCGTTACATATCGAAGTTTCAAACGCCCGGTTTAACCGGGCGTTTTCATGTATATCCGGACACACTGCAATTAAGATCAAGACCTTGATCTTAATTGCAACTCCTCATTTCCATTTCTATCTTCCCACTCAATCGCCCCATCGCTGCTCTGAATCACACTACAGGCATATGCGAATCCAATATTTTAATGGTATTATTGCTTGTGAAAAA
Source organism: bacterium (assembly GCA_963669175.1). Classification (GTDB taxonomy): domain Bacteria; phylum Electryoneota; class Electryoneia; order Electryoneales; family Electryoneaceae. The sequence goes on from OY769902.1 coordinate 4,319,808, forward strand.
AGGAGCCAGTTGCGGAACGAAAGCACCGGCAAGGAGTGCAACTGGAAAGCCGTTTTTTCTTACAGGGTGGGCTCTAGACAAGCAAGAGAGAACCATGAGAACTCCGTATTGGCTGCGTGCGATTACAGCCTTCCTGGTGGTATGCGGGTTATACCTTCCTTTTACCAGTTCAGCAGGTCCGAAGTACGAAATCAAGTTCGGCACCCTAGCGCCGGAAGGATCCAACTGGATCAAGATCATGCGGCGGATGGACCGCGACCTGAAAAAGGCAACCAGCGGTCAGGTCGGATTCAGGATTTATGCCGGTGGCGTTCAGGGTGACGAACCGGAGATGATCCGCAAGATGTACATCGGTCAGCTTCAGAGCGCTGGGTTCACGGGAAACGGCCTGGGTGAAATCCTGCCGGAAATCCGTGTACTGGAACTTCCGTTTGTCTACAATTCCAAGGATGAAGTTGATCATATCACAGAAGTCTTTTACGATCGTTTTGATCAGCGTTTCCGTGAACAGGGCTTTGTGCTTCTGGGTTGGACGGAAGTCGGGTATGTGTACTTCTTCAGCAAGGAGCCGATTGCCAGCATCGATGATTTGCAGGGTATGAAAATCTGGACTTGGGAAAGTGATCCGTTGGCGCGCGCCCTGTTTGATGAATTGGGCCTGAATCCTGTTCCATTGCCTGTTACAGAAGTTTTAACTTCATTGCAGACGGGCATGATTGATGCTGTTTACTGCGCCCCGTATGCCGCGTTGGGCCTTCAATGGTTCACACGAATCAACTATATCACAGCCCAACCAATCACCAATGCTACCGGCGCAGTGTTGATGACAGTTGAGAAGTATAATGAGATTCCGGAAGAGTACCGTGATGATCTGCATACCATCATCAGGGATGGCTTGCTTGATCTGACTCAGCATACACGTCAGGACAACCAGGACGCGATCGAAGAAATGCAGTCCAAAGGCATTGTAATCAGCAACATTGATGATATTACTCCTTTCCGTGAAGCGAGTCTGAAAGTACAACAGACATTAACCGGTCAGCTTTACGACCAGGAATTGCTGGACGCAGTCAAAGCGGAACTTGAGCGATACAGGGCAGAAAAGGCGGAGACGGAATAAGTGCGCCGGATACTTGAGGCAATCGACCTGTACTTGTGGAAAGTGGTGGCGATCACGACAGGTGTCGTTGTCCTGTCCATGGTCGGTCTTTCCTTCACCCAGGTAGTGATGCGGTTGCTGTTTAATGCCGGCCTTTTATGGGCTGACAGTGTGCTGACTCATCTCGTTTTGTGGCTGGCCCTGTTGGGCGGAACGCTGGCGACACGTGAAGGCCGACAGATTTCTATCGATCTGCTGACACGTATTCCCAATCCCAAGGTTCGAACTCTATTCCGGTGGCTTGGTGGAGTTTTTACCGTGATTGTCTGCTTCCTGCTGGCACGTGGGTCCATCGCTTTTCTGGACATGCAGCAGGATATCGGTGGTTTTCTAACCGCAACGAAAGTCCCGAGCTGGTGGGCTGCTGTGATTCTTCCGGCGGGGTTCTCGCTGATTGCAGTTCAGGTATTGCTCAATCTCGCACTAGGTCGTACCGACGGATTCGATACGGAAATCACCCAAACTGAAGAAGCTGAAATCGAGCAACATTCCACGGAGGCCGAATCATGACCTACATCGGCCTCCTCCTGTTTGCGTTATTCGGCGCTCCCCTGTTTGCTGTCCTTGGCTCGTTGGCTTTGGCCGGTTTTGGTGTGGAAGGGTCAGGATCTGTTGCTGTTGTGAATAATATATACGGCATCACGACCAAGAGCACTTTGCTGGCTATCCCGTTGTTCACCTTCGCCGGTTATCTGCTTGCCGAATCCGGCGCTCCGAAACGACTGGTTCGTGTAAGCCACGCCTTGTTTGGCTGGATGCCTGGTGGCCTGGCGATTGTTGCTTTGGTCACTTGTTCATTTTTCACAGCTTTTACCGGCGCTTCCGGTGTAACCATTGTTGCGCTTGGCGGGGTATTGTACCCGATGCTGATGCGGGACAATTACCCGCAACGCTTTAACTTGGGCCTGTTGACGTCATCGGGAAGCCTTGGGCTTCTCTTCCCTCCCAGCCTGCCGATCATCCTGTTTTCTGTGCTGGTTTCCATGCAGCTTTCTGCCTCGATGAACATGGTGAACCAGGCGGACTACGATGCAATGGGCAACCTTTGGGTATTGTCCGATCTACCAGCAACTGAGCAACTGCGTGAAGCCATTGAACTTGATCCTGATTCACAAATCCAGCAATGGGCGGACCTTGGTGGTACAAGTTCGATGATGAGCAGTCCTCAGAACGATGAATTCGTCACCGCCTCGTCAGTGAACGACCTGTTTGCAGCAGGTGTGTTACCGGGACTGTTGCTGGTTCTGGCGCTTTCCGGGTATGCAGTCTTTGTCGCACGCAAGCGTAAAATCCCTACAGTACCCTTCGTTTGGAAAGAAGCCGCGGCGGCGCTCTGGGATGCTAAATGGGAAATCCCGCTTCCAATCGTGATTCTTGTGGGGATTTACAGCGGGTGGTTTACTGTAAATCAAGCGGCTTCTGTTACAGCCATGTACCTGCTGTTCGTTGAGATATTTGTCCTGCGTGATATTCATATCACACGTGATCTGCCACGCATCATCTGTGATTCCAGCGTCCTGGTAGGTGGTATTCTGCTTATCCTGGGATCTGCATTCGGACTGACCAACTTCCTCATTGACGCGGAAGTTCCCCAGAAGCTGATCGCTTTTGTCAGCAGCCTGGTTTCGTCCAAGTGGACCTTCCTCATCCTGTTGAATATTTTCCTGCTCCTGGTTGGTGCGATGATGGATATATTCAGCGCGATCACCGTGGTTGTGCCACTCATCCTGCCGATTGCCCTGTCCTTTGGAGTCCATCCCGCTCATCTTGGGATCATATTCCTGACCAATCTTGAAATCGGATATTCAACACCGCCGGTTGGTTTAAACCTGTTTATCTCAAGTTTCCGGTTCAACCGTCCGGTCCTTGACCTGTATCGTGCGACACTTCCTTTCATCGGGTTGATGTTGCTGGTACTTCTGGTCATCACTTACTGGGATGATCTTTCTTTAACACTGGTACGTTGGGTGGTAGATGCACGCATAGCAGCCGGCCGATGATCACTTGACGAGGATATCATGGCACACTGGAATAAACACATCAATCGCTTTATCCTGCTGTGTATCATTCTGATCGCAGCATTGCCTCTGTATGGCCAGACCATTACACGGAAAAGCCTGAGTACCACCGGTGACCTGATCATTGAAACGTCTGATCAGGAGTATTTAAACGGTCATTATCAACGTGCTGCAGATCTGCTTGATTCTGCTCTGATCGTATCTCCCGATGATCCGATCCTGCTGTATAACCGGGCGCTTACAGCAAGAATTCTGTATGGTAGAACGGCTGGGCTTCCCTGGTTGCAGGAAGCTGTAAGGCTGGCTCCTGACAAGTATTTCATCGCTGGCGAATATGGTCAGGCGCTGACAATGACAGGTCAGTTGGAGGAAGGTGAACACTGGCTGCAAAAAGCGATTGACGCAGAAAAGGAATACTATCCCGGTTTTGTGGCATTAGGTCAAAATCTTCGCCGGCAACTGCGTCCCAATGACGCAATAGACCTGCTAAAACCCGTTATAGATAATCCCCTGGCTCATTACGAAGTCTGGATAGAACTGGCAAATGCGTATGATGATATCGATGACCAGCCAAACCGCCACAAGACTTTGTTACTGGCCAACAAGGACTTCGCTTATGCCCCTGTTCTTGAAGCATTGACTCGATTCCATTTCGAACATGGCAACACGGATTCTGTCGTATTCTATGGACGAAAATATCTGGAATGGTATCCGAGACACAAAGCAACAGAGCATCCATCTGTGCTTGAGATGTGCCGTGAAGTAGCTCCGGAAAAACAATTCTGGCCCAGTACCGATTACGTCGAGACTGCTTTCCTGACTTTTGACAAGGACAACGCTACCTGTTGCGCACCGCCAGTCGGAAAAAGGTTCCGTTACGATGTCAAGTACGGTTTCCTTGGACTGGGTGAAATGACCATCGACTCCCGTGAAGGCATGTGGCGCGGCGATTCCACATATTGGATACAGGCAGTGGTTCGCTCGGCGCGTGGCCTTCCTTTTGTAGATATAATCGACACATTTTATGTCCACATCGCAAAGGATTTCACTCATGCGCTATGGGTTGAAGGACGCTACTGGGAAAAGGAGAAGCGTGCGCTGGAAACCCATGAATTCAACTATGATGCCGGACATATTGATCTTCGTGAAGTCCAGGGCGATAATCATTGGACTTTCCGCAGGCTGGATCTTCCTCCGAATGCGTTCGACCCGATCTCGTGCGTTCTTCTTACGCCACAGGTCATTCTTGGCGAACGTACCGGTAACTATACAACATTGATGAGTGATGGTTTGAAGTATACCTCGATCAATGTGTACGATAAATTTGACCGATTGAATGAAGCAGGCGAAACCTGGAATACACGATACATTGATGGCCAGATGGAATACCATGGTATAGCAGGTATTTCAGGTTATTATCGTGGCTGGTTCTCGCATGATTGTCATTTCTGTATGCCGATTGTCGCCAAGTTCAAGATCTTTCTCGGCTCTGTAACTGTTCGACTGGAAGCGATAGAAGAGTCGCCGGTTCCTCCTGGTCGGCACTGGAATTGACATTTTTTTGTAAATTTAGCATTTTCAAGGAATAAACTTCTCCCTTTTTCTAGCTCTTGGGGCGAAATATGACTGTTTTGTTTGAACGCTGATAATTTATTCACGATATTTGAAGAAATAAGATACCGTCCTTTTGGACGGTTTTTTTCGTATCAAACAGATTGGTAATACCTTTTTCATCTCCAGTTTCTGACTGGATTGTACAAACGTCAGGGATACTTGCATGAGTAAGAAAAACATCCTGATCCTGGGTGCCGGGCAAAGCGCTCCGGCCTTGATTCGTTACCTGTTGGAAAAGTCTACAGAGTTTGATTGGCACGTGACTGTTGCCGACATGGACCAGGACATGGCTCAACGCCGTGTGAATGGTCACCCCAACGGCGTTGCAATCTCTTTCAACGTAGACGATACCGAACAACTTCAAAAGCTGGTTGCAGAAGCGGATATTGTCGCTAATCTTATGCCACCACCTTTCCAACCCCGCATTGTAAAAGCATGCGTTGAAGCAGGCACACACCAAGTGTCCGCTTCCTATGAGTCAGCTCCGGTAAAAGCGCTGGACAGCGCAGCAAAAGAAAAAGGCGTGACAATTCTGAACGAGATGGGTCTGGACCCCGGTTTGGATCATATGTCCGCCGTAAAACTGATCACCCGTGAACGCGAACGCGGTGGTGTTTTCAAATCGTTCTGTTCCTATGGCAGTGGTGTGCCGGAACCGGGCGCGAACGCTAACCCGATGAATTACATCATCACCTGGAATCCTCGCAACGTGGTGATGGCCGGTCAGGCAGGCGCACAGTATCTCGAGAATGGCGAGATCAAGATTGTACCCGCACATCGCGTGTTCTGGCGAACCTGGCCCATGGACGTGGATGGCGTCGGCACCATGGAAGCTTACCCGAACCGTGACTCGCTGGCCTACATCGACATCTTCAACCTGAAACATGCTCATACCATGATCCGTGGCACCCTTCGCTATCCGGGATACTCGGAAGCATGGATGCAACTGGTTCGCCTTGGCATGCCCAATGAATCCATGGTCATTCCGAACTTGAAGGATTACACCTGGAGCGAATTGACGGCCATGTTCCTGCCGGGCATCATGGGCGGCGATAATATCAGGCAGCGTGTTGCACGTCGTCTCCAGATCAGCCCGACTGGCGCAGTGATGGATAAACTGGAATGGCTGGGTTTGTTCAGCGATGAGAAAATCGGTTATGACGTCACTACAGCCGCTTCAGCATTGACATACCTGCTGAAAAACAAGTTGGCGCAGCCGGCTGGTGTTCGTGATATGGTCGTCCTGTTGCATCGCTTCGAGATTGAATACCCGGAGCAGAATGGCAAGCTGGAACAGATCGTTTCCACCTTTGTCTACTACGGCGACCCGAATGGCGAAACTGCCATGGCTAAAACCGTCGGTCTGCCTGCAGGAATTGCAGTCAAGAGGATTCTAACTGGTGAGTTGAACCTTACCGGCTGCCACATTCCGATAAAGTCGGAGATCTACGAACCCATTCTTGCTGAGCTGGATCGTGAATTCGGTATTCGATTTGTTGAGAAAGCAGTCCCGATGTAAGCTTTCCTGATAAGGACGCACTTACCCTGTCAGCCCGCTTATGCGGGCTGTTTTTTCTTTCGGTATAACTCTTTAGCCATATTGGCGCGAAGCCATCAAAGGAGAGAATCAGAAAGCGAGACAATTAATCTAAAACGTGCGAACTTCAGTGTTGTGATAAACGATATTGTCCGTAATGGGAAGCGACCCCTCGCTGATATGATCCACACGAACAGTAGCACGTTCCACTTCTTCGAATACCTGTACCATATGGTTTGCCAGACCAATATAGTGTGCCTGTCCCGGGAACATGAAATCCCGGTCCTCGGCAGTCGTCTGAAAACTCAGGTTGCTGCCATCAAGCTTGTACCTTTCGGAATCCAAAGCAAAGTTTTTGGGGCTGGCTGCCAGGATGCGATTACTTTCACTGGCCAGTTTCAGCATCAAACCATCATCGTTTGTCTCAGCCGCCAAGAGTAACCGTAAGGAGAAATTGTACATATTCAGGGTACCGTTTGTAAAACTTTGTTGTCACTTTAGGTACCTTTATGATACTGCTTTGGTTATGCCACAGCAATAACAAAACACAAACATTAGAGCCTGATGCCCCCAGGAGAGTACCCCCAAAGCCACACTTATATTTCTACAAAACATGCAATTACATTGTATACCCAACCCTACACAATCATATCCTTATTCTACGCTACTACTATTGTTTATAGTTCCTCTTCATTGGCAGTTCACGTGCTGCATCTGTTACTGCCCCAATCTTCGCAGCAAAACTGGTACGGTTCTTTATATCAGCGTCGGTTACCAGATGAACATCCAGCAGCCCCTTGCTGTGATAGCCTGTTCTAAGGAAATTCATTTCATCGAGACACTGGCTCCAGCCATCCAGCCAAAGCATCAGGTTGTGACGCTTCTCTTCATCCTCGCTAATATGCAACAACACGTCAATATCGCTGCCTGGTCCGGCAGTGCCATTTTTTGTGCTTCCGAATACGAAGAACGCCTTTACGCCATATTCAACACCATCAAGCTGTTCAGCAATGCGATGCGCCATGCGTAGACGCCATTTCCAGTGATCATCCGAAAAGGGGGGTTTTTTGGAAGTGCTGGCCATCGTTTCAACCTGTGTGCCTCCCGGCGTACTCAGGATGGCAACCGCCTCATCCAGGTCGGCATTCATGAATACTTTCAGTACCTTGCCGTCAGTTACACGTCCGATATCAATAACACGAATTACCTCAGATAATTCGTTGAACTCGGGAAGGATCTCGGACAGAACATTCTCTGAACGCGTCAGGAACATCTTGTTAAAATGGACGTTCTTTTCGCCCGGATAGAGTGGCAAGTAGCGAATAGAAGCTTCTACAAGATCCTGGAAGAAGTGTGTGCCGAAAGACAAATCCGGGACATAATTCCCTTTCGCCATGGCAACTTCGATCAGCATGGCCGTATTGTTGATCTGAGAATACGTAACATCGACACCAAGCTTGATATCACCACGGCTTCCCCACCTTCCCGGCCCAATCAGGATAAACTGGCGTTTGGGAAGTTGCTTGTTCAATTCACCAATAGCTTTGCCAATATCCCGTAGCGTTTTCAGATTCTCCACTTCGCTGTACATCTGCGGGTCAACATAAACAACATGAGTAATATCCGGTACGATACCGTTGGAAACATACTTGTTCGCGCTGAACACAATTGAAGTTTCCGGGATATCTTTTGGAATCGGCGCGGGTTTGGATTCCATTGAATAGCTTTGTGGACGGCATTGTAATAGATAGAAGCTCCGGCCATCGTGCGCAAATTCGATATCCACCGGATACCCCATGCCTTCTTCCAAAGCATCCAGGATTGATTTAATCTCCGCTATAAAATTCGTCTTCGTAACCAGTCCCTCGAAGGTCACAACAACTTCATCATCTTCGAAATCCAGGTTAAACTGGTTCTTCAGCGAAATGTGGTTGTCCTTGACCACAGACACAACTTTATCCACATTCGGGAATTCATCGCCGAATGTTTTCAGGAATTCCTTGATATCGACGGTCTCAAAGTTGTTGGTTTCCAGGTTGATAACATCCATCTTGTTGGGTGCATAGCGGATGATCTCATCTACGCTGGCGTTGACCCTGAGACCGGGCTGACCGGGCGCCAGCAGGATCGGATAATCGTCACTCAAGCGGTCAACCGCACGTGTCCCCAATCCGGGAACCAGACGCACGAGACCATCGTCACGCTTGATACGTGGCGACCAGCGGAACTCATTGCTACTGAAGGCAACCCCGGCATACATCGGCACATAGTATTTTCCTACCGGCTTCCCAACAACCTCCTGGATAAGTACACCCATTTCCTCATGGAAGTCGATGAGGCCACGTTCGGCACGGTACTCGATCGGATCTGCGCCAAAGGTCGATGCGTACACTTCAGCTATCGCATCCATCAACGCTTCCAGACGTTCCCATTTTGTCCCACGATTCGCCAGGAACAGGCTGACATATTTACCTGAGAAAGCGGTGCCCAACCTGTCCTCAAGAAGGCTGGAACTGCGGACAATCAACGGAACATCGCCGAAATCATCCAGCGCCATGGAAAGCCCCTGAACCATTTCAGGGGTAAAACGGCTATTCTTAAATAATTGAATAATATGAGGATACTCTTGTCGTACCAGCCCTATTTCCTTGTACTTCTGCTCTGTAACTTCACCCAGGTTGTTATGATTCATGAAGGAATGAAGACCATCAGAAGTAATGTACCATGTCTTGGGTGTTTTGATATTTTTGAGTTCAGGTTTCTCCTTGCTGAACTTGGTCAGCATTCGATATGCCAGGAAAAGCCCTGACCCCTTACCACCCAGTTTTCCATGACTGTTCGGGGGATGAATCAGGCGGGGAATCAGGTCAACGAAGTCTTCAATATCAACATAATCTTTCGCAATACGGATAAATTCAAGGTGATCGGACAGGAAGCGGCGGGTAAGGTGAACCCTTGCCCCTTTCGCAGCAGAGGGGGACAATTCCACACCCTGTTGCATCAGGTGGTGGAATCTTCGCAGGGCATCTGCCAAATCCCCCAGGGAACTGTCCAGGTTTACCAGTGTTCGGCTGAAGAAGCTTGATTTATCTTCATGCATCCATCGTTGCACGACCTGAAGAATCTCTTCATCCGGCAGTGTCTTGCCGGCAATTTTGAAAATATCCTCACTCAAATCCATAATTTCTATGCGTTTGCGCTGCATTGGGCGGTTTCCACCACCATTCAGCGTCTCGGATTTTTCATCAGCGCTCAGTTTTTCCAGCAACGCATCCGCTTCGTGAATACCGTGCCAGCAGAGGTAATTCAACATTTTGCGAGCGATGCCCAGGTACAGGTCTTTGTCGGTTCGCCTGAGAAGATCTACGACAATTTTCCATTCAACCGTCTTGTCTTCGTTCAACCTTTCATGCGCCTGGTTCCAATCACCGACCATTTGCCTGAGTTGCTGATGCAGAATGAAATGGCCCAGGCGGTCAGCGATGGTGGTAATTAGTTTGCGTTCTTCCTTGAGGAACGGCCCCTCGTCAGCAGCAGGCATCTCACGAGTATAAAACACCTTAACCGACCCCAGGACCTGGTCATGCACTTTCAGGTCTGCTTCCTGCACCCATGGCGTGGGGATAGAATCGCTGGTCTTGAACTCTTGTCCATCAAAAGTGATCATGGCTTCACAGATGTTGACAAACTGCCAACCGGGTGGAATAGCACGCAGGATGCCGCGAATCACGACTTCGACATCCTGTTCCGGATCATTGGTCAACTCTTCTATGCGATAAAGGCAATTCAGCTCTTTTGCTCGTTCACGTAACTGATCAAGAACATAGTGGCTGCGTCCATCCCCGATATCAACCATGCTGTATCACTCCCCGTCCTGTACGGCCATCGACCAGAATCGACAACGGTTTATCAATACGCACTCTGCGAACGTATTCGGTTTCCTCTTCAGCAGGTAAAGCATCCAGCCAGTCCCAACGTATGGGATAGCTGGAGTTATGATGTACAAAGAAGTAGCTGACTTCAAAGCTTGATAGATTGTGGAAAAAATGCGAGCCCTGGCTGGGTTCAACATTCATGCTCGGCAGGGTAGCTTCCACAATCGCTTTCGCGCCTGCAATCTGGCTCCATTCCACCGGTGTTCCCAGCCAGTGATCACTACTGCCCCAGCGCCCGAATCCCATAAGCAGGAAAGCCCGGTCTTCGTTTAATAAGGTCTGGTTCATAGCCGCCACATGCTTCGCTATCAAAGGCGTATGCTTCGCTTCGAACACTTCCGGGCGAACATACACTATATCACGTATCGTGTTCACGTCCCCATTACCCAGCACCTTTTCGGAAGCGACGAGTGCATTGGGAGCCGACAGCGTTTCGACCGGAACTTCGACTTCCTCTTTGGATACGACCATGGGACGCACCTGCAGGAATCCCAGTCTCGCCGGGGTGCCATGGACGGGGTCCAATGTCAGGGCGAACTCGATCTCCACTTCACTTTCCAGCGCTTCTTCACAAAGCCGGATCAATTCCTGTACGATTTTATTCAGGGGAACGGTATTGAGTTGCAGGATCGGTGCGAACGTGAGGATTCGTGGTCCGGCCGGTCCTGTCCCGGGAGAAAGCCGATCATTGGCTGCATCGTATGTGGAAGCAGTGTGTTTTAATACACCATCCGCTTCCGCTTCATCAAGACCGTTCTGCACCAGGAATTCAGCTTCGTTGACAGGATCATACGCCGGTGGTTTTCCCAGGTTCACTGCCCAGAATGTCGTCTGAGTGGCTTTCATCAAATCGCCAACATTGCTATAAGGCGGCGGAAGTTTCGGCCATGCCGGAACGTAACTCCAGCAAACACCACCGTCTACAATCGCCTTGCCCAGCCCGAGCGCAAGATTGACCACGCCCTGTTCTGGCTTGGCGCGTCCGAACGGGTAAAAATTGAATGATTTCGCCACACCGGAAATGGTCGGATACCATTTTTCTTCATGTTGCTGACCGACCACTTTTTGGATTACGACGGCCATCTTTTCGTCAGCGATGCTTTTCCCCGTGGTGGCGATGTAATCCTTGGCGCCTTTGAAGAATGTCGAGGCGAAAACGAACTTGACCGCTTCCATGAGTTTCTTGAAGCGTTCGTCCGTAGAATGCTGGTTATTCGGGATCATTTTCGTGGCGAAAACACCGGCGAACGGCTTAAACATGGCGTCTTCGAGCATGCTGGAGGAGCGTACCGCGAGAGGCGTTTTCACTTCGCTGACCAGCGCCCGCAAATCTCCGGTCCACTGGTAGGGGAAACTCGCCCGCTGAAATTCCATCGCGATGTATTCATCCGATGCATCCGATAAGGCAACGTCATACAGCTTGTTCTGCTCCATGAAAGCATCGAACACAGCAGTAGAAAGAACCGTCACCGCGGGGATGGAAACCTTCACATCCGGAAAGCTGGAATGCGGGAATTTGTCCTGGATTGTATCGTGAATAAATGCGAGTCCACTGGCTTTACCACCGAGCTCACCTTCCCCGATGAAGGTAAACGCACGCTCAGATTGCAGAGCGTGACGATCAAAATGAAAACGATGGCCGAGTGGAGCGCTTAAATCCTTTTTATCCATAAGGGTATCTCCGATCTGTTCTGTCCTTCGACTTGCCAGTACGGCCTACCACAGATGGCTTGACTTCCGTTTTGCCGCTGTAAAACCCGGATTTGAAATGCTTTCGGCTGCTAACTATAAGGTAAGGTATGCCTTTAGTCAGGTCGGTTCAATGGTATGCGCCACTCCTGGTGCCCGGTTAACGGCGCAGATTCATTTACAGGAGACGTTCAAAACAGACGGCACGGCCCTGCGCTACGTTCGGTCACCCCTTCGGGATGTATGTAACACAGATGAAGCAGGCCTTGCACAGGTGAAGCAGGCGAAAAATGGGACTGATACCTTTTCATGTTCTCAAATGCAGGACAATCCCAACAAGTAGCGATGAAAAAATATCTGTACCGAATTTTTCGCTTTTTCCAGCTTTATTATCTCTTACGGGAAAATGTTGGTACAGTTATAGCGATTCCCATTATTATTCCGTCATGTGGTCATGTGCCAGATCAGTGAAAGGTCAACCATATGGTTGGAATAAAGGATAAGGATATGGAAAAAGGGGACAGTTTCCTTTCCCTGGGGCAAAGCCTTCCCGCTGTGAGCAAGGACCGGGAAAGGTGGCTGTACCCTTTTTCTTGAGAGCAGGCAGGACGTACACGGAAAAGGGTACAGTTTCCTTTTCCACAAGTTCGGCGAGAGTGTTTCATATGCGCGCGAGGAAAAGGATCCCGTCCCCTTTTCCCGGCAATCTCTATTATGTCGGAATAAAATCGAGAACAGCAATACCTTTTTCGCAACATATTTTCTGGTAAAACTATCAATCAAATGCACATAACAAATAATATCAGCAATTCATAACACACTCGCTTGCGAAAAAGTGTAACAGTCCCCATTTTCCGTAAGATTACGCCTTTTTATCTACCTCCAAAGACGAGTGAAAACAGAGTTTGACGGGAGAGATGACAGGGGTACTGGCCGTTCTGCTAAGAGGGGTGACTGCAACTGGAAATCTGAAACTTGCCCCTGTTTGCTTGTCAAACAGGGTTTATATTCATTCAATTTTCACATAATCAATCATTTAAAATAAAATCATTTAAGCAATACAATTCGTCGCAAAGGAGCTGCTTTGCCATCATGTGTAGCACGTAAATAGTACATCCCCGACGCCAGCTCATGTGCATTGACAGTCACAAGATGAATCCCTGCGTTTTGGACACCAAGCGTATGTTTCTGCACCACCTGCCCCAGGATATTCACCAGCTCCAGCTCAACGGTTCCTGCTTCAGGAAGATGAACCTCAACAACGCTCGTGGCATTAAACGGGTTGGGATAAGCTTCACTGATAAAGAATTCTTGCGGAAGTGACAACTTGTCCTCATCCACATCAAGGTTCCAGATGAGTTCCAGCGGCCCCGCCGGTTCCGATTCGCCGTTATCATACTGGGCTGTAACCCAATAGTGATAAGTGCCGTACTGAACAATGCGGTCGATATACTCATGGTCCACTGGCGATGCAATCAGGGTGCTGTCACGATAAACATGATAGGACAGAAAGTCATCCAGTTCGTCATCCGATCCGGCTTGCTGTATCATGCTTCCGCCACGATCCAGACGTACCTGCGCACGGATGAAATAGGTCTGCGGCCAGGCGCTCCAGGTACTCCCATTGAAGTCAAAACAACGCTCATTGTTATCATCATCATAGCCCAGCCGAACAGTCGTATTCAGCGAACCGAAGGCAACGATAAAATCACTCCCGAACACAAGGTTCTGGTCAATTGAGAAGTCATGCCAGCCATTGGAGGATACAGTTTCTGTACTGGAATATAACAGGGAATCACCGGGCATACCCGTAATCTCGTTCCAGTTGAAAACCTTGACCTGGAACGGTTGATCGGAACCGGTTACCCGCAGGTAATAACTGACCCTGAGTAAACGGCACGAATCGGACGGGCTCATCCGTTGTCCCAGCGTGTACCCCTGGAAATCGTAATACCCACTCGGCCAGCCATCATCATAGATAAGGTTTTCCGTAGGCCCTTCGATATCCGGCGGTTCCCAGTCGAGGAAGACATAACCGTATTGTTCATCCAGCTCGGCGGTCAAGTCAACAGGTGACGGTAACGCTGCCGGTCCTGCAAGGCTGAACTCGGCATAAACAGTCGTATCCAGATCGGGAATTTCAAGCGGTGTGTTCAGAGCCGGAATCGTATCATTCCAGGCGGGATAGATGATCTGGGCTTCGTTGATCTGGCCTGAATGCCCATTTCCGGGATGATTGTCACGTACCCCGGCAAACATCGGGTTCAGACGATAACGATCCAGCATCCAGGCCGCGTCGGTAAGATCAAGTACGATTTCAACCGGTGGTACGGCAACACGAGCGTAAGCGTACGCATCCATCCATGAGAAGAACGTCCGGCTCCACCGTCTGTCTTCAACCGTTCCCAGCCCGACGTCCAGCGAGATGCCATACTTGTCGGTATGGGAGATATCCATAGTGGCCAAAAAACTGGGTTCATAATCTGTCAAATCATCTGCATGGAACGCAAATCCGGATGAGGTAGTCAAACTTGTCATGGCATCATAGGTAACCCAGCAGTAGCCGGAAAGTCCCCAAACGGTGCCGACACTGTTCACCACCTTGAAAGCGCCGAGCCCGTCATCATTGACATGATTATCCATAAAACCCACAACCGGCAGGACAATGGTCCCTTCCGGGTTGCCGTAAATTTCAGACAGGCAGTAGTTTCCACCATATTCATCAATGTTGGTGAAGTTGCCGTAAACATTCAACTCCACCAGTGCGATATGACCGTCAAGAAGCAGGGATTTGAGCTGTTCCACACCTGTAGTGTCCAGATCGATGTAATACCACGGCCCGGTACGGTATTCCATGGCGTTGATCCAGTCGGGACGCGTGGGCCAGGTGGTGTAGTCCTCCGCATCGTAGGGCATATCGACCATCGTGGCGCACCCATTAAAACGCAGCAACTCCATGACATCAGCAAGATCACTGTCCTGATTGATGCCGTGGTTGGTCAGGTTAAACACAAATGCGGGACTGAAACGGTGAGAAGAGGTTGACACATCCCAGTGTCGCTCTTCCCATTCCTGGTAGGTTTTGTAATAATATGCCACAGACCATGCCGTGGCGGAATTCTGGCTGCCACGATTGCCGACTGCGGGAAGGTGTGCGGAGTTGTCCGCCGCCTCATCCAGTTCATACGATGTATGGACAGGATAATCGCTCGGCAGTAGCCACTCCGGCAGCTCTTGCCCATATACCCGGACATTTGCCGAAAAGGAAAACGCGACCGTTATCAATACCAACATCACTATTTTCAAGATGTTGCTTCTATCCATCCCCATCAGTGAATCCCCTTACCACGTTTCCGCGAGAGCATTGTTCTGCAATAGTTTGCAAAGCATGTGCCTCTTGGGTCATCTAACAAAATACGGAACTGCAAGGGGATTTGCCTGATGATATAGAAAAAACCGGTGCTTCGCTGTTTCGTGTGGGTAAGGAGGTTCACATAGTGATGCGACACGACAATGAAATATCGAGTCGTTTCATAGGAATCTGTCAATAAGGTCTGGTTCCATTGCATGTCCACAGAGGTGACCTGCATCAATGACATGCCTTTGCAAAATAAGTTGTGGCCGTGATTATACATATCAAAATTATTTCCTCATGTTGCATACCCACACGGAATAGCGAGGAACCAAAAAACCTGTTCGCTCTTTTCTGATACATGGGATTTGTGGACAGATTCGTCTAGAAATAGTACAAAACCCTTACCTGCAGGTTGAAGAACGCCTCATCAATGGAATCACCGGCGTCATCAGCAGCGTATTCAATATCGTAGCGGAACAACGGCACAATCGCCCAGTGATTCCCAGCTATCTCCAGCCCCAGCCCAAAGCGGGCTCTTCTGTAATCACGGTCAAAATCGACTGGACCATCAATTGATTCATTCATCCAATAATAGGAGGCTTCCAGGATCGGACTTATGGGGAATTCTGGAGCGGCCATGTTCCAGGTGAGTTTCACGCCATGACCGTCACCAAGGGCTTTCTTCTTGTTCCGCTTGCTCCAGAACCAGTCGTATTCATAGGAAACACCAATGTAATCTGTGATATAGTAGCCAAATGAAGGAATCAATTCAACATGGTACAACTTTCTATCCTCATCATCCGGATTGCTGGCAACACTCTGCGAGGAAGGAGATTGCAGGCTGTTTCCCAAACCGATATAGAATCTACCTTTTCGAGGTTCTTTCTTGAATTCCTGTGCTGAAACAGCAGAGACTAATAGAAAAAACAAAGCCACCCATGTGAAGTGTTTCACTTTCCCCCCAAAATGTTTCCTGATCGAACAACGGTGTGACCGAATGCTGATCTTGTCTTCGAATGAAGGGTAATCACTTTCGGCAGGTAATCACAACAGCGATTGGCCCCTGTCAGGATGGTTCTTCATAATACTCACTTTCAATGCCTTTGTTTCCTCTTTGTATAATCAGCCTCCCCTGAATATTGAGCAACACACATAGTTATTCTGCTATGTAAACAGTCAAGGGTGTAAAGAGCCTTTGTATCGTCCCATGTGCCGTTCTGCTATTCGTGCTCGTGGCACAAGTTTTTTGTTCGCACGGAACAGCGGCGCCCTAAACTCGAATCGTTGTCAAGCAACAGAATAACTACCAGGGTCGCGTGTTCCCAATGGCATCGGACGATTCAATCACAATCTATGCTTTACCTACCTGCCAGCAGTGCTGGGGTTATACGCAGGCAGGATTGTAGTCTTGTTCTTTGACCAGCATGGCCCACAGTATCACGGCTAGTTTTCGTGCCATGGCGACGATCGCCACTTTCCGTGTTTTCCCGGCATGGATCGCATCGTATTTCTTCTTTGCATACGGATCTTTTTGCACCCAACGCCACGCAGCTTCGACCAATAGTTTTCGTAGATGGGACGGTCCCCAGTGGGTAATGTGTCCCATATGGCGTGTGTTGGCGCTTGACCATTCACACGGCGTCAAGCCAAGATGTGCGCCGACTTGCTTACCGGATGCGAAGCGTTCGGGACGATACATCTCGGTCACGAAGGCGTTCACGGTCAACTCGCCCACGCCTTTCACCTGGCACAGGCGCTGGGTACGGTCCCGATACGTTGCGGACGCATTCATCGCCTTGATCGCTTTGGTGATCACCTTGAGTTGCTGTTCAATGGCCTCCAGCTCATCGAGAGCAACATCAATGGCTATCCGTGTCGCGGCCAGACAATCACACGTTCGCAACCAGCGCCGGTATTCCTTTGTCCAATAGCGTTGCGGCGGAAACGGTGACTGTAAACCGTGAAACAATAGCAGACTCTTGATTCGGTTTTTGACCCGAACGCGATCATTCATCACCTGGTCACGGGTTCGAGACAACTGACGATCCGCCTCTTCCTGTTCTGTAGGGACATGTACCCAGGTACGGGGCGGTGTCCAGAACATGTGGGCCAAGGTCAGGGCATCCAGATGATCGGTCTTCTGCTGCTTCGCTTGCGCCCCTTTGGGAACTTGGCTGGGCGGCGCGATCTGGCAGTCAACACCTTGGCCGATCAGGTAACGACAGAGGCCAAAGCCGGTGAGGCCCGCTTCATAACACGCCCACATGCGGCAGTTGGGAAAACGGGCAAAGAAGCCTTCCCAGGCGGCTGAGTCATGCTTGATCCGATTCTCAAAGAGCACTTCACCAGTCTGGGTGTCGAGCACAACGGCGAAAGAAGTCTGCGAATCAACATCCAGACCTATAGACAATGAACGGTCCGCTGCAATAACTTGGTTCTTCGACATGGCGCTTCTCCTTGTGTTGGAAAAATGGAATACTGCTAAGATAGCAGTTCCAACACGACTTGATGCGCCTGTCGTTTAACATAGGAACTCTGATAACATTTCTTCCGCCGACTGTGTTATCAACGTAAAACCTTAAATGCTTCAGTGTTTATTTGTCAACTGACATACACATCCCTGCCGCTTAACACTCAATACCAGGCGCACAGAAGTACAATACCCCGGGCCCTGACATACCCGGGGTGTTGAATAACTTGCCCGAAAAGACTACGTGAACAAGCTACGTGTAGCTCCCTTCCTAGCGAACAAGCGTGATCTTACGAACAGTGTTCATCTTACCGGGAACATGTGCCCTGATAAAGTAAATCCCACTGGAAAGGTTCGTGGCATCAAATGTGAAAGCATGGTATCCCTGTGCGAAACGGCCCTGCGCCAGGACAGAAACCTGCTCGCCAAGGATGTTGAAGACACGGACATTCAGCTCGGCTGCATCGGGCAGGCCGATTACAGCGGTCATGGTCGGGTTGAACGGATTCGGGTAAGCACGTGCAATGCTGTACTCGGTCGGAACTGTTGAGAACAGATTCTCGTTGACGCCGACACCATCCCAATTAACAGAAGCTGTGTCCGAATTGGCCGAATTACCTTCTACGAACGATGCAACAACATAATAGGAATAGGCGCCAACTGCTTCACCGGTCAGATCATCAATGAAACCAATCGTATCCACTTCAGCCAATGCATCACCATTACGGAAGATGATAAATTCATCGAATGTGTACGTTTCATCATCACCGGTAAACGTCCATGAAAGCTCGACAGAAGGACTACCATCTTCACGCGTAGCGGACATGCTTGCCGGCGCTTCCAGGATAGGCGCGTTGAAATCTTCAGCCATGGAAGGGATAATCTGAACCACATTGTTGTACAGGCCGATCGGACCGCGTATAACAATCCAGTCATCTTCAGCAAAATCGCTCAGGTCGAGATCGGCGGCTTCGTTGATGTAGACCTGAACAGCTCCGGAACCGTCATCAATGGACAGGGCATACGATCCTGTTTCAGGATCGGATTCGAGCTGCCCCAGGATTTCCGCCCAGGCGCCCTCAAGTGCTTGCTGTCCGGCAATCGTAGCGGTTGTGCCGGTGTAAGGTGTCGGCAGATCATTGCCCGTACTGAGAACTTCGTACTCGAAATACACGAGTTCAGTTATACCGTTATACTCAACCACTTGCCCGGTAACCTGGATTTGATCTCCACGGTTCAGGTTGTCAGCGGGGTCAATAGCTTCGGAATCATACAACATCACTCCGTAACCGCTTTCATCCTGGATGTAACAATCAAAGCGATCAGTGTGGATGGAATTGGTTGGCAAGGTCACAGTACCTGTTGTGGTAACCCATGTGCCCGCTTCAACCGAGGTCTGAATGTTTTCAATCGAGTAGGTAACGATAAGGGCCAGGGTAATGTCGATGACCTCGAAATCACCGGCTTCCACTTCGATGCCAGCCTGAATATAAGGTGCATAATCTTCAATCACTGCAACCAGGTCATAGGTCGCAGGCGCCAACTCGTCAAATTCGTAGTAGCCGAGTCTGTCCGTGTAGACAGTCTGGAGAAGGCCTTCATCAGGTTGAATGGCAACCAGCACGTTTTCCATCGGGTTGTCGTCGGAATCAATGATCGTTCCGGAAATGTTGCCAGTTGTATAGGCAGAGAGTGTGATATCGATGGTTTCAATATCACCGGCGCTCAAGTCGATGCCATTCTGCGTATAGGGTATATAGCCAGCAAAATCAGTGCTCAGGCTATAAATCTCAGGAACAATATCAGCGATTTCGTAATAACCGTGCGCATCTGACGTTGTTGTTCGTGTGTCACCGGTATTGGGTGTCATCGTGACAGTTACACCTCCCAGCGCGTTTCCGTCATCATCGGTTATAACACCAGATACATTGGCAGTGGTTGACCAGATCATGGTGATGTTGATAACCTCAGCCTGCCCGGTTACCAGTTCAATGCCATCCTGTACATACGGATCGTAACCATCATATTCCGCACGCAGACTGTATGTGCCTGGTGTCAGGTCCAACAATTCGTAATGTCCGGATCCGTCTGAAGTGGTCACGAATGGAAATCCCGTTTCCGGTGTCAGCGAGACATTGATCTGCATCAAGGGGTGGGTTGCTTCATCCTGGATCGTACCGGAAAGGGAAGCATTCGTACCAGTCGTGAGGTTAAAATCGACAACGATAAAATCACCGGCTTCCACTTCAATCCCTTCCTGTGTACCAGTGACATATCCATCGTATTCAGCGCTCACGGAATAAGTACCCGGCGAAAGCGAACCGAACCGGTAATGTCCCTCTTCATCCGTGAAGACCATCAACGGCAATCCGCCCTGGGGAGTCAGCGAAACAGTTGCGTTTTCAATGGCATCGCCATCCGCATCCATGACCGTACCCGAGATGCTGCCGGTTGTCCAGTCATAGTATATGCGTCCGGAAACTTCGCCATCGAGAATCGGCATATTATCATCAACACCATAGTATACCTGAAGCCCGATCTCGCCGTCCTGATCTTCATAACCTATGGCTACGATAGCATCTTCCGGGTGCGCTGAAATTGTATTATAGTTGACAACAATTTCTCTGGTATCGAAATCCATAACACACTGAAAGGTGTTTTCCGTATCATCCGTATTGTAGTAAACAACTTCGGACCACGTAATAACCAACTTTCCATCCACAACTTCAGCATAAACCGCGCCATCAGCACCTTCATCAGCGGGGTTTAGGTCGGCGCCAAAGATGGACAGCAAGCTGTTCGGTTCGAATTCATTCGGTGTGGGATTGGAATAGGGATATCCAACCGCATCGCTGTTTGTAAAGGAAATCCTGCCGTTGGAATTGACATACATGTCTCTGTAAGCAGCATCGTACCAGGTGAAATCACCCAGGCCATAATCCGCAAAAGTCAGCAACACACTTGCGTCATCACCCAGTTCCAGGTCCGTAGCATTTTCTGAAACCGCCTGCCACGAATACTCAATGACTTCGAAATAGTGCATGCCTTCTTCAGGCCACGGATCAAGTTCAACATTGACTGTATTAAAGCCATCAGACAATTCTATTGCCTCAGCATAAGCGTAGTAGCCGGATGCGCTGGGAATTTCAACCGAGTTCTGTCCGATCACACAGCCTTCAATGCTGTAACCGCCGCGGTCATCCGTTGTTGCACTATGCGAGCCGATAGTTACGACAACTCCTTCAAGCGCAGCGCCTGTTTCAGAGTCTGTTACGGTTCCAGAAAGATTGGCTGTACCGGAAGGCGCCTCATCTTCTTCTGAGTGAACAAGAACATTATCAACTACCCAGAAGTAAGCATAGTTGGCGTCATAATAACGGAACCTGATCTGGACTTCACTGTTGCCGGCAGCTTCTTCCGAAATGTCCAGGTTGTTGATGTTGTCTTCACTGTCTTCAAGATAAAACTCAAGGACGTTGACCCATGTATCGCCACCATCCACAGTGACATCAACATCGCAAACCTCTTCATCGTAGTACCAGAAGAAGCTGGAAAAGGAAAGATAAACTGTTTCCAAATCCGAACAATCAAACACAGGAGATATCAACTGTTCATCCAGGTCGACTTGCCCCATATTATCCGAATCAACGATGGCAAACTCGCTATCAAATCCTTCAATAATTCTGGTTCCGAAGTTTCGCCGCCACGTATAGCCATCATCAGAACCATCGACAACGATCCAATGTTCGGGGATTCCATTTTCAAAGGTTTCGTACAGGATAGTTTCATCCAGTTCGCCCCGACGCGGAGTCCAACCACTACGATCTCCAGCGGCTTCAACGCGATCCAGGATTTCCGGGTGTTCTTTCAATAGCAGGTTTTGCTGTGGGGTTAAAACGTGGTTCTGCCATACCGCAAGCTGCAGCTCTTTCAATTCTTCACGCGATGCTGCAAAAACGCTTGTCACCAGTAGTAGGCAAATGCCGAGTGAAAGTAAAGCTTTTCGATGAAACATGTGCTGCTCCTCCGTCAATGATCAAATCTCAACGCACAAGTGGATCGTTCATGCGTTATCGTACAAATAACTTCCTGTACCAACTTCCCGCATGAAAAGCTCGTTACAAATTTCCTCCCTGTTTATTGTTTGCCTGGATCATCGAATGCCATCGCGGCGCCATGCCAGATGGACTTCAAAACAAACCAGTTGAGTCATGCTTTTACCAGGGGCCAAAGATCTTCCGCCATTCGCCTGGCTTTTCCGTCAATATCAATTGACGGGTTGAATGCCCAAAGACTCATGAGACCGCGATACATGGAGAAGTACGTTAATGCAAAATGGTTGCAATCAACGTCTTTTCTCACGTATCCCCGCTGTTTTCCGGAATCGAGGGCCGTTTCCAGATCATGGATAACGCGCTCGTAGCTTTCGGAAATCCTGTTTCGCAGGGATTCGTTGTTTTTGGCAACCTCATAGAGGAAACGAGGCACTGCAGAAGGATCACCGGATACATCATCCGGCGTGGCGCCAGCCCAGATGTTTGTGTCCGTTTTCAAGTGTTGGAAAACGGCGCGAAGTTGTTCCGACGTGTTTTGTTGACTGTCGATTGAAGACTTTATGCGCAGGTAATTCTGCTGCATATAAGAGTCTACAACCGCTTCAGCGAGCGACTGCTTACTACTGAAATAGTGATATAATCCACCCTTGGAGACTTTCGCTCTTTGGGCGATATCACTTACGGATACCGAGTTATACCCATATTTCAGAAATAACCAGACCGCTGCTTGCAGGATGTTAGTCTTGGTGTTCATCAAAGTATCCCGTGCAAACAGACTTTTAGCAACGTCAGGTATCTAAATAATCGAAAATTTACTCGCTAAATCAAGTGCTCTAAGTCACAAGAGTGCATATTTTTCATGGTAAGCCTCGCAATAAGCAAGTTAATCAAGGTATATCCGGCCCGGCATGCACCAACAGACTCCCAGAAAACCGGGCAATATTTGCACTTCTTTCGCTGATGAGATACTCGATGGTTGTCCCCGGCTCGCTTATTCGCCCCGGCTCGATTGTTTTTCCCCGGTTCGCTTGTTTACCCCGGCCAGGCATGGCCGGGCTACTTTTTTCACTTTCAACTTTTTTCACTTCATAGAGATAAAACATCCCTCCCCGAATCCGGAGAGGGATGACTGCAATCAAACAAAACCTGGCGAAGGGGTTGTGACTGCTACGCTCCGCCTTTCGCTTTTCGGGCGATCCGGAGCCTGTTTTCAGCACGAGCCTTGGCGAGCCGGAACTTGTCGACATCTTCAGGTTTGACATCCATCAACCGTTCGATCGACCGCTGTTTTGCGGTTTCGGCACGTTCCAGGTCAATCGCGCTTGCGTCTTCTGCGGTTTCCACCAGCAGTAGAAACTTGCCCGGGCTGACATCCGCAATGCCACCGGACGTTGCGAAGACTTTATCTTCGCCACCGGCTATGCGCACATCAATCTCGCCGATTTCAAGCGGTGTGATGAATGGCGTATGCCCATCCAGCACCCCGAAGGAGCCTTGCACACCTGGTGCACGTACATGCTCCACATCGCCTGTAAACACCACCCCACTCGGGGTGACGATATCCAGAGTGAACGTCTTTGCCATGCTACACGCCTATCGTTAGGCCGCTTCCAGCTCTTTGGCCAGCTCGAACACGCTCTCGATGTTGCTGCGATACATGAACGCCGCTTCCGGCAGATGGTCGCATTCACCGTTCAGAATCATCTGGAAGCCCTTGACGGTTTCCTTAATCGGTACGTATACACCCGGCATACCGGTAAAGGCTTCTGCTACGTGGAACGGCTGCGACAGGAAACGCTCGAGACGACGTGCACGGTGGACGGTCTGCTTGTCTTCGTCGGACAATTCGTCCATACCGAGAATCGCGATGATGTCCTGCAGGTCCTTGTACTTCTGGAGGATTTCCTGCACGTTACGCGCTGTACGGTAGTGCTCCTCGCCGATCACATTCGGGTCCATGATACGGCTGGTGGAGTCCAGCGGATCGACCGCGGGATAAATACCACGCGCGGAAATGTCACGGGACAGAACCGTCATGGCGTCCAGGTGCGCGAATGTTGTCGCAGGAGCCGGGTCGGTCAAGTCGTCTGCCGGGACGTATACCGCCTGTACCGACGTAATCGAGCCGGTCTTGGTCGAGGTAATACGTTCCTGCAACTGCCCCATTTCCGTAGACAAGGTCGGCTGGTAACCTACGGCGGACGGCATACGGCCGAGCAACGCGGATACCTCTGAACCTGCCTGGGTAAAACGGAAGATGTTATCGACGAACAGCAGGGTGTCTTTGCCCTGATCACGGAAATATTCCGCGAGCGCCAGGCCGGACAGCGCCACACGAAGACGGCATCCCGGGGGCTCGTTCATCTGACCGAAGGCCATCGCCAGCTTGCTGTTACCCAGGCGGCTCTTGTCAACCTTGTTCAGGTCAAATGTGTGAGGATCGAAATCATCACCGTAATCGACCACGCCCGATTCGATCATTTCACGAAGCAGGTCGTTGCCCTCACGAGTCCGTTCACCTACGCCCGAGAATACCGACACACCACCGTGCTGCTTGGCGATGTTGTTGATCAGCTCCTGCACGATAACGGTCTTGCCTACACCGGCGCCACCGAACAGACCAATCTTACCACCCTTGGTGAATGGCTGGATCAGGTCGATAACCTTAATGCCGGTTTCGAACATTTCCGGGTCTGTGGTCAGGTCGACCAACTTCGGCGACGGCCTGTGAATCGGATACCGTTCCTTGGTGGTGATCGTGCCGAGACCGTCAATCGCATCACCGGTCACGTTGATCAACCGTCCCAGGGTTTCCGGACCGACTGGCACCGAAATTGGCGCTCCAGTGTCTGCTACTTCATCGCCGCGAACCAAGCCTTCTGTGGTGTCCAGAGCAACTGCGCGAACCACGCCACCGCCCAGGTGCTGCTGCACCTCGAACACCAATCGACCTTCCTCGCCGCGATCAATTTCGAGCGCCTGGTACAGGGGCGGCATGTCATCTTCTTTGAAGGCCACGTCCACCACGACGCCCATAATCTGCTTGATCTTTCCCTTCGCCATCTGGTATCTCCTAAACGGAAATCACTTCAATGCTTCCGCACCGCTGACCACTTCCAGAATTTCGTTCGTAATGGCAGCCTGACGCGCCTTATTGAATTCCAGGGTCAGCCTTTCGATAAGTTCGCCCGCGCTCTTGGTCGCATTCTCCATGGCGTTCATTCGAGCTGCCTGTTCTGCAGCGAATGATTCCAGAAGTACACGCCACAACGCAACATTCAGGTACAACGGCAACACCGCTTCAAGTACTGCCGTCTCATCAGGTTCATAGATGAAGTCAGTTGGAAACTCCTCATCTTCCGCCAGTTCGGGAATGATGGGAAGAATCTGCTCGAGAATGACTTCCTGCTGGACCACGTTTTTGAATTCGTTGTAAACAACGTATACACGGTCCAAGCCAAGATCATCTATGAAGCCCAGTTCATACAGTTTACGAATATCGCCACCGATGATAGAAGCGGCTTCAAAATTGAAGTCCTTGTCCAGGCCGATATGGTGCTGGATGACATTTCCGCCACGTTTCCGGAAATAATCATACCCTCTTCTTCCGATCGCGATCAACTGTACCTGCCGGGCATTGACCTGCTGTTCCTTGATAAACAGCTCTGCTTTGCGGCAGATGTTGTTATTGAAACCGCCGGCCAAACCTCGGTCACTGGTAACGACAATGATACCAATGTCCTCAGGTTCACGTACCTGCAAGAGCGGGTGCTTGTCGGGGTCGCTACGCGCCGCCAGGTCACAGATCATGACTTTCAGCTTGTCCGAATACGGACGTGCTTTCATCATGTCTTCCTGTGCGCGCCGCAACTTGGCCGCTGCGACCATCTTCATCGCACGAGTGATTTGCTTCGTGGACTCGACGGACGCAATGCGCCGCTTTATCTGCTTTAGTGAAGGCATATGCGCCTACCCGTCATGACTGCGTCTGCGACGACTGCTTTACGCTACCGTAGCTTTCGGCGCGGTTACAGTAAAGGTCGCCTTGAACTCGTCTGCCGCCTTCCGAATCTTCTCTTCGAGGGCCTTGTCGATCTTGCCCTGCTCATCGATACCCTTGAAGATATCCGGATGCTGATTGGCGATAAACTTCACGTTCTCTTTGGTATACCGGTCGACATCTTTCACGGGCACATCATCAAGATACCCGTTAATCGCTGCCCAGAACGTGACCACCTGATGCGACAGATCCCAAGGTGAATACTGCGGCTGCTTCATAATTTCCAGCAGACACGCACCACGCTTCAGCTTGTTCAGTGTCGACTTGTCCAAGTCGCTGCCGAATTTGGCAAACGCTGCGAGGTTGCGGTAGTCAGCCAATTCCAGCTTTATCTTACCGGCCACCTGCTTCATCGCCTTGGTTTGGGCGTTACCACCTACACGGGATACGGAAATACCTACGTTCAACGCAGGGCGCTGACCGGAGTAGAACAATTCCGTTTCCAGGAAGATCTGACCGTCCGTAATCGAAATCACGTTGGTCGGAATGTAGGCGGACACGTCACCGGCCTGGGTTTCAATGATGGGCAACGCTGTCAGCGAGCCACCGCCCAAGTCGTCACGCAACTTGGCCGCACGTTCCAGCAGACGGCTGTGCAGGTAGAATACGTCGCCCGGATACGCTTCACGTCCCGGAGGACGACGCAGCAGCAGGGAAAGCTGCCGGTAGGCCCAGGCGTGCTTCGTAAGGTCGTCGTATACGCACAGTGCGTGCTTGCCTTTGTCGCGGAAATATTCACCAATCGCTGCACCGGCAAACGGGGCAAGATAGAGCAACGGCGCCGGTTCTACAGCCGTAGAACTGATCACGATGGTATGCTCCATCGCGCCGTGGTCTTCCAGTGTCTTCACTACGTTCGCAATGGTCGAGCCCTTCTGGCCGATAGCGACGTAGATACAGATCACGTCCTTGCCCTTCTGGTTGATAATGGTATCAACAGCGAGGGTGGTTTTACCGGTTTGGCGGTCGCCAATGATCAGCTCGCGCTGTCCACGGCCAATCGGGATCATCGAGTCAATAGCTTTAATTCCCGTCTGCAGCGGTTCATCCACCGGCTGACGGGTGATAACGCCTGTTCCCTTACGTTCAATCGGGGAACGTTCTGTTGTCGCGATGTCGCCTTTGCCGTCCAGCGGGAAACCGAGCGGATTGATGACGCGGCCAATCATGGCCTCGCCCACGGGGATATCGACCAGACGTCCCGTCCGCTTGGCGATGTCGCCTTCCTTGATGTTGCTGTCACTGCCGAACAGTACGCAACCGACGTTGTCCTCTTCCAGGTTCATCGCCATGCCGTAAACCGGGCCGGGAAACTCTACCAGCTCGGATGCCATGACGCTGTCCAGGCCATGAACACGGGCGATACCGTCACCGACCATGATAACGGTGCCGACCTCGTCGGTTTCAACTTCGGCGGAATACTCCTCGATCCGTTTCTTGATGATCGAGGTAATTTCTTCCGGTCGAATCTGCATGGGTCCTCCGCAACGGCGCGCGCTGGCGCCGTGTTCAATCAGGCGCTGACCCTGCGCCGGATTTCACTGATTGATCTCTCTACGCTGGCGTCGATGATCCTGTCTCCGAACCGAAGACGGAAGCCGGCAATAATCGAGGGGTCTACTTTGCGGGAAAGGATGATTTCTGCATCCAATTCCTTCTTGAGGTAGTCCACGAATGGTGTCGTTTCGTCCTCTTCCAACTCGATTGCCGTGGTCAGTGTGGCTCGCACCACGCCGCGTTCCTGATCGTACAAGGCGGAAAGAGCCGGGTACACATCCTCAAGGATGGCTTCCCGCTTTTTCTCGATCAGTACTTTCAGGAATGTCCGTACCAGTTCGGGAGTGTCGGCGAACGCCTCGTCCACTACCTCCAGCTTTTTCGGCTGCGGAACCTGATGCCCTACCCAGAATTGGCGCAGAACCGGGGATTCGTAGGCTTCATGGATCAGCTTCATCGCCTCCATGACATCATCTACGTCCCCAGCGTCCTTGGCCGCCTCGTATAGGCCTTCCGCATAGCGTCTTGCCAGTTTGGGATCACTCACGACTTCTTCTCCAACATCTCAAGACGTTGTTGAATAATCCGTATCTGATCTTCGCGGGAGAAACTTTCCGCGATGGCTTTGGACGCAACCTCAGCAGTGACATCAGCAATCCTGGCCCGAATGTCGGATTCAACTTTCGCCTTTTCAGCTTCGATTTCACCCTTGGCACGAGCGATCAGCTTGTCACCTTCTTCACGGGCGCTACTCTTCGCCTGTTCAATGATGGTGTTGGCGTCATGCTCGGCTTTGGCGAGGCGATCGTTGATCTCCTGGGACGCGCTCTTCAGCTTGTCTTCGTACTCAGTAAGCAGTCTTGCTGCTTCGTCCCGATCTTTCTTGGCCTGCTCGATGTCGTTCCTGATTGCGTCTTCACGCGCCTGCAAGCCCTTGACAATTGGCCCCCAGGCGAACTTCCACAAGATCAGAAGCAGGATAATGAAGGTCAGCAGCGTCCAGAGCATACTGCCCGGCGCCACACTCAAAATGGCATTCAGACCGCCGCCTTCTCCCCCACTCGCGAAGACCGCCGCCGGCAATAAACCAAGAGCCAGTGTAACGAGGTATTTAAGCTCCCTCATCACGACTCCCTTCGGTTGGCGGTTAGGTTACTTCAGGGCTACGAGCATACAAATAACGGCGTTGAAGAACGCCACGCCTTCGATCAGCGCTGCTGCGATAATCATCGGAGTCTGGATCTTGGCTTGAGCTTCCGGCTGACGCGCAATGCCGTCCATCGCCTGGCCACCAATACGGCCAATACCAAGAGCAGCACCCAGCGTTACCAAGCCGGCGCCCAATGCGGCGCCCAAGTACGCGAGACCAGCCAGGTCAATACCTTCCATCGTTCCTCTTCTCCTTCTTTGAAGACGTAACCGCCTTCGTGCGTTGAACCTTGAAACGACTTGCAGTAAATCGTTGTATCGTTTTGCTTCTTTTGCTTCCAACCTATCCCCGGACAAGCATGTCCGGGCTACAGCTTAATGTCCGTGCAGCGCCTGGCCGACGAAAATACTCGCCAGCATGACAAAGATGTATGCCTGCAGGAAGGCCACGAACAGTTCCAGCATGCTGATGACAACCGCGCCCGGAACGCTCGCAAATGCAATCCACGGCGACATGATCAGCGCCAGGAACACCCCGATGACCGTATGGCCCGCCAGCATGTTCGCAAACAAACGAATGCACAACGCGAAATGCTTTACAAACAACCCGAAAATTTCAATCGGGAAAAGAAGCGGGATAACAAATACGGGAACACCGTGCGGTATGAACGAAGCGATATACTTTAGACCATGTGACTTGAAGCCGGCGAAGATAACCGCAAACAACATCATGATCGCCAGACCGGCAGTCATGTTGATATTTCCGGTTGCAGCCGTGCCCCAGGGAATCATGCCCATCAGGTTGCTGAACAGGATGAGGAAAAATGCAGTCAGGAAGAAAGGCAGCCAGGCTCGACCTGACTTTTCCCCCATATTCGGGTAAATCACTTCGTCACGAATGAAAACAACCAGTACTTCCAGGAAATTGCCGAAACCGTGAGGAACTTCGCCCTTACGTGTTCTGGCCATACCCGGAATCACCAGCAGGATTACCAGTATCGCTGCAATCAACAACCCAAGCATGTGCTTGGTCATCGGGATACCATGTGCGTACTGTTCGCCGAGGAATGAGAAATCGCCCTTGATTACCGGCAGATGAACCGGGCCGAATGGTGTATCGTAGGCTTTGGCATCCGTAAGGTGGTGTGCCAGGATTCCCATAACATCAGCGCCGGCTTCTTCTTCAGCATGTTCCGCGCCATGGCCATGTGCAGCCGCGTGATGAATCCCCGCTTCAGTGTGAACCTCGCCATGGGCATCATGATCTTCAACCGGCGCAGCTTCGCCATGACCGTCATGCGCTTCGACAGTCGCCGCGGCACGAGGACGTTCATCGCTGGGATGCGTGGCTTCGTGGGATTCTTCACCATGATGGGTTTGCGCCAGGAGCGGCGCTTCACATTGATCAGTGCAACCTGCACCGTGCTGGAGGGACTCACCGGACTCTGCCGTCCGAACCATTGCCATTTCATTTCCGGCGGTCGCAAGACCAACCAGACCAGCGGTTAACACTATGAAAACCGCTACGATCCCGAAAGCGTGTCGCCCCCGAATCATCGGCTACCCCGTTTTAAGGTTCTGATCGCTGCTAACGTAGTGACTATCAGCGCAACCAAGTAGGCCGTCACCGTACCAATCGCCGCAACAGGTGGTGGATACTGCATTACTTTGAGTGCAAGTACAAATACGATTATCCCGATTGTTGCCTTGGCAGCAAGGGAAAACATGAACCCCTGAAAAACTCTATCGTACTTTTGCTTGCGGATAGGCGACATTAACAACAGCCAACCAGCGCCTGTCATCACCACCGTCGCCGCTAAAAAGAACAAAAGCGTCATTGTACTCACGAAGGCTGTTCCAGGCAGCTACGCGTTGCCCAAAACACGAATGAGATGTCCGTAGCAAAGAATTGACACGAGTCTTGCTTCCCTGCGTTCACACCGGACCCTCGCGGGTTACCATGACGTTTCCTGTTATGCGACAATCGCCAATTCTTCGCGCCGCCTCCCTGAAGATTTGAAGAATCAGCAAGTTGCCTAACAATTTGTGAAAAGAAGTACCTGCAAAGATAAGGGTCGACTGCATCAATTACAACCCATTGGCTCGGTGACTCCGGGCAAGTTACGCCTAACTTTGTGATTTATAGTGCATGATTATTTACTTTCAGGTGGATTGGAATCGGACTCCTTCTCCTCCTCCTCCTGCGCTTCTGAGAACTGCTTCACTTTCATTATGAGCCAATACATGCCCATTCCAGCGCCCCATAGCGTCCCAATAATGAGAAAAACCGGAGATGTTCCTATCCAGTTGTCCAGCCAGCGACCAACAAAAAAACCCACAACGACCGTAATCGCCAGGGTTAATGATGTTTGAAATGCCAAATCCGCCCAGCCGCTGTATGCGCCGCGCTTCTCTTCCTCGGCAGGTCTGACACGCTTGTACTTAAACAGGTTCACTTAATTGACCTGTGCTGCAGCCGGTTCTTCCTCTTCTTCCTCAATCTGTGAACCTTCATCATCATACAGGGTAATGCCGGTTCCTGCGACCTGCTTGCTTTGCGCAACGGCCAACTTCAGCGTGGGCGCTATTTCACCTTCGCCCTGACGCTTCCGTAATGCTTCAACCGCTTCAGATCCCATACCACTGTTGCCGTTGAACTTCGCGCCTTCAAACACTACCAGGGTGTTCGTGGCCAGATCGCCATTCATCTCGGCGCTGCCTTCGAGCACCAGTCTGCTCTTGGCGACAACAGAACCAGTCACGCGCCCACCGATGACCACCTGATCCGCATCAATGCTGCCCGTCAGTCTTCCCTTATGGCCAATCGTCACTGTCCCCTGGCATTGCAGGATACCTTCGAACGAACCGTCAACACGGATCGAACCTTTCAAGCTCAGCTTGCCGGACAGACTCGCATCATCACCGATAATCGATGACATCACGTCATTGAGTCCGTCCCTAACTTTGTTCCGTGCCACTTGTCTTCTCCACAGCTTGATGCAAAATCGTCAATGGATCAACTGTATTTCCCTTAATCCATATCTCGAAATGTAAATGCGGGGCCGTACTGATGCCCGAATTGCCCGATAGCGCCAGAACCGTTCCCGGTTCCACGCTATCATGCTTGCTCACAAGCAGTATCTGGTTGTGTCCATATACAGACAGCACACCATCACCATGATCAATGATCACACGGTTTCCCAACCGTGGTGTCCAGTCAGCCGCGATCACCACTCCGGCAGCGCTGGCCCGGACGGGTGTGCCACGAGGCACCGCGATATCGACACCCGTATGACTCTGGCTTGGATCAACAACATTGGGCTCATAGCCACGTGTGATAAAACCATCTACAGGCCAGCGTTGCGGCATATTGGCCCCGGCGATGGCAAACATGGATTCCTTCAGCAGCCAGCCCGGTTCAGCATCGGTTACTCTCGTCTGCCTGATCTGCAACCATGACTCGTTCGCCATGGGATCCGCAACAGGTTCAGGTATTGAGATCTCCTGCATTTCAAATCCGGGACTCGTCTCACCACCGGCAGTCAGACTGCGCTGCAACTGCCTGCTCAGGCTCTGCAATTCATCCAGGTCCGCACTGATCGCCTGAATCCGTGCAACCTCTGCCCGCAATTGACGGTTCTCTGATTTATATCGGGACAAATCAATGGTTTGTTTAACCATAAACAGATATAAAAGGATTGCCACCACTACAATTGCCACAGTAATCATGGCGGCAATTGTCAGCCCGCGCGCCCTGCCCACAGACAACCGCCACTCCTTGGGACGGTCTTCCAGGGGACGATACCACAGGATCAGATGATGTGGTCCTTCTGCCCGCTTCACGTTATTCCTTACCAGATCGTAACTTCTTCAAAAGGAGAAATGTAGCTCTCCTCCCCAACCATGTCAACCGCCCTGATTCTGCATCCGAATACGCACCCTGGCAGCCTCGAAAAGCAGCACAGATGCTGCCGCAGAAACGGATAACGATTCCACATTGTTTTCCAGTGGAATCCGTAACAGGGAATCGCAGGTATTCCTTACACGATCCCCGATTCCTTTGCCCTCACTGCCCATCACGATAACCACTCGGTCCGGCCACTCGTAGTCATATAGTGACATGCCCGATTCTCCGGCCGCCCCGGTTATCCACCACCCATCCTTTTTCAAAGATGACAGCGCATCGGACATGTTGGACACCTGTATCACCGGCATTTGCATCAGCAGACCGGCTGAGGCTTTAATGACTGTATCGGTAATCGGTGCGCTACGGCGTGCCGGGATCAGCAGGGCGTCACATCCGGCGCCACGTGCGCTCCGGGCAATCGCCCCGATATGATGCGGATCGGTTACGCTGTCCAGCGCCATGATCACCCCATATTCCACCGGCGCTGCGTGGGTTCCCAGCTTGGACAAGGATAACAACTGCACGGGAGAAACATCAGCCGCCACTCCCTGGTGATTGCCGCCGCCCATGATCTTGCTTACCTGTTGCGGCGCGACACGATCAATACGAACCTGGCGACGTTTCGCTTCGTTGATAATATCCCCGATAATTCGTCCCTGCGCATTGGTCGCAACCATCAGGCGTTGAACCGGACGATCCGATTGCAGCAATTCCAGAACTGGTTTTCTTCCTATGACTCGCATCCGGTTCTTCCTGGAGTAACGGTTGGATTAAAAATAACTCTCGTCTTCACGTTTCATTTCATCGCTGGATTTGGTTCCTGCCTGTTCTGGGGTAAGCCCCTCCAGGTTCTTCAGGGTCGGATCAGCGCCATGTTGGAGCAGGATTTTCGCTTCTGTACTCTGTTTCCATTCATCGGGAAAGGTCATGGCCAGCTCGTGCAGGGGTGTATTGCCTGTACTGTCCACAGCGTTGACATTTGCGCCTTTGTCAATGAGAAATTCAACCATATCGGGCGACTCGTTGATCACTGCATAGAACAACGGCGTCTGCCCCATGATGGTGGAAGCGTTCACATCCGCGCCATGCTTCAACAGGAGTTCCGCCATATCTTTATAGCCGAAAATGACCGCTTCGAACAGGGGTGTACGCATGTCGTTAAAAATGGCGGTGCTGCTTCCCGACGCCTGGGCATTCACGTTCGCGCCGTTCTCAAGCAGCAGCCCGGCCACGCCCAACGCATTGTTTTCCGCAGCCGTGAAGAGGGGAGTGTGACCGAATTCATTGCGTTGCTCAACGCTCGCGCCCGCTTTGAGCAGACGTTCCGCCTGCTTGGAGTTGTCCTCAGCCGCCGCTTCGAATAACGGTTGCCCGACCGCTGTCGCAACCTGCAACAACGCTATAAGTGCTGTCAAAAGGTAAAATCGCATGACACGCCTTGCCGTTCTCGCCGAACAAGTAAAGTACCGCTCCACAGGCAGGAGTACAACCGGGCGTGCTTGAATCAGGAAGCAAGAACTCTAGTGGTTCGAGTATACAAGGAGATAAATACATGTATTATCACATCAAACGCAATTCGCGTAAGTGACATTCCAAGTATAAGGCGAGAGTTTGAATTTTTATTTGACCATCATAACCTTTTTTGTCTGTACCTGGCTGTCTGTCTGTACAACGAGGAAATAGGCACCTGACGCCCAAGTCGACATATCTACTACATACTCATTCTTTGTTGAAGGCAGATCCATCTCGCGTACCAGTTTCCCTACGACATTGTATATTTTTGCCTTCGCAGGTTTGTTGCCTGGGAGATTGTAAGTTATCGTCAAACTTGCATTGAATGGATTGGGATAAGCATCAAAGAGAAACATACCAGGCTGCGCTTTGGTTTCGTAATTGGGTACTGATAGGCTCGATATTGGCAAACGATACATTCCAATTGCAGTTGATACCCATATTTGGCAATTTATTTCATCGAAATAGATTTCTTCAATCTTGTGCGTGTGATTGGGATGCGGAAATGACTCTTGAAGTACGTGCCAAGTAACTCCGTAATCTTCACTAAACCATATGTCAGAAAATCCATTAGCGACAAGGACTGTATCTTCTCCTCTTACTGCAGAAATAATGGAATACGTGTTATATGGATATTCTCCTTGTATGCTCCACTCACCTTCATGATATCGCCAGTATAGACTGTCACTGCGTACATAAATATCATTATCCGCTCTCATAACAGGCGAAGCTATCCAGCCAAGATATGAACCCGGATGGTTAGTTTCCTGCCAACTGACGCCATTGTCATAGGATAAATAAATATCGTTTGCGCCGGAACAACATAGTATGTCGTCTCCTTCTACGAGACGATAAGGGAAGTCGCTATTAGGCAAACTTGATTGCCGCCATTGCTGTCCATAATCACTTGACACCCATAATCCAAGTGGATTAGATGAGCTAAAATAAAAATATGTTGTATCTTGGAATAAATAGCTCCACATATATCCATTGTTTGCGATAAATGGGATCTCTGAATATTGCCTCCATGATTCTCCCATATCACTCGATATTATCATACTATAATAGTTATCCGCAGTATAAAACGGACGTCTATATTGATATGCTATGATTGTATCCTCTACCGCATAGAGAATTGGACCAGACATACAAATTGTGTCTATAGCAGTGGGAACAGCAATTTCTTGCCAATCGTTTTCAATGCTCTCTTTAAACCAACAGCGAGTTGAAATATCTCTGAAATAATATGAAGCGCCAAATTGATATAGCTCGCCTGGCGATCCCAGAGATGGCCCCTGAATCTCCTCCCAGTTTTCTCCGTGATTATTGGAACGATACACACCGCCACCTTCCAAAGCCAAATAGATGTCACCTGAAAATCTATTTTGCCATATACTATTCGTATACGACACATTTGAAGGCAATCCATTAGTTAGTCGATCCCAAGTATAGCCACTATCAATGGATTTATATACTCCATGTTTTTGCCTTCCTATCAACAATATTACATTTGATTGATATCTATCCACCAACATTTTATAAGGTAAATATCTTGGTGCAACATTACTGAATATTCTTTCCCATGTATCGCCATTATTCTCTGTTAAAAATATATTGCCAGTATCCCACTCATCTATATATTGAGTATAATAACCACATGCTAATATTCTTACTGAATCAAGTTTTACTATATCCATACATCTAAAACTCTCTATTCCATACAAGCTATAAATATCGATCATATTTGACCACGTTTCACCATCATCATCACTACGCATAAACCCATTAATTCTATCTGGATATTCTGTATTATATCTATAATTAGCGCAATAATAATGTTCTTGATATTCACTATTATATGAATAGTTATTCTTTTGTACATAGTATTCAAACTCTTCTTGTACTTGCCATTCTTCTCTTCCATTTTCTGTTAATGCGAAATAATAATCACTTAAGTAATACCATTTATCTGGATCATTTTCATCAATGACTATATGTTCTTTTGTTGATGTATATTCAATAAAACTTTCATCCATCGCTTCCCAACTATACCCGCCGTCACAACTAATAGCTATTAAGGGATTATCATTGCTAATTATTTCTAAAATAATTGTATCACCATTTGCATCATATAATAATCCACCAGATATATTTCCCGTATAATATTCAATATTAATAGGATCCCAGTTTGATCCACCATCATTGGTTAACCAAAATCCCGATCCTGAGATGCCAGCAATTTCTCTTGTATTTCCTGAGTCTGCGACAAATAATGCAAATCCTGGATATCCTACATATTCTGATATCCATTCTGAATGCGATAGACTACATATAAGTAATAGCATCAAACTTATAAGCATCGTTTTAACTATCAATGAAGATCTTTCAAAATTCATCTCAACTTCCTCAAGTTTTACAACCCTGGCAATTATTCTATCATATTTATGAATCAACTATTACAAAATAATAAATAGATATTATAGGATAATCATGCACAATAGTTCTATTCTGCATGATTATCCTATAACAAGATTATTATTTATCCATATATACTATACTTATAAGTATAGTACAATAATAACATTTAATTTGTATCACCACTATTATAATCAGGTATCCAACCTTCAGCTGAAGAGGATCCCGTAGTTTGGAGAGGTCTTCATCAGTTTTAAGTGATGGTTCCTGTTTGGGTCATGCTGCTTCTGTTCGTTGTGTTTGCCAGTATACTTGATCTGGGGTTCGACCTTTCAGCGCCTGGTGAGGTCGCTTTTCGTTGTAGAATGTAAAATACTCTCCAATACCCTTTTCTGCCTCACGCAAGGTCTCGTAACATTTCAGATACACATCCTCATGTTTCAGGGATCGCCACAGACGCTCGATGAACCGATTGTCTACCCAGCGACCTTTGCCGTCCATGCTGATCTTAATCCCTTCATCCTGCAACCGTGACGTAAACGCCACGCTGGTAAACTGTGCGCCCTGATCAGTATTGAAAATTTCCGGTGCGCCATATTTCGCCAACGCTTCGTTCAACGCGTCCACGCAAAACAGGTGATCCATCGTGTTGCTCAGCCGCCAGGACAGCACTTTACGGCTGTGCCAATCCATGATCGCCACCAAATATCCGAAGCCTCGTGCAAGCGGAATGTACGTGATATCAGTACACCAAACCTGATTGGGACGGTCAATCGTCAACCCACGCAACAGGTAGGGAAAGATCGTATGTCCCGGTGCGGGGTGACTGGTGCGTTTCTTCTTCGGATACACCGTATAGATCCCCAGGATACGCATCAGACGACGCACCTTCTTCCGGCAGATCTTGTACCCTTCGCCACGCAACAGGTCACGCAACATCCGTGACCCCGCGAAAGGATAAACCAAGTGCAACTCATCCAACCGGCGCAACAGCGTCAAATCTCGCTCCTTCAACGGTTTCGGCCTGTAATACGCCGTTGATCGAGGAACAGACAGCAAGGCACACTGCTTCGTGACCGGGAGTGTCTCGGTGGGCGTGATCATCGTTTTACGCTCGGCCTTGCCCCAGGTCCGAGCACA
The DNA here is from genome assembly GCA_963669175.1 of bacterium. Taxonomy (GTDB): domain Bacteria; phylum Electryoneota; class Electryoneia; order Electryoneales; family Electryoneaceae. The sequence goes on from OY769902.1 coordinate 4,357,320, forward strand.
CGTGATAAAAAATCACGTTCCATCGTCAACTGACCGATCTTGGCATGCAGCTCCTTGATCTCTGCGGCGGTATCATCCTGATGCACACCACGTTTGCCAGCGAAAAGACCTTCCGCCTGCTCAAGCAACTGCTTCTTCCATTGTACGATCTGGTTGGGGTGAACATCGAACTGCGAGGCCAGTTCCGAAATCGTCTTGTCACCCTTGACGGCAGCAAGCGCTACCGATGCCTTGAACTGTGCGGTTAACTTTCTGCGGGATCGCTTCATCTTCCGCTCCTTCCGAAGAACCTACGGTCCTTCAATGTAGGGCGGAACCATCAACTAATACACTGTCCAGTTTTTGGGCCCCTCTTTAAAAGTTTGAATTTTTATTTGACCATCATAACCTTTTTTGTCTGTACCTGGCTGTCTGTCTGTACAACGAGGAAATAGGCACCTGACGCCCAAGTCGACATATCTACTACATACTCATTCTTTGTTGAAGGAAGGTCAATTTCTTTAACCAATTTTCCTACGACGTTATAAATTCTTGCTTTCGCCGGCTTACTGTTTGGAAGATTATAAGTTATTGTCAAACTAGCGTTAAAGGGATTAGGATAAGCATCAAACAGAAAAACATCCGGCTGAACAGATGCTTGCTTTTCTGGCATAGAGAGGTTTGAAATTGGTAAATGACACAATCCTATGGATGTTGATATCCAGATTTGCTCGGCGTTTTCATCAAAATAGATTCTTTCTATCATATGTGTATGGCCCGGATAAGGAAATGGCTCATCCAACACATGCCAACTAGCGCCATAATTGTCACTTAACCATATTTTATCAAAACCGTTCGCGACAAAAACCGTATCTTCATCTCGAGGTACAGCTATGGTGGTATATGTATCATAAGGATATTCACCCTGCACAGACCAGGTATTGTTGTGCCATCGCCAATACAAATCATCACTTCGCACAAAAATTTCATCATCATTAATCATGATAGGTGAAGAAGGCCAACCGAGATACGAACCAGGGTGATTTGTAGCTTCCCAACTCTCGCAATTATCATAAGACAAATAGATATCTCGATTTCCAACACGGCAAATTACTGAATCGCCAACTACTAAACGAGAAGCATAATCATTATCTGCAAAATCCGATCTTCTCCAGGTCAAACCTAAATCGCTCGATATCATTAACCCAACAGGATCCATTGTACTTGCATAAATATAGGTACTATCACCATACTCTTCCTGCCATATATACGCATCGCTAGTATAAAACGGTGTTTCTACATATGGCGTCCAAGATTCTCCACCATCCGTCGAAATAATGAAGTTTACAATGTCAACAGGATCATAAAATGGACGTTGATAATAACGTGCGATCAATGTATCCCCTCCGGCAAACAGCAATGGCCACATTGTGCACAGCGTGTCTTGAGCCACTGGAAGCGCGATTTCATGCCAATCTCCTTCAATTCCAGTCTTTTTCCATACTTGTTTTGATTCATGGAGACAATAATAGTCGTTATCATAGAACAACATATTTCCCGGAGAACCTAAGTTCGGTGCAGATATAAGCTCCCATTCTTCGCTCACGGTTGTCTTGAAAAAACCTCCAAAGCCATTTGCTGCCAGGTATATTGTTCCGGAAAACCGATTCTGCCAGATAGATCCTGTTCTGAATACGTTTTCAGGAAGTCCCTGTAAAACCCTGCTCCAATGATATCCGCCATCTTCAGATTTGTATATTCCAAATTTTTGATCTCCTATCATGTATATATCATTGGGTGCAAAATCCAACAGTAATTTTTCCGGCATAAACCGTTGTGCCACTCCACCGAATATTCTCTCCCATGATTCGCCATTATTCTCCGAAATGAAGACATTGCCATCATCCCATCCATCCGCATACGACAGTGGACTGCCACATAGCACAATTATATTTTCAGATAATTTTATTACATCTTTAAAATTATAATCATCATTACCAAACAACTCATGCATATTAAATATGTTTTCCCAACTTCCTCCATTATCATTACTTCGTGAAACACCTTCCATATAATTAGGATCTTGTCCAGTATATATATAAATTGAAGTAATAAACAATTCATCTGTTTGAGAGCATAATATTAGCGATTCCTTTTGATTATATGTATTGTCTGTATACAATATATTCCAACTTTCCCCACCATCCTGCGATCTTGCAAAATACTGATCATTAAGAAAATACCATTGATCAGGATTGTTTGTATCTATGATGAGATGTTCACCGGCAATATTAAAGCCCGCACCGCTGAAGGATTCCTGCATAACAGACCACGATTCACCGCCATTAAAACTCAGGAAAGTCAGCGAATCGTGATTAGCAGTGATCTGAAGAAATAGTGTATCACCATTGGCATCATACATATCGATATTGGTAAGCGATCCCATATAGCTGGAAAAATGAACAGGCGACCAGTTTTGCCCTCCATCTTCAGTCATCCAGATCCCTGACCCCATTATTTCAGCCAGTATTTTCTCTCCACTGGAATCAGCGACAATGAAATCAAAGTTGGGTCCACCAAAAGGATCTAAAACCCATGAAGCCTTTGCATAACAACTGATAATCAGGACTATCATCAATGACAAATGGTATTTCAATTTCACGCCTCCTCCAATGACTATGCTTAAGTATTATGATGTTATATGAGAATTATTATATACATATATATATGACACTTATAGCGATCTAAAATAACATTCTACTAAAATCATGAATAGTATTTGACCGCTATAAGTATCATATTTATAATATTAGGTCTTAATTTGTTGGTGATGATGCATATCCCGGTGACATCCAACCACATGCGTCATGTATTGAATAAGATGCGGACCCAAAATAACATTGACCAGAATTTTCTGATATTTCTACATAGAATATTGTTAATCCACCAGATAAATCGACACTTTGTCTCACTTCATAGTATGGATTAGCCATACTTCTAGCTTGGGATTCAGTAATCGTCAACTTATTCCGTTCATTAGGATATAAATATCCTTTAATTGCTTCTGAATCGCTCGAATTTTGCTCATCTAATCGAAACCAATCAAGTCTGATAGTGGCTGTTGCATCTTCTGGTCCCAACACCATATAGATAGATTGATCAGAAACAGTGTTTACCCCAGCTATCCCTGCAACAGAAGCTCCTCCGATATAACTACACTCCCACCATACCGGAAGTGGCTCTTGTTCATCACCGGAGAATTGTGCATTGGCAAAACCTAACATCAAAAAAAAACATCACTGTACTAATGATTACGACTCTCATCTTACACCTCCTGAATTAGTTTACAGATACATGTATAAACTGTATATACTTTTATGAATAGTCAAGTCTCTGGAGAGTCACATTTAACTTGAAATAGGTATAATAGTTTTACTCAAGAAAAGAATATTGATATGATACAATACCATTATTCTTATCTGTTGACAAATTTAAATGCTGTCTAATCTAATAAACAGACTGAAAAGCATGCCATAATAAAACCAGGGAAAGATAAAACAAGGGACAGGGCATGGCCGGGCTACTCTGCATTAGTACGGGCATCAATATACAAAGAGATCGGGTGGCCCGATTTTGCCCTGTGATGATGATGGTGATGCTGTTGTCGTACTTGATGATTCGGGAACAGGGCTTTCTCGCATATCGTACTCAGATAGGCAAAGTCGGGATTGTAACAAAATCTGCCAATCAAACATTGGTCCTAATAGTGAACATCGCAACAATCCCGACTTGCCTCCTAAAAGCGTCTCAGACACAACCCTTCTGGCAATATACATAAGCATTCAAGAAAGTCAGCATCACAACATGGCAAATCGGGCCACCCAGCCGGGACATGATCGGGTACTCTAAGGAATAGATATCACAATCGATCTCTGTCCCGATGCGCTCATAACTGTATTCTGTGTCAGGGTTTCCCCAGAGTATTTGAGGATGCCGTTCTAAAGGAAACAGGTTCAGTTGCAGAACGGGCCACCCAGGCTCCCGACTTGCTCATCATCCACATCACAGGCCTACGACTCACAAATATTGTCATCACATCGAGAGGATCGTACTACACTTCCGGCAAATCGGGCCATGCACTCTTTTGCGGTACTGTTAGAAACGTACAGGGCCACCCGTCTGAGGTAAATAAACAGGCATCTCTTTGCAGAAAATGGGGACTGTTACACTTTTACGCCAATGAATTGGCAAGAATTACAAATAATAGTTGATATACATACCTGATTACGTGTTATCCGAGAAAACTTATTGCGAAAAAGGTAACTGTACCAACATTTTCGTATATAAGCTAATCAAGCTGGAAAAAGCGAAAAATTCGGTACAGATACCTTTTCATCAATACTTATTGAGACTGTCCTGCATTTGAGGATATGAAAAGGTATCAGTCCCATTTTTCACTTCTTTATCCACTTGAACATGTCCCCCTCTCATGCAGAGCACAAGAAAAAAGCCGCCCGGAAAGAGGCGGCTCTAAACCCTGAAAGGGCGGATAAGTCAATCAACTGACTGCATTACCCAACTCGTCTGACGTTCTTTGCTGACGGTCCCTTGGGGCCCTGATCCATCTCGAACTCAACTTCTTCGCTCTCGGTCAGCGTCTTGAAACCGTCACCGGTAATCGCGCTGAAGTGAACAAACACATCCTGTCCACCTTCGACCTCGAGGAAGCCGAATCCCTTTTTCTCGTCAAACCATTTCACTTTGCCGTTCATCTGGAACATGACCTTTCGTTAGAAAATCCGCTCGACATCCCTTTGGTGAACTTCTGCTGTTGTTGGTAACACCTGGACATATCAGCCAAAAAATAACAGGTACAACCTATCGAAAACTTCCCTACGCTTTTTTCTTGATCATGGTTAAAATCTTGTCGCCATTTTCTTCAACATGATATTCAACTTCATCCATAAGTTGTTTTACGAAGAAAATACCGAGGCCGCCGATGGAGCGTTCTTCCAGCGGCGCATCGGGGTCCGGCTCACGCACATTATCATAATCAAATGGCTTCCCACGCTCCCGCAAGCAAATCAGCAATTGATCTTCCTGTTCTTCCACTGTCAGGGAGAACGATTTGGACGGGTCTTTTTCAAGACCGTGTACGATCGTATTGGTGCAGGCTTCATCCACTGCCACCTGCACATCCGAAGCAGCCGTGTCATCAAGCCCAACACGATCACTCGCTTCCGCCACGAGCTGGCCAATGTCCGCCAGGATCGCGGTATCCGCCGGGAACTGGTACGTTTTAGTCATACGATGCCATCCGTTCCACACCGTAATGGTGTTCTACTGGAAGTCCGCTATCGCCTCATCCACAGTTGGGAAAAGCTTCAGGACACGATCCATGCCTGAGATTTCGAAAACACGCCTGACAGAATCCTGCAACGCTGCGATCTTCAGATCACCCGCCTTGTCCTGACGCAATGTTTTCACGATCACGAGCACAACACGAAGCCCGGCGCTGGCAATGAACGGCACCTTTTCCATGTCAAGCACCAACTTGCCATTACCACCATCAATTTTCGTCTTGAGGTATTGCTCCACCTTTCCCGACGTACCGGCGTCAAACCGGCCATCAAGGTGAACAATGACTACCTCGCCCTTCTGACTTTCCGAAATCGACATCTGCATGGCGTTACCTTCTTTTGTAACAGTGTATGTTGCAAAACTGAATGACAAGCTACCGCTGAATAATCAAACTGACATGATACTCTACAACTCGAGATGCAGACCTTCACTTGCCAGTACAACCGCAAGTTTGCCGTCCTCGCTGCTCAGCTCACAATACTCCTGCGATTTATCCAGGATCTCCACCAGTTTCTTATCGTCATAAGCCGGTTCATGATGCGTCAACACCAGCAGTTCAACATTGGCTTCAACCGCAAAATCGATCCCGGTGAAGGAGTTGGAATGTCCCCAGTCCTCCTTCTCCACATTCTCCATGAAGGAATACTGCGCGTCAAAAATGACCACGTCCGCATTCTGGAAAAAGCGAATAATGGGCGTAACAGCATCCTCACTCAGGTCATTGTACTCGGAGTCGGTGCTGTACACAATCGATTTTCCCTGCCGGTTCAAACGATAGCCGTAACTGGAACCGGGGTGATTTTGAGTCTTGTTGACAACTTCAACATCACCGATCATGAAACGTGTGTTCGGACGCAACTGGTGGAAAATGATGTTCGCGCCCATATCCGCAAGCGCTACCGGGAAAAACGGCGGCTGCTGCTGGGTACGGAAACGATATTCCAGATCCGGATGGACACCGTAGATATGAATGTTGTTGCCACGAATGTAGGCTGGGACAAAGAAGGGAAAACCTGCGATATGATCCCAGTGCGTGTGTGACAGCAGGATATGCACATCCATGGGCTGCCCGCCTTTTCGACGCAACAGGTCCAGCCCCAACCGTCTCAACCCGGTGCCGGCGTCAAGAATAATTGTCTGGTCGCCTGCGATCACTTCATAGCAGGATGTGTCCCCGCCAGCCGTCTGTGTTACGTACCAGGGCAGTTCTTCCAGAAATCCCGGAATCTCGTCTTTCCGGGTAACACCGGCGTCCATCGCCCTTGACAGGGCATTTTCTATCTTCCAAAGAAGTTCGGAATTACTTAACGGAGCAGCGATTGAACCACGTACTCCCCAACAATGGAGTTCCATGTTCCTCTCTTGCAGGATGGTATATCTGCGCCCTCTCCCGTGGGCACACCTAGCAAATGTAAACGCTTACGAGTTGCTGAGCAAGGGGATTCGTTCCTGACACCTGTTAAATACGCTAAAATGCGGACTCTCTGCAAGACATTTTCTCTGCAATAGGGCCAGATCTCTTGTTAAAATACCTTTTGGTGCCGTACACTTTCAAATCACACCAATATTTCAACCACGCCAGGAGGTACGCATGCGCATCCTGACTCGTGCCGATCTTGATGGCATTGTCGCCGCAGCCATGATCATGGAACACGAAGAAGTCAACGATATCCTGTTCGTCCATCCCAAGGACATGCAAGACGGGCTGGTCGATGTTCAAAAGGGTGATATTCTTTCAAACCTGCCGCTGCATCCCAACGCCAGCATGTGGTTTGACCACCATAACAAAGCTGAAGAAGTTGAAGAAATGCCGGACGGTGTGCGTGGTAAAGTCGGTGTCGCCGATTCCGCCGCACGTATCGTCTACGAGTATTACGGGAAAGCCAAGCTGAAACGTTATCGTGAGATGCTCGACGAAACCGACCGTCTCGACAGTGCAACCCTGACTCACAAGGACGTCCTCGATCCCGACCGCTGGATCCTGTTGGGCTATACCCTGGACCCGCGCAGTGGATTCGGACGCTTCCGTGAGTATTCCATGGAGATCATCAACGCCATCCGTGAAGGCATGACCATCAACGAGATGCTGGAGCTGCCGGGCGCGAAAGCACGGATCGCCAAGTATTTCGAGGATCAGGAAGCCTTTAAGGCCGCACTGAGCAAACATACCAAAATGGTTGCGAATGTGTCGGTCACGGACTTCCGTGGCATAGCAGATGTCCCCAAGGGCAATCGTTTCATGGTCTTCGCCCTGTTCGACCAGTGCAACATCAATGTCCGCCTCTACGACCACCGTGATGAGGATAAGGTCATGTGCGCGGTTGGCAAGAGCATCTTCGACCGCTCCCACCCGACCCATGTCGGCCAACTGATGGACGAATACGGCGGCGGTGGCCTGCCCGGAGCCGGAACCTGCCCGATCCAGAAAGACAAGGCGGAGAAAACAATCAAGGAGATCATCGGAAGACTTACAGTGTAGTTAGATGAATTAGGAATTAGGAATTAGGAATTAGGAATTAGGAATTAAGAATTAAGAATTAGGAATTAGGAATTAAACAGTTTTACATACATACTGTTGCATAACAAGTTTTGATTGTATTGTATTGTATTGTATACCATTCTATCCTGTGATATGCCTGTGATATGCCTGTAATTTACCTTTAATTTACCTTTAATTTACCCCTGCTTGCTTACAAGCAGGGGTAATTTTTTTCTGAAAATGGATTTTCATTTATAGCTTTCAACAACACAATTGTCAGCCAGGGTGGCCTGATCCGCATGTGATGCAACTTCCATTATCGCTACGGCAGAAATACTCTTGCCTTATCAGGATTCAAGCCAGTCCTCATGAGCGCATCAGGACAAGGCGTTGTATTCCAGAAAATGATCTCACGATCTTTCCCTGTCCATCAGGTCGCCTGTTTCACTTACTATTAGGAAATATTTCCGGTAGGTTTTCAGTTGATAGTGGTTACTTTTTCTTGTCCTTTTTCGTTGTATCTTTTTGTTTATCTTTAGGTTTAAGGTCAGGATGATACTGCATCACCAGTTTCTGATATTGGACCACTGTACTACGTCCGAGTCCGGTAGTACGCACAATTTCCATCAGATTAAGTTCTTTGACCATCAGGAACTTGATGTTTTTGTAAGATCGCAAGTAACGACCCACCGCTTCAAGGGTATGCGTGGTCAAGCGAGCGATATCCGGTTCCGGATAGCCCTGTTCGTACAGGTCAATGATTGCGGCCTTGTGTGTGGGACGGCTTCCCTGGTCCAACATGATTCCTTTCGTCGGCAGGATGTCATCATGCGTTTCGTGATACTGTTGGATGTACTTGCCAATGGTCGTCAGCGACCGGTTCAACAACACACTCAATTCCGCGCCGCTTAATAACCCGCCTTGTTCGTACGCGCTTTTCACCAACCGCGCCAGCACTGCAATATCCCTGTCGCGCTGTTTGCCCGCACCGTCTTTTCCATAGTGGCGACGAATACGATCAACCACATCTTCTTCAGTGACAAGCGGAAGAATGACGGTCTTCACCTCATAGTCTTCTACCCGTGTCCCATAGCTGGGCTTGTGGCACTGTGCACCTGTCGTACGCCACACAATACTGCCACCGCTGCGTTGCTCGATATCCGGATAGAACTCACGGTGCAGTTGCATGATGTCATCCGCCACCATGGCCAAGACCTTGTGGCTGCCAAGAATCTTGTACTGCTCTTCCAACAACCGGATGATCGCAGTGCGAAAGTTCCGCTTCGGCAGGGATTCATAACGGTTCCGTACCTCAGTTTTCATGGACGCCTCCGCCACCTTGTCCCGCTCTTTTTTTTGAGGGATACTGTGCTTGCAACTGCTCCAGAAGTTCGACATAGCTTGTCGGCCAGTGATCACCCTGTTTGTATTTTGCAAACAGATCCAGGTACTCACCCGTCAACCGTTCGCTCTGTTGAAGCAGACGGCTCAGGTCGGTCAGCTCGGTAATGTCATGGCTAAGCAGAAGCAACAAGCGTCCAAACGTACTCACATAGCGCTTGATCGCAAACGCGCTGTGACGTGTCAGACGGATGATCTCATCATAGGTCCGGCCACCCAGGTACAAATCAACGATCCGTGCCTTGTGCGATAACCCACGCCCAATGTCATGGTCGTAGCCACGCGTATGCACCGTATTCCCGTCAGCAAGCAGCAACGCAATATCCTTGCGGATGGTCCGATCTGAAACGTGCAGCAGACGACTCAGATCCTCCTGTGTCAGCAACCCACCCTGCTGGTACGTCTCTTCGGTTAGCCGAAGAATCCGTTGCTGACGAAGCGATGAAGCGCCCAGTTCGCGCAGAACATCCAAGTCCTCAACACCGTCATCCAGTGTCAGTTCGACACGAATCAGGTCTTGTTCGCGTAAGGGACGACCGTGACGAGCTTTCTTGGACGCACATAAAAAACGAAGCTTGCCAAGCGTTGACGGCATCGTACCGAACAAACAACGCTTGGCAAGCTCCAATATCCCCGTACTCGCAGCCGGTGAAAGCTCAAACTCGCGACGAAGCGAGTTCACAAACACCTGCTCCGGCGTCTTCTCCATACACCGGTCATACAGGCTCGTTGAAGTATGTAACATCTTGTCCTCCAGCATGTTACGCGATCGCTTCCGATTGCCAACCCGAATACAAAGGTCGCAAACAAGAAGCAAATCGCCAAACCTACCGGAAGTATTTCCTTATTTTAACAATATAATTTTTCTGGTAAAAGTTTGTTTACGATAATCTATTTGAAGAAAGTAGGTGCCGCTGGCAAGATTGGGAGCTTCAGAATCAGTATTGAAAGTCCACCTGTTTTCGCCGGAAAGATAGTATTCTCCTGTTGAATACACCTGTTCACCCAGAATATTATATAGATTCATGGTTACAAAGCCTGATTCTGGAAGAGAGAAAACAATAGTAACAGTAGAGTTAAATGGATTCGGGTAAATATCTGTCAATGCAAAAGTCGCAGGCACGTTGAAAGATAATTCATTGTCAATATTATCAAGATCATATGTGTAATATATAGCTATTCCGTCTGTAAAAGATGAGTTATAAATAATATTATTTGAACAATATATTCCAGCTGCACCCATTGGATAGTCAGGCAAGTAGTAGCCAAGTTTATTATAATGCATACTATCATCAAATTCCAATATGTAAATTGTATAATAATCTCGTATATTGGCTGACACACCAGCCATATACATTTTATTTTCATACATAATCATATCATGTATTACTAATATACTATCAATACAAGCTTCTTCTGTAATATATTCACCATCATTACTATTTATTCTGGATATTTTTATATATGGGTTATCATATGGATAATGTACGCAATATATAAAACCATTAGATGTATCAATATTACTGAACAATCCTTCTATGGGAATTTGTTCCGTAAAGACCGGCAATACAGGATTACTGATATCATAAACAGCAATTCCTGAATCGTTTGCACAATAGGCAGTTGAATCAAGTATCGCATGAACAGCTTGCGGTTGGTCCATTATGGTCAAACACTCCGGATTAGATGGATCGGAGACATCCATAATGGCTAACTGGTTGATTCCGGTCGTCACATAGATGTAGTCGCCAATCCCTTGAATGAAACCGTTTGATCCGATGGGCTCTTCTGGGGCTGACAACAACTGGGGGTGGACAGGATCGCTGACATCGAAAATCAGTAATGGATGCGTCAAGTACAGAAAACCAGAATAGATTTGTGGAATACTTACTGTCATTAAATCTTCAATATGCAGATAATTTACAACTTCCGGAGCAGCGGGATCCGAAACGTCAAGTATCCAAAGATCCTTTGTTGCATCAACAGCGTATAGAATCGTATCCAGAATAGCCAGATCATAGATCGCATAAGGCGCAGCAAAATAGCCAATCTCATGGACCAGGTTCGGGTCGGTTATATCGAAACAACGTACCCCTCTTCGGTCATCACTGATATACGCAATATCATCTTCTACACTTAGTTGCGAGGCTCGATAGAACACTGGATTCATGGTAAACAGACTGTCAGGCATGGTTGGATCGCTGATATCAAGAGCAAGCATTCCCTTGGAATGACCATAAATGTCTTCAGACAGGCCGATAAAGGCCAGCGTATCATAAATGTCAATTTGCCAGGCAATATAATTCAGGCAGTATTCGGCTAATTCAACCGGGTTCAGCGGATTACGAATATCGTACGATTTTACTATTGTAGAGTCGCCCATCCAACAGGTCAGCCAGGCAACACTGTCCTTGATGGCAATTTCCCGGACATCTTCCAAGGCGATGGTTGACACGGCATGAGGCACTGATGGATCACTGACATCAACCACCTTACAGCCGGAATCTTCCGCAGTAACAAATAGATAATCGCCCAACACATCAATACAACTGACTGTCGCACAAAATGGGCCAAGATAATAACCGATTTGCGTTGGATTTGCTGGATCAACAATATCAACAATAACTGTTTCACGATCACTTTGCATGAACAGTAGCGAATCCTGCAGGATAATTCTATCAAGATTGCCGTTGAACAGAATATGGCCGATTAGCGCGATATCAGAAGGATTGCTGACGTTGAAGATGTATAAACCTGGTACAGTTGCCATATCATCATTGGCAAACACGGCATAAGCCAGAGAATCCCGCACCACAACATCCTTGCAAGTGGCATCGCAGATAAACGAGTCCAGTTCAGTGGGGTTGGTCGGGTCGGAGACATCCAGAACACGCAGGCCGGTCCAGTAGGTGGCGACACAGGCAATGTCATCCTGTACATCCAACCCGAAAGCAAAGCTCCAGTTGTGATGCACCTGTGACAGCAGGCTGACATTCAAGCTGTCCTGACCGAATGACAACAGCGGACAGAATAATAAAAGTATCATCACGTATCTGAATAAAACCTTCATCCGTTCGATCCTTCCGTGCATTGAAATATCATTGTGTAAAAAGTATCATACTCTACCTCTACATGCAACTCAATCAAGATTATATTACTTGTTTGTACGTTGAAGGAGCCTGTTGCCGATTAAGAGAACCCGAATCACTGTTTCCTCTTTTCTTTAAAAGAAAATCCTGATTGACTCGTCAAATGTGCGTATCCTTCGGAAACAATTGGTGTGGAAGCCTTTGTATTCCCGGCGCTTACGCACCACGCTATTCAAGTGTCACCTCTTCGAGGTGATTTGGCCGCCTTTACCATTAAGTACATAGTATCCAGCCAGTGGTTTACCCAATCGATACAGCGAATAGCCCTATTTATAACCGACGCGCCTTCACTGCATTCCCGCTACGGATAACACTGAGCAGCTATGCACGTCCCATCCCGATAACTGCGATTCCCGGGTTGCTTGATTACCTGAAAGAAGTCTATCATATAGTGGATAGATGGAATTCTTCACTAACCATCTGAACAGATCAAGCGAGTTTATTGCACAGTGAGAACATCAACCGGAAAGCCCGACGATGATTGACTTGAACCGTAAAAAACACCGCAACTTCGTGATAATCAGCGTCGTGTTGATCGCGCTGACGGCATGGCTTGCCAGCGGCTACCTGGTTCGGAAAAAGGAGCCGAATCAGGAAGCCTTGCGGGCGGGCATCATTGAAGCCACAGCATATCTGGATACGGCGTGTGATTCGTCAGGACGGTTTGCTTACCGGATTCATCTCGACAAAGAACTTCGCATCGGACGTGAATACAACATGTTGCGTCATGCCGGTTCCATTTATTCCATGTGCATGGCCCAGGAAGTCAATCCTACGGACGCCAACCGTGACGCGATCCTGCGGGCCATCAATTATATGCGAACCACATCATTATCGCCTGTCGAGGGAAATGATTCCATCCTCGCAGTGTGGACATTACCGCACATCACCGGCTATCCCCTGAAAGCCAAACTGGGCGGCGCCGGGCTCGGGTTGATCGCCATGGCCAGCACGGAAAGCCTGTTCCCGGGGACTGTGCCATTGGAAGAAATGCAGGGTTTGGCGCGTTTCATCCAATTCATGCAACGCGAGAATGGGGCTTTCAACTCGTACTACTACGCAGACCAGGGACCGGACACTACCTCAACTTCGCAGTATTACCCCGGCGAAGCGGCTTTGGGACTGATATTGTTGTACGAACTGGACGGAAATACAGAGTGGCTGGAAATCGCACTGAACGGTATCGGTTACCTTGCGAACGAACGTGATGGGGCGTGGCTGGTTGAGCCGGATCATTGGTCCCTGCTGGCGACTGCGCGCTTGTGGCCGCACTACGACCAGATTGAGAATCCACGATACACTCGTGAAGACCTGCTGAATCATACGCAACAGATTGTCAGCACAATCCTGATCTGGAAATCCTGGTACCGTGCCATCCACTTCACACCGCCGGGCTGTTTTGTCGCCTGGGGGGCCATTACACCGACAGCCACCCGGATGGAAGGATTGCTGGCCGCGCTGACCTACCTGCCCGAGGATGAGGACCGTTCTCTGCGCATGTACACCCGAAAGGCTGTAGGTGAGGGCGCTGGATTCCTGCTGTCAGCCCAGATCAAAAATGGGCCATACAAGGGCGCTATGCCCCATTCGGCAAAGAAATTGTGGTTCTACCTCCCCATCCAGAAAATCGGAAAACGTAACGCACGAGTACACGAAGTTCGCATTGACTATGTTCAACATTCCTTGAGCGCGATGGTGCGGCTGTATCAATTGAAGTAAATAAAGTAAAGAAGGTAAAAAAGGTAAAGAAAGTGATAGCTAACAAAGTCTTCTATTCCATTAATCATCTTCAACACTCTAACAATTCCTAATTCCTAATTCCTAATTCACCAAACTCATTCTTAATTTTTAATTCTTAATTCTTACTTGTAGAGAAAGTCGCTCCACCCGGACTTCTACAATGTAGTATCCAGGTGGAGCGTTCGAAATGCAACTATGTTGGGTACTGCAAGGTACTGCTTATGCCCAGCCACGTTCCTTGCAGGCCTGGGCGACACGGCTCACCGAAATGACATAGGCCGCATCACGCATGTACAGCTTCTTGCGACGCGCCAGTTCGCTGACCGACAGGAAAGCGGAGGTCATCTTCAGATCCAGCTTACCAAGGACTTCGTCCTTCTCCCAGAAGTAGTTCTGGTTGCACTGTACCTGTTCGAAGTAGGAGCAGGTCACGCCACCGGCGTTGGCCAGGAAGTCTGGAATCATGAAGATGTTACGGCTGTGAATCACTTCATCGGCTTCCGGGGTGGTCGGGCCATTGGCGCCTTCCGCGATAACTTTCACCCGGTTGCTGATCTTGTTGACGTTGTCAGCAGTGATCTGGTTTTCCATCGCCGCCGGGATCAGGACGTCCACATCCTGCTCGATCCATGCATCACCCGGAAGGATTTCGTAACCGAGGTCACGTGCCTTGTCGCCATCAACACCACCGAAGCGGTCAGTGATGGTCAGCAGCTCGTCCACATCGATGCCTTCCATCTTGCGTACGGTGTAGGACTTTTCATCCTTCTGATCCCAGTAGGAGGCGCAGATAACTTTGCCACCGAGCTGCTGATACAGACGGATAGCGTACTGCGCGACATTGCCGAAGCCCTGAACGGCGGCGACGGTGTCGGCAGTGCGGATGTTAAGTTCACGAAGAGCTTCACGCAGGGTGAAGATCACACCAAAGCCGGTGGCTTCGGTACGGCCCAGGGAGCCGCCCATGCCTACGGGCTTACCAGTAATGAAACCAGGATACTTCGCGCCGTGGATGTGCTCGAATTCATCCAGCATCCACAACATGTGCTGACCATTGGTCATGACATCTGGCGCGGGAACATCAGCCAACGGGCCGACATTCTTTGCAATCTGACGAACCCAGCCACGGCAAATGGCTTCCTGTTCACGCATGGACAGGTTGTGAGGATCACAGATTACGCCACCCTTGCTACCACCTAAAGGAATATCGACTACGGCTGTCTTCCAGGTCATCCACATGGAAAGAGCACGAACCGTGTCAACGGTCTCTTGCGGGTGAAAACGAATGCCACCCTTACCGGGACCACGTGAATCGTTATGCTGCACACGGAACCCACGGAACACCTTGAAACTGCCGTCATCCATCCGAACCGGAATGCTGAAATGGTATTCACGAAGCGGATTACGGAGCAGGTCACGAGTTGCTTGATCCAGATCAAGTATTTCCGCGACATGGTCAAACTGTTTCTGGGCCATTGCGAAGGCGTTGAACGACTTGTCCGCCATGAAACACCCCCTACGTCCTTTTGCGCGCCGTCTTCTCGGGGCGGGCGCTGCCTGAAAATGAAAACGCTATGAATAAAAAAACGGTAAAGAAGGCTAAGGGAATCTTCCTACAGACGGGGGAGTTCCCTTAGCCTTGCTGGGATCAAATATAAACTGCATTATTCTCAAACGCTAGAGGCAATTGGAGATTTAACTCCCCTTAACTAAGCAAGGTTTAATGAGTTACAAAAAAGCTTGTTCAACAAAAGTACAAAGTTACTCGAGTCGTTGCCTATGAATTATAAACTACTTGATTTTGTGGAGTCTTACTTCGCTTTGCAAAACGAAACACAGGCTGGAAAAATGTAGCAGTTCGCAAGAGAAATATGGACAAAATACTGCCCGTTATCCGCTCGGCAATCACACCTCAAAAAAAAGTAAAAACCTGTAGCCCACACCCATAAAGGATCTTAGCCCACCTCGTTGATCACCCTGAATTCTTTTGGCACATCGGTTGCACTTATACCCGACAGAAAGCAGAAGACAAAGTTTTTCATACACTTACAGGAGGACACCCTCATGACAACGAGAAAACTGATTGCACTGATGCTTGGAATCCTGGTATTGAGCAGTTTTGCCATGGCACGTCCTCGTCCAGTCGAATACTTGCCGTTTTCTGGCGAGCCAGGTGATTTCGGTATGATGGAGCCGCATCCCTATGTTTACGCACTGTCGGCCGACGAACACATCATTGATTCGGAATTCCCGCTTTACAGTGGACATCCGTCCGTATGGCGTCCCAATCCCCAGCCGATTCAGCGCATGGATCCTGATGGAAAGCACATTGTCCCCTTTGACGATGACCAGATCAGGTTCACTCCAGACAAGCACGGTATTGAAGTGTATCAACGCAACCATTGACAACTTCAGCATTGATTTTCATGGATCGCCCCCATGATTTCAGAAGCAACCACAGGACCAGCCGATTTCGGCTGGTTTTGTTTTGTAGTGGCTCCTGGCGAAAAATCTGGTACAGTTACCTTTTCTCCAATACCTGAATGACGTCCTGCACTTGACATCATGAAAAGGTAACAGTCCCATTTTTCGCCAGTTTTATACTCTTCGAGGTATATATAGTATTTCTTGAAAGTAATGTCGGATACAGTCATCCGACCAAAAAAAAACGCCCCATCCGGGGCGCAAAGAACAATGCTGAGAACTTCTTAGGCCTTGACGATGCAGGGATTGTCGTCTTCCTGTACCGGGCAGACTTCGATGCACTGCGGTTCGTCATGGTGACCTTCGCATTCCACGCACACGTCCGGATCGATCACATAAATGTCATCGCCTTCGGAAATCGCGTTTACCGGGCATTCATCTTCACACGCTGCGCAGGAAATGCAGTTGTCGTTAATCATGAGGGCCATCGTATCCTCCGATGAACTCTTTTGGTTGTCGAATGGGATTCACGCAGATCACACCGCTTGCTCCGCTTTCCTCCCCCTTGTTTCGGTACACAATGTACGTAAAACTACAACGCCGTTTCCTGCATAGCAAAACCTTAAACTCCCCTAATCTTTTGCGAGATTATCTCACTAAAAGGTGAAAAAACAATCACCTGTATCGTATTCATCTATCCAAATGAACCAGACGAATCCCAACTTCTCCACTTCTTTCAGTTTCTGTACGGCTGTCACGGCTGGCGCTACGCAATTCTGCACCGGCATCATTCCAGCTTCCGCCTCGAATCACACGTTCACTTCCGGAAGGAGTATTCCAGGCTGAACCATCTTCCGGCGCTCCGGTATAGCTATCATGATACCAGTCCTGGCAATACTCCCATACATTGCCGAACATATCGTAGAGACCCCAGGAATTCGCATCCCGACCACGGACATAGTGAGTCGTATTGTTGCTGTTATCCGTAAACCAGGCATAACCGCCCAATTCGGAATAATCGCTGTCATCTCCCCAGGGGAAACGTGTGTCTGATCCGGCACGAGCGGCGTATTCCCACTCCGCTTCTGTCGGCATACGCCAGACCTGTTGACTCTCACCGGAATTCAGAACCGTCAGGAGAATCCGCGCTTCACCGAAACTGACATTTTCAACCGGCCGACTGGAGCCGGGGAATTCGGGGAATACATTACCACTCCCCATCACTGCTTCGTACTGCGATTGTGTCATCTCAGAACGGCTCATCCAGAAACCGTAAGCGAAAGTAACATCATGTACCGGAGTTTCATCCAAATCAGCTCCAACTTCACCCGATTGGGCTCCCATCTGGAAGTTGCCCGGCGGAATCCACACCATCTGTACCTGTAAACCGCTGTTGCCCAGAGGGAATGACCTCATCGTACCGGCAGTCAAACCGCCACCGGAAAGGGTTTCATCAGCCATGTATGAATTCGCTACATTTCCGGCAACATCTGTGAAGTAACCGGTAATGGTTGCAGAAGAAAGTTGGGGACTGCTGTTTCGGACAACCCAACTCCCGGTATAGCTGCCATCTGCCTGGTCTTCGAGTTGAATTCGGGAGGACAAGCCCTGGATAGCTACTTCTGCCAGACCGCCCGTTTCCTGCCCATAAAATGCAGAATCGGCCAACAGGTTGAAATAAACCGTATCACCGGGTGCGACATCAGTTTCCGACGATGATGTCCAGGTGAATTCCTGAATGCTGGCGTCCAGGTCAACACCTACCGAATCACGGTAGGGGCCAAGTGTCAGAAAATCATTGCGCAGCCAGACATAAACAGTATGCCAGCCTGATTCCTGGGGCAAGTCTACAGTATACTCCGACTGGAATTCCTCCCAATCGATGTCACTGCTGTTCTGGCTCAGTCCGATTTTCATGTCAATCGCGCCGTAGGCCTCAAGCTCAAGCGGGATTGCGGTATAGTTGACGATATCCTCATCAGTCTGAATGCTGATGCTGCCATCGATAGGCTTGGTGCTGATCGTATCCCCGGCGACGGCTTCAATCAGGAATTCATTTCTGAAGGCGACCTCCACCCATTTCAAGCCTTCGCCTGTGGGCAATTCAACTTCATAAGATGAGACATAGGGAATCCATTCTGAGGATGTTGCCCTTATACCTGATTTATCCGGCTTCGCTTTGCCACGTTTGCCGCTCATCACCGAACCATCATCTGTCCCGTCTATCCGGGTGATCATCATCTCGGACGCGCCCGGAGCGTTCATGGTCAACGTGACATTGCGGTACGCGGTATAAACGGAATCTCCCATTATCACAACATCGCCGGTCAGTCCGGCAACACCGACACTGTCAATCAGAATAGCGGAAGTATCCCCATTCAGAAAAGCCACCTGTGCAAATATATATTTCATCCCGGCGCCGGTGGGCAATATCCATTCGGGAAGGGAATCGTGATCAACCCAGTCCATTTCCCATACGAGTGTATCCAACGCCAGCGAATCCATGGCTGGAACATTGGTAATCCGCATCTTGTCAGCGCCGGGGCCATACAGGGCCAGTCGGATGTTCCTGCTGGTAGCAACCGTATCAGGCGTCAGGATGCGAAATACCGGTTCTGTTCCCGGTTCAAGTAAATGCACCCCCGCGATAAAACTACTCCCCGCACTAAGAGGCGGTACAGCAACTGACCCACGCCAGGTAACCCCGGCATGATCAAGAATAACCGTAATCACACAGGCGGTTTCAACCGGGACTTCGAGAGGACGGTTGCCATGCTGACGTGTGATAATGATCGTCTCTTCATAGGCGGCCATGCCATCCGGATTGATCCGCACTTCAGCCGTGATGCTGCTGGTTATGTCCGGGACACTGTCCGGAAAAACGAATTGCAGCGATACACCGCCACTGGTATAGTCCACTTCTATTGGACCGTCCTTATCGCATGAAACCAACAAGAGGAAAGCTGCACTGATCCCCGCGAACAGGAAAATCCAACGGAAAAGGTCGGCAGCGCCCGGGTCCAGAACTCTTTCTTTCAAATGTCGCACCATGATCGCCTCCCCATCCCTATCGATTGTACCGTTCACGATATTGCCGCTCTTTCATACGTTCACGTAACTGGTGATCACGCTGTTGGGAACGAGACATCTCCCTTGCCCAGAACCAGGTTACGCCGAAACGGAATTCAACATCACGGAAATTTTCCGCACTGCGATCACCGTAGTTCGCTGAAATCGGGATGACCAGTTGAGCCCGTCCGGTGAAGGGACCGTAATAATAGTTCGCCCCCAGCAACCATTCGAGTGTGGTCAAAGACGGCATCCCCGGATAGCTGGACGAGTAAGCGCCCCATTCACTGTCCACCTTGTTCCATTCCGTATAGGGCGCTTCGAACAGGTGCTTCAGGTGGAAACCGGAATAACTGTCTACCAGATCCCAGTAGCGATGGTTATACACTACTTTCAGCAACAAGGCATTCGCATTGTGAACATCGTATTCTGTATCAATGACATGTGTTGGATCGTTTGGATCAACCGCGCGCAGAACATGTTTCTGATCCCCGTTTGAGCGCCACTGCCCCAGCACCTGGACATCCCCGAACGGCATGGCGTGCATGAGGTTGACGCTCAGGATCATATCCGTCGCGCCGGTGCCAAGCGGAGTATTCATCCGGCTGCGATAAGCGCCGCTGTTGGCCGTCGGGAACTTGAGTGTCATAGCCGCAGCGTAACTCATTCCCACCGGTAATGGAAAAGAGTAGCCCAGTGTCATGCTGAGGTCACCAAACCCGGACGCATTGAAATCATGGCCACGATAGCCGAAACTTCGTCCTTCCACCATGGGCATGGTCAGCCCGAACACCCAGTCCCGGTAAAAGAAATAGGCCGGAACCTGCCACGCGCTGTAGGACTTGGACAGCACTAGCTGCGTGTTGGTGTGAACGCTGAACATGTAGCCATTGGCACGATCCCACTCGCCCAGGTATTCACGTTCATAGCGTTCCGCCCTGTGCATATCCAGCAGGCTGGCAAGTGGAAACGGGTCTTCAACGAGTAACTCGGCAACTGGTGGGATTACGCCTGATCCCTCCGTAACCACATCGATTACAAAGGATTCCTGCGCATTAACCTGGCTCACCCCCATCAGGGCCAGCAGAAGACTCAAGATCACCAGTTTTTGTTTGCGCACGTGAATCACGTGACCTCCCCGGGACATGACCGGCGCCACGGTTTCATTCCACCGTGACGCCGCCACTCCCTTTATTTCAAGAAAACAATCTTACGAATATCTGACCAGCCTTCGGATGTTGATACACGCATGATGTACGTACCCGAAGCGCCCTTTGCCGTCCAGTGGAAAGCGTGGTAACCGGCGGCATACTGCTGGCTGGTTACGATATCCACCCTGCGTCCCAGCATGTCGAACACCTCGATGCGCACATGCGCTGCACGTGGCAAGCCCACATGCACCTGGGTAGTCGGATTACATGGGTTTGGATACGGGGCGCCCATCGAGAAACGTGAGGGGATATCTTTGCGGTTCGGCTCAACATGGAACTGGAAGCGACTGTCGCTTTCAACCGTATCACCCGCCGAAATTGCCTGTACATACCACGTGAAATGCAGTGTGGAATCCCAGAAACGGTGAGACAGTTCCGGGGCAACCTCCAGCACGATCGAAGGTGATTCGGTAACCATCAAATCCATGTACACCGCATCTTCAATGGCGACAGAATCCTGTTCCAGAATCAGACGGTATTTCACATCCTGGTTCGGGTCCGGATCAACCGAAGCCTTCCAGGTGAACAGCAGGTTACGGATATCATCCACATTCAGCGTGTCACCATCGGCAACACGTGCCAGTTCAAACGCTGTAGGCGCTTGAGGACGTGCTGTGGTGAAATTACCGGACGAGGTTGACCAGGTGCCTTCCGTGTTCGTATCGACAGCACGAACCTTCCAGTAGTAGGTCCTGTCATCCTGCAATCCAGTTGCATGGAATTGCGCAGCTTCGATAGCATCGTAGACCAGTGTTTTCACATCCGGGAACTGCGGATCAAGACTGAGAAGCAGTTCATAGCGCAAGGTATCCTCGAAGTCCGGGTCAGACGATTCCTGCCAGGTGAAGCTTACTGTCGTGTCAGCAATAACCGCCTTCTTTTCCGGGTAGACCAGATCGAAAGCAACCGGTGCATGTGCGATACGAACCTTGAAATGACGGCCGTTGCTGCCTGAGCTGCACCAGCGTTCCAGTCCGAAGATATCTACGGCACGAACCCGCCAGTAGACGGTCTCGTTATCGAAGGTATTCTCCAGATCATCCAGCAACAGGGCTGTGTCGCGCAGGGTTTCCGTAAAGGTCGAAGCGCTGTTGTAATCAGATGACGTCGAATAGTCAAGAACGAAGGTTACACTGTCACCCGGATCGGGATCAGTTGTGTTACGCCAGGTCAACAGCACGCTGTCTTCCGCAACCGTACTGCCATTTGCGGGACCGCTCAGGTTGAAGCCGTTCGGCGCTTCCGGGATGTAGACCTGGAAGGCAAATACCTGGCGTGAAAGTGTACCGTTGGTATTGTCATCCAACGCCCTGACCTTCCACCAGTAGACCGTATCATCGATAAGGTCGTCCATTGCCAGAGTCGGCTCAGTCACATCGGCCGAGTCAGCATCCTCGAAATCGGCATTGGTCGCCCACCAGACACGATAAGTCGCTACTTCATCATCAAGGTCAGGATCGGTTGAAACTTCCCAGCTCAATGTCGTCGCCGTTTCGGTCAGGCTGCTGCCGTTATCCGGTGTCAACAGGCTGAAGGTGGTCGGCGCATCGGGACGAATTACCTCGAATGACCAGCCATCATCGTTACCGTTGGCCCAGGTCGTGCTGTCAAAGCTGTCAATGGCGCGCACCCGCCAGTAAATCGTGGTGTTGTCCGGAAGTTCATCCAGTTCACCGGTCGCACCACAACGGGAATCATCAATCTCAGAAGCGCTGCCAAACTGGTTCGATGCGGTAGCAATACCTGATTCAGCGCCAAATACAGACGCTTTCTTCTTTGACGTACTGGAAGCAAATCCGGTCACTTCGGTTCTCTTCTCGCCTGCAACCTGCATGCTGCCCGTAGCGAGTATACCGTTGCGTGGGCTGAAGCTTGCCAGGCCATCATCACCGGAAATGCCATTTCCACCGGTCCCGATGCTGGTCATCACTTCTTCCAGGTCACTGATGGTCAGGAAGGTATCGGTTGTGATTTCCGTGAAGACTGACATGAAGTTTGCGTCAGCCGACCACTGTACTTCGTAGCTGACCTCGTCGCCCGGGTCGGGATCATCGGCGCTGTTCCAGCGTACAGTCACTGCTTCAAGAGCGACGGTATCCTCATCGTTCGGATACGCCAGCGTAAAGGCTTCCGGCGGTTCCACAATGTAGACATGCAGGGACAGGGTATCTTCCGCCCAGGTTCCTTCGGTGTTGCTGTCAGTCGCACGTACCGTCCACCAGTAGGTGTGGTCGTCTTCCAGATCAGCGAACGTAAATTCCGTATCCTCAATGCTGTCCGCTTCGAGGGTAGCGTTCAACATCCGGCTGTTCTGTGCGATCCAGACATCATAGCTCGGGGTATCGTACGGGTCGGGATCGGTACTGGCATCCCAGCTCAGGACTTCAGACGTACTCCAGGCCGTATCCTCATCCGCCGGGCTGACCAGGCTGAAGGCTTCCGGCGCTTCGTACTGATCGGTGCTGAATTCACGTCCATCTTCACCCGGATCAGCGTAGGTGTAGAGGTTGTCGTTGTCGAATGCACGTACACGCCAGTAGATGGTCACATCGTCCGGCAGTTCATCCAGCTCACTGTCACCCTCGTTGTGTGAACCGAGCGCTACGCTGCTGCCAAGGCTGACCTCCATACTGCCGAAGGTATTCCCACGGCTTGACGAGGCTAACGAGGCGAATCCATCATCCTGCTTTTCAACCTGGTCACCACCATTCACGGACAACTCAGCAGCCAACGCAAACCAGTCGGTCAACGTCCATTCCTGCTCGTCCGTGATAAAGGTGAAGTAACTGGTAAACTGTGCGTCTGCCGCAACTTCAAGATGATAGGTAATCGGATCGCCGTTATCCGGGTCGAAGGTCTCTTCCCAGCTTACCGTAACCGTGTCATCGTTGATGTGTGCGCCATCTTCCGGCAGTAACAGGGCAAACTGCGCCGGGACACCGGAAGTATGAATCGTAAATGACCATGTTTCGCTGTTCGTCTGGTTATGATCCTCATCTTCAGCGATCACAGTCCAGTAATAGGTGACTTCATCAACACCGTCAAAGGTGAAGGTTGTATCGGCAAGGTTCTGACCGAAGCGTGTACCCAGGTCATTTTCAGACAGGGACAGGTACACATCATAGCTCACATCGCCACCATCAGGATCGATGGATGTGTTCCAGACCAGGTCCACAGCCTCCATGCCAACCAGCGCCTCATCTTCCGGAGAAATCAGGGCAAAGGCGGTCGGCGGGTTGCTGACGTTGCTCAGGTCAATGCTGACACTCCAGGTCTCGCTTGCCTGGGTGACATTGTCGTCCTCATCGGTAGCGCGTACGGTCCACCAGTAGGTGCCTCCATCCTGCCCGGTGAAGCTGAAGGATGTTTCTTCAAGATTCGCCGCCATCCGTGTTCCGAGATAACCTTCAATCGTAGACACGTACACCGAATACACGACATCCTGATCATCCGGATCAACCGCGGCAAACCAGCTCAGGTCAATCTGCGTATAGGGTAGCACATTGCCGCTATCAGGCGCCGCAAGGCTGAATGCGTTCGGCGGATTACCCACAACCGTAGCATCGATGGTGAAGCTGAACGTATCGCTGGCTGCTGTGCTGTTATCGTTGACATCGGTTGCGGTTACTGTCCAGTAGTAGGTGTCACCGTCTGTTCCGGTGTAAGCGTAGGAAGTGGCTTCATGATCGGTTACGACAGCAGCACCCATGTTCGCCAGATCAGTACTGACAAACAGGCTATAGGTGACTTCATCGCCATCCGGGTCAATCGATTCGTACCAGCTCAGGTCCGCAGTGGTTGTGCGGATGGTACTGCCACTGTCCGGCGCGGCGAGGGTAAAGGCTCCCGGCGGATCTTCCACGAAGATGTGGAAGCTCCAGGTTTCACTCGCCTGTGTCCAGTTGCCGTTTTCATCGACAGCACGAACCGTCCACCAGTACTCGGTATCATCGGTAGCGGTGAAGTCCCAGGTAGTTGTGGTCAAACCTGATACCAGTCGTGTACCGAGGAAACCGTCAACCGTGGAAACGTACAGCTCGTAGGTCACATCATCGCCGTCCGGGTCAGTAGCCGCGTTCCACTGGAATGTTACCGCCAGATCGTTGAGGGTAGATTCATCTGCCGGTGCGATCAGGCTGAAGTCGTTGGGTTCACTACCAACAACCGTCTCATCAACACTGAAGCTCCACTGCTGAGAAGCTCCGGTCCAGAGACCGTAAGCATCAACCGCAATCACCGTCCACCAGTAGGTTACACCATCTGTTCCGGTGAAGCTGTAGGACGCTCCTTCCTGACCTTCCGAGACACGGTTGCCAAGGAAGCCCTGCACCATCGAGATGTAGACATCGTACGTGACGATATCGCCATCCGGGTCAACCGCTTCGAACCAGCTCAAGTCAACTTCCGGGTTGACTGATACCCAACCACTATCCGGAGCGGCCAGGTCAAACGCCAACGGCGGTTGATTCTGCGGCGGGACCGTACCTGTATCAATGCTGAAGGACCAGGTCTGGTCGGCCTGTGTCCACATGCCGTCTTCATCGATCGCACGGACTGTCCACCAGTAGGACTCCCCTTCAATTCCGGTGAAGATGTGTGAGGTTCCGGTCAGGTTTGCTGCGACACGGGTTCCCTGGAAGGCGATATCGTTGGATACATATACATCATAGGTAATCGCTCCACCATCAGGATCTGTCGTCTCTTCCCAGGTCAATGCCACATCCTGCATGGTTGAGGTGTAACCATCTTCCGGAGTCAGCAGATCAAACGCCACAGGCTCATCACCCGGGATATCTGTATCGACACTGAAACTCCAGGTTTCGTTTGCAGCAGTCCAGTAACCATCAACATCCACAGCGCGTACCGTCCACCAGTACGTCTGATCATCAATGCCGGTGAATTGGTATGATGTACCAGTCAGGTTGGCCGCGACACGAGCGCCCAGGTCAGCAGGATCATAGCTGACGTACACATCGTATACGATATCTCCGCCTTCCGGATCGGAAGACGCTTCCCAACTTAACAGTACATCTGCGACAAACGAGGCATAGCCATTATCCGGTCCGGCAAGGCCGAATGCAACCGGCGGCCAGCCCGGAATGGTTGTATCAATGTTGAACGACCAGGTTTCGGTAGACTGTGTCTGGTTGCCGTTGCTATCGACAGCCTTCACGGTCCACCAGTACGTATCACCATCCTGACCGTTCCAGGTATAGGACAGGGCATCCAGACCCTGCGCCACACGCTGACCGATGAAACCTTCCACAGTACTGATGTAGACATCGTAGGTAACCGCGTCGTCGTCAGGATCAACCGACTCAAACCAGCTCAGGTCCACATCGGTGTACGGTGAACTGTATTCATCATCAGGCCCGGCAAGGCTGAACGCGCCTGGCGGATTACCGATTGCTTCTTCTTCGATGGTGAAGCTCAGGGTATCATCGGCTGCGGTACTGTTTCCGGCATCATCATGCGCGAATACTGTCCAGTAGTAGGTCGCGTCACGTTCGCCGTCAAACTCGTACGAGTTGCCGTCCAGATCACTGACAATCGCTTCACCAAGATCATCCGGATCAAGGCTGATGTAGACATCGTACTGTACGTCATCACCATCCGGGTCCGTAGTGGTTTCCCAACTGAGCAGTACCAGTGTATCCGCAGACTGGAAACCGTCTTCCGGGCTGACCAGCGTAAATGGCAGCGGCGGTTCCTGGACAAAGATATCGAAACTCCAGGTTTCGCTTGCAGGTGTAACATGGCCACTCGGATCAAGCGCCTGTACGGTCCACCAGTACTGACCACCGTCAACACCGGTGAAGGTCCAGCTTGTATTGGTCAGATCCTGTGCGACACGCTGGCCGAGGGTGTTTTCGATCTCGGACACATAGACTTCGTAGGTTACATCATCGCCATCGGGATCAGTAGAAGCATTCCAGCCAAGTTCCACGTCTTCACTGCCGGAAGTAGAACCGTCTGCAGGTGAAGCCAGGTCAAAGTCTTCCGGTGCGCTTCCCGGCTCTCCCAGGTTCACACTGAAGCTCCAGGTCTGGTTCGCCTGTGTCCACATGCCGTCCGTATCCAGTGCGCGCACAGTCCACCAGTATTCGGTGTTATTCAGACCGAAGAACTCGAAACCGGAACCGGTAAGGTCGCTGGCGATACGTGTGCCCAACTCATTTTCCACGGTTGAAGCGTAGACATCATAGGTCACAGCTCCACCGTCTGGGTCGGTTGTCGTATTCCAGCTCAGAATGACGCTTTCCTGCGCGAACACCATGCCGTCATCCGGCCCGGTCAGGTCAAATGCCAGCGGCGGAGTTCCGGGAATAGCGACATCAATATCGAAGCTCCAGCTCTGGTTGGACTGGGTAACATTGTTGTTGGTATCGCGTGCACGAATCATCCACCAGTAAGTCTGCCCGGTGGTTCCGGTGAAGGTATAGGACGTACCAGCCAACCCGCTGGCGATGGGCGCGCCGAATGCGCCCTGTGTGGTTGACACATAGACGCTATAGGTCACATCATCGCCATCCGGGTCGGTTGTCGCGTTCCAGCTCAGATCGACATCCACCTCCGACGACACATAGCCGCTGTCCGGTGATGCCAGATCAAACGCCAAAGGTGCATCCCCTACCTGGGTCATGTTGATGGTATAGCTCCAGGTCTCATTCGCCTGGGTCTGGTGACCATCGGAATCTTTGGCAAATACGGTCCAGTAATACGTCTCACCGTCTTCACCGTTAAAGGTTGTTTCGTTGGTAGCCAGGTTCCCGGCGATACGAGCGCCAAGGAAACCAAGAATATTGCTTACATACACATCGTAGGTAACATCGTCGCCATCCGGATCAGTGGTCGCATCCCAGGCGAGATCAACCGCAAGGGTTGTAATGACACTTGC
Source organism: bacterium (assembly GCA_963669175.1). Taxonomy (GTDB): domain Bacteria; phylum Electryoneota; class Electryoneia; order Electryoneales; family Electryoneaceae. The sequence goes on from OY769902.1 coordinate 4,385,031, forward strand.
ATCTGCCGGGCTGTTCAGGCTGAAAGTATTCGGCGCATTGCCCGGGATGCTGGTATCAATGCTGAAAGTCCAGGTCTGGCTGGCCTGGGTGTACATACCGTCTTCATCCACGGCCAGTACGGTCCACCAGTAATCCAGCCCTGTCACGCCGGTATAGCTGTACGAGGTTCCTGTCAGGTTACCGGCAACACGTGTTCCCAGGAAGCCTGCGACTGTTGAGACGTAAACATCATAGCCAATGTCGCCGCCATCCGGATCAGCCGATTCAAACCAGCTCAGGTTGACTTCGGTATTTGGTGACGTATAACCATCATCCGGTCCGGCCAGATCGAAAGCCAATGGCGCCAATCCTGCCGCTGCCCCGGTGTCAATATTGAAGCTCCAGGTCTGGTTCGCCTGGGTCCACATGCCGTCTTCATCAACCGCACGAATCGTCCACCAGTAGGATTCACCGTCTGTGCCGGTGAATTCGTAACTGGTTCCAGTAAGGCCGGAAGCGTAACGTGTGCCAAGGAATCCGAGCTGCTGTGACACGAATACTTCATAGCTGACCGCGCCGTCATCAGGATCGCTCGAAGCATCCCAACTCAGGGTAATGTTTTCGTACGGTGATGTACTGTTGTTATCCGGCGCTGCCAGATCGAAAGCGACCGGGGCAGTTCCGGGTATGGTTGTATTAATGGTAAACGACCAGATTTCGCTCGCCTGGGTCCACATACCGTTATCGTCAACAGCACGGATAGTCCAGTATGAGGTCTCGCCGTTGACACCGGTGTAGGTATAGGATGTTCCGGTCAGTCCGTTGGCAACACGTGCGCCCAGGTAAGCCGCATCATCGCTGATGTAGACATCGTAACTGACAGCATCACCATCTGGATCAGTCGTACCTTCCCAACTCAGATCAATATCTGTGACCGGGGAGATGTAGCCGCTGTCCGGCGAGGCCAGGTGGAACGCCAACGGTGGATCACCGGCGATGTCGGTGTTGATGGTGAAGCTGCGGGTTGAGTTTGACTGGGTTTCGTTGTTGCTCTCATCGGAAGCGATTACGGTCCAGTAATAGGTTGAACCGTTGGTCCCGGTAAAGGTTGTGCTGGTTCCGGACAGGTTACCCGCGAAACGGGTCCCAAGGAAGCCTGCGACCGATGAGATGTAAACATCATAACTGATCGCTTCACCTTCCGGGTCGGTTGTCGCTGCCCAGGTCAGATCCACACTGGTCATCGGGGACAGGTAACCATCTGTCGGACTGGTCAGATCAAAGGCTAACGGCGGCTGGTTCGCCTGGGTCGCATCAATGCTGAAGCTCCAGGTCTGATCCGCCTGCGTGTACAGGTGATATGTGTCCAGCGCACGAACCGTCCACCAGTAGGTTTCGCCTTCTGATCCGCCAAACTCGAAACTGGTTCCGGTCAGGTTGGCTGCGTAGCGTGTGCCAAGTTCACCTTCGATGGTGGATACGTACACATCATAAACAACCGCGTCACCATCGGGATCATCCGTGGCTTCCCAACTCAGCAGAACCGATTCATCCGGGGACACATGCCCGTCATCCGGTCCGGTCAGTGCGAAGCTGTTCGGGACGTTGTTCGCAGGCGGCATGGTGCCGGTGTCGATGCTGAAGGTCCATGTTTCAGTGGACAACGTCGCCAGGTCATTTTCATCGACCGCACGAATGGTCCAGTAGAATATGTCGCCATCAGCGCCGGTGTACAGCCATGATGTCGCAGTCAAACCTCCAGCCATACGGCTGCCGATGAAGCCTTCAACCGTTGACAAATAGACTTCGTAGAACACATCATCGCCATCCGGATCAACCGCAGGTTCCCAACTCAGCAGGACATCGGTCAACGGCGAAACAATACCACTGTCCGGTCCGGTAAGGCTGAATTCGGCGGGCGGTTGGTTGAAGGGCGGCACAGACCCTGTATTGATAGCGAAGCGCCAGGTTTCGCGCGCTGAGGTAGTTCCGACATGACCATCCCACGCTTCCACCGTCCAGTAATACGCCTCACCATCAACCCCGGTGAAGGTCCAGGATGTTCCTTCAAGGTCTTCAACTACTGCTGCGCCCATGTTCCCAAGGTCGGTGGATACATAGACGTTATAGGAAACATCGTTGCCTTCAGGATCGTTCGACGCTTCCCAACTGAGCAGGATGTCTTCAATGCCTGAAATTATACCGCTGTCCGGCGCCAGCAGGCTGAACTCGGTTGCGGGAAGGTTCACATCAATGGTGAAGTTCCAGGTCTGGTTCGCCTGGGTAATACGTCCGGTTGCATCCACCGCACGTACAGTCCACCAGTATTGAGTATTGTCGTTGCCGGTGAAGGTGTAGGTTGTATCAGTCAAATCCTGCGCGACACGGCTGCCAAGGAAACCTTCCACCTCTGACATGTAAACGTCGTATGTGATATCATCGCCGTCCGGGTCATCCGTGTCATGCCAGGTTAAATCCACATCCGGGAAGAACTGAATACTGCCGTCAGCAGGCCCGACTAAATCGAACGGGTTCGGTGCGCTGCCGGGAAGATCGACATCAATGGTAAAGCTCCAGGTCTGGCTGGCTTGACGGTCGTTGCCGTTGCCGTCAGAAGCGCGTACAGTCCAGTACCAGGTTTCACCATCAGCCCCGGTAAAGGTCCAGGATGTTCCGGCAAGGTCTATAACGTCAGCCGTACCCAGATCAGCAGGATCATCGGACACATAGACCGAGTAGCTAACATCATCGCCATCAGGATCGGTTGTTGCCTGCCAGCTCAGGGTCACATCGGTTGTGGGCGATGTGCTGCCGCTGTCCGGCGCTGTAAGGTTGAACGCTACCGGCGGCTGACCGACTACAGTGTTCTGAATGCTGAAGGACCAGGTTTCCGTGGATTGGGTTTCACGTCCGCTCGCATCCACTGCCATCACGGTCCACCAGTAGGTCTCCCCCGGTGTACCGTTATAAGCCAATGTGGTAAAGGGTAATCCACTGGCAACACGAGTGCCGATGAAACCATCCACCGTACTCAAGTAGACATCGTACGTAATTGCGCCGCCGTCCGGGTCTGTCGATTGCTGCCAGACCATATTGACCAGCGAGTTGGGTGAACTGAATCCGTTCACCGGGCTCACCAGCGAGAATGCCGTCGGTGGGTTGGTTGCCTGCGTCAGGTCAATCGAGAAGCTCCAGCTTTCCGATGCCTGGGTGGCATTGCCCGCTTCATCACGTGCAATCACGGTCCAGTAGAACAGGTCGTTATCAGCGCCGGTATAGGTGTAGCTGGTACCATCCAGATCCGATGCGATGCGTGTGCCGATGAATCCGGATACTGCACTCAGGTACAGATCGTAGACAATGTCCCCGCCTTCCGGATCAGAAGATGCAGCCCAGCTCAACAGGACATCATTGACCGGGTTGACATGGCCATCGTCCGGGCTGACCAGAGAGAAAGCTTCCGGTGCAAGGTTGGCTGTTCCAGTATCAATGCTGAAGGACCAGGTTTCACTGGACTGCGTGCTGTTGTTGTTCGGATCGGAAGCGATCACGGTCCAGTACAACAGGTCTCCATCAGTGCCAGAACAGGTATAGCTGGTACCATTGAGGCCCGAAGCTACCTGTGTACCGATGAATCCGACGATATCACTTACGTAAACATCGTAGCTGACCTCTTCCCCATCCGGGTCAGTCGTCGCTTCCCAACTGAGCAGAACATCCGTGCTCGGGGATACCCAACCGTTGTCCGGCGCGACAAGGCTGAACGCCAACGGGGCATTGTTCGCCTGGGTTAAATCAATCTCGAAAGACCAGGTATCGGTTGACTGTGTCGTGTTTCCTGCTTCGTCGGAAGCGATCACAGTCCAGTAATACGTTGTGTTATCACTGCCGGTATGGCTGTAGCTGGTACCAGTAAGACCATCCACCACTCGAGTACCCAGGAAACCGGGTACGGTCGAAATGTAGACGTCATAACTAACTGATGCGCCTTCAGGATCACTGGAAGTTTCCCAGGTCAACAGCACATCGGTAACCGGTGAAACGAAACCGTCTGACGGGCTGGCAAGAGTAAATGCATCCGGCGCCTGGTTGGCGTTGGTAATATCAATGCTGAACGCCCAGTTCTCCGTGGATTGAGTGGTATTGCCAAACGCATCAACCGCGCGAACAGTCCAGTACCAGGCCTCACCGTCGTTGCCGGAATAACTGTAGCTGGTTCCGGTCAAACCACTGGCGATACGGGTGCCGATATCGGTCGAGGTCGGGCTGAGATAGAGTTCGTAGGTCAGCGCGTCACCATCAGGATCAGTCGTAGCCTGCCAACTCAGAATAACATCGGTATTCGGTGATATCCAGCCGGAATCCGGCGCCACAAGGCTGAAAGCTAACGGTGCATTATTGGCTTGAGCGATATCAATCTCGAAAGACCAGGTATCGGACGATTGTGTGGTATTACCCGCTTCATCGGCGGCAATTACAGTCCAGTAACAGGTCGTGTTGTCACTGCCGGTAAAGGTGTAGCTGGTTCCGGTAAGGTCATCCGCGACACGAGTGCCAAGGAATCCGGCAACGGTGGAAGCGTAAACGTCGTAGGTAACCGTTGTGCCTTCCGGGTCCGTGGTCGCTTCCCAGGTCATCAGAACATCGGTAACCGGTGAAACGAAACCATCTGTCGGGCTGGCCAGGGTAAACGCATCCGGTGGCTGGTTGGCATTGGTGATATCAACGCTGAAAGACCAGCTTTCGGTCGATTGCGTTGTATTGCCAAAGGAATCCACCGCGCGAATCGTCCAGAACCAGGTCTCGCCATCGTTGCCGGAATAGCTGTAGCTGCTTCCGGTCAGGCCACTGGCGATACGAGTGCCAATATCAGTTGAAATCGGACTGACGTACACTTCGTAGGTAATTGCGTCACCATCAGGATCGGTAGTGTTTTCCCAACTCAGGATCACATCCGTACTCGGCGATACCCAACCATCATCCGGAGATACCAGGTTGAAAGCCAAGGGCGCACTGTTGGCCTGGGTCAGGTCAATTTCGAAAGACCAGGTGTCGGTGGACTGGGTGGTGTTGCCCGCTTCATCGGACGCGATCACGGTCCAGTAATAGGTCGTGTTATCGCTACCGGTGAAGGTATAGCTGGTCCCGGTCAGATCGTCCGCAATCCGTGTTCCGAGGAAACCGGCAACAGTCGATGCGTACACATCATAGCTAACCGTGGTTCCTTCCGGATCGCTTGAAGCTTCCCAGGTCATCAATACATTCGTAACAGGCGATACGAAGCCGTCCGTTGGGCTGGCAAGCGTAAAGGCTACCGGCGGCTGGTTGGCATTGGTGATATCAATGCTGAAAGACCAGCTTTCGCTCGATTGCGTTGTATTGCCAAAGGCATCCACGGCGCGGATGGTCCAGTACCAGGTCTCGCCATCGTTGCCGGAATAGCTGTAGCTGCTTCCGGTGAGGCCATCGACGATACGAGTGCCAATATCGGTTGAAGTCGTGCTGAGGTAGACTTCATAGGTAACTGCATCACCATCGGGATCGGTTGACGTTTCCCAACTCAGGATTACATCCGTACTTGGCGATACCCACTCGTCATCCGGTGCAACCAGCGAAAAAGCGGCAGGTGCGTTGTTGGCCTGGGTCAGGTCAATTTCGAAAGACCAGGTGTCGGTGGACTGGGTGGTATTGCCAGCTTCGTCGGAAGCGATCACGGTCCAGTTATAAGTCGTGTTGTCACTGCCGGTATACGTATAGCTGGTGCCGGTCAGGTCATCTGCGATACGTGTGCCAAGGAATCCAACAACAGTCGATGCGTACACATCATAGGTGACCGTAGTGCCTTCCGGGTCACTCGACGCTTCCCAGGTCAGCAGCACATCGGTATCCGGGGAAACAAAGCCATCCGTGGGGCTGGCAAGCGTGAAGGCTACCGGCGGTTGGTTCGCGTTGGCGATGTTGATACTGAACGCCCAGGTCTCAGTGGACTGGGTTGTATTACCGAAGGCATCCACCGCGCGAATGGTCCAGTACCAGGTCTCGCCATCATTTCCTGCATAGCTGTAGCTGGTTCCGGTCAGGCCACTGGCGATACGAGTACCGATATCGGTTGAGGTTGTGCTGAGATAGAGCTCGTAGGTCAGCGCGTCTCCGTCAGGATCAGTTGAAGCTTCCCAGCTCAACAATACATCCGTAGCGGGAGAAATCCAGCCAGAATCCGGCGCTGCGAGTGAGAAGGCGGTCGGCGCGTTGTTCGCCTGGGTCAAGTCAATCTCGAAGGACCAGGTGTCGGTGGCTTGCGTGGTATTACCCGCTTCGTCGGCGGCAATCACGGTCCAGTAGTATGTCGTGTTATCACTGCCGGTGAAGGTGTAGCTGCTTCCGGTCAGGTCATCGGCAATCCGTGTCCCAAGGAATCCGGCAACAGTGGATGCGTAGACATCGTAGGCAACCGTAGTTCCTTCCGGATCACTGGACGCTCCCCAGGTCAGCAGCACATTCGTTACAGGCGACACGAAGCCGTCCGTCGGGCTGGCAAGCGTAAAGGCTGCCGGCGGCTGGTTGGCGTTGGCAAGGTTGATGCTGAAGGAACGTGTCTGGTTGGACTCGGTCGCGTTACCAAAGCTGTCCACGGCACGAATTGTCCAATACCATGCTTCCCCATCGTTGCCGGAATAGCTGTAGCTGGTTCCGGTCAGGCCATCAGCGATACGTGTTCCGATATCGGTTGAAGTCGTGCTGAGATACACTTCATAGGAAACCGCATCACCATCGGGATCGGTTGATGCTTCCCAGCTCAGGATAATGTCGGTACTCGGCGACACCCAGCCGTCATCCGGGGATACAAGGTTGAACGCCACGGGCGCATTGTTCGCCTGCGTCAAGTCGATCTCGAAAGACCATGTATCGGTTGACTGCGTGGTGTTGCCCACTTCATCGGCGGCGATCACAGTCCAGTAAAACATTGTGTTGTCGCTGCCGGTGAAGGTGTAGCTGCTTCCGGTCAGATCATCTGCAATTCGGGTTCCAAGGAATCCGGCAACAGTCGATGTGTACACATCGTATACGATCGTGGTGCCTTCTGGATCGCTGGAAGCACCCCAAGTCAGCAGGACATCGGCATCAGGTGAGACAAAGCCATCACTCGGGCTGGCAAGCGTAAAGGCCACCGGCGGCTGGTTGGCATTGGCAAGGTTGATGCTGAAGGATCGTGTCTGGGTAGATGCTGTCGCATTACCGAAGCTGTCCACCGCACGAATGGTCCAGTACCAGGATTCTCCGTCGTTCCCGGTATAGCTGTAGCTGGTTCCGGTCAGGCCATCCGCGATACGTGTGCCGATATCGGTTGATGTGGCGCTCAGGTAAACTTCATAGCTCACCGCGTCACCATCAGGATCGGTCGTGCTTTCCCAACTGAACAGCACATTGACGCTCGGCGACACCCAGCCGTCATCCGGGGATACCAGGTTGAAGGCCAACGGCGCGTTGTTCGCCTGCGTCTGATCAATTTCAAAGGACCATGTATCGTCGGCATAAGTTGAATTGCCGTTCTCGTCGTAAGCAATGATGGTCCAGTAATATGTTGTATTGTTTGTTCCGCTGTACGTGTAGCTCGGGACTGTCAAACCATCCGCTACCCGGGTTCCGAGGAAACCGGAAACGGTTGACATATAGACATCGTAGGATACCGCAGATCCTTCCGGGTCGGTGGAGGTTTCCCAAGTCATCAACACATCAGTGGTCGGGGAAACGAAACCGTCACTCGGGCTGGCCAAGGCAAACGCAGTCGGCGGCTGGTTGGCCGTGGAGGTGTTGATATTAAAGCTCCAGGTCTGGTCCGCCGTGGTCATATTGTTATCCGGATCCTTTGCGTAGACAGTCCAGAACAGGGTATCAAGATTGCTGCCGTTGTAGCTGTAGCTGGTTCCGGCCAGATTACCCGCAACTCTCGTCCCGATTACGCCTTCTGCATCACTCACGTACACATCATACAACACGGCATCGCCATCAGGATCAACGGATGCGTTCCAGCTCAACGGTACAACGGTACTCGGTGAGGTCCAGCCACTGTCCGGCGCGACCAGCGCAAAGGCGCCGGGAGCATTGCCCGGATTGGCAGTATGAACCTGGAAACGCCAGATCTGGTTTGCCTGGGTTTCGTTGCCGATAGGATCACGTGCGATCACTGTCCAACGGTATGGAGTATCATGAATACCCGTGTAGGTGTAGGAAGTATTCGTCAATCCTGTCGCAACCGGGCTTTCAAATAACTGGCCTGTTGCGACATTGACATACAGATCGTAAACCACGTCATCCCCGTTGGGATCAGTGGTTGGATACCAGGTCAACAGCACATCTTCTGTCGGAATCATCGCGCCGCTGTCCGGGCTGGCAAGGTTGAATGCCAGCGGAGCCTGTCCGGCAAGGCTGGTGTCGACTGTAAAGCTCCACAGCTCATTGGCTTGCACGATATTGCCGTGGCCGTCATCTACTCGCACGGTCCACCAGTAGGTGTTGCCATGTTCACCGGTGAAGGTCCAGGTTGAATCGGTCAGGTCATCGGCATCGGGCGTACCTAAATTGCCCTGATCAGTGCTGACAAATACATCGTAGAACAACAGGTCGCCGTCAGCGTCACTGGAGAATTCCCAGCTCAACTGCACATCAAACCACGGCGAAGTCGTTCCGCTGTCCGGAAGAGCCAGGCTGAATGCCGCCGGGGCTTCTTCCACATAAATATCAAAGGAGAACGTATCGGACGCGGCGGTCGTATTGCCGTTGCCGTCATCCGCGATAACCGTCCACCAGTAGGATTCGTTATCAATTCCGGTGAAGGCGTAGAACGTATCCGCCAAATCAGACTGGTAAGCTGTACCCAGGTTGCCCGGTGTGGTTGACAGGTAGAGATCGTAGCTGACCACATCACCATCGGGGTCAACCGAAGTATCCCATGTCAGCAGGACTTCCGTGGCCGGTGCCGTTGAACCGTCCGCAGGAGTCACAAGGGTGAATACTCCCGGCACTTCTTCCACGTATATACTGAAGCTGAAGGTATCCGGGGCGGCGGTTTCGTTGGCGTTGGCATCAGATGCGATTACTGTCCACCAGTACTGAGTATCATCTGCTCCGATGAAGTCAAACGTGGTATCGGTCAGGCCGGACTGATATGGTGCGGCCAATGCTCCAAGCGTGGTTCCGAGATACAGGTCGTAGGTGACCGCATCGCCATCAGGATCAGATGTGGATGTCCAGACCAGTTCGATCTCGGTTACGCCAGATACATGTCCGCTGTCCGGGCTGACCAATGTGAAAGCTGCCGGGAATTCTTCCACGTAGATACTGAATGAGAACGTATCGCTGGCAGCAACGGTATTGCCGTTGCCGTCATCCGCGATCACGGTCCACCAGTATTGCGTGTCGTCGCTACCATTGAAACTGTAAGTCGTATCGCTCAAGTCCGCCGCAATCGGCGCACCGAGGTTTGCTGCATCAGTGCTGACATACAGATCATAAGTGATCAGATCGCTGTCCAGATCGCTGGTACTCTGCCAGACAAGGTCGAAGGTCGCAACAGGTTCAACTGTAGCATCGGCCGGTGTCAGCAGGGTGAAAGCGTCCGGGATATCTTCGACATCAATATCGAAGCTCCAGGTCTGGGAAGCCTGCACCGTGTTTCCGTTGCCGTCATTGACCTCAACCGTCCACCAGTACCGGGTGTCATCCAGCCCGGTGAAAGTGTATGCAGTATCGGTCAGGCCGGTGGCAATGGCAGCGCCCAGGTTACCCGCATCGGTGCTGACATAGAGATCATAGGTCAGCGCATCGCCATCGGGATCAGTCGACGAGGTCCAGCTCAGCGCAACATTATAATCCGGTTCGACGTTGCCGCTATCGGGTGTTGCCAATGCGAAAGCAGACGGCGGTTCTTCGATATAAATCTCGAAGCTCCAGGTCTGGTCGGCCGGTGTGTCGTTGTTCTGGTCATCCAGTGCGATAACCGTCCACCAGTACTGAGTATCATCAGTTCCGGTAAAGGTGTATGTCGTGTCAGTCAGGTCGCTGGCAATTGCCGTCCCGAGGTTGCCCGGATCTGTTGTAACGTAAAGATCGTAGACAACAGGATGATTGTCCGGATCAAGCGAAGACTGCCAGACCAGATCAACAGTAGATGTACCGGAAGTGTACCCATCGGCAGGGCTCAACAGGTTGAAGGGATCAGGCGCTTCTTCCACGTAGATGCTGAAGGTACGTGTTGAGTTCGCCATGGTCTGGTTGCCGCTGGGATCATTGGCACGTACTGTCCACCAGTACTGTGTATCGTCGTTCCCATTAAAGATCCAGCTTGTGGCCGTCACCCCCGTTTGCACCGGAGCCCCCAGATCGCCGGGGTCTGAGCTCACGAAGACATCATAGGTTACAACATCGCCATCGGGATCAACCGCTGCTGTCCATTGCAGGCTTACGGCCGCGTTTGAACGAACCGCACCGTTTACCGGAGCCAGCAGGCTGAACGCTTCAGGCGCTTCCTGAACATAAATACTGAAGCTCCATACGCCTGTGGCAGCTTGTGTTTCGCTACCGTTGCCATCCTTGGCGTATACCGTCCAGTAGTAGGTGGAATCATCATCGCCGGTGTACAGATAGGTGTTTGTGGTCAAATCACTGGCAACCGGAGTGCCCAGGTTACCTGCATCACGACTGACATAGACATCATAGGTCACCGCATCCCCATCCGGGTCAGTGGTTGTCTGCCATTGCAGGGTCAGGGCCGCATTCGGTGAAACCGCTCCACTGGCGGGGCTGATCATGTTGAAAGCAAGCGGGGCTTCTTCGACATGGATCATGAAACGCCATGTTTGGGAAGCATCGGTCTCGTTCCCGTTGCTGTCGATCGCCTTAACAGTCCAGTAGTAGGTGGAATCATCCAGACCGATATAGGTGTAGGCCGCTGTGGCAAGATCTGAGGCGACCGGCGTGCCCAGGTTACCCGCATCACGACTGACATACACATCATACGTCACATCGTCGCCATCAGGATCTGGCGCTGCTTCCCAGGTAAGATCCACTGCCAGTGTTGGTGAAGTGGTTCCGTTGCCCGGTGTCAGCAGGTTGAATGCTGCTGGGGATTCTTCCACATAGATACTGAAGGACCAGGTTTCACTGGCCTGGGTTTCGTTACCATTGGTATCACTGGCGCGAACTGTCCAGAAATACTGTGTATCATCGTTACCGTTAAAGGTGTAAGTCGTAACGGTCAAATCACTGGCAACCGGAGTGCCCAGGTTACCTGCATCGGTGGAAACGTAAACATCATACGTCACCGCATCGCCGTCCGGGTCTGTGGTGCCGTTCCAGCTCAGGTTCACTACCGCTGTTGCCGAGACAGTACCGTTGGCCGGGCTGATCAGGTTGAATGCCAGAGGAACTTCTTCCACATAGACATCGAAGTACCAGGTCTGGTTGGCCTGGGTTTCGTTGCCATTGGTATCCTTGGCGCGAACCGTCCAGTAGTAACGCGTATCATCAGAACCGTTGAAGGTATAAGAGGCTGCTGCAAGATCACTGGCGACCGGGCTGCCAAGGTTTCCGGCATCGGTGGAAACGTAAACATCATACGTGACCGCATCGCCATCCGGGTCGGTTACCGTATCCCATGCAAGATCCATACTGGTCGTAGGCGATACTGCCGCATTGGACGGGCTGGTCAGGTTGAAGGCTGTTGGCGCTTCTTCCACATAAATTTCAAAGGACCAGGTTTCGCTGGCCGGGGTGACATTGCTGTTCGGATCTTTGGCTCGGACTGTCCAGTAATATGTCGTGTTGTCTGAGCCGGTGTAGGTGTAGCTGGTCGCAGTGCGGTTGATCGCAACCGGTGTGCCCAGGTTGCCCGCATCAGTGCTGACATAGATATCGTAGCGAACCGCATCGCCATCAGGATCGACAGAAGCATTCCACTGAAGTGTTACCGACGTTGACGGCATCACCTGCCCGTCAGTCGGAGCACTCAGGCTGAACGCTCCCGGCGCTTCCTCAACATAGGTCTCGAACCACCATACCTGGCTCGCCTGCGTTTCGTTTCCGTTGGTGTCTTTCGCGCGTACAGTCCAGTAATACTGCGTATCGTCGCTACCGTTGAACGTGTAGTTCGTTACAGTCAGATCACTGGCAACCGGAGTTCCCAGGTTTCCGGCATCGGTGGAAACGTATACATCATAGGTAATAGCATCGCCATCCGGGTCGGTTGTCGCAGCCCAGACCAGGTTCACCGTAGCCGATGCGGTTACCGTCGCGTTAGTCGGACTGCTAAGGCTGAAGGCATTTGGCGCTTGTTCCACATAAATACTGAAACTGCGTGTTTCGTTCGCCGCGGTTTCGTTGCTGTGGTTGTCATGCGCACGAACTGTCCAGTAGTATGTCTGGTCGTCACTAGCCGTATAGGTCCACTGTGTCGCGTTCAGGTTGGTGGCTATAGCCGTTCCCAGGTTACCTGCGTCCGTGCTGACGTACACATCATACCGAACCGGATCGCCATCGGGATCAACCGAAGCATTCCACTGGAGAGTTACCGAGGTTGACGGCATCACTTGCCCGTCAGCCGGGCTACTCAGGCTGAACGCTCCTGGCGCTTCTTCCACATAAATATCGAAGTAGCGAGTCTGGTTTGCTGGGGTCTCGTTGCCGTTCGGGTCTTTGGCGCGAACTGTCCAGTAATAGCGAGTATCATCGTTACCGGCGAAGTCATAGGTCGTGACAGTCAGATCCGAAGCAACCGGGCTGCCCAGGTTGCCCGCATCGGTGGAAACGTAAACATCATAGGTAACTGCATCGCCATCCGGGTCAGTGGTCGCATTCCAGCTCAGACTTACCGTTGCAGTTCCCGAAACAATCGCGTTTGCCGGACTGACAAGGTTGAATACCAGCGGCGCTTCTTCGATGTAAATGCTGAAGCTTCGGGTTTCCCCTGCTGCGGTTGAGTTGCCGTGGTTGTCACGTGCCTGCACGGTCCAGTAGTAGCTCACGTCATCACTGCCTGACCAGGTCCACTGGGTTGCGCTGATGCCGGTAGCTACCGGCATTCCCAGGTTACCTGCATCGGTGCTGACATACACATCATATACGACAGGATCGCCATCCGGTTCAACCGAAGCAGTCCATTGCAGGACAACCGAAATGGACGTCATCACTTGTCCGTCAGCCGGGTTGCTCAGGTTGAATGCTCCGGGCGCTTCTTCCACGTAAATATCGAAATAGCGAGTCTGGTTGGCAGAAGTTTCGTTGCCGTTGGGATCCTTGGCAACAATCGTCCAGTAGTAGCGCGTATCGTCGCTTCCAGTAAAATCGTATGTGGTTACTGTCAGATCAGAGGCAACCGGCGTTCCCAGGTTACCCGCATCGGTGCTGACATAGACATCATACGTTACCGCGTCACCATCCGGGTCAGTTGTGGTGGCCCAGCTCAGGGATAGGGTTGCTGTTCCGGAAACCACGCCATTGGCAGGACTGGTCAGGTTAAACGCCAGCGGACTCTGTTCGTAGTAGATACTGAAGGAACGGGTCTCCCCCACTGGCGTGGAGTTGCTGTGATTATCCTTCGCAACAATCGTCCACCAGTATTGGGTATCGTCTTCACCGTCAAACGTGTAGGTCGTGCTGGAAACATTGGAAGCAACCGGAGTTCCCAAATCGCCGGGATCGGTTGAAATGTATACATCGTAACTGACCGGATCGCCATCCGCATCAGTTGACGCTGTCCAACTCAAGGCAACCATCGTATCCGGTGAGACAAATCCGTCGGCAGGCGCAATCAGTGAGAAGGCGCTGGGGGCTTCTTCCACATAGATACTGAAGTTCCAGGTGTTGTCCGCCCACACGGTGTTGCCATGATTATCGCTGGCAGCCACCGTCCACCAGTACTGCGTATCATCACTTCCGGTGTATTCCCAGGTTGTATCAACGATATTTGAAGCGACCTCGACCATGGTACCAACCGTTGTCCCCAGGAAGATATCATAGGTAACCGGGTCGCCATCAGGATCTACCGAGGTTTCCCAGACTAGATCTATGGTCTGTGCAGGTGAAATCCAGCCGGAAACCGGGCTGGCCAAATCAAACTCTCCGGGTTCATGTTCAATGTCAATGTAGAAGGACCAGGTCTGGCTGGCCTGGGTTTCGTTGCCGTTGTCATCGTAGGCAACTACCGTCCAGTAGTAGGTGGTCAGATCGTTACCGGTATAGGTGTATGCCGGTCCCGGAAGCCCCACGACAACCGGTGTTCCCAAATCACCCGGATCAGTCGATATATAGATATCGTAGCTGATTGGATCGCCATCGGGATCAGTGGTCAGGTTCCAGGACACGGTCACATTTTCACTCTCAAAGGTTGTACCGTCAGCCGGGTTTGCAAGCGTGAAGGGTAACGGCGCTTCCTCTACATAAATGCTGAAGCTCCAGGTCTGGCTTGCCGGGGTTACGTTCCCGTTCGGGTCTTTGGCCCGTACAGTCCACCAGTACTGGGTATTGTCGCTGCCGTTAAAAGTGTATGTCGTGCCCGCCAGATCGCTGGCAACCGGAGTTCCCAGGTTACCGGCATCGGTGCTGACATAAACATCATACGTCACCGCATCGCCATCCGGGTCAGTCGTAGCATTCCAGGTCAGGGCAACAGAAGCGGTGCCGGAAACAGTGCCGTTTGTCGGGGTCAGCAGGCTGAATGCTGCCGGCGCCTGCTCAATATAAATGCTGAAGCTCCAGGTTTGTGTCGCCTGGGTTTCGTTGCCGTTATCATCCTTTGCACGCACTGTCCAGTAATACGTCTCGTCGTCAGTTCCGGTGAAGTCATAACTGGTAACGGACAGGTCGCTGGCTACCGGGGTGCCCAGGTTGCCCGCATCGGTGCTGACATACAGGTCATAGGTTACCGGATCGCCATCGGGATCTGTGGTGGAATTCCAGTGCAGGGTTACGGTAGCATTGCCGGATACCGTACCATCAGCCGGACTACTCAGGCTGAAGGCATTTGGCGACTGTTCAACATAAATACTGAAGTTCCAGGTCTGGTTGGCCTGGGTTTCATTGCCGTTAGGGTCTTTGGCGCGAATGGTCCAGTAATACGTTTGGTCATCGCTACCGGAGAAGGTGTATGTCGTTACGTTTAAGTCACTGGCAACCGGGCTGCCCAGGTTACCCGCATCGGTTGAAACATACACATCATAGGTAACCGCATCGCCATCCGGATCGGTGGTCGCGTTCCAGGTCAAGACAACATCTGTCGCACCTGCAACTGAACCAGTTGCCGGACTGGTCAAGTCAAAGGCCAGCGGTGCCTGTTCCACGTAGACACTGAAGCTCCAGGTCTGGTTGGCCGGAGTTTCGTTGCCGTTATCATCCTTTGCGCGAACCGTCCAGTAATACGTCTCGTCATCGGTCCCGGTGAAGTCATAGCTGGTAACCGACAGATCACTGGCTACCGGGGCGCCGAGGTTGCCTGCATCCGTGCTGACATACAGGTCATAGGTGATCGGATCGCCATCAGGATCGGTGGAGGTTCCCCAGCTCAGGGTTACGGTTGAACTCCCGGAAACAGCGCCATTCGCGGGGCTGGTCAGGTTGAACGCAGTCGGGGCTTCTTCCACATAGATGCTGAAGCTCCAGGTCTGGTTGGCAGCCGTCTCGTTCCCGTTGGTATCCTTGGCCCGAATCGTCCACCAGTACTGTGTATCATCATTGCCGTTAAAGGTATATGTCGTGGTATTCAGGTCACTGGCGACCGGGGCGCCGAGGTTGCCCGCATCCGTGCTGACATACACATCGTAGGTAACCACATCGCCATCGGGATCGGTGGTGGCGTTCCACTGCAAGTCCACAGCGGTTGCAGGAGATACTGTACCATTGGCTGGACTGGTCAGGTCAAAGGCTAACGGCGATTCTTCGATATAAATGTCGAAGCTCCAGGTCTGTGTCGCTTGGGTTTCATTGCCGTTGGTATCCTTGGCTCGTACCGTCCAGTAATAGGTCTGGTTATCCGCTCCGGTGAAGTTGAATGTCCTGATACTCAGGTCTGCGGCAACCGGAGTTCCCAGGTTACCGGCGTCGGCGCTGACGTAAACATCGTAGGTAACCGCATCCCCATCAGGATCAATCGAAGCTGCCCAGTTCAGGGAAACTGTTGTCGAGGTTAGCGTAGAAGCATTGGCCGGGCTGGTAAGGCTGAATGCGCCCGGGGCTTCCTCCACATAGATATCAAAAGACCATGTCTGGTTGGCGTCTGTCGCGTTTCCGTTGGGGTCTTTCGCCTGTACAGTCCAATAATAGGTTGTGTTGTCACTTCCGGTGAAATCCCAGGTCGTTGCTGGCAGGTCCGAAGCGACCGGCGTTCCCATGTTGCCTGCATCTGTGCTGACATACACATCATAGGTTACCGCATCGCCATCCGGGTCAGTTGAGGCATTCCATGCCAGCAATACAGTTGTCGATCCCTGTGTACTGCCATTTGCCGGGCTGCTCAGATCAAATGCCGAAGGGGATTCCTCAACATAGATACTGAAGCTCCAGGTCTGGTTGGCTGGCGTCTCGTTGCCGTTGGGATCCTTGGCCCGAACCGTCCAGTAGTAGGTCTGGTCATCTATCCCGGTATAGTTGTAGGTCAGAACAGTCAGATCACTGGCGACCGGTGTCCCCAGATTACCTGCATCGGTACTGACATAAACGTCGTAGGTAATCGCATCGCCGTCGGGATCTGTGGTTGCATTCCATACCAGCGATACGGTGGTTGTGTTGGAAACTGTAGCATTGGCCGGGCTGCTCAGATCGAAAGCGATTGGCGATTCTTCCACATAGATGGAAAATGACCAGGTTTCACTGGCCGGCGTCTCGTTACCGTTGGTATCCTTTGCACGGACAGTCCAATAGTAGGTCTCGTCATCCGTCCCAGTGAAATCATAAGTCAGAACGGTCAAATCGCTGGCAACCGGGCTGCCGAGGTTACCCGCATCGGTACTTACATAAAGATCATAGGTAACATCATCCCCGTCCGGGTCAGTGGTTGCGTTCCAGGTCAAGGTTACGGTTGTTGTCGCAGATACGGTTCCATCAGCAGGACTGGCAAGATTGAACGCAGCCGGCGCTTCTTCCACATAGATGTCGAAGCTCCAGGTCTGGTTCGCCGGAACATCGTTGCCGTTGCCGTCTTTGGCATGAATGGTCCAGTAATAGGTCGTGTTGTCACTACCTGAGAAGTCGTAGGTCAAGACATTCAGGTCTGTGGCAACCGCGGTTCCCATGTTCCCCGCATCGGTGCTGACATACACATCGTAAACAACCGCATCACCGTCCGGGTCGGTTGAAGCGTTCCAGGTCAGGGTTACGGTTGTCGTTGCCTGCGTGGTTCCGTCGGCCGGGCTGCTCAAGTCAAATGCTGACGGCGCTTCTTCGATATAGATGGAAAAATCCCAGGTCTGGCTGGCTGCTGTTTCGTTGCCGTTCGTATCCTTTGCGTGGACTGTCCAGTAATAAGTTTCGTCATCCACACCGGTGAAATCCCAGGTCAGGACTGTCAAATCACTGGCGACCGGACTGCCAAGATTACCAGCATCGGTGCTGACGTAAACATCGTACGTTACATCATCACCATCCGGCTCAATTGACGCTTCCCAGGTCAGGGTTACGGTTGTTGATGACGCAACATTGCCATCTGCCGGGCTGGTCAGGTTAAATGCGCCTGGTGACTCTTCTACATAAATACTGAAGCTCCAGGTCTGAGTTGCCTGGGTTTCGTTGCCGTTGGTGTCCTTGGCACGAATGGTCCAGTAATAGGTTGAGTCGTCAAGACCGGTAAAGGTGTAGACAGTTACATTCAAATCGCTGGCTACCGGGCTGCCCAGGTTGCCTGCATCGGTACTGACATATACATCATACGTGATGTTGTCGCCATCAGGATCGGAAGTGCTTTGCCAGCTCAGTTCAACCGTGGTTGTTGCGGAAACGGTGCCATTTGCAGGAGAAACCAGGCCGAAGGCGTTCGGGGCTTCTTCCACATAGGTGTCGAAGCTCCAAGTCTGGTCGGCCTGACGTTCGTTGCCGTTTTCATCTTTGGCCCGAATCGTCCAGTAATAGGTCTGATCGTCAGTCCCGGTGAAATCCCAGGTCAGGACAGACAGGTCACTGGCAACCGGAGTTCCGAGGTTACCGGCATCGGCGCTGACATAGACATCGTAGGTGACTGCCTGTCCTTCAGGATCAGTTGTCGAGTTCCAGACTAGTGAGACTGTAGTTGAAGGACTGACCGTACCATCCGCTGGCGAATCAAGGCTGAATGCAATCGGCGGATCATCGTATGAGATAGCAAAGGACCAGGTCTGGTTCGCCGGGGTCTCGTTGCCGTTAGGATCTTTAGCCCGGATGGTCCAATAATAGGTCGTGTTGTCGTTACCGGTAAAGTCGTAGGTCAACACGGTCAAATCGCTGGCTACCGGTGTGCCAAGGTTACCCGCATCGGTGCTGACATACACATCATAGGTCACCGCATCGCCATCGGGATCGGTTGAAGCATTCCAGGTCAATGTTGTTGTCAGTGATGTAGATGTGGCGCCGTTGGAAGGTGTGGCAAGATCAAACGCACCTGGCGCTTCCTCTACATAAATATCAAAGCTCCAGGTCTGTCCCGCCTGGGTCTCGTTCCCTGCCGGATCTTTGGCACGTACTGTCCAATAATAAGTTGTGTTGTCACTTCCGGTGAAATCATAAGTGGTCGCTGCCTGGTCACTGGAAACCGGTGAACCAAGATTTCCCGCATCGGTGCTGACATACACATCATAGGTAATCGCCTGTCCTTCCGGATCGGTCGCAGCATTCCAGGTCAGGGAGACAGTAGCCGCTCCCTGGGTTGATCCATCAGCGGGGCTGGCGAGACTGAAGGCGTTAGGCGCATCATCGACAAAGATGTCAAACGACCAGGTCTGGTTCGCAGGGGTCTCGTTGCCATTTGGGTCTTTAGCCCGGATGGTCCAGTAATAGGTTGTGTTATCGCTGCCGGTGAAATCATATGTCGTAGCGGAAAGATCACTGGCGACCGGTGTGCCAAGGTTGCCCGCATCCGTGCTGACATAGACATCGTAGGTGACCGCATCACCATCAGGATCAACCGATGCATCCCAGGCAAGGGATACCGTTGCTGCGGGTTCCACATTGCCGTTGGCAGGGCTGCTCAGGTCAAACGCACCCGGCGCTTCTTCCACATAAATGCTGAAGCTCCAGGTCTGGTTGGCAACCGTTTCACCACCATCCGGGTCCAGCGCATGGATGGTCCAGTAGTACTGCGTATCATCAACACCGTTGAAGGTGTAAGATGTAGCGTTCAGACCGGTCGCTACCGAAGCGCCGAGATTCCCGGCGTCTGTGCTGACATACACATCATAGGTAATCGCTCCGCCATCAGGATCAGTCGTCGCATCCCACTGGAGGTTCACGGATGTTGTCGGTGAAACAGTTCCATCTGCCGGGCTGCTCAGGTCAAAGGCATCAGGCGGTGGTTCGTAGCTGATGGTAAAGGACCAGGTCTGGCTGGCAGTCGTTGTGTTGCCAACAGCATCGCGAGCATCGACAGTCCAGTAGTAGGTCTGTCCATCAACGCCTGTATGGGTATAAGTTGTGTTTGTTATTCCTGTTGCTACCTGTGCAAGGTTGAAGATCTGTGTACCGACGAACACATCATAGACCACATTGTCACCCGGGTCGGGATCAATCGATGCTTCCCAAC
This sequence comes from bacterium, assembly GCA_963669175.1. Taxonomy (GTDB): domain Bacteria; phylum Electryoneota; class Electryoneia; order Electryoneales; family Electryoneaceae. The sequence goes on from OY769902.1 coordinate 4,404,764, forward strand.
TCAAAGGCACATCAAGCGTATAGACTGTTTCAGTATTAGTCGGATCGAGGAGGTTAAACGCTCCCGGCACTTCCTGAATGAAGATGCTGAATTTCCATGTCTGGTTCGCCTGGGTTGAATTGCCATTATCATCAAAGGCAATGACAGTCCACCAATAGGCTGTGCCATCTGTGCCAGTATAGTTGTACTGGGTAGCGCTGATATCGTCCGCCACCAGTGTCCCCAGGTCGCCCTGTACAGTTGAGACATACAGATCGTAAACAACCGGATCACCATCCGGGTCTGTTGTTGCGGCCCAATCGAGCAAGACAGTAGTCGAAGCGTTTGAAATGTAGAAATCTGCAGGTGAAACCAGGTCAAAAGCGTTTGGCGGAAATTCTTCATCTGTCGAGAAACTCCAGGTCTGGTTCGCCTGGGTTTCATTGCTACCATCCTTGGCGCGAATCGTCCAGTAGTAGGTCGCGTTATCCGCGCCGGCAAAAGTATAACTTGTCCCGGACAAATCCGTTGCCACCGGCGCACCGAGGTTACCCGCATCCGTGCTGGCATAGACATCATAGGTAATGGCTTCGCCATCGAGATCGGTTGTGCTTTCCCATGTCAGGTTTACTACCAGCGTGCTGGAGACAAAACCATTGGCAGGCGTCAACAGGTTGAATGCGTTCGGCGCATAGTCAACATCAATACCAAAACTCCAGGTCGAATTCGCCTGGGTCTGGTTGCCATTGGTATCCTTAGCGTAAACGGTCCAGTAATAGGTGGTCAGGTCGGTTCCGTTGAACACATAGCTGTTCGCGGAAAGATCGCTGGCGACCGGAGTTCCCAGGTTACCCGCATCCGTGCTGACATAAACATCATAGGTTACATCATCGCCATCGGGATCTGTGGTGGCGTTCCACTGCAACGTAACGGCAGTAGCACCTTCAGTACTCCCATCGGCAGGTGATGTCAGTTCGAAAGCGGCCGGATTTTCTTCCACATAAATCGAGAAGGTCCAGGTTTGTGAAGCCTGGGTTTCGTTCCCGTTACCATCATAGGCCCTGACCGTCCACCAGTACTGGGTATCATCCAACCCGGTGAAGACATTGGATGTTCCTGACAAGCCACTGGCGACAGGAGCGCCCAGGTTACCGGCATCGGTTGACACGTACAGGTTATACGTGATCGGTCCGCCCTCGGGATCTGTAGCAGCACCCCAGGTCAGGGTTACAGACGACGTTCCGGAAACGGTCCCGGTTGCAGGGCTGGAGAGATCAAACGCCGTTGGCGGATCATCCAGTGAGATGGAGAATGACCAGGTCTGGTTCGCTGCAGTCTCGTTTCCGTTGCCATCATCAGCACGAACCGTCCAGTAATACGTCTGTCCATCACTACCGGAATAGGTATAGTTATTGACGTTAATACCCGATGCAACCGGAACACCCAAATCAAACGCATCCAGACTGACGTAGACATCATAGGTTACCGGGTCGCCATCGGGATCTGTGGTCGCTTCCCATGTCAGGTTGACATCGCTGCTGGTTTCTGTTGCGCCATCAGCCGGACCGGTCAGGTTGAACGCGAGCGGTGCGTTGTTGACACTGATAGTAAATGACCAGGTCTGAGAAGCCTGGGTTTCGTGCCCATCAATATCTACCGCACGAACAGTCCAGTAATACGTAGTGTTGTTTACACCGGTAAAGGCGAAACTGGTCCCGCCCAGTCCCGTAGCATCGGGTGATCCCAGGTTTCCCGCATCGGTGCTGACATATACATCATAGGTAACTACATCACCCGGATCCGGGTCCGTTGTCGCTATCCAGCTCAGATTGACAATATTGCTTGCTGAGGTAAAGCCATTTGCAGGCAGTTCAAGGTTGAACGGGTTGGGCGGTTGCCCAATATTGATCGAAAATGACCAGGTCTGAGATGCTGGTGTTTCGTTGCCGTTCGGATCTTTTGCGCGAACTGTCCAATAATAGGTCTGATCATCAATGCCGGGGAACGTATAGTTGGTTGCATTTACATCGGTAGCAACCGGGAGTCCCAGGTTTCCGGCGTTTGTGCTTACATAAACATCATAAACAACGGCATCGCCATCGGGGTCCGTTGAGGCTTGCCATGTCAAGCTGACCGATGCGGCCGTAGCGACTGCGCCGTTTGCAGGCGTGAGCAGGTTGAAAGCGCCCGGGGGATCCTCTACATCAATACTGAAGCTCCAGGTCTGGTTGGCCATCGTGGTATTGTTTGAAGGATCACGTGCGCGAACACTCCAGTAATAGGTCTGGTCATCCGTACCGTTATAGGTATAACTCAACAACGTCATACCGGACACAACCGGTGTCCCCAGGTTGCCCGCATCTGTGCTGACGTAAACATCATAGACCAGCGCATCGCCATCCGGGTCCGTAGCAGCGTTCCACGTCAGCGTTACCGCAGTTGCATTCGAGACAGTCCCGTTGGCAGGGCTGGCCAGGTCAAAAGCATTCGGGGCATCTTCAATATCCAGCCTGAACCACCAGGTCTGGTTAGCCATGGTTGTGAGGCCATGATTGTCTACCGCCTCAATAGTCCACCAGTACTGGGTGTCGTCTGCGCCGTTATAAGTGTACGTCGTACCTGATACACCAGTAGCAACCGGGCTTCCCAGGTTTCCTGCATTCGTACTCACATAGATGTTGTAGGTAATGACATCATCTGGGTCGGGATCTGTGGCAGCATCCCAGGTAAGGGCGACTCCGCTTGCGTTTGACGTTGTTCCGTTGACCGGGCTGCTAAGATCAAACACATTCGGGTTTTCAAAGGTGTAAATATGAAAACTGTACCCTGTATCGCCCGGGTCCGCCCACACTTCGTTGTTAAACGCATCCCGGGATTTTACCCGCCAGTAGTAGGTCGTATTGTCGGAAAGTCCTGTAATCGTATAAAATGTATCAGAGACAGTTACTGAGGACGAGGCAGAAAAGTCCGAGTTTACAGACCATTCCAGATCATAGCGGACGTAGTCGTTAGCGTCCGTATCTGTGGATTCTGTCCAGTTTACCAGGACACTTGTTGTGTTGACAGTATCCGTGTTACCTGGTGTTTGCAATGCGAATGCAGTTGGATTGTTGGGCAGGTAAGCATAAATATCTCCCAATAGCGCGCGAATATGCAGGTCACGGTTCAGGTTGCTCCAGGTGCCGTTGTTCTGCTCGGATCGATTAGCCACTCCGGGATTGTCTGCCAGGATGTAAGGCCGATCGGAACGATACCTGAACCCGGCGTGAAAATCGGTGGTAACCATCAGGTTATAGGGAACCATATCAACACGGGTAACCGCATACGGTGTTGACAGCGTATTCTCAGGATACACTGGGATATCTGGGGTTAATTGATTGTTCGGCCAACCGCCACTGTTATCCCAGATCATACAGTCTACAGAATCGATGTGCCGGTTCGCATCACGATAGAATCCATAGAGGATCGCTGCGATATAGACATCCGCAGCGCCGGAAGGGGTGAATTGAACTGCGTATTCCTGGCCCCCATTAAGGTTTACAATAACATCGTTATCATTGACTCCATCATCATACGTAAGCATGGTACCACAATAGTACTGCCACGGCCCATAGGTAGAGATATTTTGGGGCGTCCATCCATCGCCTGCTTCGATCCAATAGGTTACACGATAGCCGGGAGTATATGCCGGAATATCAAAGTGGTATTCATCGCCAGTCTGGTAGTCAAACTGTGCCTGCAGGGTGTCACTGTCGTTGACCTTGTAATACAAGTTTGCAAAGCTCACCCCGCTTCGGTCGCGGATTATGAAAGTAGCATCAAAGGGACCGTCAATGGCGGAATCAACCGGAACTTCGTTGTGAAGTACTAACGGCGGGCTGACATCGTCAACCGTAATCGTGATAGTAACATCGTCAATCCAGATACCATCCGCGATGGAAGCCTGGTCTGTATCAAAACGGTACCGCACACGTACATCATTGTTGCCGATATACCCTTCCAGGTCAACATGATATTCTGTCCACGTCAGGTCTGTGCCATGATAGACAGCTTCCTGATTCCAGGAAAAACCTGCATCGGTAGAGATATCCACGTACCAGAAGTCAAAATTCAGTTCCGTATCATATCGAGCCCAGAATGTCAGCTCACACCCCAGGATTGCCTGATCGAGATCCTCGCCGGTTACCATTTCAATGGTCTTGTACTCCAGGTTCCCGTAATCAGCGCCAGGACTCTCCGTAATGCACCAGGAGCCCGAGTGCGCCTGCTCATTCGTACGCACCCAGTCCCCGGTCCATTGGGACAAATCGGTCTCAAAGTCATCGCTGAATGACCATGCAGCGCTGACCGTGACCAATAGTAAAACGCAAACCAGAAACAAATTTCTCATGATCCCTGTCCTCCAGTCATACCTCCGGCTGGATGTAAACCTCATGATGACTGCTTATTGGTCGCGTGACGACTTGTCGACCCGTCCCTCCAGCTCACGGACCGGCTGGGCATCCCTTAGCAGGGCATATCCCTGTGCGTCACCGCGAAGCTGGGCAAGAATGACACGATCCATGTCAGTATCTGACAGGGACATAAGACGCAGACAGACAAAGCCCCCGCCCTCTTCAAATACCTTGGTATTCTCAGCTACGTAGGGAATGCTTTCAACGCGAAAAGAACGCTCCACTTCATCAAGCGCTTCTGCTGCGTTTGCATCTTTTGACACCAGTGATGAAAGGCTGTTGACCAGATCGTAAAACCTCTGCTGTACAGCCCCGATAAGACGATCTTCAGCGGCAATTGTGGCTTGTGCGCGAGCTGCGTCCGGTGAGTTTCCATGCCCCTCACCAATCACCATTGTCTTGCCGGACTCATGCGATAGCACCGTAAGATCGGAATACGCCTGCGCCCGTGGATCCTGAGCCTCATGCGGAAGCGGGGGACGCGCTGCAACATCCAGAACCACCCCGACAAACATCATCAGAATTACCACGGTCTTGGGAAACTGGGCTAAACATTTCATCTTGTACCTCCTGCATCCCAGAGGGACGCTCTATGAAAAAACTCCTGAATCATCCATCACGGCGCTTCTCAAAGGGCTTCACTTAGGAATGTAAAAAAAAGGGGGCGTTTGTCAAGTGCTAAACATCACATTAACTATAAGGTTTACATGAGGATAGCTGGTATAATTGGGTAATTTGGTGTTTTTGGATTTTCATAAAAGCGCTAAAAACACCAAATGGCTGCAAAATTCCCACACCTTCATACACGAAAAATCCAAAACCAACCATGATATTCTCCTCATAGCATTCTCATTCTTCTCAATAACTTTTTAATAAACAATGTTTCATGAATATCATTTCATAGTGCAATCGAATCGAAAACCAGAATTCTTGAATTCCTCCAAGCTCAATAAAAGTCAAAAAACGCTCTTTGGTTCTTTGGCGTTTTGAAATGAAGGTTTTGACTCCGGGAGTCCTTTTCATGTGCTTGAGAATTCTCTTGAGGGCTAAGAAAAAAGCAATAGGACCGGTTATTCACCAGTCCCATGCTTGAGGGAGGGGTTATCATCTCACGCTGCCGCGTGGTAAAATGATCTATTCACGAGAAAGCTGTCTTCTTCAATTTCCTTCCGCCTGATCCAGCTTATCATTACCGTTGCCATTACCACCGCCGTTGCCATTACCACCGCCGTTGCCATTACCACCGCCATTGCCATTACCACCGCCATTGCCATTACCACCGCCATTACGTACTTCCTGACCTTCGTTGAATGCCTCATACATATCTTTCCGGGCCAGTAGATCCTGCCTTGAATACTGATCAGCATACATCAGCATGTACTCGCCTTCTAACAGGAACCACATGGTCAGAATCGGGTCATCGTTAAGAAAACGTCCGTGCATATAATTCAATTCCGCAGCAAGAAGGTGACGCGCCAGGTTCTCAGTCGCATTATTGCCATTCTGCTCGAGGATAATCAGTGCGATTTCCATGTTGATTCCATGGAAAGGCTGCAATCCGAAGTTTGAGACACAATGGAGATAGTTCTGCAAAATCTCAGGTTCTATCTGCGCCCCGTTTTGACGCCCCTCCAATGCGAAGGTAATGTTGTGACGCCAGAAGCCCAGCCCATGACCTTCCTCATTATTTGGGCAATAGCCATCAATGGAGAGTCGAAGACCAATTTCCAACATTGTGTTGGCAGTAAGTTCAATGGAGAATTCATTTCCACCGTCAACCTCCATCCCTTGTATTGGAATGATTTCAACCCAGTATTCTGCCGGCGGAAGTTCTGAAATGAAAAAATACCCATTGGCATCAGTGTAAACTGCATGATGACTGTTCAAATAAATGTCAACATGTTCAAGCCTGATTTCACCATTATCCAATTCGCCATTATTGTTAATGTCGAAGTATGTAATTCCCGACAGCGAGAAAAGCTCATCATCTACGGGAATAACTTTGTCGGTTTCTACTTCATCAGCCTCTTGCATGGCGTTTGCATCCAGAAGTGTATTGGCAGATTCTTCAATTCCTGCCTCGTCAATATCCTCTGGACCTGACACTGGGTTACCCAGGTCACAGCCAACCGCAACAAACAGGATCATCAATCCCATCAGGGCAAGTGTTCTATAGCGTTTCATGATGACCTCCTTCTTCCGATAAACCGGAAATCGCTTCTCTTGAAAAAAAGATAACTCACCCAAAGGGAAAATGCAAGAAAAGAACACTCCAAATTGCTGTTTTTTAAAGATTTAGCATATACACCCTTTTATGTATTTTTCGTGTTTCGAAAACCTGGTTTTATCGTATTATTTTCTTAACACTTAAATCCGGATTGTTACAAATATTTGCCATTTTTGCTAAAGAAACCCCAAAAATCCTCGTAGCATTTTTGGGGTTTTCGTTTCGAATATTACATCTCCTCCTGGAGGCAATCATAAAAAAAAAGACGCAAAACAGGATTCTTCATTGATTTTTTTATACTTATAGACGTACACACTCTCGTTGTCCATGCTCCTCTCAACCCCAAAAACGCGATAATCGCTATCCGAAATCCCGGTTGGCGTCTTACATTTTCATCAGTTATTGTTCCGCAAACTTTCGATCTGGTTCCAGGAGAAACCCATGCAGTACGTAAGGATGGCCGCGATCTTTCTTGTTCTTTTCGCAGCAGTAGCTTTCGCGGATTATTCCCAGGAGTGGCAGGTTCAACAGAACTTCTACGATTACGGGATTCTGTATTTTGACTACAATCATGATGGCAGTGCGGAATTGACCAAGATGTGGGGGAACACTGTTACCGCCTATGACGGCTCATCGAATTATTCAGTTTTATGGTATCTCGAGCAGACGGATTATGATGAGCTGTGTATATGGGACATCTACGATGATCTCATTGAAGGCCAGGAAATCGCCCTCTTTTTTGCAGATAACGTAGTTGATGAAACATCTACAAGGTTTTTCGCCTTTGAGGTTCTTGGCGACACCCCGGTATGGAGTTCCAATCTCTTTGATGGCTATTACAGCTACATCAGCGTAAAAGATATTGATGCGGATGGCGCAAAGGAAATCGTATTTGGATTGAACATTTACAATGCCGATGATGAGGACTATACTTCTCATTTTTACGTTCTGAATGGCCAGACAGGCGCCCTGGAGTATACCAGTCCGGAATTCGCCGGATATATGCGCGGTCCGTTCCTTAATGACATGGATGATGATGGTGTTATCGAGATACTTCTCAACATTTACAACAACACGGATCAGACATCAGAACTGATCGTGTATTCCGATGATTCTCAAGGTGTGATTCAGACGGAAGATTTCCTCCCCAGGGACATCACTTTGCATTCCAATTTCCCGAACCCTTTTAATCCCGGCACCACGATTCCCATCACTTTGCAGTTGCGGGCTGAAGTGCGTATCGCTGTCTATGATATCCTCGGGCGTGAAATAACGGTACTCATGGATGGCACACTTGGCGCCGGAACCCACCAGTTCTACTGGAATGGCAGGAATGATGCAGGTATTCCACTGGCATCAGGCGCTTACTTCTATGAGGTAAAAATCAATGGTCAACATCTTCTCAGAAAAGCCATGGTCCTGCTTAAATGAGACTGATTGAACTGCTGGCAGCTCTATCGATTTATCCCTGGAACCTGGGTGCAGGTGGCTACTATACGTACGGCACATTCCGTGATGACCTTGTCTATCATGGCCAGTCCGCTATTGTAACCCTGGACAGGAAGAACAAGGATCTGCTTGAGTTCAAGTTCGAGGATTTCACCATTGACGGTGATGGACGCTCCTTTGAACAGACGAATTATATCGCACGTGCCGCCTGGTGGGCTGATAAACGATGCCGTCCAGGCGCGTTTCTTTGGATTCCGCATACTGACTTCAAGTCGGATGAGTATTACCTGGGCGGCACGTTGGAGGGTGATTTCTCATTCGGCGGTTACAGGCTGGCCATGACGCACAAGCACGGTCAGGATTTCGGGACTTTCGGGCCGGTTCAACGGTTTGATGCGAAACAATATGACGTATCACTTCACAAGTGGTTTGGTCCGCATCGTTTCCAGGTCGGTGTAACTCACGTGAGTCTCAACGAGGAGAATTATTACCTCCTTCGGTTGGCAACCTTGAGTCTGTTATCGAATCAAACAGTAGTGTTCCTGGAATACTCGACCGGGGAAAGCCGGTATTACGTTGAACCGTTTGACCTGGCTGTTCATGACAGCGAGGAGATACTAAAAGCGCAGTACGTAGCTGGTTTCACTTACAGGTTCTTTACCAACTTGTCCGGGTATGCCAGCTACATTCGAGTGGACATGGAATCCGCTTTCCCGGGTTTCATGTGGCCGGAAACCAAGCAGTACTACACAGTGGGCTTGCAGGTCAGGATTTAGAAGCGTTGACAGGTTTACAGAGGTTTTCATGAGGCGGTTTTTTGCTTGGATTATCGCAGTTTTTGTACTGGTTGGCTTTGCTGCTGCCGAGCCGGCGAAACTGCACGTGGATATTGTTGTGGATGCCGATCACGGCTGGCCGACAAAGCTCGTGGTCAGTGGAAACGTACCCCAGAGCAAGGCATGGCTTGGTATTTCCCTTTACCCTTACGCAGTCATTGATCCGATAAATGATGGCGATCATACAATCATTGAACTGCCAAAGGGTGAATTCAAACGTGAGATCCCGGTTCCCTCAGGATTTCTTGGTGGTAGCTTCGAATTCGGTCTTTGGGGGAAACGGGTGGACAAAATCGACTGCACCATTGATAACTGTTACTGGTGTAAAAAGAACGGTTTCCATCTGGATAGCTCACTGGCTTACAAGAGCGGACTTTTAACACGTCTAACCGGTTACGGTACAGAGTAATCCGGAAGGAGTACAGCATGGGCACTACATTTAAAAGTGAAGTCACCGTAAGCAAGAGTGGCTTTGTTTTTGACCACTCTTCCGGGTTGACCTTTTCCCTGAACGAAACCGGTCATTTCATTTTCAAGGAACTTGAAGCCGGAAGCGAGCCCAGTGAGATCTTGAGCGGACTTATGGAAGAGTTTGCCGTGGATGATACAACAGCACGGAAAGACCTGGATGATTTCCTGCGTCAGCTCAAGGATCTTGGCTTTGTAGAATAAACGGACCTTGTTGTCTAAAAACGTAACTCCGCTTATTTCCTGTCGTTCCTTTAGAAGAACCCTGGAAAGAACGGTGAAACCTTTGCTGTATCGATAGTGGTTCGGTCCACTGGGAGTAACCATGAGTATAAATGTTGCGATCACCGGTCTTCACGCGACCGATAATCCTGCCCCGGGGATTGGTGTCATTCGTTCCCTGCGTCACCCGGACGGATGGGATGGCGACATCATCGGCCTTGGCTATGACGTCTATGATACCGGGATTTATGACGTTGATCTTCTCGACCATACGTTCCTGATTCCTTATCCCAACCAGGGCGCGGATCACCTGTTCAGCCGCCTGATGTATGTCCATGAGCAGGTTCATATTGATGTGATCATTCCAACCCTGGACAGCGAATTGTCAGTTTTCCAAGTACTTGAGCCACGTCTGAATGAGGCCGGAATTCGCCTCTTCATTCCGAGTAAAGAAGTCACCGAAAAGCGTTCCAAGGCGAAACTGGTGGAATTCTGCGAGGAGAATGACATCAGCACACCGAAAACCATAGTCATCCGTGATCCAGCCAAGTTCGGCGACGCCCTGGATGATCTTGGCTTTCCTCTCTACGTCAAAGGTGTTTTTTACGATGCTTACAAGTGCAACACCAGGAGCGAAGCACTCAAGGCCTTTGAAAAGATGCGCCAGCAATGGGGGCTTCCGGTGCTGCTCCAGGAATCTCTCAACGGTGAAGAATTTGATGTCTGCGCTGTAAGCGATCAGGAAGGCGATCTGATTGGCGCAGTACCGATACGCAAGTTGCGCTTGACCGAAAAGGGCAAGGCCTGGGCGGCGGTTACCATTCGTAACAACGAATTGCTGGAAATGAGTCGTAAAATCTTGAAACGGCTGAAATGGTCCGGGCCCTGTGAGCTGGAAATCATGCAGGAAAGCAGGACAAAGAAACTGTACCTGATTGAGATTAACCCACGTTTCCCGGCCTGGATATTTCTCGGAACCGGCGCCGAGCAGAATTTACCAAGAGTTGTTGTTGATCTTGCGCTGGGTAAAAAGGTTGAGCCGATGTCACCTGCCACCAGCGGGATCTCATTTGTACGTCATGCTACGGACCTGGTCTGCCCGCTCGAGTACCTCGAGAACCTGACCATGTACGGTGAACTTCACAACAAAGAGTACCGGGAGAGCAATCATGGCTAAGAAACCCTATGTGAAGCCGACCATTGTTCGTCATTCAGTTGGTGTTCAGAATAAATTCGGACGTCCGCCGTCAGCCGTGCCACGTGAATCCCTGGAAGGCTTCTCCGTGCGTGACCTTGCCAACAAGTACGGCTCACCTTTGTTCGTACTGTCGGTCAAGCAACTGCGAGACAAGTATCGTGACCTGGACCGGGCATTCCGCACACGTTACCCCAAGTTCCAGATCGCCTATTCCTACAAAACGAACTACATGAAGTCCGTATGCTCTATCCTTCACCAGGAAGGGGCCTGGGCGGAGGTAGTATCCGGTTTCGAATATGATATCGCCGCTAACCTTGGTGTTCCAGGCGAACAGACAATCTTCAACGGACCCTATAAAACACGTGATGAGTTGAAGCGTGCTTTCGAAGCAGGGTCCATTGTCAACATTGACAATTACGACGAGATGCTTGTTGTTGAGGACATCGCGGACGAGATGGGCAGAATTCTGGATGTCGGCATCCGAATTAATATGGATCTTAATGATCCGCCCTGGCACAAGTTCGGTTTTAACGTGGAAAGCGGGCAGGCTTACCAGGCGGTGAAGCGTGCCATGAGCAGTGGAAAGCTGAATGTGGTCGGCCTGCATATTCACACCGGCACTTATGTTGATGACACCAGTGTCTACTCGCGCGCTGCTCGCGGTATGGTGAATTTCTACACCATCATCCGTGAACAAATGGGTGTCAAGCTGAAGTACTGGGACATGGGCGGAGGATATGCCTCGAAGAATACCCTGAACTGGGCGTATCTGCCCGGCGAACAGACCTGCCCGACCTTTGACCAGTACGCTGAAGCAGTATGCCCTATCCTGATGAGTGGTCCCTTCCCGGCTGATGAGCTGCCGCGTCTTTTCATAGAACCGGGCCGTGCTCTTGTCGATGAGCCTTTCAGTGTGGTCACTTCTGTCGCCGCTCAGAAAAGATTGCCGAACGGACGTCGTGGCGTTCTTCTCGATGTGGGCATGAATATGCTGTCATCGGTGCAGTGGTATCGTTACGCCATGCAACCCGCACAGGACAGCGGAACCATGCTGGAAGACTCGGTGATTTATGGCGGCCTGTGCATGAACATTGACGTGCTCAATCCCAGCGCTTCTCTGCCTCCGGTCAGGCGCGGGGATCTGCTGGTGATTCCGCATGTGGGTGCGTATAACCTGAGCCAGAGCTGGCAGTTCATTTTTCTGCGCCCGTCTGTTATTGCGATTGAAAACGGCGAAATTCATGTGATCAAACGTGCGGAAACACGAGAATATGTGCAGGAGTTCGAGGAACTTCCGGATGGATTTGCATTGAAGTAATCGCGGGAAGGCGTGCAAACCCAGGGTAAAGATCAGACTATTTCACCCATTCGATCCTGAAGGGATCACACAACATAAATAGATAAAAACATGGAAGCAGCAAAACCACAACTGCAAGACAACCTCAGGCACTGGCATATTATCAAGCCTTACCTGCTCGGGTATGGTGTGGTCATTTTTGCTGCGCATCCGGCGCCGTCTTTCCTGGTCCTGCTTGCGACCTTTTACCATCCGATGGTAGGTGTCATGGGGCTGGCCGGAAACATTCTCGCCAATATCACCGCTCGCTGGATGGGTGCGAATGAAGAGATCCAGGCCAGTGGAATTTATGGCGTCAACGGACTTCTCGTTGGGCTCGCGCTGGGAATGCACGGCGAACCTTCGCTCAAAATGCTGCTGTTCCTGCTGGTAGGCTCCGTTGTTGCTGGAATTGTATCCGTGTTCCTCGGTAATAAATTTCTCAAGAATGACCTGCCGATCCTGTCACTCCCTTTCATGATGCTGATCTGGCCTTTGTTGATCCTTGTCGGAATCACCAGCCAGGACCGTAGCGCGTTTGCCATTATTCCTGTCCTTCGCAGTTCGGATCAGTGGCTGTATAATAATGTCAGCATTGAGGTTTTCCAGTACATCAAGATGTTCGGAAACATCCTGTTCCAGGAAAACCTGATTTCGGGTGTATTGGTCTATATCGCGCTGGCTCTGTATTCGCGGGTATCCCTGGCATATGCCATGCTCGGCGGTGTTCTGGGTATTCTCACTCACCTGCTACTCTATGGCACCTTATCCAATTTCAACGGGCTTAATTATATCCTCATAGCTCTGGCATTCGGCGGGTTCTTTATCATTTCCAACCGTCATGGTTTCCTGTATGCGGTCATTGCCATTTTCAGTGTGGGGCTGCTGGATTACGCCATTGTGAAATTTCTCAAAATGACCATCAATCCACGACTTGAAGTATTGCCGACCCTTGTATGGTCTTTTAATATCGTTACGCTGGTTTTCCTGTATCCTCTGAAGAAGATCGCCCTGGCTCGTGCGGACCTGAACTTGATTCCTGTCCCGTTAAGTGTTGTGAAAAGTCCTGAAGCAAACCAGAACTGGCTGAAACGCTGGCAATCCCAACGATTCCGTCAGAAGACGGTATTGTCGCTCCCCTTTACCGGAAGTTGGACTGTTTTGCAGGGCAACGACGGCGAATGGACGCACAAGGACAAGGGACGCTACGCCTGGGACTTTGTTGTTACGGATTCAAGCGGCAGCCAGCACAGCGGTTACGGACTTTCACTGACAGATTTTCATGCGTTTGGGCTGCCTGTTTTCGCCCCGGCCAGTGGGACAGTTGTTGCTGTTGAAAACGCCATCCTGGACAATCCACCACGGACAGCCAATACGGAGAACAACTGGGGCAACTATATCGTCCTTGATCATGGCAACGGTGAATACACCGAATTAAGCCATTTCAAGCAGGGAAGTATTGTTATTTACCTGGGACAGGTGGTGAATCGTGGGCAATTACTCGGTTACTGCGGCAACTCGGGCCGTAGCGCCGTTCCCCATATTCACATGCAACTGCAGGAAGGCCCGAAACCTGGCGATAAATCCATCCCGGCACGTATCGCTGAAGCTACAATCAACGGTTCCCTGAAAGTGAATTGCATCCCTCAAAAGGATGACACACTTTCGCCTCCGGAAATCGATACGGAGCATGAATGGACACTCCTGGGCAAAGAAGGTGAAAGCTGGATTGCAGATGTCAAGCTGGGGATGGTCTCTTTCCGAGAAACCCTGACATTCGGTTCCGATTACTTCGGAGCGCCTGCCATGCTGGGAAAAAACCATTTCCTCTGGACGATACAGGACCGTCCCAACTTCTTCGAGATCATCCCGGATTACAAAACCTTCCCTACACTACTCGCGCCTTCCGGCTGGATGAAAATTGTTGGCGAATCCCTTGTACTGCCCAAGAAGTTGAAGGTGGGCTTGAAATGGGAAGTCGCCCAGTTTGACAGCAAGGGCCGGAAGAAAATGATCCAGGGGCATGTGATAAGCCGTTCATCCAACCTTTGGCTGATAGAGGTGAACAACCTGCAGATTACAATAGATGAAACCCTTGAGCGAATTATACGGGTGATGGTGGAAGGTGACGAGCATTTTCGGTTCGTTGTGCGTGAACCGCAAAAGGATGACGTTTTCTACGTTTAGTCCCCTCTTTTCTTATTCCGGACATTTCTGTCTTTAATCGTATCCCAGGGATTTTTTGCCTTGGTCCGTGATTGCCCTTTCCCGCGATTTGACCTGCTTTTCGCTTCTGATTTTTCCTGCCTTTCCGGCTTTGTCGTCACCATGTCTTTCTGCTTCCGTTTGCGCCCCCCATCCTTCTCGACAAACAACTTCTCCCCGGTAAACGGGTCCATCTCAGTCCAATACATTACGGCAGACCATGTGGATGGCAAGGGGGTAAAGATCTGTACCTGCTCCGGTGTAATCTTCAATCTTCGTTGGGTATATTCTCGAAGCTGTTCCATATCACGGTCTGTGCATCCCGGATGCGCGGCGATCAGGTAATAGGTCATGAAGACACGGTTGCCAGCCTTTTCCCGGGATTGCTCAAAGCGCTCGGTAAATTCATCCAGTTCACGTCTTCCCGGCTTTCCCATCGTCTCCAGCACATGATCCTGCGTATGCTCCGGGGCGATTTTCAACTGACCGGAAACATGATGCTGTACCAACTCATCCAGGTACGCCTGTCCCTGCTTCTCATCAGCCAGAACCAGGTCATAACGCAGTCCAGAGGTCATGAAAACTTTCTTCACCTTCGGCAGAGAACGAAGCTTCTCCAGCAATTCTCGCTGTGGTCTGTGATTCACTCGAAGCGCCTTGCAGATACCGGGCGTCATACAGCGTTTGATTTCGCAGACCCCTTTTTTCTGCCAGCGCAGGCAATCGAAACCGTACATATTCCCGGTCGGCGACCCGCCATCGTACAGGATGCCCTTGAACTTGGGATGATCACTCAGCTTTTCCGCTTCTCGCAGAATGGAAGCCTCTGAACGGCTCTGCACCTGGCGTCCCTGGTGAACCGCTATCGCACAGAAGTTGCACTCGCCGTAACACCCTCTGTGAGTTGCAAGGGAGAAGCGGATGGTTTCCAGCGCACGAATCTCACCATGCTGCTGATAATACGGATGCGCATCACGTTCGAAATCCAGCTCGTAGTAGCTGTCCAGTTCATCACGTGTGGGCGGGAACGCCGGAGGATGCTGTACCAGCCAACGATCCCCGTGTTGTTGTGCTAACGGCTTCGCGGTAAGCGCATCATTGTTGTGGTAAAATGTGCGGAACATCTCAGTAAATGCAACCTTGTCCCTGGCGACATCTTCATAGGAAGCAAGAACGATAGCATCATCAGGCGCATCCTGTGCGATACGGCAGATTCCACGGATTCTCTCAAGTTTGATCTGCTCACTTTCCCGGGTGCCAGCACCCGGGCCACTCAACTGAAGCGAGCTGTCAGGCGCTTCTATTGCAGGAGAATCTGATGCGTTGGCAAGGTGCTGTTCGAAGTATTTCGCCAGTTCCAGCACGGTCTTCTCACCCATACCATAGGCCAGGAAATCAGCTTTGGCGTCGAACAGAAGTGAGCGCCGGATATCATTGGACCAGTAATCGTAATGAGCGATACGTCTCAGGCTGGCTTCCAGTCCGCCAAGCACGATGGGAACGGTGTTCTTGTAGTGTCTTCGTATCAGACCGGTGTAAACGATGGATGCCCGGTTGGGCCTTCGGTCATTTACTCCCCCCGGCGTGTAGTCATCATCACGGCGTTTCTTTTTCAGCGCGGTGGTGTTGGCAACCATCGAATCCACACTGCCCGCGCTTACTCCCCAGAACAGCCGTGGCTCGCCTAAACGTGTGATATCGTCATTTTCCAGACCCGGTTGTCCGATAATACCAACACGATACCCGGCACGGTGCAGCACCTTGCCAATCAGTGCAATGCCGATAAGCGGCGAATCGATATAGGCATCCCCGGTGACCAGCACCACATCAAGCTGATCCCAGCCAAGGGCTTGCATTTCATCACGTGTTGCAGGCAGAAACATCTTACTCCCGTATCGTCCGTTGTATCCGTGCAACATACATCAAGACACCGAAGTTTACTAGCAGTCCCCATACCCCGGAATGCACTCCCAGCGGCTTTGCCGGAAGCAGACCGAATCCCATTTCCAGTATGGTCAGGATCAGGGTAACAATAACACCAGCCAGCATTCCCCAATACACCGGTTTTGCCTTGATCTGCGGATACAACACCCCCACCAGCAGCGCGGGAGCTGCCTGAACGAAAAACACCAGCTTCAGCTCAATCAATCGCCAGACAGTTTGCGGTAGTATCATCGCCAGCCAGATCATCAGCGCCATGATAATCCAACTGAAGCCTTTTCCCAGGTAAGTCAGTCGTTTCCAGTCGGTCCCCGGCTTCAGGGGCAGGTAGATATCCATGGTGAAGATGGAAGACAGGGAAAGCAGCGCCGAATCAACTGTGGACATGATCGCCGCCAGGGATGCGGCCAGGAACAGGATCATCAGCCCACCAACCCAGGCATTCCCGGCGCCCAGGTCATTCAGAAATATCATCAGGATCTGTTCGCTTTCCCCTTTGCTCAATCCCGGAAACTGAACCGCTCCGACAATCCCGATTGTGACGATGAGCAGAGTCGTCACCAAAGGCATGAAAGCCATGAATTGCAGAGATCGTTTTAACGATCCTGCGCTTTTAGCCGCGAAAACACGTTGTACCATATGCGGATAAGTCGATACACCGAAGAAGAAGATCACAATGGTACTGAACCACGTCATCTTCCCGGTCCAGGAAGGCGCCTGCCATATCTCCGGGCGTTCGGTCATGGCACGCTTCGCAACTTCGGTCATGGGACCATATTTCACCATCACGATGACAAACAGAAGCAGACATCCAACCATCAGGATCACGCCCTGGATCAGGTCAGTCCAGGCCACGCTTCTCATCCCGCCGAGCGTCTCATAAATCACCATAATCAGGGCAAGAATAACCACTCCCCATGCGAAAGGAATCACACCGCCCGTAGTCGCTTCAACAATATGTCCGATGGCTTTCAGGTTAGACAGGATGTAATTCGCCAACGCCCAGATGCCAAGGATGGAAAAGGCTATGGTAAGCGGACGATATCCGAAGCGATGCTGAATGAAATCGCCTGGTGTGATGAAGTTGTGCTTTGCGGCAAGTCGTTGAAGTTTTGGTGCAAACAGCGCCAATGCCCCAACCACGGCAATCATGAAGGTTGCGCCGACGAGGAAGGCATATCCCTGGCGATAGGCGCGTCCGGCAAAACCGACCAGAGTGTTGCCGCTGTATTGGCTCGCGTACAGGGTGAAAAACAGGACGAGAAAACCGAGGGAACGTCCTCCCAGGTAGTAATCAGGTGGCGATACTTCTTTCCGGGCAAAACGTCCCCAGATCCCAACACCAATCAAGGTCAACATATAGAGGCCGACAGCGACAATCCCGCCTGTACCAAGAATCGCACCCGCTCCACCGGTTTCAGGCATCTTCCCTCCTGTCCAGGTTTGAGCTTTGACTTACGTCAGTACAGGATGAATTCTCAGTATTTCCCAAGTCATCCTCACCTGTCAGGCCATCCCAGTATGCATGCAGCGACCAGGCAATGAACAGTGCGTAGAACACGGTTATCACCAGTGCCAGAAAACCCCACAAGGGGAATCCCAGAACCTGCACGTTGCTGCTGCCGGTGAACAACCATGGGGTTGCCAGGACAGGAATAAACAACATCAGGAACCACAACAGGCCTTTCTTCATGAAAGCCCCTCGGTTAATGTTCACATCTTGCCAGAAGGGTAAAAGTGGCGCCTTCGATCTTACCATACTCACAAGATGTTACACTATTGGCAAAAGCTTACTTGCCGCTTGACAGCCAAACCGTACACGTATATCGTACTGACTACTGTGGCGGATATTTCTGGTACAATTCCCACCAAACAGGTTCTGTTTTCTGAGGCATCAGTAGTGTTGTATTCCTGTGATTATGAGACTACAATAATAATAGATTATTGAAAGATGTCCAAGCACTACACATTGCCATTTTGATACAATTCCAACTACCGATTCCATTTGGAGATAACATGGAATTTTACAGCTTACTTCTCACCACATTTCTCATGGCAGTTGTTGTGTCCCTGATCGTCATTTTCGCGTTCCGAAAATCCATCAAGACGATTTTCATGAGGATTATTGGAGAAGACATCGCTATTGTCTGGGAGAAATTCCTCGTTTTTGCCTTGTTGGTGGTTGGGATCGCATCCGGCGTCAATATCAGGATGCTGGAACGCTTTATTGCCCCGGCAACGGAACAGAATCCCACCCCGGAACTGACTACGGAATCCTGGGTATTGGAACTGTTTCGTACCATGCTGAACTCACTTGGCGGCCTGGCCTGGGCATTGTTGATCTTTTTCCTTGTTGCCTTGATTACATATGTGATTGTCAAAGGGCGGGAAAAGAAACTGGATGGGTGAAGTCCGTTGTTTTGACTACAACATCCACATGGGAGGTCACGGTGAAAAGAACATACACAGCAATATTCTGCCTCGGTATTGTCTTCTCGCTAATATCCGGATGCGCCACCTTCCGTTCCGGGGTGAAAGGACATTTCTCTGAACCAGGAAGTAAAAACCTTGGGGCTGAAAAGGTAGATGTGCTGTTCATTTTCAGCCACTACGAGCAGGCGCGTGGGTATGACGCTATCCCGAAACTGGAAAGCCACCACCAGATCATCCGTGATTTTGACGATCTCTTTATAGATGCCTGCGGTGAATTATCCAACCTGGACAAGTATACGACTTTCACCGAATACGCATCCGATGTAAGCGAGCCGGAACGCATCACCAAGCGAGACAGCCTGATTGCAGCTTACGATTATGTCATACGAATCAAATTCATGAAGGAACACTCCTTCGCACAGCATTTCCTGGGAACCCTGTTTTCAACAGTGTCCGCCACACTCCTGCCCATGCCCTACTCACAACACTTCTCCATGGAAGTGAATGTGTTTGATGATCAGGATATCCTTCTGCACAGTTATAAACGGGAAGCCTCGATGACAAAATGGGTGCAGACACTGCTGGTTTTCGTCTACCCTTTCCATACTGAAAAACGGAAGGAAGAAGAAATCTACATCAACCTGATGCACGACGTCTTCAGGCAGATTGAAACGGAAAGAGTGCTGAAATAGGGTATTTATCTCCCTGCACATTTTGAACTTGAACCAAACTACAACAGCAATTACACCGGCGACACCACTTCATTTCGGAATTTCACCCATTGTTATGAAATAATGATTTTCACAATCTGGTCTATCTCTTCCGTAGTCAGATCGTAATACAACGGTAGACAGAGTATTCTTTCAGCAATCGATTCAGCAATCGGTAAAGCGCTATCCATAAAACCGCGAACACGATTCAACGATGGATAGAAATACCGTCTTGGGAAAATCTTCTTTGCCCCCAGCTTCCTGACTGCATCCAACAGTCTTTCCTCGGAATCGAACAATACGGGCATATAACTGTAGTTATAGGACTCTTCTTCAAATCTCTGGAAATCTATGAAAGGTGAAGCAGCCAACTGTTTCTGATAGTAGGCATATTTCCTTTTCCTGTCCGCCCGAACCTCATCGAGATATTTCAGGTTGACCAGGCCCAGCGCGGCATGAATCTCTGTCATTTTCGCGTTGGTGCCTTCATCAACAATGTCCTTGCTGTCATCGAAACCGAAAAAGCGCAACCGTTTTATTCTATCCACGATCTCATCATCACGGCAAACACATCCTCCGCCTTCCCCGGTATTATACAACTTGGTAGCATGAAAACTGAGGCAACTGACATCGCCGTATTCCACCAGGGGACGTCCCTTGTATTCCACTGCGGTTGCATGGGCAGAGTCATAAATCAACTTGAGGTTGTGTCGATCAGCAATATCCTGTAAAGCCTCCACATCACACGGAGCACTGAATACATGAACAGGCAGAATCGCTGCAGTTCGGTCAGTAATAGCATCTTCGACCTTTTCCGGATCGATATTCCATGTGTGCGGATCAATATCAACAAATACCGGTTTTATCCTGTTCCAATCAATAATATTGGCCGTAGCGATGAATGAGAATGGCGACGTAATGATTTCGCCCTGAAGATCGTATGCACGTATGGCGAGATCCAGTGCAGCCGTACCATTCACTACACACACCATGTTTCTGACCTTGAGATAGGCCATCAACTCACGCTCAAGCCTTTGTAATAACGGACCGTTATGCGTAAGAATACCGGATTCCCACATTTGTTCCAGGTATTCATCAAATTCAGGAATCGGACCCAAAGAAGGTCTCGTCACAAAAATGGGGTTGTTACCTTGACTCATCTGTTCCTCTGTTCCGAAAACTGTGTTCAGGCAATCGTACCGGCCAACTCACGAAACTGCCACTGGATAGATGCTTGCGCCAGGATTTTCTCGTATTCCCCCGGCCAGCATGATACATTCTCAATACTATCACGGAAATGACAGACCATATTGTGGTAATGATTGTCCGGTGGAAGCTTGATGATATTCTTATCGTTCTGGTGTTCGATTATCATTGTTGGCATGAACCCTGGTGGTGCGGTAAAAATACGATCCGTAGTCAGTTTGCCTTTTGTGCCTAATATCTCCAGTGTACATTGGTAAAAATAGTTGAATCCAAATGAAACCTGAGCTACTTGTTCCCTGTCGTTGACCAGCATACCATCGCCATACATATCAACACCACGATCCTGATCATACTCCAGCAGTGCAGAAACAAGCTTTGTATTGGGGCCAAGCAACAGGTTGCTGATTTTCAAGACATAACCACCTGCGTCCAGAAGCGCCCCACCGCCCAACTCCATATTGTAGCGAAAATTATCTGCATTTAAGGGGGGGAAACCGAATGTTGAACGAATCAACCTTACATCACCCAATTCTCCTGAAGCCAGGTAATCCGTAACCCATTTAAACTGAGAATGGTGTGGGAAAAGATAATTCTCCACCAGGAGAACACCTTTCTCCCTGGCAGCATTCACAAGCCGTTGCGCAGTTTCGAAGTCTCCAGCAAGTGACTTTTCTATCAGGAGATGCTTTCCCGCCTCGATAGCATGATTAATCCACTCTTCATGCAGCCCGGTCGGAAGCGGCATATAGACGGCATCAATATCTGGCCGCTTCAGCAGCTCGTCATATCCCTCGACGGCTTCACAGGCAAACTGCTCTGCGTATGATTTGGCTTTTTCAAGGCTTCTGGAAGCAACAGCGGTTACTTTCACATCTTGCGTCTGCATCAGCGCCGGAATCATGGCCCTTTTTGCAAAAGAAGAGCATCCAACCACACCAACTCGCAACATTACACTATCTCCAGCTATCTACATAGTTTAAATGAAACCCAAACAGGATATCAAGCACCTGGCCTGTACATTGACAAAGTTGTTGTATTTGATAAATTCCTTGATCTGGTTCATGGTCATCCAGATATAATTATCCGGAATTTCCAGTTCCTGATCCTGGTCAATCTCAACAATAATATTCCGGTTTTCTTCACGGAAGAAGCGTCCACCTTCCTCTGATTGCAGTGTATCGTAGCGAATTCGGTCTTTATCTGCCGAAGTGATCTGTTCCAGGAAAGGCGGCCAGAATTCTTTCGGCGCGTCTTTGTAACTGCCGGTTATTGCCTGAACAGTAGGCGCCATCTCCACAATATCCACGCAACCAGGCTCAACTTTTGCCTGGATCAGAAAATGATAGATACCGTTGATCTTCTTGATCAGCATTCCAATGATGCCCGGCTCCAATGATTCAACCAGCGGTTGTGTCCAACTTGGCACCTCACGCACCTGCGCTTCAACAGAACAGGCAATCACTTTGAAATACTTGTCTTCCTCGTGATGAATATCATATTCCGTATGCTCCCAATTGGTCACCTCGTTCAGGGGAATATGGCGCACATCAAGTTCATAACGGAATTTCTGTTCTGTGAACCAGGCAATGATCTCATCAATGGTGTGCAGACACCTATCGGTATTCAGGGTGCTTTCAAGAAGATCCTGATGGAAATGCGACAGGCTGCTTTTTTCTTCCTGCAACCAGCTTTCACGTAATGCATTGATTATATAGGCAATCTCTGCACCGGGGAGCGAACGAGTGCCATAATTGAGACCGGACAGGACTGTACGCGCATCCATATTGACAATATTATCCTGTCGCATTACCTGGCGAATCTGTCCAAGCGTCAACCATATAAAGTCATCATAAACAGGTATATCATCTTCGATATAGATAATAATATTACGATTACGTTTGCGGAGAAAACGTGCACCCTGTTCTGACTGCAAGACGTCAACGACCTTCTTGGTTCTGACAGGTGGGTCAATGAAGTACTCCAGGTAAGTAGGCGCTTTTCCCTGGTGAACTCGTGTAAAGTTACTTCGGGTTGCCTGTAATGTTGGTGCAAGTTGTATCATATTGATGTTTCCGGGTTCCATTTTCGCCTGCATCAGGAAATGCATCACACCATTAATTTTTTTGGTGATGATTCCCAGTATCCCAATCTCCGGTTGATTTATAATCGGTTGTGTCCAGGTTGACCTGTTTCCATAATTTGTTGTCACATGAATTCCATCAATACTGAAGAATTTCCCGCTGGCATGACACAGATTGCCTGTTTCACTATCAAAATGCCAGTTGATAAGCTCTGAGAAGGGAATCCGGTTCAGTTTGAAGGTGTGAGCACGTTTCCTGCTTTCAAACCAATCGGGAAATTCCACTGCGCCTGCCGAAAAGCTTTTGCCCGTGATCTCGGAGATCAATAGTTCGGAGCCAATTTGATTTGGATCGTATAGCGGCTCTTTAATCGTCTGTTTCTCTTCCACAGATTTCTTCCTCGTTACTTTGTAACCTTGCAGCAGACTTTGAAAAACAGCATCAATTGGAATCGTACTCCTGCCCCAACTTACTGGCCACGCTTGATTGGTTTGGCAGGCACACCCACTACCGTCAGGCCGGAATCAATATTGTGAACAACAGCAGCGCCGGCCCCGACTACGCAATCGTTACCTATGGTAATATGGTCACGTACAGCAGCCCCAATACCAATCCAGCTTCTGGCGCCAATTGTGCAAGATCCCCCGACCCTGGCGCCCGGCGCTATATGACAGGCTTCACCTGCAACACAATCATGGTCAACACTTGCACTTGTATTAATAATACAGTAGTCGGAAATCACCGTATCACTATTCACAATAGCCCCGGGCATCACGAGAACGCCAGAACCAAGCTTCGCAGTGGGTGATATTTGCGTAAATGGATGAATCAATGAGGGAATGTGAAATCCTTTTCTGGTCAGGTTTGCAGCTATCGTCTGCCGGGCCTGATTGGTCCCAATGGCAATAAATACATCATGCGTATTGCTGGAATAACTAAATAACTCCTGCTCCCCACCCAGAATCTCAATACCGTAAAGAGCGCTGCCCCAACGATCTTGATTAACAGTGTCTATCAGGCCAATAATCTCATGCGATTGGTTTTGTTGAACAACATCAATGACCACCTTTGCATGCCCACCGGCCCCGACAATCAGAAGTTTCCTTTTCACCATGAAAATCACCGTTTGGGGTTGAATGAATCTCAGTAATTTAAATACCTAGCCAATAGTCTCATCGTTTTCTTTTATCTTTACTTCTCTGACAATGAATGTCGTATTTCCAAGCTGCTTTCTGAATGTTCGAATTGTAAATTCACCCTGAATACTGAAAAATACTGCCAGTATCAGTGTTGAGATGGTAAGCGCATTCAATATCAGGCCATTCGTAACTTCAGGAAGGATTTTAAAATCCCAGACACTGTTAATGATAAGCCTCAAAATGAAAAGATTTGCAAACAGCAGGCAGGTAATAAATAACTGCTGAAATGGCTTCTCAAGCATCATTATCACATTTTCCATATTGTAATTCCACAACTTGCGAAAAGTCCAACCAGACTTCCCGTAGCGTCTGGGTGAATGGCTTACGGGAATTTCAATCCTTCGATTGGTATTTCTGATAATATCAGTAGGTCGAAAGGTTTTATGCGCACTCGGTTCCATTCCCCGAATAAGATAGCCAGCATATAGTTTGAAAGATCCACCAAAATCACGGAAATCACTTTCCGATACCTTCCGCATGATTACATTTGCGATTTTTGATGGCAGTTTTCTTGTCCAACTGTCCTTCCTGTTCACACGGTATCCGCTGACAACTTCATACCCCTGATCCCATTTTTCAAGCAATAACGGGATTTCCTCCGGATGAAATTGCAAATCACTGTCCATATGGATAATGGCCTTACCTCGCGCATGACAAAGACCTGCCATAACCGCACTCGTTTGGCCAAAATTTCGTGTCAAATCGATAACGGCATACACATTTGGATCTGATTCGAAAATCTCTTTTAACAGCTCAAAAGTCCGGTCGGTACTGCCATCGTTTACGAAGATCATTTCATGAGTTCGCCCTGTTTCGCGAAGCGCCTTCGACAAACGACTATGAAATTCTGTGATGCTGTTCTCTTCAAAATAGCAGGATATCACAGCACTGATTTCTGGACGCCAGTTGTCTTGTTCGTTTTCCACTGCGTTGTACCCCTCCAAGCCTTTTAAAAGACATAAGTGTAACACCTGATGGTAAAGCAATGTGTTTATTGCAGACGTGATTCGGGTCAAAGCATACAATATAAGAACTACTGTTCAATAACCGTGTCCTGTCTCTCTGCTGAAGATACTAACCGTGAGGCAGGATAAACATTCTTTTCGATCAAATGAAGTATTTATGTGGTAATCGGAGACTGATGCAGGTAAGCTTCTTCCGGTCGGAAATCGCAGGCGGGCCCGAGTAATAGCTGACTAATATAAAAGCAGAAAACAGAGACTCTAACACATTGTATTCATTAGGCCATATGCACCATTTTCAGTTATTGGTTCATGATGCTTCATCACTATGACAGATTTCCTGGAATGATCCTCAGTGATGGATCTGTATAGAATTCAAGAACAACATCACAGGCAATTGAGCGTACGTCAATCACTCACATGGCCTGGTGCAGGGTTATCTCGTGTGTTCCTTCTGAAAGCTTTACGCCGATGAAATAGCCATTGGCCAACACGATATCCGTTGTCTCGCCATCAACAACTGCCTGCCACTCACCAACATTGCCCTGTGTTACAATCAGGTAGCCCTCATGTGCTGTGACAGCTTTGACGGCAAGACTATTATTTGTATAATCAACAACTTCCACAACACACTGGTTATCACCGACTGGATCAGCTTCGGTAATATCAGGATCACTCAAATAGATGTTTTCGGTCAACTCCTTATATTCTGCGTCACCAAGCAGAGTATAAATATCCTCTTCTTTAGATACATTCTTTACTCCCGTTACAAAGTATGCACGGGGAAAATATTTTACAGATTCATATACATATATTCCATCAGAACTATCTGAATAACTATAACAGGTTGAATTTAACGGTACTGTCGTGAACACATAACGTACTCCCAGCATGGCAAGTACTTCTGTATCATAATAAGTATCAAATGCCAGTGTATCAACAAGATCATTTTTGCTATCATGTGGATTATACAGATAAAGACGCTGTCCATATTCACGATAATAGTCTGCCAGCT
This sequence comes from bacterium, assembly GCA_963669175.1. GTDB lineage: Bacteria > Electryoneota > Electryoneia > Electryoneales > Electryoneaceae. The sequence continues at coordinate 4,430,685 of OY769902.1, forward strand.
CTTTATTTCCCTTTAAAGCATTTCGTATCACCTGCCCCCATATTTCATGATATTTTTTCGGATATAAATTCATATAGGCATCTGCAGTTTCCAGCCCATAGTAGATTGGATAGCCAGGATGCAGAGATACATTTTTCCTGTTTGCTACAGATACAACCCGGAAAAGATTTTCTTTCGAGAATTCCTCTCGCGCATCCCAGTATACTCTATTGTCGAAGTATCTGCTGAAACGCTCTTCACCAGCTAAAGCATCAGAGGAGTTTATGACGATCCGTTTCACCCCCATGCTGAGCGGTATCATCAGAAACAACACCAGCAGCACCCCACTATACAGCAGCATATTCCTCTTTATAGTCAGCATATAGACACAATACAATGAGGTTATTACTAAAAGAACCAGTACAGCGCCCATGGCAAAAATCTTCGAGGACAGCAATCCAGAGCTACCTGATTCGATTTGCAGAACCCGCATTACACCATAGAATGATACAAAACTGAATAATATGAGCAACATATTGACGAATAAAAGCATCAAAGTTGTAATACTAATCAGTTTTAATGGCGACTTCATAGTCCTTAGTATTATCAATAACCTGTCAGCAGCCACTGCAACAGCGGCGGCTGACCAGAATGACACAAAAAAGTAGAATCTACTCAATTGATAACCACTTGCTATTAAATCTGCAAAGGTGGATAGTTCAACAAGAAAAGTAAAAGTTATATAACCAATATAAATAAATAAGTGTTTTTTATTTTTCCACGGCCTGGTAAGTAGTCCCAGAATAATAAGAAATAAGCTGTACACCAGCAGCATATCAGCCCGAAAATAGTGCCATAGATGATTTATTATCTTGGCAATCATTGTCCCAATTGTGCTAGTATGTTCTACAGTAGCTGTTCTGTAAGATATTCCTGATAGTGCCGTTGTGCTTGGAAGAAATGGGATTGTAACGATTAATACTCCAATACCAACGTAAACAAGCGAAAGTATAGCAGGGAGAAAAGGTTTTCTCTCAATAAGCACAATCCAGAATAGTACTACAATGAACATTTGCGGCAGATAGATAACAGATCCAAAGAATGCGAGATAAACTCCCATTGAAATACAAATAAGCATGTATAGTATATAGTTTTTCAACTTTGTCACCCACAACAATGCCAGAATAAACAACGGCAAGGATGGCGTAGAAAGAAGATGATAAATGACATATTCTTGAGGGTTGGCATTTAGTGAGAACATCATACCTGCCGCAAAAGCCACATACATGTTAATATTTACTCGTTTATATAACAGGAGAAAAGTAAAAAATGTTGCAATAAAGCGTTGCAGAATCATGAGGATAATATTGGCGACAAAGGGACTACCAAGCAGATATGTTAATGATGCAAAGCCATTAAAATGCCCATTGTAGGAGAAAGAGCTTGGGAGACCAAGTAGAAAACCATTGTACCAGTTTTCTGTAAACGCACCGTTAATATTATGGACATAGTAACCGATTTTGGGGAGGTTTGCATCCCCGTTATCATGTATCATAATGTAGCTGTCGGTACCAAAAATATAGAAATAGGATGTTATCAGAAGAGTCCAGACAATAGAAGCTACCAGTATTGCTCGAATGTTTCGATTATCAGTCTTATTTGTCTCCAAAGGAATCATTATTATTCCCCTGTTTTATTATCGAGAATTTCTTTCAAACCTTCACATACGGTATTGATATCCTCATCCGTCATTGTATGGAACAGCGGCAATATGATAGCCTCCTGCTGCGCCTTTTCACTTTGTGCAAGAGAAGTCACCAATGTGCCCCCGTACGCTGCTTCCAGGTGTGCATTCATGATGCCGCGTCTTGAAGCAATACCGCGCTCCAGCAGCGCCTGCATGACATCGACCTGATTGAAGCCAGGCGCCAGGCGAACACAGTAGCTTTGAAAATTGGAACGTGTATACTCTGAGTCACCTGGCAGCGTTAAAGCGTCAATGCCGGAAAGCATCTCAGTATACCGTTGCGCGAGTTCTCTGCGCCGCAGCAGAATGTCATCAAGACGCTGTAATTGAACACGACCGACAGCAGCTTGGATATCGGTCATGCGATAGTTGTAGCCCACCTCGTTATACTCTTCAAAAATGATCTTTTTCGAAGTATGCCTGACAGTATCCGGCACACTCATGGCATGTTGACGCCATAGCTTGAACTTCTCGTCATACTCGGGATTATTCGTGGTCAACATCCCACCGTCACCCGTCGTCAACACTTTGCGAGGGTGAAATGAGAATGCTGCGATATCGCCATGAGGTTTGCCAATCTTTTCCCAGTTTTCCCCGATTTTTATTTCACTCCCGATCGCACAGGCAGCATCTTCCACAACCGGAAGGTTATGCTTATGCGCAATCGTCAGGATACGTTCCATGTCACAGGGCATACCCATCTGGTGGACACAGAGAATAGCGCGTGTGCGATCAGTAATGGCCGGTTCAATGAGCTCCGGATCCATATCGTACGTTTGCGGATCGATATCAATGAAATGCGGAGTAGCGCCACAATAGCGTACGGAATTCGCGGTAGCTATGTAGGAATGACTCACCGTGATAACTTCATCGCCTTCACCAACACCGATTGCTTTCAAGGCCAGATGAAGGGCCGTGGTGCAGTTTGACGTAGCGCTCGCATATTTCGAACCGACGTATGCGGCAAACTCTTCCTCAAACGCCTTCACTTCCGGTCCCTGGGTAACCCAACCGGAGAGCAGAACTTTCGCGACAGCGTCAACTTCACGCTGGTCCAGTACAGGCTTAATAATGGGTATCACTCTTGTATGTCCCTTCAACTCAACGAAACATGTTTCTGTACAAAATCAGTTCTTTACTTCCCAGTTCCGAACACTTTCATCACGAAGCAGATTGGCAGGCACTTCTCCCTGTTCTTCATACCACGCTAACAACCTGCGCAATCCCTCTTCCAGGGATACTTCCGGCTGGAATCCCAACAGTTGTTCCGCTTTTGACGAATCAGCAAACAAACGAAGAACATCGCCCGGACGGCTTTCCACATGTTCAACCGTAGCTGTTTCAATGCCCGTAACTTTTCGAACAAGATTCGCCAGATCATTAATTTTTATTTCTTCCCCCTGCCCAAGATTTACAATTTCGCCAAGTGCCTTTTCGGCGAAACCTGCTTTCAGAATTCCACGAGCCGTATCTTCGACAAAAGTGAAGTCACGAGTTTGTTCACCATCCCCGAATACCATCATGGGTTTTCCTGCGAGGGTTCGTAACAGGAATTTCGGGATGACTTCTCCACTGTCCCCCTCATGGTGGCTGCGAGGACCGAAACTGTTGAACGGACGTACCACTACCGTAGGATAGTTGTACGTTTTCCAATAGGCGCGCGTATAACAATCGCCGGCAAGCTTTGATGAGCCGTAAACCGTATGCGGAAAAGCCGGTACACTTTCATCCATTGGTACACGAACGGCAGTGCCATATACTTCGGAGCTTGAGACGTAAACAAACCGTCCAACTCCCAGTTCACGTGATAAACGCAATAAATCAAGCGTACCTGTAGCATTGACATCATGATTTTCACGTGGCGAATGAATGCTGTGACGTACCCCCAGGCAAGCCAGGTGATAAACAACATCAACATCTTTCAGAAGCTGTGTCATCAGCGGAATGTCACGAATATCGGCTTCATTGAACTGTACACGTGATGACAGAACGTCCTCAACATTCTTTCTTTTTCCGTTCACCAGGTTATCAACAATAATAACCTCATCGAATTGCTGCGATGCTTGACGCACAAGTTCTGAACCGATAAAACCAGCGCCGCCGGTAATAAATGCACGTTTATGCTGCATCTTCACTATGAAACCCCTTAAAACAGTAGATCATCAAAGATAACTTACAGGTGAAAAAGGATAACGCCGACAGTAATAAGATATCTACCCTTTAACGACATGGAATAACCTTCTTGTTTGAAAAAGAATAATCAAAGCACTATGCGAACAACCACACGCCTGTAACAATCAACAGCATTCCCAGGAGTTGCTTGATTTGCAGCTTTTCATGCAAAAATATATATGCGGCCAGCGGAACTGTAATGTATTGAATTCCTGTAAAAGAAAAAACAAAAGCGAGTTCATAATGATCTAAAGCCAGGTTGACAAAAAACGGTACGATAGCGATGCTGGCAAAACTGGCAAACAGATAAGGGTTTTTTACAATTGTCCAGGGCTTGCTCATAACCAGCCCCCCGCTCGCCTGTTTGGCAAATATCTGCCCGGTCGTTGTCAGTGTGACCATGATGACTAAATATAGAATTCCCATATTCAACGCCTGCCAACGAAGAGAATACCGCTCACGATAAACAAGGTACCCAGTACCCTGTTCAGCGTGATCGCTTCATCGAACATGAAATAAGACACAAGGAGAATGAGGGGATATGAAAGACTCATGAAAGGATATGCAACGGATAACGGAACAACTTTTAGCGACATGATCCAGATGAATCCACGAACTAAAAGTACAGCATAGGCAAGAATAAAAAGAGGATTTAAGAAACGATCAATAGAGAATCCATCAAAACTATTTGCAATAATTTTGTTCAATATATTCCCTAAAACAAGGAAGAGTATCGTGATGACAACTCCTCCCCATCCCAGCCAGAATTTCTTATCCAACCTATGGTCAGCCATAACCTGCGATACCCAGTTTGCTATCACCAAGCAAATCACTGCTTGATAGTGCATTACCGTAACAAACAGTTCATTGACAACTTGTATAATAGTATCAAATACTTTACTTTGGAATTAACAACAACAATCCCAATATTTACTGATAATAACCATCAACATATCACTTGTTATACAGGAAAGAATATCATTAATCTTCTATCTTAACACAAGAATTCATATTTAATTTGTGTTCCTCTTTAACATGGGACAACAAGGGTTCCAACATGTCATATTCGTGTTTACTTATTATTATTGATGGCTTGTCGGATCTGGACTCTATCATATATTCCAGTGATTTTCTACTGTATTCAAAAATGCGCCACAGGTATTCGCCCAATATCCCGAGCAACAACATGGTTACAGAAATTCCCATCGATGTAACAAACATGCTTGAGGCCCAGCCTTCTTGCGGTTGTCCAACCCACATTTTATAGACAAAAACATAAAATGCATAACATGCGCTGACAAGTGATATAGAAAATCCAAGACCCGTCACAAAACGAATTGGCAAATTGGTAAAGTACATCAGAGTGTTTTTCATATGTTGAACCTTCTTTTTGAAGGTCCAACTACTTGTTCCGGCAATGCGCTGGCGTTTTTCAAAGAGCAAGTCAATCTGACGGAACCCTAATGACCTGAGAAATAGCGTAATCGCAACTTTGCGAATGGATGATTCCCTGAGAACATTGACCACGTTCCCATCTACCAGAAAAGCATCGGCGCCGGCAGCGGGTTGATTCTTTAACCCGGGAAGCCGTCGGACCAGCGCATACCAGAGTCGGCCATATATGCTTGGCATATAGCCACTCTTTGACTCCTGATGCCTTGCCAGCCAAACAATCTGATAACCTTCCAGCCAGTACCCAAGCATCCTCAGCAATTCACCAGGCGGATCCTGTCCATCGGATGCAAGAACAGCAGCGCAACGTCCTGTAGATTGCTGTAAACCCGCTGCAATAGCAACATGCGACCCCTCATTTCGGGCAAAACGAATGTAGCGTACCCGGGGGTCCTTTTGAGACAGATCTTCTAAAATCTGGGTTGAACTATCGATGGAATGATCATCAACTGCAATCCATTCCCAATCAATATCACCGCCAATCTGATCAAAAGTTACGCAGATCTCCTCATACGTCCTTTGAAGGTTCAACTCTTCATTGTAAACTGGTGACACGATTGATATCAAAGGTTTTGTATCACGCGTAATACTGCTTTCTGAAACCTTTTTAGCGCTACAATCGTCCACTTAACACCTCAACATGAGTTTGCCCCAACACATACGAATAGATTATTTTTCAGCACGTTCAAGTTTTTTTGCGGGATTTCCAACAACTACTGCATTCTCATCAACATCTTTTGTTACAACAGCCCCCATTCCCACAATTGCCCCGCGCCCTACAGTTACACGTTCCTTCACGCAAGAACCTTGTCCCAGATATACGTTTGACTCAACATTTGCGTATCCAGCAAGAATACAATTTGTACCGACTATTGTATCTTGCCCAACTGTGTTGTGAATTCCGACCGTTGATCTTGGCATTAGAAGTGAGCGATGTCCAACTTTGGCATGGTGATGCACAACCGTAAACGGGTATGCAATAACTCCGTTTTCAAGTGTCGCACTTGGTGAGATCCATGTAGAGGGATGAATCAGGTTCAGCCAACGATCATAGCCAATTTCTGTCTTTGACAGAATTTCAGTTAACCTCCTGCAAGTGCTATAGTTATATATACCATTGATAAAACTGACATCATTGGGCAAACGTGAAGCAGAAGTAAGCTTTCCAATAACAGGGTAGCCATTTACCATAGCATCAGGTGCATATGCGCCATCATCGAGAAAGCCAAGAATCTCCCACGAGAAACAATTTAGTGAATTCATTTCTTCAATCATCTCAAGCAGACTTACAGATTTAATGCCTGCGCCGCAGAAAACAACCTTGGCTTTCTCGACATGCTGATACATGGAACAGTCCCCTTAACAATTTTGCAGATTTGCTACAACCTCTTTCACCATCTCGTCAGTTAATTCACCAAATATGGGAAGTGAAAGCTCCTCGTTTCCAAGCCGTTCTGCAACGGGAAAATCACCTTCAACATAACCTAATTCAGCAAAACAGGGCTGTAAATGGACTGGTTTGGGATAATGAATACCACAGGCCACGCCGGCTTCGTTCAGTTTATTCATCATTTCAGCGCGGTTCTTGACCAGAACAGCATAGACATGATAAACATGGCGGACATCATCCTGCACCTTGGGTTCGACAACCCCGGGAACGTCCTTCAGCAGCTCACTGTAGAGCGCACCTGCACGGCGACGGCCTTCTGTCCATTCTTCAATGTAGTTGATCTTTACGCCAAGAACTGCACCCTGGAAACCGGTCATACGGTAGTTGAAGCCCTTGTAAAAGTGATTGCCTTTGCCTTTCTGGCCCCAGTCACGCAGACTTCTGACCATCTCGGCGTATTCGTCGTTATTGGTTGTGACCGCTCCGCCTTCCCCATACGCGCCAAGATTTTTCCCTGGATAGAAACTGAAGCCGGCAATATCACCGATAGAGCCGCAACGCCGTCCCTTGTATTCCGCGCCATGCGCCTGGGCGGCATCTTCGACCACCAGCAGGTTATGCTTCTTCGCAATGGCCAGGATGGGATCCATATCAGCAGGTTGACCGTACAGGTGAACCGGCATGATTACTTTGGTTTTCTCGGTAATGGCCGCTTCAATCTTTTCCGGATCCAACGTATAAGTTTCCGGGTGAACGTCAACCAGAACCGGTTTCGCACCGGTATAGTCGACAGCAGCAGCGGTAGCCACAAAGGTCATCGCCGGTACGATAACTTCATCGCCCGGGCCAACGCCGATTGCCAGCAAAGCCAGATGAAGCGCGCTGGTACCGGAATTGACCGCGATGGCGTGCTTTGCATTAACGTATTCGCCGAACTTCTTTTCGAATCCCTGCACAGACGGTCCCAGCACAAATGCTGTATTGGCCATGACTTCGTCCAAAGCAACATGTACTTCATCACGGATCTGCGCATATTGCGCCTTCAAATCGACAAAAGGTATCATCTTTATGAAATCCCTGGTTAAGCTTACTTAGAGACTAACACATTCGCCCTGTTTTTCGAGCGACTGAGTTGCAGCTTCCAGCATACGAACAATCCGTGCGCCGGATATCCCGCTTGTCAACGGTTCCGCACCGTTCTCTATCACATCAGTAAAATGCGCAACGAGTTCACGCAACGCTTCTTTACGTTCCAGCTTTGGAACCCAGATATCACCGGCACGATAACCGACACGCATTTTGTACACATTTTCCGGACTTGGATTTACGGTAATGCCCTTGTCGTAGACACGAACCTTTTCTTCCGGTTCCATGTCATTGTACACGACCATCTTTTCAGTGCCACCGATCAGGGTCTGGCGTACTTTCACCGGGGCCAACCAGCTTACATTGATATGCGCAATAAACGATTCCTTGAAGAACAAGGTCATGAACGCAGTATTGACCGGGCTTCCTTCAACATGAGCAATACCGGTAGCTGACACTGAAATGGGGTGATAATCGAACACCGCTTCCATGATGGACAGGTCGTGTACGGCCAGATCCCATAGTACATTTACATCTGTCTGGAAAAGCCCCAGGTTGATACGGGACGAGTCAAAGTATTGAACATCACCCAGATCACCGGTTTTGACCAGTTCCTGTATCTTCTTCACGGCCCCGGTATAGGGGAATGTGTGGTCAACCATGAGCGCCAGGCCACGCTTATCCGCTTCTTCAAGCATCTGTTCGCAATGCTCGGAAGAATCAGACATCGGTTTTTCCACGAGAACATGCTTCCCGGCCTGAAGGGCTTTCATGGCCAGATCAAAATGTGTGTAAACCGGGGTGGCGATTGAAACTGCATCCACATCCTCGGCGTTGAAAACTTCATCCGGGTTTGTGGTCACTTTAACAGAAGGGTAACGCTTTTTAACCGTTTCAAGCAGCGCTGGATTCAGATCACAGACATATGTCAGCTCTGTGGAATCATTTTCCATGTAGTTGCGAACCAGGTTTGGCCCCCAATACCCATATCCGATTACACCAGTCCGTACCACGTGTCGCCTCCCTTATCTAAAAAGCTGTTTTTGTATGTGAATAGCGTGTATATAGGAGGCATAATTCCCGCCCCCTGTGTGTAGCATCACTTCAACTCCTGGAGTGTTGCATCAGTCTTTGGTGATATAGCGCTTCAGTCGTGCCGGTACCCCAGCCACAATAGCGCCGTCCGGCACATCACCAGTCACCACAGCGCCAGCGCCAATAATGGCTTTCTGGCCAACTGTAACCCCACCCATAATCACAGCGCCACTGCCGATGCTGGCGCCTTTTTTGATGAGAGTTTCTACAACCTGCCAGTCGTCTTCAGTCTGAAGTTCACCACCCTCCGCAGTCGCACGAGGATAGATATCATTTATGAATACCACACCGTGCCCGACAAATACGTCATCTTCAATCGTAACACCTTCACAAATAAAGGTATGAGAAGATATCTTGCAGTTCTTGCCAATGAAAGCATTTTTTTGAATTTCTACAAAAGCTCCGACCTTCGTATTGTCACCCAAAGTGCAACCATAAAGATTCACCAGATCGGGCTGGAATACCTTGACATCCTTGCCCAACGATACTGTATCAGTAATTGGCATCGTTACTTCCTCGGTTATGTTGCTGTCTGTTTTTTACCTATCAACTGCGGCAATGTAGGATAGCGAGGTTATACTTTCAAGCTTACCCACTTGGAGGGGAGAGCTCGTGCTTTCAATAAGTTCTATTTGTGTTTTCAAAGGGAATTTTTTGAAATGCCAGTTCATTTTTACATGACTGATTTATCCTTACTTACGCAGAAAAAAATCTCCATCAGAAACAGGCATGGCGCTATTGTACTTCACATCACCCATAAATCCAGATTGGTCAGCAGATAGCCCGGCTATTCCCCATTCTCGTTAATCATTCAAAACCAAACCGTACCAGCACACTGAGGTGGTCCGATGGGTAAAACCCTTCACTAGATGCCTGGTTCAATATGATTTCTGAACTTGCGGGGTACAGAGCCCCATCATCGGGAATGAAGATAAAATCACATCGTTTTACAAGGTTATCGCTTGCAAAGGTGAAGCCGTCGTCGTCAGGATGAAGAGTCGAGAAACAGTCAATGAAAGCCCGATTCGGATTCCCGTTTGTCACAACCTGGTAAGGCGCAGAACCTGGTATACAGTTAAAATCACCGCCAAGAATGATAGCGTCGGCGGGATACGCTGTATTGATAGAATCGATGAACGTATGAATTTCCTCTGCCTGCTTTACCCGAATATATTCATGATCGTCACGATAGCTCAGATGCGTACAGAATACATTTACCAATCCCATTCCAGCATCCGCCTGCACCCAGATTACTTTCCGTTTCAGCGCTCCCGGCGTTAAATCGAGATAGCCATATTGCAGCACCGGATGGCAACTGACAATGGCAATACCCTCCTGGAATTCACCCCATGAAATATCTGTCGGGGAAAAGAAGAAGTCGTATTCAGTTCCTGTTTGCCCAGACAGGCCCGCTGCCATTGTACGCCCCATGTTGTCCTGACCGTGCCCTTCAACTGTCTCACACACTTCCTGGAGTAGAATGAAGTCAGGCGCCAACGCACTTAGCTGGTCGATCTGCATTTGCAGACGTTCTTCCCACTGTGTATCCGGCTTCATTCCCATCATGTTACAGGTGACAATGGTAAGGTTGGGCTGGGCCAACACAATACTGCTGACCAGTACAAATCCAAGAATCATAAGCAGTTTTCGCATGGATGCGCCTCGTTTTCTGTTGACGGTTCAAGGGAAATGTACGATCAATAGCGTTGCGGAACACCCTTCAACACGAGTCTTCATCTTTAAAATCAGCATCCTTCCATCCTCTGTTCTCTTACATATCTTTTGTATCTTTACACTTTATGGTGTCAACCAAGATTGACACCTGCGCTGCAACAAAACGCTTTTGCGATCGATTGGAACTGTGCATGAAGAAGCGCATCCTTATTCCCATAGTTATTGTTTTTATTCTATTTCTTGCCTGGCGGGTTTATCATCTGGTATCCCCTTCAAAAAAGGATCAGGGTTTCGGGCAGGGCCGTCCGGCGGTTGCGGTCGAAACAGACAACATCAATCAGGGTCCGATTGAGGATGTCAGGTTGTTCACCGGAACGGTTTTCCCGCTGTATCGTTACCAGGTTGCCTCTAAAGTGGCCGGTCGTGTTGTTCATTTCAACAAACGAATCGGTGATTACGTTCGTCGTGACGAGACCATCGCAACCCTTGATGACGCAGAATTTCGTCAGTCCATGCTGGAAGCTGAAGCAAATCTCGCCATCGCCAAAGCCTCCCTGGTGGATGCGAAAGCGCAGTTGGAATTGTCCCAGCGCGAATTTGACCGTGCCCAGTCTTTGCATGAACAGGGCTTGAATTCACCGTCCGATTTTGATGCCGCCCGTTCGCGCCTGGAAGCCCAGAACGCCAAGCTGAAAGTGGCTGAAGCGCAGGTACTACAACGCGAAGCGGCATTAGAGGTCGAAAAGATTCAACTGGACTACACGGTTCTCCGAGCTTCGGAACCGGGGTATATTGGCGAACGCCTGGTCGATGAAGGCGCACTTCTCTCTGTCAACACACCTTTGGCATCCGTGATTGGAATTGATACGGTTTATATCCGTACTTCCATTATCGAACGTGATTATGGACGTATGCAGATCGGGCAGGAAGCTTTCATCACGGTTGATGCATTCCCCGAACAAACCTTTTCCGGCCGTGTTTCACGAATCGCGCCCATGCTGCGAGAGGAATCCCGCGTTGCTGAAATGGAAGTCGTGGTGAAGAATCAGGAACAGCTTCTGAAGCCGGGAATGTACGCTCGTGTTCGTGTCGTCCTTGATTCTCGTGACAATGCCCTGCTGGTTCCAACCAAAGCGGTTGTCCACAGCGGAAGCCAGAACGGAGTTTTTCTTGTGGTTCCCGGTGAACCGGCAACGGCGAAGTGGGTTCCGGTTGCGACAGGTATTGTTGGCGAAGCCTATACGGAAATCCTCGATCCGGTAAACATTGAAGGACAGGTAGTTTCCCTGGGGCAACATCTTCTTGAAGACGGCGGGAAAATCCTGCTTCCCGATCCTGTCAATTCGCCATCGCAGCCAGGCACGAGCCCAGGGGAATAGATCCATGAGTTTCGCAAAAGGCCCAGTCAATCGCCCCATCCTGACGGCAATGATCTACCTGATTGTGATCATTGTCGGCGCGGTGTCTTTTTTCAGACTTTCCATTGATTTAATGCCGGACATTACTTTCCCGACAATCTCAATTTCAACCAGCTATGGCAATGTCGGCCCGGAAGAGATGGAAGAACTGGTCACACGTCCCCTTGAGGAATCCGTTGCCGCGGTACAGGGAGTTGACCAGCTCACGTCCACCTCCACGGAAGGCAACAGCACAGTCCGGGTATCGTTCACATGGGGTTATAACCTCGAAGAAGCCGCCAATGACATTCGTGAACGTATCGACCGGGCTATGCGTCAACTACCGGACGATATTGACGATCGTCCCATGATCCGCAAGTTCGACCTGTCGGCATTCCCGGTTGTCATCCTCGGCGTTGCCAGCAACCTGAATCCTCTCGATTTACGCCAGATTGTGGATGACCAGGTAAAATACCGTATCGAAAGGGTTGACGGCGTTGCCGCGGTAGATATTCGTGGAGGACTGGCACGTGAAATCCATGTGGATCTTGATGCGGAGAAAATTAAGGCGCTCGGGTTGTCCACTACGACCATTCTTGCCATGCTGCAGAATGAGAACCAGAACATTCCCGCAGGAACCTATAAAACCGGTAATTTCGAAGTCTTGATTCGCACCCAGGGTGAATTCGCCAGCCTGGATGAAATCCGCAACACCGTCATCGCCGTACGCAATGGCGCTCCGATACGGATATCCGACTTTGCCACGGTGAGCGATTCGTGGCAGGAAGTGACACGTCTTGTCCGTGTAGACGGTGTTCCGTCGCTACGTCTGTCCATAAACAAGCAGTCCGGCGCAAATACGGTCCAGGTTGCCGATGCGGTGAAAGCGGAAGTGGAGCGTATCAACCGGGACATTCCGCAGATAAAAATTATCCCGTTGATCGATACGTCAACCTATGTGCGAAATTCTATTAACAATGTCGGCAATTCCACCCTTCTGGGCGGCTTACTCGCAGTCCTTATCCTGTTCCTGTTCCTGCGCAATGTATCCAGTACGCTGATTATTGCCACTGCCATCCCGGTATCCATCATCGCTACTTTCGGCCTGATTTATTTCGGCGGATTTACGCTGAACCTGATGACCTTCGGCGGGCTCGCGCTGGGAATCGGGATGCTGGTGGACAACTCCATTGTTGTACTGGAAAACATCTACCGGTTGCGCGAAGGTGGCATGTCGCCGCGCGATGCGGCGCTGAACGGCACTTCCGAAGTCGGCAGCGCCATTTTTTCAAGTACGGCAACAACCCTGGTCGTTTTCCTGCCGGTCGTGTTCATGCGGGGCATGTCAGGCATCTATTTCCAGCAACTTGCCTATGTTGTGGCTTTTTCGCTTTCCTGTTCGCTGGTCGTCGCGCTTACCCTTGTCCCCATGCTGTCGTCCCGTTTCCTGAACTACCGTTCAGACAGCCATGCCGGTTCCGGGCGGTTCTTCGGCAAGATCTACGATGCCAGCGAGCGAACATTCAAAGCGGTTGAAGCTCAGTACAGCCTGTTACTGGCATGGGCGTTGGATCACAAACGAATTATCATCCTTTCCGCGCTGGGAATCTTCATTGTTTCCATCATCCTGATACGGTTTATCGGGGTAGATTTCATGCCCTCAACAGACCAGGGCGAGGTGCGTGTCAGCATTGAGATGGCCGTAGGCACCAGGCTGGAAGTGCTGGATGAGCTTGTTCGCCGGGTTGAAATGATTGTCGGCAATGAGGTGCCTGAGATAAAGTCTACACTTACGACCGTAGGCGGTGGTGGCTGGCGAAATGCCGGAGGACACACGGCCGAGATTCGCATGACACTTGTCCCCCTCGCTGAACGTAACCGCAGCAGTGAGCAGATTGCCGATGCCCTCCGTCCAATCCTGAACCGCCTTCCCGGCGCAACTATCCGTACCCGACCGGGCCAGGGTTTATTCCTGCTTCGTATGATGTCGGGGGGTGAAGGAGAAAGTGTTACCGTCGAAGTACGTGGTCACGATCTGGAAACATCACGCGAGCTGGCCAATCGTGTCAATGATGCGATCAAGGGAATTGAAGGAATCACCGATACGCAAATCAGCCGTGAAGAAGGCAGACCGGAACAGGTTATCCGGATTGACCGTGCCAAGGCTGCCGATTTGGGTCTGAATGTCGCCACCATCGGCCAGGCGCTTCAGACTGCAATTGGAGGATCGTACGCCTCCTATTACCGTGATGCCGGAAAGGAATACCGCATCCTGGTGCGATTGAGCGAAGAAGATCGCCAGAACCTGCGGAACCTGCTGGATCTGACCGTTACCAACAATCGCGGACAGCAGGTAGTGCTGCGTAATGTTGTGGAAGCAGTGCCTCGTGAAGGCCCGGTGCGAATTGAACGAAAGGACCAGGAACGCACTGTTTATGTCACCTGCAATTACAGTGGCCGTCCGATGGGCGATGTGATAAATGATGTCCGGGCTAAACTGCATGAAATACCGGTTCCCAAAGACTTCTCCGTGATCATCGGCGGCGACTACGAGGAACAGCAGAAAGCTTTCCGTGAACTTCTGCTGGGGCTTATCCTGTCGATTATCCTGATCTACATGGTCATGGCGGGACAGTTTGAATCCTTCAAGAATCCACTGGTTGTGCTTTTCTCTGTTCCGATGGCAGTCATCGGGGTGACCTTGACCATGATTCTGAGCGGAACCAGCTTCAGCCTGAACGCCTACATCGGCTGTATCATGCTGGGCGGCATCATCGTGAACAACGCTATCCTGCTGGTTGATTACACCAACCTGCTGCGCGGACGTGATAACATGCCCCTGTATGATGCGATTCGAACAGCCGGTTCACGACGCCTGCGTCCTATCCTGATGACGACACTTACTACCGTACTCGGCCTGATGCCGCTCTCATTCGGCTTCGGCGAAGGTGGGGAGACACAGGCGCCACTGGCGCGGGTTGTAATCGGCGGCTTGATCAGCTCAGCCCTGATCACGCTTGTCTTGATCCCGGTCGTATATGCGGTGTTCGAACGTAGAAGTGAAGCGCGAAAACTGGCGAAAGAGACCTCGCTGTAAACAGGATTTTTCAGCCCGGATATTTCATGAGTGCGAGGTATTCATTCCCAGAGTGAACATAGACAGGGAATGGTGGCTGTACCCATTTTTTGAAAGCAGGCAGGAATTACACGGAAAAGGGCACAGTTTCCTTTTCTATGCATACTTCAGGAATGTTCTGCATACACGCGAGGAAAAGAATCCCGTCCTCTTTTCCCGGCAATCTCATTATTGAGTTTACAGCTTCCTCAGCCTATTTGACCAGGACGATCTTCCTGACATCCTGTCCTCTTCCCTGCATCTCAGCAACAATAAAGTAGTTGCCACTGGACAGGCGTGTCAAATCGAAAGCGAACTGGTGCCTGCCCGCCTGAAAATTGTCTTCTACCAATCCCATGACTTCACGGCCCAGAATGTCAAACAGCTTTACATGCAGCATTCCGGCAGCAGGCAGGTCAACACTGATTCGTGTAGTGCCATTGAAGGGATTGGGATAGATGGATGAGATTTTGAAATCATCCGGGACCAGGCATTGTGTATGATTCGATTCGAGACCATTTACTTCAGCTTGAATCCTCTGTGCAAAAATATCATAGGATGCCATCCGCCCATCCCGCCAGACGGTCAACAAACCATCCTCGCCATCATTTGCCAGAAAGATCGTGTATTGAGCGCCATACGTGACTACCAGATCTTGCGGAGTATTATTGTATGAGTTAAAAATGGCGCCATCACTATCCAGATGTAAATACTTGTAATCATAATAGTCAGGCCATTCAGCTTCTACTTCAAACACCACCCATGCAGTATTGTCGGAGGTCAGATTCACTTGCCAGTGGTTATGTCCTTCCAGCTCCACGCCCTCCTCCGGTTCAAACAGAAGGGTTCCTTCGGTGGAAATCTGCTGGAGATAATTTCCGACCAGTATCCAGGCGGAGTTGGCATCCGGTCCGGTAGACAAAAGTGACCTGGTGTAGTTGGAAATTGGATAGTTAATCGTGACCGGTTCAGGCCATGCCAGGTTACCCAGGGTATCCAGATACGCAACCGTATAGGACTGCGAACCGGCTACCGCAAGAAGAAACACGCCATCCCGGGCTGCTGTGATGGACGGATAACAACTCCCCTCCAGGTAATCCAGGTTAATACTGGTCAAGTTGCCCGCTTCATCCAGAAGATTAGCTACTAACGTGTTATCCGATCCATATTGAACACAGGAGATGGCTTGTTGAGAATTCAAAGCGCACAAATGCGATAAGTGAGTAGTACTATCTGCCTCAAAGAACCTGAATGGATAACCGTCAAATGCCCAACATGCTTCACCATCGTTATCGAATTTCTGGTATGCAATTCCCCTCTCATCATTGATCTGTGCTATCCATGCAACCAGGACATATCCATCATCGAATTGAAGCTGGCCCACGTACGGCATGTCCGTAGATCCCACTTCCACTCCATTGTCACCCCATAACAATTCGCCATCAGGTCCAATTCTTTGCGCGTGGATAGTGTAACCGTCATCCCCAAGATTGACGTCAGAGACACATGTCATATTACCCTGATCGTCCAGTAAAACATTGGTTCCTGATATCGAACCTTCCGGGATGTTCTCATACAACTGCCAGGGTTCGCTTGAAGCCTCCCCGCTTGTCGCATCCAATTTTTGAAGACATATATTGTTCAGACCAGGATATTGCCTGGTGCGGTAAAGTACCCGCACTTCATCTTCAAACTTGGAAATGTGACACGGATAAGCATAAATATTTTCTACCTGCCGGAGTATTTGCCCCTCATCTCCGAAGATCGAAGCCCCATTCGAAAGATTGACCCTGTTCATTACTAATATCACGTCGCCTTCCACCTGCCCTGGGATATCACCCCAGGTCATGTTTCCCTGACTGTCAATAGCATTTGCCCACTCTTTGTAATAGTAGCTGTCATACTCCAACTCAGCAATCACGCACACTTCGCTCGTTTCACCTTCTTCCGTGAGAACAGTTGCCAATAAACCTGAGTAATATGAATCATACCGATTGTCGAAGATCCACATTCGAATTGCCATGCTGCCATCTTCCAGAAGCACACATGGAAAAATTGCTTCGTAGTCTTCATCGTTTGAAACACTATGCAGCAGGACTTCGCCATCTTCCCAGGCGATACTCAGTTCCTCTTCTCCATAAATGACCTGTGCAAAAAGACTGTCAAAATCCTCCCAGGTCACCAGGGCCCTTTCATCCGGCAAAGAATGAAGTTGAATGATCCCCGCATAACCATGTTCATCAGAAATTCTTTGCGCCCCGTCCGCCCAGAGTGGTTCTGCTTCCCCTGAAAACCGCTGTGCAACCAGAGTATGCTGTTCTTCCGAATGCCATGCACAGTAGAACCCATCCTGACCATCTGATGCAATACTGAAATAGTCTGAGATATAATATCCACAATCCGCCAGATGAAATGGTACGACCAACACGTCTTCTCCGGAACTATCAATTCCAGATATATTCGCTTGAAAAGAAAAAATATCCGTTTCAATCCGGTAAGCTATCCATACACCATCATCTCCCCTGGGTATTAACTGACAGTCATCAACACAACGACTGTTAATTTGGTTCGCAATGACAATGCCTTCCTCTGTCCATCCTTCAGGGATTTGACCGTCAGCATCAATCCTTTGGAGGAAAATCGTATAGGGATCCTGGTTGCTGTTCCGAATACTGAATAAAACATAAAGCCCACCTGTTGGGTCAGTCAGACAGGTAAGCACCGAAGGACCATAGGAGGATTCCATGAGAGGCAGAATGGGAACGCCATTTCCCAATTCACCATTCTCTTCCTGCCACAGCAGCTCGCCATTGTTGTTGACTTTCTGAGCACGCCATTGACGATTCTGCGAGAAGATGACAATCCAGTTACCCAGCCCGTCAGGCGCGACAACGGGATAACGCTGCACCTCGTCACCATACGCGACCGAAATACCACCGGGCCATAACGTATCGCCATCCACATTATAAAGCTGCCCATGAAGGTTGCAGGCGTTGTCTTCCGTATCACACCAGACAACCAGCGTAAGCCCCTCCTGGCTTGCAATGCCATCATTCGTCAAATAGAGGTCATGATCCTGAAACACTTGGATCCCGTTCGTCTCCCACATGATTTCCGCTGGACAGATCGAAGCGACAAACAGGAACAACAAGCAGGCGAGTAGACAATAAACAGGTTTTCCGGAAAGACGCAGAGCTGGAGCAGGCACGATTCCCCCATTGATAAACCGGTTTCTAATCCTTGCGAATATCAATAGAGGTTAAAGTACAACGACACGGTGAGTGTGGTCAATTCCCGCTGCAACTTTCAAACTAAATATTACTGCCTGGCTTTTCGAATATCTCGAGATGCGCAAGCGCCCAGTAGTAGTCCCATATTCCACCAGGCAGCGCCTGCTTATGACGCTAAAACAATATCACGCTGCATTTTGGCCGCTTCATAAAACAATGCCCATTTCGTGCTGTAAAAATCATTCCGCCAAACATAACTTGGCGCTGCTTCAACATCATCAGGTTCTTCACTTTCTTTCCTTACAAGAGCATCATCTCGCCAATTTTTCACATTATATGCAAATGAATCACTCTCGCCATCCAACAAATAATTAAGATAATCATTCCAATCTTCACATCTTCTTTCAAGTTTTACCGTTGGTTTGGATAAATGATAGTGTATATTATTTCTTATTTCAGGCCATGATTCATTTTCTTGAATTTTTATCTTTTCATACATAGCATCAACCGCCTTCATATATTCATTCGTATTATCCCGTATAATTTCATCGCCATATCTATTGATATACTTCCATTTTAAAAATGGCATATCTGGATGCAAACCTGCTTCACCATGGCCAATTTGCGGTAACAACTCCCAAAGCTTTTCAAGCTCACTTTCATCCCACTCATCTTCCTCGAAAAAGCTGATATCCGATACATTGTTTTCCGGGTGATGACGCCCGGAAAATCGCTGATGCGACCAGGTATCCGCGAACGAATGAAGCGCTATTCCAGTCCTGATCAATCTTAGCAATTCGTTGTCTTGTTCAGCTAGCGCCGCATCGAGAATCTCGTTTGCCAGGTTTGAATTCGGCACGGTTACCAGAGAACCCGAGACGCCATTGGGAGGGAGAAAGTGAAAAGGAATAAAGATATCATTCTGTATTGTTTCGGCGAATGAATTAAGGCCCAGGTATGCTGTTCTGAAAGGCATAAATGTAGAAGAATTATCAAAGACAATGATTGTGTTTTCGGTTGCGTCATCGACGTATTGAGAAGCATATGCTATTGTAAGCGCTTCTTCAATTGTGTATCCAGCCGCCCATGCAATAACAGCCGTACAATAGTAGTGGAAATCTTTCTGCATAATGCCCCCTCTCCCTTTGTTATCCGCTGACAGAAACGACTTTGATTCAAAACGTCCGCATGTTGATATTCACGTTATTATTACTTGGCAATAACTGGTTTTTGACCTGAATGCGTTTATGTAATCATTTGTTTTTTCTTTGTCAAGACCAATCGCAGTCATTTTTTATTTAATTTGTTTGCAACTGGAATTCCTGTGGATGAAATGGGGGTTGCCAAACTGGACATCACTCCGGGACATATAAAGTATTTCTTGAAAGTAATGTCGGATACAGTCATCCCCTTTCCCCGGCAATTTTAGTATGACGGGACAAACCGTGATCCGCTATATAAACTGTTCGTATTGCTAAGATTCCATTTTATCAGCATCAAGATCAGGAAACCACTTTGCGATACATTCAGGGCACATGCTGTGAGTAAAATCCGCTCCTGAATGATCCCGGACATAGACCTCTACCTGTTGCCAGTATCCCGCATCATCACGAACCTTTTTGCAACTTGAACAGATGGGGATGATCCCTTCCAGCGTCTTCACTTTGGACAGGGCCGCCTGTAACTGTAGCACCAGTTCTTCTTTCTGTTTCAGCAACCTGTGGCGTTCCATGGCATATCGAATGGACCGGCACAGAGATACGCTGTCAAAACGTCCTTTTACAAGGTAATCCTGCGCCCCGATTTCAACCGCTTTCTGGCCGGTATATTCGTCGTCAAGAACAGTCTGCATGATCACTGGCGGTGCAGAAGTGCCACGGGCCAGAATTTTCTGAAGAATTTCCACCCCGTTCTCACCCGGCATATTGTAGTCGAGCAAAACACAATCAAAATTGTGTGAATCCAGCGCTTTAAGCCCCTCCGCGCCATCCGGCGTTTCTTCTATGATCACGTAAGCACAGGTATGATTATCAACCAGGTATCGTCTCAACCGCATACGATCTACTTCATCATCATCGATGATCAGAATACGGAAAGTATCTTGAAGCATGTCTCCTCCCTCTCTCGTTTACGGTAAATCAACAAGGCGCCAGTAATTTTCAAGTGTCTGGATCAGGCTGTTCAAATTCACACCTGTATTTTCCTTTACGATATAGCCGGCAATATATCTTTCATAGGCGCGTGAGCGGTCAACATCATCCTTGGAAGTCGTTAATACAAACACAACTGTCTTATGCAAATCCGAATCTTTTCGCAACTCATCTAGGAAAGTAAAACCATCCATCCGTGGCATATTCAAATCAAGAAGCACAATGCAGGGTTTTGTCAAGCGAAGGCTGTCGTGTTGTCCACGCATGATTTCCAGGGCTTCCACGCCATCCCTTGCCCTGATGATTTCGTTGAAAACCTTTGCCTGACGAAATCCTCGCTCGATTGCCATGGCATCAATCGCATCATCATCAACCTATAGTATCTTTATCTCTTTAGCCAGCATTCCCTGATCTCCTTTCCATAACCAACGGCCAGGTAAAGCGCACCTCTGTGCCATGTGGTTGAACCGTATGAATCGCTACAGTTCCGCCAACATTTTCGATAATCTTTTTCACCAGGGCTAGCCCCATTCCGCTTCCCTCAAGTTCATCACGAGGTTTAAGTGTCTGGAACAACTCAAAGACCTTTTCCCTGAATTGCTCCGGGATACCCGGTCCGTCATCTTTGATAGAAAACTCGATGAAATCACCAACAGGTTTTGCGGTGATCTCAAGCTTCCCCTTCTCCTTGTCGTGATGTTTCATCGCATTTCCCATCAGGTTGCGTAACACCTGGTGGAATGGGGTATGCATGGTGCTGAATCGAGGCATTTCAGATACTTGTAGCGTAAAGCGTTCTTCCAGGTTCAAGCTGAAAGCGATATCCTGGATAACGCCAACAGGATCAATATCAACAATATCGGTTGCAGTCCGTCCAACCCGTGAGAATTCAAGCAGGGCATCCAGAAGCGCTTCCATTCGATTGATGCGTCCCTTGAGCAATTCAAGATGCCTGGCGCTTTCCGGCGGGATTGTATCCGCGAGATCCTGTTCAAGCCATTCGGACAGACTGATAATCGCTCGCAATGGCGCTCTTAAATCGTGTGATGCTACATAGGCGAACTGCTCCAGTTCGGTATTTGACCTTTGCAATTCCTTGTTCGCTTCCGTGAGTAATTCTTGCCCTTCCCTGATTACTTCTTCAAAATGCTTCCGTTCAGTAATATCCTTATCCGCTCCACGATACCCTGCATAGTTCCCATCCTGATCAATGATCGGTACGCTGTTCTTCAGCAGGCATACACGCTGCCCATCTTTGGTTCGTCTCCATATTTCCAGATTCTCCATGGGTTCTCGTTTGACTGCAAAATCGCGAAAGACAATTTCTGATTGTTCAGCATCTTCGAAGGTATCCAGTTCAAATACCCGTTTCCCGAGAACCTCCTCAGGTCTGAAACCAAGAATCCTTCTTATTCCACTGCTGCAAAACGTGTATCGCCATTCAGCATCGACTTCCCAAATCCAGTCACTAGTGATATTAACAATATCCTGCAACCGTTTTTCGCTCTCCTGAAGTTTGTTTTCTGCTCGTCTTCGTTCAGTGATATCCCTGGCAGAGTAGAACATCAGGGGAATATTGTTTATTTCAAATGGTTGACCGCTGATCTCAACATCCAGCGTGGAACCGTCCTTGCGTTGATGAACTGTTGAGAATTCAACTCGTTTACCCCCTTTGTAATGCCCTTGAATAATGCTCACTGCATCGGCCGCTTCTATAAAAGCATCCCAATTGGATACGTTCATTCCAAGCATCCCATCTCGACTATACCCAAGCATACTACAAAAGGCTTCGCTTGTTTCAACGACATTACCATCCAGATCGAGGACATGGATACCATCGCTGCCGGCTTGCAGGAGCATCTGGTTCTTGGTGAATTCTACCTGTAATGCTTCCTCCGTCTGTTTACGGTCGGTGATGTCAATAGAAACACCAAGAATGCCCGAGACTGCCCCGGCTTCATCCTGTATCGGTATTTTGCTCGTAAGGATCGTTCGTGTGCCACCAGGCGTTTCCAGTGTATCTTCAACATTCAATAATGCTTTCCTGCTCTCAATTACTGTGAGATCATCTTTCCAATACTTTTCAACTTCATCAGGCGTGTGAAGCTCTGCCATATTCTTTCCAGCAAACTCTGCCTTATCCATTTGATATGATTCTGCCAGGCGCTGATTTACACGGATATAGTTCTTCTCTGTATCTTTGTAGAAAACAATTCCTGGCAGGTTATCTATAATCAGTTCAAGCTCTTCTGCGGCTTGAGTAGCTTGCTCATTTGAATGTTTGAGCTCTTCCGTGCGTAATTGCACCAGAGTTTCAAGTTCATTCTTATGCGCCAAATCCCTTTGCCGACGTACGACAATCTCACGGATCATCCGTCTGAGTGTCCCTGCCAGCAATCCGATTTCATCGTTCCCAAGCGAAGTCGGGATATCCACTTCCTGTCCTGCTTCAAACTCCCTGATCAATGTAATTAGCTGATTTAGTTTACGTGTAATTCTCATGGCAACCAGCCAAGCGAACAACGCACCAACAATGATAGCAATACCTCCAATGAGCACAGCCTGAGTAGCATTTTTCAGGATAGCTTTTTGTGTATTGGCGGTCGAAAACCCGATGCGAACCCATCCAATTCTCTTGCCAGCAGACTCGAGTGGTGCGCCAACCTCAATCATCTCAGCTGTCTTGCGGAGTACACGTGTGCATTCTTCCTTGGGCAATTGAATAGTTGCGAGGGAAAGGCTCAGACTATCGACGAGATATTTTCCCACCAGTCCATCATTTGAATGGCCTATGACCTGCCCTTGCATGTCACTAATGATAATGGTTTCAACATCTGGTAGAGTACAGGAAAGATCAATGAGATTGTCAATGGCAACGAGATCATTTCCCATCACCAGCCGTAGAGAGCTCTCCCGCATTAGCATGGCAGAAGAACAACCCCGGCTGATCAACTCTTGATACAGAAGTTTAGATTGGTGCGAAATCACTTCAAACACAAGCGCGACAGTCAGGACAACATGAATGGTCACAATCATCGTCACAAGTTGACGAGAGAGGGTTCGGGAGAAGAACCAGGCTAGTGTTTTAATCACAGGTAATCCTATAGTGGACGTACTCGGTCAGAGAATTTCTGCAGAAATTCTCTGACCTGATCAAATGTTCTTTCGTTTGCGGGTTCGAAGCCACTATAATTCATGGCCTCCAGCATTCTCTTTCCATCAGGTTCATTCGCAAGATCGAAAAGGATCTGCTTTACATGGGACAGAACCGGTTCGGGGACATCGTTGCGCACCACCAACCCATTATTTACCAGTTCCGGTGTTTCCCATAGCACTTTCAATGTCGCTGCATCTTCTGGATGCATTGACTGGAACAACTCCCAAGGAGGAGGCCATGTAACCGCGACATCGGTCATCCCCGTAACAGCCGACATGATGGAGGATTCCTGATTCCCGGTAAAGATAGATGTGACATCATGTTGCACATTTAAACCATGTGTTGTGAAGAAGTATTGAGGGAGCATACATGCTGCAAGGGCGGTCAATGAGGGATAACTGATCTTCTTTCCGCGAAGATCGGTTACTCTCGTATATGCGCTGTTTATCGGGGCAAGGATAATTCCGCGAAACTGTTCGTCGTCGGCAACTTTGCCGAAGATTGTATAGCCAGTATCAGCAGCTTTGACCGTCTCGAGGGGGTTGGGCAGAGAGAAATGGTAACGTCCTTCGCGTAAGCGTATTTCATAGGTCTCATAGTCCGGGGCAGTCTCGAGCTTGAATCGAAAACCGTTCGCTGAGGAATTCAAGCAATTGATGATGGGAGTGAATAACTCGAAAACTCGCTGTTCGCTGAAAAGCGGGTGCGTACTGAAAATGTATACTGGTTGAATACCTTCAGCAGGAGCATCTGCATATACGGGTTCATGTGCCTCATCCTGATCTTTCCGGCATCCACTGGGCAATGTTAGGATTAGCATCATGATCGCTATCGGTGTAAAAGCGAATCGCACAGCCCGAATGAACATATTCGAACGCCCCCCTGATTAACGATACCATTGTCTCTGTTTGAAGCTGTTTCAGTCGGATGGAGCTAGTGGACGAAACAGAAACACTTGCCAACGGGAAAAGGTAAGCGATCTTTGCGCCCGAAATGTACTTGCTTAGGTTGTGCGATAGGAATCTGGAGCAAAGAACATATATGCGATATGCCCAGGAGAGAGAAAAAAAAATGGACAGCCCCCTCAAGTTCTGTCCCCGTTTCGTGTTGGCAAAATGTTGATGCTTATTTAATCAGCATGATCCGTGTTGTAGTCATATTCGATTCCGTCTGCAATACTGCGAAATAGGTTCCGCTAGGTAGATTCTCCCCGGAGAACAGATGAGAATATCGGCCTGCCGATCGATAGCCGTGTTCCAGAACTGTAACTTCACGTCCCAGCATATCGAAGACCCGGAGAGTGATTTGGCCAGGCGTATCAATCGTGTATGAAAGTGTGGTAGAAGGGTTAAACGGATTGGGATAGGCGGACAGCACCTGGTACGTTTCAGCCAGGCATTCGGATTCTTCGATGCTGTTTTCTTCGAACACGTCCACTCGAAACGCGCTGGCGGTTTCATCATTGATGGTCAACCAGTCTTCCCCCTCACGTCGCAGGGTATGGGGACAGGTTAATGTGTGATCGCTGTTCATGCACCATCCGGTCCAAGTAAGATCTTTCGCTGATGCCCACAGCCAATAGGTAGCGCCGGAATCGATCCATGTGGTTCCCAATCCCTCAAGGTGGATCGGTGGATCCCACTGGTTCCACGAAGTAAACTCGGTGAGCACCCATTCTTCCAGCACTTCGAACGTATCCGGAGGCAGTCCGTAGGGGTTCGCAACCAGGCGCATGGTTACCGTATCCGCATACGACGAAGACGGCACGTAAAAGAATCCGACCCATATGTCGCTCACATAGCCAGCCCCGACGGATTCAAACAACATCGCCTGTTCTACGCCGAATTGCGGATCAACATTGTCACCGGCTACGGTCCAACCGGTATTGTACGTATAATCCCATCCGTCATGATCCGCAGCAAAATTGTTGTACACCGAAATCTGTGCTGATGCTAAACCTGCCAGCAGCAACACACACATCACAACCTGGACCATTTTCGCCAAACGCATGGTACTCCCCCCTGTCAATCTTCACAAAACAAATCTGGTAACCTCATCGGTCATTCCTGCAAGGAAAGCTTCACGGTCCGGCAGTAGTTCCGGCACCTGTATCGGTAGCTGATGCAGAAAAGAGAAATGCCCGCTGCTTCAAATGCAAAGCTATCTGTTTCAACCTGGGAACACAAGCTTCAGGAATTCAGCAAAGGCCGGAAAACCTGTGTCCATTGCAAACTCATTTATATTGAGCCCTGGGACCAGATGCCAGCAGTGCGACAAGTCACTCCCTTATTATCATTCATCCACTATGTTTTTACCCATCTATTGCCCAGCGCGATTTATAGCGATTCACATTATTAATCCGTCATGTGGTCATGTGCCAGATCAGTGAAAGGTCAACCATATAGTTGGAATAAAGGATAAGGATATAGAAAAAGGGGACAGTTTCCTTTTCCAGAAATACTTCAGGAATATTCCGTATAAACGAGAGGAAAAGGATCCCGTCCCCTTTTCCCGGCAATCTCCATTATGACGGAATAAAATCGAGAACAGCGATACTTCATTCACATTAAAGTTCAGGGACAACTGAGCCTGGAACAGGACATCCAGTTGATTCGTTCAACTCCGGGCTTTGAAGTTGACCGGTTTTATCCAAGTACATGGGGGCGCAGAATGCGTTATCTGGGTTCGATTTTTGGCACGACCACCATTCTGTTTTTCGCATTGATTGGAGATTCATTCGCAACCATTCAATGGCAGGAACATATGCTAAACTCCAATTTTCCCACAGCAGAAAGAGGCTATGGATTTGATCTGGACCAGGATGGGGATAACGATATCATTGTGGCTGCCGGTGTTACTACAAACTCAATAAGCTGGTTTGAAAACACGAGTGAAAACGGCAACTTTTCGTTTTCACATCACAATATCATTACAAACCTCGATGGCGCCTGCGCTGCTGATGTGGCAGATTTGGACGGTGACGGGGATCTCGATGTGATCGGAACCGGCAGTGAAGCTTCGGGCACATTCAAATGGGCAGAAAACGATGGATCTGAGAGCTTTACTATTCATAGTGTTAACCATACCACTTTCGGTTGCAGTGATATCTGTGCCCGGGACATGGATGGCGATGGTGATATTGATATCGTGGGATCTTCGTTGACTGATAACGCCATATACTGGTTTGAAAATGATGGCGCTGCGAATTTTACCCCCCATACCGTGACATCAGGGTATTCCTATTCCCAATCTGCATGTGCTCTGGATATGGACGGTGATGGTGACATGGATATCCTGGGATCTGCAGCAAATCTGAATACGATAAGCTGGTTTGAAAATGATGGCAGCCAGAACTTCACAGAACATGAGGTTTCAGGTTCTTTCAGTGGCGCCAGCGAGGCAATGGGGATTGATGTCGATGGTGATGGCGACATGGATGTGGTCGGAAGCGCTAGCGAGGCCAGCGCCTTTGCATGGTTCGAGAACGATGGTTCCGAGAATTTCACCCAGCATACCCTGGGAACCGGGCTCTTCGCTCCAGACCATGTTCATGCGGGAGATATCAACCATGACACCTTCATCGATGTCGTCGGTCCGAGCCAGCATCACCTGAGATGGTGGGCCAATGATGGCGCTGAGACATTTACACCTATCACCATGGATTTTACGGCGGAATTCGTACACATCTGCGATATTGATGGGAATGGTTATAATGATTTACTAGCAGGATTAACCGCTGAATATGGGCAGATAGCCTGGTTCCAGAACCTGAGCAATGCTCCCAACGGCTTTGCGTTCAGCCACCCCGACAGCGCCCATACAATTCATTGCGACACCTTGACTCTTTCGTGGGAAATTGCCACTGATCCCGACGAGGATGAACTTTCCTATATCGTTCAATGGTCTGAACAAACAAACTTTCACAGCTTGAGTGCAGATACTGTTCCTGATAACTTTGTAGCCCTGGACAGCTTGCAGGATGACACCACCTACTACTGGCGGGTAACTGCTCTCGACACCAATGGCGCCGTTACAGCGGGACAGGATGGCGGGTATTGGAGCTTCAGTGTGGATATCTATCAACCACCGGCCCCGTTTACGCTGATCGGCCCAGAAGAAACAGACACATGCTGGACGCTGGATACGTTGTTTACCTGGCAGCGTACCTTCGATCCCGATCCTTACGACTCCTGGGTCCATTATGATGTCTGGCTGGACACCTTGGCTGATCTTTCCACAGCAGTCCTGATCGCTGACAGTATACCGGATACCGTGTGTCAAGTCCTGAACCTTCTTGATTACAGAACCTACTATTGGACCGTCCGGGCAACCGACAGCAATACAGGTGGAACCTGGGCGTCCGATACACTGAGTTTCCGGACTTACCTGCCGGAACATCCCGCCCCGTTCAGCCTGGTATTCCCGCATGACAGCAGCCGGGTGAATGAGGATACGGTGACAGTGCGATGGTTGTCCTCCAGTGACCCCGACCCGACCGATATTATAACCTATCATGTCGAATGGTCGATTGATCCAGCATTTTCGGCTTACAACTCCGCCACCACGACCGATACATTTTTCGCCATTACCGAGATCGCTGAGAATCTTGCCACGTTGCAGAACAGCATGAATTGGGATCTGGATGAACTCGCAGATGACCAAACCGTTTACTGGCGTGTTTGGGCGGTTGATTTGTTTGAGCTTGTCACCTGGGCGCTACCGGGTGAAACAGGATGGTCCTTCCAGGTATATATACCGCAACGTCCCATTACGTTCGCACTGGTTGCGCCCGAAGATGAAACTGTGATGGATCAGCTTTCCTGGCAGTTTGAATGGGATAACACCACTGACCCTGACCCGGGTGATGTGGTCAGTTTTCAACTTGAAGTTTCCATGTCGCATGAGTTCCTCGATTCGCTGACTGCACACTATACTGCGAACGCGGATACGACGTTCTTTGTCCCCTGGCTTGCCGACGACACCGACTACTGGTGGCGGGTACATGCATTGGACACGAATACAAGCGGCACTTACTCCGAGCAAGTCTGGTCATTCCACACCGCTATGCCGGAACGTCCGCTGCCGTTCGACCTGCTTACACCGTCAGATGGCGATACGCTGAACCATGAGCTGCAACTGGCCTGGCAGATGAGCTGGGATCCTGATCCGGACGAAGATGTGACCTATGATGCTGTTTTCACGGTCTCACTTGATGACGGCTCGGATACCACGCTGGTTTTCACAAGTCTGTCTGACACAGCCTATACCGCCAGTCTGACCGATTCGCTGCACCTGGAATACTGGGAAGACTACCTGGATGTGGAATGGTTTGTCCGTGCAATCTCCGCAGGCGATACAGTCGAAAGTGATAATGTTCTTGCATTCGTGATCGAGCCGAACAGCGCTGTGCCGGAAACAGAATTTGCCGGGATTCCGACAGACTTTTCCATCGCGGCCACCTATCCGAATCCGTTCAACTCGCGCATGACCGTCGTCATGGCGCTACCGGAACAGACCGAACTCACGCTAGAGGTGTTCAATATCCTGGGCGAACGTGTCGCGCTACTGAGCCACGGCCAGGTTAAAGCAGGCTACCATCCGTTTAGTTTTAACGCAACGCTGCTTTCCAGCGGTACCTATTTCGTCACCGCCACCATGACCGGCGAGAAGGTGCAGGTGCAGAAAGTTGTATTGTTGAGGTAAACAGGTTGTGTATTCAATCAACAGGAAATAGCCCGGAAATTTCATGAGTTTTTGATGTTTGTTTGACATCTTGTGAAATACATCAGGAATGTTGTGACCATTCTCAATTTTTGATTGTAGCTTTAGGCAACCCGCTTCGGGGTTGAAAGAAAGTTGTCACTCTACCCGGGGTGCGCGCTAAACAGACAGCGCGTACCCCGGGCTAAATTATTGTACTCCTTCGGAGTACCTTGTTGTTTGGCAGTCAAAGCTGATTGGCAGTCAAGGCTGTTTGGCAGTCAGGTAAGCAGAATGTTTGACTAATAGATTGGCTGTCTTCGTTGATTCGACATTGCGTTCGTGAAATATCCGGACTAGTGGATTGATCCATGTGAATCGGTCCACTAGTGCCAGTTTAGATCAAGTCTGAGTGTTGAGTCGTTTTTGAAAGTAGTGCGTATAAGGGGTAGGTTAACAAGGAGGTTCTGATGTCTACCCCAGTGAAGCTTCGTTCTTTGACAGTCGATGAAGGTCATTCCCTTCAACGGATTCGTGATCGTAGTCCTGATCCCGTAGCCCGTCGCCGTGCGATGATTTTGTTGGCGACAGATACCGGCCTGTCCCCTGTGCAGCTTCAGCAGCAACGGATGGGGCATGCCAGTTACATCCGCAAGATCGTTCATGCTTTCAATGAACAGGGTCTTTCCTGTGTTGGCAGTCAGTACAAAGGCCAGAAGCCGCTCAAGTTCGATGCTGCTGTCCAGAAGCAGATCGTTGACGTTGTTGTTACGCCGCCAGACCATCTCGGCTTACCCTTCGGCCAATGGTCCCTGGAGAAGCTTCGCGATTATCTGGTCGCAGAAGGCATCATCGAATCGATCAGCCTGCCGCACCTGCGCTGGTTGCTGCACAAGAATAAGATCAGCTATCAGCAGAGTAAGACATGGAAACAGTCTCCGGACCCCGAGTTTGACAGAAAAAAAAACGCATCCGACGTCTCTATGACGCGCCGCCGAAGGCAAACCGGCGCGTGATCTGCTTTGACGAGTTCGGGCCGCTGGAGATCCGGCCCCACGCGGGTGCGAGCTGGCATCCTCACAAGCAACCCGTCCGTCTGCCGGCTACCTATACGCGTACCCATGGCACGCGCTATCTGCTGGCAGCGTATGACATCCACAGTGATCAATTGTGGGGCTGGCAACGTCCAAACCAGCGGTGGCCAGAGGTGTTGGCGTTCTTCAAAAACATTCGGAAACGTTATCCGTCCACTGTCCGGCTCTACATCATCCTCGACAACCGTGGCTCGCATAAAAAAGCAGAAATCAGACAATGGGCCAAACGAAACCGGGTCACGCTGGTCTTCACGCCGACCTATGCATCATGGCTGAACCGCATCGAAGCTCACTTCGCCGCATTGAAAAAATTCGCGCTACGAGGACGAACCTTCATGGACCATCAAGAACAGGGCCAAGCTATCCAGGCTTATCTGCGATACCGAAACAAACACAAGCTGAAAGGTCAGTCAGACCATCGCGATAAACGAGTTAACTTGATCTAAAATGGCACTAGCTGTTAATGAGCTTTTTAACAAACCAGATAAACACACCGGTCAAGAGAAGGTTAAATGCCAGGGATAAAATGGCTACAGTCAGCACTGGGCCACCGATGCCATAACTGATGCTTAAAACCAGCACGCCAGCGCCAACTTCGCCACGTGGCCACATCCCGATGGACACCGCCAATCGTTCCCTGAGTGTTGCTTCTGTTCTGTACATGAAAACAGGAAACATTTTGCCAAGGTTGGATACAATCGTAACCATTAGAACATGAAAAAGAATTGTCCCCCAACCCGGCATCGGTTGTGAGCCTAAAACGCTTGTCGCGGATTCGACCATACTTTTCGCCATATCGACTGGCGCAGAGTTAATAATCGAGGGCATGCTCAACCCTACCAGCCCCATAAAAATCGCTGAGATGATCGTAGATACCTTCTGCTCTTCAGGGCTTTCCGGTCCTTCCTGATGCCCTTCACGACTGTCGTCTGAATGTGGATCAGCCCCCTGGGGATGCTTGATGATAGTACCAAGCACAAATGCCGGCAGCAACACCTCAATGTGAATGGGGACAGAATCATCAATGAAAATGCTGAACTTGTAAAGTATCTCACTGACTGCTACGATGACCGCAGAATACAGCAACACCCATCTCCAGGAACTTTTGAGATTGATTTTGTGCATCCATTGCCAGGCAATCCAGAGTAAAATTGCCATAATGAAGACGATGATTCCCAACTGCCACGCCAATCCGACCATCATGATTTTTAACGGTATCATCAAGAGAACAGTATCCAGATCGTCGAATATTGCCAGGATACGGGCTTTCTTAAATAACCAGGTGGCGGACAAACCGGCAGCGGCAAGCATTGAAAACAGGACACCCGCGGAAGTAGGTGCAGCGAAACGCCCGGCCAGCAAAGTCTCCTTCCATGCCTGCCAGTTGCCAGCCATATCGGACGGCAGCATGAAAAACAGGAAGTACATGGTCACAAATATCCAGGGAAAAGCCGCGGCAGTCATTGCAACCAGGTAGTCAACCCCGTATTGCTTCAGGTTGCCTTTGTCAATCTCAAATTCATACCCGACATGTATCATGATGAAGGAAAGAGCCACCATCATCAAAACACGGATAAGGAATGAGATATTTGCAAAACTCTCACCCAGTAATTCCGGTAAGAATTGTGATCCGATCAACCCGAAAATCAAAATCAGCGAGAACAACAAAACTTTCTTCATGATTACCCTCACGCTTGAGCTGTAACACTGTTATTCCAACCGTTTCAAGAAACCGTGCCGCCTGGAATATCCATAGTCCGTCAGACAAATCCGAATTCTAGAAGTACGAACAAGTTCACCTGCCAAATTTAGAACCAGTTTTCAGTCGATTGACTCAAAGTGCGTTGCAGGAGCAATTCCTGGGAAAAGTGTACTTCTTCGTAAAAGTATACAGCATACAAAAAGTTAATAGCAACTAACAATATTCTCTCATTCGGGAGTCGAGAGAAGCAATGATTACTTCTTATATTTATAATAATCAAGTGGTAATGAGATAGTTTCTGAGGATTAAGAGGTTTGAGTATCGCTTATTGGTGCAGGCGAGGACGCCTTCCAGAAAAACTGTTGTGATGTATCCAACAACAGGCGGAAGTCATGAAAGAAGCCGGTATATGTTTCAGAGCAGCAGCCAGGGAAATTCTGCATCTTCCAACAGAACAGTATATTCATCAACACGTTTCACATGTTCCTTTTGAGCATGGAAGGCAGCAGTCTTGGTATTTGTGAAGCGTGCGCGCAACGTAAATGGCGGTTTCGGTGTAGACGGTTGGATAGTGCTGATTTTCTTTACCGCGCGTTTGGCCGTAGCCCGTATCAATTCATTGGCTTTCTACGGTTACAGATAAATCGCCGCAGCTTCAGTCAGGGTGTTCTTATTCTTCATCCACAAGCACTTTATGGATCATGGAAGTCAAAGCTTTCAGATCAAATGGCTTCTGGATAAAATGAACTCCCTGATCCAGAACACCATGATGCGCGATAACATCGGCAGTGTACCCGGACATGAACAGGCACTTGATATCGGGATGGATTGACAAAAGGGTTTGTGAAAGCTCACGCCCGTTCATCTTCGGCATCACCACATCAGTGATAAGAAGGTCAATCCGACTTTTATGTTCTCGAGCCAGGCTGATTGCCTCATCGGGATTCTTCGCCGCAAATACTGTATAGCCCAGGCTTTCAAGCATCTCCGTTACCATTGTCAGAATGGATTCTTCATCTTCCACCAGCAAAACAGTTTCTTCTCCTGATCTTGCAACAACCTGCGACTCTTTGGATCGCGGCACTGATCTGGCGGCATGGCGTGGTAGAAAGATTTTAAAAGCTGTGCCATGATCCAGTTCACTGTAAACATTGATAAATCCATTATTCTGTTTTACAACACCATAGACTGTAGACAGCCCGAGACCAGTCCCTTTACCCATCTCCTTTGTAGTAAAGAAAGGTTCGAATATCTGGGTGAGCGTTTCAGCATCCATCCCCGAACCATCATCACTTATGGTAAGCTGAATGTATTCGCCGGGAATATAGTCTGCATGTTGCGTACAGTATTCATCGTCGAAAACAGCGTTAGCGGTTTCTATGGTTACACGTCCTACACGGTTGCCGATAGCGTCCCTGGCGTTGATGCAAAGGTTGGCCAGAATCTGGTCAATTTGCGAAGGATCCATATTGATCAAACCGAGGTTTTTGCCGGGAAGCCATGCCAGGTCTATATCCTCGCCGATGAGTCGGCGCAACATCTTGAGCATTCCCGCAACCGTTTCGTTCAGATTGAGCACTTTCGGGGCGATGGTTTGTTTTCGGGCGAAAGCCAGGAGCTGACGTGTCAGATCAGCGGAATGCTGGGCATACTTCTGGATTTCCTGGAGTGATGTCCGCACCGGGCTTTCCGATTCAGTTTTCATCAATGCGATCTCGGTATTCCCCAGGATCGCCTGAAGCATATTGTTGAAATCGTGCGCCACCCCGCCTGCCAACCGTCCTATCGATTCGATCTTCTGCGATTGAACCAATTGCAACTGAAGCATTTCCTTCTCTGCTTCAGCCTGTTTCCGTTCAGTGATATCAATCCCTACTCCCATTAATAACGGACCTTCTGGCGTCATAAGACGATTCATACTAATAAGATAAGGAATATGCTCACCTTTCTTATTCACTAAAGTGGTTTCAAACGCTCCGCCAATCCCTGTTTTGAGCAACTCCTTGGCTGCCACCAATCCCTTTTCAGCGTCCTCTGGTGATTCATGCCAATCCGGGATATACCAATCGGAAAGCTCATCGGCACTGAATCCCAGTGCGGTTTCATGGGCTTTATTCCAGCGCTTCAGATGGCAGGTTTGATCATAGAGGAAAAAGACTCCGGGCAGACTTTCCAACAGCTTTTCAGTGAATTGCTTCTCTCGCAACAACTCGTTTTCTGCTTTTTTTCGCTCGGTAATGTCCTGTAGCGTGAACTGAAGAAGATGACGTTCCTGTGTCTTAAAGCTCATCAAATGCACTTCTGCATCCCAAAGCTCACCATCAGCACGTTGATGACGCCACTCGAAAACAACTTTCCCTTCTTTTAGTGCTTTGTTATTATAATAGGTAGATTTTTCTACAGAGGATGTGCCATCGTACTGTATGGGGGCAGAAAAGTCGAGTGGTGTCTTGCCGATAACCTCTGATCTTGACTGGAAACGATAAATTTCAACGGCGGCCGGGTTACAATCGATAAACTTGAATGTCGTAGCATCCATGACAACAATAGCAATACGAGAGCCATCAAAGACTCTCTGGCGAAATTCTTTTTCCAGTTGAAGCGCTGCCTCCATTTTTTTCCTGTCGGTGACGTCTCGCGCAGCAGCATAGATGAGATTCCCATTAGGGATGGATCGCCACTCAATCCAGCGATAGGAACCATCTTTGCACAAATAGCGATTTGTAAAATTCAAGATTTCCTTTTGAGATTTGAGTTCGTCAACAGCTTTAAGTGTAGCGTCTAAATCCTCAGGATGAACCAAATCGAAGAATTTCTTGCCTTCCAGGTCTTCCAACCGATACCCAAGCGCTCTTTCCCATTCTCTGTTCAATTGCAGGAAATGGCCCTCTGTATCCGCAATACATAACAGGTCAAGCGCAGTAAGGAAAAACCTCTCCAATTCCCCATCTTCATTTGGAAATCCTGGCTCGTTCTGCTTGTGACGGGCATATGGCGCTTTGCGCTTTTTGTCCAGCTTCTTTTCCAAATCCAGTTTGTCCAGCACCATCGCAAGCATTTGCACAGCGTTATTCAACTCAGCCAGATCCGGCTCTGTCACTTGAATGCCAGTCGTTTGAGCTATATATCCATAAGTTGAATTTTTATTTGAAATCGGAATAATCGTTTTGCTCTGACCTGGTTGGTTTTCTGCATGAATAAAAGTATTGGGCGCGAACAACCGGTTGAGACTTTCCACGAACAAAGCCATGGCCTCAGACCTGTCTCGTAGCTGTGACAGATCGCGTAGAAGCTGTAAAAGTCCGCTGGCTTTGTTCATCAGCCCTCCTTTTGTCCCGACAAACCTGGATTGCTTTTGTTCCGTATTGAATGGAAAGAAATCCCATGCAGGCTTATTACACCGAGAAACCCGTCTGCAGGCTGTGATTAGCAGTCAGCAGCCGCTATAATATGTCCTGATTGGTCATGTTCAGGAATAATTTCAGGTAGCAGTGCAGGAATGAGTAATAACACTCTTTTTGAGGTAGGCGAAACAAAATCAGTGTCTGCTGCGAAAAAACGACGTCAATAAACCCAATAACAAATCAATGCAACGCTCCCAAATCCCAACAGCAAAGTGCAGTTTTTTCCACCAAAAAATCCTGCTTGTTCGCCGGTATTGGATATTTCTACGATTTTTCAACTGACGAATGTTGCTCACATTGAAAAGTTATCCCGTAGTAACTCCGAACGCAATAGAATAATTTTCTAGAACATGGCCCCCATGTTCATTCACAGATCGATCCGTACGAGAACTTCAGGAAAAGAAACGTCCTGGCGCTTCATCATCGAATTGGTTCTGTCCAAGTGGAACAATCCTCCTTTTACCTCGTACACATACTTGAGGCAGTATCGAGTCAAACCTGTGACTTGTTTTTCATTTGTGGCTTGGCAGGAACATTTATATACTTTGTGGTATTCTACTCTACTATTCGATTTTTTAAAGGAACTGCAAGGATACATGATGGTAGACATGCTGAGGCAACTGGTGGCGCTGGTGTTGGTAGTCGCGATGGCGACGGCCCCAGGTGTGTTAGCTACGTCCAGTCATGTAGATATGCCGGGAATCTCGTCCGAATCTGCAGTGGAAACGGTATCCTCTCCATCAGGTGCGAGTGCATCATGCTGTGCCGCATCAGGTAATCTTGACATGCCCTGCGGCTGCTGTAGCCATCCTCCGAGTTCAGGGGAAAACGACACTGAAGCTGGAAATTTCTGTCATAGTACGCATGATGGTCGCAACGAAACCGATCATCCCTGTTGTGGGTCTGATGAAGATAATGCCTGTGATTGCTCTCAGTGCGCCAGTGTGCAGGTTGTCGCGCAATCGCTGGGTATTCTCTCTTCGAATAGTATCTTAATCACAACTCACGGTTCTGATAGAATTCACGCGGATGATAACAGCGATTGTCCGCTTCTGGCGCATCAGCGTAACCCGTATCGCCCTCCAATATTCCCTCTGTCGTAGTACTGTTCTACAACTCTGTCCCGATCTGAACGAAACATGCGCACGGCCAGCCACACCTGGTCGTCAGGTCACACGCACGAAATACGATGCGTAAGACCTGACGAAACTGAAATGCGCACTCACGTTCAGAAAAAGACAGAAACCCTACTGATTACGACAGATAGAGGGCCCCATGTACCATAGAAGGATATACAAGATACTTACACGTATCACAGCTATAATGGCCTTTTCGGCATTGCTTGCTGTGATACCCTTGTCCGTGATTGCTGCGGAAATAACCGGCATCGTAGTTGATGAGGATGGCTACGGTTTGGCTGGAGTGAATGTGATTGCTGTCGGCCTGGACCGTGGCGCGGCTACAGATCTGGAGGGCAACTTTTCAATTCCAAACCTGCCTGAGCGTTTGGTCACGCTTCGTGCATCCATGCTCGGCTTTAAAACCTCCGACTTGGAAGTTGATCTGGCTTCTGGTACAACAGCCACAGTTCGGATCACCCTTCCGGTTGATGCTATCGCGCTTCAGGAACTTACGTTCGAAATCGAGCGCGAACATTCCAATGTGGGCCATGACGGCGCAGAACGTCTGGAAGTTCTGACGACAGAAGACCTTGAGACCCGTTCAAGTGATGGCGGTCTGCTATCTGCCCTTTCTGGTGGCAGCGGTCTGGACACAAAACCCTGTGCGCTATGTGGAGCGGCGGGGATTGGGATGCAGGGACTTGATCCGAGTTATACGGAAATCACGGTTGATGGCCTGCCGGTGTTATCCGGCCTGGGCGCTTTGTACGGGCTCGATGGAATCGCTGTCTCTGACCTAAAGCAGGT
The DNA here is from genome assembly GCA_963669175.1 of bacterium. Lineage (GTDB taxonomy): Bacteria > Electryoneota > Electryoneia > Electryoneales > Electryoneaceae. Next base: position 4,468,157 of record OY769902.1, read on the forward strand.
AGAAGTTAGTAAAGGCAGCAGCCGTGGTGAAGGCGGAGCGGCAGCGATGGGTGGCGCTGTAAACCTTGTCACCTCCACAACAACCATGGACATGACAAACCTGCCAACGGGAAGTGTGTCACTGATGGGAGGTGAAACAGGACGGCATCGCGCCAGTGGTGAGATAAGCTTTGACGCCGCAGGAGCACCGTTACGTTTATCCGGTTCATACGCTTCCGAGCCGAGGAAGTTGGACCGTAACCACGACGGCCTTACCGATGCACCGTCTTATGATCGTTTCAACCTTTCCGCGACACAGTCACGTCCCCTCGCAGGCGGAACGATAACCGGGCGCGTGCGTGGCTATGCGGAAAACCGTTTTGCCGGAGAAACACGGTGGACGGAAGATGATCGTGGCAGCGCAACTGTGTATGGACGTGATATCAATACCACCCGTCTTGATGCTGGTGGACGCTTCGCTTCGGGGATGTACCCCTGGGGATCATGGTCCGCTGATGCTGCGTATGCGGCCCATCATCAGGATTCCTATTACGGTAGCACTCGCTACGATGCACGTCAGACTATCGGCATCGCCCGTTTTTCACTGAACCGTACCTGGAACCACGCTAACTCGACGCTTTTTCGAGGGCAATTCCGCTATGAAGACTACCTCGATAACCTGAACCTGGGATCGCCGACGGACCGTATTGATCGTGTTCCGGGCTTGCTTGTGCAGCATCAATGGTCGCCGGTGATACGCTGGAATGTCCGTGCCAGTGTGTTGAGCGAACACTATGATAACGGCGATTTCGTAGCCACACCTCGTGCGTCGTTGCTGTATTCGCCCTCCGATCACTGGACCTTCATCGGTTCAGCCGGAACCGGTTATCGTACCGTAACCCTGTTCAGCCTAGATAAGGCCGCACACGCAGGCTTTGACAACGTGATCATACCGGCCGGACTTGAGCCGGAACGATCCGCCGGAGGTTCCCTGACCACGCAATACCAGGTCGCCACTTCCGGACGCGCCTTCCAGATCGACTTGACCGGGTATTATACACGTTTCGAAAACAAGGTCGTACTGTCGTTCGGTGATGCCCATACGGGCGCTGTTCAGTACGCCAATGCTGCGGACGCGTTCACACGTGGTGGCGAGATGCAAGCAAGCTTGGCGTTCAACGGTGGCTGGACAATACGTGCCAACGCTGCCTATACCGATGTCCAGTACCAGGATGCCGCAGGCTGGCATCGTGAAGAACTGCGTTCCCTGTACACTGCCGGACTTGCGGTTCAACATGATTGGGAATTGTACGGCCTGACTGCGGATGTCAAGGCCCATCTTTTCGGTCCCCAGGCGTTGCCGGAAGATCGTGACCGGAGCCAGTCCCCAACCTTTGTCACGGTTGATGCTGGGATCAAGAAAGCGTTCGGACGGTATTCGATTGGCCTGCAACTGGAAAACCTGACAGACTATGTCCAACCTGATCCGGTGGTTGTTTCTGACGCTGTCAGCGGTCAGCGTATCGATGCAGCAATGATTTATGGGCCGCAACTGGGCCGTACCGCATTGTTGACCCTGTCCGCTGATTTTGGTGATTCGAAGTGATTTAAGTACAAAAGTTAAGGCCGGGTTGATGACCCGGTTGCTAAAACGTGAGGAAATACGATGATGAAGAAAAGCATGTTGATTGTGACGGCTTTTGCTGTCCTGATGACCGCAGGCGTGGTCTCGAATGTGTATGCCCAGAATTGCTGCCCACACCCCTCTGACAACTGTGCGCCGGGTTCTGACAAAGCGATGCAGGAAGGCCCGAAGGAAGGGAATACATGGACAACCAGTACGGATCATCAGGAACGGTTCACCTGCCCGGTCTGCAACATGATTCATACGGTTGATGAAGCCCAGGCGGTAGCTGTGATTGATGGTGAGAAGTACTACCTCTGCCATCCGTCCGAACAGGCGAAACTGCGTGCCGGGAAAGAAACCTATCTCGGTGAACAGTTCTGGGTGCCGGGTAATCTTGAAGAGTGGTCGAAAAACGGCGCTACCTTCAGGGATCCGGTCAATGGCCAGGTCGCAACACTGTCCGACAATACACCATCATGCCAGATCGGCCATATGCGTTATTTCTTCGTTTCCGAAGAAACCAAGGCACAGTTCGAATCGAAGAATAATACGGCTGACGCATCGTAAGTCAAGATTATGAGCAATAGTTGATAAACGAACACCGGGACTGACCCAATGTAGTCAGTCCCGGTGTTTCATCTACCAAATAAATCACCTCGTGATCTATTGCACCTGCTTTACCCCATGACTGCGTTGCTTTCCCTTGAAATAACCCGCTATGTCTGTGGTCAAGCGCCTTGTCCTGAGGTAAAGCGCGTAGCTCAGAAAACATCATAGCAGGTGCAATGGACCACTAGTACCGTTCTCCCGCCACTCCCTGCTGGATAAGGGATTCCAGTCGGTCCAGGTGTTCCGGTTGCAGCGTGATTTCCTGTGACGCCCAGTTCTCCTCAAGGCGTGCAATTCGCCGTGTTCCGGGTATCGCTACGATGTGCGGATTGCGTGACAAGACCCACGCCAGCGCGACTTGCGCCGCGGTAGCGCCGATATCCTGGGCCAGTTCCGCGACCAGATCGGCCAGTCGGACATTGTTGGCGATAGCTTCCTCGGTGAACCGTGGATTTTCCAGCCGCCAGTCGCCGGGTTCAAGGTCGCTGCGTGAACGGATCGCCCCGGACAGGAACCCTCGACCGAGCGGACTGTATGCCACAAACCCAATGCCCAGGCGTTGAACGGTTGGGAGGATATCGGCCTCGACATCACGTGTCCACAGGGAATACTCAGTCTGGAGTGCGCTGATGGGATGAACAGCATTGGCACGTTCAATAGTCTCCGGGTCCGCTTCGGACAGGCCGAGATAACGTACCTTTCCCGCCTGCACCAGCTCTGCCATCGCGCCGACGGTTTCCTCGATCGGGGTGTTGGTGTCCACACGATGCTGGTAATACAGGTCGATGTGATCAGTCCCCAATCGTTTCAGGGAAGCATCACAACTGGCTTTCACATAGTCCGCACTACCCTTGATGCCATACCAGCTACCGTCCTCCCCACGCGACACGCCAAACTTCGTTGCCAGTATGATTTCATCACGACGCCCCTTGAGAGCTTTGGACAGCAGGAGTTCATTCTTGAACGGGCCGTACATGTCTGCTGTATCCCAAAACGTACACCCGATGTCAACTGCCTGATCCAGTACGCGTAGATTATCCGCTTCTGATGAGGAACCGTAAAAATCCGACATCCCCATACATCCCAGCCCGATGGCCGGCACGACTAGACCTTGTGATCCAAGCTTGACCTGTTTCATACTGCGATCCCTCCTTTGTTCGAGCAGGTAGCATACGCCTGCTGGTTTCTCCTCATGAATCCAGTATAACACAATTTAGATTCTTCGCTGTTTCGAATGGGTAGACTGAAGAGGCCCCCGTAGTTTGGACATGTATTTATCAGTTTTAAGTGATGGTTCCTGTTTGGGTCATGCTGCTTCTGTTCGTTGTGTTTGCCAGTATACTTGATCTGGTGTTTGACTGTTCAGCGCCTGGTGAGGTCGCTTTTCGTTGTAGAATGTAAAATACTCTCCAATACCCTTTTCTGCCTCACGCAAGGTCTCGTAACATTTCAGATACACATCCTCATGTTTCAGGGATCGCCACAGACGCTCGATGAACCGATTGTCTACCCAGCGGCCTTTGCCGTCCATGCTGATCTTAATCCCTTCATCCTGCAACCGTGACGTAAACGCCACGCTGGTAAACTGTGCGCCCTGATCAGTATTGAAAATTTCCGGTGCGCCATATTTCGCCAACGCTTCGTTCAACGCGTCCACGCAAAACAGGTGATCCATCGTGTTGCTCAGCCGCCAGGACAGCACTTTACGGCTGTGCCAATCCATGATCGCCACCAAATATCCGAAGCCTCGTGCAAGCGGAATGTACGTGATATCAGTACACCAAACCTGATTGGGACGGTCAATCGTCAACCCACGCAACAGGTAGGGAAAGATCGTATGTCCCGGTGCGGGGTGACTGGTGCGTTTCTTCTTCGGATACACCGTATAGATCCCCAGGATACGCATCAGACGACGCACCTTCTTCCGACAGATCTTGTAACCTTCGCCACGCAACAGGTCACGCAACATCCGTGACCCCGCGAAAGGATAAACCAAGTGCAACTCATCCAACCGGCGCAACAGCGTCAAATCTCGCTCCTTCAACGGTTTCGGCCTGTAATACGCCGTTGATCGAGGAACAGACAGCAAGGCACACTGCTTCGTGACCGGGAGTGTCTCGGTGGGCGTGATCATCGTTTTACGCTCGGCCTTGCCCCAGGTCCGAGCACACGTGATAAAAAATCACGTTCCATCGTCAACTGACCGATCTTGGCATGCAGCTCCTTGATCTCTGCGGCGGTATCATCCTGATGCACACCACGCTTGCCAGCGAAAAGACCTTCCGCCTGCTCAAGCAACTGCTTCTTCCATTGTACGATCTGGTTGGGGTGAACATCGAACTGCGAGGCCAGTTCCGAAATCGTCTTGTCACCCTTGACGGCGGCAAGCGCTACCGATGCCTTGAACTGCGCGGTTAACTTTCTGCGGGATCGCTTCATCTTCCGCTCCTTCCGAAGAACCTACGGTCCTTCAATGTAGGGCGGAACCATCAACTAAACTACTGTCCAGTTTTTGGGCCCCTCTTCAGACCACTGGTTGATAGTATGTGATTAGGAGGAAAGGCTGTCACATCACCTCGACGAAGTGAAACTTGAATAGTGCGGGTGTATAAACCCAGGAAATACAAGAACTACCACACCAATCGTCCCCGAAGGGTACGCCCATCTGACGAGTTTATCGGAACTTTTCCGCTCAAGATAAGAGAAATACTGGGACTGGGATTCTCTTAACCAGCAATAGAATGAGTGTCATGAGGAGTAGATCCCGGGCAACGCTAAACGGCAGCGTTTCCGGGATGACGTGGCGATAAGTTTCGATATGTGATTAGAGTATTGATGCCCCACATAAACACAGCGAAACACCCTAAAAATTGATCGAATATACCCTTACCTTCGGCAGATCCTTGAATGGGGCTGTCTTTTCCAGGGTCAACCCATTCCGCAGGGCGACGTTGATTGAGGGTTGGTTTTCGGGAACGATCAGTGAGATATAGCGTTGATATCCAAATTGTTTCCTGCCATAATCCATACATCCTTTTGCCGCTTCGGTTGCATAGCCATGTCCCCAGAAGGCCGGGTTGAACAGGTAGGCGATTTCCGGCTCAGTTTTCCCTTCGACCTCCTGCATGAGGATACCACACTGGCCAATCGCTTCCCCGGTTTCTTTCAGTTCTACGATCCATAACGAATGCCCATCATTTTCATACCGTTTCAGCCCCCTGGCGATCCAACCACGGATTTCCTCATCATCCAGCACCTTCGGATAATGTTTCATGGCAATTTCACTGGCGAGAATAGGACGAAGAACATCCAGGTCGTCTTCTGTCATCATCCGCAAACGTAACCGTTCGGTCTCAAACACGTACTTGTGCATCTTCTCTCCTCCATGCGTCAGGCACATCAGCATTCACCCATGTGGACCAGGTAGAGTAACAGACGAAGCATATATTGCGCAAGGTTTGTGATCGTTTCACCTGTGTTCTTTGATACTGAGCCCCACTATATTGGTTTTATTGGCGTTTGATTCCTTCGAGCGCACAAGCCTCGGTAATGCACTATATCATAACATACAAATAGTCTCGCTGCCCTGCGAGTTTGCGTCTCGCCCCAATTACTAACACTGGACTTTCACATTCGTTGCAAAGCATTCGTGTTTCATGTAACTTTTGTATTATGGGCTTATATCTTACGATAGTTTCAACCCACTGTTTATCATTAGAACCTTGTTTTCTATGCGCTTCCTACAAACTGCTCGCGTGACAACTGCCGGAAGTCATCGCCTGATCTTTCAATACGGATTGTGATTACAGGGCTTCAGCTTCACTCTAACCTGGAGGTATCGATGGAGTTAATAAATAGCACAGTCAAGCAGAATAGAGGTGGCGGTTTCTGTTTTACAGCTTTGCTTTCTCTAATCGCACTTCTTGTTCTTCAAGTCCCTCCCCTTTCTGCGGAAATCACGGTAACAGGTTCCATCGGAATTCCTGCGGCAACGACAGGAACATCTGTTCTGGTAAATGGCGATGTTGCGTATCTTCCTGCTTTTGAAGGTATGTATACTATTGACATTACTGACCCTACACACCCTGACACAATTGATTATATGGATGCTGTGGAACCTGGATGGTCTGACATTTCTACCATAGACAATTGGTTGTACTTGACGTGACTTACCGGCGGATTGCACGTGATTGCAATCACCGACCCGACGAATCCAGTTTATACCGGCAACTACGATCCCCCGCAGGGTGGCGCCTATGATGTAGATGTTACCGGTGATTACGCCTTCCTGGCCTGCACAAATCATGGCATGCGAGTCGTATCGATGAACAGCGCCAGGACTGTCTTCAATCTTGTGGCCGAAGCAACTCCACAGGAGAAGATTGAAGAAGTCAGAATTCGAGGCAACTACGTATATTGTGCAGCAGGCCGTGACGGCTTGTTAATTTATGATATTTCAGATGTTACAGAAGGAACGCCATCGGATTTCGGGGATGAAGATGAGGTAGGCGATGTTGATCCGGGAGCAGGGTATGCCCTGGAGCTTTCAGGCGACTATGTATATCTCGCCAATGGAGAGGCCGGAGTGTATGTAATTGATATCAGTGACCCTGCCAACCCTTCTACCGAATACACTCTTAACACTGCTGGTAGCGCCAAGTTTTCGAAAGTTGTCGGTGATTATCTTTTCATCGCCGATGATACAGGCGGATTGAGCATCTGGGACATCACTCCGTTACCAGACAGCACACCAACACTGGTTGAAACCTATAATGCCAATTCACCCTCGTACAATTACTTGGATGTATCGGGTTTCAACGCTTTTGTATCAGACGGCGATGACGGCCTGCGTATACTGGATGTCAGGGACTACGATTCTCCCATGCAGAAAGGCCATCCACGTTTGCAGTATGATATGATTGGTATCCCGTCAACGGTAGCTAACGGTGATCATGTCACCTTGTTTGGTGATGATATGGGCAACACACCGGGCAGTCCTTACTGGCGTTTGAGCAGATGGGATGATGATGCATATAAATATATCCGTCTTAATGAAACAGACAGCCGCGATACACTCACAAACGATGACCCGGCTGATTTTGCTCCGGGGCTGGGATACTGGCTCATACAGAATACCGTCGATAACTGCGTTCTTGACATTACCGTCGAACAGAACACCGGAATTGTCAACCAGGCCACCCGGTATAGTGTTCCTCTGAGTCCCGGGAGACCGATCGGGTCAAAAACCATGCTGGCAAACCCTTACCATTATCCTTATGACCTGAGCACCACTTATTTCAGCATTGATGGCGGCGCTGCAATTTCATACGCTACTGCTGTTGCGGGGGGCTATATCAATGCTTTCGTGTACACATACAACTCATCAACTCAAACCTATAACGATCCTATCCCCTACAATACTTCCCTGCCTCCCTGGAAAGGCTTCTGGGTGATACAGTCAGACAACACGGTAAGTATTGATTTTCTATTTACGCCGGCTGGATACGGAGCGCTAATGGGGAACAATTCCGGCGATGATGAACTTGATGAAAGGGATTGGTTTCTGGATTTGTCCGTAGTTTCAACGGATGGCCAATACCAGGACAAAGCCAATAGAATAGGCATTTCAGCGAATTCTGATGATCTTTACGATCCCTTCGATGCGTTCGAATTCACACCAATGTCTTCCCATTTTGTGCAACTCTATTTCCCGCATAATGACTGGGATGATTTCCCCAACAACTACACATGGGATCAGAGGTCTCTCGAATTTAACAGTGAGAAAAGCTGGGATGTTTGCATTCGCTGCTGGAATACACCTGAGACAGAGTACGTTGTAACCTGGCCAAACATTGATGAGATTTCTGACGAATACTCGTTTATTCTTGTCGACCCTGAATCCGGTGAGAAAATTGTAAACCTGCGTGAGACAGATCAAGTCACATTCACAACCGGCGAATTTGCAGGAGATTACGAATACGCTGAATATAGCATAGTCGTAAACTACATTGAAGAAGAAGTGGACCGGAGTAACAGTGCTATTCCTGAAGAATTCGGTTTGGTCTCGCTTTATCCGAATCCGTTTAATTCGTCCATTTCTGCAACAATCGGGTTGCCGGAAACCTCAGTTCTCGAAGTTCGAGTTTATAATATTCTAGGAAAGGAAGTTGCTGTTCTGGCAAATAGAAGCTATTCAGCAGGTTATCATACAATGGTTTTTAATACTGACGATCTGTCAAGCGGGGTGTACTTCTTAAAGGCAAGTATACCGGGCGAATCTTCAAAGGTGAGAAAAATCGTACACTTGAAGTAAAGCCCTGTTTTTGCTGTTTTTGTCAAACAAGAAGGTGACGGTTCTCTGTCACCTTTTGCTCTTCAGGGATCAGCAGTTCGGACCTTAAACAATGATACCACTCTCCTGGCCTGGTTATTTCATAACGATACCCGAATGATTATTTTGTTTGATATTGTTCGACAACCGTGAGTTCACGGCTCGGGCAAACCGCAAAACGTGTTCTCTGATCATTGGACCTGGTGAGCTCCTGACTTAACGAAGGGAGTTACACCAGGATTTCTGTTTATCCATTGGGGAGTGGAAGAACCATGTCGATGATTACCCACAAGAAACGTCTTGGGATTCTTGTAGCAGGCGGTCCCGCACCAGGTATTAACAGTGTAATTGCCTCAGCATCCATTTTCGCACTGACAAAAGGTGTTGAAGTCGTAGGAATCCTTGATGGTTTCAAGTACATCATGCGTGGTGATATTTCGCATACCAGGGAGCTGACGATTGGTCGTGTCAGTCGCATTCACTTTCAAGGTGGTTCGTATATCGGAATCGCACGTGATAATCCCACCAAAGACCCCAGAGATTTACAGACAACTGTCAATTCCCTGCTCCGTCTGAACATCGACAAGTTGATTACCATCGGTGGCGATGATACGGCGTTTTCGGCGATGAAGCTTGAGGAAGAGGCGAATGGACGTATCCGTGTCGTTCATGTCCCCAAGACCATTGACAACGACCTCTACCTTCCCCTGGGCATTCCGACATTCGGCTTCCAGACCGCCTGCAACACCGGTGTGGATGTCATTAAAAACCTGATGACGGATGCCCGGACCACTTCGCGCTGGTTTTTCGTGATCGCCATGGGACGAAAGGCCGGTCACCTGACAATGGGGTTGGGAAAGGCTGCCGGACCTACGTTAACCCTGATTCCGGAGGAATTCTCCGGGAAAAACAAAATTACACTTCCCAAGTTGGTCGATATTCTCGTTGGATCAATTATTAAAAGATTGAGCTATGGTTTTCAGGATGGGGTTGCAGTACTGGCCGAGGGACTGCTGGAGGGAATGCCCAAATCCGACCTGAAGGAACTGGCAAAAGTAGAACGAGACGAGCATGACAATATTCGCTTCGATGAAATTGACTTTGGCAATATTCTGAAACAGGAGGTTCAAAAACGCCTGGCCGCTTTCGGTATAAAAACAACCATTGTTGCCAAAAACCTTGGCTATGAACTGCGTTGTGCAGATCCGATTGCGTTTGATATGGAATATACACGAGACTTGGGATTCAATGCATCGCAACATATTCTGAATGGTGGAAATGGCGTCATGGCAAGTGTTCAAAATGAAAAATTTGTACCCATGAAACTAAAGGATATCCTTGATCCCAAGACAGGTCGGACACGCATCCGCCTGGTGGATATCAAGTCAGAAGGATACAACATCCTTCGTAACTATATGATTCGCTTATCCCTTGATGACTTTGAGGATCCCCACGAGTTGGCCAAGTATGCCGCTACAGCCAACATGTCGGTTCAAAAATTCCATGATCTTTTCCGCTATGTTGTTGAAAACGATCCCTATTACAACCATGAAACTGCCGTGAGACCAAAGAAGGAAATGATAGATGTTGTAGAAGCAGTAGAAGCTGTATAGTTACCCTGTTTCACCCGGGTATGCGTTTATAGTGATTGTGAAATGCACCCCCCATTGAACGAGACAAGCCTCAGTTTATCCTGAGGCTTTTTTTGCTCCCCGACGACGCGACATGACGGCGCGAGATTCCAGTCAATATTTCTCTTGTGGGGAAACGGGATGTTCAGAAATTGGATCGAGTGATATCCTTTTGATCCCATCTATATAATCAATACTCTCATATTGCTTCAGGTTGAGCAGTCGTTCAACCAGCAAGTCCATCCGGTCAATCTGCTCACTGACACGATTGTGATGACGAAGGACCTCGTCTTTATTGTCCAGGGACAAGTTGGCAACTTCTACTGCGGCCTGGATAATTGCCATTGGATTCCGGAATTCATGTGAAATAGTAACTGCGAGTTGATTGGCGATCTGGAATTTCTCCGCCTCTCTTCGCAAACTCGCACTCGCTTGTTCGGACGCTTCTTTTTCTTTCCGCATTCGGATATCCTGCACCACGGCCAGGTTGGCCGGGGCGCCCTGGTACTCAATTCTGACTGCACGAACTTCTACCGGGATTTCTTCGCCATCACTGGCTCGCAGGATGGTTTCATACTGTTCCGGAGCAGGTTGACCGACCATGCGATTACGATAGAGTTCCATAAGATCCGTATGCAGCCTGTCCGGGAAAAAAGTATCGAGTCTTTTACCTATCAAATCCTCAGGCTGGTATTTTAATATGATCCAGGATGCAGGATTCACAAAAACAAGGATCTCATCCTGAATAATAACAATCAAGTCCGTAAGTCGTTCTACCATACTCCGATATTTAATCTCTGATTCCTGCACTTGCTTGTGTTTTTCTTGCACTTCACGAGTACGTTCCTGGACCAGATCTTCAAGATGAGCCTTATGGTCAAGCAGGGTCTGCTCTACTTCTTTCCGCATGCGGTTTTCGACTCGCAACGATTGCAGCGTATTCGACAGGTTTTCAGCCATCTGGTTGAAAGCATCTGCCAATATGCCAAGTTCACTGTTTTGCTGAGATTCTATTCGCCCGTCCAACTCGCCTCTGGAAAGCTGGGATGCTAAATGGGTGAGCCCTTGCAACGGTCGCGCAAAACGTACTCCGAAAAACCAGCCCATAAGTCCGGTGATTGGAATGAATGCTAGAAAGATGATTGCCCCAACCAGCAAAAAGCTGTGCATTCTCGAACGAATATAGTTCGCAGTTAAATCTACGCCGACAATACCTATTTGGTTTCCCTGTTGATCTTTTATTGGTGCATACCCGGTCAACCAGGTTCCCCAGTGGTCTGTATACAAGTCCTTTTCGACCAGAACAGTATCGAGGTTTGAAGCATTTTGCCGCAGGGTTTCACTGGCGTCGAAGTATTCTTCGTTCAGATGCGCCACTCGATCCGGTTGGGTTTCAGCATCTACGACAAAACGTATCTTGCCATCCGAATCCACCCGCATGGTATACACCTCACGAATGTCTGGATCAATCCGGCGCACGTCCTGAAGAACACGTTGTATCGTACGATACTCTGAAGAGTTCTCCTGGGCGGAATCGGTCACAACCTGATGCAAGTCGGGATCGATCAAGGTGGAAGTCAGGCTGACAATATTGCGCATACGGTGGCGTATATCGCTAAGCAGATACATGCTGCTCAACTTGGAGAACGCCACAGCTATCAACAACATGTTGACAACTGCAACAACGATGAGCCCAATACTGAAACGATGTTTTAGCTTCATGACAATCTATCACAATATCTATAATGGCGATTGAATATACTGCAAGAGTTAACCTGTGCCTAGCAATTATTAACAATTCCCAGATTGTTAGAGATACCTTTATATTGTTGCTTTTTGGGGCACTGAATGTACAGTTTCGCGGTATTAGCTGATACCGAGCTGCGTTTCATCGTTCAGAATATTACGCATTGCTGAAGGCATATCGGGACAAAGCAACGGATTCAGGAAGAAAAATGTCTATTTCTTCAAAGATTCCAGATCCATTTCCAGGTTTTCAAAACGTGCCTTCAATAATCGCGTAGAATCTGTTACTCCTGAATTATAGATTTCCAGGGCAACTGATTCCAGGAAGTGATCCAGGATGCTTCCCGCAGCGATGATTCCAATCTCCTCATCACGTTCGGTTTCGAAAAAATCGATCGTCTCCTGTATACATCTCCTTCTGGTCTCGTCGGACAGGATATCCCATTTCTTTCTGTTGTCAGCCATGTTCGGTTCCTGGGAAAATGTAGGGATTTTCCGAATACTTACAGCGTATAGTATAAGGCTTCACCATCCGAAGTCAAAGAAATGACACGCATCAAATGCATTTCCCCCTCACCCCCGATAGCTCCAGAAAAACAGCGCCGTCCCAATAGCTCAAAATCACCTCTTCCTTATTAAACCCATCCCCGTACTCCCGCGTCCAATTTTTGGATTGTGTAAAACTTGATGGAGTAAAGATGAATCCGCGAAACATTCTCCTGATATTTGCAGGAATTCTGGTCCTATCACTGCTGACAGCATGTGAAGAGTGGAATCCGGCCGATTCCAACGACGAATCAAGCTCCGGAACCGGTGATGTGACGGGGAGTGATATCACCGTTGACGATGTCCTGGCACAGAATTGTGCTGATCACGATGATGCGGGCGACTATACCTGGAACAGCAGTAATGCTGTCGAAATTGAATTCACCGGTGAAGCGGTAAATGTCATCGGCAGCGGGGTTGCGGTAAACAGCAGTGTCGTTACCATCACATCAGCGGGGACATATGTTCTGACCGGTTCGTTCACGAATGGCCAGGTCATTGTGGACACTGAAGATGAAGCGAATGTTTACCTTGTTCTTTCAGGCGTTTCCATTACCTGCACGTCAAGCGCGCCCTTGTATATCAAGAACACCGAAAAAACGATCATCGTCCTTGATGAGAATACTGAGAACACGTTGATCGATGGCAGCTCCTACGATTTTGAGGATCCGGAAGACCCGGAACCGAATGCCACGATTTACAGCAAAGACGATCTGACGATTTACGGCGCTGGCTCATTGGCTGTTACGGGTAATTACCAGGATGGTATAACCAGTAAGGATGGCTTGATCATAGCCGGTGGTTCCATCAGTATCACTGCGGTCGATGATGGCATACGTGGTAAGGATTATCTGGTAGTTAAGGATGGAACGGTTTCGGTTACCTCATCAGGTGACGGGATGAAATCGGATAACGAAGATGATGAGACAAAAGGTTATGTCTATATCTGCGGCGGCGATCTGGATATCGTATCCGGTGGCGACGGGATCAACGCTACAACCGACCTGCTCGTGGACGGTGGAACGATCACAGTTAAATCCGGCGGGGGCAGCAATGTCCAACCGGGGTCCGTCTCTACAAAAGGCTTGAAAGCAGGGATACAACTGGTCATTGATGCCGGCGCCCTGTCTGTGAATGCTTCTGATGACGCCCTCCATTCCAACGGCACCTTTTCCCTCAATGGTGGCTCACATAACCTCGCGTCCAATGATGATGGTATCCATTCGGACGCCGCATTGGGGATCAATGGCGGTACGCTTACGATTACCAAATCCTATGAGGGGATTGAAAGCAATTCTGTCGTCGTGATCAATGGGGGAACGATCCATCTCGTTTCCAGTGATGATGGCATCAACGTCGCCTCAGGCAACGGTGGAGATGATTTTGGCGGCCCGGGTGGCGGTGGTGAAAGTGGAAACTTCTTCCTCTACATCAATGGCGGCTATATCGTTGTAAATGCGGCTGGTGACGGTATCGATTGCAACGGTTCTATCGTTATGACGGATGGCACGGTTATTGTTAATGGGCCCGTGTCGAACAACAATGCCGCCCTGGATCATTCCACCTTCAAGATTACCGGTGGCAGCATCGTTGCAGTCGGCAGTTCCGGCATGGCCCAGGCCCCCAGCACCTCCTCAACCCAGTATTCTGTCATGCTGAATTCCAGGGGCACACTTCGCGCGGGAGTTATGTTCCACATTCAGACTTCCGACGGGGATGGCGTGCTGAGCTTTGAACCCGCAAAGAACTATCAATCTGTCGTCTTCTCCTCCGCAGCCTTGCAAAAAGGGACAACCTATGACGTTTACTATAGCGGAACCTCAACAGGCGCCGGCAACGATGGCTTGTACACAGGCGGCAGCTATACACCCGGAACCCAAATCGGATCGTTTACCATCTCCTCGATTGTGACGAGGTAGAATCTGCCAATACGATGCGATTTGATGGTGTACTCCTGACTATAGTCGTCCCTGAAAGTCTTTACCATTTCAGGTTGGCGGTAGCTTCTTTCTGGCACTGAATATCTATCTTGTATTGGGTCTGCTTCTCCCTGATTGCACTCTTTCAAAAAAATACATATTTACTAGCGTCAGCAGGCTTTAGCCTGCTCCTCTTAGACCCCGGCTTTAGCCCTGTCTCTTTCCCACATCTTCTGAAAGCTGTATCAGTAAAAGAGTTGTGGACATAGCATTTTTAGAATCCCGGCGGGATTCCCTATTTTAGCATAGTGTACAGGCCGTCTGTTTGGCCTGTACACTATGTCAGGTATTCTAACGAATAATCAACCCTGGAAGGGTTGCATAATATGCGATTCATATTAGTACGTTCAATAAATACAGGGAATAACGCATTTTATATTCTATACAAACCAATTGGGTGTAAATTATACGTTATACAACCCTTCCAGGGTTGAGATAAGGTTTGATCTTTTTCGTAGGGTAGACGCTAAACAGACAGCGTCAACCCTACGCTAAAATATACCACCCCCTCTGGGGTGGCAGAAACACGAAGATGTGAGCAAGAGACAGGGCTTTAGCCGGGGGAACAAGGAAAACAACCGTTCGAGCGCCCTTCAGGGTGCTTTCCTGATACGTATTGATTCGATGACGTTCAAGCACGCTAAAGCGCGCTCATAGCTTTTGTTATATCCATCCACCCGGCTAAAGCCGGGTGCTAAGGGGAGCCTGCTGAAGCAGGCTAAATACTTACGAATCAGCAAAAATACTCGGGAACCCCTATACTTTTGAAATCCTATTTACATTGGATTTCATTACAACACGAACAGAAACGATCCTTATTCCTACGCTGATCAAGCAAGAACTAAAGATTTTCATATCTTTTAGGAAATATCCACAGTAGAACGTAGTTACGGAAGAAATTAAATATTGCCCAATACATCACTAATGCTGCTTTGATAAAGTAGAAGATTATTGTAACGGCGGCCAACACCGGCGCTGCAGCGAGACCGGAAGCGATCCCTGGAACATAGTGTTCTTCTGACCTCAAAAAACTATGGCTGGAATCATAAACATCGTACTTGACAGTTCCACCCTTAAAAGAATCCCTGATAAGCATGGCGAAAAAGTTTGGTTCATCTTCATTGGCCTGCTTCTTCGCACGTGCGACAAGTACTTTGATGGGTACACGGCTGGCAAAGTAGTAGAGGATTGCCCCACCAGCAGTCAAAATGATTATTTCCCAGATCTTCCACGTTGATAAAAACAGTGTCAGTGTGCTTTCATTATTTCCTGCAAGATGCAGTTTAGCGATATAATACCAAATTTCTATCGCACCGACAAAAAATGGCGCTATAACCAGGAACCAACTTCCACTAAATACACGTTTGTTTCCATTATCTTTAGATTGCTTCTGTTCTTCCTTTGCCATCTTTCACTCTCCTCCCCATGAAAAGAATGGAACTGCTCCCCCAGGTTACATGTAGCTGAGAAGCACGTCCCAAAGCTTTGTGACAATTGAGTTCTCCCATTGGACACATTGAAAGTTAGGCCACTTCCCAACATGTGTCAACCGATTCAATCACGAAAATATCTTGTCTTTTTATCTTTTGAAGTCTGTTTGATCCTACATGAGGATTTCTGCTTGTCAAAGGCGAATTGGTTGCAAGACGATTTCATCCAGTTATTGAGGGTCACAGAAAATGGAATCAACCAACAAACAGTCGCCACGTGATCAGTTCGAAGGGAATGCGGCGAATAGTCCCCATATTCACCTCACTTTATGCGGTGATCAACCTTACGATTCATGAGCACCTCTACATATGCCAAGCTGTCTACGTGGTCAGATGATACGGCACTCCGTGACTTCCAGGAGCTGAAGACGCAAGGAATCCTCCTGCAAAATCCAGGCGGTGGACGCAGTACAAGTTATAGACTCCCGCACAGGGAGAGTATGTAGGCATCTCACTTGTTGGTGAGTGGAAGATTGGGGACAGACGGAAGCTACTTTTGTGTATGTTATTGTTATATTGTTGATTAAAGATAGTGTACTACGGTTTATCCCTGGTTACTCTCACTAATTCTTGAGTCATGGCCTTATATCGCATTATTAAATGAGCCCTGAATTCTTCAATTCGTGTCGACATACTATTGACAGGCATGTGTCATATGCCATACTATTAAGTACTCATCAGCCAGCTTCACAGTCGTAAGAGCTGAAGGAGATGGATCCGCCGTCTGAGCGGATCTTCTTTTTTATATACGGTTGTTGTACTTCCGCTCAAAGTCCTGACGTTTGTACTCGCTGGTCACATAAAATGATGTAACCAACCGGTATGAACCATTATCATACTTTTTCAGGATGACCACGAAATCTTCATCTCTGAACCATATATATGTTTTGATATCTCCGTCACCTTCTTCATAATCCCAAAACAGCAGCTCCGGTTCACACGAGTTCTCTATAAAAGCATGCACCCACGGCAGACGTTCACATCGTGATGGATCCGGCAGTCGCTCCTTGTCATCGTCTTGTTGCTGGTCGCGGTAGAACTTCTGTTTTCTTCTTGGTACGAATTGCTTACTTTGTTTTCTGGTTGTCAGGTGCCAGAATACCTTTTCTTTTCCATCTTCCATTTCCGGGAACGTCCACACCCCATCACCCTGAAAACGGAGATTCCGATCTCGGATAGTAGCGCAGAAAATCAAATAGAGCATATCATAAGTGTCCTCAGTCCAGGGATTCACGTCAGCAGTGTCTGGGAGCCATTCACACATGTTCAATCCCCCCGTTCCTTGGACGCCAGATGCAAACATTGAACTTGCGTTCCGTAGGAAGAGTGTTCCTGTCGAGGGACAAGCCTGTACGATTTTTAATATGGTTAACAACAGCGAGTTTGGCCTGACTGGATGAAAGACCTCTGGCGTGGTATGAAACAGCGCCGATTAAAACATCGGCAAGCTGAAGCAGCCCTACGTCATGTGATTGAACATGCTGCATTTTCTGGATGATTGACCGTTCAAAATCATAGTTGGCGTTGCTTAGTACGTCACCTAGCTTCTGTAGTTTTTTCCTGCTCCTAGTATCCTTGATATCCAAGTAGATGTGGTACCTTCTGTCTGTGGCAATCAAATTCCTGATCAGGTAGAAGTACATCTTGTAATACCATTCATCATGAGTCTGATGCATCGCCTCGTGGTCCAGTACTGTTTTATCTGGAATGACCCAGGCACGAAATCCCATGCTACGGCTATCGAAGAAATAGTCCAGTAATTCCAGGTAGAAGTCCAACTTTCCTGTGGATACCTTTGTCCACTTAATCTCGAAATATCGTGATAAACCATGTTTCTGTTTCAACGCTGCGATGGCCTGATTGTGCTGGTAAGTTCTGCTCTTCAGTGTCCACAATGCCCCAAGCACCATAGCTTTCTCTTTGTCATTCGGCAGGTGACAACTTTCATCGCAATAGATGTTGATGATTCCATCCATGCTGACCTCTTACTTTGGTTGTACGTACAAGTTTATCAGAAATACTTGGACTGTAACTTCACGGTCTGGATCGTCACTGCTCTTCATCTGGAAGCACCACTCGTGTGGTTGACCGGGATCAACAGTTCGAATATAATTCGGGTGGCCTGTGAAGACTTCCGACATCTTCTCCTGGATCTTGGCGAAGTGTTTATTCTCTTTGTTAAAAAAGACCAGTGCGCCCTTACAGTCCCGCCAGGTTGAGTAGCTCAGTAGCTGGTCAATAGCGTCTTTGGCAGCTTGTTCACCATGCCAGATCTTACATTCACCTACGAAAGCAGAACGGTCATCGGTTTGAACATGAATATCGGTTTTTCCGGATTTCCTGAATACTTCTCCTCTGGCTTCACCCTTGTAGATACCATTGAGGTAAGCCACAACAACATCACGAAGCTCCTCTTCATCAAGCTTACAAAACGTCGATGGTGTCGTTTCAAATGAACGTCCTGAATGGCGAATGATAGAAAGAATTGTCTTGTAGTCCTCATCACTGATCCCTGGCTCGGGCTTTATGTTCGGAGGCTGTGGTAATGGCTTGACGATAACCTGCCTGATTGGGATCGCAGTGTAGTCAGGTGACTCTGGTTTCTTCTTCAGGGGAATTGTCAGTTTCGCAAAGGTGTCTTCGATCTTCTTCTTCCTTGCCATACGTGCATCCACGAACATTGCCACTAATTGTTGCAGCTCTTTGTTGTGGGCTTCCACCTGTTCATTCGCTGTATTCGTGACATATTGAATGAAGTCAATATCCTGCCGATAAAGGTCATCTGTAAGCTGTTCACTACGATCGAGTGGAACGCTATACTTCATGCGAATTATTCCGAGCTCACTTGCAGTTGGGGCAGTAACTTCGGCCTTGGGTGGTGACCCCTGGTAAACACGGACAGCCGGAAAATAATCAAGCAACTCAGGATTCCCCGTGAAAGGAATAATTATAACCAGTTCAAGGCTGCTGATATTGAAAGCACGTGATCTATTAGGAATATGTCTCTGAGGATTACGACTGACGTCTATAACTCCTTCGGAACTTTCCCTGTATGGTTCATGTAGTTGAATAGGCTGAATGGTGAATCTGGAAACCACATGATCAACTAGTTCTTGACGTAATGACTCGACAAACCGGTTGTCCTCCAGCCGTTCAACATAGGCTCTAATGCTCTCCTGCTGACCGGCAATGACCTGCTCGAGCCGACCCTGGTTGAAAAGTTGTCTGACCATCATCATGGTTGATCCTCTGTATATCTGTTTATAACAACAATTCTATCAATTGTATGATTCGACAGTGCTTCGTAAAAAGCAGGATATGAGCGTATCTCTTTTAAGTAATTCATGCAGTTGTATCCTCACCTGCAGAATCCTCAGCAGTGTGTTCTGCGGCTTCGAATTGAATGACAGGCAATAGTTCCTTCAGAGCATCAACGAGGGGT
The DNA here is from genome assembly GCA_963669175.1 of bacterium. GTDB lineage: Bacteria > Electryoneota > Electryoneia > Electryoneales > Electryoneaceae. The sequence goes on from OY769902.1 coordinate 4,487,537, forward strand.
TGACCACTTTCACTTTTCAAGAACCTTTTTACTTTGCTGTGGTATGAGCCGGAAGCATACTCCAGTTCTTTCTCTGCCGTTGGACGCAAAACTAGAAAACTAAGAAAACTAGGGACAGACGGTAGTTTCTTTCAGGTTAAGCACCTGACATGTCGCTGTTTGCAAATAATACACTACCATCTATCTTCATTTTACCAGCTTCCTTTTTCCCACAACACGTTTAGCCTCATCATTCACCAGCAGATGTACTCAGCTGCTCTTCAACAAAACGGCCATCTTTCCAAACAGCAACACCAATCCCCAATCTGCTCGCTTTTTGCCGAGCTTTTTCGCTGCTCGCTTCATGGCGATTTCCGCCGATACCATAGCCTGATCACGCTTTCGCTGCACTTTATCGGGTTCGAGGTTCTTTTCGCTCATCGATTGCCTCCTTCTTCGATCAGTTCCGGTTCATTGCTGGAGTTATCATAGAGCACCCAATCATCCACCAGCGGTTTGTACAGGTTAATAAAGTCACGAAATCGTGCATTACTGAAGTTACGCAACGCATGGAAAATGCCGGTACAGCCACCTTTTCGCAACATGTTTTCCAGCAATCAATAACCATGCTCATAATAATAACATAGCTAATAATTCACGCTATTCACAAGCGAAAAGTGTGGCAGTCCCCATTTTCCATCAGATATTTCCTTTTTCTATAGTAATGACACCCTAGAGAATAAGATGGAAACACATAGTCGCGCCTGTGCCGCTAATCCAATAGAAACAAGGGTGCGACACTCCGATGAATCATTCCTCCGCAATCTCAACCCCATTTTCCTTGGCCCATTCACGGAGTGCATTTTCCAAGCTCTGTTGTTCGAACTTAAACCAGTTGTCGAGCTGGCCGATTGAATCAAGGAAGCCTTTGAAACGGGAGTAGGCGCCACGTCTGGAGAAGATCTCGCGGACGTGATCGTAGTGCTCATGATCGAGGTGGGTGTAGGTAAAATCCATGACGAGTCGCTTGCCGAGGTCGAGGTCGTATTTGCCTGGAATGGCGACCGTGTTTTCGTCTTCCCACATTTCTTCAGTAATTTCTTGTTCGTCGAAATCTTCCGAATGCCAATAGATCTTGCCAGTCGATTTGTCCAGCAGTGCGCAATTGTCAATGGAACCATCAGAACTGACGAAATAATAGGCCATCTCAAGGTCGTTGTACTTTACTTTCATGCCTTGTCCCTTGTGAGTGTTCTGTTTCCATGCGACTGCAACAACTTGTGGACTGTTTTACCTGATCTGGCTGAAACTGAGCTGCACTTCGATCCGCGTGAATCGGACCACTTATTTTACCAACATAACTTTGTTTACCTGTTCCAGATGTCCGTGTATAGAGGTTCTGATCAAATACATCCCGCTGGCGAGTTCTGAACCGTCGAAGATGACATTGTTTGAACCGGAATTCATCACTCCATCTCGTAAAACCGCCACTTGCTGCCCCAGAATATTATGTACTGTAATCCTGACTTTGCTTGTAACCGGCAGGTCAACCTTGAGCGATGTTTCCGGGTTGAAGGGATTGGGATAGGGAGTGGAAATGCTGTATTCGCTGGGAAGTTCTGATTCTTCGACAGCCTGACTGTTCCAGGTAACCTGTACCGGGTCGCAGGCATAACCGGCATGTGGATAATAGGTATAAACAAGAAAGTAATAGTAACCGTATCCAGGTAAAGTCACCTCGTAAGTTCTTGTATTATCCGTAATTTCGGCAAGATGTGACCAGTTCATGGTTAGAGTAAAACTTTGCAGCGAAGTTGGGCCGTCAATGACTTCAGGTTCGGCCGTCCGGATACGGATCATCGGGTTTCCGCCAGCGCTCATATTCGTCCAACTGCCGTTTTCAAAGAAGACTGCCCAGCCGGGTTCCAGCGTACCATTATGGTCACGTCCGAGGTTTGCACCTTCCTCGTTCGCCCAGTCAACCGCCACCCAGGCAACACTGCCCGCATCCAGCTCTTTGACAATATCCGGCAGCTCAAACCAAAACCAGCCTGCCGATTCAGGGCTGAGAGTTGCTGATGTATATACCGGCTCGCCGGGAAGATCGTCGCTGTCAAGGTAGAGCTGGAACCTGATTTCGGCAGATTCAATATTCTCGTCGTCAATGAAGTAAGCGCCAACAGCGGTAACGATCCTGTCCTCAGGAATTACGATTCTGCGTGCGACAGTGAAAGTGTCCGTATTCTGTGGAGGCGCCAGTGAGGATTCCGCGCTGCCGTCGTCCAGCGCAATTTCCTGATCATTAAAGAGTTGCCACCATTCCAATTGAACAGTACCTGCGCTTCGGTCGGTTAATTCTGCGTGAAAGAAACGTACCGCTTCACCTTCATACCAGTTGATACTGACTGCTTCTGAAGGGTAAGAATACGTATCCGTCCAATGCGATTTTACTGTGATCTCATATTCACCGAAATCTGCAAGAGTCACAGAAAGTGTATTACTTTCGGTTGTGCCAAGCTGTTCATCGTTGGTAAAAACAGTATACCCGAGGAAATCGTCGGTTGTGTTTATACCGTCCCATTCAACAACCAAAGTCCCGTTGGCAGGGTTAAGGGTTGCATGTACATTCTCCGGTGGTACAGCTTCGTAGCGGAATACCAGCTCTGCGTAACCCGGCATGACAAAATCCGGGATTTCGACCGGTGTTGTTGTACAGACAGCGTAATGATCGTTCGTAAAATCAATTACCTGGAAATCGTCAATTGTGCCAGTGATTGCATTTGAGCGGAAATCCTCTGTTGCGAAGAAGAGCTCGTTCGGGCCTTCTTCTGCAATATGTTCATGTAAATCGGTAATGTCGAGCAACAGTACAGCGTCATCCGGATAAGCACGACAGGTTGCCCGGTCATACCCCCAGTCGTAAAAATCGATAGAGTAGTCCGGGGCCCCGATATTGCCGATCCCGAAAGTATGGACAAGCTTGTAACGATCCCCGTGGGTGATTTCCACACGTGCCGCCAGGGTTGGTTCGTAATCAATTTTATCTTCAGCGTAAATTGCAAAGCCACTGTTCATGGTTGCGCTTGCGATGGCTTCATAACTCATCCACCAGAAGCCCTCGTCACCCCAGCCTGTCCCCCAGGAATTGACCAGTTTGAAAGCGCCAACGCCGTCCGCGGTGACATAGTCATCGTCAAACCCGACCACTGTGACGACATGACCACCGATCAGAGTACCGGAATGATCAGCGATACAGTACGTGTTATCGTAGTCTTCGATGTCCATGAAGTTCTGAAAAACGTAAATATGGATCACCGCAATATTGCCATCCAGCAGGTGTTGTTTCAGGGCGTTTCGTCCGGTCTGAGTAAAGAGATTCAGGGAGTATGTTTCGTTGATACGGTATGTCATTGCGTCCCGGAATGTCGCCTCGCTGGGGAAGCTGAGGTAGTCACCTGCGCTATAGGGCATATCGGCCAGTGTCCCGCAGCCAAGCTTTTCGAAAACCTCAAAACCGTCGTAAGGTGTCGCACCGGCATCCTCACCACCGTTGATGGTGTTATACACAAAAGCCGGGCTCATGATATGTTCCGGCACGGTCAAATCCCAGCCGAATTCCTGCCCTTGCAGGTATGTCAGGTAATAGTAACCGGTCCCCCAGCCCGAACAACTGTTCTGCGAGGATTGATTCCCTACCGGCGGCAGTCCTGCGGAATTGTCGCAGGATTCGTCCAGCTCGTCCAGTTCCAACGGTTGATCCATCAAGGGAGAAGGGTGTATCCACTCCGGCAGCGGTGTGTCCACAATGCCGCCGAGCCCAAATTGTGAATAATCACGCGCCAGGCAGGTTTGCGATGGTAGTGACAGAAAAACAAACAGAATAAGTCCAAGGACTGAATACAGAGTAACCTGCTTCATAGTCCTTCCCTCCACTATGTAGCTACAGCCGGCTCGGTGAGCTATAACTTCAGGCAGCATTATCAACGTAAAGAGCTGATGGATGATTCTCAAGATGGCACAGAGCAGGAATGGAAAGAATGTGGAATGAATTTTGGTTCAAATGTGGGGCAACAGAATTGAGGTGAAGTATTTTATGGCTGTTCACAAGAATTTGTACATACTATCGACGGGCGCGTTCCGTCAGGTCTTTGCGTGATGCCGTTTTCTTGTTTCTCTTCTGAATTTCAGACACCTGTCCAACTTCGCGCATGCAAAAACTATCATCAGGCATCACGTTGTGACCTGACGGCGAGAATGCTGATACAGGTAGCAGGTCACAACGCGACAAAAACAGGGCGAAAGGTGGTTTTCGGTATCATCGTGCATTCTTGCAAGCATAACGAGCGCCGAAAGCGGGATGTCGCGTCAAGACCTGCCACAATATTGCCCGGATGCACAAATACATGTAGAGAATCATTTTTTTTATTCTGAGCTGGCTATTCCCGCCATACGTCCGGTTGAGAAAGCTGCCTGGAGATTATAGCCGCCTTTATCGCCATCCAGATCAAGAACTTCGCCGGCAAAATAGAGCCCGTGGACAAGTTTGGATTCCATCGTTTTCGGATGTATTTCCTTCAGATGAACGCCTCCGGATGTCACAAGCGCTTTGTTATAAGAACGGTGCCCTGTTATGCTGAACCTGGCTTCTTTTAACCAGCGCCGGAGACGTTTGCGCTCTTCTGCGGTCACCTGGTGTCCCAGTTTATCTGGGTCTATTCCATTCATTTTGAGGCAATATCCGATTATTCTTTCCGGTAGCAGCTCACGTAATATGTTGAATATTCTTTTTTTGCCAAACTTCTCGAGATAGTGCAGCAGTTTCATATCAAGTTGTTTTGCATCCATAGCCGGCGCCAGATCCAGGGTGATCTCCACCCTGGATTTTACTTCCAGGGCCAGCACACACTGTTTGCTCATTTTGAGAATCGCTCTGCCACTCAAGCCCGTCCTGGTGAATTCAATCTGCCCACGTTCATCATTCACTTTTTTGTTATCAACCCAAAGGCAGACCTGCACATTTGGCATTTCGAGATCTTCTACTTCAGCGGGGATCTGTTCTTTCGTAACTAGCGGTACAAGTGCCGGGATAACAGGTGTTATTGTATGCCCAGCCTCCCTGGCCCAACGGTATCCGTCACCAGTTGAACCAGTTCCAGGATAACTCTTCCCCCCTGTAGCAACAATAACTTTCGCTGCAAGAATATCTTCCGACCTGGAATTCCCTCTTTCAACAATGTTACATCTTATGCCTTCTATGGCGCCATTCTTGATCATAAGGCCTGCTACTTCCACATCATTGCGGAAAATCACCTGGTTTTTAAGGTTATATCTCACCAGTGCATCCAGAACATCCTTCGCGTTTTGGCTTTTCGGAAAGATTTGTCCATTATTCTCTTCCATTGTCGCTACACCCAGATCATGAAAAAGCTGAATTGTCTGATTCGGTGAAAACCCTTGTAACGCCTGACGAAGCCAGCGTCCATTTTTGCCGTAATGTCCATAATACTGTTCGATGGGCTCACTGTTGGTGATATTGCACCGTCCCATTCCGGTAAGGATGAGCTTCCGTCCCGGACGGTTCATCTTTTCCAGCAACAATACCCGGGCGCCACGTTCCGCGGCTGTTCCTGCGGCAACCAGTCCGGCCGCGCCCGCGCCGATGACAATGAGATCAAAATTTTGCATGGTTGAAGGTTCTCAACTGCTGATGAGTCGGTCTATCTCGCAATGCCAAAATAGCCATAACAACTTTGTATGTATAGGGTTTCTCGAGAATACTTGCTGTTTATACTGGTCGTAAACGTTCCTTGGTTCGAGTACTTATCATTATGAAATTCTTCCCTAATGGAGACTTTGCTGGACTGTTATTGTTCAAATCTGCTATCTACTAGTGCCAGTTTAGATCAAGTCTGAGTGTTGAGTCGTTTTTGAAAGTAGTGCGTATAAGGGGTAGGTTAACAAGGAGGTTCTGATGTCTACCCCAGTGAAGCTTCGTTCTTTGACAGTCGATGAAGGTCATTCCCTTCAACGGATTCGTGATCGTAGTCCTGATCCCGTAGCCCGTCGCCGTGCGATGATTTTGTTGGCGACAGATACCGGCCTGTCCCCTGTGCAGCTTCAGCAGCAACGGATGGGGCATGCCAGTTACATCCGCAAGATCGTTCATGCTTTCAATGAACAGGGTCTTTCCTGTGTTGGCAGTCAGTACAAAGGCCAGAAGCCGCTCAAGTTCGATGCTGCTGTCCAGAAGCAGATCGTTGACGTTGTTGTTACGCCGCCAGACCATCTCGGCTTACCCTTCGGCCAATGGTCCCTGGAGAAGCTTCGCGATTATCTGGTCGCAGAAGGCATCATCGAATCGATCAGCCTGCCGCACCTGCGCTGGTTGCTGCACAAGAATAAGATCAGCTATCAGCAGAGTAAGACATGGAAACAGTCTCCGGACCCCGAGTTTGACAGAAAAAAAAACGCATCCGACGTCTCTATGACGCGCCGCCGAAGGCAAACCGGCGCGTGATCTGCTTTGACGAGTTCGGGCCGCTGGAGATCCGGCCCCACGCGGGTGCGAGCTGGCATCCTCACAAGCAACCCGTCCGTCTGCCGGCTACCTATACGCGTACCCATGGCACGCGCTATCTGCTGGCAGCGTATGACATCCACAGTGATCAATTGTGGGGCTGGCAACGTCCAAACCAGCGGTGGCCAGAGGTGTTGGCGTTCTTCAAAAACATTCGGAAACGTTATCCGTCCACTGTCCGGCTCTACATCATCCTCGACAACCGTGGCTCGCATAAAAAAGCAGAAATCAGACAATGGGCCAAACGAAACCGGGTCACGCTGGTCTTCACGCCGACCTATGCATCATGGCTGAACCGCATCGAAGCTCACTTCGCCGCATTGAAAAAATTCGCGCTACGAGGACGAACCTTCATGGACCATCAAGAACAGGGCCAAGCTATCCAGGCTTATCTGCGATACCGAAACAAACACAAGCTGAAAGGTCAGTCAGACCATCGCGATAAACGAGTTAACTTGATCTAAAATGGCACTAGTATTAGCGGGCTTTAGCCCGCTCTTTTTAGCACCCGGCTTCAGCCCTGTCTCTTACCCACATCTTCTGAAAGCTGTATCAGTAAAAGAGTTGTGGACATAGCATTTTTAGAATCCCGGCGGGATTCCCTATTTTAGCATAGTGTACAGGCCGTCTGTTTGGCCTGTACACTATGTCAGGTATTCTAACGAATAATCAACCCTGGAAGGCAGAACTGTCCGGTTTAACAGATCATTTTTCTTGCTGACGTAGTGTCAGCCATATTCCGTTTTCGTTTTGTTCTTTGAGATTCTTGCCACGCATGGTTTATCGGCGTTTGCATCAACGCATGGACAGCCAGGAACACCATCAGCCGATGAGCAGTGATTGCTTGATTGGGTGCTTGTTGCTCGATGATTCGCACCATCAGGTAGGCGATCATGGCGATCCAGACCTGGATCAACACTGCATTCATGTCGGTTCCCAGGTAGGTCTTGATCTTCAGGTTCTGCTTGATCCATTTGAAGAACAGTTCGATCTGCCAACGTTCCCGGTACAGGTCGGCAATCACCAGCGCATCCACATCAAGCAGGTTGGTCAGGAACTCAAGATCGTTGCCGGTTTCGGGATCGACGAAGCGGATCAGGCGCAACGGTTCGGGGCAGTTAACGCCGCAATCGCCGTCGAGATAACCAATCCAGTCACGTCGAACACCTGCTTTTCGGTCGCAGTGACGTCGTTCTTCATACCCGAAGCCGATGTTACGCTTGATCCGCGTGACAAAGAAAACACCTTGGTTGCATAACTGGTAGAACCAAGCGCTATCGAAGTACCCTTTGTCGAACAAGACAGTATCGCCTGGATGGAAGCGGAACTTTCGTCCCTGGGGCATATCGTGGCCTCGCGCGGCGGTCACCCTGATGACACTTGGGATGTAGCCATCATGATCGAGCTGGGTGTGCAACTTCATCCCGCCCTTGCGTGTTCTGTATTCAGCCCAGCCGAACAGGGTCTGACACAAGGGGATCACAGTGCTGTCCAAGCTGAACAGTTTTCCGGGCACATCGAACGTATGACGCGGAAATTGATCCTTGACTGTTGCGAACAGGCTGTAGAACAGATCGCGGTAGAACATCCAGGGAACACGAAGATTTGCCTCTGCAAGAGTAGAACGGGGCGTCTGGCGTATTCCACAGCGACGTTGTACAGGTGTCAAAGCTACCGTCGCCTGCTCAATCTGGCGGAGCGATGGCAGTCCGGCCAGTTGCGCGAAAAGCATAACCGCGAAGTGCGCGCGGGCCGTCATCTTCCGAACACCTTTGTTGACCTGATACTGCGTAGCAAGATTATCAAAGAGCACAGGTTCAATCAGGGCAAGCATTTGCCCCAGAACAATGTTACCTTTCGCCATGGCTTGGTCCTCCGGTCGTGGTGAGAAAACTTGTGCAAAAGCAATCTCAACACACGAACCTCTGGATTCAAGCCATTATTATTTCAAGAGCTCCATGGCTCCATATGCAAATCACGAACCGGACAGTTCTGCCTGGAAGGGTTGCATAATACGCGATTCATATTAGTACGTTCAATAAATACAGGAAATAACGCATTTTATATTCTATACAAACCAATTGGGTGTAAATTATACGTTATGCAACCCTTCCAGGGTTGAGATAAGGTTTGATCTTTTTCGTAGGGTAGACGCTAAACAGACAGCGTCAACCCTACGCTAAAATATACCACCCCCTCTGGGGTGGCAGAAACACGAAGATGTGAGCAAGAGACAGGGCTTCAGCCGGGGTGAAAAGATACTGAAAATCATTCTGAGCGCGCTTTAGCGTGCTTGCCTGTTACAAATCCTGGTTCTGGAAAGCACCCTGAAGGGCGCTCGCCACTTCTAAATTGCCATGAACACCCCGGCTGAAGCCGGGTGCTAAGAAGAGCCTGCTGAAGCAGGCTGAAAACTGTTAAATCTACACAAACTTCAGGTAATCATAATAATATGGATAAATCTTCATTTCGAAGTAAAGGTCCGTTGCCGGGTTGCTGAGAACACAAAACGCGCCGTACCACTAAAAAAGTCATAGAAGCAAAAGCCCCTCTCACCACTTGACAGTATGCTGTCAATTTGGTAATATGCTGTCAAGTTTACTTCACATCCAACAAGGGAGATTGCAGCATGAATTCCGAAAACAAAACTGGTTTGAAAGATGTCCACTTGTTTGTGCTGGATACCATGGCAGACTGGGAGCCGGCATTTGCTATCGCTCATATAAACCGACCCGCGCCAGGTGTAGCATCTGAATTCCGTGTGAAAACGGTTGGGATCGATCGAAAAATGATTCGATCTATGGGTGGGATAAACATTCAACCTGATATGTCTTTAGATGAGCTGACACCTGAGAAAAGCTCGATGTTGATCTTGCCCGGTTCAGAACTATGGACTGAAACATGTACAGATCCCGCACTTGCAAAAGCACAAGAGTTTGTAGATTCTGGAGTTCCGATTGCTGCCATCTGTGGCGCCACTTTTGGTCTTGCGCGAGTTGGGCTTCTGGACAATCATCGTCACACGAGCAACGATCCCAATTGGCTTGCCTCGAGCGGATATCGTGGGATGGAAAATTACGTACTCGAACCGGCGGTTGATGATGATGGCATTATTACTGCCTCTGGGACTGCTTCACTCGAATTCGCCAAACTTATCCTCGGCAGGCTTGGAGTCGTTTCATTACCTGCACTAGCGCCTTGGTATAACTTGTACAAAACAGGAGACCCTAAGTACTATTTTGAATTTATGGAGGCTTTGAGTCATGAATGAGCGGAACAGGTCATCCGTTGAAGTCGTAAACGGCATTGTATTAGACGTATTTAAGTTGAATGGCTATTTTGTCAAGGCGGCAGACTGTCTTACAAAAGGGAGTGAATTGACATCTGCGCGCTGGCAAGTCCTTGGCACCGTCCTGCATGAGCAACATACAGTGCCAGAAATAGCGAGAAGTATGGGATTAACGCGTCAAAGTGTGCAACGTATTGCGGATAAACTTGTGTCGGATGAGTTGGCTGAGTTTCTACCGAATCCTGCACATAAACGCGCACAGCTCTTATCAAGTACCGAAAAAGGACTGAACTCGATAAAAACAATACGCCCCAAAGTTGTTTCATGGGCAGAAAAGGTGAATGAGCTAATCGGAGAAGGTGAGCTACATGATGCCGAAAAGGCAATCAAAACTCTCCTTGCAAAACTGATGGTAGCAGAGGAACAGCTTATTAAAAGGTGCTGATTTTTGGGGAAGTAAATATAATTGGGGGTTAAGTAGAAACGGCGACAGTTCCATGTCGCCGATTATTGCTCCCCAGAAAGTTGCTTATAAAACTCTCTCTAAAATTTTTCGCGGCTTGTAACTTGTTGTTATTATGATACTCCAAAATCAACTTGGGAAAATATTGGTAATTTTCAATGTAGATTGACGCAAGCAAATTTATAACTAATTCAATTCTACAACTGTATATCTACTTCTTCTCATTAAACAAATCAATTTGGGGTTTTCGTTGTTCATTATCGGTTTGACCATAAATATCTTTAACGGATATTTCGAAGCGCTCAATTGCATCTCTGTGATTTTTCAAGAACCACTTCTTGTGATCAGTAAGATATTTCTCTCTATGTTCTGCATTCCTTAAATCTAGCGGTACTCTTTCCATTCGAGGATCAATACTGTCAAATCCATTGAATTCTTTTTTCAAACGATCCTTTATCGTCTTACCATAATCTGGATTAATTTCAATCCCAATTGCATCTCGGTCTGTCTGCTGGCAAACCCGCAAAGTGGTACCGCTTCCAGCAAAAGGATCTAATATTCTATCACCAACATCCGAAGAAGCTAAAACCATTCTCTCGATTAAACCCTCAGGTTTTTGTGTAGGGTGATTTTGACGATTTCCATTGCAATAATGAACATGCGAGAATTCCCAAACATCTCCAGGATTTGCACCTCTCATGTTATTTCTCTGGCGATAGTATTTTTGAGGGATGCGAATATCATCTAAATTAAATTTGTAACTCTTTGATTTCGAGAACATTAAAATATCATCATGTCGAGGCGAAAATCCTTTCTTCTTACCTATACCCTGAGTATAGTGCCAGACAATCCAGTTTACAAAGAACATTTTATTATCGCGATCAAGAATATCATAAAGGTATGATATAAAACGAAATCCCATGAAAACATACAAGGTACCTGTTTCTTTCAGAATTCTATTAGCCTCTGAAAGCCAGATTCTTGAAAACTCAAGGTATTCCTCGAATCCTCTAATATCGTGATTATTACCATAATCCTTCCCAAGGTTATAAGGAGGATCTGCAATAATAAGATCAATACTGCCAGACTCTATTGCTTTCATCTGTTCAGCAGCATCCCCAATGATGATATCAGTTTTACTCATCTGTCTTGATCCAACCATTATTCACTGCTAACTCGTACCACTGATCAAATCCTTTTTTCGAACTAATGAATTTTCTATCTAATAATTGACAAAATTCCCACGTAGTTCTAGTGGTAAGTGAAACATAGTGAATATCTCTAACTTGTATTTGTCCTGTTCCAAGTGCCGGATTATAACTAATATCAGAATTTGATAGTAATTTTAGATCATATGCATTGTGACCAACAACTTCCATTATTCCATCCATCAAACCGGTTTCACCGTTTTTATTTGAATATACTCTGTGTTTTAATGATAAAATGATGAACAAATAGTCAGGGTCTTCAATATAGGCTGTTCTAATTCTTTTAAATGAAGTAATATTTGGCGATTTACCGCTAGATTCAAAATCTTCTGAAGTAGCTTTAACATCCACTTCAGCTGTAACACCTGATTCTAATTTTCTCGTCATTCTAAACTGTAAGATAATATCTGCCATATTGAGGCGTTGTTGAGCCTCAACATTAATGAGCTGATATTTGTTTTGTTTGTCTTCCATAACATTATGAAACGTCTCACAAGCCCAAGCCTCGACCATTGGGCCTGCAATCTTGTTGATGTTCTCCATAGGAAGACCCAGCTTCAAATTCGTATTGATGATTATTTGGTTTTTACCTTCATCAATAGCCGTTTGCATAATTTCTTCTATTGATTTGGTGACAAAATTCGAACATTGTTCGTAATCATAACACTGCTTTGGAATCTTGAAAATCAAATCGTCGTAGCTCATATGATCACACTTTCTTGAAAAAATGGGGTTTTTCTGCGTCCTAGGTTCTGACTAAATGTATTGGTTTTCACCCTCCTTTACAACCGTGAAATTTGCCAGAGCTATTAACCAACGGGTTGAAAAATTCTTAGAGTTTTTTGAGTCTGGCGTTTTTGACTGGTTTTAAACTCTATTTTCTGTTAACCAGAAAGTGGCTTATAAAACTCGTGAAAATCGCGAAAATCGCGAGCCTATGAGAATTGAAAAGAACTTAAGAGTTTGATAACTAAAAGGTTGGAAACAGTAAAACCCCTCTCAAAAGGGGCTGTTAACTAAAAACCCAGAGAGTTTTATTTATTATATGTGATGCTTGATGGAATGGCCAGTACAAGAACCACGGCATTGGTTCCCTGAATTAACCCATCGCCCAGCGCCGTCTGTTTGGCGCTCACGGTGGGAATGGGGTGTACGCTACTTGCCATCCCCTGCAGCGGGTTGCCCCTGCCAAAGCGGTTTCAGAAACTCAGCCTCAGTTTGCCAGCGAAATAGGGAATACACTCAAAGGGATACCGGAGCAAACTATACCCTGAAGAACTAGTGGACCGGATCACATGAATCGAGGTATTCTGCTTGTCACGGGCGAGTTGGGTGCAAGGCGATTTCATGCAGGTGTAGCGGGTTACTGTAAATAAAATCAACGCAGCAGACAGCAGCCTCGTGACAAGCCCGAAGGGAGCGCGCCTCATCGTTCATGACGTCGTTCCATTCCTTTGAAATAACCCGCTATGCCTTCAGGAATGCGCCTTGTCCTGAACGATGATGAGCAGCTCAGGATCCATCGATTCATGTGATCCGGTCCACTAGATGACCATTCGCTTGTTGTCACTTCCATACAATCATTTTACCTTCCACAGTATGGATATTGAACTGAACCTCACTCCCACAGGCCATCTTCTTTTGCAAGGGCCAGACGTTGACGCATCGATTTCTGATCGTTGGATGAAGCGGGTTGTGTCAGGATTTTCGGTATCGGAAGCGGAAGGATTGTTTGCTTTGGCTGCTACACAGCCATCCATTCCTCCTCCCGCAGCCTTCAGCTATTGGCGTGAGTTCGCTGGCCGATATTTAGCCGAACTCTGTCGCACCCCCAATCCGGAGGGACAGTCATTCGACCTGATCGCGCCTCCCGATGAAAGTGAACTTGCTACGTTGCTTCTTTCCGCCCCACCCATGCCAGGAGGTGAATACCTCACGATCAATGTATTCCGTGATCTCTGGGCGGAGTTGGACCTTTGGATTCGTGGAAAAATTGCTGAGTCCGGACAGGAATTGAGCGCTTGGCTGGAATCAAACGCTCCTACCTGGCGAAAAGTCGGCAGAGTCTGTTTTCACCTTGCCGAGAACAAGCGTGATCCGGACTACCCATTTGCCTTTCTGGCGACTTACGCACCACGTCTCTCCCGTGGCGGAGTTGTGCAGTACCGGCCTCTTGGAAAAGCACTTCAGGAATATGCTGGTGAAGGGAACAAGAAAGCGCTGCTGAAACTTCTTGAGCCAGTTTCTAACGCTGCTGAACACGTCGAATTTGTGCGTGATATGGTGGAATCCGGCGAGATCTATCATCCAATAGCCTGGACCCCTGAGGAAGCCTACCGGTTGCTGAAGCATGTCCCTGATCTGGAAAAGAGCGGCTTACTCGTACGTCTTCCCGACTGGTGGCGGAAGCGTCCTCGTCCACAGGTTTCAGTAACCGTGGGAGAAAGACAGAAGAGCCAGTTTGGGGTTGACGCCTTGCTCGATTTCCGTGTAGCGCTTTCCCTCGGTAACGAGGAACTGACGGAAGAGGAATACCACGCGTTGCTGGCTGCAGAAGACGGTCTGGTCTACGTCAAGGGCACATGGGTTGAAGTGGACCAAGAGAAATTGTCCGAGGCGCTAAAGCATTGGAAGCGGATCGAGGCAGCATCGGACGAGGGCGTCTCATTCATCGAAGGGATGCGTCTGCTGGCAGGCGCGCCGGCAGATCTGGGCGCTAAAGCAGAATCCGGCACTCGGCTCAGCGATTGGACGGACATCCGTTCCGGCGACTGGTTGCGAGATGTACTCGCCGGGTTACGCAATCCAGACCTGCTCACCCAGGACGGCCCGAGCCCGAACCTGCGCGCTACCCTCCGCCCTTATCAGCATGTGGGGCATAATTGGCTCTGGTTCCTCAGTAGCCTCGGTCTCGGCGCCTGTCTTGCTGATGATATGGGGTTGGGCAAGACAATCCAGTTACTCTCGCTGTTGGTCGCATTGAAAGAACGGCGCCCTTCTCCAAAACCATCGCTGCTCGTGTTGCCGACATCGCTGCTCGCCAATTGGAAAGCCGAGATCGAACGGTTTGCACCGACACTGAAGGTGGTATTCGTCCATCCATCGGAAACTGATCCCGCTTTACTTGATACACTTGCGGAAGATCCCAAAGGCACTCTGGCGAGCGTAGACCTCGTGCTCACCAGCTACGGTATGCTATCGCGGCGCATGTGGCTGCATGATGTGGAGTGGCGGCTCCTGATTCTCGACGAAGCACAGGCGATAAAGAACCCTGCCACTCGGCAGACACGGACTGTGAAGAAGCTAAGAGCCGACACTCGCCTGGCGCTTACCGGCACACCGATTGAAAACCGACTCGGCGATCTTTGGTCGCTGTTCGATTTTCTTTCCCCAGGCCTGCTCGGATCGCATACAAAATTCAAAGGATTCGTTAAAAGCCTGGATTCTCGAGAACAGGACAGGTACGCTCCATTACGCAACCTGGTCGGACCGTACATCCTGCGCCGTATGAAAACAGATAAACGGATCATTGCAGATCTGCCGGACAAGACAGATGTGAAGGCGTATTGCGGTCTCGCCAAACGCCAGGCTGTGGTTTACCGTAAATCAGTTGAAGAACTCGCAGCAGCGCTGAATGGTCGGACGGGCATTCAACGGCGTGGGCTTGTGCTTGCCTACCTGATGCGTTTCAAGCAGATCTGCAATCATCCGAGCCAGTACCTCAATGACGGCATCTTCAAACCATCCGAGAGTGGGAAATTTCAGAGGTTGCGTGAAATCGCTGAAGAACTGGTAATTCGCCAGGAGAAAGCGCTTATCTTTACACAGTTTCGCGAAATGACAGAACCGATAGCGGCCTTCCTTGAAACGGAGTTTGGGCGAGATGCCATCATATTACACGGCGGCACACCAGTAAAACGCAGGGGAGCACTGGTTGACAGTTTCCAGCAAGAGGATGGACCGCCTTTCTTCATCCTGTCGCTGAAAGCGGGCGGAACCGGGCTGAACCTCACTGCCGCCTCGCATGTCATACATTTTGATCGCTGGTGGAATCCAGCGGTTGAGAACCAGGCGACGGATCGAGCGTTTCGCATTGGACAGCAAAGAAATGTGCTTGTCCACAAGTTTATCTGCCGCGGCACCATCGAAGAAAAGATTGACGCCATGATCGAGGAAAAGTCGAACCTCGCAGGTGACATCATCGACACGGGAGCGGAATCCTTGCTTACCGAGATGAACGATGAGGAACTGATCGACGTGGTTACGCTTGATATAGATCGAGCACTAACAGGAGCTGACGAGTGAGTTTCTACGGCTGGTATCCAAAGGAAACCGTCGCCATGAAACGTGCGCGGGCGATAAAACAGATTAACAAACTTCGTAAACAGGGCCGCGAGATTCAACCTGTCGCTATCGAGGGCAAGACAATCGCACGTAGCTTCTGGGGCAAGGCGTGGTGCGAACATTTGGAATCGTTCAGCGACTACGAAAACCGGTTGCCGCGAGGACGAACCTACGTACGAGCGGGCACCGTCTGCCATCTCGAGATAAATGAAGGTGTGGTTGACGCACTCGTAAGCGGAACGAGTCTATACAAAGTACATGTAGAGATTGCTCCGCTCTCACCTGAGAACTGGCAACGAGTAAAACGCAATTGCTCGGGGCAGATCGGATCACTTCTAGAACTATTACAGGGAAAATTGTCTGATCATGTAATGGCATCAGTCACAGACCGTGAAAATGGGCTTTTTCCACTACCCGGTGAGATGAAATTCAACTGCAGTTGTCCGGATTGGGCGACAATGTGCAAACACGTGGCCGCAGTTCTATATGGTGTGGGCGCTAGACTGGATAAACAACCATCGCTGCTTTTCACATTGCGCGGCGTCGATCACCAGGAACTGATCGCCAGTGAACTGAACATCGTCTCAACTGTGTCGCCATTGGATAAGCGCCGTAGAATTGACGATGACGCTCTCGGTGACGTATTCGGGATTGATATTTCCGATGAGGCCGATGATCCGGAGGCGCCAGTTATTCGAACGTCCACCAAAGGTAAGCCTAAAGCAAAGAAGAAGACAAAACCGGCGCCTTTAAAGGAACAGACTGCGAGAAAAGGAACAGCGAGTAAAAAGACATCCCGCTCCAAACCTCCTGAAAAGCAATCGGAGAAACGGAAAACATCGCGGAAAGCCAAGTCCATCCAGAAGAAGAATCCCACGTCGACAACGAGAAAGACGTTGGGAAAGGAAAAACAAGGGTATCGTGGTCCTGCGCGTATGGCGCCGCCCAAGCAGAAATCCCCGGGCGCTTCACCGGTGACCGGCAAGAAAGTCGCTGACTTGCGCTCGAAATTCCATATGACGAAAATCCAATTCGCAAAGCTGATCGGCGTATCCACACAATCGATAACAAATTGGGAAAAGAATACTGGATTATTGAACCTTCAAGACCGCACCTTTGACTCATGGTGCAAGGTCAAGAAACTTTCTCGGCAATCAGCATGGAAGACACTGGACAAACAAGATCGCAGGTAATAGAATGGATCTCGATACACAGAAAACAGTTAACAGTAGGAAAAGGTCATGAATTTACAGGACAAATTGACTAAGAACGAGCTGGACAAACTGGAAGATTTCCTGCTCTCCGATAGCACCCCGGAGAACTGTATGGATATCTCCATGCTTGATGGGTTCCTGACTTGCCTTGCCATTGGTCCGGAATTGATACCACCGAGCCTATGGATACCTGCTGTCTGGGAACCATTTGGAGGAGGTGAAGTAGTTTGGGAATTTGAGGAAGAAGCAACATATATATTTAGCCTTTTGGTGCGATATTATAACTCGATTATAGATACTTTTAGAAAGAATCCCGGTTCTTTCAGTCCAATTGTACATGAAAACACGAATGGTGAAGTCTTCATTGAAAGCTGGTGTATTGGTTTTTTACGAGGTATCGCTTTCAATACCAATAAATGGGATATAATGATGGATATCCCGGAAGAGCAAATAAACCTCCTTCCGATTCTCATACACGGAACGACAGAAGGTTGGAATGCACTCGAGTTGAAAGAAACCAAGGACATTAGCCGGGAAGAATGGCTTGATCTGATGATTGTGTCAGTCGGCCGCATTCATGAATTCTGGCTGCCCTATAGGAACGAAATTCAGGGCAAACAGCCTCATCGCCAAGCCAAGCAAAAAACTCGACGCAACGATCCCTGCCCTTGCGGATCAGGAAAGAAATTCAAACACTGTTGCATGAAGTGAAGAGGATAACATGACCACACTTGCCCCCACAAATCCCCGGTCTCCTCTTGGCAGGTTGATTCAGGAGCGATTACTGGCTCACGGCCCCATGAATAAACAGACAATGCACAGGATTATCCAGGAAACCATTGAGGAATACAATCGATCTTCGCGGGATGAACTCGCAGGACTTTCGCCTGAACAGGTGCCAAAACTATTATCGTCTGATTATATCAGCGAAGATTCAGTCGTTAAACTGAATCCGGACATCCCATTTGAGCGTCTGAAAGATCACGAACTTCTGAACAATGCAAGGAACTTCTTGAGTTTGTTGCAACTGGAGAACGGCACAAAAGCGACAAGTTATGGCTACCTGAATAGGGCGTTTGTGGCAAAAGCTATAAAAGTGATGGTCTTTCCCGAGGAGTACCTAGAAAAGATATACCGAGTGAAAAAGGTCATCAACGAAACGGACGTATGGAGCCTGCATCTCGTCAGGGCTCTCCTTGATACGAGCGGAATTGTCAGGAAGTACAAGGGAAAATTCATCGTTTCGAAGAAAGGGAAGCCCTTTACAGATGAAAAGAATGCCGGAAAGCTGTTGTATGAGTTATTCCTCGGATTCCATGGAAAGTTCAATCACGCTTATCTTGACCGCTGGCCTGAAACAATGACAACCCGATATGCATTCCCCTTTTCGCTCCGCTTCGTGCATTATCGAAGAAACACCTGGATTGATAGAAATGACTTTATAAAGCTGCTTCCTCCCGGTGTGCTGGAACATGAGTTCAGTATTGAACTTGGAGAATTCAATGAGCACCTGCCTACCAGTATCATTACTACCAGAATAATCAATCCACTAGAGATGTTCGGCCTTATCGAGAAACGGTACATTCCTGATCCCAAGTTCCCTGGAAGCACCATACTTTCGGCTATCAAATCCACCAAACTGTTTGAAGAGTTTGTCCGTTTTGAGCTCTAATATCATGTAACAGAAGCATCCGACGACTTCTTTTCGGTCTTCCATGTAGCAATAATTCTTACCAGTTGACGTCCTTGTATGGAAGATCGCTTTCTGCTTTTCTATCAAACTGGAAACATATCACTGAAAAAAAACTATCAGTAGGAATTCAAGTGGGACAACAATGAAGAAAGTCAGGAGTTTTAACAGTATAGATTTTATCGATGGATTCACCGTAGATCGCATAAACGGTAAACATAAATCTTCCTATAAATACGAAAAACCCCAGTTTTCACTGAGGTTTTCTGGCTCCTCAATAGGGGCTTACTCGGCCCCCCCCCTTATAATCCCCAAATTTCGCCAGGTTTTTCAATGTTTGGATCATCAAAGCGCTACAAGGATGCAATCCAATCCGGCATCATCTCTTTTATCTCGATTTTCAACTCATCCAAGTCATCTTCTTCAATCAATTGTTTTTCCTCCAGCATGAAGGTGTAGAACTTCTTCAGACTGGCAGCATTCTCCCGGATACTTGTAGCTGACGCCCATAGCGCTTTACGGATAAACCAGTATCCCAGAAAACCATTTACGTGGTTTACTCCCTCAGCAGCCGTGGTGGTATCGTCGTAGAGCAAGTACTGGTTCACATAGAAGTAAATATTTTCATAGTGTTTCCGGACAGTTTTCTCTGACAATCCTTTTCCACGCAACCAGAAGAGAAAGTCCGTCAACAGATTCTCATTTTCGTTACGAATCTTCTCGCATTCCTTCTCGAAGGTCTCATAATCGAAAGAAGCATGCGCTTCATTCCCCTGGACTCCTCCTATAAACCCTGAATCATTGATTGATATGATTCGCGCATTCATACCTTCATCATTTGGCTCCAGGTTCGTGTCATAATCCATGATTTCACGAATTGTGCGTAAAGATGATGACGGCGCACGCTTGGTCGATTTTTGCTGCCATGCCATAAACATGTTTCTTAGTGTCCCTTCAGCGCTTGCATTCTTTCCGTCCATAAGTTGTTTCAGAACAGGTCGAACGTCTCCCATCGAAAGCACATCCAACCATTTTTCCACATCCTGTTGTAGAGAGTCGTCAGCCTGGTCTGTAGCGTTATCTTGCAGCGCATCTTCCACAAGATCGAGATCCACTTCCAGAAATTCAGCCAGCGCTCGCTGGGCATTTGTTATTTTCCCCAATCCTGTAACACAGAATGGCTCCTTATCATCGTCGTCGAAAAAGTCATACAGCACAGCCATGAACCAGCCAATATATACGCTTCGATAATCTCCTCGAAGCAATTCCTCACGGATCGCCGCAAGACGTATCATCCACCCCTCGCCATCCTCCATGGCAAAACGATCATCATCATCTCCTTCCTCAAGATGCCAGGTCAGAATGATATGTGATTTCGTAAACGTATAATAGAAGAACTCATTCGCTGCTGCCTCGACAATCTCGCGTGGGATTGCTGAGAGTGGCACTCGAACCATCAATATTGCCGTCCGCCAATTGGCAACATAGATATGAACATCGAAATAGCGTTTCATCAGCGCTTCAGGATTGCCTTTAAAATCTCCCCAATTGTATACAGTGGTAAAACTTGTTGGTGTAATACGGGCTCGTGAATAAACAGATTGCAGAGCGTCAATATCATCCTCAGAAAGAGGTTTCTCTATCGCCAGAAACTCGTAGTACTGAAATTCACTCATCACCGGATTCCTTCTTTTTTTTGACTGCACGAAAGGAAGAATTATCGCCGAAATGAAAGTAGATTCTCCCGTTCAATTCACCGTTTTCTATGCAAGCCCACCCACGCCCACAGGCTGGATCCATCTCGTCACTTCCATCCCAGGTGAATTCAATTCGTTCCTGTCCATTTGAACCTTCAACCTGGCAATCCATGAAGCCAACGACCAATCCGAACTGAAAATCACCAGTTCTATCAGTGTTAAATTTCAGATATCCTGGTACTTCCATATCAATGAAGCTTTTATCCCACAGCTCCATTTCTTCGATCATCCATGTCCCGGTAAACATGCCCTCCCCCGCTATGACTGTTTATACCTTCTCAAGTAATAATACTTGATAGTAGAAGCATCCACAATCTCAGAAAGGGTTATAGTAGTAGATTCCTTCTCGAAGATATCTACGCATTGTGTGATTTCTGCTTCATCGCCTCTTCAATTCCTCCTCGTTTATCTCTTTCCTGAACAATTCTTTCATCCGACCTGATTCAAATTCATCAGAATTTTAAGCTTTGCATCCCAATCTTTCGCACGGATTGCATTTTGACGAGGCACAACCAGAATCCTGAATCAGGAGGATGTGTTCCCTGGTCTCATCTGGATGATCCTGGTTTTTGCGAGCCACTGAATCACCGGGTAAGCCGGATCAAACTCATGCGGTTTTGCGGCAAGGTTGGGATTACCTGGATCATGGTGGTGGTTATTCTGAAAGAGTTCACCCAGGGTGAGAAAGTCAACTGGCAAGGCGTTTGTGGAGCGATCCGGGTTGTCGAAGTTACGGTAGCCGTACTTGTGGCCACACCAGTTGACAATTGCACCATGTACCGGCCCCATCACAACCTGTACTGGCAACAGCAACCAGTGCCACCAGCGATTGGCAAAACGAATATAGAACAGCAGGTACAAAAGAATAAAAACTAGTGGATAAACGACATTACCTGTAATGATACGGTCAAATGTTTTCCATTCGGGGACATTTAGATCAAACTGCTTTCCCACTTCGGACCGTTTGTAAAGGATATCGCTGTAAATCCTGTAGGTACGCAACATCATATCCATGACATTTTTTGAATGGACCGGTGAGTGGGGATCCTCTGGTTTGTCGGCGTGGGCGTGGTGCAGACGGTGCAGGATGGCATAGGCACGTGGGTTGAGATAAGACGACCCCTGGGTTACAAAGGTGAAGATGTAGAAAAAACACTCCCATCTTTTACTCATAATGAACATCTTGTGGGATCCGTAACGGTGGAGAAAAAAGGTCTGAGCAAAACCCGCCAGCATCCAGTGCGCAAGAAAAAATGCCAGGATTGCCATGGTATCCTCCCCAGGTTTAGCCTTCCTGTTGTTCGAAAAGACCCCTCAGACTGCCGATCTTCTTCCAGCAGTACACGTTGGTTATTATAAACCTGCTTATAGCAATTAGCAATTAGCAATTAGCAATTTACTATCAGCTATCCAGAACAAACCTTGCTTTTCCACTACCATGTGGATAAAACAGGGATATAATTTACAGGACAAGGCCAAAAACTTCAGCAAAGTCAAAAGAATCTAACTATCCTCAGAGTCTGTTCTTTACAACAACCAGGTCAATAGTATTTTCGTTCTTGAAAGTATAGCGGTTGCCGAAAGTTTCTGCTGATTGAATAGCCGTTAGCCTGCTTCAGCAGGCTCCTCTTAGCACCCGGCTTTAGCCCTGTCTCTTACCCACATCTTCTGAAAGCTGTATCAGTAAAAGAGTTGTGGACATAGCATTTTTAGAATCCCGGCGGGATTCCCTATTTTAGCATAGTGTACAGGCCGTCTGTTTGGCCTGTACACTATGTCAGGTATTCTAACGAATAATCAACCCTGGAAGGGTTGCATAATACGCGATTCATATTAGTACGTTCAATAAATACAGGAAATAACGCATTTTATATTCTATACAAACCAATTGGGTGTAAATTATACGTTATGCAACCCTTCCAGGGTTGAGATAAGGTTTGATCTTTTTCGTAGGGTAGACGCTAAACAGACAGCGTCAACCCTACGCTAAAATATACCACCCCCTCTGGGGTGGCAGAAACACGAAGATGTGAGCAAGAGACAGGGCTTTAGCCGGGTGAAAGGAGATAAGCGAAAATATGAGCGCGCTTTAGCGTGCTTGCATGTGACAAAGAATATGCATCTGAAAAGCACCCTGAAGGGCGCTCGATTAACTGGACATATGTTACCCATAGCTAAAGCTGTGGGCTAAGAGGAGCAGGCTAAAGCCCTGTCTCTTACCCACATCCTCTGAAAGCTTTTTCAGCAAAAGGATTGTGGACATCGCATTTTTAGAATCCCGGCGGGATTCCCTATTTTAGCATAGTGTACAGGCCGTCTGTTTGGCCTGTACACTATGTCAGGATTTCTAACGAACAATCAACCCTGGAAGGGTTGCATAATGAGCAGTCAATATTAGTTTATTCAATTATTACAGGTAATAACGTAATTTATATCCTTTATAAATCAATTGGGTATCAATTATACTTTATGCAACCCTTTCAGGGTTGATATGAGGTTTGATCTTTTTCGTAGGGTAGGCGCTAAACAGACAGCGCCTACCCTACGCTAAAATATCCCACCCCCACGGGGTGGCAGAAACACGAAGATGTGAGTAAGAGACAGGGCTAAAGCCTGCTAAACTAGCAAGTTATTTGTTCCCATAGGATTGTAATTCATGATATGCTATTGCCGTGGAACCACTGCTTTGTTATAGATACTCAGCCAAAGGCAGCCCTGTTATCAACCTGAAACAGCAAGGACTTCCAAGAAATACTACAAGTTGTGATGAATGCGCTTAAACGTCATTCCCGCGAACCGTAGCGAAGCGACGTTTGCGGTGTGCGAAGCACAGCCGCACATATACTCCCTTCGAAAAACAGGAGGAGAACCCTGATCAAGTCAAGGATGACCTAACCGGAACTTACTTTCAAGATTGACTATAGCGTTAGTTCAATTTACTGAAAAGATAATGACTCACATACCACTCCTCACCATCGCGGAAGCGAAAAAGTTCTTCGCAGGCCATAAAGAAAAGTCTCCAGCGTTGCAGCCATTTCTTTGCCTGGTCTTTACCGTAAGTCTTCTCAAACAGGGCTATTATCTCTGTACGGTTGTTGTCCAGTTTGTCCAGCCAGGCACGGCTGGTCCTGGCGTAGTTCATACCGTTAACCTTCCAACTGTTTTCATGTTCCAGCTCCTGGCGGAACTCGGGAAGAAGGTCATGAGATGGCATCTGTCCGCCGGTGAAAAAGTGACGAGCCATCCAGTCGTCAGGACCGCTGTCTTCATAGGGGTAGGCATACCGGTCGTGGGTGAAAATATGGACAAAAAGCTTACCACCCGGTTTCAGCCAGCTCCCGACTCGGGACATCAGCTCCTGGTAGTTCCGCATGTGCTCAAACATCTCCACGGATACAATCCGGTCAAAGGTTTGCCCGGGGTTGAAGTCATTCATGTCTGTTGTGCGAACCTCGATGTTTTCCAGTCCAATCATTTTAGCCCGTTTCAGGATGAACTGCTTCTGATCGCGACTGTTTGAAACTGCGAGAATGCGGCTGTTCGGGTAATGCTCAGCCATCCAGAGGGTAAGGGAACCCCATCCACAACCAAGTTCAAGAATCTCCTGGCCATCCTCCAGTTCGGCACGTTCAGACGTGAGGCGCAACATGGCCTCTTCGGAATCATCCAGTGTACGGACTTCATCCGGCCAGTACCCGCTGCTGTACTTAAGGCGTTCACCAAGCACCTTCTCGAAAAACAGGGGCGGCAATTCATAATGCTGTTCGTTTGCTTTTTCAGGTACCAGGGCTACCGGACTGGTTTTCAACTCTTCAATCCAGCGGTCACGCTGCTCGAGTGCAATCACCTCGGTTGGAGCACCCACTTTATCCAGTGTTTTTCTGAGACGGTGACGAATCCCGATCCGAATCAGAAAGTCGGGTATTATACCCTGTTCAACCAGTGTTAAAATGCTCATTGTATCCTCTTACGTTAAGGTTTTTCGAATGTCAGTTGCACAGTTCCAATGTGCTTCTCCATGAAACCGGCTTCGCAGTAAGTAAGATAAAATCTCCACATCCTGATAAACCGCTCGTCAAATCCCATCCCTCGTATTTCAGGCAGGACAGTTTCAAAGGTTTGCCTCCATCGACGAAGGGTTTCCGCGTAATGCAACCCGATTTCCTCCAGGCCAGTGGGACGCAGATCGCTGTGTTTGGAAATGGTATCGAACAGATAGTTGATCGAAACCAGGTTGCCGCCGGGAAAAATGTATTTCTTGATAAAATCGACCGACTTCCGGTATCCTTCATAATGCCGGTCATTCATGGTAATCCCCTGGATTGCAATTGTACCGCCCGGTTTCAACAATCGGTTCAAGGTGCGAACAAATTCGGGAATAAAGCGGTGTCCAACCGCTTCGATCATCTCGATCGATACAATCTTGTCATAGGTTCCTTCCAGATTACGATAGTCCTCGTTGAGAACTGTTATCCTGTCTTCCAGTTCCGCTTCCCGGATACGTTCGACTGCCAGGGCGTACTGTTCATCCGAGATTGTTGTAGTTGTCACGCGACAACCGTAATTTTTTGCGGCATGAATGGAAAAACTACCCCACCCAGTGCCTATTTCAAGCAGGTTGTCCCCCGGATGGAGATCAAGCTTACGACAGATCCGGTCCAGTTTCTCGATGGAAGCCTCTTCCATGGTGGCATCTTCCGAAAGAAAAATTCCTGAGGAATACGTCATGGTTGGATCCAACCAGAGCTGGAAAAACTCATTGCTAAGGTCGTAATGGGCACGGATATTCCGCTTGCTGCCACTGAGAGTATTTCTATTGTAAAGGTCAACCAGCTTATCCCTGAATTTCTGCAGCCCTGAAAGGGTTTTTTCAATCCCGGATGCAGCCCGGCGGTTCTGAATGAACAGGCGAAACAACCTTGTCAGATCATCACATTGCCAGTGCCCTTCAAGATACGATTCGGCTGCCCCAAGACTTCCACCAAGGGCGATGGCTCGGTAAAATGACGGATCATTCACATGGATTGTAACCTGGATCCCTTCACTTGCATTACCAAAAACATGCCTCTCCCCATTTTCGATCAGGAGAATGCTACCCTGCTTTATTCCTGCCAGCTTGGCTGAGACCAGCGACCTGAAAAGGCCACCATTATAACGGACTGTGCCGGGTGCTGTTTTCTGTTCTCTATCCAGGACCAGGGTTCTTGTTAAATCACTCATACTGCCTCCTTCTGAACCGCCACTCTTGCACTTCCCGGATTAGGGTAATACGTGGCGCCTTTGATTTTCAACTTGAATGCCTGCCAGTAGATACCGGCGATGACCTTAATAGTCATCAATGGATACTGCACCATGATTTTCAGCAGGTTCCCGATTGTAAAGGGTTGTGACTGCATGAAAAGCGATGCGATAAATTTTCGTTTTCCTTCTTTTCTGTTCTCGATCTGCACATGCACATTTCGGCCTGGAAGGGAGAACTTCATGTCATACTGGTAATCCATGTCGAGAAATGGCGAAACATGAAACTCTTTATCTATCCTGAAATGGTACATTCCCTTGTTCCGGGACAGGTTCATCCCCGGTGTAAGGATATAGGAATGCCGTTCTTTCCAGGGAGTATTCGTTATCTCAGCAACGATAGTATCCACTGTACTATCCGTTTCATCAAAACAGTAGTAAAAAGTGACCGGGTTAAAGACATAACCGAAGGTGCGCAGATGAGTCAGCATCCTGATGGGCCCTTCAGGCAGCTTGCCCGTCGTTTCCCGGACCCGCTGACGTACTGCTGAATCGAGTGAAATCCCGGGGGCGCCGATATAATCGCTACGACGAAATTCCACCAGTGCCTTGTGGCGAGTGCTGAAGAGAAACGAATCCTTGACCAGGTGATCCAGCTCAGACAGGTCGATATAGGCCATGGAAATCCGGTAGCGGAAACTGTGATCAATCTTTTCTGAGCGCCTGTGGGCGACAGTCCCGGTATACAGGCGGCTGTGTATCGTGTTTTCCATTACAACGATTCCTTCAGTGACTCAACAACGTCCAGCGCACTGACGACTCCATCCTCATGAAACCCGTTCCCCCAGTATGCACCGCAGAACCAGGTCCGGTTCACTCCATTGACAAGGTGCTTTTGCTGCTGGGCGGCAATGCCTTCCGAGGTGAACAGGGGATGTTCGTACCGGATAACCCTGATGATGTTGTCTGGATTGATCTCGTCGTAACGGTTGAGGGTGACATTATAGACTTTGTTCGTATTCAACCGTTGCAGGATGTTCATATTGTAAGTCAGCGCAACGCGGCCTGACTGCTCACGGGCGATATGGTAGTTCCAGCTAGCCCAGGCAAGCTTGCGAGTCGGGAGCAGGGTCGTGTCAGTATGCAGCACCGCGATGTTTTCCTGGTAAGGAATCGCTCCCAGCAGCTTTGTCTCTATCGGGCTGGGATCAACGAGCATTTTCAAAGCCTGGTTGCTGTGCGCAGCAATGATGACTTCATCAAAATGCTGGGGTCGCTTTCCTTCAACCGTAATTTCCACGTGGGAGGGCAAACGGCGCACCGACACTACCGGGCTGTTCAGGTAAATCCTGTCAAGGAAACCGGCTGTCATCTTGTCGACATACTGCTTTGATCCGCCTACAATCGTCTTCCACTGGGGACGATCCTTCAGATCAAGCAGGCCGTGATTCATGAAAAAACGGATATAATTCAGAGCCGGAAATAACAGCATATCTTCAGGTACAGTCGACCATATGGCAGCACCCATCGGGATGAGATATTGTTCGATGAATTCCCGGGAATAGCCCCCATCCTTCAAATAATCGCCAAGTGTTATGGAATCCTTGCCGGATTCCAACAAGTCACGAGCTTCCCTGTTGAAACGCATGATATCTTTGATCATGCGATAAAAGGAGGGCCTAATAAGGTTGCGGCGCTGTGCAAACATTTTATTCAGCGAACCGCCATTGTATTCCAGGCCATGCACCTCGTCCTTCACACTGAAGCTCATTTCTGTCGGTTGCACTTTCACACCCAGTTCATTCATCAGCCTGATAAAGTTCGGATACGTTTTTTCATTATGGACTATGAAGCCTGTATCAACAGGAATGATACTGCCATTTTCCTCGACCTCGATAGTGTTTGTATGACCGCCGATATATCCATTCGCTTCGAATACTGTGATTTCATGCGTACGGTGCAGCATGTAGGCTGCTGTCAACCCGGATATGCCCGTACCGATGATTGCAATGTTTTTCTTTTCCATGTTATTGTCCATCCTCTTTGCTGACCTTTTCTTCACCCCAGGTTTGCAGGACGCGCTTTACCTGGCTGATATCGTAATGCTGCTGTTCCAGGCGATCCAGGATCCCACTGTAGGTATTCTCATCGATTCCCGGTTCCCTGGCCATAATCCAAAGGTACCTACGGTTGGGTACACCAATGACTGTGTGACTGTAATCTTCTGCCAGGTCTATCACCAGGAAGTGAAAACGCAGGGGCCAGAAGAATTGGACCCGCCACTCAGCACCGGTGCCATCTTCCGGGATAAATCCACGGGCACGGAATTCCTTCCGTCTGCCATCCGGACTTTTATTGAAGAAAGTATAGGTGATATCAACATCACCATCTTCACGAAGATCATAATGTTCTATAGCGTTAGTTGCATGTTTTTCCGCGAAAATCGGGATAAAAGCTATCACGTACCAGTCGCCCATAAAGCGATCAAGGTTTACTTCATCAACTGTTTCCAACTGGGGAAGCGATGAAGAACATCCGGAAAGCAGAATGGCAGATATCAAGAGTACCATGACTGTGAGCAGTGACCTGTTCATGCCTTTTTCCTCCCCATGGGCAGAAAAGAAGGGGTTTCATTCATGTACCGGCTGTATTCCGGGTTGGTTTTTTCAAGAAGCGCATCGAGCATCTTCACCCCGGATACACGGACTAACAGGAAGTTCATGATAAGGGGACTGATCAGCGCCCACCAGGCACCGGTAGAAAGACCAATCAGACCGAATCCCCACCAGATCAAGGCTTCTCCGAAATAGTTCGGGTGACGACTGGTTGCCCATAACCCTTTGTCCAGTACCTTACCCTTGTTGGAAGAATTTTTCTTGAATTGCATCAATTGCCAGTCCGCAACTGCCTCAAAGAAGAATCCGACAGTAAAAAGTCCGGCCCCGATCCAGGGAAAGAACTCCAACCCGGAATGAATACCACCCTCAAAGACTGCGTACAATGGCAGCGCGACAACCCACATTACTGTGCCCTGTAAGAGAAACACCTTGAAATAGCTCCTCCACCACCAAGCCTTGCCATTCTCTTCCCGCCACTTCCGGTAACGAGCGTCTTCCGGTTTGCCGGCATTGCGAATCCCTATGTGCAGCGCCAGGCGAAGTCCCCAAACCAGGACCAGCAGTAAAACCAGAAGACGTAAAGGTGTATGCATTCCTCCGGTCAGGTACTGAAAAATGGCAACCACTAAGAAGCCCAACCCCCAGAAAATGTCCATAATTCCGGCATCACGTTTGATCAGGCTGATCACCCAGACCAGTGTTACGAACCCGAGAATTAATACCCCTGTATAAGCAAGTGTGTTCATGGTCGTACCTCTGATATAACAGAATTTTCAATGTTGCCCTTGGCGGCTTCCCGCAGGACATCCTCAAAAAGACCGGCAATCCCTTTCCGGTTCACATTCTCCAGTATAAAATCCGGTATCCATCCGCCAGGATTCATGTACAGACGATAACTGACCTGAAACTGACCATCAGCAACTGGTCTAAAAATCCAGGTCCCAGCCCCTTCATCTATCAACACTGGGGACCGATCCTTATGCACTGGGGGCAGTTCCAATCTTGCCAACTGCTCTTCGTTCAACAACACCCAGTCGGAACGAATATGTCCATCCACGCTTGAATAAGCGGGTCGCATTTCGAATACGACATACCTGTTTTTCATCAGGGGTACTTTGTAATACTGGTATCCGTAAATATTCCCGTTTTTCATTCCAATCAGGCTGCATTCCATGGCCTTGTTACTGGTGATGATTTCATTGTAAGAAGCCACATTCTCAACCACTTGAACGATGGATTCAGGGGTTAAATCGGTCTCACTGCTTATTTCCAGGGCCTGCAGTTCATATCCGGGAAGAGATTTTGAACGCAGAGTAAGACCATCATCAGTAGTTGAAACCATTTCCCATCCGTTATCCGAGTGAAGTTGTGCAAGAAGATGGTTGCTTCCCAGCGCCGTTGACGATGCAAGAAGAAGAAGTACCAGTACCAGTCTACTATTCAGCATGATTTGCTCCTATCATCATTTTCTGAGACAGCCAGACGATAGCAAGTACAGCAGTGCCCCAAACCGCCGCAAGGACAAGCACCGTTGTCATAGTGGGGAGATTAAAATGAAGCACACCGAATCGGACACCAGCCATATAGGAAGGTGGACCAAAAACCGCTCCAAGGATAAACGCCAACAGGTACCTTCCTTTTAACCAATTAAGCGAATGGTTGATCAATGCGGCAAAACCGGCCCACATGGCTGTGATCCAAAGGGGAGCCAGCCAGATTGCCCCAGGCCAGCCACTGTCATATGAAATAAATCCCAAGCTGCTCTTAATACTGTCAACCCCTGTGCCCGCCAAGGCAACAAACACGATAAACAGACCTTCTTTACTGCCATATCCGAGAAATCGAAAATGGAAAAAAAGAAATCCCGCCATCATCAAGGGGCCCAGCCAGGGAATGGCATACTTGACACCCAGGACACATGCCCACCAGGCAGCGTTAAAACCAAGCGCGTTGGCTATTACCAGGGATTTGTTTGCTGTTCTATATCTCATGTTCCTTTTCCGGCTTTGGTTTAAAGACAGGCAAATACCCCGGGCTCTTACACCCGGGGCAGAATCCGGCATATCAATCAATCTTCGGGTTTAAGGGGCATTTCGTCAAAATTGACACAGCCCTGGGCACGCAAATCGCCATTCACATCCACACCACGATCACAAACCCAGTAATTGCCATGTGCATCGACTACGGTTTCAATCGGACGAGCGCTGGGACGAACAATGCCACTACCCATGTTTGCCATGTGATTACCCATTGTGTTTCTCCTTTCCAAGTTGACTTTGACTTTTTAACCTGTCGTTGCTTCTATTATGGCAAGCGGTATGCCAATTTTAGACATACCTAACAATTTAGTGTATACAACACACTCTATTCTTTTATTATCAAAAGTATACAACGAAGGAAGCGATAGACTTCGAGGTTACAACCAGGAGGAGGTGACAACTAATTTTACAGTAATATGATGTCTAATATTTGACAGTTATACATCCCCTTGACCATACTGTTCCGGCCTTGAGAGGTTAAATTTTTTCAGCAGGTAGTAAATATATTGGCGGGTTACACCAAGTGCGCGAGCGGCATGGACGATGTTCCAGCTCCACTGTTGCAGGGTGGCCTCCAGGATTTCGCGGTCGATTTTTCTACGGACAGGGAAAGGTACCGGTAGTGGCGGAGAAATCGCTGGAGACGTGGTGTACGATCGTCCGGACGGTGTGTGTTTCTGAACTTCTTCCCTGGGCAGATGTTCCGGCAGCAGCACAGGTCCCCTGCTCATTATAAACGCACGTTCGATTGCATTGCGCAGTTCACGGACATTTCCCGGCCAGTTATGCTCCTGAAGGATATGAATGGTTTCCGCTGATATTTTCTCCACCCGTGTGCCCAATTCACGGTTGAATTGTATACGGAAGTGGTCTGCGAGCAGGGGGATATCCTCTTTGCGGTCTCGCAGGGGTGGGATATGAATTGTGACAACATTCAGCCGGTAAAACAGGTCTTCCCTGAAATGACCTTCTTGCACCTGGGCGTAAAGATTCCGGTTGGTAGCGGCTATTACTCGCGCATCTGCGGTCAGGGTTCGGGCGTCACCCAGTTTTTCAAACTGTTTTTCCTCCAGCACACGAAGCAGGGTGACCTGTACAGCAGGTGAGATATCGCCGATTTCATCGAGGAAAATAGTCCCCCCATGTGCCCTCTGGAACCGACCTATCCGGTCATTTACTGCCCCGGTAAAAGCCCCACGGACATGGCCAAACAGTTCACTTTGCAGCAAGGTGTCTGATAGCGCTGCGCAGTTCACCGCGACAAAAGGACCATCCTTACGTTCCGAGTATTTGTGAACCAGGGAAGCGATAATTCCTTTGCCGGTGCCGCTCTCGCCCAGCAGTAGTACCGTGGTCTTTGAAGGTGCGACCTTTATGATCAGATTATTGACTTCCCGTAAGCGCACGCTTTTTCCGATCAAATCACCAAAACTTCGCTGGTCTTCCACTTCCCTCTGCAAAGCATATAGGCGGCTTATATCACGGATCACCACCAATGCTTCATAGTAGTCCAATCCTTCGACTTCCAGGGGGCGTACATTGCAAAGAAACACCCGGAAACCGACAGGAAGGTCAACTTCCAGGCTCAAATCTCGTGTCGATTTTCCCTTATGCAGACTGCTGCGCACATGAGTATCCAGGTCTGCAAGTTCTCCACCGATCAAGCTGGCGAATGTCTTGCCAATAGCCTGTTCACGCTTCAATCCAAGCATTTTCAGCGCAGGATCGTTGATGCGTGCGATATGACCACTACTGGCTATTGCAAAGATGCCTTCATCGGCCCCCTGGAAAATGGCATTCAAGTGAGCCCGTTGCTGGAGGATGAGGAGTTCCGCCCGTTTTCGTTCATCAATACTCTGGTGGGCGATCACCGCCCCACCCTGCGGCATGCGCAGCGGAGTCACAAACATCTCAAACCAGAATTTACCCTCTGGAATATCGAAGCAGTATTCCTGGGAAAACACCTCCCGTGTTCCCTTCAGAACCTCACGGATGCCATCCAGAGCCTTTTGTACATCTGGATCACCTGAAGCCCCGGCCGTAGCGAAATAATCAATTCCGACACCATGAACAGTGTCCGGTCCGGCACCGTTCTCCGTGGCAAAACGCCGCCATGGCTCATTCACGGCAATGATCTTCCCGTTGCAATCGATCACAGCAATCCTTGCAATCTGCGAATCCAGCACGGAACGCGCGAACGATTCATGATCAAGTGAAGATGAAAGTCCCTGGTCTTTCTTTACCTTTTTCACTCTTTTACTTTCCTGAGTCTTTCTGAGGATACTACCATATTTGGGATTATCGGTTCCGGGTTAAGGACCATCTATTGTATTATCATTGGTTCTATAGTCGTGCTCGGAAAAATTGTCGCATCATGTCATCCCCTCCCCGAATGTTGTAGTCGGGGATCAAACGGGGATCTCGTAGTTTTGCTATTCAATGCGACATTCTTTTTACAACCCGCTATAATAGGTTTCACTGACATCTTCCTTCGATACTCCAACATAAAAAAAAACAAATCCAGAAAACTCAGATAGAGCGATATTTCTTCTTTACGCCCGACTTTGCCTTGGTGCAAACAAGCTGTCAGTGAAATGGAATCTGAAATGATAGCCTGTTTATCTCGTAATGGGTTTGGAATGCCCAAGCGTCAGAAAAGTCGCCGGGGCAAAACAGCGAACAAGGTATCAATCCTGGTGTAAAAACTGGTTGTACCTTGTCCAAATTTCATCCGCTTTATTGGCACTGAGTTTCAGCGATTCCGAAAGGTACACGCAATCCCCAGAGAACTCAACCTTTCACGCGTCTAGCCTATATTTTTCCTAATTCCCACAGTGATTTTTTCATCCGACTCGACTAGAATTTGCTGGCCTTTTGAGGTTTTCACCTGGGGTTCCCGCACGGATTGTATTTTGACGAGGGACAGGCAAAGCGAACTGCCTCACGCTTGAACTCTGGATCGTACTTGTTGCGATTGGACATGTGAACACCTCCTCGAAAAGAAAACTACCATCTCTTCTCTGTGTCCACAAAATCGGGGGAGGCTCAAGTCAGCTCTGCAAACGGAAATCAATACTGCATTTTAACAGATAAATGTTTTCACCGTCGAAAGCATAGTCGATATCAAGCGGGGTTTGTAGCAAGTCATACAATTTACATATAATGCTTTTAAGCTGAAAAATCAGTTTTCCTGTAGGCTTTGTGATACTGCTTCCTTTAGATTGTTCCCAAACCTTTGTATAATCAAGGTTATTATCCAGGATTTTTTTCATGATATGGTAATAAGGTCTAATTGTATCCGATTCATCAAGTAAAGCGTCAATAGATCGTTGCTCTATTTTTCCTGTTGACAGATTGAGATAGCGGAAATTGTCCCAGATAGATTCTTCAGCACTCCAGTTCATTTCGCTACCCCCCCCTGCCATCTGATCTGTGTCAAGAGATAGTTCGATGCCACGGTTGTTGGTGTTTAGTTTTTCAGGACGCAAACCCGGGAATATTGAAATTGTGACCCTCTCAGAATTTCTGTCCGTACTCCTTCGTCTTTTACCTTGTATCGAGATCCTTCCAGAAAAAAATGGAAAATAGAATTTTTCAGCGCGAACTCCCACAACCTTCTGAATAATTATCCCCATCTCTTCACTGAAATCCGTCAGTCCATGTTCAGCACGATATTGGAGCGGCGCTGGTCCAAACGTGGATATATATACTTCGATCACAGCTCTAAGCAGATTCTTCAACTGCTCTGTTTTTGTACCACTATTGGGAAGCAGGCAGTAATCATATAACCCTGAGAATTTCAATCCGATTCTGTCTTCCAGCAGGCTGGAACTTCGCACAATCAAGGGTGAATCATTCATGTTTTCAAGTGTGTATGAAAGTGCTGATACCAGCCATTGAGGAGGGTGTGCTTTGAACACTAAATCGCGAACATAAGGGTATTCGATTTGTATCCGATTAATATCCTTATATTTATGCTCTGACAATTCTTCAAGAAGATCGTTGAATTGAAGAAAATGGTATAATCCGTCTGAGGTAATGTACCACGTGGTTGGAACCTTTACAGGCACCTTGCATACTTGCTTGTTCTGCGACTTCTGCAGCATGCAAGAAGCCAGTAATGTTTTAGCAGCTTTGTTACCTATTTTGCCATGGCTACCTGGAGGAGAGATCATATGGTCAACGAGGCTGTTAAAATGCTCGAAACGAATGTACGGTTTTGAAGCCTTGATGAACTCAAGTTGGTCAGACAAGAGCAAACGAGTAACTTGCACCAGAATACCTTCAACCAGCAAATCTGGCAGGTCGTTATTATTATCTTTATGATCATGGAAATACTTAATAACATCAATAATATCACGTACGGAACACTCTGGAAGAATTACTTTCCGGATATAAGTGCCATATTTTTCCTGCCTCATGCATTGCTGAAATCGTACAAGAATATCATCTCTGGACAAATGACTTGAAATAAGATCAAATGCTTCATGAAGCACAATATCGTGTCGTTTTATATGGTCTGCATTATAATGATCAGTTCTTTTTGTCGATTTGGTATCATCTAAGCGACCAATCAAGTTCGCCAGTTGCTTTTCAGAAATCAGGTTCTTCTCGCAAAGGTCAACTAATGTTTTCCGAATAAACCGCTGATGCAAATCTTGATCAAAGTCCTGCAGACTGCGAACGGTAACCTTCCAATAATCATTGCTGTGATAGGATATGGTATGCTTCAGCAGGATATCTTCAACTAAATCGTTCTTAATCAGGAAGTCCCTGATAAGATGTGTAACAGACTGAAGAAGTGTTATCTCCTCAGAAATGAAAGGGTCGGGGTGTAACTTACCTACTTCAGGCATATAAGCTACACGAACAATCCCGACCCTTTCATTTAATACTATAATCGGCTCGGACAGAATTTCAGTGGACCCGGCGTAACCATCTGAATGGTAAATAAATGCTCCCAGCTCGATCTTCACTTTACATACTTCTGGATACATCCATCCTTTTGGAACAGTTTTTATCACATGTTCCAAAAATTTTTCCAAATTGGAGTTTTCTCGCTGCAACCATGAACTGATTGCATAATAACACTCGAGCTCTCGGGATCGCTTATTTAATTGCTCGAATAGCTCCGTGTCTGTATGAGATCTTGCAGTAGCCAATAGTGTATATCCAGTGTAAGAATCTTTAACTATTCAAGATCTCTTCTACTTCTTTCTGGTCCGCATCCATAACATATTGAATCCCACTGATATCACTTGCTATCTTGGTAAGCGAAGCGATATCATTTCTTTCAATATGTTCCAGAGCAAACTTTCGACTTCCGCACATAAGCTGCCTCAATCCCTGTGCAAGCCGCTCGTAATAGGTATACAATCCAATGGCGCCTGTGGGTAGCTTTTTAAACTCTTCATCACCAAGTTCGTTACGAAGGTCTGAGGCCGTGACGAAAATTTCATCGATGGAATGACCAAACCGCTCAATATATACTGGAATATCGTTGTCGCGAATGGCCTTGCCGATTGTTTTTCCAACCATGGTAGCTGCAATAGCGCTTCTTGCCATTCCGATCAGTTTCACATAAGGCGCCCCCAACGCAAGTCCTTTGAAAATCTGATCTTCAAAGGTGAAACCGCCAGCAAGCGCTAATGCTGGAATCTTCTTTCCCTTTGCTTCAAGTTGGGATGCATATTTATGCAGGAGTGAATGAAGCTCAACAACAGGCACGCCCCATTCATTCATCATTCTCCAGGGACTCATGCCGGTTCCACCGCCAGCGCCATCCACGGTGAGCAGGTCGATGTTGTATTTACTTGCATAACTGATCGCGCGTGCCAAGTCAGCAGGACGATAGGCGCCGGTTTTCAGGAACACGTATTTGGCTCCAGCTTTGCGAAGCTCTTCGACACGCTTTGCGAAATCTTCCTCGTTGACCATGCCGATACGTGAGTGGCGTTCAAATTCCTTGAAGGCGCCTTTCTTGAAAGCTTCGATAACCTTGGGATCTGTGGGGTTCGGCAAGACAACGTAACCGCGTTCATATAGCAGTTGTGCTTTTTTTAGATCCTTGATCTTTACTTCACCGCCAATGTCTTTTGCCCCCTGCCCCCATTTTAACTCGACAATCTCAACCCCTAACTCCTGGATGGCATATTCTTGAACCCCCAGACGAGTGTCCTCAACATTCGCTTGTACAATTGTCGCACCATAGCCATCAATTTGATGATCCTGGAAAAGTTTAACGCGACGTTTCAAGTCGACAGTATCCACAACTTTGCCATTCTTGATTACAGTTTGCGGATCCATTCCAGCAACGTTCTCACCAATCGTCAGTCCAGTACCGGCTAACGCTGTTCCAATAGCAAGTCCTTCCCAATTATTCTTCGCAACATCTGTCGAACCAATACCAGGGATGATCCAGGGATAGCGGAATTTGATTCCATTATCCCCGCCAAAGTGGACTTCAAGGTTTACATTTGGGAAAATGGCCTTATCGCTATCAGCTTCAATTCCCACTGCCCCAACAGCTGTCCCCATGATATTGAAATGTGAATAGTCAACGGGGTAATCCTTTTCGCTCGCAGTCGTAATCACTCCAAAAGGTTGCGGATAGATCACTTCGTGTCCACGATACGCTGACTTTCCAATTTCGCACATGCCTATGCAACCATCGACGCAAGTAACGCACATTCCTGAAATGGGCGTGATAGAACCTTCAGTCCTGTTTTTCGTCAGGGTTGCAGCGGACCTGTTTACTTTGGTTAAGCTTTCGGACATCGTGCACCTCTCCTTATCTCTGGGTAGTATTCTTTTCTTTCTCTAACTCGGCGATTTCGCAGGCTACACAAGGACTCATGTAGCACATCATATCGTGGAAACGCTCTTCTTCGATGCATGGGACCTGGATGTTGGCACAACCGCCGCAAATCGCCTTATCCGGTTCATTGTAAGTGCAACGGAGTTGACATGCGGGACAGACATAGATACAGCCGCCGCATAATCGGCACTTCTCCGATTTCATGTCGAAAGGCGTATTGATTCTGCGATTCTGTCCACGTCCCTGAAAGCCGATAGCTCCAGCTACCATCTGTTCTTTACACATCCGAACACACAAACCGCACAGAATGCAATCCTCATGTTCCTGGCGAAAACGCTGCTGCATTACATGGTGTTCTGCGGCAAGATCCTGGATAACTTTTGACTGAGGACAGGAAGCAAGCAGAAGCTCGATGATCATTCTCCTTGCTTTGACAACACGTTCTGAAGCAGTATGAACAATCAGTCCCTCTTCAGCGCGGTAAGTGCAAGAGGTAACCAGACGTGATTTGGGTGGTTTCCCGATTTCTACAACACACAATCTACAGGCGCCATAAGGTTCCAACCCATCCATGTGACACAGGGTTGGAATGGGAAACCCCAGGAATCTAGCGGCTTCAAGCAGTGTTGCGCCTTCTTCCACTTGTACTGGAAGACCGTTGATCTTCAAGTTGATCATACTACTGACTCCACTGTAATTTCGGTTTCAGGAGCTGTTTCGCTATCTGCCGTATGAGAAGTTTGAGTGAACTCCAGGTCACAACGGAGACACCGTAACGCTTCGCAACGAGCTGCGTCAGGCGTGAGAGTCTTCTCTACCTCTTCAAAACTGGTCCTGCGTTTTTCTGCTTCCGTTCTCTCAGGTTCGGAACGTTCAGCGAGGCGCTCGTCAATCTCCTCTTGCGGCAAGGGTTCCACATAAATTCCAGGTATCTTTCGAATCCCCTGCTGCCAGAGTTCTTCCTGATTCAGGTAACGTTCAATCATCAATGCCGCTTTTTTTCCGGCGGCAATGGCATCGACCACCGTGTTTGGTCCAGTGACTACATCTCCACCGGCGAAAACCCCTGGTCTGCTGCATGCCAGTGTGTTCTGATCCACATCCAGAGTGCCCCATTCGGTCAGCCGTAATTCCGGTTCACCTGAAGGTGATATCGAGTCTGTGTCAGGTTGTTCACTTATTGCGACGATAAGTGTATCCACCGGAAGAATAAACTCGCTGTGGGGAATAGGTACCGGACTGCGACGACCACTCTGGTCGATTTCACCCAACTTGTTTCGAATGCACTCAAGACCAACTACACCGCTACCGTCAGTTATAATCCGCGATGGTGTGACAAGTGTTTCTATTGCGATTTTTTCTTCGAAGGCAGCTTTGATCTCTTCATCGAAGGCAGGCATTTCTTCACGTGTCCGGCGATATAGAAGTGTCACTGAATCGACATCTTTCTGCCGCAGAGCGGTTCGGGCAGCGTCAAAAGCCGAGTTCCCGCCACCAATTACTGCCACTTTACCTCGAGCCAGATTTTCACCCTTTACATTGAATGTCTTCAGGAATTCAATTGAAGGGTAAACACCTTCGCTGTCTTCGCCTTCTAATCGAAGTCTGCGGTCTTTCTGCGCACCGAGAGCGACAAAAATAGCTTTGTAATCATCGTCGAACAGCTTGTTGATTGTGATATCCTTGCCGAGTGTAGTATTGCAATTGATTGTAAGATTGGGATTCATTAAACTTGTGATTTCTTTTTCCAGAGTTTCCCGGGGAAGTCTGTAGGATGGAATACAACTGAACATCATACCGCCAGGTTTCTCATCCGATTCGAATACTGTTACGGGATAGCCCTTCAATGACAGTAAATGGGCAGCGGTTAACCCAGCTGGTCCAGCCCCGATCACGGCCACTTTTTCCTCTTTTTTCTCAGGCGAGATCTCAGGTTTGTAAAGGGATGGATCCGTATTGTCTGTTATGAAACGTTTCAAAGCGCGAATGGCCACAGGAGATGTTCCGGTTTTCCCAAGTTTGCAGGAATCTTCGCATTTATGATCGCAGACTCTTGCACAAACCGACGGGAAAGGATTTGTCTCACGTATGGTTAGATACGCTTCATCATATTCGCCCCGCGCAATGTGTGCAATGTAGCGCCAGGCTTCTGTATTGATCGGGCATGCCGCCTCGCAAGGCGCACCGACCAGCTCTGCGCATACACCCGCCCTGCAACGCTTATCAACAATATGTTCGATATATTCATTCCGGAAATACTTGAGTGTGGATAGCACTGGATTGGATGCTGTTTGTCCCAGACCGCACATTGTCGTATCTGCGACAACATGGGCAAGCTCCTCCAGCAAATCCAGCATGTCAAGTGTGCCTCTGCCTTCAGTGATATCTTCCAGGATTTCATACATTCTTTGTGTGCCCTTGCGGCAGGTATAACATTTACCGCACGATTCTTCTTTAAGAAAACCCATATAGTACTTGGCGATGTCAACCATACACGATTTGTCGTCCATAACAATCATGCCGCCTGATCCCATGATCGATCCGACTTTTGCAAGCGAATCATAATCAATAGGAAGGTCGAACATGCTTGCGGGTATGCACCCTCCAGACGGACCACCCGTCTGAACAGCTTTGATTTGTGATTTTCCTACCGGACCACCACCAATATCATAGACTATTTCTTTGATTGTAGTTCCCATAGGTACTTCAACAAGACCGGTATTCTTTATTTTTCCGACAAGGCTGAATATCTTAGTGCCGGAATTACCCGGCACACCGACTTTTGCAAACTCATCGGCTCCTTTACTAATTATAACGGGTATGTTGGAAAGTGTTTCGACATTGTTAATGCACGTCGGTTTTCCCCATAACCCCTTTTGTACTGGATAAGGAGGCCGTTGTTTCGGTTCACCAATTCTACCTTCAATTGATGCAATCAAAGCGGTCTCTTCACCACAGACAAAAGCGCCAGCGCCTTTGATAATCTCAATATTGAAATCGACATTCTTATTCAGAATGTTTTTTCCAAGAAGCCCCCGATCTGTCGCCTGTCGTATTGCAATCATCGCATGTTTGACTGCAAGTGGGTATTCGCTTCTTACGTAAATGATACCTTTGGTAGCCCCTATTGCTATGCCACCAATTATCATTCCCTCAAGTACTGCATGGGGATTTCCTTCCAGAAGACTACGATCCATGTAAGCACCTGGATCGCCTTCATCAGCATTGCAAATCAGGTATTTTTGACAACCTGTTTTCCCTGATTTTGACGCGAGTTCCCATTTCTTTCCGGTTGGGAATCCTCCCCCCCCACGTCCTCGCAGTCCTGAACTCAACACTTCTTCAATAATCCATTGTGGATTATCCTTCATTAAAACTTTCGCAAGCGCCTGGTACCCTCCCAGCTTGATATAATCATATATCCTGATAGGATCTATCTTCTCATTTTTTCCGAGTATTGTGCGTTTCTGCTTCTTGAAGAATGGTATATCTGCCTGATTCTTATGAAAATCATGGTATTCTGATTCTCGATAGAGAAGTTCTTCAATCACTCTCCCATCAAGAGCCGCCTCAATAACGCGGGATATATCTTTGTTTTTCAGCCTGGGATACAGGTTTCTACCAGGTTCTACAAGAATGAAAGGATCCATTTCACAGAATCCCTGGCAGCCTGTAATCCGAAGTGATATTTTCTCTTGAATGTTGTGTTCAAGGATGTACTTCTTGATTATCCTGATCGTATCCCCTGCTCCACTTGCTTTCCCCCCGGTGCCAGCACATACAACCAGAACAGGTTTTGTACCATTGAGGTTGTTTGAAAATTGTTTAGCAAAGCTCAGGAATTCTTCTACTGATGACAGCTTAGGCATTTCGCTACTCCGCACAGGTTGGTGTAAAAAAAATGAATGATCTATAGATCAAGTACATGTCCCTTGCAGCCTTTCCTGGGGCAAATTTGAACAATGCCACCGCTGGAAACACTCATAAGAACCATGGGAACACCGCACTCCGGGCAGTTGACAGATCCTAATAATTCAGAATGACAATGTGGGCAAAAGAAATTGACGACCTTATCATCGGGAATTTCATACTCTGCTTCAGTTTTGTAGCTGCCATATAGACTCGATAATCGAAGCCATCCATGTTTATTTGCAAACGACACACTTACCCAAATCGCGGGATAACCATCCATGAAATGTTCAGGTGTCATTAAACTGTGGTTGCAGCGAGAGCAATTGACATTAATCGGAAATATCTTTTCGTCTGTTCCGGTATCCATTGCATCATACCCATTTTTTGTCACATCAATAATTTCTTTAACCTTTTTGACATTTACCTGTGAAAAATAATGACCATCCACCACGACTACCGGGCCAAGGGCGCATGCACCAAGACAGTTTACTGTTTCCAGTGAAAATTCATTGTCTGCAGTTGTTTCGCCAGCTTTAATTCCCAGCTTCTTGGAAAACTCTTCAGCGATTGCGGAACCACCGCGTACATGACAAGCCGTTCCAAGACAAACTGAGCACTGATGTCTTCCACGCGGAGTCAGGCTGAAAGATTTGTAGAATGTGGCAACTCCGAAAATATCTACCAGTGAGTGCCCAGTCTCTTCTGAGACACTCTCCAGTACTTCGCGTGGCAAATACCCATACCTCGCTTGAACTTCCTCGAGAATCCCTATCAGCCCGCCTTGATCGCTTCTATACTTATCTGTCAGCTCCTTCACATAGTCCAACGAAATGGTAGTTTTATCCATCTGCGTCCCCTAGTTGTAAGGATTCCGGGTTTCAGCTCATCCGACTTTGTAGTTACTCGTACAGTTCACAGTACCAGACTCCTCCGGTCTTTTGCGCGTGTACACAAGTCGCAGCATGCAAACAGTTAATGCATAGTCCCATGAGATGATCATGGTATTCGACTTTGGGACGTTTTTCGGGGGGGCGTGGGAAAGGTTTGGAAGGTGGATTTTGGTAATCATCAAATTCTTCGCAGAACCAAATCGCTGTTCCGCTCATGATCCTGAAGGCACAGCCCTCGAAATGAATGCATGTTGCGCAGATACCATAGCTTCTCTCGGTTTCTACTTGCTCGATTGCTTCCATGATGCCCTCCAATGTCACTTATAGAACTGTAGAACGTTTCTACAGTCCCTGTACCATCTCAGCACCCTCGAACAAGAAGACATTTGAAGAGTGATCCATGGGCAAAGATCTTTCAAATCTCAAGTCCTGCTCGGGGTGCTTGAGCGGTACCTAAGTGCTAATTGGGCAAAGGATGTGCCATTTAAAGGCGAATAGTTGTCATTCGTATTTCAAGACTGCCATAAGCTTTACGTGCAGTAACTCAGGAAGATACGAGTCCTTCTTCTGCACAGTATTGCAGGATAAAAGAAATCTGACCTGAAAAATGGGGCGTTTTACCCCGCCGGGGAATATCACCCCGTCATTCGAAATGAAATCTGGTACATCTGAGGTCAGAGAAAAGAAGGTTAACTGGCTGGAATCGAAATCAATCGTTATTCTGGTTTCTTTTTATTTTCTCCCGCAGGGTCTTTCTGTCTATTCCAAGAATTTGTGCCGCTTTGGACTTATTGCCCTGGACTCCTTCAAGGACGCGCCTTATGTGTTCGGTTTCCAGTTCTGCAAGAGAACACCATTCACTCGCATTCACACAAGGGGAAAATCTCATCAATGAGGGAAGATCCGAACTCTCTATGCGATCAGAATCCGTCATTACAATTAGTCTTGTTATAATATTCTCGAGTTCTCGGACATTCCCTGGCCAGGAATAACTCTTTAATGCCTGTAAGGCATTATCTGAAAACACAGGTGCAGGTTTTTCCATCTCCCGAGAAGATTTCTGAGCGAAATGCTTAATTAGCAATAGAATATCATCTCCCCTGTCACGAAGTGCCGGGACTGAAATCGTTAGTACATTTAACCTGAAAAACAGGTCTTCCCTGAATTTTCCCGATTTTACAAGCGCCTGAAGGTCTCTATTGGTAGCTGCAATAATTTTGATGTCGACT
Source organism: bacterium (assembly GCA_963669175.1). Classification (GTDB taxonomy): domain Bacteria; phylum Electryoneota; class Electryoneia; order Electryoneales; family Electryoneaceae. Next base: position 4,530,801 of record OY769902.1, read on the forward strand.
TTAATACTCCGATTGGATCCAATCATTCTTACTTCTTTGTCTTGCAGGACTCTCAAGAGTTTAACCTGCAAGTGCATACTGAGTTCACTGATTTCGTCAAGAAAAATCGTCCCGCCATCTGCAGTTTGAAAAAAACCTGCACGCGACCCGGTAGCCCCTGTGAAAGACCCCTTTACATGCCCAAAAAGTTCACTCTCGAGTAGACCATCAGGAATACCGCCACAATTCACCGGGACAAATGCTTTGGATGCACGTGCGCTGTGATAGTGTATTGCACGCGCAACGAGTTCTTTGCCAGTGCCACTTTCGCCGGTTACCAGTACAGTCGCAATACTTCCCGCCGATTTTCTTATTGGTTTATAAACATCCTGCATCGCTCTAGATTCACCAATAATTCCGAACTGTTCGTTTCTTGAACCGGTATCGGTATCATGATTAACAATTTTACTATGTCTAAGCTTTTGAAGCGCCTTCTCTACAGAAAGAATAAGCTCTTCATCAGTAAATGGTTTAGCAAGGTATCCTTCAGCGCCGTTCTTTATTGCTTCAACTGCTCCATTTATTGTCGCATATCCTGTTACCATTATAATCCCTGTATTCCTGCAATTATCACGCACATGTCTAACGAGCTCAAAACCGCTGGTCCCGGGCATTCTATAATCGGTAATAACAAGATCGATTACCTTTGTGTCCAGAATTTCCAGGGCATCAGAAACGCAAAAAGCAGAGCTGACAGGATACCCTTCTGCGGACAAATTTCGCTGAATTATTTCAATCGTATCCTGTGAATCATCAACAACAAGTATGTTTTCCTTTTTACTTGCTTTATCCATCTTGATCATCCTCAGTTAACACTGGCATTTCAGTAAGCGGAAAATGAACTTCGAAACTGGTACCCTGGCCGATTCCACTGGTCACATGGATTTTTCCGTTATGTGCAATCACAATTCCATGAACAACTGATAATCCCAACCCTGTTCCTTTGCCAACATCTTTCGTTGTATAAAATGGATTGAAAATCCTGTCCCTGCTACTCTTGGTCATTCCTATACCGGAATCAATAACTTTCAGGACCAGATCGCCTTCAGACTCGTATGTTCGAATCGCCAGTTGTCCCCCATCCGGCATCGCCTGAATCCCATTAACGACAAGGTTGACAAGCAATTGCTTTATTTGAACAGCATCTGCATACAACCCAGGCATGCCGTCATCAAGATTCATTACAAGCTCTACATCAGAGTCATGACAACGGTTTTCCAACAATAGAATACCGTCAAGAATGACCTCATTGAGGTTGATTATACGTTTCTCGACAGGTAATTGGCGTGCAAAAATGAGGAGCTTGCGCACAATTTCTTTAGCATGAATTGCGGAACTGATGATCCTATCTAAATCATGTTTTGTTTCCAGGCCCAGATCTGGCGCTTTTATTGCCAGTTGTGCAAAACCCAGAATGCCGCCAAGAGGTTCGTTGATTTCGTGCGCCACGCCAGCCGCTAGATTTCCTACTGTTGAGAGCCGGTCTGCGTGTAAAAGCTGCTCTTGCAGGACGAGTCTTTCATTTTCTGTCTCATCACGATTAACAATCAACGCGATTTGTCTGGCTACTTCATGGATCAACTCAACTTCTTCATTCAGGAAAGCGTTTTCAGAAAACTCCGGCATGCCCTTTAAATAGGCGACTTCCACTGAACCGCGTTTTTGTCCATTGATTATAATTCGCACAGTTTGTTGGAATTTTCCCTTTCTATACCGCGAAGACATAAACGTTTTTTCATCAAGATCTATACGTGCAACGGCTATCTCGGGAAATTGCCAGGATTCAGGCAAGATATTTACAATACGTTGAAGTCTCTCTACGATGGGCTTCTCAACTTCTTCAGCAATCTTGGCAATGCCGTATAAACACGTCAGTTCTTTTACGCGCTCCCTGAGTGCCGATTGGACACGTCTGTCTGCTATGGCCAGCCCAATCGTCTGCGCAAGATCTTCAGCGAAATCCACTTCCTGTTCCGAATTATCGATATTATTCTTCAGTACAAGTATGCCTTCATTCTGAGGATCAATGTCAAAGAAAATGACTACATACGAGCTAAATTTGAGTTCTCCTGATGAGAGGCTTTTCAAGGAATCAAGACTCTGCAGGTGATGTAAAAGAAATCCTTTCGTGTTATTTATCCAGTAACTACCTCGACTGGTTTTTAAGGCCAATGCCGCATTTTTATCTTTATGAATGATTTCAAGTATAGCTCCCGAAATTGCATCTCCTGAAAAAGTATTGATACTATTAGGCTTTCTTGTGCATCCCTTTAAAGAACTGCTGCTGATACCATCTCGATTGACCTCCCATATGTAAGCTTTCTCGTTATCTTCAAAACGCAGTTCGATAGCATCGCAGCTTATAGAGTTAAATAGTATTGCGGAAAGTTCTTGTAGAAACGCGATTCTGGAAACGCCTGAATTTCCAAATCGAAGAATTTGCACTGATAGTTCATGCAGTTTTTTATCTGTCTTTTGGCTATCAGTCTCAATCACGTTCCAATTCCTTTTCCTTCAGAATAGCAATCAGTCCCCTCTTTCCGAATATGTACAAAGAGAACCTGAAAATTGGACAGTAATTCGGTTGAATATTTACCTTTCTCGGTTTTTAGTCCGCCATCTTTCATGGCCGCGCGAAATAGCTATCCTGGGTGTCAACGTCATCTCCTCGAAAAAGAGATCTGTATTATTAGTCCTCGGCAGAATAGGAAAACAGTTCATGAAAGAATGACGGTTTTATGATGGTAATAATAATTGCGTACTGATTCTTCTCCGTTGTCTGATCGTTTTCCCGGAATAGAGCTTATCCGATACCTGGCCGTTGAGCGTTTATTATTGGCAAGTTGAGTTGCAACAGTTAAAGTACTTTCACAATTCATGTTCCGCAACTCAGTAATAATTCTTATGTTTTCAAGTTCACCTCCTTGCACTTTATTTTCTGTCACATTAATTGACTGGAGTTCCCCCGAAAAAGTGGACATGTAGTTAAGGATTGTTGAACTGCTTTTCGAACTCGTATGGGGTCAGGTACTCGTGCCTCGTTAAAATTCCATCCGCTTTACCGGCACTGAGTTTTGCGATTCCGGAAGGTATACGTAACGCCCAGATAATTCAACCTTTTACGCAACTGGCCCATATTTTTCCTAATTCCCACAGTGATTTCTTCATCCGACTCGACTAGAATTTGCTTGCCTTTTGAAGTTTCCACCTGGGGTTCCCGCACGGATTGCATTTTGACGAGGGACAAGTGATTTTACATCAGAGTATCAAACGGGTTTGATCGTTTTGCTGTTAACCAACGGGTATAGAAATTCTTAGAGTTTTTAGAGTCTGGCGTTTTAACTGGTTTTAGACTCTATTTTCTGTTAATCAGAAAGTGGCTTATAAAACCCGTAAAAATTGTTAAAATCGCGAACTTATGAGAATTGGAAGGGAAGTAAGGATTTGATAATTGAACGGTTGGAAACTGTGCAGCACCTCGCAAAAGGGGCAGTAAACTAAAAACCCAGAAAGATTATAAGCAACATTCTGGGGTAGGTGCTCCCCAGAAAATCGCTTATAAAACTGACTCTATATTCAATAAAGTATTGTTATATATTACCATAGAACCGAGTTGTTTTAAACTTCAAATAAGTTAAATTACTACTATTTGCAAATCTTCCCACGAATTTCCAACCGACCATTTCGCGCCAGTTCACCGCCTGTTCTAATAAACGAGGGTTTTTGCCTGGTGTTTTCAACCGATTTTTTTTGACGAGGGACACCTGTACGAAAAGCTCATTTATGCACCGCCGATCGCTGCGTGCGGGAAGGTCGGTTTACGTTTCTGAAACGACAGAATGCCGGGCTTTTGGATTACGCCCTCGTCGATATTAATCGCTTGTCGAATAGTTTCGTTTTCCTGCCAGCGTTCACCTCCTGAGATCACATCAGGCAGATGGACCACGAGAGCCGCAGAGACAGAACGAGAAGCGCTTTCCCACAGATAGCTTGGTGTATGATCCACTGCGTAGTAGTCTGCTTTTCCAATCTTGAACATTGGTTTTTCAAACGAGGTTGGTTTGGCATTGTAGAATCCCATATTTTCATCGCAACTGACATCAATGATGAGGCAACCTGGTATTAGATCGAATATCTCATCTTCAGAGATGAACAGCATAGGATGGTCAGGATCCTGGAATGTTCCGTTTACAATGATTTCTGATTGACTGATCAGATCATGCAAGGGTTCCTCGCTCCCGTCGTGCTCTGTCAGCACCATTCGTGCTTCCCCGTCTCTGCCTTCACGAATACGTACATATTCACAATCAAGCACTTCTTCCCGTACTTCCTGGTCGGGACGGAAAATACAAATGGTGATATCTCTGAACCCGCGCGCTTTGAGAGCGTATATGGCTCCACGACTTACCGCACCGAAACTGAAGATAACAGATTTACGCTGGTTTCCGTAGTGTCCATCGATCCCTTTCAGTTGCAGGGCATGCAGTACTGCACAATAGCCGGCCATTTCATTGTTTTTATAAAATGTGTGGCGGCCCATCTCTCCATTGGAACTCCAGACATACATGTCCTCGAAGGCAATAAGTGTCTGCTTACGATCGATGGCGGCCTGGGTTATATCCCATTGTTGCACGCAGTGCGGCCATCCCCAGAGGATTCCACCTTCGCGCAGCTCCTGCAAATCTGCTAATACCGGCTTGGGCAGGATCACCCGCCCGATGTCGGCCAACAGTTCATGACGTGTGGCAATACCGCCTGTCTGAGCAGCAATCTCCGCGTCTTCTATACCCAGTGGCCTCCCGTAGCCCTCCTCAAAAATCAGTTGCCGACGCACCTTTTCAGGAAGACGCCCCAAGTGATCTGGATGGATTGGAATTCGCCGCTCATCTTCTTTTCGTGACGTACCGATAACTCCAAATGTATCGTTGTTCATGTCTTTTCCTTATCGTTGTGTTCACAGGTACTGCAGGCAGTAAAACATTAATGATATTGAACAGAATCAACTATGTGCTGGTGCGATTGCACTCGTGATACAGGTTGCGGTCCGTTTGCCCTCGGGTTCTTGAAATTTTCATAGGCAATCGTATCTAACCGTAGGTTCCTTCTGAAAGACAGGTTTCCGATAAGTGAGATAAGCGGTTGACGCCGATGCCAAAAGCTATCCCATACTCGCCCGAATACCCTCGGAATGGAATTGAAATAGTGGTTGCACTGGGTCATCTCGCTCATGACTTCTTCTTCAGAAAAGTGCTTGTACTTTGCCACTGGTAGGCTAAGAGTGTAATATTGCCAATCTTCAGGGTAGTTGTTTCTGGCGATTCGCCCATCATTGACCATCTGGTCCCAGAGACGAGTGCCAGGCAAAGGGGTTAAGAATAGTGCGTTAAGCATGTCCACCGAGTACTGTTGGGCAGTTTTCGCAATGAGTACACCAATTCCGGGTTTATCTACATCCAGGCCAATGATAAAGGACCCGACAACCAGGATTTTATGTTTCTGGATTCGCTTCACGGAAGCTCTGAAATCCCTGTTCTTCTGCAGATTAAACCGTTTACCAATTTCTTTGAGTCCTTCAGGTGATGGCGTTTCAAATCCAATGAATACCCCCTTGCATCCAGCCTTCTCTGCCAGGGTCAGCAGTTCCTCGTCATCCGCAAAATTGATCGTAGCCTGCGATACCCACTCTTTCCCAAGGTTTGCGTCCGCGAGGGCTCGGAATAATTTTTTGGCCCGATTAATATGTTCCTTCCGTGTGCCAATCAGGTTGTCATCAACCACCAGGATTCGCTTTTCACGGATCTGGCTGAACTCCTGTACGACATCCTCGATCGGTCTGTGCCGATAGTGAGCGCCGTTGAAGGCAGTTACACTGCAGAAACTGCAGTTCAGAGGACAGCCGCGAGTTGTTTGAATCGCCCCGAATGCGTATGCAGGTGGCAGCAAGTCATGCCGTGCCGGAGGTTGGCTCATCAGATCATTGCTTTTGCCGTCGTACATCCTCATCAATCTGCCTTGATTCGCATCAGCTAATACTTCGCCCCAGACAGATTCGGCCTCACCGGTGACAACCGAATCAACATGCTCGAGAGCCTCATCTAAGCACATGGTCGCATGAATACCGCCCATGACCACGGGAATACCCTGTTGCATGAAAAGATCTGCGATCTCATAAGCCCTATTGGCTTGAGAGGTAAAGGCAGTAATACCGACCAGGTCCGGTGGAGGCAGAGTGGAATAGTCTGGAATGTTCAGGTTTTCGTCCACAATAGTGATTTCCCATTCGGCAGGGGTCAAACCAGCAAGAACCATAAGACTGAGGGGCTTCCACACCCGGTATTGGTTCCACCGGCTCTTCTTCGTATTGACAATGCTGACAATGGGATTAGAGGGATTTATGAGGTACAATCGCATCTTGAACGCCCTTTGTTAGGTTCACACTCTTGACTTTTTTTAAGCACATCCTTAAAGCACTAAACTGAAATATGAGGGAATCTGATATCCAGTTTTCGTATTCCATTATCCAACAACCACCTGATTCTTGCCGTTTCGTTTTGCCTTGTAAAGTGCACGATCAGCGTTTTCGATGAACTCTTCTGTGGTAATTCTTTCTTTATAAGAGGAAATCCCCAAACTAATCGTTATGCAAAATTCACCGCATTTTATTTTCATTGTTTCTTCTCTGATTCTTTCTGCAATTGCTAAAATTTCATTCGTATCATCTGCAAATGGAAGAATGGCCAGAAACTCCTCACCTCCAAAGCGACAGCAGATATCCGAATCTCTTACCTGGTTGAGGATTGTATTTGCAAGTTCTATTAAAACCCGATCCCCCTCCTGATGGCCAAACCTGTCATTTACCAATTTAAAATCATCTATATCTATCATAAGTACACTTAAACCTTTACCATAACGGCGATGATTTCTGATCTCAATCGTCAGAATTTCATAGCAGCTTGTATGGTTATAAAGGCCAGTCATTCCATCCTTCATGGAAAGATTAGCCAACTCAGAGACATGTGCTTCGGAGATTAATGTCGGTGAAATAAATTTGGTTTTTATGTTCGATAGATAGTCCAGGGTAGCGACAGTGATGGTGACAGGTCTGCAAAGCTGATCTATCATCATCTTTTTATGCGCGAGTACCTTATTCCAAAGCTCTTCAGCAATATTTGGCGCGAAATAGTGGTGTGAAAGCGTATAGAACAAGTCGGAATAGAAGCTATCACCTCGTAGCTTTTTCTGCTTTGCAATCAGAGCTTTTTCCTTAATGGACATTTCACGGTCACCAGCATATGCAGAGACGATCTCAATACCGATCACATCTGACGAGAGAGTGCGACGAAGGCGATCGGCCTCACTTTCGTGCTTGGAATGATCCCCACCAGTATTATCGTTCCCAACCATAGGAATTTCTCCTTGAACTCCAGATTAGTGTGAAGAATAAGTTCATGAACATTCCAAAAACGCTGTTATTTTTTGGATTATCTGAATATCACTCTTTACCGATAGCAACCATACGCGCTTACCTCGAAGCAGCCTTTTAGAACACTTAATTACCATGATCTTCTTTGGAATTATCATCACTTACCGGCAGTGAGGCGGATTTTTTTCTAAATATGAACCAGATCCCAGTAACAATCGGTAGAATCGGCCACCATATGAGTACATCGTTCAGTCCCCCCCACTTTATCCAGCCATATTCCACGACAAGCATGAAAAAACCAGCCGCGAAAAGAATGATTCCTGGATTCCAGTTTCTCTGTCGCTCTCGCTTCAAGATCGGTAAAATCAATAATGAGACACTCAACGCAAGGATTACCAGCGGCCAGTTGCGTGAGACCCCACCACGGATCCAGTCGTTACCATCCGCCAGGAAAATCAATCCCAGTAACACGAGAAATAATCCAGGGAGCAAACCGGAAGTGTTTCGACTTAGCCATGATCCTGCCAGGCTTGAGCCGCCAAGAACCATCAGGATCAAAGGCCAGGTGATCTCAATCAACCCAAACTGTTTGACTAGAAACAGGATCCCGAGAAGAACGAGTGCTAGACCAAAGGCGATACGGCTTCTGTTCGGCCGTACCCGCGAAGCTGGTTTCGCATCGGTGATATGGATGGCATGTTGTTCGATTGGCATGGTACACCTCTTGTTAAAAAGTTACTCCCGAGCACTTTGCTGCGGGAAATTGGTTCATGTGCACCATCGAGGTCGATCGTTCTGTGACCATTCGCAGTGCCATGGGTTACACTCAGTTTAGTCCATCCCCAGTGCAAGCCAGGGTGCCAAAAGTGTTTGGCCGCCCAGACCGATTACCAGGAAAGAACGTCAAGCTACTTCAACAAAGCCATTTTGCTCGTAGCGCTGATGTTATTCGCCTTCATGCGAACGTAATAGATACCGCTCGGTTGCTGTGCTGCATTCCACGTGGTGCGATAACTTCCGGCTTCCATTGCTTGATCTACCAGGATTGCGATTTCATTGCCAAGTACATCATAAACAGCGATGGTCACATTGGATTGAATCGCCAGCTCGAAGGAAATCTCGGTATTGGGATTAAATGGATTCGGGTAGTTCTGACCGAGAGAGAATTGAGCGGGGATCGCGTCGCCTGGTCCATCAACGTCACCCGTCGTTCTCGGACGGGTGACGGTACTTGCATCGAGGGTGACCGCGGCAATACTTGCCAATAGCCTTCCTTCTATATTGGCGCCGGTATTGAGCGATATGGATTGGTCCGCCATGATGGTGCATTTGAAGATGCAATCCGTTCCAAGGGTGGCAGAGGTGCCGACCTGCCAGAAAATATTTTCCGCCAGCGCGCCGCCTGCGAGAATTACCTGGACGCCATTCGCCACGTCGAGGTCGGATTCAATCTGAAAAATCCAGACATCTGTTTCGTTGCCCGAGAGGGTGACATCGGATCCGGCGATTGACGCAGTGCTGGTGAACCTGTATAAGCCCGGAACCAGTGTCATCCCGCCAATATTGCCGACACCCGGATTGAGGAATTCACCCACCGGGACAGGCGTCCGAGAAGCCGCATCGTTGTAGGCGATGGTCAAGTCACCCTTGGCAGCTGTCAGCAGCTCAGTGGCAATCACAGAGCCTACGGGCCCACTCGCATCAACCGTGTAGATAAACCCGTCAACTTCCAAAGATGTCAATCCTGTGATCTCGCTTCCGGTTGCCGGGCTCAACCCTACGTTCCCGATGATTTCCGATGTCGGAATACTCGAGATCAACGAAGCGGCGAGGACGCTAAATCCATCTGCTTCGCCAAGAGGTACTGGTGCTTGTGGCGGCTGTGCGAATGCCATGACTGACATGATCAACGCTACTGCCAGAACCACAGCGCAGAGGCTGTTCCTCAAGCTGTAATCGTCCACGAAAGTTGTAGTTGGTTTTATCATACTTTCTCCGTCACTACTTCACCTGCATGTACAGCAAATTCTGGTTTATGTCCTCATGCGATATCGTCATTGCATCAATTGGCTTCCTAAGAGCCATGATACCGCAATGAACTGTTCTGCCTGTTAAGAATTTCCGATAGTATGGCCTATCGGAAAGCAGATGTAGTCGTGTCATGTCTTTTCACTCAAACACCAATTGCAATCAGATCCTCGGATCGAGATAGAAGTAAAAGTCGATGACAACCTGGCTGATCATGTGATGTCACCAAGCATTTCAAGACAAAGAACAGGTCACAGGCATCAATAGACTTTCCATCGACTGGTTCTGACTGTTCTACCGTTTCGTCGCTGAAACACTACCCTTTGGCGACGAGTCGTTAACGATCAATAAATCAATCCTGCGGTTCTCGCCACGTCCTTCAGCAGTCTCGTTGCTTGCCACGGGCTCTTCCTCGCCACGTCCTTCTGCCGTAAGACGGTTTATATTGATCCCGCCAACGGTCGATAGAAAACCGACAACACTTTGTGCACGTGCCGCAGAAAGTTCCAGGTTACGCTTGTCGCTTCCTATCTCGTCTGTATGCCCGATGATCAAAACTGTGCTTTCAGGAAACGTATTGATTGCCGACACAACCTTGTTGAGCAAGGCATAGTTGGCGGATTCCACTTCGAACTTGCCTGGTTTGAAGTTGAATCCCTTCAGTCGAATCAATACGTTTTCACCCTGCCGAAAGACCACAGCTTCCTCTTTACTGAAAAGGTGCTGAGTCTGCGTAAAACGCTCCTGGGCACGATGTTCCCGCCTCTGCATTTCTGCTTGGGCCAGGGCCTGTGCTGACAGTCGCTCCTGGAGTGAAGCAACTTGCTCGGCAGCGTCTATCTTGGCCTGATTCAATCGTGTTGCGTTTCCACTGTTCAAGGCTGCGAGCTGACTCTCGTGAATCCTGAGAATTCTCTGCAACGCTTCCTCGTGAGCACGTTGTTGGGTTTCGATGTCGCTTTCCAGCTGCAAAGCCCTTTGCTGTGAAATCTGATTGGTGTTGCGTATGTCCTCCATGACAGACTTCAGGGCCAGTGCATCGCCACGAAGCGCTGAAATGACCTTGGCGTTAGACTGGTCAAAGGGAAGCGTATCATCCCGAAGCGCATTGCGAACGAGCTGGAGCTGATTCTGGTACCAAAGCAGACGGTCCTCGTTCGAAAAATCCTGGGATTCGAAATACTTGATCAGAACAGTAATCTCGCGCGCCTGGTTCGCTAACCACGTTGCCTGATGGGCATGGGTGTTACTCTCTTCAACGCGTGTACGGTCGGCGTCAAGGATTGACAGAGCGAGTTTAAGTTCCTCACGAGCGTATTGAAGCGTCTTGGGAGCATAAGCATCCGCATCGGCCTCTTCAGCAGCCAAAACTGCCTTTTCGGCAACCGCCACTGTTCCAGTTTTTAGCGCAGAAAGCTCCAGTGATGCATACATTTCAATCAGCGCCGACCGTTTCTTGCGCGCACTTCCGGTTTCACCTTGCTCAAGCAATCGTGCAACAGCGCGAAAACCATCATCTGCAACTTCAAATTTTTTCGCGAACAGAAAATTGGCGCCTTGCAGGTTTGCTCGGGTCCGGATGTCGAGCACTTCCTGCATTTCCAAGCGATTACTTGCAATCGTCTCGTTCAATTTCCGGAGGTTGTCCAGTCCGCGCTGAGCAGCCTCGTTAGCTTGAGTTTTGTCCGCTTTACGCGCAAAGTTGAATGCCTGGTCCAAATCCCGCTGGGTCTCCGCGAATAAGAGCGGTGCGAGTAAAGCACCGTCTCTGCCACGTGTGTCCTCCAGCCCGTCGCTAAGCTGCGCAACAGCAGTATATTGACGGACCACGTCTTGTCGGGTCAGGCTCATCGTGGCGCACCCATTCAGAAGGGCGCCCCAAAGGGTTACACCAATGAGCATGATCAGCATTTGGGAGATGCCAGCTCTCGATAACCTTTTCATCTTTTCTTCTCCTTGTTTGCTACTTCTACGTATGATAAGGCTGGCAACAAGACGTTGCCGGTCTCAAATACCTGATGCTGGTTCGCGAAAACACCCCGCACCGTTTTTGTGTGTGTTGGCAGCGCCTTGCTGTCAACAGTTCAAACCTTTTCAAACAACTTCTATTAATGCATAAAGTGTTGTCAGAACATCCAATGCACGCCTATTCCAAAGTCAAAATTGAAACCCGGTATCACACTTGCGCCTAGCTCTATATTCCATCCGATGGGAGGAAGAGATGCACTCAAACCGCGCCAATCGTACTCCACCCCAATGCCAACTCCCAAGCCCAATCCGTGATTGTTCTCATGCCACTTCTCATCGTCTTGCCATCCCCACGGGCTGGACTGTTCATCATTCCAGAGTCCCACAGTCCCTTGTCCGTAGGCATTCCAGAATTGTTTCTGGGTGAAACGACCCAGCACCCTGATTGCGACTGCATTGGCTCCAACATCAACGATACCCTGAAGCGCCAGGGGATTGGCAATTTCCATAACCCCACTGATCCCTGAAGCGAACTGCGCACCTTGCAGACCAAGACGGAACTTGCTGTCGTTGGCTTGAGAACTGCCCGTCAGGGCTATTGACAAGACAAGCGTGAAGAGACTGATTATCATGCGTCTTTTTATCATCTTAACTTCCTCCTATCAGAATTTCTTTGCTTTGTTCATAACCTTTTTTGTTTGTATATTTTCCTTATTGTCATCTGAACAGATTTCTACTTCTAAAATAGCGGATCATTATAATAATAATGGCTGCTAATAAAAGTATATGAATATAACTGTGCATACTAAATGATGTTACAAGCCCAAAAGCCCATAATACCAGCAAAGTGATCGCGATAGCCAATAACATGATCTTTTCCTTTACAAAATGTTTTCGATGCATGAATGTACATCAACAGCATTCATAAGCGTTATCAGTCTGCCATACGCAATTCTGCAAGACGCGCATGAATTATCTACAGTCGCTCAGCCTGCTTCTAACGGTATAATACTTTTCGAAGTAATTGCATATTATCCATAACCAGTTCACGCAATCCTCGCGTTAAACGTTGATAAAAACAGATAAATAGAAATCATCGCTACACAGCTTTCGGTAACGGCTCGTTTAAATCATCCGATACTTTCCCGATTTGATCTGCTTCCATCATCGCATTTCTCATCTGTTCAGTCAGTGAGGCCAAGTGACCTGGTGAGTGAGGGATCAGAATCGCATTCGATCTTGATGACGCCCCGATTTCCTTCAGCATGTCGAAATACTGCGTCATCAAGACAAGGTTCATCACATCCTTGGCGGTCGTACCAGGCACTGATTTACGGAATTCATCCACAGAATCGCGAAGTCCGGCAACAATCGCCTGCCGTTGATCTGCAATACCCTGCCCCTGTAAAGCTTTGCTCTGTGCCTCACCTTCGGCAGCTTTTACTTTCAGAATCCGATCAGCTTCGCCGCGTTCGGTTGCCGCCACTCGCATCCGCTGTGCAGCGTTGATCTCGTTCATGGATTCTTTCACTTTCGGGTCAGGATCAATGTCGGTAACAAGAGCTTTGAGGATACCGTACCCGAATCCTTCCATCACCTGCGCCAGTTCACTCATGACGATATCAGCAATATCATCTTTCTTCTCGAAAACATCATCCAACTTGATCTTTGGCACTTGTGCCCGGACGACATCAAACACATAGGACGTGATCTGTCGATTGGGATTATCAAGCTTGTAGAAGGCATCATACACCTTGTCTGGAAGCGCATAAAACTGGACTGAGACCATCATCCTGACAAACACGTTGTCCTCAGTTTTTGTCTCAATCTCTACATCGAGTTGTTGAACACGCATATTAACAGAACCAGCCACACGATCTATAAAAGGGACTTTAGTATGTATACCTGGACCTGTTTCTCGAATGAACTTTCCAAATCTTTGGATGATCTTGACAGAACGTTGATGAACTGTAAAGAATGTTGCTTTTAATACTGTTGATGCTAGAACAATCAATACGAAAGCAACAAATATAAATGCGATTTGTGGGGTCAACATGTTTATCCTTTCGAAGAAATGGACGTATCACGTATCCTGGCTATTATCCCAGGCCGGAAAAAAACATCCGTTCTCAATACAACTATGTTCTCAGTTTGCCGGTATGGTCGGTTAAAAAGGTTGAGTGTGGAGTGGCTCAAATGCCAAACAAAGCGGATTCAGGTTTGGTAAGATGGATGAAGAATTGTCTTAGCGATTATGCGCTTTCCGATGTTTCTTTGGAATTGGTCAACAGTCCTCTCTTGAGTATTGTGCTGAGGGTGAGTTTCCACTCTTCCCAAACCGTTTCGTCATGAAAATCACGCTCGTTAATCATCAGTATCAGGGGTGCGAGATAGATCGCACTATAACCGATCGCCAGCAGGCATTCTCGTACGGCTTCAACTGGTAATTCTACAGCTTTGCCTTTCTTGACAGCAGAAAGGTACGCGTCATGAAAATGCAGATTTGCGCCAAGAGGGCCATGTTCCGATACGTCCTTCAGCGCATTTCTCAAATGGACCGCCCCGTCTGCGATCTCACGGCGAAGCAGTGAAGCCCATTGCGGATTGTCGTGAAGCACTGTCATTAAACGTATGGGTGAATCAATCAATTTTTCCTCAGGCGACTGATTTTTACCATCTTCTCCGAAGATGACCGCCAGCATGCTCATACCCTCGTGCTTCAGCACTGATTCGTACAGCTTTTTTTTACTGCTGAAATAGTAGTGGATCATGACCTGCTTGACCCCTGCCTCTTTGGCAATAGCCCTGGTGCTCGTAGATTTGAAACCGTGCTTGGCGAATAACTGGGTAGCAGCGATGAAGATCTTACCAGCCGGTGTGTTCGGGTCAGGAGGCATTGGTGGTCCATCAATCCTTGTCACAGATAGTGTGTCGTCTGAAGAATTGAAATAGGGAGCCTTTGATTCCGTAGACAAAGACTTTCCGGCGGATGAAGTCATGTCGTTCAACTCCTTTTCATGGTCTGCTGTACAATCAGTGGCCCTAATCTTTCGCATGACACTGTCATATGATATAGACGATTGACACTGTCTATTGACAGTATACACTTATATTTCCATAAATGCAAGAAGTTTCTTTAGTTTAATGAGAATAGAGCGGATGTGTTTCTCGTCAAAATGCACTTCAAAGCGCCAAGCCGATTTGTATCTAAGTTTCTTGGTGTGCCTCTTCAAAATTCCATCTGCTTTATCGGAACTGAGTCTTATCGATTCCGGAGGGTACACGAATTCCCCAGAGAACCCAACTTTTCACGCGCCTGAAATAAATCCGTTGCATGAGGCCTCGGTCAATGTCGTTTCCTTCGCCAACCGATTTCCATACCTTACGCACTCGCCATCAACTGCAGTTGGAAAACCTCCTGCTGCGGCACCAGTTGGCAATCGTGCAACGAACCAGCAAGAACCCAGGCTTCGGAGTTCAGATCGAGCCCTTATTCTATTCCTGACTCGTTTGCTGAAGAGCTGGAAAGACGCCCTGATCATTGTGAAACCGGGAACCGTCATAAAGTGGCACCGTCAGGGCTTCAAGCTGTTCTGGCAATGGAAAAGCCGTCCACGTAAGAAGGGCAGGAATCGTATCAACCCCGAGGTCAGGAAACTGATCCGTGACATGAGCCGGGCCAATCCTCTCTGGGGTGCGCCACGCATTCACGGCGAGTTGATGAGATTAGGAATCGAAGTTTCCGAGGCCACTGTCAGCAGGTACATGGTCAAGCAGAGGAAACCGCCATCCCAGACATGGCGCATCTTCCTGAACAACCACGTGAAAGACATTGCATCCATCGACTTCCTCGTCGTGCCGATGGTCAATTTCAAGCTGCTGTACGTCCTGGTTGTCCTTTCACACGAACGGCGCAAGATCGTTCATTTTAATGTCACCGATTCTCCTACTGCTGTCTGGACAGGTCAGCAGATCATTGAAGCGTTTCCGTACGACACAGCTCCGAAATACCTAATAAGAGATAATGATAAAATCTATGGTTTTGACTTCAAGGAGAAAGTCAGAGCCTGTGGTATCACGCCCATAAGAACAGCGTACCGGTCGCCCTGGCAGAACGCCTACTGTGAACGGGTGATCGGTACGCTGCGACGTGACTGTATCGACCACATCATCGTTTTCAGCAGAAGACACCTGATGCGTGTTCTGCGCGAGTACGTTGACACCTACTACAACTCCGAGCGTACGCACCTTTCACTAGACAAGGATTCCCCCGAACCGAGGCCGATTCAGGATTCAAAATCTGGAAGCATTGTTGAGATGCCGGTTTTAGGTGGACTGCACCACAGGTATTTCAGGAAAGCTGCCTGATTGCTGGTGTAGTGGCTGTCAGGTTTGAAGTCTGGTTGGTCGTTGGGTTGGTGAATCAATCTGCGGGATTCTCTGCCTCAAATCTACAATTTGTGTGATTTTGCTTCATCTCATCCAAGATTTTCCTCATTCCCCTCATGCGAGACTGATTTTTTCTTCCGACTCGACTACATTTGATCAAAATTCTGAGTATTTCACCCTGTATTTACGCACGGATTGTATTTTGACGAGGGACAGGAGAAAATTCGTCAGGATTTTGAGGTTCTCGCTCTCAATTTCGCACGGATTGCATTTTGACGAGGGACAGCTGACTCGTATTCAAGGCTGCGGGTGAGAAGTAACTTGTTTTGTTCGATACGAAATCGTATATTGTCATGTGACAGTGTCGAACGACTAACCAACACGGCCATTCGCCAACCGACTCGAGTCACCGCCGGGGTTGTACCCACACCAGCCTTTTAGTTTTGCATCTCTCATGCCCCCTCGGCAGCCCTTGTTTGCAAAGAAAGGCAGGATGATGATGGCTTCCGGTATCGAAACTGCTCGCAAGACCTTCCTCCGAATCCTGGCAACATTTCAAGTGAAAAAACTTGTTCAGACTCCTGCCACCGTTGTACAACCGCTTCGTTCCGAATTGTTCAGCGCCGACCAAATGGAACGCCACGGTAGAATCCTCGCCAATCTCCACCAGACAAAACACTCACGCTCGCGAGACCATCTCCTGCCCAGGTTGGCGGAAAACGAGATAAAGTTACTCGAAGTACAACGATGCCTGGAAGAGGATATCCGGATCGACCGCAGGATCACCCCTGCCGGTGAATGGTTGCTTGACAACTTCTACTTGATCGAGGAGCAGATTCGGACAGCCAAAAAATACTTGCCGAAGCAGTACAGCCGTGAGCTGCCGTACATCGAAAATGGCCCATCGGCAGGACTTCCCCGCGTGTTTGATCTCGCATTTGAAACCATCGCGCATGGCGATGGCCGTGTCGATCCGGAGAATCTCAGCCGTTTTGTCTCAGCGTATCAATCCGAGGTTCCCCTGCAGCTGGGGGAATTGTGGGCGATTCCCATCATGTTGCGCCTGGCGCTAATCGAGAACCTGCGGCGAGTCGCGGATCGGATCTTTGCCGACCTGACCAACCGGAATCACGCGGAGCATTGGGCGGAACAAATGATTGAAGTGGCGGCGAATCACCCGACACAGTTGATCCTGGTCATTGCCGATATGGCACGCTCGAACCCGCCGATGGAGAGCTCTTTCGTGGCGGAATTGACTCGATTGTTGCAAGGGCATGGGCCGGCGCTGGCTCTGCCATTGACATGGATGGAGCAACAGTTGTCCGAAAGCGGAGTGACGGTCGAACAGTTGGTCCGCGCAGAAAATCAGAACCAGTCCACCGATCAGGTTACCATGAGCAATAGCGTTGGCAGCTTGCGCTTCCTCGGGACGATGGACTGGCACGAATTTGTTGAAACCATGAGCACGGTCGAACAGATTTTATCGCAAGATCCGGTTGATCTCTACAGCAGGATGGAATTTGACACTCGCGACCAGTACCGTCATGTGGTGGAAAAGGTGGCTCGCAGGAGTCCGCTGTCGGAAAGCGAAGTGGCTGGCGTGGCGATCGAATTGGCACGACAGGGATCGACTCGAGAGGGCGCTGCATCGCGTGAATCCCATGTCGGCTACTATCTGATTGACAAAGGGTTGCCGCTGCTTGAACGGCAGACAAGCATGCGCTTGTCCCCTGTGGCGAGACTTGGCAGGCTGCTTAGCAGGTTTTCAGTGCCGCTTTATGCCAGTGCCATTTTTCTCTTTGCCGTGATCACCACCGCGGGCTTTCTTGCCAAGGCATCCTCGGGCGGATTGCATGGTTGGGTTCTTGTACCCCTGGCCGCCCTCTTTCTCATCGCAGCCAGTCCGTTGGCCGTCGGTCTGGTGAACTGGCTGATGACATTAACCACCAACCCTTCGCCACTGCCCCGGATGGATTACTCACACGGAATACCGTCGGAATTTCGAACTCTTGCGGTCATCCCCACAATGCTCACCAGCGCCGCGAGTATCGATGCACTGGTGGAAGCGCTGGAGGTTTGTTACCTCGGGAATCGTGATCAGCATCTTCATTTCGGATTGTTGACCGATTTCCGCGATGCCAACAAGGAAACCTTGCCCGAAGACCAACCCCTCCTGCAACAGGTTCAGCACGGAATTGAAAAATTGAACCACAAATATCGGAGTTTTGCTGGTAACACCTTTTTCCTGTTCCATCGACCCCGGCGGTGGAACCCTCGAGAAGGTATGTGGATGGGGTATGAGCGCAAACGTGGAAAATTGTTGGATCTTAACAGGATGCTGCGCGGGGGAGATACGACTCCGTTTGCTGTGATCATCGGGGACGTTAGTGTGCTGTCGAATGTGAAGTATATCATCACTCTCGACACCGATACTCAGCTTGCGCGCGACACGGCGAGACAGTTTATCGGCACGATGACACATCCGCTCAATCGACCGTTCTACGATGAAAAACACGAACGTGTTGTGGCGGGGTATGGAATTCTGCAACCTCGTCTTGCGGTTAGCCTCGCCGGTACTCGCTGGTCGCGTTACGCCCGCATGTGCACCACGGAATCCGGGATAGATCCCTACACTCGTGCTGTATCCGATGTTTATCAGGATCTTTTTGGCGAAGGATCGTTCATAGGGAAAGGTATCTATGATGTAGATGCAATTGAACGCACTCTGGCCGACCGATTTCCGGAGAATCGCATTCTCAGTCACGATCTTCTGGAAGGTTGTTATGCGCGGTCGGGATTGCTGAGTGATGTTCAGCTGTATGAAAACTACCCATCTGCCTATTTTGCTGATGTTAACCGCCGCTATCGCTGGATCCGCGGAGACTGGCAGATTGCTCAATGGGCGCTGCCCCTCGTTCCCAATAAGACCGGTCACACGGTGAAAAACCCGCTGTCGGCCCTGTCCATGGTAAAAATCTTTGACAACCTGCGACGTAGTGTAACCTCGGCCGGCCTGACCCTGCTGCTCCTGTTGGGTTGGTTTGTCCTGGTTGACGCCAGGTTCTGGACCCTGGCGGTGATCGGGATCGTGATCCTTCCCACTTTGCTCGCTTATCCCTTGACGCTGTTGCGGAAACCGGGCGATCAGACTCTCGCGCAACATCTCTCCGCGGAATTTCAGGTAGTCGCGAATCGCCTCCTTCGGGATGTCTTCACGCTTGTCTGCCTGCCATTTGAAGCAGCCTACAGCCTCGATGCCATCGCCCGGACCCTATGGCGAATGGTGATCTCCCATCGACGGTTAATGCAATGGAATCCTTCCAGCGATGACTCCCAATCGGATCAAGTGGACATCGCTCGATCCGTGCGGAAAATGTGGAGTGGTCCATTTGTCGCCATAGTGGCCTTTATCGGCTTGGTTCTGTTCGACCCGGCTGCACTGATGTTCGCAGCCCTCCTGCTGGGGCTCTGGTTTTTCTCGCCGATCATTGTCTGGTGGATGAGCCGTCCGCCAGGGCGCCGGCTGGAAAAACTCTCAGCGGATCAAATCGTTTATTTGAACAAGCTCGCCCGGAAAACATGGTCATTCTTCGAGACCTTCGTTGGCCCCGAGGATCACTGGCTTCCTCCCGACAATTACCAGGAACAACCGGTTTCCGCGGTTGCGCACCGAACGTCACCAACCAACATCGGACTGTCACTCCTGGCCGCATTGGCCGCATACGACTTTGGAATGATCTCAGCAGGAAAATTGATTGATCGCACCGCACACACCTTTGCGACGATGGCGAGCCTGGAACGATATAAAGGCCATTTCTTCAACTGGTATGACACTCAGACCTTGAAACCCTTGTCCAATTACATTTCATCGGTTGATAGCGGAAATCTGGCGGGCCATTTATTGACGTTACACCCGGGGTTGCTTGGGTTGATTGAAGAAAAGATCGTCGGCCCCCGGGTCTTTGACAGTCTTCGCACAAGCCTCGAGATATTGAGAGACACGATGGCCGTTTCGCAACGGCCGGTTTCGTTGGACCCCCTGGACGAACTCCAACAGATCCTGACGGCTGCACGTACCCCCCCAGCTTCGCTAATCGAAACGAAACAATTGTTGCAGAAACTGGTGACCAGCTCATCCCACCTTATTGCACATCTAGAGATCAGCCAATCCGCCCCCCAGGGTGATGAACTGGACTGGGCTCGGGCATTCGCGGTGCAATGTGCGGATATCCTTGACGATCTGACAGAACTGGCCCCCTGGATTGGTGTGGAATTCCCGCAGCAAGCCGGTGATCGAATATCCAGCCTTGACAGCATTCCCACCCTGCTTGAAGTAGCGGCACTGAGCGGGAAACTCCAGCCTGAATTCGATCTCTTCCATCAAATAGACGAATCGGAGGAAAACGGATCAGAAGTTGCCGAACTCGAACGTCTGGTTGTGGAAGGTAGTCAGCATGCCGCCGCACGGATCGCCATGGTCCAGATGCTGGCCACACAAAGCCAGGACATGAGCCAGATGGACGTTCGCTTCCTCTACAATGAGTCGCGACATCTGCTGACGATCGGGCATAATGCCGGGAAACAGGAGCAGGATGCTTCGTGCTATGACCTCCTCGCGTCAGAGGCGAGATTTTCCTGTTTTGTCGCCATTGCTCAGGGCCAGTTGCCGCAGAAGAGCTGGTTTTCCCTGGGGCGACTCCTGACCAATGTGGGCGGAGATCCAGCTCTACTGTCGTGGAGCGGGTCGATGTTCGAGTACTTGATGCCCCTGTTGGTGATGCCCACATACCCGCAAACGCTTCTTGATCAGACGTGCAGGGCAGTGGTGGCCCGGCAGATTGACTATGGAAACAAGAGCGGCGTGCCTTGGGGCATTTCGGAATCCGGCTACAACGCCATTGATGCGCAGAGGAACTACCAGTACCGTGCATTTGGCGTTCCCGGTCTGGGCTTACAACGTGGACTTGCGCAGGATCTGGTGATTGCACCCTATGCTTCTGCGCTTGCGTTGATGATCTCGCCGTTGGCCGCATGCGAGAATCTCGAAAGGCTTTCCGGGGCAGGTTATGAGTCTCGGTTCGGTCTGTACGAGGCGATTGACTTCACACCATCCCGCCTTCCGCGTGGGAAATCCAATGCCATCGTCCATTCCTTCATGGCGCATCACCAGGGGATGAGTCTGTTGTCGTTGGCACGCCTTCTGCTGGATCAACCGATGCAGAAACGCTTTGCGTCAAATCCGCAGTTTCAGGCGACCATGCTGTTACTGCAGGAACGCATCCCGAAATTGACCTCCAGCTACAAGCCCACAACCGGAAGCTCTAAACTGATTCTGGCCTCAGATTCCTCCGAGATCCCTATTCGCGTTTTCACTACACCGGATACGGCCAACCCGCAAGTACAGTTGCTCTCCAACGGTCGCTATCATGTGATGATTACCAATGCCGGCGGAGGGTACAGCCGATGGAAGGACATCGCCGTCACCCGCTGGAACGAAGATCGAACATGCGATAACTGGGGCAATTTCTGTTACCTCCGCGATGTTGACAGCGGGGACATGTGGTCGGCGACATACCAGCCGGCACTCAAATCCTCCCCACAATTTGAGGCGGTTTTTTCGGAAGGTCGAGCGGAGTTTCGGGGGAGTGATCACAGCTTCGACACCTACTGTGAAATTGCGGTCTCCCCCGAGGACGACATCGAGATGCGACGGGTCCGGGTCACCAACCGTGCGAAAACCAGGCGTGTACTCGAGGTCACCAGCTATGCAGAGGTTGTCCTTGCCCCTGCCATCGCCGATGCTCTCCATCCAGCCTTCAGCAATCTCTTTGTCCAGACAGAGATCCTGTCCCACGAGCGCGCCATTCTCTGCACCCGCCGTCCCCGCTCCCCTGACGAAAAAGCGCCGTGGATGATGCATTTGATGACCGTGCATGGGGCGGATGTGATGGGCGTATCCTATGAGACGGACAGGATGAAATTCATCGGCCGCGGGAACACAGTCGTCAACCCCGCCGCCCTAACGGACATCGCGGCAGGTGGCAGCGGGGGATTGTCGAATAGCGAGGGGTCGGTGCTCGACCCGATTGTCGCCATCCAATACCGGATCGCGCTGGATCCGGGAGAATCGGCGACGGTTTACATGGTCACCGGGATCGGAGGCACTCGGGAGACGGCTCTCGGTCTTGTTGAGCGCTACCGGGATCGGCGCCTGGCGGATCGTGTTTTCGATCTGATCTGGGCGCACGGACAGGTGTTGCTGCGTCAGTTGAACGCTATGGAATCCGATGCCCAGCTCTATTTGCGCCTCGCCAGCTCGATCATTTATCCGAACGCCGTGTTGCGTGCCCCTCAAAGTATCATCCTGAAGAACCGCAGGGGGCAATCTGGCCTGTGGGGGTACGCTATTTCCGGCGATTTGCCGATCGTTTTACTGCAAATCGAAGATCCGGCGAACATAGAGCTGGTCCGCCAACTTGTCCAGGCACATGCCTACTGGCGTTTGAAGGGACTGGTGGTTGACCTCGTGATCTGGAACGAAGATAATGCCGGCTACCGGCAACTTCTCCACGACAAGATCACGGACCTCATCGCCGCGGCCAGCGATGCCGCCATGACCGATAAGCCGGGTGGCATTTATGTGCGTCCCGTGGATCAGATTGCCGAGGATGACCGCATTCTAATCCAAACCGTGGCGCATATCATTCTCACTGACCGGCGGGGTTCACTGGCAGAGCAGATGGGTGGCCAACAGTCCCTGGTCAAGATGCCGCCGCTCCTCGATGACACTCCTCCAGAACGGCCAGAGCACAAAGTGGTTGCTCCGCAGTCCCGAAGCGATTTGACGTTCTTCAACGGTCTGGGTGGATTCACGCAGGATGGACGGGAATATGTGATTACTACCGGGCGCGGGCGGATGACTCCGGCACCGTGGGTGAATGTACTGGCCAACCCAACCTTTGGGACTGTCGTTTCCGAAAGCGGTATGGGCTACACCTGGAGCGAAAATGCTCACGAGTTTCGCCTCACCCCCTGGGGAAACGATCCTGTGAGCGATGCAAGTGGGGAAGCCTTCTACCTGCGAGACGAAGACCGGGGCACTTACTGGTCGCCCACTCCTCTTCCATGTTGTGGCACGACACCGTATGTCAGCCGTCACGGATTCGGATATAGCGTGTTTGAACACGAAGAACACGGCATTCGTTCCGAAATGTGGGTTTATGTGGCGATGGACGCCGCTGTCAAATTTACGGTCCTGACCGTACGTAACATGTCAAGCCGAACTCGCCACCTATCGGCGACAGGTTATGTCGAGTGGGTACTTGGCGGACTGAAACCGAAATCGGCCCAGCACGTAATCACAGAAATTGATCTGCACACCAATGCCCTCATGGCTCGCAATCCTTACAACACGGATTTTCCGGAGCGGACGGCCTTCTTTGAAGTTGACGAGGCGGCCAGCACGCGAAGTGGCGATCGAACAGAATTCATCGGTCGAAACGGCACACTTCGATCTCCTGCAGCGATGCGACGGACGGAGCTTTCGGGTAGAGTCGGGGCAGCTCTCGATCCCTGCGGCGCCATTCGTGTCAGATTCGATCTTGAAGCTGGACAGGAACAGCAGATTGTCTTTCGCCTGGGGATGGGTACAACTCGAGATGACACTCGGAATTTGATCCGCCGATTTCGAGGAGGGATTGCCGCTCGAGAAGCTCTCGAGAGCGTTTGGCAGCATTGGACCCATACACTGGGTGCGGTGAATGTCGAAACACCCGATCCATCCCTGAATGTCCTGGTCAATGGCTGGCTGCTCTACCAGACTCTGGCCTGCCGCCTGTGGGCGCGAAGCGCGTTCTACCAGTCGGGGGGAGCGTTCGGCTATCGTGACCAGCTTCAGGATGTGATGGCGCTGGTCCATAGTCGGCCTCAGCTCACCCGCCAGCATCTGCTGCTCTGCGCTGCCCACCAGTTCACTGAAGGCGACGTGCAACACTGGTGGCATCCACCAACGGACAGAGGTGTGCGAACTCACTGTTCCGACGACTACCTCTGGTTGCCTCTCGCCACAAGCCGCTATGTCCTCGCCACCGGAGACACCGGCGTGCTCGATGAAATGGTCAGTTTCCTCAGCGGCCGGGAAGTTCCGGCGGAAGAGGATTCCTATTTCGACTTGCCTACACGTTCAGATGAGATCGCCACTCTTTACGAACACTGCGTTCGCGCCATTCAGAACGGACTCAAATTCGGCTCTCACGGTCTGCCGCTTATCGGATCCTGCGACTGGAATGACGGCATGAACCTGGTCGGGGATCAGGGCAAGGGAGAAAGCATATGGTTGGCGTTCTTCCTCGTTGACGTGCTCCATCGTTTTTCCGGACTCGCCCGAGCGCGCGGTGACCTGACTTTTGCAGAGCTGTGTGATAGCCAGGCGGTGACCATCGGCAGGAACATTGACGAGCAGGGTTGGGATGGTGAGTGGTACCGCCGCGCTTATTTCGACGATGGCACCCCCCTCGGTTCCGCCACGAACGAAGAGTGCCAGATCGATTCCATTGCGCAAAGCTGGTCGGTTCTATCGGGCGCGGGAGATCAGGCACGTTCCCGAACGGCGATGGATTCCCTGGAGAAATGGCTGGTCCGCCAAGATTTGGGAATTGTCCAACTGCTCGACCCGCCATTTAATGCATCAGCGATGAACCCTGGTTATATCAAGGGATATGCCCCGGGCATCCGAGAGAATGGTGGACAGTACACCCACGCCGCCATCTGGGCGGCAATGGCATTCGCGAAGATGGGCGATGAACGGCATGCCTGGGAGCTCTTCCGAATCATCAATCCAGTCAACCATGCCCGTTCTGAAGATGAATCCGCGATTTATATGGTGGAGCCATACGTCGTCGCTGCGGATGTCTACGCTGTGACGCCTCATGTCGGTCGCGGTGGTTGGACCTGGTATACTGGCGCTGCCGGGTGGATGTATACACTGATTGTGGAATCGCTGCTCGGTGTCACACTCGAGGTGGATAAGCTACGGATCAAACCATGCCTGCCACCGGAATGGAAGAGCTTCGGACTCCACTATCGACATTGGGAAACAACCTATCATATCGATTTTAAGCAGATCGTCAGCGATGTAGATGTCCTTGAGATTGTCGTTGATGGAAAACCACAGGCCGACAACACCATTCCACTCCAGAACGACAAGAACGAACACTATGTCAAAATCAAGCTTTCAACCATTCAAAAAAACTCACTCCATTCGGTGTAACAATAGACACCCTTACGCTGAGGGGGGCTTTTTAAAATCGACAACGTACATCCCGATGGCACGGGGGGGGAATCTTGGCCTGGTACAGTCGCAAAGTGCCTACGTGGCGGCTTTCCAAGACGCTGGACGCGGAGTTCTACTTGGGAGCACTTCAGAGCGATGCGTTTACGATGGCTGGATAGATTACGGCGCGAAGATCAGCATGGACGGCAAGGGCCGCTGAATCAACAACCACTTCGTCGAACGGTTGTGACGAAGTGTGAAGCACGAAGAGGTGTACGTGAAGGCGTACGAGAGTGGCTGGGTGGCGAACGGGATCTGGCGGACGTTTTACTTTTTACAACGCGAAGCGTCCACACAGAACGTTCAACGATCAGACGCCGAACTAGATCTATTTTGGAAAGTCGAAAGTGCATCCGGAGGAGATTCGTGCTGCCTGATTCTCCTCAAAGTTCCTCCGCTGTGGCGATGGTTGTGATGAGCACCGTGCTGGCCATAGGAAGCTGGGCCTTCCCGCACAAGCTGAATGCCGCGATGATGCTGGTCACCGCCGAGACCTGCCAGCTCTAGCCGCTGGCCGTGCGCAATCTGCTCAGGGTGGACCGAATAACATGACAGTATGACAGTACGACGGAGTATGAGCTGACGAAACCGAACATAGCGAGTAGGAGAATAGAGATGAAGATCGTCACCCTGACAATGAATCCGGCCATTGACGCCACCTGCGAGGTGGAGAATGTCAAGTCGGAGGATAAGCTGCGAACCAGCGCGCCAAGCTACGAGCCGGGCGGCGGCGGCATCAATGTCTCCCGCGCGATTCGCAAGCTCGGCGGCGAGTCCCGCGCCATCTACCCCGAGGGCGGGTTCAAGGGCAACCTGCTGCGAAAACTGATCGAAGATGAGGGGGTGACGCACACGCCCGTCGAATTCGAGGGCATGACGCGAGAGAACCTGACAGTCAACGAATCCAGCAGCAAGGCGCAATACCGGTTTACCATGCCTGGTCCCGAGGTTGGACGGGATGTCCAGGAACGTTGTCTTGAGGCGCTCGTCGAGGGCGAGGCGCCGGAGATCATCGTCGCAAGCGGCAGCCTCCCGCGTGCGGTGGACGAGGACTTCTACGCACGGGTGGCGTGCAAGGCTAAAGAGCTGGGCGCGAAGCTCGTCGTGGACACTAAGGGCCTGCCGCTCTACCGCGCCGTCGAACAGGGCGTGTACATGATCAAGCCGAACATGCGGGAGGTCAACGACCTGACCGGCGAAGAGATCGACAGCGAGGAGAAACTGATAAGACTGGCCGGGGAGATCTTCGATAAGAAACGTGCCGAGGTGATCGTCATCTCGCTCGGCGCGGGAGGCGCGCTGTTTATCCACGATGGCAAGGTTCGGCCCATCCGAACACCCACCGTGCCGATCCGCAGCAAGGTCGGAGCGGGCGACAGCATGGTTGCGGGTATGGTGCTGAAGGTGGTGGAGGGCTGGGACGCTTGGAACGCAGCGGTGTACGGTGTCGCTGCTGGCGCGGCGGCAGTGCAGACTCCCGGCACGGAGCTCTGCCGCCGCGAAGATACCGAGGAGCTCTATGAGAGAATAAAAAAAGAGCTCTGATACCCATCGTTATGACTGTGCCTCGTCAAAATTCTGTCCGCCGCAACACCATTGATTATCAGCGGTTTCGCTGATACCTTAGTTTTATGATAAACTCACTCAAAACCCTGGTACGGTCGATCCGAAATTGGTTTCAATCTCGGAACCAATTGGTATTGGAAAATCTGCTGCTGCGACATCAGATCGCAATACTCCAACGTAAAAAAAAAGCCAAGTCTAAATAAATCCGATAGAGCGATACTTCTTCTCTTTACCAAGCTCCTGAAGAGCTGGAAAGATGCCCTTGTCATCGTGAAACCGGAAACGATTATCAAATGCCACAGACAGGGATTCAGACTGTTCTGGCGCTGGAAAAGCCGTCCGCGTAAGAAAGGCAGGAATCCCATCAATCCCGAGGTCAGGAAACTGATTCGTGACATGAGCCGGGCGAATCCGATCTGGGGTGCGCCACGCATTCATGGCGAGCTGATGAGATTAGGAATCGTGGTTTCCGAGGCCACTGTGAGCAGGTACATGGTCAAACAAAAGAAACCACCATCACAGACTTGGCGCACCTTCCTGGACAACCATGTGAAAGATCTCGTGTCAATTGATTTTCTCGTCGTGCCGACGGTTAATTTCAGGCTGCTCTACGTCCTGGTTGTGCTGTCCCACGAACGCCGCAGGATAGTTCATTTCAATGTCACCGATTCTCCCACCGCTGCGTGGACTGGACAGCAGATCATTGAAGCGTTTCCATACGACACAGCGCCAAAATACCTGATAAGAGATAACGATAAGATCTATGGTTTTGACTTCAAGGAGAAAGTCAAAGCCTGTGGCATTACGCCAATAAGGACAGCGTACCGTTCCCCCTGGCAAAATGCGTATTGTGAGCGAGTGATCGGCACTCTGCGAAGGGATTGCCTTGACCACATCCTCATTTTCAGTCGACGACAGCTGATGCGTGTTCTTAGTGAGTACGTGGATACCTACTACAACACCGAGCGAACACACCTGTCACTTGGCAAAGATTCACCTGAGTCGAGGGAGATCCAGAATCCTGCGACAGGACGCATTGTCGAGATACCGATCCTCGGCGGCTTGCACCACAGGTATTTCCGGAAAGCTGCTTGATCGTTGGTGTAGTAGCTGTCAGGTCGGAAGTCGAGTTTGTCGTTGGGTTGGTGAGCTAATCTGCGGGATACTCTGTCTCAGATCTTCGAATTGTGTGATTTCCACTCCATCTCGTCCTCGATTCTTCTTCGTCACTCCTTACCCGAGGGATTTTTTCATACGAATCGATTCATTTTCGTCCTGGTTTGAGATTCTCACCCTGAATTTGTGCACAGATTGCATTTTGACGAGGGACAATGTACGCCTTCATGAACAAACACTGAATCAGAGGTGAAGCTACAACTGTCAACCATTGTGAAAACAGGATTGCTACCAATTGCTACTATCCCCACGGAACAGTTACTAAATTCACAATGTGTAATAGCATTATTCAAGCTTGTTTTTTGATCAATTGCTGGCTCACAAGATTCGAATATACAATATGATATCTCTGAATTAACTGAAGAATTTTTCATAAGTTGTATGGTTGGACCAACTGTTCCCAGTCGTCCGGAAGTAAACATAATCGGATGATTCTCTGTGCCAATAGCAGTAATCTCGCCTTCAACAATGAATTTACACCCATCTCCTGCAATATAGGATCCTGGTAAAATAGTGAGTGAACCGCCAGCTAGGATGTGTCACTGCTGTCCGGTTAATTGAGCATTGTTCTTGATTGCTGTTTTCGTTTTTGTTTTTCGATATCGCTTGTTCTTTGAAAGTCTTGCCACGCTTTGGCTACAGGGATACAGATCAGCAGATGTGTGCTGATAAATACCAAGAGTTGATGAGTAGTGATTGCCTCGTCGGCGTTCTTTTGCAACACTCTTAGCAGGAGAAAGACGATCATGGCAACCCAGATTTGCGACATCACTGCATTTTCGGATGTCCCCAGAAAAGACTTGATTTTCAGGTTCTGTTTCACCCATTTGAAGAACAGTTCAATCTGCCAGCGTTGCTTGTAGAGCTGCGCAATGGTCAACGCGTCTATTTCCAACAAGTTTGTCAGAAACCACAATTCCTTTTTTGTTTCCGGATCGGTGAAGTGTACCAGGCGCAAGGGATCAGGATAGTGGTCTGCCGGGGTTCCGTCAAAATGACCAATCCAGTCACCACGGACACCTGTTCCGGCTTCCACCTTTCGTTTTTCGGTCCATTCAAAGCCGACGTTGCTTTTCATGCGTGTGACGAAAAAGGCCTGGTTGCGATTGATCCTGGCAAACCAGGCGCTGTCGAAGTAGCCACGGTCAACCAGATAGGTTGTGCCTGACGTAATGGGCATGGTTCGCGCCGCCCCGATATCGCTGACCTTGCCGTCGGTGATGACAATGTCTTGTGGAATAAGCCCGTCATGATCCAGTAGGGTGTGCAGTTTCAGAGCACCTTTTGTTGTGCGGTATTTTGCCCAGGGCAACCGTTCCAGGCATACCGGAATCAGCGTGCTGTCAAGCGAAAGAAGTTTACCGGGAACGGGAAAATCATGCTTGGAAAACCTGTCACAGAAAAGGGCGAATAATGCCTGAAACAGTTCGTAGTAAAATCGCCAGTTAATCCGCTTGTTCGCTTCTGCCAGGGTCGACTTCTTTACATTGACCAAGGGGTCCATTGAGAACAGGGATGCCGTTGCATGCTGAATATCGCGTGTCGACTTCAATCCCGCCAACTGTGCGAACATCAGAACCGCAAAATGGGTGGATGCCGTAAACACAGAGGCATATTTATCAACATGATACTTCGTGGCAAGCTTGTCAAAGAGCTCGTTGGGTACAAGCTTTTGTATCTGCATCAATACGGTTGTAGATTGAGCCATGACTTGCATCCTCCGTTGATGAGAATGTGTGTGCAAACTCAATCTTACCAACGGTACCTTGTGATGCAAGTCTTTATTATTATACAATCTCCGGGATAGTTACACGAAATCGTGATAACCTACCGGACAGCAGTGATGTTGAGACCATCAACGCTAAGGTTACTAAAAAATCCCCTGGAAATTATGCATTGGGCAACAAGGACAATGAAGGTTCCTTTCTAGTTGGGTATGTCGGTCGTGCAGACCAGGATCTTAATGCACGTCTGAAGTCATGGGTGAGTAAAACGAAACGACCTCTTTTCAAGTACAGTTATGCCTCGTCAGCCAAAGCCGCATTTGAAAAAGAATGCGAAAACTATCACGACTTTGATCCACTTGGAAACGATATTCACCCTGATCGCCCCGATGGCACTGATTGGGGATGCCCCTGCTGCGACACTTTTAACGACTGAATCAACTATAATAATGCGGAGATAGTTATGAACGATCCAGGCGGATCAAATTGGCACATTTGGGATCTTCATATTCACACGCCATTCTCAGCATTGAACAATGGTTTCCCGAATGACTTCGATGAGTATGCCAAGCGTGTATTTGCTAAAGCTGTTGAAATGCAAATTGCTGCAGTTGGAATTACGGATTATTTTTGTATAGAGGGCTATAAGAAAATCCGGGCGCTCCTTAACAACAAAGCTCGTTTAGAAGAGCTTTGTGGCAGTGGAATAGCTGAAGCCGTCCAAAATATCCTTTTTATCCCAAACATTGAATTACGCGCTGATATAATAATCCAAGACGTTAGCGGTAAAGACAGCAGGGTTAATTTCCATGTATTGTTCTCCGATGAGATATCACCAGAACAAATCGAGGAAAATTTCCTTAGAGAGATAAAGTTTACTAAGGAAGGTAACCCAAGTGGAGCCGACGAATCATGGTCACTTACGATAAGCAATTTAGAGATCCTAGGAAGAAGTTTGAAAAAACAGCATCTCCCCTTTGCAGAAAAACCGGATATAGAGATTGGCATGATGAATGCCGTAGTCAACCATAGTGAAGTCAGCAAAATCCTGGCTAATAAACCCTCAATCTTTGGGAGCCGATACCTCCTAGCAGTCGTTGCAGATGAAGACTTATCAAAATGTAGCTGGAACGGCCAAGGACATCTGACACGAAAAGTGATGATCCAGAAATCAGATATATTGTTCTCGTCCAATCCAAGTACTCGAGAATTTGGACTAGGTCTTAAACATCCGACTATTGATGAGTTCAAAGCTGAGTTTAAAACCTTTAAGCCGTGTATTCACGGGTCAGATGCCCATGGCTTAAAGCATCTATTTATCCCTAGTGAACAGAGATTCACTTGGATCAAGGCTGATCCGACATTTGCTGGGCTAAAACGCATCTTGAGGGAACCAGAATCTCGAGTTTTCATTGGTCAAGAACCACCCGCCATTGACCAACAACGTAATAATAAGACACGTTATTGTGAGAAACTGTCATTTGAAAAACTTTCAAAATCCGCCTTTGATGAACTTTGGTTTTCCGGCGATATACCTTTAAATACTGGTTTGGTAGCTGTGATCGGGAACAAAGGTAGCGGCAAGAGTGCGCTGGCTGATTCTTTAGGATTGGTTGGTAATTCGCCAAGAGAGAAGCACTTCTCTTTTCTCAATCTCAACAAATTCCGCCGTCAGCGCGAACGCAAAGCTGAACACTTCAGAGCATCCCTACATTGGCTTTCCGGTGACATCAATTCGCGACTTCTATCTGAAACCGTTGATACGACCTCTGTAGAACGGATTAAGTATATTCCTCAAAACTACCTTGAAACGATCTGCAACGAGGTTGCAAGTGGTGAGGGTAGCGAATTTGACAAAGAACTAAAAAGTGTCATTTTCTCCCATGTCCCTGACCATGAACGACTTGATTGCCAATCATTTGATGATTTAATGGCTTTCAAGACAAACGAAACTAGTGAACGCATCAAGTTATTACAGAAAAGGTTACACAACATTAACGAGCGAATTGTAACTTTGAATGAAATGTTAACTGATGAATATCGGCAAAAACTTGAGCAACAATTAGAACATAAAAAACTTGAGCTTGACGCTCACAACGAAGTTAAACCGAAAGAGATCATTCCTCCAGATAAAGATCCTGTTGTAGGAGACAAAAATGAGAAACTTGCAGCAGAGATTGAAAAGCTTCGTAGAGAAATTGAACAAATTGATTCGAATATCTTAGATATCAAATCCCAAAATAAGTATATGCTTCGTCGCAAAGCATTAGCTGAAAAACTGAAAGCTAAGCTCGAAAATCTTCAGCGCAGTTATAACGATTTTTCAGCAAGTTGTTCTGAATGTGAAGAATTGGGTTTACAACCTAAAGATGTCATCACATTCAAAGTTCATTTTGAAAAATTAGAGGATATCATATCAAGTGCTGTTCTCGAAAGTCGTAAATTCTCGAACATGCTTTTAGAGGACGTAGAGGGTACCCCAGTCAATGAAAAGAAACAAAAGCTTGCAAAGGTGAAAGAACTCCGCAATACCATGAGCGCTGCAGACCAACAATATCAGCAGTATCTAGAAGAACAAGCGAAATGGGAAGCTCGTAACAAAGAAATCATTGGTTCAACTGATACCCCCAAAAGTCTTGAATATACCAGAGCACAACTCAAAAAATTGCTTCTACTTCCAACCGAACTCTCCACAAAAAAAGAAGAGCGCATCGCGATTGTCCAAGCAATCTTCCAAGAAATCGACAATTTGGCAAGTAAATATGCCGCATTGTACAATCCAATTGAACAGGCAATAGCTGGAGATCCCCTGAAGGATCGGGGTCTAGAACTTGGTTTCAAGGTATCTATTGTCGCAAAGAGTTTCGAGGATCGTTTCTTTAATCTGATTCAGCAAGGTAGACGAGGAAGTTTCTGCGGTGTTGAAGAAGGACAGAAGCGACTTCGAAAAATGTTACGCGAAGCCGATTTCTCGACTACACAAGGCGTTGCGATCTTTATCAAGGAAATAGATGATGCTTTAACATATGACCTTCGCGATGATGAGCATCAGCTTGTACAGATCACAGATTTAGTAAAGAAAGGGATTGAACCTGTCAATGTTTACGATTTTGTCTTTGGTTTAGAATACCTCTTTCCTCGCTACGCGCTTACTTGGGGAAATCGTACTCTTGACCAGCTTTCACCAGGCGAACGCGGAGCCTTGCTTCTTGTATTTTATTTATTAGTAGACAAGGACACTATCCCTTTGGTTATTGATCAACCGGAGGAAAATCTTGACAACGAATCCGTCTATCGAATGCTTGTACCTTGTATTAAAAAAGCGAAGGAGCGACGCCAAGTGATTATTGTAACACATAATCCGAATTTGGCAGTTGTCTGCGATGCAGATCAAATTATATACTGCGAAATGGACAAACCTGGAGGGAATCGAATAACATATACAACGGGATCCATCGAAAATCCTGCTATCAACCGCCATATTGTTGATGTATTAGAAGGTACTCGTCCAGCATTTGATGTTCGCGATGCGAAGTATAAACTTGTAGACTTTTAGGATAGTTTAAAATATTCATGCTTTTACTTGCATGGCAGTTGTATAATACGTACTTGTATTATCATGTGTAATAACTTGTTAATTTAGAAAAATATCTGTAATCAAGGTACATCGGCAATTCGGATGCGCTGGAATAGGTGGCAATTGATTTAAAATATACTCCTGTCCATTCAACGGACCGCAAACAGGACAAACTCGTTCGTCCAAGGCCGTATACCACACAACTTCCTCAACTTTCATGTCTTTGTATAGATGTATCCTGCCTTGGTTATAAGATCGCATGACTTCTGTCCGTGTAATAACTTCAATCCTATTCTGAGCCGTCTTAAACACCTTCTTCCCCGCGAAGCGAAATTTATCCTTTTCTGATGGTTTGATTACATCCCCAATATCCAGTGCGATTTGACCTATATCCCGACCAGAAAGAATACCCGCCTGCAGGTTGAGCTTGATGTCATCCAGCAATCGATCTGACACCGTTCCCAATAGCTTGATGTTACACAGAGCCAGGTTTTCCAGTGCTCGACCATCAATCGTATCAAACGCTTTATCAATTATCGCCTGCCAGGCTTCAGTTTCCTTCAATCCCATCACCCCGCTGTCCCTAAGCTCAAACACTCCCCGTTCGATTCCCAGTCTAAAAGCGTCTTTTGTCATTGGACGGGCAAGTGAAGTTGTAGACTTCTTCAGCTCCTTCATGACTGACTCAATCCGGTCGAGGATAGATTCAAGACGTCGCTTCCAGAGGGCAGATCCGGGTGCGACACTTTTCATTTCCGCCACACGTAAAAGTTCACTCCGAACCTGGGTTGCGGCCTGTTCGAGTGATTTCAGAAGAAGCGTTTCCTGTTCTGCGGTGTACTGCTGAGCTGCCTTCAGGGAGATGTTCAGCTCAACTTCCAGCCGAGGATCGATAGTTGCCATGAATCAATGATCCTCAGAGTGTGTCTGCTGGAATTGAATATCTCGATTCACTTCATCATATAATGCTTCAACATCCGCATCAGATTGCGGGTTATCAGTCTTGTCGTTCTGCGATTCATCCTTCGCCAAGCCCAGATATTTCCGTGCCTCATCTCGAGTGAGTACATCCTGCAGGGTTAGACTGGCGATGATCTCCGGTTTAAGCAGCCTGGACATACGCGATTCTTCGCCATTGTAGTTTTCATCTTCCACTGAAGGCTGCAATCCAAGCCTGGATTGAAGGGTTGCCCTGCTGACCAGACCGCGATCATACAGCTCCATGTACATCTTCCGACGATCCTGTTCTTCAGCCAAGTCGAGATCATCAAACTGATAGGTGATTTCAGCATCATCATTTCCTTGCATTTCCAGCCAGTCCAGATAGACCCAGTCGAGGATCTCCCTAACAATCCTCTTAATCTCAGACAGCATGATGATGATCTTTTTAAACCCGACCGAAGCTGTTGCGAAATTCGGTCCCTCACCTGTGACAAGACTTTTCACAAATCCCAAGGCCACGATGATATCGCTTTTTACTTCCTTGACTTTCTCTTCGGTTCGAAGGACTTCACCCTCAGTGCCGTAGGTTTTCACATCCACGTAATAGGGAACGACTACACCTTGCTTCGGGTCCATCTCGTCCAGGATATCACGAATCTTCTCGATCATCTCCTGCTTGGGTGTGATGATCTTGTCACCGAACTTACCGCCAACAGAGATGAAACGGAGTGGAGTTGTCCAGCGTTGGGCAATTGCCTTTTCTGCGTTCCGGTAGTGGCGCATGAGCTGGATGGATTCAAAGGCAGGCTGAACAATGGAAACGCCATGCAAGTTGAAATCCGGACTGTCCCATTTCGCCCGGAAGAACTGTTCCGGTTCAAGGCTGATTTCTTTTCCCATGCCAGCAGCAGCCTGGTCGTCTTTCTTCACTTTCTGCTTGATTTCATCGATCTCACCCGTTTCATCATCAAGCTTGTAAGTCAGGCCAATAGGATTTAGACATGTAATCCGTTCGTAGTCCTTGAAACCGTCACCTGATTTCTTACCACCATACTGCTTATAGGCAGCGCACTCGCCCTTAACTAACAGTTGCAAAACCATGTCACGGATGAGCTTGTCCATCCCAAGGCGACGGTGGAGTGCTCGAGCCTTCTTTTGCGTATCTGCAGCATCCACGAGCGGGATGATCTGCTCCCCAACTGCAAACACACGCCAGGCATTGACCGCGTTGTTCACAATCGGTTCGCTGGTGAAATAGTACCAGGCAAGCTGTGCCATTTCTTCCCATTTCTCGGGTACACCTTCAACCGTGTCCAAACCATCTGTTGCACCACCCATACGATTCAAGGCAGCGCCATGGGCAACATCAAATCCAGAAGAAACAGGGTTGCGTCTCTGCAACCCCAGTGCTGAAAGCAGGGTCATTCTTTACTCCAGTATCTGGCTATTCCTCGCCGGTCAGGAAACTGACAATCTCTCCAAGAAGGTCTTCAACATGGCCGAGGTCACCCACATGCGCGAAGGTGATCGGTTCATCCTGGCCGTGTTTCTTGAGTTCCGTTTGCATCTTCCCGATCAGTGATTGAATCTTTGCCTGTTTTTCGTTGTAATCTTTCTTGGCTTTCGCTTTTCTTTCTTGCTGTGTCATCATCGCCTCCTTGTAAGGTGTTGTTTCTGCTGTGCTTCTGCACTAATCAGCGATGAATTGTATGCGATTATCAAGTCCTTGTGCTGGCTTCTGAAGGCACTCAAACCCTTATCAGAACTTGAAAATCGGTTTTGTCGTTACGGGCATGATAGCGATCTCTTCCACATTGGTCTCGATCTCCTTCATCTCATCCAGTTCCACTGCCAGAACAGCACACCTGACCGCATCGATGATGTGATCACGCCCTTTGGAATAGATCACCTTCCCGTTGGTCATCGTGTATGTCTGGGTGGTGAACTGATCTTCGATTTCCAGATCGCTGTCAGGAAAGCTGATCAGCTTTCTTGCCAGACGACCGTTGATCAGACTGGTCATCAACTCCTTGGTACGCTTCTTGATCTGCTTGCCAGAAGTGTTGAACCCAATGGTGGTCGACGAACCGAAGTCGAAGGCCTGCAACCTGTCCCCGAAATTGTGATCCGCGAACTTGTCGAGGCGTTTCAGGTCCTGTTCGACTGCCAAACCATTCCCGCCCTTGTCAATCCCGATCCAGGTGAACTCGAAGTAGTTGTCCAAGACAGCAACCGCTTCAGCGATATAAGGGTAGGCAACATGTTCGAGGTGAACACGCAGCACTGCGTTCAGCAAACCTTCATCATCCCGTTCAAACACCACCAGTTCGCATGGATCTGACGTATATCCAAGGTCGCCCCCCAGCACGTACTCACCTGGCTGGGGTGTCAATCCCAGCAACAAGTCAAACCGTGTACGGACTTCATCATCACCATCACAGTCCAGCATCTCCTCACCGGTGATCACCACCTTGCGGTAAGCATGGATTACTTTCTGGTTGGCATGGAAAGCCTCGACATTGAATGCTGCATAAGAAGGACTGCCGTGTTCGCCAAGAATCTCATGCTGGTATCCTGAAGTATCACGGCCACCGTAAAACTCGACCAGTTCTTCTTCACGCTCCTTTGTCCAGTTAGGATGAAGCATTGAAGGCCAGCGCACGACAAACCAGCGTCCGGTCTTATCCTGGGTCAGTCTGTAGTAGGTTGAATCCCTAAGTCCATTGGGATTGGAGTAAATTCGCATCGTGCCATTGGCGTTCAAGCATCGACGCAATGCTTTCCAGGCTCGCTCAGTCAACCATGCACCCTCATCGACCCAGATCCGATTTACGTGAAGCGATCTTAGCGACTGCCCCTTGTCACCAGCTGGCCGGAAGTGAACCAGCGTCCCACCAGCGAATCGGATCTGGTAATAGGGCTTTCGTTTGATATCCAGGTGACCAAGACGATTCCTGGCGATACTAGCTTCCAGATCTGCATTGCTGAATATCTGATGTTCCACTTCCTCAATGATGGTTTCCAGATGTCCCTGATGTGGAGTGACAACCAGCCCGCTGTCATGTGGTGTTGTGAATCCGAAGTGCAAAACCAGGGTAGTTAGGACGATGGTCTTTCCGACCTCACGGCCATCCTGATGAATGATCTGAGGATGATCATTACGCAGATCCTCAACCTGATGCTCCCAGTATGCCCTGATCGTCCCGTCCTGGTTTGCCAGAAACTTCTCGCCCCATTGCACCGGGTCTTTCAGGATGCGATAAGCCTGGATCATCTCATCGGACAAATCGCTGGAAGCCTTATGATGATTAGCTTCAACAGGCATATCTACCCCCTTGATAGTCCGTATAATCCATGCCATGTTGTATGCGAAAACCATCTAAAACAGGGAGAAGGCCATGACTTGGGAAGAAGCATTTGCTGGATTCGAGACACATATGCAGGCTGCAGGAAAGTCGCAGCATACGATTTCCGCATTCCTGACTGACCTTGGCAAACTTGAAAAAGCTGTCCAGGCAGATCCAGCCTCGATCACCGCTACAGATCTGGATCAATTCCTGGTTGCTATGAAGACCAAACCCGACGGATCGGACCGGAGTCCAAACAGCATGAACCGCCTGAAAACCGCTATTCGTTCTTTCTTCAACTGGCTTCGTCAGGCTGGCATGATTGAATCGAACCCTGCTACCGGTATCAAAACCAGCAACGTTTCCCAGAAACCGCCCGTTTACCTCACCGAAGAGGAAGAGAAGAATCTGCTTCGCTGTCTTCGGTACAATCGCACCAGAAAGCATGCACTCCGTGACAATGCCATCATCCATCTGATGCTGGACTCCGGTATTCGCGTTGCAGAACTGGTTGGACTTGATCTCACAGACATCGATGGCAAACACCTGAGGGTCCGCCTCGCCAAGGGTGGCAGTCCAGTCGTTAAGTTCCTGCCAGCTAGAACACGCAAAGCCATCGGCACCTATATACAGAAGGAACGTCCTCAGTTTGAAAAGCAAGACAGCACAAAAGCCCTGTTCATCAACCAGCAAGGAACCAGACTGCAATCTCGAGCCGTCCAGGTATTGGTTCCAGCATGGATCAAACTTGCAGGAATCACCAAATCGGTCACCCCGCACACCCTGCGCCATACCTTCGCCACATCCCTGCTGAATAAGACCGGCAACCTGCTCCTCGTACAGAAAGCTCTGGGACATCGCAATGTGACCACCACCCAGATCTACGCCCATGTTGCCGACGCTTCGCTGGAAGAAGCCATCGAAAACCGAAGCGAATAGCAGCTCACCTGAACTAATCACCACGAGTAAAGCCACCGCGATTTTTCTACCAATCCCTCTCATCTATCCACCACTCTTTATCGTCCTGAACACATCCCTTTTCACATCAAACACTTAGCCTGAACTGTCCGTCTGAAATTCGATATAAGTTATTTATTTACAAGTCTCTACAAGCCTCTTTTCAACTTGATAGTACCTCCGATATGCGATTAATGTGTGTCCAGAAACACACAGCAAACCAAGCAAAAACAAGGAGTCACAAGATGGAAAACCTGACCTTCGGAATCGAAATCGAAACCATCGGACGCACCCGCAACCAGGTGGCCAAAGCCATTCAGCAGATCGTCGGTGGACGGATTGAGCACCTTCGCGATACCTACGACACCTATCAGGTGGTTGACAGCAGAGGACGCGCATGGCAAGCCAAGTCGGACGCCAGCCTTTCCGCTTCGAGAAGCCAACAGGCTGAGGTGGTTAGCCCGATCCTTACCTACGACGACTTGGCGCAGCTTCAGGAGGTGGTTCGAAGCGTCAGGAGATGCGGAGCGAAGGTTGACAGCTCCTGCGGGATTCACATCCACGTGGGAAGCGCTCCTTTCGACGCCAAGGCACTGACCAACCTGGTCAAGATGGTCAACAAGCAGGAAAAGCTGATTGAGCACGCCTTGAACGTCAGCACAGCGAGAAGGGCACGCTGGTGCAGAAGCATCGACTCCAACTTCATCGCCAACATTGAACGC
Organism: bacterium; assembly: GCA_963669175.1. Taxonomy (GTDB): domain Bacteria; phylum Electryoneota; class Electryoneia; order Electryoneales; family Electryoneaceae. The sequence goes on from OY769902.1 coordinate 4,569,990, forward strand.
AGACGCCCACGGAACCTCGACGCGATCAACGCCGCTTGGTACGGAAGGCACAATTCCCGACCAACCCATTACGACCAGAGCAGGTACCACGGGGTCAACCTTCACAGCGTCTGGTTCAGGGGAACTATTGAATTCCGCTGGTTCGACGCCACCCTCCACGCTGGCAAGGTCAAGGCTTACATCCAGTTCATTCTCGCCCTCGCCTCGAAGGCACTGAATTCCCGCTCGGCTTCTGCCGCAAAGCGGGACTTCAACCCCGAAAGCGCCAAGTACGACTTCAGGGTTTTTCTTCTTCGCCTTGGCCTGATCGGCGACGAGTTCAAAACCGCACGTCTTCACCTCCTCGGAAGTTTCGAAGGTTCTTCCGCCTGGAAGCATGGCCGCCCTACACGACAGGCGGCCTAAACGCCGCCGGATTGACCGACAACGGAAATCCAGAGAACGAGAACTCTTGAAAGGAAATACATCATGATGATCAAAGAACTCACCACACTTTACTTCGCTTACGGGTCGAACCTTGATCCGGCACAGATGAAGAAGCGATGCCCCGAAGCCATATCGCTCGGGGCAGCCACCCTCGAGAACCACCGGATCGCCTTTGCCGGATACTCCCACGCACGAGACGGTGCGGTCGCTACGGTTCTCCCTGAAAGGGATGCTTCCACAAAGGGCATCCTCTACCGGATGACTATCCTTAACCTTGAACTGCTTGACCGGTTCGAAGGCCACCCCTTGTTCTACACCAGAACTCAGCGAACAGTCAGGGATAAGAAAGGCCGGTTCCAGACCGCTTGGGTCTACCATCTTCCGCCCGAGTTCCCCGAAGGACCGCCTTCCGACGATTACTTCAGCGTCATCAGGAAAGCCTACCGGAAAATGAAGTGGCCAACCACCAGCCTTGAAGAAGCTCATCAGCGAGGTCTGGAAGGGATTACTGATTCTGGAGACTACCTGGTCTTCGTATACGGGACACTGAGACGAGGTGAACCCAACCACAGGTTGCTTGAAGGATCGCTGTGCCTTGGAACTGTCAAAACGGAACCACGGTTCAGCCTGATAGACCTTCAGCACTTTCCCGGCCTGATACCCGGAGGGACGACCTCGGTGACCGGCGAGCTCTTCGCAGTCGACAACGTAACCCTTCACCGGCTCGACCGTCTTGAAGGTCATCCGACCTTTTACCGCAGGGAGAAGATTCTGCTTCAGGATGGACGTGAGGTCCTGACCTACATCTACCAACGAAGCTCGGGACGACCGATCAGGAAAATTGCATCCGGTGACTGGATCAAATACCGAAAGCGCAGAGTTTATGGGTGATTCCCATTTTGAACCCTGTTTCCGGGACGAACACCCCCTTATAGGCTTCCCGCCTGTTTGGGGGTGTCGCTTTGATATTTGTTTTCCTGTCATCGCTCAGTCCCTTTCATCGCATACTGTCCAGTATGCGACGAAACCTAGTCCTCGTTGTCACCTAAACCTTTGTTTTTCTGTTCATCGCTTTTCATAGTATGCGATGAAACTTCTTCAGAATCGGGAAGTGCCGGGAATTCACCGGTCTGCATTGCCCTCGCAATACGACTTGTGATGTGACCACTGGTATTTTCCGGCAGTGAATGCACACTTTGTCCACCCTGCAGATGGTGGATCTCCCGCTGTTCAACCTTCTGGATCAGCAGGATGGCCAGTTCGGACGGCGACTTGGGACCGTTCGCGCCCAGCAGTCCAGCATCACGCTGTTCACGATTGACCTTCAGTGCGGTCAAGTGGCGGTTCATTACCCTGGACAGTTCATCAATCGTCGATCCTGCCGCACCCCCACGAATCCCTCTTATCAACTGGATATAGCTCATTGACGCGATCTGGACATAAGCCAGATCATTTGCCTTGTTCAGATCCGGGAAGGATTTGTACATCTCGTCAATGAATGACTGGAACAGTTCTTTCTCTTCATCTGACTGCAGTGCAGGTACGAACGCACCATGCGTCATGCCGTGTTTGTTGCCAGGATGCGACTGGTTGGGGTGTGAGGCGCTTTTGCCACCATGGTGGTAGCATTTGCCGTTAGCCATCGCAGGAGCGCCACACGGGCCGCCGTGTCGCTTTGAACGGGCAGAACAACGCTTTGCTTCAACCAAGTGCTTTGGTTTTTTCGACACCGGGGCTGCATCCCCACTTTCAGGGGTGCGGGAAGGCGCTTTTTCGCGGTTATTACTCATTTACTTCCTCTCTTGACTCTCTCTAAGCACACTGAATACCTTCACTTACCCAAACAACTAGCAAGGGGACAACCATGAGTTATTTCGCAGTGATTACTTTTGATCTTGCAAATGCAAGTTCAAAGGATTATGAAAATGCCTATAGTGATCTTAGCGACATTGGATTTTCCAAACAAATAGCCTCTTCAGAAGGAAATAACATCACCTTACCTACAACGACATGTGCAGGTGAGTTCAATGGCAATAGTGCTGGTGACGTGAGAACAGACTTAGCAAATCTTGTTAAGAACGCCTTCAAAGCACGTGGCTTCACTTCAGAAATATTCATTGTCGTTGCCGGTAATTGGGCTTGGAGTCATAGAACGACTTGACACATTCCCTAATTTTCTTTCAGATCCATCCGGTCCAATCTTCCGAATCCAAGGTTGATCAACATCCGGGTTGTAGAAGCGCAGGACATTGCGATTGTTTCGCACACAAACTATCTCGATGTGTTTTTCAGACACTTCACCGATGGTCTGACCATCGTGTAGGAAGCACACAAGACCATAATCTTGACCGCATGGAAATCGGAACCTTCCTCGATTCTGATACAGGCGTGGCTCAGACCAACCTAAGCTCAGTGCCTTGTCACGGATGGCATCCACCAGTTTGATTGTTTCGTGATTGATGGATCGGGTGAATGACCAGTCACCATCATCTGGATAGAGATGAGGTGCAGAAAGCGCGGAACTCTGTTGCTCGTTGCCGTGAAAAATTCTTTTTAATTTGGGTGGTTGATAGTCATCCGGGTTCAGTCGATGGATGGAATCGAGAAGAGATGGTTTGCCGTACTGTTTGACAGCCCATTCATGCAGGGAGTTGAAGCGGACACGGGTTTGATTAAATGCTGATGTTTTCAGCATGCCATCTCTCATGGCCTTTTCCGCCACTCCCATACGGTAGCGAAGCCATGCGTAGTACTCCGGATCAAGGCGACGGTACATGATCCTGTCGTGTTCTACTTCCTTCAGCTCACTATGCAGATCATCGATATTCATTGAGTTCAGTGTTGTTGAAACAAACAGCATCGTTTTCCTTTCAGGTAATTCAAATCAGAATGGAAGTTCTGACTCATCAGTTTTTCCTAAATCATCAGGGAGATCCAGCAGATCAAAGTCCTGTTCAGGACCGCTGGAAATGTTGGAAATGTCGATGGAGATGTTATTTTCAGACATTTCCATCGCTGAAACGCTTTGCTGACGCTGGTTTGAATGATCCGTGGAGATGTTGGAGATGTGAGCCCCCCTATTACTTACATGTGCGTGTGCGCGTGTATGTGTGTATACATGATCATACCCGCGTAGGTTAGGGGTTACATCTCCAACATTTCCATTATTCCCTGAATCGACCGTCTGGCTTGGGTTTCCAAGTTGGAGATGTTGCTGTAAAACATCTCCATCCACATTTCCAACATCTCCATTTTCCGCATCATTTTTCGATGGAGATGGATCGACTTTCTGAAGTGCGACACAAAAACCACCTGCATGTTTCCCATGAAGCTGAACTTTCACCTGCTTCAATCCCTGGAAGACTCTGTCCTGATATCTGCCTAGCGCTTTCCCCAACCGGATCTGTTTGGATCGCTCATTCTTATCACCTCGGAGTGCAGGTAATAATTCCTTGTCTTCACAAAGCTGGTTCAGATCACAGACACGCTTCGGTTCATCGCCAAACTCATCCCACCAGGCAACAATGAATTCACTCCAGGCCTGAGTGACTTCATCCGATTCTTTGTACATGTCGTTAAGGTTTTCGAGAAATCCTGGTATCCCGGCATTATCAAGAATCCCGCCTATCACACTCGACCAGTTTTCGAATGAGCCAAGCGTGTGAGCCGATTCATGCTGACCTGCTGCAACCCAGGCTTGTATCAGGATCAACAAAGCTGAAACCAGCTCCGTTCGATTGCTTTTCACCCAATCCACGAGCTTTGGATGCCTGAATCCCTGCCCCTCACGAAGCCAGGGACGCTCCATATCCGGCTGTAGTCGAATGCGGATACAACGCCGAGCAAGTTCTGCGGTGAGCTTGGGATTGTTGCCGGTTATCATCCACATGGCACGGTTGGGAAGCGTCAACATAGCTGACTGTCCGAGGAGTCGGTCCTTCCAGACCTCGGAAGTGACAACAGAAGCAAGCGGTGCACTGTCAAGCTGCCTTCGTTCCGAAGTGTTGTCCAGCAAGATGATCGAACCGCCCATGGACAATTCCGCAGTGATCATCTTTCGTGTTTCATCTTCCTGGGTCGGCAGGGTTCGAGAATCAGCAGGTTGTGCTGTTGCCAACTGTGAAACGATGCTGCAGAGCAGCCCTTTGCCTGAACCTGGTGTTGGTGCAGTGAAAAGATGTATCGGAGTATTTCCCCGAATCATCCTCTGTGCGAATGGAAGCAGCATGGCAGCGACCATGTGTGCACGATCCGACTGCGTCTTGAATGGAAAATCGTGCAGTACCTCATCCAGGATCAGGTCGCGAGCATATGAAATAGCATGATTATCAGGATTCTCCGGGACATCAATCTTCCCAAGTGAATCATGCGGCTCATACCACAACGCTTCTTTTGGATGGTATCCGGGTGTTTTAATAAGGACACCTTTTGAGCTATAGACTGGGGCTGTGACGATTGAGTCAATCTGAGGAAGGTCCCTGTCAATGAACTCAGGCATGTCACGGGACACTTCCCGCATCGGAACAACATCGACAGGACCTCTTTCCGTTTCTCGATACCAAGAGGCTATCCGCGCGAGCAATCCATAGCGCGCAGATTCATTCATCAGATCAAAACGTGTACGAATAAAGGGTTCGCCATTCTTGTTGACAAGCTGTTCCCTGACAATCCTCACCAATGTTCCCGAACGATTATACAAGTAGGGTTTATCGCCAGGCAGTCGGCTTTCACTTGAGTTATGCAAATGAACTGCATCCCACGCGTCTTCAATGATATCCCGAAGTTGCCTGTGATTAACCTGTATCTCTGGAAGGGGAATTTTCCTTGGTGATGATCTGCTTTGCTTCCTCCTTGGCAGCTGTACTCCCGATAATTCTGCGATCCGTTTGACCGCCCCCTTCATGTCATGCGCAGGGCCATGCTGGACGAGGAAATCGAAAACGGATATGGTTTCACCGGAAATGAATGAATGGAACGATCCGCGTTCGACAGAGTTCGTTCCATCCGAAACACCAGCAGAGGGATTCATGTCACCCGATTGGGATGATGGATCGCGACATTCGAGCCAGCCATCTCCTGATGTGTTGCCGGTCAGCAAGTCACCATAGATGTCCGAAAGTTGAATTGTCGCTAAGGCTTCACTGCGCCAGAGTTTCCACTCTCTGCTGTTGTCAGGATTTGAAATTGGTGAAGTTGGCTTGGTATCGGGCTTTGCTGTAGCTTTCAGCACTTGGTCAAGTGCAGTTTGATCTATTCGTTCGAATGAATCAGGTTGATAAGCTGAGAATGCTCCATCATTTATTCTGAAGAATCGGTTTCCCTCGCCTTTCGCACCGAACCACCAAGGAAGCCAGACAAGGTTGCCCAAGCCATCTTTATTCAGTTTGTCCTGCTTGGGAAATACTTCAATCCCTTTCGCTTTATCCGGTCTGGCATTCCCGCCTTGTGCCAGAGGGATATCCGATGGAAGCAGCTGCAATGCAAGTTTGCGCACCTTGGACGCAGGAATGCCTGGCTCGAAAAAACACCACAGGTGCCATCCAAGGCCACCACCTGAACGTTCGAGGTAAGCAGGAAGATGGTGTTCTGTGAAAATCCCATAGACTCTCTTTACAGCTTCATCCGGATCTGCCAGGGCATCAGCATGATCCGCACCCGCATCGAAGTCGACACAAAGCCAGGGGGTAGTCTTGTCCGGAGCGGGAACGTAACTGCCGATCCGGAACCAGCCTTTTGTAACCTTGTGGCCACCATTCCTTGAGGTGAAGTGGACAGCCGCTTTAGAACCTTCATCGCCATGGATGTGGGCCGACAACAACTCATCCAAGTTGTCTGTCTGAATGGTCGGGTGCGGTTTGTCCCATGGTGCCAGAAAGGCGACACGATCCGTTCGAGCGAAGAAGTAGTCCAGTAACAGCTTTGGTTGAGGATTACCACTTTTTTGTATCGAATCAACCAACTTTTATCCCCGCAACTTTCAATTCCATCAACAACTCAATGATGGTATGCTGTGGTTTTTTGGGTATAACTTTCATACTTTTCGATGTATATGTTTCAGGTTTTTGACTTGTTGTTGGTAGCGTTAAAATCGCTTGGAGTCTGAACATGCGCAGAATCCAAATTTTTACAACACTGACCTTTGCTTTGTTTGTGTTCGGTTGTGCGCAAACAGCATTGTTCACTCCTGTATTTTCAAATTCTCATGTAGTATTGAGTAACCTGCCACAAAATTTGATAGCCGTTGATGTCAGAGATTTCCGGCCCAATTCCAATGATGATTTCGTATCAATTCTTAAAGAGCAGGTGACATCTGCACTTGGCGCAGCGTTTAACACCTCTGACGAGACTAAATACACAATCAAAATTGATATCATTGAACATAGATCTTACTTCACTTTAGGAAACTGGAATGCTTCAACAGCTTTGAATGTCAAGCTTTATAATGCAACAGATGAGATTATATATCAGTTTGAAATTCATGCAGATGCCCATAGATCAAATATGTTTGGTTATAAAACTGCCCGTGATGTTTCGCAAGATTCATACGATTCTGCGGTGTCACAATTGTTTTCACGTTTGAGCAGTGTATCCCTCGATTTAGAGTAGTTATCCCTCAGTAAAAGCGACAGAAAAGTCCGGCGATTGTCAACCTGTCGTTTCTTTGCACAGTTCCGCACACCCCAGTGATCGCCGATGATGATCGCTGTCCTTCGAGCACGGGTCACTCCTGTATAGAAGAGATTCCGGTGATGCATGAAGGAATGCGCTTTGTGCATTACAACAATCACACAGGGATATTCCGAACCCTGGGATTTGTGGATGCTCAGTGCATAGGCTAGTTGAAGATCACCCAGCGCGGGTGATCCCGATTCGATAGAAATCTTCCTACCCTCAAACTCAACTTTCAGCGAACCATCCGAACCAACCTCAAGGATGAATCCGACCGCACCATTCATGACATCGATGTCGTAGTTGTTGCGGGTCTGGATAACCTTGTCGTGTTTGAGGAACTTTGGTCTACGACCCGGCCTGACTGGCGGAACTGCGATCTTCCATCGCTTACGCTGGACAAGACGTTGAAGTATCTCGTTCAGTGCTTTGGCGCCAAGTGGACCTTTATGGGTTGGTGTCAGAACCTGAACATCCCGCAGCAGGTCATACTCCAGTCGTTCTTCCAACACTTCTTCATATAGTGTTGTGAGGAAACCTTGCGCCTGAAGCACATCACCGAACTGATCGCTCAGAAACCAGCGACGTTTGCCATCGGACTCTGGTTCGCTGGTCTTGCGGACATCTCCGTGAAGAATGGCCGTGCTGTTTTCTTTCAACACACCAGCTTGCCTGACAACCTTGTCCAGGATGACCGTGGGGATGGAACGAGTTTGGATCAGATCGCGAAGTACATTACCTGGTCCGACAGGTGGAAGCTGGTTATGATCCCCAACCAGAAGAACAGATGTTTTCTTCAGATCGACCGCCTGGAAGAAATGCCATGCCAGCTCGACGTCGACCATGGACACTTCATCAACGATCAGCATGTCCGTGTCGATAGTATCGCTTGCATCACGTTCGAAGGTTTTCCCGTCATAACCGAGCATTCGATGGATGGTCTGAGCGGGACAGCCAACCACTTCTTCCAGTCGTTTGGCAGCTTTGCCAGTAGGTGCAGCCAGCATAACCTGCAGTTTTCGGGCTTCACAAATTCGCACGATTGAGGCAATTGTGAACGTCTTGCCGCTTCCCGCACCACCAGATAACAGACTGATCCGGTGCGCCAGGGTGTTCTGGACTGCATCGCTCTGATCCTGGTTCAGTGTCTGTGCATGCTTCTTGATCAATCCATGGACGTCATCAAACCGCTCTGCGTGAACAGAAGGAAGTGAAGCAGTCGTAAATATCCGGGAGAGATCTGATTCTTTCTGATAGATATCAGGAAGCGAAACAAGAAAACGGCCATCCTGTGAGATGCAGGCAAGCACCCTCTCCTCGATCAGAATATCCAGTGCCTGTTCGATTCGGTCCCGACTGTCCAGGGTGTCCATGATCAGAAGTTGATTTGCCTGGTGAACCAGATCTTCGTATTCGGTCCAGCAGTGCCCCTGATCAAGAGATTCGTAAACGCTATGAACAAGTCCAGCTCGGATGCGTTCTGGCCGGTCCTTTGATGTCCCGATTTTCCTGGCAATGACATCGACCTTTTTGAATCCAAAACCACGGATTTCTCGAATCAGCAGGTAAGGGTCTGCCTTCAACATAGAAAGCGTATTGTTACCGAACTTCTTGATAAGCGATGTGACCTGGTGGTGGGTTAGTCCGAAAGCCGACAGCCAGGCCATAACATGGTTTGTTTCACGAGTGCGCTTCCATACGGATGCCAGGTTGCGGACAACTGAGGCAGAAATTTTGGCGACTTCAATGATCTTCTCCGGATGCTTCGTCAACACCTCTTCGAAGTTGCTGCTGAAGTTCTCCGCGATACTTTTTGCTTTTGCGGGACCGATTCCTTTGATGTCAGGATGTTTTGCGAGGAAATGGGCAAGCCCCTCCTGGTCGAGATCGAGGTCGTATTCCATGGCTTCGACAGCGAACTGCCGACCATACTTGGGATGCCTGATCCACTGGCCAAGAAATACAACTTGTTCCTCCTGCTGGACGAACACTTTTCCGGCGAATACAATCTCGGCCCCATCATTTGTAAGCAATCGTCCTACACTGAATGTGGGTGACGAAAAGAACACCGATTCGATGACGCCTTTTATGTCAATTGTGTTTTCAGCTGTCTGCATTTACTCGATCCATCCTGCGCTGAAAGCGTTTGAGGTAGTCTTCTACAAACCTGCATGCGATCTGCCTGTCTGCACAGAAAAACACTGGTATCCCGAAATCGATGATGACTGAGATGACAGCCCCGAACACTGCATGGGGATGGGCGTCTGAGGAATAACGTCCCGATAGGATATCATCCAGCCCGGCTTCTACAACGACACAAACCGACTCCATCTGCTGAAGCTTTCGCAGTTCATTGTGAAATCTGCGCCGGTGACGGATGACGGTAGAAACGAAGTCATCCAGCGACTTTCGCTCTACCGCCACCCGGTCTTCATGGCCCTCAATCGAATAATCTCCCGCTTCCAGTTTCCGCCTGATTGTTGTCATCCCGTCCACCGGGAACGTGTATGGATTCTGCTCACGAGTATCGATTATGACCTTCAGCTCAGAAGGCTTTGAGAGCATCCCGTGTTGCTTGTGATCCGGTATCGCTGGTGACGATTCGTTTGTTGATGTAAACGTTTTCATTCTCACCTTTCGTTCGCTTCGTCACCTCAAGTTTGACATCCAACAGTTTTTCAAGATTGGAGGGTAGGTCAGACAGTTTCTCGATCTCCAATCCACAGGTGAACAGATCTGTTTTCAGCCACTTGATGTTCTCTGCTGTGGCGATCACGTTATTTCGCCAGAGGAATTGACCGGCGAAGCGGGGGCCAATAATCCGAAGTGTCCACTTGAGCATGGGATTGCCGGAGTTCTGCGTGCGGGTCAACTCCACCTTTTCAACACTGACCTGGTACTTCCCGTCCGGCACATCTTCGAACTCACGCTCTTCGACCTCCGCCTGGGAGAAGTCATCGTCAAACTGTGCAAGATCGAATTCATCCGGTGCATCATGCTGGGCATGGTTTTGTGTATTGTCCATCATTCAATCCTTTAGCTCTTTGCTGAGTTGGCGGGTTTTGCTGGCGCAGAATCGAACACCTTCCTAAACGTGTTGAAATCGAGATCAATCACCTCAGGAAGCCTGCCTGTTCTGTCACCAGCATCGTAAAAGGGGCTTGGTTTGGTCCGCATGACACGACGATAGACCGTCTTGCCATCACCGTTAGTCGTAGCTTCCAGATCGCAGAAAGCAATGATGTCGACCAGGCCGATTACAATCTTCCTTGCCTTATCCGGCAGGGTGGGAACCATCTTGATGTACTTGCCGGTTCGAGTCTCAATCTCCTTGTCCTGGGAATGAGACACGATGAACAGACCGTATGGCAGGAAGGCCAGTTTGTTCAGCACACGCTGGAACTCGTTGTTGATCAGCGCATACCCTTTACCGTAGCCGAGATCTGACTCGTGGTCGATCTTGTGCTTGGCGCAGACATACTCTGCACACAGCTTGTAGGCATTGTCCGCTGTATCGATGATGATCGTCTTGAAGGAGTGTTTTCCTTCAGCGATCTCGGCACATGCATTCAGAAAGTCGTCCCAGGTTTTGATCGGGATCTGGTACGTGTCGAGTGAGTTGAGCCCCGGCTCTGTGGCCAGGAAAAGCGCTTCTGGTGCATGGGAACACCAGGTCGTCTTCCCAATCTTGCTCGGACCGTAGATCAAAGCAGTTAGATCAGAAAGGGACTGTTTGGGTTTGGTTTTAGCTGTTGGCAGCATCTAAATCTCCTGTATCGTTAGAACACTGTTTCGTTGGAATCACCCGAATCATCTCCTCCCAGCAATTCTTCGTTGGGAGGGACGATTTCGTAGAGGTTCTCAAGGATGTTTGGATTTTCACCACTGCTGCAGAGCGGGTAGTATGCGCAGGGACGATTGAAATGGAAGCAGTAGGATGTGTTCCGGTAGAACGTGTTTCTGCGACGGGCATCGTTGAAGGCAAGCGTCAGCTCCCACAACTCCTGCTGCAACTCCACGAACCGGTCACGGGAAAGGAAGAGCATCTCACGATGGAACATACCCTGTTCAAAATATTTCGCTGCCAGGCGATCCTGAAACTCTTCATCTGTTTCAGGCATCTTTCGCTTGGCGCTGGATTTTCCAGTCTTTGACTTGGCAATCAGTTCCGCACGGCGAGCTTCAAACTCAGATTCTGTTTCACCCAGGGATTGCTGCAGACGAGCCTTGACGAGGATGTTATAAAGAACACCACTGATCTGGATACCAAGCGTCCGCTCGATATACCATGAATACAGAGTGATCTGGAAATCGGTCCACAACCGCTCGAGGTATGCACTGTCAATCTGACCGGCAGTCTTGTGTTCCAGAAGGAAGTATTCACCATCGATCAAGACAATTCCATCGACCTTTCCCGCTAAGACAAAACTGCGTGAAGTCCTTCCGGATTCAGGATTGACAATCTTGCCCTCGAACTGTTTTTCCAGCTCGATGACTTCAAAGTCCTCGCGTGGATACTGTCCCGCATAGCCTTTCATCATGGCTATTGCAAGATGCCAGTCCTTCTTCTGGTTAGGATCACGCAGCCGATCTGAATAGGCGAGGTCAATACGGTCAAGTACCTTCTGCAGATTCCGTGATCCGTGCCAGATCTCGAGGCACTCGTGGATCACCGAACCGAAGGCCAGATTGCCATCCTTGCGAATAGGTGATAAATGGCGCAGATAGCGCAGTTCACATGCCTTCCGGCAATTACGGAATCTGCTCCACATTGAGTATGTCGTGACAAGTGGTTTCACGCGGCTACTCCTGTTGCAGGGGTAGCCTTTGAAGCATCGAGGGAGATATTCACAATGCGTTCAATTTTGAACGATTTCTCGCCAAACAAACGGGCCATGAAACCGGTGAAGATTCGTGCGATGTGCTGACCGACCTCGTTGTCAGCATCAATCCAGCAGACATTATCTTTCCGTGTCGCTTGGAATCTTGCATCCATGTGAACTTGTGTACGTCCATGGATACATTCTGCTGCCAATGTCGACAGCATCAGGGTGCTGTCGATCTCTTCGAAAGGCACAAATTCCTTAAAACTGAAAGTGTATCGGGTCATATCTGATCCCTTCGTTTCTGGTTATCTTCTGCTATAGTGTTATACGTCGGATGAATCATTTCTGTAGAATGACCCGTCTCTATGACCACCTAACATCCTGTCGATAAAGTGATTACGAATATCCTTGAGTCTCTTGTAAACTGTGTCACGATGGATGCCGAGTTCCCTCGCCGTATCTGTGACTGTTCTTTCCATCAACAACCTGCAGGTATCCTGGAGATTCTCGGGAAGGGTATCAATGAAGTTTGCAATGTCAATCTGTAGGATCAGATGGTTTTCCATTGAAAGTGGGATTACTCCTGTCAGCAGCAGGAAGTCTTCATTGTCAGTGGTTTCCAGAATGGCGTCGTTGTTTATCGAATCGGGAGATATGGCATCATCAAGCGAGACTGTTTTCCTGATATCTCTCTTCAGGCTGTAATTGGCGCGAAGCATCATAATGAGACGTTGATTCAACACGTTGAACAGGTAAGTGTTCAGCTGAGACTTCTCTTGATTGAATAATCTGAGACGATCCAAAACATGCAGTGCGAGTTCCTGCTCGATGTCCTCCAGGTCTGTTGAACTGAATCCAGCATATGAAACCAGCTCCCTGGCTTTTGAATGAATCAGGTTAATTGTTGAGTCATCAAAGACTCCTTCGTACCTGTTTCTGGTACCCATTGTCGGTTCTCCTCGGTTGAGGAGGCCGGGTGGGTGTCAAACAAACCGATGCGCAAAAAAAGACGGAGGTGTCGTGAGTACGCCGATTTGGCGACACCCACAACGACCTCCGTCTTGTACGGTCAGTACGTTGTCTGGTGCTAAAATGGAAACGCCCCCAATCCGGGGCTGCGTTTTTACTGCTTTTCTTCTATGATGTGCATCCGGACTGGCAATCCGTCCTGAATGCGAATGTCTGCTGCTGTTCCATCACGGATTTTGTGGAACTGGTCAAACATGGACTCGATCTGAGGTTTCAAAAGATAGTCCTCTCCCTTTTCGCTCGCTTGTGCCTGCTTGTTGAATGCGAGATCACGTACGATTTTGGTGTTCGTCCCCATCACAGGAACACCCGAACAGACACAGACATTCTCAATGGTGCCGAACTGGATCTCCCGCATTTTCCGTACAAGATGCTGTCGTTCCGGCGAAAGATCAGAAAAGTGCACTACACCTCCTTCCTGAACGATTGCTGATTCGGATTTGGCTCGACTCCGTTTGTTCTCCACCCCTTGAAACATGCTTGAACAAAAGAACACAGCCAATTCCTGATATAATCTCAGGTCGCAAAATATGCTGTGTCCTCTATCATTTTATAGACCCTGATTAGCATGGACAAGCTTTTGTGGACTCCCAGGGGCTAAATGAAATAACAACGAGGTTATCCCTAACAAATCGGGATAACCTCGTGTGTGGTTGAAGGTTGGGGTTGTATCGGATTCAGCGTTATTTCATCAGCACGATCTTCTGTGTCTTGATGTAATCCGCAGCCTTCATCGTAACGAAATAAACGCCCGATGAAACCGGAATCCCCGACATCGACTTACCGTTCCAGAGAACACGATGGTAGCCGGCCTTGATGTCACGATTCACCAGTTGTGCGACACGCTGCCCAAGGACATTGTAAACAGCGATTTCCACTTTTGCCGCGTTTGGCAAAGCATAGGGAATGCTCACAACGGGATTAAACGGATTCGGATAAGCTGGCTGTAAAGCAAACTCTGTGGGAAGTAATGTTTGTTGAGTGTTCGCAAGCTCAGAATTGCTCAGTTGCTGCAGCAGAGCAACTTTTTTCTTACGATAATCGGCAATGCTGGCGGGAACTGTATACTCAAATACCCCCAGCTTTGTCAGTCCAAGTGGGCTCTTTACAGTTCGTGGAGCTGAACTTTGTGTTCCAGTATTGGACGCTGTTAATGCCACGTCGTTTGACTTGCTGGATTGTCCAAGTTCAACCATTCCGGTTTCTGTGTCAGAGCTAGTTTGACGCACGGTTGCTTTTCCGCTACGCTTCACACTGACACTGTTGCCACCATCTCCAATGCCCAGTAAATCACCTTCATCAATCCCGGCCAGGTACAGCTGGTAATACGTTTCCAACTGGCCAATAAGACCCAAGAGTGAATCAACCGGATCATCCGCAAGAAGAACAAAGGTATCAAGTTCAGCAATCGATGTTGTGAACTCATACTGTCTGTTCAACAAACTGACCTGTTCCCAGAAAGCACCTATCCCTAGAACATCATGATCTAAATAGTCATCCAAGTCTTCAATCAAATCGCCATCACTAACACCAAGCTGTGACTGACAACGGACCCAACCATCAAGTGCAGCAGCTGAAGAATCATCTTCAATGGCTATCAAGTACAAATCGGAAGCATTTTCCCAATCACCGTCCATTTCCGCTGCTTTCGCGAGGTCAAAATTGGTCGGTACCGGATCATCGCCATCATCGTTCAACTCATCAAGGTCTCCGGGATTGTTGGCTTGTGCATCCATACCGCTTACGTCAACACAACCAAAAGGATAGAACCATTGCGGAACAGGAATAGAACTGGAGTTCTCGAAATAGTTCCCCTTCCCACTATGTGAAGGTGCTACAAAATTAACATCATAGATCAGATAAGGATCACTCTGGTCTATAATGTCGTTGTGCCGTTCACTGAACACTGGCCGTGAACTATTGAGGTAGATTTCTGCTCTTGCTGCCGACGAAAGTGAATTAGCGCCATTGTCGTAAAACGTATTTCCCAAAGTTTGGTTGTAGTACCCCAGCATAGCATCACTCGAAGAAATAGCATACAGACCGTTACGAGTGTTTTCGCGGAAAATACAGCGCTTGAAGTCCGGTTCGGATTTTGACAGATATACACCATACGTCCCGTTGTCCGAGAAAGTACAGTAGTTAACGATACCATCAGCACAGCTTATAAATTCCGCGCCTGCATAGGTGTTTTCGGACAATAGTGAATTTGACATATTCACTTTTGCCTGTGTCGCACTCAGACCATAATCGCAGTTTGTAATGGTGATGTCGACCAGGTCCAATGGGGATGTTTTATATGCTTCAATTCCAGCGTTTCCACACTCTGAAATTGTCACATCCTCTGCATCAACATTGTTGGAGTTGGAAACAGTTAAACCATTTAAACTGACGTTTGAAATGTTAGCGTATGACAGATCAAGTGTCGCGCCATCACTGACCACAATCCCATTTGTGGCGTCTGCAATACTTACATACGCCATCTCACCTTGGCTGCCGCTATTGAATTGAATGCCTCCCCAATCACCTGCTTGTTGGGTTTCCGATTTGAATTTTACTTCAGCATTTCCTTCCCCAAAAATTTCTATGGATCCATTTACAACCAACATTGAGTTTGAAGCGCAAGTTATCACCGTCCCCGGCATAATTTGCAATGTCGAATTTATTTGTACAGTTACTGTTCCTGACAGAGTAATATTGCCAACCCAAACATTCGGAGTGCCGTCATTAATTCCGAGGTTTGTCGGTGATGTGTAAGCTTGTCCCCTGAGGTACCCAATCTCATCACCCTTTGGATAACCCCAGAAAATTGCTCCCGAGTTTGTTCCCTCAATAACATCAACGTAATTCTCCTGCTGATATAGACCATCGTAGTATACATCTGGGAAGTATTGATCATTAAGGACGGCAACAAAATCGTTGATATTATCATCATTGATATCGCAAATCCACGTCTGGTAGGTTGGATTATTACAATACCCCCAATATTCATGGCTACCATTTTGCGTACTTAATCCACTCAAGTAGAACGATTCAGTATCATACGTACCATCTCCGGCAGCATTAGGAGTCATTGCTAAAAGTTTTGCAGACCTTGTTTGTTGACAATTTCCTACACATAAAATTGACGGACTGGTCTCAGCAAAAACAGAGACAAGACTCTGTCCAGCACAATATCCGTCCATTTCATCAAAATATTCGGAAGCGATGCTATTGTCATTAGGGCGTACAATAACACCTTCACCTGTCCCGAAAACGGTTCCCCATAAACCTGTTAGACCACCATTGCCAACAATTTTACCTGCTGCGCCAAAGGTCGATGGGGGATCATATTCCCCATTATCTTGTATAGGACGATCATACAATACCAAATCTCCAAGTGTATTTCGATTTAGAATATACACATGATCGTCTTCTAGAAAACTAACAATAGCTTCTTCCTCCATATCTTGGTCAATATTCATTACTGTTGGACCTACCATCTGTTGATCTATAGGATTGAATGTGCTAGTACCTGCCATAATAAATCGTTCAGAAAGCGATCCTGTTTGTAAATCAATAATATATAAGTATCTATTGATATGATCATATTCTTCTGCCCCTTGTATTATAACATATGGGGTTACTTCATCATATGGATATATGATAGAAGGCACACACAACATACTATTATCATTTAATGTGTTGTCGCTATAAGACCACTCCAAAGCAATATCACCTGTATGATAATTGATAGAATACAATACTATCCTATCGTCTGGCTGATCAAGTGGGTCATTAGGATTATAGAGACTTTCCCTTACTAAGAGTTCCATACCTTCGTGTTCTGGATGTTGTGAATTTCCTGGCAATATGTCAATAGGAATTGCTGACGATGTCATCACATCATAAACTCCATGATTTGATTCAACTAAATATTCTTCAACGCCTGTTGCCGCATTCTGAATCATTAAAGCACTTTCATATTGTGTTACTACTTCTTTTACTCCATCATAATCTATATCAGCAACAAAGAGCGGAGTATTGGAATTATTATACTCAAACACTTCTGGATGCTGCCATAGAATACTCCCTGTATTAATATTATAACAGTATGTACCATTAACAATTTCAGGACCTGGATGACTGGCATCATCAATTACATCAGCCATTAACACCATTTCCCTTGCAGAGGGTAGTTTTTTTGGATAACCTTCTGCGGAGTTGGTAATGTTACCCTCAAAACTTAAAATATTATTGCTTTCTATAACTTCATCAACCTCTTCATTAACATCGACGATCAACACAATCACTTGTGGTCCTAAAAGGCTTTCCGGATCATTGTGAGTTATTTGAATAGTCACCTCCTGGACAGTATTTGGTGCGATATATGCAACTGTTGCTTCGCCCAATTCTTCCAACACTCCATTATCATCAATATATAATCCAACCTCAAAATAGGATTCTGCTTGAATATAGGATTGATTAGCGACATGGACCTTCACTGGAGCTTCAATTGAAACTGACATAAAATCATGAACCGGAATCAACTCGGCATTGCCCATGCTTTCACGCAAAGGAATGCTATAACCAGGTTCACCAAGTAACTGCATTACCTTGCAAGCTTCTTCATCTTGTACCCACGCGGCTAACAAGGTCATTCCCATCTGAGTCAATTGGGGATGTAAGAGATACTCTCGTGTTGCATAACGTAAACCCATGGTTGAACGAGTAATAAGGCCACCATCACTGGCAGGTTCATAAAGATTGGGTAAATTCTGGTAACAGGCACCAATAATACCGGCTGCACCTCTATTCGTCCCTTGTTCAAATAGCAATTCTTCACTGAATGTTCTGTATTGAGTGCTGTTGACGTTAAAAATATTCGGATATTGTGTATCACCCCAGAACCCGGTTGCTCCAGAAGACTCCACCAAAAATAATCCCATGCTGTGAAAGTCATCAACTGACAAGTCATTGAACTTGTAGTTATTCCAACCTACTCCCAATGCGGCATCCCAGATTTCTATATCTGCCGTTGTTCCGACTAGAGTTAAACTTGAAGGGTGAGATAGAATTGGGTCCTCACCAATGTATTCATCATTGATAAGTGTGTTCATTCCTGCAACAGTCGTTTCAATATCCTGTGATATTTCAATACTTGGGGATAACCAATTCAGAAGATCTTCCCAATTAGCATCATTCGCAGCATTATGGTAAGAAGCAAAATAAGCATCCAGGTCAGTGCCATAATTTAATGTTGCGCACTTTATATCAATCATTGCCGAGATTGCGAATCCTGAAGGGCTAAATATTGTTAATCCTTGCTCATAAGTAAAATCAAATGTCTCTACAATCTGAAAGTTTGAATATTCTGTTTCCTCACAAGTTTCCTGTAACAACAAGTTGGTATTATACTGATCAAGATCAGCAATATCATGTGCAGGCAAACGCCCGACCATAACATCTGGGATATCAGAGCCAAGATTATCGTCCATTTTCCCATAATTGGCATCGCAGTACATCGTTGGTATAGAATTGCCAGGACTATCAACGAAAGGCGATATTTGTGTCTCATCTCCTAAAATCAGTAGATAACTAAATTTAGGATTATTGCCCCCTTGGCGACGTGATGACACATTTTCGTAAATCCAAACAATCTCATCATGCAACTGGTCAAACATTATTTCAGGAGCTGCAACAAGCGAATTTGCCCGTGCAATAACAACATCAGCGTTATAACTACTCTTTATATAGTCAGCATAATCCAACAGATCCTGAGTCGGTTGAGTATTATCGCCAGTGTCATAGAAATTGAGACCAGCAACAATCAGGTAATCACAATACGTAAGATCTTGCAAAGTGTGATTTGCATCGTCTACACGGAATACTTGTGGCGCCACCAAATCTGGTAGTTCTATTTCATCAAGCTCATTTCCAGAATCATAATCAGGTAACACAGCCCTCATTAATGCATTGAACGTACCAAGTTCTGGAAAATGATCCTGTGATGCACCGTGTAAATGCATACGAATTTCAAGAACTGAGGTGAATTCATAAACATTGGTTACAGGATTGTAACGAACTGGTGAAGCTTGTACACGAGCCAGGTGCTGTTCGCGAAACTGCGTTGTCATCTTTATAACAGCCCTGTTTTCGGGATAATAAGCATTGGTTGTGTACAGCTTATTATCCTTTACATATTGAACATCCAATTGATTATTTACATAATCTATCTCAGGATGTGGATAACAAACAGGCCAACTCGATTCCTCAGTTGATTCAAGACATATAGTCGAAATTGTCACGGAATCACAAGAAGGAATTCCAAATGTGATTTCAGGAGCGGGCAAAAACGGCTCGCCTGGTTCAGCATCTGAAAGTGCCTCCTCCAGCATCACCCTTCGTTCATTACTATAGTCAATGTAATACACACC
The DNA here is from genome assembly GCA_963669175.1 of bacterium. GTDB lineage: Bacteria > Electryoneota > Electryoneia > Electryoneales > Electryoneaceae. Next base: position 4,589,356 of record OY769902.1, read on the forward strand.
CGGTACAGACAGACGAAGAACGATCATTGTATCACTTCGACTTACAATTGACCACGCGGGTTCTTCAGCTTCGTCTGAAGTCAATTCGTACCACTGCAGCCCTGTTGTAGCATAACTTAGGCCTGTCACCAGTAATACTGCCAGAATAGCTTTTGTGATGTAACGCATAATACTCCTCCAGAATAGAATTTGGCAATTGCTGCTTGTCAGCTATCTTACAAGCAGTATTTTCTTTGTTACAAGTCCATCACAGGTCGACAGGAAATACGTACCGGACACCAGTGACGAAAGATCGATCGAATGCACACCCTGCAAGTCAAGAACACGCCTCCCCAAAGCATCATACAGAATAAGCGGCAGGGAAGCTTGCGATAGATCAATGGATATCTGCCCATTGGTAGGGTTAGGCCAGACATCCAACGATGCTGTTGTGGGTAGCTTGATGGGATAGTCGGAAACACGTTGATCACCATTCATCCATTGCCAGGTCATTCCGAAATCTTCCGAATAGTAGATATCAAGGATAGGTGATCGACTCCATGGGTGCAAAATCTCTTCCCAGTAACAGATCAGTTCACCTGGTGCCCACCCCTGTTTAAAAGCAATCTCCCATGAATAGCCATAACTGGGACGCTGGTCGAACAGCGCGCCTTGTTGCCAGGTGCGACCGGAATCCTGACTGACCGAGAGATAACCTGTCACATAACTCAGGAAATAGAGTTCGCCATCTGCATATCCATTGTAAAAATGGCCGGCGCTGTCCAGTTCTGTCGTCCAATGGGAGAAGGTAAAGTTATCGGCATAATCGAAACTGTTAAAGAAATACACACTATCATTCTGCCAGGTGGCAAAATACACCTCTATCCCGGTCCACCCTTGAAACCAATCTATACCATAACCAGTTATTCCACGACAACGGCCGGATTCATGTGTTCTGAGGGTATCATAAGACCAACTAAGTGAACCTGAACAAATGACAAGTGAATCTTCAATATCCTGAATTACTGTCGCATTATGAAGATAGCCAACAGCTCGTAACGTGTCTACTAGAACAGTTGTAAGAAAATCATCATTGCTAGTATACAAAGAATACTCATACCCAAACCAATAAGTATCACTGGCATTGTGATGCACGATAACGCCAACAGAGTCTCGCACCAGTTCAGCGGTTTCTCCATAATCAGCCGTATAGAACAGGCCATAAGTAGCAAATATATTATCTGGTGAAAACAGATTATGGACATAATAAAATTCTCCAGGCTCAGAAGTGCTTACCATATAGGAATTGAATCGTGCATACAAAAAACCAGGAAATAGAAGAAGCAATACAATCGTCATATGCCATAATGATCTTTTGGCATGTAAATGTTTCCAGTTCCATTCATTGAAGAATGTGTACAAAGTGTGTATGCTACACATCATAAAATATCCCCTTACTATATTGCCAATAGGGAATCAAGCATCTCTCAAGTCAAGGCACAACCAACACAGATCGATGATCCTATAAATAGGATCAATAATCTTCAGGAATGGTTCAATGAATGACAACAAAGGGATAATAGGGCCGGTCCCCATATTTTGGGCAGGTATTCGCCAATTTTAAGTGATGGTTCCGGGTTTGTTCATGCTGCTTCTGTTCGTTGTTTCTATCAGCTAGCTTGACATGCGTTTGGCCTTTCAGTGCCTGAAACGGAATTCTGCAGCAACTTTTATATCGTACGGTTGTGACTTTATCGCCATGGTCCTTGGATCAAAGTATAATTGTTCGCTTCTACTAAACTAATTCACGCAGACCAGAGTTGCAACTACAGATTGCACAGGTAACTTGTAGTCATTACTTAATTTGCTTGTAATCGATTCGACTACAAGCTGATTGCAAGCAATTGATTACGTTGGACGAGAAGAGTGATTTTTGCTTGTATGCTGAAGAAGCACTGGCTGGATTAAAACGTAATCGAAGCGAGAATCTTTCCTGCAAGTGACTTGTTGCAGAAGTAACAATTTGTTATGACATATCTTAGAGTGTACTGACTCCAGGAGTCAGGCTTGATCTATCAAGCTACATTGGACAGGAAGCTGACTTCCTACTGATTTAGGTTCTGCCAACGTGTTCGTTGATTGGTCCAGCTTAGCTCTCTGGTGATTGGTTGCATATGGCGAATAGTGATGTTGTCGTTTCCAGAATTAGTAGAAGGGAGGAAGAGTAGCGCTTCCTGGATATCGGGTGCCAGGTTCAGCAGATTCATGATCTGTGTGATACGTGCGCGCGACACATGCAAGAGCATAGCTATTTCAGCGTAATCCTTGATCTCACCCCGGTTGAGGATATCATCCATCTTCCGAGCTAAAGCCATCAATTTTGAAACTCGAGGTGTTCGGCCTGCAGGCAACTTTGCGGGTATGGTTGCCTTTCCGACCACCAATTTCTGACGACCCCTTTTACCTGATTTGAAATGAATACTGAACTCTACTGTTTTCCCTGTGGAATAAGCCATGCTATTCTCCTTTTACTTCAAGCAACTTCTGTCTGGATCAGGTTTTCATCATGAACATGAAACCTGATTTTGCCATCTCTACCGTCGAAGTCAATCCGTTCGAATACAAGCTGAAGCAACCATGACTTTTCGCTGATTGTCAGGTGGTTCAGTAATGCTTCAAACTGTCCGAGTGCATTGTCGCATTCCTTTTCGGTAATGCTGGAAGACTCAGCGGTCTCGATCTTTTCACGAAGCGAACGCAGTTGTGCTTGAAGGGACATTCGTTTCCGGTGATCGGATGGTTCATCTCCCTGACTCAGTGTCTCGATATTGAGCTGAAGTACCCTTTCATCCCGATGCATTCCCTTGATCTGATCTTGCCAGAGGGCTTGAGCCTGATGGAGTACTTCATCGAGGACGCGTTCATTTGAACCCAATTCTACAAGGCGCTCCAGGACAAATCGTTCGATTTCCTCTGCAGGAATGGATGGGGCAGGACACTTGTCATAACCATTGTTATGGGCATTCGTGCAGACGTAGTATCGGTAGAGTTTCTTACCCTTCTTGGTGACAGGGATGTGAATCATGGGAGCGTCACAGGCAACACAATGAAGCATACCTCGAAGAAGCGATTTGTACCGGTTCCTTGGTTGATCAGGCATCCGGCATCCCTTCTTCAATTGCACCTGTACCTCATTCCAAGTATCCAGATCGATGATGGCGTCATGTTCACCTTCGTGAATCTCATCCTTATATCGGATCTTGCCTATGTACATGATGTTCTTAAGAAAGCTGGATAAACGCGGTTTGTTGTACGGAATCCCTTTGCGCAGATGACCCTTGCGAGTCACCCAGGATTTTGAGGTCCAACCGCGATCACCAAGTTCTCGCACAACCTCACTCAGTGATTGAAGCTCGAGATAAAGATTGAAGATCTGGCGAACCTGATCAGCTTCAACTGGATTGATTACAAGCTTGCCAGAACTTGGACTGACATCGTATCCCAGGAATGGCGTTCCACCAGTCCATTTTCCTTTTCTGCGGGATGCCGCAATCTTGTCGCGGGTTCGCTCGGAAATTATCTCGCGCTCAAATTGCGCAAAACTTAGGAGAATATTCAGAGTCAATCGACCCATTGAATCGCTGGTTGAAAACTGTTGTGTGACAGAAACGAAAGAAGCATTGTACTGATCGAGGATTTCTATGATCTTGGCGAAGTCCATCAGGGACCGACTCAAACGATCCAGCTTGTAGACGATGATGCAGTTTACCTTGCCAGCTTTGACATCATTCAACAGTTGCTGCAGGGCTGGACGTTCCATATTCCCGCCAGTGAAACCACCGTCATCGTACCGGTCCGGAAGGCAGACCCAGCCTTCATTCTTCTGACTTAGGATGTAGGCTTCACCAGATTCTCGTTGAGCGTCGAGAGTATTGAAATCCTTGTCCAATCCCTCATCGGTAGACTTCCGTGTGTAGATCGCACACCGTACTACAGGCTTTTCTTCAGCTTTCTTGTTTGCCATTCTTTTCCTTTGAAGGTTTAGTGATTCCGAAGAAGGCCCGGCCATTCCACAAAGCCCCGGTTACCTCCTTCGCAATGCCTGAAAGAGATCCATAGACCTTACCGTTGAAGAGAAAACCTTCTTTTGTAACAGTGACCAGTAAGGTCTGGTTTTTGTAAATCCGTTTCAGGGTTGTTCCTGGAAGCAGATCAGCAGTTCTGGATTTGCTTTGGAATGAAACCGGATCGGATTGAATTGTGTCAGGATGCAGGCGTTTCCTTTGTGGTGCCCGAATCCTGATATCGGAATCGTTGGCCAGTTCTTTGGCACGATTCTTTGCCCGTTCACTCAGGCCTCCTTCGTCCAGGGATTGCAGCCGCCAGGCTATCTTCTTGCGAAGGTAATCTTTGTTGTACGACCTGGTCGGTTCACCAAACAAATCAACATACTTCTGCTTCAGTTCCCCGACCGTCAACGTGTGGAGGTTCTGTACTTCTTCGATGGTTTCTGTTGTCATCCTCTAACTCCTCTAACTGTTAAACCAAACGTGACATAATGACCGTAATACATTGGCCATTATCCACTTACCCGTTGGTTAACAGGCTTTAGAGGCTTCTGGAGGATAGAATCCGATTCATTTAACCCGTTAGTTAACAGCAGACCGTTGTCTTTCATTCTTAGGATACCCCTTGCAAGGATATGGGCAATATCCTGCAAACGCTTATCTCGATTGACCTTGTGACCCTTACGCATTCTTAATCACCTCCATGGCAAATTCTAGATTGTCTTCCTCTATTATTGTTCTATGCCATGCAGGTTAGAAGTGTCGTTTTTGAGGACCCCGGTCCCGATTTGAGGTGTTAACTAAGCGAGGGGGAAATTCTTAGAGGAATTAGAGTCTGGTTGTATATCTGACATCGTGGTTTTCAGAAACACTCAAATAAAACCTCTAAAACGAGGAGAAGATAGTGCTGAGGGGAAAATGCGGGTGTTTATATCTTTATTAATAACAGAGTTGTACGCCAGTTTCAGGCGGGTCAAAAACGCAGGAGCGTTAACTAAAAAGGCCACGTTTTCACGTGGCCTTTTGGTGCTCCTCGGGAGGGACTTGAACCCCCAACCTAGTGGTTAACAGCCACCCGCTCTACCATTGAGCTACCGAGGAAAAATCTCGTTGGTCATGAAGCGTCAACGAGGTATGTCAAAATAACCAGGGAACTGCGTTACATCCAGATGCACGTCTCGCGTGGGAGACGGCTTCGCAATCGGGATCAGACCTTGACGCCCTGCTTACGGAGGTCCTTCAGGACAACCCCGATACCCTTTTTGTCGATGGTACGCATGGCCTTGGCGGTCACACGCAGCGTAACCCACTTGCCTTCTTCCGGTACGAAGAAACGCTTCTTCTGCAGGTTCGGCAGCCAACGACGCTTGGTCAAGTTATGAGCGTGGCTGATATGATGACCGGTGACCGGCCCTTTTCCCGTTACTACACACTTACGGGCCATGATATGCTCCACTTCCTCAAGAATTTCCAACTGTTACGTAAACCCGAAGGTACAGCAAAATGTGATCTGAATGCCAGTCCCCAGGCTCTCCCTGCTCCCGCAGAGTACCGCCGCGTTCCACATGCAGCGGACAGCAAAGATACTACCGAAACCCTTCTAAAAACAGAGCATCGAAGACACACAAAGCCTCCCAGAGGCGAAAACGAAATAAGCCTGCGAGATGGCGCGTTACCCCTTTATTCACAGATATATACTCCATCAGAATACCGTTGATTTGTTTTTATCCTGACTGCTCTGAAACCCGACAACACGCAGTCGGGCCAGGCACACCCGCATATGATATGAAATTGAAGTATCCCCGGCTGCATGGGGTGGCCCGAATCGCAAGTAACATTGTCCAGAACAAAAACAGGCGCATTAATACTATGATACAGCTTTCGCAAAGTGATATTTCATAAGCGCTTCGGGATAACACAGGCTGCATGCGTTCCCCTGTATTCACGCCAGTAAGAAGTCGCAGAACACGCAGTATCCTCGAGATCCCGTTCATGCCGGGGATGACATGGCGGGCGAGAATCCCGACAGCAAGCAGTCGGGCCAGACACATTTGCGCTTAAATTCACGATAACTTTTTCGCTTCAATCCACGAGATATACCGGTTCGCTTCGCCCCACGAGACCCCCGTTTGATCCCCGACAACACCATTCGGGGGCAGGTTCTTCATGAGGATGAAGGTGTAGCCTATTCTGATACAGTCTGCTGCGCTGGGGATGATAGAATGGGACATTATTTTCGACGCCACAGTGCCTTGGATGCGGTCCAGCCTGAATGACCTCCGGCTGGAATACCATCCTTCAAGAAACGGAAGTTGGCGTGGTATAAAACAGAAGAGGCCCTGAAACCCGAAAGGCCGGAACGGGAGAGGCCCGGCTGCATTCGCAACCGGGCCCGGGAGGGTGACCATGCCACTGGTCGTCTATCTAAATCAGGTACTACGTACGTTCGTCCGGTGTTGACTTGCTACCCCGGTTACCGAACTCTGCAACACAATATTGTATTGCCTTGCCCGGTTCCAGGTACATCGTCTTCATCACGACACAATCCAGGTACGGATCAATCCGGTCTTCCGGAACACCGTTCTTCTTCGCGGCTTCGAGCATCTCACCTACGGTTATCATGTCAGCCCCTTTCGTGAACGGTTATCTTTATCTGTCTGGTCTCATATTAGGGTTTCCGAACAATAAAGTCAAGACTTCCTAACTCCATTCATGCTCCACGAGGAGATCGGGTCATGTACTTCAAGTCGGAGCCTGCGAGAAAGGCTGGGAATAGCAATAAAAACGGGACTGACCTCAGGGTCAATCCCAGTCTTGTAGATTATCGAAAGGGTGCTGGTGGTGAGACTCGAACTCACACGCCCTAGTGGGCAACGGCCCCTAAAACCGCCGCGTCTGCCATTCCGCCACACCAGCATAAGCATCGTGTGCATTTGCAGGGACCATGATCCATCCCCGAAAAGCTCGCGTAAAGTATGAAGTCGCCTGCATGGGTTCAAGCGTTCAAGCGATACCTGTCTCCATTACGGAAAAGCGAAATTCCGTGTTATTTCTTCTTATCCAATCCGTATTGGTGCAACAGGCGGTGAAAGCTTTGTCTACCTATCCCGGCCAATTTCGCCGCACGAGTTATATTCCCATCCGCTTCGGCCAGTTTTGTTTGCAGGTATCGTTTATCGAAATCTTCCAGCAACTTCGCTCGGGCATCTTTCATGGACAGTTGGAACAGGCGGTCCTGTTTACGTCTCTCGCCCTTGTTTTTATCAATAGCAATATCCTGGGGCAGGAGTTTATTGCTTTGCCTGATCACCATCGCTCGTGCCAGGGCGTTTTCCAGTTCGCGCACATTGCCCGGCCAGTCGTAGTCCATCAGGTACGCCATGGTTTCCGGCGAAAGCGCCACGATAGGATGATTAAAACGATGCGCGATTTTTTCGACAAAATGAGTCGCCAGGTCGGGAATGTCTTCTTTACGTTCCCGTAGTGGTGGAAGATCAAGCCGAACAACATTCAGCCGGAAGAACAGATCCTCACGGAACTTGCCCTGTTCTACCCTTTCTTCCAGGTCTTTATTTGTTGCAGCGACAAAGCGTGCCCGAACCGGGATGATCTCATGACCACCAAGGCGAACACATTCACGTTCCTGCAAGACACGCAACAGTTTCTTCTGCAAATCCAGGGAAAGGTCACCAATTTCATCAAGGAATATGGTCCCTTCCCCAGCCAGTTCAAACTTACCCGCTTTAGGACGCGAAGCTCCGGTAAAGGCGCCTTTTTCATAACCGAATAGTTCACTTTCCAGCAAGCTGTCCGGAAGCGCGGTCATATTCAGGCCAACGAAGGGTTGATCAGCGTGTTCGCCCCATTTGTGTATCTGCTGGGCGACCAGTTCTTTTCCTGTACCGCTCTCCCCTGTTATCAAAACTGTATTCTGGTTGGTTGTTCCTGCAATCGCCCCGATGGTTTTAAATATCTCCACCATGACAGCGCTGGCCCCAACCAGTTCATGCCTGTCCGATGGACCGGGAAGATACTTGCGCAGTTCTTCCAGCTCAGACTTCATGGACTGTTCCTGCAGGCACCGCTTGACAAGGGTGAGGACTTTTTCGTTATCGGTAGGTTTGGTCAGGTATTCATAGGCGCCGTCGCGCACCGCACGAATGGCGATTTCCATGGAACCATACCCGGTAATAACGATAACGGGAATGTTATAATTTTCTTTTTTTAATCGTGACAGTACTTCCAGGCCACCCATTACGGGCATGTCAATATCCAGCAGCATCAGGACCGGGTGTTGCTCTGAAATTGTCTTCAGAGCCTCTTTCCCGTTTCCAGCTTCAATCACGTTGTAGCCGTCGCTCAGCAACAAGTCACGGTACAGCCCGCGGATGTCCGCATCATCATCGACAATCAGGATTTTCTGCGTTCTGTTCATCACCCCTCCCACTGGCGGTTTGCCTTCCACCAATATCAAAATACGCTTTCCCTCGAGAAGAAACCAGTAATCCCCGGAAGGAAAAATGGGGGATTGGCAACACTGGCTATGCGCTTCCCGGCGTGCGTATCATTATCATAATACAGCAATCAGGAGGTAACCATGCGTATTCTTATCGTTGAAGATTCGCTGACGATGCGAAACATCCTCACGAAAATGCTGAATCAGATGGCAATGGAAGACCTTTGCTATGCAACGAATGGAATGGAAGCGCTGAACATGCTTGATGATGTTGAGCTGATTCTTACCGACATAAACATGCCCATCATGGATGGGATTACTCTGCTTCAGCATCTACGGAAAGATGTTGAGCATTGCCATATTCCAACCATCGTGATAACATCGACCGGTGAAGAAAAAAAGGTTATCCAGGCGCTTTCTGAAGGTGCAGTTGACTACATCACCAAACCGCTTACTTTCAATGTCCTTGCAAAGAAACTCCGCAAACAACTCAATATTGATCCCATTGAAGATGCAGCATATGCACCTCCCATACAGGACGATGCAGTCGTTCCTGAAGATGAGAAAATTTCTGAGAACCTTGAAGAAGAACTGGGCGAAATCAACAAGCATGTAATCCAGCAGGCAAAGGATATGTTCCTGGCGCGTCATGGCCGTCTATTCTGTGAAGTCTGCGGTTTTGATTTCGAGGCCGCCTATGGCGAGATTGGACGCAATTACATCGAGTTCCATTTCGATCGTCCGGCCAGTGAGCTGCAAAAGGGAACCCAGGTAACCTCGAAGGATATCCGATTAGTTTGTGCAAATTGCCACCAGGTTTTACATATGAAACACCCCTACATGTCAGTCAGCCAACTGGAGAAAATCATCCGACTATAGGAAACCGTTTACCTTGCCAATCAACATGTGAATGGACCAGGATATTTTCACCTCCACTCCAGGCTCAATCCCTTCCTTTTCGAACCTGTCAAGCAGGATAACCATTGGATCTGTGCCATGTTTCCTGATGTAGTTTCCTACAGCCGACCAGGTCGCCAGGTATCCGAGAAATTGTTCGGCAGGCCAGACCACATCAATACTGAAAGCTGGCGCAGGAACTCGTTCAAATGGGAAGGGGATTGTTGAGTATCTATTATCAATATGCTCACGTTCCGGCGGCCAGTAGTCACCCAGAAGATCATAATAAAAGAACTGAACCAGTTGATCGACCGGTCCTTCAACCCGGCACAAATCATAGCACAAAGCAACCAGAATCCCATTCTCCTTTACAACTCTTTCTACCTCTTCGAAAAACTTGTCGAAGCTAAACCAATGCAAAGCCTGAGCAACAATCACCATATCCACCGAATGATCTGCCAACCCGGATTGTTCTGCGCTGGCAACGCGGTATTCTACATTTGCCAGCGGGACAGCATTTTCGATTTGAGAATCGCTGGGGTCTGTTGCGATAACGGTGTCAAAGATTCCGGCAAGGCCTTTCGTAGCCTGCCCTGTACCACACCCGCAATCCCATACTTTTTCTGCTGTGGGATGTAATGAGTGGAGAAACTCAAAAAGGCTTTGCGGGTAGGTTGGTCTGAAAGCCCTGTACTGGTTTGAATCTCTGGAAAAATAGTCTTTGAAGTCTGGCACGTTTGCTCCCCTGAATTCCTGGATTTGCCGTAATAAAATTCAACGACCGTAACTATCTCCTGATCTCACAACGCAGTGGGTGAGAAAGTTCGCAACTTTTCTTCTGTAAAAACAGGATAAAACACAAAATCAATTGTGTTTCCCCTTTTCTCCGTATTAGTTTATATTCGCTGGTCGGTCAAGGATTCCCTTTCAGAAACTGTATCATTGATCCTTTTGGACAATTGTACAAATCACCTGTTGGAGTGAACTGATGTTTCCACGTGCACGCCTCCTATTCATCGCTCCCCTTCTGCTGAGCGTACTACTTCTCCTGTTCTCCGGCATTTCCAGTGTAGCGTACGCCTCCCAACAGAACCTCGGGGTTACCAATCTACAGGTTTCTTCAACACGTTTAACCGCTCAAATCCAGGTTTCCGAGTGGCAAATTAACGAGCAGAATGGAGTTGAATTTCTCTCAATCCCGGGAGCGATTTCAGATTCGGGCACTGTGCCGATATTCACTACATGGCTTGCTGCGGTTGATGGGAATCGCCCTGTGGCGACTGTCCAAGCGTACGGCAGCCTGATCCCCACAGGCGTTTACGATCAATCTGCGCCTGCCACTTCGCCAGGATGTTCCACAGGCGATCCCGTTCTGTTCAAAGGAATACCGCTCTTTCCCATACGAATTACACCGGCGACTATTAATGAATCCGGCGAATTGTACCTGCCGGAACAACTTGATCTTAGCGTTGAGTTTGTCCCGGATCAACAGATTACAGCGATGACAAACACCTCTGCCATTCGCATGTCGGAAGACATGTATCAAATGATGGATGATATCATTCTGAACCTGGATGAGCTGGATATCACCGTAACTGCGCCGCTTGGACGAATACTTGTTGTTACACCAGATGATGATATGACCATTGAGCAACTCCAGGATTATGTTCAGTGGAAAAGAGAATTGGGATATCAGGTTGAGGTTATGTCGCCTGAGAGCAACGGGAATCATAATGATATTAACGACCTGATTACTTCACGTTTCATGGATGACTCAGTCGCACCGCTGGAACACATTCTATTGATAGGTGATGATGGCAACGGTGTCAGTGATGCTTGCGAAATGGCATGCGGTGGCAACTATGGTGACCATGTGTATACGCTGTTATCCGGCGCGGATGAAATCCCCGATGTTTCCATTGGACGTTTCAGCGTTCGAGACCTTACGACACTCGGCCGTGTCGTCAATAAAACGATCGCCTACGAACGTGATGTGTACATGGACGATCCGGAATGGTTGTCCAACGCTGTCATAACAGCAGGCGCCGGGTCAGGATACAGCATTATCAGCACCTGCCAGACAGTAAACTGGAACTTCCTGACTCACGGTTTTGAAACTGACACATTATGGTACACTATGGGTGGAAGCATCCCGGATTACATCATCCAGCATGTGAACGAAGGAGCCAGTTTTGTTAATTTCCGTGGATATTATGGCATGTCCGGCTGGAACAACAATCATTGCGCGTTATTCGCAAACGAAAGCAAGTTGCCGGTTTTTGTTACCATTACCTGCGGTACAGGTAGCTGGTCCACTGAGGTAACCGCGAAAAGTGAAGGCATTTTCCGTGCTGGAAGCGGTGTCAGTGACTTGCAGGGCGCTGTCGCCTGTATTGGTACGGCGACAACAAACACTCATACCCGTTTCAACAATATTGTAGACACCGGCTTCTTCGATGCTGCCCTGTTCCAGAATGTTCGTTCGGTAGGTTGGGCGCTTGTATGTGCAAAAATGCGACTTTACGAGACTTATTTCGGCACCAGCGATTTCACCCAGTCCCTCGATTTCGCCGACTGGAACAACCTGATGGGTGATCCCGCGTTACGTATGTGGATGGGACAGCCCGTTGTGCCAACAGTTGAATGTCAGCCCAATGTGCCTCAAGGCCAGAACTATCTTGATGTTGATGTGTCTTGCAACGGCACTCTGCCTGAATTTGCCTGGGCAACTTTGACACAAGATGAAGTAAAAATAGATTCGCGGAGACTGGACTCTAATGGACATGTCCGGTTGTTTATTGACAGTGAAAACGATAACGGCGAAAATTTCACTCTTGTTGTCGCGGGTGATAACATGGCGCCTTTCCGTGGGACGATTTTTCACGGAGAAGCCAGCGCTCAGATCGGAATTGAATCGGTTGATATCGTGGGCAATGATTCCCATGAGAATTTCTCCACGCCAAACGAAACCCTTGAAGTCACTCTCCACTTCCACAATTATGGATATACTGGCGCCGATGGAAGCGGAACAGTGACATCGGATTCTCCATGGCTGGAGATTGAATCCGGCGACGATTTTACGCTTCCCCATTTAAACCCTCAGGAATCATACACCTTGGCGACTCCTGTTGTTGTTCATGTAGATCCATCTTGTCCTGATGGCGCTGTCCCATCCCTCAATGTATCAATAAACAATGACATGTTGAGTGCTATCCAGATACCGATCACTGCCTGGACAACAACATCCGGTGGCGAGGTGAGCTTCTCCGGTACTCCTGGCGTGTTATTACCCGGAAACACGGCCAGTTTGTTTATCCCCATTTCCAATGTGGGGCATATTCCAACAGGTTCATTACAAGCGACATTATCCACAACTGCGCCAGGGATTACAATCAATGATTCTCAGGCAAATTATCCCTCAATTGTCAGTAATGATACAATTAGTAATCTGGGGTCTGCATTTTTAATAACCGCCAGCGAACAATTCGCCATGGGACAGCGTATCTCGCTCACCTTGACTGTTGAGTCTGAGTTTGGCGCTATAGACTCTGTACATACCAGCTTTTACATCGGCGATCCACGTGAGTTTGATGTTACCGGTCCGGATGAGTATGGTTACTGGGCGCTGGACAGCGAAGACGATTCGACATTGTTCAGCCTTGTCCCCCGGTATTCATGGTATAATATCAACGGCATCGGTGACCATTTGAATATTAACGACACCTCTGATGAAGATGATGGGTCCGTAGTTGTAAACTTGCCCTTTACGTTCAGGTATTACGGTCAGAATTACCACAGGATTACTGTTTGCAGTAACGGCTGGATTGCAATGGGTGAGCACGCAAACATGGTTGATTTCAGAAATTATACAATTCCAAGCCCAAGCGGTCCACCAGCTATGATTGCGCCTTTCTGGGATGATCTCAGAACTTCCGGCGCCGGCAACGGGATATGGTCTTATTACGACCCGGAAATGGGATACTATATCATCCAGTGGAATGTCCAGACTGCATTCAACTCATCCCAGGAGGATTTCCAGGTCATTCTCATGGATCCTTCTTTTTATCCAACGACAAGCGGTAATGGCCGTATCCTCTTCGTCTATGATGTCTTTAACCTGTCTTCCAATGTCGGATCTGATAACAGGTATGTAACTATTGGTATTGAGAACCAGGACCAATCAGATGGCGTCCTTTATACTTACTGGACCGATTACACAGCCGGCTCTACTCCCCTTGAGGACCAGATGGCGATCCTTTTCACGGATGACCTTGCGACACTACCATCGCCGCCACTGGTTGAGCTGTTTCCTACGGATGGATTTGATTTTGTTATTACCGGTTCTGAAACCCTCAGGGACTCCTTTTTCATTGGCAATCTTGATGGTGGGGTGCTGACCTGGAATCTGACCATGGTGGATGATAATGTTCCCATGGAAGCCCGTTTGAGCCAGGCACAACGATATTCGCAGTATTCATCACCCGGAAAATCCGTGGAGGATTCATCAACGGTTGGAAAACCTGGTAGCCATTACAGAAAGGGTATGGATGATCAGTCCCTCACACCACTCGATCAATATTACCTGTCAGTGGAGAAGGGTGAGCAGGGTCTGGGTGGTCCTCCGGAACTCGACAATTTCGGTGGTCCCGATGCTTTTGGATATATATGGAAGGACTCAAATGAACCTGGTGGTCCTGAATACGCCTGGCATTCAAACCTTGGCAGAGTAATAAACTCGTTTGCACCTGATTATGATGATGGCTTCTCCGATGCTATCGAATTACCATTCAGTTTCCCGTTTTACGGTGTTGAGTATAATGAAATCTATATCAACACAAATGGTTATATATCCTTCATCCCCGACCAGGAACCTCTCTGGTCAAATCGTATTCTGCCTGATGAAACCGCGAACCTGGCCATGATCGGCCCCTGGTGGGATGATTTGAACCTGGATCCGGATGACGAGGGGGGTGGCGAAGTATATTTCTGGCATAATGACGAAAACCTTGCTGTGGTTACCTGGTCGGAATGTATCGGCTGGGGCGGACGTGGCGGCCCGTATACTTTCCAGCTTCTCCTCAAGTCAAATGGCCTGATCAAATTCCAATACCAGGACATGGGCGAGGAAGATGACGACCGGCATGATGAGTCAACGATCGGCATTCAGAATGCAGATGCGACCATCGGCCTGACTGTTATTCACGAGTGGGCCGGATATATTGAAAACGAACTGGCTGTCTCCATGCTGGTCCCGCAATACTGGTTCTCGGTATCACCCCATGCCGGCTATACGATAAGCGGTGAAATTGATGCTGCCCGTATTAGCATCCTCGGCGAAGATTTGCCTTTTGGCGATTACCAGGGGTCTATCCTGTTCCAGTCAAACTCCAGCAACCTGCCAAACCAGCTAATCCCCGTTTCCTTATCCGTTCTTGAAAGTGGGCATGGTCCATACATCTCACAAATACCATCCCAGACAGTCGCACTGAACGAAGACTTTGACCTGGTAAACCTCAATGACTATGTCGTTGACCCAAACTATCCCGACAACCAGATAGAGTGGGATGTGGCTGGTGAGAATCACCTGATTATTCAAATCAATAACGGTATTGCCGTGATCACAGCTGCAACCCAGGACTGGACAGGCTCTGATGATATCACCTTCATCGCTTCCAATCCCGAGAACCTGTCGGACAGTTGCGTAGTAACCTTCACAAAAGTAGCAGTAAATCAACCTCCCGTAGCGTTTATGCTGAGAAGACCTGAAAATGAAATGATCTTTAACAAGGACATCATCAATTTCATCTGGGATCCTGCCGATGATCCCGAAGGCATGCCAGTAACGTATACACTGTATATTCAGACACTTGACGATACTGTATCCTACTCCACTGGACAGTTGTTTGCAGCGACAGTGATGCTGGATTCCACAGGACTTCCGGATAACGGCACCACCAGCCAGGATTACCACTGGTGGGTGGAAGCGTCCGACCCACGTGACCATGTAACAATGTGCGATGAAGCTTATGCCTTTATCGTGGACTGGACATACATCGAAGAGGCTGACAAACTTCCGGAAGACTTTGCGATCAGTGATCCCTGGCCCAACCCGTTCAACTCAACTGTAGCAATTGAAGTGGCGCTGCCCCAAATGGCTGATGCCAGCATTGAAATCTATGATGTTCTGGGACGACGTGTGGAGAAGATAGTCCGCAATTCGCTTTCACCGGGCTATCACACCCTCACCTGGAACGGACAGAATGTTGCATCCGGCGTCTATTTCATACGAAGCAGTCTCGGTCCGCAATCCTGTATCAGAAAGGTCACTCTACTCCGGTAGATCCTTTTTCTGCGCAGTATCATTTTAAGACAATTGGAAGTTCTCCCTCCTTCAGCAAGAAGTACGCTCCTCTCTTCTCTATCCTACTGTATTGTTATTTCTATGCTTACAAAAACCAGAGACATTCCTATTCAAATTGGCCTTCCCTTTGCGATAAACGTATCCCAGAAAGCAACATGTTCGAGATTTGAACACTACATGTGCAACCAGGATTTGAAGTAGAGGGAGATGGGGCGGTGCAGATCAAAACAGAGCAAAACAATGGTGTTGCCATTGTCAACATATCGGGACACAGGCTGGATCTGGCAAATGCCAACGCTTTCCGGCAAGCCATGGAGCCGATCCTGATTGAAAACCAGAACGTACTGTTTGACTTTGAAGGGTTAAGGTTCATTGACAGTTCAGGACTTGGAGCAATACTTCATTCACTGCGAGAATTACGATCACGTGAAGGCAATTTGAAACTATGCAACATGCGTCCGGTAGTACGAAGCCTGTTTGAATTGGTTCGGATGCACAAGATTATTGAGAACTTTGATTCACGAGAAGAAGCTTTGAAATCCTACTGAGTTGACAACCCCTCCCGTGTCAACTCAGTTCTCCCCAGAACGCGCCGACCAATCCGGCGCGTTTCTTTTTTGTGCTAAACCAAGCGGGACAGCCATACACACGGCTGTCCCGCTTATCAGGTAACATTCTGTTGTATGCTTTACTTCAACCAGGTTCCGGTTCTGCCAATCCGCCACCGTTGCCACAACGGCGTATTCTCGCTGTTATCCCACGAAAGATGCACCAGGCGCGCCCTGCCAATGATGTTATCCTCGGGAACCGGCCCGAAGTAACGGCTGTCAAGCGAGTTGTCACGGTTGTCGCCCATCAGGAAAACGTAATCTTCGGGAATCACGTACGGTCCCCAGTTATCACGGCTGCCCAGTTTCTCGGGGATACCGCTATGATAAGAACGTGGGTAGGTGCGGGCGTCAATGTGCTGGCCATGCTTGGGTAGCAGTGACAGGACACCATCGATATAGAGCTGTTTATTGATTACCTGCACTTTCTGACCGCCAAGGGCAACAACACGTTTGACATAGGGAATCCTGTCGTGCATGGGCGTTCTGACAACCACGATATCGCCCTGCTCAACCTCACGGATGCCGGGAAGTTTTACCGCTGGGACCGACATGCCGAAATCCGTATAAGGGATGCCGATCCAGTCCGGGGTGCGTGGACCGAGGGTCACTTTATCGGCAAGCAGGAAATCACCAGTCATGATCGTGCTCTCCATTGACCCTGTCGGCACATGATAAGCCTGCACCAGTCCAACTTGAAGAGTAATTACAATGACAAGTACAGAGGCAATCTCTTTGATACCATGCAAAACAGGTTTGAGCAGATTGCGAAATGAAGAAGACATGGAATTCTCCCCAGAATGGTTGGCTCCATGTCTTTCACACTCGCTTTTAACCGCTGGTTCCCGTCAGCTCCAGGTTTTGAGAGAGATTGTAATTGTAAAAGACTCGGTCTTCTGTGCAATGGGGTATTTTTTTTGAGAGCACACAACATAAGGTTTATTGACTCATCTCATGGCATGGCAACAATCCACCTCGAAACGGTAACCCCACCCCAGTCGAACTATGCGAATAAGTACACAAGAAAATCGGGACTGCTACACTTTTCTGCAAGAAATATTACCTGCGCACAGGTCAATGACAGGTTGTAAAGATGAATACTGGCCATAAAAACGTAAACTAATAGCAGAAAAGGTAGCTGTCCCAGGATTTTCGGTTGATCTCGAACAACAAGCTGGCGAAAAATCCGGTACAGCTACCGTTTCGGACACTCTTGGTGCGAAGTCCTGATTTGGCAAAAATGAAAAGGTAGCAGTCCCATTTTTCGCCGCTACCCTGTCATCCAGGAAACGCTGTCGTTTAGCCTGACTTGCCCTGAATACTATGAATTCCTACGCCACAGGATAGGGCATCCGCTCAATTCAGTCTTTGCCGTTTCAACCTTTTCGCTCCGTAACATCTGCTCCACAGCTTTTCGCAGCACCGTATCATTTCGATCAATCACAATCGCTCCATGATACACCATTTTACCTTCCGCATTGAACAGGAAGGCTTCCGGGGTACGTGAAGCGCCAAAGGCCAGGGCCAGTCCGCTTGTCGCATCCACGACATAGGGAAATGAGAAATCAAGCTGTTGCGCAATCCTTTTGTTGAAGTCAAAGCCTTCATTCTCGTTTTTACCGGGATCATTGGGATTCAAGCCGATCACGCCGATTTTGTTCTGACGGCATATCGCCGCTACAGTTCGGATTTCTTCGGCCCAGGTACGTACATCCGGGCAATCATTCGCGAGGACAGTACAAGGACACCATGTTCTCCCTTCACGTCTTCAATGGAGATCAGGCTTCCATCCACATTCTTCATCAACACATCCGCCAGCGGCGTGGGGCTTCCCATTGGCATATCATAGACCGGGGCATCGGGCACATCTTCGATAAACCCGGCCTGAGGATTCTGCTGTTCTTTCTTTCCGCAACCAACACCCAGAAAAAGCAGTCCGGTGAGGATAAGCGACAGTGTCCTGTTTCGCATCGCAATTCTCCTGTCGTAGGGATCTGTACGCGGGGGTGCGTCCGGGAGAAATATACACAAAAGGAACCGTAAAAGACTTGTTTTCTGCCCGCTTCTACTGTTTTTTTCTGTATCCACCAAAAAGGAGACAAACGTGAAAAGACGGATCACTTCATGGATGTCGGTAACTTGCTTTACCATCACGCTTTTAGCAGCCCCCCTCGTACTGCTTCAATGCGGCGGAAATGATAAAGAAGCGACAATTACGACACGTAACCTCGGATCTCACAGCATGTTCAAGGAAGTGAACATGTACCTGACAGTCCGAGACATCCGCCTGACCATGGATTTCTACAAGGAGTTGGGTTTTGCATCGGCTACCTACCGGCCGGCCGGGGGAGCGCCAAAACAGGCGACCATCCGTGCGGGCAATGTCGTAATCAACCTTCAATCAGAGGATGCGGTCCTGGAACAATTCCCGGATCTGACACCCTTCCCCGCCCCCGGCGCAGTGAAGATCGAACTGATTGTAGCGAATGTGGATGAACTCTTCGATGAGATCAAACTGACTACGACCATCGTAGAAGAACCCAACCAACCGGAACCCGGCTACCGTCAATTTGTGGTTTCCGACCCGGATGGCTACCTGATCGTGTTAAAACAACCGATGGGTGAGAAGATTTCGATGTAGGGGTAAAGGAAGACACAAAATATCTACAACTCCAAGCAAACCATAATCACGGTTCACTAAGCGCCACTTCAATTGCATCGGCCAGTTTGATGCCTGCATCGGTATAGCGCAGGTTTCCGGCATGCCGTTCCAAGTAGCCCCGGTCAAGAAAACCCACAAGTGCGGCAGGCGGCCAGGTGATATCCGCTTTCTGCGCGAGATTTTGCAGCTTGCTCTCCTCTACGCCGTCACGCAAGCGCAATCCCAGCATCACCGCCTCTTCGAACTGTTGCAGCGGGGTTAACACTTCTTCTCCGGCCTGTCCGAAACCGGTGGAATCAACGGAATTAAGCCACTCGGACAATGTATGCTGATTCCAGAACCGTCGTTTTCCTGCCGCCTCAAAGCTGTGCGCCGCCGGACCGATGCCCAAATAGGAGCTGCCATCCCAGTAGGATACATTCTGACGGCACCGTTTCCCAGGTGTAGCCCAGTTGGATACTTCATAATGCTCGAATCCGGCTTCACGGAGAAGGCGCATTGTTGTCTCGTACTGCCTGACTTCAAGATCTTCCGCAAGCTTGAACTCGTCCTGCCCACGTTGCGCCGCCATGGCATACGGAGTGCCATCCTCTATGGTCAGCCCGTATGCGCTGACATGTTCTGGCTGCCAACGGATGACTTCTTCAAGCGTCGCTTGCCACGCATCATAGTTCTCGACCAGCGCCTGGTGCGAATGCTTTTGGGCGAAGCAGGTCGTGCAGGGCTCATCGTCGATCGACAGCATCTCATGGCGTCCTCTCGCCTCGTCACGCGCTACTCGAGCCGTCTGCACCCCGAAAATCAGGTCCACACCGACGTTGTCAAATCCAGCGTTCCGCAAGAGTTGAAAGGCTTTCCGGGCCTGCTCGGCATCGTGGATACGTCCCAAACGTTTTAAAATGGGACGGTCCAGCGATTGTACCCCGAGCGATACACGGTTAAAGCCCAGCTCACACCAGCAGACCGCCTTTTCACCGTCAAACGTACCGGGATTGATCTCGAGGGTTCTTTCAGCGTCCGGGCGAATCCTGAAGTGACGTTCAGCAATGGAAACCAGCCGGGATACCTGGGCAGGTGTCAGCAGCGAGGGCGTGCCACCACCGAGGAAAAGGGAGTGCGCTTCCATTCCTTTCCAGTGCTGTTCCTGGGAAAGAAGCTCCGCCTCCCGGTCCAGGGTATCCAGGTATTGTGCGACAAGCGCCTCGTTGCCCGCACCGATTTCGCAGGACGAGAACGCGCAGTACGGGCACTTGCGAACACAGAAGGGTACATGGATGTAGAGGGCGAAGCTTGTATGCTTCATAGACTTCACCTGTAAAAAGACACGAAAAACGGGACAGACCGCTACGGGTCAGTCCCTGTTTTTCTTTAGCTATCTCATGTATCAGTTACAAAAGCTATTTGGCCCGATTCAATCAACGAACCAAATCTATCTTTTTTCACCTTTTTCACTTGCCACTTTTTTCACTTCAACAACACAACCCGTTGAATTGCGTTCAAGCCGCTTTCGTGCATCAGGCGAATGAAATACACACCCGAAGCCGCTTCCGCCCCGTTCCAGGTGATTGTCCGGTATCCGGCCTGCATCCGGTGTTCTGTCCAGGTGGCAACCTGGCGCCCCAACACATCCACCACTTCCACCTGAATATTCCCTGCTGACGGCAAGGCTACCGACAGGCTGACCGTAGGATTGAACGGATTCGGCCAGGCTGACTGTACGGCGAATTCAGTCGGGAGCGAAGTCCCGAATTCCGGCGCGACACCGACAGGAGCATCGAACCAGTTCAGTGCCGCTTCCAGCAGCTCAACACGGCGAATGGTCGGTCCCGCGCCTGTGATCGCTTCAACCGCAAAAGCGCAATACATCAGCTTGTACGTTTCTGTCTCAAAGTACAGCGCACCAATTCCGCCACCTGAGACATAATTGTACGCTGCGACTGCACCGCCCTGCGGGATAATCGCGTCCGGATCGGTACTGTTCCCTGCGCCATCGCCAGCACCCAGTAGAGCCAACTGTGAGCCTGTGATCACGGGACCGGCAGCGCCATCGGAAGCTGTGAGCGCCTGTTGGGTTGTCGCGTCAGCATCCGATTCAGCCTTCAGAACATCATGGTAAAAATCTGTGCCGGTCAGTTGTTCATCAATATTCTGACCGAACAGGAAAACCCTCTTCCCTGCCGCAAGCATACCCTGGATCAACTGCTGATCACTTTCGGAAAGTGGCTGATCAACATCGCCCGTCAGCCAGATAACTTTGTTGCATCCGTCAAACGCTGTTATATCCGGAGTTGCCTCCGCTGCGGATACGGTCTGGAAAATAATCTCCAGTTCATTCAAGTCGCTCTGCAGGTAGGAATCAAAATCTGCGCCGCCATCATCATCTACCAGGATCACACCGGGAACGCCAATCAGGATTGACCACGTTTCCTGAAGAACAAAATCACCCGGCTGGGCGGTCAGCGTAATCCCCATCTCAACCATTCTGCCGGTTTCCCAATCCGCCGGAACTGTAAACTGGAACGGTGTACCGGAATTATCTGTCGTTTCTCCAGCGGCAAGGTCACCAAGATTTACGCCAGCGGTGACGATGTCAATGTTATCATCATCGAGTGTCATCAAGGCAGCCACATCTGTAGCATTTTCCCAATCCGCATCGCAAGCGACTGTGATGACAACATCAATGGTCTCGCCCGGATCGATACGTCCGTTATCGTTAGGATCCGACATTTGCATATCGGTAATGGTCAGATGCGGAGATTGTGCGAGGACAAGGGAATTGTAGGCGTTGACACGTCCGGCGCCAAGCATGTTGGCATACCCGGGATTAAAGCTGTCAATATTATCGCATCCTATCAGCAGCAACTCTTCCAGACGGTCAACACTCATCTCCGGGTCCAGCGACAGGATCAACCCGGCCACTCCCGCTGCATTCGGGCAGGCCATGGAGGTGCCATCCCACGCTACATAGTTGTAGTTGTGGTACAGGTTGTTGGAAATAGTGCTCCAGATGCTCGTGCCCGGCGCGGCGAGATCAACCCAGGTACCATAATTGGAGAAATTCGCAACTACATCGCCGGGACTTGTAGCCGCCACCGCGATCACGTTGTTATACGCTGCCGGATAACTCTGGGCGCTGCTGCCTTCGTTGCCTGCCGCAGCAAGGGTTAATGTTCCCAGGTTACGGGCATAGTTGATCGCGTTCTGGTAGGCCTGCAAGCTTCCCCCGCCGCCGAAGGAAATGCTGATGATTCGAGCGCCGTTATCCGCAGCGTACTGGATTGCAGCAGAAAAATCGACAGGATACCCCACGCCATACAGGGTTGACCCGCCAATCAGGATGCTGTATCCGGCTCGTAACGGCATGGACCGAACATTCCAGGAAGCCGAGGGCACACCGATATCATTATCGGTAACCGAAGCGGATGTGCCGGCGACGTGGGTGCCATGTCCATGAATATCATGCCATACCTTGTTGTCACGTGGTGAATACTCCTCACCTTCAGGCACACCATATATCTGTTCGACGTCTTCCCGGTCTATCGAAACAAAATCCCACCCGGCAACATCATCAACGAAACCGTTGTTGTCATTGTCGATCCCATCCAGGTCACCACCATCATCAACACTGGTAGTATCGAACACGCCGTTGCCGTTGATGTCTTCATCCGGGTTCACATGAATATTAGCAGCCAGATCCTCATGAAATATCTCGCAACCGGTATCGATTGTGGTGATGACAACCGATGTATCACCCGTGACAATATCCCATGCGTCAGGCAGATCCATCTGGTTCAGCCCCCACATGGTGTAATTGTTAAAGTCATCCGGATATACCTGGGCCACATGGTATTCTGAAATTTCAACCGTCAGAACTTCGGAATCCGTTTTAATCTGTCCATAGATACTGGCCGCATCGGCGCCGTTATCCCACCGGACCTCAAACCAGCGGTTCAACTCATGCCGCATCCACAGTTCTTTGTGGAAATCATCTTGAGGTTCGTAAA
The DNA here is from genome assembly GCA_963669175.1 of bacterium. Taxonomy (GTDB): domain Bacteria; phylum Electryoneota; class Electryoneia; order Electryoneales; family Electryoneaceae. The sequence continues at coordinate 4,612,390 of OY769902.1, forward strand.
AGACAGGGCGAATGTGGAGGTTTTCCAGGTCCAGCTTCGCTAATGCTACAGGCACATACTCTGCATATCGCGCCTGTTCAGCCGTATCATCATTCAGTTCAACGACCAGGGCTGACGGCAATTCAAACGCTGAGGCAGATAACGTCAGCAGTACAAACAGCGCCCACGTGCAGATGTGCTTCATCTTTCCCTCCAAGGTCAACAAACAGATTCCACCAACCTTAATAAGATACAGCATGTGACTGCTCATTAACAGGCATTCAGACTGCTCCAACTTCGACAAGAACACCACCTGCAGGTCTTCTATACACACATGTGGCAATCCTGCCACAACTGTCCTGACTCAGGCATGGAAGCCTCAATGCTGACCACCCTCTCCTATAATACTATAATTATCAATGGTTTACATAGACCGTGTAAGGTTTTTTACACCTGTAAAATCATATTGGCATACAGTTTGTTTGTGAAGAGACTAAACGCAGCAACTTGTTCATTACGGTAACGCAACAGTTCACATTCGCTCCAGGCATTCAGGGAGATTTACAAAGGAGTCGTTATGCGCCTGGCTACACTTTACATATTTCTTGCTTCGCTTGTTCTGGTAATCATGATCGGTTGCTGGAACAACAATGATGATAAGCAGGATGATGTGTATTTTGCGTTATCTTTACTTGCTCAAGAATCTGATCAGGGTACTCAAGTAACCGTTCTTTTTGCCAGCACAGACAATTCTGAAGCTCCGGAAGTCAAGATAGACGACCAACGTATCCCGACGTATATCGATGGTTCCCTGGTACGTGGTTTTGGCATTGTTGACCTGCCCGCCTCCGGTGACCTGCAGTATTCCATCCTGGCGAACGACCGTCTGTCCTGGGGAACGGCTTCTTTCCCGGAAACACCGTCAGGGATGTTCGCCAATGATAGCAGGCTAGCCAACAACAGCATGGCCGAGTGTTCTTCGCCCGAAAGTGTGAAGTTGCAATGGCAAAAACAGGATGATGTCACGTACAAGGTTTGCTACACGATCACTAATGGCGACAGCAGCAGGTTCGAATCCCATGCCCAGTACATCAATACACCGACCTATACCATGGTGTTGAATCCTAATTGTTCCAACGCGCAATGTGTGACCTTCGATGTGGAAGCGATCAATGGCCCACTGTTAATCCCCGGTGAGAAGCCGAACGCTCGCCTGGGATACGGAAAGGGCTATATCACAACAACTTCCAACTTCCATTCCGGGTTACAGTTTTCAATGGACAGGCAGAATAACAGGCATGATTTAGCCACCATAAGCCGGCACACTACTGCAATGGCGAGACTGGCTGACTTCGAAGAATCCTTTTCACGGACGATAAGGATGTTGAGATAGAGGAGTAAAAAAGTCGCATCGGGGAGTTGACAGCGCCCACCCTTCTACCCCGAGCGTAAACCCGTCCCAGTGGACGGGTTTTTTCTGTTGAATCCCCTGAAGCTCTTGCATTTCAGCCCTTTCTAATACAGTTTATATGTAGATGGGAACTTGCATGGGGAGAATAGTATGAAAAACATCAAACCCTTCCTTTTCGTCTTCGTGATACTGTTGCTTGTTTCACCTGTTTTAGCCCAACTCGATACGATGATTGTGGGCTATTCATCCATTGATTACCAGAAAGCCGGGAGTGTGGGAAGGACCATTGATAATTTCCCTGGTGAATACGGATACTGCTATGATCCGGACCTTTTAGTGTGGATCAAGGAACAAGATGAACGTCGATATGCAGCTTATACAATTTTCGATTGTGATAATGGGTATAACTCCTCCCCCGCTGGAGCACAAATAAATGGGCACGGTCTGGTTGATTATGTGTCACTAGCCACGTATTACGATGATGTCCATTATTACTCCGATTTCTATAGATATGTCACTGCCTATGGAAAACTGGACAGTAATACGGTAGCCAGTTGTGACTGGATTGACTTTCCTGAGATATTCCTGGAAACAGCTATCGACAACATTGACATCAGCATTATCGGTACACCGCATATTTGCATCACAGAAAACGGTATCATTCATATTGTTGCTCACCAGATGAATATTGATTCAACAAATGCTCGAGGTCTGTATTACATCCAATGCCAGTATAGTGAGGACGGCTATCATCTCGAACCGATTGGAAGTTTCACCGAAATCACCCCATACGGCCTCAACCTGTCTGCCGATATCGCGGTCACTGAAGACGGTTCACGAGTTGCGATTGCTGCCGTCATGCACCGTGATGCTGTCCTGAACGATCAAGCATATGCGCCGGACAATTTCAACGGCGATATGGTTGTCTGGATCAGTGAAGACGGCGGCGAAACCTGGGACTGGGACAATCCCATTAACATCACCGATTTCCAGGGGCCGGAAGACGGTGAAGATCGTGACACACTACGCGCATACAACGATGTGAATGTCCTGTTTGACGCCAATGGCACCCTGCACGTCGCCTTTGTAGTCCACGGTTTCCATACTGCACCGGAACGTTATACCACCTCGACCTCCCTGATCTATCACTGGGATGAAGCCTTTGAAGTCACCCATCTGGCGGTTGATGCACGTGAACTCGATTCCCACATGTCGCTTGGCGGCGGAATGCGGACAGTTCAACGTCCCACGATGGCCTATGATGCAAATACACATATCCTGTTCATGGTCTACCAGCGTGCCGGCGATCCCGCTTTTCCTGAAGACTGTTCTGATGACGGCTATGCGAATTCGGAGATATTTGTCACTGCCAGCCCGCCTTTCCCTACCGCAGGTCGTCTCTGGTCCACACCGGTCAACATTACCAATACGCATTTTGAAGGAGAAGGTGGCGCTGCTGCGGGGGAATGTAAAAGTGAACGTGATCCCTGCGTTGCAATCCGAAACGATGATGAGTATTTACACATCACGTACCTGCTCGATCTGGATGCAGGAACAGCAGGTATGGAAGAAGGGAATGCAACCAACAATCCAGTCGTGTTCCAGCGTTATGAAAAAACCACACTGATAGACGAATTCGAAGCGTTCGCAGCCTGGGTTCCCAACGTGCCCTTGCACCATGATTCAACTGATTTTTGGACCGATCCACTTCATTATTCCTGGGAGTTGCATGGAAATAGCTTCAATGTAACCTATCCTCCTTTACGGCCGGGAATATTTAGTGATCCTTCAACGATTCGCTTAGGCACCATTTACCCTGGCGCTACCACGTCTATGGATCATGTGATTATCAACAACACACTCGAAACAGTTGAGATTCTTAATATTCAGTACATTGCCGATAACAACCTGTTCAGTATTGACCTTCACATTGGTGACATGATTGCCCCTGTCACCATGCACGAGGTGACAACAACCTTTTCCCCAGAAGTCTCCGGTAACTTTGCCGATGAGATTGTAATTCGGACATCAAGTACAAATCATCCTCAGTTTCGTATTCATCTCCTTGGTCAGGCAGCCATACCGATACCAGCCAGCATACATGCATACGCAGATTCTCAAAATGGAAATGTGGATTTAAGCTGGGAATATGACGCACTTGAGGACTTTGATTCACTCTATTTCAACATTTACAGAGACAACGAGCTAATCGATACATCAAATACCCTGAGTTATATCGACCACCTGGAAAACATGCCGAATGCCTTATATGCATACTGGATAACCGCAGTAGCTGAAGGACATGAATCCTTGCGCTCAGATACGTATTATATTAATTGGCAGGGATTAGGAGTAGATGACATTGATACCGATTTGTTCCCTACCGAGTGGGCCGTATCCGCACTCTTCCCCAACCCGTTCAACCCGACTATTCATGCGGAGATCGCTGTTCCTTCCAGTGAACATGTGCAGGTGAACGTCTTCGATATCCTTGGACGAACAGTAGCTACACTGGTCAATCGTGAGCTGGAAGCCGGGTATCATACGTTACACTGGACCGCCGAGGGACCGTCCGGGGTGTATTTCCTGGTTACGGCAAACTCCTCAGGCTGGCAAGAGATAAACCGTGTGGTATTCCTGAAGTAGGATTAGCTATTACATAGAATACGGGAGGAGCCATGAGATATCTGAAGACTACTTTGAGCATGATCGTGTTGCTGGTTGTCTCACACGTAGCAAAGGGACAACTGGATACGATGATCGTGGGGCGTACGAACTGCGATTACCAGAAACCGGGAAGCGTGGGAAGAACAATCGATTATATTCGTTTCGACAACCTTTACGACAATTATGGTTCTTGTCATGAACCCGAGTTTATTACATGGATTGATCAAGATATTGCAGGTCGGTACGTCTATTTTTCTGCGATTGATTTTGACGATAGCATTCAAGAATACACAGGCGGTTTATGTATAACTCCTGAAAGTTCCGTGGACTATGCCACTTGTGCTTCCTACCTCCTGGATCAAAACCATAACCGTCTTCTTGACATTATTTTCGCCTGTGGTTTACAGAACGAGAATACAATTGTTGGATTAGAATGGTTTATATTTCCTGGTAACTTTATGCACGAGGATATCGATAATATCGGTATTAATATAATTGGCAGCCCCCATTTAGCCATTGATGAATCTGGGATTATCCATGTAGTTGCTCATCAAATGAATATTGATTCCACGGATGCAAAAGGCTTGTTTTACATGAAATGTGAATTTAATGAGCTTCAATATATGGAACCCAATGATGGCTTTTCTGAGATAACCGGGAGTGGTTTGAACCTGTCAGCCGATATTGCCGTTACAGAGGACGGCTCGCGAGTTGCCATTGCCGCTGTAGTTCATCGTGACGCAATCCTCTATGGACAACAGCATGCTCTGGATAATTTCAACGGGGATGTGGTGGTCTGGATCAGTGAAGACGGCGGCGAAACCTGGGACTGGGACAATCCTATCAACATCACCAGTTTCCAGGGACCGGAAAACGGCGAAGATCGTGATACCTTGCGTGCATACAATGATGTAAACCTGCTCTTTGATGCGAATGACAACTTGCATGTTGCCTTTGTGGTGCATGGTTTCCACACGACTCCGCAACGCTATGCTACACCAACCTCGATGATTTACCATTGGGATGAAGCTTCAAACCTGGTGGCTCTTGCCGCTGATGGACGTAGCTTTGCAAGCGGGATGGACCTCGGGGCAGGGATGCGTACAGTACAGCGTCCTACGATGACCTATGATGAGTCTATGAGTACGTTGTATATCGTTTTTCAGCGTGCTGCAGATCCGCTCTTTCCCCAGGACTGTTCCGACGACAACTACGCAAATTCGGAAATATTAATTACTGCAAGCCCTCCTTATCCGGAACCTGGCCTGTTATGGTCTGCGCCGGTAAACATCACCAACACCAGGCATTTTGGCGGACAAGGCGCAATTGCGGGAGAATGTCAAAGCGAACGTGACCCTTGCGTCGCCATCCGTAACGTGGATGAATACCTGCACTTTACCTACCTTCTTGATCTTGACGCCGGGACAGCAAACGCGGAAGAAGGCGCTGTAACAAATAACCCGGTTGTTTTCCAACGATACAGCAAAACTGAGTTACAATCTGAGTTCCAGACGATTCAAACATGGGTGCCCAACGTACCCTTGCATCATGACTCATCAGACTTCTGGTATGATATCCTCGACTATTCCTGGGACGACCATGGCAGCAGTTTTTATGTCAACCAGTATCCCAGCCCGAATGGTTTTACTATCAGTCCATTACTGCTGCAATTCGAAAACTGTATCCCCGGTATAGTATATGTGGATACCCTGTTATTACAAAACAGTTCAGCGGACACCATTGACATTCTTGGTTATCGTTTCGAATCAGGAGGTAATCGTTTCATCACTGAACTGCAAATTGGGACAAGGATTCCACCCGGATCTGAAGCGAATGCGGTGATACGGTTCCGTCCTGACAGGTTTGGTGGGTACTTCGACAAGTTGATACTTCAGACATCCTGTCAGTTATTCAGTGAGGCGCGGGCGAATCTGTACTGCGAAATGAGTAGTCCACCACGTGCTCAAGCTTTAACTGGTACTCTAAATGATACAACCGGGTTGGTCTACCTGAATTGGGAATATGAACCGGCAGAGGTGTCCGACTCAATTATATATTCGATCAATCGTAACTATGAATCGATTGGAATGAGCAGAACAACAAGCTTCGTCGATACACTGACTGAATTGCCTGCCGATGAGTACATGTACAATGTAATCGCGCATTTCAGAAACCAGCCTGCCCCCCGCAGTAACACAATTTCAGTGAACTGGGAAGGATTGGGTATACAAGATGGCGCTGATGAACAACTCCCAACCGAGTGGGCCGTTTCCGCGTTGTACCCCAATCCCTTCAACCCGACTATTCATGCGGAGATCGCTGTTCCTTCCAGTGAACATGTGCAGGTGAAAGTCTTCGATATCCTGGGACGAACAGTAGCAACTCTTGTGAACCGGAAAATGGAAGCCGGGTATCATACGTTGCACTGGACCGCCGAGGGACCGTCCGGGGTGTATTTCCTGGTTACGGAGAACTCTTCCGGCTGGCGCGAGGTAAACCGTGTGGTGTTCCTGAAATAGAGAGACACGCAAAACTTGCTACGAGCAGCCCCGAGCTATTGTCAGCTCGGGGTTTTCTCGCTCTCCAGTCCTTGTTTCTTCAGCACTTGTATCGCCTCCTTTCAAATATTTACACTAATAAAATGATTGACTCGCAATTATTATTACACCATCTTAGAAATAGTTGCCGTAGGAAACAGCAACGCGAAAGCAAGAAGTACTGGCTGATGTATATGGCCAGAGCGCCCCACTGGGGTGCATGGAACAGCCGTGTTTCCCTTCCTCCTTAGCAACACGGCTGTTCTGCCCATCGGACGATGCGCCCCCGTCCGATTCATTCTCCCTGCCCGGCATGGATCGCAGCCATTGCCGGGTATTTTGCTCTCGTTTTCGGATTCTTCTTCTTCAATTCACGCCTGGTTTGGCCCGACTGCTTGCTGTCGGATTTCAACCGTATATCACGAGTGTCATCTCACTGGCCTATGTGTGTTACTGACGAATCATCGCGAAAAGGGGACGGGATCCTTTTCCGCGCATTGATATCACACTCTGTGAAAAAAGGGGATGGAAAAGGAAACTGTACCCTTTTCGGTGTGAGGATTCTTCAACTGCTCATCTCACCGGCAAATGGGGACAGCCACCTTTTCGAATTCCTGCATCACGGAACAACTCATCACCGCACAACGAAAAGGAAACAGTCCCCATTTGCTGCCGGTTTATTCTCGTGTCCAGACTCCTCAACGAATGAGCAATACTTGCCTGGTTTGCACACTTTCACCGGTCACGTAATAGCTGCCCGTGGGCAAATCCTGCAAATCCAGGGTAAAAATGGTATTAGCCTGAGCTGGCAGCCACCGCACCTGACGGCCAAGCTGGTTGAACAGTGACAGCCCGGTTGATCCGCCGTGTATACAAATACTGATTTGCCCGTTGGTGGGATTGGGCCAGGCATCCAGTACGATGGTTGGGGGCAACTCAGGTTCGGTTTGGTCCGGCACAGATGAGGGATTGTGCCAGTATTCCCAGGTTTCACCATAGTCCGAAGTAAACAGGATTTCAAAACTGTTGGGAATACCGTAGTAATAGGGACCATACCAAAGCAACACCATCTGCCCCGGTCCCCAACCGGGATACAGGTTCAGCACCCAGTCGTTGTTCACGGAATGCTGCATGAACCGGTTGGTCAGGGTCCAGGTGGCGCCCCAATCTGTAGACACATAGAGGTTTTGGGTATAAAAAGACACAAGGTACAGTTCACCCGGCGCATAACCGGGAAACACCCACCCACGCATGTCTTCTGAAGGTATATCCAGGCTCCAAGACACTAATGCATAATTATTGGAATAGTCGTCTGAAACCAAAACAACTGTTGTGTCACTATTTGTGTCACATACATAGAGATGTTGTCCATTTTGCCACCCGGCGCAATAATCAATAGCATGAGTTCCCTCAAGACCATTCCGTTCAGCTATATAAGTCGTCCTAAGCGTATCAAAAGACCACCAATATATACTGTACAAGAACACTAACGAATCTGAATCCGGCATCAGGTTCCATGCACTGTACAGTGGCTCGCTTGAAATCCCGGTATTTTGAAGTGAATCGACACCGGATGTGGTCTTATAAAAGGTTGTATCTTCGCCTAACGAGTGTACCCAGATACTATTGGATTGTGGATGTGCATCTACACCACAACTTCCAGCGAATCCTAAAGGTAATGAAAATGTTTGTGCATAATCATCGGTATGAACCAGCACTAGATGAAAGACGGAATCACTGGTCACAGAAAAATATAATTCTCCTTCATCTGGCCCAACCGTAAGTAAATTCCAAATTTTTGCATGTGCTGGTAAAGTAATGACACTTATCAAGATAGAAACAATACATACCACGTACAGTCCCATAAGTATCAGGTATTTGTGTTTGTGGCGTGCAGCGTTCATGGAGGATCTCCCTGATAGCGGGATCAAAAAACAGGATCCGTCAGCGTAACATATTACACTGATAATAGATCAAAATACTCAGGTATCGCTTTGTATTCCAGTGTCGGACAACTGTTTTGCAACTTCGGAACTGGGGAGCTACCACAAAATCATCGCGAAAAGGGGACGGGATCCTTTTCCCCGCATCGATATCAAACACTGTGAAAAAGGGGATGGAAAAGGAAACTGTACCCTTTTCGGTGTGAGGATTCATCAACTGCTCATCTCACCGGCAAATGGGGACAGCCACCTTTTCGAATTCCTGCATCACGGAACAACTCATCACCGCGCAACGAAAAGGAAACAGTCCCCATTTGCTGCCAGCGATTGTATCAGTTCTGACAAGTATCCCGACTTGCTCATCTGGCGTATCGCAAGAGACAGATTCACTATCATTGCCGATATTTCAATAAGATCACACAACACACTCGGCAAGTCGGGCCACACCACCGAGTCTCAACGCACTATAATTCAGTTGTTTACCTTCACCACCAGCATGGTCAGGTCATCCCCAAGCGGTGTGTCGCCACGGAACCGGTCCACATCTTCCTTGATCAGGGTGATCAGGGTTTCCGGCGATTCGTTGCGTCGCTCCACCAGGAAATCCGCAAGCGTATCTTCTCCATACATCTCCCCCGTGGCATTCTCCGCTTCGGTGACACCATCGGTAAAGGTGGTCAGCAGATCCCCTTCCGTCATCTGAAGCTCGCCCACCGCATAGGGGAATTGCGGGACCACACCAAGAAGCGGACCGCCCGTCTCCAGCAGCTCAACGTCCCCATTGGCATGAATGAGAATCGGGGGATTATGCCCGGCATTCACATAGTGAAGCTGTTTTGTATCAGGTGTATATATCGCAGCAAAGTAGGTCACAAACTGTTCGGAGGATGTGGCCCTTGCGACAAGGTTGTTCAGGCGGGTGACAGTGGTCTCGATGGGCAAATCCGCCTCGGACAGGGCACGCAGCGAGGCCTGTAGATTCGCCATGATCATTGCCGCTCCGGCGCCCTTCCCGGAAACGTCACCGATGGCAAACAGGGTACGACTATCTGACAACGGCACCACATCATAGGTATCCCCCGCTACCTCAAGACTGAACTTGCATTCCGCGGCCAGGGAAAGCCCCGGAGTTTCGCCCAGTTCGGAGGGCAGGAAACGACGTTGCACTGTACGCGCCATGGCGAGCTGTTCTTCCAGCCTGCGTTTCTCCAGGTTATCCTCGATCAGTTGCAGGTTCTCGTTTTCCAAAGCGATACGTTCGGTGATTGACGTCAGGATATCCAGCTCATCGGCCTTGATTTCGTCGTACCCATATTCGAATCCCAAGGCCAGCGCGCCGACCAGGTCACCGTGCAGCTTGATCGGGATCAGAATCGAGACTTCATTTTCCTCGAACCACTGCTGTTCTTCCGTGGAGATGCCCTGTTTTTCAATCGCACGGATTTCTTCGAACGCGAGCGGACGTGGGCGCTTGATCAGTTCGCGTTGCGTGGTACTGCCTTCCGGGAGCGCACGGATTTCACCTTCCGACGGATGAAGCTGACGTTGATCCTGGTCGAATAGCAGAACATACATGCCTTTCACGCCGATATTGGCGCGCAACTGATCACCGTACGCTTCCCACAGCTCTTTACGATTATGGTATCGTGCAGCGGTGGCGACAAAGCTTTCCAACATCTGGCGCAGTTTCCAGCGGGTACGGAAGATGCGTTTCTCCAGGCGTTTCTGGATAATATTGTGCAGGGGGATGTACAGGACAGCGATAAAGCTCGCTAACAGCATGATACTGGATTTGCTTTCAATCCCGATAGCATTTACCAGCGACGTTCCGACGATGAACAGGAGTATAAATACGGCGAAAAGCAAGCCGCCGCTGGTCATCAGGAAGATGATACCACGTTTGATCCGTCCTTCCACTTCGAGCAACCGGTACTTGGTGAAAGCATAGGCAAACCCGAGTGGAATCAGCATCATGCTTGCCAGCATCAGCAGGAAACTGATCAGAATCATTGCTTTGGAAGGATCTTCCCCGAGTGCGCTGAAACCGAGGATCGTACCGAACACGGTCATCAGCACCATCCCAAGCCCGACACTTTGCAGCAGCACACGGACCTGACGTTTCTCCATCGGATCTTTGCGCGTGGAAACGTTGTTGATCATGACAACGAAACCGGCAATCAACTGCAATAACCCTATTCCCATGGATATGATAATTGTTGTCGCACTGTACTTTGCAACCATCAGTGAAGTAAAGAAAGCCCCTTGAATGAGCGTTGGGACAAACACCCCGTACGCCAACAACAGGACCAGCCATTTGCGTTTTTTGTAAAAAGCAGACGGTGACGGAAAGAGAAAAGCCAGGTGCAACCAGAAACCGGTACCTAATGCGGATAGCATCAACGCGGGTGTATTGTACGCGGTAAACTGGAAACCGGGCGCTTCATTGGGTGGAATGCCCATTAAGCCACACTTCATGCCAATGGTAGAACTCTCAAGGACTACCCCGATCACAACAGCAATCGACAGGATCATCAGGGTCAGCACACGTACCCCGGTATTGGAGCCTTGCTTGAACAAGGCCCAAAATGCAACGACAAAAAAGGGTATGGGCAGACAGGCCAACAGGACAAAAATGAAGATCACTTTATCTACAGGAATATTCCGGAATTGAAGCGTTGTATCCCTGAGTTGACCATCGCGTAACGTGGTTATTGAAACGGTATCATCAGCCGTATGGGCCGCTTTGAATACGGTTTGTACAATTTCCTCATTTACCTCTGAGTTATTGACGGCAACCAGCGTATCTCCAATCTGGGGGAGATACCCCTCTTTAAATTCCTTTTCCCGCACATGATTGATTATCCATGTTGTAGAATCCGGAGAAGGTTTGGCGTTTGTACGCAGATAGCTTACATCTCGAAGCGGAGTTAACAAGGAAATCGAAGTGGAGAAAGTATACAGCCATTCCGCTACTGCGTAGACCAATACCAGCCAGACCATAACTTGTATCATTCGGTCAAACGACTTCTTCCACGTGTTCATCAACCGGCTCCTTGTGTACTATCGCGAGTAGTGAAATGGATCACTTCACGATTCCCCAGGTTCAACATGCTGCATCATTATTTCTTTCCAATGAGATTCACAAATTCTCGAACCATGCCATGGTACGTATTTTAATACCAGCATAACAATTGTTGATTACGAATATGACTGTTAACTTTTGCAAGATTCATACCCCAACCGGAGAAGGCATGAGCAGCTACTACCTGGACCTGTCAAAAATATCCCTTGTAGCGTTTCAACAGGAACTTGCCACGGGCGAACTGATGTCCGGCAGACGTGTGCTGAAAGAGGAGATTGACGACCGCTTTGACATACTCGAAAATACCGGGATCACCACCCTTCAAGACCTTGTATCGGCGGTGAGTACGAAGAATAAAACAGAAAGCTTGGCAACCCAAACCGGCATTCCTTTAGAGTACCTCGTTGTATTAGGACGAGAGGCCAGGAGTCGTGTTCCCAAGCCCGTTGCCCTGGCAAAAATACCGGGGAGCAGTCCTGATGAGATAACCATCCTGGCGGCCAATGGAATAAAGAATACCAAGCAGTTGTTCGATCAAGCCGCAGAAAAGGCCAATCGTGTCCATCTTGCCAGACAAACCGGCCTGCCTGAACCTGTGCTACTGAGTTGGGCACGCCTGGCTGATTTTGCACGCATCAATGGTGTCGGCCCGGTCTTCATCCGTATCCTGGCCGAAACGGGGATTCCTTCCCTTGACGCCCTGGCGAAGATGGATGCAGAGAAACTATTCAACGAGGTAAAAATCACCTATTACCACCTGGGTTACACCAATGCCAACTTCACGGTCAAAGACATGGCGATGTGCATTGAAATAGCAGCACAATTGCCTCATACATTGGAAGAATAAAGGCTTTCCGGATTAGCATTCTTAAGGTCTGATCGCGTATGTTTGAAAATCAGGCCATTTTTAGCGAGGGAATCAGGATGCGTAAAAAAGAAGCGTTGACTGGCTGGCGATACCGTCTGCACGAAATCATCTTCGAGGCAGATACTCCCGCAGGCAAAGCTTTTGATATCGCGCTGATCCTGGTCATTATCCTCAGCACCCTGACCGTAATGCTGGAAAGCGTCGGTTCGATCAACGCCCACTATGGCAAGTATATCCGCATTACAGAATGGGTAATCACCATTCTGTTTTCCGTTGAATACATCTTGCGGCTTATCTGTGTCGGACGTCCGGCTCGCTACGCCTTCAGTTTCTTTGGTGTGGTTGATCTGCTGGCAGTCATCCCAACCTATCTCTCACTGGTTTTCCCCGGCGGTCAATACTTTGCTGTCATTCGCGCCCTGCGCCTGCTGCGCGTGTTCCGTGTCCTGAAACTGGCTCTTTATCTGCGTGAAGGTGAAGTGTTGTTGCGTGCACTGGTGGCCAGCCGTAGAAAGATTATCGTCTTCCTGTTCGGTGTGATCACCCTTGTCTTTATGCTGGGATCTGTGATGTACCTGGTGGAAGGTGCGCAGTCCGGGTTTACCTCGATACCACGTTCCGTATATTGGGCAATTGTAACCCTGACCACTGTTGGTTACGGTGACATAGCGCCAGTCACACCACTTGGCCAGTTTATCGCAGCGATCATCATGATCATGGGTTACGCCATCATCGCCGTACCCACCGGGATCGTGTCGGTTGAACTTGCACGGGAAGCGCGTGAGGTTTCCACACAGGTCTGCCCTTCCTGCCTGCGTGAGGGCCACGATCCCGATGCGGTTCATTGCAAATGGTGTGGTGAGAAGCTGTAGAATAAAAACGCCTCCCGGATGGAAGGCGTGGAAAAATCGATGCTGGAATTCTCTTACCGCAGCGTCATCATCTGCTCTTCATCCATTACCTGCCATTGTGATTCATTGAAACCGACAATGACCAGGTGCAGCGGTCCGATCTCAGGTGCAGAGGTGGTAAAGGCCTGCTGTAACTTGTCACGGAACAAATCCTGATGTGCGATGATCTGGCTTTTTGGAACCTGACGCGAAACTTCGCTAACCGCTTCATCCAGTTTCGCCAGTGTCTTGCCGTTGACCGCTGGCGCATCCGGCGCGATCATCAGCAATACCACATCCAACGCTGTGGCGTCTGAATAACGAATCTGGTAATCGAGCTTGATCGGCGCTTCATTATGCGTCATCTGCATGGAGGCCGAGCAACCCACGGAAAAAACCGCGGCTATCGCAGCAAGCAGCACGAAGTGCATGATCTTTTTCATGATTCGGCCCTCCAGTCTGGTTCTGCGGCGAGGCGCTTTCCCTCACCTGATATAAATATATCGCTAACACTGTCCTAACACAAGTCTAACAATCCAAACAACACTCCCCCATCTTACTGTTCTACAATAAGTTAGTATATACTATTGTTAGGACATTAATGAGTGCTTGACAATAACAACACGAGTAGACTACCCCACAATCAATTATTATTCAACCACTTAGACCTCTAAGACAAAGATTATTTGGCTAAACCCTTTGGCCCCCAACGACAACTTGTAACTCTGACACTTCTGCTGATCCTGTTTTGTTAGGATTGTGTTAGCGTATGATTAATAGCGGGTTAACGATTTCCGGTAATCCTTCGTATTACACCCTCATGGGCTTTCTGATCATTTTCCTAACAATTCAAAAACAGAGACCGGTATCCGAAAATCCGTCTCTCTTTCACATACTTTAGCTGAAGCCTAACATTCCTCACCCGATGCTTCGCCGGATACTTTACAATTTCCTTCTGATATTAATAGGTAAGAGCACACCCGGGGGAGGAGCTCCCGGTTTGCTGTCTGCATACTGGGTTCGTACCTTACAGGATTGCTTGCTGACCATTTTTTGTTGCAACTACGAGGATAGCACCATGAGGTACGTGTGGCCAATTCTGCTTGGTCTGGTCATCGCTACATCTGTTTGGGCAGGTGTGCCGAACCGCGACTACGTTGATGGCGTTTTACTGGTCCGTTTTGCGGATGATGTCGAGATTCTTTCCAGCACTGACGGCAGTATGACCGTCGGTGATGCTACGATTGATCACTTGCTCAAGCGTTTTAATGTAAAGTCCTGGGAGCCTTTCTTCGGTCCCTACATCATTCAGAACGAAGAGTATCGTTACCAGACCCGGAATGACATCAAGTTCTGGTTCCCTGAAGGTAGCGACATGGAACTGATCACTGCCGAGTTCATGCAGAGTGAATTTATTGCGTACGCCTGCCCGGATTTACTGTTCCGTTGGAGTTATGAGCCCGACGATCCGAGTTATGCGTCCCAGTGGTGGCTTCGTTCGATTGACGCGCCGGACATCTGGGATTACACCAAAGGCGAAGCGACTATCCTGGTTGTTCCGATCGACTCCGGTGTCGATTTTAATCACCCTGACCTGATCGACAACATCTGGGTCAATCCGGGTGAAGATCTTGATGACAACCACTACCCTGTCGATACGCTGATGGGCTTCACCGACCTGCCCGGTACATCCGGTGACTGGGACCAGTTGGACAATGATGGCAACGGTTTCATCAACGATTATATCGGCTGGGACTGGGTAAACGGCGCCAGTGATGCACATCCGAACGAGGATGGCTCCACGCCGGACAACAACCCGATGGACTTCGGCGGCCACGGCACCGGCGTGAGCGCTGCTATGGCTGAAGTCGGCGATAACGGTATTGGTGGCGCAGGTGTCGCGTACAACTGCAAAATCATGGCGACACGTTGCGGCTATTCGGATCGTGACAACAATGGCTACACCCAGTTGAGCGCAGCGGCAGCAGGACTCGCTTATGCGGTTGACAATGGCGCAACCATCGCCAACATGTCTTTCGGCGGCTATTCCCAGACCACATTTATGGACAACGCCTGCCAGAATGCCTGGAACAATGGCATGCTCCTGTTTGGAGCGGCAGGCAACGAAGCTGTAAGCAACATGAGCTACCCGGCCAACTACGATAATGTCATCTCGGTAGCGGCTGTAGATAACAACGGCGCACGTTCCTACTTCTCCAACTGGGGCAACTGGGTTGACATTGCCGCCCCGGGTGAAAGCTGCTTTACCGCATGGTTTGACGACACTTATGACACCTGGCAGGGCACGTCGGTAGCCAGCCCGATCGCAGCCGGTGTCGGCGCCCTCGTCGCAGGCTGGTATCCCAATGCCACTAACAGCGAGTGGGCCAACTATGTTATCAACACCACCACAGAGCTGAGCACTGATCATCCGGTCGGCTCCGGACAGGTGAACGCATACAACGCAGTCACCCAGTTCTACTGGCCGCAACTGACCATCGAAGAATGGTCCATGAGTGACCCGGATGGGAATGGTCACCCGGATGTCGGCGAAGAAATCGAAGTCAGGCTGACCGTATCCAATGAAGAAGGCTGGCAGGATGCCCTGCTGGCGTCTGCACGGATTGATTTCTCCCGTGCCGGTGTAAACTTCGGCAACCAGGAAATCCTGCTGGGTAACATTACCGGCGGTAGCGAAATTAACAACAACAGCAACCCGCTTACATTTACCGTTCCCGCGGGTGGCCTTGACGGCGAATTCAACATCTTCACGTTGACCGTTACCAGTATGCCGAACGATTACGAAATCGGCGTTTCCCAGAAGCTTATGCTTGGCACCCCGGAAGTGTTGTTTGTTGAAGATTGCGGCAACACGAACCTCGGCGACTTCATTGCAGAAAATCTGGATGCGAACTGGTACAACTACTACCGTTGGGATACAAACGAACTGGACAGTTCTCCCAGCGCTGATTACCTGCAGGACTATGACCTGGTGATCTGGATGACCGGTAATGAGACAGATCCCTTTACCACTGCTGATCAGACAGCCATCCAGACGGCCATGGACAACGGCGCAGACTTCTTCATCTTTGGTCAGACCATTGATGAACAGCTTGCCGGAACTGATTTTTATGCCAACTATCTGCATGCTCAGAGTACCGGCGAAACTGCGCAGGCCGCCCTGGCAATGATTCCTGATGCAGGTGGGCCTGACATCCCGGATGGTCAGCTTGTGCTGGTCGGCCCCGGTGGCGCTGGCAACAACAACAACCCGGACCCGATTACGCCGGTGAACGGCGCTGTTGCAAAGGCCACCTTCTTCAACAGCACGAATGCCGGTATCATTTACTACGAAGGTAACGACACAAAGCTGGTCTACTGCCCCTTCGCCTTTGAAGCGATCAGTGGTGCCAACAACACGCTTACCCGTAGTGAGACCCTACTCGCGATCATGGAATGGTTTAACATTCAGGATACGCCTGAATTGAGCAGCGAGACGGTCATCCCCAGTTCCTGGGCGATCGAATCGGTGTACCCGAACCCGTTCAACCCCAGCACCACCATCCGTGTCGCGGCTCCGGCTTCCGGAGATATGCAGGTACGCGTGTTTGACCTGCTGGGACGTGAAGTGGCGACCCTGTTCAACGGTCGTGTGAATGCCGGTATGCACAACTTCACCTGGCAGGCCACCAACCAGGCCGCCGGTGTGTACTTTGCCGTCATGGAAGCCAATGGACACCGTGCCGTCAGCAAACTGACACTGGTCAAGTAACGCTTCCCTTTCTGCCTTGATTATTCAACCCGGCACGATTTCGTGCCGGGTTTTCTTCTGGTAGAGTCCAGTCCTGATTCTGGTTGCCACTCGGCGAAAAACCTCCTTATGATCAACCACATTACACTCATGCGCTATTCAGGCATCTGACAACCGGCGCCTCCCTTTGTGAGAAAAGGACCGAATATACATTACAAATCTCTTCCCTATCCCCAGGAGTATACAGGTTGAAAAATGATTCAGAAGGATATAGTTTATGTAACTGAATATGATTTGCTTTGAGACTTGGGCGTGAGGATACATATGCGCGGGCTGACTCTGAAGATTGTCTTTTTCTTTTTCCTCCTCACAGGTAGTATAAAAGCTGAAACGATGGTTTCAGGAGCTATAAGCGGCATATGGAATGTCGCTGGCAGTCCCTATATTCTTACCGGTGATACGGTATACGTTCCTGCTGATTCTGCACTTACCATCATGCCAGGGGTGCAAATAGAGTTTTCTATTTGCCGGTGTTTTTTAGTATATGGCCACCTCACTGCTTCGGGACAACCTGACCAGGAAATTATCTGGAATTTCGAGAATGATACTACTTTCACATCCGCACTGGAGTTCTCTTCTTCCACGCCGGACACCAACCAGCTCTCTTTCTGCCGTTTTATAAATGGTGGTCGAATACTTGGCAAGGGCGAAAATGAATGTAATGTTTCCATAGAAAATTCTACCTTCGACGAGTTGGGATCAACAGTACACATTTCTTCCAACGACAACACGAGTTTACGAATTAGCAATTGCAATTTACGCTATGGCACATTTTATTTATCATCAATTTTTAACGGCTCCTTATCCTTGATAAATAATATTACTCAAGGATCTTACGATTCTCTTTCAATATTCATTACTTCCCACTACAATAGCCAGCTTCTTGTGCATAACAACAACTTCTACGTAGGCCAGATAACCGTTTCCTCATGTAGTAGTGGCCAAATAACTGAGAATATTGTTAATTCCATATCCCTTTTAAATTGTTCTAATATCCTAATAAACAATAATTCACTACACCAATACTCTTTGTCAAACTCGGAAAACATATTAACAACCGATAATTTATTTCTAAATCCATTCCAGTCGGACAATATCATTATTAATCCTCTTGTTCAAATTAATAACTCTTCTTTGGAATTTTACGATAATCATAATGTGCCTACATGTAGTTTTATAGACATGTTTTCAACTTCTAACATTTCTTACAATAGCTTTATTGGAACAATTTATTTTAGCAGTTATCATGGCCCTTTTTTCAACAATACGATTGTACTATCAGACTATTTTGACAATCTTCTTACTCAAAATATTATAACATGCGATGAATCTAGTACTCTTGATATTTGGAATACTATCATTGTTGGCAAATTGGGCGGAGCTACTTCTTGCGGAATTTCTGCCTTAGACCGCTCTAACCCTGATATTAGAAATTGTTGCTTCTATCGATTGGACCGAGAAGTCGAGGGCGATACTTGTCTTAACTCGATTTCAGGAAATCCATACTTCGTCAACGAGGATGAACGCGACTTTAGTTTACAGGCAATATCACCATGCATTGATTCCGGCATTCCTGTTCCTGGTCACACTGACCCGGATGGTTCAAGTACGGATATTGGCGCTTTCCCGTTTGACCATACACAAGACCATTCTCCCGTTTTGGTTTCCAGAAAAAAAGTTCCTGCGATCAAGAGCGAGCTATTCCGCTATACTGCTGTTGCTTCAGATGATGCCGAAGCGCTACAGATAGAGTTCGCACAATATCCCATCTGGCTGCAACCGGAGGTCTATGCATCCGAACTGGACGCTGTTATTGACTCAGCCGTTATCAGCGGAATTGTGCCTAATAACGCTACTGACTGCAGCATACTGGTAACCATAACCTCAAGTGACACTGAGTCGGTTCAATGTTGGGTTGATCTGCGAATTTTTGAAGATGAATTGGTCGGCCCTCTGTCAGGCTATCTCCCATGTGCTGATGCTCCGTACTACCTTGCCGGTCCCGCCTGGATCTCGCAATACGCGACGTTTGAGATTGAAGCAGGAACTCGAATTGAAGTTGCTGAAACAGACAATCTTACTTCCCCTGCTGCGATTTCCTGTTATGGCAACTTGCTTTTCGATTGCTCTTCTACAGACAGTATTGTGTTTTGTAGTTTTGCGGACAATGCAGATATCAAGGCTTGGAATGGAATATCTTTTCACAATCAGAGTGCTTTATCAATTAGGAATCTTGTAATCAAAGATGCTTCACTTGGCCTCTCTATCTCTTCAGATAGACGAGTCAATATTGATAATAGCAGCTTCTCCAATTGCTTTTTAGCTGTTGACATTTCTACGCCCGATAGCGCCACATTGAACAACTGTACATTATCTTCTTGCTTTAATGGACTCTCTGTTCTATCAAATGGACCTGCTGCAGTTGCTTACTCTGCTTTTTCACACATCAGCAATACTGCTATTTCTATCAATACAGGTTCTGTATCATTCTGTTCTTTTTCAAATAATTACACCAATATCTGCATAAATAGCGATTCTCATTCTGGTTATTACTATACTGTTTCCCTTATTAACAATTCTTTTAGATATTCTTACATGGATTTACTAATTTTTTCGGATGACTATATTGATCATTTTGACATTTTCAACAATTTATTCACTAATTCTTATTATAATCTTAATTTATCTTGTAACAATAATACCTACAATATCTATAATAATACTTTCTATACCCCTTCCATCGCCAATAGCGTTTGCATTAATTTTAATACATTTAATTCTATATATATTTCTAACAACATATTCTTTTACGCTAATTCCGGATTCCAATCCATTGATTCTTTACCACCTTCAATAGTTGCTAATTATAACCTCTTCTTTCCTTTTCCTTACGATTCTTCCGCTGGTGAAAATAATATTTATGCAAATCCTCTGCTCTTTTCACCTGAATCTGGTGATTTTCATCTACTCCCTGATTCACCCTGTATTGACAGTGGCAATCCTGATCTTCCTCATGACGAAGATGGATCGCGTTCTGATATTGGGGCTATTCCATACGATCCTGACTGGTCCCATTTTACTGATACCGAAATCCTTATTCCAACAGAAGTATCGCTTTCTCTATACCCCAACCCTTTTAATGACACTTCTTCTTTATGTTTATACCTTCCTTACAACGCCACAATGACTTATAGTATATATAACATATTAGGTCAAATCGTTTATAGTAATATTTCCGCATCTCTTTCGCAGGGTCACCACATTATTCCTTTTGATTATTTCTCTAATCTCCCCAGTGGTATTTATTTTATCAATATTCATATTGTTCACGAAGGTTCTTCCTATTCCAAATGCCTGAAAGCAGTCTACACAAGGTAGATTGCACTTTGATAAACGCTATTTAGGAGATTTTCATGATGCTGTCATCTAAAAAACTGCTCTTTACTTGTGTTTTGTTTTTTTGTCTCTTTTCTTATTCATTTGCTTTAACTGTTATTGACGAGTTTCATCCTACTTATGGTTCTTATTATTCTAATGGTGATGATCGCTTTAATTTACATGATACTGAATTAATACACCTTTCGCTTATTGACGATGACGTATTTCTCTTACGTCATACAGTCTATATAGAAAATGGTGGATCCTTTATAATTGATCCAGGCGTTTCCCTCTATCTCGTAGATTATATAAAAATTGATGCTAGAAATACAGGTAGTACTTTATCAATTGTTGGTCACTGCTGTCCGGTAGGTTATCACGATTTCGTGTAACTATCCCGGAGACTTTATAATAATAAAGACTTGCATCACAAGGTGCCGTTGGTAAGATTGAGTTTGCACACACATTCTCATCAACGGAGGATGCAAGTCATGGCTCAATCTACAACCGTATTGATGCAGATACAAAAGCTTGTACCCAACGAGCTCTTTGACAAGCTTGCCACGAAGTATCATGTTGATAAATATGCCTCTGTGTTTACGGCATCCACCCATTTTGCGGTTCTGATGTTCGCACAGTTGGCGGGATTGAAGTCGACACGCGATATTCAGCATGCAACGGCATCCCTGTTCTCAATGGACCCCTTGGTCAATGTAAAGAAGTCGACCCTGGCAGAAGCGAACAAGCGGATTAACTGGCGATTTTACTACGAACTGTTTCAGGCATTATTCGCCCTTTTCTGTGACAGGTTTTCCAAGCATGATTTTCCCGTTCCCGGTAAACTTCTTTCGCTTGACAGCACGCTGATTCCGGTATGCCTGGAACGGTTGCCCTGGGCAAAATACCGCACAACAAAAGGTGCTCTGAAACTGCACACCCTACTGGATCATGACGGGCTTATTCCACAAGACATTGTCATCACCGACGGCAAGGTCAGCGATATCGGGGCGGCGCGAACCATGCCCATTACGTCAGGCACAACCTATCTGGTTGACCGTGGCTACTTCGACAGCGCCTGGTTTGCCAGGATCAATCGCAACCAGGCCTTTTTCGTCACACGCATGAAAAGCAACGTCGGCTTTGAATGGACCGAAAAACGAAAGGTGGAAGCCGGAACAGGTGTCCGTGGTGACTGGATTGGTCATTTTGACGGAACCCCGGCAGACCACTATCCTGATCCCTTGCGCCTGGTACACTTCACCGATCCGGAAACAAAAAAGGAATTGTGGTTTCTGACAAACTTGTTGGAAATAGACGCGTTGACCATTGCGCAGCTCTACAAGCAACGCTGGCAGATTGAACTGTTCTTCAAATGGGTGAAACAGAACCTGAAAATCAAGTCTTTTCTGGGGACATCCGAAAATGCAGTGATGTCGCAAATCTGGGTTGCCATGATCGTCTTTCTCCTGCTAAGAGTGTTGCAAAAGAACGCCGACGAGGCAATCACTACTCATCAACTCTTGGTATTTATCAGCACACATCTGCTGATCTGTATCCCTGTAGCCAAAGCGTGGCAAGACTTTCAAAGAACAAGCGATATCGAAAAACAAAAACGAAAACAGCAATCAAGAACAATGCTCAATTAACCGGACAGCAGTGATTGTTGGTAATACTAATAACAGTATAACAATTTCTTCTTATCGTAATATGTCTGAAGATCTTTATAATGATCCAAATTTCCCTACCGATTTGTTGAACGATGATCAGAACAGCCCATATTATCCTTACCCAGATCCCCCTTCCGGTACTGAAGAATTGCAACTAATTTCTCGTTCTACTCATGCAAACACTGCCTTGGAATATACACATGTTAGTTATTTTATGGATGGCATTATTGCTTGGGATAATATGCCTATATATCATAACACTTTTGATAACTGCTATTCGTCAGCTATAACTTTACAAGCTGAATATTGCGCTTCTTCTAATGACCACACACAACACAATATTATCAATGATTGTTATAATGGCATTGTTATATCCTATGCCAACACTTCTAATCTAGCTATTGTTTCTAACAATACCATTAACAGTTCTACACATGGTATTTACATATGTTCATCAAATGGTTGTCAAATTTACAATAATATTATATATGATTGCAACAAAGCTTTCTATTTTTATTATTCTAGCACAATACAAACTATAGCTAACAATCACATTGAATCTTGTAATTATGGTTTTTACAACTGCAATAGCAATAATAACAATACACCATGCTTTTGCAATAATAATCTTATAGATATTAACAATACTGCTTTTTATTCTTATGGCACACAAATATCAGGTACTGATTTCATTTTAAACAATCATGTTTCTAATGCCTATTCTTTATCATATAATGTTACTACAGGAACACTTTTAACAGATTGTGCTTTATTATTCGGTGACAGTGAATATCATTTATTACATAACAGTCCTTTAGTAGATGCTGGTTGTAATCCAGGTGATAATCCTTATGTTGATTGTGATCTTTATGGAACAGCACCTGATATTGGCATATATGGTGGTCCTTACGCTGAAAACCATATATTATGTTTAGGTGCTAATTCGGGTTCTTTCCAAATAGGTGACCATTCTCCCTATCGGATAACAGAAAATATAACTGTTCCTGCTGGTCAATCTTATTCAATCACTAGTAGCAATTCCGCTAATTGCATTATTGATATCGTTGATAATGTTATTATAGATGTACTAGGCACATTCAATATTTCAAGTTCAACTAGTACACCTATGTCAATTACAATTGGCAAGGATGTGACTATTCATGTTTCTGGTACATTAAATATTTTAGGTAATGCGACTAATCCAGTTTCTATTGTAAATGAAGATGCTTTATGGAGTGGTATTAATTATGATGGCAACTCTAATGCTAGTCAAATAGCACATTCTTATATTGAAGGTTTTAAATCGCTAACAGTAACTAACAGCCACACATTAAATGTATCATATACATCCATCAGCAACTGTGGTTCTTCAAGTTCCGCAGCATTAATCATTAGCAAGGGTGGGCTATATAATCATATTCATGGTGGTCTAGTATCGAATGGCCCTGGAATAAAGGTTATGGACTCACAATCGAGGATTTATTTGACAGATATTATTGCTAATGGATCAGTATCATCCACGATAGAAGTATATAAGGGATATGCCAATCTCAACAGTTGCACTATATGCGATAATACTGATTCATATGGGTTAGCGATGCATAATTGTTCTACTGGTTCGATAAAAGGAACGACATTTAGCAATAATAAAATTGGTATATTGTTAGATAATAGCATTCCTATATTTAGAGAGGAAAATGTTGTTGAATATAATATTGAGAATGGAATAATGCTAATAAATGGAAGTAATATTGCAATGGGACACTCATTAAATCCTTTGTTTGGTAATGTATTTGGCGATAATGGAAGTACTGGATCAAGTTCAAAGAACGCTGACATTTTGTTGAATGGGGCAGTACCTTATCTTGCAAATATGCACAATGATATTGTTGATAATCGTGGGGCCAGCAACCAATACTTAATCTATAATGCGCAACCACCTTCTACTCCACTAGACATATCTTACAATTATTTATCAACTTATCCACCAGCTCCATTATCTCGATTTTTTCCACTAGGTGCCTTTGTCTATACGAATGGTGATGCTGTCAGAAACTTCCCGGGATATACATATTTGTCTGTTGATGATCTTGCTCTCGCTGCATCTTTAGAGGACAATGGCGAGTTCAGTGATGCAGCAGATGTATATCTGGACATCGTATACACTGAAGAAATTCCTTCTGCTCTAAGTGCCTGGGTACGGTGTTGTTTTTCTGCCGGGATAGAGACTGAGAATATTGTAAATGAACTAAATGCGTGGCTAGGAGATGATATCTATGGAAAGACAGCATTTTGGTTGAAAATTTCTGTATTAAACCATGATAATAGCTACGAGGAATCGATAACCATTCTTGAAGACTATATTATGCAAGCTGAAACCGAGAATGATTCATTGATGGGGCTATATGAAGAATTAATAACTTATTATCAAATGATGACATATAATGAAGATTTTGGTAACTTAGAAAAAACAGTCCCTGGAAATAATCCTGCGTACCAAGTAGGTCAGATTTCCTACGCTGTTCCTCGCAGTCAAGCAGATTTTGACCAGAAAGAAGAAGACCTTCTGGCCCAAATGCATCAGAAGCTAAGTACTTCCATAAATGAGGACAACCTTCTTCCCAAAAAATACTGTCTGCGCCAAAACTATCCTAATCCCTTTAATCCAACAACAACTCTGAGTTTTGATCTAGTTCACCCAGAAACGGTCAAATTGTCTGTGTACAACATTATGGGGCAGGAAGTTGCACAACTTCTTGATTGTTCCTTGCAAGCTGGTTCACACAGTATAAACTTTGATGCAAGTAATCTTGCTAGTGGATTGTATTTTTATCGAATTGAAGCAGGTTCATTTATTGATATGAAAAGAATGGTTCTTGTGAAATAGATTTTTCGAAAAGCAAGAATAGAACCCGGCACGATTTCGTGCCGGGTTATCTATTGCGGTGCCTTTCAGCACTTTAAGAAAGCGGCTTTATGTTGTATGTTCCGGGGAATCGCTTTGGAAACCGATTTTCGGGGGGATCATGTCATCGTCGATGAATCAGCTCCTGGCGGCAGCGCGTGGCGAGCTGGAAGTGGACTTGCTACTCACGGGTGGAAGTGTGCTGCACGTCCATTCCGGTGAAATCCTGCCCACCGACCTGGCGATCTATGATGGGCGAGTTGTCGGGCATGGTCCGCGTCCAGCCAAACGAACCCTGGACCTGAAAGGGGCTACGGTTGTTCCGGGGCTGATTGATGTCCATTTCCACATCGAAAGTTCCATGCTTACCCCGGCACGGTTGGCGGAAATCCTGTTGACACAGGGCACGACAACCGTAGTCGCCGATCCTCATGAGATAGCCAATGTCCTGGGCAAGGATGGTGTCCGCTGGATGCATGACGCGACCGAGCACCTCCCGTTGGCGTATCGCTTCTGGCTGCCTTCCTGTGTCCCGGCGACTCACCTGGAAACATCAGGCGCAACCCTGAACGCGGAAGATCTGCGTGAGCTTTCCTTCATGCCGCGCATGGTCGGACTGGGTGAAATGATGAATGTGCCGGGTGTGATCCATGGCGATGAGGCGGTCCATGCCAAGCTGGACATGGCACTGCGTCGCACCGGCTTCCCCATTGACGGCCACGCTCCCGGCTTTTCCGGCCCCAACCTGGATGCCTACCTGCTGGCGGGTGTGGAAGCTGATCATGAATCCTCAGAGCTGCAAGAAGCGCGTGAAAAGCTGCGCAAAAGCATGTGGGCGTTGATTCGAGAAGGGACTGCGGCACGTAACCTGCATGACCTGTTCCCGCTGATCAATGAGAAAACCTGGCAGCATATCGCGTTTGTGCTGGATGATCGCCATGTGGACGATCTGCTGGATCGCGGCAGCCTGAACAGCATGATCAAGCAGGCGATTCGTTATGGCCTGGACCCGGTTACCGCAATACGGCTCGCCACTCTGACCCCGGCCATGCGTATGGGCTGGAAAACACGTGGGCACCTTGGACCGGGCGCGGTTGCGGACTTTATTGTGCTGCATGACCTGGAATCATTCGGTATACGGCATGTGTTCACCAATGGCAAGCAGGTTGTCGAACACGGACACCTGTGCGAATCCATGCCCAGCTACCCGGCTCCGGCTCCCTCGTTTCACCTGGAAAGCCCTTCTGCGGACGCTTTCATCATATCTGGCGCCAACGAAGAGGTGCGAACGATAGCCGTCATCCCGGACCAGATCATCACCAAGATGGTTATGATGAGCCCACGTGTGCGTCACGATACTCTTCACGCCGATCCGCAAACCGATCTGGCCAAGCTGGCCGTTCTGGAACGTCACCACGGAACCGGCAACATCGGACTCGGCTTCGTTCACGGTCTGGGCTTGAAACGTGGGGCTATCGCATCCAGCATTGCCCACGACAGCCATAACCTGGTCGTTGCGGGGATGGATGACACCTCCATGGCCGTGGCAGCCGATGCGGTCATTCAGGCTGGCGGTGGATTGGCCGTAGCCGACGGAGAACGTATGGTTGAAGTCCTCCCCCTCCCCGTGGCTGGACTTATGAGCGATGACAACCCCATCGAGGTCTCTTTGCACCTGAAGCACCTGGTTAAACTGGCCAAGGATATGGGCACGGTCTACGATCCGTTCATGAGCTTGAGTTTCCTGGCGCTGCCTGTGATCCCCGAAATAAGACTGACTGATAAAGGTCTGGTGGATGTGGGGAAATTCGATTTTGTGGCGCTGTAGTGCAGCTTTTTCCGACCATTCTTCAAGAATCTGCCACCTCGAAGAGGTGACACTTGAGTAGCGCGGTGCGTAAGCGCTGTCTCTTACTCACATCTTCGTGTTTCTGCCACCCCGTGGGGGTGGGATATTTTAGCGTAGGGTAGGCGCTGTCTGTTTAGCGCCTACCCTACGAAAAAGATCAAACCTCATATCAACCCTGAAAGGGTTGCATAAAGTATAATTGATACCCAATTGATTTATAAAGGATATAAATTACGTTATTACCTGTAATAATTGAATAAACTAATATTGACTGCTCATTATGCAACCCTTCCAGGGTTGATTGTTCGTTAGAAATCCTGACATAGTGTACAGGCCAAACAGACGGCCTGTACACTATGCTAAAATAGGGAATCCCGCCGGGATTCTAAAAATGCGATGTCCACAATCCTTTTGCTGATAAAGCTTTCAGAGGATGTGGGTAAGAGACAGTGCGTAAGCGCCGGGGAAACAATCATCCCCCTCATTCCGATCCTGAAGGGATCGCACAACCCCTGATTAAGGTTTGTCCCCTTTGGGCCAGGCTTGGGTGAAGCTACTTTTTCCAGGGGCGGACAACCTGCGCTATTCAAACAGCCCACCTTCACTGGACACAAATGCGGCCAAAGGCTCGCAGACATTCTGGCGGACTGATCCACCCCGCCTTGTGAAAACTTTCGCCAACCTAAAAAGGCTCTCGCCACCACTCCTGCCAGCAACTGTATCATCACGGAGTCATGTTTCATAATATTTTGAAATTTGGTTTCACAATGGGCTCCTCGGGCCCATTTTGCCTATCCCCCTAGTATTGCATGCCCTATACCCGTGTGTTAGAATTCAGTGAGATAACCGGACTTATCTGCTTTGCTGGATAGTAGACTTGCAGATAGACAATGGATAAGAGTATAATTTCGGTCTTGTTATGTGAAAAGTTTCGCGATAACTTTGTTGTATTCAAAGGAAAAATGCCCTTATTTACAAGAAAAGACATGGGTGAATTTTGAAACATCAATTCGGGAGATTGGGTATGCATGCCTATCGGTCGGTAACGATTTTATCGGCGATCATGGCGCTGTTTGCCTTGGGGTATTTCATCGGGTGTTCGGAGGAGGATGACAATCCGACTGACGTAGACCCGACCGATACCACCGGGTATCACGCGCTCAGTGAGGCGTCCTGCGCAGGGTGCCACACGAACGAAGCCATGTTGAAGGCAACGGTCGAAGAGGACAGCGATGACACGCCGCCCTCTTCGGGCGAGGGCTGAGGCGGCAGTGTACCCGAGCTGGAAGCTTGGGAAAAAGTATTTATCGGTGATGATGGCGGTGAAATGTTCCTGGCAGATGTACATGGCGCCCAGGGATGTGTTGCCTGCCACAGCGGGCAGGATGGTGAGCTGACCAAGGCGGACGCCCATGAAGGCATGGTGAAGGATCCTTCGGTGGCGTACGAGGAAACCTGCGGCGCGTGTCATCCGGGAATAGCCTCGAACTTTGCCACCAGTTTGCATAGTTCTTTTCACGGCTACGAAACCCTGTTTGAGGCTCGTTCCGGCATCTCTTTCGAATCCCATCCGGAAATCGAAGAAGAGTTCGCCAATGAGTGCGGAGCGTGTCATACAACATGTGGTGAATGTCATGTAAGCCGTCCGCGTAGTGTAGAAGGCGGCCTGGTGCAGGGGCACCGGTTCATGCCGGTTCCGAGCCAGACGAATCAGTGTACCGCATGCCATGGATCACGTGTCGGTGAGGAATACCTGGGCCAGCGTGATGGGTATGCCGCGGATGCACACTATGTCCCCATGGGCAAGAACTGCATGTTCTGCCATGACGGACATGAGATGCACGGCACCGGGACAGAAGTTGGCACTCGTTACGAGCAGGCCAATATGCCGCGTTGTGAGGACTGCCATAGCGGTGTTGAGACTACCAACGACTACCACACTCAGCACTGGGGCCAGTTGCAGTGCCAGGTATGTCACAGCCAGGACTACAAGAATTGTAACAAGTGTCATGTGGGCGGCACCGGCGTGCGTGAACCTTCATACATCACTTTCAAGATCGGCAAGAACCCGATTCCGGATGAACGTGAATATGAATATGTCGTGTTGCGTCATATCCCGATCGCTGAAGACACCTACGAGCCCTGGGGCATAACTGATCTGCCGGATTTCGCGGTGTTGCCGAACTGGAAATATGCCAGCCCGCATAATATCAGGCGCTGGACAGCACGCACTGACACTAGTGATGGCCTCGGCTGCGCATATGTGTGTCACAATTCAGCGGAAACAGATTCAACGGCCAACTGGTTCCTGCGCCAGGCAGACATTGATACTCTGACTGCCGCTGAGCAGGAAGCGAACAGCCCGTATATCGTTCCCGACGGCCCGCCGCCGTGGAATTGATTTACATGATTCACGATTCGTTATGCGGGACAGGCCGCTGGAAGAACTGTCCCGCTTTCATGTAAAGGATGGAATTTCACCTGCAACATTCTTGCGGGGTGAGCATCCAAAGCAGTATGTGTCAGCGAAATCTGACACAATTTGCACAGAGAAAAACGGGAATACCCATACAAACAAGACCGCCGAAAGGGGCGGTCCAACGAGAGGAAAGTGGACATGAAGCTATTGAAGTCGCTTACTTGGCTGATGGTAATGTTACTGGCCATCGGGATGGTAGGCTGTTCGGACGATGATGATGATGATGGTAACCCAACAGGCCCGACCACGAAGGATTTTTACACCGACCTGTTTGATGCAGGAAACACCTACTACACAGGTGGCACCAAGAACATCCTGGCGGACTCGGTATTTGCGCACATGAATGCCGGTGTGGACATGTTTATCATTGACTATCGTACCGCAGGTGATTTCTCCACACTCGGTCACATTGACGGCGCCGTAAACTGGTCCATTGCTGATCTGACAGAAAACCTGTCCCAGATCCCGGCAGACGCTGAAATTGTCAATGTCTGCTATACCGGCCAAACCGCTTCCCAGGCGACAGCAGTATTGCGTTTACTGGGTTACAATGCCTACAACCTGAAGTTTGGAATGTGCGGCTGGACGGCTGATGAAACCATCAACCTTGGCAAATGGACTAC
The DNA here is from genome assembly GCA_963669175.1 of bacterium. Taxonomy (GTDB): domain Bacteria; phylum Electryoneota; class Electryoneia; order Electryoneales; family Electryoneaceae. The sequence continues at coordinate 4,642,479 of OY769902.1, forward strand.
AGGTCTGACGCCGGGTGGCCAGACATTGGTTACTGAAGCCACAACCCCTACTGCGACGTATGATGTCCCGATGATCGAAGAAGATGAAGACATGACTGTCGATGAAATCCTTCTTGATCGTCTCGCTGCTTATGTGGATGTCGCCTCTACACATAATATCAGTGCAGCATCCCTGTACGAAAACCTGAATGATGGTGACACCTCCAACGATCCGTTCATCATCAACTACTGGTCAGAAGCCATGTATGACATGGGTCATATCCCCGGCGCTGTCCAGGGTAGCCCGATTACCACGGAGCTTCTGTCTCATATCGAAGATGGCCAGCAGGTTGTTGTCTATTGCCACACCGGTATGACTTCCAGCCAGTTAATCGTATGGCTGAACGTCCTGGGCTACGATGCTTACAGTATGCTGTTCGGCATGAATGCGATCGATCAGGATTCTTTCGGCGATGACCTGACAACCTACCATGCACCGAGCAGTAATTTCCCGGTCGTGACCGGTAACTAAGCTGGTTCGACATCCCGTGTTATCGGGATCGACTTTATTTGAACAGGACCACGAGCTGACAGGCTTGTGGTCTTGTTTGTTTTTGGAGTTTGAAAGTTTAAAAGTTTGAAAGTTATAAAGTTATAAAGTTATAAAGTTGGAAAGTTAACTATCTCTATTGGCCCCGCCGGCTTGAAAACGCCGTAGCTTGCGAAGGTGTTTGCCCGGCGGTGGTCTATTCTACTTCAAATTGAGCAGTCAGTCCTTCTGTTTTCATTCCATCTTGAGTATGGTCACAATCCCGACTTTGCCTATCAGATTCTGACGTGCGGAATGCACTTTTCTCTATTCATCAAATGTGACAATGACATCAACATCATCACAGGGCAAAATCGGGCCACCCGGGTTCTCAGAAGTTGGAAAGTTGCGAGGTTATCCTTTCCCATTTTCCCCAGATCACAAATAGCAAATAGACATGAGACGATCTGCCTGCTTGTTCCTGAGTGAGGGTCGTTCACAGACTACGCATTGAACGAACCCACACGAACACGTACATTATCAGGTTACAGTGCGCTGACTAATTCAGCAGAAATCCATAGTTATTGACGGGCTTAGGGGGCATTCTCCGGATCCCGCCAGAAGAGAAAGACAGCATGCCAACTCCCATGATTGCCATAGTGGGCCGTCCCAATGTGGGCAAGTCCACCCTGTTTAACCGTCTGCTGCAACGTAGGCAGGCGATCGAAGATGACCAGTCCGGCGTTACACGTGACCGGATCAGCTCGGATATGGACTGGAATGGTGTCCATTTCACGCTTGTGGATACCGGCGGATTGTTGCCGCGCGGTGGTGAAGCGTTGGACAACCTGGTTTCCTCCGCTGCCGAAGCTGCCATTGCAGAAGCGGACAAGGTGGTTGTGGTAGTTGATGGCCAGGTTGGACCATCCGAGCTGGATGTCGATGTCGCACGTATGGTTTTGCGTTCAGGCATCCCCGCCATCCTTGCCGTGACCAAGATTGATACACCGCAACACGAGATCAACGCCTACGAGTATTACAGCCTGGGCCTGGGTGATCCGATGCCGGTCAGCGGCATGAGTGGCATGAACAGCGGTGACTTGCTGGATGAAGTGGTAAGTGGTTTCGAGAAAAATCCGGACAAGGAAGTTGACGAGAACGAGATCCAGCTCGCCCTGGTTGGACGTCCGAACGTAGGCAAGTCTTCCCTGTTGAACAAGTTGATCGGGAAAGATCAGCAGATCGTATATGACAAACCCGGCACCACGCGAGATGCGATTGACTTCACCATGAAATATATGGGCAAGACAATTCGCATGGTCGATACGGCTGGGTTGAAGCGATCCAAAGAGCTGCATAAAGAATCGCTGGAGTATTATACTGCATTACGAACTCTCCGTGCGATTGATCGTTGCGGCGTCGCCTGTGTGCTGATGGATGCCACAGCAGGGTTGACCCAGCACGATCGCCGTCTTTTCGATGATGTGCGCAATCGTGGCAAAGGCCTCATCCTCGCTGTCAACAAATGGGACCTGGTAGAAAAGGATCACAAAACGGCGATTGAGTTTGAGAAGGAGATCCGTCTCCAGTTGCCCGACCTGTCATTCGTGCCGATGGTATTCATATCCGCCAAGACCGGACAGCGCGCCCGTAAGGTGCTGGACATGGCGCTGGCAGTGCATGAACAGCGTATCAAGCGGATATCGACAGCACGTTTGAACGAGTTCGCAGAGAAAATTTTCGAACAGAAACCGCCGCCCGCGGTCAAGGGGAAGTGGTTGAAAGTGAAATACGTCAGCCAGGTACGTACTGCGCCGCCGTTGTTCGCGTTTTTTATGAACTATCCCAAGCTGATGCCGGACCATTACAAACGGTTCCTGGAACGTCGTATTCGAGAAGATTTTGGCTTTGAAGGTGTACCCTTAAAGATCGTATTCCGTCAGAAATGACCAAACCTCAAACATACCTGCGTGTTGCCACCATACAGCCCGCAGATAAAGTTTTGACCTATCTCCCCGGTCCATTGGCCGGGGATGCTGCGCCTGTGGGCAAACGTGTGATGGTTCCCATTGGGAAGCGTACCGTGGCAGGTGTCGTTGTCGAGATTACCTCGGAGCAGCCACCGGGAACCGCTCGTCCCATTGAGGATGTGTTGGACAACCAGCCAATCCTCACCGAAGACATCCTGGCCCTGAGCAAATGGGTCGCGCAATACTACCTCTGCGGCTGGGTGGAAGCGATTCGCGCCGCGCTACCGGCCGGTTTACTTCGCAATCCACGCCTGCTAATCGCCTGGACCGGCCCCGATCTGGAAATGGGCTGGCCACCGGAAGTGCGTGAACATGCCACACTAGCACGGGTTGCACGCACAGTCCTGAGCGCAGGCCAGATTTCAGCGACAAGCCTTGCCAATCGGATTCGTATGCCCGGCCTGTTCGGTTATCTCCACCAGTTGGAAGACCATAACCTGCTGCGCATCACAGAACAAGCCGGTCTGAATGCTCAAACCGCTTTCACCGAAGAACTGGTAAAAGCAACCGTTCCACATGATCAGGCTGAGATTCCCGCGAAAGCAACCGCACGACAACGTCTTTGGGATACACTATGGGATAAGGGTGGACAGGCAACCTGGAAACAGCTTCGCGCCCAGGTTAATGCTGCTCGTCCCTTGTTGGATGCCTTGATCGAAGCTGACCTGGTCAAAACAGAACGAATCACTTCACTGGCAACGGAAGGCGGATTTGATCCACGCGCAGCGGGACCATTACCGCCTCTCTCTGAAGATCAGGCAGAAGCGGTCAATGCTGTTATCCCTGTTCTGTCACAAGATCACTACCGTGGATTTCTGTTGACCGGACCGCCTGGTTGCGGAAAAACCCGGGTTTATGTGGAGCTGATCAAAAAGGCCGTCAGCCAGTCTAAAGGGGTTGTACTGCTGGTGCCGGAAATCGCTCTTACGCCCCAGGTAGTTGCACGTATCCATGCGGGATTGGATGTACCGGTTGCAGTGCTTCATTCCGCGCTGACTCCGGCGCAGAGGGTGGCGGCATGGCGTGAAGTGCGGGAAGGACGCATCAAAGTAGTCGTAGGCGCACGTTCTGCTGTATTCGCCCCTGTGCAGAATCTCGGGCTGGTCGTAGTCGATGAAGAGCATGAGGAATCGTTCAAACAGGCCGATCCAGCGCCACGCTATCACGGACGTGATGTCGCCCTGATGCGTGCTCGTTTAAATAACGCTGTCGCGGTTGTCGTCTCAGCCACCCCAAGCCTGGAAAGCCTGCGTTTGGCAGAAGAAGGCGGCTTGACCAGGCTTGTCTTGCGTGAACGCTTCGGCGCAGGTTGGCCGGAAATCAGTATTGTGGATCGCAGACGTGAGTCCGGCGACGCGCCGTTCATAGGGCCGGATTTGACACGCGAGCTGGAAGCCGCGCTGGAACGTGAAGAAGCGGTCATGCTGATGCTGACCCGGCGCGGGTTCGCCCCGGTACTGATCTGCAAGGATTGCGGTTATCGTGAAGAATGCGATCACTGCGCTGTGACCATGACCTATCATAACACTCGCGATGGTGCGTGGTTACGTTGTCATATGTGCGGGGCGAAGAAGAATGTACCGGAACAATGCCCCAAGTGCGGGTCGGCGGAACTGATCCCGGCCGGGGCCGGCACACAACGCATTGAAGAAGAAATTGCACGTCGTTTTCCTGCGCTTGCGCCCATACGGATGGACAGCGACACGACACGAAAAAGCGGGATGCATGAAGAATTATTGCGTCGCTTTTCCGGGGATGAATCCGCCCTCCTGATCGGCACACAAATGGTCGCCAAGGGGCATGACTTCCCCAATGTCACCCTGGTTGGTATCGTAAACGCCGATCCTTCGCTGTACCTGCCGGATTTTCGAGCCTCCGAACGCACCTTCCGTCTGCTGGTTCAGGCTGCCGGGCGCGCCGGACGTGGCGATAAACCGGGTAAAGTTGTGGTGCAATCGTTGACACCTGATCATGAGGTGCTGCGTTCACTGCATAAACCGAACATCGACGAATTCCTGAAGCAGGAACTGGAACGCAGACGAGCTTTTGACTATCCCCCGTTTGCGCGCATGGTTTTGCTCACGGTCGCAGCAGAAGATCATGACAAAGCGGCAGATGTCGCTTTTACAGCAGCGAAGAAACTTCGTGCTATCGGAAAACCTCTGCTTATCATGGGACCATCCTCGGCGCTGGTGGTAAAGGTGAAGCGTCAATACCGCTGGCGGGTGCTGGTGCGTACCCGGCGTGAAGATGACCCCTCCGGACGCATCCTCCGCAATGCTGTACGGCGCGTCCATGAAGAGATCAAAATCCCGAACAAGGTATCCTGGCTTGTCGATGTCGATCCGCTGGAGGTGGCATGATGAGAAGTCACCGCTACACCAAGTATCGGGAAGCAGACCGGCAAGGACATACTGAAGCCGTATCATTCTCGGCAATGCTTGCGCAGCATTCATTCCCACGAAGAGCCTGTCCCCGAAAGCAGTGGTCGGGGATGGGAACCGAAGCTTGCGGTGTCCCCTCTTTTGGGGATAGCCGTGCATCCAGTCATGTTGCAATATTGCATCAAGTTTGGCATTTGTTGCAGGGCGCGGCACATAGTAATCCATTCTGGAAATTACCTTCTTATCATGTCGATACTTGCCTGGATCCCCATCTTCATGGGGATGAAAGTGTCGTGAGTTCTGCTTCAGCGTGGAAGGCGGGGATCTCGATGTTTTCATCGTTGTTACTGGTAGTTCTCCTCTTCTGCTTCGCTATTACCCCCGCCTGGGGCGCATTTGTAACGGGAAAAAGCATGCCGCCGGGGGATTGGAACGAACTCCGTGACGGCGAGTTCAATATTTACTATGAAGGACCGGACCAGAAATACGCGGAACTTCTGGCCGGATGGTACAGCGAACAACTGGCTGATTTTGCTGCGAAACTTGGGGTTCGGACACCACGGAATGTCCGTGTCTTTATTGCACCGAATGAGGCGCGGTTCCGTTATCTGACACGTGGTTTGCCGGAATGGACCGGGGGCGCGGTGTATCCGCGAGAACGTGTCGTTGTACTGTTGTCACCTGATGCGAAGTACGGCATCAACCAGTTCAAGGCGGTTGCGCTGCATGAAGGCGTACACCTGCTGACCGAGTTGGACGGTAATTCTCATCTACCCAAATGGATGGCCGAAGGGCTGGCGGTGTATATGAGCGGAGAGACCATTTTCCGACGTCCGTCCAAACTGGCGCGTGCTGTTGTCTTTGATAAAACGCTGACCCTGGAGCAAATCGAAGGGGTTCTGTTGCTTGGGCCGGAAGATGCACGGCTCGCGTACCTCGAATCGGTCAGTTTTGTTGAATACCTTGTCAACGAATACGGATGGCCTGCCATTGCACAACTTGTGAAAGGTTTTCGATCTGGAAAGGATGCGGAGACCCTGTTTCATGAGGTAACCGGAAGAGACTATTTTACTGTTGAAGCGGCTTGGCATGCCAAGCTGCGTTCAAAGTACAAATGGTGGGGTATTGCCTACTGGATTGACTTTGACAGCCTGCTCTGGATTGGCGCCGCTCTCCTGGTGGCGGTTACCGGGATTGTGACCATTGTCCGGCGCAGGATGTATTATCGATCTGACCCCCGTTCCCCGGATGAATGGACCGTTTATGACTATTCCGGAGACAGCACGGGTGATGATCCCTGGACCTATACGGTAGACGATGAGGATGACGATGACCGGTACTAAGCGAATTGCCATTGCCGCTGCCCTGTTCCTGTTGGCAGCCTTTTCCACCGTGCAGGCAGATGGCGTGTATGATCTGCTGCGTAATGATGTGAGCCCACGTGGCGCCGCCCTGGGCGGCTTCCCTGTTGCCATCGCCGATGGGCAGGTAACAGCCGCGTTTCAGAACCCGGGCGCATTGACCACAGCAACCCGTCAGGCCACAGCAGCCTACGCCGATCACCCCCTCGACCTTTCAGCCGGAATGGGTTTTTATGGCCAGCCTTTCTATAAGGGCTATGCTGCGGTTGGCATGACCTATTTTAATTACGGCGAGTTTGATCAGTATACTTCGGTCAGTTCACCGGCTTCCGGCACGTTCAGCGCGTCCGACATGGTCCTGTCACTCAGCTATGCGCAACCGATCTGGCGCGGCTTGTCCGGTGGCGTGACTGCGAAGTATATCCGTGGCGAAATCAGCGATTATACTTCCAGCGGCGCGGCCATGGACCTCGGGCTTTATTATGATCCCAACTGGGATGGCGTAACGATTGGCGCAACTGTACAGAATATCGGCGCACAACTGGAAGCATACAACGATACCAAAGAAGACCTTCCCCTGATCGCACGTTTCGGCGTGTCCAACAAGCTGGAACACCTGCCCCTCCGCATTACCGCAACAGCACATTATGAACAGAACGAGGACATCTTCTTCACCGGCGCCGGTGAATTCACGGTGTCCGAACTGCTGCAACTTCGTGCCGGATACACCACTCTCGGCTCAGACTACCGTAATGGCGGCTCCGATGACAGCCTTGCCGGGCTAAGCGCCGGACTGGGCCTGACCTGGCGTGGCTACGGTTTCGACTATGCTTTCCTGTCACAGGGCGCATTGGGACAGGTACATCGGTTTGGAGTGAGGGCGGTGTTTTAGAACATGTATTACCCAAATATTTGCCTGGTGTGACAAGTACTTGTGTTGAAATAAAAATCAACAACACTCTCATCCCTGCGAAGGCAGGGATCCAGGCAAGTATCGACATTACTAGAAGTTGGATTCTCGTTTTACTAATAATGTACAACGCCTTGCGAGAGTTTTACACCTTTCATAATATTGCAGTATGACTGGATCCCAGCCTTCGTTGGGATGAGAGCTTCACTGATTCTGATACAAGCTGCTATATTGCGATGAAAGTGGCAAAGTCTTGTCAATTCTGATAACTCGTGAATTCATTGTCTATTTAGAGGATCTTACATGCAAATCTGGTCTGTATATATCATGGCAAGCAAACGTAATGGTACACTGTACGTTGGTGTGACCAGGAACTTGAAGCGACGAGTCTATGAACACCGTACAGGAGAAATAGAAGGCTTTACAAAACAGTACAATATCAAACAGCTTGTTTATTATGAGACATTTTACAATCCGCGAGCTGCTATTGACAGAGAAAAACAATTAAAATGGTGGAAACGTGCTTGGAAAATACGATTGATTGAGACAATTAATCCAAATTGGGATGATTTATATGATCAGCTTTTTACGGATAGCTACGACAATCCCGCTGGTGTGTGAACCTTTTTGATCCAATGGTAAATCGAAGATATGCTTTTATTCACAGCTCACACACCGATACTCTCATTTGAAGTCATAGGATGCTACACTCTCATCCCTGCGAAGGCAGGGATCCAGGCAAGTATCGACATTACTAGAAGTTGGATTCTCGTTTTACTAATAATGTACAACGCCTTGCGAGAGTTTTACACCTTTCATAATATTGTAGCATGACTGGATCCCAGCCTTCGCTGGGATGAGAGTGTCGTTGATTCTTTTTTTAGTATTCACAATTCCTCTTGCATTCCGAGAATCGCTCAGAGGTATTGTCCATTATCTCATTCACCCTTATCCTCTATCCAGAACGTCAACGACAATCCAACAGCAAAGCGCTCATGCACGAAGCCCTGATCCTCGACTCGGCCGGTATCCTGTTTTTACTTGGTGGTAATGCTGCTTTCTGGTTTTTCCTTGAGAAGAAAACCGGATGGAAACTGTTCAACTTCATTCCGCCACTCCTTTTCATCTACATCCTTCCGGCCTTCTTCTCCAATGTCCATTTTGGTGGTGTCAGCCTGATTCCGAACCATTCGCCGGTGTACTCATGGATGGGGGATTACCTGCTGCCCGTGTTTCTCGTCCTGATGTTGCTCAACGTGGACGTGGTCTCGACAGTGCGTGTTATGGGACGTGGTGTGTTTGTCATGCTGATCGGTACGCTGGGTGTGATGGTAGGCGCTCCGGTTGCCCTGTTTATCGTGAAGGGCTGGCTCGGACCTGAAGCCTGGACCGGATACGGCGCCCTGGCGGGAAGCTGGATAGGTGGAACCGGGAACATGGCAGCTATCCAGGAGATGGTCGGCACGCCCGGCGCAGAATTCGGGCTCGCGGTCATCGCGGACAACCTGGTCTACCTGGTCTGGCTGCCCATTCTGCTGCAATCGAAGAACCTGGCAGGCTGGTTCAACAAGTTCACCGGAGTATCTGAGCAGAATCTGGAAAAGATGAAGGAGGAGGCGGAGAAGCTGGTCATCGACAAGGGCGCTCCCGCGATGCGTCACATTCTCTACCTGGTCGCGCTTGGTATGGGCGCAACATGGCTGGCCATCACGATCGCGAATGCCATCCCTACTATCGGCAATATTGTTACCGCATCGACCTATAAAATTCTGCTGGTCACCACCTTCGGGCTGGCGTTATCCTTCACCCCGGCACGCAAAATCCCGGCCTCCCACGAACTGGCCATGGCGCTGGTGTACCTGTTCGTGGCACGTATGGGCGCGAAAACCGATGTCGCCGGACTGGCCGGACAAGCGGTGCCATTTGTGGCGGGAGCGTATATATGGATCTTCATTCATGGCGCGTTCATCCTGCTCGCGGCCAAATTGTTCAAGATCGATATCCATACTGCGGCAATTTCCAGTGCAGCGAATATCGGTGGAGCGGCAAGCGCCCCGATCGTGGCGGCTTATCATAACGAGAAACTGGTGCCGGTAAGTGTACTGATGGCGCTGATCGGGTATGCTGTGGGAACCTATGCTGCGTATATCACAGCGTTACTTTGTCGATGGGTTTCACTATAGTCGACGATCAGTGTCCACGAATCATGCCTTGAATGACGGCTGTTACCAAGCTGATCATTCCAGCAGCAAACATCACAATACTGAATCCATGTAAGCACCCCAACAGGAAGCTCTCCGCAGTAATCGCCAGAAGCGCAATGCCGAGAGAAATACCGCCAAGGATAAAAGCGAGGCCCGATAATCGAACAGGCATTACGGCCCCCAACCTGATCGAACCGGCAAAAAGCAAGAGAAGTAAACCAATCACAATGGTTAACCAGGGAAAGGCATATAGCATTTTATCCCCCTGAAGTATTATCGATAGATCCATGATAATCAATATTATCAATCTTTACAAGGAAGAGAAAACCCGGACACGAAAGTCCGGGTTGTAATGCACTCTATCAGGTTCGAAAACGGGGCAGGTTGACACTGATCAGCCTCCTGTTTTCGCGTCAATCGTTACATGACCGCGCCCTTACCGGCGAAGAAGTTGACAACCTTGGTCGCCAGTTCGAAGCCGACACGGTTCTGTGCTTCGACCGTGCTGCCACCGACGTGTGGGGACAACGAGATCTTCGGATGGTTCAGCACCTTTTCGTTGGCGGCCGGTTCCTTGGCGAACACGTCCAACGCCGCGCCCCACAGCTTTTCGCTGTCCAGCGCATCTACCAACGCATCCTCATCCACCACACCACCACGTGCGCAGTCGATCAGGAACGCGCCGTCTTTCATCTTCGCGATGAAGGCAGCGTCCACGACCGGGGCGCCGGTGAACGGTACATGCAGCGACAGGAAGTCACACTTCGGCAGCATGCTGTCGATATCTTTGGTGAATTCAAACTCGGTTTCGACATCAACGATGTCATAGCCGATAACCTTCATGCCCAGCGCCGTGGCTTTCTTCGCCAGGGACTGACCGATACGGCCAAAACCGACGATACCGAGGGTTTTGCCAGCCAGTTCGATGCCCTTGTACTGCTTTTTGTTCCACTCGCCGTTACGCATGGTCACGTTGGAGATGAATACCCAGCGACTCAGCGCGAACATGTGCGCCAATGCCATTTCCGCTACGCTATCCGAGGAAGCGGCGGGGGTGTTCACGATTTCGATGCCCTTTTCCCTGGCATAGGCGACATCGATGTTATCCAGGCCAACACCACCACGGCCGACCAGCTTCAGGTTCGGGGAGGCGTCGATATGCTCGGTACGGACTTTTGTCGCGCTACGGACCAGAATCGCGTCGTAGTTCTTCAGTTCGTTGATCAGGTTGTCCTGCTCGACCTTGGTCATCTGCAATTCATGACCGGCGTCGCGGAGGATCTGCTCGCCTTGCTTCGAAATACCGTCGTTGACAAGAATCTTCGCCATGATCTCTTCCTCTCTTCGGTTACTCGCATGCTTAACAGGATATAAGGATGATAGGATGCCAAGGATAACTACTCAACATTTTGAAATGAAAAGATTTTGTATCACTTTGTCACTTCAAGAAATGTCTTTTATCCTTAATATCCTTTTATCCTATTATCCTGTGAGTCAATGATCAACCGTTGTTGGCCATGAAGTCTTTCATGAACTCGACCAACGCCTTGATCGCTTCGGGCGAGGTGGCGTTGTACATCGAGACACGGCACCCACCGACACTGCGATGGCCCTTCAGACCGTTAAAGCCGGCTGCGCGACCATCCTTGATGAACTTGGCTTCGAGTTCTTCGTTCGGCAGACGGAAGCAGACATTCATGAAGCTACGGCTGTCTTCCGCGATCGGGCAGTTGTAATACCCATCGGACTCGTTCATGAAGCCGTAAAGAGTGTCCGCTTTTTCACGGTTCATCTTTTCCATACCGACCAGGCCGCCATTGGCTTCCACCCACTTCAGCACTTCACCCATGAAGTAAATACCGAAGGTGTTCGGGGTGTTGTACAGGCTGTCTTTTTCCGTATGGGTCGAATATTTCAACATGGTGATCAGGCCGTCGGTCTTGGCGGTCTGGAGGAACTCGTCACGAAGCAGAACCAGGGTCACGCCTGACGGGCCGAGGTTCTTCTGGGCGCCGGCGTAGATCATGGTGAACTTGTCCATGTCCAGCGGATGGCTCATGATATCCGAGCTGGCATCACAAAGCATCGGCACACCATTGGTCTCCGGGAAATCGAAGAACTGGGTGCCCTTGATGGTGTTGTTGCTGGTGATGTGGACGTACTTCGCATCGGCGGTCAGGTTCAGTTCGTCCTGCTTCGGCAGACGCTTGAACTCGACAGTGTTGCCGTCAAACGCGACGTTGACGTTACCGAACAGCTTGGCTTCCTTGATGGCCTTAGTGGACCAGGTGCCGGTGTTGATATAGTCGGCGGTGCCCCCCTGCAGGAAGTTCATCGGGATCATGCCGAACTGGGTGCTGGCGCCCCCCTGCAGGAACAGGACGTGCCAGGAATCATCCAAACCGAGCAGCTTCTTGATAAGCGCCTTGGTGTTGGCATGAATGGCATCGTACTCTTTGCCACGGTGACTCATCTCGAGCACGGCCATGCCCGCGCCTTCGTAGTTGAACCACTTCTCGTGAATCGCTTCCAAAGCTTCCAGCGGCACCGCTGCCGGGCCCGCGTTGAAGTTCCAAATCCGATCGTACTTCTGTGCCATGTAAAACCTCCCCAAATCTAGGGTTGACGTTACTTTGTTTCGATCAGTTTATGTATCTGAATACTGCTGTACTGCCTTAATCACTCGCTCCGAAATCCTGCCTACTCCATCGAGCCATCACCGACTCAATGGCAATCATTCCAGAATACTGCAACTTGCCAACTTTTCAACTTCCAGAATCAGCATATTTTCAGCCTGACAAACGAAGGATATATCGTAAAATAAAGAGAAAATACAACACCAAGAACCACAAGCTCCAGTACCAAATTCAAACCAAAACCGTCAAACAGGTTCAGCGCTTCGATCAACCTCCAGCTACCCTGAATAACACCTATGGTGACGCTCACGTTGATTAAAAACAACCACCAACGGTTACTGATTTGCATCTTCGAACCGCATCCTTCACAACGTATGTTCGCGTCCCACGTTGGCTTGGTCATCAACTCCAGATTGGATACGTTTTTACCGCATGACGGACATTTCGCGTGCATTTTTGCTCCCTCTAGACCTGATAGAAGAACATGGATTCTATGCGATACAGTTACTGCTGTTCAATTTCCTTCAAAGGCGCAATTTTGTTCCCCACAAGCTCGTACAATATTGCCAATAGAACTGCGATAATCAGCGCCGTCAAACCCAATTCCTGCCAGTAACCAACCGCAGGGTCCAGCATGTCGATTACAATTCTGCTGGTAAATCCTGTGAGAAGGGCTATCGAACCAGCAAACCAGAATGACCGGCTGGGTTTAGCTTCCTCCAGATCAGCCCCGCAACTGCGACATGTATACTTCGGCTTGATAGCAAATGTGAGAAATGATTGTTTTATCGAAAGCTGTGTGCCGCATTTCGGACATTTCGGACGCATGATACCCTCCTTATCGACCTGCAACCATTGAAATTTCACAATTTCAAGGATCAACACCATTGTGTTCAAAATCTGTCAAGTCGCAGGGGGCGCCCCTCCCAGTGCGTTCCCCTGCAACTTCACAGCAAATCTATCATCTTCAAGATAAAGATCGGGTAACTATTCCTTCTTTACCTTCTTTACCTTTTATACGTTCTTTACTTTCTTTACCTCATTCGCCGTCGTTCACCGGCGGTACATCGTCACGGTCGTCGATCAGGTGGCAGACAATTCCGCTACGCAGTTTCGGCTCGAACCAGGTTGACTTCGGCGGCATGATCATACCGGCATCGGCGATAGCCATAAGCTGCTCGATGGTGGTGGCGTGCATGCTGAAAGCAACAGTCATCTCGCCGTTGTTGACACGACGTTCCAGTTCTTCCAGCCCACGAATCCCACCGATGAAGTCGATACGGTCATCGGTACGTGGATCACCGATGCCCAGCACCGGGCTCAGCAGGTTGTTCTGCAGAATGGCCACGTCCAGGCTTTCAACCGGGTCGTTGGCATCGTATGTGGTCTCTTTTGCTTCCAGACGATACCACTGCTTGTCAAGATACATGCCGTTCAGCTTGGGACGTTCCGGATCAACCGGTTTGTCAGACTTGGACAGGTAGAACTTCTCTTCGACCTTCGCCAGGAATTCCTCTTTGCTCAAGCCGTTGAGGTCTGCAACTACACGATTGTAGGAGAGAATCTTGAGCTGGTCATGTGGAAAGAGCACGGCCAGGAAAATGTTCCAGGGCTCGCTGCCATCCCAGTCCGGCTTGGCTTCACGACGGCGCTGGGCCAGGATATTGGCCGAAGCGCTACGGTGGTGACCGTCGGCTACGTACAGCTCGGGAACCTGCTCGAACAGACGGGTGATCATCTCGATGCGCATCTTGGAGGAAATGACCCACAGGGTATGACGGATGCCGTCATCCGCTTCGAAATCGTACACCGGGTCGGTTTCCATGATGGTCGCCAGTTCGGCGTCAATCTCAGGGCGAGCTTTGTAGGTAAGGAATACCGGGCCGACCTGGGCGCCCATGACGTCGATCAGCTTGATCCGGTCTTCTTCCTTGGCTTTACGAGTCAGTTCATGCTTCTTGATCTTGTCATCGATGTATTCCTGCACCGATGCGCCGACCACGAGACCGACCTGCTTGTGATTGTATTTCACCCATTCCTGCGCATACAGATAAAAGCACGGGGCCGGATCACGACGTAGATGGCCGTCGGTGATGAACTTGTCCAGGTTTTCCCTGCCCTTATTATAGACAGCGTCATCATAAGGATTTGTTTCCGGGGGGAGATCTATTTCAGGCTTGTTGCAGTGCAGGAAAGATACCGGGTTGCCCTCTGCCATTTCCCGTGCTTCCTGGGAATTCAGTACATCATACGGCGGTGATGCGAGTTTTGCTGCGATATCTACGCGGGGACGTACCCCTTTGAACGGACGAATCTTCGCCATGATCAGTCTCCCTTTTCAATGGTACAACAAAGCCCACGCGCCTGTTGAAGTCCCCGCGAGGGCTAAGGTTCCGTTTTTCACAGAAAATCAGAATCGAACAGGCGTACCCATCCCTTTAAGGATCAACGGGTTCGCTGAAAAACCTTCCAAAGAGGGCAGAGTATCCCCTCAAGTGAGGAAAATACTTTGATTTGCGGGGTAGGGCAACCGTTCTCGAGCCCCCTTTTAGCGGTAACAAAAATAGCGCATGAAAACAGGCTGGGTGGCCCGACTCACAAGTGATGAAGTTGCCACTCTTGTTGCAGCAGAAATACTGTGATACGGTTACTTACAAAGACGCTACCTGGAGTGAGTCGGGATTGAGACGCATCTCAAACTCTTCGCAAAGAAATAAAGCGATATCCTATCGCAATCCCGACTTTGCCTATCAACTTCTGATGGGAATGAAGATATGTTTCTTTTGCATGTGTGATCAGGATATCCACATCATCACAAGGCAAAATCGGGCCACCCGGGCAAAGCGAGTTCCAGTCGCCCTGTCCCGAAGCGCTCAAGAACTTCATGTGAATCCCCAATGCGGTGAGAGTATTGATGCTGAAGCGATAGCGGAAGTTGCATCATTTGCGGTTCGGGCCACCCTGACTGGGTTCATTTATAATGGTCGTTTGGCCCGACTGCTTGCTGTCGGGTGGTCATAGTCGCCTGGCCCGACTGCTTGCTGTCGGGTGTCATAGTCGCCTGGCCCGACTGCTTGCTGTCGGGTGTCATAGCCGTTTGGCCCGACTGCTTGCTGTCGGGTGTCATAGCCGCTTGGCCCGACTGCTTGCTGTCGGGTGTCATCAGGTCAGTCGTTTCAACAAAACCCATCCCCGGGTGCCAGCACCCGGGCCACGCGATCACGTAGTGGTTGCCCAACAAGACTGAATCCTATTCATCCCTCACCAGATTGGCCGGGTTCAAATGTGCGATTCGCCAGACCAGTCCACCTGCCACCAGCAGCGCCACAAACAGGGCCACAAATCCGGCTGATACAAACGGCACCGGGGTTAGCGAAACACGATAGGCGAAATTCTCGATCCAGCGATTCGCGATAATCCAGGCCACTGGCAAGGCGATCACATTTGCCAGGATAACAATCAAGGAAAGCTCACGTGTCAGCAGCGTCATCAACTGCACCGTTTCAGCGCCAAGAACCTTACGGATGCCAATCTCCTTGGTCCGTTGTTCCACCTGAAGAAGTGTTACACCAAGCACGCCCAGCAGCGCAATCAAAATTGCCAATCCTGACGCCCAGTTCAGGATGCCATTCCAGCGGCGTTCTTCCCGATACATGGTATCGATGGAATCATCCAGGAACTGGAACGAATACGGCCAGCGTGGGGATACTTCCGGCCACAGGTTTTCGATTCGTTGCATGGTTTCCACAATCCGGTCTGGCGCAAGACGTATGAAGATAAAATTGAGACCGAATTCATAATTTGCCGCCAGACCAATTGTCACCGAAGTAAAGATGCTGTGATCCTGCACGATCGCAAGCGGGGCGATGGATTCATGCAGCGGGGCAAAATGGAAATCTTTCACTATCCCGATGATCTCATTCGGCCCATACCCGGGTATGGTTTGCCCGATTACAGAATCCCAGCCGAATACTTCCGCACCCAGCTTTTTCGCGAATGTTTCATTAATAATCACGCCCTCGCTTTTATCGGTTGCGATGGAATCAGTAAAACCACGTCCTTCAACGATTTCCATATCAAAAGTCGAAAGAAAATCCGGGGCGACCATGGTGGCGCCCATCGCGTACATTTCACCATTGTAACTGCCGAAAATTGTGTTCCAGGATTCGTTAAACGGCGCTGTAGCGGCTGTAATGGATACAATCCCAGGGTCCGTACCAAGTTGGTTCATTATCCTCTCATATACGGCCGCCCCCTGGGATAATGCGGGAAAGACAACAACCTGATCGCCCTTGTAGCCAAGGTTCTTGCGAGCGATATAGCGTAACTGGCTGCCCATGACAAACGTAATCGCGACCAGTGAAATGGCGATGGTGAATTGCGCGAACACCAGTACTTTGCGGATACGGCCACGCCCCCCGACCTTCAACGCCCCAATCAGGGAGCTGATGATCGGGAATCCGGACATGACCTGCGCGGGATATCCACCTGCCGCGAAAGTTAGGATCGCCCATAAAACAATAAGGGCAAGGTTGGTAATCCAATCATAATGGATAGCTAATTCCGTATCCGCCAGACGGCTGAATGAGGGCAGGAAGAGCTCCGACAAGACAATTCCGCACAACAGCGAGACACCAACAAGCAACCCGTTCTCTACCCAGAACTGATGCTTGAGTTGGGAACGGAATGCGCCCATCACCTTGCGTACTCCAATCTCGCGTGTTCGTCGTGACGCCACCCCGATTGACATCGTGGTAACATTGATACAAGCCAGCGCAAGAATGGCAAGGGTGATGCAGGCAAGGATGATCGATGCTGTAGAATCTGTATCATGGTATATGAAATGCACACTTTCTTCAAATGGCAGCCGCATATGAATGGCGTTCAATGGTTGCAGGAAGAAATAGAGTTGCCGCCCCTTCTGCTCCGTAATTCCCAAGTCATCCAGCAAAGCCCGCAGACTCTTCTCCGCTTGTTCTGCGCTGACACCCTGTTCCAGCAGGACATACGTTTGCAGTACTTGCGCTCCCCAGTGCTTCCACCCCCACTTGTCAAGGTAATAGGTCTGCATAAGATGCCACGGCAACAGCACATCCCCCTGCAACCTGCTGTTGGCCGGGAATGGTTTCATCACCGCGCCAATGGTGACAGGCACATATTCTTCCGCATACTGGATCTGGAAAGTCTTCCCGATAGCCTCGCTGTTGCTGCCAAAATGCTTTTCAGCGAAGTCCCTCGATACCACCACATGATTCGGCGTGGCAAGAGTGTGCATCCCGTCACCTTCCAGCACAGGAACGGTAAAAATGGAAAACAGCGATGAGTCGGCATAGATGACATTGGTATTGAACAGATCGTTATCCAGTTTCAGTATCTGTTCGCGCTTGTCCATACGTACCATCGCTTCGAAACCGGGCACCTGCCCTTCGACAGTCTGGTAAAAGAGTTCCGGGGTATTGCTGCTGTACATGGGGTCATAGTCGCCGTAATGTGATTCCGTATTCACACGGCAAATACGGGAGGAGTTTTCATTAAAACGATCCCAGGTCCATTCAAAACGCAGGTATTGAAATAGAAGCAGACAACAGGCAATGGCAATGGAAAGACCAATCACATTCATCAGCGTGTTCAGCTTGAACCGCCACAGCATCCGTATCGCAACCACCAGGTGATTCTTCAGCATACTTCCCCCGCACTGCTATTGGACCGGTACTCTCAGGAAAACCTGGATACTGCCTGTCTGGAATGAAGTGTCGGGTGGCCCGAGTCGCTTGTGATGTTGCTTCTCTTCTGCTCCGATTGCAGCACCATGTTAAACTAAGCGTTCAAACTGAACCACTGAGCGCCTCGGGATTCCGATTTGCTGATCCGCGTGGCCCGGCGTGCTTGCACCCGGGCAGAAATATTTTCCGATTTCACACGAATTACAGATCAGGACAGACTGTCTGGTTCCCCCGTAAGACTACCTGAACATTTTTCGGCTCCTGCACGGGGTAAATCAATACAAAAGGTGTGACAACTTTTAGAATCGCTCGCAGCGCAACCCATACAAAGACAGAATCACTTGAGAATCTCACCTACGAATCATCCCACGCAGCAGGGTGTCGCAGAATGGGCATACTCTCATCCCAGCGAAGCAGACAGTTTCAGAATAGAAAACACTCTCATCCCAGCGAAGGCTGGGATCCAGGCAAATATCGACAAAATAACAACTTGGATACTTAAACGGCTCTCAATGTACCGCGTATCTTGACAACACTTAACCTCTTGTAATATCGCACCATGACTGGATTCCTTCTTTCGAAGGAATGAGACTATCAGACATTCTGATACAGTCAGGCAGGCTGGGACTTGTGCGCCGAGGCGTATCTACTCCTCTTCCACTCTATCTAATTCTTATTCAATCTGTTACATCATCATTACTGCGACATGCGACAATTCTTTTCGTCTATAACACTTTCTTAATCACCACTGAAAGGTATACTTGTCAACTGTACGATTTTGAACACTTCTTGTTCAGGTATGAACAAAATGTCAGAATTCTTGCGATCAGACAGGGATTTTCATGTAACTGCCATCGTTGACAGCGCTGTTAGCGCAGCTTATTTTGGTGAGGGAAAGTTATGAAACAAAGATGCGCAGCTCTCTATATCGGGTGATTCAGGACTCAACTTTCAAGAACACAAAAGAGGAAGACATGAGAAAGCTGATGATCGTGTTATTGGGACTGCTGGCAGTGTTGTGTTTATCGGGTTGTTCGAACACAACAGAACAGGATGAGCCGCAGAATGCGGATGCAACCCTGGTCGCCTCCAGTTTGGATGCGGCAGAACCGTCAGACCGGGAAATTTCAGAATTCGATCCGGATGATTATGATGTCATCTTGCGTGATGATGACGACTGGTATGTTCTGCTTAATTATGTTAGCTCAAGGCGTTGCAGGACGTATTTATATCAAGGATCTGTTTATATGATTTACCATGGCGAGGAGTATTGGCAAAATGCATGGATGCTCTACGATAATGATACCCAGAGCATGTCTATCAGCTTGATCGGCCCATATGACGAAACTGATTTGCTCTACTATACAATGGTTTATAGTGAAGAATTAGAAGACGGATACGAGTTCAATGGATCTTACGGTTGGCGAGATGAGGGCTTTGGTAATAGCATTATGATAGATTTCGTACAGGGTAGACTTGGTTCCTTAACTGCAGATGATGATCTTGACAACATCGAAGTCAAGGAGGCCCGCATAAAAACCACTGCCGATACAATCGATTAAGATCAGATACAGATAAACTGGACCAGAAAAACGGCGCATCACACAAGTGATGCGCCGTTCGTTTTTTTATCAATAAACTGATACTACTCACCCAGATCAAACTTGATCCCCTGCGCCAGCGGCAGTTGATGGGAATAGTTGACGGTGTTGGTCTGGCGACGCATGTATGCCTTCCAAGCATCGGAACCGGATTCACGGCCACCGCCGGTTTCTTTTTCACCACCGAACGCACCACCGATTTCCGCACCGGACGTACCGATGTTCACATTGGCGATACCGCAGTCGGAACCACACGGACCCATGAAAGTATTCGCTTCGATCACGTCGTTGGTGAAGATGGCGGAACTGAGTCCCTGCGGGACTTCATTGTGCCACTCGAGAACCTCGTCGAAGGAATCGTACTCGATCAGGTACAGGATCGGGGCAAAGGTCTCGTGATGCACGATATCCCAATCATGCTCGGCCTTTACGATGGTCGGCTCGACGAAGAAACCGTCACGATCAACACGGCCGCCGCCGATCAGGATCTCGCCGTTGTGTTCCTTGATCTTGTCAATCGCAGCCATCATATCATGAATCGCCGCTTCGTTGACTAACGGACCCATCAGGGTGTTCGCATCGAGCGGATCACCGATGTTGACCTGCTTGTACGCATTCACCAGGCGTTCGGTGAACTGCTTCGCGATGCTCTTGTGCAGGAAGACGCGACGTGTCGAGGTGCAACGCTGACCGGCTGTACCGACTGCGCCGAACAACACGGCCGGAATCGCCATTTCCAGGTTGGCGCTCGGGGTTACGATCACGGCATTGTTGCCACCCAACTCGAGGATGGTGTTGCCCAGACGTTCGTGAACCACACGACCGACACGCTTGCCCATCGCGGTGGAACCGGTGAAGGAAATCAACGGAACACGTGCGTCGTTGATCATACGTTCGCCGACGACACGGCCCTTGCCAATGACCAGGCCAAAAATGCCGGACAGGTCATGCTTCGCCATGACATCGTTGGCGATCTTCTGTACCGCAATCGCGGTCAGCGGACAATCGGAAGAGGGCTTCCAGATCGTGGTGTCGCCGCAAATCGCTGCCAGCGCCGAGTTCCACGCCCAGACCGCTACCGGGAAGTTGAAGGCAGTAATGACGCCAACATTGCCCAACGGCTGCCACTGTTCCATCATAAAATGCTGCGGACGTTCGGACTTGATGGTGAGGCCGTAAAGCATGCGGCTCTGACCGACGGCGAAATCGCAGATGTCGATCA
This sequence comes from bacterium, assembly GCA_963669175.1. Classification (GTDB taxonomy): domain Bacteria; phylum Electryoneota; class Electryoneia; order Electryoneales; family Electryoneaceae. The sequence continues at coordinate 4,663,058 of OY769902.1, forward strand.
TTTCCTGAACTTCGCCCCAGCCTTCCTGCGCAATCTTGCCCATTTCAAGGCTGACCAGCTTGCCCAGGGCGTCTTTCTTTTCACGCAGTGCATCGCCCAGGTCACGTACGATCTGACCGCGTACCGGAGCCGGAACGTCACGCCAGGTCTTGAACGCTTCGGTTGTATGTGTCAGGACTGTTTCGTAGTCCTCTTCGTTCGCCTGCAACACGGTTGCAATCGGTTTGCCGGTGGTCGGGTTAATCGAGACCAGCTTGTCACGATCCTCGCCACCAATCCAGCCGTCAGGGCCATAACACGCACCGTAATTTACTTCTTCAATGCCCAGTTCTTTAAGGAAATCCATGGTTCACCTCACCCGCTTCTTTTCTGTATCAAATGATCAGTTTCGTCGTTGCCCTCAAAAACCCGAGGGAGCCGTAAGATAGGTGAGGAGCGTTGCACTGTCAACGATAAAATCGGGCCTCCCGGCCAAGGTAAATCATGACCACACATGTCAAACGAAAAACGGGACCAACCGTAAAGGCTCAGTCCCGGTTAAACTCAACAGATCATGTCGTCGAGTTGTGTCAGGTCTTGCGCCGTAAAACGGCGAGTGACCTGACACTGTAATCACATTCTATTTCTTCAGAAACGCCCCTCGTACCGGACGATTCATATTTTCATGGTGGATCGCCTCGTCCATCTTCGCCGTATGACAGACCTTACAGTTGCCGTTGGACCCGATCGGCCAGGGCTCGCCGCCGTACTGATACGGCTGGATGTTGTCCAGGTTCTTGCCGTACGGGTTATCCTGCGCCGGATACAAGGCATGCGGGGATCCATGACAGGCCTCGCAACGAATCTCAGCCATGCCGGTACGTCTGCGGAAGAGATCATCGAAACCGTCAACCCATTCATTGTACGCATTGGTCGCATGATCCGGCTTTTCATAATCGATATGACAGGTCATGCAATCCGGTTCCTGTAGCCATGGTATCCGTGGATTGACCGCCTCTTTCGACTCGGCATGAGTAATCTCGAGGTTCGCCATCAGACGCCCCGCTGAAGGCTTCTCTTCCTCCTGCTTCAACAGCGCAAACGCATGTTCAGGCAACTCACCGTGACATTGCGTACACCCGATGTCCAACTGGTCATGCACACCACGCAGGCAACGGGTAACACCGCCGGGATAGGACGGGTGGCACATGACGCAGGCGTTCATCCCTTCCAGATGCATGTAGTTTGCATGCCAGCCATGCAATGCTGCGGATAACGACAGAACTCCATCCACTCCTTCAGCGCCGACAGCCGGGTCAGGATGGCAGCTCTGGCACAGACGCGGATTGCCGGCCATGGCGTCCTCATACAGGGTGGTTCCGTTCAAACGGTCATGCGCGGTAAGAATATTGCTCGCAGTTTCCCCGGATACCCCGGCGCCGTAATTGGTTGACCAGGGGCCGCCGTGACAGTTCAAACACCCCATTTCGGTTGAAGTCGGTGTGATAAACCCGGTTTCCGCAAGCAGTTCCCCGGTTTCCTCATCATGCGCCTGAACGGTAAACAACGGGTAGGGATTAAAACCACCGCCGTCCGGGTAGGGCACCACTGGAATCAGGTGCGCGATAAAGTGATTCCGCCCTTCTTCCAGATCCAGTTCACCGGTCAAGCCTTTTCCGGCCAGGCCAACATTGTTCTCCAGCTCAACCCCGAAGTTCGACTTGCTGAAGTTCCAGAACTTGGAATGCTGCGAAGGATTCATATTCTGCGCCGGGGCCGAATAGGTCAGCTTGATGCCCTCAGTCAGGATCTCAGGCGGATCACCGCGCTTGATCAACTGAGCTTCAATCGTGTTCGCCGGTGGCAGGATGACCAGGTAAGGATCACAATCGCTGATGCAGTGCATACCCAGGTCATTCCACGCCATCAGGACATACTCATTGTTATCCTTGAACTTGGGCAGTTCATCACTGGATTCAGGCGGTTTGTGCGTCGGCGGTTTGGCAACAACTTCTTTGCCGTGAAGATCACGGACGATATATGCGGCCAGGACATCACGCTCTGCATTTGTGCCTACATATGGCGGCATGAACGTCCGCACCTTGCCCTGGCCCGCCAGCGAAGCCTGCATCCCCATGTAGGTGAAATCCTTGGTCCTGACTAACAGGTCATTCGGTCCACCCAGGGTATGACAGCTCATGCACTGCATGTAGAGCAGATCACGTCCCACAATCCCGAGTCGGTCCTTCTCTCCACCTTTAACCGGGGTAGCCCAGACCGCATCAGGAAGAATGCCGCGACGATTGTATTCGGCGACCTGATCAACCAGCATACCGTTGGAATACATGTAGTTCTGTATGATGTAGGGCTTCCGTGCGATTTCACGCATGTACTCAAAACCGCCCATCCACAAGAGGCCACAGATAGCGATTACAATTGCCAGCGCCTTGGATACCTTGGCTTGGCCTTTCAACAGGAAGAGCAATCCGGCGATAAGGATCAGTGGAGTAATCGCTGTGAAACCACCAACATAGGAAACACTTTCCGGGTTCATCTTGAATGCGGTGAAGCGCACATCCGCAGGGGTGGTCATGAGATACCAGAACCCGGTCGGAACCATCCCGATGAAGCCAACCAGCAGCCATTTCACCCCGAGACGGGACACCTTGAAACGTGTCGCATCTTCTTTCTGCCACGCCCCGACCACAAAGGCGAATATCCCGGCAGTCATGACCGTGATGAAAGTCCGGAAGAACAACGACGCGAAATAACCGGGATTCAGGAAACCATCCCAGAAACCATGGGTGACCAGCCATTTGCCCGGCGTAAGCATGAACGACAGGATGCCGTTGATGATGAACAGGCTCAACCACGCAAACAGCGCGTAGAGAAACGCCATCACCAGGCGGTTTTTACGTGACAGCTTATCGAAGTAATAGTGGTATGCCAGCAGAGCAGCAATTTCACCTATGAAAAACACCCACTCAATCGCCCAGCCAAATACGAAGGAATGGATCAACGCGGAGGTGCCTGCCGGGGATACCAGCGCAATAGTCCACCAGATTCCCACGCCGGACACCCCGCCGAACACCATGGTCACCAGCAGAAAAACCCAGTTGTAGCGTCGGAGGAAATCGTTCAGAATGGTGTCGTTGGTCTTGTATGCTTTCCAGTCGGTCAGCCAGATGAACAGCCCACCGCCTACCGCAAGGTGAGAAACATACACATGTGTAATCGCTACCAGGGCAATCAGGCTGCCGCCGCCCCACTTGGTCAGTTCCCAGATCGGATAGTTCATTGTGCCGCCCTCCTGCTGTCAGCCTGCACAACTGTGCGAATAATCCAGATCAACACCCCAATCCCCACAACAAAAATGAGCAGGAATAACGCCAGCACCCCATATTGCGGGTTCAGGGCAAGGCTGTCCTGGGTGAAATTATCACGCAGGTACGCGAATTTCATGACCATACGCATCAGGGCCATGACAATCACTGTCCCGACAAGATGATACAGGGTTGAGGTCACCTTGCCACGGAAGGCCATGACCAGAGCGCCGATTACCAGCAGGATTCCAAGAAAAAGGAGGGCTGTACCGAAGATATTCCGTCCCATGTACTGGAACATGATATCCTCCGGCAGGGCAATCAGCAGCCAGAATCCTGTAAGGATTTGTACGATGGTCGCATAGGCAAACACATTCAGGCCGCTTCGAATTTTAACAGGGGCCACTTCCTGCCCGCGCTTTTCCCTGATCTGCCATACCAGCGCTGAGAACAGACCGCCCGAAGCAAGCGCAGCCGGGAGGAAATGGAAATACTTCGGCCAGACAGTAGAGTCTGCAAGATTCAGAAAACTGCCGTCCCGATGCGTGAAATAGGCGCCCCAGCGTTCCGGCTGCAACATCAGGCTCATATTATTAACGAACATGAAGCCGATATAGAGGAAGATTACCAGCGCCACTCCCAGCATGAAGGTAGCAGCGCCCTGCTTTGCATTGGCATGGATATAAATCCCGTAATAGGCGATGATCAGCAGCGGGATAATCCACATCCACCAGCTCGCCATCAAAATGGAACTGGTATAATACAGGTGCCCGTACACCACCTGGATACATAACAGGGGAACAATCCCTGCATTGATCGCCAGTGCAAGCGTGCCCGGGATTTTCCGTATGGATGGCCCGGCCAGTGTGGTTGGCATCGTATCGCCCGCCCCACGGATGCGTGACCAGAACAGCAACAGTCCGCCACCCACGACCACATTGATCATGAGGATGTGCGCCACAAAGGCTAACTGTTCCAGGGCTTCGAAAATCCACCAGGGCGCCGGAATCGGATCAGGCGTCGGTATCAGAGCAGCAGGGTCCAAAACAACCTCCCTCAACATGGCTGTCACAGCCAGTCGATGTTGTGGACTTGTAGATGGGTAAGTCTATGAATATAATCACTAATCGATTGAATATAGGCGGGAGTCGGACATTCTCCAACTTTCGCAAGGGATTCGAGCAAGTTTGGAGTGTCGAACCGCGCCCTGACCTGACCATAGTCTCAAGGGATTTACAGGATGGACAGGATATGAAGGATGGACAGGATGACTGAAGTAATTAAGAATTAAGAATGGGGATGTTCAATTAGGAATTGCACGTTTCGTCAGGTCTTGACGTGATGCTTTTTTCTTATTCTTCTACGTAATCACAAACACCTGTACGACTTCACACCTGCTATTTCGCACGATATATAGTCCAGGCATCACGTTGTGACCTGACGATAGCGAGAGTGCTGACACCGGGGTGGCAGGTCACAACGCGACAATAACAGGACTAGAGGTGGTTTCAGTATCATCATGCATGCAAGAAAACATAGCAAAAGCCGAAAACGGAATGTCGCGTCAAGACCTGCCACAACATTGCAAATAGAAATTGACAAGAAATTAGGAATTAGAAATGAGGAATTGAAAGATACCACCTGTCTTCGGCATGATAGGAGCTATTGCCTATAAGAATAACTTTGTAACTTTATAACTTTACAACTTTCAAACTTATTTGACCAACATCACCTTCCGTACTGCCGACCATCCCCCCGCCTGCACCCGGACGAAATAGGTGCCTGACGGCCCCTGAGCATGCCAGCCGATACGGCGCCAGCCTGCGTTCAATGGCCCCTGGTGCAGGGTTTCAACCTGACGCCCCAAGATATCAAACACATCCACACGAACGTCACTACGCTCAGGCACTCCGATTACCACATGCAGACGTGAGTTGAACGGATTCGGGTACAACGTGCCCAGCTCCCACGTTTCCGGGATGCCATCTTCGGTTCTCTCCGCCACACCGGTCAGGAAAAAGTCGAACGTCTGCCGGGAAAGGGTACGATGCCCTGCAAGATCCTCCGCGATCACACGCCAGCGGTAATGCTCGTCCCATTCAAACTGCGATTCATCCACGGTGAAAAAGGTGTCCAGCCCGGCATCATAGGTGATTGGATCATCAAACTGGTCCACCGGCGAGAGTTCCAGGACATACCGGACCGTATCACCACGAGTAAAATCCCAGGCACGGTTCCAGGTAAACGTCACCGGCACTTCGATCAGCAACTCGTCTTCCGTCGGGGAAAGCAGGTCAAAGGGTCGCGGACGCAAGTCTTCACTGGTAACATACAGTTCACGCACCTCACTGGTATCCATCAGCCAGACATCATCATAGGCGATCACTCGCCAATAATAGGTATTTTCATAGTCAAACCAGCTCACCACACGGCTCGGCTGGGGAATGAAATAATATCTGTCCGGGTCGGTAAACTCCTCATCCAGCGACAGTTCCAGGATGTAATGAACTGTATCCTCCGGGTTTGGGTCAGTAGCCTCCTCCCAGATGAACAGGATGGGTAGGGTGTCGTTTGTGGCCTGATCAGCCGGGAAAGACAATGATGGACCAACGGGATTTTGGAAATTGGTAAATGGGGTTTCTGAGAAAGGAATCACATCCAGTAAGGTACTGACCGTATCGCCTTGGCCGTTGGGATTTTGCTCTTCATGGTATGGTCCGGATGGATGTCCCCAGAAGTTGTCAACGACAGTCATTGTGCATTGATTTGCATGTTGTGGAATCAGTCCACATGCCATTGGACGATTCCTGTAAAAGTCATTCCCGCTTGCTTGTATTTCTGTAGAAGGTTTCGCATTTACGACACCATAGAAAGGAGTATTACATGTATCAGGGCAAGCATTATTACAAAGCATATTGCCATTCATTGTCACTGTGTAGTTATTTCCATTAGACATAACGGACATTATAGCAGTAGCCTTTGGGCTTTGATTTCCTACTATTATATTATTCTCAACCATCATATTACTAAATGCTGCTATTCCGGCGGCCTCTCTTTCTGACGTATTATTACCTATATAATTCTCCTCTATAAGTGCGTTTTCCGCTATGGTTGAGATCAATATTCCACCTCCATAGCCTACTTCTAATTCATAATCCACTACATTATTAGCAATATAGTTATTTTTAATTTCTATGCTATCAATATTACTTACACTCACTCCTCCGCCACCACCACTACTATTATTTATAATCATATTACCAACTATTTCTATTATTCTCCCATCTATAACACTAAGTCCACCACCTTTAAAATGTGATATATTATTACCTATGATGTTATTATTTATTATTCCGGATGATGCTGCTATATATATTCCTCCAGCCGACATTCCACTACTATTATTTACTATTCTACTGTTTTTAATATTAATTATAGAATTTATTGCTGATATTGCTCCTGCCGAGTTACTTGAATTGTTTGATATAATAATACAATTTTCTATACCAATATTACCATCTATACAAGCTATTGCTCCCGCATAATAACTATAATTATCATTTATAAAACAATATTTCATATTTATTGTGCTATTTCTCACATATATTGCACCCGCTTCTGAATACAAAGAATCTTCTCTAAAATTTTCAATTTTTATGCCTACAATATCAACTTCTATTGCTTGTTCAGTGTCAATTATGATAAATTTACCTCTTCCATTACCATTCATTACTGTATTACATATAATACTACTATCTCCCTCATCAAGATACATGCTAGCTATTGTTAAGCTTGCTTCCAAAAATAAATATTCTGTATACTCTCCAGGCATAATTAACACTGTATCTGATGGTTGAGAAAGATCAATTGCATCTTGTATTGTTTCATGTTGCACAGGAACATATAATATATCTGCATAAATATTATTACTATAAACAAATAAAAATATAACAAAAGGATAAAACCATGAATATCCTTTCCTTACAAAATACAATATTACCTTCATGGCCCTATCCTCCTGTTATACATTTAAACAGATTCTATTTAATCAGAAATAGTTGTCTTAAAAAATGCTGTTCCTCCGTTACCAAAACCAATAGTAATATGGTGCGTAATTGTATTATTTTGTGTTGATGAAATAGAATAATCCACAGGACCTAAATTGCGTACACTTTCTCCCAAAGTACGATTAAGATCATGAAAACCAATAATACCATTTTCATCTCTAATCGTAATATCTGTCTCAATGTAGTTTATATTCCCTGTTACATTTGTTGTATTAATTACAGCTGTTGTTGGTATAGGCGTTGCATATGCATAATAACCATATGTTTCCGAATTGCCCGGAGCTAACACGTCAGTATACACAGTTGTTGCGTACGTAAGGACACACACGCCTAATACACCAAGTACCACAAAGATCGTACTAATCATCTTCTTACTCATGTCACTCTCCTTTGCCTTTATTGCAAGCACCGTATCTCATTCTTTGAGATTGAAGGCGGCGCGAGCTTTTGATACATGCGGTTAATCCAGATATAACTACTGGATGTAACCGTTGTTGCATTATCAAAATACTACCCCCCTCCCCGCCTGATGTCAAGCCTTTCCGAAAGAATTTGATCGTTTTTTTATTTCTCTTAGAGACGTTGCCACTTAATGAATTAGGAATTAGGAATTAGAAATTAGAGATGAGGAATTAAAACGACTCGTCAACACATCCAGCATCATCAAAAACTATTAAAATTAACTTTACAACTTTGGAGCTATACAACTTTCAAACTATGGAACTTAAAAAATCCTTGATATCCTTATCATCCTGTTCATCCTGTAAATGAAACCGACACAAAAATCACAGTTTCACAATCGGCAATGAACGCACCAATTCCACACCACTTTGAGTCACTTTTGTCAGCATGGGGATCATCTCCACCCCGGCATCACGCGCCCGTTGCCATTCCTTCGCATAGTCCGGATCAAAGGCGACTGCGGGTGTGAAGCGTTTACCGTCACTGCGCTGGATCGTGTACACCATCACAGCCCGTTCGCCCTGCTGCACACGTTCGGCCAGTTCTCGCAGGTGTTTCGCGCCACGTGTCGTCACGGCATCCGGAAACGCTGCAATGTCGCCTTCGTTCAGGCTGGCTTTGACTTTTGGATCAGGCAGCACCAGTGTCACATTCTTCACTTCCACCCAGCAAGGCGGCAAACCATCCTCTTCCAGAAACAGATCGATACGGGTATGATCGTTCAGCTTGACCTCGGTACGAACCTTCCGGTACGCTTCCAGACCGGGAATGATGCCGTTTTCGATTGCTTCTTTGGTCATATAATTCGGCAAGGCGGTATTCACCCCAACCCACACCTTTTCGCCATCGGGACGGGTGATCTGGATCTGTTCGAGGGTGAAGGGGTACTTCCGTGTCGGGGCATGAGGACCACTGTAACGAACCGGGTTGCCTTCTTCGGTCAGTCCGGCCATGGAACCGGAGTTCGGGCAATGGACAGTAATCTTCTCCCCCGCTTCGGTTGTCACGTCAGCGAGGAATCGTTTGTAGCGACGAATCAATCGTCCGGGGAACACTTCGGTAGAATAGTTCATAGAAAAAAGGTAACCGCTCCCTGTAGGCGGAACAAGCTTGCCCGGACACGACATTTCCCGTATCGTGTAGGTTCGACGGTTTTTATTCACGTACAACCCAACTGAACTGGACGCATGATCCGAAAACACTCTTTCATCCTCATCATCCTGATCCTGGTTGTGAGCAGCAGTTTTGCGGCGGATAACGATCGTCTACTTCCCGGCCTCTACGAATCGAATCGTCCGGTTTTATACGTCTCCCCCATGTTCAATGGTTCTGTCTGGAATCCTCGTGGATTGCAACCGTATGATTTAAGCGCATATCCTCGCTCATACCTTGGTGTGGAACTGAGTCTGCATCATCCGTTGCGTGTTTTTCACCACAAGATGGATTACCTGCAGATTCCCAGCCTGTCCGTGGAAAGCAATTTCAGTGCGCATGAGTCAGACGGTACGATGCCGGTTCTGGAAGCGCGTCACAGCAGCCTCCCGGCAATCCGGACCGGTATCTGGGTGACCGCGCTGGATTTCCTCAGTTTCAGGTGGCAGGGGGAACAATATAACGTAGAATTGTCGAATCCTACGGAGTTTTTCTACGCCCCCAGCGACGGCAGCAGCAGTGAAGAGGTTGACAGCTACCTGGCACGGGCGGAATGCACCTATCGCGACATCGAGATCGGCCTGTTTGGCACACCGGATGGCGAGGACTGGGATACGGTCATCGAGGGCGGTTATTTCAACATGAGGTGGGAACGTCCGGTGGTGATCCCGATCGGTGGAACAAATTCCGACCCCACGCTTTACCTGCCGGAACATGAAGTTCGTGGCTTTTACCTGTCGTTAAGCGCCGATCCGATAGAAAACCAGTGGCCTGTACATACCAAGCTGGCCGCACGTCTGGGCCGATCCAGCATACGTACATCATCCTACAGTGATAATTACAAGTTCCTGGACAAAGAGGCTATCGAGACCTCTTACTTGCAATTTGATTTAAAACTGACGTTCGAACGTCCGGTCACGCCCTGGCTGGAACTTGGCGGGGCCGCTTCCGCGCAATACAGGCTGATGTCCTATACCTATGAATCTGACCAGGATTTCGGCATCAATGAGTCGGAAACACGATTCGGTATTACTATCTTCAGCCGGTTTGAACTATCCTTGCCAGGCACGGGAATTTTTGATTAAGCGATTAATTTTCTTAAAACAATTCAAGATATTAATAAACCAAAGAAAGTCCTGGGCGTCTATAATGAGAATGTTTTATTGGAATTTGTGTGGCCCGGTGTGCTTGCACCCGGGCGGTTGTGCGCTTCAAATAACTGAGTGATAGCCAGTACTGAGAATTTTTGCGACAATTGAATTCATCGTTTTTCTTTTCAGAAAGTATTTAATAATGCCCGGGTGCAAGCACACCGGGCCACGCAATTTGTAAAACGCGATTTTCATAGAAAAGCAGTACCAAGAATAGTGACCCACATAATAGCGCTCAAGGAACATCGTGTTTACATACAACAGAATCGCTTGTAGCAATTTCTCCAATTTCATTGTATTTTAGAACTGGTGGGCATAACGGACGGGGCGCCGCGATGGATTACTCTACCTCATCTTCACGGAACCGCAGTCTTGGCATCTTCCTCATTTTATCTCTTTGCTTGATTCTCCTTTCACCCTCGATATCACTTGCGCTTGGCTATCAGAGCATCGACCACGAACTGGCCATGCTGAGCCGTCCTTCACTGATCCTGACAGCAGGTTACACCGGCGCGAAATGGTCCCTGCACAATCTCGCTCCCTATAATATGACTTCTTACGGACGCAACCAGGCGTTTATCGACCTTGGTATTCACCATCCCTTGATTACTCTCAGTGACGCTTTTGATTTTATTCAGATTCCCAGCATATACATATCGACAAACTTCGGGTATCGTGACCGGACCAGCGAGTACATCGAATACATCCCCGCCATGATTAAGGAAGTCCCCTACCTGCGTTCAAGCGCATGGGTGGAATTTTTTGATTATACTTCATTTCGATGGCGCGAAGAATACTACAATGTGAATGTGCAGAATCCCTCTGCGATGTTCCATCCGGTTGGATTCAACAATAATGACTTCTATTCCGATATGGTCAGCAGTGTGGATATGGGATGTACCTTACGTGATATAGAATTCGGGCTGATAGGATCACCGGATGGTGACGATCACCCGACCATGCTTGAAGTGGGCTATTTTTACAACTACTGGCAGCGTCCGCTTGCAGTCCCTGACGGCGGCTTTTTTGTAGATCCCACCTTGTTCCATCCTGAGTTCCGCATGCAGGGAGTCTACCTGTTCTTCAATACGGATCTTACCAATGGCGAGATGCCGGTCTTTATTCAACTGGGGGGAAAGCTGGGATCAGGGAGCGTTCGAACAGCATCCCACCACGGGCATCACCGTTTCCTTTCCGGCGATGAAATGGAAACGAAGATGTTCGGACTGGATGCCCGCATCTCCATGGAGAGAAAGTTTCCGCAATTCGGTGAGAAGTTTCTGCTTGGATTAGCATTCCAGGCACAGATCAGAATTCTTGACATGGCCTATGAATATGACAGAAATACGACAATCAGTCTGCGAGGTTCTGATTCACGACTTCGGCTACAATTGTTCTCGCGATACATTGTATTCTGATTCTCCCCGGAACATCGCATCCCTGTCAAGACAGGTCTGGCAACTAGCCCGAATATTGCACCAATGCAATTTCAAATGTGGTATTTGATGGAACGGCCAGTACAAGAACCACGGCAGTGGTTCTCTGTATTAGCCCACCGTCCAGCGCCGTCTGTTTGGCGCTCACGGTGGGAATAGGATGTACGCTACTTGCCAACCCCGGCAGCGGGTTGCCTGAATATTACCACTGTATACTTTTGATATTTATCAGGTTACACCTATCGGAGTAAATAGAGGGTGCGCATTATCTCCTCGGGTAGCCGCCAAACTGACGGCGGCAGCCCTGGGCTAATACAGGTTGCCCCTGCCGGGGCGGTTGCTGATACTCAGCCTCATCTTGCCAGCGAAACAGGTAATTGACACGCAAAGGGATACCGGAGCAAATTGTACCCTGAAAAATGCTGTATGAATCAGTTGTATTGTGCTGATATAAACTGTGTTAAGATGAATATCCATGTTTCGTTCATGAAATATTCGGGCTAGTCGGATGTGCTTTCGTTCTCTTCAAAGCTGTCGTCCAACAGCAGTTTTACCTTTTTCAGCAATCCGTTCACGGAAAACGGCTTCTGTATAAAATTTCTTTCCCTGTCGATAATACCATGATTGGCAATGATATCATTGGTGTAGCCGGACATATAAAGCACTTTCAGATTCGGAAGCCCTTCCACGAGAGTATTGTAAAGTTCACGTCCATTCATCCCCGGCATAACAATGTCAGTAAGGAGCAAATCGAGTTCGATATTCTGGTCCATAACCAGCGCTATCGCTTCCTCTGCATTCCTGGCGACATGAACATTGAACTGACGGGATTGCAAAATAGTTACAGCAACCTTGCGAACCAGCTCTTGATCTTCAACCACAAGAATGCTTTCTGCACCGGTATAATCCTGCATTTCAAGATTATTTTTGTTTTTATCAATTATTGCATTCCTTACCAGTGGCAAATAGATATCAAATGTGGTTCCTTCGCCAAGTATGCTGGACACATTGATAAAACCACTATGTTGTTTCACAATCCCGTACGTTGTGGATAACCCCAGGCCGGTCCCCTGTCCTTCAGGTTTGGTCGTAAAAAAGGGATCAAATATCTTGTTCATCGTTTCCGGCGCCATTCCTTCTCCAGTATCCTGGATGCTGATATGGACATAGAGCCCCGGTTCAACGTCAGAATGAGTTTTCAGAAATTCCTCATCCAACGATACAGACTGTGTTGATAGAGTAATATGACCTCCATCCCGCATGGCGTCCTGTGCATTAACATAAAGATTCATAAGGATTTGTTCGATTTGTGAGATATCGACTTTCACCAAACCGTCCAGTTCAGCATAGGCCATCTCAAACTTGATATCTTCACGAATCGTTCGCCGGAGAATTCTTCTGAAATTTGCAATGATCTCATTAATGTCAACCATTTTAATATCAAGAATTTGTTTTCTACTGAAAGCAAGGAGTTGACGAATCAGATCACTGGAACGTGCGGCTGCGTCATTAATGGCAAGCATCTCTTCATGATAAGGATCTGTTGGTTTCATTCTGAGCAGAGCAATCTCTGAATTGCCTAGAATCGGAGTAAGAAGATTGTTAAAATCATGTGCTATACCACCGGCAAGATGTCCAATGGCTTCCATCTTCTGTGATTGACGCAACTGTTCCTCTAGATTTTGACGTTCTTTATCTGCTCTTCTTCTTTCAGAGATATCTCGCAGTACAGCCATAGCGGCTTCTTCACCTTCAGAAGGCATTACAGTCACAGAGACATCAAATGGTATTATTTCTCCATCCTTTCTAAAATAATCCCACTCAAAACGATTCGTTTCCTGACTGAATGTATACTGATGTATTTCCATTTCTTTTTCAGAAGATAATATCCCATCCACCTGGTATTCTGGAGATAATTCTGATGGTGACAAGTTTACGATTTCGCTCAGATCATTATAACCTAATATTTTCAAGGTTGCAGGGTTGCAATCTACAATTCTACCCTTTTTCAACATTATAATCGGATCATACGAATTCTTGATAAAGGTTCGATATTTCTCTTCACTTTCCTCCAATGCTTTCTCTGCCTCTTTGCGCGCAGTAATATCTTGCACAGTGCCTTTCATCTTTGTCAGTGTACCTTCTTCGTCATAGAACCCTTGAAAGGTTGACATATAGTAGCCGATGGACCCATCTGGACGTAAAAACTTCTGTTCATAAACACCTTGTTCACGAGTTTCAAGAGCTCTTTCCATTATTTCCATGTGCCGATTATTCTCTTCTGGCCATGGCGACAAGTCCATGATGGAGTTGATCTGCGGAGTAAACTCATTGGGGTCTTGCTCAAAAATACGGAACACCTCTTCTGACCATTCAACAGCGCCAGTTTTGATATCCCAGGTCCAGTAGCCCAGCTTTGCCATACGTTGTGTTTCGCGTAATTTGTTTTCGCTTTCTCGTAGAGCCTGCTGCGCCTGTTTTATTTCAGTGATGTCACGAGCAGAGGTAATCACCGAAATAACTTCCCCATCTTGCGAGAATTCTGGTATCAGTAGCCAATCCATCCACATTCCATCCGGAAGACAGAATTCTACACGCTGTGATTTCCCAGATTCGAAAACTTTGTTGATGGCCGAATCCCACAGCTTAACAAGGTCTTTGGGAAAACCAATTTCTTCATGGGTTTTTCCGATAAACCCTTCAGGCTTTATCCCTACAAGCTTCTCCACAACAGGATTGACATACAAGTGCCGATGATTTTTATCGAAACGCATAATCGCATCTTGCGAATGTTCAATCAGCGTTTTGAACTCAACATCACATCCACTGACTGCCTGTTTCAAGAGCAAATCAAGAAGCTTTCCATACTCTTCAACTGTCTTCAAATGCAGATCAGTAAACGCATTCGCTTTGCGATCCTGAAAACAGAGTACTCCGAAGATTTTTCCATCCGGCCAAAGCATAGGATGACCGAGAAAGGATCGCATGGCAGGTTGAGAATCATTTCCGGTTTGATTATTGACAATTACCTGCATATCAGGAATATATCGTAATTTATTATCATTTATCACTTTACCGCAGAAGCAACTGGTATATTCATCCAGGGGCGCTTCACTGTTGATTGGATTCTCTTCCGAATGATTTGTGACAAGAGTTTCTAACGCTGGCGATTGGATTCTGACAACTGTACATGAGTCTAAATGGAGGGTTGTTGCAATCAAATTCACCATTGACTGCCAAATCGGTGTGAGCCCGGGGGGGAATGTCACTTGAGTCTTATAGTGAGCATGAGTCGCGGAAGTCTGTGGGACTGATGAGTAGCTGCCACATCTATCATCGTCCATCCATATCTCCTTTCTTTTTTCCTCCCGGGAAACAGAAAGCGATTCCAATATAAGAAGGGACTAACATATGTACTTTCCAATCGTACAAGTCTTATCCGTATTCACAAATAATATACGAATTCGAAAAAAATATCTGGCAGGACGAAGGGATTAAAATTCCTGAAGTGAGTCACATTCATCGTTCATTGCACAAGAAAATTGCCCCTGACGCCTGTAATGCCTCTCCTCCTCTCTTCCGTTATTACGCACTCTACTTCCTTTTCGAGTTTGAACTGGAGGTTTGTTAGCAAATTGTCAATGAGAATGGCTAAACCTGCCTTCTTCCCTTGTCAGACGGACACTTGCGAGTTAGATTAGCGGCACGGTTCGGATTTTCCTGTGACAGGCGAAAAACAAAACATCTCGGGACAGGGCAATGACCGCCAATGGCATGAAAAACGGGTTCAGGCTGACTGGCTTTTCCCGTTGTGTCGGCTGAGCTTCCAAGTTGGATCCGGCGGTGCTGGATCGAATTTTAAAGGATCTGCCTAAATCGAATGATCCCAACCTGTTGGTTGGCACAATTCGCCCGGACGATGCCGGTGTGTACCGTCTGCAGGATAACCTTGCCCTCGTGCAGACACTGGATTTCTTCACGCCAATCGTGGACAATCCGTACGATTATGGACGAATCTCGGCGGCAAACAGCTTGTCGGATGTGTATGCCATGGGCGGACGTCCGATCACAGCCATGAACATCGTCTCCTATCCACATGGCGACCTGCCGGATGAGGTACTGGCAGATATTCTTCGTGGTGGATTTGACGCGTGTGAAGAAGCAAAAGTGGCCGTTTGTGGCGGGCATTCTGTTACGGATAAAGAACTGAAGTTTGGCCTGTCCGTGACTGGACTGGTAGATCCCGGGCAGATGTTGATCAAAGGCGGGGCGAAACCGGGCGACCTCCTGGTATTAACCAAGCCATTGGGATCAGGCCTGATTGCCAACGCGATGATGAATGATGCCGACGTGGATGAGGCTGTTAAAGCAGCCACAGCGATTATGGTACGTTTGAACCGTGCTGCCGCTGAAGCGGCGGTAAAGGTTGGCGCTCGTGCCGCAACAGATGTTACCGGGTTCGGTTTGTTGGGACATGCACGGGAGATGGCGGAAGCGGCAGATGTAACTTTCCATTTCCAGGCATCGAAACTACCCGTCATTGAAGGCGCCATGTGGGTAGCAGAATCCGGGTCATACTACTCCGGTGGCGAACGTCGGAACCGGGATTTTGTCGACCCGACCCTTTCCATGGCGGAGGATATCCCGGAATCCTATCAGCGTATTATGGCGGACCCGCAAACATCTGGGGGACTGTTGTTAGCTATCAATCCCGAATCTTTTGAAGTATTTCAAGACGAAATAAACAAAAAAGGCGAAGAATGCTGGTTGATTGGAACTGTAGAAAGTCGTTCTCCTGTCAGAGTTCGTGTTTCAAACGTGTGATGCAGCTAATAGTATTCTTGACAGACTGTTTGTAACCTCTTTCGAGTGTAGTATAACCCTGTGGGAGGGGTTGCAAGCTTGTCGGGGATTGGCGCAGATACAGATCCCCGGTAGTGAACCTGGTTAGCGATCGTGTGAACGTGCCGGTATCGCCGCGGCTGGCATACTCCTGCAACCTTAGGGGGGTCTATGTTACGGTTTTCCCATACCGTTCAGACCTGTATGATCATTTGTTTAGCTGTAGTGCTCCTCCCCGTTGTTTCCACGTTTTTACATCGATCTGATTCCTGTACGCTGTGGGCGCAACCTCCGGTCATGGATGTAGCGGAGCTGGATGAGACCCCGGTTTATCATTACCCGGACCAGCCGGTCCCCGAAGTCATCAAGACCGGTGATAGTCAGGGAAATGAGAGGTGGACGCCGGACCAGAAGTATCGAATTAACGGTGAGTATGAGGTCTTCGATGGCGATTCCCTTGTGATTGAAGCTGGGACCTGGGTTGGTCTAAACACCGACGCCACCCTGAGAATCGGTGGCGCGTTGATTGTCAACGGCACCCCGGAAAACCCGGTCTATTTCACACGCGCCAATCCGGATTCTGCGTTTGCACGTATTCTGATCATGTCCTCTTGCACCGCACAATACACCGAAAAATGCGAGTATTGTAAAGGTTGCATTATACAAAATGCCATCATCGAAGGTGGCGGCGCTTATGGCGGTTTCTTCTCTGAAGGCCAGGTTCTTGTCAGTGAAGGCTCGCCATACCTGAAGAACCTGACCATCCGTTGGGGCGACGCCAGGAGCGGTGGTGGTATTGCGTTTGTGAGTCAGTCAGAAGCCAAGATGGAAGGTTGTCTGATTCATCACAACCATTCAAGCGGTAATGGTGGTGGTATCTATGTTGATCATAACACTCATCCCAAACTTGTTGATAATGTGATCATTTTCAACAGCGCCGACACGGATGGTGGCGGTGTGTATATGGCCCACTCAAATGGTGTATTGTACAGGAACGTCATTCAATCCAATACAACAAAACGTGATGGTGGCGGTGTAACCATCACCGGTTCATCACCAAAGTTACGCTTAAACCTGATTCGTTATAACAACGCGGAAGGTGAGGGCGACAACCTGGTTGTTCATGCCGGCTCATCTCCCTTGATTCACAACAATGCCATCATCGCAAAGGAAAACGAGACAACAGCAGCGACAAAAACCCATACAGGCACCAGCAACGATATAGTCGCTGAAAACAACTACTGGGGTATCACCGACATGGTTCATGTCCGTGCCCAGAAGCTTGATTTCGAGCGTCAACCTTCACGTCCCAAACTGCTCGTAGATCCCATCCTTGAAGCCCCGGTAGACAGTACCGCTGGCCATGCCGCTCGCATTGACACGGTGATGCTGTACGAAGATCCCGAGTATCAACTGGAACTTCAAACAGACTATATCGGCCATGAAACCCAGATTTACCTCCGTATCCCCGGCGAGGGCGAAAACCCGGAGATCCTGGATTGGGCCATTGTGGATATGATTGCCGCAAACCGCGACACTGTGCGCCTCCTGGTCCCGGAAACTGCGCCCAACAGCAATGAGTTCAGGATGATGATACGGACCTCGAACAGGCGTGACCCGGACCGTTTCATCGTGAACGCGATTGTTGGCGACCAGATAACCCTGCTTCCGGCCAATTTCAAGGATAAGGCTTTTACAACCGAAGTTCGTTTCCAGCAGCCTTTCGTCCGTAACCTGGAGCTTGTAGAGGTAAAAGACCTGCAACACATGATTGATGACAGCGTGGTGGCGACATGGTCCTTTGAAGAGCCGCAACGTCGTCCCCAGATGCAATTAAAGATGACGCTTCTCGACACCATGGAAAATGAATTCTGGGCATCAGGTGAAGTAGATGAGATGGAATCCCGGTTCAAGTATCACGGTCCTCCTTTCACGCCAGGTGAGAATTTCATTCTTCGGATAGAAACCACCAATGGAAAGATCTGGTCGGAACCGGCGGACATTCTGTTCCACCGGAATGCAATTCCGGCTATCCCAAGCCCGGCAACACCTACTGACAACCAGGTTTTATTGACAGACAGACCCATCTTGCAGGTACGTGGCGAGGTTGATCCTGAAGGGGATTCTTTATATTCAACATTCCTGATTATGCCCGAGAAAGACCCGGGACGCATTATTCGCAACAGCGGTGAAGCTTTCCAGGATACCTTCAGAACCGCAACAGTGCAACCTGTCGATTTACCGAATGCTACCATCCCGGCGAGAAGCGCTCATGTCAGGCCACCCCAGATTGACACCGGACGTTATCCCATGACCACCTCGTGGATGGTTGATCCTCCGCTGGATGACAACTCGGTGTATATCTGGTCCGCATTTTCGACGGATCATTGGGAAACCACGGATACGTCACAGGCAGTACGTTTCATTGTAAACCGCTTTAATGATCGTCCCGGTGAATACACTATTCAGTGGCCGGACTGGAACGATGAGATTTTACCAACGGACCGGATCACCTGGAGCCTGCCCCCTGACCCCGACCCGGAAGAGGCGCTTACCTATACCATCACCCTTGGTGGCGCTACTCTCCAGACGTCGGAAACCAGCGTTGTTGCTGGCGAGATGCAGGGGATCAATGGGATAGGTGACGATGTTGAAGTCCCGCTGACCATTATTGTTCATGATCTCGAAGGCGCCTCACGCGTTGCGGCGGACAGCGCTCGCATGGTCGTATACAATGCGGTCAACGATACTCCTACTGTCCCGGTCGGGTTCAACCTGGTTGAAGGCCAGCGTGTCAGACCCTATCCGGCCAACCTGTCATGGACAGAATCGACCGACGAGGACCAGAGCGACCCGTCATCATCGTTGGTATACGATGTCGAGATTACTCGTTTGTGGGGTGAGAAGGTAGCAATCCTTCGTACCGATCCGGGCGTGACCAACATGGACCTCACTCCGATCCAGGACAACTGGCTGGCCTACTGGCGCGTACGCGCGGTGGACAACACCGAAGCCCCCTCGAACTGGAGTCCGTCTGTCATGCTGGAAGTCAACGCGGTCAATGACACACCGTCTGTCCCCACCGGGTTCAACCTTGAAGATGGTCAGATTGTCCGTGAAGTGCCTGCATACCTTAAATGGGAAGCTTCAACGGATGCGGATGAAAGCGACTCGGCTGCCATCTTCATCTACGAAGTTGAATTGAAGCGTAAGAGCGGCGCTCTGCTTGGGGTGTTGACCACTGGACAGGGACAGACCGGAATCAGCCTGGACCCGGTTCAGGACAACTGGCTGGCCGACTGGCGGGTACGCGCTATTGATGATGAAGGCGCTGCTTCACCCTGGAGCCAGACGCGCATGGTGGAAGTCAACCGGGTGAATGACATCCCGACTACACCTGAAGGTTTCACCCTGACCGACAGCCAGCGTGTTTACCAGTATCCGGCGCCACTGGCATGGGATGCCTCGAGCGATATAGATGAAAGCGACCCGCCCTCATCCCTGATCTACCAGGTGGAACTTGTTCGGGAGAATGGGGATTCTGTCGCCGTACTGACCACTTCTCCAGGCCAGACAAGCATTACCCTCGATCCGGTCGAGGACAATAGCCGTGCACTTTGGCGAGTCAGGTCGGTTGACGATGAACAGGGCGCGTCACCGTGGTCCTCGCAGGGCATTATGGAAGTCAATGTGAAGGATGATCCGCCGAATGCCTTTGCGCTGATTACCCCCGAGAACAATGCCCGTCCCTACAGCCAGGGGCCAACGACATTCACCTGGGAAGAAGCGATAGATCCGGACCCGTTGAACACGGTCGAATACATCTTCTACCTGTCCGAATCCAAGGGTTTCAGTGGACAGGACCTGGTTGTTCAGGACACGATCAAGGAAACCGAGTACACCTACGGCCCGGATCTGAAGCACCTTCACGATTACTACTGGAAAGTCGAAGCGCTGGATAATACCGGTCTTTCAACCTGGTCGGATATCTTTACGCTTCGCGTCGTGTCAACACCAAGCACCCCGATCTGGGCTGGCGAATGGCCGATGGAAGTAACACCGGACTATTCAGTACAGTGGGAAACTTCCACCGACCCGGACCCGCGTGATGTGCTGGAATACCGCATTGAAATTTCGGCTGCCGAATCGTTCGCTGAGAATGCGACAGCAGTGTTTGATCCGATTACCGGAACCTCTGTCAAGCTTAGCCAGATCCCGGGGATCAATGATGTCCTGTCCGACAACGGCCCGATGGTCATTCGCATCAAGGCGCGTGACGACCAGGGATTTGAAGGATTGTGGAGTGAGATTGCCGGGGCGTTCATGAACTTTGAAAATGATGCGCCGCAGCCACCGACCCTGATCTTCCCGAGCAACGACCGTCTCGATAACACACGACCGACATTCGAATGGCATGCGGGGAAAGATGAAGATCACACAGACCCGCAGAATTCGCTGCGTTATGAAGTCTTTATCGCCATGGCAGATGCTACGGATGCTGCGGTTCCGTTCGGCCAGCAGATGATTGCCGCCTCAAAGCAGACGGTTAATCCGAATGGGCTGCCGATCGCCGGTCTGTCGGAGACAAAGGGATTGACCTGGCGGCCCTCCGATCACCTGCCGGATAACAGTGAACTGGTATGGAAGATGCGCACCTTCGATGATGAAGACACCCCCTCAGTCTGGACCGATTGGGTCAACTTCAGCATTGACCGGAAACCGGAAGCGCCGAATACATTTGAATTGATTGAGCCGGTTCATGATGTTGCCATTGATCCCAACACGTCGATAACATTCAAGTGGAATGTGGCAATTGATCCGGATCTGGATTCGAAGGTTCACTACATGCTGAAGGTTGGCGACCAGGAATTCGGCCCCATGGATGAAACCAGCTTTACACTGGACGCAGGATTACCGGTAGGGAAGCACAAATGGCGTGTTACGGCTGTCGATAATACAGGCATGACCAGGAATACTTCATACAATCGTATCCTGGTTGGCCAATAACGGGTTAGGAAGTTTCATGCAGGAAGCAAGACGGGCTTTTATCGAGATCGGTTCGAACACGGTAAAGCTCGCAGTTTTACAGAAAGATTCCGAGTGGATACATACAGTGTACCGGGACGAGCGCGTATCTCGTCTCGGTACTGCTGTTTCTGCCACGGATAATCTGGAATCCACAGCGATCCAGCATACGGTTGCATTGATCAGAGAAATGGTCAACCGGGCAGAAAAAGAGATATCCTGGGACAGTATTGATCTGTTTGGCACCTGGGCGCTTCGGACTGCGAAAAACAGCCCGGAATTCATTGAGCAACTTCACACCGTATCTGAAAAGCCAACCCGGATACTGACCGGCGAAGAAGAAGCAGTCGCGACCTTTCTGGCTGTTCGCAATGAAATAAAACAAGGCCCGCTTGCTGTAATTGATCTTGGTGGCGGCTCAGTAGAAATATCCTATGGCGAGAACTTTACCCCGGAAAAGCTGATCTCATTGCCGCTGGGCGCACGAAGATTATTCGAGCGCTACCCTTTTCCTGATCCACCCAGTCATGAGAAAATTGAAGCTATCACTCATGACCTGCTGCATCGTATTCCGCCATTACCCCCAATAACATCGGGCGCTCAACTTGTGCTTACCGGCGGGGCGCGTGTGATAGCCGGGTATATCCGTGATAAGCACGGGATTGAACCCGATGCCCCGATCACTTCGCAGGTTTTCTCCAACGCTGCCGACGAGCTGATATTTGCGACCTCGGATCAGCTCAGGCAGATCGACCCGGAGCGCGCTGATATCCTGGCCCATGGCGCCCTGATACTGAAGCTACTGGTTCTAAAGACACAGGTTGCCAGCTTCCACGTTTCCGAAACATTCCTGTCACCGGGTGTCTATCTTGCGGAACAACGTGGCCACCCGCTTGAAAGCCAACCTTTGGTCAAGAAACTGGACCGGATTGATTTCCCACCCTTGACCAAACGGGATCGCATTGGAGAAGTTGTTTTCCTGTTGAGGCGTCCGGATGGCACTCTCTGGTTACAGACAAAAGCCAATTACCCGGAAGGTGAATACCGTCTCCCGGGCGGCGGGATGAAACCGGGTGAGGATCCGCTTGAAACCGTATTTCGTGAAGTAGAGGAAGAAACCGGCTTTACAGGCATTCGTCCCATGGCGCTGGCGAGGCTACGCTATACGGATGAGAACAACCATCTTATCCCGTTTACAACATGGCTTTTCCGTGTCGATTGCAGCATGGACACCCCGATAAACCAGGATCCATCTGAGCTGATCACAGACTGGAAAGCTGCCACGCATAAGGATTTGAAGGTTTATGCACAAAAACTGGCTACCATAGGTGGCGCCAGGAAGGATTGGGGAGTGTTCCGGGCTACAGCGATACAGAAAACCCTGGAACTGCAAAAGCGTGGTGCGATCTAAATCGCAATCAGGACAACAGTTCCCACTGCAATCAAACCGGCTGCAATGAGTGCGATAAGCTTCGTGGATTGTTGCGACTCGGAACGTGATTTTTCGATGCGAACCATCGGTTCGTTGTCCCCGGCTTCATACTTGCTGCCATCCATATATTCGATCCCGATCACACCAACATCAACATATTCTATCTTTTCTGTCGGCTGATAATAGGTTCCTGTCCCGCCGTTCAACAATACCTTATCATTGACAATAACCGGGCCGGTCAGCTTGATAAATACATCGCCATACGTTGGCGCCATCAGGTCACCGACAGTATTATAGGCCAGCACTTTGATATATACGTATTTCACAATCTTCGTGCTGGTATTTCCGAAACTGCCATAGATTTCCAGCATCCCGGCTGTGTTCAGCTCGTAGCTGTTCAGGTCCAGATTGTACGGTTGCTGGCTCTGCGCTTCTGTCGCCAGGAAACTACCCAACACCAGTACGGTGATGATAAGAAAGCCGAATCTACCCGTGTTTCCACCCATGCCTGTTACCTGAAACTTTAGTCAAACATTATATGAAGTCGCCGAAAGGTAATGGATTGATATATTAATTCCAACTCACTGTTGGTTAAGAAGTTCCTGCCTCTCGGGACACCTCCATGCTATTCCTTCCCTGTCGTCCCTTCGACAGAAAATGCACCAACCTCAACAACCTCCCCCCCGGCATCCAACCTGCGAGTAACCTCCTGCACCTGCTGGCTACCTGTACCATACCCGGTAAACAGATGGATGGTAATTGTTGTTTGACCGGCCAGAGTCTGCCTGTGATTGCCGTAATAGTTCACCTGTACTCGGTAATCTCCGTTCAGCGCCTTGCGGATCACATACTCTTCCGGACCATATCCCATGGTAAAATCATTGGTCATGTATCCACCTGTACGTGTATCTCGATGCTGGTAGAAGCATTTTTCATTCGAGGGATCGGTAACCCATAAATCCATGTCACACTGGTCCGCATCCCATTCGAGAACAACACGCAGATCAAGGACCAGGTTACGTATAAACCTCTTGTCAATTCGTGACATATCAAGCTTTTCACCGCAAGTTCCCAGGATATTGTTCAGCTCGGTCAGAATGATTATTTCGATTCCGGGAAACCTGTCATCCCAGGGACGTTCTACAGCTACATACAAGGTGTCAATAGCCTGCTGGTATTGCCCCGCATCTGCATAGGCCAGCCCAAGATCACGGTAGGATTGCGGTTCTTCCGGTCTAATTTCCAGGACTTTTTCGAATATGGATATGGCCAAGTCATTCTGATCCAATTGTTGCAGACGTTTTCCGAGAATACGCAGCAGCTCATGGTTTTCCAGTTCCATTTCCGCCAGGTTGGACAGAACACGTAACCCCAGCTCGGGCTTGCCCAGCTTGACCAGGTGATCAGACACATCCAGGAAAAAGGCTGTACTGTTTACATTTTGCGACCTGAAAGACAGGTATGCGGCATACACATCATCCGGGTCAGCCTCTTTGATTGCATTCATGTAAGGAGAATCCGGTTGCCAGGGCGCCAGCTTGATGGTTGCAGTCGCATGCATTTCATCTTCGGCGGTTTCAGTCTGTCCACTAACCGAAGAGGCCCGTGAACCGCTTCCCCCGGTGGCGCTTCCCCCCAGTGAAGCCGCTCCTTCACGAGACATTCTGAGCGGCCTCACTTCATTATTGCCAGATCCCGGTCCGTCAAAGTCCTGCGATGTTGTAGAGATTCCCCCATCCTCCCCTGACCAGTACACAGCCTCAGCCTCTTCCTCCATAAGAGATTCGGCGAAAAGCGGATCATTCGGATCTCTTCCCAGGTGTTCTTTTTCCTCGGGATACATGGATACTTTGCTGGGGAATTCTGTTTCATACCAGCGGATACGTTCCTGCCACATCGCAAACACATGTTCAAGATGCGCCTTTTTATCGTTTTCCTTTTCTCTTTTTTGACTGGCGATCAGCTCTTCGCAGGCATCTTTCAAATCATCCGGCGGTTTTACATCGAAACGGACATAGTCCTCTACACGGTCCAGTACCATCAATGATGTATGTTCCGTAACCAGGCCATATTCCTTCGCTATCCCGGTTATTACGCTACGATGATCGCCGGGCGTTGCCTCGAGACGTGCGATCTCCATCTGTGCCCAAGTCCGTACAACGGCGCCATGAACATCAACGATATTGTCATCGGAAAGCGTATAAACCTGGTCAATAAGCTGACCATCTCCCGCAACAAAGCTGACTTCGATTTTCGCCTTGCCGGATTGAAGAATACCTGAAAACGACAGTGTTCCGGAGATTTCCGAATCTGCGCCAAAAGTCAACCTGTCAACCTTTCCTGACTTTACTGAGGCGTTGTGTCGATGCGGATGAACCTCACGAAGTTGGTTCAGACATTCTTGTGTATTCGGGAATTTTGCCGACGTGAGCAGGCTACCGCCAGACCTGGCAGCGATGCGTTGTCCCGCAAGCGTATTGAATTGGGCGGTGGAAGCGATGACATGGACCGGATATCTGCTGTCCGGCATTTGCTCGGGACCAATTGTTGTAAACAGATCGCTGAACAGCAACGCTTCATCACATTCATAGGAATTGAATTTGATAGCGCCTGGGGTTGAGCCGCCATCATAAGCCGTGTTTCTGAGCCGTTTTTCGAATCCTTCCCATTCTGCATACGTGTGGACCGGATAGTACTCAGCCGCTTCTACCTGGTTTCTGAACGGTACCAGGGTAAACCGGACATGCTCGAGGTCACGATAGTACGCTTTAAGCAGCGCAAGCTCCCATTCCAGATCACGTTCAGTCATGGAACCGGATTCATCCCACAGAATCAGAATATCGTGCGGCACTTCACGTTGCCCGGAAGGAAGCGAAACCGGTGTGCGGAAATAGAAGTACGTGTTCCCGTCCCCGCCTGTTTCAAGCAGACAGACAGGTTGATCCGGATTATCATTTACAACCTTGAAGCCATACCGTGCATTTTTCAGGCTGAAATTCGTGTATTCCGCCTCGGCTACCCAGGCCTGTTGCCACTGGTTGAACAGTTGGCGATCAAATCCATTGGTCTCCTCATGTGGAACAGGCAGTGTTTCGCCGCTGAACACTTCAGCACGAATTGAGCACTTCTTCATGACAATATCAGCGTCGAATGTCAGGAGATATTCGGTAGCATTTTCACGAACGGTCAGCGCCTGGTCGAAACCGATTACAATCCGCTTGGAACCTTTCGCCGGGACAGGATAGATACGTGTCCTGAATACATTACCCTCAACATGCTCCACCAGTGCCGGGTCAATACCCTCACGCACCAGTGTTTCGAATACAACACGGCCTTTTTCTTTTTCCACAACGGAAGCTTCGCGCAGCACTCCGTCAATTTCGTAAGCCAGGTAATTAATAGTCTCCCCGGGGGCAAGCGGAAAAATCAATTCGCCTTCCAGAATCCGGTTGTTGGGGTTATAAAAAGTCATTTCAATCCGGGTTGTTGACAGGGGTGGCGCTACGGAAATATCTATCTTCATGTCGTTCAACAGGATATCGTCCAGCTTGCCGTCACCGTCTGTTACTTGCAGAGTTGGCGCTAACTGGCAGAACAGCATGGCGGGAAATATCAGGGCCATGACAAAGGAATAACAAAGAATGTTGGTAGAATTCCGCATTGTATCCTCCCGCACTATGTAGTCAGGGTAATCGGTTTATACCATATCAAGCAATCTGCGGTCCAGAATATTGACCACATGTAATCTATTAACAATCAAAATCTTACTTCTTTAAATTGCGCAACTTCAATGTGTAATCTATGATGAGTACTTTACACCCTGTCAACCACTGTCAACATCCTGCACCGAGAACAGGGTGTAGTCGCAATCTGAATTCTTCAATATAAAGCAGTTCTCGATTTTATTCCGTCAAAATAGAGATTGTCGGGAAAAGGGGACGGGATCCTTTTCCTCTCACTTTTACGGAATACTCCTGAAGTATTCCTGGAAAAGGTAACTGTCCCCTTTTCCGTGTAATTCCTACCTGCTCTCAAGAAAAAGGGTATTGCCACCTTTCCCGGTTCATGCTCAGACCGTAAAGGCTTTACCCCAGGGAAAGGAGGCAGTCCCCTTTTTCCATATCCTTTATCCCAACTATATAGTTGAGCTTTTTACTGATATAGCACATGCCCCAATGACGGATTAATAATGGGAAGCGCTATAAGTCAGACAGAAGTGTCATATCTTCTTGACAGCAGGCAGCTTTCATTGTATGATCATGCACACATTTCTTTTGAATAGTTAAAAGTCTCTCGCAATTCCTGCTAAAGAATTGGGGTTTGTACATAAAATGCGCTATATTTGGCTTTTTGGTTTTCACTGGCAGGTACGATGCAAAAACGTAAAGTCCTGATCGCAGAAGATGACGCCATGGTCGCCACGGTGATTGAGAAGACACTTCTCCTCAATGACTACGAGGTGAAAGTCTGTAGCGATGGACGCGAAGCCTTGACCACCATGCAGTTTTTCAAGCCAGATCTGGTTTTGACAGACTGGATGATGCCACGCATGGATGGTATTGAGCTGATGCGTCAGATTCGCCAGACATACAAACCATCCCCCATCATCGTCATGCTTACTGCGATCGGAACTCCGCAAGCTCGCCAGCATGCCCTGTCCTGCGGGGCGGATGGTTTCCTTTCGAAACCCTGCAAAGCCCGTGAACTGATTGACTGCCTGGCTGACTTGTTCACACGGAATGAACAAGCTGTACCCACGCTGGAAGATATTCAACTGCCACCCAGATCAGCCAGCGTTCCTCCTTATGTATGTGTGGGGATCGTTACCAGCACGGGCGGTCCTACTGTCTTAAACAATCTGGTAAAAACACTTCCCGCATTACCCGATGCGGCCCTGGTTATTGTTGTGCATGCACCGAGCTGGGTGATTACAGAGCTACAGCACACCATGCAGCGTCGCACCTCCATGCGTGTAATCATGGCAGAACAGGACACAGAACTGCAACCTGGCACGATTTATCTTGCGCCCTGTACGGCAGAAGTTGTGCTTCAGAATTCTCCCCCAAGCTTTGACCTGCGAATGGCCGTGGCTGAAGAAGAAGAATCATTTGTCCCCTCTGCTGATCCCCTTTTCAAGAGTATTGCGGAAATTTTCGGGCGGAACTGTATTGGCGTAGTCCTGACAGGGATGGGTAAAGATGGCGCGCATGGCAGCCGGTTTATTACTGCTGCGGGTGGAGAAGTTTATGTGCAGGATCCAGCCAGTACACCGGCATCGGGAATGCCTGCAACTGTACTCGAAACCAACCCGGCAGCGATCTCATTGCCGGTAGCGGAGTTGCCGGAAGCCATTGCGAATCGTATTGATATGCTGGTCAACCGCTGAGAATACCACTCATCAGCCCCCGAAAAGCCGTGCAAGAACTTCACGCCTGTAGTCGAAGATATATTCAAGCTGTTTCCTGATATAGATGCGATGGACCAGATCTCCAATGATTCCAAATGGGAGCACGTAACGCACACGGTCCGTCATCATTGTCCCCCCACCGACCTCCATGAATGCATGGGTATGATGCCACATCAGGTACGGCCCTTTCAACTGTTCATCGACGAACATGTTAGGGGGCTGGTACTCTGATATCAGCGTTCGCCAGTGCATCGGGACACCGGAAAGACGAATGATATAATCAATCAGTCGTCCTTTGTGTATGGAAAATGGAAGAGGTGTCAGGATGGTAAACCGCATGGACGAAGGCGTAATTTTTCCCAGGTTTTCCGGAGCCTGAAAGAATGCGAACACCCTGTCTATCGGACGTGGAATGAACTGACGTCGTCGCAATGTATATACTCGCATGATCAATCCCTCCATGTCTCTTTTTGAAACATCATCGTTCTGTGAAAGTAGAATAACAAATACTGTACCAGACTTCAAAAGTGGATTTTGCATTCTTTTGTAAAATGGGAACCCTCCGGCATTCTCTTGCGTAGTAATATCATCTGATACTTTCATGATTTTACATTTTAGGTTGAGCCGGAAAAGCGAACCGGTGTATATTCTTCAGCCGGTATACGGGG
This sequence comes from bacterium, assembly GCA_963669175.1. GTDB lineage: Bacteria > Electryoneota > Electryoneia > Electryoneales > Electryoneaceae. The sequence continues at coordinate 4,692,002 of OY769902.1, forward strand.
AGGAGTGTGTGCTGAAGAAATTGTTCCAGGGTGTCATTGTAACCATTGGCGTCTTCCTTTTACTCTATCAATTGGTCTTCTTCACACGTGAAGCCACGATGGTTATAGCGTGGCTCAACTCCGGTTCGATCGGGCTGCAAGTCAGGGCTACCACACCCCCTGAAAACCCAACGGATACGCTGTGGGCGATTTCAGATGTCGACACCACAGCATTCCCCTTTGATATTTATCCGGTAGTCGGTGATATCCTTCTCGCAGCTATTCCTGAAGAAGGTGATACACTTTCTCCGAACCAGTTTTCAACGACAATCCATCCACAGCATAAATCCTATACACTTATACTGGAGCGGAATGGCACGACCATACCTGTTTCAGCAACTGCCAGAACCCGTGAATTTATTGATGTAGGTTCCACGGTTGCTGTTGAGGTGCTTCGTGTGCTCATTGCGATCAGTTATCTCCTGGTGGGAATGTGGGCGTTTTACAAAAGGCCGGATTCAGGAGGGGTGCGAGCGCTTGCTCTGTTCAGTTTTGGCATGTCTGCTTTTATGATCACCGGGGTTCAAGCCATGGGTGGGCTTTATGCAGCCTATGATATCCCCTTTGATCAATATCTCCGGATTCCGCTCACCATGCTTACAGTCTGTTTTGGCGGTTTCTGGCTCAACCTCCAATTCTATTTCCCGCGACCATTTCGAATTATCCGGAAACATCCCCTGCTCGGACACCTGGTCATATATTCGCCCCAGATTGCGGCTGCCGTATACAGTACTGTCGGTTGGTTGCAGGACAAGCCAATGCCCGGTCTTCTGTTTACAGCGACCATTGCAACCCAGATGGTCCTGGGATTCACTATCCTTGTTATTCGAAGGATACGTACCGAAACCCCGCTCGAAAGACGTCAGATTACCCTGGTATTATATGGCAGCGGTTTCGGCCTTGGCATCCTCTTCCTGCTGATCCTGTTTAACCTTGCTTTCCCGGCCTTGTCTGACATGGTGCCAGGTCCGGTAATGCTGTTCCTGATCAATTTTATTTTCCTCGCACTGTTGCTGTCGCCGTTGTCTTTTGCCTATGCGTTCGGCCGATATCGCTTGATGGAAGTTGAGGGGCAGCTTCGCCGTGGCACACGGAATGCCCTGATTTCATCCGTATTGCTGGTCATTCTTGTTCTGATCGTTTACGGCGTCAGCGAAACCCTGCTGCATACCTTGAGCGTGGAGAGTCGTACTGCAACCATGTTTGTCACACTGGTTCTCGCGCTGGGCTTTATTCCTGCACACCGGTTCAGCCGTACCCAGATCGAGCGCCGCTTATACCCGGAACGCAACCGCTTGAAAGAGCTGGTCAATGACTTCCTGCGCTCTACTGCATCCATGCCTGACCGTGCTACCCTGTGGCTTCGCCTGGAAGACCAGTTGCGTACAGCGATGGGAATCAACAGTGTCATTCCGATACTGAGACATGAAACAGGTGACGACATGACCTTGGCGCACGGCGAGCAGGTTCCTTTCTCCGTGAATGACTCTGTATGCCAGTTCATTGAACGGACCAAACGTCCACTCCTGGTGGATGAAATGCTCGCAGCAGGGAAAGTCGATGTCAACCCTGAAACACGATTGTGGTTGCGAAAAAACGACATCGCTCTTCTTCTCCCGATGACTGTTCAATCAAAGCTGACCGGCTTGCTCGGTATCTGTTTCGAGGGTGGCCGTGAAGATATGGCGGCGGAAGACTTGAACATGTTGGCTTCCCTGGTTACCCAGGTTGGTTTGCAAAGTGAGAACCTGCGCCTGCTGGAAGAGAACTTTGACAAGAAGCGTCTTGAAGAACAACTCCATATGGCAAGGAAAGTACAGGAACGCTTTCTCCCCAGGGAATTACCGGATACGCCAGGCCTGGAAGTCTTCGCCCAATGCCAGTTTTCGCTGGAAGTTGCAGGCGACTATTATGATGTTATTGATCTTCCCGGAAACAGGACTCTGATGGCAGTCGGTGACGTATCCGGCAAAGGCGCCGGCGCTGCCATGATCATGGCCAATATGCAGGCGGCGTTACGTACCCTGACCGGGCTGGATATTGACCTGTCCGATGTGGTCGCACGTGTCAACGACATGATCTGGCGCAATACGGACCCGGAACAGTACATCACGTTCTTCGTAGCCATTTTTAACCCGGAGAACTCGACCCTGACCTATGTAAATGCCGGTCACAATCCCCCTATGATTATTCATGCAGACCGAAGTGTAACTCTCCTGGAAACAGGTGGTCCGATCTTGGGCGCCATCCCTGAAATGCCATACCAGGCAAGCCAGGAAATCATGCAAGCGGGCGACTTGATGGTGACCTACACGGATGGCGTGACCGAAGCGATGAATGAGCTTGACGTGGAATTCGGCGAGGAACGTCTGCTGGAATTGATCCTGGGAAACCGGACATCTGACCTGTCAGGTCTTGTTCAACTGATTCATCAACGAGTATCTGCGTTTACCAATTCAAAAGGACAGTTTGCCGACGATTTCACATTGCTGCTGGCAAGGAAGAAGTAGAACTAAACCATTCCGGTCCTTGTACGGATAAACCATTCAATCCCCAGCAACAGCGCAATAATCACCAGTGTCTGCCAGATTCCGAATGGTGTCCACGCACCTTTCACTGTTATCGTTCCAAACTTGCTGGGCAGCAGTTCATCCAGTTCGCCGATCCTGTCCGGTGTCAACATGCTACCATCGGTCGCTTGCGCCAGCGACCTCAGACGATCCGGGCGCATTCTTCGCTCCACCGTTTCCACATCAAAATCGTCAACCACAAATGGCGCTGTCCTGCTAACAGATTCCGTTTGCGACAGGTTTATCGTAGCCTCGGCGGAATAGTCCCCAGTCCCCCAGGCGGGCAATGAAACACGATAGATCCCTTCGCCCTGCCCGACGAGAATGACTGTCCTGCTTTCGCTTCCATGAGTAACCTGCGCGGATACTTCCAGGCTGTCCAAGGGACGTAATGCAGAATCACGTACACGCGCCCGCAACTGAATCTCCTCGCCACCGGTGAAAAGATCCTTGACCGGTTCGAAGAGAACATTCTGCATATCTTCTTCCGCGGTCAGCCAGCGCAGGGTGCGATCCCACAGCATTTTATACCCATTCCCGCCCGGATCTGCCGAGCGACGTCCCAAATCCCATTTCCATAAATCTTCCGCAAGCCAGATCAGGGTCCGTGGCAGTGTTTCCGATTCAACCACCACCGGCCGTTCCGGATCACTCGATGCAGCGGCAATTGTTCGTCCACTTTTGGGAATAAGCGTTGCGAGACGTAGTGGCGGCGGTGATACTGCGCTTTCTTCGAACCACGTTCCATCCAGGGTAAAGAGCGGATGTCTGCTGATCGGCATGGGCACAATATTGTCCATTGAACGTGCGCCCTTGATGCCATCGAACCGTGTTCCAAGCATGGCAATGCTCTGCATATCCGGGTTGGTCCCCGTGATAACTGCCAGGGGCAATCCAGATTCCACAACCTGGGTTACAGCCTGCCTGATTGCTGGCGACACACCCGGGAAGGGCAACACCACAGCAGCATCAAATTCGGAACGATTGATGACGGCCGGAATTGCGCCCCGAATCATTTTCCTACCCGGACCACCACCGACAACAAGTACAGCATCCGTATCCGCGTCTTTTTCAAGGGTTCTGATCAGGAAAGAAGCGTCGGGGCTGGGACCGCCTGCCAGGAAAAGAATGCGTCTTTTCCGGTCTTCAATCTTGATAGTTGTCCGACGGCTGTTATTCCCGGTGTCAGCTTCTCTTTCCACACTTTCAACCTCAACAATGAAGCTCTGCAGCCCACCGGTTGCGGGTGTTGTCGCAAAGCGGACAACCTGTTCATCCCATTCACGAGTGAAATGAATCGTCTCTTCAGCTATACGGTTACCTTTGGCATCTTTCAGGTATACCTGAACCTGTTGGTTTTGAAGCTGCGATCCTCGAATCATCGCCTCGAGAACCACTTCTTCACCGGCATAGCCTCTTTCAGGCGCATCAACAGCGGCAATAACAACATCTCGTGGCGCAGAACTGTCCCCTATGGCGATAACATATACCGGGCATCCCAGCCTCTTCGCATCCGTTTCCGGAGCTCCGCCATGGTTCACCGCACCGTCCGAAAAAAGTACAACGGCATCCGGAGCGCCACCCGGATCGTGGGCAAGTGTCTGGAATGCTTGTGAGAAATCTGTTCCCGGCCCATCGGCATCAGGAACATTGCCACGTTTCATACCTGTCGTTTCCAGGTCGAAAACGAAGCGTTTAATGTCTCGTTTTTCTTTAATCGTTTCCCAAACCGGGTGAGACAACGCCTCTTCAACCTGTTTGTATCGATTCCCGGACTGATCTGTCAATCCCATACTGGCGCTTTTGTCAACCAGAACAGATACCCGGCTCTTTCTCGGATATTCATTCTGCCAGCGAAGCTCAAATCCGGTGAGTAAAAACCAGATTCCCAGCAATGCCAATCCCCGTAAAACTGCCAGAATACCACGTACCCAGGCGGGCATGGGCGGGCGTGTCCAGCGATAGCTCCAAAGCGCCCCAGCGAAGAGTGCAACGGCTACCAGGACTGTCCAGCCGATACCGATTGTGGAATGCAGGGTAATTGACAGGGGGACAAGCATTACGCCATCTCTCCGGTCAGTTCGAGGTTGGGGTTCGCTTCAAGGGTCAGCGGGTCACTGCCCTGTTCTGCCAGTTTCCGGGCGCCTAACCAAGCGATCATGGCTCCGTTATCCGTGCACCATTCAGACGGTGGGGCAATCAGTCTGATTCCGGCTTTATTGGCAATGGTAGCAGCTTTTTTCCGCAATAACTTATTGGCTGCCACTCCACCACCCAGAATCAGGCTCTTCGCTTCTACCTGTTTCAACGCCAGTTCAATACGTGAGGTCAACTGTTTCACAACTGCAACCTGGAACGAAGCAGCGAGGTCGGCTTTCCATTCTTTGCCGGATTCATTACGCATCTGCTCGACTTCACGAAGCGCGGCCGTTTTCAAGCCACTGAAAGAGAAATCCAGGGGACGGTCGGTCACTGCCACAGGCATACGGAATCGTTTGGGATTTCCCTTTTCCGCCAGGCGTCCCATCTGCGCACCGGCAGGATAAGCCAAGCCAAGCAGGCCACCTACTTTATCAAAAGCTTCCCCGGCTGCATCATCCAATGTGCCGCCAAGATACTCATAGCGTCCAAATTCAAGAATATGAATCAGCTCAGTGTGTCCACCGGAAACCAGCACTGCCAGCGCCGGCAATGGCATCTCTTCTCCGGCAGCGGCCGATGCCCAGAGATGCCCTTCCAGATGATTTACGCCTATGAACGGAAGATGATTTGATACAGCCAGTCCTTTTGCGTAGCTGACCCCAACGAGCAAGGCTCCAATCAAGCCGGGACCATAGGTAACCGCGATGCCATCCAATTCAGAGAAGCTCCACCCGGAATCCTGCATAATTTCGTCTACCATCCGTGACAGGGTTTTCTGATGCAGCCTTGAAGCGAGTTCCGGCACCACCCCACCCCACCGGGCATGGACTTCCTGGGTAGCAATCCGGGTTGCTACAACCTGACTAGCCTGAACCAGCGCAACGCCTGTTTCGTCACATGATGTCTCGATTCCGAGAACTTTCACTACAACTCCCACTCTCGCAACAGCTTACTGCTGAATTGTGTTTACCTGTTTCCGGAAGGATGCGTTATTATGCCAGTCGATTCATTCGTTCAGGGTGTGTTCACTTCAACTACGATACGCACTTTTTCCGGATTCGATTGCACCCACTCGATACCTTCCGGAAGGTTGAACTCAGGAACACACTCTCTTGTTTCAGGATTCCATTTGGAGAAATCAACATAGACCTGAATCGAATCTGCGGTCAATCGTGCCAGACGTTTGGCCGGTCCACTCACACGCATGTCCAGCTCGGGAGGGTCAATGGCGAGGTTACTGTCATGAGGCAAACGAATAACACCAATTTTAATAGTTTTAATGTCCCGCTCCGCAATCTTGTCCATTTCAGCAACCAGCGTTACCATCCCAGGTTGTGCAGACAAATGCAGTGAGTCCGGCAGGGACAGGGCAATCTCTTCACGAATTGATTTTTTTACATCCTTCGCTTTATAAGACTCGGTTGTGATAGTTTGCATACGCCGCACAATGCTACGCGGACCTGTTATCGTACAGGTATCCGGCAACACATAGGGCTCGGTAGCAAACGTATACCCCGGGTGAGGATCTACATCAATATTCGGGACAATACGTACTCGTCGAACCAACATGTCTTCGAGAACGACCTTTACCGTTTCCGGGCTGATAACCGTCATCGGGATGGCTTCAAGATCAGGTGACAGAATGACCTGGTTGACCCGTAACGGGTAATCATAAAAATGCTGAATGGTCTCCATATTTAATTCCAGGCGAGGCTTTGATACATACTGCATCAGGATCAGATCCTTGCCGGTGCCTGTGAACCGCACTTTCACATGCTCCGGAATTTCGGATACAATCAGCTTCCCATCCTGAACATTGATAGGAATAAGATCAACACTTACAACAGTTTCATAGCTTTTATTGATAACAACAAATCCCCATAACAGCACAGCCAGAAAAAACAGGTACAGCTTGACCTGCCACTGGTGACTCAACCGTTTTAGAATTCGTTTGAAATCCACTTTCCTGCCTGAATGTTGTCCGAAATCATCTGTATTGTATGGTTCCGAAAAAGAACATCATCAATTGACCGGCATCAGCGCCCGGTTTCCTCCGCCTGCATGGCATCAGATCCTGGCTCGCTCTGCGCTTCTTGTTCTCCCTGGTTCGGCATCAAACCATGCTTATAAGCCAGGTCTTTCCTGAGATAAAGTCGAAAAAGATAAAAACGTCCCTGGTCGACAAAATATTCCAGCAACCGCAGATCACGACTGTCGTACTGACCAACATCAACATAATTATCCTGAATAAACGCTTTAAGCTGCTGCTGGCGATCTATAGGATACTTTCCATAATACTGATAATCAGCTTCTGCACAATCAACAATCACCGCTGGCGGGGTTTCCGTAAGGTCATACCCCAAGTTAGGCCAACTGCCCTCGACAATATAAGGCGTAGTGTCAATTCGAGGGTCAACATTCACCCAGGGAATCAACCCAACAAGATAATCACATTTTACAAAGCGAGTAGCACAATCACGCTGCGAAAATACATACAACTCGGGAGCGAATCCCCATACCCAGATTTTGGCATCTTTCGGTATCAGCTCATCAATTGTCTTTACCAGGTCAGGATAACGGCTCTTCAACGATTCACCGTTTTGAGTGATCAGGCGTTGATCACGATAAGCCGGACCGTGGAAATACGACACCGGTAATAATATCCCCAGAACTGTCGCCACCATTGCTGTTACAGCAATCGTATCTTTCCAGTGGATTTGGTTTCGCCGCGCCTTTTGATACAGAAACGCCATTCCTTCAGCGCCCATCCACGCCGAAAACGCGGCGGCAGGAACGAAGTAATGCCCGAACAGACGCCCCCCAAGGATTGCCACCAGGAACCCACCCCCAACACCGACGCCAAGAATGACTTTTCGAGCAAGGACAGCCTGATTGTCCTTCACAGGCAGCCACAGGAATGCGCCTGCCAGGGATACAACCAGGATCTGGGGCAACATCCAGTCCCACACCTTGTACCAGACACCTTGCAGAAACGCGAGATCGTATGATCCAGCTCCCGCATAGAACAGGTTATACTTGATATAAATGGTGAAGAAACCTTCGATACCGGAATCAAACAGAAGCGGGAACAACAGGAGCACATACCAGCCAGCGGAAATCAACAGGCTCAACACCGGAAACAGGAAGAAATATTGTTTCGTTTGAAAGCTCTTTATTCCCCATGCCGCCACCAACAGGATCACAGCAACGAAAAGACCGTGAATCTTGAACCATGCTGCCAGCGCTATCCATAACGCTGTAACAACAAAATTCCCTTTGCCTGTCTCGGCCCAGCGCAGCAGGTTACGCGCCGCCAGCAGCAGAAAAGGAATCATGAAAGTTTCTGTTAGCGCTGCAATGGCATCTTGGGGAAGATACCCTCCCAATGCAATCGCGAGTAACATGGCCGCAAAAACACCTGGAATATCGCCATACCTGCGGCGGATTTCTGAGCCCAGGATCAGCGCGGCAGCCCAGTGCGCCAGAATCGCCACGTAACGAATGGCGAGCATGTTCCAGTCGCCGGCGATGGAAAATATAAATTTGTAGAGATAAAATATTCCCGGCGCTGCATGTTCAAACGCATTCTCATACAACACACCCCCCTCGGCCATAATACGTGCTACCGAGGCATACAGCCCTTCATCGGAATTGAGAATCTCCATACCGAAATAAGGCAGACGGCAAAGCAGAACAACTACCAGTGGGGCCAGAAACCGAATCCAGGCAGGAAGTTTAATCGTATCAGCGCCTGGTGCCTTTTCTATCCGTAAACGACTTGTCAACCGTTCAAGCATCACTCGCCCTGTTCGCTATCGCTGAAAATGCTACTTAACCAGTCAGCCAAAGCTACTACCATCTCATCACTGATATCATGATCATCCGGGGTTTCCAGGTATTGCACCTGCATTCCCGCTTCTCTCGCCAAGTCACGAATCTGCTGCCCCTGTTCACGGGTGACAATTCGATCACGCAATCCCTGGGCAATAAACAACTGAACATGCTTCTCTGCCGCCGCAGTGAACGATGCTGCAGAATCCTCGCCGATAGGCAGGTATCCGGCCAGACACGCCATTCCAGACAACATTTCCGGCCTTTTCATGGCTGTCAGAAGTCCAGCGGAAGCGCCCTGGGCGTACCCGACAATTGCCACCTTCGACGTGTCCACATTCAGGTTCACCCCGGCATCGTGAATTACATTCACAATCCAGTCAACCGTGTACATCCGGGCCAGTTCATAGGCTTCCGATTCATTATCAGCCACCAACGCACGTGGCCAATAGGCAAATCCCTCAACGCCCTTCCTGATCGTGTAAGGCGCACGGGGTAGCAAGTATACGATCCCAGGCAACGCCAGACGATCCGGCAGTTCATCCATGTCGTTCATATCGCCGCCACGCCCGTGGAGCAAAACGACTACCGGGCAAGGTGTTCCCTTTTCCTCGTAGTTATGCGGCAGGATTACCTGGTACGGTGCAAGCCTGGTTTGCACGGTGTAATAAGGGGCTCTGCGCTCCTGTTCCCCCTCAGCTTCAAGCTCATTCAGCTCTTCAATACGCGCCATGATGCGTTTGAAACCCGGCATGTCATGAATCAGAGCCATATCCGGGTCGCGTGGCGGCCAGTCTGCATCACGCCACCCCGCAGTCGCTGCATCATCCAACGCATTCAGGGATTCCTGCAGCTGGCCGGTCAACGAAAGAGCGCAGGCATAATTATACCACCCGACATAATCGCCGGGATTCGCTTCCAGCCATTTTTCATACAACTCGGCTGCCAGCACAGCATCGCCAGCCGAAAGCGCACGCTCCGCCTGTTCCCCCAGGGTAGGTCCGCCCGGTTGGACAGCCTCCCCTCTTTTCGCCATTCCGACTATCAGCATGAGCAGAGCAAACATGCCGATTAATCCAAAGCGCCTACTCTTGGATACGGACAATTCTGCCACCTCGGTCAACGCGTTTCCCCGGAACCCTCTCCCCTCACTCTCCCGGTTGCAGGCAAGATAAGCATATAAACAAACAAATGCCTCCCCGCTCGCCCTTGAGAGTTGGAAAACAAGAAGCTGCGAAAGATCAGAGTCAATCAACTTGAACTTGGGATTATCCATGCTTATTTTTAGCATATGCTAGAAACAAAACAACTGGAGGATTTATGCCGGGATTTGATAGACGTGGTCCTTTGGGAAAAGGGCCGATGACCGGACGCGGGCTTGGACCGTGTGGAACGGGTAAAGCAACTCATTTTAATGACGAGGGTTACGGCGTTGGACGTGGTGGTCGTCCCTGGGGCGGTGGCAACGGTCATTGCTGGGGCGGCGGACGTGGACACCGTCATGGTTTTCAAGCTGGCATGGGCAGACAGTTTCGCCATGGATTTCGTTTCAGGGATTACACGGATGCAGAAATGGATATCCGTGAAGAGATGGAATCCTATGCCGACTACCTGAAAAACGAGTTGGATCGTGTTGAAAAAGCCTTATCTTCAGGAAAAGGAAAACCGCAACAGGAAGAAGATTGATTCTCCCATTGCGGAAAAACTGAAGAGAAGTAATCATGCCGAGACCGACAAAACCGCGGCGGGTATCTTTTCGCCCGCCGCATCAATTCTTTAAACCTGCCGGAGTGCCCAGCAAAGAACTGGAACAGGTAGCGCTCACCCTTGACGAACTGGAAGCGCTTCGCCTGGCACATCTTGAAGGCTATTACCAGGCTGCCATCTCCCGCCGGATGGGGGTATCACGCCCCACCGCCGGGATCATACTGGAAAATGCCCACCGTAAAATCACAGAATGCCTGGTAGAAGGCAAAGCTCTTGTCATTGAACAGGGCGCTACAGTGCATGACACCCACCCGCCGGAAGACTGCCCCAAATGTGGCGAGGAAGTCAACGACGAATGGCAGGACCAATGTCCACGCTGCGGACGTGGACGCCGCCATCGTGGCCGTCATGGCAAAGGATAACCATTACCCTCTTGGAAGCTGTCTTCAGCCATTTGCCTGACACACACCTATGCCATCGAATCACTTGACGGGTGGCCCGATTTTGCCCTGTGATGATAGTTGTCCCCTTGTCACACTTGATCGAGATACAGAGCTTCCACACGCATGGGAAGCTCACAGGCAAAGTCGGGATTGTGACAATAGCTACCAGTCAAGTATTGGTACGATACTAAACATATCCACAATCCCGACTTGCCTTCAGAAAAATCTCTGAGCCAACCCTGCTGGCAGCATACGTAAGCTTTCAAGGTATTCAGCAGAACGACATGGCAAATCGGCCACCCAGGCTCTCACAAAACCCGACTTGCTCATCATCAGAATCACTTGACAAGAATAACCTTCCGGCTCAGGCGCTGGTTTCCTGCACGCATCTGTACGAAATACGTGCCTGAACAGAGTTGGTCCGCCTGGAAACTGAACGTGTGCTGTCCCGCGCTTACCATACCATCCGACAAGGTTGCCACGGTTTCACCCAACAGATTGCGAACTGTTATCTCAACAACCTGAGTCCTGGCAAGAGCAAACTCGATATTTACAGTACTGTTGAATGGGTTTGGCCAGGTTTGCAACTCAAAATCATGTATGGTAGACGATTCCTGAGCCTCTACACCTGTCCCGGTGGCTTCGACCTGGAGAAACGGGTGCATGTCTGCGTCTGGCGACTCTTTCGAATAACATTTACTGAACTTGCTGTTCGACGCAATAATCACCAGGCCATGATTGGTGGTTTCACCGTTCACCCACGATTGCACCAGGCTGGTAATGTTAATCTCCTGCCAGCCGTTTACGCTAAAAACATAATTCGCCCAGACATTATCCCCATTGGCCACATGCTGGTTTTCCGGCCAGGAATCCTCACTCCACGCTTCTGTGATATGATAGATTGCAGTGGTGGTGGGATCACCTGAAGGACAACCGAAGAAACGGTACAGGTTCAGCGTAGCGCTTTCGACTGTCAAACCTTGCAGGGTACTCAGGTCAAACTTCATGATAATGCGCTGGTAGTTACTGGTCGGCGCCCAATCAGCGGTCCACAATTCGCTGGCGGAATGTGTTCCGGGATTGTCCGGGTCTGTGTACATGTCATCGCTCGGCGTCAACGTGTAAGTCTCTGCCAGAACAGGAACGGCAAACAACAGCGCGACAACAGACAATACCAGTATTCTCGTAACGACTTTCATCGCTTATCTCCTTTGCTTGCTTGCAGAGTGTTTTACTATTTGTTCTGCAGTAGCACTTCCATGTCAATCTGCATGCGGACAATCAACAACGCCGCATCCTTTTCCTGGTAGTCGGGACAGTCCAGGCATTCTTCGAAATCGATCTTGATCAGCGTATGTTTTTCCTGGTCGGTAAATAGGGTGACACCACAGGTGTAGTACGTGTAGACATGATCACCATCAGCATTGGATGCCTTATCCCAGGATTGATAACGCAAAAATGGCTGTACAAATGGGATTGATTGCCAACCGGTAGTGAAGGTGTAACCGGCTTCAGCATACCACGCTCCCATTTCCAGGTCTTTGGACTCGATATACGTTGTCGTATCCGAGTTGTTTTCATAATACGTGTTGCTGAAAGGATTGTTGTAAAAACCGGTCAAACCGTAGAATTCACTACGGAGATGCACGTTGAAGTCTTCATAATTGAAGCCAATGCCCCAACGGTTGCCGCTATCCATCACCGGCTGAAAATCCGGGCCGGGACCGTAGCTCTTGCGAATACTGGCAAAAAAACCACCAATAGCGAATCCCTGCAACGGTGTTCTGAACTGAATCCCGATATTCGCGTCATGTTCATTGTCCAGATCTTCCGTAGCGCCACCGAGATACGCAACCTGCGCGCTGATACCCATGTTTTCATCAAACGCATGCTCAATCTCAACCACTCCGCCCATGGGATGACATGGCGCCCAGGTCTTGGAAAAACGAGGCTTCTCCGCGGTTAATACTTCCACACACTCTTCATGGAATTCGAAACCGCGCATGATTTCGCCCTTCTTGATCCCGAATTTCAGCCAGGGGAGGGCTGCGTATAACACAGAAGCATCCATCAGGGTGAACTGTCCCCCGGATAAGCAGGTGGCGGAACCAGCACGAAACTCAAACTCCATGTATTGCCCAACACCACCTGTCAATCCAATCGTGGCATGACGCAACGAGTACTTGCTGACAGGACCATCCGCATACCCACCAAACGTGTCAAAGGAATCACCATTGAATCGCTGCCCCTGGAGCGTAACATTCGCATCCATTTTGGCATCATGCAACTCAAATGACGCTGCATCCCCGCATACCAGGAATAGTCCCACTACAAACAAACATGCTCCCCAAAATCTCAACATCCACACCTCCTGAAAGTTTACGCATCGGACAGACTTATGTACCGATGTGAAAGAATTGGTACACAAGCCCGCGAAATAGAACACAAAAGGGTCAACAAATACCACTATCGAATACGCGATATTTGTTAGTAATAGCTATCGATAATAGTAATTCCTAACATTCAATTACAAGTCCCCGCTCGAGGAGTCCATAGAACAGTATCCCTTTGTATACCTGCGAATAGATATTAAAAATGAATGTCCTCCTTCCCCTGAATGGCTTTGCGTTACTTCAATTCGGCATTCTATTCTTTGGAAGATCACACCTGATTTTGTATACTAACAGGGCGCTTCATTCGGATAGCCATACAAGTTCAAAGGACATCGATACAACTGTCATGCGGATCGTTAAGACTGACACCCTCAAACCGGGCGACATGCTCGGAAAATCTCTGTTTAACCGGAAAGGCGAGTTGCTGCTTGCTACCGGGTACGAGCTCGATGCGGAGATGATCACACGAGTTCGTGAATCTGGATTCCGGCATGTATACTTGTGGGATGAGGCGACCAGGGATATCAAACCGGAAGAAGTGATCAGCGATACAACCAGGCAGTTGACGCATGTTGTCGTGGCCGACCTGGTGCATGAACTGGAAAACGCCGCGGAAGACTTGAAGAAATATGATCCGGTTGACATTCAACGTCAACTTGAGATGGACGACCGTTTCAAACGTATGATCAAACTTGATGCTGTCCGTAAACAGGTAGTCCAGATACTCGAAGAAATCATTGAGCAACAGATCACCATGTTCACCTCTTTGCCGATGAAATCACAGAGTGGACATGAGTATGAACATGCGCTGGACGTTGCAATTTTATCAATCCTGGTGGCGCGTGAATTTAACTATGAGTATCGTGAACTGAAAGCCATCGCCCTTGCTGCCCTGGTGCATGACCTGGGTAAACAAATATTCACAGATTTGAAGAATAAGAAGGAAAATGAGCTGAATCCTGAAGAGAAGATGATCCTGCGTGAACACCCGGTTTATTCCATGCTTTTGTTACAGAATGTCGCCCCGGGCGCTTACCAGGAACATACTGCGGTACTACAGCATCATGAGCAGATCAACGGGCGTGGGTATCCCCAGGGGATGCGTGGAACCACCGGCAAACCGATTCAAACGGCCAATCATGATAAAGGCATGATCCACCGTTACGCCCTGATCCTGGGGCCGGTCAATGCGTATGACAACCTTCTTTCCGGCACGATAGACGGCAAGTACCTGTCCCCGGCGGAAGCTTTGACCAAAGTCCTGGATGGCAGCACCGGCGCGTGGAATCCCTTTGTGATAAAGGCAATGTCACGCATCATTCAGTGTTACCCGGTTGGCGCAACGGTGCGTATCTTGAACAACTATACCAAGACCTATATCGGGTACACCGGTGTCATTGCGGAGTGCAACACAAAGGAATACCAGAAACCGGTCGTCATCCTGACCAACAACGCCAGTGGTCGCGCCATCCCGCCACGACGGCACGATTTCAGTCGAGAACTGTTCATGGACCTGGAACTGGTCTTGTAAAACCTACTCTTCCTTCAGCACTCGTGCCGGTTCCTGCCGTGCGGTATAGAATGTCTGTCCGCTGACCGCCACCAACCCAACCACCAGCATCATTACTGCCGTCAAGGGAAGCAGGTACCAGCCGAACGATACCCGGTAAGCAAAATCACTCAGCCATCGATCCATCAGGAAGAATCCCAACGGCCACGCCAGCAGGTTGGCGTACAGAACTAGCTTCAGGATATCATATACCATCATCCACCAGACACGTGAGGTGGTCGCGCCCAAAACCTTGCGAATCCCGATCTCCATGGTCCGTTGTTCCGAGGAGAACTGCGCCAGGGCAAACAGGCCAAGCACAGCGATGAACATGGCCAGCAGGGTGAAAGCCTTGAAGATAGTACCAATGCGAACATCATGGTGGTACAGCGTATTAAAGAAACGATCCAGGAAATAGGCGTCAATCGGGTTATCCGGAAGCAGTGTTGCCCATTTCTCCTTGATCGCATCAATTGTACCCGTCAAATCGTCCGATTGAATACGAATGAAAAGCCAGTTTGGCGGCACCTGCTGTATCATCAACGCCAATGGTTCAATTTCGTTGTGCAATGTGTTGAAGTTATAATCCTTTACCAGTCCGATAATATCAACAGTCACATTCTGACCGCCGGGGCTGGTATCCAGGATTTCCAACTGCTTTCCGACAGGATCTTCCCATCCCAGTCTTTTCGCGGCAGTCTCGTTGATGATGATGGCGTTGGTAGAATCGGTAACACGTGCAGGATCGAACGGTCGTCCATCCAGGAGCTCAATATCAAACACATCCAGGTATTCATGCCCGACCCACTGATCCCAGATCATGAACTGGCTTTCCTGCGGTGTGCCGGGGATATGGTAGGACTGCGCCCCAACCACCTCGAGGGGAAGTGAAATTCCCGTGGTAGCGTTCTTTACACCGGGTACAGTATCAAATTCATATTGCAGGCTGAGCATTCGGCTGCGTAGCTGATCTCCACGTAGTTGTACCAGCAGAACGTGCTCCGCTTCGTATCCGAGATCCTTCTTGCGGATGTAATCCATCTGTGACATCACCACCAGCGCACAGATCAGCAATGTCCCGGAAATGGCGAATTGCAATACAACCAGTGTTTTCCGCAGCATGGCGCCTTTGCGTCCGCTACGAAATTGGTTACGGATGACATCCATCGGGTTCACCGCACTCAGGTACAGCGAGGGATACAGTCCGGCCAGCAATCCAACCAGTATAGCGAAGAACAAAACCAGTACAATCAACAATGGACGATCCAGGAACATGAATGGTATCTGAGCGCGAACCAACTGGCCGAATTGCGGAAGAACGTACCAGGTGATCACTAAGGCAGGAATCATGGCCATCAATGAGAAAAAGACGGATTCGGTGAGGAAAAAATTGACCATCCTGCGTCGTGACGCTCCAAGAATACGACACATCCCGACCAGACGGGATTTCATTACACTGCGAGCTGTTGTCAGGTTGATAAAGTTCAAACAGGCGATGAGCAGAATGAACAGGCCGATTACAAGAAACTGGATGACCTGGGGACGTGAACCTGACCAGTAGCCATAATGGTCAAACGAACCGGAATCGAGGTATAGATCGCGCAACGGCATCAGCGAGAACTCAATATTCCAGCCATTCTGATCCGCTACCTCACCGATATGCTGGTTGATGAGGTCGTTGATCTGCTTCTCTACTTCCGCCTTGTCGTACCCTTTCTGCATCTGCAAATAAGTGGACCAGCCGATCGATTCAGTCCAGTCAGTCTCATTGATTCCCTGGCTGGACCAGGAACAAAGCATATTAAACGGTGGAAAATGAGTTGGCTGAATGACATCTTCTACGATCCCGGTTACGGTATAAATCGTTTCCGGGTCGTTATTCATCATGAATTTCTGGCCGAGTGGGTCTTGATCCCCAAAGATCTTTTTCGCGCTGGATTCACATAGAACGGCGCTGAACGGACGTCGCAATGCATCTTTCGGATCACCTACAACCAGTTTGAAATCGAACACATCAAAAAAGGTAGAATCGGTGAACAGGACATATTTTTCCTTGTATGTCTGATCATCAACGGTAACCAGGCGGCTGATATTCCAGGGATTTACACGGACATAGTTCTCGACAGCAGCCAATTCGCGCACCATCGCCGGTCCCATCGCTGCGGAACTGAGCGGGGCAGTCATTTCCTGCCCTTCCCCAAGGGAACCCTTCAAAACAATGATAGCGGTATCATCGGCGTGTTTATGAAAAGCGTCTTTCATGCCTTCCGTATACACGTACAATCCGATCACAATAACGGAGCTAAAGCCAATGGTCAGGCCGATGTAGTTGAGAATCGAGGAAAGCTTGTTCTTGCGCAGATTTCGCCAGAGCAGTTTCCACGTGTCGGGGCCCATGATCACCTCTACGTTGCTGCTTGCCGGCTCACAAAGAAGATACACTTTCAGGAAGTTGAATCCTAGAGGATCAGCGGACTGCGGACTGCCCCTGTTTGCTTGTCAAACAGGGGACGGTTGGCCCGACCCGCACGTGATGTTGTTTCCTGTATTGTTTTGCTGGCGTACTCTTGAGAATTTGTCAATTCTGTTGCTGCATTTTTGAGCGCGTCGGGATATCACTTGTGCTGGAAGAATATCAAAAGGTGACACTCCAAATTCCAATTAGAGTAAACCCCGCCGGACAAGCCGGACGGGGCCAAAACTCAACTTCTTTTCTTTATATCAGGTTTATATCTCTACCACTTCAAATCTCTACTTTCCCTTCAAACACACGCACGGCATCACCTTCCAGTACCGCGGATTTCCAGTCCTGTCCGATGGTTACCCCAAGCAGCCCACCCGGCATGCGAATCATGATTTGTTCATCAAAGTCATAGCGTCCGGTTTTAACTCCCGCCGCCGCCGCTGCAATCGCTCCACTCCCACAGGCCAGTGTCGGGCCGACACCACGTTCCCACACGACCAGCGACATCAGGTTATCCCCTTCCTTACGGGCAAATCCGACATTCACGCCATTGGGGAACAGGTCTTTATATATCGCCATCCGTGCGCCGATCTCATGCACCAGGTAGCCTTCCCACATCTCCGCGTTGTACAGCACGAAGTGGGGATTGCCAACACCTACAGCCGTGCCCATTAACGGATTCGGCCAACCGGGAATCTCCACCTCCGCATCAACCGCCTCCGTAGGGTAGTCAATCCCGGCATCACGCGGGTGAAAACTTGGAATGGGCATCCAGACACGAATCAGGTTGTCTTCTGTAAACGCCGCCTGAACCGGACCGGCCCCGGTCATGATGTTGATACGTTCCATTTCACGTACCGGCTCACCCAGATCATCAAGGAATCGAACCAGGCAACGCAGGCCATTCCCGCACATCTCCGCCGGGGTGCCGTCCGCGTTGAAATACCCCATGGTATAGGGCATCTCCGGATTATCCGATTTGATCGCCAGGATCAGGCCGTCCGCGCCGATGCCATGATGACGGATGCAGAGCTGTTCGATCTTTTCCGGGGTCAGCGCGTTCCACAACCTGCGGTCATCGGCACGATTGTCCAGCATGATAAAATCGTTACCGGCGCCGTGATATTTATAAAAAGACAAATCCATGTTCGTTGGTTTCCTTTGTAAAAATGGAAAAGTATTCTTCCTGTTGCGGCTTGCTATTTTCGGACGCCTGGCCCGACTGCTTGCTGTCGGGTTGCTGCCAATTCATGTATGAAACCTGTTCATTCAGAACCCCGACAGCAAGCAGTCGGGCCAAACCTTCTCTTTGGTATTCAAGCTTCTGCAAACGGTTTTATCAACCTCGAAATTGCCTGTTGCAGATTCCGTCAGGTCTTGCGACTGCGCAGTTTGAAGCAGTTTGAAGACGTGTGACCTGACGGGCGAACTCGCTACCCTCTGAACTGCCAGTTATCCCCCATCCAGCCCCCGGTAATTTCCAGCACAGTCCCGGTCACATGGCAGGCTTTCTCTGACAGAAGGTACAAAACTCCATCACCGATATCTTCGTATGATCCCGGGTGCCCCATGGGAAAAGATGGCCCTGCTTCTACTTTGCAGGCTTCTTCACGTGGAATTCCCTTTTTCGTGATATGTCCCGGCGCTACGACATTCACAGTCACCTGGAAAGGCGCTTCTTCCAGTGCGAGGGTACGCGCCAATGCAACCAGCCCCGCCTTTGCCGCCAGATGGGGGCCATGAAGACGCATGGGGTGGTTGTCACGCGCTCCAGCCATGCCGAACCCGATAATACGTCCGCTCCTGCGTTCCCGCATATCGGGCAACACTGCTCTTGCGGCTTCGAAAAATGTGGTCAGGTTCCCACGTAACATCCGGTCAAACTCTTCGGAAGTATGTGCGGTGATCCGTTTTACCACAATCGGTCCGGCAGCATGCACCAGGCCGTAAACCGGACCAAGTGTGTTACGAATTTCCCTGACACATTTCTCCGCGCTTCCCGGCTCAGCCAGTTCTCCGGCCGTAACGGTAACCTTCCCCCCATTCTCCTGAAGATGCTCCGCGACCTCTTCGGCACGGTCCCGGTTCGTATGAGCGTGCAAGGCAACTGAGTATCCGGCGTCAACCAGCATGGCCGCGATGCCCGGGCCAAGACCTCCCGACGCCCCTGTCAGCCATACCACTCTTTGATTCGGTTGGACCATAGGGAATCCTCCTCAACTTTTCCGCTCACAAGATAAGAACCCCGGAGCGGTTCTACTCCCTCCACTTGATCTCAAATGCGATGGAGAGCATATTTCCCTCCATCGAAGCTCGCCAACACAAGTCCTGAATTCTACATAGATTGCGAGAGACTTATGCCTGCCAAAGCAAAGTTTCAGTTTTCCGATGTTGACTATAAGGCCGTCAACACGATTCGTGTCCTTGCAGCCGAAATGGTGCAAAAAGCCAACAGCGGTCACCCTGGCATGCCCATGGGATTCGCCATGGTCGGTCATGTCCTGTGGACCCGCTTCCTGCAGTTTAACCCGGACCAACCGTTCTGGGCCGGACGTGACCGGTTCATCCTGTCCGGCGGTCACGGTTCAGCGTTCCTGTACTCGATGTTGCACCTGTCCGGGTACAACCTGAGCATGGACGACCTGAAAAACTTCCGTCAGTGGGAAAGCCGTACCCCTGGTCACCCTGAATTTGGCATGACTCCCGGCGTGGAAACAACCACCGGCCCCCTGGGGCAGGGGTTTTCCAACGCCATAGGCATGGCTATGGCCCAACGGTATATCAAGGGTCGGTTTGCACTGCGGGGAACATCGGATTTCGACCCGCTGAATCATCACATTTTTGTTGAATTGGGTGATGGTGATCTTCAGGAAGGTGTCGCCAGCGAGACGGCGTCCATCGCGGGACATCTGAAGCTGGATAACCTGGTCGCCCTGTATGATGACAACCGGATCAGCATTGATGGCGGCACGGACGTTTCCTGGTCGGAAGACGTAGCCAGGCGTTTAGAAGCGTATGGCTGGCGTACTATCAAAGCCGACGGCACAGACCCGGAAGCGATTTTTGACGCTATCCAGAACGCGCTCGATTCCGATGGTCGTCCAACCATGATCCTTTTCCGCACCCATATCGGTTTCGGTAGTCCCAATAAGCAGGATTCCGAGAAATCCCACGGCGCGCCGTTGGGTGAAGAAGAAATTGAGCTGACCAAAAAGCAGCTCGGTTGGGACTATCCCCCCTTCACCGTTCCGGAAGAAGTGTATGAGTTGTATACGGAAGTAGCGGATCGTGGACGTGAAGCCAACCGTGATTGGGAAGAAAAATTCGCTCAATGGCTGACGGATACCGGTAATCAGACCATGTGGGCGCAGTTGATAGAAGGTGATATGCCGGAAGGTTGGGCGGATGGAATGCCCGAGTTTGAAGCGGGCACTCCGGTCGCCACTCGTGGCGCTTCCGGTAAAGCGCTCAACTTCTTCGCCAATAAACTTCACGCCATCTTCGGCGGTTGTGCGGACCTGGCGGGCTCGGTAAAGACGTATATCAACGGTGAACCGGATTTCCTGCCCGGGAATCCGTCCGGGAGAAACATTTATTACGGCATCCGTGAGCATGGCATGGGATCTATTGCCAACGGTATCGCGCTTTACGGAACCCTGCGTCCCTACACCGGCACATTCCTGATATTCAGCGATTACATGCGGCCCCCGATCCGTCTGGCGGCCATGATGGGATTGCCCGTGATCTACGCATTCAGTCATGACAGCATCGGAGTAGGCGAAGATGGTCCAACCCACCAGCCGATTGAACAGTACGCCACCCTGCGTGCGGTTCCGAACCTGTGGGTATTCCGTCCCGGTGACGCCAACGAGATGGTGCAGGCCTGGAAAATCGCGCTGGAACGTCTTGACGGTCCCTGCGCAATCCTGAGCACTCGCCAAGGCTTGCCCGTGTATAATCGCACTGTCTTCACGCCGGCCAGCGAAGTTGCCAAAGGCGGGTATATCCTGGCAGATGCGGAAGATGGTGATCCCGAACTGATCCTGATCGCGACCGGCAGCGAAGTTGGCCTTGCGATGGCAACACGTGAGAAACTGGTCGAAGAAGGCAGGAAAGTCCGTGTCGTCAGTCTCCCCTGCTGGGAGCTGTTTGATGAGCAGGATGAAGAGTATCGTCAGAAAGTCCTTCCCCCCACAGTGACCAAGCGGGTTGTTATAGAATGCGGCATCTCGATGGGATGGGAAAACTACGCTGGCGATAAAGGCTTGATCCTGTCCAAGGAAACCTTCGGGGCATCGGCGCCGGGCAAGGTATTGTTCGAGAAATTCGGCTTCTCTGTGGAAGCTGTTCTGGAAGCGATTAAGATGATGTAACGAGTTGTTCCGTTGTACTTGAGCATGGCACTTACGCCCTTTCTGTCGTAGTTTAGTGAAAACGGACAGAAAGGGTTTTTATGTTCAGGCGGCTGGCACTTCTTGCAGGTTGGTTTCTGTTGTTTGCCTCACTGGCCCAGGCTGGTGAAATACTGCATCATTTTCCCCGGGAAGCGGTGCGGAAGATGACCGGAACCTTACAGGTCCAGACACAGATGAAGCTTGATCTGCAATCGGGCAAACGTACTTTCTGCACACCGGCCCTGCTGCCACGTGGTAACAACTCCGAAGCCCTGTCTGATATGCTGGTCTTCGTGCATACTCCCACCTGTCCCGAACCGGCGCAATTGGCTGAATTGGAGAAGCTGAACATCCGGGCGATTCTGGCAGACTGGATTCCGCCGATGGAGAATCACCCTGACGGCTTTTTCCTGGCGCAGGTTCCGTTGGAGATGCTGGATGAGCTGGCCTTGCTGCCCTGGGTAAGCTGGCTGGGCAGTGGCGAGCAAGCGCTGTTTCCGCACAATGATCTTGCCGCCCAGGGTACCGGCGCTATCGTTCTACGTGACAGTTCGGATTTTGGCGTGACCGGTGCGGGAGTGCGTGTTGGTGTGTTTGATTCCGGCCTGGATGTTACCCATGCGGATTTCCCCGAACCAGTTGTTGCTGTAGATTATTCAGCCTGGCCGGACAGTGATTTTGTTGTGACCAATACCGTTACCGGACATGGCACTCACACCGCAGGGACGGTGCTGGGACGTGGTGTTTTATCCGGCGGAAAATACTCCGGCATGGCGCCTGATGCTGAACTGGTGTTTATCAAAATCGGCGATGATGCCGAAGCATTGGAAACATCAGCGGGCGTAGCACATTCCTATATAGCCGCCACTGACTATTATAACTGTGACATCACGTCCATGAGCTACGGCTTCTGGAACGATTTTCTCGATGGCAGCATGGAGATGGAACAAGCTGTAGACTATGCGTCTGAACAGGGCGTACTGGTGTTCTGTTCCGCGGGAAACAGCGCTCAGAATCATTATCACTTCAGTGACACACTTGCTGCTGATGCCAGTAGTGAGTTTATTCCGCTATCCATTCACAGCAATCCTGATTCCAACTTTGTCCTGATCAATCTGGTTTGTGTGGATGATGCCGATACATCTATTCATAGCCCGTTCAGCCTGAAATTGTATTATCAGAACATGGATTCCGTTTCATGTATGCTGACCGAACAGGTTCAGAGTCCACGAGGAACAGAATCACGAATCCTGATCAGTGACAACTACCAGACATTCACCTGGGATACCTGGTATGTTCAGGTTACCAATGAATCCGGCAGCGATCTGACCTATCACCTGTACCTTAATCTCCAGGAATACATCGCCCCCGAAAACTGGTCAACCTACAGTTTTGTTAATGCTGATCCCATGTACACCGTCGGCGCTCCGGCTATAGCGGACCAGGCCATTGCAGTTGCTGCGTATACCACTCGAACTGTGTACATGGATTATCTCGGGGAAGTTCATGACATGGGCGGATACCTTGAGGATCTCGCCTATTTCAGCAGTATGGGGCCACGCGTGGATGGGGTGCAGAAACCCGAAGTCGCTGCACCGGGTCGCTATCTTGTTTCCTGCCGTGACCAGGATGTCGTGCAGATGAACACAAATTTCGACAGGTATATCTTAACCAACCCACCCGATTCTATAGGTGTTCCGGCTGATTATTACATTGCCCAGGGCACCTCGATGGCCTGCCCCGCGGCCGCCGGAACTGCCGCGCTCCTGCTGGAGAATGTCGATCCTGAATTCCATCAGGATATTCGTGGGCTGTTGTTAAGCCAGGCGCGTGAAGATGAATTCACCGGCACAACCCCAAATGACACCTGGGGATATGGCAAACTGGATGGGGAAGCCGTATGGAATGCGTTCCATACTGATATTGGTGAGAGTGGAAACGACTTCAGCCCTCAACAGTTCCGGCTGGAGCGGCCCTATCCCAATCCCTTTAACAATAACGTCACTATCAGGTTCCAGATACCTTCTGCATCCACCCTGCTTGTCGAAGTGTATGATGTATTAGGCAGAAAAGTACAGACGGTATTTTCAGGACGCACATCCACCGGTTTCCATCAATACAATATTGATCTGAGCCAGCATGCCGGTGGAGTGTATTTTGTTCACGCACGTACGAACACGGGTCATTTCGCGTCCAGAAGGATCGTTCATATTCCGTAATAGTATTGCTATGCGTGAGAACAAACTGTCATGATATAATCCAACGAACGGTTTTCTGGTGATTGGGAAGAAGGATATGGAAAAAGAGGACTGCCTCCTTTCCCTTGGATCAAGTCGTCCCGTTGTGTTTAAAGATTGGGAAAGGTGGCTGTACCCTTTTTCTTGCGAACAGGCAGGAATCACACGGAAAAGGGGACAGTTTCCTTTTCCATGAATGCTTCATAAGTGTTCTGAATGAGCGCGCGGAAAAGGATCCCGTCCCCTTTTCCCGGCAATATCCATTATGACGGAAATAAATTGTGAACAACTGCAGAAAAGACGCAACCACACTCGTGTTTTGAAAAAGTGATCAGGACAGGTCATTTGCTGGATAAACTGAAAAAACGATTCTGGAGATCAAGAGAAGAATACCCTGGCTTCTTCGCTTCCTGGGGAAATCATTCGCCGGGTTGGGTCATGGTTTCCCATCTTTTCGGCGGACGTCGCGGTCTCATTCGAATCCTGATCCTGTTGTTACTTATCTTTTTTGTCCGTTCCCAGTTGTTCTGGTTCTTCCGTGTTGATTCCCAATCCATGGAAAATACTTTACTTCCCGGCGACGTTTTTGTCGTGAACAAAATCGCTTATGGTTTCAGAACCCCGGACTGGATTGGGATTGGAGGTACTCCAGTTGGCTTCCGTATGGCCAGCCACTGGCTGTTTCAGATAACCGGTCCCAAGCCTGGCGATATTATCATCTTTCGTCATCCGGATGATTTTAATGACATATTTGTCAAACGTATCATCGCCACCGGTGGTCAGACAATAGAGATTCGCAACCGTGTTCTCATGGTTGACGGGAAAGAGGTTCCACCTCCCCCGGAATCCCGTTTCTCCCGCAGTGAGCCACTTCCCGAGTGGGTTGAAGAACAGGATATTTTTCCAGCGGGGGCTGGCAATCGCGACAACTACGGTCCTGTTCAGGTTCCTTTCGGGACTGTTTTCGTCATGGGTGACAACTGTGACAATTCCTACGACAGCCGTTTCTGGGGTTTCCTTCCTGAACACAGGATTCTCGGACGCGCCATGATGATTTTTATTTCCGGGGAGCCTGGAGTCTCTTGGCTGTCACTCTCTGAGAAGCTTCGTTTCTCACGTGTTTTCAGGTGGATATATTGAAATGATATTTTCTTGGAAACTAGGGACAGACGGTAGTTTTACAGGATGTAAATCACAATAATACAATACTATAGAATACTAAAAGCTACTGTCTATCCCTGGTTTCTGGAGAGTCTCTTTTCGGGTGTGTTTTGTCTTGACAGGGTACAAGTGGAAGACTAACTTTGACGTTCGCCTCGGGAAGCGAGGTACAGCGGGGCTGTAGCTCAGTTGGGAGAGCGATGCGTTCGCAACGCATAGGTCAGCGGTTCGATCCCGCTCAGCTCCACATGACAGCGTAACCCGGTCAGCTTTGGCGGACCGGGTTTAGCATGCAGTGGCCTACAGTTTGGACGGTGCTCAGGCGGGGAGGTAGCGGTGCCCTACACCTGCAATCCGCTATAGCAGGGCTGACATCCCCGGTGAGGCCTACCGCCTTTATCTGATCTTTGTCGTTTCCGTGTTGATGGCCGGGTCCCGTGCAAGGACGACTCACCCAACCCCGTCAGATCCGAGAGGAAGCAGCGGTCAGTGAACTCGTGCTGTGCCGCGGGGTTGCCTGGCAGGAGCGGAGTGATAAAGTGACGATAGATGGTAGGAGGTCGATCCGGGGCGCACCGTCTCTTTTTTATCCCCTTCTTACTTCTCATCCTCGTTGTAATTCCTGAAGTTACAATTCCTCGCAAAGTGAGAAATTCTTGTAGAAAGAACCAGAATCTTTCCCGGAGCCTTCTTGCTACCTTTGAGAAAAAAGTCTAATCGAATATTTCTAAGGACTTGACTTTTTCTCGTTGAAAAGCTACGTTTTAGGCAAAGTTTCTGTCGAAGACAGTGACCAGGGGAGATCATGAACAACAATGTTGAGAATCTGCTCAAGGACATCCTCGAGAGCCAACGGGCGACACAGCGTTTGGTGCAGTTTCTCGCTCATCGTCAAGCACGCGAACTGATCATCCAACACCTTCCTAAAAGTGTTGAGAAGCGTGTCTATGAACTGTCTGATGGTGCGCGTTCTTCTCGGGACATCGAGCGGTTGATTGGCAAGGAAGTCACACAGCGTACGGTAGTTACCTGGTGGCAGAAGTGGAAGGAACTTGGGCTGGTTGAGAACTCACCGACCTATTCCGGACGTGTGCGTCAATTGATTCCACTTGCCGATCTGGGCATCAACGCAGAAGACGAGTAGTCTTTTCGTATTCCTCAAAAGCATAGATGATATGTGCTTCTTTTGAGTGAAGAACAAGAAGACTGTTTTGTTATGATTCTTATCCCCGCCAATGGCGGGTTTTCTGCTCTATCCTTTTGAGGCGGGAATGGACAAGCTCCAGGAATACTACGCAACTCACAGAGAATTATTTGCTTCCGTAGCCCATTCTTCAGGCTTTTACAACCTTGGCTGGGTTGGTCCCGCATTCCATGGCGATTTTGAGGCTGCCCAGCGTTCCATGGTTCACCGCGTCCTCGAATCATTGCGCCTGTCCCCGAAACCACTCCTGATCGATATCGGTTGTGGTCAGGGCGCTCCAGCCCTGTTGGCAGCAGAGACATACCAGGCGCAGGTGCTCGGCGTTGATATGCTGAAAGAGCAGATTGCCGAAGCTGAGAACAAACGAAAACAGAAGCCTTCCATCTCAGTCACTTTTCTTGTCGGCAGCGCTCAAGCCATACCCGTCACAACCGACAGTGCTGATGGCGCCTACAGTATTGAAAGCGCTTTCCATTACCCGGACAAGACTGCTTTCCTGCAGGAAGCGGCAAGAATCCTGAAACCGGGTGCGCGTCTGGCTGTTGCGGATATCCTGATAAATGAGGGATATGAAAAGCACTGGACGCATGGCGGTTTCAAACGTGCGCTTTCCGCGCCAGAGTTATGGACAACTGCTCGGTATCGTGAAGAAGCTGTAAAAGCTGGGTTTACGCCACTACACGCTTATGATCTCACACGGGGAGTTATGCGTTCGCTAAGGTTGGCAGGTAAGAAGTTGTTCCCAAGAATTCCACGCCTGGTGCGTGAAGGTCACCCCATTTTTCAGCTATTTTTATTGCAGGCCGGTTTCATTCACCTGCTTTGGACTCATCCGCTGGTTCCTGCGAAATATCGTCTCCTGGTGTTTCAGAAACGGTAGACTGCTTGTCGTCAATAACACGCCAGGCCATATGTAAACGGTCTTTCGCAATGATATCAAAGATCCCCGTGGCGGCGCTGAAATAACGCACCGGGTGTGTCGCTACCGGGGCGATGATAGGTTCATACATCAAATCTACAGGCCGATCAAAGCGAACCTTCCAGGTCGGCCAGGGTCCACCAAGAAGCGTAATTTCACGCACCTTCTTGATCTGGAGCGGCTTTTCAGCAGACTGATCAATGGCGCCTGCCTGTATCGTTCCGAATATCCCACCCGGCCAGATAACAGGAAGCCGATGCGTTACTCTGCCGGGGACAAAGGTCTCAATCGTCAACGCGCCATCCTTCATCTCGATTTCGCGTTTGTACGCCAGTTTCTCTGATGATTTCGAAGCTTGAGACCGTGCTGGCGGGAAAAGGCGCGTCGCCGTATCATCGCGACGATCCAGCATTAGGGGATAGCCCGACAAAGCCGGTACAGGCGGTTCCAACGGAATAGGAACAGCGTTCATCTCACCTTCGCAACTCCACGGATCCCTTGTTGAAACGTGCAACATGGACGCCAGCGTGGGCTGAAACATGGTATCCTTGCCAAGCGCCCACGGTCCTTCCATTGTGGAAAGGCTGGCAGCAGACCCGAACACACGAGCCGATCCGCTGGGGTGATGATACATCCAACCGATTCCTGCGCCGCTACTGAGATGAATGGTCCAGTTCGTTAAGGATAGGATTTGATCGGAAGGCTGTTCTGTCTTCAGTTCATGATATTCATTCTCACGGCGCTCTTCCCAATCACGACGGGCAGCCAGACCGAACTGCGTGAGATATACCAGTGGTGTCAGATTAGGAATACCAGTATCCAGCATGGCATCGTACCACTGGTTGTCCCACCCGGCATCCAGGCCTTGGACAAGCTCCATCGCTTCCGGCACATATTCAGCGACCATCTCAAACCCGGCAACCAGGGGCATACAGGCGATGCAGGCCTCCACTCCCCCGCCAAACATCCCGTTGGGAAGCAAGGATCGACGACAGCGAGCAACCATGCGCGCCCAGATTGCGATCTCTTCTTCTGATGGGTTCCGTGCTTCCATCACCAGGAAAGCCAACGTCAGCGCCAGAACTCCGGCGTCCAGGCTTCGATTCTGCTCATCATCCAAGGCTTTTTCGATTACCGCGAAAGCTTCTTTCCGCGCAGATTCAACCTTGGTTATTACTTTCTGATCGTTCGTCCATGTACCCAGCGCCGCAAGCGCGGCAAAATGAACCGACCATGTTTCCAGACCG
The DNA here is from genome assembly GCA_963669175.1 of bacterium. GTDB lineage: Bacteria > Electryoneota > Electryoneia > Electryoneales > Electryoneaceae. The sequence goes on from OY769902.1 coordinate 4,720,302, forward strand.
GGTGGCGGGTTATGTGACGCCAGGAAACGTCCCACTTTCTTCAGCATTCTTCGGGCACGATCCCGTATCAGACCGGGAACAAGATCACCTAACAGGATGAGTGTGCGAGTAACAGCATAGGCCCCATAGGCCGTGGAGAGGATATCGTCTTTCTTCCCCGGTATCTGCCTCAGGGCGCCATTGCCTTCCAAGAGAGAAAACCACCCGTTTATTGCCCGGGACGCTGAAGATTCGACATCAACTACTTTAGCATCTTTTGGTAACGCGACGCGTAACTTGGCAGCAACCGCAAGCGTCAGGCAGATCTCCTGATACCGTGGATTGGCAATACCACGCCGGGTATAACCGGTATCCAGAATGCCCTTCTGTCCAGCTTGCTTTGCTCGACTCAAAGCGTGCCGGATAGCTTGTTTCACCAGTTTTTCGCGTCGTTCGCTACCGTCCATTTGCCTACCGTTCTGCGATTTTCTTCAATCGTTTTAAATGGTTCCGGCCTGCCGGAAGGATCAGGCTGATCAGGAACCAGGCGCCAACTGTCACGGCTACCAGGATTATACCATTCAAATAGGGACCAAATCCAAGGGGTAACGCTTTTAATCCAATAAACAGGATTAACGCCGATCCCCACCAGGTCAACAGGCTCTTCCAGCATTTCCAGGTCAGCTTCCCAGGCAGGAACGGCAGCAGGAACAGGATAGAGCCAAACTGCGCGAAAGCCTGTGCCAGACCAACACCCGCCAGACCAAAAACCTTTGATAAACCAAAAGCCAGTCCGATATTCAATAATGAAGCTGTTACACTGACAAACAGCAACAGACGATTCCGTCCCTGGGCGTTGAATACCCTGAAAACAAGCGGCATGACCAGGCCGGTCCACAAGGCCGGACTCCAGCCGATCAACGCTCCCCCGGTTTTTTGTATCGCTTCCGCATCAAATTTGCCATATCCGAATACAATATCTACCACGGTAAACGAGTGAGCCGCCAGCAGGGCGACCATCGGTAATAAAATCCAGAGGGTCACATCCAGCATGGATGAAATTTCACGTCCCACATCCTGCATTCGTTTCAGCTCGATCATTTCACTGAATCGTGGCAATACCATTCGCAACAGGATCATCCCTAGTGTCATAGCCGGTGTTTCTACCAGGAAACGTGCGAAATACAACGCAGCAATTGATCCCGCGCCCAATTCCAAATCGGAAACAATAGGCTTTTCCAGGAAAACACGAAGCTGTGTCAGAATAGACATCACCAGCAGTGGCCAGTAATCCCGGAAAAACGGCGTCAAAACTTTCCCGATTCTCCGCATGGTTGGCCGGGCTTTGCCGCGAATCCATTTTCGCGCATCCAGCCACATGGCTATCAGCGCTATCAACAACGAGACACAATAGCCGATACTAAGCCATGTCACAGGAAGCCATTCGTTCCCGACAGCTACCGCGATGATGATCGTTCCTGAATTCAGGATAAATGACATCACGGAAAACAGGCGGAACCTGTGAACGCTCATCAGGATGTAGCCCGCCAGGAAGGTCGCAATCGTCAGGGGAATAGCCGGAGAAATCCAGCGAATCAGTGAGGATACTACCTTTGCCTCTTCCGGACGATAATTCGGAACCTGAAGAATTGCCATTATTTCCGAGAAGTAGCCCATGAAGAAGGCAACGACTATCCCGGATAAAATCCCTATCCATGCCAGGCTGCGTATCAGCAAAAGCGAATCATGTCGTAACCCTCGCACCCGCCAGCGTGACAACAGGGCAACCAGAGATACTTCAACATGATTTCCGAACAGGACGGCATAGCTGTTTCGGGTCAACTCAAGCGCGACACGGTAGGCATCGGCGACAATTCCGGTGCCAAAGAAATAAGCCAGCAGCATTTCACGGACAAAACCGGTCGCTTTGCCCATCAGGGTCAGGAAGGTCAGGAACACTCCCTCCCGCAACCATCCGCCCGTGATCGGCCCACTCGCAGCGCTGCCGTTATTTTCCTTCCTGCTTGCCATCAATTCTCCTGCACCATCTGCATTGCGGCTCGAGCGACCATCTCCGGTGCAAGCTTTTTCATACAATCATGATGTCCAAGCGGACATTTCTTTGATCCGTGAATCCGACAGGGACGACAGGATAAATCAAGCCCGATCACTCGATCTTTATCGCCAATGGGCGCGAACCCGAATTCAGGCACTGTCGGTCCGAAAATGGTTAATACCGGGGTATCAACAGCGACAGCCAGGTGAACCGGAGCCGTATCCCCGCTGACCAACAAGCTGCATCGTTTCAACAATGCCGCTGAACCAGCTATGCTCAGTTTTCCGGCCGCATTACGACTTGCACCTGTACTGTTCTTCAGGATTCTATCTCCAAGCGCCGCATCTTCCGGACCGCCGACGATAATACATGATTTCCCTTGCGCTTCAAGCTGCTTCAGCAGTTCAATCCAGTATTGTTCCGGCCATCGTTTTGTCGGCCAGACGCTGCCCGGTGCAAGTGCAATCCACTGTTCTTGATCAGATGCTTCAACCAATCTGGCAGCTTCTTCTACTGCTTTATCGGGCAGGATTAACGAAGGGATTGGGGAAAAATCCTGGGATACGATTGGTTGCAACAGATCCAGGTTTCGTGCGCCCTCATATTTATTCCAGTCACGGTCCACCTTCTTCGTATACAACCAAGCGCCGGGTGTTTTCGCATATCCTATCAGGACAGGTATTCCGGTCATCCTGGCCAATAGCGCGCTACGAAATGAACGGTGCGGAATCAACGCAAGATCACACTTCAGTTGCCTGATCTTGCCTGCAAGCCTGAACAAGCCGGGCAATCCACGATTTGCGCCATGCTTTTCAAATACGAATAGCTTGTCCACGTTTGGATGGTTTTCCAAAAGTTGAGCTGCACCGGGACGCGCAATAACGGCAAGTTTTGCGGATGTGTTGATCTGCTTTACGGCATCGATTAACGGTAAGCTTAAAACCAGGTCACCAAGGAAGGCCGTCTGGATAATCGCTACCCTGCGAAATGGCACATCATCGCCTGGTGTTTCATTCACTCCCCGGGCCTCCGACACGATCCAGTAATGGTGGGGTTATCCGGTCAATATGTTCCATGATCATTTTGGCTACACGTTCGTAGGCTTCCTTCGACTGACCGTAAGGATCCTCTACCCCCGGGTCTTCCGATGGATCTTCCGGGAATCGGGTGAAAAGAAACATTTTCTCCGAGTATTCCGGGAAAGAAGCATGCAAATCGCCAAGGTTGTCCGGACTCATGGCCAGCACAATATCAGCCCATTCCAGCAGGTTCCGTGAGACTGGACGACTGAAATGGTTGTTCAGGTTAATCCCCTGTTCCCGCATGACATCAACAGCAAAGAGTGAAGCTTTCAAACCACTGTTGGCGATGGTGCCGGCGCTGCGAACCACGAATTTCTTCGGAGCTTTCTCGTTCAGGATTTCTGTGAGCATGGCTTCTGCCATGGGACTGCGACAGATATTTCCGCTGCATACAACGAGAATATTCGCATGATCACCAAGTAATGGTTCATCCGTTGTACGCGCGCGCAGAACGACAGGTCCGGACGGTGTCCATTGCTTTACTTCACTGGCTTTGCCGGTTAGAGGCTCCAACTCAAATACAGCGCCGTCAACTTCTTCATACAAGTCGACCGGGAAATTGTCACGGCTGGTTGCAGGTGGCTGACCATGACGATTGGCCGATGTGGATACAATCAGGGAATCCATTGCTGCCGTTACGGCTCGCAATAGCGGATGCTTGGGAACACGTATGCCTAATGTCCGATCTTCACCGAGCAAATGGTTCGGCACTTCCTTCTTTGCCGGCAGCACCCATGTTACCGGACCGGGCCAGCTATCCAGAACAGTCCTGCGGTCTCGGCCCTCGGGAATAACAACATGACGCCCGATATCCACCACTGTAGCACACAGCGTAGTCAAAGGCCGGTTAGTATCCAGCCCCTTGATCTCACGAATACGTCGCACCGCATGCGAGTTACGCGCATCTGCATGAATCCCGTAAATCGTATCTGTCGGAAGAATCAGGATTTCACCCGCTTCAAGGCGACGCACCACTTCCAACACGACATCGGTCGATACCGACCCTCTTGCCAGTTCTGCGATTACCACCCGGACACCGTCTTGTTAAGGATATCTTCCGCCAATTTCCCTACGGCCTCTTCCAATCCTTCATCACGTTCTGCACTGGCTCCGCTGGAAAAAGGATACATCCCATAATTGGATAATCTCTCTTCCCAAACCACCTTGTCCAGTATCCTGTCATAAAACTCGACTGCTACCGTTACAGTGATTTTATACTCGTCAACCACAGCGTCCGAAGAAAACGTAGCCGGTTGATCATCTATGTTGACAATAACACCACGGATCACACTATCCGCTTCATCCAGATCACGTATTTTCAACGAGTTGTCATTCCTGAAAGCATCCAACAGTTCATCGGTCAGCATCTCCTCAACGCCGTATTCCGCGGTCTGATTCTCAAAGTCAGGAATTGCAACCGACTTCAGGTGACCGGGCACATTGCCGCTGAACGTATAGATTCCACAGCCGTTTCCGGCAATGAGAGTAGCCAGGAAACAACATAAGAATATGAACTGAGGTTTTCCAACTCTTGTTTTTACAGAATCATGCATCCTATTTCACCTGAAAAATCACCTAAGGTTATAAGTTGTATTCTTTTATCTTCCGATACAAGGTCCGTTCTCCGATTCCAAGCGCTTTTGCTGTCTTTCTCCTGTTGCCACCAAATTCAGATAGCGAATTCTTGATCTGCTCTTTCTCCATATCCTGTAAAGTGAGCCGGATTTCGTTATCCATCTCTTCGCGGTACGCCACTTTTTCAGGCAACGCCGCAGGGTAACTATGTAATATCAGCGCTCTTGCAACCAGATCTTTCACTTCCTGTATTTCGCGCCGCATATCAATCAATAATTGTAATACCAGTTCAGAATCCAGGTTCTGACGACTTTGTACCGGCGCTAAGACAGGAAGGTTCGGACTGCTGCTCCTGGCCCCCGGGAGATGCATCCGAATCGCTGATGCGTCGATAGGGCTTTCGCGTTCCAATGTGAGCAACGTACCGATAAAATGCTTCAATTCGCGAACATTGCCCCGCCATTCATGATTACGCAGAATTTCCATGGCCTGGGGAAGAATACGCGGCCGGTCAATATGATTTTCCTTGCAGAACTCATCCGCGAAACGCTCGACCAACGGTTGTACATCTTCAGGACGGTCGCGCAGTGGCGGGAGTTGAATCTCGATAGCCCTCAACCGGAAATACAGGTCTTCGCGGAAATTACCACGCTCCACTTCTCTTGCCAAGTCACGGTTGGTAGCAGCGAGGATACGCACATCCGCAGTGCGAGCACGTGTTCCGCCTACCCGGAAATACTCTCCGCTTTCCAGGGCGCGAAGTACTTTCACCTGCATTTGCAAGGGCATTTCGCCGACTTCATCAAGCAGGAGTGTACCACCATCAGCCTCTTCGAAATAACCTTTACGCTGACGATCCGCCCCGGTAAAACTGCCCTTTTCATGCCCGAACATCTCGCTTTCGAACAATCCTTCCGGAATCGCGCCGCAGTTGACCGGAATGAATGCCTTTTCTCGCCGGGGTGAAAGATCATGGATCAGCCGCGCCACAACATCCTTGCCCGTACCGCTTTCACCACTGATCAGTACGGATATTCTTGTTCCGGCAACACGTCTGGCCAGTGTGCGCACTTCACTGATAGCATCACTGTTACCCACCAAACGGTCAAACACAGCCAGGTTCTGTGTTGATCCGGATATGTTACTGTCATGCGCCATAATTGTATACCGCGTTTACCCTTCTACAATCAAATCATCTTCTGCCCAAATCGCGCCTTCCACGTTGTCCGGGACTTTCTCCGAAGCGATATGGGTTAATAGAACAGTGGACACTCCTGCGCCCTTTGCCAGTTCTACACCGGTGCAATAATCAACATGAGTGGTTTCAAGTATCAACCCATGCAGGCCATGCAGATGCCCCTCAAGCGCTTTCAGGTCTACCAGGTCCGAACTGTACAACCATTTTCGGTTCTTCCACTCAACGATTAAGCTGAAGCTTCCACCTTCAGCAGCAGGAATGTGCCCGTTTTCCCATATTGTAATCTTATGCCCGGTTGGCAGTTCCAATATCTCCTCGCGTAATGTACGAAAATTTATAGGGAATGGTAACTTTTCAGGGTCAAGTCTACAAACACTCAGCCATTTTGGCAGAGCCTCAGTAAATGGGGCAGGTGCGAGAATGGTCAGCGGATTGGTGCGTTGTTGAATCTTCCAGCCCTGCAGTAACATGGGCAGGCCGCTGAGATGATCGGCGTGCAGGTGAGTTATAACAAGTACGCCGATTTCCTGTTTCCAGACAACCGGCCTTTTCAGAGCGCTTGCTGAACCTTCTCCCACATCTACCAGCAGCGCGGCAGAATCCCCTTCGAATAGAACGCTGCTGTTATTGCGATCAGGTGAAGGTTCTCCGTCCCCTGTACCTATAAACCGAATCTTCATCGCTCCCCCTCTTGTGGATCAATCCATGAGAATCGGTCCCCTGGAGCAGCAACGGGGCATAAATGCCCCGTTTCCCCTCAAGCTACTGAATCCTGTAATCCTTGCGGACTGCAAGTCAGTATTTGTATGCGAAAACTATTGTGTAATATTCTTTCCCAGTACTTTCATGGAAACTTCCATCAGGAAAGTATGTTCATTCAATTTGAATGGAATCGCCACAACAGGAATATCGAGCTTGTGGCTGATCAGGTGGTCCTTGCCTACAATAACGGACGGGATAGAAATATGGAATGACAAACCATCCTCGGCAAGGGCTGTCTTCGCCCCACCTGCAACAATATTGGTCAACTCACCGATAGAATCCTGTACTTCACGGGAGAGCTTGTCTTTGGCGTCTCCTGTCATGAGCTCATAAATCCATAATGCGGCTTCCCGGGTAAAGCTCAAGGCAACGGAACCGGTGACATTCTTTTCAGCAAAGCCGATGAGACCGGTAATATCACCCTTGGTCAACTTGTCTTTTTTCAGGTAGGGCGCCTGCCGTTCGGGGTTTATCCCCAACATCATCTCCATCGTATTCATGACCGACGTCATGAAAGGATTGATGTATTTCACTTCCATGCGAATCTCCTGGTCCGGAATCAAACCTGCATTATGTCAGCGCTTCAACCTTTTCTACTAGAACAGATTTGGTAAACGGCTTCACGATATAATCGTTTACACCCTCTTTCAATGCTGTAAGCACCTCATCTTTCGCACCTTCAGTGGTGATCATGATGATCGGCACACTTCCGAAAGTCGGATTGGATCGGATCTCTTTAACCAGCGTGAGCCCGTCCATCACAGGCATATTCCAGTCGGTAAGAACGAGATCAACTCCGTTCATCAGGGATAATGCTTCGACACCGTTTCCGGCCTCAGCAAGATCTGAATACCCTGAAGCTTTCAAGTTATTGAGAATGATCCTGCGCATGGTGATAGAGTCATCTACTACCAGGATTTTCATGCGCCCCTCCTAAGCTTACTTGGTTTCGTTTACCAAGCTTTTAAACCCTGCGCCAGTAACTGTAACAACCAGTTTATACTCGTCAATCTGGAAAACGCCAGAATAGGCAACATCTCCCTGGGCCTGAGCATCGCTGCGTCCTGTCTGAGGAAGCCCCAGCTTGAAGCTCACATCATCCGGGACCAGCTCACTCATAAAACGTCCGCCAAGGGTGTTTATCAATTCTGCAAAGGTATCAAAAAGTATCTCCGGAGGCAGGCCTTCATCCTCTGGAGGTCCATGCACCAGCTCTACCAGCATATTCGCACCGGTCTTGCATGTAATAAATGAAACCCCACCATAATAAGGTTCCAGAATAGGCAAATTTGCCCAATACATCTCTTCTTCACACTCTAAAGGGCCGTCAACAGGAATAGCCTGTTCAAATGCCATTGTTTCCAACGTGGTGCCAAGCGCTCTTTCTACTGCCTCTGCAATTGTCGCTTTTGTAGCAGACATATCGACTCCTGACTATTGCTCCTGCTCCAGTTCCTTCAGCAGGTCAGCGATACTTGCGGGAGTAACCGGTTTGCTGATTACCCGGAAAGCGCCCACATCTACCAGTTCATCTACCAGCGCTTCGTTTTGTGAACTGGTGATAATAACCACCGGAACTGCCCTGAGTTCACTATCCGCCTTTAATTCCATAAGCAAGCTGGCCCCATCCATGATCGGCATATTCAGATCACTCAGGATGAGCTCCGGCTTATGCTGACGTGCCAGCTCAAGCGCTTCTTTGCCATCACGCCCTTCCAGGAAAGTCGTATCATACAATCCCGCAATCTCCAGACAGCGTTTGATTACCATCCGCGCCGTCGCAGAATCGTCTACCAGCAAGACTGTATTCAACATCTTCAGTCCTCGTCTTCTGTCAATCCGATGACATCTTTTACCGCATCGAATTCCGTTTGAATATTTAACAAGATGCGGTCCACATCCTTGATGGTCAAGGTAAAATAGTTTATGTAGTTCGGATTTACCCGGTACGCAAAAGCGTCAATCCCGGTATCCGTACCGCCTATCATGGACAACAAATCACCGAGATGCGTGGTGTATACAAGGGTACGATATTTTTCTTCCGCATCGTCCGGCGCGTGATGAAACCGAATGGCCTCACTCAAGCTTTCCGGCAATCCCCAGCGATTGGCCAGCGCAAAACCAACTTCGGGGTGAGTTGTACCCAGTAACGCTTGTTCGGCACCAAGAAACTCATCTTCGACCTTATTGTCAAGCTTATAGAGGATTTTATCAGTAGAACCCTTCAGAAATTCCGAAATAACGGCTTTCCCGATATCATGAAGCAAGCCTGCTGTAAAAGCTTCATCCGGAGATATTTTATCCTTTGCAACCGTAGCCATTTCCCTTGCTGCAATTGCAGTGCGGATGGAATGCTTCCAGAGCGCCGATTCTGCCGCATAGCCATCAAGCTTCTTTGCATAGACCTCAGAATTGCTGATCCCAAGTACTATGCCCATAACCAACCTGTCGCCAAGCATGGTTACAGCACGTTGCACAGATGTCACTTCGCCGCCACGGGCAAAATACGCTGAATTGGCCAGCCGTAACAACTTGGAAGTTAAAATTGCGTCGCTGGAAATCACACGCACCATATCCGCAACATTGTGTTTCTCATCATTGACAATCTGTACCAATCGCATCGCCACAGAAGAAAGTGTGGGGAGCGAATGGACTTTTTGAGCGATTTCTTCCGGTAAACTCATAGCTCCCACTCCCCTCTGGCAGGTGAACTCAACAACACTCTGCCCGTATCAACATCAACCGTAACAGTACGACTGATATTCCCCCCTACTTCTTCGTTTAGTGCGCCCAGACGGTACTTCCAGAGGATTTTCCTCGCCGCAAGGATATTACGTTTTCCAATGTTAAAGATATTATTGGAATCCATAATCGCGGCTCCACCTGCCAGCTTTACCGCCAAATCCCTGCTGCTTGTTACGCCGAGTTTCTTCATCTCCTTCAAGATAGCAGGAATACCTGTGTCTGCAAAGGTTCCTGGCTTGTCTTGCGCACGTTTCAGGTTAATGGATGAATCCGGGAGAGCAATATGCAGTAATCCCACGGCCCGTTGTCGTGGCGCAAGGAGAATAACACCTACACACGATCCCAATCCGATAGTACGGATGATATCGCCGGGGTTGTTCGATGCTGCAAAATCGCCAACACCTACATAGATCGTGCCCATGTAAATCAGTTCTCCGTAAACAACTTAATCAAAGACGAGGGTATTGATTCCAATGGCATCTGCTTTTCTACTGCTCCAAGCTCATACGCTTCTTTGGGCATTCCATATACGACACAACTGGCCTGATCCTGTCCCAGTGTTCTGGCCCCGGCCTTTCGCATTTCAACCATCGCTTCAGCGCCATCCTTACCCATACCGGTCAGAATCACACCCACTGCATTTGAGCCAACATGCTCAGCAACAGAACGGAACAGCACATCAACTGAAGGCATATGTCCGCAAACACGTTCTTCCTGCTGGCAATTCACTCTATATTCACCGCCACTGCGCCTGACCCTCATATGGTAATCACCAGGCGCTATCAATACCTGCCCGGGCATCACACGATCACCCGTCTGGGCTTCTTTCACGTTCATCTGGCTCTGCTCATCCAGCCTGTCGGCAAACATCTTGGTAAATCCGGCCGGCATGTGCTGTACAATCACTACACCTGGCATGGAAGAAGGCAATTGAGTGATTATGTAGCGAATGGCTTCCGTCCCACCCGTTGACGCGCCAATCGCAATAACCTTATCCGTAGATTCGGCCAACGCTTTTGATGCCAGGGTGCTCGGACGAGGCGCCGGTTGCTTGCCGTCGCGTTTCCAATGGCTGACGTTTGCCTTGCTTACCGCTTTCACTTTGGCACGTAATTCCGCCAGCATGGAATTCAGGTTACGACTGACATCAGTCGCGGGTTTCGTCACAAAATCGACTGCGCCTGCTTCAAGCGCCTCCATGGTAATTCGTTTGCCACGCTGCGTAAGCGCGGAGACCATCAAAACCGGCAAGGGATATTGCGGCATTAAACGTCGAAGAAATTCCACCCCATCCATGCGTGGCATTTCCACATCAAGTGTCAACACATCCGGGCGAAGCCGAACGATCTTGTCACGAGCGATGTATGGATCAGAAGCTGTTCCGACAACCTCAATCCCTGGGTCCAGGGCAAGCCCCTGCGCCAGGATCTGACGTACCAGCGCTGAATCATCGACTACCAGTACCTTGACCCTGCTACCGGTCATCAAACATCTCCCTTCCTGTAAACTGCAGGCATCAGGTAATTAAACGGATGCCCTGTGCGTCCCAATGTTTCGGAATGACCAATAAACAGGTATCCCCGAGGATGCATATAACGGTGAAAACGTGCTACCAACCCCTGTCGGGTCGGAATATCAAAATAAATCATCACGTTACGACAGAAGATGATGTGGAATTTCCCCTTGAATGGATAGGTCTCCTGCATGAGATTCAGCCTGCGATAGAGAACCATATCCTTCAATTTCTGATCAATCATCCACATGCCGTCATTCTGTTTCTTGAAATACTTGCTGAGCAGGTTCTTCGGAAGCTTGGATACATTCTCATCGGTATACAGACCTGTAACAGCTTTTTGCAAGGAAGAAGTAGAAATGTCTGTTGCCAATATGCCAACATCCCATGAAGAAATCTGGTTTCCGAAATACTCGCGCAACAACATGGCCAGCATATAAGGCTCTTCGCCAGATGAGCTCCCGGCGACCCAGATCTTTAGCGTCTTGCCCAAACCACCCAACGGTCGCGCTTCAAGTTCAGGCAAAGTTGTCTTTACAAAATAGTCAAAATGGTCTTTTTCACGGTTAAAAAAGGTATGGTTGGTCGATATTTTGTCAATCAATTCTGATATCAATGCGCCGGATGAATCTGACATTACTTTTTCATAATAGTCTTTGAAGCTCTCTATATTCTTGCGCCTGAGAAGACTGTTCAGCCGTCCCACGACAAGTGATCGCTTCTGCTCGGTCAAGTTGATCCCGAACCTTGAATAAACCAAGTCTCGAATCAACTGAAACTCTTTGTCGGACAGGCTCATCAATCCTTGCATGCTCATCCTTACGGTTTACCACCCAACTTGTTATCACCGGTATAAAACTCTTGCGCCAAGTTCAAACGAGTCTACGTCACTGTCCAACCGGGGTTAAAAAACCAGTCACTTTCACGAATCCGGTTCACCTTGGCAATGATCACTTCTCCGGTAGCCGTATTAAACGCTACCTTACGTCCCCAGGTGCCGCCAGTATCTCGCCCCACAACAGGAATCGAATACTGCTGAAGCAATGCTTCCGCCTCACGAAGATTGCTGCGACCTATTTCCCGTAAGGATTCATCTGCACCTTCGGGCGCTGCTCCGCCAAATATCTGCGCTTCAAGATGACCAGGTTCAAACCCGTGCTTGCGAAACATCCTTACGAGTTGAACAGTTGCCGGCTTTGCATAAAGAGCCGTTGGCGGAATACTCGCTTCCAGTTGCGAATGAACAAAATGATTCATTCCCCCAATCTGATTCTTCCTGTGATACAGGGTAATAGCGACACTGGACCCCAGGATCGACATTATCACAGAAGGATCCATGGAGAAAAAAATGTATCCAGGTTTTAACATGTACTGCATCGTTACTGTCCCTGATCAGGTACCGAAATCCTGAAGCGCCTATAATGCGTCGGCAATCTGATCATATTCCTCGTCAAACAGCAGCTTGCGGACATCGAGCAGGATTTTCACATCATCATTCATCTTGCCCAATCCCTGAACATACCTGCTACCTGCTCCCATGCTGGCTCGTGGCGGAGGTTCAATATCCTTTTCACCAATATCCAACACTTCTGAAACCGAATCTACAATCAGACCAACCGTCATCTGGCTGAGATTCACGACGATAATACAAGTGCGTTCGTCATACTCACGTTCTTTTATACCAAAACGCAACCGTACATCGATCACGGGAATTACCTTGCCACGCAGATTGATTACCCCTTTGACAAAATGGGGAACATCCGGCAGATCCGTGATGTTCTGAATACCGTTGATCTCCTGAACGAACCTGATCTCGATGCCGTATTCCTCTTTCCCGACGACAAAGGTCAGATACTTATCCTTTTGAGTATCTTCGGCATCACCGTTTTCTGTTACCATTCCTTCTAATTCATCAGACATTTTCTTCCTCCCGGTTACTGCAAGGCCGACTACATATCCGCAAATTCATGTTGAACATTACGGATTAACCCTTCAATATCAATAATAAGGCTTATCGTACCATCCCCCAATATGGTACAGCCTGAAATGTTGTTAAGGCGGGTCAGTCGCGTGATATAATCGGACAGCCCCTTAATAACAATCTGCTGTTGCCCGATCATCTCGTCCACCAACAGGCAGACTCTGTCGTTGTTGTTCTCTACAACGATCAAGATGCCATCTTCAAGTGCATCACTGTCCGCAGGCATGCCAAATAAAGGCCCCAACCTGATTACAGGCAATAATTCATTGCGAATCTTTACGATTTCGCTGCCATCCGGCGTATACGTAACATCCTTCAAATGAGGTTGCAATGATTCCTTGATCGTTACCAGCGGTATGGTGTATTTCGCTTTTCCTACCCGCACAATCATACCATCAATAATCGCCAGGGTTAATGGAATTCGCAGGATAACCGTTGTCCCAACACCCGTCTCGCTGTTCACATCGACTCGACCACGAATCGCTTCAATATTCCTGCGGACAACATCCATCCCGACACCACGACCGGAGATATCGGTTACTTTCTCCGCTGTAGAGAAACCAGGATGAAAAATGAACGCCCAGACCTCTTCGTCGCGCAGCTCACTCCCGTCATCCGGGATCAGACCACGATCCTGCGCCCTGGATAGAATCTTCTCTCTATTTAAACCTTTACCATCATCCTTGATCAGAATCCAGACTTCACCGCCAACGTATTTCGCTTCAAGAACAACAGTGCCAGTTTCTACTTTACCGGCTTTCTTTCGTTCAGCAGGAGTTTCAAGCCCATGATCAATCGAATTCCTGATCACATGCACCAGTGGATCAGCGATCTGCTCAATAACCGTCTTGTCAACTTCAGTTTCTTCGCCGATAATATCCAGGGTTACCTTCTTCCCGGATTTCTTCGATAAATCCCGTACCAGGCGAAGCATCCTGCGAAACACACCGGCAAGCGGAATCATTCGCATGGATGTGGAAATATCCTGAAGATCCCTGGTGATTTTTTCAAGTTGACGTGCGGATTTTTCAAACTGTTCCAAGGGAATATCAAGCGCCTGAATGTCCGGACTCTGCCCAACCATCGCCTCTGTTATTACCAGCTCACCAACCAGGTCCAGTAACTGGTCAAGCTTTTCGACATCAACACGCACTGTCTGATGTTGTTGCGCAACAGGCACTTTCTTCGAAGCCACGCTTTCCGGCTCTTTCTTCCCTTTAATGCTTTGTATCTGTTCCTGTACTTCCCGGATTGAATTAGCCGACGTATCGACTGCCGGTTCAGGTTCTTCATCTACCGGTTCTTCTTTCACCTTGGGTGCGGTTTCTTTCTTTGGAGCCGGCTTGCTTTCTTCTTTCACCGGTTCTTTGGAAGGTTCTGCAACAGGCGCCGCTGGCGCTGGCTTGGAAGATTTTGGTGTTTCAATATCCTCAAAAGATAGTTCAGGATTCTGTTCTTTCACCAGCATCTTCATATAGTTGACCAGGCCGGGCGCTGCGTGAATTGTGCCAGCACCACCAGTTGCAACATTGTTCAGAGCGCTACGCAAAATATCAATCATTTCCAACAGCATCGTCAGAATCTTATCAATAGGTTCCAACTTGCCTTCACGAATGAAATCCAATACCGTTTCAGCATAATGACCGATCTTGACCAGGTCGGGATAGCCGAGGAAAGCAGCGTTCCCTTTAAAACTATGATAAGCTCTGAATGCAGTATCTACCGTGTCACGGTTGCCAGGGTCTCCTTCAAGCGCCAGCAACGCTTCTTCGCCGGTCTCGAGCAGTTCCTGCGCCTCTGCAACAAAAGCCTCGACCATTTCCGGCGTAATTGTCAACTTGAGCGCGTCATCGATTTCCGGTTCTTCATTTGAGCTTGTTTCTTCTACTGTAACTTCATCCGGCGACTCTACCTGGGATGGTTCCGGATTCGCAACTTCTGCTGTTTTCGATTCTGTTTTTGCCTGCCCCATCCCCTCAATGGCTTCGTTCAATTGTTTGATCAGCTCCTCCGCCTCGCTGTCGTGGCCCTTGTCATGCAACTCTTCTTCAATCTGCGCAAGAAGAGTTCTGATGAAGTCGCAGGTCTTGGTTAACAGATCGATATGATCTGTTTGCAACCTGGCACGACCTTTACGGATATGATCAAGGAGGGTCTCTGCAACGTGGGTTACACCATTTACAGTATTCAGGTCGAGAAAACCAGCGCCACCTTTGAGTGAGTGGAAAAGGCGAAACACTGTGTTGACAACCTCAAGATCGAGCTCACCGGAATTCATCGCATATTCTTCTAATTCAATTAGAAGAGGTTCGACTTCATCCAGCATTTCTACGCCTTCTTCGACAAAGCCCAGCAGGATTTCCCGCTGTTCATCACCGCCAAACCCCAGCTCGGTCACCACAGGCTTACCTCCTCGCCTAACCCGTACACGATTACCAATTTAACGAACTAATGGGAGTGAAAAAAATTATAACTCCACCATAAAACCCTTGTCAGAGATACTTACCACCTCTCACTGCCCTGCCCCTGACAAGCACTGATATGGGGAAAAACTACTATTCAGATTCAACAAGTTTTCCCTGAGAACAGATTACAATTCTACCTCTCCATAGAGTTGCATTATTTTCTATTAAATTTCACCAGACATTTTAAATACTGGTTTAACATTATACAAAATTTCTTCTCAAAAATCTCTATTCAATCCAAAATTACAAGGTCTCTCCGGCGCCCACATATACCATAAATCCAAAATCTCTCGAATACCCCACATCAAAGCGAAATACCAGCTCCGGCGGGAAGACAACTCGCAACCCGGTGCCATACCCAAGCCTGGTGCGTTGCCATCCGATTGCAGGATCACCTACGGCTCCAATATCATGGAAGCCAACAACTTCCAGATCAAAGCGATCTGCCGGCGTGGGAAATCCAGACCAGATAGAATGAACCAGGTCTATTGGCCAGGAAACATTTTGAAACATCACCCAATGGAGTTGTAAACGACCAGCAAGCTGACGTCTTCCCCAATCTCGTTGATCCGCCTGGCCACGTAGTGTCGATTCTCCGCCAAGAAACAGTTGAACCGGCTCGGGCGACTCGAGCTGAAATCCGGACTGAACCCGACCGTATACTCGAAAATGCGATAGAAACGGCGTAACACCGGCTAGACTGAGATCGCCATGAATATCGGTTCGTGCCCGGTCCAATTGTTCTCCATAGGCCGTTCCGAAATACAGACCGCCTTTCAGAATCCATCCTTTCACAGGACGTAGAGAACTGGTCGTGATATAGCGGGTCTGGAAACCACCCAGCGCATAACCGCCCTGGCCGAAACGCCCCGGCAACACAGGCAGAGGATCATCTTCCGGCGAACGTACATCATTTACCCAGGTATGGTTCATTTTAACTGCTGGACCAACCTGGAGCGCAGATTCTTCCCTGATCGGTTTCAGGTAAGCAAGGTTCAACAGCACTCGTCCCATATAGGCGCGTGCATATTCTTCCGGATCGCTGCCCTCGGTGTACAGTTTGCGCAAGACATATCGAAGCGCTATATCGCTGGTAAGAATACCATTTCCAAAGCCTTGTTCGCCATTAGTTTTCAGGACATACCGGCCTGCAGTCGCATAATAGCCTGTCAGGTACAACGTGGAACCTTCACCACGTGAAAAACCTGACATTATCCCCATAACGACTTGTTCATCGGTGCTGTACCCAAGTACCGGCAATGCCAGCACACCAATATCGCCAGCCGCATTTCCCTGCACGGGAACGCTGCAAAACAGGCATACCGCGACCAGGAAAGCGCTGATTAGACCAGTATTACGCTTCATGAAAGGAAATATTTCCGGTTGTCTTCAAATCTGTTTTACAAACTACTTGATGAAATGAACTTTACGCAGATCCTGATGACCATGTCCATCTTCAATCCGCAGAAAATACATTCCCGATGGCCCCCTGGCTTCCCAGTTCAGGCGATGAAAACCAGCAGCCAGAGAACCAGGACGCAAAACATCCACCCTTCGACCAAGAGCGTCAAAGATTGTCACGGTTACATTGCTGGTTTCAGGCAAACCAACCACGACAGACAGTACAGGGTTGAATGGATTGGGATAGACTGCCGCAATCTCAAACTTTTCCGGCACACCGGAGAAGGGTTTGTCTTCCACATCCAGGGGCGGGATCAGGGTGAACTCAAAAGGAGACACACATTGTACAAAATGCTGCTCTGAAACTGCACCCACCCACCACATGACATCAAGATCGTAAACCCAATCAGGCAGGTAATTCAATGAATCAGGCAGGTTTACGACAATAGAAGTATCTTCAAGTCCTGCATAAGTAATCAGGGTATCCGCAGCGTCATCACGCGAGACAAGCAGGAACAGGTTGTAGGTAACCTCATCACCCGGATCAGGATCAACTGAACGCTGCCACACCAGGTTTATTTCCCAGGGATCTGTCAGATGAATAATTGAATTGGGCGCAGGTTGATAAAGGATAAACTCACCTGGCTCCTCTTCCATTGATGTAAAGAACGACCAACTTTGCGTGGAAAGCACTTCGTTACCAGTCTGATCTTCCGCAATCACGCGCCACCAGTACTGCATATCGTCATCGAGATAATTGACAGAATAGAAGGGCTGGCTACCTGCTTCTTCTCGAACGGGGCTGGTAAACTCGCTGTCTTCCGCCAACTCAAGCGTGTATTCGACCACATCATCAGGATCAGGATCAATACTTGGCGCCCAGACAAACATCATATCCAGTGAACCTGACACCGCGCTGTCAGAGGGCGCTATCAGGTTGAACGCAGCGGGCGGAGTACTATAAGACACTGCGAAGAACCATCCGGCTTCCGGTGTTGCCCACAAGCTTCCGGCCTGTTCAGAATAAGCTCGAACACGCCAGTAGACAACATCGCCACTTTCAAATCCTTCACCGGTGAATGTGTAGGACGTATCTGTCAAGCCGGCGACCGAATCAGGATCAGTAAAGGTTGGATCACCGATGCCGTAGTATAAAACATACGAGACCGGATCATTCTGAAACGCGCTGGCAGTCTGGCCCCACACCAGCGTTGGCAGTGTATCGCCAGATGCGAGCCCGGAATCAGGAGATAGCAATGCAAATGGGACCAGGCCATCTGTTACGGTCAGCAGGAAAGAAAGCGTGTCTGTTGCCATACGAATATTGTCATGGCTATCAATCGCCTCGACTGTCCAGAATAATGTCTCATCTTCCGCGCTGTCGTAGGTATATGTCGCTCCCGACAACCCTGTGGTCACAGGATCGCCAAGATCATCTGCCTGGTTCGACACAAAAACGCTGTACCAGATCTCATCCAGGGGATCAGGATCCACCGAAGCATCCCAGGTCAACACCACCTGTGTATCATGCTGAACAAGATGACCGGATGGGGAGAGAAGAGTAAATTCCGCGGGAGTTGATATAATTTCCAGTGCGACTTCAGCCTCTTCGCCACTGCCGAATGTGCCGTCACCAGCAGAATAGGTCGGATCGCCATAGGACAGGTAATTGCCTGACTGACGATACACCCGGTAAATGATGTTGTTACCTACAGTAAAACCGGGCCTTCCGACGTCGGGATTATTCTGCCAGGCAGCCACACGTCTCGGCCAGTTTTGTTCCATGGGCGCGACAACAGCCCCAACACAGGTTCCACCATCGTATATCCCGATTTCATCGCCAGCCGAAAGGAATTCTCCGTCGATTCGTACAGAATCAATGGTGATTTCATAAGCGATTCCACTCGGGGCCAATGGCGTAAAATAGTTGGTTCCGGGGCTGCTCCAGTTTGCTGGCGCCGGGCCAAGGGCCGGAGATTCGCCTTCCGTATAATAAGCCGTCACTGTGTACGAGTTATTTCCGTAATCCAGGAGCTGGTCATCATATGTCGTCTCGGTTGTACTCCCGATCAGGGTCAGATTACGATACACACGGTATTCTTCCAGCGTGCCGCTTTGCCCCGATACAGCAGTCCAGCCTACAGTTACTGCGCCTGTGACATTGTCCATGAAACAACTGATGTTGGTCGGCGCTTCAAGGTCAGGCGCATCATCCGAAAGCCCGGTGATTACCAGGCTGAAAAATTGTGGGCCATCTGAAATTGCACCTTCATGATTTATCCGGACACGGTATTCACCAGCAACCGGGTTTTCTATGACAATCTTTTCCACATTGTCGATATCGTTGTCACCCACAGTCGCTGCGTCTTCCGGATTTTCCGGATCCAGCACATAAGGCAGGAAGATAGAATCCGCCTCAATTCCCTCTATAGACAAGTCCAGATCATTCACCAGGATAACATTGTCAGGATCAAGGCTTGGCGGGAAAGGCACCGAACCTTCGGGGTCGGTCCATACCAGGGTCACGGTAATCGGTTCGTTTCCCTGAGAATAGTATGTAAACTCTCCATCGCCACCATTGACAATGAAGGATTCCTGAATGGTGTAAGCTATTGTTTCATCCTGTGCAATCAGGTCGGCTGCCTTCTCCGTATTCATCAATCCCCAGCCGAACATATAGTCCGGTCCATCATCAGGACCGCATTCGTCAGCCGTATGAATCAGGATGGCTTTCATTGTCGATGCCAGCGGTTCAGTATCGTTGTGCAGCTCCTCGTACATGCCAATCAGCAGGTTCACAGACCCGGACAGGTTCGGTGTGGACATGGAAGTACCGCTTTTGGCTACGTAGTCCGCATCACCACTGGATGAAGAGGAGGTGAGTTGAATGCCGTTAGCGCAGATATCCGGTTTGATACGTCCGTCATCTGTCGGTCCCCAGCCAGAGAAATCCGCCATTACGACTCCGTCAGCATTCTGATACCCATTCGTCAGGTCGCCAACAGCGCCTACGGTAATAATATTCTTCGCGTTCCCGGTCCAGCCGATGCAGTCATACCCATCATCACCGCCATCGGGATCACGTGTGGTTGTGCTCAATGTCCAGCCGCCGTTATCCCACACATAGTGTTCGCCACCATCTCCCGGGCCTGTATCGTTTCTGTCATTTCCCGCTGATTTACAGATTACGTAGTTCGGCGCTTCGCAGACGATCTGGTCATAAATCCGCGCCTCGCTGCCATAATAACCGAAACCGTAGTCCTCCGTCTGGGAGACACTGGGATCACCATACCAGTACCAGTCGTCGCCATCGAAATACCAGCCGGTTACCAGGCCGTACGAGTGGTTTGAGACCTGCAATCCTGCTGCCGCGGCGTCGGCCATCTCATCAGCATCATTGTTCCATTCATAGCAGGACAATTCCGCCTCGTAGCTCCCCCCCTTCGCATCATTACTGATGCCTGCCGCGATCATGGTCCCCGCCACATGAGTGGAGTGATCTGAATAGGAACCGGGATTATCTATCTGGGTTGCACGATTTTCGAATTCCTGGTGCGTAGTGCGTACTCCGCCGCCATCCCACACCGCAAGCTCGGAGCTGCTGGTTCCATCGCCGGTGAGATCGTACCCTGCATCGCCTCCGGGCCAGACATTATCCGTACTGATAGTTCGTGCGGCATTCAGGTTGTGCGTATGGAAATAACGTGGCATGCCGGATTCATCCACATACATCAGTTCGATATCTGGAAGCAGATTCAATCGACCCGCAGGCCCGGTTGAAAGCGCCTTCAACTGCTGGTATACAGGGCCACGCAACCCTTGCAATCTCAAGCGATATTCATCACTTAGCCTGTGCAGACGCTGTTGCTGCTGAAGCGTTTGACCAAAACTTGCACTGGAGAGTAAAAACAGGAATACGACTGCGAGCGCCGAGCGAATGGGATATTTCATGGCATCACCTTCTGTTGCATCACAAGTTTAGTAATGTAGCTTAAAACACTACACTTATACAATGGTCAGCAAGCATTGGGTGCAAAATGGCAGCAATACAGGGGAATCGGGTGACCGCTTTCACGGCCACCCGTTGGATTTGTGTGAATAGTATATGACCCTGATCAAGCAAACCAGTGGATAAATTCACGTGATCGATCAACTGGCTCTTGTGAACATGATACAATCCCTATAACATCATCACTTTCTTTGCCTTTTCTACTTTTTATCCCATTTTCTTAGCTTTTTTACCTTCTTTACCTTTTTCACCTTCCTACTTCACCATAACCATCCGCTTCATCTCGGTGAATGAACCTGCCTCGATCCGGTAGAAATACATCCCGCTGGCAAGTTGACTGGCATCGAATGTCACACTATGCGTACCCGCCTGCATCGGACGATCCACCAGCTTAGCCACTTCCTGCCCCATGATGTTGTACACCGACAGTTTCACCGTCTCCGGACGCACCAGGTCAAAGCTCAGAGTCGTGGTTGGGTTGAACGGGTTGGGGTAGTGTTTGAAGCAAGGCAAAAAAGAGAAGGGTAAAAATTTCAGAAAATCCAGGGGATGATGGTGACTATTTTCAACAAAAGCTAATACAATATGTTACAAGGACAAAAACTACCGTCTGTCCCTAGTTTCTCTAGATTATTCTCATCGCCCAGATCAGGTGCCTGATCTGCACTCAGAATTCCTGATTGACAGTTATAAATCTCGCAATCTCGGACATCAAATGTGTTATGATGCGGCTGGTGCCCGATTTCGATGGCAGCCGTCGCGCTGCTGTGGAATACACAGGTATCAACTGAGATATCTGCATAGCCGCCAGCATGCAGCATTCCCCAATCATCCTGTGCGACTGGATCTGTTGTCGCACCACCGCCATATTCAAATAGGCAATGGCTGAAAGTGCCAGTTGCGGTATCATCATTCGCAGCGGTATTTCCTATTCTTACCATTCCCCACGCACCTGCCGAAGGAGTTTCTTCATTGCTGGTGAAAGTAATCCAGTTTTCGCTATTACCGATTGCAGTTAATGTGGCAATGCTGTCAACGATAAGTGAGTTATCCTCAGCGAACTTGACAGTTGTGCCCGCTTGGATGGTTAAGGTTCCTGAAGTCAAATGCACTACGTCATTGGCGTTGTTGATGATCCAGGTTCGGTTGTTACCCCAAGTCGCTGGGCCGCTGAAATCATTGCTAACCAAGCTGTCGGGTTGGGCGAACGCAATGGCATTGACCGTGAAGAGCACGATCAACAGGAGGAAGGTTTTCCTCAACATAATAAACTCCTATCTTCTTGTAGATCAACACTTCGGTGTTGATCGGTTTGGACACCGTGCGGGACTGGTTGGCGAACTGGGAACCGCGCGGTGTTTATTCGTTACTTGATCAGCAAGACTCGTGTAGTTCTGACTTCCTTTTCTGTTTCGAGTTGGATAA
Organism: bacterium; assembly: GCA_963669175.1. Taxonomy (GTDB): domain Bacteria; phylum Electryoneota; class Electryoneia; order Electryoneales; family Electryoneaceae. The sequence continues at coordinate 4,742,493 of OY769902.1, forward strand.
AATAGACACCCGAGGCAAGCCCCGAGGCATTGTACGATTTCCGATGAATACCAGGTTGAAGTTGTGGCCAATCTATTGCGAACACGGGTTGTCCGAGGATGTTGAATAGCGTAAGCTGTACTCTGGCTTGATGCGGAAGGGCGAATACTACCGTCTGCGTCGAGTTGAAGGGATTCGGGTACACGCAATGTATCTCGAAAATGGATGGGATGACTGCCTCGTTCTCTCTAACAGTCAAAGGGTAGGTATAGGATAGCCCATACGGCCCGCCCCACAGGCCGATGTCGTTGCGAGTGCTGTCACAATCGAAATAGACGCTATCAGGGTGTCCGGCATTGATCAGCGGTGATTCATCAGTGAGGCGATAGTGAATAGTATCCTCAAGCAAAGGACTTATTGTGATGTTCAGGATATTCCAGGGGATATTGATGTTGTTCGTGTCATTTTCACAAAAACAATTGTATTGATACAAGATCGGTGTATCATCAACAGCTCTGTTGAAAATTGCGATTGAGTCATGCATGAATAGATTGCTAAAAAACTGCACACTGTTCTCGCCTTCGGATGATCCGAATATGTCCACTCCACATTCGAAACCTGTAAAGACATTATTTGCAAAAAGAACTTCCAGGTCAGGGGTGATCCATACTCCATCTGCTTCTCCCCAGTCGTGATTTTCGAAAAGATTATTAGCTACATAGCCTGAAGAAGAGTTTGTAAAACACATACCAAGTGGAACATTGAAAAACCTGTTTCGAAAAACCTCTCCATGGCTTGACTCGTCAAATCGTATCCCCTCGCAATTAAAGAATTCGTTGCCTTGAATCAGCGCGGTAGAATTCAGGACACATCGGATGGCCGAAGGAGCGGGAGAACTTTCATATTGGTTCCAGAAAACGGAATTGGTGATTTCAATATCTGATGCGTTCAGGAAAACATACATTATGAACTCAGGAACCTGCGAAACGAACAGGCAGGAGTCAATCTGGACTTGTGAAGAACTGAGCAGGTAAACGCTCATGTAATTGTCAAATAATCTTGTATACTTCAGGTTCAATATACTGGCTGAATCAAGTTCGACAGCTATTCCAGCTTTCTCGATGACTGAATAACTTATTCTGCTCATCAATTGGCTATCAAGAAGAGCAATTCCCTTCCACAGGGAGTGGTTACTTTCTTCAAGCTCACTAGTGAAGCGAATCGAGTCCTCGACTGTCCCTTCGGCAATTAACTGTCCATACACATCAATTCCAATTTGGTATTCTTCATCTTCCACATACCTGAACTGCAATTCACATCCCGGTTCGATGATCAGGCTGTCGCCTTCGGAGACAATGATATCCTCCACCACGTAGAACGGGCTGTCTTCTACATGAAGAATCCCGGTGATCTCACCGGACAGCAGGGTTCGCAGGTCGGTGTTGACAAATACTTCAGCCGTATCCGTCTGCCCCAGGCCGTCCTGCACAATCACCCTGAAGGTGAAGTCACGGGTGGAGTCCGGTACAGTCCCGGACACAATCGTCGTATCCCCCACCCAGTCCAGTTCGTCTTCTTCACTCAACCATTCGGGCAGGTCCGTGAAGCTGAAGGCAAGGGGACCGTTGTCATCCGTTGCGGTCACGATGATACTCACAGGCTGGCCGACCTGCGCCTGCACCTGGCTGGGCACAGTCACTACCGGGGGATTGTCCAGGGACTGGTCATAGTAGTAACACCCGATATCGGCAGGAGTGCCGTCGGGATCGTCAGGGCTGTCCGGATCACCGGCGTCGATGCACGGACTGTTGGCTTGCAACGTGTAGTCAAACGGTTCACCGCCGGCAAAAATAGGATTGGTCAGCAGGTTGGTGTCATCCAAGTCCAGACCATCCGCCACTTCCGATACGGCATAGATGCAATTGTAGCTGATCTCGAGGGGAACCGGGTTGGATATGAACACGATTCCGGTGCAGTTGACATCATCGCCAAGTAGAATATTCTCAACTATTTCACCCTCATTATCCGACAGGTTCCGCAGCTCGAGTCCCGTATCACGGAAATAGACTGTATTGCCCTCAATCCGGCTGACCGGGGAAGTGTGTACCACGATCCCGGTTTGAAAGTTGATGATCAGGTTGTCAATGACATCGACCGGGCCGCATTGGCTGATCTCAATGCCGACACGGTTCTGCCCGATGGCGCCGGTTTCGATGACATGGTTGTTCCGGATGGTTCCTGTAGCCATCCACATGTCGAGATAGAGAAACGTGCTGTTCTCGATCAGCATATCGGCCCAACCACTCACGGCGAAACAACCGCTTTCATTGTGATGCCAGTACATCTCACCTGCACTCAAATCAGCCCTGGCGAGATGATTGTATCTGATTTCAACAGCTTCGCCACCGTACCTGGCAAGGTCCACATACAGGCTGAAGAACGAATTATTTTCAATGGAAGCGAGATTCTGCCCCGTATTCGGACATAGCCTCACCCAGACATCCGGACCGTCATTGTACCGGAGTACCCCGTTGTACAAGTGCAAATAAAGCAGTTGGCCCGGAATCAACGGAGCATGCTGGAAGATGTTGTATTCCACCGTATCCATTTGTACGCCAAAACTGGAAAAGATGACGGCGTTCAGCGCACGGATACGGCTCTGCCGGATCACATTCTCGCCACGGTCGGACTCGATGCCGTTCAGGACGGAATCCATGACACAATAGTTGAATGCGATACGTGAATCTTCGTATTCGAAGGGTGAGACAAATCCCCGGAAGGCAGCTCCCGCAGTGTGGAAGTATACCGAATCGCCTTCCTCCCCAGCCGCTTCCAGTGTGCCGAAGACGTACACCGGTGTACGTGTGGAGTCGGTCTGATCCTGAAAAATCACTTCTACTCCCGGTTCAATCAGGAGGGTTTCGCCTTCCGGGACGATCAGGGTGTCTGTGACGAGGTAAGGGGAGCCGTCCACATCCCACACGCCGGAGACTTCGCCGGAGACGAATGTTTCAGCGTGAATGGCTTGGGGAACTACAAGGGGTACAAAGGCCAGGGACAGGAGCAGCAGGAAGAAGCATAGAGCATCCACTTTGAACCATTGCGGGGAAAATGGCGTGTGGCGTTGGTAAACCGTGTGTCCAGCCTTACGCAACACGACTGCGGGGAGTGTGTCGCGCTGTAAAGGAAAGTTCATAAGTGTCATAGGTACTCCTTTGCGCTACGATGAAAGAAACATACTACTGCAACAGAATGGATGCAATATGGAGCTATCTCTAAAAAAAAAAATATTTACAACTGGCTCAAAGGGGAAAATAAAAAGTCCGATACGAGTCTGATCAGGCTTCTCATCATTCTTAACAAACCTGAGACCTGATCGTAACATTACAAATGTTGAAAAGTTGTTGTCTTTCGATTCAAGTTAGGTTCCTCACAAGAATTTGTGCATATTATCGACGAGCACGTTTCGTCAGGTCTTGACGTGATGCCTTTTCTTGTTCTTCTCCGTAATTTCAGACATCTGTCCGACTTCACACCTGCTATTTCACATGATAGATCATCATCAGGCATCATGTTGTGACCTGACGGCAGTGAGAGTACCGATACCGGTGGCAGGTCACAACGCGACAATAACAGGACGAGAGGTGGTTTCAGTATCATATGCATTCAGAAATACATAGCGAAAGCCGAAAACGGAAAGTCGCGTCAAGACCTGCTACAAATTTGCCCGGATGCACAAATTCTTGTGAGGAACCGTTATTTTATAGAATTAATCTCAATATATATACTATTGATAGTACTTAAATACCAGACATTCAATTCCTAATTACTAATTACTAATTACTAATTACCAATTCCCCATCCTGTACATCCCGTAAATAGAAAAAGCGGGTGACTGCTTTCACAGTCACCCGCAGGGTTTGCTTGATCAGCTTCGACGAATCGAAGCCTGTAATCAGCCGACTATTTCACCAGAACCATCTTCTTCATGGAGGTAAACGGTCCGGCTTCGATCCGGTAGAAGTACACGCCGGAGGCCATCGCACGCGCATCAAAGCTCACGGTATGATAACCGGCTTCCATACGGTTGTTGACCAAATGCATGACTTCCTGACCCAGAACATTGTACACGGCCAGTTTCACATCCTGCGCTTCAACCAGGGCAAACCGAATATTTGTCGTCGGGTTGAAGGGGTTCGGGTAGTTCTGATGCAGCGCGTATTCGACTGGAAGCTGTTCAGTCTCTTCGATGCTGTTGTACAGTTCGACGTTGATATCGACTGACGGTGCATCATCCCAGTACGGACCGTGGAAGAAGGCATGGAAGACGAATTCATCGCCGACTCCATAACCTTCACGTTCGTCTTCAGGGATAAAGAAGCTGACGCCAATGTTGACTTCTTCTTCCGGTTCAAGTACGCCTTCACTCGGGTCGAGGACCAGCCACGGAATCGGCTTGGCGTAACCTTCCCAGATATCAACCTGGGAGCCTTCTGCCGCGATCAGGACAGTAGTAATGTCCATGCTGCCGGAATCATAACCGTCAGAAATTGACATACCGCCGGCCTTGCCTTCTTCCGGATCGTACACCATGACCGGTTCCATATCGAAGATGTTGGTTTCAGGGTTGTAGCGATACATGTAACCACCCTGATTGTCTTCGTTACGGGACAGGGTCCAGATGTTATAGCCGGAATCATCCATCGACATGTAAGCCATACCAACGGCCTGACCGGTCTGCCACAGGCTGTCCGTGGTCAGGTCAAAGAGGCTGTCCGTAGTCAGGTCTACCATCACAAAGAAGGTATCCCAGTTACGGAAGAATATGTTGTCGTTGTCGTAGTCGTACGCTACAGCGGTCGGACGGAAGCCGATGTTCCCCATGTTCTCATACGAGCTGAAGTCGCAGGAGAAGACGAAGATTTCACCGTCGCCGTTACCGCCGAGGAACATGTTCGACGCCGGATCGTAGGTGATGTCGTAGAAACCACGACCGTCGCTGCCAACCATCTCTTCCGGATACGGATAGGCTTCTTCAAGGTTGCCATCGTGGTCAAACATGTACAGCATGTTGTCGCCACGGACCGGGTCAATGTAGGTAGCGTTGACAACCAGGCCGGCCTCTGTGAATACGGCCGAGAAGATACCGTAGTTGTCGGTGGCTTCTGTTACAGAATAAGAATCCAGCCAATCCCACAGTTCATCCAGTTCGTTTCCGATGGCAATCGGACCACGCGGGAACGGGTTGGAGATAGCGTCAACGTCGCCGTTGACCTTGCGCATCATGCGACCATTGCGGCGTGTCTGCGGTCCTGCCAGTACACCACGCTCGCCGAAGCTCCAGTCACGGCCCTTGCCGCTGTAGACCTGGCCTTCTTCATCCTGTGTTACGTAGCTGTCCCACTCAAGCGTACCGCCACCAACACTTTCAAGGGAGAATTCACCAGCGCCTTCCCAACCGGAATGCAGATCGACACGGATTTCAATCGCATCTTCGGAAACTGCCCCTTCCGGATCGTACATGATGGCGTCTACTGTGATGACGTCATCTTCTACCGGCTGGACATCTTCAACAGAAGTCGGCCAGAAGTTGTCATGTTCGTACCAGAGGGTGTAGGCGAAGTTGGCATCGATGTCGCTGAAGGAATATTCACCTTCCGCGTTCGTGTAGGTAAAGGTCATCGGATCGTTTTCGAAGTAAACCATGACGCCCTGTACGGCTTCTTCGTTTACATCGGTCACGGTACCTTCGATATCACCGACAGCTTCAGGCGGAGTGCCGTAAAGCTCCAGGTCATCAATGGCAACGCCGAAGTATTCATGGGTGACTTCATCAGCAGCATGCTGAATCCTGAATTGCAGGTAGGTCACTTCATCTTCGTTGTAGTAATCGCCGAGGAAGAAAATAACCTGTTCCCACGTTTCCGGTTCTTCCGAGAAGCCCGGCTTCTTGACATCAAAGGGTTCAACAAATGCTGTCAGTGAATGGAGACTGTCAACAGGATAACCGCCAATCGGCTCGATGATCTCCCAGGTTTCGCCAAAGTCCGGTGAAACCATGACGTTGTAGCCATCCCACGGATCACCTGCGGCTTCGTATTCAACCCAGTGGTAGTACGAGAGTGCTGCTGTCGGGGAAAAGATCGCAAAAGGATCTGTCACCATCGCGTCAGCATATGAATCGTACAGGTAGTCTGTTGCCAGACCAGTTGCGTAAACATTGTCGCCTGTATACGCGGCCAGCGGACCGGCAGTCGGCGCTCCGACTTCCCAGATGGTTGAATCCTGCCATGCAGGCATGTTGAACGGATCCAGGTCACCTTCTTCGAAGCTGGTGGCGAAGGACGGTGTGCCAAGCAGACCTGTTGACAGGGTTATCGCGACACCGGATTCAAGCGGAACTTCGTCAACCGCTGTTACCCAATAGATCAGGATACCACTGACATCTTCGCCAAGTTCATCATTGTAGGTGACGACATCGGCGGCAACTTCATCGAGTACCACACCATTACGATAGACAACGTACCCTGCCAGGTCGGTAAGTTCCGAGCCATCCTCATTGGTGGTCGGCGCAGTCCAGTTCAGGGTGATTGTGTTACCATCAATCGAACCTTCCAGATCCGGGACCGGGGAAGGCGCAACGCCGAACATGGTTGTGTAGGTTTCGGAAGGATCGGATTCAACGCCATCATCACTGACTGAGGTGGCGTAATAATCAACATCCATACCTTCGAATTCGCTGCCTACGTCGATGAAGTTTACCCAGATCGTTGTGGGTTCTTCAAAAGCGGAGACGAATGTTTCGCCATCCGTCGAATAGTAAATGTTGAAGCCGTAGAACTCATCGAGTTCGTTTGCAATACCGGCATACGCAGTGCTGGTCAGATGCGGCTGCGTGTAGGCGCCATCAATAAACTCGCCAAGCTCGAAGGACGCACGGAGCTGGCCAGTCTGAACACCCATGCCATGAACCGGTTCTTCAACCTGGGATTCCGGCATACCGAGCGTAACCATCTCACCACCGCTGGTAACCATGGTCGCGCGAATCAGCGGGTCACCGCTGCTAGAGCCGGTCCAGGACTCACCACCATTGGTAGTATAGGCAAGCGCGTAGTAGTTGTTCACGCCATCTACATACAGCGGTTCAAAGTATTCGCTGTCGTAGGTGTAGTACGCTACCCAGAAACCATCTGCCGGAACAGTGATCATCGGGTTCGCATGGTTCCAGGGATCGTCAGCCGAGTTGACTGTCGGATCGGATTCATACAGCAATGCGCCCGGAAGTCCGCCATCGTCCGCAAAGACACGAATCACGATATCCCAGTATTCACCGGCCAGGTTTGGATAGTTCGGGTAATCCCAGGCCCAATCGCCTTCAGCGTTGTTACGAATATCGGCCTGGACCAGGACACCTTCACATTCCGGATAGAAGGGAACGGCAAACATCATGTCTTCACTGGGGGCGCCATTCAACCAGGTAATCGACCCCATGTTGACACCATCATCATACTGCATGGTGACCAGCTCATCCATATAGATGCCAGGAGGAGTTGTAACAAGGTCAAAACCTGTATCATGAGCGTTGAAAGTGCTGCCAACATTCGGCGGTGTGCTGTCATCAATCATGCCAAGCACGACATCCGCCTGGACAACATACTGATCTTCAGCAAATGTGACACCATCATTGCTACCGGGCAGATAGCCGGTTGCCATCACATCCACATCGAAGGTTAGAGCACGGTCAAACATGTTGGTGAATTCGTAGTAGCCAACTTCGTTGGTCATGGTGGTGTATGATTCACCATCATCAACGCAAGTTACTACGACGACAGCGCCACTTACGAACTGACCTGGAGCATAGGAAACAAGACCCCAGATTGTGCCGCCCGGCTCGAGCCCCATATCCTGTTCCATGATATACTGCTCTTCGCCGAAGTTCATGTTGTAGTGGTTGCCTTCGAGGTAACCGTCCGCCATGACAGCCATGGCGTAAGGACCGGCATCCCGACCGAACATGCGTTCGAACATGTAATACCCATCCTCATCGGTATAGGTCATCCATGTATCGTCGAGATCGTTGTTGCTGATCATCACAACAGCGTTGGCAATCGGGTCGCCGGAGTTCATGTCGGTAATGATACCGGTCATGGATCCAAGCGGCTCCATTTCGATATCGGTTACAGCTTCGAATTCCTCTTCATCCCAGGTAACGCTGTCGGCATAGGCTGTAAGGTAGCCTTCCGCATTAACGACCAGATCGTAGTCACCGAGATCAAAGTCGACCAGGATACGGTAGAAACCGTCCCCATTACTGGTTCCCATGAAGGAATCATCCAGTTCCGGGGAAGATGCAACAACTTCAGCGTCGGCAACAGGCTCACCTGTGATCATGTCTGTCAGTGTACCCGTCAGGGCAGCCCACTGACCAATCGGCGGCTGCTGGTAGAAGAGAAGCGACATCTCATTTACCAGATCGTTCATGTCAAAGATAAGCGCTTCGGTGCCATCCGTGTTCTCTATACCACCCAACGCGTTTGCACGGAAGTAATAGATCCAGTCATCAGCAGCCTGGAAGTTGAACAAAATCGTGTTGTTTTCACAATCCAGTACGATTTCGTAGTCGAAACGGTAATCTGTGTTACCACCATAGGGACGGAGGCGATACTGGATGATGACTTGTTCGTTATCTTCATCAACATAGTACCAGATACCGCAGTCGTCACCGGCTACACCGGCATGATAGTCACCGTTACACGGAACCAGCGTTGCATTCGGTTCGCTTGTGCTCGGTAATGTCACACCGATTGTATTGCTTGTGAAGTTGGTAAAACTGAACCAACCATTACTGCAAGCGCCAAAGCTTGAATAAGTTACACCGTAGTATTCAAACTCGAGCGGTGAGAAGGAGACTTCACCCGAGTTTGAATCGTCGCCAGACTCAAGGGCAATCGAACCAAGTCCGTCATTGGCCGGATTAATTTCAATCCAGTCATATTCCGCTGCATCCATGACGTAACCTGATTCAGTTGAAGGCAACGGCCGGGTTGTGGCTTCTTCAGACCAGACATAAACACCGTAACCGTAGTCGGCAGCGACACGGAATGTACTTTCCTGTCCCCAAGCTAAACCGGAAACTGTGAATTCGTTGGTTCCCGCAGGAACGATTGTATTTGCCAGCATTCCGTTGACTTCAATCACTGTGCCCATGAAGTCATCAATTGAATCAAGTTCGTCACCAACCGCGAGACGACGTTCCAGGCGGGCGGCGTTACGAATCAGGATGTCCAGCGCTTCCTGTTCCTGAGCCAGCTTGGCAGGAGCCGTTGCCTCATTGCTGTTTTCCAGCATGGCAATATTGGCTCTGTGTTCTGCGATCTGGTCGTCAAGAATCTGGAGAAGTTCCGGAACCACGTGGTTTGCCGGATCAGTCCAATAAAGGGTGACATCCGGAGAATCTGTGGTCCAGTTGGTGGTCAAGTCCTGCGGCGCCATGATTTCTTCAAGTGTAAAGGTGAATTCATTGTCACCTTCCACAACACTTTCGTAGAAGTAATCATCGTGGAAAAGGACATCACCTTCAAAGACACCATCAACATGGAAGGTATACGGGCCAATACGGAAATCATCATCTCCGATATCATCGCCGAAGAAGAATTCACCGTCTTCATCCGTAACCGCCGTCATGCCAGTCAACATCTCAGTAATGGTGACACCGGCAATAGCTCCACCATCAACATCTTCCACGACACCGTAAACAGCGCCCCAGATGTTGATCAGGGTCAGGGTAACATCAACGGTTGTAACAACGCCAGATTCGACATCGACGTCTTCTACCGAATCATCGTTATATCCGTATGCAGGTTCAAAAACGACGTCATACATGCCTGGCTGTAACCCAGTAAAGGTGTAGTAACCGTCGTCACCAGTTATGTAGGAAGCCAGGACGTCAACGCCATCAGCTTCATACAGGCTAACCTGGCAGTTGGTGTTGGTGCCGCCATCTTCTGCATATACAGTACCTTCGATTGTTCCCGGAGGAGGTGTACCGTAGATGCAGATATCATCAATCGCTGTGCCGAAATAGCTTGTAGCGTAAGATGAATAATAGTAGTCGTATATATGGCGGAACTGGATGTAAATGTTCTGGCCATAGTATGCACTCAAATTGGCTACATATTCTGTCCAAGGGCCATTATTCGAAGCCCTGGTGTCTTCGTAGTTAGTATAGGAGTTGTTGTTGTTGTAGGGAGGATTGATCGGGACCATGGTCCAGTTTACGCCATCGGTAGAAGCACGAACCTGGAAACCACCATAGTACCTGTCGTAGTAGCTGTAGTAATAGTGGTCGTCCCATGCCCAGAAAGTCATCAGGGCGTTGGGGTCCGTGATCTCAAACGTCCGGGTGCTTGTCATCATGGTGAAGGAATCATACCCGTAGGAGAATCCTGCATCCAGATCCGTTGCCCAGACATTATTGCCACTATGTGCTTCGGTTGGCCCCATGTATGATGTGGGAACGCCCCATTCCCAATCAAACATTGTGCCGTTCGGATCCAAAGTCCAATCGCCGGGGTCGGATTCGAAATCTTCCGAGTAGCCAAGCGGTGGCATGGCGTACAGGTCAAAGCTGGCATAGTTGTTACCAGCGGAAACAACGATACCATCTTCAGCGTAAGAAACGTAGTTTTCTGCCGAAACCGTTGCATTGTAAATGTTCGAATAGATGCCCATCATGGCATAGGCGCCACCGTCACCGGTCACCGCAGTGAACCCGCCAAGTCGAACAACCGCCCCGGAAACCGGGTTGCCCGTTTCGGCATCCATCACAAAGCCGAAAACATTGGCGTCTGGTTGAGGCGCGACATACAGGACTGTGTATTCTTCACCGGTTACCGGCAAGTCGCCAGTGCCATTGTAGAACCACTGTGTACCCATCGTTCCATCGGAATTCTCAATCCCAAGGGTCACAGAGGTGCTCATGGTGGTGCCGATATCCTGATACTGTACCACGATGTTGCCATTTTCCAGCAGGATAAGTTCGGCATCGACCGAACGTGCATCCGAACCGGATGATCCGTATTCGGAAATGTGCTGAACTTCCACAACAAGTGCAGACATTCCATCTATTTCAACGACATCATAGTAGGCCGCGCTGGCACGCGTACCACCAGTGTACCCCATGTGCATGTCACGCTGCCAGAAGGCGATATAATCGTCCGGGGACCCCGCAGAAGGGATGGCATAATGGCCAGTGCTTGTATACGGGGTGCTGAAATAAATCGAACCGTTCGAACCGAAGGAGAAGGAGGTCTTTCCTTCGCCATAGAACGGGAAGCTGAAGTTATCGGGGAAATCGAACGGGCCCGCATAACCGTCATCCAGACTGGTATAACCATCGATCAATGTACCGCCATTATTCTCAAGATCGATCCAGTTGAATGCCCAGCCTTCTTCCTCTTCCATGTTGTAGGCATAGTAACCGAAACCATCTGGACCCATATACTCGTCCAGTTCATCCGGCTGGTTACCAATGTGCAAAATGAACCCTGTATCATGCAGCAATTGCATCTCGTGCGGCATCAGTTCCTGACCTGCCTGATAACGCTGATACAGCTCTTCCGCATGAGCATACATATGCTCTTTTGACATGTCGTCAAAGAGGGAAGTATCCGCAAAAGCGCCACCACACAAGACAAGAAGAAGCAACAGGGCAAACACCCATGAAACATTCTTCATGTGGTTACTCCTTTTAACAATTTTACCCGACGTAGGAAACTTGTTCTGGACGAACCGTAGGAAGAAGTATGGTAAGCTGTGCGAAATGTATGATGCGGGTTAGCAGATCAGTCGTCCACCCAATGCAGCAATCAGTATAGCTGTGTCGCCAAAGACCTCCCGGGTTACCCCTAAGTTTGGTTAACTATCATCAATCTATAATCCCTTCCGAAGGTCTCCCGTCGAACGGAAGACTCGCTTGCCTCCTGATTCTTGGGCGGGTCAAAGCTGGCAGTGTTCTTTTACCCTGTACTGGACAAGGCTTTTCCTAGTTTTATAATTTCGCGTTCAAGCTACGCAATGTCAAGACTTCCAGAAATCAGACAGCAATTTCGAAATTTACCAAAAATTGTAAGTTATTTTTTAACTCTTGAGGTAATTTTTTATTTCTTAAACTTTTACGTTTTTATTGTTGGATGAATACCTATGTCCCGTTTTTTAAAAGCCGGAGTAGCTATAAAGGTTCGTGGAGGTTAACATGGATAGCATGATTCACTGGCATCAACAACGAGATACTCAATGCCTCATAACAGGGAAAAGACAATGATGCCGAAATCCCCTGCCAACAATATGATTTTTACGCGGAATCAGGATAGCCGACCAGCGGACCGATTTACATGGATTGATCCACTATACTTCCATAATTTCTTCTGTCTTCGACTCGAGACGTTTGTCAATATCAGCAACATGATCATCCGTCAGTTTCTGAATATCGTCCAGAAGCTTGTACATGTTGTCTTCAGGAATTTCACCGTCTTTCTGAGCTTTTTTCAACTGCTCATTGGCATCTCTGCGCACGGCTCGAACGGATTGCCGGGCCTCTTCAGCCATCTTGTTGACCATTTTACTCATGTCTTTTCTGCGTTCTTCAGTCAACTGGGGGATGTTGATGCGAATGACGGTACCGTCATTCACGGGATTGACACCCAGATCAGAAGTGAGAATGGTTTTCTCGATATTGGGAATAGCGTTTTTGTCGTAGGGCTGGATGATAACAAGTCGTGCTTCAGGGGTCAGAATGTTGGCAACCTGCTTCAGGGGCATTTCTGAACCGTAAAGCTTCACGACCAAACCGTCGAACATGGCTGTACTGGCTTTTCCCGTACGCACCTTCGAGTATTGTTCCATCAGGTGCTGCACCGATTTGTCCATCCGGTCTTCGGTTTCAAGCATCAACTCATCGACATCCATGACTTACTCCGTGTTGTCCGTAATGAATGGGGAAATATGCGATGAAGAGTTGCGGAAAACAAGGGCGCTGACCGTTGAGTACATGTTTTCAAACGTCAAGGCAGCTCATTTTCTCCAGTATCCCCTTCCGACGACAGTACATTTTCCGCAGTAATACTATCGCGCTGTGCAAGCGCGTCCTGTACACGTTGATACATGAAATCAGGCAAACGTGACTGCATGGCCGACTGAATGGTATTACCTATGATTTTCACACCTTTCATGCTGGCCGGGTTCTCCAACCGCTTGCGCCATAGTCGATAAGGACCGCTGGTAAACTCGCTGATCTGCGATTGGGTCAGCTTGACAATAGGACTGCCCTTTACACTTAACGGGTTCAGGTGGCGTCCATCTTTCCGAACTTCATAATGCAGGTGCGGTCCTGTCGCCATTCCTGTCGCGCCAACGTATCCTATAACCTGCCCCTGTTTGACCCACTGACCACGACGCAGACCACGCGCATGGCTGGAGAAATGGCCATACCTGGTAACGTAACCGGAATTCCCATGCGTAATCTCAACCCAGTTGCCATAACCGGGATCGTTCCGTTCCAGGCGGGTAATTGTCCCAGATCCGGAAGCGACAACAGGTGTACCCCGTGGCGCGCCAAAATCAACCCCACGGTGCATCTTCCTGTCACCGGTAATTGGGTGTGTGCGCATCCCATAGGTACTGGTTACCCTGGAAGCAGGGAAAGGAGCGCGTAACAGGTCGCGTCTGAATGAAATACCTTCCGTATCGAAATAATCACCACCAAACTCAGCCTTCGGATCCGAACGCCAGACTGCGGTCATGGTGTCGCCATCCGCCTTCCAATATTGAGCAACCGGCACATGACCGTAGCCGATCACTTCATCATTGATACTGATCTCTTCCACCAGGAAGCGATAGCCATCTCCCACACGGGTTTCGGATGAGAAGTATAACACGAACTGGAATATCTCGATGTACTTCACCGCCATGGCCGGGGTGCCGCCACTGCCCATGAAAGCATCCCAGAATGTGTTCTCTATCGCGCCTTCAGCGTACACCAGCACAGTGTCAGCAGCCAGTGTATCCACTTGTATCTGGAATTGCCCTTGCTCATTTTCACTGTTGCTACGGCGAATGTGGTAGGATACTGTTGACTTCGGTCGATGTATCTCAAGATGAACCAGCCCCGAGTCCGTGGTAAGCGCATTTACTTCCGTGCCAATTGGAATGCGGCGCAAATCAGTAGCGTGGCCGAGAAGTGTCGTAACCGTGTTGTAGTCATTACCAACCAACCCCAGATCCATCAGGGTATTTCCAAGCGTCTCCCCCGACCTGATGGCATGGCTGAAATTATATTGCTCTTCCTCTACTGCAATGGATTGCGTCGCGGATTCAGACACGGCCTGTGGCGCAGTGTTGCCGCCAGGAAGGAAGAAACGGAGAATGAACAGGGAAAAGAGAAAAATGAACAGGGCAGCCGACAATATCACAAGATACCGACCACCCAGTGAAAGGCGATTCCACATTTGTAACCAGCTTCCCGAACTCAGTTGACAGTTATCGCGTGTTCCTGATCAGCTACTCATCTGAGCTTTTATCACTTCCGTGCGCTGTTCATGGGTCAGGTAGCCCAATTCGATAAGGAGGTCACCGAGAACGCCTTTGGAAGTGGTCTGGTAACGTACCGCTTCGTCCAATTTGCCCTTGCTGATCAACCCCATTTCCAGAGCGCATTCACCAAACCGTTTCCCAGCGCCTTTTTCTGAACTCTGGAACGCCAGCACCTGTTCAACCTGGTCACTGGTCAGGATCATCATATGAATCATTAATTGACCAAGACGCGCGCGCCCCTTCTTTTGCAGCGAAATGGCCTCATCCAATTGCTCTTCCGTGAGAAATCCCAAATCAACAACAAGTTCACCAAACATGGCTGACATCGGTGTTTCCTCCCTTATCCGACGGTAGGTAGCGAACAGGCTCTTACGAATTTATGATTGTAACGCATCCATGAACGGGAATCAACGGGGAACGAGGATTTTCGACGGCACAACCCACGCCTCACGGAACCCGGCAGACCGTGCGGAATCTGCGGCGGCATCCGCCTGTGAACGCTGCCTGAAATTCCCGATGCGTACCTTATAGTTAGGGCTCAGGTACTCCACATACACATCTCTAAACAGTTCTCGCGCCTTCAGGGCAATTTCATCCGCCTTTTCCTGGCTGGTCACATTTGCCAGTTGAACCCGGAATCCGCGAGCTTCACGAAGCGCTACCGCGACAGCTTCGCCGGACTCGTCTTGTACCTTGCTCCTGGCTTCACGGATCGCCGGCAATTTTTCACCGGCATAGTTTAACGTATACGAACGATTGATCTTTAGTCGGCGGTTCGGCGTCCAATCGTCACCGCCACTGGAATACACATTGACATAACGCTGCTGTACTGTGGACACTTCAACAGTATTGTTCAGATTGTCAACCTGAACCGGCGCTGTATAAGGTGACGCAAATTCAGCCCCATCCTGCTCCGCTTCCTGGATATACCGCTCACGTGGACGCACCGGCTCATCTTCAAATGCAGATCGCGGTGGCGCCGCACATCCTGCAATCAGGAAGAGAAACAGCCCTGTAAAAAATCCAATTTTGCCTGTATTTCTTCTCTGCACAATCAAAACCTTGTAGAATTCAAGAAACATCCTGCCTTACATCTGGATTTCTTTGCAGAAGATCTGTGTTTTTCATTTCATATGCAACGGTAAACCGCTATAACATAATCGAGCTGAATTACGGCGCTGATTGCACCCGGACAAACTTTTTACCAGCCATTTTTGACCCGGATTTCAATCGGACAAAATATGTGCCGTTCGGCATGCGTATCCCGTTATTACTTTTTCCATCCCAGTTTATTGCATAGGGGCCGCTGTCATTAAAAACCCGATATTCCCGCCAGACCAGTTGCCCCAGGATATTGAAAATGGATATTTCCACCTCATCGCTCGGGTCTACATCAAATTCAATCGACATGGCACCGGCGGAAGGATTGGGATATAGCCCTTTAAAAACAATATCATCACCCGGATCATTGTTTGCAGCTATTGCCTCAACAGTATATGTTTTTGCATTGGGGTAAATACTGGTGAATGCGACGAAGCAAGGTTGACCAATTATTGGATTGGTTATGTCCAGATCCCAGATAAAGGTCCATTCACCACTGTGCGTTTTTGCACCGGCGCCCATGCCCAGGTAATCGATTCCATGCCCGTCCCCAATGTTGATAAAATCATTTACGCCATTGGGGATATGGATGAGTTTCATCCCCCAGGGACCAAGCGTTCCCTGCCAACTGATATCGGTCGAGGATACTGTCATGGCAACAGCTTCAGGATAGTATTCAGCATCTTCGAAGCCAAACCCATCTATCGAACGTGATCCGGTGGCATAAAACCACATGCCGTAACGCGCTGCATACTGGTTCAAGAATTGATACTGGTCCGGATACCTTTCTCTGACAGATTCGATCCCAACCAATGCTGCATCGTAAACCGTGCTTTCGCTGTTTGCCTCCATTTCTTCCCAGGCAATACGAATCGCCTCAATCCCAAGCGTCTGGTGAATGAAATGCACAAATACACAGGCAGCGTATTCACGATTGTCGCCACTACGCAACAATGAAGATTGAGGCTCTGCGAAATAGCCGTCAAGGTACCAGATATAATCATCGATCAATGGGTAGGCCACATCCTCCATCCAGGTGCTGTACCATTCATAAAATTGAACTTGGAACAAATTGACCCTATACCCGAACTGGATAACGTGGAAAAACTCATGAGCCAGGGTCACCCGCAATCCATTCATCCCCCTGGTAGGATAGTAGCTTTCCGCAAAATCATTGTCACATTGAATGTATGACGGGACATCGGTACCAATGCTTCCCAGGGGGTGAGTGCTGCCGTAGTAACCATCCAGGTCCAGCAGGTAGACATGATAGTACCCGTCGTCCTCTGTCGGCGGGCTCTTGAACCCCAGCGATTCGACTTCCAGGGCGTACATCTGATCCATGATGGACAATGTGCTGTCCACAAACCCGGCTGCGGGTACATCCACACCGGAAGTTGCGAAGTGGACTTTGAATCTGCCTGACGGGGAAACACGTTCTTCAGACAACACCGGACGCATGGCCATGGCGCTGCGAGCGGCCTGAAGCGCTTCAACGGTGCCACAGCGATTACGTAATCCTGAGGCGTTTAAATCCAAAGGGTGAGCAATCCAGATACCAAGCAGGAGAATGAACCAGGGCAGGCAAGTTCTTTTCAGGTTAGCAACGATCATGTCCGGTTCCTTGTCTTCGCTTTTGATAAAATAAGTTCAGCGTAGTATCAGCTCAAGAACCGGGTGTTTTCCGCATTGATGCCAATCAGCTACTTTTACTCACGGTTCAATGTCCGGAAGAACTGGTCCGGACGATCCTGGCTGGTTTGAAGGTGGCGAACGGTCAGATAAAAATCGCTTTTACACTTCCCGCAATGAAACGGGAACAGGCCGGCCCAGAGCAGCCATTTCTTCTGCATATAGGTATGCCGTTCCTGACGACGAATGCGATGGGAACCACACTTGGGGCAGACTGGCTTGCTCCAGGTCCAGAATCTAAAACTGATCATTGTATACCAGTGTTTTGTTTAAAAGGCTGTCACAGCGGCAAGCACTTCACCCGCCTTACGCCACGGTGGCAAACTTACACGATGATCCAGGATCTGGCAGGGATCCTGCTCTATCTTGTACAGCAACGCACGGTATACTCTGCGCATGGCTTCCGACGTCATCAAACGCGCCGCTGCTGATTTCGGACGGTATTTTTCTGCTTCGTTATAGGCCAGTTTCGCCATGCTGATCAGGCTGCGGATCAGGGCTTCCATCCGTTTGCCACGGCGTCCACGTGCAATATCATCCGCGGTGACACCATGCTGATCCAGCAATTCACGGGGTACATACACCCTGCCATTGAGCGCATCGGTACGCAGATCACGAATGACATTGGTCAACTGCATGGCGCGTCCCAGCGCCATACCATATTTCTTCGCCTGTTCACCGGCAACGCCGAACACTTCCAGGCACAACAGGCCGACAGTTCCCGCCGCACGGTAGCAGTATTCATCCAATTCGTCTTTGGTGCTGAGCGCTACGGGTTTGATGTCCCCTTCCATGCCGACCAGCAAATCATCGAAATACTGTTTCGAAAGGCGGTATTTACCGACCGTATCGGCCAGAGCCAGTTCCATCGGGGATTCCGGGGTTCCGGTGTATACACGCTCCAATCCGCACTGAACTACTTCCAGCGCAGCACGACGCAATGACTCGTCAGGAAGTTCATCAACAGCATCATCTGCGGCACGACAGAACGCGTAGACCGCGTAAATCGCGTATCGTTTGGTACGAGGTAACAACTGGAACGCCATGAAGAAGTTGCCCGCAGAACGCTTGACCACTTCCTTGCAATACTGGTATGCACTCCCCAGGTGCTGGACTTTCATCAGATCGGCCTATGAGTAAGCGCCCGCATGAGCAGGGCGACTTTTTGAAGTTTCGAAACCTCTACATGTCCACTGGACACGGAATAACCGGCTTTGCGCATGGCGTACAACGCTGTCCGTCCCCCGCCATGAAACAAGATCAACTGGGTTTTCAACGACGCACGAACCCGGTACAATAACGGGCGGCCTCTTTGAAAATACCGTTCCGCTCGAATCGCCTCAAATGCCAGCAATTCACGCAACGGTTGCGGAGTCGGCTGCTCCGCGAACATCTCTTCGGTCACACTGAAACGCTCCAGATCCTCGAGCGGGAGATAAATCCGGTCCCGTTCGAGGTAATCCTCGCGAACGTCCTGCATGAAGTTGACCAGTTGCAGCCCGGTGCAGATCGCATCCGACATACGGTCCAGCTCCGGGTCACGATAGCCGTAAAACCTCAGCACCAACCGTCCCACAGGATCAGCAGAACCGACCGTGTACCCGCGAACGTCACGCCAAGTTTGGTATCGTCCAACCTCCTGGTCCTGACGAAAGGCGATCAGGAGACGGTCAAAGATGCTTTGCTCCAGACGTCGCGCCTGCACCACCGGTTCCAGCGCTATAAAGGCCGGGTGATCCGGTGGCTCACCACGATACAACGAGTCCAGCTTCTCCTGCCATACGTCGAGCGCCGACAGCCGCTTCTGCTTCAGGGCCTCCAACTCGCTGGAAGTCCCTGTCCCCTCGAGATCGGCACAATCGTCGGCGCCCCGCGCAAAGGCATAGAGCGCGAAGTACTCGTTCTGTTTTTCCGGCGGCAGGAACCACCCGGCGACGGTAAAATTCTCGTAATGAGTCGTCGCCAGCTCCCGGCACCATTGCTGTGCTTCAGCCAACGTCATGTTTCTGCCAACCAGAAATATACAAAAAACAGCGAATGACTAACAAGTTTCAGGACATACTACCTGGCACTTCATTTTCATCGACACCACTCGGCTTTTGACCACGTCAGTCCATTGGCCCCGCCAGTCCATTGGCCCCGCCAGCTTGCTGGCGGTGGTCTACTCTAATTCAATAAAGGATATCTACCATATTCCCCGGCCAGGCATGGCCGGGCTACTTTTTTCACTGCCTACTTTTTTCACTTCCCAACTTACTTCTCCAGCCTGCCCCGCACCGAAGCAACCACATCTTCCACGATCTTCTTGTATTCCAGCATCCGTTCTTCGGTATCGGCCTCAAAACGCAGCACCAGCACCGGTTGCGTATTGCTGGGACGGCACAGCCCCCACCCATGATCAAAATTGACCCGTACACCATCAATATCGACCACGTCATAACGCGCCTTCAGCTCGGTCGCCACTTCCGCAACGACGTCAAACTTGATCTCGTCGGGGCAATCGACACGCATTTCCGGTGTGGACGGATAATTCGGCAGATCCGACAGCAGCTCGGACAACGGTTTGTCTTCCATCGCTACGATTTCCGCCAACCGTACGGACGCGTAAATCGCATCATCGAAGCCGAACCAGCGATCATTGAAGAACATGTGCCCGCTCATTTCACCCGCCATCTTCGCGCCGGTTTCCTTCAACTTGGCTTTCAGGAACGAATGTCCGGTCCGCCACATGATCGGGTCGCCGCCGTGTTTGGCGATATCATCGTACAGCGCCTTGGAGCACTTGACCTCACCGATAATCTGCGCACCGGGATTGTCTTTCAGCACATAACGTGAGAACAGGGCCAGCAGACGATCGCCCCAGAGAATATTGCCCTTGTCATCGATCACGCCGATACGGTCCGCATCGCCATCATAGGCCACGCCGAACTCGAGCTTGTTGTCCAGCACGCACTTCCGCACGTCCACCAGGTTCTTTTCCACCGTGGGATCGGGATGATGATTCGGGAAGGCGCCGTCAACCTCGCTGAACAGCTCCAGCGGTTCACAGCCAAACGCACGGAACAGGTCCGGCGCAACCAGCCCGCCGACACCGTTGCCACTGTCCAGTACCGTCTGCACCGTACGCTTCAGGGTAATGTTCCCGACGATATAATCGATATAGTCCTGCTTGATGTTCTTTTCCTTGATCCAACCTTCGCCGCTGTCGAACTTTTCCGCCACAATGCGACGATAGATTTCCTGGATGGTGTCACCATACAGGGTTTCCTTCTGGATCAGCATCTTGAAGCCGTTAAACTCGGGCGGGTTGTGCGAGCCGGTGATTTGTACTGCAGCGTCCACGTCCATATGGAACTGCGCGAAATACAGAACTGGAGTCGGGACCATGCCCACATCCACGATATCCGCGCCTACGCTGTTCACGCCTTCCGAGAACGCCTGCACCAGCATCGGGCCGCTGGTCCGCCCGTCACGTCCCACCGCAACCGTCTTGCCGCCGCGTTCCTTCACCCACGTGCCAAACGCCTTCCCGATCAGGTTGGCGACCTCTTCCGTCAGGTCTTCCCCAATCACACCACGAATATCATACTGCCTGAAAATATGAGGGTTCATCTTGTAATCCTCCCGTTTGTCTTAATGCCTTTGACCGGGAATCTAACCACCACACCACGTAAATGAAACTCCATCCCGTCCGAAATAATAGACAGCAGGGATTTGAGAATGGTGAACACGGTCACTTCCGGCTCTCCCCGCCCCCTATGTCATCCCCAGGTCAGAGCCTGTCCTCGAATGGAGTTGTCGGGGATCAATCGGGGACTTGTGCGCCGAGGCGTATCTCGCAGTTCGATGTGAGTAATCATGTGGCCCCGACGGCTTGAAACACGCTGAAGCGAAGTGGAAGCGGCTGCCCGGACGGGACGGGTGGCCCTATTCGCACGTGAGAGTGTTGACGCTCCTTTTGTTGGATGGATACTGTGATGCAGAAACAGTCCATGACGCCAATTCAGAGTGAATAGGGACGGTGTCAGATCGGAAGCTCTTCGAATGGAACACAACACTTTATCCCGATGCTCTCATGAGGATTGGATGAGGAGAAGGATACAGTGAGAGTTTTTCTGCTGTACTGCAAGTAGAAGCTGTATCACTTGGGCATCGGCCACCCGTCCGTCAATATATATCCCCATGCCGCTAAATGCTCCTGATATATCACTGCTTTCTATTGTCATTCCTAAAATCGTATTGTTTTTGATTTCTATGACACTGGAATCATGTTCTGCAATTTTAATCCCGGTGTTACATTGATAAATCTGGTTCCTCACAAGAATTTGTGCATCCGGGCAATGTTTTGGCAGGTCTTGACGCGACATTCTGTCTTCGGCTTTAGCAATGTTTTCCTGAATAACGATGATGCAGAAACCGCCTCTCGCCCTGTTTTTGTCGCGTTGTGACCTGCCACCGATATCAGCATTCTCGCAGTCGTCAGGTCACAACACGATGCCTGACGACGAACTATCATGTAAAATTGCATGCGTAAAGTCGGACAGGTATCTGAAATTGCGGTAAAAAACAAGAAAAAGGCATCGTGTCAAGACCTGACGAAACGTGCTCGTCGATTGTATGTACAAATTCTTGTGAGCAGCCATAAATCTGATTGTGATTAAAATATACACTATCAGGATTTGGGTTTCCGACATAATGCGCTCCCAATCCAGTTCCGTCACAGTAGCGAATGGTCGAATTCTCCACTCGCAAAGTGGCATACCCGTATGCTAATATTGCTGCACCATCAGGATATGAGCTTGAATCCGGGTCGCCGCCATACTCAACAGTACAGTATTGAAAGTTCCCAACAGCACGAGTAGCAGCGTTATCCCCTTCAAAAATGATTTGGCCCCAAGCGCCGGGTATGTGTGTTGAGCTAGTGAAGGTGATTGAATCGGATACTGTACCTTCAGCGGTAAGCGTCGCACCACCGTCTATGATGAGAGAATATTCACCTGTGAATCGAACTTCAACACCTGGATAAATCTCAAGGTCAACTCCATTAAGAACACTGATTGTCGTTGCGCCACCATCAGGGCTGATGTAAACGATGTCCTCTCCAGCTTGGTCACCCCATGTTGTGAGGTTAGCATTTGTGCCATCAATGTCTTCTGTGATATCAAGTGCCCACCCAGGGATACTGAAGGCAAGAAGAGTTACTATAACCACTAAGTACTTTCGCCAGTGCATCTTAACCTCCTACATTGAAAAATGGATCGAGACTCCATGTCTCGACTGTTTAGGGCCGTGCGGGACGAGCTGTCAACTTGAGCCCGCACGGCCGTCCTTTTCGACTTCAATTAAACTACTTGAGTAGTACTACGCGTTTACGTTCAACCTCCTTCCCCGCGCGGATTTCAAGGAAATACATACCAGAAGCGAGTTCGCTCGCTGTATACGTGATATGATGATATCCGGCGGCCAGGATGGAGAAATCCCATATGAAAACTAGCTGACCGAGGATATTGTACAGCTTTAAGGTCAATTCGCTTTTCTCAGGTAGAGCTATGTGAATGTTTTGTGTGGAGTTGAACGGATTGGGATAAGGAGCATCTACCATGAACTTGTTTGGTAATCCAATGGGTCTCTCTCGAATCCAGAGAGGGTATTCATAGGACCTTCCATACGGTCCACCCCAGATACCGATATCATTGCGGGTGCTATCAACATCATATAATTCGATCGAAGGAGGACCTGCATCAATTAATGGTGAGGTGTTATAAAGGTAAAACAGGCTGTCTGCAAATTCGGGGGCAATCAGGAGATTGGTTTCATCAAGAACCAAGTCAGAATCAATGGAGTCATTCTCAAAAAACACGTTGTATTGGATGGTAAGCAGGCCATCGTCCGGATCATCGAGTATAGATGATCCGCAGTTTATAAAAACGTTTCCTTCAATTCGGCTGGCACTTGGACCACCACTATAATTCTCTACGACATGTATAGCGTTGTTTAATCCATAGAAAACATTGTTACGTATAGTATCCGCTGGTGATCTTGTCCAGATGCCTCCACCAGATAAACTGTCAGAACCAATAAACAAATTATTACAAATTTTAGCAGTAGCATTGTTGGCATCAGAAATGCTATAGTACCCGTAGGACCTGTTGAATATGTTGTTTCGAATTTGAACTGAACTTTCCAAGTCAGCACTAATCCATTTAGTATCTTCAAAAACACAATTCGTAATAATGGCTGTTGAACCAGCGATACGAATCGGTGACAATTCTGAGGGTGAACTTCTATCAATGAAACAACAGGAATCTATTTCAAGCTGCGATGACTGGCTTATACTAACCGCAGTATAGCCTCTGACAGAATCGCTACTAAAAAATCTTGATGTACGAACCAAAATAGTGCTTCCATTCCAACCGACTATTCCAACTCCCAAATCAGATAGATTTGCATTGCTTATCACTACGAAGCTGGATGAGTCAGCATGAATTGCCCAGTCGGCAAAATGAATGTTAGTATATGAAAATCGTGTCGTGTCACTTGGTCCTAATAGTTGAATTCCCTGCCACCCTTCAAATACAGCTTCTTCGTTTGCCATAGTAAAATTGATTGAATCCTGAACGGTTCCTTCTGCGATCACAGTACCATAGATTGTAATACTACTTCGCTGTTCTTCGTCTTCCACATACCTGAACTGCAATTCGCACCCCGGTTCAATGATAAGGCTATCACCTTCGGGGACGATAATGTCTTCCACTACGTAGAACGGGCTGTCTTCCACATGCAGAATTCCGCTGATTTCACCCTGCAGGATTGTTCTAACGTCTACGGTTACCATGACAATTGACGAGTCCGTCTGTCCTTCACCATCCTCAACAACAACCGTGAAGCTGAAGTCCTCCGCATCTTCGGGGACAGTTCCCGATACGGCCGTCGTGTCGCTGACCCAGTCCAGCTCGTCTTCTTCACTGAGCCATTCAGGCAAGTCCGGGAAGGTGAAGTCAAACGGGCCGTTATCATCTGTCGCCGTGATCTCGATGCGGAGCGCATGGCCTGTCCGCGCGAAAACATTTTCCGGGATGGTCTGGACAGGCGGATTGTCGATGGACTGGTCATAGTAGCGCCCCCCGATATCCGCTCGGGTCCCGTCCGGGTCATTCGGGCTGGCCGGATCACCGGCGTCAATGCACGGGCTGTTCGCCTGCAAGGTATAATCGAAGGGAACACCTGCTCCGAGGAAAGGATTGGTGATCATGGACGTGCTGTCAAGTTCCACATTGTCCACTGCTTCAGAGAAGTTATACAGGCAGTTATAGGCTGCTTGAACAGACTGCGCTCCTACTGCGGCGTCAATACCGATACAATCAACTCCGTCACCCTGGAGCACATTATTCCGTATCGATACCTCTTCCGTATTGGCGATGTAAATGCCACGCGATTGCCCAAGCAGAGTATTGTTCCGGATGTCCACAGCTTCTGATACGGACATGCTGATCGCGGTCGCGGTAGAATCAATCACATTGTTGTAGATCTCAACACCCGCACACGTATTCAGATGAATCGTGCCCATGAAGTAGTTTGCCGCATGCCCGAACAGCTCATTGTGACGAATCACACCACTGGACGCCATCATGTATATGGTCTTCAACAGACTGTTTTCGATGAGCAGGCTGGACTGATCAGCCGTGATATCGGTTTCATGGCTGACACAACCGCTTGCCAGATCATGAACGTGATAGTCACCGCTGTTCAGATAATAGATATCAACTGCGCAATCGTAAATCTCTGTGGTGCAATTCAGAAGACGCAACTGATAACCGGTCACACGATAAATGGAATCGATTTGGGGCGCTGAAAAACCGAGGGTAACATTGGGCGCATAGTTATCATGGAATTCATAAGGACCGCCATCAGACATGTGTGTACTGCTGGCGGTTGGCGTGCCGCCTTCATTCTTCAGCAGGGTGCAATGGGTGATTTCACCACTGTCAAAATCCATGCAAACCTGGTTTCGCAGGGCAACAATGCGACTATGCCGGACGATGGTTGTGCCGTTTTGCGATTCGATACCTATATAGGCTGAGTCGATGACAACATACTCGCAATGGATCAGGGTGCCTTCAGTCTCAGCAGTAGAAATGATCCGGTCGAAGGCATACGGCTGTGACTGGATGCGAATGGAATCCCCTTCTTCCCCCAGCGCCAACAAGGTTCCATTCACATACCAGGGCGTACGTGTCGAATCCGTCTGATCCTGAAACTCGACTGTCACCCCTGGCTCAATCAGGAGGGTGTCTCCTTCGGGGACAATCAGGGTGTCTGTGACGAGGTAAGGGGAGCCGTCCACATCCCACACGCCGGACACTTCGCCGGAGACAAACGTCTCCGCTGACGTCGTAGTGAAAAAAGCAAGTAAAGTGAAAAAGGTGAAAAAAGAAACAGAAAAACGCATGGCCCGACTTTCCAGATGTGAAACCAGAAACTCTTGTGATGACGGCGACGATGGCTGAGCTTGCCCCTGCGCTGCACTTGATGAGCAAGTCGGGAGCGGGGAGATGAGTTGCCGTGAAAAGGGGACTGTTTCCTTTTCGTTGCGCGGACGTGATGTATTCCGTGATGAATGAAATCGAAAAGGTGACTGTCCCCTTTTCACTATATTCACACGCCCCATCTTCAAACGTCCAAGTGCTTCCGCGAGTATGGATGCGGTCAACAACAGCAGGTTCAAGATCAGGCAGGCTGTGCAAGGGAAGAACGTCACTCTGATCAGGGGTAATGTTCCGGAATGCGCGTGTTCAGTCGGGAAACTGCGAGCATTCGATGGTATTATTTGTTTCATAATGACTCCTGGAAAAGTAGGGACAGACCCCGCGTGGTCTGTCCCTACTTTTCCCAGTTGTGAGGTATTATAACATAGTCAGATACCTCTGCAAACACAATCCTATTACATCTTTCGAAAAAAAGTGATTTAGACAAAGGAAGGATAGAAAGAAACTTCGGCTGCTCACAGGAATTTGTGTGAATTATCTACGAGTACGTTTCGTCAGGTCTTGACGTGATGCCGTTTTCGCGTTCTTCTCCGCAATTTCAGACACCTGTCCGACTTCACACATGCTATTTCGCTTGATGGATCGTCATCAGGCATCACGTTGTGACCTGACGACAGCGAGAATGCTGAATCAGGTGGCAGGTCACAACGCGACAATAACAGGGCGCGAGGTGGTTTCAGAATCATCGTGCATCCAGGAAAACACAGCAAAAGTCGAATACGAAATGTCGCGTCAAGACCTGCCACAACATTGCCCGGATGTACAAATTCTTGTGAGGAACCGAAACTTCAAACTGCGTTACCCACCGGCCATGCAAGTGTGGTAGCATGCCCGCCCACAACAATATCATCCCCGGCAAGGCATGACAGGGCTACCCTTTTTCACTTTTTTCACTTCCCTATGCCATCACCGGTTTATCCCAAGTGAACACGCCCTACTGCGAGCACCATTAAAAATCCGGAACTTATTGGTTCCGGATCTCTGGATGTTTTATCAGGTTTTACCACACGATGCGAAACACGGCCCAACTACCTGATCAGCACCTGTTCCTCCTCTTTCGCCTCCCAATTCAGGATAAAGTCGCGGAAGACGGGATAATTTTCCGCCGGCACATCCATATTCGGAAACAGGTAGTATCGTCGTCCAACGAATGATTTGCTTGATTCCTTTTCGAAGGAGAAATCAGCTACGATGGATTCCAAATGGAGTCTTTCCGTGCGAGGGAGCGAGCTGATGGTGTACCCATCCGGCACGGTAAACCGGATGCTTTGCTCAACCGGAGATTGCAGGAAATAATATTTTATTGACATTTCATTTTCCCTTGAAGAAAGCGAAAAGGAAGATGCCAATGAGGTTGACAGGTTGGTCAACCAGGGCAGGCGAACGCCACTGATCTTGTTATCATGACGAATCAGCATATCATTGACGTGTCCGGAAAAATGGACAACAGGGGCGTTCAGAAGATCGTCCATGTTTTCGGTGGAAAGTGTATCCAGCACAAATCCCGGAATCTTGTCATTCCAGTAATCTGTGAAGTCGGTCGCTTGTTGCATGGGGGACTTTGCACGGAACAGCTCCCGGAACAAAGCAGCGTAGTGACCATGCGCTTCAATCATGCCTTCAAGCTGAAATGCCTTGTCCTTCACCTGGATTGAAAGTTCCATTTTGGTTCCCTTTGGATCGGAACAAGATGAAACCTTTTGAATTGTCTCGCGTTCTTTACCCGCCGTAAAGTCAATTGGCAGGATATTGCTTCCCGGCAGTGATCCGGGCAATTCGCCGAAGGTGTATTCTTCGGCGGTTGGATCAACGATCAGTGTATCTTCTCCCAGAGGAACCACCGTAATCACATGGGTGAATCGTGGAGAAGGCTGGAAGAAATGATTTCCGGCATAACCGGGACGATTCAGTGCGATATAGGCGGGAATGCCCTTTTCGCGCAGCATGGTAATCATCAGCACACATTTATCTTTGCAGTCGCCAAAGCCATCTTCCAGAACAGATTCAGCAGTCTGAGGAACAAAACGGCTATACTGGAAGTCAAGATCCTCATACTGAATTTCCTTTGCGACAAAATCATAAACCTTGGCCACAATCATCTCATCGGACTCGGTACCGTCAAGCAACTCATCAAGTTTCTCGCGAATTTTTACGGTTGCGTTACACTGTCCGGTATAGAGATCACGATACCAGTCGTCGATGATTCCCCAATCATCCATCGTACTGACATCAATCGTACAGAACTGATCACGGTACGCGCCTGAGAATGGTTCATCCGCTAACGGCTCAAGGTTGCCTGTGGTGTATATAATTGTTTCAAACAATCCATCCACCGATTTCGTCTTCTTCTCAAGAATGACTCGATCCGCATGCAATTCATTACAGAAGATCTTTTTGTCTTTAGGATAGATTAACTGAAAACGCTCTGAGAATACAGGAATGAACTCTTCCACCATAAACTCGGTCCAGAATTCCGAGCTGAGTCGTCCAGGCTGATATTCATCAACAGTGTATTGCACTTCGATATAATCCCCGACCTCGAGACTTGGGAAAGATATCTTGGCCCCGAACTGCACCCCCTCAACCTGGGAACCGTCCGGCTTGATAAGATGTGAACGAAGTAGCTCAACATCACTGAAGTAGGGATGATAACTCAACGATACCGTTGAATAGTTTTCCTTGCCTTTTTCGGTCAACACCTGAAAGATTTCGTGGTAGTACTTGCGTTGTGCGCCGTCATGGAAGTAGATACCCACCATATCCTTCAACACCTGAACCGCCTCGGTGTCCCATTCATGATCTTGAGCTTCATATTCTTCGATTACGTCGGAGGATTCCTTGCGTTCATAGAGTTCATCGTAGGGTGTTTTCTCTTCAAGTTGTCTCAGTTTATTTCGTGCGTAAATGCTGGTAGGCGATATTTCGAGCAATTGGGATAGCGTGGCATGCAATTCATCCCTTTTGGTAGTGAGCATAGCTTCAAGTTCGGCAGCGCCGTTCGGATCTGCTTTTAGTAGCTGAGGATTTTGATCCATAAAAGACCGGATATTGTACAATTGCTGTTCTAATACTGCCGCTTTCAAATTCCAGAGATCGGTGGCAAAAGGAAAGCTGCACAGGGTTTCATCCATACAGGCAAGTATGCTGTCCATGCTCGCGCCATCGAGCAGCCTGGCCCGATAGTAGATTTCATATTGGCTTGCCAGGTCGGGATAGTAGTGCAATAAATCGGCCGCAATCTGGGATGCCCTGGCATAATCTCTTTGTTGAAATGCACGTTCAAGGAAGTATTCCGTGGCGTCCAGCGGATTGCCGGCTTCTGCTTTCTTTTGTTGAAGCGCAGGCACTTCACTCTCAAGACTGAAATTTTCAGCGCGAATAATCAGCAGATCATACAAATCCGCGACATCAGGGTACAGTCTTTCCATTTGATCGAAAATTACGTAGGCATCTTCCATATTATCACGTTGCGCAAGCAATACACTTTTTTGCAGCAAGCCTGCCAGCCATTCGTTGTTTATCGCCAGCATGACGTTATTGATCGCTTCGACACGACGGTAATTCTTCCGTTCCATCATGTCCTTTGCGAAATAGGCCACTGCGGGTGCGAAATCCTCCGCTACACGGAAAGCTTTCTGGATCGCAGCCCTTGCTTCATCCTTCTTGCCCATATCTACAAGAAGATCATAGCGCTTCTCGCACAGAATGGCGCTCTCTTCCGTTACCCCAGGCGCTTCTTTGAGAAGAATGTCGGCGCGGTCTATCACATGAATCGCTTCTTCTTCATATGACTTTATGCCCATCATAAACGCCAGCCAATAATAGTATTCCAGCTTGTCAGGATTGTCATCCACCAGTTGCGCCAGACGTTCCATAAGGGGATCATCCAGCTCAAATTCTGTCCGTTCTTCACCACTGAACAAAGTGTCATAGACAACCGATGTAACCTCCGATGTAAGCTCATAATCCAGGGTTTCGGAAATTGGCTGTGCATAGATCGTGAATACGGCCAGCCCGTTAGCAGCGCTGCAATTCTTTGTCAGGAGATTATGCTTGCCTGCTGTGAGGTCTTTACGGACCCAATAGATATCAGCCCCTGAACGAACTGTATGCTTATCAAGTACCTCATCCCCGTCAATCCAGAATTTCAAAGACCCGTAGCAATGCACCACAAAGAGCCACGGTTGTGTTTCGGGTACATCCAATTCACGGTAAGCATAGCCAGCCATCAGGGAAGAAATGTCGAACAACCGGTAGAAGTTCACTTCTCCCACCAACCCATGGATCTGGGGGGTGAACCATTCCACCTCCATGTTGTTCAAACCGGTATAGGTTTGAGAAAGATCCGGTGTCGCTGCAAACTCATGTTCATTAATGAAATCTTTACCGAAGCCGGACATGGCAATATTGGAGAAAGGACCGACAATAGACCAACCACGCAATGTTTGAAGCGAATCGCCGATCTCCTTAACTTTCTCGTACTCCATTACGGTTTTGTGATGGTACCCTTCCAGGTTCAACAGGTATTCACGTTGGTTCCAGAGAGGAAGGTCTGTTCTTTTCAAAAACGCCTTTTCACTGGTGGCAAGCCGATCGATAGCTGACTTTGAATCAATCAACTCGGTAGTCATGTAATCCCTTACAGGCACGGCCAGGGGTGACAAGGGATCGGCTTCTATGGAACGCAGGAACGCATCGAACGCTTCCAGGTAATATCCATGTGCACTCAGTGACAACCCAAATCCACGAAGTGACGAGGCATCATTGGGATTTTCATTGATTGCCATTTCAAAAGCTTCCCTCGCCCCGACAAAATCATTCATCCATAAAGCCTGCCAGCCTTTCGCGTTAAACTCGGCCACCAGGTCGGAATCAAATTCGACTCCTTTTTCAATCAACTTCGGGCTAATTGTTCCGGTTTGAGATGCACATGACAGAAACAGAATAGATGCAGCCAAAAGCAGGAAAAGTGGGGTACATACTGCTGGGACAACCTTGCCAATCTTCATTTCACACTCCTTTTAACAGGATTTTCCGCAGATGCTTCAGCCTTGTTGTGAAAAGATGTTGAACCGTGCAGTGTATTCGGTGGATAGATATGAAACAATAATAAGAATTATCATTCTTTCGCAAGTTGTTGACCACCAGCCTTCGCAGTGTGAACGCAAGTGGTGGTCGTTGATGTTATAGCGATTCCCATTATTATTCCGTCATGTGGTCATGTGCCAGATCAGTGAAAGGTCAACCATATGGTTGGAATAAAGGATAAGGATATGGAAAAAGGGGACAGTTTCCTTTCCCTGGGGCAAAGCCTTCCCGCTGTGAGCAAGGACGGGGAAAGGTGGCTGTACCCTTTTGCTTGAGAGCAGGCAGGACGTACACGGAAAAGGGTACAGTTTCCTTTTCCACAAGTTCGGCGAGAGTGTTTCATATGCGCGCGAGGAAAAGGATCCCGTCCCCGTTTCCCGGCAATCTTTATTATGTCGGAATAAAATCGAGAACAGCAATATCACCGAACGGGGATCTCGCAGTATGATGTGCGCAATCATTTGTCCCCGACGGCTTGAAGCACGCTGAAGCGAAGCGGAAGCGGCTGCCCGGCGGGGGGTATTCTATCTGGAGAATCATTCCTTCAGCAGTGATACAATGATCCTCCCGTCAATAAATATAACACCGCAACGAAGATAAATATGCAGTAAAACTACCCCCAATATTGCCAAGCCAATAATTCACTCTGTAGTTTTGGGTACTATCCGGTTTTTTTAACCGCATTCGAGGGGCTGTCATGTACCGTATCCTGGCTTCGATCTTCCTGTCCTTCTGTTTATTCACCTACGCATTCAGTCAGGACCAGTTTGTGCCGCATATCTTCAGCGATGAGATTGATATTCCCTGGTCACTGCTCACCGTGGACATGGATGATGATGGCGATATGGATGTTGTTGCCGCTGGGTATAACGGCGATCTCATTCTGTATGAATTGGACGAGAATCTAAACTTCGCCTCGCATATAATCTCCGATCACGCTACCGGTGATATCACTGTGTACGCCGTTGATCTGGACGGTGATTTTGACCTGGATATTGTTGGCTCAACCTATTGCACCGGCAACCTGGTCTGGTGGGAAAATCTCGGCTCTTTCTTCTTTGCGGAACACCTCATCACGGAAGAATATTCACAATTCCTCCAGATCGCTGTTGCGGATTTCGATCATGACGGTGACATCGATCTGGGCTTACCCTTGCATGAGCAGCTTGGCACTCGCGGGCTGGTGATCGGATGGAACGACGGGGACACCAATTTCACCTTTGAGAACATCGCCCCCGGAACCATGCTGAACGGGATTGAAGCGGCGGACCTTGATAATGATAGCGACATGGATCTTGTCGCCAGTGGGGATATCATACGCTGGTACGAGAACTGCCTGCCGGACACGTTTATCATGCATGAAATCGGTCCCGGCCCGTCGAACGCCCTGGATATCGCCGTTGCAGATCTGGATAACGATGATGACATGGATATCGTTACCGCCGGCTATGAGCATACCTGTCGGGTCTTGTGCTTTCTGAACAACAGCATGGAAGAGTTCTCTTCTTTTATTCTGGGCGATTTTCAGGGCATCACTCATATCGCGCTGGATGATATCAACGGCGACAACTATACCGACATCGCGCTTTCCATGGAGGGGAGAAGTCTGTGGTATGTCCAGAACAACGGCCGTGGGGGCTATTACCCGTTCGAAATCGATGTGGAACAGGGTTCAACCGCACTGGATGTGGCGGATATTGATCAGGATGGCGACCTGGACCTGGTGCAGGGACGTTATGAAGCGATGACCTGGTGGGAAAACCAGATCCCGCCTGCCGCACCACCGGGCGCATTCCATGCGATCGCCCCTGCCGCCAATGCTGCTCTGGCCTTTGAGGATGCTTTCCCTATCGAGTTCCGTTGGTATGCATCTGATCCCGTAAATCCCTGGGATGTCGTCTACTACCGTTTTGAACTGTCCGTGGTCAAGGATGGCACGGAATACACAACTTCAGAATCGGAACTTAATCGGTATGACTGGTCCGTGAACTTGTCAGAGCTTATCGGAAATGGCGCTTTTGCGGACCCGTTGAACGCTACGTGGACCGTGACCGCCTACACGAACGGGGGCGAAATCAATTGCATCGAAGGACCGATCCACTTCCGGATTCTCCCCCCGGTCAGCGTTTCCGATCAAACACAGCAAACGCCAACCAGCTTTGAGCTGTTGCCGGTAGCGCCGAATCCGTTCAATGCGACCGCCAATATTCGAATCGCCCTGCCGCAATCCGCGCTGGTCGAACTCGTGGTGATGGATGTGCTGGGCCGCCATGTCTGTACGCTGGCGTCCGGTTCCCTGCAATGCGGCGAACACAGCTTCCTGCTAGACGGCTCAAACCTGGCCTCCGGGACTTACCTGGTTCACGCCCGCACTTCACTCGGAGAACAACAGGTCCAGAGGATGATTCTGCTGAAATAGCGGTCTTGAAGGTTGTCAAGAAATATCACCTCTGCTGGCGGAAGTGTTCGTCGGGTGGACCTATTCGCACGTAAGAGTGCTGACGCTATGGTCACTGGATAGATACTCTGATGTAGCAATAATTCATGACGCAACACGGAGTGAATAGGGACGGAAATTGTATCTATTACGATGTTCTTCGCCTTCTGTCATCCCCGCATCATCAAAATGTCATCACCGGCTCTATCGCGCTCCCCTATGTCATCCCCGGCTCTTTCGCCCCCCCTATGTCATCCCCGGCTCTTTCGCCCCCCCTATGTCATCCCCGGCTCCGAACGGGGATCTCGAGGTTCGATGTGATAATCATTGAAAGATCATTAAAGCGTCCTTGATACAGCCTGATCACTTATCCAGATGCTCTCCTGAGTGCTGGTTGAAATGAAAGAAACAGTTGAGTATTCTTGCTGAAATTACAGGTGAAGCTCTGTCACTTGGGCATCGTGCCACCCGTCCAGACTATCACGAAAAGGGGACGGAATCTTTTTCCTCGCGCCTTACCCTGACATTCTCGCTGCTCGTGCGGAAAAGAAGCTGTACCCTTTTCGGTGTGAGAACATGGCTGGTTGCGTCTTTTGTAATCGAAGGCTGCGATTGGGTATGAAAGATCTATGGAGCGTTTGGCTCACTCATTGGCAAAAGAGGAAAGTCACCTTTCCCATTCTGCCCATCTCAGATATTGTCTATAAGCTGGATCATTATAATCAACACGTTCTTCATGCATTAGCCTTCCCACGACAATTGAAGGATCGATATGGACATGTTCCGCAAAATATACAGTGCTTGATGGTGTAATAGATCCTTTAATAAACTGGTGATACTCAACACTCGGAATAAGAGCATCGCGTGCAAATGTATCCGCTTCTTCTTCAAGCAAGTCGTTTTGAGTAAAATTTGATCCCTCAATGAAAATCTTCTGTTCATGCAATAGGATGTGACCAATTTCGTGAAACAGGGTAAACCAGATCATGTCCCACCTTTTGCCGTGCAGAGTCAGCATAATATGCGGCCGTTTGTTCATCCATACCGTCATGCCTTTAGCCGGAAATCCCTTGAATTCTTGAACGAAAAGGAAAACCACTCCTGTAGCTTTTCCAATTTCTCTCAACTGACGTTTGACGACATTCAAATATTGTTCTCTAGTCAGTGTTCTTAAAGCCGGCAAAGCGCTTTCCAAAACTCTCTTTTTGAAAGTAACAAAAGGCCATTGTTCTTCTTCCGTCTGCTTTTCTCCTAAACGCAACCAAACAGCAAGTTTTGCATTTGACAAAGCTGTGGTTTTCGCAAGACGAGCTGCCAGACCATAGTTCTTCTCGATATAAGTATCCAATGCAGTAAAGGAAGCGACACGAAGAAAACGGTGCAGATGATGAACCCTTTGACGTTTCCCCTCATTGCTTCTTCCATTGACATCAGGCACAAGACCACGCTGTACCAACTCAGTGTAAGGGAACTCGTTAAGACGTTTCACATCGTTTGCAACCGTTTTTTCATATTCCAGACGTTCTTTGGCCGCTTGATAATTCGCTTCTCTATTCAACCAGTATTGCTGGGTCATGCCCAGAACAGTTCCCAACTGCCCGGCAGTCTCAGCGGTAATCGCTTTTTTCGCTTTTATGATCTCGTTGACCATCTGAACCGGACGTCCCATTCTGTGGGCCAGGTCTTCTTGCCGCATCCCTCTGTCGTCCAACAATTCCTGAATCGTAAAACCAGGTGGGATAGCAATGGGGGCTTTATATGGTTTGGGGGCAACTCGCGTCGACATTCCTCATCCTCCTCAATGATAGTCTCCGACAAAAACAACTTCAAGCGCAGTCACAGTATTAGGTTTAACCGAACCATTCTCATCTACTTCATAGTTACCCACAGGGGCAAGGCATATGACGAAAGGTTTCTTGATCGTTATCGACCACTGGTTTTTCCTGTTTCCCTTTAAGGGATGCCAATCCTTCTTTCCACCAAGGGGAATCTGCGCAACTGAATCGAATGCGCGAATATGCTCCAGGCGTTCAACCAAAACCGGGAATAAAGTTGTATCCTTGAAGATTTTGGTTGCAGCCTTCTCCACCGTACATATTTCCTCCAGCTTCAGGCTGCTAAATCCAATATCGATCATTTATTCCTCGTATTCAAGTCAAATTTCACCCTAAGGGTGAAATTTGACTCCAGTGAATATATCAGACTCACTTATGCAATGAGAGGCACCAAGCTAGTGGATCGATTCACATGAATCTATCCACTAGTCACTATCTTTTGCCTAACACAAGTTACTTTTTTACATACAGCTGATCGAGAACAATGTCGCATTGCGTCATCCCCATTAAAGTTGGGGATGACGTTGTTTATGACTAATCAACCTACTCCTTAAACTCAAACGTAAAGCTGCCATCATCCCCGACACCCAGTTCGACGGCACTGGGCATATCGCCGGTAGTCATGTGGGTCAGGATCTGCTGGGACAGTTGCGGCAGCACGTTCCCGTTGAGAATGTACTCGATGTTGCGCGCGCCGGTCTCCACTTCGGTGCAGCGTGCGGCGACAGCGTCGACCACGGCTTCCGAATAGGTCAGCTTCATCCGGTTGTTTTCCATCAGCGTCTTGACAATCTTCTTCAGCTTCAGTTCCACGATCAGCTTCATCGCGTCCTTGTTCAGGCTGAAGAAGGGGATGATGTTCATGCGGGCCAGCAGCGCCGGTTTGAAGTGCTGGGACAGCATGGGACGGATCGCGGCGACAACCGTATCGACATCGGGACGTTCGTCCTCATCACCCGTGGTCATCTCCTGGATCACGTCACTGGCGAGGTTGCTGGTCAGCATCATGATGGTGTTCTTGAAGTTGATCTCCTTGCCTTCACCATCGGTCAGCATCCCCTTGTCGAACACCTGGTAGAACAGGTTCATCACGTCGATGTGCGCCTTTTCCACTTCGTCCAGCAGCACCACGCTATACGGCTTCTGACGGACGGCTTCGCTCAACATGCCGCCTTCACCGTAGCCTACGTATCCCGGAGGCGAACCGATCAGACGACTGACCGTATGGCTTTCCTGGAATTCGCTCATGTTGATGACCACGCTGTTCTTTTCGCTGCCGAACAGCAGGTCTGCGAGGGCCAGCCCGGTTTCTGTCTTGCCCACACCGGACGGTCCCACCAGCAGGAACACACCAATCGGCTGATCCGGGTTCTTGATCCCCGCCTTGGCCGCCTTGATCACTTCCGCCATGGCATCGAGGGCGACATCCTGCCCCTTGACACGGTTCTGCAAGCGGTTGGCCAGATCGACGACCGTAGCCGCTTCATCACGCTTCACCTTGCCCATCGGGATTCCGGTCCAGTCGGACACGACCTTGCCGACCACGTCCGGCGTGACCTCGATCTGGATCATGGGCTCATCACCCTGAATCTCCTCCAGCGCCTTGTTGGCCTCGTCCAGTTCCTTCAGCAGATCTTCCAGGCTCTTGGCAGGTTCAGCGCCTTCTTCGGCGGGCGCTTCTTCCTTGGCCTCTTCCACCTTCTCCGCAGCTTCGGCGGTTTCCTCGTCGCCACTCTCTTTGGCAGCCAGCGCCATACGGTTCAGCTCATGGATCTGGTCACGCAGCTTGACCACTTTCCACGCGGCTTCCTTTTCAATCTGCCAGCGTGCACGCACCTCAGCGGCTTCTGCGGTAAGATTCGCAATCTTGTCCAGGATGGACTGGTACTTCTCTTCGTCAATGGTCTGACCGTTGGTCTTGTCACGTTCCATCGCGGCCTTTTCACGTTCCAGCGCCTGGATGGAATGCTCCTTGTCCTCCAGTTCCGGCGGCTTTACCGCGAGGTTCAGCTTCACACGTGCGCAAGCGGTGTCCAACATGTCGATGGCCTTGTCCGGCAGGAAACGTCCCGTGATGTACCGGTCAGCATATTCCGCGGCGACTTCGATAGCGTCATCCCGCACGATCACATTGTGCGCCTTTTCATAGCTGGCCTTGATCCCGCGCAGGATCAGGGTGGCGATCTCCACACTCGGCTCGGCCAGTTTGACCAGTTGGAAACGACGTTCCAGCGCCGGGTCTTTCTCGAAGTATTTCTTGTATTCTTTCCAGGTGGTCGCAGCGATGGTACGCAATTCACCACGCGCCAACGCCGGCTTCAACAGGTTAGCGGCGTCACTGGTGCCCGCCGAACCGCCCGCGCCGATCAGGGTGTGCGCTTCGTCGATGAAGAGGATAATCGGGACTTCCGATTCCTTGATCTCGTTAATCACGCCTTTCAAACGATTCTCGAACTCGCCCTTCATCCCGGCCCCGGCTTCCAGCAGGCCCATATCCAGCCCGAGAAGGCGGACGTTCTTCAGGAAATCCGGCACTTCACCTTCAACGATTTCCAGCGCCAATCCTTCCACGACAGCCGTCTTCCCCACACCCGGCTCACCGACACAGATCGGGTTGTTCTTGCGGCGCCGTGCGAGAATATCCATCATCTGACGGATTTCCGGGTCACGTCCGAACACAGGGTCAATCCCGCCGCCACGCGCTTTTTCGGTGAAGTCGGTGCAGAAACGGTCAACAAAACCGCCGGACGCCCCGGTTCCCTTGGCTGCGCCTGGCTTGCCACCGCCGACCGCGCCGGAAATGTCAGCCTTCTTCAACGCCGCTTTGTTCTCCACCGAATTTTTAATCATGGTGGAGAAGGTCTTGAGCAGCGTTTCACGGTTGACCTTGTTCAGATACTTGATATACGGAGCGCCGCTGCCATAAAACGAGGGACGCGCCAGGAAAGCCAGTAGCATGGCGCCGGAACGAATTTTCGCGTCGCCCAGGTCAATGGACGCTACCATCCACGCATCCTGGAACAACTCCAGCAGCATCGGCGAAAAGACCGGCTTGCCCGAGTTACCGGCACGATTGTCCTCCAGATCCGCCTCGATCTCACGCTGGAAACGGCCCAGGTCGACTTCGAAATGCTGGAAAATCTGCGGCAGGTCGGAATGGACGTCTTCCGCCAGTTTCAGCAGGAAATGCTCTACCGTGATTTCGTAGTGCGTACGTGAAACACACAACCCGGCAGCATTCTGCAGCGCGTTGGTGCAATACTCGTTCAAGTGAAGCATCAGTTCACGGGTATCAACTGCGATCATCGTTTTCCCTCGCTTTTATGTTTGGTTTGTTGGTGACTTTTCAATCAAGTATATGATCTCTTGTATCCATAGTCGGCTGATGATGTATGAAGTTATGTCAAGTAATGCATTTCCAGCCGAAGATCGTCATGCAAACTGAAGCCATCACGAGCGTTTTCCGTGACTGCTCGATCTTTCGATTGCATAATTTTTAGGTTATCCGATGACATTCAGTATTAGCAGGCTTTAGCCCTGTCTCTTGCTCACATCTTCGTGTTTCTGCCACCCCAGAGGGGGTGGTATATTTTAGCGTAGGGTTGACGCTGTCTGTTTAGCGTCTACCCTACGAAAAAGATCAAACCTTATCTCAACCCTGGAAGGGTTGCATAACGTATAATTTACACCCAATTGGTTTGTATAGAATATAAAATGCGTTATTTCCTGTATTTATTGAACGTACTAATATGAATCGCGTATTATGCAACCCTTCCAGGGTTGATTATTCGTTAGAATACCTGACATAGTGTACAGGCCAAAAAGACGGCCTGTACACTATGCTAAAATAGGGAATCCCGCCGGGATTCTAAAAATGCTATGTCCACAACTCTTTTACTGATACAGCTTTCAGAAGATGTGGGTAAGAGACAGCGCTTTAGCCTGCTCCTCTTAGCCCCCGGCTTCAGTCGGGGATATAGGAATTCCACACCCGAGGAGCGCCCTTCAGGGTGCTTTCCTGAATACAGTTTTCCAGCTTGAAAGCACGCTAAAGCGCGCTCACCGCAATTATCACCATCATCCACCCGGCTAAAGCCGGGTGCTAAGAGGAGCCTGCTGAAGCAGGCTAAAACTTTGCAATGCAGGCTAAAACTTTGCAATGCAGGCTAAAACTTTGCAATAATGACTGTTCGCACCTGCGATGTTGTCAAGAGTTACAAATACTTATTGATCTTACAAATACTATTCATACTCAGATACCGTCCTGAAAAGATTCTGTTTACTCTGTCCCATTTTTCAAATACCTTGCCTCAATTCCAATATCAACCTCAACTGGGCCTGAGCGTTACTTCCGTTTTTTCCGGGCCGTTGCCGAATGAGAACAACCAGGTATCCCAGCCCAATTGCGCCCAGTTACCTTTGCCCAGGCGTGTCGGCATGACCAGCTTGGGATCAACATTCAGCGCCACATCCCAGGACAGCGGCTGATCGAGATAAAATCCGATCAATTCCTCCATCCGTTTGTATTCACCCTGATCAGGCAGGAAACGGTGATAGGCGGCCGGATCAAGCGGCCCGATATGGATGCGGAACATTCCCATCCGGTCCATGATTTCACCGCCCAGGTAAGCGTTCTCGCCAAGCGTACAGCCCTGTACCCCGATATGGCAGCGCTGGTCCTGCGGAATGGTTGCTACATGAGAAACACACTGCTCGATTTCGAAACTGGGCTCTTCCAGGTGATCCGACAGTAGTGCGCGCAATCCCTCAGCAGAACGTGAATGCTGGGTGGTCAGACCGATATAGCGTAAAAGGCTGTACGAATTCGGGAGTTTCTTCTGAAAATTTTCATCCCCGATTCCCAACAGGCAGTACATCTTTTCAATCAGGGCCGGATCGATTTCCTCTTCAAGGTTAAAGAGAAGTTGATGCTTGCTCCATGCACGATAGAAAAGAGAATACAGGGATGAGTTGACAATATCGATAAAATCACGTGTTACGGAATTACCGTCGCTCGCTTCAGAAAGCAAATCTTCCGTATAGAAAATCGGCAATGGTGATGAAGTGCCGTATAATCCGAGGAAGGTTGTGGTCAGCAGGAAACGGTCTTCATTGAAGGGATCAGGTTCAATACTCTTGATATCCTCGCGAGGATAACCAAGAGTCAGGTCAGGACGTACACGAATTTGCCTGGTAGTTTCCGACGGAGACGCACTCTGCCCGTTCTGCTTTCGAAGAAGCAGGCGCAGCAGTCGTACTCCCTGGAGAAAGGTGTGTGACTTCCCTTTCGTGAGCAGCCGCTGCTTCAGGTCAGCAGACGGTCGCCCAGTCGTGGTTGCCATGTATAACGATCTCCCGACAGGTTTTCCAACAATTCAAATGCTACAAAGGTATTCAGGTTGCTGTATGTCCCCAGGAACAAGTCAATCACTGAGGCGAACAGGTACAAATCGCCCATATTGGCAAAATGGTCCAGGCTGGACGTCATTTCCACCTTGCGTCCACGCAGAATCGATCCCTGAACCATACGATCCATCGGTTTCACTTCTACAGATTGAATGCCGTTGATACGTTTCTGATTGGCTGTAATGCGAATCCTGTCACGTCCTTCCGCATGGATATACAATTCCAGCAGCGCCTTGAGGTTGTCGGCATCAGCAAGTTCAAGGAAATTCAAGGACAGGTGCGACAGGAATTTCCACAGAGTTTGCTGCCCCAATAGCGGGTTGATCGCTGATGTTGGCGACATGATATTCGTTGGAGATACCAGCTCGGACAAGTCAACTGTCTGCATGCAGATATCACCCCTGCGCAACCGTTCGGGCAAGTTGCCATTGGTGCATGTCAGGGTAAGAGTAAGGGTCTGCTCCACCGGGTTCGGATTATCTTCCGGGTAAGAAATCATCAGGAAGGTTTCCGGCAGATCATCAATCGCAGACCGTGCCCTTACCAGCGAATAGGACGACTGTTTTCCACGCGCCCGTGCAAATTTCTCCAGCGGAACATATTCATGTTTCGCCACCGAACCAATTTCAAACCCCAGCACCTTTTCAACACTGAATACCTGGAAATGTTCACGCCCTATATACGAAGGGCGCATCTGTAGTTTTTCACGTTTGTGATCCAGGCTGATCGGATCGGATTCGTACTTATACAGGTTTACAATCGGTGTCGCAAAGAAGAAGAATTGACGTTCGCTGATACGTGGTATGGTTAACCGGTGCTGCATGAATTCGAAAATAATTTCAAAGTCAATGCCTTCACCACGATCTATCCACTGATCAAACCCGGTAAGATCGTAGAACAGGTACTTTTCCGGAAGCACAAAATATTCCTGCAGCAACCGAAGCCCGCCAAAACTCTGCGGTGGATACGGCAGCAGACTGTTCTTCAGATCGAAGCCAACATACCTGAGGAAACGTGGTTCAAGGGATACCTCGCTCCCTTCCCCCTTTGGCTTGAGGATGATTCGTTTCAGGTATTTCCTGAACAGGATAAATAGCTGCGCGCCCTGGCTGAAGTCTTCACCGGCATAGAACCTGAGTGTTTCCGGCTGCCACTGGTCCAGCGTCGGCCCGGTCAGGCGGCATTCCAGGTGTATTCGACTGCCCTTCAGAGCCAGGTCTTCAGCCCAGGCTTTGGTCAACTTCAGCGGGTGAACCTCAGTCGAGAAACACGTGCGAAACGGGCAGATGGTATCATCAACAGGTTTAGAATTGATGGACACCCCGGCAGGGATGGTGATGCTTTCCATCATGTTTGGCTTCGGATCAAGCACCGCAATCGATAACGCAGGAACCGGGCGCAGATACTGCGGGAATATGACATCCATCAGGCCATGGACAATCTCAGGGAACTCGTCATCCAGTTTTTCCTGGATCAGTCCGTTGAGAAACGCAACCCCCTCCAGCAACCGTTCCACATCAGGATCGGTCGAGGATTCACTAAGCATCGGGGCAATTGCAGGATGGACCTTGGAAAACTCAAACCCAAGATCCCTGAGGTTGGCCAGTTGTTCCTGGTACGCCTTTTTGGACACACACGCCTCACAGGTTCAACGATTCAGTATTGATGCGATCAACGATTCAATCAAGTATGCGTAAGATACAAATTTGAACAGGTCAATCACTATTAATGTTGAATTTCCCATCTGAGCGAAAAACCGTATCAAAAATGACCGGGATTTTCTCCTCGCCTACCATAAACGCTTCAAGCTTGAAACGAATGGAAAAAACATCCTTCTGATCCTTGTCAATGATAATTCGAACG
This sequence comes from bacterium, assembly GCA_963669175.1. Classification (GTDB taxonomy): domain Bacteria; phylum Electryoneota; class Electryoneia; order Electryoneales; family Electryoneaceae. The sequence goes on from OY769902.1 coordinate 4,785,029, forward strand.
TCCCGCAACCGTTTTTCATATTTCACGATAGTCCGCTTGATACTCTGTTCCATATTCTCTACCGCTTCAGAATAATTGTCACCGGCCATTGCGGTAAAGTCCGGGATGCCATAATCATCAGCAATCATGACACTGCCCTGGCGGGTATTCAGCAACCGGCGAAGATGCATGATTATGGAACGCACTTCCATCTGGGTATCCCTTCGGTTCCGTAACGAGGGATTCTTATCCAGATGATGAATTCTCTCCAATAATCTCTCTTCAGGCATCTCAATTTCACCAGTTAACAAGCTGTATTCTGTTCACTACCTGCCAGGTTGACAAGAGCAGGGCGGCGCGTCCTGAAAAATCAGAACGCGCCCCCTTCATATCAAGGTAAATCAGATCAGGCGCTCGCAGGAGTATCCCAATCATCTTCCGCTTCAATACCACCGTCGTTGTACGTCCAAATGATCTTCTGGTAGTTGAAGTGAACCTCTTCCATATCATGGAAAGGCTTGTTGTCAGGTACGAATGTCATCGGTTTGTACAGACGTGTTTTCACGATCACAGCATTGGTCAGCTTAATCGTGAAATAGTGTTCTTCCTGACCTTTCTGGTTGATCTGGTAGAAATCAATCTCCACATCCGTCATGGTCTCACTGGTCGAACACGCCTGCTGGAGTTTCGGAGTTGCTGTATCAATGTGCTTCGTGATGATCAGTGGCTTGTGCATACGCTTGCCGGTCGCCTGGCCAGTGTGGCTGTCGACTGGGGTTTCAACACTATGGTCCAGCGCATAGATCAGGATCGTCTTTTCACGTCCCTTTTGCTGGCAATCGCCATCAATTGCGCCCTGGTTTGCGCCAGTAAGCTTCATGTACGCGGTCATCGGCATGGGTAACTCTCCTTTTGTAAGAAACAAGAAAAACTTGTGTGAACATCTTCAAACTATAAGCGTACTTCCAGAGAATGAAAAACCCCGCAATAATGCGGGGATTCTTTTTACTCTTTGTCCAGCTTGCCAACCAGTGAAAGTTCGAAGGACGCACCCATGTACTTGAAGTGCGGTTGAACTTTCATCTCAACCTTGTACCAGCCGGGATCACCTTCAACATCGGACACGATGATCTGGGCCTTCCTCAGCGGGCGACGGCTGCGGACACCGGCGGACGGATTTTCCTGGTCCGCGACATACTGCTTGATCCAGTTGTTCAGCTCGTCTTCCAGCTCGCCACGACCTTTCCAGGTACCGATGTTTTCACGCTGCAGTACCTTCATGTAATGAGCCAGGCGGCTGACGACAAAATTGTAGGGAAGCTGAGTTCCGAGCTTGTAATTCATCTCGGCCTGCTTGCCCTCTGCCGTGTTCCCGAAGGTCTTCGGCTTCTGTACCGAGTTGGCTGAGAAGAATGCGGCATTGTCGCTGCCCTTACGCATGGTAAGCGCGATAAAGCCTTCTTCTGCCAGTTCGAATTCCTTACGGTCACTGATAACGACTTCCGTAGGAATCTTGGTCTGCAATTCGCCCATGGCTTCGTAGTTGTACACCGGCAGATCGCCAACCGTACCACCGCCCTGCGGGCCGATGATGTTCGAGCACATGCGGTATTGCGCAAAGCTGTCGGTCACGTTAGAAGCAAAGGCAAATGCAGCGTTGCCCCAGCAATAGTCCTTGCTGTCGGAAGCAGCGCCTTCAACGTAGTTAAAGGTCTTGCAGGCAACCATATCCGGACCGTAAGGCGTACGCAGCAGGAAATGCGGGACTGTCAGGCCCACATTGCGAGCGTCAGGATTGTCACGGAAGCCGCGCCACTTGGTGTACTGAGGACCTTCAAAGATTGAACTCAGATCCTTCAGGTTCGGCAGTTCATCGAAACTCTCAACGCCAAACATCTGCGCGGATGTCGCTGCGATGAATGGCGCATGGGACATGGTCGCACAACTGGCGATGCTTTGCAGCGTGCGAATATCCTGTGCGCTTGGCCCGAACTCATAATTGCCAACCATCATACCGTAAGGCTGGCCACCAAACTGGCCGAATTCCTGGGTATAAGCCAGCTTATACAGGCCGCTGGTGGTAATATCAGCAGCATCTTCAAAGTCATCAAACAAATCTTGCTTGGAAACATTCAGGATTTCGACCTTGATGTTTTCACGGAAATTGGTTCTGTCAACCAGGAATTTCAATGAACGCCAGGAGCTTTCCAGCTTCTTGAAATCATCATTATGCAGAATGGCGTCCATCTGGCTGCTGAGCTTCTGGTCAACAGCGGCAATCATTTCATCGATAAACTGCGGCGAGACGGTCACTTCGGCGCGGGTCGGTTTGAGAAGCTCATCGATAAAAGCCTGCACACCCCGTTTGGTTAAGGCGTAACCTTCATCAGACGGAGTCATTTTGGTCTGTTCAAGAATCTGATCGAGGAGGGTCCCCTCCTGCCCGGTCTGTTCTTGTTGCTGTTGTTCTTGCTGTTCTTCCGCCATCGGTGTTCTCCCTATTCTCCGCCAATACCGAGTTCTTTCATCAGACGGTCGCGAGTACCATCATCCTGCACCAGTTCCTGGATCTTCTTTTTAAACGCCGGGACATTACCCAACGGTCCCTTCAACGCCTTGAGCGCCTCACGAAGCTCGAGCATTGACTTCAGTTCAGGAACCTTCTTGATAATTTCATCGGGTTCAAAGTCACGCATGGATTTAAAATCCAGGTTGACCGAGAGCTGGGCGCCTTCTTCCGGGTTGTCTGAAAGCCGGTCTGCGACAGAGCCTTCAAACGTAACATTCTGGGCGGCAAGAACGTCGTTGAAGTTGTTTTTATCGACATTGATCGTCTTGCGATCTTCAACAGGCGTGTCATCTTCCCGGCTTGTAAAATCTCCCATCACCAGCACCTTCAGGGGAAGTTCCACCTCTTCCTTGGCGTCGCCGGTTGCCGGGCGGTAGGTGATATTAACCCTTTCCTTCGGCGCTACCGACCCTGTTTTGTCCGCCATCTTCGCCTCCTTGTCGTGAACTTTATCGTGTACAATTTTTGGTTGACCTAAACCGGGGCTGAGCAATATTGCCCCATATCCCCGGGAAGTCAATTATCTCGCACGAAAAATCGTAAGCTCTCGGTTGGTATGGGATTTAGATCTCTTGGAGAAAAGCCGAAAATCCCAAATGCTCCCACATATTTCTGCACAGTGACTACAATAACCCCAGCGCTCTCGCCGGATCAATTGCGGCAATCCGGTTTACAAGGCTTTCAATCCGAGCCAGAATCTCCTGAGCAGATGGTGTTTCCGGATCAGTATCTTCGCCGATCTGCTTGCGCAAGCCTCGAAGCGCCAGTTCCAGCGAATCCGCCGCCAGTCCCGGCTCCCATTTTTCCACCTGGCTATCATCCAGCAAGTGCAAAACCTGATCGATATAGGGAATCATCAGACGAAAAGACCCAGACTTCAGCAGAAGCTTGCACATGGCATTGTTCCAGATCAAACGGTCCCGTCCGGAAGCAGCTTTATCAAGGCCAACTTTTACCAGTTTCAACGCATCCGCCGTTTTATTCTCCTTCAGTAGATCATACGCTTTTTTCAGAATATCCTCAACTTCTTTCTCTATCGCGCTGCCACTTCCACCTTCTCCCGTTCCACCACCGGAAGCTTTTATCAGTTCCGCCAGCCATGCCCTGGTGTCCTCGTCAGCGAAAGCCATGCCATCGGAGAATCCCAAGTTTTCTATACCGGACAGACGCTTCACATAGGCGAGGGTTTCTTCACATACCACATCACTCGCTGCAGACAGTCCCAGTCCGTTTAACGCCTCAGCAACATAGCGGTTCAAATCCAGCCAGAAGAGGAACTCGGGGATACGTGATTCCGCCGCCTCAATCAGATCACGCCAATCCTGGTTGTTGTACAGGTTTCGGATTGCGCCAACCACCTGTTCATCCGGCGGCGGGATCATGGTTTGCATGCCTTCAGCCGGAGGCGGTGTGTTTACGGTCATCCACGCAGCAAAACGATTTACACGGTATAACAGCGGATTGTCCAAACCTTCTTGCATCATTGCGTTTGATGCATGGCTCAGCAGGGTAATCGCATGTTGCAGGATTTGATCGCCACTCAAATCAGATGTATTCACAGGTGATGGCGGTAATGATCCTGACAGGGAAGGCTTCGGAGACGGCGCCTTTTTCGCTGATTCAGGCTTCTTTTCCGATTCCTTTGGCGCTTCTGCCGCCGGTTCATGATCAGCTTCGGGTTCAGGTTGTGCTTCTTCGGAAATTATAGTCCCGACCTGGTTGATCAGGGATCGAAGGATAGGCGCATCATCCAGATTATCACCGAGGAAGCTGTCAAAGGTTGTCAGGTCATCCATCAAAACAGAGCGTTTGTCACTGGGCCATACAACCGGTTCCCAGCTTGCCACCATCGCCTCTGTTTTGTCCTTCCACCAGTTCACACTGTTCAAGCGTGCCTTGGCGCGCTTCTTCGGCGGGTACATGGTATCCCAATAAGTCTCCACGATATCACGAAGGATGTGGATGCCATCCGGGAAACCTTCCATGGATTTGGTTTCCAGCAACGCATGGGCAACATAAACCGCAACCTGGAAGTTCTTCGATTTCTCGCTTAATATGGTCTGACCAACCTTCAGAACCTTATCCCAATCGGTTGTCCCTTCCGCATTCAGGTTGGTCAGTTTGCCAATTTCTTCCTCAATTTCCTCCATTTCGGGCTCAAACTTGATATCCTCACCGACAGGATTGTCACCCGGAATCGGTTCTTTGCCTAAATCCCTGATATCCATGAAATACTCCGTTAGCCCGCAAAACCTCTACTTCACAACCTGCTGTACCATCCCTTCAGTGTGGGATTTTATTTGAACGAAATCAACCAAACAATACTTTGAAATCCGTAACCCGTAGTGGCCGGTACAACATGACCATCCGTTCATGCTGTTCATCAATAAAAACCGCATAAGGGTGTATAGTCATAAGTTGACGGCACCGGCGTTGCCAGACAATTGCCTGACGTACTACGGATTCGCCGGGCTGGTCCAGCTTAATGACAACCTGTTCAGAATTGATTGATCGTTCCAGCTCGAGTCGCCAGGACTCGGCCGAGTGTTCTACACTCTGGAAACTGTCCCAGTCATCGGAAACGGATTCAGGGGGAGGCAGCTCTGTCACAGCCTGGGATAATTCTTCAACATTGGAAATATATTTTCCTTGCGCAACCTCATGTAACGCATTCCATGGTTCTCGACAGGCTGTATTTAACGCTTCCCAGTTCTTTTCATCGATTTCAAGTTGCCCCTGCGCAGCAATAATCAGGGGATAACGACGGTCCACATGATCACGTCCAATGCCGACAACCCCACAAATCAACCGATTCGCAGCTCCCGGCATCAGCCAGAAAGACAACATGGAATCCTTCACATGGTAATCGCTATGCACCAACTGCTGATACCCCGCTCGCGCCCAATCAATGAGCGGCTCGTTTTCATAGAGCTTCTTCCCCAGGGAAATGTATTCCGTGCTGCAGGGATGTTTACCCCAGAGAATATAATGCCAGTCTTTACTCATGGGTTCCGTACTTTTCGACAATTGTTAAGGGCACCCCGGTCGGCACCATGTTCAACACGGCAATCGCGTTATCCGCATCGGTGATTTTATAGGACACCTTTATCCAGTCAATTTTCATATCCGCCAACGGCTGCCGTTGCCCCGGCGGGAAATCGTCAACCGTGAAGGCACGGCTGCCTGTCTTGAAATCATCCAGGAAACGAGCAAAAGCAAACTTGCCGGTATACCGTTTGGTGAAGCTGACTCCGGGCAGTTCTATGGTCAGAATTACGTCCCCACACTTGTCCGGCTTCCAGGTGAATGTCGATTGCTGCGGGTAGTTGTAATTGTCCAGCCGCATATCGCCATCACGTGAACTGAGTACGATACTGTTTGAAACCGGCTCACTGGTTGCGCCCTTGTTTACCTGTAACGGCACAGTCTCAAGGGTCACCTGGTATTCTTCCTCATAGTTGATTGTACCGACACGGCCATTGTTGAGGAATGTAAACAACTCGTCTTTGAACGGGATCTTGTAGCTTAACGCTTCGGCAGCGTAATACCCCGACTGATTCCTTCCGATGAACGGTCCGGCGGTCGTATTGACGAAGTTCCAGACCACACCGGAGTTGGGATCAAACAGGATTGTCGCCAGTTTGTCCGGGTCAACACCCTGCGTCGCGCTGACAACCTGTGATGTCCACTGCTCCTGAAGAAGTTTGGTCGTTACACCAAATCCATAATCAAGCAGGTAGCTCAAGGGGCCTTCGGTCAAATCCCAGACAAATTGCTGATCCCCGAAATTTCGGGCCAGGCTTTTGTATTTGAAAAACTCTGAATAGGCTGTCTCAAATGCCTGTCCACTGCTGCCGCCATCACCTCCTGCCGCTCCCTGGCCCCCCTGCTTGTCATCGCCACCCTGGCTGATGGCAGGATATGCCTGTGATACCATCTTGAAGCAGCTTTCATTCGAGGTAATCAATGGATTGAGCTTGGCCAGGGCATCCAGGTAATCACCCCAGGCCTTGGCTGCTTCAATCTCCAGCTCAAGCTGCTGGAAGCCCTTTTCATTGGTCTTTTCCAGCGTTTCCAACTGGGTTGATTGGGTCTTCTCCTGCAATTTCCCCTGCAGATTGGCGCTTTCGATCATCTTCTGTTTTTTCCACTGATCTTCGATCTTCTGAATTTCGATAACCAGATCAGCCCAGGGCGGAAGTTGAATCGATTTCGGAAACGCGGTGAACTCATCGTGCATGCGTTGGATCAGGCGTGTGTAGGGGTTCTGCTGTGTAACCATCATTGTCGCAAGATGCTGATGCTCGGTATAGCTGGTTGTGGCGGGCGATCCCTCATCAAATCGCACCACGAACTGTTCCCAATATTCGAAAGTTCTCCGGTTATACCAGCTCCAGAAATCATCACGTTTTCTGCCGAACGCCGCGGTGTCTTCCAACGCGCCCTGTACAAGCTTGATAAAGTCAAAGATGTTCTGATACCCTTGAGCGGTAAACCCTCCGGGGACAACCGGGATGGCGTTCTGCGCGTTGGCCCGCGCTTGCACCGCTTCATCTCCCCAGAACTTGTTCAGCGTTACTGACGGTATATCATGGACCCAATTGTCCGCCAACCAGTCCAGATTTTCGCTTTCCTCGTTGAGAATCATGCCGATTTGGTATTGCAGCTTGTCGTATTTCCCCTTGAGAACCGTCTCCTCATTCTGCCATTGCAGGTACGCGACATAGGCATCGCCAAACAGGTACGCATTCTCAGGATGAACATGGTTTTCCTGGATCAGCAGCTTGGCGGCAATCTTCTGGAATTTGTCCTCGAGAACCGGTGTCTTATGATGCAGACGATCCCGCAGCAGCATAATTCGCACAATCGAAAATGCGACATAGTTGGCTTCGAACTGCGACGTGACCCCATCCCCGTACTCGTCCGACAAATGCGCATCAAACTTACGATCCAGCGCTTGCATGAAATGTTCTTCAAACAGGTCCGAGTAGTTCAGTTTAAGCCTTTCCTCCACCCCTTTACTCTGGGTTAATCCGAAACGGGGAAGAATCCAGCCTGAATTGGCGCCGTGAATCCGTTCGATTTCAGTCCTGAAGTGATCAAACAGAAGCAGGTTGGCATTGATATCCTCGGACAAATCCTTTGGATCAAAATACGATGCGCCAAACTGGTGAATTCGTACATTCATCAGGAAAGAATAGGTCAACAATCCGGACAGGCAGACCCAGATTAAAACCCAGCTCAACAGCTTGAGATTGCCGGTAATGCGCTTCCAGGTTACATACTCCCTGATCGGTGTAAACAGGTATCGGTCAGCGGGTAAGACGCTGCGGAATATTTCAACCAGGAACCTGCCAGATTCGGCGGTACGTTGTTGCGGTTGCGGAGCGCCAAAAGTCTCAGAATAAGCTTCAATCGGCTCACCGCTTTCACGTCCATAGGAAAGATACATCCCACGCAGCATGGGCGCTTCCTGGTACAGGTTATCCTCAAAAGCCGCCTTCATGAAGAGACTCAGATGCGGGAATAACCCCTCCAGACGTACCGGGAAAAGATGCACTTCAGGCCGAACATTCTGCTCTTTGTGTACAATGGTCAAGCGCAGATCGCGAATGTTTTTCCCGATAACCGCAGCGCCCTGGTTAAAGATGTTTTCCCAGTGGTCTTCCAGGTGTTCATGGGTATACCCCATCGCCTGGGAAAGCAGATCGTTTGGAAGGACATCACTGAATTGAGTCATGCCCAGGATGCGGTCCATCTTCGTAACAAGCACATATACCGGGAACCTGTTCCCGAGTACTTTCATTACCTGTTCAATGCGTTTCCGTGCCGCCAGCGCTTCGTTGCGAATCGCCTTTTCATCGCCTTCCATCAGCTTGTCAGCGGCAACAGTTACGACAATCCCGTTGATCGGTTCCTTCTTCCGGTATTTCGCCAGCAGGACAAGGAAGTTTTCCCATTCTTCACGGTCACGTATGTCATCAACATGCACGGTATATCTACCAGCAGTATCGATGACCACGGCTTCCTCGAAGAACCACCAGTCGCAGTTACGTGTCCCGCTGAGCCCGGACAAATGGCCGATTTCAGTCAGGGGCGCAGCGATGTCGATATTCTTCAGCGCAGTGGTTTTACCGGAACCGGATTCCCCGATAACCAGGTACCAGGGCAGCGCATAGAGAGGATTGCCATGCTTGCGTAAATCGGACTGTTGCAGGGCATCAACCGCTTCTTTCCACTTGGCCTGCAATTCACGCAACTTCTGGCGTTCATGCAACGGCGCGCCCTGTATGGCAGCTTCATCCTGTTCAATGACACGTTTGACAAATTCACGTTCACGTCTTCGGAAAATCAGACGTTTCAGATACCAGATGCCAAACACAACCGCCAGCGCCCCCAGCAGGATGACAACACCCACCCACCAGTGCCAGTGCTTCCACCAGATACCGTACACGATCAGCCCAATTACCGCGAGGGCATACAGTACGATCAGCAGTATGGTGAAAAACTTTTTCATGTGACGGTTGTTTTACGCCTTTTTAACCACTGAACAGGTTATCGATCAAGGTTCGCAAAATGTTGAAGTATAACAGGTACAACCCGGCGAAAATCCCAACCGGAACCACCATGGTTACCAGGGTGAAGAATGACAGCCTGTGTTTCCGCCGTGTCGGTGCATTATCCACACCGGCATACGCTTCCGGGAACAAGCGTCCCGGATAATCCACATTGGCTTCGCCGGTGATGTAGCGAAGGTTTTCGGCTGAAATACCCAGACGGTCGTTTTCATCTTCACGACGGTAGTATTTTCCACGAAACCCAAGCGCCAGGCAGTATTCATAGACTTCGCGCAGCTCACGTGCATCCTGATGAAGATGATGCAATCGTTCGTAGAACTCACGCCCCGCGTTGCTGGTATGAAACATGCTGCGCTGAAGCGAGTTCCGTTGCCATGCGCGTGACCCGGCCCATGAGCTGTTGATCAAAGATTCGTCAATCCAGGAAATCACAGCGAAGGTTGCATGGTTGATGTTCTCCGGGGATACTCCAGCTCGATCGCAACCATCTTTCGCCTGTTCCAGCAGCACATCGATCGCCGCGCGCACAGACTCGCCGTCCAGCTCCGGCTTGCTCCTGTTTCGCAATACGTAAACGGTGTAGGCGAAAACTTTCGCGTAATGATCGATGATGCGCATCGTTGCTCTGTAGTAAAAAGTATACAGTGAAAAAAGTAAAAAAAGTGAAAAAAGAATGATTGTGTATGAAAGTCTACAAGTTTGAAAGTTACAAAGTTGTAAAGTTGTAAAGTTCTAAAGTTCTAAAGCTCTAAAGCTCTAAAGCTCTATAGTTCTAAAGTTATTCAATAACACAATCTTAATCGAATTCAAATACAAACAACAGTAATCAAATCTCTTTTTTAATTCTTAATTCTACTTATCAATTCCTAATTCCTAATTCCTAATTATTAATTCCTAATTACAGTTTAAGCACCACCAGTTCCGCCTTGGCGTCTTCCGGCGCCTGGTCCCAGAACATGGCGATGTTCTGGCGTTGACGGATTTCTGTCCACTCCTCATGCCGTGTGTTCAGCTTGAAATAGAAGGCATCATCTCGCTTGGGCAATCCCGGCGGCGGCACCACGCTGTAATCCACGGATACCCCCGGAAGCGCACGACTGACCAGTACAGGCGTCTGCTGCTTGCTGCTGATTTTGGTCGCGGTGGACATCTGGTCAATCAACTCGTCCTTGACCATATCCGCTATGATCACCAGGTAGAACTCGTTGTCCGGCCCCATCATGTCAACTGGGATATCACCGCTGAAGGTATCTTCCTCACGTGTCAACTTGATCACATTATCCGGGCCGATCAGGATCGCACGCATCAGCTCCTGCACCAGAACCTGGCATTCATGGAAGCAATAACCGAGGTTTTCATGGTCATAAGCCGGAACCAGGTCCTTCCCATTGGCAAGTCTGCCGAACACATCCACACGGTCCGTAAAGGAACTGATCTCACCGATTAGCTGGCGAAGCAAACCATAAACCTGCCAGGGATGAATCAGGGGAGTTTCTGTCAAATGGTGCAGCAGGGGGATATACTTGTTCAATGATGTCAGCACCATCATGTAGATCATAAAGTTGTGATCATATACCGCCTTACGTGTATTGATCGGGCTCTTATACTGTTCGAGCTGATGCCCGCGAGTGGCGACCTGTTCACGAATATTCTTCACGATCTGCAACAGGATTTCGCTGCCATTGAGGAAAATGGTTGGCGGCACAAAATCTTCTGCCAGGGTGACATCATCGCCATCGAAAACAATCTTTGCAACCGGCAGCAGCTCCCATTCGGACAATTCAGCGATCTCATCTTCCCAGAAAATGCGCAGGTTATACATCATGCGACGCATCTGGGCGATGGAACCATGCTCGAAGATGTCTCGCACATCCTCCGGATCGGGATCATAGGTCCAGCGAGTTGTAATTTCCCCGCTGTTCTGTGAACTCTTCAGTTCGGTGATATTATTCTCGGTCTGCTTTTGCCGTGCGATCCCGAGATACGCCTTCAGTGGTTTGCCTTCCTTGTATTCCTTGTCGGCGAAGGAACGTGGCTGCACACGTGTGTTATCGGGAACAGCCACCCAGGTGCCATCACGAAATAAAAACTCCCCGTTCTCGATTTCCAGCATTTCATTCTTCAGGGCAGCTTCATGAACCGTAATGTTCAGCACTCCCCAGAAGTACGGTTCCCGCATGGCAACCATTCGCTTGAAAACACCGTGTGAACGCATTTCCATCTGCTGGAAATGTTGAGGTTGCAGGAACAATCCCTGGTGCCAGTAAATCGGCTTGACAGCTCTGTTCATTTGACGTTCACCTCACGAATGTTGTCCGGTCCGAAAATGAATTCAATCACCAGTTGATCCACCAGCGTAACCGTGTTGTTCTTGAACACGCCCTGCTTGCTGGTTGATGTGGGTATTGAAAACAGATGGTCCACCTGCCCGGGTTGCAGAGAATAGTATCCAGTCAAAACTGCTACATATTGCGCGTCCTTGGAACGATCCAGCTCGATCGCATCCAGGTCGCCCGGCTTTATTGTAAAATCCTGATAGATCAGGAACGAAGGATCGGGATAACCACCCGCAAGCAGGGTTCGCAAGCCATCCTGAGTCGTAACCAGTTGCTTGTACGTTTTCGTATCGGAAAGCTGGTATACAACCATGCGGAGCGTGTGGGCTTCCTCATCAAAACGATTCAGCAGTGAATCCGCTTCAAACTCGACAACAATGCCATTGGTCTGAAAACCCCAGTCCGGTCCAATGGAGCGTTGCGTGTAACAACCGGCGACCAGCAGCCCCGCCAGGAAACCGACCAGGCAAAGTCGCGGGAGTACACTTGCAATACGCTGTTTGTGTTCGTGTAACCTCATTGGCTTCCGATTTGGAAATGGTCAGATGTGCCCACAGTTCTCCCCTATAAGAAGAAAAGGTACAAGAAGCGCTGAGATAATGCAACTGGACAACTACGATACATGCAAGTAATTGGCACACTTTTATAATACTTATCCTGTTCTTTTTACAGCAGTTAATACATTTCCTCCCATTCCGACAAGATGCTTTCAGGCTGTTCCACTCAAATCCTGCTCAAACAGTTCCCTACTTCTTGATTATGTTTCAGATAGGTGCTGTGGAAGCGCGTTTTCACAAGGTATCTTAAAGCCAATTCTGCTTATGGTTTGTTATTTATCAAGTTAGCCGTTTTCATGAAAAGGCTGACATTTTTGTGGTGTGTTAATCTGATACCTATGACTTCTATGAAGTTTGAAAGTTGAAAAGTTCTAAAGTCATTGTCCCGATGCGCTCATGAATTTTCCAGGAAATCAGCAGAAGTGTGAATATTCCTGCTGCAACAAACATGGAACACACACAACCTGCGGATCGGCCACCCTCGTAGAAGTTTGAAAGTTGGAAAGTTGGAAAGTTGGAAAGTTGGAAAGTTGGAAAGTTGGAAAGTTGGAAAGTTGGAAAGTTCAAAAGTTATTCTGTCATCCCCGACTTGATCGGGGATCTCGAGATTCGATGTGAGTATCCTTTTGGCCCCGTCGGCTTGAAGTCGCCGTAGCTTGCGAAGGGAAAGTTCTACAGTACATAAGTTCTAAAGCTATTGTTTTGGCCCCGCCGGCTTGAAGTCGCCGTAGCTTGCGAAGGCGACTGCCCGGCGGGGTTTATTCTAACAAGAGAATCAGTCCTTCTGTTTTCATCTTTTGAGGCTGGAAGATCTTGTCCCGATGCACTCACAGTTCAACGAAGAAGTAAGTAAATGCGATACTATTTCTGCGATTGCATGAGTGGAAGCATCCAAACCTGCGGATCGGCCACTCTTGAGCAAGTTTAAAAGTTGACAAGAAGTTGACAAGTTGGAAAGTTCTAAAGTTATTAAATACAGGTTGTTTATCCTTATCATCCTTGCCATCCTGTACATTCAACTCGAGATCCCCGGTCAAGCCGGGGATGACATGTAGCCGGGGATGACATGTAGCCGGGGATGACATATGACAAGCCGGGGATGACATATGACAAGCCGGGGATGACATGTAGCCGGGGACGACATGTGGAACGGAGTGATATGCGAGCGAAGCTGACATGTGAGGCGGAACAGGTACAAGAGTCCGACATATGAACGCCCCCCGTACGGGGGAGGGCCGACGGGGGGCTTGGGGGTTCCACGGCTCTGGTGCGGAGTGCCGTGGAGGTATTTATACGTTCAAGTGCAACTAACCTTCACATCAAAACCATGCCTGTTGTTTGTCGCGTCACACCGTCAGGTCACACTTCCGCTTCGCGTCCGCAAGACCTGACGGAACCTGTTTCGCGCTGCCATTCATTCACAGAACTCCGGGAACCTTACACCCAAAAACTCTGAGAACCTGACGCCCATAGAACTCTTAGAACCTGACACCCATAGAACTCTTAGAACCTGAAACCATCAATTCGATGACACCGACCTCACCACATTCAGCATGATGACTTCCAGACGACGGTTCTTGGATCTGCCGTCCTTTGTCTCGTTCGTTGCAATCGGCCTGTCTTCACCATGTCCGACATAGTTCACGTAGCCAGGTTTCAGTTTCTTCGAATTCGCCAGCAGGTATTCGAAAACCGACAGCGCACGTCGTTCCGAAAGTTGCTGGTTTGCACGAGTGTCACCCTGGGCATCGGTATGGCCTTCAACGCGAACCTTGTTATCCGGGAATTCTTCCAGGGCGATGATCACTCGACGCAGCAGGTCATACGATTCCGGCGGGATATCCGAGGAACCGGAAGCGAATTGCAATCCAATCAGGCGCAGAATAATATCACTGCCATCGATCAGGATATCGGCTTCGTGTTCGTTCAGCAGTTCACGCAACCTGCGCAATCGTGCTTCCTGTTCACGCCGGATTTCCTCTTCCAGGCGCTTCTTTTCCATCTCGGTTTCGTACTCACTGGCCAGTGCGCCGTATTCATTACGCCAGCGAGCAAGTTCTTCGTTTGCCTGGGCAAGCGCCAAGGCGAGGCTATCGTTTTCTGTCTGCAGCGAATCAATCCGTGCCTGCAGAGCGAGGTTATCTCCGAACAGCCCACGAATAGTGGCAATAATACCCTCGGTTGGCGGTTCAAGCCCCTTTTCGAAAGCCGGCTTATAGCTGATAACCTGCCCGATGGCACTCATGGCGGAATCAGCCTGCAACCAGGTAAGCTCAAACGCATCTTTTTTCTTGCGGTATTCACGTGCCCACTGACTGATCCGGTTGGCGTAGGTGGCGTGATACAATGCCTTTGCCGCTATTTTGTTTCCCAGCACACGGTTGTAACGATCCTCTTCCAGCAGCTCGAAAGTCTTGTCGACGAACTGGTAGGCCAGTTGCAGATTACGTGGCGAATACTTCTCCGCCCCAAGCTTCTCTGCCTGGTCAATCATGATGCGAGCGTCTTGAGTAATGACCATCTGGATGGCGTAAAGTTCAGCTTCACGGAACAATACTTCCGCTTCATCAGCGTACTGCATCGCATTCGGATGGTTGTCTTTGGTTAATGCGTCAATGGCATCACGGAACAACCCTTCAGCCAGCACCCAGGCCTTCGGCGAATGCCCCAACGCAGCCTGTACAGGTTCACAATCGGCTCGCGCTTCTATGACATCCTTGAAAACTTCCTGGAATCGTTCCGTAGTCCACTGCGCATCCTGCATGGCTTTTTCGGCAGCTCCAATCGCTTCCTTTGCTTCGAACAGGTTGCCTTTATCGAGAAGCTTTTGTGCGTTCCGTATATGTCCTTCCGCCTCAGAAAACGCTTCCTCCGCCAGCAGGTCGGCGCTTTCCAGTTTCAGCTCGTTCAGGCGGGTTTTTGCCTGCGAAATCTGCTCTTCAAGTTCTGCCGCTGTTTGCGCCCCCGATGTAGAGCAAAGTGACAGTATCAGCAACGCAAACAGTATCGCAGCTATGTGAATTCGTCTAGTTTGCATGTTGCTCGCTCCCGGTTTGTTGCGATTGTTTATCGGATTTGTCTGATGTTTTCTCTTTGCCTGTACCGGATGAAGGGAACTCGACCGGCAGATGACGCACATCATCTTCCGCATCTTTCAGGAAGAGTTTTTGACGAAGTTTTTGCTTATCCTGTGTTGCGATGTCCTTGATCTCACCCGGCGCGGAATGGTGACTGGTGCGAGGTTCGACAAAGAGAATATCCTCGCGCAGCTCATAGGCGCGATTCTGCCAGTATGCCTTGGTGCGGTAGGGATCACGTTCCGATTGTCCGAAGAACCAGGCCATGTTCAGACCGAAACTGAACCCTTTGCTGTTGCTGATCAGACCACGTTCCCAGGAAACCCCGATATCCGTTTTCCATCTCTTTCGATGGGTTCCGTAACCGATGCCAAATGTGCTTCCACGTCTGCCTCCTACGCCAAATCCGGCACGAAGCAGCTTGGTTCGACTGAACAACCACTCCATGCCACCGCTGAGACGAGTGGTGGATTCGTTCCCGGGCGCATCATCCAACGCCTGCCTGAGCGCACCGACAACCTGCACATTCTGCACCAGCCACCAACCAGCGCTCAAACGCAAGTCTGTGGGGAGATCACCGGTCACACTGACATCTTCCTGCAGGGAATCGACTGAATCGAAGTTGCGTTCCCAATACGCTTCGAAATCGTCCATGCCTTCGAGTGGAATGCCATTCAGGGTTTGCAGGGCATAAATCCTGCGATCCGCTTTGGACCAGTTGATCTGCCCGAGCAGGTTGGTAAATGCGAGGCTGACTGTACCACGTCGATTTAACACCTTGGCTGCGACGCCGAAATCGAGTCCATACCCATGTCCGCCGGTCTGCGCGGAAACGACTTCGACATACCCTTCAGCATCAATACTGTCCACGTCCATATAATACCAGCCGGTCATCTCCTCGCTTTTGCCGTATGCGCCGCCGTAGTAGTAACTCATCGTAAATCCGGCCGCCAGTTCATTCAACCAGTTGTATTCGCGAACATAGTTCCACTCGTTAAAATCCCGGGCAAAGGCAAAGGCCGCACGTCCGGCTGCCATGGTCTCGCCATAGGTCTGATCGAAGTTGCGGCGTTGGCCGAAATCATCACGAGTCTGTCCTACGAGGCCCAGGTAGTAGATATCCTTGTCCACATGCAACTCACCCCAGGACAACGCATCGAGGCTGACCGCCATCTGCCAGGGTCCATAAAGCGGACCACTGAAACCAAGCATGGGGACATAGGCATCCAGTCGGGTGGCCAGGTATTCGCCCTGGATTTCATCGACAAGCGTCTGCTTTTCAGACTCGGTCAGCAACTTGTCTTCTCTGAAGGTTTCTCCCATACGGGATAACGACCACGAGTTGTTTCCCATGTGCAGGCCAAAGTTGACCACCGGGAAACGCATGGAGGAGACCGGATTATCTTCAAGGCCAAGCAGCGCGGGATTATAGCCGATTACCTCGACACCACGCGGTAGCACCGTCATGTCGCCACCAAGCGCAATACCCGTTGCATGGGTAGGCGGCATGGCGAAGCCTGATCCTGCGGTCAACAGCAGGAACATCACGCCGGCGACCATTGCGCCGACTAACCAGTAACGCCATAATTGCCGTGCCATGATCACTCCTCCTCGTTTACCCGGTATACCCCTTCAATCACCAGGGCAACGTCAATACCATCCTGCACATAAGCACGAATGGCGCACGGGGTCGGGTCAATCCGGACAATCTGACGCAAGTACAGGTTATCTTGCTGAAGCAGGTTTATCCCCTGGTCGCTGATAGCTACACCGACTGTATCAAGAAGCGTGGCAGAAGCTCGTCCTGTTGAAGGATCTACTTCTGGCGCACGAATCGTCATCGGTTCAATCAGGCTGTAGCGGTTGAGGTTATCCAGCACCAGTTCGCTCTGCGCCATGGCTTCATCGGAAAAACTTCCGGCCAACAGGTAAAGCGTACCACCGAGCGGGACAGTATTGGTGATGTAGGCATACAGTCCGGCTTCCTGCAGGCCCGGTTCCAGCCCTTCGCTAAGGTCGGCTACAGGGGCGTGCATGGTTGTTGCTTCGTCTACAGTCAGGGATAACGGCGCTTCAAGGATTGCTTTCCCGATCACCTGGTCGTTCTTATGCAACATGTACGGTTCATAAGGATCCCAGGGGCTATCCATCATGGGCTCACGTCCCATCAGGGCTGTTCCTTCAATCACCAGTTGATCAGGGAAATGGTTCAACAGGCTGACCACCTTGGCAGAATCTGCATCACCGGCCCCGCCTATGATCGCGTATTGCTGTTCCGGGTCCAGCCAGCGTTCGAAGTGCTCGGTTATATTCTGGTCGATATCTCCCAACGACGAATTGACTGCCGTGATGTCCAGCACCAGCTTCGCTGGCGCCTGGAACTGGCTTCCACGTAAATCGATGACGATCTGAGCGGCATCCAGCGCCACATTTCCGGTCAGGTTACGCTGAAGGTCAGGATCTTCGGTGTCTTCCCAGACATCGATTTCCACCTCTGTGCGATCCAGTTCAACTTCTTCCTCTTTCGCGCTCCCCCATAACCATTCAAAATCAAAGCTCTCAACGGTCATGGTGGTCACAACAGTGTCTGAGGATGAGACTTCCCGGATAAGCGGATTTCCCTGCGCATCAAAGCCACCGGACAACACAACGATGGTGACCAGAACATCCATGCTTTGCGGATCTGGAGTGGGTGTGTTGTATCCTTCAGGTAAATCCATCTGGAGATATTTATCATAGACGGTTACAAACGTATCCAGGCAGACACATTCCTGCCCCAGTTCCGGCGCTGGCAGGTAGAAACCAAGTGTTAAGGTATCCGCATGAGCATCAGCATCGGTAATCGAAGGCAGTTTCACGTATACAGAATCTTCAGTTTCCGTGTAGTTCTCGATCTGGAAACGCATGGTGACAGCATTCGCCAGCGCTTCGGTTATCCAGTTCTCTTCTTCATCAAAATCAACGAGTGTCGTGTCCCGTTCCGGGTCCTGTTTGATGATCACGCCCTTATAGAAGGAAGCGTCCAACGGGCTGACACGCGCGACGAACTCCACCCCGTCTTCCGCTTCTACATACACACCGGCCTGTTGAGGACCACTTCCTTCCGCGAACAAAACGATGTTCTGCTTCAATGAGGAACCGGAAAGATCTATTGACTGTTGCTGCGACTCGCCCGGATGCAGGTTTGTGTAGACCAATGTGCCCAACGAAGGATTGCCGGGATCTGCTGTTGTTACATCTACAGTTATCTCGTTCCAGGTCAGGTTGGTACTGTTGGTGACTTCGAGATACAGGAAGCCCCCTCCGGGCACGACATCGGCCTGGTGGAAGTTGTTTAAGGGATCAATGTTGATCTGTGTGTTTGCGACAATGAACAACGGGGTAAAATCGTAAAAACCTGCACCGTTGAAACCAGGCACAAAGGCATCCAGCGACATCTGACCATGCGCTTCCTGGGTAGAATCAATGGCAATGATGCCTAATTCGGAGGTTTCTTTCGTGGTATCTTCCGGTTCATACCGGGTTAAGGAATCTGCCAGCACGACGGAATCGATCGGTTCTTCGTAATAAAAACGAAGCAAACCGCTTTCGTACACATCAATACCGCCGCCGTTCTCTGCAATCTCGTCAGGGCGAGATACCAGACTGTCCAATCCGTACCATTGCGAATTTAACGGGACAGCAAAGTTTACATCCCACTTGGGCATACCTGGATTATCCAGTGAGCAGGACGTTACCGCCAGCATCGCAGTTGCAAGCGTTACGATGAGGAAATGACGCAATTGGATGCGAAGGGTTTCTCGACTCTTCATGACGCCTCCTTCACTGTGTCTTCTCCCTCTAAACACAGCTTGTTATGCAGTAAAATGCTCCTGAAGTGTTTCAAGTCTTCTGAAACAGCTCTGCGTAAATCTCTTCTTGTAACCAGTGTGAGCTTCATCACATTTTCCTGTTTGTTTTAACAAAACAAGCTTTCCCTTCCCGCGAATAAAGTGCCACCGTCTTCTAATTCCTTCTTTGACTTTTGTCACAATGCGATCATTTCGGAGAGCTAAGGTCCAAATAATGAAACGTTTCTATATACTTTTTTCTGTCTTTTCGGAATTTCGAGGTTTCAGGAAGGGTTTTCTTAGGGTGTTGTTTTTCAACTTTTTGTTTCGGCTTTTTGGAAAAAAATGAGGTTTCAGGATTTGCCCCCCGGAATCGGGTGACAGGGCTCACAAAACCAGGTTTTTCAGGAAAACCGGGATGCAAATGCAACAACTCATGGCAAGTCAGTGAGAGGCATGCGGCGAGAATCAGGCTCTATTGAAGAGGATCATGACGTTTTGATGGATGGCGTGGGGAGAAGTGAAAAAGTAGTCAGTGTAGGAAGTGAAAAAAGTTGTCAGTGAAAAAAGTGAAAAATGTGCATGGCCCGACCTTGCCGGGAGTGAATAGGGAGTACTCGCCCAATGCGGACTACATCAGCCAAGCTTCATCCTGTGATGCAGATGATGAGCAAGTCGGGATTGGGAGAGGTTCAGGATCATGCCAGGCCAGCCACAGCGAAAAGGTGCATGGCCCGACCTTGCCGGGAGTGAATAGGGAGTACTCGCCCAATGCGGACTACATCAGCCAAGCTTCATCCTGCGGTGCGAATGATGAGCAAGTCGGGTTTTGTGAGAGGGTCAGGATCATGCCAAGTCATCCACAGCGAAAAAGCTGTCTCGGAACAGTGTTGACTGGGACAGGAATCTACTCCGGTGGCCGTTTTACCACTGATTGTATCAGGATGAACTACAGAGTTGTTTAAAATCCGTTCTACAACAGAGCTCCATCAGGAACGTATCGATTGATGAGTCGGCTTCAGCAGATCATTGACCGTTTTCACCGGATTGAATGTTTCAATAGGTGTTTCCACAAATACCGTAATCCAGTCGGCCATGGCGCCATTCCACAGACCGGGTAGTTCCAGCGCCAGTAGTTCACGTCCCTGGCAGGATTTTTTCGAGATGAATCCGGAAGCCGGATCACGATACTGCATGAGGTCGAACGGTTTCCCTTTCCAGTCCTTGATCGAACAGACCAGATCAACAGGATTAAAATGAGTGGCGGATTCGAGAATGGACGCCTGCTCCGGATCATCCTTGTCAATCTGTGAGGTCTCAACGATCTGGAGTGACACCGCGCCGTTCTTGCCTTTCACCCAGAATGGACCGCCGCCGGGGTCACCTTCATTCTTGACCATGCCACAAACGCGCATCGGGCGATTCAGTTTGTCGGCAAGATAGGTCCGTTTTTTCGATACAGCATGCGTGGCCCAATCCGACGGACGGTGAATATTCAGTTGATCCTCTGCGATGGTCATGATCTCGTCAAGCCGTGGCCCATCAGGCTTATCCTGTTTGATTTCACGGATAAAGCCGAAGACCAGCTCCTGCAACTCAACAAGAAGTCCACCGAGTAACCTCTTATATAGAATGGTTGTTTCTGCTTTTTCAAACGGGACAACATTATCAATATTCTTGACATAGATGATTTCGCCGGGCAATGCGCCCAGGTTCCCCAGCAAAGCCCCGTGTCCCCCAGGCCGGAATACAAGATGACCATCCTTATCACGGAAAGGAGTTCCATCCGGATTGGCCGCTATGGTTTCAGTCGCAACATCCTGAATAGAGTATTTATGGAAGAGACGTAATCCCTGCTTGGACAGCTCACGTTCGAAGCGGCTGATATGAGAACGCACACGTTCTTCATGTTCCGGGGCCACGGTAAAATGCAGGCGTGACATACGCTTGCTATCCTGAACGTATGCTGTTGCTTCCAGGATATGTTCACCAAATGGCGTACGAATACGTGTGTCAATCTTATGAAAGGGAATGAGTCCCTTGGGGCGGTTCTGGTAGTCGAGACCCTTACTCGTCAGCAGGTATTTCAGCGCGAGGGAATAGTCGCCCTCATCGAGTAACTCTTCCAGGTCGTGGCCGTCATCCTCCATCGCTTCGACCAGGTAGGGGTAAAACGCAAACCGCTTCAGGTTATTGAAAAAGCGCAAGCCAAAGATAGCGGCATCATCACCTTCCTCAACATAATCCGTGAGCTTTTCAGAGGTAATCGTCCCTTTCCTGGTATGCAACGCCAGCAGGTTCTTGAACATCCTGGTCGCTGCCCCGGATGCCGGGACGAATTTCATCATGCGTCCACTTGCTGAAGCCTCGCCATGTTTTGCCAGCAGTGAATCCCAACGGTCTTCAGATAGACTGATAATGCCATCACCAAGGGTGCAGGCCCGGTCCAGGCATACTGGGGCGATTCCTTCACTGATCGTCTGAAGTTGTTGTAATACCGTATTTTCATCTATGCCTTGCTCTTTGATTTGACGACGGTCTTGTGACGTGAAATTCCCCTGCCCCATAACCAACTCCTGCCTTAAAAAGCACCACCCTGAAGACGCTTCACCCCTTAACAGCGAGCCCGCAATTTGCTACGTTGGAATCTCTACAATAATAACAAAAGACAAGAGGTATGTCCATGCTGAGAATAATGCTGTGCCCCTGATGCCCCAATTCTCAGGAACTGATCTGAGGTATAACCTTCTCGGTTTTTTTCCGACATAATAGAGATTGTCGGGAAAAGGGGACGGGATCCTTTTCCTCGCGCTTATGCAGAATATTCGTGAAGTATTCCTGGAAAAGGAAACTGTCCCCTTTTCCACGCGCCAGAGCCTCAACGCATACTTGTACCGAGGTAGTATTTCGAGCTGTTGCCTGGAATTTGAAACGAGTCACAGTCCCGACTCACTCGAAGCTGCGCCATGAAATGAAACAGCACAACAGTATCCATCTTGATACTATAGCGTCAGATACATCACTTGTGAATCGGGCCACCCGCCCTGCCTGCTCTCAAGAAAGCGGGAAGGCTTTACCCCTGTCTCTTGCTCACATCTTCGTGTTTCTGCCACCCCAGAGGGGGTGGTATATTTTAGCGTAGGGTTGACGCTGTCTGTTTAGCGTCTACCCTACGAAAAAGATTAAACCTTATCTCAACCCTGGAAGGGTTGCATAAAGTATAATTTACACCCAATTGGTTTGTATAGAATATAAAATGCGTTAATTCCTTGTATTTATTGAACGTACTAATATAAATCGCGTATTATGCAACCCTTCCAGGGTTGATTATTCGTTAGAATACCTGACATAGTGTACAGGCCAAACAGACGGCCTGTACACTATGCTAAAATAGGGAATCCCGCCGGGATTCTAAAAATGCTATGTCCACAACTCTTTTACTGATACAGCTTTCAGAAGATGTGGGTAAGAGACAGGGCTTTACCCCGGGGAAAGGAGGCAGTCCCCTTTTTCCATATCCTTTCTTTCAACCATAAAAGGATCTTTCACTGATATAGCAAATGACCCTATGACGGACTAATAATGGGAATCGCTATATTTTCTACGAACTGTTTCGAATTCCCCTGTCTGTCCTTTTGATGGACCTTTTCAGCAAGAGAAATAAATCTGGGAGTTGTATCCTGGTTCAATACATGGCTTTTAAACTTGCCCATATTGGCAAGCAAACAGAGGCAAAGTGTCGGTGGATCAGTCGGTATATCAAAGGACAGGTTGCTTGTTGTTCCATTCTTTGGTTATACCGGCATCAGAATAGTTACCTTGACAACAATTTATGCTTTGGCAGCGATCTACCCCGAAGAGGTGATCCATGATCAAAGACAACCGGCCTACCGCCCCCTTAACCCGTCTCTATTCTCCGTTTTACCCGCAGCACAACTCTGTTCACTCCTGTAGTTTTACACCTACTTTCCATGGATGTACACAGGCTCTTCCAGGCAAACAGACCTGCAATTCTAATGAAGACCTTGCAGGCATGCTGTATATAGATGTGGAGAGTTTCCCGGAATTTATCCACATGGTTTTGACGGGAGAACCTGTTCAGTTCATCAAGACAACAAGATTGAAGGGAGAATAGCATGCAGGAGAAGATTGGAACTGCTGCCGGCGAAGTCTGGACCTTTTTGAAGACAAATGGTGAGACCAGCGCCGCAAACCTGAAGAAAGAACTTGGTATGCCGCAAAGCATGGTTGACCGTGCTATAGGGTGGCTTGCCCGTGAAGACAAGGTTGAAGAAACCATGAAAGGGCGTTGCGCGAATTATTCTGCCAAGTAATTCCTTCCGCTTTCAAATCCCTGCAAATTGGCTTGCAGGGATTTTTTTATTTGGTTCCTCACAAGAATTTGTGCATCCGGGCAATGTTGTGGCAGGTCTTGACGCGACATTCTGTCTTCGGCTTTAGCAATGTTTTCCTGAATAACGATGATACAGAAACCGCCTCTCGCCCTGTTTTTGTCGCGTTTTGACCTGCCACAGATATCAGCATTCTCGCGTCACAACACGATGCCTGACGACGAACTATCATGTAAAATTGCAGGCGTTAAGTCGGACAGGTGTCTGAAATTGCGGTGAAAAACAAGAAAAAGGCATCGTGTCAAGACCTGACGAAACGTGCTCGTCGATAATATGCACAAATTCTTGTGAGCAGCCTTTTGTATAAATGAGGGTCAGATACTGAATTCGATTCTCCAGCGTCTCTCGCACTTGTTATCTCTAACTTGATTCCTTATCGCAATAGTGTATCTTTCGCAGGCTGACACGGGCACTAACAAACTGTGCGCCGTGGTGTTTCTTCTCTACGAAAAAATACTGAACATATATTCAGATGCCAAAACAAAAACGAACCCACACACCGGTTACAGCCCTTGAACATGTCAAGGAGCTGATATTTGATTCAACCTCCCTGCACCAGTTATTTAAAGGATTGCAGCAGGACTCACGGGTCGAGTTTGTCCGTGCCCCCGGTTCACTGCCCGCATTTGTTGCGGCAGGGATTGTTGCCCGGCTAGGTCGCCAACTGCTTTATATAGCGCCGGATATCACAACCGCGGAGCAGATCCGTGATGACCTCCGCACCCTTGTTGATGAAGAAAATGTCGTTCTCCTCCCTGCCCGGTCAGCCATTCCCTACGATCCGCTTCATCAGAACCCACGTTTTGACGAACGTGCCGGCGCATTTGAAAGACTTGTCGCAGGTGATTACCAGATCATTATCACGATTGCCCAGGCGCTGGTAGAACGTGTTGAGAAGCTGACTGTTCACAAGGAGCGCCTGGTACGATTCACCGAAGGCGATGAGATTGACCGTGAAGCGCTGGCGCTTATCCTGACGGAAGCCGGCATGCACCGTGAGGTCCGTGCAGAAGAACCGGGGCAGTTTGCGCTACGTGGTTCAGTCATTGATATCTATCCCCCATCCTCCGCCAACCCGGTCCGTCTTGACCTCTGGGGGGATGAAATAACCGACATTCGCTTTTACGATCCCGTAACCCAGCGTTCACTCGGCAAAACACCGGAGCTTGCTTTTTACGCCGGTGAACAACAAGCCGCAAAACGTGAGGTCGGACTCTGGGAACTGCTGAAGAAGAATACGGCTGTCTTTGTTGATGACCCGGATTTATTGGATACCAACCTGGATCGTTCCTGGGAAGAGATTGAATACCAGTTTGATCGTAGACGTGAGCTGGAAAAAGATGTTCGTACACCACGTCCCGACGAACTCTATATATCAACAGAAGAAGTAAAAAAAGCACTCTATGCACGTCCGGTCGCCATCCATCGCGGCCCTGCTGCGCCAACTGAGGGCGCGATCAACTTTGACGCGCGCAATCACGACACCTATCTCGGAGACCTTCAGCGTGTCATCCAGCACCTGAATCAGCAATCCATTGACGGCTATAACAATGTCATCCTGTGCGACCGTGAGCACCAGGTCGAGCGCATGGAAGACATGCTGGAGGACCAGGGATATGACCTGTCCGGCGTGCGCCTGACCCTCGGCGCTCTGACCAGCGGTTTTGTCTGGCCGGACGCTCGTATCTCCGTTTTCACCGATCACCAGATATTCGGACGTCATAAACGAACCCGCCCCTACCGTCATCGTAAACATCGCACCGACCCAACAGCCTTTGAGAAACTTCAGAAAGGCGATTTCGTCGTACACACCGATTTTGGTGTGGGACGCTATATCGGGCTGAAGACCATCCAGGTGAAAGGGATGGAACGTGAAACGGTACAGATCGAGTACCGTGATGGCGTAAAAGTCTACGTTCGTCTTGATCAGTTCGACCGTCTTCAGAAATACCAGGGCACTGAAAGCTCACCGCCCGTCTTGTCCAAGATCGGCGGCAAGGACTGGTCACGCGCGCGCAGCAAGGCGGAAGCGGCCGTTCTCGAAATGGCAAAGGAAATCGTTGAACTCTATGCCCGTAGAAAGGTTGAGGGCGGCAAAGCATTCAGCGATGACACTCGCTGGCAGCGTGAGATGGAAGCGGCGTTTGACTTCGAAGACACCCCGGACCAGGCGCGAGCCGCAGAAGAAATCAAACGTGATATGGAAAAACCGGTTGCCATGGATCGTCTACTTTGCGGGGATGTGGGATTCGGCAAAACTGAAGTCGCAATCCGTGCCGCCTTTAAAGCGGTTCAGGATTCGACACAGGTGGCTGTCCTGGTACCGACTACTATCCTGGCACAGCAGCATTTTGAGACCTTCACTGAACGAATGCGAAGATATCCGATACGGATCGAAGTGTTGAGCCGCTTCCGTTCACGCAAAGAACAGAAATCAACCCTGGAAGGTCTGATAACCGGAAAAGTTGACATTGTCATCGGCACTCATCGTCTGATCTCCAAAGATGTGGCCTTCAAAAACCTTGGACTTCTGATTATTGATGAAGAGCATCGTTTCGGCGTCAAGCACAAGCAGCGAATCAAGCAGCTTCGAGCCACGGTAGATGTACTGACCATGTCCGCCACCCCGATTCCACGCACCCTGCACAAAGCGTTGTCGGGCGCTAAAGACATGTCAATGATCTCCACACCGCCGCATGACCGTCTGCCAATCCAGACTGAAATCGCTCCTGCGGATGATCGCGTCATTCGTGAAGCAATCGTGCGAGAAATTGCACGTGGTGGCCAGGTGTATTTCCTGCATAACCGCGTTCAGACGATTGACGCTATTAAAACTCAGATCAAGAAACTGGTGCCGGGAATCAAGGTTGGCATAGCACATGGCCAGATGCGGGAAGGGGAACTTGAAAAGGTCATGCACGAGTTCCTGATGGGTGAACACCAGGTTTTATTGTGTACCATGATCATCGAATCCGGGCTGGATATTCCCAATGTGAACACGCTGATTGTCAACCGTGCTGACAAATTGGGGCTGGCACAACTTTACCAGGTACGTGGACGAATTGGCCGCAGCCACAGGCAGGCATATGCATACATGTTGACTCCGCCACGCATGCTGCTGCAACCCGATGCACGCAAGCGGCTGGAAACCCTTGCCGAAAACACACGTCTGGGCAGTGGCTTCCAGATCGCCATGCGCGACCTGGAAATCCGTGGAGCAGGCAACATCCTGGGCGCTCAGCAGAGCGGACATATCAATAGTGTCGGGTTCGAACTCTATACGGAAATGCTGGCGGATGCGGTGAAACAGCTTAGCGAGGAACGTGAAACCGAATTACCGGCCCTCAAAGCCGGACCACATGTTAAAGATGTCAAGATCGATGTGAAAGTCGACGCGGTTCTGCCGGAAGATTATATCTCGGATGCGGTTGAACGTGTTGAGCTGTATCGTCGTCTTAGTCATGCAGAAACTCGTAGCGAGATTCGTGAACTCAGGGAAGAACTGGTTGATCGTTTCGGTACTCTGCCACGCGCCGGCAACAACCTGCTGCATATGGTGGAAACACGTATTCTCGCAGCCGATGTCGGTGTCCTGAAAGTTGATATTTTCGACGATGCGGCATTCTTCCAGTTTGAGGACGATTGGGGTGGCGAGCATTTCCCGATCTACGTTGCACAGATTGCAGAATTGACCAATGATTATCCGCTGGAATTGAAAGGCGCCGGGGCGCTGGGGCTGAAGCTATCCCTTCAGGAGTGCAAAACCTGGGACGAACGCTGGACGCTTCTACAGGAACTCCTGGAAAGATTGCCGCAACCGAACACGCATGGCGACTGAGGATTGGATACACTGGTTTGATGAGATGTTTATCAGGATCAGTCTACTCCCCGACAATCATCCGAACCTGTTCCCGCAAGTCGCGCATTTTGAATGGTTTCAGGAGTAATCCGCTGACATTGAGGTCTTTAAAGCGGGCATTCATATCGATAGCGCCGTCGCCACTGATGATCAGTACCGGCAGAGTCTGGTTGACTTTCCGAATTTCCTCGAGGACTTTTGGTGCATCGCCCTTAGGCATGTGGTTATCCAGCAGTAACAGGTCAAACCTGTTCGGATCAGCAGAGAAGATTCGGATCGCTTCCTCTCCATTCAGCGCAGTTGTGATATCATATCCATCGACTTTCAGCATTCTGACAGCAACTTCCAGAACAGCCGTATCATCATCAACAATCATGATATGGTTATTTTCGCTTGAAGATACAGTTACAACACTTGCCTTCTTTCTTTCTGCCTGGTCTGCCGCCCCGTTGGACATACCATTCTGTTTATCAACAGGAAGACAGATCTGGAAAGTAGTGCCTTTTTGTAACTGGCTGATCACATTGATAGCGCCATGATGCGCATGGATAATCCCCATCATGGCCGACAGCCCCAACCCGCGTCCGGTAAATTTGGTGGTGAAGAAAGGTTCGAAAATTTTGGACAGGGTTTCTTCACTCATGCCACTTCCGGTGTCGGATACCTGCATACAGATAAACTCACCCGGTTCCGCCTCATTTCCATTCGTCATTCCCAGCAGATCATGCGCAGAGAAGTTCTCAACAGTGGTGCTTACAGTAATGCTTCCTTCTTCCTCTCCGATAGCTTCAGCCGCATTCGTGATCAGGTTCAGCGTTACTTGTTGAAGTTGTGCTTTGTCAGCAGTGACTCTTGGCAAGTCTTCTTCCAGATTCATGGTCACTTTGACATGTTTCGGAATAGATACCCGGATTAGTTGCAGCATTTCCCGCAGATGTTCTGAAATATCAACCGGTTCAATAACATATCGCCCTTGTCCGGAATAGGCGAGAAGCTGACGTGTCAGTTCAGCGGCTTTTTCACTGACCCGAACAATCGCTGAAAGAGATTTTTGTACAGAACTGTCCATTTGCGAAGCGCTCTTGGCAAGCTCTGCATTACCCATTATCGCCCCAAGCATGTTATTAAAATCGTGAGCGATACCACCAGCCAGCATCCCAACGCTTTCCAGTCGTTGCGCCTGAAGCATTTTTTCTGACGTTAATTTCTGTTCTGTGACATCTTCGGCAATGACTTCAATTTCCTGGTGGTCATTTTTTGTCTGAAGGATACGTCCGCCGAGACGAACAATGATTATTTCTCCATCCTGACGTTTCCATTCTGTTTCGACGCCTTCAAAGACACCAAAAGAACTGGAGGATTCCAGCAACTGTTTCCAATGCGCATTATCAACAAAAACATCATTTTCCAGCGAAAGTTTATTCAGATCCTCACGTTCTGCCAGTCCCAGCATCTCTACCAGGGCAATATTCCCTTCCAGTATTCTGCCGTGATTGTCCGCACGGAAAATACCAAGCACAGCTCGTTCAACCAGGTTCCGGTATTTATCCATGGCCTCACGCAATTCACGCGTTTTCACCATGACTTCTGACTGAAGCGACTGCGAGTACTTTCTTGTCGATATGTAATTGATCAGGAACAGGATGCCGCCAATGACACCTATTCCCATCAATATCAAAAACCAGATCTGCAAATAGATGGGTCTGTTCACCTTGAAGGTATTTGATTTTACAGGTTGGCTGACACGTCCCCACGCATCTATGGCCTGTATCTCGAGATGGTATTTTCCACCACTTAAATTCGAGAAGTGCATATAGCGTGAATGCGGATCAACAGTGGAGGTTTTCGAAGAGCCGTGCTTTACCAGGGTAATCTCATAGAAAGGTTGTCTTTCATCCAGGAAGCTTATTGCCCTGTATTTGAACGACAGATCGAATTTGGCCGGTAGAACAATGGATTCATTCGGTGAATACAGTATCCCATTTGTTGTTATGGACAGGATTTGCACTTCGGGATCGGGGAATTCCCATGGATTGCGGTCATTATTTTCAAGGTATCGTGAAAGTCCAGAATTGGTTCCGATCCAAAGCAAGTCATTTTCATCAATGAATCCTGCCGCACGATTTACTTCCATACCGGCCAGGCCATTGTATACAGTGAAATGTACAACGTGTTCGCCGTCCCACCGGTAAACACCATTGTCGGTACCGATCCATAACCGGTCCAGATGATCACAAACCAGGAAGTAGACCGGGCGGTCTATCTGCGTATGGTTTATCCTGTAAGGCGCCAGGCTGTCACCCTGAACTTCAGCAAGCCCGGTAAGCGTACCAACCAGGATTTGGCCCGTTGTTTCATTTTTCGTTGCACAGTATACGGCGTTGAGATCAGGCGAGCTTGTGGACTGTATAAATCTGACTTGATCACCTGTTACCCAAATCAATCCTCCAGACAAGGTCGATAGCAACAGTTCATCATCCTGTGTAACACTGATGTTTCTAATTGTTGTATCCTGGAGACGCGGATCAGGTACTATTCGATTATTTTTCAGCAAAGATAAACCACTTCCTGTCCCAATATAGATTTGCCCATGACTATCTTTACCAAGCGCATTCAGAGATCTGCATTCCGAACAGTTGATATACTCAATTCCGCCGTTGACATCGACTTTCGCCAGGCCAGCAATCGAGATTGCGGCCAGCAGATTGCCATCAGCATCAAACTCGAAATCCATTACTCGTGCATTAGAGAAATTCTGAATACTTTTGCTGAAAGTGACTCGTTTGAACGCATGCCCGGTGTTTATTGTTATCCCTGCATTATGACCGAAATACATGTTTCCCTGGCTATCCTGCGCGATAGCTGTTACCTCATCATCGAGCAATCCATCCTGGGTAGAATAGTTCTGGAACCGCAGGCTGGGGATTCGGGTGGCGCCACGAACCGTAGCAAACCAATAGCCTCCTTCATGGTCCCTGCTTGCTCCAGTATAGCCTTGAGCGGCAAGACCGGAACTTGGACCCATTGCATGAAGACATCCATTCTGCAGGTATTGGTAGGAGATAAAGTTGTATCCGAAGAAAACACCGCCACCACCATCCGGCAGCATGGGGGGTATATTCCGAATCGGTTCCGCCGGGAAAGCAGGAATGGAGCGTAATACCTTGACCCTACTGCCATCCAGTTGCCCCACCCAGTCCTTGCCAAAGCTCCAGATACAAGGCTGACCGGCCTGACTGCTATCAATTGCCAGACCATAGATTGCTCTGGAAGAACGGCCCGTAACAGCGTCCGGGTAGGTTATCAGTGTCCCTTCTTTCAGGCAGGCAAGACCTTGATCAGAACCTATCAGAAGGCTGTCACCGAGCGCCAGAACGGCGTAAACTCTATCAGCGCCTGATTGCTTTTCACCGAAGGAAACCCACTCCCCATCCTGATAAATCAATAATCCAATCATTGGACTGGCAATGATAACGGTTTGCTCACCATTCAGCTCGACAACCTGGAACTGGCTTACAACGATAGGTTCATCATATACAGGGTGGCGTTGCTCAAAAGAAAACAGTTTCCAACCTTCGCTGGTATGTTTGCAGACCTGAAGAACAGAATTAATTCCCCAGGCATTGCCTTCCTGATCAATCGTCAATCTGATAATGTTCTTTACCGGCATACGGTCAGGATACAGATAATGCTCCCATTCCAGGCCATCATATGAAGCTACAATGCCACGCGCTGAGAACCAGAGCAGACGTTCTTTATCCTGAACCACGCTCCAGATTTCGGTATTTGGCAGACCATCCAGCTCGGTATAGGTACGGGTGGGGTATTGAAAAGCGTAAACGGATTGCGCAAGGGCAGATATAGCCAGCCAGACGACCAGCGCTCCCCCCCCAGACAACGAAATTGAACAATGGTTGAAGATCTTTTTTGTAAACATGGTTCCTGATTGTAAAGCATTTATAACAAGATACAATTGCTTAATCTCACATTCATCTAAAAATATTATTCAGGACTCTCCAATGAGTATCTTTACTTATCAGCCATCTCTTTTCTTTCTCCGCGTCATAATCCCTATATTGGCGAACGGGAAAGAAACACACATCTCTGCGAGGTTGATATGGGTCGATACCGTGAACTGGACCTTTCTGGAGTTCGCACCTATTCTGCAACAGTACGTCCTTCTAAAGTACAAACCAGGGAAGAAGCGATTCCACCACATGCCGGGATGACACTGAAGGAATTTCTCGATGGACTGCCTGATATCCTGAAAGCCCGGGATTTGAAGACAGTTGCCAAAGCGGTTGTGGAAGCTCGTTCACTTGGCAAGCCGGTCATCGTCATGCTGGGCGGCCATGTAATAAAAACAGGATGCGCTCCCGTTCTGGCCGATCTGGCTCGTCATGGCTTTATCACACATTTTGCCTCAAATGGCAGTGCAGCGATACATGATACTGAACTTGCCCGGTTCGGTCATACCAGTGAAGATGTAGCCGCGCAACTTGAGGACGGCAGTTTTGGCATGGCCGCCGATACGGCTGCGTTGGTGAATGAAGCTGCAAAGCGTGCCGCAAAAACTGATACAGGGTTCGGTGAGACCGTTGGCAGTATGTTACTTGAGGAAAACGCTCCCCACCTTGACCGCGCCTTGCTCGCAAGCTGCTACAAACTGGAGATTCCATACACCCTGCATGTTGCCCTTGGCACAGATATTGTCCATCAGCACCCTTCTGCCGATGGCGCTGCAATCGGAGCTGCAAGCCTGCGTGATTTCCGCATCCTTGCCGCAACTGTGAGTACCCTGGGCCATGGCGGTGTGATCCTTAACCTGGGCAGCGCGGTTGTAATGCCGGAAGTTTTCCTGAAAGCTATCGCCGTTGCACGAAACCTGGGACATGATGTTACAGATTTTACTACAGCGAATTTTGACATGATCCAGCATTATCGTCCGACTGTAAATGTTGTGCAGCGTCCTGTCTTGCCCGGTGGCGCAGGCTACGCTATTACCGGACACCATGAGATCATGATACCACTGCTTGCAGCTACAATACTGGAATATGCGAAGCATTGAGCTTTCGGTTCCTCACAAGAATTTGTGCATCCGGGCAAAGTTGTGGCAGGTCTTGACGCGACATTCCGTTTTCGGCTTTCGCAATGTATTTCTGAATGCACGATGATACTGAAACCACCTCTCGTCCTGTTATTGTCGCGTTGTGACCTGCCACCAGTATCAGCACTCTCGCTGTCGTCAGGTCACAATGTGATGCCTGATGACGATCTATCATGCGAAATAGCAGCTGTGAAGTCGGACAGGTGTCTGAAATTGCGGAGAAGAACAAGAAAAAGGCATCACGTCAAGACCTGACGAAACGTGCTCGTCGATAATATGCACAAATTCTTGTGAGCAGCCGAGCTTTCTGCGCATTTCCATTAGCTGATCTTGCTTTTTATCATTTCGTTTCAGAAGTTTCCTGAACCTTTTGACATACTTCGTCTTTTACCAGGAGCCATTCATTTTCGGGGTGAGAAATGAAGATCCGCATACCTGCACTACTCTTTTCATTCGTCCTCATCGTATGCTTTGTAGTAGCTGGCTGTGAAGAAGATGACGATTCTCCTGACAACATCATTACGCCAGAGACAACCTGGTCACTGGAACCGATCTCGCCGGCACAGAATGAGTTGCAGACAACAATAACGCCATCACTATCATGGAGTTACACACCTGAAGATTCAAGTATACAGTATTGTTATCGTCTCTATTTCGGTACAAATGCCAACTCCTTTCCCATCTTTGCTGACAGCTTGCAATCCCCCTCTTATACCATTTCTTCGCCATTGGAATATGATACACAGTATTATTGGAAAATTGTGGTTTTGAATGCCGATGGTTCCAGGAATATGGGTGAATTATGGTATTTCCGCACTGTTACAAACCAGGCCCCCAGTGTGCCAGAACTGGTTTTGCCGGAGGATGGCGATCAAACCGTCTCGCCACCGATCAGGCTTTTCTGGCAAAGCGAAGACTTGGAGAATGACAGCCTTACCTACAAAGTACAACTTGGTTTTAATGATAATCCGGATGATATGGAAACTGTAGCTGACCGCCTTGATGCGACTACAGTTTTACTGCGAGACATGTATCCCTTGACAACCTATTACTGGCGTGTTCTTGTCTCAGATACTTACGGTCATACGACAACGGGACCGATATGGACATTTCGTACCAGGAGTAACTCCCCTCCCGGCGCCGTGGTTCTGTATGAACCTGCGGATCTCAGCAGGTATACGGATCTGAGTATGACCTTCCAGTGGGATGGCACCGATCCTGACAGGGATTCACTGATCTACGATTTCTACTTCAGTGATCAGCAAAATAACCTTACGCTTTTCCGTCCGGGATTGCTGGATACATTTGTGACCATAAACTCTCTTGAACCAAGGACAACCTATTTCTGGCAGGTTGTTGGCTATGATGGACTTGGCAGTTCTGTTTCAAGTGATATTTTTGAGTTTTCTACTACGTTTGACATGTTGTTCCCGCTCGCTGTCGGAAACCGTTGGGAATACCTTTCCGATGATGAAGTAATGCTCCAATGGGAATGCCTCACAAGTATTAGCAACGACGGTTATACCTGGTATGATATTCACACCAATGACACCCTTCACCTCGGTCTGACCAATAAGTCCAACGGAACCTATGAAATAGACCCGGCCTATTTTGGCCCGGATACGTTGAAGCAACTGAAATGGAAATATCCTGTTACTCCCGGTGATTCCTGGGCGTATAGAGATGAAACGGGACACATGTATACGATCACCTGTCTTGCTACCGACGATAATATTATTACCTATATCGGATCTTATGATAACTGCATCTGCTACCAGATGGCCTCCAACAGCTCTTCCGAGAGATTCTATTACTGGATCAAACAGGGCGTAGGTATTGTGCGAATTCGCCATCATAACGACGTTTATGATCTCTATTCCTTACGTCTCATGGATACTTCCGCAACCGGCAAGCATGCTTTCCCACCTGGCAGCGAATAGACTGATGCTCAGGAAAAGCTTATCAAGCGGACCGAATCACCGCTGACGCTCCAGGGGTATTTTTTCTCTACAGGTAATGCAACTCTTCTCCAGAAAACTGTACCATTCTTGCGTTAGACTGGCAGACCAATCATGTAGCGTTTCTCCTGAATTGACCGATACTGCGCCAAGCAGTGTCAATATGAGCACACCAGTGGCAATGGGCTTGTTGCGCTAACGTCAACACCTTGAGTAAAAGCAGGAGGATTGGATGAGTGATAAACTTACAGAAGCATTTCGGTTGTATTTTCACAATATCGTGTTAATTGGCGCCGTTATCTTGACAATATACCTGCCACTCAACCTGGCTTCTGAAGCGGCTTCTCCCAGTATTGGTTTTGATATGACCGAATTCCAGCGTCAATTGGAGAAGGGAGATATCGATCCCGAATATTTTCTGAACAATATGAGTAACATGAACAGGTTTGGTGTTGGTGCAGGCGTTCGCATCCTGTCTGGCCTGATCTTGATGCTTCTGGCCCCAGCCCTGATGGGCGCCTTTATTCATATCATTGCCAATAGCCGCCAGGGACTTGAAACTACGTATAAATCAGCCTTTCAAACAGGATTTCAATTCTGGTGGAAAATGATGTGGGTGCAGGTTCTTGCTTTTCCCATTGTTGCCATTGGCACACTGTTCTGTATAATACCGGGTATACTCGTCGGGATTTACTTCGCCTTTATCCCCGCAATGGTCATCCTGGAAGGAGCAGACAATCCGGTAGATGTCTTGTCAAGGAGTACTCAATTAACCAGGGGATACAGGTGGGAACTTTTAGGCGCGCTTATTATCCTGGGGATTGTGTCTGTTACACTTAGTATGGCAATAGAAATATCCGCCTTCTTCCCGTTTGGCGAAATTTTCGTTCTGAAAGCTCTGACAAGTTCAATCAGTAGCGTGATTGGTTACCTGCCCCTTACTGTAGTTGTTCTGTACTACATGGATGCACGTATTGCGGAGGCGGAGGCTGAAACCAAAGCGGGGATGGCGATGGAGTGAATCTCACGTTGCGAAGACATCAACCGGGGAGCATGAAGAAATCATGCTCCCTTTTTTCATCCGATCATCTCAACTGAATCCGAATTATCCATGACGGCGCGAACATTGGTCAGCAGTGTTTCCGGTCCAAATGGTTTTGGCAGGAATGGAATGCCCTGCTTTAATACACTTTGCAGGTGCATCGAGTCTTCCGTGTATCCGGACATAAGCAGCACTCTGATTCTGCTGTACTTCTCCCTGATTATGGAAGCCAGCTCACCGCCGTTCATGCCCGGCATGACAACATCAGAGATCACAAGATCTATCAGACTCGATTTATCTTCAAGTATTCCCAGGGCAACCTCAGCATTATCAGCGGGAAAAACCTGGTAGCCATACTGCTTCAAACTGTGTTCAAGAACATCACGGATATAAGACTCATCTTCAACAACCAGGATAGTCTCTTTCCCGGCCAGACGTTCGCTCTTATCCGTCTCTTTTTCACTGCTTGTTTCTATTTCATTGACACGCGGGAAGAAAATTGAGAATACAGTGCCCTTTCCTTCTTCGCTTGTCACACGAATTTCCGCTTCCGCCTGCTTAACAATCCCATATACAGTGGATAACCCCAGGCCTGTTCCCTGCCCCTCACGCTTTGTGGTAAAGAAAGGTTCAAAGATATGCTCCATGGTTTCTTCTGACATGCCAAGCCCCGAATCTTCAATCCGCATGATGACATAGTCACCGGCATTGAGATGTCCGTATTCCGCTCTGTCTATATCGGTGATACAAATGTTACTAAGCGATATCCTGATATCACCGCCATTCGGCATGGCATCACGGGCGTTTACAATAAGATTCAGCGCAATCTGTTCGAACTGAGTCGGGTCTATCTTGATTGGCCACACACCTTCTTCGATCTCGGCATGCAAAAGAATATCCTCGCCGATAATCCTTCTGAGCAGTTTTTCCATATTCAGAAGCCGTGATGAGATATTGATTGTTTTCGGCGAAGTGGCTTGTCTACGGCTGAATGCGAGCAACTGACGGGTCAGTTCGGAAGCACGTTCCGATGTTTCCAGAATCTCCTGGAATTCGGAACGTAACGGGTGATCTTCTTTCAGCTTGAGCAGGTTCAGTTCGCACCGGCTGATAATGATGGTCAAGAGGTTGTTGAAATCGTGAGCCACACCGCCTGCAACACGACCAATCGCTTCAATCTTCTGTGATTGAAGCAACTGATCTTCCAACGCTTTGTGTTCAGTAACATCCCGAATCGTCCCCTGGAAGAACATATGCCCCTCGTCGTCGCGAAAGATGGACGTACTGACAAGGACATATATTTTCCTGCCATCCTTCCTCTTCAGGACTTCCGGAAAATCACGTGTAAATCCAAATGTCAACAGCTTCTCTTCAAACTCATCGTGTTCACGCTTATCAACATATAAATCCGTTATTTGTGTCCCAATCAGATCTTCCTTGTTGACGAGAAACAAATCCGCCATTGCCTGGTTGCAGTCAAGGATTTCTCCTTCAGCAGAACGGATATACATGGCATCGAGCATGTTTTCATACAAGGAACGATATTTTTCCTCACTCCTGACTATCTGCTTGTCCTTGCGTTTAAGATTATCAATATCAATTGTGATGGCCAAAAATCGTTCGGGTTCCTGCGCTTCATTTCGAACTAAACGCCCCACAATTTGTACCCAGAAATCGTTGCCATTCGCCCGGTACATCCTGACTTCTATGGACAAGGTTTCATTCTCTGCTATGGCTGTTTCCATTGTACGTGAAAATCTATCTCTGTCCGCAGGATGTACACGTTCAAGCAGAGAGCTGAGCCGGTGATCGCAAGATGTTGTATCAATCCCCAACAACACCCGGAGCTGCTCCGAGCAGGTCAAATAATCCTTTTCAATACTCCAATCCCAGATCCCGAAACTGGCCGCCTGTTGCGCTAGCATGGAACGTATCTGGCTATCCTTCAGTTCAGCCATGATCTTCTGTTGACAACTTTCAACCTTATACGCACGATAGATAATCAGAAATGACAGTATGAGTATTACAAGCAGGATTAACAGAAACGCACGATTCAGCCTGGCAACAACTTTCTCAACTTCATGGTTGACCTCATCAAGGTAAAAACCGGTCCCAACCTGCCACCCCCAAGGGGCGAAATTTTTTACATAAGATAGCTTGTCCTGCACTTTTGATGTTTCATCACGCAACTGCCACTGGTATGTGTTAAAGCCTTCTCCTGAATCGGACGCAGCCTGGAGGAAAGACAAGTGCAGAATCACTTCAGTCCCGCTGTCTGCCTCGCTTCGCCTGATGTTCTCAAGATCAGGCCGATAAGGATGCATTACCAAGTAGGTGTCGACACTGCTGATATAGAAATAGTCCTTGTTGTCTTTTCCATAACGCATTGCCCGAATTCGATCTTTTGCGGATTCCTGGGCCTGTTCCAGCTCAAGTTCACCGGACTCGACACGGTTGTTATAGTCGTCAAGCACTTCCCAAACGACATAAGTCAGTTCACGCATCATGAGCTTGCGACTCTCGAGTATGCTCTTCTCAATAGCAGGAATTGCAATCAACTGCGTGGCGAGGACGAATAGAATGATCGTCAGCATCACGGGGATCATGATGCGGATGGATAAAACCGGCAAAGTTCTGTTGAAAAGACGAACTTGCACAACATACTCCAAGGTTGAAAGTCAACCCCTCCCAGACTGACCCCAAACTAATCAATGCTCTTGTGGTAGAATAATAAAAGGATATACAGGCTACTCGATGGCTTCCTCTTACAGTTCTTCCAGTCCCCTTCCCCAATGGTAAGATACTTTCGGTACTTTGACCATCTCAAGACTTAAAAAGACACAAGGTTGTAAAAGAGTACCTCCAATCAGAGATTTTGCCAGTTGCTGTTTGCAGAAATAAAATAACACTCAATTCATTGAAAACTCTTACCGCCCTGCAGGTTCTATACCTGTACACGCCTAACTATAATTATTTCTATAATTTACTTTCCCACTCGACACCTCAAGCAGAATAGCATTTTTTTACATACCCTATTCCTTCAGGCAAAGGGGGACAGCCACCTCTTCAATTCCCGCATCACATCTCATTCCACCTCCGCGCGACAAAAAGGAAACTGCACCCTTTTCGCAGCGTTGAAGCATGATTGTTCTCCGGATCCCGACTTGCTCATTCAGTACATCACAGAGGCAGGAACCGCTAACATAGCCAATAGTGCAAAGTATGTATCATAATCCGTAGCAAATCGGGCCATGCAGGCAAGAGCGTATAAAGACTTCACAATTGTTCTCCGGATCCCGACTTGCTCATTCAGTACATCACAGCGATAGGATCGCCAACGTAGCCAATACTGGAAAAGTATCAATTATAACACGTAGCAAATCGGGCCATGCATTCGAGAGCGTGTAATAATCTCACAGGCAAAGGGAGACAGCCACCTTTGCTCGTCTATCTCCATTAACCCGGCACTCAATCGAGAACAACAATAGTACTCCCTACTTGGCAAACGATCGTACAATAGCCTATACTTTGATATAGAGCGTAATTCAAACGAGATAACATTGTATTCCAGGAGGTCGCGATGTCATCAAAGCGCCTGGTATTCACTTTGGTTTTGTTTGGCGTGTTTGCGTTTCTGGTGCAAGCCGAAGACCACAGCGAACATATCGAAGGACCATTTGAGTCCCCGCAGGAAGTAACGGCCACTTGTATAATGTGCCATGACAATGTTGCGGACGAAATCATGGCGACCCGTCACTGGAACTGGCAGGGTGAAGCCTTTAATGGTGATGGGAAAGAAAAAGTTCGCCTGGGCAAAATTAACATGATTAACAACTTTTGTATCGCGGTGCCCTCCAACTGGCCACGATGCACAAGTTGTCATATCGGCTATGGCTGGAAGGACGAGACTTTTGATCATTCCAACCCGGAAAACATTGACTGCCTGGTATGCCATGACCGTACCGGCACCTATTCCAAGACAGCTACAGCAGCCGGGATGCCGGCGCCGGATGTTGACCTGGTGGCAGTTGCTCAAAGTGTAGGATTTACCAGCCGTCAGACCTGTGGCAAGTGTCACTACGATGGCGGTGGCGGCGCTGGTGTAAAACA
The DNA here is from genome assembly GCA_963669175.1 of bacterium. GTDB lineage: Bacteria > Electryoneota > Electryoneia > Electryoneales > Electryoneaceae. The sequence goes on from OY769902.1 coordinate 4,824,443, forward strand.
TGGCGATATGGACCCCAGCCTGCTGGAACCGCCGGAAGACCTTGACGTACACATGGGCATGTATGATTTCCAGTGTGCGGATTGTCATGCTGAAGAAGGGCATAAGATTCGTGGCGCCGGACATGCGTCCATGGCGGCGAACACCAATCATTTCGACTGCACGACCTGCCATGAGATGCCGATTCATGACAAATCACGCTTGAACGACCACACGGAACACATCGCCTGCGAGACCTGCCATATCCCCAGCTTTGCACGTATCGAACCGACCAAGGTCTGGTGGGACTGGTCAACAGCCGGACAGGATCGTAAGGCCAGTCGTGACCAGTTCGGGCACGAGAATTACAACAAGAAGAAAGGCGATTTCGTCTGGAAAAAGGATGTTCAACCGGAGTATCGCTGGCATAACGGCGGCGTCGAGTATTATATGTTCGGAGATAAAATCGACACAACCGCGATTGTCGTGTTGAACGAGCTGAATGGCAGTATCGAGGACACCAACTCCAAGATCACCCCGTTCAAGGTAATGCACGCGAAGCAGCCCTTTGATCCGGTTAATATGACGTTAATCGTGCCCCACCTGTTCGGACCTGAAGGTTACTGGAAAACCTTCAACTGGGAGCAGGCGGCGCAGATCGGGATGGAAGCGGTCGGCTTGCCCTTCAGCGGCAATGTTGAGTTTGTTGAGACGGACATGTACTGGCCGATCAACCATATGGTCGCCCCTTCTGAGCAGGCGCTGCGTTGTACGGATTGTCACGGCAAGAAGTCCCGTTTCGATTGGGAAGCCCTTGGTTACCCGGGCGATCCCATGAAAAAAGGTGGACGTGCGGAACACTTCGATTTGAAATAGCTTATCGCACAAACTGTGTCTTGAGAAAGACGCCTCATACTATAGTGACATTCAAGAGGAATGCCGGATACAGTCATCCCTAGCGAAGGCGGGGATGACAGAATGGGAAATCTCTTTCGAGTCACAAACAGACGACAAAGCCCCGGTTAAACCGGGGCATTGTCGTTGAAAAGCTATCTTTTCCTTACGGTTGCAACTCTATCACACTGACTGTACCGTCCATGTTGTTTGCGACAACCGCATAATTGCCGTGTGGACTGATGGCGATCCCGACCGGCCCCATGCCGACATTGATTGTAGACACTACCTCACCGGTCCAGGTGCGTACGATTGAAACCGTATTATCGTCAAAATTGGTTACATACACGTAGTACCCGCCTTTGCCACAGGCGATTTCCGAGGGTTTCCGTCCCACTTCAATCGTCTCTGTCACCTGGTTCACATACGTGTCAATCACGGAAACGGTGCCATCGTTGGCGTTGGCCACATAAACAACTTCACCTATCGGGTCCATGGCCAGCCCCTGGGGACCGAAACCTACTGGAATCGTCGCCACAAGACTGTTGTCCGATTGGTTCAGGACTGTGACATCATGATCGGAAATACTGCTGATGTATACATAATCACCAAAGGGACCGGCGATAGCGTCGAACGGCACCTTGTTGAATGTCAACGAACCCGTAATGGAGACGTCTGCACCATCCAGCGAAAGCACAGTCACAGACGAATCACCCGCACAGGTAACCCAACCAAGTTCACCACCGGGGGCAAGATTGATGTGCAACGGGAGGGCATCAACTGCTGTTGCCTGCACCACATCATTCGTCTCTGTTGAGACTGAAGTAATGCTCCCATCTTCCCCATTGGCCACATACGCCAGTATACTATCCTCGGCGGCAACAATACCATATGGGGAATTCAGACCGGCAATCTCAGCTTCCACAGTCCAATCGAGTGCAGAAATGACAGAAACCGTGTTGGACCCGGTATTGGTCACAAGCACCTTTTCACCGTCCGGGAGAAAAGCAACACCGAAGGGTTGGTCCCCAACATTGACAGTTTCAACGATGTTCCAGCTCATGGTTGAAACCGCACGCATGCCGGATAATTCGGAAGTGAATCCGTCAATATCCTCTACAATCATGTAGAGATAATAGCGCGTTGCCGGTTCCAGCCCATCAACGGTTGCCATCGTATCCGCCTGATCCGTGTAGTCAATGCTTTCGAACAACTCCGAATCGAATTCCGGATTTGTTCCCACATACAGGCGATAGGCAACAAAATCATCATCGAAATTGGAAGTCCACGCGATATCCACAGATGTTTCTGTAGGATTATGAACCTCCAGGATCTGAGGTGCGAGCGGTTCGGGGCCACGTCCCTCCAGGCATCCCATCATCAGGATGCCGATTACCAGTACCGCGAGCAGTCGCACATATGGGGTTCTTCTCTGCATCTCAACCCCCAACTATGAAAAGGTTGTTGTGTCTTCGAAACGTATCGTATTTCATACGGAATACCTGTTTACCGTACCAGTACAGCCTTACGGGTCATGACACTCCCGCCGTGCTGCACCTGGATGAAGTACACACCGCTGACCAGTTCCTGGCCTGCATCGAACATGTACCTGTGATACCCTGCCGTGAGATAACGGTTCTCTTCGTGAACCAGTCGGCCCAGCAGGTTGAATACGCGCACATGAACATCACCCTCGGACGGAAGCCCGAACTGCATGTGAACCGTACTGTTGAACGGGTTCGGATACAGGCTGCCGACCATGAATTCTGTCGGTAACGCAATCGCACGTTCCAGGGTCAGCTCAGCGAAACCACCTGAGGTAAATCGTGTCGGACCATCAATGATGTCACTGGCAATAACACCGCCGGAAGCATCCACAAGCTGCACGGTTACCGGATTGCCGGGCTGGAATCCCGGAAGCCTCATCTTCGGCATTCCCTGCCAGATGGTAATCTTCGTGCGCCCGCCATCGCTGATATTGGCGCGTCCCACCATCAGGTCGCCGTCCAACACCTCGATAGCATCAGCGCCCATTCCGGCAAGTTCTGCATTCAGGCTTACAACCATCGTAAACGGCAGACCTGTGCGGGTAACACCTTCCGGGATACGCATCGGCTTGCGAAGTTGGGGCTTGCCTGCTGTCGCAACGGTCCAGCCACCGGAACTGAAGCTGAAGGTCACATCTTCCGACACGAAGACTTCATAGCCTTCACCGGGGAACAAGGTCACCAGGTCGCTCAGCTCTGCGTCACCCGGAATCCAGGTATAACCGTCATCGTTACGAACCAGCTCAACCACATCCATAATGGCTTCGAAGCCGGTTTCAACCGGCACGGCGAAGTCGAACGGATAACCGACCAGGTTCAGCTTGTCCGCCTGCAGGGTGTACTCAATGGACGGGTCCATCGGGCTGCCGGTGATAGCGAACCGCGAATCGGAAGAGGTCAGCACACGGAAGCCTTCGGTCAGATCCACATCACCGATAGTATTCACTGCCGGTGGGATCGCCATGCGGACATCGTCCTGGTAAACCAGCAACAGGTCATCAATCTCGTTGAACAGAGCCAGCGCATCGCTTTCCAGCGGTTGCAGGTAGAAGCTGATCAATTCGAAACCTTCCGATGACAACGGCAGGTTCATCTCAACCACATCACTCAGAACGACATCCATCTCCAGGATATCACCGCCAACGATCTGTACATCTTCCTGTACGAAGGTCGCGTATTCCGTATGGGTTACACGCAGGTCGTATACACCGTCAGGAACTTCGAAGAATGTGTATGCGCCTTCACTGTCCGTGTAAACCGCCCAGATGTTGTCGGTATCATCCACCAGGGACAACCGTGCGCCATCCACTGCAAGGCCACCTTCCGATGCGGTAACCATACCGGTCAATTCCGGGATATCCGTGGTGAAGGACCAGACTTCCGAGGACCAGGTGCCATCGGTGTTGGTATCCTGCGCACGAACCTTCCACCAGTATTCAACACCGTCCAGGATATCTTCCAGCAGGACGTTATCATCTTCAGTAGACAGTGAATCAAGGTTTTCGGTAAACAGAGCGTCAGTAGCGAACCAGACCCAGTAAATCAGTGTATCGCCCGGATCACTGTCCGTGGTGAGGTTCCACTGTACCAGCGCGTCTTCCCCGTTGAGCACCTCTGTGTCAGCCGGAGATGCCAGGCTGAAGGCTTCCGGGGTGTCGTACTGGTATACATCGAACGCCCAGCCATCCAACGGATTCGCCTGTGTCTGCAATCCGAACAGGTCGGTTGCGGTAACACGCCAGTAGACCGTGATGTCATCCGGCAATTCATCCAGTTCGCTTTCCGGACCGCCGAATAGGGCCTGTCCCAGGCCACCAACAAGTGCAAGGGCTGCTTCCGGACCACGACTGCGTCCGGATTCCATCATCACGCCACTCTTGCCGGAAGACCGTTCCATCCGAACACGTCCGCCCAGGCTTCCCTGCGGGTGACTGGCAACCACTGCCGCCAGTTCGTCGATGACGAAGAAGGTGTCAGAAGTGACAGCGCTGAAGGCGTCTGTAAAGGTTGGATCCAGTGACCACTCAACCGTGTATTCAAGCGTATCTGACGGATCAGGATCATCGGCACGATCCCAGTAAACTTCTGCGAATTCCTCATGTACCACAAATCCACTGTCAGGGCCGGCCAGTTCGAACGCTATCGGCGCTTCCGGGATGTAAACATCGAAGCTCCAGACATCGTCCGTCCAGGTGCCTTCCGTGTTGGTATCCTGGGCACGAACCTTCCAGTATATGGTCTGGTCGTCATCCATGCCGGTAAAGGTGTAGGTTGTATCGTTTACTTCAACAGAATCACGATCCGCGAAGTCAACATCGTTGGACCAGTACAGCCAGTAGCTGAAGCTGTCGCCAGGATCGGGATCAATCGTGGATTGCCAGACGACCGTGGTATCACCGGTACGGATAACTGCGCCGCTGTCCGGGCCAACCAGGGTGAAGGCTTCCGGCGGATCGAACAGGTAAACATCAAAGGACCAGCCAGTTTCTTCTTCCGTAGACCAGGCCTCCAGGGTGAAGCTGTCGATCGCCTTCACACGCCAGTAGATCGTGGTGTTATCCGGCAATTCATCCAGACCAACTTCACCACCTTCGATGATCGGGGACGCGTTGGAAGAACCTCCCAGTGCGTTCGAGTTGTTCTTTTCGCCCTTATCACGATCCTGATCCTGATTCACTTTGAAGGAACCGGTAGCCATAAAGGTCTCATCACTACCGTCATCCGTCGGTTTGTTGTTTCGTCCGATTCCCATCGCCATCGCTTCTTCAAGGCTGCTTACCTCGAAGAATGTGTCAGCAGTGGTTGCGCTCAGGAAATCAGTAAATGTCGCATCGCCTGACCACTGGATCTCGTATCCGATTACATCACCGGGATCGGGATCAAGTGCGGTGTTCCAGACAACATTGATGGTATCGTTGTTGACTTCTGCGCCATCTTCCGGCTCAAGCAGTGCGAACGGTACTGGCGGATCCGGGATGTACACGTTCAGGGTCAGCACGTTGGAAGACCAGGTGCCTAACGTATTCGTATCCTGCGCCCGGACCTTCCACCAATAGGTGACGTCATCCATCATCCCGGTCAGATCGAACGAAGTTTCTGTTACGGTTGCCGAGTCAAGATCTGTGGTAAACGCTGCATCTGTCGCCCACCAGACCACGTAGGAAATGTCATCATCCGGGTCGGGATCAGTGGCTGCATTCCAGACCAGGGTAGTATCACCGGTCCAGACGGTTTCACCGTCAGCCGGGCCGGTCAGATCGAAAGCATTCGGCGCTTCCGGTACTTCAACGTGGAACCAGCGACCGTTTTCACCGGCATCCGCCCAGGTGGACAATCCGTAACTGTCTTCCGCCCAGACACGCCAGTAGACGGTAGTATTATCCGGAAGTTCATCCAGCTCGTTTTCGCCTGCGCTTTCGCCCGGCGCCTGTTCGCCACCACCACTCACTTCACCCTGGCTGATCACCTTTCCGTTCGGAATTCCGGCAAGTTCATTGCCTCCCGAAGGATTGTCACTATTAACACGTGCGCCGATTCCCATCAGCACATCCGCCAAGTCGTGAATGATGTAAGATGTTTCAGCGGTCAGCGTATCGTACAGGGTTGCGAACGTCGGGTCGTTTGACCATTCCACGTGATACTCGATCACGTCGGCCGGGTCGATATCCGTAGCCGCGTCCCATGCAACCGCCACGGTATCGTTTTCAACCGTGTCTTCATCAGCCGGTGTCAACAGGGCGAAGGATTCCGGTGCGATGGGTACGTAGATCGACCAGGTTTCGTTCGACCATGTACCGGTCGTGTTGGTATCCTGCGCGCGCACCTTCCAGTACCAGCTCTGGCCCTGGGTCAAGGCGCTCAACTGTGTTGTGGCTGAGGTCAGACCGGTGATCGAGTCGAGATCGGTTGCAAACGCCATGTCAGACGCATACCAGACTACGTATTCAATTACGTCGCCCGGATCCGGATCAGTTGTCGTTTCCCAGGTCAGGTCGATATCCGCTTCCGTATGCGCCGATTCATCATCCGGGGTCAACAAGCTGAAGGCGGCCGGCGGTTCTGCGACCGCGACAAAGAAGCTGTGTCCGGTTTCACCGGCATCCGCCCAAGTGCTGTCATCTTCGGAGTCAACCGCGACGACTCGCCAGTATACCCAGGCGTCATCGGGCAACTCATCCAGCTCATCCTCACCACCATTTTCGCCAGCCTCATCATCCGCGCCTGTCTCCATACCTTCCCCGAAGCCTTCTCCGGGATTGACACGAATCTTTCCACCGGCAACGGCGCCGTTCATGGCAATTCCGCCGGTCTCTTCATTGCCGCCGTCATCACCACCTTCATTGCCCATGGCCATCACTTCGGTGATATCCGTAATGATATAGAAGGTATCGGTCGTCGTCGCGTTCAATAGCTCACTGAAGTCGGATTGAGCTGACCATTCCACAGTGTAAGTAACATCGTCACCATCAGGATCAACCGCCGTATGCCAGTTGACGGTAATGGTGTCGTTGTATACGGTAGCCTCGTCTGCCGGATCAATCAGGGCAAATGCGTTTGGCGGTTCATTGGTCCAGACAGTGAAGCTCCAGGTCTGGGTTGACCATGTGCCGACCGTGTTATCATCCTGCGCCCTGACTTTCCACCAATAATCAGTTTCATCGGTCAAACCAACCAATGTTGTAGTGGTGTCGAGCAGGCCGACTATGGAATCCAGATCTGTCGTAAAGGCCTGATCCGTAGCATACCACAGAACATACTCGATAGTATCATCCGGGTCTTCATCCGTGGTTGAACGCCAGTGCAGCTCAACATCAAGCTCACGGCTCCGGTATCCACTATCAGGTAATGCCAGGTTAAATGCTAACGGTGCATTCGGGATACGCACCACGAAGGAATAGACTGAACTCGACCAGGTACCGCCCGTATTGGTATCCTGTGCCCAGACCTTCCAGTAGTAGGTGCTGTCATCCTGCAATCCGGTCAACGTGACAAAAGCATCTTCCGTATCGGTTGAATCGTAGGATTCCGCTCCGAATTCGGAATCAAAGCCCCAGTAGATCCAATAGATGACCGAATCACCCGGATCGTTTTCAACAGCAGTTTCCCACTCGAAGAGTTCGTTGGCCGTGTAAACCGTATCCTCATCTTCCGGTGTCAGCAGGTCGAAGACCAGCGGTTCATCGTAGATATAGACATCGAAGCTCCAGGTTTCTGTAGACCAGGTGCCGTTCGTATTGCTGTCCTGCGCCCAGACTTTCCAGTAGTATGTACTGTCATCATCCAGCTCATGCAGAACAAGTGTCGTATCCAGTGTGCTTACCGAATCGTAGCTTTCCGCTTCGAAGGACGGGTTCTGGCTCCAGTATACCCAGTAGGTCAGGATCTCATCGGCCGGGTCGGGATCGGTTGTGCCGTTCCAGACCAGTTGGACCGTATCCGCGTGGGTTGAATCCAGATCGGCAGGACTGACAAGGCTGAACTCTTCCGGCGATTCAAGGATGTTGACATGAAGCTGGAAGGTGCTGCTTGACCAGGTGCCCTCGGTGTTCGTATCAAACGCCCAGACCTTCCAGTAATACGTGCTGTCATCCATCAGGTCGGTCAGGGTTGCCGATGTTTCTTCAGTATCGACTGAATCCACAGTATCCGTGCTGAACAGGGCGTCGTAGCTCCAATAGACACGGTAGATCACCGAGTCGCCCGGATCAGTTTCTACCGCGACTTCCCATTCAGCAGTTGCCGATGTCGAATACGTAGTATCTTCATCTTCCGGTGTCAGCAGGTCGAAGGCCAGCGGTTCATCGTAGATGTATACGTCGAAGTACCAGGTCTCCGTGGACCAAGTGCCATCGGTATTGGCATCCTGCGCCAGGACTTTCCAGTAGTACCGGGTGTCGTCTACCAGATCACGGATGACACTTGAAGTGTCGTTGCCAACCGAAGCCTCAAACACGCCTTCGTTGAAAGTCGGATCTTCGCTCCAGTAAACTGTGTAGTTCAGTTCAACGTCAACCGGGTCGGGGTCGTAAGTACGTTCCCAGGTTACCAGAACCGTATCCACACGAACCGAATCCGTATCCAACGGACTCAACAGGCTGAACTCTTCCGGGGATTCGAGGATGTTGACATGAAGCTGGAAGACGCTGCTTGACCAGGTGCCCTCGGTGTTCGTGTCAAACGCCCAGACCTTCCAGTAATACGTGCTGTCATCCATCAGGTCGGTCAGGGTTGCCGATGTTTCTTCGGTATCCACAGAATCCACGGTATCCGTGCTGAACAGGGCGTCGTAGCTCCAGTAAACCCGATAGATCACCGAGTCGCCCGGATCAGTTTCTACCGCGACTTCCCATTCGACATTTGCCGATGTCGAATACGTGGTATCCTCATCTTCAGGTGTCAGCAGATCGAAGGCCAGCGGTTCATCGTAGATGTATACGTCGAAGTACCAGGTCTCCGTGGACCAGGTGCCATCGGTATTGGCATCCTGCGCCAGGACTTTCCAGTAGTACCGGGTGTCGTCTACCAGATCACGGATGACACTTGAAGTGTCGTTGCCAACCGAAGCCTCAAACACGCCTTCGTTGAAAGTCGGATCTTCGCTCCAGTAAACTGTGTAGTTCAGTTCAACGTCAACCGGGTCGGGGTCGTAAGTACGTTCCCAGGTTACCAGAACCGTATCCACACGAACCGAATCCGTATCCAACGGACTCAACAGGCTGAACTCTTCCGGGGATTCGAGGATGTTGACATGAAGCTGGAAGACGCTGCTTGACCAGGTGCCCTCGGTGTTCGTGTCAAACGCCCAGACCTTCCAGTAATACGTGCTGTCATCCATCAGGTCGGTCAGGGTTGCCGATGTTTCTTCGGTATCCACAGAATCCACGGTATCCGTGCTGAACAGGGCGTCGTAGCTCCAGTAGACTCGATAGATCACCGAATCGCCCGGATCAGTTTCTACCGCGACTTCCCATTCGACATTTGCCGATGTCGAATACGTGGTATCCTCATCTTCAGGTGTCAGCAGATCGAAGGCCAGCGGTTCATCGTAGATATAGACATCGAAGCTCCAGGTTTCCGTAGACCAGGTGCCGTTCGTATTGCTGTCCTGCGCCCAGACTTTCCAGTAGTATGTACTGTCATCATCCAGCTCATGCAGGACCAGCGTGGTATCCAGTGTGCTTACGGAATCGTAGCTTTCCGCTTCGAAGGACGGGTTCTGGCTCCAGTATACCCAGTAGGTCAGGATCTCATCGGCCGGGTCGGGATCGGTTGTGCCGTTCCAGACCAGTTGGACCGTATCCGCGTGGGTTGAATCCAGATCGGCAGGACTGACAAGGCTGAACTCTTCCGGCGCTTCGTAGAACTCTGTATCGAAGTACCAGACTTCTTCGCTCTTCAACGTATCACCGTTCTCGTCATAGGCTACAGCATACCAGTAATACCGGGTATCATCCTGCAGCATACCGGCGGGAATTGTGTAATGCTGCCCGGCCGACATGACATAGTATGGATCGTTTTCGAAGGTGGGATCATCTGACCAGAAATAACCATAGTACACATAGTCGCCAGGATCGGGATCAGTGACTGATTCAGCGCTAAGCTGCAAGTCCTGATCTGCGAGCATGACGTAGCCGCTTTCCGGTTGCGCCAGGGTAAACGGCGCGACATTACGATACCACCGTATAGTACCGTTATTCACAGACGGCACCACAAGATCCGGCGCAAAGTCACCGTCAAGGTCGCCTACCAGTACGGCATGCCCATAACCGAAGTTGGAATCACCGCTCACATGCGGCCAGGGCGCTTCCCACGGGCCTCCCTGGTTCAACCAGCCCCAAAGCATGTTACCGTCAGCGATATTGGCAACCACATCCATTTCTCTATCAAGGTCAAAGTCACCGGAACCGATACCACGCGCTGGGCCTGTAGCATCATCCAGGGTATGAGCGGTCCAGACTTGACCGCTATTCTGATACCAGGTCAGATCGTAGTTCGCTGCATCCATGCTTACGACATCAAGAAGGCCATCCCAATTGATATCAACAGCATGCGCCGCCTGAACACCGCTAAGACCAGTCACGATATCGGTTACTGCTGCTCCGCCCTGCGCCAAGTTGGCAATGTTGAAGAAGGAGATCGCATCATTGAAGGGTACCAGCACATCCAGCGTACCATCGTTGTCAATATCGACAACATGGAAAGCGCCATTGTTCGATACTTCGTTCAACAACGGGTAGGCATTAAATACACCACCAGTGTTCTCGAAGAAATAAATAGTACCGCCACTTTCGCCGGTGACGATGTCCAGGTAGCCGTTGTTGTCCAGGTCACCCAGTCCGATATAGCCCTGTCCCGAAACATCCAGTACGATAGGATGCTGAGTGAAGTTCTGCGCACCATCGTTCTCCAACCAGACAACGCCATTTCCACCGGGTGTGGCAACCAGGTCGATATCGCCGTCACCATCCATGTCGCCAGCTTTTACATCATGAGCATTCGGCACCCCTGGCGAGATTGTATGATCGGTAAAGTTGCCGAACCCGTCGTTTTCGTACCAGTGCAAATCTGAACCGATGCGCTGGTTGACCACGACATCCAGATCGCCATCCTGATCAAGGTCTACCAGTTGTCCCTGGTCTGGCTGGGAAAGCCCTGTACCCATATCCTCGACATAAACAAAATCGGTGGTCTCACCTCGTGGCGTGTTCTGGATGTAGGTATCCAACGTCCAGACTTCGTTGGACCATGTGCCAGTTGTGATGCCATCGTTGGCCTTGACTTTCCAGTACCATGTCCTGTCATCCATCAAGTCGGCTACAGTAACGGAAGTACCCAGCGTCGAGAACGTCCTGACATTCTGGGTGAAGCCGGTATTGGTTGCCAACCACAGGGTATAGACGATGACATCTTCCGGGTCGGGATCAGTTGTTTCCGCCCAGGTAAAGGTTGCGCTACCCGTGTGCGATGTGTCTTCATCTGTCGGACTGAGCAGGCTGAAGGCAAGTGGCGCTTCAGGCTGACCGACAAGGAAAGACCAGGTATCTGTTGCGAATGTTGAATCCTGCGGGTCTCGCGCAATCACGTACCAGTAGATTGTCGCATCATCCGGCAAGTCACCGGCAAAGGTGTACTGTGTCGCGGAGATACCTGACGCCATCTGAGGATCGCCGAACCGGTCGTCGTTAATCGACCAGATCACGTCATAGCTGAGTTCTTCACCCGGATCGGGATCGGTTGCTTCTTCCCAGATCAAGGTCGGACGCAAGGTTACAACCGTATCCTCATCCGCAGGTTCGATCAGTGTAAAGGAATTCGGCGGCTGATAGATGTACACGCTGAATTCGAAGGTTTCTGACGACCAGGTACCATCCGTGTTGCTGTCCTGCGCGTGAACCTTCCAATAGTAGGTATTGTCATCTGCCAGTTCCGGTATGGTAAATGACGTATCGTTGCCGACATTCGTTTCAAACACACCTTCTATGAAGTTCGGGTCCATCGTCCAGTAGACGGTATACGCGAGTTCCGCGTCAACCGGATCAGGATCGACTGCACGATACCAGCTCACCACAGTCGTAACATCATGAATCTCTTCACCGTTGGCCGGGCTGTTCAGGCTGAAGGCAGACGGTGGTTCGAGAATACTGACGTGGAACTGGAAGTCTTCTGACGACCAGGTTCCTTCCGTGTTGGTGTCCTGTGCCCAGACCTTCCAGTAGTACGTGCTGTCATCCATCAGCTCATGTAGCACCAGGGTGGTGTCTTCAGTGCTGAGTGAATCGTAGGAATCTGCTGCGAACAAGATATCCTGACCATAATAGACCCAGTAGATCACCGAATCGCCGGGATCGACTTCAAGCGCGGTATTCCATTCAACTGTCGCGCTGTCGGTATAAACCGTAACCTCGTTGTTCGGGGTCAGCAGGCTGAACTCACCCGGTGCATCGAAGATATAAACATCGAAGCTCCAGGTCTCAGTTGACCAGACGCCATCCGTGTTGCTGTCCTGCGCATGCACCTTCCAGTAGTAGGTCATGTCATCTTCAAGACCGCGCAACACCAGCGTAGTATCGTTTCCGACCGTGGAGTCAAACACACCTTCCACAAACGCCGGATCGAATGACCAGTAGACAGTGTAGGCAAGTGTTGTATCGGCCGGGTCGGGATCAATGGCACGGTTCCAGCTCACGGCCATGGTATCTGCATGAGTTGTGTCGGTATCAACCGGCAGGTTCAAGCTGAAGGCGGACGGCGGCTCAAGGATATTGATATGGAACTGGAATGTGCTGTCAGACCAGACACCTTCGGTATTGGTGTCCTGTGCCAAGACCTTCCAGTAGTAGGTGCTGTCATCCATCAGCTCATACAGCGCCATGGTAGTGTCTTCGGTACTGAGTGAATCGTAGGTTTCCGCTGTGAACAACGCATCCAGACCGTAGTAGACCCAGTAGATCACCGAGTCACCGGGATCTGCCTCAAAAGCCGTGTTCCAAACAACAGTCGCGCTATCGGCGTAAACGGTATCTTCATCCGTTGGTGTCAGCAGGTTGAACGCGAACGGTTCATCATAGATATAGACGTCGAAGCTCCGTGTTTCCGAAGACCAGGTGCCGTCTGTGTTGCTGTCCTGCGCATGGACCTTCCAGTAAATCGTTGTATCATCCTTGTAGTTGCGCAAGACCAGCGTGGTATCGTTGCCAACGGTTGAATCCTGAACTCCAATTCCGAACGCGGGATCTTCACTCCAGTAAACGGTATAGCTTAGTGTAGTATCCGCCGGGTCGGGATCAACCGCACGGTTCCAGCTTACGGCTACAGTATCGGCTCGGACGGTATCTTCATCAACCGGCAGGTTCAGGCTGAATGCCGCCGGCGGTTCAAGAATGTTGATGAAGAACTGGAAGGTCTCTGTAGACCAGGTTCCTTCCGTATTGGTATCCTGAGCCCAGACTTTCCAGTAGTAAGTACTGTCATCCATCAGCTCATGCAGCACCAGGGTAGTGTCTTCTGTACTGACTGAATCGTAGGTCTCAGCAGTAAATGCGGCATCCAATCCGTAGTACACCCAGTAGATCACCGAGTCTCCCGGATCGATTTCCAGCGCTGTATTCCATTCCACAGTCGCGCTGTCGGCATAGACAGTATCTGTATCCGTTGGCGTCAGCAGGCTGAATTCACCCGGCACATCGTAGATGTAAACGGCGAAGCTCCAGGTTTCCGTGGATTCAGTACCCTCCGTATTGCTGTCCTGGGCCAACACTTTCCAGTAGTAGATGGAATCATCACTCAGTTCACGTATGACCAATGTTGTATCGTCGCCAACTGTGGAATCGAAGACTACTTCCGAGAAGGTGGGATCTTGGCTCCAGAACACTGTATAGCTTAGAGTCGTATCTGCCGGGTCGGGATCAATCGCACGATTCCAGCTTACTGCGACGGTATCGGCTCGAACGGTATCTTCATCAACCGGCAGGTTCAGGCTGAATGCTGCAGGCGGCTCGGAATAATCGGTTTCGAACCAGAAGACATTTTCACTGGTCAAGCCGTCAGTATTGGTATCCAACGCCTGTACATACCAGTAATATGTCTGGTCGTCAGCGAATGATCCGGTTACGAAGGAGAAAGACGTATCCGCGATGGAATCCAGTGTGTCAGCCGTTTCGAATGTTGGATCCGTGCTGTAGATAAGCGAATAGGTTACTTCGTCGCCGGGGTCAGGATCGGTTACCGATTGCCAGGTGAAGACCCGTTCCTCATCCACGAGCATGACAGTTGCTGTATCCGGGGATATTGGTGAGAACGGTGAGGTGTTGGACCACCACATCACCTCATCACCATAGTAGTCCATTCCAACCAGATCAGGTGCATGATCTCCAGTCAGATCCACAGCCCGTATGGCGGAAGCAAGATCGAGCCCGGTAACAAACTCATGTGCCGTCCAGGAAGTCCCGGTTCCGTCATCATTGGAATACCAGACCATGTCGCCATCCTGCGCGCCGGATACAATAATATCCAGGTCGCCATCGACATCCAGGTCGGCCAGTTCACCATCCCAGGCCAACCCTGTATTGAGAGCGACTTCGTGTTCAACATAACTCTCGGCATTCTGATTTTCGTACCAGACAATCTTGTTTTGCGGATCATCGATTGGCACTACGAAGTCCCGCCATCCATCTCCGTTGATATCGCCAACCATAACATCAGCAGCTCCAACCACAGCCGTCGTTACGGTATTGGATGTCAGGGCGCTGAAATCTCCGTCGGGAACTTCATACCAGGTCACACTTCCCGGGTTTCCGCCATGCTGGTAAACGATATCACGTATACCATCATTGTTGACGTCAACCAGCTCAATAGCCCCAACCAACCCCGGGCCCTGGTCATATTCGGTAAATGTTCCATCTCCATTGTTTTCAAAGACCTTGCCCCAAGACGTGTAGGCTCCTGCAACAATATCAATATCGCCATCATTGTCCAGGTCGCCGACTTCGATGTGGCTGGGTGCCGTGAAATCCGTGGACAGATCATGCCTGGTGAACGTCTGTGATCCATCATTCTCAAACCAACTCACTTCGTTAGCATTGGTCACAGCAGCAACATCCAGGTCGCCATCATCATCCAAATCGGCAATGGAAACATCATTTACGCCGCCGTATTCTGAGGCAATTACCGTTTCAGTGAAATTGTTTGATCCATCATTGTCCAGCCAGGTCAACTCAGATGCTCCATCACCGCAAACCACAAGGTCGCTGTCGCCATCCTGGTCAAGATCCACAACTTTCACATCCCTGGCGTTGGTCAGACCACTAAGGATCACACCCTCCGGTAAAAGCTCAATTTCCGGTCCCTGCGGCAAGTCCGGGATATTGACGTCAATGGACCAGGTCTCTGTTGACCAGGTTTCAGCGCCCCACTCATCTACTGCCCGGACTTTCCAGTACCATGTCGTGTTGTCAAGCAGTCCGGACACGCTAAATGACGTATTGTCCGTTGCATACGTGAACAGGTTATCGGTGAAGGAGGCGTCCGTCGCCAGCCACAGGGTGTAGACGACATGATCACCCGGCGGCATGTCATCAACCGCTTCTTCCCAGGAGAAGGTTGTATCGGGTGTGTCAAGTGTGATCCCGTTTTCCGGGGACAGCAGTGCGAAGGCGCCCGGTGCGCTGTTGTAGTTCACCAGGAAGTGCAGTGTATCCGACCAGACACCGCCCGAATTCACGTCATGCGCCATGACAGCCCAATAGTAATTCTGGCTGTTGGTCAGGTCGGCAAGCTTGTGGAAGGGCGAGTAGGTCAGGAAACTGTCAACATTGACTGTCAGATACGGGTCTTCCGCCGATCTGACTACATAGTAAAGGCGATCCGTTACATCCTGATCTTCCGGCACATCCCATGTCAGCACAACAGCCATTTCTTCGACTGTAGCATCTGCTTCCGGATAGGTCAGCAGTGGCGCTGCCGGGTAATGAGGATTCACCGGGGTTTCAATCAGGTTATCGTACCAGCGAGCCAAACCACCCGATTGTTCCATGACCAGCACATCCGGCATGTGATCACCGTTGAAATCAGCCCAGTCAAGCGATGCCGGGAATGAATAGAATTCTGCTATGGGTTGACGGTCAAGAGTCAGCGGCACATTCTGCATCCACAGTGTCACTTCTTCATCAGCGTTATAATCACTGCTGGTAAGCAGATCAACATCACCGTCCCAGTCAATATCTACTGCGACAATATCAGTAACACCAGTGTAGCTCTCATCAATCAGGTAAAGGGTATAACTGAATACGCCTGTATAGTCCAACCAGGCAAGTCCATCGTCACTACCGACAACAATATCCTCATTACCATCGTCATCGAAATCGACTATTTCAAGCGACGTCGGGTTATTCATGCTGCCGAGAACAGTATTGGACGTATACCCGGAACCTTCAACATAGGTCCAGCCGATAACATTGTCGTTCGCATTCACCACCATGACAATATCATCGTACCCATCATTATTCAGATCGGTGACTTCAACTTCCGAACCGCCGATCACATCGGAAATGATGGTTCCAGTAACAACACCTTCTCCATCACTGACACCCAACCGCACTGTTGAAGGCCCGACAGCGACAAAGTCCAGGTCGCCATCACCCTGGTAATCGAAGACCTCGAAATCAGTTACACCTGACACTGTCAACAGTGCTATCGGCGCCCCGAAGTTGCCATCTCCTTCGTTCTCGAAGATATCCACGAAGTTGGTGTTCAGATTGAGGATATCCATATCCTCATCGCCGTCAAAGTCAACCACGATGTATTTCTTCGGATCGGCGTAATAATTTGGAAACGCTACATCCTGCGTGAAGTTGCCCATGCCGTCGTTATATTGAATCAGGAGTTGATCAGCATCGGGATCGATATAGATCAGGTCCTCGGTGCCGTTCTGATCAACATCGCCTCTTCCGATTGCATTCACCGGGCCTTCGGCGAAGAATATCTGATGACTGGTAAACGCGGCATCCAGATTCACCACAAACATGCTGGTGTCGGAAGCGATTTCGTTGTCCTGGGTGTCAGTCGCATAAACAGCCCAGTAAACCTCATCTCCATTTGCCAGATCGCCATAAGGGAATGTGTATTCCGTATCCCAGATTGGTGAAACTGTAGTAGCTTCTTCCAAGTTGGGATCGCTATATGCATAGACCAGGCTGTAGAAAACGGAATCATCCGGGTCGGTTTCAAGGACTTCTTCCCATGTGATCGTGGGTTGCAGCGTTTGAACACTGTCCGCCCAGCCCGGGTACGTCGTGGCAAAGCGTGAACTGCGATTGTACTGGTACAAACCGTTATACTGGTCGGCAGCAACAATGTCAATCCAGCCATCACCGTTGAAGTCACCGCTGATAACCGCACGACCGTTGCCCTCTGCATACGTATCCAGGGTATCCGCAGTAAAGTTCTGGTAGCCATCGTTTTGGTAAACGCAGATAATCCCATCGTTATATCCCGGAACGAAGACATCCTTGTCACCGTCTTCGTCGTAGTCGGCTACCCAAACCTGCGGAATACCATTATAGTTTCCGGGCAGTGTAGACTGACTACTGAATGTTCCGCCTCCAGCATTTTCATACCAGGTAATGAAACCGGTCGCATCATTGTTTGCTGTCAGAACATCCAGATCGCCGTCAGCATCCATATCTTCTACAACGATGTCCTGGGCGAAGTTGAACGGATTCTGCAGATCATGCTGCGTCCAGATATCGCCAGCGTCAAAGCCAGTGTTTTCCATCCAGCCGACAGCGCCGTGAGCTCCGACTGCGATATCCAGATCGCCATCATCGTCGATGTCACCGGCGTCCAGCGACAGGGGATTACTGTAGGTCGGAATGATGACAAACGTGAAGCTCGGAGGATACTGACCGTCACCAAGGCAAATGACCAGGCTGTCCCCGGTATTGGAGCCGACCGCAATATCCAACGCGCCGTCCAGGTTGAAGTCGCCAGTAGCAATTCCAGTCGCGCCAACGATCTCTTCTGTAACAGTAAGAGGTGTGTGGTTACCGGTCCCATCACCAAGGTACAGTTTGACCGTGTGATCATTCCGGCTGATAATCACAATATCTTCGACCAGGTCGTTGTTGAAATCACCAATCGCAAATTCCGGTGGCGATGAAAGGTCCGTGTTGCCGGGAATTCCCCCATCATCCCAGAAACCGTTATTGTTGGTGAACCTTAGCGCCTTGTTAAAATCATCCAAACCGGCAGCGCCGATGATGTCGATGTCACTGTCCTCGTCAAAGTCCATCGGCAGCATGTCGTTGTATTCGTTGTTGTCATTATCGATAACGCTCTTCGTCCAGAACATTTCCGAACCGACCGGTGGCTCATCCAGCTCAATGTCGAAGGTCCAGGTCTCGCCGGACGGTGTGATGTTGCCCTGGGTATCCATGGCACGCACCCGCCATGAATAAGTCAGTTCATCCATCAACCCGGTAATGCGCAGACTGTCGTTGTCTGTGGTGGCCCAGTGCAGATCTGTGTTAAAGGTCGGATCGCTGGACCACTGAACGATATACACTTCCACAGAGTCGCCGACATCCGGGTCCGTAGTCAGATCCCAACTGACCACAACACTGCGTGACGCAAATTCTGACTGGTTCGCCGGGGCCGCGAGACTGAAGGGGTTGGGCGAATCAACATTCTCATAAATAAAGGAGAGGGTATCCTGCGCCCAGAGCTGATGCTGGTAGGTATTATCACGTGCAATAACAGACCAGTAGGTGGTCTCACCTTCTTCCCAGCTATTATAGGTGTAGAAGGTGTCGGAAATTACCGTTGTCCAGACATTCGCCTGCCAGGTCGGGTCAGTTGTGTACTGGAGAACGTATTCAATCGTCTGCCCCGGATCCGGATCGGTTACTGTCTGCCAGGTCAGTTCAGTTGAATTGATGATGCTTCCATCTTCCGGTCCCAGGAGGGCAAACGGATAGGATTGTTCATACCAATAGGCGCCAAAGGCGATTTCAGATACCACGATGTCGATGTCACCGTCACCGTCAAGATCGGACCAGCGATTCGACATGCTCTGATGCCCGGACTGAACATCAATCTCCGATTGGGTAAAGGTATTTGTACCGTCGTTTGTGTAGAGATAGTACGTGTTATCGATATACGATCCCGTCAGCAGGTCAAGATCATCATCTGCATCATAGTCCGCAGCGTCAATCATGCTTGGAGTGTCTACAGTCCCTGGCAAGGCGTAAGCTGTAAACGCAAAGTTGTCGTTGTTCTGTGCCCAGAAAACGGTACTGTTGCCGTTGTTTGCAACAAGAATATCCAGTTTACCATCATCGTTCACATCGGCAAGGTTCAGGCCACTGGGTGAGTTCACCGAAAGCGCTGTATGCTCTGTGAAACCAAATCCATCATACAGGTTATTCTCGGCGATGATGACATACCCGGAACCGCCACTGCTTGTCTTCTGGATAACCAGGTCCAAGTCGCCATCCCGGTCCATGTCACCGGCAACAACCTTGTTGAAGTAGTAGTTATCCTCACCATCCAGTATCAACTGGGAGCTGAAGGAAGGCGGATCTGTTCCATCATTTATCAACAGGACAGCGTCATTGGTACCTTCGTTTGTAACCGCGAGGTCCATATCGCCATCAAGGTCGAAGTCGCCTGCGATTGCACTGTTCGGCTGTGACAATCCAGCTAACAAAGGCTGACTCGTGCTGAAGTATCCTGAAGCGTCACCCCAGTAGATGTAAAGCCTGTTGTTGGATTTGTCTACAACTACAAAGTCGATATAGTCATCGGGATCGAGGTATACTGGCACTGCACCGTAGGTGGTACTAAGCGCCGTTCCATTGGGCACATCGTATTCGTTGAATACTCCACTGGCATTCTGGCGCAGCAGGTGGAAACGGTTTGCTTCATCGGTATCATGCGTTGTAGCGATATCAATATCGCCATCACCATCAACATCAACCGGTAAAGCATCCCTCAGCGATATCAACTCATCATTGAGCGTACTGCGACTCCAAACCATTTCCGGACCACGCGGCGCATCCGGCACAGAGATATCGAAAGACCAGGTCTGGTCGGACCAGGTTTCATTCCCTTCATCATCAAACGCCAGCACCTTCCAGTACAGAGTCTGATCATCCTGCTGCCAGGGCAGAGTAAATGAGGTACCCGCCAGGATTACCGAATCCACATCAGCATCAAAGCTTGCGCTGAAGGACCAGAACAGGGCATACAGGAAGGTCGGCGAATCGGGATCTTCCGTTTCGTTCCAACTCAGCTCAGGTGTATGAGTCGTAACCGTTGCTTCATTCGCCGGTGAAACCAGGCTGAAAGCATTGGGCGGATCGAATTCTGTCGTCGGGAAGTTTTCCCACAACTTCACAACATTGCCTGCGAATCCAAGACCGACAATATCGGCATCCATATCCAGGTCAAAGTCACCGGATATGATATCCGCAGCCCCGGTCAAACTTCCGATAGTCCTCATAGTAAAGCTGGGCGCCGGGTTTCCGTCATTTTCCCACCAGCGAATTTCACCGCTGCCCTGTGCCGCACCAAGAATGTCCACATCACCGTCGGCATCGAAGTCAAACGCTTTAACATCAGTCGCTTCCAGGAAACCGTTGGTAATTGTTACACCGTTGGAGAAGTTTGGAGGTGTTGCGCCATCACTGGCCCACCACTTGATGTTGCCATCGCCATCGGAAGTAGTCAGGAGGTCGTTATAACCATCTCCATCCACATCCGCGATGAAAACATGCTGAGTGTAGTTATTACTCGTGGTAACTGAGTGAGCACTGAAGTTGCCGCTACCATCGTTTTCGTACCAGGCAACATTGCCCCCTTCAGACTGCGCGCCTGCCAGGATATCTTTGTCACCATCACCGTCAATATCATCAATCGCCAGACTGAACGCGTTTGCCTGTGAAGCGACTAAATGGAATGTCCACGAAGGCGGACTTGCCTGGCTATGTTCATACCAGCCAACCTGGCCAGTGGTATAGGATGCAGCGACAATATCCGGATAACTGTCCCCGTTCATGTCGACAGCACGTACTGAAAAGACATTGGGGAAGCCATCGTCAATAAAGTATTCGGTCCAGACGATTGGTGCGCCGGATCCATTCCTGAACCAGACCAGGTGATCCTGGCCAAGAGTCGAGTTGGAACAGCCTGCAACCAGGTCCGGACGACCATCTTGATCCACGTCCACGACAGACAGAGTCTGTACCAGGTCCAGGCTGGTGGTTACATCCTGCGTTGTGAAAGAACCTGTACCATCATTGAAGTAGACACGAATCGTATTCGAACCATTCCAGGCTACCGCGAAATCAAGGTAACCATCACGGTTGAAGTCTCCCTTGACACCGTCTGATGCCATGACCAGTGAATTGTCAACGGTTGTTTCACCATTCGGGAATGTGGGACGGCCTGAATATTCAAGGTCACGAACGAAGACATACCTCAAAGATGCCGGTTCCAGCCTGCCACCATTCTGATCAACTGCCGTAACCGACCAGAACCAGGTGTTCATGTTGCTGAGGTTTTCCAGCGTAGCCGTTGTATCGTACACCAGCATGGAGTCCACGTTCAAGTCAAACGCGGCATTGGTGGCCCACTTGAGCCAGTAACCTATGTTGTCCAGTGGGTCAGGATCTGTAACCTCTTCCCATTCCAGCGTAACGGATTCGCCGTCGGACCATGATCCGACTGGCGGAGAAGTCAGCTTGAAGGTAGATGTGTTGCTGTTTACTACGAGTTCGTTCAAGCCTGCGTTAAACGTAATTACATCCTTGTAGCCGGTATCAAACAGGTCAGCAGTCGCAAAGACACCATTGGTCTGTGTAACAGAAATACCGTAAACCTGGAAACCTGTCAACATGCCATCAAGGTTATACAAACAGTAGAGCACGTCACTTCGGTTAAAGAGCAGATCTTCGTGACCATCGCGATCAATATCAGCCGTCTCGATATCAGTATACCCTGTTCCTCCTCCAAACAAATGATGGTACGTGAAGTTCATACTACCATCATTTTCCCACCATACCGAACCGCTGGTCGCTGGATTCACTCCGGCAATATGCCAGTTATCAGATCCATCAAGCTTGAGCATGCTGATGTCGGGAATACTGGTTTGCGAATATTCGATCCCGTGCTCGATCATTTCATCACCAGTGCCCTCCATCCACCAGACACTCGGTTCGCCAGCGTCTGCCGTACCGTTACAGACAATATCCAGGTAACCGTCCTGATCAAAGTCCAACACCTCGATATTGTCCACCGGCCAATCGGCGTGTATAAACTGGACGTTATCGCCGATGAAGAACAGGGAATCGTCGGTGCAACCCAGTACTAACTGAATACTACTGTTTCCCAGGAAATAGCCGACTTCAAAATCCGTAATCGGTCCGGGAACTTCTCCAACCGGAACGCCGGTAAATGAACCTGCTCCATCGTTAACATAGGCGATGAGGTAGGGGAATGTATCCCTGCCAATCAAAATGTCGTCGATTCCATCTCCACTGATATCACCAAGTTTTACAACGGTTGCGCTGGCCTCGGTGTCATCAATGAGATGATACGTCCATGTCTCTGAATCACTGTCATATTCGTACCAGCCAATCGTACTGTTTGTATACGAAACGGCAATCATATCCACATCGCCGTCAAAGTCTACATCCTCTGGCAACAGGTCTGAGGCAGCATTGAAGGCGCCCATGATACTGGATGCAAATTCGGTTGTCCGTCCTCGCGGATCATTCGGCATGTTGATGGAGAAGCTCTCTTCGCTGTTAGCTTCCATTTCCAGGCCGCTTTCCGCGATAGCGGTAACATTCCAGTAGTAAAGGCTGTCGTCTTCCAGCCCCGCAAGGTAGAATGAGTCTGCCGGAGTATAGGCAACCTGCCAGGGATCGTACTCGTCACCCGTAGTCCACTGCACCTTGTAAGTGATGCCGCCAAAGCCCTGTGGGTCCATAGAACTCTGCCAGCGCAGCCAGGTTGAGGATTCCTGAATAACTGAGCCCGCCAATGGGTAGGTCAGGTCAAACCCGGTGGGCAGGAAATCGCTGGCATCGTTCTCCCACATACTCAGCTTGTTTTCAGACTTCGCTACCGCAAGAAAATCAAGATCAAGGTCGTTGTCGATATCGGCAAGGAGAACATCTTCCGGCCCACTATCAAATGCAGTATAGACAATACGTGTGAATTCCATATTGCCGTTGTTCCGGAATTCCATCACGAGATTATCCAGATTAGCACCGGCAAACAGGTCGATGTCACCGTCAAGGTCCGTATCGCCACCATAGACAACGCTGGCGCCGTTCAATTGATCTTCGACCAGGTGGTATGTGAAGCTCTCTGATCCATCATTCTCGAACCAGGCGAGAACATCACTCACGAACGCAACAACGGCAAAGTCGACATCACCGTCACCATCCATATCACCAGGCCAGATGCGAGACGGCCTGTTCAGAGAATGAGTAATGGCATGCGTGGTAAAGCTGCCTGAACCGTCGTTTTCATACCAGTTCAGATCATTGTTTGTTTCTCCTGTCGCCAGGATGTCCACATCGCCATCGTCATCCATGTCGACCGGTTCCAGAGAAGTCGCCCCTTCAAGTCCGGCATCAATTGTCAATGTTGTCCAGGATGAGCCATTGCCATCATTACGGAACCAGATCAATTCTCCATCCGTGGCCTGGTTGGGAGATCCATTGATCGTCGCCGCCACGTCAATATCACCATCACCGTCAAAGTCAGCGCCTCGCGCATCTGTTGGCGAATTCAGAGTGCTGTTGATGGAATGGAAGGAGAAGGTTCCACCCTGGTTTTCCAGCCAGGCGACGGAACCGGCCGCGTTGGGCGCTCTGCCAACGAACAGGATATCATCGTAGGTATCGCCGTTGAGATCACTGACACAAACGTCATTTTCAGAGCTTGTCAGGTTGTACAGAAGCTCCTGGCTGCCGAAATAGCCACCGTCGTTTTCGTACCAGACAACGCCATTGCTGGCGCCAGTCGCAACAATATCAATGTCGCCGTCATGATCGACATCGCCTGTGCTGACTGCCGTGCCATAGTGCAAGTCCGCATCCACAACTGTCAGCGGATCATTCACGACACCATTAAGATTGAGGTATAAGCTGTGGGAAGTTTCCGATTCAATACCAAGTCCACTCGGATCATATGCTCTTACTTTCCAGTACCAGAAATTCCGGTCAGCGAGATCGATCAGGACGCTCGAGGTATTGGTCAATCCTTCAGTAGAATCCACATTGGAGCTGAACGTGGGCGAGGTGGACCAGATCAGGGTATAGGTTACATCATCACCATCCGGATCAATAGAAGCATCCCATGAGCAGGCGATACTGGTCATATCAGTGAGATACTCATCAGCAGGTGAAATTAGCGCAAAGGTAGCAGGCGCTGTATTGCTGATACCGCCCTGCAAGAACCAGTAGACACCGGCAGTTGTGGTTACCAGCATGTCATCATCACCATCGGCGTCTGCGTCAATTATCTGGATTTCCGTACAGTTTTCCCCACTCAGCAGGGGATGCCAGGTCATAACGCTGCCATCAATGTTTTCATACCACCCGGCCACCGCTTCATTCCAACTTCCGGCCGCGATATCAGTATCGCCATCTCCGTCAAAATCGCCGACATTTACACAAGAATAGGAACCACTGCTGAGTTGATGAGAATTGTAGAATGACAACCCGCCATCATTTTCGAACCAGATCACCTGGCTACCATTGTAATCCGGGAAACTGCCTTCGCATGCAACCACGATATCTTTATAGGTATCCAAGTTGAAGTCTGCAACTGCAACGCTGTGTGGCGCTATCAACGTGGCAATATCCGTATAACCAAAGGTTTCGGCATCGTCATTCTGGAACCAGCCGAGGGTATTTCCAACATAATCCGGCACGATGATATCTACACCACCCGCGCCATCAAAATCGATCGCTTCGCAATCCCAGGGACCGCTCACATCCCCCGCGTTGCCAACCATGTATTCGGTGAAGTTTGGCGGTGTTGAGCCATCGTTTTCATACCAGTACACACCACTGGCAGTCTCAAAGGCCGCAATAATATCCAGGTCGCTGTCTTCATCCACATCCCTGACTTCGACCCACTGACCGCTCGCGTGCGCACCTAACTCATGGAAAGTGAATGTGCCTGGTGCAGTCTGTTCATACCAACCAACATTTTCGGCAGAGAAGGAGATAACAGCTACATCGCCATCGCCATCGCCGTCAATGTCATCCACCCAGACGTTTTCGCCAAAGTAAGCATCGATGGTGTGTTCAGTGAAGTTGAAAGCGCCGTCATTCTCGTACCATGACAGGGAATGTGAGCTTTCCGAGATAACAACAGCATCCATATCGCCATCGCCATCCATATCGAATGGACTGGCGCCGGAATGAGTCCCCGGGGTTTCCATAACCAAATACTCATCCAGCAGGACACCCTGGCCAAATTCAGTAGTGAAGGAACGTGCTTCAGATTCCGTCCAGTAGCCCTGCTCATCGACCGCACGTACTTTCCAGTAGTATGTGGTGAAGTCTTCCAGCGCATAGAGTGGATACTGAAGCTGATCAAGTTGATCAGCATACCCCACGCCAGTCGTGAATCCTGCATCTAACGCCCAGATCACGGTATAATCAACAGCCTGTCCCTGCGGGTCGATTGATTCTCCCCACTGAAGCGTGACAACGTCATACCCGAATGTTTCACCGTTGGTGGGATAGACAAGTGCAGGTACACCAGGCGCCTGTTCCGGAGGTTCGGGGAAGTCATTCAGATAAAGCCTGATGGAATCCGTTTCCGTACCCACAAGGATATCCAGTGACCCATCATCATCCCAGTCAACCAGGTCCAGCGCAACCGGCGATCCAATCGAACCAAGAGACTCCCTGGTCCAACTTAATCCGGTACCATCATTTAAATAGACCGCGACTTCATCAATATCATAGCCTGTGGCAACGATATCGAGATAGGCATCATCGTTAATCAAACCGGTACGTACACGCTTGCCGCGCATTCCGGTATCGACCAAAACCGGAATCCAGGATTCATTTCTGTGCATGTAAACAACAAGGCCGGTTCCCGGGGTTGTGGAAATCGCAGCCGCATCTGTCACGCCATCCTGGTCGAAATCGCCACCGGCAATATCGTATCCATTGACAAAAGTATCGCAAATGGTTTCAACGGTGAATCCGCCGGGCTCGTATTGTTCGTAGTATTTCAGGACATTTGATTCATCATAGCCGGACGTTACGACTTCCAGAAGACCGCTCAGGTTCCAGTCGCCGATATCCATCCCGTAAGCATCGCTTTCACCGATATCTGTCTGGGTCAATCCACCTTCGCCATCAGGTGAAAGTTGTGTAAGTGCACCCTCCAGTGTGGCAACGATATCCATCGTGTTGTCAGCGTCAATGTCGACAAACTGGCATTCGAAGGTTCGGCTGCTGCTGATGCTTGTTGACTGATAGGAACCATCACCATTATTGGAATAGTAAGTATAGAAGCCAACAGCTTGAGTCTTGCCGGCGATTATATCTGTATCACCATCACCGTCGAAGTCTGCTGCATCAACTGAAGTTGCATGTGAAAGGTTACCGACACTCTGGAAGGTGAGGAGGCCCTCGTTGTTGATATACCACTGAACCGAGTTGCCCGTGTAATCCGCGGTCAATACATCCAGATCGCCATCAGAATCCTCGTCATACCCGACGAGATTGATTATATCACCACCATCATCTACCAGGTCCTGCTGGGTGAAGTGGGATACATCCATATTGAAGAAGTAGATCTGGCTCGATTGCTGTACATCGCCGCTTGGGTCTTCTGCCACAACCGTCCAGTAATAGGTTCCGTTTGCAAGACCGGTCAATGTGGCGGATGTATCAGAACCGACACCTGTCCAGCCAACAGCCTGGGCAAAGGTTGCCAGCGGCGAATAGAACACAGTGTAGCTGGCAGTTTCGCCGTCAGGATCGGATGAACGATCCCAGGTAAGTGTCACTTCTGAAGTTGTGATGGTTTGATCCGGATACGGTGTTGCCAATTCCGGAATGGATGGCGGGGCGCCATTAACTTCGTCGGTCAGGTTTTCCCACCAGTAAACTGCATTGTCCCCAAAGGAAGAAGCCGCAATATCGGCGTCACCATCGGAATCGAAGTCATCAATAACAATATCCATCGGGGAAGCAATTCCGCCGATGTTATGGGCAGTATACTGGTAGTCCGGCGATCCGAGATTCTCATACCAGTAGACTGAGTTCTGGCTTGGCCACAGAGCGACAATGTCAACGTCGCCATCTTCGTCAACATCATAAGCTGCCGCCCTGCTGATCCCTGTAGTAATATCATAACAGAGAATCTGATCAACACCAAAGTCGGCATTCCCGGATTCATAATACTGGATTGTCATCTTCCCTTCTTCAGGATTAATCAGAAGGGCGTCCAGGAAACCATCCTGGTTCATATCAACCAGGTCACACCAGGTCACACTGGATTGCAAGCCATTCGTTGACTGCAGTTCACTAAATGTGCCATCGCCATAATTTTCAATCCAGGCAACAGCAGGGTAATCATTACCACCAAGAAGAATATCCTCATCACCATCGTTGTCGATATCACCGGCAGCCCCGTACTGGCATCGATAATCTTCCACCAGGTAGTGCTCTATATACTGGGGAACACCATCGATAGACCCGATGTTCTCCTGCCAGTACACATCGGTAATTTCCATCGAGCTGTTATGAATGATATCCCAGTCGCCATCGAGGTCAAGGTCTGCAACGGCGACAAAAGTAGGAGCAAATGCGAAAGCAACATCAAAATCATAGAAACTCATCTGACCACTGCTTATGAACTGGTGAACCAGCCCTACTTCGCCCCCCAGCTCATCGGCAATAACAATATCTGGCTGGTTGTTGAAATCCAGGTCAATGATTGCAGGATCCCAGGGCATTGCCATAGAACCTGAAATGGCATCCAATGTCATGGCCATATTGTCATTGGTATAGGCATGCAGATAGCCTTCATCCTGGCTGGTAACCAGGAGGTCTCTGTCGCCATCGAGATCGATATCACCTGCCGTCAGATAGCCTGGCGCAGTTGCCGTAAACATGGTCTGCATGGCGAACAACCCGGTCCAGGTAGTGAAGGAAAGCGTATCGCTGGCCCAAGTCATCCCTGTCGACAGGCCATCAGTGGCCAATACCGTCCAGTGATAGGTCTGGCCGTTTGCAAATTCAGACAGATCTATGGGATACGAATAGCTGTAGACATGAATACTATCCCGATCCGCGGTCATATCCGGTGAGGTTGACAGGTAGAGCCACCAGGAGAGTGGATCTCCATCCGGATCACCCAGGTTTTCCCAGTTGAATGTTACCGGATCATCTGTGACAACAGCCTCATCAAATGGTGAAATCAGGGCGAAATTCCGTGGAGCGTTGTTCGGCGGATCCAAGTCATTCTCGAGGACATAAATGGTGTAGATATCCCCATATCCCCCGGCATAATCACCGAAGAACAGGTCGATATCGCCATCCGAATCGGCATCGCCATGAACAGCCATTTGCGCTGTTCCACCCATTACCATGCCTGCCATATGCGGTACCCAGGCAGAACCGGAGAGGCTCTGATACCAGACAACAAAAGGCGCCGCAGGTGAAGCAGAATAAGCATCCAGGTAACCATCACCATCAAGATCAGCTACGCCTATGCTGTTCATGTACGGCATTTCAGCGAAGAAATTCTGGGTGAAACTTTCATTTCCATCGTTTTCCAGCCAGTACATGTATCCTTCAGAGTCATACTCGGCGACAACGATATCCATGTCGCCATCATCATCCATATCCCCGACAGCCAGTCCCTGAGGCATCGAAAGCGAAGAAGATGGGAGTACCTGGTAATAGGAGAATGAACTGCCATTGCTGTTCTGCAGCCAGGCCACGGTTTCGTAACCGTAATCCGTCAGAACGATATCGTTCCAGCCATCTCCGTCCAGATCTTCGATAACAACAGTGTTGGGAATGCTGATGTTGTAGTCAAGCGATGTGCCCGAGAAGTTGCCGGAGCCATCATTCATCCATCTCGTGAAGGAACCACCCATCGCGGTTGTAACCAGGTCGGGATACCCGTCGTTGTCCAGGTCGCCCGTATCAATAGATCGAACTGTGTACTCTCCTTCAATCTGCGACGGGGTAAATGTCATGTCCTGATCGTTGGTGTACAGGAACATTCCTGAAGCGTCATCTGAAGTCGCAACAATATCCGGGTAGCCATCCTGGTTGACATCCACCGCTTTAACAAAACGGCCGCTTGGCAGGGAAGGTGTTACCTGAACGTCTGCGTAGCCACCCTGACCATCATTCACATAGACCAGGACATAACCGACCAGGCCCGCCGGGTTTGTTGCAACAACATCCAGCCAACCGTCCTGGTTAAAGTCGGCGACATCAATAAACGCGGTCGAATCCTGTTCGGCTTGCACAATAGATTGCGCAAAACTGATGGATGGATCTTCGATTGTGAAAGGATCGCTACTGACAAAATCACCAGACGGAGAAGCCGTGACAGTAATGACATAATCGGATGCTGCGACAATTGTATAGTCGTTCATCAATTCCGAGACGTTCCAGGGATACACACCATCTTCAACAGCGATGTCTGAAACCATCGGTGCATCGCTGACTTCTCCCCCACTCAGGGTAAAGGTCAGCAGGTCACCCGTAGCCCCGCCGGTCCAGGTAATGGGAACAGTCTGGTCAAAGACGAAGGTTTCACCGCCAGTGGGGTAGGTAAGCGTAAGAGGATCGTAATCCCCGTTCCAACCGCCTTCCGTATAAATGGCTTCCACCTCGGCAGCGGTCAGCACATCATTGTAGAACCGAACCCCATCAATGGCGCCGTTGAAGAATTGCATGGCGCCATTACCGTCATCCGAAGTCGCGCCAACGACAAAGTCCGAAGATCCGGTACCCGGTGCGAAGCCGAAGGTATCGGAAGCATCCAGAACGCCATCAACATACAACAATACCGCACCTGTGCTACCATCAACTGTAGCGGTAACCAGATGCCAACGGTCGAAGCTGACAGGATTAGACCCGCCAACAGTACCGGATGCGGCGTTGTTCTGGCTTTCGATATGCACACTCGGGAAACCTTCACCGTCGATGCAGAGACGGAAGGGATCATAAGGCGGGTTGGTTCCGGAACCACACGTGGACATGATGTAGTTGAAACTGGCATCCGGCAGGGATTCGACTTTCACCCAAGCCGAAGCAGACAGGCTGGTGGGATAAAATGCCGCATCGTATGACGTGCGGATCTGGTCATCCGTACCATCGAAATAATAGGCGGCGTCAGTATTGCCGAAACGGTCTTCAACCAGAACCGGGCCACCGTATTCAGTGGCGTGGCGTTCGTGCCCGCTTGCGTCGTCTGCATCTCCGCTGTAGGGGTAGAAAGCGACCAGATTGATATAAGGGTTGTCTTCAATCGTGAATGACAACGTATCACTGGCCCAGGTATCGCCACCTATATAACCATCACTCGCCAACACAGTCCAGTAATAAGTCTGGTCAAGAATCATGGTGTCGATGGCGATTGAGATGTATTCAACATCCGTTGAAATACTGTCACGATCTGTCAACAGATCAGATGTGGTTGAGAAATACACCCACCAGGTGAGGGCATGCCCGTCCGGGTCACTGTTGTCTTCCCATGTGAAGGAATGTGGGCTATCGGAAATAGTAGCGCCATCAGCCGGACTGATCATGGAAAAAGCTGTCGGCGCGTTATTCACCGGATCCAGATCATTTTCATAGCTGTAGATGGTGTACCCCTGCCCCCCACCCATGCTATAATCACCCAGGAACAGATCGAGGTCGATATCATTGTCCATGTCACCGGCAGCCATCCAGACCGGCATGCCCATAATGGCGGCTTCGCCTGCCGCATGAGCTACCCATGTAGTATCGCCAAGCCCTTGGAACCACAAGGGTATGGGCGCGGACGTGGAGGTTCCGTAAAAATCCGGAATCCCGTCCGCATTCAGGTCGGCAATCCGGAAACAGAACATGTTCGGTACAGCCATGATCATATGTGGTGTAAAATTCTCTGAACCATCGTTTTCCATCCAGAAGGGGCCGCCTGTTTCGGCCATAAGCACCAGGCTTATGTCCAGGTCGCCGTCCTGATCCAAGTCCGCCACATCGGGTGATACCAGGTAGGGGATTTCCAGGCCCGCAAGGAGATCATGCTGCGTGAAGACCTGCCCGCCGCTATGGGAATACCAGTACATCGTAAGATTGGAAATGTCAGTCACCAGGATATCCTGGTAGCCGTTTTCATCCAGGTCGGCTACGGCCACGCTGTAAGGCATACCGAGACCACTGGCAACCTCTGTATAAGAGAACGTCTCGCCATCATCATTCAACCAGAGATCCAGTGTTCCCTGATCAGGATTAGCAGCCACGATATCCGGATAGCTGTTCCCGTCAAAATCGCCAGTGGCAATACTTTCAGAGGCATACTCCGCTGCAATTTCCAATGACGTGAAAGTGGTATCATGGTTGTTGTAATAGGCGTGTAAACCGAAACTAAACTCTGTTGATGCAACGATATCCGGGTAGCCATCCTGGTTCAAGTCTACGGTATGGATGAACCGTCCGTTCAGTAACGAGTTTGTAACTTCGTTTTCCGAATAGCTTCCATCACCATTATTTAAATAGAGGTAGATATAGCCGTCGTTGCCTGCAGGATTTGTGGCAACCACGTCCAACCAGCCATCCTGGTTAAAATCACCCACGTCAATAAATGCGGTGGAGTCATGCTCCATCTGGACAATACCGCCAGCAAAGGAGATGGGGATATCGGTAATGGAAAATGTACCGCTGTTGGCTGAAATACGGGAACCATTCTCAACGATAGTAATCACGTAATCCGATGCCGCAATCGTCTCGGTTTCGTTGAGTGCGTCGGGAATTGACCAGTTGTACGGCGCTGAATTGACCGACACTCCTGACTCGATTACTTCACCACTGAAGTTCCCCCCGCTGACCATGATGGTCAGGGTTTCACCAGGCGTCGCATTGGACCAGGTTATCGGGATGAGCTGATTAATGACGAAGCTTTCGCCGCCGATGGGATAATTAACGGTGATGTTTTCGTTAAGTTCGCCGCCTGTTGTATTTTCCCACATGGCGATGGCGTTGTCCAACCGCGCCGCGCCCAGCACATCATTGTCACCATCGTTATCGATATCGTCAGCAAAAACACAACGTGCTCCGTTGAAAGTATTGCTCAGTACATGCTCTGTCCAGTTTTCTACATTATTGGTACCGTCATTCTCCCACCAGGCAACAGTGTTATCCGTAATAGCCGCACCTAGAATATCAACATCACCGTCACCATCCATATCCTTCGCATGAATGCCACGTGCATCAGTGAAAGTGCTGGTAACCGTATGCTCGGTCCAGTTGGAAACGACATTGGTACCATCATTCTCCCACCATGTTATGGAGTTTGCGTATCGTGCCGCTCCCATTACGTCTACATCACTGTCGCCGTCCATATCTGTCGCGTATACGTGGCGGACTCCATCAAAGGCGGCATCAACCGAATGGCCGATCCAGGCAGTACCGTTACCGCCATCGTTTTCCCACCATTTGATTTCATCGCCATACCAGGCGCCGCCCAGAACATCCACATCGCCATCGCCATCGATGTCCGTTGCATACACGGTACCGGCTTCTCCGAATGAAGTACCGATGGTATGCTCAGTCCAGTTGGCGACAACATTCGTGCCGTCATTTTCCCACCAGGTAACACTGCCCACGCCGTCCGGACCACCTCCTGCACCCACGATATCCATATAGGTATCGCCATTGACATCAGCGGCATAAACAGCACGTGCCTCATCATATGCACCATCTACATTGTGCGTGATCCATGTCGTACCTGCCCCACCATCGTTTTCCCACCAGGTAATCTGGTCGCCAAGGGTAGCTGCGCCAAGGATATCAATATCTCCGTCGTTGTCCATATCGGCTGCATGGACACTACGGGTTTCATCGAAGACATTATCTACGGTGTGTTTGGTCCAGTTAGCGACATCCAGTGTGCCATCATTCTCCCACCAGGCAATCTCATCTCCCAGCAACGCAGCGCCGATGACATCTTTGTCGCCGTCACCGTTGACATCGGCTGTGTACACACTTACTGGTTCACTAAAGCTGTTGTCAATTACATGTTCCAGGAAATCAGCATCTGATACGATAAATGACCAGGTTTCTGTTGAATAGGTAAGTCCGCCATTCTCATCTTCGGCAAGAATGCGCCAGTAGCGAGTGCCATTTTCCCACCCGGGCAGAGTCCAGCTTGTGCCTTCACCGGCATTTGCGGAATCCCTCGTGGTAAAGCCCGGATCAGTCGCCCAGACTACCCAGTAGGAAACGGTCGTCTGATCGGGATCGGAGGTTGCTTCCCAGGTTAATGTCGCATCATCTGCAACAGTTTGCCCATCTGAAGGTGACAGCAGGCTGAATGCAAACGGATCCGCGCCCTGAACTTCGCCGCCGCCAGTCTGGTTCTCATACCAGTAGATTGTTTCTTCAAATTGGCCACCACCGTAGTCACCAAGGAATAAATCCATGTTGGAATCGCCATCGGCATCGCCGTGCACCATCCAGACTGCAGTACCACTTGGACTGTTAATGGCGTGGGGTGCAAAGCTCATTGAGCCAGTATTCTCAATCCAGTACACATCGTTATAGTCTGAAACAGCGTAGAGATCCTTGTCGCCATCGCCGTCCAGGTCCGCTGCGTCTACCATATAAATAAAGCCCGGGCCGGGGAGTGTATGATTGGTGAAGTTTTCTGAACCGTCATTTTCCAGCCAACTGACTCCGGTTGAACTCGAGACCTGGCTATAGAGGACATCGAGGTCTCCATCTTGGTCCAAGTCTACTGCCCGGACAGAATAAGCGCCTGACACACCGGATTGTAGAACGGTTCCTGAATACGTCCATGGGTCGGAGCCCTGGTACCAAATAATAGCGTGGTCGCCAAGCGAGGTGGCCAGTACGTCCATGATGCCGTCTTCATCCAAGTCGCAATAGTCAACCGAAGACGGAATATTGATGGTATTCGACACTGTAACCTGAATGAAGCTACCTTCACCATCATACGAGTGGATCAAGACTTCATTGTTGTCCGGGTCGACGCTGACGATTCGTTGACGACTATAGTGATCTTCCCCACTGTTGTCGATATAGGTCGCATTGTGGGAGCCGGAAATGGTCTGTAAGGTGAATGTATCGTCACCGTTATTGATATAGGCCCAGATCCCATCCGTTGTCGAGCAGTATACGATGTCCATCCAACCATCGAAGTCCATATCGACCGCGAGCACCTGACGTTCATTCCCCGCAGTTGTAGCTATCGGGTGATATGTCCAGCTCCCCTGGCCATCCCCTTCGTACCATGCCAGATATCCCATCCCTTCACCGGACGGTGACGTTGCTACGATGTCCAGGTCACCATCGTTATTGAAGTCGGCCACATCAATGAAGCCGGTTGAATCGTTAGTTTGGTCTGCAATGTGTTGCGTAAAATCCAGGGGAAGGATAATACCAAAAACACCACTGTTGAATGTTCCACCACCACTCGATGTCAAAGTCAGAACATAATCGAAAGCTTCAGCCAGGCTGGTGCCGTTTAAGGATTCAGCAATCTGCCAGTTATACACTCCACTTTCGGCATCCACACCGGATGCAATCTGCTCATTGGTGTAATTACCGCCGGTCAGACTGATGTCAACTGTCTCACCATACTCGCCGCCAGTCCATTCGATGGACACAGTTTGGTCCTGGACAAACATGGCTTCTGCAACAGGAGAAGTAAAAACCAGAGGTTCATCCAGCTCGAAGCCCCAATTCTCAGTTGAATATGTTGCCGCGCCGAAGCTGTCGACTGCTTTCACATACCATGTGTAGTAGGAATACAGGAGACCCGTCAACGTATACGTGGTGTCGGTCCCGACGTAAACAGAATCTGCCTCGCCGTAGAAAAACTCATCCAAACCGCCGCCACCGCCTGCATTTTCCTCGTATATGACCCAATACTCCACATTGTCGCCTTCAGGGTCAGTGGAGGAGTACCAAGCCAGATCGGCGCTGTAAACGGTGGATCCATCACTTGGCGATGCCAGGCTGAACGCGCCGGGGGACAGGTTTGAATCAATCTCCCAGAAATCGACACTGCCACCAAATGTACAGGTTAACAGATCCTGGGTACCATTCCCATCCACGTCGCAGATTGTCAATCCAGTTGGACCGGAATAAGCATTGTCCAGGGTATGTTCCACGAATGACGC
Organism: bacterium; assembly: GCA_963669175.1. GTDB lineage: Bacteria > Electryoneota > Electryoneia > Electryoneales > Electryoneaceae. Next base: position 4,859,775 of record OY769902.1, read on the forward strand.
ATAACCATCATTTTCCCACCAGGATAGCGATGCGCCTGTACGTGCAATCGCCGCGATATCAACATCACCGTCATTATCAAAGTCAGCCGGCAGCGCAATTTCAGCCCAGGAGAAGCTGGATGTCAGAGTGTATTCATTGAATACGTAATCGCCCTGGTTCAGCCAGTAGAAGACCGAATTCAGTGAACGGGAAGTTGCAATAATATCCAGGTTGCCATCTGAATCGAGATGAGCAGCAGAAACACTATTCAGGCCGGAAAGAACTGAACTGACTACAGTTTCTGTGAAGTCCTGGGCTCCGCCATTGACCCACAAACTGACCTTGCTACCGGTCATGGACGCGGCAAGCACATCCATATCGTCGTCATCATCAATGTCAACGATATAAACATAATTATACGGTACTGAGCCATCGTCGAATTCATGCTCAGTGAAAACCTGGTCCCCATCATTTTCCCACCATGACAGCCCACTGGTTGTAGCTTTCGCGCTGACAATGTCCATGTCTCCATCATTGTCCATATCCGCGGCAACTGCGTGGTACGCGCTGGCATAGGAGTTGGAAATGGTATTCTCTGTGAATTGTCCGGCGCCGTCATTCGCCCACCAGGCAAGCTCACCGCCCAGGTAGGCTGCGCTGATAATGTCCAGGTCACCATCAAGGTCCACATCAGCCAATGACGTGGAGATAACACCGCTGAAAGTGGAGGTCACAATATTCGCTGTGAACCCCTGTCCGTTTCCGGGATTCTCCCACCATTGGATCGTATTGCCGGAGTAGCCGGCGGTGACAAAATCGAGATCTCCATCCCCATCAATATCGCCAGCCACTACATCTTCAGCACCGTCAACACCGAATGCAATTTGTGAAGAGGTCCAGTTGGATGCATCTACCGTTTCGGCCGTAGTAAAGGACCAGATTGGTCCTTCAACTGTCATGCCGTCAAAGGATGAGACGATCTGCCAGTAATAGGTCGTGTTGGCATCCAACGCTGCATAGGTAATTCCGAATACGTCCTGACTGTTGGAGGTTCTTTCCCAAATCTGGGTAGAGGGTGGGTAAGAGGTTCCAAAGCAGATATTATAATAGACAGTTGAACCTTCCAGGCGTCCGCCCAGCCAGCTTAGATCGAAGAATCGGGGTACACCGGTCGCGCCATCTGCCGGGTACGGAGTATTCGGAATATTGATGTCGGTAATAAAGAAGGAACCACTTTCAGCATAACCTCCATAATAATCAGAGATCCACAGGGCATAAGAACCGTATTCAGTTAAATCTTCAACACTTATGGTCCATGTAAAAGAAGTTTCCGTTAATCCTGTTGCAATCATCGTTTCGTTGCTGAGCATAATATCGTAGGGACTTGATCCTCCCGTCCATTCAATTGTTACTTCATCACCGACAGCGTAGGTTTCTTCACCTACTGGCGAGATGATATTGATATCACCTCCAGTAATGGAAAACCAGAAAGTGGACATGGACTGCGTTTCATTCCATTCCTCATCACGTGCCCGGACATACCAGCTATGCTCACCGGCTGAGACGGTCAATTCGGCATATGGATCCGAGAGACCACTTTCCCAAAGTGCGTCGTCAATGTACAGGTCGTAAACGATTGATCCTTCTTCAGGGTCAGTCGAAATACCCCATTCAAAATAGACAGCGTTGCTCTCCAGGTTCGCACCATTGGCAGGCGACAGCAAATCAAATTCTGTCGGGAACTGGGCAAATGCACCTCCGGCCCACCCCAACACCATCGCCATCACCGTGAACCCGGTGACCAACATTCTCTTTTGCGTGCTGTACTTCTTCATAAGTCGACTCACTGTTTAGGGCCGTCCGGGGTCACTCTTCCCGGCCAGGCATGGCCGGTCTACCCGGGAACGCTCCAACAACGTTGCGGTCCAACCTTCGCCGCCCGGCTGGTTTCGCTTCAAAACGAAACCTGACGTGCGGCGCCACGATATCGTGGACTATATCAAGCGGCGAACTTCTCACCGAACACTTTTTCAACTTCTTCCCGGGTGCAAGCGCCCGGGCCACACGGTTTTCCTCATCCCGGCCAAGCATGGCCGGGCTACGAAGAACCGAGCGACTACCTAAAACTTGTACGTGTACCTGAGCATCATGGTCAGGTCATCACGTTTGAACGACGGTATCGGTTGCGCGAAAGTGACCGTGGTCGTTCCATCCGTATTGGTAACCGTTTCCGATTGCGAACTGAATTCCGCGCCATTCCAATACCTTACCCGGTTGGCTTCCGTATAGGCTGACATGCTGACATCCGCCCGTACCAAGTGGTTGGGCATAAATTCCCATTCCACACCGCCGATCCAGTCAATTCTCTGGAAATCGAGCAGCAGGTCTTTCGGAGTGGTCAGGTTCAGCGAGTCAATCTGGGCAGCCAGGGTCGGGTCGGTGATGTCATAACCTTCACGTTCCAGCAATTCCTGCGGACTGTACGGACTGTAGTTCCTTGTACCGACGCCATGAGTCAAACGTGGTCCGACAAACGGGCGCAGGGTATTGTTCATGAAGTTGAATTGCAGTCGCAGGTTGAAGGCGTCATACCCGATATCGGTCAAGCCGTCCTGCCCCTGCTGGTTCACTCGGGAATAATAAACCGTGCTGATGATCGGCAGATCATAGAACGAACTCCTGAATGACAGGTTGTAGTTCTGCTGATCGCTTTGGTTCAGATCGTTGAATTTATCTTCTTTCATGGATTGCACGACTTGCAGGGTGAATTCATTGTTGGCGCCAAACATGGCCCGGTTATAGGTCAGGTTTCCCGAATAACGATTCTCGGTATAGTCCTTCCTGTCATCGATTTCCAGTGAATCTTCCGGGGCATCCGGATCGCCCTGGGCGATCCAGCGCTGTTCAGCATCGTTGGAGATATGGTCGTTTTGCCAATTGAACGACAAATTGGGCAATGACGGATCAGAATAAATGTCAAACCCAAGGTTAAACCTCATTGAGGTCTTGGTGTTCTCATTGCCGCCAATCACGTTATCCCGGAAGACATCAATGCCGCCTTTCAGGTGCAGCGCGCTGTCAAACAGCCGCCAGCGATCCCGCAAGCGGACACCTTCACGGTCCTGCGCGAGCGACGGCATGGCAATTGATTTAAAGCTCTTGTTGATGCGATATACTTCCGCCTGGATATTGTGGTTGAAGTAACGCAGTCCCAACCGGGTTCTGAAAGACAATGAACGATCCAGAACTGTACTCAACGCCTCGCCGAAATCACCAGCCTCATCGGTCAGTACCGGATCAAAATGCTGATTGATATAAATCAGATCCTGATATTGCCTGTAGGAATCCATCACCGGATCAGAGATATCATCATTGTACAATGACATGGCAACTGCCGCGGACAGGGTCACTCGTCTGCGATCCGCGAAGGCTTTGAAATCCATACCTGCAACAAGATTGTCCTTGGGTTTGGTGCCGTAATCGATGGATGATTCATCATCCTTGGCTTTCATCACAGTCAAGCCAAGTGTAAAATATTTTGGGTGCTGCACATAGGTACGAAAAGCGCCCATCCAGCGACGGTATGTTCCTGAAGTCCAGGATGTATCAGCCATCAGCAGTGGGTTATTCGGGTCGCTCTCGTCGATGTAATACGCGAGATACTGCCTTGGATCAACAGCCCTGCGTTGCTCACCATAGATAGCCTTCGCTCCGAAATACTGACCGTTGTAGGCCATTTCCATACCACGCGTTCTGCGTCCCCACAGAACCAACTCATTATACATGGGATTGACATCACCCAATTGCAGGGTAACATCTTTGTACTGTACGCTCCCGTGGAAACGATGCTGCGGTTGCAGTCGTTTATTCTCTTCGCTGGATATTGTGGTTCTCGCGGAAAACTTCCAATCCCCTCTACGCGCCCCGATTGCAGCCGTTTCCCTGGCAATGCGAAGCAGATCGTCGTTGACATTCTGGTAAATCAGTTCAACACCGGCGCGCCCGCTTACCTCAGTCCATTCAGTTTTTACGGACGTTTTGCTTTTTGTCGTATAACTCCAGTTCAGAACGCTTCTTGCCGGTGAATCTGATGTAGCTTTCCGTTGAAGGACGATGTTATGGTTTCCTGATGTAGTCGTCTTCACCGGAAGAACAACCACTTCATTGGTGATCGTGGCTTCTGAAGTCCTGTCAACCCCATCGACCATTACCATCAGGTTGGCAGGGTTAATCTTGGTCTGACTTGGATTCATCGAAATCGCAACCAGGTACTCATCCGCGACCAGCTCCTGATCCGGTCGCGGTGAAAGCACCATGAATCCCTTTGCCTGCGTACCTGTCGCCACAAGCTGGTTGGGTTTCATGAACTGCGATTCTATCTGCTTCTCACTCAAGTCAACATCCAAAGGCTGGATTTGTGACACAGAAGCGATCAGCGAATCGATGTATGCTTGCGAGATTCCCGGTGCGACCATGGCAATCTCGGGTTCCGGCTCGGGTTCCGGTTCTTTCCTGGTGACCGGTTGGGGTCTTGGTTTGGGGCGTACGGGCTGCTCAGCGACTCGTTTCGGCTTTGCTTCAACCGGCTTTTCCTGTATGGTCACTTTTGCCGGTGACAACGACGGGTTTTCAGCAGGCACTGAAATGGTTTTCCCACTTGCCAGCTTCCCGACGATATAGTACTCCAGCGCCCCTGCCTGCGACGAATCCGTTGGGATCGAGGCTTCATAGACTCCATCCTTCTCGCTGAAGGACATGGAAGCATAGTCAGCCTCGCCCGCTTTCCGATAGAACAACTCCAGCGAAACTACCTTATCATCAGCCTTTTCGCTAAGTTGGTCTACGGACACACGGATAGTGACCGGCAGTCCCGCTGTGGTAGTCGAAACAGGTTCGATATCCAGCTTCGCCGATGGTCCCGCCTGTTTCTTCGAACAGGACAGACAGGCAACCAGCATCAGTGCTGCTGCCAGAAGCAGCATGTAGCGTAACGACTTCACGATACGCTCCCCATTGGTTTTACCCCTCCCCAACAAGCCGGTCCCTCAACCAGCCTGGAACAACAAAGTTCCTATACAACTCGTGCTGCGTTTTTTAATCGGATAGCGTCATCCACTATTCTTCTCCGCCTGCATCCTGGTAATTGATGATCAGTGTCCGCACGTTTCCTTCTTCATCTGTATACTCGATTTCTATGGTCTTCGGCATCGCTTCATTGATGAATTGCGGCAGGTTCTCCGCAGTATACCCACCCACTCCAACATCACCATCAGCGCCCGATGTGCCACGCTGTCCCTGGCCGACATCCATATTCAGGCCGCTCAACAGGTTCATCAGGTCAACGATACCTTCCAGAGTCAGAACATCCGTAGTGCCATCCGCATTCACCATCACCCAGAACTGTGTGCCTTTCACAGCAGCGACAGAGGTTGGCGTTGCCACTTCCATGCTTCCCTTCTGTTGGGAAACATTGGTAAACAGCTCACCCACTTCCATGGAAACACGTTTGTTCAGGGAATAGTCATCGTTTCTTTGGGCAGTAACAACAATGTCACTGTTCGGACGGATTTTCAGTTCGGTACGATCATCGGTAAACACAAGTGCAATAAAGCCTTCCGTACCTGTTCTCAGCTTGTCGCCATCGTCGAGCACCAACCCGAAAGAGAGTGGTTTCCAGTTCTGGCCAGCTTTCTGATACTCGGCTTCACCCTGGACCATAGTCACCACTGCGATGGTCTTTGCGTTTTCTGCAAACGCGAATGAGCCGAACAGAATCAGCCCACACAAAGTCCAAAGGAATACACTTTTTGCAATGTTCATGACTCTACCTCTTCCGTGAACCGATTCTACGGTTCATCTCCCGTGGACAAGCCCCCTCAATACCTTGCCCCGACATCCTTCTATTCATCACCAGCGACAAGCACTGTGATCACTTCAAATCCCTCCTGGCGCACCAGGTTTGAAAGGTCGGATATGGAATAACCAGCCTGGTCATCAATCCTGATTGTCCCCGGACTGAAGCCTGACAACTGCTCCATAACAGATTCATATTGACCGGATGTCAGGATGGATTGCAGCAAAGCGGCAACCTGCTGAGCGTTCTGATCCCCTCCGCCTCCGGGTTCATTGTCCGGTGACGGTTCATTTCCGGGACCATTATCCTCCTGACGGTTGAAATAGAAGCTTGCAGCATCAGAAACGTATTCTGTCTGCGTTTCCGGATCCATCATACCGACCTGCCAATAATACCAGATGCCACTGCGAAGTGCGGTATTACCGGTTTCGTTATACATGTAACTGCCCACAACAACCGGACTGGTATTGACCAGGGTATTGCCGGGGCCGGCGCCCTCGATAGCCGCGAGCGCATCATCCGATTCTTCACTTCCCTCTACCAGTTTGATCCACCAGTTTTCGGCGCTGATATCATCCCCGTTCCAATTCCAACTGAAACCAACAGGCGCATCTTCAACAGTGCTGCCATCCATCGGGCTTGAAAGCGTAATCGCCCAGTCCTCAGCTTGCCCACCTTCCATCTGGAATGCGAAGATTTCACTCGCGTATTCTTCTTCACCCCCAGGCACAATGGAAGGCACGTCCGCAAACACCTGCCAGTAATACCATTGTCCTTCTGTAAGCGGCTCTTCCTCTCCCGCCATACCGGTGTACAGGTGCATGGTAGTGGTGGTGGGTTGTCCTTCATAGCGCGTGTTCAACGAGGTGCGTGTCTCCATCACCGTTTCACCGTCAGAACCGGCCGGTCCCTCCGCAACAACAAGCGTCCAGTCGCTGGGCAGTGTGGCGCCGCCGCTCCAGTCCCAGGAGAATTCTACCGGAAGCTCAAGTCCCTGCTCAAAATGAGCTGGATTCTGAAGTTCCGGTGGCGTGGGGTTGTACACCTGGACAGTGTTGTTGAAGGTGGATAGAAGCGTGTTGGTTCGACTTTCATAGACCTGGAAACTGATTGTGAATGTGCTGGTGACAAGAAAGCCACCTTCAATCAGATCAAGCAGCTCATCTGTGGTAGAGTAGTAGGTCTGGTGCAGATTGGTGTAAAACCAGTCAGACCCTTCTGAAAGCTCTGCGATTTCAAGGTTGGAGTATTGTCCGTTTCCATGAACACTGAACCAGTCGGAAAGTGTGAACGGATACGAGACAAAATTGATCATTCGTTCTCCGCCAAGTTCGCCGGTAATGTGGATATAAACGCGTTTTGGACGGTCAACTGGGTCGGCAATGATCTGGATATAGAAAAACTCTTCGATGGCGTCCAGCGATAATTCGCCTCCAGTTTCGAGGCTTTCCAGATCAATGAGCTGGCCTGCCGGAACCACGAGGAAGCGGTTCTGATAAAAACCGACTTCTGCAGTTACCGTACCAAAACTCCTGGCCGGCAAAATAATGACTGCCAGCAGCAACATTATGGATAGCTTGCACGTTCGATACCTGCTCATATCGAAACCTCGCTCTGGTTTAGCGTAAACATTGGAAGAGCTGCATGGTCAGCCATAGCTGTCTTCCGAGACGTAACGATCCCACCAGGGATCTCATCCCCGAAAATCCGCACCAATGGCACAGCTTTCGAGAGGAAGTTTTGCGGTGGGAAACACAATTCTGGCAACCCGGACATCCCCAACCTCCCGCTGGGGTCCACCATCCCTCGCCGATACCTGAATTCTCCTGCCAATCGGGAGAATAAAACACCTGCCGCATTAATATAGTATAGAGCATACCCGTAGTTCCACGAGTGCGACCTCGCCGAAACACTTTTTTTCAGAAAAACATGAAAAATCGATAAGCCAAAGGCTAATCCGAGATAATGACTCCAGTTACTATTCATGACCTCCCCTCAGGCCGTAGTTGGAGTTTGACAATGGAACATAAGAACAAGAAAAACACAAAACTGTGAGCCCCGTCATTGAGGTACCTCACACATTTCGAATTATGACACTACTCAACCATGCAACAATCCGTTAAATCTGCGAAAAATCACGGCTATATCAACTGATGACACAGGCTAATCAAGGCATCTTTTTCCCCATACATCCACACCTTGCCGCCCAGAATCTTCACAATTCCTGCAAACCTTGTTCGATAGCTTTTTCTTTGAAACCACACACTGCTACATCACATAATTACAATATTTTACTCTCGTTTCGGCTTTTCAGAACCAGAAAATGCCAAACTTCTTTGTTATGATTCCTTTACATTTTCACAGAAATCCCTTTCGCCCCCCCCCAGAGAATGGACTACCCGATAGCCCTTTATAAAAACAAAATCGGTATAGTTGAAACAGAATTTATCTACCTGTTATTTCAGGGTTTCACTCAACACACCCCACCACACTATGATCGACAATTACTGACAGAAATATTCAGCAACTTTCATTTCCCAAACAAATCACATACTGATCCTCCCCTTCGAAACCCATAATCATGGCAATATTCACACCCGGCCTTTGAATATGCTCCTGGAGGAAACATGACTGTTGCTTCCGAGGTCAGACCTTCCGTACTCTTGCGGAAACGATTGCATCTATTTCGTTTATTCGTTTTAGCGTTTTATCGTTTCACACGAAAGCCATGACTGATGCGTGATCCACATGATTTTGTCGAGTATTCCGGTTTAACTCTCGCCCAATGGGAGAAGGCGCTTCCTTTTTTAACGGAAGCAGAAACGCTTTTTGTTCGGTACGGTTTCAAGAAGACGACCATCGAAGATATTTGTCGTGCAGTTGGCGCTTCGAAACGAACCTTCTATGAGCTGTTCGATAACAAGATTGATATTGCGATGAAGTTGGCGCTTCATGTGATCAGTCACATGACAAATTCTCGTGACGATGAAATAGCCAGAACAGAATCAGCGGCAGAAGCGTTCTGTCTTAGGTTGATGCTTATTTCGAAGTCAGTCGTGAACATCCGTATTTCAAGGTTCTACTTACGGATCCCGATTTACTGACAGCCATGTCCTCTTTTTCAATCGAGTTTATGGATGTCCCGTATATCAAGCTGCTTCAGGAGATCCTTGTGCGTGGTGTAGACAACGGTGAGTTCAGGAAACTTGACCCGAATCATGTCAGCCTGATGATTGCCGGTATGTTGGACAGCCTGGTATTCGTTTTGCCCGAGTTCATGCACTTGCCGGGACCGTTGGAAAATCAGGCTATGGAACGAGAGCTGCGTGAATTTTTACTTGCTGCGATTCTGAAACGCAGCGAAAGCGTTGAACAGAGAATCAACAGTCTTTGCAGGATTGGCGGACCTGAATTGAAGTCCTGACGGATGTAGTTTTTTGTTTTGATACCCTGGAGGAAAACGTGAAAAGATACATGTTTTTAATACTGGCATTGGCATTGACAATCAGCGCCTGCCCTTTGTTCGCCCAGCCTGATGCAAAAGAGATCATTCGCAGGGCGGATCAGCACATGCGTGGCGAAACCAATATCACTGAAATGCACATGCAGGTTGTGCGCCCTGATTATACCCGTGAAATAGGCATGAAGAGCTGGCAGAAAGGCGCCAGCTATGCGTTGATCTACATAACCGAACCGGCACGCGACAAAGGCACCACTTTTCTCAAACGTGGCAACGAGGTCTGGAACTATATCCCGTCCGTGGAAAAAGTGATCAAACTGCCCCCCTCCATGATGATGCAGTCCTGGATGGGATCTGATTTTACCAACGATGACCTGGTTAAGGAATCCTCCATCGTCAACGATTACTCACACGAGCTTGTCGGTGAGGAAACGATCGACGGCCGTGACTGCTGGGTTGTGTCCATGATTCCCAATCCTGATGCGGCGGTTGTATGGGGCAAGGTGAAAATGTGGGTGACCAAAGAACATGACATGCAGCTCAAAATCGAGTTTTACGATGAAGACATGGAACTTGTAAATGTGATGAATGCGACTGACGTGAAGACCCTGGGGGGACGTATGCTGCCGACTCATTGGGAGATGGTGCCCCAGGATAAAGACGGCCACAAAACGATTATGATCTATAACAACGCTGAATTCAACACAAACTTGAATGATAATATTTTCACCGAACAGTACATGAAACGAGTAAGACCGTGATACTCAATTAGGAATTAGGAATTAGGAATTAGGAATTGCTTTAATATTGTATATACACTATAGTACGTAATATGCTGTGAAAAATAACTATTTTACTTTAATATGACTTTAGTACTTTTCAACTTTGTAACTTTCAGACTTTGTAACTTTCAGACTTTTTTTCACTGATATCATTTTTCATTTTTTCACTTATACAGAAGAGCCCAACATGTACTTCAGTCTTGCATGGCGAAACATCTGGCGGAACAAGAAGCGGAGCTTCATCACGATAGCGTCTGTATTCTGCGCTGTGTTCTTTGCCTTGTTCATGCGATCGCTGCAAGTGGGTGTTTTTAAGAACACGGTGGAAAACATGACGTCCTTCTCTTGCGGCTACATCCAGGTTCATGCCGAAGGTTATCAGAAGCTGATGTCAATCAACAACACATTTGCCAACACACAGCAGGTGATCGAACAAGTTGAAACGCTGCCCTATGTAACTCATGCGGTCCCTCGTCTGGAATCGGCAGTCATTGCGGCGTCTGACGACAAATCGGAAGTCGCCCTGATTGTAGGAGTAGATCCGGAGCGTGAAAACCGGATGAACGGGCTTTCCGGTCGAGTTCGGTCCGGTAATTATTTCTCCCCGGAAAAGCAGGGCGTTTTAATTGGCGAAGGTTTGGCCGAGAATCTTGGCATCGGGATTGGCGATGAGGTTGTTCTGCTCGGGCAGGGCTACCACGGTGTAACTGCTGCCGGATCGTATACAATCATCGGTATCTTGAAATACCCGGTCCCTGAGATGAACAATCGTGCCATTGCGATGACAATTTCGGATGCTCAGGTCTTATTTGACGCTCCCGATCGTGCGACGAGCCTGTCGGTCATGCTTACGGATGACAAATATACCGATAGAGGACGTTCGGAAATTGAGGTTATGCTTGGGGATACGTTTGAAGTTTTCACTTGGCGGACCACGCTGAAAGAGCTGGCGCAGATGGTGACTACCAAGTATGTGAGCTCGTGGATTATTCTGATGATCCTGTATATGGTTGTGGGTTTCGGGATCTTCGGTACTGTGCTTATGATGACGCTGGAGCGTTTGCGTGAATATGGTATCCTGATCGCGATAGGGATGAAGAAACGCTTGCTGATGATCATTTCGGTCTGTGAAAGCATATTCCTGTCTTTGAGTGGCGTTGTCCTGGGAATCGCAGTCGCATTGCCGGCACTGGCCTGGTTGCATGTACACCCATTCCGGCTCAGCGGAGAATTGGCCGCAATGTATGAGGATTTCGGCTTTGAACCGATTATCCCCTTCGATATTTCACCTTTACTATTCCTTGCGCACCCTATGATTGTTCTGGGGATATCGCTTGTAGTATCCATTTACCCTGTAATTCGACTGGCATCTTTTAATCCTGTGGATGCCTTGAGGTCACATTGATCAGGTAGTGAGAATTTCCATGTACTTTACACTGGCATGGCGGAACATCTGGCGGAACAAAAGACGAAGCTTCATCACGCTGGCATCGATATGTCTGGCAGTACTGTTATCCTTGTATATGCGTTCGATGCAACTGGGATTCTACGCCAAATCTATTGATAACGCCGTCTCGTTTTTCACCGGATATATACAGGTCCACAAAGATGGGTACTGGGACAAGCAGACCATTGACCGTTCCTTTGGTGATGTTTCTCAACTGACAGAGAAGGTTAGCCAGGTTGAACACGTGACCAATGTGGCCCCACGTATCGAATCCTTCACCCTGCTATCCGCCGGGGATAAAACCGAGGGTGGCATGGTAATCGGGGTTCATCCTGACGCTGAAATAGCCATGTCCAGGATTGGTGAAAAGATATCCGTGGGCAGGTTTCTCAAAAATGATGATACCGGCATTGTCATCGGCGCGGGCCTCGCGAAGAACCTGCAAGTTTCAGTCGGCGATACTCTGGTTGTCCTGGGGCAGGGTTATCATGGTATAATGGCTGCCGACCGATTCCCCGTGCTGGGACTCATCGATTACCCGATGCCGGAATTGAACAACCGCATGGCCTATCTCACATTGCCCGTTGCTCAGAATCTGTATGGGGCGCCGGATCGTGCCACCTCGCTGGCGATCATGATCGAAAATGAGGATGTGCTTCATTCGATACATGCGGATTTGCGTGGTATGCTGGGCGATGCGTATGAGGTCATGGACTGGCGTGAACTGATGCCGGAACTGGTGCAGGGAATTGAGACGGATAATGCCAGCGGGTTGATCATGCTGGGAATCGTTTACATGGTCATCACGTTCGGCATCTTCGGGACTATCCTGATGATGACACTGGAACGCACACGTGAGTTCGGTATGCTCATGGCTGTTGGTATGCAACGGAGTAAGATGATCCTGATGACTGTCATTGAAAGCCTGCTGTTATGCCTGATTGGGGTTGCTTCCGGCCTGCTGGGCGGTTGGCCGATAGTGTTCTATTTCCATCTGCACCCGATCCCCCTGACCGGCGATACGGCACAGGCTGTGATTGAGTATGGTTTCGAACCAGTCATGCCCTTCTCACTGGACCCGATGCTGTTCGTCAACCAGGGATTGGTAGTGATGACAATCGCACTGGTAGTATCCATGTATCCGGCGCTGAAACTTTCTCGATTGAATACAATTGAAGCAATGCGCGGAACGAATTAGGAATTAGGAATTAGGAATTAGTAATTAGAAATTAGTAATTAGTAATTTTAGTCGCATTGGGAAGGTTATACTGCGCAATAGAAGTCTGATCGCATTGACAAATCAGCAACTTTACAACTTTGGAACTTTGTAACTATGACACTATGCAACAATGTCACTATGATACTTTACAGCTAAGGAACTTTATGGATCTTTTTCACTTTTTTCACTTTTTTCACTTTCTACTTCAAAGAGGCAACGATGATTGCAGCAATAGCCTGGCGCAATGTCTGGCGCAACAAGAAACGAAGCGCGGTGATCCTGACAGCGATTATTCTCGGGTTATGGGCCGGTTTATTCGCCAATGGGCTGATGTATGGCATGATACAGCAGATCATACAGAATGCTATTGGTGATCGTCTGGGACATGTTCAGATTCATGCTCCCGGCTATCGTGATCACCCGGAAGTGACCAACGTGATCCCCAATTCTGCTGAAGCGCTGACCAGAACACGCCAGGAAGCATCAGTTAAGGCCGCGTCCGGACGCATTATTCTCAATGGCATGGCCAGTTCTGCCAGCAATTCGCTTGGGGCACAACTGTTCGGTGTTGATCCATCAACGGACACATCGGTTGTTGATCTGGAAGAACGTCTTGTCGAAGGCACATGGCTGAATGATTCCAAGCGGAATCCTATCGTCATCGGTCAGGCCATGGCAGAAAAACTCGGGCTACGTGTCGGGAACAAAGTGATCTTTCAGGCCCAGGCGCTCAATGGTGATATCGCAGGGGGAGCGTTCCGTATTGTCGGCCTGTACAATACGGTCAATTCTGTCTTTGACAAGACCGCGATGTTCGCTCGCCAGTCCGATGTGGACCGTGTTTTCAGTATGGATGGCAACGTTCACCAGATCATCATTCTCGCTGACAATTTTGAGACCATTGATGCGACTGCGACAAGCTTGAAACAGGCATTCCCTGATCTGGATGTGGCAGGCTGGAAAGAAATCAGCCCGGAACTGGGGATGTACAGCGACATGTCTGCCTATTACCTGATGATTTTCATTGTCATCATCCTGGTAGCGCTTGCCTTCAGCATCACCAACACCATGCTGATGGCTGTAGTTGAACGTATTCGTGAGTTTGGCGTGATCAAGGCGCTTGGTATGGGGCATGGAAAGATTTTCACCATGATTCTACTGGAAACGATCATGCTGACTCTACTGGGCTGCCTGGGCGGGATGGTTACCGGATGGGCTACAGTCGCTATCGTGAACAAGACCGGATTAAACCTGGCAGCTGTTTCCGATGGCCTCGAAGCGTTCGGTATGAGTACGGTCATTCGCCCGGAATTGCCCTTTAATACCTATCCACAGTTGATCGTCCTCACGTTTCTCACCGCCATTATCGCAGCGATCTATCCGGCGATCAAGGCGATCCGGCTGAACCCGGTGGAAGCGATTCGGACATATGGTTAAGAAGTGAAAAAAGTAAAGAAATTAGCCCGGCCATGCCTGGCCGGGTATGCTGGAATGAAGCTCATAGTTTTAAAGTTGAAAAGTTTAGAAAGTTCTAAAGTTATTGAATAATCATGTAGAAGGTGATAGTGGATAGAGTGAAAAATGGGACTGTTACCTTTTCATAGCAATAGAGGTCAAATATGGTAACAAGAGTTATTGAAAAGGTAACTGTACCAATTTTTCACTTATAGTTGACCATATCAAATTTTTGATAGATGAAGACAAAACTTTGTTTAACAGAAACATTCATTCTCAACTCTTAATCTTTGAATTCTTAATTCCCTGAAAGGGTAGACGGATGGCAAGTGTAATTCAGACAAACAAGCTCGAGAAGACATACGACGACAAGGGCGTTCCTGTTCATGCGCTTCGTGGTGTTGATTTGAGCATTGAAGACGGTGATTTTGCGGCGTTAGTAGGACCATCCGGCAGCGGCAAGACCACGCTTCTCAACTTGATCGGCGGCTTGGATTCACCGTCAACAGGCACGGTTATAGTGGGTGACCAGGACATTACCCATATGAAAGCCAACGACCTGATCGAATTTCGGTTGCGTCATATTGGCTTCGTATTCCAGGCATACAACCTGATCCCGGTTCTCACAGCCATCGAGAATGTCGAATTCATCATGCTGCTTCAGAACCAGCCCAAGCAGGAACGTCGCGCTCGTGCAGAAGAGCTTCTCACGGCTGTTGGTCTTGGCGACATGATGAAACGCAGACCGCATGAGCTTTCCGGCGGTCAGCAACAGCGGGTAGCAGTGGCGCGCGCGCTGGCATCCAAACCACGATTTGTGTTGGCCGATGAACCCACGGCGAACCTCGACTCAAAATCGGCTGGCGATCTGCTTGACATGATGCAAGAGCTGAACGAGACACAAGGCGCGACCTTCGTCTTCTCAACTCATGACCAGCGTGTCGTCAAGCGCGCACGGCGAGTGATCACCTTGCAGGACGGTCACATCACCTCGGATGAAACCAAAGCCTCGGAATCATGATACGTCGCCTTGTCACATTGTCATTGCTTTGTATGGTCATGGCAACGACTGCTGTCCAGGCCGGGTTTCGTGATGATCTCATGGCGCGTGGGTATGTACGCTACACCCCACTGATCTGGAAACTGCCGAGTTATGGTATGCCCATCCAGCAGGATGACAAGTACATCTTCACCAACCTGCTGAATGTGCGTCAGAATTTCCGTTATTATGCTTCTTCCTCCCTGACAGTCGGTTTGGAACTGAAGGAACGCGCCTTTCTCGGGGAATCAGCTAACGATTTGAAACAGAGCGCTGATTTTTACACCGCAGATGAAACTCTGTTTGATTGGGATACGGACCTGGTTGAAGAGGACAAGGCGTATGTCAGCATGGTTCCGGATCGTGCCTGGCTGGATTACATGGTTGGCGATGTGCAGGTTACGGTTGGCCGTCAACGTGTGGCCTGGGGAGTGAATACGGTCTGGAATCCGACAGACCTGTTCAATCCCTCTTCCCCATTGGATTTTGACAATGAAGAGATGCCCGGTACCGATGCGTTTCGTGTGCAATATTATCTCGGTCCCATGTCCAAGCTGGAAGCGGCGGTTTCGCCCAAACGTGATGAGGATAAGACCATCGCTGCGGCCAAATTGCAGTTGAACCGTTGGGATTACGACTGGATCTGGATCTTGGGCCGCCGTTATGCACAAACGGTAGCGGGCTTCTCATGGGCAGGTGATGTTCACGATGCCGGGTTCAAGGGTGAAGTGCTGTATGCGTTCCCCCGGGATAGCGTGTACAATGCAGACAATGATCCTTACGTCAGCTTCAGTATAAGCGTGGACTACGGTGTCCCCAATACCAGCCTGTACCTGCATTCAGAAGTGCTCTATAACGAACTGGGTACAACCGACAAAGCAGGTGGGTTGTTGCTGTATGATGCTTTTAATAAGAAGCAGTTATCCCCATCCCGGTTGGATGTCTTCGGAGAAGTAAGCTACACCTTCTCACCGATAGTCACCGGTAACCTGAACGGGATTTACAATCCGTATGATCAGTCATTTTACGTGGGGCCAAACCTGACGGTATCAGTCCATACCAACGTGGATTTGACGCTTATGGGCATGGTGTACCAGGGCGAGGACGTGACAGAATTCGGTGATAATCCTCAGATGGTGATGGGACGCTTGAAGTGGAACTGGTGATGTTGGTTGTTTAGCCCCGACGGCTTGAAGCACCTTGCCCTTGGCCCCGACGGCTTGAATCACGCGGAAGTGGAATTTGGCCCCGTCGGCTTGAAGCCGCCGTAGCTTGCGAAGGCGGCTGCCCGGCGGGGTTTATTCTACATAGAGAAATAGTGGTTCCTCGCTATTTTGAATGGGTAAGCAGGCGAAAAATGGGACTGTTACCTTTTCATGCTTTTGAATGCAGAACAATCACATCAGTATTGATGAAAAGGTAACTGTACCAGATTTTTTACCTGTTCTGTAAGATGACTCCGGACTGGAAAATGCCGGGACAGCCACCTTTTCGCAATATATCTTCCCAGCGATCAATGATTTTGCGTATAAATGAAACATGGTCAACAATATCTGGCATATTCGCAGGCGAAAAGTGTGGCAGTCCCCATTTTCCGTCGGCAATTCCCCTTTTCAATCGAATTAGACCCTTATATCCAGGTTAATGGTATAGCAGAATCTTACCCACACGAAACAGCGAGGCACCGAAATAGTCCTAAAGTAGTAAGGTGTATACTCGATAAATCTGCAGCAAAAGGGGACTGTTTCCTTTTCGTCGCGCGTCATTGAGATATTTCGTGATAAAGGTAATCGAAAAGGTGACTGTCCCCTTTTGCCAGTGATTCAGCCAGACGCTCGATTCTGTTTTCTGTGATCAGGTTTTCTCACACCGAAAAGGGTCAATAGTTTTCTACCCCTTCGACACACCCATCAGCGATACGACCAGCTCACGGTGCCTTGGTTTGTTATCCCAATCGACGAACACGATCTGCTGCCAGGTTCCCAGCATCATGGTGCCCTTGGCGATGGGAACGGTGAGAGACGGCCCAACCAGTGACGCCCGTACATGGCTGTGACCATTGCCGTCATGCCAGGTAGCGTCATGTTTATACGTATGCCCTTCGGACGGCGCGATATTCTCCATTGCTTCCGGGAAATCTTCTTCCAGGCCGGGCTCATATTCGATGGTCGTAACCGAACCGGTCGATCCTTTGCAAAAGACAGTGACCGTGCCGAATTCAAGACTGTGTTTTTTGATGATGCGCCCCACTTCAGCCGTCAAATCAATCATCTGCCCGTTGCCGTCTGTCGTCAACGGCAACAGTTCTGTCATCATCTTGAGTTGTTGCTGCGGTCCCTGGGGTGGTGGCGGTTGCATCCCGCGTTGCATCATCATTCAAATTCACCATTGGTAAGGTCAGTTCCCCATGCCCGCGCGTAGTTGACGATCAACCCATGTTCAACCTCGGTCACAGCCTTGTCAGCCTTGGCAATACTGATCAGATCAAGCAGGAAGCGTTGTTTGAACACGGGACCGTACGACTCACCAATCAGGCGGAAAATGTCGTGCAGGGTTTCGATACGGTCATCCAGACCCAACGCCAGCCAGTATTCCAACATGGTGTTGAACTTGGTTTCCAGGTCAACCAGGTTGGTGTCAAAGGGAAGATCATCCAGGATTTCCAGGATCTTCTGCTTCTCTTCCTCAACTATCTCACCATTGGACAGGCTGGAATAAGCGATAAAAGCCAAAGCGACTGCCTTGGTCTCATCAAAAGGACGTTCTCCGTTGGCCATGGTTCACTCCCTTCACTGGTTTAGACGATTCTTTGGTATTCCTAATGTAATACCGGGACGACGGAATCCCGCATGGGTGTATGCGAAAATTCACTCCAGTGGGCGCACTCAGTTTGCTGTAATATCCATTTACAAAACTGCATGTCTCACGCAAAGACGCAAAGGCACTAAAACGCAAAGGAAAAAGAAAGGGCAAAGGCGCACGAAAGTTATCGCTAGAAATTTCAGCAAGAAGCTTCCCCCCAATAAAGACAGGCCCCGTTTACACAGCAAACGGGGCCACAATGTTCAACAAGAACTCTTCATGAATAACAGGTTGTCATAAAGTAATATCTTAAATTAATAATCTTTTCATCCTGTTTATCCCTCATATCCTGTCCATCCTGTGAATCTTTCTGCGGAACTGCGTGTGTATCTACAGTTCTTTGTACCTGAAAGCAATCCAGGCGGATACAGGTGAACCGTCAACAACCTTGTAGTAGTTGGTAATCTGGAACTTGTAATACACTGCATCGCCGGTCAGGATCAGGTAGACATGTTCGGTGCTGAGCAGCTCATGGGTAGAGCTGTTGTATTCGTACCAGTCATCAAACACGGAGGATACCGAATCCTGTTCGTAGCTGCCGCCCATATCCGGAGGCGCCGAGGTCATGGTATCGAAATCGTTGTAGTTATCATCATCATAGGCCGGATAGACCCCTGACGCACCCAGTCCGCTGATGCCACCGTTGATCTTTACGGTGAATCCATCGAACCAGATGTCCCAGTCTGTCGATGCGGCCGGGTCATCAATCTCAACCCCTGCACCCGTGGCGAAAGAAAAGAAGATGCTGTTGTCTGAATTTGTATCTTCTACTGTCACAACTACCGGATCGCCGGACAAGTCACCGCCTTCAGCATCGTAAACATAGGTCAGTTCAACCGCACCGATCTGCATCATCCCGGCCGGGGTTATTCCAGTGACTATCAGCTTGGCATAGCTTTCACCATCAGCGCCACGCAAGGCAAAAACACGATTGGAAGGATCAACTGTGTGGTTAGTCGGATCGTACGTATACCAGCCATCGAAGACATACGAGGTCGCGTCTTCCACCCACTCGTCATCCGCTACTTGTGGGATCTCTACCAAGCCCTCAAAATCAGTGCCGTATTCGTTGCCAAGGCTTTCCAGGTCTACCGCTTTCATCCCGGACGTGCCGGATGATCCGCCATTCAGCTTGAGCTGATAACGCTTGAAGCCTACGCTCCAGTCGGTGCTGCTTTCAGGATCAGAAACAGTCACTTCCTGATCTGTTGCGAGGCTGTAATAAACGAAGGCCTCTGCGTCAGTCGCGTCTATCTGGTATTCCGAATACGATACAGTATCCTCGTCTGACGGTCCGGCCGGGTTGGTGTTGTCATCATCATCTGAACAGCCGATGAAGCCCAAACCAAGAACAAATGCGATGGGCAAAATGAATAAAACAAACTTCGGCTTCATGGGTTTACTCTCCTTGGTATGTTGTGTTACTACTGTTGTGTACTGTAGTTGTAGGAAAGAATGAACAGCGCAGTACGTCCGCGATAGGGGCCGTACCGGGCATCTGTCTCATCAAACAGGTTTTCCAGCTTGCAGGCGGCACGGAAGCCATGCGGAAGCTCCCGGGAGACGGCAAGATTCCAGAGTGTATACGGGTTGGTCTGCTCATTACTCACCTGGTCGTCAGTACCGAAACGATCCTGGAACCACATGGCACCGGTATAACGTGCCCAGAGGCGGAAGTTCCACGGTTCAGGATGCCAGTTGACCAGGAAACGCGCTGAGTGTTTTGGCCTGCGCATTAATTCCTGATCCGTTTCACGGTTCCTTGTTTCCAGGTAACTGTATGCGATCCCGTAACGCCAGTTATTGCCAACGAGGAAGGTGCGTTCTATTTCAACGCCACGTGTCCACGCCGATACAATATTCTCATACTGGTAAATACCGGTATAGAACTCTTCCGTAACCCCCAGAGAATCAAAATCAATCAGGTTTTCCATATCGTTGTAGAACATGGAAATACGTGAGGTGGAACGATCCTTGTAGGTATGCTCCACGCTGAAGGTGTAGCTGATCGAGGTCTCCGGTTCGAGATCCGGGTTCCCTCGCACGATATAACCCGCCGAAGCATGGTTGAAGGTGTAATACAGTTCCTTGGAAGATGGCGCACGATAACCACGACCTACGGAGGAGCGTACCCGGATGCTGTCCCACGGTTTCCACATGGCGCTGATCTTGGGGCTGATGTGAACTCCGTACACTTCATGTTGCTCATACCGCACTCCCGGCACCAGGGTAAAGCGGGGATTAAGGATAAATTCATCCTGAACAAATGCGTCCCAGGCATTGATTTTAGCGTTAAAATCACTTCGCAGCGCGCTGCTCATCAGGTTGTGGGCTTCAATGTCCCACCAGTATACATCCGCACCGAAAATCACTCGATGTGCAGCCCCGAAATTACGAGTTGCCTGCCCCCCGATTTCCAGGTACTCCTCATCACTCTCGCTGAAATCCCTGCGGATACGATTGTCAGTCTGGGTGTATTTCGCCCAATCGTGGGTGTTCTGGGAACGGTAGATTTTCAGAGAATAGACTTCCGCCCAGCCCGGACGGCAATCAAGTTCAGCAGAAAGATCCACACGCCGGTTGAATTCCTCATCATCATAGGCCACCTGAACCGATTGCAGCCCGGCATCTTCGATCCAGAGTTTCTCTTCCTGGTTGGTCCGGAAACCGAGGGTCAGTGTTGCGGGCGGGGTGATGTCATGACTCAGGCGAGCAAATCCGGTAACCTTATCGGCCCCCTCCACGCCTTCAGTATGGGCCGTGGAAGGGTCGGAATCCATGATATCGTTTGTGTCAAAGCGAAGACCGGAACGGAAGCGTGTCTTCTCACTCCCCAGCGACAGATCAAGCGCCGATCCTGCGATAGGGGCGTGAATGCGTGTACGGTTCAGCTCATCATTCCCTTGCGATGGAATGTACCCACCGCCGGAAACCTGGGCGCCAAGGCTGAAAGGCGCGGTATTTCGGCTGGTGATTACATTGATCACACCGCCAATCGCTTCGCTGCCATACAGGGTAGATACTGCCCCTTTAACGATTTCGATCTGTTGCACGTCCTGTGTGGAAAGCTGGTTCAGGTCTATCGAACCATCCACTCGTCCGATCACACGGCTTCCATCGACAAGCACCAGCACACGTTCCGGGTCCATGCCCTGTATGGTTACTCCCTGTCCCGCGAAATCCTCACGGATGTCAATCCCAATCTCGTTTTGCAGCGCTTCAGACACAGTCGTGGCTTCCGACTGTTCAATATCCTTGCTGGTAATCAATTCTGTTGCTACGGGGACATTCTTCAGGAGTTGGATGGTGCGAGTGGCTGTATAGACAACCTGGTCCAGCTCAACCGGATCAGAAATTAAAAAGACAGTGAGGTCTTTTATTCCTTCAACGGTTACTACCAGCTCTTCCGTATGGGTCGCATAGCCCAGGTTTGATATCTCCAGGCTGACTTTTCCAAGAGGCGAGGGTTGCAGCAGAAAACGACCATCGAGATCGGTTGCCACGCCACGTTGAGTGCCCACCACACGGATATTGGCGTTGGCTAACGGTTGCCCGTTTTCCGAATCGAGAACGACGCCGGATATAAAAGCGGCTTCAGCGGTGTATGGATATAGTACTGCCATTCCCACAAGGGTCAGCAGTGTAATCGTGACCAGGTTACGTACCACGTGATCTAAACCTTCTTCAACTGTTCTAGATACTGCCCCCATGGAATGCATCGGTAGTGGACCGAATCAGATAAATCGGTCAACTAGCATTGGAAAGTGTAGGTTTGGAGCGGTGGAGAAATGTCACAGAAATTTCATGCAAGCTACAGCAGGAGCCAAACTGAGGCGTATGGCGGTTCAAGCGAAGAAAGCAACTCATGTATAAGGATGGGTGGCCCGATTTGCCGTACTGCGATGCTGCATTCCTTGATTGAGTATACAAACGGCAAGAATGGCTGGGACTCATGAGGGTAAGGAGGCAAGTCGTGATTGCGCAGAGGTGCAATATCCATCCCTGCGTCTCGTTATGAATAGTTGTCACAATCCCGACAGCAAGCAGTCGGGCCAAGCGACCATCTCACACACATGTCATCCCCCTCATGTCATCCCCGAAGCAGCGTCTGTTTGCTGCTAGTGGGGATCTCGAGCGACACAATCCCGACAGCAAGCAGTCGGGCCAAACGACCATCTCACACACATGTCATCCCCCTCATGTCATCCCCGAAGCAGCGTCTGTTTGCTGCTAGCGGGGATCTCGAGCAACCCAATCCCGACAGCAAGCAGTCGGGCCAAACGACCATCTCACACACATGTCATCCCCCTCATGTCATCCCCGAAGCAGCGTCTGTTTGCTGCTAGCGGGGATCTCGAGCGACACAATCCCGACAGCAAGCAGTCGGGCCAAACGACCATCTCACACACATGTCATCCACGTATACGTGTCATTCCCCGCATGTCATCACCCGCATGTCATCCCTGAAGCAGCGTATGTTTGCTGCTATCGGGGATCTCGAGCGACATAATCCCGACAGTTGCACTCCGCCACCCATTCAAGCCCTTTTTCTTTCTCACATCTTCGTGTGTCTGACTATTCCGCAGGAATTAGATAAGCGAGCCCCGGGTACGTGCCGTCAGTTTGGCACGCACCCGGGGTAAGGATTCCCAAAATGATCTACTCCAAAGGAGTTGGATAAAGGTGCTCGTCATCAGCGCATTTCCAGTCTTCTATCCAACTCCTTCAGAGTTGAATGCCCTGTGGACAAGAACCCCGGGTAGGCGTCAAACTGACGACACCTACCCGGGGCTCACCTATCTAACTCCTTCGGAGTAAAACTACTAAAACCCTTTTCGTGTGGATAGCAACTGAAGGACTAACTCCTTGAAATAATTTACAATAAACCCCGCCGGACAACAGCCTTCGCTTCGCTGCGGTCTGTTTCAAGCCGGTCGGGGCCAAAAAGAATTCAGGAGCAAAAAAAGGGGGCTATTACCCTTTCGTCTCGTGTAAATAATACACTTCATGATATAGCTGTTCGAAAAGGTGACTGTCCCCTTTTGCCTCACACCCTCTTTTCAAACCGGCAAAATCGTCTGAGGTTTCTGGCCATCGAGCAACCCTTGGTACAACAATTCGAGGCGGTTGATCATGACATCGATGGAGAAACAATCTTCAGCGCGTTTACGTCCGGCTTTTCCCAGACGTTTGCGCAGGTCCGCATCCTCCAGCAGCGTGGAAAGCGCATTCGTCATCGCGTCTACATTCCCGGCTTCCACTAATGTCCCGGTTGCACCATCTTCGACCACCTCGGACACTCCGCCGGTACTCATGGCAACTGTGGGGGTCTCGGCAGCCATTGCCTCCACCAGCACACGCCCCTGGCCCTCGTTACGGCTGGTCAGGCCAAGGATATCCATGGCCGAATACAGGTGTGGGATATCTTTTCGCCACCCGGTCCACAGGATACGATCCTTCAGATTCAGTTCTTCCGCACGTTTCTGCAGGTCGAACCGCATGTCGCCATCACCGACCACCAGGAACTTGACCTTCTCATTCTTCTCAGCCAGCTTTCCAGCCGTTTCGATGAAGAAGTCCGGGCCTTTCACTTCGGTCAGGCGTCCGACAAATCCGACCACAAGATCATCCGTGCCGAAACCAAGCTCATTGCGAACCTTAACCCGGCGCCCACGTTTTGGATAATACGGCGTCAGCTCTACGCCACTGGGCACAATACAGAACTGCTCACGTTTTCCGGCCGAAACCTTCTCAAACGCACGCAACTCATCCATGGTCAAGCCGACAATCGCATCAGCCCAACCGGCTAAACCCTTCTCAATTTTCGTAAAGACGCCACTTGCGGTCGAACTGCCGTACCCGGAGAAAACATGGCCGTGCGGTGTATAGATGACCTTTGTATTCACACGCGCCCATTTTGCGGCTACACGTCCGATGGCTCCCGCTTTCGCCGAGTGCAGGTGAATGATGTTGGGACGCAGGGAACGAATAATACCAGTCAGCGCGGGCAGGGCACGGATATCCGACTGAGGTTGAATGGGACGCACAAGGGTGGGTTCGAGCAGCAGACGATCCCCCAGGCGACGGCGATATTCCTCCGATGGGCCGCTGCCATCGAGACCGGGCCCGGTCAGGACGATGGATTGAAACCGTTCCGGATCAACACGCTCCGCTGATAACACCGTGTTCTCCGCCGAGCCACCCGGATCAAGCCGTGTGATGATGTGCAATACACGGATCTTCTTTCTCTTCTCGACCATGATGAATCCTCTTCTCCCTGTCCTGAGGGAACCTACGGCCTGAATCCACTGTAACACAAGCAACCGTGAAGCTTCACCGGGGATTCCAGCCCCGGAGGCGGCGTTGATAAGGAGTCGGGTTTCTCGTACTTTACAGCGACAACAACCAGATAATCGGGAACAACGATGGCAGCAACGGATCATCCGGACGTACAGCAACTGAAAAAGCTGGCAGACGCGCACCAGACCTTGCGTGATGAAATCAGCAAAGTGATTGTCGGGCAGCATGAAGTGGTGGATCAACTGCTGATCTCGCTGTTTTCGCGCGGCCATGCCCTGTTGGTGGGTGTTCCCGGCCTGGCGAAAACCCTTCTCATTCGTAGCCTCGCGCAGGCCTTCAAGCTTGATTTCAACCGCATCCAGTTCACCCCGGACCTGATGCCGACCGACATCACCGGTACGGAAATCATTGAAGAGGACCGCGCTACAGGAAAACGGCAGTTCCGTTTCATTCGCGGCCCGTTGTTCTCACAGGTCGTGCTGGCGGACGAGATCAACCGTACACCACCGAAAACCCAGGCCGCCTTGTTGCAGGCCATGCAGGAGCATGAGATCAGCGCCTCAGGCACAACCTATACACTGGAAGAACCCTTTTTCGTGCTGGCTACTCAGAACCCGATTGAGCAGGAAGGCACCTATCCCCTGCCCGAAGCCCAGTTGGACCGATTTATGTTCATGCTGCTGGTGGAGTATCCTTCACAGAAAGAAGAAATCGACATCGTCGGCTCGACCACATCCGGTGACGCCAGCGCTATTGCTCCGGTTCTGGACGCCAAAGATGTGATCGCTTTGCAGGAACTGGTGAGACGAGTTCCGGTCGCGCCGAATGTGTTGGAATACGCAGTGAATCTGGTCAGGAAAACACGTCCTGCGGAAGATGAAGCGCCAGACTATGTGAAAGAGTGGATCCGTTGGGGCGCCGGTCCACGTGCCGGACAATATATGATTCTCGGCGCGAAAGCACGTGCCGCTCTGGATGGACGTCCTACGCCGGAAGTGCGTGACGTGCAGACCCTGGCGAAACCCGTCCTGCGGCATCGCCTGGTACGGACATTCCGTGCCGAAGCGGATGGAATCGATACTGATCAGGTAATCGAACGACTGCTGAATGAAAAGGTGGTGTAGAATCCCGATTGCCGATTGATTGTCCTGACAAACAGTTTTGCAGTATCCGCATAGACCTGCTCAGTTGAGCAGGTTTTTCTTTTTCATTGCACTTTCTCCCTCGGAGCACTCTTGAATTTTCATTAGTATTGATTCGTCTTTAATGTTAGACTACCCTTACAACCCAACATCATTTAACGGAGAACCTGAAAAAGCCATGACAGTACAGGAAGCGATTGAAAGAAGACGGTCGGTGCATTCGTATGATCCGTCGGTTACGATACAGGATAATGAATTGCGCGATTTGCTCCAGTTGGCCACGCTGGCCCCCTCCTCGTTTAACCTGAACCACTGGCGTTTTATTTCGGTAACATCCCGGGAAGGCAAGCAAAAGTTATTCGATCTCTCATTGAATCAACACCATATTCGTGACGCTTCGGCAGTACTGATCATCCTGGGCAAGATCAACGCCCACGAGGATGTAGGCCTGTTCATCGAAGACTGGATCGAAAAGGGGTATTATCCGGACGATTCTCACTTGCGTCGTGTTTCTGAAGGGTTCTATGGTACGCGCCCGGAGATGCAGCGTGACGAAGCCATTCGCAGCACCTCTATCATGGCGGGAATGTTGATGCTGGCCGCGTTTGAACGTGGTTGGTCAACAGCGCCGATTATCGGTTTTAACGGAAAGCGACTGATGGAAGAACTCGCCATTCCGGACAACTATCTGCCCGTGATGCTGATGACAATCGGTAAGGAACTTGTACCACCACCGCCTCGAGTAAAGCGGCTTGGGCTGGATTCTGTCATGATGCAGGAGCGTTTCAGGCTTTCAGATACTCTTTAAGGATACGATCCAGCACATTCAGTTTCATCGGCTTTTGTATGTACCCGGCCACCATTTTCCCCGCGAAACGCTCACGTGCATCAGTCTCGGCAGCGCCGCTGATGATCACGATGGGCGTATCGGGCTGAAGAGTTCTCATTTCATCAAAAATCTCTTCGATTGGTTTGCCAGGCATGCTCATATCCAACAGAACCAGATCAATGTTCAGATCCTTATCCTCGGCCAGTTGCAGCGCTTCCTCGCCTGAAGCGGAAGATGTGACACGATAGTTCAGCCGTTCGAGCATCTTCCTGGTTACGGTGCGGACTGTGGTGTCATCATCAACCAGCAGAATTCGCGGTCTGCCGCTTAATACAGGTCTAATCGCAGGATGGTCCGATTCTGCCAGTTGCTGTTCGGGAGCCACCGGAAAATAGACTCTGAATGTGCTGCCTTTGCCTACGGTTGATTCGACCTGAACTGTACCATTGTGTCCCCTGATTATTCCGAGAGAAGCTGCCAGTCCCAGGCCGCGCCCGGTGAATTTGGTAGTAAAGAACGGATCGAAGAGCTTTTCCAATGTTTCCTGGTGCATACCTTCGCCGTTATCCCGCACCTCCAGGACGATATACTCACCGGGCAGCAAAGGCTCCTGGACATAACGGCTGGCCAGGGCTTCTTCGTCAAACTTGCCGTTGGACACATCCAGGATAATGGATCCCGATTCAGATGGAATAGCTTCCGAGGCGTTGGTGACCAATTGGATCAATAACTGGCGAATCTGGGTTTCATCAGCATGAAACAGCGGCACATTCGGGGTGGATTTTACTTCGATATGATGTTGACGTGTAACTGTGTTCTCGATCAAGCCAAGGGTATTATCAATTACTTCCCTGATGTTCATTCTTCTCTTTATAAAGTGTCCTTTCCCGGAATAGTCGAGCATTTGCCGACTCAGGCTGGCAGCCTTTGTCGCAGAATGGTCGATTTCTTCAAGCAGATCCAGTAATTCCGGTTGATCTTTCAGCTCAAGTTCCAGGAGCTGAGCATTGCCCAGAACACCAGTAAGCAGGTTATTGAAATCGTGGGCGATACCACCGGCCAGAATACCCAGGCTCTCCATTTTCTGAACGATGCGGACCTGCTCCTCAAGCTTGCGCCTTTCCTTCTCAGCGTTGCGAATATCAGTAATATCACGGTTTAGCGAAAGGATTGCACGCTTTCCTTTGTACTCAACCAGCGAGGCATTGATGGTTACGTTCAGGAGTAAACCGTCTTTTCTTTTCTGAATCGTCTCAAAGCTGAGTCTGCCTTCCTGGTCAATTAGCCGTTGAATTTTACGTTTACCATTCTCAATATTGGTCGAAATTATATCGAGCGTCAGGGTTAGAAACTCTTCACGACTGTACCCATACTGTTCACAGGCTTTTTGATTGACTTCCAACACCTGTTCGCACTCAGGTTCAAATATGATTATGGCATCGTGCGCATTCTCGAAGAGGCCACGGTAATCACGTTCGGAACGCCTGAGTGCGATTTCAGCCAGCTTGGCGTCCGTAATCTCACGGCTTAACCCAACAAGGCCGGTCACATCACCGTCTTCGTTTTTCAAGGGTACTTTACGTGAGGAAAATGTTCTTATCCCTGCTTCACCCAAATCCATGGTTTCTTCAGCTTCGATAGATTTTCCATGTTCCAAAACCTGCCGGTCCGATTCCATACAAGATGCGGCAAGATCAGGCGGCATATAATCCGTGTCTCTTGTTCCGAGAATTTTGTCTTTGGGCAGCCCAATGAAATCAACAAATGCCTGGTTGACAAGTTCCAGATTCCCTTCCTTGTTCTTCTGGTATAGCAGGTCAGGGATCGCTTCCATGATAGCGTTTAGTCGCGAATTTGTTTTTCGAAGGGCACGTTCGCTTTCGATACGTTCCGTAATATCCAGCAGTGTCGCTCCAGCCCATTTTTCGTTGTTCGGACCGGTCAGGGGAAATTTCAGCGCAAGAGTATAACCGATTCGTCCATCCGGTTTCTGATGACGTTCAATGGCCTCGATCACCTGACCTGAATCAAAAACCTTCTGATAATGGAGCGTATACTCTTCAGCAAATTCAGGATCGAAAATCTCTTTGATTGTTTTTCCTTCTACGTCCTGTCCCAAGTCCATTTTAACCCGGGCATTGGCAAAGGTGATACGCAGGTTTTCATCCACAACGACGGCGGACATCGGGGAATTGTCCATAAACTCCTGAAAGAGGATTTCCCGTTGCTTCAGCGCAGAAGAAGTCGCTTCCGCTTCCGTCACGTCGGTCACAAAATTCAGCGCTGCCGGCCTGCCCTGCCATTCAATCAGGACAACCTTCATTTTCGCCAGGCGAGTTTTTCCACCATGACCGATGGCTCGAAAAAGGTAGTCGGCGGTAACACCCGGAACACCTGCAAGACGTTGTTTGTGACGCTCCATGGTAGCGCGGCGATCATCCGGGTGGACCAGAGGAAGGAAATTGGGGAGTTCTTCCAGCTCTTCTCGTGTATACCCAATCATTTGGAGTAAGGTATCATTGAACATCTTGATTTTACCATCCTGGGTAATAAAAATCGCTTCATTTGCATTTTCTACGACGGCACGATATATCGCCTCCTGGTCTTTCAGTTGCTTTCTGATTGCTTCCTGTTCGCTTATATCATGGATTATAACCAATATCGATTCTTTGCCGAAATGGTTCTCAAAAGACTGAATATGAATTTCAACTGCTTTCTCTTCTCCATTACGGAGTCTGTGTCTGGTGACAACTTTTGCCAGCCTTTCCGAACCACATTGTGCGAGGCTGTCTTTTATTATAGCCGGTGACTCTGTCGCTATTTCAGCTATGGACAGACCAATCATATGGCCGTGCGCATAGCCGTAAAATGCTTCGGCAGCTTGATTTGCATTGGTAATAATCAGCGACTCCACATCCACCAGGCACATCACAGCCGGATGAGAATGGAAAAGGGTATAGAAAAGAGGCGCTTGCTCAGCAAAGCCAGATTCTGATAGTTCAGCCACTATCGTTTCTCTCCCGTATTACAATTCTCCCTGCACACAGGTGTTCAGACAGCCAGTTCCGGACTTTGATTCAAACAATTTCTTTCCACGAAAGGATCGTTTAAAAGACCAGATTATCGTCCCATGGTAAGCAAAATATAGTCAAAGAAAACACGAATTACGCAAAATAACAACGCACCAGGAGTTATTACTATAGCAATATTTACGAAAAACCCGGTATTAGAACAAATACCGGGTAAAATGTTTGCTTCTACTAAAACCAAACGAAAATATTACACTTCATTACGAACCTGTTTGGCAGCGGCGACCATGTTTTCAAGCGATGGGCGTGTTTCTTCCCAGCCACGAGTTTTCAGGCCGCAATCCGGATTCACCCACAGCCGTTCCACGGGAACATGCTTCAGAGCCACCTTGAGCAATCCCGCTATCTCATCCTGTGAAGGGACACGCGGCGAATGAATATCGTATACACCCGGACCGATATCGTTGGGATAAACGAAGTCTGACTGGTCGAAAACATCCAGCAGTTCCATCCGACTCCGGCTGGCTTCGATGCTGATCACATCCGCATCCATTGCCGCAATCGCTTCCATCATGTCATTAAACTCACTGTAGCACATGTGGGTGTGAATCTGGGTTTCGTCCTGCACACCACTGGCCGCAATGCGGAAACAGCGAATCGCCCACTCGAAATAGGCATTCCAATCCTGCTTCCGAAGAGGCAGTCCTTCACGAATTGCCGGCTCATCAATCTGGATAACATCAATACCGGCCCTCTCCAGGTCAACAACCTCGTCACGGATTACCAGCGCCAGTTGTTCGGCCGTGATATGACGCGGTTGGTCATCACGTACAAAGCTCCATTGCAGCATGGTTACCGGACCGGTAAGCATCCCCTTCATCGGCTTGTCTGTCTGATCCTTGGCGAATTTGGACCAGCGCACACTCATCGGTCCCTTCCGCGCGACATCACCGAAGATGATCGGCGGTTTTACACCACGCGACCCATATGACTGCACCCAGCCATTCTGCGTAAAGATATAGCCGTCAAGTTGCTGACCGAAGTATTCTACCATATCATTACGTTCAAATTCGCCGTGAACCAGGACATCCAACCCGATCTCTTCCTGGTAGCGAATCGTCTCGATAATGGCTTCTTCCAGCTTCTTCTCGTATTCTTCCGTACTGATATTGCCTTTTCGCAAGTCAGAACGCAGACGCCGTATCTCGCGTGTCTGCGGGAAACTACCAATGGTCGTTGTCGGCAACATCGGAAGACTGAGTTTGGCCTGCTGTTTTTTATGACGATCCGTAAACGGAGTAGAACGTCGCGCCATATCCTCTGTCAATGCTTTCAGGCGATTCTGCACGTCCGGTTTGTGTACCAGCGGTGATGCTTCACGCATGGCCAGCGCAGTACGCATTTCGACCAGATCCTGCTGAACATGCAGGACTTGACCGTTCAGCGTTTCCTTGAGAACATGAACTTCACGCAACTTCTGCTTGCCGAATGCCATCCACTGCTTGACCATGGGGTGTAGCTTTTTCTCTTCCTTCAGGTCAATCGGACTATGCAGCAGAGAGCAGGAAGGCGCGACCTGCACACGTTCAGCGCCAACAACCTCCGCCGCATGCTTCAGGTGAACCAGGCTGTTGTCCATGTTGTTGCGCCAGACATTGCGTCCATCTACCAGGCCCAGGCTGAGCACCTGTTCATCCGCCAGATGGTCCAGTACGGTATCCAACTGTTCTGGCGCACGTACCAGGTCAACATGCAAACCCTCACCAAGCGAAACTGCCAGTTCCACATTATGCGCAATGCTGCCGAAATAGGTGGCAATCATCATCCTGGGACGGTTGGCGCCATTTTTCAGCTTTGCATAGGCTTTTTCGAAGAGTTGTTTTTCTTCATCATCCAGGTCGTAGACAAGGACGGGCTCATCCATCTGGACCCAGTCAACGCCCATCTCTCCAAACTTGTTCAGCACTTCAGCATAAACATCAATCAGGGAATCCAACAATGCAGAGAAATCCACATTCTCCTCGACAGCTTTCCCAAGCAGAAGGAAAGTCGCAGGGCCGATAAGTACCGGACGTGGGTTCTTCACACCAGCTTCACGTGCTCGAATAACCGCATTGAAAGGATGATTCGAAGCCAGGCGGAATTGCATATCCCGGGTAAACTCGGGCACGATGTAGTGATAATTGGTGTCAAACCATTTGGTCATCTCCATGGCGATCACATCTGTCGTCTCATCCTGACGTCCACGCGCCATGGCGAAATAGGTATCAATATCAATTTCGCCGGTTGAAAAATCACCGTAGCGTTCCGGCACAGCGCCAACCAACACAGCAGTATCCAACATCAGATCGTAAAAAGCGAAATCGTTGCAGGGGATATAATCGATCCCGGCATCCATCTGGAGTTGCCAATGGCGCATCGTCAATTCGTTGGCCATCTGAACCAACTCATCCAGTGAAATCTTTTTCTTCCAATAATCCTCACTGGCCTTTTTCCACTCACGCTTTAAGCCAAGCCGTGGGAAGCCAAGGTTTGCCGACTGTGCCATGATACACTCCTCTTGCAATCACAAAACGAATTGTTAACGGATGGACCAAACGTAGAACGGAAGATAGAATGTTCTTGCAATACACTGCAATTCAAATGTACCTGTCCCCGGCCACATACGAGACGGTACAGGCGTTTTTTCCGTAAAATAGATTTGTTTCACGTGAGCTTTATACTACTTCTTCTTCCAGAAAAGAAAACCACCTTTCTTGTCAATGGCCTGTGTTTTTGTTTTTATACTGCCTTTGGGATTAGCCGCTTCCTTTGCTTTGTCTTCTTTATACACTTTCTTCTGTGCTTCCCACCAACTTCCGACAATGGCCTTGTCATCATCATGTTCAGCAACCGTATCCGACGCCAGGAAGTCAGGTAAAACAGGCTCTCTTTTCATTGGTTCTTCAGCTTTTGCTTCAGCAGTAACATCTGAATTCAGATCGATTACTGTTACTGTCTCTTCAGGCTCGGTTTCAGCTTCTGGTTCTTCAATCTCTATTTCTCCATTGGGAGTAACTTCTTCAACGACAGCTTCCGATTCTGGTTCTTCTTCAGACTGTTCTTCTTCCTGCACCACGATTGCTTCTTCTTCAATTTCTTCGTTCACCGTTTCATCTTCGTCGCCATCTTCCTGCCCGAAAGAAGCTGCATCCTCTACTTCAACACTTCCTTCCACGCTCTCGTCTTCGGTCTCTTCATCAATTTCCAGCTCTGTTTCTTCGTCTTCTTCTGCCATTCCAATTGCTATTTCTTCATCTTCCTCTATCTCATCCTCTTCAACCTGTTCAGCGGAATCTGCCGGTTCTTTCACCTCTTCGTCAGCTTCCGGTTCAGTATCAGCAATAGCCGGTTCTTCTTCTGCTTCTTCACTTTCCATTTGCGGTTCATCTTCGACAAGTATTCTCTCCGCTTCCTGGATTATATCCGAAGTTTCCTTCTCAGGTTCGTCAACAGCTTCCTGCCATTTCAGATCGTCAGTGTCCTTAGGATCATCCGCTGCTGTAATTATAACGGCCTCGTCATCGTCCATATCTTCATCCGGCAATTCCAGGACATCATATTCCAGGTGCATTGCCATTTCGCCACGCTTGCTCATCAGATCAAAGAAGCGTTCCAGGAAACGAATCAGTTCCTTTGGATTTGCGGAATCAACCCCAAGGTCCATTCCCAGTTCTATCGCATGAGCGCTGTTGATCGCATTCCTTCTTATGAAGATATCGTGAACATCCTGCATGGCAACATGATTATCGTTCTTCTCCAGCAAGTGAATCAGTTCATCAATGGCTGCTTCAGGAGTATGCAATACCCAGTCATCGTAGGCTTTCTGGAGAAGTTGGAGGGCGTCTTCCCGCGCAAGGTTGCGTTTCGGGTTCAGTTGTATATACTCAACGATTGTGTGAATCAATTTCAGGAAATCTTCCTGGTCAACCAGATTCTTCAGTTCCTGCCAGTTCAGCGAATCTCTTCTTCGGTACAGGCGCACAACGGTACGATCAAGTTCTTCGCCTGGAGGCGGCGGCAAGGCATCGGTAAATGTTTCGACAATTCTACGAATGGCATCGGCATCGAGCATCCAGACCCGCGCCATATCACTAACAAGCCTGCCAACCGCATCTGCATCACTGCTGTAAATCTCACCTGATTTTGCAAGTGTCAGCGCACGATTGACGGCTTCGTCCTGTGCGTAATTTTCAAGCTGAAGCTGGAGTTCGTCAGGAAGATCTGCCCATTCCTGCGGGGCGATGTAACTCTTTGATCCATATTGCAGTAACCAGTCTTCCATCGGTTTGTAGTGCATGTCCCCTCCAATAACGGTTGGTTGCCCGACATCAGCCTGATGGCGCCAGCGCCGGACAATTCCCCGGTTACCTGGTTTACTTGCGTTAAGCTATATAGTGAAAGCAGTGTTCGCAAATCAAAACAAGAATAACACGAAATTCACGAAAATAAAAATAACATATCCTCGTGCCGGTTCCAAGGAGTTGAATTCACGAGAGAAGACAGATTGCACAAGTGGAGAGAATCAGATATTTTCCTTTATTCATGCTATTGTGCTAACGGAGGCCCATGTGGCATCACATCCAGAACTACCTGAGGAATACAAATCATTTCTCAAACCTTCACCAGAAAGCAACACTTTCGATATTATTGATTGGACGCAATGGTTAGATCGAGAAAAGGCAAAGATTGGCAAGGTAATGGTCTTTTCCTCGCACGATACCAAGTTTGAATCCCGTATCCTCGGCATCAAGCGCGGTCGCATGGGTGATGACTGGCTGTTTCTCGCGCCTTTTGAACCGGATCCTCCACGAGATTTCTTTGAAAAAAAACCTGCGATTGTTGTGAAGAATGCTTTTGTTGAGCACGGTTTTGTTGTTGGAACAAGCTTCCCGGCCAAGCCCAAAGGCAGTGTCACGATTGACAAAGTGGGCGGAGTCCTGGTAGATGACATTTTCAAACCACGCGTTACTCTTAAACCACACCTGATGCCGCTACCCTCTGACAATACTTCCATGATCTTTATTGCACTCAATGGCAAACGTGAGTCACTCCGAATTACTGCGCTTGGTATGCGGCATGCCCATGTTACCGGTTCATTAAAGCAAGCGCTCCCTGCCGAAGGTGTGAAGTTCGAACAGGCAGCCATAAACCTGAAGTATACAACGACAAAGAATTTTAAAGTCAAGGGTCGGATCAAACAAACAGGCGATGATTCATTTGAAGTGATTTTCACCAAAATCAGCGACAGTGACAGTGATTTTCTGGCCAATTGGGTCGATGAGTTATGGATAGAAAAAGTATCACGCATGGAAAACAGGAAAGCAATCGCGAAAAAGCGTGAACGTGATGCGGCAACCGGAGACTATC
This sequence comes from bacterium, assembly GCA_963669175.1. GTDB lineage: Bacteria > Electryoneota > Electryoneia > Electryoneales > Electryoneaceae. The sequence continues at coordinate 4,894,582 of OY769902.1, forward strand.
TGAAGCATCTGCATAAAACCCATTTTTTCCTGCTTTCTGACGACACAAAGTGGGCCGAAATGCTGGGAGAAATCGGAATCGTTCGCCACATTGATGAAAAGGACCAGGCGTACATCGTTGATGAATTAGGCCAGGAACGCTGCGATATGCTTATCGCAGATTTCGACTATTGGGGAGCGCGAACACAAGAGCTGATAGAAAAATTGCAGGCCAATAAAGAATTCGCCAAGATCCCTACTTTCTGGATTACAGGCAAGAAAAAGACCATGACCGATGAGAAGAACCGTACTTTGTTGGAAAATGGCGTTTATGACATCCTCGACCGCAGACTTGATCAGCAGAAGTTTCTCCCCTTCCTGAACTGGGCCTTGAAGGAGACAACTTTCGGCGCTACGGGCGATTCCATGGTGATAATAAGCCCATCGGCACGTCAGCAATATCGCCTGGGGATGAGATTGCGCATGCGTGGTTTCAAGATTATTAAATCAACAACCCGGGAAAACCCTCTCTCCACATTGAATACCCATTTGCCAAGATGGATCCTTGTCGATGCGACCAGCATTGGCGATGGTTACGATATGATACTGGAACCCTGCCTGAACTGGGTTCAGAAAGGCACGAAGAAGCGTGATGTCTTCCTTCTCACAGCCGGGATCGATCCTGAATCGGCGGTAAGATGGATGTCGCAAGGGTTGTCCGATATTATTGTCTACGATCCGGTAACATCGCACCCCCTGGACAGGTTGCAGGCCCATATACAAAAAGCGCTCCAGCGTTGATGCTGAAGCGCTCCATAATGACTACTTGGGAAAAACTATACTGAAACAACCTGTCCGGTAGCCCAGTTGAGGAAAACTTCCACACCATCTTCCACATTGATGGCGATAATCTCCGGCACATCATAGGGATGCAGTTCAACGATACGGTCCCGTAATGCAGGAAAACCGTCTTTCGTTGTCTTGATGATCAGCAACTCTTCACCGTCATCACAGATCTTTCCATCCCATTCATAAACAGAACGAACCGGTCCGAATCGATTTACACAGGCTGCCAGTTTCTCTTCAACCAGTGTTCTGGCCAAACGGGCGGAAAACGAATTGTTTCCGTCATCACCATGCGGTGCTGTAACCATCACAAGCCGAAGGTCTGTTGCCATATCAGCGGTCCAGTCTTTTGCGCTGGATTTCGAGTTCCTGCCAACCGTCCTTGGTCATCACCATCAAGTGCGTCTTCATGGTGCCGGTCTGAGGAAGCGGTTCCTGGTTGCGTTTCCGGTTCATTGAAGGCAACGACATACTCACCTTGGGAACGACCGGGTTACGCTTCGGACGAATCTCTTCCGGCGGCATCATCGGTGGCGCGGTGCGGCGCGGGATCTGCAGATGCGGGCGACGCTTTTCGCGAATCTTACCGTACTTGACACGAACAGCCTTGCGTGATACACCGAAATGCTCCGCGAGTGCGTCAGGGCCAAGCTCTTCGTAGTTGTTCAGAAGATAGTCTTCATCTTCATTCGTCCAGCGACGAGGCCCAACCTGTAACTGCTCAAGTTCGCTCTCGCCCTTGTCCGGGACTAACTCCGCAGCTTTGTGCTTGATCTTGCCGTACTTGACACGAACAGCCTTCTTGGTCACGCCGAAATGATTGGCGAGCTCTTCCAGGCTCATGCTCTGGTAGTTGGCCAGGAGATAGCGCTCGTCATCCTCGCTCCACTTCCTGGGACCACGCGGCTGCTGGCCGGTCGCCGGGGCAGGCGGTGTTTCCGGGGCATGCTTCGCGATGGTATCGAAATCGGGACGATCACGAAGTTTGCCGTATTTTACACGTACCGCTTTTTTGGTAACACCGAATTGACGCGCCAGCTCCTCGATCGGAGTCTTGTCATAATTGGCGACAAGATAGGCTTCGTCTTCAGGGGTCCACTTTTTTGGCATCGTTTACTCCAGTTCAGATGTACTTGCCGTTAAACAGGCTCACAAGATAGGCTCTCGCGTCCCCGAGAGCACTGGAAATATGCTCCTCCTGGAGTACCCTCTCTTCGACCATAGCTTGACTAACATAGTGGTAATAAAGATATTTCCATTACAAAACTTGTTGACAACTATCGTTTTTCTGTAAACACTCTTCAGGACAGGTATGAATAGCAAAAACAGCAAAACGGATATCCGTATATATCTGGCTGCTGAGAGGCTTTTTCTCCGGTTCGGGTACTCGCGGACCTCGATCAGTCACATCTGTTCCACCGCAGGAGTCTCTCGTCCATTCTTCTACAAGCATTTCAGGGATAAGCAGGAGTTGCTGGCAAGATTGCTCTTTCAGGTTGCCCGAGAAGGTGTTACCGGCTGGCAAAACTCATTACGCAATGCGCCTTCACTGGAGCAACGGATAGCAAAATTCTGCCGTTCCTACCTGGAGTTTTGTCATGATCACCCAATCCTGGTACGCCCCCAGACGGATTCTGAAATGGCATCAGCTCTGGGCGCCGGGAAATACACTGTTCATCCCTATCCGATTTTGGAATGCTGGTATGACGATGTTGTTCAGAATGATGCTGATCGTTTGTTTCGGGGTACATCACCTTCCTCGGCTGCATGGATAACACTTACCCTTCTCGATGGCATTTTCCGATCAGGCACAGCCGACAGCGACCTTTTCGCTGCGATGGAGAATACTCTCATTCGTGGCCTGGTGGATCATCTTGCAGGCCGCTGACAATCCTCCTATTTTCGGGCAAAACCACTTGGGGTGTTATGAGCAGAGATAAGTTCAGAGCTTTCATTGCCATCGAGTTACCGGATCAACTGAAAACCGATCTGGAAAACCTTACCCGTTTGCTTGATTCCCCCGGAGCAGAGGTGAAATGGGTTGGCCGACGGCAAATGCACCTGACCTTGAAATTTCTTGGAGATATTACTTCCGCCCAGGCTCAAATGCTGAGAACATCACTGGAAAAAGCAGTGTCGCAATACCCGTTGTCCGAGATTCAAATCGGTGGGATTGGCGCATTTCCAACAGTATCCCGTCCAAAAGTGATCTGGGTTGGCGTCAAAGCAGACCGTTTGATGCTTGATCTTCAAGATGCGGTGGAACAAGCTTCCATTGCCGCAGGTATTCCTGCTGAACAGAGAGCATTTAAACCACATCTTACTCTTGGACGCGTGAAGTACGTGGATAGGAATTCAGAATTACCGGCACGAATCAGACAAATGGATCTTGAAGAAATGGTTATCTCAATTCCATCAATCAGCCTGATCCAAAGCTCGTTGACACCCAAAGGCCCGGTTTATACCATTCTGAAGGCAGTACATCCGTAAAAATGACTCCGGGAGCCGTAAGGGTAAAAGATACTGCACACATGTGCATTTACTGAACAAAAGTACTATCTTGTGTTCAAACAAAACCAGACGATTTACATGGAGATACCAATGGCGAAAGCGAAGCAGGAGCCGAGCGGGAATCAGCGGGAACGAGCTGTTGATCTTGCCGTAGCTCAGATTGAAAAGCAGTTTGGCAAAGGCAGCATCATGCGTCTCGGTGAAGATGGTGCCAAGGTGCAGGTTGAATCCATCCCGACCGGTTCGCTGGCACTGGATACCGCCCTGGGAATTGGCGGGGTTCCACGCGGGCGAGTGACGGAGATTTACGGTCCTGAAGCGTCCGGTAAAACCACCCTGACCCTTCACCTGATTGCAGAAGCGCAGAAGCGTGGTGGTATCGCTGCTTTTATCGATGCGGAGCACGCTCTTGATCCCGGCTATGCGGCCAAGCTTGGCGTAGATATAGAGAATCTGCTTATCAGCCAGCCCGACACCGGTGAACAGGCTCTGGAAATTGCCGAGACACTGGTTCGTAGCGGCGCCATGGATATCGTCGTGGTTGACTCGGTGGCAGCTCTGGTGCCACGTGCGGAAATTGAAGGTGAAATGGGCGACAGTCATGTCGGTTTGCAGGCACGCCTGATGAGCCAGGCCCTGCGTAAGCTGACCGGCACTGTATCCAAGAGCCGTACTGCCTTTGTGTTCATTAACCAGATCCGCATGAAGATCGGCGTCATGTTCGGCAATCCCGAAACCACCAGCGGTGGTAACGCCTTGAAGTTTTACAGCTCAGTGCGTATGGATATCAGGCGTATTGCTTCTATCAAAGACGGAAACGATGTAATCGGCAACCGTACCCGGGTCAAGATTGTCAAGAACAAGATGGCGCCGCCTTTCCGTAACGCGGAATTCGACATTTTCTACGGACACGGCATCAGCCGTAGCGGTGATATCCTTGACCTGGCGCTGCAGGAAGACATTTTATCGCGTAGCGGCACCTGGTTCAGCTATGGCGATGAGAGGCTTGGACAGGGACGTGAAAGGGTGCGTCTTTTCCTCGAGGACAATCCCGAATTGTTAGCCGAGATTGAAGGTAAGGTGCGTGAGAAACTGAGGCCTTCCGAAACACCGGAACCAGACAAGCAAGCAGTAGACAAAGAAGAAGAATAGCAGAACATCCAGGGATTTGACATAATACCCGGCATGGACATGTTCATGTCGGGTTTCTTTTCAGGACAGTATTGTCACTGGAAGCAGCTTACAACTCCAAAGGAGGTGGCAGACTGCTGACAAATCCTGTCCACAACTCCTTCGGAGTATTTCTACTACTTCTTTCCTTCGGAGTATTTCTGCTACTCTACTCCTTCGGAGTTTTTCTTCTCCCCCTCTCCTTCGGAGTACTTCTACTACCCATTTTCTTCTATGTATAGCCATTCCCATTATTGATCCTTCATATGTCATGTTGCATATCAGTGAAAGATCAGTTATATAGTTGGAATAAAGGATTTGGAAAAAGGGGACAGTTTCCTTTCCCTGGGGCAAAACCTTCCCGCTGTGAACATGGACCGGGAAAGGTGGCTGTACCGTTTTTCTTGCGAGCAGGCAGGAAGTACACGGAAAAGGGGACAGTTTCCTTTTCCAGGAATACTTCAGGAATATTCCATATCAGCGCGAGGAAAAGGATCCCGTCCCCTTTTCCCGGCAATCTCCCTTGTGACGGAATAAAATCGAGAACAGTTGTACATCTATTACTCCACTCTTTCAGCGTACTTCCCAATCCATCAATTGGCAAAACCATTTCAAGCCACCATCTTGCCGTATTGCTCATTTACGAATACTTTATAGGATGCAAAGGAAAAAGAAGAAGAGTGACGTGAAACGGTCTACCTCGGACGCAGGGCTGGATTTGCTTGCAAGGCGTGACCATTTTGCGGCCGAGCTCAGGCTGAAGCTGCGGCAAAAGGATTTTCCGATTGATGAGATTGAGGACTTCATACAGAAGGCGATGGAACACGGTTGGATCAACGACCGTACAAGCACACAGAAGTACCTGGCAGAACAAATCAGGAAAGGTGGGCACGGCCGTCTGTGGGTGCAGGCCAAGCTGATGCAAAAGGGAATTGATGCCTCTCTGCTTGAAGAGCTGCTGTCCCAGGAATGGGATGATCAGGTCGAGAAAGACTTGGCCTTGCAGCAACTGGCCCGGGAGCAGCTTTCCTTTTCTTCATCCGGTATACACGAACAGAAGAAAGTATGGGACAAGCTTCTCCGACGGGGTTTTAACCGGAGCATTGTTTTTGATATCATGAACCGGTAAAATTGAAAATGGAGACGCGCTTATTTGTAGGAAACAAATGCGAGTGCATGTTCTATTCCTTATATTTGGACGATTGGCGTAACGTATGCAGGAGGCCTTGATGGACAGGGAGCGAATTCGTGAGAGATTGTCCTTTCCAGTGAAGGGGTTGATGTCGATGGCCTCTCACCTGTGGGTTTTAGGACGCTTGCGAAAGAGTGCTGCTGAGTTGTACACTCAACGACGGGAGATTGTGCGTCAGTGGACTGATAAACTGATGCCACGTTTTTTGAAGAGCGAAACTGTCGAGACGGTAAAGCCGTCCGTCATGGATAAAGTGTTTTCGCGAAAAACTGATTTGACACCTTTACCCAAAGGGGGAGCAATGGCTGAGAAGAAAAAGGGCTGGCCCTGGTTTAAAATTATCCTCATTGTCGGGGTTTTGATTGCATTGGCGATCTTCATTCTGGATCGCATCCTGCCGAAGCCGTACGAAGATGATGACCTGGATGATGCCTGGGCAGACGAAGACGATGATTTTGGTGATGACGAATTCGCCGAAGAACGTCCCCCGGCAGCAGACGCCGCTTACGATTTCAACGAAGAAGACGAAGCGGACGAAAAAGAAGACAAGTAGTTTTTGACATTTAAAGCCGATATCTGCGTATAACCCAAGAGGCAATTCGTGTCCTTTTTCAATGGCACAATAGCGATCATGGGTGGAGTAATCGGAGCGGTTCTGCTGATTTTGGCAATCATTAACGGGCAACTGAACGTTCCTTCCGCTCTGCTCAGTGGTCTGTTGATTCTGTTTGGATTATTGTCCGTATGGACTCGAATCCAACGGAACCGCAGGCATAAACGCTACGCAGAAGAGATACAGGAAGACGAACTGTAGCATCGGTTTTTAAGACAAGTTTTGCAACGACCCGGATCGGGAAGCTGATCCGGGTTCTTGCCATCTAGGCAGTGAGGTGAGTTGTGACCGCCGCGGAAATTCGACAGATATTTCTTGACTATTTCAGTAAAAAGCATGATCACAGGATTGTGCCGTCCGCACCGGTATTCCCGCAGGATGACCCTACCCTGTTGTTCACCAACGCAGGGATGAATCAGTTCAAGGACGTCTTCCTGGGCAAGGGCGAGCGAGCCTATACCCGCGCAGTGGACAGTCAGAAGTGCATCCGTGTTTCCGGGAAGCACAATGACCTGGAAGAGGTCGGTCCAAGCCCGATTCACCACACTTTTTTTGAAATGCTGGGCAACTGGTCATTTGGTGACTATTACAAGGCTGAAGCGATTCGCTGGGCCTGGGAACTGATGACCGAAGTTTACAAGCTGGACAAGAGCAAGCTGTACGCGACAGTTTACCGTGAAGATGATGAAGCGCATAAGCTGTGGGAAACGGAAACGGATATGGCTCCCTCCCACATCAGCCGTCACGGTGACAAGGACAACTTCTGGGAGATGGGCGAAGTTGGTCCCTGCGGTCCCTGCAGCGAACTTCATTATGACCTCGGTGAACCGTTGCCAGGCAAGGTGAGCGGACCGGATGACGGCCCCAACACCGACACCGGACGTTTTATCGAGCTGTGGAACCTGGTTTTTATCCAGCATCATCGCGACGCTGATGGCACCTTGCACGATCTTCCAGCCACACATGTGGACACCGGGGCAGGCCTGGAACGTATCGCACGAGTCACCCAAGGCGTCAATTCCAATTACGAAACCGATCTTTTCCTGCCCTTGATCAAGATGGTCGAAGAAATGACCGCCATCCCCTATGATATCAAGGGAATTCACATTCCTCACCGTGTCATTTCCGATCATATCCGTTCCTTGAGTTTCGCCATCGCTGATGGCGCATTGCCCAGCAATGAAGGACGTGGTTATGTGTTGCGCCGCATCTTGCGCCGTGCGGCACGCTTCGGACGTGAGCTGAACATTGACGGCCCCTTCCTGGTTGACATGGTCCCCGTTCTGGTAGATTTGATGGGGAATGCCTACCCGGAATTGAAACAGCGCGAAAAGCACATCCGTCATGTCATCCAGGCGGAAGAGGAAAGCTTTGGCCGCACCCTGTCTACAGGGCTGGTCAAGTTTAACGAGTATTACTCCAATGCGATTGAACACCTTGAGGAAATGGATGCCTATCGCAAGTGGGCGCAATCTGTCAAGGCCGAAATCACGGATGAGATGCTCGATTCACGTACTATCGAAACTCTCAACGATGCACTAACGGAAATCATTCGTCCTCCGCAGGACCGCAGGCAGGAATTTTATAGTCCCTACGTGCTGGACAGTCTGTTGGAAGGCTCGTTCGACGTCCTGAAATCCTATGTCGGTGAGGAGAAGACTGAAGCGTTGGTCGATAGCTACGCACAGATCAAGCAGCAAATCACGCTCGGCGGAACAGCCGTATTTGACCTGTACCAGACCTATGGTTTCCCGCTGGACCTGACCCAGCAGATGGCGCGCGAACGCGGCGTACCGGTTGACGAAGAAGGTTTCCGCAAGGCGCTTGAAGCTCAACGCGCTCAATCACGTGACGCGCACCATTTTGTCCTTGGTGAAGGCAAGTTTATTACGGTCACTGAAGGCCGTCATTCCGAGTATGTCGGGTATGACCGTTTGACCAATCGCACCAGTATTCGTGTCTTCCGTTTCACCGAAGGCGAGTGGAATGATGCGAAGAATCCTGACAAGCCGGCCCCGACCGTCGAAATTATCCTGGAACGTACCCCGTTCTACGCCGAATCCGGCGGACAGGTTGCGGACTTCGGCACGATCTGCGGTGATGAGCTGGAACTGGAAGTGACCAATGTATATCAGGACGGCGATATGCGTGTGCATGTCTGCAAGGCGCATAAGCTTCCGGAAGAAGAATTTGACTGGCCGGGTCATGTAGTTGCCGCGGTGGATGTCAACCGCCGTGGACGCATCATACCGCATCACACTACAACCCACCTGGTACAGGCCGCGCTGCAGAAGTACCTGGGCAAACATATCAGCCAGGCCGGGTCGTGGGTCGGTCCCGATTACATGACCTTCGACTTCACCCATTTCGAGAAAGTACCGGCGGACATCATTCGCAAGGCGGAAGACCAGGTCAATGAGTGGATTCGTGCTGACCTGCCGGTATCATCCATGCACACTACGGTCGATGAAGCCAAAGAAATGGGCGCGATGGCATTGTTCGGTGAGAAATACGGTGATGTTGTCCGCATGATCTCCATCGGCGAGGAAGACGGTTACGTTTCCCGTGAACTCTGCGGTGGAACTCACGTCCAACGCACCGGTGAAGTATCCCTGTTCCGAATTGAATCGGAAAGCGCTGTCAGCGCGGGGGTGCGGCGTATTGAGTGTACTGCCGGTGAAGCGGCATATGTGAAGACCATGCAGGAACGTGACACGCTGAACCGTATGATTGATATGGTCGGCAGTCGTGGTTCCGATCCGGCAGAGAAGCTTCAGAAACTGATGGACCAGAAGAAAGACATGGAAAAGGAGATCGACCGTCTCAAGAAAGCCGCTTTGCAGGGCGCGGTGAACTTCATCAACGATTGGGGCGGCGAGATCAATCTTCCTTCCGGTCCGGTCACCCTGATTTCCGGTGTCTATGATGCGGCAACGGATCGCGATGCCCTTCAGGCGGCAGGCGACAAGATCCTGGAAGACTTGAAGAAAGCTAAAGTGGAAGGGATCGGCATCGTTGGCGCACCTCTGGAAAAGACTTTCATGTTCGTCACAGTTGTCACTCCGGAACTGGTCAAAAGCAAACTGGCCAATGCCGGGAAGATTGTTGGCGCTATTGCGAAGAAAGCCGGTGGCGGTGGTGGCGGAAAGCCGAATTTTGCTACTGCAGGAAGCAAAAACCTGGACAATGCCAATTCGCTGTTACGCAATCGGAAAGAAATCGAAAGCATTGTGAGCGATTGTCTTTCGTCACAATAATTCGTTATTTATCCCCCTATGTTGTTGGAACACAAAAGGGATTTTGACGGTTGAAAGATACTTGTTATAACCGGTTGTTCACCGATGGCGTTATTAAAACGTCGAAACAGTTCTGGGTTCTGCTAGACCCGGACCGCGACAGCCCCGCACAATTGCGTGATGCGGCTGAACTCGCTGTGGATAATGGCGCGGACGCCCTGTTGGTGGGCAGCAGTTATTACGAACGGAATGACTTTGACGCTTCTGTACAAGCAGTGCGCGAAGGTTCGAACAGTGCTGTCCCCATCATGCTGTTCCCCGGCGATCACCGTCAATTGTCCGCCTATGCCGATGCCCTGCTGTTCCTGAATCTGCTATCCGGCCGCAACGCCCAATACCTGGTCGGTGAACAGATGCTTGCCGCGCCGCGTGTGCGTAACATGGGCCTGGAAACCATCCCGGTCGGCTATATCCTTGTAGAATCCGGTCGAGTTACCAGTGTTCAGAGTGTAACCGGCACCTCCCCTATCCCCCGTGACAAACCTGAACTGATCGCTTCCCATGCCCTTGCCGGACAATACCTCGGTCATAAGGTGATCTACCTGGAAGCCGGTAGCGGCGCGAAGTGGCGTGTCCCCGATGAAGCGATTTCATTGACACGTCACACGGTTGAGATTCCGCTCATCGTTGGCGGCGGCCTGCGTACCCCGGAAAATGCGCGTGACGCTGCTGAAGCGGGCGCAGATGTGATCGTTGTCGGCACCGCCCTGGAACAACGCCGCGAACGTGAGCTGATGATCGACATGGCCGAAGCTGTCCACAACGCGAATGGCAAAACCCGCCATGTAAATGTGGATGACCTGCTGAAACAGGTTTTCGGGGACGATTGATCTTTCTCTGAAGTTGAAAAGTTAACAAGTTGGAAAGTTTAAAAGTTATTGTTCTCTATTGGCCCCGCCGACGAGAAACACGCTGAAGCGACACCATTGGCCTCGCCGGCTTGAAGTCGACGTAGCTTGCGAAGGCGACTGCCCGGCGGTGGTCTATTTTAATTAAATTTGAGAGTTAAGTCCTCACGTATTCATCCCCATGAAGAACCTGTCCCCGAAAGCAGTAGTCGGGGATGGGGATCCAGGCAAGGTGGGCAGAGTGAGTAAGCAGTATTAAAGTGAGTTGGTAAATTGAAGAGTCCTTGTCATCCTTCGCATCCTGTACATTCAACAACAGTCACTTCACATAGTGTAACCTGACAGTCTGACCACTTCCCTCAACAGGTTCAAAGCGCAGAAAATAGGTTCCCGAAGCCAGTCCCGGTTCCGGTGTCCAGATGAAACGGTTTGTGCCTGCTGAAAAACGTCTCGCCCCTTTCGCAATAGTCCTCCCCAACAGATCGAACACCTGAAATTCCACCAGACCCGCTTCCGGGGTTCTACAAGTGACGGTCACACTACGGTTGAACGGGGAAGGATAAGCAGATACGATCTCAAAGGATTCCGGGAGGGTGGACGTTTGAGGTTGCCGGGCGACACTGTTGACACCTGCAAGAGTGCCGTTGGTATACATCTTATACAACCAGAGTTGACGGCCAGCATTGCGGTAATCATTCCGCATTAAAATGACAACACTACTATCCTGTTCAATATAGACTGCATCAGACATTCCTAAATGGGGAGTACTAATTATATTATACGCTACGAAATGCTGTTCGGGATATTGTCCCCATAATACCGTGCCTGTGCTATCAATACGATATCCACACAATCCTTCCATGTTCGGAATGGTTTCATCTGATCCCCATCCATAAAACGCTAGAACGCCATTATTGCCGTCGTATGCTACACAAGTTCGTGGCGCTAAAGTAAAATAGGTGTTTTCAATGGAGTCAGCCAGAATTTCATACGTATCCCAATAGGGAGTGCCATCCAGTTTGATACGTGATATCCGGGCCTGGTGCATATCAAGTTCGCCAACAGATACAAAGCTGGTATCGGGCATAATCAGGATATTTGACGGGTTATCACCACTACACAAAATGTATCCTTCCTCTCCCCATGGTTGAGAACCATCAGCGCAAACACGAGTATACCAATAAACAGAGTATAGGCTTCTTTGTTGATAGATAAATCCTCCCTGAAGATCAGATACAACATACCACGCATCATCCCACTGGTTGATGATTTGTTTCGACTCATAGCGCAGGCTGCCGTCTGCATGGACCTGATTGTATCGGGAATCGCCTGCATTATTGCTGTAGGTAATAGCATAAATACCGCCGGAGGAATCCGGGCAAAATATCACTAAACCATATACAAAACCAAAATCAATATCATCTTCGGTTTTCAGACTACCGTCCGCATTGACACCGCAGATATAGCCCTGCCGACTGAACGCAGGGGTGTAATGCATCCAGCAACCGCCACTCCCATCCTCGGCAAAGTCATACACACATTCCATTTGCAATGCATGAACGCCAGGATCGTTTTGAGAGACACGAATCGCTTCATCCCAGACTCGTTCCCCTTCCAGCGTAAACCGTTGGGCATACAGGCTCCAGGTGGAATCCGGCTCCCAGGAGTTCACACCGACAATGATTGTTTCATCTATCGAAGGCATACTACCTACCAGATCGGCCGTGAATTCCAGTGAATCAGCGAAAAACTGAACTCCCTGATCCGGGAACAGGGCATAGCCATCCCTGTCAATACGCTGAATTCGTACTGTTCCATCCTGCAAACGATCAAAGATTACCCAAACACCACCGTATCCATCAGGAAATATCTTCCATGATCCTGCATATTCTGTTATGCACACGCCGCCGTCTTCCTCGGACCACTGGGCGTGGGAAGGATTGTTCACAAGCAGAGCAATACAGGTAACGGCCAGACACAGGATGAAAAGACGAAGGCGTGAGGTCTTCATGGTGGTCTCGTGATAAGCATGATTTCAGTACTAAACTGCATGATCTGGAGATGAAATGGCAAGAGTTTGAGAGGCTTCTGAAGTTTGAAGTTAACAAGTTGGAAGGTTCGAAAGTTACTTCAATGGCCCCGTCGGCTTGAAGCACGCTGAAGCGAAGAAGTCCTGACTCACACCCACCATGTCATCCCCGACTTTACTTGTGCGCCGAGGCGTATCGGGGATCTCGAGATGCGATGTTAGTATCCTATTGGCCCCGCCGGCTTGAAGCATGCTGTAGCGAAGCGGAAGCGGCTGCCCGGCGGTGGTCTATTTTAATTGAATTAAAGAGGTTAGTCCTTCTGTTTTCATTCGCGCCGAGTGTGAAGTAGTACAAAAACACGTAGCGACACTTTCATCCACATGAAGATGGACACCGAAGTTTGCGATGTACCGTCTTTGGGGGACAGCCGTAGTAAACTGGTAAACTGTGTAAACTGGGGACAGACGGTAGTTTTCTTCAATGGTGGTAACATAATAACTACCGTCTGTCCCTATTTTTAGGGGGACAGCCGTAAATCCAGTCAAGCCGGAAAGAGCGAGAAAGCCAGTACTCCAACCAGAAACGTCGAAAATAACGCCTTAAATACTATTTGATGCACAACCGGAAAGTACGCTTAAGCGCACTCACGTGATTTATCGCCATCCTACACCCCGGCTGAAGCCGGGTGCTAAGAAGAGCAGGCTGAAGCCTGCTAAATCAAATATTGCCCTATCTCTTCTGAGTTGAAAAGTCAAAAAGTTGAAAAGTTGACAAGTTGGAAAGTTCCAAAGTTATTGCATTCAAGTCATTTATCCTGACTATCCTTGTCATCCTTTTCATCCTGCAAATTCAACCAACGCCCACACACATAGAACTGCCTTGCCTCATTGCTGACACGCTTTTTGCAATGCCCCCCTTCTCACTGTTGCATTCGCGACATTCAGTGTTGCATCTCCGTCTATCAGGACAATCATAGATGCGCAGGCTTGTTCTGTATACTGCTATAACGCTCCGGTCAATATGCCTCCCGGACATCCCGACCCTTCAGTTACGACTGCAATCAGGCATCCCAAACATCTCTACATCTGCAACACATGTGAAAAGAATCGCAAAAGAGCGTATCTGCATTCATTACAGCCCTGACGCGAACATCCCACCTGCTCCATGTTGACTCCGTTAATCACTATTGATTCATTTTTACGTAGCGTATTCAACTATTCTGCATTCATATTGAATTGTTTACAGACAAAGTGTTGCAACACTTTATGCAACAGTAGATGCAACACTTAAAACACAATTCACGAAATAGAAATATGTTAGATTGCTTACATTTCGTCAGAATTCGACCAGGACTCGCGCTGCACAGTCGCTGTAACCCGTGACAATAAAACGAGATTCACAACATCCAGGAGCACTGAAAGGGGTTCGTATAAAAATTAGTCCCCTAAAAATAAACTCTCCTAACTTGGAAATAATTTTTGCGCATTTAATTTGCCAAGACCTGGAGCTGTTGCAAGCAACAGAATATCAGCAACATAGCAAGACATCGGGCAAATACATGAATAGTAGATCTATTTGTATAGAAATACCGCAATCACAACGCTTTACATAGACAAGGCATTGAAAATGAATTATATTGGTGTTCGCTCTACGTGAATTCTATCACATATTCTCTCATTCTCGCGGCAAAATACGATTGATTTTTTGTTGGTTTTCTTGGATTCTACCGTTGCATTCTCCGGTTGCGGCAGGAAACAGAAGGACGTACACCATGATTCGGTTGTCTGAAGAGGAACGCAAAAAGGCGTTAGCCATCCCAAAAAAAGATGAGGTGGTTGAACGCCAGAAACTCCCCGTTCGCTATCATGTAGAAGAGGAGTTCCTGGTCATGGAGGATCGTCCCAGGCGCTTTCTTGAAGCGTTTGCGGCCATTCTCAAACATACGAATTATCGGTTTGTGCTGGACCATTACATCCGTACGTCGGCCAAGTGCTCCCGTTGCACAGTACAGTGCCAGGTTCACGAAGCGACACAGGACCCGCATGACATTCCCTGTTTTCGTTCCGAGCTGCTGCTGAAGGTCTATCGCAGGCACTTCACGGTCGCGGGCATGATGAAGGGACGTTTGACCGGCGATCCGGGTCTGACGGATGAGGATATTCAGAAAATGGCGCAGTCATTTTACGATTGCACTGCCTGCCGTCGTTGCCAGATCGAGTGCCCGGTCGGTATTGACCACGGTATGATCACTCACCTGGGCCGTTGGATCCTGGCTGAAATCGGGATTGCTTCACGTGCGCTTGTAGTCAGTACACGTGAACAACTGGTTGGCGAAACCAAGAACACTTCGGCGATTCCGGTTCCGGCATTGATGAACTCCCTGGAGTTCCTCGAAGAGGAAATGGAAGAGACCAAGGCGGCTGAGGTCAAGTTCCCGGTTGATGTGGAAGGCGCGGACTACCTCTTCCTCGCCCCGGTATCCGACTTCATGATGGAAGCGGAGACCTTGATGGGCATCGCCTGTGTATTGCATGCGACCAACGCTTCCTGGACCATCGGCACCGGCAACTATGACGGTATCAACTACGGTCTGTTCTACTCTGACCACGTGCTGGAAAAAGTGCTGGAAAATGTGGAAAAGGAAGTGGAACGGCTGAAGATCAAGAAAGCCATTCTGATTGGTGAATGCGGCCACGCCAGCCGTAGCGCCAAATTCTTCTACAATACGTTCGCCAAGCGCACCAAGATGCCCGTGATCAACATCCTGGAATATACCTACGAGCATCTGAACGAGATCAAGTTTGACACCGAGATGATCACGGAAACCGTGACCTATCACGATCCCTGCAACATCGCTCGTCCGGGCTGGATCATCAAGCAGCCGCGTGCCATCATCCGTGCGTTCATCAAGAACTTTGTCGAGATGACCCCGAACGGTTTGAACAACGTCTGCTGTGGCGGCGGTGGTGGTACGGTTTCGATTGATGAAATCCGTCCATACCGCACCACGATTGGCGGCGCGAAAAAAGCCAACATGATCCGTGCTACGATCACGGAAGGCCAGGACCATTACACAATCGCCCCGTGTGCCAACTGTAAAAAGCAATTGAAGGAGGTGATTGAAGATCAGGAAATCCCATCCACGCTGGTAGGGCTGCATGACCTGATCTACAAGGCGATCATCCTTTCAGACGATGGTCAGGCCTGGCATGAGCCGGAATACTAGGATGTTCCGGCCCCGGATTTTCCAGGTGAAGATCCGGCACAACAACGCAAAAAAGAAAAGAAAACATACAGACGGAGGACGTAGTGGAAGCCTGGCTTGAGTTTGGACGCGGCCCGCTGTTCCGGCTCTGTTTCACGCTGATGGTGCTGGGATTACTCCGAACCTTCGCCATGTCGCTTATCGGCATGGTTGAAGCGTACTACAGGGCCGGTGACAAGACCGTTCCCTGGGGCGCCCTGGTCAAGAAGACCCTGGGTTGGATATTCCCGGTGAACCGCATCTGGCGCGCACGCCCGGTATACAGCACGATTTCATTCCTGTGGCATATCGGCCTGATCCTGGTTCCGCTTTTCCTGGCAGCGCATGTGATGTTGTGGAAAAAAAGTGTTGGCTTTGGCTGGCCGACGCTTCCACAGACCTGGGCTGATTACCTGACGATACTGGCTATCGTTGGCGCCATTGCCCTGTTTATCGGACGTGTTGGCAGCAAGTGGGCGCGCACGTTGAGCCGTCCGCAGGATTATATCTGGCCGCTGCTTCTGGCGATCCCGTTCATCAGTGGCTACCTGTGTGTCAACGCGGAACTGACCGCGCATGAATACCAGGTATGGATGCTGATTCACGTGTATTCCGCGAACGTCATCATGCTTTCGATCCCGTTCACCAAGGTCGCGCACTGTATCCTGTTCCCACTGTCACAGTTTGTCAGCGGTCTTGGCTGGAAGTTCCCGAAGTATGCGGGTGATCGTGTGGCCAAAACACTCGGGAAGGGAGATATGCCGGTATGAGTTACGCGATCCTGACCGATACGACCAGGTGCATCGGCTGCCGTGAATGTGTAGCCGCCTGCAAAGTGACCTGGAACCTTGAAGGGGACGTCCCCCGTCGCTGGTCCAAGAACGATGGCCTGTCCGCCTTGAACTGGACTTCCATCGTGGAAAAAGGCCCGGACGAGTATGTTCGCAAGCAGTGCCGTCACTGTAAAGAACCGGCCTGCGCGTCTGCCTGCCCGGTTGGCGCATTGCACCATACGCCTGAAGGCCCGGTTGTTTACGACGCTCACAAGTGTCTTGGTTGCCGCTACTGCATGATGGCCTGCCCCTACGGTATCCCGCGTTATGACTGGGACAGCGCGGTGCCTTATGTCCGCAAGTGCATCATGTGTTACCCGCGCATCAAGGACGGCCAGCAGCCGGCCTGCACGGAAGCCTGCCCGGTAGACGCGACCATTTTCGGCGACCGTGATGAGCTGATCGCCGAAGCGCACCGCCGAATCAAGGCGGAACCGGACAAATACATTGACCATGTCTGGGGCGAGCACGAAGTTGGCGGCACCAATGTGCTGTACATCTCCAGCTTCGACCTGTCCTGCCTGACCTATGGACGTCCGCTGGACGACAAGCCGCTTCCGGCGCGTACCCGTCCGGCGATGAACGCTGTCCTGCCGACCTTTGGCGTCATGTTCGCCACTATGGGCGGCCTGGGCTGGCTGATCGGACGCCGCATGGAAAACGCCCAGACCGACCAACCTGAACAGGAAGCGCCGAAAGATAACGACACATCCAATGATGACCAGGGGGAGGTCAACAATGGATAGAGTACGCAAGCTGAAACTGGTCCTCTGGACCATCTTCGGATTGGCCTTTGCGGTTGCTGTAACCCGTTTCGCCGTTGGACTTGGCGCTACGACCAACCTGAATGATGGGTATGGCTGGGGTTTCTGGATCGGCTTTGATGTTATGGGTGGTGTCGCTCTTGCGGCCGGTGGTTTCGTCATCACCGCCATCGTGTACATCTTCCGTAAGGAAGAGTTCCACGGCATCGTCAAACCAGCCGTTTTGACCGCTTTCCTGGGCTATGTGGCTGTGATTGTCGGCCTCCTGTTCGACCTGGGTTTACCTTGGAACATCTGGCACATGATCATTTTCTGGAACCCTCATTCCCCGCTGTTTGAGGTCGGCTGGTGTGTCATGTTGTACACCACCGTTTTGCTTCTGGAATTCAGCCCGGTACCGCTTGAGCCGTTCAGCGCGTGGGCGAAAATACGTGCGTTCCTGATCAAGTTCCGGATGCTGTTTGTCGTGCTGGGTATTTCACTTTCCACCCTGCACCAGTCATCCCTGGGAAGCCTGTTCCTGATCATGCCGCATCGTCTGCATCCCTTGTGGTATACCCCGATCCTGCCGATCCTGTTCTTCGTCTCGGCGGTGATGCTGGGCTTCTACATGGTTTGCTGGGAAAGCCTGTTCACTACCCACATGTACCGCCGTGAAAAAGAAGCAAGCCTGCTGGGCAAGCTTCTGGGCGTGGCACGATGGGTAATGCTGCTTTACCTGATCATTCGCTTCGGTGACCTGGCCGTCCGTGGCCAGCTTGGTTACCTGACAGAGGGTGGCTACTATACCAACCTGTTCTGGACCGAAGTGCTGGTTATGGCGATTATCCCGTTCATCCTGACCCTAATCCCACGTGTTGTGAAAAGCACCGCGGGCCAGTGGTTCATCGCCAGTTTCGGTGTCTTCGGTGTCGTACTGAACCGTACCGATGTCGGTGGACTGGCTCATCAGATCGGCGGCGGGGTGCACTACGCACCAGCTTGGTCAGAATATGTTGTCAGCGCGGGTGTGGTATCCCTGGCGGGTCTGATATTCATGTTCTTTGTTGAACATTTCAAGGTCTGGGAACACCGGCCGGCCGATCCTCATGCCGACCCGGAAACATTGCCTGAATTTGACAGCGCCAGCCAGGTATCCCTTGGTACGCCACACATCGCAGCCCGCAGCACCTTCTCCCTGGCGTTTATCATTGCCATGGGTGTCGGCTTCATGCTGCTCGCCGGCGAAAAGGTAACCAGCAAGGGTATCGATCCCACCCCGGTCCATGCAGCGCGTGGTGACCAGGATACGTTGTGGATTGATGGCAACCTGGACGGCTACGGTGTCGCGTTCCCGCATAAAGTCCATGAGACCAACAATGGCGGCCCGGAATCCTGCGTGAAGTGCCACCACATGAACCTGCCGTTGGACAAGCAGTCGGTATGCGCCGAGTGCCACTACGACATGTATATCGCAGTGGACGCGTTCAAGCATGACTGGCATGCTTCACCCGATGGCGGCAACGTGCAGTGTGTGAAGTGCCACAATGAAGGCGTTCCACGCAGCGCCGATACGGCTTCATTGAAGGAAGGTGTATACGATTGCAGCGCCTGCCACAACGACCTGTTCCCGGCCGGTGCTACGATTGTCGTTGAACAGTACGATGCCCTCGGCTACGCACAGGCCATGCATACACTTTGCATCGATTGCCATGTGGATACTGCCAGCGCACGCGCCCTCGCAGCGTTGAAGTACAACCAGGAAGAACCGGCTGGAAGTGATGCGGGAATGGATGCCGGGGCGAAGGATTATTCCCAGGCGGAACTGATCGCATACAACGATGAACATTTCAAGGTTCTGACCAAGTGCTCGGTCTGCCATACCGGCGAAATTCGTGAGACGGTACAGCTTACCGACACCCAGAAAGCCTTGGGCGGTACAGTCACTGCTTGCCCTGTACTGCCGCCGCAGGAGCTGAAGAAGTAGACCGCTAGATATGCTTTGTATACAACCCTCCGCTGGCTGAAATCCAACGGAGGGTTTTTGCTCACAGGTACATGGCAAAGCCGAAAGAGGTCTCTTCGACATCCTGGAACAACGGTGCTTTCTGACCGGCGCCATAACGGATGTAGAAGAAATACTTGTTACGCATCTCTTCGGCTGATCCCAGCAAAAGACTCAAAGGCCCCAAATAGTATTTCAGACGATCCAGATCCTGCGCCCAGGTAAATTCGAGATAACGATTATCCCTGTCCATGCCGGGAATTTCTTTATCCCATGAACACCACTGCGCTTCAAACTGCAGGATGAACAAGGGGGATAAAGGTGCTTCTGTCCAGATACGTAAATCTTTTCTGGCTGGAACAGTGACCTTATCCTGATCTTCGCCTTCTGCATGATAGATTCCGCTGACAACCAGGGGTGACGTCATACGCAGGAAGCCACGTTCTTTCGGGAAGGATCCGACAATCAGGTTCGTAAGCGGAATTTCCAGTTGCAGGCTGCCGGTAGCATGCTGGTTGACCACATGGAGCAACTCGTCGGTCAGTGTATCCGTGGCTGTATCAAACTGGAATCCACCCGATGCCTGAAACTCATAAAGCTCATCCAGGAAATCATAGTATCCCAGCAAATTCAGAGATCCACTGCTCTCAGTACCATGTTGAAAACGATCTTCTGTGGTAAAAGATCCTGTTGAGGCAAGCTTCAAGTCCACATCATCGAAAAGAATATCACTGAAATTACCCAGGTTGATCTTCATGATTGAAATAGCAATGTTATAATCCAGAGCCCCTTGAGCTTCAATACTGGTGAAACGTCTTAAACCAAGCTGCATGTCGTAATTCGTACCGAATGAAAAAGTATTCTCATGGTCTTGCGCTTTATCCTCGACAACATACTCTGCCTGATCAACCATCAAAACCAGGCTCTTACCCGCCTCAAAATCACCATATAGAAAGCACTGATCTTTATGTAATCCACTGGCAAACTGTATGTCCGTAATAACAACATCACCATCACGTCCGCTTACTCTCCATCTCCCCGGATCGCTGTAATGTTCAATCTGAGCCTCGTTCAGATCCTTTTTGAAGCGCACGGTCACACGTAAATAGGTTGATTCTCCGCTTTTGCTTTTTGCTTTGTTCACTGTTTCCAGTATGGCAGGGGAATCCTCATGCAACTCTACCGATTCAATAGCCAGAGCCGAAAATGCGAATCCAACGATTACAAGAAGACTCAAATAGAATACACGCATGACATTCTCCTTCAGGAAAGAATCCTGGTAAACCAATCGTCAAACAGTGATTGTAATGTGGTATCGTCATTGATTTCCGGGTCACGTTCTACAACATCCCAGGAATAGGGTTCATTCTGGCATACCGATTTCACTGACTGCAACAACCTGTTTGGCAGTATGTCATGAAATTCCAATGGTGTAATGACCAGGATTTTCTTTTCAGATAACAAATCCCAGCCGCCGGCCCCCTCTACATCAATCCGAATTTTTGCCAGTACGTCAAGAAAGGCCGCCTTGGCATTCTCCATCGTCAGCTCTTTCGCCATTTTTCTTTCTCCCTTTAACCTCACTGAATATCACCTGTTAGTAACTCCCCTTACCCGCTAGGATAACCTAACATCATTGCTGACACAAGCTAACTTTCGCAAAATTTTCATATTTTGAGAGACTGCCATATTAAGGAACTGTCCCATCAGATTGAATGGAAAAATGGACTCATTTCACAGGCTATGATTGCATGCATGAACGAGTCACACTACTTTATTTTGATCAAGCCTTCACACAGTGGCCGACTACTTTACAACGGTGCCCCATGTTCAACAGCCGCCTCTTCTTCCGCACAGTCCGCAGAAACCGGTTTTTTACGCTGGTCAACATTGTAGGGCTGACACTGGGTTTCGGCGTATTCATGTACGCCATGTTGCTGGTCCGATTTGAAAGCAGCTATGACCGGCACATTCCTGATGCAGATCGTATCTATCGTGTCAATACGCAGTACACCAGTCCGCAAGGTATAGAAATCACCTCACCCCTTACGGCAGATGGAGTTTGCCCGGTTCTCGCTGAATCCATCCACCAAATTGAACAGGCGTGCAATATCTGGTTTCTTCATGAACGAACCCCGCTTCGCCATGAGGACAAGCGCTTTATCGAAGAAGAAATCGCGTATGTTGATCCTGCGTTCCTTGAGATGCTCGCTGTTGATCTGCATGGTGTATCTGCTGCTGAAGCACTGAAAGATCCATCCGCAATTCTGGTGTCCGAAACAGTTGCAGCGAAATACTTCGGCACTGCTGATCCAGTGGGCAAAATCATGATTAAGGATATGGATGAATCCATGCGTGTTGCCGGTGTGTTCACACCTGATCCATTGCCAAGTCATTTACGTGAGGTTGACTTCTACTGCCCGCTCACCTATCTCGAATATGAACCATCCGCAGTATGGAAAAACGAAGACAACACTACCTATATCAAGCTGATTGAAGGAGCAACAGTTGCTGATATTGAGGGTGCAGTCCGTGCGGTAACAGCTAACCATGTGTCCCCGGAACGGCTGGCTAACGGCTACGAGTTGCAGTTCGAACCCATTCGAGATATTCACCTCTATTCCACTCTTTCTTCCATCTGGGGAAGCGCCCAGAAGCATGAAACTCGTGTGCTGGACTCGCTTCTGTTCCTTGGCTTTGCCGGTGTGCTGACACTGCTGGCCGGATGCCTGAACTATGTCAACCTGGCCCTCGCGCAGGGGACACAACGCAGCCGTCAGGTGGGTATCCTGAAAGTGCTGGGCAATTCAAAGCAGATGATCTTCAGTCACTTCATGATAGAATCTGTCCTGCAAACTCTGCTGGCAGTCGGATTCGCGTTTGTATTACTGGAAGTCGCCTTGCCGTGGCTGAATGATTTGTCAGGGATTAGCTTATCATTGGCCACGATCAATGTTCCCCTTTTCGTTACATCCATGATCATGTGTAGCGTTCTGATCGGTTTTCTGGCTGGTTTGTATCCTGCGCTGGTGACTTCAAGGTTCCAGCCGTCTATGATTATGTCGGGACATACTGCATTCGGTAATCGTTCCGGATGGCTACGAACCTCGCTTGTGTTCGTACAATTCCTGACTGTATCCGTTCTCCTTGCCACTTCCCTGCTCATGTGGCGTCAATTGGCTTACATGACTAAAAACACGACCGACGCAGACAACGAACGTCTGCTGGTGATGACAATCCCCATGAGCCGGATGCGGTTGTCCTTTGATCCGGTTCACACTGCGATTCGTGACCAGTTGGAATGTTTGCCCGGTGTTGTTTCAATGGCAAGCAGTGATCGTCTGCCTTTCCTGTATGATGTACCTATGGCGCTCGCCACAGCTTCCGGCGATTCATCGATCCTGGTTCATACCATCGGAGGAGGCGATCATTACATCGAATCGTTGGGATTAAACCTCATCGCGGGACATTCCTTTGCGGATGAAGCGGTTGCGTCTGTTCAGAACGCCATTATCCTGAACCAGCGTGCAGCGGCTTCTTTGGGCGGAGTTGAATCCATAGGACGCACATTCTACAACAGCTATCCCAATTCGGGAGAAGATCCGGAGGAACGTGTGGTGGTTGGGATTGTGGAAGATTTTCACCTGCAATCCAAGCATAACACCATCCCGGCTGTCATGTTGGAAAGACAATCCTATTACGCTGCATATTATCTGCTCAGGATCAACAAGGACCGGCAGGCGAGTGTTGTGTTAGGGATAAACCGTGCCTGGAAAGAAGCCGGATTGGAAACCTGCCCCGATATTCAGTTTTTGTCAGACATTGAGCTGGCGTCATATCGCTCGGACCGTCATCTGCAAAGCCTGTTGCAGCTATTCACCACGGTTCTGCTGGTCATCGCCACCATCGGCCTGCTGGCGATGTCGTTGAATACGGTCAACCAACGCCAGTCGGAAATCGCTATCCGTAAAGTGTTCGGCGCAGAAGCCCCGGTGTTGCTTGTAATGATCCTGGGCAACTTCCTGCGTCCGGTGATTCTTGCTAACCTTCTGGCGATTATCCCGGCGATAGTCATCATGCAACGCTGGCTGATGCACTTCGCCTATCATGTGGAAATCGGACCGGTACCGTTTCTGGCCGTTACGCTGTTTTCGCTGATTCTGGCAACACTGGCTGTACTGGTGCAGGTGCTGAAACTGGTTCGAACCAATCCGGTGAAGTTGTTGCGTCAGACAACGTAGTTTGCGTTTCTAATGGCCCCGTCCGGCTTGAAATACGCCATAGCTTGCAACACTATTGGCCCCGTCCGGCTTGCCCGGCGGGGTCTATTCTAAATAGATAGAAGAATACGTCCACTTGTTGTAATCTAATTTATTCCAAGAAGTTATTCCGCTCGTGGTTTACTCGCCGGACCGAGGACAGTCCGGGCTACACAATACTCCTACACCAGACTACGCCAAGCGATATCGCAGATCAGGAATGCTTCAACTTCACCCCGTTGAGCAGACCAAAGTGTACCTTGCAGGCGGTCACCAGGTCTTCCGGGTAGACACGTTCCCCAAGGACCACCTCACGATAAGCCTGCGCCATCTGGAAACTGGCGACAGGATAGGACAGTTTCCCCACGCCGGTACCTAACCCCGGAATCGCTACGCTTTTGATCGCCGGTTGATCCGTATGAGTTATCGCCGAGATCAGGATGGCTTTCATGCAGAGATAAGCGTTGACCGTACCGGCGATGTTTTCCGGGACACGCATGGTAGGAGCGCTGATCAGCCAGGGAATTTTCGTATCATGCGTCGGTACCATAAGCGTTTCCCCGACCAGCAGTTCCTGCATGGGTCGCGCACGGATCGCTTCCTGCGCCCGCTTCTCCAGGTCCCAGCCAAACCGGTACGAGATAGCCAGATCCAGCCCGCCATCCATAAAACCGAACGAGTTCGCCGGGCTCACAATCGCATCAACATCCAACGTACAGATGTCGGCGCTTACAATCTCGACCTGATCCAGCCCGTGGAAATCCTGTCGCCAGCAATCCAGCAGACTCTCGTTCAGGTCTGTAAGGAGAATTTTCATACCCCCCCCCGAATCACACTTGCACAAGAATAACTTGCCCCACTGTAGCTTGCAACACTCTTGGCCCCGCCGGCTTGAAACACGCCGTAGCTTGCGAAGGCGGTTGCCCGGCGGGGTTTATTATAATTAGATAAAAGGGTGCATCCACTTGTAGTATTCTAATTTATTCCAAGAAGTTAGTCCTTCAGTTGTAAAAATCATATTCAGAGAAGCAAGTCCACACGTAGTAAGATCACCAGGGATCATCCATCTTCAACGGATCTGCTTCACCTGTGAGCCAGAAGCGCGCGCTCGACCATCGCCACTGTTCAGCCTCTTCCACCAGTTCACGCTTCACCGGATTGTTATGCATGTAGTTGATCATATGGTGAACCGCATCACGCGTTGTAACAGGCTTATCATAGCCATGCCCAGGTGTCCAGAACCTGCGTTTCGTACGTTTCCCTTCTTTTACAGTGTACAGGGGTTTCAACTCAGGAAAACGCTCGTCCAACCAGTTCAGCGCGTGAAAGGCAAACGGGCGACGTATCCCATTCAGAATCTCTGAGATCGTCACTTCAGGAGATGCATCCAGAAGCAGGTGTACGTGATTGGGCATGACGACAAACCCAAATAACTTGAAGTGATAGCGTTCTCTTGCCTTTTGCAATTGATCGATGAACAGGGTATAGAGAGGTTCACCCTTGAACAACCACTGCTTGTTGAAGCAGGAGAAGGTAAGGTAATGCGCGGGTGTTAGGGCGGACATGATTTCTCTTTCAACTTTGAATTGCCTTACGAACAAACACAAGATAGACAACCTAATTTATTATATTACTGCAATTTACAAAGCCAATATTGTGTAGCACAAAAACAGCTTGGCATTTTCTTGAAAATAGTGAATACTAGAAGTATATTCAAAGCAAGTTGATTGAAAGGAGCTTTCTCGTGACTGAAATTCAAGTTGTTGATGACCAATACTCATACGACGATGCAAATGAATTTTTCACAGACACGTTATTACACAATATAATCAATAAACATAATCTACGAGATGCTGATTCTGTTATATTCAGAGGTCAAGCAAACGCATCATGGCATTTGGTCCCTAGTGCATGTAGAAGACTGGGCCTTCAAAAATTACTGAAAATTTGTTTTCCCGAAAAGATTACATGTGACTATTCAGATGATAATCCATCTACATTATCAATAATTGAAAAGGAAATTGGTTTCTCAATTGAAGAGGATGGCGGAAAATTTATCACTGATTGCGAGCAATATGCTTTAGCAAAATTCATTCTCTCAGCAGATCAATATGGTCTTGATTTATATGATCTTTCATCAGAAATAAAATCATTACTTATGGAAATAGTCGACACAACAAAACATGGTGTAATACCAATAAATACAACAGATAATCTAATTTTTGATCCTACTTTTGACCCCCTATTTGCCCTTGCACAACATCATGGTATTCCAACACGATTGTTAGATTGGTCTAGGTCACCCCACATTGCTGCATATTTCGCGGCCAGTACAGCTTTAAACAATAACAATAAAGAAGATATTGCCTTGTGGGTTATGAATATTGATAGAGCAAATTACTCTTCCTCGGCCAATGGTTTTCGTATCATTCAAGTTCCATATAGAAATAATATTAATCTTAGAGCACAGCAAGGATTATTCTTATTTAAATATGGAATAAAACAGAAGATCAAGGAAGATTATGAAGGATTTGACATGCATTATTCAAACTCAAAAGAATGTCCAGTAATAGAGAAGCCTATGTTCCTCAAGTACACACTCAAGTTTAGTGAAGTCGAAAATTTATTAAGTATTCTTAATATGAATAATATAAATCGTGCTACTATATTCCCCGGTTTGGATAATATTGCACAACATATATATGAATATTGAACATTTGGATTTTTTCGTGCTTTAATGTAGCATTTGAGGAGGAACTACTGAAGGACGAACTCTCTAATCTAATAATAATAGACCCCGCCGGGCAACCGCCTTCGCAAGCTACGGCATGTTTCAAGCCGGCGGGGCCAATTGTGTATTAAGCTTTGTAAGCGTAAAAAAGGGCTGACCGAATAAGGACAGCCCTTTTCACATCAATCGAAAGACTGATTCCAGAAAAGAATCAATCCGTTTTCAATCGTTTAGTCTTCCAGTGCAGCGCGTGCCGCGGCGAAGCGGGCGATCGGTACACGGAAGGGCGAGCAGGACACGTAGTCCAGGCCGACCTTGTGGAAGAAGTGGATCGAATCCGGGTCGCCGCCGTGCTCACCGCAGACGCCCAGGTGGAAATGATCTTCCGGCTTCTTCACGGCTTTCGCCTTGTCGACCGCGATCTTCACCAAACCGCCAACACCTGCCTGATCGATGGACTGGAACGGATCCTTCTTGTAGATGCCCAGTTCGACATACTGTGGCAGGAAAGTTCCGGAGTCGTCACGGCTGAAGCCGCAACCCATCTGGGTCAGGTCGTTGGTGCCGAAGCTGAAGAATTCTGCGTGCTGTGCGATCTCATCGGCTGTTACCGCTGCGCGCGGTACTTCGATCATGGTGCCGACCTTGTAGTCGAGTTCAGGAAGGTTCTTCTCTTCCTTGACCTTGGCTGCGACTTCGTGTACGATCTTCGCCTGGTTCTCGAGTTCACGAGCATTGCCAACCAACGGAATCATGATCTCGGGATGGACTTCCACACCTTCCGCGGTCAACTGCGCGGCCGCTTCGAGGATCGCGGTGGCCTGCATCCGGGTCACTTCCGGCATCGAGATGCCGAGACGGCAACCACGGTGTCCGAGCATCGGGTTGAACTCGTGCAACTGGACGATGCGTTCCTTGACCTGTGCAGCGTCCACACCCAATTCAGACGCGATCTCGTTGATCTTCTCGTCGTCTTCCATCGGGGGCAGGAACTCGTGAAGCGGCGGATCCAGGGTACGGATGGTCACGCAGAACGGGCTCATCGCCTTCAGGATACCGTAGAAGTCATCACGCTGGAAAGGCAGCAGCTTGGCCAGTGCCTTTTCACGTGCTTCGGTGGTGTCGGACAGAATCATGGTCCGCATAGCCTTGATGCGTTCTTCGCCGAAGAACATGTGCTCGGTACGAGTCAGGCCGATGCCCTGGGCACCGAACTTACGTGCCAGCGCGGCGTCGTGCGGGTTGTCAGCGTTGGTACGGACACCCAGCTTACGAGTTTTGTCGGCGATTTCCATCAGCTTCTTGTACCACTGGTTGCTATCGGGATCGGCATCCGCGACCGGCATCTTTTCGCCGTAGACAATACCCTTGGTACCGTTCAGGCTGATCCAGTCACCTTCCTTGTAGGTCTTGCCCTTGACGGTCATGGTGCGGTTCTTGTAGTCGATATCGAGCGCAGAGCAACCTACGATACAGGTCTTGCCCCAACCACGTGCGACCAGGGCGGCGTGGGAGGTCATACCACCACGTGCGGTCAGAATACCCTTGGCCGCGCTCATGCCGTCCACATCTTCCGGGCTGGTTTCGAGACGGACCAGGACCAGTTCTTCCTTCGGGTTGGCCTTGACCATCTTGTGGGCACGTTCGGCGTTGAACACGATCTTGCCAACTGCGCCGCCGGGGCCTGCCGGGAGACCCTTCGCGATCTTGGTCGCGGTCTTCTCTTCGACCGGGTCCAGCATCGGGTGCAAGAGTTCGTCGATCTGGTCTGGTTTCACGCGCTTCAGCGCGGTGACTTCGTCGATCAGACCTTCATCCAGCATGTCCATGGCCATACGAACCGCGGCGAGACCGTTGCGCTTGCCAACGCGGGTCTGCAGCATCCAAAGACGGCCCTTCTCGATGGTGAACTCGAGGTCCTGCATGTCGTTGTAGTGGTGCTCAAGGCGGTCACGGATCCCGACCAACTGCTTGTACAGGTCGGGGCTCTTTTCCTCGAGGCTGGGCAGCATGTCATTCTGACCGGCCTGCTTGCAGTAGTTGTTCAGGGCGTTCGGGGTACGGATACCCGCGACGACGTCTTCACCCTGCGCGTTGATCAGCCATTCACCGTAGAAATGCGGGTCGCCAGTGGCGGGGTCGCGTGTGAAGGCAACGCCTGTGGCGCTGTCATCGCCCATGTTCCCGAAGACCATGGTTTGTACGTTGACCGCTGTGCCCCAGTCATCGGGCAGGTTTTCAATGCGGCGGTAGGCGATGGCGCGACGACCGAACCAGGACTGGAATACGGCGCCGATGCCGCCCCAGAGCTGCTCCCACGGATCATCCGGGAAGTCCTTGCCCAATACTTCCTTCACCTTGGCCTTGTAGTCTTCGCAAAGCTGCTTCAGGTCTTCGGCGGTCAGGTCGGTGTCAACCTTGTAGCCCTTTTCGTCCTTCACCTTGTCCATCAGCATTTCGAGCTGGGGACGGACGGCCATTTCTTCGTCTTCGTATTCGATACCAACGGCCTTCTCCATCACCACGTCACTGTACATGGTGATCAGGCGACGGTAAGCGTCGTACACAAAACGTTCGTCACCGCTCAGCTTGATCATGCCGGGGATGGTGGCGCTGCAGAGACCGACGTTCAGGACGGTTTCCATCATGCCGGGCATGGACTGACGTGCGCCGGAACGAACGCTGACCAGCAGCGGGTTTTCCGGATCGCCAAACGTCTTGCCCATAATGGCTTCCACACCGGCCATGGCTTCCTTGGTCTGCTGGACGGCATCATCCGGCAGCTTGTTGCCATTTTCAAAAAAGACAAGGTTGGTTTCGGTGGTCAGCGTGAATCCCGGGGGTACCGGAATATTCAGACTGGTCATTTCCGCCAGGTTGGCGCCCTTGCCACCCAACAGGTTCTTCATGTCTGCGGAACCATCGGCCTTGCCATCGCCGAAGAAATAAACGTGCTTCACTGTAATCCTCCTGACTGTTACGCCGGTCCTCGGATCCTTCTCCCGTATTGTATGCGGAACCGGCTTACTCGTTATGTCTATCGTTAGTCTTCTTTTACTACTTTCCTCTCCTCTTGCCTCACAGGATAGTAGGATAAAAGGATATCAAGGATATATATTTTTAAGTTTGAAAGTTTAAAAGTTATAAAGTTAATTAATCTTTAACACACAATCATATCTTACGATATCATGAGAAAGCTTCCACTCAAACCAATTCCTAATTCCTAATTCCTCATTTCTAATTCCTAATTACTAATTCTGTTCCCATTCTTAATTTTTATTTGAGAAGCCTTCCGCTGACCGAAAGTCTCCCCCAGAACACAAAGTGGTCAGGGTTGACCGAACGCATCGGTACAAAGGTCGCGGTGAAGCTTGGCGTGACCGTATATTCGAAATATTCCAGTGGCATTGATACACCAAGATTGACATCCGAGACGCCCTTTTCATCTTCACCGTTAACGATCAACGGCCATTCCTGCCCCATCAGGCCGACACTGGCGTTGGCAATAACCGGGACGCCACTCGCTTCCAATAACTGGGTCGAAGCATATCCCTGGATGTAGGGACCATTCCCGCCCTTGTCATTAAAATCCCAGAACAGCATCACACCGGGACTATAAGGTGCGTTTACAAAGGTCATTCCACCATAGATTTCATAGGTGGAACTGTACGGATCAGACCAGCCATCCTGAGTGTAGTAGCCCAGGTAAAACAGGCCGCCGGTCAGGTTCACTCCCTCACTGACCAAACCGTTCCATTCCGCGATCAACTGGATCTCGTCCATAATCGCCGTATGGGGACGATCCGCCAAGGCCCAGGAAAACCAGGCTTTGGTCATTAAACCGGACTCGCCGATTGTCCACATGGCCGAGGGTTGAAATGCCGGTCTTCCACCGATATTATGGAATCCACGGAACATGTAATCGGACACGGCCGATGCATCCCAGGTAACCTCCGCCTGCGCACTGAACGGCAGCAAACTTACCATCATCAGAATGGCAAAAACTGCGAAAAATAGTCTCTGTTTACGCACGCTAACTCCTGTTAAATCCAGCTTGGAAATATGCACATTCCTGGCGGATAAAACAATGCTCACATTCGGGTTTACGTGCGTGACAAATTTCACGTCCATAGTGAATCAAATGCAGGTGAAACTGGTATGATTTCCCTTCCGGCACCAACGTCTGCATCGCCCAGAATGTTTTATTCCGGTCCGGGCTTTCCGGCACAAAACCAAACCGCTGACATAAGCGATGGACATGCGTATCTACAGGAAAAACATCCACTCCCAGATCGAAACACATGACCACAGCCAGGGTTTTCAGGCCCAATCCCTTCAAATGCCCCAGTTCCTGCACTGCCTGGTCAAAGCTGTAATCTTCCAGAATATCAGCCGTGTAGTCGCCGTGATTCTCCTTCAACCACTGCAATAACGCCTGGATTCGTTCTGCTTTCTGACGATTCAGCCCGGCCGGTCGCACCACATTCGCAACTTCTTCGAACGGCGCTTCAGCCACTTCCCGCCATGACTTATATCGCTTCCGTAACGCAGAATACGCCAAATCTCGGTTCTTGTCATTCGTGTTCTGTGAAAGTATGGTCTCTACGAGCCCTTCAAGCGGATCACGTCGCCCCGGCCAGTCCAATTCCCCCTTTTCCTGCTCAAAAGCATCGACAACACGTTGAACATGAGCAAGTGTATCCGAATCGGGAGAGGGCAGCGGCTTTCCATTGCGAGTAATGGAACGTGGCTGGGGCTGCTCGTTGGAATGTACAGACTTTTTTGTTTGACGTCGTGATTCACCACTCACGGACTACTCCTGGAATTAAAAATTAAAAATTAAGAATTGAAAACATCGGGGATCAGAAACTTTGTATAATTAGTAATTAGGAGTTAGGAATTAGGATTTGTTATAGCTTCAAATACTTGCTGAATAGTTCGACGTTATCTTTAAAGTTTAACCTATATAGACAACTTTACAACTTTACAACTTTACAACTTTACAACTTTACAACTTTCAACCTTCTTTACCTTCTTTACCTTTTTCATTTTTTTCACTTCGCACTTCAAACGGCATCTCGATCGGGATTTCGCCCAAGACTTCAATCGCCGCCGGATCGATCCGCAGCACAGCGTCCTCCACATGGCCACCCGGTTCAAAATGCACTTTCGCCAGCTTCAGGAAACGTTTGATCAGGGCGTGACCGTAAGCGTCCAGAGCCTTGTATTCCTTCTTGTGGAAGCTGCCCTTGAACCGTTCCAGTTCGTCATCTGCGGCAGCGTGGAGGTCTTCTTTCAGCGCTTCAATACCGCCAGCAAAGGTCTGGGCGCGCATCCATTCCAGAAACTCCGCGACCTGCTGCTCCACGATTTCCTGGGCATCGGGCAGTTTCGAACAACGTCTTTCGGCGGTCTGCTCCAATTCGTGCTTCAGGTCTTGCAGATCGAATACATGACATTTGTCTATTTCAGCAACAGCAGGATCGATATCACGTGGCACAGCGAGGTCGGCCATGAATAACGGACGCTCACGTCCGGTTATCATTTCGTTCTTCACCACATACCCCGGAGCCCCTGTCGCCGTAAAGACCACATCCGCGTTCTGTAACAGGTTGGACAACTCTTCCCACTCCCCGACTTCGGACCCGAATGAAGCTGCCATCTTGCGTGCTACATACTCGGTGCGGTTCACCAAGGTTGCTCTCAAGCCTTTTCGCGTCAGGGTTGTGAGTACGGCTTCCGTAGTCTCATTGGCGCCGATGACAAGGATGTGTTCCGGTTGCGGGAGTTTCTCCAACAGCAGTTCCACCGCAGCGCCGGGAACACTTCGCGCCCCGGTTCCCAGTTCGGTCTCGGACTTGATGCGTTTGGATACACGGAAACCATGATGGAAAAGCTTGTGCAGCACCTTCCCAGGCCCGCCGAAGGCACAGGCTTGGGAATAGGCGTCCTTGACCTGCCCACGGATCTGCTCTTCGCCCACAACCAGCGAATCCATACCACTGATGACACGGAACAGGTGACGCGCCGCGCCAGCGCCGATATGACGATAGGAAAAATCCAGTACAACTTCCGGATTCGCTATTCCACGATTTCGGTAGAACTCTACAATTTCCTTGCCATGACGTCCCTTGGTGGGATGCACACGGTAGAACTCGACACGGTTACAGGTGGCGACAATGGCAACTTCCTCCACCTCGGACAGGCGTTTCAACTGCAAGACCGCCTCACCCAGCTCACGCCGGGTCAGTTGAAACGGCTCACGCTCGGAAAGAGTAGCCGTCTTGTGATTTATGCCGAATACTGAAAGGACCATGTTCCTGTATAGCAAGGTGTTAAGATGTATGTTCGGGCAGAGCAAGATAGGGGAATCTAATTCGTCAGGCAACTCATCGGGAGGTGCGGATTTGCCCTTCGGGAACTGAAAGAGACATGTTTCACGCAAAGACGCAAAGGCGCCAAGGAAAGACACGAAGAATAACCTATAGACAGCATTGAGAAACAACCACTCATTTGTTCCTGCTTGACCGCCGCCCGGCCGCAAGCACACCGGGCCTAATAAATCTGTTCAACTAACAACTCTTTGGCAGTGCAGGACAGCTCGCCACCTTCAAGGACTTGGGACAATTCTGCTCTTTTTCTTGAGATTGGCTTGTATCGTGGAGTTCTGAAACTCTAGTTTAGAAGAACATCCCTTGTTAAATGCGAGGTCACGATGAAGCAAGTTCTATTTCTCCTGATGGCGATTATTGTCCTATTGCCAGTGTTGAGTTTCAGCCAGCCGATTCCTGTTCCGGAAGAGTCGTTTCTTCTTTCCCGTGGACGTGCAGACACGTTGATTCTGACAAGCCAATTTATTCCAATTTGCGATGCTCCGTCCTATTCATTGCTTCTTTTCGCGAATCCAAGGGTAGATTCTGTATACAGCGTTTACAGTTTTTCCAATGATTATGGCTTTGATATATACCCAGTTGCGACATTGCTTCCTGATTCCATCCTGGATCTGCTTATCAATCCTGAATATGACTTGAACCCTCCCTATTGTTATATCGACTATGATCATAGTTTTACAAAAATAAACTATGACACGACCCTGACACTCTCAAATCATTCGTTCAATTACATTGTCAAAAATCATGATTGGGAGTATGACTATGTTACGCTGGCCAGCGAGACCGACACCAGCCTGAACTTTTTCAATACCAATGACTTGTGTGAGAATGCAGACTGTCATCCAGCAGTATCCATTATGCCCAGACCAGACTCTTTCAAGTTCATGGCCAGCACGTATGAAGGAGATATCGCTGCCATTTGTTTCCATGATTCCCTGGACCTTTTCGTAATCAACTGGATGAATTATTATCCGAACCGTATTGAAAGCAGAGATAGCCTCATAATTCAGGATGTCTTGGATTATGCCATGATCAATTGCAATTTTTATTGGCTGGGCGCCAGTGAAAATAATCCAGATCAAATAGCGTTGTTTTGCCAGGAAATTGACAGAGACTTATATGTAATTCATGAGTTACCCAGCTCAGTTACTCCCCTTCACCTTATCACAGGAGATCCGGAATCAGCCTCTGGCATTATTTGCTGGGAACAGGTGGACAGCACAGGACAACACGCTCTTTGCTATTCGTTAAATGGTGAAGTGATAGCCGTCGAGGTTGATTCAGTCATTGATGCGATTACTGTCAACCTTTATAACGCTGCCATCCTCGCCTGGACCACCCCTGCCGGTGAAGACAGCATTGAAGTATGGAGCAAAGTCATACGTATCTGGGACACGAATGTGGATGAACAAACCACAGGCGTCCCGGACCAACATGACCTGGTATCCTGCTATCCCAACCCCTTCAACAGCTCGGTTACTTTCACATTGAAGCCTTCAGCGCAGTATGACCATCTGGTGATCTTCGATATCCTGGGACGAGAAGTTGATCGAATCAGCGTTTCACTGACTGGAAGCACACAAGCAATCATCTGGAATGCGTCCGGTTTCAGCGCCGGAACCTATTTCGCGCGGTTGGAAGGAAATAACAAACATAGCCAGGCAATACGGGTGATGCATCTGAAATAGAAAGGTACAAGGACATGTCACGCACACATTGGATTGCCCTCTTGGTCATTTTCTGCTGTTTGTGCCAATTAAGCAATGCGCAACCGGGAGATCAGGAAGAACCCATTCTGTTGTATCGCGGCCAAACTGACACCCTGATCCTGAAACAAAATTTTGAGTACATTTGTGATCTTGGTATTATTCCCTGGTTACAAGTGATAAATCCTGCAGCCGATTCTGTCTACAATTTTGATTATTACGGATATGAAGATGAGTTATATGTTGATTACTTTTCGGTTTCATTACCGGATTCAATACAGGATACGCCTGGATTCTTTACTTACTATAATGTGGTATACATCTTAAATAACGATTTGCACATAGTTTCCTATGATACTGTAATCGTGGATTCAAGCCGCCATTACAGTCATTTCTATTTCTCTTTCAGCGATTTTTCATACGGATATCTGAGTGCAAAGAATGACAGTTCATTGCTCCTTTTTGAGTTTCCTCAACTATATGATGTGGAAGACTATGAGCCTGAAGACTTGCTTGAGTATGCTTATACACCCTTACCAACAGCATTTCAGATAAACTATTCTTCCATCCGAAGAGCCAGATATTCCAATGTAGCATGCTATTATGACTCCCTTAACCTGATTGTCACCAAACATTGGACGTCGGCAAGAGATAGTATTCATGTGGACAATACTCCAGGGATAGCGCTTCTTGATCACAACCTGAACTTTGACTCGTATGACTATTCTGACTATTACAGGAGTACTTGCTACTGGTTTCAACAACTTTCCGCAATTCCTCAACCATCATGGTCTATCCAGTGCCAATCTTTGGATGATGTGCAAGACACCCTGCTTGTGTTGCCATATAGCAATACTCCGACTCGATTGTGGCAATGGCGGAATGCTGAATACGACATCTTATCAGGTCTGGTCTGGGAACAGATTGATTCAGCAGGGAATCATCAGTTAGGATGGATCGAGTGCGATTCCACATACAAAGGTTATGTTGATGTCGACTCCGTGATGGATGTCTGTCCGGTTTATTTATGGTGCACCCACGCATTCGCATGGAGTAGCCCAGTCGGGGATGATTCGATAGAAGTCTGGCTGCAAGTTGTTCGAGAATACAGATTGGATGTGAATGAAAGTGATCCATCAGTCCCATCAAGCCATGATATTATCTCTTGCTATCCCAATCCCTTTAACAGCACGGTGACTTTCACCATGCAACCCTCAGCGCAGTATGACCATCTGGTGATCTTCGATATTCTGGGACGAGAAGTAGATCGAATCAGCGTTTCACTGAGCGGAAGCACAAAAGCTATCACCTGGAATGCGTCCGGTTTCAGCGCCGGAACCTATTTCGCGCGGTTGGAAGGGACAGGTTCTCGGAGTCAACCCGTACGACTTTTACATCTGAAATAAGCGCTTGGCCCGACTGCTTGCTGTCGGGTGTCACGTAGCCCGGCCACCTGTGCGCCAACCGGCGTATGCCTGGCCGGGGAATACCAGGAATCGGGTACTCTTTGCATAGCTCGAGATCCCCGGTCACGCCGGGGATGACAAAAGTGGCATGGTTCTGCTATGTAAACAGCCAAAGGCGGGTGGCCCGACTGCTTGCTGTCGGGTGTCACGTAGCCCGGCCACCTGTGCGCCAACCGGCGTATGCCTGGCCGGGGAATACCAGGAATCGGGTACTCTTTGCATAGCTCGAGATCCCCGGTCACGCCGGGGATGACAGAAAGCCGGGGTGACAGAAAGCCGGGGATGACAGAAAGAAGCAAAGGATGATATAAAAAGTGGTCGGGGATGACCGAAAAGCCGGGACAAACCACAGCGGGTCTGTCCCGGCTTTTCGTTAATTAAACGGGAACTCGATTAAGTTCCCGTTATCGTTATCAGGTGTTACAACCATTCGATATTTCAACCATCCGGCACATTAACCGGATTGTATACAGTGAAATCTAGAAGGTGTACTTCACGCCGATGTGGCCCCAGGGACGATAGAACTCACGCTGCACCGGGTGATCTTCGTCGCCTTCGTAGACTACGTACGGCTGATTCAGAATGTTAATCATATCCATGTAAATCTGCATGGTCTTCCAGATACGGTAGCTGGCATTGAAGTCAAGCTGCATGCGTTCTTTCAGCCAGATGTCGTGGTCTTCATCTTTGCCGACCTCAAGCACCTGCTTGCCACGGTAGTTCATGCTCAAACGTGCGGAGAAGCCAAACTTTTCGTAGCCAAGCGCGAAGTTGCCGATGTGTTCGGACTGTCCCGGAATGACCGACTCACGCAAATCGCCATCCTCGTTTGTCAGATCAACGGTAGAAGTCGTGTACGTGTAGTTGCTATAAATTCCGAAACCAGATGCCCACCCCGGCAGCATATGAAGTTGCTGGTTGTAGGCAATTTCGAAACCGTACAGGGTGGCAGTTTCGTCAGCATTGACCGGCTGCGAATACTCCCACTCATCTGCGCCTTCCCACACTTTGGTATACAAGTAGTTGTCGATACTCTTCATGAAGAAGCCAGCGGATACGATACCCACGCTGCTGAAGTAATACTCGCCCATCAGGTCGATGTTGGTAGAGAACGCCGGATCCAGTTCCGGGTTACCAAATTTGTACTCTTCATCATCGGAGTTCGAAATGATATAGGGAACCAGATCGTAGTAGTCCGGTCGTGCGAGACTCTGGGTTACGGCCAGGCGGAAGTTGATACGATCATCGTAAGCATAGCGCAAGTGAAGGGACGGCAGCACGTTCATGTAGTCGTTTGTTGCGCTGACCGGACCACTTAGGCTGGGATCGAAATCGCCTTCATCATCGAATACAGCTTTGAAACCGTCATACTCGATATCGGTCATTTCAATACGGGCGCCAGCTAACAGCATCAGACGGGGATTCAGTTTGACCTGGCCCATCAGGTAACCGGCATACACATTTTCCGTGGCTTCGTAACTCTCGGCCCGGCTGGCTTCGTAATCAACTTCCTTCTCGAATACGTCGCTGTTGTTCTTGTTGGCTTCCCAGTAATCGCGGGCAGCATCCGGATCAACCGACAACCCGGGCTGGTAGTTGGGATACTCATCGTTCAGGAAACCGTCTGCGTCATAGGTATCGCTGAAGCGGGACAACAGGACATCTTCTTCGAACTTGTATTTTATGACATCGTTAGCACGTTCTTTCGATTTCATCCGCGCCTTGGCGCCAACCTTTGCCCATGCCGGCATCGCAGTCTGGAGGTGGTACTTGGCGTTGAGCTGGAAGGCCAGTTCATCATCTGTGGTCTTGTTATCGCTGCATTCAACATCGTCCATCACGAAGTTGGCCGCGTTGTTCAAGTCGCCGTAGGAAACACTCAGCGGTGTGAAGGTTGGCGTATCCGGATCGCTGGTGCCGATCTTGAAGTCGATGTCATCATCATACTTCATGCTCCAGTCGAGGTGTTCCGGCTCAATTTCCTCCGCGTAGCTATAAGAGACATCGTAGTCAAGATCCAGCAGGCCGCTCATCATGGTGTTCTTACCACCAACACTGGCCGCCCAGATGCGCTGGACTTCGTAACGATCCTTCAGATCACGTTCGAACTCACCGGTTACAGTACCATCGGTGTTGTAGGATTCATCATCCATGCCGAAGGTGATGCGGCGACGATATTCCTGATCACCGAACTCATTCCAGTTGAACCGGACATAGTTCAGGTTGTTTTCATCGTGTTCGTAATCGATGTTGATACCCAACGCAGCACGGTGGCGGGTAACATCATAGCTGCGCAGTTCCAGCTCTTCGACCGTATTTCGCTCTTCGCCGTCATCAGCGTACTCGATGTCTTTCCAGGAAATTTCGTTGTTTTCACTGCCACGCTTCGTGACAGAATAGGAACCGCTGAGCATCACGCCGATATTGTTCTTCGCACCCATACGGCGGCCATAGCTGAACGCGCCCTGCCCAATCGGACCGTTGTTGATCATGTTCATGCCGCCGCCAAGCGTGACATTGCCACGGGGGCGGTCATAGTCCAATGCGCTCTTGGTGACGAGGTTGATCGAACCACCAATCGCGTCACCATCCATGTCCGGGGTGAGCGCCTTGTTCAGTTCAATGCTGGCAAGCACGTCTGACGGGATCACATCCAGCGCTACGGAACGAACGTCGCCTTCCGGCGCCGGGATACGCTGACCGTTGATCATCACGTTATTCAGGTTCGGCTCGGTGCCACGGATTGTCACATAGCGGCCTTCACCCTGGTCACGCTGAATCGCAACACCCGGCACACGCTGCATGGCTTCTGTCACGTTCGGATCAGGAAAATCACCGATCTGGTCTGCAGCGATAATATTTACGATGTTATCGGAAGTACGCTGCTGGTTCAGGGCCAATGCCTGCCCACTTCGCTGCGCGCCGACAAACACCACCTCTTCACCTTCCAGGTACAGACTGGTCAATGAGGCATCAAGCGTCTCGGAACCACCGGACATGGTGATTTCTTTTTCATATGCCTGATAACCAAGGTAGGTGATATGAAGTGTATAACTGCCATCCGGAACGGCTACCATACGGAACCGACCGGCGCGGTCCGTATTCACCATATAGGATGTACCATCAAGAACAACATGGGCGCCGACCAGCGGTTCTCCCGTATCCGCATCTCGAACCTGCCCGGAAATACTGCTGAACTGCGGTGCCGCAATAACCGACGCTGACAAGAGCATCAGTACGGTTGCAATCACTAACATGCGACCCAAGTAACGCATTTTCCCTCCGTTAGCCTTTAGGTGGGTTTTCTCCCTTTGATAACGGGAAAAACTACACCTTGGCTTTGATTACGGTGAGGAAATTGTTAGAAATGTGTTAGGCGTTTTAGGTAAATGGCTAAAAATTGCATTTACAAACAGATACACTAACACACACAGAAGAAGGCTCGGAGCCACCAGATATCCCCCTTTCTTCTGTTGATGCAATCGTAAGAATACAGACGCTTTCATAACGCTTCTGACAGGAAATAATACCTGATAAAAAGAGAAAAGGGATTATTCGCTATGGAATAATCCCTTATAAAAGCAATGTAAAGGCGCGTTTATTTCATCCGTACCAGCTTCATGGTTGCGACGAAATCCTGCCCTGCATTCATGCGTACGAAATAAATTCCACTGGCAAGA
The DNA here is from genome assembly GCA_963669175.1 of bacterium. Taxonomy (GTDB): domain Bacteria; phylum Electryoneota; class Electryoneia; order Electryoneales; family Electryoneaceae. Next base: position 4,934,125 of record OY769902.1, read on the forward strand.
TCGTTTGACAGCCAGTTAATCGTATGTATACCAGCAGGTTGCACTCCGTTTACCAGTACAGCAACACTACGTCCCAGGATATCATAAACTTCAATCTTAACAATCCCGTCAGCTTTCATGGCATAGTTGATCGTTGTAGACGGGTTGAATGGATTGGGATACGCCGCTTCAAGCCCATAATGGTTGGGGATCATGGCTTGTTCCAGCACATAATCCGGCGTGTACACTATTCCCACCGATGCCATAGCTTCCAACAGCTCACCTTCAGCGTTTACCAGTTGTAACACTATGGTACTATTGCCGGATGCAAGTGTGTCGATATAACCGGGATCTGTTGATGTCCAGGTATCCACGGAATCATCGTTGACATGCACCCGAATACTTCCCGCATCCGGACCGATCTCAAGGTTGGTCACTGTGAATACAACTTCCAGCGGCACTTCTGTGATCTCATCATTGTTCATCGGTGACGTGATGGCAATTTCAGGTTGCGGTGGCGGTGTGTATTCCACCGTAACGGCATCCATCGCGTCCGGTATCAGTGCGTTGTGGTCGTAGTCAACCAGACCCAGGGTAATGGTGTTGAATCCTGCGTCGAGGGTTTCGATGGAAATCTCTTCCGCAGTCGTATAGGATGTTTCCGGATCGCCATCACCTTGGACCGTCAGCTCAATCACACCATCGCCGCCTTCTTCGGCCACAGTAAAATCAACCACTGTAAACGTAACATTCAAAGGCAGTTCAATGACTTCTGTATCATCATTCGGTGAATTGATCACAATGGATGGCTCTAACCGATCATAGGTCACCTGTATCGTCGCAAAGGCATCCGGATCAAGCGCCTCATGATCATAGTCAACAAGACGCAAGGTTATCGTGTTGGTCCATTCATCCAGCGCAGTAAGGGTAATCGTCTCGTCTGTCGTGTAAGAGATGACGGGATCAGAAGTACCTTGAACGGTCAGCTCAATAACGCCATCGCCACCTTCATCGGCAACCACGAAGTTCGAAACAGCATAGGTAACAACAACCGGCAGCTCATGAACCGTAACACCACTTTCCGGGGAGGTGATCGTTATTCCCGGTCCGGCAGTCCCGAGTGATCCGTCGGGATTTACATTCTGAAGGTAAATATCTGAGGTTTCAACATCTCCATTGCCCCAGACGCCGACAATCTGTTCGGAAACAATCTTTGTCGCCATCAAGTCACTACGTGTCGCAGTTGTTGTGGTAAGCTCCACGGGTGAAGTATCCCACACTTCTTCTCCATCCGTATTCAGCTTGATGGCTTTCACCCGCATGTGGGTGGCATCTTCATATTCCAGGTACATAACAATCGCGCTACCGTCGTTGAGTGCAAACGCACTCGGCTGACTATGTTGCGCACCGCCAAGCTCTGATAATACGACACCGCTGTCATCCCACTGACGTTCGCCGTCAGCATTGAAATACTGTGCGCCGAATCCGCTTTCGGTTTGTCCGGTATTGGTAAACGGGTAGAACACATAGAAGTTACCCGTATCCGGGACATAGGCCAGTGTAGGAGAAGTCTGCGCCGTATTCGCAGTGGAAACCTGGACACCATCGGCATCCCAGGAGATGTTCCCATCGGAATCGACATGCTGCACGTAGACATGGTTGGTATTGCCCGAATGGGAATCATACCAGTAAATGACCGCTCCGTCATCGCCATCCGAGACCAGGTCAGGCCGATGCCAGGGACCGATCCCGCTTGTCGTATGCACCGCAGCGCCCTCGTCCTCCCACTGGGCTTCACCACTCGTGCTGTACCGTTGCAGGTACATCGAACGTGCGCCCATGAATGAAGTGCTCTGCTGCACCAGGTACAGAAGCAGGAAACCGTCTGAGGTTTCTGCCATACGGGGGATGGAAACCGTATACAGCATGTCTACCGTGATTTCACCATCATTAAAAACATCTTCGCCATCTTCATCCAGGCCGTGAATGACAACTTGTCCCGTGCCGTCATCAGTTTCCTGCTGCCAGGCGATATAGACATTGCCGTCGGATGTGGTTTGAATCCATTGCCCCACATCGGTCAACCCGTTTTCGGAAAGCTGGATGCCATCGTCGCCCCAGTTAAAGGTGCCGTCCGTGGCGATACTGTACGCGAAAATGTCCCAGTCATCGCCATCACGAATATCATTCGTAACAATAATAGCGTTATCGTTGACATCAACTTTCATATCCCATTCAGTGATTGATCCTGTCATGGAATGATCACTGATGAGCATGCCGTTATCGGCCCATTGCGCGACGCCACCGGCATCGTAGTATTGCAGGCAAACGTCGTAGTTGCCGGATGAATGATCATACCAGACCACAAAACAACCGCCATCGGAGGTGGATTGTATGATCGGTGTTGCCTGCGATCCATTTCGATCACAGACGACAAGGTTGGTTGCCGGGTCAGACGGCCACTGCGCCATGATGACAGACGCTGTTACCAGCAGCACAAACAGAGTTAAAACAACAGGAAAGAATCGTCTCATGGCACTCTCTCTTTCTCCGGCATACCAGCCTAATACGACAGAAACAACAATCTCTTTGCGAAGGCTGATAGCGACAAACCGGTTTCGTCAGCAGTGCAATGTTGTCACGTCCTGAATGCTGCAACCCGACCATGTTACCATAGCCGGGAAAACATACGGTTCCTGCGATTGGGTATTGTCTATCTCACTTGCAACACCGTATTAAAAATGAACACGGATACCATTGATAATGGAAAGGTCCAGTTCCTTCACGCTTGTCGGCGGACCTGAATCGTACGTCATACTCAAGCTTACTGTAAAATGCACATTTTTTGTCAGCTTGAAGATCAGATCCCCATCACCTATGGCTTTCCAGTCTCCCCATTTCGTAAGCATCGGTTGATAATAACCGGATAGAACCAGATCTGCATAATGATGAATGGCAATGCGAGTAGCGACATAGCTGCTCATTCGGTGATCAAACAGATCTGCCTGACCTACGATATCCTCATCAAAGCGTTCAATTTCATACATGTAGGACAGACCGCACGCGAAAGCAAAATTACCGGTGAAGAACTTCTCCCAGCGTATACCGGTACCGAGCAATTCACGACTTTCAATCAGACGGAACTCATCATACTCCCACTGAGAAAAGGCTTCCCAATTCCAATGTTTAACGATTTTATAGTTGTAGCGAAGATGAATTTTGCCATCGTTCGAGTTTTTTACATCATTCACTTCGGCATAGTCATTTTCGCCGATGAGAAAGACCAGGTGCCTTGGAGTTTCGTACCCGAAGACAGCCGATCCCTCCAGCTCATGCTGTGCCTTATTTCCCTGGTCAAAGGTGTAGGCCAGCCCAAGAACAGAGGTAAAGCCGTCTTCGTTATCCAGCCTGATGTCTTCGATGTTCATCTGTGCTGACGCAACAGTGGTCAAACTGAACAGAAAGAAGAGAATGGTAAGCAAACGCCTTAAACTTGCCATCGTATGTTCCTGAAAGTTGAATGAGGTCACTGTCCATTCAAAGGTAAGGAGAATTCTCGTTCGTTAAAACCCGTAAAAACAGATCTCAATACGACTCATTTCTTTTATTACCAGAACTTACATGTTTACACCAGTTCACTCATATCCATGTCTTCAATTCCCGCCAGGTAATAGAATGCCTGTTCAAGGTCATCTTTACCGGTTTCCGCCAATATCTCTTCCAGTGTCCCGACTGCCTTGAGTGTGCCTTCATGCAGCACACCGATGCGGTCGCAAAGTGTTTCGGCTTCACGCAGGTAATGAGTTGAAAACAGAACTGTCCGCTTTTCACCGCCACATGAGCGAATGAAATCGACAATGTGCTTGGCGGCAATGGGATCCAGCCCGCTGGTGGGTTCATCAAAGATCATCAATTTCGGATTGTGGACAATGGATCGGGCAATACTGACGCGCTTTTTCTGGCCGGTGGACATTTTTCCGTACTTCTTATCAATGAATTTTTCCATATGCAGCGCGGCGTTCAGCTCTTCGACCCGGTCCTTGAGTTCCTGGCCTTTCATTCCGTACAAACCACCGTAATAGGCCATCACCTCCCTGCCGGTGAGGCGCGCATACAGGTTGGTATCTCCGGAAAGGAATCCGATGGCGCGCCGGACTTCATCCGGTTGCTTCACCGTGTCAAATCCGGCCACACGCGCAGCGCCTTCCGTAGGCTGAAACACGGTTGCCAGCATGCGCAAAGTGGTCGTTTTACCAGCCCCGTTTGTGCCTAACAGACCATAGATCTCGCCTTCACGGACATCGAGATCCAGATGATCAACGGCGACAACGGTGCCCTTCTTTTTATCCTTGAATACCTTGGTCAGTCCCTGGGTGGAAATCATATCTCTCTCGTTGTTCGACTGTTTAGACCTGCCATTTTCAAGGTGATAATCGTGCTAATACTCTATCCCCAACTCCTGCTCATACCAGTTGGAATTATTCAACTCTCCCTTCATGGTGGAATGGACCTGAACGTAATCACCGTATGCGTTCCGGTCTACAAAAACAAACATCACTCCGCCCTCAATGTGATCATAGGTCCAGATCAAATAGGCTTTGCCGACATCCACATCGAACGGGTGATCTTCAACAAAGCTTGGTTCACCCAGCATGCAATAAACCCGTCCACGGTCGGTTGTCCAGCCTTCACGCCGGAAACTGTTGTAGCGTTCGTTCGCTGTACGAACACGATGCATATATTCGATCCGGAGTTCATTCTCCGTGGTACTGGTGTCAGGATCGTTGGCCAACCAGAATTTAGCAAGGAAGGACCGTCTTGATTCAGGCGCCAGTTCATTCACAATCCGCTGAACACGCGGGGTCATGATGTATTTAACCTGTTCCAGCTCTTTGTCGATCTCCTCATCGCTCATGGCGGCAATATCGAAACCGGGGTCAGGTATGATCATAGCCTGGGTTGTTACTTCCATGTTCGGCTGGTACACCCAGAACATACGCACCTTTTGAACAGAATTCCCCGTAACATTGTCCGTGACAGTAAGCAGCAACTCGTACTGTCCGGTCGGCAGGTTCACAATTGAGAAGGAATCGTAATCAACCAGGTCCGGAGCTGGCGCTGGACGCTGTTTGGTAGGAAGTGTGATCAACTTCTTTTTACTGGTATTCTGGATTTCCCGATGTACTGTGTACGTTCCCCCCTCACCGGCAGTCAGGTTATAGATTTCCATGTAGTAGAACACATTGGAAACACTGCCGCCAAAAATCCGGTCGGCATTGGGTAATACCAGCAAACCGTTGTGGTTGAACTCGCTATCGCCCTCACCGGCCTTTTCGATCCGGGAAGCGATAATGATATCCGAGGTCAACAGGCCATCCATACCAAAGGATGATGCGTTGACGCGAACATCTTCCGTGCGCTGCATTCGCGAGATGAGGTCGGCTATGGTCATCTCGATTCGGTAGTCACCGGGTTTGACAACATACTGGATCAGTTCGGGGATTTTCTGACCGGCTTTGCGTTCTTCATTGGAAGCGGCAAAATCGCTCCTGACCCAAGTATCCCCGGTAATAAGGTTGCCTTCCTTATCAAAGACTTTGACCAGGATCTGGGCACGCGCTTCCACTCCATTCTCGACCTCTTCAGCCTTCAGAAAGAAGCGGTCAATCAAGGCATAGACATCAAGCTGAACATGTTCCTCGTCATAGCGTAGCGCGGCGACGTCCATGGTAAAAAACTTGACATTGGCCGGAAAAAACTCTTCGCCCTTGTCAACACTATCAACCACAGCAACGGAATCGGCTTCCTGGGCTGTCACCACACCAACAGGCAGTGCAAAAATCAACAACACAACAGGCAACAGGTATATATACCTGGCTATCAGTCTTTTCATGCTTCGGTCTCCTCCACAACTACCTCTGACCGGCTGCTGCCCAATCGATTGCTGATCTCAACAGCCACAAGCTTCGACACGCCATCTTCTTCCATAGTGACACCGTACAAACGGTCAGCCCGTTCCATCGTTAATTTATTATGAGTTACGACTAAAAACTGGGTGCGATTGGTAAATTCTTTTAATAATTCATTAAATCGTTGCACATTGACATCATCCAGCGGGGCATCCACTTCATCCAGGAAACAGAAGGGCGCCGGACGTTCCAGGTATAACGCAAACAACAACGCAATCGCGGTCATGGCCTTCTCGCCGCCGGAGAGAAGGTCTACCGCGTTCATCCTTTTTCCTCGTGGTGACGCAAAGATTTGAATACCCGCTTCGAGGGGATCCCCTTCGGCCAGGGCGAGCGATGCCTCCCCACCATTGAACAGGCGTTTGAATAATTCGACGAAGTTGCCTTCAACTCGTTTAAAGGTCTCCAGAAATCTCCTGCGGGCAATGCTGTTGATTTCTTTGATCGTCTGCTCAAGCGTCTCTTTGGCCTCAACCAGGTCTGCACGCTGTTCGTTCATCGACGTGAACCGACGGTCAACCTCTTCAAACTCTTCGACCGCCATCTGGTTCACCGGACCGATGTTGTACAAGGCTTCACGCAGCTCACTCAGCGGACGGTCCGTATACGGATTCTCTTCTGAAATCGATAGTGGCAGTTCCTCCTGCCGGGCCGAGGTCAGGTCGATCTTATACGCTTCCAGTATCCGTTCACGAATGGCGTTGTACTGATGGCGCATATCGGAAACGGTCAGCTCGTTGGCGTGCAACCTGTCTGACGTGCGTGCCAGTTCAGAACGATCCGCTTCCAGCAATCCGCTTTTTTCGGCAAAATCTCGCCGGACGGATTCATAATCTGATTGTGTTTTCTCCAGCGTTTTGGTCGTTTCTTTCAATTCCTGGTCAACCAGCTCGCCTTCAGCCTCAAGACGTTTCAGACGATCCAACGCATCTTCACGCGCATCACTCGCCTGTTTTCGTTCCTGCTTGATCCTCTCCAGCCGGTTGTTGATTTCATCGAGGAATGCGCCTTGCCTGCGAACCTCGCCTTGCAGACGCTCGACTTCTGAAGCTACATCAACCTGCTGATCGTGGCGCTGTTCACGCGCTGAACGTAAAGCCTGTCCCGCTTCCTCATGGTTACGTAACTCAGCCTGCACCTGGGTCAGTTTATCGGAAAGCTCAACTTCATCCTTCTGATCCTGAACCAGTTGCTGCTGTTTCTTTTCCAGTTGCACATCAAATGTGGTAATATCTTGTTCTATGGTTTTGATTTCTTCGGTTCGCCGCATCTGTACCGCACGTCGCGCGTTCACATCCGACTCAACGCGGTGGGTCTCACGACGCAAGCGTTCCAGCTCGGTACGCTCATCCCGCAGCATGTTCTCGAACCCGGTCAGCTTTTTCTGAGCCTGGTCTTCTTCCAGTTGCAGTCGTGTAACTTCGCTCTGGGTCTGCGCGTAACGGTCCTGAACGTGACGTTCATCTTCTTTCGCCGATTGCAGCAGGTCTTCCGCGCCCAGGTCCGCCGGATCAACCTTTCCTGCCGCAAGTACGCCACTGGCAGAAAGAATTGCCCCTTCCGGTGTCACGAGTGCGACATTTTCCTGCCGAGCAGATTCCGCCAGATCAAGCAGAGATGCCAAATCCTTTACGATCCAGGTATTGGCCAGATGAGCCTCGGCTGTTTTTCCCGCCTTACCCTTAAAACGGATCTGATCAGTCAAACGACCCTTAACGCGCTCGTCGTCAGCAAAAGTTGGCGGTGCAGGGACATGCACATTCTTCGCTGCGGCGATAAGCAGACCACGCCCTTTATCGCCCTTCAGCAACAGTTCAACCGCGTCCTGCATGGACTTCTTTTCACCGACAACCACGGCTGAAGCGGCTTCCTCAAGCGCGGCAGCAGTGGCGACTTTCCATTCATCCTTCACGACGACAGAATCGCCCAGTCTCCCAAGAACTCCTTCCAGCCCAGCCTTCATCAGCGCCTTGACCGCCTTGGGACGTCCTTCGCCGCCTTTGACCATGCTTTCCAGCAAAACCACACGTTTCCGGACAGCTTCCAGTTCACTGGTCGCACGCGCCGCTTCACGTTGCGCCCTGGAGCGTTCCTCGCGGGTTACATCCAGCTCTTCTCGCGATTTGAAACGCTGTACATCCAACTCGGCCACGGTTTCTGTCTTCTCTTCAACCCGCTTGACCAGCGAATCCAGGTCCGGCAGTTCCTGTACAGCTTCCGCTTCTTCACGCAGCTTGGCAAGTCTGTGCTGCGCGGCGTCATGACGCGCCGAAAGTTGCCGCAACTCGCTGTCCAGCGAGGCAACTTTGCGTTGCGCTTCACGGGCTTCCTTCTCCGCCTGATCACGGTTTTTCTGTAATACTCGATGCTGCTGATCGTACGCGTTCCAGTCGCCGTTCAGCTCTTCCAGCTTGGCGCGAACCGCCTGCAATCGTTGGGAGGCTTCGGAATGTTTTTTGTCCAGTTCATCTATTTCAACCGCGATCTGTTTGCGGCGCTGAATCAGCTCAACTTCTTCCGTGTCCTGTTCCAGGCTGCGCTGTTCCGCGGAACGAATCCGTTCCTGCAGCATCACGATATCCTGGTGAATGCCCTGGCTTCGGGTTTGCAAACCACCATGTTCCTGGCGCAATTTCGCAAGTTGCTCTTCCAACCCGCTTACACGTCCACGCAATGTCGCCTGCACTTCTTCCGCACGAGACAACTTGGTCTGGAGCGTTTCTTTCTGCTCCTTGTCGCGTTGGACACGTTCCTCCAACGGCGCCAACCTCGTTTTCAGGGTGCCGAATTCATCATACGCCGCGCTGATTTCCTTGCTGCGCAGCACCTCGCGTAAATAACGATAGCGTCGCGCTTTCGCGACCTGGCGTTGTAATGAAGTTCTACGGGTCTGTATTTCACCGATCAGGTCATCCAGTCGGATCAGGTCCGCTTCGGTGGCGTTCAGCTTGTTGCGTGACGCACGCAAGCGCACCTTGTACAACGTGACCCCGGCGGCCTCTTCGAACAGACGGCGACGTTCATCCGCGCTGCCGGACAGGATTTCTTTCACCATCGCCAGTTCGATAATGGAATAAGAATCCGGCCCCAATCCGGTATCGGCGAACAGGGAGCGTATGTCTTTGAGGCGTGCGGAGCGTTTATTGATCAGGTATTCCGATTCACCGGTACGATACAGGCGTCGGGTGATGGCAACTTCGGTATACTCGGCCGGGAGAACGCCCTGGTTGTTTTCGATGACAAGCGTTACCTCCGCCATGTGCATGGGCTTGCGGCCATTTGCACCTGCGAAAATCACGTTTTCCATCTTGTCCGAACGCAACACGCTGGTACGCTGCTCGCCCAGCACCCAACGGACGGCATCCACCAGGTTCGACTTGCCGCAGCCATTCGGCCCGACAATCGCCATCACGCCCGGATTGAAGGTGAGTTTGGTTCTCTTGGGAAAGGACTTGAAACCGAACAGTTCGAGGTCACTGAGAAACACAGGCCCGCCTGCTATTTACATGATATACCGGGGGTTACCCTCACGCGCCCATCAGTAACCGGCTTGATCGCAGTGCCGGTTAGATCGATGAGGATGCAACCCGCTCGAATACAGCAAGCTACAAAAAAGGAGAGGTTTCAGCAAGCGCGTACGCTTCAATACGCAATTGATCATTTGGTCCGATTGCTGGTCAGTGGGGTTTCATCGTTATAGCCCCGCCGGCTTGAAGTACGCTGAAGCGATGACATTGTTGGCCCCGCCGGCTTGAAGCATGCTGAAGCGAAGCGGAAGCGACTGCCCGGCGGGGTTTATTTTACCTTAGAGGGCGTAACCTTCAGTCGTAAGAAGCGGACTAACTCTTCCATTTGAATAAGAATAGACCACCGCTGGACAAGCCAGCGGGGCCAATAGATGTGGAAGGCTTTTGTTTCGCATCAGGGCAATGAAGATGATTGATAATCCTTCTTTATCATAGACATCCTGTAAATGCAGTCATTTCAGGTATACGACTCTTTTCACGGCTCTTTGCTGCCCGGCCTGAAGCTGGATGAAGTACACACCTGCAGCAAAACTGCTCGCATCCAGTTGTATTTTTCCTTCACCCGATGCATTGCGTATTGTCATTGTATCCATGACCTCCCTGCCCAGTACATCGAACACCTTGATGGTGCCATGTGTGACAGGCATCTCGTAACGAACATGCAGCACCGAGTTGAAGGGATTGGGCCAGGTTTCGACCAGGATAAATTCATCCGGTTGAACGCGGATTTCTTCTTCAGGACGTGATAGAATCGAGTTGTTCACCAGCACACGTCCATTGGTCAGCAACAGATCGGCATCGCCATCCAACTGGTAATCAAAAACAGTCAGCACTTCACGGAATCCCGGATGTTGCCCGATATCCTGAAAGGCACTCACCGGATACCATTGCGGGGCGTCCTCTGTCCATTCATCACTGCTCAACCAGATTTCATCATCACCAAAGATGTAGAAATCAGGAACATCGTCAGCGTTAAAATCGCCGGTCTGAATGTGATAGGTATACCCTGTCGCAATGGTGAAATAATCATTCCACTCTCCATCTGTATATTGGCTGATCGTCAAGGTATCATCATCCAAAGTGAGTACATCATACATTTCACCAGAAGTTATGTCAGCTGCGACATATCCCAAGTAAAGATTTGTCGTAGAAGTATTTCGGTTATACAGACTTTCATTTTGCCATGTCACATCGTCATCAGTTGAGTAAACCCAAAGTTTGGAAAGAGTCTCATCGGACGTTTCCCCACCTCCCATCATCAAGCTGATACTGATCGCTTTCTCTTGTGCATTGTCCGCAGTAGCACCAATTGCCTGCATTCGGAGCTGGGAGGAATTTCTAAAACCTCCACCTGGAGGATGAATACTGACAGCAGTGTGCGAGTCCAGGTTGTTAATATACGTGATTCGATGTGTTTCGCTGTCGTAAACCCAACTTAATATACTGTAATACTCTGTTATGGATGAAAAGATATAGTCTTCAAGAATCCAATGTCCGCTGTACCATTTTGTCGCAGTAAGAAACTCTGCAATTTCACCAGTTTCAGAATCCTGCCAGACAGACAACACCTGCGAAGGGGTGCTGATCATGCAGTCATAGGAGAAATCCCAGTCATTACCTTCTCGTTCAATATTCCATGTCGTCCATGCGACGCCATCAAACGCAACCATTTCGTCGTTGGCATCTTCATCAAGTTGCACAAAACCGAAATTCTGCATGGAATGGAACAGGCCGGTTACTGACATCTCATCTGGCTCATCCTGATCAAGACCTTCATAGATTGTCATATTCTGGTAAGTGCTGACATCTCCACCGTATTCATCTCCATCACTTCTGGTATAGGTCAATACGTATTCCAGATCGCCATCCCCATCCAGGTCGCCAAGGTTCGCACAAGTGCTGTGTTGTTCACTGTCATTGATCTCAACCACGGATAACTCGGTTAAGGTCTGATTATCAGGGTCGGAAAGGTATCGGTGCAAATCTCCATACATTGTCGTAGTGATGATGTAATCCATTGATCCGTCGCCGTTCAGATCACCTAGTGACACAGATTTGCTCCTGGAATCATCATACACCAGTTCCGTATTGATTACTTCCGTCCATTCAATCTCTTCGGCGTACACATTGCATGTATAGGAACGCAGTATTACATGATACTGCTGGGGTTGTGTCAAATAGGCAAACCACAGCAGCGAGTCTGTTCCTGTCACTGTCCATGACATCAAGCTCGTGGCACCGATAAAACTGAAGCAGCTATCATCATATTCCCAGTGAAAGTCTTCGGTCTCATCCACATCCCGCACCATTCGCAAGCCGCCATCATCACGTCCCGTAACAAAAAATAATCCCGGCGCACCCTCAACTTTTGCTGGTTTGGCGTCTTTTATGAGGAGTGAATCACCGTCACCGGCTGAAAGGGGCAGTTGCTCCCAGGTCCAGTCAAAATCCTGTGCTATGGCGGACTGTAATGGCAACAAGATAAATACGAACCAGATGAAGACAACCATGAAATGAAAACGATAGATAATAGTGGATGTGTCCTGTTGGATCATGAATCGACTCCTTCTCCTGATAGAGTTGTGGCTTGATACTTTCCCCCCTGAAATATAAACTGTAATGAAAATTCACAGATATGCAATAAAATCAGGAGACACAAACAGAGTAAACCCGACTGGTTGCCAGCCGGGCTGTAATAAACAATCCTGATCATCCTTCCCTTTCCTGTCCATCCTGTAGATATAACTATTTCAACAACATGATCTTCCTTGTCTGAACCTGTCCACCTGCTTTCATCCTCACGAAATACACCCCGGACGGCGCTTCGAATCCATCGGCAGAAGCATCCCACATCACGCTATGTCGTCCAACAGTGAAATGAGTATGCGCCAACGTCGTGACCTGCTGTCCTAACAGGTTAAACACAGCTATTTCAACCTCACCTGCTTCCGGCAGGGTGAAGGGAATCGTCACTGAGGGGTTGAATGGATTCGGGTAGGGTTCGGCCAGTACTGGTGAATCCGGGAGTTCGACAGCCACCTCTTCCTGCACCTTTACCGCTTCCTTGGCACTGTAAAGGTGGACAGCCACATAATCGACATAGCCAAGGGCATCGTTACAAATATCGAACTTTCGACTGCGGCCAAACTGTTCAACACATTCCAGGGGTAGGATAGCATCCTCACCATTTCGTCTCACCACCATCAAGGGCTCATTGTCATAAATCGAAATCAACCAGAAAGGTTCCTGGTACAGGGCGTACAAAGGCCAGGAAGCATAAAGGGGATCATCCCAAAATCCAATATTGTCAATCAAATCTGGCGCCAATGGATTACTGAAATCCATCCTCCCCCAATGACGGTCAAGAGATATAATATTAAGTGTATCTCCAACAAAGTAGGCTGTTTCCGGATGAGACAAATAGTAGTGGAATTCTTCTTCACAAACGAAAACCGGTTCTGTCGGATTTGTAACATCTACTGTCGTCCATTTCCCAATTCCATCTTTATTACTCATTATCAGGTAGAGTCCATCATTCTCTACAATATGAAAAACATTTCTGCCATAATACGCTGAATTCACGTCCCTACCAAGCTCTATCACTTCTCCAAAAACCATATATGCCTCAAGATCAAATATGGTTAACTGATTATCATTTTGTTGTATGTATAATATATTATTACGGATGTAACCTTTTACGTCGTAACGTCCTGCTCCCTGTACCTGCATCATTAGTTGAGGATGGTATGGATCATGGATGTAGTATACCCTGGTGTTCATACTGTAATCGCTTAACAACAAATAGTCCTCTTGAATATCCAGCGCGGTCAGATCAGAATCAGGAGTCAGCGTAGTAACATGGGTGACTTGATCCAAGTCAGACATATCATAGATAACCAGGCTGTCAGAGAATAAAACACAGGCGAAAGGATAGTCTATTTCGATATCAACAGCACTGGGCGGGACAACATGATTATACAGGACTTCGGGCTCACCCTCATTAAGGGAACTGACATGCACAATAAGGTTGCTGTAATATGAATTAAGCGCCATGTTTTGACCTGAGCTATCCGGCATCAGCCACATGGGAATGAATTGTTCATAGTCATATTCGAGGACCGGGTTTGCCGGATCAGCAATATCCACAACAAACAATCTTCTGGATGCAAGGTAGAGTTTGTCCCCCAGGACTACCGCATCTTCCAGTACTCCGATGTTTGCGACCTCAACTGTCCCCAGCATTTCCGGATCCCCAGGGGAAACAGACAGGTCAAATAAGGTAATGCTTCCATCTATTTGCACAATAAGATAGTCGTTTGAAATGGCATTTCTAATTGTTATTCTGTTTCCAATAGTATCAGCTATTGTATTAATATAGTCCAAGTCATATTCTTCATTATCAAAATAAAAGATATCGACCTGGTTACTGTCTGTTCCATCCGGCTCCCGTGCTATATAGATATAGTCAGCATACAAATCAATACTTCTCGTATGCCCCTCCGCATAGAACTCATCCAGCACAACAGGGCTAAGCGGACTACTTAAATCCATCACTTCCATATACCCAAATGCAGTTGTTAGAAATACCAGTGTCCCCTGCTGTTCAACCTGGAAAATTCCTCTAAGCTCAATTTCATGCGTCATTTCCAGGAATGGTGAGGCAGGGTTTTCTACGTTCACTGCCCTGATTTTCCCATCATCCCGTGTGCCGTTGAAACACCACAGGTAATCATTGACGCGTACGAGAAAATCGCAGGGAAAGCGTAGCTCATCGGGAGTTTCAAAGATGTCCTGCATCCGGGTGGGATCGGACGTATCCATAACACGCAGATGTGTGCTGGAAGGAACATAGGTGTAGTCGCCAATGACAACCGGATTCCTGACGGTGCACCAATTGTCATACAGGACAGCGCGCTCGGTAAAACCAAAGCTTTCCTGTGAAAATGCAGGATCACCCAGAACAGCAGCTAAGAGGATAAACGCGAAAAGAATGCTTCCAGCTTGTTTCAAACGGTCAACAGTTGCAAAAGCGTACATCATACACCTCCCGTTAAGCTGAACATTTCATAATGGATATTAGTATCTCATTCTCATCAATAGCAACCGAACTGACAAAATATATAAGATTTATAAAGCGCTCACTAGCCGAAAAAGACCCTTATCTTCAATATATTGTTGTTCTCGATTTTATTCCGACATAATAAAGATTGCCGGGAAAAGGGGACGGGATCCTTTTCCTCGCGCGCATATGAAACACTCTCGCCGAACTTGTGGAAAAGGAAACTGTACCCTTTTCCGTGTACGTCCTGCCTGCTCTCAAGAAAAAGGGTACAGCCACCTTTCCCGGTCCTTGCTCACAGCGGGAAGGCTTTGCCCCAGGGAAAGGAAACTGTCCCCTTTTTCCATATCCTTAGCCTTTATTTCAACCATATGGTTGACCATTCACTGATCTGGCACATGACCACATGACGGAATAATAATGGGAATCGCTATATTTTTCTCACTGCCAAAACGGCAGCATGACATGCCACACTGCGAAATGAGTTCAATTATTGCCTGCATCCAATTCGCCGAATCTTGCCTAGTTAGTTGTTTTTTAACAGCGCTATCTTTACCATAGCGTTGGCATACTTCTTGTCCATGTTAAACTCGAAACCAGGATACTGGTTACGTTGACATTACAACTCTTGTTAGTTGGAGCATAGACATACATGGATTTGAACAAACTGACCCAGAAATCGCAGGAGGCGTTCCAGGACGCGAAAGACCTGGCGCTTCGGCATGGCAATCCCGAGATCGATGTTGAGCACATGCTGTTGGCCCTGCTCGACCAATCGCAGGGAATTGCTCCACGCCTTATGCAGAAAATGGATATCCCCCAGGATGCCCTGACGGAAGCGACCGAGCGTGAAATCGGCAAGCTTCCCAAACAACAGGGCGGCGCGGCGGAAGAAGGCAAGGTGTACGTCACCCAGCGCCTGTCCAAGATGCTGTTGCGTGCTCAGGATGAAGCCACGCAACTCAAGGACGATTATGTTTCCGTTGAACACATGCTGCTGGCCATGACCGATGAAAAAAAGAATACCCCGGTCGGCAAATTGTTCAACCAGTTCAACATCGCACGTGACCGTCTGCTCGCCGCGCTGACCCAGGTACGTGGCAGCCAACGTGTGAAAAGTGACAATCCGGAAGCGACCTACGAAGCGTTGGAACGATACGGCATTGACCTCGTGGACGCCGCGCAAAAGGGCAAGCTGGACCCGGTGATCGGACGTGACAGTGAAATTCGTCGCGTGATTCGTATCCTCAGCCGCAAAACGAAGAACAACCCAGTGCTGATTGGCGAGCCGGGTGTGGGCAAGACGGCAATTGTAGAAGGATTGGCGCACAGAATCGTGCGTGGTGACGTACCCGAAGGATTAAAAGACAAGATCGTCTTCAATTTGGATATGGGCGCCCTGGTGGCTGGCGCCAAGTTTCGTGGTGAGTTCGAAGAACGGCTCAAGGCGGTGCTTGCTGAGGTGAAGCAGTCTGATGGACGCATCCTGCTGTTTATCGATGAGATGCACACTATCGTAGGCGCAGGGAAAGCTGAAGGCTCGATGGATGCGAGCAACATGCTAAAACCCATGTTGGCGCGTGGAGAACTGCACTGCATCGGAGCTACAACGCTGGATGAATACCGCAAACACATCGAGAAGGATGCCGCCCTGGAACGCCGTTTCCAGACCGTATTGGTAGAACAACCTTCGGTTGAGGATACCATCTCGATCCTGCGCGGCCTGCGTGAGCGTTTTGAAGTGCATCACGGTGTAAAGATCCAGGACAACGCGCTGGTGGCGTCGGCGGTATTGTCGCATCGTTATATCAGCGACCGTTTCCTGCCCGACAAGGCGATTGACCTGGTGGATGAAGCCTGCGCCATGATCCGCACCGAAATCGATTCCATGCCCGCCGAACTGGATGAGATTACACGGCGCGTAATGCAGCTCGAGATCGAAGAAGCGGCGTTGAAACTGGAACGTGATCCGGCCAGCAAGGAACGGTTGGACGTACTGCGTAAAGAACTGGCAGACGCGAAAGAAAAAGCGGATGTCATGCGCGCTCAGTGGGAAGCGGAGAAACTCCAGATCGAACGCGTCAGCAAATTGCGTGAAGAGATCGAAATCCTGCGGATGCAGATCGAAAAGGCAGAACGTGATTATGACCTGAATCTCGCTGCCGAGCTGAAACATGGCCGTCTCCCTGCCGCGCAGAAAACACTGGCGGAGATGGAAGAAAGAATCCGGCATACGGAAGAGGGACACCGTTTGCTGCGTGAAGAAGTGACGGATGAGGAGATCGCTGAGATCATAAGCCGCTGGACCGGCATCCCGGTAACGCGTCTGGTCGAAGGCGAACGTCAGAAATTGCTCAAGCTGGATACCGTCCTTCATCAACGCGTAATCGGCCAGGATGAGGCGGTACAACTGGTGACCGATGCGGTCATCCGTGCTCGGGCCGGGATAAAAGACCCACGCCGTCCTATCGGCAGTTTCCTGTTCCTCGGGCCAACCGGAGTTGGCAAGACCGAACTGGCGAAAACACTGGCTGAGGCGCTGTTCGATACGGAAGAGAACATGATCCGTATCGACATGAGCGAATACATGGAACGTCACGCTGTCGCACGTCTGATCGGAGCGCCGCCGGGTTATGTGGGCTTCGAGGAGGGCGGCCAGCTTACGGAAGCGGTGCGGCGTAAACCTTACTCTGTGGTCCTGTTCGACGAGATCGAAAAGGCGCATCCGGATGTGTTCAATGTGCTGCTGCAAATTCTTGATGACGGGCGCATTACGGATTCACACGGTCGGACTGTCAACTTCAAGAACACAGTCCTGATTCTGACCAGCAATATCGGATCAACCCTGTTGCTGGAAGGTATTACGGCGGAAGGCGAGATTCGTGATGATATCCGGAAGCAGATTCTTGGCGAATTACGTCTGAACTTCCGTCCGGAATTCCTGAACCGGCTGGACGATGTTGTCCTGTTCAAACCGTTGCGTCTGGAAGAAATCGAGCAGATTGTGGACCTGCTCACGGCTGACCTGCGCAAACGGCTGGAGGACCGCAGGATTCAGCTTGAACTCACGGATGAAGCGCGTGCCTTTGTCGCAAAGGAGGGCTTTGATCCGGTATTCGGCGCTCGCCCGCTGAAGCGGTTCCTGCAACATGAGCTTGAGACACGTATCGGTCGCGCACTGCTGGCTGGCGATATTCTGCCCGGAGCAACAATACAGGTTGGTATCGAAGCGGGGCAGTTGAGCGTTTCCCATAAGAACCCGGACCACGTGGATCGACTACCCTGAATTCGTTTACAATCTCGATTTTGAGCGTAGTATCTCTTGCTACCAGGAGGTTCTGCGCTCTCTTATTTTGCTACTCTATCTATTGTCTATATTGTCTAATACTTCTATTTTATGAACAACCCCTTTTATAAATATTTTAACAGGAGCAAGCTTTGTTTTCGTTTCTCCATACGAGCACAGAAGCGGTCGGAACTTCCAGCAACTACGCGCAATTGATACTGGACCATTTGGATTCTGCCGTTTTAATTCTTGATTCTGAGGGCACTATCCTCTTTGCGAACAGGGCGGCAGATATTCTGCTGGGAAGGAAACGAAAAAATTTAGTACACAGTAACATCCACGACCTCCACCGGCCTCACCATTCTTCACAGTTTGAAGAATTCTGGAAAGAAGTACAACAGGCTGAGTCCAAAACTTTGCGATCGATGGTTTTTAAAACCGAACAGTTTTCAACCCCTGTACGCATACGTATGGAACGAGTACAACAGGAAGAAGAAACTCTGTTCATTGCCTATTTCAGCCTCATCCCCACTATTAAGAATCCTTTTGTGCCTGGGCATGAACTTTCCAGCGATTTCATCCAGGCCGGTATTATTATTCTCAATGAGCAGTTCCGAACGACATACATCAACCAATACGCTTGTGAAATTCTCGGCATTGGAAAAGAAGAGCTACTGACCGGCGATATTCCGTATCCTCATTCGAATCTGGTCAACGAAGACGGCACTCCCCTGGATGACGCAGACCATCCTGCCTGGAAGACACTTCGCACTGGTCAAGCCATTCAGGGCATGATTCTTGGTAGATATGACGAGAATCCGAAAGATATAAAATGGTTGATTGTAAACACTACCCCCTTGTACGATAGTGAATCCGATGTGGTGAAGGAAATTCTGGTGACCTTTACTGACATCACCGACTTGAAGAAAACAGAAAAATCAATCCGTGAAAGTGAGTATTATTACCGTAGTTATATTGAGAATGCACCTGTCGGGATATATATAATCAATGAAGAAGGCTTTTATGTAGACGTCAATTCAGAAGCCACCCGCCAGATCGGGTACTCTTCTGATGAATTCACAGGGAAACATGCCAGTGACCACTGGCATCCCGAGTATTTCAGTCAAAATCAGAACGCCTTGACAACTCTTCAGCAGTCCGGTCTTGTAAGAAGCGAAATTGTTTTACGGCATAAAAACGGCAATCCGGTTTTCCTGCTGATCAATAGTGCGAGGCTGCCAGATGGCAGGTCAATGGGATTTGCGGCCAATATAACGGAACAGCGCAAGGCTGAAGATGCCCTCCTGGATAAAGAGGCCGATCTCAAGCGTGCCCAGCGAATGGCCAAAGTAGGCTCATGGCGATTTGATCTCACAGAAGGTTCAGTGATCGCTTCCGATGAAGCGCGAAGGATTTACGGATTTGGCGAAGGTGATTTCTCTATCAGAAAAATACAGGAAATCCCTCTCCCGGAATACCGGGAGAAACTGGATCAGGCTCTTCACGCGCTGGTCTATGAGGGCAAACCCTATGACGAAGAATTCAGAATAAAGCGTCTCAGTGACGGTAAGATTCTGGATATCAATTCAGTAGCCGAGTTTGACCGCGAACGTAACCTGGTAATCGGCACTATTCAGGACATTTCTGAACGTAAACGCACGGAACAGGCGCTTCAGGAAAGCGAGGAAAAACACTATTCTTTATCCCAGGCAACCATGGAAGGAATTGTAATCACAGATAGAATTATCATCCTCGAAACAAATCAGGCAGCTTGTGACATGCTCGGCTATTCCTATGATGAACTCATTGGTATGCGCGGAACAGATGTACTCGAGGAATCGTACCGGGAAATGGCGTTGAACAATGCCATGTCAAATTACGACAAGCCCTATGAGGCAATGGTACAACGAAAGGATGGCAGCGCCTTCTGGGCAGAATTACAAGGTAAAATGTATCATTATCGTGGCAACGAAGTTCGCGTTACAGCGATACGCGATATCACGAAACGACGCCAGGCCATTGAAGCCCTTCGTGCCAGCGAAGCCAAGTATAAGAACATATTGGATAACTCACTGGAAGGAATTTTCATTCACCAGGACAAGGTCATCAAATTCTGCAACAAACGTCTTTTATCCATGCTGGGATTTGCTTCAGAAGAGGAAGCGCTGGGCACACATATCCGCGAGATCGTTGCGCCAAGTGATTGGGATCGAGTGCAATCTGAAGTTGCCATACGTGACCGTGGCGACAAACTTGTTTCCCATTACAGCTTCAGAATGCTGAAAACGGATGGTACAACCATCGACGCAGAAGCGCTTGTAAGCACAATTGAGTTTGAAGGAAGCCGGGCATACCAGGCGGTAATTCGTGACCTTTCCCAACAGAAACGGTTGGAAGAGCAGCTTCAGCAAGCGATAAAGATGGAATCCATCGGTCGGTTGGCCGGGGGAATTGCCCATGACTTTAATAACCTGCTAACCGCGATATCCGGTAACGCCGAACTGGCCAACCTTTCGCTTAATGAGAATGATCCGGTTCGTAGTGATATTGAAGAGATCGTACGCACCACACAACGCGCGAGTGATCTCACCCGCCAGCTACTGGCCTTCAGCAGAAAACAGTTGATCACTCCACGTACCATCAACCTGAATATGGTGCTGAACAATTTCGAGCAATTGCTGCGTCGTACCATTGGCGAAGATATCGCTCTCCACCTGTCCCTCACACCCAACCTGTGGAATATCCAGGCTGATATATCGCAGGTAGAACAAGTGCTGATGAACTTGGTCGTTAATGCACGTGATGCCATGCCGGAAGGCGGAATGTTATCAATCGAGACGACGAATCTGGATCTGTCTTCAGAGAAAAGAACACTGGACGGTAGCCTGATTGAGCCGGGGAAATATGTAAGTATCAGCGTACATGATACAGGCTTCGGCATGGATAGAAACACACTGGATAAAGTCTTTGAACCATTCTTTACCACGAAAGAAGTTGGCCAGGGAACTGGGTTGGGACTTTCCACCGTCTATGGTATCATGCGACAGAATGAAGGCTATATAGATGTAAAAAGCACTGTCGGAAAAGGAACCCGCTTCCTGATGTATTTTCCCATGGTCCACGCCGAGGTTTTTGAAACCGGTCAGCAGGAGACAGAGCTGGATAGATTACGCGGGACTGAATTAATCATGGTGGTCGAGGATGATGTCCATGTGCGTAATACGGCTGTGAGAACCCTGCGACGCTTCGGTTATTCGGTGCGGACGGCTGTGTCCGGCGCCGACGCCCTGCTCATGCTGGAACGTGAGGAAATGCGTCCCGACCTGATCCTGACCGATGTAGTCATGCCCAACATGAATGGCGCCGAGTTTTCCAACCGGGTGCGAGAAAAAGGCATCAACACAGCCATCCTGTTCATGTCCGGGTATACAGAATCGGAAATGGTGACGCGCGGAGTGTATCGTGCCGAAATCCCCTTCCTGCAGAAACCCTTTAAGCCTCTTACGCTCGTTCAGATGATACGGCAGACAATTGATGCAGTTTGAAGAAAGCAATAAAAGTAAAGAAGGTGAGAACTCTGTACGTTTCTATCAGTACTGCATCGGAATGCAAGGCCCTGTACGTTTTTAGCAGTACTGTATAAACGTGCATGGCCCGATTTGCCGGTGAGGTAGCATGATTCTCGCAAAACACTGACAACACTTGTGGGTCGTCGTCCTGTGATGCGGATAATGAGCAAGTCGGGTTTTTACGAGTGCCCCGATCCGCAAGTGATAAAACGTCCACTTTCGCTTTCGGAGGAATACGCCCAATTCATCTTCAATACAAGTCAATTCGCGTGAGCGCATCGGGACAATAACTCTACAATTTTCCAACTTTAACCCGAATATTTCATGAACGGAACATGGATATTCATCTTAACACATTTCATATCAACACAATACAACTGATTCATACAGCATTTTTCAGGGGACAGTTTGCTCCGGTATCCCTTTGCGTGTCTATTCCCTGTTTCGCTGGCAAAATAGGCTGAGAATCGGCAACCGCCCCGGCAGGGGCAACCTGTATTAGCCCCGGGCAGCCGCCGTCAGTTTGGCGGCTACCCGGGGAGATAATGCGCACCATATATTTACTCCGTAAGGAGTAACCTGATAATTATCAAAAGTATACAGTGGAAATATTCAGGCAACCCGCTGCCGGGGTTGGCAAGTAGCGTACATCCTATTCCCACCGTGAGCGCCAAACAGACGGCGCTGGACGGTGGGCTAATACAGAGAACCACTGCCGTGGTTCTTGTACTGGCCATTCCATCAAATACCAAATTTGAAATTGCATTGGTGAAATATTCGGGTTAACAAGTACACTTTGTGCTTCTGCGAAGAACTCAAAATCCTTACACTGTCGCGGCCAGGAATAACCGTGCTACTCTCCTTTCCCCTGGCTTTCCAACAATTCCACCACCGGCGGTTGCTTGCAGATATAGTCCAACAACTCTTGCGCGAAATCATCATGTAAGTGAATCTGATCCGGGACAACCTGCTGATGGTTCAGGTATTGCAGAATCAGCGCATCATGCTCACGCAGTGCATTGGGCAGTACCCCGGCAAAGAAGAACCCCCACGACTCACAAACCTCACAAACACGTGGTGTCATGGGATTCGCCATGTCCAGATACAGGTAGATAACGTCCTGTTTTTCCAGCAAACAGTGCTTCCAGCGGCTTCGTAAGTTACTTTCCCAATTCTCCCCGATCTCTTCCACAAAGATCTCGTTATAATTCATCTCTTTCTGGAATGAGCTTCGCATAACCGTGTCTGCCCCGGCATCCGGTATAACATCAGTGTTCGACACAATCTGGCCGGAGAAACCAAATTGTCCCATGATTCGTTGCACCATTTCCTGATGCTGCTCAGGCACATACAGGGTTTCACGTTCTGAAGGAATGAGCAGGATATGCATAACAAGGTTTGCAAGACGCAGATCTGTATTTTCACCTATTCCTATGAACTTATCGTTGGTTCTAAGTTTCGCCAGCAACAGGGCACAATTTTTCAAGCCGAAGAAAGAACCTGCTTTTTGTGAAAAGACATGATTAGTTACGGCATGAACAAATAAACCCATCAAGTTGTTCTCTTTTGCAACGTCAAATACCAGCGCGTGCATACGTTTAAACACCCCACCGCCACGATACTCGGGATTCACAAACCCGACCCCCATCTCAGCGACGCTGGCGCCAACTACGGGAACCTTGATTCCCAGATGTCCAAGTAACTCGTCATTCGGCAGAACAGCAACAACAGAATGAAGCAGGCCAGCACGATTCATCTGGATAATGCGCTCCGGATAGTAGATGAACATTTCATATCCGTACCCGTAGGCACGATAAGCGCAACGCGCGATTTCATAGGCGTCCTGTTCCTCAATAATCCGAACCGCATATTCTTCCGGAACAGGCTTTGGTTCTGACGCGGGTGTCTTCTGCTCCTCCTCTTCAGGTTCATCGGCACGATACATATCACCATGTTTCACCAGGATTGTCAGGTTTCCTTCTTTTCCCAGGTGAAAATAGGAAAGATCATCCAATGAGCGTTGCGCCAGGTACGAGCCCAGGCCATCCAGTCTGCCCTCCATGGCCTGTTCCGGGGAGTAATCCGGAATTCTTTCCGGATCAAAGGGTATCCCCTTGTCCCGAATCATAATCTCAACGCCAGAGAGCAACCTTTCGCAGGAAATTTCAATTCGTTCCTTCGGATCCTCACTCAACCCATGGACAATGGTATTTACCAGGATTTCTTCAAACGCCAGTTGCAGGTCATTTAACTCGGCATCATCCAGGCCAACATCATCGCCAACACTGCGAATAAAATCAGCAGCCGGATTCAAGAATCGAAGAGATGCCGGGATTTCTATTCTGGCTAACATGGATTCAGGCATGGTTCCTCACCAGATTGGAGTTCGTTTGGTACGAGTGAAAATGAGAACGATGTTGTTTGCAGAGTGCTTGAATCGTTCTATCAGGTAGACGCCGCTTCTCTTTCTGTGCTGAGTGAGCAATGTAGTATCATCGGACATTCAATGCGAGTACGATTAATTGACACATTCTGATCTCGTGCCAGCTTTAGAACACCGTGCATTCTTCGTATATTGATTTTCCGGAGCCGATAACTGCCCTGCAACCAGGGTAAGGAGTGACGTATGCGTGTGCCGGTTCTCTTGTTTTCTTTCCTTTTTGCTTCCATTGCCTGCGGACAGAACCTTTTACATCAACCGGAGAGTATTGTTTACGATCCGGATGGTCAGCGGCATATCGTGTCAAATTATGAGACCGGCGACCTGGTACAAATCGATTCCGATGGCAACCAGAGTTACTTCTCCCAGTTGCTGACCGGACAAGCCATCGTTGGAATCAATCTTCAGGAAGGATTTCTGTACGTTGCCTGCAATGGTGGTGATTCTGCCGGGGTGGTTGTCTTCGATGTTGCTTCCGACAGCTATTCACGTCGCCTCATCGCCCCCGGACAAAACCTATTGAACGACATCGCATTTGATACCAGCGGCTATATTTACGTGACTGACTATTGGGACAGTAAGATTTATTACGGTCGTGTTGAAACCGACACCTTGCAGATCCTTTTCGACGAGAACCTGGATAATCCCAACGGCATCTGTTTCGACGCTGCGAATAATCGTTTACTTACCGTCGCGGTGGCGGGTGATGGTGGGCCGATTCTTGCCATCAATCCTGTGGATTCTTCATTCTCGGTTGGCGGCTACACCGGGTTGAACGGTATGGATGGAATCGCGATTGACGATAGCGGGTATGTGTATGTTTCCAACTGGACCACGGATTCCATTTTCCGAATACCACCCAACCTTGGCGGAATACCTGTGGCCTGGTCCGATGGCCATACTGATCCGGCAGACATTTATATCGATTCCTGGAACAACTTGATGTGTGTGCCCAATTTCAGTGACAACAGTGTCGATTTTGTGCCGATGAATGAGGTTGCTGTGCAATCAACAAACGATCATCTGCTGCCGGTCTTGGCCATCCTGTATCCCTGCTATCCCAACCCGTTCAATTCAACCACGACCCTGTCTTTCGAGCTTGCCAACCCCATGAGCATTGAGCTGGCGATATTTGATACAAGCGGCAGACTCGTTCAAACACTGGCACAAAACCAGTCCTACACAGCCGGAAGACATGAGCTGAACTGGGACGCCTCCCAGGTAGCCAGTGGTTTGTATATCGCAAGGTTACAAACACCTTCCTGGAAACAGACTGTGAAGTTGCAGTTGGTGAAATAGCAACTTGCAAGTGGATCACCAGTACGAAAACAGGGACTGGCCCAAAGGATCAGTCCCTGTTTTTCGCAGAATAGAACTTTCTGATATCTATTCCCACTCTCGTGGGCTGAATTTGCTGGTTTCCGATAGTTTCTCCAGCAATTCGGTTTCTTTCTTCGACAATTTCTTAGGCACCTCGATTTTCAATTCGACAATAAGATCCCCACGGCTGCCATCTTTCTTCGGCAAGCCCAGGCCGCCCATCTTCAGACGGCACCCGTTTGGGGAACCCGGCTTTACAGTCAAACGTACGTGCCCGTCAAGCGTGGGAATCTTGATCTTCGCACCCAGCGCCGCTTCCCAGGGCGATACCGGGGCTGTCATGGTCAGGTCAAAACCATCCGGTTCGAAGTACTTGTGCTTCGCAAACCGCACCTTGAGGAACAGGTCGCCTTTTCTGCCGCCCGGTCCCATGACCAGCCCTTTGCCCGGCATACGTATTTTCGAACCATTCTTGATCCCCTTGGGAATCTTCAGGTCAATGGTCTGCGTAGAGGTGCTGCCATCCGGATTCTGCCCCTGCAATGTGATCTGACGACTGACTGCATACATCACTTCTTCCAGCGTCAGCTCAATCTCGGCTTCGCTATCCGACGCTTTCTGCGTTTGACGCGCCTGACGTCCACGCCCGCCACCCATGCCCGGGCCACCGAAATCGAAGTGGACATTGCGTCCCCCACGACCGCCGTTACCTGTAGCATTGAAACCGCCCATACCGCCAAACAGCATATCGAAGAAATCGGAAAAACCACCGAAATCTCCGCCAGCAGTCCCCCGCTGTCGGCCACCGAACCCAAAACCGCCACCCATATTCCCGAAATCAAAACCGGGCGGGGGCGTAAAATCCTGTCCCTGGCGCCAGTTTGCACCAAGGGCATCATATTTCTTCCGTTTCTGGGGATCTTTCAATACATCATGCGCTTCCTGGATATCCTTGAACTTATCCTCTGCGCCAGCTTCCTTGTTCACATCAGGATGGTATTTGCGTGCCAATGAACGGTACGCCTTCTGAATCTCATCCTGAGACGCGCTGCGTTTTACCCCAAGTATGTTATAGTAATCCTTGTATTGCACACCCATCGTTACCCTCTCGCTCAAACTTTCAAACGCTCAATCACTGACCTTTATGTACAACCAATATAATCGTCTGGTCAAGTGAATTATCCTGCCGTTTGCTATACGTGTTTTCCCTGCAAACAGTTCCCGCTACTCTTTTTAGATGATTGTACAGCGAAGACGCTCCAGGCCGTGCTCTCGAGGAATACCACTGACTTACTCTCCTGTCTTGACAAACAAATTATTTTGCTATATCATATACCTAGCGACACAAAGTATATCACACCAGAAAATACTATATTGGAAAAGAATGAAGGATGATGCTTGATTTTGGGGCAATGCTGAGGCATCGAGATTCTCGCTTCCCTGACTGTATCAGAATGGAAAAACACTCTCATCCCAGCGAAGGCTGGGATGACAACATCAGTGATTCTGCAACAGCCTGAACCACAGTGAAAGACAAAGTGAAACATGTAGACGCACAATACGAGAATCGATAGATGGAGTAATAGCAGTGTAGGAAGGAGGTGCCATGGATGCGATAAGACGAGAATTAAAGCGTGGCACCATCGAGTTGATTCTCTTGAAGATGCTCGATGGTGAGGAGATGTACGGCTACCAGATTGTATCCACGCTTGAAAAAGAAGGCGGCGACTTCTTCAAGGTTAAGGAGGGCACATTGTACCCCGTTCTTTACCGCCTTGAAGATGACGGGTTCATTGAATCGTACCGGGATAATCCAAAGCGTGGAGTCCCACGTAAGTATTATCGATTAACCGAGAAAGGCCAATCGCATATGGCGGACCTGGTCAATGAATGGAGTGCTTTTGCCAGTGTAGTAAATCGTTTCATCAGTGGAAAGGAGCAGAAAGATGCGCACTCTTGATGATTATTTACATGAAGTACGGATGCATCTGGTTGCATCGACTACCGATAAGGAACGATTTCTTGAGGATTTGCGTGAGCACGCCCTTCAGATGCTTGAAGATGGCCATTCAGAATCCCAGGTCATGGAGAAGCTCGGCCCTCCCGGGGAGATCGCACGTGAATTCATGCAGGACCGGAAGGTTCGATACGCTGGGTTCCTGGAACGATTTGTCGCATTTTTCCTTGATATGGGACTCACTTCTGGTGCTGTCACGCTGATCGTATTTATCATTGGCGGCTTGCCGATTGTTCTGACTGAACCGGCATTGTTCAAGGAAATCCTGACCTTCGGGGCTTCAGAATCTTCTGTTATCCATGTGAATCTGTTTGAAGCGGCTTTCCTGGGATTATTCATTCTTTCCGGAACTGCGGTCAGTCTTCTCTATTTCCCTGTTTCGGAACATCTCTGGGGCTGGACCTTGGGCAAACGTGTTCTTGGGTTGAAAGTGATCCAGGATGATGGTGCGCCGTTATCATTGGGTAACGCTTTCATTCGACGTATTCCCTATTACTTCGACTTGCTCGCCCTGGATGCGGTATTCATCTTCTTTCTGGACAAGAAGCAGCGTGCTTTTGACAGGGTAGCCAAAACGGTCGTGGTTCGTGATGGGGAAACACATGTACTGGGGATCATCCTGATGATGGTGTGCTTTATCATCTGCACAGCAATTGGTCTTGTCTTGTTCCTGATGCTGGCGGCAATGCCGGAACCTGCAATCACATTCTTTTAGACAGACATTGAAGAAGATCTATCCATTGCGGCCGGGTGATGATCCGGCCTTTTTATATGAATATAATGATGTATTTGAGCCCGATGAAAATCATAAAGGCAGCCAGTACAAACGCGATCCAGCGCGAAGGTACCCGTTTCTGCAGACCTGCGCCAACGAATGCACCCAACAAACCACCGACACCCATTACAATTCCCAGCGAGAAATCAGGCATTGTAGAGTAACTGGCGTTCATTCCGGCGAGTTGTATCATTGCCATTCCTGAAACGCCAACAACGGACGAAAAAAAAGTGGCGAAAAGAGTCGCTCCGGCAGTAGTATATACAGGAAGTCCACAGATCCCTACAAGGAATGCCGATGTAAATACACCTCCCCCAACGCCATAGGCTCCACCAATAACCCCGATAAACGCGGAGAAGAGGAACACGATAGGAACCGATACCCGGTAGAACTCCTGTTTAAATTCATACTCTATGGTCAACAATGAAAACCGCCTGCAGGTTACCTTTCCAGAGTCTTGATCATCACGTAACATTCCTCCGGACTTCTTTGGTTTTCGCAACATCATCAAGGCCAGAACCAGCAGAACAATCCCGGCGAACAGCTTAAACGTATCCGCTTCAGCAAGGATTGTGATGCGCAGATACAGGCCGATAAGAATTCCTGGGATAGTCCCGGCTGCAAGCACGATGACCAATGGACCGGTGAGTCGTTTTTCTCTAAGATATCTAACCACACCGCCAGGTGCGGCGATAACATTGTAAAGATGGTTCGTTGCAGTAATATTTGGCGTAACAATACCAAGGATAGACACCTGGAAAGGCACGAGCATAAATGCACCAGTCACCCCACCGGTCGAGGCGATCAGTGCAATAAAGAAAGCAGCGAGAAAAGCCAGACCATGCATTTCCAAAGGAGACATGCGCCATCCTGGTTTACTTTTTGATGGACAGGTAGAAGATACGAAATTCTTACGAGAACTTGCAGTATAGAGAGTTTAGCAGATACCCCGTTTTCCGTGATTTATTTATATTACTGCTGATTTAACGGTAAACACTGGACTGTACATGCATTGCCCTGTTTGTAAACACGAGAACCAAAAAGATGCAATCTTCTGCGTGGCTTGCGGGCAACGATTGCAGGCATATGAGGATAACAGGAATGCTGATCAGGAACCGGCGAAAAGTCTTGAGTTGAATCAGGATTTTTCCTTCCCATCTTTCCGTAAGTACCACGCACCATTAAACTTCGCTCTATTTTTCTGGCCTGTCCTGATTGGAGTGGTTCTAACTGCGGTTGGTGTATACCTTGCCGAAATTGACAATGAAGCTTATCTGCAGAATCCAACGCCAGTTCTTTTTATACTGATCCTTGGTATGATAAGCCTGATCTGGGGGCAAGTTTACTGGTACATCATTATCTATCGAACCTGGACGGTTATTCCACCTGACATTGCCAGGGTAACGCCCGGGAAAGCAGTTGGTTTTCTCCTTATTCCGTTCTTTAACCTGTTCTGGATTTTTGTCGCAGTATGGATTGTAACACAGGACATCCAGAAAACAAATCTTCGTGGACCATTCCCCAACCAGGATCTGGCGCTTTTCGCCTGTATCTTTTCAGTAGTCCCCTATGTCCAGATCATCTCCATTGTGCCTTTAGCCGTTGTTGCCTACCAGTTTTGCCGGTTTTATAACGCCAATATCAGCCATATTGATAGAATCGATGATGCGATCTGAGATGATCAGGACTGAGATATGAAAGAATATCTTGTCCTGTTTTCCCCAGCTAATCGAAGCTTGCTTTGTGCTCATTTTCAGTAAACTCACAATCTTCCGCGTTATTTACCCTATTCCAGGAAATAGAAAACGGGGTCTGAAAGACCCCGTAACACTTCTATGCACTCGAAGAAAACCTGTTTAATCTTCAGACTTTGACCGGCGTTTCTTTCGATGGTCAATCTTTGCAGCGTCAGTCTTCTTGCTGTATTCACCGTAGTAGTACGAATAGTACCGGTACGTTGAATAATATGTGTACGGGCGATAGTAGCGATAGAAGTAATAGTACGCCGTGCCATACCGGTAAGAGATATGGTTCATCACAACGCCCATGATTTCGATTCCGATCTTGCGAATCGTGTTGATGGCGTATTCCAAGGTCTTCAGATTGGTATACTCCATCTTGATCAGGATGATGATACCATCCGAATTTTCGCCCAGTGAAATCGGGTCCGTACAGACCAGCAAAGGCGGACTGTCGATAAAGACAATATCATACTCGCTACGCATGAAGTTGACAAAATCTGTCATCACACGCGACGACACCAGTTCTGCCGGGTTAGGCGGTGAAGAACCGCCGGTAATGATTGTCAGGTTGTTGAAACCGGTATCACGTTTGATACTCTCCAGCTCAACGCCTTCCAGCAAATGCTCGGTCAAACCGGGTTTACGAGAAATTTCAAAATAACGATTCAGGGTTGAACGCCGGAGGTCAGAGTCCACAACGATGGTGTTTACACCACTCTTGGCGAATACGAGACCCATGTTTGCTGTAGTAAGACTCTTCCCTTCACCAACACCGGGACTGGTAACGACGAAAACATTCTTCCCCTGGTCAGTAGCAGCAAACTGAAGACTGATTTTCAGGGAACGATAAGCCTCGGCGATATAGGACTTCTGAGACTCATAGATCAGCATATCTCGTCCACGAGTCTCCTCTGTCTTTCCGACACCACCAGTCTTCCCGCCTTTGTTACTAAAGAAGGGGAATACGGGGATCGCCCCCAGCGTGTTCACGCCAAGCTTTCTGATATCGTTTTCATCTTTTACCGTATTGTCAAAGAAATCAATGATACCAGACAAAATGATGCCCAAGACAATCGAAAAGGCAAAGCCGATCATAATGAAAGCAATCTTCTTTTCCTTGATTGGTTGCTTGGGATATTCGGGTGAATCGATAATCTTCACACCGCCCTGTTCACCGGCAATGGTAATCCTTATTTCTTCACGTTTTTCGACCAGGATATCTGCCGTCCGTTGTACAACTTCCTTTGTGCGTTTCAGTCGTGAATACTCAAGGATTTTTTTCGGAAGCTCTGGGTGATCTTCCCAGAAACGATCGATTTGAATCTGGTAATAGTCTACCTGGTTCTGAAGCTCCATCGCTGCTAAATATGCGCTTTGCAGCTCCTTGTTCAAGGAGGTCAGCGACACCATGAAATTCATGTCACTGGATGAGAATTTTTCACTGGAAGAAGGACCAGTAGTAGTCTGAATTATCTGGTTCAACAAGTCTTGACGTTGTTCTTCCAATACCTGAATTCGGGTTTTATCAGCATCTGAATCTTTGAGCTTTGCAAGTTCAGCTTTAATAGAATCCAGCGATGTCTGAATGGAAAGCATCTGCCCCTGGATTTGGTCAGTCTGCACACTCCGACTAAGGTCGTTCATCACCTGTTCGATTTGTGAATTGTAGGTTTTGATATCAATCTGAACCATTTCCAAGCGCGCGAGCACTTCATAATGCTCGTTTTCAAGTTTATGGAGTTCTGACGTGAGATTGCTGTTTTCGCTTGCGAGGGTAAATTTGTTATTGGCCAGGAAAGACTGCAGTTCCTGCTCTGCCTGTTCCAGTTTACGGTTAATCTGCTCAATCTGCGTTTCAATGAAATTCAGAATTTTATTGCCATCCTCACGTTCCAGATCAATACAGCGAGAATGATATTCCTCTGTTGCAATTACAGTTGCCCGGTAGGTTAAATTGGGATCAGGGTAGTGAACCTGAATCATTATAAATTCACGCTCGCGAGGATTCCCGGTTAACTGAATCGCCCCCACAACAGCTCCAATAGTGTCGGGATCCAGATTAGGAAACTCTCTGGTCAGACGTGTTCGAACATTCCGCTTAAATTCGAAGCTATTTCCAATCGTTTCGTAGTATTGACGGCTCTTGATCGTCGGCGAATAGTACATTCCAGAAATTATTGTTCCCGGATTCTGATACATGCCAAAGTCAACGGTCGAAATCATCAACTTGGCGGATGACTGATACAGAGGCACTCTCGAGAATAATACAAACGTCAGCGGAATAAGAACCAGCAGGATTACCATCATGATAATCCACGGTCGTTTGATTACCGCGAAAAAGAGAGAAAGCATGAATAATGGAAGAGTCGTCTCTATCTGACTTCCTGATCCATCAGAGGAGTTATTAACGAAATCCTCTGGTTCAAACGACTGCATTGTCTGTAAATGGTTGAGGTTCATGAACCTGCCTTTTTAAAGCTTCTACTGTTCCTTGAGGAATAGATAGATGGTGATACTTGCTGTAATTATCTGCAAGAAACGTGTCCAGGTTTCCAGTGTTTTCCAACTGGGGATAGTTGGTACATATACGATATCACCCTCAACAATAATGGGCAGTTCATCAAATGAAGCTTTCTTGTATATTTTCTTGAAATTGTAGACATCTCGAAAATACATATTATCTCGTTTGCTATAGACAATCACATTTGTAATATCCGAAGCACCGGAAAATCCGCCTGCGCGATAGATGAAATCCAGGAGATTCTCCTGTTCATTGATTTGATAAAATCCCGGTTTGTTTACCTGTCCGAAAACACGAACGGACTGATCACCGTCAAGGTACCCAACAACAACGATATCGCCATATTCATAAGCAAAGTCTGTCAGCTCATCATCCAGAAATAGAAAATCATTCTTTTCGAGTCTTATCATGGAATAGTCACCACCGGCATCCTTCCTGAAAACAATAACTTCATCGAAGTTGGCGGTTTCAGAAAATCCCCCAGCATAAGAGAAGAGCAAGCCCGGATGCACATTCGATGGCATCAGAACCAGACCAGGCTCATTGACTTGCCCCAGGACCTGAACCTGAATGATCCGTTCCCTTGAGATATTGACAAAGAAAATCGGACGCTCGACATATCTTGACAGCAGTGGCGACAGCAACGCATTAAACTGAGTCATCGTCAAACCATCAACTGGTACACTGGCCATCAATGGATAGTCTATAAATCCATTTTCGCCAACCGTGTATGCGCCTGATAGTTCTCCGTGTTCCAGAACAGTAATGCGAATCAGAGAACCGGGTTCCAGAACCTGTTCCGCACTGAATAGAGAAACTGGTCCCAAGACTATCAGGACCAGGGCAATAAGCAACTTAGATCGGTACATGTTTTTCCCGATTTATAAACTAACGTACAAAAACCAGTTTTTGGGTCGAATTTTCATGCTGGGTATTTACATGAATAAAGTAAACACCAGCTGCAAAATCTTCAGGTTGCCACGAGAATTTCTGAATCCCGGAACGAAACATTCCGTTGTACAATACAGATACTTCTCTGCCCATCACATCATATACGGTCAGAGAACCAATTTGCGATACAGGGCTGTTCACCGTAATAATTGTCTGACTGTTAAATGGATTAGGATAGCCAGAGACCAACACCGTAGATGAAGGAATAGCAAGCTGATCTCTATCTTCAACTACCGAGCCTTCACCTGTTACAATGATATCATCGGCAGAAGTCTCAGCTATTTCATCAAAATTGAACAAGTATATCCCGAAAAAGCCATTACTGAATGTGCTATCCGTCACAGGACACCCCGGGAGAAGAGCTTCGTCCCAATAGGCTGACAGTTCAGCGCCCTCGCACTCGAGTCCCAGCTTATGCCAACCGGATTCCTCTGGGATTCCTCCCGGGAATGTATCTTCATCCCAGACAATAATATCATCTCCATAGCCACTCTCGCCCGGGAATACACGCAATTCCAGTTTTGGAGTTGCCGGAGGCATCCCGCCAGAATTGAAATTGGTACGCAGATAATAATAATGATAAACGCCGCCGGTCGTATCCATACGAGCAACAATACCATGACGTGTGCCTTCACCGACAGTCACATACATCCACATCTCAACCTTATAATCCGTCAGTGCGGCAGAACCTGCCAATGCAGTTCCAACCATCTGGTTTTCATTTGTTAATGTGCCAACCCAATTGTCGCCGGAGGGATTTGAGTCAAGATAGTTTGCCCGTAACTCATCCCCTTCAGGCCAGGGGGTAAACCAGTCAAGTGTCAGAGAACCGTCTGTAAAGTGTTCTTCGTAAAGCACTTCCGAAAAAGCTGAGAACGCTAAACATACCACTAAGAGAACCGCAATTCCAATTTTCACAATAACCTCCAAGGGTTCGGTCTCCATCCGGCCCGCCCACAGGTGTAGCAAAACAACTTACTGTAGAATGGATTATCAGTCAATAAACGTCAGGTAGATGTTACTCCTGTTTCCTGGAGCCTGTTTCTATTAAACCACATTAAACCACCTCCCCGGATCGGCGTCCTATGGCTGAGAAAAGAAACAACGGCGAAACCGAAAACAACTACTGTTTGATACAAGATAAAACGAAAGGAGTAAAAGATGATTTCGCTGAAAAAAAACCGGGTTATTGTATTAACCACACTCGTAGCAGCAGGCCTGATGCTTACCGGCCAGATACTTTTTGCCCAGCCTGGACAAGGACGTGGACAGGGACGTGGCATGGGACGCGGTATGGGTCAAGGAGCCGGTGGTGGCTGCATGGCTGCTTTTGAACTTGACCTCACAGATTCACAGATCGAGAAACTGGCACAGCTGCGGTCAGACCTCTTCAAAGAAGAGCTTCCATTGTTACGTCAGCGTTGGGAGAAAATGGAAGCAATGCAGGAACTGATGGAGTCCGAAAGCCAGGACAGAACCAAGATCGAAAACCTGCACGTGGAAATCGTTGAACTGAATGCCAAGCTGGAACGCACTCGTGCCGATGCGTCCGAAAAAGCCCTGAAGGTGTTGACAGAAGATCAACGCCGTGAACTTGGAAACCGCCCGATTCCAATCTTTGATCAACCCGGTCTGGGCGGTGGGCCTGGAAATGGTGGCCCCGGTTTTGGTTCTGGTAGAGGCCAGGGTCAACGCTGGAACGACAGCCCTCCCTGCATGGATTCTGACGGCTCCCTCCCCGATGATCGTCCACGCTACTGGCGTCGTAACAACCGGTAACACCGTTCCTCTTAAACACAAAGGGTTCATCCACGGATGAACCCTTTGTAGTTTTATCCTTTTCCACTCATCACTTCTGCTTCGGGGGACGGAACAGGTAAATCACACCAACCTTGATCTGGGCAATGTCAGGAATGAAAGAGTATTTCACTTCCAGCCCGGTTTGCGGATTAAACATATAACCCAATCCCACATCCACACCGGTATTCGTACCCTCAGCGCTGGTTTCAAGAGTACCTGCTGCATCTTCCAACTCATACTTCAGCGTGTACATGTTGATACTGACACCCAACAATCCATAGAATTCTTTGGTAAAGAAATAATTCGACTCCGCTTCCACGAAGATATCATACAGCATGGTTTTCTGGGTATAATCCGAGTTGAAATAGACGATATCATCTTCACGCGGCATGAAATAACCATACCCGGCCGTGATCTTTGTATTGATATTGGGTTGCACTTGGTACGTCAACGAAAAACCAAGATGGCCTCCCATCATCATCCTGCTCTCTTCAACCATATCATCATAAGTGGCTGTCGCAAAACCACCTGCCAGCCCAAAACCAACTTCGCTCGGGTCGAACTGGGCTGCCGTAGCGCCTGAAACAACCAGCAGCACCAACACCCATCTCCACATCTTCATCTTGCCTCCGTTTTGTTGCCCACCAAACGAATATACAGCTCGATTGTTTCGCGATGCTGTGACCGAGAGTACCTGTGCCTGTCGTTGAATTTGTACCACCCAAGCCTTTACTTCTGGAAATCATCTAATTGGATAATTCATAGTTCTCTTTGCCCCATTTTAGCGATACATTCATTCGACACACTCGTGCGGCTCGGGTAACACACTACCTGTGGCAACATACTCAACATGGAAGTATTGGAAACCAGGCATGGATGTTATATACGAAGTATTCGACCTGACCACGGATGGACGTGGTGTTGCCCGTCAGCCCAATGGACGCATTGTCTTCATTACCGGCGCTCTTCCCGGCGATAAAGTCATCGCCCATATTCACCAGGCTGAGGTTAAAGGACCGTTATCAGGCTGGGTCGAAGAGGTGATAGTCGCCTCGCCACACCGGGTGGAGCATCCCTGTCCACATTTCCGTGACGGCTGCATTGCCTCCCCTCTCGGAGCTCTGCAATACGAACGTGCGCTAGACCTGAAACAACGCTCTGTGACCGAGGTCCTGAAGCGGATCGGACGCATCGCCGAACCGCCCGTCGCTCCGATTATTCCGTCTCCTGATCCCTGGGGGTATCGTGACCGAGTCGAACTCGCGCTGGAATGGAACGATTCTGCATGGCTTACTGGCTACCGTTCCCTGGACAACCTGATCCCGATCCAGGACTGCCTGCTGACATCGCAACCGGTTCGCAACGCGCTGATACGTATCGCTGAATTGCTGGCAAATGGTGAGTTACCTGCTCCCGAAGGACGTTGGCAGGGCGGCATGCGTCTGCTACTGCGTGACAATGGCAACAACGGCGCTGTTGCTGTCCTGTTTGTAATCGCTCAACGAGCCGTATCCGTTGAGCCACTCGAAAACCTGCTGAACCGGGCAGACCTGGCTGGCTGGCAGATTCGAAGGGCCAAGAATGTCAATTCACGCCTGTTCGCGTCGGTTTTGGAAACGGAAGCGGGGAACAGTTCTGTCGCTATTCCGATGGGCAGCCAGATGATGTCGATGGCGCCGGTAGCCTTTGCGCAGGCAAATCGAAGCGCTGCGGATACCATGCTGGAGAAAATCCTGGAGTTCGTTCCTACAGATGCCAACCTGCTGGATCTATACGGCGGATTCGGCTTCTTCGGGCTGCATCATGCCTTGAGGGGCGGACGGGCTACCGTGGTGGAATCCTCCCAGGACGCCATCACGAACGGGCTGGCTTTCGCAACAGAAAAGGGATTGCCGGTTCATTATATCGTCAGCAATCTTGATCGTCCCAATTCCCTTCGGACCAACCTGAACCATTTCAATGTGATTCTGCTTGATCCGCCACGAAAAGGCGCACATCGTCATATCCTGAGCCAGATCAACCGGAAAGGACCGGGGACACTGATCTATGTATCCTGTCACGCTGCGGCGTTGGCACGCGACCTGGAACGCTTGCCGATGTACCGTCCGGTTCGCTTCTTCCCGGTAGACCTTTTCCCGCAAACGCCGGACGTGGAAGTGGTTGCAGTCTTCGAAAGAAAGCTGAAACATCGGGAATAGAACTGCTTGATTCACAAGATGAGCAGGATTGTAAACGATGGTCAGGATGTAATCTCTTGATGGCATACCTTAACACGTATCTACACCGGCACTATCAATGGCAATCCGCCCGGTTCGATCTCCAGGGAAACCGGCAGTTGGACAAAGGGTTCGCCATCAGAGAAAGTCACATCCTGTCCACGGGACAACATGGTGATTTTTGCTGTCCGTGAACGATGTACCGAGACTTGCGGCACCAGGATATGCTGCCCGGAAAAGATCTTTGGGAAAAGACGCAACAGGGTGAATGGATTAACCGGATCAACCGTAATCACATCAAACAAGCCGTCACGAGGATCCGCAGCCGGGGCGATTTTCATCCCGCCCCCGTAGTGAACACCATTGGCAAACGTAGCCATCATGTACCGTCCTTCCAGCACGGTATCATCCAGTTCGATACGCAGTATCATGGGACGGTAACTGACCAATGCCCGGACCACGTTCCAGGTGTAGCAGATCGCCCCACCAAGGAGACACTTGCCATCATGGGTCAGCTTGGCAACCAGGGCGTCGAAACCGACATAGGCTCCGGAAAGGAAAGGAATGCCATTCGCGGTGGGAAGATCAAAGGCTTTTATCTTCACCCGTCGCATGGCTTTACAGGCCTCTTCCAACCCGTGCGGCAGGTCGAAATTGCGTGAGGTGTCGTTACCACGTCCTGCCGGGAGCACTCCCAATGGCAAACGTGTGGCATTGAGCCCGATCAGGACATCATGAATCGTCCCGTCGCCTCCGCAGGCCAGCACCCCCTCGAAACCTTCCGCTTCAGCGTTGTGGGCTTCTTCCAGCAGAGCATCACGTGAGGCTGGAATCACAAACTCGTAGGTATGAACTCCCCCGGGCAACCATCGACGGATATCCGGCAGGTGCCGTACACTGCCCCCGCCAGCCGCGGCAGGATTCAGGATGACTTTCAGTCGCATGAGATTACAGGTGTTTAGTGAGCTACCGCTTGCCCTGCGTTTATGGGCGTCCTACCTTAAATGCTCGAAAGTAAGGCTTTCGGAGCAGAATTCATACACTTGGAGACAGGTTATGTCCTTTTATGGCTACAAGCGATTTCTGAACAGGTACCTTGGGCTCTGTGCTATGGCATTGTTGATCTCAGTGGCGGTTCTGTCGGGTTGCGGAGGCCTGGAACTGACACCGGAAGCCTTTCTGCAACAGTATAATGCCGAGAACAATGAGGATTCCCTGATCACGCTGTGCAGGACATACCTGGACGCTACCATTGATGAGCATAACGGATTTAACCTGGCCAGGCTGGTCGCTCATAAATGGGATGAAATTGACCCGAACGGACTGCAAGCCTACCTGCAAAACCTGCATGCGGAAGACCCTGTTGTCGTTCGTTACATCTATCTGCTTGCCGAGAATACCGATGATCCGATGAAACGCCTGAATTACCTGCGTGAAGTTATCCGTCTCTCCCCCGTCTGGCCGCTTGGCTACATAGCAATCTGCCAATCGTACATCGCGGAACTCTTTTCACTGCCCGAGTGGGAACGCAAAGACCATCCGTACAACGATGAACTGCAGAAAGATATCGGCAAATTCTTTTCCCTTTCGAAGTTTGATCCGGACAATCCGGATGCCTACGAATATGAATACCGTTACCTGCTGTTTTCCGGGAAAGCGGATGAGGCGGGGCGTGTTCTGGCGCATTCTACGACGTTAGGCGCTCAATGGATTCGTCCGCTTGACTGGGCCAATGTTTATGCCCAGCAACGTAAAGACGACCTGATGCGACGCGAAATCATCAAGGAAGTCGCACGTCGTATCAGTGAAGGGCAGGTAACCGAGGCAAACCGTACCGCTGAAGAATACAGATTGACTCTGGACGTATTGGTCAATGCACAGCGCGGAGAAGATGCCGTCACACGCATCAAACAGGAAAAGAACTGGAAAAAGGATCCTGACATACTCTACCAATTGGCCCACACCCAGGCTGCGACCGGGAAGAATACGGAGGCGCTATCCAGTCTCGAAAAGGCTGTTGATTTGGGATGGAACCATATTGAGGTGATCACCGACGAGCTTGTTTTCGCCGACTTGCATAAACACGGGAAATGGAAAAAACTGGTCGCCCAGATTCAACACAAATGGGATCGCGGTCAGTCATACCGGAAAAAGCATGTTCTTTCCGAACGGATTTCCAAATCGGTTCGTCCCTGGAGCTTCTGCACGTCCACCGGGGATACGTTGACCTCGCAGGAAACTTTCGGCAAGGTAGTCGTACTGGACTTCTGGAGCGAACGCTGTGAAGCATGCACGGAAACTGTCATGCCTGTGATCAACGATATTGCGAAAGAATTCGACGGGAATGAGCAGGTGCAGGTGTATTCCGTACGCATCTGGGACAAGGGTGTAAAGGTGCATATGGCCATGTTTAAGGAAAAGAACTACGCCATGACTCCCCTTTTCGCCAACGCTCAGCAGACTGCGGATTTCGGCGTGGAACAATTGCCTTATACTTGTGTCATCGACAAGTCCGGGACAATACGCTTTGAATTACATGGGCTCCATGAAGGAATGAAGGAGAAACTGACCTGGATGATTCAGTCGCTGCAGTAGCGAATTTTGCGAATAGAATGTGTCCTGCAACAATCCGGGATTGCAACCGGGATCACCACACCAGTATGTTTAGTTTTATATATTTAGACAGGCTATTCAGTTAAACATGAACTTGATCAGAGTGTACGATGCCACGGACAAACGCCGCACAGCTTCTCGACATGATTTCTGCCAGGGGCGATCTGCCTACCATGCCCGAGGTGGTGTCCAGCCTGTTGACCTTGATCGACAATCCCGAATGTCCCATGGAGGAAATTGTCCGGGTCTTGAAAACAGATCCAGCCCTTGTTGGGCGCATCCTGACACTGTCCAACTCGGCTGAAGGCGACAATCCCCGCCAGACCAGGGTCTCGGACATTACAATCGCAGCCGCGAAGGTGGGACGTGAAGGCATTCGGAAGATTGTCCTTTCCACCTCGTTGATGGAGCTCTTTGAGCATACGAAGAAGATTGACCAGGCCATGTTCTGGCGTCATTCTTTGGCCGTAGCACTGAACGCACAGTTGCTGTCACGTATCCTCGGGGAGAATGAGAACAGCCAGCATACGGCCTACCTGACCGGACTCATGCATGATATCGGTTTGCTGGTTTTCGGACACCTGATCCCGAAATCTTACGGGAATTTCATCACCAGGATCGCCGGCAACCGTAATCCAAGTCACCAATACCAGTTATGCCTGATGGAAGATGAAGCGTTCGGGATAGACCATGCCCGCCTGGGAGCTGCCTACATTGAGGAATGGTGGCCGATTGATCGAACCATCATTATGGGTGTCCGTTATCATCATCCGGAAGTAAACCTGCCGGGAAACCTGCCCTTCATCGCAAAGCTGGTAATTGCATCCGACCTGTTCGCTCATTCCAAGCATACCCATAACGGGGTGAATGTGTATCGTGATCCCTTCGACCTTCACTGCCTGCGTGTGTTGGATATGGATGAGAAACAAATCGAGCGCTTCCTGGATATGGCGCCGATGAATATAGAACTGGCGGCAGATCATGTGTCTTGAGTGACACAAAAGAATACCAGTGCAAGTGAGCTTTCAGGTAAAGTCCAATGGAAAATGGGGACTGCTACTCTTTTTCGCTTGCAAGTAGTTTAGTGGCTGCTAACCATACGTAATAAGCATATATAATTTCCAATTCGCCGGGAAAACACGAGGCGAAAAAGGTAGCTGTCCCGTTCATTTTCCTGCCCGCGACTGTATAATTGCAACAAGCGTAAAATTCGGTACAATTCCCTTTTCATCTCGTCTGATTTGACTATCCTTATCCGTGCAGACATGAAAAAGGAACAGTCCCATTTTTCGCCGAAAACCAGCCTTC
Source organism: bacterium (assembly GCA_963669175.1). Lineage (GTDB taxonomy): Bacteria > Electryoneota > Electryoneia > Electryoneales > Electryoneaceae. The sequence continues at coordinate 4,975,217 of OY769902.1, forward strand.
ATCTTTTCCCGGGATTAACTCTCAGCGCCGCGTCCTAATTCCTACGGCAGGAACAACGTCCGCTGAACAACCGTTTCCGCGCCACTCTGCAACTGGACAAAATACATCCCGGAACTCATCCCTTCCGGCGACCACGAGAAGCTGCCGGTTCCGCCATTCACCTGCTTTTCTAAGACCAGCTTGCCAAGCGCATTGTACACATTCACTGTTGCACCTTGACCGGCAGGAGTCTCAAAGCGAACGGAGAGCTGACTGTTAAAGGGAGTCGGCCAGATTGAAAGCTCCATCGCGGCAGGTAACTCGACCGTTGTCTCAGTGTCAATCGCATGGTCGGGGGCATCGATATAAGCGGCTGTGGGAACATGATCACTTATATAAGTGTGGTAGGAACCCCATTCGTTTTGAAGCTGTATTGTTTCGCAACTTCCATGATTTTGAAAGATGTCCGTATAGAATTCATCCGTAACCAGGATATGATCGATCAGACGTCCGGACAATGGATGCGATGCCCAGTTGGAATGTCCCACCATCCATTCATCCAGCCAGACCCAGTTCTGGGGATCATCCAGGAAAACCGGGAACGCATTGTAGTTGTCCGAGTCATCCAGCTCATCGTTCCAGTCCCCGGCAATCACCCAGTGGTCCTCGCCGCCGTCCTCGATAATGCCGCCGATATAGTCATGGAGCAACTCACAGGCATGACGACGCTGTCCCAGGTCATCACTGGTCGTTCCGGCTTTCAGGTGCAGGGTGATAAAGTTGAAGGAGATGGTATCACCATTCTCATGCATGGTGACCGGTACCTGTATCGGCGGACGTGTCAAATCCGTATTGGCAAATAACTGCGTCATCTCGCCTACGGTTACAGTTTCCGTATTCCAGAGTATCCCGGTCTTCACATAAAACCCGCCATAGGTGTCGGGTGAATAGATTCCATCCCACCCGGCCAGGTTACTGACGAGCTGATCGAAATCATCGATGGAATTGATCTCCTGCATGGCGATCATGTCCAGCTCAAGATCACGGATGAGCAGAGTCAGATAGTTTACGGTCAGGTTGCCACTCAAGGGGAAATTCTCACAATTCCAGGTAGCGAAATCGTGGGTCTCATCGGAACCACGTGGATCAACAAGCGCAAAAACGGTTGCCGCACATACCAGTAGTATACCAACGGCAAGCATGCTAATGCCGGCAAAACGGTGCATGGAAAACCTCAACAGGTAAAAACACAGTGCTACGATCTCTTCTAGTGGACCGGATCACATGAATCGATGGATACTGAGCTGCGCATCATCGTTCAGGACAAGGCGCATTCCTGAAGGCATAGCGGGTTATTTCAAAGGAATGGAACGCAGTCATGAACGATGAGGCGCGCTCCCTTCGGGCTTGTCACGAGGCGGCTGTCTGCTGCGTTGATTTCATTTACAGTAACCCGCTACACCTGCATGAAATCGCCTTGCACCCAACTCGCCCGTGACAAGCAGAACTCCTCGATTCATGTGATCCGTTCCACTAGTATACTAAAGGATAGTCCCGGCATTCCATGCTCGAGAGAGTTCCCCTTTCAACGCGGAGCCAGTAAGCCTCGCAACACGCAACTTCTGCTATATAAAGAAGTTGGACAATATATAAACGTAGACAAAGATCTTCTTCTGCTTACATAATGGATAGTATCAGCTCGATTTGCGAAACCTCGTCCCATTTGGATGTCAGAAGCAACTGACAATATTGTTGAGCATTCCATTGAATTTCATATAGAAATAGTAGTATCATACGCACTGCATTGTTTTTCAAGCTCCAGACGTGGTCGGGTTCAGTTGGTCGATACTGTTGTCCTCAAGCAGAGTCAGAGAGAAGTTTTGAAAATGTTGCGAAAATACTTAAAGCACATCTTTGATTTCCGAGCGAATGATTGTATACTTTTGTGATCTGGATCACAGCCAATTTCCAGCGTTGCACCTCCTGACTGACTAATCGAGTCCGTAAGCGAATACTATGCATAATAACCTTTGGTTGCGACCCCAGGGGTGCATTGGATTCGAGGAACATGCATTCACAGCCTAAGACAACGAACCATATCTTGTTTCTTACGGTAGCGCTCTTCCTGTTGGCAGGAGTACTATCAGCGTATCTGCTATGTCCAGTCGCTTCCCAGGCTGCGACCAGGGAACTTGGGCAAACCTTCCTCCATGCCTTTGACCAGAAAGATACGGGTGGCGGGGCTCAGAATTTCGGGGTGGTGCAGGATAAAAACGGCCTGATCTACGTTGCCAACCTGATGCATGTCCTTGAGTATGACGGCATGCGCTGGCGGCAGATTTACCATCCACAACGATTTCGTTCTTTATCCGTATGTGTTGATTCCGCCAATACTGTTTTTGTCGGTTACCAGGGCGACTTTGGTTTTCTCGAACGTGATGCTGTGGGACGCAACCAGTTCCATTCTCTAAAATCTGAACTGCCTGACACCATAGCCAATCCCGGTTATATCTGGAATGTGACTGCTGATAACCAGCATGTCTATTTCCGTTCTCCAGAAAGACTGTATCGTTGGACCCCAAACGGTTCCTCCCCGGATCAGGGCCAGCTCAGAATCTGGTCATTCCCGGCAGGAAGCCGGCTGAAGGGACCATTCATCGCCGGGCAAACCTGCCTGGTCTGGCAAAACGGTGTTGGTCTGGTCGAAGTCTGTTCCGATTCACTTCACCTGTTCCCAAATGGAAATCTGCTTGCGGATATTCCCGTTCGTTGCATGACCCCGTTGTCAGAATCGACATGGCTGTTGGCGTGTGAGGACAAGGGTTTATACCATTTCGGAAATGGATCCCTGGAACACTTGACCTGCCCCGCTGATGATTACGTCCGCAAACACTTTGCAACAAGCTGTCAACAGTTGCCGGATGGACGTATCGCATTGGGCACCCGGTATGGTGGGTTGCTTATCATTACTCGGGACGGTCAGATAAGCCGTATCATCGATAAAGCGATGGGCCTGCCCGATGATAATGTACTCGGCCCGGTATTCGTAGATGATCAGTGGGGGTTGTGGACTCCCCTGAATTACGGCATCGCTCGTGTTGAAGCTCTTTCGCCACTGGACGAATTTGGCTTCGATACCGGACTGGAAGGCAGCGTCAATTCCATACTTCGCTTCAATAAAACGATCTATGTCGGCACTTCACAGGGGCTATCCTACCTGGCTCCGGCTTCCAGGGATGGCCGCCCGGCTTCCTTCAAACGTATTCCCGGAGTCCAGGACCGTTGCTGGCAATTGCTCTCGGTTGCTGGAAACCTGTATGCGATTTTAACAGATGGGATATATAGAATTGTTGATCCAGCCAGGCCGCCTCAATTGGTGTACCAGATTGATATGGCCTACTGCGCCACTTTATCACCCGACTCCAGTCGCATGTTCATCGGCACCTATAACCAGGGCCTGCATGTCTTGAGAAATCGTGGGAATAGCTGGAAGTATGAAGGAACTGTACCGGGCACCTCAAAACAGATACTCAGGATGACCACAGACACGGAGAATAATCTGTGGCTGATGGTTGAGTATAAATTTATTGAACGCATTCACGTTGATAATTCCACGCCGCCGGACCAATGGAAAGTCGAAGTCTATAACACCTCCGATGGTTTGCCAAAACCCAGCCTCTATTACCCGATTCTGCTGAACGACCAGCTTTTTGTCGGCTCTGTTCATGGTTTGCACCGTTTCAACGCTGCTTCAAACCGTTTTGTGCCGGATTCATCCCTTGGCGATCCCTTCGGCTCAGGCGATAGAGGCCTCTGGAACCTGACCATGGATCCTAAAGGACGGGTATGGTTCAACTCGCAGTTCGCCAAAGGCGCCTATGTTAATATTGGCAAGAAGAAGAAATATGAGTTGAAATACCCGCTGGTTCGAGTAGTCGGCGGGAATTACCTGTGCTTTTACCCGGAACAGAATGGTGATGTCGTATGGGCAGGCAGTGAAGATGGTCGCCTGATCCGTTATGACCAGACGATACCTTTTCCACCTGAGACACCCTTTCCTGCCCTGATCCGACGTGTAACCATTGGTGGTGACTCCCTGCTCCTGGATGGGTCGCTGCATGGCGATGAGGAAGCAATGCGTCTTCCCTACTCGCTCAACTCATTCCGGTTTGAGTTCACCATTCCACGCTTTGATGCCCCTGCTGCGAACAAGTTCGAATACAGGCTGGTGGGATTGAGCGATTCCTGGTCGTCTTGGACGAATGAAATATACAAGGACTTCAACAGCCTTCTGGAAGGACGCTACCGTTTCGAAGTCCGCGGCCATGATGTCTATTACCACGAGAGCGAGATCGGCGGGTTTGATTTCATCATCCTCCCACCCTGGTATCGTTCCTACTGGGCATACTCGCTCTACGTCCTCCTATTCATCGGTGGAGTGTATCTCCTGATTAAATGGGAAATCCGGCGCGTTGAACAACGCAACCGTCAACTTGAAAAACTTGTTGAAAAACGTACCGGACAGCTTGCGGAAGCCAATAAGAAGATCCAGGAATACAATGAAACGCTTGAAGAGAAGCTGGAAGAACGGACACGTCACCTGATCGTCAGTGAACGACAGGCTGTGTTCGGTCAACTGGTGCAGGGGATTGTGCATAACTTACGGAACCCGTTGACGACAAGCATGAACAGTGTCGAGATCATGCGCATTGCCCTCGAACGCTTCAAGCATGACAGGTTCGACTCGGCCGAAGATGAAAAGATGATGATGGAAGCGGCCTTTGAGACTGTCAGAAAATCCATACGCTGGATGGAACAGGCCAACGATACTCTGAACGACATGATCAACACCCTTTTGACCAAGAGCAGATCAGACAAGGGTGAGAACATGAAACATGTGGACCTGAATCAACTGGTGGAAAATGAGCTCAAATTCTTGCAGGCCGATCTGCGGTTTAAGAAACTGGCGGCACGCAATCTCGAACTTGAAGACGATGTCTTGTGGGTCCATGTCGTTCCAGGTGAAATGACGCAGGTATTCCAAAACCTGATCCGTAACGCTGTCGATGCCATGCACGGTATGGAAGAACAACGACTCTGGATTCGCTCTTTCCGAAGAGACGGGAAGGTTTTCCTGGAGATCGAAGACAATGGTCCAGGTATCAGCGAAGAGAACCAGGAAAGAATCTTTGATCCCTTCTTCTCCACCAAGCCTGCTGAGGGTGATGATAATGCAAAACTTGGTGAGCCTAAAGGGACAGGATTGGGTCTGTGGATGTGCAAAGAAGCCATGGAAAGCTTTAATGGCAACATTATGGTAAGAAGCACCCTGGGCAAGGGAGCCTTGTTCACACTGTCCCTCCCACTCACCGAACCAACAGAACAGGATACGGAAGAGTAGAGGTCAATCGGCAGGCAATATTCAAAATGCAAAATATTCGATAGTTCAAGACCTCTCAAAAATTGCCCCTCAGGATTTATCCCCTCTTAAAAGACACTCGAAAAACCCCATTTTTTCTGCCACGATGAACTGCATTCAACGGCGTATCTCGTAAGTATAAAATATGTTTTGCCATTTCCAGTTTGATTGGCAGCAATTTTACCGCATTCCAACCAGTTAAGAACAAATAAGTGAGATCATGTCATTTGCTACAATAAAGCCAGCCGATCTGGCGAGATTTAATAGCTGAAGATAACTAATAGCTTTCACAATATATTTCTTCCGTTTCCTTGCCCAACTACTTCACATCCAACGGGACGATTTTGCCCATGCAATACGGTAAAAAATGCCTTTCCCAAGAGTGTTAACACCCCCTCACAATAGGGTTAGCCTTTGATTTGTACCTCCTGGAGACAGAGGCAGAAATGGAATTATTTTCGATTTTTTGAAGTTAAAGTTCTCACGACACGAAATACCCACCCCCTAAACGCAAAATTAACAAATACCTGTAACGCACTCCCATAACTCAACACCTCGAACATTACCCGAAACTTACCGAAAGCATCACATGAGCTTTTTGGTATTTGGACCATTTGGAGCGACGGTTGCTTTACTGGAAGTACGTGGGCCGGAACAAATCCATGGTGCTTTCTCACTGTAGAAAATTGCTAAAGCATCCGATGAGAAGAGTTGAGACCATGGTTTAAGTTTTTTAGCGATCGGGTACGTACTACAAAATTCGAGAGGTGAAAAGATGAGGACGGTGTTAGCTGCTATTTTACTGTTGACGATTCCGCTTGCATTGTCAGCTGGTGTGATTATTGTCGGTCAGGATGTTGATACAGTAGAGAAGGGTGTATTGATCGCAGAAGATGGAGATACCCTTCTCGTACCAAGCACTGTCAATCCTTATGCGATTGATGACATGGATAAAGATCTGACCATCGGCCTGTACGCAACAGAGCCACCGGACTATGATGAACCGGATTCCACTATTTACGGAACCAACTCTCCGTGCCCCCAGTGCCCGGATGAGCCGTGATCCAGTAACATCTGACAACAATCTGCTGTGGTTGTTGTCTTGAGTTGTATCAGCGCCTGTTCCAGATCTGGAATAGGCGCTGTCTGTTCTCACCAATCTTTGTAACTCCTTTCCTGTTATTATCCGCAGTCTTGAAAATAGGGTCACGTTAGAGATCAGTCTTGAAATAATACCGCGTTAGAGAGGTGTGACTGTGATATCATACCGTTGAATACCTCAATCTGACTTCGCCACCATGAGACGTTTCATCCAGGAACCAGCAAATACTCCTTTCCCATCCTTTCCGCCGGTACGAATAGGTTACAACCTGAACTGAATCGTGATACCTATACGACTCGACGCTCTCCCCTAAGACTCTCGTAAACAATGCAAATACAACAACTAAGCAAAGAGGCATATCGGTTGCCTTTGCGATTATCGCAGACATGTGGCAGCATGTCCATTTCATACCATACAGCGGAATAGCCAAAGGAGAGAACCATGCGCGTGAGTCCAGTGCAAGGCAGTCAGATGAATCTTCGTGCCGGGAAAAGCGCTCCCGCCGCCAGGAACACGAACAACAACAGCGCCAGCCAGAGTTCCAGCCAGGCCACCTCGGACAAGGTTACGATTTCCAAAGCGGGGCGTGCAGCCGCAAATCAGAACCAGGCAGCGGCAGCAGGCCAGCAGGCAGGGATGTCCCAGGGCACCAATGCGAAAGACATGGCGAAGATCACCACCAACTTCTCTGAACGCTCAGGCGTGACGTTTGGCGGAAAAGGCTGATACACTTCCTGCTGAGAGTTCCTGTCTTCCTGTTGTTGGCAACGGGGTAAAGGGTCCGCTCAATACATATAACCATCGAGGGCCGATGTGATAGATCGGTCCCCTCGTTGAAGATAGAATCTCTATGCTTCAAAGAGAAAACCGACGTTGAGGCCAGTCTCAACGTCGGTTGAAGTGGGCTGTTCAGGAATACACTTTACAGCAGCGCCTTGATCTTTTCTTCCATGGCTGCTTTGGGCATGCCACCGACAAAACGTGCCCGTACTTTACCATCCCGATCGATGATAAACTTGGTCGGGATACCGGTAATGGGGCCATACATATTTACCACTTCGGCCGTAGCAAGAACGACCGGGTAATTCATTCCCTGGTTTTCTGCGAAGGAGGCCACTTTGTCCGGACCTTCGCGCCCCAGCGCTGCGCCTACAAAAACGACACCCTTATCCTTGTATTCATCCTGCAGCTCAATGAAGCCGGGGATCTCAGCACGGCAGGGAGGACACCAGGTATCCCAGAAATCAAGGACGACGACCTTGCCTTTAAAGTCCGCCAATGTTACATCGGCGCCTTTTAAATTCTGCATGGTCCAGATGGGCGCATCCTGTGCCTGATCTACAGGCATTATTCCTTCCGGCAGACCTGAATTCTGTGTTTGCTGTTGTTGAGCGTTTGCCGTTTCCGTTTTCTTGCCGCATCCTGCCAGGCAGAAAGCCAACACCAGACCAGCGATTATTATGGTCGAAGTTGCACGTCGCATCGTTTTCTCCGCATGTATTTTGTTTCTTTTTTTTACGAATGGACTAACTTTCAAGATAGTTTCAATCAAAAGGTTTCGCTCTTTCTTCGATAACAGGAAAAAGGGAATAAGAGTCTTGGTTGCCACTCCTGGCAGAGAACATAATCCTGTTTAAATGTATAGATCTCATCTTCTTATGACGCCTGATTTGGATCCTGCTGGCTATTCCCCTGTTGTGACGCTGCTACTTTCTTTGACGACGAACTGAAAACGCCGTTTAACAGGAATCCGAACACGGCGCCATATACTGTTGAGATATAAGGATTCGACCAGAGTGGACAGGTTCCACTGAGACACCCCACCTTATACCAGTACAGAAAGCCTGCCAGCGCTCCCAGAAGCGGTAACCCAATCTTGAGAATTCTTTTTCTGTTCATGAATGGCATCCTGTGTTGCAATTGTTTTCTATGTTTTGGAACGCGATGACGTTCCCCTGATAAGTAGGATGCAGTTGGCATCGAGAGGTTGCCGGGGTAATGGAGTTACCTGGAGCGACTGGATGCACCGGGGTTTGGTTTGATCAATCCGATAAAAGCACACCCCACCCCGTATCGATCCCGGAGTGGGGGATGATTTTCAACTATTGGCTTGTAAACCACTCAGCCTTTAAGATCCACTACACTTGCTTAGGGCCGGTAGATGATCTCGTAGACTTTGTTCTTGTCATCAAGTGTCAGGAAGAGATCACGCTTATCGTTGGAGAAGTAGATTTTCCAGTGATAAGTCTTGTAATCCGGCATGGGGCCATTACCTTCGCCGAGGTACTTTTCAGCTTGCCACTGCCCGATCTTGTTGGTCATCTTCCGGATTTCCGCCTGGTAACTGTTCAGGCTGTTGCCATCCTGGAACATCCCTTCACCGAAGTCGCGGCAATAGGTGAAAGCGTCCTGTACCATGAACCCTTCACGAAGGTTTTCGAATACCTTCTGGGCATCGTACGGTGGCGGTGGTTTTTCACAACCGCCAAAAAAGAAAAAGACGACCCCTATGGCCGCCACTAAACCTAGTACAGCAAACGTCGACTTCTTCATCGTGTTCCCCCACCGTTGAAGGAGTTACGCGTCTGAGGAGATACCTTTCACATGTGCCGGGATATCGAGATGCAGTTCTTTCAACAGACGCCACTGCACATCTTTCGGCACCTCCCGAGAAGGCATTTCCTGCTTAAAAATGCGAATTGTTTTTTTCAGGGAATCAATCTCAGCACAGCATTTCGGGCAGTTTTTTACATGATCCATGACTTCCTGGCAGGCTTCTCTGCCAACCTCATGGCCAAGTTGGAACTCGAGGATGTCGCAGATCTGCTCCATCGTGTGGGTGCATGGGCTTTTATCCGTCATGCCGCACCTCCATCATCGGCGATAGCCAGCTCGGCCAATCGCTTGCGTAACCGTACACGCGCCCTGTGCAAATTAGCCTTTACCGCGGAAACAGACTTCCCGGTTTCTTCCGCAATTTCAGCCATCGTCAGGCCTTCCAGATCCTTTAACACAAAAGCGGTTCGAAGGTGCATCGGCAGGGAGTAGATCGCTTTTTCCAACTCACGCCTCAGCTCTTCATTCAACGCGCTTTCCAAGGGATCCAGGTTCAACGTCTCCGCCACGAAACCCGGTGGCTCTTCTTCACTACTGTCCAGGGGATGCTCGACAATGGGTATAAAGTACTTGCCCTTTTTTTTACGTAACTGCATCAGGGCTTCATTGGCGGCAATCCGGTGGATCCAGGTCCCAAGTTTACTATCCCGGCGAAAATCAGACAGTTTTTCGAATACCTTCAGGAAGGTGTCCTGAAGTACGCATTCCGCACCATCCTCATCCCCCATCAAGCGCAACCCAAGGTTGTACACATTCTGTTGATGATCCAGCACGATCTGTGTTTTCGCTGCTGCATCACCTTCGAGCGCGCGCGCGATGAGTTCCTGTTCCCGGGATAGTTCTTCCTCAACCTGCCGGGTCTCGTTATCGTGTTCAGCGGTTGTTTCGTGCACCGCTGCAGCCTGCTTTTCACTCATGTCCCAAACTTAGGTCAGAGTGAAGCCAAACGCCAGTCTCTCCGGTACCTGTAAGCCAGTTCTGAAAAGGAATATTTCTTTTCAGTTAACCCTTCGGTAACGGAGAAAAAGCAAGTGACAAGACTGTGATCGAACCCTCAAGTTGAGAAAGAACAAACAGTAAGCCGGGTGAAACCACCCGGCTTCTGAAATATGTGTTTACAACTGCTTCAACTCGGCTAACAGCATCTCTTCGGGACGCATGCCTTCGAGGGCTGTATCTTCGTTGATGATTGTTCGCGGCACTCCCATCACATTGTACTTCTGGGAAAGCTGCGGGAACTCGGTCGCTTCCACCATATCACCAACGACCTTATCCGATTCGAAAGCCATCTGGTGTGCCAACCGGACTGCACCCGGGCAGTAGGGGCAGGTCGGGGTTACGAACACCTGGAAATGAACAGGACTGTCCAGTGTCTTCAGGTAGGCGCGGGTATCATCAGCGAGTCCACTGTCGCCTTCGGACAACATCAGGATATCCTCGAGCAGGGTCGCAAATTCATACCCGGAAGGAATACCGTAAAAACGGATGCCATGATCAACACCATCTTCACCAACCATGACCGTCGCAGGAATCTTGTCGATATTATATTTCTCGACCATCTCCTTGTCGGTGGTGAAATTATACTTCTCCAGCTCCAGTTTATCGGAAAGCTCAGCAACTTCTTCCAGCAATTGGCCGGTTTCACGGCAGAACTGGCATTCGAGCTCCTGGGTGAAATAAATGAACTTTACCTTACCGGTCATTGGCGCGATGCGTTCCTGAATGGCGACTTTATCTTTGTCTTGAAGCAAACCCATGGTTGTTTTCCTTTTCTGTTTGTGCACCCATGCATTGTGTTACCTTTATGATGCACTGAGCGTCGGAAGGTTTCACCAGGGAAAAACAGATGTCGAGCCAAGCGTCTGGCATGATGTTTTTGTACATTGATATATTGTATAGGAACCTGTTACTCCTTCCGGGGTAACGAAAAGCCAACCGAGAGGAACGGAGCATGACACGCATCAGAACACTGGCCTCACTACTGCTGCTTCTTGGATTTGCCCTGCCTGTGCTGGCTCAGGACGGAGATAAAGCGCCGGACTTTACCCTTGAAGACATCAACGATGAAGAGATTCGCCTGACCGAAGTTCTGGAAAACGGTCCGGTACTCCTCGACTTCTGGGCGACCTGGTGTCGTCCCTGCAAGCAGGCTCTCCCGCTGTTCGCAGCCATTTATGATGATCTGAAGGACCAGGGATTCACCCTGCTCGCCATCAGTGTTGACGATACCAAGTCCATGAACAAGGTTAAACCGTACGTAAAGAGCAACGAATGGGAGTTCCCGGTACTTTACGATCCCACCAGCGAGGTGCTGAAGTCTTTCCGTGGACGCACCGTTCCGCATGCCGTGCTGATTTCTCAGGATGGCCGGATCGTAAAAACCTGGATCGGCTACCATTCCGGCGAAGAAGAGGAAGTGCGTGCTGAAATTATGAAGCTCCTGGGTGCGAACGAATAAACGCTTTCCCGGCTTCAAACGTGAACTAACCATAACCAGCATAGGAAACAGGTACATGCGCACTGTTACCATTGCATTGCTGATTTTCATGTTGATTCTCCCCTGTGCTCTCCAGGCGCAGCAGATCAACCTGCAGGGCTCAAACGAGATGAAATGGGCCGATGGTGAAGAGACCCAGGGTGACGTGACCAGTTCCAAGCGTTACTTTGAAGACCGCCTGAACATGGATATGTTTTACGACAATATCCGTTTCGGCGCACGCTTCACCATGCTGCAACCTTCTGAATTCGGTGAAACCCGTCTCGGCAATGAGACCCTGGAAAAGCGTTTTCTCGAATACCGGAACGATGACCGCACCTTCTACCTTCGTGCGGGCGATTTTTATACGACCTGGGGACGTGGGCTAACCCTCAACCTGATCGAGGATATTGACCTCGGCTTCGATTCCGGTCTTGACGGTCTGCTGGTTGGCAGCAACTGGCGCTTCCTGAAAGCGGAAGCGTTGAGCGGGCGCAGCACCAGCAATTACCTGGGCGCGGTACGTGAAGCCCAGATCAGCGGCGCCAATGTCGAAGCCGATCTGCCCCTGAATATTGACCTTGGTGTCAATGCCATGTTGCTGACTCCGGCAGGGACGAATACATACGAAGAGAATCGTACCTATGGAGCGTACGCGGACTGGCAGGGCGACTGGGTTTCGGTATACGTCGAACACGCCCAGGAGTATGTAACACTGCCGACAGGCCATGCCAACGAAGACGACGACAACCGTGGCAGTTACATGTCCGTCAGCGCCTACAAGGGCCAGTTCGGCATAATCCTCGACTATAAAAACTACCAGTATCACAAGTACGGTTCCGGTCAGGGCAGCAATAGTCCCTACGCCCCAACGGCCGATGCGCTGGCGTTCCATTCGCCGCCTGCAGTGCAGCGTGAATTCACCAGCAACCTGATGTCCAAGCATCCTCATATTGTCAAGTACAATGATGAAGTTGGCGGTCAGGTTGAGCTGACCTGGTCACCGGATTTCGCTACGATCTCCCTGTCTACCGCTCTGTCCAGCTCCCACGAGGATGAAGATTCCTGGATGCCGGTTCTGAAAGAAGAAAACAGCCCTTACCGTGAGACTTTCATAGAGGTCAGCGCGTACCCGACCATGGGCAGTTACCTGCTGGCATGGGCTGGATACAACGAGGATCTGATCTTCAGCAAGACGATCAGCACCAGCTCTCGAGTTTCCTGGACCAAACGTATGGTGCTCGGCGGCGAGTATGAGACTGATTTGCCATTTGGTGGAATCACGGGGATTGTCAGTGCGGAAGGCATGAATGTTACGGAAATCCTGAACGATGACAGTGAAGTGGACCACATGGAAGCGCGCTTCGAACTGGGCGCGATATATATGGCCAACTACACCATCATCGGCGCGCTGGAATGGTCCGAAGAACCGGACGATCTTGACGGAAAAGACACCTGGGTGAGCATCACCGGACGCGCGGTGATCGCGGAAAACCATGAACTGCTGGTTACGGTGGGACGCGAACGTGGCGGCCTGGTCTGTTCTTCCGGCAAATGCCGTACAGTGACTCCGTTCAGCGGTGTAAAGATTGGCCTGGTCAGCATTTTCTAAGCTGAATCAGCAATTACCCGGCTGAACTCGATACGACACTTTATAGCCTGTTTCACGTTCCGGTGAGACAGGCTTTTTTCTTGTTGCATTTACAGGATGCAAAGGATGATAAGGATATTCAGGATAAACGACTTGAATGCAATAACTGTGGAACTTTGAACTTTCAAACTTTCCAACTCTAGCCCGAATATTTCATGAACGGAACATGGATATTCATCTTAACACAGTTCATATCAACACAATACAACTGATTCATACAGCATTTTTCAGGGGACAGTTTGCTCCGGTATCCCTTTGCGTGTCTATTCCCTGTTTCGCTGGCAAAATAGGCTGAGAATCGGCAACCGCCCCGGCAGGGGCAACCTGTATTAGCCCCGGGCAGCCGCCGTCAGTTTGGCGGCTACCCGGGGAGATAATGCGCACCATATATTTACTCCGGAAGGAGTAACCTGATAAATATCAAAAGTATACAGTGGAAATATTTAGGCAACCCGCTGCCGGGGTTGGCAAGTAGCGTACATCCTATTCCCACCGTGAGCGCCAAACAGACGGCGCTGGACGGTGGGCTAATACAGAGAACCACTGCCGTGGTTCTTGTACTGGCCATTCCATCAAATACCAAATTTGAAATTGCATTGGTGAAATATTCGGGCTAGAGAGGGTGGCTTGATCCGCAAGAGATGATACTGCCACTCTGACTGCAGCAAATATACTCCCATTTCTTATGATTTCTTTGCTGCATTCTGAGCGCATCGGGACAAGGACTTTTAAACTTCAGAAAGATTCAAACAGGATGACTAACCTCTTTAATTTAATTAAAATAGACCGCCGCCGGGCAGTCACCTTCGCAAGCTACGGCGACTTCAAGCCGGCGGGGCCAATAAGTTACTTTAGAACTTTGCAACTTGTAAACTTTCCAACTATTACTCATTCCTTTTCCAGATGCTGAAGCGCTTCTTCTCTCATTTTTGTCAGGCGTTTCAAGTCATCCTTTTTACGGTCCATCTGGGCTTTATTCAGAGGGATAGCGTGCGCTTCTTCGGCATAGCGAATCACCGCGTTCCAGTCTTCCTGCGCGGAGGCGATTTTACCCAGGCGGTGCAAAGCCCCGATCTCCCGGACCACATTCCTGACTGGAGCGCCACGTAACGACTGGACAAACTCGTCATAGCGCGCACGCGCCCGTGTCCAGTCCTCGGCTTTAAAACAGGCTTTCCCTGCCGGTTCCAGGAAAGCGCGACATCCGGGGAAAACCAGCAGCATGGAATCCGCTATCGCCGCCGCTTCATCGTAGCGTTCTTCCTCGATCAGCAGCCAGCTCAGGTATCCCGCCGCAGCATTACGTGAATAACTGCCGGATTGCATCACCGAGCGGATATTTTCCAGCGCCTTTTCGCGGTTATCGCGTTTGAATGGTGTCCAGCCCAGTGTCTTGCTCACCCAGTAGTCGTACAGGGAAGAACTGAGCATCGCATCGGTTAGTGTGCTGTCCAGTTCATAGGCCTCACGCATGTATTTAGCGCTCTTCATCGACGGCCCAAACGCGCTGAAGGTGTGCCCATCCGACTCCGCACGAACTGCGTCCAATCCATACAAAGATCCCAGGCCGAATAGAGCAGCCGCCTTCAATTGAAGATTTTCCTGCTCTTCAGCGATTTCGACCAGATGCTCGAACAACGCTTCACTACCGGCTCGAAGCGAATCATAGTTGGCAAATGTAACAGTAGCACAGGTATTGGGTGCGATACTGTCCACTGTTGGTTCTACAGGATCACAGAAGAAAACCTCGACAGGTTGTGCCAGGGCTGTGGTATCTCCAATGTCGGAATAGCGTGTCAAATAATAGGCGCTGGCAATCACGAACGGCCAGCAGGAATTGTCAATCGTACAACGGGAAAGATTCCTGAAAGGCGCTGGCGAGACTGAATCGCATGGCGAAAAACAACTTCGCGCCAATTCGAACCAGTCAGAGAACATGGCCGTTGAATAGTATTCCAGTACTGTAAAAGGCACATATCCGGCTCCATCATCTTGTGAAGCCTCGATAACTGGATCAAAGGGGAAGTTTTGCGAAAAAGGAGTGCAAATTTCCGGAGATTTTACCCGGAAAGCGGTGAAATACAAGTGTTCCTGCTCGTTGTCCCGGGAAGCAAATACAGAACCCTGAGCCAACAGAAACAAAATCAATATAACTACTACGTTTTTTCTCGAATACTTTATCATGAAAAATCCGGCAATACTGCTTCACCACAAGCCAGGTGTTTTGCCCTCATCAATCCATCCGGTTGGGAGCATTCCAGAAGAAGCGAACAAGGGCAAGATCTGTCCCCAGCCAAACCCAGTCTCCCTCGGGCATAATATCAAACACGATCCGTCCGGGCAATCCTTCTTTCCTGCTGTAACGTACAACCTTAAATGGTTCCGGCTGAAATTTCACCAGTCCCATATCCGTCCCCAACCACCAGAAACCGCCAAATCGCTCGATGGAATATACACTACCGTTACGATACATATCTGCCGGGAGAGTCTGCCAGTCACGATCCCCCTTCTGCTTCCAGGCGAATCCTGTGTAGTCGGCGATAGCCATCCAGCCATCTTCAACATACAATGCTGTTGGCGCAGATGTTGATGCGACACTCAACGGTGTCTGCCTTGCGACCCAACTGCCATCAGGATCCAGTCGCCATAATGCACCGATGGTTGCGGCCCAGACAGTGTCGCCATCGGCATGGACCTGGGTAAAGGGTGAGTTGGCCGGAACGGGATACAGGGTTGCATCCGGGTTAAACGCAATAAAAGACTCACTGCCGATCATCGACAACCCATTTTCTGTTGCCACCCAGGCATTCGGGCCGACTACTGCGATATCTCGAATCCTGTTCCTGGGTAATCCCTGCTTACGAGTGACATGACGCCATTCATCGTTACGATAGTACATTACCCCTTCAGAAGTAGCGATCCAGACAGTGCCATCCGGGCCAAGCTCCAACTGGGTTACCTCACCGGGCTCAAGGCCATATTCAATGCCCGGCGCCAGGAATTGCCAGGCATTACCCTCACGTGGTCGTTTCCACACCCATCCACGATCATTGGTCAGATGATTTGCCACCCACACATTGTCGTAGTCAACCGCCAATCCCATGGCCGGACCGGGACCACCGGGGTACAATTCAATCCGTTGCGTATATTTGTCACATACTCCAAAGCCGAATCCCTTCCACGCGAACACCATTAATCCGCGTTCGTCTTCCGCGCCGAATTCGAATTCCCATTCTTCAAACTTGTATTTCAATGCGCGCTTGGGGGTAATGCTGTACCCATGCGGTAATATCATGCCCTGTTCCGGCTTGGCCTGAACCGGCTTACTCTGACCGATTCTCGCCATCAAGGATTCATCCGGCACCGCTATCGAGTCCCATAGCGCACTGCTATTTTCACGTTTAAACCAACCATGAGTGGTAAAGACATAAAGATCACTGGTGAGGGGATCTTCGAGTACGTTATAACAATCCGTCAGCAGGTAATTCCGTCCCAGGTGTCCGGGTACGCTGAACCATGGATAGAGCCACTGGTACGTATCACGATCAAGCCGATGAACACCGGCTCCTGTTGCAAAAAAGACCTCCTGACGTCCGATGACGATGTTATGGACATCACGAGCATCTCCCCACGCCATCCAGTCACCCTCTTCGAATTGGGTTTGCGCGAAACAGGTGGAAGGGGGGACGGCTAGAAGCAGAAAGAGATAAGCCAGATTACGGTATGTCAGCATCTGCAATCCCGTTAAAAGGTTGTAACGCTGTGATAAAACCTGACAACTGAGGCCGGATACGTTGTATTGTCTTTTTTGATACCCGGAAAAAAGGATTTGGTTCCTTTCTCCAGGCCATGATCACGGGTTTTCTCTATACGCATTTACGATTGCAGTCGCAAATTTGCCCTCATGCGAAATCGACACATGGAAAATAGGACACTGGTGATGTTTGGCGGCTTCATCGGTCAATGTGACCTGCGGCTGGCCTTTGTCGTTATGAGAAACTTCTATCTCCCGCCAGCCCAGTTCATTTCCGAAACCACAACCCAATGCCTTTGCCACAGCTTCTTTCACCGCCCAGATGCCTGCCATATGAGAAGCGCGGAATACGCCTGTTCCTGTAGAAGCCAGCTCCTTTTCGCTGAAGATGCGTGATAAGAACCGTTCATCCTCAAGCTTCTCTTCAAAGCGTTGAATACGAACCAGGTCAATCCCAACACCAACTGGAACAAGCATGTGAACGTCCTTCATGGCAATACTCCACTGGTTGTGTTCCCGGGAACACTCATGAACAGATGACGAGAGTACGTATGGTCTGACTATACCCAACGTTCCACCAAGGCTATAATTTCCTTGACATCTTCTACAACCGCATCTGCTACCTGATGCGCCTGTTCCTGCGGGACTTCACTGCCATACATGGCGTGCACGGTTTTCATGCCCAGCTTCTTCGCACCGATGACATCACGCTCAACCCAGTCCCCAACCATCAGGCACTGTTCCGGTTTCAGGTTGAGCTTTTTCAACACTGTTTTAAACGGTTTCGGGGAAGGCTTCCATTCCCCGGTATCATCAAAAGTGACTACCGTATCAAACAGATCATCAATGCCAAGGTAACGCAAGCGTAACCAGGCCTGTATTGCAGGCGCATCCGACAGAACAGCCGTCTTCACTCCCATTCGAATCAAAGCAATTAATGTTGAACGAACATGGGGGTAAGGGACCAGCATGGATTCACGGACCCGACGGTAGGCGACTACTCCCGCAGCCAGGATGCGCGGATCAACCTTCCCCAGAACCTCGGTCAACATCTGGTCAAAGACACGCTGAAATTCGATGCCTTCCAACTCGTATACGTTGAACACTCTTCGCTGTATTTCATCAACGGTCAGGTTCAAGCCCGCATCAATCATGGCAATCGCGGCTTCCTCTACCGCCTTTTCCTTCATCGTCATGAAATCAAACAGGGTATTATCCAAGTCAAATACTACGCCCCGTAAACCGCCGGGTGTTCCGTCCTTGATCATCTATCAGTATCCTTTGTCGAGTGTTTTTGTTGTTACTCTTTTCTGTTTTTAATCAGTCTTGCAACTTCTAATTCATAATACTGACTCTCATCCCAGCGAAGCAGACTGTATCAGAATGTCCCATACTCTCATTCCTTCGAAGGAAGGAATCCAGTCATGTTGCGATATTACAAGAGGTCAAATATCCTCAAGAAGCACGGTACATTGAAAGTCGCATATGTGTTCAACTTGTTATTTTGTCGATACTTGCCTGGATCCCAGCCTTCGCTGGGATGAGAGCGTCAGTGATTCGACGACACCTTGCGTCGCTGGGATGAGAGTGTTTTCTATTCTGATACAGCCTGTTATGCTGGGGATGATAAAATAGGACATTTTGTCCAAACCCTTTATTGATGGTTTTACAGCCAGCGCTTATTCCAGTCCCATTTCCACCGCTGTTTGGTAAAGCGTTCCCCAGTGCAGGCTGTGGCCGAACACCATACCGACTCCCAGCGCAATGATGGACACCATCAGTACAGAGACTTGACTATAGCGAAAGCTGCTTTCCCCCAGGCGATTCTTCACCCACAACCACACCAGGATTCCCGTACCACTTCCCAAAAGATCCATAATCCAGTCGACAATATCTTCCAGTTCAGCCGGTCTTGCCAGAGCCTGCAAACCTTCATCAATCAGACCGAAAACCAGAACACTCAACCACAACCAGTGATAGCTGAAACGGTTGCCAAATCTTCCAGCAACCAGAATCCCACCCATGCAATACAAACCGAAATGAACCAGTTTATCAGAAAAGGGCAATCCGGTCATGGTCGTCAGTGGAGGCGTCATTTCAGATGGCAACAATGCCATATAGATTATCAACGCACCCCACAAAACAAGGATGCAGGTCCATCCCCATTGTAGTGAGGATTCAAATTGAGAATCATCTATCCGTTCACTTTCTCTTTTCATACTGTTATTCGCATGGCTGGCTGATATGCGCACGTTCCTGCCAGAGAAAACGAATGATCCCCGCACGAATCCCTTCGGCCGTTGCCTGCATGAACGCTGGATCTACTGTCAACTGTTCCTCTTCCGGGTGCATCATGAACCCGCACTCAATCAGGACCGAGGGGCAGGAAGTCAAGCGCGGAATTGCCAGATCCTGAAAACGGATGCCATTACCTTCCCAGCCAACATAATCGCAAATCGCGCGGTACAGGCTTTCCGCGTACTCCAGCGAGTGCCTGTGGTTGTAATGCAGCGAGACGCCATGATGCCGCATGGGGTTGGTGCCCTGTCCAACCGCATTGTAGTGTACACTCAGCACGAGGTCGGCCTGGTGATCTTTGGCAAACTGCACACGTTCGCGCAGTCCCATGGCACGATCGTCATCCTTGGTAAGGAAAACCGATGCGCCTGCGTTTTTCAGGACTTCTTTTATAACATTCGCCAGCACCGGCAGGGTTTCCTTTTCGGATATGCCCGTTGGTCCCACGGCGCCGGTGCTATACCCGCCATGACCCGGATCAACGACTATCGTCATTCCCGCCAATGGCTGATCTTTGGTCATCTCAAATGCTGGCGGTTCGGTAATGGTCCAGACGAGATAATTAGCCTCGAACGTGACATCCCAGCCCCACAGGTATTCGGGATGGATGAAAGCGCGTAGCTGATAAGTTGCAGGATCAAGCTGACGCCAGCGTACTTCATCAACCACTCTGCTCCCGACCGGCTGATGCAAAACATCTGTCCAGCCTTTCGCGCCATAGAGCGTCAGCGCCAGCATGCCATCGGCAGTTCGTTCAACACGGAACGGCATCCGGTAACAACCGACCGGAACCTGTATACGTGTGGTCCTGCCCTCATAGTCACACCTGACCACCTTGATCACGGGCGGTTCCGGCAGCGTTGCCCCGGAGTCTATTTCGCAGAATTCATCCCGAATCCATCCCACATCGCCATCGCCCAACGGCACCCGGTACATGCGGTGACTGCTGTCACGAAAATCCGGCAGATAGCCATCGGTATACAGCAGGGTTCCCGGAACCGGGAAAAGATCATACGCGCCCGGCCAGGTGCATCGTATCACCCCATCACGCCACTCGGTCGGATGAGTTGAAATTACTCCGGAGAAAGGTATTACCGGCTGCTGTTCAGCGGCTTCCTCGGCTTCCACATCATCTGCCAGGCGGAAATAGACCGTGCGCTTCAGATCCAGCATTTCACCGTCCAGTTCCTGCGACGGCGCAACATACCGGATTGGGACCACACCATAACGACCTTCGGCCCATACGCCCGGGGAATCAACAACCTTCACCTGGTCATACCCCACCCAGGCCAGCCAGCCGCCACCGGGATGAATCGGAATAGTATCCCCGCAGATGATCAGGGTGCCGTTGATATCAGTAACATTGCCGAGCACGAACACAGAGTCTTCGGGACCGTAGGCAACAAGGCTGTCTTTCAATCCCAACTTGGGGTATATAATGGTAAAACCGGCTTCGGTACGTGGAAGTGGCTTGGGGGTATAGACCGGGTAACCTTCCTGTTCCAGCAGTGGAGTTGCTGGTTTTTGCGCCTGATCCGGCATTTCCGAAAGGGGCAATCTCTGATCAGCGGCCAGTGGAATTCGTGGCCCCGCACATCCATACAGCATCAAGGCAGAAAGAAGAATTACTATCAGTATCATCCCGTGTCTGATCCTTGAATTCTGCATGACTTCCTTCCGATGGGTTAATCGTTTGCTTTTACAAGACGCTGATACAACAGGTAAATCCCTTCCAACACGAGATCAGGTTCTATCGCCTGAATTTCGGGCAACAGCGGTTGCATCATGTGTGCCTGACCGCCTGTGGCAATGATGGTGGCGTTGGGAGCGTTTAATTCCTCACGAATCGCTTCGATCAGACCACGAATGCCGGACGCGGTTCCACGTAACAGACCTATTCGGATACTCTCATCGGTTGTGGTGCCAATCGCCTTGTCGGGTACATGAAAATGAACCTTGGGGAGCAACGCTGCGGCGCTATGCAACGATTCCATGGCTGTTTCGAGACCGGGCATGATCACCCCGCCCAGGTAGCCGCCTTCATGATTGACCACATCGATGGTGATCGCCGTCCCGAAATCCAGGATCAGCAACGGGCCGCCATACTTGGCGAAACCGGCAACAGCATCACAGACACGATCCGCTCCGACAGCGCGCGGATTCCGGTACAGGTTCAGGAATCCTTCCATCTCGCCACGGATAAAGACAGGCTTCACACCCAGATATGATTCCGCCATCTCGCCAAAGACCATCCCGGCCTTCGGGGCAACGCTGGCGATAGCAACAGCGTTCACTTCTTCCGGCTGAACCCCGGCATCACGGCACAGCATCGTAACCAGCACACCCGCTTCATCTGCCGTCCTTCCCGAACGTGTGGACAACCTGCGCCGAATGGTCAGCTTGTCTCCACGGAATATGCCCAGAACGACATGGGTGTTGCCGATATCAAGCGCCAGCAGGACAGACTCACTCATTGATTTCCTCGATACTTTCGGCAGAATTGATCACCCGTGGCACACCGTTATCCTCTACCAGTAACGCCCCGGTTTCCGCGATACCACGAATTCTGCCCTCAATCGGAATGGCATCCTTGCTGTGCTTTACCCGTACATAACGCCCGACAGCGCCTGATGCCTGCAACCAGCTCTCCCTGACTTCGTCGGGATAATATTTCCACTGATCAATGCGCTTGGCAAGGTGTGGCAGAAAGGCAGTCAGCAAACCGGCGCGTGTCCAGTCAAGCTCTGCCTCTTCGGACAGTGAAGTGCCGGGATACAGCAGAAGTCGTTCCTGATCCGCCCCCAGCGGGTAAATGTTGACACCGACACCGATCACAACCACCCAACCCGCTTTCGTTTCCTGCGATTCACAAAGCACACCGGCCAGTTTACCCCGTTCGCTGAACACATCATTCGGCCACTTCAAACGAAGCTGGACTTCTCCGCCACGCCTTCTTGCTTCCGCCTCGATGGCTTCTTTCAGAGCTAGCCCCGCCACCAACGGCAACAGCGTCACCGGTGAACGGCTGTCATTCAGTTGAACCAGAACGGAAACGTACAATCCCCCCAGCGGACTGATCCAGCGACGTTCGTGACGTCCTCGCCCGGAAGTCTGGTAATTGGCGACCAGCACAGTCCAGTCGTTATCCTGAACATCGGAAACGATGTCCATCAGATCACGATTGGTCGATTCGGTTGATTCCTTCCACAGCACTCGCAGCATCGGCAATTTGTGGCGCAACACCGCTTCCAGACGCTTTGTATCTATCGCATCAATGGGGTGTAAGCCGTTGTGTATGGAATCAGACATATGCATACCAGGTTGACTCGCTTAAACGAACGATGCCACAAGATAACACATTGAACTCCAAAGGGCAGCACACTTACCGGAAAGATCTTCAGAAGCAATCAATAGAGAACAGGCTTGATCCATGAATTATTTCACCGGACATTGTGAATTCATTCTACGGGAGGTGACACAATGCTGGGAATCCTCGGCGGGACATCATTTAAAAACTCAGACGCTTTACAACAGGGTGAAACAATCGGGATTGCAACGCAGTATGGCACCGTCACCCTGTTCAAATCTGAACGTGTCGCATTTATTTCCCGTCATGGTCTGGACGGTCTGACCCCTCCCCATCAAGTCAACCATGCCGCCCATTTCGCGGCTTTCAAGGAAGTCGGTGTGACCCGTGTGCTTGGCTTTGGCTCCTGTGGCAGCCTGAAACCGGATCTTCCCCCGGGGACCCTGGTTATGCCGAACGACTATTTCTCGCCATTCCGGGTTGTCACCCTCAACGATGTAAAAATCGAGTACACGGTTCCGGGACTGGACATGAGCTGGCGTGGAAAAGTGATGACTGCACTACAACAGGCCGGTCTGAATCCTGTGGATGACGGTGTTTATGTGGAAACCCTGGGACCACGTTTTGAGACCCCGGCGGAGGTGCGCTGGCTGGCTACTGTCGGCGATGTGGTGGGAATGACCTGTGCTGCTGAAGCGACAATCGCAAAGGAAATCGGACTGCCCTACTGCATCCTGAACATGATTGACAACTACGCCAATGGCTTGAGCGTTGAGCCTCTGACCGGAGACAGTTTCCACGAACAGGTTAAA
Organism: bacterium; assembly: GCA_963669175.1. Classification (GTDB taxonomy): domain Bacteria; phylum Electryoneota; class Electryoneia; order Electryoneales; family Electryoneaceae. Next base: position 4,998,631 of record OY769902.1, read on the forward strand.
ACGAACCTGGGGCGTATCGAGAAAGCGTTACAGGTGATTGTCGAAAAGACGTGAGCTTACCACCCGATCCGGTAGGAATATTCACCCTGTTCCCAGGAACCATTGCCGTTGGGAACGCCCACGGCAAATACGACTCGTGAACCGCCTGAATCCCAGCCGACCTTGAAATCATCACCCGTCTCAAGACTGCCTGCTTCACCATTGGACAGCAGGTACTCCCAGCCATGCCCATTGTGCTGCACAGCCAGCCAGCCGAAAGTGTTCCGGGTTTCGTTGTAGTAGTAAAGGATGGACTTGTGTTCCGGTTCCAGCGTGTTCCAGTAAGAACGATTATCCCAGATATGAGTTCGGGTTACACCGCAGGCGAATTCAATATCGGCCTGAACCGCAGCATCAATGCCTTCGGAAGTAAACGGTGCAAAACCATTGACCACTTCATGACGGAAAAAAATGCGGTCGCCTTGTGAGGTCGTATAATACTTGCCACCAGCCAGTTGGGGACCGTTGTCCGGGTTGGCCAGAACCAATCCTGAAACCAGCAGAAGTAAAAACCCTATCGTTCTTTTCACGAAATGCTCACCATTTTGCATATAGTGTTTCTCGGTTGCCTTACAGTCTAAAGTTGACGATAGTTTTTCCAAGCACTGAACATCTGTCTTGTTTTGGTCCGGTTCTTTCTGGTTGCAATCATTCTAGTGCCATTTTAGATCAAGTTAACTCGTTTATCGCGATGGTCTGACTGACCTTTCAGCTTGTGTTTGTTTCGGTATCGCAGATAAGCCTGGATAGCTTGGCCCTGTTCTTGATGGTCCATGAAGGTTCGTCCTCGTAGCGCGAATTTTTTCAATGCGGCGAAGTGAGCTTCGATGCGGTTCAGCCATGATGCATAGGTCGGCGTGAAGACCAGCGTGACCCGGTTTCGTTTGGCCCATTGTCTGATTTCTGCTTTTTTATGCGAGCCACGGTTGTCGAGGATGATGTAGAGCCGGACAGTGGACGGATAACGTTTCCGAATGTTTTTGAAGAACGCCAACACCTCTGGCCACCGCTGGTTTGGACGTTGCCAGCCCCACAATTGATCACTGTGGATGTCATACGCTGCCAGCAGATAGCGCGTGCCATGGGTACGCGTATAGGTAGCCGGCAGACGGACGGGTTGCTTGTGAGGATGCCAGCTCGCACCCGCGTGGGGCCGGATCTCCAGCGGCCCGAACTCGTCAAAGCAGATCACGCGCCGGTTTGCCTTCGGCGGCGCGTCATAGAGACGTCGGATGCGTTTTTTTTTCTGTCAAACTCGGGGTCCGGAGACTGTTTCCATGTCTTACTCTGCTGATAGCTGATCTTATTCTTGTGCAGCAACCAGCGCAGGTGCGGCAGGCTGATCGATTCGATGATGCCTTCTGCGACCAGATAATCGCGAAGCTTCTCCAGGGACCATTGGCCGAAGGGTAAGCCGAGATGGTCTGGCGGCGTAACAACAACGTCAACGATCTGCTTCTGGACAGCAGCATCGAACTTGAGCGGCTTCTGGCCTTTGTACTGACTGCCAACACAGGAAAGACCCTGTTCATTGAAAGCATGAACGATCTTGCGGATGTAACTGGCATGCCCCATCCGTTGCTGCTGAAGCTGCACAGGGGACAGGCCGGTATCTGTCGCCAACAAAATCATCGCACGGCGACGGGCTACGGGATCAGGACTACGATCACGAATCCGTTGAAGGGAATGACCTTCATCGACTGTCAAAGAACGAAGCTTCACTGGGGTAGACATCAGAACCTCCTTGTTAACCTACCCCTTATACGCACTACTTTCAAAAACGACTCAACACTCAGACTTGATCTAAACTGGCACTAGGATTGTTATTTTATTGTTTTAACAAGTTTTAGCAGACATTAGCATATATTAGCGTGTATTAGCAGGCTTTAGCCTGCTCCTCTTAGCCCCCGGCTTCAGCCGGGGGAACAGGAACCACAGAAACATCGAGCGCCCTTCAGGGTGCTTCCCTAATTCTCATTATTATCACTGGTAAGCACGCTAAAGCGCGCTCAAAGTTTTTATTATATCCACCCACCCGGCTAAAGCCGGGTGCTAAGAGGAGCCTGCTAAAGCAGGCTAATTACTTTCGAATCAACTAGCGCTTTCGGGAACTACCAAAACACCACAAGCACAACCATTACACCACGAGCACTACCATAACATGAAGTGGCAATCTGCATCATTCACGCCCAGAGCGCAAGGCAATCACCCTGAATGGAGAAACTTTCAGGAGTTGTTCTTCCTCGAGAGAGTCCGGCACAAACAGGCATACATCTTCGGGAGCGAAACCATCAAGGGCTATATCCCCCACCACACGCCATTCCTGCTCCACAGACCAGTCGTACCCCTCCGGCTTCACAGTCTGTATGAACAACCGCTCTTTGGCAGTATAGTGTTTGGCCTCATCAAGCGAGAGATACTTGACTGCCCGGCCGTCAACCCGTTCCAGTGCTTCACGTCTGATCCCGATACCAAAAGGTTCATAGGCCGGACGCACCTGCCGTGGACGCCATACCATCAATGCCACCATGTCCGCAGGATGAGCCGCCGACAGTGATACCAGTTCCACTCCCCCCGGCATACGCCATGCGGTTCCGTGAATACAGTTCTCCTCAAGAATCTGCATCAGCGACTGCCACGCCGAACGGTGGTATTCCTTTTTGGATGCGACAAGTTCACGGAAATAATCATTCGCCGTCTCACCGGGCCATGGACCGGGCGAACGTCGCGTCCAGTGAACAACAAAATCCCATGATTCCTTCGAGATTAATTTAGCAACCTCGTCACGGGCTACCTGAATCATCGGCTCCGGTTTGGTAGGAGCATACTCAGTTCTGAAATCGTTATTCAGCTTTGCGTGGTACTGTGTTTCCTGAAGCGCTGTGTTGAAGAACCCACCCTCACGGATGGAAACCGGGTACAGGCGTGTTGCGTGGTCCAGAATCCACCGGTCACGTGCATGCCAGGCTGCCTTGGGTGAGCTCTTGACCGGCTCGGCGTAGGGGATCAGCAGGGTTTGTTGCGGCATAAGGCGAAACGAGCGTGAGGTTTCTATCAGCACTCGTCGAATCCCTGCATCTTCCATGGTCTCCGGCACACCGACCAGCGCGACCAACGGCCCCAACACTTCACCCGCCGCCCATGAGGCCAACTCCCAGGTATTCATCCCGAACGAGGACAGCAGGACTTTTTCATCCTGGCAGGCGTGCGCCACCGCGGAAAGAGTGTTGCGTACCCAGCCTTCGTCCCCAGTCGGATACCGGTTCTGACGCGAGTTCAACACTGCCGCCAACGGGCGAGCGAACAACGTCTCATCGCCGTACCACAGGGATTTCGGAAAAAGAGTAAGGGGTTGCATGTCCACGCGAAAACTCCGGCACATTTGATTGTATTACGTACCGCAAAATACGAACAAGGGACCGGGTAACCTACCCAATCCCTTGTTTTCTCTGTACCCCCGACAGGACTCGAACCTGTTGCCTTGGGATTAGGAATCCCACGCTCTATCCTGGTGAGCTACGGGGGCGACGGCGCTAATATAGCCTCCGATAACGGACGAGTCCAGACTTGGTACGTCGCTACGTTCGGAGGCATCCCCACGATTCAACCTGCACTCGGATATTCCTGCCCCCTGTTCGAGGCAAAGATTGCCAACCCCGGAAAAGCTTGATCCTTTTCTAACACTCTTCTTACAAGCAGCCTCTTGATTCTGTTACAGTTGCATTCAGGCATATGGGTTGCCCTACTGAGTTTCAGATCACGAAGGCGCAGCGGATGCCGTTGTGAGTGACATAACGGAGGATGGTCAAGATGATCGCTACGCATCGTGAAAAAAGGCAGGCAGATTACCTGTCACAGCTCGACAAGCCGGAAGTTTTGGATACAATCGTCGAGCGTATGCTGAATGATCTTTTCAGTGGCAAAAAAAGGTTGGGATCACGTCAACGGACTACCGGAAAACTGATCCAGCCGGAACAGGCAACGATACACTCGCTGCTACGTACAAACTGAACAGCGTAACCAGTACGGAGTACCAGTGAAGACTCTACGCAAATCGACCACGCACCCAGCGAAGAAGAGCGCTACCCCCATGATCCCGTCCGGGTTCGAAGGCAGGCTGGTGCCGATCTGCTCCCAATGCAACCGTATCCGTTTGAGTGGCATGGACCCACGTGTCCAGGAATCCTGGGTTAAACCCGGGTTTGATCCCTATGCCGACCCGACCATGCGTCTCTCGCATGGCCTGTGCCCAAGTTGTATGCACAAGCTGTACCCGAACCTGACTTCGGTTTCGCATTTGCATTAAGCGAATTGAACCGTATCTATACAGAGAAAAACCCTGTTTCCAGGAAAACAGGGTTCAAAATCATCTATTTTTACCGATGATGGTATCAACCAAACAATAAACTTTACTTCCACGCCCTTGCCATAAGCCCGCCGCCTTTCAGGTGATCCAGGGTCATGTCCGCCAGCATGAAACGATGCGCGAACGGGAAGACCAGCAGGTAATACGGCAGCAGCAACGGTGCAAAAAACAGCGACCGTTCCAACAGGCGGAACGGAATCCCCTGCATCATCCACCAGCTCACCATCCCCCAGCGGCCATAAGTGTACCGCAGTTCAACACGCTTGAACCCGGCTTCGTGCAACTTTTCGCGAAGCTCACGGTAGGCGTATCCCTCACGCACATGTTCGCCAACAAAGAACTCCTGCTCGTGGCGGTCCTCGAGACGGCTGTCCTTTTCCGAAGCGGGAGTATGAATAAAGAGCTGACCACCCGGTTTCAGGGACTTCCGGATGTTGGTCATTACCTTCACATCATCTTCAATATGTTCAAGGATATCAACCGCGATTGCCAGGTTGTAGGTATCCGTTTCATCCAGTTCTTCCAGCGGTTGGATGCGGAAACTGCAACGATCCCCAAACCCTTCGCCCTCGAAATACTTCCGGCTGTCGTCCACCTGTTCCTGTGTGATCTCAACCCCGACCAGGGAGACATCACTACGACCACGCAACACCTGGTCGGAATAAGGGCCGAAACCAAATCCGGCATCTAGCACCATTGATCCCGGGGGCAACTGCTCCAGGATGTGTTTCAGTTGGCGACGCACATGCCGCACCCGCAGAAAACCCAGATGGAAAGCTTTAAACGCAAGACGCCTGCAAATACGGCTTTTACGCATCGGTATTGCTATGATGTTCTTAACTCGATCGTATTCCATGCCTGCCTCATCTCCGTATCCAGTAGAGGTTGTTCGGTATTCCTTACCTGTAGTCTCTGGCACGACAAATTCGTATCTAAAGTTCCCAAGCGCAAGGCAAGAAAAAAAGTCATGGCCCGATTTGACTCCATCGTTCAACGGCTGTCAGTAAACCGTTGATAAGGGAGTAGATCCCCGCCTGCCAGACTGGGACACTTCATTCGAAAGCTATGGTATGGCCATTCTCGATTTTATTCCTTCATCGAGATAGTATTATCATACTGCCACGAAAAGGGGACGGAATCCCTTTCCCCACGCCATATTCAGGACAGTCCCGCTGACCTCGCGGGAAAGGAAGCTGTACCCTTTTCACTGGGATAAAGCTGGATCACTAAACACAGAACAGAGTGTCAGGCATGATCACAGGCAAAAGGGTACAGTCACCTTTTCGATTGCCCTTTTGCTGCGGATCTCATACTCTGACACAACGAGATGCTGCCACGAAAAGATAGCAACTACACTCCTGATGCCTCACATTGTGTACTGATTCGAAACAGTAATTACCCAACAAAAAACCCGCCACAGGGCGGGAGAAATGTCACAGGGATTAAAAATCAAATCAGATCTCAACCGTTAACCCTTCATAGGCGAGCAGGATTTCCAGATCAATATTCGGGAAACTCTTTTCCTTTTCTTCACGGGCCCGGTTCAGCATTTCTTCTACAAAATCATCCGCATAATTGGGTTCATGGTGGAATAGCGCCAAGCGTTTCACATTGGCGAGCGCCGCAATATAGACCCCCATGATAGACGAAGAATGGCCCCAGTCTTCCTTGATGAGGCTTTCTTCGAGAGTGTACTGGGAATCGAAGACCAGCAGATCCGCATCCTGGAAAAACTCGATCGCACGTTCCTTGGAATGTGCAGCGCCTCGTTTGTACTCACTGTCTGTGGCAAAGACTACTGATTTGCCTTCGTGTTCGATACGATACCCGAAACATCGTCCCGGATGGTTCAATTCATGCACCATGAACGACCCGCCGCCGGGAAGCTCGTACGTTTGTCCCTCAACAACATGATTAAAATCGAACTGTGCAGGATAAATCTCGAGGGGAACCGGGAAGTACTCAGGCGCCTGCTGGCCACGCAGTCGAGCTTCGATATCCTCGTGGCCGGAATAGACGGAAATTCTGTTTCTCTGGAAGACGGGCGGGAAGAACATCAAGCCCTGAATATGATCCCAGTGGGTGTGTGTCATCAGGAGTTGAAGATGACCTTCGCCTTTGCCGCATGGGCCCTTCATCAACTCTTTGCCAATACCCCGAATACCGGTTCCTGCATCGAGGATTACAGTGGTTCCGGGCCATTCCACGCTTAAACAGGTCGTGTTCCCGCCTACGGTACCCAACTGGAATCGAGAATACCGGCTGCGCAGGTATTTCTCAACTTCGCCCGGGTCCGTTATGCCGGCCTTGACGACATCCTTGGTAATATTGATTACCTTGGATTCGATCTGTTCAGGGCTGAGTGGTGTGGGAATGCTCCCTCGTACTCCCCAGAACCGAACCTGCATAAGCGATTCATCCCTCCGTCAATGCACATCGTCCACACTGTACCCTAAAAATACGAAAATGAAGTTAGGTGTACCATTAATTTTTCAACGTGCGCCAGGTCACTTGAAGAGACAAAACCCCCTCTCGTTACCTGATAATGACGAACTTACCCAGCTCAACATCACCTTTATTCTCGTCTGTCATGTCTTCTACACTGAAAATATACAGTCCGGATACAACCTGCTGCTGGTTTCTGCTGTTCAGATCCCACGCCTCTGCGTAATCAAGCTGTTCCGTAGAATTCTGGTCCCCGGCAATGTTGTGCGGAAGGATCTGCACCAGGTCGCCGGATACGGTGAAGATCCGGATCAGGCACTCCTCCGGCAGATTGTAGAAATACATGCGCCTGTCAAGGGACGGGAAATAATCGACTGTGCCATCATCCCTGTTTTCCCAGGCCAGTCCATTGCCATGGACAACGGTATAATTCTGGTCCGCACGGTAAGGATTGGGAACAACTCCCGGTTTTTTATCAGGCGATCCGGAAGGGGCAATGTACACGCACGCAGCGCCCTTGGAACTCTCCAGCGATGGTGTCCCCGACTTGTGATCGCCGAAATCAAACACGGTTACAGCATACCACATCGGCATCATTGGGTGCGCATGAGGCAATTCGAACTCGTACTGTTGCGTCGCTTCATTCCAGATATCATCGAACCCGACATTCGGGCCGACGGCTTTCAAATGCCCTACTGTACCTTCAATCAAACTGTCCAGCGGGTAATTGGTTTTATCCGGAAAAGGCTCGCACAACAGGCTGTCATTGTCGCTGTAGTAGGCGTAATCCTCGCGGTCATACGTAGCCAGGAAACTGTATTCAGCCTCTAATCCTGTGGCCGAACTGTACAGCGAATATCCTTCAAAGTCCCACACCCTGCTGAATGGATCCCGGTAATCGGGATCTTCACTGGGCATCGGCTTCCAGGTAATGACAATCTTGTCATGATAAGCTTCGTATTGAATGTCCGGTATCGGCGGCGGCGGCGGTCCCTGGAAATCGGGTACGCCATCGCCGTGGTCCAGCATGCCATTCAACGTGGTATAGTCAAATCGAGTCGGTTTGTACGGGTTATCGTCTTCTTCTTCCTGCAAACGACTGTCGCCTTCTCCCTCGTCAGGACCTGGGTAAATGCCAATGAATACTCCTTCGATGACAACGGAATCACCCCTGTTTTCAGCATACAGGTAGTCAATACCGGTATCTTCACCGTACCAGCCATCACCATCGGTGTCAACCATCGGGTTGTCATACACTTTGGCGACCCAGTCCGCGTTGTAACGTAAATCGGCAAAGTTGTACAGGCTGGGATCAATGATTGCGTTGGTCGGTTGCGGGTGATTCCTGTCATGGAAGTTCTCACCGGCAACGTAGCCAACTGTCATGCTGAACTTTTCACCCGGGTTCAAACGGTAAACGCGCTGCCCGGATTCATCGGTAAAGTCATAAATCCCAAGCGGTCCCCAGGACAACAGGTAGCGGGTATCATAGCCATTCTGTAGATCCTGCATAACCCCGGCTTCATCTTCGGAGAAGATTTTCCAGGCGTGCTCCTCTGTCGCCCCTGTAACAGGATTAACGAAGGTCTGCGGATTATCGGCAATCCAATCGGCATTATCGGAATAGGTCTGATCGTAGTCGAATTCACGGTTGCTCAGGACGAAATACTTTCGTGCATCACCAAGCGGGGTACCATACCGTGTTGTCCAGTCGCTTTGGGAGTTATCATCTTCCCAGGCAGGCCCGAAGTCCAGGTTATCATCCGTATTGGAGATCCACCAGTTAAAGCTGGTTTTCAGACGCGGGTTCGGGGCACGAACCACTCGCACACCGGTAACATGAGGAGTTGCGAAATCACTACCTGATGTGATATCCACATACCGTCCATCATTATCGGCAATCCAGGCAGTATTGATTACGGCCGAATCCGGAATACCGTCCGCGTTCTCGTAGTAGTAGTATTTCTGGAACCCGCAAACGTCGTCCGTATGCCCTTCCAGCAAACCGCCACGAGTCTGTTCGTAAATCTCACCAACATCCGCATCGATATACAGACCGACATACAGGTTTTTCAAGTAGTTGTCGGCAATATTCTCGATTTCCCAGTCGATAATGATGAAGTCGCGGGCATACGCATAACTCCAGGAATAACTGGTCTGCGTAACCTTTATACCCAGCGGATAATGACCGCCATCCAGGGGGTCGGTTTCCACATAATAGGCATCAGTCAACGTATCCGAATAGGAAACGATGAAATCCTGCTCGCTGACAGCGGAATCTGAACTGATAAAATCGCCGAGACGGTTATAAGCATTGGGGCGAGTCGTGCGTTCTACAACGGGATCAGGGGTTTCACCGGGGTAGAATTCATGTATACGCGGAAAAATCCAGCCTTCGGATCCGGTGGAAACTCGTGGAAACTGGAAGCCCTCATCCTGGATCATGGCGCCCAGCCAAAGCGATCCCTGGTACAGGTATTGATCTTCACTACCGCCAGGGAATTCACATTGCGGCGCCCAGGTGCCCGGGTATTCCGGGTCTTCCATCTGTTCTTCATTGGTCACACTGGAGTTACCGAAATACCCCCAGTTGGTAATATTCATCCACATGGACCCCGCACGATGCACACGGTTATCCGTGTCGATATCAATCACATTGATACGTCGCACCGATGGATCAACCGGCCCCCTGTAGTCGGGTGGTTTCGGTGCATGACGTCCCCAGGCAGACGCAACGAAAAACAGGCAAATCGTCAGCAGTACACTCCGCTTCATGCTCCCTCGCTTTCACGGCTCATGACGGCACACGACTACAGGAAAATCCACTTCTATAGTGTAAAGGTTCGGTCCCTCATGATCAAGACGGCAGACCCTCCAGAAAAAAATTCTGCCATGCAAGATGGACCGAAAAAAACAAGCGATCAACCGAGGATAGTACATCCCCGGTTGATTGCAACTGTTTTATCAGGCATTGTTGGTTTCGCGCTGCGCTTCCAGCTTCGGAACAACACCCTTGTTGAAGAACACAAGAGCGCCAGCCGTGAGGAAGCCAACTCCCCCGAACAGCACCCACATCAGCATCGGGGCATCCATCTCAAGCGCGATCTTCTGGTAGCCCCAACCACTGAGGATACCACCGAACAGGTTACCCAGCGCCACCGACACAAAGTAGTACCCCATGAAGAGGGCTGTCTTCGCTTTCGGGGCGATACGGGCAACATATTCCTGGCTCTTCGGTGAGGCGATCATTTCACCAAAGGCGAATACGATAATCGAAACGGCGACAAACGTACCACCCAGCACAATACCGTGGCTGATACCGCCGATACCGATACCGATACCGGAAACGATTGTGCCGACTACCAATACCGGGAATGGTTTCCAACGGTCAATGATGCTGCTGACCAGGATCTGGAAGACAACAATAGAACCGGCATCCAGGTTGATGATATATTCCGGGTTGACCTGGCGATAGTTGGCAGCCCATTCCACGGCGGTTGGCATGCAGATGACCATATCCTGCATGTAAGCCAGTACCTGCTGCGGTGCAAGCTGATACAGTGCAGAGAATTCCTTCAGCGCAACCAGGAAGCTGTTCATGTCGGTTGTCCCGGATGCAGCCAACGGCATCAGCAGTTCATCAACTGTCTTGACCGATGGGACATTCACACCGCTGAGATCCACACCCTGTGCAAGCTGCATCATTTCCGGCGTATACAGATGCTGCAGCAGAACCTTCACCGCTGCTGCATCCGCTCCATGACCACGTCCGGCCCATTCCTGAGCTACCATATCAAGCGTTTGCGCATCGGGGACAGAAACATGGCTGAGCGCCTGGAATGTGGCGATAATTTCTTCGTGCGGTACGCGAACCTTGTAGTTCACAATCTCAAGGAAAATATCACGGACATTGGCATCCGCACCAACCACGGTATGTTCCTTGATCATATTCCCCAATTCACCGGCAAGCTGCTCAAGGTTGACACTGGCAAGGAAACTGGCGACGCCTTTACCGAAGATCGCAGCGCCCTTGACCATATCTGTAGTATCGACAAAGTCACGGATATATTCCGGCATCGTAATAAAGATCTGGTTGAAGCTGGCCCAGAACCCGGTCAGGATAACGAGGTACAATACAAACGGCCAGTTGCCGATCTGCGGCTTCTGCTTGTGCCAGACTAGATCCTTGTACTGTGGTTCGCCGCCGGAACCGGAAGACTTGCGCAACATAACCACCAGGAAAATCGCCGCCCAGGCGCCGCCGATAATACCCAGCATCAGCCAGCCGTTCATGCCTTCCTTGACAACAACTTCTTCAGCGATCAAACCATCGGTAACATCACTAAGGCCCAGGGTCTGAAGCACTGAGGCGAAGGATTGCGTCTCGGTGACGGCAACCATCATCACAGAATCGCCTTCAACCGCCTGTTCAACCATGATTGGCTCAGCAATTGGGGCGGTTTCGACAACCTCTGCAACGGTTTCCTCAACCAGTGCCGGAGCATCACCGCCGGCGAAATTAGCGATACCGTAAACACCAAGAATGAACGGCAGCATCAGAATAATAGCAAACCGACCGTTCAACAGGTAGTTGATTACAAGCCAGACCACACTACCGATCAACACGTACAGCCAAGACACCCAGCCACCGCCGGCCAGCATGAACATCACAATAACCGGCACAACTGCCAGGGCGAAGCGACCATTGCCAAGCACTTCCTGGGCGTCGGTAAGAACCTTCACCAGGGAACGCTTCTCGGTAGACTGGGATTCTGTGGTCGGTTCCTTGTACAGGAACAGAGTCGGGATGAAGTTGATGCCGATCCAAATGGCGCTCATCACGAAGACCAGGTCCCAACTGATGGCACGGACATAACCGGCCACAAACGGACCAATGAACCCGCCGACGTTTACGATGGTATAGAATACACCGAATCCGATTCCACGGTTGGTGTCATCAGTCGTACGGCCAACCGTTCCGACAACGACAGGCTTGAACACTGCCGCACCCACTGCGACCAGCAGGAACACGAAGAAGAACGGCCAGAACCCATGCACCTGCCCCAGGAAGAAGTACGCCGGGGTCATGATGCTGAAGGCCACCAGGAACATGTTCCGGTATCCGTAACGGTCCGCCAAAGCGCCGGTAATTACGGGGAACAGGTACAGAAGGAAGGGAATGATGCCTTGCAGAATACCACGTTCAATACTTGAGAACCCCAATCCGCCCTGTGCAATCGGACTCGTCATGTACAGGGATGAGACGGCGAAAAAGCCGTACCACGCCAACCGTTCGAAAATCTCCATGATGTTGGCGACAAAAAACGTCCGTGGGAAGGGGGACCGTTTCCGTTTCGTCTGTGCGTCTGAACTCACCGTAACGACCTCGTGTCAGTTATCTTTTAACTTGTTGCAAACCATGTAGGGTAAGGGAAAGAAGATACGGAAGAGAGCCCAAATTCGCCACTCGGAAGGGAGTTTTCACGAAAATTATGCTAGTGAATTCCCTGATTTGGTGAAAGAGATTCTGTTCTAAGGCAACAACACAACCCGATGCGTGGAAGTGTTTTCTCCTTTCAGCCGGATAAAATAGGTGCCTGCTGCCAGCTTGATTCCCGCCGATGCGGCACTCCAGGTATAATCCAATCGTTGACCGGCTATTCCGGACAAGGATTCTTCGAATACCAGCCTGCCCAGAACATCATAGATACTAATCCGCGCCTGACCGGATTGATCAGGTGTTAGCTGAAACCGAAAACCACCGTTGCTGGGATTGGGATAAATCGTATCCTCAAACTCAACAGGCAATGATTCACTACGGTCCTCTTTGACATTCAGATAAGTTTGCGGCTGATACAAACGGTTTCCGCCCATCGTGCAACCCGGCATGGGCCAGTAAATCTCGAACTCATGCCCCGGCATGGGAACATTATAAGCAACCAGGAATCCTCGAAAATTGTAACCAATTAGAATCATGTTTCCATTCTCAGGAGGAAATATTGCTGTTTGTCCATTAGGCAATGCACTGTTTGCCAAAGAGTCTACCAGTGGAAATCCTTCAAGAGCTTGATTTAAAGTCTGACCGTATATGGTATTAAAATATGTTGCGCTATTGCTGATTCCAAAAATGTAACAAGAATCTTGTACTGTTTCTCGTAACACCACAAATGGTTCGCCACTGCCTAAAGAACCTATGCTTTTCGGAAATCCTGTAAACAACTCGCCACCTAAAGTGAGCGCATATACCAAGCTGTCAAATGGATGATACATCAATTCAGGAATACCGTTCCCATCAAGATCAGCGGGAATTACATCATAGCTGGCTTCACTATTCCCATTTATAAAAGGATTCTCAAACGGGAATCCTGGCCACCTTTCTCCATTTTGATTAAAGACGAATAAAGAATCCATATCGACAAGACTTGCCAACCATTGTCCATCTTCAAGCGAAACCAAGGTTAATGGGGAACAATATAATTGTGGTGTAACCGCTGTGGGAAATCCGGGCAAGTATTCTCCTGATTCCAGTTCCTGTGCATGAAGATAATTACGTGTCATCCACACAATGATTGATATTCCTTCCCAGTGTTCGCCAATCCCTATACACGGTGTTGTGTTTACTAATACTTCATCCTCACCAGCGTATCTTGGAAACCCCGGTAAAGCATTACCATTCAGATCAAGCCCTAATACTAGTGTATCTGCCAATAAAAACAATTCACAACAATGATCTCCATTAACATCTACCAGCACTGGTGATCCGGAGTTTCTGCTATTTATTCCTTCCACGATTGGCGCAGTAAAACAATGTGACGAAAGAAGTTCTCCAGTTAGATAATAGGTTCGAATAACATTTTTATGAGTACGGACGATAACTTCCGGGATACCATCACCGGTAATATCGCCCAGGCGTGGTCCCTGCTCCACAACCCCCTCGTCATTGTAATTAAAGGTGACAGGCCAGCCAGGAAGTGTGTTGCCGTTTATATCCAATACAGTCAGCATGTAGTTAGTCGCGGTGGCAATGATCTTGCCCTGGTCCGGGATTTTGGTCACGGCAATATTGTTGAAAGTCCATGCGTTGCCTGCCGGTTCCAATGCGATAGGCCAGCCGGGTCGGTGAGTTGGTTGGGAATAAGCTATTGTTACACCTAGAACCAAACATGTTATTATAGTTTGTATTAACAATCTCTTATGTACAACACCATACCTTGACAGTTTTTCAACAATAACTAACCCGTTCATCTTTAATGCCTCCCGTATAAGTCTGTATCATCATGTATATCATCCACTTATCCACAACTAGTAATGCAAGAGAGCCAAATAACCTTGCCCTATTGGAGTTTTTAACTCTTTCGAGAAAATTCGTTGGTATCTTAAAAAAAAATAATACATTATTGATGCGTGGTTCAAGTTTTCTTTGACAATTTTCATTAAAAGAACCAGGAGCGTACCATGAAACATCTCACATTGATAGCGCTGATCCTCGCATTATTCGGTTTTTCAAACACCATACTTGCCTCTGGGCATCCACCCGTTGAAGATCCGCCAGCAACAGCCGTTTGGAATCTTGCAGTAGCCTCTACATGGGGGGAAGGAAATCCAGGAATCGATCCTGATGCTGCAGGTGTCCTTTACTTGAGAATGGGAATTGTAACAGAATCATCAATTCCCCTTCAACAAGGAACATCATGGTCAGTCACCATTACGGATACTTACCCATTCCTGACAAGGATGGAATCTGTACTTGAAACTTGTGTTCAATGTGTTGAAGTCTTTCCAGATGGTGGATCTGAAGTAAGTAGCATCGAAACAGATATTTCTGTTGGAACCCACACCCACAAGTGGATGTATATGTCAGGTTCCAGTTCGTCCGATTAAGTGATCCTGCATAAAGAACCACGCATCATCCCCGGTTCATTTCCGGGGATGTTTGTTTTTACCAAGATAGTTGCGATCAACATATTCAGCATGTTTTGAACAATTATTGAACAATTATGTAAACAAGCTGCGAACCACGGCAGTGGTTCCCTGTATTAGCCCGGATATTTCACCAGTGCAATTTCAGATGTGGTATTTGATGGAATGACTAGTACAAGAACCACGGCAGTGGTTCCCTGAATTAGCCCACCGTCCAGCGCCGTCTGTTTGGCGCTCACGGTGGGAAAAGAGCGCCGACCTTATTATCAACCCCGGCAGCGGGTTGCCTGGAAAATTCGTATACAATATCCAAGCTTAATTATTGAATACCTTACACTTCAGTAAAGCGTTTCATCCAAGGACAAACCGCTCATCGTATTTGATACCCTGCTGGTTGAGAAAATCAACATATTCCTCTTCGAAGGTTTTGATTTTGTGATGTTCCTCCTGATTGTCAATATAGGATCGGACACTATTGACGATATTATGGCTTACGGAGAATGCTGAATAGCCTTCCTGCCAGGCAAAAGAACGATAGCCATCACCTTTATTCCTGATCCATTTTGTTGTGGCACGTTTCATATCACGAACCAACCCGGATAACGATTGCAAAGAGGCCTGGTTGTAGAGGATGTGAACGTGATCGGGCATTCCATTGATGGTGATACATTCACAGGAACGGTTCTTCAGGAAGGTGGTCATATGGGCGTCAAGCTCTTTTCGGATGGAAGGATTGACCAGGAAATGAGTGCGATTTTTGGTGGAGAATACCAGGTGCGTGTACATTGCGACATAGGAGTGTGCCATGATCTGTCTCCCTTCATTCTATAGGCAACCCGCTGCCGGGGTTGATGATGTTTTTGATCCTCTATTCCCACCGTGAGCGCCAAACAGACGGCGCTGGACGGTGGGCTAATACAGAAAACCACTACCGTGGTTTTTGCACCTTCCAAGTTTTATCCTTCCCACCGCGTACACCTGCACAACAGCGCGGGTGTGTAGGTTATTACAGATAACCACTGCCGTGGTTTAGTGATGTAAAGGTATTCTGTTTACAGTTTGCAGTTTCCACAACAATTGAAACTGTAATAGCCAAAGCCAACTGATAATATAACATCATGATAAGAATCATTGGCCTCAAATCTCTTTGACCTCAACTAATCTCAGCTAAAATACCTAAATCTACTACCTTCTCTTCACAAACCCGACTAATTCCTTCAGTTCTTTCCAGCTCAGAACACGCAATCCGAGAAGCAGCAGCCCGTAGACCACTCCAAACCCGATTCCGGAAAGCAGCAGGCCGGGAAGCGTGTCCAGCCGTCCCTGGCCTTCGATAAGGGGTGGGATAACCTGAAGTAGCGCCCAGGCGGCCAGTCCGGCGCCGAGGGAGGCCAATACCGGTCCGATCCAGGCGACACGGAAGAAGGTCCACATCGGTTGTTGCAGGCCGACCAGCGCACGGATTGTCATCACCGTCTGTCCGACCAGCGCAGCCGTTACTGTTCCGTACAGCACCCCGATGAAACCGAACAGGTAATAGAAGCTGATGGAAAGCGCCACATTCAGCACAGCCTGCACAGTCGCCGCCAACGCTTCCCAGCTCGGATGCCCCGCCCCACGTGCGCACAGGCGAAGCGGAACCGTCACCGTCCATGCGATATAGGCGACTGCCAGGAATCGGATGGCGAGAATCATTTCCGAATGTGGCACCGAGCCAAGCCAGAGAGTCAAGAGAAAAACGGCAGCGAGGTTCAGGTACACCCCGATCGGCAGGGCGATCAGGGACATGTATTTCCCGCTGCGAAGCAACAATGAGGTAAACCGTTGCTTGTCACCCTGAGCACTGAAAGTCGCTGCGGCTGGTTCGATCACGTAATAGAGCGTAGTCGGAATCAGGTTGGCGGAGTTGGCCGCTTTCGCGCCGACATCATAGTGAGTAACGCTGTCCAGTCCGGCAACGCGTCCCAGCAAAATACGGTCAAACTGCTGGTTGATCACATCGGCGATACGGGTCAACTGTACCGTCATCCCGAACGACCACATGGACTTGAGCGTTTCCCGGTTCACCGCGGCTGGACTGAAACTCCATTCCTTCACCCCGGCAACACCGAAAATGAAGGTGATCAGCATACGGACCACGCCCACCGTAACCACACCGCCAGCCAGTCCGATCAGCCCCCACCCCAGGCTCAGGACAAAGACAATCGTACCTGCGTTAAACAGGGCGAGTCCGGTATTGAATATGGCGAGATGACCGGTACGGTGAGTGGCAAAAAAGAGGTAACGCCCGTAGTTGGTGATGAATCCCAAAGCGAGGACCAGCACCATGGATTTCCACACCCACGGCGCTACGTGAGCGAACTCCGACGCATCGGGGAAAAACGCGATAAACCAGGATTCAAACAGCAGGCCAACCGCGATAATTACCGTGGCGATGACCAGCATAAAGCTCAGTCCGGTGGAAAAGACCGCCTTTTTCAAGTGGCTGTCATTACTCTCCAGCGCGGTGACAAAATGGCGGTTCAGCGCTGCGGCAAAACCGAAGTCAGCCAGGTTCAGATAGAGGGTTACCGAATAAAAAAGCGCCCACAAACCGTAGGCGTCAGTTCCAAGACGATGTAATGTAAAGGGAAGGACAAACAGCGCGGCGACAGCTTCCACGATACGGTGTACCATAGTCGCCAAGGTGCCGCGAACCATGCTGCGCGCTATGTTGCTCGCGCCGCCGGATTTCCGTGCATTATCGCCGGAATCCTCTGTATCCCCCCGCTGCGGCTCTGTCACTGTTCCAGCAGATCCTTTTGGTTCGTACCGGCCGCTTCAACCGGAACGCTGGCCTTGCCGGTGAAATAGAATATGTACTTCGCCAGACGTTCCTTCATCTCAAGACGTGGCACGACCTGGTCCAGGAAGCCCTTGTCCAGCAGGAATTCGCTGCGCTGGAATCCGGACGGCAGATCCTGACCGATTGTCTGCTTGATCACACGTGGTCCGGCAAACCCGATCAAGGCGCCCGGCTCGGCTATGTTCAAATCCCCCAGCATGGAAAAGGAAGCGGTTGTACCGCCGGTGGTGGGATCGGTGAGCACCGAGATAAACGGCAAGCCGGCCTTGGCAAGCTTGGTCAAACGTGCGGATGTCTTCGCCATCTGCATCAGACTGATGACTCCTTCCTGCATCCGCATGCCACCGCTGCAGGAAAGAACGATAAGCGGACAGTTTTCCTTTACTGCCTTGTCAATCGCACGCGCTATCTTTTCACCGACCACACTGCCAACCGAACCGCCCAGGAAAGAAAAATCCATAACCGCCATGACTACCGGATGCCCGGCAAGCTTTCCCGTGCCGGTATGGATTGCTTCGTTGTTGCCGGTTTTCTTCATCGCCGCAGAAATACGGTCAACGTACTTCTTCGAATCCCGGAAGCCCAACGGATCTATCGAAACCAGGTTCTCATCAAAAGGCGCCCAGGTCTCATCATCAATCAGGAGACGGATATAGTCAACCCCCTTCATCCGGTTGTGATGTCCGCATTCCGGGCATACAAAAAAGTTGCGTTCCAGCTTCTTCGTATACACGACATTGTCACATGCCGGGCAATTGCTCCACAGCCCTTCCGGCATTTCACGCTTGGTCGCACCTTCCAGGCCGCGCACAGTACGTTTGAACCAGCTCATCTATCCATCCTGTCAGTTGGTTGCGTGTCTTCAAGCCACAAGGTCATCAATACCGCATCTTCACCGTTGGAATAATACCTGGGACGAATCCCGACCTGTTCAAATCCGAATGCCTCATACAACGCGATGGCGGGCACATTGTTCTGGCGGACCTCAAGATAGGCCACTTGCACCCCATGCTGTTTTATTTCGTCCAGCCATTGAGCAAGAAATTTACGTCCGATTCCCCGCCGACGGTGTTCCGGCAGAACTGCAATATTTGCCAAGTGAGCTTCATCCAGAACGATAAAGGAAACCAGATAACCAATCAAGTCCCCGTGGCGCTTTAATACACGATTCATTGCACCGTGCATGGTCATCATATCGGCAAACATGCCAAAGGTCCAGGCATCCTCGGGAAAACAGCGTAACTCGGCCTCGACTACCGTTTCCAGCTCAGCGGTTGTCATGGACTCGTACTGCCAGTCAGACACCTCAGGACTCATGGGTTGCTCTCCCTCAGAAGCTCCGGAGAATGCGAAACTTCACGCTTCAACAGTTCTGATTTACCATATGCACCACATTCGCCGCCTGTACTGCAGCCGCCACATCATGCACTCGAATCCATTCTACTCCGGCCAGCGCGCAAAGTGTTACGGCAGCCAATGTACCGGGCAGACGGTCTTTCACATCATCCACCCCGATCAGGGTAAGAAAGCTCTTGCGTGACGGGCCGACCAGCAGAGGCAAGCCGAGTGACCGGAAAGCATCAAGCTTACCCAGTAAGCGGTAATTCTGTTCCCTGGACTTGCCGAAGCCGATACCCGGATCAAGGATGATTTTCTCACGGTTTATTCCAGCCGTCTCACAGGCTGAAATCCTGTCTGTGAAATACTCCGTTATCTCCCCGATCAGATCCTTATACTCGGTATCGGTCTGCATGGTTCGCGGTGTGCCACGCATGTGCATGGCAACATAGGTAGCTCCCGTTTCCGCAACCACCTTCAGCATCTCAGGGTCAAGCATACCCGCCGATACATCGTTGATCCAGGCAGCGCCGGCCGCCATTGCTTCACGCGCCACGTCCGCCTTGGTGGTATCAATGGAAATGGGTACGTTCGTCATCCCGGAAAGCTGACGAATAACAGGCGCAGTCCTGCGGATCTCTTCGTCCACGCTTACTTCGGCTGCGCCGGGACGTGTCGATTCACCCCCGATATCCAGCACAGCAGCGCCTTCCCTGACCAATTGAAGACCATGCAGTACTGCCATGTCCGTTGCATCATGTCGCCCCCCATCATAGAACGAATCGGGGGTAACATTAACGATCCCCATTATTTTAGTCATGGTTCGCTGGCCTTGTCTGAAAACACCTTCTCGTGCATCGTGCCCCTCCGGGTTGGCAAGATGTTGACATTCTCTTCAACGAAGCAATAGTTTAATGTTGTATCAGGTGGGTAACCAGGTGGTTTGGCTTCTGTAAAACAAAAGATGAGGAGGAGTGCAATGATGAATCGACATGTCCTTTTTCCCCTGCTGGCTTTACTGTTATTCGCTACTGCAGGTTTTTCCCAGGAAGGTTGGAGTCTTATCGAATCCCCCGTGGATGTTGATCTCAGGGATGTTGATTTTATGCCCTCGGATACGGCTTATGCTGTTGGAGCGAACGGAGTTATTCTTCGTGGATTTGATAATGGATCCAGTTGGATAGAAGAGGAGTATGAGGGACCTGGTTCCAATCTGCTGGCCTGTGATATGCAGAATTCAGATGCGAACGCATTCACGGCTGTTGGCGAGACAGGTGCAGTGATCAGCTACCCATGGTACGATCTTGACTCGGGGTTCAATGCAAATTTTCTTGGCGTACTAACCGTTTCCTTTGATTTTATGCTCGTCGTTGGCGAGAATGAAGATGGCCAGCCTGTGTTTGGCACTATTGATAATTATATACTGGATCATCTTGAAGAACTTGGCGAAGGCGCCTGGGAAGGTGTTGCAACCAGTATAATCCGTGATTTCAACTCAACGAATCTGCTCGTTACCATATCCCATGCCGATGGAACAGGAAGAATCATCCGTTCGGAAGACTACGGCTCAACTTGGAGCACAGTAGCGATTTCAGATCACGGACTGAATAGCGTAGCCATGTTTTCCAACAACGCGTTTCGTGTTGCTGTTGGTGATTATGGCACAGTGCTGATTTCTGAAGACAATGGCGTACATTGGTCAGAAGTTGATACTCCTGTTGAAGAAGACCTCCTGGATGTTGCATTCAGCTATTCCCATACACATCAGCATGTGATTCACGCTGTAGGAACGAATGGAACTATTCTCTTTTCGTCCAACAGTGGAGCAACCTGGTACCTGCAAGTTTCCAATACTGACAGCGACTTGCATGGAGTAGCCTGCCAGAGTGGGATTGGCCTGATTGTCGGTGATGACGGCGTTATTTTGCGTACAACAAATACGGGACTCCTGCCGGATACGGACCCCCCAGGAGCTTTTGACATCGCTTCTCCCGCTGTGGGCAGCACCCAGCCTCGAGATAGTGTTTGCTTCAGTTGGAATACCGCTGTTGATCCGGAAGGGTATCCTGTCTGGTACAATCTTGTTGTTGAATACAATGAAGAAACTCTTGCTTCACGTTATGTACGATATGACACAAGCTACGTGATGGATTTTTACGATTTCGATATTCTTCCTGCCGAAGCCTGTAGTTTGAATTGGTCTGTTTACGCTCATGACACTGCACACGAAACACTGGTCAATGGGGCGCCAAATCATTTTTTCATTGAGGCAAATGCAGAGCCGCCTACCGATTTCAGCTTGCTTTCTCCATTGGACGGTATTGAGGTAAACCGGGAATGGACACGATTTACATGGGAAACCTCCACGGATCCTGAACATGCTGATGTGTATTATGAAATCACAATATCGATAGGCGAAGGACTGTTAACCGTTTCAGACACAACCTATCGCAACAGCTTCTCTTACAACTTCTGGGCGGTAACCTCACTTCCACATGAACCGGTGCTTGGTTATTGGAGTGTCGCCGCGTATGATCCACATCATAGCACTTCTGCAAGCAATGATCCGCAGCCATTTGTTTTAAACGAATGGAACGATGTTGAGGAAGAAACACCATCCCTGGCTTCCAGTTTTGAGATTGCTGATGTCTGGCCGAATCCCTTCAATCATGAGGTCCGCATCAGGTATTCACTACCGGAGGCTTCACAGGTTAGACTGAACATCGTTGACATACTTGGCCGTAATGTAAAAACCCTGGTCGATCAACCGAGTTCGGCCGGTCAACATGAAGTGTTGTGGTCCGGCGACAACCTGAATCACACCCGGGTCAGTTCTGGCACTTACCTGGTACATTTGGACGCTGCGACGTCAAACGGGAACCATTATCATTCGATTCAGAAACTGATTCTCGTCAAGTAAACCCTTCAAGTTTACCAGTGACAGATTGATCAGTGTCAATCTGTCACTGGTGGACTTTTCTGCTCTGTTTGCTCCATCTCTTTTATTCCCAATCTTTACCCACTGGCAACCAAGTACCCTGACAGGTATATTTAATTGTTACCTGAAAAGTATAGAAATATGCCCTCCTACCTGGATCGGGGGGTAGTATTCGAACCGGGGATATGCCCGGCCGTCCCGCCAGGAACGTAACCTCCTCCACGTTCCGGCGGGTTTTTTGTTTCTCCACTGTAGCCCCTGACACGCGCCTGACTTGCGGCTCTTACAGGAGGGAAGCTATATTCACGGGCAAGAACCCAAGGGAGGCTATCATGGCGAATCGTCGCGCCTGGATTTTCGCGGAAACGACAAAAGAGTACGGTACTCTTCATGTAATGCGTGCAGTTGCACTTGCCCAGGCGGCAAAGATTGAAGGTGTTGCGGATATTCATCTTATGGTCAACACCGAAGCTGGTGATCTGGTTAAAAAGTTTGACCTGAAAGAAGTTGATGTCCAGGTACTCGGCGACACTTCGTCCCGGGACTCGCTTCGTGATCATATCCTGAAGCAGGTCGCACCCTATACTCACCCCAAGGACGACACTCGCCACCCGAAACCGTTGGTTTTCCTCATCACCAATAATTTTGACCTGGACTTGCAACACGAGTTGTTCAAGGATGGAATTGAGTTGATCATGGTGCAGGACGGTGACACACCGACTTGGGCTGACTGGTGCATCCTGCCAACTCCTTATGCTTCCGAACTCGACGTTCCGGACAAAAACGGGCGCACCAGGATGCTTCGTGGGGCGCATTTTGACATGTTCCGCATCAAGACGATCAAGAACATCCTGAAGCAGCGTAATCATCCCACATACGCGGCTCATTTCGCCATCTCAACTGAAAACCTCGACGCTGCCAAATGGCTGCCGTTGATCACGAAGACTATTGCCGCCGTAGAAAAGCCTGATTTTGTTACCGGCGAATGGGCGCCGAAGCTGACCATTCTTCCCGGCCCCTTCTGCCCGTCCGATGACGAGCTGAAAAAGCTGACCGGAAGTACTGTGCCAGTTGACGTTCACAACAACCGTTTCGAATACCAGGACATCCTGATGGATGTTGACATGTTGTTCTCGGCGGATAACACTGTGATGGAAGAAGCGCTTGCACTTGGCACACCACGCGCCTGTCTGCCGCGAGCCGGTTCGTCCAAAGATCTCATGGCCGATCATATGCAACGCCGCGAACTGTCGATGCGGTTAGAAGCGTTCGACTCGGCGGATTTCGAACCGGCGTTTCTCAAAGAGCTGCAGCGTTTGATCTTTGATCCGGGCAACCGTCGCGCACTGACACGTAACGGCCAGTATGTTTGCGATGGCCTTGGCGCTATTCGCAGCATTCGCCAGGTTGTTTTCACGAAGTACACAGACCTGCAACATGTAACACGGTATTTTGAGCTGGGCGACCCGCTCATAGCCAAGGTCTGATAGCTTTAGATAAACATTCTTTCCGGCTGTCCTGGAAAACGGAAATGCTGCCTGTCGCAGGCTTCTGTTTCTGTATTCCAGGGCAGTTTTTTTTGGGGGGTGTTGTCAGTCTTGAAAATCATGTCGTATTTCAGATAGACACTTGCGTTCAGGCAGACACTTGTGATATGGCAAACACTTGAGATCAAAAGACACTGGAGATCAGAAAGACACTGGAGATTATAAAACGCCCGGAAACATGCTGTTCCCGGGCGATTGTTTTCAAAACAGCTCTGCGTTATGCAAAGCTTTCAGATCAGCTTACTTCATCAGGGTCATCTTGCGAACCATGCTGTGCGATCCGCTGGTCATCTTGACGAAGTAAACACCACTGGCCAGGTCGCTGCCATCGAAGGAGATGGTGTGCTGACCATTGGTCATGGTACGGTTGGCCAGAACGGCAACCTGGCGGCCGAGCACATCGTAAACAGCCAGGTGAACCTTGCCGGTGCGTTCCAGCGAGAAGGCAATGCTGGTGGTCGGGTTGAACGGGTTCGGGTAGTTCTGCTGCAGGTTGAACTCGTTCGGCATCAGCGGCTCTTCATCATCCACGCCACCGCGCCAGAAACCTTCTGTGTCTTCCCAGTTATAACCCTGATCATCTGTCCAGTACTGTGTCGAGTCCACATGCAACGGCATGTTCGGCACCCACTCAGAATAGGACGCGAGCAGGTCGGCCTTGGGAACACGCTGCCAGACAGCATTGTTCTGGGTATAGGCGCCTTCATCCTGACGCGCGTTGCCACCTTCATAGTCCAGAATGTAGAACAGGTTCAGATATTCACCATCGTTGTTCAACGCGATGGTCGGGGAGCATTCACTGCGAGCATCGCCAGTAGCTGCACCGTTCGCATCTGTGCTGTAACGTGTGTTGGTGACGTTTACGCCCTTGGCCCACAAGAGACCATAGTAGTCATCAATGTACGGACTGGCTGCGATATAAACTTCACCATTGGCGAAACCGGACTGTGAGTAGTCAAGTTCGTTGACTTCAAGATCAGGATTCATGGAATCCGGGTAGATTACATCAAGTCCCATCTGCTGGTACACCATGTACAGGGTTCCATCTTTTGGATCCTGGTACATATTGGGACGGTCAGCGGCGCGATGCCAGCCACCTGGATCGTAGCAATACTGACGACCATCGACAACCAGGGTAAAGAAATCGCTCGCTTCATCCCAGTGATAAATCCAGGAATACCGTGTGTACAGGCTTCCCTGCAACTGGAAATAACCACAGGTGGTAAAGGCAACATGAAGTTTGTCGTTCATGTCAAAATAGGCGTTACAGTCACAGTAGGCACGCAGGGTGTCCCTGTTGGCAGCAGTTGTATCGGGCAGCAGGTCTTCATCCGGCGGGATGAAGTTGGTCAGGTTCACGTAATCGTTCCAGTTCTCACCACCATCTTCCGAGAGATACAGCCAGATGTCCTGGTTGTACTGGCTCCACTCGTCCACATCATCCGGGTGTTCCAGATAGTCACGGCTGATCGTAGCGACCACTGCAACACGCTGACCATCTTCCGATACGGCGATGTCTGCGCTGATGTTACGCTGATACTCGCAAAGAAGAACCTGGTCATTGATTGTAAACGTGCCATCATCATTATGCACATGACGTGAATAATAGATCGGTTGCGGCAGGACCAGCTCTTCGTTCGGGTCATCCGGATTCACCGTGGTCACAACATGCATGACGCCATTCTGTGAATCATAGGCTGAACGGGGCCAGTACTGGGGTTCATCACCTTGCGCCGGAATAGTCTGCTCAATGAATGTTCCCGGGAAGACATCCCACTCATGTGCGAGAATGGTGCCCATGTTGTCACCATCATTGCCGCCATGATAAACCGGGAAACCAAGGTGATTGGTTGCATCGAAGCCCAAGGTTACGTAGGCAGCTACGGTACCGGCATCAACCGTGTAACCGTTCTGTATTTCATACTGCATAGCGCCACTGCCATCGACATAGCCACGGTTGAACGCAATGTGTACGTCCGAGTTCGGGCCTGGCTTGTCCATCCAGGAGAAGAACGCAACATTCGTTTCCGTGCTACCATTGACTGATACACCATCCGGGGTAAAAGCAACCATGCGACCCATTGTGCAGTTATGCTGGGCGTTGTAGTAGGTGTTACCAACGCTCAACGTGTCGCCCATGTACTCATCCAGCTCATTGAAACCTGCGTTCTGGGAAGGACTCCAGACGTATTCAGGTATTGCATGCTGGTTTGAAAAATTATCGCTGGGGTAAGCGATGGTGGCTGGGACCTTGTGGTCAATGTAGTCAGCAGCTACACCGACGCTAACCGAGAACGTCAGTAGTATTACAGCCAACAACAGTACACTCCGCTTCATGATACCTCCATCCTTGGGAACCGTGCCTATACCGGACGTTTGACCACTCCCCCTTACAAAGTGGACTCGTCACTGCGTCTGGTTCTGGGAATACACCACGGTTCAGTTATCGCTTTGCTAGGCTCCTGATCGAACACAATGGTTTGCTGCAATCCAACATTTATAAACTACAAACAACACCCTATGCAATGCCAGTGAGAGACCCCGCTTGAACAGGTTTGACTCGCAAACCAGTTCTTGACTTGTAGTGGATGCAAGTCCCTTCAAATGTTAAGACTTCCTTATACAATCTGGCAATATTTAACTATCTCCAAAAATACCAAAGAAAATAGAAAATATTTTACAGTTTCCGGTCCTTGATGAGACGATGAATTGCAATAACATAAAACTCATAATAACAATATTATACAATGCTTTTTCATTCTTTTTTAGCGATAGATCTCACAAGCTCCAATCCCTGTTTTCAAACAAAAATCAAAGAATATTTTTTTATACAGCTCATACCAATTTTGCACCTTTGTCGAACTCGAGCGAAGTTAGTTTTTTCACCGAAAACGGCAAAGAGGCCAATACTATCTCGCTGACGCAAAGACACTCTGAAGTGAGCGGTGGTTCGCTCCCTTTTTCACACGATCCGGCTGTTGGTGCGTCAGATTGTATGAAGCTTATCAGGAGGCTCGTGTCCGTTTCAGCGCACATATACAATAGTAACAGGATATATCGGCAATATTTCAACATAATCGAAAACCAGCAGACATAAGGTGAGAGTATCTTTGAACAGAGAATTTGCTTTATCGGCTCTGATCTTTTTCATATTCGCGATTCAAGTACTGTCAAAATGTATAGAATTACCAAAAGGACTAAAAACAGGTATTACGCTAAAGATCACGAGCTCTAAAATTATAGTTTTCATACTCTTTGACTTGATTTGTTTTTTCGTGAATTCTATCTTTGTAAAGATAGATTTAATATCCCTTGGATTTCGTCATCTATCGGGGAGGTTAATCATGTCTGTTGTTGAAGACTCAAAATGTAATCCGGTAGCCCTTGTTGTTGACGATGACTGCCAGATGACCCGCCTTTTGGGCGCATTCCTTCAGGATGTTGGCTTTCAAACCATAGCAGCACATGATGGTTTGCAGGGTGAGAAGGTTTTCATGGAAAAACACCCTGATCTTGTGGTCAGTGATATTCACATGCCTGGACAGAACGGTCTGATATTACTGAAAAAGATCAAGCATGTTTCTCCTCATACAGTGGTAATTCTGATAACCGGCCACCAGCATTATGAGCAGTTGGTGAGTTATTCCAAAACCCCGCCTGACGGTTTTTTTGTCAAACCTTTTGATGTGGATCGGTTTCTGGATAGCATACGCCTTGCATTTTACAATGCGCGCATGCAGCAGAACATGCGGATACGGACCAGGAATGAGGTTGTACACTAAGTTTTCATTGTCACCTATTCTGAAAGCAACTCGCGGAAGCGTTCAAACTTGTATTCTTCACCGACTGCCAGTTCACTTGCGGTCATACCACCGATATCCCTGGCATCTTTATTGGCGCCATGTTCCAGCAATACTCTTCCGGACGCGATAGCGCCAGCGGCCGCTGCATAGTGTAAGGGTGTTCTTCCTGACGATGCGGCGACTGTATTGGGATCACATCCCTTTTCCAACAGGATTCGGACAATATTTACCGCATTTCCCGCGGCAGCCATATGGATCGGTTCCACTTTCTGAGGGCCGCCGACAAGATGCATATCCGCCCCATCGTCCAGCAGCAGGGTGGCAATATCAGCATTATTGATTCCTGAAGCGATCAGCAGCGGTGTAAACCCGACTTGATCCTGTACATTCACATTGGCCCCCGCTTTCAGGAGCAATTCCGTAACTGAGATGGAATTGTTAAAGGAAGCCACATGTAACGCAGTACCCCCGTGCTCGTTTGCAGAATCAGGGTCAGCTCCTTCCTGGATCAGGTAGGCTGCCAGGAGGGAATCATTATTCATGGCTGCATGAAAGAGATTCTTCCCTTCCCATTTCTCCTGAAACTGAATTTTCTTTTCTCCGCAGGAAACGAACAAAAGGAGAGAGAATACGGCCAGGAATATGTATGAGTAACGCATGTGGGATCCTGTGGTAAAACTGTGTTGGGCCGCTTACGGAACAGGAAAATATAAGGACACTACAGTACCCTTTCCAGGCGAGCTGTTCAGCGCGACAAATCCATTGTGATGCGTGACAAAGAAGCGGACCTTGTCAAACCCCATCCCAAAGACCTTCAATGGCCTGCTACGAGCCAACGCGGGATTCAGCAACTGCTCAATCTCCGGCTGATTGAGACTACGCCCACAGTACCCGATATGAATACTGGCAAACTTTCCTGAGACAGGTTCATCTGTGTCAATCACTGGTGCATTGTCAAGTTCTTCAACAACGCTGTTGATATGTAATTCACCCTTGTCCTGCATATATTCACGCGCCATCATGCAAATATGCGCAATCGACTGCTCCAGTTGCTGACGATCCGCCAGAATTTCAGGCATTCCGGGATCGGTAGACAGGGTAACGGTTGCGTCCATGGACACGATCCGTTGCATCATGGGTTTCAACTCTTCGACCAGTTCATTCAGGTTGATCGATTCCGGATTGTATATTGTCTTTCTTCCCAGTGCTTTCAGTTTATCGACCAACGGGTGCGTCCTTGAAACCGCGTTTTGAAGATGATCCAGATGAACCAGCGCAGGATGATCCTTCTCAAGTTTTAAAGCGATTAATTCACCACGACCATGAATTACCGCAAGCAGGTTGCCTAAATCATGCGACAATTCATACACAGCCCTTAAAAGATGATCTTTCTCCAGTGTTGCACCTTCACCATCCTTCTTCGGCTGCTTTAATTGCACGTTAGCGTCTTCGCTCATCTCCAATACCTTCATGATGAATGTCGAATAAGTCAAACATACTACAAATCCGGAAGGAAAAAAACACGAAAAAGGATAAATGGTGGCAATGATGGATGGAAGTCACCTGACATCGTGTGGCAAAGATTGGCCGACATCAATCAATAATTTCAGGCATACCGGTCAACTTTGCGGGTACTCTCCCATTCCTCACCGGCAATTCGCAGAGAGCGTTCAGCTTCGGCAGCTTCTGTCATCTGGGCATCTGTCGGCGGCGCTTCACTTTCAGGACGTTCCGGCTGCCGTGCGGGTTGAGAATCCTTCTCAACTCTCTCTTCACGAATAGTACTTTGCTTTCGTTGTGATGATTCCGTGTTTTCCTGCTTCACCTCGTTGCGTTGTTGCTGCTTTTCGGGATTCCTCTCCATATAGGAATACTCCGGAATCATCCTTGCGCCAACCCCAGGCATTAAGTCGTTGTTCTGCATCTTACACCTCAAAAATGGTAGTATTCACATCAATAATAACAATCCACCTGGCTACCCAGACCTGAACCAGCTTCGTTGCTGAAGGGCACCTCGAAGGAATCCTGAATCTCTTCCTCCTCCTGGTCCAGCATCAGCATGACATCCACATACATCCTAAATGAGCCACCTTTTCCCGATGAGCCAGATCTGCTCTCAGGAAATGCCTGTTGCAAAAAACCACTTTCAGAATCTTGCATGTTTTCTACTCCATTTTCGGGATACGATCCTTTATCAGATTTGAATATCAAGTGTCTGCCCCATTATTCCCGCTTTCATGGCATCTTGCATTCCACCCATTGACGAGTAATTTGCCGAAACTGGGGCTTGTTTCATGGAGGCTGATGTCTTCTCAGTCGCGCTGCCAGAAGACTTTACCGAGTTTGACCTGGACCTGGGTAAAGACCACGCCGAAAACGTACCAAGTAGTGGTCTTGCTGCCACACCTGAAAAATTCATTTCAGCCTCCTGCTCACCCCAGTGTGTTCAAATTCTGCCCCACACCGCTCGGCGCTGGAATCAGGGACGCCACCATGCGCTGGTTTTCCCAGGACATGGTCAATATCCCGGTCCAGACACTCATCGCATCACTTGCATCCTGCGCCATCTGCAGATCCTGAGAAGAAGAATCCGATGATGTCGTAACACTTGTACTTGAAATGCCATCCATGCTCTGTATCCTCCGTCACTTTATCCTCAATTGCATCTATCATTCAGGCCATCACATCTATTTTTTGTCCGTTGTTTGAATTCGCATGCATTCGCGTCACCATCCTGTCCACTTCAAACACCTGCCTCAGCACAATCAGGGAAGCTTCATGTTGTGTCATGGCTGAACGGTAATTGACATAGGAACGTACCGGGTCTTTTGTCATGCCGTCCATGGCCTTCTCCAGCGCTGCCTGGCTACGATCTAATGAGGCTAATACCGTGCTGTATGTCGTTCCGGTTGCCTTGATCATTTTGCCCGCTTCCGCGTCTTCTCAACCTGATCCTTGCGAATTCGGGTTTGCGTCTCGATAATGCATCCCTCGTTCGACAACGAATCCTGCAGCAGGATTTCGGTCTGAATGCGAATCCGAATTCCTGTTCCCTCATTTTCTATACTGATCTTTCCCGACGGCTGAGATTCATTTGTTTTGTCCTGTACCTGAGGAACCGGCAGCAGGTCATCCACATTTCCCAGCCTTCTCACCCTTGCCCTGAATTGAGCGCCAGGGGGCGCATAGGTTTTGAATTCTTCTTCTATTTCCTCATCTCGCCAGGTATCGTCCTGCCAGATTACCGGGTTCCGTGGGATCAACGCCTTGTTCGGTCTGACGGGATCGCTCATGCAACCCTCAGGAACTGACCGTAAGAGCGTTCGCCCATCCCGAAACCATATGCCCGGTAGGCTTTTGTCGCCAGGGATCCTGCATCGGAATCCGGATAGGCGACAGCGATCTCAGCAGCATCCCTTGTCAATCCTTCAGCGACATTCTCATTTCGGGCAGCCATCATGGACAGGGAAACATTATTATCGAACAGGTGTTCCGGTATTCCGCTGTCTCCCCCCCCTGTAGCCTGCTTCGCCCGGTCTGCCCAATAGGTGGCAGAAAGGTCACTTGAAGAAGTAGAATCCGAGTTGATATCCTGTCCATTCAACCAGGTCGCAACACTGTCATCGCCTTTACTGGTAAGTGAATCGGACCAGACTGCTTCAGCCAGATCATCACGTCCTTCGAAAAAACGACCTTCGTATCCGTTATAAGGAAAGCTGCCCATTTTCTCTGCTGCTTCATCGGCCAGTTGATCACGCATTTCATCTTCTACCGTACCGACCTTACGCTTGAATTCCTCTGCGTAATCCTTGTCCTGCTCAACCCATTCACGTGTTCCCGCATCATCCAATAACTTCAACGCAGCAAGCGGATGATCTTCCATGAATTCATCATCCAGCACTTCCTTTGTGGTGCTGCTCAACTCGTCATCAAGTTCTTCACGCACCTTTTCACGGCTATCATCACGAAGCGCCGTGGTGGGGTTCGTTTCCAGGTTCTCTTTCAGGTCAGGATCTCTTTTCAGTTCGTCCGCGAGTCCACCACGGTTTTCCAGCGCCATGCGTGCAACATCAGGCTGGCTCAGCCACGTATTCTTGTCCACCCCCGCAACGATGGTATTCTCAGCCTGTTCGGTCAGGTCTTTGTCCTGATGCTGGGCCATGGTCGGGTCGCCTTCCACATAGCCTTCGCGTGGATCTTTATTCTCGACCAGGTAATCCCGCACTTCGCTGTCCTTGCGGGCAAAGACCGTATCCTCAGGATCACGGCTGCTGCGAGCATCCACCGCTTCCGCGTTTTCGTCTGCATAGTGAACTTCCGCGTCTTTCAACGGATTGTCCCAAAAACTGCTTTTGTCCTGACCGATGTACTTCTCACCCATCGGGGTTCGCTGCAATGGGTTCAGGGTATCGTTGAAGGAATAGGTGTCTTTTGATTGGGTATAGAAGGGTGAGGTCGGGTTGATTCCACGGAAGCGTGATGAGCTGGTATCGGCCTGATCCTTTGCCACAGCGGTTTCGAAGGAGGTTGTTCTTGAGCCGGACCATCCCATGCGACGAGACAACTCGGTGTTTCGTCCCAGGAAGGAAACTGCATCAGCACTGGTATTCAGAACTGTACTGCTCACGTTCTCACCCGTGTATGGTCTGGCTCGACCGGCTCAAGTTTCTGCTGGCGCTTCCGATAATAGATGTGAGGTTAACCGTGCGGATTAAACCGTCGTGGCGTGTAACAACGCCCCCTGCTGCCACAGGTAAATGACGGTTGCAAGTCCATCTGTTCAGGCACATTCCATCCTTCTCCTTGGATGAATTCCGCTGACTTCCCACGGTTGCCTCTTTTTCTCTCCGCATTCCAACTTTTGCTGCAATTCTTGTTTCACGCAAAGCCCCCCGACAACAGCATTCGAGGGCAGGGTACAAGTCGCAAAGAAAGAAAATCAAAAAGAACGCGTAAACATTTAAACATCTTTAACAACATTCTTATCCTACAGGCTTCATTTACAAAGCATTATCTTTTATCCTTGACATCCTTCTTATCCTGTTAATCCTGTAAATTCTTGTAAAACTGAAGGACAAGAATACAGTCAGACAGCCTGTTGAGGCAGTTGGAGTGGTGCAGCAATCGGGATGGATGTTGGAAGGAAACGGTGCAGGGTTCCGTTTAACGGAACCCTGTCACCATCAACAGATCAGGAATCCAGGGTTTCTCGTGCCATCTGGTAGCCGACTGACAACCAGTTGTCCGAGACTGCCTGGGTAGTCTCCTCCGGTAACGCAGCTTCCACAGGTTCCCCTGATTCGGCACGCGCTGCCTGACGGCCTTCTTCGCTGATTTCTACCTTGTCATGAAGATCGGGGATAAGACTCGCAGCAAACCCTTCGCTCCGCTTTGACTCAGAGGAACGACTTTCGCTGCGATCCGCTTTCTTCGATTTCTCGGTAGAACGAATCGGCTCGAGACTGTTTCCGTAGATGGCCTTGATGAGATCGCCCATCATTGCTCCCAAGCTTCAGGCCCATTCCATCCGGCGCTGCCACACCGGTTCCGCTTTTAAAGATACAAAGGCTGTGCCAAAGGAACGGGCTTTGAGTACACAGTTAATATACAACATGTTACATCAAAACGCGAACCGATTACTTGAAGTTTCTGAACCTGTTTGTGAGACGTCCTGGTGACTCTTCTGTTCAGGCTCTATCATACATGTTTATTATCAATAGCTTAGCCGGATACGTTTTCGTAGCACCTTTGATTAAAACGAAAATGGGACAGATCGCCGTGGGTCAGTCCCTGTTTTTCGTCAACAAAATGGAAACGGTTTGTGTGGCCCGGCGTGCCTGGTGCGCCTAGGCGCTTTGCACCCGGGCCACGCGGCTTGTTACTGGTTTAACTGTTCTCGATTTTATTCCGTCATACTGAGATTGCCAGGAAAAGGGGATAGCCACCTTTCCCGAACCATATACACATCAGGTCCACTTGATTCAAGGGAAAGGAAACTGTCCCTTTTTTCCATATCCTCTTTCCCCATCAACACTAAATCGTTCATTGGATACTATCACGACGGTTTATTTTCAAGATTTGCTATACTCCGCAGGAGTTAGATAGGTGAGCCCGGGGTTGGCGCAGTCTGTTTTGCGCCTACCCCGGGTTCGCATATAAGAGGATTTCAACTCTGGAAGAGTTGGATAACGGCAGAAACCTGAGAGGGGCCTGGAAAGCTCTATCCAACTCCTTTGGAGTTGATACGTTTGGTTTCTTCTCCCCGGGTGCGTGCCAAACAGTCGGCACGTACCCGGGGCTCACCTATCCAACTCCTGCGGAGTTGCAATTAATTCTGCCAAAGGTTTTCACATCCCGCATTTGCTTGATATTCACGGATAAAACTTTACCATAGATTGATACAAATGTGACCTGCTATTGCTTTTTGATAACATTGAAAATAGCTTGCTGGTTGAAAGATCAAAGCAGCACGTACTATCCAGGGTGTTATGTGAAAACGATTTCAATTTCGAGAATCCATGTAGTTTCCCTCATCATTATGCTGGTGCTCTCCACACAGGCATTTTCCCAAATTCATATCTCTGGCGAGCTGAACGGAACATTGACAGACACAACGTACATCGTGGATGACGATGCGTATATCAATAGTTCGCTTACCATTGAACCGGGTGCGGTATTACGTTTCGAGGATGGTGCACAGTTCGATATCTATGGCCTTCTGGTAGCGGAAGGGACAGTAGAGGATACCATCTATTTTATTTTGAATGATGGCGCTGAAGCTTGGGGTGGGATTGATTTGAATCTTAATTCTTCTGCGCTGTGCCGTTTGTCCTACTGCTACATATCCGGTAGTAATTCTTGTGGAATTCTATGTTGGGATGCTGAACCGTATCGAATAAGCCACTGTGTCATTACCAACAATTCAGCCAGCGACCCAGACCAGGAGACGAATATTGGGGGCGGGATTTACTGGTTTGTTAGCTTCGGCGTGGAAGGTATTCGCAATTGCACTATCAGTAATAATGAAGATTGTGGTATTTATATCGACATGATAGGCAATGCTACTCTTGACAGTTTGACAATAACAGGAAATAGTGACGGAGGTATTGTTATTTGTGAATCATACTTAACCATGTCGAATAGTATCATCAGTAATAATGTTGCAGACACAAGCAATGTGAGGCGTGCAGGAGGCCTTTCGCTTGCAGAGGATGCAGGCGGGTTTACGCTTCTCAATTCTGAAGTCTCTAACAATTCAGGCTATACTGGCGGAATTTATTCAGATGTAGGTATCACATGTGTTAATTCATCTATATTGAATAACAGCAGTGAAGCACGCATAGGAGGTATAAATGTGGACTATGGAACATTCTCAGGTTGTATTATAAGTGGAAACAGTGGTGCCTACTGTGGAGGTATTCTTACACGGTCAGATATAGTGTTGGATCACTGTACTGTTGCTCAGAATATCAGTTATAGCAATTCTTCGAATGTCATAATGTATTTTAATTACAATATTATAACCAATAATATTTTTTCCTTTAACCATGGAAATGGTTTATATATAGGTAATGGTGACAATTATAATGACATAAGAAATAATTTATTCTTTGGCAATACACCGTACAACTTTAGATACTCAGAGGACTATGATACTGTTGGTGTCCTATCTACGACGAATAGTAATGGTGATTCCTGTGATCATTATTACAATCTTTTCCTTGATCCCATGTTTGCCGATACCGGTGCGGGTGATTACTCATTGACAGAAGAATCGCCCTGTATTGATGCCGGTACCCCTGATTCTACCTATGATCCGGATAACACAATTACCGATATTGGAGCGATTTATTTCAACCAGGCAGAAGTACCCCATAATCAGCAATCCGAATCTCCGGAAACCTTCCGAGTCAGTCCTGCGTACCCCAATCCGTTTAATGCCGTAACCCGACTTCGTATAGATGTCCCTTATACATCTTCAGTGCATGTTTCTGTTTTCGATATTCTTGGACGTCAAGTACTTGTTCTCAAAGAAGATGTTCACTCTTGCGGCGTGCATGAACTGGTAATCGATGGATCCTCTTTGAGTTCAGGTACCTATTTTGTAAGCATTGCATTCGATGAAAGGCAGCAAAGAACAAGCAAAATCGTACTCCTGAAATAAGGCTACTTTTCCGACTTGCGCACCAAGGTCGCGTGGCCCGGTGTGCTGGCACCCGGGCATTGCGAAGCACCTTCGATAGGGGATTTATTCCTGAATACTAACCTATACAAGAGAAAGACAGATCGACCATATTTGATAGGACTCCTGTGTTTTCTTTAGTCAGGAAATGTCATTTATGGAGAGTTGTTCATTGGTTTCGTGAGCACAACCGCCCGGGTGCAAGCACTCCGGGCCACGCGGTCTTTCAAAACCCTCTACAAACAAACCGGGCCACGTGGTCTTTCAAAACCCTCTACAAACAAACCGGGCCACGCGGTCTTGCTTCATGAATTTATAAAAAACAGGTCACACCACCGAAGCGGTATGACCTGAGAATTGGTCTTCACAATGCTGAAGCGGAAGTTTAGAACGGCGAAAAACCACCAGCGGCCCAGTAATCCTCTTTCAGGTTTTCCTGTTCGCCGAGCAGAGCAGTGTAATGGCCTTTTTCCCAGTCGACCAGCATCTGGTAGAAGTCGGCGACTTCCTTCTCGCCGTTCTTGGTGGCCTCATCACGTTCGCCTTCATAGAACTTGATCGCGTTCAATTCGAGGGTGATCCCGATGGACAGCGCGCTCATCTCCATGTGGGCATCCTTGATTCTCTTCTTGAAATCGTCGGAGAAAATCGGATGATCACCGGTCAGTTCATGCTGTTTCGGCAGTTTCAGGGTGCCGTCGATCTTGCCCATCTGCTTGATCGCGACATACTGCCCCTTCAGGAAAGCAACGTGTGCCTTTTCTTCCTGGGCCAGCATCTGAAACACTTCGCGTCCCTTGGGATCCTGCGTATTCATGGAAGCCATGGTGTAGAAGTTCACGCCATCGCCTTCACCCTGGATCGCCTGCTTCAATCCTTCAAGAATGCGGTCCTTTGCCTGCATTACTCACTCCCGTATGTTCATGAATAGTTGACTGTCTTTCCAGTTCCGGCTTGTACAGTGTTGTCAGCCGCCCCAGACGACAAGTTACATATTCACGGCGTTGGTGTCAGCCTTCTTTTCTTTGGTAAAGAAGTAGAAGAGCAACATGCCGATGGTCGAAGCCAGGCCGATGCAGGTCAGAACCACCCATACTCGCCAGGGATCATACGCATCCCACAGGGTACGAATCGCGTTATCCAGCATTTCCTGGTTTGGCACGGCACCGTTGTTCATGACAGACGCCATTGTTTCCAGCACCTTATCCTTACCCAGTTCAGCTACTTGAACCGGATCCATATTCAATGTATTGACCAGGTACTGACGGGCGAAGTTTTCACGGCTGCCCATGCTGTCATACAGAGGACCGGACACGAGGTTACCAACTGTCCACCCTACCGCGAACGGGATGTTGGAATAGCCCATGTACAGCGCTTTTTTATCCGGTGGGGCGATTAACCCCACATACTCGGAGAATTT
Source organism: bacterium (assembly GCA_963669175.1). Classification (GTDB taxonomy): domain Bacteria; phylum Electryoneota; class Electryoneia; order Electryoneales; family Electryoneaceae. The sequence goes on from OY769902.1 coordinate 5,035,474, forward strand.
CGGGCTGCATGTCATCTCACCAATGGCGAAGATGAAGATAGCAAGTGCGACCATCCAACCTACATTGGACGCGCCACTCATCAGGAAGCCAACCAGGGAAATCGCCATACCCAGGATCAGGGATACCATCGGGTGGAATTTCCCGGACAGGTAGGTGACAAACAAAACCAGCAGGATAATGCCGAAGCTGTCGATGTTAATCATCATTTCCGGCTTCACATTGCCATTGGGCAGGGTAACATCACCCAGCCAGCCGAACATGAAATTAAACATCGGCGCTACATCACGGCTGAACACCCATTCATCAATGAAGTTCGGCAGCAGATCCCAGAGCTGCATGAACATGAACCAGAAACCGCTGAAGATCGCCAGGAAGATGACAAAACGTGCATCAGTGAATACGCTGACAATATCCTTACCGGTCTGTCCCAGGGATTTTTTGCTGGCGGGACGTTCGGGTTCCTTGTACAGGAAGATGGTCGGAATGAAGTTGAACGCTGTCACTGCTGCCGCGCACAGGAAGACCAGCTTCCAGTTGTGCTCTCCACGCAGGATGGCGGCGAGGATCGGGGCAAGGAAACCACCGATGTTTACCATCCAGTAGAAGATACCCCAACCGACAGAGCTGTTCTCATCTTTTACTGTCTGGGCTACGGTACCCTGTGCCGGTGGCTTGAAGATGGCGGTTCCAAGCCCGATAGTACAAGCGGCCAGCATGGCGAACCAGAAATTGGCCGATAATCCGCCACCGGAAGCCGCAGCCATTTCCGGGATAAAGGCCCAGATCAGGTACCCGACAAAGTTGATGGTATAGGCAACATACAGGCTCTTTTTGTACCCGTAGTTGTCTGTGAAAGCACCCGACACCATCGGGACCAGGCATTGGATCAACGCCCAGACACCATAGATAATACCTTTTTGTGTATAAGATAACTCGAGGCCGTTCTCTGCCACCGAGTAGATCATGTACAGGGGAAGGATCGCACGAATGCCGAAGAACGCCAACCGTTCATTGATCTCCAGCCAGTTTGCCATCCAGAAGTTGCCAGGGAGCATTTTTACCTGCTGCCCCCATGATAAGCCTTTGCCTGCCACGTAAACCTCCTGCTTAGCTTCCAGCGTTTTCACACAGCTTGTGAGAAAAATCACGTAACCGGAGAAGATACACTCCTATTGTCGCGTTCGCCATATGGAGAGAAGACTGGTTAAAGAAAGGCTTGAAGATCGATCCTCAGGATGGTCAATGGGATTACAGTGAAGCGACAATGGCGAAGTATCCAGAGGAGTAGATCCCGGACAACGCTAAACGACAGCGTTTCCGGGATGACGCGGTAGCTGGTTTTGATAGGTAATAAAAGCGTTGCCGGGATGACGTGATAGCCGGTATTCGGCGAAAAATGGGACTGTTACCTTTTCATGATTGTAGATGCAGGATGGCGAGACGACGGCTGGTGAAAAGGTAACTGTACCGAATTTTTCGCTGGCTACTGCGAGAATAGCCTGAGCAGGAAAATGCTGGGACAGCTACCTTTTTCACAATAGGTTCTTCTGGAAATCAATTGCCATGTCAAAATGAAAAGATCATCAAGCAACATCATCCTGCCCAAAGTGAAAAAGTGTAGCAGTCCCGATTTTCCTGTTTGTTCCCTGTGAGAAAAACGGTGCTGTTACCTTTTCGTGATTGCAGATGCAGGATGGCGAGACAACGGCTGGTGAAAAGGTAACTGTACCGAATTTTTCGCTGGCTACTGCGAGATTATAATGGCTGAACAATCGCTCTTTCGCCACTCCGGGGAGTTGCCTATATTTCCACCTGCCGGTATACTGACGGCCCTTACGCCTACAGTTTGAAAGAGAGTAGATAATTCCATGATTTTTCGGCTTCGCCATACACTGCCCGCATTGATGCTCCTGCTTGCATTTGCCAGTTCACCCCTGTTATGTCCTGCGGTAAATGCGGAAGAATCTGAGGATGAAATCCTTGAGGTTTACCGTGAGGCCTACCCGGCGGAGTTCTACCGTCCCAAACTGGTCTATTATCCGGGAACACCTGCCCCGTTGTACAGAAGCGATGTGGCTGAAGCGGCGCGGAATTTTAATGACAGACTTCGTTACGCTATTGACTGGACCGGGTACGTTGAGCTGATCGAAGCGGAACAAGCTCCTACAGACAGCGCCGCATTGTACAATCCCGCGGACCCGATTACCGAGCTTCACGTTGAGTTCAAGCGTCCGAAAGAAGATCGTTTCGGCTATGCGACCGTCTGGATGTCCGCTCCGGGAGAGACAGCTTCTTTCGCTGACGGTATCCATTTTGATGTTACAACAGTCCAGAAAGCAGCCGATACCATTGCACGAATTATCCTGTTCCGTTTGACCGGATTAACCGCTCCCTTTGACAGTAAGATCTGCTGCGTTCATGAAGAGGGCCGAATCAAGGAATTGAAGCTGCTGGCCTTCGATGGACGTTTCATTCAGCAGATTACCAGCGATAAAAACATTGCATTGTCTCCCACATGGTCGCCTGATGGTACGAAAATCGCTTTCTGCTCATTCCGTGGCGGGAAAGACGCCGACCTGTGGATCGCGGACCTTACGCTTGGGAAAATGCGTCCCCTGGTGACCCGCATGGGAACCGATGCCGCTCCGGCATGGAGTCCTGACGGAAACTGGATCGTATTCGCAGGCTCCAGTGGCGCGGAAACTCATCTGTACAAGGTCCACCCTGATGGCACCGGGATGCAGGTGATGACCTTCATGAACTGCATCGATACTTCGCCCTCCTGGTCACCGACCGGACGTGACCTTGTCTTCATGTCTGACCGTAGCGGCAGCCCCCAGATATACAGGATGGACAGCGAAGGGCTGAACATCATCCGCCTTACCAGTGGCAGAGGGTATAACGCTGATCCGGCATGGTCGCCGGCAGGTGATTTTATCGTCTATACCCGGCTCGAACCGCATGGATTCCAGTTACGAATCATGGACCCGGCCGGCGGCAATGACATCCCCCTGACCGATGAACGTGGCGACCATCTTGAACCTTCCTGGAGCCCGGACGGGATGAAAATCACCTATTCCTTCAAGGGAAAACTCTGGGTGATGAATGTGGATGGCTTGAACAAACGACCGCTTCTCAATGGCGGCCTGATGTCTACCTGGTCCCCGCCGCAGGATGATGAAGAGTTTTAGCATTTGCACAATTTATCAATAATGCAGAATATGGATAGTTGCGTGTAAAATTGTGAATTAGTCGGCGAAAAACGGGACTGTTACCTTTTCGTGTATTCAAATGCAGGACTATCCAATCGATGTTGGTGAAAAGGTAACTGTACCTGGTTTTTCGCCTTACACTACGGAACAATGATGAACAATGGAAAATGCCGGGACAGTTACCAATTTCGCATAACAATTTTCTGGCAATGAAAATCATGTATGGTTGACAAACCCTGTTCACAGGGATCAGTTTCCAAGCTGGCGAAATTGTGTAACACTCCCCATTTTCCATTGACTTCGATTTTACATCCAGCGAAGCGCTGAAATCCCTCTTATGGCTGTCTCCCTCTGCCTGTCCGCTTTATCTACCCCGGAATCATTCGTAAATTAAAGCCAAGTAAAAACTAACGGAGTTGCTTTGATGTTGGACCAACAGGTCATCCCACTTTTTGCGTTGCCAAGAGTGTTGTTCCCGAAGATGATGCTGCCATTACACATTTTCGAGGACCGGTACAAGGAGATGATTCGGTATTGCCTGGATCGCGGACAGGGTTTTGGAATCCTGACCGATGAAGCCCTGGAGCCGGGTTCTATCGGCACCATGGCTTCAATTCATAAAATCGTAAAGAAGTATTCCGACGGTCGATACGACCTGATGGTCCTCGGTGGGCAACGGTTCCGTCTGCTTCAACCCATAGACCTTCTCGGTTTTCCCCAGGGACATGTTGAATTGATTGACGATCTTCCTGAGGATGCCGTTGCCGAGGAACAGGTGCAGAACATGCTTGAGCTGTACAAGGGATTTATCTCAAGGCTGGCGCTCAAGCACTCCCAGCGTGAAGATCTCTCCGACATTCTCGATGACATCAACAGCGAACAGGACATTTCCTATATCATCAGCCAGACTATCGGCATGGACGCCCAACGTCAAGCCGAGCTTCTCGGGGTCACAAATCCGGTCGAACGTGTGGAGAAACTCACAGGCGAACTCCGTCGTCTCCGCAGGGTAAATCAGATCGCCAGAAACCTGTTTGAAAGCGATGACTTTGACCCGTCAATGAATTAACTTCCTTTCAGTTCGGAAACGTAAACCCTAACCATCGATTGGCACATGAACGACTCCATCCTTCTCACGGGAATCGGGTGGATGGCGACTCCCTGCCCTCCATCTGACAGACACGCCTTATACCAGGTCAACTTCCTCGATGCAGACAGCATTCTGCTTGAATCCGGCAAGATCACCTGGATCGGCAAGTATGCAGATTTTAAGGGCGCCCCAGTCAGTAAACGGATTGATCTTGAAGGACGCGGTGTCACACCGGGCCTGATTGATTTTCATGCTCACCCCGTTTTCGCTTCCACCCGTGAAGACGAGTTTGAACTTCGCACTCGTGGCGCCAGTTATGCGGAAATCGCCCAGGCTGGCGGCGGAATTCTCAATTCAGTGAAAAAGTTGCGTAACACAGAAGAAGCCCAACTTATTGCCTCCTCGCTTCCCTACCTGCAGGCCGCGATGATTCACGGTACAACCACGATGGAAGCGAAAAGCGGGTACGGCTTGTCTCCGGATGCAGAAGTTAAAATGCTGGAAGTGATCCGTGAACTTGATCTTCAGCAACCGGTTGATCTGATTCCGACTTTCCTCGGCGCTCATGAATTCCCCCCGGAATACCGTGAAGATCATGAGGGCTATATCAACCTCCTGGTCAATGAAATGATCCCGATGGTTGCCGCACGCAACCTCGCGGCAGCATGCGATATTTTCTGTGAAACGGGCGTCTTTTCGGTAGAAGAAGCACGCAGAGTTCTCACGGCTGCAAAAGAAAACGGTTTGCAGACGAAAGTTCATGCCGATCAGTTGACCCCGTTGGGCGGTGCGAAACTGGCCGCTGAACTGGGTTCACTCTCCGCTGACCATATTGAGTTTATTACCGATGAAGGCGTTGATGCCTTGGCCGAATCGGGCACTGTCGCGGGGCTGTTGCCGGTAGCGGCACATTTCCTTCGGATGACTCAAGACCCGCCGGTACGCACGATGATTGAAAAGGGTGTGGTCTGCGCTTTGGCAACCGATTTCAATCCGGGCAGCGCCATGTCTCCCAACATGCAGATGGCGCTTCACCTGGGTGTTATTCGTTTCCGTATCACCGCGGAAGAAGCGTTGTGGATGGCCACAGCCGGTTCTGCTCGCGCGCTTGGCCTGGTTGATCGTGGCTGGATCGGTGAAGGTGCAAAAGCAGACCTTGTTGTCTGGAATGCAAAAAGCCTGAAACAATTGCCCTACTATTTCGGCGTGAATCTCGCACACCAGGTATATATTAATGGTCAACTTGTCGTAGAAGACAACAGGATTACAGTATGATTGTAGTCGGCACATCCGGATATCATTTCAAAGATTGGACCGGTGTGTTTTATCCGCCTGAGCTGGAGAACCAGTACTGGCTTGACTACTATGCGAAACACTTTAAAACTGTTGAAATAAACTCCACCTATTACGGACTTCCCCGGGTTGACACGGTAGCTCGATGGGCAGATCAGACTCCTGATGATTTTGATTTTATTGTGAAAGTTCACGGCGATACAACTCATAAACGAACAGACAATGGCGCGAGTCTGAACGAATTACTGCAAGTGCTTTCACCCTTGCGGGAACAGGGCAAGCTTGCCGGTCTGCTGGCGCAGTTTCCGGCATCGTTTCACAATGGCGACAAAGAACGTGACTATCTCCGCGCGGTTATCCATCACACGGAAGGTCTCAATATTTTCGTAGAATTCAGACATTATACCTGGGATAGTGACGATGCTGTAGCCTTTTGCCGCGAGATCGGGGCGGGATGGGTTGCAGTTGATCTTCCCCGCATTGGCGGACTTCCAGGGGCGCGTCCTGCGGTAACCACTGCGACTGGTTACATTCGCTTTCATGGACGTAATTCGAAGACATGGTATACTCCGGAAGCCGGCGATCGCTACGATTGGATGTACAGCGACCGTGAGCTTCAGCAATGGCTGCCACGCCTGAAAGCGATGGATCAGCGCGCCGAGAAAACCTATTTGTTCTTTAATAATTGTCACGCCGGACAGGCGATAAAGAGTGCTGAAAAAATGCGACGAATGCTCGAGAACCAATACGAGGTCCTTTAGTGTCGACAAAGAAAACGAAGAATTTCAGTCCTAATGCGGCCATTCGCAAGGCATGGAAAGCGGTTCCGAAAAACACGCTTGAACCCATTTTCCATCGTAGCTACATGACCGAAACCATTGCCGGACTCCTGCCTTCCCTGTTCGAGTTGGCCAAGCGTTGTGAGGCAGAAGCAGGATTCATTCATGTTCCCGGAAAAATCGCCGATATACCTGTTGCCTGGCCCAATGAAGCCCCTCCTCTTGCTACCGGTTTGTATATTTCCGCTCCCCAGCGTGATTTTCCCTGGATGATGCCACGCAAAGCCATATCCGAAACGACCATGCTCGGGCGCGAATTCTTCGCTTTATGGGCAAGCAGGAATGTCAGTCTGCTGGTTACTGCCAAGAGCACCGTGCTGAAGCAGCGGTTTGCCGCCCCGAAACGCAGGCTGTGGCAAGTGGATATCGTTCATTCACCGAAATGCCTGCTTCCGGCTGTTGAAGGCTTGATTTCATCCGGTTCACTTCATCCGGACATTGACAAACAACTGACATTAATCCACGATATTATCGCCGGACAGGATTATGAAGTGAGTGACGCCAAAACGCTGCTTGCTTCTTTGTATACGGGGCTTGCCCTTGCCGATACGGTTGATCCAATCACCCAGAACCGCCTGGATGAGACCTATTGGATCACTCTCCAGCACCAATTACAGGAAACTGTATTCGGTGAACTTCGAAGTGAACGACTCTTACCGTTGATCGGACAAGCGCTGCGCAGGGTTTTCCCTTACGATTTTGTTGAAATTCACGTCTTCTCAAAAGTCGGCGCTCGCTACGAGGAATTTGTTAGCTGGCGAAAGAACTACACCGGTTATGGCGATGACCGCATCTCCATTCTGCTCAAAGAGACCCTTGTCGATAAATTACTGCGTGACAGGCGGCCCCAACTGGTAAAAGCGGAACGCGCCGATGGTGTGATGAACCCGCATTTGCTGCAACTGGCCGGGCTGAATGAAGGGGTACTAATACCGCTGGTTCATTCACGAAAAGTGCATGGCTTGCTCATCATGTTTAACCGTAAGCCGATGGGCATCGGCCCTAATGATATGGAACGGATATCGAAAATAGGAAACCTGGTTGCACGTTCTCTCGAAGCCTCGAATGTTCATTCACGGGTTCAGCAGATGGCGACCATGGACCCATTGACCAACCTGCACAACCGTCGATTCTTTAACGAGCAGCTAAAACGTGAATTCAAACGTGCGCAACGCTATGGTCTGCGCCTGTCAGCGATCATGCTGGACATTGATCATTTTAAACATTACAACGACACTCACGGCCACCTCCTGGGCGATCGGGTATTAAAAGAGTTGGCCAAGATTCTTCGTGAGTCGGTACGTGCTGAAGATACGGTAGCACGTTTTGGCGGTGAAGAATTTGTCATCGTACTGCCTGAGAACAGCACGGAAGGTGCTCTGAAAGCCGCGGAGAAAATCCGAACCAATGTCGTTGAGGGAGACTTTTACAAGGGCGATGAGCAGCCTTTGGGACAGCTCACTGTAAGTCTGGGTGTGGCCGACATTTCCGACAGTACTGTCAGAGTTCCCCGTGATCTCATCAATCATGCTGATCAAGCCCTGTACAAGGCAAAGGAATCAGGCCGTAACCGTGTCGTTGTCTACAGTTCTGATCTTGCTTCAGATTCCTAAAATTTTTATATTTGTGTGTTTATCCTCTGTTTAGATGCAACCCGGAGGCAGTGAGAAGGATGAGCACATTTAATGTTCTGTACCTCAGCAGCGAGTGTACACCTTTCGTCAAGATTGGTGGGCTTGCTGATGTAGCAAACGCCTACCCCCGCTTTCTCAAAGAGAAAGAACATGATATCAGGCTTTTTATCCCTAAATACAAGATTATCAAGGATCGAAAGTACAACCTGCGCGAGGTCATCCGCCTACGTGATATCGAAGTGCCCCATGCAGGTGAAACAGTCCTCGTTAGTGTGAAGTCCGGTTTTATTCCCGATTCAAAAGTGCAGACTTACTTCCTCGAGTACAAGCCATACTTTGATCGTATTGATCCTTATGTCAACCCCAAGAACGGTGAAGGCTGGGAAGACAACCATCTTAGGTTTGCCCTTTTTGCCAAAACCGCTTTTGAAATGCTCAAGGTTCTGTACTGGCAGCCTGACCTGATTCATGTCAACGACTGGACCAGTGCGCTGGTGCCGTATTTCCTGAAAACTCTGTACAAGGATGATCCATTCTTCGCGAACATCAAGACGCTTCTCACCATCCACAACATCGGTTACCAGGGTGTGTTCAGTGGTGATATTGCGAAGGATATTCTTCCTGAAGGCGAAGTCTTTGATGAGAACCATCCTGCCTGGCAGGACGGTAACTTCAATTTCCTGAAAGCGGGAATTGAAACGGCTGACATGATAACGACAGTCTCACCGACTTATGCTGAAGAAATTGTGTCCAATCCGGAAATAGGCGCTGGATTGGGTGAGCTGTTGAAGAAAAAGAACAGCCGTTTTGTTGGAGTTCTCAACGGTATTGATGACAATGAATGGAATCCGGAGACAGATTCCCATATTGAAGAGAACTATTCTATCGAGGAGCCGGACGGCAAGAAAGCCAATCGCGTCAAGCTGTGTGAGGAGTTTGAGCTGGACTGCGATGAAGATACCATGATTCTGGGTATGGTGTCCCGTTTAGCAGGACAGAAAGGTTTTGACCTGATAATAAAAGCCATTGATGAGCTGGCGAAACTTCCGGTGCGTTTTATCATCCTGGGCAAAGGTCAGAATGATATCCTGGCAGATCTGAAAGAAGCGCTGAAAAAATATCCGGATAATTTCAAAGCGAAATTCGTGTTTGATAACGCGCTTGCACATAAGATTGAGGCCGGTGCGGATGCTTTCCTGATGCCGTCATCGTATGAACCCTGCGGGCTGAACCAGATGTACAGCCAGCGTTATGGCACCCCGCCAATTGTGACTAAAACAGGCGGACTTGTCGATACTGTCAAGGATTATGATGCTACAACGGGCGAGGGAACCGGCTTTGTTATGGCGGAGCGCTCTCCGGAGGCATTGGTAGCTGCGATAAAACGCGCCTGCGAAGTTTTCCAGGATAAAGACGCCTGGAACAATATGGCCATGAATGGCATGCAAACAGCGTTCGGGTGGGGTGACTCTCTGGACAAGATGGTCGAGGTTTACGAGACAACGACTGCAACCGGCGAGGAAGTTACCGCCTGAGCCATTCAGCCAAAGGATTACAAATTCATCTTGTGCACATTTCAACGGGTTGCTCACTTTATGGGCGACCCGTTTTCTGTAAACACAAAGTTCATGGTTATCGATTGCAGGAACCTGGAACATGAAAAATATCACGTTTCTCACATGCCTGCTTGCTTTTTTCTTGGGAATCAGCTCAACGCAGGCGCAATCCCCTTCGTCCGGTCGTACTTCCCTCACCCTTAAGAACGATGGCCGTGTCATGGAGGATATCGGAAGAATCCAGGCGATAACCTTTGACCCCGATGGCAGCCTGTATGCTCTGGAGCCTGCCGGAAGGCGTCTGATAAAGATAAATGATGATGGCATACAACTCAGTCAGACCGCTTCATTTGGACGTCCCACAGACATTGTCATGGCCGGTTTTCAGATATGGGTAACTGATCCCATGCGAGGACAGATATCACGTTTCGACCGCAGGCTGGCCAACCTCGCTGATTTGCGTGAACTGGTATCCCAGGAATCAAGAATTCGTCTGTCCGGGGTTGTATCGGCAGCAATAACATCCGGCGACGTCATCGTTATGCTCGATTCCTATGAACAACGGTTGTACATGGTGAATGTCAAAGGCTGGGTAATCGATACGATTGAAGGATTTGGCGATCTTCGCACGCCTATGACAACACCGGTTCGGGTGGAAGTATCAAAATCAGGCAAGATCGCTGTTGCTGATGAAAGTAATGGCTACGTATACATCTTTGATCGTTTTGGCAGCTTCCTGTATTTGATCAATACCGCCCAGAAAAACAGTGGCTTCAACATAGTTGGCCTGGCATGGGAAGAGGATACCCTCTGGATTGGCAACAGCAATGGACTGGAAGTGTATTCCGAGTACGGCAGCATGATTACTTCCTGGAATCACAGCTATTTTGGCGGCCCGATAATAGATCTTGCCATTGACATGGACAGGCTGGCTGTAGCATCCGATGGTTTTATCGCCTTTTACCGGATCGTCAGGGAGTAATTTCAGGATGCCCCGGAATAAAAAGACATCCACATCCTTTTTTATTCCCACGATACTGGTATGCCTTGGACTCCCCCTGGCAGTCCCGGTATTCGCGGCTGATAATCCTCCCGGATCAGCTACGTTATTCCTGCATCCGGATAGTTTATCCGAGGCGACTCAGCTCCCGTACAAGTACATTGATCCGGCAACCTTTCTTGTGATCCAGGGAGAAACTGACACGCTTCAGGCAGATCAGGATTACACCCTTGATCCGACCCGGGGTGTTATCCGCTGGATTGCGAAACCACATTCTACCTGTACAGTCACGTTCCGCTACCTGCCGATAACCACACTTGATGAAGTGTTCCATCGCAGCATGGCTGAAGCACGTGAGGCTGACACCCTTGTTTCCGGTGAAAAAATCGCAACTCTGCCGCGTATTGCCACAGAAGATCCCGCCGGAGTCTTCGCGGACGCCAACTTGAAACGAAGCGGTCACATCTTCCGTGGTGTACAGGTCGGTTCAGGACGTGATCCCAGCCTGGAATCGGGCTTGCGTCTGCAACTGGGCGGACGTGTTACTCGCGACATTGAAGTCAAAGCGCTTCTGGATGATCGTAACCTTCCGATTCAACCGGAAGGCTCAAGTCGCAGGCTGGAAGAAATTGACCAGGTGTATGTGGATATCAAGTCACGCCGTACTCACGCACGCTTCGGCGATTACACCCTCGACTTTGAGGGTGGACGATACGGCACTTTCGACCGCAGGCTGGAAGGCGGTCAGGTTGAATACCTCGGTTCCGATGTCCAAGTCACGGCGGCTGGAGCAGCGACGAAAGCCCAATTCCACACCAACACCTTCCAGGGTAGTTTCGGTGTCCAGGGGCCATATTCCCTGACCGGGAAAAACGGCGAAACTCCCATCCTGGTTGTGGGTGGTAGTGAAAAAGTGTATGTGGATGGAGTTCTCAGAACACGCGGCGAGTTGGATGACTATGTGATTGACTACAGTCGTGGCGAGATCACCTTTATGCCACAATTGCCCATCTCCTCGGAATCGCGTATTGAAGTACAGTTCGAATACTCTTCGGAGATGTATCCCCGGAATGTCTATGCCGGACGTGTTGCCGCTACAACCGATAATCGGAAATTCAGCGCTGTGGCAACCATGATCACCGAAGGCGACGACAAGTACAATCCGGTTTCGTTCGAGATGACACCATCAACCCGGCGCGCCATTGCTAATGCAGCCGATGACGCCAGCGTGGCAGCTATCCCGGCAGCCGATTCCCTTGGACCGGGCGAAGGCGATTACGAACGACGCGACACGACGTGGACCGATGATCAATCTTATGTATATTTTCAGTGGGTTGAACCGGATGAAGATGGTCAGCCGACCGGTTCATGGAGTGTTCTCTTCAGCGATGTCGGTTCCGGCAATGGCGACTATTCTCAGCAATACGACGCGATCCTCGGCGCGTTCTGGTACCAGTGGGAAGGCCCGGGTCTTGGCGACTATGCCCCGGTTCGACTGGTCCCCAAACCGGAACAGCATCAGTTGGGAGCATTGGCGCTGCGAGCGGAACCCTCGGATTTTGTATCCCTTCAATCTGATCTGGCCATTTCCGAATACAGCGCGAACACGTTCGCTGAATCCGATGAATCTTCTCAACGAACAGCTCACGAATCCTCTATCGCTCTGCATACTCGGCAAGTCAACGGTATCCGAAAACTCGAATCCACGTTCACACTGCGTCAGGAACAAAGCGGTTTCCTTCCCTTCGGGCAGGATGAAGAAGTCGATTTCAACCGGAAATGGGGCATTGATTCCACCGATGAAACCAGTGCGAAACTGGATCAATCGGTATTCGCCCTCACTGTTCGTCCCTGGCAGAATACTCAACTTAAAGTTACATCGGAGCGATTAGAACAGGGAAACTACAACAGCGAACGAATCACCGGGCAAGCGGCGTATACCTCCCCTGCTGTCAACTCAAACCTCCAGGTGGAAGACATCAAGACAGACCGTTCCGCAGATACCCTTCAATCTGTAAACGAATACCATTCAGATTGGCAGCGTGCAAATGGTCTGCTGTCCGTTCGTATCGGACATATACAACCTTCTTTTAACGGTGAATGGGAAGAAAGATCTTTAGGAACAGAGAATGTGAATCCGTACGGAGGCCATCGTTACCTTCGTTGGCAACCTAAGCTGACTCTTCTCGATTGGAAAGGACATTCGGGGCATGTCGCATTCCAACGTCGTGAACGTGACAGTGAAGTAGCAGCCGAAACCTATACAGACCTGTATGACGAGGACACTTATGAAGCGGCCTGGAGTTGGCTGCCATTGGGTGCGCCGTTCCGAACAGATGTGGAACTGGTGCATCGTGACAAACGATTTTACACCTCTGACAGCGCTAATGTGACCTCAGATCTCGCTCAAATTAACGCATTCTACTCCCCCCTAGGTGGCGCGTTAACGACTGATGTGCAGTACCGTCTGAACCAGACAGTTGCCCAGCCTGCCGCTATGGTTGCATACCAGGTGCCTGCCGGACAGGGTGAATACATTCGTGTCGGTGAAGGAGATGCTGTCCAGTATATTTACGACCCTGAGATCGGGAACTATGTGCTGCGTAGCGAACCCACCGGGGACGCTTTGCCCACAACCGATCTTTCCATGACTGCCCTGATTGACTGGTCACCGCATCGCCTGCCCGATGGCAAGGGTGAAATGGAAGGCTTCGGCTGGGAGGATATCTCGCTGGCCAGCGAAATTGATGTGCAGGAAGTGACTCGCTGGCCGGAACCCTCCGACATTTTCCTGCTGCAACTCGGCAGTTTTCAATCGGATTCGACTGTCAGCGGACGTCTGGCCTGGAAGCAGGATGTCTACTTCTGGCGCATGTCACGCGAGTTCTCACTTCGTATGCGTTACGATGCCGAAAAAGAGCTGACCAACCTGTATGTGACCGGTGCGGAACGTAATGGCGATGACGCCCTTGAGCTGCGTGCCCGGAACGCATTGACGGAAACCATCGACCTCGAAACGGAAGGCAAATACGCCCGCTTGTACAAGCAACTCGCTTACAGCGCAACAACCGAACGGTTCCGTCAGCGCAGACTATCCACTGAATTCACCTGGCGTGCTGACCGAAGTTGGACCTTGCGTCTCAGGGGACGAGGCCTGCTGGATTCTCGACTCGCCGATGCGGACGATGTTCTCGGCATCGGGGTCAGGCCGGGAGTTATCTGGTCTATTCGAAATAAAGGGCGTGTATCAGCCGAATTCGAAGCGCTCTGGATTGAGACAGCACTTGAGTCAGTGCCCTACGAACTTGCAGATAGTCGTCCAAAGGGACGCAATGGTCGTGGCAGCCTCGTCGCCGAGATGCAGATGGGCGAACACCTGACCGGACGCGCTACTTACACGGTTCGCCTCGATGATGGACGTGAACCGATCCATGTCGCCCGCATGGAAGTCTCCGCCTTCTTCTAGCCCACCTCTCACAGGGATTCACAGGATGTACAAGACAGGAAAGGATAAAACAGGATGAACTGCAATAAAAGGGATAAAACAAGTCTCACAGGATGATAGGATAGAAGGATTTCAAGGATGAAAAATACTAATGGTTACTGATGATCTATTGGTAAATGACCGTTATTAATTTCTGTTGTACATGTCTCCCACCTTCAGCAGTAGCTTTTTTGTAAAACTTTTCTCGATTTTATTCCTTCATAATGAGATTGCCAGGAAAAGGGGACGGGATCCTTTTCCTCGCACTCATACGGAATGCTCTTGCAGCATTCATGGAAAAGGAAACTGTCCCCTTTTCCGTGTGATCCTGCCTGCCCGCAAGAAAAGGGTACAGCCACCTTTCCCGAACCTTTTTCACAGAGTCGGATGGCCCGATTCACAAGTGATGGAGCTTCCGTTATGATTGCAGTTTGAATACTGTGATGCTGTTTTGACTCATGACGCAACTTCGAGTGAGTCGGGACTATGCCAGGGAAAGGAGGCAGTCCCCTTCTTCCATATCCTCTTTCTGTATCGCCAATAGATCACTCGTTGAATACTGTACTGATGCTCGAAAACAATGCCGCATTGTGTCATCCCCAGCAAACCGTAGCGAAGCGAAGCTTGCGGGGTGCGAAGCACAGCCGTGAACAAAGAGCCTGTCCCCGAATGGTGTAGTCGGGGACGGGGATCCACTCCGTAGGCCGCACTATCTATGGATTGTAAGAGAATGAACCTCAAGATACCGAGATCAAGCTTACTGCAAAGTATCCGACATTACTTTTACAACTCCCTATAATACCAAAATTCGCGGCTTTTGGCGATATGGAAAACCCCGAAGGGGTAAAACGTGAATAGCGCGTGACGCAAGACAGAGGAAAGAAGAATCCCGCCACTTATCCTCCCCGAAGGGGTGAAACGTGAATAGCGCGGGCCGTCAGCCCCGGGGATACAATATCCCTCCCATTTTCCACCCCGACGGGGTGGCACAAGAAACCTTGCCGGTTCATGGACAAATCTATTTCGTTTCTATTTTAGCTTATCCCGCAACTTTATTGCAGCAAAATGACTTTCTGAATCCCATCAAAGGCGCTTCGTCCATCTCGTGCGATGTGAACGCATACAAAATACACCCCGCTGCTGACCGGCATGTCCGATAGTCCAAGGCTATTCCACGTCACCACCTGCCGCCCCGCGCCGAGTTGCCCCAGCGAACGTTTGGCGACCTGCTGCCCAAGGATGTTGAACACGGTCAGGGTGACTTCACCGGGCTGTTTCAGTTCCAACGGGATCATGATGGTTGAGTTGAACGGGTTGGGATAACCGGGTAGCATGGCATCTTCTGTGGGTAGAGCCGCCTCTTTCAGGTCGGGTGCAGGCCAGCTCGGGTCAAATGGCAACGCGCCACGATCCGACCGTGACCCATCCGGATCCGGAGGAAACTCCGGATCACCGGTGTCTATACAGGGCGACTCCGGTTGAAGTCGATAGTCCCCGTTTTCCGCATCGACAAACAGTGGATCACCACACTGATTCTCTGTACTATCCAGTGTCGCTCTATCCACATTATGAATTATATCACTATCAACAAATTGGTTGTAGCTGATCCTGACATTTCGTACCCCTTCCATAAAACTAGAGTAAAACACATATTGATCGACATCAATTATATTGTTTGTTATCTTATATGTCACATTATCCTCAATGCTGTTAAAGTCAATAACAAAATATCTGCCATTAATACAGGTATTATTTGTCAATATACTATTATTATGAGACCTTAGCGCTTCATTGTACGCATAAAACATATTTACATCCCTGCTAATATTATTGTTTATGTATATATATGAATATGGGACTAAATAATTATCAATAAATACTCCATACAATAAATTATTCAATGTATTATTGCTGTAATATACTCTATAATGATTGCTATTGTCATCCGATACAACAAGTATCGCTTTTTCACAATCTGTAAAATCACACGAATCTACAACTATATTTACTATGTGCCCACGTATTGCAGATTTCGCTATATCATAAAATGAACAATTCCGGATTGTGCAGTTTTTTTCCAATACCGCACTTAGTGTTACTCCGTTATTTCCGCAGTGATTGAACCGGCTGTCAAGCAGTGTGGCCTGGTCATTGGGGGCCAGTAAACAATAGCCCCAATAATAGGACACCCGGCAATGCGACAGGTTGATATCCCGATAGTGTTCCAGCCACAAGGGCTGAAGAGCATGTTCGATCACTAGATAATCCAGGTTGAGAATGCCATCCCCCTCAGCGTAGACCCCCTGCCAGGCATCCACGGCTGAAGAGGTCGCGCTACGGAAGTAAATGGAATCCTCCGCTGTTCCCGCCAAGGTTACCGTCCCATAGATATCAAACCCGACCAGCGCCCCAAGATCGTGGGTATCACGGAACAACAGCTCTACGCCGGGATCGATGGTCAACTGGTCCCGTTCATTGACATAGATGTTATTGCTGATATAGACAGGTGATTCCGCAATGGATAGCCTGCCTGACACCGGCCCTTCCAGTTGGCTGCGGCAGACACGGACGTGTACAGTTGCCCGTTCTGCGCTATCTGCAGGGGTGTCGTACTGAAGCACGAACAGGAAATCTTCCGCGTCTTCCGGAACCATTCCTGTCAGCACCAGGGAGTCTTCCACAGCGTCCAGCTCATCTTCTTCGAGTTCCACATGCAACCAGACCGGGTAGTTCAGGTAGGAGATGTCGATAGCATCGCCATCGTCTGTAGCGCGTGCCGCATAACGGAACATATGACCGGTCACGGCTATGCCTTTACGAGGAGCATCATACACCGGGCTGTGATTGATCCGGTGATCAAAATAGAAAGCACCGATATCGGGTGGGCTGCCATCCGGATCATAGTTGAAATTGGCGTGCCCGGCATCAATCAATGGCGATACCGCCTGAAGCGTCAGGTCACCGTTGGCAAGATCAGTGACACGAGGATCGCCTGCGAAATTATCGAAACCCGGATCGGGGCCGCCAATCATCTCGCCGGTACGGAAAAACCAGTTATTGCGGAGAATAGCCGGGGTAGTCTCATTAAAATACATACCGTAATTCGTCGTATTGTCGCCGTACCCGATAACCAGGTTATTGTAGATCGAGAGCGAACCACCATCAGCAAAAGTAATGACGGTATTTTCCGGAGCAGGAACGTCAGGCTGGTACACAGTTGTATTGTTTACATAGTCGCCATCACAATCATTATAAATCTGGTTTCCTTTTATCAGGTTATAGGAAATTGATGAGGAAGAAAGATAATTGCAATATAAACCGCCATCAACGATATTATTTTGAAATGTTGCCTGGCCACCTTGTATGTTCACTGATGTTGGATTATATCTGTTATTTTCCAAAGGATCTCCCAAATATTCAAACGTATTATTCATTATAGTAACTTCGGTATTGCCTTCAGATCGACTACTAAATGTGCAGATCCTGGAATTCTCTACTAGCGTTGATTGCGTGTTATATACATATATATCCTTTATACAACTGTTTATAACTACAATATTACCTGAATCAAAAATGTTAATACGTCCGTTATCCATCACAAGACTATCTACAGATAGAGCAGCAGCATGAGAAACAAAAAAAGAAGAATTCACACAAGCACTTCCAATTGTCACATTTGTGATGTCGGCGACACTGCCATAATTCACAAGGGTTTCAAAAATGTTAGAATTTATGCTCAGGTCTTCTAAAAGCAGGTAGCCACCCGTTTGAGCAATAAAACAGGCCTGATCCCATGGCCATATGTGCGGAAATGAACATTGGCGAATTTCGATTTCGGTACTGGTATCATCAGCAAAGAAATAGACTGTACCTTCCATCCGGCAGTAATGAAACAGGCTTGGATTGCTGGTTCCATATTGCCTGAATGCAAAATAACTCATCTCCTCATCTGCGACATGGAAATAAATCGAATCACCCTCCTGTCCATTGGCGGTTATCTGGCCTTGAATGGCGATGAAGACGGTTGACGTCTCACTATCAAGGATAACTTCCACCCCAGGATTGATCACCAGGTTCGATACCGAAAGATCACCCGTCACGATATAGGGACTGCCCTCAACCGTCCATGTGCCGGATACTGCACCGGATACATAAGTCTCGGCAGAGGTCAAGGGTGGGATAAGTAATTGCGTAAAGAGGATGAAAACAGTACACCACAAGACAGAAAGAAGCGATTTGGAAAAGACAACAGCATGTGAAAGGTCACAATGAAAAACTCTAAGACACTGTTTGGCAAATTTGTCACTCATAACGCCTCCTGTGAGCCGTGCTGGAAGACCGTAATATGGTAGCAAGCTAAAGATATTTGTGCAATACATCAAGATGACTTGGCATAATATCCCATTTTCAACATATAGAAGCGGGCTGCCAACAATGAATCACTCACGGCTTATCACTAGTGGACCATTGCACCTGATATGAGTTGTTCTGCTTGTTTTTGATGAGTCGAGTTCAAGGCAGTTTCACGAAATCATAGTGGTTCTATTCTAAGTGAAACTAACGCAGAAATCGGCCATCAAAAACAAACCCGAAGGGAGCGCGCGCTTTGCCCCATGACTGCGTTGCTTTCCCTTGAAATAGCCCGCTATGTCTGTAGTCAAGCGCCTTGTCCTGAGGCAAAGCGCGCAGCTCAGAAAACATCATAGCAGGTGCAATGGTCCACTAGCATGATAAAGAGTCCTTCTCACTCCCCAACCTCCCCTTGCAGTTTCCCACCCCAACCCCTATTCTCTCCCATGCACTTTGCCTGACGAAACGGCTCATATAGTCGAATCAGTATTGCAGGCGCTCACAACCAGCTACGGAGCTTATCATGTCCTTATTCAACGACCTGAACCAAACATACCTGCAACGACACACCACACGTGAAGATGCCTTCTGGGCGAATAAAATGGGGCTCTCCACATACACGGACGGTGATTTCGAAAAACATGAATTTGCCTTGAAAGATTTCATCACCGATGCCTCCTGGCTTCCGAAAATCCGTGAGGAACTGAAGCGGACCAATCTGACCGAAACGGAGCAGATCGGCCTGAACGGCTGGCTGAAATTCTTCGAGGCCAATGCCATTGAAAGCGAAGAAGCGAAAGCCTTGCAGAAGAAAATCATCGAGATGGAAGGCGAATTATATCGTGCCCGTGGAAAGATGAAACTTGGCTATATCGATCCGGAAACGGGCGAGTTCGTGGAAGCCAGCTCAGTGCAACTGCGCCTGATCATCCAGACCGATGCCAGCGAAGCCAAACGAAAGGCGGCCTGGGA
The DNA here is from genome assembly GCA_963669175.1 of bacterium. Lineage (GTDB taxonomy): Bacteria > Electryoneota > Electryoneia > Electryoneales > Electryoneaceae. The sequence continues at coordinate 5,054,905 of OY769902.1, forward strand.
AGGGCTGCGTTCGATTGAAACCTACGTATTGGAACATGGTTTCGCGGAAATCGTGAAGCAGCGTAACCGCCTGGGACGTCTGCTCGGTTACAAGGACTTTTACGATTACCGTGTCAAGGTCAACGAAGGCTTTTCCAAGGAGAATCTGTTCGAACTTCTCGACGAGCTTGAGGTCAATACCCGTGAAGCCTGCAAGGCATCGGTAGAGCGTATCCGCAAAGAAAAGGGCGACGCTGCCGCGCAGGCCTGGAACTTCGAACAGGCTACAGCCGGTGATTTGAAAGCGGAAAAAGACCCGTACATGGGCTTCGATACGGCTTTCGAGCGCTGGGGACGTTCTTTTGCCGCGTTGGGCATCGGGTATCGTGGCGCGACACTTACTCTGGACCTGGTTGGACGCAAAGGCAAGTACGAAAACGGTTTCATGCACGGCCCCGGCCCATCTTTCATGGACGGTGACACCTGGCGCCCGGCTCGCATCAATTTCACCTCTTTCGCGGTTCCGGGACAGATCGGCAGCGGGCAGAATGCGGCCGGAACTCTTTTCCATGAAGGCGGTCACGCGGCGCATTTTTCCAACATTCGTATGCCCGCGCCCTGCTTCTCACAGGAGTTCGCGCCGACCTCCATCGCGTTCGCCGAAACCCAGTCCATGTTCCTGGACAGCCTGGTCAATGATCCTGACTGGCTGACACGTTATGCCTTGGACAAGGACGGCAATGCCATGCCCTTCGACCTGATCGAAAAGGTGCTGGAAGAGGATTACCTGTATCGTGCCAACCTGCTGCGCAAACTGATGGTAGTGCCGTATTTCGAGCGTCGTTTATACGACATGGCCGATGAGGAGCTGACAGCAGAAAACATTCTCAAGGCAGGACGTGAAATTGAAAAGCAGATGGTGTATATGGATTCGGATTCCCGTCCGATTCTCGCCATTCCGCACCTTCTGGACAGCGAATCAAGCGCCTATTACCACGCTTATGTCCTGGCCCAGATGGCGGTTTACCAGACTCGCGCCTACTTTATCAAGGAGTACGGCTATATCCTGGACAATCCCCAGGTCGGACCGGCGCTGGCGGAACATTACTGGAAGCCGGGCAACTCGAAGGACTTCCTGACACTGGTCGCGGAACTGGTTGGCGAGCCCTTCTCAGCGAAGGCAACCATCGACCTGGTCAACAAGGATATGAAGGATGTAATCGCCGATGCGAAGCAGGCCATCGACAGGGTGAAAACTCAGCCTGCGTTCGAAGGGCCGGTAAACCTCGATGCTACTATCAAGCTGATCCACGGCGATGAAGTTATCGCCTCCACGGAGGATGGGACTTCTTTCGAAGATGCCGCGAAGACGTATGGCGCATGGATACGTAAGTTGGAAGAGTAGCGTTTTTTCCATTTGATATTTCGTAGAATGATATACATTGATAGATTCATCAGTAGTCCCGGCCAGGCATGGCCGGGCTACATGTATTTTGGCCCCGCCGGCTTGAAGCACGCTGAAGCGAAGCGGAAGCGGCTGCCCGGCGGTGGTCTATTTTAAATAAATAAAGAGATTAGTCCACTTATTTTTATAGTAGCCTATACTAACCAGAAATCATTGTTCCTGGAAATTGCCCTGTAGAGAGAGTTTGTTTATTGGAGATTACCATGACCACAGCAGACTTGAAGATCACGTTCGCCATCAGCCAGAACCAGTTGGAGCTTTTCCTTCAGGACATCACTGCGGAACAGGCGGCCGAACGTCCCCACGACATCAACCCGATCAACTGGATTCTGGGCCATATACTAACCGAACGTCTTGAGGCGATCATGCTCATGGGCGTCAAGTTCCCCGAGGGCCGCCCACGCAAGCGCAAACGCAGTCGTGGCAACAAATAAACTACCGTCTGTCCCTAGTTATTCTTGAAGAGGCCGGTGTGCAAGCAGAAAAGAAAGACGTTTTCGTGATCGAGGTCGTTGACTCCTATCTTGAGGCGGCCTAACTTTCAAATACCCGAACGGTGGAACTCAATTTCCACCAAAACTCGGGACGCGACCGTATACTAGCGTATGACGATATCGTTCCGGGTACATGAAGAAGCTCTTCTGTCTAGTATCCGTTTCAGTGGAAATTCTGTAGCAGCATTCGGAGCAGAAAATGAGTCTAGCGGAGTTTTCAACCCCAGCCCTCCAACCCACTGTAGAGGAAATGAGGGAACTATTTTCCCAGAGCAACCTCGCTTTTCTTCTTGGCGCTGGCTGCAGTAAGATCGCCAAGCTACCCCTTATGGATGGCCTGACGGATCAAGTGAAAACTCATAATGGTTTAAGTGACCAGACGAAGTATCTGTTGAATACAATGGAGAATAACTTCGCTGGAGGAAAAGCCTGCACGATAGAGGATTTTCTTAGCGAACTTATCGATTACTACTCCATCACGTCAAGGCGGCAGTTCCGGGGCGCTACCGCTACTTCGCTCAAGATTGGCACACGAGACTTCAGTCCTAACGACCTCGAGGACGCGCTCAAGGAATTAAAAGGGGCTATATCGATTATCATAGGTGACATTGATGTCGATTCGACAACGCATCAACAGTTCGTTAAAGCAGTGCATTTTTCGCTGCAAGCTGGGAAGGCCCCCCGTTCTGTTGATTACTTCATTCTGAATTATGATACTTTGATTGAAGATGCTCTAGGCTTAGAAGGAGTCGATTACTGTGACGGCTTTGCAGGTGGAGCTACCGGGTGGTGGAAACCGGACTCCTTTAGGACTGCCAAGAAACCGAGTCGAGTTTTTAAGGTGCACGGTTCGATTGACTGGTGTCTTCTCGATAAGGACCCGCTTCCACGTAGGATTCGAAAGGGGGTTAATACAGCTTCACTCAAGAGACATGTGTTGATCTATCCCGCAGCAACGAAATATCAGGAATCTCAGCGTGACCCATTCGCCACAATGCTTGGTAACATGCGTCAAAGCCTGTGTCCTTCTGAAGGTAAAGAAATGGTCCTGGCGATTTGCGGATATGGTTTTGGGGATTCGCATATTGATTTGGAAATTGAGAATGCTCTGCATCAATCGGAAGGAAGACTCACAGTAGTGGCGTTTGTTGGAACAGATATACCTGAAGGCACACTAAAGAGATGGCTGGATGATTCGGCGATATCAGAACAAGTACGAGTGTATGCAAATAGAGGTTTTTTTCACGGCAGCAATTCATTCAAACATGACGCTGATTTGTCTTGGTGGAAATTTGAGATTCTCACTCGGCTGCTTGGGGGTGAACGATGAGTATTAGTAGAAAGCCAAATGAGCCGATCTCAAATTTGGAAATCGGCGCTATCATCGAAGTGGATGGTACACGTATAGTTGCGGATCTCGATCCGAATATTAGTGAACTAACCCGCGTTTATGGTGGTTCTATTTATCCGATTGGGCAGTTTGGGTCCATCATCAAGATTCATTATGGCGTTAGGCTGATTTTCGGATATGTGGGCCGACTCCGGATGAAATCAGAGTACGAGCGTGAGAAGGGCCTTGTCCCGGAATCGGTCGGAAGCGAGCGAATCATTGAGGCTGATTTATTTGGTGAAGGCCAGTGGAGTATTGACAGTGGAGAGTGGAAGCTAGAATTTGAACGAGGTGTAACAACTTTTCCTTTGCCCTTGCAGAAGGTCTATCTGACACCGCGCTCTGAATTGAGCTTCATCTATGGAGAAGGAACCGGCCCGACAATTCTTCTTGGCGAACACGTCGGCTCTGGTGGAACGCCTTGCTACGCGGAAATGAACGATCTTCTTGGCAAACACACGGCCATATTGGGTTCTACTGGCGCTGGAAAGTCGGGAACAGTTGCCGCCGTTCTTCATTCTATTCTTGATCGAGGCAACGAAGCTCAACATTCGAAGTGGCATCCTCAAATCGTCGTTCTCGATCCACACAATGAATACGGTACGGCGTTTCCGCACCATGTGAGACTATGCACCGATGAGGACTCTCTCGAACTTCCATACTGGCTTCTCAATATGGAAGAAACGGTATCGCTTATAGTTGGAAGGACAGAGGAAGCCGCAACTTCACAGACAAATATTGTGATGAATGCGCTTTGGAGAGCTCGCCAAGAAGGGGCACGAAAACTTGGTATAGACGAGAACAGTATCACCGTTGATTCTCCAATTCCGTATTACATTGGCGACCCGCATGGCTTAGACGAACTCGGAGAAAAGAACGGAACAAGGGACAATAACCATGGTTTTGTGGGCGCAATTAACTCCCTGCGTCCAGATGGTCGCGACAAGAAAAAGCATGAAGGATACACCAAAGTCATTCGAAAAGTTGAATCGCTTTGTCGAGATACTCGGAAAGCGTTCATGATGAAAGAATGGGACGGCACCGCCGATCCGTTGCCCAGTATTGTTAAGCAGTTCATTGGCGACAGTGATCCCATCCGAATCGTGGATTTGTCCGGAGTCCCAAACGAAGTGGCAGGCGCGGCAAGTTCCGCGATTGCCAGGACGCTGTTTTCGGTGAAACTCTGGCAAACGCGGGAAGAGCGCGAAAAGAATCCTGTGCTCCTTGTCTGCGAAGAGGCACATCGTTACGTGCCGAATCGGGGCGAAGCGCAATACGAGGCCGCGCAGGATGCGATTCGAAGACTTGCCAAGGAAGGACGCAAATACGGCATTGGCTTGATGCTTGTTTCCCAGCGACCGAGTGAAGTTGAGGCAACCGTGTTATCACAGTGCAATTCATGGATCGTCTTGCGCATCACGAATGATTCGGATCGGAGTCATGTGCAAGGAATACTGCCTGATTCCCTTGCCGGATTGACAAAGGTTCTCTCCGGGCTTCGGCGTCGGGAAGCGATCTTTGTTGGACAAGCCGCCGTCTTGCCCTCACGAATTCTTATTCGGGACTTGGTGAAGGACGGGAAGCATCTTCCACGGTCTCAGGACATTGATTTTGATCAAGGATGGCAAAGCGAACCGTTGACTAATGATCCAATTAGTGAGATCGGCAGGAGATGGCGGCTTCAACGGAGGCCCACAGCCTCTTAGGAAATAGATCCTGCCACATAGCCCACTGTTTCTCACAGCGAACTTCCTTGGAAAAACCTGGGACAGACGGTAGTTATTTCGTTGCCACGACTGCCTCTGTGCCTGGGTTATTAGTCGGCCAGATCAGAAGAACCCCGGCCATACGCAGCCGAGTTACCAGTCTTTGTCCTTGATATCCTTCTATCCTTCCATCCTGTGTGGCGTAGACGAAAAACTTGGGACAGACGGTAGTTTTTAAAACTAGGGACAGACGGTAGTTTTTTCGTTGCCACTAAAACTAGGGACAGACGGTAGTTTTTTCGTTGCCACGATTGCTTCTGTGCCTGAGTTTTATGTCGGCAGATCAGAGAAAACCCGGCCAAGATGACCGGGCTGAAGAAGTTACAATTCAGTATTTATCCTTGTAGTATTACGTCATTTATCCATTATCTTTTATCTTTTACCATTAATCAGTTTTTTTATCCTTTAAATCCTATTATCCTATCATCCTGTTAAGCGCAGTTTATCTTTCCCATCCTGTTAAGCGCTGTTCATCCTGTACATCCTGTGAATATCACTCTCCGAACTCAGCGTCCAGTGTCCGCTGCACCAAGTCGTCATCCACCAGGAACGGCAGTGTGATATGGTCCGTATCAGCATTCTGCTGGTTGTACTCGACCACGGTTTCAATGCTGTGCGGGTTACGTGCCCAGCTACGACGCGCCACACCGCCCATCACATCCCACGGCATCGACTTGCGGATAATAGTATCAACACGTTCGCTGCCGTCCAGCACCAGCCCGAAGCCGCCGTTGATGGCCTTGGAGATGCCCACACCGCCACCGTTGTGCAGCGCGATCATGCTCATCCCACGCGCAGCGTTGCCGCCCCAGCAGTGAATCGCCATATCGGCCGTGATGTTACTGCCGTCCTTGATGTTGGCGGTTTCACGGAACGGGCTGTCAGTGCCGCCCGGGTCATGGTGATCACGGCCCAGCATGATCGGTCCGACGATACCGTCACGCACCATCTGGTTGAACTTCAGCGCGATCTCGGTACGGCCCTTGGCGTCCTGGTACAGGATACGCGCCTGGGTGCCGACCACCAGCCTGTTCTTCATCGCGTCACGCGCCCAGATCATGTTGTCACGGTCCTGGTAACGCAGTTCCGGACGAATCCCGGCGATAACATCCGCTGCGGCCTGATCGGTCTTGATCAGGTCTGATTCGTTCTGGCTCAGGCAGACCCAGCGGAAGGGGCCGTACCCATAGTCGAACAGTTCCGGGCCGAGGATATCTTCCACGTAGCTCGGCCAGATGAAACCGTCCTTGTCGTCACGCCCGTTTTTCGACATCTCGTCGATTCCGCTGTCGTAAAGCGCTTTCAGGAACGCGTTGCCATAATCGAAGAAGTAGCTGCCACGGTCACGCAGTTCTTTCACCAGTTCGTAATGCTTGCGTAGGGACTTGTCTACCAGGCGACGGAACTCTTCCTTGTCCGCATCCAGCAGACGGGTACGTTCCTCGAAACTGACCCCCTGCGGGCAGTAGCCGCCGTCATAGACCACATGGCAACTGGTCTGATCGGAAAGCAGGTCGATGGGTTCGTTGTTGTCCACCGCATACTGCAGCAGATCCACGATGTTGCCGTGGAACGCAATTGCCAGTCCGACTTCATCCGCCTGTGCCGCGCGCGCCATGCGGAACGCTTCGGCGGGATCGGCGGTTACTTCGCTTACCCAGCCCTGCTCATGACGTGTCCTGACACGGCTCTCGTCGACTTCCGCGATGATCCCGGCGCCGTTGGCGATCTCCACCGCTTTACCCTGAGCGCCGCTCATACCGCCGAGGCCGGAAGTGACAAACAGCTTGCCGCGCAAGTCGCTGTCGCTGGGAACTCCCAGCATCATACGTCCGGCGATGTTGATGGTGTTGTAGGTGCCGTGTACGATCCCCTGCGGGCCGATATACATCCAGCCACCGGCAGTCATCTGGCCGTAATTGGTAACGCCCAATGCCGCACCACGAGCCCAGTCTTCCGGGTTGTCGTACATGCCGATCATGACGCCGTTGGTCGAGATCACACGTGGCGAGGTCTCATGGGACTTGAATAGGCCCAGCGGATGACCGGACTGCATGACAAGCGTCTGCTCACGTGTCATCACCTCGAGATACTTCTTGATAATCTGGTATTGCATCCAGTTCTGGCAGACCTGTCCGGTTTCACCGTAGGTAACCAGTTCGTAGGGGTACAGCGCGATATCAAAATCGAGGTTGTTGTCGATCATGACCTGGAAGGCTTTTCCCTCGATGCAGTTGCCCTTGTACTGGTCGATGGGCTTGCCCCAGAGTTTTCCTTCAGGACGGAAACGATAGCCGTAAATACGTCCCCGAGTCCGCAGCTCTTCCATGAACTCCGGGATCAGGGTGGCGTGGTGCTCTTCCGGGATGTAACGAAGGGCGTTGCGAAGCGCCAGCTCGGTATCCGCACGGTTCAGCTTCGGGCTGCGTTTCGGCGCACGACGGTAGCCTTCGAGAAAGGGTTTCGGTTCCGGTAACGGACCATCCAGCTTGATGGTCATCGCATTGGCAATATCGGTATTGGTAAGCATGGTACTCTCCCTGAAATCATGTTAAGAATCCCACTCTATGGGTTCAGGATAGTAAGGAGAGTTGGGGCGGTTCTCAAGACATGGCGAGATGATTGGGTGAGGGAGGATACCCGACAGCAAGCAGTCGGGCCAGACTGCAAATTAAATCGGCCCAAAACGTATCACACTGAGCGAAACCGCGTGGCCCGGTGTGCTCGCACCCGGGCGGTTGGGCAGAAATAATACATGGGGCAAAGGAAAAAGGGTACAGCCACCTTTCCCCGAAGCTCTTTCTTTCTGAATCAGCTTCATTACCAGGGAAAGGAAACTGTCCCCTTTTTCTACAACTATCTGTTCTGATTTGTAACTACTTCAGCGCCCTCACAATCGCATTCACATTGAAGCGCATGTAATTCAAGTATGTATCCGCCTCGCCGCCCGGCTCGCCAAGTGAACCAGTATAGATACGCACTAGTTTCACTCCGGTGTCGGAGGCGATACGTTCGGACAGTTGCGGATTAACCGTAGTTCCGGTAAAGATCGCACGTACTCCCTGCGCACGGATCTGATCTTCCAGCGCTGCCAGTTCCTGCGCGGACGGTTCCGCGAGAGTACTCACCCCCTGAAAGACGGTACCCGTGGTCTCGAAACCATACCGCTGTGCAAAATAGCCGAACACACGATGATCCGTAACCAGCTTTCGTTGATCTTCCGGAATCGTCGCGACCTGTTCCCTGATCCACGTATCCAGTTGTTCCAGAGAATCGATATAGGCCGCAGCTCTTTCCTTATACTGGTCATCGTTCTTCGGGTCAAGGTTGCACATGGTTTCCGTGACCACTCGCACCCAATCCATCACCAGGACCGGGTCCATCCAGACATGCGGATCAAGCGTATGATGGTGGCCTTCATGATGCTCATGTTCTGCTTCTTCGGCCTCTTCCTGATGCGGTTCAAAGGTGCGTGGAGAAATTCCCTGCGACAGAACCACTTCTTTTTCCGCTGTCCCGGCCGCTTCCAGCAGGTTCGCCAGCGAATGCTCCAGCCCCAGGCCATTCAGGAATACAACATTCGCATCAGCCAGGATTTTCATATCGGCGGGTGTCGGTTCAAAGCCATGCGGGTCGGCGCCGACCGGCAGAAGAGGTGTCACCCTTTGAAATGGAACCTGCTGCACAATATCTGCGGCAATGGTTGTGGTGGCTACTATGCGAAAGGGATCGTACTCATAGTGATTTTTTTTACCGCAACCTCCCGTCAACAACCCCAGTATGAGCCCCACTCCAGACACGACAGGCAGGATGTTCTTGATATATTTTTGCATGATCAATGTCCCCTTCTCGATGAATAACTCTGCCAGTTTCGGACAGCTTAACAATCGGATACTACACAGAAGGCAAAGGGAAAGCAAGGAACGGCGAGACGGCATGCGGACTTTGTTTTCGACGATCAAATGCAGGAATACAAAAACACGGTGAGGGCAGACGCCGGCTCAACACACAGGCGATCCCCTGTGCTGCCTGCCCCACCGTGCGCAAAAAACTGTTCCGGGATTAAAGGAATATAACGACCTGCTCCCAATAATACTCGCCTCATTTTCGGAGATTTTGAAAAAGTTGTTCCAAGACGGTTTAGTTTATCTGTTTCCTATCCTTGTCCACAGACAGAAAAAGAAAACCCTTGATCGACTGAACAAGGGTATAAAAGTCAACGCATGATCATCAATCACTTCTTACGAACCTTACGGTATCCCATCACGACACCGGCTGCCAGGCAGACTTTTACGATATCCAGGGGCAGAAACGGCGCAACGCCCAGCATGAAAGCCGTAACCGGCGAATACTGGTAGAAGAGCACCAGTTGCAGCCACCCCAATCCGAGAATTAGCAAACTGGCGAGGAACATACTCATCCAGACATGGAAATAGTTCTCGGACCGTTTTACCAGGAACCCAACCAGGATCGCCGCGGGGACAAATGCGATCAGGTAACCGCCCGTCGGCCCCATCAAGGCAGCCAGACCGACCGTTCCGGCAGCAAACAACGGCAATCCGCTGATGCCCCATAGCAGATACAGCCCCTGGCTGAAAGCGCCACGAGTTGATCCCAGGAACGCCCCGGCCAATAATACGGCAAACAACTGCCCGGTTATCGGAACCGGGGAAAACGGCAAGGGAACACGTACCATCGACGCCAGCACTGTCAACAGGGTAAAAGCCGTGATCAGTCCGGTAGACAGCAAAGCACTACGAAAGTCCTTCGCAATGCCGTTTGCAGGTTTTGTATGTTGTAACGCTGAGCGCGCCATAATACCCTTGAAATCCCAAATATTTTCTCAAGTTGGGAGGATACGAAAAAGAACCGTATTCCACAAGAGTCAAGGAAAGCCAAAGCTTTAGACCCATGCCTGGATCTGTCAACATTTTGTTTTGCCCCCACTAAGTATTCAGACGTCAGAGCGCTTGTCCTGTTTAATGTTTCAGACAACCAAACCAACTCTTTCATTATCAATATTCACCACCAGCAAGTAATCTTTTCAGATATAGCTTTGCCTGTGTTTATGCTAACTCATTTCTATTCATTTTTTCTGGCAGACAGTTTTTATCCCCCATCAAGTTTTCTACATTTGTTGTGAATCATGGAGGATAATGCTCACCTATTTTCTTTTTGTTGCCTGATTTACGGGAGGGATCATGCTATTCACGTTGAAAAGAAGCATCCTGCTTTCTGCCCTGTCACTGCTCCTGATCGTTGCTTCCTTTGTTCTGGCCGGCCCATCCGGGGACGCCCGTATGGGGTCTTATTCGTACGATGACTTTGAGAATCCCGGCGCCTGTCGTGCTTGTCACCAGGACATTTTCCGTCAGTGGGAACAGGCCATGATGAGCCAGGCTTATACTCACCATTGGGACGAAGTCGAGTACTTCGACCTGGCTGTCGCTCATGGTGACGCGGACAAGGAATTCGAGACCGCTCACGAAGGCTGCAACGGTTGTCATACCCCAATGGCATGGCTGGCGGGCGATGTTCCCCCACCACGTCCCGGCAACAGCCGTGCGGATGAATCTGTCGCCTGCGATGTCTGCCATACCATTACCGGCTTTGAGGGGGACACACCTTTTAACTTCAACTGGATCATCGAACCGGGGCAGGAAAAACAAGGCCCGAGGAAAGAAGGCGAAGCAGTCCCCTCGCCACACCATAAAATGGTCTATTCCGATTTTGTCAAGACAGCGGAATTCTGCGGAACCTGCCACAACGAGAAGGACGGTTTCGGCATGTGGGTCAAATCCACTCATCTCGAGTGGAAAGAAGGCCCGTACGCGGAACAGGGTGTGGTCTGCCAGGACTGTCATATGACGTACTCGCCCGGACGTTCTGCGAAAATGGGCAACGAACACGAAGACACAGCGCAGCATCTTTTCCACGGCGCTCATGATCCGGGCAAGATCGCAGGGACCATTGAGCTACGGATTCACCCGGACATCCGTGAAGCGGAACCCGGCGAAACGGTGCAGTTCACCCTCGCGCTGTTCAATGGCAAGACCGGGCACAAATTCCCCACCGGTTCTGTGGAAGATCGAATTGTCTGGGTGCATGTGGAAGCGAAAGACGCGGCCGGAAACACCTATCATCTCCCGGTCGATCCCAAAGGATTCGAAGGCGAGGAGATGACCATCGCAGCAGATGTGCTGGCCTATCAGGACATGGGACCAATTCTCGGCATTGCTGATTTCAAAGGAGTGCAACGTGATGGTGTGCCGGTTGGTGACCGGATTTTCCGCATGCCCTATCTCGATCCCCAGGGACGCATGACGATCATGCAGTGGAACACGGTCTCGTTTGGTCCGGACTACCGGATCGGCCCACGTGAGACCAAGCTGGAAACCTATACGTTTGACCTGCCCTTTGAGGCGGAACCGGGCGAGATGACCATTACCGCAACCATGTACTACAAACTGCTGGTCAAACCTGTCGCGGATTTGCTTGGCGCGGAAGAAGAAGGCCATACTGTATTGGTGAATAGTCACAGTACACTGGTGACGGTGTTGCCGTAGATGCACTGATGTGAAAACGGTATTCATTCCCACGTAGGTGGGAATCCAGTCATATTGCGATATTACAAGAAGTTAAGTATTCTCAAGAGGCTCGGTACATAAAAAGCTGTTTGTGTGCGCAACTTGTTGTATTGTCGATACTTGCCTGGATCACCACCTTCGTGGGGATGAAAGCGCTGCTGCTTCTGAAATAGCGTTTAAGGAAGTGATCGCGAGAAATCAATGAAACCCGGGTGGCCCGACTCACACGTGATAAGGTCACCACTACCGTTGCAGAGAAATACAATGATGCTGCATTAATCCAAAATGCAACAACGAGTGAGTCGGGATTGCGACAAATTCTGATATAGTGTTCAAGGAAATGTTCGCGATAAAAAGACGATTGAGTAAAACCATAGAGGGGGTACGATGAAGAAGGTGCTGACTGTTTTGTTGCTGACCGGTCTGTTTGTGATGTTGGGCGTTGAGCAGGCGATGGCGATTCCGGCTTTTGCCCGTAAATACCAAATGTCCTGCACGACTTGCCATGCTCCATTTCCACGTTTGAAAGATTACGGCGACGAATTCGCGGGAAATGGCTTCATTCTCGAGGACCAGGAATCTCCGCGCTATTTCGTGGACACAGGCGACATGAACCTGGATCTGATCCGTGACTTTCCGATTGCCATGCGGATTGAATCTTACGCCATCATAGATGAGACCAACCAAAAGGATCTGGATTTCCGGACGCCGTATAAAATCAAATTGTTCAGCGGCGGCGCGTTGACGGAGCATGTGTCCTATTACCTCTATTTTTATATGGACGAACGTGGTGTGGTTGAGGGCCTGGACGATGCCTTCATCATGTTCAATAACATGTTGGGGCAGGATCTGGACATCTATGTCGGTCAGTTTGCCCTGTCCGATCCTATGCTGAAAAGCGAGTTGCGCCTGACCTATGAAGATTATGTCCCCTACAAGCAACGTGTCGGCGCATCTTCGATCCGTCTCTCCTATGATCGCGGTATGATGGTGACCTGGGGCTTGCCGACCAACACCGGGACCGGACTGACAGTTATTGCCGTGAACGGGAACGGTATCGGCGCTGCAAACGGTGACCATAGTTTCGATTCCGATGCCAACAAGGTTTTTGCCGGACACCTGAGCCAGGATATCGCCGGGCTGGCCGGGATCGGTGTTTTCGGCCTGTTTGGTTCAGAGGAAAACAGCGCCGCACTCACCAACGACGTCAACATCATCGGGGTTGATCTTGGCTTCGGGTTGGGACCTGTCGATATCAGCGGACAATACCTGATGCGTACCGACTCTGATCCCCTGTTCGCTAATGTTTCCGGAGATGACATGGAAACCGAGGGCATGATTGCAGAGGCTGTATTCTGGCCGCATGGCGATCACAGCACCTGGTACGTGACCGGATTGTACAATCGTATCGCCTCCGACCTGGGTTCGGACTATGAAAGTGTCACCGGGCACTTCGGCTACCTGGTACAAACCAATATCCGCCTCGGCCTGGAAGCAACCTACGACATGGAAAGCGAACAGACGGTGTTGGGCGTGGGGCTGAACGCAGCGTTTTAGATGGGCATATTCTGTTGGTCTGAAAAGGTCTCACGCAAAGACGCAAGGAAACAAAAGCAAAGAAATATTCTTCAGGGCAACCTGTTAGGATGAATCTATCTCGTGAGTGAATTGTAGTGTTCAAGTTTTGAGTCTCTCAAGCAGGCAGATCATAGAAAATCTGACCTGCTTTTCTATTTATATCAACTTTACGTTTCCTCACAAGAATTTGTGCATCCGGGCGATGTTGTGGCAGGTCTTGACGCGACATTTCGTCTTCGACTTTTGCTGTGTTTTCCAGAATGCACAATGATACTGAAACCACCTCGCGCCCTGTTATTGTCGCGTTGTGACCTGCCACCTGATTCAACATTCTCGCTGTCGTCAGGTCACAACGTGATGCCTGATGACGATCCATCAAGCGAAATAGCATGTGTGAAGTCGGACAGGTGTCTGAAATTGCGGAGAAGAACGCGAAAACGGCATCACGTCAAGACCTGACGAAACGAACTCGTAGATAATTCACACAAATTCCTGTGAGCAGCCAACTTTACAACAAAAAAATACCATTATAATCACATCCTCATCATCCTATTATCCTGAGAGTCAATCATCCTGTTCATCCTTTTTATCCTGCCCATCCTGTAAATTCTGCTTGAGAGTCTGGCGAAGAGTGAGAGTCAGGCGCGGGGATGGAAGCGTTGGTGGACCTCGCGCATGAAGTCCTGCTCGACATGGGTGTAGATCTGGGTGGTAGCGATATCGGCATGGCCCAGCATTTCCTGCACAGAGCGTAGATCCGCGCCGGCCTCGATCAGGTGCGTGGCGAAGGTATGCCGGAAAACGTGTGGCGTGACATGAACTCGTAGTTTTAACGGTTCGGCATATTTTCGGATGATTTTGTATACGGCATCCCGGGTCAGCGGACGTCCCCGTATGGACAGGAATAACGCCCCCTCATCTTTGCCATAATCACGCGCCAGGTTGGCACGGTCGCCGTTGAGCAGGTAACGGTCGCGTATCCAATAGACCGCCGTATCCCCGATGGGCACAATCCGTTCCTTCGATCCCTTCCCGAAGACGCGGACAAAGCCCTCTTTCCAGAACCCGTCACGCAGTTTGAACCCCACCAGCTCACTGACCCGCAGCCCGCACGCCCACAGCATCTCCAGCATGGCACGATCCCGCACGCCCAGTGGATCACCGGTAGAAGGCGATTCCACCAGCTCTTGCGCCTGATCAATGGTCAAGAAAGTTGGAAGATGGCTGGTACGACGTGAGGCTTTGATACCGGCCGCCGGGTCGCGTCGCGTCAATCCTTCCGCGGCGAGAAACTTGTGAAAATGACGGATCGCGCTGGCAGCGCGTGCACGACTGCTCTCGGCTAGCCCAAGATCTTTCAACAACGCCAGGTGTTCGACGATGTTCCGTTTCTCCACACGTTCGGCGCGTGTGATCATGAAACGGTCTTTCATGTCAGCGATGTAACGCAGCAAGTCGTGACGGTAGCCGTCAACCGTATGCTCGCTACGTGTACGCTCCAACCGTAAATGACTGAGAAACTCTTCCAGTTCGTCAAACATCTGCTTCTGCTTGTTGTTTGAAGTATGGTTAAATCACTCAAAAACTGTCACGAATTAAGGGTAAGGTTATCGAATAACAACTTTGTTCGGCTCTACTCAAGATCCCCGATACGCCTCGGCGCACAAGTCCCCGCCTGCCAGGCTGGGATGAGAGTGTTTTCTATTCTGATACAGTCTACTGCGCTGGAGATGACAGAATGGGACAGTACTCTCTTGACTACAGAACAGCGTCAATAAGCGACCTTAGAGTTTTAATATACGCCGGTGCAGTACCGCAACACCCTCCGACTACTCTCACGTGATTGATTAATACCCCGGCGGCTTGTGTCCAGGTCTGCTCATTTTCAGGCCATGCAAATCCCCGATCACTTTGCACGGGTACTCCAGCCGAAGGCGCATACCATAATGGCAGTGAGGTCCATTCAGTAAGCTGGCGCATGAGTGATGATAGGGCAACCGCCCCATCACCGCAATTCACACCGACGGCAGCAACACCTTCCTGCTCAGCCTTCTTGATTGCCTCCTCAAGCGGTTCGCCCTGAAATGTCTGCCATTGCCCTTGTTTCATGACCGGACTGAACGAGACAACAATGGGGATAGCCTGCCCGGTAACTTCCTGAATCGCATGGATTGCGAGGTTGGCTTCATCAACGCTCAACACCGATTCTATTACAATAAGATCAATCCCCTCATCCAACATCCACCCAGCCTGTTTCGCATATCCAGTCTTGATTTGCCCTTCCGTTGGCGGCGTCGCAGAGGTGAAACCGGCCGGTCCCAGGACACCCGCAACAAGGCATTCTTCGTCAGCAACTTCCCGAACAATCCTCACGGCTGCACGGTTGATCTCTTCAGCCCGGTTTTCAAGCCCAAAAGACGCCAGTCGTTCCGGATGCGCGCCGAAGGTGCAAGTCTGAAGAATCTCAGCGCCAGCATTTTTGTACGATTTAACCAGACGGGCGATTGCAGACGAGTCCTGCAATACGAGTTCTTCGGGGCATTGCTTCCAGTGAACGCCGGATTGTTGGAGAAGTGTCCCCAGCGCACCATCGGCCAGAAGGGGTACTCCCTGTTTCAAACGATCCAGAAAAGACTTTTTTGCCATGGTTCTTTCAGCGCCTCAGCTATTCCCATTCCCGGGCTGTGATAATGTGCTGGATTTGATCATGAACGTGGTTCAGGTCCAGCGGTTTCTGCATGAACGCGGTCGCGCCCAGTTGCACGGCTTCGTGTTGAAAACGATTCTCCTGGTGGGCGGTCATGATGATGACCGGAATCCGTTCTGTACTCTTGAACGCCCGCAAGGTACGCAACGCTTCGAAACCGGATTTCTCCGGCATATCGACATCCATCAATACGACATCCGGTTTCATTTTTCGCACCTGCTTGACTGCTTCGGCGCCATTTTCGGCTGTGATCACGCGATACAGCTTCAGTTGCAGCGCTTCCTGGAAAACCTCGATAAACTCCCGGTCATCGTCAACGATTAATAAAAGCGGCTGAAGTTGCATGCTGGGATTGACTTCTTCCGGTTTCATCTCTTCGGTCAACCATTCCGCCAGCGTCCTTTTTATCCAGGGCAGGGGCAGACGACTGCGCATGAACAGTCCTTTCCCCAATCCCTGCCACTCATGTTCCCGAGCATCAGCGGGATTGCGGCCGATTATCACAAAGCGTGTCGGTGATAGCGCTTCGTCCCGAATCAACAGGCGCATCAAGTCAACCGCATGATAATCACCCTGGCGAGATTCAAGAATGATCAACTCCGCCTTCTGGTACTCCGAGACAAAGATCATCTCGAAATTGTCATAGAGGAACACTTCGAGGTTCAATTCAGCCAGTGCGTCCACCAGAGAATCACGCATTTCCCCCGGCTTCATGATGACCATGGCGTTTTTTACGGTTACCTTTTTCCCGGTGCTTGGGGAGGAATAGGTCGTTTGAAGCGGCGTTGCCAGGAACTTTTCAAGCAGATCCCGGCTGCTGTGAAAATCTGCTGATGGAATATCCAACTCATCAACGCTTTTAGGTCGTAGTGGTTGAAGGTTGCTTCCTGAATCGGACAGTCCTGTGTTCTTCAGGTGACGATGGGGCATGACAGAACCCGTGTTTATTGATATTAAGTAAGCTACCCTTGGGAGATTACATGCGCAAGTGACGGGATCAGGTGGTCGAGATCACAGCCGCGGGAATCATTGACAGTTTATACAGTTTATTAAGAGAGCTTAACTTATATAACATCCCGCGTAGAATCCTGCGTTGATCAGCCTATATGGCGACACTCTTTTCGCAACGAAGCGTGTAATCACTGTGAATAAACAGCTCAAAGGCATTTGCTTTCTCTCAACTTACCGACGGATAAAAATGCTTCCGATTCAGGGCATGGATTCAGATTATCGTTGGAAGTTAGCTATAACTTTGTGAAAAATGGTACGAGGCTCGGGTACCCCAAACATTGCCCCGGGACTTCCCATCTTGTAACTTGGTAGTAGCCGTGCAGCAGCCCGCCTTTTTTTGGGAGTTACGGGCATGCTTGAGCACGGTTAATACGTTTCAACAGGTTACAAAAGGGATACACCATGGCGTACGACAAGGAAGCGATCGAATACCACAGTAAACCTGTTCCGGGGAAAGTATCCGTCACACCAACTAAACCCTGCATCACCCAGCGTGATCTCTCTTTAGCCTACACTCCCGGTGTAGCTGTGCCCTGTCTTGAGATCGAACAAGATCCCGAGAAAGCATACAAGTATACCAGCAAAGGTAACCTTGTTGCTGTTATTTCCAACGGTACCGCAGTATTGGGTTTGGGTGACATCGGTCCCCTGGGCGGCAAGCCCGTAATGGAAGGCAAAGGCGTTCTGTTCAAGCGTTTTGCCAACATTGACGTATTCGATATTGAGCTTGACACCAAGGATCCAGAGGAAGTCATCCTTGCCAGCAAGCTGCTTTCACCCACGTTCGGCGGCATTAACCTGGAGGACATTAAGGCCCCCGAGTGTTTCTACATCGAAGAAACTCTCAAAGAAATGCTGGACATCCCGGTTTTCCATGATGATCAGCATGGTACAGCGATTATTTCAGGCGCAGCACTCCTCAATGCAGTTGAGATCATTGGGAAGGACATGGCTGAGCTGAAAGTAGTCTTCAATGGCGCCGGCGCTGCCGGTATTGCCTGTGCAAAATTCTATGAATCATTAGGAGTATCTCACGAAAACGTATTGATGTGTGACAGCAAGGGTGTATTGTACAAGGGACGTGAGGACCTGGTGGAAGGTCATCCCCGTTACAACAAGTACAAGGCCTACTTTGCTGCCGATACGGACAAGCGCACCCTGGCGGAAGCCATGGTTGGCGCCGATGCATTTGCCGGTGTTTCGGTTGCGAATGTTGTCACCCAGGACATGGTTCGTTCCATGGCCAATGATCCGATCATTTTCGCCATGGCGAATCCTGATCCGGAGATTACCTACGAAGATGCGAAAGCCGCTCGTTCCGATGTCATCATGGCCACAGGCCGCAGTGACTATCCGAACCAGGTAAACAACGTACTCGGCTTCCCCTTCATTTTCCGTGGCGCTCTGGACGTTCGTGCCAAGGCGATCAATGAAGAGATGAAGGTTGCCGCCGCGCACGCTCTGGCAGACCTGGCAAAGGAAGACGTTCCAGACACTGTTTTGCGTGCTTACCACACAAACAAGATTTCATTTGGTCGTGAATACCTGATTCCGAAACCATTTGATCCTCGCGTGTTGACCCGGGAAGCGGTTGCAGTTGCAAAAGCGGCTGTAGATAGCGGCGTCGCGCGTAAGGAAATTCAGGACTGGGAAGCCTATCGCGACCAGTTGGAGAAACACCTTGGCGCGGAACGCGAGATCATCCGTCGTCTTATCCATGTTGCCCAGGATACACCTCACCGGATCGCGATTGGCGCCGGTACCGATGAAAAGATGCTGCGTGCAGCCAACATCATTGCCGAAGAAGGCATCGGCACACCGGTTCTGCTCGGCAGTGAAAAAGAGGTCAAAGCCAAGATCGAAGAGCTGGGCCTGAACCTGCAGAATGTGGAAATCGTGGAACCGGCAAAGCATCCACGTTTCAACGAATACGTTGACCTGTACTACAACCTGCGGAATCGTAAGGGCGTCAACCGTGATGAAGCCATCCGCGACATGCGTACCGGAGTATATTACGGCCCGATGATGGTTCGCCAGGGTGACGCGGATGTATACATCTCCGGAAGAAGCCGTTACTATCCGTTGTTGATCCGTCCCATGATGCGCGTCATGAAGGATCGCACCAATGGCGGCATCCTCGCGGGTGTCTACATGGCGATCATCAACCACAAGCCCTACTTCCTGGCTGACACGACGGTCAATTTCAGCCCGGACGAAGATCAGTTGGTCCAGATTGCAGAAAATGTGCATCAACTGGTCAGCAGCCTGGGGATCAAGCCGCGTATGGCCTTCCTCAGCTTCTCCAACTTCGGAAGCAACAAGCATCCGGGCACCGAGAAGATGGCGAAAGCGGTTGAGAAGCTTTGGAAGATCCATCCGGATTGGGATGTTGATGGTGAGTTGCAGGCGGATATCGCTGTGTCTCCCGAATTGTTGAAAGAAGAGTATCCCTTCGCGAAGATCCAGGGCGGCGCGAACTGCCTGATCTTCCCGAGCCTGAACGCATCCAATATTGCCTATCGTTTGCTGCGTAGCCTTGGCAATGCCACCCTGCTCGGACCGATGCTCACCGGGCTGGATCTGCCGATGCACGTGCTTGAACGTGGCTGTGACGTGGACGATATTGTAAACATCGCTGCTATCGGCGCCGTACAGGCCCAAGCGCGGAAGATGCGTCAGTAACTGAAGGGGGCGCCAGAAGATGTACGAAACTGCTTTTCCCAGGGTTAAAATCTGTTGTATTCAGAATGTAGCGGAAATGCAGTTGGCCGTACGTTACGGTGCAACTTTTGTCGGACTGGTTGGTAAAATGCCAAGTGGTTTTGGTCCGATTTCAGAAGATACAATTGCCGAAATAGCTGCGGAGACTCCCCCGGGGGTCTCCGCTGTTTTGCTTACCAGCGAAACCCGTGCGTCCGCGATTATCGAACAGCAGCGACGTACCGGTGTCGGTGGTATTCAGATAGTCGATGATCTGACCGAAGGCAGCTACCAGGAATTGCGGGATTCCTTGCCGGGAGTTGACATCATCCAGGTCATTCATGTAACCGGGCCTGAGTCTGTTGACAAGGCAATGAAGGTCGCTCCTCTGGTTGATGCGATCCTGCTCGACAGCGGTCAACCCGATGCAGAAGTAAAAATTCTTGGCGGAACCGGGAAGACGCACAACTGGCAGCTCAGCGCCAGAATCCGGTCCCTGATCAACAAACCCCTGTTCCTGGCCGGTGGTTTACGGCCGTCTAATGTAGCTGAAGCCATGCGCTACGTTGCCCCGTACGCGCTGGACCTGTGTACCGGGTTACGGACCAACGGCGAGCTGGATGAGAACAAACTCACTCTTTTCATGAAGAACATCCGCGCTGAAAGCGCAACCCTGATGGAGGGAAAGTCATGACCAACCCCATGATCGTGGAAATCAAACGGCTGGCGCCGGAGAAAACCGGTGATGTACCGTTACCCAAATCCATGTCGGAAGATGCGGCCGGGATGGATATTTTCGCGGCTGTGGAAAAGGAACTGACCATCCTTCCCGGGCAGACAGTTGCTGTGCCGACCGGGTTTGCCATTGCGGTGCCACGCGGTTATGAAGCGCAGGTGCGGCCTCGAAGCGGCCTCGCCATGAAACATTCCCTGATTGTCCCGAACAGTCCCGGAACCATCGACAGCGATTATCGTGGCGAAGTGCGTGTGCTGCTCTCCAACCTTGGCGCGAATCCGTTTGCCATCAGACGTGGTGACCGGATCGCTCAAATGGTGGTCTGCCCGGTGATGCGCATTGAGTGGAAAGAGACTGCCGAGTTGTCGGATACGGAACGTGGCGCGGGTGGTTTCGGCCATACCGGGGTTTGAGCCGTGCGCACGGTCCCAGCCCTGCTATACCATAAGATTTCCAGCCAGTTCGAATTCGGGATTACCCATACCACGCCTTCCGGCTTTGCACGCCAGGTACAGTTCCTCGCGTCTTCGGGATATTCGGGAGTTGCTCCTTCACAAGTGCAAACAGCCTTGGGAAATCCCCTTATCCTTAGTTTTGACGATGCCCTGGAATCGGTGTTTACCCATGCGCTACCGGTATTGACCGAACACGCCTTTCATGCGATTACGTTTGTTCCGGTTGATTTTATCGGGAAGGTGAACACATGGGATGCGGGACGTTTCGGGCTGAAATTCCGGCATATGGACAAGCAGCAGCTCCGTACCTGGGTGGAAACCGGAAACGAGATCGGGTGTCATGGCGCGTCGCATATCCATTTCGGACTACTGAACCATTTCCAGCGCTACCGGGAAATCGTTGAGGCGAAGAAACGCCTGGAAGACACTGCAGGATCGCCGGTGCGTTGGCTCTCCCCACCGTTCGGCTGGTACGACCGTCATGTGCTGGAACTGGCGCGTGATGCCGGGTACGAAGGTGTGCTGGTCATCCGTAAACGACCTTTCATATCATGTCCGCCTGAACTGAAACTACTTGAACACACACCTGTTTACCTGTTTGATAGCCTTGCGCTGTTACACGCCAAACTCGATCCCACCACCCCGCTCTACCGACTGGAACGCTTCCGTACGAACCTGATTCACCAGGGCAGTTGGGGAAGTGTAGTTGTGCAGGCTGTTTCCAGATAGTCCTCCATCCGGTGGATTCACAGGATGTACAGGATGATTAAGGATGAATAGGATAAGAAAGAGAATTATGTTTGGGCGGCGTGGCCCGACTGCTTGCTGTCGGGTTTCATGTGAGATAGGCTGCGTGTCGGGTTTCAAGTGAGATGCAGTTCAAACATTCCCTATGCTGCGACCCGACAGAAGGCTTTCTGGCCACGCGCAAATGGATTCTCACATTGATTCTCGAGATACGCCTCGGCGCACAAGTCCCCGGTCGGCGCCGGGGATGACATGTGGGAAGCCTGGGGATGACATGAGAGGATAATAGATTCGCGCGAGACTAGAAAATCACTACCGCATCTGCCGTACAATCACAAAACCGATATTGACAGCGATGTAACTCTTCGGATCGATCAGATCAAAATACTCGGTATGTTTCAGGTCAGCGAAGATCAGATGGTAAATCGGCAGCACTTCCAGCAGCACATCGTTGCCCATGTAGAACCGGAATCCCAAGCCGCCATTGACACCGCCCTGCGCCCAATGGGATTTGCGTCCCTGGTAATCATCACCGATAGAATCCTTCACCGTAGTCGTGTTGATATACAGCCCGCCGCCCACATGGAAGACGTAACTGAACGTACGTTTGTGCGCTTGTGCCGGAGTAATGCGAACGCCGCCCAATACTTCGAACATATTGCTGCGCCCGGTAATATCACCACCGCGAATAGTTGCCGATTCCGGGAACGCCCGGTTGACATCGCCATCGTCCGGATGCCAGCCGCAGTAGCCTACACGCAACCCGGTCAGGAGGTTCGGCGTCACGTTGGTGTATACTTCGAGCCCTACATCCGCGCCGATCTTCCAGTAGTCGCTTACATCGCCCATGACCTGCGACAAGCCGACCGACATGGTGTAGTACATGAAAGAGGTGCGAATATCACGTCTGTTCAGATGCTTGTGTTGTTGTGCAAAAACGGGAGTAACACCTCCCAGCATGAGCATTGCAAGTATCGTGATGCCAAGCAATCGCTTGATGCGATCCGGTCGCAACAGGCTCATTCCATCCTCCCTGGAAGCGACAAAAGGGTGGCCGATCAGCCACCCTTTTGTTATCAAAAGTCATGCAATCAGCGACAGAACAACACCGTCAATCGCCATCGAAGATCACGGAATCATCTGTATAGCCCGGACGGTCCTGGTACCAATCCATGTAGACTGTACCGCCGGATTCTGCCCAATCTTCGAAGTACAGGTAGCCTTCCGTAATATCGACACCAGAGTACATGTGTTTCCAGTCCTCCGGAACCTCCAGTCCCCATGGCAGATTGCTGGAAGTTACATAGTATTCTCCAGCGCCGACATCGGAAGCATCGTCCTCAGTACCGAAATATGTCATGTTCATCATGGATGTCGGAGCCTGTCCCGCCAGGTGGACTTCATGGGTACGCAAGCCATTGACAACAATGAACGGGTTGTATGGCGGTGCGCTGAGTGAATCCTGCGGGAGCCCGTTGGTAAAGGTAATCACGATTTCAGTTGTCGGCGCAACCTGCACCGGATCAGACGGGTCCGTATTTACGAAACGGTTGATCGGGGTAATGATCTGGTCCGTACGGTCGAATACCGGGATAACGGCCAGGTCGGGTCCGATTTCAGGCGCTGAACCGCTGAAACCGGTGAATACTGTTCCCTGGCAATCGGAGCCGGAAACACTGGCAATCCAGCCGGGGGAAATCGGAAGCTCAAAAGCGAAACCGTTGTCGTAATCAGCGCCGACCGCCTTGATGGTCCAGTCCGCTTCGATCTGGGTAATCAGGTTTTCGCCGTTGGTAATCTGGTTGATCTCATACGCCATCACCAGGTCGTTGAAGTCATAGTCGCCCTGAATCGGCCACAAGTCTTCAAACGCCACCACGCCATCGAAATAGTTGTTAAACGCTTTATCCGGATCATCCGGGTACTCATCCACGACATCCGGTACATCATCGCCATCCCTGTCTTCATCAGGCACATCAAGCGGCGGCAAACCGGTCGTATCTACTGCGGACCAGGGCTCCACCTTGACACAAAAAATGGCGTCGTTGAAGTCATTATCGCCGCCACGGTCGCGGAGAATATCTTCGAAGCCAAGAATCAGGAAATGACGATACTGATCCTGGAGCAAGATGGCCTGACGCATATCGGAATCGTTCAAAGCATCGTCACTCATCACCAGCCATCTTCCATCGCCTACAGTATGCTGCGCTTGCAGCCAACCATCGGCAACCGCGAAGAAGGACATGGTTGTTCCGGCATCGAAATCTCCCAGATCAACCTTGTCGCCGGTCTGCATCTCACCGCCACTGTTCGGGAAGGAACAGTTCGGGAATACTACTGTCAGCGGATCAACGGCGTCCTGGTTGGCAGGTATGTTTTCACCCGGGTAAGTATAAAAACCCATTGCATTCAGATAGCCGGCATTTTCATGCACGTAACTGATCGTCACATGGGCATCTTCCAGCAGTTGCAGACGCGCTTCAGTCTGCTGCAGGATATACTCGGGATGGTGAGTGTTAATATTCACCGCTTCAGGCAGCATATTCGTCACATTATCGAAGAATTCTGCGCTGAAAGTATCTTGGGCATCCATCAGGTAGTAGGGGCGTCCCAGATTGCTCCAGTCAAACTCACCGTTCCCCATGAAGGTGTAATCGCGAGTCAAGGTGGACTTGACCACCGGCCCACGAACCGGCGCTGACATGGCGCCCAGGGTGCCGCCGAAATCGTAACGGACGTTCGCACTGGTGAGTGGAATGCGTGCGATATTGTCGATACCGATGATATGGGCCTTCACCAGGACCTCTTCCATATATGTCGGTACGATCAACTGCATGATGCATTCGCCATCGTACTGGGTTATCCCACGAGCCAACTGTTGCCAGGATTCGGGATTCCCCTCTTCCAGCTCGTAGTAAAACGTAATGATGACGCCCTTTTTCGAATTGCCCAAGGCGTCTTTCACTGAAATGTAAGCCCGGATGGATTTCTGCGTTTCGTAGTCAAAATCGTCAGGCACTACGATCGCTGCAAATCCTTCTTCTTCCGGCGCTGTTATGTCTTCAGCATCAGTACATCCAATCTGCGCAAAGGGCATCATCAGCAAGCCCAGCAGTGGCAGTACGAGCAGAACACGACGGAACCAGGTAAACTCCCTCATCCGACCTCCTTGGGAATGTATCGCTACAATTTCAAGCAAAATAGCTGTCTTTTGTACTGTTATCAACAATATATACTATCTGACGACGGAAAGCGTGAGCCAACACCAGTATCCATATCCTGTAATGTCTCCCGATTATCTTCTGAAAAACAAGACGCTTACGGCATAATTACCAATCACCCTTCTCATCCATCAGGGGGAAAAGTAAAGATTCCTCTTTGAATCTTCTGTGATTTAAAACAGGAATAAGTTAGTAAAGAGACCTTTTCAACCCGGGTTAAACAGGATACCTTACGCATAGAACAACATACTTGCACACTTTCTGCATACAACAGTGACTTCAAAGGAACAGAACGGATGCGGATTGTACAACTGGTACAGAGCCTTCAGACCGGCGGTGTGGAACGTCTGGTTGCCAACATCACCGCAGGCTTATCCCAACGTGGGCATCACATTTCCGTCCTGGCCCTGCGAAGCGGTGGCGATATTGCAGTAGAGCTGGCAGAGCAACATGTACCGGTTCAAATACTTTGCACTGATCATATCACACCCGGTGCGTTGAAAAAGATCAGACAGGCTATTCTTGCCCTGCAACCGGACCTGGTTCATATACACACATTACCCGCCGGCACTTTCGGTCGTGCCGCCATCGTTGGGACCGGTATCCCCTGGATCTATCATCTTCATACGGATTATTATCGTGCACATCACCCGAACCGTTCCATGCTGCTCCGTGAAATGCTGCTGGGCAAATTGGAAGGTTCCATCCTCGCTATCAGTTCCTGTGTACGCCGAAAGTATTGTACCGATTTTCGAGTCCCGCTGAACAAGGTGGAAGTGTTACGCGGCGGTGTGCCTGACACACCGGAAATGGACCAGGCGGAAGCACGCAGGCAGCTTCATCTTCCCACAGATCGTCCCATTCTGCTGATTGTCGCCGGCCTGTCCCTGCATAAAGATCATCTCACATCTCTGCGCACCATGCAGCTCCTGCCGGACAATGTGATGCTCCTGCTTGCCGGTGACGGTCCTCTCTTTGACCGGATACAAGCTTATGTCAAACGTGCGAACCTGCAAGAGAGAGTGAAACTCCTGGGCAGACGAAACGATATTTCTCTTTTGAACGCTGCCTCAGATGCGGCCCTCCTCACCAGCGACTACCGTGAAGGGCTGGGGCTGTCCCTGGTGGAAGCAGCTCGGGCGGGTATCCCCTGCATTGCTACTCGTACCGGAGGCATCCCGGAAGTAGTGCGTCATGGTGTCAACGGCTTATTGGTGCCCGCACGAAATCCGGAAGCCCTGGCCGAAGCAATCAACAAAGTATTGAATAATAAACATTTCTCGAGCAAGTTGGGGCAGCAGGGACGTGAACGCTACCTCCGTGAATGGGAACTTGGAGTATACCTGGATAGACTGGAACACCTGTATCAGTCACGCGTTAAAGTGAAAAACAGGTAATCAGTTCTCTTCGCATTCATACTTCCTCACCCTCAGGGCAATTGCCGGAGAGAGTAGTTTTTCGTACATTGTCACGATATAAGTTCAAGTTGCGCTTTAGCTTGGACATCATGCAGGATAAGCTGGATTGTGTTGCGAGCTATTGCTGAGTGTACTTGTCACACAATTATATATCAAATACTTACATCAAGATTTTGTTTACAGTGTTCAACAGAAACGGCTGATTTACTTTGTTCAGAAAGAAGGGTAGTGTCATGCACCGTACCACTCGTCATCTCCTGATCATCACGCTGCTGGCTTCCATGATGCTCGTAGTGTTCGGATGCACCAAGAAGCCGCCGGTTGTCCCGACAGAACGTCCTCCCCGTGACACGACAGCCATTGTCAAACCAAAACCGAAACCGGAACCAGAACCGGTTAAACCGGCTCCTGTTGACACTTTTGACACGATGGCCGACAAGGAAGTTGAGCCGGAAATAGTTGAACCGGAACCGACTCCCCCGCCAGAACTGAAAGTGGTCTATTTCGATTTTGACCAGTCCAGTTTCACCAACCAGGCGCTCCGTCAGTTGAAGGAGAATGCCGTGATCCTGCAACAATACCCGGAATGGCGCGTAATAATAGAAGGCCATTGCGATGAACGCGGCTCAACGGAATACAACCTGGCGCTGGGCGAACGTCGTGCGAACGCCGTGTACCGCTACTACATGAATTTCGGCGGGATCAACAAGGAGATGTTCGCGGAAATCATCAGCTACGGCGAAGAGAAACCGGTATCGTTCGGCCATGATGAAGGCGCCTGGGCGAAGAACCGTAGATCGATTACTCGTCGCAAGTAGTCAACATTGCACTGATTGAAGTATACCATACAAGGCATTCGGCATGTCCCGTTTTACCAGGCACATCCTGTTACTGCTTGCTGCTGCACTGCTGCTGTCCGGATGTGCAACACGGAAAGATATTCAGCTTCTGACCGATGAGCACCGTCGCACTCAACGGCGGCTTGAGGCCATTGAACAGAAACAGGACATGCTGGATGCCAAGGTTGATACCCTTTTCGCCATGTTTGGCGGTAATCTCCAGAAGAATTTCCGTGAACAGGAGGATCTGCTGCGGACCTTCCGTGCGGAAACAGGAGCGGCTACGGAAGAACAGCTCGGCAAGCTGGAGATGCTGACCGGACGTATCAGCGATTCGGAACAGATGATGGACCGTCTCGCTGCCAAACTGGACCAGACCAGCCTGCTGATCAGCCGTTTCATCCAGATGACGGACACCACCGATACCCTGACCGGGATCGCACTGGACCCAAATGATCCGGAAAACCTGTTCAACCAGAGTTATCAGGATTACACGCTGGGCAAGATGGACCTGGCCCGTACCGGATTCATGGACTATTTCAGGCTGTACCCGGAAACGCAACATGCCGGCAATGCGCTGTACTGGATCGGTGAGACGTTCCTTGCAGAAGGCGCTACGGATTCAGCGCTGGCCTATTTCCGTCGCATTGAATTCAGTTATCCCGAATGCGACAAAATGCCGACTGCGCTGGTGAAACGCGCCTCAATCCATGTGGACACCGGACGGATCAACAGTGCCCGCATGTTGTATCAACGTGTCATTGATGAGTTCCCCGCCTCGCCCGAAGCACGCCTCAGCCGGAACCGTTTGCAGGGATTGTCACGCTGAACGTAGCTGTATGTAGCTTTACGTAGCCCGGTCATGCCTGGCCGGGTTCTCTCGAACACTTACCGAATCGTTTGGCCCGACTGCTTGCTGTCGGGTTGCTCGTGAGAATACGCACTGCCCGAGGTAAAAAGCCCGGGTGCAAGCACACCGGGCCACACGAAAATATCTTCAGGTATTTCTACCCTGGATTACACCTCAATCACCTGGATTTCTTCCAGATTCCCGATCCCCAGTCCTAATTCTTCCGCGTAACGCAGATACTCGGTATAGCGCGGATGTTCATTGACCTGAACTTCCATTTCCTTGCGTTTTGCCAGCATCAGTTCATGGCAATAACGGTCCATGGCGAACGGGTCCGTAGCAAAGAACAGAGTGTTGTACAGGTAGGTGAACTGCTCGTTCGCGCCGGGGCCGCCATCATACTGACCGACCAGGCCATCGTTGACGTTCAGAACCAGCTTGTCACGTACACAGGGAAACGCCAAGACTTCGGTACAGACGTCGAAGAACAGCGGACGATGCAACCGTCCCGTATTGCAGATCGCGGCGTACCCAAGGTTCTTGGTCGCCATGGAGATGCCGTTTCCGGTATTCTTGAACACGGGCACGTTGATGATCTTGGTCAGCTTCTTTGTCAACAGTTTGCCGAAGAAAGAGTACTTGTTATTGGTCACATGCTGGTTCAGATAGGCCTTTTCGGTGGGGCCATCCACATCCGCCCAGTAGTAGACGTTCGGGTCAAAATTCTTCAGGCTCTTGTGGCTGCCTTCCGGTGTCAGCCAGCCACTGTCATCGCCATCGTACGCTTCATCCCACATGCTCAGGTCCAGATCTTGCAAGGCTTCGATACCGATACCAGGATAGCGCTCCTCATTAAAACCAGCCTCACGCAGCATGTAGTCAAAACGGTCCCAAATGATGATATTCTTGCGCGGTAGTCCGTTAGCCTCCAGCCATTCGATCAGGGCATCGACCACTTCGAGGCGAGTGCTGATCAAACCGGGACCAACCGGATTCACCTTGATACCGACCACATCGTCCTTTGAAAAGAACAGGTTGTAGGATTCGGTCAGGTTTTTTCCGGTAAGGGCGGTGATTCCTTTCTGCATCATGTCACGAATGACATCTGCATTGGGTTCACCTTCCGGCATGGCGGCTTCATCGCTGACCTTGACGACTTTTCCTGGGAATGGACCAGGGAGGGCATGTGGCCCCTTTGGAATCTCCAAGGCATCTTTTACGTTCGTTGCAGGCTTTTCCGGTTTGGAATCCTTCTCTTCCGCCCAAAGGGCTGGTGTTCCTAACAATAAACCACTCCCTGCAACGGCACTGGCTTTCAGGAAATCTCTACGGTTCAAGTCAAACAAGGTATGCATCGATCGGTATGGCACACGTGGCATGAAAAACCCCTCTCCTTTTATCTCACTTCCCCTAGCGAAAGAAAATAAGGATTCTCTGCCGGAAAGTGAACACGAAGCAGGAAAAAGCGTAAAATTCCAAACAACGCTTCAGGCTCCGCTGCCGCAAAGAAGTAATCAGAATTTACAGGACGCCCGGGATGGGAAAGAAGGAAAGGAGATTTATTTATACACTTATAATTTAGGACTTTAGAAGAATGCAGTATCCACTTTTTTCACTGTCTACTTTTTTCACTACAAAAGAAAAACCCGGATACAATCACTTGCATCCGGGGTGAGGAATCGGTCGAGAAATAATACTTACGCAGCGGTGACCTGCTGTGAAGCTGTACGTGCCTGGGCAGTGCCATCACCCAGCTCACGTCCCCGCTGCTTCGCCCACACCATCGCCATGGTACGATACAGCATGTGCGCGAACTTGCTGTAGGGCATATACCACAACAGCGCGAACACGATCACGATATGAATGAAATAGATCAGGTAAGGCACGATATTCATTACGCCGCCACCCATTGCCCAGAACAGCAGACGTCCGACCCAGGCCAGCATACCTGTGGTGCCGGTCCAGAACACCAACTGCAGGAACAGCTTGTCCGGGTAAGCATTCGAGCCGACATCGGCTTCTTTGTCGTTACGGCGACGCATCAGCATCAGGCCACCGATGAAGATCATCGTACCACCGGCCCCACCGCTCACCTTGCCCATTACACCGATGATAATATGGACCGGGTTGTCATAGGTCCAGAAATCAATCGGGGTTTCGATGCCAATGGCGGTAATGTGCAGCATATGGTTGAAGATCACACCGAAAACCAGCGCGAACCCGGCTGCTGCCCCAGCAAGAATGAAGCCGTATAACACAAGTATATGAGCTGTTTTACGTGGCCTGTTCTGCCCGCAGGTTTCGAAATGCTTGTGGGTGAGGATATCCTTCACGGTTGCAATCAGAGCCGGCACAAAACCCATCTGGATTTGTGTTGCCGCGTCATGTTGCAAGCCCTTCCAGAATCGATTCAAGCCGATAAACGCGATCATGAAAATCAGCACGTTACCCGCGATAAACAGCATTTCTGTCAGACCTGACGGTACAAACTCAGTCAATGCAGCCTTGTCCAGTGACAAGAAATAGCTGAAGCTCAATTCCGGATTGATCGCCATGTTAATCCCGACCAGCGCCGCGATAATAATCACCGGGATCAGAAACAACGCCATTGTTCCGCCGGGAGTGGACATCGCTTTGCCCATGAAGGACGGGAATGTCGCGCTGGCGTAGATGTAGTTCCTGATCGCCGCCATGACGTCACCGGGACGCACTCCGCGTGGACAACGTGTGGTACAGTCACCGCACTGATGGCAGAGCCAAACGTCCGGATCACTGATCAGTTTGTCCTTGAGACCCCAGTTCGCCCAGAGCATTTCCTTACGCGGGAACGCTCCCTGCGCCGGAGAAAGCTCGCAGACTGCGCTGCATGTCGCGCACTGGTAGCACTTGTTCAGGTTCTCGCCGCCCGCCCCCTGGATCGCCTTAATGAACTCCAGATCAGGCTTTACGGTATATCTGTCCGCCATCTGAAAACCTCCACCTGCGATGACTGTTTGCCGCTGTTGAATATGTGACCACCGGGTGGTCAGAAGTTTGGGAAAGATAGTGCAAACTCGATGCTATCACAAGTTGTGTGGGAAGGTTAACTCGCACACTCGCTTGTCCAGTTTTGTCACATACTCTGGTATAACTCCCGAGATAGTGTATTCCCCGGCCAGGCATGGCCGGGCTACCTATCTTCTGGCGATTGGCCCGACTGCGCGCTGTCGGGATCATATTCCTCCCGGACCGAGGGCGATCCAGGCTACATAACTGTATTGTGTACTCCCCGGCCAAGCATGGCCGGGCTACCTATCTTCTGGCGATTGGCCCGACTGCTTGCTGTCGGGTATTTTTCCCCGGACCGGGGGCGGTCCGGGCTACCCCCTCAACCACATGTCATCCCCTCCTCGCGCAGGCGGGGATCACCCGGGGATCTCGAGGTATTTCGCGACATACTTACACACGATAGTCGCGTGGCCCGACTGCTTGCTGTCGGGTATCTTGCCTGACCACACTCTTACGCTCTCGCGAGCACCAACACACGGTCTACGCGACTTCTTGTCTCTTTTTTCACCTTTTTCACTGCCTACTTTTTTCACTCCAAAAAACTAACCTCTTAATATAAATAAGAATAAACCCCGCCGGACAAGCCGGACGGGGCCAGAAATGTATCAACTTTCGAATGGTGCTGGAAACTTAATACCGTAAGCGTATTCTTACCGCTTAGGCATAGCCATCGCCCAGGGCAACGGCTTCACGTCCACCTCTTCACCCGGTTCAAGGTCCGGAGCGGGTTCGTAATCCCACACCAGCGCACGTGTCGGGCAGTGTTTCGCGCAGGCGGGATCGCCTTCGCAAACGTCACACTTCACGATCTCTTCATAGACCGTGTCGAAGTGGATATTGCCGAACGGGCAAGCCAGTGTACAAGCCTTGCACAAGATGCACTTGTCGGATACTTCAATTGCACCGGTCCACGGGTTCCGTTCCAACGCACCCGTCGGGCAGACCTTCTGGCACGCCGCGTCTTCGCACTGCAAACACAGTACG
Source organism: bacterium (assembly GCA_963669175.1). Taxonomy (GTDB): domain Bacteria; phylum Electryoneota; class Electryoneia; order Electryoneales; family Electryoneaceae. The sequence continues at coordinate 5,086,880 of OY769902.1, forward strand.
ACAGACTTGACGTCGTTCTTGAGTGTATAACTGCGCACACGTGTCAGCGCCGGAAAACGCGGGTCTTCGGTATGCGTAAAGCTGCACGCCAGTTCACAGTTCTTGCAGTCAATGCACCGGTAAGGAGTGACGAACAGTCGTTTCTGCTTCTCCATGGCGGTCCTCTATGTCAAGCGTTTGGTTGTGTTCAATCCTACTTCTTCTTGGTCCATCTCAGGTGCAACCCGGGCCAGATACGCAGAAAGTACACTAACGTGTTCCGTCAGGTCTTGGCGCGGCGAAGCACTAATAATGAATCATCGTTATAACACTAATCTAAACTGGTACACCAAAGCCAAATCCTGATCACCGACAAGCCGCGTTGTGACCTGACGGTTGAGTTCTCTGGTGTCAGGTCACACACCGCTTCGCGCTGCAAGACCTGACACAACTTGATTTTGCCTTGAAAATCAAACTCAGCAATTACATTAATACTTGTGATATTCTTTATGACCAAAATCTCCATTCATTCCAGATTGGAACAATACCTTGTTGTTCCATCCAGTAGAAACCCGCACTTGAATATTTCCACGCCTCCGGAAATTCGACTAACCCTGCCTTGACAGGATTATTATGAATATAATTTAATTTGGTTTGCAATACTTTCGTACTGGTTATAGCAACTCGATCATATCTACTTTGCCACAGTTTTCCATTATATGCAAGCGCATTTAATGCCTTTTGTGCAGTATACTTTTTTACATCTCGCATAAAACCGGATAAATATGCTCCTTCGATTATCATTAACAAATGTATATGTGACGGCATAAATACATAACCGATCATTTTAGCATCAAGCTTATCAAGCTTATATGTGATTGTATCGCCAAGTATGTCATATACGCCTTCAATATTGCCATGCCTAATGTGATTATGAAAACTAGTCGTTACAAAAAAACAATCATTGCTTTCTTGACCTGGAAAACGTAATCCCATGTAATCTCCAGATGATTACCAATCTATCCCTTATTCTTCCGATTTGAAACCAAGTGTCAGGTCACACACCGCTTTGAGTGATTCTCACGTTCTGTCAGGTCTTGGCGCGGCAAAGCATCAATAATGAATTATCCTCAAAACTCTGACCATAGCTAGCATATCAAAGCCAAATCCTGATCACCAACGAGCCGCGTTGTGACCTGACGGCTGAGTAACTCTCTAGTGTCAGGTCACACACCGCTTCGCGCCGCAAGACCTGACACAACATTTAATGTCAAGCGTTTGGTTGTGTTCAATCCTACTTCTTCTTCGGCCACTTCATGTGCAACCCGGGCCAGATCCGCGGAAAGTACATCGCCCGTTTCTTCTCCCCGAAATCGGTCACATAGCGCACATCCTCAATCGAGAAAAACGCTCGCGGGTTAAATTCCTTTATGATCGAGATAATTCTGCCTGCTTCCTGCCGTTCACTCAGCATGAAGATGATATTCACAGGCCCGGTAGCACCTTCAGCATCCAGGTAGGTCAACCGGATATCACGTTCTTTCAAGGATGCGATCAGATCGCTGGCGTCGCTACGTGTGATCACACGGATCAACACCTTGCCAATCGCCAGCTTGCTTTCAATCCACATTCCGAACCAGGTACCTGTCGCAAAGCCAGCGGCATAGGCGACGTAATAGTACCAGGTCGTCAGGTTCTGCAGGATCTGGCTCATGGCAATCAGCCAGATCAATACTTCAAAGAAACCCAGCATCGGCGCTAATGCCCGCTGTCCACGCGCGAGGAACATCACCCGCAACGTCCCGACACTGACATCGCCGATCCGTGCAAAGAAAATCAACAATGGAACGACAACGAGCGAAAACCAGTTCGGTCCCTCAGCTACAACTGCTGCATCCATCAGTCTTCACGATCCACTAGTTCGAGAACCCATTCCTTCACCCAGCGCCCACTTAACAAACCGTGCTGGACAAAAGGATCGCTATCCGTCAACGCGGAGGCTTTCTTCAGACTCGCTGCTTCAAAAATGATCATACCGCCGGAATAATCGGTGTACGGCCCGCCCATCAGGCTTTTCACGCCTGCATCCTGCCAGTAGGCAGCATGGGCCGGGACAACCTCCGCGATCCGTTCCGGCTCCCCCTGCATGAAATATGAAAACACGAATAACGGCATTGGACTTCAATTGCCTCTTTTTTCTGATCCAGCATTTAGTGGATCAGAACACTCTTCAATGCGCTACGTTCAAGCGAAACAAAGAAATCTGACTATCTCACTCGTCGATACTTGCCTGGATTCCCACCTGCGTGGGAATGAAAGGAAAGTCGACTGGACGATCTTTAACCACTCATCCCCGGACAGGTATATCCGGGCTACTTGAACTGCACGCGTGCGAACGCGGCGGCAGTCTCTTTCTTGCGTGCCATGTCACTCTTCTCGAAGTAACTCTTGTCCAAACCGGACTTCTTCGCGAAGTGATCAATCTGTTCCTGCGTACCGATGTATTCACCCGTAGCAGTGCACTGTACCAGGTCGAACTCCTTGTCCCAGATAATACGCTTTCCACCCACCTCGGTGAACGGGATCGCTTCGGTCGGACAGGACATGGCGCAAGCCAGGCAGCCGATACAGGCATCCTTGTTCGGCACATCAACGTATTTATCCGGGCCACGTGACAATGTGGCAATGGCACTGCATCCTATGGCGTCACAGACACGGACGCAGATGCCACACATGATGCACGTATCCGCGTTTTCACGCTTGGTGTAGGTGGTATCATGGATGCCATGCTGTGCTGCGAGCTGACGGATGACATCCGAGTCGGGCACACGGGCCAGCAACAGGTCCAGGACTACCTTGCGGTTTTCCAGCACCTCTTCGCTCCGGGTGTCAACGATCAGGTCTTCTTCCACCGGGAAAAGGCAGCTTGTGACCAGCTTCTTCCAGCCATCCCAGCCCGGTTTGGTGATCTCAACCACGCAGAGACGGCAGGCTCCAAACGATTCCAGCCCCGGATGATAACATAAGCTCGGAATCTCGATACCGTTTTCGCGAGCTACCTCGAGAATGGTCTTGCCTGGTTCCGTGTCGATTGAACGACCGTCGATTGTGAGACGTACCATGGCTATCCCTCTTTAACCGCAGATGCGGAAATCAGTAATCTCAATGCTTGTCCAGGGGGACCATATGTTTCCATGCGCTCCCCCGGAAACCTGCTTTATGCTTTCGTAGCAGCCAACTTGGCTTTGCCGGTTGGCTCCAGACGATTATTCACAACTTCACCGCCGGAAATGATGTCAACCGTATCAACCGGGCAGACATCATAGCATATGCCACACGTGATGCACTTGTCTTGATCGATGACGTGCAGCTTCTTGTTTTCACCGGAAATCGCTTCCGTGGGACAACGCTTCTTGCACAGCTTGCAGCCGATGCAATTCTTGTTGATTTCGTAATGAATCAAAGGCTTGCAAACACCGGCTTCGCACTTCTTGTCCTTGATATGCGCGATGTATTCGTCACGGAAATACTGCAATGTCGAGGTCACCGGGTAAGGCGCTGATTTGCCCAGGCCGCACAGGCTGGCAACTTCCATGGTGTGGCAGAGCTTCTCGATCTTGTCGAGATCTTCCATCTCGCCTTCACCACGTGTGATCTTGTCCAGCAGTTCGTAGGTCTGACGCAGACCTTCACGGCACGGTACGCACTTCCCGCAGCTCTCGTCGATCAGGAACTTCGTGAAGTACTTGGCCACATCGACCATACAGGTACGGTCATCCATCACCACCATACCGCCGGACCCCATCATGGCCCCGGCACGGGTGAGAGTATCAAAGTCTACGGACAGATCAAGCTTGTCAGCCGGGAGGCAACCGCCGGACGGGCCACCGGTCTGAACCGCCTTGAACGGACGGTCATTCAGGATACCGCCGCCGACATTGTAGATGATCTCACGCAGGGTGCGTCCCATCGGGACTTCCACCAACCCGGTATGACGAACCTTGCCAACCAGGCTGAACACCTTGGTGCCCTTGCTGGTCGGAGTGCCGATGGAGGAGAACCAGTCTGCGCCCTTGTTCATAATCGCAGGTACGCAAACCCAGGTTTCCACGTTGTTCAATACGGTCGGCTCGTCATTGAGCCCCTTCTCCACTGAACGGACATATTTGGCGCGTGGTTCACCGACTTTGCCTTCCAGGGAACGCATCAGCGCGGAACTTTCGCCGCAGACAAATGCGCCGCCACCACGGGAGATCTTCAAGCGGAAGCTCATTCCGCTGCCGAGAATATTGTCACCCAGCAAACCGATTGCGGTCAGCCGTTCGATGGCCATCGTAAGATGCTTTACTGCCAGCGGATACTCATGGCGCACATAGATGTACCCTTCGGTCGCGCCGAGGGCATAAGCGCCGATCAACATGCCTTCGATCACGCTATAGGGATCGGAGTCCATGATGGTACGGTCCATGAATGCACCGGGATCGCCTTCGTCACCGTTACAGATGATCCAGACACGATCCTTCTTCACCCGCACCGCACTCTTCCACTTGCGTCCTGCCGGGAAGCCCGCACCGCCACGTCCACGCAAGCCGGACTTTTCGACTTCTTCGATCACTTCTTCCGGCTTCATGGCCAGGGCTTTGGTAAACCCTTCCAGACCGCCTGCCGCGATGAAATCATCAAAGTCGGTAGGATCAATGGTGCCCACGTTACGAAGCGCGATCCGCTGCTGCAGCGCGTAGAACGGGATATCATGATAGGTATGCGCACGATCGCCGCCCTTGCGGTCGCACAGGCGGTACAGCAGATCTTCAACCAACTCGCCCTTGACCAGGGTTTCTTCGACAATCTTCTTGGCGTCGCCGGGTTTCGTGTGTGCGTAGAAAATGGAATCCGGTTCAACTGTCACAATCGGACCCGCTTCGCACATACCGTGGCAACCGGTGCATTTCTTGACCAGGGTAACGTCCAGCTCAAGTCCGGCGGCTTTCAGCTCAGCAGCGTGAGCGTCAATCTCCTGTCCGATCTCTTCGTAAATCTTCCGGGATCCGCCGGCCACACATCCGGGACCGCCGCAAACACGGATTTCACGTTTACGAATCTTCCGGCTTTCCCGCACCTTCTTCGCGTAATCCAGAAGTGCCTTTGCGTTCTTGAAAGTCTTTGGTGCGGTCATGATTCCCTCTCCTTCTTTAACAACTTATCGAGGGTACTGGGCGTCTGTTTCGAATAATACTCTTCGCCGACAACAATGGCGGGAGCGAGCGCACATGCGCCAACACAGTTCACTGTTTCCAGGCTGAAATGGTTGTCACACGTGGGAGCGCCACCGGCTTTCACGCCGAGCTTGCGTTCCAGCTCATCAACAAGGATGGGTGCGCCACGAACATGGCAGGCTGTGCCCATGCAAACCTTGATCAGCTTCTTGCCACGTGGTTCCAGGCTGAAGCTGCGGTAGAATGTGGCAACACTCTGCACCCGGGCGCGCGGCACATTCAATTCTTCCGCGACACGGTCCATGGCTTCCGGCGACAGCCAGTTGATAGTATCCTGTACATCCTGCAATACCATGATCAGGCTGGATTCATCCTTCGGATACTTTTCAAAAATGGCGTCCAGCTTGCCGTTCATATCGGCTTCCACCGGTTGTTCCTTCGCCGGGGCTTTCTTCTTCGCCGGAGCCTTTGTCTTCGCTTTTGCGGTCATGTGGTTCACTCCCGCCTTCTATCGATAGGGTTGTTTGTTCGCTAACCTGCACAACGGACACCCCGGAAAATGCCAGGGGATACCGTGTCCACCCTGTTCTACTTTTTCTTCCCCAACGCCTCGCGAGCGATTTCCGCGCCACGCTTGATACAGGCAAGGTTGGATTCGATGAACTGCGGCTTGCGCTGGAATTCGTGTTCAACAATCTTCAACACAGAATCCATGCCGATAATCTTCGCCGCTTCCACATAAGCGCCGAGCGCGATCATGTTCGCACCACGCTTGTTGCCCAACTCGGCCGCTTCAGCGTTGCAGGGCACCAGCAGCTCAATCACATCCTTGCGCTTCACCCGGTCCGGGATCAGGCTGGAATTGACCAGGATGATTCCGCCTTCACGTACCGTCGGCTCGAATTTCTCCAGGCTGGGACGGTTCATGGCGACCAAATCCAACGGACTATTGACCACCGGGCTCCCGATGGGATGGTCTGCGATTACGACGGTGCAATAGGCTGTACCGCCACGCATTTCCGGACCATAGCTTGGCACCCAGGCAACTTCCTTGCCCTCGTCCATGCCGGCCTCGCCCAGAAACTTGCCCGCGGACAGAATCCCCTGCCCCCCAAATCCGGCAAACTTCACTTCTCGTTGCATGGTCTACCCATCTATTGTTTCTGGTTGTTTCGTACTCTACCTGCTCTTCTTCACTGCCTGTATCTCATCCTCAGGTATCTCATTGACCACCATCTTGTACTTGCCATTCGGCCCCAACGGGATCTTTCCCATCTTATTAAAAATCATCTTTGTGTTTTTTCCCAAACGCTCCTTGAACCGTGTATCCAGAATGTCCAGGTGTTCCTGCCCCATTCCTTCGCCCGGCACATAATTCAGCGTGATTTCACCAATGTGCTTCTGTACAACTTGTGATTCACGCACTGGCAGATCATTCACAAACGTCAACCAGGTCAACCGCCCACCTTCACTGGTCACCAGCATATCGGATACTCGCCCATCAATGCGTTCCAATAATGGCAGCGAACGTCCGCAGGAACAGGTCTCCGATTCAGGCTTCAGCACGACCCGGTCACCCGGCCGATAGCGAATTAACGGCATATCCGGGTTTACTAATCCAGTGCAAACCTCTTCACCACTGGTCCCCGGTGCAACCGCTTCACCGTTTTCAAGCACTTCCATAATCCCAACATCGGGCCAGATGTGCATGCTTCCCTGGTCACACTCCCCGGCGGCACAGGCGATTTCAACCATGCCGTAGGTCTCACGCAGTTTGCAGCCGAACGCCTTTTCCACCAGCTCCCGCTGATAATCAAACACCGGTTCAGCATTGCTGATCGCAGTTTTAAACGTGTACCCGGTCAATCCCTGCCTGATCACCTCTTCCGCAAGCCAGCCCAGCAACGATGAATACCCATACAGGTACTGGACCTTGTGCTTCTTCATCGCCTCCAGGTAGAGCGGAATGTTTTCAGGCGATAAGTGGTAAATCGAGCAATACAACTGCCTCAGCCCCTGGTTCCAGACCCAGAAGGGTGGTTTCTGCTTCGATTTCGGGACAATCAATTGCCCGCCGATAATCGCCCAGTTGTCAAAACGGCTGACGCCGTAATACATCCGGGAACGAACTTCAAAGAGCGCATACCAGAGTTTTACTGACTCCCTGGTCAACCAGATGTTCACCGCTTTCCCGGTCGAACCGCTGGTATGATCGAGGTACATCTTTTTCTTATCAATATCATCAGCGATCAAGGCATGCTCCTGTTCTCGAAGCACTTCCTTGTCCAGGAGCGGCCAGTTCTCCAGCAATTCATGGGAACTCTTATCGCCCTTTCGACGACGCTCTTCCCAGAGACTCCGGTAATACGGAACATGCTTGACAGCACGATCCAGGATAAACGCCAACCGTTCTTCCTGGAAGGTTTTCCACTGTTCCTTTGACCAGGAATCCCGTTCGTGAATCTCTTCTACCAGCTTGTCAAAGTTCCCGCTGTAACGCCACCATTTCAGCTTGTAGCCCCAAAGTGAGGCGGCCCAGCTTCGCACCTGCGGTGGCAGGTTATGATAAATCTTCAATAATTCCGGAGACATGTAACCTCGCTACTATTTCTTCCCATGAGGAAGAAATTGGACCGTGGACCAGCCCCCCATACCAGGTGCGTAACTCTATACTCTAGTCACGGCTTGCATAAAGAACAGCCGTTTCCGCTACTCTTCCATTGCAATCATCCTGGTGACCGCAGCATCATCGTCATCAGGAGTTTTCAACTCACCCAACGGGTAATACGGAATCATGTTGTCCGCCAGCCACTGGCAGGACTCGTTCGGCGTCATACCCCAGTTGGTCGGGCAGGTAGACAGCACTTCCACCAGTGAGAAGCAACGTCCCTCTTCCTGGTACTGGAATGCCTTCCGGATATACTGCTTGGTCCGGATGATCCACTGCGGCGAATGCGCGGAACCACGTGCGATGTACGCCGGAGTCCGTAGACTGGACAGCAGCTCACGCATACGGATCGGCCAGCCGGCATGGTTCACATCACGCCCCCCCGGGCTGGTAGTTGTCACCTGGCCGGGAAGCGTGGTCGGCGCCATCTGACCGCCGGTCATACCGTAAATCGCGTTGTTCACGAATACCACAGTGATCTTTTCACCACGGTTGGCGGCATGTAGAATCTCGTTGGTGCCGATGGATGCCAGGTCGCCGTCACCCTGGTAGGTGAACACGATGTTCTCCGGGCTGATGCGCTTCATCCCTGTTGCAAACGCCGGTGCACGACCATGCGCGGCTTCCAGGAAATCGCAGTTGAAATAGTTGTAGGCCAGCACACTACACCCGACCGGCGCTACTCCGACTGCACGCTCCCGTTGCCCCAGCTCATCCAGCACTTCCGCCACCATCCGGTGAATCACGCCATGCGTACACCCCGGACAGTAGTGAGTGATGTTGGACGACATCGCTTCGGGCTTGCTGAATATCTTTTCCAAGGCCATGAATAGCCCTCCTTTTTGGACGAATTAAGAATTAAAAATTAAAAATTAATAAAGAACTGGTAGATTTCGCAGAAATAACGCTTTGAACCAACTAGGCTTTTTTCTTCTTACTGGTTATCAGAATAGAACTCAGTAATCTTAGAAGCTCATCAGCGTCGCGTAATATCGACACAGCCTCCGGCTTACTTAGACTACCACTATCACGAAGCAAACGAATCCAGTAATGCGTTTCCCTTGCTTCCTTATACGCGATACTTATTTTTGCAATAAAGTCTCTATTGCTCTGCGCTCCCAAAGCCTCTTCAATGTTTGCACCGATACTGGTTCCACATCGAAGCAACTGCTTGGGTAACTCGTATTGCTTTTTCTTCGCAGTTAAATATTGATACAGCCGAATAATGCGCAAAGAAAAGGCAAACGATTTCTCTTGCACCACATTCTTCTTATTCAAGCGAACCTCCCGTCGGAAAGGACGCAAATCTGCTGGAAAATTCTCAATTCTTAATTTTTAATTCTTAATTAAACTCTTTACGTGCTCCACCACTTCTTCCGGACTCGGCACAATCCCGCCCTGACGTCCCCAATGGGTAATCGGTTTGACGTCACGGGTGAACAGACGCAGGTCTTCAATCATCTGCCCGCTGTTCATCTCTACCGACAAGATCCGCTTCACACTCTTCAACTTTGCCAGCTTGGCAATCCCTTCGTCATCGAACGGATAAAGCGTGATGGGACGGAACAAGGCGATCTTGATCCCTTCTTTCGCCATCATGTCAATCGCAGTCTTGCAGACACGAGCCGACGTACCGAACGATGCCAGTACGATCTCCGGGTCTTTCGTGTTGCCGTAAACCTCACTGCGCTTCTCCACCTGCATCTTTGCGTACTTCTCTGCAAGGTGAATATTATGACGTTCGTTGGCCAGCGGATCCAGGTACAGCGTTTTGACGATATGTTTGTCACGTCCCTTGGCGCCGGTCGCAGCCCAACTGCTGTGGTCTGCGGCTTTGCCACGTGGGACAGCGTCAAAATCTACCGGTTCCATCATCTGGCCGATAAGACCGTCCGCGAAGATCATGACCGGATTACGGTACTTGTCCGCAAGGTCAAACCCGCTGATGACATGCTCAACCGCTTCCTGAACCGTGGAAGGCGCCAGCACCAGCAGACGATAATCGCCATGACCACCGCCCTTTGTAGACTGGAAATAGTCACCCTGGCTGGGAAGAATACCGCCCAACCCGGGCCCCGCCCTACAGACGTTGACCAATAGAGTGGGCAATTCAGCGCATGTGATGTAGCTGATCGCTTCGCTCATCAGGCTGATACCGGGGCTGGAACTGGTGGTAAAGCAACGCTTTCCGCTCGCCGCAGCGCCAAACAACATGTTACTGGCGCCCAGCTCGCTCTCAGCCTGCAGGAACACCCCGCCCACTTCCGGCATCCGTCGCGCCATGTACTCCGCGACTTCTGACTGAGGTGTAATGGGATAAGCAAAATAGTGGAGGCAGCCGGCCTGAATCGCCGCTTCCGCTATTGCTTCGTTACCCTTCATCAATTGTTTCGCCATCTCTGTTCCTCAAAGATGATGGTTGGTTGTTGTCAACTTTGGTCGTTTGAATACTGGCCCGGTGGGAAGAGGCTGGCTGCTCGCAGGCGGTCACCCGTTTACCATCGAGCGCGTCACCTGCTTAATAGGGGAAATACTGGTATTGTACAGCATTGACCAGCACTTCAATCGCAATGTCCGGGCAGGTTAATGCACACAGCTTGCACCCGATACAACGCGGCTGATCGTATACGTTTGCGAATTGGTATCCCTTGGTATTGATCTTCTCGGACATGGAAATAATGCCCTGTGGACAGGCACGGACGCATAATTCGCATCCCTTGCACCGTTCCGAATCGATGTTGACCAGTGGCATGTTCTCTATCCTTGCTTGTTCGCTTGTTGCTGTTACGACGAATACACATTCAGAAATCAGTATTCAATACTCTGAAATAACTTTACAACTTTATAACTTTACAACTTTCAAACTTAATTAGACCTGCCTGTCAATCGTGCGAAATTATCACGTGAGTGTGTCGCCATGCTTCCCGGCGCAGGACCACCCAGCCACGGTGGCAGCATGATACGTTTCAACGGCAACACCGGCGCTTCAAATCCTTCAATCGTTACCAGTTTCCCAGTTTCGGGCTCGTCGGTGATCAGTTCAGCCTCACGTAACTGTTCAACCGGCGCAGTAACAAACACAACATCCACTCCACGCTCCTTCGCGGCAGCGCGTGTGAATTCAGCGCCATCACGCACCATCTCCAGGTCCGTCTCATCCATCAGGTGAGTATTCCCGGCAATGGCAGTGACTTTCAGCTTTGAAGCTGCTTCGATCTCGTCCATCAATCGCATCGCTCCATCAACCGTACCGGTGAAAGGACGATTCTTGTTGAGGACAAAGATCATCTCATAGGATTGACGTTGGAATTCCGGCTTGAGCGAAGAAAGGACCGTCGCCCCGACATTGTCGCCCCCCACATCAAATACAGTCAGTCCGTCCGGCCTGGTAATCAGGGTACGAACCTGGGGCAGTACAATGGGCAAATCAGCATTGTGCATCGCCCCCTCAGGAGCGATGACCTTGATGCCCAACTCTTCCATCGGCTTACGAGCTTCACGGCAGCGGAAATACGGGTTCACCAGGTCCATATCGACAATGGCAACCTTTTCTCCCGCTCGTGCAAACGCAGAAACGACATTCACCGAGACTTCGGTTTTGCCGCTCCCGTAATTACCCGTGAAAAGTATCACATGCTTATCGGGGGCTAAAAATCGCGCCACACCCAACTCCTGTACTGTTGAAAACACGTGCTCGGCATCCGTTTTCGACCTCTCTGTGCGCGCTGCCCCCAAGCGCCAGATTTTGTCAATCCAATGCGGAAACCAAGGTACAAAAAGAAGACCCCACGTGCAAATCAATCAAGCCTCAACCCGAGGTAACGTATTGATAACATGTTGCAAGTTAGACACTCCTATCTCGTGTTAGCACAAGCGGATATTTTGTGAAGAATGGTGCAAAATAGTTGCTGTCTTTCCTGCTTGCTCCGCTGTGATTGTGGATATGCAGGACAATTTCAACAAGATAAACTTTGCCTGACCAACGCGTTTTTCCGCTGTTATTACCTTGGCAAAATAGTCGGGTTGCCCGATGCACACGTGAGAGGGATCGTGTTCCTGTTGTTCTTGGATACTGTTATGTGGCAATGACCTGTAACGTAACCGGGAGTGGATCGGGACTGTGAGACATGGGACGCGTATACAAAGCTATATCCCGATGCGCTCAATAGTGTAGATCTCTGGCAAGATTCTGTGGTAGTATTCCTGCGGTGTTTATCACGGAAGTCGCATCACGTGCTCATCGAGCCACCCGATCCATTCCTATAACTTCCTCCTTTACCGCGTAAATCCCATTTTACAATGGAACACATCGTAATCAGTGAGGTGGAAAACGTACCCTTCAGGGGCTATATTGCGAGATTGAACAACTTGACAACAAACAGACATTTTCGAAGAGGGTAGTGTGAACATTCCATTGGTTTTATTGATGGCTGGCGGTGGTGCGGCAGGTGGTGCGGAGCAGGCTCCGGGTGGTGCGGCAATGATTATGCAGATGTTGCCGTTTGTCCTGATTATCGCGGTATTTTACTTCCTGTTGATCCGTCCCCAGGCGAAGAAGCAGAAAGAGCAGCAGAAGATGCTCGGCGGCGTTCAGCAGGGTGATGAGGTTGTGACCATCGGCGGTATCCATGGCAAGGTCGCCGGCGTGCGCGAGCAGGACAACACCTTGATTATCAAGCTCAACGACACGACCAAGATTACAATTGACCGTGCCGCAGTTTCCCGTGTCGTCAACAAGGGCGATGGTTCGGACAAGAACTGATTCTGTCCTGTCCCATAGTTGTCAACCAGTGAAGTGTTAAAGCGGGAGCATTTTCCGCTTTTCGGAGTTGCAATAATGAAGAAGTATCCGATCCGTTTGTTAGGCGATCCTGTTTTACGTGCAGTTGCACAGGAGATCACCGAGTTTGATGAGTCCCTTGAAGAATTCGCTGGCGACATGGTCGCCGCGATGATTGAGGGGGATGGTATCGGTTTGGCTGCCCCACAGGTGGGCGTCTCTAAACGCTTTATCGTCATCGGCATGCCGGTGAAGAATGAAGATGATACCACAACACGCAAGATCTATGTGATGGTCAATCCGGAGATCATTGAGGAAAGCGAAGACGAGACCGAGATTGAAGAAGGTTGTCTGTCGATTCCGGACATCGCTGAAAATGTCTACCGTCCCCAGTTTGTCAAGATTCGTTACCAGGATCTGAAAGGCGAATGGCAGGAGGTCGAAGCCGGAGAAATGCTGTCACGTGTTTTCCAGCATGAGAACGATCATCTGAACGGAGTGCTGTTCATCGATCACCTCTCCTCCCTGAAACGTCGTTTGCTGAAAGGTAAACTGAGACGGATTGAAGAACGGTCCCGTGAACTACGCAAGGAACTCGGCGAGTTGTAGCGAGTGTTTCTTGTTGTGAGCTGATGGCCTTTTCATCACGTTTATCATTGCCCCGCTGTAGACACATCATGCCCTGCATTTTCCAGGCTGGTCCAGTGGGGTTTGTTATACAGGGATGCGAGAATCATGCGAGTTGCCTTTTTAGGAACAGCAGACTTTGGCATTCCCGCACTTCAGGCGTTGCTGCAGAGTGAACATGAAGTTGTGGGAGTTGTAACCGGTGCGGACAAACCAGCGGGGCGTGGACGCAAGCTGATTCCGACTCCGGTGAAACAGGTTGCCGAACAAGCCGGACTGCCGGTATTAACCCCCGGACGTTTCAAAGATCCCGCATTCCTGCAAGCTTATAACGAGTGGCAGCCGGACGCGGCAGTAGTTGTGGCATTCCGTATCCTTCCACCTGAAGTGTTTGATCTGCCGACATTGGGCACCCTGAACATCCACCCCAGCCTGTTGCCTGCCTATCGTGGCCCTGCACCTCTGAATTGGGCCTTGATCAACGGCGAAAAAGAGACCGGCGTCAGCATCATCCGAATTTCGCGCAAGGTGGATGCAGGCGGAGTGTTGTTACAGCGCAGGATAGAGTTGCATCCCCTGGAAACCGCATCAGCCCTGTCAGAGCGGCTCGCTCCGATAGGCGGCGAGATGGTACTTGAAGCGCTTGCGGGGATAGAACACAACCGCCTCTCGCCCATCGAACAGGATGAGAGCAACGTCACCAAAGCACCCAAGCTCACCAAGGAAGACGGGCTGCTGGACTGGACCAGGCCTGCTCTTGAGGTCCATAACCGTGCTCGTGGGGTCACCTTCTGGCCGGGCGCCTATACCTTCCATGAAGGCTTGCCGTTGAAGCTGTACTGTTCACGTCCGGTTGAGGGCATGGGCAAGCCCGGTGAAGTCCTCGAGACAGGAAGGTCACTGGTAATCGCATGTGGTGATGGCGCGGTTTCATTTGGCGAGATCCAGAAGCAGGGCAAGAAACGTATGGAAGCGGAAGCGTTTTTTCGTGGCGCTACGATGAAATCAGGCGACATTCTTGGGAAGACGTCATGAGCAAATCCGGCAACAATCCGCGCAGGGTTGCGGTCAAGATATTAACCACCTGGCAGAAGAGCTCCGGGAAGATTGACGCTATCCGTGATACGGTTTTACTTAAACATCCAGACCTTGATGCTCGAGACCGCAACCTGATCACGGAATTGACCTTCGGCGTTACCCGGCAGGTCACCGAGCTGGACCGTGAATTAGATGGACTGGTCAAAAGTGGTGTGGGCAAGATGCAACACCGCTTGTTGGCGATTCTTCGGGTCGGCCTTTACCAGATACGTTTTCTGGACCGGATTCCTGCTTCTGCGGCAGTTGATGAAGCGGTTTCACATGCACGTGCTATCTACGGAGACAAAGCCGGCGGCCTGGTAAATGCAGTTTTACGTAATGCCGCCAGGCAGACGGAAACGAAAGAAGCATCCATGAACGATATACCGAAACTGAAACCGGGACAACGTCCCGTTACCGCATTTTACGCCCAGGCCGGTCCATTGCCGCAGTGGCGTTCACACTGGAACCAGAACTGGGGCCCGGAGAAAACAGAAGAGCTGATCCAGCATTTCACGACCATTCCCCCGGTTGGTTTGCGGCGCAACCTGCTGAAATCAGAAAATGATGCGGAGTGGATTGAGAAGCTGAAAACGGAAGGTCTTGAACCGGAACCTGTTGAAGATTGGCCCGGCTATGTCTATGTGAAGGGCGTGAACCCTCATGGGCTGCCTTCTTTCGAGGAAGGATTGACGACTGTACAGGATCCGGCAGCGGGGATAGCGCCGCGTGTACTGGACCCGCAGCCGGGTGAATATATTCTGGATATGTGCAGCGCACCGGGCGGGAAATCGGCTGTCATCTGGGAGTTGATGAAGGGTGAAGGACGTCTGCTTTCGGTTGACAAAAGTATGAAACGGAACAAGCTGACCCGTGAAGGCTTGAAGCGCCTGGGACATGACGGACCAACCGTATTCACCGCTGATGCAACTTCCTGGAGTGATGGACCATTTGATCGTGTTCTTGTAGACGTTCCATGTAGTGGAACCGGAGTGGCTCATCGCCGCGCGGACCTCCTGGTCAACCGTCCTCCGATACAGGCCATGCACCAGCCGAAAATCCAGCGCAGCGTATTGCAGAAAGCTGCGGAGATGGTCAAGGTTGGCGGTGTGCTGGTCTATTCCACATGCAGCCTTGAACCGGAAGAAAATGAAAAGGTCGTAAAATTCTTTGAGAAGAAACATGGTGACCGGTTTGAACGTGATGACCTCCCTGACAGTATCCCGGAACGGTGGCGGATTGAGAAGGGCATGGCGAAAACCTGGCCGCCTCGTGATCATGTTGACGGCGCATTCGTAGCTCGCTGGAGACGAATCGCATGAAAAAGCGTTCATTCGGACAATGGGTAAAGCTCACGTGGAACTGGGGCGTCCGGCTCCTGCTTGTCCTGGCAGTCTGGGCGGTTCTCGCTTCCATTTTGCAATGGATTGTGTTGCCGGTATTTGTCCGAAAAGGACGGGAAGTTACCGTTCCTGAGCTTCGTGGTGTTGCCGAAGATTCTGCAATCGTAGCCATGGAAAAGGCCGGATTCGGCTTTGTCGTCGATGACAGACGTCTTGATCCCGCTGTTCCGGCTGGCCATATCATTGACCAGCGTCCTCTTCCGGATCGCCTGACCAAACCGGGCAGGCGCATTCATGTGATCGTCTCAACCGGCGCACCGGAAGTCCATGTCCCGGATGTGACCGGGAAAACACGCCAGGACGCGATTGCACTACTGCAACGCATGGGGCTGGAAATGGGCGAACTCAGGTATGCATTCAGTGACACATACCTGGAGAAACAGGTCATTTCCCAGTATCCGGATGCCCATACACTGCTGACAAACGACAATCGGATCGCATTTATCACTATCAGCCTTGGAAAGAAGCCGGCTATCTTTGAGATTCCCAGGCTTATCGGTCTGGATGAAGAAGAGGCGCGTTTCCTGATTCGAAAGGCCGGATTACAACTGGGTGTCGTTTCCTTTGAACGGCGGGAGTATGAGCCGGATGGAGTAATTATTGAGCAGGTTCCCGAACCGGGCACAGTTGTGGAGGAAGGCGCCCAGGTATCTGTGATCATCAATCAGAAAGAGAAAAAAGAGCGGAAGTGACAGAATTTTCGGGGGACAAGGATGGAAATCTTGGAGCGTGAACGTATCGGCGGGCGTGTCCGCATGCTGCCTTCATTACTCGCAGCGGATTTTACCAGGTTGGGTGAAGAGGGCAGGCGCGCCATGGAAGCTGGCGCCCAGGGGCTGCATGCAGATGTGATGGATGGCCGATTCGTTCCCCCGATTACCTTTGGTGCGGATATTGTAAAAGCGGTGGTACAGGCGACTGGCGCCCGGGTTGACGCCCATTTGATGATCATCGAGCCTGAGCGTCAGATTGAAGCTTTCGCCAAAGCGGGCGTGAAGGCTATAACAGTACATGTTGAAGTTTGTCCGCACCTGCACAGGGTATTGTGGCAGATCAAGGAAGCCGGATGCGAAGCCGGCGTATCCCTGAACCCGGCTACCCCAGTGAACGAGATGATACGTTATGCTCTGCCGTTGATTGACCGGGTACTCGTGATGACAGTCAATCCAGGTTGGGGTGGACAGGCTTTTATTAAGGAGGGTATGAATAAGGTCCATGAAGTGCGAAGTCTTCTTGATTCGCTTGGATCAAAAGCAGAGATACAGGTTGACGGCGGCGTAAGCGCTGTCAATGCCGGTGAACTGGTATTGAATGGGGTTACGGAACTTGTAGCCGGAAGCGCTATTTACAAGGGCAACATACAAAACAATATCGACTCAATGAAGAAAGAGATTCTCAAGGCGCTAGGGGCTTGAGAATCGGCGTGCGTTGGGATGTAGTACCAAAAAAATGGAAAAATAGTACTTCCTGATTTGGATGACACTATCGCGAGGGCTATTTTAGTTCGACAAAAGGATATTCGGTCACAGGTAAAAGATTCGAGGGGGCAGGCATGAAGTTGTGGAAACTATTCGTGCTGGCGATCATGATTTCAGCACTGGTTATCGGTTGCGGCAAGAAGGAACAGCCGGCGCAGGAAAAGCAGAAACCTGAAAAGATCACACCTGTTGAGCATTCGGGCGCTGCGGAGAAGGCTACACCGGCAGAAGAAACTGCACCGGCAGAAAAACCGGCGGCAGAACCGGAGGTCAAACAGCCGGCCAAGGAAGACCCGCGCGGCAAACGTGGCGCTGATGAAGGAGAGATGGGCCATGCCAAACCGGCAAAAGAAAAAGATAAAGGATCTGCGTCTGGTGGTAACACGTCAAACAGGGTTACTCTTTCCGGCGCACCTACTGTTACCGCTGTCAAAGGCGCACATCTTTCACGGCAGGTAGACCAGGTTAGCAATACAATCAGGGGAAACCTGAGTGACATTCAGGCTTGCTACACGAAACAAAAGCAAGCCCAGTCAACTTTGGAAGGTTGGATTACCGTAAAGGTTACCGTTAAAAATGATGGTTCCACGACCAATGTGGCGATTGATAAAAGCAATTGGGATGGCAATAATGCCGGCAAGAAGGTAGAAACATGCGTCACAAACGATATGCGTGACTGGAATTTCGGGAATTCGAAGGCAGATTGTAATGTTCAGTTCAAACTGGAATTCAGATAATCTGCGAAACTTCTTGAGCGCGTTTACTATCACCCCTGGTTACTGAAACCAGGGGTGATTTTATTCCAGTGTTCCCATCAATATTCCCGCAAATCCATATACAATTTTCGGTTGAATTCTTTTTCAAACAAGAAATGGATTGGTTGAATAGATACATACTTTTATGTACATTATATTTCTGAGTTGGATGATCGGGTGGGTTTTAAAAAATGCAGGGCCAATTGGGGATCGCTGGTGACAACAGCAAATCCAAAGAAGACCCCCACAAGCAGTAGTACCACCTCGGATGATACGCCAAGGCGGGTAGTACTGCCTTTGGCATTCCAGGCTGCGCTACTGGTAATTGTTGTAATTACCATAAATACAGGTTTACTCATCTTTCGCATTTCAGGTCGTGTTGATCGGGAATTGTTGCATCAGATTGAATTGCGTGGCCAGGATCTGGTCCATCACATTGCCGATATTAGTACACTTCCCTTGCCGAGCGGTAACCTCCAGGTAGTAGAAGAAACAGCGCGGCAGGTTGCATTGGGCGACAGCTCGTTCATCAGGAGCATCCAGATCGTGACCCTGATTGAACTGTACAATGCTCCCAACCGCTCAAGGAATGAGGCAATCCCGGTCGGAACAATCGTTGGACATTCCAATTCGAAAAAACTGGGCGAGAAATACTCCCCGCCTGAAGCATTGGCCCCTGAAGATTCTGCAAAGGGAATGGCTGTTATCACGTTGCCAGACGGTAGTAAAATACTCTGGCTGCGCGAATATATTGATGCCATGTATAACAGCAATAAACCTGAAATTGTAGGATTAGTAGAAATTACCCTTGATTTGGCAGTTATTGAACCGGCCGTTAGACACACACAGCGTGAAATTATTGCTTATGGTGTCTTATCCGTAATTATTGGCGCAGCAGGATTGATTCTTCTGTTCCATATCATTCTTCGCCCGATCAGGCGGCTTGCCGCGGCCATGTCCAAAGTGAAACGTGGTGAATTCGACCACCAGATTGTGACACACGATCCTTCCGAAGTCGGACTTCTTACTGAAGCGTTTAATGATATGGCCGCTGAGCTCGAGATTTTACAACAACACCTGGTTGCCCAGGAATTGATCAAACGCGAACTCGACATTGCTCGCTCCATCCAGAAATCCCTGCTGCCGGAAACTCTGCCTTTCATCAAGAGTCTTGACCTGGCTGCCAAGTATGAAGCTGCCCAGGAAGTAGGCGGCGACTATTACGATGTACTGAAGGTTGACGACAACCGATGGGCGATGGTGATAGGAGATGTATCGGGGAAAGGCATCCCTGCTTCACTGGTTATGAGCATGACCAGGAGCATCATTCGTTCCCAGATTCGTGGCGGTCATTATACTCCTGCTGAAGTGCTGATCCGTACCAACAATGTTCTATGCGAAGACATGGCGCCGGGGATGTTTGTAACCCTGACCCTGGCTTACTACGATGTGACAACTGATGAATTTACCATTGCATCAGCGGGACATCTACCTCCTATCATCAACAGAGACGGTAAAATTCATGAACTCCGCTTACCCGGCCTTCCGCTGGGAGCCGATAACAGTGGAGTATTCGAAGAGGTTATTGAAGAGGGAATATTGACTCTTATGCCTGATGATATCGTCCTTCTCTATACGGATGGTATTACCGAGGCCATGAACTCCAATGGTGAACTCTTTGGTTTTGACCGCCTTGAACAAGCCCTCCGCTCGTACCCCTATGGCCCGATGAAGAATTTTACTGTTACCTTGATGAGACGTATTTCTGATTTCCGCGGTAGAGCTGCACCAAGTGATGATCTTACATTCATAGCAGTAAAGCGCATAGCGGAATAACCAACTTCCTACAACCATGCAGACCGGTTATACACGACATAAGTCCTTTACCTGTCGGAAGTTTCATTGCATGGAACGCCTGCCGCTAGTAGTATGTCTAATCGTATCAGTCTTCATTCTTTGTTGGGCGCCAGTTGCTCAAGCCCAAAACAATGCTGTAACACCAATTGAAGAACCGGAACTGTTCAGGGAAGTAAGACTGGCCATGGATGCCTGGAATTACAACCTGGCTGAAACATTGCTGGCACGTATACATCCACGTTCACAACGGCGAGAGCAGGCCGACAGGCTGTTGACTCGAATCAAGGCGCTTAAACGGTATGTGGTACAGTACAGGGTAAACCCCGGGGACACCTGGGAAAGTGTCAGCATGATCTATTTCCGAAGCGCAGATTATGTTGGACGACTGGCCCAGTTTAATCAACGCGCGATTGATGACGAATTACATGCTGGTGAGACAATCTATATCCCCAGGATTCATGTTGACGTGCTCCTGGGATTCTCTGTTTTCGAACTTGAGGGCAACATCCGCATAGAAGATATGGCGGCCGGGCTCAGGATGCTGGAAAATGCCTATTCTCTCGATCCTGACTATCCCGGCTTGACCATGAAACTTGAACGCGCCAGGCATCAATTCAGCTTTAAACTCAACGATGAGAAAATCGACTCACTTGAAATGACTGCCGAATTATATGTTGCCCGAAGAGAGTTTTCACAGGCCATTGACTGTTTACGGAAAGCGCAGGCAATTCAGAGTAACCATGCGCGCGAACGTCGCATTCAAACTCTGATAGACCGACGTCAGGATTATCTGCCGGTGCTGTTTGAATTGGGGAATGCCGCTTTTCGTGAGAATGATCTCGAGAACGCACTTAAATACTGGCAACAGGTCTATGAGGCTGATCCAGGATTTCGGGATGTCGGTGATCGCCTGGAAAAAACCAGAAACCTCCTACAGCACATGGATAGTGCAACGCGTGAGAAAAAGTGATGACAGGACAACCTAAAGAAATCACCCGGCAGGCCTGGATTGGCACGGGAGTAATCCTGCTGATAGTCCTGCTGGCCATTCCACTGGGTAGAACATTCCGCATGTGGGGAGTGGATGCCATTGCCTCTCTCGCGCCGACACTCCGCTGGAGCTACCTGGGTGGTGTTGCCCTGTTTGTCCTGCTGGCAAGGTATGCTGCCGGCATTCTCAACCAGAAGTCTTTCCCCTACTACATTCCCTGGCATTTCATCCTGGCGGTGGCATTCGCTTTGATGACCTATATCCTCCCGGCAAGCACATTCCTTCGTGGCGATGGGCAATTGATCATTAATAATCTTTCCATCTTTCATCCGGCATCGCACCGTAGCCCTTTAACTGCATTTATTTCAGGACTGGTTTATAACGGCGGCTCCCCAATGGGGATGGAACCGCACACGGTTTACCGCCTGCTGAATTCACTGGCCGCATTCCTGATGATGATGGCAGCCCAGCGCTTTGCTACACAGTTTGAATCCTTTTCAGGACAGGTGCTGGCTGTATTAGCCCTGCTATTCACCGGAGTTGTGCCTACCCTGTTCGGAGTTGTTGAGCATTATCCACTTGCCTATGCGACCAATCTATGGGTATTGGTGCTTGCTCTTGAAGCGGTTCAGGAACGAAAATTCCCTATTGTAGCTATTCTTCTGCTGGTTGTCGCAATCGGGCTGCATGTATCCGCAATTGTATTCATCCCTGCCCTGATCCTGACATGGCCTCAGATCAGATCGAGGACTGCCTGGATTTTATGCGTAACCATATCTGTGATCGGACTGGTTGCGGCTCTATTTGGCGCTCCGAGGCAACTGATACCGCCTTTCGGCCCTGCTTCAGCTTCTGATGCCTATTCACTATGGTCGATCAAACATATCCTTGACCTGATGAACCTGGTATTCTGGTCAAGCCCGGTATTGCTGGCCATCCTGATACCGTTAAACATTCGCGCGCCTAAAGCGTCTGTTTCCCGAGCAGACCAATACTTATTACTGGCTTCTCTGGGCGCCATCGGTTTTACTGTGCTTTTTGACCCGGACCTTGGCATGCCACGAGATGTTGATCTCCTGGCGCTTTATTCGCTTCCGGTAACCCTGTATTCCCTGTACCGGTTAAGACGAGTCGAAGATTGGCTTTCCCTGAACCTGATTTCCCCGGTACTGGTTGTGGGACTGCTGACAATTGGCGCTACTGTTGCCATGCAGAGATCCGAGAAGGCGACAGTTTCACGCTTTATTCATCTGCTGAACCTGGATGAAAGAAGAAGCTCCTATGGCTGGGAAGTTCTGGCAATGCATCACCGTGCAAACCGAAATACAGAACAGGAGACATTCGCGTATGAAAAAGCAATACGATTCAAGGAACACCCCAGGTATTTAACCCGGCTTTCCCAATTGGCCATGAATGAAAAGGATTATGATAAGGCTGAAAAATATATTGATCGTGCTATAAAGGCTGACAGCACATTCGCTCTGGCTTACGGGGTGCGTGGCCAGATCTTCAATATTCAGAACAATTTGACACAAGCCGAAATCAATTTCAGACGTGCATTGGAGTTTGATCCTTCGATAGGAACTCATTATGCCAATCTTGCAGCCTTTCTAAGTGAACAGGGCAGGCTGGAAGAAGCATTGGCTATTGTCGTAGAAGGAACATCAAAATCTCCTCCCGATGCCCACCTCTATTATATTTATGGAAATATTCTTGAATTGAGCGGGAAACAGACTGAAGCATTCACCTATTACGGTCTTGCGTTACGTATACATCAGCATGGACCATGGGGGGCTATGGCTGCGCAAGCGCAGGAAAGATTGTTATCATCCCCCCCGCCGGAATTGGAGTAGATCGCTTGCCTCCTCTTCCAACAGCGACTACTTTCATTTGCTTCTGCCTGAAGGGGTAATCAGTACTTGGAACTGAGCCGTATATACCGAGTAAAACCCCACAACGCTTGATATTTGGAGGGAACGGTGTCACGACAGTGGATGGTTTGGATTGGAGTTTTTGTTATTGCGACAACCCTCGGAGTACTGGGATGTCAGCAAAGTCCGTCATGGGTGGCCAAAGTTGAAGCCGTTGGTGATATAGACGAATGGGTACTTTCGCCAGATGAGTTCAAAGATATTGCAGCTCGACGCTGGATCAACCTGGAAAACGCGGCAAAACAGCCTGAGCAGGATCTCGAAGACTATGCTGCCGAGCTGGCTCTTCATCAAATGAAGGTGATTGACGGGTACAACAAAGGGTACGGCCAGCATCCGGAGGCTATTCAGGATTACCAGGTCATGCTGGACAGGGAAGCTGTCAAGGCCATGCTGAATGGTGAGATCCTTGAAAAACTCGTTACGGAAGACGAAATCAAGGCATTTTACAATCATGATCGTGAAGAAGTGGAAGTGTCTCACATCATGCTGAAGGTCGATGAGGACGACACAGACAAAGATTTGCAGAAAAAGCTGGTCATGATCCGGCGCGAAGCCATGAACGGTAAAGATTTTTCCGAACTGGCCCAGGAATACAATGAAGATGAAAGCACCTTCAACCAGTATGGGAAAGATCCAAACGGGTATATCGGATGGACACAGTGGGGACGGATGGTAGACCCATTCCAGGAAGCCATGTTCAACCTGAAACCCGGTGAAATCTCAGAACCGGTAAAGACAATCTATGGCTGGCACCTGATCAAGGTACACGGAAAACGTCAACGTGAAATCGAGCCCCTGGAAAAAGCACGTACTCGCATCATTCAAGCCATTGCCTACAGGAAGCAGGATACGTTACAGGCTACTGCCATGGCTTTTATTGATCAGGCCATGAGCGAACGTCAGTTTAAACTGCATGAAGACAACATTACACGGATCTATGCTGCGCTGGAAGACAAGAAAAGAAAGCCGGACCCCCTTTCCCTGTTGACCGCGGAACAGCAACAGACACCGCTTGCCTCGATTGATGACGGCAAGGTATTTGTAACGATTCGTGACGTCATCACCCAGGCTCAGGATGTTGGTCCGGTCAGCCGCGCGATCAGGGATGAAGAAACTCTGAAGGAAATCGCAGAGAAGATCATTCAGAATGATCATGTTCTCCCAGATAAGGCAAAAGCCCTTGGGTATTATGAGGATCCTGATGCAGTAAAAGCTGCCCGTGATGCTCGCAATCGCAAGGTCGGTCAACTGGTCCAGCGCGCCATGATTTATGACCGTTCAAAGCCAAGCGAAGATCAAGCCCGCGAATTCTTTGAACAGCATAAAGATGATTACAAGACTGATCCCAGATTTACGTTGATAGAAATCCTGCTGTCCGATGAAAACATGGCCAATGAACTGGCCGCACGTATTCGCAATGGCGAAAACATGCGTCAGTTGGCGGCTACCTATTCGGAACGCAAAACCACAGGCAACAACGAAGCCGGTATCCTTGGCCCGATCAGGCCAACCCAGTACGGAACCATCGGGAAAAAGGCCGCCGAAGCTGAAATGGGCGAGCTGGTTGGTCCTTTTGAGATCCAGGGACAGAAGAAATGGTCCCTGTTCAAGATTATCGCCAAAGAAGAACCGCAACCGCAGGAATTCGAAGCCGTTCGCCAGAAGGTCATCGGTGATATGAGCATGCAGTTACGGAAGGATTTCCAGAGTGCGTGGGAAGACAGCCTGCGTGGCGCCATTGATTACAAGGTAGCCCGTGGACTGACACACATCTTTGATGATGTCAAACCGGCTCCTGAACCTGAACGCGTTGACAAATGAGAACTTTCCCCGTCATCTGCCTGGTCTGCTTGCTGCTTGCCGGATTCATCCTGGTGATCGGATGCGGTGAGTTTCGGCAGGATGATCCTGTCATTGCACGGGTAAGCAAACGCGATTTGACAGATGGCGAAGTCACCCAGGCGCTTGTACAGATGCACCTGGACCCAGGTGATGAGTTGCTTCGGACACAGTACATCAACTCCTGGGTTGACCGTCAACTCCTGCTCCATGAAGCGCAGGAACAGGGAATTGATCAAAGTCGTGAGTTCCGGAAAGCGCTACAGGATTTACGTGAAGAATTGATCATCAACCAGTTGCTGGCTACAGTGAACGACAGCACCACGGTCAGCGAAGCGGCAGTCATCAATTACTGGCGTGATCACACGGATGAATTCAAGCGCCCCACGATGGAAGTGCGGACAATCGTCTGTTCTTCAGATGACAGAAATACGGCGTGGGGAATTCGGAACGCGCTGGATCGTTCCCAGGAAGGCGACGCGATACTGGAGAATTATCCGGGAACACAACTGGATACAACGACCTGGATCAGCCCTGACAGGTTGCCACATAAACTGGCACAAAGCCTGACTTCGTTGCGAACCGGGCAAAGCAGCCTTCCGGTCGAAATTGACGGTAACTGGTATGTCATCAAACTGCTGGATCGTTCCGCAGCAGGTGAAACCAGGCCGATAGACGAAGTGCATGATTATATCAAATCGATCTTGAAAGCAGAAACAGCGGAGCTTGCGCAAATCGACTATATCAACGCCTTGCGCAGAGAAGCCCGAAGCGAAGGTTTGGTGCAGATAAACATGCCACCCCAGAACTGGGGCGCGCAGAGTGAATCCGCTACGGTTCAGGATTCAGTAGCAGCATCGATAGACACCACTACCAGTCCGGAGGAGTAATTCGTGGTACGCATTAAGTCAGTATTTCTCGTCCTGTTGCTTGTTCTCTTGGCGGCAACCGTGTTTGCACAGGATGATTACCAGGTAGTGGACCGTGTCCTTGCTGTGGTAGATGACGAGATTATCCTCGAATCCGAGGTGATGCAGTTCGTGCAGGATATTGCCATTCGTGACCCTGACCGTTACAAAGACATGGCCTCGATTGTGGAATTGCGTGACCAGGTGCTGGAAGAACTGATTACGCAGAAGATTCTCCTCTCGGCGGCATTGGCGGACACCAATGTCAAGGTGGAGGATCGTGAAGTTGACATGACCCTGGATGACCGTCTCAACTCGGTTATCAGCCAGGTCGGCGGCGAAGAAAAGCTGGAAGAGTATTACGGCAAGCCTATCCGTCAAATCCGTCGTGATTACCGCAAACAGGTTCGTGAAAGCCTGTATGTGGATCGTTTGCGCAACCACAAAATGATGGGGATTTCCGTAAACCGACAGGAAATTGAGGCGTTTTATGCCAAGCATGAAGCTGAAATGCCGACACTGCCCGAGCAGTCGCGTCTTTCCCATATCCTGATCAAAATCGAACCTGCCTCTTCCGCAAAAGAAGCGGCCAAGTCCCTCGCCGACAGCCTGTTCACTCAACTGGTCATCGGTGAAGAGTTTGCCAAGCTGGCTATGGAGTTCTCTGATGACGTTGCCACCGGCGCTAAAGGCGGACTGCTGGGCACAACTGAACGTGGCGATCTGGTCCCGGCCTACGAAGAAGTAGCTTACAGCCTTGAAGAAGGCGAAATATCGGAACCTGTTCTTTCACCCTTCGGCTACCATATCATCATGCTGAACTGGCGGCGTGGTGAGAAGATCAATACCAGCCACATCCTCATCAAGCTGGCAGCCAGCAAGCAGGATGAACAACGGGCTTTGGAAGAGATCGGACGTATCCGTCAGACTATCCTGGACACGGACAGCACCTTTGTTCAGATGGCAAAGCTGTATTCGCAAGACACCGAAACCGCGGCGATGGGCGGTGACCTTGGCTGGTATGACCAGAACGCCCTGCCCGATGATTTCCGCTACATCGTTCAGGATTTGCAGGCCGGAGAGATCAGCAATCCGTTCAAATCCCGTTTCGGCTACCAGATCGTAAAGGTTGTTGAACGTAGTGAAGAACGTCCCATGAGCCTGCAGAAGGACTGGAACCGTATCAGCCGCATGGCGTTGATGGAAAAACAGGATATCGTTTTCAGGGAATGGGTGGATACCCTGCGAGAACGTGTGTACGTCGAGGTGATGCCCGTAGAACAGTAGAGTTTGTCCATACAATCGGATCAATACTTTCAAGCGCCGGATTGCTGATTATATGCTTTCCGGCGCTGTTTTTGTTGATCATTGAATATGGCTTTAGAATACTGCCATTTATTTCTTCCTGTATCTTGATTCTGGTCGGGTGGCCCGATTCGCAAGTGATGCAACTTCTCTTATCGTTACAGCATAAATACACTCGTTCCATTTTGCATTCAGATCAAGTCCAAAGAGCGCATCGGGACAAAGTCGGGAATTCAAGGTGTTGATAGTACGATCCATCTCGGTCCCGATGCGCTCATGGATTTGTCCTGTTTCCCTGTATCCTAAGAGTATTTCAGGGACAGTTATGATGTAAACAGTGTCACTTGCGTATCGGGCCACCCGTCTGAGGTAAATAAACAGGCATATGTTTACAGAAAATGGGGGCTGTTATACTTTTTCGCCAGCGAGTATGATAAGAATTGTTGATAATGTTTGACATATATACTTTAATGATCGTCTATCAGAATAATTTATTGCGAAAAAGGTAACTGTACCAACATTTTCACATAAAAGCTCTTCTAGTTGGAGAAAACGAAAAATTTGGTACAGTTACCTTTTCATCAATACTGAATTGGGACTGTCCTGCATTTGAAAACATGAAAAGGTAACAGTCCCATTTTTCGCCTTCTTCTCTACCCCTGCAAGGCTTCCAGCTTCTTCTCCACCGCTTCCACGTGACCTTTCACCTTCACATTTTTCCATGACGCCGCGATGTTGCCGTCAGGGTCAACCAGAAATGTGCTGCGAATAACGCCCATGTATTCACGGCCGTAGTTCTTTTTCATGCCCCAGGCGCCGTACGCTTCTATAACAGTATGCTCGGGATCGCTGAGCAGTGTAACCTTCAGATCATGCTTTTCGATGAAATTACGGTGGCTCTTGGTTGAGTCCGGGCTGACACCAAGCACAACCGCCTTTTTCGCGTCAAACGATGGCAATGCAGCGGTGAAATCGCAGGCTTCCGTAGTGCAGCCGGACGTATTATCCTTCGGGTAAAAATAAAGTATAACCCACTGGCCTTTATAATCAGACAGGGAAATGTCTTTGTCGTCCTGGTTCTTCAACGTAAAATCGGTGGCTTTCTCGGCAGCCATTATTTCCTCCTTGGTTTTAACGAATCTGTAATTGTTTGATGCGTAAACCTGAAGCCTGATTCAAGCAGTTTGGCCGGGATGGCTCGCGCCCCGCCCAAGAGCATTTCTTCAGCCATTTCGCCCATCGTCAGCTTTAACACGGGCGCAGGAACGGCAAAAGGCGCTGAGCGTCCCAATGAATTGGCAAACGCTTGCGTAAATCCGGCATTCGTGACCGGTTCCGGCGCTGTGGCATTGACCGGGCCGGACAGGCTTTCCTTTTCAATCGCATACAGGATAATCCGCACCAGGTCGGCCAGGCTGATCCAGCTCATGTACTGCTTTCCACTGCCTAACTTGCCCCCTGATCCCATCGTAAAAAGCGGTCGCAGACGCTCCAGCATGCCACCCTGATGGCTCAGCACAACGCCAATCCGTAGCGACACCACACGAATTCCGGCTGCCAAAGCAGGCTGAGTCGCTTCCTCCCACTCACGGCACACCCGGGCAAGAAAACCCTCTCCCGGTGGATCGGCTTCGGTTAACGGCACTTCGCCACGGTTTCCGTAATAACCCACCGCCGACGCAGAGATAAAAATCCCCGGTCCGGTTTCAAGATCGGCCAGGGATTCTGAAAGTTTGCGAGTGCCTTCGATACGACTGGTGCGGATACGTTCTTTCCGCTGCTTTGTCCAACGGCCCGAAGCGATATTCTCTCCGGCGAGATGGACTAACGCATCAACTCCGGACATGCTTTCCGGTTTATGCAGTCCTGATTCCGGGTACCATTCTATCTCATCAAATGAACGTGGCGCTCTCCGGACCAGGGGACGAACCTGCCATCCCTTCCGTTCACAGGCTTTGCGCAAGGTTGTGCCGACCAGACCTGAACTTCCGGACAGTGCGATTATCTTGCCAGGTCTGCTCATGGACACCTCTTATTTCACCAGCCAGGCTTTCTGCACACTGGTTCCGAAGGACGATTCAAGCTTCACAAGGTACAATCCGCTGGCAAATCCTGACAGATCCACGACCATCTCATGACGTCCCGCAGTACGCACGCCCTGCATTAGCGTCATCACTTCACGACCGTTCAGGTTGTACACCTTCAGCGACACATCAGAAGTCTGGGGCAAGGTATATGCAATATGGGTCTGCGGGTTGAACGGGTTCGGGTACGGCGCTTCCAGTTCGAAAGTAACCGGCATTTCCTGAACAGCCTGATTCTCCGGACCTTCCACATCCAATGTTACTCCCATCGCGTTGAGGATGGGATAAAGAATGTCTTCACCCGGAGCACTGGTTGAAATGCCACTGATCGCTTCCAGGCCGAATCCCATGTATACGGCAACACCCTCATTCGGCGTTTCATTCCAGACCGCCGCAACCGCATCACTTCCGATATACGTATACAACGCTTCAGCC
Organism: bacterium; assembly: GCA_963669175.1. Taxonomy (GTDB): domain Bacteria; phylum Electryoneota; class Electryoneia; order Electryoneales; family Electryoneaceae. Next base: position 5,116,216 of record OY769902.1, read on the forward strand.
ATATTTGTTGGAACAATACCACTCGGGGCGGTCTGGTTGTTCGCGCCACCCGCTCCGACCAAGGCGGACATCAGGCCATCACTCAACGGCTGACCATTTACGCCCTGAATTCCCCTTGCACCAGTCGAGTCAATGCTTTCCGAAACACCCAGCAGGAAGCTGAGATCAGTATAATCAGACAGTTGCGGTCCGATATACTGCCCGGAAAGGACAACCTTGCCACCATTGTCGAGATGGTTGGTAAGCACACTGACTTCGGCAGCGTTCAAGGGATTGCGGTTATCGCCGGTAATCCAGATTGTAACGTCAAAGTCGGACATGGTTTCCAGTGAAGGGATTTCGTGATCGGCATCGATAACTTCTGCCGCAGAGATCAGGTTTTCGATATAGCCGTCCACATAGGACAAGTAGGACGTTGCCCCGCAATCGTCCACCAGCAGGATTGTCGGCTGGCCCAATGTGATACGATGGTCCAGCGTCTGCGAATAGGTGCCATCATTCGCGGTCAGTGTAATTTCCAGGGTTACATAGTGTGGTTCGATCGTATTCGCCACCTGGAAACGAATCGGTTGTGGTAAAGTGGAACTCTCACCCGGCGCCAGTTGGCCAATGACAACTTCATCTGTCTCGAACAATGTGCATTCATCGCCGGCTATTTGCAGAGTTACATCTTCTGCCGGCGGCGGATACAGGGCTACATCATTCCAAACCTGCATGTTCAGCTCAACCCATTCACCGGGCATCAGGTAACCGTCATCATTTTCATCTGTCAGGTTCAGCGCGTCAATCACCAGGTTCGGTTCAGCGCCAGGTCCAATCCCGTGTTGACCGAAGGCAGTATAAATCTCCCAGTCATGTGGAGTGCCATTGGACAGGTCGCCATCATCATCATCCTGTACCAGAACCTCGATGAAGTACCCTTCAAAGTCTTCCGCCAAACCATAACGTGCATAATGGAATAGTGGATCTGTGATTTCCGCGCCCAGCAGTTCACGGGTATCCCACATGGAACCACCGGGAATCAGACCATCCGTATGAACTTCATCCACATAACTATCAGGATAGCTCCGGTTGTTGTTCAGATTGCGCATGGGCGTCCCAGGCGAGCCGACATATACACCCGGCGCCATGGTTGAATAATCATGAATCGAACAAGGGATATAGTCAGACCAGGCTTCGTTTAGCGCCCCCGATTGCCCCTGGTAGGGCAGAGTGCCACGCGGGTAAATTGCGCCAGTCACGCCATGAGTATACTCATGGTAGATAACATCGCTGAACATGGCGAGGTTATAAAGTGAATTCGCGCCTGTCCCGAAGAACATCTGGTTTCCGCTCCACATGGCGTTTTCCCAGTTATCCTGGAACGCTACCGTAGCGCCAACCGGGTAATCCAGCGAGTAGAAATCCGGGTCCAGCACCTTGTACCAGTCATGGATGAAGTTGGTATGGTAGAATATATTGAACTCATCAGCACGTCCCTGCTCTGGGGATTGCCAGTCAAGACCCGCATTGCCCGGTGCGACGACATCCAACGTAACTGATGCATCCGGACCGTCTTCATAGTTCACGTCTACCCAGGGACCGTACAGGGAATGCCTGAAGTCATAGCTACTACCCTGGCTCAGACCGCTGAAATTGAAATAGCCCTCTTCATCCGTTACTTCCGTATTCGGTCCCATCTCAACAGCCATATTTCGGAATGGCAGCCATTCCGGCTCCTGGTTGATCTGGTTGTAGTGTACCGGACCTGTGACGGTTCCGTTTACTTCTACAGAATACGCATCGTTATAGAAACCCAGCATTTCGCCGGTGTTTGCATTCAACAAGCCTACAGGACGCAGGATCGGGCTTTCACCTTCCAGCGCAACCATCCATGCTGAAAGCAGTTCGCCATCCACACGGACCCACACTTCACGGGTTTCCAGCGCCGTATATCCCGCCAGCCCGGAATAAGCCGCCAGCTCAGTTTCTGCATCTGCGGCTGTCCAGCTTCCCTGCCATGATACAGAAGCCTGACGCTCCACATCACTGCCCCAGAGTGCGACCTTGCCGGATTGGGCAACTCGCAACAGGACACGTGTGCCTAGAACCGGGCGTCCATCCACCAGTTGCCGTGCAGTCATGTACGCCTTGCCATTGACCTGACTATCGTATAAAACTTCCAGATCGCTGGATACAACGCCGAAAATCGCTACGTTGTTATCGATCAGGGAAAACATGGCTTCACGGGTGGCTTGAGTTGCGCCAAAACCTGCATTCTCCAGGTACCCATGCACTCGTACCGGGTTACCGGCACGTGTGAATTGACCGGAAACCTGAGCAGATTGTCCGGCAAGAAGACTCATTTGCCGCTTTACGGTTTCTTTGGCGGTTTCAGGCCAGAAAGCGTCCGGAAGATCCTGAGCAAATGCGGGAACAGCGATGAACATGATTACCAACAGGATAAGTGCGTGCTTGCAGTGCTGTGGAAATCCAGTCATGGTATGCCTCTTGTAACGTGGTATTAAATCGGTTATACCCGAGATTAGTAAAATAGGTATACCCTCACCTTGGCGCAAACAGGGATGAGCCAATAGGCCAGTAAAGGAGAATAGTATGATATTGAGTTTCGAAAATATTGTCGTTGGTCTTGCTGCATCTTGGTATTGATAACTCTGCATTTATAACTGTCCTCGATTTTATTCCGATATAATAGAGATGGCCGGGAAAAGGGGACGGGATCCTTTTCCCCGCACTTATGCAGAATATTCCTGAAGTATTCATGGAAAAGGAAACTGTCCCCTTTTCCTTGTAATCCCTGCCTGCTCTCAAGAAAAAGGGTACAGCCACCTTTCCCGATCCATGCTCGCAACGGGAAAGCTCTACCCCAGGGAAAGGAGGCAGTCCCCTTTTTTCATATCCTTTCTTTCAAATCCTTTCTTTCACCCCTATGAAGGATCTTTCACTGATATAGCAATGACCCTATAACGGATTACTAATGGGAATCGCCATAATTCGTTTATGATCATTGGTTTGAACTGCCTACGTAGTAGATACGCCTCGGCGCTCAAGTCCTCGCCTGGTAGACTGTAGTTGATTTCCGCCTGCCAGACTGTAGTTGAATAGAAAACACTCTCATCCCAGCGAAGACTGGGATCCAGGCAAGCATCGACAAAACAACAAGTTGGATACCAACTCGGCTTTCAATGAACCGCATTTCTCGAGTACACTTAACCTCTTGTAATATCGCAACATGACTAGATCCCAGCCTTCGCTGGGATGAGAGCATCGGTGATTCTGAGACACATTGCTACGCTGGGGATGAAAGAATGGGACAATATTTTCGAGACTCACGATATACAGTAAGATGCCTTCTACCGGCAAAGGTTGCCAATTGCATATCCTTCCGGAAGAGATGTACTTTGCAGCGGACAAAGCAAACATGAGCACGGCATGGCAACGAAAGACCTGACCATTTTTCAACGCATGGCGCTTGGCAGAGCCTGGAAGCAGGGGCAGAAAAGCTCTTCCAGCCTGAAAGCGGACGGTTACCTTTTTATCATGCCATCCGACACGGATCGCATCGGTCCTTACATGGAACCCTTGCGTGACTGGCTGAAAGAATCGGACCGTGGCAATGTGCGTATCGTCCTGCCCAAAGCCGCACGCGACCTGTTGAACCTGCTCGATCGTAACGTGTTTGCCGTGACCTTCAACGAATTTGACTTGAAACGTAATAAAATGCCGACCCCGGAGTTCCGTGAACGCATACAGCAATCCAGCGCGGATACGGTTGTTCTGCTGGAGCGTGACCTCGATCCCATGACCGAGACCTTGTTCGCCCTGATTCCGGCAAATCGCAAGGCGGCACATTTTCATCCACTGCGTGAAAACCGGATTCAAATCGTGGTGCATGCCAAAGCCGATGCAGAACGTACTCAACGGTGTCGAACCCTGCTGAATACGCTATCCACGTTTGTTCATCCCTCGGTGAATACCATTACCAGGTGACAAATCCCGTCGAAGTTTGTTACCCACACAACAGTGCGAAGCAAAAAGAGTAAGGACATGGAAGTACATGCCGGACAGTTCAACAGCGACACATACTGCTCATACAAGCACAGTCACATCCAATAATACAGATCAGGCAAAGAGTGCGATCAGTGTGCCGGTGATGGTAACGCTGGCGCTGCTTGCGGCAATGGCTCCACTTGCGACAGACCTGTACCTGCCTGCCTTTCCACAGATGCTGCAGCAATTCAATACCAATGCTGCCGGTATCCAGATGACTTTAACTACGTTTCTGGTTGGCGCCGCATTGGGGCAATTGCTGTTTGGCCCGTTGTCGGATCGTTTTGGCCGTCTACGTCCTGTCATCTTCGGATCAATCGTCTGCGCTATTGCTACGGTAGCGGCAGCTGTTTCGCCCACGGTCGAGATACTGACCATTTCACGTCTCTTTCAGGGTCTGGCAGCATCAGCCGGGATGGTCGTAGGCCGCGCCATTATCTCGGACATGGCCCCGTCCAGCGGCGAGGCTGCTCGGGCGTTCAATATTATCATGGCGATTATGGGAATAGCCCCGATTACAGCCCCCTGGCTGGGCAGCCTGCTGGTCGGAATAGTTGGGTGGCGTGGGATCTTCTGGGTGATTTTTGCCCTCGCTTCTGCTGCTGTTTTACTGGTGCTGGCCTTTCTGCGTGAATCCCACCCGACAGAGAATCGCAGTTCAAGACAACCGATTCAGGTCAAGACATTTTTAAATCGTACCTTCGTTGGGTATACGCTGGCATGTGCGTTCGGCTTTGGGACGCTGATGGCCTATATCTCGGCATCATCCTTCCTGTTCCAGAACATCATAGGGGTCAGTGTTATTCAGTACGGACTTCTCTTTGCCACGAACGCATTCCTCCTGACGGCCACAAGCGGTCTCTCTTCCTTCCTGTCAACACGTGTACCGGTACAGCGATTGATCTTTTTCGGACTTGGCGGGTTGGTTGCCGGTTCGTTCTGCGTGGCTGGCTTTGTCTTTCTGAACGCTCCACCATTCTGGACGGTATTCCCGATTGCACTGGTTGTCGCCAGTCTGGGCTTCGTGTTTGGCAATGCGACAACTCTTGCAATCGCGGCAGTTCCTGAAGCCCTTGGAACGGGTTCGGCATTGCTGGGAGCGTTGCAATTCGGGTTCGGCGCTATGGTCGCACCACTGGTCGGTATCGCCGGTGATCACAGCGCTGTGCCACTGGCCCTGGTGATGGTTGTTATGTCCATTCTTACACTTGTCTCATGCCTGATCGCAGTTCGGGGGGAACAGGAAGGGTAGCATTTGCTGTGTTTTCTCATCGGCATGGGATATAATTTCATCCCCACGGGACAAGATATCATCCTCGGCTTGAACCGTAGCGAAGCGAAGCTTGCGGTGTGCGAAGTACAGCCGTGAACCAAACTGGGATCTCGTGGTCACACACGTAAACTCTTATCCCGACTGCTTGCTTTGGTAACGAGACGTTTGGCCCGACTGCTTGCTGTTATGACGAGAATCCACCTCGAAGAGGTGACACTTGAATAGCGCGGTGCGTAAGCGCCGGGAGAAAGGTGTCCCCCCATTTTCGATCCCGAAGGGATCGCACAAAATCCATTCACAAACTCTTTCAACAGATACCTGCACTTTTGTCTCAATGAATGATCTATCCCAAAGTGCGTCCCCTTCAGGGTCGATTGATCATTGGCGACATTATGTTCCCGGCGCTTACGCACCACGCTATCCCGAATATTTCACCAATGCAATTTCAAATGTGGTATTTGATGGAATGGCCAGTGCAAGAACCACGGCAGTGGTTCCCTGGATTAGCCCACCGTCCAGCGCCGTCTGTTTGGCACTCACGGTGGGAATAGGATGTACGCTACTTGCCAACCCCGGCAGCGGGTTGCCTAAATATTATCACTGTATACTTATGATAATTATTAGGATACTCCTTCCGGAGTAAATATATGGTGCGCATTATCTCCCCGGGTAGCCGCCAAACTGACGGCAGCTGCCCGGGACTAATACAGGTTGCCCCTGCCGGGGCGGTTGCCGATACTCAGCCTCATTTTGCCAGCGAAACAGGGAATAGGCACGCAAAGGGATACCGGAGCAAACTGTACCCATAAAAAAGCTGTATGAATCAGTTGTATTGTGCTGATATGAAATGTGTTAAGATGATTATCCATGTTTCGTTCGTGAAATATCCGGGCTATTCAAGTGGCCCACCTTCGGTGGACTTAAACAACACCTGATCTACTCCTCGGTTATTCACCCCTTCGGTTAATTTAACCCAGGTCATTTCCCTACATTCCACTGATACTCTTACCCGTACGAAATAGAGATGGATCTGTAAAAAACTCAAAAACCGTGTAACAAACACTATCCATCATTTCAGCAGGATTATCTTCTCCACCGCCCTCATTTCCTGCGCCCACAAAGCGAGGAAGTAGGTGCCTGAAGGTAAATCCTCCATTGAAAACGTATGCTCGTGTGATCCCGCAGATTGATACCCCTGGTATATAGTTCTGACTGTTCTCCCCAGCAGATCATGAAGAGTGATTTTCATTTCTCCAGGGTGTGCCAGCATAACCTGCAAACGTGTGGAAGAGTTGCAGGGATTGGGATGGATGCCTGCTATCCCGAAATGCACCGGCGCTTCTTCACCACTACCATCGCTTCCGGGAACCGCAGTCCAGTCAAACGGATACGCCCCGATGTCAGCAATAGTACCATCCGGATCGTACGGGCTGAACGGATCACCGGCGTCAATCAGCGGCGAACCTTCCAGAAGATGATAATTGCCGTTCTCGGGGTCCACAAACAACGGATCAACGTCGTTCAGCATGTGTTGACCGACACTTACAGACTCTCCGAACGGAGTCTCACCCAGGAAGCCCCCATACCCGGAATAGGCAATCTCCGACTGTACCCCATCAATCAGGATTCCGTAATAGCCAAAGAAGAAAGTGTTCGAAACAAAAAGTTGCGGATTTAAATTCTGAACTGCAAAAAGGATATTTGCGGCAAACGTGGCATTACGGATAGTCTGAAATCGATTGATCAGGATACCATGAATTTCAGCATGATCCAGCAGGGACGGCGTATCTTCAGGAAGAAGCGCTTCCATGGTCTGCCCGTCGAAAACAAACGATGTCACCTCATACGGATTCTCTTCATCAAATTCCAGGTCAGGGTGTGGTTGCAGGGTAAGTGCTCCCCTGCGAAAAGCGCAATCAATCAACTTGCCGGTAGTTGTCATTTGCAAGTGAGTGTTTATTGATCCCTCTATCGCCAAGCCGTTCCATTCTTCATCGGTAAGAATGCCAAAACCATCAACTATTGAATCATCCTCTGTAACAAAGATCAGATCATGGATACTCGCGTCAAGTTCGATTCTTACAGGTTCTTCAGCCGTTCCATTGATCCGTATGCCACCATTGTTCATCAGGTAGAACAGGTTTTCCAACGAACCGTTCACCTGAATCGTCGTGTTTACCCCAAGCGTAAGAATACTGTTTCTGACAAGAACCGGCCCCTCACAGCAAACTGTGGTGTCCTGCCAGGTCGTGCTTTCATTGATTTCAGTAAATGAATAAAGAAAAGGTGGCGGATCATCATGGAAACGGGAATCATACTCGTACCGCTGGCCACTATAACCGGTATGTCCGCAATTGCTGTTTCTCGTCATCCCGTGTCTTGTTTGTACCAAGCTGCCAAAAATCTTTATCTCCCCTCTGTTATCTTCGGAATTGGGATGATCGCCCTCCGGGTCGCACCAGTAATACTCATCTCCCGGATTATTCAGATCCTCGATTTGAAAGCTTTCGGACATGGCCAGCACCGCTGCCGTTATGCAGATATTTGCGCTGTCCGCCTCCCAATAATTCCGTTCTACACCGTTTCCACGTCCGTTCGCCCAGGTGTTGGCGATAAAAACATCCGCTTCTCCCAACAAACCGAGCAAGGAAGTACAGGTATCCGGTACATCAATCCAAATACCGCTTTGATCTGATCCTGCATAAAGCAGGTCATCAGTCAGGTAGATATCACCTGATGCACCGATACTGGTTATTCCCAGTATTTCGGTACCCTGTATGCGTAATTCGCCGTTAAAGTAGATCGCCAGGTCACGGCTGTAGGGAATCAACTCCGTGTAAACCGTATCCGCAGAATCGGGGGGAATGTTGGCAGATACGGCCGCGATATCCCAGCCGTCGCTGCCACCTTCACAAAGAAAACTGAGGGTAAAGTTTTCATTGTCGAAATAGTGTCCCTGTACTGAAGCTTGCTCAGGAAGAGGAAAAGCTTGTGGAAGGACAACTTCCGGAACGTTGAAACGTGGTGGAAACTCAAAATAGGGATGACAAGAAAAGTAAGTGTTGAAGGTATCTGCAACTGTGCTGAAATATCCCTGGGCAAAAATAGGTGCGTATTGAATTGAGAAAATACCGTTGGAATGAACATTGCCATAAAACGTATCCGGTGTCCAGAACCAGAGAATCTCCTCGTACTCAGATTCTTCCGTGTCCGTGAGGTAGAGATAATCCAGGAACAGGGAAAGCTGAGCAAAACTGGGCGTCACTGCCAGAAGACCGATCAGCAGTACGAAAACAACCTTTGAATTGAAATATTGCATTCTCCCTCTCCTCGCGATTCATACTAAACTATATGTCTTTTATTCAATAATGCAAGCAAGAGAACAAGGAAAATGGTTTGTCGCAAAAAACCGGGACCAATCCAAATGGATCAGTCCCGGTTCTCTATGAACAGCTTCCTGCAAAAGAAAGCAGATTGCTTTACTTCACCAATGTCATGCGACGAACCTGCTTCGCACCACCGGTAACAGCTTCCACGAAGTAAATACCGCTGGCCAGGTTTGCGCCGTTGAACTGCAGAGTATGGTACCCGGCGCTCAGCTTGCCCTGGACCAGTTCTTCCACCAGACGGCCCTGTATATCATACACACGCACCTGCACATCCTGTGTTGCGGCCAGGGACAGGGTGATCATGGTTGTCGGGTTGAACGGGTTCGGATAAACGGATTCAATCGCGAACTCAGTCGGCGTGGCGACACCGGCTTCAGTGATCACCTCAAGGTAGTCACTGGCATTCCAGATGGCGAAGTTCTTCTGGTCGGCAATACCGACATAGCTACCGTAACTGGTAATGGAAAGTGGCCTGTAGGTATCAATGTTTTCCACTTCGACCGGGTTGTCGGGATCGGAAACATCAAAGACGTACGTTTTATAATCTCCGAACTGAGTCGGGATAAAGACATGACCACCGGCATAGTGCATGCCAAAAGTGATCTGGTGCGCATCACTCAAAGTCGTGGAACTGCGCAATACAGGATTTTCAACGTCCGAAATGTCCAGAACTTCAAAGGTGCAGGGAGAAGCTGAGCCTGCGAGGTAGAGCATATCGCCGACACGCACCATCTGTACCGCATAGCTTACAGAGGGGGTCGATACGACGTGTACATTGTTTAAATCACTGAAGTCGATAATACAGAGAATATAGTTTTCATAATCTGATGAAGACATGGTATACACATACTCGCCATCGAAGAACAGCCAGGCGATGTGTTCCACATTCGGAATAGCATAATACTGGGGGTCGCCAATATTCGCCGGATCAGAAACATCCCTGAATTCGAGCTGATTATTATAATCCGTAACCAGCGTGCCATCCAGAACGTAGGGCCATTTGCGGTAGGAACTGGTCCAGTTTTCCAGCTCACCGATCAGTTGTGGGTCGTTGACATTGCTGATATCCCAGCACTGGAGGTTCGGCAGGTTGGCTACCCAGAGATGATCCCCATCTACATACATGGCGGTGGCATCACTATCATCACCAAATTGGCAAACTTCCTGCGGGTTGGTGGGATCCGTCATGTCGATGACATGCATCCCGCCCCAGCGTGCGGATACGATGGCATAATCACCGTGCTCGACCGCGTACATCACTTCACCAACTGCCTGATAGCCGCCAGTAATGGTGTACGGAGTTTCAGATACGCTGATGGAATGGAAACCATACTCCCGGTCCATCACAAACCAGTTATCATCACCGTTCACAACAGCGATCGGATAGCTGTTGTCGATCACCAGGCTGTCCTGCCTTACCAGGTTCTCCTGGTTGTCAGCCCAGAAGCGAACGAGCTTGCCACTTTCGGTGGTATAGAATCCGATAGTGCCTGACGCTTCAACGCTGGTAATCTCTTCGTTCATGACAGGAATATTGTCATATGAGTTAATATTTTCCATGTCTGTCAGGTTCAGCCAGACTAGCCGATTCCAAGTGTCCTGGTTTGTAGATGTATAGTAAGCGCGTTCCGCGGAGCCGTTACACACCACGTTGTTGCACTCTGTGCTGAAACGATCCAACATAGTCGGGTTTGCGGGATCGGAAATGTCAATCAGGTCGAAACCGAATTCACCGTTGGCCAGCATGGCATAAGTGCCCCAGCCGTCTACATCTATGGCGTCATTACCGTGCTGGTAACTGTACGAACCTGACAGTGTCGGTTCGTACGTATTACTGACATTAATAATGGCCATTCCTTCTTCACCATCTGCCACCAGCAGGTAATCGCTGCCATAGCTAAGGTGCAGCTTGGAGGCAAAACCCGGAGTATCCACATGGCCACGCTCTGTATAGCCATCAGTAGCATTGCCGTAATACGTGTATACACCATCATCACCGGCTGCAATGAACAGATCCAGCACGTTGAACCAGACGCCGTACGCTGTCACATCAGTCACTTCATGAATCAATTCGGGATTGTCCTCGTCTTCACAATCGAATATCTGGACACCGTTGACACCGGTCGCAACCGCGAGGTAAGGGTGACCGTCAATACCGACTACCATGTCGTTGGCACCAACCCAACCGGGGAGGATGCTGGTCGCCAGGCTCATGTCATCCAACTCGCCACCTACTACCGCCTGCACACACAATAACAGGCTGAACAAAACTACGAACAAATTACGTTTCACTTACTTTTCTCCTTTTGGGGTTGCAAAAGAATTTACTGTATCTATCCCTGCGTACTTTTTTTCCGGGGTTTCAGCCTAAGGTTTTCTTGTGGGTTATGAGATAGAGAATTCCCATAGTACCAAACAATGAAAAGTTCAAGAATTATTTCACAAAGGATACTGACGTACGTCACACCTGGAGGAGTGCCTTTGGAAGGAAGCGAGAATAGATTCACCGGCAGGCAGGTATCCTTCAAGTCCGACAAAAACGGGTTATCAAAGTACAAGCTTCTCCGCAGCGCGAAAATATACGTGCCGTATGTTAACCAAGAAAATAGAAAATACTTATACGTCTCTCCTGAAACACCTGTGATTTTTGGATGCACGACGCAATATCCCGATAAATTTCAACAACTAAGCTATTCAACCTGCGATATCTTCATCATCCTTAATACTGACCACCCGCATGTTAGTACTGACTCCCTGCTTGTCCTGTCCGAAGTATAGAGTCTGATGCGGGAATGGGATCTCGATATTTTCCAGATCAAAGCGCTTTTTCAGGTTCAACCGGAATGCCCGTCCTACTTCCCATTGACGTCCCGGTTCCGTCATAAACCGAATGCGAAACAAGATATCACTGTCCCGGAAATCGGAAATACCCACCACCTCCGGCTTACCCATCATGATTTTTTTGAAACGGCTATCTTCATAAATTTTCTCTGCTTCTTCTTCCAAAACCCGCATGACATTTTCTGCATCTTCACGATATGCGACACCAAGATTAATCTGAATCTTCGAGAAGGTTTTGGTCATATTGACAATCTTGCGGATTTCGCCATGAGGTAGAATATGCTGATTGCCGTCACGATCACGTAATATCAATGTGCGAATGGTGATCTCTTCCACCTGCGCACGATCTCCGACACCATCCTGCAGTTTTATCCAGTCGCCAACTCGAACCTGTCCTTCAAGAATAAAGAAGATGCCATTGAGCACATCTTTAACCACTGATTGCGCGCCAAAACCAACCGCAACACCAACCACCCCGGCAGCAGCCAGGATAGGACCGAGATTCACTCCCAGCTCCGCCAGTACCCAGGTAACCCCCAAGCCCAGTAAACTGACTCCGACAACACTACGGCTCAGGTTGCCCAGTGTTTGCAGGCGTTTTGCTGTTTTGCGGTCCGCTTTGCCCGCACGAGTAATGATCTTGTTGATGACTTTGCGAGCGATCAACCAGGTAATCAGTAACCCGATCAGGATGAGAGCTATGGTCAGGACACGCGGTCCAATTGCGACCAGACGTGTTGTCAGTGTATCCCATGACAACTTGGATAAATCCATCCAAACCTCCAATACCCCATGAGGAAACTACATCATCACCACAACCATCATAACCGCCAACAACAGGAACAGCAGGCTCATCAGTACTCTCGTCAGACCGAAGTGCTCACGGGACCAGGTTGTGAGTTTTTCTGAAGCTACCCCGGAATATGCAAGCGAAAACACAACAACCAAAGGAAGGATGAACATCAGATTGTACAGGAAGAGATAGATGATCGCATGCCCTCGCATGGCTTCATCCTGTAGTACCAGCACTATTGTCGGCAGGTAAACCTGGCCGGTACAGGCGGCTTCAAACAGGCTGACCAACGCCCCTATCCCCAGCGCTCCCAGGAACAGGCTGCCGGTAACCAGACCTTTCCGCATGACACGGTGAATCCGTTGCTTGCTTTTCTTTGATAATTGAAGCACCTGGCTGCGAGTTTCACCGCCGGAACGGTAATATTTGATCGTATCCAGCAATGATAGCACAAACAGAACCAGCACCATCAGAAGCGCGATACCATAGATGATCTGCTGGATCAGCAAATTCCGGCTGAATAGCTCCAGCGTATGAAATGCGCCTAAGCCTAATAGCAGGTACACGGCGAACACACTCACAGTAAAACCAAGTCCGACTGCCATCACCTGTTTGCGTGTTGATCCGGCATAATTCAGCAGGCTGATGAAAAAGACTATGGTAGCAAAAGCGCAGGGATTGATGCCGTCGATAAGCCCGGCCCCCAGAACGGTCCAGAAGGTGAACGATTTGAACACATCTTTCGCGCTCTCTACGGCGATACTTCTATTTGATTCCGATGGGATAATGGTATGTTCGCCAGTTTGCAACGCCTGGCTGATCGCTTCATCCAAGCGTTTTTCCAGCCCGCCACGCCCCAGCACGACAGATTTACCAACAAAGAAAGAGAACGGACTGCGACGATCCTGCACATCATAAGCACGCCTCATCTCAAGCAATTGGGCGTATCCTGCCGCATGATCAATGTTGATGGGCAAAACGATGACCTGATCGTCCCACTTTTTCTCTACGTCAGGGATCAAACCATCCTTGACCTCCCTGCATGAGGGACAGCCGGGTGAATAGAAGTAGAATATGAGCAGAACATCAGGGTTGCAATCAATGGCTGAAATGATGTCTTCCGGTGAGAACACATCCTCGCCGGCAATTTGATCCGGAATGCCCTGTGGATTGTCGGCGGCGGAAAGCACGGTGATGGTAATGACCAGGCGGACAACATCCATATCTACCCTGTCGGTGAACAGGTACAGGATCTTTTCTACCTTGCCGTCTTCTTCACCTTCTTCGACATGATACGTGAATTCGAGAGAACCATCTTCCAGGATGGATGCGGTTATGCAGTCACATGTTATCTCTACATCTTCAAGGGTAAGCGGGGAAGGATCATTCTGACCTTCTGAAACAATGGAAAAGAACAGCGTATCGGAGAAAACATCGCCACGCCTGTATTCACCATATTCCAACTGGGCATGCGGTCCCTCGACCAGCACCGTTCTGGTAGCTTGAACCGACCAGGGCAAGAACATGCCTGACAGCAACAGGATATAAAGTGGCCAGAACCGTGTCGTCTTCATCAATCAACCACTCTCTTTTCGATGCGGATGGAATCTACAAAAACCGGCACCAGGGGAATGTTCAGCAGATCGCGTTCAAACCCGGAGATCTGATCGACAATATCCATTCCCTGCACAACACGGGCAAAAATTGTGTACTTGCCATCCAGATGCGGTTTATCATCCAGCAGGATATAAAACTGGCAATCAGCCGTATTCAGGAAGGTCTTCTGGTCCGAGTCGGGATCGGCATGACGCGCCATGCCGACAACTCCACGGACATGTTTCAATTCACTGAATTCCGGTTCCAGTTTAATCCCGCTGCCGCCTTCACCGTAATGGCTGCGTGGAGTTTTCGGGTTCGCGGTTGTAGGATCACCAAGTTGAATTTTGAATCCGGGCCAGACATAATGCACCTGGGTGCCATCATAGAAATTTTCCCCGGCCAGTTCTTTGAAGCGAGCGACATGAACCGGCGCGTCCTTGCTGAAAAACTCGAGTACAATCTGACCATACCCGGTATAGATGACCCCCACCTCCTTCCCGCCTCCACACCCGGCCAGAAGGGTGATTCCCAGCAGTAACCCCGTAAACACGACTATCTTTCTATACATATTTCACCTGTTGTCTCCCACTGGAAAGTACTGCACCGACAAGCGGCTGTAAACGGCTTTCTTCATTTCCACAGTGATTGAGTGAAAACCGGGACAGCCCCAAAAGGAGCAGTCCCGGTATCTTTCTACAAAACTGGAAGAAGATCAAAACTAGCTGATCTTATCAATTGCTTTCTGGGCTTCTTTTGCAACATAGGAATCAGAATCAGTCCTGAGTTCCTGCAACCTGGGCAGCGCTTTCCGCGCCGGACGTCCAATATTGCCCAGCACAGTGCAGGCAGCGCCACGCTGTTGAACACTGGATGAGCTCAGCAGGCGAATCATATCCGGGACGATTTCTTCACCCATATTCGACAATGCCAGCACCGCCGCATAACGTGCGCCTGCATCGCTGTCCGCCAGACGTGTGATCAGGATCGGTTTCGCACGGTCGCGTACACTTTCCCAACGCATCACCACCTGGATTGCGCCTTCACGAATATTGCCATTGTTGCTTTTCATGGCGTCCAGCATCTTGTCCCCGGCGGCGTCCGCGCCAATCGAAGTCAAGGTGCCAATGGTCTCGCGACGCATATCCTTGTCTTTATCATTAAGCGCCTGGATTAATTCATCCAGAACGACAATGGCCGCTGGCCCGGTACGACCAATCGCACGAACTGCAGCCACACGCATTTTCGGATCTTTATCCTTAAACGCTTCAGTCAAATACGGAAGCGCCTCTTCTACATTGCCGGTAGCTTCACCGAGCACCTGGCAGGCAAGCAACTTCTGCTCCGATGTTCCATCCTGCAGCCAGCCCATCATATGCTCGACAGTCTTGGAGCCCATTTTCCCCATGGCCTCTACCGCTACAGTGCGCGTACGGGAACGCTGGGCGGCCTCCATCATGCGTGGAATCGCCTCTGAGGCTCCAGGTCCGATATTACCCAGAGCTTCCAGAATCTTTATCTGTGTGGTGAAATCCGCCGTCAGAAGCAATCGCGCCAGCATGGGAGTAACATCTGCTGATTGCTCTCCAAAAGAGCCAAGCGCCTGGGCACAATACGCTATCATGTTCTCATCAATACCATCAATGCCTTCCACCAGGAGCGGCTTGGCTTTTAAAGCGTTTGGCCCCATCTGGGCAAAAACCTGGGCGATCACATACCGCTCTTCCTTGTTCTCTGTCGCTTCCCATTTCTTCATCAGGAAAGGAGTCGCCTCAACGCCCATTTCAACCATGGCGTTAAAAGCACGTTCCTGGGTACGCTCATGTTCACCGAACAACCGGCGATACCAGTTGCTGAAAGGGATACCATCATAGCTGGGTTCAACAGCCGAACAGGTGATTAAAAAAATCGGCAATAACAGTAATAAAAGTGTTAGTCCCAGAAGTTTACGCTGAATAGGCTGCAAGTAATACCGCATATTCTCCCCCCTGTACATGTTTGAAAAACCATCATTCATGTTGGAATCAACTGCCACTATAATGGAAGCAAGAAAGAGTGTACAACCGAACCGTCTGTTCTGCAAGTCTTTCTACCCATTAAACATCAGACGCCTGTACCTCCAAAAGACAACAAACCGCTCCTGGAGAGCAACGCGCGGCTTGACCTTTTGTAAACGACCTACTAATTTATCGATTGATTTAATCATATGATTAAGTCTATTGATTAACCCAGTGAGCGCCGATGAATTGTGGACCGTTACACGTGAAGTGAATGATCCTGCTTGTCATACGGGAAAAGACAGGAAAGCTTTTATGGATGCACAGAAAAACAGTACTGGCGATACAGATCAGGCATGGGCTGAGCTAAGACAAACGGTCATGTCCATGCAGCGCGAAGCGCCGCCGGAGCTGGAGTCGCCTGATCCGGAGACCCCGGAAGGACGCATTTTCCAGGCGGCGCTGGAGTTGTTTGCCGAAAACGGGTTTGATGGGACCAGCACACGTGCGATTGCGGAACGCGCCAACGTCAATCTTGCCATGATACACTATTATTTCGGCACAAAGGTCAAGCTGTACAGACGAATCGTTTCCAGCGCCATTCGTACGATTTTTAAGAAAGTCGCCCTGGACAGAATTGATATGCTGACCCCTGAGGAATTTCTGCTCACTTATCCGGCCCGGGTAATGGCGGTATTTCGCAACCATCCTCTGCACGCTCGGGTGATGCAGAGTGAAATCGCCGGTGGGGCCAGGCACCTTCGCGAAACGATTGCCGAGATGGGCCCATTTGGTCCTCTGGGTTTCCGCAACCTCTTCTCCATGGTTTACAGCGCCGGTGTTGATCGTAACACACTGCATGATCTTCCGCCGATGGATATTCTGCGCATCATGCTGGCAACCGCATTCGGTCTATTCCTGGCGGCCCCTTTCGCAGAGTATGTGACCGGTGCGGATTATTCTGACGAGGCGTTCTGGGACAGCCAGATGAAAACGCTATCCTTTTTGATGCGAAACGGGCTTTCCACGGAGGCAAAGCCATGATACACACTTTCCCGAAGCCCCCTGTCGTTGTTCTGATTCTGTTACTCTTGCCAACAATACTACTGGCGCAGGAATACTCGCTTGATCAGTGCATTGAGGAAGCGCTTGCGACATCACACCTGTTGCTGGCGGGGCATGCGGAGGCGGATGCGGCGCGTGCAGCGCGTGAAAAGGCTGAAGCGGAACTCTGGCCTGTCCTTGGCTTAACCGGTTCCTATTCATGGGTCAGCGAGACCATGGAACTGAACCTGTCAGATCGTCTTCCGATCCCCGGCCTGAATCTTCCATCCATCGAATTTGGTGACGGGACAACAACCGACCTGGCCCTGGCGGCCCAGGCAACACTATATGCCGGTGGCGCCAAACGAGCGGCCATCCGTGCCAACCGGGCGTCGGAACAAGCTGCACATTTCGAGATTGCCACGGACAGCCTTGAACTGGTTAAACAGGTTCAGGCGGTTTATTATCGTACTCTTGGCGCGCAAGCTGGCACTCGTGCCGCAAGCAGCAGTGTCGCCAGATTGGAAAGGCATCTTGCTTCTGTTCGCCAGACACGTGAAAACGGTATGGCGACACGTGAAGCCGAACTTCTATTCCTTTCACATCTGCAAAAAGCAAAGCAGGCGTTTCTGAATGCCGAGTTGGAAGCTTCCTCTTCCCGCCTGCTGTTGGGACTTCTGACCGGTCACCCCGGTGAAGAGATTCATCCGGTCGACAACCTTGAGCAGAGCTTGTTGCCGGTGCAGATCATCCCGGATCTGGCCCTCGCCACCCGTCCCGAAATCGCAGTGATTAACAGGCATGTGGAGATGCTTGATCATACCCAGCGCGCAGTGAAAGGATCGTACCTGCCGAAAGTGGATATTCAGGGCGCCTATCACTACGGAAAACCCGGCGTGGATATGATCGCGGGCGACTGGATGGATTATGCCACGATCGGAGTCAATCTTTCCTGGGTTTTATGGGACTGGGGTGGACGCTCCAGGCAGCTTCAACAGGTCAAAGCGTCGCAGCGCGCCCTTTCTCAATCTCGCGCCGGACTCGAAAAAAGTCTGACCAACCAGTATATCGATGCGCGGAATCGTTATCAAAATGCGAGTGACCTTCTTTCCAGCGCAAATGACCTGCTTGTTATTGAACGTGAAAGATATAGCCTGGTTCAGTCACGCTATGATCAGGGCATGGCCACGGAAACCGAACTTCTGGACGCCCAGGACGACCTTACCCTGGCAGAAATCGAACTGGCAGTTACTACAGCCGGACTACGGATGGCAGAAGTCAACCTGATTCACGCTGCCGGAAACTGATAGTACTAAACCTTCGTGTCAAACGGAGTTTCTCATGAAGCAAACAGTTTTTATTCTCGCATTATTCAGCTTGATCACCCTCATGGCAGGTTGCAGTGAGAACGGTGAATCCAACTGGCCTTCGGGCACATTGGAAGCAACAGAAGTCAACCTTTCAACGGCGTTGGCGGGTAAAGTCCTTGAAGTTCGCCATGATCAGGGCGACCGTGTGCAAAAAGGCGATACCCTGCTGATCCTGGACACGGAACTGATCTCTTTGCAGCGTGAACAGACCGCTACAGGATTACAATCCGTGAACGCCAACCGTTCTGTGGCAAAGGATCGTCTACAGCAGGCAGAGGAAAGCCTGAAGCTGGCGGAAACGACACTGGCACGTATCGAGAATCTGGCTAACGCAGGTTCGGTCACCAAACAGCAACTTGACGAAGCCAGAACACAACGCGACATCGCATCATCGAATGTATCAGCCGCGAAAAACAGCATCCGGGCCATTGATGCCGAAGCTCAGCGACTGAATGCGACGCTGGCAGTCTTTGACCGTCAACTTGCTGATGGTATGCTGGTGTCACCACTTAGTGGAACAATTCTGCTTCGCGCCTGTGAACCGGGTGAGATGATTGCTCCGGCAAGTGTGGCGTTCCGTATTGCAAACCTTGAAAGCCTGGAACTCCGGGTTTACCTGAACGAGAAAGATGTGGACCAGGTTCGTATCGGTCAGCAGGTCGAGGTCAAAGTAGACGCCATGGAAGGGCAATCCTTAAAGGGAAAAGTATCCTGGATCAGCCCGGAAGCGGAGTTTACCCCGAAAAACGTGCAGACTCGAGATGCTCGCGCCCAACTGGTTTACGCAGTCAAACTGGAATTGCCCAATCCTGATGGCAGGCTTCATATCGGGATGCCGGCAGAAGCCAACCTCGGAGACAGCTCCCATGAGTGATCGCTTCGATCACAAGAGGGGTGATGTACTGCTTCGAATCCAGGACCTGCACAAGAGCTATGGTGCAACCAGGGCAGTGCAAGGGTTGAGCCTCGAGGTACATTCCGGTGAAATCGTGGGTCTGATCGGCCCTGACGGCGCTGGGAAAACCTCCACCATGCGAATCGTCTGCGGCCTGCTTCTGCCGGATCAAGGATACGCCCAGATCAAAGGATTCGATTCGGTTAAAGAACACAAGAAAATCAAACATCATATCGGGTATATGCCGCAACGATTCAGCCTGTACCCGGACCTGTCCATTGCCGAAAACCTGAAATTCTTTGCCGACCTGTATCTCGTTTCGGGAAAAGAACGGGAAGAACGGGAACGCCAGGTCTATCATTTCAGCAAACTGGAACCATTCAAGAAACGTCGTGCCGGGGCTCTTTCCGGCGGCATGAAGCAGAAGCTGGCGCTGGGGTGTACGTTGATTCATACGCCCGATGTCCTGATCCTTGATGAACCGACTACCGGTGTCGATCCGGTTTCACGAAAAGAATTCTGGGCTATCCTCCGCGACTTGCGTGAACAGGGATTGGCCCTCCTGGTCAGCACTCCCTATATGGACGAAGCGGAGCTATGCGACCGTGTTGTTCTGATGCACCAGGGACAGGCAATCGCAAAAGGGACACCGGAAGAAATCACAGGTACTTTCAATAAACACCTGCTGGAGATTTCCGGCGCTGACGCGATCAAGGCACACGGCAGCTTGCAGGAAAAGCCGCTTGAAGGAGTATCCAGTTTCCGTTTCGGTGACAGCATGCACATTGTTTCTATCAGTGATGTAGCAGTCAAGAAGGTTTATGAAAGGATGATTCCCTACCAGGTTTCGGTGAAAGAAATCGCCCCGACCGTGGAAGATGCCTTCGTAAACCTGCTGCCCTCTGCGGACGAGGAGGCGGCATGACAAACATGAATGAACGCGCCGTCATCGCACATGGTCTGACCCGCCGCTTCGGGAAATTCACGGCTGTTGATCATATCGACCTGGAAGTGGATCGTGGTGAGATCTTCGGTTTTCTTGGCGCCAACGGCGCCGGAAAAACCACAGCCATCCGCATGTTGTGTGGGCTGCTTTCGCCTTCAGACGGTCAAGCGTGGGTGGATGGAGTGGCAGTCCACGAGAAACCGGAAGCGATTAAACGCCATATCGGGTACATGAGCCAGAAATTCAGCCTGTACAATGACCTGACAGTCTGGGAGAATCTTGAATTTTATGGCGGGATTTACCGTCTGACCAAACAGGAAATCCGTGAACGCGGCGAGCACCTGCTGGAACGTGTGGGCTTGACGGATCGCCGCAATGTTCTGACCGTATCACTTCCCCTGGGGTACAAGCAACGGCTGGCTTTAGGAGTGGCAGCGCTGCATCAACCTCATATCCTTTTCCTTGACGAGCCGACTGGCGGGGTTGATCCCATGGCTCGTCGCGACTTCTGGGATCTCATCTATGACCTGTCCGCACAGGGAACCACCATTTTTGTGACCACGCATTACATGGACGAAGCGGAATACTGCGGACGAGTGTCCATCATGGTCAAAGGACGTATCGAAGCGCTGAACAGCCCCGCGGTGTTGAAGCAGGAATGGCAGACGAAGACAATGCAGGATGTATTCCTGAAGGTGGTAGACGCATGAAAAGAATCCTTGCTATAGCCTGGAAAGAAATGCTGCACATCCTGCGTGACCCGCGCAGTCTTGGCGTAGCGATCCTGATGCCCGCCGCCATGATGTTGCTGTTCGGGTATGCTATCGACATGGAGCTGAAAGACCTGAGGGTGGGGATTCTGGATATGGATCAGTCGACAGCGTCACGCACGCTGATCCGCGAAATGACCAGCTCTGGTTTTATCGTGGAAGCGAAACGGTTGCATTCACGTGATCAGATCGATCCCGGGTTCCGCAGAAATGAATTCTACGCCGCGATAATCATTCCACGCGGGTATGAAGAATCGCTGGCTACGGAACCTGTTACCCGTGTGCAGGCGATTATAGACGGCGCCGACGGTTCGACAGCTACCTCCGTTTCCATATACCTGCAAGCAGTCATTCAGCGAATCAATACGTCGATGGCATCCTCGGCAGGCGGGAATGTAGCCATGCCCATCGAAGCAAGGATGCGTTTCCTGTTCAATCCACAGTTACGTAGCGCTGATTTTATTGTTCCGGGCCTTGCTGCGCTGGTGCTGATGATGATTTGCGCCCTGCTGACCAGCATTGCGGTAACACGAGAAAAAGAAACCGGCACACTGGAGCAGATTCTGACTACACCGGTTGCGCCGGGACAGGTGATTATCGGGAAAGTGATTCCCTATACCCTGCTCTCGGCCTTGGATACTGCGCTGATCCTTGGCGTGGGCTACTGGGTGTTTGATGTGCCGATGCGGGGGAATTGGTTTGTCCTGGCAGGATACTCCTTCATATACCTGCTTATTGCTCTGGGCTTGGGACTTGTGATCTCTGCCGTATCCAAAACGCAGCAGGTTGCCATGATGCTGGCGCTGGTGGCTACGTTGCTGCCCACGATGCTGCTGTCCGGGTTCGTGTTTGATCATTCAAGTATGCCGGTCATCCTTCAATGGATCGGGCAGATTATCCCGGCGACTCATTACTTGAAGGTTGTACGCGGGGTGATGCTTGTCGGACGATCATGGTTCCCGGTTCAACTGGCGGTTTTGAGTGGCATGGCGGTGTTTCTGCTCGTGGTTGCGGTAAAACGGTTCAATGTGAGGTTGGATTAGATCATTGGACCCAGCATTGGCTCACATTGGCCCCGCATTGGCTCACATTGGCCCCGCCAGCTTGCTGGCGGTGGTCTATTCTAAATAGAAGAAGTTAGTCATTATAAAACAATCAATTACAAACACAAACAAATAGACAACCCGCTGCCGGGGTTGATGATATTACTGATCCTCAATTCCCACCGTAAGCGCCAAACAAACGGCGCTGGACGGAGGGCTAATACAGGGAACCACTGCCGTGGTTCATGAAGTTGATGAAAAGGTAACTGTACCAGATTTTTCGCACATCGCAAACAGAAACAAGAAAGCATTGAGGGTTGTATGCAGCCCATCATATACCTGGTAAGAAAAGAATTTCGGCAAGTGTTCCGTGACAAGGCCATGGTACGGATCATCTTTGTCGTGCCCATGCTTCAGCTCCTGGTGCTGGCATATGCTATTACGCTGGATCTGAAAGATGTGAAGCTCACCTTCCTGGATCAGGATCAGACCGCGCAGAGCCGAAAGTTGGTTGATTCCTATTTCAGCACGGAGCTGTTCAAATCGTCAGGAATAGCAGCGAATAATCCGGGAGAATTGCAAGAAGCGTTGATACAGGCAAAAACAGGGCTGGCGATCTGGATACCTCGTGGCTATGCTCAGGCTATCGCGCGTGGAACTCAAGCGACTGTCAGCATACAGGTTGACGGCACCAACTCCTCCCTTGCCGGACAGGCGGCCGGATACGCCAATGCACTGGTGCAGATGGAAGCCATGCGATTGCTTGAAGAGAAACTCCTGGCAAATCCCACGCAAACAGCCCAAATCCACCGTATCGAGCTGGTGAGTCGCTACTTCTACAATCCAGAACTGGAAAGCCGCTATTTCATGGTGCCGGCTATTGTGGTGTTGCTGATAACGATCATCTCAACCATGTTGACCGGTATGGCTGTGGTGCGTGAAAAGGAAATCGGCACCCTTGAACAACTGATGGTCACTCCAATTACTCCGATTCAACTGATCGCCGGAAAGACGATTCCGTTCGCCGTGCTTTCCTTTCTCGAACTAACCATCGCAACCACCTTTGCCGTATTGTGGTTCAAGCTACCCCTGGAAGGTTCAATTCTTGTGCTGGCGTTGGCTGTTTTTGCTTACCTGCTGGTCACACTCGGGATCGGTTTGCTGACATCTACCATCTCCTCAACTCAGCAGCAGGCCATGTTTACCATCTGGTTCCTGCTCGTGTTCGGTATCCTGATGAGTGGGTTCTTCTTCCCCATTGACAATATGCCTCACTGGGCACAATACATGACTTATATGAACCCATTGAGGTATATCGTAGCAATTGTACGTGGGATTTTCCTGAAAGGGGCCACACTTGCCGATATCATGCCGAATTTATTGCCGTTGTTCGGCTTGGGATTGATGATATTCTCCACGGCAATCGTGAGGTTCAGGAAGAGAGTCGGGTAACGCCTGGCATTATAAAATATGGATGGGAATAGGTTGTGCTGTTCCCGACTTGCTCGATGGGATCCCCGGCCAGGCATGGCCGGGCTACCTTTTTCACTGTCTACTTTTTTCACTTCCCTACAATACCCACGCATACCCCAACTTGGTAAAGATTGTCCTGTTGGTCTGCGTAAGATCAATCACATGGTCCTGCTGCCAATTATCAGTGTAGCCGAGGTAGAACACAGTTTGAGGATTGATTGTATAGGAGAACAGAACCTGACCATACATTCCGATGGACACGGGATCAGGCAAACTGCTTGTGGAAGGATAATTATAGATGTTGTATTCAACCTCACGGTTCTGCACAACAACTCGCAGATAAGCGCGACGTGTGAACTGGTAAATGGCACGCACAAAATTGATCCGTGCGACAGAAAGCAGCTTGTTTTGAACCGTCAATTGGTTGTATTCAAATTTGTAGGTCAAACGCAGGTGACGTCCGATGTCAAGTGTGGTCGATCCCTGCCAGTAAAACTGCTTTCCGGGACGGGCATTTTCGAAATCAATTTTATCGCCGCCCGAGTACCTGGTATATAGATATAGCCATGCGTTGGGACGTGTTGAAACGCTGAAGCTACCGTGATTGTTCTTGAAATACTGGCCCGCATAGTAGGTATCTCCAACAATACCCCAGCCATCAAACGTGAATTCTCGTGCTCCATAGACTTTCAACCAATAGTCCATTCCACGGTCCAACACTTTGCCATTATAGTCATCATCATAGATCACCCCCATCCCGAATTCACCGTTTTGCAACCAGTGATGGCGTGGTCCGTAGAAATAGTACCTTGCGCCGGCTTCATTCTCACGCATCCCGACCTGGGTGACATACCCGAGGTCTGCACGCAGATCAGAAGTACGTTCACGACGTCGCAGGTAGGTCGCAAAATCACGCGTACTCCAGACATGAATGGCGTTGTAACCATACCCGGTGAATTCATCTTCCGGTTGATTGTAGGTTGTATCGATTTCTTCAGAATAGTCTGTTGACGATGCCACTCCCTGCAGGGTCAGCTTGTGAGAATCAGTCAGCCGCAGGTTCGCGTCAAGACTGCCGAGACGGTTGTAATAGTCGTCCGCTTCTCGATCACTGAACGTAACGCCGATTGTAGAGCTGTTGGGCAAGTCGCGACGATAACGAAGTACGCTGGCCGTATTCGCCATGGTCACTGCGGTTGAGCTTGATCGTTCCGACCCCGGAAAAACCAGGTTGGTTCGGGTATCACGAGCGGTGAAATAGCCGATGCTGTTCTTACCCTCTTTGCCGGTAAGCTTGACACCCCAGTCCGGGGCCGTGATCGTACGAGTTTGGATGATATTGATATCTGTACTGAAAACTTCAGATCCTTCCAGAAAGAAAGGACGCTTTTCGGAGTAGGTTACCAGGTATTGCTGATTATGCTCGAATTGCAGAACGTCCGCCTCAATCTGGGAGAAATCCGGGTTGATGGTTCCGGATACTGCCATGTTCGGCGTTATTCCCCACCGCGCGGTCAACCCTGCATCCGCTTCATTGTCAATGGCAAACGGGCCTTTTGTGCCATTCTCACGTTGCTCAAGACGATGCGCCGAAATCGTCGGATCCAGTTCAATATTCTTGCCCGGCTTGACACCGGCAAAACCGACAATCTTCTCTTCCTGGCACAGGTAACAGTTCCGGTTACGCAAACGTGGGAACAGGCCGATATGATGACGCGCGTGACGAGGATAGCTACGTACCGCGTCAATTCCCCATACCTGGTCTTCATCCGTGTGCTGGAAACGCAAGGAGCGGAACGGAATCACCATCTCAACCGCGTAACCCCAGTCGTGGATACGTCCCCCGCTATCCCATATCGCGTCCCAGGTCACACCGGTACCGTCAATCTCAATACGTTCCCCTTGCGCCCCCAGGGGATTGCAGGAAAGCCAGAACGCATTCCGCTCATCGTTGAAGGTATCCAGGCTTATCCCGACATAGTCATCCGCATAGATGTTATCACGTTCACGGTAACGTGCGCGAATCTTCTCCGGTTCGGGATCATATGCCTTGAAGGCGACAAATAGAAATTCGGAGGAATAGGCAATCAAAACTTCGGTACGAACCGGCGGGGGTATGTTCTCACCAGGTTTTACTTCGTAATCCAGAGACAGTACCAGCGCTTCCTGCCAGACAGATTCCGCCAGCACACCATCAGCCTGCACCTTGCCCTCTATTCTCGGCACAGGATATGGGACTCGGTTGTTTCCCATACCAATAGCGGGCATCAAAAACAACAGACCTGCAAGCAGAAGACTATGGCACAACCGTTGAAACATGAGGAGTCTCGGAGCTACGCAGCACATGCAGTCAGAACCGGAATTACAATCATTGTCTGAACCGTGACAAGGTACTCGGCGAGGGTAGGCATGGCAAGGTAAATGGGCGGTAAAACTCTCTGTTCCTGGCTGGCATTTCAGGCAACCGAATCACCAGAGCCACAATACTTAAAGCGATGCGTTTATTATTACTCCAGCAAGAAATAAAGTAACATGACCAAGTCCTAGAATAATCTTCAAGTTACTTTCAAAATACCTGTAAAAACTTAAAGTTAATGGGGAGACAAATCATATTCGATAACTGAAGAATAATTACTTGCTGCCGATAAGAAATGTGAACCCAACGCTCAGGGAGAAAACCATGCGTACCGACTGGATGGAATGGATTGACGAGATGGACATCTGGTCAGAAGATAGAAGTTCTCTTTCTTCTTTTGATGCTGCCAGTTATGCAACCTTTACCGGGTATAGTCAGCCGGTATCTGAACTATCCGCTCGTCTTCAACGACGTGAATTAATGGATCGGCTTTCGCAATCACCCGACTCAACCGACCAGGCGATCTATCGCATGATCAACTGATTTCAGTACCGCCCGGCGTCCCCTGGGGGACGCCAACGCGGATGTTGTAGCAAGGGCTCCGGCTGAGTTCCAGCCTGAAGACGCTATGGGAAACCATGGCGTCTTTGTTTACCCGCCTCTCGATAGAGCTAAATTTGTCTACGTGTCTTGAAATCTTTACTTTTTTGTGATACTTTTTGCCAAAACAGGAAACAGGATGAAAATCTCAGCGCTAGAAGAATACGGTTTGCGTTGCATGGTTCTGCTTGCAGAGGCTGATCCCGATGAGTCCCTGACCATCCCGGATATCAGCGCCAGGGAGAACATGTCAGAATCGTATGTAGGCAAGCTGCTCATGTTGCTTCGCAAAGCGGATCTTGTCGTTGCAGAGCGTGGTCGTAACGGTGGCTATACCCTGGCAAAACCTGCCAGCGAAATTCAACTTAGTGAAATCATGCTGGCCTTTGGCGATCCGATTTATGGGGAACATCACTGCGAACGTTTCCATAGCGATGAGAGCCCCTGTGTTCATCATGACAGTTGCAAAATGAAGCGGCTTTGGGCAACACTGAACAAGCATACGTTTGACCTGTTGCGCAATGTCTCGCTGGATCAGTTCCTGAATGGAGAAAAGCTCACTGTAAAACACGCAACCTGACAGCTCTTTTTTTAAGATAAATCTTTACTAAAGTGTGTTACTTTTACAACAAAACATAGACGACGAGGTTCGAAGTGAAGAACGAAGCATTGCTTTCCATACACGACATTCATGTCGAAGTAGAAGACAAGGAAGTGGTAAAGGGTGTATCGCTTGACCTGTTCCCAGGCGAAAAGCATGTCATTATGGGTCCGAACGGGTCTGGAAAAAGCAGTCTTGCCAACGCATTATCCGGGCATCCGGCTTATAGCATCACGCAGGGCGAGGCATCAATTCAGGATCAAGATTTGTTGGATATGGATCCGACTGAGCGTTCCCTGGCGGGGCTTTTCCTGGCTTTCCAGTATCCCCATGCCATACCGGGTGTAACGGTTTCCGCGTTTATCCGTTCCATGGTCAAGGCTCATCGTGGCGAGTCGGAAGAGGTGTTCCGTAATCTTCGCAAGGAACTGAACGCTGCTTTCGACAAGCTGGAGATGGATCGAGCCTTTGCCACTCGTTATGTCAATGACGGGTTCTCGGGCGGAGAAAAGAAGCGGTTGGAAATCCTGCAAATGCTGATGTTGAAGCCAACTGTCGGCATTCTGGATGAAGTGGATTCCGGGCTGGATATCGATGCGCTTCGCATCGTGTCGGAGGGTATCAACGCCGCATCCACCAGCGAAAATGCCATCCTCCTGGTCACTCATTACCAGCGGATTCTCAACCACATCAAGCCGGACAAGGTGCATGTGATGATGCATGGCAGGATCGTGCGTTCCGGTGGGCCGGAGTTGGCGGAAGAGATTGAAGCACGCGGGTATGACTGGATTCGCGCTGAATTGGGTGAGACGGTTGAGGCGTAGAAATCCGAATAACGGACAAAGGTATCTGTTATTTCCTGAAGCTTGAAAAAGAGGCAACCATGAGCGATACAGCAACACAACAACAGGCGGAACTGCAAGGGTTGCGTGGCGATTATAACGAACGCTACGGCTTCTCTGATCCCGAAAAGATTCTGCGCAAGACGCCCAAAGGGCTGGGTCATGATGTCGTGGAAATGATTTCACGGATGAAGGACGAGCCGGACTGGATGCGTGAGTTTCGCCATAAGGCATTGGATATTTTTTTCAGCAAGCCCATGCCCAAGTGGGGCAACCAGGATTTACTGGGCGAGATCGACTTTGATGATATCTATTATTATGTAAAATCGTCGGAAAAATCCGAACGCACCTGGGATGAAGTCCCGGAAGACATCAAACGCACCTTTGAAAAGCTTGGTGTACCGGAAGCGGAACGAAAGTTCCTGGCCGGTGTATCCGCGCAGTACGATTCTGAAGTAGTCTACCATCATTACCAGGATCAGCTCGAGAAGGATGGCGTCATCTTCCTCGATATGGACAGCGGGCTGCGTGAATACCCGGAACTGGTAAAGAAGTATTTCGCTACCGTTGTTCCGGCGATGGACAACAAATTCGCCGCGCTCAATTCGGCGGTCTGGTCCGGCGGTTCCTTCATCTATGTGCCGCCAGGAGTGGAAGTATCCATTCCCTTGCAGGCGTATTTCCGTATCAACGCCCGCAACATGGGGCAATTCGAACGTACCCTGATCATCGCGGATAAGGGATCACGCGTACACTACATCGAAGGATGCACCGCGCCGACCTACAGCAGTAACAGCCTGCATTCGGCAGTGGTTGAGCTTATCGCACTGGAAGATTCGTACATCCGCTACACCACGATACAGAACTGGTCCAACAACGTATACAATCTTGTGACCAAGCGATCTGTAGCGCATAGCCGTGCTACGGTTGAATGGGTTGACGGGAACATCGGCTCCAAGCTGACCATGAAGTATCCCTGCATCATTCTCAAGGGTGAAGGCGCCAAGGGTGAGATCCTGTCGGTCGCGTTTGCCGGGGAAGGTCAGCATCAGGATGCCGGGGCCAAGGTGATTCATGTCGCGCCGAACACAACATCCCGCATCACCTCGAAATCCATTTCCAAGGATGGCGGACGAGCTTCGTATCGTGGTTTGGCTCGTGTGGTTCCCGGTGCGGACAACTGCAAAGTATCGGTGGAATGTGACGCCCTGCTGCTGGATGAACGATCTCGTAGCGACACCTATCCCACGATGGAAATCGACAACAAGAACGTGACCATCGAGCATGAAGCGCGAGTCAGCAAGGTCGCGGAAGAGCAGCTCTTCTACCTGACCAGCCGTGGTCTGAGTGAAGACGAAGCACGACTTCTCATCGTGAACGGTTTCATCAATCCCTTCGTCAAAGAACTGCCAATGGAATACGCAATTGAGCTGAATCGTCTGATCCAGCTTGAGATGGAAGGATCGGTGGGATAGAAGTGAAAAAAGTGGGAAGTGAAAAAGGTGAAAAAAGTCTTTGAGTGGATTGCCTGATTAGTGATGTAGACACTTAACAGCAATCTGACTTTGCAACCTTGGAACTTTTCAACTTTGAAACTTAGAGAAAAAGCGAGCGAAAGATGCAAAACGATACACAACAGTTTCCATTCCGTGACAACTACACGGATGAGCCCGAGTGGAGCTATAACCTCCGCAAGACGGCATGGGAGAACTATTTCCGCATGCCGGTGCCCAGTCGTGTGGACCATATCTGGAAGTATTCCGATCCAGCGGACTACCTCCCTGAATACACGGCGGACCTCTTCTCAGGATTACCGTTGGTCGCTCCAAACGGCCACAGCCTGAAACCTGAAGACCAGGCTGAATGGGCAGGCGCCATGGGGGCGACATTAGACCAGTTTTATTCCGTCACCACCCTTCCAGCAGAACTTCGTAAGAAGGGCGTGATCTTCATGGGCCTGTCCCAGGCGCTTAGGCAGCATCCCGAACTTGTTCAGGGCAAACTGGGCGGTTTGATTGCCAGCGATTTCGGCAAGATAGAAAATCTGAACCAGGCCTTCTGGAATACAGGTTTCTTCCTCTATGTCCCGGACAATGTGGTGATCGAACGCCCCGTACATATTCAGCGGAATTTTGAAGCGCCTGTTTCCATGACACGTCTTCTGGTCATCACCGGCAGCAACAGCCAGCTAACATTGGTTGACGATCTTACCGCCCCTGATGGAAACCCGGCTGGACAGGTGAATTCGGTTAACGAGATCTTTGCTGGCGAAAACTCAAGCCTTGACTATGTCTTCCTGCAGCGTCTCCAGAAGAACCAGAAGCTGTATTATACACACCGTGGTGAAGTCGCACGTGACGGACGCATGCGTTCTCATTTCCTGTCCCTGGGCGCGAACACGGGAAAGGCGAACATCGGCGTCACCCTTGCCGGCGAAGGCGCGGACAGCCGTTTGCAGGGATTGTTGTTCGGACATGATACACAACGGTTTGACCATCACACACGCCACCGTCATACAGCCGGAAACACCTATTCCAAGCTGGACATGAAGGTCGCGGTGCGTGACAAGGCCAACTCCGCCTACACCGGGTTGATCGAGATCGAAGAGGACGCCAAGAACTGCGAAGCGTACCAGGAAAACCGCAACCTGATCCTGAGCGAGACGGCAAAAGCGGAATCTATCCCGGAACTGGAAATCAAGAACAACGAAGTCAGTTGCAGCCACGGGGTCACTATGGGCTCAATTGATCCGGAAATGCTGTTCTACATGCAGTCGCGAGGCCTCTTCTCAGAGGAAGCGATCCAGATGTATGTGCATGGATTCTACGCTTCAATCATTGATGAATTGCCGGAAGCGATACGTGAACTGGCGCGCGACCTGCTGGATGAACAGATCGGTTCGAAAAGTGTTGCTGCGTAGCATGTTTACGCAGAATAGCGAATCGATTCAATAGTCAACACGTTCATCCCCACGAAGGTGGCTGTCTCAGAATAGAAAACACTCTCATCCCAGCGAAGGCTGGGATCCAGGCAAGTGTCGACAATATAACAAGTTGAACACATATGCGACTTTCAATGTACTGTGCTTCTTGAGGATACTTAACCTCTTGTAATATCGCAACATGACTGGATTCCTTCCTTCGAAGGAATGAGAGTATGGGACATTCTGATACAGTCTGCTTCGCTGGGATGAAAGCACCAGTGATTCTGAGACAGCATGGAAGGTGGGGATAAATGCCATTTCAAATTCAGGATATTCAGCTCATTTTAACCAGAACGGAAAAGAACGATGATAGAAACATTACCACAAGCGATAAACACACTGGACATCCGTCGGGATTTCCCGATCCTGCAAAGGCAGGTGAACGGGCATGACCTGGTCTACCTGGACAGTGCGGCGACCACTCAGAAGCCGAACCAGGTGATCGATGCCATCACACGCTATTACGCGGTGAACAACAGCAATGTTCATCGCGGAATGCACACCTTGGCGTCTGAAGCCACCCAGGCATATGAAGACACACGCGAGGCGGTGACACGGTTCATCAATGCTCGTTCGTCAAAGGAAGTCATTTTCACACGTAGCGCCACAGAAGCGATTAATCTCGTGGCCTATACCTGGGGTGAGTCGAACATCAAAAAGGGCGACCGCATCCTGCTGACTGAGATGGAACACCATGCCAATCATGTTCCCTGGTTACGGCTGGCGCAAAAAAAGGATGCCCATGTCGACTTTATTTCGATTGACGAATACGGCACCCTGGTTTTGGATGATCTCGACCGGTTATTGACACCAGATACGAAGTTGGTAGCGCTTACGCATATGTCTAACGTGCTGGGTACGATCAACCCTGTGGCTGACGTCATTCGAGCGGCTCATGCCAATGGTTCTGTTGTGCTGGTGGATGGCGCGCAGAGTGTACCGCATATGCCGGTTGACGTTCGTGAACTCGATGCCGATTTCCTGGCCTTCTCAGCGCATAAGATGCTTGGTCCGACGGGAGTAGGTGTGCTATACGGGAAGCAGGCTTTGCTTGAGCAGATGGAACCATTCAATTCCGGCGGCGAGATGATCGAGCAGGTGACCTATGACCGTGTGACCTGGGCTGAACTGCCTCACAAGTTTGAAGCGGGAACACCGAATATTGCCGGAGTCGCAGCCTTCCGTGAAGCGATCCTCTACCTCGAACAGCTTGGCATGGATACAGTTCGTGCGCATGAACGAGCGCTGACAGAATACGCTCTGGATCGACTCGGCGAACTGGATTTCATTCGCATTGTCGGGCCACTTGATGCCGATAAACGAGGCGGCGCGATTTCCTTTGCCGGAGGTGATTTCCTGCATCCTCATGATATTGCCCAGATTCTTGATAATCACGGCATCGCGGTTCGCGCCGGACATCATTGTGCGCAGCCGTTGCACCGCAAATTCGGACTTGTCGCTACAGCACGCGCCAGCTTCTACATTTACAACACTATCGAAGAAATTGATACCCTGGTCGAAGGACTGATCGCAGCGAAGGAGTATTTCGGGGTATGAACGACAACCTGAGCGAAATGTACCGGGACATCATCCTGGACCATTATCGTCATCCACGTGGGCACCACCATATCGACCACCCGGATGTCAGCAATGAGGGCAAGAATCCCAGTTGCGGCGATGAGATTAGTGTGCAACTCAAACTGAACGGCGATGTTGTCGAGCAGGTCGGTGTCCATTGCGCCGGGTGCGCAATCTCTGTGGCGTCCGGGTCCATGCTCAGTGAAGTGGTGGAGGGGAAAAGTGTCGCAGAAGTGAAGCAGATCGCGGCGGCGGTCCGTGCCATGCTGACCGGAGAAAGCGAGCTGCCGGAGGAGTTAAATCTCGGTGATCTGGACGTGCTCGAGGGTGTCAAACAATTCCCGGTACGGATCAAATGCGCGCTTCTCGCATGGGCGACACTGGTCGATGGATTGGAACAGGCGGAGCAGAAAAACAAGCAGAGCGAGGTCATTTCTACGGAATAATCGTTTACTCAATATCGGATTGTGATATTGTTGGGCGCTGATACCCGACAGCAAGCAGTCGGGCCACACGCCCCGGTACGGATCAAATGCGCGCTTCTCGCGTGGGCAACACTGGTTGATGGATTGGAACAGGCAGAACGGAAGAATAAGCGGGGCGAGATCAGTTCTACGGAATAATCGTTTACTCAATATTGGATTGTGATATCTTCTGGCGCTGATACCCGACAGCAAGCAGTCGGGCCACGCGCCTTTATTCCTTTTGAAGGAAGTTGGCTTTTAACTGCCTTTTTTCACCAGCGATTTCACCACCCAGACCAGTCCGAACACGGCCAGTCCGGTCAGCACAATCGCAGGGCCGGAAGCGATGCCAGCGTAATAGGACACATACAGGCCGATAACACCTTCCATTGCGGCGAGAAGTGCGGCGAGGATCATCATCCGTGATAAACCGCCGGTTACCATGTATGCTGTAGCCGCTGGGGCTACCAGCATGGCAATCATGAGCGTAATACCAACCGTCTGCAGCGATACAACGATTGTCAAAGCGATCAATACCAGCAACAGGAAATCCAGCACTTTCACCGGAAGCCGTAAGGTCACAGCCAATACCGGATCAAATGATATAACCAGGAATTCCTTGTAGAACACCAGCACAATGATCAGGATAACAGCGCTAAACGCGCCTGTCAGCCACAGGTCACCAGAAGTTACCCCGAGAATGTCGCCGAACAGAAAATGGGTAAGGTCGGTCGTATAGTTGCGGACGGTAGAAATGATGGCGATTCCCAGCGCGAACATGCCCGCGAAAATAATTCCGATAGCCGTGTCTTCTTTTAATTTCGCGTAGTGACGAATGAAACCGATTCCAATGGCGCTGAAGATCGCAGCGATCACTCCCCACCAGAACAGCCAGCGTCGATCACCCTGGCCCAGCAGGTATCCGACCGCCACACCGGGCAGCACCGCATGGGCCAATGCGCCACCGTAGAAAGCCATTCCACGCAGCACCACATAACTCCCGACAATGGCGCAGACCACTCCCACCATCACCGCTGCGGCCAGACCTCGCAGCATAAACGCGTATCGCAGGGGTTCGAGCAGCCAGTCCATCACTTCTCCCCCCCTTCGCAGAAACTGTCATGGAACGCCAGCAGATCGCCATCCCCTTCACTCAGGTGCAGATGCGCGCCATAAGCTTCCAGCAGATTGTCACGGTGTAATACCTCGGCGGGAGTTCCAATACCGAAAATCTTCCGGTTCAACAACATGACCTTGCTGAACTGACTTGCGGCGGTTTCCAGGTCATGCAGGGAAACCAGCATCGGCACGCCATCATGTTCCAGCTCATGCAGGATGGCCAGGATTTCCTTCCGTGAGTTTACATCCAGCCCGGCAAAAGGCTCATCCATCAGCAGCAATTCGGCTTCTTGAGCAAGGCAACGCGCGATAAACACACGCTGTTGCTGTCCGCCGGATAACTGGTTGATACGTCGGCCTGAATACTCCAGCATACGCACACGTTCCAGCGCGGCATGTACCTTGTCGTGATCTTCGCGCCCGGCGCGTTTCAGGAACCCGATTTTACCGGTGCGTCCCATCATGACAACATCATGCACATTCACCGGGAAATCCCAATCCACCTGGCTGCGTTGGGGCACATACCCCACACAGATATGCGAGCCGGGATCGTTGTCAAAAACACGAACTTCCCCACTGCTCGGATGAATCAATCCGGCCAATGATTTGAACAGGGTGCTTTTTCCAGCGCCGTTTGGACCGACGACAGCGACACGTTCGCCCGGTCGCAAAGTAAAGGAGACATGATCCAGCGCCGTTTGCCCGTCATACAGCACAGAGAGATCCTTTACCGTCAAAATCGGCACATCACCCGGATGCGCTTCATGACGGTGAAACAGGGATACACCTAGCTGTCGCCAGAATTTTCTCATCGCTCTTTCGTTAGCTTTGCCTTACGACAAGGTACAAAGCAGCATGCACTCAGGAAACAGGGAGTCATAGAAATGACGGGTCAGAAAAGAGAAGAGCGAAAATGGGCGAAAAATGGGACTGTGACCTTTTCATGATCACAGATGCAGATAGTAAAACATCGTTGATGAAAAGGTAACTGTACCAGATTTTTCGCCTCCCGTTTATACCCTGTCTCTTACTCACATCTTCGTGTTTCTGCCACCCCGTGGGGGTGGGATATTTTAGCGTAGGGTAGGCGCTGTCTGTTTAGCGCCTACCCTACGAAAAAGATCAAACCTCATATCAACCCTGAAAGGGTTGCATAAAGTATAATTGATACCCAATTGATTTATAAAGGATATAAATTACGTTATTACCTGTAATAATTGAATAAACTAATATTGACTGCTCATTATGCAACCCTTCCAGGGTTGATTGTTCGTTAGAAATCCTGACATAGTGTACAGGCCAAACAGACGGCCTGTACACTATGCTAAAATAGGGAATCCCGCCGGGATTCTAAAAATACGATGTCCACAATCCTTTTGCTGATAAAGCTTTCAGAGGATGTGGGTAAGAGACAGCGTTTATACCAGCGTCACAGCAGAATGGTCCTGAACTGGCAAATGCTGGTACAGCCACCTTCTCGCAATATATCTTCCTAAAGGGTCAAGAATTATGCGCGTTAATCAAGCCTGATTAACAGTCTTTGGCGTATCTTTTGGCGAAAAGTGTGGCAGTCCCCATTTTCCGACCTTTGCGAACTATCCTGCACATCCTGTGAATTCAGCATGAGGGCTATGGCATTTCTCGGATTTTCGTGCTACAATCTGGAGTCATATCTATTTCTTCCTGAAGAGGTACACCATGTTCACATCCTTGACGCCCTCGAGAAAGCTACTGTTTTTTCTTTTCTTAGCTATAGCCTCAGTTGCATCATCTCAGCAAATTGATATTGAACGAATTGAGGAGATGCCCAATTACCCGAACACGTACGGCATGCGTGACTGGCATACTGTTTCCCTGTCCTATGACACGCTGGTGTTCGACTGGGATCGTACCGGTGAATACCTGCCGTTGATCTGGTGGTATTCAAGCGCGATCAATTACCCCGAACATGACGCTTTCGGTTTGGAAACGGTTGTGGGAACGCCACGCTATCATTCCGGGGAAGCGATCAACGTACTGGCAGCAGTAATCGGAGCTACACTGAACGGTGTGGACAAGAGCAGTCAGCATGGCAATGATTACGTGTTGATGTGTGAAGAATTTTTCAACCGTCGCCCGGAAGAAAACATATACCTGAACAACCCTGTCGGCCAGAGTGGGACAGACTTCTGGTATGACACCATGCCAAACATCTTCTTCTATCAACTGTACGACCAGTATCCCGGGTTCGGTGATTCGGACAGCCAATTTCTCACTGTCGCCGATCAGTGGCTGGCGGCTGTAGAAACCATGGGTGGCAGCGCAGCTCCCTGGGATGACGCCTATATGAATTACCGCGGATTCTCCTTCTCAACCATGACGCCCAATGCCAGCGGGGTGCGTGAACCGGAAGCTGCCGGTGCGGTGGGCTGGATTCTCTACCATGCCTACAAAGAGACCGGCGATGAACGCTACCGCATGGGCGCCGAATGGGCTGTGGAGTTCCTGGACAGCCGTACCACAAACCCTTCCTACGAACTTCAGATGCCGTACGGCGCTTACATAGCGGCCAAGATGAACGCTGAACTGGGCGCAGGGTACGACATGGGAACCCTGGTCGACTGGTGTTTCAGTTACCAGCCGCTCCGTGCCTGGGGGGTCATGGTGGGAACATGGGGCGATTACGATGTCCACGGACTGGTCGGTGAATTGTCCGGCAATGATTACCCATTTATGATGAATGGATTCGAACAGGCAGGCGCGTTGGTTCCCATGGTACGCTATGACGACCGTTTTGCCCGTGCTATCGGCAAATGGATGCTGCATCTCGCCAGCGCCAGCCGTCTCTACTACCCTGCATTCCTGCCAGCCGAGAACCAGGACAGCGAAGAATGGTCTTTTGAATACGACCCACAATCCGTAATCGGTCATGAAGCCATTCGTGAGACCGTCAACGGTCATTCACCGTTTGCCACCGGCGATGCCATTTCCGGCGGTTGGGGTGAGACCAACCTGACCCTGTACAGCTCTTCGCACGTGGGCATCCTTGGTGCAATCGTAGACACGACAGATGTTTCCATGATCCTGCAACTGGATATGCTGGCCACAGATTATTACCGTGATGACGCCTATCCCAGTTACCTGCTGTACAACCCGTACGATACTGAACAAACTGTTACCCTCAATGTGGGTAACGATGCTGTGGACATTTACGATGCCGTAGCGAATGATTTTATCGCGACCAATGTATCAGGTGAAACGGAAGTCCAGTTGGCTGCCGATGACGCACGTGTGCTGGTCTACTGCCCGGCCGGGGGTACAGTAACGTATGACCTGGCGAAAATGTTGGTTGATGGAGTGTTCGTCGATTATATGAGTGATAATACCGTCGCCAACTGGCCGCCACGTATCAAGGGACTTGCTGCAGATCCGGCCTCCCCGGTTCGTAATGAAGAGGTGACATTATATGCCACCGTTGAAGATCGTGATGAGGATGAACTCAGTTATACCTGGTTTGCCGGAGCAGGAGAAATTTCCGGGACTGGCGCAACCGTAACATGGACCACACCGGACCAGGCAGGAGAACAGACCATAAGTGTGATAGCAAATGATGGTACGGATTCAGACACGACCGTCATCATGGTTGAAGTCCTTGCTTCTCACCCACCGGTGATTTCCAACCTGTATGCCGAGCCCAATGTTGTGGAACTGGGCGGAGTCGCCACTCTTTTCTGCGTGGCAACAGACGCTGATGATGACAGCCTGAGCTATTCCTGGTCTGCTGATGGGGGCACGATCACCGGCGAAGGCGCTGAAGTTACCTGGCACGCGCCCGACGCAGAGGGCACATTCACCATTTCCTGCGAAGTATCCGATCCCTATGGCATGTCAGCCTCGGATGAGCTTTCCCTGCCGGTTGGCGACCTGGTTGGGATGTACTGGCTGATGAACGGGCAGGCGCTCGATACGGGAGCATTTGACAACGACGGCACCGTGAACGGCGCTACGGCGACTGATGGGCGTGATGGCACCCCCAATGGCGCCCTTCTTTTCGATGGCGAGGATAATGTCATCGTTCCCATGTCGCCATCGCTGAACTTCAATCGTGCCGTTTCGCTATCCTTCTGGATGAAACCGACGGAACTGCCGGACCGTGAGATTTTCCTGATCTCACACGGTAGCTGGCAGAACCGTTACAAGGTCTCACTAATTCCGGACGACCGTATCCGTTGGACCTTGAAGACAGACACAACGACCAATAATGGCATCTTTGACCTTGATTCTGAGACTCATGTGGTGACAGACCAGTGGTACCATGTCGTCGTCACCTATGGAGAAGGACAAGCCTCTGTTTACGTAAACGGTGAACAGGAGGGTTCTATCACCTGGAATGGATCCATACTCCAGACCGATGTAGATCTTTGCTTCGCCCAGATGCTGCCCAGTGATGAAGCTTACAATTTCATTGGTGTAATGGATGATATTCGCATCTACAATCGTGTGCTGGATGGGACAGAAGTGGATGAACTGTACCACGAAACTGATGTCGCCAACAACAATACAGCGCTTTTACCACGACACTTTGCCCTTGAAAGTGTGTACCCGAACCCGTTCAATCAGGAAACTTCAATCCGTTTCTCGCTTCCCCTGTCCGGTCCGGTAGAATTGCGTGTATACAATATCCAGGGCCAGCTTGTCACGACATTGGTCAATTCACGGATGGATGCCGGGTATCACAACCTGCACTGGGATGCGGCCGGAATCAGCTCGGGCGTATACTTCCTGCAATTCCACGCCGGAACAGTGAAGCAGGTACAACGGTGTGTGCTTCTCAAGTGAAAAAAGTGGACAGTGAAAAAGGTGAAAAAGGAAATGAGGAATCAGCGAATGGCTCTTCGTGTATCTCAACAACAATAATTTAGCATAGTTATTCTGCTATGTAAACAGTCAAGGGTGTAAAGAGCCTTTGTATCGTCCCATGTGCCGTTCTGCTATTCGTGCTCGTGGCACAAGTTTTTTGTTCGCACGGAACAGCGGCGCCCTAAACTCGAATCGTTGTCAAGCAACAGAATAACTACCAGGGTCGCGTGTTCCCAATGGCATCGGACGATTCAATCACAATCTATGCTTTACCTACCTGCCAGCAGTGCTGGGGTTATACGCAGGCAGGATTGTAGTCTTGTTCTTTGACCAGCATGGCCCACAGTATCACGGCTAGTTTTCGTGCCATGGCGACGATCGCCACTTTCCGTGTTTTCCCGGCATGGATCGCATCGTATTTCTTCTTTGCATACGGATCTTTTTGCACCCAACGCCACGCAGCTTCGACCAATAGTTTTCGTAGATGGGACGGTCCCCAGTGGGTAATGTGTCCCATATGGCGTGTGTTGGCGCTTGACCATTCACACGGCGTCAAGCCAAGATGTGCGCCGACTTGCTTACCGGATGCGAAGCGTTCGGGACGATACATCTCGGTCACGAAGGCGTTCACGGTCAACTCGCCCACTCCCTTCACCTGGCGCAGGCGCTGGGTACGGTCCCGATACGTTGCGGACGCATTCATCGCCTTGATCGCTTTGGTGATCACCTTGAGTTGCTGTTCAATGGCCTCCAGCTCATCGAGAGCAACATCAATGGCTATCCGTGTCGCGGCCAGACAATCACACGTTCGCAACCAGCGCCGGTATTCCTTTGTCCAATAGCGTTGCGGCGGAAACGGTGACTGTAAACCGTGAAACAATAGCAGACTCTTGATTCGGTTTTTGACCCGAACGCGATCATTCATCACCTGGTCACGGGTGCGAGACAACTGACGATCCGCCTCTTCCTGTTCTGTAGGGACATGTACCCAGGTACGGGGCGGTGTCCAGAACATGTGGGCCAAGGTCAGGGCATCCAGATGATCGGTCTTCTGCTGCTTCGCTTGCGCCCCTTTGGGAACTTGGCTGGGCGGCGCGATCTGGCAGTCAACACCTTGGCCGATCAGGTAACGACAGAGGCCAAAGCCGGTGAGGCCCGCTTCATAACACGCCCACATGCGGCAGTTGGGAAAACGGGCAAAGAAGCGTTCCCAGGCGGCTGAGTCATGCTTGATCCGATTCTCAAAGAGCACTTCACCAGTCTGGGTGTCGAGCACAACGGCGAAAGAAGTCTGCGAATCAACATCCAGACCTATAGACAATGAACGGTCCGCTGCAATAACTTGGTTCTTCGACATGGCGCTTCTCCTTGTGTTGGAAAAATGGAATACTGCTAAGATAGCAGTTCCAACACGACTTGATGCGCCTGTCGTTTAACATAGGAACTCGATTTTATTCCGTCATCATGGAGATTGCCGGGAAAAGGGGACAGGATCCTTTTCCTCACCCTCAAACAGAATACTCTTGCTGAATCTGTGGAACAGGAAACTAACCCGAATATTTCATGAACGGAACATGGATATTCATCTTAACACAGTTCATATCAACACAATACAACTGATTCATACAGCATTTTTCAGGGGACAGTTTGCTCCGGTATCCCTTTGCGTGTCTATTCCCTGTTTCGCTGGCAAAATAGGCTGAGAATCGGCAACCGCCCCGGCAGGGGCAACCTGTATTAGCCCCGGGCAGCCGCCGTCAGTTTGGCGGCTACCCGGGGAGATAATGCGCACCATATATTTACTCCGGAAGGAGTAACCTGATAATTATCAAAAGTATACAGTGGAAATATTCAGGCAACCCGCTGCCGGGGTTGGCAAGTAGCGTACATCCTATTCCCACCGTGAGCGCCAAACAGACGGCGCTGGACGGTGGGCTAATACAGAGAACCACTGCCGTGGTTCTTGTACTGGCCATTCCATCAAATACCAAATTTGAAATTGCATTGGTGAAATATTCGGGCTAACCCCTTTTCCATGTAATTCCTGCCTACTCGCAAGAAAAAGGGGAATTACTGAGGGAAAATGGGGACTGCTACTCTTTTTCGCCTACGGAGGTTCGGAAAGGTGTGAACAATTTACGACATGAACGTGAAATTATTGATTTTATGATAAGATATTGCGAAAAAGGTAGCTGTCCCAGCATTTTCCCTGGTCAAGGCATTCTTCTGTATCGTTCGCATATACGAGCAGGCGAAAAATCCGGTACAGTTACCTTTTCATCAATCCTGATTTGCTTGTCTTGCATTTGAGAAAATGAAAAGGCAACAGTCCCATTTTTCGCTTGTTTATCCCTCTTCACGATGCTGTATGGGCGATTACTGTTTCTGCGCCAGTAGTTTCGCCCGCATTTCCTTTGCCAGGGATATGCGATCATCCAGGTGGTCATATTCGGCCACAGCAACGCAGGAGTCCAAAGCTGTTTCCGCTTCGAGTGGGCGTCCCATGTCCATCAAAGCCTGCGCCAGGATCAGGTATCCATCGGCCATATAGCCATATTCTTCCAGTTCTTTCAACTCCTGAAGAACTTTATTCATCTTCACCAAGCCGGACTCAGCCTGCCCCTGGCCAACATCACAAGCGCCCAGAAGTAAACGAGCAAAGGGTCGGACCCCTTCATCTACCTTGGGTTGCAAAAGGATAGTCAACGTATCCCTGGCCGCATCATATTCGCCAAGCTGATAACGGCATTCGGCGATATTCAGCAGTACACGGTGAATCTCATCCGGCTGCTCAAGTTCTTTCCATATCGTCAAAGCCTGGTAATATTCATCCAAGGCCCAGGGATAGGTTTGCAACTGCATATAAACATCGCCAACCCAACCGCGTGTCAGCGCGGTGTTCCGCTTATCGCCGATTTCTTGCCGAATGGTCAGCGATTCACGGTAAAAACTCACTGCCGGTTGGAACCTCCCCATACGACGATAGGTGGATGCGATAGCAGCGAGGGCATATCCCTGCTGACGTTTCAGTCCCAACTCACGGTCAATTTCCAGGCTACGTTGAAAATTCTCCAGCGCGTCTTCAAAACGGCCCATGTTGCGATAGATGTACCCCATATTCTCAAGCGCATACCCTTCACCACGGGGATCTCGAGCTTCTCGTGCGATCTCCAGCGCCTTCTGTTGATACACCAGGGCGCTGTCGGGCAGCCCCATACTATTGAAGGTCGCGCCAATGTTATTATATGCCGGACGCAGGTAAGCGCCTATACGTTTTCGAATATCCAGCGCCTGCTTGTAATAATCCAGCGCGTCCTCATAGTGGCCCTGTGTATACTGGTAGCTGCCAATACTGTTCAGGGTGACACTTTGTCCGGCAAGGTCATTGATTTCACGTTGCAGCGTGAGTGCTTTCTCATACGCTTGAATTGCCCGGGTATAATCACCCAGCCATTTGTACACCACACCCAGACGGTTTAAGGTCGTGGCTTCCATATCCTGCGATCCGGTCTCACGCGCCAGCACAACCGCTTTACCCAGGTACTCCAGCGCTTCCGGATAGTCTCCACGCGAAGCGTGAATGTGTCCGATAAAATGATTCGCAAACCATTTTCCCTGCAAGTCCCCCAGTTCATTGCTGACAGTCAACGCGCGTTCAAATAAGGAAATCGCTTCCGGGTAGCGTCCCTGTCGCAGGAATAGACTGCCCAGGCCGTTGAAAGCGGATCGATAATAAGAACGATAGGATAATGCTTCCAGGTAGGCTTGTTCGGCAGCATCAAGCTTATTCTCTTTTACCAGCACAATCGCATCCGCGAAATGCGCTTCAGGAAGGTCGGAGGCCAGCGCCAACGCCCTATCCGCACGGCGACGTCCCAGCGAAATCCAACGCGCATCGTTATCCCAGCGTCCATAGACCTTCGCATAGGCCGCCGCCAGCTCAGCATGAGCCAGGGCAAACTGGGAATCAGCCTGCACTGCGGATTCATACAAACGGATCACATTCTGATAGTCTTCCCAACTGTAGGCATTGCGTTCCGCATGGCGTGCCTGCAGGAAGAAGTCCGCAGCTACCGGATTGGAAGGAGCATGCAGCGCCAGCGACGCTTCCGTTTCGCCGGAGATTCGCCCCACAATGGGAAACAGCATGTCACGTGCAATTTTATCCTGCAATTGCATCCGGTTTTCACGCGCGTCAGCATAACCAACCGAGAAAACCCGTTTCGATGTTTCCGTGTCGATGATTTCCAGTTTGACTGACAGACTGTCATCGGCTCGGAACAAGGTTCCCTGGACCAGAAATTTCGCCCCAAGGTTACGTTTGATCCCGCGCGTAGTACGGTTCGACTGGTTCAATGCCATGATGTCACCGAGGGGATACACATGCAACCCGGGTACCTTCATCAGCTTGAAGATGAGGTCTTCCGCCACACCTTCACAGATGTAATTGTTCATGGAATCGCCGGTGACATTACGCAAAGGCATCACAGCTATTCGGTTCGAGGCTATTAACGCAGAATCACCCGGCGCTCGTTCGTAGCCGAACATCTCGGGTTTCTGGAAAAATACCAAGGTTAAAATCAGCATCACTATCGCGATGCCGACAGAAGTCATAAATCGGTTACGGTACTTGCGTTCGGATTCCTTACGGTGGGTAAGTTCACGCTGGATCGCTTCCTTTGAAACCTGCGGCGTAACCAGATGCAGAACCTCAACCTTCTCAATGACATTCTTCAACGATGTCGGACCGAAGGATTCAAAAGCGATGTCAAGGGCCGGTGAAGCTTCTTCCAGGAGGAAACGTGAGATCGTAATGCCATCGGTCAGCGCCAATGGTTGCAGACGTGCAGCGATGTTGATCACGCTCCCGAACAACTCATGGTCACGTTCCACCAACTCGCCGCAATGAATCCCAATACGGATATGTACTTCTTCCTGGGGCAGCACCTTTTGGTTGTACGCGGCCAGGTCAGCCTGTATGGCCATGGCACAAGCGACTGCCTGTGCAGCCAGGTCAAAGCGGATCATGAACGCATCGCCGATACGTTCCAGCACCTTCCCGTTGTGCTCCGTAACCCGTCCGGCAACCATCCCGGCATGCATCTTCAACAACCGTATAGTGCGAGGTTCATTCTCAGCCATCATTCGGGTATACCCGACGATGTCCGTGAACATGATCGCGGCTCGTTGTTGACGGTCCTGTTCCGGTCCGGTCATCATGTACGACCATCCCTGC
The DNA here is from genome assembly GCA_963669175.1 of bacterium. Lineage (GTDB taxonomy): Bacteria > Electryoneota > Electryoneia > Electryoneales > Electryoneaceae. The sequence goes on from OY769902.1 coordinate 5,160,314, forward strand.
ATGAATGAGGTTGCACGCCGAAAAATTCAGGAAGAATAGCTACCACCCTACAGTTACTTAGAATATGTACACAGCGCGGGTAAAGCAACGGTGACAGGCGTCAAAATGACAATGGAGACGTGAAAAAAACAAAGAATAAGGGTGGCCCGATTCACACGTGATGAATTGCCCGCTCTCGTTTCGAGATGGATACTGTGATGCAGCAATAGCCCCCACCGCAAGCAGGAGTGAGTCGGGACTGAACCCCAGGCTGATCGCATTCCCGACTTTGCCCATCAATTTCTGATACCAGGGGAAAGTCCTGATCTTTAATTGAAAACGACAAGCGAATCAATATCAAAACAGGGCAAAATCGGGCCAACCAGGCTTGTATGCACATGCCAAGACGGATGCCAAAATGAAGAAAAGTGTGCAGCCTCAAAACCAACACAGGGCACACGCTAACCTGCCACGTGTACCCTGTTGTTCCCCCATAGAATCCAATCAAGGATTCCCACGAATCACTTTATCAATGTCAATTTCCGTGTATCGGTCAATCCCTGTCCTGACAACTGCAGGAAATACACCCCACTTGACAGGGTTTCTCCGTCAAAGGAAAGCGTATGCTGTCCGCTGTTTGCTGATCCATTCAACAATGTTGCCACCCGGCGTCCGGTGACATCGTACAGATGCAGCTCCACATGCCCAGCCTGCGGCAGAGTAAAACCAACGGTAGCCCGGCTGTTGAACGGATTCGGGTAAACATCCGTCAGCGCAAACTCTGTTGGCGTCTCCACCTGCAGATCCTGTTCCGGAGCATCGGCGATATTGAACCACTCCATGATGTTAAACAGGACTTCCAGCCGTGATGTGGTATTGCTGGCGCCACTGACAGCCTCAAAGGCAAACGGGAAATAGACCAGGTTGTAGTCACCGCTATACCAGAGTGCGCCTACGTTTGAACCACCCAGGTAATAGTATGCGGCATGGGCTCCGCCAATCGCCTCAATCACATCCGGGTCTGTGCTGTTGGATGCCCCGCCCGGACCGACCAGTACAAGCTGGCTGTTCTCAACCACAGGACCGCCCGCATCTTCAATTGCGGTCAGGGCCATCTGTGTATTGCCATCCGCATGCTGTGCGTGCAGGTAATTGCTGTAGAAGGTGGTTCCCGCCAGTTGATCATCAATCTTCTGACCAAACAGGAACACGTTTACCCCATTGTCCATAGCATTTTGCAAAGAAGCAATTTCCACATCGGAGAAAGGATCAGAAGCGTTTCCGGTCATCCAGACAATGGCGTTGTACTCATCCAGCTCGCTATTGTCGGGCAAGGAGGTCAACACGTTGGTATCATGATGGAAGTAGGCGTAGTCGTAATCGTCCAGATCCTGAATAATCCAGTTCTCCAGCTCTTCCCCACCATCATCGTCCACCAGCAGGATGGGTGGTGTGCCAAGCATGATACGTTCCTGCACGGCGATCTCGTAGTCATTCGGGCCACATGTAATGGCGAGGCGAAGCATGACAAACCTTCCATTCACAGCATCCTGCCCGGCGGTGAAGCTGAGCGGCAGGTTGGTATTCAGAATTTCATTCCCGGCAGCCAATCCACCCAGGTTCACCTCCTGTTGACCATACTCAATCCCATCGGTCAGCACTTCAATCCGTGCGGTGACATCGGTCGCATCCTGCCATCCTTCCGCGTTGGAGAGACGGAAAGTAACGGAGATTTCCTCGTTGATATCCGGGTGACCGTTACCATCAGGATCGCTGATAGTCCACTCTTCGATTTCCAGTTCCGGCCACAGGTTTTGCGTAACGGCTTTGTAGGCATTCACACGTCCTGTTCCGATGGGATGATCAGCATTGGGACAGGGATCAGTGGAATCGATAACACGTTGCCGCCAGAATTCGTTGTCCTCATCCGGGTTCATGGCAATCACCAGCGCGCCAACTCCTGCTGCAATCGGTCCTGCAACGGAAGTTCCGTCCCATGATGAGTAGCTGTCATTAAACCAGCAGGTATAGCACCCTTCACCCGGCGCAGCCACTTCGACCCAGTCGCCCCAGTTGGAGAAACTGGCTCGTTCATCCTGCGAGGTTGTTGCAGCTACCGAGATCACATGATCATAGTTGGAAGGATAATGAACTGTTCCGACTCCGTCGTTCCCGGTAGCGCCGAACAGTAATGCCCCATGGTTCCAGGCATACTGAATGGAGTTTCTCAGTGAAGTATTCTGCGTATCACCACCGAAAGACAAGTTAATAACCATCACGCCTTTGTCGGTGGCATAATAGATTGCCTGTGCGGCTGCCGACAGGATGACGCTGCCGATTCCTTCCAGTGGCGTATAGCCCGAACGGCTCGCCATGATCTTGCAATTATAGGCAACACCCAGGCCGCCGACACCATTATCTCCAATCGCTGCCATTGCCGAAGCGCACCCGGTGCCATGACCATCGAAGTCCATCGGGTTGTTATCCGGAGTCGGGCCATCTTCTCCCGGCGCGACAGCCCCGGTATGATGTACCCAGTCCCACCCGATAAAATCGTCTACCAGGCCGTTCATATCATCATCTGCATTGTTCCAGTCACCAACTGTTCCCGGTTGATCGGGAAAGCCCATGGCTCTGTCATAGGGATAGTGATCATCATCAATGTCTTCACCCGGATTTATCCAGATGTGCTCTATCATGTCCGGATGATTCCAGTCGGTTCCGGAATCAATCGCCACCACGATAATTTCTTCATCACCGGAAGTAACATCCCAGGCCGCATCCGCGCTGATCTTGGTCAACCACCACTGAAGACCAAACGAGGGATCATCCGGGGTATAATATAACGGCAACAACCAATCGGGCGTGGCAAACTCTACCATGTCGAGCTGTTCACATTCCGCCCCGATCAGCTCCATGTCGCTGGATGACGGGAAGAAGAGCTTGTAATCATTGGCCAGCCTGTCCCGCCATTCCACATCCTGCAGGATATAGTCACCCAGGAAGGGCTGTACTTCGGACGCTTTGAAACGGCTAAGAATCCGGTTGACTTCGGGGCTGCTTGAGACCATCTCGCCTGTTGAAGTCGTGGCAAATTCCACAGGTTCGGTAAACCTGATCAGGAGAACACCGGGAACGTAATCGGAAGAAGAATTCCCCGCCAGGGAAATGGATGCAGCGATCAGCAAGACGAATAACACGACCACCGGGCAGCGTTTCATGGGACACTCCTCGTGTTGTCTCTTCCCTGGGCAGCAGGAAAGAACGCATGTGTGCCAATGGGGTATAAGGATCGGCTGCCTCCGCAAGCAGGGAGGTTTTGGTCAGCAAGCAACACTCCTGTACCATTTCCGGTCGATGGTACCCCGTAAGAAAAACGGGCTCATGAATCTTGCCGCATGCTCAACCGTAGTCAAAAACATGCGAAAAGATCACAAACATGGCTCCGGCAGCAGTGGATAAATCCACTAACCCCCGTGAAAAAATCGCAAAAACTGTTCCGGTGGCAATAAAGAAGAGGGTAGAATCATTTTTTCATATAAATCATACTGTTATCAGCCATTCCTTGAGAGAAGAGTACAGGACAAAGTTCAATACGCGCCTTATCCTGTAGCGAAACAATACTCAAGATGTAGCATGTAGATCACAGGGCTGTGCAGATTACGCCTGATTTAAGGCTGCCTGCGAACCAGGATAATCGTGCCTGCAAGGGCAATAATGATGCAGAGCGGTGAGTACAACTGGCGATTCAGTGTCATAAAAGGATCGAGTGAGCCGGCAAAAACCGGCAGGTAGCCAGCCAGTCCACGAAGGGCGAAAATGCTGACAATGGCGATCATGAGGATCTGCCAGAGCTTGCGTGGCCCCGGCAGCTCCTTCTCCCACGCCCAGAGACTGAACATGACTCCCATTGCCATGAAAATCAGCCCGAAGAGCAAAGATAGCAACTGTGGCGGCACAGGACCGGGATCACCGACAAACGTGGACATGAACTGCTCGGCGTCATTGGCAGGCCAGAAGCTACCAAATCCCCAGACCACATGAAGCAATCCGATCATCACCAGCAGCATGGTGACAACGATGGCAATATTCCTGGATAACAACGGAACCTCCATTTTAGACGGCACAAAGTACCTGATCCAGTATGAGAATAGTATTTATTCAAATACCGGTTTTCTGTGAGATTTCTCACACAGAGGAGGTTTCAAGGGTCAGCCTGAATAAGCTTCAGGCAATATGCTCCACAGCGTCTGCCAGATACTCATATCGTGGCGTCAGTTTCCCCTGGTGTGCGATGACAGCGCTCCGGAACTCAAGCGGAAGTTCCGGCTCCAGTTCCTCGAACGGCTTGCTGAAATCTGCCGCAAGCAATGCCGGGATATAGGGCGAAAGCATATCGCCGAATGCTATCGTTGATTCCCTCGGAATTTCAGCGGGTAGAATATCAACCGTCATCATCTGCATTCCCGGCGCTTCAAACCCATCCGTATCTTCACGCGTTTCCGGATTGATGACATAAACCGGATTCTCGGGCAATGTCGGCCTTACGGTGCATTCAATGGACCCGAGCGGATCGCAGGTGATGTCGCCAATAACAGTAAGCTTAGGCAGAGCCTCCTGCAAAAACAACGCAGACAGGTCATCCCAGGTGATCAGGCGCGGGTATTTGTCCAGCCAATATATCGCATTGACCAGCATGGTCAGATGTGGCAGATATTGGGTGAAGACAGAACGATAGTTGCCGGGATTGTCATAATAGTCCTGAAGTTCAAAAGTTGCGCCATCTTCCACTGGCTCAACCATGTCTTCTTCCTTGAATACGACAAGGTAAATGGTGTCGGCATCGAGAGTGCCCTGCGCCGAACGCTCCCTCAACTGTGCAGCCGTGATCTCTTCCGGCTCCAGCAGGTTGAAGATTTCCTGCGCGCCCTTGGACACACTTCCGTAACCTGCTATACCGCATACCATCGGCCCCAGTCCTGACGGCAGGCCAGTCTTTTTAATCTCAGCGCCAATCTGTTTGATGGATGTTTTGGCGTCTTCCAGCGAATCATAGGTAATCGCCTGCTGCAGGGATGCCAGTGCAGTGTCGTGCCCCTGTGCTTTCCAACGCTGTCCCAGGCTCCACAACGTGTTCACCATCCCGGCCAATCCCGCCTGCACACCGAAGAAAATGGTTCTGCGGCCTCGTTCGTCCGCGACGACTTCGTAGTCCAGCAAGGTGATCTTTTCATCCAGCACACGCTTCAGCAGGGGCATGTTGTACGGCTGCGCCTTGATCGTATGTGAGAAAAACAGATGCGGACGTCCGCTTTGAAAACGCTCCAACGGAATCTCTTTTACCCCTGCCATGAAATCAACCGGCGGCAACTCTTCCACCACCGTCGCACCGGCATCGAGATACTCCCGGTCCTTAAAAATCCGGTGGGTGGATTTTTCCACCAGAAACTGGAGATCGTGTTTTGCTGCAAGCTCTTTGACGTGCTGTGGCGCTAACGGTGCACGCCGTTCCTGTTCGGTTTTATCTTCTCGCCGGATTCCGATGGTGCGCATGAGGCCAATTCCTTACTCTATCAGGTTGTTTCTTCACACTCTTTGTGCCGTGAGCATGGTAGCAAATTGGACCTGCAAGAGCAAATCATTTTGCCCTGGAGCATTCTGAGAGCGCCCTGGAAGAAAATAGCCCGAACATTTCATGAACGAAACATGGACAACCATCTTAACACATTTCATATCAACACATTACAACTGATTCATACAGCATTTTTCAGGGGACAGTTTACGCCGGTATCCCTTTGCGTGTCTATTTCCCGTTTCGCTGGCAAGATGAGGCTGAGTATCGGCAACCGCCCCGGCAGGGGCAACCTGTATTAGCCCCGGGCAGCCGCCGTCAGTTTGGCGGCTACCCTGGGAGATAATGCGCACCATATATTTACTCCGGAAGGAGTAAACTAATAATAACCATGAGTATACAGTGGTAGTATTTAGGCAACCCGCTGCCGGGGTTGGCAAGTAGCGTACATCCTATTCCCACCGTGAGCGCCAAACAGACGGCGCTGGACGGTGGGCTAATTCAGGGAACCACTGCCGTGGTTCTTGTACTGGCCGTTCCATCAAGTATCACATTGAAATTGCCATTGGTGAAATCTTCGGGATAGCGCCTCCTCGTTGAGTTTCAGCAAGCGTAGCCGTGATCAAACTGAAAACAACAACAGGCTGAAAGTAATGACAGTTCAGGTTGCTCAGCAGTTCCGATTAAGAACAACGACAGGATTGATCAGGGTTCTTGCAGGTATACTTGCAAACAGCAACAGGATAGATCAGGGGTCTTTGCAGGTCCACCGAAGGTGGGCCACTTGAATAGCGCGGCTTGTAAGCGCCGGGAATACGATCTTACACCACAAGGGAAATCGGGACTGCTACTCCATTTCGCCAGATGGAATGCTACTACCAGTTGACGCAGTTCGATAAATCTCCATGATTATCTATTTCCGTGATAACGTATAGCGAAATAGGTAGCTGTCCCAGGATTTTCCGGATAATCTCTCGCAAAAGCAGGCGAAAAATCCGGTACAGTCACCTTTTCACATACCCTGGCTTGACTGTCTTGCATTTGTGGAAATGAAAAGGTGACAGTCCCATTTTTCGCCCTCACTGTAGCACACATGAACATTATCCGGGATTTACTCCGATTTTGCTTCAATAAACCTTTTCATAACAAAGCTCCCTCCTCAGTATCCTTTCGAGAGGAATTCACCCTGCCTATATTCCCTTACAACTTTTGCCAAGACAAAGGATTTCACCATGTCCGACAAGTTTATCTATATCGTATCCGGGTTACCTCGCAGTGGCACCTCCATGATGATGCGCATGATGGAAGCGGGTGGCGTTCCAATCATGTCTGACGGCGAACGTGTGGCGGACATCGACAACCCACGTGGCTACTACGAGCTGGAGAAGGTCAAGCAGATCAAGGAAGATGCGTCCTGGCTGCCTGAATCACAAGGCAAAGTCTTCAAAATGATCTCCATGCTGTTACTGGACCTGCCCTCGACCTTCCAGTACAAGATTCTCTTCATGAAACGTGAGATCAGTGAAGTGCTGGCCTCGGAACGGAAAATGCTGGAACGCCGTGGCAAGGAGCGTGATGTGGATGACGCGACCATGGCGGCCATGTTCGGTAAACATTTGACCCATGTGAAAAGCTGGATGGATCAACAGCCGAACGTCGACTGGCTGGAAATGGACTACAACGCCATGCTGCAAGACCCGCAACCTTGGCTTGATAAACTGCCTGGCTTCCTGCAAATGGATGTGGATGTCGCCGCCATGGCGAAAATCGTAGAACCCGCACTGTATCGGAATCGGGGGAAGTAGATTACTATTGTTTGCCAGCAATTTTTAAACAATATTCCCTTATTTCATCCTCAAGGTTTCCTCTAAACACTGTTCTTACATTATCAAAATCTTTTACTAATTTACTAAGATCTTTACTTGTGTCCTGAGAGTAAAAATAGATCGGTATTGTACTTAAATGATCCTCATCACGTATTTTCTCTATATAATAATCTCCATTCTTTGGCTCCATATGATAATCCATAATTATTGCTGCATATGTAAAATACATTAGCTTTTGTTTAATATCGTCTAATTCTCCATTTTCTACATGATGCACTTGTAATTCTATATCATAATCCTTTAATATTATTTCTAAATTTTCTTTTGCGCCATTTACCCATGCTGCCATATCGTCTATCCACAGCAATATTATCGTCTTCATGTTTTCTCCTTAATTAATATTTTAAATGTTACGCCTTCTGTTTCGTTTTTCTTCACCGCAATTGATGCCGCCATACTCTCTACTATTCTCTTCACATGATACAAACCAACTCCTGACCCGTCTGTTGTTGTATAACCCATGTTATAAATATTTTTAATTTCCTCTTCTTTTATTCCCACTCCATCATCCTTAAATGATATTTCTATATCACCTTTTTCTGTTTTTTGTGTCTTTATTACCATCACCTTTGCTTTTGCTTTTCTAGCATTTGACACCATATTGTCAATTATAATGTTTATTTCTATTGGTTTTACTTCTATTTCGTACTTATCCTTATTGTCATCCACATACTTTATCCGCATTTTTTTATCATTTATTGTTGGTATTATATTTTGGACATATTCCTTAATATAATTATTAATATCGATTATTGTTGCTTCTGTTTTCAAATTAAACCTTGCTTTTGTTGCAAATATGGCTATGTTTGATATTTTTTTTACCTCTAATCCTATGATGTCTATTATATTCCATAGTTCTTCATTACTTATTGGTATTTTTCTTTGTGTACGTAGTGATATTCCTTTTAATTTATTTTCTATTGTTCCTGCATAAATACCTACATGATGTAACAGGCTAATCATTTCTTTGTAATCTGATGTATTTATTGATTTTAAAAATAAATTTTCAGATATTGTTGTTTTTAATTCTCTTGTCGCCTCTTGTGCTTTTTTCTCGGCTTCTTTTGCTAATCTGTCAGCCTCTTCCTTCGCCTTCCTCAAATATTCTACTTTTTCTATTGCTTTCTCAGTCACACCGAGTAAATTTTCATCACCTATTTCTTTTGCTATTGCCTTTAAATTCTTTACTACACTATTAGCGCTATTTATTTGGCTTGCCTCAATAATATCGATAAAATTTTCAGGCACCTGAAAATCCACGATATTTTCTGAGTTTGTCAATGTCGCTAACAAATCTATTACTCTTGATGATAATGGTGTATTATTATCATCTTCTATACTGAAGCCCCATTGTTGAACATCAACAACATACTTTTCAAGCATTTCTATTGCTTGGAATACAAATTTCGTAAGTTCATCATAATATTCATTCTTAATTAAGCCATCTCCCCTACTAGACGTTTCAACAAAATGATTATTGCCTGCTTCTGTTATCTCTACCCTACCTATTATTTCTCCTGTTCCAAGTCGGCTTCTTTGCTTTCTGCTTTTTCTTTTATCTATACCCATTGGATCACTATTGGGCTCACCATACGGATAGACCCTAAAACCGTTTTTGTAAAGAAATAAATTCCCATATAGTCTTGATGCCATACCCATCTGTTTTGTAAAAGTATATTTTGCCTTTCGACTAAGATAATAAAGAGTTATTTTAATATTATGCAATAATTCATATTCACTATGTTGCTTTATTTTATATATTAATGTTCCCCCATCAACTAGAGTTGTCACAATAATATCATTATTGTTTTTTATTCTTGAACATATTTTCGTTGTTTTTAATCCTAATTGTTCAAATATGAAATTTTTTACCTTTCCGTTTACTTTATCCTTATAATCATCAAATTCATTATCTTTATCCAATTCATCTGAAACCCTTATTATTATGATAAAATTCTCATCGTTATCATTTATTGGATTTATTAATTTAGAAAGCGAATCTTTGAGTTTTAATAATTTATCCCTAGACCATTTACTCCTTAATTCTGATATTTCCAGTACAGTACCATATGGCCGAGGATATTTTCTTGCTCCGTTTTCCATATACTCCACTGGAATATCCACAAATTCCTTTTGTGCATCCACTTCAAAGTTTTCCCAATTAGTACGTAATATTTGAGTTTTTGACGTACCTCTTTTTGTTGTTTCTAGATATAACTTCTTTCCTAATCGGTCACAAGAAAATCTACCAATACCTTTTGCTCCTGCAAAAGGTCTATTTGCAAATATATTATCTCGATAATCATAATTATTATCTTCTGTCCCATCTTTTTTTGCCGAATAAGCAACAAATAACCACTTCTTAGAAATATCTTCCCGACTCATTCCTTTACCATTATCACTTATAATAATTCTCGCTTTATTTGTATTTAAATATTTGAATTCTATAATAACTTCGGAGGCATGAGCATCAAAGGAGTTTTTTACAAGCTCAAATATTGCAACATAATCATCTGTAATAAGATCACGCCCAATTATATCTTTTAAGGCTGAACTAATTCTATATTGAAGATTTTCACTCACAGAAACACTCCTCAAATATTATGCCACTTTGTTCAGCAAATAAAGGCGGAATTGCATTCCCTACTTGAGAATACCTTGGAACTGACATTTTCCTATTTTCTCCGCCAGTAGTGTATGTGCCCTTAAATTCATACCAATCGTTAAAAGATTGAATACGTGCATGCTCACGAACTGTTAATATCCGCGGCTCTGAATAATGTATATAATCATCCGGCAATGTCGTTATCGTTGGCGCTTGACAATTTCTTGCAAGCGGAATGATTGTATGTTTCTTAATATTGAGTTTTTCTTTTAATCTCCTTGATACAGTTCTATTTTTTTCAGCCTCAAGAAGGATGAGTTTAAGTTTTCTTACGGTATTAGGTCTATGCTGCGCAAAACGATGACTATCAGGAATGATATTATCATAATCATGCCGTAATAATTTCTGATAATTACTAGAAGGTAAATTATATAATCCAGCATAAAAAGATTTTGAATCTGGACAACTTACAATATTTTGTTTCACTAGATCCGATATTGCATCTTGAAGTGTGTTTCTGACACCAATATTCTTACCTTCTAAGAAAGAATATTTGTTCTCCTCCAATAGCTCAAAAAATGAGGCTGGCGAGTAGTTAATTTTCCTATCCTTTCTAACGCCAACTAAAATAAATCTTGTCCTTTTCTGTGGGATTCCAAATTCCGAAAAGTTTACTAATTTTCCATATACTTCATAACCAAAATAACCATGCTTTGGGGAACTACGTGCAAGCAACTTTTGGACATATTCGGAATATATCCGACCTTTTAATTTGTTTTTATCAAATTTTAACGTAAATCCTCTTACATTCTCAAAGAATATTACTTTTGGCTGAACAAGTCTAATAAATTTAATGTAAGAGTGAATCAATTGATTTCTTTTATCACTTTCATCGCGCCGTCCTGCTGTGGAAAATCCTTGGCAAGGTGGGCCTCCAGCAACTAAATCAATTTTCCCACGCAATTCCCGTAACTCACTAGAAAAATGTGATATAACATAGTTAATGTCAAGCGATGTTTGTGGCAGCCAATCTGGCCAAATGAAATGATTTCGTCGTTCTATTAAATTGAACCTGAGGGTTTCAAATGCTTCAGCATTTTTTTCAAGCGCAAAAACACCATCCCATCGACCTGTGTTATACAGCCCTAAGGATAATCCCCCACAACCTGCAAAAAGGTCTATGTACTTTGGTTTGAATTTTGTCATCGCGAAGGCACTATGTTAAGCTTCTTTGTTGATCATCCCCTTAAACTATTAATAATACAGACAATAAGCACACCATACAATTCTTCAAATTTGAAGAATTGTTAAAACATGAAGGTTTCGCTGATCAAATTATGACATTTTCAAGATTCCTGTATTTTCCTTCCGCGAAGCAATATACAGGTTACTGCTATATTATACAATATGGATAAGTAAAAAATACTTTGAAACACCTTCTGTAGCTCCTAAACTGAATATTTTGTCCGAGTCATTACAATACTTCTACCCTTGCCTTGGTGATAATTCCAAGATAATCCTGCCTCAGAATTAGCAATTCTAAATGTGTGTTATAAACGAAAACCGGGACAGCCCCAAAGGGACAGTCCCGTTTTCTTTGTCAAATACAACCCGCCAAATCAGAAACTATAGGTAAACCCGAGCGAAACGGTTTCCTTGAAGCGTCCGGCCAGGTCGATTTCCTTGTCGTACAGCCACTTGGCGTACAGGTTCACCATAATGTATTTGGTCACGTTCATGGTGAAGGTCGACTCCAGGCTCATGTCCACTTCTTTCCAGTAGCTGTTCGCGGCGTCGTCTTCCTCGGAATAGTAGAAGGCTTTGTACACGATCAGCTTGCTGTCCATTTTGATTTTTTCCGGGACAATCGGCGTGGTCATTTCGGACACGTATTCAAGGCCGGAATCGTTGCCGGTCCACCTGCCACGTTTGCCGGTAGTTTCATCCATCAGGAAATTATGGTCCACGTGCTGACGGAAGCCCAGGCCAAGACGATGAATCCAGGTACGGCCTTCCTTGTTCAGCCAAACATCACGCGCAATACCAACCGCTTCCGAGTAAGTCACCGGGTTGACATAAATGTCTTCTTCACCACGCGAGTCCACAAACTGCGTCAGGATACGTCCACTGACAAACGGATCGACTACCCAACCGTGGGTCAAGCGTAAAACCGACTCAAAGTCGATCAGGTCATCCGACTTGATCGGTTCGGACCAGTTGCGTTCTTCGATCGTCTGGTTCTGGGTCTGTCCGAATTTCAGCTTTAAAGTGTTGCGTGAATTGAACAGCTCGCTGAGTTGCTTCTCGGCAATGCTGTTCAGGGTGAAGGTCCAGGCAAATGACCCGGCCTCGTCGGTGTCCCAGTTGTCTGAATAGGCGTTCTGGGTCTGTGTCAGGTTAATGTCCGTAGCGAGCTGCCAGCCACCGGGATTGGTGTCCTGGGCGCTGCTGATAATCGGGAATACAAATGCAAACAAAAGAACGAAAAAGAGTACCGTGCGCTTCATGTCTCCCCCTGAATTGGAAATGTTCGATGCGCCAATATAGGCTTGTAATACTGACAGGTCAGGTGACAAATCGCAAAGGTGGGGGTTCCGGGAGGTTGAATACCGACTGCACGCAGTTGGCCCCGCCGGCTTGAAGCACGCTGAAGCGAAGCGGAAGCGGCTGCCCGGCGGGGTTTATTGTACTTCAAGAGTGCAGTCCTTCGGTTTTGTAGCCCGGACCGCCCTCGGTCCGGGTAGCAAGATCCCCGACAGCAAGCAGTCGGGCCAAACGGCCTTGGCCCCGCCGGCTTGAAGCATGCTGTAGCGAAGCGGAAGCGGCTGCCCGGCGGGGTTTATTCTTAATGAATAAGCGAGTTCAGTCCTTCTGTTTTATACCCCACTGATGATCCCAGCCCCTGACAACTGCATTCAGGAACAGGCTCTTCGTGAGCAGTCGGGCCAAGCGGATACTGGTCAAGAGCGCATACAGGCCATGCAAGGCAAGTATTGTCTGTGTACATGCGAAACCCGGGTGCAAGCACCCGGGCCACCCATCAAAGCTACACGGTTCGAAACAGTATTACTTGAATCCGCTATTTACTTTTCTCCAGCGGAATCTGGATTTCAACCACCATCTGATCCGGGGGTGTTTCATCAGGCTTGGTGTGATAGATTTCGAGACTTGGCGCATCTTTGGTCTCGTACCCACTTGTCGGCAACCAATCACGCATCAGGGCGATATAGGTATCATTCAATCCCTCCAGGCTGCCACGATGCAGGTAGCTGGCATAGATCCCCGCGGGTATGGTCTGGATATCCACACCCGGTCCCGGTTCGACATCCGCATCTCCCAGGGTGATACAGGCATCATAGCGCAGGTTCTCCGCAGGGGTCACTTCGGGGTCGTCATAGCTCAACCCGAAAAACTGCGGTCCTTTGGCCAGCAATCCTGCCGGACCTGCCCACCCGCAGAGTGTTTCCCATGCCGCATGACAATTCTCGTAGGGACCGATATGCCTGACCGATGCGATCTTTGTTTCTGTACGTTCGATGATTTTCACATCCATGATCCTGCCCTCCTTTTGCGGCGTGAATACCTCGATCCAGCCGTTTTCACTGTAATGAATGTCGGAGGGAGCGTAAGCTTTCGGGACAAACCGATGTTCTTTGCGGTACGCGCTGGGCGTCTGCTGAAAGGCTGCCCTGAAGGCTCGTGAAAACGCTTCATGGGTCTCGTACCCGGCATCGAACGCGATATGGCTGATCGGCTTCTCAGTGGATTTCAACTGGTAAGCGGCACGTTCCAGCCGTAACCGACGCACGTGCTCCAGAACCGGTTCCCCGACCATCCCCTTGAACAGGCGATGGAAATAAAACGGGGATACATTCGCCACTTCCGCAAGCGTTTCCAGCGACAAAGCTTCGTCCAGGTGCTGCTGGATGTACAGCAACACGCGCATCACTCTTCGGTTGTAGTCGTAGCCTTGCATGGGTTGTCCGTTGCTCATCACTCCTCCTCTTGCCTGCACCAAGGTCAGGAATCAGGGATGATAGTGCTTGACATGTTTTGCGGAAAACTTATCCGATCTTGCTATTTTGGGAAGATAACGAATTCGACTGTCTTTCCAATTCCATTTCTTCACTTTTATCGTAATGGCAATCTCAGTATCTTGCTTTCCGCCAGCGAACGATTATCGGTAATCAATTTTGGATCACTCATGCGGAAGCGGAACATTCTTTTTGTACTGAACGACACCCAGGGTGGCGCAACATTAAGCGCACGTGATGTGATAAGAGCGCTTCGGAGCACTGGACGCTATCGAGTATTTGTCGTAGTTTCGGATACTCGTACCGACGCGAAGCGGGAACAGTGGGACCATATTCTACAGGAGGTGGATGGCGGGAAACGTCTGTTCTTGCCATGGTGGTCATTGGAGTATCGTTTATCAGCCACGCGTTGCACCTTGCGCTACATCAACACCTTGCGGTCCACCCGTTTCCACTGGATTCCGATCCATAATATTGTTCACCTGATCGAGAAATGGAAGATTGACATTGTTCATACCAATACTTCCCTGAATATACAGGGCGCAATTGCCGCCAGGATAACCGGCAAGCCTCATCTCTGGCACATTCGTGAGGTCATCGGCCCTGACCGTCTGTTCCGATTCCCGCCCCCATTCTCATTGATCAAGAAGATATTTTATGGCCTGTCAACCCGGGTTGTTTTCAATTCGAAGGAAAGCGCTTCAGCGTTAGACGGTCCTTCTCATAAGAAAGCTATTGTATTACCCAATGCGATCCCGCTCGAATCATTTGTTGATCCTGACGCACGGAAACGCGGGCTGGCGTTCCGCCGAAAACTGGGCTTGAATGATGACAATATCATGGTTGGCATGATCGCGAACCTGACCTCGCCCAAGCACCAGGATTTGTTCATCCAGGCAGCGGAAACACTGGCCGCTCAAAACAGCAACACCCGATTTGTCATCATCGGTGCGATACCGGAGCCGACGACAGCACATGCCCAGGAAATCCTGAACCTGGTCGCGAAATCACAGGTCCGGGATCAGATTATCCTGGCAGGATTTCAGGAAGATGTTCCGGCAGTGGTGCATGCCATGGACATTATGCTGCATACATCCATTGATGAGAGTTTCGGACGAGTGATCATTGAAGCAATGGCGGCAGGTAAACCTGTTGTCTGTTTCCGTTCCGGCGGTCCTCAGCACATCGTGCAACATGGGATAACAGGCTACATGGCAGAGACCGGGAAGGTTGAGCAGTTGGTATCCTTCACTGAAGAACTGATCCAATCAGCCCCAAAGCGTAAAGAGATGGGGCAGGCCGGGTTCCGTCTGGCACAGCAGGAATATTCTATGACAACCTTTATGGAGAAACTTGAAACGCTCTATAATGACGTGATCGAAGGCTGATTATCTTTTGATGACCGTAACCCCATCTCCCCCTTCACCGGGTTCACCGTCACGGAATGCCCATACACTGCCACTGCGACGCAAGTGTTGACGAACCAGGCTTCTCAGAGCGCCGGTTCCTTTCCCGTGAACGATACGTGCGAACGACATTCCGGCCAGTTCCAACGCTTCGAGATAACGTCCCAGCTCTTCTTCCGCTTCTTCGTAGCGTTTGCCTCGTAAATCCAGTTCCATTGAGACCGGCTCATCATCCGCAGGCTGAAGCACGACTTGTACGCCGCCGCCCTTTGGCTTCTCTCCCTGTATCGGCGTCATTTGCTCAAGCGGCATCCACAACTTTATAGAACCGACAGCGACTTGTGCACGATTCCCCTGCAAGGCCAGCACTTCACCCTTCTCGCCATTTTCCAGCTTTACCCGGCTTCCCACTTTCACCGGCTCTGGCAGATCTGGCTTTACCGGCTTTTTCGCAACCGGTTTTTGTGCCTTCTCTTTCTTAGGCTTCATTTTCGGTTGAACCGGCCGTTTTTTCGGGGCCATTCCAGCACGAATGGACTCAACAACTTCCTTCTGAGTATCTACCAGCTCATGCGCCTTTTTGATCGCTTCTTTGGAGGCCTGGTTCTCACGGATTTCTTTCACCGCCTTTTCGATCGTGCGGTTCGCCTCTTTCAGGATGATATCCGCTTCACGAGCCGCTTCACCCGCGAGCTGCTTTTTGTCCCTGTCAAGAACATCCAGGCGTTCCCGTAGCAACCGTTCCAATCCGGCCGTGCGTGTCGATTTAATTTCCAGCGAACGCTGTAATTCTTCCGTCTTCTCAAGACGACCGGAAAGCTCCTCAATCAGGTCTTCCATCTTCAAGCGTTCCTGGCCTAACAGGTCACGCGAACGCCGGATAATCTTTGCCGGAAGGCCGACCCGGTCAGCGATCTCAAGCGCATAGGAGGAACCGGGTGTGTCCGCCTGAAAACGGTAGGTCGGACATAACTTCTCACGGTCGAACTGCATGGAACCGTTTCGAACACCTTTGTTCTTATGCGCGAACAGCTTCAGCTCACCCATATGAGTGGTTACTACCGCCCACCAGCGTTTACGGACGATTTCCTCCAGGTACGCCATAGCCAGTACGGAGCCTTCTGTTGGGTCCGTGCCGGCGGCAATCTCATCGATCAGGATCAGCTTCGATTCGCCGGTGTCGGCGAATACTTCGTTCAAGCGGGTGAGGTGCCCGGAAAAAGACGAGAGGTCGCTTTCCAGCGATTGATCATCACCGATGATCACATGCCATGCATCAATCGGCGGTATGGATGTATCAGCCCCCACTGGTGGAATGATTCCCGCATGCGCCATCATGGTGATCAGGCCGAGTGTCTTTAAGGCTACCGTCTTGCCGCCTGCGTTCGGCCCCGTTATAATCAGGGTTCGGCTGTTCGATTCGAGCTGCATGTTCAACGGGATGGTGGCCTTCAGCCCTTTCCGGTTCAGCAGCAGTGGATGTCGCGCCTCCACCAGCTTCAGGTCGCCTCCCCCCAGAACGGGCTTGAAGGCGCCGCATTTCTCAGCATAGACAGCACGCGCCTGCAAGCTGTCCAATTCCGCCACGGTAGCCATCGTGGTCCGGATGTCCGCCAAGCGTTCACGGACCTGATCGGTGAGTTCAGTCAGAATCCGTCGCTCTTCCTGTAATTCTTCTTCCATCAGGCGGCGAATCTCATTGGCTACTTCAACCAATTCATCGGGCTCGATATATACTGTACCACCGCTGGCCGAATGGCTGTAGACAATTCCCCGGATCTTGGACCGATAACTGGATTTCACCGCAAGCACAAAACGGTCATCTTCTACCGTATACCCGATATCCAACAAGTAGCCCAGACCGCTGAACTTTTTCAGCAAGTCGTCCAGTTTTCTCCGGTTCTTCTGATGAGACGACCGTAGAGAATGCCGGATCTCACGCAGTTTGGTGGAAGCATTATCCTTTACTATCGCTGAATCGGAATCAATCTTTGCATGTATTTCGGACACCAGTTCAGGCGCATCGATAAGCCGTTCAGCCAGGTGAGTCAAAGAAGCGAGCAGTTCATCTTCTTCCAGGATATGCCTTCTCAGCTTTATCGCCCCGCGAATCACACCGGCAATATCAAGCAGCTCACCCGGTTGCAGAAACGAGCCGGGAATGCGACACTGTTTGACTGGTTTGGTCACGTCCCGGATGCCTTCGAAAACGAGTCCCTTGTCGCGCTGTAACGCGATCATCAAGTCCTGGATGCGCTGGAATTCACGTTCCTGCAAGTCTTGAAGGGGGCGTGGTTCGAGAGCGAGGATGTCCTGACGGCCATAATCTGTAAAGGCATGGCTGCTGATTATCTCGAGAACGGACTGAAAATTCAGTGCCTGAAGCGGTTGGTGGTGACGTGTATCCATATCGGTAACATCGAAAAACGACTGTTTTCTACCTCAACTTTACTGGTTTGCTGTTATTTATCCTTCTGGACCACAGCCATCAGGTTCACGGCCAGGAAAGGTATTCGGGTCATATCCTGCGAGAACAGGGTTTTCTGGAGAAAGGTTCGCAACAAGGCGGGTCTGGCCCGGTCCATCGGTGCCATGATATACCAGATACGCACCTTGGAGAACCCCCCATCCCGTAGCAGGTTGTACAGTCTTCTACGTGTGTATATGCGTGCTTTGGCCCAGCGTTCATGAAGCGGTGTCGGCAACCAGGAAAAAAACGGCACCCGATTCCAGGGCAGCAGAGGCAGATAAGCGCCATGAGTTTCAAAAACCCACCACTTATTCGGCACTGAGATTACTGCCTGCCCGCCCGGTTTTAATACTCGGTAAAATTCCCTCACAGCTTCATGCGGGTCGTTGACATGCTCCAGAACCTCAAAGCTGGTGATGGCATCCATACTTTCGCTTTTAAACGGGAGATATTCACCGGCAGCGGCGACCCAACCAGCATCAACCGTAGATTGCGCCATGGGGTGAACCTGTACATCCACGCCGATGACCTGCTTGAAATCCTGTACAAACAAGGCCGTCTGAGCGCCATTGCCGCATCCGGCGTCCAACAGCCTGCCACCACGTTTCAGGATACGAGAAAGCCGACCGGCTAACGTGTACCGGCGGGAAAGGATCTTTTCGCCTGTCTCAGCAGGTTTACCCAGTGCAACATTCATGAATTCACTTTACCCCTGTTAAATCCAGCATAAAACTACTGCCGGCAAACGATCCTCACAAGCATTAAAAGAGCCCGGTCAGTTTCTAACCGGGCCCGGAATATCGATTCTGGATGAAAGGGCTACTTCATCAGGATCAGCGCTTTCATCTGGGTTTCGTTGCCGATGGAAACGCGCAGGAAATACGTGCCCGAAGCGTTGTTCACGGCATTCCACTGAAGCTGGCTGACACCGGCAGGCAGATAACCATTGGTCAGGGTAACAACTTCACGTCCCAGCGCATCAAACACAACCGCGTGGACACGATCACTGTGCTGCAGGCTGATGGACACGTTGGACACCGGGTTAAACGGGTTGGGATACGCATCAACCAGGCCGTGGGTCAGCGGCAGGTTCTGATCATCGACATCGGTATATGGGAACACGTCAATGGTCAACACCTCGTCGGTGGTGCCGTATTCGTTCAATGTCACATTGTTGCAAAGAATCTGAGCTGACTCTTCCACATTGCGAAGACGGAAGGAGAGTTCCAACAAGGTACCGTTCTCGCCAACCGGTGCAGTGCGTGCGACATAAATACGCGCCCCATCTTCCCGCATGGTGTAGGATGCAGAGGCGCCGGGTTCCACCGCGCTGATCATCGCCAGGTTGATTTGAGTCGGATCGAATTGCAGGTCGACAGTTGCCGCCAGAACATCTTCAGCATATTCAATCTGGATCGGAACCGTAAAGGTGCCTGTAACCGATGCATTCACTTCTTCTGGCGCAATTGGCGTACCTTCTCCGGTAGCCCAGAACTGGCCGTTTTGTGCCGGGAATTCATCAATGTTGCCCACAGTGTATGCCAGAATCAGGGCAGCATCCAATGGCGACAAGGTGCCATCACCGGACACATCGGCAGCAAATATCTCTTGTTCTGTCAGTTCATCACCCTGGGCAAGATGCGACAGGATCATCGCTGCATCAAACGCCTGCACTTCACCGTTATCGCTGACATCGCCACGCATCCGGTCAATAAAGAGCAGCGAACCATCACGCGTAATGACTTCCGGATCACCCTCGTTCAGGATGGCAGATTCAAACTCCAGATCAAAGCACTCGCCCTGCGGTGCAGAAGGCGACACCATCGCAACAATCGCGACAATCGGCCCGGAATCTTCCAGCGGGGAAGGCCCGGCAACTGAAATCTCGACACCGTCTTCTGTCTCATTCCAGTCAAACATCCAGCCATCACCCGGTAAAATTGGGCTGCCAGGCGCCGGGAATACCGACAGACTATCCAGGTATTCCATGGGCAAACTAATCTCTACTTCAAACGCAGTAATATCATCTTCTACATCAACACCACGAATCAGCAAGGGGATACCTACACGGTGTCCCGGAATAGCCATCATATCAGGCATTGCCAGAACGACATAGTCACCCACAACCGTTTCGTACCAGTAGGCGCCCAAGTCAGTAATCGTACCATCCGGATCGATTGGGCTCCCCGGATTACCTGCATCAATACAGGGCGAATCTTCTTCCAAATGGAAATCCAGGTTATTCGGGTCAACCAGCATCGGATCTTCGTAAATCTGATTTGTGCCTGCAATGCTTGAGTCAGACGTCAGGCAATAATTGGCCACATTCGAAACCTGTCCGTAAAGCGCTGTTCCCAGCGGGAATTGAGAAACATCATTGTAAAGGATGCTGTTTTCAATGGTTCCGCCACCGTACACCTCAACAAATTCAGAGGCATGCTGATCACCGGTGTTGTTATAGAATGTGATGTGGTCCAGTTCATGTTCGCCATCGTAGTACAGAATCGCACCACCGGCCATGGCATGGTTGAAAGCAAGCACATTGTGGCTGAATACGCCACCATCGCCGCCGGCAAAGTCAACAGCCGAGCCCAACCGGCCACAGATGTTATGATGGAAAAGTGTGCCGCTGATATCAAAATCAACATGATACAGGTAAATGCCGCCACCATCCTGGTTGGCCTGGTTGAAACGGATCTCGCAATTGTACATGGTCAGCTTGCAATAGCGTGCGTTCATCGCGCCGCCATGTATCGCATATCCCTCAGTGGAAAAACCATACTCAATGATGGTGTTAGCGAAAACAATGGCGTTTTCGTTTTCAGGGATGATAAATCCGCCCCAACCCTGGTTGGGATCCTGAGCCGTAAACAGGACCGGATTGCCATCTACACCTTCAGACCAGAACTCGCCTTCGATGTAAAATGCACAATACGGCGCAGCCAATACTTCTACACCATCTTCAATGGAAAGAATAGACCCATCCTCAAGCGTCACGTCCGAATCCAGGTAGTACGGTCCATCGTCAACCGTCCAGGCATAGTCCGTGATCGTTCCTGTGATGTGTGTCTCTGCGAATGCGGCAGGCAGGAGCAAAAACAGGCAGAGAAACGAACTCAAAATAATCGAACGCATAATAACCTCCCGTGCTGGAACAACTCGATATACGCAATTTCCGTCTCGTCGTTACTAAACTAGGAACGTCATCTTCCGCGGTGCAATAGACCTTCAGCAAAAAGGGAAAAGAAAATGTCTCCTGGAGCAGAAACAAATACAACCATTTCACGGGTTACAGCGATGAAACAATCCTTATTGTTAAGAAATTGTTAACTGAACATTCATCCCTGCTCAGACAAACAGATAACACCAAAACAGACTGCTATTTCAGCTTTTACAGATAGCACAACAAGCATTCTCAACAAAATCTCTCTTTGCATTGATATTCTTGCTGTTCTCGATTTTATTCCGACATAATAAAGATTGCCGGGAAAAGGGGACGGGATCCTTTTCCTCGCGCTTATGCAGAATATTCCTGAAGTATTCATGGAAAAGGAAACTGTCCCCTTTTTGCGTGTAATTCATGCCTGCTCTCAGGAAAAAGGGTACAGCCACCTTTCCCGGTCCATGTTCACAACGGGAAGGCTTTACCCCAGGGAAAGGAGGCAGTCCCCTTTTTCATCACTTTTTTCCAACTATATAGTTGATCCTTCACCGATATAGAACCTGACCATATGACGGATTAATAATGGGAATCGCTATTCTTGCTGCACCAGGATCAGAGTAATCAATCTGTTTTCCCAGCTCAATTGTATACGATTTGGCGCCTCGCCATTTCGTGTGGGTAAGTATATCCATATAACGACAACAAGATAGACCAGATCACTTTTCATGTCCACTAAAGGTGGAGTATACCGCAAAAGAGATAAACAGTAACCGACCATCAACCTTCGCTAAGCTTCAGTATTATAGACGGGCGCTTACTTCTTCAGGCTTTTGAGTACCCGTAAATCTTCTGCGTATTTCGCTTCACCTTCGGGTGTCTCAAGGATGGCGGGTACTTTGGCGAATCGTTCATCATTCATTAACCGCCGGAAAGGTTCCAGTCCCAGTAATCCCTCGCCGATCTGGTCATGACGATCTACACGGCTTCCCAATGGCTTTTTCGTATCGTTGATATGAAATACCTGCAACCGGTCCAATCCAATGATCCGGTCGAATTCGCTAAAAACATCATCATATTTTTGAAGAATATCATACCCCGCAGAATAGGCATGGCAGGTATCGAAACAAACTGCCAACCGTTCCGGCTCAGACGACAATTCGATCATCTGCGCGATCTGTTCAAACGTATAGCCGAGGTTTGTGCCCTGCCCCGCTGTGATCTCAAGCGCGATCTTTGCCTTGTAGCCGGGCAAACGTGCGTGGATCTCGTTGATGCTTTCCGCGATTTTCCTGATCCCCCACTCCTCGCCTTCCTTCAAGTGACTGCCCGGATGGGCCACCACATGGCTCAGCCCCAACTGCTCGGCACGCTCCAGCTCGTCAGTCAGGCCGTCAATCGATTTCTGCAACTTCTCCGGGTCCGGTGCGCAAAGATTGATCAGGTAGGAATCGTGAGAAACGGCATGCGTGATCCCGCAACGCTTGATCTCCTCATGCCAGCGCGTGATCTCCTTCTCCTCCAACGGCTTCGCTACCCATTGCCGCTGGTTCTTGGTGAAGACCGCGATAGCCGCTATCCCCAAGGCTTCCGCATTGGCCGGGGCGTTGGATACACCACCAACAGTTGAAACATGTGCGCCTAGAATCATGTGACTTCCTTACCAGCAAAACCGGGGACTGACCCTTTTGGGAAATCAGCCAATCCCTCAATATCATATCAATACAATGAAAATGAGGGTCTGTCCCCGGTTTCTGCTCTTTTTTACACCTCTATCCCCAGGGGGCAATGATCCGAACCCATCACATCCGGCTCGATCCAGGCGTTCTTTACCTGGTCGACAAGGTTGTTGGATACGAAGAAATAATCGATACGCCAGCCGATGTTCCGGTCACGTGCGCGGGTACGCATGTCCCACCAGGTGTACTGTTCCGGCTGATCGTTGAAGTTACGGAATACATCGATGAAACCGGCCTCGATCCAACGGTCGATCCATTCACGTTCTTCCGGGAGGAAACCGCTGGTTTTCTCGTTGGCTTTCGGATGAGTCAGGTCGATGGGCTTGTGAGCCGTGTTGTAATCGCCAACCACGATCAGCTTTTTGCCATCGGCCAGCATCTCACTGAAATGCTTCAGGGTCGCTTCATAGAAATCCATTTTGTATTTCAGACGGGTGGCGTTCTGCCTGCCGTTGGGGTAATAAATATTGGCGATGATGAAATCCTCGAAATCGCTGATCAGGACTCGTCCTTCACGATCGAACTCTTCAATGCCATAGCCCAACCAACTTATCACCGGCGGCTTTTTTGAGAAGGTGGCGACACCGCTGTAGCCCTTACGTTCCGGCTGGCTGAAGTCCACGTGATAACCATGCGGGGCAAGCTGATCTTTCGTGAGCTGCTCAGCCCACGCCTTGGTTTCCTGGATGCACAACACATCCGGTGACGCCTCCTTTAGCCAGTCCGCAAAACCCTTTTTCCATCCTGCACGATAGCCGTTCACGTTCCACGACAGCAGTTTCATCGTATATATCCTCTCAATGTTGTTCTGGACTTACTTCCTCTCCCAATTACACCGGGCGCCAGCGCCCGGGCCACGCGAATTGTCGTCTCTTTTTTCATTTTTTCACTGTCTACTTTTTTTTACTTCGATATGTCATCCCCTCCCCGAATGCTGTTGTCGGGGATCAAACGGGGATATCGAGGATCAGTGTGCCGGCACTCCCGACTTGCTCACATGCCTTTCCGGTAATCCAGATTGTGTCAACATAGCCACATTTTCGAAAACGAATAAAGCAAACCCTGCAAGTCGGGCCAAACGGGACTGGCGTTTATTCAAGCATCCCCGGCCAGGCATGGCCGGGCTACGAGATTCCAATTACACCGGGCGCCAGCGCCCGGGCCACGCGACTTGTCGTCTCTTTTTTCATTTTTTCACTGTCTGCTTTTTTCACTTCTTTCGAGAAATGTTAGCCCTGCTTTACTCCCCTTGAGAATACGACGCTATAAAGCTCAATGCAACGTCAGGCAGGCATTTCACGACTTCTCTTGTGCCATGAAATGAAGTATTTGAGCAGGGTGCAACCAACTGCGATCTCATTCATCTAAAAATTCAAACAACCAACATGAAGGTGATAAAGATGGCAGTTCAAACCAGGCAAAGCAGTCGTGTGGTGGTGTTCAGCACACCGACCTGTTCATGGTGCCG
Source organism: bacterium (assembly GCA_963669175.1). GTDB lineage: Bacteria > Electryoneota > Electryoneia > Electryoneales > Electryoneaceae. The sequence goes on from OY769902.1 coordinate 5,184,633, forward strand.
GAAGCTGAAAACCTACCTGAAACAGAACCAGGTACGTTTCAAGGACGTGGATGTATCACGTGATGCCAATGCCGCTCGTGACATCGCACGCCGTACCGGGCAGATGGGTGTCCCGGTCACCCTGATCAACAACCACCCCATCGTGGGCTTCGATAAGGCGCAAATCGACCGGATGCTCGGTTTACGCGGGTAAAGAGCGAAGCAGTGAAGATTGGCCCCGCCGGCTTGAAGCATGCTGAAGCGAAACAGTGAAGATTGGCCCCGCCGGCTTGAAGCATGCTGAAGCGAAACAGTGAAGATTGGCCCCGCCGGCTTGAAGCATGCTGATGCGAAGCAGTGAAGATTGGCCCCGCCGGCTTGAAGCATGCTGAAGCGAAGCGGAAGCGGCTGCCCGGCGGGGTTTATTCTTATTCAAGTAAGGAAGTCAGTCCTTAAGCAGTCAGCATTCAGCATTCAGCATTCAGCATTCAGCATTCAGCATTCCTCATTCCTAATTCCTAATTGCCGTACCAGGGTAGCCTTCTCCGGGGGCCCCAGGAGAACTTGCTCCTGCTTTCAGCTCCCAACCGTTGTTATATTTGCACTTTCATCGTGTAAAGGCCGGGTGCGCCCGGCCTTTTTGTAGAACAGCGGTGCAAGGCCGGGAAACAGTCGCCAGCGTATTCGGCGCAGGGTGATGGCGCATGAAGCAAACGTATCCCGGCATACGTAAACACAAACAACGACAACGCATACAAGCAATTTTGGGAGACAACCATGGCCAAGTACAAGATCGCCTGGCTGCCCGGAGATGGCGTAGGCAACGAAGTGATGGATTGCGCGAGGATGGTCCTCGACGCGATGAAGTTTGACGCGGAATACATTCACGGCGATATCGGCTGGGAATTCTGGAAAGCGGAGGGCGATCCTCTTCCCCAGCGTACGCTCGACATGATGAAGGATACCGACTGCGCGCTGTTCGGCGCTATCACCAGCAAACCACGTGATGAAGCGGCCGAAGAGCTGGCCCCGGAACTGCGCGACAAGGGCTATGTCTACTTCAGCCCGATCGTCCGTCTGCGCCAGGAACTGAACCTGCACACAAACATCCGTCCCTGCAAGGCTTATCCCGGCAACCCCCTGAACTACAAGGAAGGGATTGACCTGGTCGTGTTCCGCGAGAACACGGAGGGTCTTTACGGCGGCGTGGAATTCCACCCGATCCCGGAAGAAGTCATGGACGTGCTGGTCAAGCATCACCCGAAAGCGAAAACCTTTGCGGTGCATCCCCTTGATGATATCGCCATCAGCACACGCATCATGACCCGCAAGGGCTGCTCGAGTATCGTACGTGGCGCCTTCGAATTTGCGAAGAAGATGAACCGTAAATCGGTGACAGTCGTTGACAAGCCGAACGTCCTTCGTGAGACCGGCGGCCTGATGGTCCGTACCGCTCGTGAGATCGCGAAAGACTATCCCGGCATCGACCTGTGGGAAACCAACATCGACGCGCAGGCCATGTGGCTGGTCAAGAACCCGTTCGACTACGATGTCCTGGTCGCAGAAAACATGTTCGGTGACATCCTGTCCGACCTGGCCGCACAGTTGGTCGGTGGCCTCGGTTTCGCCGCTGCGGGTAACATTGGCGACAACTACGCCGTGTTCGAACCTACCCACGGCAGCGCTCCGAAATACTTCGGCATGAACAAGGTCAACCCGATCGCCATGCTGATCAGCACCCGCATGATGATCGAATGGCTGGGCGAGCTGGAAGAAGCCGACCGTCTCGAGAAAGCCATCGCGAAGACCATCGCCGACGGCAAGGTCCGTACCTACGACATGGGCGGCAGCAACACCAATATTGAAGTCGCTGAAGAAGTGGCGAAGAATTTGTAAAAATAGTAACGCAGAAGCAAGATATTTCATGAGGCGGCCAGCAGGTCGCCTCATTTGTTTTCTTCTTCGCACTACAAATCAGAGTTCTTTGGTTTACGACCAAAATATCAATGAGGTAGACAGGCTCCTTACATTCCGTTGCTTCAAACTCTGGAAAACGAAATCATATCGTATTAGCTTGTTTTGCCGATTGCGGTATGCTAGTTTTCCAATAAATGAGAAGTAGAATCATCCTACAGGCTTATTTATTGTTTTTTTAACATTTCCCTGACCACTTGGGACATTACGATGATTTGGCAACACCTTGGCTTCTCGAAGAACATTTTCTTTATCGAACCACTCATGCCCATTGAGGATGAGATTGGCTTGTTTGCCGGTCGTGAGAATGATATAAAGAAGTTTATCTTTGATGTTTTCAACGACACCCGCGCTTTGAAAATAGTATCTGGCGAACTTGGGGTCGGAAAAACAACATTTGTAAATGCTTGTCAATATTATTCCTATTCACAGAATTATCCTATAAAAATGGACTTTCCGACACCAAGACTCCTCCCATGCTACGAGAAAATCCAGGTCCGTGACGCCGACACCCTCGATGATATTGTGCAGAAAGCAATCGTCGCTGTAAGCAGAAGTATCGTCATTCATTGTGACAATGTGGGTATCAAAGCTCCGAAGAAGGCCAAGGAGATATTATCTTATTTTCTGGATTTGACTATCAGCACAGGCGGGGCTTCTATTGGAGGTAGTTTTACAGTATTGGGGACAGGTGGTGGTGTTTCCGGAGCAACCGGAACATCGTCAGCAAATGTTCTCAGGGATGCGAAATATTACCTGAATGAGCTTTCGCAAATCGTACGAGACCAGCTAGAATTGGATGGCTTGTTCATCCTGATCAACAACCTTGATATTCTGAGTAATAAAAAACTTGTGATGTTCCTAAATGAAGCCAGGGATGAGATTTTTGACATTGATCATATCTATTGGATTTTAATCGGAAGAAAAGGGATTGGCAGCATTATCGCGAGTGAATCGGATAGAGTCACTGACTATTTGTCCGGGACCGAAAGCTATCTGGCTCCACTTGATTTTGATACTTTGAAGCGAATTATCCACTTGCGGTCCGAAAGACATTCCATTTCAAAGGACAGCAAAATACCATTATCAGATAAAATCATCAGAACATTTCACTATCTGTCCTTGAAAGAGACCAGAGAAACTCTGAAAATTTGCGGAGAAATAACCAAAAGAGTTATTCAAATTGATCCATCAATAAAAATAATTCCGGACGAGATTGCATTACAAGCATTCGTCCGGTACGCTTATGATTGCACAAAAGACCTTGATTTGAATGAACCGCAGCAAAATGTATTGAAAGCTGTTTATGCAAAACGTAGCTGTCGCCCTAAAGACTTCGCTCAGTATGGCTACGGCTCCAGCCAGGGATTCATTGGGGCGCTGAAAGGTTTGGTCCACAAACGACTGCTCACAGTGGAAGAACGTGGACGCGCACGCATCTATAAACTAACCGGTATGACCGTACTGTCGGCCATTACTGGCGCACTGGGGACAGATATCCAGAAAGAAGCAGAAGATACTCTTACCAGGGATTTCAGAGAAGGTCACATGCCTGGTGCAGATAACTTCTTTGATGCACAACTTAGCTTGGATTTTGAAGAAGATACAGAAGTATAGCACATTGTCAACTTAACAATACAACTTTTTGTGTATTATGATATGCTTTATTACCCTTTCTGCTGATATCAATAGACACAAAATACACTCCACTGCTGACAGGCCTGTCGCTTTGTGTTGCGCTATTCCACGTCACCACCTGCCGTCCCGCGCCAAGTTGCCCTAGCGAACGCCGGGCAACCTGTTGCCCAAGGATGTTGAACACGGTCAGGGTGACTTCACTGGGCTGTTTCAGTTCCAACGGGATCATGATGGTTGAGTTGAACGGGTTGGGATAACCGGGTAGCATGGCGTCTTCTGTGGGTAGAGCCGCCTCTTCCAATCCAGGTGCAGGCCAGCTCGGGTCAAATGGCAACGCGCCACGATCCGACCGTGATCCATCCGGATCCGGAGGAAACTCCGGATCACCGGTGTCTATACAGGGCGACTCCGGTTGAAGTCGATAGTCCCCGTTTTCCGCATCGACAAACAGTGGATCACCACACTGATTCTCTGTACTATCCAGTGTCGCTCTATCCACATTATGAATTATATCACTATCAACAAATTGGTTGTAGCTGATCCTGACATTTCGTACCCCTTCCATAAAACTAGAGTAAAACACATATTGATCGACATCAATTATATTGTTTGTTATCTTATATGTTACATTATCCTCATTTTCATTAGTGTCATTAACAAAATATCTACCATTTATACAGGTATTATTTATCAATATACTATTACAATGTGATTCTAGCGCTTCATCATACGCATAAAACATATATACATCCCTGCTGATATTATTGTTTATGTGTATGTATGAATATTGCATAAAATCATTATCGATATGTACTCCAAACAATAAATTATTCATTGTATTATTACTGTAATATACTCTATTATTACTATACATGGTCACACTTAGCGCTGTTTTGCAATCTGTAAAATCACACGAATCTACAACAGTGTTTACCATGATTCCACGTATTGCACAATCCGCTATATCATAAAATGAACAATTCCGGATTATGCAATTTCTTTTCATTGCCACACCTATTGCTAACCCAATATTTCCGCAGTGGTTGAACCGGCTGTCAAGCAGTGTGGCCTGGTCACTGGGATCCAGCACACAATAGCGCCAATAATAGGATACCCGGCAATGCGACAGGTTGATATCCCGGTACTGTTCCAGCCACAATGGTTGAAGAGCATGTTCGATCACAAGATAATCCAGGTTGAGGATGCCATCACCTTCAGCGTAGATCCCCTGCCAGGCATCCACGGCCGAAGAGGTCGCGCTACGGAAGTAAATGGAATCCTCCGCTGTTCCCGCCAAGGTTACCGTCCCATAGATGTCAAATCCGACCAGAGCCCCAAGATCGTGGGTATCACGGAACAACAGCTCTACGCCGGGATCGATGGTCAACTGGTCCCGTTCATTGACATAAATCGTATTGCTGATATAGACAGGTGATTCCGCAATGGATAGCCTGCCTGACACCGGCCCTTCCAGTTGACTGCGGCAGACACGGACGTGTACGGTTGCCCGTTCTGCGCTATCTGCGGGGGTGTCGTACTGAAGCACGAACAGGAAATCTTCCGCGTCTTCCGGAACCATTCCTGTCAGCACCAGGGAGTCTTCCACAGCGTCCAGCTCATCTTCTTCATGTTCCACATGCAACCAGACCGGGTAGTTCAGGTAGGAGATGTTGATAGCATCGCCATCGTCTGTAGCGCGTGCCGCATAACGGAACATATGACCGGTCACGGCTATGCCTTTACGAGGAGCATCATACACCGGGCTGTGATTGATCCGGTGATCAAAATAGAAAGCACCGATATCGGGCGGGCTGCCATCCGGATCATAGTTAAAATTGGCGTGCCCGGCATCAATCAATGGCGATACCGCCTGAAGCGTCAGGTCACCGTTGGCAAGATCAGTGACACGAGGATCGCCTGTGTAATTGTCGAAACCAGGATCAGGGCCGCCGATCATTTCGCCGACGCTGAAAAACCAGTTGTTACGGAGAATAACCGGGGTGGTCTCATCAAAATACATCCCATAATTCGTAGCATGGTCGCCATACCCGATAACCAGGTTATTGTAGATCGAGGGAGAACCACCTTCGGCAAAAGTAATGACGGCCTGTTCCGGCCATGCTAAGTAAGGTCTAAAGTCGGTGGAATTGTTTACATAATCGCCGTCAAATCCATAAAATTGTTGCCCACCCCTAATCAGATTATGAGAAATCAATGAAGAAGAAAGATACCAGCAATTTAATTCGCCATCAACGATATTGTTTTGAAATGTTGCCTGGCCACCTTGTATGTTCACTGATGTTGGATCATACCTGTTATTTTCCAAAGGATCTCCCAAATATTCAAACGTATTATTCATTATAGTAACTTCGGTATTGCCTTCAGATCGACTACTAAATGTGCAGATCCTGGAATTCTCTACTAGCGTTGATTGTGTGTTATATACATATATATCCTTTATACAACTGTTTATAACTACAATATTACCTGAATCAAAAATGCTAATACGTCCGTTATCCATCACAAGACTATCTACAGATAGAGCAGCAGCATGAGAAACAAAAAAAGAAGAATTCACACAAGCACTTCCAATTGTCACATTTGTGATGTCAGCGACACTGCCATAATTCACAAGGGTTTCAAAAATGTTAGAATTTATGCTCAGGTCTTCTAAAAGCAGGTAGCCACCCGTTTGAGCAATAAAACAGGCCTGATCCCATGGCCATATGTGCGGAAATGAACATTGGCGAATTTCGATTTCGGTACTGGTATCATCAGCAAAGAAATAGACTGTACCTTCCATCCGGCAGTAGCGAAACAGGCTGGGATTGCTGGTTCCATATTGCCTGAATTCAAAATAACTCATCTCCTCATCTGCGACATGGAAATAAATCGAATCACCCTCCTGCCCATTGGCGGTTATCTGGCCTTGAATGGCGATGAAGACGGTTGACGTCTCACTATCAAGGATGACTTCCACCCCAGGATTGATCACCAGGTTCGATACCGAAAGATCACCCGTCACGATATAGGGACTGCCCTCAACCGTCCAAGTGCCGGATACTGCACCGGATACGTAGGTCTCGGCATTCAGAATGAAAGGAATAAGAAAAGAAAACACAACGAGATGGAAGAATCGAAGACGAAAAAAATAAAATAAACGAAAGAGGACTTCAGGCGTGAATGTGCGTTGTGCAGGCAACAAATCACGTTTTCTGAATAGCATGTAAGTCATTAAGCCTCCCTTTACACCGTGCTGGGAAAACGTATGCGTGCTTATAAACTATAATGCAAATATTTCAATAGTCAAGAGAATATCGAGTAAACTATAATAATTTTCAAATTACTCTGGCTCTTACAAAGACCTGATAGCTTAAACTTAGAATTTATATATACTTTAGACATTATCGACATGGTTAAACAGCTAATAACAATACACTTATGTGATATAACAATAAGTAAACAATAAGAAAATTGGATATTGAGAGTTTTAATTAAAACTCATTGGATTCATATCATAGATAGAATAGTATAATTGTTATCAGTTAATAAGCTATTATATATAATATAAGTGTTATTACAGAATAAATAAATCATATATAACAGATAATAGGATTTTAGGTGCTTCGCTGTTTCGTGTGGGGTAAAGAAATTCGGCTGCTCACAAGAATTTGTGCATATTATCGAAGAGTACGTTTCGTCAGGTCTTGACGTGATGCCTTTTTCTTGTTCTTCTCCGCAATTTTAGACACATGTCCGACTTCACAGATGCTATTTTACATGATAGATCGTCATCAGGCATCACGTTGTGACCTGACGACAGCGAGAATGCAAATACCGGTGGCAGGTCACAACGCGACAATAACAGGACGAGCGGTGTTTCAGCATCATCGTGCATTCAGAAAAACATAGCGAAAGCCGAAAACAGAATGTCGCGTCAAGACCTGCCACAACATTGCCCGGATGCACAAATTCTTGTGAGGAACCAGAAATTCATACTGTAATGCGATTCGACAATAGTATTACGAGTCGTTGCATTGGGATCAGTCTCTGTGGTCTGGTTCCATTGCATGTCCACCGAAGGTGGGCCACTTGAATAGCGTGGTGTAACGGTTGGATCAGCCCCATTTTTTCACTGGCAATGCGTACAATATGGCACCCATTTTCCGCTCCCTCTTGCCCCCCGCAACGGTTTGTGGTATACTTAAAAGTTTAGCGCCTTTGCGGCAGGTAGTCGGGAAACCACGAACTTAGCGATACGGAACCACCATGCGTTTGTCCAAGGCATTCATGCCGACGTTGAAAGAGATCCCTTCGGATGCAGTAGTTACCAGTCACCGTTTGATGTTGCGCGCCGGGTTGGTGCGTCCTCTGCTGGCTGGGGTATACAATTACCTGCCGTTCGGCCAGAAGGCTTCGCTCAAGGCCATGACCATTATCCGCGAGGAGATGGACCGGATCGGCGGGCAGGAGTTGCTGCTGCCGGTACTCAATCCCGTGGAGATCTGGCAGGAGACCGGACGTGACAAGGATATGGGCTCGGAGATGTTCCATCTTCACGACCGTAAGGACCGTGAACTGGTGCTCGCCCCGACCCACGAAGAGATCATCTGCAACCTGGCGCGCAATGAGATCCGCAGCTACAAGGAACTGCCCCAGATCTGGTACCAGATCCAGAGCAAGTTCCGTGATGAACCACGTCCCCGTAGCGGTGAATTGCGTACACGCCAGTTCTTCATGAAAGACGCCTATACGCTGACCGTGAACTATGAAGACCTGGACGAACTCTACCTGAAGCATCGTGAAGCGTATCAACGCATTTTCCGTCGCGCCGGGCTGGACTATTTCATCGTAGGTGCGTCTTCAGGTGTCATGGGCGGCACCGGCAGCGAAGAGTTCATGATCGAGTCGGATGCGGGCGAAGATACCTGCGTACTCTGCCGTGAATGTGGTTATGCGGCCAACCAGGAAGTGGCGACTTCGAACCTGAAGGAAGATCACCCGCCGGAATCACCGGTCCAGTTCAAGAAGGTACCGACCCCGGGCAAACGGACGGTTGAGGAAGTGTCCGAGTTCCTGGGCCTGCCCAAGTCTCGCTTCATCAAGTCGCTGGTTTTCATGGGCGATGAGGGTGCGGCGATGGTGCTGGTGCGTGGGGATGACGAAGCCAACGAATCCAAACTGCAGCCGTTGCTGGGCGCCTCGATGCGTCCCGCGCAGCCCGAGGAAGTCCTTGAGCTGATCGGCGCGGAGATCGGATTCCTCGGACCGGTCGGACTGGAGAAGAAGGTCCGCATCATCGCTGACAAGCGTCTGGAAGGGTTGCGGAACATGGCCACCGGCGCAAACGAGAACGAGCATCATGTGATTGGCGTACAGGTCGGGGAAACCTTTGAGCCCACGGAATGGGCGGACGTACGCATGGTGCATGAAGGCGAGCCCTGTCCGAAATGCGGAAAGCCGTTGGGTGTCGTACGAGCTATCGAACTGGGCCACATCTTCAAGCTGGGCACCAAGTACAGCGCCGCGATGGGCGCGACAGTACTCGACCAGAACGGCAAGGAAGTCCCGATTGTCATGGGCAGCTACGGTATTGGTGTGGGACGTCTGGTTGCAGCGGTCATCGAGAACGGCGCGGATGATGACGGCATCGTGTGGCCGGTTTCCATGGCGCCGTATGAAGTCGTAATCATGCCGTTGAAGATAAAACATGAAGAAAGTGTCCAGATTGCAGATGAATTATATGAAGAAATTCGTACCTTGGGTTGGGATGTAGCGCTGGATGACCGTAACGCCCGTCCTGGCGTAAAATTCAAGGATGCGGACCTGATGGGCTTCCCCTTCCAGGTGATTATCGGGGAGAAGAACCTGGCCGAGGGCAAGATCGAGATGAAGCGGCGTTGTGACAGCGAAAAAGTGCTGGTTGCAAAAGACGAAGTACTGGCAAAACTGAAACAGTGGCGCGAGGAAGATCTCGCACGGACACTACCGGAGGCGTAGCTTCAGGTTTGTTCGATTGGTCGCGTGGCAACGGAGGGGCACTCGTACCACATGAAAAAAATTGCGGATAAGGTCAAAGAGTTCACCCGGGCCAGGGAAGTGCAGGCTTTGGGATTATACCCGTATTTCAGAGAAATCGAGAGTGAGCAGGGCACAACTGTCACAATGGACGGCAAGCCGGTGCTCATGATGGGCTCGAACAATTACCTCGGCCTGACCAACCATCCCGAGGTCAAGGAAGCGGCGAAAAAAGCCATCGACAATTACGGCACAGGCTGCGCCGGATCACGTTTCCTGAACGGCACTTTGTCGATTCACCGTGAATGTGAAGAAGTTCTCGCGGATTTCATGGGCGCCGAAGCCGCGCTGGTCTTCTCCACCGGGCTTATGTCCAACACCGGAAGCATTCCTCACCTGGTGCCACGTAACGGCTATCTCGTTACGGATAAAATGGACCACGCCAGTATCCTGGATGCGACACGGCTGGCGTTCGGCAAAACGATCAAGTTCGCCCACAATGACATGGCTGATCTGGAAGCAAAACTGAGCAGGCTGGAACCCGACCGGAACAAGCTGATCATCATTGACGGCGTTTTTTCCATGGAAGGCGATATTGCACCATTGCCGGATATGCTTGAAGTGGCGGACAAGTATGGCGCTGAGATTCTCGTGGATGACGCTCACGCAATCGGTGTTCTGGGACCGGGCGGACGTGGCACCGCAGCTCATTTTGATGTCAGCGACCGTGTGCTGGGAACCGTCGGCACCTTCAGCAAGTCCCTGGCTTCCATCGGCGGTTTCCTCGCCAGCAGTGAAGATGTGATTCATTTCCTGAAGCATCATAGCCGTCACCTGATTTTCTCGGCCAGCCCGCCTCCGGCGTCCATGGCCTCCGTGATCAAAGCGGTGGAAATCATCAAACGTGAACCGGAACGAATCGAACGTCTCTGGCAGCTCACAGACTACCTGCGCACCAACCTGGAAAATGCAGGCTTCAATATCGGCGTCTGCGAAACCCCGATTATCCCTGTATATGTCGGCGATGACATGAAGGTTTTCAACGCCTGCATGATGTTGCAGCAGGAGGGTGTGTTCGTGAATCCGGTGATCAGCCCGGCTGTTCCCCCGGAACACGCGCTTATCCGCTTGTCATTAATGTCAACCCTGACCGAAGAACAACTTGATTTCGCAGTTGAAAAACTAATCAAGGTAGGCAAAGAGCTGGAGTTTATTCCCCAACCCGAACCAACGGCCACAGAGAAATGAGCATGCATTTTCCGGCATAACAGCTGGATTTTTTTGGAGAAAAGCATGTCGAGCATCGAGGTCAAGCAGGCTGCCATTGGCAAGACCTACAAGGATTATATCGGTATCCCGTATAAAATTCAGGGGTCCAACCCAGTGTGGGTGCCGCCTTTACGCACGATGCAGCTTGAGATGCACGACCCGAAGAAGTATCCTTTCTGGGCCCAGGCAGAAGAACGCAGGTTTGTCGCCTATCAGAACGGTGAACCGGTGGGACGCATCAGCGCGATAAGAGACGACCGCCATAACCAGCTCCATCAGGAGACCACCACTCATTTCGGTTTCTTTGAGTGTATCGACGATGTTGATGTCGCCAAGGCCATGCTGGAAAAGGTGGAAGAATGCGCGCATGAATGGCAGCATAACCTGATCCGTGGCCCGTTCAATCCCAACATCAACGAAGACATGGGCATCCAGATCGACGCGTTCGACAAAAGTCCCGTGATCATGATGCCGTACAATCCCCCTTATTATCGTACCCTACTCGAAAAATGCGGTTATGAAAAAGCCATGGATGTGTTCTGCTATTATGTAGACCAGGAATCCATGTCCCCCAAGCTGAAACGTGGCGCGGAAAGTCTGCGCAAACGCACCAAGCTGAAATACCGTGCCTTCGACAAGAAAAACCTGATGCGTGACGCCCTGAAAATCTGGGATGTCCATTGCCAGGCGTGGGAAAAGAACTGGTGCGCGGTTCCTTTCACGGAAGATGAATTCAAGCATATTGTAAAGAACCTCAAGCAGATCGCCGATTTCGACATCATTTTCCTTGCCGAGGATGAGAACGACAAGCTGGTCGGCTTCTCGCTGGCGTTACCGAACATTCACGAAGCGTTCATCAAGATTCGTGACGGCCGCCTCTTCCCCTTCGGACTGCCCAAACTGCTCTGGCATACCCGAAAAGGCGCTATTTCCAGTGTTCGGATTATCATTATGGGCGTACTGGAAGAATATCGCGGACGTGGGATTGATGCTGTTTTTTACTATGACCACTTCATGGAAGGCATTAAACGCGGGTACTACTGGGGCGAGATGAGTTGGATCCTTGAGACCAACACCATGATGAACCGTGCTGCGGTGATGATGGGTGCGAAGAAGTACAAGACATACCGTATGTTCGCAAAGGCGTTGTAAGTGGTTTTCGTAGTTTGAAAGTTATTGATTCGCATAGTGAAAAAAGTAATCAGTGAAAAAAGTGAAAAAAGAATTAACACGTTTGAAAGCACAATGTTATTTGATACGTTCGTTTATCCTGAAGATTTGAAGTATATGGGTGACACACTTGGCCCCGTCGGCTTGAAGCACGCTGAAGACACACTTGGCCCCTCCGGCTTGAAACACGCTGTAGCGAAGCGAAAGCGGCTGCCCGATTCTACATAGAGAAGAAAGCCCTTCAGTAATAGGTCGCATACTCGAACAAAGCAGGCAGCAAAAGGGGACTGTTTCCTTTTCGTCGCGCGGAGGTGAGATACTTCGTGATATTGGTTATCGAAAAGGTGACTGTACCCTTTTGCCAGTGATCCAACTTATTGCTTTGTTCTTCATTCTGAGATTGAGTTTCTTCGCAGCGAAAAGGGTACAGCTTCCTTTTCCGCAAGGTCATCGGGAGTGTCCTGTAATGGCGCGAGGACAAGGATTCCGTCCCCCTTTCATGTCAGTCCCCACCTCCACCTAAATACCTGTTGTTTATACAACATCAACATAAAAGAGTGGCTCGATCCGCAAGTGAACATATCTCCACAGAGACGGATTCTGAAATATTCTGATAGATCAACAAGTTGTGATGAAGCAACGAGCGAATCGGGACAGAGAGGAATCAGGAAAGAAGTGTTAAAAGCACCACACCTCACGTGCGGATCGGACCACCCGCGATTTTTCACTTCAACAGAAACAGCGGTTGGGATTCTGACACTCCTTGTGGGCTATGAACCTGAAGGAAGTATACCCCACTTGCAAGTGATCCGGAAGGAGTCCAGTCCCAGGTTGAATACCCCGCAGGCAACCACCTTTCCTCAGAGAGAACTTGCCGCCCCAGGCGATCATAGACATGGAAGGAATACTCCCCCTGAACAGTTAACGCGATTTGTACGAGCGTCGAACTGTTGAACGGATTTGGCCAAGCGGAAAGAATGCGAAAATCTTCAGGTAGGCTGGCAGGAATGTCCTGTGCAACAGCCACAGTATCCCGTCCGGCGACACGACCATCCCCGGTAACCTTGTAGAACCAGAGTTCACCGGCGCCACCACGTCCCTTGAATACAGAGACAATCGCTTCATGACGCTCAGGTATTGAGACACACTTTGTTCGCCCAATACTAGGGTGTCTGAGTAGATCATACACTACAAAGATTGAATCATTACCCCAATACAACTCTCCGTCATTGTTGATGCGATGCACACGAATGCCTTCGGCGTCAAAATCATCATTATTCCAGCCGTAAAATCCGAATATTCCCCCAGCACCATCTGAGCAGCAAACCGAAGGTGAGTAAATTGCATAAGCATTTGGTCTGTAACTTTCTCGATTGACAATAATTGCAAGGCTGTCGTAGTAGGCTGAGCTATCCGGGTACATGCGAACCAGGTAGGCATTATAGGGGGCGCCAACAGTTGTGACAGCCAGTGTGCTGTCAGGCATACGAAGGATTTCGCTGGAGGTGCTTTCTCCCCTGATATTAGCGATGACACCACGATCCCCCCAGGGGATGGTTCTATCGGCAAGTACATGTTGAAAACAGACAACAGCGTCTTCTGATTGAAAGCTTAGAAAGAATCCATTGAAGCCATCCGGAATGCATGAGTATCTTCCAGTATATAAACCGGGATGAAGTGAATAGATAATTGCCGATTCATCAAACATCTGTTCCCCACCAGCACTCACCCGCTGGCACCGGGTTTGATCATGATTATCCGGGTCTTCCCAGACAACCCAAACACCACCGGCTTCATCTTCACACAAACCTACTTGTTGGCTCTCAGAGAAGTAATTCTCATATAAAACAACACTATGTGCCACCTTGGGTGTACCATCAGCGTTCAAACCTGCTACCGCCAATCCCATGTCCAGGCTAAAATCGTACAAGCGGTACACATGCCAGAACCCACCAGCCCCGTCACTGCAAATCAGGGGATTAATGTTGTAGCTTTCACGTTGATCACTGCGCTCATTGACCACCAGCACGCCAGTTGAATCAAAGGCGAAAGAACCGTCAAGGTTTACTTTCTGGGCATACACACTGTATCCGTTGTCCGGATCAGTTGTGTCGTTGATATAGGTTACCCATACAGCGCCACTATCCGCAGGCAGCAATCCCAGGTAAACATTACGGTTTCCGGGGCCTATGGATATGCCATACTCATCGCCGAACTGCTTGACGCCATCATTGTCTATCCGTTGCAGGAAAGTACCTGATGTGTATACAGTATGCCGATCATAAGCGATCCAGGCCCCGCCTTCACCATCAGGAAGGATGTGGTACAGGAGGTGTACCCCGGTGGAAATCAACACACCGCCGTCTTCCTCGGACCATTGAGCGTGAAGGGGTGTGAACAGGAACAAAAACAGGCATGTCCAAGCCAGACAGCCGAAAAGAACAGAGGGATGGTTCCGCAGTAACATGGTCATCTCACGTATTGTTATTTCATAGTAATAAACTGCTGAGCCGATCCGTGTTCAATCAAGGGGTGAGGAGACATTTTAGCCCGCCGATTTGATGTACAAAGAAGACACACTTGGCTCCTCAGGCTTGACGCACGATGAAACGGAAGCGGCTGCCCGGCGGGGGGTTATTCTACACAGAGGCGAGAGTCCTTCAGTAGTAGATTGCATACTCGAACAAAGCAGACAGCAAAAGGGGATTGTTTCCTTTTCGTCGCGTGGAGGTGAGATACTTCGTGATATTGGTTATCGAAAAGGTGACTGTACCCTTTTGCCAGTGATCCAACTTATTGCTTTGTTCTTCATTCTGAGATTGAGTTTCCTCGCAGCGAAAAGGGTACAGCTTCCTTTTTTGAATCATAGTGAAAAAAGTAGTCAGTGAAAAAAGTGAAAAATGAAAAGAAAAGTCAGTAAACTCAAAGTTGTCTTTTCACTCTTTTTCTATCCTGATCACCCTTCTTCGTTGTGTGTATCCTGTTAATTAATCAAATGTTTACAATTTTCTTTTCCATTCTGTAAATACAACCGAACCTCATCCTTGATATCCTTCCATCCTATTATCCTGTGAGTCAAGGCAGTAACACCGAAAAGATCCCGACGCACTCGAAGAACGACCGGTGAAAGCAGCGTTTGTGGGAGTATTCCAACCACATCAGGCAAGGAGAATTCATCACTTGTGCATCGGGCCACCCGTCTTGAAGTTAGAAAGTTGGAAATTTCCCAGGTTATCTGATTTGTCAGCGACCCGACAGCAAGCAGTCGGGCCAAGCAGTCCTCATCCTCCTTTCCAGGAAAGACACATCTTTTTCATTCAATATCAATCTTTTATCCTTGGCACCCTTACCATCCTTTGCATCCTGTACATTCAACAACCCCTCATCCTTGATATCCTTCCATCCTATTATCCTGTGAGTCAAGGCAGATTTACTCCATGACATTTTCCTCGCCGTGCGCTTTTGTCATTTGGGATATCGCTCCGTACATTACCTCATCACGTGAGTTTTTTCACAAGAATCGAGGACAACCATGGCTGATAAAACGATCCTGCTGACCGGGGCGAACGGCTTCCTGGGCTCTCATATCACAGACTGCCTGCTTCGTAATGGGTATAACGTACGCGCCATGGTCCGTCCTACCTCCAACCTGCAATGGCTGGACAACAAACCGGTCGAACTGGCTTACGGCGCTTTGGATGAACCTGATACGCTACGTAGCGCTGTCGAAGGTGTTGATGCCGTCATCCACAACGCAGGGGTAACATCAGTTGAAAACCAATATTTCTATTATCATTACAATGCAGACGCCACACGCAACCTGCTGGACATTCTGCTGGAAGTGAATCCCAAGATCTCGCGTTTCGTTTATGTTTCCAGCCAGGCAGCCGGCGGTCCGACCATCGCGCCAGGCCCGAAGAAAGAATCCGACTCCACCAACCCGGTGAGTCCGTATGGTCACAGCAAGCTGCTGGCTGAAAAGCATGTGCTGTCAGTAAAAGATAAACTTCCAGTAACCATTATCCGCCCCCCGTCCATCTATGGTCCACGCGACACTGCGTTCCTACCCATGTTCAAAATGGTCGCTCGTGGATGGATGCCAAAGATTGGCAACGTGGAAGAGCTGACCATCACGCATGCTATGGATGTGGCCCGTCAGATTCGTGTCCAGTTGGAAAACCCGGCCGCCATTGGGGAGATTTTCAATGCCGCACCGTTTGAAGCGACCAACATGGATGAATTCGGCGGCACTATCGGGAAGGTGCTCAGCGTAACACCGAAGGTGCTCACAGTTCCCGCGGCAGCCATCAAGTATGGTCTACCCGCGGCGCACGGTGTAGCACGTATGTTTGGCAAAGGTGCGTTCTTTAATCCGAACAAGCGGGACGAGCTGCTGCAAAAACGCTGGCATATCAGCGGCGAGAAAGCGCGTGACCTGCTCGGCTTCGAGGGGCACTTCCCCCTCCTGGCAGGTGTTGGACAGACGGTGGAATGGTATCGTTGGAAGCAGTGGATGCAATCGCCACGCGACCGTATCAAGGAACGTGAGGGTTCATCGGTCAAGAAACGCTTCATGCATGACCGCGACAGGGATTACGATAAAACCTGCGACCTGTGCGCGTTAACATTCGATGGCGAAGTTAAAACTCACAAGCATTATGAAGATAATGACTTTATCATCGTCGACTGCATGATCTGCCGTGTGCCAATGGCTGTCTTGAAAGAACACCGTGCCTCATTTACGGAAGAAGAGAAGCAGAAACTGTTGAAAATATTTGAAGAGCTGTTTGGTGGCGCGCAGCATCCGGATTTCGAGCAGCGACGTATCCCTGAACATGCTCACGTCCATTACCGTAACACGCCTCACGCACCACCCTGGCAACGACGCCCGGAATAACATGAAGCTCAAGCCGGTGAAGTAACGCAAAAGTGATCTGTTCTTTGATTGAACAAAGATGTCTCAATTTCCAGTAGCGTATTTTGATACATCGTCTTGTGAAACTGTTCAAATAGAACAGTTACGCATCTTTACAGGGGGATTGATATCGTGTACAAAATCCTGTGGATTGTGCTTGGCTGTATTCTTTTTACGGGGATTGCTGCTGCCGAGATCCAGCTTCACGAAAAGGTGTCCATTGATCTCGAAATCCGGTACCGGACGGAGGTCTTCAATCGAACCTTTGATCTGAACCAGGGCGCAATCGAGTATTCGCTGTTGCGTACTCGTTTGGGCATGACTTTCACTCCGGCAGAGAAAGTTACGATGCGGGTGAAAATCGGTGATTCACGTGACCTCGGAACTTCTTACCCTAACAAACCGCAATCCCATAAGAACGATTTCAATCTGCATGAGGGGTATATGCGGATTGATGATTTCCTGTTTTCGAATCTTTCCCTTCAACTCGGACGTTTCCAGATGCTGTATGGCCGGATGCGTTTTATGGGGCATGGAAACTGGAGTAATTACGGCTGGCGTGCCTATGACGGCGCTCGGTTCACGTATACGCTGCAATCCGGTTCAGTGGACATGTTCTATGTCAAGCTGGAAGATCGCGCCTTTGCCGACTATCCTTCGGTCGGCGATCCGGTGAATCCGAGCGAACATGCCCTGTATGGTGTTGTCGGAACCTTCATGGAGTCCAAACTTCAACCCTTCTGTATCGTTGACTGGGATCAGGCAGAATCCAATGCAGTTGATGCGACCATGATCTACACACCCGGCCTCTATTTCCATTTAACCCCGGGCAACTTTGATATCCAGGGCGACCTGATGTTCCAGGGCGGAAAGATTGACACCCTGGACCATAGCGCATACCTGGCTGCGGCGGATGTTCTATACAATGTGGGCGGCGCATGGAAAACAAAGGTTGGCATCGGTTTTGATCTGGTCTCCGGCGATGATGACGGTTCTGATGATATCGATCATGCTTTTTATGCCGACTTCTACTCCAAACATCGCTATCAGGGGTACTGCGACTTCTTCAAGGCACAATCCGCACGTGAAGCTGGCTTGATCGATATGATCGCCCGGCTTGAAGTGCAACCTATCCCAAACTGGAAGTTCAATCTCGATCTCCACAACTTTGCCTATGAACGGGATCGGACAAATGATCTGGCAGAAATGTATAACCAACTCGGGCAGGAGGTTGATTTCCGCGTTCGTACATCAGTCCATAAGGCTGTTTCTGTCGATATGGCAATCTGTGGTTTCCAGCCAAGTGATGATTGGAAACCGGACTCTGACTTGGCTTACTTCACCTACGTGGCTCTCACGGCGACTTTTTAACCGTTTGATATTGTAAGCTTAAACAGATTTTTAGTGGGGATGATTCGTCTCTCGGTCAATCATCCCCTTATTTGTTCTCCAGCTCGATGACTTATTTTTAAAGAAGATAGTAGTGGTATTCACAGATTGGTACGCGACAACATGCATGAACCCCCACAAATCCTGGTTGTGGAAGACGAACCCACCATTCGTGAGATTTTATCTTTCCAACTTGAACACCTGGGTTATGAAGTCCGGTCGGCGGAAGATGGCAAACAGGCGGTAGAGTTGCTTGAAAAAGAACTTCCGGACCTGGTCATCACAGATGTTGATATGCCCAGGATGGACGGATTCAAGCTCTGCAAGTATATCAAGCAGAATCCGGCCACACGTTTGATTCCCACTGTCATCGTTACCGCGTTGGATGGTCCGGAAGACTATATTACCGGCGTTGGACTCGGCGCGGACGACTTTATCACAAAACCATTTCACGATTTCAAATTTCAAGCACGGGTACGATCCTTGATACGATTAAAAGAGTTTACTGATGAACTGGAAAGCGCGGAAGAAATCATCTTTTCACTGGCGTTGACAGTTGAAGCGAAAGACCCTTACACACGTGGTCATTCGTATCGAATCGCCAAACTCGCTGTTGAAGTTGGCGAACGGTTGGGACTGAACAACGATGAGCTTCTCACACTCAGACGTGGAGGTATCCTTCACGACATTGGCAAGATCGGCATGCCGGACGCCATCCTGTTCAAAGATGGCAGGTTGACACCAGATGAAATCGCGAAAGTTCGTGAACACCCAATAAAAGGCGAAGAGATTTGCAAACCTCTGAAATCGCTGGAAGCCGCGTTACCATTGATTCGTCATCATCATGAACGTATGGATGGAAATGGCTATCCGGATGGTTTGGAAGGTAACGACATTCCCCTGGGCGCGCGAATTATCTGCGCTGTGGATATGTTTGATGCCCTGAATACAAAACGCACCTATAAAGAAGCGCTACCCAAAGAGAAAACATGTCGTATCCTGAAAGACGCCGCTGTTGACGGTCAGCTTGACCCGGACATGGTCAAATATATGATCGAAGCCGTCAACGAACTGAACCTGTGGCATAAAGGATAACGTACGGTATCGGCGAGAAACTCGGTGCAGTTCGATCTTCGTTAACAGTCTGGAAACCACCCCGCAGAGGTATACGATCACAGCACAGATTCGGTACAGTTTTCTTTGCACCTACAGTCTGTGAACCACCCCGCAGAGGTATACGATCACAGCACTGGGTCAGCGAAGCGCCACCCTGTGAATCAGAATTCTCCCCCGCTGCTTCACCCCGACAGGGGTAACCAAAATTGTGGATTAACAAGCTTTATTGAATAGAATGGAGCCTCCCTGGGCAACCACTACGTGGTTGGAAAAAGGTGCCCGCTTCTCTCACCGGGGCGTGCCAAACAGACAGCACGACCCGGTGCTGTGATCGATGATCCCTGCGGGATTTTTACTGAATCCCGAAAAAAACTGCCGCTTGCATCAAACGTCCTCTTTCAATTCCCCCTTGATCACCCCCAGGCTCGGGATGGGCGTCGGAAAATGATGGCCTGTTTTCGGGTCAAATGTTAACCGGTAAGAATGCCCTGTGTTTCCCTGCTTGTGCATGACTCCCCACCCACGTACCAGGTATGGACAGGAGTCATTGATGCAAATGTAAAAATCACGATCGTATGTTGTCATCGGATTTTCCGTAATCGCCCAATACCGGAGCCGTTCACCGCAGTAGGGGCATTCCAGTGTTTCAGCCGTTGTCAGCTTACGTTTCTCAACGTCCGGCAAATCCCGCTTGGCATAGGTTGGCGGTTGCGGCACAGGACGAATCATCGTGTGATTCCCGCCACGCACTTTTTCAGCCATGACCGCGTAAATCGGATCGGATGGGACACCGAGATAAGCGTGTTTGTCGTCAGCAGGACGTGGCAATCCTATCGAAACGAAGTCTGCCGTGTCTGTATACGCGCCAGCTTCCTGGAAATAGTGACTCACCAGGTGCAGACGTTCTTCTTCTGAAAGCAATCCCCAAATCCGTACCGCCTTGGGGGTAAACATCCGGTTGGAGAAGATGACAAGGTGTAAGCCGCCAGGCTTCAACACACGATTCACCTCACGGAAAACCTCTACAGGATGCACCAGGTACTGGATGGATACGGTATTCAACACGACATCAAAATGATTATCCTTATAGGGCAATTGTGTTGTCTGGTTCAAATCATGAACAACACGGCTGGTCAGACGTGGATTTGCCTCCAGCTCATGCAGGTTCAACCCCAATCCGACGACCTCATCCGGGTGAATACTCTCCGCCAGGTGCGAATCAAAACTGGCCATCAGGTCTAGAATGCGTGGATGCTTCTCCAATATGGCATCGTCTATCAAGCGTTCAATCGTATCCAGAGCGGTCTGGTCCAGATGCTGCACCATACGGTCTACAACATAGAAATTACTGTCCGCGCTTTCGTCCACACGTTCAAACGCATCCCTTCTCTCTAACAGCTCTGACCATAATTGATCAGCATGAATGACATGTTCAGGTACATTCATGTTTCACTCCATGTTACGACTTCTATCTTCACCCACTACTTTTAAACATAGGGACATGCAATCCCGACAAAGGAATGCTAGTGGACCGATCCATAAGGATCGAGGTGTTCTGCGCCATAGTCGGGTTGGCTGCAAGGCGATTTCATGCAGGTGCAGCCGGGGCGTATTGCTACGCAGCAGGAAGCCGCCTGATGCCCTAACCCTGTTCTGAACTTGTTGCCGTATTAGCACGTCTGAAGCTGGCGACGGTTTCCAACATACTGACCCGATTTTCGTCTATTGGAGCCATCTTTCCCGGCACCGTTCCGGTAGATTTTTGAAAGAGCTACCAGGCGAATTCTGCCTTATAAACGTAGACTACGTTAGCGCTGAATTACACAACAAAACAGCGAAGCACCTATGATTTTCAGTGATCAGGTAGATGACGCCAGCAGGTTGATTTCATCCGAAAGATTTGAATTTACAGTACTCTCCCCGGTCCACCAGATCGCTTTCCTGCGTGAAGTCGCATTGGAGCCTACGCGCTCGTGACAAACAGAATACCTCACTTTATGTGATTCGTTCCACTCACAGTATCGTAAACATTGGATGATACGATCTCGCGTAAAGACGTCCCCCTCTCCGGCTTCAGGTTTACACCTGTACGGTATGACGAGCTGAACTATAAGATCATGAAAACCGATATAGCAGTTCACAACCCGGAGAAATACAGATTTATCTCCCTTCTATATCGCCCTGTAAAGGTTCTCTCATCACCTATCCTGTACCAAGTTGCTCCACCGTAAGTCAGGCATTGTGAAACTGGCCTCTATTGTAAATCACCTCTGGGAGTGTTCAGCTCTGAAAAGACTTGACTTAGCCTCTGGAACCGCTTATTATCGGTGTCCAAACGAGCGCCATTAGCTCAATTGGTAGAGCAGCGGACTCTTAATCCGTTGGTTCGGGGTTCGAGTCCCTGATGGCGCACCATAGAAAACAAAGGCTTGCGAGAATATCGCAGGCCTTTTTGTTTTCTATGGGGCAGCGTTGGGGCAATAGTCTCCATTCGGGAGTTTTCTTTGTCAAAATTGTGATTCCATTTGTGAGCGCTACAAAGGAGTTGTTACATTTTCAACCGATTACCATTTAGTTATTTCAGAACATCATTTCATGTTGCTAATTAGGAAAGAATGACAATAACCCTGTTAGTCCTCATTGAGCTATCCACATAAAGCATAAGTTGTTTTGATACTGGCTAACGTCTAACTTATTACTATACGTGAAAGTATAGTAATACTTTTAGGACAATATCCATACGACAATCCGGTAATGAAAGTTTATTTCTACAGGGGGATTAAGCTTCCATAAGGGAGATCAAAAATCATGGGTCAAAGTTTCTTCGAAGTACCTATTCTGAACTCACCTTACGACTACCCATCCCAACACTGGCAGTTGGATGATACAGGACAACCGACTGGACTTATCATAGATGCACGACGTCCCGTTGACCTGATTACACCTATCCCTAAACCTCGAAAACAGAAGAAGAAAACCGGGCAAGAATTACTTGGGCTCAGTTACGAAGAAACAATGGACCTGGCAACAAAAGACCAGGAATACGATCCAACCCCAATTATTAACGCCCTGCGCCGAAACGTCGACCAGTGGCGCAGAATACCTAATCCTGCTGACTGGAAGGTTACGCCAGAAACACAGAGATTATTACTACATTGGAGAAGACCTAGAGCGGACTGGTCCTACATCTGCCCTTTCTTTTGCCAGGTTGAAGCGGTGGAGACCGCTATCTGGCTAACTGAAGTTGCCCCGAACGCTGGAAAAAGTGGCATTCAGTTCCTGGAACATCTGCAGAACGCCAACAACGATGCAAATCCTGATCTAAACCGCCTGGCTTTAAAGCTGGCGACTGGAGCCGGCAAGACCATGGTGATGGCGATGATCATCGCCTGGCAAACGATCAATGCAGTACGTCACCCGCAGAGCACACGCTTCACACGTGGCTTCCTTGTTGTAACTCCAGGTCTGACAATCAAGGATCGCCTCCGTGTTCTACAGCCTAACGACCCGGACAGCTACTATAAGACCCGCGAGATCGTACCACCGGACCTTCTGCCAGAGATTCGCCGCGCCAAGATTGTCATTACCAACTACCATTCTTTCAAACAACGCGAGCGTTTGGAGATATCCAAAGGCAATCGTGCACTATTGCAGGGACGTCATGGTGAAGAGCTTGACACTGTCGAATCCGAAGGACAGATGGTGCACCGTGTACTGCCCAGCTTGATGGGTATGAAGAATGTCCTGGTTCTGAATGACGAAGCACATCACTGTTACCGGGAGCGAGTAGGGTCAGATGATGTTGGCGAACTGAAAGGTGACGAAAAAGACGAAGCGAAGAAGAATAACGATGCTGCACGTCTATGGATATCCGGAATAGAGGCGGTGAACCGCGTACTTGGTGTAAGAAGGGTATTCGATCTGTCAGCAACCCCGTTTTTCCTGCGGGGGTCTGGTTATGCTGAAGGCACTCTTTTCCCTTGGACCATGTCTGACTTTTCGCTAATGGACGCGATTGAGTGCGGTATTGTCAAGCTGCCTCGTGTTCCTGTGGCTGATAATCTTCCTGGTAGTGAAATGCCAAAGTTCCGCAACCTGTGGGACCATATCGGCAAGAAAATGCCTAAGAAGGGACGTGGTAAAGCCAAGAACCTGGACCCACTCAGTATCCCTGTCGAGCTGCAAACGGCGCTTGAAGCGCTATACGGCCACTACACAAAAACATTCGATCTATGGAAGAAAGAGGGCATCTCGGTCCCACCCTGCTTCATCGTTGTTTGCAACAACACCTCTACATCAAAGCTGGTTTACGATTACATCTCAGGTTTCGAGCCACTCGACGAAAACGGTGATCCGAAGCAGCCGAACAATGGCCGCCTCCCGCTGTTCCGCAACTACAATGAGGATCTGGTCCGTCTACCCCTTCCGCGCACCTTACTGATTGACAGTGAACAACTTGAGTCCGGTGATGCTCTTGATGATAAGTTCCGAAAGATGGCAGAACCTCAAATTGAGCGTTTCAGGCGAGAGATAATCGAACGCACTGGCGACCGAAAACAGGCGGAAAACATCTCCGACGCTGACTTGCTGCGTGAAGTAATGAACACAGTAGGGCAGGCTGGGCGACTTGGTGAATCCATCCGTTGCGTGGTGTCGGTATCCATGTTGAGTGAAGGGTGGGACGCTAACACAGTCACTCACATTCTGGGCGTCCGGGCTTTCGGAACTCAGCTTCTGTGTGAACAGGTTATCGGACGAGCCCTCCGTCGCCAGTCATACGAGCTGAACGAAGAAGACAAATTCAACGTCGAGTATGCCGATGTCCTGGGCATACCCTTTGACTTTACCGCCAAACCTGTCGTTGCCCCTGTGCAATCACCTCGGGAAACCATTACAGTCAAAGCAATGCGTCCTGAACGGGATCATCTGGAGATTCGCTTCCCACATGTCCAGGGATATCGTGTGGAAATGCCCACGGAAAAGCTGACAGCAAAATTCAATGAGGATTCTGTTCTAGTCCTGACCCCCGAACTGGTTGGTCCGTCTCAGACCAAAGATGCAGGAATCTTGGGCGAAGAGATCGAGCTGAACCTTGTACATACGGGCGACCTGCGCAGGTCCACCCTGATCTACCACCTGACCACACGGCTGCTGAACACCAAGTGGCGAGACCATGGTGACGAGCCCAAATACCACCTGTTCGGGCAGCTCAAGCGCATTACTAAAGAGTGGTTGGACACGTACCTGGTCTGCAAGGGTGGCACCTTTCCTGCACAGTTGATGTATCAGGAACTGGCTGATATGGCATGCGAACGGATCACAGCGGGGATTACGCTGGCCATGCAAGGAGAGTACCCGATAAAGGCAGTCCTCGATCCCTACAATCCGGTTGGCTCCACCAGCCATGTCCTATTCAACACGTCCAAACGGGATCGTTGGCAAACATCGCCCAGGAAGTGCCATATCAACTGGGTGATTCTGGACAGCGACTGGGAAGCGGAGTTCTGTCGTGTGGCGGAGGATCACCCCAAAGTGCTGGCCTACGTGAAGAACCACAACCTGGGGCTCAACGTCCCGTATGTGATGGGAGCAATCAATCGCACGTACATCCCAGACTTCATCGTGCTTGTGGATGACGGTCATGGCCCGGAAGACCCCTTGCACCTGATTGTCGAGATCAAGGGCTATCGTCGTGAAGACGCCAAGGTAAAAAAGCAGACCGTGGAGACCTACTGGGTACCAGGTGTGAATAACCTGAAGACATTTGGAAGGTGGGCATTTGCTGAGTTTACTGATGTGTTCGAGATGCAGGCTGACTTTGCAGAAAAGATTGAGGAAGAGTTTGACACGATCATGGCGAAGGCGTTAGATCAACAGTCCCCAGCTTCTGGCAGATCAATTTCAGGATTGGAGGCATAATGAATCCAGATGTGGGAGGATTTGGCAAAAATGCCATAAACTTGTCTCGTAATCCTCTAGGGATAATAGCTCTATTCATAGTGTTAGTGTATGGTATGGCTACATTGGTAATTATTTTTGCAGATACACTGACAGAAATAGAACGCACATTGTTAATAATATTTCTAATTGGTTTTCCATTGATTGTATTTATTGTTTTCGTTTGGCTTGTAGTAAAACATGGTCCAAAACTATATAGTCCAGGAGATTATAGGAAGGATGAAAACTATCTCAAAGCCGTAAGGACGGCCACACTATTGTCAGCAGCATCATATAAGCAAGGGATTGAGGATAAACCGTTAGAAATAGATACGATATTACAGTCATTTGAGAGAAGAGACTTAATCACTCATAATAACACATTTGACTGGACAAATGAAATATTATGGGTCGATGATAGACCAGAAAATAATATCTACGAAAGAAAAGCCTTTGAATCTATAGGCTTACAAATAACTTTAGCATTAAACACCGAGCAGGCTTTGCAATTTCTTTCGCGAAACAAGTATGCAGTAGTCATATCTGATATGGGAAGAAAGGAAGGACCAAGAGAAGGATATGTGTTGCTAGATACTATGAGGCAAAAATCCGACAATACGCCGCTAGTTTTCTACGCAGCATCAAATCTTCCGGAACATAAACAAGAAACAATGGAGCACGGAGGGCAGGGGTGCACAAATAACCCAACCGAGTTGTTTAACATCGTGACTGATTTAGTACGTAAAAGAAAGCAGGAATTATAATGGCCAAGGCGAAGAACCCGATGACCGAAGAGAAACTGACACACGAAGAGGCGAAGCGGACGAACATTCCGCTGGCAGAGTATTCCTGATTGCTAGTCCGTGCAGACATAGCGTTGATGCAAGTGGCATATGAACGACAAGGGCAGTCTAAGCTGTCGACTTCATCAGGCTTGTGAAGCACGGGCTAGGAAGATCCGCTCCATCTAGTCGTCGAGATCAAGGGGTATCGACGTGAGGACGCCAAGGTGAAAAGCAGACCATGGAAACCTACTGGGTTCCCGGTGTGAACAACCTGAAGACATTTGGACGGTGGGCATTTGCCGAGTTTATCGACGTGTTCAAGATGCAGAGTGGGTTTGAAGAACTTATTGAGGAAAAATTCAAGGACATAATTAGTGAACACTTCAAGGGTGATGGTGTAACTGATAATAGGGAACCACCAGACTAAGGGAGGTTTAAGATGGATTTGCTAAGACAACTACTTAGTAGAGAAGTAATCCCTGACAAAATCAAGTTCATTGATAGTTTACCAACTAATGATTGGGATATGGAAATGAATGGTATTGGGGATGGTGATCCAGATAAGGATAAAATATTTATTAAATATGTTAAACGTAATGGAGAAGGAAATCTTGAATATTTCGGAGAGTGTCACGGGCCAGTAGATTCAATCAATTGCAGTAAACTATCAATAAAACAATGGATAGAATCTGTCAGTAGTGATGCAATCGCTTTTAGCTGGGATAATGATTCAAGCGAACACTATAACGATTTCGAAGCTAGAATATGGCGCGAATATAACGATAATTAAGCTGTAGGTGTTATTATGGCTGTTCCAACACATCGTGAAGATTGTCAGACTCAATTGTTCCCATGGCGCTGTCCAGATTGTGGCGATAGGGTTTACTTCTTTGGCTGCACATGTGGAAGCCGAGTATTCTTTGATACTCCCGGTCCACCATGGGATCTGCATAGCGATCACTGCATACACTTTTTGATTCGTGAGTTGAGAGAAATTAGAGGTTTAAATGACAATGAAATCGTAAGAATGGTGCGAGAGCATGCTCGTGAGACAAACGTGACTCCCAGCAAAGATATTCACGACTACATTGACAATCAGCATGGTCCAAAGAAGCTTTCTGTCCTTGAAGTATTGCCAGGCGAAGATGACCAGATGACACTTGGAGTTGTGCGCGAAGTAAACAAAGTGAATTTCGAGAAACGCTTTGGAATTGAAGGAACACCGTTAGGAAGACAATTCCTAGGAGCGTTCAAGCATGGTGTATGGAAAGAGATCATTATTCGTGAACCTGATAAAGGCAAAGGGAAAGAGCCGCGCTACCAGTTCACTTTTTATGTAAAAGACAACGTATTTGATTCTTCAATACTGCGTCGTGGTAATATAGTAATTGTCCATTTAAAGATTATTAGAGTAATGGGAAATAAGCGTTTCTGGGTATCAGAGGACTTCAGGGAAGCATAGCTGAGGCAAGTTTGAAAGAAATTTCCAACCGTAGAGGTTGTTGCACTGAATGGTACTAATCAACTGTTAAAACCAAACCACTGATAACTCCCGAAGAGGATCAGGATGGCGAAGAACCCGAAGAGCATTGAGACACTGACACACGAAGAGGCCAAGCGGAAGAACATACCGCCGGCGGAGTACTCGTCGCTGCTGGAGGATAAAGACCAGGCATCGGTGAGGGTGGCGTATGAGCGTCGGAACCGGGATCTGGACCCGCAGCTTGTGTGGAGGGGCAAGGACGAGCAGGACTGGTCCGACCTAGTTGTGCAAGCTCCACCATTGTTCATCCAGGAGAAGATTCACCCCAAGGTGTTGATCGACGACCTGAAGGCGGTGGACAGTGACGGCAACAGGGTACGTCTGCCGGACGAGGATGATCAGATCGACCTGTTCGGGGATTTCAACGGCATCGCGGACGAGAACGCCAAGACCGAGTTCTACCAGCATGACGCGCACTGGTCCAACAGGATGATCCTGGGTGATAGCCTGCAGGTGATGGCGTCGCTGGCGGAACGGGAAGGCCTACGCGGCCAAGTTCAGTGCATTTATATCGACCCGCCTTATGGCATCAAGTTCAATTCGAATTTCCAATGGTCCACCACCACCCGGGACGTAAAAGACGGCAAGGCGGACCATATCACTCGTGAACCTGAACAGGTGAAGGCCTTCCGGGATACTTGGCGCGACGGCATTCACTCCTACCTCACCTACCTGCGTGACCGGCTTACCGTTGCACGGGATTTGCTGACGGAATCAGGCTCGGTTTTTGTGCAGATTGGAGATGAAAATGTTCATCGAGTACGGGCGATGATGGATGAAATATTTGGAGACAGCAACTTTGTAACATTAATATCAGTTGCAAAAACCAAAGGCGCTACTTCATTGTTATTACCAAACACATTAGATTATATAATATGGTATTCTAAAAATTATGAACAGTGTAAATATAGAAAATTAGTAACTGTTAAATCGCTTGGACAAGAAGGAACAAGTAAATACTCTCATGTTGAGTTTCAGGATTTAAAAAAACGCACTATAGAAAAATCTGAGCTTTTTGGCGTTACTAGTTTACCAAACTCATCAAAATCGTTCTTATACGAAGATTTGACCTCGCAAACTGGTGGGGATACTACCAGATTTTCCATACATTTTGATGGGAGAAAGTTTATACCATCTAAAAGAAGGGGTTGGCGAACACACGTTGATGGCATAGAGCGTTTAAGAAAATCATCACGTCTTTTATCGCACACAAATGTATTGATGTTTAAACGTTATCTTGAAGACTTTTCAGCTAACTATATGAATAATATTTGGACAGATACATCATCTGGATCAAGTGTCTCAGATCCCAAAGTCTACGTAGTTCAAACTAGAACAAAAATTATTGAACGGTGTGTCCTGATGACCACTGATCCCGGCGACTTAGTTCTCGACCCGACTTGTGGGTCAGGTACAACAGCTTACGTTGCCGAGCAGTGGGGACGCCGGTGGATCACCATTGACACGTCGCGCGTGGCCCTGGCGTTGGCGCGGGCGCGGATCATGGGAGCACGGTATCCCTACTACACACTTGCCGACAGCCGTGAGGGGCAGCTCAAGGAAGCAGAACTGTCGCGTGCGGAACCGACCACAGCGCCCACGCATGGGGATATCCGGCAGGGTTTTGTGTACGAGCGTGTTCCCCACATCACCCTTAAATCCATCGCGAATAATGCGGAAATTGATGTGATTTGGGATAAATGGCAGCAGCACATCCAGCCACTCCTCGAGCAGTTGGGAAAAGTGAGCAGTGGACAGTGGATAGTGGACAGTGGAACGACAGTAGATAGTGACCAGGAGGCAGTGGTCAGTAACACTGACCACAAGCCACTAACCACTAACCACTTGGAGGAGTGGGAGGTGCCGCGTGACTTCCCCGAGGAGTGGCCCGAGGACGCCAAGCCGTTGCATGCTGAATTCTGGAAGCTGCGGATTGCCCGGCAGAAGGAGATCGACGCCTCCATTGCCGCCAAGGCGGACTACGAGTACCTCTACGACAAACCCTACGAGGACAAAAAGAAAGTCCGTGTCGCCGGGCCGTTCACCGTGGACAGCCTCTCCCCGCACCGCACGTTGACCATGGGACCCGATGACGAACTGATCGACCCCAGCAAGCCCACCAAACAGGCTGAAGGCGACGATGACGGTTTCGTGGCCATGATCCTGGAAAACCTGCGCACCTCCGGCGTCCAGCAGGTCCACAAGGGCGACAAGATCGAGTTCACGTCACTGACACCCTGGCCGGGCAGCTACATCTGCGCAGAAGGCGTATTCCACGAGGGCAACGCGGAAGACGGCACCAAACGGAGGGCTGGAATCTTCATCGGGCCGGAGTTCGGGACCGTGGATCGGCAACACCTGGTACGCGCCGCGAAAGAGGCTGCCGACGCTGGCTACGATGTCGTGATCGCCTGTGCCTTTAACTTCGACGCCCACGCCACCGAGTTCGACAAACTGGGCCGTATCCCCGTGCTGAAGGCCCGCATGAACGCCGACCTGCACATGGCCGAAGACCTGAAGAACACAGGCAAGGGTAACCTGTTTGTCATCTTCGGTGAACCCGATATCGTGATCAAGGATGCTGAAGGCGGGATGATCCTGGTGCAGGTGAAAGGTGTAGACGTCTTCGATCCGAGTACAGGCGAGATCCGGAGTGACGATACTGACGGCATCGCCTGCTGGTTCATAGACACGAACTACAATGACGAGAGCTTCTTCGTCCGTCACGCTTACTTCCTCGGCCAGAACGATCCCTACAAAGCCCTGAAAACGACCCTGAAAGCCGAGATCAACCAGGACGCCTGGGACACGCTGAACAGCGACACCTCCCGGCCGTTCCCCAAACCCGATACCGGCCGCATAGCTGTCAAGGTCATTAACCACCTCGGGGACGAGGTAATGAAGGTATATCAGGTAAACTAGACCGAACAAAGGAAACGGATTATGGCTAAGGAAATCAAGGCTAGAAAGGTGTTTTTAAAGAATGTATTCAAGATGTGGTTTAGAATCCCAAGCTACCAGCGGCCATATGTATGGGAAAAAGACCAGATCAGTGATTTGCTTGATGATATCACATATGCCCAGAGTAATAGTCCAAACGCTGAGTATTTTCTTGGTTCCTTTGTCTTTCAGTCAATTACCGATATCAATGACGACAATCTGCAGGTTGTAGAGAACGATCTTCTAGATGGCCAACAGCGAATCACTACTTTGATTCTCATTTTTGCCGTTATGAGGGATTTATTTGAAGATAACGAGCGAAAAAAGAAGTGTCAGAACCTACTGTATCAGCAAGCTGACATTGATGAGGGCATTCCAGAGCGTCCCCGGCTGTTATACGATATCGATTCGACGACTCCGAAGTTCATTGACCAATATATAACGAATCCTGGGCATACATGTCCAAAAGAGGAATCATATGAATTTGACGCAGATGTTTCTAAGTATAAGAATATCACGGTTAAGAATCTTGCTAATGCAATAAAAGTGATTTATGGACTCCTGTGCAAATACGCTCAAGAGGAAATCGTCGAATTATTCCAGTACATGCTTAACAAGGTGCTAGTGATATATGTATATACAGAAGATTTGGAAGATGCTTTCCGTCTGTTTACTATCTTGAATGATCGAGGTGTACCGCTTCGCAACAGTGATATTTTAAAATCCGAGAATCTACGTGCCCTCAATAATCGGGAAGAAGAAATCGAATATCGTAAGCTCTGGGAACAAGCTGAAGGAGAGCTAGATGAAGAGTTTGATCGTTTCCTTAACTACATCCGCACTATTCTGGTAAAAGAGAAGGCAAGGCAGAGTCTTCTAACTGAATTTAAAGACAAAATCTACAATCCGAAGGAGAAGGACAAATCAACAGGAAAAGCACGCCCCCCGCTCTTAAAAAAGGGCAAACCAACCTTCCAATTCATAGAACGCTATTTGGACGTTTATAAGGAATTAATGGGCGGTTCACTACACGATTTAGATGGTCGCTATGGGTTCACAAACCTAATAACTATTATGGAGAAGGGCTTCCTTGCTACTGATTGGATTCCCCCAGTCATGCGATACTATGACAAATTCAGAACAAATCAGCTTGTGGATTTCCTCCATCAGATCAATCGGAAATTCGCTGCCGATTGGTTATGTCAATACACACCAACAACAAGAATTGAAAACATGAATAATATTATTCAGGCAGTCGAGGATTCTTCAAGTCCAGAGAATTTGCTGTCGCATGACCTGTTTGCATTCGATTCCGAGGGTCTTCTGGCTGCAATAAACGGAAAGATTTACGGACGGCGTTTCGCACGTTATGTAATGCTGATGCTTGATTATTGTGTGGGAAATCAGCGTGATGAAAAAATGAACTTTGATACACTATCGATTGAACATGTTCTCCCGCAGAATCCTGCAGTGGACAGCGAGTGGACAAGTCTCTTTTCAGATGAACAACGCGAAAAGTGGACACACAAACTGGGCAACTTGGTGATGATAACTAGGCGAAAAAACTCATCGCTATCTCGTAAGCCATTTGAGGAAAAAAAGGAAACATATTTCGACGGTAATGTCGAAACGCGCCCGTACACTCTGCAGGTTCTTCACAGACATTCGACGTGGGATTCTGATTCACTTAAGGACAACCACAGATCGGCTGTCTCAACGCTTTCCAAGTATTTTCGTTTATCAACCGACACAGACTGACTAGCACTCGGATCGAGGATACTGAATCATCAAGTTGAGGACAGGTGAGACAATATTCGGCAAGAACACGGTGTTCGATTTGCTTGAGGACATCAAGCCGAGAGATTCTAAGGGCAATCTGCTTGCCATCTTTGGCAAGCTTGATCTTGAAAACAAGAATGCCTGGGAAATATTTCACAGCGATACTTCCCGGCCGTTCCCCAAACCCGATGCCGGCCGTATCGCAGTCAAGGTCATGAACCACCTCGGAAATGAGGTGATAAAGATTAGTGAGGTCTGATCTATGGAAGAAATACATTTTGATGTAGCTGCCGCCCTTAACTGGTTCACCGAGGAAAGTACAACTCCCTATAGATTAGTTCGCATAAACGAAGATCAAGCAGACCAACTTGTCGAGGTTTTGTGCGATCCCATTCGTCGGTGCTACTTAAGCGATGCTGTTCTGTTACAACGTGCAGATGAACTTGAAGGTGAGGTTCCAGGTGATTTTCAAGAACGTCAGTTAGTTGTGCTTAAATCAACTTTACCAGATCCAGGATCAGTAAGATCAGGTGAATTTGGCGAGAACCTTGTATTGCTTTTTCAAGCTATTGATATTCATCCAGAAATCCTTGTAAGCCCGAAAAAGTTAAGACTTAAACATGATAGAAATAAACCAGCTCCATATTCGGATATAGTTCAATTCTTCCTCCCACAATGGCCTAATACAGGTGAGAATGATACCGTCTATTGTACCGAATCAAAATTGAAATCAACAGAAGGAGAGTTTGATCCCATTTCGGATTCGATAGCAGGATGTTTACAAGATCGTACAGGACGTCTGACGAAGACTCTTATCTGGCTTGAAGAAAATTTGATAAAAGGGAAAGACATCGGAGAAGTAAGTATAGCACAAGTTGATCGGTTTCTGGAACCATATGATCATCCAAAGTGCAAAAAAGAATACAAAGCTATTGCAATCATCAGCGAGGATTTACTGAGTGAGGAACTCATTAATGCTCCAAATGAAGAACCTGATAATTATCAATTAGTGATTATAGCTGTACCTAATTTGTATAGAATTTACAATACTATTTACGATACAATTGAAGAGACACCCATTGATGGAGGTAAATGATAATGAAAATAAATCTCTCTAATTGGATTAGTGATTCGGACACAATTCGAATGATGGAGCAATTTGGGGTTGACGAAATACATCTATATTCATCATATCAAGATAATAGAAAGGATGATCTTTATATTTCTTTAGTTTCTGAATTATTTAAAAGTATTAGAAGTGAATACAAGCCATCTCAGGATTTGGCAAGACTAGGTAATTCACTTGCTCAAATTGCTGAAACACAGAATAAAAAAGACGCCAATGATATTGGTATTAATATATCAGAAACAATACTTTTTGCGGCATCAGCATTCTATTTTGGTGGATATGCTGCATCTGCATATGTAATATTTAGAGATAACCAACATAAATATGAACATGATATTTATAATGCTTGTTATGAACTACTTTCTAAATCAGGAACAAGATCTTCAAAAACTGTTAATAGATTATTAAATTCATTGCGAGATGGAGATATAGAATCATTAGTAATGATCAACCGCGAGGTTGATCTCCAATTAGAAGAGACTTTCTTAAAAGGACCTACAGAATGGATACCGATGAAATTGTTTGATTCAATGCTTAAGCAGTTTAATGAAACAAATATCCGTGCAGTTCTTCCAAATGGATACTCTACATTTTGGAATCCGCTAGTTAACATTTTTCTAAATCAACAGCCTGCAAGATTCGACTTTTTCCCGTCGCAAATTAGTGCCATAAAAAAAGGTCTGCTTGAGAGAGAGGAAACATTTTCATTACAGATGCCTACTGGCGCTGGTAAGACAACTCTATGTGAGACATTGCTCTACTGGCACCTAAAAAGAAACCCATTAAGTGTTGCGATCATGCTAGTTCCTTATAGATCGCTGGCAGCAGAACTTAAATATAGCTTGGTGAATAGGTTGAATCAGATGGGCATAAGCTCGAGATCTGCGTACGGGGGAACAGTCCCTTCTGGAAATGAATCAAGGTCCTTAGAGGATGTTCGTGCGTTAATAGCAACACCTGAAACACTATCTGGAATGCTAACTGCAAATCCTGAATTTTCACAGAGAATTAGTTTGGTAATCTGTGACGAAGGACATTTATTAGATGCCCCCTCGCGTGGCGTGGCCCTGGAGCTATTACTCGCAAGGCTAAGAATTCAAGAGCAAACAACACCCAGGTTCGTTTTCATCTCAGCAATTGTACCCAATATTGAAGAGATAAATAATTGGCTTGGAGGTACAGAAGAGACAGTCGTCAGAAGTGATTATCGTCCAGCTTTAGCTGAATTCTCAGTCCTCAGTACTAGAAATTCAGGTTCGTCGTCTGTAAACTTGGTCGTACATCCTCATCAGAAGCCACCATTAAGATTTGAGATTGAAAAGTTTCTTTCAGTTGATGATTTTCGCTTCATTAATCCTGATACGGGAAGAAAAAAAGTATACGCTTATAAATCAAAAAAAACACTTGCTATCGCTGCTGCAAGGAAATCCCTTCCCCTGGGAGGAGTCGTTGTTTTCTCTGCTAACAAACGTGGGCGACAAGGGGCTATAGGCTTGGCAGAAGAAGCACTAAATCAAATTGATAAATCAATCAATCTACCATTGCCATCAAGCTATGCAAATCGACAAGAAGTTAGTAAGCTAACAGAATACTATGAGCATGAATATGGGAGTGAATGGATTGGTACTAAAAGCATTCATGAGGGCATTGCGTTACATCATGGAGATATCCCGCAAGAAACGAGAGAAACTATAGAGAATGCACTCCGTAATAATGCAATAAGATTAACAGTATGCACAAATACTCTAGCTGAGGGAGTCAATTTGCCAATTCGTACACTTGTTCTTTACTCAGTTCGAAGACAACGAGCTGAGGGAAAACCAGAAGATTTGCTAATTCGAGATATAAAGAATCTTGTAGGCAGAGCTGGTCGAGCAGGGGTAACAACTAAAGGATTAGTAATTTGCGCGAACGAAAATCAATGGTCTCTTGTAGAGAAGGTAGCTCTCCAAAATGAAGTAGAAATAGTAAGAGGTGCACTACGATTACTGATAATAAATGTCGAGAACGAACTTGCAAGAAGATCAGATTTAGAACTATCTAACCAAGTTCTTGAAGATAGTCCAGTTGTCTACAGCTTAATAGATGGTATTGATTCTACTTTGATGGATTTAGCAGCTACTGAAATAGGAATGGATACTCTCCGTCAAATTGCTATGGAACTAGCAGACAAAACCTACGCATTCCAATCATTAGGAGAGAGTTCTAAAACAATATTAAAAAATATTATTGATTCTAGAATTGAAAAGGTAATTGAATCAAAACAAAGTGATCGCTTTACTTGGATTAGGGAAACTGGTGTAAGACTACGCATGCTAGAACCAGTCGAAAAAAATCTTTTATTAATGCGAGATACTTGGGATGATATTAATGATGCTACTGATGAGGAATTTATTAATATTATGTTAAATTGGTCATGGCAACAAATAGATATGAGAGATGCAGTCGTTCAAGCATTCAGAGTTAATGATGATAAAGTTGATACTGTCAAGGAAGTATTTGTAAATGCTTCTAAAACATGGCTTATGGGCAAAACAATGAAAGATATAGCTGAATCATCAGGTCTAGAAATGGATGATTGGTTAGGTGTATTTACTCAGGTTATTTCTTATACATTGCAAACTTTGGTAGAACAAGGCATTGCACTTCTTGAAAGGCTATTAGCGTCGGAAGGAAAAAAGCTATCTACTGCAGTTAAGGAATTTCCAGAATTTTTGAGATATGGAGTATCGACCAAAACCGGTTTAAGCTTAGCTACGATGGGTCTAAGATATAGGTCAGCTTATGTAAGGTTAGGTACACTAGACATAGATGTTGGAAAAACTATTATCTATGAGAAAAAGATTTCAGAAATTCTTATTAAATTTTTGAAAGATAATGAGGATGAGTGGCGATCCGAACTGGGAGAACTTGTATTTGAAAGAACGTTATTAGATCTATCGGATCACATTAAATGAAGCTATTCAAACTAAAGGAGATAAGAGTTGCTTTTTAGAATAGCCGACACTTTCACTGACAGCTTAAACAGCTTAAATGCAGACGAGCAGAAAATTGTAAAGCAAACCGCATTCGACCTACAAATGGACCCGTCCAATCCTGGCATGAGCTTTCACAAGCTCGACCGGGCGAAAGATCACAATTTCTGGTCAGTTCGTGTCAGCCGTGATATCCGCCTGATCATACATCGCAGCAAGAACAGCCTTTTACTCTGTTACGTGAACCACCATGACCAGGCCTACCGCTGGGCGGAGCGGCGCAAGCTGGAACGGCATCCTAAGACCGGCGCAGCGCAATTCGTGGAAATCCGAGAACGGGTGGAAGAGATCACCATCCCGCATTACGTCACCGCAGAACAGTCCAAGCCCACCCTGTTCGAAGCCGTACCGGAAGATGAGCTGCTGGGATACGGTGTACCGGAAGAGTGGCTGGAAGACGTCAAGCAGGCGAACGAGGACGGTCTGCTGGAGTTGACAGAGCATTTGCCTCAAGAGGCGGCTGAGGCGCTGTTGGACCTGGCAGTAGGTGTCAAACCGAAGATCGCGGAACCGGTGACCGAGGAGACGGACCCGTTCAACCATCCCGACGCTCAACGTCGTTTCCGGGTTGTGGAAGACGTCGAGGAACTGGAACGGGCGTTGGACTACCCGTGGGACAAGTGGGCCATTTTCTTGCACCCGGCGCAGCAGTCCATGGTAGAACGGGACTTCAGCGGCGCAGCGCGTGTCTCCGGATCAGCAGGCACTGGAAAAACCATCGTAGCGCTTCACAGAGCAGTTTTTCTTGCCAAACGGTATCCAGACACCCGTGTGCTGTTAACGACGTTTTCTGACACCTTGGCACGGTCTCTGAAGAGAAAACTGACCACCTTGATCAGCAACCAGCCGCGTCTAGCGGAAAGGTTGGATGTGCATTCCATGGACAGCTTGGGCTGCCGGTTGTATGAACTGACGTTCGGTACTCCCCAGCTGGCTTCGCCGGAATACATCCGAGAACGATTGCAGGTGGTAACAACGGACAGAGAACTTGACCGGCGTTTTACCCTGCATTTCCTCTGGACCGAGTGGGACCAGGTGGTGGATGCCTGGCAGTTGGATACGTGGGAAGCCTACCGTGATGTCCTGCGTCAGGGACGGAAGACCCGACTGCCTGAATCCAAGCGAGCGGTCCTGTGGGACATTTTCAGCGCCGTGAAGGACGAGTTACAGGAGCAGGGGCTGGTGACACTCTCCCAGCTTTACAGCCGCCTGGCAGACCATTACCGGGATGCAGAACGGCGACCGTACGACTACATTGTGGTGGATGAAGCCCAGGACGTCAGTGTGGCACAGCTTCGTTTCCTGGTCGCCATTGGCAGCGATCAACCCAACCGTTTATTCTTCGCCGGGGACCTGGGGCAACGCATCTTCCAGCAACCGTTCTCGTGGAAGTCGCTGGGAGTGGATATCCGTGGCCGCTCGCAAACGCTGAAGATCAACTACCGGACTTCCCACCAGATCCGCAGGCAAGCCGACCTGCTGTTGGGACCGGAGCTGGCTGATGTCGACGGGAACGTGGAAGAACGAAAGGGAACGGTGTCTGTCTTCAACGGTCCGCCCCCGGATGTGCAGGTCTTCGATACCACTGAAGGTGAAGTGGATGGCGTGGCGGTGTGGCTGACAGAACGAATCGAGGAGGGCATAACGCCTCACGAGATCGGTGTCATCGTTCGTTCAGAACGAGAGCTGGATCGCGCAAAGGCGGCGGTGACAGCGGCTGAACTTGAGTGTAATGTTCTGGACGAACAGGTGGAGACCACCAAGGGCTTCGTATCCGTGAGCACCATGCACCTGGCCAAAGGTCTGGAGTTCCGTGCGGTGGTGGTGATGGCCTGTGACGACGAAGTGATCCCCTCCCAGGAACGGATTGAGACAGTGACCGACGACTCCGACCTGGAAGAGGTCTACAACACCGAACGACACCTGCTGTATGTTGCCTGCACAAGGGCGAGGGACCACCTGCTGGTTACGGGTGTTGAGCCAGAATCGGAGTTTTTGGATGATCTGATGTTGCTATAATTTCAATCGGGGATTTTGCCATGGAATACACACAGGTATTGATAGCGCTACCAGCAGCCTTCCTTGGTTGGGCCTTCGGCGAATTAAGCAAGATCAATCAAAGGAGATCAGATCACAAGCAGGCTATTTCTATGGCCATTTCGGATTTACTAGAGATACGTTTCGAAATCTATGTAATCAGAGAAATGTGCCAGTACTTCAAGAAGCGGTTCAACCTGGACAGAATACAATATTCACAAGTTTCCTTTATGATTACATCTCTGTTGCCAATATCAGATGATATTTCTAACCGATACAATCATGCTGTTGACGAAGTTTCAAAATATGATCCACTCTTGGCCTTTCAACTAAGATCAAAAGATCAAATACAAAATTATATTGTTAAAATGCAAAAAGCAATAAAAGATGAATTTGAAGGTAACGAGGATTGGGAAGAATTTGAAGATGCCTTATTTGACTTGATCATACCTAGATATGACGATATCATATTGGATGTTGCAAGATTAAAAAGTTGGAATACAAAGAATCGAATAAAAAGATATTTTAAAAATGATTTTGACAAAGACATGAAAGATTATTTAGATAAATACATGGATATGGTTATTGATAATATAAAAAAAAGAAAATTATCAATAAATGATAATACCATATAATGTTACAATTGCGGCAATTATTGGCGAGTAACGCATGTGAATTACTGAAATAATAATATTAGCTGCCCCATAATTGCCCCATGACATATGACATTAGGCTCCTAATGTGTAAAATATAATAGTTTAACGCTCAAAGAGAACGTTATTGTTATCCGTTGTTGCGTTTGAACAGAGATTGCGTTAGGTTGTTTCTGTGAACAGTGGAGACGACCATGGCGAACATCGAAAAACGCATCTCGAAAGCAGGCGACATCTCCTACCGAGTGAAAATCCGGATCAAAGGTGCCCCCACTATTACGGAGACATTCAAGCGTCTTACCGATGCCAGGATCTGGGCTCAATCTCAGGAAGCAGCCATCCGTGAGGGCAGGCATTTTCCAAAATCGATAGCAAAGCGAAAAACGCTTGCTGACCTGATAGACAAATATTCCAAGGACTACCTTCCACTCAAGAAGGATGGAAAAAATCAGACACGTCATCTGAAATGGTGGCGAAAAGAACTCGGTTTCTATACTCTTGCCGATGTCACACCAGCAGTGATAGCAGACGCTAGAGATACACTCCTGGAAGGTGATCGAAAAGGTGCAACCGTGATTCGCTATATGGCATCGCTCTCCCACGTCTTCACAATTGCCATGAAAGAGTACGGATGGATTGAAGACAATCCGTTTAGGAAAGTCACTAAACCCAGGGAAGCACGTGGACGAGTTCGCTATCTACCTGATACTGAACGCGAAGAGCTGTTGAAAGCATGTAAGAATAGCGTAAATCCTGATTTGTACTTTGCGGTTGTACTGGCACTCTGCACCGGTGCCAGGCGGAGCGAACAGATGAATCTGACCTGGGAGCAGGTTGACCTTGAGAGAGGAACAATCCTTCTGCACGAAACCAAGAATGGTGATCGAAGGACGTTGCCCCTAACCGGCCCAGCCCTTGAGTTAATGGAAGAACGTTCCAGGATCAGAAGACTGGACACAAACCTGATCTTCCCCAGCAACAAGAATCCAAGAAAACCCATTTACTTTGAAGCAGCTTGGCGTATCGCCAAAGAGGAAGCCAAAATTGAGGACTTCAAGTGGCATGACCTCCGGCATACATTCGCTAGTTATTTGGCTATGAACGGAGCAACCCTTCCTGAAATAGCCGCGGCACTTGGACATCGAACACTGCAGATGGTCCAAAGATACGCTCACATTTCCCAACCTCATGTGCAAGCGATAGTAGGGAAAATGACGGGTGCCGTTTTTGGCTAGGACAATTTAAAACATTCACCCTTAAGGAGCACTTCATGCACTCCATCCCATGGATACGTTTAAGTGATATATCGAATATCATTCAAGAAACTGATTCGCCTCAAAAATTCGATCTCGATTTCTTTCTTTATTCTAATGAAACATCCATTTATAGGGTTCTGGAGAATGGTACAATCGGTTTGCAAATTGACCAGGAAACAACAGATGAGAGTAGCACCATAATAGAAGAATCCAAATTATTGACTTTCTGTGAAAATAGAAATATCGAAGTAGTTATTCCTGGCAGTGTTAGAAATTGGCAAAAAAAGCATGGGGAAAATATAACAAGGGAATACGTGAAATGGAAAACGAACGATCTAAAATTTTGGTTGGACTCGCCAGGGCTTAGCATTTGGGAGATTTGTGCGCTCTTGCTCGATGAAAATCCAGAAAGACTAAATGAGTATCTCGACTTCAATTTTCCTGAGGAAGTTGATGGAATAGCTCGACACCAGTATCAACACATTGTACGAAGCGCAAAACTTGATATAATCAAAGCAAGGAAATCAGGCGAAAGAGAATCAGACTGGATCATCGATTCGCAAGATTTTTTTAAGTTTGCGCTTCGTTCTGGACTTGAGCTTCCACTCGTATTGAGGTTATATGCTGAAAACCAGTTGCAAACTAAGTTGGATCATGTTAACAGCTCAGATGAAGAAGAATCTATTTCTCTTAGCGGCAAAGAAAAGCAAGAACTGGGGAACTTGAGGATATGGAAAGGGAATCATCAGAATTCAATAAAAATGGCGGTTTCGGCTGCGTTTTTTTGTTTCGAGGCAGGGCAACATCAAACAACAAGGAAGGAACTCACAATACATCTCGAAGAAACTTTTAGCAGTAAAGCTTTTACCCTTGAAACCTTCGAGCAGATTTGGAAAAGTATACCGAATAATTACAGAAAGGGTCCAGGCCGACGAAAAAATCGTTGATTGAGATGTAGATATGTAAGTAACAAGAGTTAACGCTTTCCT
The DNA here is from genome assembly GCA_963669175.1 of bacterium. Taxonomy (GTDB): domain Bacteria; phylum Electryoneota; class Electryoneia; order Electryoneales; family Electryoneaceae. Next base: position 5,226,184 of record OY769902.1, read on the forward strand.
CAAAACCCCTCAAAAGTTATTGAATTCCAGACAATAACTTTTTGGGGATTTTATTTTGCATCCGGATCATCTACTCTGGCAGCACCCATACCAACTGACAAGAGAGGGCAACGATGCAGAACAACACGTTAAGGCGCAGAGTAATTCCTGTCACCAAGTGGAACGACTACCACGACTACCCAAAGCTTTCAACTCTTCGCTACCTCATTTTTCATGCCGAAGAGAACGGTTTCTGTAAAGCCATCCGACGTATCGGCAACCGTATCCTGATTGACGAGAATGCCTTTTACGAATGGCTAGATGAAACAAACGGACATGGGAAAGCACAAGAGGCGACCAATGCAAAATGATTCTACCAATCTGATTCGACCAGTCTCGTTCTCTACTCCCCCAAAAGAAAACGGTAGTGCTCTTTCTGGAGGGCCTAATAAGGGGGGAATTCCAAGTGAAGTTTTCCGGAAAGCCATGCCAGACACCATTCACATCGGATGCAAGTACCTAGATAGAGAAGGTTTGTTATCAAGCAGACGATGGTACGAAGATACGAATTGTCCAGGAAGATGGTTTCTGGGAAAGGACATGATCCCGGAAGACATACGAATGGTTTACAATACCAAGGGTTCGTGGCTCAAGGTTGAGTTCGAACTATATAAAAGGATCTCTGACTCCCCATTAATCACACCAGCAGATGTTGATGCTGAGTCAATAATTAAAGACCTGAACGAATATTTGCAGCAAGCAGGGTGCATTCCGGGAACGGACAGTGGCCAGTTTAGAGTTACTCGTTTTGATACACGTGTCCTCGCTCTTCCAATTACAGTAGAGCAGTATGAAACCCTGATGGCGTTACAAAAAGGTCTGCAGCTTCGCCGCAGTGGCGATGCTTACTATCCGTATGAATCAGATAACAAAATTACCTGGATGGCCAGGGGTAGGAATCTAAGGCGTTCTGGTATGACCGTTTACATCAAAGTACCAAAGAAATGCAGCCAGCCGGTAGATGGACTTATTCTACAGTTTGAAATCCATCTCGGCCAGGCCCATGAACACCGTAGCTGCTTCAAGCGTTTTGACCAGGTGGATCGTGACCTGAATTCTGTTCTGACCACTCCAGATTTATGGGATGATATCTTTGCCTGGGGATTTAAGCGGTTCGGATTGGATAAGGCGCCTGTGCTGGTTTCTGCAGAGGGGATATTGAAAGAAATCTTGCTAAGTTCGCAAAACTTCACCTGGAAGAAAAATCGGTTGGATTGGCTTCAGGGGAAACCTCTAAAGAAAAATACATCCAGCTACTTCCGAGACATCCAGAATCGATTTGGAAAGTCTGTATCTTTCGTAGAAGGTAATTTTGAATTTGACCTCAGAGAAATATTACTGATTGATGCAGTCCAGGCAATGTAGACTCAAAAAGAATAAGAATTTATTGTGTCGTCATACCAGAGATCATCGCCAGTCTGACTCTTCAAGATGCACTCACACGTGATGAAGCAAAGAAATTTCTTGGATTTGCAAAGGATGAAAAGCAAAAGGACAGCCAAGACAACCCTCAGTCAGACGAAGATGTCGAAGCACTGTACGATGATGTGATTCGAGAGATTCTGCAACTGTAGAATGGCAACGGATTAAAAACACAACCTGGGAATCATTGATGCATGGCGACAATCGATCCCAGGATGGAAGCTGAACTGAATATCTCACTCAAAGCAGCACAGCAGTGTACAGCCGAGCAAGAAATCCTTCTAATGAAGTCACTCGAACAGGCAGCACCCCAGGTTCGAAGTGAACTGCTTCGCGTGGCCGAAATGAAAAGTGTGACGCCCGGATCTGCTCTCTGGAAACGTCGTCTTGAGTCCATCCTTGTTCGTATCGAGACAGTTCTGAAAGAGATGAAGAAGTCTACCACTTCACTTGCCCGTCCTATGACTAAGAATTCATTCAGGTTGGGTATCGAACGAGGTGTATTCGAACTGCGGGACAGTGGTGTGATGGGATTGAAGGATGTATCGGAATGGCAAGCAATGATCGACAGCGCCTTCACCGCCATCGATGGCAGGGCTCTGGACGCTCTGGACGCTCTGGCACGCTACAACATCAAGCTATTGGGAACGGTCTCAGATCGTTTGCGGGATGATATCAAGATAGACCTGCAGGCGGGTATCCTGTCTGGCCGAGACATCGGCCAGATTGCACTGGATATCGGAGATGTAATCAAACCACCAGAGAAGGACAAGTTTCGCTTCGCGGGTAAAAAGGTGTTCAAGACAGCCCGAAATCGAATTGAGGTGATCACCAGAAAAGAAGTCATGAGGGCATATAACCAGGGACGTATACATCTTTACCGGGAGATCAATGTTGAAAAAGTCGTTTGGTACACTGTACTGGACGAAAGAGTCTGTCCTGTCTGTGGACCTTTAAATGGGCAAGAATTTGCGTTGGACTCTCTTCCTCCTCTACCCCGACATGTGCAGTGCCGTTGCAGGATACTATCGAAGTAGAATCTTTGTACCCGTTTGAGAAAGGCAACAGTCAACCAATCATTCCGAATCCTTGAATCGCTTTCGCAAATTCAGTTATTTCCTTACCTTCGAATGTTTGCCACTTTTGGAGGATAAACAGCGGCATTTTCGTTAAATGTTTCACAAAGCATCATAGTATTCAAGGGAGATCAAGATGCTGAAACCAAAGATATTATCATATCTTATTGTATTGTTTATGTTTAACAACAGCACTGGTCCAGGCAATTCCAAGTTAATGTTTGAACCGCTATGGTGCGGAACCGTATGACCGGTGGTGTAAGAGGCTGGGGCTGTGAAGCCACAACCTAACAGATGAAGAAATCCCATACAGGTAAACGATGTGGGGCGAACAACCCGACAAAGAATTTACCCTGCAGCGAAGCTTCAGACGGAGGCGACACCATGATAGAATTAGTACCGGGGATAGAACAAATAAATTGGACTGAACTCGCCGATATGGTGAAGTCCGGATACAACTATGTAAAACATCCAGCAGCAAAAGAAGCTGTAAAATATATAGTTAGAAGTGCACTCGACAGATTTGTCGGTTTTTTTAGAAAAAATCAGAAATATGGCGAGTTGAATGAAGCTTTGCAGGAGATGTCTGAAAATCCTGAATCGAAGATAATCAGGAAGGAGGTGGTCTCTCAACTGGAAAACGCTGAGATCCCTGTCAATGAGGAACTTGTCGAAATCATCAAATCCCTCACCGCGGCTATCGCGCAGACACCCGGCGGTGAGCATTTCACTGCTGATACTATCATCAAGAGTAGCCCAGGTGCTACTGTGGACCGGCGGACCTATACGAACTCCACGCATATAGAACTAAAACAAGGTGACTACATCGGTGAGCAACACAACTATCCCCCGCCCCCCGTCAAACCCCGCATGAATTGTTACCTGAAGGACCTGGTCAGTGAGTGCAATCTTCTTCCCTGGAATGTGATGAGCCCCGGTACGGATGAGCACACTAAAAGCCGTGAACTGAAATTGCGAGATGTATATACACCGATGGACTCCAATAAGATTGAGCGCGAGGAGAATCTTGATAAGTTCATGGAACAGCAGAGGGAGGCAAAACGTCTTCTGCTCGAGGAAGTAATTAACCGCTACCCGAAACTTGTAATCCTTGGCGATCCCGGTTCAGGAAAATCGGTACTCGTGAATTATTTCTCGCTTGTGATGGCGACGGCGACCCTGTCAAAGGAATCTGTGGCGGTTTCAGACGGGCTGGCTTCCTGGGATCACGGCACATTATTTCCTGTGAGGATTATACTTCGCCATTTCGCTGAGAAATATTCAACCTGTTGCGAGGAACCGGGATTAAATCCTCTTTACTGCTTCATTCGTAACTATATCATAGAGAAATCATCCGAAGAAGACTGGCACGAGCTTTTTGACAGGCTTTCCGAAAACGAGGAGAACCAGTTCCTGTTCTTCCTGGATGGACTGGATGAAGTTTCTGAGTCTATTCGCAGTGATATTGTCCGGAATATCAACGATTTTGCGGACAAGTATTCCAAACAACGGTTTCTTGTGACCTGCCGTATCTACGCCTACACCGACAGGGACAGCAACAATCAGCCCAAGATCCAGCTGAATCCAGATTTTCACCAGGTCAGCATTGCACCGTTTTCGCCCGAACAAATGGAGCAGTTCACCAAACAATGGTACCAGAAGCAGATCGAAAAAGAATTGCTTCCCAGGGATACCGCAGAGGAAGACAGATCCCGTCTGCTTGCAGCCCTTCAACGTGAAGATATCAAGGGGCTTGCGGAACGGCCGCTGCTACTGACGGTTCTTGCCTTGCTGAACACGGCGAAGGGAGATGTTCCCGTTGACCGGATCAAGTTGTATGACTGGGCAGTGGCATTGCTTTTCGAACGGTGGGAGCGACGAATTGCCGGGGACGAGGGAATTGTTCGGGCCCTGAATATTCCAGGGCTGAAGATTCACCATTTATTCGAAGGACTGTTTGAGATTGCCTTTAAGGCACATAGCAACCAGGAGGGTGCAGATTCCAGTACTGCGGAGATCAGCAGTTCCTTCCTGAGGGATACGATACAACCTCATCTGCTTTCCGGCGGGTATGACAAGGCGCAAGAGTTTGTTGAATATATCAAGGAACGTGCCGGTCTGCTGATTCGCAGAAAAGATGATGTATACACCTTCCCGCACCGTACTTTCCAGGAATTCATGGCCGGGTGTCATTACATCGTCAGTCCCGACATTTCAGATCATACCTTCGCGAATCTCGTTGTCAAAGATCCCAACCAGTGGCGGGTAGTAGCTGTTCTGGCGGCAGGGTACGCAGAACAGGAACATCGCCGGGATAAAGTCTTGAATATGATTCACAGGTTTTGTCCGGATGATATGAATGATGCCAACAGGAGTAAAATCCGTTTTCTGCAGGCGGAAATTGCCGGGGAAGCAATCCTGGAAGCTGGAAAGGAGAGCATCGCCGGGGATAATCTCGGTGCGATTCACACCCATCGGATCAAACAATGGCTCTTGGCCGCAATGCAGGCGGATCAACTGCTCGCCCCAAAAGAGCGGGTTGCGGCGGGAAATGTTCTAGGTCGCCTGGGAGATCCACGGTTCAATCCCGACAACTTCTATTTGCCAGTCGAGGAGGATCTCGGTTTCGAGCGAATCCCGGCAGGTAGGTTCATGATAGGCAGCGATAAGAACAATGATCCTGATGCAACTAGTGACGAATTGCAACAGCGTGAAGTCACGATCAAGGAGTTCTGGATGGCGCGATACCCGGTAACGGTCGTCCAGTTCAGATTGTTCCTGGACGATAGCGGTTACGAAGTTAATCGTGAAAACTGGTGCCAGTACAATACCATCAACAACCATCCGGTTGTTATGGCTTCGTGGGAAGATGCGAAAGCCTATTGTACCTGGTTGACAGAAAAACTGGCTGACCACAAGTGGAAAATCCGATTGCCAAGTGAAGCGGAATGGGAATATGCTGCGAAAGGCGGCTCGAATACCATATATTCATATGGAAAAAAACCCGATTCCAATAAAATGAACTATAGTGAAACGAAAATTGGCTCAACCAGCCCTGTCGGATGTTTTCCAGGAGGTGTGGCGAGAAGGATGATTCAGGATATGCATGGGAACGTGTGGGAATGGTGTGAGGATTGGTATCATGACAACTATGATGGTGTGCCGACTGATGGGAGTGCATGGGTGAATCCCCAGGGCTCGTTCCGGGTGTTACGGGGCGGCAGCTGGAGCTACCTCGCCAGGGGCTGCCGAGCGGCGAATCGCAGCTACAACTTCCCGTCCGTCCGTTACGGCAGCTTCGGCTTCCGCCTCGTGAGGTCAGGTGAGTAGTTGTATCAGTTTGCAGTTTTACGGTTTTACCATCTTGTCATTCCGGGCTTGACCCGGAATCCAGTTCAGTTAAATGGAGCTTTCGCAAAGCTTCGAGCCGGTGTAGCGAAGCCACCGAGCCGAAGTAAAGCGAAGGCAAAAGCCCGCTGAAGGCGGGCGAGAGATTTTGAAAATTCGATAGCTATTCCATTCAACGATAAATATTGAAAGGATTGCCACATGCCGAATAACACATACAAGGCTCTTCCGTTGCTTAGCGATATTCCCGCCGGAGAAGGCAGCCGTGGCGATGAGCTGGGATTCGAACATACCGCAAGAGTTTTGGCGGATGCTGCCATAAAAACCTCTGAACCATTGACGATAGGAATATTTGGTGAATGGGGGACTGGGAAAACCAGCACAATGCGGTTGATTGAGGATGTAGTGAGGGAAGACGATTCATCTGTCGCAGTGTGGTTCAACGCCTGGCAATATGAAAAGGAAGATCACCTGATAGTACCTCTGACCGCAACGGTCGAGCAGGAAATTACGCTCAGGATGGAAGCTAAAAAATGGAAAGGTTCACTCGCCAAAGGCGCGAAAAATCTCCGGGAAGCGCTCAGGGCGATTGCTTATGGTTTCTCAATCAAGGGCAAGGTTGGCATCCCATTGTTATCGGAAGCAGAGATCAATCTATCACCGAAAGATATGATTGAACGGTACCAGGATTTAACAAAAGACGCTGTTCTCGCGCGAAGTCTCTATTTTGACGCATTCAAGAAACTGTATGATCTAACCGGGAACACTACGAAAGAGGGGAAAAAGAAAACTAAAAAAGAAATTGCAGAAATTGGTACGCCACCAAGAATTGTTGTACTTGTTGACGATCTGGACCGCTGTTTCCCGGATAAGGCAGTGGAACTCCTGGAAGGGATAAAACTGGTTTTGCATCAACCGGGCTTCTCTTTTGTTATTGGTGTAAATGATGAGATTATTCAGAAATTCATCAAAACAAAGTATGAAAAAGAATTCCATATATCTGGCTCTTATTTCGATCAATACCTTGACAAGATTGTCCAGGTTAAGGTTCCAGTTCCATCCAGGGAACCGGAATCGAACGAGATGGAACAGTATGTAAGAAGCTTATTGTCCGATGAGGTATTTGACGATGATAATACCAAGTCAGCCATCATACCCTTGGTTTCTCATGCCTGTAAGCATAATCCACGATCTATTGTCAGATTGTTAAACCGCGTGATGATTTCTTCTCGAATCAGTACGCTTGAGCAAAAAGACTACGATCCTGTGGCTCTGCTGCTTCATATAACAATGGATGAAAAGATCTTCAGGGATCTTTGTGATTCTCTGAATTATAAATTAGAAAAAGCTGACAACAAAACGATAGGAACGTATCTTGCAGAAATATTGAAAGAATACGATAATGATGATATAGAATGGTTTGGGAAGAAACGGGATAACGCGGAAAAGATCGATTCTCCGGCTTTGAATAAAGCGATTGAGACGCTACAAGCCAACAAACATATGTGTAAGGTATTGCAGCATCCATCAGGGCAGCAATGGCTTACGGATAAAGAATTTCGCGAGAAACAATTTGTAGCATCCAGCAAAACAATTGGTGACAGCAAACCTTCAACGGGAAAGGTTCATAAACTAAACGAACTTGACGAAATAATCCGTCAGATCGACCAGAATATGGTAGAGATTCCTGAAGGTTCATTTGCAATGGGCAGTGAAGAAAATGAATATGAAAAACCCATTCATGAAGTTAAAATAATCTCCTTCTGGATGAGCAAATACCAGGTCACTCAGGCGCAATACGAGGCGATTATGGGAACTAATCCTTCCAATTTCAGAGGCTCGAATAATCCAGTTGAAAATATATCATGGGATGATGCCCGGGCATTCTGTGAAAAACTATCAAACCACTCAGAATACACCTATCGGCTTCCTTCTGAAGCTGAATGGGAATATGCCTGCCGGGCTGAAACATTAACAAAGTATCACAGTGGAGATAGCGAATCGGATCTCGCCAAAGTTGCATGGTATGATGAAAATTCTGAAGGTAAAACGCATCCGGTCGGCAAGAAAAGTCCTAATTCATGGGAATTGTACGATATGCATGGCAACGTCTGGGAATGGTGCGAGGATGATTGGCATGATTCCTACGAAGGTGCGCCAGATGACGGAGGAGCTTGGGTGGACGATCCACGAGGCTCGGACCGGGTGCTGCGGGGCGGCGGCTGGTTCAATGACGCCTGGTACTGCCGGGCGGCGAATCGCGGCAGCCACAACCCGTCCTACCGTTTCAGCTACAGCGGCTTCCGCCTTGTGAGGTCAGGCAGGTAGTTGTATCCGTTTGCACTTTTACGGTTTTGCTGTTTTTCTTTTTCCGAAGTGAAGCAGCGAGCGGGCGAAGCGAAGCCGCCCAGCCGCGCGTAGCGTAGGCCAGCCCGCCGAAGGCGGGCGAGAGATACGAATTTTCCATGCTTATCAATGAGATTGATCGATTCTGATTTAACAAATAGGGGTAACAGACGACGAGGCTCGAACCGGGTGAAACGGGGCGGCAGCTGGAACAACAACGCCAGGAACTGCCGAGCGGCGAATCGCAACAACAACAACCCGTCCAACCGTAACAACAACATCGGCTTTCGCCTTGTGAGTTCACGGCAATCGCCGGAAGAAACATGTTTAAGGACATGTTTCCAGTGCAATAAGTCCTGACCAACCTGTTATCCCAGTCCGTTACCATACGGACGAAGAACAAAAGCGAGGTGCGGATAGTAGCCCAGGCGAATTTCGCACTTGGTTTGCTTTGTTAGCTAATCAGTAAAATCCACAGACAGAGTAATAGTTGACTTCCGCTGAATTCTACACATCCTGCCATTCGGACATATAACACTTTTGAGGGCAAACAAACACCGCTGAAGACCAAGGCTGATTGGCTGGGGATATCATGACCGCCATTGATCCCGATGCCACCGCGGGCAGCCTGAACCAAACCAGGTAACCATCCTGCATCCGCCGATGCAGCTGACCAAGGCCTTCGCCAGCCGACATTCCAGCCGTCAACAATCACGGTTCGACATTGATGGGATGGTCGGTAACCTGGAGGTGACGAATGTACCCGACGCGTTTAAACCCTGGATCGCCCTGGGCCGGCATCTGGGAGTTGGGAAAGGAACTACTATGGGACAGGGTAGTTTTTATTCACAATATCAAAATTACGACATAGATATTAGGAGGCTAAGATCAAAAATCTTTGGGCCTTGATGACTCAACAGCCTGTTTCCATTCATCCGCTATTTTCATATACAAAAAGAGCCAAGAAACATTCATTTTCCTCAAACCAAGCTCATCCTTTTTTCCAAGCTGAATTACTACGCTTACATTTACATCGTTATCAAATTCCCATTCTGCAAATGGTTTCAACTCACCTCTCTGAATTCTTAAGATTTGGTTCTGTTTATATAGAATAGACGCATTTTCACCAGGATCAGCCTCTTCTCTGGATAGCGAAAGTGTGTCTGGCTCTCCATATCTCTCGGTCATTTTATCAACAACCTCCTGCCAACGCTTCAGAATCGGATAGATTGTTTCATCTTCCAGAATTACAACAAATCCAAACAAACGATTTTCATAGAATTCCGTAGCAATTGTCTCTGTACCGAATCCAGCAAATGTTCCAGAATAGACATGTTCAAGAGTCAACCCATTTTCAAAATATAATTTCTCTTCAAAGGTGAACCTGTTTTTAAGTAGTTCTTTTACTGAATCCGGTGACATTCCCCAGGTTAAGCCGGCTGGACCGGCATATTCCCCACGTTGCGCAACAGCAGTGCTTGATACCAGAAATACAATGATGAGGACAATCAGGTTTTTCCACATTGCAGTGCCTTTCAGGAATTGAAATGGCTGTGACTCATAGTCCGTAGACTCATAGTCCATAATGAGCTACAGTTGTCTCCATGTCAAGTCCAGACTCTGATAAATCCAAGATGCGTGCTCTTGCATTTGGCGAGACTTTGCGACAGCTAAGAACCGCGAAAGGGTTCTCCCAGGAAGGGTTTGGGTTCGAGTGTGGGCTGGATAGAACCTACATCAGTGGAATTGAGCGTGGTGTTCGAAACCCTACCTTGACGACCATCGGAAAGATTGTTGATGCCCTTGCAATTTCCCTACCCGAATTCTTCCATAAAATGGAGGATTTGCCTCAGACACCAGGAAGTCATCAATAGCCAAATTTTAGCTTGATTGAGAAATTTCCTGTCTTCAAAAACCAGGAAGTATTTTGACCCTTTTTGCACGGTTGTTTACTCCAAAAACATTGATTTAGCTCAATTAGGAACTAAAATGTTTCTATTTGACAGTGATTTTCAGACATACCCGAATATGGCTCGTTGAAAAAATAACAGCTTAGAGAAAATGAGTAGCAGGATAGCAAGGATGGTTTAGTTGTATATAATCAACCACATGGTGGTGGTGCAAAACCAAAATAGTTCGTTTTGCTTCCATATAAATCAGTTTGTGTCTGTGAAATCCATCCAAAAGCACTGGCAATGTTATCTCTATGTTGCAGCATTAACAATCCTTCATTGATAAATGGACGCTATAACAACCTAAAAAAAGAGTAATATGTAGATACCTCGATTATTGCTATTTATGTAGTTGTTAAATATAATGATGGCTAAATGCTAAATCGTATGTGTGTTTCTTATTGATACACAATCACTTTCGCAGCAGACTACATAGAAAACGCTTTTCTCCTGTACATCTGCCTGTACCAAAAAAGAGTGATAAATGAGCCTGTGAATCTCACACTACAGCTACGTCTCAATTTCAACAGGTGTTTCGTGGAATTATCGTGGGGCACTGGTGGGGCACTCACCTGTAAAAACCCTCAGCAAACGGTCATAAACCTTAACAACAGCAAATGCCTAAGTGTCATATTTATTAGTGACATGTGATAATGGGTTTTGAAGGCTTGTCGATTCCAGGACACTCTTAATCCGTTGGTTCGGGGTTCGAGTCCCTGATGGCGCACATTGATTTTCCAGAGCTTAGCTTGAGTCCCAAGCTGGGCTTTTTTCTTCTTCCCACTATTTTCCCATCCCATTATTTCTTACAATCCTATAAGAGATACTCAGCGAAAAACCCGGATATATTATGACTACTAAGAAAAACAGATATGGTATCGGGTTTACAGAGAAATATGCGCACGATGCCCTAATAGAAGATCACCGAGAGCACACTGGAACCCCTGCGAATATTGAATTCATTTCAGAAGGGGAAACCCACCTTGCCGAGATTTATACCGGTATTGATACTGTTCGTTGTTATTGGCGTATTACCAGAGAAGAATATTGGGAAATTGATGAAATCCTGAAAGCAGATCTGAGAGAGAGAAAGAAGAAGAAAATAAGGTTTTCAATATCCCACCCTGAGACCGAGTTCGGTGGTATCTATTTTCTTCATGCTGCATTTGAGTGTTATAAGCTACTCAGTAATAAAACTGAAAGTTTCAAATTTCCTGTCGCTTGGAAAGGCGATTATCTTGAAATTATTATTAGGAAGCTTAACGATGATATAGTGAAACGGTTTGGGAAAGAGTTAACGGATAAAAGAATCTTTTTGTCAAATATACATGTAGCACATGATGTAGCATTTGATGGGGTCATTAGCATTGAATCATGTCCTTTTATGGGATTACATACTTATAAAGGGTATGGAATGTCATATAGAGAATATGAAGATAATTGGTCAAATAGACTTTTGATATGTAAAAATGTTGACTTATCAGTTATAAATGAGATTAGAAAGTGTGAGAGCAAGATCCCAAATCCTCAAGAAATACACCCCAAAAAAGACGCCTTTTCAATATATACTTCAAGGTCACATTGGAAGGGTAAGAATAAAGAGGATTGGCAACCTACTGCAAATTTTACAAGATTTGAGGGTAGGCATGAAACCAGAATAAGTCTGAGGAGAAAACTGAAATCCAGAGAGCTACTTCTTGAGGAAATTGGTTCATTATCTGCGGAATTACTGGAGAAGCAAATAGTCCTTCTGAATCGGGTTGGATTCTATGCAGATGTAGATTTTGCTTCTTTCGATATGGTCAAATTGGCGATTAAAAAATCAATCCCCTCTAAAACTAGACAACGGAAACTGCGGGAATTGGTCATACTATTTTGCGATTCAGATAAATTCTCCAATGAGGTAGTCAATAGCTATTACAAAGGGGTCTTTATAAATGATCTGAAGGTGATGGTGCTCCCAAATGCACCGAATGGGTTCTTGTTGAAGGGCCTCTTTTCGGGATTTGTAAAATCCTACAGAAATAGTTTCCTCACATAAGTTCGTTTCTAATTGGGTGGATTCCTTTCAAATAATTCCAATTAACTATTGTATAAACAACAATAACCAATAGAAGAAAAAAACCCCGCCCCCGAAGGGGAGCGCCCCCCGGGAGGGAAGGAGGTTGGTAAAGTCAGCTCTTCCGAAATCGTTCAAGATCTTGAAAGAAGTCCTTCCTTGGTAATCGGATAATACCGCCGATTTTGTATGCCTTGAAGTGTCCTCTGTCGATGAAACGTTGAATGGTCCTGGGGGAGGTATTAAGGATTCTAGCGGCATCCTGAACCCTAAGCATGGCCTCCTCCTCTCCAGCGAATCCTTCTCTGATCTTGTTCTTATCTATTGTCATGTCTCTTCTCCCCAAGTGAATGTACTATAATATACGTTTAGTCATTTTGATTTATTTCTAATAGGTTAAATGGTCAAGGATCATTAACTAATTGTTAATAGAAAATGGTAAAAAGCCTCCCGTGCGTATATTACTAAAAGTGGGAGGTTGGTATGGCTTCTATCAGGTGTAGGTCAGGCAAGGATGGTTATAACCGGAAATATATCCGGTATGAGTTCCGGGGTCGTCAGCGGGAGTGTTCCCTTGGTAAAGTCAATATGGAAATCGCCCGGAGGAAGTTAATTGATGCGGAAGGTCTCCTTCTGGATGGCATTGATCCAATGGAATTCCTAAAGGGCGGTTCCCGTTCCCTGAATGATCTTTATCTCCTTTCCAGCATGATACGCTCTTATTCAGAGTTCAAATCCCAGAATGGAAGAAATCGCCCTGTTACAATTGAAATCCGGGATCGTATTTTTTCTTCCCTCCCGGATTCACTTCTTCAAAAGGATGTTCGCTTCATTTCCCTTTTAGATCTCGAAGGCTGGATTTCTGAATATGGGTCAAATCATTCCCCGGGAGGGGTTAACCTTGCTATTCGGAATATCAAAGCCTTGTTCAATTGGTTATATAAACGGGATCATATTACCAAGAATGTTGCTTCCTCCCTCCAGCAGTCCCCGATTGATTCCTCTCGGGAGAGTTCTATTCTGGATTCATCCCAGGTGAATTGGCTTCTGGATTATCTTCCCCGGGAGAGCGATTTCTTCAGAGCGGTCTATTTTGCCATCCATTTCGGTTTGCGGAATGGCGAAATAATGCGTCTTACCTGGCCCCAAATCAATTTTCTTGATTCGTTCATACTGGTGACAGGGGTGGGGGCAAAAACTCATTCTGGGAGGAAGGTATCAGCTCCTTCTGAAAAGGTAATGGATGAAATTGCCTCGTGGGATTCCGTACGGGTTGGTAATGTCGTTCGTGTAAAGGATTCCGGGTACCTCAGCAAAAGGTTCAAGAAAATAGTAAAGCAGCAGGGGTGGGATGGCAATCTGTCATTCTACAGCCTGCGCCATACCTATATCTCAAATCTTGTTCGGAATGGTGCTCCTATCTCCCTTGTCTCGCGCTTGGCAGGGCATAGTAGTGTAGTAGTAACGGATCGGTATTATAGCCATTTCAAGCAGGATGATTTGGCAAGCGCAGCTTCTGTTCTGAATTTCGGTTAAGTTGATAACAAAGATAAGTGCAATAGATAGCCTTTTGGTAATTCCCTTTTTAATATTGGTATCATTCAAAAAAGTGCGTTCTCCTTCCCGAAGGTTGGTACTTCATTTTGTTAGTGATATAGTTTAAATCTGGTCGCGCAGAATTCCCCTGTTTGTACGCTTGATTTTCTCCTGCCGACCCGGGTATAATCTCTTTAAGTAACTGTTAAGACTTGGGTTGTGGATCATTTTCAGGGGAGGAGTAAAGTGGCATCTCTCCGAGTGAGGAAAGGTAAGGATAAACGTTCCCGTTGGTACTGTCGGTATAACTTCGAAGGTAAGCAGGTTGAACTTTCCCTGGGGGCAATTAGTAAGAGTAAGGCCCAGCAGGTTTTAGTAAAGGTTGAAAACCTGCTGATAGAGGGGAATGATCCCAAGGATCTTTTCCAACCGGAGAAAAAAGAAGAAGTGGTACAGCTTACCCTTCGGCAATTGATCCGGGAATTCCAGAAGTACAAGTCTGAGTCCAACCGAAACCGTCCTTCAACAATTGTCTCCCGGGAGCGGGTCCTGGGGAGTCTACCAAGGAAGTTGCTTTCAAAGCCTGTTATATGGGTAAAGACCCAAGATATTGAGGTGTGGCTTGCCAAGTATAGCAAGAGTCATAACCCGGCCGGTACCAATCTGGCGCTCAGGTACATCAAGTCGGTACTGAACTACGCAGTAGATCGTGACATTATCCTTCGGAACCCGGCTAGGCCAATTCATGCGGCCCCAGTTGATGAAAAGCCAAAGTACCGGGCTTTGTCTGACGAGCAGGTACAGTTTCTGCTTCAAAATTCTGAGCGGGGATCATGGTTTCATCGGGGGATCTATATCGCTCTTCATTTTGGTATGCGGGCAGGGGAAATCATCCGGGTAAAGTATTCGGATATTGATCAGGATTTTGGTAGCATCCATGTTCAGGGAGTCGGTACCAAAACTCATAAGTCGAGGGTAATTCCAGCCCCATCCAGCAAAGTAATCGAAGAAATCCTAAGTTGGGATAGAGAGCATCCTGAATTGGTGGTACCGTACAATTCTGTTTTCTTCCTCAGTACCAAATTTAAACGAATAGTACGGAAGCAGGGATGGGATGAGGTACTGAGCTTTCATTCAACTCGCCATACTTACATCTCTAACCTTCTGAAACATGGGGCTCCTTTGTCCTTGGTATCCCGGCTCGCCGGGCATAGTAGCGTAGCGGTAACGGATAGGTACTACAGTCATTTCAATAACGATGTCCTGGGAAGGGCGGCGGCTATGCTTGCATACGGTCCAGCTTCTTCGGATAGGGCCTTCTGAGCTCTTCAATAATATTTGTTGGATTAGTACTAATTGCTTTCATGTAATCGATGAACTCAACAACATCCATCCGGCGTTCGCCGCATTCTACCTTCGAAATGTAAGATTGGTATTCGCCAAGCGTTTCGGCTACCTCATTCTGAGTGTACCCAGCTTCCTTCCTCGCAGTACGGAGAAGTTTCAGGAATTTCTGGTATCGGTAAGGGTGTTTGGACCTTGAGTTGGTCATGGAAACCTCTGGTCAAGTTCAGGGCAAATGTATATTCGATTTTGGAATATTCCAAATCGAGAGCCTGTCAGTATCCCGAAATGGGTTATGCAGAAATTTGTAAGGCTGAAAATGGCGCTGATAATAAATATTCTAAATTGGGATATTGTTGGAGAAGGAGTTCTCAGGATATCAGATGAAAGCCAAAGCGTGAATCTTGTACAAAATCCCCTGGAGAGGGAAATTGAGCCGGGTAGATTTCCAAGGTGTAAATGAAGTGGCAAGGCGAGCCTGAGGCAGTATCGAGGGGGTTAGAGTATTACCGGGGAAGCTGCCAATGTTGCAAGCGAATAATCTGAAGATGGTAACCCAGTGATCCCGGCACGGGAATTCATCAAGTGTGAAATGGGATAGTGTTCAGGATTTGAATTGTTGTACTTCGCGTATACCGCGTTGAATCTCCTCCAGTGGTAGAAGAGTCATCCTCCCGGAGATCGCCCGAATATCGGGAGGTATGCCGCTTTATTTTGAAAGTATGAATAGAAATTCCGCTATGTAAACAGTCAAGGGTGTAAAGAGCCTTTGTATCGTCCCATGTGCCGTTCTGCTATTCGTGCTCGTGGCACAAGTTTTTTGTTCGCACGGAACAGCGGCGCCCTAAACTCGAATCGTTGTCAAGCAACAGAATAACTACCAGGGTCGCGTGTTCCCAATGGCATCGGACGATTCAATCACAATCTATGCTTTACCTACCTGCCAGCAGTGCTGGGGTTATACGCAGGCAGGATTGTAGTCTTGTTCTTTGACCAGCATGGCCCACAGTATCACGGCTAGTTTTCGTGCCATGGCGACGATCGCCACTTTCCGTGTTTTCCCGGCATGGATCGCATCGTATTTCTTCTTTGCATACGGATCTTTTTGCACCCAACGCCACGCAGCTTCGACCAATAGTTTTCGTAGATGGGACGGTCCCCAGTGGGTAATGTGTCCCATATGGCGTGTGTTGGCGCTTGACCATTCACACGGCGTCAAGCCAAGATGTGCGCCGACTTGCTTACCGGATGCGAAGCGTTCGGGACGATACATCTCGGTCACGAAGGCGTTCACGGTCAACTCGCCCACTCCCTTCACCTGGCGCAGGCGCTGGGTACGGTCCCGATACGTTGCGGACGCATTCATCGCCTTGATCGCTTTGGTGATCACCTTGAGTTGCTGTTCAATGGCCTCCAGCTCATCGAGAGCAACATCAATGGCTATCCGTGTCGCGGCCAGACAATCACACGTTCGCAACCAGCGCCGGTATTCCTTTGTCCAATAGCGTTGCGGCGGAAACGGTGACTGTAAACCGTGAAACAATAGCAGACTCTTGATTCGGTTTTTGACCCGAACGCGATCATTCATCACCTGGTCACGGGTGCGAGACAACTGACGATCCGCCTCTTCCTGTTCTGTGGGGACATGTACCCAGGTACGAGGTGGTGTCCAGAACATGTGGGCCAAGGTAAGGGCATCCAGATGATCGGTCTTCTGCTGCTTCGCTTGCGCCCCTTTGGGAACTTGGCTGGGCGGCGCGATCTGGCAGTCAACACCTTGGCCGATCAGGTAACGACAGAGGCCAAAGCCGGTGAGGCCCGCTTCATAACACGCCCACATGCGGCAGTTGGGAAAACGGGCAAAGAAGCGTTCCCAAGCGGCTGAGTCATGCTTGATCCGATTCTCAAAGAGCACTTCACCAGTCTGGGTGTCGAGCACAACGGCGAAAGAAGTCTGCGAATCAACATCCAGACCTATAGACAATGAACGGTCCGCTGCAATAACTTGGTTCTTCGACATGGCGCTTCTCCTTGTGTTGGAAAAATGGAATACTGCTAAGATAGCAGTTCCAACACGACTTGATGCGCCTGTCGTTTAACATAGGAACTCGAAGATCCAAGCAGGATCATGAGATTGCCATTATCACTCCAAATCGGCTACCAATTAAGCGAGCGAGCTGGAATAGTGTTCAAAGCTACAAGCGCGGGGTGGTGTCATAAGGTTGTAAGATCGAAATGAAGTCGATTTGATGGCGGCAAACCCACCGCGAGGTTCTCATCTCTTGCCCGCCGGGGAATGAAGCGGAAAGTTTGGGGCTGACCAAAGAATTCTAAATCCGTTGGTTTTCATTGCATAGTCTTCTTCATCATCCTATTTTTTAAAGTTTTATTCTTTGGTAGGATTAACCGAACAAATATATTCCCATCCATTTCCCATCCAAGCTTCAAATACTTTGCTTTACTATCCTCCTTACTTTCTTCTTGCGCAGAAGTCAGCATTTTTTTACATTCCAACGACCATTTAAGCAACAGCACAGAGAGGTAGTAATGGACCCCGCAAATATCTTTAGACCAGAAACATCCTATATTAGCAGCCATTTTACGAATTCCCGTGCTGGATACTATATCCCCTCATACCAAAGATACTATACTTGGGATTACAATCATATTGACTACTTTTTCGAGAACATCTGTCTCGGACTCAATTCTCTACCAACTCTGCAAAACGCACTAACTTTCATTGGTACTTTTATTTTGATTAATGATAATGAACATGAAACTATTGAACCATCTGTTCGTAGCCAACTTCCAGACAGAGTGAATGTAGTTATTGATGGACAACAAAGAATTTCAACCATCATTATGATAAGTATATTTCTACATAACTCTATAAAGTTTCTTAAAAATAAACTTGGCAATCTTAATACTGAACCTAAAATCTGGTTAGATGATTTTGCTTCAGAAGTAAATAATAAGCTAAAGAATGTATTTATGTTTGATTATGGAAGTGGTGAGGATGAGTTTCATTTTTATCCTAAATTAATTAGAGCACTTGAGGATCAGTGGGCTAAAACAAGAGCATTAGCTAAATATAGCTCTCCTTTGGCACATTTACAATCTAGTTATATTAAATATCTAAATGATGGCGATGCCAAAAGATTTAAGTATTCTAAACCTGATGATACTAAATATGATGTTGTAGTTAATGCCATCAAAAGAATAGATCGTAATATTAAATATATTTCAGATGATAATAATTCTTCGTTTGATGTACTTGGTATTGATAAATACTGTTCAGATATAGAACTTCAAAAACTCTTATTTCGTGATCAATTAACTGATGAAGTAATAGACACATTACTTGATGATAATAATAATAATTTTAGGAAACTATTCCTCCAGATATGTTTTGCTCAATATTTAACAACAAATGTAATATTTACTATTATTACTACCAATAAAGATGAATATGCTTTTGATATATTTGAATCTGTTAATACGTCAGGTGAACCTTTGACAGCTATTGAGACATTAAAACCACGTGTAGTAAAAGCAGAGGGAGCTGCTAGTTATGAAGCATCAGAGTCTAGAAAATGGTTAAATAAGGTGGATGAATATTTAAATCAATTTAAAAAAGCAGACGATAGACAAAAAGCAACTAGTGACATATTAGTACCTTTTGCATTATCTGAAACAGGAACAAAACAATCTAGAAATTTAAATGCGCAACGTAAATATTTGAATGTAAATTATAATGGTTTAAATAGTCTTGAGAATAAAAGAATATTTTTGCGTAATATGTCCTTTACAATCGACGCCATAAATATCATAAATGGTAATGTAAATAATACAAAGTTGGAATCATGGAATAATGATCATACTGAATTCTTTGTGTCAATTATAAAAGTGATGAATCATAATATTGTGATATCATTAATTACCAGATTATATGAGAATTATTTATTGACAGAGGATGATGGTAAAGAAGCTGTAAAAAATGATATCGAAGATATGATATCAAGAATCGGTTCATTTTTTGTCATATGGAGATGTAGTAGATATGGAACCGATCGTATTGATGATATATATAGAACATTGTTGCGGACTGGTGACGAGGACATAAACATAGGAGCACAAATGGCATTAAAAGAAGGTAATTACAATACAAGAATAGAGATTGAAGCAGTTAAGAAGTTTATGAGTAATAGATTAATGAATCAAGGTGGCATAATAGGAAAAGAAAGGTTTATAGAAAAAGCAACAAAGCTTCCTCTTTATGATTTAGGAAACAAGCTGGCAAAGATAGTATTACTTATATCCATGGATGGATATATTACTGATGATGCAGTTCCAGGTATGCTTAAAAAAGCAACACCTGGTGTTACTGATACAGCAACTTCAGATTGGATTACGGATGAGGAAATATCAGTTGAGCATATAGCACCACAAACAAAAAAAGAAGGGTGGGAGGAAGAACTTTATAGCGATTCAGAATTGATACACACGATAGGAAACTTGACCCTGTTACCAAAATGTGATAATTCAAGAGTTGGTAATAAGGGGTGGGATTCAAAAAGACTTTACTATAAAATGCTATCTTCAGAGTCAGCAGATGAGAGATCTACGTTAATAGAGGAAATAAATAAAAATGGATTTAATATAACAGAACCAACGCAGAAAATATTGGAAAACGCAAAATACTTTCCAGTTACCAAGACACTAAGCAATTATGAGGATCAGTGGGATAAGGATATTATTGAGCGGAGATCAAAACAATTATACGAAAATGTCTGGGACTATTTGGAGAAATGGCTTATTTATGAAGAAGATTAAAATTAATCATTTGTGGCAAGAAAGGCATACTTTAGAGATTCCATAAAGGTCATCATTGTCAATAATTTTCTCTTTTGGACGAAGAGGGTTTTCCTGAAGTTTAGCTAAAAGGGCCTCTTTACGACGCTGATGATCAATCTCGATTTCCTTGATCCGATCATCCTTGACGAGGTCTAAAAGGGATTCGCCTTGCGACCAGGTGAAGGGAGAACCATGTTCTAAGGCAGTTTTTTCATATTTTACCGCTTCTAGAAAATCGTCGTAATATCGCCTGTACAGCTCAACCCATTCAATCTTTTGTTGGTAGAAGCAAAATGTACAGCCACTTCGAGAACGCCAATCGTAGTAACCTGGTCTACCTAATCCCTCTGTCTCGAGTATTTCAAAGACGCCCTCCTTATCAACGCCATCCTCTTTGAATGGTAACTTTACAATAAGATCATCATCTTTAGAATCGTAACCCTCACGGTATTCTTCATCAGAACGAATAGCAACATAGCTTATAACCTTGAATCCATCGTTGAGAAATTCACGAACCCATTTTTCAAATGGTCGAATCTTCAGTTGTCTTGTACACCACCTGGTTTGAGGGGATGGTAAAAGGTTTCCATATTGCCGGAGCCAGAAATCAAAATCTCTATCCGGATTCAACCTTGTAATCTGCTTGTCTAACAGTCCTTCCAGTTTATTCAGGTAATCATACGTCTCATGAAGTTCCTTCCCCGTGTCTGTGAAGAAGTACTCAATTTCAATTTCAGGATAGTTTCTATGCATATACACTGCTAGCGCTGCACTATCTTTCCCCCCAGAAAGTCCAAGTACATGTTTTGTTTTTTCCATCAATCAGCCTTCCAGTCTTTTCTTGATAATGTCTTTCCCAGCGATCGCGAGAGCAGCAATCGCGATCTCTTCGTTAGATTCTTTCGCAAGCTGGCCACCAATCATTTCTGAGAGCAGTTTTGCTTTCTTCAGTTCAGTCTCCGATAGCGAGAAATCATGGTTGATTGGCTCCTGGGATCCATTATCTCCTATGACCAAAGCAACCGCATGTCTGGTGTCCTTCCTGTTCTTTACACGAGCGATTGCCTCGGCCCTGAGGAATTGTGTGGCTAGCTCAGCAATCCGAACCCGGGCTTTATCAATGTCAATATCAATCCATTTATCAGTGGGTTTACTTGATGCGAAGCTGATAATGCCTTCAAGATCGCGTGTAGAATCTTCATACCTTGAAAGACGAGATGCAAAACCATCAAATACTTTGTCGCCGATTAAATCGTATACATTCTTTGCTCTTTCTTTAAGGTCAGATATGCTGCTGACATGCAGCTCATGAAGCAGCAAGCGTCGAAAGTCTCGCAGTACAATCTCGTAGAACCCGACTAGTTCAAGTAGCGCCGCTTTGATAACATCAAGGACTTCTTGTACCGAGCTTTTATCGGAATAGATATCACTTTCAGAGAGTCTGGGAAGTTCGTTGAAAAGTAATTTGTTTGGATCCTTCGCACGCTTCAGAACATTCCTAAAATGGATCGTTTGTTTGGAAAGCAGATTCGTGCGTTTTGTGTACTCCGGCAAATTATCGTATAGGGCCACAAGAGATCGAGCTGCACTCAACGGCTCCGACATATCGAAATGGGCGTCTGGGATAACCTCTTCCAGGACAGCGGGTAGTTTCTTGAGTAACAACCTAGACGAGTCGTTCAGTTTCATCCATCGCAACTGGACCAGATGGGGGCTCTTGACTAGCTCATCGACAAACACATCAGTAAGAGATGCTTGATATATTCCGATCCTATATACCCCAAGGAAACGTTGTCTGGATAAGATGTAAGAGATCGCAAAGAATGGCATCAAGCCCCGTTTTAGTCCTATGGGAGCTGGTTCCCAAGCGTCATATAGTTCAGCGACCTGTAGAGCTTTGTCTTCGTTCGTCATCAGCAGTTCATCAGCGACTTTCCATAAAGCAAAGAGATTGTTGTTGCTATCTGGAACAGGCTCCTGAAATTCCCATTGTTGCTCAGTGTTCTGGTAAAGGCCAGTATTCAGAAGGAGTGAATCGAACAATCCACCTTCAGCTGGGTAACCCTCAATCCCAAGACGAGCTTCCCCATTGTGATTGACCATATTTCTAAGGAGAGCATTTTGAGCTGCTACAGCACTCCCAGAGGGCTTCGTTCTGTTCAGAAGTTCGTTATGGATTATGGGGGCGTCATAGAAAATTTCTGCTGCAATTGATGATGCTTTATAGCTAAGGCCACCCCGATCCAAAACTCCGAGGCAATTCCCCTGCTGATACCATCTGGCAGTGGCTATGGCCTTGTCCAAGAGAATATTAAGCATCGCTTGTAGCTCCGCAATCCTCTCTTTTGTTTCGCGTCTTGCAATCTCATCGCTAGCTATTGCAGGATGGGTCTCCCTGACACGTTCTGTGGCGAGCAGTTCCTTTACGACCGAAGCGAAGCCCCAGGAATAATCTGAATAGCCATACAGAATGCACGTTGGTGCTTGGCAGCTAATGTCTTCACAAATTGTTTCTTGAATCTTCTTGTCTGATTCAACTAGGTCGATTGAGTCTGGCACTACAAGTACAAATCTTCCGACCAGCGAGGGGGATTCAGGAATATCCTCAAGAGAATTTTTCAACTCAGAAGTTGGAATTAGCTTGAGATCAAACCATCGCAATGTCCCAGTTTCATGATAATGTCTCTTCGCAACAATCGGTTGGATGTTATGGAGGCTTTCAACCTTCCCATATTCAATTTGACCAATTTGGTTTGAGATTGTTGATACCTCGGCATCAAGGTCAAAATCACTTCCAGAGAAAAGGGCGTATGAATCTGATTGCTTTTTGTACACGATAAGATTTGATTCTTCCAATCTTTCCAGCGAAGTGACTAATGAAGCACTTCTGAATAAGGTTGAAAGCAATTCTTGATTCGGTTCCATTCCAGCTTCTTTGCCGAATAGATGCACAATCGAAATAGTCTTCAAGACCTGGAGATCGATATCCTCAAAGCCCAAAGCCTGACACTTGTCAATTACTGTTGCAGCTATTGTCCAACGGTGCCCATCTGGAGAAGCTAATATTGCTGGTTCGAGATTTGATTTGTAATAATCCCAAAGTTTGGATGGGGTGAAGAGCGCTTCCTTGCTATTCTCCAGAAAATCCTGGAATCCTGCCGGTTCGCTCGATGAAAGAAAACTGAAAACACTTCTCTGGTTTTGGCTGAACCTCCTTCTAGAGATGGGTCCCAATAGGCATGTGCAAATTGGATGGAGCGGCCAAGCCTTAGATAGAAGACTAATCACATTGCTTGCCGAGATGACACGATTCCTGCTAATCAAAGCAACAATATCTTTCGAGTTTCCAATAAATGATTCAGCGATTCTACAATTATCATTCTGGATCGCATTGGATATTAGCGAGATTGTTTCATCCTGTGTTACACTCAGGGGAAGCTCTATGAATCGCCCCTGTACCTTCCGCCAGTCATCTCTAACTTGTTGGGTCGATCGATTTACATATTCTGTGAAGGATTGATGCAACACACCAATGAAAAGGAGTCTACCCTCGCTTCGATTGGCGATTTCAGCTATTTGCTGAAAGAGATAGACGTCAGAATAGCCTCTTGCGGCATGTTCAAGAGCTTTTCCCATCTCGTCAAATATGATGATCGAGTTCTTTTTTACGTTAGGTTTTGCGAGCCTGGTCAGAATCTTGATGAGGTCGGAATCCGATTCCACAGGCGTTGATTTTCTAATTGTCTTACTGCCTACCAAGCCCTCAGTGATCAGTGTCAATGGAGACTCTCGGCGGCCAACGATTGGAATTAGATTTGTCCCAGCTTTGTTTCTCTTCAATACATCTACTAAGGAACCTGAGATTTCCTTGCCTAGAACTTTGTTAGCTTTCTCGTTGAGCTCGCTTTGTTTGGAGAATAGTGAAAACAGAGCAAGAGCTAAGCTAGATTTACCACTTCCATATGGACCGACCCAGGAAAAAGCACAATGTCCATCCGAGATGATGTTTGTCATCTGCGAAAGCATGCTTCGCGCCGAAGGAGGGCAAATATACCCATCAAGCGATTCCAAGGAATCAATATCTTGCGAAATCTCGATTGACCTCTGGAATCTTCGGCAATTTCTATATGGCATTTGGCTCGCATGGTTTTTCCCAATTACTGGTAGCTTTCTTGAAGTAACTCGAACTTCATTTCACTGGGGATTTCATGTGTCCTAATCAGTTGTTGCAATCCTGCTGTTTCGGACCATTCAATGCTTCCATTGGACATTGACACCATATCCTGAATTCTGTTCATGAGGGATTCTTCATCTAGCAGGAATACTCTTCCTGGGGATCCGGGATGGAAGGTCAAACGCTCCGATGAAAGGGTAATATTATCAGGAAACCTTTCCCAGAAATCCAACACAGCATATCCAAAAACGCCAGTGGTTAAGGTTGGTTTCTCCCCACGATTGAACCTAAATCCATCGCGTGATCCAATTTGTTTTAACAGGTTCAGTTCAATCAAGGGTGACTCGATTGATTCTTCAGCGTCTTTACGCTTTGAGGATTTTTGGGGTGCGTATGTTCGTATGAAACAATCAACATCACGTTTCAGAGTGTTTTCAGATATTTTCATCCAATCCAATTCGGTTGCCATTCTCAAGATAGCCTTTACCAGATTTTCCCTTTCGAAAAAGCTATCCGGATAATGATTGAATGACCAATACCAAGTCGTATTCTCATGGTTCCCTGAAAGGTTCCATTGAATGATCCACAAGGATGCCGGATTCTCCAGATAGGGATCAAGTCCACTATCTTCATCAAAGATCATCTTTCCAATTCTAGTCGGTTCAATAGCTTGGCTATCTTCCATGAGGATGCCTGAAGTGTTGGCCCAATAACGGATTGATGATACCATATTCCGTCCAACCCCAAACCTCGCAATGGCATCAGGATCAGTAAAGACAGATTTGCAGTTGCCATTTTGGGTTACCGCATCATATGCTTTTTTAAGCCACCCGTAGCGCATAGGGAATGTCTCATGGCCAGAAAAGCTTGGCTTGTAATCCGGTTGGGAAAGTGGTCCCACATGCATATATTTGTCTCCTGGATGAATCGTCCAGCAGGAAGATACAGTGATAAGGTCAAGCAAACAAGGAGCTGGAGGATTCATCCAGCAACAAAGGAAATTGAAAAAGCGAGGAGATTGTAAAGTAAATGATTATAAATAATCGCATTTACGCAGATTACAACGCAACCACTCCTGTTGACCCAAGGGTGCTTGAGGCAATGGAACCCTATCAGAGCAGTTATTTTGGAAATCCACACTCCAACAGTCACTCCTTCGGATGGGAAGCACGCAAAGCTGTAGACGATGCCGTTGGGGAAATCGCTCAGATTCTCCGGGTGGATTGCGATGAAATCATTATCACTTCGGGCGCAACTGAATCGAATAACCTTGCTATTCAGGGAATGCTTCCTCGAGAATTGCACGAAGGCAAGAATCATTTATTGATCGGTGCAAACGAACACTCCAGCATCAGGGAATGCGCTTACAATCTTCAACTTCAGAAAAGGGTGTCTGCAATATCAGTGGGGGTAAATAATGAAGGATTCATCATAGAAGATCAAATCTCACAACTTTCAGACGCCCAGGACTATTACCTCGCTAGTATCGAAGCTGTGAATGGTGAAATTGGAACCATTCAGGATATAGAATCAATTCACAATATCTTGCAAACGAGATCGATTCCTTTTCATACGGATGCCGCTCAAGCTCCTGCTGCAATAGATATTTCCGGATTAGCTCAACATTGCGAACTGATGAGCCTGTCAGCCCATAAAGTGTACGGTCCTAAAGGAATTGGGCTCTTATATATCTCAAGAGAAATTCAAGATCGATTTCACCCTATAATGTATGGAGGCGGACAACAGCGGGGATTACGTCCAGGGACAATACCAGTACCCCTTGTTATCGGTTTCAAGGAAGCACTTCGAATTGTTCAAAGAGAAGGAGGTGAGGAAAGAAGGAAAATTGCCGATCTCCGAAATCAAGTTATTCAAGCACTCAGAGACAGCAATCCAGAAATTAGACTGAATGGTCCTGAAAATGAAAGGCGGCACCCAGGGAATGCCAATATCCTATTATCGGATATTGATGCCGAAGATTTTCTGCTCCGTTTACAACCCCATATTGCAGCCTCAACAGGGTCAGCTTGCACATCAGGAATTCCAGAGCCTTCTCGAGTTTTGCGTGAAATTGGACTCTCAAAATCGGAAGCTGCTTCAAGTATTCGGCTCTGTTTTGGCCGATTTAATAATGTTCAGCAAACAGTTCATATTATTGATCTTATTGAAAGGTTCATGAATCAATATTAATTATCAATATCTTCTCTTTGTCTCTCCTTACAATAAATTTCATTAAATTGTTAATAATATACTTAGGTTTCACATTCCACTCTATAATGGCATTCTACTTCCCCTGGATCACTAGTATTGTTTAATGATTTACAAGAAACTGGAACGCAGGCTCAAGTTCTTGGGCGATAATTTTCGCCTGGAGATCGATATGCTGAAGATTATAAAATCCAGGGTACTTTTCGGCAATATCTCTCAGGCGAATCGCCCACCCAAATCCTTCCCAATAAATCCATTTATAGAAACCTGGATGCGAGAACTTCTTAAATTCTTCATTGCCGGAGTAATCATACACACAAACGAATACGTTTCCCTCTTCCGGTAAATCACGCCTTTCAGGTTCCGGACGAATGCCATAGAACACATATATACTGAAGGCTAGCTTATCATCATCCGTGTAGTTCCCACCTGCATACCAGAAGGATTTTTCCTTGAAGGTATATTCTTCAGCATCTTCTGGATCTAATATTTGAATTATCTTTCGGGCCAGAGTCATCATTTGACTGTTGAATCTATGGTATGTGAGAACGGTTTCATTCAAGTTTGCTGGCAGTGGGGGATCGGCAATCATGTTCCACTCCTTCATTAATTCACAGAATTCGTTACGCAGGAAGACCTTCACCTCTACCGCCGTGTCATCAGAAGGCAGTTCGGTATGGAATTCTCGATGCAGTTGATCCCAGGTCAGGTTAAGGAATGCACGTTTTTCTGGATGCAATGGATTTTCAAGTAGAGTCCCTGGTACGATATCACGCGTCAACAAGATCACTTCAACCACTTTGTTGGGATACCGTTTTAGGGCCCGGGCATAATACTTTTGTGGCTGTTGATCACCCAAGCCTGCATCCACCTTCGCTTCGATGACCAGAATCCTGTCTGGCTCTTCCTGATTTTCGCCCTCAAAGAGGACAATATCTGGACGTAGGGTTTCCTTGTCAGCCTTCTTTCCATTCTTGTCACCGATCCATACTACTTGATGATTTATCCTGACGAGTGCATCTGGAGACTTTTGAAATGCAGCCTTCCAGAACCAATCCCGGATGTCTTGATCTACCGAAAGCAGACGAGTGAGAGCGGCTGTGGTAAAGCACTCCTTTGCACCTTTTTGCTCACCTTTCGTATACCTGTATAGCTCACCCAAGTAGCCCATGAGCACCTCCTTATCTTACCGACCAATGTTTCCATACCGTCTAAGGATCCATTCCTTCCATGCTTGTCTGGTGCATATTGGGTCAGCGCGCCCAGGAGCTCCTCTGTATACATAAATTTGAAGAAATCCTTTGCTCGTTTTGGACCGCCAAGGAAATATGTCCAAACATCTTCGAGGGTGGTGCCAATCTTATGGAAGCGTGATTTCTCCCTGATCTCAAGCAACTCCTTGTTCTTTTCTGGTGCAACGTAAAGAACTGATACTGTATCAGCCTGCATCTCCTGGGCTTTCTCCATCGCTCGTGCTAAAAGCTGGAGTCGCATCAGTTGGTCGAAGGGATCGTAGAAGAGATGTTCAAGTGGGAAACGGGGATTGTTTCCGAAAGGCGATCCCTTTTCTGTGATATGCTGCTGGTAGATGGAGAGACGATCCGTACCGCTCTGGCTATACCTGATCAACTGGTTTGTATTGTAAGACTCTGTGTACTTCCACTCGCCAATCACTATGTGGATCTTGTTATTGGAGTCTCGATACCGGAAGGCGAAGTCGGCAGAGGTGAAGTTCGCACCACGTGACCGTTGCCAGCATTTTGCAGGCATACCTCGAGCAAGCTCGCCCAAATAGTTATGCTGCCCAATCCATTCGAAGCTTAGATATGGTGCTGTCTGCGATACGTGAGGCATTTCAGAGTAGTTACCTTGGGGATGATCCTCACTGGTATAGTCCAAATCGAAAGGCAAGAGTTCAGCGATATCAAATATTCTTTCTTCTGGAAGTGAGCCTGAACCACCCTTTCTGAGCGAGTTCAAGGCATTTTTAAATAGCTCTGGATTGCGGCTGAAAGGAAACAAGACGTTTACACAAGCCGCTTGTGAGTCGAGCATGTTGTTGCTCGGGTGGTACGATTTATCGGGTTGTTGCACTGCGTCGTGCCATTTGATTTTGCGGTTCGTGAAGTAGGTAATTGCTTTTTCGCGAATGGAGCGATGCAGTTTTCGGCGGCAAGCTCTCTGACGAGGCAATGAGAATATTTTTGACTGCGATACGAACCATCAACCTTGACCGCTTCTGCACTGAACAAATTAGGTTCAATTGCCATACTACGAGCTTGATCATCTTTAAAAGACATGATTTCTCTCCTTTCAAACTCCAAGAGATTTTAAGAGCCAATGATAATTCTCAGTGCTAAATGGGGTTCCACGCATATCAACTGCGTGATTTGATGATAAAAATATTGGTAGTGATTCATTCCATTCACCCTCGCGCAAGATAGGAATGAATTTTCGATCATTGAATTGTGTTAATATCTCATTTGTAATTATTCTTGCTTCATAACCAACGCCACCTGTACGATTATCAGCCTTTTTTTTGTACTCAGGTGTACAAATAATAAGGACAAAGTTGCTTTCACTGACAGATCTCTCCATAAAATGTGTAAGTTCATTACCTGCCAATGAATTATTTTTATCAATGATAACCTTCACGCCTTCTGTCGCCAGACGTGAAGCAAGTTCGTAAATCCACTCAATATGATCATCACTGTCATAGGAATAAGAAATAAACACTGACAGCATCGATGATTCTAATTCTACCATGTGTTGTGCAGGGGAGGCAGGTTTTGAAGGTGATAGCTCAAGCTCATACGCTTCTGGCCAGGATACTTTATTTGGATCAATTGGATTTCTTTGAGGTACATTAGCGGTGTGGAGATCAATATTTCCGAAATCGCCAGGGAGGTTACCAGTTGAGATGACAGATTTAATATGTAATTCTGCGTATGCGAAAAGTGTCTTTATAAGGGCTGGATGGCTATCTAGATTGGGATAGCTAACCCATCCCCATGTGACGATCAACGAGTCCGATATTGTTACCTCAATTCGGTGTTCTGATTCTTCATCGCGAAATGGTGGATCTTGGTATATGATTACTTTAAAGGGAAAACGTACTTGTTTTCCATCAAAACCAGGAGGAGTAGTTTCTCGGTATCTTTTAAATTGTATCTTCAATCTCATCAACTCATCTCTCCTGTGCTATTTCACTTCCGGCCAAATATTTTTAAAGCCTTGCAACTTTAATTTCCCTTGAGCATTGATAGCACTTATTAGTCCACTATCAATCTTATTGTCAGGAAATATAACATGTTCAGTATAAAGATCTTTATTTGCCCATGATTTAAGCATTTCTCGTTTTAGTATAAACTTTGCAACACAAAGGTAAGACATCTCATCCCCAAGGCGATTTTGCTTCAAATCACATATGGCAAGTGCTTGTTGTGTATGAGGACGTAGCCAAAGGGCATCAGAGATTCTAAGATCTATAACTCTAATAAGTTGAGACCTGTGAGATCGCGCACAGTATTGGGGAATGGCCAGCAAATAGATATATCCCTGATCCTTACTTGTATTATATGCAAACCAAACGGCTGTATGGGGATGATCAACAACATCCAACCACCATGTCTTACATCCATAATGAGTAGCCATTGCGGTTCTTATACCTTTCTCGTCATCATGGCTAGGTTCAGGTGCAAAATCATGTTCAATTAACTTCATAGCTTCTTCACACTTTTTATACATGCTCAAGACTTCAGATTTATCTTCCAAATTTCGAAATAACTTGGGGAATAGAGGATAATCTTCGGATTGTCCTCTATAATAAACACTTGTATTAAAATATTTTAGCTGAGCTTTAAACATTCCTACCGCAAGCATCATTTCTTCTATTGAACCAATCTCTATTATCCAAGGTCCAGGGAAATCATCTTTAATCGTTGAATTTTCCCACTTATTCTTGAAGTGGTTTTTCGTTACCAATTCAATCAATGATCTAAGTTGGTCTTTCTCATCGTCATCCAACCATGGTAACCAATTTTTGACTGGCATTATCCCCTCCACCTTTCTTCGAAAAACCGTCTTCGCTTCTCTGTTTTGAATGAATCCAAGTTCTCATCTTTTTCTAGTCGATGGATGAAGGTAAGGGTGCTTACTTTAGAACACCAAATGTTAAAACAAATTTTCCGATCTTTTTACAGAATATTTTTTTGGGGTGGGATAGAGTTTAGAATTCTGAATGTAGATTTGGATCCCATTTCCTTCCCACCCGACCTGTCATCTTATGTCGCTTAGCGTCCATTCTTGACTGCTATTCAAGGGGCTGATAAACAGGGAAATAACTCCACAATAACTGTAAAAATAAGAGGATAGATCACCGGATTGTCACCCAACTCTTAATCCGTTGGTTCGGGGTTCGAGTCCCTGATGGCGCACTTTGATTTTTAAAAGGGTTACAGTTGATTTTGCAATCCTTTTCTTTGTATTGGTAGAGCAATAGTAGAGCGTAATCATCTATTCCGTCGAAGGACGTGGTGTAAACTCCAGACCAAGAACCTCTTTTAGGTATTGTTTTAAAACAAACACTTCTATTCTGTGTGGGTGTTGTGGGTCCTCAAGGAAAATTTTTGTGTAAGTGCTGTTTTCATCAGGTTGAATGATTTGCATTTTTCTTTTCTTGTTGTTTAGATCGCTGACCATATCGCCATTCTTAACCATTGTCTCCCAACAAACAATTGTAAATAGATTATCAAAACAATGATTAAAAGATCCACCTAATTTATTTTTAAACTCAACATAGTACAATTTTGATTGATAAATGGGTGTTCTTTTATCAGATTTAGCTATAACATCTATTCCCTCATGCGTATCATAATCAACTATTTCAAATGGTAATAGTTCATTATTTAGAATGCTCAACTGAATCATTAACGCATATACCCCACTTTCCCTTTGTGGCTCTATCAACGTGACACCTTTATATTCTGCTGTATTTGAAGTATTGATTCTTTGACATCTTCTTGATAAATCATTTTCTTCCTTTGCTGCTGTTTTGTAGCCCGATGCTTCAGATTCCTACCAATCCATTTCGTGCCAATAATCACTTGCTATAATGCTATTATATATATTATTAACTAGTTCATGAAGATCATTCAATATCTCAACAGGCGTATTATCAATGGACCCTCTATTGGCAGTTAAGCGTAAGCTTTGACAGTTAATAAATGCATGTAGTTTTGTATACTCGTAACCCTTTCCAGGTATCCAGTGATTAGCACGTTGAATTGGTATAAAATCTTTACAAATCCATAAACCATACCTTTCTTGCACAGTATATGCGCCGCTGGGGGCTTGATAGCCACCATGCCTAACCATCTCGTTGTAACCATGCTTTATTCGATTCCCCTCAATTGAAAATATGGCATGATATTGTATGTCAGGACGTAATCTTAATGTACCTGATTTGATAAGCCTTTTACAATAATAATCTGGTGCATTAACTACGTAGGTATCAAATAAAGAATTAATATTATCGCTTTCTTTAGGAAAAGGATGGCCAAATGATAATAATTCTAGTTCATTACGATCTAATCCTTTTAATTTGAGTATCACGTCTTTATTTACAATGACATTAAACCATAGCTCTATTGAACCAAATTTAGTAAACCAATATATATAATCCTTTAGAATGGAATGTGTGAATTTATCCATAGTATTATTGTTGTATGCATAAATGGTTATTGTAGTGCCATTATTAGCAGAGGATGAATTACTTATAACTTTAACTTTTGGTATTTCTCGATTGTGAAGTTTCATGAAAGGTTCTTCCACTTCAGCCCTATATTCACAACCATTGCTTATTGTAAGAACTTCTATCTTTTAGCTATTAAAGAACACCTTGGTGCCGTGCCCTTTTTCACCAATCTTCTGTGGGTTTCCACGTCGCAGCGAATTGCCAAGGTCGAAGAAAGATTGAAGTCCTTGCTTATCCATACCTTGGCCATTATCAATTAACTGTACACGTAAGATGTCACGACCGCATTGATTTACTACGTCAAAAATAATCTCTATTTCGCTAGCGTTTGCATCGAAGGAATTGCTTATCGCCTCTCTTACAAGATCAAGAGGGTTAGAAAAATCATTGGCAATTTCAATAAATTCTTGAGTTTTATCAACGCTAGGAGTTATTGTGAATGTGTTCAACTTAAAAACCTCCGATTCAAACAACATTGTAAGGAAGCAGTGCAATAGCTGCTTCAGCGTGTTTTGGGGCTAGATGAGCGTAATGTTTTTCAGTAACATGAATTGATGAGTGTCCCAATAATCTTGAAACAGTGAATAGCTCAACTCCTTGCATCACAAGATGGGATGCAAAGGTATGACGTAATGTATGGCAAGATGCCCATGGCATCTCCAGCTTGTTGAATATACGACTAATGTGTCTGCTAACCCAGTCTACACACCATGTTTCTTTAAAATCAGTTGAAGAAGGGAAGACAGGAATTCCTGGCTGTGGTTTCTGCTGATGGAGTAAATTGCGGAGTTCAGGTAACTGATTGAAAGCAATGGATCGATTCTGTTTATTCTTCGTCCACTTCCCACGGAAATGCACCAATCCATGTTCGAAGTCAACATCTTCACCCTTCAGGTTGATACCCTCACTCAGCTTGGCACCGGTCAGCAGATAGAATTTGGCCAACGGTAAAATCGGATCATCCTTCATGGCCTCTAAAAACTGCTGGATTTGTTCCTTCTCCAAGAACTTCGGAAGATCCTTGGCGGGGATCTTCAGCATCTTGATTCCCTTGAAATGATTCGCCAAGTGCAACTCATCCAACCGGCGCAACAGCGTCAAATCTCGCTCCTTCAACGGTTTCAGCCTGTAATACGCCGTTGATCGAGGAACAGACAGCAAGGCACACTGCTTCGTGACCGGGAGTGTCTCGGTGGGCGTGATCATCGTTTTACGCTCGGCCTTACCCCAGGTCCGAGCACACGTGATAAAAAATCACGTTCCATCGTCAACTGACCGATCTTGGCATGCAGCTCCTTGATCTCTGCGGCGGTATCATCCTGATGCACACCACGCTTGCCAGCGAAAAGACCTTCCGCCTGCTCAAGCAACTGCTTCTTCCATTGTACGATCTGGTTGGGGTGAACATCGAACTGCGAGGCCAGTTCCGAAATCGTCTTGTCACCCTTGACGGCAGCAAGCGCTACCGATGCCTTGAACTGTGCGGTTAACTTTCTGCGGGATCGCTTCATCTTCCGCTCCTTCCGAAGAACCTACGGTCCTTCAATGTAGGGCGAAACCATCAACTAAACTACTGTCCAGTTTTGGGACCCCTCTTCAATCCGAGGCTAGTTCCTTTTCACGAGCGTTTGGGCGACGAGCTTCAAAACCGGGGGGGTACCTCAGCGCTCTGGAACTTTGTCTCCTTGAATTCTCCTTTCCTTCGCAGTACACTCCTATACGGGTGGGCGGTACAGAGGAACTCACGAAGATTCTCGGGGGTTCTATGTCTGGTCGTGCGCAGGACACTACGCAGCAGGTCAACATCAGCAAATGGCCTCACACCAGTGAAACTCCGCTTCTGGTCTTCCTCGACAAAGACTTCCGGATTCAGGGCTGGAGCGGTGAGCAACCGGTTTTCCAGGAATTATTGAGCAAGACGGAAAAAGGGAATACCCTCGCAAACTGGTTCGATGATTGGGAGCTTATCAGGAAACGCTTGACCGATTCTCCGGTCATTTTCACGCCCAATCCTACGACACTGGCAACTCATATCGCGATAAGCCGGACGTTACGCTTACCTGTTTTCGTTAGCCTCGTTTCATTACCCGGCGCTCTTGCTGGCAAAGCAGTCATGTGTCTGGAAATCTCGCGCAGGGAACCCTCCGCTATCCCGATTGGTCCCCAGTACGATCAGCAGAAACAGCAGGAGTTGATACGTTTACGCGCAATCTTCCAGAGTCGTCTGGAGGGCACCTTCACGACAGATTGTCATGGTCACATTACTTCGTTCAACCATGCCGCGGAGACAATAACCGGGTATACCGCACGAGAGGCGATCGGGCAATGCTGCTATAATCTTCTGAAGACATCCATTTGCCAGAAAGACTGTATTCACCATAATACGGATGGCGATTCACTACAAAGCTTCCGTGGCGATACACGGACTATTCATATCACAAGGAAGAATAGCGCTGAAGTACCCGTACGTGTCAACACGGCTCCCCTGTCAGCTTCCAACGGCGAGATACTCGGGCTGGTAAGCAGTTTTCAGGACATATCCGAATTGAACAACCTGCGAAAACACATTCGTGATCAGTACAATCCGACCCATTTAATCGGAAGAAGCCCTGCAATCAGAAAGGTTTTGCAATTGATCCAGCAGGTGAGCAACACGGAGAGCAAGGTGTTGATTACCGGTGAAAGCGGGACGGGTAAAGAACTGGTCGCACGCGCTATTCACCTGTATAGCTCTCGTCATTCCGGGCCGTTTGTTCCCTTGAACTGTGCCGCGCTTGTAGAGACCCTGCTGGAAAGCGAATTGTTCGGCCATGAGAAAGGCGCATTTACCGGAGCGGTATCCACCAAGCTGGGCAGACTGGAACAGGCCAAAGGTGGAACCCTGTTCCTTGATGAAATTGGTGACATTCCACTTGCGGCGCAGGTCAAGCTGCTTAGGGTCTTGGAAACCGGAACCTTTGAGCGAGTTGGTGGAACTGACACAAAGAAAATGGAAGCGCGATTAATCACCGCAACGAACAAGAATCTGGATGAAGCGATTCGGAACGGCACATTTCGTGAAGATTTCTTTTACCGGATCAATATTATCAACATCCAGATCCCTCCCCTTCGCGAACGCAGGGAAGATATCGACATGCTTGCCGATCATTTCCTGAAACGAAACCCGGTGGCGTTGGCTAAAGGGGTTGTCAGCATTCATGAGGATGCTCGCACCCTTCTTAACCAATATGCCTGGCCTGGCAATATAAGAGAATTGGAGAATGTGCTTGAGCATGCGGTAGTCATGACGGCCAATACTGAAATCATGCCTTTTCATTTGCCTGAACGCATCATGGCGAAATCTCAATTCGAATCCACTTCATCTGTAGAAATAAATCCTGTACATGACGCTGAAATCAATTTGATTGTCAGCACACTGCAGAAACATGAAGGCAACCGTACACGGACTGCGGCTGAGCTGGGCATGGATAAGTCAACCCTGTGGAGAAAGATGAAGCGTTTTAACCTGAAGTTTTAGCGAACCGGTTGCATGCAATTGCACCATTGCAATTATTCATTGCATACTAGCAATCCAACGCTCTCATTTCAAAACCCTACACACATATATTTCATACAGTTACAACTCGCTCCAATTGTGGTATGACATTTGTTAAGTCGTGAGTATAGCCAATTGTCTTGACTATTCACGATTAACAGGAGGCTGTCATGCCTAACCGTTTTCCCTGCCTTTTGGCGCCTGGAAAAATTGGTTCGTTGACCATTCCGAACCGTGTCGTAAAAGCCCCTCAGTCTACGGGGTTAAGTAATATGGATGGCAGTGTGTCGGAACGACTCATTCGCCATTACCGCGAGCTGGCTCGCGGTGGAACCGGGTTGATTGTTGTTGAATATGCTTTCGTCGACAAGAAAGCGAGCAAGTCAGCACATTGCCAGTTGGGGATATGCGATAACGAGCACATCCCTGGATTGGCCTGGCTGGCCGAAACGATCAAGGATGAAGGCGTTCGTGCCGGCATCCAGATTGAACATTGCGGCCGTCAGAAATTCCTGGGCACTCCCCCGATCAAATCCGCTTCGGATGTCACCTGGCCGTCCTTGTACGACCGTGTCGGCAAGGACGCCGTACCGGAAGTGCTGACCATTCCGGAAATTGAAGAAATCGTAGAAGCCTTCGGTGTGGCGGCGTGGCGTGCCAAGACCGCTGGATTCGAGCTGGTTGAGATCCATGGCGCACATGGCTACCTGATTACAAACTTCCTGTCCCCGCACACGAACAAACGCACCGATGTGTACGGCGGATCACTTGAAAACCGGATGCGTCTTCTGCTCCAGGTGTATGACGCCGTGAGAAGATACGTAGGCGATGATTTCCCGGTTACGGTCCGTCTTAGCGGTTCGGACTATGAGCCGGACGGTTTCGGTATCGAAGAGACGATTGAGGTCTCGAAGGCCCTGGAAGCGAGAGGCATCAACGCGATTCACGTATCCGGCGGTGATCACCACCAGATGATTCACCAGGTCAGCCCGATGGCGGTGGATATCGGCCATAATGTCTGGGCTGCTGATCGCATCCGGAAAATGGTAAAAGTTCCGGTGATCGCGTCCGGCTCCATTACAACACCGGAATTTGCGGAATCCATCCTGGCTGAAGGCAAGGGCGATTACGTCGGCTTGGGACGTCCGCTCTGGGCGGATCAGTACTGGGTGCGTAAACTCGAAGCCGGTAAGCCCGAAGAAATCCGTCCCTGCATCCGATGCAACGAAGGCTGTCTCGAGCGCACTTTCTTCAAGTTCAGGGCGGTCACCTGCGGTGTGAATCCCACAATCGGACGTGAAGGTGAGATCGATATCCACACTAACGGCGGCGTAAAGAAGAATATCGCCATTGTCGGTGGCGGACCTGCGGGCATGGAAGCCGCACGTGTGCTGAAGCTGAAGGGACACAAGGTAACCCTCTTTGAAAAGAGAAGCCTTGGCGGAGCGCTGAATGAAGCGTCTGTCCCGAAATTTAAGGTGGACCTGGTACACTTCCTGACATACCAGAAACAGCAGATGAAGGCCCTGGATATTAATGTCGTTGAGAAAGCAGCAACATCTGAAGAACTCAAACGGGGCAAATTCGACACCGTAATCCTGGCGACAGGCGCGAAACCGGTCAGTCCTTCCGTACCGGGAATTGACCGCACAGAAGTGGTGAATGCGGTTGATGTACTGAATGAGGTTGTCCCGACGGGCAACAAGGTGATTATTGTCGGCGGTGGTTTGGTAGGCACTGAGACCGCGCTCTGGTTGCAGAAGCAGGGCAAAGAGGTTGTCATCGTTGAAATGCTCGACCAGATCATGTCCGATTGTGCCGTAACCGACAAGATCGCCCTGGGCGAAATGCTGGCAACAACCCCGATCAAGGTTATGACAGGCTGGCGCTTGAACAAGATTGACGACCATGCCGTCGTGGTTGAAACCTGGAATGGTTCGCACCGTCAGCAGACTATCCAGGGCGACAGCATTGTGATTGCCACCGGGTATACGCCGAATGATGATCTGACAGAGCAGTTGCAGCAGAACGGAAAAGTTGATGTTTACCGTATCGGCGACTGTGTCTGCCCCGGAAAGGTATTCGACGCGATTCATACAGCATACAAAACAGCTTTGAAAATCTGATCCCGGTGGATTGTACCACTGGTTGGATGCCTGAAAAGAGCGGCTATACCTGGTCAGTATAGCCGCTTTTTAGTAAGCTTTTGTCTGTTGAGAGTCATCAACGCAGCAGAATCATCTTCTGAACCTGGTTGACCGCCACATCTCCCCGCCCGGTATACTGTACTCGACAGAAATACATCCCGCTCGCAACGGGCAATCCGTTATCCGACAAGCCGTTCCAGTGCATTGATTGATATCCTGCTTCCACAGGGTTATCGTGTAAAGTCGCAACCTTGCGTCCAAGAACATCGTAGACAATCAGGCTCAACTGACCGGCTTCCGGTAGATCTACCCGGATATTGGCGGATTGGTTGAATGGGTTGGGATACGGCGCATGAAAAGCGAACGTCCGGGGAAGATTTTCAGTACCTCGGCCCTCTACACCGACAAATTCAAAGGTTGTGCCATACCCCCATTCGGTATTGTTGCACATGCCTGCATACTGCTGGCTGCAATCATGGATCGTATCAAAACAACCCTCGTTCAGATTCCAGCAGGCCGCAAGGTTGGGTTCCGATCCCGTCAGCGCGTGATCCATGTAAGCTTGCAACTCCGCGCCATCCAACGCCGTTTGCCAGAGGCGCATTTCGTCAATCTTGCCTGTAAAGCAGCGGTCCAGCTCCGCACTGTTGCCAAAAATGACTTGCTGAGATTCACTTTCAACGAGTTGTGATCCCACAGTGCCGGAAGTGAAAGCTGCCGGTTGCAGCTCGCCATTGATGAACAGGTTTACCGATTGGGAAGCGCCGTCATAGGTCAACGCCACATGTTGCCATCCGTACGTATTAATAGAATTCCTCGGTGTGCAGATCTTGTAATTTGAACCATCGGTAAAGCTCAACCTGGCGACAAGAGCCTTTGACGGGAAATACGGATGCGCCCGGTCATGCAGGAACAGGCTGAAGCCATCGGTGGATACGATTCTCCCAAATCCCGCGGAATCCACCTCGCCATACCCATCCGGAGATATCCAGGCATCGAGAGTAAACGCATCTGCAAGCTCATCCAGATCCGGCACAATTGTTTGTGCGCAAGATCCTTCTTCGCCAAACTGTAGCGAACTTTCCCCATTAAACACAACGATATAATTCTCCCATACCGTGGAACGTGAGCTGTTATCTGTGATAGTATTGAGAGTAATCGAATACTCTCCGGGTGTTGTATAGGTGTATTCAGTAATTTCCGAATGTGAATCATAGACACCATCACTGTTAAAATCCCAGAATCGTTGCAGAATGGGGTGATAGTGGTTGGCTGTAGATACATCTTCAAACCGAATTGTGACAGGTGGGTTACCTGTTCGCGTATTTGCCACCATCCCGGGACGGTTCAGCAGGGGAAGCTCAAAAAACATGCAAATTTCACTCAACAGGTGTTCGTTGGAATATCCTTCACCACTACCCAAACCGTCAATGGTCAGTGAGAAGCAGAAGGACTTCTGCCCGTAATCACCTTCATGTTGTACCGCTACGACGCCATAACCATCAGCAATCAACGCATTCCGTCCAAGGTTCTCCAATTGAAAACGATCTGGCCAGTTCAGGTTATGCTGGGTGGAAGATGGGAAATGCATTCCGCCGGCAATGGATCCTGGCTGCCCGATAAGAGGAATCCACTCATAATCCTGAACACCTGAATCCAGAATATTTATCCCAAGAAGCTGAAGAAGTTCACTGTTTGTTCCTTGATCATATGCAAGCGAACTGCCGCCTTCCAGATAAACACGTCCACCTCGTCTGAGATAAGTTGTCACTGCGGAAGCCATCGCACCCGTAAATGGTGTATAGGTGGAACCGTCAACATTAAAGTTCCCAAAACTTAGAAATACAGCATCAAAGCCCTGGAGTGAGTTTGGAAATTCATCAGTATACAACACTGTCAAACCTTGCATTTCAAGGTATTCGGAAATAAACAGACCACTATAGTCCGTGCCATCCAGATCACCATCGAATACCAGGACACCATTGTTTCCGATAGCGTAGGTAATAACCGGTTCTTCGTAAAAAGAAACTTCAAAATCGGCTTCTATACCCAATAAAAGCCTGGCGAGTCTGAAGTCTTCACAATCTTCAACAGTGATACAAAACGCATCTTCCAGAACAAATTGCCCTTCAGCCGGGATAGTACACGTGCAACTATTATCAAGAATGTCTATGGATTCGTCATCCGTAGTAAGAAGCAGTGTGGCGTTTCCAGGACTAGAGTTATGTTTTAGCGACAACATCTCAACACTGATATAGAGGCTTCCTTCCGGTTCCCCTTCAACGGCTTCACGTGTGCTTATTCCTTTCATCTGTACTATCGGTGAACATTCCAGCGTAGGATTTTCTTCTGTGAAGGTAGAATAGGCGTTAATCCGTCCAGTTCCCATTTGACCAGCATAATCTCCGTTCAGATTGGATATATCATCTGTTGTCGCAAGTGTTTGGTAAATCAGCTCTTCACGTGTCCAATCAGGATGATATGACTTAAGCAAGCCTAAAAGACCGGCTACCAATGGCGAAGCCATGGATGTGCCACTCTTCTCCCCATATCCTCCTCCCTTCACAGTACTCAGAATTCCACCATCTGCAACGAGCTCACCACCCGGCGCACACAGGTCTACAAGAGTGCTATAATTTGAATACTGTGTCTTATGATCATATATATTCACAGCGCCGACTGAAATCACATAGGGATAACAAGCGGGATAGAAAGCTGTGTCATTGGCATCGTTTCCAGCGCCGGCAACAACGATAATTCCCTGGTTGGCAGCGTATGTTATCGTCTCTTCTGCAAAAATGGAATAGTAGTTGTTACCCCAACTTAGATTAATAATATCCACGCCCATATTGATAAGATACATTACCCCGTCGAAACCATTATATATTAATCCGTCTTGTGCTGGTGTGTGATTTGTAACCAATATTTTCACGTTCCAGGAAATACTGGCGATCCCCTGGTCATTATTCGTAACACCGCCTGCTATTCCGGCGACATGGGATCCATGGCACCATATATATATTTCATCTGCATTATTCGTATCCTCATAAAAATTCCAACCACAAAAATCATCTACAAACCCATTATTATCATCATCAATGCCGTTGATATCATCATAATCAAAATGCCATCCACCTTCATCAGCATATAAGGTTAAATAATCTCCATCTGCATCTTCGCCAAGGTTTTGATATAGATTCATGTACAGATCAACATGATTGTAATCAACACCGGTATCCGTAATACCAATTACTACAACACTGTCGCCATTCTGCCCCTGGTGGATATCCCAGGCGCCGTCCGCGTAAATCTGCGCCAGGTGATGCTGATCTATTGCCAATGGGTCATTGGGACCTTCTTGCGGAAAGTACAGGAAATCCGGTTCCGCCCAGGTGATGGCAGGGTGTACCGCCAGCATTCCTGCAGCGGCAAGTACATCTTTTTCTTCCGGAAACTCAAGCAGGTAGATTCGTGACATGTCGGGAACGGAAGGATCTTTGGGAGACTCAACGTAGGGATACTTGCGTGTCAGACGAAAAGCATCCAATCGTTTGAAACGCTCACCCAGGGCTGGGATGGCACATGAAATATCACCTTCCTGATCCTCGATCAGGGGAACATCCGCCGCCAGACGAAAGATGAGTCGTCCGGGTTGATAATAAGGTTCATCATCCGATCCGGCCATTGCAGCAGGAATCAATACAACTGCGAATAACAATAATCCAAGACCGGTAATGACAGAGGAAAGCCGTACACGTTCGCATCTAATCATCTGAATTTCCTCCTGTTGTTCTCGTAAGATACAGGTTCTGCAACTTGATCAGCGCAACAGGATCATCCTCTGAACCTGGCTTACATCACGTACCCCGTGCTGGACAAAATGTACCCGGCAGAAATACATACCGCTGGCTACAGGAAATCCACTATCTGAAAGTCCATTCCAATGTATCGTGTGATACCCTGCTGCGACCTGTTTCTCGTGCAGGGTAGCAACTTTGCGTCCCAGGACATCATAGACAACAAGACTCAACTGCCCGGCCTCCGGCAGATCGATCCTGATATTGGCGGACTGGTTGAAAGGATTGGGATAGGGTGCATGGAATGCAAAGGATTGCGGCAATTCTTCCCTGGAATCCTCAACACCAGCATACTCAAAAGTCGTTCCGAAAACCCATTCGGTGTGCGTGCAGATTCCTTCATACTGATTCGGGCTGCAATCCCGGATGGTATCATAACTGCCCTCATTCAAACTGAAACAGGCGGCAAGATCGGGTTCGGTTCCCTCGAGGGTATGATTCGAATTCGCCAGCAGGGTTGCTTCATCCAGGGCAACCTGCCAGAATCTGACCGCATCCATGTCGCCGACAAACCGGTTCGAATGATCAGAACTGTTACCGATTGTGACCATTTGTTGTTCATCTATTCGCAATTCCGATCCAATGTTTCCCATTGAATACGCGACCGGCTGGGGTTCGCCATTGATGAAAAGATCAACCGTGCCTTCATCACCATCATACATCATGGCAATATGCTGCCACCCCCAGACATGTATGGAATTGGCTGGCGTACATATCCAGTAGTTGTTGTAATCTGAAAACCGTAGCTTTGCAACGAGACATCTCGCGGGATAGTGCGAACTTGCCCGATTATGCAGGAACAGGCTGAAGCCATCCGTTTCAACAATATGGGCAAACCCCGCCGAATCCTGCGTACCATAGCTGGCGGGTGAAATCCAGGCTTCAAACGTGAGTTCATCTGCCAGGTTATCCAGTCCCGGCATATGTATATCCGCTGCCGACCATTCTTCGCCGAACTCCAACGCGCTTTCACCGTCAAACACACGAATGTAGTCCTGATATACGCGTGACTGTGTATTTGTGCCATTCGCGGCTTGCAGGGTAACAGAATATTCACCGGGAACAGTATAGGTGAACTCCGGATTCTCCAGGTATGAATCAAAGTCCCCGTCACTGGTAAAATCCCAGGCCCAATCAAGAACAGGGTAATACTCATTGCTTATTGTCGCATCCTGAAACTGAATTGTCACCGGGGCATGACCGGATCGAATATCCGATTCAATTGCGGGCCGGTTCAGCAGCGACAGACTGAAATACTCACAAATCCTGCTTAACAGGTGATCACGTGAATTCTGACCGGTCCCCTCCAGCGCATTCAAAACCACAGACATGCAGAAAGTATGTTGCCCATAGTCACCCTCATTTTGAATAGCTACCGGTCCATATTCTGCCAGATTAAATGCGATTGCGCCATTCCTGTCGGGCGCAAGAGCGTCTATCCAATTCAGATTTACCTGATTGGATTCAAGGTAGTATAGCCCATTGCCCAATGTACCAGCAGTCCCAACAATCTCATTACGCGGTACATACTCGTTGCTGAACAAGACGGTCCTGACTCCGAAAAGACTAAGCAGGTCAGTGTTGTAACGCTGGTCAAACCCCAGGGCGCAACCACCTTCCAGGTATACATTCCCACCATTCTCGATATAGCGCTCAACAACCAGTGACATTGCTGGCGTAAAAGCAGAATAGGTGGAACCGTCAAGCCCATAATTGCCATAACTCAGGAATACTGCATCAAAACCACGGAACGTGCTTGGGAAGATTTCGGCGTAAACCACATCCAGTCCCTGAGATTCAAGGAATTCCGTGATAAACTGTCCGCTGAAATTCAGCCCATCGGGGTCGCCATCAAATACAAATACATCCCCGGCGCCTGCCGGAAACATGATCTCTGTCTCCGTATCGAAAACAACCGGGAAATCCGCTTCAATTTCCAGGTTGATTCTTGCTAAATGATAGTCTGCATCCTCGTCCACAGTTAGGCAGAATGCGTCCTCCAGAATGAAGGTACCCTCACCGGGCATTACAAACGCACAGGTGTCGTCAACAAGGTGAATGCTTTCATCGGCAGTACTGATCCGCAGCAGGGCATTCCCGGGGGCGATTTCATGAGTAAGTTCCATCAATTCAATGCTGAAATAGATATTCTCATACGGTTCATGAACACCTGCCATACGGGGCTGAATGACATTGTAATGCAGAATAACATCACGTTCA
The DNA here is from genome assembly GCA_963669175.1 of bacterium. Taxonomy (GTDB): domain Bacteria; phylum Electryoneota; class Electryoneia; order Electryoneales; family Electryoneaceae. Next base: position 5,270,056 of record OY769902.1, read on the forward strand.
AAAGATGGGTTTTCTTCATCAAGGCAGTTGAATGCATTTATCCGGCCAGTCCCCAGTTGATTCTCCATGCCAGGATTTAAACGAGAGATATCCTCCGTCGTGCCAAGTACCTGGTTGATCAGTTCTTCACGCTCCCAATCCGGGTGATATGACTTCAGCAATCCGAACAACCCCGCAACCACTGGGGAAGCCATGGACGTACCACACATCCTTGAATACGAGTTTGTACCTGCTGTGCTCAGAATACCGGAATCAGCAAAGTGATCGCCACCCGGCGCGCTGACATCCACCAATGTACCGTAAGATGAATAATCAGCCATGACATTACCATAATTAACCGATGCGACAGATACTACACAGGGATAACAAGCTGGATAGGAAGGAGTATCTGAGGCGCTGTTGCCGGCGGCAGCCACAACAACAATCCCCTGGCTGGCAGCATATTGCATGATTTCTTCTCCGCCGCGAAGATACATGGAGCTGCCCCAACTGCAGTTGATTATATCCACACCAAGGTTGATCATGTAAACTACACCATCAAACGTATTGTATGCCGAAGTGCCTGCATAGTCGGAATGACTTGTGGCAACGACATTGACATTCCATGAAATACTGGCAATCCCGAATCCATTATTGGTGCCACCTGCTGAGAGTCCGCTCACATGTGTGCCATGGCTGGTTATACTCACATCATCTGCGATATTGTCCTCTTCCCCTTCAGCGTTATAAAAGTTCCAGCCGCAGAAATCGTCAATGAAACCATTTTGGTCATCATCAATCCCGTTTACATCATCAGGATCAAAACTCCATCCATTCCCCTCCCGATACCACGTAACGCCGTCGCCGTCGATATCTTCGCCAAGGTTATTCCACATGTTGGCAGCCAAGTCATCGTGATCCCAGGCAATCCCGGTATCAACAACTCCAATCAGAATCGTGCTGTCACCACCTTCACCGTGGTGGATATCCCAGGCCTCACTGGCATCAATCTGCCGGAGATGTTGCATCACGTGATACGTGGTGTCATTGGGCACTTCAAAACACTCGCAGATCACATCCGGTTCCGCCCAGGTGATCGCCGGATGGGCTTCCAGAACTTTTGTAGCAGTCCTTACATCCAGGTTTTCCGGAAAAACAAGCAGGTATATTCGTGACAGGTCTGGAACGGCAGGATCTTCAGGGGGCTTTATAAAAGGGTATTTTCTCTCTATTCGACTGGCATGTAATCGATCGAAACGCTCCTGCAGCGAAGGAATGCTGCATGTGATCTTCCCCTCCTGATCTTCAATCAGAGGAACATCCGCAGCCAGGCGAAATAGTAGCCTTCCAGGTCGAATTAAAGAGGAGTCATCCGCGTCTACAAGAGGAACAAAGGCAAGGAGTACTAACATCCCAAGGCAGGACACGACAGAGGAGTACCGTACACGCATCCAACATCTCATTGATCACCCTCCAGTGGTTTCTATATAATAAGAACCCATTTTGCACGAGTACAAAACAAATGAGAATTAAATTGAAATAATGCTGACTCTCTCGCCGGGTATAAGAAAACCTGACAGGAACATGTACTGAAGTTGTTCTCAATTTCATTCTGTCATGAGGAGATTGCCGGGAAAAGGGGACGGGATCCTTTTCCTTGCGCTTATACGGAATACTCTTGAAGCATTCATGGAAAAGGAAACTGGACCCTTTTCCATGTAATTCCTGCCTGCTCACAAGAAAAAGGCTACAGCCACCTTTCCCGAACCTTTTTCACAGAGTCGGGTGGCCCTGTACGTTTCTAACAGTACTGCAAAAGAGTGCATGGCCCGATTTGCCGGAAGTGCAACACGATACTCTCGAGATGCTGACAAGATTTGTGGGGCGTCCTCTTATGAAGCGGATTATGAGCAAGTCGGGAACTGCGGAGAGCCTGGGTGGCCCGATTCACAAGTGATGGCGCTTCCGGTATCGTTGCAGTTTGAATACTGTGATGCTGTTTTGACTCACGACGCAACGTCGAGTGAGTCGGGACTGTGACAGGGAAATGTTTTACAGAGCTACAGAAATCAAGTGCTTTTCCAGGGTGTTTCCGGGTGATTCGCTCGGTGATTGGCCCATCTTGCCAGCGTGAACAGGTGATCGGACAGGCGATTCGTAAACTTGACCGCAAAACTGTTCACCTTTCCTACCTCATCGATTAGCTCTACCAGGCGGCGTTCACCTCTTCGGCAAATTGTCCGCGCAATATGCAGCGCTGCTCCGGCCGGACAACCACTGGGCAGGATAAAATGGGTCAATTTCTCCAAGTCTTCGTCCATACGGTCGATATCACGTTCCAGTTCGAGCACATCTTCCTCGGTCATCCTTGGAATCGCGAACTGTTCCGGTTCTTCATCAAATTCGGCGGCAACATCACTGCACAGGGTATGAATTTTCGGCTGGATGCGTGCCAGGACAGCTTCAACCTCGGCATCGGTGTTGATAGAACGAACATACCCGACCCAACTGTTCAGCTCGTCCAGGGTGCCATAGGCTTCCACGCGGGCGCTGGACTTGGACACACGCCCGCCTTTTAAGAGACTGGTCTGTCCCTTGTCACCTGTCTTTGTATAGATTTTCATGATGTCACCAAAGCAGTATCTAGTGGATCGGTTCACCTGGATCGGTCCACTACTGTTCTGAATCCTCTTCCGGTTCCGGTTCCGGTGTTTCCTCTTCAGTCACATCCGGTTCACAGTCTTCCAGTCCGCCACCCTTGTACAGCATTCTGCCCAGCAGGTTGATGTAATCTGTGAAGACACCGCCTCCTGTTCCGGCTTTATCCAGCTCACGTTCGATCGCATTCAATTTGCTGTCGATTTCGTCCAGGTAATACAGCACAAAGGCTTCAGGCGTCATCGGTTCAACCGGACAGCCATTTTCACGTTTTCCCTGATGGCTCAGAATCAGGTGTTGCAGATGAACCAGGGTTTCACGGTCCAGACCTTCGACATTCTCCGCCGCTTTCCGGACAAAGTCAGCCCCAAGAACGATATGCCCCAGCAACCGGCCTTCAACCGTGTAGTCGATAGCTGTATCGTATTTGAGTTCCTGGAGTTTGCCGACATCATGCAGGAAAGCTCCTGCTATCAGTATGTCAGTATTCAATTGCGGATAATGCTCGCCAAACCTGGATGCTATCTTGACCATGGACGCCGAATGTTGCAGGAGGCCGCCGAGATACCCGTGATGCCAGCGTTTTCCTGCCGGGGCGGACTGGAACTGCTTCATGAATTCTTCGTCACCCAACAGGGAAAGCATGAGATTTTTCAACCCCTCATGCTGCATCCTGCTCAACGCCCAGCGGATTACAGACCAGTCTTCTTCGGGATCATAGTCTGTTGACGGCAGGAAACGGCTCATGTCTGTCGGTTCTTCTGCAGGACGAATGCGAAGGATCTTCAATTCAGGATTGCCGAGGTATTCTCCCACTCCGGCGCGCACCTTAACGACAGTCCCTTCACTGAGCACCTGGTAGGCAACCTTGGCATCTTCCCATAGCTTGCCGGAAATTCTCCCGGTCCGATCCGTGAATTCACATGTCAGGTAGGGTTTGTTTGCACGAGTGGTTCCCAGCTTGACGCTGCGAAGTACGTAGTACCCGTCAAAAAAATCTCCGATGTGAAGATCTGTGATGTACGGATGATCACTCCTTGTCAATTCCATGCTTTCCTCCCCCGCCGGGTTTTCACCCGTAAAGTTCGTGTACAATGTTCAGTGCATTGGTGATCTTGTCGTCATCTATATCCAGGTGGGTAACCAGGCGCACCTTGTATTTTCCGGCAAGTGTTACGTGCATGCCCCTTGCCGCTACAGCGCTGGCGAACCTTGTGCCTGCGAGACCGCGTTCAGACATATCAAGGATAATGATATTGGAATCAAGATGATCCAGGTCAATGCTGAAACCACTGATTTCAGCCAGCCCTTTTGCAAGGTTCTTCGCCCTGCGATGGTCTTCAACCAGGCGTCCCCTGTTATGCTCCACAGCATAGAGAGCAGCGGCGGCGATCAAGCCAACCTGACGCATGCCGCCACCAAGACGCTTACGGAAACGATGCGCCTCTTCTATCAATTCTTCCGGTCCAGCGATACAACTTCCGATTGGAGCGCCCAGCCCTTTACTGAAGCAGACAGATACCGTGTCCGCAAACTTGGCCCATTCTCTTTCTGATATTCCGCTGGCTGCCGCTGCGTTCCAAAGACGCGCTCCATCCAGGTGCACCGCCATTCCGTTTTCTTTGGCAAAGCCGGACAAACGCCTGACTTCACGCACTGGCCAGACTTTGCCCCCGCTCCGGTTGTGCGTATTCTCGATGACGACCAGTTTTCCCGGAGGAAAATGGTGATCTTCCGACCGCAAGCGCTCTTCCAGTTGCTCCGCTGTAAATACGCCACGTTCACCGGGAATGGGATGAACCTGTACCCCGGAAATAAAAGCCGGAGCGCCGGATTCATAATTGAAGATGTGGCTGCCCGCCTCACAGAAGACTTCATCACCAGGAACGGTATGAATCTTGATCGCTATCTGGTTTGCCATTGTTCCCGACGGAACGAACAGGGCGCGTTCCTTGCCAAGAAGATCCGCGACTTTTTCCTGGAGTTTGTTGACTGTCGGGTCATCGCCGAAAACATCATCGCCCACTTCGGCATCGTACATGGCCCGGCGCATTTCCTTGGATGGACGTGTTACGGTATCACTGCGAAGATCAATAGCAATCATGACTCTCCTTAAAAGGCTGGTGAATGTGTATCGCGGATTATGGTAGGGAGCTTTTCAGGCAGGGTCAAGCGACTCAACCGTGAAACAGATAACTCACAGGAGTAATGTCAGGCTTTCAGGCTTGTGGATCAATTCATACAAATCGCTTCACTTCTTAACGCTCATCATCAACTTCGATGATCAGCACTCCAAATCGCAGCACGAAAGGATACAGTTTCCCAATGGGATAGTCTGCCATATCGCCCCAGGTCGCCAGCATGAATCCAGCTCCTCCCTGCAGGGCCAGTCCTTCGGAAAGGGCATATTGACCACCAAGACCATATATCAGGTACCCGTTCGCGGCAGGATCACCGAAACGCGCACGAATCCCGGTATCAAGTGTCAACGGATCCCATCCCCTGTAATGAATGGCGATTCCCGTTTCCTCGTAGATTCCTTCTCCATCAAATACTGTTGTATTGTGGTTGATGCCATTGGCTAATGTCAGTGTACCGTCCCATTCGGCAGAGTATTCTTCACCACGTATGCCGAATCCAACCCTGAAAGTCGGCGCACCATTGAAGGTGATATCAGTAGAGGCACGACTGAAGCCATTTCCATCCGGATCTCGATGTACCACAGTACCCACAGCCGGGAAGACAACACTGGCTCCCCAGGCATATCGTTCACGATTCCAGCGTAATCCCGCCGCTACTTCATACAGGTTCGGTTCGTAAAGATCCTCAATCCGGGCAGAACCGGAAGCAATCGCACCGACACCATAGGTGCCTGTCACCCATCGAACAGCGGCTCCGAAATCCAACCCCTTGAACAGGCTGCGGGCATAGGCAGCCTCGATATTAAGTAAGCCCAATCGAGCGCTGTGAGTGACATACTGGTACTCGACACCACCAAAAACACAGGATCGCGGAACATATCCCAAAACAAAATTACCCTTGCCCAGGCGGGTCAAGTAGAGCACTGAGCCAACTTCGATGCGTGGACTACGAGAATCTGTTCCGGAACGGTAGGATGCTGCCCCCCAGATGCTCCCTTCGACAGTCATCTCATTTCTGTCGCAGACGTACTGCGCAGGATTGTTCAGTCCGGCAGAAACCCCTGATCCAAGGGCCACACCACTTGAAGCTCTTGCCACCTGTAACGCATCACCGTATCCCATAACCGGGCCGTAAACGCCAAAACCCTGTGCCAGCACAGGATTAAGAATACCGCCCCCGGAAAGGACAACAAGAACCAATAGGGAAACAGCCGAGATTCGTAGAACAGCAGATGCGTTGAGGATCTTCCTGGGATTCATGCCCTTCACCACTTCCATGCGTTAAAACTGGAATGCTTCTACGTAGATAATCTTCAGCTCACGTCCGATCCCGGGCGTACTGGCGCTGGATTGCAGAATATCCGTCACGTTGAATTGCAGCGCGAAGGATTGCGCGAAGCTCCACCGTACCCCGGCGCTCAAATAGCCTTTTCCTTCACCATACATTCCATCTTCCACATTGTCATCCAGGGCAAAATCATATTCTGCCAGAATAACCATCTGCTCGTTGAAACTGAAATCGACACCGGCAAAGAAATCAATCGTTCGGTCTTCATCACCTGTTTCAATGGTGTTGTAACTCGCGCCGCCATGAATGCCAAACCGTCCCAGTGAACTCATCCAGTTCCGGGATGCAGCGGCAAACAAACCCGGGGCTTTGAAAAGGTAGCGGTCTTCATTCCAGAAATCATGCCCCTGCATGTCAAAGCCAATGGTGATCGCAGGCAGGACATTTGTCTCCTCAATCAGGCGATACTTCGCAATGACACCGGGGAACTTGTTCCAAACCGGGTCTGCATAACCCAGGATGTGGTCACCACCATAGGAAACGCCAAACATGAAGCGGTGAAACAGGCCCATTCCGACCCCCATATTCATCCCGCCGTTCCCGAAACTGCGCATGGTAAGCTGGTATTGCCCTTTCTTCAGCAAGCCGGCCGTAGGCGTGTGAATGACTTGTTGAAGTTCAAGGTTTTCCAGGTTATCGGCAGTCTGTGCAGCGGCAAAATCCGCTAAGCCACTCCAAGCAAGAAGCAGAACGGAGAAGCTCAAATAGAGGAGAATGCTCTTTCTGAGGGCCATGGCAACCTCGCAAAGTCCAAATTATTAAACGAGTTGAACACGATAAAAACTCGCACACACGATAAACCAGTTACGCAATCAATCTACACCTGCTTCGCAGTGATGGTGCAATATACTGTCTTTTCTGCTCCAAGGCCAATGATAAACAGGAAAATTCTAATTGAAACTGCGCGCCTGTCAACAATAACAGCTATAACGGAAGTCAACCATTTCAGTGAGTTTAGCCCAGAAGGCATACCAGCCGTGATGTTGTACCGGCTGACAATTGTGACCTCAAAGTGTATCTTTAGTAATTATTGAACCCCTGCCCTCACATTGCATGGACTCCAGCGCATCGTTTAACATTCACGATTGCAACAGCTTGACCAGGAAGTTTGCGATTCTATATTTTTGAAAATGATCTTGATTTCATTGCAATCTTATGAAGAACCCGCTAAATTCCATCGATTCGTTGTTTCTTGAATATTACGGAGCCGTTTAGAAACATTGCTGTTTACACACTGGGACCGGGATTATAGGGTCCCTTATTACGTTTGCCATTCGTGCTGCCACATCCTGGGACGGGCTACTTCACCGACAGCGCTGAGACAGTAATGTTTCTACGTTTGTTCCGATGCACCATGAACGAGTAAGAAGTCAGAATTCAGCAGGACAGTAAGCGGACAGCTTCCCCGATCCTGGGTAGATCTGCTTGGAAGGAGTATCTGCATGTCCCATTTGTTAAAGGTGTGGGTTATTTCCGGAGCAATCCTGCTGCTGTTGGCGGGGTTTGCCCTTTCCGGAACAACGGGTAAAATTGCCGGCAAAGTGACTGATGCTGCTACCGGTGAACCTGTTCCCGGTGTCAATATTGTCCTGGACGGCACCACTCGTGGCGCCGCAACCGACCTCGATGGTGTCTATTACATCATCAATATTGCACCCGGCACATACTCCCTCCAGGTTTCTGCCGTCGGCTACGCTGTTCAGAACATCACGGATATCAAAGTCAATGTCGATGTCACAAGTACGGTTGACATTGAATTGAGCGAACAAGTGGTTGCCGGTGAAGAAGTCACCTTCATTGCCAGACGTCCCAAGGTAAAGGCCGACCGTACGTTCTCAACTGCCTCCGTTGATGCAACAGACCTTGAAATCATGCCTGTTACAAACACACAGGAAGTTGTTGATCTGCAGGCCGGTGTTGTGGATGGGCACTTCCGAGGTGGTCGTAGCGGTGAAGTGGTCTACATGCTGGATGGCATTCCGATCCAGGATGTTTATGACAACACCCAGTCGACCAAGGTCAACCAGGACGTTGTCCAGGAATTACAGGTCATTACCGGCACCTTTAACGCAGAATATGGTCAGGCCATGTCGGGTGTTGTGAACCTGGTGACCAAGGATGGCGGCGACGAGTACCACGGTATGCTGGGCGCTCAGATTGGCGATTACTATTCCAACCATAGTAATGAGTTCGATTACATTGATAATATTGACCCCACTGCCATTCAGAACTACGATTTCTCTCTTTCCGGCCCTACGCCCTTTGTGAAAAAACTGAAGTTCTTCGTGAATGCTCGTTTGGAAGACAACGAAGGCTGGATGTATGGCCGCAGAAAGTATGATCCGGACTTTATCGATCAATGGGTTGCATGGGGTGAATACTACGAGTCCATTTTCGAAAACAACAATCCGGTTGTAGCAGGTCAATTGGCTGATGCCTTCATGGACTCGCTGGGGTGGGATCCGGACAAGTCAGATACCGATAACTTTGCCGCCATGCTTGACAAGTGGGGCCGTTCTGACAATGAAGCCGTGCCGATGAATCCCAATGAAAATCTTTACCTGTTCGGCAAACTCAGTTACGACCTGACCGACAAGCTGAAACTCAGTGTCACATCGCTGTGGGATGATCGTGAATACATGGATTTTGACCGCGATTACCTGCAGATACCTGAGGGTGACTATAAGCGGTTCCGTAATGCCAGGACCAACAACGTAAAACTGCTCTATGCCGTAAACCAGTCCATGTTTATGGAATTCGGCTATTCCAACAACTTTATCCAGTACCAGCATTATGTATATGAAGATATCAACGACCCGCGTTACAACTATGATTATTACGGATTCAGCGATACAAATCCATCTTACACGCTGAAGATGATTGGTGTCAAGTACGAACATTTCCGCCGCTATACCAACACTCACGTAGTTCAGGGCAAGGCAAGCTGGCAGGTGAACCCGGTCCATTATGTCCAGGCCGGCTTAAACTATAATATCAACGAAGTTTTCTACCGCAGCATCAATGATGACATCGGCGATATCGGCCCCACTATTCCGGAGTATGACGGGCACATTCCGCCAGTTTCGGACTTTAATCATGACCATTATCTGTATGATCCGATTGAATACGCGGGTTACATACAGGACAAAATCGAACTGAAGAACCTGGTGATTAACATTGGTGTACGATACGACTATTTCAATTCCAACGGAAAAGTCCTGCGTTATCCGAAAGATCCGGATGTGTACCACCCGGTAAAGGAAGGCTACTATACCGACGCCAATAGCATTCAACATCTGCAACCCTTATCACAAAGGTTGAACAACTGGTATATAGACCCCTCGGCCAAGACGCAGTTTTCGCCGCGCCTGGGGATCGGGTATCCCATCAGCGAACGTGGTGTTTTACACTTCGCCTACGGTCATTTCTTCCAACGGCCACGTTACGAATACCTGTATGCAAATCCCGAATTTGAGATTAAACGACAGGGCGCCGGCTTGCATACAGTCATGGGTAACGCCGACCTGGAAGCGGAGAAGACAATCTCTTACGAGTTTGGTTTTGACCAGGCCTTGACACCGGATCTCAGCATTGGCGTCAGTATTTATCAACGTGACATTCGTGGCCTGGTAGCGGCGGACCTGATCGTGGAAACGAACAGTCCCGGTGTGAAATATGCGCAGTACACCAACCGCGACATTGCTGAAGTAAAGGGTATCATCCTCAAGCTGGATCAGCGCTATTCCGGCAACATCAGCTACGGTGTTGACTACACATTCCAGGTCGCCAAGGGTATCGCATCAGATCCGCAGGATGTCTACAACGCCCAGAATGGCGATGATGTAAAAGAGCCAATCAAGCAGCTTATTCCGCTGGATTGGGACCGCAGACACACGCTGAATGTGAACTTCAACTATATTGTCCCGCAAAAATGGGGCGTTTCGGTAATCGGTACGATCGGCAGCGGCACGCCATTTACCATCGAAACCGGTTCAAGTGTCATTGCCGACCTGGGGTTAAGCTTCGAGAACGATGGCCGGAAGCCAACATACATGAATGTTGACCTCAGTGGGTATTACGTTATTCCCTACCTGTCCGGCTCACGTTTCAATGCCCGGCTTGAATTCATGGTGCGTAACCTGCTCGACCGTCTGAACGAGAACGATGTGTTTAAGGACACCGGACGCGCAACCTATCGTACCGACATCCAGGAAGGTGAATACACGGACATCACATCGACAGACACATACTGGCTATACTATCCGCAGTATTACTCACGTCCGCGTGAAGTGCGCATAGGAATTAATTTTACGTTCTAATAGCAGGATTGCAAGTGAACGGGACCGGATCATCCGGTTCATCGAAAGGATAGAGGATGAGTGGATCAGGCATGAAACAGACTGTAACCATTGTATTCCTTGTCATTTTTCTCCTTGGGCTTGGCGCCGCAGGGTGGGCACAGCAGCTCAAAGAATACAAGGGCAGCGAGTTGTATCGTGCGAAAAACTGGCATACCGGCAACAAGGTTGGAACGATTTTCTACAACTACGGCCTTGTGGCAAATGTCGGTGAGCAGAGTGGTGAATGGCCGCTTGGTACCGGTGACGAGTATGTAGGCGATGTCACACCGCTTGTCGGTATTGAATTTGTCCATCCCGGCGGGGATACTGTCCGGTCTGTCATTACCTGCCTGGGACCACGGTCGGGAAATGAATATAACCAGGACGGCACCTTTTCTGGTTTTGAACCGCTTCCCGGTTTTACCGCTGATCCGCTTCCGAATGAAGACCGGCTGGTTGCCATGAGTCATGAAGATGAAACCTGGCCCTCTTTCTGGCCGGACCGCAGGTACGATGATCCCAAGGATCAATTGTGGGCGGCGCAGACAGACCTTGGCTGGCCGGGATCCTGGAACGGATATTTCGGCAAGAATGTGTTTAACGCCGATCAGGAATCCTTCTTCATCATGGATGATACAAATGATAGAGAATTCCAGGACTGGCCCCCGAGCAACCCGGTTCGCTACTACCCGGTGTTTGAGGATACAACGCGCGGTGGTTTGGGCATCCGTGTTGCCGCTCGTGGGTTCCAGTGGGCGCACTTCCTCGCGGAAGACTGTCTGATCTGGCACTATGAAATCACCAACGTCAGCGACTATGATTACGATAAAGTCGTATTCGGCATGGTCGTCGGCACTCTTTCCGGTGGTCGTAACGACTCGGAAGATGACCTGGCCTTCTTTGATCCGGATAACGACATCACCTATTCCTGGGATAGCGACGACCAGGTTTCCGGCCAGTGGGTGCCGGTTCGTGAAGGTGAAATCAATGTCGGTTATGCCGGATACGCATTCCTGGAATCACCGGGCAACGCCTATGACGGCATTGACAATGACGGTGACAGCCAGAACTCAGATAGCCCGGTTCTGAACTCACTGTACCTTACCGAATGCACCAGCACCGGACTTTCCTACGGCACAGGCGATGAACTGGTACTGATTGATTACAACACCTACGAGCGTACCGTTACAACCATGCCCGCCAGTGGGCAGCTTATGTATATGGTGCGTGATGACACTTTCTATGTGAGTGCCAACGAGAGCTATGTTGAAGATGGCGTCAACGGTATCGATGACAATTTCAACGGCCTGATTGACGAGCGGTTGGGTGAGGAAGTCAACGGCAAGCGCCTGGACCACCTTAACCTGAAATACAAGAATTACTTCACCGGAGAAGGTGTTGATGATCCGATGATCGATGAAGCTCGTGATGACGGCATTGATAATGATGGCGACTGGGATCCCACTGTTGACGATGTCGGCGCTGACGGGCAGGGCGGTACAGGTGATGAAGGTGAAAATGATGGTGTCCCGACTTATGGCGAGCCTCATTTCGACCGTACGGACATCAACGAATCCGACCAGATCGGCTTGACTTCCTTCGAGTACTTCTCCCCTCCGGGCAACCTGCGCATGAACAATGACGATGGCCTGTGGGAAAAGATGCTCCCGGGTTATATCGACGTTGTCCCGAACCTCGCGCAGGATGGTGACTTTGTATACGGCTCCGGGTACTTCCCGCTTCCTTCCGGAAAAACAGAACGATTCAGCGTTGCCCTGTTCTTCGGTGAAGACCTGGAAGACATTACCAATAACAAGATCACAGTACAGCAGATTTACGACAACAACTACAACTTCGTCCGGCCTCCGGAAAAACCAACCATGACCGCAGTACCTGGCGATGGAAAAGTCACCCTCTATTGGGACCATGTGGCTGAATCTTCATTTGACATCTCCATGCCTATTGGGCATCAGTATGACTTTGAAGGATACAAGGTTTATCGCGCAACGGATTACGCATTCCTTGAGAACTATACCATCACGGACGGCCGTGGTCGTAAAGTATTCCATAAACCAATCGCTCAATTCGACCTGGATAACGGTAATGCCGGGTATTTCCCGCAACCTTCGTTCGGCTTCAGTTACTACCTGGGCGATGACACCGGAATTCAACATGTCTGGACGGATACAACGGTAGAAAACGGACAACGGTACTATTACGCCGTTACCGCTTATGACCACGGATATGACGGGTTTACCAACTACACAGTTGATGATGATGGTGATACTACGTGGACAGATCACGCCACCTTCTTCCCCGGTGAAACGTCGAAGTACATCTTCCTGAACGCATCCGGTGAACTATCAACAGACATCAATACAGCCATGGTCACCCCGGCAGCGCCTGCTGCGGGGTATGTGCCGCCGGTTGTTGGCGCCGCCTATCACAATGCCGGCTACAGTAATGGCCAGGTGTATGTTGAGGTGGTTGATCCGCGTGAAGTGAACCAGTCCATGTCCTATCGCTTTGAATTCCTTGATCCGGACAGCGTTGGACAAGCCACAGAATACTCGGTCAAACAGATTGCCGGTGAAAACCAGAACGTTCTGGTCGAACCAACCGGATTTGGCTACGCTGGCGCAGAAAGTAGAATCCTGGCAATGTTTGATACCTACTTCGATTCTATTTATGGGTTGCCCTCCGGTTCATTCATGACCAATGCCAATTACCTGACCTATGAATCGGATGTATTTGGCGGCCTGCGTGCATATATGCTTCAGCCAAGACGTCCCGGATATATCATTGTTGAAGCGTCGAAATGGTATGCGGGAAGCGTGGATTCCGGCACAGAACCTGTGCGAGAAGACAGTCTGCTTCATTACCAGCTTGACCTGATTTCCATTACTTCGATCAAGTATTACGGTGTCGAAAAATATGCTGACTATGAAATCATCTTCCACGATGACTTCATTGACAGTTCCGATGCCTTTACCCTTGTTGGCGAGCGTCCACCACCCCGCAGCTACGATAAGGAAGAAGTCAACTTTGAGATCCACAACCTGAGCGGTGGTCAGGACCCCATGTTCATATACAGGCCAGGTGCAGGCGCTGCGGACAACAAGGTCACTAACGGCAGTGAAATCTGGCTGCTTGAAGTGGAAGAGACAACCGGCGATACGGTTGGCACCTGGAAAATCCGCTTCAGCGAAGCTTCCAACGATGACCAGGTACTGGACCCGGCCGGGGGCGACACGCTTCGCCTGCGCATGTATAAACCGTTCACGGAAGACGATCAGTTTACCTTTGACGCCAGTTCGGCCAAGATTGACAAGGGAAAGATAAACCTTGACCGGATAAAGGTATACCCGAACCCGTACCTGGGCGCTAACAGCCAGGAACCGGCCAACCCGTACACGTCAGGGCGTGGGGAACAGCGTATCACCTTTATCCACCTGCCGGATCAGTGTACAATTCGTATCTACAATATTCGTGGTGAGCTGGTACAGACTTTGACACACTATGCCAGCATTCACGATGGCAGTGAATCGTGGGATATGCGTAACCTCGACGGGCTGAACATCGCATACGGGGTTTATATCTACCATATCGATTCACCGTACGGCGAGCATGTCGGCAAGTTTGCTGTCATCAAATAAGTTGAAATTTGTTGCGACAACAACGCGAATCGCTTTTTCATTCGTGAAGAAGCAAGCGATGGACGGACATATGGGTAGACGTTGGATTTGGATGCTGCTGCTGGTTATGCTGCCGGTTTCACTGATGGCAGAAGAGAGGAAAACCGGCACCTCTGCCGCACCGTTCCTGACTATCGGAATCGGGGCGCGTCCACAAGCCATGGGTGGCGCATTTGTTGCCATGTCGGATGACATACATTCCCTATTCTGGAATCCGGCCGGTCTTGCGAGAATGAACTCTTCCGAAGTGATGCTGGTTCATTCAACCTGGCTTGCCGACATGAGTTTCGATTATATCGGACTGGCTTTCAACATGGGCCAGGCAGGAACATTGGGGCTTTCTGCCACCATGCTGTCCGTTGGCGAGATGGAGATTACCACGGAACAATACCAGGACGGTACCGGCCTGATGTTTGATTCCTACGATATGGCGGCCGCCGTATCCTATGGCTACAAATTCTACGACCGGTTTTCTATCGGGTTTACCGGTAAATACATCCGTCAGGTTATCTGGAATGAATCCGCCAGTGGCTTCGCCCTGGACATGGGAACCCTGTTCATTACTCCGTTCAAGGATATCCGTCTGGGTATGAATATCACCAACTTCGGGACCGACATGAGCATGGAAGGTCGAGACCTTCTTGTTTTTTACGACCCGGATGCGACCAAGGAAGGCAACAACGAGTCCGTTCCGGCTCAGATTAAAACCGAAGCATGGCCTCTGCCTTTAACCATGCGTCTCGGACTCGCCGGTGAGGTCATTCAGACGCCAAACCACCGGTTGACATTGTCCGGCGATTGGGTAGTTCCGAACGACAATACGGAATTTGTCAACGTAGGAACCGAATACGCATTCAATGAGTATGCCTTCCTGCGAGCCGGGTATAAGGGCATTAGACCGTATACGTCAAAGGAAACAAACAACTTCAGTTTTGGCGACGGCGACAACGGTGCAGGCTTCACCTTTGGCGGCGGCGCTAAACTGGCTTTGCAAGGCAACATAGGCATCAATATCGATTACGCGTTTGAAAGTTTTTTCAGGCTCGGAAATGTCCATAAATTTTCTATTGCCTTGAAATTTTAGGATTCGCTAACGTATTTTTTATGATGCAGCAAAAGCAGACTCGTAATACTGGGCACGGCGTACAGGTCAACGCCAATGCCCTTTGATAGTAGAGAAGGAAACACGAAGGCAAAACATTTTGTTTGAGCCGTTCATACCAAAAGGAGAGGTACAGATGAATCTGTTGCGAAAAGGTTTGTTAAGCGTCATGATCCTTGCTCTTGTAGCGGGCGGCGCTATGGCGGCGAACGTCACCTTCCAGGTGAATATGTCTTTCCAGATCGATCTGGGAAACTTTGATCCTGCGACACAGACGACGTATGTGAAGGGTGACTTTAACAGTTGGGATGAGTCCATGGCCCTTACCGACGGTGATGAGGATGGTATTTACACCGGTACTTTCGAAATCGCCGATGGCACCTACGAGTATAAGTACTTCTACAGCCCGGATGGTTGGGAACAGCTTGACAACAACCGTTCCATGGAAGTAGCCGGCTCGGACGTGACCTTGGATGTAGTCTGGTTCTCGAACCAGGAACCCCAGGAAACCACACAGCTTGAGATCCTGTTCTCTGTCGATATGTCAGTTGCAATCATTCAGGGAAAATTCGATCCTGCCACTGACTGGATCGTTGTGCGTGGCAACTACGATGAGATTGGCCAGTGGGGCGGCGCGGTTCAGCTTTCACTCGACACAGACAACATCTACGCAGCATGGATCGAGTTTGACAATGCCATCATCGGCGCAAACCTTGAGTACAAGTATGTCATCCTGCATGATGGCAATGTTGATGACCCGAATGGCTGGGAAACGATCATCGGCAATCGTATATACGTCCCAACCGGTAACGAAGAAGACACCGACAACAATGGGTATGGCGAGTACATTCCGGAAACCGTCTACTACGGTGACACATCTCCCGATGACATCCTGACACAGGATCTGACAGTCGTCTACCAGGTCAACTGTACCCCGGCCTACTACAAAATCGCTGCCGAGGGTGCTATTTACGATGTACAGGACAACACTGAGGTAACCAGTTTTGACTTTGTTGCCATTTCTGGCGCACCACCTTTGTCTTGGGATTGGGGCAGCATCCCGGCTGAACACATGGCCTTTGACGATGGTCAGAATGGCGACATGACCGCCGGTGACTCCGTTTTCTCCCGTGCGATTGATTATCCAGCCGCCAGTGATAATACACAGATATATAAATACGGTACTCAAGGTTACGATACAGAAGCGGGGTATCAGATGGACCACAGTATCCAATTCGAAGACAATGGCGACACCTTCTATATCTACGATATTTACGGTTCCCAAGACACCTTGTATCAGAACTATCCTGCCGAAGTCCGTGAGATGGGCAGCACAACCATCCCGACATCTTTCAGCGTCGAGCAGAACTACCCGAACCCCTTCAACCCGACCACACAGATCGCGTTCAGCCTGAATGACCGCGCTGATGTCATGGTGAAGGTGTTCAACGTGACTGGCCAGGAAGTCTTCTCGCACAATGCGGGCACCCTGAATGCAGGCCGTTACAGCGTGACCTTCGACGGCAGCAACCTGTCCAGCGGTGTTTACTTTTACCAGGTCCAGGCCGGTGGCAAGGTCGCCGTCCGCAAGATGACCCTGATGAAGTAAGCTTCATACTACTTTAAGTAACTCTAGCCCCATACCGTAATGGTATGGGGCTTTTTTCATTGTTATCAATGATTCTTTTAAAAATGATCTATCAGCTCTCAATGGCCTTGCTTACCCGCTTTTCGGCTTAGTAGTTTAAGGTATTAGTTTATTTGCGAAGTGAGCAGTTTCGTCATTTTTAGTGTTTTTTTTATATTTTGCCTTTAGCAGATAAGCTATAAGAGCTTATCTCATTTAGAATACAATATGGAGGTGTACCATGAAGTCAAGGTTTTTTGTTCTTCCGGTTTTTTTCCTCTTGTTTTTATTTGTTTTTACAATCCCTTGTTCTGCTTGTCATTTATTTGGCGCAATTGGAACCAGTTCTACCGACTTTAATGATGCTTTATCCGAATATTTAGACGATTTACGGGATGAAGCTATTGATGGTGGTGATGTTCACGGTTGGGCAATAATATACTATTACTATGATGGAGGTACGTTGACTTATGATGTTATCAGATCTGATGAAGATATAGATGACGAAGCTACAGAATTTTCCGCGGCAATTTCTGATGTGATTAGTGAAGATCCGGTTGCAGTTTTAGCTCATACACGTTACGCTACTGCAGTAACCGGTATTGATGATCCGCACCCTTTCATTTATGCAATGAACGACACAACTTGGTCATTCATCCACAATGGTTATTTCGGTTCTCCTGGCGAAGCATGGGAAGGTAATGTCGCCAATATCATAGGCGCAAATTTTGCCGCGCTGGATATCTTCAGAACTGAACCGCTTACTTACTGGAATGACGACCCAGGTATTCTTGACTCAAAACTTTATAGTATCTTGATGATGAAAAATATTATGATCGACAACACCTATCGCGTGGGTAATGATTACAGGCTGAATAATACGTATGCTAAATTAGCTTATGCCACTGGTGTTGATGATTACTTTAATTCTATTTTATCAGATGGTCATAGTTTATACGTTATTCGCAATGTTGCAGCTGCTTCATATGGTTTATATGAATATATTAATAGTACGGATGATTACAGTATTGTAATGAAGTACAACGATGGCAATGAAGGAATAGAGTTTGATGAAGTAGAGGCCACGCACTATTACTATTATATGAATGGTGGCGATGAACATCTTGAAGGAAATTTTGGTGGTAACGGTTATTGGCCCCAGACCTCCTTTTATGTAAATAATGAAACATCATCAGGACAATACTATCCAAGAATATCAACAGGCGATGATGGTAGTTTTGTAACAGTTTGGCGTACATCTGATGGCTATCATATAAAGGCAAGATGGCTAAACCAGATGGCGATGGTGGAGAACCTGGAATTTCAGGTTGACCAGACAGCAACCGGATATAAATACTATCCGGATGTCAAACACGATCCTTCTACTGGTGATATTCTTGTTGCATGGTCTGAGCGTGAAGTTGGTGACTCGTATCCTACTCTCATAAAAACACGTCGTTTTGAATGGAATTCAACAACGCGTATATGGGAAGGGGAAAACGAGGAGACGATTTATGATGGGATTACCCGTCGAGTTGATCAGCCTCGCATCGCTTTTGCTGACCATGGTGGCTATGTTATCGTATTCGAAAATGACCAGGAACTCTGGGCGTATGGGAAGTATGATGATTGGGGCTCCTTGGCAACCAGGCCAGCTCATGAAATTGTAGGTATTACCGGTGATCAGTTTTATGATCCAGATGTTGCCTGGATTGGCAATAGTACATATTTAGATAGATATGCTGTTACCTGGTCTAACAATTCTACAACTGCCGGCGCGTCGGGTGTTTATGCCTGTCATTACAATCCTTATTTAGCAAGCAGTAGTGTGCCAACCCAAATAGAATCAATGGCTAATCCCGGATACCTGTACGCTAAACCATCAATTACAAGATCCTCACTCAATAACTATATGATAGTTTATTACGAGAGAGGTGATTTAGATGTTCGGGTTAAAAGGCTTACTGTAAATGGTGGTTTTAATTGTCCGCCACTTACTCTTACGACACATAGCTTAGATGTCACAGGTACTACAGCTAACCCTGTGATAGCAAAACACTCCAATTACAAGTATACTGTCGCATATCATGACTACGATAGTGGTCAATATAAAACATTCATTGTTCCTTATTCTAATGGGTTTGGCACACCAGTAGAAATAACTGATAACACACAAACATCTACTAATAAATATCCTGCAATTGCTATATCACATAATTATCCAGAATATGGAGCCTTAGATTATGAAACTTATTCTGACAATGATGATTATGAGGAAAGAGTAGTAGTAGTTTGGCAAAGTTATGGCCATGATGGATCTTCATATGGCATTGCTGGCCGTTTAAAAGGATATTTACCCGATTCTGATGAATATTTTGATTGGTGGGATCCTTCAAACAATGATGATTTCGCAGGTACTTCACTATTATCATCTAAAAACGGTGGCGATACAGCAAATTTGCTTGCTGTCGACGAAGACACGGATGATTTGAACTTATCTTATGGGATAAGTGAGATATATCCGAACCCATTTAATCCAACAACAAGTATTAGATACAGTCTTCCTGCAGCAAATCACGTTCAGATTGCAGTATACGACGTGACGGGACGACTTGTGCAAACCCTTTACGATGGAAACAAACAGGTTGGAACTCATAGTATCGAGTTCGATGGATCAAAGTTGTCATCAGGCGTATATTTTGTGCGGTTCTTGAGCGGTTCGAAACATGAAGTAAGAAAGATTGTCTTGACAAAGTAATCGAAACCTGATTCAAATCAAGGGGCTGACCGATAACCGGTCAGCCCCTTTTTGTCTCTGAAAGTGATCGTCTAGCCCGAATATTTCACAATCAAGGGCGACGACTCACGAGTTTTGCCATCATTTCAAGAGTATAGTCATACACTTACGCAAATCGGGCCATGCGCTCCTATGCAGGACTGTTAGAAACATTCAGGCATGAAATCGCCTTGTAGCTAACTCACCTTTGACAAGCAGTATCACTTTCATTAGATAAAACTGTCCACCAGGTGCAGCTTACAGGTTGAAAACAACGAAATTACGTTGCTTTATCGAGTGTTACAAAGGAGCCCTTTAGGTGGTTTTATTGCACCCTGCTTATGACTTTCAGCTTTGATATTGTGTACTTTACATGGATAGCCGGTTTTGACGTTTGCAGCGATAGACACCCGAGGTGAACCATGAAGCGACAGCATGCAATAGCCCTTCTTTTCCTGATGATTTTTACTGCATCTCTACAAGCGCAAGTAAGCTGGTGGGAACCGGAAGACGCAGAGCCGGGCGACCTGCTCACGATCTATTACGATGCCAGCCTGGGCACGGTTCCGGCCAACTCGGACCACATCAACCTGCACTGGGGAATCAACGAGAACGGCGCCGGAAACTGGATCGAGCCACCGGAATCCATGTGGCCCAATGGAACAGTATCCTGGGGGGATGGCGCTGCAGTGCAATCACCTCTTAATGCCGGTGATAATGATATCTGGTCTATTTCTATCCAGACCAACGACACTACGCGCACGCTGCATTATGTCACCACTAACGGCAACGACTGGGACAGCAATGGCGGCAGCAACTGGAATATTATCCTGGAAACCCCGGAACCTACAGACAGTACGTGGCATACCTTTGTTTATGACACGAGAAGTCAATACGCCACCTTTTCCACGGATGACATCAACTACATCGGTGTTGCTGGTGATTTTAATAACTGGAACGGTACCGCAAATCTTCTGACAGTTGACGACAATGGTGTCTATTCGATTGACCTGCGAATCCCGGCTATCCCGACTTCGTACAAGTTTGTGGTAAACGGCAACAACTGGACCGCCGACCCCGACAATCCCTATACCGACGGCAGCGAATACGGCAACAGTTATCTCGAACTGGAAACCCGCGATACTCCCAGCTTCTGGCGCCTGCAACCAACAGACGGCACCATTGTTCCCCCTGGCGGGTCGGTATCCATCGCCGGATTCGTTCACCCTGCCGATGTGGAAGGCACTATCGGCGAAACAGTAACCGTTTCCTTCCTCGGACAGGACTACAACCTGACCATAGATGAATCCACAGGCGCTTTCGGCCCACAGGAAGTCACCATCGGCATGGGCATGACTGAAGGCGCCTATGAGGCTGAATTTGAAGTGACTGATGGAAATAACGAATCCTATACCGCACGTACCCGAATCGGCATCTATGAAGGCAATGATGGCTTCCACGCGATTGATGCAATCGGTGACAACAAGGGTCCGGGGTATTATACTGTTCCGGTCATTGGTCCAATGGAACCAAGCTTTGACTTGACTGAAGTACATATCTATGAATCCACTTACGGTGATTCGATCAGGTTTGAAATCACGTATAACAGCGGCGATGATCATGAATTTGCCCGTACGTTGATCCAGATTTCATCTACCATAGCCGGGATGGAAGTTGAACCATCGTACGCTCCCATCGAAGTAGCAACTCCAGAATGGAACGGTACAGGTGTTCAATTATTCATTTGTGAAACTGAATTAGCGGATTCATCGCATTCAGCCTGCAATCGAATTATTGTTGCCAATGATCCTTATACCATTGGAGCAGAAATCAGCTTTGACCATGAGTTTTTTAATGCCTACGGATTGCTGTTTTTTACCGTTTCAGTAGCTGATCTGGAAGCGATCTTGGGATCATACAATACAGGTTGGTATTACTCTATCATGACGATGCGCGAGGGAGATGATGGAGAAGCTGGAATATATGAAATTGGACCAAATTACGGCGGTTCTGCGGATGGCAGTTCGCCCGATGTCTACGATATCATGTTCACCGATGATCCGGCCACGCAATACCGTGTGCTGGACAACTATTCCTCGGATCGCATTGCCACCCTGGACAACTTGGGACGTGGCTTCACATTGATCAATCCGGAGGAGATTGGTCCCAACGTGGGCAGCGACGGCCCGGTCATGCGCTGGCTGGGACATGGCGCGCCGACAGTGCGTGAGCACTGGACCCTATGGGGCTATATCGGCTCAGATATTGAACAAAGCATTACAGTCGTTCAAACATCGGATGAAGGCACCGTAGAACATACTGTTCAGGCCATGACCGACACCTTCTCCCTGGATGTTACTCTTGAACCGGGCGTCAACTCGTTCCAGGCCTATGTGGTCGCGGATGAGGACACTACCTGGTCCCCGGTGATGAACTGGGAACTGATCCGGGTGCTGGCGCCGTTTGCCGTGTTTGACAACTACATAGACGGTGACCGGGTATACCTTGACGCTTCCTCGAGTTACGATCCTCAAAGCCAGGAAATAAGCTACCAATGGGTATCCGATCCGGACAACCCGGAAGAGATTGATGTCTGGAATAACGACAGCGATGTCGCATCCTTCGAGATTCCCACCATTTCAGGAGAATACTATTTCGACCTGACACTGACCGACCCGGATGAAAATGTTACCCGTGCCCGAACCCTTGTCACCGTGTACCCTGATTCGGTACATCCCTTCACACTCAACGAATGTGCGGCATGGGTGGACAATGCTGTTGTCTACGAGATCTTTGTCCGTGCCTATGCGCAGGAAAATGTGCTGATGAGTATTGCCGATGACATGCAGCGTATCGCTGACCTCGGCGTAACTGCTGTCTGGCTCACCCCCATCTTCCCGGGACCAACCGCACACGGCTACGAGATCACCGATTATTACGGCATCGACAGCGATCTCGGGACCATGGCTGATTTTGATTATCTCGTGGAACAGGCTCATGCTCATGGGCTTAAAGTGATCCTCGACCTGGTAATCAACCACAGTTCCATTCAACATCCCTTGATGCGGGACGCCATCGCTTATGGCGAATACAGCCCGTATTTCGACTGGTATGATCGTGACGTTCACGGAAACCACGAGTATTATTACGACTGGTATTCCCTGCCCAACTTCAATTTTGACAATCCGGATGTCTGGCATTACCTGGTGAAGATGTCGCTGTGGTGGGTTACGGAACATGATGTTGACGGCTATCGTTGTGATGTCGCCTGGGGTCCAATGGAACGTAATGATGAGTTCTGGGTGGCATGGCGGGAAGCGCTGAAAACTGTGAAACCGGAAGTATTCCTCCTGGGTGAAGCCGGGGCAAGTGGGTTCAGCATCTTCGAAGATCGTTTTGACCTGGCCTATGACTGGAACCTGCACCATGAAGGCAGCGCCAGTTTCAGCAACATGTTCCCCGGACCGCCCAACCTGAACAACCTGAACACGCTGATCACCAATTACGGCGTCGATTGGCCGGCATACAAGAACCCGTTCCGCTTCATGGAAAACCATGATGAGTCACGCTATATCTCGTACAACACACCCAGCCAGACCAGGCTGGCAGCCCAACTTCTCCTGAGCATTCCCGGTGTGCCCATGATTTATGCCGGGCAGGAAATAGGTGTCTCCAGCCAGCGCGGTCAGATTCCCTGGGGAACAGATCCCGATGGTGTGAGCTGGCGCTACAGCAGCCTGCTGGCCGCAAGAAACCAGTTTGCCGCGCTACGTACCGGCAGTTATGAAATTCTGAACAACGATCAGAACAGCTTTGTCTATACTGTCGGACGTTATATCGAAGGTGAACCTATTGTGGTTTCCGCGATGAATTTCTTTAGTTCGTCACGTGTTCCAACGATCCAATTGCCCGTTGAAGAATGGGGGCTTGATCCGGATTCAACGTATTACCTGAGCGACGTTTTCGGTGGTCATGTATACGAACGGACCGGAGCGAATCTGTCCACTATTATTACCAGCATCAGCAGTTACAGCGGGAAAATGTGGGTGATTGCCGACAGCGCTTACGATCTTGGCGTATCGAGCACACCTGTGGATCTACCGCTTACCTGGTCGCTGGGACAGAACTACCCGAATCCGTTCAATCCATCCTGTTCGATCGAATTCACCATTCCCCAGGCATCAGATGTTCGCCTTGAAGTGTTCAATGTTCTGGGACAACGTGTGGCGATGTTGACCGATCAACATTTCACCGCAGGACAGCATTCGGTGATGTGGAACGGTACCGCGGATAACGGGTTGCCGTTGGCATCCGGTATGTACTTCTACCGGATCAATGCGGGAACCTTCACAGCAACACGCAAGATGATGCTGATGAAGTAGGAAGTGAAAAAAGTAGACAGTGAAAAAGGTGAAAAAAGAGGTAGCGTAACCCGGCCACCTGTGCGTCAACCGACGGATGCCTGGCCGGGAAGAAAACGGGGACAGACTACAAAGTGTCGAAGATCGCGTGGCCCGGGTGCTTGCACCCGGGGATAAGTGTTTCCGGCCACCTACAACAGTGCTAGTGGACCGAAAGCAAGTAAAAAATATCTGAATGTATAGCCTATTATTAATTTCTCATTATTAACTGTTTACACGTGTGGCCCGATTTGCGGGTTGTGCTGGCAATACTTCGAAAATGTAAACAATAAACGAGATTGCAGATTCTGAATCATCATTAAGAGCAAGTCGGGAATGCTACTACAAGAGGACAAACTCCCTTATCTGAATAAGAATAGACCACCGCCGGTCAGCCGCCTGCGCTACGCTTCGGCTTGCTTCAAACCGGCGGGGCCAAAAGAGTGTTAAGCAAAACCGTTTTAAGGGGGAAAGCATGCGCAACCCGGGAGGGGATTTGCGGTTTGTAGCTTTGTTCACGTTGATCATGATGGCGTTTTCTATTCATACCGGCTCGGCAGCCGAAGACGATCTATCCTATGACCTCAACTACCTGGACCAGATGGGCATCACCATGGAACCCGGTTCAGGACGCCCTTACATCTATTCCGGGCGCGGTTCCTCCTTTTTTTACGGTTCTACCCGCACCTTCACCGAAGAAGGGTGGATGGGTTTCCACTGGGACCGTCGCAAGCTCTGGGACGACTGGATGGTCGTGGTTGATGGCGATCCGTTGGACCGAAACCTCGCCACAGTGACAGTCTACCCGCACCAAGTCGTGTTCAACTGGCCCGAGGGGCATGAACTGAGCATCCGTCTGCTCGGCGTGAAACGTGATGACCTGCAATTCGTCTTCTCCACCCCGAAAGTGGACGTCGAATGCAACCTGTTCCTCATGTTCCCGCAGGGTTCGGATATCCCCGAAGCAAAGCGTGAAAAACCTCTCCGTTTCCTGCCTGTCATGGTACCAACCGGTGAGGATACGGTCGGTGTCGCTTTCGGCAGCAAGACCACGTTCTCCGTGCGACAGATTCAACCGGTGCGGAATTCCGCCCACGGTCCCGACAGTGGGCAACTGGCCGGAAAAACCATCTTTGGTATCGGCTTCCCGGTGAACCGTTTTGAGGCGACAGTCGTCTACGGTCAAGACCCGCTCTACCTCGAACAACGTCTGACCGATCTGTACAACCACCTTGGCGTGGAATGGCAGAACCGTCAGCATTGGCTGCTGGACGAGATCAACCGTGCCGTGTTCAAATGCTCCGACGAACGTTTCACCCTTGCGGTAAACTGGGCCAAGGTTTCGCTTGCCAGGCTGTTCTTCGAGGATGAAAAGGGCGTTTTGCTCTGGGCGGGACTGCCCTGGTTCAACAACTGCTGGGGACGTGATACGTTCATTTCCCTTCCGGGGGCGTGCCTGGTGCTGGGCAAATACGATGACGCCAAAGCGATCCTGCAACGTTTCGCCGAATGGCAGATGCGTAATCCCAACTCCCCTGACTACGGTAAAATACCCAACCTGGTCTCCGGCGGCGAGATCATGTACAACACCGCTGACGGCACCCCCTGGTTTGTCCGTGAGGTGTTCGAATACGGCCTCTACAGCGGTGATACCGACCTGTGGCAAGCCTATCTGCAACCGAACACAGGGGCGGTCTGGTTGGCCAATGAGGGCACCATCGCCCATCGTCTCGATCCGCTCGGGTTCGTGGTGCATGGCGACGCCGATACATGGATGGACGCGAAGGGCATGGACGGAGCCTGGTCACCACGCGGGAATCGTGCGGTCGAAATCCAGGCGCTATGGATTACCCAGCTCGACGTATCCATCAAAATGGCCGAAGCTTTGGGTGAATCCAACCCGGTCCCCGCCGCCACGTTGGAACGCTGGAAGCAACAACTCGAACAATCTAAAACCAGTTTCCAGTCGGAGTTTGTCAAGCAGGATCCACCCGGCCTGTATGATCACCTGAACTCGGATGGCGCCCCGGACGACAAGATCCGCCCGAACCAGCTCTTCGCCATCAGCGCGGTGTCCGATACCCTGCTCAGTGATGAGGTAGCGGAAGCGGTAGTCAACGAGGTGCGTGAACATTGCGTCTATCCCTGGGGTGTGGCCTCACTGGCGCAGAATGATCCCGACTTCCACCCCTACCACCAGACCTGGCATTATCCCAAAGACGAAGCCTATCACAACGGGATCGTGTGGACCTGGCTGGCGGGACCGTTCATCACAGCCGCGGGAGGTTCGTGGCCGCTGACCGAGCAAATGGCGACGCAAATCCTCGACTGGGGCGCGCCGGGCACACTGAGCGAAAACCTGGCTGCGGTACCACGTGATGGCAATGATCATCCTTATTGCAGTGGAACTGTATCCCAGACCTGGTCGCTGGCGGAATTCATCCGAAACCTGTACCAGGATTACCTGGGGGTGCGGCCTAGCTTTACTGAGTACGAGTTGATCGAAAAAGAGAAGATTCCAAGATGGATTTTGAATCCTCATGTACCTATAGCTTGGAATTCTGCACAGGTGTTAGTTCCTGTCAAGGATGCTTTTTTAAAAGCATCCTGTCATCGAGTAGATCAGAAACCGGTTGGATCGGTATTCTATAAATATGTGAATACTAGCGGAATTGCTATTGAGAAGTTGGTTTTGCCTGTCAGAGCAATTCCCATTAAACCCATAATTCCAATAGACATTGGCCTCAAAAATCAATGGATGATAACGCCTACGGACGGTAATTGGGTAATGTATGATATGGGTGGTGATGAGTTATACCCCGGTTCGACCGACTTCCCCGCTAGTCCCGCCAATGAGGATATGACTTTCCTCGAGCCTCACATCGCGCCGGACCTGAAATCGCTTGCTCCACCGGACTGGTACCTGATGTCGCAGGATGAGGTGACGGTGCAGCCACGCGCCAGCATCCCGGTCTGTTCGGTGGTGGACGAGACCAACGATGATCATGGCGGTTCCGGTTACACCTATCCCAAGGCGGCGGTGTTCAAGCCGGGCATCCTTGACCTGACTGGGTTCGTAGTGCGTGAGGATGGCCTGCGTATCTATTTCGAGCTGGATTTCGCGGCTCTGGTCAATCCCGGCTGGCACAAGGAGTACGGCTTCCAGCTCACCTACGCCACCATTTGCATCCATTCCGGGACCAAGGGCGAAAAGACCCGTACCGACGTAGGACGCAATTCTGGCTGGAAGCTGGACAAGGATTTTGCGGCGGATCGGTTCATCTATGTAGGCGGCCCGATTGACGTGGAAGATGCGTCAGGAAAAATGCTGGCGCAGTATGTCCCTCGTGACGCGTCAGGACGTATTGGCGATGTGGACCGGGGAATCATACGCTTTGGCATTCCGAGGCGCTTCCTGCCGGGTGATCCGTCACAATGGAAAATAACCGTACTGGTCGGTGGGCAGGATGATCATGGCGGCGCGGGAACCGGGGAGTTCCGTTCGGTGGACAAGGAAGCGTCCGAGTGGATCGGTGGCGGTGGTGGACCGGATAAACACAATGTCTACGACTGGCTCATGATCGACCCTTTACAGGAATGATTCACAAGATGTACAGGATGAACTGATAATTAACAGGATGATAGGATAGTAGGATTTCAAGGATGAAAGATATTAGGGTAAAGAAAGTAGAAAAGGTAAAGACAGCAACAAATTGACAGAACTCAAATGAAAGCTATATTTATTGACACAATTCCTAATTGCTAATTAATTGAAACTGATTCCTAATTACTAATTTGAAAGTATTAATTCCTAATTTCTAATTCTTAATTACTATAGCGGTTATCGAAAGTTTCTGCTGATTGAATAGCCGTCAGCCTGCTTCAGCAGGCTCCTCTTAGCACCCGGCTTTAGCCGGGTGAAGGGAGATATTCGAAGATATGAGCGAGCTTTAGCGTGCTTGCATGTGGCAAAGAATACAAATCAGGAAAGCAACCTGAAGGGCGCTCGATATGTTTGATTTCTGCTACCCCCGGCTGAAGCCGGGGGCTAAGAGGAGCAGGCTAAAGCCTGCTAAACTTACAAGTTGGTAGTGTGTTAGTGGTTTCCAGAGGATTACGATTCAAGATAGCTACTGCCGTGGAACTGTTGCATTGTTATAATCACTCAGCCCTATCAACCTGAAACAGCAAGAACCTCCAAGAAGTACTATAATTAAAGAATTTATCCTTGATATCCTTCTATCCTATTATCCTGTGAGTCAAGTTGTTGAAAGTGAGAGGAATTCGGGAATGCAGAGATCATTGTTTGGAATTCTTGTGTCTTTGTTGCTACTCGCGGGGTGCAGCAAAGCGCCGGTACCATACATGGACAACGGTGAGGTGGTATTCAGCTACCGTTCTGCGTCGGCGAAGACTGTCGCTTTGGCGGGAGCGTTCAACGGCTGGTCGGACAGCGCCACACCCATGACTCGCAACGATACCGGTCTCTGGACCGCACGTGTCGGGCTGTCGGTCGGCTACCATGAGTACCGTTTTGTGGTTGACGGCAACTGGATCGCCGACCCTGTCAATCCGGCGACCGTGATCAACAACTACGGCGAGCCGAACAGCGTTCTCTATGTCACCCCCACCGCGACCGTCGAGCTGAAAGCCCCGAAAACCGGATCGGACGGCCTGGTCGAGATGCCCGGCGGAGAAGGTTTCCTCTATGTCAACCTGATCTGGCACCAGCATCAGCCCAACTATTACGACGCCGAAAAGGATCAGCTTATCGCGCCGTGGGTACGCACCCATACCACCAAGGATTATTACGACATGACCGCGATGCTGAAAGAGCATCCGGATATCCATGTGACCGTGAACCTGACCCCGGTTCTGATTGAACAGATTGACCTCTACACCGACCGCCTGGGTGAGTTTTATTCCAGCAAACGTAAACGCCTTGACGCCGACAAATTCCTCGCGAAATACAAGGGCCACACCGACCCCTGGATTGACCTGATGTTAACCGATACGGAGGAGTTCGGCCCGGAAGAGGATCAGTACCTGGCACGTAACGAGTGGTCCTGCTTCAGTGTGGCCCGCACCATCATGAACCGTTTCCCGGAATATGTGGCGTTACGGGAAAAAGACCCCGAAGATTTTACCGTGCAGGACAAGCGTGACCTGAAATGTTTCTTCTGGCTGGCGCTCTTCGACCCGGATTTCCTGCGTGGCCCGGTGCAGTTGTCGGAAAGCACCACGGTGGATTTGAGCGATTTGGTCACCGAGGGGCCGGGGGAAAGCTGGACTGTGGGACGTCACTTCTCTGAAGATGATGCGCTTCGACTGGTGTCGGACTTCTACCTGATCGCCTATCGTTTGAAATACCTCCACAAGGAGATGATGTACAACCCGGCCAGGCATACCGGTCAGGTTGAGATGATTACCACACCCTTCGCGCACCCGATTCTGCCGTTGATCTATGACCTGCACGCCGGGAAAAGCCCGAACGACCAGGCTCCGGACAGTGTACAGTTCTCCCGGCCGCATGACGCGCAGTGGCATGTCACCCAGGCCAACCAGAACTATTTCGACTGGTACGGCACCTATCCCAGGGGGATGTGGCCTGCCGAGGGTTCGGTTTCCGCGGATGTGCTCAAGTTGTTTACCCATGCGAATATAGAATGGATTGCTACCGGCGATGGCGTATTAGCCAAGTCGTTGCCGGAAGGGTTAAAGGCCACTACCCCGTACAAGTTGAAAGACGGTGAAGGCGGTGAAATCGCGATCTTCTTCCGTGATACCCATCTGTCCGACCTGATCGGGTTCCGTTACCAGCGCTGGAGCCCGGAGCAGGCCTCGGAAGACCTGATTCGTCAGATTCTGGCCCGCGCCCCGGAAGCGAAAACTGATACGGCCTGCATCACCATCCTGCTGGATGGCGAAAACGCCTGGGAATGGTACGAGCAGGACGCTGACGCTAAGCAGTTCCTGAACCAGGTATACACCAAGCTGGCGGAAAAGCAGAACGAAGGACGTCTACTAACGGTCACCCCCATCGAATACCTTGAAGGCAACCCGGAGCGTGGGGTTCCTCCCCACCCAATTGCGAATCTTCCCGAAATTGAATCCCTCTGGCCGGGATCGTGGATTTATGGGGATTTCAGTACGTGGGTAGGGGAAGATGAAGAGAATCGTGCCTGGTGGTGGCTAAACAAGGTGCGCCAGGATTACGCTGCCGCGACTGAAGGCTTGTCCCGACAGGAAGAACTGGCCCATGATGACGCCCTGCGGGCGGCGTGGGCCGCCATGGCCGCAGCGGAAGGGTCCGACTGGTTCTGGTGGTATGGCACCGATCAGAACACCGGGGAAGGGGATTCGCGTTGGGATCAGCTTTATCGCGCGCATCTTGAAAGTGTTTATCGTATCTTGCAGGACGATGGCATCGAGATTGAAATGCCCGAGATACCGTCACTTATGGATACCGGGTCTGACGCGAGTAGTGAAGGCGGGGCGATGGCCCGCGGGGAGTAGTTCGATTCACAATTCGATTCACAAGATGGACAGGATGAAAACACAATTAACAGGATGGATTTTATTGTATTTACAGGATGCAAAGGATGATTAGGATATCAAGGATGAAAGAAGCAAATAAGGCAAAAAAGATAAAGGAAATAGAAAAAGCGAAAAAAATTCTTTTTAGATCTAATAACATCTTAATTTGTTAATAAAATTCCTAATTTCTAATTCCTAATTATTAATTAAGCTGTTATCCTTAATATCCTATCATCCTATTATCCTGTGAGTTAAAAAGAATCATCCTGAATATTTTAGTTATATCTTGTATATCCTGTAAATCCCAGCGTGAGGGGAAAACGATGCGGATTTGGATCGCATGTTTGTTACTGGTCAGTATCCTGGTCAGTCCGGGGTTCAGCGAGGAGATGAACATCTCCTTCTGGCATCAGCTCAACTATGCCGAGCGGGTGGTGCTGGATGAGCTGATCGAGGAATACGAGGCGACACATTCGGGGATCACGGTCACTCCGATTTACCGTGAGACGGAAGAACTGCGTTCCGCGTACCAGAACTCAGCGCTTGCGGGCACCGGGCCGGAACTGGTGCATGGCCCCTCGGACCAGATCGGTCCCTTTGCCACCATGAGCATTGTACGTCCGATGGAGACCCTCCTGTCCCAGGCCGAGCTGGACCGCTTAAACCCGCAGGCGCTGGTCTGGTTCAAGGGCGAGCACGACAGCACCGAACATCTCTACCAGGTCGCGGACCGCCTGGGCAATCACCTCACCCTGATCTACAACAAGAAGTACATCACTGAACCACCAACGACCACCGACGACCTGATCAGGATCGGGCAAGAGCAGACAGTTGATATCAACGGCGACGGTAAAATCGACCGTTTCGGCCTGGTCTGGAACTTCACCGAACCCTATTTCTTCATTCCCTGGCTGTCTGGGTTCGGCGGCTGGGTGATGGATGATGAATACCGTCCTACGCTCGATACCGAAGCCAATCGCAACGCCCTGCAATTCATCATTGACCTGCGTGACAAGTACAAAATCACCCCGCAAAACGCCGACTACGAAACCGCGCACAACCTGTTCCTGGAAGAGATGTCGACCATGATCATCAATGGCGACTGGTCCTGGGGCACGTATATCGATAACGGTATCGACATCGGGGTGGCACGCATCCCGATGGTATCCGAAACCGGGCTGTGGGCCGCGCCGATGGTATCGCCACGCGGGTACAGCATCAATGTGAACATCGAAGAGGCCAAGCTCGAACCGACACTGGAACTGCTGCGATTCTTCCTGAGCGATGAAGCCCAGCTAAGGATGGCGTTGGCGACCAACATCACCCCCACCAGCAAGACGGTATTCGACACGCCGGAACTACAGGCCAACCCGATCATGCAGGCCAGCCTGAGCGAGATCGAGGTTTGCAAACCAATGCCGGTCGCCCCGGAACTGCGTGCGATCTGGGACTCCATGCGTCCCTTTTACCAGGCCGCGCTCGGGGGCACCTCCACCGCTGCCGAATCTGCTGCGGGGATGCAGAAAGAAGCGATACGCAAAATCCGTGAGATGAACGAGATCACCCAACCGGCCGCCTATGTCGTGATCATGAAGATCTTCGTGTTGTTGGCGCTGGTGGTGGGGATCTGGTTCACACGTTCAAGCTGGGCAGAGCTGATTCGTGACCTGCGCAAACGTCCGTTCATCTACTGGATGGTCATGCCGGCGTTCATTGTCATCGTGTTGGTGGTGGTTTATCCGTTTATCTATAACGTAATCCTGTCCGTCTCGAACATGGGCCTGCGGAACTTCGCCAACTGGGAAATAGTCGGCTTGCAGAATTACGGGCAGGTATTCCTTCACCCGGATTTTTATACGGTCCTGTTCAAGACGATTGTCTGGACTGTGGTCAATGTGGGATTTCATGTGATCCTGGGCGTGTTCCTGGCCCTGCTGATGAACCGTGTCCTGCCGGGCAAAGGCGTGATTCGTACCCTGCTGATCCTGCCCTGGGCGGTGCCGCAGTACATCACCGCGCTGACCTGGCGTGGGATGTTCAACCAGGAATACGGCGCGGTGAACCTGATCATCGCCAAGTACCTGCACATGCCGATTGTCAACTGGCTGGGGTCGCCCTTTGAAGCGTTCCTCGCCTGTATCATCACCAATGTCTGGCTGGGCTTCCCCTTCATGATGATCGTGGCGCTGGGCGGGTTGCAGTCGATTCCGTACCAGTTGTACGAAGCGGCGGACATTGACGGCGGCGGATGGTACACCAAGCTGACCAAGATCACGCTACCCCTGCTCAAACCGGTGATGACCCCGGCGATGGTGCTGGGCATGGTCTGGACCTTCAACCAGCTCAATGTTATCTGGCTGGTATCGAACGCGGGCGAGCCCTCGGACAAGACGCATATCCTGGTGTCGTTCGTATATAAGAGCGCTTTTAACCTGTACCGGTATTCCTATGCCGCTGCGATGAGCATGGTGATCTTTGGTATCCTGCTGGCGTTCGGGATCTTCTTTATCAAACGGTCCAAAGCGACTGAAGCGGTTTACTAGGCAGAATTCACAGGATGAACAGGATAAAAAACAATTAACAGGATGATAGGATAGAAGGATATCAAGGATGAAATTTAATATTGACAAAAGCACAAAAAACAGCATTAGAGATATAATCGACAATAGCGACAAGTCACTAATGAAATATTATCTACCTTTATATAACTGTATAATTAGATCATTTGAATATAATTTTTCACAAGGAAAAGATATAGAGAAAACAAGGATATTAACAATATTCTTTTCTCAAGTGTTAAATATTTTACCTGGATTATTAACATCAATCAACAATAGATACATTTACGCATCAAATATATTCGTAAGATTATTACAAGAACGAATGTATGAAGGTAGATATATTATTCTAGTTGATAATGCATATTATGATTTTATGCTTATAGAGTGGATGCAAAGAGCATATTTATATAAATCGAATCGACAATATGTAAGTTGGTTATATGGATCTGATAAAGGAACAGAACACATATTTACTCAGCAGGAAATAGATGCCAGTAATAAAAAAATAGAAAAGGCTTTATTAAATGATGGCCTGACTTACTTGAGAAATCACCCAGAGATCAGCAATGACACTATTAGTTCTATAAATCAATATCATGATCTACTTTGTCATCCAAAGATAAAGGAAATGAAAAGTTCATGGTATAAATCTCGCAAGAGAAATATCAACAACTTTGATGATTTAAAAAGTTTTGTTATCAAGAATTTAGAGAATGATAAAATTATGTTTAGCGAATATGCTTTTGATTTTCCAGGAAACAGAGAAAAATCCAGTGCTGTCATACACAGTAGCTGGTATAGATTAAACCACATGATTAATATTAATTATAGAGATGACTATAACGATGTTATAGAATTTGTAATAGACAATAACGAAGATGAGTCTTTAAAGATATTAAAAAATTGTCTTATTTACATTTATGGTATCTACAGGAATATGATAAACTATATCCCGACAAAAAAAATGAATATCGAAATTGATAAAAATATTACTGATATATACGGTGTTAATATTACCAAGAATTCTTAACTTTCTATTATTTTATTATCTTGTTAATCATGTATTTATCTTGTATATCTTGTTAATCCTTGTGAGTAAAGTTGCAGGAGTGATAGATGCAGAAAGACAAGCTGTGGGTTCGGGTGATCATATACGCGATCCTGTTCGTGTTCATCGTGATATCGGTGTACCCGGTGATCCGTGTGCTCTCGATTTCGCTACGTCCGGGCGACCGTCTGTTGAGCACCTCGCTGGCGATCATCCCCGATGACGCGACCCTGTCGAATTTCGTGGTGCTGTTCACCGAACGTCCGTTCCTGCGTTGGGTGTGGAACAGTACGCTCGTCACCACTGCTGTAACCCTTCTCGGGGTGGCGTTGGCGTCCACCAGCGGCTACATCATGAGCCGGTATAAGTTCGTTGGACGCACGGCCGCGATGACCGCGATCCTCACCACGCAGATGTTCCCTGCGACCATGCTGCTGCTGCCGATGTACATCATTATCAGCAAGATGGGCCTGCTGAACAGCTATATCGGGCTCATTGTGGTGTACAGCGCAACCGCTCTGCCCTTCTGTGTCTGGACCATGAAAGGGTATTACGATACCATCCCCTATTCGCTGGAAGAAGCGGCGATGATTGACGGCTGCAATCGTTTTGAATCGTTTTACAAGGTCGTGCTGCCGCTGGTCAGCCCGGCGCTGGTAATTACCGGCCTGTTCAGCTTCATCTCGAGCTGGTCGGAATACCTGGTCGCGGCTCAGATCCTGCAGGACCCGAAGATGTATACGCTCCCCATCGGGCTGAAGCAGTTCCAGCAGAACATGAGCACCGACTGGGGGCTGTACTCGGCGGGGGCGCTGGTGGTGTCCATCCCGGTGATCGTCCTGTTCATGATCGCGAATAGATGGCTGGTTAGTGGACTTACTCTCGGTGGAGTTAAGGAATGATTCACAAGATGAACAGGATAAAATAACAGGATGAACAAGATTTGACTCACAGGATGGTAAGATAGAAGGATATCAAGGATGAAAGAAGTAAAAAAGGTAAAAAACGTAAAGAAGGTAAAGAAAGCCAGGATAATATCTAAAAATATTCTTGAGAAATATAACTCCTTATTTCTAATTTCTAATTCCTAATTCCTAATTCCTAATTAAGAAGTTATCCTTATCATCCTATTATCCTATCATCCTGTCAGAAGGTAGTTTATCTTGTTAATCAGCAGTTAATCCTGTATATCCTGTAAATCGAGAGAGGTGAGAGTGGGAAAGAAGTTGTGTCCGAAGGTGATTCTTGAGGGAACACGGTTGACATTCAAGACCGAGATTGCTTTTGCCCTCAACGAGCACCCTCGTGTGGTCGGCCCCAAGAAATACCGTTATCACAGCCCGGTAATTTCTGCGGAATGGTGCGGGTTCACCAATTTCCCGTGGGGACGTGGCCCGATCAACTTCGATCCCGAGACCGAAGAAGCGCGAGCGATGGACGTCTACCGTACCTGGGCGCACCTGATCGAGCTGCAACGTTATTATTCGTGGATCGTTGACCGTTTCCATATCTCGACCAGGCTTTACCAGCGTCACGTGCACGGCAAGGAATATGATTTCGGCTGGCTGGAAGAACGTCTGCACAACCTCGGCTTTCACCTGGTCGTCTGCCATCGTTCTTCGGATTCGTTCAAGGCCGCACGCAAGGAACGGTTGAAAGTATCGGGCAAACCATCTCAGTACGATAACTTGCAGGCGTTTATCGACGAGCAGAGCGAATACATTGAAGAGGGGCGGAAATCCCTGTTGCCCTGCCTGGAACTGGATGTGTCGGACAATTCGGTTGCGAACGCTGCGGACCGTATCGCAGACTGGCTGGGGCAAAATGGCGGCCTGTACGCGAAAGAGCCATGATTTTTTCTCACAGGATACTAGGATATAAAGATATCAAGGATAAAGAATTATATTTAAGCTTAAAAGAAATATGTTCATACTGTAATATATCTATCAACTATTAATTCTTAATTCTTAATTCTTAATTTATTTTCATCATCCTTTTATCCTAATATCCTGTTAGGCAATAGTAGTTAAGTGTGGCGACAGCCGAGAATAGAGTGTATCTTTCACAATCCTGTACATCCTGTAAACCGGATGTTTGAACTTGCGGAGAGAACGATGGCAGAAGTAATCCTGGA
The DNA here is from genome assembly GCA_963669175.1 of bacterium. Classification (GTDB taxonomy): domain Bacteria; phylum Electryoneota; class Electryoneia; order Electryoneales; family Electryoneaceae. The sequence continues at coordinate 5,306,402 of OY769902.1, forward strand.
CAAAGTGAACAAGATTTACCCGGGCGATGTGCATGCGGTAACCGATAACTCGATCCACATCAAGGACAAGGAATTTGTCGTATTGGTCGGGCCATCCGGATGCGGCAAGTCGACAACCCTGCGTATGATCGCCGGGCTGGAAGAGATCAGCAGTGGCACGGTTTCCATTGACGGCCGTGTGGTCAATGATGTCCCCCCGAAAGACCGTGATATCGCGATGGTCTTCCAGAACTACGCCCTCTATCCGCATATGGACGTCCGTACCAACATGGCCTTCGGGCTGAAGTTGCGGAAGTTCCCCAAGGATGAAATCGACCAGCGTGTCAATGAAGCGGCCGAGATTCTCGAACTGACTCCTCTGTTGGATCGGAAGCCGAAAGCGCTGTCCGGCGGTCAACGTCAGCGTGTGGCCCTGGGACGCGCCATTGTCCGTAAGCCGAAAGTCTTCCTCTTCGACGAACCCTTGTCCAACCTCGACGCCAAGCTGCGAAACCAGATGCGCGCCGAGATCGCCAAGCTGCACCAGAAGCTTGAAACCACGATGATTTACGTGACCCATGACCAGGTCGAAGCGATGACCATGGGAACGAAGATTGTAGTCATGAAGGACGGCATTATTCAGCAGGTCGATGCGCCGTTGGACATCTACAACAAACCGGTCAACAAGTTCGTGGCCGGATTCATCGGCTCACCAACCATGAATTTTGTTGAAGGCACAGTCACCAACAAGACCTTCACCGCCGGACAACTGACAGTTCCTTTGGACAACTATCCAAGCTCTATTCCAAATAGTATCATCATTCTTGGCGTTCGTCCGGAAGACCTGAACTGGGATGAAGCGCCGGGTAACGGCACCCTTACATCCATTGTAGACCTTGATGAGCCCATGGGCAGCGAAACCCATCTGCACTTGCTGGATGGTGACACCAAATATGTTGCGAGCATAAAACCTGACGCACCCTATACAATCGGCAAAGCAGTCACTTTGCATATCGACCCGGTGAAAGTGCATTTCTTTGACCCGGTCACTCAAAAAGCGATTCGCTGATGGGTCGCAAAACAGGGGGGCGACACAGTGAAGAGACTACTCATCATAACAATGGTTGCCATGATGGTAATGGCGGCGGGATGTCAGCAAGCTGGAACTCAAATGAGTGTTGACCTCGTCAAAGCCGCCGAAGAAGTCAACGCCTTACTTGATCAGTATGAAACCGTTCTTGAAACGAACAACATGGAGCTGCTGTCATCGATTACAGCGCATGATGCGGACATGGTGAATTTCGGCACCTCCGCCGATGAACGAGTTGTCGGCTGGGAAGCCCTGAGCCAGTTGATGCAGGCACAATTTGATGCGACCGAAAGTTCCGAAGTCACAGTGAAAGACCGTGTGATCAAGGTACACGAGGAAGGCAAGGTCGCGTGGTACTCGGAAATCAATGACTGGGTTGTGACCATGAATGGCGAAGAAATGACATTGAACGGTTTCCGTGTTACGGGTGTACTGGAAAAACGTGACGGCAAGTGGTTGATCGTTCAACTGCATTTCTCGGTCCCTGATGGGGAGTAAACACAGTTTTTAAGAAGTATATTGCGCCGGGATTGGTCAGGAATTGCCAGTCCCGGTTTGATGTCTGGGATACAGATTCAGCAACAACATTGAGTGGGAAGCATGGGCGCCAAGTATTCTCTACACTTGATATTATTCATAGTATTTGCATGCTGCAGTGTTCCTGCCGCTTTTTCCCATCCAGAGCATAAAGCGAACAAATACACTGACCGTGGAAACGAATATGCGCGGCAGCAGGATTGGCCGCGTGCTGCAAAAGAATATGCCCATGCAATTGAACATGGGTTAAAGGATCCTGCAACCGCATATGCATGTGCGACATTCTATTGCCTGGCTGAAAAGTACAATCTTGCCTTTGCCTATCTGGACAGCGCTATTGTGTTCGATTTCACCAACGTGCAGCGTTTACGTTATGACAATAACCTGCTACCGCTTCATGAAGACCCGCGTTGGGAAAATATTGTCGATAAGATGACCATTGCCCAGGATGCATACCTGGAACGATGCCACCTGAACCGTGAAGTTTTCTACCTGTGGAAAGCTGCCCAGTTTGATCACGGCATTGCAGCAGACACGATCTCGCAGGAGGTAGTCACAGCGAATGACAACGCCAGGTTTTCACAATTGCAGGATCAACTGAACAGAAAACAGTTGACTGTAGCGGACGACTACTATAATGCCGCCCTGATTCTATATTACTCTGAAGACCAGCAAAATCTTTCAACATGTGAATCTTGTATTGATCAGGCAATCAAGCTGGACCCTGAAAAGGTAACCTATCAATGGTTTGCAGCGTACGTCAGGGATAAACATCTCGTAAGCCAGGGGAAGCGTCAGATTTATGGCACCCAGGTATCTCAGGATGAGAATGGATTATGGCGACTTGAACCAATCAATGAAACTACGATAAGCGATTCCGAGCGAACTCGACTTGGATTGCCTACCCTGAAGGAGTTGCAGGAACAGATCGATGAAGACAACCATGTGAAATAAGAGCCCGGGTAGCTTACCTGATCAACATAGGCGTGTATACTGCCAACTCTCAGGGTAAGTACTTTTCCATTTTGACCACAACCGGCACCTTCACCGCTCCATGCGGTTTACGGTCGAACTGCACTTCGCCGTTTTCCAGTACGTACAACAGCAGTTTCCCGGTGAGTTCCACGTCCATCCGGCAGTACTTTTCGATCTCGTCGACTTTCCCCTCGCGCCACCACGCCAGCGCCTGCAAACCATCTGCGGATTTCGGCGCGCCCAGGGTAGCCTGCGCCATAGCGCCCAGCCCGACACGATACCCGTATTGTTGATAGAATTCATCCAGCAGATCCAGCGACGGCACCGCACGCATATCCCGTCCGGTGTACGCTTGAAGTACAGCGTAGTCAAATTTCTTCTGATTGAAGCCGACCACCAGCTCGGCATCGAACAGACGTTCGATCAATTCCGGGACATCATCTTCGAAATAGGTTTTGTACTCACCCGTTTTCAGTTCCTGGATCACGGCAAGCGAGACACGCATCAGGTGGGCGTTATGCCAGCCGCCGACCTCCTCCGCAGACATTTGCGTTTCCAGGTCGAACACGACAATGTCCCGTCCCTCGATCAATCCAAGCTGACTTTCGTAGGGTTTTTCTTCTTTCTTGCGTTGCAGGGCCTGCCCCCCGGCGCGACGTTTGGACGAAGGTTTTGCCTTGTCCGCCGGATCAGCCACTTCCAACGGTTCTGTAATATCTTCCGGACGCCAGACGTCTTCCCCGGTCAGGTGCTGCAGGACCCGGATGCAGCCCTGTTTGTCCAGGGGAATATTGGCATGTCCGCATTTAGGTGAGTGAATGCAGGAAGGGCACCCGTCATCGCAGGGACAGCTCCGTACCAGGTTCAGCACTTTCTCCAGCAGCTCATCCAGTACGGAATACGCTTTGGAAGCCAGCCCCACCCCGCCCGGATGTCCGTCATACAGGAAAATGGCCGGTCCTTTCAATCCGGGATGCAGGGTAAAGGATATCCCACCGACATCATTACGATCGCACAGGGCAAACAGGGGCAGTAACGCCAGGGAAGCATGCTCGGTAGCATGAAGCGAACCCATGACGTGACGTTTATCCTGCGCCAGTCCCGCCATGGCTACTGTGGATGGTTCAATCCAGAGCCCGACGGTTTCATAGGTGACCGGGGGAAGATCCAGCTTCTTCTCGTCAACTTTATCACGTGCCTTGGAATGACGGACTTCATAGCCGACAACCTGTTCTGTTACCTTCACCTTGCCCAGCGATACTTTGTAACGGTGCGGTCTTTCAGCATCACTGGCAGACTCTGCCTCATCCGGCGCAAAGAGATCACGACTCTCGAACACTTCCAGGACTTCCGTCTCTTTTTCAGTCCGAGCCAATGTGTAATAGTCCACTTCGTGCTTGCTGACCCAGATTTCCTCTTTTGCAAGATCCAGTTTTTCAACGATATAGGTTCGTCCCTGGTGCAGATATACCGCCCCTGGATGGCATTCTGTCATGGCCTGTAAACCACTGACATGGCCGACCACTTTGCGAGTTCGCGAATCGTAGATGCCATAAGTTGGACCGGCGCCACGAATATCGATCTGGCGATGCGGCTGCTTCCGGCTGGCGAACCAGGTTGTCCCGCGAGCCGCTTCCAGCAGTACACCCTCATCCACAAGTTCTTTGATGAGGGGCTTGAGTTTATCGGGATTGTACACCTGGTCATCAAGACGCAACGGGATTTCCTGGGCAGCGCAAGCGATATGGGATTTCAGCAGGTAGGGATTCTGCGCGTCCACCACCGCCGCTTCTGCGGAACGTCCGAAGAAATCCATGGGATGATGCATGAAGTACTGATCCAACGCATCCTGTTGCGCCAGCATGAAGACAACGGATTCATTCACTCCTCGCCCGACACGACCGGCGCGTTGCCATGTGGTCGTGATCGTACCGGGATAACCGACCAGGATACAGACGTCCAGGCCGCCGATATCAATTCCCATCTCGAGGGCGCTGGTTGCGATTACGCCTTTCAGTTCGCCGGAACGTAATCCGGTCTCTATTTCGCGGCGTTCACCTGCGAGATAGCCTGCACGGTAGGCGCTGATTTTTCCCATCAGATCCGGAGATGACTGAATGACCCACTGATAAATCAGCTCGGTCATTTTCCGGCTCTTGGTGAACACGATACTCTTAAGCCCGGCTTCAACCGCATCAGTAAAAAGGCGGACAGCGGTAGTATGAATATTCCCGGTCGGATTCAGAAAAATCATGTGGCGTCGTGATGCAGGCGCTCCATTCTGATCGACCAGTTCAAACGGTTTCCCGGTCAGTTGTTCCGCCAGTTCATCCGGGTTGGCGATGGTCGCCGATGTCGCCAGGAACTGTAATTTGGACTGGTAGCGAGCGGCAACCCGCTGCAAACGTCTCAAGATCTGCAGCACATGGCTTCCGAACACACCACGGTAGGTATGCAGCTCATCCAGCACGACAAAACGCAAACCACGGAAGAACTTCTCCCATTGTGCGTGATAGGCCAGGAATCCGAAATGAAGCATATCCGGGTTAGTCAGCAGGATGCGTGGCGGATTGGCTTTCAGCTTTTCCCGGTTCTTCTGAGTGGTATCGCCATCATAAATCGCCGACAGGGGAACCGTGTCGGTGAAGCCATTGTCAAACGAGCGCAACCTCTTCTGTTGATCCTGCGCCAATGCCTTCAGGGGAAAGAGCATCAGGGCATGAGTACCGGGTTCTTTTTCCAGGGTCTCAAGGATTGGCAACGTATAGACAAGGGTTTTCCCTGACGCAGTCGGGGTGACTGTAACGACATTTTTACCCTCTCTGGCCAGTCGGAGCGCCTCCCACTGATGACTGTACAGGTGTCGCACTCCATCCGCCTGGATACGCTCAGAAAGCCAGTTTGGAAGCGGTGGCGATAGTTCCCCGAACCGTGCGCTCTGTGCAGGCAGCGCTTCTGCATGCACGATATCACGGCAGAACCGGTCATCCTGTTGCAGCCTGTGCATGAATGCCGGTACATCCATCTGAGTGGATGAGGTACCCCTGTGTCTGGTGTGTTTCGACATGCAGGAAAGTAGAATTGACTTTCAGCCTGTGCAAGTGAATCCGGCAGAATACACTCGATAACTTGCTGGTGATTATAGCATGCCCTCCAAGGAATAGCTTCCTCTCTACTCAGGTATTCCTTTAGTGGCAGCCTTTTCTATACCTGTACAGTTTGTTGTACATTGTAAACGGCATTGCTCGCTTGCACATTTTCCCGCACACTACAGTCTTTCACAAACAAAACAGATCCATCATTGACAGAAGTCATTTGATGAAACAGCCGAACCAAAAAAACTTGGGATTTTCACTAGTCTACCGAGTTGTTTTCCCGGTCGGGCTGACTGTAGTACTATTTCTAACTGCTTTTTACCTGATTGCAATTCCTTCCTTAAAAGACCACCTGATTGCTTCTCGCCGTGAAATGGCAAGCGAGCTGGTGGGAACGGTTCATACTCTCCTTGAAAACTATAATCAGCGAGTCATTGATGGCGAACTCACACTTGAAGAGGCACAGGAACGCGCCCGTGAAAGAATAAGATCGCTTCGTTACGGCCCACAGGATAAAGATTACTTCTGGATCAATGACATGACACCAATCATGATCATGCATCCCTACAGGACAGATCTGGAAGGAAAAGATATCTCTGATTTTGTTGACCCCAAACAGAATCATCTGTTTGTCGCCATGGTGGATACGGTAAAAAAAGATGATTCCGGGTTCGTTGACTATATGTGGCAATGGAAAGATGACTCAACCCGTATCGTAAACAAACAATCTTTCGTCCGTTTGTTTAAGCCGTGGAACTGGATCGTAGGTACAGGACTCTATATTGAAGATGTAAATGAAAAAATTCGACTGATCATTCGTAATCTCATTATCACTTTTTCAGTAATCTTAGTTGTAATTGTCCTCCTCTCTCTATACATCATTTGGAATGGAAGCAGACTGCTTCAAGAAAGAATCAAGAGCGAGCAACGCTATCGCCTGCTATTTGAAAACTCTCATGATGCCGTCTATATCAGGACATACGATGGTGTTTTTTTAGACTGGAACAAGGCATTCGAAGATTTGTTCGGCTATTCCAGCGATGAGTTTAAAACAATCAGCCTTTCCGATATCTATGTACACCTTGAAGATCTGGATGCGTTGATCAATACGGTCAACAAAGCAGGCTTTGTGCAGAATCGTGAAATCCAGTTTAAGCATAAAGAAGGGCATATTATCACGACGCTGGTCACCTCTTCTCTGCAACGTGACGAGCAAAAAGGTGTATCCTATATCCAGGGGATTATCAGGGACATCACAGAACTGAAAGAGCTCGAGATGCATCTCGCTCAAGCTCAGAAAATGGAAGCGGTCGGTCGTCTGGCCGGAGGCATCGCTCACGATTTCAATAACATTTTAACCTCCATTTACGGCAACGCCGAGCTGGCTCAGTTTCATGCCAGTGAAAACCTGCAAGCTTCTTCGGCAATTCAGGATATCCTTATCGCGAGTGAACGTGGTTCTGATCTTACCAGGCAGTTGCTTACCTTCAGCCGCAAGCAAATGGTCAAAAAGAGTATTCTGGATATTAATACTATCCTGAAGCGCGCGGAAAGCATGATCAAACCGATTATACGTTCGAATATTACCGTTGAGATGAACACCAGCGACTCGCTGTGGCTGGTCAAAGGCGACCCAAGCCAGATTGAACAGGTCATACTGAACCTGGTCATCAATGCACGTGACGCAATGGAAGAAGGCGGAACCATTTCAATCGAGACATCCAACATCTACTATGACCAGCCTGTGAAAGACGGGCGTGAAACAATCAGCCCGGGGCATTTTGTTCTGTTAAGCGTGAACGATACCGGAAGTGGAATCCCCCCGGAATATCTCGATAAAATCTTTGAACCCTTCTTCACAACCAAGCAGGAAGGGAAAGGGACAGGGCTTGGGCTTGCTACGATTTATGGAGTAGTGAAGCATCTCGGCGGATATATTGTTGTTCAAAGTGTACTGGATGTGGGAACAACTTTCCGGGTTTATTTCCCTTCGACAGATCAAATGGCTCCGGCAACGACACAAGTTGAACAGAAAGCCGTCAGCACTGAACTCGGCGGTCAGGAATTCATTTTGATTGTTGAAGATGATAATGCTGTCAGAACAGTGCTCATCAATACCCTTCACCGTTATGGCTACCGAGTACACGGTATCGACAATGCTGAAGAGGCGATCACCTGGTTATCGAACCAATCCGCGCTACCGGATCTTGTCGTATTGGATATGGTCATGCCGGGAATGAATGGCATCACCTTCCATGATAAAATTCGAGACCACTATCCCAGCCTGCGATTCCTTTTCATCTCCGGCTATACGGAAAAGCAGATCCTGGATGACATCCTGACACGAAACATGCCATTCCTGCCCAAGCCTTTCGGGCCGAAAGTCTTCCTGCAGAAAGTGCGTAGTATCCTGAACAGATAGATGTAATCCACGATCACGCCTTCCAGTTTCATGCTCACCTCATGTCATCCCCCCTTTTTCATTGACTGCCTTGCATCGTATCTTTCATCTTATTCTTTCGGAAACAACAACCAACCATACAGGAGAAGCGCCATGGCCACCATCAGCCAGCAAATCGCCGACTGGGCGGCGAAAGTGAAGTTTGAAGATCTTAGTGATGACTCCATTCGTATGGCAAAGGTCATCCTTTACGATAGCATAGGCTGCGCGTTTGGCGGATCACAGACCCACGATGTGGGCATCATGCGCGACTATCATATCTCCAAAGGTGGCTCACCTGAAGCCACTGTAATCGGAACCGGTCAGAAGCTCCCGGCTCTGGATGCTTCGCTGCTGAACGCCCTGATGGTGCGCGCGCTTGATTTCAACGATATCTATTGGAAGCAGGATCCAAGCCACCCCTCGGACATCATCCCGGGACCGCTTGCATTGGGTGAACGCTTGAACAAGAGCGGTAAGGATCTGTTGCTGGCTATCGCTGTTGGTCATGAAGTGGAAATGCGGTTGTGTGAAGCGGGATTCCCAGGCATTCGTGAACGTAAATGGCATCACGCCACTTTGACCGCCTTTGCCTCCCCGGTCGCTTGCGGTACTATCATGGGCCTGAACGGTGATCAGATCGCGCATGCCATCGGCATCAGCGGCTGTCGTCATGCCACATTGGGCGCGATCACTGCCGGCAAGCTGACCATGATGAAAAATACAGCCGATCCCATGGCAACACAGTCCGGTGTCCTGGCTGCTGAACTGGCCGCGATGGGCTATGAAGGCCCGGAACATGTCATCGACGGCAAGGAAGGTCTATTCGAATGTTACGGCCCCGACTGGAAGGGCGAAATTCTCGTGGATGGTCTCGGCCAATCCTGGCGCATCGAGCAATGCGGACTGAAGGCCTTCCCGATTGAAGCCCTGTCCCATGCGCCGCTTACCGCCCTGTTGAGCCTGTTGAAGGAACACGACTTGAAGCCGGATGAAATCAAGACTGTCACCATCCGTACCATCGCACGCGCTGCCGATATCCTTTCCGACCCGGCGAAATATGATCCGCAGACACGTGAATCTGCGGACCACTCACTGCCGTACTGCCTGAGTGTCGCTATCGTGGACCGGAAAGTCGTACACCAGAGCTTCGAAAAAGAAAAGATCTTTGATCCGACCGTACGCGCCCAGTTGCAGAAGATCAAAGTCGAAGCCGTCCCGGAGTTTGAACCTTTGTTCCCGGCCAAACAGCCCAATGAGATCGTGATTGACACGGTCGATGGCCGCCAGTTCCGCCAGTACGTGGAATACCCGATGGGCCACTACAAGTACCCGATCCCGGACGACCAGCTTGAAGCCAAATTTGTCAGCCTGGCCGAAGGAATTGTCAGCGCAGAACGTCAACAATTGATCAAAAACCTTGTCTTCAAAATGGATACAGAAGGATCTATCCAGGAACTCTGTAAGCTTTTAGTTAGCGACATGTAGATGTGACCCATATCACAGCAGTGATTGACAACTTGAGGACAAGCACGTATATTTAAAGCTTAATTAAACCCTTCAAGTTACTATGCGTCTTTGACATAATTGTGTTGTCTGCAATTCTCCGGTGGGGTTGGTATACTTGTTTCTATTGATCTTGCACGAGGAAACGAGATTTGAAAGCGGGAACCTTTTGGGGGCGGGATGGAAACCTACGAGTTCCATTACATTGATGACTGCTTGATCGAGTTGCTCCTTGACATGGTGGATTCCTTAAAGCCAGCGATGAAACGGCCGAGAGTCTGCTGAATCGTGCCCGAGAATGTTTGCCGCTGGAACGTGGACAGCACCAGGCTCTTTGTGCGAGAGTTGAAGGCTTTTATGAGCTTTCTGAAGGCTTGTTTGAACTGGTGTTCGATTTGGGACAGGCCAAGCATGGCGCTGAATGGAACCGTAGACGTGTGGTTAAAGAAGCGAATCTGCGACCATTCAGTTATTACCACTGGATCACAGGATCACGGGAGCCGGCGAGTAATGTGATGACACGCAAGGATTACCTGAATGATCCGACAACAGCTCTGGCGAAACTGGAAGAGGATATTCAGTCCCTGGCAAAGCTGTATCGTCAGCTTCAAACATTGTAGAAAAAACGCAACGCACTATTGCCCCTTCTTTTCAGATGGGGCATTTTTTATGATTTCGCCGACAGGAAGCCTCTATGGATGATAAACCGTTACACCGTTTGATCCTTTTTTCATCGGGCAATGATGCTGCGCGGCTTGACCGGATGGAAGCCGGGTTCCGTTTGCACTGCGAACCGCGATGGGAGATGCAGACACATCGTCTGGGTATGGTGGATAATCTTGGACTGACCTATGACCAGGCGGCTCGTTCCCATGAGGATGATGATGACATCCTCATGTTCTGCCATCAGGACGTTCGCCCGTTCGCTGTTCCCGGCAAAGAGCGCATCGCCAACCTGCCGGACAATGTCGTCTGGCTGAACGATGCCCTGCATGTTAGCAACGGTTGGCTGAAAACTGTAGAACAGTTGCTGCAAAAGCCGGATACAGGATTGATGGGCGTTGCCGGTGCGAATGGACTTTCGAAGGATAACGCCTGGTGGCAATTTCCGGATGTTTCCGGCGCTGTGGTTCACATCACTGACGGGAAGGAACGGCTGAATCCTTACGGTTGCTGGGGACGAGTGGCGGTGCTTGATGGGCTGTGTCTGTTGATCAGGTGTGGCGTTTACAAAAAGCTGCGTCTACCTTTACTACAACAGGCCCGTTTCCATTTTTATGACATGGACCTGTCCTTACGCTGTCTGCAGGTGGGGCTGAAAAACTGGACCATTCCATTGCTGGTACAGCATGAAAGCGGCGGTTCAACTACAAAACAGGAAGACTGGCAATCGGATCATGAGCTTTTTGCAGCAGCCTGGGACAATATTCTGCCTGTTCGAGAACCTTTTGAACCTTTACCCGGAGACCCTTCGTGTCCATCCGATTGATTGACTTGTTTCCAGCGGGGAAAGATGAAGAAATCAGCCTGTCCACAAGTAAAAACGGGCAGCAGATTTTAACCGTTACAACTCCTTTCGGTGACCGTAAGCTGGATTCACCGTATAATCCAGCACAGGAAGCAGAAAAGCTGGTCAGTGGTATTCCTGCACCCGACAGTTGCCTTGTGCTCGGTTCCGGCGCCGGTTACCTGCCTGAAGCCATCATCAAGCATGGCATAAAAAAACTGCTGCTGGTTACAGGAAGTCCCGCTGCGGCTGCGCATACTTTGAAACGATTGGAACCCCTGGACGCTGATTCGCGCGAAATCACAGTAATCGTGACCAACCGGGCAGAAACCGCATGGCATGATCACATCACCCCCTTTCTATCTCAGTCTTCGGCTACACACCTGGTGACTCATCCCCGCGAATGGAACGCTTTTCCCGGCCTGTACGGCTCCCTTGCAGTGCGATTTCATCACTATCACCGAAAAGCCGGTTTGACCGCTTCGCCTCACGTAAAACGAGTTCTTTTCTTCGGGGAAGACGGACTCCTGGAACCGGAACTGAAGCGTGCGATGATGGCCACCGGACTTGATGTTGTCCAACTTCCTCTCATCAGCCAGGGACTGGTTTCACCCGAAGAAGCGATCCGGATGCTGGAAACTCATAAACCGGATCTGGTGATGTCAACGAATAACCAGGGCTCGGACATTCGTGGCATCCTTCCGGAAGCGTGTGGAGTGGAAGGCGTTCCCTGGGCGACCTGGTTTCTTGATGATCCGCGTTTCATCCTGACGCCAGAAGAGCAGGATCAAGTTGGGCAGCGCCGTTGGGGATTTCACTGGGATCGAAACGGTTCTACCAGTTGGCGCACCATGGGCTTTCCGAATGGCCACCTTCTGCCGCTGGCAACAGAGCTTGAACGATTCCATCCGCATACACCTGATCCCAGCCTTGCCGGGCGTGTGGTTTTCGTGGGGAGCCCCATTTTTCAGCGGGCAACGGGGTATTTTGCCGCCCTGATGCAAGATCCGGTAGCGGAGGATATTGCCGAAGCCTTGATGGAGGAAGTGTTGCTTACGCGGCATGCCCCATCCGAAAAGGCGATTACGTCCGTTCTTCAGGATCTTGACCTTGAGTCTCATTTTGCCACCGAGACCAGGCGACGTTTACCGGCCTATGTGGTCCAACTTGCCAACAGACGTTATCGCAGGGAAATGTTGACCGCACTGGCGCCATTACATCCGGTCGTATTTGGGTCCGGCTGGGAAGGCCTGCTCCCGGACACGGTTGAATTGCGGGGCGTTGCCGACTACAACCGTGATCTTCCGGTCATCTACAGTTCGGATGCCGTTCACCTGTCGCTGACCAACCTGCAGATGCGTTCACATCCAAACCAGCGCATTTTTGACGCCGGAGCCTGCGGTGGAGTTGTGGTTATGGAACACCTGGAAGGCGCCAAAGAGCTGTTCCCCTTCAATCTGGAATCCTTACTCTTTTCCGGTCGCATGGAAATGCTGGAAAAGATTGAGTTTCTCCTGAAGGATTCGAAGGCGCGAAAAGAGTACGGAACCATGCTGCATGATCATGTGTGCGATAATCATACGGTAAAACATCGAGTACAGACCATTCTGGATATTCTGGCTGTGGAGAAGTAACATGGATATAGCTGCGATTGTAGCCCGATTTGATTTGCATACGATGGCCCTCCGGATGAATGCGGGTGATTTTACCCATGCGGATTCCCTGTTTACGCCGGAAATCGGGGGAAATTGCGTCAACTGGCTGTTGGGACATTTGCTGGTTTCACGTGATGACCTGATGATGCGTATGGAGTATTCAACTTCTTTACCGGACGGGTTCCGAGCTATCTACGCCCAGGGTTCGGATGGACGTAGGACTGACCATTTCCTGCCTTACGAAGATCTGGTCCAGCTTTGGGGTACGCTTCATACCAGCCTGATTGAACGATTCAAAAGGGTTGATATCACAAATCACGATACTCTGCCCGCGTTTGAGAAGTTTGACCTGATGCAATTTCATGAAGCCTATCACATCGGACAGATGGGGTTGCTACGCAGGTTGATGGGAAAAGAAGGCCAGATAAAGTGAGCGTTGTTTAATAATTCCGGTCTCCCTGGTATGATGGCAGCGAAAAATGGGACTGTTACCTTTTCATGTTTGCAAGTGTTCGACAGTCAAATCAGGGTTGTGAAAAGGTAACTGTACCAGATTTTTCGCGTACTATTGTTCGAGATCATACGGAAAATCCTGAGACAGCCACCTATTTCGCTACATATGCGCACGGCAATTGATGATCATGGATATTCATTGAACTCTATTAACAGGTATCAACATTGCATCACGCGAAATAGAGAAGCAGTCCCGATTTTCCTGTAATATAGCCTCATAAACGAATTGCTTTATCCTGTTTTTTCAGCTAGGTTATAGTGTTGGGCTTGTTTTCCGGGATGTTTGATCCGGAGATACAGCATCTCCGCCCCCATTGTGAGACGGTGCATGAGAATACAAATCTCGACATATCATGTAATACTAATCTTGCTGCTGATACTGTTGCCGGCACTGCTTTGGGCATGTGATCTGCTTGGTATCGCCGGTACAGGCGGCCCTCGATCTGACATATACCAGTATATCGTAAGCGTTTACACCACAGAAGCCGACCGTGAAGATGACAACGACGGCTGGGGTGTATTGGGGTGGGATGTGAATGGCGACAAGCTGCTATTCCGCTCTACGTATGATGTTTTCCGCAGCTATCGATTCCGGACTTTACCTGATGGACCGGACGGCGGCATTGATCGTGCCTGGCCACCGGATATTGATCATGATGAGATCCCTGATAACCCGCACCAGATGATCATTCACGCCCGGAACGCCAGCCCTGGGACAGCTTCCAACATTGCCGATCCACATCCTTTCGAATACACTTTCAACGGACGTACTCACGGCCTGGCCCATAACGGTTCCCTGGGGGATGACCATTATGACATCATGCGCTGGCTGATCGGAAATGGCTGGTGGAACATGTCCCTGATGGACCGAGCCTGGAAAGGGGACGATGAAGATGACCGCAGGGTGGATAGCGAGCTGTATGCCATGCTCCTGGCGAAAAACCTGCTCCTGGCGGACAATTACCGTCTGGGCGACGAATGGGCGATCCGGCATACCCTGCAACTGTTGACTCGCAGACCTTCCAAAGGCGGTCTGCCCGACTTTTCCGCCTTGAACGCCCTGTATACAAACGGCGACTATATTTATGCCTGGTGCCGTACGTATAAAACAACAGATTCGGACCACAAGCTCTGGACCACCAATTACCCGGTAGAACCCGGCCTGGCCCTGATTATCAGCCATGACGATCCCCCCCCAGCCAGCATTGACCTGATGGACTGGTTGCTGATGGACAATACCGGCCAGTTGATTCGCGTCCATAAGGACTCTGCCACGAGCTGGCAGGATATCGGCTACGCACCGGAAAACATAGCCATCCCGTCACAGTACCCCGTGGCCGAGAATATCCAGACCAATCCTGTGCTCACATCACTGAAAGACGGTTCTTTCCTGCTCCTCTGGACAGACCAGGACACATTGTGGGGTAAGAACCTGGACCAGATGGGATTGGGCGAGGATGAGCCCTATGTGATTTCGGAAGGTATTGCCGGTGTCCATGCCGTGATTCAGAAAGAGGATGCGGATAACGACACGCTTTACATCGGATACACACGCGCCACTTCTATCCTGGAACAGACCTCGCTGATTCCCGAAATCGCGTGCCTGTGGCAGAATAACAGTTCAAACAGGTGGACGATGGAGTACGCTTCCTGTTTCCAGGAATCGCCAAGCCTGATTTCTGAGCAGGCGATGGCGTTTGCTTCGAATGACGCCCTGTTGATGGCCTGGGGAGATAGTGTACAACTGAACGGAGATTCCTGGCAGCACAGGTGTTTCGCGCGTTATCGCTCGCCGGACGGTAGCCTGAGTGATGTGATCAGGATAGGCAGCGACGAGGAATCCCGTTCCTTCCCGACAATCCAGTATCTCGGGAAAACGCTGGAATTTGAAAAGTTCCTCCATCTTTCGCTGACCGACCAGCAGTTTTTGGAAGCGACTATCCTGGCTGTAGATTCCGCAAACGACCTTGCCGCATGTTCAACATTCACCCTCGCTACCTCTGTAATCAGCCAGGCGCCGGTAAGTATGGACCTGTGTACGTTCGGTGGCGATACATTGCTCGCATGTGCATATACAGTAGAGGAAAATGCGGCGATATCCATCCGCACCCTCCTGCTGGATCCATACAGCTTACTGGGTAGTACCCCGGTAGCTTTTGTTGTCGATTCAATTGATCTGCCTGTAAAGACAGAAGCATTGCAGAGTGGTCAGCCTTCCTTCACTCCTGTCCTGTCCGCTCGCCCTGCAGGAGGGTTCAGCCTGGTATTCAACAGCATGGTTGAGGGTGAAAACCGTGGCGTCTACAAGATTGAATATGACGGCATTCGTTTTGTTTCCCCTTTGCAGCGCTGGAATCAGGAAGGTGAGCTGCTGGCGAACGGAAGCTATCCGCAAGTGTGTAATGTCGCAGACTATACCGGTGGCGAGGTACACCGTCAATTCACCCTGTGGCGTGATCAGGATGATGTTCTGTACGCACGTTTTTCGCCATCGCATTTCGAGAATGAAGATCCTGCTCCGGTCTTTCCCAGTGATCCGGACAGCAGCGATCCTGATGACCCGCCGACTCGCCCCGATCCCGGAAAACCGGATACCTATGCGCTCCGTACTGCGTATCCCAACCCCTTCAACAGCGCGACCACGTTACGCTTTGATCTGCCCAACGAAGTCAGGGTCAGGATTACCGTCTACGATATCCTTGGCCGTGAAATCGCCCGAATCCAAGACAATCTCATGGAAGCCGGTACCCATTCGGTACAATTCACCGCTTCCGATCTCCCTTCCGGCATGTACTTCCTTCACCTGGAAGCTGGTTCTTTTACCTCAACACAGAAGCTTGTTCTGGTGAAGTAAGTTCTCAAGTTACCAAGTTTGAAAGTGGTGACGGCGAAAAATGGGACTGTTACCTTTTCATGTTTGCAAGTGTACGACAGCCAAATGAATGCTGGAGAAAAGGTAACTGTACCAGATTTTTCGCCTGCTGATTGATCATCCGGAAAATCCTGGGACAGCTACCTAGTGGAGCATTGCACCTGCTATGATGTTTTCTGAGCTGCGCGCTTGACCACAGACATAGCGGGTTATTTCAAGGGAAAGCAACGCAGTCATGGGGTAAAGCGCGCGCTCCCTTCGGGCTTGTTTTTGATGGCCGATTTCTGCGTTAGTTTCACTTAGAATAGAGCTACTAGGATTTCGTGAAACTGTCTTGAACTCGACTCATCAAAAACAAGCAGAACAACTCATAGCAGGTGCAATGGACCACTATTTCGCTTCAATTTCGTCCGATAATTGATGATTGTAGATATTTGTCGAACAGTACCAGCAACTAGAAGGGATTTCAGCAGGCGAAATAGAGTAGCAGTCCCGATTTTCCGCTGACAACAAAGCCACTATCATATAAAAACAACGGGATAGACTGTTGCAGCCTATCCCGTTGATAGCTTTATAACTTTTCAACTTTCAAACTTGATAACTTCCTACCCTTTATGCGCCAGCCGGTACGCTCGCCGTGCGGCTTCCTCTGTCAGGTAACGTTTACGCAGGCGAATCGCATCCGGGGTGACTTCCACCAGTTCATCATCAGAAATGAACTCCAGCGCTTCTTCCAGGGACAGAATCTTCGGCGGGTGCAGCATGTAATTATCATCAGACCCTGCCGCGCGCATGTTGGTCAGTTTCTTTTCCTTGGACGGATTCACCCACATGTCATCGCTACGGCTGTTCGCGCCGACGATCATACCGGAATACATCTCGATACCGGGTGCGACGAACATCTGCCCACGTTCCTGCAAGTTCTGGAGCGCGTACGCATTCGCTTTACCCGGACGATCCGCGACCAGCACACCAGTTTTACGGCTGGGGATTTCGCCGGCAAAACCACGCCATTCCAGGAAGAAATGGTTGATCACCGCTGTCCCACGTGTCTCGACCAGCATCTGCGAACGCAAGCCCAGCAAACCACGCATCGGCACTTCGAACTCCAACCGTACCCAGCCGGATTCGCTGTTGCTCATCTTCATCATGCGGCCCTTACGGAAACCCATGGTCTGGGTAATCACGCCGATAAACTCTTCCGGGCAGTCGATAATCAGGTGTTCCCACGGTTCCAGCAGGGGGCCGTTACCCTCGCGACGAGTCAAAACGCGCGGCTTGCTGACAGCCACTTCATACCCTTCACGACGCATGGTTTCCAGCAGGATGGCAAACTGCAATTCACCGCGTCCCAACACGCGGAACGAGTCCGGCGAATCGGTCTCTTCCACCTTCAGGCTGGGATTACCCTGGATTTCCTTGAACAGGCGTGAACGAAGCTGACGGCTGGTGACAAACTTGCCCGAACGTCCCGAGAAGGGGCTGGTATTGACGGTAAAGATCATTTCCAGCGACGGTTCGTCGATCTGTAATTCAGGCAAAGGTTTCGGGGTTTCCGGGTCGGTCAGGGTCCAGCCAAGCTGAATCCCTTCGATACCGGCGATAGCTACGATATCTCCCGGCCTCGCTTCTTCGATATCCAGACGCCTCAAGCCGGAGAAGCCGTACAGCTTGGTGACCTTGGCAACCGTTCCGCCTTCGCCGCCGGTCATCAACACCGAATTGCCCGTGTGAAGAATACCATTGGTTACGCGGCCGATGCCAATCCGTCCCAGGTAATCGCTGTAGTCAAGCGTCGTGATCTGGAGCTGAAGCGGATGACCTTCTTCGTACGTCGGCGCGGGAACCTTGTCGAGGATAACCTCGAACAGGGGACGCAGATCCTTGCCGGGCTCATCGATGTCCAGCGTTGCCGTCCCCGCCTTGGCATTGGTGTACAGGATAGGAAAATCGCACTGCTCTTCAGTCGCATCCAGGTCCAGGAACAGTTCAAGCACTTCGTCTTCCACTTCACCAAGGCGAGCGTCTGGGCGATCGATCTTGTTAATCACCACAATGGGTGACAATCCGGACGCCAGGGCGTTGGACAACACATAGCGTGTCTGGGGCAACGGGCCTTCGGAAGCGTCCACCAGCAACAGGCAACCGTCAACCATCTTGAGCACACGCTGGACCTCACCGCCGAAATCGGCGTGGCCGGGAGTGTCAACGATGTTGATCGTGGTGCCGTTCCAGTCAATGGCCGTGTTCTTGGCCATAATGGTGATGCCCTTTTCGCGTTCCAGGTCAAGGCCGTCCATCACACGTTCTGCGATCTTCTCGTTCTCACGGAACAGCCCGGACTGGTGCAACATGGCATCCACCAGCGTCGTTTTACCATGGTCTACATGTGCAATAATAGCCAGGTTACGTATAGTTTCACGTTGCTTCATGGTCATGTTTAGGGAACTCCTGTCCTGCATGTGCTGCTATAAACGTAAAAAACCCGGGCCGCGGTCGACCCGGGTCCATCTTTGGGCGCAAACATACGACATCCACGTGCAGGATCAAAGAGCTATCTCGTGGCTCCAGTGGACGTTCTCATGAAAACTGGAGGAAGACAGCTCACGCCATAAGCGAAAAAATGATGTTTACTTCTGATAAAGCACCTTACAGGTAGCTGGCTCTTCACCTTCCAGGCGCAGGAAATAGAGTCCTGAAGCAAGGTTCGGTGACGGATGCCAGTTCATCTCTCCCCTTTGTTTCACACCGCCATCGAGCTGCGCAACTCGTTGTCCCTGTATGTTGTACACGTTGATCCGAACAGATCCGGCTTCAGGTAGCGTAAATCGGATACGAAGCTCCGAATTAAATGGGTTCGGCCAGACAGTATCGATTGACGGTGAAGAAGGCAGTTGAGAGGTTTCCAACTCCGGCGAGTTATTGTACCAACTGGCCCGAAAGCGCTGCATCAGGATGATCTCCTCTTCATACCTTTCCTGCCAGATACCAACCAGATCGCCGTCACTGGTACCAGCGATATGCTTTTGATGGACCCAATAGTCATGTACATACAAGTCAGGTTCAGAATCTGCAAAAGGAATTCCCTGATTATATCCTTCTGCAATTGACAGCGTGTTATCCAACAGGTATACACGTGTTGGGGTTGTAATCCAGACACCGTTATCCGGAGCGTTGTAAATGCCAATAACCGTGTCCCCCATGGTCGAGGTCAGCACTACAGGTCCGGCGGACAACGTGCCGTTCAGTGTAAATCGTGCTACCTCCCAGTACACGGAGTTCTGGTGGCGGTATACGACACAAACCTCATCGTCCTGAAACAACGACGCGACTGAGATATCCGCCATTACGTAGTTTTCTGGTATAAAGTGTTCGTGCCAGTGGTTCTCAATGTTTTCTCGTAACAAGAAGCTACTGATGATTTGCCCGGTTTCCACATTATATCGTTCAAGATAAACCTGGCTGTCCTGGTAGTGGATGATACAAAGGGATGTTCCCCAATAGCACATGCCAAGAATGTTGCCCGGTGCACCGTCAATAAAGGTAGTGCGTTCACGTGTTTCCCGGTCCAGCGACCATAAATGGCAGGTGTTCATATCCATATCCGCCCGATAGGCAAAATAGAGTCGATTTCCCTCCATGAAACACTGTGGGCGATGGAAATCATAATACAGATAACTTGGCATTTCTCTGATCTTTTCCAGGTCGCCAACCTGTTGTCCCGCATCGTCAACAAATACCACTCCGGCAGATGAATCGCTTCTTTCCATTTCAAACCGGCAGAGTATCGGATATGGCCCCTCGCTACAATCACAAACTGCCCCGATGAAGTTAAAACCATCTCCAGGGAAAGCAACCTCCTCGTCCATATAGGGTTCCCCATTGACATCGAAATGGCGATACGAACGATAACTCATAGTCCAGACACCGCCATCATGATCCGGATAGGGTGTTGTAGTGTTTCCAATGGTAACCGGGTCAATCATCGTTCCCGATTCGCCATCCGGACCGACCGGACGTGTTCTGGAAAGACCATCTCCCGTATAGTACCAGGATAGCCAGACATTACCATTTTTACCTGCCACCAGGCTATTCAAATACAAATGGCGACTATATCCCAGCAATCGCAATCCTAATAGTCCATCTGTATTCTGCATGAGGTATCCGCTACCCATTTCAAACTGGTAGCGCTTATCCTTTTTTGAGTTATAAACAAAGAGATAATTATCGTTTGCAACTGGCCAGACATCGTAATCATCATCGCATTGCACCTGCCACAGATGTTGCCCCTGGGGACTGTAGCAGTGAAAACGGCGAGTACTGTATTCTCGTAAGAGGATATCACCTGATGGAAGCAAATACCTGCAACTGAATTGACGTTCCATGTCCACGTGCGGACCGACCTGAATCTCATTCTCTTCGATGGTGAAATTGCAAAGCATGTCGTCAAACCCTAACCTGTCAGTAATCCGAACAAACCCGATCGGATCGTTTACAGGGAACAAATCTGCATTGTTGTATCCGGTAATCAGTTCATCCAGCCATTCAGCCTGCCAATTGTAGAGTTCTATCCTGAACTGATCAGGAAGGTCTGCTTCACGTACGATATAGCCATCCAGAATATTCAGGCTTTTAGTCTCACCTTCAACCTCTTCGCATGTCCCGAGGCTGGTTATATCGCCATCAGCGCTGACTGACCATATCTGGAGAATCCCGTCATCATTAACTGCCGCTACAAGAAAATGTGTGTCGTCCAGTGAATAGAGTGTGAATGATTCGCCACGAGCTTCGTGTAAGATCTCGTAGAACTGTTCATCGCCTGTGTCTGGATCATAACCACGAAATCCCAATGCGCCAGACCCTTCCCATAACCACACCAACAGGTTCCCGTCTGCCAGTTCCATCCCTGGATTCAGGTTTTCTTCATAGCCATGAAAGGAAAAAGGAATCGTGGTTTGCCAGAGAAACGTACGATCATTGTCCAGCGCCAGCAGTCTCCACTCCTGCGATTCACTGTCGAAAAACAGGAGAAATTGATTGCCTTCAGCGCTGGGCAACCAGGCGTGTAGCACACCGGGAACAGATTCTTCCGGCAAACGGTATATGGCAACAAGATTGCCCTCTTCATCGCTGACACCTTCCAGGTACGGTCCACCTGCAGTAGTATCATCACTTACCGGAGACTCAATCAGGATAGAGTGCCCGCCATCAGGAAAAAGAACCGGATCAATGACAACCTGGTACTGGTCAAATCCAAATACGATACGACCATTTTCGCCCCAAAGACGTTCACCGAGTGTTGGAAATGCGGCCAGGAATGGAATAACCAGAATGCAGAACCCAAGGAAAGGAGAGGTTCGAAGGACAGTTCGTAGAATACCCATGCCACCCCCTGTTTTACATGGTTCATTAAACGTGATTTAAACCAAACTAAACTTTTCAAATGGAAAAGGGCAATAGTTTCTGAAGAAAAAACAAAAAAATGCTACGTAACGAAGGACATGTATACCTTGCTATCCGAATATCTCTGCTTACGTATAGCGATTCCAATTATTGATCCGTCATATGGTCATGCGCTATATCAGTGAAAGGTCAACCATATGGTTGGAATAAAGGATAAGGATATGGAAAAAGGGTACAGTTTCCTTTCCCTGGGGCAAAGCCTTCCCGCTGTGAGCAAGGACCGGGAAAGGTGGCTGTACCCTTTTTCTTGAGAGCAGGCAGGACGTACACGGAAAAGGGTACGGTTTCCTTTTTCACTGTCTGCTTTTTTCACTTATCCTCACATATCTCTATTGTCCCATTATTACCCGTATCCGGCCCATCCCGTAACAAATCATTAATCGCCCGCCAATACAGATCTTCGTAATGATCAATGGAGGCGGACGTAGTGAAGGTGGCAACCGCTCTTTGTCGTGCGGCCTGCTTCATCCGGTTCAGCTTCTCCCTGTCACGCAGCAGCTCCAGGCAGGCCGCGCTCATGGCGTTCACATCACCCGGTTCTGTCAGCACACCGTCCACCCCGTTCCGCACGACTTCGGTCAAGCCACCCACATTCGCTCCGATCACCGCTGCGCCGCAGGCCATTGCTTCCAGCGCGGCCAGGCCGAACGATTCGGCGTTGGAGGGAAACAGGAACAGGTCCGCACAGGGCAGGATCTCCTGGGCGTTATCCTGAATCCCGAGAAAGTGGACATCGGCGCGAAATGGCGATTCACGTAGTCGTTTTTCGGCCGGAGGACGTTCCGGGCCATCCCCGATCATCACCAGTTGGCATTCGATCTCTTTGCGAACCTGCAGAAAACATTCAACCACATCTTCCACATGTTTGACCGGGCGGAAGTTGGACATGTGCATCAGGACAGGCGTTTGGCGTGTGATGCGTCCTTTCATCTGGCAGGAACTGCGCGGCTGATATTTCTCGGTATCGACAAAGTTATAGATCACATCCATAGTACAGCCGCAGCCCAACCGTTCCGGCACCTGGCTCGCCAACCAGCGGCTCACCACGGTCACCTTGTCGGAAGAATCCAGCGAGAACCTGGTTACCGGCAAATAGGATGGATTCTTGCCTACGATGGTAATATCGGTGCCGTGGAGAGTGGTGATCAGGGGCAGATCATCTTCACGGTTGGCCAGTTTTCGTGCCAGATAACCGGATATCGCATGCGGGATGGCGTAATGGACATGCAACACATCCAGCTTGAATTCGCAAATCACCTCGGCCAATCGTGTCGCAAGCGCCAGCGAGTACGGCGGGTACTCGAAAAGAGGATAGTCCGGCACATCTACCGGGTGAAAATGGATTCCCGGGCGCATCATGTCCAGACGCGCCGGTTTACGGTAGCTGACGACATGGACCTGATGCCCACGTTCTGCCAATGCATGTGCGATTTCCACCGCCACAACACCACTGCCGCCCGTTGTCGGGTAGCAGACAATGCCGACGCTCAGGGCGCGACGCTTGATCATCTCTGTGTTTTGCACGATATCACCCGCTTGGAAACAATTAAGAATTAAAAATTAACAATTAATAATTGAACACCGTGATATTCTCATCCTCATAGAAAAAAGTTTGAAGTATGATCTGCGTTTTCATTACGCTTGGCCCGACTGCTTGCTGTCGGGATTTATATTTTCAGGATTATGTTCCATCCGGCCAATTGTATCCAAACCACTTGTGGTTCCCCGGCCAGGCATGGCCGGGCTACTTTTTTCACTTTTTTCACTGTCTACTTTTTTCACTTCTCCGTTACGGATTTGCCGTCCCCGGCCCATTCACCAGCACATCAAACGGATCATGTACCGGAACCGGGGTACGGATCAGCCAGGGTTCGGCATAGGGTACCGCGATCAGGGCGCCGAAATGAGAATAGCGTCCCTTCATCCATTCCACGAACTGCGGCGCTGCGAGGAAGGTTTCCGGCCCGGTCACACCAGGCGTATAGAACTGGGTTTTGTACGCTCGCACCGCTTCCATCCGTGTGTCCCACACATCGCTGATATCGACCACAAAATCCGGCTGCGCATCCCACCACATCGGATACTTCATCACAGCGTCCACCTTGTGGCGCGGAAATTCGCTGGGATATTTGCCCACGTTTGCCATGAACACAGCTTCTTCGACCAGTTCCATGCCCTGCTTGTGGTCCGGGTGACGGTCTTTCGCCCCGGGACAGATAACCAGCTTTGGCGCATGTTTGCGGATAACTTCGACGACTTTATGACGCTGATCGTAATCCCGGCTGTTCAGGCCACCATCCGGCAAGCCGATATTTTCACGGAAAGTCACGCCAAGAATCCGCGCCGCTTCCGCCGCTTCCATGTCACGTTCTTCCGCGCTGCCACGTGTACCCAGTTCCCCGCGTGTCATGTCAACCAGGCCAACCTTGTAGCCCTGTTTGACCAGCTTGGCAACCGTACCACCACACAACAACTCGACATCATCAGGATGCGGTCCGAATGCCAGAATATCTATTTTCATGCTTCCAACTCCTCCACGTCCACAATTACATGTCCTTCACCATGCTTGTCCGCAATACTCAACAAACCATCCAGCAACCTGTCGCCATATCGTGCCAAGTAATATACCGGTGAAAGCAGCCGTTCCTGGAAGCTATCACCCGGACGAAGATGTAGCGCTGCAAGGTCAAATCCATTGCCGAACGCCTGGTCCGCCTGCTGCCGACGTTGCTTGAACTGCCCTTCAAGACGATCAAGCTGATACGTCATCTTGTCAAACGCCTGATCGATCTGCTTGTCCATGCCGGAATAAACCGTGCCTGTCTGCGCGGACAATTCAGCCTTGTTCTCTTCCAACGTTGTTCGTATCCGGCTGAACTGATCGAACACCTCGCCCGCTTCTCCACTTTTAAGTAGTGATTCTCGTAAACCGTCCACATCTCCCAACAAGTCGGCAGCCTCCACATTCAGCTTTTCCAGCTTGCGTCTGATCTTCGTTTCTACCAGCGTAACGCTCAAACGATGCAACAGTGCAGGCGGTCGTAGATTCATCTGGTCAAAGTTGCTGTCCAACTGTGCCCAGTATGCGATCTCATGCGGCCCCCCGACAAACGCTGCCGCAGGTAATAACCACTGCTGCCAGAGCGGACGCAAGGTTACACCGATGGAGAAACGTTCGGGTTCACTCGCTGCGATATCTCTCAGCTCAGGAAGAGACAGCAGGATATCACCCTTCCCGTGGCGAGCGGATTCATCCAGGATCACCTTCCGGCGATGACCATCTTCAAGAACGAACAACGCTGGACGGTTCTCTTCGACCGGAACCTGAATCATGTACCCCTGTTGTTCCAGCTCCCGGCCTCGTTCGACGGCTCGATGCAAGCGTTGCGGGATCGTATCAACAGCTTTCAACCAGAACGGCTGCGACAGTCGTTTCAATACCTCGTCGTCAGCATCGAGGAACACCATGCCAAAGCGTGACAGCAAACCGACCATGAACCGATGGAATGAGTAACCATAGGTGTACTCAGGCCGGTATGCCTCCGATAACAGCTTCATCAATTCCGGTTTAAAGTCGCTGTCAGGAAGGTCATCTGTCAGTCTTTCAATCAATTCTGAAGCGGCAGTTTCAAGCTGGATACCACCGCAAGGTCGGCTGTTCTCCGGCAGGTTTCGCTTTACTTGTTGCAGCTCATTTTTTGTATCGATCCACCAGCAACGTCCCACTTCGGCGAAGTTGTGATCGCTACCCGCCATCCAGAACACCGGGACAGTTCTAACGCCGCTTTCAGTCTCCATCCTGCGTGCATATGCGATAGCGGTCAACGCTTTGTACAAGCTGTACAGCGGTCCTCCGGCAAGCCCCACCTGCTGCCCGGTAACCACGACAAGCGTCCCCGGTTGCGCCAGGGCGTCCAGATTGGCGTATGCAGCTTCGTGGTAATGGAAAGCAGCGGCATTCTCTTTCAATCGTGCTGCAATCGCTGTGTAGGGACGCTGTTGCTGCTGTTCATAGTGCGAGCGTTCCCGCCACCAGGCTGCATCCGGATTAAATGTATATCCGAAAGATCCAGCCTGGGCTTCCATCATGTCAGCTACCAGTCGCGGGGCGCCGGGATACTCTCTATAGGGTATTACCTTCATGCTTCTTTCCTGGCCAGTACGACCATCCTTCTCGATTTCAACGGATTAAACGAGTTACCATTGTAATCCCCATGCCAGCTTTTTGGTTCCAATCCTGCTGCCTTGAGGAACTCCGTCAGTTCATCACGGTCGAAATAACGCACTCGTTCGATTACCTGTCGACTCTCGCCGTTGGGGAAAGTCATGGTCATTGTTTTAACAACGCGCCGTTTATCAGGTTCATGCACTCTCTCTTCACGAACCTTGAATTTGGATGTTCTGCCTACACTACTCGGCTCCATCGTAGGCAGGATCACTGTCGGGTTGAACAGGTCCATCATCAGGGCGCCGCCGGGTTTCATCACGCGCTGGAACTCGGTCAATGCACGCTGATGCTCCTCGTCCGTTTCAAAGTAGCCAAAGCTGGTGAAAAAGTTGGCCACGAAATCGTAGGTATTGCTCGGTAAGGGCAAATTCCGCAGATCGCCTCGCACAAACTCCGGCCCCTCGCCCTCATCCTGCTGCATCTCAAGCAGGGATCGCACCTGCCGTCCCATATCCTCTTCCGCCTTTTGCAACAAAGCTGTGGAAAGGTCGAGCCCGGTCACCTTCCAGCCATGTTCAAGCGCCATGATCCAGGCATGCCGTCCCGCTCCGCAGGCCAGGTCAACCACTTTACGATCCGAGCAGGGCTCCAGCACAGAAGCCAGCCAGGTGACAATTCGACGAGCTTCACGCGGGTCGCGGTAATGGTACAACTGCAGGTAGGTCTCATCGAACCAGGATTCGAACCATTCTTTTTCACGATCTGCTGTCATAACTCGCCTGCCTTTTCTCGTTTCAACGGCACAAGTGAATCTGTTGGCATGGAAAAGCGATGTTCATCATGAAAAAGCCGCGCTCCGGCGAGGGAACACGGCACGAATATCAAACCGAAATAGTAATCGTCTACAAAAATTCCTTCTTGAACGCATCGAAGTCATTGAATATGAGTGTATTGTCCGCTTTGACCAGGTACTCGTCATCTTCAAACTTCTTGATCACGCGACTGATGGTTTCACGCGATGTGCCGGCAATATTGGCCAGGTCACGCTGTAGCGGCAGTTCCGGGATAACAACTTTCCCGCCCCGCATCACGCCGATATCTTCTGCCAGACGAATCAGGGTGGCAGCGACACGTCCACGCGCATCCTTCAGGCTAAGGCTCTTGATCTGGAGGTCGCTACGGCGAATCCTGCGTGCCAGTTCCTTCAGTAGCACGATGGACACTTGCGGGTATTTCTGCAGCAGATCGAGAAAATCACCACGGTGCAGCACCCAGAGAACCACATCGTCAATACTGGTCACTGTTGCACTGCGTGGCAGTCCATCAAGCAGGGACAGCTCGCCAAAGAATTCACCCTCACCCAGGATGGAAAAGATCGCTTCGCCACCTTCATTGGAGATGCCACTGATTTTCACCCGTCCCGATTTAATGAAGAACAGGTTTGAACCAAGATCATCTTCAAAAATGATAAGATTGTTCTTCTTATACCGTTTGCAGACCATCAGGTCAGCAATGCGCTGCAGGTCCGCTTCGTCCAGTTCGGAAAAGAGCGGAATGTTCTTTAGCAGATGTGCGTCCTGGGATGGACTTGTTTTCTCGAACATTTTTTTCCTCCAGTGATCCATCTATCCGGTTATCCGAAGCTTGATCCGGACAGCCGTCATGTTTGGCAATCGTATTGCTTTACCGTTCGCAGTAAGTCTCGATTGCCTCCCGTAAGGATGGTAGAATATATACAGTATCCAACTGTGTTTCGGCAAGTGCTGACGCAAGAACTTTTAATTTCATATCAAGAGGCTGATTCCGGTTGATGATCAGGCATTGTTCGTCCCGGATTCTGCACACGCCACCTCGAAAATCACCTGTTGTATGCTCTACTCGATCGAACACACGCTCCGCTACTTCCAGAAGTTGATCAAACACCTCACGGCGCGTCACTGCTCACCTTATCGTTTCTTTTTGTTCTTCAGTTTGAACACTTCTTCCGCGACCTGGCGAACTTCCTGCACTCGATCACGGGGGCAAATCAGCGTTCCTTCAGCAGTGTCCACGGCGATCACATTCGACAAACCGACTACTGCCAGGGGACGATCATCCTCAGAATACAGAAACGAGTTTTCTGTGTCAATGCCGATAACCGGACCATATTTCACGTTGCCGCTGGAATCGTGTTCATTCATCCGGTAGGCTTCTTCCCAGTTGCCCACATCGCTCCAGCCGAAATCCCCATGGGCGACATAGACGTTTCGAGCGTTTTCCATGACACCGTAGTCAATCGAGATTGGCTTGATGCTCTGGTAAGCGCGTTTGATCCGGATGATGTCCCCCCCCTGCTCCAGGGCCGTTTGAACATCTTCCAGGGCAGCATACAGTTCCGGGATGTATTCTTCAATTTCTGACAGAATCCGACGTGCGGACCAGATAAATATGCCGCTGTTCCATAGGAATTCTTGCGTGGCAATGAACCGACGCGCCGTTTCCAGGTTCGGTTTTTCCGCGAAGGTCACAACACGATGCAACCCCGGCTGCACCTCGTCACGTTCATATTGAATATAACCATATCCTGTTTCCGGACGATTTGGCTTGATGCCGAGTGTGACAATAGCGTCTGTCTCCTGCACCATGGAGATGCCACGCTGAACCGACTTGATAAATTCCTGTTCTTCTGTAATTAAATGGTCCGCCGGGAGCACCACCATGATCGCGTCAGGATCTTCCTGCATCAATTCTACGGCAGCCAGGCCGATACAAGGCGCTGTATTACGAGCGAAAGGCTCTACGATAAAGTGTTTTCCGCTAAGGCGGGGTACTGCTTCGGTCATCAATTTGACCTGCTCGGGAATGGTAACAATCCGTATCTTTTCCCATGCGACCAGCGGACTGATGCGGTTGATCGTCAGTTCGATCATGGGCTTATCACGGAAAAGCCTTAACAGTTGCTTGGGCCGTTCCGGGGTCGACATCGGCCAGAACCGGGTTCCGATGCCCCCTGCCATTATTACCGCATAGACCATGACGCTCCCTTCAGTTGTATCGTTCGCGTCTGCTTCGTTCTCTGTTAGCTACTTTGGGAAAGTAAGCACGTTCTCCGCGCTTTCCCAACGTGCACGGACAAAAACTGTGTCAGAAGATTCAAAAAACAGGTCCGCAGGTTGATAGGGTTTTGTCCAACCATGCGACAGTTTACCATCCCCGTCAAGATCAATCCATCCCGACAACCGCCACATTCCGGCCGGTACGCCCTCGATCTTAAAATCCCCTGCCTGCTCAAGAATCCTGTAAAATGGTGTATCCTGGCTGGATTCAATCACATTTCTCATGGTCAGATGTATGTCCCCCTGCCAACTGCCATCCTCAAACCCGGCGCCGTCAACACTACCCGATACAATCCCCAGCGAATCCGCGTGGATGAAATTGAATCGTATGGACACCAGGCTGTCCTCGAGCGCATTACCGGCAACATCCGTAACCGTACTCCCGGGAAATTCAACAGTAAAACGTGGCGCCAGAAGGGAATCAGCAGGCAAGCGGAAGTCCCAGCTACACAAGTCATCCGACAGCATGCTTCTACTGAGGGTGTCGTTACGGGTAAACAGTGTCACAAGTTGATTCGGCGGCGGGGCCATCGGTTCGTTGAAGATGAAACGTATCGATTTCTGCCCCGGTCGAAGCCGGATATCGCTTGAGGGCCGGGTGGTGGCAAACATGGGTGCAAATGTATCCGCTTCCACTACCGTCGCAATCGCCATGGCCAGGGTAGTATCAATGTGTATCGTATCTTCGAATGTGGCCTGCACCTTCATGAACAGGGAGTCATCTTCGATCGGTTCACTCATGTGCAGCCAGATTCGTGTCGAATCAACCGGATCGAAATGAATCTGGCTGATTTCCAGACCGCGTTCCGGTGTAAAAGTGACAGAGTCAAGGCTGGTCAACTTTGGTGAAAAACGCACCTGGACAATATTTCGTGTTCGTGTATACAGTTTATCCGGATACGGATGACGCACCGGCGCATACCCCGTCAGCGCCAGGTAGGGGCTGCTGGTATAACCGGACGGCCTTGTCTTCTTTTCTTCCCCGGTTGAATCCGGCGCTGTTGATTTCTCCGCGAAAACAAAAACATCACTGGGAGGAATCGCCAGGGATTCACGCTTTGGTGTCCAGAGACGATCTCTATCTCCGTCCTGGAAAGCAAAGACACGCCACCAACCGCTCTTCAGATTCCTGAGTTCCCAGACTCCTTCTTTACCTGCCTGGGTGGAAGCGTCCGGCAAATCATAGGCAGGATCCGGGGCGAGGGAATCGGCAGGATCGAACGGGTAGGGATTCTCGCTTTTTGCCAGACCCATACCCAGGTAATATGCATTCACAAACCAGCCAACCGGATCGCTCCCCGAAGGGACGAAAAGCTTGCCCTTTATCAACCCCTGGTCCAGTTGATTCCCGGTTGCAAACGCAAGATGGAAGGATTCTTCGCCTTTATTGCGTCGCAGATCCTGCAGCTCGGTTCCCAGGGTAATGACATAGGTTCGGTCATCCAGTAATGGCGGATCGAATTCAAGGGTCACCTGTTTATAGCCGGTCCAATCCGCACGCACTTCACCGGGGGGTGGCGGAGAACAGGTGAAAGCGTTTGCCAGAGTGGCTCGTTCGATACGCTCATCAAACCAGAAGGTAATTTCTTTGTCAACAGATACATTGATGCTGCCTTCCTCGGGGTCTGTTCGCAGCACCTGGGGCGGTTTTTTATCTTCCGGTCCACCTGGCGGCGGGCCCATTTTCGCACAACCGCCGACCATGAACAGTAAAAACAGTAGTATTTGAATTCGACGTATCATGCGAAGAATGTAGCCAAATCGGATGAGTTACGCCAGAAGCAGGAGGAAATCACAGCCTGCTCTTTCACACCTTTTCCTTCCCGTACCCGCCCCCTGACAGAGAAGACTTGTTCAGTTTATCAATTGGAAACTTAACTGATATTTCATTACCTTCAATCGTTACTATCTAATGCTTGTATTGTCTTCGGTTGGGGAGAAACGCTGTGATAAGAAGCGTTGGGAAGACTATTTTTGGCCTGTTGTTTATCCTTTTGCCCGCATTGAGTCTTGGTGCGCTGGATGCTCGCTACGGTTCTCCGTTGATAACATCCTTCACCCCGGAAGACTATCTCAATGAAGGACAGTGTTTCGATGTAGCCATTACTCCCGACAACCTGGTATACGTGGCCAATGCTGGTGGTGTTCTGGAATACGATGGTCAGAAATGGACCACTATACAGGGCACTGAACACTTGGTGGTCTTCTCCCTGGCGTCGGATTCGCAGAGCAGAATCTGGGTAGGCAGCAGAACTGATACAGGCGTATTGGCGCGTAATGAGAAAGGTATTCTGGAATACCACTCACTCGTGAATGTTTTCCCCGATTCGGCTGTAACTCTCAAGAATGTCTGGCGTATTCATGACACTCCGGATGGTATCTACTTCCAATCTCCAAAACTGCTTGTACGTTGGCGGCCCGACAGGAATACTCCCCTTGAAGGAGAATTCGATGTCTGGGAAGCGGACGGACATAATTTTATGATGGCATGCTGGGCTGGTGGTCAGCTCTTGATCAAACGCCATTACCAGCCGCTTGAATACTTGAAAGATGATGAGATTGTACCTTATCCCGGACTCGACAGTAAAAGTCCCGGAACAGTGATACACGCTATGGATTTTGATGAATCGACTGTGATGTTAACAAATTACCACGGTAACCTCCTTCTGCTGAAGGACAATCAATTGATACCGTTTGAGGGCCCGGTAACGGAACTGGAGGACAACGAGCTTTGTTTTGGTATTCATGCCCTGTCGGAAAATAGATATGTAATGGCATCATCAACACTTGGACTGATTGTCTTTGATAATAAGGGGAATATTCTGGAAATTATTAATGAAAGTTCCGGATTACCCTCCAAAACGATTAACCGTTATGTGAAGCAGGATAAGACGGGGGGGGTCTGGGTTCCTCTCGATTATGGGCTTGCTCGAGTAGAACTGAGTGCGCCGTACCGAATCTTCTCTTCTGCAAATGATCTGAATGTAACTTCCGTTTCAATTGCCTGGCATGAAGGAGATCTTTACGCAGGTTCACCCGGTGGTTTTCAACGGCTTGGAAAACCAACCCAACCCGGAAAACCTCCCCAGTTTAAAACCGTTCCCGGATTTGTAGGTTCTGCGTGGAAAATAGCGAATTTTGCCAACACACTGGCAATTGGCACGGTGCAAGGTTTATATGCCATTGATAAACACGGTGTCTGTCAAGTGATTCCTGCTAAAAGTGGCAATATCCACTTTATGATCACATCACCTGACTCAAAAAATCTATACGCCGGGGTTGAGCTATTCGGTATACGTCGATATGAAATGGTCAATAATTGGATCGTTGACCGTGGAACACTAGATCTGAATTACGACGATTACGGCAGCCTTCGATATTTCGACCATCACATGTGGGCTACCCATTATGTCCAGAATGGGCGAATCCTCCTTCGTTCAGATTACGATGTCAACAATCCGGATCAAATGGAGTTCTTACATATCGGCCCGGAGCACGGAATTCCTGATGGCGTCACAGGTACCCCCTTTGTCTGGGAGAACCGTCTCTTTGTTAATACGCCTACTGGAGTTGTCGGGATAGACGCAGGGGCTGACCTCTTTGTACCGGCAGAACAACTACTTGGCGCACCGATATCGGGTGAATTTAATTGTTCTTTCGAAGACGAATACGGCAGATTATACGCCGCCCAGGGCCCCTTTTCGCTGAATAGATATGAGCGAACGGCAGAGGGTGCGATCTTGGTTCATCCCCTGTTGGGGGAAGTCCGGATGAGGCGTGTTCTATGCATGGCTGCCGATCCCCAAACGGGTTTGATTGCCTTTGGAGGCGAAGATGATCGAGTTGTTGTATATGATCCGGCCTCGGACACACTAGCACAGCACACTCCTGCGACACTATTACACAGGGTCAGCATGCCCGGTGATTCCACCATTGCAGCAATGATCTCTTCAACAGGACATACCCCGGTCAGGCTTTCCTGGCCTGTTTCTTCATTACGATTCGAATACTCCCTGCCTGCCTATGCTGCGCCAAGATTCAATGAGTATCAGTTCAGGCTTCTTGGTTTGAATAGTGAATGGACTTCCTGGACACGAGAATCCTATCACGATTTCAACGACTTGTCACCGGGACATTATGAATTCCAGGTGCAGGGAAGAGATGCAAAACAACAGATCGGTGAGACCGCCTCATTTTCATTTATAGTGCTTCCCCCCTGGTACCGCACCTGGTGGGCATATGGACTCTGGATTATACTCGCTGCGCTGACGATATACGGAATCATTCAGTACCGCTTGCGCAGAGTTGAGAAACAGAAACAACGGCTTGAAGACCTTGTCGCGCAACGCACCCTTGAACTGGAGGAAGCACAAGAAGAAGAACTCCGCCAGATGGAAGCTCTGAAAGCGGCAGAAATAGAATCACAGCGTTTAAAAGTTGCCACCCAACTTGCTGCAGCCATTTCTCACGAGTTCAACAACCCATTGGCTATTATCCTGGGCAAGGTGGATGTCGCGTTATCACGCTATTCCCTGGAAGAAAGCCAGGAAAAATATCACCGGGTCATTCGTGATCAGGTGACACGTATGCGTGACCTGGTAATCAAACTCCGCAACCTTGATCAGGTTCGTGAAGTGGATTATGCCGCCGGTGTGAAAATGCTGGATCTGCATGGAAGTGAAGAGAAAGAAAAGAAAACTGATTGACCTTTCAGTACATGGTAATTGTATACATGACAAACGCCGGTATTTACCGGCGTTTGTCATGTATATCCAGAATACTTTAATGCTGGTTAAATCAACTTCCTTTCCTTCGCATACCGTTCCAGCTCTTCACGGAACTTGGGATGCGCAATGGAAATCAGCATCTTGGCGCGTTCACGGAAGGTCTTGCCATGCAGGTTGACCGCCCCGTATTCCGTGACGACCCAGTGAACATCCGCACGTCCGGTTACCACTCCAGCGCCCGGCTTTAACTGGGGAACGATACGGCTGATCGCATCTTCCTTGGCTGTAGCCGGAAGCGCGATGATTGGCTTGCCACCCTTACTTCGTGCAGCGCCACGGATGAAGTCCACCTGCCCACCGAAACCGCTGTACAGGCGTGGGCCAATACTATCGGCGCAAACCTGCCCGGTGATGTCAATCTCCAGGGCGGAGTTAATCGCAACCATCTTTTCATTTTGAGAAATCACATACACGTCGTTGACATATTCCTGCGGACGGAACTCGAAGATCGGGTTGTTGTCAACGAAATTGAATGTCGATTGTGATCCCAGAACGAACCCGGCTACGATTTTGCCACGGTGTAGTGTCTTTTTCTCGTTGTTGACCACACCCTCATCGACCAGGTCAACAATACCGTCACTGAACATCTCGGTATGAATCCCGAGATCCTTTTTGTCACGGAGGAAATGCAGCACGGCGTCCGGAATGGCGCCAATTCCCATCTGCATGGTGGAACCATCTTCAATCAATTCCACGATATTCGCGCCGATCCTTGCCGGGACAACATTGGTTGGGTCATCCAGGTCAAAATCAAACTGCGGCATTTCCAGCAGGTCTTTTTCAAGCTCGACCACATAGTCCAGTTTGTTGACATGGATAAACGCATCGCCCAGGGTACGCGGCATCTTCGGGTTGACCATGGCAATGACTGTCTTGGCATGTTCTGTCGGGAGCTTGGTAACGCCGACATCCAGGCCATACGAACAGAAGCCGTGTTCATCCGGTGGTGAAACATGAATCAGGGATACATCGATAGGCAGCAAGCCATCACGAACCAGCGAAGGCACTTCACCGAGGAAAATCGGCATGGCATCCGCACGGCCGTCCTGGACAGCCTTTCGAGCGTTATGCCCGATAAACAGCGCCAGGTGGCGGAAATGCTTCTCGTACTGGGGTTCCATGTATTCCAGATGTCCCATGGCGAGAATGTGTATCAATGTTACATCGTACAGATTGTCCTTGCGACGTACCATGGCGTCCAGCAGTGGCGTTGGCACTGCACATCCCGGCATCACCCAGACATTATCGCCACTATGGATCGCTTCTACAGCTTCATCGGCTGTACAGCGTTTGGCATGGTAACGCTCCAACCACTTCATCTCACCACCTCCTCTGCCGGGCGCCAATCCACTTGAAATGCACGTGCTACCGGCTCATTTGTCACCTCTCCCTTGAACAGGTTCAGGCCGGAGGTCAGGTAAGGATGACGTATCGCTTCATCCACTCCATTTTCGACAATCCGTTTTGCCAGCGGTAATACATGGTTCTGGAACGACCGTGAAGCCGTCCTCGGCACAACCGCCGGCATGTTGGGTACACAATAGTGAATCACACCTTCATCCGTGTAAACAGGGTTTGAAATGCTCGTCGGACGGCTGGTTTCTGAGATGCCGCCCTGATCTATGCTCACATCCACCAGGACTGCGCCCGGCTTCATGCGTTGGATATGACGGCGCTTGATCCGGTGCTCGCCCGGATTATCCACAAGCACAGCGCCGATCAGGATATCGACAAAGGAAACCAGCTTGTCCAGGTTGTTATCATGAATAACTGCGGTTTGCAACTCTCTGCCAAGATGATGTACCGCATGACGCAACGGGCTGATCTTATGATCAACCAGGATGACATGTGCGCCCAATGCCATCGCAGTATGTGCCGCCTCTGTGCCAACCACACCAGCGCCAATAATACCCACACTGGCCGCAGGTACGCCGGGCAGTCCTTTCAGCATGATACCACGTCCACCGGCATCCACATGCAGATATTTGGCCCCAACCTGAACAGCCAGAGTGCCGGCAATCTCACTCATGGCATGGCGAATGGGATGCTCACCGCGCAGGTTGACCATATCCTCGAGGCCAACGGCAGTAATCGACCGTTCCACCAAGGTGTCAAACACTTCGTGACGCGCTAATGCCAACTGGAGAAAACTCAGCAGGCAAGCGCCTTCAAGCATCAAATTCGCTTCTTCAATGTTGGGCGGTAAAACTTTGATTACCAGATCAGCTCGTCCATACGTCTCTTCAGGACTGAAGGTTATCGTCGCACCTACCGCTTCATAATGTGCATCTGTCCACCCTGCCGCCTGGCCTGCGTCATGTTCCACATATACCGTAGCCCCGGCATCGGACAACTCACGCACACCCGCTGGGGTCAACCCGACACGACGTTCATCTACAAACTGTTCTCGTGGCACACCCACATTCATGGGGTCGGTCCTCCTGTGGTTCTTGTATTGTGCTCGGAAGGTACGCTCAAAATACCGGCAGGGCAAAGGAATCCAACACATTGAAAAAGCAGAGTACCCAGGTCGGAGATCCCGGACTTCCTCCTTTATGTTTAATTTTTACAACAACCTGAACTTGGGCAGCCTTAATCGTGGATGTGCTGACCTTCAGGTAAAAATATAGACTTGTACATCCAACTTTACGATATTGCTTTGACAATGTTCACTTGGCTGAAAACAGGAGCAACCTCGTGCATAACTACCGTGATGATTTACTGGATTATTTTGAGGAGAAATTTATCCGTGATCCTGTCCTCCTGCGCAGCCAGATGATGGGACACCCGGGATTCAAATTCTCTCATAACAACAAGTTTCTTCTGTTCTGTTATGAAGACGGAATCGTGATAAAACTTCCGCCGGAGAAATATGAACTTGTTTTGGAGCGTGATGATGTCACTCCCTTCATGCCCGGCAATGACAAACGACCGATGAGTACCTGGATTGTCTGGAGTGTTCCGGAACCGGCAGATTATGAAAAGGATTGGCAGATTATTACATGGGCTTACGATTATACTGCAACCGAAGCGCCGAATAAAAAGCGAAAAGGAAAATGAATTGCAATGATTGCGAACAACTACTCCCCGAGGCGGGGTGAGTTTTGTATATTTAATATTCACGCGGTGGGCGCGTCATTCTGGATTAAGGCTGGCATCATGTTACGACTTTCATGTGTGGTTGCTTTGCTTGGAATACTGGCAGTGTGCGCGTTTGCCCAGGATTCCGGCATTGTAGATGACGTGGACCCTGATCGCCGTGTGATCGCAGTGCTTGACCTCGATATGTCTTCCGGTGTCCCCGAAAGCTACCAGCGTCCCCTTTCCGACAGGCTCAGGCAGGAACTCTTCAATACCGGCTCGTATACTGTGGTCGAACGTAATTCCATGAAAGAAATCATGGATGAGCAGGGACTGCAGATGAGTGGTTGCACCTCCAATGAGTGCGCGATTGAGGTGGGCCGCTTGCTGGGCGTCAAGTGGATCATCGCCGGATCGCTGGGAAAAGTAGGGCAGACCTATACAATCAGCCTGCGAATGATCGATGTGGAAACGTCCGAAATCCTGAAGGCGGAAAGTGTTGACTGTCCCTGCAGTATTGATGACGTCCTGACCTCCACCCTGCGACGAGCTGCTCTCGCAATGGCGGATATGTCGGACAAGGAGTATGTCGCGCCGGACGATTTCGAAAGCGATGATGAGGACTATACTAAACCCACCTGGAAATGGTGGTCACGCGCCGCCCGTGGGGATATTGTAACCACCCCGGAACTGGACCGTAACTACGGTTTCCTGGCCCTGAAAGCAGGCGGCGAAAGATATGGAATACGCGGAGGGTGGCTGCGTGAATCCGGGGCATGTGTGGCGATTGAAGTCAGCGCCGGTGAGACACCCAAACCTGCGCTGCTGGCGGTGACCGTAAGCAAACGCTGGTTCGATTTCAAAGGCATTTCCTACGCGCCGCAAATCGGTATCGGATACGATTTTTATAACGCCGGACCGGTACTCAGGTACAACTTCTTTGCTTTCGAGTTCGACCTTTCCCAAAGCACCTATATCCGCCTGGGCGTAGATCATGATGACCTGCTGGGAAGAGTAAAAGAATCCTCCAAAAACTCCGATGATGAGGACGACTCGCACTGGAGTGACTGGATGATACAGTTCGGGTGGAAATTTTAAGAATTTTATTAACAATGACTTAGAATTTGTTTTTCTTTTGCCTACTAATCGCTTTATCTTACTACTTATATTTGACAAGACTAAGGAGCACAAATGTCCAGACCATACTTCAAAAGTAAGATTGAGGAATTGGAAAAGTTATTTTGCGACTTTGATGACAATCTGGTTGTTTTAGACGAATTACATGAGGAGTTAATTCATCGTAACACCCTGCGTTCAAAGGAGTTATATGACAAAGTCAGAGAAAGATATGCATTACTTATAAAGCAGAGTGATAATGAAAATAACTCCTCTATTATTACTGTTATGAATAAGACAGTAACTGATTCTTCTCTGAAAACAAAATTTCCAGGAGAGATGATGAGCGATATGAGCACTATTCATACTAATAATAAGCAATTGGATAAGGACAAACAGCTTATTATAGATAAAATAGAGGCACTACGCCCTAAATTACTCGATTTTAGTAGACGTAACCCATTGATATCTACAAACCATAGTCCGAGATCTGCTTCTTTTGTAAGGGTTGTTGACGAGTTGCCTGATGTGTTATTATTCAAACTTAGCAACAATGAAAGAATGTATTTTGATCCACTTCCTCCCTTAGATATTGATCCTCTTGATGAGAACAGCGAAGAATTTCAGCATGCTTTATCTGAAGCGCATCTATTGGATGAAGAATATTTGAAGGCTTTGGAGGGTATTGATCCAACAGAAGAAAATGCAGCTATTGTTGAGCGCGAAGCAGAAAGAAGTTTGCGTGATCGACTTCGTGATAAACTTGGAATGGCACCGCGGCAAAAGAAGCATGATGTTCGTCTTGACCAACACGCAAAAAACAATGGTATTTCACCTTCTTATGATCTTCCCAAACCCGTACCTGATGGAAAAGATGAGGAGCGCCATTTAGACGATGCAATACAAACACTATTGTTGCCAAATAAACTTGAGCGAAATGCCAAAGGCATCATTTCAAAAGCACGTACCTGGCAGCAAGAGACAGGCCTTAATGTGTTACATGCTGCAATTGGATTCCTTGAATGGACTGATCCAAATAATGAAAAGGTTTCAATTGCCCCACTTGTACTAATGCCCATTTTAATGACGCAGAAGCAGACAAGACAGGGCCCCAAAATATGGGTCGAGGGTACTGGTGATCTCGCAGAAACCAACTATGTACTTACAGAGTTCTTTAAGCGCAATTTTTCATTGAACTTGCCGCCTTATGAAAAAGGATCAATTGAAGACTATATGGAACTCTTGGAGCAAAACCCGCTTTCAAAACTTAGGACACGCATTCGACGATTTGTAACCTTTGGCGTTTTCCCATCTGCCAGGATGGCATTATTTCATGATTTAGACACCAGTAATCCCAATTTTTCTGTCAACAATATTGTTGACCAACTTCTATTAGGAGTCCCTGCGACAGCTACGACACCTTTTGCTGAAGACTACGATGTGGATGAGCCAAAAATTGAATCAAAGGTGCCTCTTTTAGTTGCCGATGCAGATTCGTCACAATTCAGTGCCTTGGTTGACATTGCGGATGGAAAAAACCTAGCTATTGAAGGGCCTCCCGGTACAGGAAAATCTCAGACCATTTTAAATGCTATTGCAACAGCGCTGTCCGATGGTAAAAAAGTACTTTTTGTTGCTGAGAAACTTGCGGCGCTTGAGGTAGTGAGATCCCGACTTGAGGACGTCGGCCTTGGGGAATATGTCCTACCACTTTTAGCTGATCGTTCCTCACGTGAACAAATTATCAAATCTTTAAAAACACGAGTTAGTATGAATGATAGTGATTCTTCTGAAAATCTAAGTCTTTATAAATCACAGTTTTTAAAAGCTCGTGATGAAATTTCCGAATACATTGATATCCTTTCTCGACAATGGGCAGGAACCGATTTTCAAGTGTACCAAATTTTGGGAAGAGCAATCAATACACGAGACATCTTGGTTGATTTGCCAGATTGCATAAAAAAGCCACGTCCTATTCGTAATGGCATATTCTCACAAAATGATATTTCTCAACTTCACGAATTGGCGAATATCTTTCAGGATTGTATTCAAAACACAAAGAACACACATCCACTTTGGAATTATGTTGGCATTGAATACAACGATCCCTACTTAATTAATGAGATATTAACCGATTTACAATTACTAGCAAGTTCCTATTTAGAGTTGAATTCCCTGAAAGATAAGCTTTTAGAAATGTGTTTACCTGACAATATTTCCACAGAGGCATTAGTTAATATATATAATATTATTATTGCTATTATTAGCTATAGCGAGCATTACAATATTGACATAATCACTACTATTGTTAGCAATAATTATCAGCGCCCATTATTTACTTATTACGACAATATCGTATCATTATCTTCTATCCATGATCAGCTTGCCAGTGTCATTAATTGCAATATCGACAATACATTGTTAGACTATCTCAATAACATAATTTCATATGCTTCCTTGTTTAATTTTTCCCATATTAATAGTAATAATATTGATTTTCTGCTAAATGATTTAAAACATCGTATCAATTCATTAGAATACTATTTAAATTATTTACAGCCATTGGTAGAGAATACTCCCTTATTATCAAATGTTAGTATAAATATATTAACAGATATTGGTAATATTATCAACAAATATTCTGATATAGTTCTTATTAATGAAAATGTTATAATCTCTGATGCAAATAATCGCATTTTCTTGGAGAACTCGATAAAATATATTCGACATTACAGACAGGAATATCTTGATTTAATGCAACTATTTACGCTTGACTCGCTTGATAATAACTATCCAGTTAATGAGATTCTTTGCGATATTAAAAATGCTGGCATATTTTCATTATTTTCATCCAAGTACAGAAATAGCAAACAATTATATAATAGCATAAGTAAAAGAAATGTATTTAATAAAACTGATGCAACAAATGACTTGCAGAAATTGTCCGATTGGAAGTCAAAAAATGAGAAGTATGATAATATTATCTCTGAAACAATGAGTAGACTCAA
The DNA here is from genome assembly GCA_963669175.1 of bacterium. Lineage (GTDB taxonomy): Bacteria > Electryoneota > Electryoneia > Electryoneales > Electryoneaceae. The sequence continues at coordinate 5,347,289 of OY769902.1, forward strand.
GTTAGGCAGAGATATCGTCGAACAACCCAATAGCCTTTCAGAGCTTCTAAGATATAATCAAGACATTGAAGAAGTTTATCCTAAAATTCGAAATATTCAGATTCATACACTTTTAGATACTGCACCAGTAGAGGTATTGAGGGAATTGTCCTCACTTACCGAGTCTGAGGAAGATGTATCTTTTTCCGAACTTGAGGAACTGATCAATAATCTATACGGAAAAATGAATTCATTGGAAATGCTATACCAACTTACAACTAATATAGGAATGTATTTCAAGAATAGTTCAAACATACCTATTAATGATATCAGGGAGACTGCTGTTAAGGTTAGTGAATATATAGAACTACAGAACAGTATCGATAATTGTAATGTGGCAAGTATTTTAAAGAAACAATATGATGACATAGTATATAGTAATGATATACTTAAGAAAGTAGTAGAAATAACCATAATGATTACTTCTAATGATCATAAGGACACTATAACATATTTATTGAAATGGGGAAAAGGTAGAATAAAAGAATGTAAAGAATTAATAAACAAATATAACAACATTATAAGCGAAATAGATATTATTCAAAATAACATAAGTAGAAATGCTATACTATCCGATAAATGGCATGCAAATGTCATCGCAAATACACCTTTAGAACAATACTATAAATCTGCCAGCAATGATAAAACTGGTTTAATAAGTAAAATAAACTTAAACAATATCATAAAGGAGTTGGAAGAATATGGCTTAAAAGAAGAAATACAAGCCATATTAAACTGCAATGACATTATAGATATTCCTAAAATTTTTGAGGCTATGTTATATCAAATTATGGCACGTGAAGTCTATCAAAAATATGGAAATCGCCTGTCTTATTATAATGGTATGAGATTAACAGACCTTAGAAAAAAGGTTGCCCAATTAGATAAGAAAATCATTAAGCTAGAAAAAAAAGAACTTAGAATGAAATTAAAAAATGAAGCCTGTCCTCCGCCAGGGATTGGCAGGGGGAGAAAATCTGATTACACGGAGATGTCATTAATTCACCATGAAGTACAAAAGAAAAAGAGATATATCCCTGTAAGGGATTTAGTTCACAGAGCGGGAAAAAGCTTACTGGAATTGAAACCCTGTTGGATGATGTCACCTCTTGCTATTGCACAATATCTTGCGAAAGGCGAGCTGAATTTTGACTTGTGTATTATTGACGAAGCATCACAGATGCCTCCAGAAGATGCAATTGGTGCATTATTGCGTTCAAATAGAGCTGTTATTGTTGGCGATACAAATCAACTTCCACCAACAAATTTTTTTAGAAAGATGTACGACGAGGAAGAGGAGGAGGAAGAGGATCTCGCAACCCTGGAGGAGTCAATTCTTCAGATGGCAAACAATGTCTTTTATCCTGCACGGCGCCTAAAATGGCACTATCGATCACGTCACTCCAGCCTTATTAACTTTTCTAATAGACTGGTATATGACGATGAACTAGTTGTTTTCCCTTCTGCAAATGAATCAGTGAAAAATATGGGGGTTTTCCTTATTGAAACAGAAGGGCTTTATAGTACAGGCACAAATCCGAAAGAGGCTGATACTATAGTTAATTACACACTTGAGCACATGCACAATGATTCAGAACGGTCCCTCGGAATTGTAACAATGAACCAAAAACAGCGTGATCTTCTTATTGAAAAAATGGAATACTCTATTTCACGAGACAAGAAAGCACAAAAATATATCCAACAGTGGAGAGAAAAAGACGGTGGCCTGTACGAGTTCTTCATTAAGAACTTAGAAAATGTTCAAGGTGATGAGCGCGATGTAATTTTCATAGGCACTGTTTTTGGTCCCCCTAGAAAGGGAGCCCCCTTTGTTCAGCGATTTGGACCAATAAATGGAATTGCAGGAAAGCGAAGGCTAAATGTACTATTTTCACGTGCCCGCGAAAAAACAGTCACCTTTACGTCACTAAATGCCGCACAAATAGCTGTAGATGAAAATGCTAACCCTGGTGTCTATATGCTTAGGCGATGGTTAGAATATTCAAAAACAAGGCAGCTTGATGGAGGAACAGTTGGAAAACAACAAGCAGATTCGCCACTTGAAGAGTACGTCGCTGATCAAATCAAGAGTTTGGGACTAGAAGTTGAACATCAAGTCGGTGTGGCAGGATATTTCATTGATTTAGGATTAAGACACCCTGAATGGCCTTATGGTTTTTTATTAGGAGTAGAATGTGATGGTGCCTCCTATCACTCTTCAAAATCTGCACGAGATCGGGATAGACTCAGGCAAGAAGTATTGGAAGATCGAGGATGGGTCCTTCACAGGATATGGTCAACTGATTGGTTTTTGGATCATAAAGCAGAAATTGCAAGGCTAAGAGTCGTCATTGACAAAAGACTAAGCGAATTGAAGAAAATCGAAAATGAATTTCTATATAAACCGGTAGTGCCAGAAGAGCCCGATGAATTTGAATTTGTTGAAGAAGAAAGAGAGGTGGATACTCTATTTGATGAGAGCATATTGGAACAAGCGAATGAGGAGGAATCAGAGGACATCGGTATTAGTACAGGTTACACTGTTCGTGTAAAATACATTGGATCAGAACTTCCAGATTATAAGTTTACTATTATTAAAGGACTGACCAACAAAGATAAAAACCTAGTCAATGTTGATGCCCCCATTTGCCGAGCAGTACTCGGAAGAGAGATTGGTGATGAGGTGCAGATACCTTTACGTGATAGACTTGTACCTGTTAGAATCGAATCAGCAACTGTATAAACAGAATACAAACAAGATTGTCAGGGCATTTCTACTCCATTCCTGATTGCCGCCCGCCTGATCAGGACAATCGCCTGGCGCACCGGCTCACGCAATTGCGGTGACGGATCTTCCGCGTAAACCCGCAATACCGGGAGATGCGGAACGATACCGTCGGGGATTACCTGTGCGATATGCCCCAGCGCCAGGGCGGCATTGGGACAATTGTTGCCGGATTCTTCGTTCAGCATCCACATCAGGCGACGGGCATGATCCAGCATGGTTTCACGATCCAACACCTTCGCTGCAATCTGGTACGCTTCCAACGTGGCTTCCAGCTTCATTTCACCGGTCTCGTGCAAGCGTGACATCAGCTTACGCAAACGCCCTGGACGTTCATCCAGCAGACGTCCGATTTCCGGGTAGTTCCGGTCATTTATCGCCGCATCAAGTATATCGCGTTCCATGTGTCTATCCTCTTCGTTTCACTGTTTCGCTGCATGACGGCCAGCCACTCGCCCGGCTCGCGCCGCCGACTCCATTGTAGCAGGCAGCCCGGTCGCCGACCAGTCGCTGGCGTAGTAGAAGCCTTCCGCCTGGAGCAGGCGCGGACGTCTCAACCCCGGTTTCAGGGATGGTGTCGCATGGATGTACGGCCTGATCTCGACGTCACCAACCGGATCATCGCTGGTGAAGTACTTACGTGTGAGATCCAGAAACTCACGTTTCATCGCTTCACGATCCACCGTCACCGAACTGTCCAGCCCGCTCACGATCCGTTCCAATTGCACACCGCCCTCAGGGTGCGACTCGGCGAACCAGGCAGGGTCCTCGTCGCTCAGTTCCGCCATGGGGCCGGGTTCGACATCCAGGTGATTGTACCGGGCACGGCAAGTCACAATCGTCCCCCCCTCAACTTTGCCCATCGCCGTCGCGTCCGTTAGATGCTGCAACGGTTCACAGGTTGCCAGCATTCCCAGGCGATTAAACGGAGCCGTAAGGATGATGCGATCAAATGCCTGTTCCGTTTCACCCGCTTTTACAAACCATTTCCCGTCTCTGGGAATAATTTCGGACACCAGTGTCCGTAAATAAACCTGTACCCCTTTTTCCTTCAATTTCCCCGGCGCTGCATCCGAAAGCAAAGCCCCCGGATTACCGATACTCCAGCCCGCTTCCTTGGGATTTGCTGACATGGTGCGTTTCAGGACGACTAAAAACGGGGCGCTGGCGGTATCGAGATGGGAAAGGTTGAAGATGGAACGCGCCAGGGGACGTCCGATCCGGCGTTGGAACTCTTTCGGCCAGCGTGTTGTCTCGAACAGTTCCTGTATGTTTCCTTCAGGGATGGTGACAAACGGTTGTGTAGCGTCGCCGGCCAGGTCGTCATCGTCCGGTTCCGGGGCAGCCAGTTTTACAGCGCGCAACATGCTGAACAAAGATTCTGTACGTGTCCCGAAAGGAAGCAGGTCAGATCCCAGTAACGAGGTCACCGTAGCCAGGGGACCGAGGGTCGGATGTTGAAAATGCCAGAAAGGCCGGCCTTTCTCCAGCAGTACACCAAGAGCCAGCGGTTTCATGACCAGGTGCTGACGTGTTCCCAGTTGATCCAGCAACCAGAGGAAGTCGGTATAGGCGCTGGTCGCAAGGTGACGTCCTGTCTCCCACGTCTTCCCGCCACCGGCACGCCCGCCCAGGTGCTGCATCGCTTCGAACAGGGTAACGTCCGCGCCATGCTCCCTGGCCTCCAGCGCCGCACACAACCCGGCAATTCCACCGCCAACGATTCCTATTGTAACTGGTTTTTCCATCCTTGTTCCGTCTGAAGTCAAGCCCATGACAAAGTAGGAAAACACGAACGGCAACGGTAGACTATTCGACTAGAATTTTTCTATATGATAGCCCGGCTACCTGTGCGTCTTCTAGTGTATGCCAGGCCGGAGAAATTCCCATGTCATCCCCGGCTTTACCGGGGATCTCGAGGTTCACAGAGTAGTATCTTCATATTCCATACATAATCCCGGCCAGGCATGGCCGGGCTACCTTTTTACCTTCTTTACCCCAATCACCTTCTTTACCTCAATCACTTTCTTTACCTTACAGCAAATCATCAGGCAAGGAGAGTACGTGAAACTACTTCTGCTGAACAGCGACCGGTTCGTTTCCGCTTTTCGCAAGCTGGGGCATGAAGTTGTTACGGCTGGTTGCAAACCGGCGCTGGATATCGTGATGCACCCGGACGAGTACACTCTTGCCAACATTCGCCGCCAACTCCCCTTCACACCGGACGCTATCATTGTTGAACTGTGGAGCGATCATGCTTTTGTCACCGACCTGACCGAGGCAGAATGTCCCCTAATCGCGTATATCATTGATTCCACCCTGAACCGTTACTGGATACGGGATTACGGCCATGTGTTTGACCGTATTCTGGTGGACCATTTTGCCGATATTCCTGTCTACCGTAAACATGGTCTCGATGCTCACTGGTTGCCCTTGAGTGTGAATGCGAGCCGTTTGCCGGACCTGAAACCGAACCGTTCTTACGACCATGACATTGTATTTGTCGGACGCATTCAACCGTTCCGAAAGAAGCGGCAGTGGTTGCTGGACCTTCTATCCGACCATTTTACTGTCCATATCGCGGGTGGTGACGGGAAGGATTATCTACGTCCGCGCGAGATGTATGAGCTGTTCTCCCGAAGCCGCATCATCCTGAATGAAAACCTGTTCGATGGCTGGACGATGCGGATGATTGAAGGCGCCGGATGTGGATCGCTTCTGTTCAGCGAAACCGTATCCCCGGAAAATGGCGCCCTGCTCCGAAACCATGAGCACCTGGCTTTCTTCACTCCGGACAATGTGCTGGAAGAAGCGCATTTTTTTCTGGATCAGGATGCGGAACGTGAGCAGATTGCAGCCCACGGACGTGACGAGGTGCTGGCAAACCATACCCATCTTCAACGTGCAAACGCCATCCTCGCACACATTCATGAGTGTGATACAGCCAGAAGGTTACGAGTTCCCCAGGCAGTTCGTGACGCCCATGCCGCCAAAGCGTTTCGCCTGGTGATGCTGCGCTGGCCGTTGCTGGCGAAACAGTTGGGCGCATTTGCGGAAACTGCCGCACGGACGGGATTGGCACAGGGTATTCTTGTCGATGAAATGTCGCTCCTGTTGGGACGTCTCATCGGGCAATGGTCCGATCATGTTGCTGAAGCTACGTCCCTGCTGGAACAGGCCTTTCATGAGAATCCGGACAATATCGAAACACGGCTGGCGCTTTACGAGATATACACTCGGGCCGGAAAACATCAGGCTGCGTTACACATTCTTTATCCCGTTTTTTCGGGACCGGAACATGCGTCGTCTGAACGCACAACCTGGATGACAATCGCTGATTTTCTGGTGCAGCAGGATCGAAAATCATTCAGGGGATATGTTCCGACTATCGAGGATCGTTTCCCCGTAACGGCGGAACAGTACTACTACCGCGCCCGGGAAACAGGCGACCCATTGGCGCGCTGGCAACTGACTGAACTGACGGCTGAGATGGGAAATGAAAGTAATGCTTATGTGGACATACTACCGCTTATGGGCAAATATGATTTCACTGCGGATCAGGTCCGGCAAATGGCTGCCTGGGCGCGAGCATCCTATCGACCGGATGAAGCGACAAAACTGGAAACAGTCAGCAGACAGCTTGGAGACGTATAGTATGCCTTACCACAAAAACCCACATCCAAACGGATGTGGGTTATGATTTCAAGTCTTGGACGCTTACCCGATCAATCCCGCCACCATCTGCGGCACCATGTTCGCCTGGGCCAGCATGGAAATGCCAGAATTGAAAAGAATCTGTGATTTCACGAAGTTGCTCATCTCGTTTGCGATGTCGGCATCACGGATCATGGATTCCGACGCCACCGCATTCTCTTTCGAGATCTTCATATTCAGCAGGGAATTCTGCAACCGTTCCACATAGGAACCAATACGGGTCCGTTCGGTATCCTTCGCATCAATAGCCGCATCGATGGATCCAATCGCGCGTTGGGCGTTCAGCGTGTTCAGGATGTTCACACCAGACGTCCCAGATCCGGCAAGGCCAAGTGCGCTCGCGGTCGAATCACGGAGCTGTACATAATAATAGTCCTGATCCCGGACGTTATAGGTACCGATATGGAACTTGATACCACTGGCCGTCGCAGCATTGTAGCCAAGTGATTGCGTATCACTGGAGAAACTCCCGTTGATCAAATACAGACCATTGTAATTGGTCGTATTGGCGATACGTGTAATCTCGCTCCGTAACTGGGAGAATTCCACATTCAGGTAGGTGCGGTCCAGACTTGTCAACGCACCGTTGGAGGCCTGAACTGCAAGGGCGCGCATGCGAATCAACTTCTCATCAATCACCGACAGGGCGCCTTCTGCGGTCGCCAGCAGGTTGATGTTGTAGTTGATGTTCTTTTCCGCCTCATCCATGGAGGAAATCTGCGCACGCATACGTTCGCTCACCGCCAATCCTGCAGGATCATCCCAGGCATAGTTAATGCGAAGGCCAGATGACAAGCGGTTGACAGCCGTGTCGAGATTCTGCTGGGATGTAAATACATTCCGTTGAGCAGTCAACGAAAGCACGTTGTGGTTGATGCGGGTACTCATAAGCCCTCCTGGTCCACCCAATCAGGGACATGCCCTACGTTTCCACCCCGCAACTGCTGATACAAGCAGCCGCCGGTTGGTTCACATGCTAAATGCTGTGATGGGAGCTTGAGGTACAAGAAAGGTGTGTCTGGAGAATTTCCGGACGCGCATGACAGCCACCTGTCCAAAACCTCAATTGTACGGCAAGAGCTTTGAGCAACTAAATTAGCCAGGGGAATTACCTTTTCTATTTACTCTATCGGCAATCCTTGTTCAACCTTGAGGAAAGGAGAGCCTATATATTTATTTTATAACAAGATAACTATCGCCAAAGGAGGTAAAGATCTCTTTGAACTCACTTTAAGAAAACTGATAAAAACACTTATTTTCCTGAGCAGTAAAAAGGCTGTCGCTTTCAATGGCGACAGCCTTTTGCAGTTTTTTCGAAACTTAAAGTAAATATCAACCACAGCCTGTTGTGCTGCCGCAGGAGGGGCAGGAGTAACAGGAGCCACTACGGAAAGTCAAGCTTCCGCAATTGGGGCATGGCGGCGCATCCGACTGGCCAACTGGTGCATATGCCGGGCGATTGCTATTGATAATACGTGCGGCTTCTTCCAACACACCGTCGCCGTTATCACCGCTATTTTTACTCCCGGCGCCGTTTCCCCTTTTCTCGGACTTGTTTTCGGAAACCTCTTCCTCCACCTGGTCGGAATTGTCGTCGATGATCTCTTCTTCGTAACTGCCATCATCGCCGATATCCCCGGACAGGCCATGTTCATCCGGCGGAAGGAACTTGAGCGCCAGCCAACGGAAGATGTAGTCCATCACCGAGTGCGCCATGGGGATGTCACGGTTATTGGTATATCCGCTCGGCTCAAAACGGGTGTGGATGAACTTGCGGATAAGCACCTTGAGCGGTACACCATATTGCAACGACAGGCTTATCGCAGTGGCGAAGCTGTCCATCAAACCGCTGACAACCGAACCTTCCTTGCTCATCACGATGAAAATTTCACCCGGCTGGCCGTTCTTGTACATACCAACCGTGATGTAGCCTTCATGTCCACCAATAGAGAACTTGTGCGTGATGGATTTACGTTCATCCGGAAGCTTGAGCCGACGTGGACGGAACTCCACCTTCTTCTTGCCGCCTTCAGCCTTCTTCTCTTCCCTGGATGTGCTGACCGGCTGAACCGCTTTGCAACCGTCACGATAAATCGCGATGGCTTTCAGGCCCATCTGCCATGCAGACAGGTAAGTATTGTAAATATCCGCAGCAGTGACATTGTGCGGCATGTTTACGGTCTTGCTGATCGCACCGGAGATAAACGGTTGTACCGCTTCCATCATCCGGATGTGCCCCATGAAATGAATCGAACGGTCGCCCTTGGCCGGTTTCAACGCGCAATCGAACACGGGAAGATGTTCATCCTTCAATCCCGGTGCGCCCTCGATGGTCTCATGTTCACGCACGTAATCGATAATACGCTTGATCGTTCCATCTTCATAGCCAAGCCGTTCCAGCGCGCGTGGCACAGTACGATTGACCATCGGCAGCATCCCGCCACCGACCAGTCGCTTGTACTTGATCAGCGCGATATCCGGCTCGATACCGGTTGTGTCGCAATCCATCATGAAAGAGATGGTTCCGGTCGGCGCCAGGACTGTCACCTGGCTGTTACGGAATCCGTACTCTTCGCCCAGTTCCAGCATTTCATCGTAAATGGTCTGCGCTTCCTCGAACATATAATCGGGAACATACTTGCGTTCGATCTTCTCCAGCGCATCCGCATGCTTGCGCATGACCCGCATGAAAGGCTTACGGTTACGCTGATAGCCACGGAATGGCTTCATGACACCGGCAAGCTGGGCGCTCAAGCGATAGGCTTCACCATGCATGATAGCCGTCACGATACCGGCGTAAGCGCGTCCGGGATTGCTGTCGTAAGGCATACCACGACTCATCAGCAACGCGCCCAGATTGGTGTAACCAAGCCCTAACGGACGATAATCATGGGAGGTCTTTTCAATCTGCTTCGTCGGGTAGGAAGCATTATCAACAATAATTTCCTGGGCAAGCGCGGTAATGCGCACCGCCGCACGGAAAGCATCAACATTGAATTCACCGTTTTCATCCACAAACTTCAGCAGGTTCAGCGAAGCGAGATTGCAGGCGCTGTTGTCCAGGAACATGAATTCACTGCAAGGATTGGAAGCATTAATGCGATTTGTATTCGGGCAGGTATGCCACTCGTTGATGGTAGTGTCAAACTGGAATCCCGGATCGCCCGTTTCCCAGGCCGCCTTGCAGATCTTGTCCAACAGTTCACGCGCCTGGTACGATTTGATCGGTTCGCCATTGGTGACAGCGCGCGTGTTCCACTCGCCGTCCTGCAACACAGCGTGCATGAACTCGTCGGTTACACGGACTGAATGGTTGGCATTCTGGAAGAAGATGGAGGAATAAGCTTCGCCATCCAGACCACCCTCAAAACCGGCCTTCAGCAACGCAAATGCCTTCTTCTCTTCTTTCACTTTACATTCGATAAACTCATCGACATCAGGATGGTCAATGTTCAGGATCACCATTTTCGCGGCACGGCGAGTTTTACCACCGGACTTGATCACACCGGCAAACGCGTCATAACCGCGCATGAAGCTGACAGGACCGGAAGCCATTCCCCCGCCACTCATACCCTCCAGTGAACTGCGAAGCGGACTGAGGTTCGTTCCCGCTCCACTACCATATTTAAAGAGCATCCCCTCCGTCTTGGCCAGGTCAAGGATGGACTCCATGGTGTCTTCCACCGAATTAATGAAGCAGGCGCTGCATTGCGGCCGTTCTTCCACACCAACATTGAACCAGACCGGGCTGTTAAACGCCATCATCTGGTTAACAAGAAGGTGCTTCAGTTCATTGCGGTAGATCTCCCCGTCTTCCGGAGATGCAAAGTACCCATCAGACAAACCCCAATCGGTAATTGTATCCGAAACACGGTCAATAACCTGTCGCATGCTCGTTTCACGGTCACTACTGCCAAGCTTCCCTTTAAAATACTTGGACACAACAACATTGGTGGAAAGCTGTGACCATGAACTGGGCATTTCAGCATCACGCTGTTCGAAGATAACTTCGCCCTTTTCATTGGTTAGCTGCGCAAGGGACTTTTTCCACTCGATCTCTTCATAAGGATGGACACCCGGTTTTGTAAAGAAATTGTTTATTTCTATTCCCTTCAATGATTTACCCTCTGCTTCTGAACCTGTCTGCTGTGACTGTTCGTGCGACTTTCCCGACATTGGACCTCCTCAAAAAAACGGTAACTGCGAAGAGCGAAAAAAATTGAAATATGAATATGTCGAAAAAACTCTTCTTGCTCGTTAAAACCTATTTCCCCGTTTATCCCCACTACACTCCATTAAAAGCTTAACCTGTTTTTCTGGCGGCAGTGACTTCACAGCTAATTATCGATAAGTCAATGTTTTGAGATTTGAGAGAGTACAAGCGCAGACGCGAGTACCTCACGAACCCCGTAACAACTTGTTTATCAAACACTTAAAAAACGAGGGGGGCGATGCTTCTGCGTATCTCCATATTTCCATGGAGGTTACTTGCACACCTTAGGAACACCATGCCTTTTGAATCTACTCTGGAGGTATGCTGCATAATGGATTGGTGAAGAATTCTCCCTGCGTGACGCCCCATCACAGCCTTTTCTTCACTTCCTTCCCAGCGACGCCAGACAAATTAGAGGGCCTCTTCTTACTTGTCAAGACTCTCGAGAAAAAAAAGACAAAAACTGGCGTCTCCCCCAATATTTCCTTTCGTTTTGATTTCATTAGCTTTAGCACAAATCTATAAATAACAAACTCTTAAAAATACCGCTTCAAATGACGCGAGAAATGCTTCCCCCAATGCGTTAAGAATTAAAGGATAACCAAGCAAGAAGTTAATGAAATGAGAGGATTGCTCAAAACAGGGGCTATTTCGCTAATTTTGAGGCACATTGTTGCCCCTCGAATGTAACAGACGTTTTACACTGCCAAAGCTACCTGTCAGGTTTTCCAACAGCTTGAGCTGTGATTAATTACACATTCACCTGAGAAGTATGAAAAGTTACACGCAAACCATTAGTAATATTCCAATTAAATCAAGCACAAGCCCAACAACCCATGGAATATCAGTAGATTAGGTAGTCTATTTGACCGGAACTGACAGAAAACCGGCGGGAACAGACTCTCCCGCCGGAAGGAATGAGCAATCAATCGGGGTGATCATGTTGATCAATGGGATGTTTGTTTATCCCATTCTACTCTGACTTCTCATCGTCCTGTGCATCTTCATCCTTGTCACCGGCTCCACGGAGTGAATCCATCGCATAGGTCATGAGGTCCGGCAGCTTCTCTATGAGGGCGTCCATCCCCTTGGCCTTCGATGCGGATGCATGAAGAATACGGACTGTTGTGCCGTCGTGAACCAGAAAACAGGAGGGCTCTACTTTGATGCCTCCGGCAGCGCCTCCACCGGTGCCACCGATCTTCCGGCCTTCTTTATCCTCTGTACCTTCGCCCGCACCGACACCAAAACCAATCGATACTTTGACAACAGGCACAACCAGAAGATCGTTAAACTTTATCGGCTCACCTATTAATGTTTCGCTACGTGCGATATGACGCGTCTTCTCGAGGATCGCCTCAATGGATTCCTGCAGCATGCTCATCAGCCCTGCTCCTTTCGAATCTGTTGCACCGTTTTATACAGTCCGATCCAGGGGAAACGGACCAGGAAATCCACGGTGGGCGGAATGAACAGGATGAGGTGAATCCGTAAGTCCACCGCTGCTTCCGCCTTCGGTTCAAATGTATGTGTTTCAAAATCAGGTTCAAAGATGATGTGACCGTTGAGCCTCCCTTCCAAGGCTCCATCCAGAGCATATAACCAGCCTTGAGCCGCTCCCAGAGATGAAGGGTCTCCGCCGGATGCAAAACGGACGTACAGCTTTTTCCAGCGCAACGCTCGCCAGTACCTGAGCGCCAACCGGTATAAGCGACGCAGTACCTTTTTTCCAAATGGGCCATATTGTTCGAGATACTTGCGCCCGCGCTGGATCTTGTCTACCAACCCCTTGATTCGCCCTTTGATTTCATCCAGTTGACGGATTCCGCTTCCGCTCGGTTTGTCCGTTTCAAACTCTGCATCATCATCATCGTCGAAGAACTCATCAAAGCCTAACGGTTCCGCTGCACTCTCAAAATCATCATAGGATTCAGGGGATTCCTCAATGGGAAGCTCTGCATCGATTTTTTCGCTGATGGGTTCATCAACGCTATCATAAGAAACTTCTTGCCTTTCCCGGTCCACCTGTCCTTCATCCACTTCCAGATCTGTTTTTGCCGACTCATCCACAGGTACGGGTGGAGGTGTTTCGTAGAAATCGTCGTCTGAGGGTGGTTTGTCTTTTTTCTTTTTCCCTTTTCCACGATTCCGGATTCGATTGATCAGGGGCGCCAACCGGTTTCGATAAAACCGCTCCCCCCACTGGTAGCCGCCTGGCGCCAGGTTAACCGGCCCGTACCAGACAGACCACTCCACATGATCCAGCCGATCCATTCGAAAACGCAGACTGAACGGTATCGACAGGAAAACAATGGTCCCCACCAGCAGAACCGCAAGCGCTATCAGGACAATTTCCCAGAACAAAGGCTATCCAAACGATGAATGTTTACCTGGAACCACGTTTTACGAACTTAACGCTGAGCTTAGTGCAAGCCCCAACTTCCGCAGAATCCTTGACTTGACTAGAAGCTTTACAGGACACACAGAGTTTATCCTTAATTCTTTTACACAATACAAGCGCCAATTCCAATTAAACGGACATCCTTCATTAGCCGATGAAATTTCAAGCGCTGCACGACAACTCGCGATCACTACAACAATCCTTATGACAACCCGCGATCACAACAGCAATCCTTACGACAACTCGAGATCACAACGGATATCCTTACAAGAACTCGTGATCACAACGGATATCCTTACAACAACTCGAGACCACAACGGATATCCTTACAATAACTCGAGATCACAACAGCAATCCTTACGACAACTCGAGATCACAACGGATATCCTTACAATAACTCGAGACCACAACGGATATCCTTACGACAACTCGAGACCACAACGGATATCCTTACAATAACTCGAGATCACAACAGCAATCCTTACGACAACTCGAGATCACAACGGATATCCTTACAATAACTCGAGATCACAACGGATATCCTTACAACAACTCGAGATCACAACGGATATCCTTACAACAACTCGAGACTACAACGGATATCCTTACAACAACTCTCAATAGCAATGGCAATCCTTGAATCCGACATTCTATCCTTTAGCCTGCTTCAGCAGGCTCCTCTTAGCACCCGGCTTTAGCCGGGTGGATAAGATGCTCCAACTCGAGAGCGCGCTTTAGCGTGCTTTCAAGAATACTGTTTCATTTCACGAACAAAAGTCTCCAATATTTCATTCGTTGTTCTTTTCGCATGATGCTCTTTTTGGTTCTGAACATAGCGTATTACTGAATCTAAGTGTTTGTGTGCAAAGCTTACAACGCCATATCCTCTTTGCCATTTTAGCGTATCGTTACCAAATTGATGATTAATTCTATGGGAACTTCCACCTTTCAGCTCGCCAATAAATGTACTAACCAACACAAATGGCTCGAGTTGTACTACAAGGTGCACATGCGTCGGCGTACCACCCACTCCCTTGAAATGAACACCGTCTATTTTGGTGCAATAGTCTTCGATATGACGATATAAAACACTTTCAATAGCAGGTATAATTTGAGGTTGATCATGGATACAATGCCAGGTTATATGCAGAAATATACGGTCAAAAACGTGGCTTACACCTTTCTTTCCCATTGTCATCCCCCCTGAAAGCACGCTAAAGCGCGCTCTATATTTTGAGTTCTATCATCCACCCGGCTAAAGCCGGGTGCTAAGAGGAGCCTGCTAAAGCAGGCTAATTACTCTCGAAGAAACAGACTTATTACCTCTATTAATCAGGCTACTTCCTGCCACGCAAAAGGCTACTTCCTGTCACTCAAAAGGCTACTTCCTGCCACGCAAAAGGTTACTTCCTGCCACGCAAAAGGCTACCTCCTGCCACGCAAAAGGCTACTTCATGCCACGCAAAAGGCTACTTCACGCCACGCAAAAGACTACTTCCTGTCAGCAAACAGGCTAATTATACTCTTAACTTCAATTTGTAAATCGTCTTTACTTGCCCGGCTTTAACCCGGTCTGCACCAGGTCATGCAACCGCAAGATTCCCACACATCGGTTATCTTCATCGACGACCGGCAGCACCATGATCTGGCTGGGACGGTTTTCCATTAGCAGCAGCGCGTCAATCGCCTTATCGTCAGCATGAACATGAACCGGCGCAACCGTCATCACTTCACTTGCATGCGCCCGCAGGAAATCAGCTCCCAGGCGCAGGATACCACGGCGCACATCACCATCCGTGATGATCCCCAGCAATTTGCCTTCCTTATTCACTACGCTGACCCCACCCAGCGCCGTATGGCTCAGGATATCCAACACGATTTCCATCGGAGTATCCGGATCGGTCAGCGGATTGTCCTGACCGTGGTGCATCAGATCCGATACAGCCAGCAGCAGACGTTTACCGAGGCTGCCACCGGGATGGTTCCGTGCGAAATCGTCAGGAGTAAATCCACGCAGTTGCATCAGGACTGCCGCAAGCGCGTCCCCCATCAGCATGGTCACTGTAGTGGAGCTGGTCGGCGCAAGACCGATCGGGCAGGCTTCACGTTCTACGCTTACATCCACCCAGATATCCGCCAACTTCGCCAGCCGGCTGGATTCATCACCGACCATCGCGATCAGGGTCACTTCCTTATTCCGCAACGCCGGGACAAGATCGATCAGTTCGTCGGTTTCACCTGACTTACTGATCAGCACAACCACATCTCCCGAACTGACAACTCCCAGGTCGCCATGCGCGGCATCATTGGGGTGAAGAAACAGCGAGACGATACCGGTCGAACGGAACGTGGCATTTATCTTGTTGGCAATCAGCCCGCTTTTTCCGGCGCCGACAAAGATCACCTTGCCCTTGCCATGACCGTTTAACGCCATAATGGCTTTCACGGTTTCAACAAATCCTTCACCCAGCCTGCCACGTACATCTTGAGCCGCTGCGATTTCGAGATCGAAAATCTCTCGCGCCCTCTCGATGATTCCCTGGGATGTCTCGTGCATGTAAAGTTCCCTTTTTCCACTAGTGGATCGATTCACTGGTACCAGTTTGGAGAAGGTAGGCAATCGGTACGTCTGGAGCAAAGCCCCCTTGTATAACTACGATAAGTTATCGGCTTGTTGCCTGAATCATACATTTCATTCCTTTATGCGGGTTGACACCTTTATCCTTCCGAGCTACTTTCTCACACATTTTTAAAACGGGAACAAACATGTCTACAGATAATCGTTCAAGATTCCTTTCCGCACTCGACGAGTGTACAGTCAGACTGTCAGAGTACCTGAAAGAACGGGACACGGCGCCCCGGTTTCACCCGCAGGATCTCCGAAATGCGGCAACCCTGTATGTTGAAGCTGGTGGGAAACGGTTGCGTCCTGCGTTAGTCCGTTGGAGCTGTGGCGCTGTTGGCGGAGCCCCGGACAGCTCCCTGCCCGCATCTGCCGCGGTGGAATTGTTCCACACCTGGTCTCTGGTCCATGATGACATCATCGACCGCGACAATACACGTCGCGGCTCCGATACTGTTCACCATCACTTCTTCAAGGTCGCACGGGACCGCTATACGCAGATGTCCCATTCTGACCAGCATCATTACGGCGCAAGCGTAGCCATTCTGACAGGTGATGTCCAGCACGGATGGGCGATCTCCATGATGGTTGAGCTGGCCCTCAAAAACGGTCTTGATGCCAACCTGACCCTGAAACTAATCGACGAACTGGACACCAATGTCCTGAACGGCCTGTTGGAAGGCGAAATCCTCGACCTGCAGTTTTCTCACACTCCCTTGCAGGAATTGAATGTCGATCAGATCGAAGACATGCTGTGGAAGAAGACCGGCATCCTTTACCAGTATTGTGCCCGCTGCGGTGCGATGATTGGGCTGGAGACCTTCGATCTTGAGAACAGCTACATCAGCGCACTTTCCGAGTTTTCCAAAGGCGCAGGGATTGCCTTCCAGCTTCAGGATGATATCCTGGGTATCGTGGGTGACCCCATGAAGCTGGGCAAACCGGTCGGCAGCGATATTATTGAAGGAAAGCGCACCACTGTCATTCATTACGCATATGAAAACGCCGATCCTTCAGAGCGCACCCGGATCGAGGAAACCCTTGGCAAGGCGGAAGCCTCAGAGCAGGAGATCAACGAGGTCGTGGCTATCCTGAAGAATCGTGGCGGTATTGATAAGACACGCGAGCGTGCGATGCACTGGATCAACTTCGCGGTGCCCCAGTTGGATGTATTACCGGAATCCGAGTATCGTGACCTGCTGCTTTCCTGGGCGCAGTTTACCGTGGACCGGTTTAAATAATGCTGTTGACAGGTGAAGCCTGGTGGCTGGCCGCATTCCTGGCCGTGATAGTGCGTCTCGACCGGTATCTTCACCTTTCTACCTTCCTGAGTCAACCCCTGGTCAGTGGTTTGCTGGCCGGAGCACTGTTCAACGAATGGCAGGCCGGTTTAACTGCCGGTCTGCTGGTGCAGGCAGCCTGGCTGCACCAATGCCTGGATACGGCCACACCGCCACGCTATTCCGCTAAAAATTCCATCTTCCGTCGCGTTGGCTTGACTGACCAGCCAGACGCAACCTCCGCAGGCGCTGTTGCCGGACTATTGAATGCCGCCCTGGTGAGCGCTGGGCGCCCTGTCGGCCTCTCGCTGGCTTATGCGCTTTTCGTAGCCTGGTTGACCGGAGCGCTGGGAGCTATCGTAAACAGGCTTCACCTTGCTATCAATGACCGGACCGTCTCGCTTGCCGATTTGTATGCAACTCGCGGTGAAGCAAAAGAATTCAGCCGTATTGTGTTTCTGGATCTGATCCATCACGCTGTTGCGGGGCTGGTAATCATCTGGATTCCAGCCCGATTGGGGCTCTTTCTCTGGTCATTTGTTGAGATAATCGCTGCAAACAGAATTGACCCAACAGCTCGTTTTGTCGGTGAAGCTCTGATCGGATATGGTATCGTCACGCTTGCACGATGGTTCGTGACAGGGCGACGTGGTTTTGCCTTTGCCATGCCAATTGTCGCGGCTGCCGCCTATGTACTGATAATCAACATGATGGGGGAACTCTGATGCCGCACGTTGCCCCCGAACTGCCCAATACGCCACCACGCAGGCTGGCAATAACACTGATCATTCGCAGTGTACTGGTCCGGATTCTTACCAGTACACGCCGTATCCAGGGTATTGGCCTTGCCTGGGCTGTTCTTCCGGCATTGAAAAGGAATTCTCGTGACCGGAAGGATCTGGCTTCGCGTATGCACAGGCATGTCTACCGATGTGAAGTAGATCCGGACACGGCAGGACTGCTCATCGGCGCGATTGCTCGTAAGGAAATGCGAGGCCTGGGACACAGCACTCCCAGGATGAAGTCCAGTTACGCTCCCCTGCTGTTCCACCTGGGACGTGACCTGATGGACAGAACAGTCAGGCCGTTGCTGCTGGCTTTGGCGATATTGCTCTTGTTGGCATTACCGCAAGACGAGATCACACTTGTAGCTATCATAATGGGAATGCTGGTTTTACAGAACACATTTACCTGGACTGCCCGCTTTGCAGGTATCTATTGGGGGTGGGCGCTGGAGGACAAAGCGGCAATCATTTTCTCTCGTCTGGTCGTTCGTCGATGGACAGAAGGATTGAAATGGGGTGGAGCGGCTGTGACGGGGCTCTTGTTCACCGTGGTCCTTTTCCTTTATAATGCAGGTGAGCATACAGGTTTTTCTCCAGCGGCAGGACTTGGCATGTTGATCGCCCTGATCGGCAACCGCCGTCTGCATCCCACATTGGGCTTTTTTGCCGCCTGGATTGTTGGCCTGGTTGTACTGATGACCGGAACTTCCGGATTGTAACTCCCAACAACGGAACAAGTGGATACAACGTGCTGGTAGAACGAGTCACATTACTGAACAAACTCGGGTTGCACGCGAGGCCTGCCTCGCGGCTGGTGAAAATTGCGGCCCAGTATAAAGAAACGACTGTAGAAGTCGGTTACGGAGCCGAGATTATCAATGCGAAATCCATCCTGGGTGTGATGATGCTCGCTGCCGGCCCCGGCACAGAACTGGAAATCAGAGTCGATGGTCCCGAAGAAAAAGAATGCCTCGCAGAACTGGTTGACCTGGTGAACAAAAAGTTTTTTGAAGACGAGTAAGATACAAATGATGGTATTTCTGTTGAACCGGAATACCAGTTTGAATGTGGAAAGCCATGGCACGACAACTGAAATACAAGGGACAGGCTGTATCGCCGGGAATCGCATCGGGCCCGGCGGTTTTGTTACGTCGCCAGTTCCGGAAACCCGAATGTAAGAAAATTGATCAGGCGAAGGTCGCAAATGAAGTTGAGCGCCTGTATAACGCGATAGACCGTGCGCGGACGGACATCGAAGGACAACGGGAACGCGCAACGAAGGGACTGGGCGAAACAGTTGCCCGTATCTTCGATGCCCACCTGATGATTCTGGAAGACGAGCCTACCTTCGAAATTGTCATCCAGCAGATCAACCAGGACTTGTGCAGCGCGGAAGCCGCCCTGTTCCAGGTGTTTGATGGTTTCGCCAATCGCTTCGAGGCCCAGAAAGAACAGATTTTCAGGGATCGTGCCCAGGATGTCCGTGAAGTGTGCGGACGTATCCTCGGTCACCTGATCGGACGTTCCACTGACACACTCCTGGATATTGATGAGCCTTCCATCCTGATCGCTTCTGAGCTGGGACCGTCTGATGTCCTTCAGCTTGATCCGGAACGTATTATTGGCGTCGCTGCCGACAAGGGCGGCGCTACCAGTCACACGGCAATCCTGACTCGCGCCCTTGGTGTTCCCAGCGTGGTTGGTCTGCATGATATCACCCGGCAGGCCAAGCCCGGCAATATTGTAGTGGTCAATGGCAATTCCGGAAAGGTCGTCCTGCGGCCCACTCAGCGAAACCTGGACCGGTACAAGGAAAAGGAAACCCAGTATCGCGCTTTTGTCAGATCATTGCGTGACATCAATGAGCTTCCGGCTGAGACAAAAGATGGCCGCAAAATTCACCTTGGCGCCAATATTGAATTGCCTGGTGAAGCAAGAAATGTGGCAAGATTTGGTGGTGACGGGATCGGCCTGTACCGAACGGAATACCTGTTCCTGGCGCAGGACACCGTACCCAGCGAAGAACAACAGGTCAAAGAGTACACGGAAGTTGTCAAGCAGCTTGACGGCAAACCGCTTGTCATCAGAACATTTGACCTGGGTGGTGATAAGGTTTTCCCGGCGGCGGGAATTCCCCCGGAAGCGAACCCATTTATGGGTTGGCGTGCCATTCGAGTCGCGCTTGATCGTCCTGAAATATTTGTAACACAGCTTCGCGCCATTCTCCGCGCTTCCGTGCATGGCCCGATCAAAGTCATGTTCCCCATGATCTCGGACATGCAGGAACTGAAACTGGCGAAGGGATTATTTGAGGAAGCTAAATCCCAGTTGCGTGACGAGGGAATAGACTACGATCCGGATATGAAAGTCGGGATCATGATCGAAGTCCCATCAACAGCTATCCTGGCCGATCAGTTCGCAAAAGAAGTTGATTTCTTCTCCATCGGCACCAACGATCTTGCCCAGTTCACACTGGCCGTGGACCGTGGGAATGAACAGGTGGCGCATCTTCATACAGTTTATCATCCATCCGTTCTCTTCCTGATAAGCTGGACAGTGGAGGCGGCTCATCATCATAATATTCCGGTAGCCCTTTGTGGTGAGTTTGCCGGTGACCCGGCAGCTTCACTTCTCCTGCTGGGCCTGGGATTGGACGAGATCTCGATGAGTCCGGTCCGCATCCCGGAAATCAAAAAACTGATCCGGTCCGCCACACAGAAAGAAGCCTACGAGATTACGCAGAAAGTTTTAACGTCCAAATCTTCTCGTGAAGCCCATGACCGCCTGGTGCGGCGCATGAAGCAACGGTTTGCGGAATTACCCATCTGGTTTGGAGGGAAACAGTGATGGAGTGGAACGAAACGGTAGATCGCCACGGCATGCGGCAGAATCTTGAAAGCTGGCCGTTGCAGATAGAACGAAGCTGGAAAGCAGGTTTTGAGTATGGGCAGACAACCCGTACAGAAGCTCCATGTGTCCTGATCTGGGCGGGCATGGGTGGCAGCGCCATCGGCGGTGATTACAGCGCCATGCTGGCCAAGGCTTCCGCCCCCTTCCCCATCCTGGTGCATCGTGGCGGGCCGCTTCCGGCCTGGGTGGGCGAGCATGATCGTATCGTGCTGGTCAGCTTTTCCGGCAATACAGCCGAAACCCTGGATACAGCCGCGCAGGCAGCCGAACGTGGCTGTAAAATAGACGCGCTGACTTCGGGTGGAAAATTGGGACAGTGGTGCGGAGAACGCGGCATCACGCCGATGAAAGTCGGCGGCGGACGCCCTCCCAGGACTGCGCTGGGTGATCTGTTTATTACCTGCCTGGGGATGCTGGCGGGCAGAGGATGGGTGAAAGTAACCCATGAGGACGCCACAGAAGCGGTCACGATAGCCAACGAGTTGACCTCAACGCTTGGCGCTGTTCCCTCTTCGAGCGATCACCCGCTCCTGGACCTGTTAAACTTTTTCAAAGACCGGCTTCCAATGATATATGGGACCGGCACTTTACCGGCGGTAGCCAGGCGATGTGCCGGGCAGTTCAACGAGAACGGGAAATGGCCGGCCCATTGGGGTGAGTTGCCGGAAATGAACCACAATGAAGTGGTGGCTTATGTTCCCGATACGCCCTGGGCGCAGAAAGCGGCGCTGCTGTTCTTTGAAGACCCTGACAGTCCGGAAGAAGACTTGCTTCGCGTCAAAGTCACCTTGAACCTGGCAGCATCTGTCGGTTTGCCGGGAAAATCGTTACGTCCTGTTTCAGATTCTCCTCTTGCACGAATTATAGAATTGACCATCACTGCTGACTGGCTGAGTTACTGGTTTGCCATAGCAAACGGAACAGATCCAACCCCTATTGAACCAATAGACAAACTGAAGGCGGCATTGGTTTAGATGAACCTTATTTTTCAGGGTTTGGAGAATTAATTGTAGCGATACTCTTGAACCACGCAGTCACAGACCGTACTATTCAAGATTGGCAAATTTGGAATTCCTAAGAGCACGGATAGCGCCGCGTCTTTTAGGTTTCAAGCAGAGCTATTCAAGCATTTCACATACGTAAGGAACCGTAAATATGGCCGATTTTCTGTTCTCAAGCGAATCCGTAACGGAAGGGCATCCTGACAAACTGGCCGATCAGTTAAGTGATGCGGTTCTGGATGCCATTCTTTCAGAGGATCCATTCGGTCGTGTGGCATGCGAAACATTCGTTACCACGGGCATGGTATTGGTTGGCGGTGAAATTTCGACAACCACCTATGTTGACATTCCATCACTGGTCAGAGGTGTTGTCAGAGATATCGGGTATACGCATTCTGACTTTGGTTTTGATGCTGACACCTGTGCGGTCATGGCAACGATTGATCAGCAGTCCAGCGATATCGCGATGGGTGTAGATAAAGCCGGCGCCGGCGACCAGGGCATTATGTTCGGGTATGCCTGCACAGAGACACCGCAACTAATGCCAATGCCGATCCAGTTGGCACATCAGCTCACGCGCCGCCTGGCGGAAATTCGTCATAACGGCACCTTGCCGTGGTTGCGCCCGGACGGCAAATCACAGGTTTCCATTCGTTATGCTGATGACAAACCGGTAGAAGTAACCGCAATCGTTCTGTCTACACAGCATGGCGCTGACGTAAAGCATGCAGACCTGAAAGAAGCTGTCTGGGAACATGTGATCAAGCCGGTCATTCCCGCAGACATGTATGATGAGAAGAAACTGATCACCCATATCAATCCGACGGGACGTTTTGTCTTGGGTGGTCCGCATGCTGATGCCGGGCTAACCGGACGTAAGATCATTGTCGATACGTATGGTGGCTACGCGCCTCATGGTGGTGGTTGCTTCAGCGGCAAGGATCCGACAAAGGTGGACCGTAGCGCAGCGTATATGTCCCGTTATGCAGCCAAGAATGTTGTGGCGGCAGGACTTGCCGAGCGCTGCACAATTCAGCTTGCTTATGCTATTGGCGTTGCTGAACCGGTCAGTTTCCTGGTACGTACGGAGGGCACCGGGAAGATCGAAGATGAGCGCATTGCCCAGCTTCTTCTTGATAATCTGAACTTCACTCCCGATGGCATCATTGAGCACTTGGATCTTCGTCGTCCGATTTATCGTAACACCGCTGCCTATGGGCACTTCGGCCGGGAAGAAAAAGGATTTTCCTGGGAAGACACAAGTGTGTTGGCGCCCTTGTTGAAGAAAAACGCATAAAGAGAGAGTCAAAGGCAATACTCGTAGACGGGAATGGACGTTTACGGTTTCCAATATTGAACACCATTCATTCGTTGTTGGAATGGTACGAGAATTGCTTGCTAAACCAACAAAGCAGGAGTACAAAGCGTGAAACCGACAGATTGTGATGTCAAAGACCTTAACCTCGCCGATGAGGGATTGCGCCGCATCCAGTGGGCCGATAATGACATGCCTGTATTACAGAAGGTGCGTGAACGGTTCCGCAAAGAGCAGCCTTTAGAAGGTCTGCGTATGAGTGCCTGTCTGCATGTAACGGCAGAAACCGCGAACCTGGTTCGCACATTGAAGGCCGGTGGCGCTGATATCGTTCTGTGTGCGTCCAATCCGCTGTCTACACAGGATGATGTAGCAGCCTCCCTGGTTCGCGACTATGATATTCGTGTCTACGCGATCCGTGGCATTGACAACGCTGGCTACTACCGTCATCTGACAGCAGCAGCAGAGCATAAACCGCATGTGACCATGGATGATGGTTGCGATCTGGTTACCCTGATTCACGAGAAATACGCTGACCAGATGAAAAATATGGTCGGTTCCATGGAAGAAACGACGACGGGTGTGATTCGTCTGCGCGCCATGGAAAAAAGCGGCGTGTTGAAGCTGCCGGTGATTGCAGTCAACGACGCCAAGACCAAGAACATGTTTGACAACCGCTATGGCACCGGCCAGTCAACGGTCGATGGCATCATCCGCGCCACAGATATCCTGTTGGCCGGTAAGACCGTGGTTGTCCTCGGTTATGGCTGGTGCGGACGTGGCTTCGCCAACCGTTGCCGTGGTATGGGCGCAAATGTGGTCATCACAGAAATTGATCCAATCAAGGCGCTTGAGGCTGCGATGGACGGCTTCCGTGTCATGCCCATGGAAAAAGCGGCAGAAGTCGGTGACCTGTTCTGCACCCTGACCGGCAACAAGCATGTTATCCGTAAAGAGCATTTCGAGAAGATGAAAGATGGGGCCATGGTTGCCAACAGTGGTCACTTCGATGTAGAAATCGACATCCCGGCGTTGCAGTCACTGGCCGATCATATCAATCTCGGTGTCCGTAACAATGTCGATGAATACACGATGAAGAACACTCATCGCATCTTCCTGCTGGCTAACGGCCGCCTGATCAACCTGGCTGCCGCTGAAGGTCATCCGGCATCCGTGATGGACATGAGTTTCGCAACACAGGCGCTGTGCAGCGAATTTATGGTCAAGAACGGTGCAAATCTTGAAAATAAAGTCTACGATCCGCCTGCCGAGATCGAGGATACGGTCAGCCGTCACAAGCTGGCGTCAATGAATCTCGCCATTGATGAACTGACCGAAGAACAGATAAAATATCTGTCCGACTGGCAGGAAGGGACCTGATCCTATTGTGCCGCCCTCGCTACCGGTTCTATTTTACATGTAGCTCTGATGGCCGGGGCGGCGTCTTTTGTAAAACGTCGGGAGGTCCGGATCGTAGCACGGAGGACTTATGAGTAAGAAACGCATTCGAAAACCGGGTTCCGGCGTTGTGTTGGTGGCCTTCGTGGCGCTGACCGCTCTCGCCTTTTTGCAGTGTGCCCCAGATATCGGTTTACCCTCCTGGGACATCAAGATGACCCTGCCGTTCAGCCAACAGCGATATGGCCTTGACAGCCTTATCAGCCGACCTGACGAAGTCGCCGAAGATAACGGCGGCATTGACACGCTGGACGGCGGCATGCTGCGCTTTTTCCACATCGAACCTTTCGATTCGGTAAATGTAGCAGATTCATTGCTTGAGATGGATACCGAAGACACTACGGACTATCCTGTGATTGTCGGCACGCTGACGATGGATTCAACCGAAATGGTGGAATCTCGTATCAGCGCAGCGGCGCTTGTTCCCGGTTTTTCCGGCGATGATTACTACGATTTCACTCCTCTGGTCATTCCTCAGAGCGCACGCGCATCCGAGATGGATAATTTCGACAGCCTGAGCGTAGCGCATGTTATTGACCCTAACGGTGGAAACCTGTTCCTGCAACTGTACAACAATACAAACCTGAACTGGACTGAGGTTGTCGCAGATATTCATATCAACGAAACCGGGTATCCACAAATTGGGACAGTGACTTTTTACAATGTTGGCGCTGGTCAGACACAGGTTGAATACACCGACCTTTCCGGCGACACGCTTAAAGAATCGCTAATCCTGTTTGTAGAAGGATATGGTAATGATACTACAGGCGTGTATGTCTCATCTGAAAATGGCCTGGAGTTTTCGAGTTGGATTAATGATCTTCAGTGCGATTATGTCTATGGCTTCATCGGGAAACAGAATCCTGTCTATGACACAACGATAACCGAATTTGAAGATGAAGACAACTGGATTGTTCGCGCCTACGTCGAATACGGCATTATCAATGTGAATGTCCGAAACATGACGAACACGGAAGATTCGGTCTACATTAAGATCCCCAGTTTTGTCAGCGCCGCAGATACGACAGACACATTACAACTTGATTTCTTCCTGGAACCTCTACACGAAGGCCTGGTACGCTCTTCACGCGATACTATTCTGTACCTGGAAGACATGTTGATGACCCTGGAGCTTCCTGAAGGCTATGACACGCCAACCCCGGCGAATCAGTCAATTGACTACTTCAGCAAGGTTGTGGTGCTGGGGGGGGGCAGAGACGCTTTTGGCCGGCGACAGGAAGTTGAGATCCGTAGCGAAGACTCTGTTTTCGCGCAAGTCATTGTTGAAGAGTTCGATTTTGACTGGCTTTGGGGTGTTGTCAAAGACGAACGTATTGATCTTGACAGCATCGATATTGAGATCAACAGTTTCGAAGACAACGGCGACCTTCAGCGGGATTTGTCCGGCAACTTCAGATTGGAAGATGCCCAGATCCTGATTGATTTGAGTGGTTCAACGGTAGAATCCCCGGCCAAGCTGGTCATGGATGTCACAGCGATCAACACCTACTTGCCAGCCGGTGAGCAGGAGATGACAGAACAATTCATACGTTGGATATCCCCGGGGCAGGACACGGTGTATATCGGCGGTCCGAATGACGACGATCCGCGAGTTACGCAGCTGATGAACCATCTCCCGAACCAGCTTATGGTCGCAGGGGATGTTCGTATCGGCCGTGATCATCTCAGCGAGCCGGACAGCCCGTGGGATCCCTACCAGCCTTATCCGCTTCGAAGTGATGATATGGTCGTGGGAAGTGTTATCCTTGAAGCCCCATTACAGTTAAGTATCGAGAACGGCACCCCTATTCATGCCGAAATTGACAGTATTGGCGAAGGCTTTGAAAGCGGATTACGGTCGATGAATATGAGGGCGGTTGTCTCGAATACAATCCCGCTGGGCGGCCAATTGTACTTGATAGCCGGTAGTTTTGCCAATGAGTCTATCGCGGACAACGCTCTCCAATGGGCGAACGTGTCACAATACCTCATTGCCGGCCCGGTCAATATCCCGATTCCGGAGATTGATCAGGATACCAGGCGGGCTGTAGAAGCGATCGCTGATACAGTACACCTGGAAGTGGGCGCTGATGCGATGAGTATACTGACGTCAGACAGCCTGTTCATGCGGCAGATTCTGTACGTTGAACCTACAGACGGTTACATAGCGGCATATGAGTCCGATGCCATCAACATCTCCATCATCGCAGAGGTGGAATACCGTGTAAACGAGGAGGATGACGAATGAGTTGGCGAAAGCCAGGCAGTCTGATACTCCTTACAATACTGGCTCTTTTCATAATTCTACCTGGTACGGCACAGGCTTTCCGTATCAACCACGCTCGTGCAATCGGGTTTGGTGGATCGCTGGGAACAACGCCGCGAGGTGTTGAGGTTGTCGGCTGGAATCCGGCCTTTCTGGGGTTGCAGGACAATCCCAGGATGTCCTTCAATACACCCCTGGTGAATGTTGGTTTCCGGATATCCAACGATGCTTTCTCGATCAATGAGCTGGAGCAGTATTTCCAGGACGGAAAGCTTCTTGCAAGCTCGGATAAACAGGCCATCCTTGATGAAATCGGCGGTGATGCCTTTGAGCTTCGCGGCGGTGCAAATGCCATGATCGGCGGGGTCAGTTTCCCGACAAACCAGGTCAATATGGCTGTGACCATCGATATGATCGCCACAGGCGACGCCGAGATTGACAAGGATTTTCTTGAATTTGCCCTGTATGGCTACACACTTGATGATGTAGGTGTGGAGAAAGCATTCCATGAAATGCTGCTTGAAGGTGTTGTTCTTACCCGGTTGGGCCTGACATTCGCCAAACAATTCCAGGAATTTGAGATTCTGGATGCCGAATGGCTGGATGAACTGTCTGCCGGTATCAGTTTCTATTACAATTATGGTCTTGAATACGGCAGCATGGATCATTTTGACGGCAGTTATTATGTCCAGGAAGATCCCGATGGCAACATCATGCGGATGAATGGGCTTGTGCAGCTCATTTCCCCAGACTTCGGG
This sequence comes from bacterium, assembly GCA_963669175.1. Classification (GTDB taxonomy): domain Bacteria; phylum Electryoneota; class Electryoneia; order Electryoneales; family Electryoneaceae. Next base: position 5,374,837 of record OY769902.1, read on the forward strand.
AAGGGTTCCGGTGTTGGACTGGATATGGGTGTTGCCGCGAAGGTTCTGAATCGACGTGGTGTTGTCGGGTTGAGCCTGCTGAATATTGTTGGTACGGTAAACTGGACGAATATCGAACGGCGCGTATATGGTTTGTCCGTTGATGAAGCGCCGCCTCTTGAAGGACTGGATGATTTCAACGATTGGTTCGATGAGAATTTTGAGCCCCTGGACACACTGACCAGCGCTGATGATCATAGCCAGCAATTGCCGAAATATATCCTTTTGACCGGTGGCTGGTGGTTGCAGGAAGACTGGTTGATTACCGGCACCTATCGCCAGGGTTTAAACCGTGTCGCCGGTGGAACCACAATTCCACGTTTGAGCGTGGGAACTGAATACATGGTTCACCCCATGGTCCCGATCCGGTGTGGCCTGGGTGTTGGTGGTCGTAGCGGGATTAACTGGGGTATTGGTTCCGGCATCCGCTACCGTTGCTGGCAATCGGATATCGGCATCGGGTATGAAAAGGGAATCTTCAACAGCGCCAGCGGGATGTCGTTCGGGATCAGCACGACATTCTTCTTCGACGCGCCTCCGACCGATCCCTTCAAAACCAATACCTATTGGCAACGTGAAGCGGAACAATCCGGAAAGTAGACAATCCTTGCTTTATAGACGTATATAGCAAACCCTCCTTGATGGAGGGTTTGTTCTTATACATCCGTTGATTTTAGCCCGAGTATTTCACCAATGCAATTTCAAATGTGATATTTGATGGAATGGACTGTACAAGAACCACGGCAGTGGTTCCCTGAATTAGCCCACCGTCCAGCGCCGTCTGTTTGGCGCTCACGGTGGGAATAGGATGTACGCTACTTGCCAACCCCGGCAGCGGGTTGCCTGAATATTGCCACCCTATACTCTTGATTATTTTCAGGTTACTCCTTCCGGAGTAAATATATGGTGCGCACTATCTCCCAGGGTAGCCGCCAAACTGACGGCGGCAGCCCTGGGCTAATACAGGTTGCCCCTGCCGGGGCGGCTGCCGATTCTCAGCTTCATTTTGCCAGCGAAACAGGGAATAGACACGATAGGGGATACCGGAGCAAACTGTACCCTGAAAAATGCTGTATGAATCAGTTGTATTGTGTTGACATGAAATGTGTTAAGATGAATATCCATGTTTCGTTCATGAAATATTCGGGTTAGCAGTACTCGCTTTACCAAACAGAATTCAAGCGCGTTGGGGAACCACTACTTGGTTGGAAAGAGGGTGTCGATTCTCTCACAGGGGCGTGCCAGACAGACGGCCCGCCCCTGCGCTGGGGATGACATCTCGGCGATCACCTCAGTATTTCGCCTGCTGTGGATGCGACAATACTTTCGATACTCAGTATATTATTGAGAATAACCCCCTCCAGACACGCCAGACGGGGCCATAAACAGCAACACAGAAAAAGACTGACTATTTGATAAACCAGTCTTTTCGTTTGTGGTATGTTCCAGAATCAGTCAGCATCCTCCAGCGCTGGCTCTGAAGAGCTGATCCGCAGGGACAACTCACTGGTATCCTGCTCGCCAGTCCGTTCCCAGGCCATCTTCAAGTGGAACTGCTCGTTCTCGCTTTCCTGGGAAGCCAGAATCGCAACTTCAATCTGATCAGCAGGTGTCAAGGTGATAAAGGAATCTTCATTCCGAATGTAAACGGAATCTTCCTTTTTCAATGAGTCTACCAGATCCTGCAGAAAACCAACGACACTATCCCGGTCAAAATATCCCTTGAGTTCCACACCTTGCTTTTCGCCGTCGTGCTGACTCATGAAATCCTCCGTAACCTTTTTCGGGGTGGTTTGATCCTGCTCCCAATCCCCTTCTCGAATCTATGAAAAATGGTTCTTTCAGCGTTAACTCTCTGAAAATACTCACCTGCTGATATCCTTGCAAGCATAAGCACAGCTTGAAAATTCCGCTATTCTTATGTGAATTTGCCGGATAATCAGTACCCCATCTTAGCTTACCGGGTAAAAGACAACCGGATACGAAAACAGATTATTGCGATGGACACATTTCTGCAATTTCAGCACCGGGAGACACCAATTGTTTTCCGGGCTGTTTCTCCCGGATGAGAATAAGTTGTTCGTTGAATGTTAAGAAAATATGAGGGGGGCTCAGTCCTCTTCTTTGACCTGCATCAATCCGTACTCCGCCCATTTTACCACGTCCGGCGCAGGCGCTTTCAGGAGTACTTCAAATATGCTCTCATACGATGAGGAGGGGGACAACACTGCAAGTGTTCTGGCCAGATCCCGCAGTTGCTCGCCAGTATATTCGCAGAGATTCTTCTTGATAATTTTGCTTCCCTGTTTGGCTGCAACTTTTCTCTGGATATCATTGAGTGCCGGATCAGTAGCAAAGGCATTTACAACTCGCTGATCCCACGATTCACGCGGTGCGAAGATAATAAGCGCAAGCTCTTCAGGTTTCCAGCTATACCCGGCATGCAGCAAGGTTGCAAATGAATAAAGCGACTCGAACCCGTTCCCTTGCAAGGCAATATCATGCAGTGCAGCCGTAGCCGAATCATGTGATATATCTGACAGCAACCGTAGAGCCTCCTGCGCCTGCACCGGGGCGCCGGGCTGATCGGGGCACAGGATTTTATCACGTAACCAGGGCGCGAGAATTACTGGATTCAACATCCTCATCGCGCCAGCCGAAAACAATTGCGCTGAACAGTACACGCTATCCACAACCGAAAGGATCATTGTCCCGGTTTCCAGGTCAGGAGAATGATACAGGACTTCAATAGCATACAGGCGCAGGCTGGAAGGCGCGTTCTGGTAAAAATGCAGCAACAGCGAATCCATACCGGGGATTTCAAGTGATCGTTCCGCGAGAATATTCAGTGATCCGCTGATCGGTTTTGTTGCGATGGTGTTTATTGTAGCGGCTTCACCCTGAGCCAGCACTTCATCAAGCTGACTGACGGTCTGCTCGAAAATGAATTGCTGCGCCGTTGGAATGGTTGATTCCGCCAGCGTCTGGAGGATATATCGTTGTCCCCTCTGTTCCTGGTACCAGCTTATCAGGGTATCGACTGCATTCTCAGTTTGCAAATCACCCAGGGACAGTATAGCCAACGGTAACCAACCGACCTGAACAGCTTCCCGATCACGTCCCAGCCGGGATAACACCTCTTCCAGCGCATCAACCGTCGAATCTGTCTTGCCATAGGCAACAAGTTGCGCCACTGCTTCCGTAGATCTGGTCGGTTCAGGATAGTTACCCTGCGATGGCCATATCCCCCAACGGTCTTCAGTGATCTTCGTAAGAATGCTGATGGCAAGCTCACCGGCCTGTTGCCTCGAGGTCATCACAGCCAGTTGCGCTAATGATGGCAGGAGGTAGCCATCGGGGCCGGAATCCTGGATATCTGTATTCGTTGAATCCCCGGATTGTGCCTTCTGTCCTGTATGGGCCAGGTAAGTTTCAATTCCCGGCGCAATCCAGTCGGGATAGGCGCTGCTGACATATTTCGCGTTTCCCTGGGCATAGGACGCGATATAGGCGAACGCTGGTAACGTACCATCTTCCATCACACTCCCAAGCGCCCTCCCGGCAGCTTGATAGGGTGTCAGATGCGGCCAGGAAGTAACCACACCGAAACGCGCCTGGGTGACAGGACTGTCCTGGGTGAGCTTTACCGTATCCGCATACCCGATCATATATTCCCACTGATCCGGCTGACGATACCGTTGCACCATGCTGGCGGAGGCTTTGATCAACTCAAGGGACACAGGTTTCATCAGGAGCTGCATGGCGTCTTCAGCGATGGTCGCGGAATCCGCCACTTCCCAACGGTCCATCAGACGTTGCCATAACATGCCCTCACCGACCCGCTGCCACCACGGTGAGGATTTGCTCGTGATATATTCGAGGACAGGTTCGTTGTCGCTATCAGCCGAACGTGCCACCGGCAACAGTGAAGCAATCTCGTCAAGATTGTAACCACGCACAGAAAACACGTTGCCGGAAGGAAGACGCAGAAATGGCAACTCCAACCGGGCACGGTAACGATTCTGCCTGCTCAACTCAGCCATGTTTTCCGGCGGGAAAAACAACAGGGTATCACCTGGTGGATAAAGCAGATCCGTCATGGGAGCGATCAATGTATCTGTCGATTTCCCTACCCAGGTATCAAGCACCTTGTACGCCCGTTGCCACGGCTCCAGCATTTCCGACGCGTCCAAGTCTTCGGTGATGTCCTGCACAAGATAAACCGCTTGCGATCGTACCAGTAACCTTCCCAGGCGTTCCGGGTTGACCTCATCCACGGTTTGCGCTTGCCCCCATCCCGGCAGGGAACTTCCGGCGAGTATAAAAAAGCACAGACAGGCAATAGGGAATCCGGCGATTCTACCGATTCGCTGAATGCAATTCCCTGTTGTCCATCTGTGCAGAGACATGGCTGCCATTGCGTACAATCTCAGGCCGCTAAGTACGAGGATTGGGTCCGATCTCAGAACGGCAGATCAGAATCATCTTTCCCGAAGCTGTCCTGACCTTCCGGTTCGTAGTGTACTCCGGGATCATACTGTTGCTGTTGCTGTTGCTGTTGTTGCTGCTGCTGAGGCGGACGCTGCTGCTGCTGTTGTTGCGGCCGGTTCTGCTGACGTGGCTGCTGGTTGTACTGGCCACCGCCGCCACCGCCGGAACCACCCTCGCCACGAGGGCTCAGCATCAGGAAATTCTGGACTTCAATATCTGTGGCATAACGCTTCACGCCATCCTGACCTTCCCAGGAACGATACTTGATACGGCCTTCCACGTAAATCCGTGACCCTTTGCGCAGATATTCGTTGGCAATTTCGGCCTGCTTGCGCCATAAAACGAGATTGTGCCATTCGGTCTGCTCTTTGCGTTCCCCGTCCTTACCTGTCCAGCGCTCGGTGGTTGCCAGCGACATTTTGCATACCGCCGCTCCGCTCGGGGTGTAGGTCATCTCGGGATCTTGCCCCAGGTTACCAATCAAGATCACTTTGTTCAACATATAGATTCCCGTCCTGTTTGTAGTTTCTTTCTCACTGTTCGGAATATAGAGGTACAGCCGGGGATTGTAAATGCGAGGACCATATGGATTAGGAAAACAACCAGCTCTCTTAGCGTGCAAACGACCAGGGTTCTGCGCCCAGTCTTTCAACAACCGTCTGATCATGTGCGACCCACAACGCCGCTCGTCGCTCTTGTTTCACCCAATCCCTCACATAGTCAACGATGTGACGTGAACTCTCAGGATCAAGCCCACTGGTCGGCTCATCCAGCAACAGCAGATGTGGTTCGATCAACAAGGTCCGCAGCAGCGCAACACGCTGGCTTTCACCACCGGACAAACGATCTGCACGCTGGGTCAGCATGGCGCGTTTCAGTCCGATAGCCTCCAACAGGTTTGCCAGTTGATCGTCAGAAGGCGCAGCCTGTCCAATGGAGCGGTATTGAAAAGCCGTCTTCAGGTTGTCCAAAACTGTCCCGGGAAACATTACGGGAACCTGGGGTAAATAAGCGACCATCGTGCGGAACTTGCAGGGTGGATAAGTTTGAATCGCTTTGCCTTCAAACAGAATCTCCCCGTTGCTTCGTGGGGCGAGACGCACCAGCATACGCAACAGAGTAGACTTGCCTGATCCGGAAGGCCCGACAATGGGTACAATCTGGCCTGCATCAACTGCCAGCGTTACACCCTGCGCCAGAACATTCACCGGCCCTTTATCGGGATTCTCCCGATTGGGCGCTGTGATCTCTATATCTTTCAGTTCAAGCAGATGTTGTATCGGTGCCATGAAGAATGCCGCTTTGCCTGTTTATCGCTGGAAAGAATATACACATGGAAAATACAGATACCTGCTGATAAATACACGATTGACAAGAAAGCTCATTTTTACGGCGCTGGCTTGAATGCCTTTTATAGAGCATGACTACCAAAGGACTATTGCTGTTCTCGATTTTATTCCGACATAATAAAGATTGCCGGGAAAAGGGGACGGGATCCTTTTCCTCGCGAGCATATGAAACACTCTCGCCGAACTTGTGGAAAAGGAAACTGTACCCTTTCCGTGTACGTCCTGCCTGCTCTCAAGAAAAAGGGTACAGCCACCTTTCCCGGTCCATGCTCACAGCGGGAAGGCTTTGCCCCAGGGAAAGGAAACTGTCCCCTTTTTCCATATCCTTATCCTTTATTCCAACCATATGGTTGACCTTTCACTGATCTGGCACATGACCACATGACGGAATAATAATGGGAATCGCTATAACTCGATGATTTGAATAAAAATATGGTTCCTCGCTGTTTCATGTGGGTACACAGCATAAGGAAACAGATGTGATATGTATTCACGACCACAACGTGTTTCGCTGAAGCAATATGTAGAGGCACTGTGTAGAGGGAAATCGGTCACCTCGAAGAGGTGACACTTGAATAGCGTGGTACGTAAGCGCCAGGAATGGAATGAACACCACACACATCGTCCCCGAAGGGGACGCACCTCTGGTAAAACCCTACTATCAAGTATGTTGTGCGACCCCTTCAGGGGCGAGGAAGCGAGGATTCCTACATTTTCCCGGCGCTTACGCACCACGCTATTCAAGTGACCCACCTTCGGTGGATATGCAATGGAACCAGACCACAGAGACTGATCCCAATGCAACGACTCGTAATACTATTGCCGAATCGCATCTCAGTGTGAATTTCTTTACCCACACGAAACAGCGAAGCACCAAAAACATACCCCGCTGGGCAACCGCCTTCACTTCGTTTCGGCGGTTTCAAGCCAGCGGGGCCAAATTTACGTGCAAATCCTTCATCAAGTATTATTCTGTAGTCAATACGTTGTTAAGTAACATAGTAGAGCGAATCCTTGACATCCTTATTATCCTGCCTATCTTGTACATTCAAGCATTCATCCTTACTATCCTTATAATCCTGTTCATCCTGTACATTCAAGCATTCATCCTTAACAACCCAATTATCCTGCCCATCCTGTACATTCAAGCATTCATCCTTGACATCCCAATTATCCTGCCCATCCCGTACATTCAAGCATTCATCCTTAACAACCCAATTATCCTGCCCATCCTGTACATTCAAGCATTCATCCTTAACATCCTTCTATCCTATTATCCTGTGAGACCTGTGAGACCTGTGAGGCCTAGTGAACCGAACAGGAAATACAGGGATCGTAGGCACGGACCAGCATCGAGCATAACATCTCGATTTCCTCATCGGTCGAGTTTTCCGTCATGGATGCCTTCACCAGTTCGCCTAGATCAAGATGAATATTGGCGTTATTCTGTGTCGTGGGAATGACGCAGTTAGCCTTGGTGATGCGGCCATCTTTGCCATATTTGTAGTGATGGTACAGGATACCACGTGGCACCTCTACCGCCCCGACCCCTTCACCGGCCTTGGGAGTAACCTCCACCATCGTCGGCTCATCCTTCATCTCCAGCAATTCGTCGATCAGGCGAATGCCATCGAGGGTAACATGGACACATTCAAGCAACTGCGCCACGTTATTCATGAATGGATTATGGCAGACCGGTTGCAGGCACAGGGATTCCGCCAGCTCTTTCACTTCCGGGAACAGCTTGTCATGGTTGTTGTTGAAACGCGCCAACGCACCCACAGCGAATGATGCCCGGCTGAGCTTGGTCCACTTGGTCGTGTTGTGCTTGTCCAGGTATTCGTTGGTCATGCTCTTGTATTCACGTTCCGCCTTGATCACACCGTCCGTGGACACAAGCTTGCCCCCGATCCAGGGATAGTCTCCATTGCCTGCCCCAAGACTGACAAACTCGGTTTCCCGGACAAAATCCGGAATTTCAAAGGTCTTGAAGATTTCCGCAGTCGTCATAAGGTCTTCCAGGGATGCTTCCAGCTCTGACCGTAGCTGAACCAGGTTATCAGGCATCCTGCTGACCCCACCGGGTTGCAGTGCGATAGGATGCGTCGTGCGTCCCGCAACAGCGTCACACAGGCGGTTTGCCAACCCTTTCAACCGTGCCGCCAGTTTTACAACTTCCGGGTTGGATTCTATGAGAGGAATCGCGCTGGGCACCCCAAGAAAATCCGGGGCCGCCAGAAAAAACAGGTGAAGCAGGTGACTTTGCAGGGTTTCACCATGTTTTGCCAGCAATCGAAGTTTTTCTGCTGCTATTGGAATCTCAACTCCCATCGCTGTTTCAGTTGCACGAAGACTGGCGAGACAATGCCCGATGGAACAGATGCCGCAGATACGTGAGGTCAGAATCCCGGCAGAGGTGTAATGCTTCCCCTTCAACATGGCTTCGAAATAGCGCGGGGTTTCGACCACATCCCAGCGGGCTTCGATGAGTTTCCCATTCCGTACCGTGACATGGATGTTGCCATGTCCCTCCACCCGTGTCAGGTGGTGAACATCGACGTTCAGGTTTAACTTCATACGACCTCCTCGAACCCGCCGAAGAAGTGCAGACGTTCCTTCAGCAATTCCCTGTCAAAGCCATGTTCTTCCACGATGCGGAAGAACTCTTTGTAGTTCGGTTCATCCACCGGCCCACGGCATCCCCAACAGCCCAGTCCTGCCGCAGCACAAGGCGCTCCGCAGCCGCCGCGAGTGATCGGCCCCAGGCACAGGATGCCCTTGTCGTATGCGCAGGTCGTATAGTTCTGTTTACACTCAAAGCAGACCGGCCATGCCGGAAATGAAAACGGCACATCCCAGATCAGGTGTTGCATCACCCGTTCCAGTTCAGCCTTGTTCACCGGGCAACCCGGCACTTTGAAATCGACTGGCACCACCTCGTGAATCGCACGTGTCGGTAGCGTTTCACGATAGGCCGCGCCATAGACTTCCTTGTTTAAATCATAGATATCATAATCGTTCTTCATGCGCGAGACACCGCCAAAGCAGGCACAACTGCCCATTGCTACAACCACTTTGGCTTTTTTACGGATATCCATCAGACGGGTGAATTCATCACTCCGTGTGATGCAACCGTCAATCAGAGCGATGTCATACTCGTCACTCTGCACTGAAGAGACTTCACGGAAGGTGACAATTTCGACAGCCTGCAGGAAATCGACCAGCGTCTCTTCCTTGTTGGCAAGTTGCAGCTCGCAGCCTTCACATCCGGTAAAATCGAAGACGCCGACCCGCAGTTTTTTCGGTTCAATCCCGAGATACTTCATGGCGTCCTCCTAGATCGCTTCTTTCAGGTTCATCACGGTCCAGTAGTCAAATACCGGTCCTTCCATGCAGGTATAGGTCGAGCCGATATTGCAACGGCAGCATTTCCCCATGCCACAATGCATACGACGTTCCAGCGATACAAACATGCGGTGCATGGGAATGCCCATCCTGGTCAGACGGTCGCAGACAAACTTGAACATCACTGGTGGTCCGCATACAATGGCGTTGGTCATCAAAGGATCAATGTTGATATCTTCCAGCAAGTCGGTAATCAACCCGATCTGTCCGGTCCAGGATTCATCCCCCTGTTCCGCGATCACCCGCAGGCTGATATCCGCGATGCGTTCCCATTCTTCATACTGGTAGTTGAACAGGAGCAGGTTGGCTTCTTTAGCGCCGTAAAGGATATAGACATCGTTGTAGTGGGAACGGTTTTCGATCACGTGGAAAATTGGAGCACGCAACGGCGCCAGTCCCAATCCGCCGGCGATCAACAGGATGTTGTTGCCACGCATCTTATCCATAGGGAAATGGGTGCCGAACGGGCCACGTATGCCGACTTTTGCGCCACGTTTTACCCGGTGCAGTACGCTGGTCACCAACCCCACCTTCCGGATACAAAGCTCAATGAAACCCTTGTGTGACAGCGAACTGGAGATAGAAATGGGAATCTCGCCATATCCCGGCACTTCCACCATAACAAACTGGCCGGGCAGGAAGGAGAAGCGTTCGCGTTCCACATCATCAATAATCCGGACCTGGAAGAGTTTTTCCATGTCAGTCAACCGGATCACGTTGATGATTTCCGCTTTGTAGACCTTGTCGAAGTGTTTCAGGCGGCTGCGACGGTTGTAGTCCAACGGTTGCAGCATTTCCGCTTCCTGGGTGATGTCGTAGGGATGCAGCATCTCTTTCATAATCCACCCTCCTCCTGCAGATCACGGATAATGGCCTCAGGCTGAATGCCGGCCAGGCAGGTGCGTCCGCAACGATTACACCCGACACACATGGGCGATTCAAACGATTCGGTAAAACCACGATGCTGGTGATAGAATCGGTACTTCAGGCGTGTTGCGGTGTCAGGCCGGAAGTTATGCCCTCCGGCAACTTGGGCAAAGTCCTTCAGGTTGCATGAGTATAGTTGTCGCTGCTTGGTGCAGGAACAGTGATCCATGCTCACATCCTCACTGACCCCGTAGCAATAACATGTCGGGCACACCTGGGCGCAACTCCCGCAACTGAGGCATTTTTCACCCCACTTGTCCCACACCCTGGACTCGAACTCGATATCGAGCAGGTTGGGCAGGTTCTGCACCGGAAGCTCATCAAATCCCTGGGCAATCTTCCGCCGTACTCCGATATAGGTCTGAGTATCGGCTTCCGTGATCTCATGGGTTTCCACACTTTTCAGGACGTTGAAACCACGGTCGGAGTTGATCGTCACGAAATAGCGATCTCCCAGATCAGTGAGGAACAGATCGTATCCGTGTGTAACCACATCCGCGCCCATCGCCCGGCAGAAACCACCCTCGCAGGGCTCGTGATCCACACCGATGATGAATGTGTTTTTTCTGCGGCTGATGTAGTACGGACTGGGGAAAAAGTCACGCGCCAGCACTTTGTCCAGCTTCAGCAGGGCGTTAATGTCACACGCGTGCAGACCAATGAGAAAACGTGGTTGCAGACGATACGAAATCTCCTGCTCCCAGTCGTCATCGGTAAAGCTGTAACTGGATAGTTTTTCTTTGTACGGCAGGAAATAGGTTTTGGCCGAGTACTCGGTAGTCTCGTACTCAAGATCGATCTCTTGAAAAGATGTAACCGGCAGGTACTGATGGATGGGTTTACCACGTATGGTCGTTCCGATCTGCTTGGGTGCAATCACTTCATTGGCCTCAAGCGCGATCTCGACCAGCTTGCGAAACTCTTCTTTCGAAAGGGTTTTAAAGAGCATAGCCGCCTCCTTTCGGGGACAGGTTGTTCCTGGTCCTGTTTATTTGTTGTTAGATACCACGCAGCCTGGCAAGCGATAGTGGTCCATATGTATCGGCCCACTAGAATGTTCAATATTTCACAAAGTTGGTATGTATTGTAGCAATATAACCAACTCTGCAACAGGTAAAAGTTATTTATTTAAAAAGATAAAATCCAGTGTGACTCCCCGATATTGAGAAATATTTCACGAATAGGGTCACCTGTAATTTGCCAGAAAGAGACAAGGGAGCGCGCCTTGTCCTGAACGATGATGCGCAGCTCAGAAAACATCATAGCAGGTGCAATGGTCCACTAGAATTTGTATTAGTGTGTAACTTTATGTCTTATAGCTACTTGCCTGGATCCCCATCCCCGACCACTGCTTTCGGGGACAGGCTCTTCGTAGGGATGAATCGCTAGTAAAAATTGAGTAAAATCGTAGCAGAAGGATCACCGGTACAAACTGTCTCTTGATAAAATACGCGAAAATCGATTCTTATACATTGATATTATTGGCAATAGAACGATTCACTGTATCATACTCGTGAAATATCCGGGTTAGTTCTCATCGCCGTCAGGTCACACCGTGATGCCTGATGCTATGTATCATGTGAGATGACAAACGTGAAGTCGGACAGGTGTTTTAAATTATGGATAGAAACAAAAAAACGGCATCACGTCAAGACCTGACGGAACACACTCGTCGATAGTATGCACAAATTCTTATAAGCAGCCGAAAAAAACGGGAACTGCTGAAAGCAATCCCCGATAGTGATCTGAAAAGGTGTTTCTTACTCTTCCGTTATCGTCCCATCATTGTAGGTGCAGGTATGCTGCCATACGTATTCTCCACCCTCTTCGACCAGGGTCCAGAAGAAGTAGGCACCGGAATCGCGATCGCCATTTGCGTCAAGGGTCATCGCACCGGTCAGACCGTTCATGGAAGCCGCTTCTGTTTCCAGCGCTGTCCTGAGCGTAGAAATGGAGGCATCCTCCCCGGCATTAAACTTGGCATGGACAGCCATGCACATGGCATCATAGGAAAGCATGGCATAGGCATCCGGTTCAACTCCGACTGCTTCGATAAAACGATCGGTAAAGGCTGCTGTTTCAGTGGTTTCCGTTACACCGTACAAGGGCGCCATGAATCCCAGCTCGATCGCGCAGGAGCAGGCTTCGGCCCATTCCAGCACGTTACTGTTCAACGCCAGGCCATCACTGCCATACCACTGAACCTGGCTCAGGAAATCGTCTTCCACAGCAATCGGGAAGAATGCAGCGCCATCTTCAAAGCAGGTCAACTGGATTGCGCATTGTTCCGGGGTGGCATTTACACCGGAAAAGGCTGCCTTGGCTGAATCAACCGCTTCAGCAATCGAGGTTGAACGGTAGGGCATATAGTAAATCCGGCCGAGGTAGTCACCGCCCTTGGCTTCAAATGCCGCTCCAACCAACTGGGACAGGGAATCACCCCAGGAATCGGGGGCGTAGATGTTGTACAGGACACGTACGCCATTTTCCCACATCACATCCGCCAGGGCATCCGCCATCATGTTGTCACCGGTCACCAGGCGATAGATGTTATCATCCGGCAGGGCCATGGTCGGGCTGGTGGAAGAGGGGCTGAGTACGAGGGCATCCGAAATGCAATCCTCGCCAGCCACTGCTTCTACTTCCGTACTGGTCATGGGACCAAGAAAGATATCAACATCGAAGTTGTTGACAAAGGTACGGAACAGCGCGGAGGCGCCATCGGCCGTGGTTTCCGTATCCCCGGAATACAACACAACTTCATAATTCTCACCATCATCTTCAAACGCCTGGTTCAGATCTTCCACGGCGAGCTCAACCGCGGTATTCATCATGACACCGCCGGAAGGGTACGCGCCGGATTCCGGGCTCAACACTCCGATTGCGATCTCGGTTTTCTCCGTCGGTGTGACCACATCGTCATCATCGTCGTCATCTGAACAGGCGACAAACAATACACTGAAAGCCAGACTGCAACACAACAACACAAGTACCAATCGGTGCAACTTCATCTTCTCCCCCTGTATGTAGTGATCTGTTTCAGGTTTCACTGATCCAGGTTATCTATTCTGCGAAACCGGCCCACGCTCTTTCACCTCTGCCTGTTTTGGCTGCCAGTTTGCCGCGACAGCGGGATCGGCATCATGGTCGTATATATAGCCATAGATCAATTCAGCGTCAATTACATTTCCATAGCCATTGTCAAACATCCAGACGGCGTCAAGATCAGTTTCATTGGTGAATGTCATGCTGTAGCTAATGGATTCATATCGGCCGTATTGATAATCAGTCAGGACAACCATCTGCTCGTTTTCCCTGTCATAGACAGCAAACAATTCACCTGTTCGTTCCTCTCCATATACTTCAGCATACAATCTGCCAGAGTACAGAATTCGGGCGTTTAAGTTGCTGTCAACATTCAACTGGATCAGCCAGCCATCGCCATCTTCAATGACGGCGTCGTAATCCTCATTGTTGGGATCATCCAGCTCGCCATATGGCATATTGCTGGAAGCGCCGACAAGGTTAGCCATGTAATCCGATTCAGCCTCTGCTTCCTGGTCATCGTTGCCGTTGTCGCTGCAACCGAGCAGCAAAGCCACCCCCAAGCTCAGTGTAACAAATACCAGGGATCGTTTCATGATGTACTCCTCTATGAAAATGTTCGTTTACTTGTTTTCAACCAACGGCCCACGATCTTTGCTTTTCGCCTGTTTTGGCTGCCAGTTTGCCGCAACTTCCGGATCGGCATGATGGTCACCCAAACTGCCTTGAATTAACGTACCGGTGATATTGATTCCATTATAGGTATCAACTTGAAAATGACCGGTGAGAGTGGTGTCCCCGGTGAAAACAAACGCATAACTTATGGGATTATGGTTGACAGTCTGAAAAACAGAGAGAAGTCCCTCTCTACGGCTAAAACAACCGATAATATCAATCGTTTGTTCACCCCAACAGTCGTTTATATAAATTCTTCCTTCATAAACCATAACCTCATAACGGTCACAAGTTACATTCAATTGAATAAGCCAGCCATCTGGATCTTCAATTACAACAGCATAGTTCTCATTATTTGGATCATCCAGCTCATCGGTAGGCATATTGCTGGAAGCGCCGACAAGATTAGCCATGTAATCTGATTCGGCCTCTGTTTCCCGGTCATCGTTGCCATTGTCACTGCAACCTGTCAGCAGCGCCAGCCCTAAGATCATTAGGATGAGTATCAGGATTCGTTTCATGAAAAACTCCTCTGTATGAGGGTTCAACTGCTGGTTTCCTGAATCGGCCCGCGATCCTTTATCTTGACAGGTTGCCGCACAGGTCCGTCTAAATACATCACTGCCTCGTGATTTCCTATGCTTCCATAAAACACATTCATTGCAACCGTTTCCCCGTGACCATTATCCGTATACATCCAAACGGCTTCAATATCATCATTGTTAAAGTTGATCGAATAGGATACTGCGGTATGACTGAAGATGTTGATTTCTCCATAGAATGTCAGCATATCCAACAGAGTCGAATACACTGCATAAGCGCTGCCTGCATCACCACAATGGGCATCATCGATATAAATACGGCCGGTGTAATATTGAACACTTATGCCATCAATTGTCTGATTCAGCTCCAACAACCAACCGTCTTCATCCTGAAGAACCACATCATAATCTTCGACGTGTGGATCATCAAGTTCACCAAAGGGCAAGTTTTCGGAGGCTCCCACAAGGTTTGCCAGAAAACCATCTGTTTCTTCACTATAAGTGGCATCATCGCGGCTGTTCGTGCTGCATCCAGCAAACAGGAAAACGCAGATAACGGCAAAAAAGGCAATGGTTTCTTTCAGCATAGTTCCCCCAAGTATTACTCTTCTCTTCTTCAGTTGCCACTCAAGTAACCTCTTTTCCTGCATTCATTTGCCATATCCAGCACATATCCAACAGGCAAATGGTGAGTACTGGATTGAATTGGACGAGAGAAATGTATAGTTACTCTCGATTTTATTCCGTCATAATGGAGATTGCCGGGAAAAGGGGACGGGATCCTTTTCCTCTCGCTCTTACGGAATACTCTTGAAGCATTCATGGAAAAGGGAACTGTCCCCTTTTTCCATATCCTCCCCCCTGTCACAAAAAATCGTACGTTGGATACGATCATGACGGTTTATTCTCAAGAGTAGCCATATAACCTCACTGGCGCAACATCAAGTTGTATCATAATCAGGTTTTCCTATAAATAGAAAGGTATTCTATTCTTGCCGTGATAAACGTGACATGCGTCATTTAATGAACATCCCATCTAAAAGTAAGCCTGCAATAAATTCTTCCGGTCATCACCTCATACCTCTGACAAGGTGTCTTGTGGACTTGAATGGCGAGAACTGGTATTTCAAAATTATACCACTGGTTTTGCAAACAGCGTGTTAGGTTAAACTCCACTCATGCTAAGCGACTTGAAGTCCTGCTTCCAGGTTAGGAGAGCTTTACGTTTCACAAATGTCTTTTTTGTAACACTTCCCCTGAAATATGTTATTAGTGGTGGGTTTCCCTTGCTTTTTTGATAACCATATCGTTGCTTTAAGGATGTGGTTTTCCGTGTAACTGGAAACCCGGAACGGGATTAAAGGCACTATCGTCGTTCGGATCAGGTTTTACTTTCGGAAAACAAGTGCAGAACTACTTTGTGATTCCTTTCGCAAACTGTTTGGCAGGCACCAGGGAGGGACCATGTCAGTAACCTCAACCCGTCGGCTTTTCGCAGTCGTACTGGTGACGTTATTGCTTCTTTCGCTTTCTGTCCCGGTATGGGCGGACGGGTGGCGGATTAAAGGCAGTGTCGGCGCTAAAGCCTACGGCTACACGGACGCCGATGAGACTGAACACCTATGGCTGATGAACACGACAACCCTGACTGTTCAGAAAAAGGGATTCCCGCTGCAACTTCACATGGCGGGCAACTACCTTGGCGACAACGGGGATGACTTCAGCGAAAGCTCGAAGGGACGATTGCTGAAGGGGTACCTGCAATACGGTTGCCCGTATGACATGACTTACGCTCGTGCGGGTCGTTTCTTCCTGTGGCGTGGTGTCGGCTTCGGCGTTGTAGACGGTCTTGAAGTCAGCCAGGTCATCGGCAAGAATGTCCGTGCTACGGTATACGGCGGCCTGATGGGCCCGATGAACCGTCAGTTCGAACTGGAAGACAGCGAAGACGCCCAGGCGTTCGGCGGGGAAGTGAAAATCCGCCCATCCAAATGCTTCATCGCGGACGAAGGGCTGGCCGCGTTGTCCTATACGCACCAGACTCGTGGCGACGAGGTCATCCGCAACCGTGTCGGTTTGCAGACTATTCACAAATGGGGCCACAAGCTGACCTGGATGAACATCCTGCACATGCGCCTCGAAGGCGATGCCCTGCGCAAGTACCAGTCACGTTTGAAATACCATTCCGACACCTGGTTCGGCCATGTCGAGGCTGGTGTCGCCAACCCGGATGTGGCAGACTATTCCCTGTACGCCGATTTCCTGCACTCCTATGGCCGCGCACGTTTTTCGCTCAACCGCTGGTTCGTAGAGAACAAGTGGGGCGCGGGTATTGACGGTGGCGCGTTATTGGTAAGCAATGGCAACGGCTTCCGTGTCGGCCCGGTTGTCACCACTCCTTACGGTGAAGTCGGCTACCGTGCAGATTTCGGTGATCGATCCAACTCCAGCGGTCCCTGGGTCAGCCTGCGCTATTCGGTCATGCGTGACCTGCACCTGTACGCCAACGGTTCCATGGTCACCTACGAATGGGAAGAGATGGACATGGAATCGGAAGACCTGGTCATGGCCAATGCCGGTGCACGATATGTAGTAGGCCAGACCGGCCTGATCGCGTTCGGTGAATTCCAGGTCTATAAAACCCCGCAATTCACCCAGGACAGGCGAGGGTTGCTGGGCTTCAACTGGCGTTTTGACACCCGGAGGGCAAAGTGATGAAGCGTACGAGATCGCGTTACCTGATCGCTTTGAGCGTACTGGCCCTCGCGTTGGCGCTTGTCCTTGGCGCCAGTTCCGGCGAAAAAGCGTTTAACTTCAGTCATGGCCTGCATGTGGCGGAAGCAGAGATGGCGTGTGAAGATTGTCACGACCTTACCGCTGAATCCGCAATGCCCAACCATGAGAATTGCGGCATGTGCCACGATGTGGAAGATATGGATGGTTGCGGCATGTGCCATGTGGATGTGGACAACCTCGAAGCGATCAAGTTCGTTTCCTGGTATCCCACGTTCGCGCACGACCGTCATGCGGAGTACAGTTGCGATCAGTGCCACGGCGCCCTGACCGACATGGAACAGGAAGTCACCCGTCCCCTGATCTGCGACTGCCAGACCTGTCACGAAGGTGTACAGCCTCTCCCGGCGGATCACCGTATGGGCGACTGGGTTGCCGACCACAGCATGGAAGCCTCGATTTCCAATAGCGCATGCGTGATCTGCCATTCCCAGGAAAGTTGCGATGACTGCCACCAGGGAACGGCCGTGTACGGCAGCGGCATGAGCCCTCACGGACCGTCCTGGTTGCTCGATCATGGGTTTGAAGCCTCTTTCGGCGGCAACTGCCTGACCTGCCACGAGGACAACAGCTACTGTGTGGATTGCCACCGTAATTCAGTCCGCACACCGCACGAGCTGGGACCGACCTATGCCAACGGAACCAACGGCGGGTTGCATGTCGATGAAGCCAGGGCATTTCCGGAAACCTGTATCATTTGCCATGATACCGGGCTGGAAGAGCCAGTATGTGCAACTTGTCATACTGCCATCGGAGGGTGAACATGAAAACGAAAAGATTGCTGATTCCACTGTTCGTCCTGGTCCTGATGGCAAGCGTTATTCTGCTTTCCGGCTGTGAAGCGGAAGTGGATGAGGACTGGACCGGCTTTGCGCCAAGCGCGTTGCATCCATTTGAAAACCCGCCAACCGCCAACCACGGCGAATACATGGTACAGGCGGATTATCCGTTTGATGAATGCACGGAATGCCACGGAACCGCGTGGGATGGTGTGGATCTGGAAGATGGCAACGGCAAGATTCGTAGCTGTTACACCTGTCATTCGTCCACCCCGCATATGGGCGCCGGACTGACCAACTACGCCCAACATGCCAGTTTCCTGCTGGAAAACAACTATCCGTTCGATGATTGCCTGGTCTGTCATACCCATTACGCGATGGACAGCCAGCAGACTTTCGCCCAGAGTTGTGCGTCAGCCGGATGCCATGATTACGGCCAGCCGGACCTTTACGACTGTAACAATTGTCACGGCGACCGTACCCTGAACCCGAACGATATCACGTTGAACGATACAGCGCCACCGACTGACCTTTCCGGGAATACGGTTAAGACGGAGATGGGCGTGGGCGCGCATCAGGCTCACCTGGCAACCGGGGACCAATTCGCTGACGTTCCCTGCGCGGCATGCCATATTGTGCCCCTGATCTGGAACGCGGGCGGACACCTGGATGGCGACAATATCGCGGATGTAACCTTCCGTGAATATGCCGACGAGGAGTGGTATTACAACGCCGGTGAAACACCGACATGGGATCGCAACGCTGGTACTTGTTCCGCCACGTATTGCCACGGCAACCAGGTCCCGGTCTGGAACGATCCAACTTCAGGCGGCGGCTGCGGTACCTGTCATGATCTGCCACCGGCCAACCATGCGGATGATTACGCGATTAACGAGTGCTACATGTGCCACGGTTCCGTGATCAACGAGAACGGCCAGATTTACGCAG
This sequence comes from bacterium, assembly GCA_963669175.1. Lineage (GTDB taxonomy): Bacteria > Electryoneota > Electryoneia > Electryoneales > Electryoneaceae. The sequence goes on from OY769902.1 coordinate 5,393,830, forward strand.
GCGAGTTGCACGTGAACGGAACCGTCAACTATAACGAGTAACAGGGGATTCACCGGAGCCATCTGAAGTTCTGTCAGGTCTTGCGCACACGGTTTTCGTGCGTGTGACCATCTGAAGTTCTGTCAGGTCTTGCGCACACGGTTTTTGTGCGTGTGACCATCTGAAGTTCTGTCAGGTCTTGCGCACACGGTTTTCGTGCGTGTGACCATCTGAAGTTCTGTCAGGTCTTGCGCACACGGTTTTTGTGCGTGTGACCATCTGAAGTTCTGTCAGGTCTTGCGCACATGGTTTTCGTGCGTGTGACCATCTGAAGTTCTGTCAGGTCTTGCGCACACGGTTTTTGTGCGTGTGACCATCTGAAGTTCTGTCAGGTCTTGCGCACACGGTTTTTGTGCGTGTGACCATCTGAAGTTCTGTCAGGTCTTGCGCATACGGTTTTTGTGCGTGTGACCATCTGAAGTTCTGTCAGGTCTTGCGCACATGGTTTTCGTGCGTGTGACCATCTGAAGTTCTGTCAGGTCTTGCGCACACGGTTTTCGCGCGTGTGACCATCTGAAGTTCTGTCAGGTCTTGCGCACATGGTTTTCGTGCGTGTGACCATCTGAAGTTCTGTCAGGTCTTGCGCACACGGTTTTCGCGCGTGTGACCATCTGAAGTTCTGTCAGGTCTTGCGCACACGGTTTTTGTGCGTGTGACCTGACAGTGAGAATGGAAGTATTCTATCGTGGTTATCAGAGCCATGTGAACATCGGAACAAGGGCTCAAGCATCTAACAGTACAAACAGGGAAAAACCATACTGACCAACGATATGAGTCGTTGAAACGTCGAACGAAAGGGGAAGGACCATGCTGAAACGGATACTCGTCGCCGGCTTGACGCTGGGACTGGTCGCGTTTGTGGCAATGGCGGGCAATGGCCACGAATATCAGGGCCTGAAGAAGTGCGGGATGTGCCACAAGGGCGAAAAGAAAGGCAACATCCTGGAAGGCTGGGAAGCAGGCCCCCATGCGAAAGCCTACCAGACACTCGTGGACGCCGGCGAGCAGGAAAACGCGGAATGCTTGCGTTGCCACGTGACCGGCTATGGTGAAGACGCTGCATTGACCGCCAAGCTGGACGTCACAGAAGGTGTAACCTGTGAAGCGTGCCACGGCGCCGGCGCGGACTACGGCAAGATGAGCACCATGAAAGACCATGATGCAGCCGTAGCGGCAGGACTGGTCGCCAACCCGAAAGAGCATTGCACCGACTGCCACAATCCCGACAGCCCGACTTACAAGGAATTCCACCTCGAAGAACGCTGGGAAGAAATCAAGCACAGCATTCCGGAATAAGGCGGATTTTCGGTGTAAACTTGTTGAGTGTTTTGTAAAGAAGCCCGGACAGAATGACTTGTCCGGGCTTTTGATGTTTCACTTTTGGACAGCTTCCTTATTTGACCAAAACCATCCGCTTCATATCGGTGAACGCTCCTGCTTCGATGCGGTAGAAGTACATCCCACTGGCAAGCTGACTGGCATCGAATGTCACACTATGCGTACCCGCCTGCATCGGACGATTCACCAACTGCGCCACTTCCTGCCCCATGATGTTGTACACCGACAGTTTCACCGTTTCCGGACGCACCAGGTCAAAGCTCAGAGTCGTGGTCGGGTTGAACGGGTTCGGGAAGTTCTGGTGCAGGGCGAACTCTGTTGGCAGTGTTGACATGTCGAGCACTCTGCCATCACGACGGCCCGTGGTCATATAGTTCTGCAACGCTCTGCGCTTGGCGTAGTAGTCCTCAAGATCAGCCGGAACGACAGCCGCCAACGCCCCCAACTGCGGCAGGTTGAAAGTGCCGTCTGACGAATGAGCGCTGTTTACTTCCAGTCCCTCTTCTGCCGCCAACGCCATCTCAAGGTATGTCGCAAGCTGTCCTAGCAGGGTCACGGCGGAATCTTCGTACGTCACCGCTACTTCAAGCAACTCATCAAGCTCGTCGATGGATTCCTGGTACTCGCCGATACGGTTCTGGTAGGGCAGTTGCAGCCAGAACGCTGTTGCGCTCAGGTATTGGTCATCCAACAGGTCTTCGAACTCTTCAAGGATATCTTCATCGGACGTCCCCAGCGCCTCCTGGCAACGCGCCCAACCGTTCAAACCGGCGTGAACATTGTCGTTGACAGCGGCTGACCAGTAGTAGCCGGACGCATCTTCATAGTTCCCCTGTCGCTCACACAGCATTGCCAGATCAATCGCATCCAAATCATCTGAATAGCGGTATGGTTCATCACGAGGTGCAAATTGAACACTAGATATATTAAGGTAATTGGTAGAATTGAACCAATTATCCGGAATTACAGCAACGGACTGATCACCAGAAAAAAAGTTATCCTTGAGATTCAATGTGGGGGGAGTTCCAATAATTCCCCAGCCATAATATATAAGTACGGTATCAGAGGCTAGTGATCCGCTATTGTTATCAATAAAATCATTATTGAATTTGAACAATGCTTCACTTTCATAAATATAGAACTCTGCACATTCTGCTGAAGTATTACCACTCAATCCGTTTTTATAGAACAGGTTACCATAATTACCAAGTCCATTTCCAAGACTAATACCCGATCCACTCAATGCCTGCATACCGTTTTTTTCGTTGAATTCAATGGTGTTTCTGGTATATAAAGGTGAACTGGCATACAAATATACACCAAATGTGTTGTCTTCGATCATGGAAGTGTCAATTACACCAGCTGATGTGCAGGAAGTATATGATATGCCTGTATTACAGCCGGATATATCTCCATACTCGAGGTTAACAGTCGATTGGCTTGCGTTGATACCGTTAGTGCCGCAATCTGCAATTGTGACATGTGAAAGGTTAAATTCAGTATTATATCCCATAATACCATCAGTGCTACAGTTGGAAATGTCAACATTGGACAGTATGCCATCACATGAATTCAGTCGAAGTCCGATCGAGCTGAAATTATCAATGACTGAGCTACTGAGCGCCAAATCTGAACCATTGCTGAAAATACCGTATCCCAACCCATTTTTAAGCGTTAAGTCAGTCCAGACTGGCAGCGAAGGATTACCACTGGAAACAAATATTCCATAGTTGGTAGTCTCCGAAATCTGACAATCATCAATATGCAGCTCAATATTTGAACCTGTACAGACGATACCTGACGTCATATTTGATAGCCGAGCTTTGTTGAAATATGCATGACAACCGCTGCTCAATTGGATGCAGTTCCAGGTTTCTCCTGAGGCCAGGGGCGCAAGGATCACCGAATCTGCTCCCGCACTGGCGCCTATGAGCAAAGAATCATTGACAGTTATTTTTGCGCCTTCAAGCATGGGCACGGCAAAATCATCACTGCTTGGAACAAGTCGCAGTGTATTCACTTCACAGTTTTCACCAAAACGATACATAAAATCCCCGTCAAGGGTGTCACTGATTTCAGTAAGATCAATACATGGATAGGAATTATTCGCATAAACCCAATAGAATGGTTTTGCAGCAGGACCACCGTAACATCCTATATCTGAATTAGACCCATCGGGATCTGATATGGAAGGATCTCCTTCATTAAATGTTCCCAGTGAATCGTTTTTACATAAGTGGTAATCACCGAAATCCGTTGGCTCATCCATACTGGCATTGTCTTCAACAAATCCAGGTTCAATATTATTACAATTTGACGCACTTACACTACCACCCCAATAATCATCCGAATCATCATCATAAACGCAACAATACTTTATTGGTAATGTGTTCTGAGAATAAATCCCGACAGAATCAATACCTATACCTTCAGAAAATCCGTAAACAATATTATTTTTAAAATCAACATATTCATCAACCATATTACAGTATACACCATTTCTTTGAACATGAGCGATCGTATTATCAATAAAATACATTATATACCCTGCATAAACACCATATGTTTCACAGTTTACAATTAAGTTATTTGCTATATCACATGATATAATTTCTGGAGAGCCATCAATATAAATTCCCATACCACTGAATGTTCCTGTCGTATCAGTGTCTTCAATGGTCATTCCTAAAATCGTATTGTTTTTGATTTCTATAACACTGGAATCATGTTCTGCAATTTTAATCCCGGTGTTACATTGATAAATCTGATTGTGATTAAAATATACACTATCAGGATTTGGGTTTCCGACATAATGCGCTCCCAATCCAGTTCCGTCACAGTAGCGAATCGTAGAGTTCTCCACTCGCAAAGTGGCATACCCGTATGCTAATATTGCTGCACCATCAGGATATGAGCTTGAATCCGGGTCACCCCCATACTCAACAGTACAGTATTGGAAGTTCCCAACAGCACGAGTAGCAGCGTTGTCCCCTTCAAAAATGATTTGACCCCAGGCACCAGCAGTCGAATCGTCACTCGTGAAACGAATCGGGTTGGCTGCCGTGCCGGAGGCAGTTAGGGCAGATCCGTCGTCGATGACAAGCGAATACTCCCCTTCAAATACAACCTCTACGCCGGGATCAATCTCAACTTCTTGATTTTCAGTAATTGTAATCGTAGATCCAGTAGAAGGGTGGATGACATACGTACCGTACTGTGTCTGCCAATGTGTGAGTGAATCGGCTGATCCAGCATCGATATCTACCTCAATGACCACCTCAGCATATACAATTGCGGAACAACCGATTGCAAATAAAGCAATGAGAGCTACTTGCGCGATCCTATCAAACATGGTACACTCCTCTTGTTGTCAGAATGCCTTATGGTCATTCTGATGGCTCGCTGGGCGGGTGCGTCCCCAAAACGTTTGCCCGCTCGGCACTTTTATGAAATACAACAGAATTACTTGAGCAGCACAACCTTTGTCCGTCTCACCTCCTTTCCGGCCGCCAGTTCGATGAAGTACATACCTGATGTAAAAGAAGCAGCATCAAGTACTTTTCGATGGTACCCGGCCTGTTGTGAAGAATATGTGTCTGAAAAAACACGTTGCCCCAGGATGTTGCAGATTGCCAGATGGACATCCGCAGTCTGCGGAAGGCTGTAATGGATCATCAGGAAATTGTTAAAAGGGTTGGGAAATGGTGCAAACAACTCAAATCTGGCCGGCAATTCTTCAGGGGTTTCAATAACCCAAAGCGGGTATTCATAAGATATCCCATATGGTCCACCCCAACGACCAATATCGTTGCGTGTTCCATCCACGTCGTTGTACAAGCTGTCAGGGTTGCCAGAATCGATCAGTGGGGAAATATCATAGAGAAAATAGTCAATTGTGTCTGCCAACAAGGGATCGGCAATCAGGTTGGTTGAATCGAGTTCGCCATTCGTAATTAGTGTGTCGTTTTGGAAAAAACAATTATACTGAGCTTGATCTATAATGACTTCGGGATTTGGCTCTTCATCCCAGTAAATTCCATATATATTTTTCATGAACAAGTTGTTCTGTATGACAGGTAAACTATCGTGTTCTGAATAATATCTTAATTTTATTCCCTGCTCAAAACCGTGAAACACATTATTTTCAATTATTATAGAATTATGACTTACGTATAGCCCATAAGAATATTCTTCTTGTTGGTTATAAAAAAGACAATTTCTTACAAATCCCCATGCTTCGCTGCTCATACCAAGTGAACCAACAATATATTTAAATACACAATTATCGATTTCTACATAACAATGGCTCAAAGCATCAGCCCAACCATTATAAAATAAAGTATTGCTAATATATATATGTGTATTAAAACAGTATAAATTATAAATATGAGAATCCACATCCTCACATACGAATTGACTATTATCAATATATACAGTTGATGATTGACTTGCAATACCATCATACGTGTTATTACCTATAAAAATAAAATCAGTAGAATTAATATAAATAGTGCTATAGTTTTGCATAAATACTCCAGTATGATTATTATAGAAAAAACAGTTATTAATACTTATTAATGAAGTATCTACTACATGAACAGCTCTATAGGTATTTTCAATTCTCGAAAAACTAATCCTTGATGAATCCGAACAATGTTGAAATTTTATTCCAACCCACATAGATGATTGAATTTCTTCGCCAGAAGCAGTAATAAATCTAATACTGTCAGTTGCATTCCCTTCTGAAATCAGGCATCCATACACATCCAGCCCAATCCTCTGCTCTTCGTCTTCCACATACCTGAACTGCAATTCACACCCCGGTTCAATGATAAGGCTATCACCTTCGGGGACGATAATGTCTTCCACTACGTAGAACGGGCTGTCTTCCACATGCAGAGTCCCGCTGATTTCGCCCTGCAGGATTGTTCTAGCGTCTACGGTTACCATGACAAGTGACGAGTCCGTCTGTCCTTCACCATCCTCAACAACAACCGTGAAGCTGAAGTCCTCCGCATCTTCGGGGACAGTTCCCGATACGGCCGTCGTGTCGCTGACCCAGTCCAGCTCGTCTTCTTCACTGAGCCATTCAGGCAAGTCCGGGAAGGTGAAGTCAAACGGGCCGTTATCATCTGTCGCCGTGATCTCGATGCGGAGCGCATGGCCTGTCCGCGCGAAAACATTTTCCGGGATGGTCTGGACAGGCGGATTGTCGATGGACTGGTCATAGTAGCGCCCCCCGATATCCGCTCGGGTCCCGTCCGGGTCATTCGGGCTGGCCGGATCACCGGCGTCAATGCACGGGCTGTTCGCCTGCAAGGTATAATCGAAGGGAACACCTGCTCCGAGGAAAGGATTGGTGATCATGGACGTGCTGTCAAGTTCCACATTGTCCACTGCTTCAGAGAAGTTATACAGGCAGTTATAGGCTGCTTGAACAGACTGCGCTCCTACTGCGGCGTCAATACCGATACAATCAACTCCGTCACCCTGGAGCACATTATTCCGTATCGATACCTCTTCCGTATTGGCGATGTAAATGCCACGCGATTGCCCAAGCAGAGTATTGTTCCGGATGTCCACAGCTTCTGATACGGACATGCTGATCGCGGTCGCGGTAGAATCAATCACATTGTTGTAGATCTCAACACCCGCACACGTATTCAGATGAATCGTGCCCATGAAGTAGTTTGCCGCATGCCCGAACAGCTCATTGTGACGAATCACACCACTGGACGCCATCATGTATATGGTCTTCAACAGACTGTTTTCGATGAGCAGGCTGGACTGATCAGCCGTGATATCGGTTTCATGGCTGACACAACCGCTTGCCAGATCATGAACGTGATAGTCACCGCTGTTCAGATAATAGATATCAACTGCGCAATCGTAAATCTCTGTGGTGCAATTCAGAAGACGCAACTGATAACCGGTCACACGATAAATGGAATCGATTTGGGGCGCTGAAAAACCGAGGGTAACATTGGGCGCATAGTTATCATGGAATTCATAAGGACCGCCATCAGACATGTGTGTACTGCTGGCGGTTGGCGTGCCGCCTTCATTCTTCAGCAGGGTGCAATGGGTGATTTCACCACTGTCAAAATCCATGCAAACCTGGTTTCGCAGGGCAACAATGCGACTATGCCGGACGATGGTTGTGCCGTTTTGCGATTCGATACCTATATAGGCTGAGTCGATGACAACATACTCGCAATGGATCAGGGTGCCTTCAGTCTCAGCAGTAGAAATGATCCGGTCGAAGGCATACGGCTGTGACTGGATGCGAATGGAATCCCCTTCTTCCCCCAGCGCCAACAAGGTTCCATTCACATACCAGGGTGTGCGTGTTGAATCGGTCTGATCCTGAAATTCAACCGTCACACCCGGCTCGATCAGGAGTGTATCCCCTTCGGGGACAATCAGGGTGTCGGTGACGAGATAGGGGGAGCCGTCCGTGTCCCACACGCCGGAGACTTCACCGGAGACGAATGTTTCAGCGTGAATGGCTTGGGGAACAACAAGGGGTACAAAGGCCAGGGACAGAAGCAGCAGGAAGAAGCATAGAGCATCCTCTCTGAACCATTGCGGGGGGAATGGCGCATGGTGTTGGCATACCGTGTGTCCAGCCTTACGCAACACGACTGCGGGGAGTGTGTCACGCTGTAAAGGAAAGTTCATACGTGTCATAGGTACTCCTTTGCGCTACGATGAAAGAAACATACTACTGAAACAGAATGGATGCAATATGGAGCTATCTCTAAAAAAAAAAAATATTTACAACTGGCTCAAAGGGAAAAATAAAAAGTCCGAAACGAGTCTGATCAGGCTTCTAATCTTTCTTAACAAACCTGAGACCTGATCATAACATTACAAATGTTGAAAAGTTCTTGTCTTTCGATTCAAGTTAGGTTCCACACAAGAATTTGTGCATCCGGGCAAAGTTGTGGCAGGTCTTGACGCGACATTCCGTTTTCGGCTTTCGCAATGTATTTCTGAATGCACATGATACTGAAACCACCTCTCGTCCTGTTATTGTCGCGTTGTGACCTGCCACCGGTATCAGCATTCTCGCCGCCGTCAGGTCACAATGTGATGCCTGATGACGATTTATCATGCAAGAAGGCAAGTGTGAAGTCGGGAAGGTATCTGAAATTTCAGAAAGGAACAGGAAAATGGCATCACGCCAAGACCTGACGGAACCTGCTCGTCGATAGTATGCACAAATTTTTATGAGCAGCCAAATATAAATACTAATGATCGTGTTTAAATTCCAGATAGTCAATTTCTAATTCCTAATTCCTAATTCCTAATTGCCTATATGCGCCCATCCTGATCATCCTTCATCATTATGTGCATCCTGTGAATCAGAAAAGCGGGTGACCGCTTTCGCGATCACCCGCAACAGGTTCAATCAAGTGTGAACTGAGCTTACTTCACCAGCAGGACTTTCCGCATTTGGTTCATCTTGCCCGGTGTTACTGCACGGACGAAGTACAGACCGCTGGACAGATCACCGGCGTTGAAGACCACACGGTGGAAACCGGCGTTGAAGGTGTCATCCGCCAGTACCGCCACCTGCTGACCGAGCATGTTGTAGACCATCACACGCAACGGCGCTGCTTCCGGCAGACCCACCACGACAGTTGTGGTCGGGTTGAACGGGTTCGGGTAAACCGCCGCGACGGAGTATTCCGTGGGCAGGCCACTGAACGGATTTTCCCTTGCGCTGGTCTGCGGTTCCACGTAGAAGTAGAACGAGGAATCACACATGACCGTATCGCCATCGGAAACCGCCCAGATTGTCCACGTGCAGGTGATGTAGTCCAGCCACCAGAAGCGGGCTTCCGTGGTGTCGGGAACATTGACCACAAACCCGGCTTCCATCAGGCTGTCCACCGCCAGGGTGAATTCCTGCGGATTGCCATGGTAGTCATCACCGGAAATGGTCATGGCGCCCATGTAATGCACCATCTGGCCCGGATCGGGATCCATCGACTCCAACCAGGAGAAGACAGTAGAATCCGCATCTTCCAGGGAAAGGGTATCGCCATAACCCGGTGTCAGCAATCCGAACGGGGTCGGCGGCTGCGGGAAGGCAGTGTTGAAGGTCCAGACTTCATTGGACCATGTGCCACCCGTGTTGGTATCTGTGGCATGCACCTTCCACCAGTACTGCGTATCATCTTCGAGGCCTTCCACCGCGTAGTCCATGGTCTCTGTTTCCAGGATAATGGCTTCGGTGAAGTTCTCGTCCATGGCGATGTACAGGTAGTAGATGATCGAATCGCCGGGATCCGGCTCAACCGCTTCCGCCCACTCAAATGTGACGGGAGATTCTGTTACAGTCGCCATATCGGCTGGGTTCGTAAGCCCGAAGGGTTCTGGATTTTCCGCCACATGGACAGTGAAGGACCAGCCTGTTTCACCGGCATCGGACCAGACTTCAAAGCCGAACTCATCCCAGCAGTGGACACGCCAGTAGAGTGTTTCATCGTCGAAATCAGGACGCAGGCCATCAATACGGTAGGTCGTCGCCTGGGTGACCCAGCTCCAGGTATCTTCACCTGAGAAGTCAGCGTTCAGAGACCACTCGACTTCGTAGAAAACTACATCGTCCGGATCAGGATCAACCGCTTCATCCCACCACAGACGGATGGAATCGCCGGTGGTCACATGGGCTTCGTTTTCTGGTGAAGTCAACGCGAAGTTGGCCGGAGTTTCCGGGATGTAGACGTCGAATGTCCAGACTTCGTTTGACCAGGTGCCTTCCATGGTGTTGTTGTCACGCGCTCTGACTTTCCAGTAATACGTCCGGTCATCAAACAGGCCGGTGATCGCAAGGCTGGTGTCCGGGGCGTCAACAATGACAGTCTCAAGGTTCTGACCGAAGTTCGCATCGGTCGCATACTTGACCACGTAGGAATGAACGGCGTCATCCGGGTCGATTTCTGCAGCAGTATGCCAGACAAGTGTAGTATCACCGGTCCAGCAGGTGGATTCATCAGCCGGGGAAATCAGGCTGAAGGATTCCGGCGGATCGATGAAGTAAACACGGAATTCCCAACCGTCAGCAGGCAACGCCCATGTGGTCAGGTCGAAAGTATCGGTCGCTTTGACTCGCCAGTAAATCGTGGTATCCTGCGGAAGTTCATCCAGTCCATTGTTCAGCAGTACAGCGCTGATGTCTTCAATGAGATAGGATGTTTCTGTGGTTTCGTAGCTCCAGTAATTCTCGAAATCACTCTCCACAGACCACTGCAGTTCGTAGACAAAAGCATTGTTCGGGTCCGGATCAACGGCTGCGGACCATTCCACTTCCTGCGTATCCACGAACGATGTATCGCCATCAAACGGGGAAAGCAGGATGAAGGAACCCGGCGCTTCCGGTACGTACACATGGAACATGCCTTCCTGATTGGCCCAGGTGCCATTGGTGTTGTTATCTACTGCACGGACTTTCCAGTAGTAGGTATGGTCGTCCAGCAGGTGACTCATGGCGTAAGTTGTTCCAGTCGTAACCAATGCAGAGTCAAGGTTGGTGGTGTAGTTGGCATCTGTTGCCCACCAGACACGATACCCTTCAAGCTGGTCATCCGGGTCCGGTTCTGTTGTGGCGTTCCAGACCAGGGTGGTATCACCGGTCCAGCAGGTGTCCATGCCACCATCGGAAAGCGGCCCGATCAGGTCAAACGCTGCCGGCGGTTCAATGAAGTAAACACGGAAGTTCCAGCCGGTTTCCGGTGTCGCCCAGGTAACCAGGCCAAGGTGATCCTGCGCTTTGACACGCCAGTAAATGGTGATATCCTGCGGCAGTTCATCCAGGCCGTTGTCGAGCAGCGCCTGGCTGATATCCTCGATGGTGTACTGGATGGATGAAGTCGTGTAGCTTTCGTAGTCGGAGAAATCGGCTGACGTGCCCCACTGGACTTCATAGTAGAACCAACCGTTGGGGTCTGCATCGCTTGATGCGGTCCAGGTTACCGTTTGGGTATCCGTGAACGATGTATCACCGTTGGCCGGACTTGACAGTGCGAAGGCAGCCGGTGCATCCGGGATGTAAGTATGGAACTGGCCTACGTTTGTCGACCAGGTACCGTTGGTGTTTCCATCCTTGGCGCGAACTTTCCAATAGTAGGTTCTGTCATCCAGCAGATGGGTAAGATCCCAGCTTGTTCCTTCGAAAACTTCCACTGAATCCAGGTTCTGGGTGAATACGGAGTTGGTGGCGTACCAGATCATGTAGCTGTTTACCTGGTCATCAGGATCAGGTTCAGTTGTCGCATTCCAGGTAAGGGTGGTATCCCCTGTCCAGCACGTATCTGTAGCGGAAAGCGGACTGATCAGCGAGAAGGGATCTGGTGGTTCAATTACGTAAACATCGAACTGCCAGGTCTGGTTTGACCAGGTGCCTTCTGTGTTGGTGTCCTGTGCACGAACTTTCCAGTGGTAGGTCTGGTCGTCCAGCAGATGAGTCATGTCGTAGGAGGTTCCCATGACCTCTGCCGAGTCCAGGTTCAGGGTGAACGATCCATTCGTTGCCCACCAGACCCAGTAACTGAGTTCATCACCGGGATCGGGATCTGTGGTAGCTTCCCAGGTCAGGACGGTATCGTAGTCAGCTACGGTCGCTGGCTGTTCCGGAGTCAACAGGTTGAAACTGTTGGGGGTTTCGGGTACATAGATCTCGAACTGGCGGATTTCCGAAGCCTGACTACGGTTACCGAAGTTATCCTCAGCAACGACAGTCCACCAGTATTCAGTGTCATCCGTACCTTCCCAGTCAATGCTGGTTTCTTCCTGTGCCAACCCGGTAGTCCAGGGGGCTACGACATCATCAGCCACGTCAGCGGAATCAAATTCTTCTGTCGATACGTAGATATCGTAGGTCAATGACGTCGCTGGTTCGAGTGGTGTCGCTGCATCCCACATCAGTTCGACTGTTACTTGTTCTTCAACCCCGTTATCTACCGGCAATTGAAGTCCGAACACGACACCGGTCGTTGAAACGACCAGTGTCGAAATGCGTGTATACGGGCTATAACCGAAACGGCCGTTGCCCGTGGTATAGGAAACAATAGCTGTACGTTCAAGTTCATCTGTGTTGTTCCACAGCCTGAACGACATGGGATTGTTGGTTGTATATCCCGGCAGCGCGTTTCCGCCATCAGCTCCAATGGCGTTAATGCTAACCGGCCATGTTTGATCGGCGGTGACTTCGATGGCGCCGACACATAGCTCACCATCGAACACGCCGATCTCATCTCCCTGAATCAGGGTGACATCATCCCATAACGCATCATCAATGATGATGGTGCTCCAGATCCCTGTAGGGTCAACCGGGTTAAAATGGGTCTGAGCAAGCACAGCCGGGACCATCACCATGAGAAGCAGGATCGCTACTGAAACTCTCTTCATCATGTATTGTCCTCGATCTTTTGTTGCGTTTGTCGCTTCCTTGTTCATGGCACACCTCCCGGTCTTATTTCAACAGAACGACTTTACGCACATTGATATGGCCTTCATACTGTACCTGCAGGAAGTAGACACCGCTTGTCAGCTCTGTGCCTGACCGGGTTGCATCGAAGTACAGATAATGGAAGCCAGCCTGATAGTTCTGTACAGACCGGTAGACTTCCTGACCGAGAATGTTGAACACCTTTAGGCCTACCTTGCCAGCATTCGGCAATGCGATCTTCAGTTTAACCGCCGGGTTGAACGGGTTCGGGAAGCCTTCGCTCAGTTCGAATGTTGTGGGTAACGGGTTGTGTGCCAGGCTCATCGTGCCGTAGGGATTATCCTCGAAAACGATCACCTGCTCTGTCATCTTGGTATGCAGTTCCTGACCTGCTTCGTTGTAAACCTTGAAGGTCACACGATGTCCTGGTGTATAACCTGCCAGGTTCAAATCGGGGAAGCCACGCCATGCGGTGATAACCGATACCGGCTTATCTTCCATGACATAACTCTTGCCGACGAGGTTGCCGCCATCATACACGGCTATCTGGCTGGCGCCTGCCTGCAGCAGTTCATCATCGAGGTCTACAAGTAACGTCCAGGGGTACCCGGTTCCGGTCGGTGCATCTGCCGGTGTACGGACAACCCACACATCTTCAGGATTGGCCAGGATCTGGCTGTGGCCACCACCACCGTATTCAAAGAATACAGTTGCGTCTGTCCAGGTTTCGTATCCGAGACCTGGTTCCATGTTGCCCATGGTGTTGATGTTCAAGGACGGAATCCAGAAACCGCCATTGTCATCACGAACGATTTCCAGGTTTTCTGCAATGTCAGCCAACGCGACTGTTACATCCAGGTTGAAGTCAAACGGATATCCCATCCAGTTCCACTGGTTCTGGGTCAGACCGTATTCGACCCCTTCATGATCCAAGGTCATACCTGTATAGGCAAGCTGCTCAGCCTCTGTACAGAATACCCGGTATCCCTTGCTGTGTGTGACACTGCTGATCTCATCGATTACGCTTGGGATGTAGGTATTCCCATTGGCCTGTACGACTGTCTGCAGACTGCTGATACCGCCGAACATGGTGGCTGTTGATCCATCTACCGGGTCAACCGGGAAGCTTACCAGGTTCCAGTAGTATGGAGTGAGATCGATGGTCTGGTCAACATTCCGCATGGCAGAAAGTACCAGTTCCGTAGAACCATCAATTGCGAAAGCCTGGTCGCCGTCAATGTATTCCGGCAAGCCCCAGAACATCTCGCCAAAGTCAACCGAGTAAATCTTGAACCAGATATCGTTGCCTTCGATGAATCCGGGGTTAATGCCATCGTCACCGTAAGCGTTGAAGATCAGGGGGAAATCGTTGTTGCTTTGAACCACGACACCGCCGACACAGACACTGCCATCGAAGACGGCAATTTCATCGCCTTCCTGTAGCGGCATGGCATCAATCGTCGCAGCATCAATGCGGACGTTGAATACGTTTTCGGTAGCATCGACCGGTGTGAAGTGATCCATCACGCCGTTTACGAAGAAGCTCATGCCGGTTTCATAACCATCAGCATTGGTGGTCAATCCACCGGTATCCTCCGCCTGTACACGCCAGTAGACCCAGGCATCTTCGTTCAGGATCTCATCCAGCTCATCCAGCTCATCCAGTTCACCGCCACCGGCGCCGGGCTGAGATGAATCGTTCCTGTTTGAACCGGCACGGAACATGCCAACACCTTCACCGAGGTCATCGGAAGGACTGTTGCCGCGCGGCGCATTCAAGACCACCTCATTCTCGAAGGTGTACCAGGTGCTCCAGATGCCGGTAATCACCGAGGATTCGGAGAAGTCGCTGTTGTAGGACCATTCCAGGTTGTAGGTCAGGTTACCCTGGTCGGCCGGATTGTAGTCATCCGATCGTTCCCAGGACACTGTCGGGCTGTTGGTCCAGACAGTCTGACCATCGTCCGGTTCCTGCATGCTGAAGGGCAGCGGAGCGAACGGGTAATCACTGACCGGACCTAAACCGTACAGGCTCATGTCATCGACATATGCGCCGTAATAGGAATGCGCCGAGCCATCGGTCATGTGAACAAGAGCGATCTGGACAAAGGTTGGTTCATCCTCGGTATAGTACTCACCCAGGGAGAAGTTGACCATTTCCCAGCCGTCGCTCGCACCGTTGAAAGCAGGTTCGCCATAGCTGATCAAGCTTGCAATGGAATAAGACTCAACTGGTTCGATGATCTCCCAGGATTCTCCATTATCCGTGGTAATCTGGACATTGTAACCATCCCAACTCCCCTCATAACTGAACCAGTGCCAGTAATTAAATGCGGCATAGGCGTTAAGGATGGCCATGGGTTCGGAAACGAGGTAGGTGTAGTAGTTGTCCTCGTAGTACCCATCAGGATAGGTTGACCAGCACTGTGTACCTTCGTATGCGCCTTCAGGCCCGGCAGTCGGCGCTGCCTTCTGCCAGACATCAGGATCCCAGGGACCGTAGGGCGCGTCAAAGATGTCGAAGGCCTCCGCTTCGAAGCCGAGTTCGTAATCCGGTGTACCGAAAACACCCGCATTATAGAAGGCTGCGACACCGGACTCGTTCCCGACTTCGTCGTAGGCTTTGACCCAGTAGATCGCTGCACCGGCGAAGTCCACAGGAATTTCATCCATGTATGTCTCAGTCCCCGGAGCGAGGTCTGCAATCATGGTGTTGTTCCGGTACACATAAACACCGGTCAAGTCAGTCAACGGTGAACCGTCACTGTTCAAGACAGGATCGGTCCAGTCAAGTGTAACCATCCCATCTGCATACTGACCGACAAAGTCAGCAACGACATCCGGGGCCATGTTAAACTGAACTGTTTCTGTCGTTGAGGCGTTGGATGCTTCACCATCGTTGATGGCTTCAGCATAGTACCAGATGTCCTGGTTCTCGTATTCACTGCCTACTTCAACGAAGTATGGATCACCCTCAACCGGGTTTTCGTTGGACTGGGTGAATTGGACACCGTCCGTGGAATACCAGACGTTGAAGCCTTGGAACTCATCCAGCTCATCCTGGGTCATAACGCCATTTGACACCAGAACGTCATTTACCAATCCTGGCCGCATTGTCGGCCTGGCAATGGTTTTTCCTGCGCTGATGCCGAAGTAGGTATCATGACCGCGCAGTTGTCCGACCGGATGCTCTGTTACCGGATGGTGACTGGGGGTCGGATCAATCAAACCATCAGCCATTGAAACGGCAACTTCATCAATGGGATGGAATACGGAGATTTGCATGTAAGGATCACCCCACATCCAGTCCCCGGACTCCCAGGTCTGGCCGCCATCCCAAGAGAACTGGACTGCATCCGGATAATCAAGCATTTCATCCAGCAGGATGGCGCTTTCACCCGGCCCATACTGGTAGAAGCATACCCAGAGGCCTTCGTCCGGGACAGGAATACCCGGCTCAACAATCACCCACGGCTGGTCTTCAGCATTGGTAACCGGTTCGGAAATCCAGAGTGGGTTATCCATATCAGGGCTACCATCACCATCATCACGGGCCAGGATAATGACAACATCATCCCTGACACCATCCGGCCAGGTATCCCAGATCATCTCGTTGGTGAAGCCAACATAGGTCTCCAGAACATACCCGGATTCCGGGGTGAACCCGACTGTCATCATGGTCTCGTTGTCAACGGCCCCGATGACATAGGCATCTGAAACAGTTCCTGAAGTGTAGTAATAGTCGGTAACCGTGCCATGATACCCTGGTTCCAGCAGGTACAGATCGAAACCGGTATCATATTTTTCATCCACGCTGCCGATACCCGGCGCCGTAGAGTTGTCAACCCCCGTCAGGGAGAAGTCTTGCGTGATGATGTATTCGGTTGGACCAAAGGTCAAACCTTCAACCGTTTGAGCGACATAGCCATTACCCAGGGCACGAACACTAAATGATCCGGTACGCGGCAACAGGCGGGTGAAGGAATACTGCCCGTTTTCGTCCGTCAAAGCTACGCGGCTATGCTCAGGATCAGGATCATCTTCCGACCATCCCACAACCATCACATCATTCAACGGGGTGTTCTCCCCGTCTGTGACTGTTCCGTTCAGGGTTCCGAAAGGTGTAAGTCCCTTGTTCTGGGTAAGCGAGTAGTCATCTACGCCGAAACTGACATTAAATGTCTGTCCCTGGTAGTAACCGTTGGCCGTGAAGCTGAGATCGTATGAAACATTACGATCCAGCATCCGTTCGAAGATGTATTCACCATTTTCGTCGGTGGTCACTTCGATGACATCGTTCAATTCATCGTTGGAAACAGCTACTGTGGCGCCAACAATCGGATCACCGAAAATACCGTCTGTCACGGTTCCGTAAATTGTACCCAGCGGATCCATGAAGAAATCATCGACATCGAGCTGTTCAACACCTTCTTCGAAGCTAAGGTTGGACACAACGCCGGTAATGTAGCTGGGGTGGACGAACACCATTTCGTATGGGCTTCCACCCTGCCCGGCAGCAATCGTATAATGGCCTTCTTCATCTGTCATGAAGTTGAAGCTGTTACCGAAATCATCGGTAGCGGCAACTTCTACACCGTAAACGGGTTCGAGGGTCTGTTCATCATACACGTACCCGTCAATCGCACCCCAGTCCCCAATCGGACCACTATAGGTGAACAGTACAGAAAGACCATTGTAAACATTCATGTATGGATAGTTCACACCGACAAGACCGTCGGCATCTTCCATGCCAACACTGGGTGAATTGCCCCATTCGAAATCCGAATCCAGGTAGTTGTACTGGATGGTTCCATCACCGTTCAGGACAGCCTGGCAGTTATACCCGTCTCCGTTGCTGAAGGCATGACTGAACTGGACAATGAACCGGTTGTTGTCGTTATCCTCATAGTAGAAAATTCCGTCACCGTAGTTTGCATGAAGGTCATCCCACCAGGGGGCAATGATGTTGTTCGGGATGTTTGAATTCGGGAAATCAACATTTGAATAGGCGTTTGTCCCGGGATCGTCACCAAATGCCACCCAACCGTTGGTATTCACCCACACGTTAGTATAAGCTGAACCGTAGTAGTTGAACGAGAAGTCGGTGAACAATACTTCCGCACGGCCATCATCGGTACCGCCGGTCCATGCCGTAATCTCTGTACCCATATAATCCGGCGCTGCCGCGTCAGGATTGATTTCAATCCACTCGAATGCGACACCGTCATCGTACACAAAGTTTGTAGCAGCATAGACGCGACCACCTTCGCCGAACTCGGAGAAGATCAGGAAATCATCACCGTATCCATAGTCCGCAGCGAATTCGAAGGTATACTCACGGCCCTGGACAACATTCCAATATTCGAAATAGGTATCGGCGTCAAATCCCGCAGCCATAATCTGGTCCGGCTGCACCACGCCATTGACTGAATACCTGTATCCTACGAAATCGCCCAGCGCATCCAGTTCGGACACATCGTCGGCTTCAATCAGGTTGTCGTATGCCTGTCGGGCCTGGGCAAGTTCCGCCACCTGTTCATCCAGCTTTGGACCGGAAATGCCCTGCTGCTGGAGGAAGGCAACGGTTCGTTCCAGCCGCTCGATACGTGCGGCAAAGACTTCTGCCGGCATGTGGTTGAGTGGCGGTGAGACCCAGATTTCAAAGTGATCGTTCGCACCATTGACAACCGCGTCACTCGGCGCCAGAACCATGGGCAAATACACCTGCTCATCTTCCATGCCAGTCACGACCGTTATGCCAAACATCTCGTCGTGAAGTACCGGCAAATCATTGGGTGTATGTTCCGGAACGACATGAATCGTGTAGTCATATTCCGAGATCTGGGAGAATACGGCTTCGCCGTTAGCATCGGTCGTTGCTGTTTCGTTGATCATCTGAATCGTGACCGTTGCGCCTTCTACCGGTTCCGGTGGATCGTTCGAGTCGTAAACAAAGACGCTGAAATCAACCGGAGGATTGGGCTCCATGATAAAGTCCTGGGTGGTCCCGGCGCCTGCAGTAACAACAACACCTGTTACCTGCTGATCTGTTACGTAACCAGGTGAGTTAAATTGCAGGGTATAGGTTCCAACCCGGGTCGATGCCGGGAGTCCTTCAAACTCATAGTAACCGTCCGTGAAATCGCTTGTCCCAACCACTTGATCATTGAGAATAAGATCAACGGTAAAGTTGCCAACCGGATCGCTTGTTGTCTGGTTGGTCACGGATCCTTCAATCCAGCCGAATTCTTCGAAACCGTACATGTTGATGTCATCAATGGCGGTTCCGAACCAACTGGTTGCGTAGTAAGAATAGTAATAATCGTAGACATGACGGAACTGGATATATACCAGGTTGTCGTAGTAGCCGCTCAAGTCCACTGTATACTGTGTCCAGGGACCGTTATCCGTACTCCGCACATCTTCGTAGTTTGTGTAGGAGTTGTTCGCGTTGTAAGCGGGATCGATGTCTACCTGTGTCCAGTTGGCGCCATCCAGGGATACACGAACCTGGAAACCACCATAATAGCCGTTATAGTGATCATCCCACGCCCAGAAAGTCATCAACGCTGCCGGATCGTCGATGTAGTAGGGCCGATTGGATGTCAACATGGTATAAGCATCATACTGGTAGGTAAAACCACCATCCAGATCCGTTGCCCATACATTATCGCCACTATGCGGTGTTGTTGTAAACATGTAACTGGTCGGGGTGCCCCATTCCCAGTCATAGGTTGTGCTGCTCTCGTCAATCTGCCAGTAACCTGGACCGGATTCAAAATCGTCACTGAAGGTCAGGGTCGGCCAGGGATCCATGGTGAAGTCGTAGGTGTTGTCCCCACCGGCCAAATCAAGCGCTGCCTGGTATCCGAAATACTCGTCTGCCGAGGCTGCAAGCAGGTTTTCGCCAGAGGCGATATCCGTGAAGGAATAGGCGCCGGTTTCATCCGTGGTCGTTGAATAACCACCCACCACAATATCAGCGCCACTGACTGGCTCACCAGAATCTGTGTCAGTCACAACACCCGCCAGGTTGGCCGGCGGCGGCGGGCTCATGCCATACATGACGATGTCATCAATCGCCGTACCAAAGTAGCTGGTAGCATAACTTGAGCTTGAATAGTCGTAGATATGGCGAAAGCGCACCTTGACAGACTGCCCGGCATAGTCACTCATGTCAACGATATACTGTTTCCAGGGACCATCCAATGTAGCCCAGGTATCTTCATCGTTGGTTCGAGGACTATTGTTGTCGTATGCCGGCTCAACAGTTGTCACTGTTGTCCATGTTTCACCGTCCGTGCTTGCCTGGACGTTGAAACCGCCGTAGAAGTATCCGTAGTAGGAATAGAAGTAGTGGTCATCCCAGGCCCAGAAGGTGAACACACCACCGCCTTCAGCTACATCGAAGAAGAAGTTGGACACCAGCATGGAGAAAGAATCGTATCCATAGCTGAATCCAGCGTCCAGGTTGGTTCCCCAGACATTGTTGCCACTATGCGGTGTGCTGGTGAAGTAGGAACTGGTGGGCGCCCCCCATTCCCAGTCAGAGACAGTGCTGGTGGGATCCAGCGACCAGTCACCGCTATCATCTTCAAAGTCGTAGGAAAGGGTTTCTTCCGGGAAAGCCTCAATGGTATAATTGTGGACATTCTCACCAGTGGAAACTGTTACATATTCTTCAGATGTGTAAGGATAGAATCCAGTTGCCTGAATAGACACTTCATAGTACCAGGAGTAGATCGGATCAAATTCATAGTACCCGGTTTCGTCCGTGGTTGTCGAGGAAGCGCCATAGTAAACCGTTGCGCCTTCAACCGGATCTTCTGACACACTATCCAGTACATATCCATTTACGGAAGCGTCGAGCTCCAAAGTGTAAATCTCAATGGAAGTCCCGAAAACCGGGTAACTGTCTGGTGTGGTATTGTAAGAAACCTGGAGACCGACGGTTCCGTCACTGTTCTCAATACCTATGGTTTCACCGGTAATGCCTTGAGTACTGGATTCATCGTAGGAAATGATGATGTGCCCTGTGTCGTACAGGTGTACCTGAGCGTACAACATTTCATCCCAGATATAATCATCATTACCAAACTGTATTACAAAGTGGCCGTCTTCGACCTCTTCATAGTACATGTGATCACTACCGGTGGGGAACAGATCATCCCAGAACCAGAAAATACCGTTGTTCGGAGTTCCGGTGGATGGAATCATCGCGTTGTTGTATTCATCGCCCTGGTTTGCAGAAAAAGAAATCCACCCATTGGAACAAACATAGAACTGGGTATAATCTGTTCCATAGAAATTGAAACTGAACGGCAAGTCGTACGGTCCCTGAGTTATGTCGTCCTGCCATCCCGTAACGTCCGTGCCTGTATCAGTAATATCAATCCAGGTAAATGCCGGGCCGCCTTCCTCCTGGCTGTCGATGAACACGTAACCGTTACTGTCCGGTCCTCCAAGCTCATCCAGTTCGTCGTCACTGCCCGGCCTCGGAATCACACCTTCCCTCAAGAGAAAGTCCAACTCCTGTGGCATCAGTTCCTGACCGCTGTTCAGCGCTACAGTCAGACGATCCACCTCATCGTAATACTGTTGTTTTGAGGTGAATCCTTCCGGTAGCTGCGCGAACGCGGTCATGGACAAGATCAGCACCAGAAACAGTGCTACACCCCATGAACCTTTCTGCATACGTCCACTCCTCTCGGTTGGTTCTAGAATAGCAACATGAAAAACGGGTTACGGACGCGAGGAGTGAATCAGGCAGGTAGTGCGGCGTCCAGTAGGAATATGTTTAACGGTTTGTTGGTTTATTCCGGTGTTTGCCCCCCCAAGGCACTATTGAACAGTATTGGCTTAACATCAGGAAACCCGATAAACGGCTACAAAAGTCATCCGGTGTGGTTCGAGGCGAGCAGTACATGAGACAACGTGACAAAATACGCAAAACAAACCGAAAAAAACAAAGGTTTTCCCAAGTAAATAAAGGTTTTTCGAATATTACGGAAATTATGTGCTCAGGCTCACAAATGGTTGAAATATCTCGCTGTAACCCCCGCATGGGTCACAGTTTGTTCTCCGGCGCAACTCTGAATTAATCAGATCAGGTGAAACGGTCCACAATTACCCGGCGAGCGAGACCACAGCCTCGACAATTCTCTTGAACTCTGTGGCTCTGAGTCCTGGGTAGGAAGGCAATGAAAGAAGCGTCCTGTATGCTTCGTCTGAAACCGGTGTCGGATAAAGCTTGACCTTGTCGCCGCCATTCCGGTAATCCAGCAGTGGCGGGAATGCCGAAATCCCCAGCACCCTTAGCCTGTGTGTCCATTGAACGGCATCGTCATTCACTTGGATAATGAAACGCCGCCACACTCTCCCCGGAACAGCCAACGGCAAGCTGATCAGACCTTCCCCCTCCAGCTCGGCCAGCGCTTCGAGATATTCATCTGCGAGTACTTTTCGCGCCGCCGCAATTTCAGGCAGTCGTCGCAGTTGTACTCGCGCCAGCGCTGCGGTAATATCGTTGGGTTGATCGCCGAGACGAAGTGGCGAGGCAGGCAGGCCGATGCACGAGCGATTTTCCTTGACTGTATGGGCGAATTCTTCATTGTCCGTGAGTATGACAGCGCCGCCATTCCCCCCGATCAGGCTTTCACGATCCAGCGAGAGGATGACCAGATCACCGCAACGTCCCATGCTGCCACTGCCCAGACCATGACTGCAATCTTCGATCACCGGCAGTTTCAACATTTTCAAGGCGCTGAATTCAACCGGGCAACCGAAGAGGTGTGGAATGATCACCGCACGGGTACGATCCGACATCACCCAGGGCACCTGGTCCAGGTCCACCTGGCGGCTTTCCTCGTCGATGTCGATGGTAACAGGGACAGCTCCGGCAGCCAGCACCCCATTGGGCAGCTCGACCGGGCAGTAGGCCGGAAGGATAATCTCATCGCCCGGCTCCACGCCCAGCGCCATCAGGGACAATCGTACTGCTGCGACATACGACCCCACCATCACCGCAAATTTGCGTCCCGAGAAACCGGTAAAGGCCGCTTCAAGCTCACGTGTTTCACGTCCGGCGCTCCACTGCCCGTGACTGACAACACGGATAACCGCATCGACCTCCTCCTGTCCGAATGTCGGCTTGTCGTGGGGTATATGGGTCAAACCTGCTCCAGTGCAAGATTCAATCGCTCACTGACGGCGCATCGTTTTCCAGGTGTTGACCAGACCGTTGGTTGAGCTGTCGTGGCTGTTTACCTGTTCTTCTCCGGCCAGCTCTGGCAGGATCGCCTTGGCCAGCACTTTGCCCAACTCAACACCCATCTGGTCAAAGGGATTTACATCCCAGACCGCGCCCATGACAAAGATCTTGTGTTCATACAGCGCAATCAAGGCGCCGAGGGTACGCGGGGTCAGTTGTTTGAACAGGAATGAGTTGGTAGGACGGTTTCCTTCAAAGGTCTTCGCCTTCGCCAGCAGGTACAGCTTTGCTTCATCGTATCCCTTGCCGGAAAGCTCTGCGCAGGCCTCTTCCTCCGTACGTCCACGCATCAACGCTTCAGTCTGGGCGAAGAAGTTGGAAAGCAGGATTTTATGATGCTCGCCGATGGGATTATGTGAAACTGCCGGCGCCATAAAATCACAGGGAATCAACTTGGTGCCCTGGTGAATCAACTGGTAGAAAGCGTGCTGTCCGTTGGTGCCCGGTTCGCCCCAGATAATCGGCCCGGTCTGGTAATCGACACGTTCTCCCGCCTTGGTAACACACTTGCCGTTACTCTCCATATCCCCCTGCTGAAAGTACGCGGCAAAGCGGCTCATGTACTGATCGTAGGGCAGGATCGCATGGCTTTCGCAGCCGTAGAAGTTGTTGTACCAGATCCCAAGCAGTCCCATAATCACCGAGATATTCTGTTCCAGTGGCGTGTTCAGGAAATGCTGATCCGCTTCATGCGCCCCGGCCAGTAACTCTTCGAAGTTGTCCATCCCGATCGCCAGGGCAATGGATGTTCCTATCGCGGACCAGAGAGAATAGCGTCCCCCTACCCAATCCCAGAAGGCGAACATGTTGTCCGGGTCGATACCGAAGGCTTCCACCCCCTCACGGTTAGTGGACAAGGCTGCGAAATGTTTCGCCACAGCCTTTTCATGCTTCGCCGCAATCAGGAACCAGTCACGGGCCGTGTGGGCATTGGTCATGGTTTCCTGGGTGGTGAAGGTTTTGGAGGCGATGATGAACAGCGTGGTTTCCGGGTTGACAAGCTTCAGTGTTTCTGCGATGTGGGTGCCGTCCACATTGGACACAAAATGCAGCGTCGGCCCACCTGCGGTGTAAGGCATCAATGCCTGAACCACCATCACCGGTCCAAGATCGGACCCCCCGATGCCGATATTGACCACATCGGTGATCGCTTTGCCGGTATAGCCTTTCCATTCCCCGGAGCGGACAGCCTTGGTGAAAGTCCGCATCTGCTCCAATACCGCATTCACGCCGGGCATGACATCTTCACCATCGACGAGAATCGGTGTATTGGCGCGGTTACGTAGCGCCACATGCAGAACCGCACGTCCTTCCGTATTATTGAACTTGTCCCCGTTGAACATGGCCCGGGTCTTTTCCTGAACCCCGGTCTCACGCGCCAGATCGAAAAGCAGCGGCATCGTGTCACCTGTTATCCGGTTCTTGGAATAATCGAACAGGATGTCCCCGAGGGAGAGGCTGAACCTGTCAAAACGCCCGGCGTCTTTTTCAAACAGGTCGCGCATATGAAGCTGCTTCGTGGTATTGTAATGCTCTTGCAGGGCTTTCCACGCTGCGGACGATGTCAGTTTGGACATGGTAGGACCTCCGGGAACAGGGTTGGTGTCGCTTGAGCTTTTATTTAAAACGAATTCCCTGATCGTAAAAACGCTGCGCCTGGACCTTTCTGTCTTCGCTCCACACGTACCGAGGAGCGCCAACAGTTACGTTCAAAGGGAACTCCTGGCATCGGTTGCGGATTGTTTCATATTCCGCAGCCGTTAGACCGCAGCCTTCAGCAATAATCTCATCCATCTGTTCCTGAAGCGCTGCCATTTTCTCTTTTGTTTGTTCAAGATCATGGTCGAAGTTTCGGATTGCCGCAGCCAGTTTCGTACGGTCTTCGGGGCTTGCCGGAAGTAAGACATTTTGGAAATCATCTACATTCCATTGATCTGAACCAAACACCGAAAACGCTACTTTCAGTAGTTCGTAAAAATCTGCGTCAGGAATAGAGATGGTAAGATTGTCGTAATTTCTTTCCAACCTCGTATCATCATACATACAAAAATCTGAATACTTTACTTTACCAATTCCAACAGCTTTCAGTCCCATAAAACACGCTTTTTCCTTTTTCATCGAAATCAGCTTTTTCATAAAGTATTCCAGTACGCTCCGGGATTGATTATCGCTTATCTCATGGGCTTCCCTTGATAATTGTTGCAATAGTATACTATTGTCTTCAGACAATATTGGCATCGGTAAACTATTTATTGTTCTCGGATACCAGTGCGCTCTCCTTCGTAATAATACAGCAGAACGAAGTAGTAATAAAGCATAATATCTAGACGTAATCGAATTTACAATACCTGATATAGCATAAGAATTAAGATTTGTTGGAATAATTAATACAACACTATTATTCACACATGCTTTCAAAGGATTCAGAACAGCGGCATTCATTGTAGGGGCGACCTCCGCAACGGCAACAACCAGGTTATCTGAAGGCAGACCGCCACGTTCTTCAAACAATTGACGCATTGCAGGTCGGAAAACCAAGTCAGCGAGATTCCCATTGGCATCACGCTGTTTCTCGGCATTATCTCGGAAAAAATCAACATATTTCCATATTGAATTGTCCGAAGCGTGTTTATTAACATCATCAACGTCAACGTATTCATCTGGTTCATCTGAAAAATATGAACAGACGTGTTGCCCCCTCAACCAGCGCAACTGATCAGGCTGTATTTCACCACTGATTTCAAATGGACGGCCGGACCCTTGCTTGACGCCAAAAGTACTGATAGCATGGTCACCCAATCTTTCGCATTGATTCAGTTTTTCCAGAATGGCTATGTCTCGGCCCGAAATCTCAGTTGACCAATTTCCTTCCGGAGATACCGTGTGATATTGATTCCAGGACACACGGGATGAGTGTTCTTCACGCAATTCCGACGAATCGATCCAATGTGATAACTGTTCTTTTTCGCTAAGGCCAGTCACTATTGTAACTTCATGATCATCATCGGGTGGTTCCGCTCTACCGAAAAGTAAAATCGGAACGATATCTGTTCCTTCGAAAAGCTGTGTGGCCATCCATTCCAGTGAAACGATCTTGTCAATTTTGAACTTCTTCAATTCATTCCGAAGTTTCGCCGCCATAGCGCCGTTTAACAATCCCATGGGCAAAACCATCCCGAACTTGCCGCCCGGAACCAGCCACTTGGTGAAAGCGGAATAGACGAAGTAGGCCGACAGATCAGTGTTATGGGAGCGGATTTTCTCGAAATAGGTATCCAGAAGCATCCTGTCTTCCCGGGGGATTCTCTCGTTCCGCACATAGGGCGGATTCCCGATGATATAGTCGAATCCCTGTTTGATGTCTCCGTTCAGCGCATCCATATGAAGATCTAAATCTTCCAGAGAATTCTCTTCTTCATCTTCAGTCACGCCAGGGGCTAATTGTGACGTGGGAGAAATGAGGAGGCTGTTGCAATGGGTGATGGAGAATCCTTCGAGATGGTAATCCGGTTTTTGCTTCTTTATCTCAAGAAACGTATCCATAAAACCAAACAGAATACTGAGATGTGAGAGAAACACGGAAAAAGGATTTATATCCCAGCCGTGCAGACAGCGTTGGCCCAGCTCGATACGGTTTTCCGGGGAAAGATGCTGCCCACGGTCCCGAATATGCCGCAATGCGCGAATGCCAAACGTGAACGAGCCGCATGAAGGATCCAGAATCCTCTTCTGCATAATCTCCGCATCTTCGGATATACCCGCTTCATAGAGGATAAAATCTACTACTTCTTCATCGGTATAGAACTCTCCCAGTCGCTTGCGATCCTCTTTAGGGCGTATCGTCTGATAGATGTCACCAAGAAGGTCTCTCTCAATACTACTGAAATCGAAAGCATTTAATTGAAACATGATCCGTTCGAGAATCACATGCAGGGTACTGTTCCCCCTTCCCAGCCAGTCAAAGACTTTTTCCTCAAACAGCCTGTGATAAATATGCTCGACATCCCTGAACGCCAGATCAAGAAGAACCTGGTATCGGTCCTTCAGCGAGTCAACAAAATTCCGCCAGAGGCTCACTCCCTTATGTGATATTTTATGGGTTGTCAATCCCGAGTCTTCACAGATACGGACAAAAATCAACCGGCTCATTGCCACATAGGCTGTGTTGGAAATAAACAATTCTTCCGTATGGCGTGCAGCAGCGTCTCCCGTGTACGCCTGATCATGTGCAAACGCCGGATAATCCTCCTGGAACAGTTTCAGAAGATCACTATGGCGATTTTCGAACTGACGAATCTTTGTTCGCCACAACCGCAATTCCGTCTCATCACTTACAAACTGTTCAAACAACTCGAAACGTTCCTGGAGATTCTCCAATCTTGAGTTGATATCCTGAAAGCTCTTTTTCAGACGCTTGAATTCGCGGGTACAATAGATAGTCAGGTCATTAACACCCTGCTGCACCACCTCACTGAAATCCCCCAGGTTGTCCTTGCTTAGCGGGATATAGCCACCTGAATAGTCCCCGTTCCGAAAAGCCGTGTAATGAGGAGCGGTCAGCGCTGTTTCCCGTGTGATTTGTTTCAGTTGCAAACGCCATTGGTGATCGGTGGCACTGAGAAACTTATCTGATGATTCAATTAGCGAAATTGCCCCAGATTTGGCCATCAATTCATCTTCAGCTACAATATGGATACCATTGAGTATCTGGCCTTCACGATTCAGGATATAGATTGTATAGGGAGCGGACAGGACAACATATTCAGTTGTCGGTTTGATGTAACGCTTGTCAACAATCTGTCGTTGCCAGATCCTGTTTCGCTTCTCATCATTGCGTATTTCGTCATCGTCAAGCTTCACTTCCCATACAATCCAGGGGGTGCCGTCAATCGGTGAGTAAATTCTGATATCCGGAATTCCCACTTCCCCACGTTTATTGATACTGACTTCCGTATTCAGGTCGTACTCCAACAATCCCTTGATCAGATGATTCTGTATTGGTGTATATAATGCGATTTCACTATCCATACCCGTCCCCTGGATACTGGACAAGTATTTCCGGAGATAGTGATCGCGTTTTAGTGTTGAGGCCATAAGGAGATCCCTTGCACTTCCAGTTCAGGCAACTTGCTTGTTTTTTCGTCTCACAAATGTAGTGTACACAGAAGGAGGATCACAGTGTATGAGGACTTTGAATCTAACAAATTTTTTTATCACCGAGCAAAATCGAGATCTTCACGTTTTACCAGTTCCCGCCGCAGGAGTTCTTCGAGCAGGATCTGGGTCAGGTCGCTCATAAAGGCAAATTCGTAACGAATGTCCAGCACGTAAGCCTTCAAACGCACCTTGATCATACTGCGGCCTTCATGGATTTCATTTTTCATTACCACAGCAATCGGCTTCTTCAAATAGGTGTAGCGTGACACCAGCGCAGCACGACGGGCCAGCATTTTCACCTGTCCCAGATCCACCCCGGAAGGCAGGTAAAATTCAGCGACAACCTGGCAGTTGGATTCACCGGAGTTGCTGTTGGATACAGCCTGGTTGACGACTTCGCCGTTGGGGATGGACACGAGTGAATCATCTGCGGTTACAATACGAACTGTCCGCAACCCGATATGCACGACTTCGCCGTAATGGCTGCCCACCTGGATCTTATCCCCTACCTGGAAAGGTCGGTCGAAGAGGATGATGATACCGCCGAAGATATTCTTCAGGATATCCTGCGATGCGAACCCGATGGCGATACCTGCAGACGCGGTAAACGCAATCAGGGTTTCCATCGGTGGCGCAAAGACACGCGCTATGATAAAAAACAGGATGCTCGTCCAGCCGAAAATCCGGATGACCGGCACCACGGCTTTGATGGTCAAACGCGCCCTGGGACGACGCTCCGCTATCGCTTCCAGGAGCCGAGTAACCCAACGGATCAGGACATATCCCAAGACGAAAACAACAATCGCCCAGAATATCTTGGCTACGGAAAGAGACCAGGATACCGTTGGCGATGCCTGCCCCAGTGATTCCAGAACCTGTGGTTTCTGACTTTTCGCTTGTGTTGTTGCGACTGAATCTACAACGGGTATTGCCGCAACCGAATCCACCACAATGCCAGCGGATACAGTGCTATCGGGGATTATGCTGTCGGATGAACCTTCAGATGAACTATCGGCGGTAAGGCTGTCAGCAACCACCTCAACAGAATCTGTTTCCAGGGAATCCTGGACCGTAGAGACACCAGGCCATTCCATCGACCAGCCGCCAACGGCCAGCGTCAGGGAAAGCAACAAAGCAATATGCAGTGTTCGTCTCATGGTCAGCTCAACAGGTTGTTTTCTTTAAGTTCACGTGTCGCCAGCCGGTAGAGGAACGGGTGAATCCGGTATCCTTCCGCGTCCAGAACAACGATCCCGCGTCCGGCCAGACGGCTCAACATTGTCCGACTGGCGGCCGTCGATTGACGGAATACTGCCGCATGCTGATCTTCACTTAACGCGCCATGTTGCACCAACGCCGCCATAGTGAACAACTCATCCGCATCCGTACCGGACAGGAAGGTCTCGTCCAGGGTTAACGGCGCAATGTGCATGCTGCCGTCCTCCTGAACCGTAATGGATCTCAGGTAGAATAACAGAGCGGCGGCGATATTACCGCCAGAAAGCTCGTGCAGTTGTTTGAAATAGACCATTCGTGCAGCTTCCTGCTGGTCGTGTTCGTTGCGAAGCTTTCTGAACCGGCGTGTCTCCTTCAGGCTTTGAGGCGCTTCAAAGTCTGTCTTGAAGCCACTGGCCTGATGGCGTTTACGGATAAGCTCACGCAATTCGTCCGGTGTCAGCGCACTGAAATCAAGCGTTTTCTGGACTGAATTGGACACCTTGATCGCCTTGTCCAGGTACGCCCAGGCAAAACGGTTGCAGGTGATCAACCAGAGTACTTTGTCCCCGGTACGGTTCACCAGCAGCAGGAAACGCTCCAACAGATCAAAGCCGTCAATCGTCCTGAGATAGAGGTTGTGCAGGTTCTCCACAACACATACGGTGCGCTTAAATTCCTTATCCTTGATGGATTCTTCCACATCTTCCAGCGTTCTGCATTTTGACAAATCAAGATGCTTGTATAACAACTGGGCCAACCCGGTCTCGTCCATCGGATTTCGTGGCAACGGAATATCAATGACAGTTTGTTTGTTCAGGATTGTCTTGCGTGCGATGAAGAGCAACGAAGTTCGTCCGCTTCCCAGCTCACCGACGAGCGCCGTTGACGCCAGGTGACCATCCCGCCAGAGCGCGACCTGGCTTGTCAGGACTCCCATTTCCTCTTCACGCGCGGTGAAGAAACGATCATCGGACAGGGGCGCAGTACGGAACAGTTGACGGTATACGAACGGCAGCGTGTTGATCGCGCGGTCGGTCTCACGCAAGAACGCGGACAGTTTACTTCCGGCTTCACGCGACGCCTCAACCAGCCCGGTCAATTCCTTGAAACCCCAGTACCGATTGCGAATCCAGCGAACCAGCCCCGGAACAAAGGTGACGATCAGCTTTGCGCTGTTGACAACACGTTGCGCGGCGCGGCGACGTACCTGCCGCATCCGTTGACGCGCCAAACCCGCTGCATAGCGCAGTTTCAGCTCAAGGATTTCTTCATTGACACTAAGCGATTCAAGGCTGGCCTCGAAATAGAGAGCGCCATCGCTGAGCTCATTGTCGCACCGGGTGGAAATGTCATTGACCCGAGTCTCGATTTCGTGCAGACGCGACAGCAGGCGTTCATAGCCGTCCCGGATGATCCGCAGGGCTTCGTCAGTAGCCTTTTCAGAATCCTCAACGTCAAACGAGTCCAGCGCTTCACCGGTCAGGATGCTGGTCTGCAAAGTCTGCCCGTCCAACAGATCCAACCCGGCTGAAACATTGACTTCCAGCAGATGGTCGAGATCGGAAATAAGCTGAAGCGTTCGGCCCTGATCATTGCGCAGCGTCTCGGACAGTTTCGCCAGTTTTTTATCCAGGGGACGGAACAATTCATGACGGATAATCTCGCGCAATTCTACCGCTTCACGTTCAGCTCGTGGTTTCCTCGCTTCCGACGCCTGCTTTTCATGGAAGATGACCTGCTTTTCCGGGAGCCGGTCGATAAGTCGTTCAAGCCCGGTAGCGTACAATACAGGTAAGCGGTCAATCTCGGCATGTACCAGTGTCTGGGTAAGATCAGGCATGTGCTTGCGCCGGATGTCAAGCGTGAGCTGCCTGGTTGAAGAACGGATGTTTTCCAGGTCGTCTTTGGCAATATCACCCGCTTCTTTCGGAAGCTGATCGACAACTGTTTGCGTATTCTCTTTCAGCTCATCCAGCTTGGGCCGAATATTCTGATTTAATCCCTGGTCAAGCGTTTTCCGGTGACGCTTGGATTCCAGTGCGTTGCCCAGCTCCAGTTCAACCAGCTCAAGGTCTTTCTTCCATTCGCTGGTACGCCCTTTTGCAAGGTTCACCCAGGGTGTAACCGCAGTTCGCAGGTTCTGCTGCACACGGGTCAGGTTCCTGGTGCGCGTTGTATCTTTCCAGATTGACGCTGGCAGTAACATTGTGCTGGTGTAGGGCCACCAGCTCAAAAGACCAGCATTGAGCTCGTCAAGTCCTGACGCGAATTCTTCGGTTTCGCGTGTGACAGTTTCTTCCAGGCTCTTTTCGATTTCGTCGGTGACCTCAAGGAACTTCTGCAGCGCAATTTTCAGCACACCGAAATCGTTTATATCATCAAAATCATCCGTCAGCCGCAAACCGAGCTTCAGCTCGAGGGAAACCGAGATCAAACGCTGAATCCCCTGGGCGGCATCCTTCTGCAAGCGAACCCAGGCATGACTTCTTTGTTCTGCAATCGTGTGTTCACATTTCGCTTGGAAAAGTCCACGCAGATGAATGACTCTTTCGAACGGCTGGTCTTTTTTCTGGAGTATCTTTTCTGCGGTTCGCATGGTACGCCACAACTCGCGGCGTCCATCTTCAGGGGCCTGCTGTATCCAGTTTTCAAAATCGAATGTGGCTGAAATGGTATCATCAACCGACTGGCTGAAGGATTCGAACGTGTCAAGCCAGGGCATCCAGAGGATTTCATCCAGCAGATCACTGGCAAACGCTTTTTCGTTGAGCTGGATGAAGTCATCAATCAGGGCTTTCAGCCAGCCACGCATGATACTGGCATCGCCGGAATCTACGGATAAGGCGTGAATTCGTTTCTGGAGGAGCTGCACGGGGCGGCTGAACTTGCGCAGGTCGTGGCGGAATTGCTCCTGCCATGCAAGCAGCATGTCATTGTGCGAGGATTCCGCAACAACCAGAAATCGATCAATAGCGACCTGCACCTGCCCGGGAATGGGCAGACCTTGCTTGGGTAAATCTTGATTCACACTTTCCGGTTCAACCTGTGGCGAATCCATGTTGCTGAATTTCCCTCAAATTTCCTCGTTTATTGAAACATCCAGCCCAAATATACAGACAGTATGCGTATTTTCCGAGGGCAGAAATCGCCTCGAAACAAGCAGTTGAGTGACATTCGCTTGCTGATATGGAGTTCCTTTTCACCTACATTTGGGATGTTGATTCAAAACAAACATATGTACATACTGAAAGGGGTTATTGATGACTTTCCGAGACCTTCCGTTCGACAAGATTGGTGAATACATCAAATCTGTCGCGCCTAACCTGTTGATTATTTTGTTGATTATTGTCGGCTCCTGGCTGACTTGGTGGATATTGCGGGCAGTATCACATCGCATCACCAACCAGATCACCAAGCGTAACGCGGACCGGGATGCGGCGCAACGAGTGGAAACCGTATCCGGTATTCTGGATAACCTGATCAGCATCAGTATTGGAGTCCTTGCAGTCACCCTGGTACTCGGTGAACTGGGAGTAAACCTTGGCCCACTGATCGCCGCTGCGGGGATTGCAGGCGTTGCCATCGGCTTTGGCGCACAATCCGTGGTTAAGGATGCCTTGACCGGCTTCTTCTTCCTCCTGGAAGGCCAGGTGCGTGTCGGGGATGTTGTGGAAGCGGCCGGAAAGGTTGGCCTGGTCGAAAGCATTACCATGCGTGTGCTGGTGCTGCGTGATTTCGCCGGTATCGTGCATGTTATCCCGCATGGTGAAGTATCCACCATCTCGAACATGAGCAAGAACTTCTCCATGGCTGTGATCGAAGTGGGAGTGGCTTACCGTGAGGATACGGAAGAAGTGATGCGACTCCTGCGTGAAGAAGCGGATGCGCTCTGCGAAGATCCGGAATGGGGACCAAAAGTCCAGGCTGAACCGGAAGTGTTCGGCATCGACGAGTTCGGTGATTCTGCGCTGTTGTTCAAGGTTCGTTTCAAGGTAGAAGCGTCATCGCAGTGGAATGTGGCCCGTGCCTACCGTCGCAGGGTAAAATCACGCTTTGACAAGGAAAACATCGAGATCCCGTTCCCGCATCAAACTCTTTATTTCGGTGAGGATAAAGAAGGGAAAGCGCCACCGATGTTCGTGCATTTGAACAAGGATGGTGAGACTGTGAAAACGGAAACTGCCTGATTTTTTTATTCTTCAGGCTTACCGGTAGATTCCTTTTCCGGTGTCGCCGTTTCATCTTCAGATGATTCGGTTGCACCGGTTTCTTTTTGCCACAGGTCGATGATATTCACATCATCCGCATAGGTCGTACTCTTGACCTCAGTGATATTGAGCAACCTTGACACCAGTTCTTCCATACGGTCAACCAGGCGTGGAATACGTTCCAGCTTGGGGAGGATTTTTCCGGGATCATCTTTGCTCATCTGGGCAAAGTCAGCAATCAGGTGCAATCCGGAAAGGGGCTGACGAAATTCATGGGCTATTGTTCGGCTTACTTCCTGAAGCGTTTCAAGTTGTTTGTGCTTCAGCTCGGTCTCACGCCGCATCAGAATTGTTCTCGCGATAATGATGGACCCGATAAAATGGAAAAATACGAGTACGATCAGGCCGAAAGTCAAGTTCCGGGTGTAAGTATGCAGTTCGGAATACAGGTTATAATGAGGAACATGAGAAATGAGCGTCCAGATGTATGTTGTGTCACCAACAGTGGTGTTGGTATTAAGGGGATCGGTTTTGTTGGAATCCGTTTTTACTTCAAATGGATTGAAGGTAGTGAACACATCGAGACCATCATCATCCAGATGATGATCCGTAGTCGTTGGTTTGGCAATTACATTCCATAATTCAGGGTCACGGCGTGCTACGGTGAACGTATCCATATTGGGGAATTCGAAACCGAATTCATGTTCTGGATTCTGCGCCAGCAGCCAGAAGCCGTCCTTGTTTATCAATTCGAAGTAGCCAAGGGTGTCGTCAGTAATCTGAGTCATACGTTCCAGGAAGGCGTCAGCTTTCAGGTTCAGCACAATCATCCCGGCTCTGCGACCGGTGTGCTTGAATACAGGAACAGCAAAACGGATCACCGGGTTATAGGGTTTCTCAATTTCGTTGTTTTCACGGTCCAATTCCATCTGGGAATGGTACACCATCCCATGTTCCAGAGTGATCAGTTTATCCAGGTGATCCAGATCTTCTGATTTTTTCTTCTCCCTGGTTTCGCGTAACGGCCGTGGTGGCGGAGATCTTCTGTCATCACCAAACTCACCTGAGAAGTTGTTTTGTTCTTCCTCCATTTCCAGCATTCTACCCACAAAACCGGCAGGTTTTCTGTCAGTACTGTCCGCGCCTCCCTTGGGCGTGAAAGGAGATGGATCATCGATATCTACGCTTACCAGTTCGTAGCCATCCACATCCAGGTAGGCCGCCTTGTCATAGACTCCCTTGGTATGCAATAGATCCCGAAGCAGAAATTCCAGTTTCTTTTCCACGTCGGGGGTGGGGTTTTCCGCCATCTCGAACACTTCATGACGGGTAGATATCAGGAGTAGATCGGTAATGTATCCCTTCAATTCGGTCATAAGGTTTTGTTTTGCCAGCAGAACGCGTTCTTTATGTTCAGCGACATAAGAATCTTCGACAGCTTTTTTCTTGGCATAGTGCAGATAGACACCGGCAATGAGAGCAAAGATGACAACGGGGAGAAACAGGAAGAGAAATCGCCGCCAGAACTCGACGTTATGTGTCCGAAATCGTATTTTGTCCATGTTCCAACTGTGGTTTGGTTGGTCTGCCTCTGTAGTTTAGGGAAAAAGCGTGGGAAGAGCCACACGCAACGAGGAGGTTAGCACTGGAGCCGGAGAGACCGGAGCAGAGGGTTGAATAGGGTAAGATAAGTTTATATGTTAGCGAGTTGTCCCGTTTCAGGATACTCTCCTCCTTTACGGACAGTGTGACATTAACCGAAACAAACCCTGGATCAGGGAAAGCCCGTGGAGAGTGCACCAGCGGCGCGGACGGGGAATACCCTTCCCTTCTCTGGTCAAGCGCAAAACAAGGATAGAGAATGGCCACAGAAACCAACAAAAAGAGCGCGTCGGTCACCGTAGATGTGAAGGTGCCACCGGAAATCGCCTGGCGCGGCATCACAGACGCTCGCGAGCTTCAGATCTGGTTCGCCCAGCAGGTAAACATTGACCTGCAAGCTGGCGGCAAGTTCGATTTCGGCGGGAAATTTGTCCCGTTCATGAAATACGACGAGCGTCCCGAACGTAAAATCCTCGAACTCGATGCCGAAGAGATGGTATTCGCGTTTGAATGGCCCGTCCGGACACGTGAAGGTGATTTCAGCGACACGATTGTCAAGTTCCGTATTTCACCGATGAATGAGTTCTGCAGGCTCGATGTTGATCATATCGTTGATGCAGACGATTTTTCTGATGATGACCTGCGTAACATCTGGGCATTGCTGCTGAACGGTTTTGTTTTCCATATGGAAGGCGCCTCCGCTTGGGTGCGTCCGGAATTCTCTACCCGCAAGGCAAAAGATTTCCGTCTCGAGATGTGGACAGCCGCCGATCGTGAAGAAGTTTACGAAACCCTGACTACCGTTGAAGGTATCAAGGCGTTCTTCGCTCCCCAGGTTAAATCCGTGGAGCTGAAGGAAGACGGCGTGCTCGATCTGGGCTATGATCAGCTCAAGGTCGCGGAAGTTGAAGAGAACGCCAAGTTCTCCTTCGCATGGCGTGAAGTGGCCGATGAAGATCCCAACCTGACTGTCTGTTGGGAGCTGAAAGATGAAGGCAACGGTACTCGTGTTGTGCTGACCGAAGGCACTTTCACTGAGCCGGTCCTTCTGTGCACACGTCCGGACTATGATGGCTGGGCAGCGGTGATGAACGACCTGAAGCGTTACCTGGAAACACATCGTCACCCGATTTTCCTGTCCATCCTGGTCCAACCGTTTGAAGGCAAACTTCCGGGCGCCTGAGAATAGGTGAGTACGTCAGTGACAGACATTCCACGCGGCAAGCGTCCAACAGGAGGCGTTTGCCGCGTTTTTCGTCATGCAAGGAGGGGAGTATGATCAGACGAATTGGCGTTGTATGGCTGACCCGAGATTTGGAAGAGCTGGCACGACGATTGAGTGAATGTGGAGATTTTAAATTTGAAATTGTTGAATCCGTAGAAGATTATCTCGAAATCAACACCACATTTCATTTCGAAGAATGCGACAATGGCGACAATATCCCATCCTACCTTCATTTCAATGGTGACGATTCCTTTATTCCCGACGTGCCCATCCTTGTCCTTGACGACGATTTGGAAGGCCAATGCCTGGCAGTGGACAGTCTGGAGCCATTTACTAAGGAAACCAGTCAGCTCATTGCCCTTTATGCTTACGAATTGAATAATTATCATTATTATTATAAGAGAGCAAATCCGCGCATGTTTGGATTGCGCTTTGGCGATCTCCCCCAAGACAAGACCTATCTTGAATTGACACGGCTGGACTGTACGACAAACGAAACACTTGAAGAGGCAAGCGACATGGCGAAAGCGGCCGGAATGCACGCAACAGTCGTAGAATACCCCATTGAAGGGGGATTTTATGAACGTATCCGTATCCCATTGGAACTGGAGTCGTTACGCTTGGTGCGTCACTTGAACAACCCTCCGGTACTTGTCGATCACCTTACAAAAACTGCATTAAATCTGCCCAACGGAGTCCTGAGTGTAGTCCGGGACATACAGCCTCGTTTTCGCGGTGATACTCATGACTCGATGGATCAATTAGCCGAACAGGACAGCCGTTTCCGTTCTGCTGCCGGGTATTTCCCATATGAAGATTCATCGCCTTTCTGGAAAAGCTTGGATTCTGACGGCCCATCTCCTGTTGATCCGATGGATGTTGATATACCAGTTGAGGGCAATGTCCTGATTGTTGGAGCCCCGCAACTGGTTGAAGGATGGAAGAAAACACTATTCGAACAATCAGGCGGTAAGGTGAATGCAGTTACCTGGCCGTTATGGGATCTGGGGGAGGTTTCTGAAGAGAGTGTTGCGCCGATACTGAAACAGGGGCCATACCGTTTGATTATCGAATGCCTGGTCAGCGCTGTGGAAGACCGCCAGTCACTGCTGGATGCGCTGTTACCGTCACTAATGCCAAGAGGAATGATCTGGGCGCATACTCTGAATGCTGCCGCCACGGTGACCGTGCAAGTTGTTCCCGAGGATACCTGCGCAATTGGTTTTGGCGGTTTACCGCCAACGGATAATAGCGGCAGTGTTGAGCTGATGTGCCCGGCCAGCTCCAAACGACATGACTTGCAACGTGCTGCGGCTATGGCCTTGCACTTGGGATTAACTCCTTATGAAGTGCCGGACGAGCCCGGTGGTATAGGAGCACGTACGTTGGCGGTACTGGTAAACAGCACCTTGTTCACGGTACGTGAAGGTATCGTTGCGACACCAACGGAGGCGGATGCCGCGGCCAAGGCTCTGTTTAACATGCAGGAAAGTCCTCTGCAAATTGCCGATCAAGTGGGATTGGACGTTATTGAAGCCGTATTGCTTGGCCTGAAGGCGTTGCTCGGCGAAGAGCGCTACCGTGTGTGCCCCCTGATCACCATGCGTATCGAATCCGGGGCGACAGGGCATGCTTCCGGTAAGGGCTTTTACGCGAAATAATAAATCGGTATTTTTAAGCAGGTTGGCAGGTCGTTTCCTTTTCCTTGATTTTTACGACAGCTCACAAAAAATTGCTTAAACTATCGACGAGAATGTTTCGTCAGGTCTTGATGCGATGCCTTTTTCTTGTGTTTCACAGCAATTTCTGACAACGGGCCGACTTCATACCTGCTATTTCGCATGATAGATTGTTATAAGGCATCACGTTGTGACCTGACGACGGCGAGAATACTGATACCAGTGACAGGTCACAACTTTGCCCGGATGCAAAAATTCTTGTGAGGAACCATTTTTACGAGGCAAGAAATGCGTACAAACCTCAGTTTGATTGTTGTGTTTGGATTGATTGTTCTTCTGGCGGGCATGAATGGCTGCGTGAAGCAGTCAGACCCGGTGACCGTAACAGTTCTTCACTGGAATGACCTGCATTCCAACAACCTGCCACATCGCTTGATAAAAGACGGCGACACAACCATGATTGGCGGAATCGCCAACCTCGCAGGGATGATTGACCATTATCGTGATTCCATCGATCACCCGGTTTTTGTTCTGAATGCCGGTGATGAATACCAGGGCACCCCGATTTCCGCCGTGACCAAAGGACGTAGCCAGATTACGCTTCTGAACCAGATCGGAATCGACGCGTTTACAATCGGTAACCATGAATTTGACTACACCTCGGACACCCTGATCGCCGGGATGAAGGATGCTCAGTTCCCGGTGTTACTGGCGAATGTGACTGATCTGGATGGTCGCCGCATTTTTGAACCGTATACCATCATTGAACGAAACGGGATCAAGATCGGTGTGATTGGCGTGATCCTTGACGGTCTGAAAAGCGTGACCACCCACACCGCTACAGCTATGGTAGACGTCAAATCCAGCACAGAAGCAGTGAAAAAGTATCTTGCTGAACTGACCCCGAAGACTGACATCCAGATTTGCCTGAGCCACATGGGTGTGTACGATGACAGTGTTCTTGCCGCTGAAGTCGGTGACGACCTTGAACTGATCATCGGCGGTCACTCCCATACACGCCTCTACGAACCCAAATGGGTGAATGGGGTTGCGATTCTGCAGGCCGGAAGCAAAGCCGAATTCCTAGGTATCGCCAACCTTCAGATTGACACCCTGCGAAACAAACTGGTCAGCCTCGACGCCCATATCGAGCCGGTTATCGAGGGCAAGTACCCGGCCAATGAACAGGTCGCGGAGCAGGTTGACAAGTTCGAAAGTGTGCTGGCGAAAGAGATGGATGTTATTGTTGCCACGCTGGATGAACCATGGGAAAGGAAGCGTGGC
This sequence comes from bacterium, assembly GCA_963669175.1. Taxonomy (GTDB): domain Bacteria; phylum Electryoneota; class Electryoneia; order Electryoneales; family Electryoneaceae. The sequence continues at coordinate 5,433,308 of OY769902.1, forward strand.
GAGGAAAGCAATGTCGGTCGATTTGTGGCCGGGTGCTATCGCTGGGCGACCGATGCTGATGTGGGAGTTATGAATACCAGCGGCTTGCGTGCCGATGTGGATGCCGGACCATTGTCTGTTCGTGAAGTGTTCCAGGTCTGCCCGTTTGGGAATGAGATTGTTCGCTTCACCATGACCGGACGTGAACTACGGGAATGGATTCTGAAGGTAGCCACGGGGAAAGTATCCCATGTCCAGCAGAGCGGGATTGAAGCAACGATTGTGGATGGTGGCGTGACCATGATGACGGTCAAAGGGGTATCGCTGGACCCGGAAAAAAACTATACCATCGCAACCGTGAACTATGTCACCGACCACCTGGACAAATATTTCGACATGGAACCGGGATCACGGAAGATTGAGAACATGTACCTGGTGGACCGTGAGGTAGTGCTCGACGGCGCACGTCGCACCGGACGAATCCGTTCCGAGAAAAAACCACAAGTTATTGTGAAATAAGTATATAAAACACCAACAACGGAAATGTTTCCAGGGGCGTAGATCCCGGATAACGCTAAACGGCAGCGTTTCCGGGATGACGAAGTGAGACCGGTTTCATCTTGTAATCATCGCTTTCCGGGATTATGGAGATTGCCGGGAAAAGGGGACGGGATCCTTTTCCTCGCGCTTAACAGAATATTTCTGAAGTATTCATGGAAAAGGAAACTGTCCCCTTTTCCGTGTGATTCCTGCCTGCTCTCTAGAAAAAGGGTACAGCCACCTTTCCCGGTCCATGCTCACAGCGGGAAGGCTTTGCCCCAGGAAAAGGAAACTGTCCCCTTTTTCCATTTCCTTTTATTCCAACTATATAATTGATCTTTCACTGATTTGTTGCGTGACCATATGACGGATTAATAATGGGAATGGCTGTATTTAGCGAAAATCTGAAGCGAAAAGAGTAGCAGTCCCCATTTTCCATATCCCTTCTCCCATTCATAATGGGTTATGAAATGAAATAACATATGGGCTATTGCATTTCGAAGTTTTACATCGCATGTTGTGCATGGAAGTTCAGGGGCCGGAGATACAATCCTTGTTTGCGTAGTTGCTGTATACTTGATCGCTAACGTGTGTAAAAGTAGCCGGTAACCAGGGAGGCCCCACGATGAAACGCTCTGCCCACATTGCTGTTATTCTTGTTCTCCTCGTCACCATTCCATCATTCGCCCAGGACAGCCTCAACATTCACTCCGTTGATGCCCTGTTTGAGTCAGATGGACCGGTTTCAGCTGTTGCTGTTCAATACCCTTACGCATACACCGGCATGACTTCCGGCAATTTCCGTGTGTTCGATATTACCGATCCACAGGATATTATCCCTGTAGGACGGTGTACGGTTCCACCTCGCGTATATGATATCGAAACCGATGGGAATTACGCTTTTGTTGGAACCCTTGATGATCATATCCGGGTGGTAGATATCAGTGATCCGGCTTCCCCTCACGAGGTAGCGGTGTATGATTTTCCCGGTACATGGGACCAGGTAGTCGCCATGCAACTTGACCCGGAACAGGATATTCTCCACGTCTGCATGTTGGGTGTGAATTATACAGCGCTGGATGTTTCTGACCCGCTCAACATCAGTCTGATCGGGTATACATCTGTCAACCGAACCTATTGTTATGACATCGCTGTTGACGGAGATTACGTATACCTGGCCGCCTTTACCGATGGTCTGATTGCGGTTGATATCAGCGACCAGGAACACCCGGAAGTTGTTGACCAGATCAATACCAACGGATACGCCTACCGGTTGGCTTGTGGTGGTGGCTACATATGGGTTGGCAATCACTACGGCAGCATTGTCGGAGCGCCAACTCAAGACCCATCAAACCTCAACCTGGACGCCAGTTATTACACCGGGTTCTCCGCCATTATGGGACTGGTATGGCATGATGATATGCTGATTCCATCATCATCGGAAGCAACCATGTTTCTCGATGTTTCCGAACCTGCCAGCCTGCTTGAGCTTTCCACATATGAACCGGATTTTATTACCAACCGTTGGCATGTATATAACGACAGTATGGCTGTCGTGGAATCCTATCGTGACGGCATCCATATTGTTGATTTCGGGACACCTTCCGGGCCTGTAGATCTGGGCACAGACAACACTTGCGGCGCTGTGTACAGCATGGTCAGCATGGGCGATTCACTGCTTGTTTGCCACGGTGGTCTGGGGAATGATGGCCCGGAAGTGACCCTGATTGATATCTCTGATCCTAATGCCCCGGTTGTATGTGAAAATGTTGGAAGCTTTTTCTTCAACATGAGTACACGCATGGCGGACAACAAACTGTTGGCGCCTCGTTATGGCGATGGCTTTGAAATCTATGAATACACGAACGAGAATACGCTGGAGCTTATTTTTCAGGATACAACCTGCTATGGACGCAGTCTCTCAATGTCGGATACGCTGCTTGCCTGCGCCTGCGGGGATGAGTACACGTTCCGGTTGTATGACATGTCTGAACCGGAAGCCCCCACCCTGCTTACCACTCACAATGTTTCCTATATCGCGTATGATGTCGTGATTCAGGGGGACTATCTGTACGTGGTCACGACGAACAGCATGATCATTTTCGACATTACTGATCCCACCGCTCCGATTGAAATGGGTTCATTTTCCGCAAACGGAAACTTTTCCGGGGTTACCTTAGCAGATTCGCTCGCTTACCTGGTGGATTATTCACACAATGGAATCTGGGCGCTCAATATTTCAGATCCTGATAATCCCGCATATCGTGATTACCTGTTCAATGGAGTAGATACCTATTACCCGGTTCTGGCTAATGACAATCGTATTATCCAGTTTGACGGTCCTGGCGGGGTGAAGGTGCTGGATGCTTCTGATCCGACAAACCTGACCGAGACTGGCTATTATGTCAAGCCGGGAGATTTTACCAACGGCGTCATCAAGAACGATATCCTGTACACGACTGATCTTGCCACCCTGTTGATCCTCGACTTGTCTGCCACCCCGGTTGAGACGGTACAAGAACAGGCCGTTCCGGTTGCTTTTGGTCTTGCTGATCCCTGGCCGAATCCCTTCAACAGCGTCACTCGTATCGGCTTCACCCTGCCACAAGCTTCCACGGTGAAGCTTACGGTTGTTGATATCCTGGGACGCACGGTAGCGACTTTGCTGAACGATGACATCAGTCCGGGAACGCATCATGTCAGTTGGAACGCTGTAAATGTCGCCAGCGGAACCTACTACCTGCGACTGGAAGCGCCGGATGGGATCAATATGAGGAAGGTTGTGCTGGTGAAGTGACATTCACACCTCAGAATTGGGTACAATTGGGTATATTTATAGGTATCGGTACAGGTCGGATTCACAGGATTGACAGGATAAGGAAGGATACTCAGGATGAAATGAATGAATAGAAGTTGCTTCGCTATTTCGTATGTCACAATCCCGACTCACTCGAAGTCGCGTCATGGATCAATACAGCATCACAGTATCCAAACGGTAACAACGACAGCAGCTTCATCACTTGTGAATCGGGCCACCCGACCGCTTTGAGTCACAGGCAAGCAATTGGGTGCAATGAAATGTTGTGGCAGGTCTTGACGCGACATTCCGTTTTCGGCTTTTATAATGTTTTCCTGAATGCACAATAATATTGAAACCGCCTCTCGCCCTGTTTTTGTCGCGTTGTGACCTGCCACTGACATCTGTATTCTCACCGTCGTCAGGTCACAACGTGATGCCTTATGACAATCTATCATGCGAAATAGTAGGCTTGAAGTCGGACAGGTGTCTGAAATTGCGGTAAAAACAAGAAAAAGGCATCTCATCAAGACCTGACGAAACCTGCTATAACTACTGTTCTGTCCGCATTTCGTCCAGTTCTTTGAGGCGTTTTACAATTTCCATATCACGCTGGAACAACTCCGGGCTACCGCTTTTGCGCAGTTGATCCCGGACTGTTTCACGCTCTTTCAATAACGCAGCCCGTTCAAAGTGCAATGCGGCAAACTCCACCGCTTGATTCGTGGATTGTTCATCCATGTCCATATCACGGTTCAGAATATCGTTCAGAATGGGCACCAAGCCGCTATTACCATTGAGGGAATCGTAGAGGTCCGCTTCATTGATCGTTTCGCCCTCCACATGCGCTGCTTCCAGCACTTCGAACACTGGTCGCAACGGATGCTCGCCCATATCCGCCGCCCGGATATGGTTGAACACTTCGCCACGGCGTTCCGGATGACGAATCAGTAACCACAGCAACGTCCGCACACCTTCTTCGAAACCGCTGACGACCTGCTGATCCGCGATCTGCTTGACCTGGCGTCCACGGTTGCCGCCACGTCGTGACTTCTCCAACTCGCGTCCCAGTAATTGCTCGTCAATCCCCAGCTTTTCCGCAGCGTCATGCAGGTAGGCTTCACGTACAATCGCTTCCGGGATGTTCTGTAGAGTTTCCACGATCGCTCGTGCGGCTTCCGCCTTGCCACGCGGGGTATCCAGCAATCCCTTACGGTGAAAATAGTTGACTTTGAAATCGATGATAGGTTGCGCCTTGGTCAGCACGGCTTCCATCGATTCACGTCCGCCGGATTGGGCCAGCGAGTCTGGGTCTTCGCCTTCCGGCAACAACGCAATCTGGACCTCCAGCCCGGCGCTGATCAGGATATCCGCCCCGCGAAACGCTGCGTTAACGCCCGCCTCATCACCGTCATACAGCAGGGTCGCGCGGTCGGCAAAGCGTTTGATCAAGCCCGCCTGCTCACGTGTCAACGCGGTTCCCAGTGAAGCAACCGCGTTACCAAAACCGACCATGTGCAGGGCAATCAGGTCGGTGTAGCCTTCGACCAGGATCGCTTCACGTGTGTTGCGCATCTCATCACGCGCCTGGGGCAGGCCGTACAGAGTTGATCCCTTGTGATAAATCGGGGTTTCCGGGCTGTTGATATATTTGGGTTGGGATTTCTCCTCGTCCTGACGCATGACACGTCCACCGAACCCGACCACACGCTTTCCGGCGTTACGGATAGGAAACATCAGGCGTTCACGGAAACGGTCATACCAGCCCCCGCGACCGCCACGAATCGCCAATCCTGCCGCCTCCAGGGTTTCACCGGTAAAGCCACGTTTCTGCGCCAGCTTAACCAACGTATCCCACCCCTCAGGACTCAAGCCCAGCTCGAATTTAGCTTCAAGCTCTTCGTCGATTCCACGTTTGCGCAGGTAATCCCGTGCCATCTTCGCCAGTTCGCTGTCGGTTTCGGTCAGCAGGTAGCGGAACAGCTTGTAGGCGCGTTCATTAGCCTGGTACAGGGCTTCGTTCTTCCCCGTAACCTTCTGACCACCTTCACGGATCTCGATTCCGACTCGTTCAGCCAGTCGCCTCACCGCATCGGGAAACTCGATCCGTTCCACTTCCATCAGGAAGGTGAAGACATTGCCGCCCTTGCCACAGCCGAAACAGTGGAAGATCTGACGGTCAGGATTGACACTGAAGGAGGGGGTCTTTTCCTGGTGAAACGGACAGAGCCCGAAGTAGTTTACGCCGCCCTTTTTCTTCAGGGAGACATATTCGCTGACCACTTCGAGAATATCGCTGCTTTCTCGGACCTGGCGGATGGTGTCTTCGGGTATTGCCATGTCGGAAGGTAAAACGGTGAAGGCTGAAACAAAACCTCACAGACCAATTCAGGAGGATTCATTGTTTCGTTCACGTTGCCACCGGATTCCCCGCAAGCCCTCTTCCAGACGCGCTAAAGAGGTGCGGATCTCGGTCAGCGTGGCGCGGACATTCTCCGAGAGGAGGCTCAGCTCACGGCGTCCGGCCTTCGTGTCCTCGAGGTGCCTGATCTCTGAACGCAGCCTTCCATAGGCAAGCGCAACGGATACCAGCAGGGATCCGATCATGATGATGTCGCGGAGTGTAATGTCGATCAAGGTCATAGGTTGCCTTTCGTGCATGTTGCTTTGTGGTGAAAATACGTGATAGTGAAGCGGTGTAATTCTTTGTTTTATTTAGAATAGACCCCGCCGGACAGCCGCCTTCGCTTCGCTACGGCGTGCTTCAAGCCGGTGGGGCCAATGTTTTGATTGTTTCTATTGATTAGTGACACTTCGAGAAACCCGCCTGCGTTGAGGATGACATGAAAGCATAAAGCAGTCGAGCAGTGCTCTAGACGTTATCAGTTGGCGCTTCCTGCTTGTCCTGTGTTTTTTGCGATACCATCACGGATGAACAGGGCCAGAACAGCCGGGATAATCATCTGAAGCGCTTCTGACAGCGTGGCGGAACCTGTGGCCACTTGTTCTGTTGCGGCAATTAGAGCAGCTACTGCCGCCCAGAAAGTTTTGGTACGAAACAGACGTTGAAACATGAGAAATTCCTTTCTTCCGGATTGTTATTTCTTCAGAACGAAGAGTGTCAGCGACCGGAACGTGCCGGTTCGAGATAGGTTGGTTTCCTTATGCCAAAGCGGACTCTTCCCCACTGGGGACGTCGCCAGGCTTGCCCGGGAAGGTCAGCGGAAGGCAAAGCCCCTACCTGCCTGCCAGACGTTGACAGGTAGTTGCCCAGTGAAAAGGGCGGAAGATGATAGTCATCCTTGTCCGGGTCTTCGAATTTGAGGGTGAAGCAGGTCATGGCTTCCGAGTCACTCACACCTGAGGTATCTGCCATATTGCCGGAAAACAGGTTGAAGTGGTTATTCAGGCGCGCGCCATCGGCTATTGCATGGTTGATCATTCCCGTCCCGGAAGAGGCCGCTATGATAGTGTTCTCGACAGTAACCGAACCCGTATCACCGGAACAGATTTCGATTGCGATGGGGTTATTGAAAAACGTGCATTGAGATACAGAGATACTGTCGGTTGACTGATGACCACCGACTTGCATCCCGGCATTATTATTTCCTGCCAACACACATTCAGAAAGAACCAGTTCCGTTCCATATCCTTCCGCACTGATACCATTGCCCGGAAAACCTGTGATGAGGAGATCTTTTACTGCCGGGGTGCAGACCTGGTCAATTGTTATTCCACTGTATCCGGGTGGCAGGTTGCTCCCGTCGAGGGTTGTACTGAAAGCATCTATACCGGAAATGCTGAGTGATTTGCCAATCAATACCGGTTCATTGAAGGCGCCCGCTGCAATCTGCAAGGCATCATTCTCCCTGGCATAGTCCACCGCAGGCTGAATCGCCGCAAAACAGGCTTCCCCATACAGAATGGGATAGATCGTTTCCCACAAAGCGTTATGTTCATGAAACGCAGCCTGAACACTTGGGCTGTCATAGTATTCCAGGAACGCAAACATTCCTCCTGTCAGATTGGTCATCCCCTGATCTGCGAACAAGGTCAGCGCTTTATCAACATCCACCTGGAACCAGTCCGAAATCGTGATGGATTTCAATTGCGGCAAGCTGTTATCCAGGCAGATTGCCATGGTGTCTGCGTTGCCGGTGATAGTCAGCAAGTGCCAGAATGTGTCATTATGCGGAATTTGAAGAACGCTGTCCTCTCCGGCGATAGATAGCGTAAGCTGTATCAGGCTGTTGGTGTCATCACGGTACAGTATATATCCCTTGCTGTCGTTGGTTTTACTGAAGAGGTAACCAGAATCATCTTCACGCAGGCGGAATAACATGCTGACCCGGAAATTCTCTGACCAGTCCAGGCTGTCTTCCAGGGAAACATCTACCTGCAACGCATCGCTGGTCCCATCACCACTCCAGGCATAACAGGGTTGTCCCAACACACTCCCCCTGATTTCATACGCGCCACCAGCCTGGTTTACAGCAAAACTGCACCCGCTACGAGAATACCAGCGGATGGAATCCGGCGATACTGTCCACTGGCTTACGATTCTGCCCGGGTCCAGAAGGGAGGAGACAGCCAGGTAACCTGCGATCTCGTGCCAGGGTACTGCACAAGCGGAATTGATATCCCTGATTTCCTGTGATTCCGAACGGTAGACAACAAAGGGGCCGGTTGAAACCAGGTCAGGCTTTCTATCACCGGTTATATCTGTGATCGCTCCGCCATAATTCACATTTCCAAACGGAAGCGCAACCCTGGTGAATTGTCCGTCTCCATCGTTCAGGAAAAGATCTTTCCCCGATGAATGATAGATATCAATATCATGGTCAGAATCAGCATCACCGGCGATGATATCACGCCCATATGTAGTCGTCGCCCCAACAACTGATCTTGTAAACGAGCCACTTCCATCATTGGTGAATTTTATCAGATCAACACCCAGTACGGAAATAATATCTTTGTCCGCATCTCCGTCCACATCTTCTACGACAAGGGATTGCCCGAAAGAAGAAGCTCCGATCAAAGAACGTGTAAAATTCTCCTCGCCATCGTTGAACGCCACAAACACATCAAGCGTACTCGACGAACCAAAGATGATATCCATGTCCTGATCACCGTCAATATCATTGATTCTGATATCCCGCACCTGTTCCTGTCCGGTAAGAACAGTATCCTGAGTGAAGCTTGCGTCACCATTGTTCCTCAACCAGATAATGGGGTAATCATGGCTACGGTCATCATTGGGGCAAAGAATATCGAGATCACCATCGCCATCAAGATCGCCTGTACGTGCTCGAACTGGACGACTGATTCCCGAAGCGATCAGTAAACGCTCAAATGTGTCATCACCATTATTTTTGTACCAGTAGCAGGAGGACGTTTCCAAATCAGGAAAGAGGATATCCTTTTCGCCATCCTTATCCAGATCCGTAATCGACACCTGGTTGCTTGAAACTTGGACAGGAAAGGCGAAAAGTTCTTCGAAACTGAATGAAGAGGTTTGCCTGTACACACCTTCTTTAAGTACCAGGTCGGGTAGTCCATCGCCGGTAAAATCACAAGCTCCGAGGAAGATATCTCCGGCATCCAATACAAAGGGATGGTAGCGGACTTCACCTGCACAGAGAACAGGCAGCAAGAAACACAGAATAATACAAAGCTGTTTTTTCATTGTGTCTCCAGACTATCAGGTTCAGGAACCTGGATCAGGGGTGGGCTATCCCATGACTGAGCAAGGTGATACGCTTCAGCATCTGACAGCAGCATGATTGCTGTATCTCCTCCGGCGATGGCAAACAGTGAATCCGCGTTCCCGAATCCAGATTTGACCAGGACGGTATCCTGCCAGACTCGTGGCTGTCCCCAGCCATTGTGGGAGACAGCAAGCCAGTGGTTTTCCAGCATCATCGCGTACCAGATCATAAGCAGGACGGGTATGATCCTCCCCTTCATCGCACCCTCCACATATCACATTTCACCACCGCAGTATCGTCAGAAGCGACAACCAGACGAATCCAGCCACCACCATAGACGGGTATCGGGATTATCTGCCCAATTGTTGATTTGATCGGGCTGCTGTCAGGGACAAGCTCCAGCGACCCATCACGCTGTTCATAGACGACGCCGGTAGTGTCACTCAGGGCTATCTGGGCAGAAATGGTGATTTCCGGTCCACTGTCAGCAATGCCACCGGATGTGTCGGCATGAACGAAAAGGGTGAATCGGGTAGGCGCGTAAATTCGCTCATCCGCCAGATCCGCGATATGCGTACCGAACGGCAACCAGGCGGTCGTATCTGTTTCCGCACGGAGAGTGTCGTTCAGAAGTGTGGTAACTCGTGCCAGACGTTCGCCCTGAAGCAACCCTTCCGACGTGCCCCAGGTCTGCGCTCGGGCCGGTACTGAAAATGAAAACAAAGGCCAACAGGTGGCGACGGTGAATACGGAAACACTGAACAGCAAAAACCAACCAGACGGTTTGTGTTTTCTTCCTGCACTCTTTCTCATGGCTTACTCCTATACAAATGTTCAATTGTCCAGATAAAAAAATGCTGACATCCATAACCAGTTCATCAAATCCCGGATCGTAAAGAAGCTGTATATCGTTTACCACGCCACTTCAATCGAATGATCCTGTTTTCCGGACCTTCCTGTCTGGAATTCGAATTCTGCTGCAAATGGGATTTAGGGACAGTGTTTCCGGCATCCAGTTCGAAGCCCGTTCCCGGCGCAGCGCCACGGTAAACCAGCGATCCCTCGGTAACACGTTCGATCCCATCATACCAGTAAAAACAAAGCTTGCCGTCATATTCCCGTCCCGGCCAATGCGAACAACTGCGCAGATCTTCACCACAGATGGAGCAGGTGGGATGGTTGTACATGAAGGCGATGGACGCTTCGTTGTAAACCCCGCTGTCGATCATGATACGCAGGTCTTCGGCCTTCGAATGGGCGCGTGGCCAGTAGAAACGCGGAACCAGCCATGTTACTTCACCACGCTTTTCCACCGCGCCATCGAAAAAACGCGCCACTCCAAGGCTCCTGCGATCATGGCCGATCAGCACCGGGGCGCCCTGCACCAGCTCGAGCAATTTGTGGAGATCCTCTGTGCGGAAGCGTCCGAACCGGCTGTCAATAGCATCGCAAGCCAGTCTGCAACGACGCACGTGCAACTCTTCCGCATCCAGTTTGACCAGTGGTGGGTTATCGAGATTGTGAATCGCCTCAATGTCCTGTTCACTGACCTTGCAAGGTTCACGCAACAATGCGCCGGTTAATCCCTGTGAAAGCATACTCATTCCTTTCCCTGTCGATACGCTTTTTCATACCCGAGCTCGCGTGCGCCCTGATCACGGCTGATATAACCTTCCTGCACCATCTTGTCCACACGTTCAAACGCCATCAGCGCGGCACGGTTGCGTTCCACAACGAACGGATCCTGGTTGGGCTCAAACCGCCAGCGCGCACCGGCCATATTCCCGGCCAAACGCAATTCAAAGTGCATCAACCATTCAGCAAGATCAGAGCCCAATTGTTGGACAGAATCAACAATTTGCATCAGCAGATTGTACTGTGCATATACCCAGTTCTTGGTAGTGCCGTGGCTACGTCCCAATGCCCAGGGAAACAGCTTCAGCCCGGTAATAACATCTTCGATAACCTGTTCCCGATTCAGTTTCCATGATCCCTGCATATCCGACCCAGCGCCGATCACTTTCACTTCGATATCGGACCAGGTGAACAGGTTGTCATCCGGGCCAAGCTCGTTGAATTGCGATACGGTCCGGTCGAAATACGAATTGATTCGTTGGGAGTAGGTATCCGGATCTTCACCGGGATTGGGCTCGGGCGGGGAAATTCGGATTTGCAGGCGTGGAGTACCTGCATTGTGGCTGGCCCGTGCCATGTCTTCCAGCATCCGTTGCTCGATTTCAATCACGAACGGAATAGACGCCAGTGGTTCAATCCCTCCGGGCGCACGTAAATCGGACACCAGCGTCCGATGAAAGAATGTGTCCGGATCGATGGGTTCAAGTTCGTGGTCTTCGGTTTCCAGGTATGGCAGGAATCGACCGTCACGGCTGCGCGCCCAGTGAATACGGTAAGGATCAAGCAGTTCCAGGTGACTCACCCCAGACGCATCAGGCAGCAATACCACACGAGCGGCAAAGGCGCCAAGGGTGAAAAGTTCAAGAAAAAAGCTCTCCGTCAGGCGGGTCAAGCCGTGAGTTTCACCGTCAAGACGCGGGTATACCCTGCGGTCCAATTCATCAAGAAGCTGATTAGCCCGACGCACATCCCACTCATCCCCGGTGATCTCGTAGCGTTGCGCGGTCGAACAGAGATGACTCCAGGTCCAGATTCCGGATGAGATGATGGGGATATGATCACGCAGGTAACGGTAGAAATCGGCGCGATTCGTCCCGGTATAACTGAATCCTTCCGCCGGGGTGGCAAAGGTGAATGGCCCACTGGCAGCTCGACGAGGGGTACTCCACCGGTTTCGTACCAGTCCAACACGTTGCTGACGTTCCGGCAATGTTATCGGCTGCCGCCCCAACATCTTGTTGATCACAGTTCGAAGCATATTTTCCTCTTTCTTAGTTTGAAAGTTGGAAAGTTTAAAAGTTCTAAAGTTATTGATTAATGAAATAGGAACTCTTTGGTTAGTTCATTCTTAATTCTTAATTCTTAATTCGGTTCCTCACAAGAATTTGTGCATCCGGGCAATGTTGTGGCAGGTCTTGACGCGACTTTCCGTTTTCGGCTTTCGCTATGTTTTCCTGAATGCACGATAATACTGAAACCACCTCTCGTCCTGTTATTGTCGCGTTGTGACCTGCCACCGGTATCAGCACTCTCGCTGTCGTCAGGTCACAACGTGATGCCTGATGACGATCTATCATGCGAAATAGCAGGTGTGAAGTCGGACAGATATCTGAAATTGCGGAGAAGAACAAGAAAAAGGCATCACGTCAAGACCTGACGAAACCTGCTCGTCGATAATATGCACCAATTCTTGTGAGCAGCCTTTAATTCTTAATTGTGTTAAATTGGCGCTTTCCGTTCCGGTGGCGGCATCCCTCCTACCCGGGCGGCGACCTGTGGACGCGGGTGTGCTGAGGTATACAGATTCACCAGCAGGTAGCGCAGGGCGTCCATGGGATGATCATGTTCGCCATCCTTGACCGGAGTTTCGCCATCCGGCCCCCAGGCATATCCCTGAAAACCACGAACCACCGCGCCGCAATGCTTGTAAACCTTTAACCGGACTTCACCAGAAGCATCCTTCAACAACGCCCGCACAACCTCAATTCCCGCCGCAATCGACGATGGACGCCAGACCAGTTTGAAACCGGCCGCCTGGAGATGTTCCACCGGCGAGATGCCCATATCGGTCTTTGCCGCACCGGCCGGATCGACGGCTGTCCAGGTGATGTCGCGTTCACTCAGACCATGTTTCGCATCGATTCGACGAATCTCCTGCACCAGTTGATCCAAAGGCCAACGATCACCGACGAGGCTGTCGAATACGGTCAGGTTATTGCATGTATCACGTTCCAGCCAGATCACCGCTGGACGACGGTATCCGAAATCGATCCCGCGGTAGAAACGTGTTCCGCTGTCCGCTCCGGGCGCTGCATAAGGTCCGTCAACCAGGTGAGTCGAAGATTCGAACTGATCATACACACGTCCTTCGGCGCCTTCGAAGCTGAGTTCTTGTTCACGTCGCCAGCGTGCTTCGGACAAACCTGCGCGTGCACGGGTTTCCCAGTTTTCATCGCGTCCGGGGAAGTCGTTGTAGTGCATCCGGTGAACGTGAAATTCGCCTGCGCTGTCATGCACCAGCCTGCCAAACACACCGACAGGTCCATTTGGGGTGGATACCCCGACAAACTGGCCGCCCGCATCGACAGCCGGTTTGACCGCCGCCCAGATTTCCTCATCGTTAGGCGCGAAAGCCATCTCATCCCAGAAAACAGTCTGCGGACTGAGACCACGCACCGCATGTGGCGAGGCCGGAAGGCTGACAATGCGACTTTGCAGCGACGGGAAAGACACTGTCCCGGCCAGGAACTTCGGCTTCTCGTCCACCGGAAACACTTCATGAAATTCCCAGAGAAACTGGATACGTGCGATCAGTTCACGCGCGGACCGTTCCTCCTTGGACAACACCAGGTGCATGCCCGGCCCACGTGAAACCGCGCGATACAGCAAATACGCACACCCTATCCAACTCGCCATCAATTGACGGCTTTTTACGACGACCAGGCGATTTTGCGTGGCGTAAGCGCTGGCAAGTTTGCGCACAAGCGGCCAGTCCGGAATCAAACGGGGTCCATCATGCCCGGGATCAAAGGTTCGGCATTGGAACAGGAAGTCCAGGAATCCGTTTTCATCTGCAGTTTGTTTCTTTCCAGACACGATTTCTCCCTGTTTACCATCCGGTGATATTGGCTGGATTACCCTTTCGAACCGGTTCACTCAACAAGGGTTGAGTCAGGAAACGAGCGAGCGTGGCAGACGCTTTTGCCTGGTACCGTTGGGAAAGCTCCATGAAGCGCCTGGAACGGTCATCCGCCCCGGCATCGGTAGCGCTGAGTGACTGAATCGCAAGGGCATCCAGAACGATAGACAAGGCCAGCTCTGTTGCGCCTGTTACCAACCCCTGGTCATCCGATTCAGTGGGTGTACCCTTCACGCAGGCGCGCGGCGATCTTGTCCTCA